>NZ_FONG01000022.1 GCF_900112845.1 Actinacidiphila alni
TGCCCAGACCGACCGGCCGCCCCAGGACGACACCGGACGTGATCCTGGCCGACAAGGCATATTCGTCCCGCGCGATCCGATCCCATCTGCGGCAGCGGAAAATCCGGGCGGTGATCCCGCAGCCGGCGGACCAAGCCGCCAACCGCAAGCGGCGCGGCCGGCTCGGGGGCCGTCCACCGGCCTTCGACCGCAACGCCTACAAGCAGCGCAACACCGTCGAACGGTGCATCAACAAACTCAAGCAATGGCGCGGCCTGGCCACCCGCTACGACAAGACCGCCACCATCTACCTCGCCGGACTCCACCTCGCCGCCATCTTCATCTGGTCAGCCAGATGATCCGAAAGAAACGGCCTAGTCCCAACCTCCATGAGGCTGCTCAGAGCATCACCCTGGCCGCACGAATCGTCTAACGGGCGCAAGGTGCTCAACCGGGCCGTGTTCACGCGGCTGTACCTCGACGCGGTGTACGATGCGCCGGTTGTCGCCGGCCACGAGTTGGCCGAGCCGTTCGCACCCCTCATCGAGGCAGAACGAGGGGTGAGTCTGAGCGCTGAGGCTGACAAGGTCCTAGAAAGACGAAACGGCGCCTTCCTTGCGGAAGACGCCGTACGTCTGGGGTTGACCAGTGCAGACCTACTCGCTGTCTCCCTCACGGATGAGGGTTCGAGTAAAGCTGCGTTGGTGGAGATGGCGGGAATCGAACCCGCGTCCTGTGGTGCGGAAACAGGGCTTCTCCGAGCGCAGTCCGCTGTGCTTTTCTCGGCCCCGGCAGTCACGCGGACAAGCCGCCGACGGGCTCAGTCACTGTTTGATTTCCTTCTCAGGCCCGTGACCGGCCTGAGAAGTTTAGATCCCTTGATGATGCCAGGATCCGGGTCGGGATCACCCCCGGGCTGACACTTCGCAAGTCGCTACTTAGGCAGCGAGGGCGAAGGAATCGCGCTTGGTGTTGGCGATTATTGGTTGCGACATATGGTTAACGAGATCATTGCCGCTTCCTCGGCTCGCTTCCCCTGCTTCGACATCCCCAGTCGAAACCGATCATCCCCATGTTGTTTTTTCAAGGTGCACCACCCGGGGGTGGTTGCTGACTCCATCGTACGGGACCAACGCCGAGCGGTGCCAGCGCATTCCTCCCGGGGCGCCGCCCCGCCGTTCGCGCGTGGCGCCGTTGCGTCACGTCGCATGCGTGCCACGGGAAACCGGTGACAGGTGAGGCGGGGCGGCCGGATTCTTTCCAGCATCGCGTGCACATGCATGGAAAGGGGCTGGACCGATGAGACGAACCAGCGTCGCGGCGGTCGTGTCGACAGGGCTGATGCTGGCCGCATCCGTGACGTTACCGACAGTGGCCACCGCCGCTCAGGGCGCCTCGGGCGGTACTGACAACGCGGCCGACAACGCTGTCATGAGCAGTGCGGGAACAGGCGCGGGGACAGATGCCGGGACGAGCGCCACCGTACGGCTGATCACCGGCGACCGGGTGACGGTCACGACGGCGCAGGACGGGCGGCACACGGCGTCGGTGCGGCCGGGGGCCGGGCGGGAAGGGGTGGTGTTCCACACCTCGGAGGCGGACGGGCGGCTCACCGTACTGCCGTCCGACGCGGACCCGCTGGTGCGGGCCGGGACGCTGGACCGGCGGCTGTTCGACGTCACCGGGCTGGTGGCGCAGCAGTACGACGAGGCCCACCGGGCGTCGCTCCCGCTGATCGTCGGCCAGGGAGCGGGGAAGGCCGGGAAGGCCGGGAAAACCGGGAAGGCGGGGACGGCGAAGGACGCCGCCGTGGACCGGCTCACCGCGTACGCCGACACCGCCACCCCCACCCACGAGCTGAACAGCATCGACGCCCGCTCGTTGAGCGTCCCGGACGCCGAACTCGGCGACTTCTGGCAGCAGTTGGTGCCCGACCCGGCGAAGCCCCGGATCGAGGCGGCGAATGCCGCTCCGAAGATCTGGCTCGACGCCCGCGTGAAGGCAGCGGCCGACCCCACGAGCATGGACCAGATCGGCGCCCCGCCGCTGTGGCAGGCCGGCTACGAGGGCGACGGCGTCAAGGTCGCGGTGCTGGACACCGGCGTCGACGGGACGCACCCGGACCTCAAGGGCCGGATCGCGAAGGCCGAGGACTTCACCGCGAGCCCGACCGGCACGGGCGACCACTTCGGGCACGGTACGCACGTGGCGTCGATCATCGGCGGTACGGGAGCGGCCTCGGGCGGTGCGCGCCGGGGGGTTGCCGACGCGGCGGACCTGCTGGTCGGCAAGGTGCTCGGGGACGACGGCTACGGCTCGGACTCGCAGGTCATCGCGGGCATGCAGTGGGCCGCGGACCAGGGCGCCAAGGTCGTCAACATGAGCCTGGGCGCCGACGACGAGAGCGACGGCACCGACCCGATGAGCCTGGCGCTGAACGAGATCAGCGAGGCCAGCGGCACGCTGTTCGTCGTGGCGGCGGGCAACAACGGGCAGAGCGGGCCGCAGTCCGTGGGCATCCCCGGTGTCGCGGACGACGCGCTGACCGTGGGCGCGGTCGACAGCCACGACGCGCTCGCCGACTTCTCCAGCCGGGGCCCGCGCCCCGGTGACGGCGCCGTCAAGCCCGATGTGACCGCGCCGGGCGTGGACATCGTCGCGGCCCGCGCGGCCGGCACCACACTGGGCGACCCGGTCGACCCGTACTACGTGACGCTGTCCGGTACGTCGATGGCCACCCCGCACGTGGCGGGCGCGGCGGCGCTGCTGGCGCAGCGGCACCCGGGCTGGACGGCGCGGCAGCTCAAGGACGCGCTGATCAGCACCGCGCACACCGTGGACGGGCAGGCCGTGACCGACCAGGGCGGCGGCCGGATCGACGTGTCGGCGGCCGCGCTCGGCCCCGTCACGGCCACCGGCACCGTCTTCCTCGGCGACGTCCACGAGGGCGACCCGGCGGCGACGCACACCATCACGTACACCAACACCTCGGACGCGCCCGTCACCCTCGCGCTCGCCATGACGCTCGCGACCCCCGGCGGCCGGGAGCCGGGCACCGGAGCGGTACGCCTCGGCGACGACGGTGACGCAAGCGCCGTCACCGTCCCGGCCGGTGGGACCTCCCGACTCCCGCTCACCGTCGACCCGTCGAAGGTCGAGCACGGCTCCTACTACGGCTATCTCACCGCGACACCGCACGGCCGCGCGGCGGTGCACACCACGCTCGCCCTCGTCGCCCACGGCCCGGTGCACACCCTGACGGTCACCGCGTACGACGCGCACGGCGCCCTCGCCCAGCCCGCGTTGAGCGTCTTCGGGGCGAACGGGCTGCTCTACCCGCTCGGCACCGGCGACGGCGTCTCGGCCGCCGACCTGGAGGAGGGCACGTACCAAGTCCGGGCGTCCTTCCAGGAGATGACGCCCAAGGGCGTCGAGGAGCGGCTGGTCGTCCTGCCGGAGGTCAAGCTCACCAAGGACACGGCCGTGACCGTGGACGCCCGCAGGACCACCCCGGTCGAGATCCGTACGCCACGGCCCGCCCAGCAGAGCGGTGTGCCGTACTACCAGACGTACCGCAGCATCGACGGCCGCAGCATGCTGGAGGCCGAGCAGTTCTTCACCGGCACGCTCAGCAAGCTCTACGTCAGCCCGACGGACCGAGTCACCGACGGGGACTTCGAGTTCAGCTCGCGCTGGCAGCTCGCCGCGCCGCAGCTCACCATGCGGGCGCCGGGCACCGGTATCGATCTGACCGGCTACTACACCTCGTACTCGCCGGCGTTCGGCGACCGGGGCGCGGATCTGACGGCGGTCGACGCGGGCAGCCTCCAGCAGCCCGACTTCAGCAGGGCGCGCGGCAAGCTGGCCGTGGTCCGCAATGAAACCGGCGAAGGGGAGAGGGACTTGGCGGCGCTGGCCGCGAAGGCCGGGGTGCGCGCGCTGCTGATCGTGCACTTCTCCGACTTCGGCTGGACCCGCTGGTATCCGACCGGCGAGCGCAACGCGATCCCGACCGTACGGGTCGGGAAGGCGGAAGGGGACGCGCTGCTGGGGAGGATCGCGAAGAAGCGGGTCACCGTGCGGTTCGGCGGGACGGTCGTCAGCCCGTACTTCTACGACGTCGTGCAGACGTCCGCGCGGCGGATTCCGCGGCACGTCGTGTACACCGTCTCGAACGCCAACAGCGCGGTGATTCCCAGCACTTACGCCGAGAACGGCGGCACGCCGTGGGCGAGCGAGCAGCGCTTCGCGTGGCGGCCGTACCAGGGCGTGGCCTGGGAGGAGACCAGGAACGTGCCGACGGGTCTGACCCGTACCGAATACCTCAGCACCGACGGCACGCTGTGGCAGCACCGGGTCAACCAGGAGACGACCTTCGACATCGACGTACCGCTCAAGGCCGGGATGGTGGGCCCCGCGACCGTCTACCGGCCGGGCCGGCAGCCCGCCGAGGCGTGGCAGCAGGCCGTGGTCCGGCCGTCGATCCCGCGCGGCACCCGGACCCCGAGCGTACGGGTCGGCGACGTACTCGACCTGCGGATACCGGAGTTCACCGACTCCGGGGACGGGCACTGGGCGCGGGCCGCGACCGATGGCGGCTTCGGCGGATTCGGCGGAGCCGCCGACACTGCGGGCAACTCCCTTGCCGCGCAAGGTGATCCGCCGGACGGCGACTCCGCCTCGGCGGCGCTCTTCAGGAACGGCACGCTGGTCGGCACCGCCGACTCCCCGTGGACCGACGTCGAAGTCGCCCCGGGCAGCGCCGACTTCCGCCTGGACGTGACGACGTCGCGGGTCTCCCCGGAGTGGGAGTACGCGACCGGCACCAGCACCTCGTGGTGGTTCCGGTCCGGCAGCACCGCTCAGGCGGCGCTCCTGCCGCTGCTCCAGGTCGACTACGCGGTCCCGGTCGACGCCCGGAACGCGGTACGCGCCGGCCGCTCGCACACTGTCGGCCTGACGGTCCGCGCCCAGGACGGGGCGGCCGTGCCCAAGGGCGTCGAGGTCGAGGTGCAGGCGTCGTACGACGACGGGCGCACCTGGAGCACGGCCCGCGTCGACTCCCGCGGTCACAACACCTTCGACGCCCGGCTCACCAGGTCCGGCCACGGCAAGGGCGACGCGTACGTGACGCTGCGGGTCACCGCCCGCGACGCCGCGGGCGACCGCGTCCGGCAGACCGTGACGCGCGCCTACCTGTGGCGGGGGTGAGGGGGATGTGAACGGCGGTCGGCGGACCGGCGCGTGCCACCGGCGCGCCCGCCCGCCGACCGCACCGCCGCCGGGGCGGGCGGGCCAGTGGGGTGCCTGCCCGCCCCGGCCCGTACCCGGAACACCCCGCCGGGTGCCCCGAGCCGGCCCCGCGGCCCGGCCGCGGCCCCCGGGCCTGCCCCGGAACCGGCCTCTGCGCTCGTAGTACGGTGGCCCCTCACTTCGCCGCCGGCCTGCGAGGAGGGTGCCATGGCGCTGGAGGCCGCCGGGATCACCGATGCCGAGGAAACCGCGTACCGGCTGCTGGTGACGAGGGACAGCGCCTCGGCGCAGGAGATCGCCGAGCACTCGGGCCTCAGCCAGGAGGACGCGGCGGCGGCGCTCGCCGCGCTCGCGGCCAAGGCGATGGCCAGCCCCTCCGACGGGCGGCCGCCGCGTTACCGCGCGCACCCGCCGGACGTGGCGCTGCTGCCGCAGCTCAAGCACCGCGCCGACGCGCTCGACCTGGCGCGGTCGGCGGCGACGGACCTGCTGGAGACCTACCGGGCCGCGGCCCGCCGCCGTGACGCGGGCCTGCTGATCGAGGTCATCACCGGGGCGGAGGCGCTGCGGCAGCGGCTGCGGCAGATCCAGGACCGGGCGCGCGACGAGATGCTGTGGTTCTGCAAGGCGCAGTACGTGGCGATGCCCTCGGGCAGCAACACCGCCGAATTCGACGCGCTCGCCCGCGGGGTGCGTTACCGGGTGCTCTACGAACGGGACTTCTTCGACGACGAGGGCGCCGTCGGCAACATCGCGGCGGCCGTCCGCAAGGGCGAACTCGCCCGCGCCGTCCCGCACCTGCCGCTGCGGCTCGCGGTCGCCGACCGGTCGGTGGCGATCTTCCCGCTGGTACCGGGCGGGCCGCACGGCAGCCCGGACGAGCCGTCCACCGCGCTGGTCCGCGACAGCAGCCTGCTCGACGCGCTGATCGCGCTCTTCGAGCGCTACTGGGAGGACGCCGTGCCGCTGCACGTCACCGCCTCCGGCACGGTCACCGGCACCTCCGGCGTCGGCCCCGCCGACCCGCTGTCCGCCACCGACCGCCGCCTGCTGTCCCTGCTGGTCGCGGGCGTCGCCGACAAGGCCATCGCCACCCAGATGAACCTCAGCCGCCGCACCCTCCAGCGCCGCGTCCACCACATGATGGAACTGGCCGGCGCCACCACCCGTACCCAGCTCGCCTGGCAGGCCGCCCGCCGCGGCTGGCTCTGACGGAAACGGCACCGGCCCGCGCCCCGTACGACGGATCCTTCCGCCCGGCAGGGCGCGCGCTCACACCCCGCCCCCGCCCCGGGTGAGTGCATGGTTGCGCTTCCGTCACCTCGGGCCACGGGGAGGTAACGCGGCGTTCCTAGGGTCGGGCCGAAGGCCAAGGGGCGACGACGGTGGGAGGCGCGGCATGAGTGGGTCGGCGGGTCGCTGGGCGGGTCGGTGGATCGAGGAGTGGGACCCGGAGGACGAGCGGTTCTGGGAGGAGGGCGGCGGAAAACAGGTCGCGCGGCGCAATCTGGTCTTCTCGGTGCTGTCCGAGCACATCGGCTTCTCCATCTGGAGCCTGTGGTCGGTGATGGTGCTGTTCATGGGGCCGGAGTACGGGGTCGACCCGGCGGGCAAATTCTTCCTGGTGGCGATGCCGACGCTGGTCGGCGGCGTGATGCGGGTGCCGTACACCTTCGCGGTGGCGAAATTCGGCGGCCGGAACTGGACGATCGTCAGCGCGCTGCTGCTGCTGGTCCCCACGGTCACCGCCGCCTTCGTGATGAAGCCGGGCGCGTCGTACACCACCTTGATGGTGGTCGCCGCGCTGACCGGCGTCGGCGGCGGCAACTTCGCCTCCTCGATGACGAACATCAACGCCTTCTACCCGCTGCGCGAGAAGGGCTGGGCGCTCGGACTCAACGCGGGCGGCGGCAACATCGGGGTGCCCGCGATCCAGCTGACCGGCCTGCTGGTGATCGGCACCGCGGGCGCCGCGCACCCGCGGATCGTGCTCGCCGTCTACATCCCGCTGGTGGTCCTCGCGGCGACGCTGGCCGCGCTGTACATGGACAATCTCGCCCCGGTGCGCAATGACACGGGCGCCGCGCTGGCCGCCGCCAAGGACGCGCACACCTGGATCATGTCGGTGCTGTACGTCGGGACGTTCGGCTCCTTCATCGGCTACAGCTTCGCCTTCGGCCTGGTGCTGCAGAACCAGTTCGGCCGCACCCCGCTCCAGGCCGCCGACCTCACCTTCATCGGCCCGCTGCTCGGCTCGCTGGTCCGCCCGGTCGGCGGCCGGCTCGCCGACCGGTTCGGCGGCGCCCGGATCACGCTGTGGAACTTCCTCGCCATGGCCGCCGCGACCGGCGTCGTCATCGTCGCGTCGCGGCAGAAGTCGCTGGCCCTGTTCCTGGTCGGCTTCATCGCCCTGTTCGTGCTGACCGGCGTCGGCAACGGCTCGGCGTACAAGATGATCCCCGGCATCTTCCGGCGCAAGGCCGAGGCGGACGGCCTGACCGGCGAGGCGGCCGACGCGTACGGGCGGCGGCTGTCCGGCGCCGCGATGGGGCTGATCGGCGCGGTCGGGGCACTCGGCGGCGTCGCCATCAACCTCGCCTTCCGCGAGTCGTTCCTGAACGCCTCCTCCGGCACCCCGGCCTTCTTCTCCTTCCTCGGCTACTACGCGCTGTGTTACGTACTGACCTGGGCCGTATACCTGCGGCGCCCGGCCGGCGCGCCGGTCACGGCGGGAGAAGCGGCACCGGCCGGGGCGGCGGCGTACGCGGAGGTGTGAGCGGGCCGCGAACCGCGCAGGTGTCCGTAACACCGGGGAAATCCCGGCGAACCGAACCCGACACCCCGCCTTGGGACGATGCCGTCCCCGGCGGGGTGGCCGGGCACCCAGACGAGCGGGGCACAGCCATGCAGGGGCAGGACCACAGCCGGAGCCAGGACCCCGGCCCGGGCCGGGAGCACGGCCGGGGCCGGGGGCGGCCCGGCGCGGGCGGCGGAGTGCCGCCGCTGGCCGGGTTCACGGTCGGAGTGACGGCGGCCCGCCGCGCCGACGAGCTGGTGGCGCTGCTGGAACGGCGCGGCGCGGCCGTGCTGCGCGCCCCCGTGCTGCGCATCGTGCCGCTGCCCGACGACACCGAACTGCTCGCCACCACCAAGCAGTTGATCGACGACGCGCCGGACATCGTGGTCGCCACCACCGCGATCGGCTTCCGCGGCTGGATCGAGGCCGCCGACGGCTGGGGTTACGGCGAGGCGCTGCTGCGCCGCCTCGCCGAGGTCGAACTCCTCGCCCGCGGGCCGAAGATGCGCGGCGCGGTGCGCGCGGCCGGGCTGCGCGAGGCGTGGTCGCCGGCCTCGGAGTCCATGGCCGAGGTGCTGGAACGGCTGCTGGAACAGGGCGTCGACGGCCGCACCATCGCCGTCCAGCTGCACGGCGAGCCGCTGCCCGGCTTCATCGAGTCGCTGCGCGCGGCCGGCGCCCGTGTGGTGTCGGTGCCGGTCTACCGCTGGATGCCGCCGGAGGACCTCGCGCCCGTGGACCGGCTGCTGGACGCCGTGGTCGCCCGTGCGGTGGACGCGGTGAGCTTCACCAGCGCGCCGGCCGCCGCCTCCCTGCTGGACCGGGCCCGGCAGCGCGGGCAGCTCGACGAGCTGGTGGCGGCGCTGCGCGGCGACGTCCTGACCGCCTGCGTCGGCCCGGTCACCGCGCTGCCGCTGCAGGCCCACGATGTGCCGACCCGGCAGCCCGAACGCTTCAGGCTCGGCCCGCTCGTCCAGCTGATCGCCAGCGAACTGCCCGGCCGCGTAAGGCCGTTGCCGGTGGCCGGGCACCAGGTCGAGATACGCGGCCAGGCCGCCGTGGTGGACGGCGAGCTGCGGCCCGTGCCGCCCGCGGGTATGGCCCTGCTGCGGGCGCTGGCCCGCCGCCCCGGCTGGGTCGTCGCCCGCGGCGACCTGCTGCGCGCCCTGCCCGGCTCGGGCACCGACGAACACGCCGTCGAGACGGCGATGACCCGCCTCCGTACGGCCCTGGGCGCCCCCAAGCTGATCCAGACCGTCGTCAAACGCGGCTACCGCCTCTCCCTGGACCCGCACGCCGACAACAAATACGACTCCGCCTCGTAGGCCCCAGGACCGATCCGCGTCGCAAGATCCGCGTCGCAAGGCCCCTACGCGTGGTCTAGCCCGGAAGGGCTGCCTGCGGGCACCCTGGGGAGAGGTGACCGGCGGGCGGAAGGCGGCGGACGATGAGGGGAACGAGCCCGCTGCGGTTCGACACCGGCCGTCTGTGTCTCGATCTCGTCGCCACCCGGGCCGGCCGCCCCGAGGAGGAACGGCTGCACTCGCCGGAACGGCTGGCGGAATGGCTGTACGGCAGCGGCCTGGTGCCGCGCGGCCCGGCGGCCGGCCCGCGGCCCGCCGTGGACGAGGGCTGGCTGGCCGGATTCCGCGCGCTGCGCGCGGCCGTCTTCCGGGTGGTGACCGCCGAGGTGGCGGGGGAGCGGCCCGCCGCGGCCGATGTCGCGGAGCTGAACGCCACCGCGCTCGCCGCCCCGCCCGCGCCCCGGGCGGTCGCCGACGAGGGCGGCACCCTGGTACGGGCGCTGGCCGCGCCGCCCGAGCCCGCGGGGCTGCTCGCGGCCGTCGCGAGAGACGCCGTCGCACTGCTCACCGACCCGCTGGCCCGTACCCAACTGCGCCGCTGCGAGGGCGAGAGCTGCTCCCTGGTGTACCTGGACACCTCGCGCGGCCGGCGCCGCCGCTGGTGCAGCAGCGAGATCTGCGGCAACCGCGAGCGCGTCGCCCGGCACCGCCGCCGCAGCACCCTCACCACCTCCCAGGGCTGAGCCCGCGCCGCGGGCCCCGGACAGCTGACCGGTCCTCAGACCCGACCGCACGCCGGAGTGTGCAGAAGCCCGCAGGTCGCGTACGGTTGCAGGCTGCCCCACGTGCCTGTCACGCACGTGGGCGGCGCACGACGTGATGAAGAAGGGGGTCCTGCGTGGCCGCGCAGACCACAGCCCAGCCGGGGGTCCGGGATCAGGAGATCGCCGTCGAGCAGGCGCACCTGGACCGGGTGTACCGCCGGCTGGAGGAGAAGATCGACGAGGCCGAGTTCCTGATGCGGGACGCCGCCCAGCGCGGCCACGTCGGGACACCCGGCGCGCTCGCGGAACGCGACGCGCAGGTCTTCCGGGCCGGGGTCCATCTCAACCGGCTGAACAGCGAGTTCGAGGACTTCCTCTTCGGCCGGATCGACCTGCTGCGCGGCAAGGACGGCAAGAAGGGCTCCGACGGCGCCTACACCTCCGTCGAACCCGCCGACGACGCGGTGCGCGAGGACAAGAGCGCCGACATCGCCGAGACCCTGCACATCGGCCGGATCGGCGTGCTGGACGCCGAGTACGCGCCGCTGGTGATCGACTGGCGGGCGCCGGCCGCCGCGCCGTTCTACCGCTCGACGCCCGTCGCCCCCGGCCGGGTCGTCCGCCGCCGGGTGATCCGCTCCAAGGGCCGCAAGGTGCTCGGCGTCGAGGACGACCTGCTGCGCCCGGAGCTGACCACGGGCCTGCCGGTGGTCGGCGACGGCGCCCTGATGGCGGCGCTCGGCCAGGCCCGCAGCCACACCATGCGGGACATCGTGGCGAGCATCCAGGCCGAGCAGGACATGGTGATCCGCGCGCCCGCCGCGTCCGTCACCGAGGTGTCCGGCGGCCCCGGCACCGGCAAGACCGCGGTCGCCCTGCACCGCGCCGCGTATCTGCTCTACCAGGACCGGCGCCGCTACTCCGGCGGCATCCTGTGCGTCAGCCCGACGCCGCTGCTGGTGTCGTACACCGAGGGCGTCCTGCCCTCGCTCGGCGAGGAGGGCCAGGTCGCGATCCGGGCCGTCGGCTCGCTGGTCGACGGGGTGAGCGCCGACCTGTACGACGATCCGGCCGTCGCCCGGATCAAGGGGTCCCTGCGGATGCAGAAGGTGCTGCGCAACGCCGCCCGCGGCGCCCTCGACCTGGCGCCGGGCCGGCCCACGACGCTGCGGGTGGTCGCCTTCGGCCGCCGCGTCGAGCTGTCCGAGCAGGAACTGGCGGGCATCCGGCACAACATCCTCGGCGGCACCGCCCCGGTCAATCTGCTGCGCCCGCGCGCCCGCCGGCTGCTGCTGGACGCGCTGTGGCGCAGGACCGGCCGCCGCTTCGACGACGCCGAACTGGCCGCCGAGGAACGGCAGGGCTTCGACGAGGACATCTCCACCGAGCAGGACTTCACCGACTTCCTCGACGCCTGGTGGCCGGTGCTCACCGCCCGCGAGGTGCTGGCCGCGCTCGCCGACGAGAAGCGGCTGGCCCGCTGGGCGCGCCGCGTCCTGACCCCGCCGGAGGTCCGCCGGGTGGCGCGCTCGCTGCGCCGCTCCGGCACCACCGCGCACGACGTGGCGCTGCTGGACGAGCTGGACATGCTGCTCGGGCCTGTGCCGCGCCCAAAGCGCCGCGAGGCCGACCCGCTGGACCAGCTCACCGGCCTCGATGAGGTGACGACCTTCGCCGACCGCAACGACGCGCGCCGCAGCCGCGCCGACCGGCTGGAGGAGGAGCGCACCGAGTACGCGCACGTCATCGTGGACGAGGCGCAGGACCTGACGCCGATGCAGTGGCGGATGGTGGGGCGGCGCGGCCGTACGGCGACGTGGACGATCGTCGGCGACCCGGCGCAGAGTTCCTGGACGGACGTGGACGAGGCGAACCGCGCCCGGGACGAGGCGCTCGGCACCCGGCCCCGGCGGCGCTTCACCCTCACCGTCAACTACCGCAATCCCGCCGAGATCGCGGAGGTCGCGGCCACGGTGCTGGCGCTGGCCATGCCCGGCATGGAGTCGCCGCGCGCGGTCCGCTCCACCGGCATCGCGCCGCAGTACGCGGTGGCGGGCGACGACCTCGGCGCGGACGTACGGGCCGCCGCCGAGCGGCTGTTGACCGAGGTGGACGGCACCGTCGGCGTCGTCGTCGCCATGAACCGCCGCGCGCAGGCGCGGACGTGGCTCGACGGGCTCGGCGACCGGGTCGTCGCACTGGGCAGCCTGGAGGCCAAGGGCCTGGAGTACGACGCCACGCTCGTGGTGTCGCCTGCGGAGATCGCGGAGGAGTCCCCTGCGGGGTTGCGGGTGCTGTACGTCGCCCTGACGCGGGCGACGCAGCGGCTGATGGTCCTTGCCGGACCGGGGGACCTGCCGGACGCCGACGGGGTGCCGGACCTGCTGCGGCGCGACTGAAACAGAACCGCCCCTCCCGGAATCGGGAGGGGCGGTTCACGTCTGCGACACCGACCCGCCATGCTCGCCTCGCGGCAAGTGGGCGCTCGAAGCGCCTAAGGTTGGGCCCGGGGGCTTGGATCGAGCCGGTGCCTCACCCAGGCTAACAAACGGCCCCCGGAACCTCTTCCCGTGAGGCGAAAATCTCTTCTTCCCACCACCCGGTTGCGTCGATCCCGCATCGCGGAAGTATTCTTCCAATCTTTACCGCAGCGGTTTACGCGTACCCGCCGGTAGGTGCAACGATCGACGGGCAGGCAGCACCACCAGGAACTGGAAGAAGGTCGTCATGGCAACGGCGCCAAGCGTCTCGTACTCGATCACGGTACGGCTGGAGGTCCCCGCGAGCGGGACCGCGGTCAGCCAGCTCACCACCGCCGTGGAGTCCTCGGGCGGGTCCGTGACCGGCCTCGACGTCACCGCGTCCGGCCACGAGACGCTGCGCATCGACGTCACCGTCGCCGCCAGCTCCACCGCGCACGCCGACGAGATCGTCAGCAAGCTGCGCGGCATCGAGGGCGTCGCCGTGAGCAAGGTCTCCGACCGTACGTTCCTGATGCACCTCGGCGGCAAGATCGAGATGCAGTCCAAGCACCCGATCCGCAACCGCGACGACCTCTCCATGATCTACACCCCGGGCGTCGCCCGGGTCTGCATGGCCATCGCGGAGAATCCCGAGGACGCCCGCCGCCTGACCATCAAGCGCAACAGCGTGGCGGTCGTCACCGACGGCTCCGCGGTGCTGGGCCTGGGCAACATCGGGCCCAAGGCGGCGCTGCCCGTCATGGAGGGCAAGGCGGCGCTCTTCAAGCGCTTCGCCGGCATCGACGCCTGGCCGCTGTGCCTGGACACCCAGGACAGCGACCAGATCGTGGAGATCGTCAAGGCCATCGCCCCCGGCTTCGCCGGCATCAATCTGGAGGACATCTCCGCGCCGCGCTGCTTCGAGATCGAGGCCCGGCTGCGCGAGGCGCTGGACATCCCGGTCTTCCACGACGACCAGCACGGCACCGCCATCGTGGTGCTCGCCGCGCTCACCAACGCGCTGCGCGTGGTCGGCAAGCAGATCGGCGACGTACGCGTCGTCATGTCCGGTGCGGGCGCGGCCGGTACGGCCATCCTCAAGCTGCTGCTCGCGGCCGGCGTCAAGCACGCGGTGGTCGCCGACATCCACGGTGTGGTGCACTGCGACCGCGACGACCTGGTGCACGCCTCGCCCGAGTCGGCGCTGCGCTGGATCGCCGACAACACCAACCCCGAGGGCGTCTCCGGCACGCTCAAGGAGGCGGTGACCGGCGCCGACGTCTTCATCGGCGTCTCCGCGCCGAACGTCCTGGACGGTACGGACGTGGCACGGATGGCGGAGGGCGCGATCGTCTTCGCGCTCGCCAACCCCGACCCCGAGGTGGACCCGGGCGTGGCCCGCGAGACCGCCGCCGTGGTCGCCACCGGCCGCAGCGACTTCCCCAACCAGATCAACAACGTGCTGGTCTTCCCGGGCGTCTTCCGCGGCCTGCTGGACGCCCAGTCCCGCACCGTGAACACCGAGATGATGCTGGCCGCCGCGCGGGCCCTGGCGGGCGTGGTGGGCGACGGCGAACTGAACGCCAACTACATCATTCCCAGCGTCTTCAACGACAAGGTGGCCGGCGCGGTGGCCGACGCGGTGCGTGAGGCGGCCAAGGCGCAGGGGCCCGCGGTCGCCGCCGCCGCGGCGACTCCTGGGACGGTCTGACAATCCGTCCGGCAAACGGATTCAGCGCGTCGACCATGTGACGACAATCCGTCATCCCCGTGGCGTCCCCGTGCAATCGCATCGTTTTTTGTGCGACTCGCGCGGTCGGTGGATTGGCTTTCCCCCCATATATGGGGGCAGGATGCACACCTGGGCAGTGAGGCACACAGCAACAGCTTCGAGCTCGCGCCCCCATGGCAGAAAGAACACGGGAGTACAGATATGAACCGCAGTGAGCTGGTGGCCGCTCTGTCCGAGCGCGCCGAGGTGACCCGCAAGGACGCCGACGCCGTACTGGCCGCGTTCGCTGAGACCGTCGGTGAGATCGTGGCCAAGGGCGACGAGAAGGTCACCATCCCCGGCTTCCTGACCTTCGAGCGCACCCACCGTGCCGCTCGTACCGCGCGCAACCCGCAGACCGGCGACCCGATCAACATCCCCGCCGGTTACAGCGTGAAGGTTTCGGCGGGCTCCAAGCTCAAGGAAGCCGCCAAGGGCAAGTAACCACACCGCGAAGGGCGGTCGCTCCCCGGGGGGAGCGACCGCCCTTCCGTATGTCCGGCCACCGGTGCGTACGCGTCAGGAGGCGGCCGGGACGGCGCTGGGCAGCTCGATGTGGGCGCCCAGGCCCTCCAGCTTCTCCAGGAAGTTCTCGTAGCCCCGGTTGATCAGGTCGATGCCGTGCACCCGGGAGGTGCCCTGCGCGGCCAGCGCCGCGATCAGGTACGAGAAGCCGCCGCGCAGGTCGGGGATGACCAGGTCGGAGCCCTGCAGCTTGGTCGGGCCCGACACCACCGCGGAGTGCAGGAAATTGCGCTGCCCGAAGCGGCACGCGGAACCGCCCAGGCACTCGCGGTAGAGCTGGATGTGCGCGCCCATCTGGTTGAGCGCGGAGGTGAAGCCGAGCCGCGACTCGTAGACCGTCTCGTGCACGATGGACAGCCCCGACGCCTGCGTCAGCGCCACCACCAGCGGCTGCTGCCAGTCGGTCTGGAAGCCGGGGTGCACGTCCGTCTCCAGCGCGATGGCGTTCAGCGGGCCGCCCGGGTGCCAGAAGCGGATGCCGTGGTCGTCCACCTCGAAGGCGCCGCCGACCCGGCGGAAGGTGTTGAGGAAGGTCATCATCGACCGCTGCTGCGCGCCGCGGACGTAGATGTTGCCCTCGGTGGCCAGCGCCGCGCTCGCCCAGGAGGCCGCCTCCAGGCGGTCCGGGAGCGCCCGGTGGGTGTAACCGCCCAGTTTGTCGACACCCGTGATCCGGATCGTCCGGTCGGTGTCCATGGAAATGATCGCGCCCATTTTCTGCAGGACGCAGATCAGGTCCTCGATCTCCGGCTCGACGGCCGCGTTGGACAGCTCCGTGACGCCCTCGGCGAGCACCGCGGTCAGCAGCACCTGCTCGGTGGAGCCCACCGACGGGTACGGCAGCCGGATCTTGCAGCCGCGCAGCCGCTGCGGCGCCTCCAGGTACTGGCCGTCGGCGCGCTTCTCGATCGTGGCGCCGAACTGCCGCAGCACGTCGAAGTGGAAGTCGATCGGCCGGCCGCCGATGTCGCAGCCGCCCAGGCCCGGGATGAAGGCGTGGCCGAGCCGGTGCAGCAGCGGACCGCAGAACAGGATCGGGATCCGCGACGAGCCCGCGTGCGCGTCGATGTCGGCCACATTGGCGCTCTCGACGTGCGTCGGGTCGAGCACCAGCTCGCCCGGCTCCTCACCGCTCTGCACCGTCACGCCGTGCAGCTGGAGCAGCCCTCTGACGACGCGGACGTCACGGATGTCGGGGACATTGCGGAGTCTGCTCGGGCCACTGCCGAGCAGAGCGGCGACCATGGCCTTGGGTACGAGGTTCTTCGCACCGCGGACACGGATCTCGCCCTCGAGGGGGGTTCCGCCATGAACAAGCAGTACATCGGCGATGTCGGTCATGGATCTCGCGATCTTCGGAACGGTTGGTACGGGTTGTGGTGCGCGTTCGTGGAACGGGGGCCGGGCGCGGCCGGGGTGCTCGCCGCGCGGAGCGCAGGAAGAAATGGTAATGCGCCTACTGACCCGTCCAGGCGGGCCGCACGCCTCCGGCCGTGTCATGACTTCGCTACAGAGCTGCGCGTGCCGGACCGTGTACGGTGCGCTGCCGGCCGCACCCCGCTCGTACGCCGGCGGCCGCGCCGTCCGGCCATGGCCCTTCGGCCACGGGGTTGCCGCACCGTCCGGCCGCTTTGTGCGGGATCATGTGTGCCATGACCGAGGTGTCCTCGCTCACCGGAAGACTGCTCGTCGCCACACCGGCGCTGGCCGACCCCAACTTCGACCGGGCAGTGGTGCTCCTCCTCGACCACGACGCGGAGGGGTCGCTCGGCGTCGTCCTGAACCGGCCCACGCCGGTCGGCGTCGGGGACGTCCTGCTGCCCTGGGCGCCGCTGGCCGGCGCCCCCCAGGTGGTCTTCCAGGGCGGCCCGGTCTCGCTGGACTCCGCGCTGGGCCTGGCCGTGGTGCCCGGCGAGGCCAGGGACGGCGAGGACGCGGACCCGCTCGGCTGGCGCCGGGTGCACGGCGCGATCGGCCTGGTCGACCTGGAGGCGCCGCCGGAACTGCTCGCCGCCGAGCTGGGCTCGCTGCGGATCTTCGCCGGATACTCCGGCTGGGGCCCGGGCCAGCTGGAGAAGGAGCTGGTCGAGGGCGCCTGGTACGTGATCGAGTCCGAGCCGGGCGACGTGTCCTCGCCCGACCCCGAGCAGCTGTGGCGCTCGGTGCTGCGGCGGCAGCGCAATGAGCTGGCCATGGTGGCCACGTATCCCGACGATCCGTCTCTCAACTAGTCTTGAGTCTTATGAGCACTCTTGAGCCCGAGCGCGGGGCGGGCACCGGCACTCTGGTCGAGCCGACTCCGCAGCTCTCCCACGGTGACGGCGACCACGAGCGCTACGCGCACTATGTCCAGAAGGACAAGATCATGGCGAGCGCGCTGGAAGGCACGCCCGTCGTCGCACTCTGCGGCAAGGTCTGGGTACCGGGACGCGATCCCAAGAAGTACCCGGTCTGCCCGATGTGCAAGGAGATCTACGAGGGCATGCCGCTGGGCGGCGGGGACAAGGACAAGTCCGGCAAGGGCAGCGGCGGCAAGAGCTGACCTCTGCTCCCGGGACGGCGGCGGCGTGAGCCGGCCGCCGCTCCCGGCCGGCGGAATCAGGGGCGGACGTGGACAGCGGTCAGGGTGACGACGGCGCTTTCGGCGCGGCGGACGCGCCCGACGACGACGCGAGCAGTGGTGAGCGGGTGCACTCGCTCGTCGCGCAGAGCCGGTTCGCCGAGGCGCACGCTCTCGTCAGCGACGCCTTCGTGGAGCGCAACGGCAGTGCGGGCTACCTGCTGCGCGCCTGGATCCTCGCGCAGGAGAAACGGCGCCCCCAGGCCCGCGAGGCGGTCGACTGGGCGCTGGCCCTGGCCGGGCCCGCCGAGGCCGCGGACGTCTTCGTCCTGGCCGGAGTGGTCCTGCTGTCGCTGGACGAGCCGCACGCCGCGCTGACCGTCGCCCTGCGGGCCACCGGCGCCGACCCCGACGGCTGGGAGCCGTCCGTCCTGCTCTCCGACGTCTACCGGCGGCTCGGCCGCGTCCCCGACGCGGTGGCCGCCGCCCGCCGGGCCGTCGCGCTCGCCCCGCAGGAGGCCGAGGCGCAGGTGGCGCTGGCCCGCTCCCTGACCTCCGGGCGCGGGCTGCTCGGCCGGGTGCCCGGGCGGCACCGCGCCGAGCACCAAGGCGCCGTCGAACGCGCGCTGATGCTCGGCGCCGACCCCAGTCAGCTCAGCGCGCCGCGCGGCGGCGCGCTGGCCGGGACCGTCGCCGTCGTGCTGCTGCTGGGCGTCCAGCTCTTCCGGATCGCGACCGGCGACGTCTGGCAGGTCATCGCGACCGCGGCCGGCGGTGCGGCGATGGTCGCGCTCGCCGTGATCCTGATCTCGGTGTCCGGGCGCCGCTCCGGTACGCCGCTGCCCGCCCGGCTGCTCGGCATCCGCGCCACCGTCCGCACCGAACTGGCCGCCGATCCGTGGCTGCGCCGCATACGGGAGATCAACGCGGCGGCCGTCCTGCCGCTCGTGCCGCTGGTCACCACGGTGCTGCCCTGCGACAAGGAGCGGCAGCGCGCGCCCTGGCCGCTGTGGGCGGTCTCCGCCGTCGCCGCGGCCGGGGTGGCGGCCGTCCTCGTCGTCATCCTCGCCGTCCGCTGGTGGTACGGCGGCCTCTTCGCCGAGCGCGCCTTCCTGCGTACGTGGAACGGTCTCCTCCAACTCGGCGTCGTCCTCGCTCTCCTGGCCGCCACCGTCGCCCTCGCCGCCGCCTCCCGCGTCCCGCACGCCGCCTGGCAGACCCTCACCCTCGCCCACCTCGCCTGGCTCCTCGCCGGCACGGCCCTCACGGTCACCTTGAGCGCCCGCGCTCATCGGGAAAGGGCTTCAGCTCTTTAGCTGTTTGCCGGTGCCGGGTCGGAAAGGGGTGCTCCGGTACGCCCCGGGCCGCGGCCCCGGTGGGGGTTGCTCGCGCAGTTCCTCGCGCCCCTGAAAAGACCTCGCTCGCCGGCAGCGGAGAACGTGCTCCGACAGGGGCGCTGGGGGCACCTCCCAGCGGTAGCTGGGGGAGGAACTGCGCGACCAGCCACGACGGGTCCGCAGTCGGCAAAGCACCGCATGGGGCAGACGAGATGCCGTACCCCGTACGAAGGCGCCACCAGGCACAAAGCAAGGTATAGACCAATCCGGGGACCCGGGGGCAGGATGGCCCCATGGACTTGATCCCGGCCCCCCGCCACCAAACCCCGTACGCGACGGACGACGCCTTCGTCCTCGGCCCCGAGACGACCCTCACCGCCACCCCCGGCGCCGAAGGCGCCGCCCGCTGGCTGCGCGCGGCGCTGGCCGGCGCGACCGGCCTGCCGCTCGCCCCGGTGGAACCGTCCGGCACGGACGTGATCCGGCTGGCCGTGGACGAGGAAGTGGCCAGGGAGCTGGGCCCGGAGGGCTACCGGATCATGGCCGCCCCGGACTCCGGGGTGCACATCTTCGGCGGCGGCCCCGCAGGCGTGTTCTGGGGCGCCCAGACGCTCCGCCAGATGCTCGGCGCGGACGCCTTCCGCAGAGCCCCCCTCGGCGAGCGCGAGTGGAAGGTCCCGACCTGCCACATCCAGGACTCCCCCCGCTTCGGCTGGCGCGGCTTCATGCTGGACGTGGCACGGCACTTCATGCCGAAGGACATCGTTTTCCGCTACCTGGACCTGATGGCCGCTCACAAGCTGAATGTGCTGCACCTGCACCTGACCGACGACCAGGGCTGGCGGGTGGAGATCCGCCAGTACCCGAGGCTCACCGAGATCGGCTCCTGGCGCGAGCGCACCAAAGTCGGCCTGCGCGAATCGCCGTTGTGGGACGAGCGCCCGCACGGCGGTTACTACACGCAGGACGACATCCGCGAGATCGTCGCGTACGCGACCGAGCGGCACATCACCGTCGTCCCGGAGATCGACATCCCGGGCCACTCGCAGGCCGCCATCGCCGCGTACCCGGAACTCGGCAACGCCGACGTGATCGACACCGCCGCCCTGCCGGTGCTGACCAGTTGGGGCGTCAACCCCAATGTGCTGGCGCCCAGCGACACCACGCTGCGGTTCTACGAGAACGTGCTGACCGAGCTGCTGGAGCTGTTCCCCGGCACCTTCATCCACATCGGCGGCGACGAGTGCCCCAAGGAGCAGTGGCGTGAATCCGCCGATGCCCAGCGCCGGATCAAGGAACTGGACCTCGAGGACGAGGACGAGCTGCAAAGCTGGCTGATCCGCCACTTCGACTCCTGGCTCGCTGAGCGCGGCCGCCGGCTGATCGGCTGGGACGAGATCCTGGAGGGCGGCCTCGCGCCCGGCGCGGCCGTCGCGTCCTGGCGCGGCTTCGCCGGCGGCGTCGCGGCGGCCCGGGCCGGGCACGACGTGGTGATGTGCCCGGAGAGCCATGTCTACCTGGACTGGCGGCAGTCGGAGTCCGAGGAAGAGCCGGTGCCGATCGCGCACGCGCGCAGCCTGGAGGACGTCTACCGCTTCGAGCCGGTGCCCGCCGACCTGACGCGGGAGGAGGCCGCGCGCGTCATCGGCACCCAGGCCAACGCCTGGACCGAAGTCATGGACTCGGTACGGGTGCTGGACTACATGGCCTTCCCGCGGCTCGCCGCCTTCGCCGAGGTCGCCTGGTCCCCACTGCCCGCCCCCGACGAGCGGGACTGGGCGGGCTTCGAGGCCCGGATGCGGACCCACTACGCGCGGCTCGACGCGCTCGGCGTGGAGTACCGGCCGCCGGCCGGACCCCGGCCGTGGCAGCGCCGTCCCGGTATCGTCGGCCGTCCCAAGGCGGGTCCGCCCCCGATCAGGTGACCGACCCCGTTCAGGTGACGGAGTCCGGACTTTCCGCCCCCGTCGCGCGCGGAGCTGGCACCGTGGGAGTGGCGTACCGCCGCAACACACCCGAAGGTTGGCAATTCCGGCACAGCGGTTCATTCCGTCAGAGCCGTACGTTCGCGCCGGTGACGGACGGATCGGTACTTCGCGGACCCTCGCGTCGACCACCGTCGAACATGTGCCAGAGTTGCCACGTCCGGGCTGTGAGCACGTACGGTACGGCTACCGCGAGCACGTACGGTACGGCTACCGCGCGACGGAGAAAGGCCGGGAAGGGGCAGGCTGCGTGAGCACGTATGCACGGCAGGCGGCGGAGACGGCGCACACGGCGCGGAACGTCACGCTGCCGTCCTCGCTGGACGAGGCGGTGGAGGCGCTCGCCGCCATGCCCGGCGCCGTGCCCGTCGCCGGCGGCACCGACCTGATGACGGCGGTGAACTCCGGGCTGCTGCGCCCGGACGCGCTCGTCGGCCTCGGCCGGATCAGCGAGATCCGCGGCTGGCAGTACGCGGACGGCGCGGCCCTGCTCGGCGCCGGACTGACCCATGCCCGGATGGGGCGGCCGGACTTCGCCGCCCTCATCCCGGCGCTCGCCGCCGCCGCCCGCTCCGCCGGACCCCCGCAGATCCGCAACGCGGGCACCCTCGGCGGCAACATCGCCTCCGCCGCGCCCACCGGCGACGCCCTGCCGGTGCTCGCGGCGCTGGAGGCCAGCGTGATCGTCGCCGGGCCCGAGGGCGACCGCGAACTGCCGGTCAGCCACCTGCTGACCGGCATGGACCCGCTGCGCCCCGGCGAACTCCTCGCCTTCGTACGGATCCCGCTGCTGCACGCCCCGCAGACCTTCCTCAAGGCCACCGGCCGGACCGGACCGGGCCGCGCGGTCGCCTCCGTCGCGCTCGTCGTGGACCCCGCGCGCCGCCAGGTGCGCTGCTCGGTGGGCGCGGTCGCGCCGGTGCCGCTGCGCCCGCTGGAGGCCGAGCAGTGGGTGGCGGGACTCATCGACTGGGACGGCGAGCGCTCGCTCGCCCCCGAGGCGTGCACGGCCTTCGGCGAGTACGTCGCCGCCGCGTGCATCCCGGACCAGGAAGGCGTCGAACTGCCGCCCGCCGCCGTCCAGCTACGCCGTACCGTGGCCGCACTGTCCCGTCGAGCGCTCGGGAGGGCACTGGCATGACCGACCAGCCGCAGCCGCAGCCGGGCGCGCCCGGCTCTTCCCCGTCCGGCCCCGGCACGTCCGGGACCTGGCAGCCCGTGCCCGGCGGCGGGGACTACGACCCCGACCAGACGATGCACGTCTCCTTCGCCGCCCAGCTCCCGCCGGAGCCGCGGCCCGGCGAGGACCCGCTGAGCGCGCACGGCCCGGCGGGGCCGCCCGGTTCGAACGACGGGGACGCGGTCACGCAGTGGTCGATCCCGGTGATAAGGGACGACACGGACGGCGATTCGGGGGAGTACTCGGTCGGTGCCTTCGCCCCGCCGTCGTCGTGGGACCAGGCGCCGTCGCCCGCGGCCACGCAGTCGTTCCCCGCCGGGATGTTCGGGCAGGGCGCGGCGGTCGCCGGACAGGCGCGGGCCCGCGCGGAGGCCGAAGCCGCTCAGGCGCGGGCCGCGACCCAGGAGAGTCAAGGGCAGGGCCCGGGCCAGGACCCGGAACACCTCACCGGCCAGTGGGAGATGCCCTTCGCCGGACCCGGCACCGGAGCGGGGGAGGGCGCACCCTGGCCGCCCGCCCAGGCCGCCTGGTCCGCCGCCGTGGACGATCCGGAGGCGCCGCCCGCCGCAGCCGCGGACGTGTCCGGCTACGGAGCCGCGGACGTCTCCGACTACGGATACGGGGACGGTCGAGGTGACGGGGACGGTCGAGGTGACGGGGACGCCGCCGGCCCGGCCGGTCACGAAGCTTCTCCCGGTCACGAAACCCATCACGAAGCCGCCGCCGACAGCGCTTTCGCGGCGCCCGGCGACCCGGAGCCCGGACCCGAGGCCGCCCGGACGCGCGCCCCGGGCGAGCCCGACGGCCCCGCGGGCAGCGGCGCCCTCCACGACCCCGAGGGCCTGTCCGACGGCCTGGCCCCGCTCACCGGCATCGGCGCCCTCGACGGCGTCGACGGCCTGTCCGCGCTCGACCGGCTCAGCGGCCTCGACGCCCTGCCGGGCATGGACACGCTGCCCGCGCTCGACGGCGACGACGACGATCTCGTACCGGGCGGCCCGGACGGTGACGCGGCCACCGCCGAGGACGAGGACGACGGCGACTCCGAGCCCGACGAGGAAGCGCCGGAACCGACCCGCAGCGAACACCCGGTGGCCTCGTACGTCCTGCGGGTCAACGGCACCGACCGCCCGGTCACCGACGCCTGGCTCGGCGAGTCCCTGCTCTACGTGCTGCGCGAGCGGCTCGGCCTGGCCGGCGCGAAGGACGGCTGCGAGCAGGGCGAGTGCGGGGCCTGCTCGGTGCAGGTCGACGGCCGCCTCGTCGCCTCCTGCCTGGTGCCCGCGGCCACCGCGGCCGGCAGCGAGGTCCGCACCGTCGAGGGCCTGGCCGTCGACGGCCGCCCCTCCGACGTCCAGCGCGCGCTCGCCGAATCCGGCGCCGTGCAGTGCGGTTTCTGCGTGCCGGGCATGGCGATGACCGTGCACGACCTGCTGGAGGGCAACCACCGGCCCACCGATCTGGAGACCCGCCAGGCGCTGTGCGGCAACCTCTGCCGCTGCTCCGGCTACCGCGGCGTCCTCGACGCCGTCGAACGGGTCGTCGCCGAGCGGGAGGCCGCCGCCGACGAGTCCGACCCGCCGGGCGGCACCGGCCGCGTCCCCCACCAGGGCGGCCCGTCCCACGCCAACCCGCCGTCCGGAGGCGCCGTATGACCGGCATCATCGACGGCCGGGGCGCCGCGCCCGCCCGTGTGCGCACCCCTGGCGTCCGTTTCCCCACCGTCGTCCCGCTGCCGTCCGGAGGCGCCGTATGACCGGCATCATCGACGGTCCGAGCCCCACGCCGGCCCCTGACGTGCTGGCGGGCGCGGGGGCCGCGACCCGGGGCATCGGCGCGTCGCTGCCGTCCGCCGACGCGCTGGCCAAGACGCAGGGCACGTATCCGTACGCGGCCGACCTGTGGGCCGAGGGCCTGCTGTGGGCGGCGGTGCTGCGCTCGCCGTACCCGCACGCGCGGATCACCCGGATCGACACCAGCGAGGCCGTCGCGATGCCCGGCGTGCGCGCCGTCGTCACGCACGAGGACGTGCCCGGCGACGCGATGCACGGCCGCCGGGTCGCCGACCGCCCGGTCTTCGCCGCCGATGTCGTACGCCACCACGGCGAGCCGATCGCCGCCGTCGCCGCCGACCACCCCGACACCGCCCGGCTGGCCGCCGCGGCCATCCTCGTCGAGTACGAGGTGCTGGAACCGGTCACCGACCCCGAGAAGGCGTTCGCCGCCGAGCCGCTGCACCCCGACGGCAATCTGATCCGGCACATCCCGCTGCGCTTCGGCGACCCCGACGCGGTCGGCGAGGTCGTCGTGGAGGGCCTGTACCGCGTCGGCCGCCAGGACCCGGCCCCGATCGGCGCCGAGGCGGGCCTGGCCGTACCGCGCCCGGACGGCGGCGTCGAGCTGTACGTCGCCTCCACCGACCCGCACGCCGACCGCGACCTGGCCGCCGCCTGCTTCGGCCTCGAACAGGACCGCGTCAAGGTCGTCGTGACCGGTGTGCCCGGCGCGATGGGCGACCGCGAGGACTCCGGCATCCAACTGCCGCTCGGGCTGCTGGCGTTGAAGACCGGCTGCCCGGTGAAGTTCGTCGCCACCCGCGAGGAGTCCTTCCTCGGCCACGCCCACCGGCACCCCGCGCTGCTGCGCTACCGGCACCACGCCGACGCCGAGGGCCGGCTGGTCAAGGTCGAGGCGCAGATCCTGCTTGACGCGGGCGCGTACGCCGACTCCTCCTCCGACGCGCTCGCCGCCGCCGTGGCCTTCGCGGCCGGCCCGTACGTCGTCCCGCACGTCTTCGTCGAGGGCTGGGCGGTCCGCACCAACAACCCGCCGTCCGGGCACGTCCGCGGTGAGGGCGCCGTTCAGGTCTGCGCGGCCTACGAGGGCCAGATGGACAAGCTCGCCGCGAAGCTCGGCCTGGAACCGGCCGAGATCCGGATGCGCAATGTGCTGGCCACCGGTGACCTGCTGCCCACCGGGCAGACCGTCACCTGCCCGGCGCCCGTCGGCGAACTCCTCAAGGCCGTCCGCGACGCCGAACTGCCGCCGCTGCCCGACGGCGACGACGAGTCGCAGTGGCTGCTGCCCGGCGGCACCTCGGGCGCCGGCGAACCCGGCGCGGTGCGCCGCGGTGTCGGCTACGCGCTCGGCATGGTGCACGTCCTCGGCGCCGAGGGGGCCGACGAGGTCTCCACCGCGACCGTCCGCGTGCACGACGGCCGCGCCACCGTCATCTGCGCCGCCGTCGAGACCGGCCAGGGCTTCAGCACGCTTGCCCGGCAGATCGTCCAGGAGGTCCTGGGCATCGACGAGGTGCAGGTCATGCCCTCCGACACCGACCAGCCGCCCGCCGGGCCCTCCGCCCGCGGCCGGCACACCTGGGTGTCGGGCGGCGCCGTCGAACGCGCCGCCAAGATGGTCCGCACCCAGTTGCTCCAGCCGCTGGCCGCCAAATTCGGCATGTCCGTCGAGCTGCTCTCCATCGCCGACGGCAAGATCACGTCCTACGACGGTGTGCTGTCCACGACCGTCGCCGAGACCCTCGACGGCAAGGAGCTGTGGGCGACCGCGCAGTGCCGCCCGCACCCGACCGACCGCCTCGACGACACCGGCCAGGGCGACGCCTTCGTCGGCCTCACCTTCTGCGCGATCCGGGCCGTCGTGGACGTCGACATCGAGCTGGGCGCCGTCCGTGTCGTGGAGCTGGCCGTCGCCCAGGACGTCGGCCGTATCCTCAACCCGCGCCAGCTCGCCGCCCGCATCGAGGCCGGCGTCACCCAGGGGGTCGGCCTCGCCCTCATGGAGGACCTGCGCGCACCGCGCGGGATCGTCAAGCGGCCCAGCCTGACCGGCTACTCCCTCCCCACCGCCCTGGACGCCCCCGCCGTCCGCGTCGTCCGCCTCGTCGAAGAGCGGGACGTCCTGGCCCCCTTCGGTGCCAAGGCCGTCTCGGCGGTCCCGGTCGTCACCGCCCCGGCCGCGGTGGCCGCCGCGGTCCGCGCGGCCACCGGCCGCCCGGTCACCCGCCTCCCGATCCGCCCCCAGGCGGCGGTGGTCAAGCCCCAGGCGTAGCGCCTCCGGTGCGGCCGTCAGGCCCGCAAACCCCGCGCCATGTCCCGTACGGCCTCCAGCGCCTGCTCCTGCAGGCCGCCACCGAAGGTGACCCGGGCGGCGCCGAGCACGCCCAGTTCGCGCGGTGAGGGGCCGCCCGGGCGGCACAGGGCGTTGACGGGTACGCCGACGCCTTCCGCGACCTCCGCGAGGAGGGAGGGCGGGGCGAGGATCGGGTAGACGCAGTCCGCACCCGCCGCCGCGTACAGCTTGCCGCGCTCGACAGCCGCCCCGGTCGTACGGTCGCCGCGCAGGAAGGTGTCGACGCGCGCGTTGATCACCAGCGCGTCGCCGGCCGCGGCCCGTACGGCGGCCAGCCGGTCGGCCTGTTCCCGCGGCTCCACCAGCCGCCTGGTCGCGGAGTCGGAGTCCTCCAGATTGCAGCCGACCGCCCCGGCCTCCAGCAGCCGCTCCACCAACTCCCGTGGCTCCAGCCCGTATCCGGCCTCGACGTCCGCCGACACCGGTACGTCCACGGCCCGGGTGATCCGGCGGATCGCGGCGAACATCTCGTCGGCCGGCGCCGCGCCGTCCTCGTACCCCAGCGACGCCGACACCCCGGCGCTCGGTGTCGCCAGCGCGGCGAAGCCCGCGTCCGCGAACACCCGCGCGCTGGCCGCGTCCCACGGCCCCGGCAGCACCAACGGATCATCCGCGGCCCGCCCGTGATGCAGCGCCCGCAGCGCTTCCGCCCCCGCGTGCTCCGCGTCATCCACTCGCTCACTCATACCGCCGACGCTATGCCCTGCCGCCCCCGCACCGCTGTACCAATCCGCCCCCCTTTCCTTGGGCCAATCCGACCTCTCACCGGGCGCCGTCCACCGGCCACGCACCGGCCGGATCGTCCAGCCAGGCGTACTGACCGTCGCCGTCCACCGTCAGCCCGAAACGCCCGACCCCCGGCCGCCCGCGCTCCGCCCACCAGTGGTACGCCGCCTCCACCTCGTCCCAGAGCCGGCGCGGGCCGCCCTGGCGGACCGTTGCCGTCGGCCGGCCGTCCCGGAACATCACGACCGCCCAGGACGCCTCGCCCCGCCCGTCCCGGCCGTAGAACCACACCGGCCGCGCCCCGCCGCGCTTGCCGGCCGCCGCCTGCACACACCCCGGCACCCGCAGCCCCAGCACAAAGGGCAGCGCCGTGTACCGCCCGGTGAGGAACTCCGCCTCGGTGACGCCGGTCGTGGACTCCTCGGCCGCTTCCACACCGCCGTACGGCACGACGTCACCGTGCCGTACGGCCGGCCCTCGGTGGGCCCTTAGCTTCATGAACTCCACCAGCCGTGTGAACCGCCCCGATGCCGTCCCGTCCGCCACGACCAGCCGCACCACAGCGTCCCCGTTGCCGTACGGCGTTCCCCAAGGCGCCACGACGATCCCGCCCAGCGCCGTCTGCTCCACCCACGCATACGGGATCTCCCGCACGCCGCAGGTCGCGATGACGCGGTCGTACGGCGCCCCCGGCCGGTACCCGTCGCGTCCGTCGCCCGTGACCACCGTCGGCCCGAGCCCCGCCCGCCGCAAGGCGTCCCGGGCCGCTTCCGCGACCGCCGCGTCGACCTCGACCGTCGTCACCCTCGCGCCGCCGAGCCGGTGCGCGAGCAGCCCGGCGTTCCATCCCGTACCGGTCCCGATCTCCAACACCGCCTGTCCGTCCCGCACATCGAGATCGGCCAGCATCGCGGCCACCACCGACGGCATCGACGCCGACGACGTCGCCACCTTGCCCGGTCCCGGACCCGCGTGCCGGCCGTCGTCCCACTGCGTCACGACGGGCACGTCCGCCTCGGCGTATCCGTGCCACCGGCCCGGATCCGCGGACCGGTCCGCGACCGTACTCGCCTGCGCCCCCACATCGAACGGCCACATCACCTCGGGCAGAAACCCGGACCGCGGCACTGCCGCGAACACCGGCGCCCAATCGGCCGCCAGAGCACCGGATTTCAGAAGGGACCGGCACAACACGGCCCAGCCCCTTCCGTCTTCTGCCTCGGTCACTTCCGGTGGGTCCCGTCCCCGGGCGGCGTGGTCCCGTCCGGATTCGGCGGCTCCTCCGGCGGCGTCCACGGTGTACCCGGGTGCCCGTCTCCTTCTCCGCCGACGCGAATTCCCCGCTGTTTCATCTCCATGGCAGCTTCTCCAGTTCGTCCGGATACAGTGCTATTCGCTGTCGTGTCCAGGATTCGGGAGGGGTGTGCGCAGGCAAGTCTGTTTCCTGTTCGCGCAAGAACTCGTCGCGGAGGGCCGAGAGGAAGTCGCGCATGGCGTCGGCGGCAAGAGCGGCCGAGGCGAAGCGTTCGAACTTCCCCACGTACAAAGCGACGTCACGTGGATCGGTCACGGACAATTCGGCGTGCAGCGTTTCGACGGTGACCATGCGGTCGTCGCGAATGACGAATGAATGTCCTGGCACGTCGTCCTGCGGAGCGGTGAGCGTGACGACGCGGATGTCCACGTTCGGAAGCCTGGACAACGAAATCAACCGGTCCAGCTGTCCCGCCATCACCGGCGGTGGCACCAGCAGCCAGCGCAGCACAGGCTCGGTGACGATGAATCGCAAGGTCTTCGCCGGGTCGTACAGCACGCTCTGCCGGTCGAGCCGCGCGGCCACGGTTCGTACCAATTAGTCGTCGCTCAACTCCTTGCGGGAGAGAACCGCCCGCACGTACTCGGGCGTCTGCAACAACCCGGGAATCAGAGAGGGTTGGAACAGACGCAGCAGCGTCATCGAGTGGTCCAGCGCTTTGATCTGCTGCTGCTTGCGGTGATACCCGAGGCGACGGTAGAGCCGCCAAGCGACGGCCTCCGTGGCCTCGGCCCTGGCGGCGGCCAGATATTCGGCCGTGACCTCCTCGGACACTCCCAGCGCCGTCAGGATGCGCTCCACGTCCACGACGCCCGGGGCCGTGCGGCCGTTCTCGATCTTGCTCAGCTTGCTGGTGGACATGACGGCACCGCGGGCCACGGCTTTCGCTTCCTGCCCTGAAGCCTGTCGCAGCGCCCGCAGTGCAGCGCCCAGTTCTGATCTGTTCACGCGCCGAACTCGGCCCACCACTCGGTGAAGGGCACGGCGTGCGCGAGCGCGACGTCGCGGTACGCCCTGAATTCCCCGGCGTCCTCCCGGACGTCCGCGCCGAGGTACTTGCCCGCGCCGTCATACGCCATGGCCGCCACCGTCGCGCCGTCGAACAGCCAGAAGTCCGGTGCGTCCGGCAGCGGGTTGGGCTTCTCGGTGGTGTCGAGGATGAAGAATTCCTCACCGGCCGCCGCGTTCCTGCGGTAGCCCCAGCCCAGTTCGAACCGCAGGTACGGCGTGAGCGGGCGGGACAGAATGTGCACGCGGTAGATGCGTTTCCCCGCCCGCGCGATGTCGCGGACCGTCGTGACCCAGCCGGCGTTCCGGTAATCCGCCGGCTGTTCCTCTCCGGCGAGGAAGGCCCGATACGCGGCCACGCCACCGGACTTGCTGTAGTCGTCCAGCGTCTCCAGCCGGAACGCTTCCCGCTCGAAGCACGAGAACATCTCGCCGAGTGTTCTAGAGGAGTCCGTCACGGATGGCCTTTCGGATCAGGTCCACAGGAATCTCGACCATGGTCTCGTGAGCGGGAATGCTCAGGCCGTGTTCGGTGAGTCGCGTCCCCTGCACCGCGAGGGTGCCCCTGTCGGTGACGTACAGGGTCGGGCAATCGCCGTCGTCGCACGATCCGACAAGCCGTGTCAGTTCCACTGCTTCCTCCACCCCGAGACAGCGTTACGTTCGATGCTCGCCAGTGGCGTCACCCGGCACAAGGGATTCGGGTTTCCACAACGGGAAACCGCGTAGATCCTTGACCGGACTGCCGTCCCTCGCTGCGGGCGCACGGTCACCCAGCGGCGTCGCCGCCGTCCCGCAGGGAGTGGATCATGGACCCCAGGATGCCGAACGCGGCCGTCTGCTCGGGTTCCGTCAGGCCGGACAGCATTCTGAGCTCGACGGAACGGACCGCCGCGGACGCCTTTTCCAGGCTTCGCCGGCCGCTGGGGGTGAGGCGGGCGGGGAGGGCCTTGCCGACGGGGGGTGCGGCGGGGCGGGTGACGTAGCCGTCCCGTTCCAGGGTCTGGAGCAGCACGTTCATGGACTGGCGGGTCACGAAGGCGCCGCGCGCCAGCTCGGAGTTGGACAGGCCCGGGCGTTGGGCGAGGAGTTCGAGGCAGGAGTAGTGCGTCACGGTCATCCCGAGGGGCCGCAGCACCTCCTCCATGGCGGCGCGCAGGGCGCTCGACGCCTCCTTCAGCAGGTAGCCCAGGGATTTGTCGAGGTCGACGCCCGCGTCCTTTTGACTCATGTCAGTATTCTGACATACGGTGGGTCGTGTCAGGAATCTGACACAGATGGAAGGAGCACCACCATGCCCGCCACCGGCCCCGACTTCATCTCCCTCCAGGCGCGCGACCTCGCCGCCTCGCAGGCGTTCTACGAGCGGTACCTCGGCCTCGTCCGCTCACCGGCCGGACCGCCGCACGCCGTCGTCTTCGACACCAAGCCGATCGCGTTCGCGCTCCGGGACGTCGTTCCCGGCACGGATCTCGCGTCCGCGGACCGGCCCGGCATCGGCGCCGCGATCTGGCTGCACGCCACCGATGTCCAGGCGATCCACGACGCGCTGGCCGCCGACGGCCACACCATCGTCTCCGCGCCGATCGACGGCCCCTTCGGCCGTACGTTCACCTTCGCCGACCCCGACGGCTACCACGTCACGCTGCACGACCGCGCCTGACGTACGGCGCCGCCCATCGGCGGGCGGTGCCGTACGTCAGAGTTCGGCCGCTGCCAGGGCCGCCTCGATGTCGGCGGCGGAGGCCGGGGACGGGGGCACGGACATGAAGTCGGCGACGGACTTGTCCGCGTAGGGGAGGCCGTACGCCGGGGTGCCGGGCTGGTAGCGCCAGCCCTCGGAGAGGGGTCCCGCGTCGACGGCGTCGAAGCCGAGCAGGTCCAGGAGGTGCGTGGCGCTGGCCTTCGCGTCGGCGTCGTCGCCCGCGATGGCCAGGGCGCTGCGGTCCGCGGCGCCCGCCGGGCGCGGCAGGACGGCCAGGTGCTTGAAGAAGATGTTGTTGAAGACCTTCACCACCCGGGCACCCTCAAGGTGCGCCTGGAGCAGCCCGCTGTCCGTGGTCTCCTTGGCGGCCAGCTCGGGGATGTCACCGTCGCGCTGCGGGTAGTAGTTGCCGCTGTCGAGCACGACCTTCCCGGCCAGCGGCTCGCGCGGGATCAGCGGATACGCCTTGACCGGGACCGTCACCACCACCCAGTCCCCGGCTTCCGCCGCCTCCGCCGGCGTCGCGGCCCGCGCCCGCGGCCCGAGTTCCGCGACGAGGTCCGCCAGCGTCTCCGGCCCCCTGGAGTTGCTGAGCACCACGTCGATCCCGGCGTCCACGGCCAGCCTGGCCAGGGTGCCGCCGATGTTCCCGCTGCCGATCAGTCCCAAAGTCGTCATACGCCCGCCAACGACGCCCCCACCCGGTCTGTTCCCCGCACTGGGCCGAACGGGAACCGCCCTGTCCGGGGCATGGGCCCGGACCGGGAATCGCCCGGGCCGGCGACCGGTCAGGCCAGGAAGGCCCCCGCCTTGACCTCGGCGACGAACGCGGACCAGGCGTCGGCCTGGAACGTCAGCGACGGGCCCTCGGGGTCCTTGGAGTCGCGCACCGGGACCACACCACGCGTGGTGGCCAGGTTGGCGGCGACCTCGACGCAGTTGCCGCCGTTGTTGCTGTAGCTGGACTTGTACCAACGGGGTTCGGTCGTCACGGGGTGCCCTTTCGGATGTGCTCAATCATGGCCACGGAGTCCGCCTGAGACAGCACTTCGGCCTGCAACTGATGGTATGCCGTCAACATCGTCAGCACCGAAGAGCTTTCGCGGTCCAAGTGCCCTTGCGCTTGGGACTCGGCGTAGCTGATCACCGACCGGTCCGACATGGTCAGCAGATTCACGGGCAGGTCGAACGTCCGACGCTCGCCAATGCTGTACGGCGCTACCTGTATCAGCGTCGTGGGCGACGCGGCAAACTCGATCAGCCGGGTCAACTGCCGGTCCATCACAGCGTGGCCACCGATCGGGCGGCGGAGACAACTCTCGTCCATGATCACGAACAGCATGGGCGGCCGATCCCGGACCAGAGCCGCCTGCCGCTCCGCGAGGGTCGTCACTCGTTCCTCGGCCTGCGCCTCTGTGATGGCGCCTCGTTTGACCGCGCTGTTCGCCAACACCCATGCATATTCGGGTGTCTGGAGCAGGCCGGGGACGATGCCGATCTCGAACAACCGGATCTCGACGGCCCGGCCCTCGTGCTCCATGTATTCGGGGAACCCCTCCAGCAACGAACCGCGACGTAGTTCCGTCCATTCGCGCTCGAACGAATCAGCGGTGTCCGTCAGGTCGAACGCGACGTCAAGCTGGCGCGAGAGGCGACGAGTCGGCGGTTTCCGACCAGTTTCGACGGCCGATACGTGCTGGCTGGAATAGTCCAGGGCGGCGGCCAGATCCTCCTGGTTCCAGCTGCGCGCTTCCCGCAGCCTGCGCACCCGTGCGCCGAATGCGGCCTGTGGACTGCTGTCGGGCTGCAATTCCTTGATGTTGGCCACGGCTCGGCCCGAACCTTTCCTTCGTTTCTGACTAGTTGAAGGGATTTCGACTGTAAGTCACTCTGTGGCTGTCCGGTTGCGGAACGTCACAGAAGGGCCAGAGCGACATGCACCACACAGCCTTACCGCCTGTCCTCCAACGCACCTCACCAGCCCCCGCATTGCGACTCTGGCCCGCTGCCGAGCGGTCCATCGGGCAGGCCCGCGACTGGCTGACCCGCACGGCCGACGAGTGGGGCCTGGACGGCGACCTCGCCGACGCGGCGACCCTCGTCCTGTCGGAGCTGCTGACCAACGCACTGCGGTACGCCCGGCCCACGGACGACGGTGTCGTCGGCAGCGAGATCGGCACCCGGCTGGTCCGGCAGGAGAACGGTCTCCGCATCGAGGTGCACGACGCGTCCGACCGCGTCCCCGTACTGGCGGCGGCCGACCCCCTGGACGAGCACGGCCGGGGCCTCGTCCTGGTGGACGCCCTCACGCAGGGTCAGTGGGGCGTCGGCCCCCGCGACGGCATCGGAAAACTCGTGTGGGCGGACGTGCCGTCTCATCAATGACCGGAGCCCCGGGGCGGACCAACACCTCACCGTGGACTGGCGGTTGGGCGCATGCCACCGTTGGGCCATGGGCAAGCGCCGTGTGGACGACATGGAAAGCGACATCGAGAGCGTCGAGGACTGGACGCAGTCCGCGACCGAACGCAACCGGCTGCCGTGCTCGGCGCACGGGAGCACCTGCGAGTCCGGTGAGATGGTGGCCACGGTCCGCCTCCGCAGGCCGAGCAGCGGCACCCGCGTCCGCTACGCGGCCGTCTGCCGGCGCTTCCTGGACGAGCACCCGGGCAAGGTCGCACAAGCCCGTGCGCGGGCGGCCGGAATCGAACCCGGCGACTTCTACGCCAGCGCCATGGGCGACTGCTGGCACACCGACGCGTTCTGCCCCGGCATCCGGGCCGGCCGCAGCGCGGCGATCACCAACGACTACACCACCCACCCACTCCTGGCCTTCGCCACCGCCGAAGCCGCAGCGGCCCACTCCCTTCTGGGCAATCCGTGCGGCTCCTGCCGATAGCCGGTCCGGCGGAACCGGCTCGCAGAAGTCTCACCCCGTCCGCGGGGCGGGGCTCACGGTAGGCGCTTGCGCACTTCGGACCATGAGGTGAGCCGGTCCTTCGCGGGACCGGGCGGGAGGAGAGGGATCAGCCGATCCACGTGGGCCGTCAGGTTCTTGCACCGCCGAAGCGCGCCGATCTGTTCGGCGGGCAGAAGACGCCAATTCGCCGCGAGCGCCCCGGCCCGGTCGGGTGTGAGCGCGGGCATGAGCGAGAGCGCCGCCAGTGTGTCGGCGGCGAGCGCTTCGGGATTCCAGGCCGGGTCGGTGCCGGGGCCGAGATGAGTGATGATCCAGGTGCGCAGGGCGAAATTCTGGCCCCGCTTCCGCGCGTCGTCCCACGGGGTCCCGCTGGGGAGCAGGTCGTTGGCGGTCAAGGACACCTCGGCCCAGCGCAGCCGCAGGCCATGCGGCTCATCCGCACCGGACTCGGAGCCATGGCCGTAAGTATGGAATTGGGCAACGGTCCTTATTCGCTCGAGTTCATGCCACTTCCTGGCGGCCGCAAGCTTCTCGAGGCGCTCCCTCGTCCAGCCCTTGAGCTGGCGGATCGAACGGTCGCTGTCGCCCAACTCTCCTCGTTTCGCATGCCGGGAACAGGCGGACCACAACGTAACGGCAAAACGGGTCGGACGACGAATGGGGCGGCACCCGGATGCGGGTGCCGCCCCATTCGTCGTCTGCCTGGCGCAGGCAATGGAGGCCGTGACCGGAATCGAACCGGCGTAACTCGCTTTGCAGGCGAGTCCCTCAACCACTCGGGCACACGGCCGTGTGCGGGGGTGCTGTATGAGCGTCGCCGGGGCTGGGGAGTGGGGTCAAGAGGAAAGGTGGGACTGCCATGCGGTGTTCACGGGGGTTCATGAAACGGGAGGAGCGGGGGTGGGGGCGTAGGGCGAAAGGATGAGGAAGAGCGGGGCGCAGGGCAGGGGTGAAAGGGGGCCGTGCCCCTTACCCTGGGCGGGTGACTGCCTCCGAGACTCGCCGTGACCAGCGGATATCCGCCGACGTTGTCGCCGAAGGAGCGGCATTCGAGGGAGTGCTCGGGCGGACGTACCGGGCGCTGACGCTCGGCATCGTGTCAGTGGTGCTGATGATCGCGTTCGAGGCGACCGCCGTGGGCACGGCGATGCCGATCGCCGCGCGGGAACTGGACGGGCTCGGGCTGTACGCGTTCGCCTTCTCCGGGTACTTCACGACGTCGCTGCTGGCGATGGTGGTCAGCGGGCAGTGGTGCGACCGGTCCGGGCCGCTGCCGCCGCTCGCGGCGGGGATCGGGGGGTTCGCGGCGGGGCTGGTGATCAGCGGGACGGCCGGGTCGATGTGGCCGTTCGTCCTGGGGCGGGCCGTGCAGGGGCTCGGCGGCGGGCTGGTGATCGTGGCGCTGTACGTCGTGGTGGGCCGGGCGTATCCGGAACGGCTGCGGCCGTCGGTGATGGCCGCCTTCGCCGCGTCGTGGGTCGTGCCGTCGATCGTCGGGCCGCTGGTGTCGGGCACGGTCACCGAACAGCTCGGCTGGCGCTGGGTGTTCCTGGCCATCCCGGTGCTCGTGGCGCTGCCGCTGGCCGTGATGCTGCCCGCGCTGCGGCGCACCGCGCAGGCGCCAGAGCCCGGCCGGGAGGAGGAGACGGCGCGGCCCCGGATCGACGGCCGCCGCATCTGGTACGCCGTCGCCCTCGCGACCGGCGCGGCCCTCCTCCAGTACGCGGGCCAGGACCTCGACCTGCTCTCCGCGGTCCCGGCCGCCGCGGGCCTGGCCCTGCTCGTACCGTCGGCCCTGCGGCTGCTGCCGCCCGGCACCTTCCGGGCGGTACGCGGCCTGCCCACGGTGGTGCTGATGCGCGGCATCGCGGCGGGCACCTTCATCGCCGCCGAGAGCTTCATCCCGCTGATGCTGGTCACCCAGCGCGGCCTGTCCGCGACCATGGCGGGCCTGTCGCTGGCCGGCGCCGGCCTGACATGGGCGCTCGGCTCGTACGTCCAGGCCCGCCCGCGGCTCGCGCCGGTCCGCGAACGCCTCGCCCAGGCCGGCATGGTGCTGTCCGCCGCCGCGATCGGCGGCGCCTCCCTCGCGCTGGTGCAGTCCGTACCGGTGTGGGTCGTGGCCGTCGCCTGGTGCGCGGGCGGCCTCGGCATGGGCCTGGTCATCTCCACCCTCAGCGTGCTGATGCTGGAGCAGTCCGCCCCCGAGGAGGCGGGCGCCAACTCCGCCGCCCTCCAGGTCTCCGACGCCCTGTCCAACGTCCTCCTGATCGCCGCCGCCGGCACCGTCTTCGCCGCCCTGGGCGGCGGCACCGTCTCCGCGACGACCGACGTCACCCACGGCGTCACCGACCACGCCACCACCACGGCCCACCCCGCCGCCTTCGCCGCCGTCTTCCTCCCCGCCGCCGCCCTCGCCGTCGCGGGCGCGGTGATCGCCGCCCGCCTGCGCCCGAAAAAGGCCGCATGCTAAGTGGTACCACTTGGTACCATGGGGTCATGCCTGGACTGAACGTGCGATTCACCGAGGAAGAACTGGAAGCCCTGCGCGAGCGCGCCGACTCCGAGGGCACCAGCATGCAGTCCCTCGCCCACGACGCCGTGGTGCGGGCGATCAGCGAGCGCTCTCGCCTCTTCGAGGACGCGGCGGCCCACGTACTCGGAGTCAGCGGTGAGCTGAACCGGCGCCTGGCGTGACGCACTTCCTCACGCTCCCGGAACTGCTGGAACTGGCCCGCCGCCTCGGCGCCGACGAGGTGCGCGACTACGGCCTGCTTGAGTCGGCCCTCGCCCGCCCGAAGGCCAGCGTCTTCGGGCAGGACGCCTATCCCGACGTCTGGCAGAAGGCAGCGGCGCTGATGGAGTCCCTGGCGCGCAATCACGCGCTCGTGGACGGCAACAAGCGCATCGCCTGGTACGCGACCTGGGTCTTCCTCCAGATCAACGGCCACCGGTTGCGTGCGGACTTCGACGTGGATGAGGCCGAGGCCTTCGTCCTGGCCGTCTGCCAGGGGTTGCTGGACGTGCCGAAGACGGCTGAGGCCCTGCGGGCCTTCGGCGAAGCGTGACCTCCCGAAGGGCCCGTAGCGTGCACGCGGCGCCGCGCTGTGAGGTGGGTCGCAGACGGGCGACGCGGGGGCGTCACGCCGGGTGTGGTGGGGTGCGGCCGGTAGGCTGAGGCGGTTTTCGTACCGACGGCCGTCGGAGGATGTGGGCGGCCGGCGGGACCGTACGTGCTGCCGACCCCCGACGGAGACCGTGACTACCACCGCCTCATCGCACCCGCACCACCTGTCTCCCGCGTTCCCCGGGCGCGCGCCCTGGGGGACGGCGAACGCGCTACGGGCCTGGCAGCAGGGGGCCATCGACGCGTACGTCGCCAAGCAGCCGCGGGACTTCCTCGCGGTGGCGACACCCGGCGCCGGGAAGACGACGTTCGCGCTGACGCTCGCCTCGTACCTGCTGCACAACCACCTCGTGCAGCAGATCACCGTGGTGGCGCCCACCGAGCACCTCAAGACGCAGTGGGCGGACGCGGCGGCGCGGATAGGGATCAAGCTGGATCCGGACTACAGCGCGGGCCCGGTCGGGAAGGAATTCCACGGCGTCGCGGTGACGTACGCGGGTGTGGGCGTGCGGCCGATGCTGCACCGCAACCGCTGCGAGCAGCGCAAGACCCTGGTGATCCTGGACGAGATCCACCACGCGGGCGACAGCAAGTCGTGGGGCGAGGCGTGCCTGGAGGCGTTCGACCCGGCCACCCGCCGTCTGGCGCTGACCGGTACGCCGTTCAGGTCGGACACCAACCCGATCCCGTTCGTGGTGTACGAGGAGGGCAACGACGGCATCCGCCGCAGCGCCGCCGACTACACGTACGGGTACGGCAACGCGCTCGCCGACGGCGTCGTCCGCCCGGTGATCTTCCTCAGCTACAGCGGCAACATGCGCTGGCGCACCAAGGCAGGCGACGAGATCGCCGCGCGGCTCGGCGAGCCGATGACCAAGGACGCGATCGGGCAGGCGTGGCGGACCGCGCTCTCGCCGACCGGCGAGTGGATCCCCAACGTCCTCAAGGCCGCCGACCAGCGGCTCACCGAGGTCCGCAAGGGCATCCCGGACGCCGGCGGCCTCGTCATCGCCACCGACCAGGAGTCGGCCCGCGCCTACGCCAAGATCCTCAAGGAGATCTCCGGCGAGAAGCCGACCGTCGTCCTGTCCGACGACCCCGGCTCGTCCAAGCGGATCGAGAAGTTCAGCGCGTCCGAGGAGCGCTGGATGGTCGCGGTCCGGATGGTCTCCGAGGGCGTGGACGTCCCCCGCCTCGCGGTCGGGGTGTACGCGACGACGATCTCGACCCCGCTGTTCTTCGCGCAGGCGGTCGGCCGTTTCGTACGGTCCAGGCGGCGCGGCGAGACCGCGTCCGTGTTCGTGCCGACCATCCCGATGCTGCTGGAATTCGCCAACGAGATGGAGGTCGAGCGCGACCACGTGCTCGACAAGCCCAAGAAACAGGGCGAGGAGGACCCCTTCGCGGAGGAGGACAAGCTCCTCGCGGAGGCCGAGAAGACCGAGGACGAGGCCGGCGAGGAGGACATGCTGCCCTTCGAGGCGCTGGAGTCCGACGCCGTCTTCGACCGGGTCCTCTACGACGGCGCCGAATTCGGCATGCAGGCGCACCCGGGCAGCGAGGAGGAGCAGGACTACCTCGGCATCCCCGGCCTCCTCGAACCGGACCAGGTGCAGATACTGCTGCAGAAGCGGCAGGCCCGGCAGATCGCCCACAGCCGCAAGAAGCCGGACGAGGAAGCCGATCTGATCGAGCTGCCCGCCGAACGGCGGCCCATCGTGACGCACCGCCAGCTCCTCGAACTGCGCAAGGAACTCAACACCTTGGTGGCCGCCTACAACCACCAGAGCGGCAAGCCGCACGGCGTGATTCACACCGAATTGCGCCGGGTGTGCGGCGGGCCGCCGAGCGCCGAGGCGACCGCGGGACAGCTCACCGAGCGGATCAAGAAGGTCCGCGAGTGGGCGACCCGAATGCGATGATGTCGGCCGTATTGTAGTCGTATCGCGGGCAGCGGAACCCCAAGCTCGGGTCAAAGCGACGCCCGGATTGTGGACGACCCCTTCCGCTGAGCGGTACTCGCTCGCTACGGTGCCGGTCACGCACGCGCCGTGGCAGTGCAGCCGCGGAGCGCAGCCGGTATGACGACAACCGGCGGCCTCTCCGCGCACTGCCGCGGGACCGGCAGTGCGTAACCGCCGTGGAGATGCGCCGCCGCCTACGAGGAGGGGGCGTCGTGACCGCGGAGACGTCTCAGACGCTTGACCGGGGCCTGCGGGTTCTCAAGCTGCTCGCCGACACCGACCACGGGCTGACCGTGACCGAGCTGGCCGCCAAACTCGGGGTGAACCGCACGGTGGTGTACCGCCTGCTGGCCACCCTGGAACAGCACTCGCTGGTCCGCCGGGACCTCGGGGGACGGGCCCGTGTGGGCCTCGGCGTGCTCGGCCTGGCCCACCAGGTGCACCCGCTGCTGCGCGAGGCCGCACTGCCTGCGCTGCGTTCGCTCGCCGAGGAGATCGGGGCGACGGCCCATCTGACCCTCGTCGACGGCAGCGAGGCGCTCGCCGTCGCCGTCGTCGAGCCGACCTGGACCGATTATCACGTGGCCTACCGCACCGGATTCCGGCATCCGCTGGACCGGGGGGCCGCCGGGCGCGCGATCCTCGCCGGGCGCGGCATGCAGCCGACTCCTGACGGGTCGCGCTGGGAGCGGTTCGCCGACGGCGAGGAAGCGGTCGGGGGTTCGCTCTCGCCGTCGCCCGGCCCGGGCGACCCGGGGGATCCCGGGGCCGCCTCCGAGGCGCCTGCCGCCACCGCTACGGCCACGGAGCCGGTTCGCTACGTGCTGACGCACGGGGAGCTGGAGGCCGGCGCCAGCGGCGCCGCCGCTCCCCTCCTCGGAGTGCCCGGCATCGAGGGCAGCGTCGGGGTCGTCATGCTCGCGGATTCCGTTCCCGAGCGGGTCGGGGTCCGTGTCGTGGAGGCGGCCACGGAGGTCGCCGACGCCTTGCGCTGACGCGCGGGTTCGACACGTAGTCGGGGTGCCCGAGGTCTCTCCTGCGGAGGGCGGTAACCATCAGGGGCGCGGGGAACTGCGCGGCCCGCCCCCACCGGGCCGGTGGTCGCAGAACAAGCAGCGTCTGCCCCGCTGGGGGCGGTTTTCTGCCTGAAGGCGCGCTGCGGCTGAGCGCGCAGTTCCCCGCGCCCCTAACGGGGCATCCCACTTCCGCCGGCGCAGCGCCGCGTCCCCGCGCCCCTAACGAACCGCACTCCGCAGGAGACCTCGCTTGCCCCCAGGCATGGGGGCTCGGGCGCACCCGGGGCGACGGGTGAAATAAGGTTCGCCGCATGCCTAATGTTTCCCGGCGGACCCGGATCCTGGCCGTGTGCGCGGCGGTGGTCGCCGCGCTGCTGGCGGTGGCGGTGTTCGCCCCGCTCCCGGTGTCGATCGTGGAGCCGGGACTGACGGCGGACGTCCTGGGCGCGGACCAGGGCACGCAGATCATCACGGTGAGCGGTACGCAGGTCAGGAAGACCAGCGGCCAGCTGCGGATGGTGACGATCCAGGCGACGGCACCGGACGCGTCGGTGCACTTCACGGACGTGTGGAAGGCGTGGTTCAAGAAGGACCAGGCGGTGATGCCCCGGGACTCGGTCTACCCCAGCGGCGGCTCGGTCAAGGACATCGAGAAGGCCAACCAGAAGGAGATGACCGACTCGCAGGACGCGGCGACGACGGCCGCGCTCAAGCACCTGGGCCTGTCGCCCGCGAAGGTGACGGTCGACCTGCACCTGGAGGACGTCGGCGGCCCGAGCGCCGGCCTGCTGTTCACCCTCGGCATCATCGACAAGATCGACGGCGACGGCCGCGGCGGCGACCTCACCGGCGGCCGGACCATCGCGGGCACCGGCACCATCGACGGCTCGGGCAAGGTCGGCGCGGTCGGCGGCGTACCGCTGAAGGAGCAGGCGGCGCGGCGGGACGGCGCCACCGTCTTCCTGGTGCCGCGCGGCGAGTGCTCGGACGCCAAGGCCGAGCTGCCGTCCGGGCTGCGGCTGATCCCGGTCGACACGCTCGACGGCGCGCTGGACGCGCTGGACGCCCTCCGGTCGGGCGGCAGGCTCCCGGCCTGTTAAGAGGTCCTGTTAAGAGGCCCGGGAGGGCGCGTCGCCCCACTGCCGGAAGGCGGGCAGCACCAGCGGGCTCAGCGTGGTGACCAGATAGACCGCGCTGACCGTCGCCATCGCGACGCGCAGGCCGCCGTACTGGACGAGGTAGCCGCCGAGGAGGCCGCCCAGCGGGACGGCGACCAGGACGCCGGAGGTGACGGCGCCGAAGACCCGGCTGCGCAGCCGCTCCGGGACGAGCCGGACCATTTCGGTGCCGATCATCGGGTTGAGGACGCCGGCGGCCAGGCCGCACACCGCGCAGGTGACGATCAGCGGGGTCAGACCGGGTACGAAGGCGGCCACGGCGGTGCGCGGGAAGCCGCAGAGCAGGAAGGCCCCGATGAACAGGCCGCGCTGCGGCAGCCGGTGGCCGACGACGCCGTACAGCAGGGAGCCGATCAGCGCGCCGCCGCCGAAGGTCCCGGCGACCAGGCCGATGCTCACCGAGCCGCCGAGGTGCTCGCGGGCGTCCACCGGCAGCAGGACGGCCGACCACGCCTGGTCGAGCGCGTTGGTCACCATCACCATGGCCACGATCGCGAACAGCAGCCTGGCCGCGACCAGATAGGCGAAGCCCTCGCGCAGTTCGGCCCGGTAGCTGCCGGACTTCTCCGAGGACGCGGGCGCGGGCTCGCCGGGCGCCCGGTCCCGTACGCCCGCGCCGACCAGGACGGCGGACACCGCGAAGGTCACCGCGTCGATCAGCAGCGCGTTCGTGGCGCCCATGACGGAGATCAGGACGCCCGCCAGGGGAGCGCCGAGCATACGGGCGCCGCGCGAGGCGCTCTCGTACGCGCTGGAGGCCCGCGCGATCGTGGTGCCGGCCCGTTCCGCGAGCCGGGGCATGAGGACTTCGCGGGCGGTCTCGCCGGGCGCGTGGAACAGACCGCTGACGCCGACGAGTACGAGCAGTTCCCAGTAGCGCAGGCCCACGGTCAGGTGCAGCAGAGGCACGGCGGCCATGGCGAGCCCGCAGACGACGTCGGAGACGACGCCGGTGACGGTGTAGCCGAGCCGGTCGATCAGCGGGCCGCCGAGGATCGCGGCGATGACGACGGGGACGGTCGCGGCGAAGGCGACGAGTCCGGCCCGCGCGGCGCTGCCGGTGGTCTCCAGGACGAACCAGGGGACGGCGACGACGGTGAGCATGTTGCCGGTGATCGAGACGACGTTGGCGGCCAGCAGGACGCCCAGCGGGCGGCGGTCGCGCGGCGGCGGCCCCGCCGTTCCGGCGGCGTCGGCCTGTTTTTGGGCGTGCGGTATCGCGGTACGTGCTGACATGGCGTTTCCCCCGGTGGTGAACGGTTGGGTGGTGGCGTCCCCGCGGGATTCGCGGGATTCGCGGGACGCGCGGGCTTCGCGGAACTCGCGGTACTGCCGCGATCAGTCGATCAGTCGGCGGCGATCGGGAATTCGTGGAACTGCACGCGGACCCGCTCGCCCTCGGGGCCGGCGGTCTCGCGGGTGCGGAAGGACTCGACGAGCGCGTGCACCTGGGTGCTCAGCTCGCGCGCGTCCTCGGGCGTCAGGCGGAGCGTGAAGCGGCTGGAGTCCCAGGCACCCTGCCACTCCTGCGGCCACTGGTGCATCGTGCCCATCCAGGTGGCCAACTGTTCGGCGCTGCTGGCCGCGTGCTCGACGAGGAAGGTACTCATCGCCTCGCGCACCTCGGGATCGGGGTGCCGGACGAACTCCTCGACGCTGTCGAAGGTCTGGCCGCGGTGCGCGGCCTTCCACCACCGCTCGCGGGCGGTGCCGCGGCCCGGGTCGTCCTCGACCAGGCCGAAGGAGGCGAGCTGCCGCAGGTGGTAGCTGGTGGCGCCGCTGGACTCGCCGAGCCGGGCGGCCAGGTGGGAGGCCGTGGCGGGGCCGTGGTCGCGCAGCGCGGTCAGCAGCCGGATCCGCAGCGGGTGCGCGAGGCCGCGCAGCGAGCGGGCGTCCAGCCTGACCAGATCCTGCTCCGCGAGGGGGCCGATGGGTACGGCGTCCTTCGTCGGCGTCTTGGGCTTCTCCGTCATGGGCACCACCATAAGGGCGTGCAAAGCTTCTTTGCAATGCTCTTTTGCAAAGAAGCTTTGCACCCAGTGGGCCCCCGGCTCACCCCTCCTTGATGAACCCCTCCTTGATCAGCCAGTCCTTCGCCACGTCGTGCGGGTCCTGGCCGTCCACGTCCACCTTGGCGTTCAGCTCCTGGGCGACCGCCGTCGTCAGCTTGGCGCTGATCGGGTTCAGCAGGCCCGCGATGGCCGGGTACTTCTTGATCGCCTTGGAGTAGACCGACGGCGCCGCGTTGTAGTTGGGGAAGAACCCCTTGTCGTCCTCCATCACGGTCAGATTCATCGACTTGATCCGGCCGTCGGTCGTGTACACCTCGCCCAGCAGGCACGAACCGCTCTTGTTCACCTGGGTGTAGACGATCCCGGCGTCCATCTTCTGGATCCGCGAGCTGGGGATGTCCATGCCGTACGCCTTGGTCATGCCGGGCAGCCCGTCCTGCCGCGAGGCGAACTCGTTCTCCACGCACAGCGTCACGGCCTTGGGGTCCTTCTTCGCCAGCGCCGCCACGTCCGAGAGCGTCTTCAAGTGGTATTTCGCGTTGTTCCGTTGGCTGATCGCCAGCGAGTACGTGTTGTCGAGCGTGGACGGTGGCAGCCAGGTCAGGCCGTGCTTGAGGTCCTCGTCGTGGACCGCCTGCCACTGCTCCTGCGGGTCCTTGATCGGCTCGGTGTGCCCGAGGTACGTGATCCACGCGGTGCCGGTGTACTCGTACATCGCGTCCGCCTGGCCGGACTTGACCGCTTCGCGGGCGCCGATGGAACCGGTGATGTTGGTGCGGTCCAGCACGCTCGCGCCCGCCGCCTTGAAGGCCAGGCCGATCATCTCGCCCAGGATGATGTTCTCGCTGAAGTTCTTGGACGTGATCACCAGATGGGCGCCCTTGAGGGGTTCGCCCCGCCCGATCGAGCCCGGCTTCACGTTGTCCACCAGCGGGCTGCCGCTGGTCAGCCCGCAGGACGCCAGCAGCGCCGCGCCCGTCAGCGCCGCCAGCCCCGTACGCAGTCCGCGCCGCCTCACGCCGACACTTCCAGACCGCGCGGCCGCATCAACTGCTCGGCGATCGAGGCCAGCCAGTCCACCAGCAGCGCCAGCACCACCGTCAGGACCGAGCCGAGGATCAGTACGGGCATCCGCTGGTTGACGATGCCGGAGGTGATCAGGTCGCCGAGGCCGCCGCCACCGCCGAAGGTGGCGAGCGTCGCGGTGCCGACGTTGAGCACCAGCGCGGTCCGTACGCCGGCCAGGATCAGCGGTACGGCCAGCGGCAGTTCGATCTTGGCGAGCACGCCGGGCGCCGACATGCCGATCCCGCGCGCGGCCTCCACCAGCGTCGGGTCGATCGCCTTGAGCCCCGCGACGGTGTTGGACAGCACCGGCAGCACCGCGTACGCCACGATGCCGATGATCGCGGTGCGGGCGCCGATGCCCAGCCAGATCACCAGCAGCGCCAGCAGGCCGATCGCCGGGGTGGCCTGGCCGATGTTGGCGAGCGCGGTGACCACGGGAGCGACCTTGCGCAGCCGCCGCCGGGTCAGCGCGATACCGACCGGAATGGCGATCACCAGCACCCAGAAGGTGGAGATCGCGGTCAGCTTGACGTGCTGCCACAGCCGCAGTTGGACATTGCCGTTGTCGAGCGAATTGTGCTCGATGGAGTCCAGATGGATGTTGGTGATCCACAAGTAGGTGGCCAGCAGCACCGCCGCCAGCACCACGGGCGTGAACACCAGCTTCTGCCAGGTGACCTTGCGCTTCGGCCGGGCGGGGGAGACCACCGGCTCGTACGCGGGCTCGTCGCGCTCGCCGTCGCCGTCGTCGCGGAAGGCGAGCCCGCGCACATCGTGCTCGCCGTCCGGGCGGGTGCTCCGCCCCGGCCTGTCCGGGCTCATGAGCGGGGCTCCGCCCGGGTCGCGCCCTCCTGCTCGGCGCGGGTGTGCTCCTGGTCCTGCCCGGCCTGCTGCTCGGCCAGTTCGTGCTGGTGCTCCATCGCGGTCAGCCGGTCGGCCTCCAGCATCTCCTGCACCGAATTCATCAGCGTCTCCATGTCGACCACGCCCACGAACTCGCCGCGCCGCCCGGTCACCGCGACCCGCCCGCCGCTGTCGGTCAGCACCGCCTCCAGCGCGTCCCGCAGCGTCGCGTCCCGGGTCACCGTGTCGTGCACGATCGTGCCCGCCCGCGCCAACGACCCCTTGGCGCGCATCAGATCACCGCGCCGCAGCCATTTGTACGGGCGCTGCCGCCGGTCCAGCAGCAGCAGTTCGTTGTGCTGGCTGGTGCGCAGCCGGTCGAAGATCGACTGCAACGGCTCGTCCACGCCCACCGCCGGGAATTCGGCGATGCCGACATCGCGCACCCGGGTGAGATTGAGCCGCTTGAGCGCCGCGCCCGCGCCGACGAAACCGGACACGAACTCGTCGGCGGGATTGGTGAGGATGGCCTCCGGGGTGTCGAACTGCGCGATGTGCGAGTGCTCGCGCAGCACCGCGATCCGGTCACCGAGCTTGATCGCCTCGTCGAAGTCGTGCGTGACGAAGACGATCGTCTTGTGCAACTCGTGCTGGAGCCGGATCAGTTCGTCCTGGAGGTGGTCGCGGGTGATCGGGTCGACCGCGCCGAACGGCTCGTCCATCAGCAGCACCGGCGGGTCGGCCGCCAACGCCCGTGCCACGCCGACGCGTTGCTGCTGCCCGCCGGAGAGCTGGCGCGGGTAGCGGCCGTGGAATTCGCGCGGGTCCAGGCCCACCAGGTCGAGCATCTCCTCGACCCGGTCCTTGACCCGGGACTTGCTCCAGCCGACCATCTTCGGCACCAGCGCGATGTTCTCCGCGACCGTCATGTGCGGGAAGAGGCCGGACGACTGGATCGCGTAGCCGACCTTGCGGCGCAGCTTCACCGGGTCGATCGCGGTGACGTCCTCGTCGTTGATCCTGATCCGCCCGGACGACGGCTCGATCAGCCGGTTGATCATCTTCAGCGTGGTGGACTTGCCGCAGCCCGAGGGCCCCACGAAGATCACCGTCTCGCCGGCCTTGATCTCCATGCTGACGCTGTCCACCGCGGGTTCCGGGGTGCCCGGATAGCGCTTGGTCAGGCTCTCCAGCTCGATGGTGGCACCGGCCACCGAGCTGTGCTCCGCCGACTGCTGCACCGGCTGCTGCGCCGGCTGGTCTTCAGGCACGGATCCCCCTCGGGATGGTCAGACGGCCGATGCCCACGTACACGGCGTCGAAGAGCAGGGCGAGCACGATGATGCCGAGCGTGCCGGAGAGCACCTCGTTGAGCGCGTTGGCGCTGCCCAGCGACGCGATGCCGCGGAAGATCTCATTGCCGAGCCCGGGGCCCGAGGCGTACGCGGCGACCGCCGCGATGCCCATCAGCATCTGGGTCGCGACCCGGATACCGGTCAGGATCGGCGGCCAGGCCAGCGGCAGTTCCACCCGCAGCAGCCGGGCCGCCCGCGACATGCCGATGCCCTTGGCCGCGTCGACCAGCGCCGGGTCCACCCCGCGCAGCCCGACGATCGCGTTGCGGACGATCGGCAGCAGCCCGTACAGGGTCAGCGCCGTCACCGTCGGCGGCACGCCCAGGCCCAGGACCGGGATCAGCAGACCGATCAGGGCCAGCGACGGGATGGTGAGGATGGTCGCGGTCGAGGTGACCGCGAGATTGCCCGCCCAGTCGCTGCGGTAGGTGAGGACACCGATCAGCACCCCGATCACCGTGGCCAGCACCATGCACTGGAAGACGGCGCTGGCGTGCTGGAAGGCGTCGGTGAGCAGCTGCTGGTGCCGGTTGGAGAGGTACTGCCAGAAACTCACCGCCGGCTCACCTCTCTACGGGTCTACGGGTCTACGGGTCTATGTGTCGCGTGCCGCCTGCTCCACCAGCGGGATGATCCGCAGCGGGACCGGGTTCTCCATGACGATCGCCGTGGCGGCCCGGACAATCCCATCAAAGCCGACAACCCGGTCGATCACCCGCTGGAGATCGGCGTTGGAACGCGCGACCAGCCGGCAGAGCATGTCGCCCTGACCAGTCGTGGTGTGCAGTTCCAGCACCTCCGGCACGGTCGTCAAATGCGCCCGTACGTCGGCGCCTTGGCCCTGCTTGATCTCCAGCGTCGCGAACGCCGTGACCGGATAGCCGAGGGCCGCGGGATCCACCTGCGGGCCGAAGCCGCGGATCACCCCATTGGCCCTCAGCCGGTCGAGCCGCGCCTGCACCGTGCCGCGCGCCACCCCCAGCCGCCGCGACGCCTCCAGGACGCCGATCCGCGGCTCCCGGTCCAGCAGCGTGATCAGCCGCCCGTCCAGCGCGTCGATCCCCATGCCCCACCGCCTCCCATGGTCATGCTGCACAGATTGACCCGTCGATCGTCGCTCCCGCTGTACAGGCTGTCCACTGAAATCGGGAACTATTGCGCACCCTGACGAGCGGCGGGACGCTTTTGCCATGACTGAGACCAAGGATGCTTTCCCGGTAAAGGGCATGGACGCCGTCGTCTTCGCCGTGGGCAACGCGAAGCAGGCCGCGCACTACTACTCCACCGCCTTCGGCATGCGCCGCGTCGCCTACGCGGGCCCCGAGAACGGCAGCCGCGAGACCGCCTCGTACGTCCTGGAGTCGGGCGGCGCGCGCTTCGTCCTCACCTCCGTCATCAAGCCCGCCACCGACCACGGCCGCTTCCTCGCCGAGCACGTCGCCGAACATGGTGACGGCGTCGTCGACCTCGCCATCGAGGTGCCGGACGCGCGCGCCGCGTACGAGTACGCCGTCGCGCACGGCGCCACCGGCCTCACCGAGCCGTACGAGCTGAAGGACGAGCACGGCACGGTCGTGCTCGCCGCGATCGCCACCTACGGGCAGACCCGGCACACCCTGGTCGACCGCAGCGGCTACGACGGCCCCTACCTGCCGGGCTACGTGGCCACCGAGCCGATCGTCGAGCCGCCGGCGGCCCGCTTCTTCCAGGCGATCGACCACTGCGTCGGCAACGTCGAACTCGGGAAGATGAACGAGTGGGTGGCGTTCTACAACAACGTCATGGGCTTCACCAACATGAAGGAATTCGTCGGCGACGACATCGCCACCGAATACTCCGCCCTGATGTCCAAGGTCGTCGCCGACGGCACCCTCAAGGTCAAATTCCCGCTCAACGAGCCGGCCGTGGCGAAGAAGAAGTCGCAGATCGACGAGTACCTGGAGTTCTACGGGGGGCCCGGGGTCCAGCACATCGCGCTGGCCACCAACGACATCGTCGCCTCCGTGCGCGCGATGCGCGCCGCCGGCGTCGAATTCCTCGACACCCCCGACTCGTACTACGACACGCTCGGCGAGTGGGCGGGGGAGACCCGCGTCCCCGTCGACACCCTGCGCGAACTCAAGCTCCTGGTCGACCGCGACGAGGACGGCTACCTCCTGCAGATCTTCACCAAGCCGGTCCAGGACCGGCCGACCGTCTTCTTCGAGATGATCGAGCGCCACGGCTCGATGGGCTTCGGCAAGGGCAACTTCAAGGCGCTCTTCGAGGCGATCGAGCGCGAGCAGGAACGCCGCGGCAACCTCTAGCCCGGGTCAGGGGCGCGGGGGACGGTTCCCCGCGCCCCTGAACAGGTAGCCCCTTCCGCAAGGGGCGGCCGAGCTGCGAGGCTGATCACATGCATGACGAACTGATCACCGCACTGCGCGGCGGCCTGCCGGAAGGGGCCGTGCTGACGGACCCGGACGTCATGGCGGCGTACTCCCATGACATGGCCAGCTTCTCGGAGGCGGGGGCGCCGGCGGCGGTGGTGCTGGCGACCTGTCGGGAGGACGTCCAGCACGTCATGCGGGTCGCGACAGCGCTGAAGGTGCCGGTCGTGCCGCAAGGGGCACGTACGGGTCTTTCGGGCGGGGCCAACGCCAGTGAGAACTGCATCGTGCTGTCGCTGGTGAAGATGGACCGGATCCTGGAGATCGACCCGGTCGACCGCATCGCGGTCGTGGAGCCCGGCGTGATCAACGCGGTGCTGTCACGCGCGGTCGCCGAGCACGGCCTGGCGTACCCGCCGGACCCGTCGAGCTGGGAGCAGTGCACGATCGGCGGCAACATCGGTACGGGCGCGGGCGGCCTGTGCTGCGTGAAGTACGGGGTGACGGCCGAGTACGTGCTCGGCCTGGAGGTGGTGCTGGCCGACGGACGGCTGCTGAGCACCGGGCGGCGCACCGCCAAGGGCGTCGCGGGCTACGACCTCACCCGCCTGTTCGTGGGCTCCGAGGGCACCCTCGGCGTCGTCGTCAAGGCGGTCCTCGCGCTGAAGCCCGCGCCGGCGCCGCAGCTCGCGATGGTCGCGGAATTCCCGTCCGCCGCCGCGGCCGGCGACGCGGTCTGCGCGATCATGGAGAGCGGCCATGTGCCGTCGCTGCTGGAGCTGATGGACGGCACGACGATCCGCGCGGTCAACGCGATGGCGAAGATGGGCCTGCCCGAGACCACCGAGGCGATGCTGCTGGCGGCCTTCGACACCGCGGACCCGGCCGCCGACCTCGCCGCGGTCGGCGCGCTGTGCACGGCCGCGGGCGCCACCGACGTGGTCCCCGCCGAGGACGCCGCCGAGTCGGAGCTGCTGCTCCAGGCCCGCCGGCTGTCGCTGACCGCGCTGGAGACACTGACCAGCGCCACGATGATCGACGACGTGTGCGTACCGCGCGGCAAACTCGGCGAGATGCTCGACGGCGTCGCCAAGATCGCGGACCGGTTCGACCTGACGATCGGGGTGTGCGCGCACGCGGGCGACGGCAACACCCACCCCGTGGTCTGCTTCGACGCGCACGACCCCGACGAGTCCCGGCGGGCCCGCGAGTCCTTCGACGAGATCATGGCGCTCGGCCTCGCGCTCGGCGGCACCATCACCGGCGAGCACGGCGTCGGCCTGCTCAAGAAGGACTGGCTGGCCCGCGAACTGGGACCCACCGGGGTGGAGTTGCAGCGCGGGGTGAAGGCCGTCTTCGATCCGCTCGGACTGCTGAATCCGGGCAAGCTGTTCTGATTCCCGCGGCCGCCGCGACGGCCGGTTAACCGGATCCCGCGCCGGAGGCGGGCCCTCACGCGCCCGCGTCCGGCGTCTCGTCCTTCCCCGACCAGGGGTCGCTCAGCCACAGGTCGTCCCCGGTGGTCGGGGCGAGCAGCCGGCTCAGCCCGTCGTCCATGCCGAGCTGTTCGTGCTCGGTGCCGGGGGCCACCACCCGCAGCGTCCGCTCCAGCCAGGACGCCACCGGCGACGACGGCGCCTCCAGCAGCGCGTTGCCGTCGGGCGAACTGAGCGCCATGCAGATCACACTGCGGCCGTTGACCTTGGTCGGCCAGATCCGTACGTCACCGTGCCCGCACGGCCGGAAGACGCCCTCGACGATCAGCTCGCGCGCGAACGTCCAGTTCACGGGCGCGTCGGAACCCACGTGGAAAGTGATGTGCACGGCAAAGGGATCATCCGTGCGATAGGCCAGCCTCGCGGGTACGGGGATGCTCCGCTCCGGCGACAGCACCAGCTGCATTTCCAGTTCGCGTTCCACCACGGTGTGCATCGACTCGACATCCTTTCCTCGGCGCGGCAGCCCCTTTGTCCGTGTTCACCACGGGTTTCGCGGTGACACGGGGGACGCGCAGCGGGTGCTGCGCGGGGCCCGCACCAGGAGAGAGCGCGTACCACCCCAACCATTACGCGGGTTCGCGGGATTAGGTTCAAAATTCCTGAAGCACGGGCACGAGGGGGCGCGTGCGGGTAAAGACAAGTACGCCCTCCGGTGCGGCCCGCGGCCCGCGACAGCGGTCACGCCGGGCCCGCGCGTCTGGTACATCTGGACGTCACAAACCCCCACCAGACCGAGCAGATACGGAATTCACGGACCATGAGCGCACCCGCCGCCGGCTCCTCCGGTTCTTCCTCCGCGTCGCCGGTGCCGGGCTACTACCCCGACCCCTCGGTCCCGAACTACATCCGCTACTGGAACGGCTCCGCCTGGGTGCCGGGGACGAGCAGGCCCGCGCCGGCGGACGGCGGGACACCGGCCGGGCCGGCCGTACCGTCCACGCCGTCCGCACCGCCATCGCCGTCCGTACCGTCCGCTCCGGCCGCACCCTCCGCTCCTTCTGTTCCGGCGGGCCGCTCGGCCGACGAGTCCGGGGTGATGTATCTGGACGAGGACCCGGGCGCGCCGCTCGCGGACTTCGGTACGGGGACGGCCGCCGCGGTGGCGCCGCCGCCGTCCGCACCCGCTCCCACGCCCGTACCGCCGCCCGCCGCTCCCGCTCCCGAGCCCGCTCCCGGGCCGTCGCCGGTGTGGCCCCGGGCGGCCGGGCAGCCGGCCGCGTCGGAACCGCAGCGGATCTCCTGGGGCACGGCGGCACCCGCCCAGCAACAGGCTGCCGCGCCCTCCGTACCGGCCCAGCCGCAGCCGCAGCCCCAAGCGCGGCCCCAGCCTCAGCCGCAGGCGCCGGCCGCGCCTTGGGCGCAGCAGGTGCACCATCTGGCCCGGCAGTCGGAGGAGGAGCGGCAGGAGAGCCCGGCGCCGTGGCGGCCGCCGGTCGGCGACCCCTTCCTGAGCACGATCACCCGGCAGGACCGGCCGGCCGCGCTGGTACGGCGGTTCGCCGCCCGCGTGCTGGACACGGCGCTGTTCTGCGCGGTGACCGCCGCCGCGGCCGTACCGCTGGGCACGGCCGCGTACCAGCACATCCAGGACAAGGTCGACGACGCCGAGCAGACCGGCGAGACCGTCAAGGTCTGGCTGATCGACGGCACGACCGGCGTGGAGATCGGCGCTGTGCTGCTGGTCGCGGTGCTCGCCGGCCTGCTGCTCGAAGTGCTGCCGACCGCGAAGTGGGGGCGCACGCTCGGCAAGAAGCTGGTGGGGCTGCGGGTGCTGGACGTCGAGGCGCAGCTGCCGCCCGGCTTCGGCGCGAGCCTGCGCCGCTGGCTGACCCACACGGTGCTGGACGCGCTGGTGGTCGGCGCGGTGGGTCTGGCCTGGTGCCTGTTCGACCGCCCCTGGCGGCAGTGCTGGCACGACAAGGCGGCCGGTACGTTCGTCGCGGGCGACTGACGCCGTACTCCCGGGTACTCCGAACGGAGCGCGCAACAGGCGGGCCGTCACCGTCCGGGTTTGACTCGCCGTATGAGTACCGATCAGCCAGCGCCCGGTTCCCCCGAGGACCCCTACGCCAAGCCGCCCGGCGACCAGGGCGGCGGCCCGTACGGCGCCCCGCCGCCGAGCGGCCCGTACGGCAACGATCCGTACGCCGACAATCCCTACGGCGGCGGGCAGTCCGGCCAGGGCGGTCCGGGCAATCCCTACGGCGGCGGCCAGGGCGGTCCCGGCGGACCGTACGACAACGGTCCCGGCGGGCCCGGGAATCCGTACGGGGAGCCCCCGCGGGACCCGCTGGCCGGGATGCCGCCGCTGGCCGACAGCGGCAAGCGCGTCCTCGCCCGGATCATCGATGTGATCATCGTGCTCATCCCGGCCGGCCTGCTGGACTGGGCGTCCGGCGGCACCGACAACTTCAGCAGCGGCAAGTCGGCGCTCGGCGGCGCCTTCTTCGCGGTCATCGGCTTCCTCTACGAGTGGTTCATGACGCAGAACAGCGGCCAGACCGTCGGCAAGAAGCTGATGAAGATCCGTACCGCGATGCTCGACAACGGCAGCGCGCCCGGCTCCTCGGCCGCCGCCCTGCGCGCCCTCGTGCTGTGGCTGCCCGCCTTCTGCTGCAGCTGCATCTGGTTCGTGATCCTCGGCATCACGGTGCTCTTCGACAAGCCGTACCGGCAGGGCCTCCAGGACAAGGCCGCCAAGACCGTGGTGGTCTCGACCACCTGACCGGCCGTCCGACCGGTCGCCCGACGCTCCGAAAGGGCCGCGCACCCGCCCTGTACCGCCACCCGGATGGCTGATTGACTCATGGTCATGAGTACAGACCAGCCGTCCGGGATGGCGCCGCTCGCGACCCTCAACCAGCGTTTCCTCGCCCGCCTGGTCGACACCGTCGTGCTGATCGTGATCGATGTGCTGGTGAGCGTCGTGGTGTACGGCGACGACCTGTCGAGTCCCACGGACGCCGGCGGCGGCAAGCAGGCCGTGGCGACGGTGGTCACCTTCGTCGTCTACTTCCTCTACGAGGGCTTCATGACGGCCGCCCGCGGCCAGACGCTCGGCAAGAGGATGCTGAAGATCCGCGCGGCCCGGCTGGTGGACGGCGAGGTCCCCGGCGGCGACGGCTGGACACGGGCCGCGGTCTACGCGCTGCCCGGCGCCTTCGGTGTGGTCCTGGTCGGCCCGCTGTTCTGGCTGCTGAATTCGCTGTGGTGCCTGTGGGACAGGCCGTACCGGCAGTGCCTGCACGACAAGGCGGCCAAGACCGTGGTCGTGGCCGCCGTCTGACGCCGTGTGGTGCAGGTGCAGGTGCAGGTGCAGGTGCTGGCGTTGTGCGACGCCGTGTGACACCGCCTTCTCAGCGGCGCAGCGTCGCTTCCCTGGCCTCGCGGACACCGCGTCCGCCCGCCGCCCGCGGCAGCGGACGCCGTGCGGCCGGCCGGGGGGCGAGGTGTTCGGGAACGGGGGCCGGGGCAGGGGAACGGTCGGACGCCTGGGCGGACTTGACCCGGGCGACGGCGGGCAGGGTGACGGTCACCGCGACGAGCAGGCCCAGGATCAGTCCCGCCGCGCAGCAGACCGCGACGCCCGTGCCGGAGCGTGCGTCCGACAGCAGGAGCATCGCGAAGGTGGACAGGACGACGGTCAGCGAACCGTAGGCGAGTTGCGCGGTCGTAGGACGTGGCATTGGGGGATCCGTCCTCGGTAGCGGGCTGGCTCTACGCTTCGGCATGCCCTGACCGTACATGGGGTAAGCGTGACCTAACCCACGGTGCGGTGCACGAGGGGGCGCACGGGGTCGCAAGCGTGTCAGGCATCTCAACCAGCGGACAGCCGGGCGGGGTTGGGGCAACGCTGTGAGTCCGCTGAGCGGTACCGGGAAACCGGTAAACGTACTGGCGTGCCATGCTCAAGTCAAGATCTGTTTTTTCTCCCGTCACTCCGATGCAATGGCCTTTCCCAAGGGGAGGTCAAGAATCTTGAAAACGCAGCGGAGGATCACCCAACCCGCCGCCCTGGCCCTGGCGATAGCCGTGCTGGGGGTGCCCGCGGTCACCGCAACCGCGGCACATGCGGCGCCGGCCGACAGTGCGCATCCCGCGCCGGCCGTCAGCCACGACCCGGCGGACAACCAGGCGCACGACCTGCCGGGCCCGTTCACCGAGCAGCAGACCGCGGAGCGCTCGGCCGCGCTCCAGCAGGTCGTCTCGGGCGACGCGACCGTGCAGCAGCGCGGCGGCTCCAAGGTCGTCCAACTCGGCCACGGCAAGGGCAAGAAGAGCAAGTACGTCGAACTGGGCCGGGAGAAGACCGACAAGATCTTCACCATCCTCGCCGAGTTCGGCGACCAGGTGGACAACACCACCACCTACGACCCGGACGGCCCCGACGGCCCGCAGCCCCCGGTCACCAAGTACGGCGGCGACCCGGGCCCGGCGCACAACACGATCGCCGCTCCGGACCGCAAGAACGACAACAGCACCGCCTGGCAGGCCGATTACAACCAGGCACACTTCAAGGACCTGTACTTCTCGCACGACGCCGGCAAGGAGTCGCTGGCGAAGTACTACGAGAAGCAGTCCTCGGGCCGCTACTCGGTCGACGGCGAGGTCTCCGCCTGGGTCAAGGTGCCCTGGAACGAGGCCCGTTACGGCTCCAACTACTGCGGTGCCTCCACCTGCTCCAGCGCCTGGGACCTGATCCGCGACGCCACCACCGCGTACGTCGCCGATCAGAAGGCCCAGGGCCGTACCGACGCGCAGATCAAGGCCGACCTGTCCCAGTACGACCAGTGGGACCGCTACGACTACGACGGCGACGGCAACTTCAACGAGCCCGACGGTTACATCGACCACTTCCAGATCGTGCACGCGGGCGAGGACGAGTCCGCGGGCGGCGGCGCCCAGGCCGAGGACGCCCTGTGGGCGCACCGCTGGTACGCCTACGGCACCGACGCGGGCAAGACCGGCCCGGCCGACAACAAGGCCGGCGGCACGCAGATCGGTGACACCGGCATCTGGGTCGGCGACTACACCCTCCAGCCGGAGAACGGCGGCCTCGGCGTCTTCGCGCACGAGTACGGCCACGACCTCGGCCTGCCCGACGAGTACGACACCACGTACGTCGGCGAGTCCAACGTCGCCTTCTGGTCGCTGATGTCGTCCGGTTCCTGGATGGGCACCGGCAAGGACGCGATCGGCGACCTCCCCGACGACATGAGCGCCTGGGACAAGCTGCAGCTCGGCTGGCTCAACTACGGCACCGCCAAGGCCGCCAAGCGCTCGACGACCAAGCTGGGCGTCGCCGAGTACAACACCAAGGACAAGCAGGCGCTCGTCGTCACGCTGCCCGACAAGGCGGTCACCACCACCATCACCACGCCCGCCGAGGGCGACAAGCAGTGGTGGAGCGGCATGGGCGACAACCTGTCCAACACCCTGACCCGCTCGGTCGACCTGACCGGCAAGACCTCGGCGTCCCTGTCCCTCAAGGGCTGGTGGGACATCGAGGAGGGCTACGACTACCTCTACACCGAGGTGTCCGCCGACAACGGCGCCAGCTGGACCGCGCTGGACGGCACCGCCAACGGCAAGTCGATCCCGCGCGACGGCGGCGACGCCCCCGCGCTGACCGGCACCAGCGGCGCGTACGAGGACCTGTCCTTCCCGCTGGACGCGTACGCGGGCAAGCAGATCCAGCTGCGCTTCCGGTACCTGACCGACGGCGGTGTGGCCCAGCAGGGCTTCGCGGCCGACGCGATCACCGTCACCGCGGACGGCTCGGCCGTGCTCACCGACGGCGCCGAGACCGACGACAACGGCTGGACCGCCAAGGGCTTCTCCCGGATCGGGGCGTCCTTCACCAAGGACTACCCGCAGTACTACATCGCGGAGAACCGGCAGTACGTCTCGTACGACAAGACGCTCAAGACCGGCCCGTACAACTTCGGCTGGACCAGCAGCCGGCCCGACTGGGTCGAGCACTACCCGTACCAGAACGGCCTGCTGATCTGGCTGTGGGACACCTCGCAGCCCGACAACAACGTGGGCATCCACCCCGGCTCGGGCCAGATCCTGCCGATCGACGCCCACGCCAAGGCCGAGAAGTGGTCCGACGGCAGCCTGCTGCGCAACCGCATCCAGGCGTACGACTCGCCGTTCAGCTGGTGGCCGACCGACGGCTTCACGCTGCATAACAACGGTGTCGCCACCAAGGTCAAGGCCAAGCTCGGCACGCCGGTCTTCGACGACCACTACGGCTCGTACTGGGACGCGGCCAACCCGACCGGCAGCGTGAAGGTGCCGGACACCAACACCCGGATCACGATCCTGAGCGAGGCGCTGGACGGCAGCACCATGACCGTCGCGGTCGGCCCGGCCAAGCTCTGGTGATCACCACCCCGTGATCATTTTGGCCACGGAGATTGCCCGAAACCGGTCGCACCCCGTGTGACCTGGTGTTTCATCGGGATTCATCCCGCGTTCGGCCGTCGCCCCCTGGTGGGCGGCGGCCGAACCGCTGATGATGTGACCATGGCGGTCGGTGGCTTCACCAAGCTTCCGGGCGGCTCGGTCGTCGTGGCGCTCGGGCTGCCCCATCCGGGCTGCCCCGACCGCACGGTCCGGGTCGTGGTGCACGCCCTGAACCGGCAGCGCGCCCTCACCCGGCTCAGCAACCTCGGCTTCCGCGGCGCGCGGCTGACCGGCAACGCGGAGCCGCCCACGCCCGACGAGGTCACCGCCGTACTGCACCATCCGGACGGCCTGGTCTGGCGCGAGTACGACAGCGCGGAGCTGTGGCACCCGATCTCGACGCTGAACCGCACGGTCCGCCAGGACCGGTCCTAGCCGGTTGCGACGGGCTTGTCCCGGCCGGCCGTGACGGGCATGTCCTCAGCCGGTCACCACGGGCTTGCCGGACAGCTCCACGCCCGCCTCGCGCAGCTCCACCAGCGCCCGGTCGGTGGTCGCGGGCGCCACGCCCGCCGTCAGCGTCAGCAGCACCCGGGTGGTGAAGCCGTCCCGTACGGCGTCCAGCGCCGTCGCCCGCACACAGTGGTCGGTGGCGATGCCCACCACGTCGACCTCCGTCACCTGGCGCTCGCGCAGCCAGCCGGTGAGCGTCGCGCCGTTCTCGTCCAGGCCCTCGAAGCCGCTGTACGCCGCCGCGTACGCGCCCTTGTCGAACACCGCGTCCACGGCGCCCGAGGCGATCGCGGGCGCGAAATTCGGGTGGAACCCGGCGCCCTCGGTGCCCGCCACGCAGTGCACCGGCCACGACGTCACGAAGTCCGGGCGGTCCGAGAAGTGCGTGCCCGGGTCGATGTGGTGGTCCCGGGTCGCCACCACGTGCCGGTAGTTCCCCGCCGACTCCCCGATCAGATCCGTGATCGCGGCGGCCACGTCGGCCCCTCCGGTCACCGCGAGGCTGCCGCCCTCGCAGAAGTCGTTCTGCACGTCGACGACGATCAATGCGCGGTGCATTTCCCTTGTGCCTTTCGGGCGGATGTCGGGGCGGGGCCGCGGGTCGCGCGGCGGCCCCGCCAAGTCAAGCCCTGAGCGTAGGGCCCTGCGGCCCGCTCGCGCAGTGACTCAGGCCGTTTCCGTGGCGAGCACGGGCTCGCCCCGGGAGAGCTGGGTGGCGGACAGCGGGAGCCCCGCGCGGGCGGCGATGTGGCGGCTGCGGGCCGCCTCCAGGGGCTCGCGGCCGATGACCTCGCCGTGCCGGACGAGGGGGACCAGGAGCTGGTGGTCGGCGAGGTCGGCCGGCACCGGGCCGGTACCGACGACCTCGGCGGCGGCGACGCCGTCCTCGTCGAGCCGGCGGGCCGCCCACTTGCGCCCGCCGACACTGGTCTTGCCGCCCATCGACTTCTTGGCGACGGGCAGCAGCGGCGCGTCCCGGTCATCGGAGGTCGCGCGGGCGACCAGCTTGTAGACCATGGAGCACGTCGGGTGACCGCTGCCGGTGACCAGCGAGGTGCCGACCCCGTAGGAGTCCACGGGCGCGGCGGCCAGCGACGCGATCGCGTACTCGTCCAGGTCGGAGGTCACCACGATCTTCGTGTCCTTCGCCCCGAGGTCGTCCAGCTGCTGCCGCACCCGGTGCGCGAGCAGCAGCAGGTCGCCGGAGTCGATCCGTACCGCGCCCAGCTCGGGCCCGGCGATCTCCACGGCGGTGCGTACGGCGGCGGTCAGGTCGTAGGTGTCCACCAGCAGGGTGGTGCCGCGGCCGAGCGCGTCCACCTGCGCGGTGAACGCGTCCCGCTCGGTGTCGTGCAGCAGCGTGAAGGCGTGCGCGCTGGTACCGATCGTCGGGATGCCGTAGCGGAAACCGGCGGCGAGGTTGGAGGAGGAGCGGAAGCCGCCGACGTACGCGGCCCGCGAGGCGGCCACCGCGGCCAGCTCGTGGGTGCGGCGGGCGCCCATCTCCATCAGCGGCCGGCCGCCGGCCGCCACCGCCATCCGGGAGGCCGCCGCCGCGATCGCCGAGTCGTGGTTGAGGATCGACAGGATCACCGTCTCCAGCAGCACCGCCTCGGCGAAGCTGCCCTCGACCCGCAGGATCGGCGAGCCGGGGAAGTACACCTCGCCCTCGGGGTAGCCCCAGATGTCGCCGGTGAAGCGGTAGTCCGCCAGCCAGTCGAGGGTGGCGGCGTCCACCACGTCCTCGCGTTCGAGGAATTCCAGCACGGGCGCGTCGAAGCGGAAGTTCGCCACCGCGTCGAGGACCCGGCCGGTGCCGGCGACCACCCCGTAGCGGCGGCCCTCGGGCAGCCTGCGGGTGAACGCCTCGAAGACCGAGCGGCGCTCGGCGGCGCCGCTGCGCAGGGCGGCCCGCAGCATCGTCAGCTCGTAGCGGTCGGTGAACAGGGCGGTGGACGGCACGTCCACCGGCAGTCCCAGGTCTGCTGTGCTCATGGCGAGGATGCTACCCCCAATACTCGTCAGATTGACGATTTCTCGGCGCGAGTGTGCCGCGCCCCACACCGACGGGGTGTTCCGGGCCCGCCCGGGCCGCCGCACGCACGCCCATTTGTGCGAGGCACCGCAGGCGCGGCAGCATGGAACCTGTGAGTGTCGCGCCAGCAGAAGTCGAACGTCCCGATGTCAGCGAAGCGCCCTTCGAGGCTCCCGCGCCGGACGTGCCGTGGGTGACTCTCGTGCACAACGACCCCGTCAATCTCATGAGCTACGTGACGTACGTCTTCCAGACCTACTTCGGGTACTCGAAGAGCAAGGCCAAGAAGCTGATGGAAGACGTCCACTACAAGGGCCGTGCCGTGGTCTCCAGCGGCACCCGCGAAGAGATGGAACGCGACGTCCAGGCCATGCACGGCTACGGCCTGTGGGCGACGCTCACCCAGGACCACTGATGGGCTCCCACGGCCGCTGGGCCGCCTTCACCCGGGTGCGCGGCGGCGGCGCCGCGATCGCGCTGGACGACATCGAGATCTCGATCCTGCGCAGCCTCACCACGCAACTGCTGGAACTGGTCGGCCCCGGCAGCCTGCCCGACGGCGCCGACGACGATCCGCTGGCCGCGCTGCTGGCCGACGGGCCGACCGAGCCGCCCAAGGACCCGGCGCTGGCCCGGCTCTTCCCCAGCGCCTACGAGCAGGACGCGGACGCCGCCGAATTCCGCCGCTTCACCGAGAACGACCTGCGGGCCCGCAAGCGCGAGGACGCGCTCGCCGTGCTGCGCACCCTGGACGGCGGCGGCCCGCGGATCGAGCTGACCGGCGACCAGGCCCGGCAGTGGCTCGGCACCCTCAACGACCTCCGGCTGACGCTCGGTTCGCGTCTGGAGGTCACCGAGGAGGAGGGCAACGGTCTGGACCGGCTGGACGACGAGGACCCGCGCAAGCCGCTGATGATCGCCTACCAGTGGTTCGGCCTGCTCCAGGAGACCCTGCTCGACGTGCTCACCGCCGGCCGCTGACCCCGCCCGGCCCTTCCGGCGCCGTACTGACCCCGCGTCAGCCGCCCGGACCCGCCCCGCGGGCGGCTCCGTACCGCGCGTGGTACGAATCCGACATGGGTGACGTGGCGGACAGGACGGGCGGTTCCGCCGGTACGACCGGTGCCGCCGATTCGACCGGTGCTGCCGGTTCCGCGGGTACCGACGAGGGGTACGCGCGGGGCCTGGGCAGCCGGCAGATCCAGATGATCGCCATCGGCGGCGCGATCGGCACCGGCCTCTTCCTCGGCGCGGGCCGCGCCATCCACCAGGCGGGCCCGAGCCTGATCCTGATGTACGCCGTCGCCGGCGTCGCGATCTTCGTCATCATGCGGGCGCTCGGCGAACTCCTCACCTACCGCCCGGTGTCGGGCTCCTTCGCCGACTACGCGCGCGAATTCCTCGGCCCCTTCGCGGGGTTCGTCACCGGCTGGACGTACTGGCTGATGTGGGTGGTCACCGGCATGGCGGAAGTCACCGCCGCCGCCACCTATGTGGCGTACTGGTGGCGGTGGATCCCGCAGTGGACGGCCGCGCTCGCCTTCCTGCTGCTGCTCTTCGCGGCCAATCTGATCTCCGTACGGCTCTTCGGCGAGGTCGAGTTCTGGCTGTCGATGGTCAAGGTCACCGCGATCGCGGGCATGATTCTGATCGGCGTCGGCGTGCTCACCCTCGGGGTGTCGGCGGCCGGCGACACCGCCTCGGTCGGTCATCTGTGGCGCGACGGCGGGGTGTTCCCCAAGGGCGTCGGCTCCACGCTGCTCACGTTGCAGATCGTGATGTTCGCGTATCTCGCGGTCGAACTCGTCGGCGTCACCGCCGGGGAGGCGGAGAACCCGCGCGAGACCCTGCCCAAGGCCATCAACACCCTGCCGTGGCGGATCGGCCTGTTCTACGTGGGCGCCCTCGCCGTCATCCTCTGCGTCGTGCCGTGGACCGAATTCCGGCCCGGCGTCAGCCCGTTCGTGGCCGCCTTCGCCCGGATCGGCATCCCCTTCGGCGCCGGTATCGTCAACTTCGTGGTGCTCACCGCGGCCCTGTCGTCCTGCAACTCCGGGATGTACTCCACCGGCCGGATGCTCCGCGACCTGGCCGTCAACGGCCAGGGCCCCAGGGTCTTCGCCCGGCTCACCGCCCGCCGCACCCCGGCGGCCGGCACCCTCGCCTCCGTCGCCCTGATGAGCGTCGGCGTCTGGCTCAACTACGCCGACCCCGAAGGGGCGTTCACCTACATCACCGCCTTCGCCACCGTCGCCGCCGTCTGGACCTGGGCGGTGATCCTCGCCTCGCACATCCGCTACCGGGCCGCGGTCCGCGCCGGGCGGGCCGCCCCTGCCTGGTTCACCGCGCCCGGCGGCGCCGTCGCCAGCGCGCTCGCGCTCGCCTTCCTCGCCCTGGTGCTGGTGCTGATCGGCGCCGACGCGGACGCGCGGATCTCGCTGTACGGGGTGCCCTTGTGGCTGGCGCTGCTGGCCGGCGGCTACGCGCTGCTCAAGCGGCGCGATCCGGCGGCCTTCGCCCGCCGGGCCCATCTGCCGCCGGAGGCACGGCAGCCCGGGCCGCTGCCGGTGACGGACGCCACCGCCTAGCGGCGGCCTGCGCTCCCGGCCGCCCTGTTATTTTTCCCGCATGCTCACCATCACCCAGGACCTGTACGACCGGATCGTGGCGCACGCGAAGGCGGACGCCCCCGACGAGGCGTGCGGGGTCATCGCGGGCCCCGAGGGCAGCGACCGGCCGGAGCGCTTCGTCCCCATGCTGAACGCGGCGCGTTCGCCCACCTTCTACGAGTTCGACTCGATGGAGCAGTTCCGGCTCGACAAGGAGATGCGCGAGCGCGACGAGGAGCAGGTGGTGATCTACCACTCGCACACCGCGACCGAGGCGTACCCCTCCCGTACCGACATCTCGCTGGCCCAGGAGCCGGGCGCGCACTACGTGCTGGTGTCGCTCGCGGAGGAGTTCCAGTTCCGCTCGTTCCGCATCGTGGACGGCGTGGTGACCGAAGAACCCGTACAGGTGGTGGCCTCGTACGCCTGACGTCCCGGATCGTGGGACGGCCGTCTCGGTCCGCAAGGGGGAATCGATACGATGACCCCGTGGTTGTCTCCACGTGAGCGCCCGAGCACCGGCGCCCGCACCCGCAGCAGCACCGCAGCACCACCCCCTGTCGTCGTACGCCCGCAATCACTGGAGCGCAGCCATGGCCATCGAGGTCCGCATCCCGACCATCCTCCGCACCTACACCGACGGCCAGAAGGCCGTCGAGGGCGCGGGCGCCACCCTGGACGAGCTGTTCGCGGACCTGGACACCCGGCACGCGGGGCTGCGCGACCGCGTCGTGGACGGCGGCGAGCTGCGCCGCTTCGTGAACGTGTACCTCAACGACGAGGACGTCCGCTTCCTGGACGGCATCGCCACCAAGGTCGCCGACGGCGACAGCGTCACGATCCTTCCCGCCGTGGCCGGGGGCAGCCGCTGATGCGGTACGACAGTCCGCTGGCGGCGGTCGGCAACACCCCGCTGGTCCGCCTGCCGCGCCTGTCGCCGTCCGACGAGGTGAGCGTCTGGGCCAAGCTGGAGGACCGCAATCCGACCGGTTCGGTCAAGGACCGCCCGGCCCTGCACATGATCGAGCAGGCCGAGGCGGACGGCCGGCTCACCCCGGGCTGCACCATCCTGGAGCCCACCTCGGGCAACACCGGCATCTCGCTGGCCATGGCCGCCCGGCTCAAGGGTTACCGGATCGTCTGCGTCATGCCGGAGAACACCTCCGCCGAGCGGCGCGAACTGCTCGCGATGTGGGGCGCGCAGATCATCTCATCGCCGGCCGCGGGCGGCTCCAACACCGCGGTGCGGGTCGCCAAGGAGCTGTCGGCCGAGCACCCGGACTGGGTGATGCTCTACCAGTACGGCAACACCGCCAACCCGGGCGCGCACTACGCCACCACGGGCCCCGAGATCCTCGCCGACCTGCCGACCATCACGCACTTCGTCGCGGGCCTTGGCACCACCGGCACCCTGATGGGCGTCGGCCGCTTCCTGCGCGAGAAGGTCCCGGGCGTGTCGATCGTGGCCGCCGAGCCGCGCTACGACGACGTCGTCTACGGGCTGCGCAATCTCGACGAGGGCTTCGTGCCCGAGCTGTACGACGAGACCGTGCTCACCACCCGCTTCTCGGTCGGTTCCGAGGACGCGGTCCGCCGCACCCGTGAACTCCTCGCCGAGGAGGGCATCTTCGCCGGGGTCTCCACCGGCGCGGCGCTGCACGCGGCGCTCGGCGTCGCCGCCAAGGCGCACCGGGCCGGGCAGCGCGCCGATGTGGTCTTCGTCGTCGCGGACGGCGGCTGGAAGTACCTGTCGACCGGCATCTACACCGCCGAGTCCACCGAGGCGGCCGTCGCCGCCCTGCACGGCCAGCTCTGGGCCTGACACCCGTTCGTCCGTACGCACCGGTGCCCCTGGACGTGACGTCAGGGGCGCTTTCCGCCGCGCGGTCCGCGGCGCCCCGTCGTCCGTGGCTTCCGTGCCTTCCGTCCGGACCGGGCGCGCCCGTCGATCAGCGCCGCGACCAGACCGAGCGCGGCCACGCCCAGCACCGCCAGCCACATCCCCGTACTCACGGCCGCTCCTTTCGAATGCCCGGCCGATACCCGCGTCCCGTACGACCCTACCGGGGCCCGGAACCCCGCCCGTACTGGTGATTCCGCCCACAACGGGGTGCGGGAGAGGCGCGTGAGGGACCCGTGCGCCTTACCCTCTCAAGACATGGCGGACCGCTCCCGCCAATCCCCCCAGTCCAGCCGGAATGGGGTGATCTGTGGCGCGCCCACGGAGGTGTTTCCCGGAATGAAGCTCACCGTCGTCGGCTGCTCGGGGTCGTTCCCGTCCGCGGAATCGGCCTGCTCGAGCTACCTCGTCGAGGCCGACGGCTTCCGGCTGCTGATCGACATGGGCAACGGTGCCCTTGGCGAGCTGCAGCGTCACTGCGGCCTGTACGACCTGGACGCCGTACTGCTGAGCCATCTGCACGCCGACCACTGCATCGACATGTGCGGGTACTTCGTGGCCCGCTACTACCGGCACGACGGCGGCCCGGCCGCCGCGATCCCGGTCTACGGCCCCGAGGGCACCGAGCGGCGCCTGAGCATCGCCTACGGCGACGTGCCGGACGAGAAGTGCATGAGCGAGGTCTTCGACTTCCGCACCCTGGTGCCCGGCGGCTTCCGGCTCGGCCCGTTCGCGATCACCACCGATCTGGTCAGCCACCCCGTCGAGGCGTACGGCTTCCGGGTCGAGTACGAGGGCAGCACCCTGGCGTACTCGGGCGACACCGGCCCCTGCGACGCGCTGGACACGCTCGCGGACGGCGCGGACCTCTTCCTGTGCGAGGCGTCCTTCACCGACGGCAAGGAGGACATCCCGGAGCTGCACCTCAACGGCCGGGAGGCCGGCGAGGTCGCCGCCCGGGCCGGCGCGGGCCGCCTGGTGCTCACCCACATCCCGCCGTGGACCAACCCCTCGGTCAATCTGCGCGACGCGAGGACCGCCTACGACGGCCCCGTCGAACTGGCCACCGCGGGCGCGGTCTACGAGCTGTAGCCGGTACGCGCACGGAGCTGTAGCGGTCACACGCACGGCGGGCCCGGAACCGTGTACGGTTCCGGGCCCGCCGTCGTGCGCGGTGGAGTCTCAGCGCGAGGACGTCACTTGGTGATGTCCTCGACCTCTTCCTCGGGCTCGCGGCCCGGCGTCATGATGTTGAACTTCACGATCGCGAACCGGAAGACGACGTAGTAGACCGCTCCGAAGACCAGGCCGATCGGGATGATCAGATACGGCTTGGTGGCCAGGTTCCAGTTCAGCGCGTAGTCGATGAAGCCCGCGGAGAAGGTGAAGCCCGCGTGCACGCCCAGCGCCCAGGTGATGGCCATCGACGCGGCGGTCAGCACGGCGTGGATCGCGTACAGCAGCGGCGCGATGAACATGAACGAGAACTCGATCGGCTCGGTGACACCGGTCACGAACGAGGTCAGGGCGAGCGAGAGCATCATGCCCATGACGGCCTTGCGGCGCTCGGGGCGGGCGGTGTGGGCCATGGCCAGCGCGGCGGCCGGCAGACCGAACATCATGATGGGGAAGAAGCCCGCCATGAACTGGCCCGCGGTCGGGTCGTGGGCGAAGAACCGGGTCAGGTCGCCGTGCACGATCGTGCCGGAGGCGTCCTTGTAGTCGCCGATCTGGAACCAGGCGACGGAGTTGACGAACTGGTGCATGCCGACCGGGATCAGACCGCGGTTGATCAGACCGAACAGGCCCGCGCCGACCGCGCCGAGGCCGGTCATCCACTCGCCGAAGTTGCTGATGCCCTCGCCGATCGGCTTCCAGACCAGGCCGAAGAAGACACCCATGCCGGTGCCGACGAAGGCCATGATGATCGGCACCAGGCGGCGGCCGTTGAAGAAGCCGAGCCAGTCGACCAGCTTGGTGCGGTGGAACCTCTGCCACAGCACGGCGGCCAGCAGACCCATCAGGATGCCGCCGAGGACACCGGGGTTGTTGTACGTGGCCGCGACGTCCACGCCCTTGTTGGCGGTGGTGTTGACGACCGCGTCGGTGACCGGGAAGGCCTGCAGCACCCGGCTGTAGACCAGGAAGCCGACCAGCGCGGCGAGCGCGGTGGAGCCGTCGGACTTCTTGGCGAAGCCGATGGCCACGCCTATGCAGAACAGCAGCGGCAGATTGTCGAAGACCGCGCCGCCGGCCTCGGCGAAGACGGTCGCGACCTTGCCCCACTTGAGGCCGTCGGCGCCGAAGACGTCCGGCTGGCCGAGCCGGAGCAGGATGCCGGCGGCCGGCAGAACGGCGATGGGCAGCTGAAGGCTGCGCCCGACCTTCTGCAGGCCCTGGAACAGGCCGGAGCCCCGCTTCTTCGCGGGAGCCGCCGTGGCGGTGGCCGTACTCATCAGATTCCTCCTGGTGAGGCGGGCGCATGAAGGGGGACGGCCCGCCGCCGTGGTCTATACCACTCAGTGGTGTAGACCTGTTGTAACACGTGAGGGACGCGTAAAGGAATCCGTGATTCCGTGTGCGCTGAGTCACACGACAAAGGCCCCCAAGTCCGTGGACTTGGGGGCCTTTACGACGCCGAATCGTTACTTGACGTTACCTTGCTCCAGCTCCTGCTCGATCTCCTCGGGCTCGCGGCCCGGGGTCGCGAGGTTGAACTTCACGATCACGAATCTGAAGAGCGCGTAGTAGACCACCGCGAAACAGGCGCCGACGATCAGGATCAGCCAGGGTTTGGTGGCCAGGTTCCAGTTCAGGCAGTAGTCGATCAGACCGGCCGAGAAGCTGAAGCCGTCCTTGGCGCCGAGCCCCCAGCACACCGCCATCGAGACACCCGTCAGCACCGCGTGGATCGCGTACAGCAGCGGCGCGATGAACAGGAAGGAGTACTCGATCGGCTCGGTGATGCCGGTGACGAAGGACGTCAGGCCGACCGAGAGCATCATGCCGCTGATCTCCTTGCGGCGGTGCGGCTTGGCGGTGTGCGCGATGGCCAGCGCCGCGGCCGGCAGCGCGAACATCATGATCGGGAAGAAACCGGTCTGGAACTGGCCCGCCGTCGGGTCGCCCGCCAGGAAGCGCGGGATGTCGCCGTGCACCACCGTGCCGTCCGGCTTGGTGAAGTCGCCGAACTGGAACCAGACGAAGGTGTTCAGGAACTGGTGCAGGCCGATGGTGAGCAGCGCGCGGTTGGCGACACCGAAGATGCCCGAGCCCGTCGAGCCGAGGTCCACCAGCTTCTTGGAGAAGCTGGTCAGGCCGTCGCCGATCGGCGGCCACGCCCAGGCGCACAGCACCGCGAAGACGATCGCGACACCGGACATCATGATCGGCACAAGACGGCGGCCGTTGAAGAAGCCCAGCCAGTCCACCAGCTTGGTGCGGTGGAAGCGCTGCCAGAAGTACGCGGTCAGCAGGCCGAGCACGATGCCGCCGAAGACCCCGGGATTCTGGTACGTGGCCGCCACCGCGGTGCCGTCCTTGGCGATGCAGGCGCCCGCCTGGAGCACGGTGTCGGGGCCGCAGTCCTTGGGGAACTGGTGCAGCACGCCGTTGTAGACCAGGAAGCCGGCCACCGCGGCCAGCGCCGTGGAGCCGTCGGACTTCTTGGCCATGCCGATCGCGACACCGACGCAGAACAGCAGCGGCAGACCGATCGAGCCGTCCAGCAGGGCGCCGCCCGCGCCGACGAAGACCTTGGCCACCCGGTCCCAGCCCAGACCGTCGGAGCCGAAGACGTCCGGCTGGCCGAGCCGGTTGAGGATGCCGGCCGCGGGCAGCACCGCGATCGGCAGCTGGAGGCTGCGGCCCATCTTCTGCAGCCCCTGGAACAGATTGCTCAGCCACGTTCTGCGGGGCGCCGCTGACGCGGTGTCCGAACTCATCGGTGGTCCTCCCTGACGGCTGCCGGCGGGCGGTCGCGTACAGTGGTTTAGACCACTTGCCGCGCCCGCGGCGCCCGGCCCGGGCCTCCCGGTCCGGTGGGGCGCTTCTGAGCGCCATGGTGGTGCACCCGGGGATCAACCGCCCGTGAAGTTGGGCCAACCGTGCGTTACCGTGACATATCGGACTCACGGTGGGTCAGGGAAACAGGAGACAGAGATGGCCAGCAAGGCTGAGAAGATCGTCGCCGGTCTCGGCGGACTCGACAACATCGAAGAGGTCGAGGGCTGCATCACCCGGCTGCGTACCGAGGTCAAGAACCCCGCCCTCGTCGACGAGGCCGCCCTGAAGGCCGCGGGCGCGCACGGCGTCGTCAAGATGGGCACCGCGATCCAGGTCGTCATCGGCACCGACGCCGACCCGATCGCCGCCGACATCGAAGACATGATGTGACAGCTCCTTCCCGCTGAGCGAGGCCGGACGAGGGGGGCGACGGAACGATCCGCCGCCCCCCTCGCCCCTGCCACCGGTCATCGGGCCCGGCCTCACCCGGATAGGCTCAACGCCATGTCACGATTCGACGGCCGCACCCCTGAACAACTCCGCCCCGTCACCATCGAACGGGCCTGGAGCAAGCACGCCGAGGGCTCCGTCCTCGTCTCCTTCGGCGACACCCGGGTGCTGTGCACCGCAAGCGCCACCCAGGGCGTACCGCGCTGGCGCAAGGGCAGCGGCGAAGGCTGGGTCACCGCCGAGTACTCCATGCTGCCGCGCGCCACCAACACCCGCGGCGACCGCGAATCCGTCCGCGGCAAGATCGGCGGCAGAACGCACGAGATCTCCCGGCTCATCGGCCGCTCGCTGCGCGCCGTCATCGACTACAAGGCACTCGGCGAGAACACCGTCGTCCTCGACTGCGACGTCCTCCAGGCCGACGGCGGCACCCGCACCGCCGCCATCACCGGCGCCTACGTCGCCCTCGCCGACGCCGTCAACTGGATGCAGCGCAACCACTTCATCCGCGCCAAGGCCCAGCCCCTCACCGGCACCGTCGCCGCCGTCAGCGTCGGCATCGTCGGCGGCGTCCCCCTCCTCGACCTCGCCTACGAGGAGGACGTCAAGGCCGAGACCGACATGAACGTCGTCTGCACCGGCGACGGCCGCTTCGTCGAGGTCCAGGGCACCGCCGAGGGCCAGCCCTTCGACCGCGCCGAACTCGACGCCCTGCTCGCCCTCGCCGTCGCCGGCTGCGCCGACCTCACCGCCGCGCAGCGGGCCGCGCTCGAAGCGACTCTCTGACGGTCTGTCCCTGGGGCGCCGAACCCCGGAGCAACCCTCCCGGCGGCTGCCGCGTGTTCACAGATACGCGCGCCGCACCCGCCGGGAGGAGCGGCCAGGGGGAGGGGTCCGCATGAACCGTCGTCTCGCCACCGTCGGCACCGGCGCCTTACTGCTCACCGCGTCCGTCCTGGTCTCCTGCGACAACGTCGGCCGCGCCCTGGACTGCGCCAAGACCGCCGCCTCCATCGCCGGCGACGTCCAGGACCTGCAGAATTCCGCCACCAACATCGGCCAGGTCTCCGACGCCGACCGCCGCCACGACACCCGCGCCGCCCTCGACAAGGTCCAGCGCGACCTCAAGAACCTCAACACCGACAACGCCAAGGTGAGCAAGGCCGTCGACGACCTCGACACCGCCGTCCGCAACGCCCGCACCGCCGCCGACGACGGCCGCACCCCCGACCTCACCCCCATCGGCACCGCCGCCTCCCACCTCACCGTCACCTGCGCCCACGGCTGACCGCGATAATCGGGTCCATGACCAGCCGCCTCGTACTCGCCACCCGCAACGCCCACAAGGTCACCGAACTGCGCGCCATCCTCGCCGACAGCGGGCTCGACGTGGACCTCGTCGGCGCCGACGCCTACCCCGAGATCCCCGACGTCAAGGAGACCGGCGTCACCTTCGCCGAGAACGCGCTCCTCAAGGCACGGACACTGGCGACCGCCACCGGACTGCCCGCCGTCGCCGACGACTCCGGGCTCTGCGTGGACGTCCTCGGCGGCGCCCCCGGCATCTTCTCCGCCCGCTGGGCCGGCAAGCACGGCGACGACAAGGCCAACCTCGACCTGCTCCTCGCCCAGCTCGGCGACATCGACCACCCGCACCGCGCCGCCCACTTCGCCTGCGCCGCCGCCCTCGCCCTCCCCGACGGCACCACCCGCGTCGTCGAGGGCCGGCTCCGCGGCACCCTGCGCCACACCCCCACCGGCACCAACGGCTTCGGCTACGACCCCATCCTCCAGCCCGACGGCCACACGGTCACCTGCGCCGAGCTGACCCCGTCGGAGAAGAACGCCATCAGCCACCGCGGCCAAGCCTTCCGCGCCCTGGCCCCCCAGGTGGCCGACCTCCTCGGCTGAGCGCCACGCCCCGGACACGCGGAAGGCCCGCCCCGGAACCCGGGGCGGGCCTTTCGCTGCGTGCGGCCGGTGGGACTCGAACCCACACGGGATTTCTCCCACTGGGACCTAAACCCAGCTCGGCTGCCAGTTACGACACGGCCGCGTGCGACCCCGCCATCGTATCGACCCGCCGCCGCACGCGGTAAGCCGTTCGCAGCCCCGGATGTCCCGGAGTCAGATCGACAGGTCCTTCAGGAGTTTGGCGACGTGGCCGGTGGCCTTGACGTTGTAGAGGGCGTGGGCGACCTTGCCGGATTCGTCGACGATGATCGTGGAGCGGATGACGCCCGTGACGGTTTTGCCGTAGAGCTTCTTTTCGCCGAAGGCGCCGTAGGAGGTGAGGACGGCTTTGTCGGGGTCGGCCACCAGGGTGACCTTCAGGGATTCCTTGTCGCGGAATTTGGCGAGCTTTTCCGGCTTGTCGGGGGAGACGCCGATGACGTCGTAGCCGGCGGCGGCCAGGACGTCGAGATTGTCGGTGAAGTCGCAGGCCTGCTTGGTGCAGCCGGGGGTAAGAGCCGCGGGGTAGAAGTAGACGATGACCTTGCGGCCGCGGTGGTCGGCGAGGGAGACGGGATTTCCGTCGGCGTCCGGAAGAGTGAAGTCGGGGGCGGTGTCGCCCGGGGCCAGTCGCTCGGACATGGGGGAAACTCCTTGGTACGGGGAACGCGTACGGGGGTGCCGACGGGGCGCGGGCCGCGTCGTACTGACAGACTGTCCGAACGCTACCGAATCAGGCGCGCTACCGGATCAGGCGATGGAGGAACCGCGGTGTCGGAAGGGTCGGAAGTCAGGACGGCCGCCCAGATCGAGGCGGAGATCACCCGCAGGCGGCAGGTACTGGCGTCGACGCTCGACGAGATCGCGGTCCGGGTGCACCCGGCGACGATCGTCGGGGACACGAAGGCCAAGGTCGCCTCGGCCGTGGACCGCTCGGTCGGCCAGGCGTACGTGGCGGCCAATCGCGCGGTCAGCCGTACGCGGGCGCATTTCGTGGACGAGGAGGGCGCGCCGCGCCCCGAGCGGATCGTCCCGGTGGCCGTCGCGGGCGTCGCGCTGGTCGCCGCGGTGGCCGGTCTCTCGGTGTGGCGGCGCCGCCGGTAACGTCGTGGGCGTGAGTTCGAAGAGCGCCAAGAGCGCGCAGCACGACAAGCTGCCCATCCGGATGCTGCACGACCGGGTCCTGGTGCGCCAGGACACCGGTGAGGGCGAGCGGCGCAGCGGCGGCGGCATTCTGATCCCGGCCACCGCGGCGGTCGGGAAGCGGCTGGCGTGGGCCGAGGTCGTGGCGGTGGGGCAGAACGTGCGGACCGTGGAGGTCGGCGACCGGGTGCTGTACGACCCGGAGGACCGGGCCGAGGTCGAGGTGCGGGGCGTCGCGTACGTGCTGATGCGCGAGCGCGATCTGCACGCGGTCGCCGCCGAGCGGCTCCAGGGGTCCGAGGACTCCACCGGGCTGTATCTGTAAACAGCCCCTGGGCCCCCGCACCCCTGGCGCCCCTCCGACACCGTTATCCGCTGGGCGGGCTCGCCTCGTCCTGCCCGCCGCCGGTGCCGCCCGGACCGCCCGTCACCCCGCCGATCGGATTGAACGTCCGCGTCGGCGTCGGCGGCTCCGTGGTCGGCGGCGGCTCGGTCGTCGTGGGCGGCGGGGTCGTCGGCGGCGCGGTCGTGGTCGGGGGAGTGGTGGGCGGGGTGGTCGTCGTGGGCGGCGCCGTGGTGGGCGGCGGAGTGCTGGTCGGGGTGTCCGTGGGACGCGAGGTGGTGACCGGCGGCTGCTCGCTGTCGCCGTCGTGGGTGTCGAGCTTGAAGTTCACCTTGGGTACGCCCTTGAGGGCGGCCGCGGTGTAGTCGGCCCACACCGATCCGGGCGGCCCGCCGCCGTTGACCCGGTCCACGCCGAGGGCCCCGTACAGCTTCTCCTGCTTGCCGTTGTCGGGGTTCATGCCCAACACGGCGACGACGGTGGCGAGTTTGGGCGTGTAGCCGGCGAACCAGGCGGCGATGTCCTCCTCCGCCGTACCGGTCTTGGCGGCCGACGGCCAGCCGGAGTCCTGGGCGACGGTCGCGGTCGCGCCGGGACTGTCGACGACGCTGCGCAGCACCGAGGTCGTGGTGTCGGCGGCCTCCCGCGGCACCGACTGCACGGCCTCCCGCTTGGGCAGGTCCATGTCGTGCCCGTCCTTGGTGATCTTCACGACCAGCGAGTACGGGATCTGCTTGCCGTGGTTGGCGAGGGTGGCGTACACCTGCGCCATGTCCAGCGGGCTGGCCCCGAAGGCGCCGAGCGCCATCGCCGGGGTCTGCGGGATCTTGACGCCGTCCGGCATGCCGAGGTCGTGCGCGGTGTCGATCACCTTGCCGGTGCCGACGTCCTGCGCCATCTGCGCGTAGACGGCGTTGACGGACTTGTCCATGGCGCGGGTGACGGAGATCGACGGGTAGGAGGCCCCGTCCTCGTTCTCCGGCTTGTAGCCGGTGGGGCCGTCGTCGCCGATCACCTCGCGTTTGTTCGTGCCGTCGTAGACGGTGCTCGGTGTGATCGGCTGCTTGTCCTGCGTGGACGACTCGTGCTGGATCGCGGAGGCGAGGATCACCGGCTTGAAGGTCGAACCCGGCGGATACGTACGGTTGGTGGCGCTGCTGACGTACTGCTTGGTGTAGTCGATGCCGCCGTAGAGCGCGACGACGTTGCCGGTCGCCGGGTCGATGGAGGCGCCGCCGGCCCGGACGTACTTGTCGGCCTGCTTCTTGCCGAGCTTGTCGTAGATGTTCTTCTGCGCCGCCGCGACGAAGGCGTCCTCCTTGGGCTTCTGGATCGTGGTGACGATCCGGTAGCCGCCCATGGCGAGGGTGTCGGCGTCGACGATGTGGTTGTCGGCGAGATAGCGGTTGACGGCCTCGATGAGGTAGCCGCGCTGGCCCGCCTTGCTGGCGACCGGCTTGGGCTTGTCGATGGTCGGGAAGACCGTGGCGTCGCGCTCGGACTTGCTGAGCCAGCCCTCCTTGACCATGCCGTCCAGGACGTAGTTCCAACGGCCTTTCGCCGCGGGGGCGTTCTCCGGGTGCGCGGCCAGGTCGTACTCGCTGGGCGCGTTCAGCAGCGTGGCGAGGTAGGCGCCCTCGGCGGTGGTCAGTTCGCTCGCGTTCTTGGCGAAGTACGCCTGGGCGGCGGCCTGGATGCCGTACGCGTTGCGCCCGTAGTAGCTGGTGTTGAGGTAGCCCTCGAGGATCTGGTCCTTGGACTCGTTGCGGTCCAGCTTGATGGCGATGAAGAATTCCTTGACCTTGCGGACCGCGGTCTGCGACTGGTTGAGGTAGTAGTTCTTCACGTACTGCTGGGTGATGGTGGAGCCGGACTGGCGGCCCTTGCCGGTCGCGGTGTTCCACGCGGCGCGCACCATGGCCTTCGGGCTGACCGCGGACTCGTGGTAGAAATTGCGGTCCTCGGCGGACAGCACCGCGTACCGCGTGTTCTTGGCGACCTCGGCGAGCGTCACGTTCTCCCGGTTGACCTCGCCGTCGCGGGCGATCTCCGTCTTGCCGTCGGCGTACAGGTAGACGTTGCTCTGCGCGGTCGCGGCGGCGTTGGGGTCCGGGATGGAGACCAGCGCGTAGCCGAGGAAGAAGCCGCCGATCAGCACGATCAGGACGGCCAGCACACCGCCGGTGACCATCCGCCAGGTGGGCAGCAGCCGCCGCCAGCCGGTGCGGCGCGGCCGGCCGCGGCGGTCGGTGAGGGCCGGGCGCGGGCCCCAGCCCGATTCGCCGGTCATGCCCGCTCACCCGTCGTCGGTTTCGGCTCGTGGCTCATATCTGTTGGGACTCCTCCGCCGCTGCCGGGGTTGGTCCGCGGCGGAACATGATGGACCAATCGTTACGTACGCTTACGTAGGCCGCCTTCACACACTGTCGCACCATCGGCCCGTCCGGGATCAGCGGCACGCATCCGTGACAGGGCTGTGACAGGCCGGACGGCGCACCGCTGTCACCCGATGGGGTGGACACGCGGCCCGCCCTGTCCTTCCCGGACCCGACCCGGACCGAACCAGACCGACCCGCCCCGGCCGGTCCCGCCTCGGGCCCGGCCGGAAAAAACCGGTGGTGGCCGGGGAACGGCCGCCACTAGGCTCGCCCACTTGCGCCGATTTCGGAACGGGTCCGGGGGTGAGTCAATGAGGGGCGGCTTCTACGCGGCCGTGGCGGTCCGCGGCTTCCGGCGCTACGCCACCTACCGCACCGCCACCCTGGCGGGCGTCTTCACCAATACGGTCTTCGGCTTCATCATCGCCTACAGCTACGAGGCGCTGTGGGGCCAGCGCCCGCACCTGGGCGGCTACACCGAGGCGCAGGCGCTGACGTACGTGTGGATCGGGCAGGCGCTGCTCCAGACGATGGCGCTGATGGCCGGCGGTTTCGAGGAGGAGCTGGCGGAGCGGATCCGCTCCGGCGACATCGCGGTGGACCTCTACCGGCCCGCCGACCTCCAGGGCTGGTGGCTGTCGGCGGACCTGGGCCGGGCCTGCTTCCACCTGCTGGGGCGCGGGGTGGCGCCGATGGTGTGCGGAGCCCTGGTCTTCGAGCTGGCGCTGCCGACGAACCCGGTGACCTGGCTGCTGTTCCTGGTGTCGGTGACGCTGGGCGTGGTGGTGAGCTTCGCGATCCGCTTCCTGGTGGCGCTCAGCTCCTTCTGGCTGCTGGACGGCGCCGGGGTCAGCCAAGTGGTCTTCCTGGCCGGGCTGTTCTTCTCCGGCATGCTGCTGCCGCTGACCGTCTTCCCCGGCTGGCTCGGTGTGCTGGCCCGGGCGCTGCCCTGGTCGGCGATGCTCCAGGTGCCCGCCGACGTCCTGCTCGGGCGGCACGAGGGGACGGGCGCGCTGCTCGCGCTGGCCTTCCAGGCGGGCTGGGCGGCGGCCCTGCTGCTGACCGGCCGCGCGCTCCAGGCCGTCGCGGCCCGCCGGGTGGTGGTGCAGGGTGGCTGAGACCTTCGACGCGGCGGTCCCGCGCACGGGGACCGGGGTCCGGCGGACGCGGTGGGCCCGGCGGATGCGGTCGGGGGCGTACGAGAGCGTGCGCACCTACCGGCTGATCGTCGGGATGTGGGTGCGCTCCACGATGGCGTACCGCACGTCCTTCGTCCTGACCGCGCTCGGCAATCTGGCCGCCACCGGCCTGGACTTCGTCACGATCCTGCTGATGTTCTCGCACATCACGGTGCTCGGCGGCTTCACCCTCGCCCAGGTGGCGTTCCTCTACGGCACCACCAGCACGTCCTTCGGGATCGCCGATCTGCTGCTGGGCTCCATGGACCGGCTCGGCCGCCGGATCCGCGACGGCACGCTGGACACGCTGCTGCTGCGCCCGGCCCCGGTGCTCGCGCAGGTCGCCGCCGACCGGTTCGCGCTGCGCAGGCTCGGCCGGATCACCCAGGGCCTGGCCGTCCTGGGCTGGGCGCTGGCGCACGCGGGCATCGACTGGACGCCGGTCCGGGTGCTGCTGGTGCCGCTGACGGTGCTGTGCGGCGCGGCCATCTTCTGCGCGGTGTTCGTGGCGGGCGGCGCCTTCCAGTTCTGGGCGGGCGACGCCTCCGAGGTGCAGAATTCCGTGACCTACGGCGGCAACACGATGCTCCAGTACCCGCCGGCGATCTTCGCCCGCGAACTAGTGCGCGGCGTCACCTTCGTGGTGCCGCTCGCCTTCGTCAACTGGCTGCCAGCCCTCCGCGTCCTCGGCGAGCCCGACCCGCTCGGGCTGCCCGGCTGGGTCGACTTCGCCTCCCCGGCGGTCGCCGCGCTCTGCTGCGCGCTGGCCGGGCTGGCGTGGCGCGCGGGCCTCCGTTCGTACCGCAGCACAGGGAGCTGAGCGGCTCATGCAGCACAGGGAGTTGAACAGGCCATGCGGCACAGGGAGTTGAACAGGCCATGACCGTACCCGTGTCCGAGGCCGCGACCGAGGCGGTGACCGACACCGTCATCGAACTCGACGGTGTGGAGAAGGTCTTCGACGTCCGCCGCAAGGCGGGCCCGCTGCGCCGGCTGCGCACCCAGGTGCGGGCGGTGGACGGCATCTCCTTCACCGTGCCGCGCGGCGAGATCGTCGGCTACATCGGGCCGAACGGCGCGGGCAAGTCCACCACGATCAAGATGCTCACCGGCATCCTCAACCCCAGCGGCGGCCGGATCCGGATCTGCGGCCTCGACCCGACCCGGGACCGTACCCGGCTCGCCCGCCGCATCGGTGTCGTCTTCGGCCAGCGCACCACCTTGTGGTGGGACCTGCCGCTGCGCGACTCGTACGAACTGGTCCGCCGCATGTACCGGATCGACGACGCCCGTTACGCCGCCAATCTGGCGGCGTGCGTCGAACTCCTCGACCTCGGGCCGCTGTTGGAGGTGCCGGTACGGCAGCTCTCGCTCGGCCAGCGGATGCGCGGCGACATCGCGGCGGCGCTGCTGCACGATCCGGAGGTGCTGTATCTGGACGAGCCGACGATCGGGCTCGACGTGATCAGCAAGACCCGGGTACGGGACTTCCTGCGCCGGGTCAACGCCGAACGCGGCACCACGGTGCTGCTCACCACCCACGACCTCACCGACATCGAGCAGTTGTGCCGCCGGGTGATGGTGATCGACCACGGCCGGCTGATGTACGACGGGGACCTCGGCGGGCTGCACGCGGTCGGCGACAGCGAGCGCACCCTTGTCGCGGACTTCGCGCGCGAGCTGCCCCCGGTGGAGATCGAGGGCGCCCGCTGCGTGAAGGTGGACGGCCCGCGGCAGTGGCTGGCCTTCCCCGCCCAGGCCAGCGCCGCCCCGCTGGTCGCGGCGGTCGCCGCGCACTACCCGCTGGTGGACCTGTCGGTCCGCGAACCGGCCATCGAGGACGTGATCGCCCGGATGTACGGCGAGGACGCGGACCGGACCTGAGCCGCCGGTCCTGGCGGCTCAGCGCAGGGACATCAGGGCCGCCTGGACGCGTTCGACGGCGGCGAGGCGGGTGGAGGCGTGCGCGGACAGCCGTACGGAGTCGGCGCGGACCGACGGCACGACCTCGTAGGTGTGCAGGGCCTTCGCGATCCGCCGCGGGTCGGTGCCGGGGATCCGAAAGGAGATGATCCCGGCGCGTTCGGCGGGGGCGGCGGGGGAGAGCAGTTCGCCGCCGCAGGAGCGGACGGTGTCGATGAGCTGCGCGGTCCTGACCGCGATGTGCGCCTCGATCGCGGGCACGCCGACGCTCTCGACGAGTTCGAGCGCGGTGGCCAGCGCCGCCGCCGTCACCGGGCTGAGATTGGTGGTGCTCCAGCGCTGCGCGCCCGGCGCCACCGGGTGCTCGACGTCGTCGAAGACGCCCGAGTCCGTGACGCCGGTCCAGCCGCCGAGCACCGGCTCCAGCCGTTCCAGGGCCCGGTCGGACAGGGCGGCGAAGCCGGTGGCCCAGCTGGCCCGCAGCCACTTCTGGCCGCCGCTGACCACCACGTCCGCGGCCTGCCACGGCAGATCGGCGACCCCGAAGCCCTGGATGGCGTCCACGATCAGCAGCCGGTCCGGGCCGATCGCCTCGCGCAGCGCCGCCAGGTCGGCGCGGTAACCGGTGCGGAAGTCCACGGCGCTGACCGATACGGCCACCACGTCGTCGGTGAGCGCCGCCTGTACGGTGTCGGCGGTGATCCTGCCCCGCTCGTCCGGGACGAGGGTGCGCGGCACCGCGCGGCCGAGGGCGGCGCCGCGCCGCCACGGGTAGTGGTTCGACGGGAATTCCCCGGCCGGGACCAGGACGGTGCCGCCGGGCAGGCCGAAGGCCGCGTGGAACAGGCCGGTGGAGGTGTTCGGCAGCAGCACCGTGTGCGCCGCGTCCGTACCCGCCAGCCGCGCGGCGGCCTCCCGGGCGCGCGGCTCGGCCCGCATCAGGTCGTTGACGGTGTCCTGGTCGGCGTGGGCCGACCGCTCCAGCGCCCGCACGGTCGCGGCCAGCACGTCCCGGGACGGCGGCCCGTAACGGGCGAAGTCGAGATAGCCCTCCGGCTCCTCGAAGTGCTCGGCGTAGCCGGGCAGCCCTCCGGTGCTGTGCGGCGCTGTCATCGCGGCGTGCTCCCTGCTGCTGGTCGTGCTGTCGGTCGTTGCTGAACGTGCGGCCGGTCCGCTGGCGGTCGTGTGGCGGGCCGTGGGCGGATCATGGGCGGATCGGGGGTAGGCGGCCGGTGGGCGCCCCTCCCGGGAGGCGCCGGGAACCCGCCGTACGTTCCCCCATTGTCGGCACGACCGGTGCCGCTGAGCAGCACGGGTACGCGGTACGGCGCGTACGCCGCCGATCACCGGGCCGCTACGGCCGCGGGCGGCGACAATACCCGGGTGGACACGCGGGCGGAGCGGGAGCGGATGGAAGCGGCGAGCACCAGCAGTGAACCCCGGCCCCCGGCCGGACCCCAGGACGGCCCCCCGGCTCCGGCCGGCGGGTCGGCGGACCCGCGCGGCGCCGCGATCGCGGACGGCCGGGCTCCGGGCCAGGGCCCGGGTCCCGTGGCCGGCAGGACGGCGCGCGGCGCCGACGCGCCGGCGCCGGCGGGGGCCACGGGGTCCGCGGCACCCGGGACGGTGGCTGTCGGCGACGGGGCGGCCGGTGGTGCGGTGGGCGGTACGGGTGCGGGCGGGAACGGGGCGGGACACGGGGGCGGGAACGGGGGGGGTCCGGGCGGCGGGTCCGGTCCGAACGGGTCGGGCCCGGGCGGTGCCGGGAAGCGGCCGGGGCCGGTCGGGCGGATGGCGGACGCGCCCGGGGGAGCGGCCGCAGAGGCCGAGCGGCGCCGGGGACTGCGCCGGATGAAGCTGATCGCGACCGGCTTCCTGCTGGTCGCGACCGTGGTCTACGCCCTCGCCAAGTGGGCCGACGCGTCGGGCGCGGGCGGCTGGGCCGGTTACGTGGCCGCCGCCGCGGAGGCCGGCATGGTCGGCGCGCTGGCCGACTGGTTCGCGGTCACCGCGCTCTTCCGCCGCCCGCTGGGCCTGCCCATCCCGCACACCGCGATCATCCCGACCAAGAAGGACGCGCTCGGCGCGAGCCTCGGCGACTTCGTCGGCGAGAACTTCCTGTCCGGCGAGGTCGTCCGCACCCGGCTGCGCGCGGTCGGCATCGGCTCCCGCCTCGGCGGCTGGCTGTCCGAGCCCGCCAACGCCGACAAGGTCACCGAGCAGGCCGCCGCCGCCCTGCGCGGCGCCTTCACGGTGCTGCGCGACTCCGACGTGCAGGCGGTGGTCACCGAGGCCATCACCCGGCGCGCCGAGGCGCAGGAGGTCGCGCCCGGCCTCGGCAAACTGCTGGAGCGGATCGTCGCCGACGGCGGCCACCGCCGCATGGTGGACCTGATCTGCGTGCGCGCCCACGACTGGCTGGTCGAGCACGGCGATTCGGTGATGGGCGCGGTGCAGGGCGGCGCGCCCGGCTGGACCCCGCGCTTCGTGGACCGCAAGGTCGGCGAGCGGGTCTACAAGGAACTGCTGCGCTTCGTCACCGAGATGCGCGACTCCCCGGGGCACCCGGCGCGCGGCGCCGTCGACCGCTTCCTCGGCGACTTCGCCGTGGAGCTCCAGTCCGACCCCGACACCCGGGCCCGCGTCGAGCGGCTGAAGAACGACCTGCTGGCCCGCGCCGAGGTGCAGGACCTCATCGCGTCCGTGTGGGGCGCGGTCCGCACGATGATGGTGGCCGCCGCCGAGGACGAGCGCAGCGAACTGCGGCTGCGCGCCCGCGCCTCGCTGCTGTCGCTGGGCCGCCGGCTGTCCACCGACGCGCGGCTCCAGGAGAAGGTCGACGTCTGGCTGGAGGACGCGGCCACCTACCTCGTCACCACCTACCGCGACGAGATCACCTCGCTGATCTCCGAGACGGTCGCGGGCTGGGACGCCGAGCAGACCTCCCGCAAGATCGAGAACCACGTCGGCCGTGATCTCCAGTTCATCCGGATCAACGGCACCGTTGTCGGTGCCCTCGCGGGCCTGGTCATCTTCGCGATCTCCCGGCTCGCGGGCGGCTGACCCCCGCTGACCCCTGCTGATCCCCGCTGATCCCCGGGGGGCGCCGGGGTGTCCCACGGGCTGGGCAGGGGCTTGCGCACGGCACACGGGTAGTTGGAGGATCGGACAAGACATCCGATGACCGTTCCCATCGGAGGTCGCGCACCGGCCTGCCCCCGACCGTGGAGCACGGCCGTACCCAAGTGACCTACGGATTACGGAGTGCCATCGTGAAGCTGCTGCGAGTCGGTCCCGCCGGGGCGGAGCGCCCGGCCCTGCTCGACCGGGACGGCGTCCTGCGCGACCTGAGCGGACTGGTGACCGACATCGACGGAACGCTGCTCGCCGACGCGGCGGCGCTCGCGTCGGTCGCCGAGGCGGAGGCGGACGGGTCGCTGCCCTCGCTCGACCCCGACCTGCGGGTCGGGCCGCCGCTGGCCCGGATCGGCAAGATCGTCTGCATCGGCCTCAACTACCACGACCACGCGGCCGAGACGGGCGCGCAGGCGCCGTCGGAGCCGGTCGTCTTCATGAAGGCGCCCGACACCGTCGTCGGACCCGACGACACCGTCCTCGTCCCGCGCGGCAGCACCAAGACGGACTGGGAGGTGGAGCTGGCCGTCGTCATCGGGCGCGAACTGCGGTACGCCGCCTCGCACGAGGAGGCGCTCGCCGCCGTCGCCGGATACGCCGTCGCGCACGACGTCTCGGAACGCGAGTTCCAGATCGAGCGGGGCGGGCAGTGGGACAAGGGCAAGAACTGCGAGACCTTCAATCCGCTCGGGCCGTGGCTCGTCACCGCCGACGAGGTGGCCGATCCGCAGCGGTTGCGCCTCCGGCTGTGGGTGAACGGTGAGTTGAGGCAGGACGGTTCGACCGCCGACCAGATCTTTTCCGTCGCGGAAGTGGTCCGCTACCTCAGTCACTTCATGACGCTCTACCCGGGGGACGTCATCAACACCGGGACCCCCGCCGGGGTCGCTCTCGGGCAGCCCGAGCCCAAGCCGTACCTTCGCGGGGGCGATGTGGTCGAACTCGCCATCGACGGACTCGGCGCCCAGCGCCAAACCCTCAAGCAGGCCTGATCCTCTCCGGGGAGGACGTTCACCCTCCAGGGGCGCGGGGAACTGCGCGGCCCGCCCCCACCGGGCCGGTGGTCGCAAAAACAACAGCGTCTGCCCCGCTGGGGGCGGTTTTTCGCCTGAAGGCGCGCTGCGGCTGGGCGCGCAGTTCCCCGCGCCCCTGAGGGTGACCGTTCTCCGCAACCGCGCCCCTATCGGGCGCCCTCTTCCGCGAGGAAGAGGGTGAGGGCTTCCACGACGAGGGCGTGGTCGTCGGTTTGGGGGAGGCCGGAGACGGCGAGGACGCCGACGGGGCCGACGTCGCGGACGCGGAGGGGGAAGGCGCCCCCGTGGGCGGCATAGAGATCCGGGTCGAGCCGGGACGAGGCTTCGAAGGTCGTGCCCTTGGCACGAAACCGCTCACCCACGAGCAAGGAGGAAGCGGCGTACCGCTCAACGACCCGCGCTTTCCGGCGGAGCCAAAAATCGTTGTCGGGACTCGTGCCGTCGAACGCGTAGTGGAAGAGCTGCTGACCCCCGCGCCGGATGTCGACCGTCACGGCGGCCCCCCGCTCGCGGGCGAGGCCGACGAGGAGGGAGCCGAGCCGCCAGGCGTCGTCATTGGTGAAGCGGGGGAGGACCAACTCCTCCTCCTGAGCGGTGAGTTCGGCGACGAGCGCGCCGGTCAGGGCGGCGGTCACAGCGTCACCGTCCCGCCCTGCGCGGCCGAGCGCTTCGCCGCTTCCAGGACGTCGAGCGCGGCCGCCGCCTCCAGAGCGGTCACCGGCGGCGGCGTACCGTCGCGCAGGGCCGCGGCGACGGCGGCGTAGAAGGCCGGGTAGTCGCCGGGTACGGACGGCACCGGCCGGACGTTGTCGTCGGTGCCGACGGTGCCCCACGCCGATTCCGGTTCTGCGCCCCAGGCGGCACCCTCGCCGGGCCGCAGCCCCTCGCGGAGGGCGGCCTCCTGCGGGTCGAGGCCGTAGGTGACGTAGCCGCCCAGGCTGCCCAGCACCCGGAAGCGCGGGCCGAGCCGGGCGGTGGTGGCGCTCATCCACAGGTGCGAGTGCACCCCGTTGGTGTGCGTGATCGCGATGAAGGTGTCGTCGTCGGCCGCGGCGCCGGGCCGTTGGATGTCGGACTCGGCGTAGACGCGGGCGGCCGGCCCGAACAGGGCGAGCGCCTGGTCGACGAGGTGGCTGCCGAGGTCGTAGAGCAGCCCGCCGATCTCGGCGGGGTCGCCGGACTCGCGCCAGCCGCCCTTGGGCTGCGGGCGCCACCGCTCGAAGCGGGACTCGAAGCGCTGCACCTCGCCCAGTTCGCCCTTGGCCAGCAGGCCCTGGAGGGTGAGGAAGTCGCTGTCCCAGCGGCGGTTCTGGAAGACCGAGAGCAGCAGGCCGCGCCGCTCGGCGAAGGCGGCCAGCTCGCGGGCCTCGGCCGCGGTGCCGGCGATCGGCTTGTCCACGACGACCGGCAGCCCGGCGTCCAGCGCGGCGGTGGCCAGCGGCACATGGGTGCGGTTGGGGGAGGCCAGCACGATCAGGTCCAGCTCGGCGGACCGCGCCCACAGCTCGTCGGCGGTGGCGGCGAAGGACACGTCCGGGTGCTCGGCGAGCGCCTGGGCGCGGCGCTCCGGGCTGCCGGTGACGACGGTGTCGAGGACCAGGCCCTCGGTCGCGGCGATCAGCGGGGCGTGGAAGAAGGAGCCGGCTGGGCCGTAGCCGACGAGGCCGACGCGAAGGGGGGTGCCGGGGGTGCTCATGCCGTCCACTTTGGCAACAGTGTTGCCAAAGTGCAAGCGCGCGGGACAATGGGCGGGTGAACCCGTCCGCGTCCGGCGCCAATCTGCCCGCCCTCCGCAGCCACAACGCCGCTCTGGTGCTCGGTCTGCTGCGGTCCGCCACGGTGTACGCCTCCGGGGGCGCCCCCGGAGCGGAAGGCGGCATCTCCCGGCTGGAGCTGGCCGAGCGGACCGGCCTGACCCCGCAGGCCGTCAGCAAGATCACCGCCCGGCTGCGGGCGGAAGGGCTGGTCGAGGAGGCGGGGCGGCGCGCCTCGACCGGCGGCAAGCCGCGTACGGAGCTGCGGCTGGTGGCCGGCGCCCGGCACGCGGTCGGCCTGCACCTGGACGGCGAACGGCTGACCGCCGTCCTCACCGACCTCACCGGCCGTACGGTCGCCTGCCGCGAGGCCCCGCTCGACCTCGGGCTCCCGGTCGGGCCCGCGCTCGACGCGATCGTCCACGAGGTGCGCGCCGCGATCGCCGCCGCGCCCGGCCCCGTCCTCGGGGTCGGCGTCGGCATGCGCGGCCCCCTTGACCACCGCACCGGCACCCTCCACCGCGTCACCGGCTTCCCCCACTGGCAGCACCACCCCCTGCGCGCCACCCTCGCCATCCGCCTCGGCCTCCCGGTGGCCCTGGACAAGAACACCAACGCGGCGGCCCTCTCCGTCCTGGCCGAGGCGCCACCGGCGGGGGACGGCGACGCTGCCGGGGCTCTCCGGCTGGGGGGCGGCGACGCCGCCGGGGCCGTCGGCGACGGCGCGCCGCTGTCGGGCTCTGCCGCCCGTAGGGCGTCCTTCGCGTATGTGCATCTCGGTGCCGGGCTCGGTGCCGGGCTTGTCCTCGGGGGCGAGGTGTACCGGGGCGGGCGGACCGGGGCCGGCGAATTCGGGCACCAAGTGGTCGAGCTGGGCGGGGAGTTGTGCAAGTGCGGCAATCGCGGGTGCCTGGAGGCGCTGTGCCTGGCGGCGGTCGGGCGCGGCGACATCGCGGGGGCCGCGCGGCTGCTCGGTGTCGGGGCGGCCAACCTCGTCGCGCTGCTCGACATCGACCGGGTAGTGCTCGGCGGCCGGGCCGTCCACGCCGCCCCCGACGTCTTCGCCACCCAGGTCGCCGCCGTACTGGCCGAATACGGCCGGAGCGTGCCGGTCGGCTTCGCCGCCGCCGGACCGCGCGCGGTGGCCGAGGGCGCCGCCCTGCTCGTCCTGGCCCCCCTCTTCGGCGGCGCCCTCGGCACCGCCGCGATCGCCTGAGGTCCGGGGCCGGTTGCCGTGCGGGGCGCGCGTGCGCCTGTGGGTCCGGGGGGCCGGTTGCCGTGTGGGCGCGGAGTTCGGCTCAAGGGTCCGGCTGCTGGCCGGGGCGCGGCGCGGCGGCGCCTGGGGTGGGGAGCGGGCCGCAGGTCGGGTGCGCGTGCGCCTGAGTTCCCGGCACTGGTTGTCGGTCGGGGAGCGCGTGCGCCTGGGGGTCCGGGGCCGGTTGCCGTGCGGGGCGTCGCGTTCGCGTCAAGGGTCCGGCCGTTGGCCGGGGTGCCGCGCGGCGGCGCGTGGGGCGGGGGAGCGGGCCGCAGGCCGGCCGTCTGCGAGGATCGTCCAATGGCCGACGCAGATCCGCAGACCCCGATCCGGGCGGGCATCCCGGAGCACGGGCGCGTACCGAAGTACTTCGCCGTCAAGACCCGCCTGGAAGTCGTGCTCGACGAACTGGGCGAGGGCGGACTGCTGCCCACCGAGCGGGAGTTGGCGGCGCGCTTCGAGGTGGCGCGGGAGACCGTACGGCAGGCGCTGCGGGAACTGCTGATCCAGGGCCGGGTGCGGCGCAGGGGCCGGGGCACCGTGGTGGCCGGGCCCAAGCTGGAGCAGCCGCTGTCCACCGACAGCTACACCGAGGGCGTACGGCGGCAGGGCCGCGTTCCCGGCCGTAACCTGATCGCCCTGGAACGGCTGGCCGCCGACCCCGCGCTCGCCGCCGAACTGCGGCTCGCCCCCGGCGACCCGGTGTGGCACATGGAGCGCGTGCTGCTCGCCGACGAGGAACGCGTCGGCCTGGAGAGCACCTACCTCTCGGTCGCCCGACTGCCGCACCTGGAACGGGACTTCGCGCCCGACACCTCCTTCTACGCCTTCCTGCGCGAACGCGTCGGGACCGAGCCGGCCGTGGTGGACGAGCGGATCGAGACGGTGCTGGCCACCCCGCGCGAGGCGCTGCTGATCGGTACGCCGCCCGCGCTGCCGATGCTGCTGCTGCACCGCTCCAGCAAGGACGAGGCCGGCGAGCCGCTGGAGCGGGTGCGGTCCCTCTACCGGGGCGACCGCTTCAGCTTCACCGTCCACCTGGAGAAGCGCGACAAGCGGGACTGAGGCGCACCCGCATCACCCTGCCCGGTATCACCCGAAAATTAAATCACGGAACGATAACGGGTCTAGGCCAAGCTTGAAGACCTGTTCACCTCGCCGACGGTATCCGGACGTCGACCGGCCACCCTTCGCCGCGAATCTCGACGGCGTGAGAGTCACTGTCGTAGGAGCCGGAGCGCTGGGCACGATGCATGCCTGGCACGCGATCGAACGCGGCCACGAGGTCGTCCACCTGGAACGCGAGCGGGAGGCGCGCGGCGCGTCCGTCCGCAATTTCGGCCTGGTCTGGGTCGGCGGCCGGGCCGCCGGGCCCGAACTGGAGACCGCGCTGCGGGCCCGCGAGCTGTGGGAGGGGATCGGCGCCCGGGTGCCCGGCGTCGGCTTCCGCGCCAACGGCTCGCTCACCGTCGTCCGCACCCCGGCCGAACTGGCCGTCGCCGACGAGGTGCTGGCACGCGCCGACGCGGCGGCCCGCGGCTACAAGTGGCTCTCGCCCGCCGAGGTGGCCGCGCACAATCCGGCGCTGCGCGGCGACGTCCTCGGCGCCCTGCTCTGCGAGAAGGACGCCGCCGTCGAATCCCGCGTCGCGCTCCCCGCGCTGCGCGCGCACCTGGCGGCCACCGGCCGTTACACCTTCGTCCCCGGCCGCGAGGTCCGCGACGTGGACACCGGCTTCGTCCGCGACGACCACGGCGCCGCGTACGCGTCGGACAGCGTCGTCGTCGCCACCGGCGCCTGGCTCACCGGCCTGGTCAAGGAGTTGGCCCCGGACCTGCCGGTGCGCCGGGTCCGGCTCCAGATGGCGCAGACCGACCCACTCGGCGAACCGCTGACCACCTCGGTCGCCGACGCCGACAGCTTCCGCTACTACCCCGCCTACGACGGTGCCGCGCTCGACGCCCTGCGCGCCGGCCAGCCGCAGCCCCCGGTCGCGGCCGGGCACCGTATGCAACTGCTGATGGTCCAGCGCCTCGACGGCGGGCTGACCATCGGCGACACCCACGAATACGACGAGGCGTTCGCCTTCGACGTCGTCGAGGACCCCTACGAGCACCTCCGGCAGCGCGCCGCCGAACTCCTCGGCCGCCCGCTGCCCACGATCCGCCGCCGCTGGGCCGGGGTGTACGCGCAGTGCGCCGACACCACGCGGGTGGTCCACCGCGAGCAGGTGCGCGACGGCGTGTGGCTGGTCACCGGACCCGGCGGGCGCGGCATGACGTGCTCCCCGGCGATCGGCGAGGACACCGCGAACGAGATCGGCTGGTGAACGACATGACCGCACCCTCCACCCACCCCGAGGCGGCCGGGACAGCGTCCGGGACGCCCGGAAACCCCGAGACATCCGACCTCCGGCTCGTCGTGCTCGACATGGCGGGCACCACCGTCGCCGACGGCGGCCTTGTCGAACGGGCCTTCTCCCGGGCCGCCGCCGAACTGGGCGTCGAGCCCGGCGGCGCGGACCACACCGCCAAGCTGGACTACGTACGCGCCACCATGGGCGAGTCCAAGATCACCGTCTTCCGCGCGCTGTTCGGCGACGAGGAGACGGCTCAGCGCGGCAACGCCGCCTTCGAGACGGCCTACGCCGAACTCGTCGACGGCGGCGAGTGCCGCCCGCTGCCCGGGGCCCGCGAGACCATCGAGGAGCTGCGGGAGTCCGGCCGCAAGGTCGTGCTGACCACCGGCTTCTCCCGCGTCACCCAGGACGCGATCCTGGACGCGCTCGGCTGGCAGGGCCTGGCCGACCTCACCCTGTGCCCGGCCGACGCCGGGCGCGGCCGCCCGTACCCCGACATGGTGCTCACCGCGCTGCTGCGCACCGGCACCGACTCGGTCCGGCAGATCGCCGTGGCCGGCGACACCGCCTACGACATGCTCACCGGCGTCCGCGCCGGTGCGCCGCTGGTCGCGGGCGTCCTGACCGGCGCCCACGACGAGGCGCGGCTCATCGCGGCGGGTGCCACCCACGTCCTCGGTTCGGTCGCGGAACTGCCCGCGGCGATAGCCGGGTTGGAGACCCCGCGATGAGCACGCCCCGCAGGTCCACGGTGACCGAGAAGGACACGCCCGCCGTGGGGGAGACGCCCGCGACGGCCGGCGGCCCGGCCGACGCGGCGCCCGGCGCGGGCTCCGCGGCCTCCGCGAAGGCCGCTGAGCCGGACGCGGCGCCCGGCACCGGCACCACGGCCGCACCCACGAGCACGCCCGCCGCCGCGGCCGCACCCGCGGCCGTGTCCGCCGGTGCGGACGTCGCCCACCGGCCCGGCACCGCGGCCGTGCCTGCCGGCGTCGCGGCGGGCCCGGACCGCCCCGGTGGGATCCGCTTCGACCGGGTGACGGTGGCCTACGACGGGCAGACGGTGCTGGACGGACTCGACCTGACCGTCGGCGGCGGCGAGGTCATGGCGCTGCTCGGGCCGTCCGGATCGGGGAAGACCACCGCGCTGCGGGCCGTCGCCGGATTCGTCCGGCCAGCGGCCGGGCGGGTGCTGATCGGCGGGCGGGACGTCACCGACCTGCCGCCGTACAAGCGCGGCATCGGCATGGTCGTCCAGCAGTACGCGCTCTTCCCGCACCTGCGGGTCGACCAGAATGTGGCGTTCGGCCTCAAGGCGCAGAAGGTGCCGCGCGCCGAGATACCCGGCCGGGTCGCCGAGGCGCTGGAGATGACCGGCATGACCGGCTACGCCCGCCGCCACCCGCGTGAGCTGTCCGGCGGCCAGCAGCAGCGCGTCGCGATCGCCCGCGCGCTGGCGATCCGGCCCGGTGTGCTGCTGCTCGACGAGCCGCTGTCCGCCCTCGACGCACAGCTGCGCTCCGGGATGCTCGCCGAACTGGCCAGGCTGCACCGCGAGTTGCCCGACGTGTCGATCCTCTACGTCACGCACGACCAGATCGAGGCGCTCACCCTCGCCGACCGGATCGCGGTGCTCGACAAGGCCAGGCTCCAGGACTGCGGCACCCCGCACGACCTCTACCGGCACCCGCGCACCGCCTTCACCGCCTCCTTCGTCGGCAACGCCAATCTGCTGACCGTGCGGGCGGCCGGGAGCGGCACCGTACGGCTGGCCGACGCGACACTGCGCGTCACGCCGTACGGGGACGGGGGCGGGAACGGGGACGGCCCGGGCGAGGGCGCCGAGGCGACGCTGTGCGTACGCCCGCACGCGCTGCGGCTGACGGGCCCTCACCAGACCCCGAAGGAAAGCAACATGCTGCGCGGCACCGTCACGGACGTGCAGTGGCGCGGCCACACCCACCGGCTGCTGGTCGCGGCCCACGGCCACGAACTGCGGGCCGACGTCGGCGACTTGCGGCAGCCGCCGCGGCCTGGCGACGGGATCGCGCTGACCTTCGACGCCGAGGACGCGGTGCTGCTGCCCGCGGGACTCGCCGCGGGAGGTGCCGGAGTTGGCTAGGACGACGCACACGCTGCCCGTACTGGACGAGCGGGCCGCCGGAACACCGGCCGACGCGGCACCCAAGTCCCCTGCCCCGCACGGCAGTCCCCGGCCGCCGCGGACCGTGCCCGGCTGGGCCTGGGCGCTGCCGCCGGTCGCCGCGCTCGGCTATTTCTTCCTCTATCCGCTCTTCCTCGTCGGCAAGCAGTCCTTCTCGCCGGACAGCGGCGGCCACTCCACCGAGCCCTGGACGGACGTCATCGAGGAGGAGTCCTTCCGCAAGGCGCTGTGGAACACCGTCTGGATCGCGGTCGGTTCGACCGCCGGCTGCCTGCTGCTGGGCTTCGTCCTCGCCCTGGTGATCGCCTTCGTGCCCTTCCCCGGCGGCCGGGCGCTCAGCCGCTTCATCGACATCTTCCTGGCCTTCCCCTCCTTCCTGATCACCCTCGCGCTGCTGTTCCTCTACGGCACCGTCGGCATGGCCAACGGCCTGTGGACGGACGTGACCGGCGGCGCGAGCGGCAGCGGCCCGATCGACTTCCTGCGCACCCCGTGGGGCGTCCTGCTCGCGGAGATCACCTACTTCACGCCCTTCGTGATGCGCCCGCTGCTCGCGGCCTTCTCCCAGGTGGAGACCGCCCAGTTGGAGGTCGCCTCCTCGCTGGGCGCCCGGGCGCCGCGGATCGTGCGGCAGGTGATCCTGCCCGAGGCGCTGCCCTCGCTCGCGGCCGGCGGCAGCCTCGTCCTGGTGCTGTGCCTGAACGAGTTCGGCATCGTGCTCTTCACCGGAGCCAAGGGCGTCACCACTCTGCCGATGCTCGTCTACAGCAAAGCCATCCTCGACGGCGACTATCCCGGGGCATGCGTCGTCGCGGTCGTCGCCGTCGTACTGTCCGTGACCCTCTACGGCCTCTACCGGGCCGTCGTCGCCCGTACGGCCACGCTCACGGGAGGTGCCCGCCGTGCTGGTGCATAGCCGCGGTGGCCGCTGGACGGCCTGGACCGTCTTCTTCCTGCTGTTCCTGCCGGTCTTCGCGCTGCCCTTCCTCGTCGTGCTGATGGCGTCCTTCGCCACCAACTGGAGCGGCGCCTTCCCCTCCCACCCGACGCTGACGCACTATCAGGACATCACCAAGGGCGACTCGTTGAACGCCCTGACCACCAGCCTGTGGACGGCGCTCGCCGCCAGTGTGCTGGCCCTGGTCGTCGGCGGCTGGGCGGCGCTGGCCGCCGAACGGCTGCGCGGCCGTCAACGGCGGCTGCTGGACACGCTGTTCATGCTGCCGGTCGCGGTGCCGTCCGTCGTCGTCGGCCTGTCCCTGCTGGTCGCCTTCTCCAAGCCGCCGCTGCTGCTCAACGGCACCCGGGAGATCGTGATCCTGGCCCACACCGTCCTGGTCACCGCCTTCGCCTACCAGTCGGTGAGCGCCGCGCTCGTCCGCCTCGACCCGGCGTACGAACAGAGCGCCGCGAGCCTCGGCGCCCGGCCCGCGTACGTCCTGTGGCGGATCCGCGTCCCGCTGCTGCTGCCGTCGCTGACCGCCGCCGCGGGCCTCTGCTTCGCCCTGTCCATGGGCGAGTTGAGCGCCACGATGATGCTCTACCCGCCCGACTGGCTGCCGCTGCCGGTCCAGATCTACGGTGCCACCAACCGCGGTTCGCTGTTCACGGGCGCCGCGCTGGCCGTCGTCCTCATGGTGACGACGCTGATCGTGCTGCTCGGCATGGGCCGAATCCGTACCCGGGCGTCCTACCGCTGACCCGCCCCGCGCTTCCCCGTCCCCCGTTCACCGGCGTGCTTTCCACCCCACCCAGCTAGGAGTTCGACCTGCCATGCCCCAGCGCAACCGCACCCTCACCTCGGTCACCGCCGTCACCGGCGCCCTCACCCTGGGTCTCGCCCTCGCCGCCTGCGGCGGTTCCGACTCCGGCTCCGGCTCCGGTTCCTCGGACGGCAAGGCGTCCACCCAGGTCACCGTCTACAGCGCGGACGGCCTGCACAGCGAGGCCGGCGACGGCTTCTACGACAAGGTGTTCAAGGACTTCACGGCCAGGACCGGCATCAAGGTCAACTACGTCGAGGGCGGCTCCGGCGAGGTCGTGCAGCGCCTGGTCCGGGAGAAGTCCAACACCAAGGCCGACCTGGTCGTCACACTGCCGCCCTTCATCCAGCAGGCCGACGCCAAGGGGCTGCTGACCGCGTACGAGCCGGCCGGCTCCGACAAGGTGGGTACCGCCGACAAGGGCGCCGACGGCACCTGGACGTCGATCGTCAACAACTACCTGTGCTTCATCTACAACACCAAGGAACTGCCGACCCCGCCCAAGACCTGGAACGACCTGCTGGACGGGAAGTTCAAGAACAAGCTGCAGTACTCCACCCCCGGCGTCGCCGGTGACGGCACCGCCGTGGTGATCAAGGCGATGCACGACTTCGGCGGCCAGGACGCGGCCATGGCGTACCTGAAGAAGCTCCAGGCCAACAACGTCGGCCCGTCCGCCTCCACCGGCCAGCTCGCCCCCAAGGTCGACAAGGGTGAACTCCTGGTCGCCAACGGCGATGTGCAGATGAACTACGCGGACCAGGCGACCCTGCCCCACCAGGGCATCTTCTTCCCCGCCGCCGACACCGGCGGCAAGCCCACCACCTTCGCGCTGCCGTACGCGGCCGGCCTGGTCAAGAACGCGCCGCACGAGGACGCCGGCAAGAAGCTGCTCGACTACTTCCTGAGCACCGGGGTCCAGCAGGAGGTCTCCTCGGTCGGCGGCGGCTTCGCGTCCCGCACCGACGTGACCGCGACCGACACCAACGCCGCCAAGCTCAAGGAGATCATGACGGGCGTGGACGTCTTCACCCCCGACTGGAACGACATCAACACCCACCTGACCGACTACGTGGACGCCTGGAAGAGCGCCACCGGCAGCTGAGCCGGGGCCCGGCGCACGGCCGCGCACGAAGCAGTCCGTGACCGGTGCGACCAGCGGGCGAGACGGCCGGGGCGGGTGCCACCCGCCCCGGCTACGCTGGTGCCCACCAGGCCGTTCGAGGGACAGCCGTACGAAGGACAGGAGAGCGCCAGCCGTGTCGACACGCAGGCCCATCGAGTCGTGGCTCACCGACATGGACGGGGTGCTGATCCACGAAGGCACCCCCATCCCGGGCGCGGACGCCTTCCTCAAGGGGCTGAAGGAATCCGGCAAGCCCTTCCTCGTCCTCACCAACAACTCCATCTACACCCCGCGCGACCTGCACGCCCGGCTGAGCAGGATGGGCCTGGACGTCCCCGTCGAGAACATCTGGACGTCCGCGCTGGCCACCGCGAAATTCCTGGACGACCAGCGCCCCGGCGGCACCGCGTACGTGATCGGCGAGGCCGGTCTGACCACCGCGCTGCACGACGTCGGCTACATCCTCACCGACACCGACCCGGACTACGTGGTGCTCGGCGAGACCCGTACGTACTCCTTCGAGGCGCTCACCAAGGCGATCCGGCTGATCAACAACGGCGCCCGCTTCATCGGCACCAACCCCGACGAGACCGGCCCGTCGCCGGAGGGCGTGCTGCCCGCGACCGGCTCGGTCGCCGCGCTGATCACCAAGGCCACCGGCAAGGACCCGTACTTCGTCGGCAAGCCCAACCCGCTGATGATGCGCGCCGGGCTGAACGCGATCGGCGCGCACTCCGAGACCAGCGCGATGATCGGCGACCGGATGGACACCGATGTGCTGGCCGGCCTGGAGTCCGGGATGACGACCTTCCTGGTGCTCACCGGGCTCACCACGCCCGCCGACATCGACCGGCACCCCTTCCGCCCGTCGCGGGTCGTGAACTCCATCGCGGACCTCGTCGCCGAGATCTGAGCCCGGCGGCCGACGGTCACGCTGCGTATATCGAATGTCACCCTGATGGACGAGTGAGCCGCCGCCCGGGGTGCGGGCGGCGCCTCGCTCGGTGATCTTCGTGAGTACCGGGCGCGAGTCCCCGCTCCCGGACGAGCGGAGGTCTCCATGTTCGGTCTGAAACTGCCTGTCATCGCCGCCGCCGGTGCCGTCGGAGTGTTCGCACTCGGCGGGGCGCACGGGCTGCCCGCGCTCGCCGACTCGGGCGGCGGAGGCTCCTCCTCGTCCTCGTCGTCCTCCTCTTCGTCGTCCTCGTCCTCGTCTTCGTCGTCGAGCTCCTCGGACTCGATGAACGTCTCGCCCGCCAGCGTCGCGCCCGGCGGGGTGGTGAGCCTGCACCTGGAGACCTCCTGCAAGTCCGGCGGCAAGGCCCGTGCCAGCGCCGCGGTCTTCGTGGACGCCGTCACGCTCGCCCCGGCGTCCGACGGCTCCAAGGCGCTCGAAGGCACGGCCTTCATCAAGTCCGACGCCGTCGACGGCTCCTACGCGATCTCCGTGGAGTGCAACGGCGCCACCAGCTCCGCGTCCGCGTCCGTGACGGTCACCGGCGCCACCACCACCCTGCCGATCGCGCCCGTCCCGGCGGGCGGCGGCGGCACCGCCCAGCTCGCCGCCGGACCCGGCTCGGCCGGCTCCAACACCGGCGCGCTGCTGGTCACCGGCGGCTTCGCGGCCGTCGGCCTGGCCGGTCTGGTGATCCACCGGCGCCGCAGCGCCGACCGCGGCTGACCGGGATGGCGGAAGGTCCCGACGGCGGGGGCGGCGAGGACGGTCCACGTCCCGACAGCCGGAAGTGGACCACCGCCGCCGTCGCCCTCGTCCTGCTCGCGGCCTGGCTCTTCGGCCACCACGACGGGGGCGGCGGCGCCACACCCGGCGGCCGGGCCATGGCCGCGGCGGCGGCCGACCGGCCGCGCGAGGTCTACGCGCCGCACGTGCCGATGCCGGCGTCCCGGCCGCTGCGGGTCGACATCGACTCCATCGGGCTGCACGCCAAGCTGGTCGCCCGCGGCCTCAAGGACGGCGCCGTCGACCCGCCGCCGTACAGCACCCCGGACGTCGCGGGCTGGTACCGCGACGGGCCGTCGCCCGGCACCGCGGGCGCCGCGCTGATCGTCGGCCACGTCGACACCGAGACCCGCGCCGCGGTCTTCTACGGGCTGAGCACCATCGAGCCGGGCGCTCTGGTCGAGGTGGGCCGCGCGGACGGCACGGTCGCCGAATTCTCCGTCGAGGCCGTCGAGGTGGTGCAGAAGGACCACTTCGACGCCAACCGCGTGTACGGGTCCGCCGGGCGCCCCGAGCTGCGGCTGATCACCTGCGGCGGCTCCTTCGACAAGGAGAAGCAGGCGTATTCGGCGAACGTGGTGGTCTTCGCGGCACTCACCGGCACCCGCGACGCCTGACCCCGCGGGGCCTGCGGCGGCTGCCGCGTACCGCGCCCGGCCGGCGGCTCGCCTCCCCCGCGAAACCGCCGGCCGGGCGCTTCTCACCCACGGGCGCCAGGGCTGCGGGAGGAGTCCGGCGCGGCCGGGGGAGCGGTGGGGCACTGGGCGCGGAAACGGATCAGCACCGCGCCGTCCACGGCGTGGTGCACCTGGACGCCGTCGACCGCCGATTCGGCGAGGCGCCGGCACAGGTCCCGGGCGGCGGCCCGGTCCGGCTCCGGCACCCGCCCCCCGGTGCCGCCCGGCGGCGGTGTGTGGTCGTAGCCGTAGTCGGTGACCGCGACCGCGCAGTGCCCGCCGTCCACGCCGAGGGTGACGCGGTAGCGGCGGGCGACGCTGTGCGCCACCAGGTAGGCGCAGGCCACCGAGGCCGCGTCGGTCAGCAGCGGGCCGACGGCCCCGTACGGGCCGCCCAGTGTGTCGAGCGCGGCCCGGGTCATCCGCGCCGCCAGTTCGTCGCTGCCGCGGACCCGGCTCAAGGAGAAGGTCCAGGACACGTCCAGCGCCGCGTGCTCGTCGTCGCGCGGGGTGCGGGGCGCGGGTGCCGCGAGCTCGACCATGCCAGATCATGTCCTGCGTCGTGGGGTGCGCCGCCTGCGCGGCGGGGCGGACCGCCGGGGCGGACCGCCGGGGCGGAGTGCCTGGGCGGAGTGCCCCACACCCTAGAACACCGAACTCCCTTGCACCAGGGGGCACATGACGGTTGGTCACGTCCCCCCTACGCACCGCGACTCCGTCCTTGCGAAGGACGGTAACCCTCAGGGGCGCGGGGAACTGCGCGGCCCGCCCCCACCGGCCGGTGGTCGCAAAACAACAGCGTCTGCCCCGCTGGGGGCGGTCTTTCACCTGCGCCACGGACGTGGCTGGGCGCGCAGTTCCCCGCGCCCCTGTCAGGCACCCACTTCCGCCGGCGCAGCGCGCGTCCCCGCGCCCCTAAAAGACATCAGGCACTCACCTCCGCGGGAGGGGCACCCTCTTCCGCAGAGGTGCGGGGGGCTATGGGGCGCCGTCCTGGAGGTCGGAGGGGTCGACCGTGTGGTCGAGGAGGCCCTGGGCGAGGTCGGAGAGGCGGATGCGCCGGGCACGGGCGTGCCGGCGCAAAGCGGTGAAAGCCGCGTCGACACTGACCTGCCACCGCTCGGCGAGCAACCCCTTGGCCTGCTCGACAAGAACGCGACTCTCCAGCGCGGTCTGGAGCTGATCCGCGAGCTGCTCCCGCTGGCGCCGGGCACGGCGCTGAAGGACACCGATGGTCGTGACGTCGGCCAGGGCCTGCGCCAGCTCGGCCGTGCCGTCGGGCAGCGGCCCGGACTCGGTGCGGAACAGCACGAGCGCCCCGATGGTCTCGTCCCGCCACCGCATGGGCACGGCGAAGGCCGCCCCGTAGCCCGCGGTGCGGGCGGCGGCCGCGAAATCCGGCCAGCGCGGAGCCGCCCGCTCCAGGGCACCCGTACCGATCGGAATGCCCGCCCGATGGCACTCCCGGCCCGGCCCCTCCTTGCCGACCAGCACCCGTACGGTCTCGTCGGAGGCGGCCACCGCCTCCGCCGTACCGTCCGCGGCGCCGTCGGCGAGCAGCAGCCCGGCCGCGGCCACCTCCAGCACGGCGACGCACCGCGCCACCAGCACGTCCCCGGCCCCGCCGTCCCCGGCCCCGGCCCGGCGGTCCCCGTCGAGGGTGTCGGCGACGGCGACGAAGGCCGCGCCCAGCTCGGCACCGGGCGTGCGGCCCGCCGGATGGTCGGCGCCCGACGGCGTATATGTCATGACTGTTGCACCCCGTGTTCCCCGTTCGTGCCCGGCCCCCGTTGCCGGACTCGCAGCCGAGTATCGCCGCAAGGGCCCGGCCGCGCCTCCGTCGTAGGTCGGAGAGACACACGGGGCCTACGGGACCGCCGTGGTGGCGGAATCCGGGCGGCGCCGAGCGCGAGCGGGAATCCTGAGTCCGGCATACGTTGGCAAGCGGTGTGTTCCCCGTCCGACGGTCCCCCGGTCTCCGCCCGGAGACCCCCGCCGAGGAGGTCCGGATGCCCGTGCCCGATCCGAAGGGCGAGGCGCTGCGCCCCGTCCCGTCCGGCGCCGCCGCGCCCGACCGGCTGGACGAGTCACGCGCGACCGGCACCCCGGGCGGCCTGGCGGCCGCGCTGACCGGACTGCTCGGCCCGGACAAGGTCCGCACCGGCGTCTCCGACCTGGTGCGCTACGCCTCGGACGCGAGCCCGTACCGCTTCGTGCCGCAGGCCGTGGTGCTGCCCGGCAGCGTCCAGGACGTGGTGCGGCTGCTGGCGTACGCCCGCCGCGAGCGCCGCCACCTGGTCTTCCGGGCGGCCGGCACCAGCCTGAACGGCCAGGCGCAGGGCGAGGACATCCTCGTGGACGTACGCCGCCACTTCGCCGGCGTCGAGGTCGAGGCGGACGGCGCCCGCCTGCGGGCACTGCCCGGTACGGTCCTGGCCCGCGCCAACGCCGCCCTGGCCCGGCACGGCCGGATCCTCGGCCCCGACCCGGCCAGCGCGGTCGCCTGCACGGTCGGCGGGGTCGTCGCCAACAACGCCTCCGGGATGGCCGCGGGCACCACCCGCACCGCCTACCGCACGGTGACGTCGATGACGGTCGTGCTGCCGTCCGGCACCGTCGTGGACACCGGCGCCCCGGACGCCGACGCGGGCCTGGAAGCCGCCGAGCCCGAACTGTGCCAGGGCCTGCTGGACCTGCGCGACGAGATCGAGGCCGACGAGGAGCTGACCGCCCGCATCCGCGCCAAGTACGCGATCAAGAACACCAACGGCTACCGGCTCGACGCCTTCCTCGACGCGGAGACGCCCGCGCAGATCCTGCGCGGCCTGATGGTCGGCTCCCAGGGCACCCTCGGCTTCGTCGCCGAGGCCGTGCTGGAGACGCTGCCGATACGCGGGGCGGCCACCGCCGCCCTGCTGTTCTTCCCGACCCTGCCGGCCGCCGCCGCGGCCGTACCGCTGTTCAACCAGGCCGGCGCCGAGGCCGTCGAGCTGATGGACGGCAATACGCTGCGCGCCGTGGTCGGCGTGCCCGGGGTGCCGGCCGACTGGGCCGGGCTGCCGCGGGAGACGACCGCGCTGCTGGTGGAATTCCGGGCCGCGGACGCCACCGAACTGGCCGCGTACGAGCGGGCCGCGGGCCGGGTCAGCGACGACCTCGGCCTGGTCACGCCCGTCCCGTCCGCCGACAACGCCTTCACCCGCGACCCGGAGCGGATCGCCGCGCTGTGGCGGATCCGCAAGGCGTTCGTGACGGCTGTCGGCGGCGCCCGCCCGTCCGGCACCACCCTGATCACCGAGGACTTCGCCGTACCGCCGGAACTGCTCGCCGACGCCTGCGCCGAACTGCTCGACCTCCAGGAACGGCACGGCTTCGACGCCGCCGTCGCCGGGCACGCCGCGCACGGCAATCTGCACTTCCTGCTCACCTTCGACGCCGCCGACCCCGCCGACGTCGAGCGCTACGCCGCCTTCATGGACGACTTCTGCCACCTGGTGGTGGAGCGCTTCGACGGCTCCCTGAAGGCCGAGCACGGCACCGGACGCAACATCGCGCCCTTCCTGGAACTGGAATGGGGCCCGCGCGCCACCGCCCTGATGTGGCGGATCAAACGGCTGCTCGACCCGGACGGCATCCTCGCCCCGGGAGTCGTCCTCGACCAGGACCCGCGCGGCCACCTGCGCGGCCTGAAGACCGTCCCGGGGATCGAGCCGGTCGCCGACGCCTGCATCGAATGCGGCTTCTGCGAGCCGACCTGCCCCAGCCGCGACCTGACCACCACCCCGCGGCAGCGGATCGTGCTGCGCCGCGAGATGCTGCGCCAGCCGCCCGGCTCCCCGGTGCTCCAGGCACTGCTCGACGCGTACGGCTACGACGCCGTCGACACCTGCGCGGGCGACTCCACCTGCGCGCTGGCCTGCCCGGTCGGCATCGACACCGGCGCGATGATGCGGGACTTCCGGCACGCCGCCCACTCCCGCGCCGAGGAGCGGGCCGCGGCCTCCGTCGCGACCCACTGGCGGGCGGCGGAACGCGCCGCACGCGCCGCGGTGGCCACCGCCGACGCCGTACGGGACCGGGCCGGCGACCGGCCGCTGGCCGTGGGCACGGGCCTGGCCCGCAAGGTGGTGCGGGCCGACCTGATGCCCGCGTGGCTGCCGGAGATCCCGGGCGCGGCGCCGCGGCGGCTGCCCCGTACGGACAAGGAGGGCGCGGCGGCCGTGTACTACCCGGCGTGCGTCAACCGGATCTTCGGGGTACCCGCGACCCGGCACGGCTCGCTGCCGCAGGCCGTCGTCGGGGTGTCCGCGCGAGCCGGCCTTCCGGTGTGGATCCCCGACGACGTCACCGGCACCTGCTGCGCCACCATCTGGCACTCCAAGGGCTACCGGGCGGGCAACGCGGTGATGGCCAACCGGATCGTGGAGGCCGCCTGGCTGTGGACCGGCGGCGGCCGGCTGCCCGTCGTGGTCGACGCCAGCTCCTGCGCGCTGGGCCTGGCCCGCGAGGTCGTGCCGTATCTCACCGACGCCAACCGGGAGCTGCACGGCGAGCTGACCGTCATCGACTCCGTGGTGTGGGCGGCCGAGCACCTGCTGCCCCGGCTCACGGTCACCGCGCCCGTCGCCTCCGCCGTACTGCACCCGACGTGCTCGATGCGGCACCTGGGCGACACCGGGGCACTGGAGGCGGTGGCGCGGGCCTGCGCCCGCGAGGTCGTGGTGCCCGACGACGCGGGCTGCTGCGCCTTCGCCGGCGACCGCGGCATGCTGCACGAGGAGCTGACCGAGGCCGCGACCCGCCCGGAGGCCGAGGAGGTCGCCGCCCGCGGCTACGACGCCTATCTGTCGGCGAACCGGATGTGCGAGCTGGGCATGGAGCACGCGACGGGGGAGGCGTACGAGTCGGTGCTGGTGGCCCTGGAGCGGGCCACCAGGGGGCGGCCCTGATCCCCGACGGCGGGGGCCGGTTCCGGGCTCAGACCGGGTTGAGCGGCGGGTCCTGCGGGTGCGAGGGCAGCGGGCGCCGCTGCGGCGCGAGCAGCAGCAGGACCACGTCGTCGGTGAGCGAGCCGCCCGCGTGCTCCAGCAGGTCGTCGTAGACCCGCTGCACCGCGTCGTCCAGGTCGTACGAGGCGCCCGCGACCAGCGCGCCGACCCGTTCGGCCAGCGGGTAGAAGGTGTTGTCGGCCGGGCTGCGGGCCTCGATCACCCCGTCGGTGCACAGCACCAGCACGTCCCCGGGCTGCAGCGCCACCCGCCAGGGCGTCGGCCCCTCGTCGACCATGTCGGCCAGGCCCAGCGGCAGCCACGGCTCGTTCGGGTACAGCGTCTCGACCTCGCCGTCCCGGGCGACCCGCAGCGGCGGCACATGGCCGTAGTGCAGCAGGTCCACGCTGTCCGGCTTGTCGAACTGCGCGAACAGCGCCGTGATGAAGTCCCCGCCGGTCACATGCCGCCCGACGCTGATGTCCACCCGCCGCGCCACCTGGTCGAGGCCGCCCTCGTCGTACGCGGCCTCCCGGAACGCGCCCAGCACCACCGCGGAGGTCTGCACCGCCCCCAGGCCCTTGCCGCGCACGTCGCCGATCAGCGCCCTTACGCCGTAAGGGGTGTCGAGCACCGCGTAGAGGTCGCCGCCGATCTGCGCCGCGTCGGCGGCCGACACGTACCGCACGGCGAGTCTGATGCCGCCGACGCGCGGCTCGGGCGGGCGCATCAGGGCGTGCTGGGCCGCCTCGGCGACGGAGGCGATGGCGTTGAACGCCTTCGCGCCGGTCTCGCGGCGCCAGGCGATGTACACGCTGAAGACGGTGACGGCGCCGTACGCGACGACCTGGCCGAACACCACGTCGTGGTCGGGGAGGTCCGTGACACCGTCGTACGGGGCGAGCGCCACCTGGACGGCCAGGCCGAGCACACCGATGAAGAGGGTCCGCTGCCAGTTGACGGTGATCGCGGCCAGCGGCGGGGCGGCCACGATGCCGGGCGTGATGAAGTGGTCCCGGCCGGCGGCGAGGTCCGCGGCGACCACCAGCACGATGGCCGCCAGGGGCAACGAGAGACCCATCCGCGACAGGTACTCGTCCTCCACCCGCTGCAAGGCCCTGACGAGCCGGACATTCTTCACATGGTGAACCTAACTGGCCTTTCCCGGCCGGGTCAGCCGCTCGTCCAACTCGTCCAGGACGAGCCCTTCGCCGTCCACCTGTCCCGTGCGGTACGCCGCACGGCCCACGATGTGGGCGGCGACCGGCACGGTCATGAGCTGGAACGTGCCGATCAGTACCAGCGTTCCCAGGTCCACCCAGGAACGCAACCGCACGGCGACCCCGAGCAGCACCAGCAGCAGCCCGAGCACCTGCGGCTTGGTCGCCGCGTGCATCCGGGTGAGGGTGTCGGGCAGCTTCAGCAGCCCCACCCCCGCCACGAAGCTCAGCCCGGCGCCCAGCAGCAGGCACACCGCCGCCACCCAGTCGCCCACCGACGTCCAGCTCACGGCCCCGCCCCCTCGTCGTGGTCCTGCGATTCCGCCGGTCCCGCCGGTCCCGTTGGCGGCGGGGGCTCCGGGGTGCCGCGCACCGCGATGAAGCGGGCGATGGCGACCGAGCCGGTGAAGCCGAGGAAGGCCAGCACCAGCAGTACGGGCAGCGTGTACGGGGTGCGCGCCTCGGCCGTCCGCGCGCCCAGCCCGGCCACCACCACCGCGAGCAGCGCGTCCACCGCCACCGCCCGGTCCAGCATCGACGGGCCGCGCGCCAGCCGGACGAAGACCATCACGCCGGACGCGACCAGCAGCGCGAGCACCACCGCCGTCACCCAGCTCATGACGGGTCCGTCCCGGGCCGACCGGCCAGCTCGGCGATCTCCGCGCGCGTCCCGAACGCCCGCACCACCAGCCGTTCCAGCCGCCGTACCTCGTCGCGCGCCTGCTCCAGGCTCGCCGCGTCCGCGCGCGAACTCATCACATGGACGAACAGCGTGCTCGTCGAGCGCTGCAACTCCACCACCGCGCTGCCCGGCACCGCGCTGACCGCCACGGCCGTCGCCGTCAGCATCAGATCGCCGCGCGAGCGCAGCGGCACCGCGAGCACCGCGCAGGGCAGCGGCCCCGGGCCGAGGATCTGCGCCACCGTCCGCAGCCCGGCCACCGTCAGATCGGCCACGAAACGCGCTGCGAACCGGGCCAGGCCCACCGGGTGCAGCCGCAGTTCCAGCTCCAGCGGCGGCAGCGGAAAGGCCAGGCACAGCACCACGCCGACGGCGAGTCCGGTCAGCACATTGCCCGCCGTGACCTTTCCCCACAGCAGCACCCACACCACGATCAGCCAGACGACCAGCGGCCACTGGATTCTCCGCAGGGTACGCACCCGCCGAATGTTCGCAGACCGGACACCCGGGGCGGGCCTCCGACACGATCGGACCGGCCGTCGCGTTCCCGTCGTCGTGTTTCGCCCGTTGTGCGCCTGCCGCCGCATTCCGGCCGTTGTGTTGCGCCGGGTGAACGTTCTGCGACAGCAGGGGCAACAGGGGTGGCTGTGACGTCAGGGGCTCCCTAGGGTCGCCGTGTACCTGCCACCCTGGCATCCACCGCGCTGGAGGACCCTGTGCGCAAGAGAGTCATCGCGTCCGCTGCCGCCGCCCTCGGCCTGCTGCTGGCGATCCCGGCAGCCGCAGCCGACGCAGGACCGGGCGCGCCCGGCATCGGCGACCCGTACTACCCGACCTACGGGAACGGCGGCTATGACGTCTCCCACTACGACCTGGACCTGGCCTACGAGCCCGCCACCGACGAACTGACCGGCACCACCACGATCACCGCGACCGCCACCCAGGGCCTGACCAGCTTCGACCTGGACTTCGCGCTGACCGTCAGCCGTGTCACCGTCAACGGCCGGACCGCCGCCTTCACCACCAGCGGCGAACAGGAACTGGTCGTCACCCCCGCCAAGGCGATAGCCAGGGGCCACCGGATCACCGTCGCCGTCACGTACTCCGGCATCCCCTCCACCGTGCAGCGCTACGGCTTCACCTCCTGGCAGCGCACCCCGGACGGCGCCGTCGCCGCCAACGAACCCGAATCCGCCTGGTGGTGGTACCCCAGCAACGACCACCCCTCGGACAAGGCCACCTACGACGTGCACGTCGACGTTCCCAGCGGCGACCAGGCGATCAGCAACGGCCTGCTGCTGTCGCAGAAGACGAAGAACGGCCGCACCGACTGGCACTGGCGGCAGAACAAGCCGCAGGCCACGTATCTGACCACGCTCGCCGTCGGCCACTTCGACATCACCCGAAGCCGCACCCGCACCGGCGTCCCCGTCATCAACGCGTACAGCACCGCGCTGAACCCGGCCACCGCCGCCAACGCCCGCGCCAGCGTGGAACGCACCGGCGAGATCATCGACTTCCTCAGCGGCTGGTTCGGCCCCTACCCCTTCGACGCGGCCGGCGGCTACGTCCCGAACGTCACGGCCGGCTTCGCCCTCGAAGCGCAGACCCGGGTCTTCTACAGCCCCAAGTTCTTCGCCAAGGGCGCCGACAGCGACGTCGCCGCGCACGAACTGGCCCACCAGTGGTGGGGCGACGACGTGTCCCTGGACCGCTGGTCCGACATCTGGCTCAACGAAGGCTTCGCCAGCTACGCCGAATTCCTGTGGGCCGAGCACGAGCACACCGGCACCCCGCAGCAGCTCGCCCAGGACATCTACGACGCGCACCCCGCCGACGACCCGTTCTGGACGGTGAAGCCCGGCGACCCCGGCGCCCAGAACCAGTTCGACGACGCCGTCTACGACCGCGGCGCCGTCGCCATCCAGGCGCTCCGCGACACCATCGGCGACCACGCCTTCCGCGCCCTGCTCAAGGCATGGCCCGCCCAGCACCGCTACGGCAACGGCACCATCCCCGAGTTCGAGAGGCTCGCCGAGCGGATCTCCGGCAAGAAGCTGGACGGCTTCTTCACCACCTGGCTCTTCACCGGCGCCAAGCCCGCCTCCTTCCCCGCGCAGCCGTAAGGGCACCATGGTGCGGTGAGTAGTGAGCTGGTTTCGGACTGCGGCAACTGTTTCGGGCTGTGCTGTGTCGCCCTGGCCTTCACCAGATCCGCGGACTTCGCCGCCGACAAGGCCGCCGGGGAGCCCTGCGGGCACCTCGGCGGCGACGACCGCTGCGGCATCCACGACGGCCTGCACGGCCGCGGCTACCGGGGCTGCACCGTCTACGACTGCCTCGGCGCCGGGCAGAAACTCTCCCAAATCACCTTCGGCGGCTCCGACTGGCGCGGGGCCGCCGACGGCGGGCGCGCGATGTTCGCTCTGCTGCCCGTCGTCCGGCAGCTCCACGAACTCCTGCGCTACCTCGGCGAGGTCGTGGCGCTGCCGGCCGCGCGGCCCGTCCACGCCGCCGCGGCCGAGGCCGCCGAGCGCGTCTCCGCGCTCAGTCTCGGCGACGCCGACTCGCTGCTCGCCCTGGACGTGGCCGCCGAGCGGGCCGCCGTCAACGGGATCCTGCTGCGCGGCAGCGCCCTCGCCCGTGCCGGGCTGCGCGGGCGCGACCGGCGCGGCGCCGATCTTGTCGGCTCGCGCCTTCGGGGGGCGAATCTCCGGGGCGCCGATCTCCGGGGCGCCTACCTCATCGCCGCCGACCTTCGCGGCGCCGATCTCCGGCTCGCCGATCTCATCGGGGCCGATCTTCGCGACGCGGATCTCCGGGGTGCCGATCTCGAGGGTGCCCTCTTTCTGACCCCACCCCAACTCACCGCCGCCCGCGGCGACTCCACAACGAGGCTCCCCTCGTCTTTTGCCCGCCCCTCCCACTGGACGTGAGCCTTCCTCCTGCGGAGTGCGGTGCCTGATGTCTTTAGGGGCGCGGGGAACTGCGCGCTCAGCCCCCACCGGCCGGTGGTCGCAAAACAACAGCGTCTGCCCCGCTGGGGGCGGTTTTTGACCCGCAGCCCCGCGCGGGCTGAGCGCGCAGTTCCCCGCGCCCCTATGGGGCACCCTCCTCCGCACAGTGCGGGTACAAGGGCCGCGCCCTTGACGACCTCACGCGCCGTAGGCGACCTAGTGGCCGAGGACGGCCGTGACGTACGGGGCGCGGGCCAACAACTCGACGGCGGCCCGGTCGGCGAGACCGGTGAGGGGCCCGGCGAGGACGGTGAAGGAGAGCCCGAGGGCGACCAGCGCACAGGTCGCGAGAAGCATCGCCGCGGGCGGCGACGCCGTCGTGGTGATCGGCCGCCCGCTGAGGGACGCGGCGTGGGCGTGCCCCGCGGGCAGAGGCACGGCAGAGGCCCCGTTCTCCCCCGCGGCAGCGGGCTCCTCGTCGGACTCGAGGACCGTTCCGTCCGCGCACAGATCAAGCGGGGCGGCACGCCAGAACGCCAGGTTCCAGACCTTGGCGAGGGCGTACAGCGTCAGCAGGCTGGTCAGGATGCCGCCGGCGACCAGGACGTACGCCCAGCCGGTGCCCGCGGCGACACCGGCGCGGAGCAGACCGAGCTTGCCGAGGAAGCCGGAGAGCGGGGGGATGCCCGCGAGATTCATGGCGGGCACGAAGAAGACGACGGCGAGCAGCGGGGAGATCCGGGCGAGGCCGCCGAGGCGGAGCAGATCGGTGGTGCCGCCGCGCCGTTCGACGAGGCCGGCCACCAGGAAGAGCGTGGTCTGCACGGTGATGTGGTGGGCGACGTAGAAGACGGCGCCCGCGATGCCGCCGCGCGAGGCGAGCGCGATGCCGAAGACCATGTAGCCGATATGGCTGACCAGGGTGAAGGACAGCAGCCGCTTCAGGTCGGTCTGCGCGACCGCGCCCAGGATGCCCACCACCATCGACAGCAGCGCGACGAGCATCAGCGGGTCGGCGAGCCGCCCGCCGGGGAAGAGCAGGGTCTGCACCCGCAGTATCGAATAGACGCCGACCTTCGTCAGCAGACCGGCGAAGACGGCGGTGACGGGCGCGGGCGCGGTCGGGTACGAGTCGGGCAGCCACGCCGCCAGCGGGAAGACGGCGGCCTTGATGCCGAAGACGGTCAGCAGGGCCAGTTGTAGCAGCAGCCGTACGCCGGACGGCAGTTCGGCCAGCCGCCCGGCGAGCAGCGCCAGATTCACGGTGCCGGCCGCCGCGTAGACCATGCCGATCGCGACGAGGAAGAGCACCGACGACAGCAGCGACACCACCACATAGGTGGCGCCCGCGCGCATCCGGGCGGCGGTACCGCCGAGGGTCAGCAGCACATAGCTGCTGGTCAGCATGATCTCGAAGCCGACGTAGAGATTGAACAGATCACCCGCGAGGAATGTGTCGCAGACCCCGGCGACGAGGATCAGATACGCCGGGTGGAAGACCGACAACGGCGTCGCCTCGTCGCTGTCGGCCATGCCCTGGCCGATGGAGTAGACGAGCACGCACAGGGTGACCGCCGCCGACACGACGAGCATCAGCCCGGACAACCGGTCCGCGACCAGGGTGATGCCGACCGACGCCGGCCACGTCCCGGTGTGCATCACCTGCGGGCCGTTCCGGTCGGCCGCGACCAGCAGGGTCAGCGACGCGGCGAGCACCGCGCACAGCACGCCCGCGCTGATGAACCGCTGGGTGCGCGGCAGCCGCTGACCGATCGCCAGCTTCAGCCCGGCCGCGAGCAGCGGCAGCGCCACCGGCAGCGGCAGCAGGTCGGACGCGGTCACCGGTCGGCCCCCAGTACGTGGTCCCACACCTCGTCGTCGAGGTCCTCGGTCTCCTCCGCGCGCGCCTGCCGCACCCGGTCCGCGCGCAGCACCGCCCGCAGTTCCGCCCGGGTGCCCTCGTGCTCCGCGCGCAGCGCGATCCGGATGTCCTCCACGTCGTCCTGCACGTCGTCGTCGCCCGACAACTGCCAGCCGCGGTACGCCATCGCCAGCAGGAAGGCGGTCAGCGCGAGCGTGATGACGATCGCGGTGAGCGCCATGGCCTGCGGCAGCGGGTCCGCGACGTCCTTCGGGTCGGTGCCCGGGTACAGCAGCGGCGGTTTCCCGGCCCGCCCCGCGGTCGCCAGCACCAGCAGATTCGCCCCGTTGCCGAGCAGCACCGCGCCCAGCAGGATCCGGGTCAGCGGCCGGGACAGCAGCAGCGCGGTGCCGCAGCCGAACAGCACACCGCCCACCGCGATCAGCGCGATCGTGACCTTCACGCGGCCTCGCCCCCTTCCGGGCCCGTACGGCCTTGCTCGCGTTCGATCTGCTGGTCGATCTTGGCGCCCAGGCCCCGCAGCACATCGAGCACGACGCCGAGGACCAGCAGATACACCCCGAAGTCGAAGAGCACGGGGCTGGCCAGATGGATCTTCCCGAACACCGGCAGGTGGGTGTGGTAGGTGCCCGCGTCCAGGACGGCGCCGCCGAACAGCAGCCCGCCCAGGCCCGTACCGACCGACACGACCATGCCCGCGCCCAGCAGGAAACCGGCGTCCAGCGGAGCCGCGGCGGCCAACTCGTACCGGCCGCCCGCGAGATAGCGCACCACCAGCGCCAGGCCCGCGACCAGCCCGGCGGTGAAGCCGCCGCCGGGCAGATTCTCGGCGCAGAACAGCAGATAGAGGGAGAGCACCAGGATCGGGTGGAAGGTCAGCCGGGCCAGCACCTCGAAGACCACCGAGCGGCGCTCCTCCGCCAGCGTGCCGCCGGCCGCCAGCCACGTGCGTTCCGGGGCCAGCGACTCCGGCCCCGCCGCCTCGCGCGGCCCGGCCCGCCATACGGTGCCGGGTTCGTCGCCGTCCCCGGCCCGGGGGAGGGCGCCCGCGCGGCGGCGCAGGAACAGCAGGCTCGTCACCCCGACCGCGGCGACCGCCAGCACCGCGGACTCGCCCATCGTGTCCCAGGCGCGCAGGTCCACCAGGATCGTCGCGACGACGTTCTTCACGCCGTCGTGCTCCGTCGCCTCGACCAGCGCGTCGCGGGCGTCCGCGGCCTGCCGGGCCGCCGCCGTCAGATACGTCAGCACCGCGACGAGGGCGCCGGCGGCGGCGCCCACCGCGTAGTTGACCCGGCGGCGGCGCGGGGCGGTGCGCGGGAAGCGGGACGGGAGGCGGCGCAGCACCAGCACGAACACGACGATGCTCGCCGTCTCCACGGTGAACTGGGTCAGGGCCAGGTCGGGGGCGCCCTGGAGGACGAAGAGGACGCCGGTGCCGTAGCCGGTGGTGCCCGCCAGCACCACCGCCTTCATCCGCAGGCGGGCCGTCACGCACAGCAGGGCCGCGGCCATCACCGCCAGGGCGACGGCCGCCTGGGCCGCGTCGTCCGCCAGGCGCGGGGTGCCGCCCGGGGTGTGCCAGGGGGTGTCGTGGGCCAGGGCGTACGACTCGGCGCCGGTGAACACGAGGAGGGCGGTCGTGAGGTAGACCGCCAGCGATCCGCGTTGCACCGTGCCGGTGAGCTGGAGGGCGAACCATTCCGTGCCGCGGACGGTTCGCGCGAAGGCCGCTTCAGCGGTGGGGAGGGCGGTTTTCCGGGCGAGCCGGATCAGAGGGGTGCTCGCGGCGAACAGGGCGGCGCCTGCCGCCCAGGCCGCGATCGACAGGGCGAGGGGGGTGCTCCAGCCGTGCCACAGCGCGAGGTGGTACGGGGCTTCCGTGCCCTCCTGTACGGTGCCGGCGTACCGCGCGAGCAGCGGCTCCAGCCGGCCCACGTACGGGCCGAGCACCAGCCCTGCCAGGGCCAGCGCCCCTACCGGGGCGGTTTTCTCCCACCCGCCCACCCGTGCGAATTCGTTCTTGGCTGCGGGCCTCCCCGTGGGTGGTGCCGCGCCGTCGGCGGCTGCGGCTGCGGCTGCGCCGGGCGCCTGCGGCCCGCTGCCGCCCGGCCGGACCGCCTCCGCGGCCCTCTCGCCAGGGCCGAACGCCCCCCACCAGAATCTCAACGTGTAGGCCACCGTCAGGGCCGAGCCAGCCACCACCAGGGTCAGGGGGAGCGGGGCAAGGGCGGCGAAGGCCGCCTCCTTGGCCGCGAAGGTGAGGAAAGGGGGGAGGCCGGTCATGGAGGCGGCGGCGAGGGTGGCGAAGGCGCACAGGAGGGGGAGGGCGCGGGCCTGGCCCGACAGGCGGCGGATGTCGCGGGTGCCCGCGGCCTGGTCGACGGCGCCGACGACGAGGAAGAGGGCGGCCTTGAACAGGGCGTGGGCGAGCAACAGGGTGATCCCGGCGAGCGCCGCGTCACGCGTGCCGGTGCCGACCAGGGCGGTGAGGAAGCCGAGTTGGCTGACGGTGCCGTAGGCGAGGATCCGCTTCAGGTCGTACTCGCGCAGCGAACGCCAGCCGCCGAGCAGCATGGTGGCGATGCCCAGGCCCACGGTCAGGGCCTTGAAGGGGGCGACGGCGGCGAAGGCCGGGGCGAGCCGGGCGACCAGATAGACCCCGGCCTTCACCATGGCGGCGGCGTGCAGGTAGGCGCTGACGGGTGTGGGCGCGGCCATCGCGCCCGGCAGCCACAGGCTGAACGGCCAGATCGCCGACTTCGACAGCGCGCCCGCGAGCACCAGCACGATCCCGGTCCGTACGGCGGGACCGGCCGGGGGCGGGTGCGCGACCAGCACCGAGAGCCGGTCGGTGCCCGCGGCGTGCCCGAGCAGCAGCAGACCGACCAGCATGGCGAGACCGCCCGCCGTGGTGACGATCAGCGCCTGGAGCGCGGACCGCCGGTTGGCCTTCCGCCCCGCGCTGTGGCCGATCAGCAGGAAGGACAGGACGGTGGTCAGCTCCCAGAACACATACAGCAGCATCAGGTCGTCGGCCAGGACCAGGCCGAGCATCGCGCCCGCGAAGGCGGTGAGGGTGCCCGCGAAGCCGCCGAGGCCGGGCTCGTCGTCGCGGAAGTAGCCCGCGCAGTAGATCAGGACGAGCGCGCCGACCCCGCCCGCGAGGACGGTGAGCAGCAGGCTCAGCGCGTCGAGCCGCAGCGCGATCTCCAGGTCGAGGGCGGGCGCCCACCGCCAGGTCTGCTCGCGGACCCGGCCGCCGGCCACCGCGTTCCACTCCAGCGCCGCCCAGACGGCCGTCGCGGCGGGCGCCAGCGCGAGCACGAGGAAGGCGCGGCGGCCCCACCACCGCGTGAACACCCCCGCGCACGCCGCCAGTACGAAATGTCCCGCGATCAGCCCCAGCACGGGCCGACCTTCCTCCGCCCGTCCGGCCCCGTCCGCCCGCCGCGCCCGCCGCCCGCCAGGACCACCCGTGCGGAGCACACGCCGAAGGCCCCCCGCGTTCCCGCGGAGGGCCTTCGTGTCGCGTGCGCCGCCAGGGACTCGAACCCCGGACCCGCTGATTAAGAGTCAGCTGCTCTAACCAACTGAGCTAGCGGCGCTTGCGTGACCATCATACGTGGTCGGAGGGGGTGGTCGGGACCACACCCTCCGACCACACCCTCCGACCGGGGTCAGGTCACTTCAGGCCGAACGCCCTGATGATCTCCTGGCTGACCGAGCCGCCCTTCCCGTCCGACGCGCTCGCCTTCAGCGAGACGAATCCGCCGGGCTTGCGCGGGGTCAGGATCAGCGTGTCCCAGTGGCCCTTGCCGTCCTTGACCAGCAGTGTCGGCCGCCAGGTCCTGCCGTCGTCATAGGAGACGGACAGCTTCGCGGAGGTGGCCGTCGTCACCTGGTCCAGCCATTCCTGGGTGGCCGACGCGAGGCCGATCCGGGTCAGCCGGCCGCCGGGCACATTGCCCGCCGTGTCGGTGGCCACGGCGTAGTCGAGCTGGAGCAGCCCGATGTCCTGCTGGTCGACGCCGGCCGGCAGCGGCCCGGAGACGAAATTCCACTCGGTGTGCGTACGGACCGACGTCCGCCAGTCCGCCGCGTCCCGCGCCGAGTCGAGCACCAGCCGGTACGGCAGCGTCTTCGCGGGCTGGTCCCAGATACCGCCCGCCCGGCCGACACCCTGGTCGATCAGGGTGTCGCCCTGATACGCGGCGTAGGTGGTGTTGCCGTCGTACTCGGCGGCGGGCATCGCGCCGGAGTGGCCCGCGCCGCCGTCCGTCCACGGCGTGATGTTGAACTGGATGTCGTTGTACGACGAGCGGTTCGGCCCCCAGTAGCCGATGCCGAGGCGCGGCCGGGTGATCCCGCCGAACCACGAGACCGCGTACGTACGGCCCGGCCGGAACACGTCGTTGCCGCCGCGCTCCTCCAGCAACTGGTCGCTGTAGGCCGCGTCGTAGACCGAGTGGTCCTCGTACCAGAAGCCGGCGCCGTGCTCCGGCGAGACGTATTCGGTGCGGGTGCCCGGGTAGGACTCGGTCTCCGTGAAGCCGATGCCGGGGCCCCAGGCGGGGATGTCGTAACGGAAGCCGCCGCCGTTGCGGGCGCGGTCGCCGTTGTACGTGGCGGCGACCTTGGCCAGGTCGCGCCGCGGGTCGGGGGTGTAGGCCAGCGAGCGGTCCGGGATCGTGCCGTCGTGCTGGTCCAGCAGGTCGTAGACGACCCGGGTGAACCTCCGCTGGCCGACGGAGAGGGTGAGCCGGCCGCCCTTGGCATCCGCGATCAGCCGCGCGCCCTCGCCCTGCCGGACGGAGACCACCGTCAGCGGGGTGTCACGGTAGTCGGCGTCCGGGTCGGCGTAGGACTCCAGCAGCCGGCCGCGGCCGTCGTTGACGACGATCAGCAGCTTCGCGCCGGCGGCGGTGGCCGCCGCGGCCCGTTCGGCCGGGCTCACCGCGTCGCCGCGTTCGACCACCACGGCCTTGCCCTTGGCGTCGAGGCCCGCGTAGTCGGCGGCGCCGCCCTGCCCGGCGTAGACCGTACGCAGCGTGCTCCTGCCGTCGGTGACGGTCGAGCCGGGCTGCGCGGTGGTGTCCAGATCCCGGCCGTGCCCGGTGACGGCGACCTGCTGCTCGCCGAGCCGCCAGCGGGTGACGAAGCTGAAGCTGCCGTCGGTGACCTTCTTCGTCGGCGACGCGTACAGCGTGTCGTAGGTCAGCGGCAGCATCGCGGCGTCGCGCACCAGCTGCCCGTCGCCGAAGGTACGGGCGATGTCGACGTGCCACTGCCGCAGTTCGGTGCGCTGGTGCGGCACCGCGGCGCTGACCCGGCGGGCCTTGCTCGCGTCGAGCGTGACGGTGGTGTCCTTGGTCAGCACCGTCTCCGGGTCGATCAGCACCGCCAGGCCCTGCGAATCCGGCGCGTCACCGGGCACGTCGATCTCGGCGTACGCCATGTACGTGCCGGGCGCCAGCCGCAAGGTGCGCTCGCCGTCCACGGCGAGCTGCGTCGGGTACGGGTCGCCCTCCTGCGCGAGGACGACGGTGCCCGCGGTGGGCTTTCCGTCCCGGCCGAGCAGCCTGACCGTGTAGTCGTACAGCTCCTGTTCCTTCTCCAGCGCGAAGCCGGTGTGCGCCACGACCTTGCCGGTCGCCGCGTCGGTGGCCAGCACCTGCCCGGAGAAGGTGGTGCCCGCCGGGACACCGGCCGGGTCGAGGGTCAGCGTGACGTCGGAGCTGCCGCCCGCGGGGACGGTCACCGACGACGCCGACAGGCGGTACGCGGTGTCGGCGGTGTCGGTCGCCAGCTTCAGCGTCACCGGGTCCTTGCCGCTGTTGGTGTACGTGAGGGTGCGCGTCGTCGGCCGCGCCGCGTCGTGCGGCCAGGAGTAGACGGCCGTGTCCACGGAACCGGTCGCCTCCACCGCGGAGTCGACGGCGGCCAGCACATCGACGCGTCCGGTGCCCTGCTCGAACGGGGCGTAGCCGTCCAGCACCTTGGAGGTGCTCATCAGCGCGTCCTTGAGCCGCCCCGCCGTCCAGTCGGGGTGCCGCTGCTTGAGGATCGCGGCGGCGCCCGCCACGTGCGGGGTGGCCATCGAGGTGCCGGACATGGTCTGGTAGCCGCCGCCGGGTGCGGCGGCGGTGATGTCCACGCCGGGCGCGGACAGGTCCGGCTTGAGGCCGTAACTGCCGGTCAGCGGGCCCATGCTGGAGAAGTCGGCGCGCTGGTCGGCGGCGTCGACGGCCGCCACGGTGAGCGCGGAGCGGGCCGAGCCGGGGGAGCCGATGGTGCCGGCGCCATAGGAGTTGCCCGCGGCGATCACGTACAGCGGGCCGCCGTCCGCGGACAGCGAGTCCACGGCCTGCGACATCGGGTCGGTGCCGTCGTCGGGTATGTCGGAGCCGAGGCTCATGCTGACCACGTCGGCGCCCTGCGCCTTGGCCCACTCCATGCCCGCGATGATCCAGGAGTCCTGGCCCTGGCCCTCGTCGGAGAGCACCTTGCCGACCAGCAGCTTCGCGCCGGGCGCGACGCCCTTCTCGTCGCCGCCGGAGGCCGCGCCGCTGCCCGCGACGGTGGACGCGGTGTGCGTGCCGTGGCCGTTGCCGTCGGCGACGGTCTGGCCGGGCACGAAGCTCTGCTCGCCGACGATCCGGTCCTTCAGGTCCGGGTGGGTGTCGTCGACGCCGGTGTCCAGCACGGCGACCTTCTCGCCGGTGCCGTCGTAGCCCTCGGCCCACGCCTGCGGGGCGTTGATCTGCGGCACCGAGTCCTTGAGGTCGGCGCTGACCCGGCCGTCGAGCCACAGCTTGTCGATGCCGTTGGCGGTGTCCAGGGCGCGGGCTTCTTTCGCGGTGCCGGTCTCCGCCGGCTTCGCCTCGTCGGCCGCCGGGTCGAGATCGGTCCAGAAGGCACGGGCGTGCTTCTTGTCGGCCTTCAGCGCGGCGCCGCCGATGCTCGGCAGGGTGCGTACGATGCCGGCCCCTGCGGGCGCGGCGGGCAGCGAACGGGCGGTGCGCGCGGCCTTGGTCCAGGTCGCGATCAGCGGCAGGCCGGCGGTGTGCGCGTCGTCGTAGCCCATCGCGGCCAGCGCGGTGACGTCGAACAGCCGCCGGTCCAGCTTCCCGGCGGCCAGCAGCGACCGGGCCTCGTCGGGCACGACGTACGTGTCGCCGCCGAATTGCTGGACGCGGACGATGCCGCGCGCGCCGGGGGCCCGGTCGACGGTGACGGTGGCGGTCGTGTCCGCCTTGCCGGCGCCGGTCTTCGCGCTGCCGGTCTTTGCGCTGCCGGTCTTTGCGGTTCCGGCGCCCGCGGGCCGGGTGAGGTGGACGACGTCACCGGTGATCAGCGTGATGTCGGTGACCGAGGCGTCGGCGGCGCCGTCGGCGGAGGCGTGGGCGGCGGAGGTGGCTGTCGGTGGCGCGGACCCCTGGGCGGTCGCCGCGGGGGTCGCCGCGGCGGCGGGGCCCGAGGGCAGCAGGAGTGCGGTACCGAGCGCGAGCACGGTGGTGCCCGCCGGTACGGTGATCCGGCGTCGAGTCGAAGTCATGCACATGATCTACCGGCCGGGCCACCGCCGTCGCACCGCCCGGACCTGGCGCAATCCCGCCTGGCGGCAATCCGCCGCCGTTTTGGGCCCGCGCCCGGCCATCGGGTACGATCTGCGACGTCAGCAGGCGCCGCTAGCTCAGTTGGTTAGAGCAGCTGACTCTTAATCAGCGGGTCCGGGGTTCGAGTCCCTGGCGGCGCACGCGCACCGAAGGCCCTCCGCATTCCCGCGGAGGGCCTTCGTCGTACGGACGGCTGGTAGCGCTCGTGCCGCTCGTGGCGCGGGTCGGACAGTGCTCGCGCCGCTCCCTGCGCGGATCAGATGCTGAACGACAGCAGCACCGGCGCCGCCCGGGTGTGGAGGGTGTCCACGGCGGGCTTGAGCCGGTGCGACTGGGCGTACGGCATGGACAGCGCCAGGCAGGCGACCGTCTTGCCTATCGTCACCGGGATCGCGGCGCAGACGGTGCCGACCGCGTACTCCTGGAGGTCGAGGGTCGGCACCGTGGCGGGCTGCCGCTCCAGCTTGCTGAGCAGCACACGGTTGTCGATGACCGTGCGGGAGGTGAGCCGCGCCGGGCGGTGCCGCGACAGGTGTTCCTGGCGGCCGCTGTGGTCGAGCTGCGAGAGCAGGCACTTGCCGACCGCGCTGGCGTGGGCGGCGGAACGGAAGTCCACCCACTCGTTGACCTTCGGCGCGTCCGGGCCGTCGGCGAAGTCGATGATGTGCACCTCGCCGTCGTCGTAACGGCTGAAATAGACCGCCGCGCCGACCTCGTCGCGCAGTTCGACGAGCACCGCCTTCAGCTTCTCGGCGAGCGCCTGGTCGCGATTGGCGGCACCGAGCATCACCATCGACTCACCGATGACATATCCGCCGCCGGGCAGAAATCCGAGATATCGCTCGCGGCGCAGCATTGCCAGCAGGTGGGTGAGATAGTCGATGGGCACACCGATTTCGCGTGACAACTGCTCGGCGGTGACGCCGTGCCGATGCGTGTCGACGGATTCCAGCACGCGCAGTGCGTACTGGACCGCGTACACCGGCTCGGTCTGTCGGTGCTCTAGCGCCACGGTAGCCCCCTGCAGGTATGACCGTTTGCGTCCTGGCTGTCGCTGCCGGTCACGGACGGAGATCCGAAACGGGCCGAACCGGCGGCTTGGCCGGACTCCACGATAGCCCCAAACCCGTTTCCGGTAGAGGCGGTTGGCGAGTTGTCCGAGGCCCCTCAGGCGTATATGCAGGAAGGGGCCACTCTGGCATATGCCAAAGACATTCCCCAATACATGGAAGTACGGGGAATCCGGTAATCCGGCCCCGGAACGCCGCCCGATCCGCTATCGGGGGAATAACCGGACGACGGCTCCGGTTGTCGCTGCCGCGGGGCGGGACACCCATGCCCGCCGGCATGGGTACGGAGACGATCGAGGAGGCGCCCGGCGTGGGTGACGAACAGCAGGGCGAGCGGACCGGACAGGGCGAGCAGGACCGGGGCGCGGGAACCCGGGGCGCGGCAGACCAGGGCCAGGCGGCCAAGGGCGCGGGAATCCACGGCACGGTACGCGGCACGGCTCCCGTACCGCTGTCGGTGCTGGACCTCGCGACCGTCGGCAGCGGCTTCACGGCCACCGACGCGCTGCGCACCAGTGTCGAGATCGCCAGGACCGCCGAGACCCGCGGCTACCACCGGATGTGGGTGGCCGAGCACCACTCGATGCCGGGCGTCGCCAGTTCCTCGCCCGCGGTGATCCTCGCCCATCTCGCCGCCCACACCCGCACCCTGCGGCTCGGCTCCGGCGGGGTGATGCTGCCCAACCACGCGCCGCTGGTGATCGCCGAGCAGTTCGGCACCCTGGAGGCGCTCGCCCCCGGCCGGATCGACCTCGGGCTCGGCCGCGCGCCCGGCACCGACGGCGCGACCGCCGCGGCGCTGCGGCGGACCGACCGCCTGCACGAGGGCGCCGACGAATTCCCGCAGCAGCTCGCGGAGTTGACGCGTTTCCTGGACGACGACTTCCCCGACGCGCACCGCTACGCGCGCATTCACGCCATCCCCGGCCCGGTGCAGGGCAGTTCGCCCGGCGGTGTGCAGTCGCCGAACCGGCCGAGCGTCTGGCTGCTCGGCTCGTCCGGCTTCAGCGCCCGGCTGGCGGGCGCGCTCGGCCTGCCCTTCTCCTTCGCGCACCACTTCTCGGCCGCCAACACCGTGCCCGCACTGGCCCTTTACCGCGAGTCCTTCCGGCCGTCGGAGATCCTGGACCGCCCCTACGCCTCGATCGGCGTGGCGGCGCTGGCCGCCGACGACCCGGCCGAGGCCCGCCGCCAGGTGCTCACCGGCGCGCTGAGCATGCTGCGGCTGCGCACCGGACGGCCCGGCCTCGTGCCCACCCCCGAGGAGGCCGAGGGCTACGAATTCAGCCCGGCGGAACGGGACTTCGTGGACTCCTGGCTGGTGAACATCATCCACGGCGACCCGGACACGGTCCGCCGCGGCCTGGACGACCTGGTGGCCAGGACCGGCGCCGACGAACTGGTGATCACCGCCAACGCGCACACCCCCGCCGTACGGCTGCGCTCGTACGACCTGATCGCCGACGCGTACGGCTTCCCGAAGGACATCGCGGCCGGCTGACCGTACGTCCTCGCGGCCGGCCGGCCGCGCCGTCCGGGGGCCCGTCGCCGGTTAAAGACTCGTTTCCGGCAACAAGGTGGTCCAACGTCGAACGAACAGGTCAGAGCACCCTTAAGCCAGCGTTAAAGCCGCTCGTCACACCATCGACGGGCGGCTTTGCTGCTGTCACGGGAGGCTACCGGCCGGTCGGTTACCGGGGGATTGGTCTAGTCCTAAGTCTGGTTCAGACCATTGACGTGCACTTGACGAGGGGTTATCCATTCACCAGCCCCCTGTTGTTCCTCCCTCTCCCCCCGGAGGTCCTCGTGCAGTCCAGGAAGAGAGCGTTCGTGGCAGCCGTCGCGTCCGCCGCCCTCGCCGCGGGAGCGCTCACCGCGCTCGTCGCCGGAGTGGGCACCGCGCAGGCGGACACCACCGCCGCCGCCAAACCCGCGGCCGCCGCCGCGAGCAGCGGCGGCGTGAAGATCGCCTACTACGACCAGTGGAGCGTGTACGGCAACGCGTACTACCCGAAGAACCTCGACACCTCGGGGGTCGCGGGCAAGCTCGACATCCTCAACTACTCGTTCGAGAACATCGATCCGTCCAACCTGACCTGTTTCGAGGCCACCAAGGCGTCGGACTCCACCAACGAGTCCAACCCCAACGCCGGTGACGGCGCGGGCGACGCCTTCGCGGACTACCAGAAGTCCTTCGGCGCGGACATCAGCGTGGACGGTGTCGCCGACACCTGGAACCAGCCGATCGTCGGCAACTTCAACCAGCTGAAGAAGCTGAAGGCCAAGCACCCCAACCTGAAGATCGTCGCGTCGATCGGCGGCTGGACGTACTCCAAGTACTTCTCCGACGTCGCGGCCACCGACGCCAGCCGCAAGAAGTTCGTCAGCTCCTGCATCGACATGTTCATCAAGGGCAATCTGCCCGTGCAGGGCGGCTACGGCGGCACCGGCAGCGGCGCCGGCATCTTCGACGGCTTCGACATCGACTGGGAGTACCCGGGCTCGCCCGGCGGCCACACCGGCAACCACTACAGCGCGAACGACAAGGCCAACTACACCAAGCTGCTGGCCGAGTTCCGCTCCGAGCTGGACGCGTACGGCTCCGCCAACGGCGGCAAGCACATGCTGCTGACCGCGGCCCTGCCGGCCGGCCAGGACAAGATCTCGAAGATCGAGACCGACAAGGTCGGGCAGTACCTCGACTACGCGAACATCATGACGTACGACATGCACGGCGCCTTCGAGTCCACCGGGCCCACCAACTTCCAGGACCCGCTGTACCAGTCGCCGAACGACCCGTCGACGCCGATCTCACCGGGAACCGAGAAGTACAGCACCGACAACGCGATCGACGCGTGGATCAACGGTGACTCGACGTACGGCATCGCCGGCGGCTTCCCGGCCAACAAGATCACCATGGGCTACCCGCTGTACTACCGCGGCTGGTCCGGCGTCTCCGCGGGCAGCAACCACGGCCTCTACCAGCCCGCTTCGGGCCCGGCTGCGGCACGCGGCATCAGCCAGGTCGCGGGCACCGCGTACTACAAGGAACTCGGCGGGATCGTCGACAACGCCTCCACGACGTTCTACGACCCGGCCAGCCAGACCAACTGGTTCTACAACGGCAACGAGTTCTGGACCGGCCTCGGCGCCCAGGCCATCCAGGCCAAGGCGGACTACGCGCACTGCCACAACCTGGCCGGCTCGATGATGTACTCGCTGCTCGACCTCGACCCCGCCGCCACCCTCTTCAACAAGATCGTGACGGCCACCAACGGGTCCGCGTCCGGCTGCGGCACCACCACCACGCCGCCCACCACCCCGCCGACCACGCCCCCGACCACCCCGCCGACGACGCCCCCCACGACGCCCCCCACGACGCCGCCGACGACTCCGCCCACCACCCCGCCGGGCGGCACCTGCACCCTGCCCTCCTGGTCCGCCTCCGCGGTCTACGTCGGCGGCAACCAGGTCTCCTGGAAGGGCCACAACTGGAACGCCAAGTGGTGGACCACCAACGAGGAGCCCGGCACCACCGGTGAATGGGGCGTCTGGCAGGACCTCGGCGCCTGCTGATCCGGCTTCGCCGGGAAGAACACTGACCGACTGACCCGGGGTCCGCGTCCTTACTCCCCCCAAGGACGCGGGCCCCTTCTCCTTTTCGCCCCAAACGCCGGCGGGGCTGGGATTCGGCGGCGCCGGCGGGGGTGGAAAACAGCCCGCGGCCTGTCAGGACAGCAGCGCGGAGATCGCGTCCGGGGCCACCGGGCGGGAGTAGTGCCAGCCCTGGCCGGTGTCGCAGCCGATACGGCGCAGGCGTTCGGCCTGGTCGGCGTTCTCGACGCATTCGGCGGTGACCGTGAGGCCGAGGCGGTGGGCGAGGTCGACGAGGGCCTCGACGATGGTCTCGTCCGCGGGGTTGGGGTGTTCGGCGGAGCGGAAACCCTGCACGAAGGAGCCGTCGAGCTTGAGGGCGGAGACGGGGAGCCGGCTCATGTAGGCGAGGTTGGAGTAGCCGGTGCCGAAGTCGTCGATGGCGATCCGTACGCCCATCGCGTCCAGGGCGTGCAGGGCCTGGAGCGGGCGGCCCGCCGAGCCCATCACGGCGGACTCGGTGAGTTCCAGTTGCAGCAGCCGCGGCGGCAGCCCCGTCTCGGCGAGCACCTCGGCGACATCGGCGACCAGGTCGGAGTCCCAGATCTGCCGGACGGCCACATTGACGCTGACCACCAACGGCGCGTCCGGGTGGGCCAATTGCCAGGCGCGGGCCTGGCGGCAGGACTCGGCGAGCACCCACCGGCCGAGCTGCACGATCGAACCGTCCTCCTCGGCCAGGCCGATGAAGCGGTTCGGCGCGAGCCGCCCGAAGTGCGGGTGCTCCCAGCGCACCAGCGCCTCCACCCCGCGCAGCTCACCGGAGTCCAGCGCCACCAACGGCTGGTAGTCCAGCACGAATTCACCGCGCTCGACGGCCTGCCGCAGCGTACGGGACAGCGCCTGACGGGTCATCCGGTGCTCGTTGCGCTCCGGGTCGAAGAGCGTCCAGCGGGCCTTGCCGTCCGCCTTGGCCCAGTACAGCGTGGTGTCCGCGGCCTGCATCAGCCCCGTCGCGGTCGTCCCGGCCGCCTCCCGCTCCACCACACCGATGCTCGCGGACACCGCCAGCCGGTGCCCGCCCACGTCGAACGGCTGCTGCAGCGCGGCCAGTACGGACTCGGCCAGTTCCGTCGCCTGCCCCGTACCGGTGGAGTCCCGTACCAGCAGGGCGAATTCGTCACCGCCGAGCCGCGCCACCAGATGGCCGCCGGGCTCCGCGCAGGCCAGCAGCCGGCGGCCGACCGCCGCCAGCAGTTCGTCGCCGACGCGGTGGCCGAGGGTGTCGTTGACCGCCTTGAAGCCGTCCAGGTCCAGGTAGCACAGGCCGATCCGGCCGGTCCTGCCGCCCTGGTCGGCGACCGCGGCCGACAACCGCTCAAGGAACAGCGCCCGGTTGGGCAGCCGGCTCACCGGATCGTGCATCCGCAGGTGCCGTAGCTCCTCGCGTAGCGTGTCGCGCTCGCCGACGTCCTCCACCGACAGCAGCAACGGGCGGGCGCCGGTGCGCGACAGGGTGATCTCGGCGCGCAGTGTGCTGCCGTCGGGGCGGGCGATCCTGCGGGTGCAGCGCAGCCGCTCGCGGCGGCCGGTGAGCACCTCGCGGAAGGCGGCGCGCGCGTGCTGGTCGCCGGCGAGCCCGAGCAGGCCCGCCGCGCCGACGCTGCTGAGCCGCTCGGGGGCGGCGCCGAGCAGGGTGCCGAACGCGCCGTTCGCCTCCAGGACCGTGCCGTCCGGGGCGAGCAGCGCCATCGCGGACTGGGCGATCGCGAACGCGGCGCGGTAGTCGCGCTGCTCGGTGCCGGTGCCGGTGCCGGTGCCAGTGCCAGTGCTTGCGCTCGCGCCAGTGCTCGTGTCGGCACCGGAGCGCGGGGCAGAGGTGTGACTGTGTGTGATGACCTGTGCCGTGCTTTCGGGTTCGACGCCTGGGCCGCCCGAGGGTCCGCCCATTGCCCGCTCCCCGCTTCGCGCTCGTCTCGCCCGCGATCATATGGGCTGGCGGAGTTGGTGTTCCAGCGCCTTGGTGGTGATTCTCCGCACGTGTGCTGACGGATCGACCGAACGTGTCCGAACGGCTCGATCGTGTGATCGCATCCGCGGGGGTATCACGCACCGTAATGATCATCGACCGGCGCTGCTCCGGCGCGCAGGGGGGAGTGGAACCACCGCCGTACGCGGCCGCGCCGTACGTGGCCGCGCCGCCTACCGCGCTCCGCCGCCCGCGTGGAGCAACCGGACAGGACATACGCCGTCAGGACCCAGCAATGTGGATGAAGTGTCCCGAATGGGCGCACCTCATCCTCCCCGGAGGTCCATGTGCGGCGGTCAGCCAGTTCGTCAGGCTCGTCAGGCGTCCCGATAGGCCGCGGCCAGGCACAGGCACAGGCACAGGCACAGGCGTGGGCACGGGCGGAGGCGCCGTCACGGGAATCGGCGCGTGCCCACGCCCGGCCCCGCGCGGGCCGGCGCGTCCTGCGCCCGGCCGCGGCGGCCCTCAGCGTGTTCTGCGCCGTCGTCGCCTGGACCCTGACCACCGGCCCCGCCGCGTCCGCCACCACCGGCAGCGCCTGCCTGCTGCCGCGCACCGGCGCACACCACTCCGAGGGCGTCGACACCTGGGAGAGCGGCTACGCCCACCCCCTGGGCCGGGTGAAGGCCCTCATGGTCTTCCTCGACTTCCCCGACTCCCCGCCCGACCTGACCACCCAGCAGGTCACCGCCGATCACTTCCCGGCCACCACCCGCTTCTTCGACCGCGCCTCCTACGGCCAGTTCGAGCTGGGCGTACGCCCCGTCGCGCGCTGGCTGCGGATGCCGCACCCGGCGAGCGACTACGCGATCAGCCGCGACTGGGACACCGCCGACCGCACCGCCTACCTGCGCGACGCGCTCACCGTCGCCGACCCCGTCGTCGACTTCCACGGCTACGACGTCGTCTACCTCGTCGCCGACCCCGACGCGCCCGGCGTCGACTCCGACGCCACCAAGGTCGTCAACCTCGCCACGCCCGTCACCCTCGACGGCACCCCGCTGCGCCGCCTGGTCACCGTCTTCGAACGGCACCCGCCGGACCGCAATGTGCTGGCCCACGAGACCGGCCACATCTTCGACCTGCCCGACCTGTACTACCGGCCGCCGGCCGGCAGCGACGGCGACTGGGACACCCACGTCGGCGACTGGGACCTGATGGGCAGCCAGTTCGGCCTCGCCCCCGAACCCTTCGCCTGGCACAAGTGGAAGCTCGGCTGGATCGACGACCGCCAGGTCGTCTGCGTCACCCGGCCCGGCACCACCTACCAGGACCTCAGCCCCGACGAGACCGCCGGTGGTACCAAACTCATGGTCGTCCGCACCGGCCAGGACAGCGCCCTCGCCATCGAGGCCCGCGCCGCCACCGGCAACGACCGCACCGCCTGCCGGCAGGGCGTCCTCCTCTACCAGGTGCGCTCCGACGTCGAGTCAGGCGACGGCCCGATCAGCGTGCTCGACGGCCACCCCCGCACCTCGGCCTGCGCCGCCACCTCCGTCTACCCGCCGCTGGCCGACGCGCCGCTCGGGGTGGGGGAGAGCTGGGCCGCGCCCGGCGGCGGCACCCGCGTGACGGTCACCGGCCGCGGCGCGGACGGCGCCTGGACCGTCAAGCTCGTCGAAGGGGCGCCCGACACCGCCCGGGAGGGCTGACACCATGGCCTCCCCGAAGAGGCCGGACGCCACGCCGTCCGGCACCCAGGGCGCGGGGCCGGGCGGCGGCCGGCGCCGGCTGACCAGGACGGGACTGCGCTGCGCCGCGCTCGGCGCGCTCGGCCTGCTCGCCGTCGGCAGCACCGTATCCGCCGGGCCGCGCGCCCCCGCCCTGCACGCCTCGCCGCCGCCCGCCGCCCGGCCCTGCGCCCTGCGGGCCGTGCCCGGCGTCGCCATGTCCGAGGGCTTCCCCGACGACTCCAGCCGCGGCCCAGGCGCCGAATTCGCCCCGTCCACCGGCACCGTGCGCGCCCTGACCCTGCTGATCGACTTCCCCGACGCGCCCGCCCCGTACAGCGCCGCCGAGCGCTACGGCGAGTTCTTCCCCGCCGTCAAGAAGTGGTACGCCGTCAGCTCCTACGGCCGCCTGGACTACCGATCCACACCGGTGCTGCGCTACATACGCATGCCGCGGCCGTTCACCGCCTACGGGATCGGCCGCGGCTACGGCTGGGACGCGCACACCGAGATGATGCGCGACCTGCTCCGCGTCGCCGACCACGACATCGACTTCAGCGGCTACGACATCCTCAACATCCTCGTCACGCCCAATGCCGGGCCGCCCGCCGACGAGGCGGTGCTCTCCGTGACCTGGACCGGCGCGTCCGCCGCCACCACCGACGACGGCGCCCACCTCGACAAGGTGTCGCTGATCTACGGGCACGACCAGTCGGGACCGCGCGTGCTCAGCCACGAGAACGGCCACGCCCTCGGCCTGCCCGACCTCTACGCCGCCGACGACTTCCCGCGCACCGACCGGCTCGCCGGACAGTGGGACAGCATGTCGCTCGACTGGGGCCTGCAGGGCGACCTCTTCACCTGGCACAAGTGGAAGCTCGGCTGGATCGACGACCGGCAGATCGCCTGCGTCACCGGCCGCACCGACGCCACGTACACCCTGCGCGCCGACGAGGTCCGCGGCGGCCTCAAGGCGATCGTCGTCCCGTACAGCCGCACCGGGGTGTTCGTACTGGAGGCCAGGCAGCAGCTCGGCAACGACCGGGACGCCTGCCGGGCCGGAGTGCTCGCCTACCGGGTGCGCACCGACGTCGACTCCGGCAAGGGCCCGGTGACCGTCGTGGACGCCCATCCGCACACCTCCGCCTGCGACTTCAGCAGCGGCGCCTTCAACTCCCTCAACGACGCGCCCTTCGAGGTCGGCCAGAGCTACACCGACCCGGCCGCGCAGCTGACCTTCACCGTGCTGGGCAGAACAGCGGCGGGCGAGTGGAGGATCCACGTCACCCGCCGCTGACGCGCCATCGGCCTGACGCGGCGTCAATCGGCCGACTCAGGCGAGGAGTTCGGCCTCAAGGGTGATGGTGGTGCCCGCGAGCGCCTTGCTGACCGGGCAGTTGGCCTTGGCGCCCTGCGCCGCCGCCTCGAAGTCCTCGGCGGAGATGCCGGGGACACGGGCCTGCACCGACAGCACGATGCCGGTGATGCCCTCGCCCGGCTGGAAGGTGACGCTCGCCTTGGTCTGCACCGTCTCCGGCGGCGTGCCCGCGCCCGCGAGCGCGTGCGAGAGCGCCATCGAGAAGCAGGACGAGTGCGCGGCGGCGATCAGCTCCTCGGGGCTGGTCTTGCCGTTCGCCTCCTCCGCGCGCGAGGCCCACGTGACGTCGTACGAGCCGACGCCGGAGGTGTCCAGCGAGACGGTCCCGGCGCCGCCCATCAGCGGGCCCTTCCACTGGGTCGTCGCGGTGCGGGTGGTTGCCATGGTGAAGCCTCCAAGAGGTACCGACGGATGGCGGGAACGCCTCCTGAACGCTATCGCGCCGGCCGCCCGATCAGCGGGCGGGGAAGCTGTACGTCCACCCCTGCGCGTCGAGCGTGTCGAGCAGCTTCGCCAGCGCCGCGACGGTCTGGCGGCGGTCGCCGCCGCCGTCGTGCATCAGCACGATGGAACCCGGCCGCAGTTCGCGCCCGATCGTCGCCAGCACCTTGGCCGTGCCCGGCCGTTCCCAGTCCCGCGAGTCCACCGTCCAGCCCAGCGGGCGCAGCCCGTGGTCGGCGGCGATGCGCCGGATCGGCGGGGTGAAGTCGCCGCCGGGCGCCCGGTAGTACCAGAGCTTCGCGCCCGGGCCCGCGGCCTTGGCGATGTCGCGCTGCGCGTCGGCTATCTCATGGGTGTTGTACGCCAGGGACTTGCCGCTCTGCCGCTCGTCGTGGTGCACCGAGTGGTCGCACAACCGGTGGCCCTCGGCGGTGATCCGGCGCACCAGCCCGGGGTGGGCGGCGGCACTCGGGCCGATCTCGCAGAAGGTGGCCTTCGCGTGGTGCCGCGCCAGCAGCGCCAGGACCTGCGGGGTCCAGCGCGGGTCGGGCCCGTCGTCGAAGGTCAGGGCGACGGACTTGCCGCCGTCCTCCAGCGAGTGCTGGATCGACTCGGCGGGCCGGGTGCCGGAGGGGGCGGTGCCGTCCGTCGTCGGGGGAGTGGTGCCGGGCACGGTGCTCCCGCCGGGAACCGTCTGCGACGGGACGGTCCCGGACGGACCGCTTCCCGTACGGTCCGGCCCCGTACCGCCGGTCGGTGCGTCCCGGTCCGGTGAGGTGGCCGTCCCGCCGTTGCCGTTGCCGTCGCCGCCGTCCGGCGGCGCGGTCCGCTGCGACGGGATGCCCGGTGTGGACGCGCCGGCCGACGGCGCCCGCGTACCGCCCCGCCCGTCGTCGGCGCCCGCCGCCGCGGCGCCGTGCCCCGCACCGCCGCCACACGCCGCGAGCGCGGCCCCGGCGAGCGCGGCGGTCGCGACGGCAGCGGCGGTCCGCCGCACCGCCGTACGGCCCGGGAAGCCAGATCGTCCGGTTTTGTACTCCATGCGGACCACCGTAAACACGCCGCGCGCGGACCCGGCCGGCCCGTACGCCCGCCCCCGGCCATGATCAACAGGCCCGGATCGGCGCTATCGGCGGCGAACGAGGGGGAAGGGCAGGGTCTCCCGGATCGTCCGGCCCGTGAGGAACATCACCAGCCGGTCGACGCCGATCCCGAGCCCGCCGGTCGGCGGCATCGCGTACTCCAGCGCGGTCAGGAAGTCCTCGTCCAGCTCCATCGCCTCCGGATCACCGCCCGCCGCCAGCAGCGACTGCCGGGTCAGCCGCGCCCGCTGCTCCACCGGATCCGTCAGCTCGGTGTACGCCGTGCCCAGCTCCGTGCCGTACGCCACCAGGTCCCAGCGCTCGGCCAGCCGCGGATCGTCGCGATGCTGCCTGGTCAGCGGCGACACACCCGTCGGGAAGTCCTTGTAGAAGCACGGCTCCGTCGTGCGCTCCTCGACCAGCCGCTCGTACATCTCCAGCACCACGTCCTCGGCGGCGTCGTCCGTCCCGTACGGGACTTTCGCCGCGTCGCACAGCTCCCGCAGCCGCTTCAGCGGCGTGCCCGCGTCGACCTCCTCGCCCAGCGCCTGCGAGATCGCCCCGAACACCGTCCGCACCGGCCACCGCCCCGACAGGTCCACCTCGGTGCCGTCCGGCCGCCGCGCCACCTGCGTACCGTTCGCCGCGACCGCCGCCGCCTGGATCAGCTCGCGCGTCAGGTCCAGCATCACGTCGTAGTCAGCGAACGCCTGATACGCCTCCAGCATCGTGAACTCGGGGTTGTGCTTGTACGACACGCCCTCGTTGCGGAAGGTCCTGCCCAGCTCGAAGACCCGCTCCACCCCGCCCACGCACAGCCGCTTCAGATACAGCTCGGGCGCGATCCGCAGATACAGGTCCAGGTCGTAGGCGTTGATGTGGGTGGTGAACGGGCGGGCGTTCGCGCCGCCGTGCACCGGTTGCAGCATCGGCGTCTCGACCTCCAGGAAGCCGCGCCCGGCCAGCGTCTCGCGCACCGCGCGCACGGCCGCGCTGCGGGCGCCGAGCACCGACCGCACCTCCGGCGAGACCGCCAGCGCCAGATAGCGCTGCCGCACCCGCGCCTCCGCGTCGGTCAGGCCGCGCCGCTTGTCCGGCAGCGGATGCAGGCACTTGCCGGTCAGCGTCCATGCGGAGACCTCGGCCGTCGGCTCACCGCAGCGGCTGACCGTCGCCGTGCCCTCCACCCGCAGCAGATCGCCCAGGTCCACCGTTGCGTCGAACCGTCGCAGACCGTCCTGTCCGAGACGGTCCCGGGTCAGCATGATCTGCACATCGCCCGACCAGTCCCGCAGCGTCGCGAACACCACACCGCCGTGGTCGCGCACCCGCAGCACCCGCCCCGCCACCGACACCGCGCTCCCGGCCGCCGCCGCCCGCACCTGCGCCGCCGTGCACTCCGGCGCGGCGGCCACCGGATACGGGTCCACGCCGTCGGTCCGCAACCGCTCCAGCGTCGCCAGCCGCACCCGCACCTGCTCGGACGGTCCGGTCGGCGCGTGCTTCGGCTTCTTCACCCGGTGCACTACGGGTTCGGGCCCGGCCTTCTCCCCGTCCGCCGCCGGCACGGTCGCGGCGCCGGGCACCGACACCACGGGTACGGGCACGGGCGCCGCGTGCGGGCGGCGCAGCCGCGGCAGCCGGGGGAGTTCGACGAAACCCTCCGCGATCCCCGAGGCCAGACCGATCCTCGCCATGTCCTTGGCGTCCGAATAGCACAGGAACCGCGGATACCAGCGCGGCTGGTACTTCACGTTCGACCGGTACAGCGCCTCCAGCTGCCACCAGCGCGAGAAGAACAGCAGCAGCCGCCGCCACAGCCGCAGCACCGGACCCGCGCCGATCCGCGCGCCCTCCTCGAACACCGACCGGAACACCGCGAAATTCAGCGACACCCGGCGGATCCCGAGCGCGGGCCCGCCCGCCGCCAGCTCGGTGACCATGAACTCCATGATCCCGTTCGGCGCCGCCCGGTCCCGCCGCATCACGTCCAGCGACACCCCGTCCCGCCCCCACGGCGCGAACGACAGCAGCGCCACCACCCGGCCCTGCCCGTCCACCGCCTCCACCAGCAGACAGTCCCCGTCCGCCGGATCGCCCAGCCGCCCCAGCGCCATCGAGAACCCGCGCTCGGTCTCGGTGTCCCGCCACGCGTCGGCCAGCTGCACGACCTCCCGCAGCTCGTCCGCCGACAGATCGTGGTGCCGCCGGATCCGGCTGGTCACCCCGGCCCGCCGCACCCGGTTCACCGCCTGCCGCGTACCGCGCATCTCCCGCCCGGCCAGATCGAACGACGCCACGTCGAGAATCGCCTCGTCGCCCAGCTCCAGCGCGCCGAGCCCCGCCCGCGCGTACGCCTTCGCGCCCTCCTCACCCGCGCCCATCACCGCCGGCACCCACCCGTACGCCGCCGCGTGCGCCAGCCACGCCTCGATCGCCGGCCCCCACGCCTCCGGGTCGCCCAGCGGATCACCACTGGCCAGACACACCCCCACTTCCACCCGGAACGTCACCGCGGCCTTGCCGCTCGGCGAGAACACCACCGACTTGTCGCGCCGCGTCGCGAAGTAGCCCAGCGAGTCCCGCTCCCCGTACTTCGCCAGCAGCTCCCGGATCCGCCCCTCGTCGTCACCGTGCAGCGCCGCCTCCACCCGCTGCGACCTGAACAGCGCCGCCGCCGCGGCCAGCAGCGCCACCGCGCCGAACAGGCCCAGCCAGAAATTCGCCCAGTACGGAGGGTGCCCGATGTCGTCCGGCAGGTCGTTCACACCGCCGACGACCTTGTTGACCGCCCACCGCAGCCGGTTCGCGCCCTCCAGCGAACCCGGGAACACCGACAGCAGCCCCCACCCCAGCAGCACGCCCAGCGCGAGGCCGCACACCAGCACCCCGAGGGCCCGCCAGAACGCGCCCTTGCGCACCCGCGCCGCGAATTCGCCGCGCGCGGCGATCACCACGCCCAGCACCGTGCCCGTGATCAGCAGCGCCGGGACCGCGCTCCACTCCTTCATCGCGATCAGCAGCACGTTCGCCAGCACCGTCAGGCCGAGGAACACCGCGACGATCCAGTACGCCACCCGTTTGCGCGCGGCCATCGCGCCGCCCAGCAGCACCAGGAAGGCGGCGTACGCCAAGTTGGGGGACGCCGGGACCGTCAGGATCTCCACCCAGCGGCGGACGGGTTCCAGCAGGTGGCGCAGCGGGGAGATCACGGCCATGGCGGCGCAGAAGAGGGCGAGGGCGGCGAAGAATTCGCCGAACCAGCCGGGTACCCGGGGGGACACGTCCCCCCACCTCACGTTCTTCCGGGCCATTCGTCCCGCCCTTCCTCCGCGGCCACAGGCTCCCTCAGCCTCCCCCACCCCCCGCTTTCCGCAACCCGAGGCCCCTCCTGCGGAGAGCTTCCGGAAGCCGGCGCCTGAGGCTCTCCTGCGGAGTGCGGTTCGTTAGGGGCGCGGGGAACTGCGCGCCCAGCCACGTCCGTGGCGCGGGTGAAAGACCGCCCCCAGCGGGGCAGACGCTGTTGTTTGTGCGACCAACGGCCCGGTGGGGGCGGGCCGCGCAGTTCCCCGCGCCCCTAAAAGACCTGACTCCCGCACTCCGCAGGAGACCTCAGGCACCCCCGGCCAGGGGATCACGCACCGCACTCCGCAGGAGATCACGCACCGCCGACAGGGGATCAGGCGCCGTCCTCCGTCGGAGGGCCCTGGTCCGGGGCGAGGGCGGGGCGGCGGCGGAGGCGCGGGGGAGTGAGGAAACCCTCGGCGATGGCGTTGGCCGCCGCGACCCGCGGCAGATCCGTACGCCGCTCGTACAGGAGATACCGGGCCTGCCAGCGCGGCGCATAAGCGGAGTAGGCCCGCTCCCGGGCCGCCACATGCCCGAGCCGGGCGAGCAGCCGCAGAGGGGCCCGCCGCAACCGCGAGGAAAGAGCGCCGCGGAAAGCGGTGAAGTTCAGCGAGACCCGGGAGACGGCGGCAGCCCGCAACAGCACCTCGGTGACGAGGAAATCGACGGGTGAGCGCCCGGACTCCCGGTCGTACCGCAGCACATCGAGGGTGAGCCCGTCCGCCCCCCAGGGCACGAAGGTGACGACCGCACAGGTCCGCCCGCGCGGATCCCGGCACTCCGCCAGGAGACACCCGCCGTCGGCGGCGTCGCCGAGCCGCCCGAGCGCGACGGAGAAGCCGCGCTCGGCGGGATGGCGGCGCCACGCGTCGGCGAGCCGGGCAAGGCGCCGCATCTCCTCGGGAGAGATCTCCCGGTAGCGCCGCAGCACGGCGGAGTACCCGGCCCCGCCGACCACGGCGTGCGCCTGCCGCAGCCCCGCCAGCGCGAGCGCCCCCTCCGCGAAGGCCGCCCGGAAACCGGCGACCTCCACGACCGCCTCGTCACCGGCGGGCAGCGCCCGGAAACCGGCCGCCTCGTACACGACGGCCGCCGCCGGCCCGGCGTTGGTGACGGCCGGCACCCAGGCGTGCCGCCGCGCGGTGGCGAGCCAGTGCCCGACGGCCCGCGCCCAGGCGGTACGGTCCCCGACCGGGTCGCCGGAGGCGAGGGCGACACCGTTGACGACGCGGTAGAGCACCGCCGCGTCCCGCTCCGGCGTCCAGACGACGGCCTTGTCGCGGCGCAGCGCGAAGTAGCCGAGCGAGTCGCGCCGCCCGTACACCCGCAGCAGCGCGCGCAGCCGCCGCTCGTCCGCGGGCAGCAGCCGGTCCCGGCCGCGCGGGGAGCGGAAGAACGCCAGCAGCACGACGAGCATCAGCGCCACGCTCAGCACATTGATCGCGAGGTCCGTCCAGCCCGGCACGGAGATCTCGGGCAGGTCGAAGAGCCCGGACACGGTCAGCACCCGCAGCAGCGTGTAGCGCAGGCTCGCCCCCCACTGCCGCGGCGGCAGCTCGTCGGTGGCGTGCACCAGCAGCGTGCCGAGGCCGATCGCGAGGGCCCCGCCGACGACGAAGACCGACAGCCCGAGCGCCACATTGCCCCGCTCGCCGCGGACGTTGAAGACAGTGCGGGACACCAGCAGCGCGACCAGCACCAGCGCGGTCAGCGCCAGCGACACCCAGTTGAACGGGTGCCCCCGGGTGTCCGGCAGCAGCGCCACCCCCGCCGCGCACAACAGCGCGTATCCGCTGGTCAGCAGGGTCGTCACGACCCACGCGGCACGTTTGCGGCGGCGCAGGCTGACCGACAGCACCAGGGCCAGCACGGCGCCGGTGAAACCGGGGCTGACCAGGAACGCGGTGAAATACTCGCCGTCCGAGGCCGCCCGCACCCGGTTGCGGAAGGGCGCGATCACACCGGTCACCGCGTTGACCGCGGACACCACCCGCAGGTACCAGACGGTGAAGGCCGCGCCCGGCTGCCGCAGCGGCCGCAGCACGTCCTCCAGCAGCGTCTCGATCCGCGACGGCGGCAGCTCCACGATGGTGGGCCGCGGCGCGGCCGTACGCGGCCCGCCGGGAGAGGGCAGCGGCGCGCCCGCGACCGCGTCCATCACCTTCGTCTTCCACACCACCACCCGCCGGTGGATCCGGTCCTCGCGCCGCTCGGCCCTGGCCATCCGCCGCGGCCGCGCCGTGTACCGCCAGCGCGCCCACGGACTGCCCGGCCGGGCCAGCCGCAGCGCCCCGACGACCGCCAGCAGCGGCACCATCACGCCGAGCAGCCCCGTCCACACCTTGCCCTTGGCCAGGCACACCACCACGAAGCCCAGCAGCACCCCGGCGACGACGTACTGCCGGTACGACTCGCCGCCCACGTATCCGCCCAGCGGAGCCTGGCCGATCAGCAGCAGCCCGATCACCGACACCGCGAGGATCACCGCGTCGACGGACTGCCGGCCCTGTTCGCTCCAGTAGACGTCCTTCAGATGCAGCACCAGCGCGAATTCGTCGAGCACCAGGCCGCAGCCGATGCCGAAGATCACCGCGAGCACGTCGTGCGCCAGCGGGCCGCCGCGCACCGCGAAGGAGCCGATGCCGCCGATCAGCATCATCGCCTGGCCGAAGACGACATGGTGGATGTGCAGGCCGCCGGGCTGGACGTTGCCCGGCCACCACTTCACGCCGCGCCGGATCATCCGGGTGCTGAAGCGGATGAAGAGGAAGGAGCCGATCAGTCCGACCAGGAGCAGGAAGAGCGGCTCGCGGCCGGTGTCCGAGATGCGCGTGCGGTACGCGTCGGCCAGCCAGTCCACCATGGCTCCAGGGTCGTCGGGGTCCGGGCCGCGGGCCACCCGGGTGGTGCGTACGGGACGGTCCCCGACCCGGCGCCGGAAACGCCGAAGGCCCCCCGCTTCCGCGAGGGGCCTTTGACCGTCTGTGCGCCGCCAGGGACTCGAACCCCGGACCCGCTGATTAAGAGTCAGCTGCTCTAACCAACTGAGCTAGCGGCGCCTGCTGACGTCATAGACCTTAGCATCCGGCCACGGGGAGCGGAAATCGATATGACTCATGCCGTTCCAGGGGCGCTGACCAGCGCGGGAACGGTCTTCGCCGGGGCCGTCCTGGCGGCCCGTACGCACGCCCAGAGCACCACGTCCGCGCCGGGCAGCCACGGGTGCCGGGTGTCCGGCGCGACCAGCCACCGCGACGCCCCGTACGCCCCGTACTCCCCGCACGCCCCGTACGTCCTGTCCGTGCCGTCCGTCGGCCCGCCGTCCGTCCCGCAGGCCGCGGGCGCGTCGGCCGGGTGCAGCGCAGGCACGGTCACCGCGTCGCCGATCCCGTGACAGAGCATCGGCGGCACCGCGCACCCCCACTCCTCCCAGCTCAGCAGGGACGGCAGCCGGTGGGCGGTGCCCGGCGCCACGAGCAGCAGTAGCCGGCCGCGGTGCACCGCCACCGGACCGCTGCCGGGACCCGACGCCCATAACTGCTCCAGCAGCCTGCGGCCGAACAGGGGTGACAGATTCACCACGTCGAAGGCGATCCCGCACGGCAGCACGCTCGGCGCGCCCGGCCGCGCCGACCACAGGGCCCGCACACTGCGCGGGAAGGCGCTGGCCGACGCCAGCCACTCGGCGCCCTCCGGGGTGACGTACGAGGTGTGCTGCCGCCGCTGGGCCTCGGTGACGACTTCGGTGACGGCGTGCGTCACGGCCGCGATGCTTCCGGTCCCTTGCCATTCATCCATGGCATCTACAGGTACCGGCCGCGCCCCGGGCGGTCCGGAGAATCGGACGAATTCGGGACAGGAGGGCAGGAGAGGAGGTACCTTGCCGCTGCGCATATGCGGGGCACAGTTGCGGCGCCCCGTCGGGCCGTGACCGTCACGCGGGACCGCGCCGGCACCCGAGCCCGCACCCGTACGTCAGGGTGTGACGCCGCCGCCCGCGATCAGGCCCTCGCCGTACTCGACCATCCGCTTCGCGTAGTCCTCGGTCCACCCGGCCCGCTCGGCGAGCACCGCGTACGTCAGCCGGTCGAAGCGGCGCGGATCGGTCAGCTGGGCCGCGGCGATCGCCTGGAAGTCCGTCGCCCGGTCGGCGGCGGCCCGGAAGGCGACCGCCAGCTCCGTGGCGCGCGCCAGCATCCGCCCCGGGTCGTCCATCGACTCCAGATCGAAGAAGTGCTCCGGGTCCTCGACGGTCGCGGCCGGCTCGAACTGCAACGACGCGGGCCGCCGCGGCCGCGGCGCGGCGCCGCCCTGCGGGCCCTGAGCCGACTGCGGCTCGGTCATACGGCTACCTCCATACGGCTGCCTCCACACGGTGACCTCGGATGCGATCCCGCCCACCATTGTCCCGCGCCGGTGCAAGACCCCACCCGTACGGGTGAAGGCCGCCCCCCCCGCGCCCGGAACCGCGGCTCACGCCCGCCACGCCACCCGGTGCTCGGCCAGGTGCGCAAGCACCGCGTGATTCGCCTCCCAGCCGTCGGGGAACTTCACGGTCACGCCCAGCTGGACCGGCTCGGAGGACGGGTGTTCGTCGAGGAGTTCGGCGACGCCCGCGCGGCAGACGACGATGCAGGCATGCCGGTGCCGGGAGGCCAGGACGCACAGCCGGCCCGTCTCCAGGTGGAAGGCGGTCGCGTCCGGGCGTCCTGACAACGGGTGGAGGACGACGGTGACGTCGAACTCCCGGCCCTGGAGCCGGTTCGCGGTGTCCACGGTGACCCCGGCGACACCGAGATCGGCGAGCGCCGCCCGCACCGCCGCCGCCTGGTCGCGGTGCGCGGTGCCGACCGCGATCCGGTCGGCGGTCAGCGGCGCGGGATCGGGATCGGGCGCCGCGTACGTCAGGCCGCCGCGGTCCAGCAGCCGCCGTACGACGGTCGCGACCGCCCGGACCGCCTCCGGGTCGGTGCGCGGGGTGTGCCGGGCCGGCAGCTCCAGCAGCCCCCAGCCGCTCGCCGCCGCCTCGTCCAGCACCCGGTCGGGCCCGTCACCGTCCCCCGGCACCCCGAACACCAGCCGCCGGTCGCCGTGCCCCGTACCGCTGCGGAAGGGCGTGTACGGGTAGAAGGCCCGCGACACCAGCGGCGCGGCCGACGCGGGCAGTCGCCAGGACACCGGCAGCCGGTGCTGCGGCAGCCCCGGATTGTGCGCCAGCAGCGTCACCACCGCGCTCGCCGACGGGTCGTAGCTCAGCCCCGCCCACTGCTCGGCGCCCACCACGCTGAACGGGTCCAGCTGCCCCGGGTCGCCCACGAACAGCGCCCGCTCGAACAGCCCCGCCACCTGGAGCAGCGCGTCCGACCGCATCTGATACGCCTCGTCCACGATGGCGTGCCGCCACGGCTCGGTGTCCTTCACGTACGCCCACTTCGCGGCCGTCGCGATCACCACCTTGCAGGACCGCAGATTCGCCACCGACGTGTCCTTGACCAGCGCCGGATGCCGGTCGAGCGCCTTGTCCGGCAGCGACTCCGAGCCGTGCAGCCGGCCCACCGGCAGCTCGGGCTCCGCCGTCGCGAGCCGGTCCGCGAGGTCGTCGACCTGCGCGTTGGTCTGCGCGACGATCATCAACGACTCGCCCGCGGCGGCCAGTTCACGGGCCGCGCGCACCACGAGCGTCGACTTGCCCGCGCCGGGCGGCGAATCGACGACGACACCGCGTGCGGTGCCGTGCAGGGTGCTCTCCAGGATCGCCGCGGTCGCCTCGGCGGCGGCCCGGCCCGGATCGAACTCCCCGCCCGCCCCCCTTCCGCTTCCGTCCGTGTCCGGGCCGTCGGCTCGCACGGGCTGCGTCACAGGTAGTCCTCCGCGGTCACGGGGTCGGGCGCGTCGGCGGGCGGCGGCGTACCGGGCGGGACCCCGGCGTCCGGCGGCCCGCCGTGCGTCCACGGCGTCTGCTCCGGCTCCGGCAGCCCGGGGCCGCCGCGCGGATCGTGCTCGAACAGCGTGAAGTCCACCCGCGCGCCGGCCTCCGGCACCGACCCCTCCTTCGGCACCCGCCCGCTGCCCATCCCGCCGGTCAGCCGTACGACCACCAGGTGGGCCGCGGGCCCGCCGTCGTACGGGGTCCCGTCGGATCGCACCTCCGGCGCCACCGAGACGATCTCGGCGGACTGCGCGGACTTCGCGCCCGGCACCGCGCGGTACGCCTTCGTGCCGGGCTCGGCCTGCGGCAGGTCGGGGGTGCGGACCGTCAGCAGCGGGCGCGGCATCGGCCGCCTGCCCTCCGAATACGTCATTTCCACGCCCGTGACCTCGCCCGCGAACGCCTCGCCCGCCAGCCGCCTGACCGCCATCGTCAGCGGGTCGTCCAGCGCCTCCTGGGCGGAGACCCGGGCCTGCGCCGTCTCCCGGCCCGCGAGCTTCTGCGCGGCGGCGACGGCGCCGTCCCGCTTGGGCTGCGGCGGCTCGCCCGCGCGCAGCCGGTCCCGGTGACCGGTGAAGGACCAGCGGTCCCGCTTCCACCGGTCGGCGACCCGCGCGCCCTCGGGCAGCGCCCGCAGCAGATCCAGGCCGTGCCACACGTCGTCCCACGTCGGCCGCAGCTGGGACCCCACCAGCCGCCGTACGTCCGCCTCCGCGGCCGCCACCTCCGCCGCGTCGGCCCCGTCCGTACGGGCCGCGTCGTAGCGGGCCATCGCCGGCGCCAGCACCCGGTTGTCGAACAGCGGATCCGTGGCCGGACCGGCCGGCGGGCTCAGCAGCAGCCCGTCCGGCGCCCGGTCGGTCTGCGCGCGCTCGGCGGCCACCGCGCCGTCCAGACCCGGCGGCGGATCGATCCAGCCCAGCAGCGCGCCCAGATGCTGGTCCTCCATCGAACTCTGCCCCGTCGCCCAGTGCCTGGTCAGCAACTCCGTCATCGCCACCAGCAGCGCGCTGCCCGGCGTACGCGCCCGCTCCCCGTAATGCGTCAGCCAGCGGCCCAGCAGCGGCACCGGGACCGGCACCGGATGCGGCGCGTCCGGATCCTCGACGGTCCGCAGGAAACGCGTGGACCGGCCGAGCAGCCGTACGTACTCCAGCGCCGCGCTGTTCGGCACCACGATCTGCGGCGCGTCCGCGCAGACCTCGCTCTCCTCCCGGTTGCGGGTCGCGGGCTCCACCTCGACGTCGTCCTCGTACGCCGCCATCAGCGGCAGCACCGCCGCCGCGAGCCCCGCGAAGAAACCGAACCGCAACTCCCGGTCCAGCGGCTGCGGCACCACCAGCAGGACGGGCGCGTCCCGGTCCGTGCCGACCATCGCGCCCAGCGGCGCGCCCGCCTCACCGGCCGTCGTCAACGGCACCAGCACCAGCGGCCGTTCCGCCAGATGCCGGTGCCGTACGGTCGCCGCCGGCACGGCCCGGCCCGCCGCGACGGCCTCGGCGCGCGCGAGCGTGTTCATCAGCGACATGCGGCGTCCCCGGCCCGTTCCCCGGCCCCTTCACCGGCCTGCTGGGCGGGCACCCCGGCACCCGGGACCGGTGCGGCGAGCGCCTCGGCGCGCAGCGCCGCCGCCCGCCGCAGGGCCGCCACCGCCGGATCGGCCGGGTCGCCCGCCTCGCCGTGCGCGGCCGACAGCACCGCGTCCACCGTCGTCAGCGTGCCCAGCTCACCGCGCAGGCCGCGGCCCAGCGACTCCACGCAGCCGTCGGCGCGCGACCGGTCACGGCAGTGGAAGGCCAGCTCGCAGGTGGACAGGCACTCCGGCGCGTACGCCGCGGGCACCGCGTCCACGGCCTGGCTCAACTCGATACGGGACCGGGTCGGCGTACTGCCGTCCGCCGCGTACCGCAGGTCGAAGGTGGTGCCCTCCGGGAGCGTGGCGGCGATGTCCTCGATCCGCGTCAGCCGCGTCAACTGCCGCCCGGTCACCGCGAGCTGCTTGCGCACGTCCACCCACTCGGCGGTCGGCAGATTGGAGAAGTCCCTCGGGCACACCAGCAGCACATCGGGCCGGGCCCGCCCCGGCTCCACCGCGTCCAGCGCCAGCACGTAGACCGCCGCCTGCCGGGCCGCCGCGCCCACCTTCTGCGCGTCCGCGCCGCCGTCCAGGATCGGGAAGGACTTGATCTCCACCACCGTCCAGCGGCCGTCCGGCGCCACCGCGACCGCGTCCGGCTCCAGATACGCCAGCGAACCCGCGACCTCCAGGGCCAGCAGCGGATGGTCAAGCAGCGTCCACGAACCCGCCGGCGCCTCGGCCAGCGCCAGCCGCGTGCGCGCCGCCCGCCCCTCGGGACCCGGCGCCGCCAGATCCGGCACCTCGGCGGGCACCCCGGGATCGGCCGCGCCCAGCAGCCGCAGCAATTCGGCGCAGCCGTCCCGTTTCACCCGCGCCTCGAAGGCGTGACCGCGCGAGAACGCGAACCGGGACTGGCCGAACCGGGCGGGCGCGCCCAGCACTTCGGCGACCGCGCCCTTGTCGACCCCGGCGGCGTCCATCAGCGCGCGGCGCCGGCAGCCCGGATTGGCCGCGAGCGCGGCCAGCGCCCGCGCGTCCAGCGGACGGGGAGCGGTGCCGGGGCCGCGCAGATCGGCCAGCCGCTTCCGCAGCGAATGGTGGTGCGTAGTGCTCACCCGCGAAAGTGTGGCACCCGGCTACGACATCCGGCCCTGTCCGGCGTGTTCACCCGCGGGACGCGGCGCCTCGGAACCGGCGGAATCCGCCCCGTCCGGGCCCGTGGAACCGTCCGCGCGCCGCGGCACCGACACCGTCCGCGGCTGCGGCACCGGGCCGCCCGCCCCGGCCGCCGCCGGAACCGTCGCCGTCAGCCCCGACGCCGACAGACCCTCGACGCCGTCACCGGCCTCGCCCTTGGTGACGTGCGCGGCCACCACGGCCGACGCCGACACGCTCTCGTCCGCCGCCCGCGGCGTCCTGCCCAGCGCCTTCGTCACCCGCGCCAGCAGCCGGTCCGTGGCCCGCAGCGCCGGCTTGGCCAGCACATAACCCAGCCCCATCGTGGCGACACCGGCCGCCGCGTCGAACAGGTAATGGTTCGCCGTACCCATCACCACACACGCCGTCACCAGCGGATACAGCACGCCGAGCGTGCGCACCACTCGGTTGCGCCCGTAGCGCCACAGCATGATCCCGCACCACAGCGACCAGCCCACGTGCAGGCTCGGCATCGCCGCGTACTGATTGGTGAGATGCCCCATACCGCGCGGGGCGCTCGCGTCCGTGCCCCACCAGCCGTACGAGCCGTACTGCGCCATGGTGTCGATGAAGCCGTGGTTGATCAGCCGCGGCGGGGCGGTCGGGACCACCGTGAAGCCGATCAGGCCGATCAGCGTCGAGATCATCAGCCAGGTGCGCGCCATCCGATAGTGCGTCGGACGCCGGCGCCACAGCCACACCAGGACCGCCGGGGTCACCACATAGTGCAGCGAGGCGTACGCGAAGTCCGCCGGAACCCCGAGGAACGCGTGATCGGTGAAGAGCCGGTTGAACCAGCGCTCCGGGTCCAGATGCGTGAGCTGTTCCACGTGCAGGATGTCCGCGCCGTGCTCCACGGCGTCGTCCACGTCACCCCTGACCAGCAGGCGCGCACCGGAGTAGAGCCCGTATATCACCGCGATGAGCGGCAGCTCGGTCCACCAGCGCAGCTTGCCCCGGTACGCGGCGGCTCGCGGCGCTGTGGCGGTGATCGTCATGCGGACGTCTCTCCAGGTTCTCCGGGGCCGCGGGCGGGCGGTCATGGTGATTGCGCGTACCCTCTACCGTACGACGTACGTTAAACGTCACGTACACCGGCCCGGAACTACGGAAGAAACTCCGACATCGTACGGTGTTCAACGTTCCGTAGCAGGGTATGTGCCATCGAGGACGCCCGGTCCGCTCCCCGGGTTGCCTTCCTCGACGTATTGATCCTTGCCGTATCGATCAAGAGAGTCGGATGTCCGTCACCCAGCCGGTCCGCTCCCCACGGCGCCGCGCTCCCCGCAATTCGCTCAACGCCGACCGTATCCTCGACGCCGCGATCGCCCTGCTCGACCGCGACGGTGCCGAGGCGTTCACCATGCGCGCCCTCGCCCAGGAACTCGGCGTCGGCACCATGGCGGTCTACTCCCACTTCCGCGGCAAGGACGAGATCAGCGACGCCGTCGCGCAGCGCCTGATGGACACGATAGAGCTTCCGCGGACCGGCACGGGCGACCCGCGCGGCGAACTGCGCGAAGTCTGCCGGGGCGTCTACCGGCTCTTCACCGAACACCCCTCGGCCCTCCAACTCCTCACCATCCGGCCGCTGCGGGGCGACGACGCCATCGCCGTCATCGACCGCATGCTCGACCTGCTGCGCCGCGCCGGCCTCGACCGCACCGCCGCCGCCCGCGCCCACGTCGCGCTCATGCAGTACACCGTCGGCTCCGCCCTGTGGAACACCCGCCGCGCCCGCGCCCTGTGCGAGGAGGGCGTCCGCGACCGGGTCCGCGCCAAGCTCGACGCCCTTCCGGCGGACCGCTACCCCGCTCTCGTCAGCCTCGCCCCCGAACTCCTCTGCGCCCAGGACCAGCGCACCGAGCAGTACGAGTTCGGGCTCGACGGCATCCTCGACGGGCTGCTCGGGGGCGGGCGGGGGCTCTGAGGAGGCTCTGCGCGGTGACTCCACGTCGCCGTGCGCGATGATGGGGGGCCGTTTTCCTCCCCGGTCCCCTCTCCGAAAGGCCCCGCCGCATGGCTCCGCGCATCCTTCTGGTCCGGCACGGCCAGACGGAATGGTCCCTGTCCGGGCGGCACACCGGCCGCACCGACATCCCGCTGACCGAGGACGGGCGGCGCACCGTCCGCCTCCTGCGCGACCGGCTCGCCCGCGCCCCCTGGAACGGCCTCCCCGACGTCGAGGTCCGCACCAGCCCCCTGCTGCGCGCCGCCGAGACCTGCGAACTCGTCGGCTTCGGCGCCGCCGCCAAGGAGTGGGACGCCCTTCTCGAATGGGACTACGGCGACTACGAGGGGCTCACTCCCGCCCAGCTCCAGGGCCTCCGGCCCGGGTTCAACATCTGGCGCGACGGTGTCAGCGGCGGCGAGGCCCTCGCCTCCGTCGCGGCCCGCGCCGACCAGGTCGTCGGCTGGGCGCGCTCCGCCGAGCGCGACGTCCTCGTCTTCGCGCACGGCCACTTCTTGCGCGTCCTCGGCGCGCGATGGCTCGGGCTCGAGCCGTCCTTCGCGGCGGCACTCCGCCTGGACCCGGCTTCGCTGTCCATCCTGGGGTGGGCGTACGGGGAGCCGGCGCTTGAACGGTGGAACGACACCGGTCACTTGGCGTGAGGCCGTAACGAGGCTTTGTTTTTCCCGCCCGCCCTCCCGTGCGGGTGCGTTGGCGTCTGCGGGCGCCACTCGTCGTGGGTCGGTGCCACCGCGGGGTGCCTCCTCGAGCTGCGTGCGGAGCCGTTCGTCCGTTTTCGGTGCCCTGGTGTCGGCACGCAAATCTGCGGGGGCACCCCACGGCGGCCCCTCCTCGCCGTTGGCGGCTGCCGGCCCCTAGGGCGTGTCTTGTGGATCATCTGGCTGACCAGATGAAGATGGCGGCGAGGTGGAGTCCGGCGAGGTAGATGGTGGCGGTCTTGTCGTAGCGGGTGGCCAGGCCGCGCCATTGCTTGAGTTTGTTGATGCACCGTTCGACGGTGTTGCGCTGCTTGTAGGCGTTGCGGTCGAAGGCCGGTGGACGGCCCCCGAGCCGGCCGCGCCGCTTGCGGTTGGCGGCTTGGTCCGCCGGCTGCGGGATCACCGCCCGGATTTTCCGTTGCCGCAGATGGGATCGGATCGCGCGGGACGA
>NZ_FONG01000013.1 GCF_900112845.1 Actinacidiphila alni
GACGACGAGGGCGGCAACCCGTTCACCACCCATGGGCAGTACGAACACGACCTGCTCTTCGACGGCAACTCCGGCCTGATGGACATCGCCAACTCCGGTGCCCAGTGGGGTGATTCCGCCAAGCGGATCACTGTGCGCAACCATGTCTGCTCCTGGTTCACCGCCAACACCAAGATCACCGACCTGACGCTGGAGAACGTCCACGTCGTCCCCCGGCCGACCTTCGACCCGGCCGGCACCCTGGTGATCAACGCCGACGGCGCCCAACTCCGCGGCTGCAGCGCCTCCTTCTTCGCCGTCGCCCAGCAGTCCGCGCGCTCCACCCGGCCGACCACCGTCACCGACTGCGCCTTCGACCTGCCGAAGGCGTCCGTGCTGGTGCAGACCCCGGTGACCGCGCCGGTGCACTTCGTGCGCACCACCTTCACCGGGCTCGACGGCAACTTGCTGCGCGGCAGCGGCCCGGTGCGCTTCACCGACTGCCGACTGGCCGGCGCCCCGCAGGCGGCGCCCCTCGTGGTCGGGGCGTCCGAGGTGACCGTGGACGGCGGCAGCCTCACCGACACCGGCATCGCGCTGAGCGCCGTACGCGACCAGCGGATCAGCGTCGGCGGGGGAGCGGCCCTGTCCGGGACCAACGCGGCGAAAGCACTGCTCTCCCGCACCGCCGGAACCGGCGCGACCGTCACCTGGGACCTGGCGGACCTGCGCAGCAGCGCGGCCGACGCGGATACCGCGCACGTACGCGTCACGGACGGCCGCAACCGCTACACCGCGGTCGGCGCGCGGCTCACTGGCGGCCGGCTCTCGCTGGCCGCGGACGCGTTCACCGGCACGTCGTCACTCCTGCACACCGCGTGCACGGAGGACGGGGTGACCAGGAAGGGCCTGCCGGCGGACGGCAAGAGGGTCAGCGCGGCGGCCGGCAATCTGATCCTCTGAGTGCGCCGAGCCGGGCGCGACGGGTGGGTCCGTACGACCGCGCGACCGTACGGCCGGACCCGATCCGCGGCGCTGCGGGACCTGCGATCTCGGCAACAGGGAGGGCCTTCGCCATGCGCTATCGCACCACCACCCCGGCGGACGAGCCGGGGCTGCACGCCCTGTGGGCGGCTGCTTTCCCCGACGCGGCGACGGTCGCCGCGCTGTGGAACCGGGCCCCGGGGCGGCACGGCCGCACCTTCGCCGCCGAGGACGGCGCCGGGAGGCTGGTCTCGGCGCTCCACTACCAGCCGCGGCCGATCCGCTCGGCCACCGGCCGCGTGCAACGGGTCGGCTGCGTCGGCGGCGTCGCCACCCACCCCGACGCGCGCGGCCAGGGCCACGTCCGGCACCTGCTCGCCGCGGCGGTGGATGCCATGACGGCGGACGAATGCGCCTGGTCGCTACTGTTCACCGCCACCCCGCGGGTCTATGAAGGCGCTGGGTGGCGGTCGTTCGGCGCTCCCGGCTGGTCCGGTCCGCTCGCCGGCCGCGCACCGCACGCGGGCGCCGCCGCCGTACGCCCGGCGACCCGCGCCGACCTGCCGGCCCTGCGGGCGCTTCGCGACGGCTTCGACGCGGTCCGTCCGCTGACGACCGTGCGCGGCGCGGACGACTGGGAGCACCGGGTGCCGGTCTGGTACGCGGCCCCGGCCCGGATCCTGGTCGCGGAGGACCACGCGGCCTCGGGACACGCCGGGCCAGTGGCGCCCGCCTCGGCCCAGGCGCCTCCTGGAGCCGCCCCGTCCGGCACCCCGGCGGGCTTCGCCGTGCTCCGCCACCCCGCACCCCGTCAAGCCGAACTCGCGGAGATCGCGCTCGCTCCCGGGCGCGAGGCCGACGCGGCCGGCGCCCTGCTGTCGGCCGCCGCGCTCCACGCCCGTGCGGCGGGCGCCACGACCGCGACGGTGCGGCTGCCGGCCGACGCCGCCATCGTCGCCGCGCTCCCTCGCTTCCTCGCCGATCCTGTCCCCGCGCCCACCCACTACGGCATGGCCCGCCCGCTCCTCGCCCCGGCGCACGACGTCCTCGCGACCGTCACCGCTCCCACCGCCTTCCACTGGTACGCCGACTCCTTCTAACCCCAACGGCGTCGAGCCGGGCGTACCGGCCCGGAGGGCTGTGATGCCGGTGACGAGTGGGCGGCGGGCCGCACGGCGCTCCCGTGGGGACTTCGCGGTCACCTCGCACGGGGCCGTGCGACCGACCGGTGCGCGGGGGCAGGCGCTTCAGGGAGTGAGGGCCGTGCGCGGCTGACCCGTATCGCCGTTCCCGCTGGTGGACGGGGGCAGCGCGGTGAGCGCCCGGGCGGCGGCGGTCATCGCGGCGCGGTGGGTCCGCAGGCGGTCGGGGTCCCACGGCGGCTGGTCGGCCAGGGACCGCAGTGCGGGGGAGGCGTTGGCCCACGCGGTGGTCAGCCCGAGCAGGAGGGCGAGGACGTCGGCGGGGGCGACCGCCCCGGTGACAAGGTTCTGCTGCTGGGCGTCGGCGATGGCGGCGATCTTGGGCCGGTAGGCGTCCACCTGGGCCGGCGGGGCGTCGGGGCGTTCCAGTTGGGACCATCCGGTCAGACGCAGGACCTGCGGGTGGTCCAGGAGGTAGTCGAAGAGGCGGCCCGCGTAGCCGGGGAGGTCGTCGGCGGTGAAGGGGACGGCCTTGGCGAGGTCCTCCAGGCTGTTGGCGACCACGAGGTCGAAGAGGTCGTCCTTGTTGCCGAAGTGGACGTAGATCAGGCGCTTGTTCGCCTGCGCGGCCTCGGCGATGCGGTCCACGCGGGCACCCGCCAGCCCGAACTGGGCGAACTCGTGGTAAGCGGCTGTGAGCAGGCGCTTCTTGGTGGCAGTGGCGTCCGGTGGCATGGGTCAAGACTAATCCGTCCCGTAACTACACGGATAGTGATGCTCGTCGAGCGCCCGCGTCGGGCGAGGCGGCCGCGCGCCGCAGCGCCTTGGTAACTATCCGGTTATTGATGGACGTCGGGATCCGCGGTACGTTGTATCTAACCAGATGGTTACCTCTGGTGATCGGGACTGGGTCCCCCGGACGAGCGCGGACCGCACCTCCTCGACGGGCCGCTTCCGCGCCGTCCTCCCCCCTCCGAGCAAGGAGCGAGATCATGAAGGCTGTTGTGATGACCGGTGCGAACAAGCCGTGGGAGGTCCAGGAGGTCCCCACCCCGGTGGCCGAGCCCGGTCAGGTGCTGGTGAAGGTCCGCGCGTCGGGCATGTGCTTCACCGATGTGTGGGCCACGCAGGGCTACGGCGGCGACATCTACCCCCAGACCCCTGGCCACGAGGTCGTCGGCGAGGTCGTCGCGGTGGGCGACGGCGCACACGGGCGTGAGATCGGTGACCGGGTCGGCACGACCTGGGTGCAGTCGGCGTGCGGCCGCTGCGACTACTGCCGCAAGAACCTGCCGCTGACCGGCCAGACCGCGATGAACTGCGTCGCACCGCGAACCACCGGCTTCGCCGCGCAGGGCGGCCACGCCGAGTACATCGCGATCACGGCCGGCGGCACCGTGCTGCTTCCCGACGACCTGGCGTTCGAGGACGCGGCGCCGATGATGTGCGCCGGCTACACCACCTGGAGCGCCCTTCGCGATGCCGAACCGCGGCCGGGGGAGAGGATCGCCGTCGTGGGCATCGGCGGGCTGGGGCATGTCGCCCTGCAACTCGCCAAGGCGTCTGGCTTCGAGACCGTCGCGGTCACACACTCGCCCGACAAGCACGACCTGGCTGTCGAGCTGGGCGCCGACCACGTCGTCGCAGGCGGCAAGGAGCTGCACGACCTGGGCGGCGCGGACGTCCTGCTGATCACCACCAACGCCTTCGAGGCGGCGGAGGAGGCGATGGCGGGCCTGCGGCCCAGCGGCCGTGTCGTCCTGAGCGGGCTGGATTTCACCCGGCCGTTCTCCATCTCCTCCGAGGGCGTCCCGTTCCACATGATGCGCCAGAAGGTCATCGGCTCCACCCACGGCGGCCGGCACTATCTGTCCGAGGTCGTCGACCTCGCCGGCCGGGGCAAGGTCAAGCCCATCGTCGAGACCTTCTCCCTCGACCAGGCCGCCGAGGCGTACGACCGGCTCTCCTCGGGCAGGATGCGCTTCCGCGGCGTGTTCCTCCCGCACGGCGCCTGACCGGCGCGCGTCCGCCCGGTCCGCCGCCGCGCGGGCCGGGGCGCCGGGCGGCGCGGGAGGCGTTCGGTCCGGCGACGGCCGCGAGCGGTCCGACTTCGGCGTCGGCGAGTGCCTGGAGACCAATCCATCGTCGGCGTGACGGCCTCCTGACACGTACGCCGTTCGCGGCGAAGCCGAGGCGCACGTCACGGGAACGCCTCGCACCTACCGACCGTAAGGCAGCATGCGATCATGAGCGACTCCTCCAGCACGAGTACGGGCACGGGCGCCGGCACCAGTGACACAGGCCGAGGTCGGCTCGCGCACCGGCTGTTGCCGATGACCGGGCGCGACCCGGACGAGACGCACCGGGTCGCCACACCTCTGGAGCTGCTGTTCGACCTGACGTTCGTCGTCGCGGTCGGTACCGCGGCCCACCAATTCGCGGAAGCACTCGCCGAGGGGCACACCGCACCGGCCGTCCTCGCGTTCCTCCTCGCCATGTTCGCGATCAGCATCGCCTGGATCAGCTTCAGTTGGTTCGCCTCCGCCTTCGGCACGGACGACTGGCTCTACCGGGCGCTGACCATGGTGCAGATGACCGGCGTCGTCGTCTTCGCGCTCGGCATCCCCGCGCTGTTCCATTCCGCCGTCGAGGGCGACCACCTGAACCTGCGGCTGATGGTCGTCGGCTACATCGTGATGCGCCTGGCGATGGTCCTCCAGTGGTGGCGCGTCCACCGGGAATCCCCGCAGTTCCGCAAGGTGAGCAGGTCGGAAATCCTCTGGATCCTGGTCGCCCAGGTCTGCTGGACCGTCGTCGCGTTCACGCACCTGCCGTCCGTGGCCGTCATCCTCGCCGTCGTCGCGATCGGAACCCTGGAACTGCTCCTGCCCGTGTTCGCCCAGGGCAGGGCCGGCGGCACCCCCTGGCATCCGCACCACACCGCCGAACGCTACAGCCTGTTCACGATCATCGTCCTCGGCGAAAGCGTCGTCGGCACCGCGGCCTCCTCGGGCGACCTCCTCGGCGGAGCGGACGGAACACATTGGACCGGCAACGCTGTCGCCGTCATCGTCGCCGGCATCGGGCTGACCTTCGGAATGTGGTGGGTCTACTTCGCGACCCCCTTCGGCGACATCCTCACCCACCGCCGCAGCCGCGGATACCTCTTCGGCTACGGCCACATCCCCGTCTTCATCGCCATCGCGGCCGTCGGTGCGGGACTGCACCTGGCCGGCCTGTACATGGAACACCACGCCCACCTCGGCAGAGTGGCCGTCGTCCTGGCCCTGGCCCTCCCCACCGGCCTCTACCTCTTCATGGTCTACCTCCTGCACACCCTGCTGCTGTCGGCGGCAGACCGCTTCCACCTCCTGCTCGTCTCCCTCACCCTCCTCGTGCTCGCCGCGGCGGCACTCCTGGCCGTCGCAGGGGTCTCCGTCGCGGTATGCCTGCTCGTGATCATGCTCGCCCCCTTCGTCACCGTGCTCGGCTACGAGACCGTCGGCCGCCGCCACCAGCAGCAGATGCTGCACAGGCTGCGCGCCCGGCACCCCTCGTAACGGCTCGCGGTCGGCCGTTCGAGAGCGTCGCGCTCAGGAGGTGGTCGTCCACCTGAACCGGGGTGCGCTGCAAGGCGGTTGCTCCGGCGTCCGGCGGTTCAGACCGCGCCCGGGTCCTGGTACACCGCGTCGAGCGCCAGATGGGCGCCGCCCTGGGCGGCCGCGCGGAAGCCGAGGGTGGACATCGCCACCTCGCAGCCGCCGGCGTCCGGGGCCATGACGCGCGCCCGCACCACCTCGCGGACCCGGTCCAGCATCAGGTCGCCGATGTGGCTGAAGTAGCCGCCGAGGACGACCGCTTGGGGATTGAGGACATCCGCGAGCAGGGCGATGCCGAGCGCGAGGTCGTCGGCGACGCGGTCCAGCGCCTGCCGGGTGCGCGCGTGGCCGGATTCGGCGCGGCGGCGCAACTCGGCGAGGCGTTCCTCCAGTTCCACACCCGGGTCGCGGACCGGGTCGCCGTCGGCCGCGGCGAGCCGGAAGATCGCGTCCAGGCCGACCATCGTCTCCCAGCAGCCGGTGCGCCCGCACACGCACGGCCGTCGCTCGGGGTCGAGCGGCATGTGGCCGACCTCGCCGGCGAAACCGGTGGAGCCGAGCAGCAGCCGTCCGTCGGTGATGATGCCGGCGCCGACGCCGCGTTCGCCGGTGATGCAGATCATGTCCTGGACGCCCGCGCCCTGCGCGTGCACGTATTCGGCGACGGCCCCGAGCTTGGCGTCGTTCCCCACGGTGAGCGGGGGCACGGGCCGTTCCAGCCGGTCCCGCAGACCGTCGAGGATTCGCAGGCCGCGCCAGCCGAGGGCGGGCGCGTACTCGACGGTGCCGGTGTCCGCGTCGATCACTCCGGGCACGGCGAGCGTGATGCCGACGGGGCGGACGCCGTCCCGTTCGAGGGCGGTCAGACAGGTCCGGACGGACCGGGCCGTCAGGTCCAGGACCGCGTCGGCGGTCATGTCGGCGACCGCCGCCGCGGTCCGGTGGCCGAAAGCGGTGGCGCCGCCGAGCCCGAGGGCCAGGACGTGCACAGAGCTCGTGCTGATCTCCACGCCGACACCGCAGATGTCCCGGCCGTCGAGGTGCACCAGCGTGCCGGGACGGCCCACGGCGCCCTCGCGCTGGGCCGGGCCCTCCCGCACCAGACCGAGCGCGACGAGTTCGGCGACCAGACTGGTCACCGTCGGCTTGGGCAGGCCGGTGTCGGCGGCGATCTGCGCGCGTGACCGCGGTCCGCCGTCGCGCAGAATGCGCAGCACCACCGCGAGGTTGGTACGGCGGATGGACCGCCGGTCGCGCGGCTGCGCGGGCCCGGCGAGGGCGGCATCCGACAGGCGCGCCGCGGGGGGATCAGCCTTCACACGTTCCTCGTCTCTGCTTGCGGGCGTGCTCGCCGCCGCCGTCGTCGTCGTACTGCTGGGGCCGTTGGCCTCCGGGCCGGCGTCCGCGACGGACGCCCCCGCGTACACCGTCTCCATCGGCGCCAAAGGCACCTGGGACCGGCCCGACGACACACCGTCGAGCCCCTACATCGACAAGGACGGCACCTTCTACTACCAGTCGGCGCACTCCCTGTACGGTCCGACCGACAGCCGCACCTGGACCTTCTACAGCGGCAGCGACTTCGACCACACCAGCCGCAACCCCGTCAGCGACGCCGTCAACCCCGCCGACGCGCGGGACAAGAACAACGACACCACCTGGCGGTGCAACAACAGCCCCACCGGACGCGAGGCCGGCTACGCCGACGACACCTCGTACTACTCGCAGAAGAACTTCTGCGACCTGATGGGCGTATGGGTGGATCCGGACACGGGCGACTGGTACGGGCTGGTCCACAACGAGTTCACCCCGCAGCCCTTCGGCGACGGACTGCACTACGACTCGATCGACTACGCCGTCTCCACCGACCAGGGCCACACGTGGGACATCAAGGACCACGTCATCACCTCGCCGTACAGCACCGAGCGCGGCGACGACGCGGCCTTCCCCCACCAGTCCTACGACTACGGCGACGGCGACCCGCGGCTCTTCGTCGACACCGCCTCGGGCTACTTCTACGTCTTCTACAACTCCCGCGTCGTGGCGAAGGCGGGAGCCGCCGGCGGCGACGACAGCCTCGCGCACGTCGCCCGCGCACCGATGTCGGCCAAGATGGCGCCCGGCTCATGGCGCAAGTGGTACGACGGCGCCTGGTCCCAACCGGGCACGGGCGGCCTGGAGAGCAACATGACGCCCGCCGACCCCGCCCACCCGACCGGCTACACGCCCGTCGCGCACGACTACGACCCGGCCAACTCCGGCACCGTCCCCGAGCAGATCGCCGCCGGACTGCTGCCGCCCAAGTCGGACCTGCTGACCATGAACATCACCTACGACGCCTACCTCGGCCTGTACGTCGGCGAACCCGAAACGGTGAAACAGGACGGCACCGAGCCGCAGCGCTTCTACGTCACCGACAACCTCGCCACCCAGAAATGGACACTCGTCGGCGACCCGGCGCCTACACCTCCGGGTCCTGGTACCGCTGGATCGTCGACGGCGTGAACAGGACCGGCTCCGCCGTCGTCGGCAAGACCTTCCGCAGCTACTGCTCGTTCTTCTGCTCCGGCAACGCCGACGGCGAGTACTACGACACCACCATCGGCACCAGCACCCCCGCGGCCCCCGTCACTCCCGGCGCCGCCTACACCATCGCCAACGGGACCGGCCGGATCCTCGCCCAGCCCACGCGGAGCACCGCCACCACCTCGTGGACCGAGGACCGGCACAGCGCCCGCGGCCACTGGACCTTCACCCCGAACGGCGACGGCTCCTACACGATCACCAACGCCGCCAGCCGGCAGGCGCTCGGCGTCGACTCCGACCACACCTCCGGCCGCGCCTGGGGCGCCGCACCGACGGTGACCGCGGTCCCCTCGGCCGGCCCCACCGTGGGCCGGCAGTGGTTCGTCGTCCCCGGCCGGACCGCCGACGGCCGGGCCACCGGTACCGTCCGCCTCGTCAACCGCTACAGCGGACTGGTCCTCGCCCTGTCCGGCGCGCCCGGAAGGACCGCCGAGACCACCCCGACCCGCGCATGGACCGACACATCCGGCAGCCCGGTGGGCCACGGCAGAACCGCCCCGGAACAGACCCTCACCCTGCGCCCCGTCAAAACCGCCGCCCACCCGGCGCACACCGCCGGGCGACCAGCGGGGGACAGCGAAAGGATGCCGGGCGCCGCGCCTCGGCGCCGCTGAGGATCCTCATGCGGTGCCCGGCCCCCGGTGAAGAGCCGGGTCGGGCACCACAATTGCCGGTCCGGTGCTCGTGCTGTGGCTGTATCTCCGCTTCGGGTTGGGCCCGATCACGCCGACCGCCGTCTTCTTCGCCGCCGGCATCCTGGCCGCCGCCGCTCCGATCCTCGCCGGCGCGCTGCCACCGCCGGTTGAAGGGCACCGAAACATCACGGACACAAAGGTCCGCCATCCGGACAACTGGCCGAATCGCGTGGACAGCGGCGCCGTCGCGGTGCCACAGTCCGGCCATGCGTCTCGCAAAACCCCTGTCCCCGAGCCGTCAGGTTCTCGCCGCGGCAGTTCTGCTCGCCACCACCGTCATGGCTGCGGCGCTCGCCGGCTGCTCCCCGCAGGACGACACTGCGGCCTCCGGCACGCCCTCACCGAGCAGCGCGACCGCCACGAGCGCCTCCTGCACCGCTTCCGCACTGCCGACGCACACAGCGGGAAAGCTCACCGTCGGAACCGACAACCCGGCGTACGACCCCTGGTTCTCCGACGACAAGCCGTCCAACGGCAAGGGCTACGAGTCCGCTGTCGCCTACGCGGTCGCCAAGCAACTCGGTTTCGCCCCCGGCCAGGTGGTCTGGCAGACCGTGCCGTTCAACTCCGCCTTCTCTCCCGGCGTGAAGAACTTCGACTTCGACATCAACCAGGTGTCCATCAGCGCCGACCGGAAGAAGGCGGTGGACTTCTCCTCCGGGTACTACGACGTACGCCAGGCCGTCGTCGCCCGTAAGGGCTCCCCGATCGCGAACGCCCACACCCTGGCGGACCTGAAGGACGCCAAGCTCGGCGCCCAGGTGGGCACGAGCAGCCTCGACACCATCACCGACGTGGTGAAGCCGTCCAAGCAGCCCGCTGTCTACCAGCGCAACGACCTGGCTGTCGCCGCCTTGAAGAACGGCCAGGTGGACGGGATCGTGGTCGACCTGCCGACCGCCTTCTACATCACCGGCGCGCAGGTGCCGGGCGCCAAGGTCGTCGGGCAGTTCGACACCGCGGGCGCCCCGTCGGAGCAGTTCGGGCTGGTCCTGGACAAGGGCAGCAAGCTCACTGCGTGCGTCTCGGCGGCCGTGACGAAACTGCGCACCGACGGCACACTGGCGGCGCTGGAGAAGCAGTGGCTGTCGGACGCGGTCGGCGCGCCAGTGCTGAAGTGACCGTGCGGGACGAACAGGACGAAGCCGTCCCGGACGGCACGTACGAGCCCTCGCCGCGCCGGCTCGCCCGCGAACGGTACCGGCGGGCCCGTACCCGCCGTGCCTTCGCGGTGGCCGCGGCCAGCTCGACGGTCACCGCGGCCGTCCTGGTCACACTGATCGTGGAGTCCCCGGGCTGGCAGCGCACCAGGGACACGTTCCTCAATGCCCACTACGCGCGTCTCGCACTGCCCAAGGTGCTGGACGGGCTGTGGCTGAATCTCCGGCTGCTGGCGGTGTGCGGCGCCGTGGTCCTGGTCGCCGGGCTGCTGATCGCGGTGCTGCGCACACTGCGGGGGCCGGTCTTCTTCCCCGTGCGCGCGCTGGCCACCGCGTACGTGGACTTCTTCCGCGGACTGCCGCTGATCATCTGCATCCTGATGAGCGTCTTCGGCATTCCCGCGCTGCGGTTGAGCGGCGTCACCAACGACCCGGTGCTGCTCGGCGGGTTCGCGCTCTGCCTGACGTACACCGCCTACGTGGCCGAGGTGTTCCGGGCCGGCATCGAATCGGTCCACCCCAGTCAGCGCGCCGCCGCCCGCTCTCTGGGCCTGACCAGTGCGCAGACCATGCGGCACGTGGTACTCCCACAGGCTGTACGCCGTGTCGTGCCGCCCCTGCTCAACGACCTGGTGTCGCTGCAGAAGGACACCGGCCTCGTGTCGATCGGCGGCGCGGTGGACGCCGTCTACGCCGCGCAGATCATCGCCAGCCGGGACTTCAACTACACGCCGTACGTCGTCGCCGGGCTGATTTTCGTGGCCATCACCATTCCCCTGACGAGGTTCACCGACTGGATCGCGGCCCGGATGAACGGGCGCCAGGCGCAGGGAGGGACCGTATGACCTCCGACGCGCTGTCGAAGGGCTCCCCGTGGCCGCTGCCGTCCGGGGAGCCGGTGCTGCGGCTGGAGGCGGTCCGCAAGACGTACGGCTCGGCCGTGGTGCTGCGCGACGTTGCCCTGGAAGTGCCCGCGCACTCCGTCACCGCGCTGATCGGTGCCTCGGGCTCGGGCAAGTCGACGCTGCTGCGTTGCGCGAACCTGCTGGAGGACGTGGACGACGGCGCGATTTTCCTGGACGGGGAGGAGATCACCGACCCGCGGATCGACCAGGACGCGGTGCGCCGCCGGATCGGCGTCGTCTTCCAGGCGTACAACCTCTTCCCGCACATGACGGTGCTCGACAACATCACGCTGGCGCCGCGCCGGGTGCACAAGGTGCCGCGGGACCGCGCGGAGACCGAAGCGCGGGAACTTCTGGACCGCCTCGGCCTGGCCGGTCGCGCCGGCGAGTACCCCGACCGGCTCAGCGGCGGGCAGCAGCAGCGGGTCGCGATCGCCAGAGCGGTCGCGACCAGGCCGCGGCTGCTGCTGCTCGACGAGGTCACCGCGGCACTCGACCCGGAGCTGGTCGGCGAAGTCCTCGCGGTCATCCGGGACTTGAAGGACGAGGGCATGACGATGGTGATCGCCACCCACGAGATGGCGTTCGCACGTGATGTCGCGGACCAGGTGTGCTTCCTGGACGCCGGAGTGATCCTGGAGCGCGGCACCGCGGACCGGGTGTTCGGGGCGCCGGCCGAGCAGCGTACCCGCGACTTCCTGAGCAGACTGACGGAGGCGGGACGGCTGTGAGCCGTCAGGCGGAAATCCGGGCCAGGACGCCGGGAGACCGATGGCCCCCCGCCTGCCGCTGAAGGCGGTGAGGCGGTGTGTCGTCCCGTCGAGATCGAACTCGACCTGGCCGGGGCCGCACGGTGTCGTTGCCGCCCCGCTTGGCGACCTCGATCACCGCGTTGCCCCACCGGGCGAGGACACGTGTCCGCTTGCCCAGGACACGAAGCCGTACCGGCCGTGAACTTCCTCGCCCTCGACGGTCAGGTCCTCACCCTCGCCCAACTCGACCACCACGCCGTGGCCGGACCACGGAGCGCCTGGTGACCCGGTAGCGGTCCTCGGCAATGTAGGAGGCCCCGGAGGCGGCCTCGAAGGCACTCTCGACGGTCTGCCGGATGACGAGTACGCCCGTCCTCGGGATAGGCGGTCCCCAGCGGGTTCCGGGGCTGTCGGCGAGTTCGTATCGGTGTGGCGGTGAAGGATACGGCCGGGGCGAGCCGCTGAGGTCTGCTGTCCTCGGATGGTCATGCCACTCAGAGCCTCCCGCACCCTTCGGTCTGTGCGACGAGAGGCCGTTGTGGCCTTCTGTGGGATCTGTGAAGTTGGAATCTCCACACAGATCCATATTGTGAGCGCTCCGACTGTGCGGATGTTATGGGGTGAAATGGCCACTTTGAGTTGCTCGCTGTAATCCAATAATGACAGAGTGTTCAAAATTTGGTGTCATTTGGCCATGGAATGTTTCATTCGGACACTCTTCCTTGCGCAACCCCTTGTGGCATCGCGTGGATACAGGTATTAATTCCACATGAAGCAAAAGCGAGGTTGATACGGAAGGGCCCGTGATGAGCGTTAACGGCACATCCGCGCACTTCGCGGAGGAACGTCGACGAGCGTTGCTCGACCAGCTCAAGGCCAACGGGCGGCTCGAAGTCGTCGCCGCGGCGGACCGGCTGGAGGTGACGTCGGAGACGATCCGCCGTGATCTGGTGCTGCTGGAGCGCCGCGGGCTCGTCCAGCGGGTGCACGGCGGAGCGATCCTCCTCGACCGTGAACACCTCGTCCCCGACCTCCAGGCCCGCAGGCGGCTGATGGCGGTGGCGAAGGACCTGATCGCACACGCCGCGGTCAAGCACATGCCCGACGAGGGCGCGGTGATCATCGACGCCGGGACCACCACCGGCCGGATGGCGGAGGTCTTCGCCGGCGGGCCCCCGCTGGTCGTCATGACCAACAGCCTCCAGGCGGCGATCGCGCTCGCGGGCAAGCAGGGACTCAGCGTCCACACGCTCGGCGGCCGCGTCCGGGCCAACACGCTGGCGGAGGTGGACGCCCCCGCGCTTGGCGCCATCGCACGGGTGCACGTCGATGTCGCCTTCATCGGCACCTACGGGGTCTCGCCCCGGCACGGCTTCTCCACACCCGACCCGGCCGAGGCCGCGGTCAAGGAGGCGATGATCCGCGCGGCCAAGCGGACCGTCGTCCTCTGCGACAGCAGCAAGATCGGCAAGGACCACTTCGCCCGGTTCGCCGACACCTCCCAGCCCGACCTCTTGATCACCGACAGCGATGCCCCACCGGAACTGCTGCGCGCGCTGGAGACCTCGGGACTGCCGGTCGAAGTGGTCCCGATCCCATGAACAGCTCCGCACGGCCCCTGCCCGACGCCGGGTGCCGCCCCCCAGACAGCAGCGCAGACGTCCCGGACGTCGCAGACACCGCCACCACGGCGACGTGTACCACCGCAAAGGAGCGAGGTATGCCTTCCACAGTCCTTACTTCAGGGGCGCGGGCAGCGGTCATCGCCGCCGCGTGCATCGGGCTCGGGTTCACCGCCGCGTGCGCACCCTCCAACAACGACTCCGCCGGCGACAGCGGCGCGGCCGACTCCGGGCAGAGCCAGGACGTCAGCCAGTTCACCGCCGCGGTGCAGGCCGCACAGAAGGGGCCGCAGTCCTTCGCGGGCCCCACCGACAAGCCGGTGACCGTGCCCAAGAGCGTCAAGGTCGCGATCATCCCGTGCGGTGTCGCCATCGGCGGCTGCAACACCCCCGCGGAATCGGTCAAGGGCATCGTGAAGTCCCTCGGCTGGAAACCCACCATCTATGACGGGCAGTCCAACGCCCGCACCCAGAACAGCATGATCCTCAACGCCGTCTCCAACCGGGCCGATGTGATCGCCACGGTCGCCATCGACTCCAAGCTGGTCCAGCAGGGCCTGGAGGCCGCCAAGAAGGCCGGTATCCCGGTGATCTCGATGAACAACGGCACCGGCACCCCGAACCCCAAGCCCAAGCTGGAGTCCGGGCAGATCGACTTCGACCTCGACGTGGCACCCGACTACACCGCCAACGGCCGGATGCAGGCCGACTGGGTGATCGCCGACTCCAAGGGCACCGCCGTGGTCCAGCCGGTGATCACCAGCGAGTACCTGTCCAACACGGTCACGTACAACGCCTTCGTCGCCGAGATGAAGAAGTGCACGTCGTGCAAGGTGCTCAAGCCGGTCAACTTCACCACTGACGAGATCGCCTCGGGCGCCCTGGGCAGCCGTACCGCGTCGACGCTCCAGCAGCGCTCGAACGCCACGTACGTCTACACCGGCTTCGACTCGGCCGCCGCCGCCGAGGTCAACTCGATCAGGCAGGCCGGTCTCGGCAACAGGGTCAAGCTGGTCAGCGCGGTCGGAGACCCGATCAACCGGCAGTTCATCCGCGAGGGCGACATCCAGGGCGCGACCGTCATCGAGATCCCCTCCCTGTACGGCTACGCGACCGTCGACCAGATGATCCGCGCCGTGCAGAAGCAGCCGACCATCGAACCGGCCAACGAGGGCGCGATCACGGTCCTGCTCACCAAGGACAACATGATCGGCAACAACGACCAGTGGAAGCTGCCGTTCGACGTCGCCGCCGAGTACCACAAGCTCTGGGGCATCAAGTGACCGGCGAAGCCCCGGGTGAGGCCCCCGGCGAGGTCATGGCGGCGCGTGCGCTGTGCAAGACCTTCGGCGCCACCCAGGCGCTGCTGGACGTCTCGCTCGGCCTGGTCCCCGGCGCGGTGCACGCGCTGGCCGGGGCGAACGGCTCGGGCAAGTCCACCCTCATCAAGATCATGAGCGGGGTGTTCGGGCCGGACAGCGGGCAGTTGCTCGTGGACGGCGTCCCGCAGGAGTGGTCGTCGCCGATGGACTCCCGCGCGGCGGGCGTCGGCGTCGTCCACCAGGAGGCGCCATTGGTCGACACGCTCAAGGTCGCGGACTGTGTCGCGCTGCTCGGCGGCTTCGAGGGCGTCCCCGCCCTCGGACTCAGCCACCGGGCCCTGGTGCGGCGCGCGCAGCGGCTCCTCGACGAGCACGAGGTGCCGGTCGACGCCCGTACCACCTGCGCCGAACTCGGCCCCGCCGACCGGGCCATGGTGTCCCTCGCCGTGGCCACCGGGCAGGGGAGCCGGATCCTCATCCTCGACGAGGTCACCGCCTCGCTGCGGCAGGACGACGCGGAGCAGGTGCTCGGCCTGGTCCGCAGGCTCGCCGACCGGGGCACGGCCGTCCTCATGGTCACCCACCGGATCGGTGAGATCACTCAGTACGCCGACCGGCTCACCGTGCTGGCGTCCGGCCGTACGCAGTACGACGGGCCGTCGGCCGACGTCACCGCGGCCCGGATCGTCGAGTACATGCTCCCGGAGCAGCGCCTTGCCACCGAGCAGGTGGTGCGGGCCGACGAGAAGCCGGCCCACCGCGAGGAGGCGGCCGTCTCCGGTCCGAACCTGATGGAGATCCGCGGGCTGACCGGCAACCGCCTCAACCCCCTGGACCTCGACATCCGGGCCGGCGAGATCGTCGGCGTCACCGGGCTGCCCGACTCCGGCGTCGACGAACTGCCGTATCTCCTCGCGGGCGGCGTACCGCCCCACTCCGGCTCGGTCCAGGTGCGGGGGTTCGAACCCGCCCGCACCTGGACCGCCTCCACCGCCCGCAGACAAGGTGTGGCGCTGCTGCCCAGGGACCGGCTCTCGCACGGCGGTGTCGCCGTGCTGAGTATCGCCGACAACATCGCGCTCCCCTCGCTGCGCCGTTTCTGGCACCGCCGGGCCGCGCTGCGCGAGGCGATCGGCCGGGTGGTGCGCGAACTCGACGTACGGCCGCGCAATCCCTCGGCCTCCCTCGGCAGCCTCAGCGGCGGCAACCAGCAGAAGGTGCTGCTCGGCAAGTGGCTGTCCACCGACCCCAAGGTCCTGGTGCTCGACGAACCGACCAACGGCGTCGACCCGGGCGCCAGGCTCCTGATGTTCGAAGCGGTCAGGAGACGGGTGGACCGGGGGATGGGCGCGGTCCTGTTCTCCTCGGAGTTCGAGCAGCTCACCGCGCACTGCGACCGGATGGTGGTGCTGCGCCCCGGGGCCGCGGCCGAGGAGATCCCCGTCCCCGACAACCCCGTCAAGCTGGCCAGGATCGTGGCGAGTCCACAGGAGGACGGACCGAGATGAACATGGAAGACCTCGACACAGTGAAACCCGATCCGGCGACCGCGAGAGCCGTGACCGCCGACGGACCGCCTCCCGCCGAGCGGGCCGAAGGCCCCGGCCTCCTCCGTACGGTCGGCGAAGCCCTGATCCAGCGCTACGCCCAGATCGTGCTGCTGGTGCTGCTGATCGTGGTGTTCAGCCTGGCCACTCCCAACTTCGCCACCCGGCAGAACTGGACCTCGCTGCTGGTCAGCCAGTCGGTGATCGCGCTGATGACACTGGCGGTGCTCTTTCCGCTGATCGTCGGCGAGTTCGATCTGTCGGTCGGCTATCTGCTCGGCTTCTGCGCGATGCTCGGCGCCTATCTGACCGGCAAGGGCTGGCCGGTGGGAGCGGTGCTGGTCGCCATGGTCGTCTGCGGGATGGTGGCCGGCGCCTGGAACGGTGTGCTCAACGTGGTGTTCGGCATCAACTCGTTCATCGCGACCCTGGGCATGGGCATCGTGCTCTCCGCGATGACCCTGATGCTCAGCAACGGCGCCATCCTCACCACCGTCCCTGGTCTGGCCAAGACTCTCGGACGCGGCTACGCGGTGCAGGTCGCCTGGGCGGTGTGGATTGTCGCGATCGTGGCGATCATCTGCTTCTACCTGCTCCAGCACACTCCGGTCGGTGCCCGGCTGTACGCGATCGGCGGCTCGGAGCGCGTGGCGTTCCTGGCCGGTGTGCGCACCGGCCGGTACAAGATCCTCGCCTTCGGCTGCGCCGGCGGCCTGGTCTCGCTCGCGGCCGTGCTCCAGCTCGGCCAGGCCGGGTCCGTGACCCCCAGCCTCGGCCCCGACCTGCTGCTGCCCGCCTACGCCGCCGCGTTCCTGGGCGTCACCACCTACCGTCCGGGCTTCTACAACGTGCCCGGTGTGATCGTCGCCATCCTGCTGCTCGCCGTCGGATTCAACGGCCTGAGCCTGCTCGGAGTCCCGTTCTGGGTGCAGCCGCTGTTCAACGGCCTCGCCCTGCTGGTCGCCGTGCTCGCCGCGCGCTTCGTCGCCCGCCGCAGGACCGGTGAACGCCGGGGCCCGGCATGACCCGCTCGTCCGGTCGGCCGCCGCTCCTCCCCCTCTCGAAAGGAAACACGATGACTGACGTCCCCCATCCGCTCCTGGTCCTGGCCATGGACCACCGGGCGGTGATGCGCGGGCTGTTCGGTGATGTGGTGCCGGACGCCGAACGTCAGGAGGCATTCGGCCGGGTGAAGGACCTGGCGTTCGACGCGCTGATCCGCACGATCGCCGAGGTCGGCACCGCCCCGGCCAACCTCGGGGTGCTGATCGACGAGGAGTACGGCGGGCGGACCATTCCCCGGGTACGGGAGGCCGGGTGCTGCCTGGTGCTGCCGGTGGAGGAGAGCCGGTCCTCGGTCTTCGACATCAACACCGGCGAGCTGGCCCTCACCGGGGGCGAGAACTTCGCCGCCCGCCTGGACGCGCTCGAACCGGACATGGTCAAGGCGCTCATCGTGCACAATCCCGACCTGCCCGCCGGGCGCCGGGCGCGGCAGCTGGCCCGGGCCCGCCAGGTGCTCGAATGGTGCCTGGCCAACGAGCGGCCCTTCATGCTGGAGATGCTGGTCCCGCCGACCGACGGGCAGCTCGCCGCGTCCGGCGGCGACAAGGACCGCTGGCAGCGCGAGCACCACACCGAACTGCTGCTGCGGGTGATCACGGAGTACCAGGACGCGGGCGTGTGGCCGCACGTGTGGAAGCTGGAACCGCTGGCGGCCGAGGCCGACTACGCGGTGGTCGCCGACCACTGCAAGAGCGGGGCGCCGTACCCGACCGCCCTGGTGCTGCTCGGCGGCGGCGCGGACATCGACGCGGCCGAGGAGTGGGTGCGGCAGGTCCGCGGGGTGGACGGTTACATCGGCTTCGCCATCGGCCGCAGCCTGTGGACCGACGCCTTCGACGGCTATCTCAACGGCGCGCTCGACGAGGAGCAGGTCGTCACCTCGATCGCCGGCCGGCTGCGTCGGCTGGTCACCGCGTACTCCCTCGGTGAGGACGTACCGAGCGCGGCGCGCTGACGTACCCGCCGCACCGCTCGTACGAGCCCGCCCGTATGCCCCGACCGGGCCGCCCGCCACGGGACGGCGAAAACCTGTAGACAGGACAAACCGGAGTATTTCCACTCTGTGACCGATGGAGGCTGTGATGGCAAGGACGGCATGCGTCGTCGGTGTGGACATCGGCACCACCACGGTGAAGGTGTCCGCCACCGACGAACGCGGCCGCGAGCTGGCGGTGGTCAGGGCCGACACCCCCTGGCGGCTCGCCGCCGGGACGACGGTGCTCGGACACGACGACCTGTCCGGCACGCTGGACAGCCTCTTCCGGCAGCTCGCCGACCGGCTGCCCGGCCGCTGGGCCGTCGCCGTCGGCTTCGCCGGCATGGCGGAAGCGGGTTACGCGCTCGCCGCCGACGGCACTCCCGTCGCCCCGGCCGTGGCGTGGTTCGACACCAGCGGGGCGGACGAGCTGGCCGTGCTGCTCGCCGAGCACGGCGACGGTTTCACCGCCACCACCGGACTGCGGCCCACCACCCGCGCCTCGGCGATCAAGATGGCGTGGCTGCTGCCCCGACTGTCGGCGGGGAACGGGGGATCGGCGGGATCCGGTACGGGCACGGGAACCCGCGGCGGGCTCGCGCCGGCCGGGACCGGGCGGACGGGTAAGGCCGTGAGCTGGCTGAACGTACCGGAGTGGGCGGCCCACTGGGCGGGCGGCCGGGCCACGGCCGAATGGTCCCTGGCGGCACGCAGCGGCTTCATGGACGTGACCGCCCGCGGCTGGTGGAAGGACAGTGTGCGCTGGGCAGGACTCGACCCCGCGGCGATGCCGGAACTGCTGCCCGCCGGGTCGCCCACTGGCACCGCGCGGGCCGGCCTGCCGCTGATCGGCGGCGCGGTCGTCACCGTCGCAGGACACGACCATCTGGCGGGCGCGATCGGCGCCGGAGCCGTACACCCCGACGACTGCTTCGACAGCCTCGGCACCGGGGAGGCGCTGATCCGCTCCCAGCCCGCCACCAAGGACCCCGGCCTGCTGACCCGGGCGGTGGCGGCCGGATTCGAGCGCGGACCGCACCTCCTCCCCGGCCGCGACTACCTCTTCGGCGTCCTCGGCACGGGACGTCTGCTGCGGGCCCTGCTGGACGCCCGGCTCGGCGCCGAACGGCACTTCGCCGACGTCGAGGCGCTCGGCGAGGCGGCGGCCCGGCTGCCCGCCCCCGGACGCGCCGAGGAACTCGCCGTCGCCCTAGACAGCACGAACCGGCCGCTGGCCCCGCTCGAACCGGCCGCCGTGGTGGCCGCTCTCGACGGACTGCCGGACGCCGAGGCCTGGGCCGTACTGGTCGAACTGACCTCGTGGCGCTGCCGCGACGCGATCGGTCTGCTCGACGCGCTCGGCGGCGCCGGCAACGCGGTGATCGCGGCCGGCGGCTGGTACGCGTCCGGCTACATCCGGGCCGTCCGCGCCCGCGTGCTCGGCCCCTTCCGGCTGCCCGCCGACACCGAGGCCGGCACCCGCGGCGCCGCCCGGACGGCGGCGCTGGCCTGCGGACTCACCCCCGACCTCGGCACCTGGACAGACGACTGGACGGAGTTCACCGCATCATGACGTCGCACCCCATCACCGGGCACACCCGGGTCTACGCGCACTTCGCCGACCCGGTGGCACATGTGCGCACCCCCGAGGTGATGAACCGCTTCTTCCGGCAGCGCGGCATCGACGCGGTCGTGGTGCCGTACCAGGTCGGCGTCGAGGACCTGCCGCAGGCGGTGGCCGCGGCCCGCTCCTGGAAGAACCTGGCGGGCATCGGGGTCACCATGCCGCACAAGGAGCACATCGCCGGGCTGCTGGACGATCTCACCGAGGACGCCGTCAGAGCCGGGGCGAGCAATGTCATCCGCAGGCTGCCCGACGGACGGCTGCTCGGCGGCCAGTACGACGGCCCAGGTCTGGTCGCCGGACTCCTCGCGCACGGGGTGCGGCTGGAGGGCGCGCGGGTGCTGCTGCTCGGCGCGGGCGGCAGCGCGCGGGCCGTCGCCATGGCGCTGGCCGCGGCGGGCGTCTCCCGGCTGGACATCCGCAACCGGACCACCGCCCGCGCCGCCGAACTCGCCGATCGGGTCAGCGGTGTTCACCCGGCCGTACGGTGCGAGGTGCGCGTGGAGAACACCGTCGCCGGTGTCGACGTCCTGGTCAACACCACCTCGGTGGGCATGCGCGGCACCGATCCGCTGCCCGTCGACCTCACGGCGCTCACCGCCGCCACGGCCGTCAGCGACATCATCATGAAACCCACCAGGACCCGGCTGCTCGACCATGCGCAGCGCGCGGGCTGTCCGGTCGTGCCCGGAATCCACATGCTCCTCAACCAGCTCGGACCGACCGCGGACTTCCTCGGCCTGACCCCGACCCTCGAACCCTCCGGCGAGCCCGACCCGCCGGAACTCACCGACCCGCTCGCCCACGCGAGCGATGCCGCGGAGGTGGCGTGATGCGTGCTCTCACCCTGCGGGGTGCCCATGACGCGGCGATCGCCGAGACCGACGACGAGCCGCTCGGCGCCGGCGACGTGCGCGTCGCCATCGCGCAGGTCGGCCTTTGCGGCTCCGACACCCACTTCTACGCGCACGGCCGGATCGGCGCCTTCCGGCTCACCGGGCCGCATGTGCTCGGACATGAAGCGTCCGGCACGGTCCTGGAGACCGGCGGCGAGGTCACCGACCTCGTCCCCGGCGACCGGGTCGCCGTCGAGCCCGGCCTGTGGTGCGGCCGGTGCCGCGAGTGCCTGGCCGGCACGTACAACCTGTGCGCGGACATGCGCTTCCTCGGAATGCCGCCGCACGCCGGGCTGGCACGGGAGCGGGTGGTGCTGCCGCGCCGCGCGGTGCACGCGGTCCCGGCCGGCATGACGGCCACGCGGGCGGCCCTGCTGGAACCGCTGTCGGTGGCCGTATGGGCGGTCGGCCGGGCCGCCGTACAGCCCGGCGAGCAGGTGCTGATCGCCGGTGCCGGTCCGATCGGCACGCTGGTGGCGCGGGTGGCCCTGGCGCAGAAGGCGGCCCGGGTGATCGTCGCTGATGTCGACGACCGCCGCCTGGCACGGCTCGCGGAGTCCACGCCCGGCGTGGAGACCGCCCACGTCGGCACCGGTTCGGCGGACGGCGCCGGGAACGGCTTCCAGGACGTGGCCGCCGACCTGGACTGCTATCTGGAGTGCTCGGGAGCGCCCACCGCACTGGACGACGGGATGACGCGGCTGCGGCCGCGGGGCCGGGCCGTACTGGTCGGAGTGCCCGCCGCGCCGACGTTCGCGCTGTCGTCCACCCTGATCCGCTACCGCGAACTGACCCTCACCACCGTCCACCGCTACGCCCACACCTGGCCGCGCGCCATCGAGCTGGTCTCCAGCGACGCCGTGGAGGTCGACGACCTGGTGTCGGACCGCTACCGGCTGGAGGAGGGGCCGAGGGCGCTGGCCGAGGCGGCGGCGGGCGAAGTGGCCATGAAGGCCATGATCTCGGTGGGCGCGTCATGACCGGCACCGGCGGCGACGCGCCCGCCGGCACCCGTACGGAGGGTGCGGCGCGTGCGGCGGCCGTGCCGCCCGAACTGGGCGCGGTGGCCCGGCAGACGCCCGAGCGGATCAGGGACGCCGCCGCGCTGGTGACCCGCGGCCGGGTCTTCCCGCTCAACTGGGACCTGGGCCTGCCCGACCCGCCGATCCTCGGCCGGGGCCGCCACGTCCACACCCGTATCGACCTCGGGAACGGCTTCGACGACCGCCTCGACTCCTTCTACCCGCAGGGGTCCTCGCAGTGGGACGGCCTGGCGCACGTCCGCGGGCCCGACGGCACTTACCACGGCGGCCACCTGGCCGCCGACATCGAGACGGCGGCCGGACCGCTGGGCATCGAGCACTGGGCGCGGCGCGGCATCGCGGGCCGCTTCGTCCTGGCCGACCTGGTCAGGCACGGGCGGCACGGCGGCGACTGCTCCCGCCGGGTCGCCTACACCGCGGCCGACGTGACGGCCGCGCTCGCCGCACAGCGTGTCGACCTACGGCCCGGCGACATCCTGCTGCTGCACTTCGGCTGGACCCGCTGGTACGAGGGCCTGGACCGGGCCGCGCGCGAGGCACTGGCGGCGGAGGGATTCTTCGCCTCGCCCGGCCTCGCCGTCGATCCGGAGACCAGGCAGTGGCTGCGCGGCCTGGAACTGTCCGCGGTCGCGGCCGACTGCCCGGCGGTGGAAGCCATGCCGTTCGACATGGACGGGCCTGACACCTTTCTGCACCACACGCTGATCGCCGAGCTGGGTCTCGCGGTGGGCGAACTGTTCGACCTCGCCGCCCTGGCCGACGACTGCGCCCGGGACGGCGTCCACGAGGGGCTGTTGACCGCGGCTCCGCTCAACCTCGCCGGTGCGGCGGGCTCCACCGCCAACGCACTCGCGCTGAAGTGACGCGGGAGGCGGAGGCGATGGACCACGAGGACCCGGCCGGGGCGCGACACCCGAACGGCCCGAACGACCGGAAGCACCCGAAGGAGATGACCAGCAGCATGGACGTCCTGGAGATTCAGTCCCTGGTGGGCGGGCGGTGGACCGGCGCCCCGACGGTGGTACGGGACAATCCGGCCGTTCCCGGCCAGCGGGTCAGCGTCAGCGCGGACCTGGACACCGCCACCGTGGAACGGGCGCTGGACGCCGCCCACGCCGCCGCCCGCGACTGGGGACGCACACCCGCCCCGGCCCGCGGCAGGATTCTGGAACGGGCCGGCGCGCTCCTCGACGACCGTGCGGACGAGGCCGCCCGGGACATCACCCGCGAGGAGGGCAAGACCTTCGCGGAGGCGCGCGGCGAGGTCGCGCGGGCCGCCGACATCCTGCGCTTCTTCGGCAGCGAGGGCTGGCGGATCGGCGGCACGACCTACCCCTCGGCGGTGGGCACCGACCTGATCTACAGCCGCCGCGAACCGCTGGGGGCGGTGGCGGTCATCACCCCATGGAACTTCCCGATCGCCATCCCCACGTGGAAGTCCGCGCCCGCCCTGGTCAGCGGCAACGCGGTGGTGCTCAAGCCCGCCCAGATCACTCCCGCGGGCGCCTGGCACCTGGCGAGCGTGCTCCGGGAAGCCGGTCTCCCCGACGGGGTGTTCACCCTGCTGACCGGGTCCGGCGCGCGGATCGGCGCGCAGCTCGTGGAGTCGCCGTGGATCGACGCGGTCACCTTCACCGGCTCCGTGGGCGTCGGCGCGGGCATCTACACCGCCGCCGCGCCGCGCCGCATCCGGGTGCAGCTCGAACTCGGCGGCAAGAACGCCGTCGTGGTCTGCGACGACGCGGATGCCCGGGTGGCCGCGGGCATCGTCGCGGCCGGCGGCTTCGGACTCACCGGCCAGGCATGCACGGCGACCAGCCGGGTGATCTGCCTGCCCGGGATCAGGGACGCCTTTCTCGAGGCCCTGCGCGAGGAGACGGCGGCCTATCTGCCGGGCGACGGCCTGGCGGAGGGCGTACGGATGGGGCCGGTGGTCAGCGGCGGTCAGCTCGCCACCGACCTCGGCTATCTGGAGAAGGCGGTCGCCGAGGGTGCCAGGGTCGCGGTGGGCGGCGCGGTCGCGGACGGCCTGCTGCTGGGGCCCACGGTGCTGACCGGCGTACAGCCCGCGCACACCGTCGCCCAGGAGGAGGTCTTCGGACCCGTGGTCGCGGTGCTCGACGCGACCGGCCTCGACCAGGCCATCGAGCTGGTCAACGACTCGCGCTTCGGCCTGACGGCCGGCGTGGTCACCAACGACCTGGACACCGTGCACCGGTTCAGCGCGGAGGTGCGGGCCGGAGTGATCAAGGTCAACCGGCCGACCGGCGGGGTGGAGCTGAACGTCCCCTTCGGCGGGGTCGGCGACTCCTCCACCAACACCTACCGCGAGCAGGGGCAGACCGCGGTGGACTTCTTCACCTGGACCAAGAGCGTGTACCAGGCGTCGGCGCCGCGGAGCACGTCATGACCGGCCCGCGGGCGACGGCGGAGGGGAAGCCGCCTCGCCCGCGGGTCCGGGGGGAGGCCGCGCCCGGTCCGGCGGCCGGCCGAGCCGCGCGGCGTACGGCGGCCCGTACGGCGGACGGAGGGGAATCGCCATGCGCGCGCTGCTGATCACCGGACCGGGCAGGACGGAACTGGCCGAGGTGCCGGAGCCGGTGCCCGCCGCGGGGGAGGTGCTGCTCGCGGTGGAGGCCACCGGCCTGTGCGGGACCGATCTGCACCTGGTCCACGACGGCGGACCGGAGAGCGCGGGGCCGTTGATCCCGGGCCACGAGGTGGTCGGCACCCTGCTCGAACTAGGCTCCGGTGTCGACGACTTGAGACCGGGCCAACGGGTGTGCGTCGATCCGCTGCTGGCCTGCGGCAGTTGCCGGCTGTGCCGGGCCGGGCGGCGGAATCTGTGCACCCGGCGCAGTGCGGTCGGCATCACCCGGCCGGGCGGGATGGCCGAGCGGCTCGCCGTACCGGCCGCCGCCTGCTGGCCGACCACGCTGCCGCCCGAACGCGCCGTGCTCGCCGAGCCGTTGGCCTGCGCGCTGCACGGCGTGGACCGCGCCGGGGTCCGTACCGGCCCGGCGCTCGTCCTGGGTGCGGGTGCGATGGGCCGGCTGGTCGCCGCCGCCCTGACGGCCCGGGACGGTGCCGGCGATCCCGACCGCGCCGACGCCCCCGACGGCACCGTTCGGGACGTCACCGACCGTCCCGGGATCACCGTCGCCGACATCTCCGCCGAACGTGTCGCCCAGGCCAGGGACGGCGGCGCGACGGCCTGCCTGGTGGCGGAGCTGCCCGAACTGCCCGTCCGGCGCTGGGACCTGGTGGTCGACGCGGCTGGTTCCGCGCACACCGTCGCCCTGGGACTGGCCCGGGTCTCCCGGGGCGGCACCTACCTCCAGATCGGGGTGCTGCCGCGCGGCGCGACCGTGCCCTTCACCCCGTTCGACATCTATGACAACGAGATCGTCGTGACCGGCTCCCGCTCGGTGCTCTGCACCGTGGACCGCGCGGTGGCGCTGCTGGAGCGCGACGAGCGGGTGGGCCGGGGTCTGGTGACGCACCGGCACCGGCTGGAGGACGCGGCGACCGCGTTCGAGCAGCTCGCCGCACACGTCGGCGTCAAGCACGTGATCGGCGCCGCGCAACGAGAGGAGCGATCATGCGCGTGACCGTGGATCCGGGCCGCTGCGACGGCTACGGCAACTGCGTGATGACGGTGCCGGACGTCTTCGACCTGGACGACGAGGGCAGGGCCGTCGTGGTCGAGGACGAGGTGGAGCCAGGCAGGGCGGACGTCCTGCGCGCCGTGGTGGCCTGCCCGTACACCGCGATCAGCACCCACGAGGACTGACGACCGAGACCCGCCAAGGACCGACCCGGAGGAACTGAGATGGCCGCCACCACCCCGGACGGGAAACCCATCGAGTACGACCCGTTCACCACCGCACTGATGATCGACCCCTACCCCGTCTACCGGTCGCTGCGGGAGTACGCGCCGCTGTACCACAACGCCGAGCGCGGCTTCTGGGCGCTGTCGCGCTACGCCGACGTCAAGGCGGCGGCCTCGGACTGGAAGACGTTCACCTCCGAGGACAGCGTCGACCTGGACCGTTCGACCAAGAGCTTCGGCGAGGGCGCCTTCGTGGACTTCTCGCCGCCGGAACACACCGAGATCCGCGGTCTGGTGCGGGAGGCGTTCTCGCCCAAGAGGGTCAGGGCGCTGCGGCCGATCCTGGTCGAGCAGGCCGAACGGCTGATGAAGGAGTTCGTCGAGCGCGGCTCCGCGGACATCGCCTGGGAGTACAGCAGCGGTCTGCCGATGCAGATCATCTCCCATGTGATCGGCCTGCCCCCGCAGGACGTTCCGCTGATGGCCGAGCGGCTCAAGCGGTTCGTCGCCCGCGACGAGGCCGACCCGATGGTGCTGCCGCCGGACGCGCTCGCGGCGGCGAACGAGATCCGGGCGTACTTCTCGGCGATGGCCGACGAGCGGCGCAGATCGCCGCGCGAGGACCTGATCAGTGAACTCGCCCATGCCTCGCTGCCCAGCCGGCCGCTGCGCGAGGCCGAGGTCACCGGGCTGTGCTTCTTCCTCTTCCTGGCGGGCGTGGACAATCTGTCCGGGCTGATCACCAACACCGTCAGCGCGCTGATGGAGCACCCGGCCCAGCGCGCCGAGGCCGCCGCCGACCCGAGCCTGGTGCCCGCCGCCGTAGAGGAGGCGATGCGCTGGGACGCCCCGCTCCAGATGATGGCCCGCACCGCCACCCGCGACGTGGAATACCCGGGTGGGACGATCCCCGCGGGCGGCCGGACGGTGATCATCTGGGCCGCGGCCAACCGGGACGAGCGGGAGTGGCCGCACGGCGAGGAGTACGACATCCACCGGCCGCCGAAGCGGCAGCTCGGCTTCGGCGAGGGCATCCACTTCTGTGTGGGCGCACCGCTGGCCCGGCTCCAGTCCACCGTGGCGATCGAGACGCTGCTCAAGTACGCGCCGGAGTACGGGCCCGCCGGCACCCCGCAGCGGGTCGTGAAGTCCAACATCCGCACCTGGGAGCACCTGCCCGTCTCGCTCTGAGCCCGCCCGGTTCCTAGCCTGTCCCGCCACGCGCCCGTCCCGGCCGACGGCCGATCCCGTACGAGGAGTTCCGATGACCACCACCCGCCCCCGACTGCCTTCGATCCCCACGAAACTGCTCATCGACGGCGACTTCGTCGACGCCCGGTCCGCCGCCACCTTCGACAGCCACGACCCTGCCACCGGGGAGGTGCTGGTCGCCGTCGCGGAGGCGGGCGCCGAGGACGTGGACCGGGCGGTCGCCGCGGCCCGCCGCGCCTTCGAGGACGGACCGTGGTCGCGGACGCTGCCCGCCGACCGTGAGCGGATGCTGTGGCGGCTGGCCGAACTGGTCGAGGCACACGCCGACGAGCTGGCGCTGATCGAGTCGCTCGACAACGGCAAGCCGCTGCCCGACGCGCTCGGCGACGTGGCCGAGGCCGCCGCGACCCTGCGCTACTACGCGGGCTGGGCCACCAAGATCACCGGCCGTACGGTCGCGATGAACCGGCCCGGCGACTGGCACGCGTACACCCTGCGGCAGCCGCTGGGCGTCGTCGGCCAGATCGTGCCCTGGAACTTCCCGCTGATCATGACCTCCTGGAAGATCGGCCCCGCCCTGGCGGCGGGCAACGCCGTCGTCCTCAAGCCCGCGGAGCAGACCCCGCTGTCGGCGCTGCGGCTGGGCGAACTGGCGCTGGAGGCCGGATTCCCGCCCGGCGCGCTGAATGTGATCCCCGGTGACGGGCCGGTGGCCGGCGGCTCGCTGGCCGCCCATCCCGACGTGGACAAGATCGCCTTCACCGGCTCCACCGAGACCGGCCGGCTGATCGTCAGGGCCGCGCTCGGCAATTTCAAGAAGGTCAGCCTGGAACTCGGCGGCAAGTCGCCCAACATCGTGCTCGCCGACGCCGACCTGAAGGAGGCCACCGGCGGCGCCGCCGTCGCGATCTTCAGCAATCAGGGCGAGGTCTGCACCGCGGGCAGCAGGCTCTACGTGGAACGTGCGGTCTTCGACGAGGTCGTCGGCGGCCTCGCCGAGCGGGCCGCGGCGATCCGGCTCGGCCCCGGCACCGAGGACGGCAGCCAGATGGGCCCGCTGGTCTCCGCCGAACAGCTCGACCGGGTCAGCGGCCTGGTGGCCCGCGGCGTCGAACAGGGCGCCACGGCCGTCACCGGCGGCAGGCGCCGCGGCGAGGTCGGCTACTTCTACGAACCGACGGTGCTCACCGGGATGTCCGAGGACTCCGTCGTCGTCCAGCAGGAGATCTTCGGTCCCGTGGTCGTCGCCATCCCCTTCGACCGGCCCGAGGAGATCGGCCGCGCCGTGAACAACACCGACTTCGGCCTCGCGGCCGGAATCTGGACCCGTGACGTGTCGCGCGCCCACCGGATCGCCGCCGCGGTCAAGGCGGGCACGGTGTACGTGAACACGTATCACACGGGCGACCCGGGGCTGCCCTTCGGCGGCTACAAGCAGTCCGGCTGGGGCCGCGAGCTGGGCGAGGAGGGGCTCGACCTCTACACCGAGGTCAAGTCCGTCGTGGTGAAGCTGTGAACACCATCAGTACGGCCAACACCACCGGTTCGGCGGCCCGTTCGCGGGTCGTGGTGGCGGGCGGCGGTCTCGGCGCGGTCAGAACCGTCGAGGAATTGCGGGCGCTGGGCCACACCGGACCGGTGACCGTACTGTGCGAGGAATCCGAACCGCCCTACGACCGGCCGCCGTTGACCAAGCGGGTGCTGGCGGGGACGCTCGACGCGGTGCCGCTGTGGGCGCCCGGCCGGCCGGAGTCCCTGGAGGTCCGGGTGCTGCGCGGCACAGCCGCCGCGGCACTGGACGCGGACCGCCGTGAGGTGGTCGACGGACGCGGCGGCAGGCACGGCTTCGACCATCTGGTGGTCGCCACCGGCGCAGAGCCGCGCGTGCCGCCGGTCGTGGGCGCGGAGCTGCTGCGCACGATCCGCGATCTGCGGGACGCCCACGCGCTGCGCGACATCCTCGCCCCCGGCGCCGACCTGGTGGTGATCGGCGGCGGCGTCCTGGGCTGCGAGGTGGCCGCCACGGCGGCCGGGCTCGGCTGCCGGGTGGTCCTGGTGGAAGCGGGCCGCACGCTGATGGAGCGGGCGGTGGGCGCGGTCCTCGGCGACCGGCTGGCCGCCGTTCACCGCGGCCACCGGGTGGACGTGCGCTGTGCGACCTCGGTGACCGAGGTCGCACGGACCGCGGACGGCCGCTGCCAGGTTCGGCTCACCGACGGCACCGAGGTGACGGCGGACGCCGTGGTCGCGGCCGTCGGCGTCCGCCCGCGCACCGACTGGCTGGCCGGCCGCGGCGGGCCCGTGCTGGACGACGGCGTGTTGTGCGACGCTTGGTGCCGCGCCTCGCTGCCCGGGGTCTACGCCGTCGGTGACGTGTGCCGCTGGACGCACCCGGTCACCGGCGTCACCCGCCGCGAGGAGCACTGGTCGGCGGCGGGGGAGCAGGCCGGGATCGTCGCCCACCAGATCCTCGGCCTGCCCGGCGGGCCCGTGATGCACGGCGTTCTGCCGTACTTCTGGAGCGACCAGTACGACCTCAAGATCCAGGTGCTCGGGCGGCCCGGCACCGCCCCGGGCCCGCCCGGGATCGAGGAATGGGACCGCCCCGGGGCGCTGCTCGCCCGCTTCCACGACGACGACGGCCGCCCGGTCGCGGCCGTCGGCTTCTGCGCCGGCGCACGGCTCATGCGGCTGCGCACCGGACTCCTGCCCGACCTCGAAGGAGCGTCATGACCTACGTGATCGCCCGCGCGTGCGTCGACGTGCTCGACAAGGCGTGCGTCGACGAATGCCCGGTCGACTGCATATACGAGGGCGCGCGGTCGCTGTACATCCACCCGGACGAATGCGTGGACTGCGGCGCCTGCGAGCCGGTCTGCCCGATCGAGGCGGTCTTCTACGAGGACGACCTTCCCGACGACCAGCGGGAACACCTCGCCGCCAACCGGGACTTCTTCGCCGAGCTGGGGTCGCCGGGCGGCGCGGCGGCGGTCGGCCGGGTCGGTGCCGACGCTTCTTTGGTGGCCGCGCTGCCGCCGCCGGAATGAGGAGAGGCAGGGCCGCGACACCGAAGCGACGACACGAACGGGACGGACACGATGGACAGGCCGAACGCACCTCAAGTGCCCAGCGCTGACCGCGAATCGGCGGCGGGTGCCCGCCGCTTGCGTGAACTGCTCGGCCCCGGTGTGCGGTTGGACGCGGGCACACGCGCGCTGTACTCCTCCGACGCGTCCAACTACCGGGTGGTCCCGGCCGCCGTCGTGCGCGCCGAATCGGCGGCGCACGCCGTCGACACGGTCGGCCACTGCCACCGGCTCGGACTGTCCGTCGTGGCACGCGGAGCCGGAACGTCGGTCGCGGGCAACGCGATCGGCCCCGGCGTCGTCCTCGACCTCACCGCCCTCGACGGGATCACCGGGATCGACCCCAGGCGGCGTACCGCGACCGTGGGCGCCGGGACCGTCCAGGCCGACCTTCAGCGCGCCGCCGCATCGTACGGTCTGCTGCTCGGGCCGGACCCGTCGACCGCCGACCGCTGCACGATCGGCGGCATGATCGGCAACAACGCCTGCGGGGCGCACGCGGTGGCCTGGGGCAACACCCGCGACAATGTGGTGTCCGCCCGGCTGCTGCTGGCCGACGGCCGTCAGGTGACGGTGGATCAGCGGGGCACGTCCGACCAGGAGTTGAACACCCGGCTGCGCGAGGTGACCGACGCGCACCTGGCCGTGCTGCGGACCGAGTACGGCCGCTTCCCGCGCCAGGCGTCCGGCTACGCGCTGGACGCGCTGCTGCCCGAACGCGGCTTCGACGTGATGCGTTCGCTGGTCGGCTCCGAAGGCACCCTGGCCATGGTGCTCGACGCCACCGTACGACTGGTGCCCAGGCCCGCCGCCCGCGCGCTCGCGGTACTCGGCTTCCCCGACATGCCCACCGCCGCCGACGCCACCCCGGCACTGGTGGCGCTGGGACCGCTGGCGGTCGAGGGCATGGACCGGCGGCTCGTCGAGGTCGTGGTCCGACGGCGCGGGGCCGCCGCCGTGCCCGCGCTGCCGGCAGGCGCGGGCTGGCTGTTGGTGGAGACCGGCGGCGCCGACCCCGCGGAGGCCGAACACGCGGCCCGCGCCGTGCTGGCCGCGTCCGGCGCCGTGGACGGCCAGGTGGTGACCGACCCCGGCCGGATCGCCGCACTGTGGCGGATCCGCACAGACGGAGTGGGCCTCGCGGGCCGCACACCCGGCGGGGCGGACGCCTGGCCCGGCTGGGAGGACGCCGCCGTACCGCCCGAGCGGCTCGGCTCCTACCTGCGGGACCTGGACGGGCTGCTCGCCCAGCACCACTACGACGGCCTGCTGTACGGGCACTTCGGCGACGGCTGTGTGCACGGCCGGTTCGACTTCGGCCTGCGGACCGACGGCGGCGCGGCCCGGATGCGGGCGTTCCTGGAGGACGCCGCCGATCTGGTGGCCGCGCACGGCGGTTCGATGTCGGGCGAGCACGGCGACGGCCGCGCCCGGAGCGAGCTGCTCGCCCGGATGTACTCTCCCGCCGCGCTGGGCGCCGCCGCCGCGGTGAAGGCGGTCTGGGACCCCCGCGGTCTGCTCAACCCCGGTGTGCTGGTCGATCCGGCGCCGCTCGACGCCGACCTGCGGATCCGGCCGGCGCTGCCCGTCGTCAGCGGCACCGCCTTCGCCTATCCGCACGACTCCGGCGACCTGACCCGGGCCGTCCACCGCTGTGTGGGCGTCGGCAAGTGCCGCGCCGACCTCACGGCGTCGGGCGGGGCGATGTGCCCCTCGTACCGCGCGACGGGCCAGGAGCAGCACTCCACCCGCGGCCGGGCCCGGCTTCTCCAGGAGATGCTCCGCGGCGATCTGGTGGACGGCGGCTGGGCCGACCCCGCGGTGCACGAGGCGCTGGACCTGTGCCTGTCGTGCAAGGCGTGTTCCAGCGACTGCCCGGCGGGCGTCGACATGGCCACGTACAAGGCGGAAGTGCTGCACCAGCGGTACCGGCGCAGGCTCCGGCCGGTCACGCACTACTCGCTCGGGTGGCTGCCCCGCACCGCCGGGCCGGCGGCCCGGTTCGCCGGCGTCAGCAATGCGGTGCTCGGCAATCGGTGGATCGGCGCGCTGGTCAAACGGCTGGGCGGGATCGACGGACGGCGCGGGCTGCCCCGCTTCGCCCGCCGTACCTTCCGGGCGTCCTTCCGGGCGTCCTCGCGGGCACGGCAAGCGCGGCCGGCCGGGCGCCGGGTGCTGCTGTGGGTGGACAGCTTCACCCAGTCGTTCTCGCCCGAGGTCGGCACGGCCGCCGTCCGGGTGCTGGAACAGGCCGGTTACACCGTGGAGTTGACGAAGCGTCAGGTGTGCTGCGGGCTGACCTGGATCTCCACCGGCCAGCTGGACGGCGCGCGGCGCCAACTGCGGCGTACGTACACGGCACTCGAGGCGGCCGTCGCCGACGGCATTCCCATCGTCGGCCTGGAGCCGTCGTGCACGTCCGTGCTGCGCAAGGACGGTGTCGAGCTGCTGCCCGACGATCCCAGGGCGCGGGCCGTCGCCGAACTCACCGTCACCCTGGCGGAGTTGCTGACCCGCACTCCGGGCTGGCGGCCACCGGACCTGTCGCGCGTCCGTACCGTCGCCCAGCCGCACTGCCACCAGCGGGCCGTGATGGGCTGGCAGGCGGACGAGAAGCTGCTGCGCACGGCGGGCGCCGACATCACCGCGGTCGGCGGCTGCTGCGGACTCGCGGGCAACTTCGGTGTGGAGCGCGGCCATTACGACGTGTCGGTGGCCGTGGCGCGGACCGCGCTGCTGCCCGCGATCGAGGCCGCGGAGCGTACCGGGCCGGTGCTGGCCGACGGATTCTCCTGCCGCACCCAGGTCGACGACCTCGTCGGCACCGGAGCGGTCCACCTGGCCCAACTGCTCGCGTCCGCCCTCGACGAGGCCGGCGACCGGGCCGCGGCGGACGGCACGGAGGGTCCGGATGGCGCGGGCGGTACGGAGGGTCCGGACGACACGGGCGGTACGGGGGCGACGCCGTGACGGCCTCAGACCGGCTCGGCCACCTGCACGTCAAGACCGGCGCCGCGCAGTTCGGCGAGCTGCGCGGCGCCGATGCCGGAGTCGGTGATCAGCAGATCCGGCGCGTCGATCCGTGCGAAGCGGGAGAACAGCGCGGTGCCGATCTTCGAGTGGTCGCACAGCACCACGACCCGCGTGGCGGAGGCCATCATGGTGCGCTTGACGGCGCTCTCCGACACGTCCGAGGTCGAGAAGCCGTGATCCACCGTTATCCCCGAGGTGGCCACGAAAGCGACATCGACCTTGACCTCGTCCAGCGCCCGCAGCGTCAGCATCTCGACCTCGGCAAGCGTGTCATTGCGGACCCGTCCCCCGGTCGTGTAGACGGCCGCGCCCGGCTTGCCCGCCATCGTGATGGCGATGGGCAGCGAGTTGGTCATCACCACCAACTGCGGTCCGCCGGGGTAGAGATCGGCCAGCCGTCCGGTGGTGCTGCCCGCGTCGATGAGCACCGCGCCGCTGGTCGGCATGTGTTCGAGCGCGGCTGTGGCGATCGCCGTCTTCTCCTCGGCCATGATCCGGGTGCGCTGCGCGAGACCGGGGATGCCGTGCTCGTTGTCGAGCAGGATCGCGCCGCCGTGCACCCGCCGCAGCGCGCCGGTCTGCTCCAGCTCCACCAGGTCCCTGCGCACCGTCTCCGGGGTGACCTGGAAGCGCTCGGAGATTTCGACGACGGTCAGCCTGCGCCGCTCCCTGAGCAGCTCCACCAGGGCTCTTCGGCGCTCGGTGGGGAAGGCGGGCCTGGCCTCCTCGGCAGCGCGGTCATCGGCTTTCGGCGTCACCGTCCAGACCTTAGACCATCACCCGGCGCCGCCGGGGCAGCTGCGCCGAGTGTGCCGTCGCGGCAGCCCGGTCGACCGCGTGAACCCCCGCCGCCCCCGCCCGTACCCGACGGCGGGCACTCGCCGCGCCCGCGCCGTATCCATGTCCGCCCCCGCACCCACGCGTCCCCGGTCTCCGGGGCAGGGAGAGAAACCGATATGACCTCCGACACGACCGCGACCGCGGCAGCCGCGGCACCTGCCGCCGTCCGGCGGCACCGGGTGGTGATCCGCTTCGCCGGCGACTCAGGCGACGGCATGCAGCTCACCGGCGACCGGTTCACCGCCCAGGCGGCGCAATTCGGCAACGACCTGTCGACGCTGCCCGACTTCCCGGCCGAGATCCGGGCGCCCGCGGGAACACTGCCCGGGGTGTCGTCCTTCCAAGTGCACTTCGCCGACCACGACATCGTCACCCCGGGCGACCGGCCGGACGTCCTGGTGGCGATGAATCCGGCGGCGCTCAGGGCCAATGTGGGCGACCTGCCGCGGGGCGGCACGGTCATCGTCAACACCGACGAGTTCACCTCCCGCAATCTGGCGAAGGCCGGCTACGCCGCCGACCCGCTGGAGGACGGCTCGCTGAGTGCCCACCAGGTCCACAAGGTGGCGATGACCACCCTCACCCGCGGCGCGCTCGCCGGAACCGGGCTGGGCAAGAAGGACGCGGAACGGGCGAAGAACATGTTCGCGCTCGGCCTGCTGTCCTGGATGTACCACCGGCCCGCCGAGGGCACCGAGCGGTTTCTGCGCGCGAAGTTCGCCAGGTCGCCGCAGGTGGCCGAGGCCAATGTCCTGGCGTTCCGGGCCGGGCACGCGTACGGCGAGACCACCGAGGCGTTCGCGGTCACCTACGAAGTCGCGCCCGCCCACCCGGCGCCCGGCGAGTACCGGCAGATCACCGGAAACACCGCGCTCGCCCACGGCATCGTCGCCGCGGGCTGGACCACCGGCCTCCCCGTCTTCCTGGGCACCTACCCGATCACTCCCGCCTCCGACATCCTGCACGAACTGGCCGGGCACAAGGCGATGGGCGTCATCACCTTCCAGGCCGAGGACGAGATCGCCGGGGTCGGCGCCGCCCTGGGCGCGTCCTTCAGCGGCGCGCTGGGCGTGACCACCACGTCCGGGCCGGGCATCTGCCTCATGAGCGAGTCCATCGGGCTGGGCGTCTCCCTCGAACTGCCCCTGCTGGTGGTCGATGTGCAGCGTGGCGGCCCGTCCACCGGGCTGCCGACCAAGACCGAGCAGGCCGACCTGCTCCAGGCGATGTTCGGCCGCAACGGCGAGTCGCCGGTCCCGGTGATCGCTCCCCGTTCGCCCGGTGACTGCTTCCACGCGGTACTGGAGGCCGCGGCCGTCGCGGTGCGTTACCGCACGCCGGTCATGGTGCTGTCCGACGGTGCGCTCGCCAACGGTTCCGAACCGTGGCTGATCCCCGACGCGAACAGCCTGGAGCCGGTGGACCCGGACCTGGCGACCGGGCCCAACGCCCCCGACGGATCGGGGGAGTTCTGGCCGTATCTGCGCGATGAACGCACATTGGCGAGGCCCTGGGCGGTACCGGGGACGCCCGGTCTTGAGCATCGGATCGGCGGGCTGGAGAAGCAGGACGGCAAGGGCGGCATCTCCTACGACCCGGACAACCACGACCGGATGGTCCGGCTGCGGCGCGCGAAGATCGACGGCATTCCGGTGCCGGAACTGGAGGTGGACGATCCGCCGCTCGCCGACACCGACTCCACTGTCGGTTCCGGCAGCGGCCCGGGCGCGGACCGGGCCGACCTGCTGGTGCTCGGCTGGGGCTCCACGTACGGCCCGATCACCGCAGCGGCGCGACGGGTCCGCGGGCTTGGACACCGGGTGGCCACCGCGCACCTGCGGTATCTCAACCCGCTGCCCGCCGGCCTCGGTGACGTCCTGGCCCGGTACCGCACGGTGCTGCTGCCCGAGATGAACCTCGGTCAGCTCGCACTGCTGCTGCGCGCCCACCACTTGGTGGACGTCATCTCGTACACCAAGGTGTCGGGACTGCCCTTCCGCGCCGAGGAGTTGCAGGACGTCTTCCTCGACCATCTCGATCGCGGTCCCCGTGCAGATGGCATGTCCTTCAGGAGGAGCCGATGAGCGTCGATCCGGTCATGCCCGCGCTTGGCGGGCTCGGTCTGGTCCCCACGCGGGACGGCAGGCAGTCCGTCCGGGACTACACCGCCGACCAGGAAGTGCGCTGGTGCCCCGGTTGCGGGGACTACGCGGTCCTCGCCGCGGTCCGCCAGTTCCTCCCGACGCTTGGGCTGCGACGGGAGAACATCGTCTTCGTCTCCGGGATCGGCTGCTCCTCCCGTTTTCCGTATTACCTGAACACCTATGGGATGCACTCCATCCACGGCCGCGCGCCGGCGATCGCCACCGGCATCGCCGTCACCCGGCCCGACCTGAGTGTGTGGGTCGTGACAGGTGACGGCGACGCGCTGTCCATCGGCGGCAATCATCTGATCCACGCGCTGCGGCGGAATGTGAACCTGAAGATCCTGCTGTTCAACAACCGGATCTACGGGCTCACCAAGGGGCAGTACAGCCCGACGTCGGAGGTCGGCAAGATCACCAAGTCGACTCCTGCCGGTTCGCTGGACCTGCCCTTCAACCCGGTCTCCTTGGCGTTGGGCGCGGAGGCCGGCTTCGTCGGCCGCGCGCTGGACTCCGACCGCGCGCAGCTGACCGAGGTGCTCGGCGCCGCCGCCGCGCACCGCGGCTCGGCGCTGGTGGAGATCTACCAGGACTGCCCGGTCTTCAACGACGGCAGCTTCGACGTGCTGCGGCGCCCCGAGGAACGCGAAGAACGGCTGATCCCGGTCAGGCACGGGGAGCCGATCCGCTTCGGGACACCCGCCGACGACGGCCTCGGGCGCTGGGCGGTAGTGCGCGACGGCTTTACCCTGAAGGTCGTGGCAGCGGCCGCCACGGACCCGGAGCGGGTGGTCGTCCACGACGCGACGGACCACACTCTGGCCTTCGCCCTGTCCCGGCTCTCCGACCAGGAGCTGAACCACACCGTCACCGGCGTGCTGCGCGGCTTCCGCCGTGAGACCTACGACGACGCAGTCCGCGCCCAGCTCGACCGCGCGGGGCGCACCACCGGTCCCGAGGCCCGGCAGGCGCTGCTCACGGGCCACGACAGCTGGACGGTGCGGCCGAACACGGACTGACGGGCCGTACGCCGGCCCCGCGCGGCCGGTTCGTCCGAGCGCACTGAACCGAGTGGATCAGAGCCGCCTCAGGGGCGGGCCGAGGTGTCCTGGCGTTGCAGCAGCACGGCCACCCGGACATCGCGGATCCGGGAGAGGTGGTCCCGCATGAGGTCGTGGGCCGCGGTGCGGTCGCGGCCGAGGACGGCGCGGACGATCGCGGCGTGCTCCTTGAGCGTGACGGAGACGATCTCGCGCTCATTGGTCTGCTGATGCACCGAGTACAGCTGGATGCGGGTGTCGAGAATCGTGAGCAGTTCGCTGATCGTGCCGTTGTGGCCGGCGGCGCGGATCGTGACGTGCCACGTACCGCTGACCTGATGGAGTTCTTCGACGTCGGTCAACTCGGAGATGCGCCGCTCCAGCGCCTTGAGGAGTGCCGCGTCCATGGGGGTGTGCCGCTCCGCGGCCAGGGCCGCGATCTCGCTCTCCAGGGTGATCCGGGCCTCGTAGATGTCGAGCAGTTCCTCGGGGCTGCTGCGACGGACCCGGAAGCCGCGGGGCAGCCGCTCGAGGAGACCCTCCTGCGCCAGCCGGCCGAGCGCTTCCCGGATCGGCGTCCGCGAGACGGCGAGCCGCGAGGTGAGCTTGGTCTCCAGGAGCACGTCGTCCGGCGCGAACTCGCCGTTCAAAATCGCGTGCCTGATCTCCGAGTAGGGGTTCTTTCCGGCCGCATCGGCGAGTGGTTCAGCGGCATCAGTGTGGTCGATGTCTGCTCCGAGGACTCTGGTGCCCATGGCGTTCATCATGCCATGAGCGGTCGGGGTGAGTTGGCCGGAAACTCTTGCCGTGCATACGTTGGAGGCCCTAACGTATACGCATGGTCGGAGTGAAGGAGGTACGCATGAGTGTCGACGCGCAAGCGCCGCGGGCGACCAGCCCGATGCTCACCGTCCGCCTGACCATCGACCTCATGCGCTCCGCCGACTATTGCTGTAGTCGCGGCTGACCTTGATCGCCGTCGTGCTCTGAGGCGTCACTGCCCCGAGCCGTACCGCTGATCGGTCTTCTCCCGCCCGCCTCGCTCCGCGGGCGGCACCGTGAAGTGCCCCTTTTCTCTGCCTTCCTGCCCGGATGATGCCGACGGACGCGATTCCGTCGCCACCCGGCAAGCCCCAGGACGCCCGCCGAGCCCCCGTGTACCCGCCCTCGCGGCGGGACGGTGACCGTCGCGTGCTCCCTCCCTCATGCCATGGAGCCGACGCCTGCCGCATCGGGGCAGCAGGCGGAGATCGCCCGCGCTCGCATCGACTCCCGCACCGACTTCCGCCGCCAACGGCGGCGGGCTGCCTCCCGAGGAATCAACCGTGCCTTCACCCTTCGCCCCTCCCGACGGCGGCGGCATCCGGCCGCGTACACGTCGCGCCCCTGTCCCGCCGCTTTACGTCGCACAGCGACTCGCCCAAGGTGTGGTCACCGTCGTCGCCGTCGTGGCCGTGGTCTTCCTGCTCCTTCACCTGACCGGCAATCCGGCCCGCGTGGTCTCGCCGCCGGATGCGACGCAGGACGAGATCGACCGGATCGCCCACGCCTACGGCTTCGACCAGCCGATCGCGCAGCAGTTCGTGCTGTTCTTCGGCAAAGCGTTCACCGGTCACTTCCCCGACTCCGTCACCTACGGCGCCTCGTCACTGGGCGTCGTACGGGACGCGATCGGCCCCACCCTGCTGCTCGCGGGCTCGGCCTTCGTGCTCGGAAACCTCATCGGCCTGGTGATCGGCTATCTTTCCGCCGAGGCACGGTGGCGGCCGCTGCGCCGCGTCCCGATCGTGCTGGCGCTGATCGGGCAGGCGGTGCCCGCCTTCTATCTCGGCCTGCTCGCGGTCCTACTGCTCGCTGTCCGGCTCCACTGGTTCCCGACCGCGGGCTACGGCTCGTTCAGCGCGACGGTACTGCCGACCCTCGTGCTCACGGCCAGCATCGTGCCCGGCATCACCCGGATCTACCGGGCCCAGATTCTCGAGGTCCGTGACGACGACCATGTGGTCACCGCTGTCGCCAAGGGCATCTCCCCGCTTCAGGTGAGACTCCGTCACATCGCCCTGAACGCCCTCGGCCCGGCGGTCGCGCTGATCGGGCTCCAGCTCGGCGGTGTGGTCGCCGGTGCGGTGACCGTGGAGGTGATCTTCAACTGGCCAGGAATGGGACAGCTGTTGGTCAGTTCGATCAACGGCCGTGACTACGCCGTCGCCCTGACCGCCGTCCTGTTCATCGCCATCGGCTTCGTCGTCGCCACCGTCCTCGCCGACCTGGCCGCCGCGCTGGTCGATCCCTTCGGCCACCGGAGGCGGTGACCGATGACCGAGACCGCCCTCGCCGACGCCGCGCTCGCCGAACGGGAACTGTCGCGCGTTCCCGTCGCGCACCGGACGCCGACCAGGATGCTGCTGATCGCCGGCCCCTTCGTGATCGTGCTGCTGCTCGCCGTCGTCGCGCCCCTGCTGGCACCGCAGTCCCCGTACGAGCAGCATTTGGACGCCATCTCCCTCCCGCCCGGCGGCGGGCACCGGCTGGGTACGGACAGCCTCGGCCGCGACGTCCTCAGCCGGGTGCTGTACGGCGGCCGTCCGCCGGCGCTCATCGGAATCGCGGCCGTCGCGGTGGCCCTGACCGTCGGCGTTCTGCTCGGCCTCATGGCGGGCTACCGCGGCGGCCTGGCCGACGCCGTACTGAGCCGGGTGGCCGACATGCAGCTGTCGGTGCCCGGAGTCGTCCTCGCGATCTTCATCCTCACCTTCCTCGGCGGCGGGCTGCGCAACGTGGTCGTCGTCATCGCCCTGGAGTCGTGGCCCCTGCACTACCGGGTGGTCCGCACCCTGACGATCGGCACTCGCAACCGTGCCTACGTCGAGGCGGCGCGGACCGTAGGGCTGGGCCAACTCACCATCCTCCGGCGGCACATCCTGCCCGCAGTCCTGCCGAGCCTGGCCGTCACAGCCACATCCAACTTCGTCATGGCCGTGCTCACCGAGGCGAGCCTGAGCTTCCTCGGCCTCGGTGTGCAGCCGCCGACACCCGACTGGGGCTTCATGATCAGCGACGGCCGCACGCTCATCGTCTCGGCCTGGTGGATCTCGGTGTTCCCCGGGATCGGACTCTTCCTGCTGCTGCTCGCCGTCCAGCTCTACGGCGACGGGCTCGCCAAGTCCCTTTCCCTCCAAAGCCTGCGGCGGTGAACCGAGTTGACCAATGACACGATCACGGACAGCGCGCCCGCGGACGACCGCGCCCGCGGCCATAGCGCGACCGACGAGGCCATCGTCGTCCGCGACCTGCGCGTCGATGTCCGCGGCCACTTCGCCGGCGGGCCCCGCACCGTCCTCCACGACATCTCCTTCACCGTCCGATCGGGTGCGTCCTTCGGGATCGTCGGCGAGTCCGGCTCGGGGAAGACGCTGACGACGCGAGCCCTCGCCGGTCTGCTGCCCTCCGCCGCGGCGGTGAGCGGCGGCTCGATCCGGGTCCTCGGCGAGGAGTACGCCAACGCCTCCGCCGACCGGTGGCGAGAATTGCATCAGCGGTCGGTGGGCGTCGTCTTCCAGAACCCGATGACCTCGCTCAACCCGCGGATGACGGTCTTCGCGCAACTGCGTGAGGCGCTGCCGTCCGGGCGCTCGCGCGGCAGGACCACCGACGCTCGGCGTGTCCTCGAACTGCTGGACTCTGTCCGGGTCCCGGCCGCCGCCGAGCGGCTGCGCCAGTACCCCCACGAACTGTCGGGCGGCATCGCACAGCGGGTGGCGATCGCGATGTCGCTCGCCCGGAATCCGTCCATCCTCATTGCCGACGAGCCGACCACCGCACTGGACGCGACGACCCAGACGCAAGTGCTCGATCTGCTCGACGAACTGCGGACCTCCAACGCGCTCACCGTCGTACTCGTCTCGCACGACCTGGACGTCGTGCGCGACAGGTGCGACCACGTGGCCGTGATGCGGGCGGGCGAGATCGTGGAGAGCGGCACAACGGCCGCCGTCGTGACCGCGCCCACAGCCCCGTACACCCGGGAACTGCTCGCATCGACGCCCGCCGCGCTCACGAGCCGGCGCGACCGGCACACCGCGGGGCACCGTGACTTCGGCGGCAAGGACACACCGGTCCTGGAACTGACCGACGTCAGCAAGTCCTTCGGCCGGGCCCGGCGGCGCGGCGACCGGACACAGACGTGGGCGGTGGACGAGGTGTCGCTCGCGGTACGCCCTGGCGAGATCGTCGGTCTGGTGGGGGAGTCGGGCTCGGGAAAGACGACCACCGCCCGGATCGCCATCGGCCTGGTCGAACCCGACCGGGGTGAGGTCCGGTACGACGGCGTGCCGGTCCGCGGCGGCGGCCGGGACGCCCGCGCCCAGTGGCGTAACAAGGTCCAGTTCGTCTTCCAGGACAGCTACTCGGCGCTCAACCCCCGGTACACGGTGGGTCAGTGCGTCCTCGAGCCGCTGCTCGGCGGCCGGCGGCCGAGCACGGACGACGAACGGGAACGGGCCCGCCGCGTCCTGACGGAGGTCGGCCTCGACCCCGACTTCACCGACCGGCGCCCGCACCAGCTCTCCGGTGGCGAGCGGCAGCGCGTCGGCATCGCGCGGGCGCTCGTCAAACAACCGCGCCTCATCATCGCCGATGAGCCGGTCTCCGCGCTCGACGTCACCGTCCAGCGGAAGATCCTCGACCTCATCGTCGAGCTGAACCGCAAGAGCGGCACGGCGTTCCTGGTGATCTCCCACGACCTGGGCGTCATCGGCTACCTGTGCGACCGCGTCGCGGTCATGCAGGACGGCCGGATCGTCGAGCACGGCCCCGTGGACGACGTGCTGCGCAATCCCCGGGCCGACTTCACCCGGCAGCTCACCAGCGGCCTGCGTCGGCCGCCGCACGGACCCGAGCCCGATCCCCTTCCCTCCGCGGCCGTGGACGTCACCTCATGACGAGCGACACCGGCCCCCGTTCCAGGAGATTCCAGGAGCCCCATCCCATGACCCCACCCCGCCGACTGCACCTCGGCATCAACGTCACAGGCGTCGGAGGACACAACGGCGCCTGGCGACGTCCGACGGTCGATCCGACCTCCTCCTACTCGGTCGAATTCTTCTCGCGGACCGCCCGGCTCGCCGAGCGCGGACTCTTCGACGCCTTCTTCCTCGCCGACGTCCCCCGGCTGGCCGGCGACTACGCCACCCAGCCGCCGGGACAGAGCTTCGACCCGGTCACCGTGCTCGGCGCGGTCGCGCGCGACACCGAGCGGATCGGACTGGTCGCCACCGTCTCCACCACCTGGCACCACCCGTACGAACTGGCGCGGGCGTTCCTGACGCTGGACCGCATCTCGCACGGACGCGCGGGCTGGAACATCGTCACCAACCACACACCCGAGGTCGGGCTGAGCCACGGGCTCGACCGGATGCCCGAGAAGGCCGAACGGTACGCGCGGGCCGACGAGTTCGTGGACGTCGTACTCCGGCTGTGGCAGACCTGGGCGCCGGACGCCGTGGTCGCGGACAAGGACACCGGTGTGTTTGCCGACCCGACGCGGGTCAGGACCGTCGACTTCACCGGCGCGCACTTCGCCGTCCAGGGCGGCTCCACGGTGCCGAGTTCACCGCAGGGCCACCCCGTACTCGTCCAGGCCGGAGCCTCTCCCGAAGGCATCGAGCTGGCCACCCGCTACGCCGACGCGGTCTTCGCCGCGACCAGCGAGGTGACAGTGGCCTCGGACTACGCGGCCAAACTGCGCGCCGCGGCCACGCGCGCGGGCCGACGCCGGCCACCGGTGCTCGTACTGCCCGGTGTCGCTCTCGGCCTCGCCTCGACCGACGCGGAGGCCGTACGGCGACGGGAGGAGCTGGACGCCCTGGGCGACATCACCAAGAAGGTGGCCTTCCTCGCCGGCCGCCTGGGCATCGATCCGGAACTGCTGGAACTCGACGAACCCGTGCCGCTGCGCCACGTCGACTTCGAGGCACAGGCCCGGAGCAACTCCGAGGGCTTCCTGCTCTCCACCCTCGCCGCCGCCCGCTCCGGCCGCACCGTCCGCGAGATCATCGCCGGAGGAGCGGGACACCACTCCCTGATCGGCTCCCCGGAGAGGGTCGCCGACACCTTCGAGACATGGTTCAAGACCGGCGACATCGACGGGTTCAACCTGATGTTCGACGTCGTGGACGAGGGTCTGCCGCTCTTCGTGGCCGAAGTCGTCCCCCTGCTCCAGGAACGCGGCCTGTTCAGAACCGAATACGAGGGCACCACCCTCCGCAGCCACCTGGGACTGCGCAACCCGGAGTGGTCCCGATGACGGCCCTCTCCGCCGGGACGCACAGCGCGCCCACACAGTCCCCGGTGGCCACCGGGTCTCGGGCCGACACCGTCACCGTTGGAGACGGCGCCGGATCCGTCAACCGCGTCGGCGAGACCTACAGCGCCCGTACAACACCGGTCGACGGCATCGTCGGGGCGCTCCACGAGCTGGCGGAGCGGCCGTCCGCGGACGCGGGCCGCTCCGACGCCGTCATCGCACTGGCCGACCGGCTCGTCGGCCTGCGCGCGGACGCTGCGCTCGCCGACGTCGTGCCGGTACTGGCGTCGATCGCGAGCGTGGACGTCCCCGCGGCCCTGCACGCAATCGCCAGGCTGCGGCAGACGGAGCCGGAGCGGCCGTCGCCGCGATGGCCGGAACTGCCCCTGCTGCTCGACCGGTTGGGGGACGCGGCCGTCCTCACGGGCATCGCTCTGGCGGCCTCCCGGGAGGCCGCGGCGGACTTCGGCCGGGCCCGCGAGGCCATCACGCCCGAGGACGAGCCGCTGGCCCTGGAGGCACTCGGACGCCGGGAAAGCCACTACTGGGCGGCCGCCGGCACGCTGCTTCAGGCGGCGCAGCGGGTCGAGGGAGCCTACGGACATCCCGGCCGCCGCAGGGCCGCAAGCGCTTCGGTCGAGAGCGCGGCCGTCGTGGCGGCGACCATCGTCGACCACTCGCCTGCGATCGGTGCCCTGCCGCCGCGACCGGTCGCAGCCGCCCGCCTGCTCGCCGACCTGCGCCGGCTGCGTACTCCCACCCCGGTCGCAACAGCACAGCGCGTGCTCGGCGCGGAGATCGCGCACGCCCGGCCGAACGCCGATACGACGCGGCGCGCGCCCCGCCCGGTCGGCAACGTGCCCGTGGAGTACGGCTCGACCGCCTACGCCGACCTGCTGGGCGAGATCGCCGAACGGTCCCGGGGCCGGGAGGAACAGGCGGAGGGCTTCACCGATCTGGTGCAGCTGCTGCGCGGGTCCGGTCTCGGCGGCTTCCGTGTGCCGCGCGAGTACGGCGGCTCGGGCGGCACTCTGCCCGAGCTGCTGGTGATCGTCGCCGACATCGCCGAGCGCAATCCCAACCTCGCGCATATCGTCCGCACCCACTTCGCGTTCGTCGAGGCACGGTTGCGCTCCACCCGCTCGGCCGAGCGCGAGCGCTGGCTCCGCGAGGCCGCCGCCGGAGTGCTCTTCGCGAACCTCGCGGGCGAGCTGACGGCCACCGTCGTCGGCGCCGGGGCCCGCCACAGCACCGAACTGGTCGACACCGCCGCGGGACCACGCCTGCGGGGACGGAAGTTCTACAGCACCGGCAGTCCCTACGTCGACCGGCTGGCCGTCTCCGCGAGCCACCGCGACGGCGCCGTGCTCGCCGTCGTCCCGGTCACCCGCGCCGGCGTCCACCGGGTCGGCGACTGGGACGGGTTCGGCCAGGTGCTCACCGGCTCCGGGACCACCGAGTTCACCGATGTCGAGGTGCGGCCGGACGAGATCATCGCGGGCGGGCCCGCGTCGGGGGAGGCGGTCAGGTACTTCGTGCTGGGCCAGATATACATCCTGGCCATCCAGACCGGCATTCTGCGGGCGGTCGTCACCGACGGCCGGGCCCTGCTCCATCGACGCACCCGCACCTTCTCGAACGCCGCGGCCACCTCGCCGGTCGACGATCCGCAACTGCACCGTGTGCTGGGCGGCCTCGCGGTGTGGGCCGAAGCGGCCGAGGCGCTGGTCCAGTCCGCCGCCAGGGCGCTGGACGACGCGACGGACGCACTTGTCTCCGGTGCGCACGACCCGTACCTGGCACGCGAATTCGCTCTGCGGACGGCGAAGGCCAAGGTCGTCCTGGACGACGTGGGACCGCGGGCCGCGAACGCGATCTTCGACCTTGGCGGCGCCTCGGCGACCCGGCGGCTGTACAACCTCGACCGCCACTGGCGGAATCTGCGCACCGTCTCCACCCACAATCCGGCCGCCACCAAGGCGCGCGTCCTCGGCGAGTACCTCGTCGATCCCGCCGTCGAGTTCCCGGCGCTGTGGTGATCGCTGCCTTCCCGGCACACCTCCGCCCAGCACTCGTGAAGCCCACGACAGATCAGGAAACGGCATGACCCACCGACAGCTCGGCACCACCGGCGTCCGCGTCAGTCCTCTGACACTCGGCGCCCTCAACTTCGGCAAGAAGACGCCCCAGCAGTACGAGGACAGCAAGGCCGTGCTGCACGCCGCCCTCGACGCCGGCATCAACATCATCGACACCTCTGACTCCTACCACGCGGGCGAGTCCGAGGAAGTCGTCGGCGAAGTGCTCCGGGAGCGGGGCCGCGACGACATCGTCGTGGCGACCAAGTTCAACCGGCCCAACGGCGACGACCCCAACCGCCGCGGCAACTCGCGCCGCTGGATCTTCCACGCCGTGGACGCCAGCCTCAAGCGCCTGGGCACCGACTGGATCGACCTCTACCAGGCCCACCGCCCCGATCCCGACACCGACATCGCCGAGACCGTCGACGCGCTCACCGACCTGGTGCGTGCCGGAAAGATCCGCTACTTCGGCACCTCCACCTTCCAGGCCCACGAACTGGTCGAGGCCCAGTGGGCCGCCGCGGACCGGCGCCTGAACCGGCCTGTGACGGAGCAGCCGCCGTACTCGATCCTGGTGCGCGGCATCGAGCGTGCGGTGCTGCCTGTCGCGCGCGAGCACCGCATCGCCGTCCTGCCGTGGAGCCCGCTCGCCGCCGGCTGGCTCTCGGGGAAGTACCCCGACGCCGGAGGCCCCGAGTGGTCCCGGCGGCTCGCCCGCCAGCCGCACCGCGCCGACCCCTCGAACGCGGCCAACCAGGACAAGGCCGCCGCGGTACGGGAGCTCACCCGGCTCGCCGACGAGGCCGGCCTGTCGCTGATCCACCTCTCGATCGCCTTCGTGCTCCAGCACCCGGCGATCACCAGCGCCATCATCGGCCCGCGCACCGTCGATCACCTCAAGTCCGCCCTCGACGCGCCGCAGGCCGTGCTCACCACCGACGTGCTCGACCGGATCGACGCGATCGTGCCGCCCGGCACCACGGTCAACCCGACCGACGACGGGCATGTGCCGCCGTCGCTGACCGATCCCGCGCTGCGCCGTCGCGCCGTCCCGTCCTCCGGCTGACCCCGACACGCGTCCCGGTCGCCTCTCCGCACAGTCCCTCTCCGCACAGTCCCTCTCCGCACAGGCCAAGGAGCACCACCCGTGTCACGTCCCCGTTCCCCGTTCCGCCGCCGGGTTCTCCGCCGCCGGACCGCCGTTGTCCTGATCGCACCGGCCCTCGCCGTGAGCATGGCCGCCTGCGGCGGCTCCAGCACCACCGGCGCGACCGGTGGCAAGCAGCGCACCGTCGTCATCGCCGTGCCCGCCGACGTCACCAGCCTCGACCCCGGTCTTGCCTCGGGAAGCAAGAACAGCCTGACCCTGGTCCGGGAGTTCTACTCCTCACTGACCCAGTTCGACCGCACCGGGAAACTCGTCGGTGACCTCGCCACCTCCTGGAGACAGGACGGGCCCGACGCCTGGACGTTCACGCTGCGCCCCGGCGCGAAGTTCCAGGACGGCGAGGCGCTCGACGCCAGCACCGTCGCCTGGAATTTCGAGCGGGCCAAGAAGGACGCGAAGCTCACCGCCGCCCAGCGCATCGTCTCCGCGGTCACCGAAGTCAAGGTCGTCTCGCCCACCGAGATCACCTTCACCACCGGCAAGCAGACCTACCTCAACTTCCCCGGGCTGGTGAGCGGTTGGCTGTTCCTGCCGGAGAAGTGGACAGCGGCCCACAATCCCAACACCGAGGTCGACGCCTCCGGCCCCTACCGGCTGACCTCGTTCAAACCCAATGGATCGGTCGGGCTCACCGCCAACACCGTCTACTACGGCACCAAGCCGGCTCTGAAGAGCGTCCGCTACCAGGTCTTCAGCGACCAGTCGTCGCTGATCTCCGGACTGCTCGGCGGTTCCATCGACGTCGTGCCCGGCCTCGACCCCAGCCAGCTCGAACAGATCAGGGCCACCGGCAAATACACCGTCGGCGGAGTACCCGGCCTGCGGATCCACTACCTGTCGATCAACACCAGCAAGAAGCCGTGGGACGACGTCCGCGTGCGGGAGGCCGCGACCATCGCGATCGACCGCGCCACCATCACCAAGACAGTGCTCAAGGGCTACACGGTCCCCGCCAACCGGCAGCTGTTCTCGCCGACGTACAACGGCTACCAGAAGGACCTGACGCCCTGGCCGTACGACCCGCAGAAGGCCGAGCAACTGCTGAAGGACGCGGGCGCGGTCGGCACCAAGGTGCAGATCTCCCTGGCCGCCTACCAGTACGCGGGCAGCCAGCGCACCTCCGAGGTGATCGCCGACGAGCTGAACGCCGTCGGGTTCGACGCCAAGGTCGAGGTGCTGCCGATCGCCCAGTGGAGCGACAAGAAGGCGACCGACGCGACCGCGGCGGCCCTGACGTACAACGGCGAGGCGTCACCGTCGAACTCCAGTGCCGAAGTTCTCACCCACTACGAGTCCTCGGTCATCTTCCCGACCTCCAACCTGCGCGGCCCGCAGGACAAGACCCTGGACGACGACATCGTCAAGGCGTGGACCGCCTCGACGCTCGACGAGCGGGCGACATACGTCAAGGCGGCGACCGACCGGATCACCAGCACCTTCCGGGCCATCGACCTGTGGCAGCAGCCCCAGACCTTCGCCGCGGCCAAGGACCTCTCCTACACCCCGCGCGCCGACGACCTCGACCTCGCCTACGAGATCGGCTGGGCCAAGTAGCCGACCCCGTACGGCCGTTCACCGACCTGGCCCAGGACCTCCTGGGCCACCACCCGACCTTTTCCGGAGCCCCCGATGCGACTGCTCGAACTCACTCCTCTCCTGCGCGGCCCCCAGCCGGGCGGCGCGATCATCGACACCAGGCCGTGGAATTCCGCGGACGCCGTCCGCTCCGCCGCCGCCGAGCGCGGCCACCGGCTGACCCGGCTGGAGCCGGGCCCGGCAGCGGCCGGGCCCGTCACCGATGCGCTGGCCGGCGCCGACGGCGTGGTCATCGCGCCGCAGTCGACACCGCAGCCGGACACTGCGACCGCCGGCCGCGACCTGGCCGCGGCCCTGCTGCCGCTGATACAGGCCGCGGCTCCGACCGCGCACATCGTGCTGGTCAGCCACTTCCTGGTCGGCCACGGCCGCAACCACCCCAACGGCAAGCCCGGCACCTGGGCGCTGCGCGACTTCGAGCACGCACTGCGCGCCGGGGCCTCCGGCTGGACGATCCTGCGTCCCACCTGGCTCTCGCAGGATCCGCCCGGGTCGTACGCGGTACGCCTCAGTCAGGACCCGCTCGCCGACGGGCTCGTCACCTCCAGCGACATCGCGGCTGTGGTACTCACCGCCCTCGAATCGCCGCATACCGCGCGCGGGCTGACCGCCGCGATCCACAACGTCCCGGTGACGCAGCCGGTCGCGGACACCGGCGGGTTCTTCGCCGGCCTGCTGCCCGACGCCGAGTTCGCGGGGGCCCGATGACCACCGCGCCGGCGCTCACCGACTCCCAGCACGCCTGGGAGTCCACCTTCCGGCACGACGACCTCGGACGGCCGCTGCCGCCGAAATTCCACCGGCTGCTGTTCGTGAACGCCACCGCCACCCCCGGTGCGGCCGGCGCGGCACGGCTGGAGGCCGTGCTCCGCCGGATCGACCGGCGCCACCCATGGGGGCCCGAGGGACTGCTCTTCCTCGTCGGCTGGTCGCCGGGCTGGTTCGAGCGGCACACCGACCGGACTCCGCCGGTCAACCGCGCCGTGAAGATGGCACGTTGGGAGGACCCGGCCATCGACGACTTCGACGGCTTCCTCCATCTCGCCGGCGACCGCGAGGAGATCGTCGAGGAGATCGCGGCGGGACTGTTCTCGGACTCCGACCTCGACGTGCGGGAGCACCTCCAACTGGCCGAGACCCGGACCGGCTTCGTGGGGGAGGGGCTGCCGCGCGAGCGGCTCGCCGAACTCGACATTCCCGAACAGTCCCCGCTGCTGCTCGGCTTCCGCTCGGTACTCAGGGGCAGCCAGGCCCCCGAGCCGAACATCACCATCGCCGAAGGCCCCTACACCGGCGGTACCACCGCCCACGTCAGCAGGATCGAGCTGAACGTCGCCCAGTGGCACACCCGCCCGCGCGACGAGCAGAGCGCGCTGCTGTACGCGCCGACGGTCCGCGCCGCCGAGGCCGACGCCTTCCACGACGACGCCCGCAGCGACTACGACCGCGCCGACCAGACCCTCGCCGAGCACGGCGTCATCGGCCACGCGCAGGCGGCGGCCCGCGCCCGCGTCGGCGACGTACCGCTGATCAACCGCCGGGACTTCGCGACGCTCGACGGCGGCGTCCCCGGCACGCACTTCGTGTCCCTGCAAAGGGAGTTGCGGGACTTCAACAACACCCGGGCGATCATGAACGGCGCCGACGCCGCCGCCAGGAACGCCCGCGTCGGAGTCCGCCACCGCAACGGCATCAATGCCTTCATGAATGTCACCCGCAGGGCCACCTACATCGTGCCGCCCAGGCCACTGCGCTCCTTCCCCTTCGTGAGAGGTGCCCGATGACCGCCACCGTGCCGACCGGTGTGCACTCCGTACCCACCGGACCCGGTCGCGCCGATCCCGCACGGGGCGACGCCGTGTTCGCCGATCCCACGCTGCAGTCGGTGGCCGAGATCCTGGCGCCCGGCGCGGTCCCGGCACTCGACAGCGGGACCGCACTCCTGCGGGAGGCGCTCGACATCCTCCAACAGGCCAGGATCACCTCGCTCGTGGTCGACGCGGCACGCGGGTCCGCGGTGCGCGGCCTCGAACCCGATGCGGTGGCCGACGCGCTCTCGGCCCTCCATCCCGAACTCGGGCGGCTGATCGGTGAGCACTTCGCCGTGTCCCGTCTCGCCCTCGACACGCCCGGCCGGACCGTGCACGCCGACGTCCGCCGGCTGGCCGGGGACGTGGGCCGCGGCCTGCTGGTCGGCGCTGCCCCGGCCGCACGGCTCGACTGGAGGGAGCCCGAGGGGAACGGCGACCTGCTGGCCACCGGCACGATCGGGCCGCGCCCCGCCCCCGGAGCCGTCGACGTGATCCTCGTCCCGCTGCCCGCCACGGACCCGGTGCGCCCGGTGGCCGCCGTGCCGACCTACCGGCACGGCATCTCCACCGACGACAGCGGCCTCGTACGGTTCGACGGCGTCACCGTCCTGCGCGAGGAAGTGCTCGGCCTCGACCACGACGAGGTCGCACGCGCGGTCGCGCCCTGGCACGACGGCGGCGGACGGTGAGCGCGACCAGCAGGGGGACCCGCGGCACCCGCGGTCTGCACCTGAACGCCTTCCTGCAGTTCGTCGGGCACCATGAGGCGGCCTGGCGGGTCGGCCGCGCCGGGCCGCACGCGGGCTGGGACGTCGCGCACTACCGGCACCTCGCCCGCGTCGCCGAGCGCGGGCGGATGGACGCGGTCTTCTTCGGCGACAGCCCGGCGGCCTACGGCTCGGACCACTCCGAGCTGGCCCACCGCCCGCTGGCCAGGCTCGATCCGACGGTTCTGCTCTCCGACCTCGGGGCGAGCACGTCGAACATCGGCCTCATCGCGACGGCGTCGACGACGTACACCGAGCCGTACGAACTGGCGCGCAGACTGGCCAGTCTCGACCATGTGACCGGCGGCCGGTCGGGCTGGAACATCGTCACGACCTCATCCGCCCACGCCGCCCGGAACTTCGGGCTCGACGGCCATCCGGACCATGCGACGCGCTACGAGCGTGCGGCGGAGTTCCTGGAGGTCGCTCTCGCCCTGTGGGGGAGCTGGCCGGTCGACGCGGTCCTCGCCGACCGGGTTCGCGGCCGTTTCGCGGACGCGGACCGGATCCGTGCCATCGACCACGTCGGCGCGCGCTTCCGCGTCGCCGGACCGCTCAATGTGCCCCGGCCGCCGCAGGGACACCCCGTCCTCGTACAGGCCGGTTCCTCGGCCGACGGGATCGCCTTCGCCGGTCGGTACGCGGAAGCCGTCTTCACCGCCCGGCTCAATGCCGAGGGCGCCGAGGCGTTCGCGGACCGGCTGCGCGCCGAAGTCGCCGCCGCCGGGCGGGATCCGCGCGGTGTCCTGATCCTGCCGGGCCTGGTGCCGGTCCTCGGCGGTACGGAGGCCGAGGCACGTGCCGCCAAACGGCGGCTCGACGAAGCGGTGGTGCCCGGCTCCATCCTCCCGGCGGTCTCCCGGCTGCTCGGCATCCCGCTCACCGAGGCCGACCTCGACCGGACCCTGCTCCCCGGCGACCTGCCCGACGGCGCCGGCGAGCGGGGCAGCCGCTCGGCGCTCGTCCAGGAGCTTCTCGGCGGAGCGCGGTTCACGGTCGGGGAACTCGTCGTCCGTTACGCGGCGGGCCGGGCGCACCTGGAAGTGACCGGCACCCCCGAGCAGGTCGCCGATGTCATCGAGGACTGGTACCTGCGGGGCGCGGCGGACGGCTTCAACATCATGCCGCCGGTCTTCCCCGAAGGACTCGAGGACTTCGTCGACCACGTCATACCGATCCTGCGCCGCCGCGGACTCTTCCGCACCGACTACGAGGGAACGACCTTGCGCGATCACTACGGGCTCCCGGTACCCGAGCCCCACGACACCAGTCGGAAGGCGCCGCGATGACACACCCACCGGCCACCTCCACGAGCACGGACATGGGACCCGCCCCCGCTCCGCCGGACGTCGGCGACGCCGTACTCGCCCCACTCCTCGCCCGGATCGCCGAGGGAGCGGCCCGGCGGGACCAGGAGCGGACACACCCGTTCACGGAGATCGCCGCGCTGAAGGCGGCTCGCGTCGGCGCGGTGCGCGTGCCCAGGCCGCTCGGCGGCGCGGGGTGGAGCGTGCGGTCCTTGCTGACCTTCGTGATCCGCCTCGGCGAGGCCGACCCCAACGTGGCGCACGCGCTGCGCAACCACTACGCGTTCGTCGACGGCCTGCTACGCGACCCCGGCACAGTGACGGCCCGCCGCTGGCTGGGCGAGGCCGCGCGCGGCACCGTCTTCGGCAGCGCGGCGACCGAACTGAGCAGCGGCACGGTCGGTGCGCAGCAGTTCCGCACGACGCTCACGCCCGACGGGTCGGGATACCGGCTCAACGGCACGAAGTTCTACAGCACCGGCTCGCTGTACGCCGACTGGATCACCGTCCCCGCCGTCACCCCGGAAGGCGACGTCGTGACGGTGGCCGTCCCCGGCGACCGGACCGGCGTGCACCGTGACGACGACTGGGACGGCATCGGCCAGCGGCTGACCGGGACCGGCACGACACGTCTGGAACGGGTCCGCGTCGAGGCCGACGAAGTCCTCTCGCGACGCGCCGCCGACGCACCCCGCACACCGCATCGGGGTGCCCTGAGCCAGCTCTACCTGACCGCGGTCGTCGCCGGAATCCTGCGCGGCATCGTCGCCGACGGCGCCGCCGTCCTGCGCTCCCGCCGCCGTACGTACGCGCACGCACACGCGGACAGCCCGGCCGACGACCCGCTGCTCCAGCTCACGATCGGGCAGATCGACAGCGCCGCGTACGCCGCACAGGCCACCGTGCTCGCCGCCGCGGACGCGCTCGACGCCCACGCCGAGCACCCGGGCGAGGAACTGGCCCACGAAGCGTCGCTGCACGCCTCACGCGCCAAGATCGTCGTGGATCGACTGGGCCTCCAGGCAGCCTCGGCGGTGTTCGACGTCGGGGGCGCCTCGGCGACCGCACGCGGCGCGGGGCTGGACCGGCACTGGCGCAACATCCGCACCCTGGCCTCCCACAATCCCGGCGCCTACAAGGCGCAGGCGATCGGGGACCACGCCGTCAACGGCACACCGCTGCCACCGAGCGGCTTCTTCTAGACACGGCCGGGCGGCGGCGAGCGGGCCACGGGCCCGAGCCGCCGCGTCCGGACGCGTCCGGCGATTCCGGTCCGCCGCCGCCCATGTGACGCCCTGTCGCATCAGGAATGTCAGGAACCAGACCAGGAAGCGGTACACCCATGTCCCGATCCACCCAGGACCTCCGCGCGGCCGGCGCCGACGGGCCCGTCCGGCCGGCCCAGCAGTTGTTGTCCCCAACGGAATTGCGGCGGGTCTTCGGCGCCTTCCCGAGCGGCGTGACCGCCATAGCCGCGCTCGTGGACGGCAGGCCGGTCGGCCTGGCCGCCAGCTCGTTCACCTCGGTCTCGCTCGATCCGCCGCTGCTGTCGGTCTGCGTGGCCCACACCTCGACCACCTGGCCGCTGCTCGCCGGCCGCGCCCGCCTCGGCGTCACCGTACTGGGCGCGGAACAGGAGCGTGCCTGCGCCCAGTTGGCCTCCCGCGGCAGCGACCGGTTCGCCGGCCTCGACTGGCACGCCACCGAGGACGGCGCCGTGGTCCTGGACGGCGCGGGCGCCTGGTTCGACACCAGCGTCGAGCGGCGTATACCGGCCGGCGACCACGACATCGTTCTGCTGCGCATCCACGGCCTGGACGCCGACCACTCGGTGCCGCCGCTCGTTTTCCACGCGAGCCGCTTCCGGAGGCTGGAGCAACTCGACAGCGCTCGGCGCACGGCATGACCGGCCGCGGCGGAGCCGGACGCGTGGGACCGGCTCGGCGCCCTGCGCACGCCGACCCTCGCCGCGGTCTCCGGGTACGCGCTCGGCGGCGGCTGCGAGCTGGCCATGCTCTGCGACATCCTGCTCGCCGCCGATACCGCCGTCTTCGGGCAGCCCGAGATCAAGCTCGGCGTCATCCCCGGCATCGGCGGCTCCCAGCGCCTGACCCGCGCCGTCGGTAAGGCCAGGGCCATGGAGATGTGCCTGACCGGCCGCACCATGGACGCCGCCGAAACCGAACGCGCCGGTCTCGTCTCCCGGATCGTCCCCGCCACCGCCGACCAGAAGGAGGGCATGGCGGCCTTCGTCGACAAGCGGCCACGGGACTTCACACACCGGTGAATCGGTTCGGGATCAGGGGAGATAGGTGCCGGGCGTTTGGCCGGTGACCCGGCGGAACGCGGCGATGAACGCGCTGGGTTTGCGGTAGCCGACCGCTCGGGCGGTGGCGTTGACCGAGGTGCCTTCGGCCAGCATCGGGACGGCGGCGCGGATGCGGACGTGGGTGCGCCAGGTGATGAAGCTGAGCCCTGTCTCGGCGCGGAACAGCCGGGACAGGGTACGGACGCTGGTATGGATCTGATCGGCCCATACGGCGAGTTCACGCTGGTCGGCGGGGCGGGCGATGAGCCGTTCCGCGATCACACGGATTCGCGGGTCGGCGGGCATCGTCACATGGATGTGATGCGCGGGCAGGGGGGTGAGCAGCTGCAACATGAGTGCCTCGGCGCCCGGACGGCTGCGGTCGTCGGGCGTGATTCGGTGCAAGTGGGTGATGATCTCGCCCAGCAGCGAACCGACGGTGAAGCAGGTCGGTTCGGCCCAGGTGATGGGGCAGCGGTCGGGGGAGAAGGTGATGGTCAGCATTTCGCCCGCGTGCAGTACGGAGCCTGAGTGCTCGATGCCGCCGGGTACCCAGAGCCCGTAGCCGGGCGGGATCAGCCAGTCGCGGTGAGCGACGGTCCCCCTCAGCGTCGCGGTCGAACTCCACGTGAGCATCGGTTCGGGGTGCGCGTGCAGATGCAGCACCTCGTCGTCCCGGGCGGTGTCGCGATCGATGCACAGGATGGGCGACACCGGGTTGTCCGATCGAGGGTATCGGTCGTCCTCTGTACGCACAGAAGCCAGCCTAACTTAGGTGTACCTAACGCAAGGAGTGGCTGATGAGTGACGTGATGACCGGAATCAAGGCGGTGCGGACGTGACCGTCCCCGTCGAACCGTTCTCGCCCGCCCTGCGCCGGTCGGTGGGGGTGGTGATGATCGGCGCGTCGCTGTCGTTCCTGGACTCGACGGTCGTCAACGTCGCGCTGCACACCCTCTCGGTCGACCTGCACGCCGGACTGGGGACCGTGCAATGGGTGGTGACCGCGTACCTCCTCGCGCTCGCCGCGGTCATCCCCCTGACCGGTTGGGCGGCCCGCCGGTTCGGCGCCGCTCGGCTGTACGTCGCCGCGCTGACGGTGTTCACCGTCGGGTCGGTGCTGTGCGCGTGCTCGCAGAGCGTGGGAATGCTGATCGCCTCTCGCGTACTGCAGGGCGTCGGCGGCGGGGCGATCATGCCGGTCGGCACCATGATCTGGACCGCGCAGTCCTCGAAGGCACAGATGGGACGGGTGATGGCGCTGATCGCGGTGCCGATCGTGCTCGCCCCGACGCTCGGACCCGCCATCGGCGGTCTGCTCATCCAGGGCATCGGCTGGCGTGCGATCTTCTGGCTCAACATCCCCTTCGGCGTCGTCGGCGTCCTGCTCGCTCTGCGGCTCCTGCCGATGCCCAGGGGCGGCGACGCGGGACGGGTGGATGTGATCGGCCTGGTCCTGGCCTCCGCCGGGATCGTGGGCGTCACCTACGGATTGGCGGAGGTGGGCGTCGCGGCCGGGCTGGACACGGAGGCCGCGGTCGCGCTGCCGCTCGGACTGGCGGCCCTGGCCGGCTTCGTCCTCCACGCGCTGCGGGCCGAGCAGCCGATGCTCGACCTCCGGCTGTACGCCAACCGGGCTTTCACCGCCGCGTCCGCCGCCCAGTTCGCCCTGGGCGCCGCGAACTACGGCGGGATGATCCTCATGCCGCTGTACTTCCAGACCGTTCGCGGCGACGGAGTGATCCTCGCGGGGCTGCTGCTCGCACCGACCGGCCTTGGCGCGCTGCTCTCCGCGCCCTTCACCGACCGCTACAGCGCCGGGGCCACCTCCCTTGCGGGCGCCGTCGTTCTGGTGGTCTCGACCGTCCCGTTCGTGTTCCTGACCGCGACCACCTCCTACGTCCTGCTGTGCGTCGTGATGGTGGTCCGCGGCGTCGGGTTCGGGCTGTCGATCATTCCGGCGATGACCGCCGCCTACCAGGCCCTGCCGCCGGACAAGATCCCCGACGCCACCCCGCAGCTCAACGTCCTCCAGCGCGTCGGCGGCGCGATCGGCACCGCCGTGCTCACCGTCGTCCTCACCGACCGGCTCCGGCACCGGTCCGGACCCGCCGCGCAGGCCGACGCGTTCGGATCCACATTCGTGTGGGTCCTCGCGATCGCGATCGCCGCGGCCGTGCCCACGATCCTGCTCGCCCGCGTCGAGTACCGTGCCCGCCGCCAGGCCGCCCCAGTGTCAGAGGCGGCCGACTCCAGCCTCTGACACCGGGCGCACCGCGGGCCGGGGGGCGGGCGCGCTGGGCGCAGTCGCGGCGTTCGCAGATGCGGCAGCCGAGGCCGATGGGGGTGGCTGCGCCGATCTCCGGCGGCCGGCCCACCACGGCCCCCTCGGTATCCGGGGCCGGCCCGGCGTCGTCCGCTTCCAGAGGGATAACCAGGGGCTTTTGCCGGCGGCCCCGGAGCGGAATCGATAACTGACAGCACGGCTCGACGCACCGGCGTAGGACCGATCCCGTAGCACTTCGGTCCCGGGCCGCCGGCGATCACGGTCGGCTGGCAGAGCAGGTGCCGGCGCGGACGACGCTCGCGTGTGGGATGAGCGGCTGGGCTGGGCGTTCGAGCTGATAGCGGATGATTTGGCCGCGAGAACCGCGGCGCTTGTTCGTCTGGCTGAGGCCCAGAGGAAGGTCGCGGACGCACTCGGCCGGTCCAACGAGATGTGGTGGCTGACGCGGCCTCTGGGAGTGGACGAGCAGTACCGGGAGCCGGCGTTTCTGCAGGCTCGCCAGAAGTACCAGCAGGCCCAGAGGGGTTCGCTACCTGATGGGTTGTGGAATTCCCCTGTGGGAGAGGACCCGGCCACGTCGCCGCGGCTGCCCTATGTGTTGCTTTTCTTGGAGCGGGAGGCGAGGTACCCGCAGGAGTGGACCCGGCATGCGAAGTCGTGGGGTACGAAGCAGAGCCTGATCCGGGATCTGGCCCGCCGCATCCCGTGATCATGGAGTGCTCTACGCCCCGTAACCCGCCTGGAAATCGTGCCCGTCGACGCATCAACGTCGATCCCGTCCGCAGAGGTGCCCGATCTCCTGGAGCGGCTGGCCCGGGTGCCCGACCCACGCGATCCGCGCGGAGTGCGGCACGCGCTCGCCGTCGTCCTCACCTTGACTGCGTGCGCGGTGCCGGCCGGGTCGACCTCCCTGCTCGTGGTCGGCGAGTCGATCGCCGACGCCCCGCCGCACGTGCTGGATAGGCTCGGTGTGCGCTCCGTCCCGGTGCTGCCCCAGCGGCGGTCCCAGTGCGAACCGCGGGGCCGGCCTTCGTCCGTTGGGCTTGCGACGGCCGTTACTTCAGCGCGTCGGGCTCCGTTGCGTCGCCGGGCCTGGCGACGTACAGGGCACGGTGCCGCCAGGTGCCGCTGCAGCGGGGGTTGGGGCACGAGCGGGTCTCCCACACGCCGTCCTCGGAGAGTGCGCCGCACCCTGACCGACGCGCAGACTTGCTCCTCGGCTTGGCATGGTGGGGCGACAGGGGCCGTGTTCCCACGCGCCCTCGTCCCCGGGGCATGACCCGGGGACGGACGAAGACGGGGCGCGGCCCAAGCCGGAGGTTACTCCGGTAGCGGTTCCAGTTTCGCGGGCGCCTCGGTGTCGTCCCGCCCCTCGATGGAGACATGGGGGGTGATCCGGTCCAGCCAGGCCGGGAACCACCAGTTGGCCCTGCCGAGCCACTGCATGATCGAGGGGACGAGCATTGGCCGGACGATGAAGGCGTCCAGGAGGACCGCGCTGGCGAGGCCGAGGCCGAGCAGCTTGATCACGAGTCCGTCGCCGAGGAGGAATCCGCTGAACACGGTGATCATGATGAGGCCGGCCGCGGTGATGATGCCGCCGGTCTCGGACAGGCCGACGGTGACGGCCCGGTGGTTGTCGCGGGAGTGGACCCACTCCTCGTGGATGCGGCTGACCAGGAACACCTGGTAGTCCATGGACAAGCCGAAGAGGATGGCGAAGAACAGGACGGGCAGGAACGCGTCGACGGGTCCGCCGGATCCCAGGCCGAGCGGCTCGCTGAACCAGCCCCACTGGAAGACCGCCACGACCGCGCCGAACGAGGCGCCGGCCGCGAGCAGATTCATGGTCGCCGCGGTGGCCGCGACGACGACGCTGCGGAAGGCCGCCATGAGGAGCAGGAAGGACAGCCCGACCACGGCGAGCACGAAGTAGATCATCTTGGCGGCCAGCGCCGCGGAGAAGTCGACGAACACCGCCGTGTCGCCGTACACGTACACCTGTGTGTCGCCGCCCTTGTGCAGGGGCGGCAGGATGTTGTTCCGGAGGTTCTCGACCAGGTGCACGGTACTGGCGTCCTGCGGACCGCTGACCGACTTGAAGGTGACGAAGGCGATGTCCTTGCCGACCGGGAGCGCGGTGATGCTCGCCTTGTCGACGTCGGGAACGGTGGCCAGCGTCCCGGTGAGCTGGGTGAGGAACGCCTTGTCGGTCGCCCGCGAACCACCGACGACCAGTTGCAGGTTGGAGTTGTACCCCTTGCCGAAGGCGTCCCTGATGAGGTCGTAACCCTTGTGACTGGTCGATGCGGCGGGGGTGTTGCTCTGGTCGGGGTGGCCGAGCCGCAGGGAGAAGAACGGGATCGCCAGGACGGCCAGGAGCACTGCCGCGAAGACACCGACGATCAGTGAGCGGCGCTGTACGAACGTGGCCCAGCGCGTCCACAGGGGCGGGCGGGCCGAGGCGTCGCGCCGCGCGGCGAGCCGTGCGGTGGCCCGCCGCAGCACCCACCGCAGGACGTACAGCGCCCAGAACAGGACGCACACCGGCGGGATGACGCACAGCAGGAGGGTGACCCGGCGGTCCGACGGCAGTGCCTCGCGCTGCGAGCGCGGGAGCGCGCGGCGGCCCAGCAGGGACAGTGTGGCGGGGAGCAGCGTCAGCGATGCCAGCATGGTGAGGCTGACGGCGATGGAGGTGCCGATGGCTACGCCGTAGAGGAAGCTCGTGGCCAGCGCACACAGACCGAGGATGGCGATGCAGACGGTGATGCCGGCGAACAGCACCGCCCGGCCGGAGGTGTTGAGCGCGTTGACGATCGAGTCCTCGACGCTCATGCCCCTGAGCAGATTGCGGCGGTGTCTGGTGACGATGAACAGGGCGTAGTCGATCCCCACCCCGATCACCATCAACTCGGCCAGGGCGGAGGTGAAGTCGGTCACCGGCATCGCATGGGTCAACAGGGCGATCAGCCCGAGACCGCAGCCGAGAGCCGCCGCAGCGCTGATCATCGGCAGGAGTGTGGCCCCGAATGTGCGGAAGACGATCGCCAGGATGACGAGGGCCGCCAGGAAGCCCAGCGTCTGGGGTGAGAGCGCGGGTGTGGAAGCGTCGACGCTGTCGAAGGTGTCGCCGGTGAACTCGATGTGGAGAGTGTCGGACCGCAGGCTCTTCAGGTGTTGGTACACGACTTTCGGCGTGGAGTCGGAGGGCTTCGGCTCGTTGAAAGCGACCTCGACTATCGCCGTGGTTCTGTCCCGGCTGATCAGATCGGGCCGCGGTGCGGCGTCGTCCCTGCCGTCGGCGGCCGTACAGGCGGCCGTCCCCCACGGTGTGGTGATCGTAGCGACATGAGCTGCGCCGACTCCGCAGACCGCGGCCTTCGCCCTGCTGACGAAGTCCGCGGGTTCGGTCGTCAAGTCCCCTTTCCCGGAGTGCAGTACGAGCGTGCCGGTCGGGTTGTTCTGCTCGGCGAGATTCGCTCCGGCCAGCAGATCGGAGGCGGCCTGGGACTCGGTCCCCGGCAGTTTGAAGTCGTCCTTGTACGTCGCGCCCCCGGCCGAGGAGGCCAGAATCTGGATCAGCACGATCGCGGCTGTCCAGCCGACGATGACCCACCACCGATGGGCGATCGCAAATCTCGACAGAGCTTTCATCGGGTCTCCGCAGGGTCGGCCGCGCACGGCGGCGGTTGGGCTGAGTGACGAATGCATTCGTGAGGAATGCATTCGCTGACGCTGGATGTGCGTGTGCGCCGCACCCTTGGGGGCGGCGGGTGCCGCCCCGTAGGAGTCCGGTGCTGTGCGGGAGGAAGAGTCGAGGAGGAGGACGTGTGAGGGTGGGTAGCGGGCGCCGCGTCATGCGTACGGGGAGCCGGGAACACCGCCGGTCGGTCGGCTCAGCGAATGCCCGGTGGGCGGGGCGTGGCTGCGCCTGGGCCCGATGGCGCCTTTACCGCTGACCGTGGACCTCGGCAGCCGCGTCAGCTCGTGAGCCGTGCGTGCGCGCCGTGTATGCGCAGAACACGGACCAGGGGAAGACCTCCCGGCCCCGCCCCCCACGGTGGTGACGGGCTTGGGTGACGGGCCGGATTACGGGTTCATCCGTTTCCACTGAGTTCGCGCGCGGAGGCGGCCATGATCCCGTCGAGCAGGACGTCGAAGGACCAGTCCGCACGGGACGAGCCGTCCCCGGACATCAGCTCGCCGCCGAGCCGGACGATGTTGGGATAGCGGCTCTCGTCCAGTGCGGTGATCTGCTCGGAGAGTGCCTCCAGATCCTTGCTCCGCCGGGCCGCGGGCCGCTGGCTGTGCTCGACCGCGACCGCGGTCGGGAACAGCAGCAGCAGATCCAGACCCCAGGCCGCGGCCCGGTCCGAGACACCGCCTTCGGCGAGCAGATCGAGCACCGCCTCGCCCAGCCGCAGGTAATTCGGGCCGTTCGGCTGCGTGGACAACGCCATCCTGGAGATCTCCGGGTAGGAGAACAGCACCTCCGCGTAGCCGGCCAGCAGCACCTTCAGCCGCTCGCGCCACGTTCCCGCCCCGGCCGGCGGTACGTCGACGGCCGCCAGCAGCGCGTCGAGGATCTGTGCGTGCAGGTCCTCGGTGTCGCGCACATAGACGTACAGCGAAGCCGGACCGGTATCGAGCGCGGCGGCGATACGGGTCATCTTCACCTTCTTCAGGCCCTCCTCCCGCAGGATGACCAGGGCGGCGTCGATGATCCCCTGCCGGGTGAGAGGCGGTTTCGACGGCCGCTCACGCCTGCTGCGCGGCGTTCGGGCACTGTCGGCGATTCTCATGCGGCGACGCTATCACGAATGCATTCGTTACGACGGTGTTCGGCGGACGGATCCCGTTGCCGACCGATCCGCCGGCCGCTGGCCACCGGCCGCGTGGCCGCGTAGCGACCTGGTCCGTCGGTGGCAGTGGGACGGCACCTGGCACCACATCCTGAGCCGGCTCCAGCCGCCGACCGATAGGCCGACACTGGAGAAAATCTGTCATGGCGACAGTAGACATTGGGGTCGGCGGGGGCTAAGGTTTTCTTCGTAGCCCAGAGATCAGTCGGGCGCGGCAGAGGTGAACTGCCGCGCAAGCAGGTCAATGCAGGAGCGACCCGACAGCGGAGCGGCGGAGCCGGAAGTGGTGGGTTCTTCCGCTGGCGGTCGGGTCGAGCGACCCGAGGGGCCGCACAGCAGTACCGTGTCACCAGCCAGTACAGATCGGTCGAAAAGGTAAGGAGCAGACGCCATCAGGATCGCCCGGGACCGGACGATGTCCGCCCGGGTACCGCAGACCCCGGATTGGAAGGTGGTCCCCGGTCACGCAACCGCGATCCCTGCAGTCCCGACCTCGCAGGCGGGCCTGTGGAAGAAGGAGACCGGCGCAGTCAGCCGGCAGATGGTGTTGAAAGCTCGGGGTCCGAGCGCCTGTTGGCGCTCGGACCCCTCGATGCGTCCCCGGAAGAAGAGGTCTATGCCCCCTCGCGGTACCCGCCCTGCGGACAAGTTCGACGACGACGACTATCCCGCCTACACCATGGGCCGGGCTGCCGAGATGCTCGACACCACGCCCGCCTTCCTGCGCGCGTTGGGCGAACACCGCCTGATCACGCCCCTACGGTCCGAAGGCGGCCACCGCCGCTATTCCCGCTACCAGCTCCGCATCGCCGGACGGGTGCGCGAACTCGTCGACTCCGGCACGCCCATCGAGGCCGCGTGCCGCATCATCATCCTTGAGGATCAGCTGGAGGAAGCCCAGCGCATCAACGAAGAACTCCGCAGCCAGCGTCCGGCCTGATCCCTCGACCGGAGGGTGCGGGCCCCAGCCGCAAGTGGGTCGGGCGCGTCAGGCGGGAACGATGTTCTCGGCCGTCGGGCCCTTCCGGCCCTGCGCGATGTCGAAGGTCACCTTCTGGCCTTCGAGCAGTTCACGGAAGCCCTGGGCGGCGATGTTCGAGTAGTGGGCGAACACGTCAGCGCCGCCACCGTCCTGCTCGATGAAGCCGAAGCCCTTTTCCGAATTGAACCACTTCACGGTGCCTGAACTCATGTCGTTCTCCTTCGGGGCAGTGCACCGGAATCCGCACGGTACGAATCCCGTGTCGCCGCGATGATTACCCCGACCGGAAAAATCGGAATTACCAGGAATTCTTCAGCGGCGCTAACGCCGACCGAAACACCTGAAGTATTGGGAACCACGACCGCAACCGAGACGACAGTAGCACGCCTAGGGGCACCGAGCAGGCCGGATAACGCAATTACGGCCGCCACGAAAGTAAATCTGTGCGCGGCTCCGGCTAAAATTCTGAATCCGTCGGAACAGCTTTTGGGGCAGCCACGGCACAGCATTCCGGGACGGGCCGGTCGGCTGAGCCGACGGCGCCGAGTGGGCCAAGGCGGTGCCTGGCCCGGTAAATGCCAGGCCAGGCAACGCCGTTGGCGGCCTAGAAGAAGCCGAGCTTCTTCGGGGAGTAGGAGACCAGGAGGTTCTTGGTCTGCTGGTAGTGCTCCAGCATCATCTTGTGGTTCTCGCGGCCGATGCCCGAATTCTTGTAGCCGCCGAAGGCCGCGTGTGCCGGGTAGGCGTGGTAGCAGTTGGTCCAGACGCGGCCGGCCTTGATCTCCCGGCCGAGCCGGTAGGCGGTGTTGCCGTCGCGGGTCCAGACGCCCGCGCCGAGGCCGTACAACGTGTCGTTGGCGAGCTTGAGGGCCTCGTCGGTGGAGTCGAAGGTGGTGACCGAGACGACCGGGCCGAAGATCTCCTCCTGGAAGATCCGCATGTTGTTGGTGCCGCGGAAGACGGTCGGCTCGATGTAGAAGCCGCCTTCGAGGCCGGGGACGGTACGGGAGGTGCCGCCGGTGAGGATCTCGGCGCCCTCCTGCTTGCCGATGTCGAAGTACGAAAGGATCTTCTCGTACTGGTCGTTGCTGGCCTGCGCGCCGAGCATGGTCGCCGGGTCCAGCGGGTTGCCGCCGACGATGGCGCGGGTGCGCTCCAGGCAGCGCGCCATGAACTCGTCGTAGATCGAGGAGTGGATCAGGGCGCGGGACGGGCAGGTGCAGACCTCGCCCTGGTTGAGGGCGAACATCACGAAGCCCTCGATGGCCTTGTCCAGGTAGTCGTCGTCGGCGGCCATCACGTCGGGCAGGAAGATGTTGGGGCTCTTGCCGCCCAGCTCCAGCGTCACCGGAATGATGTTCTCGCTGGCGTACTGCATGATCAGCCGGCCGGTGGTGGTCTCGCCGGTGAAGGCGACCTTCGCCACCCGGGGGCTGGATGCCAGCGGCTTGCCCGCCTCCACCCCGAAGCCGTTGACGACATTGACCACACCGGCGGGCAGCAGATCGGCGATCAGCTCGATCACCACCAGCAGGCTGACCGGTGTCTGCTCGGCCGGCTTGATCACCACGCAGTTGCCCGCGGCGAGCGCCGGCGCCAGCTTCCAAGTGGCCATCAGGATCGGGAAGTTCCATGGGATGATCTGCCCGACCACGCCGAGCGGCTCGTGGTAGTGGTAGGCGACGGTCTCGGCGTCGATCTCCGAGATGCTGCCCTCCTGCGCGCGCAACGCACCCGCGAAGTAGCGGAAGTGGTCCACCGCCAGCGGCAGGTCGGCAGCCATGGTCTCGCGGACCGGCTTGCCGTTCTCCCAGGTCTCGGCCACCGCGAGCTTCTCGAGATTCTCCTCGATCCGGTCGGCGATCTTGTTGAGGATGTTCGCCCGCTCCGTGGCCGAGGTGCGGCCCCACGGTCCGGCCGCCGCGTGCGCGGCGTCCAGGGCGAGTTCGATGTCGGGCGCGGTGGACCGCGCCACCTGACAGAAGGTCTGGCCGGTGACCGGGGACGGATTGTCGAAGTACTGCCCCTCGACCGGGGCGACCCAGTCGCCGCCGATGAAGTTGTCGTACCGCTGGGCGAAGCTGACGATACTGCCCTCGGTGCCTGGCTGCGCGTAGACCATGTCGGCGCTCCTCGGTGAACCGGTGTACCGGTGTGCGGGTTACGGTGTCGGCACTCACTGTGGTCGCCCGAGGTTGGCGAAAGGTTGGCGCCCGCGGTGGCGAAAGGTCGGCGCCCGCTTCCGGGGGTACCGGCCCGATACGACGCGGTGTCAGATCTCCAGCGCGGCGGTCAGCCTGCCGGCCGCGATGCCCCGGCGGGCGTCGCCAGGACCCAGCAGCCGCAGCGCGTGCTCGTGCACGGCGACGTCGTACGGCGCGCGCTCGCCGTAGCGCAGCGCGTGCTCCGGGCTGGTGTCCGCCAACACCGCCTCGCGCACCACCACTTCGAGGTGCTCGCGCCAGGCCACGATGCCCGGCGCCTCGGACATCGGCAGCAGCGGGCCGCGGTAGTGCGTCACCGCGGCGTCCAGGTCGCCGTACTCCAACGCCCGCAGCACCTCGGCCGCGTCGCAGTTCACCGGCACGGTCAGCGCGTAACGGCGGGTCGCCACACCGCCGTTCAGCGCGCGCCGCAGATGCGACAGTTCGGCCTTGAAGGTGGACGCGGTCACCGGCCGGTCGCCGTAGAGACAGGCGCGCAGCCGGTCCGGCGCGAAGCCGTCGGGCTCCAGCGCGAGCAGGGTCAGGATCTCCAGCTGCCGCGGCGGAAGGTGCAGCGGCTGCCCGTCGTTGGTGGCCCGCACCGAGCCGAGGCAGCGCAGATCGAGTCCCGCCGGCCGCTCCGGCTCACCCGCGACGTCCAGCAGCCTGGCCTCTATCGCCGAGGCCAGCGTCCGTACCGTCGGCAGGGCCAGTGGATGCGACCGGTCCCAGGTGGTGGACAGGTCGAGGACGCCGAGCACCCGGCCGTCCGGGGCGTGGATCGGCGCGCAGTAGCAGACCCAGCCGTGCAGCGCGGCCACCAGGTGCTCGGCGGAGAAGACGGTGCTCGGACGGCCGGTGCGCAGCGCCAGCGACAGCGCGTTGGTACCCATCGCGCCCTCGTCCCAGCGCCCGCCCGGGGCGAAGTTGACCCGCTCGGCCCGGCGCCGCATGAGCCGGCCGCCGCAGGTCCACAGGATCGTCCCGGACTCGTCGGTGACCGCCGCCACGAAACCCGCGTCCTCGGCGATGCTGCGCAGTTCCGCGGAGAGATCGGTGACCGGCGCCCGCAAGGGCGAGCCCTTCCACCGGGGATGGACCGCGCCGTCCTCGCTGACCGGGGCGCTGTCCCGGGCCGGGTCGACAGTGCCGACGCTGCGCACCCATGACTCGGTGACCTCGCGGCGCAGCGGCGCCGGGCCTGCCGGATAGCCGCCCGCGGACCTCAACTGCGGTACGCGGCGGGCCCATTCGTTCTCCAGCACGGTCCTGCGGTGCCGGAGCGCACCCTGCTCTGCCATGGCCTTCCCGACTTCTCCGCCGTCATCGTCGTCGACATGGATATCCGGGCACTGCGCGGGCCGCCCCCGCACGGGGCGGCGTGATCCGCATCATAATCGGACACCTCGACCGCAGGAAGGCCGTTTGCGGCAGCGGTACCGATACGGGTAAGGAACTGGCACGGGTAGGGGACCGATACGAGTAGGTGACCGGTACGGGCAGGGGCGCGGCCGGGCGGTGACCGCCCGGCATCACGGATTCGCGGTCGCGGCCGGCCGCACCCTGTCCAGGTCCGGCCTCAGTGGCCGAACAGGTGCCGCGCGTGCCGGTGCCGTGTCGCACCCGCCCGCTCCGGCGGCCGGTCGTCGTCGGCGGCCCGCCCGGTGTCCGCGCCGTAGCCCGGCGTCCCGTCGGGTTCGTACGCGTGGTCGGGCGCGTGGCCCTCACGGGCGGCGGGCGCGGTCTCCTGCTCGGTCATCGTGTCGAGCCGGGCCGCGAGCGCGTCGCGTTCCCGCGCGTTCTCGGCGGCGCTCCTGCGCGCTTCGGTGAGCTTGCGCGACCTGTGCCGCCGGCTCACCCCGCCCGCCATGGCCATCGCCGCGCCCAGGCAGAAGATCAGCGCGAGCGCCAGACCGGCGCAGAAGATCTCCAGCGAGTTCATCGTCGCGATGGAGTGCCCGAGTACGGACACGTTGTAGTCGGGACCTCCGGATGTGTTGTCGGCGATCACGAGTCCGGTGAAGACACCGGCTCCGGCCAGGAGCAGCAGTCCCAGGATCAGCATGTGCGGTCACCTCCGATGGTGCGCTGCTTGTCCCTCGGCTACCCACCGGTCCGTGTGTCATGCTCCCGCCCGCCGCGTACGGTCTACGCCTCGGCTGCGGCTGCGGCTGCGGTTCCGGCCGTGACCGCGACTGCCGCCGCCTGCCGCACCGCCAGGAGCTGCTGCTCGTACAGCGGCGCCGGGTCGACGCCCATCGAGGTGAAGTTGTCCTCGATCTCCAGGCTCACCAGGCCGTGCAGGCCCGCCCACAGGCTCATCGTGTGGAAGACCGCCGCCTCGGTGGGGCCGCCGAACAGCGGCGCGACGACCGAGACCGCCACCTCCATGGCCGGCTGCGACGCCTCGACCAGTTCGTTCGCCTGTGGGTCGTAGCCGACCAGCGGGGCCCGGAACAGCAGCCGGTAGCGGTGGGGCTGGGCCACCGCCCAGTCGCGGTACGCGGCGGCCACCGCCGCCATCCCGGCCGGCGCCTGCTGCCCCGCGGCCGCCTCCGCCGCCGACCGCAGCGCCTGCGCCAGGTCCCGGTAGCCGTCGATGACCAGCTCGGTGAGCAGCCGGTCGCGGTTGGCGAAGTACCGGTAGAGCGCCGGGCCCGACATGCCCAGGGCCTTGGCGATGCCATTGAGCGACAGCGCCTGCGGGCCGCCCTGCGCGAGCTGGTCGAGGGCGATCTGCTTGCTCTCCCCACGGACCTGGTCGCGGAATCTGGCCCGTGGCCCGGTCGCGGCGCCGCTCGGGCCCGCGCCCGTGCCGCCGGGGGACGGCTCCGCCATCGGGCCGCCTCCTCTCCTGGATCGCTCCGCCCGCACGGCGCGGGCCTGTTTGACGCTTGTGGAAACCTTACGCGGCGTCGAGGGAGTTACCAGCTGTAACAAAAGCGAGAGCGATGCCCGTGGCGATGGGGGGCCGGCGTCCGGGGCCGGCACCGTGGCAGAACCCCGCGCCGCCGCACCGAAGCCGTCGATCACACGGTCACACGGTGTCCGCCACTTCGTACGCGGCCCGGCGCGCGGTGCCGTGACGGCCGTGGGCGGCCCGATCCGGCGGGTCGTACGGCAACGCCTCGGGGACCGTGACGGTGCGGTCGCGCTCACCGTTCCGGACGGCGTCGTCCTTCCGGTAATGCTCCACGAAAAGGCCGGTGGCCAGGACGTCGTCGCCGTTGACGACCACACCGGTCTGCGCGGTGTCGACCGTCCGGCCGACCCCCGTGCCGTGGTCGGCGCGCCACACGCGGACGTGGTCGAGCAGCACATTGTCGCTGTTGACGACCAGGCCCCTGGCGGCCCGGCCCGGGCCCGCGCCGCCGACCCGGAAGAACACGTCCTGCAACGAGGTGGGATCGCACGGGTCGGTGCGCCGGCCGCGCCTGCTGCCGACCTCGAGCAGCGCGGGCGACTCGGTCGTACCGGCGTCGAAGAGCAGCCCCGCGATACGTACGCCCGTGACGTCGGCGACCTTCATCGGCACCGCGCCGCCGACCGGCACCAGGGTCGGGAAGCCGATACCCAGCACCACGGTGCCGGACCACTTGACCTTGATGGACTCCGCGAGCCGGTAGACACCGGGGGTCAGCAGCAGGTGCTTGCCCTGCGCCAGCGCGCGATTGACGGCGCGCACCGAGTCCGTGGGCCTGGCGATGAAGAACCGCTCGATCGGCACGGAGGAACCCGGCGTCGTACCGCCGGTCCAGGACGCGCCGACCGCGTCGTACCGCGGCGACGGCAGGAACACCCGGAAGCGGCCTGCGGAATCGACGTAGAGGAAGGGCTTCTCACGGCTGAGGGGGCCGGCCGGCAGCGCCGTGTACGGCGGGGACTGTTTCGCGAAGGGCTGTTCGGGCGCGCCGGTCACACCGGCGAAGACCTGGTCCCACACGCCGTCGGACCAGGAGCCGACCGCGCTGTCCCGGATGAGGCACCGCTGGTGCGAGGCGTTGACCACCTGGCCGTCCACCACCGAGTCGGCGATGAATCCGCCGCTGGAGAAGCCGTCTTGGTGCGGGAGGAGGAAGAGCCGGCCGCGGATGTGCGCCCGGCGCAGCGACGCGGCCCGGGACGCCGCCCACCGGTTGATGCCGTCGGTCGGCACCACGGCCAGATTCTCGGCCGAGCGCCAGACGTCGGCCGGCGCGCTGTCGCCGCCGCCCGGCCGCGGCTGCCCCTCGGCTCGCACCGCGCCGTTGATCGTCACGTCGTCGGGGGACAGGCCCAGGCCCGCGACCGAGGTGTAGTGGCCGAGCCGCGCGTCCACGTCGTACGTACCGGGCTTGAACAGGAACGCGTGGCGCCGCGGGCCGGATTCGTTCGCGACCTGCGCCGCGGTCGCGGCGTCCAGGGCGGCCTGGACGCCGGCGGCGGGCATTGTCGGGTCGAAGACCGTGACGTGCGGGCCGAAGTCCGGGTGGGTGTCCGGGGTCGGCCGCGCGGGGGAGTGCGCCGCGCCGGTCGTCGCCCCCGCCGTCACCGGCAGCACGCCGGCGAAGGCCGCCGTGGTGATCAGCGAACGGCGGCGGCCCGGACCGCCGTGCTCCCCGGCGCCGAGCGGCTGCCGCTCGGACCGCGGCACCGGCGGCGCCTGGGGAAGTGCACTGTCCGCGGCCCTGGACGAAGACATGAGCGACGACCACCTTCTGACTTCTGACGACGGCAGGGAGGAGGATCGAGAGCCGGTTGAGAGCGCTCTCTCGGAGACGTACCCTCGCGGGCCGCGCGACGGTGTGTCAAGCGTCATGAGAGCGCTCTCTTCCAGCGCGCGCACCGGTCGTCCCCCCGGATTCACCGGGACACCACTGGTCACAGAAGCACGGGAGCGGGATACGGGTGCGGGCGCGGACATACCGGTGCGGGCACCCGGGCGCGGACATACGGGCAGGGCGCGACGGGACACGGACGCGGCGACGGGACACGGACGCGGGGACCGGCGCGCGGCGCGCCTATTGTCTTCCCCATGCAGTCCTACACGATCGGCCAGGCCGCCCGGCTCCTGGGCGTCAGCCCCGACACGGCCCGCCGCTGGGCGGACGGCGGCCGGGTCGCCACCCACCGCGACGACAACGGCCGCCGGCTCATCGACGGCCGCGACCTCGCCGCCTTCTCGGTGGAGATCGCGCAGTCCGACTCCGGCGACGAGGAGGTGTCGTACACCTCGGTGCGCAACGCCTTCCCCGGCATCGTCACGGCCGTGAAACTCGGCGACGTGGCGGCCCAGGTGGAGATCCAGGCCGGGCCGCACCGGCTGGTGTCCCTGCTGACCCGCGAGGCGGTCGAGGAGCTGGGCCTCGAGGTCGGCATGCAGGCCACCGCCCGGGTGAAGTCCACCAACGTGCACATCGACCGCGCCTGAGGCCGTATCGGCGCCTTCCCCGTGTGCGGGGCTGCGAGGCACACCTACGCCGTGGCGACGGGCCGCTCAGGCGGGTGCTTCGCTGCGTTCCTTGAGGCCGGCCGCCTCCATCTCGATGTAGCGGCGGGTCATCCCGCCCGCCACCAGGCCGACCAGCCCGGCGAGCGCGCCGCGCTGGTGGACCACCAGGGTCATCCGGGTGTCCGCGCCGTCCGCGACGAGCAGGTGGTCGCCGCGCGTGGTCACACCGGTGCTCGCGGACTCCCAGGAGAAGCGGGTGCCCTCGGTGAGGTCGGTGACCGTCCACACCGCCTTGCGCAGCTTGGGCTGCTCGACCTCGAATCTGCTGCCCACCGCGATCTCCCTGCCGTCCAGGCCCCGGACCGAGGTCATCGACGCGGTCAGCGCGGGCCAGTTCTCGACGTCGGTGAGGACCGCCCACACCCGTTCGACGGACGCGTGAATGGTGATCGAGGTCTGATACGTCGGCACAGGACTCTCCCTCGTGGTGGCGCGGCTGCGGCGGAGCCAGACTCCCACGGCGGCGCCCCGCGCGTGTCCCCGGCCCCGCGCGTTCCCCACGGCACCCGTGCCCCGGTTCCGCGCCGCCGGGGAGAGGGGTGACCCGGTCGCGGTCCGCGCGCCGCGGCCGGTACGCTGGGGGATCTGCGATGCTCCCCGGAGCGCCGCGCGGCGGTGGGGCCCGCCGTATCCGAACCACGGCGACGCGGCCGTCAACGGTCCCTACTTGCGACACGGGCGTGCCATGCCGGCGCGGCCCGGCCCGGTGAGTAGGAGACGAAGGTGCCAGAAGCACGGTCCACGACGGCCGAAGAGCCCGTCGACCCCGATATCGACCTGCACGATCCCGTCCAGCGCAGGCAGTCCGGCGAGAGCCAGGCGCCGGTGGTGGCGATGGTCGCGATCGGCGGCGCGATCGGCGCCTGCGCCCGCTACGGTGCCGGTCTGATCTGGACGACGGCACCCGGCGCCTTCCCCTGGACGACGCTGCTCATCAACGCGGTGGGCTGCGCGGTCATCGGGGTGTTCATGGTGCTGATCACCGATTTCTGGAGCGCCCACCGCCTGGTGCGGCCCTTCTTCGGCACCGGGGTGCTCGGCGGCTTCACCACCTTCTCCACCTACGCCACCGACATCCGCGCGCTGGTCGACGGCGGGCACGCCCGTACCGGCCTGGCGTATCTGGCGCTGACCCTGGTCGCCGCCCTGGTCGCGGTGTGGGCGGCGGCGAGCGCGACGCGCCGGCTCGTGGCCGGACGGATCGCGGCGCGGGCGGAACGGTTCGAGCGGGCGGACGAGACGGCGGAAGAGGCGGGGGCGCGATGAACTGGCTGCTGGTCATCGTCGGAGCCGTGGTCGGCGCCCCGGCGCGCTATCTCACCGACCGCGCCGTGCAGCGACGGCACGACAGCGCCTTCCCCTGGGGCACCTTCACCATCAATGTCGTGGGCTGCCTGGTCCTCGGCCTGATCACCGGCGCGGTCGCCGAGGGCGCCGCGTCCTCGCACGTCCAACTCCTCGTCGGCACCGGCTTCTGCGGCACGCTCACCACCTACTCGACCTTCTCCTACGAGACGCTGCGGCTGGCCGAGAGCGGCGCACGCTTCTACGCCGCCGCCAACGCGGTGGCCAGCGTGGCCGCCGGCCTGGGCGCCGCCTTCACCGGTACGGCGCTCGCCCAGGCGTTCTGGGCCTGACCGGGCCTGACGGGCCGTACGGCGGGCGGCCGTTCAGGCTTGAGCGCTTCGGGCTTCAGCGCTTCAGGGCATCAAGGCTTGGCGAGCACGCTCATCAGATGCCGCACCGTACGGGGCAGCTCCGCCGCGTACGCCCGGGTGTCGGCCACGAGCGGACGCTCCGCGGCGCCGTCCGCCTTGGTGGGGGGCGCGCCTTCACCGTTCCACGCGTTGTCGGCGCTGACGCTGAGCGAGAAGACGGCTCCGCCGTGCTGGACGTTCACGGACTGGCTGAAGGTGCCGGTGGTGAGATAGGCGCGGTCGCCGAGTCCGCTGAGCGGTTCGGTGTGCTGATCGGTCGCCGGCACATACCCATAGCCGCCGAAGAGCGTGCCGCCCGGCGCCGACACCGCCACTTTCACCGCGTCCTCGAACTCCGGTGACGGGTCGGTCTTCTTGTGCAGGTCGACGGTGACGGAGATCGTGTACGAGGTCGACCAGCCGTCGCCCGCCGAGGTGTCCCCGGTCAGGTCGCACGAGACGTGGTCGAGCGTGCTGCCGGTGATCACCGGCCCGTCGTCCGAGCTGACCGTGGTCGCGCTGAGCCGGTCCACCAGCGGTTGCAGATTCTGCCCGGTGCAGGGGCTCTCGGTCAGGTGGTAGCCGTGCAGGTCCGGTGTACCGCTGTCGTCGTCATGGGTGCTCCTGAGCACTCCGGCCCACACCGCCGAGGTCACCAGGACCCCGGCGAGCGCCCACGCCCAGGGCCGGTGCCACCAGGCGCCGCCGGGCCGCCCGGCCGCCCCGCCGGGCGGCAACGGCCCCTGCTCGATGGCCTCGACGGCTTCGACGCCTCCGGGCCGGTCGCCGTCGCCGTCGTCGGACGAGTCCACCATCTCGGGTTCGGTGATCATCGGGTTCCCCTCCCTGGCCAGGGTCACCCTACGGCGTGACGGCCGGCCGCCGGACGGCGGCCTTCGGCCGTTCACGCCCGTCCGGCGGCGGCTTTCAGCTCGTCAGCGGGCGGATCGCCTCCGCCCAGCTCCAGTCGGCGACCTCCGGCAGGTCGGCGCCGTGCTCGCGGATCCAGTCGTGGTGGCGGAACCGGACGTCGGCCATCTGCTGGCGCAGCCCGGAGGCGCGTACGGCCAGGCCCGGGACGCGGTCGATGACGTCCATCACCAGGCGGTAGCGGTCCAGGTCGTTGCGGACGACCATGTCGAAGGGTGTGGTGGTGGTGCCCTCCTCCTTGTAGCCGCGCACATGCAGATCCGCGTGGTTGGCGCGGCGGTAGGTGAGCCGGTGGATCAGCCAGGGGTAGCCGTGGTAGCCGAAGATCACCGGGGTGCCGGGCGGCATGAGGGCGTCGTATTCGCGGTCGGGCATGCCGTGCGGGTGCTCCGCCTCGGGCAGCAGCCGGGCCAGGTCCACCACATTGACCACCCGGACCGCCAGATCGGGCAGGTGCCGGCGCAGCAGCGCGGAGGCCGCCAGCACCTCCTGGGTCGGGACGTCGCCGGCGCAGGCCAGCACCACATCGGGGACGCGGCTGCCGTCGTCGGTCCCGGCCCACTCCCACAGGCCCGCGCCGCGCGCGCAGTGGGCGCGGGCGTCGTCCAGGCCGAGCCAGTCGAAGCACGGCTGCTTGCCCGCGACGACGACATTGACGTAGTCGCGGCTGCGCAGCACGTGATCGGCCACCGACAGCAGGGTGTTGGCGTCCGGCGGCAGGTAGACCCGTACGGCCTCGGGGGACTTGTTGAGCACGTGGTCGACGAAGCCGGGGTCCTGGTGCGAGAAGCCGTTGTGGTCCTGCCGCCAGACATGGGAGGTCAGCAGGTAGTTGAGGGAGGCGATCGGGCGGCGCCAGCGCAGCCGTCGCGCGGTGCGCAGCCACTTGATGTGCTGGTTGGCCATCGAGTCGACGATGTGCACGAACGCCTCGTAGCAGGAGAACAGCCCGTGACGGCCCGTCAGGAGGTAGCCCTCCAGCCACCCTTGGCAGGTATGCTCGGACAGGATCTCCATCACCCGGCCGCCGCGCTGCAAGTGCTCGTCGGTGTCGAGGACTTCCGCCTCCCATGCCTTGCCGCTGGCGCGGTAGACGGCTTCGAGGCGGTTGGAGGCGGTCTCGTCCGGGCCGACGAGACGGAAGTCGCGGCGCGGCGTGGTCGCGGCCATGATCCGCTCCAGCAGGTCGCCCAGCACCCGGGTGGGTTCGTGGGTGGTCGCGCCCGGTGTCTCCACCGGCACGGCGAAGTCCTCCAGCGGCGGCATCGGCAGGTCGCGCAGCAGCAGACCGCCGTTGGCGTGCGGATTCATACCGAGCCGGCGCTCTCCCTGGGGGACGCAGGCGAGCACCGCGGCCGTCGGCCGCCCCTCGTCGTCGAAGAGCTCCTCCGGCCGGTACGAGCGCAGCCACGCCTCCAACTGCCGCAGGTGCTCCGGATTGTCGCGGACGCCGGACAGCGGCACCTGGTGGGCACGCCAGGTGCCCTCCACCGGGAGTCCGTCGACTTCGGCGGGTCCCGTCCAGCCCTTGGGGGTGCGCAGCACGATCATCGGCCACCGCGGGCGTTCGCCGTCCCGCCGGGCGCGGGCGGCGTCCTGGATCGCGGCGATCCGGTCGAGCGCGGTGTCCATGGCCACGGCCATCGCCCGGTGGACCGCCACCGGGTCGTCGCCGGTGACATGGATCGGCTCGTGGCCGTAGCCGCGCATCAGCTCGTCCAGCTCGCCCTCGCCGAGCCGGGCGAGCACCGTCGGGTTGGCGATCTTGTACCCGTTGAGGTGCAGGATCGGCAGGACGGCTCCGTCGTGGACGGGGTCGAGGAATTTGTTGGAGTGCCAGGAGGCCGCCAGCGGGCCGGTCTCCGCCTCGCCGTCGCCGATCACGCAGGCCACCAGCAGATCCGGGTTGTCGAAGGCCGCGCCGTAGGCGTGCGAGAGCGAATAGCCCAGCTCGCCGCCCTCGTGGATCGATCCCGGCGTCTCCGGCGCGACATGGCTGGGTATGCCGCCGGGGAAGGAGAACTGCCGGAAGAGCCGGGCCATGCCGTCGGCGTCCCGGCCGATGTCCGGATACGTGGCGGAGTAGCTCCCGTCCAGCCAGGAGTTGGCCACCACGGCGGGGCCGCCGTGCCCAGGGCCCCAGACGCAGATCGCGTCCAGGTCGCGCGCGGTGATCACCCGGTTGAGGTGGGTGTGGACCAGATTCAGGCCGGGGGAGGTGCCCCAGTGGCCGAGCAGCCGGGGCTTGATGTGCTCGGGCCGCAGCTCCTCGGTGAGCAGGGCATTGTCGAGCAGATAGATCTGGCCGACGGACAGGTAATTCGCCGCCCGCCAGTGGGCGAGGAGCGCTGCCAGTTCCTCGTCGCCGGGCGGGGCCGGTGCCGTGGCCGGTACCGGGGTCGTGGGGCGTGCTTGCTGCGGCTGGGGAGCGGCTGTCTCCACGGGCGGCCTCCACGCGATCGACGGACCTTCGGTGCCCTTCTGTCCCGGGGCACCGAACTCCACGCCAGCCTAGGAGCACGTTTCCCGCCCGGCACCCGGTCGCGGGCAGTCGGGTGCCCGGGCGCGGCGGGAGAGGGCCGGCCGGCCCCGGGCCGCCCGCCCACGGTCGGCTTTCACGGTCGGCCGTCCGGGTTCCCGGTCAGCGGTCGAGGTACGCGAGCAGCTCCTGCGCCGCCGGGCTCGGCCGGTCGGTGTCGGGGACGGCGACCGAGACCGCCCAGCCGCGGTCCCCGGCGCCGGTCATCGGCACCGCGCACAGCGACGCGGCGGATTCCTTGCGGGCGATCGGACGCGGCACCACGGCGATGCCGAGGCCGCACCTGACCAGGTCGATCAGCGTATGGACGTCGTAGACCTCGAGGGCGACCTGGCGGGTGGCGCCGCAGGCGGCGAAGGCGTGGTCGGTGAGCTGCCGGGCGCCCCAGTCGCCGTGGAAGTCCACGAAGGTCTCGCCCTCCAGTTCCGCCCATGTGACCTGCGGCTCGCCCGCCAGGCGGTGCCCCGGGTCGCAGAGCAGCACCATCGGCTCGGTGGTGAGCGGCAGCAGCCGTACGCCGTCCGGCGGCGGCCCCGGCAGTGTCACGAAAGCGACGTCGAGACGGCCGTCGGCGATGTCCTGTGCCAGGACGGCGGAGCCCGCCTGGCGCAGCCGCACCTCGACGTTGGGGTGCCGGGCCCGGAAGCGGGCCAGCAGGGCGCCGATGTCGATGGTGACGCACTGTTCGATGCCGACCGCGAGGGTGCCGCGCAGCAGCCCCTGCACGGCGGCGACGGCCTCCCGCGCGGCGCGGGCGCCCGCCAGTGTGCGGGTGGCCTCCACCAGCAACGCGCGTCCCGCGCCGGTGAGTTCGACGCTGCGGGTGGTGCGGACGAACAGCGGCGAGCCCAGCTCCCGCTCCAGCGCGCGCACCGAGGCGGACAGCCCCGACTGGGAGACCAGCATCCGCTGGGCCGCCCTGGTGAAGTGCCGCTCCTCGGCGACCGCGACGAAGTACTCGAGTTGGCGCAGTTCCACGATTGAGCACTCTAGCTGCTGAATCCCCGCGCTTTCTGCTGCCGGAGGTGTTCCCCGTGGTCGGCGGCCGGCCTGCCTGCGCTGTGGCCCGGCCTTGATCCATATCAGAACCGAACTACCTTGCGGCGCAAGTGTGATGCAGGCCATCTGTGACCCTTGACACGCTCATGGCGCGGCTGCATTCTTCCACCATTCGGTATTCAACTACCGAGTGGTGGAATCGACCTTGTCGCCAACACCCTGGAGCACCCGCATGAGAAATCCCATCAGATCCCGCATCGCGCTGGCCGCCACGGCATTCGTCCTGGTCGGCGGGGGAGTCGTCGCGACACCTGTGCTCGCCCAGTCCGGCGGGCACGGCAAGCCGGCACGGGACTACGACGCGGAGATCCTCGCCGCGCAGAAGGCCGCGAAGTCAGCGGCGGGACTGGAACACCTCGGCACCCTGAACCGGCTGTGCTTCCTGCCGCCGGTCAACGGCGCACCCAGCAGCAGCGACACCACACCGGCGTACATCGACGACCCGTCGAAGGCGCCGGCCAAGGACACCTGGTACGCCGACTCGGCCCAGGTCTTCGACAATCTCTACTTCGTCGGCGGATCCATCCACAGCGCCTGGATCCTCAAGACCAGCGACGGCCTGATCCTGATCGACTCCGGCTACCAGTACAGCGCCAAGACCCTGATCCTCGACGGGATGAAGCGGTTCGGCTTCGACCCGAAGGACATCAAGTACATCGTCATCTCGCACGCGCACGCCGACCACATCGGCGGCGTCGAAGTGGTCCAGAAGGCCACCAAGGGCGCGCGCGTGGTGATGGGAGCGGCCGACTGGGACGCGGTGAAGACGCACCCCAAGACCTTCAAGGGCCAGACGCCGAACTTCGCCACCGGCATCCGCGTCACCAAGAAGCGCGACCTGAAGCTGGGCGACACCACGCTCCACATCATCCCGACCCCCGGCCACACTCCGGGCACGCTGTCGTTCCTGTTCACGGTCCACGACCACGGGCAGCCGCTGACCGTCGCCTACTCCGGCGGCACCGCGCTGGGCTTCCAGAACGACAAGCCCGACCCCGGCATCGCCAACCTCAACCAGTACATCAACTCGGCGCAGACGATGCAGAAGGCCGCCGTCAAGGCGGGCGCCACGGTGCTGCTGTCCAACCACTCCGAATTCGACAACGCGGTCACCAAGACCCGTGAGCTGCCCAGCCGCGGCTTCGGACCCAACCCCTTCGTGAACGGCGCCACCTCCGTCGACAACTACTTCGATGTCGTCGTCGACTGCGCGAAGGCCGACGAACTCGGCCTCGAGAAGACGCTCGCCGGCCAGTAGACGGCCTTCGCACCCACCCGTCGGACACATCACCGCACCTGACGGGTGCCCCGGGCGGCGGCCGGCGGATGGCCGCCGCCCGGACTCTCCTTCTACCCACCTCGCCCGGCCGCCGCACCCGCCGCGGCCCACCTCTCACACGCCTCGTCACACATCGGAGGAGATCGCGATGTCCGCCGTCCCGGCCGACGCGACCCCGAAGTCCCCGGCGCTCGCCGCCCGCCTGCGGGCCACCATCGGCGCCGACAAAGTCCTCACCGACCCCGCCCAATTGCGCACCTACGAATGCGACGGCCTGACCAACTTCCGGGTACGGCCCGCCGTCGTCGTCCTCGCCGCCGACCGCGACGACGTGGTGGCGACCGTACGGCTGTGCGCCGCGGCCGGTGTCCCCTTCGTCGCCCGCGGCTCCGGCACCGGCCTTTCCGGCGGCGCCGTCCCCGTGGCCGACGGGGTCCTGATCGTGCTCTCCCGGCTCCGCCGGATCCTGGCCGTCGACCCCGACAACGCCCGCGTCGTCGTCGAGCCCGGCGTCATCAATCTGTGGGTGACCCGGGAGGCCGCGCCGTACGGCCAGGCGTACGCGCCCGACCCCTCCTCGCAGCAGGTCTGCTCGATCGGCGGCAATGTCGCGGAGAACGCGGGCGGCGCCCACTGCCTGAAGTACGGCTTCACCGTCAATCACGTCATGGGCGCCGAAGTCGTGCTGCCCGACGGCGAGGTGGTGCACCTCGGCGGCACCGCGCCCGAGCACCCGGGCCTCGACCTGCTCGGCGCCTTCGTCGGCAGCGAGGGCACCCTCGGCGTCGCCACCCGCGTCACCGTCCGCACCATCCAGGCACCCGAGACCGTACGGACCATGCTCGTCGGCTTCCACAGCGTCGAGGACGCGGCCGGCACGGTCAGCGACATCATCGCCGCGGGCATCGTGCCCGCCGCCATCGAGATGATGGACGCGCTCGCCATCGAGGCCGCGGAGGCCGCCGTCAACTGCGGCTATCCGCAAGGTGCGGTGGCCGTCCTGGTGGTCGAACTCGACGGCCCCGCCGTCGAGGTGGCCGAGCAGTTCGACCATGTGGAGCAACTCGCCGCGGCCCGGCACGCGTTCGAGACCAGGATCGCCCGCGACGAGGCCGAGCGGGCGCTGATGTGGAAGGGCCGCAAGTCGGCCTTCGCCGCCGTCGGCCGGATCAGCCCGGCCTACTACGTGCAGGACGGCGTCATCCCGCGCACCCGGCTGCCGGAGATCCTCACCGAGGTCGGCAGGCTCGCCGACGCCGCCGGCATCCGCGTCGCCAATGTCTTCCACGCCGGCGACGGCAATCTGCACCCGCTGATCCTCTTCGACGACACCGTGCCCGGCGCCGCGCACGCCGCCGAGGAGCTGGGCTTCACCATCCTCGACCTGTGCGTGGACGCCGGCGGCTCCATCACCGGTGAACACGGCGTCGGCCTGGAGAAGAAGTCCCGGATGCCCCGCCAGTTCTCTGCCGACGACCTGGACACCATGCAACTGGTGCGCTGCGCCTTCGACCCCGACGGCATCGCCAACCCCGGCAAGCAGTTCCCGACGCCGCGGCTGTGCGGCGAGCGGCCCGGGGTGCGCACCGCCGCCGACACCCACGACCCGGCGCTGGGCGAGGTGTTCTGAGATGACCACGCCCCACCCTGTCGGACCCGTCCGCACCGTGGCGGGTACCGTAGCCGCCGACGCCGTCGAACCGGCGACCGCGGCCGAGGTCGCCGAGGTGCTGCGGTCCACCACCGGCACCGTCGTGCCGGTCGGCGCCGGCACCAAGACCGGCTGGGCCGCCCCGCCCACCTCCTGCGACCTGCTGCTGCGCACCACCGGGCTCGACCGGATCGTCGAGCACGCACCCGGTGACCTCGTGGTGGTCGCCGAGGCCGGCGTCCCGCTCGCCCGGCTCCAGCAACGGCTGGCGGAACACGGCCAGATGCTCGCCCTCGACCCGCCCGAGGCGGGCGCGACCCTCGGCGGCATCGTCAGCGCCAACGCCTCGGGACCGCGCCGGCTGCGCTACGGCACCGCCCGCGACCTGCTGATCGGCGTCACCGTCGTCCTCGCGGACGGCACCGTCGCCAGGTCCGGCGGCAAGGTCGTCAAGAACGTCGCCGGATACGACCTCGGCAAGCTCTACACCGGAGCGCACGGCGCCCTCGGCGTCCTGGTCTCCACCACCTGGCGGCTGCACCCGCTGCCGCCGGTCACCGGCGCCGTGACCGTACCCGTACCGGACGCGGCACGCGCCGGGCGGTACGCCGCGCTGCTCGCCCGATCCACGCTGACCCCCACCGCCGTCGAACTCAACTGGATTGACGGGACAGGGGAGTTGACGGCGCTCTTCGAGAGCAGCGCCGCGTCCGTGCGCGCCCAGACCCGGGCCGCGATCGCGCTGCTCGGCGCCGGCCGCGCGGCGGAGGCACCGCCTTCATGGTTCGGCGTCCGGCCGGCGGGCGCCCTCGTGCTGCGGCTGGCGTACGAACCCTTCGCGCTGCCGCGGGTGCTCGAAGCACTGCCCGACGGCGCCACCGGCACCGCGTCCGCCTGCACCGGTGTGGGCTACTTCGCGGTGCCCGCGGACAGCGACCTCGCGGCGCTGCGGGCGGCGATCGCGCCGTACGACGGCTCGGCCGTGGTGCTCGCCGCCGACGACGCGGCGCGCGCCGTGCTGGACCACTGGGGGCCGGTCGGTGACGCGTTCGGCCTGATGACCCGGGTCAAGGACCGGTTCGACCCCGAGCGGCGCCTGTCGCCCGGCCGACTGCTCGGAGGACTCTAGATGACCGCGGACACCCCCAAGGGACCGCACAGCACGGCCGGTTCCGTGAACGGCGACGCGGCCGGGCGGCCCCCCGCGGCCCCCGCCGCCCCCGGGACACCCCCGCGCCCGACGCCGCCGCCCGTCCTCGGCCCCGCCGTCGCGCCCAGCGCGGGCGCCGCCACCGTCGCCCTCGGCATGCCGGGCAGCGGACCGCCGCCCGGCAGCGCCTTCGACGCGGTCCACCCGCCGGACGCCGCGCTGATCGGGGACTGCGTGCACTGCGGCTTCTGCCTGCCGAGCTGCCCCACCTATGTGCTGTGGGGCGAGGAGATGGACAGCCCGCGCGGCCGTATCGACATCATGAAAGGCGGACTCGAAGGCGACGCCTTCGACGCCGACAGCGTCCGCCACCTCGACCAGTGCCTGGGCTGCATGGCCTGCGTGACCGCCTGCCCCTCGGGCGTGCAGTACGACAAGCTCATCGAGAGCACCCGCGCACAGCTCGAACGCAGGGTCCCGCGACCGCGCGGCGAACGGCTGCTGCGGGCCCTGATCTTCGGCCTCTTCCCCTACCCGCGCCGGCTGCGCGCGCTGCGCGGCCCCCTGCGGGCGTACCAGTCCTCCGGCGCCGGACGGCTGCTCGCCCGCGCCGGGGTGCTGCGCCGGCTGCCGCGCCCGCTCCAGGCCATGGAAGCGCTGGCACCCAAGCTCGGCCCGGTCGAGAAGCTGCCCGAGCGCACCCCGGCGACCGGCACCCGGCGCCGTACCGTCGGCCTGCTCACCGGCTGCGTCCAGGGCACCTTCTTCCCCGACGTCAACGCCGCCACCGTACGGGTGCTCGCCGCCGAGGGCTGCGATGTCGTCGTGCCGCGCGGCCAGAGCTGCTGCGGGGCGCTGTCGGCCCATGCGGGCCGGGCACCCGAGGCGGAACGCTTCGCCAAGTCCGTCATCGAGACGTTCGAGGCGGCGGGTGTGGACACGATCGTGGTCAACGCGGCGGGCTGCGGCTCCAATCTCAAGGAGTACGGCCACCAGCTGCGCGACGAACCCGGCTGGGCGGACCGCGCGGAGGCCCTCGCCGCCAAGGTCATGGACATCACCGAACTCCTCGACGAGCTGGGCCCGGTGGCCACCCGCCACCCGCTGCCCATGACCGTCGCCTACCAGGACGCCTGCCACCTCGCACACGCCCAGTCCGTACGCGACCAGCCCCGCCGGCTGCTGCGCGGTGTCCCCGGCCTGGAACTGCGGGAGTTGGCCGAGGCCGACATCTGCTGCGGCAGCGCGGGCACCTACAACCTGCTGCACTCGGAACCCGCCCGCGAACTCGGTGAGCGCAAGGCGAAGGCCGTGCTCGCGACCGGCGCCCAGGTGATGGTCACCGCGAATCCCGGCTGCTGGATGCAGGTCGCGACCACCCTGGCCCGCATGGGCGAACGGCTGCCGGTGGCCCACACCGTGCAGGTGCTCGACGCCTCGATCCGCGGTGTGCCGGTGGACCGGCTGCTCGCGCGGGCCCTCGACGGCCCCGGCACCGTCCTGTCGTACGCCACCCCCAAGACCATCACCACGGATCAGCCGTCCCGTGGCGTGGACCCGTCCTCTCCAGCGTCGTAGAAAAAGGGTGCACCATGATCCTCGCCAACTACCAACAGGACTACCGGCCGTTGGGGGACTCGCTCGGGCTGTCCTCCCTCGTCGCGATCCTCCCGCTGCTCGTACTGTTCGTGCTGCTCGGCGTGTTGAAGATGAAGGCGTGGCTGGCCTCGCTGATCTCCCTGGTGGTCGCCGTGGTCGTCGCCACCGGCGCCTACTCGATGCCGCTGGGTGACGCGCTCAACAGCGGTGTCCTGGGCGCCGCCTTCGGCTTCTTCCCGATCATGTGGATCGTCATCAACGCGATCTGGGTCTACAACCTGACCGTGGAGACCGGGCACTTCGACGTGCTGCGCCGCTCCTTCGCCTCGATCAGCGACGACCAGCGCGTGCAGGCCATCATCATCGCCTTCTGTTTCGGCGCGCTGATGGAGGCGCTCGCGGGCTTCGGCACACCGGTGGCGATGTGCTCGGTGATGCTGATCGCCCTGGGATTCCGGCCGCTGAAGGCCGCGACCGTCGCCCTGGTGGCCAACACCGCGCCGGTCGCCTTCGGCGCGATCGCCGTGCCCATCACCACCCTGTCCGGCGTCACCGGACTGCCGGTCGACGACCTGGGCGCGATGGTCGGACGGCAGACCCCGGTGCTGGCGCTCTTCGTGCCGCTCGCCCTGGTCTTCATCGTGGACGGCAAGCGCGGCCTGCGGCAGACGTGGCAGCCCGCGGTGCTCTGCGGTGTCGTCTTCGCCCTCTTCCAGTACCTGTCCTCGAACTTCTGGTCCGTCCAGCTCGCCGACATCATCGCGGCGCTGGCCGCCGCGCTGGCGCTGCTGCTGCTCACCCGGGTGTGGCGGGCGAGCGAGACGTACACGGAGACCGACACCGAGGGCGACGGCTTCGGCAATACGGCCGCCGGCCCGGGCCGTACCGGCGACGGCACAGGTCCGGGAACCGGCACGGGCGGCGGATCGGGTACGGGAACCGGCGGCGGCGGTGAACACGGCGGCTCCTCCGACTCCGACGTGCTCACCCGCGTCAGCGCCGACACCGAACGCCCCACCCGGGACACGCCGCTGGACATCTTCAAGGCGTACGCGCCCTACCTCGCGATCATCGTGGTGTTCGTGCTGGCCACCCGGGTGTCCGCGATCACCGGCAAGCCGCCGACGAAGGTCGGCACCACCGGCAGCGGCATCGAATCGGTGACGCACATCGTCAAGTGGCCCGGCCTGCACATCACCAATGCCGCGGGCGACCCGGTCGCGACCACCTTCAAGCTCAACTACCTGTCGGCGGCGGGCACTTTGCTGCTGATCTCCGGTGTGCTCAGCATGCTGCTGCTCCAGGTCGGCGTCCGGCGCAGCCTGCGCGCGTACGGCCGCACCCTGGACCAGCTGAAATTCGCGATCCTCACCGTGATGCTGGTGCTCGGCCTCGGCTACATCATGAACGAGTCCGGCCAGACCACCACCCTCGGCCTGTGGGTGGCCGGCGCGGGCGGCGCCTTCGCGTTCCTCTCGCCGATCCTCGGCTGGCTCGGCGTCGCGGTCACCGGTTCCGACACCTCGTCCAACTCGCTGTTCGGCGCGCTCCAGATCACCGCCGCCCACCAGGCCGACCTGTCGCCGACGCTGATGGCGGCGGCGAACTCCTCGGGCGGCGTGCTCGGCAAGATGATCTCCCCGCAGAATCTCGCGATCGCGGCGGCGGCCGTCGGCTTCGAGGGCCGCGAGGGCATCCTCTTCCGCCGGGTGATCGTCTGGAGCCTGATCTTCCTGGCCTTCATGTGTGTGCTGGTCTACCTCCAGAGCACCCCGGTGCTGGACTGGATGGTCGTCACCACGCACGCCACGACCGGCGGCTGACCCGCAGGACCCGCAGGACCCGCACAACCCGAAGGACCCGACCGTCCCGTACAGCGTCCGCTCCGGCCCGCGCACCCCCGCGGTCCGGAGCGGACGCTTTTCCGGTACGGGTGACCCACTGCATAGGTGTATGCGGAATTTATCCGTTATGCCGTGCGCTAGAGTCTTGACCAGCTCTTTAAGAAAGCTGCGCCGACGAGTTGAGGAGGGTACGCCATGGTTCGCCCACGCGACGCCGTACCCGATACGGATCTCCTCCCGGCGCCCTGCGTCTGAACGTCCGGCTCCCTCCGGGGTCGGGCAGGTCCCGCACACCGCAAGTCCCGTCCCCCGATGGAGCACGTTCATGGAACCCACCACCCGCGCCACCAAAACCCCGCTACCGGGAGTCGGTGTCCGCTACGACGTGAAGACCGAGGCCGGCCGGCACCTGTCGGTGGTCGTGCACCACGACGGACGGCGCACGCTCGCCTTCCACGACCCCGGCGACGACGACGCCTGCAAGGACGCCGTGGTGCTGGAGTCGTACGAGGCCACCGCACTGGCCCGGCTGCTGCCGCCCGACCCCGTCGGGCACCTGCGCAAGGACTTCGAGATCGACCTGGTCACCGAGCACATCACGGTGACCAAGCGGTCGCCGTACGCCGGGCTCACCCTCGGCGCCACCCAGGCGCGTACCCGTACCGGCGCCTCCATCGTGGCGGTGCTGCGGCGTACGTCCGCCACCCCGTCACCCACCCCCGACTTCCGCTTTGCCGTCGGCGACACCCTCGTCGTCGTCGGTACCCGCGAGGGCGTCGACGCCGTCGCCGAACTGATCACGGGAGGATAGAAGCCTGTGCACAATGCTTCCGACATGCTCATCGAGCTGGGGGCGATCATCCTCGCCCTGGGCATCCTCGGCCGTCTCGCGGGCCGTATCGGCTTCTCGCCGATCCCGCTCTATCTGCTCGCCGGCCTCGCCTTCGGCAAAGGCGGCCTGATCCCGCTGCACGCCAGCGAGGAATTCGTGGCGACCGGCGCCGAGATCGGCGTCGTCCTGCTGCTGCTCCTGCTCGGCCTGGAATACAGCGCCTCGGAACTCGTCTCCAATCTCAAGACGCAATATCCCTCCGGCGCCGTCGACTTCGCACTCAACGCACTGCCCGGCGCCGCCGCGGCCTTCCTGCTCGGCTGGGGACCGGTCGCGGCCGTCGCCCTCGCCGGTGTCACCTGGATCTCCTCCTCCGGGGTGATCGCCAAGGTCCTCGGCGACCTGGGCCGGCTCGGCAACCGCGAGACCCCGCTCATCCTCGGCGTCCTGGTCCTCGAAGACCTCTCCATGGCCGTCTACCTGCCGATCCTCAGCGCCCTGCTCGCGGGCGTCAGCCTGGCCGGCGGGACCCTGACCCTGCTCATCTCGCTCGGCACCGTCGGCATCGTCCTGTACGTCGCGCTGCGCCACGGCCGCCTGATCAGCCGCGCGGTCTCCTCCGACAATGCCGAGATGCTGCTGCTCGTCGTGCTCGGCCTGACCCTGCTGGTGGCCGGTGTCGCGCAGGAACTCCAGGTCTCCGCGGCCGTCGGCGCCTTCCTGGTCGGCATCGCGCTGTCCGGCGAGGTCGCCGAGGGCGCCCGCAGCCTGCTCACCCCGCTGCGTGACCTGTTCGCGGCCGTCTTCTTCGTCTTCTTCGGGCTGAGCACCATTCCTGCCGACATCCCGCCGGTGCTCGTGCCCGCGCTGATCCTGGCCGTGGTCACGACCTTCACCAAGATCGCCACCGGCTGGTACGCGGCCCGCAGGGCCGGCATCAGGTCCGCGGGACGGTGGCGCGCGGGCGGCACCCTCGTCGCCCGCGGCGAATTCTCCATCGTCATCGCCGGGCTCGCCGTCGGCACCGAATCGCGGATCGGCCCGCTGGCCACCGCGTATGTGCTGATCCTGGTGATCCTCGGCCCGCCCGCCGCCCGCTGGACCGAACCCATCGCCCGCCGCTTCCCGCGCAGAAACCGTCCACCCGCCGCCGTCGCCCCGGCTCCCGCGCAGGCCGCCCCCGTGGCGGAGACCGTCGACACCGCGGACGCGGCGCCCAGCACTCCCTGACCGCCGCGCCCGCACCCGAACCTATAGGCTGTAGGTACGGGCCTCCAGGTACGGCCCCGGGGACGGCGGAAGGTGCGGGACGTACGGATGGCGCGCGCGGGACTCACACCACGGAAGCTGGCCGAGGCCGGCGCCGAACTGGCCGACGAGGCCGGGTTCGACAGCGTCACGATGAGCGAACTGGCGCGCCGCGCCGGGGTGAAGACCGCCAGCCTGTACGCGCACATCGCCAACTCCGAGGAACTGAAGGTCCGGATCGCGGTCCTCGCGCTCGACGAACTCGCCGACCGCGGCGAGGCCGCGATCGCGGGCCGCTCCGGACGGGCCGCGCTCGCCGCGCTCGGCGACGTCTACCGCGACTACGCCACCGAGCACCCCGGCCGCTATGCCGCCACCCGGCAGCCGCTCGGCACGACCGGCGGCGCCGATGCCGGGGTGCTCGCGGACGCGGTGCGCGCGGGCACCCGGCACGCCCGGATGACCCGCGCGATCCTGCGCGGCTACGACGTCGCCGAGACCGAGCAGACCCATGCCGTACGGCTGCTCGGCAGCGTCTTCCACGGTTTCGTCAGCCTCGAACTGGGCGGCGCGTTCAGCCGCAGCGAGCCGGCGCCGGCCGAGAGCTGGGACCGGGCCCTCACCGTCCTCGACCATCTGCTCGCCCACTGGGCGGCGGCCACGGGCACGGCCACAGCCACCGCCACGGACACGCCTGCGGTCACGGACCGACGTTGACGTAGGTCACCTTCACCACCGATGACCGGGCGGTGGCGCTGGTCGGCGTCGGAAGGGGCCGGGCCGACGCCGAACGGGGCCGCGGACGACGGAGGTTCATGTGCCGTACGCCGGATCGTTGGCTTGGGCAAAGTTTGCACAGGGCGCGTAGTTGGGCAGATTCCTGTCCGTGCGGAACGACGCTCTCCGGGCCCGTCGGGGAGTGGCCGATGCGAGACGGAGGAGACCCGGATGACTGCGCCGACCGCGGTGGACGACACCGCCTCGTACCGGCCCGTTCCGCTGCGCACCCTGCTCGCGCTCGCCGGGCTGCGCCGCTCGGTCTCCGACCTCGGGGCCGGGCCGCAGGTGATGTCGTCGGCCCATACGGCCCAGCTCGACTCCGTGCTGGCCGCGCTCCGCCTGGTGCCGCGCGCGGCCGGCGGATCACCAGCCGAGGTCGAGTGACCCGGCCGGCCGTACGGAGGGCTCCGCGCCCGCCTCGGTGAACGCCTGCAACGCGTCGATGAGGTCGTGCCGCTGGCGTACGGGCATGGCCGCCACGATGCGGGCGATCTCCGTACGGCGCCGCTCGGTGGCGCGGGTCACCGTGCGGGTGCCCTTGCCGGTCAGCGAGATCAGCGTCATGCGCCGGTCCGTCGGCGACATCGCGCGCGTCACCATCTCCGCGGCGATCAGCCGGTCGAGCATCCGCATCGCGGTGGACGGCTGCACGTCCAGCTCGGCGGCCAGCAGCGACAGGCTCAGCGTGCCGCGGACATGCAGTGCCACCAGCATGCGGAACTGCGGCAGCGTCAGGGTCTCCTCGACGGCCGCGAGCGAGCGCGCGGACACGGCGAAGAGCAGTCGCGACGCCGTCAGTACGGCGTTGACCATCGCTTCCGCGTCGTGACCGGAGTCCGCGGAGCCGGAGAGGGAGCCCATGGGCTCCTTTCTACAATGCCTCCGGGCGGTCGGGCGAGACGCCCTCCGGCGGGGGAGCGGCATCCCGCCCGCGCCGCGGCCGTACGACGGACCGCAGCGTGAACAGCAGCGCCGACAGCCCGAACAGGACGGCCGTGATCAGCAGCCAGCGGCCGAGGAAGACCGTCGGGTCCAGGCCGGTGGCACCGGCGTACGGCTCGGCGTCCTGGAACACCAGCGGCCAGTACACCAGCAGGAGCAGCAGCGACAGATACGCCGGGACCCGCAGGTGGTTGAGGACCCGGACCGCGGTGTCCCGCTCGGCGCCCGCGGCGCCGTCCTGCCCGGGCCCCGCCACCGGCTGCGGCACCGGCCTGCCGCGCCGCAGCGCCCGGCCGAGCAGCCAGTCGGCGCCCGCGTACAGCGGCACCAGCACCAGGTCGTGGACGAGCGCGCCGAGGACGATCCATTTCGCGACCTCGAACCAGTCGTATTCCAGCAGCCGTTGGGCGGCGTACGCGCACACGGCCAGGCAGCCGAGCAGCGTGAGCAGGTGCCACGGCGATTCGCCGTAGAGCCCGCGGAAGCGTGCGGCGAGGGTACGGCGGCGCCGCCGGACGGGCGGCTCGGCCCCTTCCGGCTCGGCTGCTTCCGGTTTTTCGGAGCCGTTCACGCGTGGCCTCCCGCGGTCGTCGCGCCGAAGGTGAGCCGGCCCACCCACTTGGTGTTGAGCACACCCGGGGCATTGGGCACGATGATGCGCGCCGGATATCCGTGGTCCGGCGTCAGTACCGCGCCGTTGACCCGCAGCGCGAGCAGCGAGCGCGGGTCCCGTACCTGGTTGTCGCGGAGCGCCGCCGCCCGGAAGGCGCCGCCGCGCTGGATCGACTCCACGAACACCCCCGGCGGGTCGGTGTCGTAGCCGACGAGGCCGGCGAGATCGGCCAGCCGCACACCCTCCCAGTGCTGGTTCTCCGTCGACCAGCCCTCCACGCAGGCGATCGGCAGTCCCGCGCCGTGCTGGGGCAGCCGCCGCAACTGGTCGAGGGAGAGCGTCACGCGCGCTCCGTCCCTGCCGCCGACCACGAGCTGCCAGCTGTCGTCGACATCGCGGGCGCGGATCCGGGCGTAGCCGGCCGTCTTGTTGACCGGGAAGCCGCCGGGACCGCCGCCAGGGCTGCGGCCGTGCGGCGCGAGCAGTGCCGTACGGCGCAACGGGCCGCCCAGGCTCTGCCCGGCCGTCACCACGAACAGCGCGAGCGACCCGAGCCCGACCATGCCGAGGGCGCCGCGTCGGGACATCGTCGGCGCCGCCGGGTGGGTGGACACCAGCCCGCTGTCGTCCGGCGGTTCCGGGCGGGTGCCGGTGCGCGAGGTCCGCAGCTCCGCCCACACATTCCGGCCGCGCAGTGCCCGCCAGGTCCGCCCGAGCCGCAGTGCCACATGGGCGGTCACCGCCCCGAAGAACACCCAGGCACCGTAGAAATGCAGCGGATAGAAGGAGCCGGGGAAAATGTAGTCGAGCTGGACATTGAGAATTCCGGTGAGGAATTCGAAGATTCCGCCGCCGACGAGCAGCAGCAGCGACAGCCGGTCCAGCGCGTGCCCGACGGACCGGACCGGCGGCAGGGTGAAGAGCTTCGGCACGACCGACCACAGCTTGGCCAGCAGCACAGGGACGAGCACGATGCCGAGCGTCACGTGCACGCCCTGATTCACCCGGTACAGCCAGTACGGACGGGTCGGCCAGGAGAAGAGGTAGAAGCCCAGCAGGCCCTTGTCCGGCGTCTTGTCGTTGACCGGCGACAGATCGGGGTTGTACGCGGCGTACGACAGCAGCCCGGTCAGGAAAAGCACCGGAATACCGATGAGCAGCACCAGACCGAATACCGACGTCAGCCACGGGCCGCGCAGCGGACTGCGCCACGGGCCGGACGGAAGGCGGGCGGAGATCTTCATGCCCTGGACACTAGGACGCGGCTCCCCGTATTCGGCCGCCGCGACATATGACGGAATTCTGACGTCCGCGCGCGCCCGGCGGGCGGCGGCCCGAGGTGTTCCTAGGCTGCGAAGGTGATTCCCGTACGGCACCGCCCGCCCGCGCTCCCCGGCCCGCCCGCGTCCACCGACCCCGGAGCCCCGTCCGTCGGACGGCGCCGGGATCTGCTCACCGCGGGCGCCGCACTGCTGCTCTTCGCGGCCGCCGCGGTCGTCGGCGGTCTGCTCGGCCACGGCCGCGTCCTCGTGTCGTGGCCGCCGCTGACCGCGACCTGGGAGCCGCATGCCGGCCCCGGCACACCGGCGGCCGTCGCGGTCGCCGTCCTGGTCGTCGGCTACGGGGCCGCCGTGGCCCGGCGGCTGCCGTGGGGGTGGCTCACATGGTCCGCCTGGGCGACCGCGGCGGCCTGGACGTGGTCGCTCGCGCTGATCGACGGCTGGCGGCGCGGTGTCGCGGGACGGCTGACGGAACCGGGCGAATATCTGCGCGGCATCGGCCACTTCCACGACGCCGGCAGCGCCCTGCGCGGCTTCACCGGACACATCCTCGCCGGGACACCGCAGTCCTGGGAGACCCATGTCATCGGCCATCCGCCGCTGGCGGTGCTGACCTTCGTCGGCCTCGACCGCGTCGGCCTCGGCGGCGGTGCCTGGGCGGGCGCCTTCTGCATCACGGTGGGCAGCGCCGTCGTTCCCGCCGTCCTCGTCACGCTCCGCGCCCTGGGCGGCGGGGACGCGGGGGAGCGTACGGCCCGTACGGCCGCGCCTTTCCTCGTCCTCACCCCGGGTGCGATCTGGGTCGGGGCGTCCGCGGACGGGTATTTCGCGGCCGTCGCCGCCTGGGCGCTGGCGCTGCTCGCGGTCGCCGCCACCGCGTCGTCCGCCGGCCGGGCGGCCACCGCCGGTCTCGGCAGCGGGCTGCTGTTCGGCGCCGCGCTCTATCTCTCCTACGGTCTCGTCCTGCTGGTGATCCCGGCGCTCGCCGTGCTGCTCTGCGCGGCCGCGACCCGCGACCGCGGGTCCCCCGGAGGGCTGCCAATCGCGGTCGCCGCCGCCCTTTCCGGTGTCGGGTGCGCCGTGCTGAGCTTCACGCTCGCCGGTTTCGACTGGTGGGAGGGGTACCGGCTGCTCAGGGTCCGCTACTACCAGGGGTGGGGCGGCATCCGGCCGTACGCGTACTGGGTGTGGGGCAATGCCGGCGCCACCGTCGCCGCGATCGGACTGGCCTGCGCGGCCGGACTGCGGCGCGCCGTGCTCGGCGCCCCCGGTGCCGTGCGGCGCCGACGCGCGGGACACGTCCCGGTGGAGACGCTGCTGCCGTGCGCCATGCTCCTCGCGCTGCTCGCCGCCGACCTGTCCGGCATGAGCAAGGCGGAGACCGAGCGGATCTGGCTGCCCTTCACGCTCTGGCTGCCGATGACGGCCGCCCTGCTCCCGGCCCGGGACCGCCGCGGCTGGCTGATCGCCCAGGCGACGGTGGCGCTGCTCCTCAACCACCTGCTGCTGACGGTGTGGTGAGGTGGTCTCGGCAAGGACGTCGTCGGGTCAGAGCGGCTCGGCGTACCGGCGGCCCGCGAAGTGCCGGGTCACCGGCTCGACGTCCGCCGGATCGCGCAATCGCCGCAGTTCGACCAGGGCGTACGTCTCGTGGCCGTCGACCACATCCGTGCGGGGGAGCGGGAAGGACTCACCCGGGACCGGCCAGACCAGCAGCCACGGGCGCCCGCCCGTGCCGGACGGGCGCCACCGTCCGGCGCGGGGCGAACGTACGGCCCGCCACGGCGGGCCCCGCGTCGACGGGCGCGAACGGCCCGGTGGCGTCCGAGACCGGGCCGAAGCCCGGCACGAGCGGGCCGGGCGCGCCGGACGCCGCGGCCGGGCGGTACTGCCGGGGCGCGCCCTCGAAACGCGGGCCCGCGTACCGCTTCAGCGCGTCGATCAGGGCGCCGAGGCCCTGGTCGACCTCGGCGCCGTCGATCAGCAGATACGCCGTACGGCCGGCCACGTACCTCCTTGGCGTGCCGGTGAGGACGACGCCGGCGGCCGGATAGACGACGAGTTCGGGCGCCGGGGGAGTGGAGTCGGCGTCGGAGGGGCCGTAGCGCAGCCCGACCCCCTCGATCTGCCCCCAGTCGAGCCGGGTGTCGTGCAGCGTGACGCCGTACTCGTCGATCCGCAGCCGGAACGGCAGCCGCGCCTTGCGCAGCGTCCTGAACCCGGCGAGAACGGCGAGCGCGGCCATGCCGAGACAGATGAAGGCGGTCTGCCGCGACTCGCCGCGCGTCAGGACCGCCCACACGACCGCGCCGGCCGCCGTCAGGATGCCGCCCGCGACCCAGCGTCTGCCGCTCCCGCGCAAGCGTCCGCTTCTGCTGAACTCCACTGCCCCGCCCCCCGCCCCGCCCCGCCCCCGAGCATGCCGGGCTCCGGAGAACGCGGGACGCACGAGGGAGGACGACACGGTGGCGCGGCCCGGTTCCGGTCCGCGCGGCGTGCGTCAGACGCCGGCGGCCTCGGCGTAACGGGCGCTGACGTCCGTCCAGTTGACGAGGTCCCAGAGCTTGGTGACGTAGTCGGGCCGGACGTTCTTGTACTGGAGGTAGTAGGCGTGCTCCCAGGCGTCGAAGACCAGCAGCGGGGTGGCGCCGTGGCCGACGTTGCCGTGGTGGTCGTAGACCTGCTCGACGATCAGCCGCTTGCCAAGCGGCTCCCAGGCGAGCACGCCCCAGCCCGAACCCTGCACGCTCGCCGTGGCGGTGGTGAGCTGCTTCTTGAACGCCTCGAATCCGCCGAGGTGTTCGTCGATCGCGGTGGCCGGCGCGCCGTCGGGGCGGTCGCCGCCGTCCGGCGAGAGGTTCTGCCAGAAGATCGAGTGCAGGACGTGCCCGGACAGGTTGAAGGCGAAGGTCTTCTCCAGGCCCACGAGCCGGGCCGGGGCGAGCTGGTCCTTCTCGCGGGCCTCGGCGATCTGCTCCAGCGTGTCGTTGGCGCCCTTGACGTAGGCGGCGTGGTGCTTGGCGTGGTGCAGTTCCAGGATCTCGCCGGTGATGGCCGGTTCCAGCGCGGAGTAGTCGTACGGCATGTCAGGAAGCGCGTAGGTGCCCATCAGGCACGGCCCCTTTCGACAGAGTGAGTATGCGTGCCGCGGCCCACCCTATGCCGTTATTGCGAGATAGTTGCAATAGCAAGGTGAGTGCAGCAGCATGTGTCGGGCGGGGCCGGCCCGACAGCCTCACGGGAGAGTCGCTTCCTCGACGCTGATCGTCTTTCCAGCCGGCGCCCGCCGGAGCGCCGGCCCCGCACCCTCCGCTCCGCCGCTACCGGGCGGCCTCCTGCTCCGCCGCCCCGTCGGCGGGTGCCGCGTCGGCTCCGTCCCCGTCCCTGTCCGCCAGGTCCGCCGGATCGCGCAGGCCGACGCAGTCCATCGCCCAGAAGGGGTCGGAGTAGACCAGCGTCCCGGTCATCCACGGCTCGTACGCCGACAGCGGCGCGACCTGGAAGGCGGGCGCCGGGATGCGCAGCGACGGCGCGCGGAAACCGAATTCGTCGGCGCGCTTGAAGCCGCGCTTGCTGTAGTAGTCGGGCGAGCCCTCCAGGAACAGCAGCGGGGCGCCGCTCTCGTCGGCCTCCGCGAGCGCCCGCGACACCAGCCGGGTTCCGATGCCGAGGTGCTGGAACTCAGGGAGCACGCCCAGCGGCGACAGGACCAGCACGTCCACGATCCGGCGCGGCGCGTCCAGCCGGCTCGCGCTGAGCAGGACGTGCCCGACCACCTCGCCGTCCGCGACGGCGACCAGCGACAGCGGTTCCAGCGGCGCGGGCGCGGAGCGCAGGACGTCTGTCAGGTCGGCGACCCGCGGCTCGGCGGCGAAGGCCGCCGTGTGCACGCGGCGCACGGTGGGCAGGTCGTCCTCGCGCTCCCGGCGGATCACCACCTCGGGGCCGCCGCGGCGCGCGCTCGTACGGGACATTTCGGTTGCGTGATCACCGGTCATGGCGGTGAGGGTAGACGGCGGTCACGGCTCTCGCCAGGAATTGGGAACCGCCCGGTCCGAGCTGCGACCTGACCGTGTCCGGACCGCGTCCTGGCCGCGTCCGATCGCGTTCCGGTGTCGCCGGACCCGGCTCCGGGTACTCTTTCTGTTAATGGTATGACCCTTTGGTCGAGCTGGGGAAAGAGGGAACGATGACGCGTCCCGAGGCGCACCCGGAATCCGTCGGCCTGATCGGCCTCGGCGCGATGGGCCGGCCGGTCGCCGGTTTCCTCGCCCGCGCCGGTCTGCCCACGTACTGCTACGACGAGGACCGCGCCGTCCTGGACGACGCGGCCGACGACGGCGCACGGCCGGCCGCGTCGGTGCCCGAACTCGCCGCGGCGAGCGGCGTGATCCTCGTGATGGTCCCCTCCGACCAGGACGTCCTGGACGTCTGCTCACCCGCCACGGGTGTGCTCTCGGCTGCGCGCCCCGGCAGCGTCCTGCTGATCTGCTCCTCCGTCACACCGGACACCTGCCGCGCGGTCGCGCGGCAGGCGGCCCCGCGCGGCGTACGCGTCCTCGACGCGGCCCTGACCGGCGGCGTACGCGCGGCCGAGGCCGGTGAGATCAATCTCCTGGTCGGCGGTGACGAGCCGACCCTCGACCGGATCCGTCCCCAGCTCGCCCCCTGGACCAGGACCGTGCACCACCTCGGACCGCTCGGCTCCGGCCAGATCGGCAAGACCGTCAACAACCTCTGCCACTGGGGCCAGCTCTCCGCGATCGTCGAGGCGCTCCGGCTCGGCCGTGCGCTGGGCGTCGCGCCCGCCAAGCTGCGCGCCGCGCTCCTCGACGGACCCGCCGCCAGCCGCACCATCGCCGAGATGGAGCAGATGCGGCTCACCTGGCACCGCAAGGACCTCGCCAACGCCCTGCTGATGGCCGCGGACGCGGGGCAGGAACTGCCGGTCGCCGCCGTCGTCCGCGAGGCGATGGAACACATCACCGTCGCCGACATCGCCGGCCTGTACGCGCAGGAGCCGCCCGGCTGAGCGCCGGATCACCTCGGGCCGTCGAGGCCGAGCTCCGTCAGGACCCGGTCGGCGACCGCGAACGCCGAGTTGGCGGCCGGGACGCCGCAGTAGACGGCCGACTGGAGGACGACCTCGCCGATCTCCTCGGGCGTCAGGCCGTTGCGGACCGCCGCCCTGACGTGCATGGCGAATTCGTCGAGGTGGCCGCCCGCGATCAGGGCGGTCAGCGTCATCGCGCTGCGGGTACGGCGGTCGAGGACGTCACGGGTCCAGATCTCGCCCCAGGCGTAGCGGGTGATGAAGTCCTGGAAGGGCGCGGTGAATTCGGTCGTACGGGCGACGGCACGGTCGACGTGCGCGTCACCGAGCACGGTCCTGCGGACGGCGGTCCCGGCCGCACGCCTGGCCTCATCGGTGCCGGCCTCGGCGCGGGATTTCCGGGCGGGGTCGGTGCTTCGGCCGTCGGCCGCGGCAGGGCCGTCGGCGGAGCTTGGGCCGGTGCCGGTGCCGGTGGCCGGGGCTACGCGGGTGCCGCCGCGAATGGCGGTGGCTATGTCCGGGGTGGCGGTCGTGCGCGATTCCGTGGCTGCGCCGGTGTCGATGACTGGGCCCGCGCCGGCGCGAGTGGCGGGGGCGGGACCTGTGCCTGTGGCGGTGGCTGTGTCCGGGGTGGCGGTCGTGCGCGGTTCCGCGGGTGCACCGGTGTCAATGGCTGGGCCCGCGCCGGTGCGAAAGCGGGTGGCTGCGCCATTGCCGGTGGCCGGGGCGGCGGTCGTGGTGTCAAGGAGCGGGGCGAAGTGGGTGCGGAGGGCTGCGGAGACGGCGTCCGGGCGTTCGAGGGTGGCGAGATGGGCCGCGCGGGGGAGTTCGACCAGGTGCGCGTCCGCGATCGCGTCGGCCAGCGGCCGGGCGTGCGCGGCCGGGGGCGTGGACAGGTCGTCGCGGCCCGCCACCACCAGGGTCGGCGCGCTGATCCGGTGCAGGTCGGCCCGTAGATCGGTCCCGGCCAGCACCTCGCAGCAGCGGGCGTACGCCTCCGGATCGGCGCCGCGCTGGTCGGCCACCAGCCGTGCCAGCGCGGCCGGCGCCGCCACGGCGAAAGCGGGCGTGACCCACCGCGAGGGCGCGCTGTCCGCGAGGGCGCCCGTACCGTGCGCCCGCGTCGTGGCGGCCCGCTCCCGCCACCCCTCCGGCGGCCCGAACCGCGCCGAACTGCACACCAGCGCGAGCGCGGTCACCCGCGCCGGCCGATGCGCGGCCAGCCACGTACCGACCGCCCCGCCGAGTGAGACCCCCGCGTACGCGAACGTCCCGGCCCCCACCGCGTCCGCCACCTCCAGCACCCGCCGGGCGAGGTCACCCAGGCCGCCACCGGCCGGCAGCGCGTCGGCCGCCGAACCGCCGTGGCCCGGCAGATCCCACCGCACCACCCTGAAGTGCTGTTCCAGGAGGGCGACTTGGGCGTCCCACACGGCGAGCGACGTGCCGAGCGACGGCCCGAGCAGCAGGACCGGACCGCCTTCCGGGCCGTCGACGCGGTGGTGGAGCAGATCGGTCATGGCGTGCACCTCGCAATGGTGAGGACGTCGCGGCGGGAACGAGCGCCGGGGCGGGTGTACGAGAGGGGGCGGTTGATCACGGTGGCACCGCTCGCGCGGACGCGTCGGCGCTGCCGGGTCCGATGCGGCTCTGGGGGCGGAGTGCCGGTGCGGGTGGCGACGGCCGTGCCCGTACGCAGGCGGAGGCGCTGACCCGCCGGCCCGGAGCGGGCGGACGCGCGGGCTTCTCCGCCTGCCTGGCCATGGTCATGGGCGCGGCTCGTCCGGCAGCGGCTCGCGCCGCAGGGCGCGGTCGGTGAGGGCGGCGGCCGAGCCCGTGGCGGTGGCCGGGTCGGTGAGGGCGCGCAGGTCGGGGGCGGACAGCGCCGGGCCGAGCAGGGGGTCGGCGGCGACGGCCGCCGCCAGGTCGGCGTACGGGTCGGGGACCTGCCGGGACAGCTCGGCCAGCCGGGCCTTCGCGGCGTCGCGGCCGACGAGAGGGGCCAGATGGGCGGCGAGGCGTTCGGTGAGCAGAAGGCCGCCGGTCAGGCCGAGGTTGGCGCGCATGCGCCGCGGCGAGACGACAAGTCCCGGACAGAGGGCGGCCGTTGCCTCGGCCGCGCCGCCGGTGAGGCGCAGTGCCTCCCGAAGTGGCTGCCACTCGGCGTGCCAGGCCCCGGCCGGGCGTTCGTCCTCCGCCGCGAGGCACCCGTACAACACCGCCGCGAGAGCGGGCACTTGGCGCGCCGCGGACGCGATCAGGGTCGCGCGCACTGGATTGCGCTTGTGCGGCATGGCCGACGACCCGCCGCCACCTCCCTCGCCGACCTCACCCGTCTCGGTGCGGCCCAGCAGAAGGACGTCCGCGGCGAGTTTGCCGAGCGCGCCCGCGCAGAAGGCGAGGGCGCCACCGAGGTCCGCGACCGGAGTGCGCAGCGCATGCCAGGGCACCTCGGGTTCGGCGAGTCCGACCTCGTCGGCGAAGGCGCCCAGCAGGGCGATGCCGGGGTCCGCCGTGGCCGCGGGTTCGACGAAAGCGGCCAGCGTGCCCGCGGCGCCGCCCAACTGCGCGGGCAACGATCGGCGGACCCGGACGAGACGGTCGTGCGCGTCCAGGACGAGGGCCCGCCAGCCCGCCGCCTTCAGGCCGAAGGTGGTCGGCACGGCGTGCTGGGTGAGGGTGCGGCCGGGCATCGGCGTCTCGCGGTGGAAGGCGGCGAGCGCGCCGAGCGTGACGGCGGCCCGCCGCAGATCCGCCGTGATGACGCCCAGCGTCCGGGCCGCGACCAGCATCAAGGCCGTGTCCATGATGTCCTGGCTGGTGGCGCCCCTATGCACGAACTCGACATGTTCGGGCGCGTGTTGGGCCACCGCCCGGGCGAGGTCGCCGACCAGCGGGATCACCGGATTGCCGCCCGCCCCGGCCCGCAGCGCGAGCGACCGCGCGTCGAAGTTCCCGGCGCGGGCCGCGGCCGTGACCGCGGCGCCCGCACCCGCGGGCGCCGCGCCGATCCGCGCCTGGGCCCGGGTCAGCGCCGCCTCCGCGTCGAGCAGCGCCTGGAGGACGGCCCGGTCACCGGTGGCGGCCTCGGCCGCCGTGCCCGCCGCTACGGGCGACAGCAGACCGTCGTCGCGACCGTCCGCCGCGCCGCCCCCGTCACCGGGCGTCGGCTCCGCGAACAAGGTGACCGTCTCCTTCCCGACGGGAGGGGGCCTCGACGCGCGGCGTCGAAGCGCGAAGCACGTCCGGCCGCGTCATCCGGCGGCCGGGCGGGCAGCGAGGAAGTCCAGGAAGACCGTCTCCTTCTCGCCCCGCGGGCCCTCCTGGATCCTGATGTCGAAGCGATACGTACGGCCGTCCGCCACGGCCCGCGCGAGAAGCGTGTCGCGGCGGTCAGCCGGCACGGCCGCGAACACCGCGTCCCCTGCCGCGACTTCGCCTGCCGCGACTTCATCCGACGCGACTTCACCCGCGGGCACGCCCAGATACGCCCGGGTGAAGAGGTGGTGCGTCAGCCCCCGGGCGAAGAGGCACACCGCCAGATACGGCGCGCGAGCGGGCGGCGGCAGCGTACGGATCTCCCAGTGCCCGTCGGCGTCGGTCGCCACCCGGCCGAAGCCGGTGAAGTCGGTGCCGCGCCGTCCGGCGAAGCCGCCGGTCACCGGGTCCCGGCGGAGCGATCCCGGCCGCCCGGCGAGACCGCCGTCCGGCGCCGCCTGCCATGTCTCCAGCAGCGCGTCCGGCAACGGATCGCCGGCGCCGTCCAGGACCCGGCCGTGCAGGGTCACGGCGTCCGGGTGCCCGGCGGGGACGAGATCGCCGCCGCCGGGGAAGGGCAGCGCGTAACCGTAGAAGGGGCCGACCGTCTGGGACGGGGTGGGGAGCGGCATCAGCGGTCCTCCTCCGGATCGGGCAGGGTCGCGGCGGGACCGTCGAGCACGATGTCCCAGCGGTAGCCGAGCGACCACTCGGGCGTGGACAGACCGTGGTCGTAGGTGGCGACCAGCCGTTCCCGCGCGGCCGGATCGGTGACCGACTGGAGGATCGGGTCGTACGGGAAGAGCGGATCGCCGGGGAAGTACATCTGGGTGACCAGCCGCTGGGTGAAGGCGGTGCCGAACAGCGAGAAGTGGATGTGCGCGGGCCGCCACGCGTTCTCGTGGTTGCGCCACGGATACGCGCCCGGCTTCACCGTCGTGAAGCGGTACGCGCCCTGACGGTCCGTCAAACACCGGCCGACGCCGGTGAAATGGGGATCGAGCGGCGCCGGGTGCTGGTCGCGCTGATGGGCGTAGCGGCCGGAGGCGTTGGCCTGCCAGATCTCGACCAGCTGTCCGGCGACGGGCCGCCCGGCGCGGTCCAGGACGCGGCCGGCGACGGTGATCCGCTCACCGAGCGGTTCACCGGTGTGCTGCCGGGTCAGGTCCGCGTCCAGGTCGGTGACATCGGTCCTGCCGAAGACGGGCCCGTACAGCTCGGCGGCCTCCGGGTCCGCAGGCACCCGGACCGGCGGCAGGCGCGGGTGGCGCAGGGCGCTGCTGCGGTAGGGCGCGAAGTCCCGCGGCGGGTGCGGGGACCGCACCGGGTCCCGCCCCGCCGCCTCGTGCGCGGCGGCGATCTCCGCGCTGATCCGCCGCTGGGTCGGCAACGCCGTCGCAGCCGCCTGCTCGTGCGCAGTCGCCTGCTCGTGCGTGGCCGTTGAAGCGGCGGGGCCGTGCGTGGTCGTCGAGGCCGCCGGGTCCGGCGCGGTCGTCGTCATCGGGTCACCCCAGGAGTCGCGTGGGTCCGGCCGCGCGGGCCGGTGGCGGAGATCCGCAGCGGCGCGTCGGTGGCGCGCCGGATTTCGTCCGGTGTCACCCCGGGGGCGGTCTCGACCAGGACGAGGCCGTCAGGCGTCACATCGACCACACCGAGGTCGGTGATCACCCGGTGCACGCAGGCCCGGCCGGTCAGCGGCAGCGTGCACCGCGCGACGAGCTTGGCGGAACCGTCCTTGGCCACGTGGTCCATCAGCGCGATCACCCGGCGGGCGCCGTGCACCAGGTCCATCGCCCCGCCCATCCCCTTGATCATCCGGCCGGGCACCGACCAGTTGGCGAGATCGCCGTCCGCCGACACCTGGAGCGCGCCGAGCACCGCGATGTCCACATGGCCGCCGCGGATCATCCCGAAGGACAGCGCCGAGTCGAAGAAGGCGGCGCCCGGCAGCACCGTGACGGTCTCCTTGCCCGCGTTGATCAGATCGGGGTCCACGGCGTCCTCGGCCGGATACGGCCCGACGCCCAGCAGCCCGTTCTCCGAGTGCACCACCACGTCCACGCCCGGCGGCAGCAGGCCCGGGATCAGCGTCGGCAGCCCGATGCCCAGATTGACGTACGCCCCGTCGGTCAGCTCGGCCGCGGCGCGCGCGGCCATCTGCTCGCGTGACCACGGCATCAGGCCCGCACCTCCCCGGCGGCGGTGGGCGCAGGAATCGGGCCAGGCGTGACGGTCCGCTGCTCCACCGGCTTGTCCGCCGCCTGGGCTGCGGTCAGCGGCACCACCCGCCGGACGAAGATGCCCGGCAGATGAACGGCGTCGGGATCCAGCTCGCCCGGCTCCACCAGCTCCTCCACCTCGGCGATCGTCACCCGCCCGGCCATCGCCGCCAGTGGGTTGAAATTGCGGGCGGCCTTGGCGAACACGAGATTGCCGTGCCGGTCGCCGCGCGCGGCCCTCACCAGCGCGTAGTCGGTGGTGATCGCGTGTTCCAGTACGTGGTCGCGGCCGTCGAAGGCGCGCACGTCCTTGGCGGGCGACGCGACCGCCACCGAACCGTCCGGGGCGTAGCGCCAGGGCAGTCCGCCGTCGGCGACCTGGGTGCCGACCCCGGCGGGCGTGTAGAACGCCGGGATGCCGCAGCCGCCCGCCCGCAGCCGCTCGGCGAGCGTGCCCTGCGGGATCAGCTCGACCTCCAGCTCCCCGGCCAGATACTGCCGGGCGAATTCCTTGTTCCGGCCGACATAGGAACCGGTGACCCGGGCGATCCGGCCGGCCGCGAGCAGCACCCCGAGACCGGCGCCGTCCGCACCGCAGTTGTTGGACACCACCTTCAATTCCCGTGCCCCCAGGGCGTGCACGGCGGCGATGAGCACGCTCGGCACCCCGCTGACGCCGAAGCCGCCGACGGCGAGCGACGCGCCGTCCGGCATGTCGGCCACCGCCGCCGCGGCGGTCGGGACGACCTTGTCCATCGCTGACCTCCCCTCAGATGACCGCGGATTCCAGGGACTCGGGAGCGAACAGCTCCTCGGGCGACCGCAGGCGGTCCGACAGGCCCTGCTCGTGGTGGTAGCGCAGGAAGGTGGCGAGCGTCGTGCGATTGCCCGCCACGCCGTACGACCAGTAGTCCTCGCCCAACAGCGCCCGGGCCTCCTCCAGTTGCGGGGTGAGCCAGGGCAGCATGAAACGCAGCGCCGAGGTGTCGTAGAGATTCGCGTACGCCTGGTCCTTCGCGGTGAGCAGCGCCTTGTACAGCGACTGGGCGACCCACGGGTGCCGTTCGTACACATCGCGGCGGATCACCACCACATGCATGACCGGGAAGATTCCGGTCGCCGCGTAGTACTCCTTCTCGGCGGCCACCACATCGGGGAAGACCCGCCGCACCCGCGGGTCGCCGGCCGCGAAGGGGCTCGGGACACGCGGGGTGACCAGGGCGTCGATCTCACCCTCGGCGAGCATCGCGGAGAGCGTACGGCCCTCGGGCGCGGCGCTGATCCGTACCGTCTCCGGCAGATCCACCCTGGCCTTCTCGATCCGCCCCGCCGTCTCCTGACCGCCCGTCACATGACGGACCGAGTCGAAGGGGACGCCGTGCCGGTCGCCGAGGACGCCGCGCATCCACACACAGGCGGTCAGCTGGTACTCGGGGGTGCCGACGGTCTTGCCGCGCAGGTCCTCAGGACCGGTGATGCCCGCGTCCGCGTGGCAGTACAGCGAACTGTGCCGGAACATCCGCGAGGTGAAGACCGGCAGTGCCACGAAGGGCGCGGGGTCCGCGCGCAACGACAGCACGTACGAGGACAGCGACATCTCCGCGACCTCGAATTCGCGGTGCCGCAGCATCCGGAAGAAGGTCTCCTCGACCGGCAGCCGCAGATAGGTGAGGTCGATGCCGTCCGCGCGGACCGTACCCTCGGCCAGGGCGCGGGTGCGGTCGTAGTCGCCGCACGCGAAGGTGAGGTGCAGTGGGGCCATGGGCGGCTACCTGCCTTCCGATGTGAGCCGTGCGTCCAGCAGGGGATAGACGCGCCGGGCGTTGCCCTCGAAGACCTGGTGCCGCTGCTCCGGGGTGAGCCCGGCGCGGTCGACGTACGCCTTGGTGTCGTCCCAGGCGATGCCGGTGTCCGGGTCGGCGCCGCGGACGGCGCCCAGCATCTCCGAGGCGAAGAGGATGTTCTCGGTGCCGATCACCTGGTGCAGCAGATCGATGCCGGGCTGGTGGTACACGCAGGTGTCGAAGAAGACATTGCCCAGCAGGTGTTCGGCGGGACCGGGCCGTCCGGCGCGCATCGCCAGCCCCCGGTAGCGGCCCCAGTGGTACGGCACCGCGCCGCCGCCGTGCGGGATCACCAGCCGCAGCGACGGGAAGCGGCCGAAGAGGTCGCCCTGCATGAGCTGCATGAACACCGAGGTGTCCGCGTTGAGATAGTGCGCGCCGAGGGTGTGGAAGCTCGGATTGCACGAGGTCGACACATGGATCATCGCCGGGACGTCCAGCTCGGTCATCGCCTCGTAGAGGGGATACCAGTACGGGTCGGTGAGCGGCGGCGACGTCCAGTGACCGCCCGAGGGATCGGGGTTGAGATTGCAGCCGACGAAACCCAGATCGCTTACGCAGCGCCGCAGTTCGGCCACCGACTCGTCGAGCGGGCCGCCGGGCACCTGCGGCAACTGGCAGACCCCCGCGAAGTGTTCGGGGAAGAGCCGGGTGACGCGGTGTACGAGGTCGTTGCTCGCCGCCGCCCAGGCCCGCGCGGTCGCCGCATCCGGCACATGGTGCTCCATGCCGGAGGCTTTGGGGGAGAAGAGCATCAGGTCCCCGCCGCGCTCGCGCAGCACCTTCAACTGGTGGTCCCGGACGCTCTCGCGGACCGCGTCGTCACTGATCGCGGCGAGCACCGGCGCCGGCCGCGCACCGTCGGCCAGGGCGGCGAGCTGCGCGTCCCGGAACGCCTGGAGCTGCGAAGGCGCGGTGGTGTAGTGACCGTGGATGTCGATGATCATCGGCCGCCGGTCCGTTCCGCCGCAGGGACGTCCACGGACGCGTCGGCGGACACGTCTTCGCCGGACGGCGCGTCGCGGTACGTGAGGCCCTTGCGGGCCAGCCGCTCCCGCATCGTGTTGACGTCCAGGCCGAGTTCACCGCGCGCGTACCGCTCGCGCAGCCCCGCCTCCCGGCGTTCGCGTGCCTCGCTCGCCGCCAGCACCTCGGCGGCCCGCAGCCGCGGTACGACCACCACACCGTCGTCGTCGGCCACGACCACATCGCCCGGTTCGATCCGCTGACCGCCGCACACCACAGGGGTGTTGACGTCCCCGAGCGTCTCCTTCACGGTGCCGAAGGCGCTGATGTGCCGGGCCCACACCGGAAAACCCATCCGGGCCAGCTCCGCCACGTCGCGGCAGCCCGCGTCGATCACCAGGCCCCGCACCCCGCGCGCCATGACCGAGGTCGCCAGCAGATCGCCGAAGTACCCGGCCTGCGAGGGCGAGGTGGGCGCCACCACCAGGACGTCGCCGTCCCGGCACTGCTCGACGGCCACATGGATCATCCAGTTGTCCGCGGGCGGCACGCTGACCGTCACCGCGGTGCCCGCGATGTGCGCGCCGCCCCACACCGGCCGCAGCGCCGGGTCGAGCAGTCCCGTACGGCGCTGCGCCTCATGGACGGTGGCGACGCCGTAACCGGCCAGCGCGTCGGCGGTCGCCCGGTCCGTACGCGCCGGATGGCGGATCACCACGCTCATGCCGACGCCGCCCACGGCAGCAGCGACACATGCACGACGTCCCGCGCGCCCTCGCCGCCGACCGCCCGGATCGCGCGGTCGGTGTCGGCCAGCGGGAAGGAGTGGGTGCTCAGCCGCTCCAGCGGGAAACGGCCCGACGCGAGCTGTTCCAGGGCGAGTTCGCAGGAACGGTAGCTGTGGCCGCGGGCGCTCTTGACGCTGATCGACTTCTCCGTGACCTTCTTCAGCGGGAAATCGGGGAAGGCGGCCAACTCGCCCTGGACCACGATGGTGCCCTCGCGACGCTTGAGCGCGTCGACGCCGAGCAGCACCGGCGCGGTGCCCGCGCCCGAGGTGCAGTCCAGCACCACGTCCACGCCGCGGCCCCCGGTGATCTCCCGGATCCGGGCGAGCGCGTCCTCCTGCGTCACGTCGATGACGTGGTCGGCGCCGAGATCCTTCGCCAGCAGCAGCCGGGCGGCGTCCCGGGTGGTGCCGGTGACGATGATGAGCGAGGCGCCGGCCTGCTTGCAGGCGACGACCTGCGAGAGGCCCTGCTGACCGGGACCCTGGATCAGCACGGTGGAGGCGTAGCCGACGCCCGCGGTGACCAGTGCCCACTCGATGCCGTTGGACAACGGCGTGACCAGACCGGCCAGTTCGGCCGAGACGCCGTCCGGCACGCGGTGCGTCACCGCGTTCCACGGCAGATACAGATACTGCGAAAAACCGCCCCACAGCCGGCCGGGATTGTCCGCCGAGGTGTAGCCGTAGCGGCGGGCATCGGGATTGGTCCGCCAGTCGGTCGCCTCGCAGTGCCGGTACTCGCCCCGGTGGCACCACTCGCAGCGGAAACAGCCGACGTAGTGCTCGACGAAGATCCGGTCGCCCTCGACGAGGCCCTTGCGCTCGCTGAACGTCCGGCCGGCCTTCGCGATCACCCCGACGTTCTCGTGCCCCATGATCACCGGGTCCGCGAACGGCGGCTTGGCGTACATCTTGACGTCCGTACCGCAGATCCCGGCGACCTCGACCTTCAGCAGGGCGCCGTCGTCCGGCACGTCCGGCATCGGGAATTCGCGCAGCTCGGTCGTGCCCGGCGCGGTTCTGACCGCCGCCAGCACCTGCTCTGCCATGGCCTCTCCTCATCGATCGGTCCGTCGGGACGGCACACGTTACTCTATGGCCTGATGGTCTGACCATGGTACCTTTCCTGCATGGTCGAACCCGTACTCAGCACCGTCACCCGCACCCAGGGCGCCAACGCCGCGCTCAAGGACGGGACGGTGACGCCCGACGGCTGCCGCCTCGCCTTCGAGGAGGTGCCGGTGCTCGTGCACGCCTTCCGGCGGATGGTGCGCGGCCTCGAATTCGACGTCAGCGAAATGGCGTTGACCACGTATCTGGTCGCGAAGGCGCATGGCGCCCGCTTCACCGCGGTGCCCGCCTTCCTCGTGCGCGGCTTCCACCACGGCGCGGTCCTGCACAATCCGGCCGTCTCCGGCCTGACCGGGCCCGCGGACCTGACCGGCCGCCGCGTCGGCGTCAACCGCGGCTACACCGTCACCACCGGCGTCTGGGCGCGCGCCGTCCTCGGCGCCGAATACGGCGTCGACCTCGCCAAGGTGACCTGGGTGCTCTCCGGCGACGAGCACGTCGCCGCCTACCGGCCGCCCGCCAACGTCGAACCGATGGCGCCCGGCCGCACCCTGGAGGAGCTGGCCGTCAGCGGCGAACTCGCCGCCGTCATCGGTGTGGACGCCACCGCGCCGGAACTGGTCCCGCTCGTCCCCGATCCCGAGCGGGCCGCCGTCGCGGCGCTGCTCAGGGACGGCACCTACCCGATCAATCACCTCGTAGTGATCAAGGACGAACTCCTGGAGCGGCACCCCGGCCTCGGCGCCGACGTCCTGGGCGCCTTCACCTGCGCCAAGGACCTGTATGTGCAGCGGCTGCGGGCCGGCGCGATCGAGGAACCGACCAAGGCCGACCGCCTCTACTCCCGTGTCATGGAGATGACCGGCGGCGCCGACCCGCTGCCGTACGGGGTCGAGGCCAACCGGCAGGTGCTGGAAGCGCTCATGCGGCACGCGGTGGACCAGCGCATCCTTGAGCGACCGCTGCCCCTGGAAGAACTCTTCGCCGAAGGTACGCGGGGCTGACGGTACGTCAAAAGCCTTTGGCGGAAGCGGAATCGAGGAGCCGTCGCCATGCGCATCGCCATCGCCGCCGACCACAACGGCGTCACGCTCAAGGTCCGGCTGACCGCGTGGCTGACCGGCCTCGGGCACACCGTGGACGACCGCGGCGGATACGCGGACGGCGCGGTGACCGACTATCCGCCGCTGTGCGCCGACGTCTGCCTCCAGGTCGTGCACGGCGCCGCGGACCGGGGCATTGTGCTCGGCGGCAGCGGCCTCGGCGAGACCGTCGCCTGCAACAAGATCCGCGGCATCCGGGCCGGGCTGTGCCACGACGTGTGGAGCGCCGGCATCTCGCGCGGCAACAACGACGCGAATGTGCTGGTGCTGGCCGCCAAGGTACTCACGCCCGAGGCGGCGGAACTGATCGCGGCGACCTGGCTGGAGACGGCCTTCAAGGGCGGCGTCCACCAGCGGCGGCTCGACCAGATCGCCCGCCTGGAGCGCGGCGAGGCCGCACTGGACTGACCGGGGCCGTGCCCGGCGCTCGAGGAAGGCGCCGGGTACGGCCCCGGATGCGTATGGGCCGACCCGCGTACGGGGGCCGTACGACCGACCTTCGTCGCTCCACCGCGGACCTACGTCGCGGCGAGGAATTCCAGCACCCGCCCCGGCGCGTTCTCCGCCGTCTGCTCCGCCACCGGCATGTCCCAGTATTCGGCCGCGGGCAGGCACTCCTGGAGATAGCGGGCCGCCGACGGCGCGTGCGAGGTGTCCTGGCCGGGCACGATGAGCGCCGGAGTATCGAGCCGCAGCAGATCCTCCGGCTCCGGTCCCGGCACCGTGTCCCGGTCGAAGAGCAGTCGCGCCGTGCCGGCCACCGCCGCCTGGTAGCGGTCCGGGTCGTAGTGCGCGTAGCGGCTCGCGAAGCCGTCGTGCCGCCGGATCACCCCGGCCCAGGGGCCGACCCGCGGGTCCGTGGTGAAGCCCGCCTCTGTACCGCGGGCCAGTGCCACGACCCCGTCCAGGCCGTGCTCCTGTGCGTAGGCGAGGTGCCGGGTGAAGCGGGCGTGCTGCTTGAGTCGGTACTTGACGCCGCCCGCGGGGGAGTAGAGCACCATGCTCAGCACCCGCTCCGGGTGCGCCACGGCCAGCGCCGCGACCGTCGAACAGCCGACGCAGCCGCCCATGAGATGGGCCCGCTCGATGCCGAGCCGGTCCAGCAGGCCCACGCCCTGCGCCACGTAGTCCGCCCAGGAGATCCGTTCCAGCCGTCCGCCCGAGCGGCCCGACTCGCGCCGGTCGAAGGTGACGCAGGTGTACTTCTCGGTGAGCCGGTCCAGCAGCCCGAGCCGCCGGTAGACGCCGACCGTGCGCCAGCTCTCCAGACTGGAGTCGAAACCGCCGGGCGAGAACATCAGCAGCGGCGGCCCCGATCCGGCCACCTCGTAACGGGTGGAGATCCCGTCGATGACGGCAGTGGGCATGGTGCGTGGCTCCTCTCTCCTGTCGTCGGCCGGACGACCGGACGCACTACGGCAGTTGACGTACCGTCAGCTTGCGGGCGGCGGTACGGGAATGCCGCCGGCGACCTGGCGGGCGGCCCGTACGTCCCCGGCGTAGGCGGTGAGCGCGGCGAGCGTGATCCGCGCGACGTTGGCGTAGGTGTCCGGCGGGTCGTCGATCGCGGTGGCGGCGTAACCGATGGCCGCGTGCGCCATCCGCATCCGGCCGTCGAGCCAGGGACCGCCGCCGAAGCCGCCGACGACCGGGACCTGGACGGCCTCGGCGACCGCGGCGCCCACGACGGGACCGGAGTTGGTGAAATTGAGCAGCACCGCGCCCGCGTCCACGAGCAGCCGCGCCTCCGCGATCAGCGCGTCCTTCATCGCCACCGGTACCTGGTCGGCGGCCGAGGGGATCGAGCGGTACTCCACGCCGTAGCGCAGCGCGGTCTGCGGGGTGATGCCGAACTGGGCGAAGACCGGGATGCCCGCCCGGGTGATCGCGGCGACCGCGTCCGGGTAGTCGGCGGCGGCGTCGAGCTTGACCATGTCGACGCCGGCCTCCTTGACCAGCCGGATCGCCGCGCGCACCGCGCTGTCGGTGCCCTCCTGGAGCGGCCCGAAGGGGAAGTCGGCGCTGACCAGCGCCCGGCTCACCCCGCGCCGCACCGCCTGGGTCACCACGAGCATCTGCTCCATGGTCACCTCGAACGGATTGGCGTGCCCCCACAGATTGACGCCCACGGTGTCGCCGACCGAGACGATGTCCACCCCGGCCCGGTCCGCGACGCGCGCGATCTGGTAGTCCCAGGCCACGACGCCGACGATCTTGCGGCCCTCGTCCTTCATCCGCTGCAGGGTGCGCGGGGTGATCTTCTCGGACATCTCGCCTTCGTTCTCCTGGAGTTGAGGACCGTCGCCGCCCTACGGTCGTGTCGGCCGCGCGGATCCGAGGGGTTCAGACCCGCAGTGCGGTGAGCAGTTCGAACACATCGCTCTCGTCGGCCGACAGCAGCAGCACCCGGGCGTACGGCCGCAGCGCCGCCATCGCGCCGTCGGCCTCGAAGCCGTCGCCGAGGACGACACCGGCCGTGGTGATGGCCCGGGCGCCGCACTCCCGGCCGATGGCCGCGGCCTGAGCGCGTCCCGTGTCCTCGGACGCCAGGATCACCACCACATCGGTGCCGGTCAGGATGTCGGCGAGGGCGGCGGGTCTGCCGTGCAGTTCGAGCAGCGGGGCGGCGGCGTCGCCCGCCGCGCCCGCGACGGTGTAGAAGCGCGCCTTGGCCCACGGCCCGCGCGCCACCCGGCGGGCGACCGCCTCGGCCGCCGGGTCCAGGGCGATCACCCGCGCGTTGCGCGCGGGCGCGAGCGGCCGGGTGATCCTGAACCGCGACTCCTCGCGGGAGGCCGCCCGTGCCGACTCGCTCGGCCATGTGACCGGTACCGTCATGCCGCCGCGCCCGTCAGACCGTGGTCTGGGCGACGCCGGGCGTGACGGTGACCGCGTCGCGGCACGAGTCGAGGAACGACTCGGCCACCGGCAGCACCACCGCGGCCGATCGCACCTTGTGGTGCGCCGGGTCGACCCCGGGCGGCGTCACTCCTTCGTCCCGCAGCGCGATGGCCGCCTTGCGCAGCTTCTGCCGGGCCTTGATGATCCCGCTGTCCGCCGGGACCAGCCGCTCCTTGGAACGGTCCACGATCGGGCCCATGCTCTCCTGGAGCGACGCGTCCTGCATCGCGATGCCCGCGACACCGGAGTAGGTGTCGCCCCGGCGCTGTGCCTCGCGGTCCATCAGATAGTCGTTGTCCATATTGGCCGCGGGGCGGTAGGTGCCCGGGATGTTCTTGCTGTGCACCCCGTGGCCGTCGATCATCGCCTGCCGCTCGGTGTCGGTCAGCGCCCGCACGGGGTGGTAGTCGAAGGAGTACGTCCAGCAGTTCTCGTCGTCGATCGGCACCCAGAAGTGGCCGTGCACCGGGTGGTCGCCGCGCGGCGGCACCATCGTGAAGTTGGGCATCACCCACGGGGTGATCCGCCAGTAGTAGGTGCCCGGCTCGGCGTTGCGGCGGGCGCCGACGAACAGGCCGCCCTCGCTGTCGGCGACCTCGAAGAAGGGCTTGGTGTCCTTCATGTTGTACTCGTTGCCCTTGGAGCCCTTGAACAGCGGATCGGACTTGAGGCCGCCGGAGTGCAGGAACGTCACATGGCTGGAGTCGATGCCGCCTTCGAACGCCTGCAGCCAGTTGCACTGCTGCCAGCGCTTGGAGGTGTACGTCTGCTCGGCCGGCACCAGCGCGAACTCGTACTCGGGCAGCGGCGGCGTGGTCGCCGGGTCGCCCATGTACGTCCACAGCAGGTCGCCGATCTTCACCAGCGGGTACGAGGTCAGCTTCACGTTCTGGCAGAAGCTGCTGTTGTCGGACTCCGACGGCACCTCGATGCACTGGCCGGTGACGTCGTACTTCCAGCCGTGGTACGGGCAGCGCAGCCCCGCCTCCTCATTGCGGCCGAACCACAGCGAGGCACCCCGGTGCGCGCAGAATTCGTCGATCAGGCCGTAGCGGCCCTCGCTGTCGCGGAAGGCGAGCAGACGCTCGGAGAGCAGCTTGACCCGGACCGGCGCCGCGCCGTCCTCGGCGAGTTCCTCGGCGAGCAGCGCGGGAAGCCAGTACTGCCGGAAGAGATTCCCCATCGGGGTACCGGGGCCGGTCTGCGTCAGCAGCTCGTTGATGTCTTTTCTCAGCACAGCCGTTTCCCTTTCACATGATGACCTGGTCACCGCGTCCGGCGGCGGCGGGCGGTCTGGGCAGCGCGCGGAACGGGGTCAGGGCTGCTCCGGCGGGATCTCGACGGTCAGCCCGTCGAGCGCTTCCGTGACACGGATCTGGCAGGCGAGCCGGCTGGTGCCGCGCCGCTCCGAGACCGCCATGTCCAGCAGGTCCTCCTCCATGTCGCCCGGCGGGCCCACGGCCGGGGCGAACTCCTCGCCGACCCATACGTGACAGGTCGCGCAGGAGCAGTTGCCGCCGCACTCCGCGACGATCCCGGGAATCCCGTTCTTGACCGCGGTCGCCATGACCGACTCACCGACCGTCGCCTCGACGGCGTACTCATGGCCGGTGCTGCCGATGTAGATCACCTTGGCCAAGACAGCTCACGCCCTCTCGTGACGTCCGTTGGTATGTCCATTAGACCAGAGCGTCCCGCGAGCGCACAAGCGCCTCGTTGACGGATGAACGGTCGACGGGTTGGGGTGGGTGATGACCGGGTGCGGCGCGCCGACAGCGCGTTGACACGCGGAAATTATTGGCCTTAGGGTCCTACCAATAAAGTGCGTCTGATCGAGGAGGACCCCGGATGGCCAGCGACGCGATCGTCAACGAGTCCTTGGCGGCGAAGTTCGCCACCGAGAAGGAGTCCCCCTACACCCGCTGGGTGGCCGCCGAGGGGCTGGACATCATCGCCGCCCACTACGTACCGGATCTGCGGACGGTGGAGCTGAAACCGTGGGAGCGGCGCGGCGGGCGCGGGGTGTTCATCAACCACGAGGCGACCCGCACCTCCAACGACTGCTACGTCTGCGAGATCCCGGCCGGCGGCAAGCTCGCCCCGCAGCGGCAGCTCTTCGAGGAGATGATCCTGGTCCTGGAGGGCCAGGGCTCCACCAAGGTGTGGAACGACGCGGGCGCCGAGGTCACCTTCGAGTGGCAGGCCGGATCGCTGTTCGCCATCCCGCTCAACGCCCACCACCAGCACTTCAACGGCTCCGGCCGGACCGCCGCGCGCTTCGTGTCCTCCACCAACATGCCGCCGGTGATCAATCTCTACGACGACGTCGACTTCGTCTTCGGCACCGCCAAGGACTTCCCTGGCCGCTTCAACGGCGAACCCGACTACTTCTCGCCCAAGGGCGAGCAGAAGGGGCTGCTGCTCGACACCAACTTCGTCGCCGACGCGGCCAATCTGCCGCTGATCGAGGCGAAGGAGCGGGGCGCGGGCGGCGGCCACATCCGCTTCGCCATGGCCAAGGGCTCGATGAACAGCCACATCTCGCAGTTCCCGACCGCCACGTACAAGAAGGGCCACCGGCACGGGCCCGGCGCCCATGTGATCATCCTCAGCGGCACTGGATACAGCCTGATGTGGCCCGACGGCGAGGAGCCCCGGCGCTACGAATGGGGGCCCGGCACGCTGATCGTGCCGCCCAACATGTGGTTCCACCAGCACTTCAACACCGGCGCCGAGCCCGGCCGCTACCTCGCCTTCAAGCACGAGGCGGTCTCGCTGCGCAACGCCCAGGGCGTGCCGAAGGCATGGATCAGCCGCCGGATCGGCGGCGACCAGATCGACTACGCCGACGAGTCGCCGGTCGTGCGCGAGATGTTCCGCAAGGCGCTGGCCGAGCACGGCGTGGAACCCCGGATGGACGAGGTGTACGAGGCGGAGATCCCGACACTGGCGCCCAAGCCCGCATGAGCGCTCATGCCCACGCCCACACGCACCGGGCCGGTGACGGCCGGGCGCGGGTCGTGCACTCCGCGCACGTACCGGACCACGACCACGCACACGACGACGACGCGCTCGCCCCGATCGAGGAGAACCCGATCTGGCAGCAGGACAACGTCGTGCTGCACAGCGTCGGCATGGACATCGGCTCGTCCGGCACCCAGGTGATCTTCTCGCGGCTGCATCTTCGGCGCATCGGCGAGGAGCTGACCAGCCGGTACATCGTCGTCCGGCGCGAGACGCTGTACCGCTCGCCGGTCGCGCTCACCCCGTACGCCGACGCCGAGCGGATCGACGCGCAGGCGCTGGGCACGATCATCGACCGTGCCTACGCCGCCGCCGGAGTCGATCCGGCGGCCGTCGACACCGGCGTGGTGATCCTGACCGGCGAGGCGCTGCGCCGCCGCAACGCCGAACCCATCGCCCGCGTTCTCGCCGAACGCGGCGGCGAACTCGTCACCGCCACCGCGGGGCACCACATGGAGGCGATGCTCGCCGCGTACGGCTCGGGCGCGGCGAAGGCGTCGTACGACAAGGGCCTGCGCATCCTCAATGTCGACATCGGCGGCGGCACCACCAAGCTCGCCATGCTGGAGGACGGCCGGGTCACCGCGACCGCCGCCCTGCACGTCGGCGGCCGGCTCCAGGTGACCGACGAGGCGGGCCGGATCGTCCGCCTCGAACCCGCGGGCCGCGAGCACGCCGCCCGCGCCGGCCTCGACTGGGCGCTCGGCGCCGCCGCGGGGGGCGACGAGACCGGGCGGGTGGCGCGGGCCATGGCCGACGACCTGGCCGCCGCCGTCACGGCCGCGGCCACCGGGTCCGAGCCGCCCGCCGAGGTGCGGCGGCTCTACCTCACAGAACCGCTGCCCGCGCTCGGCCGGATCGACGGGGTGATGTTCTCCGGCGGCGTCGCCGAATACGTCTACGGCCGCGAGGAGCGCCGCTTCGGCGACCTCGGCCTGCCGCTCGGCCACGCACTGCGCGACCGGGCCGCGTCGGGAGCGCTGCCGTATCCGCTGCTGCCCGCGGGCGAGTGCATCCGGGCCACCGCGCTCGGCGCCTCCGAGTACAGCGTGCAGCTCAGCGGCAACACCGGCTGCGTCACCGACCCGGACGCGCTGCTGCCGCGCCGCAATCTCCAGGTGGCGCGGCCGGTCTACCCGCTGGGCGAGCGGATCGACGCCGAGGCGGTCGCAAACGCCGTACGGCACCGCCTCGTCACGCTGGACCTCCCGCAGACCGGGGCCGATGTGGCGCTCGCCCTGACGTGGGCCGGGCCGCCGAGCCACGAGCGGCTGATCGCCTTCGCGCGCGGCGTGAGGGACGGCCTGGCCGACCGGATCGCGGCCGGACTGCCCGTCTACCTCGTCCTCGACGGGGACGTGGCGATGACGCTCGGCCGTCTGCTGCGCGACGAACTCGACGTCGGCGGCGACCTGTTGGTCATCGACGGGATCGCGCTCCAGGACTTCGACTACATCGACATCGGCCGGATCAGACACCCGTCACGGACGGTGCCGGTCACCATCAAGTCGCTGGTCTTCGGCCAGGACCCGCGGCAGTCGCCGGCGAACCTTTGACGTCTGCGCTCTTGAACCGCGGGCCCCGCGGCTCGCACTCTTGAAGGCCCGCACCCGGGCACCCGACGAGGCCGTCCCCGCACCCCGCCTGACAGCGGTGCGGGGGCGGCCTCCTGTCGTGCCCGGGGCCGCCCGGCCCCCTCAGAGCGCGGGCGCCGTGTCCGGCTCGGCGGCGATGAGGGTCTTGAGCGGGACACCGGGATCGGCCGCGCGGTCCGGGTCGATGGTCGCGCCCCGACCCAGCGCCTTGCGGACGGCCATGTAGTCGGCGGGCCGGTTCACCGCGTCCACCGCCAGCAGCCGCCCGTACCGGTAGTACAGGACGGAGAACTGCTCGCCGTCCGGCTCCCCGCGCACCACCTGGCCGTCGTAGCCGGCCGAGAGCCCCGCCATCTGGAGCTTGAGGTCGCCCTGGAAGGACCAGAACCACGGCACGGACGGGACGTCCGCAGTCCTGCCCAGCAGCGTGGCGGCGGCCACCTGCGCCTGCGCGACCGCGTTCTGCACCGACTCCAGGCGCACCCTGCCCTCGCCGGTCATCGGGTGCGGGCGCACCGTGCAGTCCCCGGCGGCGACCACCGCCGGATCGCTGGTCCTGCACCGGGCGTCCACGACGATGCCGCCGTCGCAGTCGAGCCCGAGCCGCTCGGCCAGTTCGGTGCGCGGCACCACCCCGGCGCCGATCAGCACCAGATCGGCGGGCAGCCGCGTACCGTCCGCGAGGCGGACTCCGATGACCCGGCGGCCGTCGCCCTCGACGGCCGCGACCGTGGCGCCGAGCAGGATGTCGGTGCCCCGGCGCAGATGCGCCCGCCGGTAGAACTCCGAGACCAGCGGCGCCACCGCGCGGGCCATCAGCCGGTCCGCGGCCTCGACGACCGTCACCGACCGGCCGAGCGCCCGCGCCGCGGCGGCGGCCTCGAGCCCGATGAAGCCGCCGCCCACCACCACGACCCGGCCCGCGGTCGTCAGCCGGACCCGCAGGTCCGCGGCGTCGTCGTGGTCGCGCAGATAGCAGACGCCGTCCAGCTCCGCGCCGGGCAGCGGGAGCCGGCGCGGGGCCGCGCCGACGGTCAGCGCCAGCCGGTCGAAGACCAGCTCGCGTCCGCTCGCGGTGACGGCCCGCCCGGAGCCGGGCGGGCCGGCGGGGGACAGGGCCACATCGGCGACCCGCTCACCGCTGACCAGATCGATCGCGTTCTCGGCGTAGAAGGCGGGCGCCCGCAGCGCCAGGGCGCCGAAGTCGGCCCGGCCCGCGAGGAATTCCTTGGACAGCGGCGGGCGCTGGTAGGGCGGGTGGACCTCCTCGCCGACCAGCGTGATCGGTCCGGTGGCGCCCGACTGCCGGAGCGAGGCGGCCAGTTGGAGACCGGCCTGGCTGGCTCCGACGATCAGTGTCCCGCAGTGTCGCTGGTCCGTGCCCGGCATCGGAACCCCTCTCCATGTGTCGACGGTTAATGTCATACCATTAAACCATCGTCCGTTCGAGTCGTTGACGCTCTAGAGGTACGTTGATATAAAGGTTAGGCCAATGACCCGAGGTCTAGAGGAGAGCCGTATGAGTGACAAGAAGGGCCGGGTCTTTCTCCGGGGGATCACGTCGGAGACGTACGGGCTCAAGGAGTTCCGGCGCCAGCAGCTCGACGCCCCCCGGGTCAGGGACGACTCGGTCGTGGTGGACGACGCGAAGGTCGGCCACTCCGGCGACTCGGCCGAATCCCGCACCTGGTGGCGGGTCGGCCCCGGTGACGAGCCGTTCCTGACCCAGAGCCTTCAGGTGCACTTCGTCGAGCTTCCCCCGCACTCGTCCAACCACGGCCACGGGCACCAGAACGAGGCGGCCTTCTACATCCTCGACGGCGCGGGCTACGAGATCCACGACGACCAGCGGTACGACTGGGCCACCGACGACCTCGTCCTGGTCCACACCGACTCGGTGCACCGGCACTTCAACCCCTACGACGAGACCGCCCGCTGCCTGATCTTCAAGGCCAAGTCCGAGTGGATGTACCTCGGCCTGATCCAGCAGGGTCGCAGCGGACCCGTGGAGGACGAGGACCGTTTCGGACCGCGCGAGGACTGGTCGCGGGTGTGGACCCCGGATGTGGAGAAGCTCCGCAAGGTCGTCAGGTCCGCGGACACCACCTGGGAGCTGACCCCGCTCGGCCGGGTCCGTACGCTGTCCGCGCCCGGCGACGACGTGCGCACCTTCAGCGTCGACGCCTTCGTACTGGACATCCCGGCCGGCAGCCGCTCCGGCAAGCGCTGGCACATGGCCGACGAGATCCTCTACGTCCGCTCGGGGCACGGCTACAGCCTGCACTGGGAGGTCGAGGCCGAGATCGCGGAGAAGTACTACGCGCGGATCGCCAAGGAACCCACCCGGCACGAGATCAAGCCCGGCGACACCCTGTACGTGCCGCACAACACCATCGCCCAGCATTTCTCCGCCGACGGCGAGCCGCTGGTGCTGATCTCCGGCCAGAACCGGCTGTTCAAGCAGCTCGGCTACGACAACGTGGCCTACCTGGAGAACGCGCCCGAGTACGACGAGGCGCACGGCGCCCCGGCCGCCGACCGGTCCTGACCCGACGTCCAGGAAGTGGAGCCGACATGCCGGAAATGAGCCGCGCCGCGGCAGCCGTATGGTCCGACGCCGACTTCGTGACGGCGTGGCTGGACGCGGACCCGCAAGGAGAGCGCGACCTGCTGGCGCTGCCGCGGCTGATGGCGGCCCGGATCGTCGCCGAGACCACACCGCGGCCGCAGCTGATCGTCGATGTGGCGGGCGGCGCGGGCAAATTCCTCGGCGTCATGCTCGACGCCTTCCCCGCCGCGCGCGGGGTGTGGCTGGACGCCTCGCCGACCATGCTGGACCGGGCCAGGATCGACCTGGCCCGCTTCGGCCCCCGGGTCTCCTTCACCGTGGGCGACATGACCGAACTGCGCGCCGCCGGGGTGCCCGGGGGAGCGGACGTGATCGTCACCTCCCGGGCCAGCCACCACCTCGACCGTACGGAGCTGCACGGCTTCTACCGGGAGGCGGCCGGACTGACCGCCCCCGGCGGCTGGCTGGTCAACCTCGACCACATCGGTCCCGCCGAGGTCTGGGACACACGCTACCGCTCGGTGCGCAAGCAATTCGGGGCGTACCGGCCGTCCGCGCCCAGCCATCACCACAACTACCCGCTGCCCAGCGTGGACGATCACCTCGACGGACTCCGGGCTGCCGGGGCCGACGAGCTGGACATCGCCTGGAAGGCGTTCTACACCTGCCTGTTCATGGGCCGACTGCCGCAGGGCTGAGCACCCGCGGCAGGACCGCCCCCAGTACGGCCGAGCCCCCTGCGGCGCGCGGATCCCCGCGCCGCAGGGGGCTCGGTGCCGCCCGCTCCCGTACCCGCCTACTTCTTCGCGCGCCGCGCCGCCGTCTTCGGCTCGTCCATGCAGAGCCGGTCGGCGGTCCTGCTCAGGTGCTCGCGCATGATCCGCTCACCGGTGGCCGCGTCGCCCGCCTGGATGGCGGCCACGATCGCCCGGTGCTCCTCCAGACCCCGCTTGCCCATCTCCGGCGCGGTCTGCTGCGCGGTGGTCAGCGACATCAGCAGCGGCCCGTGGAAGGAGTGGATCAGCATCTCGAACGCGGTGTTGTGGGTGCTCGCCGCCAGCCGCGTGTGGAATTCGGCCGACAGGGCCACGTCGTAGCTGCCGGCCGCCACCGCCTCCTCCTGCCGGTCGCAGATCGCCTGGAGGGCGGCGAAGTCCTCCTCGTCGGCGTGCGCGCACAGCAGCGGGATGATGCCGACCTCCAGGACCAGCCGGACCTGGGTGACATCGGCGGCCGACACCGACGACAGGGTGAGCAGATCGGTGATGCTCGCGCCCACCCGGTCACTGGTCGGGGTGGTCACGAAGGCGCCGCCGTGCGCGCCCACCCGGATCTCCACCAGGCCGCCGGCCTCCAGCACCCGCAGCGCCTCGCGGACGGTCACCCGGCTGACGCCGAACCGCTCGCACATCTCGCGCTCCGGCGGAAGGCGGTCGCCCGGCGTCAGCTTGCCCTCGTGGATGAGCGAGCGCACCTGGTCGACGATCAGGGCGGAGATCCGCCGGTCGTTCACAGGGCTGAGCAGACCGCCGGACTGACCGTCCTCGGTCCTCGCGGTCGGACGGCGAGCGGCCATAGGGATTCCTTCCGTAGACGTTGACGCCCCCATAGTAGCTGATTAGGGTATGACCAATAGGCCCTGGTCGTGGACCCGGTCTCCGCGCTGCCCTCCAGGGGTCGACCTCCGGACCCTATCGACACCGATGCCCCCGAGGTGCGCGGCGTGGACGGTGCGACCGCGGATCGGCCATTTCCCGTGCGTGCCGGGGCCGTTGTCACCGGCGCAGCACGCACCGCCCGGCGCCGCCTCACCCAACCGCTGCCCGCGCCCGGCGCCGGCATTCCGTGCCGTGCGCCGTGCGCCGCTGTCACGGACTCTCGCGACGACATCGGTCACGTCATCCTCGTCCGTGTCGGCATCCGACGCCGCCGCCCGGTCCGCGATCTTCGGGTGTCCGCCCGGTGTCATCGGCACCTGCCCTGAGCTGCGGCGATCTCCTGGCCCGGATGGGTGACGGGCGGCGCATGACGGGAGAAAATCCGTGTGAACTATTGCAATGGTCATACCGACAGTCCAGACTGTCACTGGTTTCGAGGGAGACCTCCGATGAAATTCGGCCACAGGCCGGCTCTTTCCGCGGACCTCAATTGGAGGATGACCGCATGCAATATGTGCACGGACGACAAAGAGCGGGCAGAGCCATGCGCGCCCCCGTCGGCATAGCGGCCGCTCTGCTGCTGGCCGGCACCCTGACCTCCTGCGCGGGCGCAGCCGCGGGTGTCACCACGAAGGTGGAACCGGCCCAGCAGCCGCAGGAGCTGCTGCCGCAGGCCCGCCAGGAGGGCAAGGTCGTGTGGTACACCACCTTCGCCGACTCCGACGTGAACGACATGATCTCCGCCTTCCAGAAGGCGTACCCCGGAGTGAAGGTCGAGGCACTGCGGCTCAGCGCGGACAAACTTCCCTCCCGGCTGGTCACCGAGCAGCGCGGCCGTAAGTACAACGCGGACGTCATCTCGGCCGACTGCGAGCCGGTCTACCAGCTCATCCAGGTCGGCACCCTCACCCCGTACGAACCCCCGCAGGTCCCGCCGCTCCCGGAGCAGCTGCGCAATCTCCCCAGGGGCTACGGCAACGCCGTCTACATCCTCACCAGCGCGATCGCGTACAACCCGGCAGGCGTCAAGGCCCAGCACCTCCAGCCGCCCACCAGCATCGAGGACCTGACCGAGCCGGAGTGGAAGGGCCGGTTCTCGATCGACCCGTCGGCCATCAACTGGTACGAGAGCCTGATCACCGGACTCGGCCACGACAAGGCACTGGAACTGGTCAGGAAACTCGGCGACAACTCGCCCCGGCTGGTGGAGAGCCACACCCAGTCGCTGACCGAGGTGCAGGCCGGCGAACCGCTGGCCTCGGTGAACGCCTACGCCTACAAGGCCGCCTCGCTCGCCAAGAAGACGCCCACCCGGATGGCCTTCAGCAACACCGACCCGCAGCCCGCCGCGGCCGCCCTCGCCGAGATCGCCCGCAAGGCGCCACACCCGGCCGCCGCCAAGCTCTTCATGGACTGGCTGATGTCCAACGAGGGCCAGGCCAACGTCGTCGGCATCACCAACCACACCTCGCTCGACCCCACCGCCAAGAACGACGCGAGCGTGTACGACCCGACCCGGTGGAAGCCCGCCTGGTCGCTGCCGGTGATCAGCGCCGACACCTACGACCGCTATCTGACGGAGTACCAGAAGGCCCTGCACGCCGTCTGACAGGGCCGGTCCCTGCGGCGCCACACGGCAGACCCGGCGCCGGGGGACACGCACCGCCCGCCATCCGGCGCACCCACCCCGACCCCAGGACGGCCTCGCCCATGAGCCTGCTCAGCCGGTCCCGCCCGGCGCCACCGCCCCCGACCCTGCTCCCCGTCCACCGCCCCGCCCGGATCGGCAGGCTGGTCGGCTGGTTCCGCGACCCGCGGAATCTGCTGCTGGCCGTCGTCGCCGTGGTGGTCGCCTACCTGGCGCTCGTACCGGCCGGCACCATGGCGGTGGCCAGCCTGCAGACCTCCTTCCTCAGCACCGCGCCGACCGGCTGGACGCTGCACCACTACACCGAGACCCTGGGCGAGGCGGACTTCTGGACGCTGGTCGGCAACTCCTTCGGATACGCCGCCGCCACCGCCGTGATCAGCACCGTCATCGGCTTCGGCCTGGCGTATCTGGTGACCCGCACCAACACCCCGGCCAAGTTCTTCGCACGCGTCGCCGCGCTGATCCCGCTGATCATCCCGGGCATCCTCAACACCGTCGCCTGGGCGCTGCTGTTCGCGCCGCACACCGGCGCGCTCAATGTGCTGCTGCGCGACATGCACCTGCCCGCGTTCAACATCTACTCGCTGGCCGGCATGGTGCTGGTGCAGTCGATGCACGTCACCCCGGTGGCCTTCCTGATGGGCACGGCGGCCTTCACCTCCATGGACTCCTCGCTGGAGGAGGCGGCGCTGGCCAGCGGCGCGCCGCCGTGGCGGGTGTTCCGCACCATCACCGCGCGGCTGATCCGGCCCGCGATCATGTCGGCGGTGCTGCTGATGTTCGTGCAGACCATCTCCACCTTCGAGGTGCCGCAGCTCATCGGTGTGCCCGGCCGGACCTTCGTGTTCGTCAGCAAGATCTACAACGCGCTCCAGGCGTTCCCCACCGACTACGGCACGGTCGGCGTGATCGGCGTCTTCATCCTGGCCGTCGCCAGCGGCGGCCTGTGGCTGTCCCGGCGCCTGAGCGGCTCCGGCGCCGCCGCGCAGACCATCACCGGCAAGGGCTTCCGGCCCACCTCCACCGACCTCGGCCGCTGGCGCTGGCTGGGCCTCGCCGCCTTCGTCGTCTTCTTCCTGGTGGCCGTGGCGCTGCCGCTGCTGATGCTGGTCTGGTCCTCGCTGCTGCCCGGCTACGAGCCGCCGTCGATCTCCGCGCTGCACCGTCTGACGCTCGCCAACTACCGGGAGATCTGGCACACCCCCGGCCTGATCGACTCGGTCCGCAACAGCCTGATCACCGCTGTCATCGCCGGCGCCGTCGTCACCGTGATCAGCGCGATCGTCGCCTACATCACCGTCAAGACCAAGGTCCCGGGGCGCGGCCTGCTCGACGGCCTGGCGACCGTACCGCTGGCCGTGCCCAGCGTCGTGATGGGCGTCGGCATCCTCTACTGGTACCTGACCGCGCCGATCCCGCTGCACCTGTACGGCACGCTGACCATCCTCGTCATCGCCTTCGTGACCATCGGCCTGCCGTACGGCCTGCGCTACATCGTGCCGGGCATGGCCCAGATCAAGGACGAACTGGAAGAGGCGGCGGCCACCAGCGGCGCGTCCTGGCTGCGGACCTTCCGCACGATCTACGTCCCGCTGCTCGCGCCGTCGCTGACCGCCGCCTTCCTCTACACGGTCATCGTCGCCTTCCGCGAGATCTCCGCCGCCATCTTCCTCTACACCCAGGGCACCCAAGTGGTGTCGGTGACGATCTACCAGCAGTGGTCGAACGGCAGCTACCCGATCGTGGCCGCCCTCGGAGTGCTCATCGTCGCCTTCCTCGCCCTGATCGTCGCCGTTGTCAGCCTTCTCACCAGGAAGACCGGCCTGAACCGCCAGTGAGCACTCGAAGGAGAGTCTCGTGATCGAGGTACGCGGACTGACCAAGCGCTATCCGGGCCGCACCGTGCTGCGCAACGCCGTCGACGGCATCGACCTGGACGTGCCCGAGGGAAAGCTGGTGACGCTGCTCGGCCCCAGCGGCTGCGGCAAGACCACCACGCTGCGGCTGATCGCCGGCCTCGAGAAGCCCGACGACGGCCGGATCAGCATCGGCGGCACACTGATGTGCGCGCCCTCCGAAGGCGTCTACGTCGGTGTGCACCACCGCCCGATCGGTGTGGTCTTCCAGTCCTACGCGGTCTGGCCGCACATGACCGCGGTGCAGAACGTCATGTTCCCGCTGCGTTCCGGCCAGAAGAAGCTGCCCAAGCCGGAGGCGCGGCGCCGCGCCATGGAAGCGCTGGAGATGGTGGGCCTGGCCGAATACGCCGACCGCCCCGCGCCCGCGCTCTCCGGCGGCCAGCAGCAGCGCATCTCGCTGGCCCGCGCCCTCACCCGGGAGCCCGAAGTGCTGCTGCTCGACGAGCCGTTGAGCAATCTCGACGCCGGGCTGCGCGACCGGGTGCGCGACGAGATCCGCGCGGTGCAGCAGCGGCTCGGCATCACCACGGTCTTCGTCACCCACGACCAGGACGAGGCGCTCGCGGTTTCCGACGAGGTGATCGTCATGGACCACGGCAGGATCGTGGAACGCGGGCTGGCCCAGGACATCTACGCCTGGCCGCGTGAGGAGTTCACCGCGCGCTTCATGGGCATCTCCAACAGCCTGCCGGGCACGGTGACCTCGGCGGACCGGGACATGGCCGAGATCGACCTCGCGCACGGGCGGCTGCGCTGCCTGGCGTCGGGCACACCCGCGGTCGGCAGCCGGGTCAATGTCTTCATCCGGCCCGAGAGCCTGGTGCTCTCCCGCAAGGACCCCTCGGGGCGCGGCTGGAAGGGCACGGTCGAGTTCAGCATCTACCACGGCGACTGCTGGGACTACCACGTCCGCGTCGGCGACACCCTGCTGCGCTCGCGGATGTACCGGGAGAAGATCGGCCTCGCCCACGGCGACCCGGTGTTCGTGGTCCCGGAGCAGGAGACGGCGATCGCCATCACCGAAACGCCGGAGGGGACCGCCGACGAACGGACCGCCGGGGCGACGGTGCTCGCGGCGACCACGGCGGCGGACGCGGCCGGCCAGGGCGAGCTGTAGCGGTACGGACCTGCGCGTACGGGGCCGGGGGCGGCGCTGCCCCGGCCCCGTACGCGGCTACGGCCGGCCGCCGTCGCCCGGAGAGCTGCCGGGGCCCACCGGCACGTCGGCGAACAGGAAGCGCTCCATCATCACCACCGCGTCCGCCAGGATCTCCGGGTCGCCGTCGGGGAGTTCGCGGAAGGCGAGATTCAGCAGATGGGCGCCGACGTCCACGGAGAGGTGGACGCGCCGCCGGGTCACGGGCGTGTCGGGAAGGCCGTAGGAGCCGGCGCCGGCCGCGGCGCCGCTCGCACCGGAGACCGGATCACCGTTCGGAGGGGGAGCCGGGCCGGAGGCCCGGCATGAAGGGGTCAGTGTGCCTGGCCCACCTGGTAGCCGCCCGAGGGCTGGCGGATGATGACGTTGCCGCGGTTGAAGGCGTTGATGAGGGCGATCTGCGCGACCAGATCGGCCAGCTGCTCGTCGTCGTAGTGCTTGGCCGCGTTCGCCCACACCTCGTCCGGGACGCCCTGCCCCGCGTCGGCCAGCCGGGTGCCGTACTCCGTCAGCTCCAGCGCGGCCCGCTCCGCGTCGGTGTAGACGGTGGCCTCGCGCCAGGCGGCCACCAGGTGCAGACGCAGCGCCGTCTCCCCGGCCGCCGCGGCCTCCTTGGTGTGCATGTCGAGGCAGGCCCCGCACCCATTGATCTGGCTCGCCCGGATGTTCATCAACTCCCGTGTCCCCACGGGCACCGCCGAATCCGCCAGCGCCTTGTTCGCCGCGATGATGTGCTTCCAGAACCGCGTCGCCGCCGGGCTGCCGAACATGTCCAAACGCGCGCTCATGGTGTCCTCCTGTGCCGTCGCCATCTGCGTACATCCACAGGACGACACAGCCCCGCGCCCTGTGACACGCCCCCGCTCAATGCGGCCCGGGCTTCGGCTCGAACGGGAAGGCCGGATAGCCCTCCCAGCAACTCCCGTCCGGGTGGACGACCGGCGACTGCATGCCGATGCGGTAGAGCGCGGTGAGACCCACCGCCACGGCCACCGGTACCAGCCACTGGCCCCAGCGCAGCACCGGAAGCGGCAGCGAGAGCGCCCACCAGGACAACTCCACCACCAGCAGACAGGCCGTCATGAGGAAGCACATCTCGACCATCAGGCCGGTGAGCGCGAAATTCTCCCCCGAGTCATTGCCCAGGGGGCAGTCGGACCAGGCCCGCGCGGTGAGGACCGTCCCGGTGTACGAGCCGACCGCCCCGAGCAGCGCGGCGCGCGCCACGGGTTTCCAGGACGGCAGCGCGAGGCGGGACGACGCCTTGCGGGGCAACGGCGGCAGCGGCGGCGGGATGCTCACACCTGGTAACACCGCGCGGCGGGCGGAAGGGTTCCGTCCAGTGGGGTTAGTGGGCGAAGGCGTCCTGGGCCGTGCCGCGCATGCCGGCGACGATCATGTCGATGCCCCGGCGGTAGTAGCGGTCGTCGCTCGCGCAGGAGGAGAGGGCGGCGGCGGCTTCCACGACGTGCGGGTAAAGGGTGGGGGAGAGGGCCGAGAGGGTGGCCTCCTTGGCGCTCACCTCGGCGGCGCGGTCCTCCGGGGAGAGCGCGGGATTGCTCCGGCCCGGCTCGGTGATCACCAGGGTGACCAGGGAGCACAGTGCCTGACCCGCGGTCTGGGCGGCCTCCTCGACCGGCATGCCCGCCTCGCTCAGCAGCGCGAGGGTGCGCTCGGTGATGGCGAGGCCGGGCTCGGAGGTGAACAGCCGGGTGATCACCAGCGGGGCGGCGTTCGGGTGCGGGCGCAGCGCCGCGAGGAAGATGCTGAGCAGATCGTTCATCTGCTCGTGCCACGGCCGCTGGTCGGCCTCCGGCACCCGGACGTCGGTCAGCAGCCGGTCGGTGACGGCGTCGAACAGACCGTCCTTGTCGGGGAAGTGGCGGTAGAGCGCCATCGGCGTGACGTCGTGCTGCTGGGCGACCCGCCGGATCGTCACGGCGTCCAGGCCCTCGCTGTCCGCCACGGCCAACGCGGTGGAGATCAGTTCATCCCGGTTCAAGCGCCTTTGAGCCGCCATTGGATCCCGCCACCTCCTGGTCGACAGCATGACCGGCACCACGGTCCATGCCGCTGCATATACGCAGGGTACTGCGTAGGACCCCGCCGACGGTGCCGCCGGAAGCCAAGGTATATGCCGTACTCTATCGGTGACCGGTTCCGGGACTGTCACGGGACGCCGCGCCCGCCGGCCGCGTACCGGACCGGTCTGCGCGGTACGGCGGCTCACCGGGTATCGGCCATTCCCGGCCCGCGGTATCGGACCCTCCGCCCGCCATCTCTCAGATACGCGCGCAGGCGGTTTCCTACGGTGCGGCCGACACCGACAGGTGGTAGCCCGGGGACCGGGTACGGCACCGGAACCCCGGCGATCCGGGTCCGCCGTTCGTCGCGCGGCGGACCCGGACCGGCCCGTTGGTCACATGAGCGTATTGCCGGAGTTTGCTACGGTGGAAGCACCACCCGACGAGCGCGTCGTACCGGGACCCTGCAAAGACGACGCACCCCCGTAAGCACGAACCCACGGAGGTGCCCGTCATGGCATGGGTCCTTGTTGTTGTCGCAGGTCTGCTGGAAGTCGTCTGGTCCGTCGGGATGAAGTACACCGCGGGCTTCACCCGCCCCGTCCCGAGTCTGCTGACCGGCGCGGGCATCGTGGCGAGCATGCTGCTGCTGTCCCAGGCGGCCAAGACGCTGCCGATCGGTACGGCCTACGGCGTGTGGGTCGGCATCGGCGCGGCCGGTGCCGCCGTCGTCGGCATGGTCGCGCTCGGCGAGCCCGCGACCGCCGCCCGGATCTTCTTCGTCTCGCTGCTCCTGGTGTCCGTGGTCGGCCTGAAGGCGACCTCGGGTCACTGACGGACGCCGGCCCTCGTGGGCGTCAGCTCGCCTGGAGCGTCGGCATGACGGTGAGCAGCTGGACATTGACCCGCGGCGGCAGCGTCGCGATGAAGCCGACGCTGCGGGCGATGTCCTGCGGGGTGAGGAATTCCATCGACTGGCGCGCGCCGTCCAGCCAGGCCAGCGCGCCCTCGTCGGTGACGTGGTCCTGGAGTTCGGTGCCGACGATGCCCGGCTCCAGGGCCGACACCCGGACGTTCTTCGGGCCCAGTTCGACCCGCAGATGCGTGGACAGGTGGGTGACGTACGCCTTGGTGCCGGCGTAGACGGCGAAGGTCGGGAAGATGTTCCGCGCGCCGATCGACGAGGTGTTGATCAGATCGGCCACACCGCGCTCGGCGGCGGAGGCCACCAACTGCGGGGTGAAGGCGGCGATCGCGTTCATCAGACCCTTGATGTTGAGGTCGATCTGCCGGTCCCACTGGTCGGTCCTGCGCTCCTCGACGGGCGAGGGCAGCATCACGCCCGCGTTGTTGAACAGCAGGTCAGCGCCGCCGAATTCGGCCGCCACCCGGTCGGCCGCGGCCTGTACCGCCGCGGCGTCGGTGACGTCGGCCGGCAGGGCGAGCGCGGTCCCGCCGTTCTTGGCGATCCTGGCGACCAGATCGTCCAGCCGGTCGGCGCGGCGGGCCAGTACCGCGACCTTCGCGCCGAGGTCCGCCAGATGCCCGGCGGTGGCCTCGCCGAGACCGCTGGAGGCGCCGGTGACGACGGCCACCCGGCCGGTGAGGGGCTTGCTGACGTCGTGTGCGGACATGGGAGTCCTGCCTTCCGTGACATACGGCGACGGCGGGGGAGCCGCGCCGGTGATGCGGCGGACCGTGCGGTCCTTTCGCCATCAAGCACACCACCGCGGGACCTGCCGCAGGGCGCCGGAAAAGGCCCTGAACAGGCAGGTACCGGCGAGACTGGTACTGCCGGGGCCAGTTATGGACGGCCGGTGCGGGCCGCGGCCCGGCACACTGGGAGCATGGACCGCAGCAGCGACATCGCCGACTTCCTCCGCTCGCGCCGGGCCCGTATCACCCCCGACGAGGCCGGACTGCCCGCGGACGGGCGGACCCGGCGGGTGCCGGGGCTGCGCCGGGACGAAGTGGCGCGGCTGGCGGGCGTGAGCACCGAGTACTACACCCGGCTCGAACAGGGCCGCGGCGGCAATCCCTCGCCCGAGGTGCTCACCGCGCTGGCCGCCGCACTGCGGCTCGACAACGCCGAGAGCGAGCACCTCGGTGACCTGCTCGGCCGCAGGCCCGCCGCCGCGCGGCGCGCCCCGAGCGGACCGCAGCGGGTCAGGCCGGGGCTCCACCTGCTGCTCCGGACGCTGGACCATGTGCCCGCCTTCGTGCTCGGCCGGCGCACCGATGTCCTCGCGGCGAATCGGATGGCCCGCGCGCTGCTCACCGACTTCGACGCGCTGCCTGCCACCCGCCGCAATCTGGCGCGCTACTACCTGCTGGACCCCGAGGCCCGCGAGCGCGTCGTGGACTGGGAACAGCTCGCCGCCGAGACCGTCGCGATGCTGCGGCTGGAGGCGGGACGTTATCCGGGCGACCGCCAGCTCGCCGATCTGGTCGGCGAACTCACTCTGCGCTGCCCGGAGTTCACCACCTGGTGGAACGACCACCGGGTGCTGCGCCGCACCCACGGCACCAAGCGCTACCGCCACCCGGTCGCCGGTGACCTGGTCTTCGGCTACGAGTCGCTGCAACCGCCGGGCGATCCGGACCAGACGCTGTGCGTCTACACCGTCGAGCCGGGCTCGCCGAGCGAGCAGGCGCTGCGGCTGCTCGGCGACTGGACCGCGCCGCGGACGGGCGACCCGGAGCTGCGAATTTAAGTTAATTAGGAATTATCGTTGACAGGGTTCGGGGCCGCCGTCACAGTCTTCGTCGTGACGGCGGTCCCCGGCCTTTCCCGGGAGACGGCCGCCGGTGCATCCCCCAACTCTCGGGAGACCCTTCATGACTTCGCATCCTTCAGGGACGGCGCGTGCCCGGCGCGCCGCGGCGACGGCGGGCGCGGCGGCGCTGCTCGCGCTCGCCGTGCCGGGAACGGCGCGGGCCGACGGCGGCCCGGCCGCGTACGACCGCGGCCCGTCCCCCCGGAGCGCGGGCGCCCCCGCCCGGGACGGCGGCGCGCCCGCGTACGACGACAGCGGCCCCGCGCCGACGCCGTACATGGGCTGGAACACCTACTACGGCCTCGGCGCCCCGACCGAGGTCCAGGTCAGGAGCGTCGCGGACCATCTCGTCAGCAGCGGGCTGCGCGACAGCGGCTACGACATCGTCTGGCTCGACGGCGGCTGGCAGGCCGACACGCCGCGCGACAGCGCCGGACGGCTGACCGCCGATCCGCAGCGCTTCCCCTCCGGCATCCCGGCGCTGGTGAGCTATCTGCACCAGCGCGGACTCAAGGCCGGTATCTACACCGACGCCGGTGACTACGACCCGGCCAGCTGCGGGCTCGGCAGCCGCGGTCACTACCAGCAGGACGCCGACCGGTTCGCGGCCTGGCGGATCGACGCGGTCAAGGTCGACTTCCTGTGCGGCATCGCCGAGAAGCTCGATCCCGGCCCGGCCTTCAAGGAGTTCAGCGACGCCGTCGCCAGGTCCGGGCGCCCGATGATCCTCAACCTGTGCAATCCGCTCACCGACGACTGGGGCCTGCCGCACACCCCGGCGCAGGACGCGCACAACGCGTACGTCTACGGTCCGACCACCGCCGACTCCTGGCGCAGCGGCACCGACATCGCGTACGGCACGCCGACCGCGGGCGAATGGCCCAATGTGCTGCGCAACATGGACGCCAACGCCTGGCACCCGGAGGCGCAGGGCCCGGGCCACTACAACGACCCCGACTATCTGATCCCGATGCGGACGATGCCCGACGGCTCGTACGAGCTGACGCAGGAGGAGTCCACCACGCAGCTGGTGATGTGGGCGGAGATGGCCTCGCCGCTGGTCATCGGCTCCGACCCGCGGACGCTGACCACGGCCATGCTGGACACGCTGCGCAATCCGGAGATCGTCGGCGTCGACCAGGACCCGCTCGGCATCCAGGGCGTCCGGGTGGCCACCGACGCCACCGGCGACACGTACAGCAAGGTGCTCCAGGGTGCGGGCCGCCGCGCGGTGGTCCTGCTCAACCGCTCCGGCCAACCGGCCGAGCGTACAATCGACTTCGCCGCCGCCGGGCTGACCGGCAAGGTCGCCGTCCGCGACCTGCGGGCACGGGCCGACCGGGGCACGCACACCGGCTCGTACACCGTCACCGTCCCGGCGCACGGCACCGCCTTCCTGAAGCTCACCGGCACCGACGACGCGCCCGGCGTCCCGCTCGGCACGCACTCCACGGCGAGCCCCGCGCTGGTCCGTGACGGCGCGGCGCTGACCGCCTTCACCCGCGGCGCCCACGGCGAACTGAGGGCGCAGACCGGACGCGACGGCCACTGGTCGGCCCGTACCACCGACCTCGGGGGCCCGACGCACGGCCGCTTCCTCGGCGACCCCGCCGCGTACGCCGGCCCGGGCGGCCGGATCGACGTCTTCGTGCGCGGCACCGACGGCGCCGCCTACCTGCGCAGCTACGACCACGGCCGGTGGGGCCGCTGGCAGAATCTCGGCGGCGACCTCGCCGACGCGCCGACGGCCGCCTACGAAGGTCCCGGCCGGTGGACGCTGTTCGCCACCGGCGCCGACGGTACGGTCCGCAGCCGCGGTCCGCGCGGCGGCTGGACCTCGATCGGCGCACCGGACGGACTCGCCCTGTACGGCCGCCCGTCGGCCGTCACCGACGCCGCCGGCCGGACCCATGTCGCGGTCCGCACCGCCGACGACGCGGTCTGGACCCGGGTGCGCGGCGCCGACGGAACGTGGTCGGACTGGTCCTCGCTCGGCGGCACCGTCAGCGGCGCCCCGACCCTGGTCGCGGCGGGCGGCACCGTCCGACTCCTCGCGCGGGCCTCGGACTACACCCTCTGGCGGCGCGACTACGACGCGGCCGGTGGCAGCTGGTCCGGCTGGTATCCGCAGCCGGACTTCGTGAGCGCGGCGCTCGACGGCTCCGCCGGTGCCACGACGGCGGCCGACGGCAGCGTGCTGCTGGTCTTCCGCGGGGTGGACGGGCTCGTCCACCAGAGCGCGCTCTGAGGCGCTCCGGCTCGCGTCCGCACGGCTCCCGCACAGCCGTTATCAAATAAATTACGAATTATTCTTGACGGCGTCGTGCCGTCACGAGAGTCTGATCCCGCCGAACGAGGGCCCGGTCGTCAGGGGGCCGGACCCCGTTGCGTGGGCACAAGGGAGTCCCATGAACATCTCGCAACCCAGCCGCCGCCGGTTCCTCGCCGGTACGGGCGCCGTCGGCGCCGCGGCGCTGATGAGCAGCTGCGTCACCTCCAGCTCCTCCTCCGGCCCCAAGAGCCAGTCCGGCAAGGGCGCGGTCACCCTTCAGTCCAACCTGTCCGCCCCGCAGGCCAAGTCGGCCATGCAGGACCTCGTCGACGCCTTCAACGGCAAGGGTGGCGCCAAGGCCAAGCTGAACACCGTGGCGGCCGAGACCTTCCGCACCCAGCTGCCCACGTACCTCACCTCCGGCAACCCGCCGGACCTGCTGACCTGGTACCCCGGCTCGGTCGCGGACTCCTACGCCAAGAAGAACCTGCTGCTGGACGTCAGCGACATCTGGACCGGGCCCGAACTGTCCGGCTACTCCAAGGCGTTGCAGACCCTGTGCACCTCCTCGGCGGGCAAGAAGGTCTTCGTGCCCGCCAGCTACTACTGGTGGGGCGTCTTCTACCGCAAGTCGAACTTCGCCAAATGGGGCGTCAAGGAACCCACCACCTGGGACGAGTTCATGGCGCTGTGCGAGACGCTGAAGTCCAAGGGCGTCGCGCCGATCGGCCTCGGCGCCGGCAGCGGCACCGCCTGGGTCGCCTCGTCCTGGTTCGACTACCTCGACATCCGGATCAACGGCGCCCAGTACCACCGCGACCTGCTCGCCGGGAAGCACCGCTTCGACGACCCCGAGGTCCACAAGGTCTTCGACAAGTGGGCCGAGGCACTGCCGTACTTCGACCCCAACGGCACGGCGCTCGCCTTCCAGGACGCCACCACCGCGCTGCTCCAGGGCCGCACGGGGATGATGCTGATCGGCACCTTCTTCGCCGACTCCACCCCCAAGGACCAGCTCGACGACATCGACTTCTTCCGCTTCCCGGTGATCGACCCCAAGGTCCCGATGGCCGAGGAAGGCCCCACCGACGGCTACTTCGCCAGCGCGCGCACCGGGCACACGGACGAGGTCAAGGAACTGATGCGCTATCTGGCCACCGCCGAGGCGCAGGAGATCTACCTCAAGGGCTCGTCCGGCACCGCGCTTCCGACCAACCCCAAGGCCAAGGACACCGGCACCCCGCTGGTGAAGAAGGGCCGGGCGCTGATCGAGGGCGCCGCCGACGTCACGCAGTTCTTCAACCGCGACTCCAGCGACGCGCTCCAGCCCAGCGCCGACACCGCGCTCACCAAATTCCTGGCCAAGCCCAAGGAGATCGGCTCGATCCTCACCACCTGGCAGCGGGACGCGCAGAAGATCTGGAGCCAGTGACATGGCGGTACTCACCGCGACCCGCACCACCGGCGGCGGCGCGCGCGGGACCAAGCGGCGCAAGGCGACCCGGGTGCCGCCCGTGGTCCTCGCCTTCGTCCTTGTCCCGCTGCTCGCCGAGGGCTTCTGGGTGTTCTGGCCCGCGCTCCAGGGCTTCTACCTCTCACTGACCAAGTGGGACGGCGTCTCGACACCGCAATTCGTGGGCCTGGGCAACTACCGCGAAATGCTGCACGACAGCGTCTTCCGTACCGCGGCCCTGGACACCGTGCTGTGGCTGGCCCTGTTCGGCGGCCTGTCCGCGGTCCTCGGCCTCGGCGCCGCGCTGCTGCTCCAGCAGGAACGGCGCGGGGTCGGCTTCTACCGGGCCGCGCTCTTCCTGCCCGTGGTGTTCTCGCTGACCGCGACCGCCCTGGTGTGGCAGGCGATGTACCAGCCCGACGGGCTGATCAACCACACCCTGTCCGGCATCGGGCTCGGCAGCCTCACCCACCCCTGGCTCGCCGACCAGGACACCGCGCTCTACGCGGTGATCGTGCCCGCCCTGTGGCGGCAGATCGGCTATGTGATGGTGCTCTACCTCGCCGGGCTCAAGGGCATCGACCCGATGCTCTACGAGGCGGCCAAGGTCGACGGCGCGAGCCGCTGGCAGCAGTTCCGGCACATCACCCTGCCGCAGCTCAGCAGCGTCAACGCGGTCGTGCTGTCGGTCATCATCATCGACTCGCTGCGCTCCTTCGACGTGGTCTGGGCGCTCACCCGCGGCGGCCCGTACCACTCCTCGGAACTGCTCAGCACGTACATGTACTCCACCGCCTTCCAGTCCCTGCGGCTCGGCTACGGCTCCGCGCTCGCCGTCGTCATCTTCGTGCTGGCGTTCGGCGTCATCGCCTCGTACCTGGTGCGCGCCTTCAAGGAGGCCGACTGATGACCGTCACGCACGCCGCCGTGCCCGCCACCGACCGCACCCCGGCGGCGGAACCGGCCGACCGCCCCCGGCACCGACCCGGCCGGCGGCGCGCGCTCGGCACCGCGGCCTTCCACACAGGGGCAGGACTGCTGTCGCTGATCTGGCTGATCCCCATCGCCGTCGTCCTGGTCACCAGTACCCGCTCCTTCGACGACATCGCCGCGCACGGCCTCGGCGGACTGCCGCACTCCTTCACCCTCGACGGCTTCCGGCAGGCATGGGTCGACGGCGGACAGCAGCGCGCGCTGATCAACAGCATGCTGGTGTCCATTCCCACCGTGCTGCTCTCGCTGCTGCTCGCCTCGATGGCCGCCTTCGCGCTCAGCCGCTACGACGTGCCGCTGCGCCGGGTGCTGCTGCTGGTGATGCTCAGCGGCAATCTGCTGCCCCCGCAGATCCTGCTCATCCCGGTCTCCAAGCTCAGCGAGCAACTCGGCTTCTACGACTCGCTGTACGCGCTGATCGGCGTACAGGTCGGCTTCGGCGTCGGCTTCTACGTCTTCGTGCTGCACGGCTTCATGCGGGCCATCCCGCCGGAGATCCAGCAGGCCGCCGTCATCGACGGCGCGAGCCCGTGGCAGATCTACCACCGGATCATCCTGCCGCTGGCCAGGCCCGCGCTCGCCGCGCTCACCGCCCTGTCGTTCACCTGGATCTTCAACGACCTGCTGTGGGCGATCACGGTGCTGCGCACCGACAGCAAGATGCCGATCACCGCCTCGCTCATCGGCCTCCAGGGCCAGTACGTGTCCATGTGGAACGTCATCGCGGCCGGCTCGGTGATCGCCGCGGCGCCCACCGTCATCGTCTTCCTCCGGTTCCAGCGGCACTTCGTGGCCGGACTCAACCTGGGAGCAGTCAAGTGACCCCGACCGGCGACACGCCGACTCCCGCCCACGGCACGGCACCTGACGGACCGTCGGCAGAGGAGCGCTGGGTGCTGCGGACCGCCACGGCCGTCTACGCCGTACGGCTGTCCGCGGACCGCCGCTGGGCGGAACTCGACACCTGGGGCCCGCGCGGCGCCGAGGACGGGCCGCCGCCGCTCGGCCGGCCGCGCCGCACCCACTTCATCACGCCCGCCGACGCCGCACCGGCGGAGTATCTGCCGTACGGCATGCGGCCGTTCGGCGGCGCCGACCTCGTCGTCCGCCGCCCCGGCGGCGAACGCGGCGTGTGGTGGACCTTCGAGCGGGCGACCGCCGACGGCGACCGGGCGCTGCGCCTGGAGTTCACCGACGACCACCTCGGGCTACGGGTCGCGCTGCGCTACGAGACCGTGCCCGGCACCGACGTCCTGCTCCGCTGGGCCGAACTGACCTGCACCGGCTCCGAAGAACTGCGCCTGGAACGGCTCGACTCGGCCGCTATCGGCGTCCCCGTCACCACCGGCGCCCGCCTCACCCACCTGACCGGCCAGTGGTCGCAGGAATTCCAGCGCGCCCAACTCGACCTGACCAGAGGCCGGTTCGAGATCGGCGCCACCCAAGGAGTGCCGGGCCACGCGTACGCGCCCTGGCTGGCGGTGCAGGACGCCGCGGAGCCCGACGAAGGCGCCACACCCACCTACGGCATCGCCCTGGAGTGGCCGGGCAACTGGCACATCACCGCGGACGCGGAACCCGGCGGCTTCGTCCGGGTCCGCGCCGGCCGCCTCCCGCACGAGGAGTCGATCGCGCTCGCACCCGGTGCCACGATCAGCACCCCCCGACTGGCGTGCGCCTTCAGCCCCGAAGGACTCGACGGCCTGACCCGCGTCTGGCACACCTACGAACGGCGGCTCGCCGGGGAGCGGCTGCACCGCACCCGCAAGGTGCTCTACAACTCCTGGGAGGCCACCGGCTTCGACGTGTCGGCCGACGCACAGCTCGAACTGGCCGCCCTCGCCGCCGACATGGGTGCCGAACTCTTCGTCGTGGACGACGGCTGGTTCCGCGGCCGGCAGGACGAGACCGGCGGCCTCGGCGACTGGCAGCCGGATCCGGCCGGTTTCCCGGAAGGCTTCGACACCTTCGTCGAAAAGGTCCGCGCCACCGGCATGGACTTCGGGCTGTGGGTCGAACCCGAAGCCGTCAGCCCCACCTCCGCGCTCCACGCCGAACACCCCGACTGGGTCTACCGGATCGACGGCCGCCCGGCGACGCTGGTCCGCGAACAACTGCTGCTCGACCTCGGCCGCACCGACGTCCAGGAATTCGTCCTGGCCACCCTGGACCGGCTGCTCGACGAACACGCCGTCGACTACCTCAAGTGGGACATGAACCGGCCGCCCACCGAACGCGGCAGGCCGGACGGCGGACCCGTCGGCAGCCAGGACCTGGACGCCGACCACGTCGCCGGATACCTCCGGGTCCTCGACCATCTGCGGGCCAGGCACCCGCACGTCACCGTCGAGGGCTGCGCGGGCGGCGGCGGCCGGATCGAACACGCCACCCTGGCCCGCACCGACGTCGTCTGGCCCAGCGACAACACCGCCCCGCTCGACCGGCTCGCCGTCCAGTACGGCTATCTGCACGCGCACGCCCCGCACACCATGAGCTCCTGGGTCACCGACGCGCCCGGCGTCTTCGACCCCCGGCCCCGCTCACTGGCCTTCCGCTTCGTCCTCGCCGCGGCCGGCGTCCTCGGCGTCGGCGCCGACATCCGCGCCTGGACACCGGGGCAGCGCGCCGAGGCGGCCGACTGGATCGCCCGCTACAAGGACGTCCGCGACGTCATCCACCACGGCACGGCCCGGCTGCTGAACGGACCCGGCGACCCGGCCTGCGGCGTCCAGTACGAGGAACAGGGCGGCGGCCGCGTCGTCGTCACCGCATGGAGCACCGGGCGTCTCGACGGCGCGCCACTGGTGCCAGGACGCCCCGCCCGGCTGCGGCTGCGCGGCCTCGACCCCGCGGCCCGCTACACCGACACCGCCGACGGCACCGTCTACAGCGGCGCCCATCTGCTGCACTCCGGCCTGCCGTTCGGCTGGACCGGTCGATACGACGCCGATCTCGTCGTCCTGGCGCGGCAGCACACCGCCCCGGGCCCCGGGCCTCACTAAAGTCGCCGGGAGGCCGAGATCACCGGGACCGCCCGACCCACCGCACCGAGGAGCAGGACCAGCACATGAAACCGAGCGCACTCCGCTTCGCCGAGAAGGTGGCCGTGGTCACCGGAGCAGGCTCCGGCATCGGCGCGTCCACCGCCGAGCGGCTGGCGGCCGAGGGCGCCGCCGTCGTCCTCGCCGACATCGCCGCCGACCGCGCCGAGGGCGTCGCCGCGGGCATCCGCGAGCAGGGCGGCCGGGCGGTGTCCGTCCGGGCGGACGTCGCCGACCCGGCGGACTGGGAACGGATCGTCGCGGTGGCGCACGCCTACGGCCCGGTCGGCGTCCTGGTCTCCAACGCCTACACCGTCGAGGTCGCCCCCGCCCACGAGATGTCCCTCGACTCCTGGGAACGGCAGCTCGCGGTCAACCTCACCGGCGGCTTCCTGGGCTTCCGCACACTGCTGCCCGACCTGCGCACCGCCCGCGGCACCGCCGTCCTCACCTCCTCCGTGCACGCCCACAAGGGCATCCCCGGCCACCCCGCCTACGCCGCGGCCAAGGGCGCGCTGCTCTCGCTGAGCGGCCAGCTCGCCGTCGAGTACGGGCCCGACGTCCGGGTCAACGCGGTGCTGCCGGGACCCATCCTCACCGCCGCCTGGGACCGGGTCGCCGAGGAGGACCGGGCCCGCAGCGTCGCCGAGACCGCCGCCCGCCGCTTCGGCCGCCCCGAGGAGGTCGCCGCGGCGATCGCCTTCCTCGCCTCGGACGAGGCGTCGTACATCACCGGTTCGAGCCTGCTCGTGGACGGCGGCTGGAGCGTCACCAAAGCCTCGGCGTGACGGACCCGCAGCGCCGTCGCCGTACACCACCCGACCTGGAGAAAGGCAGAACGACATGACGCCATACGCGCGCCGCGGAGTGCACGGGCAGACCGTGGAGACTCTCGCGCGCCGGGTGCTCAGCGGCGAGATCCCCGAAGGGGCGACGCTCGATCTCGTGGCACTGCAGAGCGAGCTGGACGTCAGTCTGACCGCGCTGCGCGAGTCGCTGAAGGTGCTGGCCGCCAAGGGGATGGTCGACGCGCGGCAGAAACGCGGCACCTTCGTCAGAGCCCGCGCCGACTGGAATCTGCTGGACGCCGACGTGCTGCGCTGGCAGTTCGCCGCTGGCAGCAGCGGCGCCGACCTGGGACTGCTGCGCAATCTCGGCGAGGTCCGCGGCATCGTCGAGCCCGCCGCCGTACGGCTGGCCGCGCGGCGCCGTACCGACGCGGACCTGGCCGCGCTGGACGCCGCGCTCGCCGCGATGGGTGAGGACGAGGGCGGCGCGGCGCACGCCGTCGAGGCCGACCTCGCCTTCCACCGCGCGCTGCTCGCCGCCACCCACAACGAGCTGCTGGAACGTATGGAGATGGTGATCGAGTCCGGTCTGGCGCACCGCGACGAGATCGTGCACAGCTCACCGCACGGCCAGGACCCGGTGCCCAGCCACCGGGCGGTGCTCGACGCGGTCCGCGCCCAGGACCCCGAGGCGGCCGAGCACGCCATGCGGGCCCTGCTCGACCAGGCCGTCCGCGACCTGGACCTGGTGCACGGCGCGGCCGACGCGGCCGCACCGGGCGATCCGGCCCCACCGGCCGGTCCTTCCGGCTCTTCCGGTCCTTCCGGCCCTTCCGGTCCTTCCGGGACTCCCGACGACGCATCCGAGGCGGCGAAGTGAAGATCGTGCGTGTCGAGACATTCCTCGTCCCGCCCCGGTGGCTGTTCTGCCGAATAGAGACGGACGAGGGGATCGTCGGCTGGGGCGAGCCGGTGGTCGAGGGCCGGGCCGAAGTGGTGCGCGCCGCGGTCGACGTGCTCGCCGAATACCTCATCGGCCAGGACCCGCTGCGCATCCAGGACCACTGGCAGGTGCTCACCAAGGGCGGCTTCTACCGGGGCGGCCCGGTGCTCTCCAGCGCCGTCGCCGGACTCGACCACGCCCTGTGGGACATCGCGGGCAAGGCGTACGGCGCGCCCGTGCACGCCCTGCTCGGCGGGCCGGTCAGGGAATCGGTCCGGGTCTACGCCTGGGTCGGCGGCGACGAACCGGCCCGGCTCGCGGAGGACGTCACCGCCCAGGTCGAGGCGGGCTTCACCGCCGTGAAGATGAACGGGGCGGGCCGCACCTCCGCGATACCCACCCCGGCGGAGACCGCCGCCGTCGTGGCGCGGGTGGCCGCCGCGCGCGAGGCGCTCGGCCCGGAACGCGATGTCGCCGTCGACTTCCACGGCCGCTTCACCGCCGCCGGCGCCCGCCGGGTGCTGCACGAACTCGCGCCGCTGCACCCGCTGTTCGTCGAGGAACCCCTGCTGCCCGAGCAGGGCCATCTGCTCGGTGGGCTGGTCGATGCGAGCCGGGTGCCGATCGCGACCGGTGAACGGCTGTACGGGCGGGCCGAGTTCCTGCCCGCGCTCACCGCGGGCGTCGCCGTCGCGCAGCCCGACCTCTCGCACGCCGGCGGCATCACCGAAGTGACCCGGATCGCCGCACTCGCCGAGACCTACGGGGCGCAGCTCGCCCCGCACTGCCCGCTCGGGCCGATCTCGCTCGCCGCCAGCCTCCAAGTGGCCTTCTGCACACCGAATTTCCTCATCCAGGAGCAGAGCCGCGGCATCCACTACAACAAGGACGCCGACCTGCTGTCGTACCTGGTCGACACCGAACCCTTCCGCTTTGTGGACGGACAGGCGCCGCGCACCGGCCTGCCGGGGCTCGGCATCACCGTGGACGAGGACGCGGTGCGCGCCGCCGACCGCACCGGGCATGCCTGGCGCAATCCGGTGTGGCGGCACGCGGACGGGTCCTTCGCCGAATGGTGAGCGCGATGCCGCCCTCGTCCGTACGGATCGTCACCGACCTTGCCCACGGCGGGCGTTGGACCTCACTGCGGGCCGGGGACCGGGAGTGGCTCTGGTGCCGGGACGAGCCGCGCCGCGCGGACGTCCGTCCCGGCGACGCCTTCGCCGACGCGGGCGGCATCGAGGAGTGCCTGCCGACGGTGCGCGGGGTCCCCGACCACGGCGACGTGTGGTCCAGGCCCTGGCGGCGGGAGGGCGGCACCGAATGCGTCGACCACCCCGACTTCCGGCTCGCCCGCCGGATCGGTACGGGGCCCGGCGGCGCCGCGGTGGTCGACTACCGGCTGAATGCGGCCCCCGGCTTCCGCTTCCTGTGGGCCGCGCACGCGCTGCTCGACCTCGCCGAGGGCGCGCGGATCGTGCTGCCGGACGGCGCCCGCGGCCGGCTCTACCCGGACGGCGGCGCGAACTGGTCACCCTTCGACTGGCCGCACGCCGACCCCGCGCCGGAACAGGCGTGGGACGTGCTCGGGTCCGACGACGGCACCGCGGTGGGCGCGATCGTCGAGGCCGGAGCCGTGACCGTGGCCGACGGGCCCGACCGGCTGCGCTTCGCCCTCGACGTGGCCGGGCAGCCCGCCGCCGTCGCGCTCTGGCGCAATCTGCGCGGCTTCCCCGAGGGCGCGCCGTACCGCTCGATCGGCGTGGAGCCGATGCTCGGCCGGGTTTTCGACCTGGCGGCGGCGGGGGAGCGGGACGCCGCGTGCGTCCCGGCGGGCGGCGAGGTCCGCTGGCGGCTCACCGTCACGCACTCCCGCGCCGTCTGACCGACTCGAACGACCGGAAGGAACAGCCCCCGTGGACCTGCTCACCGAGCTGCGCGCCCGCCGCCTCGTCGCCATCGTGCGCGGCGCCGACCCGGACGCCGCGCTCGCCGCCGTACTGACCCTCGTCGAGGAGGGCGTCACGCTCGTCGAGGTCTCGCTCAGCGGCCGGGACGCGCTCGACGTCATCGCCCGGGCCCGCGCCGCCCTCGGCCCCGGCGCGCCGCTCGGCGCCGGCACCGTCCTCACCGCGCGCGACGCCCGGGACGCGCACCGCGCGGGCGCCGACTTCGTCGTGACGCCCGCCCTCGGCGAAGGCGTCACCGCGGCGCGGGAGTTGGGCCTGCCCGTACTCGCCGGGGTGATGACGCCCACCGACGTCGTCGCCGCCGTACGGCTCGGCGCCACCGCGCTGAAGATCTTCCCCGCCGCCCAGGCCGGCGGCCCGGACTACCTGCGCGCCCTGCGCAGCCCCTTCCCCGACCTGCCCTTCGTCCCGGTCGGCGGCGTGGACGCCCCCGCCGCCCGCGCCTACCTCGCGGCCGGCGCGCTCGCGGTCGGCGTCGGCTCCCCCTTGGTCGGCGACGCGGCGGACGGCGGCAGCACCGCCGCGCTCCGCGCCAGGGCCCGGGACTTCCTGACCACGGTCGCCGCGGGGGCGCCGCGATGACGCGCCGCGTGCCGCCCGCAGCCGGCGCGGCCACCGGTCCGGTGGCGGCGGGACCTGCGGTGTCGGAGCCCATGACGGTCTGTCGGACGGCGGCCGGCCCCGTCGCGGTCGGCGCGGGGACTGGACAAGTGGCGACTGGCCTTGCGGTGTCCGGGTCCGTGACGGCGGGTCAGAAGACTGCCCGGCCCGTCGCTTCCGCCCCCGCGACGCCTTTCCGCGCCGCAGCTCTGGACCCGTCGTGATCCCCGTCGGCGACGGCCCCGTCGTCTGCGTCGGCGAGACGATGGTCGCGCTCGTGCCCGAGCACAGTGGCGTCGAGCTGGCGGCAGCCGATTCGCTGCGGCTCGCGGTCGCCGGGGCGGAGTCCAATGTGGCGATGTACCTGGCCGATCACGGCGTGCCGGTGCGCTGGGTGTCGGCCGTCGGCGACGACCCGTTCGGGCGGCGCGTCGTCGCCGAGGTCGCGGCCCGCGGCGTGGACGTCTCGGGCGTGCGCACCGACCCGGCGCGGCCGACCGGGCTGATGGTCAAGAGCCCGGGGGAGCACGGCACCCGCGTGCACTACTACCGGCGCGGGTCCGCCGCGTCCACGCTCGGGCCCGCCGTGCTGGACGACTCGGCCGTGCGGACGGCCGGGCTGCTGCACCTGACCGGGATCACCGCCGCGCTGTCGCACTCCTGCCGCGCGCTGGTGGACGCGGCGCTGCGAGGCCCGGTCCCGGTCAGCTTCGACGTCAACCACCGGCCCGCGCTGTGGTCGGACGGCCCGGTGCTGCCGCCCGCCGAGGGCATCCGCCCGCACCCCTCGCAGCGGGCGGAGGAGTCGGCCGCCGCCGTGCTGTACGACTTCGCCGACCGCGCCGACCTCGTCCTCGTCGGCCTGGACGAGGCCCAGGCGCTGTGGGACGACGCCCTCGCCGACGCGGCGGCCGTCCGCGCCCTGCTGCCCCGGCCGCGCGTCCTGGTCGTCAAGGACGGCGCCCGCGCCGCCACCGTCTTCGACGGCACGGACGTCCACACCGTGCCCGCCCGCGCCGTGGACGTCGTGGAGCCCGTCGGCGCGGGCGACGCCTTCGCCGCCGGCTTCCTCGCCGGCCTGCTCCGTGGCGAGTCACCCGTACGGGCCCTGCGCCTCGGCCACCTCACCGCCGGCGCGGCCCTGCGCGTCACCGGCGACCACGGCCCGCTGCCGGACCCCGCCCTGATCGAGCGGCTGCTCGCCGCCGACGACGCGGTCTGGGCCTCAGCGGAAGCCGACGGTGACCTGCCGGTGCACTGACGTCGGCGGGACGGTCACCGTCAGCCGCCGGCCGCCCGCGTCGTACGACCAACTGCCCGCCGCGGCCGGAGCGCCGTTCACCGTCACGGACTTCGGCGCGGCCGTGTCGGAGAAGACCACCGTCCACTGCCGCCGCTCCACCTGTCCGGCGAAGGAGCCGGAGACCGGTGCGACGGTCAGGGTGCGGTCCTGCTGCCGGTAACGGATCGCCGTGGTCGCGCTCCTGGCGCTGTCCGCCGTCGTCCCGTCGTCCTCGTAGAGGCTGAAGGAACCGGAGGCGCCGGTGGCGACGTCGAGCGTCGCCTTCGTGAGCGGATTCTGCACGTCGTTGGCGACGTGCCCGGTCCTGGTCGGCACGATGCCGCCCGCCTTGACGAACACCGGCATCCGGTCGAGGCCCGTCGTCACCTTCTGCGTGGTGCCGCCCGCGTACGTCGCACCGGTGAACCAGTCCGTCCACCGGCCGGGCGGGAACCACACCGAGGTGGTCGCCGTCGCCCCGGGCGTGGTCACCGGCGCGACCAGGACGTCGGACCCGTACAGATACTCCCCGCCGGCCGTGGCGTAGGCGTCCTGCTCCTCCGGGTAGTCCAGATACGCCGGGTGGGTGACCGGCACCCCGGTCCGCTCGGCCTGCTCCGCGAGCGTGTACGTGTACGGCAGCAGCGCCTCGCGGAGGTCGAGGAATTTCTCCGCCGACGATTTCGCCGCCTCGCCGTACTGCCACGGCAGCCGGTCGCTGTGGTTGGAGTGCAGCCGGTCGATCGGCTGGAAGGTGCCGAGCTGCACCCAGCGCGCGTACAGGTCGTCGGGCAGCTTCGTACTGCCGGGCTCGGCGCCCGCCGCCTGCGTGCCGTCGTTGTTGAAGCCGCCGATGTCGTGGCTGACGGCCGAGAGGCCGGTGGCCACCGACTCGCCCGGGGTGTAGCCGACTTCGGCCTGGAGCATCTGCCAGGTCGAGATGGTGTCACCGGTGAAGTGCACGCTGGTGCGCTTGTCGGCCCACGGCCCGGTCGGCAGCCCCGACCTGCCGCTGTAACCGGTGCTCTGGAGCGAACCGTACGTCCGGGAGAAGGCGAAGCCGCGGCCCACGGTCTTGTCGGTGTCGGCCGCGTACTGCTCATTGATCCAGGAGTCGGGGGTGACCCCGGCCTGTGTCGACACCGACTGGTCGCAGCACCAGTCGAGCCACCAGAAGTCCGCGCCCTGCTGCTCCATCGTCTGGTGCAGGTCGAGGTACGCCTTCAGTTGGTCGGGGTCGCCCCAGTCGAAGGTGTAGCAGTCGGCGCCGTGACCGAGGTCGCTGTGGCAGCCGTCGTTGTTCTTGGTCAGCTTGTTGTCCGCGGTGGCCTGCGCCCGCGCGAACTGCGGGTCGGAGGACAGGACGCTGGGGTGGATGTTCAGGGTGTTGTGCAGCCCCTGGGACGCGGACCAGTCGAAGAAGCCCTTCGGGTCGGGGAAGCGTGTCGGGTCGATCTCCCAACCGTCCCACCGGTCGGGCGACTTGAAGTCGGTGTCGGTGACCAGGACGTCGAGCGGGACGCCGTCGGCGCGGAACTTCGGCAGGATGGTGTTCTCGTAGTCGGCCGCGGAACGGTCGTAGTACTCCGAGTACCAGACGCCGTACGCCCAGCGCGGCAGCAGCTTCGACGGGCCGGTCAGTGTCGCCAGATCGGACAGCGCCCGCTCGTAGTCGTGGCCGTAGCCGAAGACATAGCCGTCCTGGTACGGGGCGCCGCCGTGGCCGGGGCGCGGGGTGACCTTCTCGGCCGTGTCGTCGAAGACCGCGGAGGCGGTGTCGTCGAGCAGCGACCAGCCGTCCTGGTAGAGCAGCCCCGGGGTGCTGCGCGGGCTGCCGTTGATCCGGTCGAGGGCGCGCCGGTAGCCGCCGAGCGGCGCGTGCGGAGTCAGCAGCGGCGCGCCGGCCCTGGTGACGGCGACCGTGTCGAGATTCAGCTTGCAACTGTCCGCGCCGGGGCAGCCGATGGTCACGTCATTGCTGCCGGCAGCCAGTGCCACGGGCACCGCGACCGTACGCCAGGAGTCCCAACTGCTGGTCACCGGCAGTGTCCTGGTGGCGGCGGTGCCGGAGCCCACGGTCACCGCGACGGTGGCGGGCGCCGACTGGGCGTTGGCGTAGCGCAGTTGGAGCGCGTAACTGCCCGCGGCCGGGATGTGCGTGAGGTGCACGGTGTCACTCGCGCCCTGCTGGAGCCCGGCGACGAAACCCTTGCCTGCGAAGTCGTTGTGGTCCTCCTGGAGCACCGCGCCGCCGGCGAGCCGTCCGGCCTCGGCCTCGCAGGGCGCGCCGTAGGCGCAGGCCGAGGCCGGCGCGGCTGACGGGAAGGGCGCGCCGGAGGAGAGCACGGCCAGGCTGTCGATGTTCACCTCGCCGGAGTCCGCGGCGGTGCGGGTCAGGGTGAGGGTGTGGGTGCCCGCGGTCAGGTCGAGGGCCGTACCGGCCTGTGCCCAGGTGTTCCAGTCGGCGGTCGGCGGGAGGGTGACCTGTCCGGCGGTCCCGCCGTCGGCGGCGAGTGTCAGCGTACGGGCGACGCTCAGGCCGTCACCGCCGACGCCGTTGGCGTAGCGGGTGGCGAAGCGGTAGGTGCCGGTGCGGGGCACGGTGACGGAGAAGGTCAGCGCGTTGCCGGTCTTCTCGAAGCCCGCGGCGAATCCGCCGCCGGTGTAGCCGGCGTGATCGGTCGCCGCCGACACGCCCGTCAATTTGACGGTCTCGGCCTCGCACAGCGTGTCGACCGTGCAGATGGAGCCGGCCTTCCAGGGAGCGCCGGTCACCTGCCGCGCGCCGCTTCCGACCCGCACGGTCAGATTACGGTCGGTGAAGGGGCCGGAGCCGACCTTGTACCTCAGTGTGAGGGCCGAGGTGGTCAGCGTCAGCCAGCCGCCGCTGGTCCGCTGCTTGAACGACGCCCTCGTGAAGCCGTCACGTCCGACGGCGTTGAAGGTCGCCGCGTCCAGGAAGGCCGCGTCGCCCGCGTACTCCGTGCGGATCAGCGTCGGTGAGAGCACCTCGAAGCGCGCGTCGCCGGAGACGACGACCGGGGCCGGCCGCGCCGCCGCGACGGTCGCGACGCTCGACACGGGAGGGACGGCGGACGCCCCCGAGCAGCCCACCAGCATCGTGGCGAACGCGCTCACCGTGGCGGTGGTGACGGCTGCGGCTCTGCCCAGGCGTGATCGTGTGCGGCGGGCCATGTGCGACTCCAAGTCGGTTCGACGTCGGGTCATGTCCGTGTACGGGTCTGCTGGTGCGTGCTTGCGGCGGCGGTCCGGTTGTGGCGGCCGTGTGTGCTGTGACGCCGTCCGGGCCCGGCGGTGTCCGGGCCTGACGGCGCGCTGGTCTGACGGTGCGTTGACAAGTCGACAATGGCAGATCGGCGGCCGTGGGGGGAGCATGCTGTTGGTGCGAATGTGGTGGTTGCGAAGAACTGGGCCCGGCGGGGCGAGCCTGCCCGTCCGCAGGTTAGGCGGATCGACTGGGGCAAGGGTGACCAATGGCCGTCGCCGCGGCGGCCATCGTACGAAGCGTTGGCGGCCCGGACGTGAGCCGCGCCGCTCGCGGGCGGGCCCCGTCAGGACTCCCGGACCACCGCGACATCCCCGGCCGCGACGGTGACCACGCCGTCCGCCCGGACGCCCGTGAGCAGGTCGCGGCCCGTGCAGGGGACGGCGACCGGGGCGGAGGTGTGGTTGACGACGAAGAGCCAGGAGGCGCCGCCGGGTGAGCGGCGGCGGACGGTCTCGACGCCGTCGCCCGCGCCGGGCGGCGGCGGGGCGCAGCCGGCCGCCGCGCGCCAGTCGGTGAGCAGGCGGCGCAGGGAGTCGTCGGTGAAACGGGTGGCGCAATAGCGGACGGCGCCCGCGCCGCGGTCGGCGCGGAGCACCGCGGGTCCGCCGGAGGCGGGCCCGGTGGCGAAGCGGGCCTCGACACGGGTGCCGGAGTCGGGCAGCACCCGCTCGGCCCAGACCCGGCCGGTGGACCCGTCGCCGAGCGCGACCTTTTCCCCGGCGGCCAGCGGCAGGAATTCGTCGACGCGCAGGCCGAGCAGCCCGCGCAGCACCCCCGGATACGGTCCCGGGTGCACCCGGTCGTCGTGGTCCACCACGCCGCTGAACGGACCGACGACCAGATGGCCGCCCGCCGCCGCGTACGCCTCCCACGCGGCGGCCGTCTCCCGGGTCGCGGCGTAGTGCGAGGGTGCCAACAGCAGCTTGTAACGGGCGAGTTCGTCGGCGGTGGCGGTCGCGGGCACGACGTCGCAGGCGGCGCCCGCCGACCACAGGGCGCGGTGCCAGGCACGGATCTCGTCGCGGTAGGTCATGTCGATGCTGGGCCGGTCGGGCAGCTCCAGCGCCCACCAGGCGTCGTAGTCCCAGACGACGGCCACCTCGGCGGGCTCGCAGACACTGCCCGCGACCTCGGCGAGCGCCCCGATCTCCGCGCCGAGCCGCTTCACCTCGCGGTGGACGCGGGTGTCCTCGCCGCCGTGCGGCACCATCGCCGAGTGCCACATCTCGGCGCCGGACGCGGACTGCCGCCACTGGAAGAACAGCGCCCCGTCGGCGCCGCGCGCCACATGGGTGAGGCTGTTGCGGCGCAGCTCGCCCGGCGCCTTGGCGGTGTTGCGCGGCTGCCACTGCACCGCCGAGGTGGAGTGCTCCATCAACAGCCAGGGCCGGCCCGCCGCCAGACCCCGCGTCAGGTCCGCGGCGAACGCCAGCTCGGCGGTGCGGTGCGGGTCGGCCGCGGTGAGGTAGTGGTCGTTGGCGACGACGTCGACCTCGGCGGCCCACGTCCAGTAGTCCGCCCAGGCGAAGTTGCCGGTCATGAAGTTGGTGGTGACCGGCCGGCCGGGGGAGTGGGCCCTGACGATGTCGCGCTCCGCGCGGTAACAGGCGAGCTGCTCGGCGTCGCAGAAGCGGAGGAAGTCGAGCCGGAGCGCGGGATTGAGGCTGCCGGCGCTGGTGCGCGGCGGCGCGACCTGCGCCCAGTCGCTGTAGCGCTGCCCCCAGAAGGCCGTGCCCCAGCGGGAGTTGAGGGTGTCCAGGTCACCGTACTTGGCGTGCAGCCAGTGCCGGAAGGCGGCGGCCGAAGTCTCGCACCAGCAGTGCGCGTTGGTGTTGCCGTACTCGTTGCCGATGTGCCACATCACCACCGCGGGGTGGCCCCCGTAGCGTTCGGCGAGCCGTGAGGTGATCAGCGCGGCGCGCTCGCGGTAGGCGGGGGAGGAGGCGCAGAAGCTCTGCCGTGATCCGGGTGCGAGCCGCAGCCCGTCCGCGGTGACCGGCAGCGATTCGGGGTGGGCCCGCGCGAACCACAGCGGTGGCGCGGCCGTCGGGGTGGCGAGGTCGACGGCGACGCCGCCCGCGTGCAGCAGCCCGATCACCTCGTCCAGGCCGTCGAAGTCGAAGCGGTCCTGCTCGGGTTCGAGCCAGGACCAGGCGAAGATGCCGAGCGAGACCAGGGTGACCCCGGCCGCCCGCATCAGCCGGACGTCGTCGCGCCACACCTGCGGGTCCCACTGTTCCGGGTTGTGGTCGGCGCCGTAGGCGAGCCGGGGGACGCGCCCCCAGGGGGAGTCGGGATGGACCGGTTGCGACATCGGGCTTCCTCGAAGAGCGGGAGTACGGGACGGAGAAGGGCGGGAGCAGGAGAGCGGGCGGACAGAGGTGAGCGGGGCCGGGGGAGGCACCTCCCGGCCCCGCTCGGTCCGCGGGGAGTCAGGTCCGGCGGGTCAGCACGTGCCGCCGCCCGCCGAGGCGCAGGTGGACTGCGGGTCCTGACCGGTGGCCGCCTGGTAGGCGGAGAAGGGGGTGTACGGGTCGGTCGCGCTGCCGGTGCCGGTGGAGCCGTTCTTGGCGACCACGAACGTCACCGGGCCCGTGCCCGTCACCTTGTAGGTGTTGAGATTGAGCTCGGGCTGCGTCGGGTCGCAGTGCCACTTCACTGTGGCGGTGTCGGTGCCGCACTGCTCGATGTAGACGAGCTTGGCGGGCACCGCGTGCGTGACGTCGTTGCCCCAGAAGGAGACCTCGCCGGGCAGGTAGTTGGACTGCGACATCAGCCACGGCCCCGGCTGGGTGCGGTTGATCGTGTTGTTGTTGACGGTGATGTCCTGGATGCTCGACGGATCGGTGGTGGTGCGGCCCGCGGTCCAGGTGAAGATGTCGCCCTGCGACTGCGAGCTGGGGTTCTTCCCGTTGTCGGTGCAGGTGTTGTGGGTGACCGTGACGTCGGAGGTGACCAGGTCGCGGCCGCCGAAGACGGCGACGCAGTACGAGTCGTTGCCGTAGGCGGTGTTGTGGTCGATGAGGCTCTTGGTGGTGTACGTGTCGGCGTCGAAGCCGCCGCCGTCACCGCCGCCGCGCTTGTTGGCGTACGAGGTGTTGTATGTGGCGCTGACGTTGTACGAGTTGGACCACCAGGCGCCCTCGCCGTTGAGCAGCGACGGCTCGCCGGTCGACGACGTGCCGTTGCCGTTGTCGTGCAGGGTGTTGTCGGTCATCGTCAGGTTGGTCACGCCCGAGCCCCAGATGCCCGAGGCGTCGTTGTAGGCGGACCCGGAATTCTTGATGACGGTGTTGCTGACCCCGTCCCTGGCGGGCAGCACCCCGTCGGCCAGACCCATGTGGCAGTCCGGCGTGTTGTAGCCGCCGGGCGTGCTCGGATCGTAGACGGCCTTCTCCGCGTGGCCGATCTGGAAGCCGACCTCGTGGCCGTTGTACGCGTCGACGTCGTCGATCGTGACGCCTTCGAGCTTCGCGGTCGGCGTGCACGGCTCGACGATCACCGAGCCGGTCCCGGAGATCCAGTCGCTCTGTTTGCTGCCGTCGCTCTTGGTGATGATGCGCGGCCGGTTGCCCTGGTCGTGCACCTTGAGGCCGGTCAGCCGGAAACCGTGCTGGGTGACGCCCGGCTGGTCGGCCTCGATCCACAGGCCGCGCCAGTAGCCGCCCGCGATGTTGAGGTCCTGGACCTTCCAGTACGACACGTTCTTGAGCGCCACCGCGCTGGCGTTGGTGGTGCCGGTGCCGCCGTCGATCGACGGCAGCGGCTGCGCCGCGTCGCCGTAGGCACCGAGGGTGTTCCAGGCGGTGGAGCTGCCGGAGCCCTGGACGGTCAGCGCGCCCTCGCAGACCGTGCCGCGCTTGAGCAGCAGCGACTCACCGGCCAGGAAATGATGGCTCGACGCCTTGGCGAGGCTGGTGAACGGCTGCGCCTGGCTGCCGGTCTGGGTGCTCGAGGCCGCCGAACAGTCCACGTAGTAGGTGGCCGCGTCGGCCGACGCGGCCGGCGCCACGGCGAGGCCGAGCGCGCCGGCCAGCGCGACCGCTCCGGCCGCGGCGACGGTGCGCCGCAGGCCGGCCCGCGGGCTGCGGGTGTTTTCGGGCATGACGGATCAATTCCCTTCGTCCACAAGGAGATTGCGTGCGGGATGTGCGTACTGCCGGTCGGCGCCCGGGGGACGGCTCAGCCCTTGACCGCGCCGACCATGACCCCCTTCGAGAAGTGCCGCTGCAGGAAGGGGTAGACCAGGAGGATCGGCACCAGGCTGATCACGAGGATCGCCATCTGCAGCGACTGCTGCGGCGGAGGCGTCGTGCCGAGCGAGCTGATGTTGTCGGCGCCCAGCGGCGCGTTGTTCACCACGTAGGTGCGCAGCACCAGTTGGAGCGGCCACTTGGCGGTGTCGTTGATGTAGAGCATCGCGGTGAAGAAGCTGTTCCAGAAGCCGACGGCGTAGAAGAGCCCGACGACCGCGAGCACCGGCTTGGACAGCGGCAGCACGATCCGGGTCAGCACCCGGAATTCGCCCGCTCCGTCGATCCGCGCCGAGTCCAGGACGTCCTGCGGCAGGTCCATGAAGAACGACCGCACGACGATGACGTTGAAGCCGTTGATCATGACCGGCACGATCAGCGACCAGTAGCTGTTGAGCAGCCCCAGCTCCTTGACCACCAGATAGTTGGGGATGATCCCGGGGCTGAACATCAGGGTGAACAGCACCATCAGCAGCAGCGGTTTGGACGCGAAGGAGCCGGGACGCGACAGCGCGTACGCCAGCAGCGTCGTACAGGCGAGCGCCAGGAAGGTGCCGACGAGGGTGATGCCGAGCGAGACGAACAGCGCCCGGGTCACCACGCCGCCCGACAGCACGGCCCGGTAGGCGCCGACGGTCGGATGGCTCGGCCACAGTACGAAGCCGCCGGCATTGCTGACCTGGTCCTTGTCGGCCAGCGAGGTGGCGACCACCGCGATGAACGGCACCAGGACGACCGCGCAGCACAGCAGCAGCACCAGGCCCTTGAGCGCCCGTACCGGAAGTGACGCGCTGCCGGCCCCGGGGCCCGCGGTGGCCTTGCCGCGCCTGCCCGGCGGCGGCCCCGCGGGCGATCTGCGGCCCGCAGCCCGGGTGATCGGGCTGCGGCGTTGGGGCGTCCGGCGCCCGGTGACAGCGGTGCTCACGACTCGTACACCCCGCGCTCTCCGAAGATATGGGCGACCTTGTTGGCGCCCAGGACCAGTCCGACGCTGACCAGGCCCTTGACCAGTCCGACCGCGGCCGACACGCCCCATTCGCCGTTGATGACACCGTGGTTGTAGACGTAGGTGTCCAGCACCTCGGAGGCGTTGGTGCCCACCGGCGCCTGCTGGAGCAGGATCTGCTCGAAGCCGATGTTCAGCGAGTCGCCGAGCTTGAGGATGAACAGCAGCACGATGACGCTCTTGATGCCGGGCAGTGTCACGTGCCACAGCTGCCGCAGTCGGCTCGCGCCGTCGACGGCGGCGGCCTCGTACAGGCTCAGGTCGATCCGGGACAGCGCGGCGAGGAAGAGGATCGTGCCCCAGCCGGCGTCCTTCCAGATCACCTGCGAGGTGATCAGCACCTTGAACAGGCCCGGATCGCCGATGATGTGGATGCCGCCGGAGCCGTGCTGCACGAGCCAGGTGTTGAGCATCCCCGCGTTGCCCAGCATCGACTGGAACAGCGCGACCACGATCACCCACGACATGAAGTGCGGCAGGTACAGGATCGACTGCACCACCCGCTTGATCCGCTCCGACAGCAGCGAATTGAGCAGCAGCGCGACGGCGATCGGCACCGGGAAGACGAAGACCACCTGGGCGAGCGAGACGATCAGGGTGTTCTTCAGCGCCGTCATGAACTCCGGGTCACCGTTGAAGATGACGTCGAAGTTGGACCAGCCCACCCATGGCGACCCCGAGATGCCCAGATACGGCTGGTAGTCCTTGAACGCGATGACATTGCCGAGCAGCGGCAGATAGTAGAACAGCAGGACCACCGCGACACCGGGCGCCGCGAGCAGCAGCAGGAAGCGGTCCCGGCGCATGCGCTCGGCCCAGCCGGTGCCGTCACCGCGCGGCCGGCCGGCCCGGCGCCACCGGGTCCGCCGCGTCGCCTCGACAGCCATCTCTCCTCCAGGGTGTACGGGTATGTGCGTGGGTCGTGCCGTACGGTCCCGCACCGCACGCGGCCGTGCGGGACCGGACGCGGGCGGGTCAGGCCGTGGACCGCGAGTATTCGGCGGCCATCTTGTCCCCGCCCGTCGACCGCCACTGCTTGACCACGTCGTCCCAGTGGGACAGCGGCTGCCGGCCGAAGGCGATGTCGAGCTGCGCGTCGTCGGTGATCTTCTTGAGCTGCGAGCCCTTGCGGCTGTTGGTGTCCGAGTAGCGGCCCACCGCCGGGTTGGGGAGCAGACCGGCGGTCACCCGGGTGTGCCAGGCGTGCTGGGTGGTGACCGTCGCCTTCTGACCGGGGCCGAGGATGGTCGGCGCGTCGGTGATGTACTGCACGTCCACCAGCTCCCGCGAACCCTTCGCGGTGAGCGTCGGCATGCCGTCCTTCCAGGTGAAGTCGGTGCCCTCGACGCCGAACTTGCGGTAGAGGTGCTCCTGGGTGCCGATCGGCGCGCACAGCCAGTTGAGCAGATTCACCAGCGCCCGGGTCTTCTTCTCGCCCAGGCCCTTGCGGATCACGGTCAGGCCCTGGCTGCCGGTGCCGCCGAAGTGCCGGGCGTCACCGCCGCCGTCGTGCTTGGGCTCGACCATCGCGGTCACCTTGTCGTAGCCGATCTGCTGGCCGAAGATGTCCCAGGCCGCGTAGCCGTCGCTGGTCATCACCGTCCTGCCGCTGGTGAAGTATTCGCGCAGCGGCGTGAACTGGGCCGTCGCGGACGCCGCGTCCGGGTGGAACAGGCCCTGCTTGACCATGTCCCGCACCATGCCGAGCGCCTGCTTGGTCCGCTCGTCGGCCCAGGTGCTGGTGAAGGTGCCGGTGCTGTTGTCCCAGACGTTGGGCGCGCCGAGCATCATCTGCAGGTGCGTGACCATGCCCCACACGTCCGCGAACGCCCAGCGGCTCTTCTTGGGATCGGTGACGTCCTTCATCAGCTGGAGGAATTCCTGGTAGCTCTTCGGCTCCGGATTCGCGCCCAGTTGCTGGATGAGGTCGACGCGGGCGAACAGCGGGTTGGAGGGCAGCGCGCGCGGCTGCGGCACCGCGTAGATCGTCCCGTTGGCGACCGCCGTCTTCCACGATGCGGTAGGGATGTTCGCCAGATACGGGAACTCCTTGGCCGCGTCCCCCGACAGATACGGTCCGAGGTCCGCGAAGAGCCGCGACATCACCTGCGGCTGGTCCGGGGTGGGCACGGGGAAGCCCGCGATGTCGGGCAGGTCGCCGCCGGCGATCAGCGTCTGGAATTTGGTCGGGTAGTCGCCGCCGGTCGCCAGGGTGATCTTCAGATCCGCGCCCGCGCCCTTGTTGAGCCGCTGCCAGAAGGCGTTGTTCCCGGGCTTGGGCGGGACCGCGCTGTAGGTCGGATAAATGATGCTGACCTCGTCCAGACCTTCGAGCGGCGGCGTCGGGAAGGCGGGCTTGGGGTTGCGCGGGTAGCTGAAATAGCCGGGCATGGAGCCCTGCGGACTGGCCGGCAGGTCCGGGCGCACCGCGGTGACCGGCGCGTACGTGGGCAGTTCGGCCTTGGCGTCGCTCGCCGAGGTGTCCTTCGTCGCGCTGCTGGTGGAGCACGACGAGAGCAGCGGTACGGCCGCGCCCGCGGCCACCGCGGAACCGGCGGCCAGGAACGTGCGGCGGGAGGGACCAGTCTGGGATGCCATGGCGGCGGGCCTTCCGTGCGGGTGGTGGGACGGGCGCGTCATCTGTGCGCCGTACGGATGTGTTCGGGCCAGCCGAGCTGGAAGCCCAGCGTCCCGGTGAGCAGCTGCTGGAAGTCGGCGAGCAGCGCGGGGTCGTTGCGGACCTTGCGCGGCGTGGCGCCGGTGTTCAGGCAGTGCGCGGCGAGCGCTCCGGCCGCCTCGCCGACGTTCCACTCCACCGGGTGCAGCCGGTAGCAGCCGTTGGTGATGTGGGTGGTGCCGATGTTCTTGTTGGCGGGCAGCAGATTCTCCACGCGCCGCGGTATCAGCGCGCCGAGCGGGATCTGGAACGGGTGGTCGGCGATGTCGATGTAGGTGCGCGGGCCGTCCTCGTCACCGGTGCTGGGGTGCAGATCGATCCGGTACGAGCCGACCCCGACGGAGTCCGGGTAGACCTCGGAACCCGCGGGCAGCCCCGCCAGCGCCCTGGCCTCCACGCCGACGTGCTGTTCGAGCACGGTCAGCTCGGCCAGGACGCGGCGCGACTCGCGGATGTACGGCCGCATCGCGAGGCCGTCGTCGGTGCCGAGCACGTCGCCGCGCAGCCGCAGCCCCGGATAACCGGTGCCGCCGTCCAGCCGCGGCGCCTCGGTCTGCATCCAGTACAGGAACGACAGGCTCTGCTGCCGGGCCGCCGCCAGATGACGCGCCCTGGTCGGCTCGTCCACGCCGAGCAGCGGGCCCGCCATGTAGTCGATCTGCGGCCAGTTGACCATCGTGATGTCGCTGGCGTAGCGGCCCGGCGCGTAGTGCGCCGCGGAGAAGATCCGGCGGAAGTTCCACCGGTCGGCGGTGACATGGCCGCGCGGCGAGTCGGGGTGCTCGAAGATCGCCTCGCGGCGCGGGGCGAGGGTCTGCGGAATCACGTCCTGCCAGGACAGCAGCTTGGCGGGCCAGAAGTCCGGCCGGTAGTCGCGCCAGAAGGCGTAGTCGGCCGGGCGGTCCACGGTGAAGTCGCCGTCGGGGTGGTAGTCGACGGCGAAGCACCAGGTGAACGCCTGCTGGTCCAGCGGTCTTGCCGGGCCGTCCACCGCGTGCGGCTCACCGGTGTCGTCCCGGCTCTCGGCGCCGATGACGTGCTCGACACCGGCGAGTTCCAGCAGATCGCCCAGTTCGGTCGCGTCCAGGACGTACGGCGCGGTGACGGTGACCTCCTCACCGCTGAGCCGGGAACGCAGCGTGACCGCGGTGATCTGGTCGCCCTCGGTCTCGGCCGCGACCGGCTCGTGCTCCAGCAGCACGGTCAGCTGCGTGTCGGCCTGGTACGGAGCCAGCAGCTCCCCGATCGCGATGACGCCGACCCGGGGCTCGTGGCAGATCGGACTGACCCCGCCGCCGCCCGGATTGAGCAGCGGGGCGGCCCTGGCGTCCGCGTTGAGGTCGTAGGTGCGCCGGTAGTAGTCACGGATGTTGTTGCGCAGCCGCCGGTAGTTGCGGGTGGCGCCCTGCGTCTCGATCCACGGGTGCTCGTCCGGTGGTACGGCCTGCGAGGTCATCTGGCCACCGAGCCACGCGGACTCCTCGGTCAGTACGACGCGACGTCCCAGCTGGGCGGCGGCGAGGGCGGCGGCAGCGCCGCCGAGACCGCCGCCGACCACCAGGACATCCGTCTCCTGCACCGTCATGGGGAACCTTTCCGCCGGGGGACTCCGGCCGCCGCCGCCCGCTCCCGCAGGCATGCGCCGGCCCGTCCGCAGAACACAACGTGTGGGGGTGACGCGCCTGCGGGGACGCCTGTGGGCGGCGTGTGTTTCGCAGTGATAAAGCGCATCAACCAATGCGGTTAACTTAGGGCGGTTACGCTAAGGTGTCAACGGAGTGGACCGCGGAGATTCCGGCTCTCGGACGACGCTCACGGACACAGATCGGGGGCGGGCATGACCAAGGCCAAGCGCACGGGCGGCTCCACCGGGCGTCGCAAGATCACCCAGGCCGACGTGGCCCGGCACGCCGGAGTGTCGACGGGCATCGTCTCCTCCGTCATCAACGGCAGGGACTACGGCTCGATCCGGGTCAGCGACGCCACCCGCGACCGGGTGCGGCAGTCCGTACGGGAGCTGGGCTACGTGCCCAACATCGCGGCCCGCAATCTGGCCCGCGGCAGCAACCGGCTGGTCGGGGTCTTCACCTACCAGCCGATCTTCCCGCTGGAGAGCCGCGACTTCTACTACGAATTCCTCATCGGCATCGAGGAGGAGGCCGAGCGGGCGGGCTACAACCTGCTGCTGGTCACCGGCTCCAAGGACGAGCACCAGGAACGGTCGATCTTCGCCGGCGGCCTCAACAGCCTCCAGCTCGCCGACGGTTCGGTCCTCATCGGGGTCAACGAGTCGGCGGGCGAACTGGCCAGGCTCACCGACGAGGCGTACCCCTTCGTCTTCGTCGGCCACCGCGAGATTCCCGGCATCGACCTCTCGTACGTCGCCGCCGACTACTTCGGCGGCACCTCGGCGATCGTCACCGGGCTCGCCGGGCGCGGGCACCGGCGGATCGCCCTGGTCCAGAGCGCCCAGGGGTTCGAGGGCATCCCCGGGCGCCGCGCCGGATTCCGCGCCGCCCGCACCGCGCTCGGGCTCAGCTCCGAGGAAGCGCCCGTCATCACGCTCGGCGCGCCCGCGGGGGACATCGAGACCGACGAGGTGGCCGCTGATGTGCCGGCGCTCCTCGCGCGGATCGCGCGCCAGGGGATCACCGCTCTGATCGTCGAGGTCAGCACCGACGCCGCCGAGATCCGGCAGGCCGCCGTCGCCTCGGGACTCGATGTGCCCGGGGACCTGGCGCTCGTCGGGCTCAGCGGGACGCCCGAGCAGCCGCAGGTCTCCGACCTGGCGGAGATCCACATCCCGCGGCGCGAGATGGGACAGGAGGCGGTGCGCCTGCTGCTCCGGCTGCTCGCGGAACCGGAGTCGGCGCCGCTGCGTTCCACGCTGGACTGCGGACTCCGTCCGGGGGTCACTCTCTGACGGCGCCGCGCGGGCCGTCTGGTCGGTCCGCGTCGCGGAGCCGGCGAAGATACGTGGCGGTCAGCGCGACCGCACGGTCCTCGTCGTGCGACAGCTCCACGAGGGCGTGTGCCGCCGTCGGCCCCGGAATGTCGGCCAGCGCCTGGGTCAGCCGCCCGCGTGCGGGTGCCCCGGTCGTGTCGTCCGCGAGGCGGTCGACGAGCACCGTCGCGATCCGGTCCGCCGCCGCGGTGTCGCCCGCCAGTACGCTCAGGGCGTCGGCCGCGTCGGTGTCGTTCCTGCCCACCACGATCATGTCGATGAGCGCGGGGAGCGCATCGGCCGCACCCCGCGTGCCGAGTGCCAGGGCCGCTTGGCCACGGACCACGGGGTCGGGGCTCGCGAGGGCGTCCCGCAGCAGTGCGGTTCCCCCCTCGCCGGGCAGTTCGGCCAGGGCCCGGACGGCACGCTCCCGCACCGCCGCCTCGGGTGAGCCGAGGCCCTCGGCCAGCAGTGCCAGGGGATCGTCGTCGGATCGCGCCAACGCCCACCGCAGGGCGCCCGCGACATGGGGATCCGACTCACTCAGTACCGCCTCGACCAGGGCGTCCACCGGCACCGGAACGCCGCCGCCCGCGGAGAGGACCGCGCGCTGGCGCGTCCCTGCGCTCTTCGACCCCAGCGCCCGCAGCAGGGCGACGACCTGGAGCACGTCCTCCCAGTCGGCGGGGTCGGCGGCCTCGATCCGCCGGAGCTTGGTGAGCAGTTCGGTCTCGGCCGCGATACGGTCGCGTGTCTCACGGACGAGGTCGGCGACGAGCGCCGAGGGCGCGAACGCGGGATCGTCGAGCGCGCGCCCGATCGCACGCAGCGACAGGCCCAGCGACCGCAGGCTCTCGATGTGGAAGATCCGCCGGATGTCCTGCGCGGAATACTCCCGGTAGCCGGAGCCCGTACGGCCGGACGGCCGTACGAGGCCCAGCGATTCGTAGTGCCGGAGCATGCGGGCACTGACCCCGGACCGTGCGGCCACCTCACCGATCAACACAGGCTCAATCGTCCGCCGTGGGGGCTCCGGCGAGTGCGACGACGCGCTTGGCCTCCTCGATCGCCGACGCGAATCCGGCGTCGGGGTCCCGCAGCAGCCGCTGTACGGCGAGAGCGTGCACGCGTACGTCAGGACGCGCGGCTGACGCGGCGGCACGCAGGGCCGGGACCGCCGCGTCGCCGAGCGCGGCCAGGGCCTGGCCGAGGCTCAGCCGCGTCTCGTGCTCGCCGCGCCCGAGTTGCGTCGCCAGGAGCCCGGCCAGGGCTCGCTCCTCGCCCTCCGGGACGAGCACGACCGCGGTCCGCCAGGCGCTGCGCGCCACCTCGTCGTCGGGGTCCGACAGCAGGGCCCGGGTGATCGCCGGCCATGCCTGGCGGTCGCCGATCTTGGAGAGCGTGTGCAGCGCCTGGCTGCGCGCCTGCGCCCGGTCCGAGCGGAGTTCGCGGATCAGCCGCGGGACCGTCAGGGACGCCGGGTGGCGGGTGAGGGCCCAGGTCAGCATGTCGCGCACGAAGAAGTCGGTTTCTGTCGCGCAGCGTTCGACCAGCTTGTCGATGAAGGGCGGCTCGGGCGCCGTGCCGATCGCGAGGGCGGCTTGCAGCCGGGCTTGTGGGCGGGTGTCCTCCAAGGCTCGGAGTGCCTTGGCCGTGTCGGCTTTCGTCGTGGTCATCGGGACCACCTCCTCGGCCGCCACCCAAAACCTTGCCACCCTGTCAAGGTCAACCCCCGGCCCCGCCCATACCCGCGCGCACGGAGGACGGTCCCCTCCTGCGGAGCGCGGTGCGTGATCCCCTGTCGGGGGGTGCGCGATCTCCTGCGGAGTGCGGTGCGCGATCCCCTGGCCGGGGGTGGCTGATGTCTCCTGCGGAGTGCGGTTTCCCCTCCGGGGGCAGGTGGCTGAGGTCTCCTGCGGAGTGCGGTGAGTCAGGTCTTTTAGGGGCGCGGGGAACTGCGCGGCCCGCCCCCACCGGCCGGTGGGGGCACAACAAACAGCGTCTGCCCCGCTGGGGGCGGTTTTTTGTCCGAAGGCCCGCTGCGGCTGGGCGCGCAGTTCCCCGCGCCCCTATCGGGCACCCACTTCCGTAAGCGTCGCGTCGAGCCCCCGCGCCCCTAAAGAGGGGCACCCTTCTCGGCAGGGAGGCGGGTACAGGGGCCGCGCCCCTGAGGGTGAACGTCCCCCGCACAGTGCAGGGCGCGCCCCGCGCCCCCATCGGGCACCCGCTCCCGCCAGCGCAGCGCCGCGTGCCCGCGCCCTTAAAGGGGCACCCTTCTCCGCGGAGAGGCGGGTACAGGGGCCGCGCCTCTGAGGGTGAACGTCCTCCGCATGGTGCGGGTACAGGGGCCGCCACCCCGAGGGTGGACGTCTTCCGCACGGGCGGGGACAGGGGGCGTGCCCCTGGAAGGTGGCCCATTTCCGGGGAGGGGAATCAGGCGCCGACTTCCGCGGGGGCGGGGGTTTTCCTAGGCGGAGCCGGAGCTTCGTAGGTCCAGAAGGGGCGGACGAGGGGAGCGGCGAGGGCGACGATGGCGAGGCAGGCGAAGCCGCCGAAGGCCCAGGCGGTCGCGGGACCGAGAGCCGCGGACATCGTGCCCGCACGAAGGTCGCCGAGGCGGGGACCGCCGGCGACGACGACGGTGTGAACGCCCTGCATGCGCCCGCGCATCTCGTCGGGCGCGTACGTCTGGAGCAGGGTCTGCCGCAGCACGGCGCTGACGAGATCCGCGGCGCCGGCGACGGCGAGCAGGAGGACGACGAGCCAGAGCTGCCGGGCGAGCCCGGAGACCCCGATGGCGCCGCCCCAGACGAGCACCGCGCCGGTGAGGACCACGCCCTGCCGGCGGATCCGGCCGATCCAGCCGCTGGCGAATCCGGCGAGGACGGAACCGATCGGGATGGCGGCGTAGAGCAGTCCGACCGAGCCGTCGAACCGGGCGTCGGCGACGGCCGGGAAGAGGGAGCGCGGCATCGCGAGCATCATCGCGCAGATGTCGACGAAGAAGCTCATGACGAGGACGGGCCGTCCGCCGATGAAGGAGAGCCCTTCGCGCACGGATCGCAGGCCGAGCCGGGCGGCGGCACGGTCCGGCGGGAGTTTGGGCAGCCGCAGGGTGGAGTAGAGGGCGGCGGTGAACAGGGCGGCGTCCGCACCGTAGGCGTAGGCGAAGCCGTGCGGGAAGGTGACGAGGACACCGGCGATCAGCGGCGCGATCACCTCGCCGACGGTGCCGACCACGTAATTGAGGGTGTTGGCGGCCGGGATCAGCTCGGGCTCGACGATCCGCGGCACGATCGCGCCGCGCGCGGAACTGGCCATGGCGAAGCCCGCGGACTGCACCGCGACCAGCGCGAGGATGAGCCCGACACTGCGGACGCCGAGCACCGTCTGCGCGAGCAGTGCGAGCGTCACCGCCCAGGTGCCGAGCGAGGACCACAGATACAGCTTCCTGCGGTCGACGGCGTCGGCGATCGCGCCCCCGTAGAGGCCGAAGACGATCAGCGGCAGCAGCCCGGCGAAGCCGACCATGCCGACGTAGAAGGAGGAGTGCGAGATGCGGTAGACCTGCACCGGCACCGCGACCTGGGTGAGCATCGATCCGACGAAGGACGTGCCCTGGCCGATGAAGAGCCGTCGGAAGACGGGCTGCGCCAGCGGGCGGGTGTCGATGGCGTGGTCGGCCACCAGCCGCCGTATCCCGCGAGGCGCCCGCCCTGGCCCGGGTCCGCGCGCGCCGCTCACGGGCGGCGGCTGGTTTCCATGCCGCCCTCGGCCGCGCGGTCGGAGATCGTGGCCCGGGCGGATATGGCCCGGGGGGCGTGCGGTGTGCTGGTCCGTGTCATACGATCCAGGCTAGACGGACCGTCGCGTTGCGTCTAGAAGATTCTGCCCTACGCTTGGGCACCGTGGAGGCAGACATGGAGCGAGGAAGCGCGAGCGCCGGGCCCGCGACCGGGGCTGAGACCGCGACCGGGAGCGGTACGGCGGTCCGGCACCACGGCAATCGGCACGGCCGCAGCGAGGCCGCGCGGATGGCGGTGCTGGAGGCGGCCGACGACCTGCTGGTCGAGAAGGGCTTCGCGGGCGTCACCATCGAGGGCATCGCGGCCGGCGCCGGGGTCGCCAAGCAGACCATCTACCGCTGGTGGAACACCAAGACCGACATCCTGCTCGACGCCTTCCTCCAGGACGCGGCCGAGGCGTTCACCCCGGCCGACCACGGCGACCTGGCCGCGGACCTGCGCGACCACCTGGGACGGCTGGCCGACTTCCTGGCCGGCTCCGACGCGGGCGCCGTCTTCCGCGCCCTGCTCGGCCACGCCCAGCACGACCCCGCTTTCGCCGCCGTACTGCGCGCCCGCTACCTGGACGAGCAGCGCCGCCGCGACCGGCTCCCGCTGGAGAACGCGATCGCCCGCGGCGAGCTGTCCGCGGGGCTCGACCTGGCCTTCGAGGTCGACCGGCTCGTGGGGCCGCTCTACCACCGCGTCCTGGTCACCGGCGACCCCGTCGACCGGGCCTTCACCGACCGCCTGGTCGACGACTTCCTGCGCCGCCCGCCGCACCCGCCCGCGTCGGCGGCCGGCGGCGGGACCCCGTAGCGCCGCGCGTCAGGCCAGCACCTTCGCGAGGTACCGGATCTGCTCGGCGGTCTGGAAGGCGGCACCGCCCTCGTGGCCGTTGTACTTCCAGACCCGGATGTCCTTGTCCGCGCCCGCCCAGTGGTTGTATGCGGCGAAGACCGTCGACGGCGGGCACGTGGCGTCCATCAGGGCCGCCGAGAACAGCGCGGGCGCGGTGGCGCGGGCGGCCAGATTGACGCCGTCGAAGTAGTCGAGCACGCCCAACGCGGTCTCCGCGCGGTGCCGTTGGGTGCGCAGATAGGTGACCAGCTCCAGATACGGGCTGTTGTCGGTGATCTCCACCGCGCGCCGGAAGTGGCACAGGAAGGGCACGTCGACGATCGCCCCCGCCAGGCCCTCGGACAGGGCGGCCGACGCGATGGCGATGCCGCCGCCCTGGCTGCCGCCGTACACCGCGATCCGGTCCGGGTCGACCGCCGGGTGCTGCCGCGCGGTGTCGACCGCGCGGGCCGCGTCGGTGAACAGCCGCCGGTAGTAGTACGTCTCGGGCGAGCCGATGCCGCGGGTGAGATAGCCGGGCGTGCCCGGGTCGCCCGCCGGAGCGGGGTCGGGGGTCACCGCGTGCGTGTAACCGCCGCTGCCCTGCCCCCGGCTGTCCATCACCAGATTCGCGTAGCCCGCGGCCGACCAGGTCAGATACTCGTGCGGCAGTCCGCGCCCGCCGTTGTAGCCGATGTACTCCACGACGCAGGGCAGCGGCCCCCGGGCGCCGCGCGGCAGCATCAGCCAGGCGCGGATCGGGTGCCCGTCGAAGCCGGAGAAGGTGACGTCGTACACCTCGACGGTCCGCAATCCCGAGTCGTACGGCACGAATCGGGGCGCCGTGGCGGCGGCGCGGGCCGCGCCGAGGGTGCGCTGCCAGAAGGCGTCGAAGTCGGCGGGCTCGGAGCGCTCCGGCCGGTAGCCGCGCAGTTCGGACAGCGGGGAGTCGACAAGCATGGCGGTGGAGCCCTTTCACGGAGTGCGTGCGGGAGGACGGAGCAGGTGTACGGAGACGGGTAGGGCGGCGTCAGCGGGTGAGCATCAGCGTGCGGTGCGCGCGGGCCGCCGAACTGCCGCCCGCGTACACGTCGATCGCGCCCGGCTCGACGGTGTGCCGGCCCGCCGGGTCGTGGGTCCAGAAGCCGAGGTCGTCGGCGCCGAGCCGGAAGCGCACCTCGGCGCTCTCGCCGGGCGCGAGGGTGACGCGTCGAAAGCCCCGCAGCCGCCGTACCGGCTGCACGATCGACGCGGCCCGGTCGTGCACATAGAGCTGGACGACCTCGTCGCCGGTGCGCGGGCCGGTGTTGCGTACGGCGACGGTGACCTCGACGTGCGCGCCCGCGCGCAGTTCGGCCACGGAGGCGGTACCGGCGGCGAGCCGGGGTTCGCCGATCTCGAACTCGGTGTAGCTCAGGCCGTGTCCGAAGGGGAAGCGCGGGCCGTGCGCGGTGTCGAGGTAGGACGAGACGAAGGGCGCGTCCGGGCGGTCCGGGTCGGCGGGGCGGCCGGTGTTCTCGTGGTTGTAGTAGAGCGGGAGCTGTCCGACCGAGCGGGGGAGCGTCACGGGCAGCTTGCCGCCGGGGTTGACGGAGCCGAACAGCACGTCGGCGATCGCGTGCCCGGCCTCGATGCCCGGGTGCCAGGCGGCGAGCACGGCGGGCGCCGCGTCGATCCAGCCCTCGACGGTCAGCGGCCGGCCGGTGACCAGCACCACGGCGAAGGGCGTACCGGTCGCCGCGACCGCGTGGATCAACTCCTCTTGACCCGGGGGCAGTCCGATGTCGGCGCGGGAGGACGCCTCGCCGCTGACCGCGGTCGGTTCGCCCACGACCAGTACCACCGCGTCGGCGGCGCGGGCCGCCGCGACCGCCTCGGCGCCGCCCGCCGCATGCCGCACCTCGGCGTCCGGCGCCGCCGCCCGTACGGCGTCCAGCACGGTGACCGCCGGGAAGCGGGCCTCGCCGGGACCCGACCAAGTGCCGTGCAGATCGGCCGAGTCGGCGAACGGCCCGAGGACGGCCAGCGACCGTACGGTCGCGGCCAGCGGCAGCACCGGCCCGTCGTTCTTCAGCAGCACCGTGCAGCGGGCCGCCGCCCACCGGGCCGCCGCGCGGGACTCGGGTGTCGGCCCGCCGAGTGCGGCGGCCTCGTCCGCGTACGGCCGCTCGAACAGGCCGAGCCGGAATTTCAGCCGCAGGACGCGGCGCACGGCGTCGTCCAGACGTGCCGCGCCGAGGTCGCCCCGGTCCAGCAACTCCCGGCCGTGATCGGCCAGATGCGTACTGGCCATCTCCATGTCGAGCCCGGCGCCGAAGGCGATCCTGGCCGCGTCCGCCGCGTCCTCGGCCAGGCCGTGCACCGTCAGTTCGCGCACACCGCCCCAGTCGCTGACCACGACGCCGTCGAAACCCCACTCGCCCTTGAGGACGTCCGTGAGCAGGTGCGGGTGGGCGTGCGCCGGGACGCCGCCGACCGTGGTGAACGCCGCCATCACCGAGGCCGCACCCGCGTCCACCGCGGCGCGGAAGGGCGGCAGGTGGAGATTGCGCAGCCGCTGCTCGGAGAGGTCGACCGTGTTGTAGTCCCGGCCGCCCTCGACGGCGCCGTAACCGGCGAAGTGCTTGGCGCAGGCCGCGACGCGGCGCGGGTCCGCCAGGTCCTCGCCCTGGTAGCCGCGGACCTTCGCCGCCGCGAGGACCGCGGTCAGATACGGGTCCTCGCCGCCGCTCTCGGCGATCCGCCCCCAGCGCGGCTCGTGGGTGACGTCCATCATCGGGGAGAACGTCCAGTGCACCCCGTTGGAGCGGGCCTCGGCCGCGGAGACCTCGGCGTCCCGTACGGCGACCGACGGATCGAAGGCGGCGGCCTGCGCCAGCGGGATCGGGAAGGTGGTCCAGAAACCGTGCACCACGTCGAAGCCGAACAGCAGCGGGACGCCGAGCCGGGACTCCTCGACCGCGATCCGCTGGAGCGCGTTGGTGTGCGCGGCGCCGTGCAGATTGAGCACCGAGCCGAGGACGCCCTTGCGGGCGGCGGCCTCGGCGAGGTGATTCTGCCCGCCACCCGGTCCGGTGTCGCCGTTCCAGGCGAGCTGCTGGAGCTGGCCGAGCTTCTCCTCGACGGTCATCCGCGCCAGCAGGGCGTCGATCCTGCCCTCGGACGTGCGGTCGTGCTGCATGCGGTGGGCCCCCAGAACGCGGTGGACGACCGCTTGTACGCGGCGGCCACCCGCGACGATAATGCGCTTTATTAAGTTCCGCAACGGTCACCGGAAGGAGTGCCCGCGGCGGCGATGAGTTTCCGGTGCGGGCACGGTCGAAGTAGGTGAAGCGACGGCGCGAGGGCGCCGGCGCCCGACGCGAGGAGACCGCGATGCCCAGGATCACCCCCAACCTCTGGTTCGACACCCAGAGCAGGGAAGCCGCCGAGTTCTACATCTCGGTGTTCCCGAACTCCCGGATCACCGCTGTCACGTACTACGGCGAGGCGGGTCCGCGCGAGGCGGGCACCGTACTGACCGTGTCCTTCGAGCTGGACGGACAGCCGTTCCTCGCGATCGACGGCGGGCCGGAGTTCACCTTCACCGAGGCCGTCTCCTTCGAGGTGGAGTGCGCCGACCAGGATGAGATCGACTACTACTGGACCAGGCTGTCCGAGGGCGGTTCCGAGGGACCGTGCGGCTGGCTGAAGGACAAGTACGGCCTGTCCTGGCAGGTCGCGCCGGCCGGGATGGCCGAACTGCTCAACGACCCGGACACCGCGCGCGGCCAGCGGGCCATGAAGGCGATGTTCGGCATGAAGAAGATCGACCTGGCGGCGCTGCTCGCCGCGGCCGACGGGACCGGGGAGTAGGCCGCCGCGTCAGAACGGACGGCGACGCGGGACGGACGACGTGCCGGACGGCGGGCTCAGTCCGCCATCCGGTCGATCTGCCGGATCTTGTTGGTGACGTCCAGCGCCGCGACCTTGTACGACTCGGCGAGCGTCGGGTAGTTGAAGACGGCGTCCACCAGATAGTCGACGGTGCCGCCGCAGCCCATCAGCGCCTGCCCGATGTGGATCAGCTCCGTGGCGCCGGTGCCGAAGCAGTGCACGCCCAGCAGTGTGCGGTCGGACGGCGAGACCAGCAGCTTCAGCATGCCGTGCGCGTCACCGATGATCTGGCCGCGGGCCAGTTCGCGGTAGCGGGACACCCCGACCTCGAACGGCACCAGGTCGTCGGTGAGCTGGTCCTCGGTGCGGCCGATGAAGCTGACCTCGGGAATGGTGTAGATGCCGATCGGCTGCACGTCCTGGATGGCGTGCACCGGTTCGCCGCACGCGTGGTACGCCGCCGTCCGCCCCTGCTCCATCGATGTCGCCGCGAGCGCGGGGAAACCGATGACGTCGCCGACCGCGTAGATGTGCGGCACCGCGGTGCGGTAGTGCTCGTCCACGGAGATCCTGCCGCGCTTGTCGGCCCGCAACCCGGCCTTGTCCAGGTCGAGTTCGTCGGTCAGGCCCTGCCTGCCCGCGGAGTACATCACTGCGTCGGCGGCGATCTTCTTGCCGCTCTCCAGCACGGTCAGGGTGCCCCGCGCGTGCCGTTCGACGGCCGCGACGGTCTCGCCGAAGCGGAAGGTGACGGCCAGGTCGCGCAGGTGGTACTTGAGCGCCTCGACGATCTCGCCGTCGCAGAAGTCCAGCATGCCCTCGCGCTGTTCGACCACCGTGATCTTGCTGCCGAGCGCGGCGAACATCGACGCGTACTCCATGCCGATGACCCCGGCGCCGACGATCACCATCGAGCGCGGCACCCGCTCCATGCTGAGGATGCTGTCGGAGTCCATCACCGTACGGTCGTCGAACTCCACGCTCGCCGGGCGGGCCGGCCGGGTGCCGGTGGCGATCACGATGTGCTCGGCCGTCACCAGGCGGTCCTGGCCCACCGCGTCGCGCACCGCGACCGTGTGCTGGTCCACGAAGCGGCCGGTGCCGGGCAGCAGCGTCACCTGGTTCCTGGAGAGCTGACTGCGGACGACGTCCACCTCGCGGCTGACCACGTGCTGCGTCCTGGCGGTCAGGTCCGCGACGGTGATGTCCTCCTTGAGCCGGTAGCTCTGGCCGTACAGATCACGCTGATTGAGGCCGGTGAGATAGAGCACCGCCTCCCGGAGCGTCTTCGACGGGATCGTGCCGGTGTGGATCGACACCCCGCCCACGGAATCCGTGCGGTCGACCACCGCCGCCCGCCGTCCGAGCTTGGCCGCCGCGATGGCGGCCTTCTGTCCACCTGGACCGGAACCGATCACCAATACGTCGAAGTCGGGCACACATGCGAGTGTGACAGCCATGGGCCCGGCCCGGAAGGCCCTTCGTCCGGAAGGCCCGTGAGGCGATCACCCACGTGGCCGCCCTCCGGGGGCCGCCCGTACCTCATCTGACGGGCGCGAACAGCCGCTGCGCCGCGACCGCCGCGCCGCCGCGCGCCCACTCCTCGAAGGGCAGCGGGCGCAGCAGCAGATCGCACTCGGCCGCCGCGCCGAACGCCCGGGCGGCGAAGGTCTCGCGGATCTGCTCGGCGAACAGGTCGTAGGTCGCCACCCCCTCGCCGGAGATGATGATCCGCTCGGGACCGATCAGATTGGCGACCGACGCGATCGCCAGGCCCAGCGCGTGCCCGGCCCGGGAGAACACCGCCCGCACCGTCTCGTCCCCGGAGTGCGCCAGCCGTACGGCGTCGGCCATCGTCAGCTCCGGATTCCCGGTGGCCTGCCGGGCCTGGTCGGTGATCGCGTGGGTGGACGCGACGGCCTCCACGCAGCCGGTGTTGCCACAGGTGCAGGTGCGCTCCCCGCCGCCGACCGGCAGATGGCCGACCTCGCCGGACACGCCGTGCGCGCCGGACACCACCCGGCCGCCGATGGACAGCCCGCAGCCGATCCCGGCGCCGACCGTGATCAGCGCGAAGGAGTCGAGGCCCGCGCCCGCGCCGAACCACTGCTCGGTGACGGTCAGGGCGCGTACGTCGTTCTCGATCACCGTCGGTGTGCCGGTCGCCGCCTCGACCAGCCGGGCCAGGGAGACCCGGCGCCAGTCGAGGAACGGCGAATACTGCACGACACCGGTCTGCCCGTCGACATCCCCCGAGATCGTCACACCGATGCTGTGCACGTCCTCGCCGCGCGTGCCACCGCTGTGGCCGGCGTCGGCCGCCGCGCGCAGCCGCTCCACCAGCCGGGCGATCGCCAGCACCACGCTGTCGACGTCCCGCGAGTCCAGCGCGGCCCGGCGGGCCACCAGCGGCTTCGCGGTCAGATCGGCGAGCACCCCGATCAACTCGTCCGCGGTGACCTTGACCCCGATGAAACGGGCCCGCTCGGGGCGTACCGCGATCAAGGTGGCGGGCCGGCCGGTCGGCCGCTTCGGGGCGGGCGTGCTCAGTTCGGTGATCCACCCGTCGCTGAGCAGCGGCGCCGTCGCCTTGGTGACGGCGCCCGCGGACAGGCCCGTACGGCGGCCCGCCTCGGCCCGGGTGAGCGGCCCCTGGGCGAGCAGGGTCTGGAACACCAGGGCAGCGGCGGGCGGCTGATCGGCGAGGGTCACACCGGCGACCTTACCTTTCCCATGGAAGGGAAGAGAAGCCGTTTCGTCGGGACACGAGTCCACAGTTTTCACAGGATCGGGCCGTACGTAAGGCGCCGAGTATGTTGACGATGGAAGGAAACTCTGGCTACAGTCGCCGCGTTCCACCGCCGAGCGTGGCCCGGGACGGCCGCGCACGGCAGGAACGACGGCCGGTTCCCCCCTTCTCCCTCCCACCGGCCGCGGCCCGCGCACCGGGCGGCGTCCCCTTCGGCCGCCCCGACGCCGCGGGCGCCCATGCCGATCCCACCCTCCTCGTCACCGGCTCCGCCGTGCCCGCGCACGGCGCCGAGATGGAGCAGTCATGGCACCTCCCGACGGAACAGCCCGCCGCGGAACCCGTACCGGCCGCACCCGCCGCGGCACCCTCCTGCCCGCCCTGCTGGCAGCCGGCGCGCTCGTCGCGGCCTTCGCCGTACCGGCCGCCGCGGCCACGGCCGAGCACGCACCGGCCGCCGCGCCGCGGTCCGCCCCGGCGGCGCACACGCCCGCAGGACACCCCGCCGGGCACCCCGCGCCCGTCCTGGCCGACAAGCCGTACATGGGCTGGAGCAGTTGGAGCCTGGAGTCCACGAACTTCCCCGGCGTCAACCCCAGCGGCTCCGAGAGCTGGCTCACCGAGGCCCACGTCAAGCAGCAGGCCGACGTCGTGGCGAAGAAGCTCAAATCCCACGGATACGAGTACATCAATGTCGACGCCGGCTGGATCGGCGGCTTCGACAGCTACGGCCGCCCGCTGCCCAACACCACCGCCTTCCCCGACGGGATGAAGGGCCTGGCCGACTACGTCCACGCCAAGGGCCTGAAATTCGGCGCCTATCTGGCCGTCGGCCTCTACTTCGACGCGTACAACGACGGCAAGTCGCCGATCCACGGCGCGCCCGGCTGCACCACCAAGGACATCGTCTACCCGGACCTGCGCAAGACCAGCGGCTGGGACAACGTCTCCTACCAGATGGACTTCTCCAGCCCCTGCGCCGCCAAGTACATCGACTCCGTCGCCGACGAACTCGCCTCCTGGGGCGTGGACTTCCTCAAGGTGGACGGCGTCGGCCCCGGTTCAGGACAGGGCGACGCGGCGCACGACAACATCCCGGACGTCCAGGCGTGGCACAGCGCTTTGCAGCGCGCCGGTCGACCGATCCAGCTCACCCTGTCCTGGTCGCTCAGCCACGACAAGGCCGACGTGTGGAAGCAGAACGCCAACGGCTGGCGCGTCGACACCGACGTCGAGTGCTACTGCGACACGCTCGTGACCTGGAACAACTCCGTCAAGCAACGCTGGAACGACGTCGTGCCGTGGATCGACGACGCGGGCCCCGGCCACTGGAACAACCTCGACTCGCTCGATGTCGGCGTCGGCGTCATGGACGGCGTCAACGACGTCGAGCGGCAGAGCTACGCCACCTTGTGGGCGATCGAGGCCGCGCCGCTGTACACCGGCGACGACCTCACCAAGCTCGACGCGTACGGCCTGAAACTGCTCACCAATGACGAGGTCATCGCCGTCGACCAGGCGGGCAACCCGGCCAGGCCGGTCAGCCAGGCCACCGACCAGCAGGTCTGGTACGCGCGGGACGCCGACGGCGGCTACACCGTCGCCCTGTTCAACCTCGGCGGCGGGTACGCCGACGTCACCGCGGACTTCGGCGACCTCGGCATCAGCGGCAAGGCCGCCGTCCGCGACCTGTGGAGCCACAAGAACCTCGGTACGTCGAAGGGCTCCTTCACCGACAATCTGCCGCCGCACGGCTCACGGCTGCTGCACCTCACCCCGCGTGCCACGGGCGGCGCCCCCGGTGTGCCGCTCGCCGTGCACGGCACCGCCTCCACCGCGGGCAGCGTCTCGCTCGCCTGGGACGCGGTGACGACGGGCAAGGCGCCCGTCACCGGCTACGACGTCTACGCGGGCGGCCACAAGGCCACCACGACCAGCGGCACCACCGCCACCGTCACCGGCCTGTCCGCCGGCACCGGCTACACCTTCACCGTCGTCGCCCACGACGCCAAGGGCCGCCGTTCCGCGCCGAGCAAGGCCGTTCCGGTCACCACACCGGCCGCGGGCGGACGCGTCCCGTACGAGGCGGAGGCGCCGGGCAACACGCTCGGCGGCAACGCGAGCGTCGGCGACTGCTCCGCCTGCTCGGGCGGCAAGAAGGTCGGCAACCTCGGCAGCGGCGGCTCGGTGGCCTTCACGCAGGTGAACGCGCCGAAGGACGGCACCTATCTGCTGACCCTCGACTACCTGGACGGCTCCTCGGGCCGCACCATCGTGGTCACCTCCGGCCGTACCTCCTTCAAGCTCCCGCTGCCCGGCAGCAACGACAACAACTGGGGCCTGCCGCACTCGGTGACCGTGCCGGTGCACCTGGCCGCGGGTGCCAACACCGTCTCCTTCGGCAACCCCGCCGACTACGCGTCCGACATCGACCGGATCACCGTCTGACCCGGCCGGGCCCGGCGCCCACCCGCGCCGGGCCCGGCACACCGTTACGGGCCGGGCCGGACCACCGCGTCCGGTCCGGCCCGCGCCCCGCGGACGGCCGACTCCCGACCCCACCCGCGGCGCCCGCACGTCCGGTGACGATGATGGTCACCGCACCCGTGGAAAGGACTCACCCATGACCAGCAACTCCGCGCGGATCGTGACCCTGCGCGCGGCAGGCACCGCCCTCGTCGTGGAACTCGGCGAGCCGCTGCCAAGAGTCCTGCACTGGGGAGCCGATCTCGGCGAGCTGTCGGACGACGGCCTCGCCGCGCTGAGCCTGACCGCGGAAGGCGCGGTGCTCAACAACTCCCTCGACGTACCGCGCCGGTTCACCGTCTGGCCGACCGAGGCCGACGGCTGGTCCGGCAGCCCCGCCCAGCAGGGCCACCGGGCGGGCACCGCCACCACACCGCGCCCCGTCCTCACCGGCGCCTCGCACTCCGTACTGCCCGGCGGGGGCGGCGAGTTGGTGATCGAGCTGCACGACGCCGTCAGCGACCTCGCCGTCACCCTCACCTACCGGCTCGAACCCTCCGGGGTGCTCGGCGTCCACGCGGACCTGACGGCGGGTCAGGCGGGGCAGGCGACGGAGGCGGCGGACGGCGCGGCGCCGTACGACCTGGCCGCGCTGGGCCTGCTGCTGCCGCTGCCGGAACGGGCCGGTGAAGTCCTGGACTTCACCGGCAAGTGGAGCCGTGAACGCTCCCCGCAGCGCCGCCCGCTGCACTACGGCTCCCATGTCCGCGAGATGCGGCGCGGCAAGCCCGGCGTGGATTCGCCGTATCTGCTCACCGTCGGCGTGCCCGGCTTCGGCTTCCGCGACGGCGAGGTGTGGGGCCTGCACATCGGATGGAGCGGCGACCAGCGGTATCTCGCCGAGCGGCTGCCCGAGGGCGCGGGCAGCGACCACGCGGTGGTGCTCGGCGGCGGTGAACTGCTGCGCGCGGGCGAGGTACGGCTCGCGCCGGGGGAGACCTACACCTCCCCGGTCTGCCATTTCGCCTGGTCCGACGCCGGCCTCGACGGCCTCGCCGGCCGCTTCCACGACCTGCTGCGGGCCCGCCCGACGCACCCGAGCAGCCCGCGCCCGCTGCACCTCAACAGCTGGGAGGCGGTCTACTTCGACCACGACCTGGACCGGCTGCTGCGGCTGGCGGACAAGGCCGCCGAGGTCGGCGTCGAGCGCTTCGTGCTGGACGACGGCTGGTTCACCGGCCGCCGCGACGACACCGCGGGCCTCGGCGACTGGACGGTGGACAAGACCGTCTGGCCCGAGGGACTCGGCCCGCTGGCCGACCATGTGCGCGCGCTCGGCATGGAATTCGGCCTGTGGGTCGAACCGGAGATGGTCAACCTCGACTCCGGGCTGGCCCGCGAGCACCCCGAATGGATCCTCGGCCCCTCGGCCGGGCTCGGCCCCAGCTCCCGCCACCAGTACACGCTCGACGTTGCCCACGAGGGCGCCTGGCAGTATCTGCTGGACTGCCTGGACGCCCTCGTGGCGGAGTACGGCATCGGCTATCTGAAGTGGGACCACAACCGCGAGCTGCACGAGGCGGTCGAGCGCGGCCCCGGCGGCGCCGACCGGCCCGGCGGCCGGGCCCAGGTGCTCGCCGTCTACCGGCTGATGGACGCGCTCAAGGCCCGCCACCCCGGTCTGGAGATCGAGAGCTGCGCCAGCGGCGGCGGCCGGATCGACCTCGGCATCCTGGCCCGTACGGACCGGGTGTGGGCGTCGGACTGCAACGACCCGCTGGAACGGCAGACCATCCAGCGCTGGACCGGCCAGTTGCTGCCGCCGGAACTGGTCGGCTCCCACGTCGGCCCCACACCCAGCCACACCACGGCGCGGCCGGGCACCGACACCTTCCGTATGGTCACCGCGCTGTTCGGGCACGCGGGCATCGAGCAGGATCTCAGTGCCTGCACCCCGCAGGAGCTGGCGCGGCTGACCGCCTGGACCGCGCTCTACCGCGAGCAGCGCGGGCTGCTGCACACCGGGCGGGTGGTCCGCGCCGACCTCGCGGGGGACGCGGTGCTGCTGCACGGCGTCGTCGCCGCCGACGCCTCCGCCGCGCTCTACACCTGGGCGCGGCTGGCCACCTCCCCCGAGGGCCAGTCGGGCCGGGTCAGGCTGCCGGGCCTGGACCCCGACACCGGCTACGAGGTGCGGATCCGCACCGAGCTCGGCCTGCCCGCCTTCCACCAGACCACCGCGCCGCCGTGGCTGGCCCGGGCGCTGGAGGACTGGCTGCCGCTGCCCGGCGCGGTCCTCACCAGGGCAGGGCTGCCGATGCCCACCCTCGAACCGGAGCACGCGCTGCTGATCGAGGTGCGCGAGGCCGTCTGGAACGCCGCCTGACGGGGAAGGAGCCAGGCATGATCACAGCGGCGGAGGCGGCACGATGAACGACAGGGCCGAGCGGGCCGACAGCGCCGAGCGGGAGCGGGACGCCCCGGCGGCGGGCGGACGCGACCCGGGCGGTGACCCGTTCGACCAGCCCGCGCCGACCGGCGAGGAGAAGGCCGCCTGCTGGTCGGTGCGGCACCGCGCCCAGGGCATGTCGCACCACGAGGTGAAGGCCGCGCTGACCCGCGCCCGCGAGCTGGCGGCGGACGGCACCGACGAGTCCGCCGCGGCGGCGGCCGAGGAGTGGGAGCGGATCGCCGACCTGATGGTCGATCACGCCGGGCGGTACGACATCGACATCGACCCCTTCGTGCAGGGGGAGTTGGCGGGCGAGTCGCACGCCCCGGGGCGTGGCCGGAAGTAGCCCGCGGCGGCTCCGTGGGCCCCGCCGACCCGGGACGCTACGGCGTCGGGATGCCCGCCGGCTTGTGCGGCAGGCCGAAACGCACCGGGACGCCGGGGGAGTACAGCACGCTGACCGGCTCGCCCAGCGGGCGGGCGAGACCGGCGGCGGTCACCACGTCCTCGTCCAGCGACAGCACCTCAGCACGGTGCAGCGGCCAGCGCGGATGGGCGTTCGGCAGATACACCGGCCGCCCGAAGAAGGCGTTGTGCATGCCCCAGCGCGCGGTCAGGAAGTGCTCCAGCGCGGTGGGCTCCGCCACCGGCTCGCCGACCCGCACGGTCAGCGAGGTGTGCGCGCCGCGCGGCCCCGGCCAGCGGCGCGAACTGGTGTAGGTGAGGGTGTCCGCGTCCCGGCGCACCGACATCCGTGACCACAGATACGGCAGCCGGAAGACACTGCGGCCGACCACGACGGGGATCAGCCGGGACGCGTCCAGCGACCGGAACACCACACCGCGCCTGCCCCGCTCGTCCACCGAGTACAGCCGCACATTGGTCTCGGGGAAGGTGCCGAGATACGGCACGCCCGGCAGCCGGAACCAGCCGACCCGGTGCATCCGGAAGGCGACGAGCCCCACATAGGTGACGCCGTCCAGGGTGTCCGGGCGGACGCCCGGGGGCAGCAGCGGCGCCACGGCCTCCGGCGGCACCGGCCAGTGCACAAAGGTCAGATCCAGCCACCACTGCGTCATCAACGGCTCGGCCGCGCTGCCGGGCGGCGCGTCGACCGCTATCGGCTCGGCCTCGGCCGGGGTGCTGGACATGCCGACCAGCATCGCACCGGCGCGCGGCCCCGCCGGCGGCGGGTGCCGCTCAGCTCGGCCGGTAGCGGATCTCCAGCATCAGGGCGCCGGTCCGGGTGCGGTACGGGCCGTGCGGCATGCCCGGCGGCCGGGACGCGAAATGGCCCGCTGTAAAGGTCAGGTCGAGGGTGAGATCCTCCAGCTCGCCCTCCAGCAGATAGACCTCCTCGTAGTAGTCGTGCCTGATCACCCCGGCGGCCGAGGTGTCGAGCCCCGGCTCCCACCGGGCCAGCCGGGTCAGCTCCGCGCCGCCCGCCGCCGGGTCCTGCGACAGCAGCCGCTCACTGACGCCGGGCGAGCCTTCCGCGGGGCGCCACGGGACATCGGCGGCGGACCGGAATTCGTGTTCTTCCTTCACGGGCGGGGCCCCTTCCTGCACGAAGTGCGCCGTTTCCTGGACGCGGCGCGCCGCGCGGGCCGTCCGGCACGGCGGACTCACCGTACGCGCCGCGGCCCGCCGTCCGGGGCGGTCGCCGTACCGGCCGTACGCAGGCGCGACCCGCCAGGCCCGGACGGCGCTGTGCCGGAAATGCCCCGTTATGCTCGTCGGTGTGACGACGATCCCCGCACGGCGGCGCTCCTGGTGGCAGACCGCCCGGCGGGATCCGGTGCTGATGTCGCCGCTGCTGCTGACCGTGGTGATCGGGGTGCTGGCGTTCGTCACACCGGACAATGTCGCCGTCAGCCGGCTGCTGCCCGCCGCGCCGGCGCTCGCCGCCTCGATGTGGTCGGTGGCGGCGACCGTGACGCTCGGCGCGTTCGCCATATGCGTGGTGATCGCCGTCGCCCTCGTCCTCGGCACGCCCGGGATGCTGTTCACCGCGGTGGCCATCGGCGCGGTCACCGCCGCGGCCGGCTACGCGGCGTACATCAGGCTGCAGCGCGAACGCACCCTCACCGAGGTCAGATCGGTGGCCGACGCCGCGCAGGCCGTCGTACTGCGCCCCGTGCCGCCGCGCATCGGCCGGACCGACATCGCGACGCTGTACGTGGCCGCCGCCGCGCAGGCCAGGATCGGCGGCGACTTCTACGCCGCGGTCGAGACGCCGTACGGCGTACGGCTGCTCATCGGCGACGTCCGCGGCAAGGGCCTCGCGGCGGCGGGCGTGGCCGGAGCCGTCGCCAACTGCTTCCGCGAGGCCGCGCACGACGAACCGGACCTCGCGGCGCTCGCCCGCCGGCTGGACACCAGCCTCGGCCGGTACAGCGCCTCGCTGCCCGCGCAGGACGCCTCCGAGCGCTTCGCCACCGCGCTGCTCGCCGAGATCCCGGCGGGCGGCGGCCCGGCTGCACTCCTCAACTGCGGGCACCCGCCACCGTTGCTGCTGCACGCCGGCCGGGTCACCACACTGGACCCGGCGGTCCCCTCGCCGCCGCTGAACATGGCCGCCCTGATCGGCTCCGGCTATCACGTCGAGAGCGTGCCGCTTGCCGCCGGCGACCAGTTGCTGCTCTACACCGACGGCGTCACCGAGACCCGCGATCGCGCCGGCGCCTTCTTCCCGCTGCACCGGTGGGCGAGCCGCAGGCCGCCTGCCGAACCCGCCGAATTCCTCGGCCGGCTCCGCGCCGAACTGCTGCGCTACAGCGAGGGCCGGCTCGACGACGACATCGCCGCCATGCTGATCCGCTGCCGGCCCGGCGGTCAGGTCCTGCGCCCGCCGGAGGTACCGGACGGCGGCGCGGGCTCAGGCGCCGGTGGCGGACCGGGTGAAGACATGTGACCGGCCGATCGGGGTGAAGCCGCGGCGCGCGTACCAGGTACGGGGCCAGTCGTCCGGATCGGCGATCAGGAACAGCAGCGGGCAGCCGGCCGCCAGATGCGCCGCGGTGGCCAGATTGATGTCGGCGTAACCGCGCCGCACATGGGTCGTCGCCGTCACCACCTCCTCGATCTGCGCGATGCCCTCGACCGGGTCGAGATAGAGGTCGGCCCAGGCGCCGACCGTGCCCTGGCCGTCCCTGACCGCGAGGAAGCGCACCTGGTCCGCGCCGCGCAGCCGGGCGGCGCGGCGGTCGGTGAGCTGGTGCACGACGCCTTCCTCGGCCTTCGGCATCCAGCGCCGGGTCTGCCGCAGCACGGCGGACCGCAGTTCCTCGGCGGCAACGGTCTCGGCCGCCGGGTCGGGAGCCGGCGCGGGGCCCGAGTGCCGCATCACCAGCTCCGTCTCGTGCTCGTAGCCCGCGGCGCGCAGCGCCGGAGCGCACAGCACGCCGAATTCGTCGTCGAGCACCGAGATCCGGCGGTGCGGCAGATGCCCGAGCGTGCGGTCGGCGAGGCCCGGCAGCGCGTCGGGGGCGACCGACCCGTCCACGACGAGCTGATTGTGCTCGTGCGAGGCGGCGTAGGCGGAGTTGAGGACCGCGGCGCCACCGGGGATCTCGATCACCCGCTCGGCCTGGCGCCTGGCGAAGGCCGCACGGAAGGACGCGATGCGGAGCAGATCCACGGCGGAGACCTCGACGGCGGGCATGCGGCCAGTGTAGGAACACCCGATCAAGCCCCCGCAAGCTGATTTCGGGCCGCGCTGGGCGGCCGCGGCCCCGGCTCCCGCCGCCCGGGCGCGGCGGCCCGGAAGGCGGTCGGCGTCGGGAGCGGCCGGGGCCGGAGTAGTGACACACGTGGCCGGTGTTGCTTCAATGCGTGGTGCCCGCGCGCCCGAAAGCGCTTACCGTGCCGCACCATTGGAGCCGCCGTCGTGTCGATGTCACGTCGTGTCCTGCTGTCCTCGGTCCCGGCGGCGAGCCTCACCGCGCTGGTCGCCCCCCTGCGCGCACGGGCCGCGAGCGCACCCGCGGCCCGTACCGCGGGCGAACCCCGCGACGCCGGCGACGACGCGGCCACGCTGCTCGGCAACACCCTCGCGATCTTCGCCGGCACCGCCGACTCCAACTCCCGCGCCGACGTGGCCGGCAAGCTCGCCGCCATCGAGTCGACCGCCCGCGCCCGGCTCGCCGCGATGGACACCGCGGAGCCCGGCCAACTCTTCAAGGGCCTGGACCTCGGCACCAGCGACACCAATCTGACGACCTCCTTCCAGTACCTCTACGAGACGGCGCTCGCCACCCGGATACCGGGCGCCCCCGCAGGCACCCTCAGCGGCGACGAGAGCGTGGCGCGCCGCGTCGTCGACGGCCTGGCCCTCCTCTACGACGGCTACTACGGCGACCAGTCGGCGGGTTACTACGGCAACTGGTTCAACTGGGAGATCGGCATCTCCACGCACGTCACCAAGACGCTGCTGCTCCTGCGGGACACCCTGGCCGGCTACCGGCCCGATCTGACCGCGGCCTTCGTCGCCGCGATGGACGGCTATCTGCGCAACGGCAAGAACGGCGACGTCGACCTCGACTCGCGCTTCCACACCGGCGCCAACCTCGCCGACATCACCACCAACCGCATCCTGCAGGGCGCCCTGCTCGGCGACGACGCCAGGACCTCCAAGGCGATCGCCGACCAGCTGACCGTATTCGCGACCATCGACCCGTACGACGTGCGGCACGGCGTCACCGACGGCTTCTACGCGGACGGTTCCTTCATCCAGCACGCGTCCGTCGCCTACACCGGCTCGTACGGCACCGGGCTGCTGACCCGCGTCGTGCAGACCGTGCGGATGCTCGACGGCACCGGCCACGTACAGGGCGACGACCTGATCGGGGTCGTGCAGGGCTGGATCGCCGAGGGCTTCGCGCCGCTGATCTTCGAGGGCTGGATGTCGGAGATCGCCAAGGGCCGCGCGGTGTCCAGGACCACCACCGGATACGCCGACGTCGCCGTCGTGGTCGAGGCCGTCACCGGGATCTCCGCGTACACCTCGGCCGACGACGCGGCGGCCCTCGGCGGCTATGTCCGCTTCCTGCGGCAGACCTCGCGCGCCGCGCTCGACCCGCGGAGCTTCGTCTCGCCGACCACCGTCGCCCGCTACGCCGACATCCTCGCCGACACCTCGGCCCCGGCCCGTGACCTGGTCCCGGCCGCCCACCACGCGGCCTTCAACGCCATGGACAGGACCGTCCACCGCCGCCCAGGCCACGCCTTCGCGCTGTCCCGCAGCTCCGGCCGGATCAGCAAGTACGAGTACATGAGCGGCGAGAACTTGCTGCCCTGGTTCCAGGGCGAGGGCGCCCATTACCTGTACCTGGCGGGCCAGGACCAGACCCGGGCCTTCGGCATCGACTACCTCACCGCCGTCTCGCCCTACCAACTGGCCGGTGTCACCGCGCCGGTGGAAACCCGGAAGTCGGTGCCCGAGCTGTACGGCACCGCCTGGTACGACAATCCGGCGCTGGGCTTCACCTCGTCGTCGGAGTCGCAGAACACCTACGTCTACTTCCCGCTCGCCACCAACGCCTTCTCCGGCGGCGCCACCCTCGGCGCGTACGGCACGGCCGCCTTCGTCCAGTCCGACGACGCCGCCTACGTCGCCAAGCGGGCGGGGCTGCTACCCGACGACTTCGTGGTCTACCGCAACGCCGAGGCGACCAAGTCGTGGTTCATGCTCGACGACGAGATCGTGGTCCTCGCCGCGGGCGTCGGCGACCGGGCCGGACGCGCCGTGACGACGACGATCGACACCCGGATCGCCGATCAGGCCGACACCGTGACACTGACCGGGCGGCTGCACGACGGCGCGCCGTGGTCGGGTACGGGCACGGCGCCGCTGTCCTGGCTGCGCTTCGCCGACACCGGTCAGGGCACCGCGGTCGGCTACGCCTTCCTCGACGGATTCGCGCGCGGCCACGGCGGCGTACGGCCGACCGTCGCCCTGGACACGGTGACCCGCAGCCGCCGGACGGTGCGCACCGCCAACCCCGACACCGCCGTGACCAAGCAGGTCTTCGGGGTCCGCGTCGAACAGGCCGCGGGCGCACCGCTGTCGGCGATGGCGTACGCCCTCGTGCCGAACGCCACCGAGGCGGCGCTCGCCTCGTACGCGCACGGCCGGCTGACGGTGCTCGCCAACTCCACCCGGACACAGGCGATCCGGCACCGCGGCCTCGGTCTGCTCGCCGTCAACGCCTTCGCGCCGGGCAGCCACCACGCCGACCGGCTCACCCTCGAAGGCCCCGGCTCCGTCGTCCTGCGCGAGGACCGGGACGGGACGGTCGCGATCGCGGTCGCCGACCCGACCACCGCGCGCGACACCGTGACCCTCACCCTGCACGGCCGCCCGCTGCGCACGGTCACGGCGGACGGCGGTGTGCGGGTGGCCCGGATCCCCGGCGGCACCCGCGTCGAGGTGACGACTCGGCACACCTACGGCCGCAGCCTGCTGGCGACCCTGCGCTGACGCTGTTCCTCCCGCGAACGCCCCGCCGGCTCACCCGAGCCGAGGCGGGGCGTTCTTTGTGCCGCCCGGCGGTCGCCGTACCGGGCAGTCCGATGCTTCCGGGGCTTACTTGGGATCTTCCGTGAGTAAGTACAGATTCAGCAAAGATAAGTTCGGATATTGCGCTGGAGTGTCCACGACATTACGGTTCCACTGCGCCGCCCGGCCCAGCCCCGTGTTCCGCCGCTCCCCCCCCCCCGCTTCCCCGCCGCTCCTCCTCGAGGCTTCGCCCCGCCGTCGTACGGCCGCCCACGGCGCACTCCGGCCCTCCGTGTCGTGTTGTCGAAAGGAACAGACGTTGTTCCAGCCCATGAGATCCCTGCGGCGCACCGTCGCCGTCGCCGGCGCCGGCGCGCTGATCGGCGCCGCGGGCGTCATCGCCCTCGCGGCGCCACCGGCCGCCGCCGCCACAGCGACCGGCGGCAGCGGCGCGAGCCTGCCCTACGTCGAGGTGCAGGCGGAGAACTCCGCCACCAACGGCACGGCCATCGGCCCGAGTTTCGCGGCCGGGCAGCTCGCCGACGAGGCGTCCTACCGCAAGGCCGTGACCCTGTCGGGCAGCGGAAAGTACGTCACCTTCACCACCCCGGTGGCGACCAACTCGATCGACTTCCGCTACAGCATCCCGGACGGCTCCGGCGGCTCGGTCTACACCGCGCCCCTGTCGTTCGCCATCAACGGCACCGCGCAGCCCGACTTCACCCTGACCAACGCCTACAGCTGGTACTACGGCAGCTACCCGTTCACCAACACCCCGGGCAGCAACCCGCACCACTTCTACGACGAGGCCCACCGCCTGCTGCCGCAGACGTATCCGGCCGGCACCACCTTCACCCTCCAGACCAGCGGCGGCAGCGCCGCCACCACCATCGACTTCGCCGACTTCGAACAGGTCGGGGCGGCGCTCCCGCAGCCGGCCGGCTCGGTGTCGGTGACCAGCCAGGGCGCGGACGCCACGGGGGCGGCCGACTCCACCAGCGCCTTCAACGCGGCGATCAGCGCGGCCGGACCCGGCGGCACCGTGTGGATACCGCCGGGCACGTACAAGATCCCCCGCCACATCACGGTCAACAACGTCACCGTCACCGGCGCGGGCATGTGGTACTCGACGGTGACCGGTGCGGCGCCCGGCTTCTACGGCCTCGGCGAACCGGACAGCTGCGGCGTCGGCGGCAACCGCGGCGTCAGCAGCAATGTCCACCTCGCCAACTTCGCGATCTTCGGGCAGGTCGGCGAGCGCAACGACTGCGACCAGGTCAACGGCATCGGCGGCGCGATGAGCAACTCCAGCGTGTCGAGCCTGTGGATCGACCACATGAAGGTCGGCGCCTGGATGGACGGGCCGATGGACAAGCTGACGCTCAGCGGCCTGCGCATCCGCGACACCACCGCCGACGGCATCAACTTCCACGGCGGCGTCACCAATTCGACGGTGACCAACAGCGGGATCCGCAACACCGGTGACGACGGCATCGCCACCTGGGCGGACTCCGCGCTCGGCGCCGACGCCAACGACACCATCTCCCACAACACCGTCGAGACGCAGATCCTCGCCAACGGCATCGCGATCTACGGCGGCCACGACAACACCGTCACCGGCAATCTGGTCCGCGACACCGGACTCGCGCAGGGCGGCGGCATCCATGTCGGCCAGCGCTTCACCTCCACCCCGGTCGGCACCACCACCATCTCCGACAACACCATCGTCCGCGCCGGCAGCCTCGACCCGAACTGGCAGTTCGGTGTCGGCGCGCTGTGGTTCGACGGCAGCCAGGGCGCCATCACCGGCCCGATCAACGTCTCCAACGCACTCATCCAGCAGAGCCCCTACGAGGCCGTGCAATGGGTCGAGGGCACCGTCAGCGGGGTCGACCTCAACAATGTGACGATCGCCGGCGCCGGCACCTTCGCACTCCAGGAACAGACCGGCGGCGCCGCGAAGTTCACCAATGTCACCGCGACCGGAATCGGCGCCGGTTCCCCCGTCTACAGCTGTGAGGGCGGCAATTTCGCCGTCACCGACGGCGGCGGCAACTCGGGCATCAGCGGCACGCCCCTGTGCGGCGGCTTCCCCGCCCCCGTCTTCCCGCCCTACCCGGCCGAGGGCGTGACCGCCAGCCCCAGCGCCCTCAACTTCGGCTCGGTCGCCACCGGTTCGACCAGCGCGGCGCAGACCGTCACCGTCAGCAACCCGACCAATGCCGCGGCCGCCGTCTCCTCGGTCACCGCCTCCGGCGACTTCTCGCAGACCAACACCTGCGGCAACTCGATCCCGGCGAACGGCTCCTGCACCGTCGGCGTGAAATTCGCGCCGACCGCGGCCGGCGCGCGCAGCGGCACCCTCACCGTCAACGCAGGCGGCACCACCGACACCGTCGCGCTGTCCGGCACCGGCACCGCGCCCGGGCCGATCCTCGGCACCAACCCGGCGAGCCTGGCCTTCGGCGCCACCGTCGTCGGCGCCACGGCCGCGCCGCAGACCGTGACCGTCACCAACTCCGGCACCACCACGGCCACGATCTCGGCGGTCGCCGCGACCGGCGACTTCACTCAGACCAACAACTGCGGCTCGGTCGCGGTCGGTTCGTCCTGCGCCGTCACCGTCACCTTCAAGCCGACGACCGGCGGTACGCGCGGCGGCACCCTGACCCTGACCAGCAACGCCAACAACAGCCCGACCACCGTCGCGCTGTCCGGCAGCGGCATCGACAGCAGCACCGACGTCGCGGCCGGCCGCCCGGCCACCGCGAGTTCCACCAACGGCACCTTCGCGCCGGGCAATGTCACCGACGCCGACGCCTCCACCTACTGGGAGAGCGCCAACGGCGCCTTCCCGCAGTGGGTCCAGGTCGACCTCGGCCAGAACACCAGCATCGGCAAGACCGTACTGAAGCTGCCGCCGTCGACCGCCTGGGCGACCCGCAGCGAGACGCTGTCCGTGCAGGGCTCCACCGACGGCACCTCCTTCAGCACCCTGTCGGCCTCCGCCGCCCGCACCTTCGACCCGAACGCCAACAACAACACGGTGACCATCACCTTCCCCGCGGCCACCGCCCGCTACGTCCGGATCAACGTCACCGCCAACACCGGCTGGAACGCGGCCCAGTTGTCCGCCCTCCAGGTCTTCCCGAGCGGCGGGAGCAACCCGTCGACGGCGACTCTCGCGGTCGCCCCGACCTCACTCAGCTTCGCCTCGCAGGCACCCGGCACCACCAGCGCCGCGCAGAATGTGACGGTCAGCAACACCGGGACCGCCGCCGCGTCGATCTCCTCGGTCACCGCCTCCGGCGACTTCTCGCAGACCAACACCTGCGGCACCTCGCTCGCGGCGGGTGCCACCTGCACCGTCGGCGTGAAGTTCACCCCGACCGCGGCAGGCACCCGCACCGGCACCCTCACCATCAGCGGCAACGCCTCCAACAGCCCCACCACGGTCGCGCTGACCGGCACCGGCAGCGGCACCGTGAGCACCAACCTGGCGGCGGGCAAGGCCACCGCCGAGTCCAGCCACGCCGACGTCTACCCGTCCTCGCACGTCACCGACGGCGACCGCAACAGCTACTGGGAGAGCGCCAACAACGCCTTCCCGCAGTGGGTGCAGGTCGACCTCGGCGCCGCGCAGAGCGCCTCCCGCGTCGTCCTCCAACTGCCGTCGGGCTGGGGCGCCCGCAACCAGACGCTGTCGCTGTCGGGCAGCACCGACGGCAGCAGCTTCAGCACACTGAAATCCTCCGCCACCTACTCCTTCACCCCGGCCGCCGACAACACCGTCACGATCACCTTCCCCGCGTCCACCCAGCGGTACTTCCGGGTGACCGTCACGGCCAACACCGGCTGGCCCGCCGGCCAGATCTCCGAATTCCAGGTCTGGAACAGCTGACCGGGACCTGACCGGGATCTGACCGGGACCTGTGCCCGACCGGCCCCTCACGCCTGGTGCGTGAGGGGCCGGTGGCGTTCCCGGGACACCGGCCCGGCGCGGCGGCCGGACAGCGGGGGAGCATCTTAGGCCCTGCACGGTCATGTACCGCTGGAAAATGCCAGAAACCCCCGGGACGGGTGCCACCGTCCGTAACCTGTCGGTCACCGCCGAGCGTCGGCGGGCCATCAGGGTACGCACGGAGGGGAGCCGGGTGTCCGGGATCGACGAGTGCCTGCGCGAGGCCATGACGCTGCCGGGAGCACGCGGCGCGGCCCTGGTCGAATGGATCAGCGGGCTCTCGCTCGGCCGGGTCGGCGAAACACCCGGCGGCGACCCGGAGGCGGCCGCCGCCGAAGCCGCGGAACTTGCCCGCATGGCCGTGGAGCACGGGGTGTTCGAGCCCGCGGAAACTCTCGACGGACCATCAGGACCCGGTGCGCAGGACACCGGGAAGGGCCTGCCGGTCGAGGACGTCATCCTCGTCACCCGCACCGGCTACCACCTGCTGCGCTACGTCGAGGCACCCTTCGACGGCGGGGTGTTCCTGCACCTGTGGCTCGACCGGGACCAGGCCAATCTCGCCCTCGCCATGCGGCACGTACGCGACCTCGCCGAGCGGCTGGTGCTGGTGTGACCGGCGGCGCGAACAGCGGCGGCGCGCCCGCGGGCGGCGCACTGTCCCCGATGCTGCTCCGTCTCGCCGAGGCGGGCGCGACCGGCGCCCTGCTCAGGGACACCGGAGCGCTCTATCTGTCGGACGGCGCGGTGGTGCACGCCGAGAGCCCCGCGGCGCCGGGCATCGACATCCTGCTGACGGCCGGCGGGCGGCTGCGGCCCGAGGTCTGGCAGGAAGCGGTGGACGCCGCGGGCGCCCGCTGCCGGATCGCCCGCCACCTGCTGGACCACCGCCGGATCTCCGCCGCGGAACTGGAGATCAGCCATCTGGAGGCGCTGTACGACGCGGCCTACTTCGTGCTCGGCCCCGGCGGCGGCCCGAGCCGCTTCCGGCACGGCGCCGTCCACTGGTTCGGCGCCCTGCGCCCGGTCCAGGTGGGCGAGGTGGAACGCGAGACACACCGCCGCCGCGGACTGCTCGACGCGCTGTGGCCGTATCCGCAGCTCGACACCGCCCCGGTGGTCCGCCGCCGTGCCGCGCGGCTGCCGCCCGTGCCCCGGCGGCAGCGGGCCCTGCTCGAACTGGCCGACGGCGTACGCACCCCGCCCGCCATCGCCGCCACGCTCGGCAGACCCGCCTTCCACGCGCTGGTCGGCATCCGCCGGCTGGCCGCCGCCGGGCACTGCGAGACCCCGGCGCCGCCGGCCGGCAGGGGCGTCGGCCCCGGCCCCGGCTTGCGGCTGCCCTACGAGGCCGGGATCCCGCCGGGACCCCCGGACGTCGGCACGCTCCGCAGGGTTCTCGACGGCTTGGAGGCACGACTGTGAACCGCACTCCCGCCCACCGCCACCGGACCGGGACCGCACAGCCATGAGGCGCGCCGTGGGCCGGCGCGCCGATCGACGGAACGTGCGGAGCCAGGAGAGGAGACAACTGATGGCGCAGGAAGCCGAGGTGCGCGAGGAACTGCGCCGGCTGAGGACCCGGCTGCCGCACGCGACCGGCGCCCTGGTGGCCGTCGTGGACGGCCTGGTGCTCGCCCAGGACGCGGACACCGTGGAGGCCGAGGCCGCCGCGGCACTGACCGCCGCCGCCCTCGGCGTCGGCCTGCGACTGACCGACGCGGCCGGCCACGGCACCTTCCGCGAACTGCTGGTCCGCGGCGAGCACGGCTATGTCGCCATCTACGCGGCGGGCACCGCCTGTGTGCTCACCGTCCTGGCCGGCCCCGAGGTCAATGTGGGCCGGCTGCACATGGAGGCCCGCCGTTCGGGAGCGCACATCGCGCACCTGGTCGACGGCGCCACCGACGTACGGGAGGACGCCCCGACGCCATGACCACCCGACCGACCCGGGCACGTACCGCCCGGCACCGCGCACCCACCGAACCACCCACGCAGGACGGGCCCACGACGGGTCCGGCCGACCGACCGGAAGGAAACCGCACCACCATGGCCAACACCGAAACCGTCCTCAAGGACGCGATGACCTCGATCGACGGCGTCATCGGCGTCGCCCTCGTCGACTACACCAGCGGAATGGCGCTCGGCACCCTCGGCGGCGGGAAGGAATTCGACCTCAATGTCGCCGCGGCGGGCAACACCGACGTGGTCCGCGCCAAGGCCCGCACCATGGAACTGCTCGGCCTCAAGGACGAGATCGAGGACATCCTGATCACCCTGGGCGGGCAGTACCACCTGATCCGGCTGCTCAAGGGCCGCGGCAAGAGCGGCCTCTTCCTCTACCTGGCGCTGGACAAGTCGCGGGCCAACCTGGCGATGGCCCGGCACCAGCTCAAGCGGATCGAGAACGACCTGGAGGTGTGACCGGGCCGCCGGGGAAGAGGGGCCGGGGGAAGTGCCGGGGACGGGGGCCGGGGAAACGGCCGCGGAAAAGGTGGGTGTGAGGCTGTTCGGCCGGGGCAGAAGGGCAGATGGTTGTGCCGGACGACCGGACAGGAGTTCCCCGATGCACCGCAGCGCGACAACCGCCGACGGCCTGCCGCGGCAGGCCACCCCGGACGACTGGGCCGGCGCCGCGTACGACGGGGAGAGCGGCTCGATCGCGGCCGCACGCGCCTTCACCGCGGACTTCCTGACGGCACGGACAGCCATGCCGGGCGCCGCACCCCTGGGCCCGACGGTCGTCGCCGACGCCCAGCTCGTGGTGAGCGAACTGGTGACCAACGCCTGCAAATTCGCGCCCGGCCCCTGCGCGCTCAATCTGGAGCTCCTGGAATCGGTCCTGGAGATCACCCTCTGGGACTCCGACGCGACGCTGCCGTTCGCGCGGGCCACCGAGCCCGGCCGGATCGGCAAGCACGGCCTGGAGATCGTCCTCGCCCTGTGCGAGGGCTTCGATGTGCGGCGCGAGGCCGTCGGCAAGCGGATCAAGGTGCGGATCGCCCTCGGCGAGTGAGCCGGAGCGCAAGCGCGGGCGGCAGGCGCCGTCCGCGCTTCCGCACGCCCTGGTCCCGCGCGGCCCGATGATCTTCACTGGTACCGAGCGGCCCGTCCGCCGCACGACGGCGGTCCGGCCGGCCGAGACCACCGGGAGCACCGTGACCACCCAGCCGGACACGCCACAGAACGCATCACACGCCGCACACGACGCGCTGCCCCGGCAGCACCACCAGCGCCGGGTCGTCTTCGACGCGCCGTTCACCGACCGCTCCGCCTGGGCGGTCGGCCGTACCTCGGCGTATCCCGACGGCGGGCGCAATCCCGGCGACAACAAGCTCGATCAGATCGGCCCCGCCTACGGCCCCACCGACGCGGGCGTCTTCCGGGCGCGGCGCGCTCCCGGCGGCCTGTGGCACACCGATCTGGTGTCCACCGAATACGCCCCGGGCGGCTTCGAACTGCTGCCGGACGACGAACTGACGGCCACCTGCGTCGTGCACGCCACGCTCGGGGCCTGGCCCGCCCTGTGGACCTGGGGCCGTGACACCGCCACCGGGAGCCCGCAGCCCGGGCACGGCGAGATCGACCTGTTCGAATACCACTCGACCAACCCGCGGCTGCTCGAACTCTCCAATCACGTACGCCCCGCCGGCCACGAGGCCGCGGACGTGATCGCCCCCGGCCGGCCGTTCCGGCTCCGGGTCCGGTTCGGGACCGACGACGTGTCCTGGTCCGTGGACGACGACGTGGTGTTCCGGGACGGCCGCGGTGTCGGCCCGCGCTGGCGGGCCTGGCCGGTGGTGAACATCAGCGTCGCGGCGGGCGCGTACGGACATCGGCCGCCCGGCCCGCGGACCGATCTGCTGCACTGGGAGTGCGCCGACCTGACCGTCACGCGGTGAGGGCTTCCTCGGCCGTGGTGTACACCTTCAGCACCTGATCGACACCCACGATCCGCAGCAGCCGCGCCAACTGCGGCGGCACGGCCGCCACCCGCAGATCGGTGCGCTGATGGGTGCTCAGCAGCAGATTGAGGAAGCTGGAATCGGCGAAGGTGATCCCGCGCGCGTCGAGCACCACCACCTGGCCTGCGTCGGCCGCCTCCGTCAACGCGTGCCGCAACGGCCCCAGGGTGTCGGCGTCCAGATCGCCGTGCGGTGCGACAATGCGCGGCAGTTCACCGGCGAGCGGGTCCCCGGGCGCGTCGTGTTGGGTCGACATATGACAAGTATGTCCAGGTGAGGGCGGGGAGAAAAGAGCGGATCGAGGCAGCCGCGGTCGTGTTCGCGCGCCCCGCGACCGGGGCCCGCGTCGGCGGCCACGACCGCGGCCGGCCGGTCAGTACAGCGGGAGGACGAGAGTGATCCGCTTGCCGCGCGGCGCTCCGTCGGGGCCGGGGTCGTACGGGACGACCGTCACGCGCAGCGCGAGCTGCTGGACCAGCCGCCAGCCGAAGCCGCCGGGGGAGTACGGGGCCTGCGCGAGTGGCGGGCGCTCGGTGAGGCGGGGGAGCGCCGGGCTGTTGTCGCAGACGCTGACCTCGATGCCGAGCGGGACCAGCCGAACCGTGCACTGCGTGATGCCGCCGCCGTGCACGGCGGCGTTGGTGGCCAGTTCCGAGGCCGCGAGCACCGCGTCCCCGACGGCCCTGGGGTCGCACGGCGTGGGATCGGCCGCGACCGTCTCCCGGACCAGACGGCGTACGGCGGCCGCCGAGAACGGCTGCGGCGAGCCGCGGGCCGCGGCGGCGGAATCGGCTGTCAGATGCCGCGTACGCGCTGGTGGTGGTGGCCGGTCGACCGTCATCACGCCCCCGTGGAGTCGTAGGTGTCACCGGCCGTCTTGCCCGGCCTCCGGCTCCGAAACACCCACCGCGGGTCCCGCGGGCCCCCGGGCCGCGGAACGGCCGATGACACGCGCCCGACCTGCGATTGTCGCGGAATGTTCCGCTCTGGTCGCGGGGCGGGTGCCGGAGGATGCAAGGATGGTCCCCATGGACAACGTGTACTTCGACATCTCCATCGACGGCGCTCCGGCCGGCCGGATCGTCTTCCGGCTCTTCGACGACGTCGTGCCCGAGACGGCGCGGAACTTCCGTGAGCTCGCCACCGGCGAGCACGGTTTCGGCTACGCGGGCTCGGCCTTCCACCGGATCATCCCGTCCTTCATGCTCCAGGGCGGCGACTTCACCAGCGGTGACGGCCGCGGCGGCAAGAGCATCTACGGCACGAAGTTCAAGGACGAGAACTTCCAGCTCAAGCACGACCGTCCGTTCCTGCTCTCGATGGCCAACGCGGGGCCGAACACCAACGGCTCGCAGTTCTTCGTCACCACCGTGGTGACGGACTGGCTCGACGGCAAGCACGTCGTCTTCGGCGAGGTCGTCGAGGGCGAGGAGCTGGTCAAGCAGATCGAGGGCAAGGGCTCGCGCAGCGGCGCGCCGTCCGCCAAGGTCGTCATCTCCGCGTCCGGCACCGTCGCCTGAGCGTCGGGCACCGCGACCCCGCAGGACCGAAGGCCCCCGGCGACCGTGCCGGGGGCCTTCGGCGTACGCGCGGCCGTACGGTACGGCGGCAGGCCCGCGCTCACTGAGCGGTGCGCGCCCGGCCGGGGGAAAATCGAAGGGCCCGGTCAACGGTCGCCGCAGAGAGGTCGGGGAATGTCGACATCAACGGGTTCCGCCGAGATGAGGGCTGTCCAGTACCGCAGGGTGGGCGCCGCGCCCGAAGTGGTGACCGTGCCACGGCCCGAGCCGGGTCCGGGTCAGGTGCTGCTGAAGGTGACCGCCGCCGGGGTGTGCCACTCCGACATCGCCGTGATGAGCCGGCCCGCGGACGCCTTCCCCTACCCGTTGCCCCTCACCCTCGGCCACGAGGGCGCCGGCACCGTCGCCGCGCTCGGCGACGGCGTCACCGGACTGGACATCGGCGATCCGGTCGCCGTCTACGGACCCTGGGGCTGCGGACAGTGCCTGATGTGCGCGCAGGGCAAGGAGAACTACTGCCTGCGCGCCCAGGAGCTGGGCATCCGGCCGCCCGGTCTCGGCGCCCCCGGCGCCATCGCCGAATACCTGCTGGTGGACGACGCGCGGCATCTGGTGCCGCTCGGCGATCTGGACCCGGTCGCCGCGGTGCCGCTGACGGACGCGGGCCTGACCCCGTACCACGCGATCAAGATGTCCCTGCCGAAGCTGGTGCCCGGCAGCAGTGCTGTCGTCATCGGCACCGGCGGCCTCGGCCATGTCGCGGTGCAGCTGCTGCGGGCGCTGAGCCCCGCCCGGGTCATCGCCCTCGACGTCAGCGACGAGAAGCTGGAGCTGGCGCGCCGGGTCGGCGCGCACGAGACCGTGCTGTCCGACGCGGACGCCGCCGACCGGGTCCGGGCCCTGACCGACGGCGTCGGCGCCCAGGTCGTCCTCGACTTCGTCGGCGCCCCGCCGACCGTCGCCACCGCGACCGCCTGCGCCGCCGTCGAGGGGGACGTGACCATCGTCGGCATCGGCGGCGGCAGCGCCGCCGTGGGCTTCGGCACCATCGCCTTCGACGCGGCGGTCCGCGCCCCGTACTGGGGTACGCGCGCCGAACTCATCGAGGTCCTCGACCTCGCCCGGGCCGGCGCCGTCGACGTCCATGTCGAGACCTACTCCCTGGACGACGCCCCGCTCGCCTACGAACGCCTCCGCGCGGGCCGGATCACCGGCCGCGCGGTCATCCTCCCCGGCGGCTGACCGGCGCGCGGACGACGGCCGGGCACCCACTTACCGTCGCCCGCGCGAATCCGGGAAGTCCGGGGGCGGACCGGGGCCGGGCGGGGGAGGATGACCGCGAGGTGATGGCCATGACGGGCACGGCAGGGGAACTCGGCGGGCGTACGGCCCTGGTCACGGGCGCCAGCAAGGGCATCGGCCTGGCCGTGGCACGGGCGCTGGCCGCGGCCGGCGCGGACGTCGTGGCCGGGTCGCGGACCACGACGCCCGAACTCGACGCGCTCGTCAAAGGCGGCGGCGCGGGCGGGAGCGGCCGGGTGCGCTGGGTCGAGGTGGACCTCGCGGCGGCCGGCGGCCCGGAACGGCTGGTCGCGGCGGCAGGGGAGCGCATCGACATCCTCGTCAACAACGTCGGCTCGGCGCCCGCGCGCCCGGGCGGCTTCGCCAGCGTCACCGACGAGGACTGGCGGCGCACGATCGAGCTGAATCTGCTGGTCCCGGTCGCCGTCACCCGGGCCGTGCTGCCCGGCATGCTCGCGGCCGGCGGCGGCAGCATCGTCACCGTCGCCTCCGTCAACGCCCTGCTTCCCGACCCGCTCGTCATCGACTACAGCGCCGCCAAGGCGGCGCTGGTGAACTTCTGCAAGGCCCTGTCCAAAGAGGTCGGGGGCCGCGGGGTGCGGATCAACACCATCAGCCCCGGGCCGGTCGAGACCGATCTGTGGCTGGGCGGCGGCGGTGTCGCCGACACGGTGTCCGCGAACGCCGGGCTCACCCCGCAGGACGTCGTGGCCGAGGCGAAGGCGACGATCGTCTCGGGACGCTTCTCCCGGCCCGACGAGGTGGCGGACCTCGCCGTCTTCCTCGCGGGCGACCGTGCCGCCAACATCCTCGGCAGCGACTTCACCGTGGACGGCGGGCTCATCCCCACCTGGTAGCCATGTCCACCTGGCGGCCGGACGGCGTCCCCCCGGTGACCGGACGGCTTTCCACCCGGCAGCCGGACCGTCCGGCGGACTTGGTCATTTCTTTACAACCCGGCCCCCGGCTGCGTCGTCTCTCCCCCTGATTTCCCGTACGGCCTTCCCGCGCCCGGTCCCGGGCGCGGGGGTGCGGGGGAGAAGGGAAGACCGGACATGCGTATGAGTTCACTCGCCGTCGGTGCCGCCGCGTTCTCGACGGCCGCCACCGTCGCCGTATTCGGAGCGGCCCCGGCGTCCGCGGACGCGCCCGCGAGCATCACGTCCAGCACCCCGATGTGCGCCACCTCGCAGCTGTCGGCCGCGCTCGGCGGCCAGGACGCGGGCGCGGGCAACCTCTACCAGTACCTCGTGCTGACCAATCACAGCGGCACGACCTGTCACCTCACCGGATTCCCCGGCCTGTCGCTGCTGGACGCCGGCGGCAAGCAGATCGGCACGCCCGCCACGCGCGAGCACAACAGCTACGCGCCCGTGGTGCTGCGGCCGGGCGGGACGGTGAGCGACACCATCCACACCGCCAACCACATGGGCTCGTGCTGGCCGACCTCGGCCAAGCTGCGGATCTACCCGCCGGGGAACACCGCGTCGCTGGTCGTCGCGGGCAAGGTCACCATCTGCAACGACCAGTTCGCGGTCACCCCGTTCACCGCCGGGACCACCGGCAACCCGCCGAACTCCGGTCCGACGGCGACCCCGACCCGCTCGTCCGGCTCGGGCTCCGGCACCTCCGGTTCGACCTCGGGCTCCGGCTCGCAGGTCACCACGGTGCCCAGCGGCGCGCCCGACACCGGCGTCGCCGCGTCGGCGGGCGGCGGCAGCGACCACGACACGCTCGCCATGGCCGGCGCCGGCGTGCTGGCCGTCGGTGCGATCGGCCTGGCCGCGGGGCTGCGCCGCCGGTCCCGCACCCGGGCGCAGGACTGACCGTTGGCGCCCACCACCGAAGCAGCGCGCACCCGCGCCGCGCGTACCGCAGCTGCGGTACGCGGCGGGTGCGTGCTCGCCGTCGCGGCCCTGACGCTGCTCTGCGGCTGCTCGACGGGCCCGGCGGCCCGGCCGACTCCGGGCAGCGCCTCGTCGGCGGTGGCGACCTCGGCGCCTGCGTCCCCGCGGACCACCTCCCCGGTCCGCGGTACGACGCCGGCGACCGGCGCCGCCCGCCCGCTGGCCCGCTCGGTCCCGCAGCGGCTGCGGATCCCGGCCATCGGCGTCGACACCCCGGTGATGTCGCTGGGGCTCAACTCCGACGGCACCGTGGCCGTCCCGCCGATCCAGGCCCACTCGCCCGCCGGCTGGTACAAGGGCTCGCCGACCCCCGGCGTGACCGGCCCCTCGGTGATCCTCGGGCATGTCACGGTCGGGCAGTACGGCGACGGCGTCTTCCTGCACCTGGCCAAGCTGGTGCCGGGCGACCGGATCGAGATCGGCCTCAAGGACGGCGCCCAGGGCACCTTCACCGTCGACTCCGTCCAGACCGTCGCCAAATCCCGTTTCCCCACCGACAAGGTCTACGGGAACGTCGACCACCCCGCGCTGCGTCTCATCACCTGTGGCGGCACCCGGATCACCGGAAGCGGCTACGCGGACAACGTGATCGTCTACGCGTCCCTGTCGTCGGGAGCCGGGCCCTGAACCGCACCGGCAACCCGCGGTGGCACCGGACGTCTGCCCCGGTGCCACCGGGGCAGACGACGATCAGCACCAGCACGACGAGTGAGGAGAGCGGACATCCGGTCCCAGGAGCGCGCGGCCTCGGAGCTGTTCGAGGCGGTCTACCCGCGCCTGGCGGGCTGGTGCCGCCGTCTGGTGGACGACGACGGGACCGCGCACGAGATCGCCTCGGAATCCTTCACCCGGCTGTGGGCACGCTGGACCAAGGTCGAGGAACCCACCGGATACCTCTATGTGACCGCGGCCAACCTGGTGCGGGACCACTGGCGCAAACTGGAGCGCGAACGGCGGGCCATGCGCCGGTTCACCACGGAGGAAGTCGTGAAGGAGCAGCGGCAGGAGGGCGCCGACCCGTCCGTGCGGATGCTCGTCCAGTCGCTCCCCGAGCGGCTGCGCGACCCGGCGCTGCTCTACTACTACGCGGATCTGCCCGTCCAGCAGGTGGCGGCGCTGCTCGGACGGAACGAAGGTACGGTCAAGGCCGACCTGCACGCGGCCCGCGAACTGCTGCGCGCCCGGCTGGGGGAGCACCATGACCGGACTGCCTGACGGCCTGCCCGGCGACGCGCCGGGCGAGGAGCCGTTCGACCCGCTGGAGCCGCTGCTGCGGCCGCCCGCGGTGTACCTGGCGCCGCCCGCCGGGTCGTTCGAGACCATCCGCCGCCGCGCCGCCCGGCGCCGCCGCGGTCGCGCGCTGGCCGGCGGCACCCTCGCGGTGGCCGTGATCAGCGGAGCCGTCCTCGCCGCCGCCGCGCTCACCAGGGACGACTCGCAGGAAGTGGTCCCGACCCCGGCGAATTCCACCGAGCACACGACCACCTCGCCCGGTCCGACGAAGCCGCCGGTCGTCCCGCCGCCGGGACCCACCCCGTCCCGCACCACACCCACACCGGGCGGCGGCCCGTCCACCGTCACCACCGAGCCGACCCGTACGCCGCCGACCACCCCGACCACCGGCACGGACGGCACCGGCGGTTCGACACCGCTGTGCACCGCCGCGCAGCTCACCCCGTCCCTCGGCGGCGGCGACGCGGGCGCCGGCAGTGTCTTCCGTTACCTGGTGCTCACCAACCACAGCGGCACGGTGTGCCATGTGACCGGCTTCCCCGGTCTGTCGCTGCTCGACGCCGACGGCAAGCAGATCGGCGCCCCCGCCACGTACCAGCAACTCGATCACCAGCCGGTGGTGCTGCGGCCCGGCGAGTCCGCGAGCGACACCATCCGGACCGTCAACCAGCAGGGCACCTGTCTGCCCACCTCCACCAGCCTGCGGATCTACCCGCCGGGCAGCAGGCAGTCGCTGGTCTTCCCCGGCAAGGTCACCAACTGCGACAACGAATTCGTGGTGACCCCCTTCACCAAGGGCACGACGGGCAATCCGGCCTCCTGACCCCGCCGCCGCTTGCGGGCTCAGTGGGCCAGCGGCGGGCGGGAGGTCGCGGGCGGCATCCAGTACGACGGGGACGGCGACGGCCCGGAACGGACCGTCGGCGGTCTGCTCGGCGGCATCGGGGCCGCCGTGAGCAGCACCCTGCCGTACGCGGCCATCGCCGCCGCCATGACGACAAGGATCACCAGCCAGCGCAGGTGCAGCCGCGCGGGCACGCTCAGCAGCCACGACAGGACCCCGCCGGACAGCAGCAGCCCCGAGTGCCGCCTGCGGCCGGTGGCCCGGCGGCTCATCGGTGCCCCCTGCGTCCGGCCGGCCGGGCATGCGGCAGCGTACGGCCGATCTGGTCGCGGTAGTCCAGGAGTTCGAGCGGCATGTCGAAGGCGACGGCGGCCACGATCTGCGCGCCGTACGCCGTCTGCCGCGAATACCGCACCACGAAGCGCTCGGAGCGCAGCGAACCCTCCACGATCTCGGTGTCCGTACCGAGCGCCGGGATGCCGACCGCCTGGATACGGGTGCCGTGCTGCTCGGACCAGAAGCGCGGCACCGGGGTGAAGCGGGCGGCTCTGGCCGGTCCGCGCAACAGCGAATCGGCGGCGTGCTGCCCCATCTCCACGGCGTGGATGAGGTGTTCGACCCGGCGCGGCTCGGCGTCGAACCGCGGATTGGGCCACCGGGCGACGTCCCCGGCCGCCACGATCTGCGGGACGGTGCGGCCCCACTGGTCCACGACGTGACAGGTGGGGCCGCACAGCACACCGTCGGAGATCTCCAGACCGCTGCCGCGCAGCCACTCCGTACGCGGGCTGCTGCCCAGCCCCAGGACGACGAAGTCGCAGTCCAGCACGGTCCCGTCGTCGAGCCGCAGCCGCAGCGCGTCGCCGTGGTCCTGCCATTCGGTGATCTCGGTGCTCAGCCGTACGTCGACGCCCGCGCGGCGCTGGAGCGCGCCGACCACCGCGCCGACCCTGGCCCCCAGCACCCGGCGCAGCAGCGGCGCGCTGTGCACCACGAGCGTGACGTCCATGCCGTTCTCCCGCGCGGTGCAGGCCAGTTCGCAGCCGACGAAGCCGCCGCCGACGATCACCACATGGCGGGCCCGCGCGCTGTGCATTGCCCGCCGCACGGCCGCGGCGTCCTCGATGGTGCGCACGGTACGCACCCGGTCGCTGAAGACCGGTGCCTCCGGCAGCCGCTTGGCGTCCACACCGGTCGCCAGCACCAGCCCGTCGTACGGCAGGAATTCACCGCCACGCAGCTCGAGGGCGGACGCCACCGCGTCGAGTCCGGTCAGCTGGGTGTCCAGCAGCCAGTGCGCGTCCAGCGCCTCGTCGGCGCGGAAGAGCAACTGCGCTTGCGAGAGCCGCCCCGACAGATACTGCTTGGACAGCGGCGGACGGCTGTACGGCCGGTGCGGCTCCTCGCCGACGAGTACCAACTCGCCGTCGAAGCCGCGTTCCCTGAGCCGGGTCGCGGCGCTCAGCCCCGCGAGGCCCGCGCCCGCGACGACGATCCGCCGCAGACTCGACCGCGCCGCCGAACCGCTGCGCAGCGGGCGGGCCGGCGGCCGGCCGATGGCGGCGGGACCGCCCGACGGGCTCTGGCCGCCGTGCACGGCGATGGCCTGCATCGGACAGCACCGCACGGCCTGGCGGGCCTTGGCCGCGTAGGCGGCGGGCACGCTGCGGGTGTAGTGCAGGGAGCCGCTCTCGGCGATCCGGAAGACCTCGGGTGCCTCCTGCTGGCAGATGCCGTAGATGTGGCAGCGGTTGTTGTCGACGCTGATCCGTACCGGCTCCGCCTCGGGTACCAGCACGGGCCGCGCGGGCGCGAACGCGTCGGTGTGCAGAGGCCGTTCGGCGGGACGGGCCGGGACGGCCGGTGCCGGACCCGGGCGCGGCGGGCGGGGCGCCGGCGGCCGGGCGGGCCGCGGGGGAACGGCCACGGGTACGGGCCGGGCGGCGGCGGTGGCAGGGGAGGGCCCGGGCGGCCGGGGCGCCGCGGGGATCCGGCCGGGGAAGGGCGGTTGGGTCATCCGGCGGCCCCCGGCTTGCCGATGAAGGCGCGCTGTCTCAGCCGGGAGCGGGACGGGAAGGCGCGGATCAGGAAGGCCAGCAGCACCGTGCCCGCGCCGGCGGCGACGCCCACCGAGACCAGATTGAGGTGCCGCGGCTCGGGGTGCACGAGGAAGACGTGCAGCCAGATCAACGCGAACGACAGATAGGCGAACTGATGGGTCCTCAGCCAGCGGTGGTAGCCGAGCCGGCGTTGCAGCCACACCGAACAGCCCACCGCGATGGCCAGTTCGGTCCCGAGGATGCCGAAGCCCACCGGGAGGCGCTGCACCCCGCCGGTGAACGGCACGGTCAGCTCGCGGGCGCCGATCCGCCAGATCGGCTGGTAGAGGAAGGTCGCGCCGTGCACCACGCCGAAGATCATCGCGGACAGTGCCAGCGTCATGTGGGCGCCGTAGAACGTCGCCCGGTTGACGGCCTGTTGCAGGAATCTCAACCGCAGCAGAACGCCGAGCACAACGGTGGCGACCATCAGCACATAGGCGATGAGAGCGGCCACCCGGGCGATTTTGTGCACACCCGCGTCGTACGCCACATGCTTGTCGTACGCGTCGAGCGGCGAACCGGGGATCGGAGCGGCGGCGGACGCGTTCCGGGCCAGTAACAGCCCCGCCGCGAAAAGCGCTCCCACCGAGAAAAGCACCAGCAGAAGACGGAATGTGATCGTGGGCGAGAGGGCTCGCCTACAGCTGTGGAACGCCGTGATCGTGACCATGGCATGACTCCTCGCATCGACGCGCCTGTGGAACAGATAGGGCGAAGACATGGGGAAGAAACCCGGAGTCGCACCGGCCCGTTACCTTTTCGTGCATTTCGCAGATGAATGCGGCAAAGGCGTTCGGGGCAGGCTTCCTTCGGGTCCTTTCCCCGGAAGGACACGCTGCTTCGGCGGCAGACGCTACACCAAGTTCCGCGCCGGGTCGATGCATGGCCAACACGGCCGAGTGGGCCTTGATATGACGCTAAATCACCTTTGAGGGCCCCGAATCCGGTATTCGGGGCCGACCGTCGTCCTATGCCCGGAACTATGCCGGGACCTATACCTGGGCCTATGCCTTGGCCTACGTCTTGTCCTGCGCCCGGACTTATGCCTGGACGGCCCGGGTCAGCGCGTCGAATTCCGCGTCCGACAGCGTCACGGAGGCCGCCGCGACGTTGTCCTCGAGATGCGCGACGCTCGACGTGCCCGGGATCGGCAGCATCACCGGCGAGCGGCGCAGCAGCCACGCGAGTGCGAGCTGGGACGGGGTGGCGCCGGTCTCCCGGGCCAGGTCGGCCAGGGCGCCGCCGGGCTTGGCCAGCTCCCCGGTGGCCAGCGGGAACCACGGGATGAAGGCGATGCCCGCGGCCTCGGCGTGGTCCAGCAGCGCCTCGGACGAACGGTTGGCGAGGTTGTACAGATTCTGCACGGACGCGATTTCCGCGACCGCCCTGGCCTGTTCGAGTTGGTCCACGCTCACCTCGGACAGCCCGATGTGCACGATCTTGCCCTCCTCCTGGAGCAGCTTCAGCTCGCCGACCTGGTCCGCGAGCGGCACCTTGGGGTCGATGCGGTGCAACTGGAACAGATCGATGTGGTCGAGGCCCAGGTGCCGCAGGCTCATCTCGGCCTGCTGCCGCAGATACTCGGGTCGGCCGAGCGGCCGCCAGTCGCCGGGACCGGACCGGGACAGGCCCGCCTTCGTCGCGATCACCAGATCGTCGGCGTAGGGGTGCAGCGCCTTCTTGATCAGCGGCTCGGCGACGACCGGGCCGTAGGAGTCGGCGGTGTCCAGGAAGGTGACGCCCAGCTCGACCGCGCGGCGCAGGACGCGTACGGCCTCGTCCGGGTCGCGCGGGTCGCCCCAGACGCCGGGACCGGTGAGCTGCATGGTGCCGAAGCCGAGCCGGACGACGGGGCGGTTGCCGCCGAGCAGGAAGGTGCCGGACGGGGCGGCGGAGGGGGAGGTGACGGTCATACGAGGTGCTCCTTGGTGGTGCGTGGGGGGCTTTACGGGGACGGGCTTCGCGGGGACGGGGGCAAGGTGGCGGTCCGACGACCGCACCCTGTGGTGAAGCCACCGACCGCCCGGTTTCTTCCCGGACGGCCGTTGTGCCGTGCGGGAGCGCCAAATAAACTGAACGTCCGGTTCATTTCACGGGCGGCCCGGGCCCGCGTCGCCGAGGCGCGCCGTACGGCCGACAGACCCGTGCGACCTTCGAGGAGGCGGCATCCGTATGCGGTACACGCGACTGGGAGCGACGGGTCTTGAGGTGTCGGCCGTCAGCCTCGGCTGCATGAGCTTCGGCGCGGCGGACCGGGGCAATCATCAGTGGACCCTCGACGAGGACGCCAGCCGCGCCATCATCCGGCAGGCGCTCGACGCCGGGGTCAACTTCCTAGACACCGCCAACGTCTACAGCGACGGCAGCAGCGAGGAGATCGTCGGCCGGGCGGTGCGCGACTTCGCCGCACGCGACGACGTGGTCATCGCCACCAAGGTGCACGGCCGGATGCGGCCGGGGCCGAACGGCGGCGGACTGTCCCGCAAGGCGATCCTCAGCGAGATCGACAACAGCCTCAAGCGGCTCCAGGTCGACCACGTCGATCTGTACCAGATCCACCGGTGGGACCCGGAGACCCCGCTGGAGGAGACCCTTGAGGCACTGCACGACGTGGTGAAGGCGGGCAAGGCCCGCTACATCGGCGCGTCCTCGATGCACGCCTGGCAGTTCGCCAAGGCGCTGTACACCGCGGACCTGCACGGCTGGACCCGCTTCGTGTCGATGCAGAACCACTACAACCTGATCTACCGCGAGGAGGAGCGCGAGATGCTCCCGCTCTGCGCGGACCAGGGCATCGGCGTCATCCCGTGGAGCCCGCTGGCCCGCGGCCGGCTGACCCGCGCCTGGGACGCGGTCACCGCGCGTACCGAGACCGACGAATTCGGCAAGACGCTCTACCACGACGACGACCGGATCATCGTCGAGCGCGTCGCGGAACTGGCCGCCAAGCGCGGCGTCCCGGCCGCGCGGGTCGCACTAGCCTGGGTGGAGCGGCACCCGGCGGTGACCGCGCCGATCGTCGGCGTCACCAAGCCCGGGCACCTCACCGACGCGATCGCGGCCCTCGACCTCACGCTGGACGACGACGAGGTCGCCTATCTGGAGGAGCCGTACGTCCCGCACGGCGTGGTCGGCTTCCAGTGACCGGGACCCGGCCGCCCGGGGGAGCGCCCGCGCGCCCCGGGCTGCTGGCCCACCCCACCACCCCGCGCAGCCTGCGGGTCCACGACGCGGCGCTGCGTGCGGCGGCCGAACTCCTGGCCGAGGGCGGTTTGCCCGCGACCACCATGGACGCCGTCGTCGCGCGGTCCGGCGTCAGCAAGGCGACGCTCTACAAGCACTGGCCGTCCAGGACCGCCCTGGCGGCCGAGGCGTTCGGCCTGCGGATGGCCGACGCCGCCGCGCCGCCGGACACCGGCAGCGCGCGCGGCGACCTGACCGAGCACCTGCGGCAGGTCAGCGCCCTGTACGCCGGCGATCACGGCCTGGTCTTCTCCCAGCTGCTCGCGGCGTGCGTCATCGACCCCGGCGCCGGCAGCTACTTCCGGGAGTTCTTCCTCCAGGGCCGCAGGGACGCCGTCGCCGAACTGTGGCGGCGCGCCCTGGAACGCGGCGAGGCGGACCCGGACATCGACGGGGAGACGGCCATCGACCTGCTCTTCGGCCCGCTGGTGTTCCGTCTGATGGCCGGTCACCTGCCGCTGACCCGGCAGGAGGCCGACCGGATCGCGGCCGCCGCGCTCGGCGGCCTGCTGCGCCGGCCCCCGCCGTCCTGACCATCGTCTTGATCAGCGAGAGAGAGCCGCCAGCCGCTCCCGTACCCCGGCCATGTCCCAGCCCCGCGAGCGATGGGCGATGAAACGGTCCGGCCTGATCAGGCACAGGCCGGGCCCCGAGGCGCCGAAGGCCCGGTGGCAGGCACCGTGCCGGTCACCGAGCAGCGAGCGGCTCAGGTCGCCCCGGTCGCGCGTTCGGCTCACCGCCAGGACGACGCCGAAGTCCCCGACGGCCTCCTGGGCGGCGTGCGTCACGTCGGTGATCGTCTCCTGGTCGTCCTCGTAGCCGAGCAGGACCAGCAGCGCGTGGTCGCTGCCGCGCAGGCAGTGCCGCAAGGTGGTGAAACCCGTGCCGTCGTGCACAAAGGCGTCGGGGGAGAGATCGCCGGCTCCCGGCCGGCCCGCTCCGGACCCGTGATCGTGATCGTCGTGGTCCACCTGCGGGCTGTGCTCGTAGTCGACGAAGAGTTCGGTGACGCCGAGGGCCAGCCGGTGCCGTACGGGGTCGGCCCGGCTGATCAGGCGCAGCGCCTGGTGCCGCAGCGTACGGGCGGCCGGGGCGTGCAGCGTCGCCACCTTCGTGGCCCGGGCGGTGGCGTGCAGCACCCGGTCCGCCACCGGACGGCGCTCCTGCTCGTAGGAGTCCAGCAGCCGCGCGCCGGCCTGCCCATGGGTGACCAGCGCCAGCTTCCAGGCCAGATTGTGCGCGTCCTGGAGGCCGACGTTCATGCCCTGGCCGCCCACCGGGCTGTGGGTGTGCGCGGCGTCGCCCGCCAGCAGGATCCGTCCCTGCCGGTAGTGACCGGCCAGTGACTCGCGGACCTCGAAACGGCTCAGCCAGTCCACCCGGGACACCGCGTGCTCCGGGTGGGGGAGCGGGGTCCGCTCGGCGAGCAGCCGGGCCAGCATGTCCTCGTCGGGCTCGGGCGCGTCGCCGCCGGCGGGGATGTCGGCGATGACGCGCCAGCATCCGGTCTCCGGGAGCGGAAGCAGGACGAGGATGCCGTGGCCGCTCAGCCAGGGGTGCAGCCGGTCCTGGGGGAGATCCCAGTCCGCCGCGACGTCGGCGAGCAGGAAGGCACGGTGCAGGTCACGGTGGTCGGCGGTCACACCGGCCGCCCTCCGCACGTCGCTGTGCGCCCCGTCGCAGGCGATCAGCCAGTCGGCGCGCACCTGTTGCCCGGAGCCGTCCGGCATTCGCAGCTCCGCCGTGACACCGTTCGCGTCCTGACGGCAGGCCACCAGTTCTGTGCCGCGCTCGACGACCGCGCCCCGCTTCACGGCGGCGGATTCCAGTAAGTCCACTACTTCCGGCTGCGGGAGGGACAGCGCGAAGGGGAACGGCGAGTCGATGCCGTCCAGTTCGAGCGGGACGACGTCGTCGCGCCCGGGGTGCACGTCGATGCGGTGCAGGATCCGGCCGCGGCGCACCGCCTCCTCGGCGAGGCCGAGGTCGTCCAGCACTTCCAGGGTCCGTGCGCCCACCACCAACGCCCGGCTCTGTGTGCTGCGTTCGGTGGACCGCTCGATCAACCGAACCGTCACACCGCGCCTGACCAGCTCCTCGGCCGCCAGCAGCCCGGTGGGCCCGGCGCCGACCACCAGCACCTCGCAACTCGCGGCGTCGTCCGTGGTGTTCGCTTCCATCGTTCCTCCGTGGGACCTCGCGCGTGTCCTGCCGACACGGCCTGGGCCTCGCCTACCCCGTCGCTCCGCCGGGCTGCGGGGTGATTCGGCCGGGGAACGAATCGGGGAGCGGCCCGGGGAACGAACCGCGGATCGGGCCGTCGCCGGTGAGCGCCTTCTGGATCACCGGGGCGTACGCGGCGACCAGCGCGCGGGTGCTCGCCGACGCCAGCGGCTCGATCCTGATGATGTACCTGGCCATCACCAGACCGATCAGCTGCGATCCCAACAGGGCCGCGCGCAGGGCGCGTTGGGGCTCGGCCAGGGCCTGGGCGAGGGGGCCGAGGATCTCCCGGCCGAGGAATTCGCGCAGGATCTTGGCCGCGGTCTCGTGCGAGACGGCGGAGCGCAGCACCGCCAGCAGCGCGTCGTGCCGTTCGGCGGACTCCCACAGGCCGAGGACCGCGGTCAGCAGCCGCTCGCCCAGGGTGGCCGGGTCGCCGGCGAGCACCACCGGCATCAGTTCCATCGGCCGGATCGCCTCGTGCACGGCGGCGGCGAACACGCCCTCCTTGGAGCGGAAGAAGTGGTGGACGAGGGCGGCGTCGACCTGCGCCTCGCGGGCGATGCCGCGCACCGTCGTCCGCTCGTAGCCCAGCTCGGCGAACTTCAGCCGGGCGGCCCGCAGGATCGCGTCCCTGCTGCCGCTGCGGCCCGGTCTGCGCCCGGACCGTCTGACCCCCGCGTCTGCCATGGCCCCTGCCCCGTCGGCTTAATTCATCGGACGATGATTTTCGAGCGTAACCCCGGCCGGGGCAAACGCCAACCACCGGGCGGGCCGGGGTCGTCGGACGGCTCCGGACGGCCCTGGGGGTCTCCCGGCGGCCTGCGGCGCGGGAGAATTACCCGGGAGTGTCGGTTGAAACCCCTTTGGGGGGCATAAAGGTTACCTGTGGGTGCGGCCGGGTTTATCGTGACGCCGTTGACCTGTGACGGCGGGCTGGGCATTGCCCAATAGGGTCATAGATTTAACTCTCAATCATTGCGATTCCAAACGTTGCAGCTTGATGTTGATCACTTCTGCGTGCTACAGTCGAAATAACGTGCTGTTTGCTGAAGGTCGGGGGCTCGATGCTTCAGGATGGGATCACGAGAGTTCTTCTCGTCGACTCAAGAGCGGTTTCCCGTGTAGGGCTCAGTGTTCTACTGGGCCGGGAAACCGACATTCAAGTGGTGGGCGAGGTCGCCGATGTCCGGCAGGCTCTCCCGTGCGTGACAAGGTTGTCTCCTCATGTGGTGATCATTGACGCACAGGACGAAACGCCGAGTTTTCAATGCTCCGTCGAACAGCTCATCACGGGCGGACCCGACGGGCGTCCCAGGGTATTAGCGCTGGTCCAGAGCCTGGAGCGGTGTGCGCCGCTGTGGCAGGCGGCCGGCGCAAAAGGAGTTCTCGACAGTCAGGCCAGCCCGGAGCGGATCATCGCCGCCGTCCGGATGATCGCCGCCGGATACCGATTGGTGATTCCCACCGCCGGTGCCGCCGCACCCGCCGCCACGACCCCGGCTGTCCCGGCGCAAGCGCCGCGGCCGGAAATACCGGACGTTGATCTGGTGGCCAGCGGGATAACACGCCGCGAGCGCGACGTGCTCCAGCTCATCATCCGCGGTTACTCGAACGCGGAAATATCGGAAGCGCTTTTTCTGAGCGAGAGCACCGTCAAATCACATGTCCAGCGCATGCTGGACAAATTAGCGCTTCGTAATCGCGTGCATGCCGTTATATATGCTTACGAAAAGGGAATAGTCCGCGCCGGAGGAAACACGGAGTCATTCGCCGGAACCACTGCCTGACACCATTTTCAGCACCTGGGGGCGGTCCTTCTTGCCGTTCCCGGTGCGCGGGATCTCGTCGAAGAGACTGACGCTGTCGACGAGCATGTAGGTGGGGAGCCGCTCGGCGCTCCACCGCTTCAGCGCGAGCAGGCCGGGAGTGCTGCCCGCGGCCGGGACCACCGCTGCGTGCAGCCGCGCCGTGAGACCGGTCCCGAGCACGACCACGGCCACATCCCTGACCTGCGGATGCAGGCTCAGGACGCTCTCGATCTCGCCCAGCTCCACCCGATTGCCGCGGATCTTCACCATGTGGTCGCGGCGGCCCAGATACTCCAGCATGCCCGCGTCGTCGTAGCGCACCAGGTCACCGGTCGCGTACGGGCCGCTCTGCGGCGGCTGTCCCCAGTAGCCGAGCATCACCGTGGGCCCGGCGACCAGCAGCTCGCGTCCCGCCTGACCGGCGACCTGCGGGCCCAGCTCCAGGGTGTCGCCCGAGCACACCGCGCCGATCGGCAGCGCGCCCTCCCGCTCCAGGTCCGCGGCCCCGACCTCGTACGACGTGCAGACATTGGTCTCGGTGGGGCCGTACCAGTTGAGCAGCCGGACGTCCGGCCAGGAGGCGCGCAGCCGGTGCACATGGGCGATGGGGAAAGCCTCGCCCGCGAAGACGCAGGCCCGCAGCGCGCGCGGCGGCGCCCCGTCGAGCAGCCCGCCCCTGGTGATCATCAAGGTGAGTGCGGACGGCACCGAGTACCAGACGGTGATCGCGTGCTCGTCCATGAAACGGACGAGCTGGGCCGGCGCGTAGGCCAGCGCCTCCGGCACCAGATGGACACTCGCGCCGGCCAGGAATGCCGCGTGGAGATCGAAGACCGAGAGGTCGAAATTGAACGGCGCGTGATTCGAAAGGCGGTCCGACGGCACCAGTCGCAGTTCCGCCGCGGCCCAGCGGACGAATGCCAGCGCGTTGAGATGGCTCAGGCACACCCCCTTGGGCTCACCGGTCGAACCCGAGGTGAACAGGATGTACGCCGGGTCGTGCTCGGAGCCTTCCACGGGCGCGGGCACCGGCCGCCCGTCACCGGCCGCGAGCAGACCGTCGAACGTCACGCAGGGCGCCGCGTCCCAGCCCGCGTCGGCCGCCGCCTCGGCGCCGTCCTCGTCCGTCACCACCATCGCGGGGGTGCAGGCCGCGACGATCCGGGCCAGCCGGGACGGCGGATTGGACGACGCCACCGGCACATAGACCGCGCCCGCGCGCAGGCACGCCTGCATCAACGCGACCACATGGAGGCTCTTGGCACTCCACAGCACCACCCGGTCACCCGGCCCCACCCCGCGCGCGTCCAGCGCGGCGGCGTAGCGCCCGGCGAGGGCGTCCAGCTCACCGTAGGTCAGCCGCCCGTCGGGGGCGTCGACCGCGAGTGAGGCCGGTGCGCGGTCCGCGGCGGCGGTGACGAATTCGTGCAGCCTCACAGCCCCAACTCCTTTGCGGCGAGTTCCTTCTGGATCTCCGACGTGCCGGAGAACAGCACACTCGGCACCGCGTCGCGCAGCGCCGCCTCGATTCCGGACTCCGACCGGTAGCCGCGGCCGCCGAGAATCCGTACGGCGTCCAGCGCGCTCTCCACCGCGCCCTCGGACACCGCGAGTTTGGACAGTGCGACCGGCAGCGTCGCCCGCCCGCCCCGGTCCATCTCCCAACAGGCCCGGTACAGCAGCAGCCGGGCGCTCTCCAGCCGCAGCTTCATGTCCACCACGCGGTGCGAGACGGCCTGGAATTCGGCGAGGCGGCGGCCGAACTGCCGCCGCTCCCGGGCGAATCCGACGCATTCCTCGACCAGCCGGTCCATCAGACCGAGATAGCCCGCGAACAGGCAGGCCCGCTCCCAGCCCATCGACGTCTGGAAGATCGTCGCGCCCATGCCCTCCGCGCCCAGCACCTGGTCCGCGGGGACGAAGCAGTCCCGGAAGGTCACCGTGCCGGCCAGGCACGAGGACAGGCCCATCTTCTCGAACGGCTCACTGCGCAGCACCCCGCGGGCGTCGGCCGGCACCACGAACGCGGTCTGCCCGAGGTGCCCGGAGTCCGGGTCGCTGGTGGCATAGGTGACCAGGACGTCGGCGGCCGGGCCATTGCTGACGAAGCTCTTCTCGCCGTTGAGCACGAAGCCGCCCGGCGCCTCGGTGGCGGTCACCCGCAGCCGCGAGACGTCGGAACCCGACTCGGGCTCGGTCATCGCGTTGCCCGCGATCATCCGGCCCGACGCCAGCTCCGGCAGGAAGCGCTTCTTCAGTTCCGCGCTGCCGAATTCGGCGATCGGCACGGCGCAGGCGAACAGATGGGCACTGGCGGCGAAGACCAGGCCGGTGTCGTGGCACGTACGGCCGACGGCCTCGATGACACGTGCGGTGTCCAGCGCGCCGAGGCCGCCACCGCCGTGCTCGGCGGGCAGACAGGCGCCCAGGGCGCCGATCCGGCCGAGCGCCAGCCAGTCGTCGCGGCCCGCGGCCCTTCGGGGGCGGTCCGCGGGGAAGGCGTCGGCGGTCCGGCGCACGGTCTCCTCGTACCGCGCGGTCTGCTCGGTACTCCAACTGAAGTCCACGCTGGCTCCTGCGTCGGGGCGGAAAGGGAATGTGGTGCGGAAGGTTGGGCAAAGGCGGTGTTCCCGCGCTCACACCTTGGCGGTGAGCACATCGGCGATCGCGGCACTGAGTTCGGTGCTGCCCGTCACCATGTGGCCGCCGCGGAGGGTGCCGACCCGGCACGGCCCGGTGGTCTCCGCCGCCCAGGCCGCCAGGCCCGCCTCGTCCACGATCGGGTCCAGATCGCCGGCGAAGACATGCACCGGGCAGGACAGCAGCGGCAGCCGGGCGGGACGGCGATAGGTCTCCGTCATCCGCAGATCGGCACGGAGCGGCGGCAGGAACAGGTCGAGCAGTTCCGGGCTGTCCTCGATCGCGGGCAGGCTGCCGTCCAACGTCCGCAGGCCCCGCAGCAGTTCGGCGGCCGGCGCGTCGTACAGCGGCGGCAGGGTGTGCGGGGTCCTGGGCGAATTGCGGCCCGACACGATCAACGCGACCGGCGGCCCGGTCAGTTCGGACAACCGGTGCGCCAGCTCGAAGGCGACGACCGCGCCGAAGCTGTGGCCGTACAGCGCGTACGGTCCCTCGATCCCGGGCGCCAGTTCGGCGGCGAGGGCACGGGCCAGCGCGCCGATGTCCTGGGCAGGCGGCTCGCGTCTGCGGCTGCCGTGTCCCGGCAGGTCCACCGGCCGCACCTCGGCGACGTCGGCGAGCCGGGACCGCCACGCGTGGTACATCACGGCGCTGCCGCCGGCGTGCGGCAGGCACAGCAACTGGATCCGTCGGGCGGGAGACAGCACGGCCGCGAACCTCCTGTGATCGGGCGCGCCTGATGGTCCCTCGATCCTCGCCGCTCCGGCCGCACGCGGCGACGCCCGTGAGTACTCATCCTTAATGAGGAGCGTGACACCAAGCGGAAGCCGCGCGTCCCCCGTAAGTACGCACTTCGGGGCAGGTGTCCGGCGGCGTAATTCATCAGCTCTGGTGAGGCCCGGCCGGGGCGCCCGTGGCTACTTTTGGGGCCTGGCCGAGCCGACCGCGACTTCACGGAGTCGGGGGTTCCGCCGGGTCACACCCGTACTTCGGAGGTCGCCTCGCATGTCCGACAGTTCTGATCCGCAGCACGGCTACGACGAAGTCCTCGCGGAGCTGAAGGTGTTCGTGGAAACGCGATTCCTGCCCGAGGAGAACGAGGGGATCGAAGCCGATTCCCCGCTGCTCCAGCTCGGAATCCTCACCTCGCTGAACACCACCGAGCTGATCGCCCATATCCACGACAGGTACGGGCTGTTCATGCCGCCGGAGTACATCGTCGGAAAGAACTTCAAGAGCCTGGACACGATCAGCAAGCTCGTGGTCCGGCTGCAGACCGACCCCGCCGCGATGGCCTGACACCGCTACGACGGCACGCCCGCTGCGGCGGCACGTCCGATCCGACTCAACGAGGAGCAGTCTTGTCCGCAGTCGACTATGACATCGGCATCATCGGCGGGGGGCCGGCGGGTTCCACCGCGGCCTCCTATCTCACCAGGGCCGGGCTCAGCGTCGCGCTCTTCGAGGGCGAGACCTTCCCCCGCGAGCACGTCGGCGAGTCGCTGGTGCCCGCCACCACGCCCGTGCTGCGCGAGATCGGCGCGCTCGACCTCGTCGAGCAGGCCGGCTTCCCGCGGAAGTTCGGTGCCGCCTGGACCGCCGCCACTCCGCCCGGCGTCCCCACCATGGGATTCAGCGGCCTCTCGCACGGCCTCGGCGCCGCCGAGATCGAGTTCGACGAGCGCGACCAGCCCGGTGTCCACCAGGCGCACACGTACCACGTGGACCGCGGCAAGTTCGACCAGTTGCTGCTCCAGCACGCGGCGTCCAACGGCGCGAAGATCTTCGAGAACACCCGTATCGCCGGCGTGGACTTCGACGGCGAGCACCCGGTGATCCGCCCGGTCCGCGACAAGGACAACGGCACCACGGTGCGGATGGTCGTGGACGCCAGCGGACGCGGCACGATGCTCGGCCGCCAGCTCAAGCTGAAGGTCCCCGACCCGGTCTTCAACCAGTACGCGGTGCACACCTGGTTCGACGGACTGGACCGTACGGCCCTCTCGCACGACAAGAAGAAGGCCGACTACATCTTCATCCACTTCCTGCCGCTGACCGACACCTGGGTGTGGCAGATCCCCATCACCGACACCATCACCAGCGTCGGTGTCGTCACGCAGAAGAAGCACTTCACCGCCTCCAAGGACGACCTGGAGGGCTTCTTCTGGGAGTGCGTCGGCAGCCGCCCCGAGCTGCGCAGCGCCCTGGAGAGCTCCGAGCGGGTCCGCCCCTTCAAGGCCGAGGGCGACTACAGCTACGGCATGAAGGAGATCACCGGCGACAACTGGGTGCTCATCGGTGACGCCGCCCGCTTCGTCGACCCGATCTTCTCCAGCGGCGTCAGCGTGGCCCTCAACAGCGCCCGCATCGCGACCAAGGACATCATCGCGGCGGCCGAGGCCGGCGACTTCCGCAAGGCGCGCTTCAACGAGTACGAGCGGACCCTGCGCCGCGGTGTCAGCAACTGGTACGAGTTCATCTCGATCTACTACCGGCTGAACATCCTGTTCACCGCCTTCGTGCAGGACCCCAGGTACCGGCTCGACGTGCTGAAGATGCTCCAGGGCGACGTCTACGACGACGACGAACCGCGGGCGCTCGAAGCCATGCGCAAGATCGTCGCCACGGTCGAGAACGACCCCGACCACCTGTGGCACAAGCACCTGGGCAGCATGTCCGCGCCCTCCGCGGCGGCGCTGTTCTGATGACCGACCAGGCCCCGGAGGCGGTGGCGATCATCGGTGCCGGCTGCCGCTTCCCGGGCGGCGTGGCCGACCTGGACGGATTCTGGCGGGTGCTGCGGGACGGCACCGATGTGATCACCGAGATCCCGCCGTCCCGTTCCGACCTCGCCCGGCACTACGACCCGGACCCGGATGCGCCCGGCCGCACGTACACGCGCTGGGGCGGCTTCCTGGAGGACGAGACGCGCTTCGACGCGGACTTCTTCGGGATCGCCCCGCGCGAGGCCCGGCAGATCGACCCGCAGCAGCGGATGCTGATCGAGGTCGCCTGGGAGGCGCTGGAGAACTCCGGCATCGTGCCCGGCAGCCTGGCCGGCACCCGCACCTCGGTCTTCTCCGGCGGCCTGGGCGTCGACTACTTCCTGCGCCACTCCCGCGAGGCGGGCGCGCGCGGCATCGACCCCTGGTACGCCTCCGGCAAGGAGGCCAGCTTCGGCCCCGGCCGGCTGTCGTACCTGCTCGGCCTCAACGGACCCAGCGTCGCGCTGAGCACCGCCTGCTCCTCCTCGCTGGTCGCCACCCACCTCGCACGGCAGAGCCTGCTGACGGGGGAGTCCGACACCGCGCTGGTCGGCGGCGTCAATCTGCTGCTCGCCGCCGAGCTGACCGTGTTCATGTCCAAGGTCGGCGCCATGGCCAAGGACGGCCGCTGCAAGGTCTTCGACGCCGCGGCCGACGGGATCGTGCGCGGCGACGGCTGTGTGGTGCTGGTCCTCAAGCGGCTGTCCGACGCGCTCGCCGACGGCGACCGGGTGCTGGCCGTGATCCGCGGCTCCGCCGTCAACCACGACGGGCACAGCGCGGGACTCACCGTGCCCAGCGCCGCCGCGCAGGCGTCCCTGCTGCGGGACGCGATCGCGTCGGCAGGCGTACGGCCCGACGAGATCGGCTACGTCGAGGCGCACGGCACCGGCACCCCGCTCGGCGACCCCATCGAGATGAGTGCGCTCGCCCGCACCCTCGGTGTCGGCCGCGACGCCGAACACCCGCTGCTCGTGGGCTCGTTGAAGACCAACTTCGGCCACACCGATGGTGCCGCGGGTGCGGCGGGACTCCTGAAGGCGGCTCTCGCCGTAAGACACGGCGAAGTCCCGCCGCACCTGCACCTCGACACGCCCAACCCCGGCATCCGCTGGGACCGCTGGCCGGTACGGGTGCCGACCGGAATCACCCCGTGGCCGGAGGGCGGCGAACGGCGGCTCGCCGGAGCCAGCGCCTTCGGGCTCAGCGGCACCAATGCCCATGTCATCGTCGAAGCCCCGCCCGTGACCGCGACCGAACCTGCGGGAACCGCCATCGAGCAGCCGCCGTCCCGCCTGCTGCTGCCGGTCTCGGCCCGCTCCGGCGCCGCCCTGCGCGCCCTGGCCGAGGCCCACCGCGACCGCCTGGCCGAGCGGCCCGACGCCGACCTGGCCTCGTACGTGCGCGCCGCGGGTGTGCGCCGCACCCAGCACCGCGAGCACCGGATCGCCGTCACCGGCACCACGGGCGCGGAACTGGCCGGGGAACTGGCCCGGCTGCTGAGCACACCGCTGGACACCGCGCTGCCCGACACCCCCACCGACGGCTGGGACGGCACGGACACCGACGACGACCTGTCGGGTGTCTGCTTCGTCTTCTCCGGACAGGGCGGCCAGTGGGCGGGCATGGGCCGCGAACTGCTCGCCCACGAACCGGCCTTCGGTGAAGAACTGGCCCGCGTCGACGCGCTGATCGCCGCCGAGGCCGGCTGGTCGGTGATCGCCGAACTGTCCGCCGAAGCCGAGCGGTCCCGGCTGACCGAGACCGAGATCGCCCAGCCCGTCGTCTTCGCCGTCCAGGTCGCCGCCGCCGCGCTGTGGCGGTCCTGGGGCGTCGAGCCCGCCGCGATCGTCGGCCACAGCATGGGCGAGGTCGCCGCCGCCCATGTCGCGGGCGCCCTGACGCTCGCCGACGCGGTACGCGTCATCGTGCACCGGGGGCGGCTGCTGCAACCCTCCGAGGGCGGCGGCCGGATGGCGTCCGTCGCACTGCCCGAGGCCGACCTGCTGCCGCTGCTCGCACCGTACGGCGACGACGTGACCGTGGCCGCCGTCAACGCGCCCGCGAGCACCGTCGTGTCCGGGCGCACCGACGCCGTCGAGGCGCTCGGCGCTCAACTGGCCGGACTCGGCCACGGTTTCCGCCTGATGCCCGGCGGCTACGCCTTCCACAGCCCGCAGATGACGCCCTATCAGGACGAACTCGTCACGCTGCTCGGCGAGCTGCGTCCGCAGGCGGCACGCGTACCGGTGCACACCACCTGCGACCCCGGCGACGAGCCCTTCGACGCCGCCTACTGGGGCCGCAACCTCCGCGAGCCGGTCCGCTTCCACGCCGCCCTCACCCGCGCACTCGACGCAGGTCACCGGCTCTTCGTGGAGCTGGGCCCGCACCCGGTGCTCGCGCAGCCCGTCGTGCAGAGCATGGAGGAGCGCGGCTTCGACGGACTGGTCGTCCCCACACTGCGGCGCGACACCGACGACGTCGCCACCGTACGGACCTCGCTGGCCCGGCTGTACGCGGCCGGCCTCGACATCCGCTGGTCCGCCGCCAACCCCGGGCCCGACGAGGTCACCGACCTGCCCAATTACCCGTGGCAGGGCGAGCCGCTGTGGTTCGACATCCCGGAGGGGCGCGACGACGACGGCACCGTGAGCGGCGCCGAACTCGGCTCGCTCAGCGGTGAGTTGAAGCTCTACGACGAGGCGGGGCGACTGGTCGCCGAGACGGTGGGGCTGCGCCTTCGGGCCCCGGGCGCGCCGCAGCCCGCGGCTCTCCCCGCGCCTGCACCCGCGCCTGGGCCTGTGCCCGTCTCCGAGGCGGCACCCGCCCCGGCGGTGCCCCGCCCCACCCGTGACTGGCTCACCGACCTGGTCGCCGATGCCGCCGCCGAAGTGCTCGGCCTCGCCTCCGGCACCGCCGTGGCACGCGGCCGGGGCTTCGCCGACCTCGGCATGGACAGCCTCGGCGCCGTCGAACTGTGCAAGGTGCTGGAGCGGTCCGTGCCGCTGCGGCTGCCGAAGACCGCCGCCTTCGACCACCCGACCGTACGGCGCTTCGCCGACTATCTGCACGGTCTGCTGGGCGAAGCCCCGGCTCCGACCCCGCTTCCGGAGGCCGCCGCCGCTCCGGCGATCGCCACACCCGCCGCGCCGACAGCCCCGGTGAGCACGCCCGGCGCGCCCGAGCCGATCGCCGTGATCGGCGTCGGCTGCCGCTTCCCCGGCGGCGCCGCGGGACCGGACGCGTACTGGCGGCTGCTCACCTCCGGCACCGACGCCGTACGCCGCGCCCCCGAGGGCCGGTTCGACGACACACGCGTGTGGTGGGGCGGCTTCCTCGACGAGGACCCGGCCGGTTTCGACGCGGGCTTCTTCCGGATCCCGCCGCGCGAGGCCAAGGTGATGGACCCGCAGCAGCGGATGTTCCTCGAAGTGGCCTGGGAGGCCATGGAGGACGCGGGGGTGCCGCCGACGTCGCTCGCCGGAACCCGCACCGGGGTCTTCCTCGGCATGAATTCCACCGACTACGCGCAGATCGTCGGAGGCGGGACCGACACCGTCGACGCCTTCTACGGCACCGGCACCTCCTTCAGTGCCGCCGCCGGCCGGCTGTCGTATCTGCTCGGCATGCGCGGCCCCAGCCTCGCCGTGGACACCGCGTGCTCCTCCTCGCTGGTCGCCGTGCACCTCGCGGTGGCGAGCCTGCGCTCCGGCGAGAGCGACCTCGCGGTCGCCGCCGGCGTCAATCTGATCCTGGGCACCACCATCCACCGGGCCAGCGACGCCGCGGGCGCGCTGGCGGCCGACGGCCGCTGCAAGACCTTCGACGCCTCGGCCGACGGCTACACCCGCGGCGAGGGCTGCGGCGCCGTCATCCTCAAGCCGCTGTCGGCGGCCCGGCGCGACGGCGACCGGGTCCTCGCGCTGATCCTCGGCTCGGCCGTCAACCAGGACGGGGCCAGCAGCGGCTTCACCGCCCCCAACGGGCCCGCCCAGGAGACGCTGCTGCGCGCCGCCTTCGCCGACGCCCGGATCGGCGCCGACGACATGGACTACGTCGAGGCGCACGGCACCGGCACCCCGCTCGGCGACCCCATCGAACTGCGCGCCCTCGGCGCCGCCCTGACCGGACGCACGGCCCCGCAGCCGGTCTCGGTCGGCTCGGTGAAGACCAACATCGGCCACCTCGAAGCGGCCTCCGGCATCGCCGGACTCATCAAGACCGTCCTCGCCCTGCGCCACGAAGCCCTCCCGCCGCACCTGCACTTCACGCAGCCGAGCCCCGACATCCCCTGGCCGGACCTCCCGCTCGACGTCCCCGCCCAGGGCCGCCCCTGGCCGCGCGGCGAGCGCCGCCGCGTCGCCGGCGTCAGCGCCTTCGGCTTCAGCGGCACCAACGCGCACATCGTCCTGGCGGAAGCCCCGGACGCCACCCCTGTGGCGGCCGACCGGCCGCAGTCCGCCCTCCCGTACGTCCTCCCGCTGTCGGCCGCCTCGCCGACCGCGCTGCGGCAGCGGGCCGCCGAGCTGCGCGCCCTGATCGCGGAGGACGGCCCGGACGCCGCCACCGATGACGCCGACATCGCCGCCCTCGCCGGGACACTCGCCCTGCGCCGCTCCCACCTCGACCACCGGCTCGCCTTCGTCGGCCGGGACCGGGCCGCGCTCGTCGAACGGCTGGACGCCTTCGCCGCGGGCGAGAGCGGCGGACCGGGGATCGCGGCGGGCAAGGCCGCGGCGCGCGACCGCGGACCCGTCTTCGTGTTCTCCGGACACGGTTCCTACTGGCCCGCGATGGGCCGCTCGCTGCTCGCCGCCGACCCGGTGTTCCGGGACGCGGTCGGTGCGGCGGACGCGGCACTCGCGCGGCACCTGGACTGGTCGGTGCGCGAGGCCCTGGAAGCGGCACGCGCGCCGGAGAACGAACTCGACCAGCAGATCATGCTGTTCGCCACGCAGTACGGACTGACGGCGAGCTGGCGCGCGCTCGGCGTCGAACCCGCGGCGGTGATCGGCCACAGCATGGGCGAGGTGTCCGCCGCCCTGTGCGCGGGCGCGCTCGACCTCGCGCAGGCCGCCGAGGTCATGGTGCGCCGCACCCACCTGCTGCGGGCCCTGGTCGGCCAGGGCGGAATGGCCGTGGTGGGCCTCGACACCGAGCGGACGCAGGACGAACTCGCCCCTTACGGCGACCGCCTGTGCGTCGCGGTGGTGAACAGCCGCCAGTCCACGGTGGTGTCGGGGGAGACGTCCGCGCTGGAGGAACTGGGTGCCCGGTTGCGCGCCCGCAATGTGTTCTTCCGCGCGGTCAACGCCGGCGGCCCGGCCCACAGCCCCTGGGCCGAGCCGCTGCGCGAACAGCTCGTCCGCGACCTCACCGGCCTGACGCCCGCCGAGCCCCGGCTGCCGATGTACTCCTCGGTGGACGGCGCCCCGCTCGCCGCCGGCACCCCGCTGGACGCCGCCTACTGGGGCCGCAATCTGCGGCAGACCGTACGCTTCGCCGACGCCGTACGCGCCGCGGCCGACGACGGCTACGACACATATCTGGAGCTGTCCCCGCACCCCATCCAACTCGTGCCGATCGAGCAGGAGTTGCGGGCGGAGGGCGCCGACGGGCTGTTCGTGCCGTCGCTGCTGCGCGACCAGGACGGCACCGAATCACTGCTCACCGGCCTCGGCGCGCTGCACGCAGGCGGCCTCGCGGTGGACTGGCCGCGCCTGCACCCCGGAAGTACGCCGCTCGCCGAACTGCCGCGCTACCCCTGGGAGCACAAGCGCTACTGGGTGGACAGCCGTGCCGGCGGCCCCGCGCGGTCCGGTACGCATCCGCTGATCGCCCGGGAGGTCCGTACCCCCGCCGGCCGTGTCGTCGACAGCGAACTCGACGCCGCGACCGCCGCCCGGATCGGAGCAGAGCCCATCGGCGCCGCGCTGCGGGTGCCGGGCGCGGCCTGGCTGGAGCTGGCCGTCGCCGCGGCGAGCAGCGCCATCGGCGCCGGCAGGCCCGTCCGGCTGACCGACGTCACCCTCGACCGGCCGCTGCTGCTCCCCGCCGACGGCAGCGCCACCGCCCAACTCACGCTGGGGCGCGCCGCGTCGGGCGCCCGGCCCGGCCTCGCCCTCACCATCGCGGAGCCCGCGACCGACACCGCGCCCCGGGCCCGGCAGCTCATGGCGGCGCGCGTACTGCCCGGCCGTGCCGCCGACGCCGACGCGGCCTTCGCGCCGCACCCGCGCGGCCCCGTCGGTGAACCGCTGCGCGCCTGGCTGGCCCGGCACGCGACCGGAGACAGCGCGCCCGCCCCGGAATCCGCCTGGCTCGGCGACGACCGGATCGAGGTCGAACTGCGGTTGCGCCCCGCCACGATGCGCTGGCACATCGCCCCCGACCTGCTCGAACTCGCGCTGCGGCTGCCCGCGTTCCTGCTCTCCGCGGATGCGGCCGACCCCGCGCTCCTCCCGGCGGCCCTGGACAGCCTCACCCTCCACGCGGCCCCCGACGACCGCGTCCTGGTCACCGCCACCCTCCACCGGGACACCCCCGGTGACCCGACCGCCGACGTCCGCCTCATGACACCGGACGGCCGGCTCCTCGCCGACATCACGGGCATCCGCCTCGCCCCGCCGCGCGGGCGCCTCCTCAACCAGGACGAGACCGCGCGGATCGGCGGCAGCCTGTACGTACTCGACTGGGCGGACCGGCCCCTGACGGCCCGTCAATCCGACGTGGGATCCGACGCGGTGACCGTCGTACTCGCCGACCGCGGCGGTGTCGCCGAGGCGCTGGCGCGCGACCTGGCCGGGCTCGGACGCGCGACGACCGTGCTGCCCGCCGACGGCGGGGCCGACGCCGTACGGCAGCGACTCGCCGACGTGCTGCGGGAGTTGCGCGGCGGACCCGGCTGCCGCCAGGTCGTCCACCTCGGCGGACTCGACCTGCCGGAACACGGCGAACCGGACAGCGCGGTACTCGCCGACGCCTGCGCCGCGGTCACCGCGATCGCGTCGGTGACGGCCGCGGTCGGCAGCGGCGCCCGGGTGCTGTACGTGACCCGGGGCGCCGTAGCCGTGGACGATCTCGAAATGCCCGCCGCCGCGCAGGCGCCGTTGCGGCAGTCCGCGATCGTGACCGGGGTGGAGCGCCCCACGGCGTGGGGCGGCGTCCTCGACCTCGACCCGCTCTCGTCCGGCTCGGCGCAGGACGCGGCGGGCATCGCCGCCGAACTCCTCGCCCACGACGGCGGGGACGGCACGGACGGCGAGGAGGACACCGAGGACCGGCTCGCGCTGCGCGCCGGCCGCAGGCTCGCCGCCCGGCTGCGGCGCGCCCCGGCCCCGCCGCCACTGTTCGAGCCGGTGGAACTGGCCGCCGACCGCGGCTATCTCGTCGCGGGCGCCGACGGCGCGCTGGCCGACCGGGTCGCCTCCTGGCTGACCGCGCGCGGCGCCGGCCGCGTCCTGGTCGTGCCTCGGATCGAGGACGCCAAGCAGGCGACCCGGCTGTTCGAGGACGAGGCCGCAGCCGGACACCCCGTCGCGGGCGTCGTCTGGCTCGGTGTCGACTGGAATCTGCCGACCGACCAGGAGGCGGACCCGGCCACGGTCGCCGCCGCGATCGACGACCGCGCACGCGGCGCCTGGCTGCTGCACCAGGCGGCGCTCGACACGCGTACCGACCTGGACCTCTTCCAGCTCTGGGGCACCGTGGCGTCGAACTGGGCGGCGATCGGCGCGGGCGTGCAGGCCCCGGCGGACGCGCTGCTCACCGCGCTCGCCGGCCACCGCGGTGCGCTCGGCCTGCCGGTCTGCGCGATCGCCTGGGCACCCTGGCTGGACGTGGAACTGCTGGACCGCGACAGCGCCAACCGGCTGACCCGCAGCGGCATGCGCCCGCTGCCGCCCGGCATCGCCATCGAACTGCTCGACCGGATCACCGCCTCGGGACTGCCCGCGGTCGCCGCGGCCGACGCCGACTGGGGGCTGCTGCTGCCGCTCTACCGGCAGGCCACGCCCTGGCCGCTGTTCGACGTGCTGGCCGACGAGGCCGCCTCGGCGCCCGGCGACTCCGGCGCACTGCTGGACAAGCTGCGCTCGCTGCCGGACGCGGCCCGCGGCGATCTGCTGCTCGAATGCGTCCTCGAAGAGGTCGCGGTCGTGCTCGGCCTGGACGGACCCGGTGAACTGGAGCCCCGCCAGGGCTTCTTCGAGCTGGGCCTGAACTCCATCACCGCACTGGAGATGAAAGTACGGCTCGAACGCCGCTTCGGCAGCGCCCTGCCCGCCACCCTCGCCTTCGAGTACCCGACCGGTGACGCGGTGGCCGGATTCCTCGCCGTCGAGGTGCTCGGGCCGCTCGCCGAGGATCAGCAGGCGGCACCGGACGTACGGCAGGACGCCGCCGTACCGGACCGGGGCGCGCCCGAGGGCGCGGGCGATGCCAATGACCCCGTCGCCGCCGGGCACGACCGCCCCGACGACTCCGCAGGCCCCGACGATCCCGATGGCACCGACGACCCCGACGACGCGGATCTCTTCGCCCGCCTGGACGCCGAGGTCGCCGCCGTCAACGCCCTCATCGAGGGGGAGAAGCGATGAACCAGCCCACCGACGCCGCCGCGTCCCGCGCCGCCGACCAGCAGCGGTCCCGGCTCGCCCAGGCCCTGGAGACCATCGGGCGGCTGCGCACGATGGTCGAGGACCAGCGGGCCGCGCTGCACGCCCCGATCGCCGTGATCGGCGTCGGCTGCCGCTTCCCCGGCGGTGCCGATTCGCCCGAGCGCATGTGGGACCTGCTGCGGGACGGCGTGGACGCCATCGGCCCCTTCCCGCGCGACCGCTGGGACACCGACCCGTACTACGACCCCGACCCCGAGGCGCCCGCGAAGGCGTACGTCGTCGAGGGCGGCTTCCTCGACAGCGCGGACACCTTCGACGCCCAGCTGTTCGGCATCGCGCCCGGCGAGGCCCTCGGCATGGACCCGCAGCAGCGGATCGCCCTGGAGGTCGCGTGGGAGGCCCTGGAGCGCGCGGGCATCCCGCACGACTCCCTCGACGGCTCCCGCACCGGCGTCTACATCGGCGCGAGCACCAGCGACTACGTACGGCTGCGGCAGCAGTACGGCGATCCGGCCGCGATCGACGGCTACCAACTGCTCGGCGAGAACAGCTTCATCGCCGGACGCGTCGCGCACACCTTCGGCCTGCGCGGCCCCGCCCAGGTGGTCGACACCGCCTGCTCGTCCTCGCTGGTGGCCGTCCACCAGGCGTGCCAGTCGCTGCGGCTCGGCGAGACCGACCTCGCACTGGCCGGCGGCGTCAATGTGATCCTGTCCCCGTACGGTTTCGTGCTGGTCAGCAAGGCGGGCGCGGTGTCGCCCGACGCCCGCTGCAAGGCATTCGACGCCTCCGCCGACGGCTACGCGCGCGGCGAGGGCTGCGGCCTGGTCGTCCTCAAGCGGCTCAGCGACGCGCAGGCCGACGGCGACCGGGTGCTCGCCGTCATCCGCGGCAGCGCCATCAACCACGACGGCCACGCATCCGGCATCTCGGTGCCCAGCGGCAAGGCGCAGCAGGACGTCATCCGGGCCGCGCTCGCCGACGCGGGAGTGGCCCCCGAACGGGTCGGCTACATCGAGGCCCACGGCACCGGCACCGCGCTCGGCGACCCGATCGAACTGCGCAGCCTCGAAGGCGTGCTCGGCGCCGGACGGACCTCGCAGCAGCCCGTCCACGTCGGCTCGGTGAAGACCAATGTGGGCCATCTGGAAGCCGCCGCCGGCATCGCGGGCCTCATCAAGTGCGTCCTCGCCGTCGGCCACGGCGAGATCCCGGCCAGCCTGCACTTCCGCACCCCCAACCCCAACATCGACTGGGCCGCGCTCCATCTGCGGGTCGCCGCGGAGCACACCCCGTGGCCCTCCGACGGGCAGCCGCGGATCGCCGGGCTCAGCTCCTTCGGCGCCAGCGGCACCAACGCCCACCTCGTCATCGAGGAGGCCCCCGCCGTGCCGCTGCCCGACGCATCGCAGGAAACGCCGCACCGGCAGGCCGAAGTGCTCGTCGCGTCGGCGCGCAGCGAACCCGCCCTGCGCGAACTGACGCTGCGCTGGGCCGACTTCCTGCGCGCCAACCCCGCGACACCGCTGGACGCAGTCGCTCGCACCATCGCCGCCGGCCGCTCGCCGCAGCAGATCCGGGCGCCCTTCACCGCCCGCGACACCGCTGGGCTCGCCGACCGGCTGCACGCCTTCGGCACCGGCGACGGCGGCCCTGCCCCGCGCCGTGCCCAGGCCGCGCACCGCGCCAGGACCGCCTTCATGTTCACCGGCCAGGGCGCCCAATTCGCCGGTATGGGAAGCGAATTGAGCGCCGCCGAGCCCGTCTTCCGGCAGGCGCTGGAGCGCTGCGCCGAGATCGCCGACCCGCTGCTCGGGCGCCCCCTGCTGGACATCCTCCACCCGGACGGCGACGACGGCGGGTCGATCGACCGCACCGTGCACACCCAACCGGCGCTGTTCGCCGTCGAATACGCGCTCGCCGAGCTGTGGGCGTCCTGGGGCGTACGGCCGGCCGCCGTCATCGGCCACAGCGTCGGCGAATACGCGGCGGCCGTCGTGGCGGGCGCGGTGGACGTGGCGGACGCGCTCACCCTGATCGCGCTGCGCGCGAAGCTGATGGAGTCCGTGACCGAGCCCGGCGCGATGCTCGCCGTGTCCCTGGACGCGGCGGCGGCGCGGGAAGCCATCGGGCAGGCGCGCGCCGACCGGGTCGCGGTCGCCGCCGTCAACGGCCCCCGGGACACCGTCCTTTCGGGCGCCGCCGACGCCATCGCCGCGATCCGCGACGAACTGGCCCGCGACGGCGTCACCGTCAAACCGCTGACCGTCTCGCACGCCTTCCACTCGCCGTTGCTGGACCCGGTGCTCGCCCCGCTGGAGGAAGCGGCGGCACGGATCACCGTCCGCGAACCGCGCATTCCCCTGATCTCCAACCTCACCGGGCGCCCGCTGGACCGCGCGACCCTCGCGGACCCCGGCTACTGGGTCCGGCACGCCCGGCAGCCGGTCCGCTTCCACGACGGCCTGCTCGCGCTGCGCGAGACCGGCGTCGGCGCCTTCGTCGAGATCGGCCCAGGACGCACCCTGCTGGGCCTGGCCGCACGGACGCTGCCGGACCCCGACCTGCTGTGGCTGCCGTCGCTGCGGCGCGGCGTCCCCGAGGCCGAACAGGCGCTGGAGAGCCTGGGCGCCCTGCACGCCTGGGGCGCCCCCGTCGACTGGACGGCGGTGCACCCGGCCGGCGCCGACCGCCATGTCCCGCTCCCCACCTACGCCTTCCAGCGGCTGCCGCTGCGCTTCCCGCTGGCCGACGACACCTCGCCCGTACTGCCGGGCCCCGGCGGCGCCGCGTCCGCCGGGCAGGCCGACGACCACCCGCAGTACACCGTCGAATGGCGGCGCTCGCCCCGAGCGGGCCGCGCCGCCGACCCGGCGGGCCGCACCCTGCTGTTCGCCGACACCACGGGGGTCGCCGAGCGGCTGGCGCGCGAACTGTCGGCGCTCGGCGGGGAGAGCGTGCTCGTCCGGATCGTGGACGAGCCCGGGGGAGAGGCCGGCGGCTGGACCGTACCGGCCGGTGACCCGGCCGCGCTGCGGCGGCTGCTCGCCGAGGTCGGGCCCGTCGACCGGATCGTGCACCTGGCGGCGCTCGACGCGCCCGCCGGGGACAAGACCGGCGACGACGACCTGGCGCGGGCCCGCGTGACGGGACCCGAGACGGTGGTGCACCTGCTCCAAGCACTGGCCGAGCGGGACCCGGAAGCCTCCACCGGCTCCGGGCCGACCCGGCTGTGGCTGGTCACCCGCGGCGCCCAGGCCACCGGCGAGGAAGAGGCACCCGACGGTCTGAGCGGCGCGCTGCTCACCGGACTCGCCAAGGTCGCGGGCCTCGAACACGCCGACCTGTGGGGCGGTGCGATCGACCTCGACCCGGCCGGCGACCCGGAGGGCGGCGCCGCCGAACTCGCCGAGGAACTCCTGCTCGGCGACGAGGACGACGAGGTCGCCTACCGCGGCGGCGCCCGGCTCGTGCCCCGGCTGACCCGCTCCCTGCCCCCCGCCGACGACGCGCCGACACTGCGGGTCGACACCGAGGGCACCTATCTGATCACCGGCGGTCTCGGCGGCCTCGGCCTGACCCTGGCCGAGTGGCTGGCCGGGCTCGGCGCCCGTCACCTCGTGCTCACCGGCCGCGCCGGACTCCCGCCGCGCGAGAGCTGGGACGACCCCGACCTCCCGGCCGCGGCCGCCGAGCGCGTCGCCGCCGTCCGCACCCTGGAAGAACGCGGGGCGCGGGTCACCGTCGCCGCCGCCGATGTGTGCGACGAGGCCGGCATGTCCGCCGTACTGGCCGGAATCGCCGCCACCGGGCAGCCGCTGCGCGGGGTCATCCACGCCGCGGGCCTGGCCGGCGCGCAGAACATCGCCGAGGCCGACGCCGAATCCCTGCACGAGGTGCTGCGGCCCAAGGTCGAGGGCGCCTGGACCCTGCACCGGCTGCTGGACGGCACGGAGCTGGACTTCCTCCTGCTGATGTCGTCCATCGCCTCCGTCTGGGGCTCCGCGCACCTGGGCGCGTACGCGTCCGCCAACCGCTTCCTCGACGCGCTCGCCGCCTACCGCCGCCGCACCGGCCGTACCGCGCTCTCGGTGAGCTGGGGACCGTGGCGCGTGGCCAGCGGGCTCGGCGGCGACGACCTGATGGCCCGGCTGGAGGCGCTCGGGCTGCGGGCGATCGACCCGGAGACCGGGCTCGCGCACCTCGGCCCACTGCTCGCCTCCGACACCGCGCACGCGGTCGTCTCCGGCGCCGACTGGGCGACCCTCGGCCCGCTGCTCGAATCGCGCCGCGCCCGCCCGCTGCTCACCGAGGTCCGCGTCGACGCCGGGCAGGACGCCGACCGGGGCCCGTCGGAGCACCTGACGGCGGTGCTCGCCGCACCCGCCGACGAGCGCGAGGCACTGCTCGACGTGTACGTGCGCACCGTCCTCGCCGACCACCTCGGCGTGGCACTCGCCGAGATCACCGACGACATCAGTCTGCTCGACCTGGGACTCGACTCGCTGGGGGTGACGCAGGTCATCGCCCGCTACCGCGCCGATCTGGCCCTGCGCCTGGAACCCCGTCCCTTCTTCGAGGAACCGGCCGTCCACTGGGCACGGCTGCTCACCGCCGAGGTCGCCCGTCAGCACTGACCCGCCGACCGGCAGGACCGGCCGACACCCCAGCACACCCAGCCGTTTCCCAGGAGGTCGCAGATGACACCCCCACGCCACGACGTCGCCATTCTCGGCGCCGGCATCGCCGGCTCCATCCTGGGGGCCGTGCTTGCCCGCAACGGCGCCAAGGTGCTGCTGCTCGACGCCGGCACCCACCCCAGGTTCGCGATCGGCGAGTCCACCATCCCGTACACCTCGGTGCTGCTGAAGGTGGTCGCCGCCCGCTACGACGTCCCCGAGATCGCCCACCTGGCCAGCTTCCAGAGCGTGCGCAAGCACGTCACCGGGGCCTGCGGCATCAAGCGCAATTTCGGCTTCGTCTACCAGCGCGAGGGCCAGGCCCAGCAGCCCGACGAGGTCAACCAGTTCGTCATCCCGAAGATGCTGCACACCGAGAACCACTTCTACCGGCAGGACATCGACGCCTACATGGCGTACACCGCCGCCTCCTACGGCGCGGACCTGCGGCAGCAGACCCGGATCCAGGACGTCGACATCGACGGCTCCGGCGTCACCCTGACCACCGACCGCGGCGAGACCTTCCTCGCCCGCTACGTGGTCGACGCCAGCGGCCACAAGGCCCCGGTCGCCGAGCACTTCGGACTGCGCGAGCAGCCCACCCGGTTCAAGCACCACTCGCGGTCGATGTTCACGCACATGGTCGGCGTCACCCCGTACGACGACGTGATGCGCAACCCGTCGCAGTACGGCAACCCCAGCCCCTGGCACCAGGGCACCCTGCACCACGTCTTCGACGGCGGCTGGCTGTGGGTGATCCCCTTCGACAACAACAAGGGCGGCACCAACCGGCTGTGCAGCGTCGGCCTCACCCTCGACCCGCGCCGCCACCCGCGCCCCGACGGTCCGCCGCAGCAGGAGTTCGACGACTTCCTGCGCCGCTTCCCCGACATCGCCCCGCAGTTCAAGAACGCCCGGCCGGTGCGCGAGTGGGTCTCCACCGGGCGGTTGCAGTACTCCACCACCAGCACCGTCGGCGACCGCTTCTGCATCACCGCGCACGCCGCCGGCTTCATCGACGCGCTCTACTCACGCGGCCTGACCAACACCCTCGAAGTCGTCAACGTCCTCGGCCACCGGCTGCTCGACGCCATCCGCGACGACGACTTCTCGCGCGAACGCTTCGCCTTCGTCGAGCAGTTGGAGCAGGGCCTGCTCAGCGCCAACGACGACCTGGTCAACAGCTCCTTCATCGCCTTCCGCGACTACGGCCTGTGGAACGCGGTCTTCAGGACCTGGGCGATCTCCACGGTGCTCGGCACGTTCCACCTCCAGGGCATCTACGACAAGCTGCGGCACGGCGACACCGGCCCGCTGCGCGAGATGGAACACGCCAAATACCTCGGCTCGCCCTTCCCCGTCCACGACGGCTGCAACGAGCTGCTGCGCACCACCACGGCCGTCAGCGAACAGGTGGAGAGCGGCACGATGACCGCGCAGGACGCCACCCGGCGGCTGTTCGCGCAACTGTCGGACGCCGACTTCATCCCGCCGCCGCTGGGCCTGGACAAGCCGGGCAACCACTTCTTCCACGCGACGCCGCCCCGGATGGCCCGCACCGTCGCCTGGGCGCAGACCAAGGCGCCCGCCGACATCTCCGGCACCGTGACCCACGCCATGCGCGGCTTCGCCAGGGAGCGCATCGCGCACAGCCGCTGACCCGGCCGCCGGCCCCGTACGAGCAGGACCAACCCGACCCGAACAGGTGATGGGCACCATGACAACCGACCCCGACCACATCGGCGACGACCAGCGCGACCCGGACGTCACGGTGCTCGGCACCGGGATCACCGCCACATCGCTGGCGGTGATCCTGGCCCGGCACGGCCTGCGGGTGCTGCTGCTCGGCGACCGCGACCGGTCGGCGAGCGAGCCCGGCGAGATGACCCTGCCGTGCACCTCGTTCCTCTACGAGGTGATCGCCGAGCGCTACCGGGCCCCGGAGATCGGCCTGCTCGCCGACGCCGGCCGGGTCGGCCGGGAACTGTCGTTCAACTGCGGTGTGCAGCGCACCCTCGGCTTCGTGCACCACCAGGAGGGCGCCGGCCACCGGCGGGCCGACTCGCTGCAGTTCAACATCCCCTCCGAGCACGGCGAGAGCCGCTTCTACCGGCCCGACCTGGACGCCTGGATGCTCGCCGCGGCGGTCGGCCGCGGCGCCCGCGTACGGCACCGGGTCCGGGTCGACAAGGCCGTCGCGGAGGACGGCAGCGTGCGCCTGACGCTCGCGGACGGCGAGGAGATCCGTACCGGCTTCGTCGTCGACACCACGGGACCCGACTCGGCGGTGGCCCGCGCGCTCGGCGCCGAACGGGTCTCCGGCGGCGCCGGCACCCGGGTGATCGGCGCGCACGTCCTGGGCGTCCGGCCGTACGAGCGGGTGGCACCGGTCCTCAAGGGCTCGCACCCCTGGTCGCAGGGCACCTTGCACCACGTCTTCGACGGCGGCTGGATCCAGATCGGGCACTTCCGCAACTACGAAGGCACGCCCGCCGGTTCGGCCCTCGCGACGGTCACGCTGTCGCTGGACGCGGCCCGCTTCCCGCGCGGCGCCGACCCCGAGGGACCGGACGGCGGCGGCTGGCAGGAGATCCTCGCGCACGCCGCCCGTCACCCGGCCGTCGCCGCCCAACTCGACGCCGCCCGGCCCACGTTCACCTGGGCGTCGGAGGCCGGGCAGTGGCACGCCTCGCGCACCGTCGGCGACCGGATGCTGCTGCTCGACCAGGCCGCGCTCGGCGGCGACCCGGTCCTCGGCCGCGACCTCTACACCTCCGCCCAACTCGTCTACTCCGCGGCCTCCGACATCCTCGCCGCGGCCAGGGACGACGACTGGTCGGCGGGCCGCTTCCGCTATCTGGAGCGGCTTCAGCACGGTATGGCGGACCGTCAGGACCGGCTGGTGGAGGCCGCGTTGACGGCGTCCAGCGACCCGTTGCTGTGGAGTGCGACGGCCCGGGTCTGGCTGCTGGGCACGATGTTCGACGCGCTGTCCCTCAAGCGCAGCGCGAAGACCATGGCGGCCGGCGCCGCGGAGGCCGCCCTCGCCTCGTTGCGCGGTGACCCGGCCACCGGGGTCTGCCACGAGACGGTGCCCGAGTACCGGGACCTGCTCGACTTCACCCTCGCCACCTGCCGGGAGACCGCCGCGGGCCGCACACAGGCCCGGCAGGCCGCCGACCGGATCTTCGTACGGCTGCGCACCGAGCCGATGGTGCCGCCGATCTACGGCTTCGGCGACCCCCGGGACAAGGAGTACGTGCTGACCACCCCGCAACGGCTGCGCACCCTGCTGTGGGCGCGCAAGGAGGCACCGCCCGCGGTGCTGCGCCTGGTGAAGCCGTACGGGGCGCGCGGCGGGGGAAGAGACCTCGGCCATGACGACTGACCAGGAGCGGGGCCGGGGCCCGGTCGCGGACGCGACCCCGCACGAGGGACCGGACCAGGACTTCCGCCGCAGCGACATCCGACGCAGGCTCGCCCACCTGGGGATCGTGGACATGGACATGGACACCGGAACCAAACGGTTCCCCGCACAGGCCCTGCCGCCCGAGCCGTCCGCCATGCGCCAGGTGTGCGGGCACTTCGCCACCGGCATCACCGTCGTCACCAGCCAGCTGGACGGGCAGTGGGTCGGCGCCACCGTCAACTCCTTCACATCGGTGTCGCTGGAGCCGCCGCTCGTGCTGTTCTGCCTGCGGCACGACTCCCGGCTGCTGGCCGCCGTACGCGCCTGCGGCACCTTCGCCGTCAGCATCCTCGGCGCGGGCCAGGGACCGGCCGCGATGGGCTTCGCAGCGCCGGGACCCACCGGCTTCGACGGCTTCGACTGTCTGAGCGGAAGCTGCGGCGCGCCGATCCTGCGCGGCGCCATCGGCTTCCTGGAGTGCAAGGTCGCCGACGAGTACCACGGCGGCGACCACCGGATCGTGATCGGCGCCGTGACCTCGCTCGGCACGCTCGAGGACGGCACGGAGGACGACGGGCCGCTCACCTTCTACCGCGGGCGGCTCGCGCGGCTGGACAAGGAGGCTGACCGATGAGCGCCGACCTGACGACGACCCCCGACGACACGCTTGCCCCCGACCACACACCTGTCTCGGACCGCACACCTGCCCCCGATCGGACGCCTGCCGCCGACCGCACGCCTGCCGCGGGCCATGCGCTCGCGGTCGGGCCGACGACGGGCTCCGAAGCGGCCACCCTGGTCGAGGCGCTCCGGCGGCGCGCCGCGGCCACGCCCGACGACACCGCCTTCGTCTTCCTGCGCGACGGCGAGGAACCGGGCGAATCCCTCACCTACCGCGCCCTGGACACCGCGGCCCGGCAGTACGCCGCCGCGTTCACCGCCGCGGGGCTCGCGGGCCGCAACGCGGTGCTCCTCTATCCGTCCGGCGCCGACTTCGTCCGCGCCCTGCTCGGCTGCATGTACGCGGGCGTGGCCGCGGCTCCCGTCCAAGTACCGCACCGGATCGGGGGACTTCAGCGGCTGCGCGGCATCGCCGACGACGCCGGCGCCCGCGCCGTCCTCACCACCACCGAGGTCGCGGCCGACCTGCGCGAACGCTTCGCCGACCGCCCCGAACTGGCCGGTCTCACCCTCATCGCCACCGACGCGATGCCGCTGCCGGACGCCGCCGCCTGGCGCGGCCCGCTGCCGGGGCCGGCCGACACGGCGCTGCTCCAGTACACCTCGGGGTCCACCGGCGACCCCAAGGGCGTGATGGTCACCCACGCCAATTTCATCGCCAACGCCCGCGAGACCGACAGCCTCTGGCCCAGCGGCCCGGACGCCACCGTGGTGTCCTGGCTGCCGCTCTTCCACGACATGGGCATGCTCTTCGGCATCATCCTGCCGCTGTGGGCGGGCCCGACGTCGTATCTGATGACGCCCGAGTCCTTCATCCGCCGCCCCGCCCGCTGGCTGGAAGCGATCTCGCGCTTCCGTGGCACGCACGCCGCCGCGCCCGGCTTCGCGTACGACCTGTGCGTCACCGCCGCGGCAGAGGGCCGGACGGGCCCCGGGCTCGACCTGTCGAGCTGGCGCGTCGCGGGCAACGGGGCCGAGCCGGTGCGCTGGCACACCATCCGGAATTTCGCCGCGGCCTTCGCACCCGCCGGTTTCGACCCGCGCGCGATGTGCCCCGGCTACGGCCTCGCCGAGAACACCCTCAAGGCCACCGGCGACCGCGCCGACCGGGAACCCGCCGCCCTGTGGGTCTCCGACGACGCGCTGCGTGACGGCGTGGTCCGGCGGGTCGACGCGGACGCGCCCGGCGCCGTCCCGCTCGTCGGCTGCGGCGCGCCCGAGGGCGGTACCCGGATCGCGATCGTCGACCCGACGACGCTCGACCCGCTGCCGGACGACCGGGTCGGCGAGATCTGGATCAACGGCCCCTGTGTGGCGGCCGGTTACTGGGGCCGGCCGGAGGCGAGCAAGGAGACCTTCTGGGCCCGCACCGCCCCCGGCGCCGAGGACGGCAGGGAGTATCTGCGCACCGGCGACCTGGGCTTCGTGCACGAGGGCACCCTCTACGTCAACGGACGGCTGAAGGACCTCGTCATCCGCTCGGGCCGCAACCACTACCCGCAGGACATCGAGCTGTCCGCCGAGACCGCCGCCCCGGGCCTGCGGCCCAACTGCGCCGCGGCCTTCTCCGTGGACGACGGCAGCACCGAGAAGCTGGTGGTCGTCGTCGAGGCGGACGGCAGGACGCTGCGCGAGACCGGCACGCAGCGGCTGCGCCGGCTGATCCGCGACGCGGTCTGGGACCACCACCGGCTGGAGGCCGACGACGTGCTGCTGGTCCGGCGCGGCGCACTGCCCAAGACGTCGAGCGGCAAGGTGCGCCGCCGCGCCTGCCGGCAGCTCTACACCGATGGCTCACTCGCCGACTCCGTCGTCCGGGACGGCTGACGCCGGTCATGACACACCGAGGAGACACCGTGCCCGCAAGCCGAGGCGCCGGCACCACCGCCGACCGACTGGCCGAACTCGCCCGCAGGCGCGCCGAGTCGGCGCGCATGGCGACCGAGACGCCGGCCGTCGCCCGCCAGCACGACAAGGGCAAGCTCACCGCCCGCGAACGGATCGAGGCGCTGGTCGACCCCGGCAGCTTCGTCGAACTGGACGCGATGGCCAGGCACCGCAGCCACGACTTCGGCATGGAACGCCAACGCCCGCTCGGCGACGGGGTGATCACCGGATACGCCACCATCGACGGCCGCCGCGTCTGCCTGTTCGCGCAGGACTTCACCGTCTTCGGCGGCAGCCTCGGCGAGGTCTACGGCGAGAAGATCGTCAAAGTGATGGACCTGGCGCTGCGCACCGGCTGCCCGATCATCGGGATCAACGACTCCGGCGGCGCCCGCATCCAGGAGGGCGTGGTCTCGCTCGCCTTCTACGCCGAGCTGGTCAAACGCCATGTGCAGGCGTCCGGCGTCATCCCGCAGATCTCCCTGATGACCGGGCCGTGCGCGGGCGGCGCCGTCTACGCGCCCGCCATCACCGACTTCATCGTCATGGTCGAGGGCATCTCGCACATGTTCGTCACCGGCCCGGACGTGCTGCGGACGGTGACGGGCCATCAGATCGACCGCGAGGAACTGGGCGGCGGGCACAGCCACAACACGATCTCCGGCAACGCCCACCACCTCGCGCGCGACGAGAAGGAGGCGTTCGAGTACGTCCGCCTGCTGCTCGGCTACCTGCCGTCGAACAACATGGACGACGCGCCGGAGTACGAGGTCCCCCTCGCCGAGGAGTTCACCGCCGCCGACCGCGCGCTCGACACCCTGATCCCCGACGAGGCCAACCGGCCGTACGACATGCGCCAGGTGATCCACACCGTGCTGGACGACGGTGAACTCCTGGAGACCCAGGAGCTGTTCGCCCGCAATGTGATCTGCGGCTTCGGCCGGATCGAGGGCCGCAGCGTCGGTGTGGTCGCCAACCAGCCCTCGCACATGGCCGGCGCGCTCGACATCGACGCCAGTGAGAAGGCCGCCCGCTTCATCCGCACCTGCGACGCCTTCCACATCCCGGTGCTCACCTTCGTGGACGTCCCCGGCTTCCTGCCCGGCCTGGAACAGGAACGCGGCGGCATCATCCGCCGCGGCGCCAAACTCATCTACGCCTACGCCGAGGCCACCGTCCCGATGGTCACGGTCGTCACCCGCAAGGCGTACGGCGGCGGCTACGGCGTGATGGGCTCCAAACACCTCGGCACCGACGTCAACCTCGCCTGGCCCACCGCCGAGATCGCCGTCATGGGCGGCGAGAGCGCCGTCACCGTGCTGCACCGCCGCGCCGTCGAACAGGCCGAGGACCCGGCGGCCGAACGCGAACGGCTGCGCGCCGAGTACGAGCAGGCGCTCTGCAACCCGTACGTGGCCGCCGAACGCGGCTACGTGGACGCGGTGATCATGCCGCACGAGACCCGGGTCCAGGTGGCCCAGGCCCTGCGCGCGCTCGCCGACAAACGGGTGACGCGGCTGCCCCGCAAGCACGGGAACATCCCGCTGTGACCGGCGCGGGAGACCCCGACATCCGGGTGGTCAGGGGCGAGCCGACCGCCGAGGAACTGGCCGCGCTGCTCGCGGTGTGGGCCGGGGCCGGCGCCGCGGCCGGGCCCGAACCCGGGCCGCAGGGCGCGTCGTACCGCCGCGGCCGGGCCTGGGCCCGTGGCGCCGACCTCCGTACGGAGCGCGGCCCCGGCCTGTGGCGGCGAGGCGGCCGTGCCGCGCGGTGGACGCCGTGAGCCGCCCGGGCGGCCGGGAATCCACCACTGACCGGGGCCGGGACGGGGAAGCCGAACCGGCCGAGCGAGCCAAGGGAGCCATCGTGCGCAAGGTGCTCATCGCGAACCGCGGTGAAATTGCTGTCCGCGTTGCCCGTGCCTGCCGGGATGCGGGGATCGGGAGTGTGGCGGTCTACGCCGATCCGGACCGGGACGCGGTGCATGTGCGTGTGGCCGATGAGGCGTACGCGTTGGGCGGTGACACCCCGGCGACCAGTTATCTGGACATCGGCAAGGTGCTGGCCGCGGCCGCGGAGTCCGGGGCGGACGCGGTGCATCCGGGGTACGGATTCCTGTCGGAGAACGCCGAGTTCGCCCAGGCGGTGCTGGACGCGGGGCTGACGTGGATCGGTCCGCCGCCGCACGCGATCCGGGATCTGGGCGACAAGGTCGCAGCGAGGCACATCGCCCAGCG
>NZ_FONG01000049.1 GCF_900112845.1 Actinacidiphila alni
GTGGCGGGCAGCAGCAGGGCGAGTGCCGTACCCGTGCCGGTGCCGAGGAGGAGCAGTACGGCGGTGGCGACCGCCTGGAGCAGGCCGCCGGCCACCAGCGTGGTCGTGGTGGAGGTCCGCGCGATCACGCGCGCGGCGGTGAGCCCGCCGAGGACCGTACCGGCGCCCAGGACACCGAAGGTGGCGCCCGCGGCGAGCGGGGAGAAGCCGAGCGTGTCCTGGAGGTAGAGGGTGAGCAGATAGACCAGTGACGTTTCGGTGGCGAAGGCCAGCAGACCGAATACGTTCCCCCAGGCCACATTGCGTCGGGCGAGCGTTGCCGGCGGCACCAGCGGCTGGACTGCTCGCCGCTCGACGAAGGGGACCGCCATCAGCGCCGCGGCGCCCGTGGCAAGCCCCGCCAGGGTCGGCGTGGCGGTCCAGCCGTGCGCGCCCGCCTGGGTCAGTCCGTACACCAGGGCGAGCAGTCCGCCGGTGACGGTCAGCGCACCGGGCACATCGAGGCGGGGCCGGTCGGCCGGGCGCGATTCATTGAGCACGGCCGGTGCGACCAGGACGACGCCGAGAGCGACCGGCACGTTGACGAAGAAGGCCCAGCGCCAGGACAGCAGGTCGGTCAGCGCGCCTCCGAGGACCGCACCGGCGGTGAACCCGGCCGACATCAGCGCGCCGTTGGCGCCCAGCGCCTTCTGCCGCAGCGGGCCTTCGGGGAAGGCGGTGGTCAGCAGCGACAGGCCCGCCGGTGTCGCCGCGGCGGTGGCGAGACCCTGTGCGACGCGAGCGGTCAGGAGGACACCCGGGGAGGTGGCGAGGCCCCCCAGCAGAGAGGCCAGGCCGAGCAGGGCGACGGCGCCGATGAACATCTTCTTGCGGCCGAGAAGGTCGCCGATGCGGCCGAAGAAGAGAGTGAAACCGGCGGCCGGCAGCGCGAACGATGTGGCGATCCACTGCAGGCCGGACAGCGAGAAGCCGAGGCCGCGGCCGATCGCCGGGAGAGCGACGTTCAGGATCGAGAAGTCGACGGCCAGCATGAACTGGGCGACCAGCAGCACGACAAGGACCAGCTTGAGCCGGCCGGTGAGGCGCGCGGGCGGTACGTCGGCGGCCTGCGGGGCGGCGGGTGGGTCGAGGGGGGTCTCGTGGGCGGACGCGGCCCGCGGCAGTGGCTCGGTCGTGGCCATGGCACGGCTACCTTTCGGCGCCCTCCGGGGAGGGGGCGGGACGTATCGGCGGAGCACGGGCCC
>NZ_FONG01000021.1 GCF_900112845.1 Actinacidiphila alni
AAATGGTTCATCGTTCGACTTGCATGTGTTAAGCACGCCGCCAGCGTTCGTCCTGAGCCAGGATCAAACTCTCCGTGAATGCTTACTCGCATCACAGGAAGAGCGGCACCACGAGGAGGAATAATCCCCGGGTGCACAGCGTCCTCGCTGTTGTGTTACTTCAAAGGAACCTCGTCCCGATACAAACGAGACGGGGTATCAACATATCTGGCGTTGACTTTTGGCACGCTGTTGAGTTCTCAAGGAACGGAAGCTTCCATCGGAACCGTTTCACCGGCCCCTCCGGGCTTTCCCTTCGTGTCTCCGACTCTATCAGAAGCTTTTCCGTCGGAATTACCAACCCCGTTTCGAGCACACACGTTTCCGCGGGTCTCGTCGAGGCGGTTGTGCCAACGTACTGGAGCGGGCCCACGGATGCAAATCCGTGGGCCCGCTCCTGGTCCGTGGGTTGACGAGGCGTCAGACCTCGACGACCACCGGGAGGATCATCGGACGCCGGCGGTAGGTGTCGGAGACCCATTTGCCGACCGCGCGGCGGATGAGCTGCTGGATCTGGCGGGCTTCCATCACCCCGTCGGAGGCGGAGCGGGAGAGCCCCTCCTCGATCTTCGGGATGACGGCGGCGAATGCCTCGTCCTCGATTCCGGATCCGCGGGCGTGGATGTTCGGTCCGCCGACGATCTTCCCGGTGGTCGAATCGACCACCACGAAGACGGAGACGATGCCCTCCTCGCCGAGGATGCGGCGGTCCTTGAGGGACGACTCCGTGATGTCGCCGACGGACAGGCCGTCGACGTACACGTAACCGGCCTGGACCTTGCCCGCGATTTTGGCGACGCCGTCCACGAGGTCGACGGCGACACCGTCCTCGGCGATGACGCAGTTGCTCTTGGGGATGCCGGTGAGCTGTCCGAGGTCGGCGTTGGCCCGCAGGTGGCGCCATTCGCCGTGGATCGGCATCAGATTCCGCGGCTTGCAGATGTTGTAGAAGTACAGCAGTTCGCCGGCCGAGGCGTGTCCCGAGACATGGACCTTGGCGTTGCCCTTGTGGACGACATTGGCGCCCCACCGGGTGAGACCGTTGATCACGCGGTAGACCGCGTTCTCGTTGCCCGGGATCAGGGAGGAGGCGAGGATGACGGTGTCGCCCTCGACGATCCTGATCTGGTGGTCCCGGTTGGCCATCCGGGACAGGGCGGCCATGGGTTCGCCCTGGGAGCCGGTGCAGACCAGGACGACCTTCTCGTCCGGCAGGTCGTCGAGGACCTTGACGTCCACGATGAGGCCGTGCGGCACCTTGAGGTAACCGAGGTCGCGGGCGATGCCCATGTTCCTGACCATGGAGCGGCCGACGAAGGCGACCTTGCGTCCGCGTTCGTGGGCGGCGTCCAGGACCTGCTGGATGCGGTGCACATGGCTGGCGAAGCTCGCCACGATGATCCGCTTATCGGCCTTGGCGAAGGTCTGCCGGAGCACCTGCGAGATGTCCCGCTCGGGTGCGACGAAGCCCGGCACCTCGGCGTTGGTTGAGTCGGCGAGGAGCAGGTCGATGCCCTCCTCACCGAGCCGCGCGAAGGCGGGCAGGTCGGTGAGCCGGCCGTCCAGCGGGAGCTGGTCCATCTTGAAGTCGCCGGTGACGACGACCATGCCCGCGGGGGTGCGGACGGCGACGGCGAGGGCGTCCGGGATGGAGTGGTTGACGGCGATGAACTCGCAGTCGAAGGGGCCGATGCGCTCGCGGTCGCCCTCCTTGACCTCCAGGACGTACGGCCGGATGCGGTGTTCCTGGAGCTTGGCCTCGATCAGCGCGAGCGTGAGCTTGGAGCCGATCAGGGGGATGTCGTCCTTCTCCCGCAGGAGGAAGGGGACGGCTCCGATGTGGTCCTCGTGGCCGTGGGTCAGGATGATGCCGACGACGTCGTCGAGGCGGTCCCTGATGGAGCTGAAGTCCGGCAGGATCAGGTCGACGCCCGGCTGCTCCTCCTCGGGGAAGAGCACTCCGCAGTCGACGATCAGCAGCTTGCCGCCGAATTCGAAGACCGTCATGTTGCGGCCGATTTCGCCGAGGCCGCCGAGCGGGGTGATACGGAGGCCGCCGTCGGGCAGGGTCCGCGGGGGGCCGAGTTCGGGGTGCGGATGGCTCAAAAGTCTCTCCTCACCACGCGCGCCGGCAGGGCCTCTTCCGGGCGTTGGCGCGCGTGACATCGTCAGTTGTTCCGTGTGCGTGTGTACGGGTCGTGCTGGTCGTGCTGGGTATCGGGTGCTGCTCGTTCGGTTGTTCCGTCGTATTAAGTTGTGAAGTCTGTGTGGTCACAGGTGTACCCCGCCGGCGGCGAGATCCCTCCTGAGCTGCTCGGTGGCGGCCTCGTCCAGTTCCACGAGGGGGAGGCGGAGCGGTCCCGCGGGCAGTCCGCGCAGCGCGAGGGCGGTCTTGGTGGTGATGACGCCCTGGGCGCGGAACATGCCGGTGTAGACCGGCAGCAGTCGCTGGTGGATCTCGGTGGCCTTGGTGACGTCGCCGCTGGTGTACGCGTCGAGGAGGGCGCGCAGTTCCGGCGAGACCAGGTGGCCGACGACGGAGACGAAGCCGGTGGCGCCGATGGCGAGCAGCGGCAGATTGAGCATGTCGTCACCGGAGTACCAGGCGAGGCCGCTGCGGGACAGGGCCCAGCTGGCCGCGGCGAGGTCGCCCTTGGCGTCCTTGTTGGCGACGATCCTGGGATGTTCGCCCAACCGGACGAGGGTCTCGGTCTCGATCGGGACGCCGCTGCGGCCGGGGATGTCGTAGAGCATCACGGGCAGGCCGGTGGCGTCGGCGATCGTGGTGAAGTGCCGGTACAGACCCTCCTGCGGGGGCTTGTTGTAGTACGGCGTGACCGTCAGCAGGCCGTGGGCGCCGGCGGTCTCGGCCTGGCGGGCGAGTTCCGCGCTGTGCGCGGTGTCGTTGGTGCCGACGCCGGCGACGACGAAGGCGCGGTCGCCGACGGCCTCGACGACGGCCCGTACCAGGCGGTCCTTCTCGGTGTCGCTGGTGGTGGGCGACTCTCCGGTGGTGCCGTTGACGACGAGGCCGTCGTTGCCCGCGTCCACGAGGTGGGCGGCGAGCCGCTGCGCGCCGTCGAGGTCGAGGGCGCCGTCGGCGGTGAACGGCGTGACCATTGCGGTCAGGACCCGCCCGAAGGGGGCCGCGGGGGTGGAGGTCGGAGCCATGGGTCCACGCTACTCGGTGTGTGTACGGGCATGCAGCCTCGGGACCTGCGCAAAGGACTCCGGCGGTGCCTGCTCGGGGGTTCAAGCAACGCCGGAGTCCGTTTCAGCAGCCTAGATGAACTTCACGAATGCCTGCAATCGGAACACTTCGGACATTGCGCTGCGGTCGCGCCGATCGCTTCCGGCCGTTACGGTGCGACCCGCCCGTTCGCGTTGAACGCGGCGTGCGTGAGCGGCATCAGCCGCGCCCAGTGCTCCTCCATCAGCTCGCCCACCATCTCGATCTCGCGCTGCGGGAAGGACGGGGTCGTCGCCAGCTCGTGCTGGGTGCGCAGGCCGAGGAAGTGCATCAGCGAGCGCGCGTTGCAGGTCGCGTACATCGAGGAGAACAGTCCCACCGGGAGTGTCGCGCGGGCGACCTCGCGCGCCACGCCGGCGGCCAGCATCTCCTGGTAGGCCGCGTACGACTGCTCGTAGGACTGCTCCATCGCCGCGACCGTGGCCTTGTGCTGCTCTTCCGTGCCGTGCACGAATTCGTACTTGCCCGGCCGTCCCTGCTGGACGAGCTTGCGCTCCGGGCCCGGCACGTAGAAGACCGGCTGCAGCTCGCGGTAGCGGCCGGACTCCTCGTTGTACGACCAGCCGACGCGGTGCCGCATGAACTCGCGGAAGACGAAGATCGGGGCGCTCACGAAGAACGTCATCGAGTTGTGCTCGAACGGGCTGCCGTGCCGGTCGCGCATCAGGTAGTTGATCAGACCCTTGGACCGCTCGGGGTCCTTGGTCAGCTCTTCGAGGGACTGCTCTCCGGCGGTGGAGACACGTGCCGCCCACAGGACGTCGCCGTCCGACGCGCTGTGCTTGACGAGTTCGACGCTCACGTCGTCGCGGAACCGGACGGGGACGGCGGTCGCGGTGGTGGTCTCGATCGGCACCGGAAGTCCTTCCTGCTTGGCTGCTGCTGTGCGGCGTCAGCCTATTCGCTCCCTATGACAGTGTTCGTCGGCCGGGCCGTGTCCCGAACGGCCGCCCCGAGGTGGCCGATGCGCCGGGCGGCGGCTAGCCTCACCCGTCGTAGCCCCCCGCTCGTGCCCGAAGCTGCCGGAAACCCGAAGAGGATTCTCCGCGTGTCCCTCCCCCGCAATTCCACCACCATCTTCGCCGACGACATCGCGGCCGGACGCGCGCTGCCCCACGCGGCGCAGGACCGCTGGATGCGGCCGTACCGTCCCGGTCCCTGGCGGGTCGCGACCGCCGCGCTGGCGCTGGTCCTGGCCTCGTACCTGATGTTCGCCGCGCTGATCATGGCGGCTGCGGGCAGCGGTCAGGGCGCGGTGACGTGCGTGCTCGCGGGGATCGTGGTGATCGCCCTGACGCTGCGGCTGCTGCGGGTGGGCGTGTGGGTGAGCGGCAAGGGCCTGCGGCAGGTGGAGTTCTTCTCGACCTCGACGGTGTCCTGGAGCCAGGTCGTGGCGGTGCGCACCGCGCAGCAGCCGGTACGGGTGCTGGGGCTGCCGCGCAGTGTGCAGGGGCAGGCGCTGGTGATCACCCGGCGCGGCGGCAAGCAGCTCAAGCCGCTGCTGACCGACCACAACGCGGACTTCCTCGGCCGGGTCGAGGCGTTCGACCTCGCGGCCGACGCGATCGAGGGCTGGGCGGCCGAACTGCGCTGAGCGCGCCGCGCAGCTTCACCCGCCCGGGCGCACGCCCGGAAATTGTTGACGGACCACGCCGCCCGGCGCCGCCGGGCGGCGTTAGGCGCGCTCGCGGACCTCGCGGACCTCGCGCACCTCGCGCCCGTCGTGCAGGGCGATCGCCCGCTGCATCGCCTTGCGGGCGCGCGGGGTGTCGCGGGCGTCGAAGTACGCCACGGCCAGCCGGAACCAGTTGCGCCAGTCGTCCGGCGCGGCCTCCGTCTCGGCCTGCCGCTTGGCGAACACCGCGTCCGCCGACGCGCGGTCGATCCGGCCGCTGGGCGTCCGTACCAGCTCGTCCTCGGGCAGTCCGCCCTCGGCCTCCAGCTCCCGGCCCAGCCGGCCGGCGTGCCGGGCGAACTGCGTGGTGTGCCACAGGAACCAGGCGCCGATCAGCGGCAGGACGAGCACGGCCAGGCCGAAGGCGACGGTGACCGGGCGGCCGTCCGCGATGAGCAGCACGCCCCGGTCGCCGACCAGCACGAAGTAGAAGACCAGTACGACCGCGGAGACGGCGTAGCTGAGTTTGGCGCGCATACGGTTCGGTCCTCCCGGTCCCGGATCAGCCCTCGTCCGTCAGGAAGTGTTCCAGGCCGAAGGTGAGGCCCGGGACGCCGGGCACGGTACGGGCGGCGAGCAGGATGCCCGGCATGAAGCTGCTGTGGTGCAGCGAGTCGTGCCGGATGGTGAGCGTCTCGCCCGTGTCGCCGAAGACGACCTCCTGGTGGGCGAGCAGACCGCGCAGCCGTACCGAGTGCACCGGCACGCCGTCCACGTCCGCGCCGCGGGCGCCGTCCAGGGCGTGCGTGGTCGGGTCCTGCTGGGGCGCCCGGCCGGCCTCGGTGCGGGCCGCCGCGATGAGCTGCGCGGTACGGGTGGCGGTGCCGCTGGGGGCGTCCGCCTTGCGGTTGTGGTGCAGTTCGATGACCTCGACGCTCTCGAACCAGCGGGCCGCCTGCTGGGCGAAGCGCATGGTCAGGACGGCGCCGATGGAGAAGTTCGGGGCGATGAGCACGCCGGTCGCCGGCGAACCGGCCAGCCACGTACGCAGCGTGTCCAGTCGCTCCGGGGTCCAGCCGGTGGTGCCGACCACGGCGTGGATGCCGTGGCCGACACAGAACTCCACATTGGCCATCACCGCGTCGGGGTGCGTGAGCTCGACGGCGACCTGCGCGCCCGCCTCGGTCAGGGTCTCGAGGCGGTCGCCGCGGCCGAGCGCCGCGACGAGGTCGAGGTCGTCGGCGGCCTCGACCGCGCGTACCGCCTCGGAGCCGATCCGGCCCTTGGCGCCGATGACGGCCACACGGAGCTTGCTCATCGCTGTTCGGTCCTCGTCCTTCGGTGTCCGTCGTGTTGGTCGTGTCCGTCGTGTTCTGTCGCGTTCGTGTTCTGTCGCGTTCGTGTTCTCGCGCTAGGCGAGGGCGTCCCGCAGCCGGGCGGCCTGCTTGTCCTTCACGGGCCCTATGACGGCCAGCGAGGGCCGCTGTGCCAGTACCTCACGGGCCACCGACCGGACGTCGTCCGGGGTGACCGCGGCGATCCTGGCGAGCAGGTCGTCCACCGACAGCTGCTCGCCCCAGCACAGCTCGCTCTTGCCGAGCCGGTTCATCAGCGCGCCGGTGTCCTCGAGCCCCAGCACCGTGGAACCGGAGAGCTGGCCGACGGCGCGGGCGATCTCCTCGTCGGGCAGGCCGTGCTCGGCGACCTGCGCCAGCTCGTCCCGGCAGATCTTCAGCACCTCGGGCACCCGGCGCGGCTGGCAGCCCGCGTAGACGCCGAACAGGCCGCAGTCCGCGAAGGAGGACGTGTACGAATACACCGAATACGCCAGGCCGCGCTTCTCGCGCACTTCCTGGAAGAGCCGGGAACTCATGCCGCCGCCGAGCGCGGTGTTGAGCACGCTCAGCGCCCAGCGGCGCTCGTCGTTGCGGGACAGGCCCGGCATGCCGAGCACGACATGGGCCTGTTCGGTGCGCCGGTCGAGCACTTCGAGGCGGCCGGCGGCGCGGATCGTACGGCCGCCGGAGCGCGGGGCGCGCGGGACGGCGTCCGGGTCGCGCAGTGCGCCGGCGTCCTCGAAGGCGCGGCGGACCTGCCGGACGACCGCGTTGTGGTCGACATTGCCCGCGGCGGCGACGACCAGCCGGGTCGGGTCGTAGTGCTTCCGGTAGAAGCGGGCGACCTGGTCGCGGGTGAGGGCGTTGATGGTGTCGACGGTGCCGAGGACCGGGCGGCCCAGCGGGGTGTCGCCGAGCATCGCGGTGGTGAACAGGTCGTGCACCTGGTCGCCGGGGTCGTCCTCGGTCATCGCGATCTCCTCCAGGACGACACCGCGTTCCGCGTCGACGTCCTCCTGGCGGATCAGTGAACCGGTGAGCATGTCGCAGACCACGTCGATGGCCAGCGGCAGATCGGTGTCGAGCACCCGCGCGTAGTAGCAGGTGTACTCCTTGGACGTGAACGCGTTCATCTCGCCGCCGACCGCGTCCACGGCGGCGGAGATGTCCAGCGCGCTGCGCCGCGCGGTGCCCTTGAAGAGCAGGTGCTCCAGGTAGTGGGTGGCGCCGCCGAGCACCGGGGTCTCGTCGCGGGAGCCGACGCCCGCCCAGATGCCGAAGGTGGCCGAGCGGACGGTGGGCAGCGTCTCGGTGACCACGCGCAGGCCGCCGGGCAGCACGCTGCGCCGTACGGTCCCGACGCCGTCGGTGCCCGGGAGGAGGGTCCGCGTGCGGACGGCCCGCCCCTTGGTGGAGGGGCGGGCCGTCACGGCGGTGGAGCGGGTCGTCACTTGGCCGACTCGTCCTTCGCGTCGCCGTCCTTCGCGTCGTCCTCGCCCTCGATGACCGGGATCAGGGAGAGCTTGCCGCGCTGGTCGATCTCGGCGATCTCGACCTGCACCTTGGCGCCGACGCCGAGCACGTCCTCGACGTTCTCGACGCGCTTGCCACCGGCGAGCTTGCGGATCTGCGAGATGTGCAGCAGACCGTCCTTGCCGGGCATCAGCGAGACGAACGCGCCGAAGGTGGTGGTCTTGACGACCGTGCCCAGGTAGCGCTCGCCGACCTCGGGCATCGTCGGGTTGGCGATCTGGTTGATCACCGCGCGGGCCGCCTCGGCCTGCGAACCCTCGGTGGCGCCGATCAGCACCGTGCCGTCGTCCTCGATGGAGATGTCGGCGCCGGTGTCCTCCTGGATCTGGTTGATCATCTTGCCCTTGGGGCCGATGACCTCGCCGATCTTGTCCACCGGGATCTTGATGCTGATGATCCGCGGCGCGTTCGGGGACATCTCGTCGGGGACGTCGATGGCCTCGTTCATCACGTCGAGGATGTGCAGGCGCGCGTCACGGGCCTGCTTCAGCGCGGCGGCCAGCACGGAGGCGGGGATGCCGTCGAGCTTGGTGTCGAGCTGGAGCGCGGTCACGAAGTTCTTCGTGCCGGCGACCTTGAAGTCCATGTCGCCGAACGCGTCCTCGGCGCCGAGGATGTCGGTCAGCGCCACGTAGTGCGTCTTGCCGTCGATCTCCTGCGAGATCAGGCCCATGGCGATACCGGCGACGGGGGCCTTCAGCGGCACACCGGCGTTCAGCAGCGACATGGTGGAGGCGCAGACCGAGCCCATCGACGTGGAGCCGTTGGAGCCGAGCGCCTCGGAGACCTGACGGATCGCGTAGGGGAACTCCTCGCGGGTCGGCAGGACCGGGATCAGGGCGCGCTCGGCGAGCGCGCCGTGACCGATCTCGCGACGCTTGGGCGAACCCACGCGGCCGGTCTCGCCCACGGAATACGGCGGGAAGTTGTAGTTGTGCATGTAGCGCTTGCGGGTCTCGGGCGCCAGGGTGTCGAGCTGCTGCTCCATCCGGAGCATGTTGAGGGTGGTGACGCCCAGGATCTGGGTCTCGCCACGCTCGAACAGCGCGGAGCCGTGCACCCGCGGGATGGCCTCGACCTCGGCGGCCAGCGTACGGATGTCCGTGACGCCGCGGCCGTCGATGCGGATCTTGTCCTTGATGACCCGCTGGCGGACCAGCTTCTTGGTCAGCGAGCGGTAGGCCGCGGAGATCTCCTTCTCGCGGCCTTCGAACTGCGGCAGCAGCTTCTCGGCGGCCAGACCCTTGACGCGGTCCAGCTCGGCCTCGCGGGCCTGCTTGCCCGCGATGGTGAGCGCCTGCGCCAGCTCGCCGGTGACGGCGGCCTCCAGCGCCTCGAACACGTCCTCCTGGTAGTCCAGGAAGATCGGGAACTCGCCGGTCGGCTTGGCGGCCTTGGCGGCCAGCTCGGACTGCGCCTTGCACAGCACCTTGATGAACGGCTTGGCGGCTTCGAGACCGGCCGCGACGACCTCCTCGGTCGGCGCCTCGGCGCCGCCCTCGACCAGGCGGATCGTCTTGTCGGTGGCCTCGGCCTCGACCATCATGATCGCGACGTCGCCGTCCTCCAGCACCCGGCCGGCGACGACCATGTCGAACACGGCCTCCTCCAGCTCGGTGTGGGTCGGGAAGGCCACCCACTGGTTCTTGATCAGCGCGACGCGGACGCCGCCGATCGGCCCGGAGAAGGGCAGGCCCGCCAGCTGCGTGGAGCAGGAGGCGGCGTTGATGGCGACCACGTCGTAGAGGTGGTCGGGGTTGAGCGCCATGACCGTGGCGACGATCTGGATCTCGTTGCGCAGGCCCTTGACGAAGGACGGGCGCAGCGGGCGGTCGATCAGCCGGCAGGTGAGGATGGCGTCCTCGGAGGGGCGGCCCTCGCGGCGGAAGAAGGAGCCGGGGATCCGGCCGGCCGCGTACATGCGCTCCTCGACGTCCACCGTGAGGGGGAAGAAGTCGAAGTGCTCCTTGGGCTGCTTGGAGGCGCTGGTGGCCGACAGCACCATGGTGTCGTCGTCCAGGTAGGCCACGGCGGAGCCGGCGGCCTGACGGGCCAGCCGGCCCGTCTCGAAGCGGATGGTGCGGGTGCCGAAGGTGCCGTTGTCGATCACGGCCTCGGCGTAGTGGGTCTCGTTCTCCACTATGGGGATTCTCCTCGTCCTTGCCCGCAGGGCGTTTCCCTGGCGGGCCATCGGTGGAGGGGCGTCCTGTGCCGGTGCCGGTCTTCGATCGAAGCCTCCGGGTCGTGTTGTCCGGGGGCCACTACCGAGGACCGGCCATTCGGCGATGCAGGAGGACGCTCCTCCTCATACTTGATAACCATTGCACCAGACGACGGAGACATCACGCATGCGGCATGTCCGGTGCATACGGCGATCCGGTGCATACGGCAAAGGGAGCGGCCCCCTGTGACGGGAACCGCTCCCCTGCACGGCGTCTTAGCGAACGCCCGCGGCGCCGGCACGGATGCCGAGGCGCTCGCGGAGCTCACGGAAGCGCGTGATGTCCTTCTTGGCCAGGTACTGCAGCAGACGGCGGCGCTGGCCGACCAGGATCAGCAGACCACGACGCGAGTGGTGGTCGTGCTTGTGGGTCTTGAGGTGCTCGGTCAGGTCCGAGATCCGGCGGGACAGCAGAGCGACCTGGACCTCGGGGGAGCCCGTGTCGCCTTCCTTGGTACCGAACTCGGCGATGATCTGCTTCTTGGTCTCGACGTCGAGCGACATACGGACTCCTCAGGTGTCGGTGGCCTCCGAGCGCCCCCGGTATTCATCGCGGGGGAAGCTTCGTGAACTCGCGAGGCGCGGTCACCGGGCGTACAGCGTGTGAACGCACAGGTGACCGGCACCCAGAGTACCAGCCTGCGCCGGTCCGCTTACCCGCGGGTCACCTGGGGACGGCGGCGGTACGGCGTTCGCGCAGCAGCCGGAAGGCGGTCGACGACGAGGTCGTTGCCCGCGACGGCGCGGTGGAATCCCATTCGGGTGCGGTTGAGAATGCCGTCCACCGCTTCGGGGGCCACTTCTTTTGTGGCGCGCATCGCACCGAAGCCGTCGACCGCCAGGTGGAACCAGGGGTCGCCGTCGAGGATGGTGAGGAGTTCGCGCGCGATCGAGGACTTGCCCGAGCTGGAGGTCCCGTTGAGGAGGACGATCCGGCCGTGGCGCACACCGTAGATCGTACCGGGGTGGGTGGGGCACAGGGTGGGTGAGGGTGGCGTGCAAGGGGCAGTGACCCTGGAGGGCGGCCCTGACATCAGGTGGCTACCGGCGATTAGTCTTGCCCCTGACGGGGAGGGGGATCGGACATGGGATGCGTGGTTATGCGCGCCGAGGTGCGGTCCCGCGACGGTGTCCCGGGCGTACGGACGGCTCCCGTGGGGGCGGCTCCGGTACGGGGACACGGTGAAGCAGCAGACCAGGAGGCATTGTGAGCAGCGATCGGGACGACAACCGCGTGGGCGGGGCCGGCCCTGTCGAGGACCGGGTCGACGCGGACTACACGGGCGAGTTCAGCCTGGGCGACGCGGCGCCTGCCTGGTACATGGGCGACGCGGGGCTCTCCGCGGACGCCGACTCCGACTCCGATGAGGACGAGGCCGGGGCGGATGCCGGGGCCGGGGCCGGGGCCGAGGCTGACGGTGAGGAAAAGGCCGAGGCCGGCGGCGAGGCGCCGGAGGGTGCCGCAGGCGGTGCCGATTCCGTGACGCCGTCGTCTGCGTCTTCGTCGTCCTCGGCTTCGTCTTCGTGGTCGGCCGCCGGGGTGCCGTCGCTGCCGGCGCCGTCCGCGGAACCGTCGTGGTCCGCCGCGGACGTGCCGTCGATCCCGGTGCCGCGTCCCGCGGCGGCCGAGGCGCGCGGCACCGGGCCGGTGGGCGGCCGGGGCGGCGAGCCCGACGCCACGGTGCGCTTCTCCGCCGCCGCGCTGCGCCGCGAGGTCGAGGAGCGCGAGGCCCGCGACCGGCGGACCCCGGACGGCGCGCCGTCCGGCGGGGACCGCTCCGGGACGGAGACGGCGGACGTACGGGAAACGCCGAAGGCGCCGGAGGCCGTGGCCGCCGGGGACGGTCCCGCGGACGCGGCGTCCGCACCGTCGGGGAGTACGGGGAGTACACCGTCGGAGCCGAAGTCGTCGGAGGCCGGGCCGTCGGAGGCCGGGCCTGCCGCCGCCGCGAAGCCGTCGCAGCAGCCGGAGGCGTCCATGCCGTCCAAGTCGTCGGAGCCGGAGCCCGAGGAGGCGCCGCGAGCGCCGGTCTGGGTGCCGCTGCCGGGCGCCGAGGCGAACCCGTGGGCGCCCGTCGCGCCGCGCGGCCCCGTCCCGCCGCTCCCCCCGGACTTCGAGCGCGCGGAGCCCGCCCAGGCCGCACCGGACGCCTCCCCCGACGCTCGGCGCCAGGGCTACGGCTATCCGCCGGCCGCGGAGGCTCCGGCCGCTCCCGTGCACCCGGGCGGTCCCAATCCCCCGGCGCCGCAACAGGGTTACGGTTTTCCGCCGGCGCCTGAAGCTCCTGCGGCGCCGCCGCACCCGGGCGGCCTCAACCCGCCCGCACCCCAGCAGGGTTACGGTTTCCCGCCGGCGGCCCCGGCCGCGCCCGCCGCTCCCCTCCACCCCGGTGGTCCCAATCCCCCGGCGTCGCAACAGGGTTACGGATTCCCCCCGGCGCCCGAGGCACCCGCCGCACCCCTGCACCCGGGCGGGCCCAACCCGCCCGCACCCCAGCAGGGGTACGGTTTCCCGCCCGCCGCCGAAGCCCCGGCCGCACCCGTACACCCCGGTGGTCCCAATCCCCCGGCCCCGCAACAGGGTTACGGTTTCCCGCCCGCGGCTCCGGTCGCTCCCGCCGAGCCGGCCGACGCGGGTCCCGGGCCCGCGACATTGATGAGTTTCCCGCCGCCGACCGGGCAGCCGGTGCATCTTCCGGCGCGGCAGGAGCAGCCGCCCGCGCCGCAGCAGGCGCAGCCCGTGGCGCCCGTACAGCCCGAGCCGCCCGCGCCCACCGCGCCGCCGGGACAGCCCGTACCGCCGACCGGTTACGCCCAGCCGCAGCCGCAGCCGGGTGCGCCGCAGGCACAGGGGTACGGTTTCCCGCCGCCCGTACAGCAGCAGGCGCCCGCCGCTGTGCCCGCCCCGCCCGTACCCGCTCCGGAGCCCGCGCCCGTAGCCGCGCCGCAGGACGCGGCGCCGGAGGACGCGCCGCCCGCGGAGACGAATCTGCCCGCGCCCGCGGCGCCGACCGGATTCGGGGCGCCGCCGCAGGCCGGGCCGCAGCCGTACACGGCGGGGCCGGTGCCGACCGGGCTGCCGCACGGGCAGTTCGGGGCGCCGCAGCAGCCCGCGCCGCCGCAAGCCGGGGCCGGGAGCCCGGCCGAGGGCAGCGGCTACGGTTTCCCGCAGCACGCCCAGCCCGGCCAGGACCAGGCGGCGCCGCTCCAGCCGCTGCCGCAGCAGGGCGGTTACGGCTTCCCGCAGGCGCCGCAGCAGGGCCAGGCGGCGCAGCCGCCGCAGGCCGAACAGCCGCAGCCCGGACCGCAGGCACAGCCGCCACAGGCACAGCCGCAGCCCGCCGCGCCCGTGGACCCGCGGATGGGCGGCTGGCCGACCGTCACGCCCGACCAGCGGCAGCCCACCACGCAGGGCGGCACGCCGCTCGGCTACACGGCGGCCGTCGAGCTGTCGTCGGACCGGCTGCTGCGCAATCCGCCCAAGGCGAAGCGCGCGGGCGCCAACGCGCAGCCGTCGCGGTTCAAGATCGGCGGCAAGAAGGAGGAGGCGGAGCGGCAGCGCAAGCTGGAGCTGATCCGTACGCCGGTGCTGTCCTGCTACCGGATCGCGGTGATCAGCCTCAAGGGCGGCGTGGGCAAGACGACCACGACGACGGCGCTGGGCTCCACCCTCGCCTCGGAGCGGCAGGACAAGATCCTGGCGATCGACGCCAACCCGGACGCGGGCACCCTGGGCCGCCGGGTGCGGCGCGAGACGGGGGCGACGATCCGCGACCTCGTCCAGGCGATCCCGTACCTCAACAGCTACATGGACATCCGGCGGTTCACCTCGCAGGCCACCTCGGGCCTGGAGATCATCGCGAACGACGTGGACCCCGCGGTGTCGACGGCGTTCAGCGACGAGGACTACCGGCGGGCGATCGACGTGCTGGGCCGGCAGTATCCGGTGATCCTCACCGACTCCGGCACCGGTCTGCTCTACAGCGCGATGCGCGGCGTCCTCGACCTGGCCGACCAGCTGATCATCGTCTCGACGCCGTCGGTCGACGGTGCCTCCAGCGCGAGCACCACGCTGGACTGGCTGTCGGCGCACGGCTACGCGGAGCTGGTGTCGCGGAGCATCACCGTGATCTCGGGGGTCCGCGAGACCGGAAAGATGATCAAGGTCGACGACATCGTGGCGCACTTCCGGACGCGCTGCCGCGGCGTCCAGGTGGTGCCGTTCGACGAGCACCTGGCCGCGGGTGCCGAGGTCGACCTCGACATGATGCGGCCCAAGACCCGCGAGGCGTACTTCAACCTGTCGGCGATGGTCGCGGAGGACTTCGTGCGCGCCCAGCAGGCGCAGGGACTGTGGACGGCGGACGGCGCCAACCCGCCGCCGCACCAGGCACCCCCGATGCCGGGCCAGGGCGGCTACCCGCCGTACGGCGCCGGCGCGCCCGCCAACTACCCCCCGCAGCAGGGTTACCCCGCGCCGGGGCCACAGCAGGGCGGATACCCGGCGCCCGGTCAGCCGGGGCAGCCGCAGCCCGGTCAGCCGGGACCGTACGGCGGGCAGCCGCAGGCTTATCCGCAGCCCGGGCAGGGCGGTCCGGCGGCGCAGCCGCAGCAGGGACCGTACGGTGCACAGCCGGCGGCTCCCGGGCCGTTCCAGCCGCAGTCGCCGCAGCCGCACGCCCCGCAGCCGCAGCAGGGCTGGCCGCAGCAGCCGGGTCAGCCGGAGCAGGCCGGTCAGCCGGGCCAGCCCGGGCAGCCGTACGGTGTCCCGCCGCAGGGCCAGCCGCAGGCACCGGCACCCGCACCCGCACCGCAGAATCAGGAGGCGCCGCAACTCCCGCCGGGCTACGGCTTCCCGCCGCCGCCCGCCCAGCAGTGACCGGCGGTCCCCGGCCGACCCGCCCCTAGGGGATCCACGAATGGGCTCAGGGCCGCCACCAGGCATCGTCGCTGGTGGCGGCCCTCCTGTCGGCACAGGTCGCAGGCGCGCGGCGGTGTGTACAACAGCAGGTGTACGGGTCGTCAGCCCGTGGTGGCACAGCGGCGGATCGCGAATCCGCCCGTGGGCCGTCGCCGCGGGCGGCCCGGCGAAGAAGGATGGAATCACACCTTCCCGCTGACGCACCGCCGAGGACGATCCGATGATCGAAGCCCACGCCCTGACCAAACGCTACGGCGAGCGCACCGCCGTGTCCGATCTCAGCTTCACCGTGCGGCCCGGCGTCGTCACCGGCTTCCTCGGGCCCAACGGCGCGGGGAAGTCCACGACGATGCGGATGATCCTCGGCCTGGACGCGCCGACGTCGGGCCGGGTCACGGTCAACGGCAAGCAGTACGCCGAGCACCGCGCCCCGCTGCACGAAGTGGGCGCGATGTTGGAGGCGCGGGCCATCCACACCGGCAGGACCGCGTACAACCATCTGCTGGCGCTCGCCGCCACCACCGGGATCCCGCGCCGCCGGGTGGACGAGGTGATCGAGATCGTTGGCCTCGGCCAGGTGGCCCGCAAGCGAGCGGGCGGCTTCTCGCTCGGCATGGGCCAGCGACTCGGCATCGCGAGCGCACTGCTCGGCGACCCGGCGACGCTCGTACTGGACGAGCCGGTCAACGGCCTGGACCCGGAGGGCATTCTCTGGATCCGCAATCTGCTCAAGGACCAGGCGGCGGAGGGCCGTACGGTGCTGCTCTCCTCGCACCTGATGTCGGAGATGGCGCTGACCGCCGAGCATCTGATCGTCATCGGGCGCGGCCGGCTGATCGCCGACACCTCGGTGGCCGACTTCGTCAGGACCGCGGCCGGGGCCTCGGTGCGGGTGCGGACGGACGAGGCGGAGCGGCTGCGGCAGTTGCTCGTCGGACACGAGGTGTCGGTGGCGTCGGTGGACCGCGGTGTGCTGGAGGTGACCGGGCTCAGCAGCGACCGGATCGGCAGGATCGCCGCCGACCAGGCGATAGCGCTGGCCGAACTCACCCCGCAGCAAGCCTCGTTGGAAGAGGCATTCATGGAGATGACCCGGGACGCCGTGGAGTACCAGGCGCCCGCGCGCGAGCCGGAAGGACTGGCGGCATGAGCACCCTCACCCTCGACAGGGCGCCGGAGGCGCGGCGCGCCGAGCCGCGCGGCCAGGTCACCTTCGCCCGTGTGCTGCGGTCCGAGTGGATCAAGATGCGGACGCTGCGGTCCACCTTCTGGACGATGCTCGCGGCCGTGGTCGCGCTGATCGGCTTCGGCATCCTGTTCGGCGCCGTCGACGCCAACCGCTGGCCGCACATGTCGGCGCACGAGAAGGCCACCTTCGACCCGATCGGCACCAGCCTCCAGGGCTTCTTCCTGGCGCAGCTCGCGATCGGTGTGCTGGGTGTGCTGATGATCAGCGGTGAGTACGCGACGGGCATGATCCGCGCGTCGCTGTCGGCAGTGCCGCGCCGGCTGCCGGTGCTGTGGGCGAAGGCCGGGCTGTACGCGGTGGTCACCTGGGTGCTGATGACGGCCGGGTCGCTGATCGCGTTCCTGTCCGGGCAGGCGCTGCTGTCCTCCCGGCACATAGGGGCCTCGCTGAGCGATCCCGGGGCGGTCCGGATGGTGCTGGGCACGGGCCTGTACCTGACGGTCGTGGCGCTGCTGGGGGTCGCCGTCGGCGCCCTGGTGCGCAACACGGCGGGCGGCATCGCCACGGTCTTCGGCCTGCTGCTGGTGCTGCCCGCGCTCGCCGAGGCGCTGCCCTCGTCGTGGGCGGACCACATCAACCAGTACCTGCCGAGCAACGCCGGACAGTCCCTGACGGCGCTGCACCACGAGGCGCACACACTGGCGCCGTGGCCCGGATTCCTGGTGTTCTGCGCGTACGCGGTGGCGGCCCTGGCGGGCGCGGCGGTGCTGCTGAAGCGGCACGACGCGTGACGGCGTCATGACGTCCGTGCAGGCGTCCCCGGCCACCGCAGCCGGGGACGCCCTCGGGACCGTGCGGGCGGTGGCCGCGCGGATCAGGGAGCGGGTGCGGCGGCGGCTGCCCGCGGTGGCGGTGGACGCGCTGTTCGCCGCGGCGCTGTTCGCGGGTGTGTGCGTGCTCTCGCACGAGGTGCTGCGGGCGCGCCCGGTGTCGTTCCTGCTGGTGCAGACCGGGCTCACGCTGCCGCTGGTGTGGCGGCGCCGGGCACCGCTGCCGGTGTTCTGCTGTGTGGCTGCGGCGGCCTTCGGGCAGTGGCTGGCGGATCTGCAGACGCCGACGGACGTGGCGCTGCTGGTGGCGCTGTACACGGTGGCGGCGGCCTGCGACCGGCGCCGGCTGATGGTGGCCTTCGCCATACTGGAGGCCGGCATCGTGCTGGCCACGGTGGCCTGGGCGGAGCATCACCGGGGTGTGGCGACCTTCGCGTCACTGTCGGCGATGGCGGTCACGGCCGCGGTGTTCGGCGGCAACACGCGCAGCAGGCGCGACCACCTGGCGTTCCTGGAGGACCGGGCCGTGCGTCTTGAGCGGGAGCGGGACCAGCGGGCGCAGCTCGCGGTGGCCGACGAACGGGCCCGTATCGCCCGGGAGATGCACGACATCGTCACGCACAATCTGTCGGTAATGGTGGCCCTGGCGGACGGCGCGGTCTTCGCGCAGGGCCGCAGCCCGGACCGGGCGGAGACCGCGATGCGGCAGGTGTCGGCGACGGGGCGGCAGGCGATCACCGACATGCGGCGCTTCCTCGGGGTGCTGCGGGCCGACGAGCCGGACGCGCTACGGCATCCGATGCCGGGCATCAGCCAGTTGGAGTCGCTGGCCGACCAGGTGCGGGCGGCCGGGCTGCCGACGGTGCTGACAGTGACGGGCGATCCCGGCCCGGTGCCCGCGGCGGCGCAGCTCACCGTCTACCGGCTGGTGCAGGAGGCGTTGACGAACACGCTGAAACACGCGCCGGCCGGCACCCGGGCCGAGGTCCGGATCGGCTGCGCCCCGGACACGCTCACCGTCACCGTGACCGACGACGGACCGGTCCCGGCCGCGGCCGCTACGGGACGCCCGGGGGCGGACGGCGCGGCCCGCTCCCCCGGGCACGGCATCCCCGGGATGCGGGAGCGCGCGGCGGCGTACGGCGGTTCGCTGACCGCGGGCCCGGTGCCCGGCGGCGGCTGGCGGGTCACGGCCGTCCTGGTGCTCGGCGCCCCGCCGGAGGCGCTGTGACCACGCCCGCGACGGACCAGGCCGACGAGGGGCGGCGTGCGGCCATCAGGGTGCTGCTGGTCGACGACGAGCCGCTGCTGCGGATGGCGTTCACGATGGTGCTGGAGGCGCAGTCCGACATGCGGGCGGTCGGCGAGGCGGGCGACGGCGCGCAGGCCGTACGGCTCGCCGAGACGCTGCGGCCGGACGTGGTGCTGATGGACGTCCGGATGCCCGGCACCGACGGCATCGAGGCCACCACCCGGATCGTGGAGCGCTGCCCGCACTCCAAGGTGCTCATCCTCACCACCTTCGACCTGGACGAGTACGCCTTCGCGGGGCTCAAGGCGGGCGCGTCGGGCTTCCTGCTGAAGAACGCGTTGCCCGAGGAGTTGCTGGGCGCGATCCGGTCGGTGGCCGCGGGCGACGCGGTAGTGGCGCCGCGCATCACCCGAAGGCTGCTGGAGAATTTCGCGCACCAACTCCCGTCGGCGGCCGACGGTTCGGCGGAGGACGAGCGGCTGGCCCGGCTGACGGCCCGTGAGCGGGAAGTGCTGGTCGAGGTCGGCCGCGGCCTGTCCAACACCGAGATCGCGGGCGCGCTGCACCTCGCGGAGGCCACGGTGAAGACGCACCTCAGCCGGATCCTGGTGAAGCTGGAGCTGCGCGACCGGGTGCAGGCGGTCGTCTTCGCCTACGAGACGCGCCTGGTCCGGCCCGCGTGATCCGTCCGGCCCGCCCGCGGCCGTCGTCCGGTCACGGGGGCCGTGGTCACAGGCCGGTGGCGCCGTCGATCCGTTCCCTGAGCAGATCGGCGTGGCCGTTGTGCCGGGCGTATTCGGCGATCAGGTGGACCAGGATGAAGCGCAGCGAGATCTCCCGGCCGGTGACCGGCGAGCGGCAGGTGGTGTCCAGGGAGGGTGCTTCGGCGACGATGATCCTGGCCCGGTTGCGTTCGGCGCGCCAGAGCGCGAAGGCGGCCTCGACATCGCCGTCGAGCTGGTCGAAGTCCACGTTCGGCTCGTCGTCGGAGTAGTGCAGCATCGGCAGGTCCTCGCCCGCGAAGTGCTGCCGGAACCACCAGCGTTCGACACCCGCGAGGTGCCGCACCAGGCCGTGCAGGCTCAGCCCGGACGGCGGGACGGCGCGCTGCGAGAGCTGGGCGGCGGCCAGCCCCCGGCACTTCAGCTCGAAGGTGGCGCGGTGCCAGTCGAGAAAAGCCGTCAGGATCTCCCGCTCGCCGCCGGTCGTGGGCAGCGGCGGCCGGTCGTCGCCCGCGGCCCTGGGCGAGTGCTGCACATTCGAGTGGGTGGGGACGTACGCCTGTTCCGACATGCCGCCAAGTGTGGCAGCGGCCTGTGACAGTGCCCCGGCCCCGCGGGGACGAGCCGGGCTATTCGACCGCGGGTCCGGCGCCGCCCGCGGCGTCGGCGGGCTCGGCGGCATCAGCTGGTTCGGCCGCATCAGCGGCGTCCACCAGTTCCCTGGCCCGCTTCACGTCGTCGGCCATCCGCTCCAGCAGCGCGTCGATGGTGTCGAACTTCTCCATGCCGCGCAGATAGGCGAGGAAGTCCACGGCCACGTGCAGGCCGTACAGATCGAGGCCGACGCGATCGATCGCGTACGCCTCGACGGTGCGGGCGGTGCCGTCGAAGGTGGGATTGGTGCCGACCGAGATCGCGGCGGGCATGGCCTCGCCGTCGACGTGCAGCCAGCCCGCGTAGACGCCGTCCGCGGGGATGGCGGTGTGCGGGAGGGTCTCCACATTGGCGGTGGGATAGCCCAGTTCACGGCCGCGCTGCGCGCCGCGCACGACCACGCCCTCGACGCGGTGCGGGCGGCCGAGGATCTCGGCGGCGCCCTCCACGTCGCCCTGGCCGACCAGCCGCCGGGTCAGCGTGGAGGAGAAGGGCTCGCCGCCGCCCGCCTCGCCGCGCACGAAGAGGTCCACGACCTCCAGCTCGTAGTCGTACTTCAGGCCGAGCGCGGAGAGGAATTCGACGTCGCCCGCCGCCTTGTGCCCGAAGCGGAAGTTGGGGCCCTCCACGACATGCTTGGCGTGCAGCCCGTCGACGAGCACGGTCTTGACGAATTCGCTCGGCGACAGCTTGGAGAATTCGCTGGTGAAGGGGATGATCAGCAGCGCGTCCACGCCGAGCGCGGCGACCAGTTCGGCCCGCCGGTGGTGGGCGGACAGCAGCGGCGGGTGGCTGCCGGGGCGGACCACCTCGCTCGGGTGCGGGTCGAAGGTGACGACGACCGAGGGCAGCCCCAGCTCCCGGGCGCGCTCCACGGCACGCCCCATGATCAGCTGGTGACCGCGGTGGACCCCGTCGTACGAGCCGATGGTGACGACGCTGCGTCCCCAGTCACCGGGAACGTCCTCCAAGCCCCGCCAGCGCTGCACTTTGACGCTCCCGCTTTCTCGCCGTTTTCGCCCGATGACCAACCGCATACCGACCGCACGACCGCTCCCATGCCTGAGCGCATGCGCGACCGCGCCGTCCTATCCTGCGGGTCCAAGCCTGCCATGCCCATGCGCGGCCGTGCCCATCGGCACGGAATCCGTACCGCACGACACACCGCGGGGGCGGCCGGATCAGAGCGAGGCCATGATCCGCCGGGGCGCGTCCATCAGGCGGCTGACGCCCTGGACGAGCAGCGGCGGCTGGTCGGTGTCGTCCCGCGACACGTTGAGCGCGTAGTAGACCTGCTCGATGGAGGGCGGTCCGACCGCGAGGATGCGCAGCGCGGCCTGCCGGCTGTCGGCCTGTCCGGTGCGGACCAGATACGCGGCGGTCATCGAGCCGGTGCGGCCCACGCCGGCGCCGCAGTGCACGAAGACCGGCCCGTCGGAGGTCTTCACGACCTTCAGGAAGGCGTCGACCTGCTGCTCGGTCGGGGTCTGGCCGTCGCGGACCGGCAGCCGCACCGCGTGCAGGCCCGCCTGCTCGGGCAGTGCCAGCTCCGCCGGGGACAGGTCCTCGGCCCTGAGGTCCACGACGGTGCGGATGCCGCGGTCGGCCAGTTCCCGGTAGCCGGCGGCGCTCGGGGCGGAGCCGCGCCACACATGGGGGTCGACGGCCAGGAAGTGATTGATGCCCGCGACCTTGCTCCCGCCGGAACCGGCGTTGTCGTGCCGGGCCCACGCGGAGACGGCCAGCATGCCGCCGGCCGAGGCGGCCCACAGCACGCCGTAACCGAGCAGGCAGCCCAGCAGCACCTTGGTCACCCGGCGCGCCCACAGTCGTACGGCCGGCCGTGGCGCGAGCGGGCCGCGGGCGGGGGCAGGACCGGAGGACGGGACATGGGGCGGGGCATCCACCAGGACGCCGGTCGGGGCCGGGACGGGGCCCGGTATCGGGAGAGCGGCCGATTCGGACAAACGGGGGTCACCACCTGGGGAGCACGAGCCTGGGGACGGGTGCCGCCGTCCCTCCCCGAGGGCGACGGTCGTCCCGCAAGGCTAACCGCTGCTCCGGTCGGCGTCGCGTAAAAGCTCACCGGCCCGGCTTCCGCCCCGGTGCACGACCCCCGCGCGGCGCCTCCGCCGCTCAGTGCGACACCCCCGCCTCGCCCGCGCCGAGGATCTTGGCGGTGGCCCGGTTCACGCCCGCGTCGGTGATGCAGCCGCGCAGCCGCATCATGTCGTGGGAGCTGAGCGCCGGGCGGATGGTGCCCGCGAAGACGCCGTTGGCGAGCTGCCCGAGGCTGGCGTCGGTGTTGAGCGACGCGGTGGAGCGCCGGCAGCCCTCCCACAGGTCGCGGGCCGCCAGCTCGCGGGCGTGCGCGTCCTGGGTGCCGTGCACCTGGATCTGGAAGACGACGGTGCTGGCCGCGGCGTTCGGCCGGGCCTCCTCGCGGGTCTCGGTGGCGTCGGAGAGCGCGTAGACCAGGAAGACCAGCAGCGCGACCCCGCCGACCGCGCCGAGCGCGGTGAGCAGCGGGCGCAGCGGCCGGGACGGCGGTACGGCCGGGCGGTCCTCCAGCTGGGTGATGACGCCGTGCACGCCGCCCGCGGGGGCGGCGAGCGGGGCGAGGCGGCCGGCCAGCCGCCGTTCGGCGCCCGGCCGGGTGGTGACGGCCGCGATCCGCTGGATCAGCCAGGCGACGCCGGACAGGGCGGCGCCGGTGACCATGAGGATCGGTACGAAGACGAAGGTGCGATTGCCGCTGTCGGCGCCGTCGCGGCCGTCGCCGAAGGGGGTGCCGCTGCCGTTGCCGAGCCAGCGGAAGGGGTTCGCCGAGGTCTCCCTGGCGTGCTCCAGGCGGCGCCGCACTTCTTCCATCCGGGCGTCTGCGTCGCTGAGCCGCCGCTCCAGGCGGCCCATCCGGCCGAGCAGGATCACGCAGACCAGGAAGCCCTCGACGGCCAGCAGCAGCACACCGCAGATCACCGCGCGCTGCCACTCCCAGCGGTAGAGGTAGATCACCAGGTAGACGGCGGCGGCGAGGGTGGACAGGCCGCCGAAGAGGTAGCTGATGAGTTTCATGCGACGGCCCCCTTCCGCGGCTCGTCCCGGGCCGCGTCCTCGTCGTCGTCCTCGTTCTCGTTCTGCCTGCCCGGCTCTTCGTGTCCGCCGGAAGCGCCGGACCCGGTGGAAACGCCTGGGGCGCTGGGAGAACCGGAAGCGCCGGAGGCGGTGGGAGCACCTGGAGTGTCGGCCGGCCCGGCCGCCTCGCCCTCCGGCGCGGCCTCCGTCAGCTCCACCGCCCCCGTACCGCCGTCCACCACGAGCCCCGTGCCCGGCCCGAAGCGGCCCACGGCGTCGGGCACGCCGACGACGGTCGGCACGTGATACTCGCGGGCCAGCACCGCCAGGTGCGACAGAACGCTGCCGGTCTCGGCGACCAGTCCGGCCAGGTCCGGCAGCAGCGGCGCGAGCGCCGGGTCGAGGGACCGGACGACGAGCACCGGGTGCGGCGGCCGTACGCCCTGGCCGTCCCACGCCGTGCCCGCGCCCTGGCCGCCGCCCGCGCCCTGGCCCTCGCCGGTACGGCCACGGGCCAGCGTCACGGCCTGCGGCCTGCCGTCGGCGAGCCGGAAGACGGCGGGCAGCGCCGGGGTCTCCGGGCGCGGGGTGCGCTCGACGAGGTCGATCGGGCGGCCGCGGCCCTCGCCGACGCTCAGCAGTTCGTCCCAGCGCAGCAGCGCGATCTTGCGCCGCTCGCCGACCAGGCAGTGCGCGTCCATCCGGGTGCCGACCTCGCGGACCATGGTGGCCTGCATTTCCTGCACCCACCGGATGCGCAGCCGCAGGCCCTCGCGGACGCCGAGGAAGCCGACGCCGCGCGGCACGCCGTTCCACCCGACGTTCTCGGGCAGCGGGCCGCGCTCGCCGAGGGTCGGCGGCAGCAGGGTGAGCAGCACGGGGTGGTGGGCGATCAGCTCGGCGTCGGTCGCGCCGCGGCTGCGGCCCTCGGCGAGCACGGCGAGCGCCTCGCCCGCGGCCGTCGTACCGGCGCTCCGGCCGCTGCCCGCGTCCAGCAGCGCGCCCGCCAGCGATTCCTGCGCGTGCAGCGCCGACAGGGCGTTGCGGCCCCAGGAGACGGCGTTCAGCAGTTCGCCGCTGAGCATCTCCTTGGGCGCCCGGAAGTCGTGCAGCTGCCGGTCGATGTCGGCCATCAGGTCCTGGGCGAGCAGCGGCAGCGCGGTGCGCAGCCGGCCGACCCGCCAGGCGGCGCCGGCGCGGCGGGCGCCGGGGGCGGGGTTGATGAAGTTCAGCACCGGGTGGGCGGGCGGTGTCACCCCGAGCAGCCGCAGGTCGGCGGCGGCGCGGCCGTCCACCGTGCGGGCCACGGGGAGCTTGCGGAGTTTGCGCCGGGACGCGGCGCCCGCGATGTCCAGGGCGAGGGTCAGGCCGTGCGCCATGGGCGCCAGCCACAGGTCCTCCTCCAGCGGCTGGAGGACGCCGGGCAGGGTCTCGCTGACCGGGCCGGGGCCGAGCAGCCGGGCGCCGCGCGGCGGCCGGGCGGACATCGCGGTGATCGGCCGGGCCTGGAACAGCCACAGCCGCCCGTCGGGGCCGAAGCCGAATTCCATGTCCTGCGGGCCGCCGTAGACCTTCTCGGCCTTGCGGGCCAGCCGTACCAGCTGCGCCAGCCGGTGCCGGCCGAGCGGCGGCTCCTCGGCTTCCGCAGTTCCAGGAGTGGCCGGCGCGGCGGCGCGGCCGGGCCGCAGCCGGGAGAGCAGCCGGGCGCCGTGGCCGCCCTCGGCGCCGGGTTCGGTCCGCAGCAGTCGGCCGCGGCGGGTGAGCTGGTAGCGGACGCCCTGCGTACTGCCGTCGACCAGCCGGTCGGGGCCGCCGTGGACGGCGCTGATCAGGATGCGGTCGTAGCGGCCCTCGACGGGGTCGGCGCCGAACATCACTCCGCCGGCGGCGGCGCGCAGCATGGGCTGGACCAGGACGGCCATGTCGCCGCCGGACCCGGTGCCGCTCCCGGCGGCGGCCGGCGCCGGCGGGAAGGGCGCGGGCGCGAGGTCGGCGGAGTCCAGCACGGTGCGGACGGCGGCGGTGAAGGCGTCCCAGCCGCGTACGTCGAGCACGGACTCGAAGCGGCCCGCCATGGACGATTCGGCCGTGTCCTCGTGCGCGGAGGAGGACCGTACGACCAAGGCGCCGGTGTCGGGGCCGCTGAGCCGTGTCCATGCCTCGCGCAGGGCGGCGGGCCCGGTGGGCGCGCCGGGGGCGCGGGCGGAGGGGACGAGGGCGAAGCCGGGCAGAACCGGCAGGCCCTCCGCCGCCGCCCGTGCCAGATTGGCCGCCTTGGCCCCGGCGAGCGCGGGGTCGTGCGCCAACGGCGAGTCCAAGGGCACCACTGCCAGCTCTTCGGCGTCGATGCGCATACGCGCTCCTTCCGCGACTGCCGCCCGGTACGCGTCCGCACGCGGCTTGTGGCCGGGACGGACGCGCCTCCTCGGTTACAACGTCACTTCACCCGGGAGACCTTCCCCATCCACCAACGTGACGTCGTGAATTCCTCGGAGGTTGACTCCGGGCGGCGCAATGGTCGTTTTTCGGCCGGATCCGTGCCGCTGTGTCACGAAGGCGTGACCCGTCGTGAGCGGGGCCGTCGCCGCGCGGCCGGCGTGCGGCCTGCTCAGGCGACGGTCTCCAGTCTGCGGCGGGCGCTCGGGCCGATCACCGCGTCCCAGGTGCCGCCCGTATCGAGCCATTCACGGACCAGGCGGCCGAAGTCGGGGCAGGAGGCGGCCAGTTCGACGATCCTGCCGTCGAACTGCGCGGCGCCTTCCGGGGTGCGGCCGAGCAGCAGACCGACCCGGTGCACCAGGTCGCGGGTGAGGACGGGCGGTGTGCGGTGGCAGCCGTCGGCGGCGGCGCCGAGCAGCGCGTCCAGCACCGTGGGGTCGCGCTCGACGGCCAGCGCCATGTCGAGGAGTTCCCTGCGCAGCGGCCGGGACAGGTGGGTGCCGGGCGCGGCGAGCACCGGCAGCAGGGCGCGGCGGACCTCCGGCGGGTGGTCGGTCAGCAGCGCGGTGGCCAGCGGCAGCAGGACGGCGCGCACACCGGGGCCCTGTTCCAGCCGCAGGTCGAGATAGCGGGCGACGTCGGCGGCGCCCTCCGGATGGTGCAGCAGGTGGTCCCGGACGAGGGCGGCCGCGCGCCGGGCGAGCGCGGGGGTGGTCACCCCGGCCAGTTCGTCCAGCACCTCCGCGGCGCCGCCGTCCCGGCCGGGGGCGCGCAGCCGGGCGTGGAAGGCGGCGAGCACCGGCTCCGGGTGGGTGCCGAGCGCCGCGGCCAGGTCGGCCGCGGGGAGTTGGGGGTCGCCCGCCGCGAACCGGTCGAGGGCCGCGCCGAGATGGCGCGAACGCGTCGCCGGATCGCGGACCAGCAGTCCGAGCGCGGCGCCGTGCAGGGTGCAGTCGCCGGGGCGGGCGAGGATCACCAGGGCGGCGTAGCGCAGCAGTTCACGGTCGGCCGCGGACCGCACGTGGGGCGCGGCGCGGCGGCCGTACGAGGCTGCCGCGACATGGCGGTCGGGGCGCGGGTCGTGCGCCCAGCGGTCCACGGCCCGGCAGACGGCGGACGGCTCGTCCTCGGCGAGGGCGGCGAGCACCTCGTCGGCCCCGGGGTGGCCGGCGGCCACCAGCGCCTCGGTCAACTCGTCCACGGCCAGCCGCCGGTGGGTGTGCAGCAGCGCCTGCGCGGCGGACGCGACGGTCAGCCGCGGCTCGTCGCCGCCGGGGGCGGTCTGCAACGGCCGGTCGTCGTCGAACCAGCCGCACACCGCGGGCAGCGCCGTGTCCGGTGCCTCGGCGAGGAGTTCGGCGACGGCGGGCAGGAAACGGCTGTCGGGGTCACCCGGCTCGCCCGGCACCGGCGGCCGGTCGGCGGGCAGCAGCAGCCGCAGCAGCTCCAGCCGTTCCTCCAGCGGCAGCGGCACCCGCCGCCAGAAGGCCGGGCCGAACTCCCCGAGGCCGCCGAGCCCTTCGGGCGTGAAGCCGCCGCGCTCCACCGACCGTACGGCGACCCGCTCGGCCAGCAGCCGCAGCACTCCCCGGTAGTTGCGCGCGTCGCCGAGCCGGGTCAGCACCTCCGCCACCAGGTGCGCCGCCCACCACACTGCGTCCCCGCGCCGCGCGGCCACCCCACTGGCCTGCGGCCCGCCCGCCCGACTCCGCTCGCCGTCGCCGCCCGTCGCGGGTTGCCCCGCGGGCGGCGGGCAGGGACCGGTGGCGCCGGCGCCGGAAACGCCGCCGTACGGCGGAACGGGAAGCCCGGCCGACGGCCCCTCGGGCGGCCACAGGTCCGTGCCATCAGCCGCGGGAACGCCGCCGCCGGGCGGTGGCTCCGCGCCGGGCGGTCCGGGGTCGGCGGGGGCGCATGGTCCCCGCTGGTCCAGGGCGTTGAGGGGGCGGGCTCGGCGGTGGGAGCGGGGGTTGGGGACGGTGTCGGTGTCGAAGTAGGCGGAGGAGGGGGGTGGGCCGAGGGCCGTACGGGGGACGGGGCCGTCCGGGACGGGCGGCGGGGGGATGTGGCGGGTGGGGGCGGTGGCCTGGTGGTCCAGGCAGTGGATGAGGCGGCGCAGGTGGTGGGTGAGCGGGTCGGGCGGGGTGAGGAGCATCGACTGGAGCACAGGGCCGAGCCGGTGCCGCGGCACGGGCAGCGAGCGGGGCTCGGAGGGCGGCGCGACCGGCGGCGCGGGCGGGACCGGCGGCGGCCGGCCGGCCAGCGTGCCCGGTGGCCGCGACGGCAGCCGGACCGGCGCCTCGGCGCCGCCCGCGGGCGCGGCGAACCAGCGGTGCACCAGCGCGTGCAGGGCCGCGTCCAGGTCGAGGTGGAGGCCCTGGAGCCAGTCGGCGACCTCTTCGTGCGCGAAGCGGTAGCCGGCCCCCGCGGGCACCAGCAGCCCTTCGGTGAGCACCGCGGACGCCCAGCCGGTGCGCCACGGGAAGAGGTCCTCGAAGGACTCCCGGTCCAACTCCCCCTGCCCCGGCCCCAGGCAGCGCCGCGCCGCCTCGTGCACCTGCCCCGCCACCCGCGCCGCGAGCCGCCGTACGCCGCTGCCCCGTACCGGCTGTTCGGCCTGCGCCGCCAGCCGCACCGCGATCCGCAGGCACACCAGGTCCAGGTGCGCGGAGAAGATCTCCGCCCGGGTGGGCGCGGCGCCGCCGGGCGGGCCGCCGCCGTCCGCCGTGCCGCCGGGCAGCGCCGCCCTGATCTCCGACAGCAGCCGCAGCGCCAGCGGATGCGCCGCGTCGGCCGGCCGCAGCGCGTCCGCCGCCAGGCCGTACGCGGCGCGGGCGCGGGCCGCCTGCGTCTCGGTCAGGTCCCCCAGCCGCAGGCAGGGCGGCAGCGCCCGCGCCACCCGCTCGGCCGCGGACGGCGTGTCCGGGCCGCCGGTACCGGTCGGGCCCGACGCCGCGACCCGGCCGACGGCCTCCGGACCCTCGGCCGCCCCGGAAGGCGACCCGAAAACGGCCCCGGAAGCGGCGCCGCGCGCTGCGGTCCCCGGCGCGGGTCGCCGCTGCGGCGCGTACGCCATGCCGACAGGCAGCAGCGCGCCCGCGCGTTCCCAGAATTCCGGGCGGCAGCCGACGATCAGCCGGACGTCGCCCGCGCGGAGCCAACTGGCCGTGCCCGCCGTCCAGTCGGCGAGGGCGTGGGCGAGGACTGGGGGCATCTCCTCGGGGGCGTCGAGCAGGACCAGCAGGGGGCGGCCCGCGGCCCGCGCGAGGTCCGCGACGGCGTCGGGCGAGGCGAAGGGCGGTTCGCCGCCGCCCGCGCCGGGGCCCGAGGCGGCGCAGACGATCCGCGCGGCGGTCCGCAGCGAGCGTTCGACGGCGTCCTTGACACCGCCGTCGCCCGGGCGCAGTTCCGCGCCGCGCAGCCACACGGTGGGCGCGGGTTCCGCGCCGCGGGCGCGGCGCGCGGCCAGCGCGGCCAGTTCGGTGCTGCGGCCGGTGCCGGGGTCGCCGACAAGACCCAGGACGAGCGGCGCGGCGGCGCCCCGCAGCGCCAGGAACTCCCCCAGCGCGTCCGCCACTTCGGGCCGTTCGACGGGCTCGCGCCACTGCCCGGGACCGGCCGCCGAGCCGACCGACGTGCCGGTGAGCTGGAGCGCGCCGGCCAGATTGAGGTGCGGCCCGTACGCGGGCACCGTCGCCGCGTTCCTGGCCAGCAGCGCGGCCAGCGGCTCCGGCGTACCGGCACCCGCCCGCAGCGGTACGGCGAAACCGGCCGCCCGGTGCCCGGCGTGCAGCGCCGTCGCGACGACCGCGAGCACCGCCCCGGTCGTCGCGTCGATCAGCGGCGCGCCCGAAGCCTGCGGCGCGACCCGGCTCATGTCGGTGCCGTCCAGGCCCAGTTCGTAGACCCCGTCGAGCAGATGGAAGCGGTCGGTCGCGGTGTACGTGACGGACGCGGTGCCGAGCACGACGCCGCCGGTCCACTGCGGCGCCCTGAGCCGGATCCGCCGCTCGGGGTCGGCCGGGCCGCCGGGCGCGATGGACAGCGGCGGCAGGCTCAGCCCCTCGGTGGCGACCAGTGCGAGCCCGGTCTCGGGGAGTGCCGTGATGGCCTCCGCCTCCACCAGGCACACCTGTTCGCCGGGCGCGTGCAGGACGAGCCGGGCGAGTCCGTCGACCGCCTCGTGGCTGGTGATCATCGTGCCGCCGGAGTCCGCGAGGAATCCCGTCCCCCGTGGCCGTCCCGCCAGGTCACAGACGCGCACCAGCGCGCCGTCCACCTCGGCCCCGCGCACCGTCATCGGGCACCTCCCCCGCCGACCCGCCCCGTTTCGTCCCGCTTCGACGGTAGGTGCGGCGGAATCGTCCGCCTAGATCACCTGGCGAAAGCGCCCCCTTGTGCTCCCTTACTTCACTCCGAGCGCCCGCCCATTGGGGTGATTTCCGGGTGCCGGATGGATAGGGAGTGGTGGGGGGACCGAGGGGGATCGTGGAGCGGGGCCGCTCAGGGGACAGACGGCCCCGTCCCACGGTGCGAGGGGGAAAAAGGGGGGACGGCTACTCCGGGAAGACCGCCACGATCTTCACCTGGCCGTCCTTCTCCTCCACCAGCGCCAGAAAGCGCCCGTCGGGACCGAACACGGCCGTCGGCCCGGCCGCGAGGGCGGGCGCCTTGATCCGTACGCCGTTGGCCAGCAGACGCGCCTGCTCCGCGTCCACGTCCCAGCGCGGGAAGGCGGCCGCGGCGGCGTTCTCGATCGGCAGGACGGCGAAGGACTCCTCCAACTGCTCCAGGGTGCGCGCGCCGTCCAGCCCGTACGGGCCGACGCGGGTGCGGCGCAGCGCGGTCAGATGGCCGCCGACGCCGAGCCCGGCGCCCAGGTCGCGGGCGAGGGCGCGGATGTAGGTGCCGGAGGAGCAGACCACCGTGACGTCGAGGTCGACGGCGCCGGGCGCGTCCGCGGGCGCCGGGCGTACGTCCTGGACGGTGAAGGAGGACACGGTCACCGGCCGGGCGGCAAGTTCGAACTCCTCGCCCTCCCTGACCCGGGTGTACGACCGCACCCCGTTGACCTTGATGGCGCTGACCTTGGACGGGACCTGCTGGATCGGGCCGGTCAGCGCGGCGATCCCGGCGTCGATCCGGTCCCGCGTGACGCCCGAGGCGTCGGCGGAGGAGGTGACCTCGCCCTCCGCGTCGTCGGTCACCGTGCTCTGCCCGAGCCGGACGGTGGCGACGTACTCCTTCTCGGTGAGCGCGAGGTGGCCGAGCAGCCGGGTGGCCTTCTCGACGCCGATGATCAGCACACCGGTCGCCATCGGGTCCAGGGTGCCGGCGTGGCCGACACGCCGAGTCCCGGCCAGCCGTCGCATCCGCGACACCACACCGTGCGAGGTGAGCCCCCCGGGCTTGTCGACGACGACGAGCCCGGAGGGTGCGGTTGTACGCGTCATGCGCTCGCGGGCCCGCCCTCGGTGTCGGAGGTGCCGCCGGAGGTGTCGTCCGAGGCGCCGTCGGACGCGTCGGCGATGTCGACGTCAGCGTCGTCATCATCGTCAGCGTCGTCGTCGGACGGCTTGCGGTACGGGTCCGCCTCGCCCGCGTACTGCGCGTCGGTGGCGGTCTTGCGGACCTCCTCGTCGGCCGCGCGGGCCTTGGCGAGCAGGTCGTCGATGGTCTTGGCGTTGTCCGGCAGGGCGTCCGCCACGAAGGCCAGCGTCGGGGTGAAGCGCACCCCGGTCTGCCGTCCGACCTCGGAGCGCAGCACTCCCTTGGCGCTCTCCAGGGCGGCGGCGGAGGCGGCGCGCTCCTCGTCGTCCCCGTAGACCGTGTAGAAGACGGTCGCCTCCCGCAGGTCGCCGGTGACACGGGTGTCGGTGATCGTCACATAGCCCAGCCGCGGGTCCTTGATGCGCCGCTGAAGGGTCTCCGCGACCACGACCCGGATGCGGTCGGCCAGCTTTCGCGCCCGCGCGGTGTCGGTCATCGTCTTCTTCTCTCTGTGTCCTTGGGCATTGTGCTCACTCGTCGTCGCCGTGGACGCGCTGCCGTGCCGACAGCAGTTCCACTTCGGGACGGGCGGTCATCCAGCGTTCGCACCGGTCGAGTACGTCCTTGAGGTGTCCGAGGTCCCCCGACACCACCGCGATTCCTATCTCGGCCCTGCGATAGAGGTCCTGGTCACCGGTCTCCGCCACGCTCACCGCGAACTTGCGGTGCAGCTCGGCGACGATCGGACGGACGACGGACCTCTTCTCCTTCAGGGACCGTACGTCACCCAGGAGCAGGTCGAAGCACAATGTGCCTGCATACATGGGTACGACGGTACAGGCGACGGCCGGGGCCGATCGACGGGATTTCCCCGCCGGCCGGTCCCGGCCGCGATGTCCGGGTCCTGCCCTCACCCGGCCGTGCGGCGGACACCGCACGGCCGGGTCACGGCGTCAGCCGCGCGGCTTCTCGCGCATCTCGTACGTCGCGATGACGTCGTCGATCTTGATGTCGTTGTAGTTGCCGAGGTTGATACCGCCCTCGTAACCCTCACGAATCTCGGTGACGTCGTCCTTGAAGCGGCGCAGGCCGTCGATGTTGAGGTTCTCCGCGATGACCTTGCCGTCGCGGAGCAGCCGGGCCTTGGTGTTGCGCTTGACCTCGCCGGAGCGGACCAGCACACCGGCGATGTTGCCGAGCTTGGAGGAGCGGAAGACCTCGCGGATCTCCGCGGTGCCCAGCTCGACCTCCTCGTACTCCGGCTTGAGCATGCCCTTCAGGGCCGCCTCGATCTCCTCGATGGCCTGGTAGATCACCGAGTAGTACCGGACGTCGACGCCCTCGCGCTCGGCCATCTGCGCGGCACGGCCGGCCGCGCGGACGTTGAAGCCGATGACGATGGCGTCGGAGCCCGTCGCCAGGTCGATGTCCGACTCGGTGACCGCACCGACACCGCGGTGCAGCACCCGGATCTCGACCTCTTCGCCGACGTCGAGCTGAAGCAGCGAGGACTCGAGGGCCTCCACCGAACCGGACGCGTCGCCCTTGATGATGAGGTTGAGTTCCTGGACCAGACCGGCCTTGAGCGCCTCGTCCAGATTCTCCAGGGAGAACCGGACGCCCTTGCGGGCGAAGCGGACGTTGCGCTCGCGCGCGGCCCGCTTCTCGGCGATCTGCCGGGCGGTGCGGTCCTCGTCGACGACCAGGAAGTTGTCGCCGGCGCCGGGCACGTTGGTCAGACCGAGCACGAGGACAGGAGTCGACGGGGTCGCCTCCTCCACGTTCTCGCCCTTGTCGTCGAGCATGGCCCGGACACGGCCGTACGCGTCGCCGACCACCATCGTGTCGCCGACCCGCAGCGTGCCGCGCTGGACCAGGACGGTCGCCACGGCGCCGCGGCCGCGGTCGAGGTGCGCCTCGATCGCGATGCCCTGCGCGTCCTGCTCCGGGTTGGCCCGCAGGTCGAGCGAGGCGTCCGCGGTCAGGACCACGGCCTCCAGCAGGGAGTCGATGTTCAGACCCTGCTTGGCGGAGATGTCGACGAACATCGTGTCGCCGCCGTACTCCTCGGCCACCAGACCGAACTCGGTGAGCTGTCCGCGCACCTTGGTCGGGTCGGCGCCCTCGACGTCGATCTTGTTGACCGCGACCACGATCGGCACGTCGGCCGCCTTGGCGTGGTTGAGCGCCTCGATCGTCTGCGGCATCACACCGTCGTTGGCCGCGACCACCAGGATCGCGATGTCGGTGGACTTGGCGCCGCGGGCACGCATGGCGGTGAACGCCTCGTGACCCGGGGTGTCGATGAAGGTGATCGCGCGCTCTTCGCCGTTGACCTCGGTGGCGACCTGGTAGGCACCGATGTGCTGGGTGATGCCGCCGGCCTCGCCCGCGACCACGTTGGTCTTGCGGATCGCGTCGAGGAGGCGGGTCTTTCCGTGGTCGACGTGACCCATGACGGTCACGACCGGCGGACGGGAGACGAGCATCTCCTCGCCGCCCTCGTCCTCACCGAATTCGATGGAGAACGACTCGAGCAGCTCGCGGTCCTCCTCCTCCGGGCTGACGATCTCCAGCACGTAGTTCATCTCGCCGGCGAGCAGCTCCAGGGTGGAGTCGGACACCGACTGGGTCGCCGTGACCATCTCACCGAGGTTGAGCATCACCTGGACGAGCGACGCCGGGTTGGCGTTGATCTTCTCGGCGAAGTCGGTGAGCGAGGCACCGCGCGACAGCCGCACGGTCTGGCCGTTGCCGCGGGGCAGCAGCACGCCGCCCACGGACGGGGCCTGCATGGCCTCGTACTCCTGGCGCCGCTGGCGCTTGCTCTTGCGACCGCGCGCCGGACGGCCACCGGGGCCACGGCCGAACGCGCCCTGCGTTCCACCACGGCCGCCCGGGCCGCCGGGACGTCCGCCGAAGCCGCCGGGACGAGGACCGAAGCCGCCGCCACCGCCGGGAGCACCGCCACCGGGACGCGGGCCGCCGAAGCCGCCACCGCCGCCGGGACGGCCGCCGCCACCGGGACCGGCCGGACGGCCGGCGAAGCCGCCGCCACCGCCGGGACGGGCACCGGGACCGCCGGGACGGCCGCCGGGGCCGCCACCGCGACCGCCGGGACCGGGACGGCCGCCCGGGGAGGGCGCGGGCCGCTGCGGCATCATGCCGGGGTTCGGGCGCGGGCCCGAGGACTGCGGGCGGGGCATGCCGCCGGGCGACGGACGCTGTCCGCCGGCACCGCCGGGCGCACCGCCGGGACGCGGCGCGCCACCGGGACGCGGCATGCTGCCCGGGGCGCCCTGGCCGCCGGGACGCGGCGGACGCTCGTCACGGCGCTCGCCGCCGGGACGCGGGGCGCCGCCGGGGCGCTGCATACCGGTGGAACCGCCGGACGTGAACGGGTTGTTGCCGGGGCGCGGACCCGCCGGGCGGGCGCCGCCGGGGCGCGGGGCGCCCTGGCCGGAGCCGGCCGGACGCGCGGGGCGCGCGCCGCCGTCACGCTGGCCGGGACCGCTCTGGCCGGGCGCCGGGCGGGCGCTCGGACGCGGGCCGGGGGTGGCACCGCCGCGCGGGGCGGACGGGGCCGCCGGAGCGGCCGGCGGGGCCTGGAACTCGGCCGCGGGCACCGGAGCCGCCGGAGCGGGCTTCGGGGCGGCCGGGGCCGGGGCCGGCTTGGGGCCGGGGCGCGGGGCGCTCTGGCCGGGCGCGGCCGGCGCACCGGCGCTGGGGGTGGCCGGGGCCGCGGGCGCGGCCGGGGTCACGGGACCGCCCGCGGCGGCCGGCTTCGGCGCCGGGGCAGCAGGACGGGCCGGCGCGCCCGGGGTGGGCGCGGCCGGCTTGGCGGGCGCGCTCTTGCGCGGCGCCGCGGGCTTCGCAGCGGACTTGGTGTTGCCACCGGGCCCCTGGAAAGCGTCGGTCAACTTACGGACTACCGGCGCCTCGATCGTCGAGGACGCCGAACGGACGAATTCGCCGAGTTCTTGGAGCTTGGCCATGACGACCTTGCTCTCGACTCCCATCTCCTTGGCGAGTTCGTATACCCGGACCTTAGCCACTTCGCTCCTTTTAGGTCCGGGGTGATCGTCCGCCGGACCGTCGCTACTTCATGGGCGTACTCATCGCGTACTCATCGAGTGCTCATCGCAATCTCGACCTACTTCCATCTCGCGAGGTACCTGACCGCACGGTGTCCCGTGCCGTACTTCATTTCTCTTACTTACGGGGCTGCCCGCTCGACGAACCGGCGCAGTTCCGCGGTGTCGGGCGTGACCGGTCCTTTGAAGGCCCGGTTGAACGCCCGGCGGCGGACCGCCAGGTCTAGGCAGGCAAGGGCGGGGTGCAGATAAGCTCCCCGACCGGGCAGCGTACCGCGATGATCGGGAACACAGGTGTCACCGTCCACCACCACACGCAGCAGCTCGCTCTTGGCCGTACGCTCCCGGCAGCCGATGCAGCTTCGCTCCGGGCATGCTGGGGTGCGCGTCCGACCAGACACTCTTCAGTCTACCTCCCCGCGCCGACGTCACCCCTTCGAGTGCGCCGACGCACGGTTGTTCGTTTCATGCCCGCCGGTAACGGGACGTATGCACCCGGCTCCGGATCGGCCGGGGACGGGCCGCCGGCCGGCTCCGGACCGGGTTCGTGATCAGTCCTGCGGCGGCTGCTGCTCGGTGTCCGGGCGGATGTCGATCCGCCATCCGGTGAGCCGGGCGGCGAGCCGGGCGTTCTGCCCTTCCTTGCCGATCGCCAGCGACAGCTGGTAGTCGGGCACGGTCACCCGGGCGGACCGGGCGGCGGCGTCCACCACCTCGACCTTGGAGACCCGGGCCGGGGACAGCGCGTTCGCCACCATCTCGGCAGGGTCGTCCGACCAGTCGACGATGTCGATCTTCTCGCCGTTCAGCTCGGCCATCACCGCGCGCACCCGGGCGCCCATCGGGCCGATGCAGGCGCCTTTGGCGTTCAGCCCGGAGCGGGTGGAGCGGACCGCGATCTTGGTGCGGTGGCCGGCCTCGCGGGCGATGGCCTCGATCAGCACCGAGCCGTCCGCGATCTCCGGGACCTCCAGCGCGAAGAGCTTCTTCACCAGGCTGGGGTGGGTCCGCGACAGGGTGACGGACGGGCCGCGCACCCCCTTGGCGACGCGGACGACGTACGCGCGCAGCCGGGTGCCGTGCTTGTAGTCCTCGCCCGGCACCTGTTCCTGCACCGGCAGGATCGCTTCCAGCTTGCCGATGTCGACCAGGACGTTCTTGGGGTCCTTGCCCTGCTGCACCAGGCCCGCGACGATGTCGCCCTCGCGGCCGGCGTACTCCCCGAAGGTGACGTCGTCCTCGGCGTCGCGCAGCCGCTGCAGGATCACCTGCTTGGCGGTCGACGCGGCGATCCGGCCGAAGCCGCTGGGGGTGTCGTCGAACTCGCGCGGCTCCGCGCCCTCGCCCCCGGCCTCCTCCTGGTCCTCCTTGGCCCACACCGTCACGTGTCCGCTGGTGCGGTCCAGCTCCACCCGGGCCCTGCGCAGGCTGCCGGGCTCGCGGTGGTACGCGATGAGGAGCGCCGACTCGATCGCCTCGACCAGCAGGTCGAACGAGATCTGCCTCTCCTGCACCAGGCCCCGCAGGGCCTTCATGTCGATGTCCACGGCTACGCCTCCTCGTCGTTCTCGTCGTCGTTCTCGTCGATCTCCACGTCGCCGCCGATGTCGTCATCGGCGATGTCGTCGTCCGGTACGTCGTCCCCGGCCGCGTTCTTGCGGTTGAACTCGACCTCCACGCGGGCCTTCTCGATCTCCGCGAAGTCGGCGCGGGCCGGCTTGGGCTTGCGGCCCTTGACGCCGGGGACCTCCAGGTCGAGGCCCGTGTCGTCCACCGTCATGATCCGGGCGGTCAGCTCGCCGCGCTCCTTGAGCCGGAGCTTGACCAGGCGGCCGGTGTTGCGGCGGAAGTGCCGGGGTTCGGTCAGCGGCCGGTCGGTGCCCGGGGAGGTGACCTCCAGGACGTACTCCGACTCGCCCATCGCGTCCGCGGCGTCCAGCGCCTGCGAGATCTCCCGGCTCAGCTCCGCGACCGCGTCGAGCTGCACGCCCTCGTCGGAGTCCACCACGACCAGCAACTGCCGCCGCTTGCCCGCGGCCGTCACCGTGACCTCCTCCAGATCCAGTCCCGTCCGGCCGACGAGCGGTTCCAGCAGCCCGCGCAGCCTCTCGCTCTGGGTGGTGCTCATCCGGGTGACTCCTCGGCCGCGTGTGCTGTTGTGATGGAAGATCGCGTGTAAAGGAGAGATTACCCGAGTTTCCACACGTCGCCGCGCCATCGTCGGTCGCCGGGAGGCGGCGCCGAGGGGTGCGCGGCGCCCCTCTACACTCGCCCAATGATCCCGGACGTGCCGCGGCTGAGCAGGCGGAGTGTGGTGGCGGTGGTGGCGGTGTCGACCGTGTCGACGATGGCCGCCGGCGCCGGCTGTTCCGGGGGCGGTGACGGCTCAGGCAGCGACGGCGCCGGGCACGCGTCCGCGCCGCCGCGCCCCGGTGAGACGGCACGGCGGCAGGCGGCGGCGGACAGCGCGGCGCTGCTCGTACGGTACGACGCGGTGGCCGCCGCGCATCCGGCGCTGGCCGCCCGGCTGGCCCCGCTGCGGGCCGAAGTGGCCCAGCACGTAGGGGCGTTCGGCGGCAGGGCGGCGCCCGTACCGACCGCGTCACCGACCATGTCGTCAGCCGCGTCACCGAGCACCGGAACGCCGAAGGCGTCCGCGACGGCCCCGGCCACCACCGCTCCGTACACACCGCCGTCGTCCCCGGCCGCCGCGCTGAGCGCCCTGGCCCGCGAGGAGCGGCGGCTCGCCGACCGCAGGGCCGCGGCGCTGCTGACCGTGCCGGGCGAACTGGCCCGGCTCCTCGCCTCGGTCGCGGCGGCCGGCGCCGGCCACGCGGCACTGCTGACCACGAAGGGGGCGGCCAGATGACCACGGCCGGTACGGACGACGCGAACGGCCCGGGCAGCGCGACCCCGCAGAGCGCCGAGGGGGCGGCCCGATGACCACGGGCGGTACGAAAGGCACGGCCCGTACGAAGGGCACGGCCGGTACCGGCAACGCGGTGCTCGACGCCGTGCGGGCGGCGCTCGCCGCCGAGTACGCGGCGGTCTACGGCTACAGCGTCGTCGGCGGCCGGGTCGCCGAAAGCCGCGAGGCCGAGGCCCGGCAGGCGTACGACGCGCACCGCGCCCGGCGCGACGTCCTCGGCCGTACGGTCGTGGACCTCGGCGGCACCCCGGTGACCGCCGCCGCCGGGTACGAGCTGCCCTTCGCCGTGCCGGACGCCGCCGCGGCGCTGCGGCTCGCCGCCTATCTGGAGGACCACGTCGCGGGTGTGTACGGCGATCTGGTGCGCGCCGCGATCGGCGACATCCGGCGCGACGCGGCGAGCGCGCTGCGCGAGGCGGCGGTGCGTGCCGTGCGCTGGCGCGGCGGCAGCGTAGCCTTCCCGGGGTTGGCGGAACGGAGCTGATCACCGGCTCCCGCACACTTCACGGAGGGAACGCACACGGATGGCTTCAGCAGCACACCACGGGGGGCCAGGAGCCGTACGACTCGATCCGCCGGAGCGGCTGGTCCGCACCGTCGGGGCCTGGGAGGGCGAGGCGGGCCGGGTGTGGCTGGCGGAACTCCCGGACCGGGTCGGGCGCCATCTGGAGCGGTGGGGGCTGACCCCTGAGCGGGTCTTCGCGGCGGGCGGCCAGATCAGCATGATCGTGCTGGTCCGCACGGCGGACGGCACACCTGCCGTGCTCAAGATCGGCATGGTGAACCGGGAGACCGAGCACGAGCACGCGGCGCTCGCGCACTGGGACGGACGCGGGGCCGTACGGCTGCTCGACGCCGACCCCGCCGAGGGGGCGCTGCTCCTGGAACGGCTCCAGGCGGATGTGTCCCTGCGGTCGCTGGCCGAGCCGAAGGCGATGCTGGAGGCGGCGGACCTGCTGCGGCGGCTGTGGGTTCCGCCGGGCGAGGGGCACCCCTTCACCTCGGTCGCCGACTACACCGGGGCGCTCGTCCCCTCGCTGCGCGAGCGGCGGGAGCGGGACTTCGCGGCGGAGGTCCGCCCGCTCATCGACGAGGCGCTGGAGGTCTACGGCGACCTCGTGGCGGGGCCGGCGGAGGACGTACTGCTGCACGGGGACTACCACCACGGCAATGTGCTGGCCGGTGAGCGGACCCCGTGGCTCGCCATCGACCCCAAGCCGCTGGTCGGCGAGCGGGCGTACGACCTCGCGTGGCTGGTACGGGACCGGCTCTCCACGCTCGCCGCCCAGCCCGGATCACGGGCCGCCGCGCGGCGCCGGCTGGCCAAGCTCGCCTCGTCCCTGGAGGTCGACCCCGACCGGCTGCGCGGCTGGACCCTCTTCCGCTCCGTCGAGGCCGGTGTCTGGTCGCTCTCGGTCGGCGACCAGGAGGACGGCGAGCTGCTGCTGGAATTCGCCTCCTGGCTGTGACGGCCCGGCCGTGACCGGCCGGGGCCCGGTCAGCTGCGGGCGGCGGTGCCGGTGGAGGTCAGGCGGGTGACGGCCTCGTCGAGGGTGACGTCGGCGCGGTCGCCGGTGGCGCGGTCGGTGAGCTCCAGCAGGCCCTCGGCGGCGCGGCGGCCCGCCGTCAGGAGGGTGGGCACGCCGATGAGGTCGGCGTCGGTGAGCTTGACGCCCGGGGAGAGTCCGGGGCGGTCGTCGAGCAGGACCCGCAGGCCCGCCGCGTGCAGGCGGGCGGCGGCGTCCTCGGCCAGTGCGGTCGGTACGGCCTTGCCCGCCGCCACGACGTGCACGTCGGCGGGGGCGACCTCGCGGGGCCAGCGCAGTCCCTTGGCGTCGGCGGTCTGCTCGGCGAGCGCCGCCACCGCGCGGGAGACGCCGATCCCGTAGGAGCCCATGGTGACCCGGACGGGCTTGCCGTCCCGGCCGAGGACGTCCAACTGGAAGGCGTCGGCGTACTTGCGGCCGAGTTGGAAGATGTGGCCGATCTCGATGGCCCGGTCGAGCCGCAGTCCTGTGCCGCAGCGGGGGCAGGGGTCACCGGCCTCGACGGTGACGACGTCGAGGTAGCGGTCGACGGTGAAGTCCCGCCCGCACACGACACCGGCCGCGTGCCGGCCTTCCTTGTTGGCGCCGGTGATCCACGCGGTGCCGGGTGCGACCCGGGGATCGGCGAGGTAGCGGATGCCGAGGCCCTGGGGGCCGATGTAGCCGCGGACGAGGTCGGGCCGCTCCGCGAAGTCCTCGGCGGTGACGATGTCCACGGCGGCGGGCGCGAGGTGGTCCGCGAGCTTGCCGAGGTCCACCTCGCGGTCGCCGGGCACGCCGACGGCGGTGATCTCGCCGTCGACCTTGACCAGCAGGTTCTTCAGCGTCGCGGAGGCGGGCACACCGTAGCGGGCGGCGAGTTGCGCGACGGTCGCGGTGCCGGGGGTGTCCATCTCCTCGACGGGCCCGTGCTCGGCGGCATCCGCACCCGTATCCGCCGCGGCCCGCGCCGTATATGTGACCGCCTCCGTATTGGCGGCGTAGTCGCAGCCGGGGCAGTCGGCGAAGGTGTCCTCGCCCGCGGCGGCGGGCGCGAGGAATTCCTCGGAGGCGGAGCCGCCCATGGCGCCGGAGACGGCCGACACGACGCGGAAGTCGAAGCCGAGGCGTTCGAAGATCCGGATGTACGCCTGCCGGTGCGCCCGGTAGGAGGCGGCGAGCCCTTCCTCGTCGGTGTCGAAGGAGTAGGCGTCCTTCATCTGGAACTCGCGTCCGCGCAGCACTCCGGACCTGGGCCTGGCCTCGTCGCGGTACTTGGTCTGGATCTGGAAGAGGGTCAGGGGCAGGTCCTTGTAGGAGGTGACCTGGTCCTTCACCAGCTGGGTGAAGATCTCCTCATGGGTGGGGCCGAGCACGTAGTCGGTGCCCTTGCGGTCCGTGAGCCGGAAGAGCAGATCGCCGTACTCGTCGGCGCGGCCGGTGGTCTCGTAGTGCTCGCGGGGCAGCAGGGCGGGCAGCAGCACCTCCTGTCCGCCGATCGCCTCCATCTCCTCGCGCACGATCCGGGCCACGTTGTCCAGCACCCGCTTGCCCAGCGGCAGCCACGTCCACATCCCGGCGGACGAGCGGCGCACGTATCCGGCGCGGACCAGCAGCTTGTGGCTGGTGGTCTCCGCGTCGGCCGGGGCGTCGCGCAGCGTCTTGAGCATCAGCCGGGACATGCGCAGGACCATGGCGTTCTCCGTGCTCTGGAGGGGAAGGTCCGGCGAGGATAGCGAGCGCGCGGGGCGCCCGGAAAACCGTTTTCCGCCCCCTTTGGCGAACCCGAACCCGCTCGCCCGGCTGTCTCAGCGCAGCAGCGGCAGCGGCGCGCCCATCACCGCGTACGGCCGGGCGGCGCTCGGGAAGTGCACCGGGCGGGCCAGGTCCCGGTAGCCGAGCGCCCGGTAGAGCCGGCGGGCCGGGCTGTCGCCGTCGATCGCGGACAGGATGCTGCGCGGCTCGGTCGCGGTGTCGGTGATGTCGGTGATCAGCCGCCGCCCGATCCGGTGGCCCTGGAAGTCGGGCAGCACGTGCAGTTCGGTGATGACGAAGGCGTCGTCGAGCCATTCGTCGTTGCCCTCCCGGCGCAGATACGGCTGCACGACGCTGGACCACCAGTGGGCGCGGTCGTTGGGCATCCCGTAGACGAAGCCGACCAGCCGGCCGTCGTCGGTGAGGGCGCCGAGCGCCCGCGCGCCGGGGTGGCCGAGGTGCCGGAGCACGATCTGCCGCCGGATCGCGACCTCGTCCGGACCGAGCCCGAAGGCGAGTGCCTGTACGGCGAGGGCCTCGTCGACGCGCGCGCCGAGGTCGACGGGGCCGACCACCACGTTCTCCATGGGCCGGGACACTACCGGCAGCTCCGGCCGGGGACGACCGCGCCTCCGGTCACCCGCCGCGCGGCGGCCGGAAAACGGGGCGGAGAACGGGGCGGCGGCGAACCGGCCCAAGGGTCCGCCGAGGAAGCTCAGAACCGCACGCCTCAGAACAGCACGCTCATGAAGGCGCCGACCTCGCTGAAGCCGACCCGCTGGTAGGCGGCGCGGGCCGGGGCGTTGAAGTCGTTGACGTAGAGGCTGGCGACCGGGGCGACATCGCGCAGCGCGAAGTGCAGCACGGCGGCCATGCCCGTCTCCGACAGTCCCTGGCCGCGGAATTCGGGGTCGACCCAGACGCCCTGGATCTGGCAGGTGTGCCGGGTGACGGCGCCGATCTCGGCCTTGAAGACCACCCGGCCGTCCTCGATCCGGGCGAACGCCCGGCCGGTGGAGACCAGTTCGGCGACCCGGGCCTGGTAGAGCAGGCCGCCGTCGCCGGCCAGCGGCGAGACCCCGACCTCCTCGGTGAACATGGCCACGCACGCGGGCATGATCACGTCCATCTCGTCGCGCCGGACCCGGCGCACCAGCGGGTCGGGGGTGATGTCGGCGGGCAGCGCGCGCGTGGTCATCAGCGGCTGGTGGGCGCGGACCTCGCGGGCCGGTCCCCAGTGGGGTTCCAGCTGTGACCACAGGTCGGCGGTGGCCTCGGCGGGCCCGACGATCGAGGAGCAGCGGCGGCCCGCCCTGCGGGCCCGGTCGGCGAAGGCGCGGACCGCGTCGGGGGTGGCGCACAGCGGGACGAGATTGGCGCCCGCGTAGCAGAGCGAGGTGAGCCGTCCGCCGCTGTACCAGCCCCACATCTCGCCGCCGAGCCGCCACGGGTCGAGCCCGGCGACATTGACCCGGGAGGCGACGAAGGCGTTGGCCACCGGGTCGCGGTTGAGCACCGCGAGGGCGGCGTCGAGATCACCGGGTTCGAGGACCTTGGCGGTCGATGTGGTCAACACGTGGGCGCCTCCACATCGCGGACATGGGGTGATCTGCGCACTTTACCGCGCGCGGACGTGCCGCGCCCCGCGTCCGGCCCGCCGGGGGCGGGGGACGCGGGGCACCGGGGCTGCTCGGCGGTCAGGAGACGCTCACCTGCGGCTCCCCCGACATGGCGCCGTCGGCCTCCATCTGCTCGGCGATCTTCATCGCCTCCTCGATCAGCGTCTCGACGATCTTGGACTCGGGCACGGTCTTGATGACCTCGCCCTTGACGAAGATCTGGCCCTTGCCGTTGCCGGAGGCGACACCGAGGTCGGCCTCGCGGGCCTCGCCGGGGCCGTTGACGACGCAGCCCATGACGGCGACGCGCAGCGGCACCTCCATGCCGTCGAGACCGGCGGACACCTGGTCGGCGAGCTTGTAGACGTCGACCTGGGCGCGGCCGCAGGACGGGCAGGAGACGATCTCCAGGCGGCGCTGGCGCAGGTTGAGCGACTCCAGGATCTGGATGCCGACCTTGACCTCTTCGGCCGGGGGCGCGGACAGCGACACCCGGATGGTGTCGCCGATGCCCTCGGAGAGCAGCGCGCCGAAGGCGACGGCGGACTTGATGGTGCCCTGGAAGGCGGGGCCCGCCTCGGTGACGCCGAGGTGCAGCGGGTAGTCACAGGCGGCGGCGAGCTGCCGGTAGGCGTTGACCATGACGACCGGGTCGTTGTGCTTGACCGAGATCTTGATGTCGCGGAAGCCGTGCTCCTCGAAGAGCGACGCCTCCCACAGCGCGGACTCGACCAGCGCCTCGGGGGTGGCCTTGCCGTACTTCTTCAGCAGCCGCGCGTCCAGCGAACCGGCGTTGACGCCGATCCGGATCGGCACCCCGGCGTCGGAGGCCGCCCGGGCGATCTCCTTGACCTTGTCGTCGAACTGCTTGATGTTGCCGGGGTTGACGCGGACGGCCGCGCAGCCGGCGTCGATCGCGGCGAAGACATATTTCGGCTGGAAATGAATGTCCGCGATCACCGGAATCTGCGACTTCTTGGCGATCGTCGCGAGCGCGTCGGCGTCGTCCTGGGTGGGGCACGCGACGCGGACGATCTGGCAGCCGGACGCGGTCAGCTCGGCGATCTGCTGGAGCGTGGCGCCGACATCGGAGGTGCGGGTGGTGGTCATCGACTGGACGGATACGGGCGCGTCTCCGCCCACGGGAACCGTTCCGACCTGGATCTGACGGCTCTTGCGGCGTTCGGCGAGCTTGATCGGAACATCTGGCATCCCGAGCGAAATCGCGGTCATTGCGTGGCATCCCCAAGGTGTGGATCGAGGTCCCGGCGTGGGCGGGCTCCGGTATCCGAGGTTACGGCACCCCGCCCGCGGCCTGCGCGCGCCTCATCCCATTACGAACTCAGTTTGACGGGGTTGACCACGTCGGCGATCAGTACCAGCAGGGTGAAGGACACAAAGATTCCGGCCACGACATAGGCGATCGGCATCAGCTTGGCGACGTCGAACGGCCCGGGGTCGGGTTTGCGGAAGACCTTCGCGGCGTGCCTGCGCACCGATTCCCACAGCGCGCCCGCGATGTGGCCGCCGTCCAACGGCAGCAGCGGGAGCATGTTGAACAGGAACAGCGAGAGGTTGAAGCCCGCGATGAGCATCACGAAGGTCATGATGCGGTTGACGGCGGGTTCGTGGAGCGCGGCGACCTCGCCGCCGACGCGGGCGGCGCCGACCACGCCCATCGGGGAGTCCGCTTTGCGCTCCGCCCCGTTGAAGGCCGCGTTCCACAGGTCGGGGATCCGCTTGGGCAGGCTGATCAGGGAGTCGACGCCTTGCCGGGCCATGTCTCCCATGTGGTCGATGGAGTCGGTGAAGCCCAGCGGCTGGATGTGGCTGGCGGGGCTGAAGCCGAGGAAGCCCGCCTTGACGGTGCCGTCCACGTAATTGCCGTCGCCGTCGGTCTTGGCGACGGTGTTGGTGGTGATCGTCGGGTAGAGGGTGACCCGCTGCCCGTCGCGCTCCACGACGATCTCCGCCTTGCCGATGCCGTCGCGGATGTCCTTGGACAGCGCGTTCCAGTCGTGCACCGGCCTGCCGTTGAACTCCACGATCTTGTCGCCGGCCTTCAGGCCCGCGGTCTTGGCGGGCGCGACCGGGTCGGAGGGCCGGCACGGGTTGTCCGCGTCGCGCTTGGTGGTGTCGGCCTGGGAGATCACGCAGTCGCTGACCTGGCTGACCACGGTGGTGCGGGTGCTGATGCCGAAGCCCATGAAGACGCCGAGGAACAGCGCGACCGCCAGGATCAGATTCATGAAGGGTCCGGCGAACATCACGATGACGCGCTTCCACGGCTTGCGCGTGTAGAACATCCGCGTCTCGTCGCCCGGCTGCAGCTCTTCGTACGCCGCCGAGCGGGCGTCCTCGATCATGCCGCGCCACGGCGAGGTGGAGCGGGCGGTGACCCTGCCGTCCTCGCCCGGCGGGAACATGCCGATCATCCGGATGTAGCCGCCGAGCGGTACGGCCTTGAAGCCGTACTCGGTCTCCCCCTTGTGCCGGGACCAGATCGTGGGGCCGAAGCCGACCATGTACTGGGGCACGCGGATCTTGAAGAGCTTGGCCGTGGAGAGGTGACCCAGCTCGTGCCAGGCGATGGAGACCATCAGGCCCACGGCGAAGACCACTATGCCGAGGACCGTCATGAGTGCGGTCATACGCCTGCTGCCTCCGATGTCGACGCGTCCGTCTGCACGTCCGCGGTGGTGCCGTTCGCGAGTTCCCTGGCACGGGCGCGGGCCCATGCCTCCGCTTCGAGGACGTCCTCGACGGTCAGCCGAGTTCCCGAGCGCGGCACGCCGTGTTCCTCCACGACCTTGGCGATGGTGTCCACGATCCCGGTGAACGGCAGCCGGCCGGCGAGGAAGGCGTCGACGCACTCCTCGTTGGCGGCGTTGAACACCGCGGGTGCGGTGCCTCCGAGGCTACCCACATGTCGGGCCAAAGCGACGGACGGGAACGCGTCGTCGTCCAGCGGGAAGAATTCCCAGGTCGACGCCTTCGACCAGTCGAACGCGGGTGCGGCGTCCGGCACCCGGTCAGGCCAGCCCAGGCCCAGCGCGATCGGCATCCGCATGTCGGGCGGGCTGGCCTGGGCGAGCGTGGAGCCGTCGACGAATTCCACCATCGAGTGAATGTAGGACTGCGGGTGGACGACGACCTCGATCCGCTCGAACGGGATGTCGTAGAGCAGGTGGGCCTCGATGACCTCAAGGCCCTTGTTGACCAGGGTCGCGGAGTTGATGGTGATCACCGGGCCCATGTCCCAGGTGGGGTGGGCGAGCGCGTCCGCGGGCTTGACGTCGGCCAGCTCCGCGCGGCTGCGGCCGCGGAAGGGGCCGCCGGAGGCGGTGACGATCAGCTTGCGGACCTCGGCCCGGCTGCCGCCGAGCATGGCCTGGAAGAGCGCGGAGTGCTCGGAGTCGACGGGCACGATCTGGCCGGGCTTGGCGATCGCCTTCACCAGCGGGCCGCCGACGATCAGCGACTCCTTGTTGGCGAGGATCAGTACCCGGTCGGCCTCCAGGGCGGCCAGCGTCGGCCGCAGTCCGATGGAGCCGGTGATGCCGTTGAGCACCGCGTCGCACTCCAGCGTCGCCGCCTGCGTGGCGGCGTCGGGACCCGCGAGGATCTCCGGCTCGTTGCCGGCGCCGAAGTGCCGGGTCAGCGCCTGCCGTACGGCGTCGACCGCGGACTCGTCCGCGACCGCGACCGTCCGCACCCGCAGCTGGTGGGCCTGCTCGGCGAGCAGTTCCGCGCGGGTGCCCGCGGCGGAGACCGCCACGACGCGGAAGCGGTCCGGATTGCGGAGCACCACGTCGACGGCCTGGGTGCCGACGGAGCCGGTGGAGCCGAGGATCACGATGTCCCGCCGGCCGCCGGCCGCGGCCTGGCCGGTCAGGTGCGGGCGGTGGTGCGGGTCTGCGAGAGCGTCCGTCATGGGGCCATTCTGTCCTGCCGGGGCACCCGTACGCGCACCGGTCGGGATACGTCGGCCGGTGCGCGTACGGGTGTGCGGGTCGGTGCGGTCGTCGGGGCTTTCGGCTGTGCGCCGGCTGTGTACGGGCCGGTGCACGGGAAGGTGCGGGGGTGTACAGGTCAGTGCACGGGACGGTGCAGGTTGTCAGTGGTGGCGGGCCCCGGCTCGGCGTCGGCGATCCACGGGCCCTCGCGGCTGGGGTCGACGATGCCGGCCTCCAGCCAGGTGAGGTCGCCGTCGAGCACGGCCCGGGTGAGCCTGCGGTCGGCGCCGTCGGTGTTGGTCCACAGCCGGGCGAACAGTTCCTCGGTGCGGATCCGCGACTGCCGGCAGAAGGTGTCGGCCAGCCGCCTGGCCTCCTGGCCGTGCTCGCCGGTCGCGGCCAGGTGCTGGGCGCGTACGCACGCGGCGCTCATGGCGAAGAGTTCGGCGCCGATGTCGACGATGCGGGCCAGGAAATTCTGCTTGGTCTCCATCCGGCCCTGCCAGCGCGACATCGCGTAGAAGGTGCTGCGCGCCAGCTTGCGCGCGCTGCGCTCGATGTACCGCAGATGCCCGGCGAGCGGCCCGAACTCGGCGTACGAGGTGGGCAGTTGGCCGGGCCCGGCGACCAGTTTGGGCAGCCAGCGGGCGTAGAAGCCGCCCGCCTTCGCGCCGGCCTTCGCCTTGTCGCCGAGCGAGGTGTCGGGGTCGATGAGGTCGCCGGCCACGGACAGATGGGCGTCGACGGCCTCGCGGGCGATCAGCAGGTGCATGATCTCGGTGGAGCCCTCGAAGATCCGGTTGATCCGCAGGTCGCGCAGCACCTGCTCGGCCGGGACGGCGCGTTCGCCGCGGGCGGCGAGCGAGTCCGCGGTCTCGAAGCCGCGCCCGCCGCGGATCTGCACCAGCTCGTCGGCCATCAGCCAGGCCGCCTCGGAGCCGAAGAGCTTGGCGAGCGCCGCCTCGATCCGGATGTCGTTGCGGTCCTCGTCGGCCATCTGCGACGACAGGTCGAGCACCGCTTCCAGGGCGAAGGTGGTGGCGGCAATGTAGGCGATCTTCGCACCGACCGCCTCGTGCTCGGCGATCGGTTTGCCCCACTGTTCGCGGGCCGCCGACCACTCGCGGGCGATCTTCAGGCACCACTTCCCGGCGCCCGCGCAGACCGCGGGCAGCGAGAGGCGGCCGGTGTTGAGGGTGGTCAGCGCGATCTTCAGGCCCGCGCCCTCGGGGCCGATCCGGTTGGCGGCCGGGACGCGCACCCGGTGGAAGCGGGTGACGCCGTTCTCGATGCCGCGCAGGCCCATGAAGGCGTTGCGGTTCTCCACGGTGATGCCCGCCGAGTCCGCCTCGACGACGAAGGCGGTGATGCCGCCCTTGTGGTCCTCGTAGGTGTCGGCGCCGGTGTCGGGTTTCGGTACCCGGGCCATCACCACCAGCAGGTCGGCGATGACGCCGTTGGTCGTCCACAGCTTGACGCCGTCGAGCACGTAATCGTCGCCGTCGCGCACCGCGGTGGTCGCCAGCCGCGCCGGGTCGGAGCCGACGTCGGGCTCGGTGAGCAGGAAGGCGCTGATGTCGGTACGGGCGCAGCGCGGCAGGAAGGTGTCCTTCTGTTCCTGGGTGCCGAACATCTTCAGCGGCTGCGGTACGCCGATCGACTGATGGGCCGACAGCAGCGCGCCGATCGCCGGGCTCGCCGTACCGGCCAGGGCCAGCGCCTTGTTGTAGTACACCTGGGTGAGACCGAGGCCGCCGTACTTGGTGTCGATCTTCATCCCGAAGGCGCCGATCTCCTTCAGGCCGGTGATCGTCTCGTCGGGGATGCGGGACTCGCGCTCGATCCTGGCGCCGTCGACCTTCGTCTCCAGGAAGTCGCGGAGGACGCCGAGGAACGCCTCGCCCTTGTCCACCGCCTCCGGCGCGGGCTGCGGGTGGGGGTGGATCAGGTCGAGCCGGAACCTGCCGAGGAACAGCTCCTTGGCGAAGCTGGGCTTGTGCCAGTCCTGTTCCCTGGCGGCCTCCGCCACCTGACGGGCTTCGCGCTCTGAGACCTTGCGTGCGGTGGGTGCGGACACGGTTGCGTCACCTCCGGGTAGCCGGTTACCAACCGGTGCTACTTGTCCGTACTACCCCCGATCCGCCCCCTCGACCAGGTCACGAACAGGACGGGAGCGTGAGGGGGGCCCTGACGGGAACGGACGGAGCCGCCGCGCGGGGATTCCACGCGGCGGCTCCGGTGCCGGGGGCGTACGGCCGGGTCAGAGGTCCAGGCCGGTCAGGACGAGGACCCGCTCGTAGGTGTAGTCGTCCATCGCGTACTTGACGCCCTCGCGACCCGTGCCCGAGTCCTTGACGCCGCCGTACGGCATCTGGTCGGCGCGGTAGGAGGGGGCGTCGCCGATGATGACGCCGCCGACCTCCAGTTCCCGGTGGGCGCGGAAGGCGAGCTGGAGGTCGTGGGTGAACACACCGCTCTGGAGCCCGAAGCGGGAGTCGTTGACGGCGGCGAACGCCTCGTCGGCGCCGTTGACCCGGTGCAGCGACAGCACGGGGCCGAACGCCTCCGCGGTGGCCAGGACCGCGTCGGCCGGCAGGTCGGCGAGAACGGTCGGCGCGTAGCTGGTGCCCTCCCGGGTGCCGCCGGTCAGCAGTTTGGCGCCCTTGGCGACGGCCTCGTCCACCCAGGACGCGACCCGTTCGGCGGCGGCCTCGCTGACCAGCGGGCCGACGTCGGTGGCGTCGTCGCCCGGGTCGCCGACGGCCTGCTCCCGCACCTTGGCGACGATCTTCTCCGCGAGCGCGTCGAAGACGGCGGTGTCGGCGATGACCCGCTGCACCGAGATGCAGGACTGGCCGGCCTGGTAGTTGGAGAAGGTGGCGATGCGGGTCGCGGCCCAGTCGAGGTCGGCCTCGGACGACCAGTCGGCGAGCACCACGGCCGCGGCGTTGCCGCCCAGCTCCAGCGTGATGTGCTTGCGCGGCACCGAGTCCATGATCTGGTAACCGACGGTGTCGGAACCGGTGAAGGAGATCACCGGCAGCCGCGGGTCCTGCACCAGCGCGGGCATCTTGTCGTTGGCGACCGGCAGCACGCTCCAGGCGCCCTCTGGCAGCCCCTCGGTCTCGGCCAGCAGCTCGCCGAGCAGCAGCGCGGACAGCGGGGTCGCGGGCGCCGGCTTGAGGATGATGGGGGTGCCGACCGCGATCGCCGGGGCGACCTTGTGCGCCACCAGGTTGAGCGGGAAGTTGAACGGCGCGATGCCGAGCACCGGGCCGCGGCCGAAGCGGCGGGTCAGCGCGAGCCGACCGACGCCGCCCGCGTCGGTGTCCAGGCGCTGCGCCTCGCCGCTGTTGAAGCGGCGGGCTTCCTCGGCGGCCCAGCGGAAGACGGACACGGCGCGGCCGACCTCGCCTCGCGACCACTTCATCGGCTTGCCGTTCTCCGCCGTGATCAGCCGGGCGATCTCCTCCGACCGCTCGGCGATCCGCTTCGACACATGGTCGAGCGCGGCGGCCCGTACGTGCGCGGGCGTCGCCGAGAACGCGTCGGCCGCCGCTGCCGCCGCCGCGACCGCCTCCTCGACCTGGGCGTCCGTCGGCACGGCGACCCGGCCGACCGTCGCGCCGTCCCAGGGGCTGGTCACGTCGAAGGTGTCCGTGCCCTCGGCCTGCCGGCCCGCCAGCCAGAACGCGTGCGTGGCCGCTCCTGTGGTTGTCACGGTGGGTCCGCCCTTTCCGAGATCGAATGTGCTGCCGTCCCCGTCTCTCACCGTAGGCGGGCCGGGCCGGGCCGCACGTTGTCCACGACGTAGTACGTGCCCGCTGCCGCGCTCCGTAATGGCCGTAACGTCCCGCGGCCCCGGGCCCGGCAAAGCCGCCCGCCGTACGGGCGGGCGCCTCTATCCTGCTGACGGACGGGGAGGGGAACACCGTGACACAGAGCGTGACGATCGACCTGGGCGACGGTTCGACGGTGGAGGCCGAGGTCATCGGGGACCTCGCCTTCCGGCAGACCGGGGACGGCGCGGCCGGTACGGGGTACGGCGGCGACGATCCGTACGGCGATGTCGGGGTCGGCGCGGGCCGCAGGGCCGCCGCCCTCGGCTCGGCGGTGGCGCTCAGCCTCGGGCAGGTGCGGGACACCGTGCGCAGCGTGGGCCGCTGGGCGGCCGAAACGGTGACGGAGGGCGGCGCCGCCGGGTCGCCGGACTCCTTCGAGGTGGAGTTCGGCCTCAAGCTCGCCGTGAAGTCCGGGCAGCTCTTCGGCATCATCGCGGAGGCGGGCAGCGAGGCGGGCCTGACCGTGAAGCTGTCCTGGGACCTGGCCGCCCGCCGGGCCCGCGCCGAGGCGGAGGCCGCGTCCACTGATGCGGCGGACGCTACGGGGCCCGGCGGCGCCCCAGGGATCTGAGGACGGCTCAGCCCGCCTTCAGTGCCAGCCAGAGCTCCATGCGGACGTCCGGGTCGTCCAGGGAGCGGCCCAGGATCTCCTCGACGCGGCGCATGCGGTAGCGCAGGGTGTGGCGGTGGACACCGAGGTCCGCGGCGGCGGCGTCCCACTGGCCGTGGTGGGAGAGCCAGGCGTGGAGGGAGGCGACGAGGTCACCGCGGGAGGTCGCGTCGTGGTCGCGCAGCGGCCGCAGCAGGCCCTCGGCGAAGGCGCGGACGGCGTCGTCGGCGAGCAGCGGGAGGACGGAGCCGGCCCCGACCTCGCCGTGCTCGACGAGATTGCGGCCCCGGCGCAGCGCGACGGCCAGGGCGCGTTCGGCCTGCCGGTGGGCCTCGGGGACGTCGGCGGGGGCGACGGGCGCGGACAGGCCGGCGGCGAGCGTGTCCTCGGCCTCGGCGAGGTCGGCCGCGGTGGACAGGGCCACGGACTCCTCGGCGGCGAGCACCACGATCCTGGGGCCCTCGCGGACGGCGAGCAGCGCGTCGCCGGAGCGGGCGGCGACGGCCTCGGCGCGTTCGCCGAGCCGGGTGACAGCGTCGGCGCCGGGCGCCGAGTTCGGCTCGGCGGGTTCGGCGATGAGCACCCGCACGGGGTGGTCGAGCAGGGAGCCGTAGAGCGTGCTGGCGACCGCGCGGGCGTGCTCGGGTTCGCCGGCCAGCAGCATCCGCAACAAGGCGGCGGCGAGCCGCTGTTCGGCGTCCTGGAGGCTGCGGGACTGCTCCAGCGAGAGGGTCAGCAGGGCGACGGCGGCGTGCACGACGTAGCGGTCGGCGGTCTCCAGGCGCTCCTCGGTGCCGACGGCGAGGAAACCGCGCGGGCGGCGGCCGGTGCCCAGCGACTGGAGTTCGACGCGGTCCTCGGTGCCCGCCGGGCCCGCGACGGCGGCGCTGGCCGGGGCGGGGGTGTCGCGCAGCCGGTCGATCTCGCCGGCCAGCCGGGCGGCCCGGCGGCCCGCCCAGTCCGGGGCGGCGGCCAGGACGGCGCCGGAGGAGTCGTAGAGCGCGGCCCAGCCGTCGAGGTGCTGAGCGAGCCGGGACAGCAGGGCCGCGGTGCCGTCGGGGGCGAGCGCGGCGCGGGTCAGTTCGCGCTGGGCCTCGAAGCCCGCGGTGACGGCTTTGTACTGCTCGGCGGCGACGGCCGCGGAGACGGCCTTGCTGATCGCGATGAAGGGCGTCCTGCGCGGCACTTCGAACAGCGGCAGCCGGGCCTGTTCGGCCGCGGCGACCAGGGTGGGCGGCACCGCGTCGTGGCCGACCCCGACGCCGAAGCCGAGGCCGACGACACCGGCGGCGGCGAGCCGCGCCACGTAGTCGCGCATGTGCCCGGGGTCGTCCACGGCGAGCTTCATGCCGGTGGTGAGCAGCAGTTCGCCGCCCTCCAGATACGGTCCCGGGTCGTCCAGTTCGCTGGTGTGGACCCAGCGCACCTCGGTGTCGCCCAGCCGGTCGCCGCCGGCGCGGACGGCGAGCTTGAGTGCCGGGTGGTGGGCGAGCGAGGCGAGTGTGAGGGGCATGCGGACCTGGTACGGGAGGGGGCCGGAGGGGAGCCGGCCCGATGGTGACCGGCCGGATTTTGGCCGACCGGTAGTGGTCGCCGTCTTCAATTGTGCCGCACCGTACATTCCCCGGCCCGCCCTACCCGCGCAGGTCGACCAGGACCGGCGGCGCGCTGTTCCCGCCGGTCGTGGTCAGCGAGAGGACGGCGTGCCCGGCGGGCACGGTGTGGGCGAGGTCGGAGGCCGACCAGCGTTCGCGTTCCACCTCGCGGACGGTGACGGCGTCGGCGGCGACGACCCGGCCGGTGATCATGCGGCGGGCGACGCGGCTGGCGCGCTGGGCCATGGTGCCGGACTGGTCGACGCTGGTGACCTCGCGGGACTCCACCCGCGTGGTGCCCCAGGTCTCGGCGAAGAACCGGCCGTCCCAGGCGGAGATCCCGGCCAGCGCCATCCGGCAGCCGGCCGCGGCGACCAGCGGGCCGCGCAGCGGCTCGGGGACGTCGTCCAGGGTGCGCAGGCCGAGCGCCATGCCCGCCCGGGTGGTCGGCAGCGCGGCCAGGGCGCGGACGGTCCCCGCGGTGACGGCCTGCCCGATGTCGTCGACGACCAGGCCGGCGAAGCGGGCTCCGGCGCGCCGGTCGCGGACGGCGGCGGTGAACTGCGCGACCAGCAGCCTGACCAGGATGCGGGAGGCCGCGGGGTGGCCGCGCTCGGGCAGTTCGACCCGGACCCGGACGGGGTGGACCAGTGCCTCCATCGAGAACGGCCGGGGCGGTTCGGTGCCGCCGGGGGCCGGGTCGCCGAAGGACGCGGCGAAGGCGGGCCGGTCCAGGACGGCGATCCGGTTGGCGAGGTCGCTGCCGATGTCGCCGGGCCTGGCGGACTGCCGCAGCCGGGCGTCGAGTTCGCGCAACAGGTCGTCGCGGCCGGCCGCGGTCACCGCGCGGCTCAGCTCCTCGTACACCTCGGGCGCGCCGTCCAGCAGTTCGCGGAGCACCGGGACCGTGGGGAAGCGGCCGTGGGCGGCGGCGTACGGGCCGAGGAGCTGGCCGAGGGCGGCGGCGGCGCGGCGCTGCTCGGCCTCGGGGCCGTCGACGAGGGCCTCGGCGAGCAGCAGGGCGGCCCGGTCGGGGTCGGTGCCGCCGCCGTACAGGTCGAGGCTGTAGCGGCTGTCGGGGTCGCCGGGCGCGATGACGACGTCGTACGCCTCGTCGGGGCCGAGGTCGGTGTCGGCGTCCGCGACCACGATGACGGCGGCGCCGCCGGTGAGGGCCTGCAGGCACAGGGATTCGGCGACCGGGCGCAGTACGTGCCGGGTGCGGTCGGCGCCGGGCGGGCCGACGACGAGCAGTCCGGTGCCGAGCAGCGCGGGTTCCAGGGCCATGCCGGAGCCGCGGTATGCGAAGGAGTTGCGCTCGTCCTCGGCGCCGCGGCCGATCCTGACCTGGCCGCCGAGCAGGTCGTGCGGGGCCGTCCGGTGGGCGAGGTCGCGGTCGCCCGAGGGGTGCAGGCAGGCGCCGCCGCCGAGCCGCCGCACCTGGTCGGTGAAGGCGAGGACCTCGCGGGGGCGCTGCCGGGTGCGGTTCCACGCCTGCCGGATGCGGACGCAGTCGACGTCGTTCATCTTCCCGGCGCTCACCTCGCGGGCGAGCCGGTCGGCGGCGTCGGAGCGCCCGGCCGCGCGCAGTTCTGGCCAGTCGGCGGGGGTCGGGGCCAGTGGGTCGGGGGCCTGGACCTTGGGCCGGGGCGCGGCGTCCTTGGCCTGCTCGCCGTCCCAGTCGGTCAGGCCGAACCAGCCGCCGTACTTCGCGCACGGGTAGGCGATCAGCGCGGCGACGGCGGCGTAGATGGTGTACGTGACGGCCGCGGCCCGGTCGGCGTTGCCGCCGCCGCTGATCCAGGAGTACGGGAAGAGGTCGAGGACGGTGTCGAGGATGGGGACGTAGCCGGTCCAGCTGAGCTGCCAGACGAGGACGCCGACGGCCAGCGCGAACCAGCCGCGCCGGGCCCGGGTGTCCAGGAAGCGGCGGGCCGCCTCCGGCCAGGCGCCGAGCCGGCCGAAGAGCCACACCATCACGGCCGCCGACAGCACGCTGTAGAGGTTCTGGGTGAAGACCTCGGGGCGGGTGAGGTGACCGCTGAAGGACCAGCTGTGCGGGGTGAGGATGTGCAGCGGGAACTGCCACCAGGGCAGGAAGCCGTTGTTGCGCAGCGACCACACGAAGATGCCGGCGACCAGGCCGAGCAGGGCCCGGCCGAGCACCCGGCCGTCGGGGACGCGGTCGGGGTCGCGGGGCACGTGCCCGTAGGCGTAGATGCCGGGCGCGTCGGAGATCCGCGGGGTGCGCAGCCACGCTTCCGTGGCGGAGACGGGCGGCGCCTGCGCGGGGATCGGCGGTGGCGCGGCCGGCCGCGGCACGGGGCGTGCCGGGTGCGGCGGCCGCCCCGGGGCGGTGCCGTACGCGTGTTCCCCGGTGCCCCGGCCGTGTCCGGGACCGGCATCCCTGGCATCCATTGGACAGTTCGCCCCTTGCCCCTCGTCGCCGACGATGCGCTCAATGTAGTCGAGCGGCTACCGCCGTAAAAGGATCTTGGCGGCCGGGGAACGGCCCGGGACGGCCGCGGCGGGGCCCCGGACGGTCACGGGCGGCGGCGCGCGCACTGGCCGTTACGGCGCATCGCCGCGGGGCAGTGTTACCTATCGGCGTGTGCGGGCGGGCCGGGACCCGGCCTAACCTGCGGGAAAGAGCCGACAACGACCGTCCGGACACGACCGCACCGGCCGACAGGACCGACAGTGACGCCCCCGGCGTGAGGAGCACACCCGACATGACCGCACTTCCGCAGGAACGCAAGCTGGTGACCGCGATTCCCGGCCCGAAGTCCCAGGAGCTGTCCGCGCGGAAGTCCGCCGCGGTCGCGGACGGCGTGGGGGTGACGCTGCCGGTGTACATCACCCGCGCCGGCGGCGGCGTGGTCGAGGACGTGGACGGCAACCGGCTGATCGACTTCGGCTCCGGTATCGCCGTCACCTCCGTCGGCAACAGCGCGGAGGCCGTGGTGCGCCGGGCCGGCGCGCAGCTCGCGGACTTCACCCACACCTGTTTCATGGTGACGCCGTACGAGGGGTACGTGGAGGTCGCCGAGGCGCTGAACGAGCTGACGCCGGGCGATCACGCGAAGAAGACGGCGCTGTTCAACTCCGGCGCCGAGGCGGTGGAGAACGCGGTGAAGATCGCCCGTTCGTACACCAAGCGCCCGGCCGTGGTCGTCTTCGACCACGGTTACCACGGCCGCACCAATCTGACGATGGCGCTGACCGCGAAGAACATGCCGTACAAGGAGGGCTTCGGGCCGTTCGCGCCCGAGGTGTACCGGGTGCCGCTGGCGTACGGCTTCCGCTGGCTGACCGGCCCGGAGAACGCGGCGGAGGAGGCCGCGGCGCAGGCCATCGACATGATCACCAAGCAGATCGGCGCGGAGCACGTGGCGGCGATCGTGATCGAGCCGATCGCGGGCGAGGGCGGTTTCATCGAGCCCGCCAAGGGCTTCCTGCCGCGGATCGCGCAGTTCGCGAAGGACAACGGCATCGTCTTCGTGGCGGACGAGATCCAGACCGGTTTCTGCCGCACCGGCCAGTGGTTCGCGTGCGAGGACGAGGGCATCGTGCCCGACCTGATCACCACGGCCAAGGGCATCGCGGGCGGACTCCCGCTTGCGGCGGTGACCGGCCGCGCGGAGATCATGGACGCGGCGCACGCGGGCGGCCTCGGCGGCACCTACGGCGGCAACCCGGTGGCGTGCGCCGCGGCGCTCGGCGCGATCGAGACGATGAAGGAGCAGGATCTGCCGGCGAAGGCGCGGCGGATCGGCGAGATCATGACGGCCCGGCTGACCGCCCTCCAGGAGAAGTACCCGGCGGTCGGCGAGGTCCGCGGGCGCGGCGCGATGATCGCGGTGGAGCTGGTCGAGCCGGGCACCACGACGCCGGACGCGGCGCTGACCGGCGCGGTGGCGCGGGCCTGCCACGCGGCAGGGCTCGTCGTGCTCACGTGCGGGACGTACGGGAACGTGTTGCGTTTCCTTCCGCCCCTGGTCATCGGCGAGGATCTGCTGAACGAGGGCCTCGACATCATCGAGGCGGCCTTCGCCGGGGTGTGACCGGCGGTAAGGAATGGGGGGACGTGAAGAAGGTGTGCGGGCCTGATGGCGGACGGGTGATCCCGGGCCGCGCGGCGGCCCTGGTGACGTACGGTTTCAGCAGAACAACCCGCTCGCGACGGTCTCCGAAGGGGAGCGCCTCGGGCGACACCGCGCCGGTGTATCCCCAACACCGGCTCAGCAGTGCCCTCGCGCACGACACCGCCGGGATCGATGGTCCCGGCACTCCTCGCCGATCGGTCGGCCGTTCGTCCCACACCCCCCGGGGCGAGCGGTACGGCGATCGCCATGGCCGCCCCGGAACTCTCCCCCCTGTTCCGGGGCGGCTGACTTTTCTGCTGCTGCTGAGCGCCGTCGGCGCCGGGCTCTTCGCGCTGCTCACCTGGCAGGTCGAGACGGACGGGCGGATGGTCGGCCGGGACTGGAGCGTGCTCGGCTGGTTCCGCCGGCAGGACGCCGCGCACCCGGGCGCGCACGGCACCGCGCAGGTGATCAGCGACTTCGGCAACATCCAGGTGGCGGTGCCGGTGCTGCTGGCCGCGGTGGTGCTGGCCGGCTGGCTGGGGCGGCGGGCGGCCGTGGTCCGCTGGTGGCTGCCGCCGCTGGCCGCGGTGGTGACGATGGCCCTGCTGCCGGTCGCGGTGAACACGGTCAAGGCCGCGGTGCTGCGCCCCGCTCCCGGGCGGACCGTGCCCAGGACCGACGGCTACGGCTACTTCCCGTCCGGGCACGCCGGCACCTCGGCGGTGGCGTACGGGCTCGCGCTGCTGCTCCTGCTGCCGTACGTGCGCCGCCCGGCGGCCAGGACGGCGCTGACCGCGGGCACCCTGACGCTCCAGGCGGCCGTGGGTGTCGCCCTGGTGTGGTGCGACTTCCACTGGCCGCTGGACGTGCTGGCGAGCTGGTGCCTGACGGTGACGCTGCTGGCGTGGTTCGCGGCGGCGGCGCTGTTCAGCGGGCCGCCCGAGCCGGCCTCCGGTGACGTCAGCTGTTCGTCGGGAAGCCCAGATTGATGCCCCCATGTGAGGGGTCGAGCCAGCGCTGGGTGATCGCCTTGCCGCGGGTGAAGAAGCGCACCCCGTCCTCGCCGTAGGCGTGGGTGTCGCCGAAGAGCGAGGACTTCCAGCCGCCGAAGGAGTAGTAGGCGACCGGCACCGGGATCGGTACGTTGATGCCGACCATGCCGACCTCGACCTCGTGCTGGAAGCGGCGGGCGGCGCCGCCGTCGTTGGTGAACAGCGCGGTGCCGTTGCCGTACGGATTGGCGTTGATCAGCGCCAGGCCCTCCTCGTAGGAGGCGACGCGGACGACGGAGAGCACCGGGCCGAAGATCTCGTCGTCGTAGACGGACATGCCGGGGCGGACCCGGTCGAAGACGGTGGGGCCGAGCCAGAAGCCGCCGTCGCCCTCGGCGCCGGTGACGGGGTGCCCGCGGCCGTCGACGGCCAGTTCGGCGCCGTCGGCGACGCCGGAGTCCAGGTAGGCGGTGACCTTGTCGCGGTGCGCGCCGGTGACCAGCGGGCCCATCGCGGACCCGGCGGCGCAGCCCGGGCCGACGGTCAGGCCCTTGATGCGCTCCTTGATCCGCTCGACCAGGCCGTCGCCGACCGGGTCGACGGCGACCAGCACCGAGACGGCCATGCAGCGCTCGCCGGCGGCGCCGAAGCCGGCGTTCACGGCGGCGTCCGCGGCCAGGTCCAGGTCGGCGTCGGGCAGCACCAGCATGTGGTTCTTGGCGCCGCCGAGCGCCTGGACGCGCTTGCCGGCCCGGGTGCCGGTCTCGTACACGTAGCGGGCGATCGGCGTGGAGCCGACGAAGGAGACGGCCTTGATGTCGGGGTGCTCCAGCAGCCGGTCGACGGCGGCCTTGTCGCCGTGCACGACGTTGAAGACGCCGTCGGGCAGGCCGGCCTCCTGCCAGAGCCCGGCGAGGAAGTTCGCGGCGGAAGGGTCCTTCTCGGACGGCTTGACGACGACGGTGTTGCCTGCGGCGATGGCCAGCGGGAAGAACCACATCGGCACCATGGCGGGGAAGTTGAAGGGCGAGATGATCGCGACCGGGCCGAGCGGCTGGCGGATGGAGTAGACGTCGACGCCGGTGGACGCCTGTTCGGTGAAGCCGCCCTTGATCAGCTGCGGGATGCCGCACGCGTACTCCACCACCTCGATGCCGCGGGCGACCTCGCCGAGGGCGTCGGAGTGCACCTTGCCGTGTTCGGCGACGATGACCGCGGCCAGTTCGTCGCGCCGCGCGTTGAGCAGTTCGCGGAACGCGAAGAGCACCCCGGTGCGCTTGGCGACGGAGGTGTGCCGCCACTGCTGGAACGCCTCGCGCGCCGCGTCGACCGCCTGGTCGACGACGTCGGCGGAGGCGAAGTCCACCTGCCCGGTGACCGCGCCGGTCGCCGGGTCGTACACGTCGCCGTGCCGCTCCGCGCCGCCGGTCCAGCCCTTGCCTGCGATCCAGTGGGTGATGTGCTTGGTCGTCACGGGCTGACCCTTCCGTCGATGTCTCATGTCAGTCTCCCCACGCCGGGGAGCCGGTCACAAGCACCGTGCGGTGGGCTCGCCGCGGTGCCTGTCGTCAGCCGCCGTCCGCGATCCGGGCGGCGGCCTCGTGCATGGCCAGTTCCAGCAGCACCGGGTCGGTGAGGTGCCCGCTGCCGTCCGGCGGCACCAGCCACCGCACCCCGCCGGTGGCCCGGCCCGGGTACGGGACGACGATCCAGGTGCCGCGTCCTGCCGTGCGCACGCCGGTGGCCAGCCAGCGTGCCGCGGTGCCCGGCGGGACGAAGAACCCCATCCGGGAGTCGCCGAAGTCGGCGAGCACCGGGCCCGGCCGCTCCACGAGCCGGGCGAGGACGTCCAGGGTGGGATAGCCCAGTTCCCCGGTGAGGATCAGGACGTCCCACAGCCGTCCGGCGGGCAGCAGCGCGACCCCCAGCGGGTTGCGTTCCCATTCCCACCGGCAGCCCTCCGGGTCCGCCGCCACCGACACCAGCCACTCGACCGCGCTTCTCGCACCGGTGCTGACCATGACCGGCCCCTCCGCTTCTTCCGTGCCGACCGCCGTGGACGGTCGCTGTCAGGGGAGAGAGCGGGTTGGGCGCGGATCATTACGCGGGTTTCACTACTCATTGGTAGTGAACAGGCTCACAGCGCGGGGGTGTTGTGCGCCGGTTCGCTCATCCGGGAGCGCGGCCGATGATCGGATCAGCGCATGACCTGCGTGATTGTCGAAAGGACATGACTCAGCTGTCGAAGCCGAGGCCGGCGCGGTCCATGGCCTTGAGCCACAGATTGCGCCGCCCGCCGGTCCGGTCGGCGCGGGCCAGCGACCACTGGGTGAGGCCGATCCCGACGGTGGCCAGCGGCTCGGGCGGGAAGGGCAGCGGCTTCCTGCGGACCATCTCCAGCCGGGTCCGCTCGGTCTCCTCCCCCGCCAGCAGGTCGAGCATCACCTCGGCGCCGAAGCGGGTGGCACCGACGCCGAGCCCGGTGTAGCCGGCCGCGTAGGCGGTCCTGCCGCCGTGCGCGGTGCCGAAGAAGGCGGAGAAGCGCGAGCAGGTGTCGATCGCGCCGCCCCAGGCGTGGGTGAAGCGGACGTCCGCCAGCTGCGGGAAGCAGGTGCGGAAGTGCTCGGCGAGCCGCAGGAAGGTCGCCGGCCGCTGGTCGTACTCGGCGCGCATCCGGCCGCCGCGCGGGTACACCGCGTCGTAGCCGCCCCACAGGATGCGGTTGTCGGCGGTGAGCCGGAAGTAGTGGAAGTGGTTGGCGCTGTCGCTGAGCCCCTGGCGGCCCTTCCAGCCGATGGCCGCGCGCTGCTCGTCGGTCAGCGGCTCGGTCATCAGCGCGTAGTCGTAGACCGGCACGGTGTACGGGCGGGTCCGGCGCACCAGTGACGGGAAGGCGTTGGTGCCGAGCGCGACCTGCCGGGCGGTCACCCTGCCGTACGGGGTGCGGACGGCGAGCGCGGTGCCGTGCCGTCCCAGGTCGCTGCCGGGGGTGCGCTCGTGGATCCGTACGCCCGCCTCCTTGGCGGCGCGGGCCAGGCCCCAGGCGAGCTTTGCCGGGTGCAGCATGGCCACGCCGTGCCGGTCGTACAGGCCGCCGAGGAAGGTCGGCGAGTCGACCTCGGCGCGCACCTGGTCGCGGTCGAGCAGGGTGACGTCCAGGCCGTGCTCGGCGCCCTGGGCGGCGGCCTCGCGCAGCTCCTCGTACTGGTGCGGCGCGGTCGCCACGTCGATCTCGCCGGTGCGCTCGAAGTCGCAGTCGATGCCGTAACGGGCGACCGCCTCCTCGATGGCGTCGAGATTGCGGGCGCCGAGCCGCTGGAGGGTGTCGAATTCGTCCGGCCAGCGGGCGAGGCCGTTGGCGGCGCCGTGGGTGAGGCTGGCGGCGCAGAAGCCGCCGTTGCGGCCCGAGGCGGCCCAGCCGATCCTGTCCCCCTCGATCAGCACCACATCACGGCCGGGGTCGCGCTCCTTGGCCAGCAGCGCCGTCCACAGCCCGCTGTAACCACCGCCGACCACCAGCAGGTCGCAGCTCTCGTCGCCGGTGAGCGCGGGTTCCGGGTCCGGCCGGCCGGGGTCGTCCAGCCAGTACGGCCGGGGCTCGGCCTCGGCGAGCGAGCGGGCTGCGTCCTTGGTGGTCACTGCGGTCACCGCACCTTTCTGCGACTGCTGCCGAGGAGCTGCCCGGCCAGCACGAGCAGCACCGCGATCACGAACATCGCCGTACCGATCACATTGACCTGGACCGGGGTGCCGCGCTGCGCGGAGCCCCAGACGAACATCGGGAAGGTCACGGTGTTGCCGGCGTTGAAGCTGGTGATGATGTAGTCGTCGAAGGAGAGCGCGAAGGACAGCAGCGCGCCCGCGGCGATGCCGGGCGCGGCCAGCGGCAGCGTGACCCGCAGGAAGGTCTGCGTCGGCGAGGCGTAGAGATCCTGGGCGGCCTGCTCCAGACGGGGGTCCATGCTCATCACGCGGGCCTTGACGGCGACGACGACGAAGCTCAGGCAGAACATGATGTGCGCGATCAGGATGGTCCAGAAGCCGAACTGGATCCGCATGTTGAGGAAGAGGGTGCCGAGCGAGGCGCCCATCACCACCTCGGGCATCGCCATCGGCAGGAAGATCAGCATGTTGGTGGTGGCGCGGCCCCGGAAGCGGTAGCGGGCCAGCGCGAAGGCGGTCATCGTGCCGAGCACGGTGGCGCCGATCGTCGCGTACACGGCGAGCTTCAGGCTGAGGGTGAGGGAGTCGCACATGCCCGCGACGCCGCAGGGGTGCTGCCAGGCGTCGGTGGAGAAGCGGGTCCACGTGTAGTTGTAGCGGCCGTTGGGCTTGTTGAAGGAGAACAGCAGCACCACGAGGTTCGGCACGATCAGGTACACCAGGGTGAGCACCCCGAAGACGACCACGAGGTTCTTGCGCAGCCAGCGGATCGGACGCATCAGACCAGTTCCTCCGTTCCCGCGCGGCGGACGTAGACCATGACGATCGCCAGGATGACCGCCATGAGGATGAAGGACAGGGCGGCGGCCGTCGGGTAGTCCAGCACCCGCAGGAACTGCGACTGGATGACGCTGCCGATCATCTTCTGGTTGGTGGAGCCCAGCAACTCGGCGTTGATGTAGTCGCCGGAGGCCGGGATGAAGGTGAGCAGGGTGCCCGCGACCACGCCCGGCATGGACAGCGGGAAGGTCACCTTGCGGAAGGTGGTGAACGGGGTCGCATACAGGTCGCCCGCCGCCTCGTGCAGCCGTCCGTCGACCCGCTCCAGCGAGGTGTAGAGCGGCAGGATCATGAACGGCAGGAAGTTGTACGTCAGGCCGCAGACCACGGCCAGCGGGGTGGCCATCACCCGGTCGCCCTCGGTGATGCCCAGGGCCGAGGTGACGTCCAGCAGGTGGATGGTGTTGAGGAAGTGCACCAGCGGGCTCTCGTCGGCGAGGATCGTCTCCCAGGCCAGGGTGCGGATCAGGAAGCTGGTGAAGAAGGGCGCGATCACCAGGATCAGCACCAGATTGCGCCAGCGTCCGGCCCGGAAGGCGATGGTGTACGCCAGCGGGTAGCCGATGCCGAGGCAGAGCACGGTGGCGATGCCGGAGTAGACCAGGGACTTCACGAACTGCGGCCAGTAGGCGTCGAAGGCGTCCCAGTAGGTCGAGAAGTGCCAGGTGACCTTGAAGCCCTCGTCGAGGGAACCGGTCTGCACGGAGGTCGACGCCTGGTAGACCATCGGGGCGACGAAGAACACCAGCAGCCAGGCGACGCCCGCGAGCAGCAGCAGGTACGGCACGGCACGGCGCCTGCGGGCGGCCTTCTTCAGCGCGGCGGGCAGCGGGGCGGGCGCGGCGGGGTCCGGCAGCGGCGCGGGCCCGGCGACCGGGGCGGTCGCGGCGCTCACGCGGCGCCCCCGCCGGCGGAGGCGGTGCCGGACTCGGCGTCGGTGTCGGTGTCGGTCCCGGCGTCGATGTCCTGGGCGGCGTCGAGGCCGAAGGTGTGCTCGGGGTTCCAGTGCAGGACGACGGGGGCGCCGGGCAGCAGGCGGCCGTCGCGCTCCACATTGGGCACGAAGACCTCCAGCTCCGGGCAGACGGGGCTGTCGATCACGAACTGCGTGGAGACGCCGATGAAGCTGGAGTCGACGATGGTGCCGCGCACCTGGTTGCGGCCGGCGGGTATCGCGTCGGCGTCGTCGGCGTGCGCCAGGGTGATCTTCTCCGGCCGCACCCCGGCCAGCACCCGGCCGCCGGCCGTCACGTCGGGGCGACATCGGGCGGCGGGCAGCGTGAGCCGTTCGCCCGCGGCGCCGAGCGTCAGCGTGTCGCCGTCGGCGCCGAGCACCTCGGTCTCGATCAGGTTGGAGGTGCCGAGGAAGTTGGCGACGAAGGTGGAGGCGGGGTTCTCGTAGAGGTCGGCGGGGGCGCCCATCTGCTCGACGCGTCCGGCGTTCATCACCGCGACGGTGTCGGCCATCGTCATGGCCTCCTCCTGGTCGTGGGTGACGTGGATGAAGGTGATGCCCACCTCGGTCTGGATGCGCTTGAGTTCGAGCTGCATCTGGCGGCGCAGCTTGAGGTCGAGGGCGCCGAGCGGTTCGTCGAGGAGCAGCACCTGCGGCTGGTTGATCAGCGCGCGGGCGACCGCGACGCGCTGCTGCTGGCCGCCGGAGAGCTGATGCGGCTTGCGGCGGGCCAGTGCGCCGAGCTGGACCAGGTCGAGCATCTCGGCGACCTGCTTCTTGACCGACTTGATGCCGCGCCGGCGCAGCCCGAAGGCGACGTTCTCGAAGACGTCGAGGTGCGGGAAGAGCGCGTAGTTCTGGAAGACGGTGTTGACCGGCCGCTTGTACGGCGGCAGCGCGGTGACGTCGGCGCCGCCGAGCCGTACCGAGCCCGACGACGGGTCCTCCAGTCCGGCGATCATCCGCAAGGTGGTGGTCTTGCCGCAGCCGGAGGCACCGAGCAGCGCGAAGAACGAACCGGCGGGCACGGTGAGATCGAGCGGGTGGACGGCGGTGAAGGAGCCGTAGGTCTTGCTGATCCCGGTCAGGCGTACGGCGTCGGCCGGGGCTTCGGCCGCGGTGCCGGACACGGCGGTGGCGGCGGCGTCCTTGTCGGCCGGGCCGTTGAGCGTTTCTGGCGTCGTCATGAGGGGTCCAAGTGAGTCGTCGTCGGGGGCGTCAGGCGCCGATGAGCTTGGAGAACTTGGCCTCGTACCGGGTGTCCTCGTCCTCGCTGAGCGAGCGGAAGGCGTGCGACGTGGCGTTCATCTGTGCGTTCGGGATGATCAGCGGGTTGTCGGCCAGCGACTGGTCGATCTTGGCCAGCTCCTCGCGGACGCCCATCACCGGCGACACGTACGTGGTGTACGCGGCCAGTTCCGCGGCGATCCGCGGCTGGTAGTACCAGTCGATGAGCCGCTCGGCGTTGGTCTTGTGCCGCGCCTTGGCGGGGATCAGCAGATTGTCGGTGGACGTCATGTATCCGGCGGCCGGGAAGGCGTATTCGATGTTGGGGTCGTCGAGCCGGAGCTGCACCAGGTCACCGGCCCAGGCGATGCACGCGGCGATGTCGCCCTTGCTGAGCCCGTCGGTGTACTCGCCGCCGGTGAACTTGCGGATCTGCCCCTTGTCGACCGCGCCCTGGATCCGGGAGAGCGCCGCGTCGTAGTCGTCGTCGGTGACGGTCTCCGGCTTCTTGCCCATGTCGAGCAGCGTCATCCCGACGGTGTCGCGCATCTCGGAGAGCATCGCGGCCTTGCCCTTGAGCGCGGGGTCGTCGAGCAGTTGGGACACCGAGGTGACCTTGCGGCCCTTGGTGACCTTCTTGTTGTAGGCGATGCAGGTCGGGATGCCGGCCCAGGGGTAGGAGTAGGCGCGGCCCGGGTCCCAGTCGGGGCTGCGGAAGCGCTGCTCCAGGTTGGCGAAGGCGTGCGGCAGGTGCGCGGCGTCCAGCTGCTGCACCCAGCCGAGCCGGATCATCCGGCCCGCCAGCCAGTCGGTGAGCACCATCAGGTCGCGGCCGGTGTCCTGCCCCGCGGACAGTTGGGGCTTGATCTTGCCGAAGAACTCGACGTTGTCGTTGATGTCCTCGGTGTAGTCGACCTTGATGCCGGTGGCCTTGGTGAACTGCTCAAGGCTGGGCCGGTGTTTGCCGTCGTCGCTGACGTCGATGTACTGGTCCCAGTTGGAGAAGTTGACCACCTTCTCCTGCGCCGAGTGGTCGGTCGACGCGGCGGTGTCGCCCTTGCGGCCCGCGGCCGGGATGCCGCACGCGGTCAGCCCCGCGGTCGCGACGGCGCCCAGGCCCGCGGCGCGCAGCAGCGACCGGCGGCCGAGGGCGGCGCGTCCGCCGTTCATGCTGCGGAGCAGCGCCGCGCGCTGGGGCGGGGACAGGGTCTCGTGGTGCTCCATGGGTGGTGTGCCCTTCCGCTGACGTGACGGACGTGACGGGACGTTGGGGTATGTGCGGGACGTGGGGACGTGGGGTGCTAGACGGCTCCGAAGACGGTGCGGTGCCAGTCCTTGCGCGCCACCCCGGTGTTGTCCGACATGACGTGCTTGACCTGGGTGTACTCCTCGAAGGAGTAGGAGGACATGTCCTTGCCGAAACCGGACCGCTTGGCGCCGCCGTGCGGCATCTCGCTGACGATCGGGATGTGGTCGTTGATCCAGACACAGCCCGCGGTGATCTCCCGCGCGGCCCGCCCGGCCCGGTAGACGTCCCGCGTCCAGGCGGACGCGGCCAGCCCGTACGGGGTGTCGTTCGCGTACGCCAGGCCCTGCTCGTCGCCGTCGAAGGGCAGCACGGTGAGCACCGGGCCGAAGATCTCCCGCTGCACCGCCTCGCTCTCCTGCGGGGCGCCGGTCAGCAGTGTCGGCCGGTAGTACGCGCCGGCCGCGAGCTTGTCGCCGGGCGCGCTACCGCCGGTGACGACGGTGGCGTACGCGCGGGCCCGCTCGACGACGGCCGCGACACGGTCGCGGTGCGCGAAGGACGTCAGCGGGCCGAGGTCGGTGGCCGGGTCGGCCGGGTCACCGAGCCGCACGGTCGCCATCAGGTCGGCGACACCGGCCACGAAGGCGTCGTACAGCGGGCGTTGGACATAGGCGCGGGTGGCGGCGGTGCAGTCCTGGCCGCTGTTGATCAGCGCGGCGGCGACCGCGCCGTGCACGGACGCCTCCAGGTCGGCGTCGTCGAAGACCACGAAGGGCGCCTTGCCGCCGAGTTCGAGGTGCAGCCGCTTGACGGTGCCCGCGGCGAGCGCGGCGATCCGGGTGCCGACGGCGGTGGAGCCGGTGAAGGACGTCATCGCGACATCGGGGTGCGTGACGAGGTGTTCGCCCGCGACGGGTCCGGTGCCGGTGACGATGTTGAGCACGCCGTCGGGCAGTCCGGCCTCGGTGGCGGCCCGGGCGAACAGCAGGGCGGTCAGCGGGGTCAGTTCCGACGGCTTGAGCACGATCGTGTTGCCGGCCGCGACCGCCGGGAGGATCTTCCAGCCGGCCATCTGCAGCGGGTAGTTCCAGGGCGCGATCGAACCGACGACACCGACCGGCTCGCGCCGCACGTACGAGGTGTGGTCCGGGCTGTACTCCCCCGCCGCCTTGCCCTCCAGGTGGCGGGCGGCACCGGCGAAGAAGGCGGTGTTGTCGACGGTGCCCGGCACGTCGAAGCCACTGCTGAGCCTGATCGGCTTGCCGCACTGGAGGGTCTCGGCGCGGGCGAGTTCACCGGCCGTGGCGTCCAGGGCGGCGGACAGCCGGTGCAGTACGGCCGAGCGCTCGGCGGGCGCGGTGGCCGCCCAGCCGGGCAGGGCGGCCTTCGCGGCGGCGACGGCGGCGTCCACGTCCGCGGGCCCCGCGGTGGCGTAGCTCCACACCGTGCGGCCGGTCGCCGGGTCCACCACCGCGTGCGGGGCGCCGCCGCCGGCCCGCGGCCGGCCGTCGATGTACTGGGCTCCGCCCGCGACGCGTTCCAGCACGTCGGCCACATCCGCATCCGTGGCGCCGGTCGCGTCCGTCGCGTGGTCCATCACCGTTCTCCTCGCCTCCGCGCCCACATCTGGCGGCGTGGCCAAAGTCTGGATTGGTCGCCGATCCTGGCAGAGGAGCCGCCCTTCAACAAGTGATTCCGTTGTTGCCTTTTGGTTACGCGACGAATTCTGTGCACATCCGGTGGCCGGAACGACGGTCCGCGTCCCTTCCCTGGCTGTCCGAGGGCGCCGTTTACGATGAACCGCACGCACCGGCCCCTGGGAGGACACCGCATGCCCGACACCGCACCCGGCCCCGTACCCGGCACCGGCCCCTCCGGCGGCCCCGGTCCCGCGGGCCTGGACGCCTTCATCGCCGGGCTCCCCAAGGCCGAGCTGCACGTCCACCACGTGGGGTCCGCGTCGCCGCGGATCGTCGCGGAGCTGGCCGCCCGGCACCCGGATTCCGCGGTCCCCGCCGACCCGGCCGCGCTCGCCGACTTCTTCACCTTCCGGGACTTCGCGCACTTCATCCAGGTCTATCTCTCGGTGGTCGACCTGATCAGGGACGCCGAGGACGTCCGGCTGCTCACCTTCGAGGTGGCGCGGGACATGGCCCGGCAGAACATCCGCTACGCCGAGCTGACCGTGACCCCGTTCAGCTCGACCCGGCGCGGCATCCACGAGCAGGCGTTCATGGAGGCGATCGAGGACGCGCGCAAGGCCGCGGAGTCCGAGCTGGGCGTGACGCTGCGCTGGTGCTTCGACATCCCCGGTGAGGCGGGCCTGGAATCGGCCGAGCAGACCGCGCACCTGGCGCTCGACCTGCGACCCGAGGGCCTGGTCTCGTTCGGGCTCGGCGGCCCGGAGATCGGCGTGCCCCGCCCGCAGTTCAAGCCGTACTTCGACCGGGCCCGCGCCGCCGGTCTGCACAGCGTGCCGCACGCGGGCGAGACCACCGGGCCGGAGACGATCTGGGACGCGCTGCGCGACCTGGGCGCCGAGCGGATCGGCCACGGCACCAGCGCGGTGCGGGACCCGCGGCTGCTGGAGCACCTGGCCGAGCACCGCGTCCCGCTGGAGGTCTGCCCGACCTCCAACATCGCCACCCGCGCGGTGGCCACGCTCGACGAGCACCCGATGAAGGAGATGGTGGCGGCCGGCGTCCTGGTCACCGTGAACAGCGACGACCCGCCGATGTTCGGCACCGACCTGAACACCGAGTACGCGGTCGCCGCCCGGCTGCTCGGCCTGGACCACACCGGGGTCGCGGCCCTCGCCCGGAACGCCGTCGAGGCGTCCTTCCTCGACGCGGCGGGCAAGCGGGCGCTGGCCGCCGAGATCGACGCGTACGCGGCGGCATACACGGCGGCGGGGCCCGGCGCGCGGACGGCATCATGACGGCGCCGATCGCGGTCGCGCACCGCGGCGACCCGTACGTGGTCCGCGAGAACACCCTGCCGTCGGTGCGGTCCGCGCTGGTCAAGGGCGCCGGCGCGGTCGAGGTCGACGTCAAGATGACGGCCGACGGTGTGCCGGTGCTGCTGCACGACGACACCCTGGAGCGGCTCTGGAAGGTCCCGGAGGCGGTCGGCGACCTGACGTCGAAGGACGTCACGGACCTCACCGACGGCGGGGTGCCGACCCTGGCGGACGCCTTCGCCGAGCTGCGCCGGCACCCGACCGGCGGCCGGATGATGCTCGACCTGACCGGGGTGGACCAGGTGGAGCCGACGCTCGCCGCCGTCGTGGAGGCGGATGTCGCCGACCGGGTCTACTACTGCGGCGGGCTCGGCGCGATGCGCACCCTGCGCGAACGGGACGCGGACGCCGAGATCGCCATGACGTGGAAGACGGTGGCCCGGCCGCCGCAGTCGCTGCTGGACGAGCTGCGCCCGCGCTGGATCAATCTGCGCTTCGGCCTCGTCGACGAGTCGACCGTACGGTGGGCGGCGGCGCACGGTCTGCTGGTCGGCGCCTGGACGGCGGACTGGCGGCGCAACATGGTGCGGCTGCTCGACCTCGGCGTGGACGCGGTGACCACCAACCGCCTCGACACCTTCCAGCGGCTGCTGGTCAAGCGCGCCGCGTCCGTCCGGGCGTGAGTCCCGTCCGTCCGGGCGTGAGTCCCGTACGACCGTAGGCAGTCTCGTACGCACGGTCCGGCCCCCGCGGGCACTTCTCCGCGGGGGCCGGACCGTACCGGTACGGGGAGGGCTCAGCCGTCCAGCGACGTCATCACGTGCTTGATCCGCGTGTAGTCCTCGAAGCCGTAGCCCGACAGGTCCTTGCCGTAGCCGGACTGCTTGAAGCCGCCGTGCGGCATCTCGGCGACCAGCGGGATGTGGGTGTTGATCCACACGCAGCCGAAGTCGAGCCGCTTGGACATCCGCATGGCGCGCGCGTGGTCCTTGGTCCACACCGAGGATGCGAGCGCGTAGTCCACCCCGTTGGCCCAGGCGACGGCCTGCTCCTCGTCGGTGAAGGACTGCACGGTGATGACCGGGCCGAACACCTCGCGCTGGATGATCTCGTCGTCCTGCCGCAGCCCGGAGACGACGGTCGGCGCGTAGAAGAAGCCGCGCTCACCCACCCGGTGGCCGCCGGTCTCGACCTTGGCGTGCGCGGGCAGCCGCTCGATGAAGCCGCTGACCTGGGCGAGCTGGTTGGCGTTGTTCAGCGGCCCGTACAGCACGTCTTCGTCATCGGGCAGGCCGGTCTTGGTGTCGGCCGCCGCCTTGGCCAGCGCCGCGGTGAACTCCTCGTGGATGGACTCGTGCACCAGCACGCGGGTGGCGGCGGTGCAGTCCTGCCCGGCGTTGAAGAAACCGGCGACGGCGATGTCCTCGACGGCCTTGGCGATGTCGGTGTCCTCGAAGACCACGACGGGCGCCTTGCCGCCCAGCTCCAGGTGGACCCGCTTGACGTCCTTGGCGGCGGACCCGGCGACCTCGATGCCGGCCCGGACCGAGCCGGTGATGGAGGCCATCGCGGGCACCGGGTGCTCGACCATCGCGCGGCCGGTGTCGCGGTCACCGCAGACGACGTTGAAGACGCCCTTGGGGAGGATGCCGCCGAGGATCTCGGCGAGCAGCACCGTGGAGGCGGGCGTGGTGTCGGACGGCTTGAGGACGACGGTGTTGCCCGCAGCGACCGCCGGGGCGAACTTCCACACGGCCATCATCATCGGGTAGTTCCACGGCGCGACCTGCGCGCAGACCCCGACCGGCTCGCGCCGCACGATCGACGTCATGCCCTCCATGTACTCGCCCGCCGAGCGGCCCTCCAGCATCCGCGCGGCGCCCGCGAAGAACCGGATCTGGTCGACCATCGGCGGGATCTCCTCGCTCGCGGTCAGCCCGATCGGCTTGCCGGTGTTCTCGCTCTCCACCGCGACCAGTTCGTCGGCCCGCGCCTCGATCGCGTCGGCGATCTTGAGCAGCGCCTTCTGCCGCTCCGACGGGGTGGTGTCGCGCCAGGCCGGGAAGGCCGCCGCGGCGGCGGCCATCGCCGCGTCCACATCGGCAGCGCCGGACAGCGGCGCGGTCGCGTACGCCTCGCCGGTCACCGGATCGACCACATCGGTGGTGCGGCCGTCGGCGGCGTCACGGAATTCTCCGTCGATGTAATTGCGCAGAGTACGGAGTTCGGTCACGGCGCTTGCTCCCTGGTCGTACGAGTCCGGTCGGTCGGGCGGCCACCCGGGACGCGGGGTGGGCGCCGCCGGATGTCCACGTGCTGAGACGCCTCCAGCTTAGCCGCAGGACTGCCGTATTCGACATACCCACCACCCCCCAACAACCGATTCGGTACCCCAGAGGGCCATGAGCAACGGTTTTCATCGTGGAGGGCTTGCGCGACCGTCGACCTCTCCTGCACAGTGGGGCGCGTGGCCACTCGGGACAGGAACGGCGCGGCGCCGCAGATAGACGCGGTGTCCAACGCGATCATCGAACAGCTCCAGCAGGACGGACGCCGTCCGTACGCGACGATCGGCAAGGCCGTGGGCCTGTCCGAGGCGGCCGTGCGACAGCGCGTACAGAAACTGCTCGACCAGGGCGTCATGCAGATCGTCGCCGTCACCGACCCGCTCACCGTGGGCTTCCGGCGGCAGGCGATGGTCGGCATCAATGTGGATGGCGACATCGATCCGGTCGCCGACACGCTGACCGCGCTGGACGAGGTCGACTACGTCGTCGTCACCGCCGGCTCCTTCGACCTGATGGTGGAGGTCGTCTGCGAGGACGACGACCACCTGCTCGACCTGGTGAACAAGCGGATCCGCGCGCTGCCCGGCGTGCGCTCCACCGAGACCTTCGTCTACCTCAAGCTGCGGAAGCAGACCTACACCTGGGGAACCCGATAGCCATGACGCCTTCCTCCGATTCCTCCGCCTCGCCCGTGTCGTCCGACGCCTCCTCGAAGACCGCCCGCGACCACCTGTGGATGCACTTCACCCGCATGTCGTCGTACGAGAACGCGCCCGTGCCGACCATCGTGCGCGGCGAGGGCACGTACATCTACGACGACCACGGCAAGCGGTACATCGACGGTCTGTCCGGGCTGTTCGTGGTCAACGCCGGGCACGGCAGGCACGAGCTGGCGGAGACCGCGTACAAGCAGGCGCAGGAGCTGGCCTTCTTCCCGATCTGGAGCTACGCGCACCCCAAGGCGATCGAACTGGCCGAGCGGCTGGCGCAGTACGCGCCCGGCGACCTCAACAAGGTCTTCTTCACCACCGGCGGCGGCGAGGCCGTCGAGACGGCCTGGAAGCTGGCGAAGCAGTATCACAAGCTCAACGGCAACCACACCAAGTACAAGGTGATCTCGCGGGCCGTCGCCTACCACGGCACCCCGCAGGGAGCCCTGTCCATCACCGGCCTGCCCGCCCTCAAGGCGCCCTTCGAGCCGCTGGTGCCCGGCGCCCGCAAGGTGCCCAACACCAACATCTACCGGGCGCCGATCCACGGCGACGACCCGGTGGCATTCGGCCGCTGGGCCGCCGACCAGATCGAGCAGCAGATCCTCTTCGAGGGCCCGGACACCGTCGCCGCGGTCTTCCTCGAACCCGTGCAGAACGCCGGTGGCTGCTTCCCGCCGCCGCCCGGCTACTTCCAGCGGGTCCGCGAGATCTGCGACCAGTACGACGTGCTGCTCGTCTCGGACGAGGTGATCTGTGCCTTCGGGCGGCTCGGCACGATGTTCGCCTGCGACAAGTTCGACTTCGTCCCGGACATGATCACCTGCGCCAAGGGGATGACGTCCGGCTACTCCCCCATCGGGGCCTGCATCGTCTCCGACCGGGTCGCCGAGCCCTTCTACAAGGGCAGCAACACCTTCCTGCACGGGTACACCTTCGGCGGCCACCCCGTCTCGGCCGCGGTCGGCCTCGCCAACCTCGACATCTTCGAGCGCGAAGGGCTCAACCAGCACGTCCTCGACAACGAGGCGCGCTTCTTCGAGACGCTCAGCCGGCTCAACGACCTGCCGATCGTCGGCGACGTCCGCGGCAACGGCTACTTCTACGGCATCGAACTCGTCAAGGACAAGGCCACGAAGGAGACCTTCACCGACGAGGAGACCGAGCGCGTCCTGTACGGCTTCCTCTCCAAGGAGCTGTACGCCTCCGGCCTCTACTGCCGCGCCGACGACCGCGGCGACCCCGTCGTCCAGCTCGCCCCGCCCCTCACCGCCGACGCCGCCCTCTTCGACGACATCGAGGCGATTCTGCGCGGCGTGCTGACGGAGGCATGGAAGAAGCTCTGACGCTTCCAGCGCGGTTCCCCTCGTCCCCGGGTGCCCCCGGCCGGCCCGCTCCCGCGGAGCGGGGTGCCTTCTCGCCTGACGGCGAGTCAGGTCTTTTAGGGGCGCGGGGAACTGCGCGCTCAGCCCGCGCGGGGCTGCTGCTGACAAACCGCCCCCAGCGGGGCAGACGCTGTTTGTTTTGCGACCACCGGGCCGGTGGGGGCGGGCCGCGCAGTTCCCCGCGCCCCTAAAGACATCAGGCACCGCACTCCGCAGGAGGAGACGGGTCACCCGGACGAGGGGTACGGGGGTGGCCCCCGACGTGCCTGCGGGGAGAACGGGGCGCCGTTGTCTAGCGTGCCCTCCCGGAGGGAATGTCTCGCGAGACGCGGAGGTACGGGATGGCGCCGCCCGACAATGACGTGTTGTGGGCGAGGTCGCTGCGCCACGCGCACAACGGCTCGCCGGCACTGCTGGGCGTATCGCTGGGGGTGCGGCAGGGCGAGATCCTGGCGGTGGTCGGCCCGCGCGGCGCGGGCAAGTCGACACTGCTGCGCTGCCTGTCGGGCCAACTGGTGCCCGACCAGGGCGAGGTGTGGTTCAACAGCGCCCCTGTGCACACCCTCACCGAAATCGCCCGGGACGAACTGCGCCGGGACCGCTTCGGCTGGGTGGGCAGCACCGCCCAGCTGCTCCCCGAGCTGACGGCCTGGGAGAACGCGGCGTTGCCGCTGCTGCTGACCGGCACCAAGTACCGCGCGGCCCGGGCCGCGGCCCAGGAGTGGCTCGACCGGCTGGACATCGGCGCCGCGGCCCGCAAACGCCCGGCCGAGCTGCTGCAGGCGCAGCGGCAGCGGATCGCGGTGGCGCGCGCCCTGGTCACCACCCCGGAAGTGGTCTTCGCGGACGACCCGGGCGCCCCGCTGCACCGCCCCGACCGGGCCCTGGTGATGCGGACGCTGACCAGCGCGGCCCGTTCGCACGGCATCACCGTGGTGTTCAGCGCCTGCGACCACGAGATCGCGCCCTTCGCGGACCGGGTGATCCCGCTGGTGGACGGCCGTATCAACGCGTCGATGCCGACGCAGGACCGGGACGACCGGGACGACTCCACGACGACCGCGCGGGCCGCGTCCGTATGACGACGGACGCGACGGCAGCCGTCGTACGGAATTCCGCCGCACCGACGTCCGTGGGGCCGCGGCGCGCGGCGCGGGAAGGGAGCCGGACGTGATGGGTCTGCGGGTGCTGCGCGGGGCACGGTTCGCCGCGCTGGCACGGTGGGTGCTGGTGGCCGCCGCGTCGGCCGGGACCGGCATGCTGCTGCTGGCGGCGCTGGGCTGGGCGCTGGCCCACCCGCACCGGCCGTCGGACGCGGCGGTGCGGCTGGTGTGGTGCGCGGTGCCGGTGGTGGTGACCGTGCAGTTCGCGGTCGCCGCGGGCCGCGCGGTGCCCGGCGGGTGGCCGCGGGCCGGTCTGGCCGCGGTGGGCCTGGGCCGGGCCGGTGTGGCGCTGCTGGCCGCCTCGGCGACCGCGATCGCCTGCGCGGCCGGCAGCGCGGTGGCGCTGCTGGTCTTCCTGCACCTGCGCGGCGACCTGGGCGGCCTGCCCTTCCACGGCGCCGCCTCCGACGTCCTGGGCGGCGGCGGATCGGTGCCGCTGGCGGGCGCCTTGACGCTGCTCGCGGTGGTGCCGGTGAGCGCGGCCGTCACGGGCGCGGCCCGGCTGTGGCCACCGCGTACGGTCTCCACCGCGCCCGCGCCCGCCGAGGTGTCCGCCACGGCGCCGCCGAAGGGGCTGCCGTGGGGTGTCGCGCTGACCGCGGTCGGCCTGGCCGCGGAAGTGGCCGCGCCGCACGGTCACGGGATGCCGCTGCCGGGCGGTCTCGGCTCCATCGCGCCGCTGGCGTTGGGCGGTTGGGCCGTCGCCACGGTCGGCATGGTGCTCGCGGGCCCCGGTGTGGTGCACGCCTGCGGCCGGCTGCTGGCCGCCTTCCGGCCGGGCGCGCTGCGGCTGCTGGCCGGGCGGGCGCTCCAGGAGGAGTCCCGTGCGATCGGCCGCCCGCTGGGCGCGCTGTGCGCGACGGCCGCGGCGGTGCCCGCCGTCTACGACCTGCACCGCGGCGGGCGTCCCTTCGGCCCGCTGACGGCGCTGGCCGCCGTCCTGGTGGTGCTGTGCGTCCTGGCCACCGTGGGCACCGCGCTGCTGGAGGCCAAGCGGGGGCGCGAGCCCGCGAACGCGGCGCTGCGGCAGTTCGGGGCGTCGCCCGCGCTGCTGCGTGGCGCCGTCGCGCTGCGTGCCGGGGTGGTGCTGGCCGCGGCCGTTCCGCTGACGGCTCTGGTGGCCGCGCTCGCCACGGTCCCGCCCGGCCGGTGAAGCGGGCCGGGGACTATCGTGGCGCCGTGCCCGCCGACACCCCGCCCGATTCACCGTCAGGTTCCCCGTCCGCCGACGCCCCGCGCCCGCCGGGCCGGGACCGGGAGATCGAGTCCCTGGTGGAGTTCGACCGGGTCGCGCTGACCGGTTCCTTCGCCGGCTACCGGGTGCAGGCCGTCGACCTGACCGACCGTACGTTCGCGCTGCTGGTCGCCGACACCTCGCGGGCCGTCTTCCTCGGCTGCCCGATGGAGCCGCAAGCCCTCGCGCACGTCCGGGCCGGCGGCGCCCTGGTCTTCCCGCCCGTTCCCGACCTGCCCTTCGACCCGTACCGCGGCGCGCTCTACGCTCCCGACGAGCTGTACGCGGGCCTCGCCGACGACGGCTACCCGGCCACCCCCGACGCCCGTACGTATGCCTGGGCCCGGAGCACCGCGGCGGACGGCGACATACTGGCCTCGATGCTGCGCTCGATCCACGACGACGCGGTCTCCGACGCGCTCGACGAACTCCTCGGCGGCCTCAAGGTCGTGGGCGTCATGGGCGGCCACGCCATGGAGCGCGGCACCGACGCCTACGCGGGGGCCGCCCGCCTCGGGCGCGACCTCGCCCGGGCCGGCTTCACCGTCGCCACCGGCGGCGGACCCGGCGCCATGGAGGCCGCCAACTTCGGTGCCTACGCGGCGCCCTTCGACGATCTGATGCTCCGCAAGGCCCTGGACGTCCTCGGCGAGGTGCCCTCCTTCCGGCCCTCGGTCGCCGCCTGGGCGCGCACCGCCTTCGAGGTCCGGGACCGCTGGCCCGGCGGCGGCTCCTCCTACGGGCTGCCCACCTGGTTCTACGGCCACGAGCCGCCCAACGCCTTCGCGTCCGGCATCGCGAAATTCTTCGCCAACGCGACCCGGGAGGACGGTCTGCTCTCGCGCTGCTCGGGCGGCGTCGTCTTCCTGCCCGGCGCGGCCGGCACCGTCCAGGAGATCTTCGACGCCGCGACCCCGGCCTACTACTCCTCCCGAGGGAAGCCCGTCCCCCTCGTCCTGGTCGACCGCGCCCACTGGACGTCCGTCCTCCCCGCCTGGCCCCTCCTCCAGTCCCTCGCCACCGACCGCCCCATGTCCACCCGCATCACCCTCGTCGACTCCGTCACCGAAGCCCCGGCCGCCCTGGCCGCCCTCTCCGAGGGCGCCCGATAGGGGCTGCGCCCCTGGAAGACCTCACTCGGCCGGGAGGAGGACGACCTCGTCCGGGGTGAAGGTCACCGCGACCTCGGCGCCCACTTCCGGAGCGCCCCGCAGGGGGGCGGCGGCGTCGATGCGGGGGGCGGCGTCGGGCGGGGCGAGGGTGAGGGCGAGGTGGGAGCCGCGGAAGGTGCGGGCGAGAACGGTGCAGCGCAGGCCGGAGGAGGCGTCGGTGAGGCGGACCCCGGCGGGCCGGACGAGGATCTGGCAGGGGCCGGAAGGGCTCCCGGTGGGAACCGGCACCTTGCCCCAGGGGGTGTCGGCGTAGGCACCGGCGACGACCGCGTCGGCGACATTCTCGAAGCCGAGGAAGCGCGCGACGAAGGCGGAGGCCGGCCGCTGCCAGACGTCGAGCGGGGTGCCGGTCTGCGCGATCCGTCCGTCGCGCATGACGACGACCCGGTCGGCGAGCGCGAACGCCTCGCCCTGGTCGTGGGTGACGGCGAGCACCGTGGTCCCGAGCCGCCCGAACAGCTCACGCAGTTCGACCACGAGGCGTTCCCGCAGCGAGCGGTCGAGTTGCCCGAGCGGCTCGTCGAGCATGAGCAGCCGCGGCTCGGGCGCCAGCGCCCGGGCGAGCGCGACGCGCTGCTGTTCGCCGCCGGACAGCGTGCCGACGGCACGCCCCGCGGCGCCGGGCAGCCCGACGAGGTCGAGGAGTTCGCGCACCCGCGCCTCCCGTCGCTCGCGCGGCACCTTGTGCATGCGCGGCCCGAAGGCGACATTGCCGCCGACGTCGCGCTGCGGGAAGAGCTGGTGGTCCTGGAACATCAGCCCGACGCCGCGCCGGTGCGCGGGCACGGCGCCCTGGTCGGCGCCGTCGAGCAGCACCCGGCCGCCGTCCAGCGGCTGGAGCCCGGCGACCGCCCGCAGCAGCGTGGACTTGCCGCTGCCGCTGGGCCCGAGCACGCACACGGTCTCGTGCGCGGCGACCTCCAGGGTGACGGCGTCGAGCGCGGCCCGCGGCCCGAACCGTACGGTGGCGTCCTCGACGCGCAGCAGCGCCCGCTTCGACAGTGGAGACGTCATCAGAACTCCCCGGGGGACGGGTCGGCGCCCTTGGCGCGGGGCCGCAGATTCTCCAGCACCAGCAGGGACGCGGCGCAGACCAGCATGAGGATGGTGCTGAGCGCCATCGCCTGGCCGTAGGTGTCGGGCCCCGCCCGGCCGAGCAGGCGGGCGACGGCGACCGGCAGGGTCGGGCTGTCGGGCCGGGCGATGAAGACGGTGGCGCCGAATTCGCCGAGCGAGACGGCGAAGGCGAAACCGGCGGCGACGGCCAGCGCCCGTCCCACGAGCGGGAGTTCGATCTCCCGCCAGACCCGGAGCGGCGAGGCGCCGAGCACGGCCGCGGCCTCCCGCAGCCGGTCGTCGACGGCCCGCAGCACCGGCAGCATGACGCGTACGACGAACGGCACGCCGACCAGCGCCTGCGCGAGCGGCACGAGGATCCAGGAGGAGCGCAGGTCCAGCGGCGGCTTGTCGAGGGTGATCAGGAAGCCGAAGCCGACGGTGACGGCCGAGGTGCCCAGCGGCAGCATCAGCAGCGCGTCGAAGCCGCGGACCAGCCGTCCGGCCCTGCGGACCAGCGCGGCGGCGGCGAGCCCGCCGACGGCGAGGGCGATGACGGTGGCGACGGCCGCGTACCGCAGCGAATTCCCGACCGTCTCCAGCGGGGCGACGACGAAGGTGCTGCTGGTGCCGAGGGAGTTCAGGGAACGGTAGAAGGTGAATCCGTAGCCGTCGGGGCCGTCGAGGGAGCGGGCCACGAGGACGCCGAGCGGCAGCAGGATGAGCAGCGCGATGACGGCGAGCACACCGCCGAGCAGGGCGCGTTCGCCGCCGCGCGGGCGGTGCGCGGTGGTGCCGGCGTCCACGAGCCGCAGCGTGGATTCGCGGCGCCGCACCGTCCACGCGTGCACCGCGAGGATGGCGCCGACGGCCGCGAACTGGACGAGAGTGAGGACGGCGGCGGTCGGCAGGTCGAGAAGCTGCGCGGTCTGCCGGTAGATCTCCACTTCGAGGGTGGAGTACGTGGGGCCGCCGAGGATCTGGACCACGCCGAAGGAGGTGAAGGTGAACAGGAACACCATCAGCGCGGCGGCGGCCACGGCCGGGCCGAGCGCCGGCAGCGTGATCTGTCGCCAGGCGGCGGGCCGGCTCGCGCCGAGCATCCGCGCGGCCTCCTCCTGGCGCGGGTCGAGCTGCGCCCACAGGCCGCCGACGGTGCGGACGACGACCGCGTAGTTGAAGAAGACGTGCGCGATGAGGATCGCCCACACACTGGTGTCCAGGCGCACCCCCCACAGCGAGTCGGTGAAGCCGCCGCGGCCGAGCAGCGCGAGGAAGGCCGAGCCCGCGACGACCGTCGGCAGCACGAACGGCACGGTGACGACCGCCCGCAGCAGCCGCTTGCCGGGGAAGTCCAGCCGGGCGAAGACGTACGCGCCGGGCAGCGCGACGGCGAGGGTGAGCGCGGTGGACGCGGCGGCCTGCCAGCAGGTGAACCACAGCACATGCCGGATGCCGGCGTCGCCGAGCACGTCGCCGATCCGGCCGAACCGCCAGTGCCCGCCCTCGTGCAGGCCGCGGCCGACGATGGCGGCGACGGGGTAGGCGAAGAAGACGCAGAAGAAGGCGGCGGGCACGGCCATCAGGCCGAGGCGTACGACGATGCCGCGGCGGCGTACGGCGGCGGCCCGCCGCCGTACGACCGTCACGTCCGTCGCGTCCGTCACCTGTGGTGTCACTTGAGGACGATCGACGACCATGACTTGGCCCACTCGTCGCGCTTGGCGGCGATCTTGTCGGGCGCCATCGACTCGGGGTCGGTGATCTTCGCGCCGTACTTGGTGAACACCTCGGGCTCGGCGGCGTCCTTGCGCACCGGGTCGACGTACATGTTCAGCGGCATGTCCTCCTGGAACGCCTTGCTCAGCATGAAGTCGATCAGCGCCTGGCCGCCCGCGGTGTTCTTCGCGCCGTGCAGCAGGCCGGCGAATTCGATCTGCCGGAAGCAGGTGCCGGTGGCGACGCCGACCGGGGATTGCGCGGGCGCCGGGGTGACGCCGACGACCTCGGCGGGCGGGCTGGAGGCGTAGGAGACCACCAGCGGCTTGTCGCCCTTGGCCTTCTTCCCGGCCGCCGAGCCGGAGAAGCGCTCGTTGTACGCCTGCTCCCAGCTGTCGACGACCTCGACGCCGTTGGACTTGAGCTGCTTCCAGTACGCCTGCCACTGGTCGTCGCCGTAGCTCGCGGCGCTGCCCAGCAGGAAGGCCAGGCCGGGCGAGGACGTGGCGACGTTCTCGGTGACCAGCAGGTTCTTGTACTGCGGTTTGACCAGGTCCGCGAAGGTCGTGGGCGGGGTCAGCTTGTGCGTGGTGAAGTACGCCCGGTCGTAGTTGACGCAGACATCGCCGGAGTCGATGGGCGTCACCCGGTGCTCGGCGGCGTCGAGTTGCACGTCGGCGGGCACCTGGCCGAGGTCCTTGGCGGTGTACGGGGTGAACAGGCCGTTGTCGAGCGCGCGCGAGAGCAGGGTGTTGTCGACGCCGAAGAAGACGTCGCCCTGCGGGTGGTCCTTGGTGAGGATCGCCTGGTTGACGGCGGCTCCCGCGTCGCCGCCGCGCAGCACCTTGACGGTGTAGCCGGTCTCCTTGGTGAACTCCTTGAGCACGGCGTCGGAGGCCGCGAAGGAGTCGTGGCTGACCAGGGTGACGGTCGTGGACTTCTTGGCGGAGCCGCCGGTGCCGGGGCTACTGGTGTCGCCGGAACCGCCGCTCGAATCGCTGCCGCAGGCGGCGAGGACGGTGGCGCCGACCGTGGCGAGCACGAGCGCGCCCACGGCACGCCGACGGATGGTGTTCATGATGCAGACTCCCTACGCCGGTATGACCCGGATCAGGTCCGAGGGTCTGCGGTCTCGTGGAGGTCCCCGGGATTCCCCGGGTCTCCATGGGCCGCACTCTCAGCGCCGTCGCAGGCGCTCCCCTGTCGGAATGTTCACTTGTGCGATTGCACGAGCACGATAGCAGCAGCGGAAAAGCCGCTGGTCAGCGCACCCGATCCGTTACCTTTCGGCGGCGGCGAGCTGGCCGCACGCGCCGTCGATCTCCTGCCCACGGGTGTCCCGTACGGTCACGGGCACACCATGGCTTTCCAGCGCGGCCACGAACGCCCGCTCGTCCTCCGGGCGGGAGGCCGTCCACTTGGAGCCGGGCGTCGGGTTGAGCGGGATCAGATTGACGTGCACCCGGTGGTTCTTGAGCATCCGGCCGAGCCGGTCGGCCCGCCACGCCTGGTCGTTGATGTCGCGGATCAGCGCGTACTCGATGGAGATCCGGCGGCCGGAGACCTCGGCGTAGTGCCAGGCCGCGTCCAGCACCTCGCGGACCTTCCAGCGGGTGTTGACCGGCACCAGGGTGTCGCGCAGTTCGTCGTCCGGGGCGTGCAGCGAGACCGCGAGGCGGCACTTCAGGCCCTCGTCGGCGAAGCGGTATATCGCCGGGACCAGGCCGACGGTGGAGACGGTGATGCCGCGCTGCGACAGGCCGAGCCCGTCCGGCTCGGGGTCGGTCAGCCGGCGGATCGCGCCGATCACCCGCTTGTAGTTGGCCAGCGGCTCGCCCATGCCCATGAAGACGATGTTGGACAGCCGCGCCGGGCCGCCGGGCACCTCGCCGTCGCGCAGGCTCTTCATGCCCGCGACGATCTGGTGCACGATCTCGGCCGTCGACAGATTCCGGTCGAGACCGGCCTGTCCGGTCGCGCAGAACGGGCAGTTCATGCCGCAGCCCGCCTGCGAGGAGATGCACATCGTGACGCGGTCCGGATACCGCATCAGCACCGACTCGACCAGCGTCCCGTCGAACAGCTTCCACAGCGTCTTACGGGTCTCCCCGTCGTCGCACGCCGCGTGCCGCACCACCGTCATCAGCTCCGGCAGCAGCTCCTCCGCGAGCTTCCCGCGCGCCCCGGCCGGAATGTCCGTCCACGCCGCCGGATCGTCGGCGTACCGCGCGAAGTAGTGCTGCGACAGCTGCTTGGCCCGGAACGGCTTCTCGCCGAGCGCGGCCACCGCCTCCCGCCGCTCGGCGGGACTGAGATCGGCAAGGTGCCGCGGCGGCTTCTTGGCCCCCCGCGGCGCGGCGAAAGTGAGTTCTCCGGGTACAGGCATGATCTGTCAAGTGTCGCAGATCGGGAGCGGTGGTCCGGCGCGCCTGTGGACAACCTTCTGGCCGTGCGGCCGGCGAGCCAAAGGGCACCGGGCATGAGCGCCCGGAGGCGGGAAGGCGGGAAAAAATCAGCCCGAGCCGACGAAGACGACCAGCAGGAGCCAGACGACCGGGGCGGTGGGGAGGAGGGAGTCGAGGCGGTCCATGATGCCGCCGTGGCCCGGGAGGAGGGTGCCCATGTCCTTGATGCCGAGGTCGCGCTTGATCATGGACTCGCCGAGGTCGCCGAGGGTGGCGCTGGTGGCCGCCGCGAGGCCGAGCAGCAGGCCCTGCCACCACCGGCCGTCGTCGATGACGTACTGCATGAGCAGGGCGCCGGCGACCATGGCGAAGGAGATCGCGCCGAGCAGGCCCTCGCGGGTCTTGCCGGGGCTGATCCGCGGGGCGAGCTTGTGCTTGCCGAAGCGCCAGCCGACGGCGTAGGCGCCGGTGTCGCTGATCACGGTGAGCAGCAGGAAGACCAGGACGCGGCGCGGGCCGTCGTCCGCGGCGAGCATCATGACCACGAAGGTGGCCAGGAACGGCACGTAGAAGGCGGCGAAGACGCCGGCGGTGACGTCCCGCAGGTAGTTCTCCGGCGGCTGCGCCATGCGCCAGACGAGGATGGCGAGCGCGGTGAGCGCCATCGCGACCCAGGCGCCGACGGCGCCGCTCGCGTACCCCGCGATGACCATGGCCGCGCCGCCGGCCGCGATCGGGACCAGCGGGGCGCGGATGCCCTTGCGCTCGGCGAGCCGGGAGGTGAGTTCCCAGACGCCGACCAGGACGGCGGCCACGACGACGCCGACGAAGACCGCCTTCACGATGAACAGCGACGCGATGATGATCACGCCGAGACCGAGACCGACCCCTATCGCCGCCCGCAGATTGCGCCCGGCGGACTTCTTCGCGGGCGGCTGCGACGACGGTGCGGGCTCCGGAGAGGGCTCCGGTGCGGGCGGCTCGGACGGGGCGGATGGCGGCATAGGAGGAGTCTTCCTCCCGCGCCCGGATTCGGGTGCGGAACCCGCCGGATACATGATCGAGTCGTCGAGGACCGCGTCGTTCGCCGCGGCACGGCCGGTGACCGCGTCCTCGGGCGCTCCCCAGTGACCGGCGCGTGGCGAAGCGCCCCAGGAAGAGTCGTTCACTGAGCTTCGCCTCGCGTCGTCGTGTGTCGGCCGGGAAGGGCTGAGGGCGGGATCGTGGATGCGGTCGCGGGTACGGTCACCGGAAGGGGTCCCGGTCAGACTTCCAGCAGCTCGGCTTCCTTGTGCTTGAGCAGCTCGTCGACCTGGGCGACGTACTTCGCCGTGGTGTCGTCCAGCTCCTTCTCCGCGCGGCGCACCTCGTCCTCGCCCGACTCGCCGTCCTTGACGAGCTTGTCGAGCGTCTCCTTGGCCTTGCGGCGGACGCTGCGGATCGAGATCTTCGCGTCCTCACCCTTGGTCTTGGCGACCTTGATGTACTCGCGGCGGCGCTCCTCGGTGAGCTGCGGGAAGACCACCCGGATGATACGGCCGTCGTTGCTCGGGTTGACGCCGAGGTCGGAGTTGCGGATCGCCTCTTCGATGTTGCGCAGGCTGCTGCTGTCGAAGGGGGTGACGACCGCCATCCGCGGCTCGGGGACCGCGAAGGAGGCGAGCTGATTGATCGGGGTGACCGCGCCGTAGTACTCGGCGACGATCTTGTTGAACATCGCCGGGTGCGCACGGCCGGTGCGGATCGCGGCGAAGTCCTCCTTGGCCACGACGACGGCCTTCTCCATCTTCTCCTCGGCCTCGAGGAGGGTCTCTTCAATCACGGTGTGCTCCTGGTATGTGGACGTACGTGGACGTGTACGTGTCGTCTGCCGGTGTCCGGAACCGTCACTAAGCCCTGGAGCCCCGGTCGTTGACCAGCGTGCCGATCTTCTCACCCTTCACGGCCCGCGCGATGTTCCCTTCGGCGAGCAGCTCGAAGACGAGGATCGGCAGTTTGTTGTCCTGGCAGAGGGTGATCGCGGTGAGGTCGGCGACCCGCAGGTCGCGGGTGATGACCTCGCCGTACTCCAGGGCGTCGAACTTCACCGCGTCCGGGTTGTGCTTGGGGTCGGAGTCGTAGACCCCGTCCACCCCGTTCTTGCCCATCAGCATCGCCGACGCGTCGATCTCCAGGGCGCGCTGGGCGGCGGTGGTGTCGGTCGAGAAGTACGGCATGCCCATACCGGCGCCGAAGATCACGACGCGGCCCTTCTCCAGGTGCCGCACGGCCCGCAGCGGGATGTACGGCTCGGCGACCTGGCCCATGGTGATGGCGGTCTGCACCCGGGTCTCGACGCCCTCCTTCTCCAGGAAGTCCTGGAGGGCCAGGCAGTTCATGACGGTGCCGAGCATGCCCATGTAGTCGGAGCGGGCCCGGTCCATGCCGCGCTGCTGGAGTTCGGCGCCGCGGAAGAAGTTGCCGCCGCCGACGACGAGGGCGATCTCGTAGCCGTCCGCGACGACCGCGGCGATCTCCCGGGCGATGGCGTGCACGACATCGGGGTCGACGCCGAGCCCGCCGCCCCCGGCGAACGCCTCGCCGGACAGCTTCAGCAGGTAGCGGCGGTGAGCGGTGGTGTGCTGGGCCGTGTCGGCGCCTTTGTCCATGGAGATCTCCTCGTGCACGTACGAAGGAGGCCATTGCCGCGGGTCCTCTGGGGTTCCCTCTACGGCAATGGCCTCCTCGTCACATCTGCGGCCGGCCGGCGGGCGGCCGACCGCGTACGACCCTAGCCGGGCCGTCGGTCATTCGCTGCTTCGTGTCGGACGCGATCAGACGCCGACGCGGAAGCGCGCGAAGCTCTTCAGCGTGACGCCGGCCTCGTCGAGCACCTTCTGGACGGTCTTCTTGGAGTCCTTGGCGAACGCCTGCTCCAGGACGACGTTCTCCTTGAAGAAGCCGTTCACCCGGCCCTCGACGATGCGCGCGAGCGCGGCCTCGGGCTTGCCCTCCTCGCGGGCGGTGGCCTCGGCGACGCGGCGCTCGTTCTCCACCGTCTCGGCGGGGATGTCGTCGCGGGACAGCGCGGTCGGCGCGAAGGCGGCGATGTGCTGGGCGAGGTCCTTGGCGGTCTGCGCGTCGGCCTTGTCCAGCTCGACCAGGACGCCGACCTGCGGCGGCAGGTCGGGGCTGGTGCGGTGCAGATAGGACGCGACGTAGGCGCCGGAGAACTGCGCGAAGCGGTCGAGCACGATCTTCTCGCCGAGGGTGGCGTTGGCCTCGTCGACGAACGCCTGGACGGTCTGGCCGTCCTTGATCTCGGAGGCGAGCAGCGCGGTGATGTCGGCCGGCTTGGTCGCGGCCACGTGGGCGGCGATCGCGTCGGCGACGGCCACGAACTTGTCGCCCTTGGCGACGAAGTCCGTCTCGCACTTCAGCTCGACGAGGACGCCCTCGGAGTTGTCGGGGGCGATCAGGGAGACGACCGCGCCGTTGGAGGCCGAGCGGCCCTCGCGCTTGGTGACGCCCTTCTGGCCCTTCACCCGGAGGATCTCGACGGCCTTGTCCAGGTCGCCTTCGGCCTCGGTGAGGGCGTTCTTGCAGTCCATCATGCCCGCGGCGGTCAGCTCGCGGAGCTTCTTGACGTCGGCGGCGGTGAAGTTCGCCATGGGTTTGAGTCTCTTCCCGAATGGTCGGTGGATCTACGGGTGGACGGCGGGGGCATGGGCCCCCGCCGTCGTCACGCGTGGTTCACGACGTACGTGCCGTGCGCCGTGGCCGGCGCCGTGCGCGGTACGCGTTCTGCTGCTGTGCTGTGCGGCTGTCCGAGCGGACGGTCCGGGCGGGCTCAGGCCTGCTCGGCGTCACCCTCGGTCGCGGCCGGGGCCTCGGTGGCGGCCGGAGCGTCGGCCGCCGGGGCGGACTCGGCGGCGGGCGCCTCGGCCGGGGCGGGCACGGCGGCGTCGGCGGCGGGCGCCTCGTCGGCCTTCTTCTCGCCCTCGAGCAGGTCACGCTCCCACTCGGCGAGCGGCTCGGCGGCGCCTTCGGCCTTCTTGTCGCCGGTCGCGGCGCCGGAGCGGGCGATGAGGCCCTCGGCGACGGCGTCGGCGATCACACGGGTGAGCAGCGTGACGGAACGGATCGCGTCGTCGTTGCCCGGGATCTTGTAGTCGACCTCGTCGGGGTCGCAGTTGGTGTCGAGGATCGCGACGACCGGGATGCGGAGCTTGCGCGCCTCGCCGACGGCGATGTGCTCCTTCTTGGTGTCGACGATCCAGACGGCGCTCGGCACCTTCTGCATCTCGCGGATGCCGCCGAGGGTCTTCTCCAGCTTGTCCTTCTCGCGGGAGAGGACCAGCAGCTCCTTCTTGGTGAGGCCGGAGGCGGCCACGTCCTCGAAGTCGATCTCCTCGAGCTCCTTCAGGCGCTGCAGGCGCTTGTAGACGGTCGAGAAGTTGGTGAGCATGCCGCCCAGCCACCGCTGGTTGACGTAGGGCATGCCGACGCGGGAGGCCTGCTCCGCGATGGCTTCCTGCGCCTGCTTCTTGGTGCCGACGAACATGATGGAGCCGCCGTGCGCGACGGTCTCCTTGACGAACTCGTAGGCGCGGTCGATGTACGACAGCGACTGGAGCAGGTCGATGATGTAGATGCCGTTGCGCTCGGTGAAGATGAAGCGCTTCATCTTCGGGTTCCAGCGGCGGGTCTGGTGCCCGAAGTGGACGCCGCTCTCCAGCAGCTCCCGCATCGTGACGACGGCCATGGCCGTACTCCTTGAGGTACTCGGTTACCGCGGCCGCCGGACGGCGGTCGCGCCTGACGTCCCGACGCGCCGTGCCACGAGGGACCGAGGGGCGCGGCCACCGTCCCGGTGAGGGGAGTGGGTGGCGGGGCGTGCGAAGTCGACCCGGTGACCCGGATCGCCAGAGAAAGTGTACGGGACCGGCGGAGTCCCAGGCGACACTCAAGTTGTCCACAGGCAGGGACCAAGATCATCGCGGGTGGCCCCGGGTACGGGATCGTGGATGTCATGGCACTTCACCTGTGGTTGACGATGACGATGGCGGCACTGTTCGCCGCTCTTCCGGGCGTCCCGGGCGCTCCGGGCGCGGCTGCGCCGGGTGTCCCCGGCGCGGTCGGCACGGCGGCCGCTCCCGGGTGCGCGGGCAGCGGGGCGGTGGCGCGCTGCTGGCCGGTGGCGGGACCGGGCGTACGGGGCCGGCCGGTGGTGCTGCGCGCCTTCGAGCCGCCCGCGACACCGTGGGCGGCGGGGCACCGCGGGGTCGACTTACGTGCCGGGCCCGGCACTCCGGTGCGGGCGGCGGCTCCCGGCGAGGTGGCCTTCGCGGGCCAGGTCGCGGGCACGGGTGTGGTGGTGCTGCGCATCGCGCCCGGTCTGCGCGTCACCTACGAACCGGTACGTGCCACGGTCCCGGTCGGCGCGCGGGTGCCGGCGGGCGGGCAGGTGGGGGTGCTCGATCCGGCGACCGGGCACTGCGGGACGACCTGCCTGCACTGGGGGCTGCTGCGGGGCGACGCCTATCTCGACCCGCTGTCGCTGCTGCCGGCCGTGCTGCTGCGCGCGGGCCCGTCCCGGCTGCTGCCGGTGTTCGGACCCGCCGGAGCGGGCGGACCTGAAGGAGGTCCTTTGAGGCAAGTCAGCCGGTGACGCCGTGCAGCGCCATCGTCACGGCGGCCTCGACGATCCGGTCGGGGTCCTCGGCGGCGCCCAGCTCGATCCGGCGGACGGCGGCGTCGACCACGCCCTGGAGCAGCATGGCGGTCAGCCGGGGCTCGTCGTGGCCGAGGGCGGCGAGCGCGGCACCGACCATGGTGACCAGCCCACCGTGCGCGGCGCGGATCTTCTCCCGGGCGCCCGCGTCCAGTTCGCCCGCGGAGATCGCGACGACGGCGCGGTGCCTGCGGTCGCCGACCAGCGCAAGCTGACTGCGGACGTACGCCTCGATCTTGCCCTGCGCGGTGTCGGCGGCCCGCATGGCGTCCTCGACCTCGGCGGCCCACACCGGGAAGTCGACGGCGCACAGCTCCTCGACCACGGCGGCGCGGGAGCGGAAGTATTCGTAGACCGAGGAGCGGGCCAGGCCGGTGCGCTCGGCCAGGGCGGGAAAGGTCAGCGCTTCCGTGCCGCCGTCGGACAGCAGCGAACGCGCGGCGTCCAGCAGGGCCTGGCGCTGCATGGTCCGGTGTTCGGCCACCGAGGCCGCTCGAATCCTGGGCATCCCACCACTGTAGACACTGTGGTCCGCCTGTCACCGGCCGACGTCGGCCAGCTTTGCCCGCAGTTGGAGGACGGACTTGGTGTGGATCTGGCTGACCCGGCTCTCGGTGACGCCCAGCACCTGGCCGATCTCGGCGAGTGTCAGGCCCTCGTAGTAGTAGAGGGTGACGACCGTCTTCTCGCGTTCGGGCAGGGTGTTGACGGCCCGGGCGAGCAGCCGGCGCAGCTCGCGGTCCTCGGCGACCTCGACGGGGTTGTCGGCGCCGGTGTCCTCCAGGGTGTCCACCAGGCTGAGCCGGTCGCCGCCCTCGCCGCCGGCGTGCAGCAGGTCTTCGAGCGCGACGACGTTGGCCAGCGACAGCGCGCTGAACACGGCGTGCAGGTCTTCGAGGCCGACGCCCATCTCGGCGGCGACCTCCGGTTCGCTGGGGGTGCGGCGGAGCTTGGCCTCCAGCGTGGCGTAGGCGCGTTCGACGGCGCGGGCCTTCTGCCGGACCGAGCGCGGGATCCAGTCGAGCGCGCGCAGTTCGTCGATCATGGCGCCGCGGATCCGGGTGATCGCATAGGTCTCGAATTTGATCGCGCGTTCCGGGTCGAACTTCTCGATCGCGTCGATCAGGCCGAACACCCCGGAGGAGACGAAGTCGGCCTGCTCGACATTGGCGGGCAGGCCGACGCTGACCCGGCCCGCCACGTATTTGACCAGGGGCGAGTAGTGCAGGATCAGCTGCTCGCGCAGCCGGGCGTCCCCCGTTGCCTTGTAGCTACGCCACAGTTCGTCGAGCGACGTGGGGGCGGCGGGCCGAGGGGAGGTGCGGGGGGCGGTCGTTGCCGTCGCCCGCTCGGACCCGGGGGTGTACCGGTGCATGCGTCGTTTTGAGCCGTTCTGCCGTGACGTGGGCGGGAAATCGAGCCTCTGCGAGCGTAGCGTGACCAAGGTGTCGCTTATTGCTACATCATCCGTATGAGACATGCGCAGATACGTTCCTCTGCGAATAGGCGCCCACCGGACCGGCGGTGCCGCCCGGCGCCGGGTCCGCACGGGGGCCCGTCGGGCCCATCATGGTGGGCCGTCGGGCCGCGCGTGGCCAGTCCTACGATCGTCCCAGGTCACGGCGTTTTCCTGTCACCTGATGGTGTGTCGATAGCGTCAACTCTCCGGGTGTGCCGCCCTGTCGTGTGCGGTACGGACCAACTTCCATCGCCCGTCGTCGCGTTCGACATGGCCGAGTGCTCGCAAATCATGCAGGCGCCTCAGCGTGTCGTCCCTGGTGGCCCCCACCGTGAGCGCGATGTCGGCGGCGTCGGCGTCCCCCTGGCCGGGGAGTGCTTCGAGCACCGCGGCTGCGGCCGGGTCGAGCAGATCGCGCGGGAGGACCGGGCCGCGCCGCACAGGGGCGAGGTCGGTGCCGATCTCCCCGACCATCTCGATCACCTCCGCCGCGTCCGTCACCACGACGGCCTCACCGCGCAGTAATTCGTGCACGCCTTCGGACAGACCGCTGGTGCAGGGCCCCGGCACCCCCATCGTCACCCGCCCGAGCTTTGCCGCGCGGCGGGCGGTGACCAGGGAGCCGCTGCGGTAGCGGGCCTCGACCACGACGGTGCCGCGGGTGAGGGCGGCGATGACGCGGTTGCGCAGCACGAATCTGCTGCGGGTCGGATGGTCGCCGGGCGGCAGTTCGCCGATCAGCAGGCCGTGTTCGGCGATGTCACCGATCAGCCGGGCGTTGCCGGGCGGATACGGCTGGTCGACACCGCTGGCGACCACACCGATGGTGGCGCCGTCGGCCCGCAGGGCGCTGCGGTGCGCCGTGCCGTCGACTCCGTAGGCGGCGCCCGAGACCACCGTCCAGCCCGCCCGGGCCAGGCCGCCGCCCAGCCGGGCCGCCATGTGGGCGCCGTAGTCCGTGCAGGCCCTGGCGCCGACGACGGCGACCGAGCGCAGCGCCCACAGCCGCAGTGAGGGCCGGCCGCGGACCCACAGCCCGTAGGGCCGCTGCGGCCCGAGGTCGTCGAGCTGGCTCGGCCAGTCGGTGTCCCCCGGGGTGACGAACCGCGCGCCCGCCAGGCGGGCCGTCTCCAGGTCGCGTTCCGGCTCCCCGGCCCGGCCGGACCGCGTCCGGTAGCCCTCGGTCCGTCTCGGGCTCGCGCCCGGCAGCGGCTCCCCCGTCCGGAGCGCGGCCAGCACCGCTTCCGCGCCCCGCTCCCCCAGTGCCCGCCCGACCACCTCGTCCCCGGGGTCGGCGATCCGGGTGATCGCCACCCGGGCGACCGTCTCGGCCTCCGGCACGGCGGCGGCCGCCTCCGGCACCCGTGACCCGCGCCCTCCGCCCGGCTCGGCGCGGGCCCGCCCGCCGACGGCAGGTCCGGTTTGGGCCCCAGCCCTGTCCTCGGCGCCTGCGTCGGGCTCGACCTCGGCCCAGCCCCCGTCATCAGCACCGGCACCGGCGTCAGCCGATCCCGTGTTCCGCGCCCACCTGGCGGTCACCGCCGGACCGGCGTCACCCGCATCACGCGCACGGCCCAAGGCGGCCGGGTCGGCCGCGTCCCCCCTCGGCCCGGGCCCGCCGTACTCGCGTTCTCCCCGCGGTAGCGCCACCGTCACACACCTCCCGGGACGGGCACGCCGCGGCTGATGCCGGTGCGCAGGTGGAGGGCCTGGACGACGTCGTCGGCGTCGGGGCGGTCGTGGGAGGCGAGGTCGGCGAGGGTCCAGGCGACGCGCAGGACGCGGTCGAGGCCGCGCGCGGTGAGCAGGCCGCGCTCCATGTCGCGCTCGGCCGGGTGCAGGGCGCCGGGGGCGACATGCCAGCGGGTGCGCATCTCGTGGCCGGGGATCTCGCTGTTCAGCCGCCACGGGGTGCCGTGGTAGCGGGCCGCGGCGCGTTCCCTGGCGGCCAGGACGCGGGCGGCGACGGTGGCGCTGGACTCGCCGTGGTCGCAGCCGAGGAAGTCGGATCTGGTGACCGATTCGACCTCGACCCGCAGATCGACCCGGTCGAGCAACGGCCCGGAAAGCCGTGCCTGGTAGCGCCGGACGGAGGTGGGTGAGCAGTCGCAGCCCTCGCCCAGCATCGAATAGCGCCCGCAGGGACACGGATTGGCGGCCAGCACCAGCATGAAGCGGGCGGGCAGCCGCATCACCCCGGCCGTACGGGCGACGACGACATGCCCGGATTCGAGCGGCTGCCGCAGCGCCTCCAGCGCCCGCACGCTGAATTCCGGCGCTTCGTCCAGAAAGAGCACACCTCTATGGGCCAGGGAGACCGCGCCGGGCCGGGGGATGCCGCTGCCGCCGCCGACCAGGGACGGCATGGTGGCCGAGTGGTGCGGCGCGCAGTAGGGCGGGGCGTCGATCATCGGGCGGCCCGGCGGGAGGATGCCGGCGACGGAGTGGACGGCGGTGACCTCCAGGGACTCCTGCCGGGTCAGCGGTGGCAGGATGCCCGGCAGCCGCTCGGCCAGCATCGTCTTGCCCGCGCCCGGCGGCCCCTTGAGATAGAGGTGGTGCCCGCCCGCGGCGGCGACCTCCAGGGCGATGCGCGCGGTGCGCTGCCCCGCGACATCGGCGAGGTCGGGCCCGTGACCGGTGGCCGCCGCGCCGCCGAAGCTGCTGGCCAGGCCCGTGCCGACGCCACCGCCCGGCACGGTGAGCCCGGCGAGCATCGGGTCGGGGCGGCCGTCGCCCGCGGGGTCGGGGTCCTCCTTCGGTGCCAGTTCGTCGTTGAGCACGGCGACGAGCTGGCGCAGGGTGCGGACGCCGAGGACGGAGACACCGGGGACCAGGGACGCCTCGGCGGTGGTCAGCTCCGGCACCACGACCTGCCGGTAGCCGGCGTCCGCGGCGGCGAGCACCGCGGGCAGCACCCCGCGGACCGGCCGGACCCGGCCGTCCAGGCCCAGCTCGCCGATCATCATCAGGTCGGCGATGGACGCGGGGTCGATCCGGTCGTTGGCGGCGAGGATCGCGCAGGCCACGGCCAGGTCGAAGCCGGAGCCGCCCTTGGGGACGGAGGCCGGGCTGAGGCCGACGGTGAGCTTCTTCTGCGGCCAGACCTCGCCGCTGTTGACGATGGCGGCGCGGACCCGGTCGCGGCTCTCGGTGAGGCTCTTGTCGGGCAGGCCGACGAGGGCGAACGCGGCGAGCCCGGGTTCGAGGTCGGCCTGGACCTCCACCACGACGCCTTCCACGCCGATCAGCGCGACCGAGCACGTACGGGCGAACCCCATCAGGCCACCCCCCGCACATGCTCCACCCGGGCGGCGCCGCGGGCGGGCAGCAGGACACCGACGACGTCGATCCTGACGCCGCCCGGTGGCGCGCCCCCGTGTTCCGCGGCCCACCGGTCGGCGAGCGAGCGCAGCCGGCCGATCTTCTCGGCGGTCAGTGCCGCCATCGGGTGCTGGAAGCCGCCGTCCCGGCGGGTCTTCACCTCGCACACCACCAGCGCGTCACCGTCGGACGCCAGGATGTCGATCTCCCCGCGCCGCCCTGACCGCCAGTTGCGGTCGAGCACGGTCAGTCCCGCGTTCTCCAGCGTGCGGGCCGCGAGCCCCTCGCCGTACCGCCCCAGCGCACCTCGTGCGTTCATGCGTACCACCTCCGTCACTCACTGTGACAGAGGCGGCGCAACCCGAGACGATCTTGATCCGCGGCCTGTGGAAAACTCCGCGACCGCCGGGACCGGAGGGATCAGCCGTTGAAGCCCGAGTCGTCCGACGGCAGGTCCAGATCCGCCTTGTTCAACTCCTCGATGTTCACGTCCTTGAACGTGAGCACCCGCACCTGCTTGACGAAGCGGGCCGGCCGGTACATGTCCCAGACCCAGGCGTCGGCCATCGAGACCTCGAAGAACACCTCGCCCTGGACCGAGTGCACCTGCATCTCGTAGTCATTGGTGAGGTAGAAGCGCCGCTCGGTCTCGATCACGTACTTGAACAGGCCAACGACATCGCGGTACTCCCGGTAGAGCTTCAGCTCCATCTCGGTCTCGTACTTCTCGAGGTCCTCGGCGCTCATGGCATGTTCCCCTTCAGCCGTACGTGCCCCCATTGTGCGTCAGTCGCGCTCCGTCCCCAGGGGGATCGGGGACGGCGGTGGGCCTTCGTCGAGCAGCGTACGCAGCAGCCCGGCGAGTCTGATGGGGTACACCGTCTCACGAGTGCGCAAAAGTTCCTCGTAGGTCCACCAGCGCAGCGAGGTCACGCTCCGGCGTTCGAGGTCGGTCTGACCGCTGGTGTCGAGGGCCACCGTCTCCGTACGGCCCAGGTGGTACCACTCGTCCTGCTCCCAGCGGCGCCCGTCGAAGGTGAAGAGACTGGTCCGCTCCCACAGCACCGGGCCCAGCCGCACATCGGTGATCCCGGTCTCCTCCGCGACCTCCCGCAGCGCCGTCTGCTCCAGGCTCTCGCCCGCCTCGACACCGCCGCCGGGGGTGAACAGATACCTGACCGACGGGTCGGCCGGGTCGTAGCCGCTCAGCAGCAGTATCCGGTCGGCGGGGTCGAGCAGCACGACCCGGGAGACCCGGCGCCGCCCACCCGTTACGCCCGTCATGCCCGTCACGCGCGCCGCTTCCGCAGCAGCGCGGCCACCGGGGTGTAGGCCGCCCCGCCCAGGATCAGCACGGCGCCGGCGACCACCATGATCACGATCCAGCGCAGCGGCCCCTCGGAGGCCCCGCCGCCGGGCACCGCGTCGAAGGCGGAGGTCGCCGACAGCGCCCCCATCCGCCCCAGCGGCCACGCGGTGCCGTCCACCCGGCCCTTCACGTCGCTCGCGGGCACCGCGCCGTGCTCGGCGTCGGTGAGCCGGATCCGGGAGTCCTGCGAGACGGCGCGATTGTCACCGAGCAGGAAGAGCGAGCCGCGCGGCACCGTGGTGCTGAAGTCGTTCATCGAGGCGCGGGTGCCGGCGTCCAGATAACCCTCGTCGACGGCCTTGCCGTTCACGGTGAGACGGCCCTGCTTGTCGCAGCACTTCACGACGTCGCCGCCGACGCCCACCACCCGCTTGACCTCCGGCAGGTCGCCCCAGAGCTTGTCCTGGAAGACGACCACGTCACCGCGGCGCACGTCGGACGCCGCGATCTTCTGGGCCAGCACCCGGTCCCCCGGGTGCACGGTCGGCTGCATGGAGTTGGTGGGCACCGTGTACGGCCGGTATTCCACCGCTCCCCAGGCGAAACCGCCGAGGAACAGCACGCAGCCGAGGGCGATGGCCACGCCGGACACCGTTCGTCCGAGCCGGCCGCCGCCCTTGGCGTTGGCTATCGCGCCGCGACGCGTCGTACTGCTGCTCATGGACCGGAACCCTACCCGGCGGTACGCCCGTGGTCAGCCGTCGTCAGCGATCTTCCGGTTCCGCCGGGGTCCCCGCCTGCGGCGCGGCGGCCTTCAGCAGCCTACGGCGGCGCAGCATCACCAGCGGCACCGCGCCGAGGAAGCCCGCGGCGGCCGGGGCGAGGCTGCCCTCGGCATTGATGCCCGGCTGGTCGAAGGTGCCCGGGATGGAGAGCCAGTCCCAGCGGTTGATCGGCCAGGCCACCGTGATGGCGCGGCCGACGACCTCGTTGTCCGAGACCGTGCCGCCGCCGGGCAGCGTCATGTGATACCGGGAGTCCAGCGAGTCCTGGCGGTGGTCGCCCATCACCCAGATCCGGTTCTTGGGCACGGTGATCTTGAACGGCCGGTCCGGCGTGCAGGGGGTGTTGCCCGCGAACACATACGGCTCGTCCAGCGCCTTGCCGTTGACCTTGACCGGTCCGGTGCCGCTGCACTCGACCGTGTCGCCGCCGACGCCGATGACCCGCTTGATCAGGTCCTTCTCCTCGGCGGACGGCATCAGGCCGATGAAGCTGAGGCCCTTCTGGATGCCCTTGGTCACCGCATTGCCGCCGGCCGGCGGATTCTCGCCGAGCCAGCCGCCCGGGTCGTGGAAGACGACGACCTCGCCGCGGGTCGGCTTGGAGCCGAACCACGGGGTGAGCTTGTCGACCAGGACGCGGTCGCCGCGCTCCAGGGTGTGCTGCATGGAGTCGGACGGGATGGAGAACGCCTGCACCAGGAAGGTCTTGATCAGCAGTGCGAGGACGAGGGCGATGCCGACCAGCAGCGGCAGCTCCTTCCAGAAGGAGCGCTGCTTGCCCGACGAGCCGCCCGACGGGCGCGACGGTTCGCCGTCGCCCGGGTCGTCGGGACCGCCGGGACCCGCGGGAAGGCCCTCGGGCAGGCCGCCGGGACCGCCGGAGCGGTCGGCCGGGCCCGGGACGTCAGCGGGACCGCCGGGACCCGTGGGGCCCTCCGGGGTCACCCCGTCCGTACCGTCCGGATCGCCGGGCTGCGGCCCGCCGCCGTACCCCGTGCCGTATCCGGTCCCGTCCGCGGGTTCGGGGACTCGGCCATCGGCCGCCGGCCCGTTGACGGGGGGCGCCGCGGCATCCCCCTTCTCGGGCTCGCCGGATCCAGACCGTGCGCCGACCACCAGGTCCCCCACATCCACTCCTCACTCCAGTCCGCCGCCCGCCCCGTCGCCGGCGCAGGCCCACCACTCCCATAACGAGCGGGAGTTCCGCAGGAGTCGGTATCTGGCTCGTTCCTTGACCGTTGTTGACCTGGGCCACCCTAGCCGCCCCGGCTGTGGCGTCCGTGCCCGCGGCCCTCGGGTCGGGGACGGACGAGAAGGTGCCCGGTTCCTTCAGTCGCTCCCAGTGACCGAGCGGCCAGGCGATGACGAACGCCCTGCCCACCACCAGGTTGAGCGGAATCGTGCCGTCCCCCGGCTTGTCCATGTGGTAGCGGGAGTCGGCGGAGTCCGAGCGGTGGTCGCCCATCACCCACAGCCGCCCCTGGGGGACGTGCACGGTGAACGGCCGCTCGGACGGCGGATTCCCGGTGTACAGATACGGCTCGGTGAGCGGCACCCCGTTGACGGTGATCCGCCCGGACGCGTCGCAGCACTTGACGGTGTCGCCGCCGACGCCGATGACCCGCTTGATCAGGTCCTGCTCGTTGGAGGACGGCAGCAGGCCGATGAAGGTGAAGAACTGTTTCACCTGCTTGATCACCACAGGGTCGGGCTTCTTCTGCTCCTCGGGCGGCAGCCAGCCGCCGGGGTCCTTGAAGACCACGACGTCACCGCGGTGCGGCTCGGCGCCGAACCAGGGGGTGAGCTTGTCGACCAGCACCCGGTCGCCGATCTTGATGGTCTGTTCCATCGATCCGGACGGGATCACGAACGCCTGGAGCAGGAACGTCTTGAGCACCAGCGCGATCAGCAGCGCGACCATGACCAGCAGCGGCACTTCCCTGGCCAGCGAGCGGCGGCGCTTGCGCTTGACCTTGCGGGCCAGTCTGCGGCGCTCGATCCGGGTGGTGCCGGTCGGGCCCGCGGGCGCGCCGCCCGGCTGGGACGGGACGGCGGGGTGCGAGCCGGTGCCACTGCCCGTACCGCCGGCGCCGTTGCCCGTACCGCCCTCGCCGGGCGCGGGCGCGCGGTGGTGCCCGTAGCGGGGCCTGCCGCGGTTACCCATGGTGACCCGCGGCGGGTGCGGGGACGGCGGAGAAGGTCCCGGGGCGGCGCAGCTTGGTCCAGTGGCCGAAGGGCCAGCCGATCCACTCGGCGCGGCCGATCACCTTGCCCACGGGTACGGTGCCGCCGCCGGGGTCGCCGAGGTGGTCCCGGGAGTCGCGGGAGTCGTCCCGGTGATCGCCCATCACCCACAGCCTTCCGTCCGGCACCACGATGTCGAACGGTACCCGCGAGGGCACGTCCCCGGGGAAGAGGTAGCCCTCGTCCAGCGGCTGTCCGTTCACCAGCAGCCTGCCCCGCTTGTCGCAGCAGGTGACCCGGTCGCCGCCGACACCGATGACGCGCTTGACGTAGTCGGTGCCGCCGCTCTGGCTGAAGGAGCCGTTCCCGTCGAAGACGATCACGTCACCGCGCCGCGGGTGCCCGCCGAATCGATACGCCAGCTTGTTCACCAGCACCCGGTCGCCGACCCGCAGGGTGTTCTCCATGGAGCCGCTGGGCACTTGGAAGGGCTGGACGACATAGGTGCTCACCAGCAGCAGCGCCACCACGCAGCCGACCGCGAGCAGCACCGTACGCCGCCACTCGCGCCACCACCGGGCCGCCCGGCCCGGCCCCGGCTCCGTTTCCTGTTCCAGACTCGGTTCCTGCCCCGGACTCGGTTCCTGTCCCGGCACGACGGAACGCGACCGCTCCTCCGGGTCCGCCTCGACGGCGGGGGAGGAACGGTCGCGTTCCGGAAGTGTCGCTTCGCTGTCCATCGAGGCCAGAGCTTATCCGGCCTTCCCATGGATTCAGTTGTCGCGCTTCTCCTTGATCTTCGCGGCCTTGCCGCGCAGCTCACGGAGGTAGTAGAGCTTCGCGCGGCGGACGTCACCGCGGGTGACGACCTCGATCTTCTCGACGATCGGGGTGTGCACCGGGAAGGTGCGCTCGACGCCGACGGAGAAGCTGACCTTGCGGACCGTGAAGGTCTCGCTGATGCCCGCGCCCTGGCGGCGGATGACGACGCCCTTGAACTGCTGCACACGGGAGCGGTTGCCCTCGATGACGCGCACGTGGACGTTGACGGTGTCGCCGGGGCGGAAGGCCGGGACGTCGGTGCGCAGCGAGGCGCTGTTGACGCTGTCGATCAGATTGGGCACAGGATTCTGCTTCCTCGCCGATGCCACAGGTCATCGACGGAACGTCGGGAGAGAGATGACGGTCGCTGCCGCGTCGGGCGGACGTCGTTCCCCCTGTGGCAGGGGCGCGCGCCGGACGGACAGCAGCGGCTCATTCTTCCACGTCGTCCGGGGTTGGCCCAAATCGGCCGTCGGGGCCCTGCCGCCAGCCCAGGATGGAGAGCATCTCGCGGTCCTTCTTGTCGAACGCCGCCGGGTCGCAACGCGCCACCAGGTCGGGCCGGTTGGCGACCGTACGGCGCAGCGCCTCGTCCCGCCGCCAGCGCGCGATCTTCCCGTGGTGGCCGCTGAGCAGCACCTCGGGGATGCCGCGGCCGCGCCACTGCGGGGGCTTGGTGAAGACCGGGCCCTCCAGCAGATTGGCCATCGGGCCCGGTGCGAAGGAGTCGTCGCGGTGCGACTCGGCGTTGCCGAGGACGCCGGGCAGCAGCCGGGCGACGGCCTCGGTGATCACCAGGACCGCCGCCTCGCCGCCGGCCAGCACATAGTCGCCGATGGAGACCTCGTGGACCGGCAGCCGGGTCGCGTACTCGGCGGTGACGCGGGTGTCGATGCCCTCGTAGCGGGCGGGGGTGAAGATCAGCCAGGGGCTGGCCGACAGCTCCACGGCGAGCGCCTGTGTGAACGGCCGGCCGCCGGGGGTGGGGACGACCAGGGCCGGGGTGCGCGCGCCCGCCTCGTACCCGTCGGCGAGGGTCTGGTCGAGCGCGTCGCCCCAGGGGCCGGTCTTCATGACCATGCCGGGGCCGCCGCCGTACGGGGTGTCGTCCACGGTGTTGTGCCGGTCGTACGCCCAGCCGCGCAGGTCGTGCACGCGGACGTCGAGCAGGCCGGCCGCCCGCGCCTTGCCGACCAGCGAGACGTTCAGCGGTTCCAGGTACTCGGGGAAGATCGTGACGACGTCGATCCGCATCTCAGGCGCCGCCCGCCGCGTCGGCCTCTTCACCGTCCGCGTCATCGGCGTCGCGGGCAGACGCGACCTCCGCGTCCGCCTCGTCCAGCAGCCCCGGCGGCGGGTCGATCACCGCGCGCTGCTCCTCCAGGTCGATCTCCGGCACGATCTCGCCGACGAACGGGACCAGCACCTCGCTGCCGTCAGGGCGTTCGACGACCAGCAGGTCCTGGTACGGCAGGTGGCTGATCTCGGTGATCCGGCCGACCGCGCGGCCGTCGACCGTCACCACGTCGAGGTCGATGAGCTGATGGTCGTAGAACTCCTCGGGGTCCTCCGGGGTCTGCTCCGGGTCGACCTCGGCGATCAGCAGCGTATTGCGCAGCGCCTCGGCCGCGTTGCGGTCCGCGACGCCTTCGAAGCGCAGCATCAGCCGGCCGCTGTGCACCCGGCCGGTGGCGATGGTCAGCGGGCCCGCGCTCGCCGGGTCGGTGGCCAGGACGGCGCCGGGCGCGAGCCGCAGCTCGGGCTCGTCGGTGCGCACCTCGACACTGACCTCGCCCTTGATCCCGTGGGCGCGGCCGATCCTGCCGACTACCAGCTGCATGTACGGCTCACTCTCAGACTTCCGGGGACAACGATGCGATGCCGAACGCGGCGCGGGCCGGGAGCGGCGACTGCCACCCCCGGCCCGCGCCGGTGTTCTCTGTGTCGGCCCGCTCAGCGAACCTGGTCCACGTCGACGAGATCGACGCGGACACCACGGCCGCCGAGGGCGCCCACGACGGTGCGCAGCGCACGGGCGGTCCGGCCGTTGCGGCCGATCACCTTGCCGAGGTCGTCGGGGTGCACCCGGACCTCGAGCACGCTTCCGCGGCGCAGTGTGCGCATGCCCACCTGCACATCGTCGGGATTGTCGACGATGCCCTTCACGAGGTGCTCAAGAGCCTCCTCGAGCATGCTCAGGCCTCGGTGGACTCGGCCGCGGCCGGGGCCTCGGCGGTGTCATCGGCCTTCTTGTCGGACTTCTTCGCCTTCGGGGTGATCGCCTCACCCTTGGGCTCGTCCGCGGTGTCCTTGGCGGCGGCCTCGAACAGGGCGCGCTTGTCGGCCTTCGGCTCGGCGACGAGCAGCGGCGCCGGGGCGGGCTCGCCCTTGTACTTCTGCCAGTCGCCGGTCAGCTTCAGGATGGCGAGCACGGGCTCGGTCGGCTGGGCGCCGACGGAGAGCCAGTACTGCGCGCGGTCCGAGTCGACCTCGATGCGCGAGGGGTTCTGCACCGGGTGGTACAGGCCGATCTCCTCGATGGCCCGGCCGTCACGGCGGGTACGGGAGTCGGCGACGACGATGCGGTAGTGAGGCGAACGGATCTTGCCCAGACGCTTCAGCTTGATCTTGACTGCCACGGGAGTGGGTTCTCCTGGAATTGACGTGTTTGGGCACAGCGGACTCCCACGTGGGGTTGCGGGAGTCGTCGCGCCCGGTGGACGCGTCAGCCGAAGGAGAGAGGGTTCCTGCACGGCTGTCGAGTTCTCGACTGGACATTCTGCCACACTCAGCCGACGCCGACGACCTCCGGGATACGGAAGGGCTGCCCGCAGGCGCCGCACATGATGGGCGCCTGGGCCAGCACCGACGGGACGACGCGGACATTGCGCCCGCAGTCGCACACGGCCTTGACGCGTACGCCGCCGCCGGACGAACCGTGCCGGGCCGCGGGGCCGCGGAAGGAACGGGCGGTGTCGGCGGTGGTCGCCACGCTGTGCGCCTTGAGGGCGCGCTGCAGCCGGTCGATGGTGACCCGGTACCGCTTGCGGGTGTCCGGGCGCATCACCACGAGCGAGAAGCCGCTGCTCGGGTGCGGTTCCTCGGCATGGTCCAGGCCCATTTCGTCGGCGATCGCGAGGAAACGGCGGTTGTGATAGCGGCCGGCGCGCGAGGTGTCACGGATGCCGCGGGCAGCGGCGATCCCGTGCACGGCCTCGTGCAGCAGCCTTTCGAAGGAGAGTTCGTTGCCACAGGCGGACGACGACTCTCCGATGAGGGACTCGGGCGCGGCCAGGTCGGGCAGCTCGGGGTGGTGCCGTTGAATATCGGCCCACGCGACTGCCAGCTCGGCGGCGAGAACAGGTGGTGTCGTGCTCACGCCGTGACAACGAGCCGGGCGCTCCCGGTGTTCCGATACCGGGCTACCGTAAATAATTTGCACTGATCGGTCAGTTCCGGATGATGCGCATGACGAAGGGCGGGTGCACAGGTCTGTGGTGAACCCGCACACCCGCCCCATCGGCGGACGATTGCCGTATTCCGTACGCTGCTTTTCGGTCAGCGGACGCCCGGCGGCCGGCTGAGCGCTCAGTAGGCGCGCGCGCAGATCGCCAGCGTGCCCGGAGAGTCGTCGGCGTCCGGCACCGAACCGTCCGGCGAGACCAGGCAGCGCACGGAAACGCCCTGCTCGGCGAGCTTGGCCTCGCCCTCCGGGCCGAGGTCGGCCCACGGGATGCGGGCCCAGCCGGTGGCGGCGGCCTCGACGGCCTCCTCGATGGACGTGACGTCCACGGTGCGGGACAGCCGGCGCTCGCGCGCCTCGCGCAGCAGCGTCGCCTGGTCCTCGTCCAGCACCTTGGGCAGCAGGTCGGCCAGCGTGTCGATGGCGACCGGCTCCTTGCCCCCGGGGATCCGGCGGGCCAGCATCGCGGTGCCGGCCTCCAGGTCGCGCGGCCCGATCTCGACCCGGACCGGTACGCCCTTCAGCTCCCAGTCCACGGCCCGGCGGCCGAACGGGGTGTCGGTGCGGTCGTCCACGTGGACGCGCAGGCCCGCCGCGCGCAGCGCCGCGCCGATCTCCCGCACCTTGGCGACGACTTCCTCGTCGCCCTTGATCGCCAGCACCACGACCTGGGTCTGCGCCAGCCGCGGCGGCACCCGCAGGCCGTTGTCGTCGCCGTGCATCATCACCAGGGCGCCGATCATCCGCGTGGTGCTGCCCCAGGAGGTCTGCCAGACGTGCTCCTGGGCGCCGTCCTTGGACAGGTACTGGGTGTTGAACGCCTTGGCGAAGTTCTGCCCCAGCTCATGGCTGGTGCCCAGCTGCAGCGCCTTGCCGTCGCCCATCATCCCTTCCAGGGTGAGGGTGTTGATGGCGCCGGCGAACCGCTCCTTGGCGGTCTTGCGGCCCAGCACGACGTCCATCGCGAGCACGTTCTCCATGAAGTCCGCGTAGACGTCCTTCTGGATGCGGGCGGCGTAGGCGCGGGCGTCCTCGTACGTGGCGTGGGCGGTGTGGCCCTCCTGCCAGAGGAATTCGGTGGTGCGCAGGAACAGCCGCGGGCGCAGCTCCCAACGGACCACGTTCGCCCACTGGTTGATCAGCAGCGGCAGGTCGCGGTAGCTCTGCACCCACTTGGAGAAGTATTCGTTGATGATCGTCTCGGAGGTCGGCCGGACGACGATCGGCTCCTCCAGCTCCTTGCCACCGCCGTGCGTGACGACCGCGAGCTCGGGCGCGAAGCCCTCGACGTGCTCGGCCTCGCGGGTCAGGTAGGACTGCGGGATGAAGAGCGGGAAGTACGCGTTCTGCGCGCCCGCCTCCTTGATCCGCGCGTCCATGTCCTGCTGCATCCGCTCCCACAGGCCGTAGCCGTAAGGCCGGATGACCATGGTGCCGCGCACCGGGCCGTTGTCGGCCAGCTCGGCCTTGCTGATCAGGTCCTGGTACCAGCGCGGGAAATCGTCCGCCTGGGGGGTGAGAACGGGAGCCTTTGCCATGACGCAGATGTTACGGCCCCGCCCGCCCCGAGCGTGAATCGGCCGGTCGGCGCGGACCCGGGGCAGCGCGCGCGGGCGTACGGCCGCGGCGCCCGGGCGGGTGCCTTCAAAAATGGGCACTCCGGACCCTGGACGGCGTCCGCATTCAGCAGTTGTCTGGCTTTCGGGGACGCAAGCGGCAGGACCGGCAGCACGGGGGCAAAACGACAGCGCACATCTGATTGGGGCGGTCGATGGCTTCTACGCTCTATCGCGGTACCAGGTCCGACGCGGAGCGCAGGGCGCGGGACTGGGCGGAGATCCAGGAACGGATGCTGGTCCCGCTGTACGGATGCGTGTACGACCGGCTGGAGGTCGGTGCGGACACCCGGTTACTGGGCCTCGGCTGCGGCTCGGGGCTCGCGCTCCTGCTCGCGGCCGGCCGGGGCGCCGCCGTCACCGGCTACGACACCGACGAGCAGCGGCTCGCGCTGGCCCGCGAACGCCTGCTGCCCGCGCCCGCCTGGGGCATGCCGGCCCGGCACCGCGGCCGGGCCCGGCTGACGGCGGGCGTCCCGCACCGGCTCACCGGCGGCTTCGACGTCGTCACCGCCTTCGACCCGGCGACCCCTGCGGCCGATCTGCTGCCGTCGCTGTGCGCCGTGGCGGCCGGCGCGGGTCCCGACACCGCGGTGGTGCTGGCCGGCTGGGGGCCGCCGGAGCGCTGCGCCACCTCCCGAGTGCTGCGGGTCGCTGCCCGTCTCGGCGAGCCGCGCGGCGCGGCGGCGCCCGAGGCGCGGCTCAGCGGTCGGGACGACCTGGAGGACCTGGCCCGCGCGGCGGGGCTGCGCCCGGACGGCTCCGGCCGGGTCTCATGCCCCTTCGGCTACCCGGACCCGGCCAGCGCGGTGCGCGGCCTGCTCTCCACCGGGCTGTTCGACGCGGCGGTGGAGGCCACCGACCCGCAGCAGGTCGACAAGGAGATCGCCGAGGCGCTGCACCCGTACCGGCGGCCGGACGGCACGGTGCGGATGGAGAACGTCTTCCGGTACGTGATCGCCCGCGTGCCCGGCGCATAGGCCGTATCCGCCGCACACGGCGTACGAAAACCGGTGGTGCGTCGGCCGTTCGGTCCGCGAGGGTCGGGGCATGCCCGACACTCCCCCGCTGACACCCGGCGCGCCCACGACCGTACGGCTGACCAAGGCCGGCCGTGACAAGCGCGGCTACCCCGCCACCGTGCTGGCCGACGACGGCGTGCGCGTGACCGTACGCGCCGACTGGGCCGCGCCCGGGGCCCGCGACTTCGGCTTCGTGCGCTTCGAGCCCGGCGACGTCTTCACCGAGACCTACTGGCGCGACCGCTGGTACGCGGTCAAGGAGGTACGGGACGCGGGCGGCGCGCTCAAGGGCTGGTACTGCGACATCGCCCGGCCCGCGGTCGTCACCGCCGACGGCCTGACCGTCGACGATCTCGACCTGGACCTGTGGGTGTCGGCGGACGGCACGGCCGTACTGCGGCTGGACGAGGACGAGTTCGCGACCGGCGGTCTGCCGGAGCGCGACCCGGCCGCCGCGGCGCGCGCCGCGCGCACGCTGGACGAACTGGAGGCACGGGCGCGCGCCGGCGGACCGGGCGCGCTGCTGGCCTGACGTATACGAAGTCGCGGACGGGGCGGGCCGTCAGCCGGCGGTCAGGCCGGGCCACTCCTCCGCGGTGAGCGCGTACCGCTCGTGGTCGCGCCAGGCGTCGTTGATGTAGAGCATGCGCGGCGAGTAGCCCTCCAGGCGGAAGCCGAGGCGCTTGGCCATCGCGACCGAACGGCTGTTGTCCGGCTGGACGTTGATCTCCAGCCGGTGCAGCCCGAGGCCGTCCGGATAGCTGGTGAAGCAGCGGTCCACCACCTGCCGCAGCCCCTCGGTCATCCGTCCCGTACCGCTGTACGGCAGGTAACTGTCGTATCCCAGCGAGGCGTTGCGGAAGCGGGCCCGCACGATGTTGGCGACATTGACCTTGCCGACGATGCCGCTGTCCTCGTCATTGACGACGAGGAAGGTCCGCAGTTCGGCGCCCTGCCGGCGCAGCAGTTCGCCGAAGCCGTCCGGCTCCACCGGATTCCACAGCTTGAGGTGTTCGACGGAGCGCAGCACCGCGGCGCGGTGCGGTTCGGCGTCGGCGGGCCTTGGCTCTCGAATGGATACGCGCATGCGCCCATCATGGCGCGCCGCCCGGATGCGCACGCCGGCCGGGGCCGGGTCAGCCCATGAACTTCTTGAACTCGTCGGGCAGTTCGAAGTCCTGTCCGGCGGGCAGGCCGAACGGGCTGTCGCCGCCCTGCCCCTGGCCCTGCTGCTCGCGCTTGGCCGCGGCGGCGGCCGCCTCCGCCTTGCGCTTCATCGGGTTGCCGGACTGCCGCTTGCCCTTGGCCTGCTTCTGCTGCTTCTTCTGCCGGCCGGGGCCGCCGCCCATGCCCGGCATCCCCGGCATGCCCGGCATACCGCCGCCCTGGGCCATCCGCGACATCATCTTGCGGGCCTCGAAGAACCGCTCCACCAGGCCCTTGACCGCGCTGACCTCGACACCGGAACCCTTGGCGATCCGGGCCCGGCGCGAGCCGTTGATGATGTGCGGGTCCTGCCGCTCGCCCGGCGTCATCGATTTGATGATCGCGGCGGTGCGGTCGACGTCCTTCTCGTCCAGATTGTTGATCTGGTCCTTGATCTGGCCCATGCCCGGCAGCATGCCGAGCAGCTTGGAGATGGAGCCCATCTTGCGGACCTGCTCCATCTGTGCGAGGAAGTCGTCCAGCGTGAAGTCCTTGCCGCCCTTGCTGCTCTGCAGCTTGGCGGCCATCTTCTCGGCCTCGGCCTGGCTGAAGGTCTGTTCGGCCTTCTCGATCAGCGACAGCACGTCGCCCATGCCGAGGATCCGGGACGCCATCCGGTCCGGGTGGAAGGCGTCGAAGTCGTCCAGCTTCTCGCCGTTGGACGCGAACATGATCTGCTTGCCGGTGACGTGCGCGATGGACAGCGCCGCGCCGCCGCGGGCGTCGCCGTCCAGCTTGGAGAGCACCACACCGTCGAAGCCGACGCCGTCGCGGAACGCCTCTGCGGTGTTCACCGCGTCCTGGCCGATCATCGCGTCGACGACGAAGAGGATCTCGTCGGGGCGGACCGCGTCGCGGATGTCGGCGGCCTGCCGCATCAGCTCCTCGTCCACACCGAGGCGGCCCGCGGTGTCCACGATCACGATGTCGTGCTGCCGGGCCTTGGCGAATTCGATGGAGTCCTGCGCGACCTTGACCGGGTCGCCCACCCCGTTGCCCGGCTCGGGCGCGAAGACGGCGACGCCCGCCCGCTCGGCGACGACGCTGAGCTGGTTGACCGCGTTGGGGCGCTGGAGGTCGCAGGCGACCAGCAGCGGGGTGTGGCCCTGGCCCTGGAGCCACTTGCCGAGCTTTCCGGCGAGCGTGGTCTTGCCGGCGCCCTGGAGGCCCGCGAGCATGATCACGGTCGGCGGCTGCTTGGCGAACCGCAGCCGGCGGGTCTCGCCGCCGAGGATGCCGACCAGCTCGTCGTTGACGATCTTGATAATTTGTTGCGCTGGATTGAGCGCCTTCGAAACCTCGGCGCCGAGCGCGCGCTGCTTGACGTTGGCGATGAAGGCGCGCACCGCGGGCAGCGCGACGTCCGCTTCGAGCAGGGCGATCCGGATCTCACGCGCGGTGGCGTCGATGTCCGCCTCGGAAAGACGGCCTTTGCCCCGGAGGTTTTTGAAGGTTGCTGCAAGGCGGTCTGAGAGCGTATCGAACACGGTGGCTGCAGATCCTCAGGTCGAGGGCGGACACAATCTCCCCCAGGGTATCCGGCCGGGACGGGTAACCGCCCTCGTCGGGCGGATCGGCCGGGCGGGACCCGGTGCCGCGCGCCGGGTCCCTGGCTCAGCGCAGGGCCTTCTCCACCTGCCGGGCCACCTCGGCCGCGCGGGCCGACGGCAGCGGACTGCCGTCCTTGCCGACGACGTAGAAGGCGTCGACCGCGTTGGCGCCGAGGGTGGAGATCCGGGCGGAGCGGATGGTGACGGCGGTGCCGGCCAGGGCCAGGCCGATGCGGTGCAGCAGCCCGGGGGCGTCGTGCGCGCGGACCTCCAGGACGGTCGCGGTCTGCGAGGTGCCGCCGGGGGCGACGGTGACCCGGGGCGGCGGCGGGGTGATGCCGCGCCGCCGCGGGTAGGCGGCCTCCCGCTCGGCGAGCCTGGCCTCGATGTCGAGGCCGCCGTCGAAGGCGCGGGCCAGATCGGCGCGCAGCCGCGCGGCCTCCGGCAGGGCGCCGTATTCGGCGGACACCCGCCAGGTGAGCAGGCCGATCGGACCCTCGCCGATCGGATCGAAGGAGCGCAGGTCGGCGGCGCGGACGGTGAGCCGGTGCAGCGCCAGGACACCGGCGGCCAGCGCGACGAGGCCGGGCCGGTCGGGGACGGCGAGGATCAGTTCCACGCCGAGCGCCTCCTCCTGCGCGTCGCCCTCGGGTTCCGGCTCTGCCTGGGCGTGCAGGGCCAGGACGGGGCCGCCGGTGCGGGCGGCCTCGATGGCCAGGCGCTCCTCCTCGGCGGTGGGGTCGCGGTCGGCGGCCCGCGGCAGGGCGCCGCTGTCGAGGGCGCCCGCGACCCGGTCGACGAGGTCGGCGAGCAGCGAGGCCCGCCAGGTGCTCCAGGCGGCCGGCCCGGTGGCGAGCGCGTCGGCCTCGGTGAGCGCGGCGAGCAGTTCCAGCGTGGAGGTGTCCCGTACGGTCTCGGCGACCGACCGTACGGTCTCGGGGTCGTCCAGGTCGCGGCGGGTGGCGGTGTCGATGAGCAGCAGGTGGTGGCGGACCAGCAGGGCGAGGGTGGTGGCGTCGGCGGGGTTGAAGCCGATCCGGGTGGCGACGTCGCGGGCGATGACCTCACCGGCCTCGCTGTGGTCGCCCGGCCAGCCCTTGCCGATGTCGTGCAGCAGCGCGGCGGTCAGCAGCAGGTCGGGGCGGCCGACCCGGCGGGTCAGCTCCGAGGCGCGCACGGCGGTCTCCACCAGGTGCCGGTCGACGGTGAAGCGGTGCACGGCGTTGCGCTGCGGGCGGCAGCGCACCCGGTCCCAGTCCGGCAGCAGCCGGGTGATCAGCCCCTCGGCCTCCAGCGCCTCCCAGACCTGGACGGTGGCCTCGCCCGCGCCGAGCAGTGTGACCAGCTGCTCGCGGGCCTCGGCGGGCCACGGCACGGGCAGCTGGGGCGCGGCGGCGGCCAGCCGGCGCACCGCGTGCAGCGACAGCGGGAGGCCGGCCTGCGCGGCAGCGGCGGCGGCGCGCAGCGGCAGCAGGGGGTCGCGGTCGGGTTTGGCGGCGAGCGCGAGGACGGCCTCGCCCTCCTGCTCCACGACGCCGTCGGCGAGCGGTACGCGCTCGGGGGCGTGGCCTGCGGGGGACGTACGGCCGAGGCCGAGCAGTCCGCGGCGGCGCGGGCGCTGCTGCCGGGAGCGCAGCACCCGGCCGACCTCGCGCCAGGTGACGTCGGAGGCGTAGGCGATCCGGCGGGCGGCCTCGTAGACCTGGCGGAGCAGGGCGTCGGCGTCGAGCAGGCCGAGGGCGTCGGCGACCTGGTCCTGTTCCTGGAGGGCGAGGCGGTCGGTGGCGCGGCCGGTGGCCAGGTGCAGGGCGTCGCGGGTGTCGAGCAGGGTGGTGCGGGCGGCGTCGAGCCCTTCGCGGGGCGCGTCGGCCAGCCAGGAGGCGGCGACGGCGCGCAGGGCGGTGGCGTCGCGCAGGCCGCCGCGGGCCTCCTTGAGGTCGGGTTCGAGCAGGTACGACAGTTCGCCCTGGCGCTCGGCGCGTTCCTGGCACATCTCGTGCAGGGCGGGCAGCCGTTTGGGCGCCTGATTGCGCCAGTCGGCCAGGACGCTGCCGCGCAGCGCGGAGGTGAGCGCGGGGTCGCCCGCCAGGTGCCGGGCGTCGAGCAGGCCGAGCTGCACCTTGAGGTCCTCGGCGGCGGCCTTCAGCGCCTCGGCGGGGGTGCGCACCGAGTGGTCCAGGGCCAGGCCCAGGTCCCAGACCGGGTACCAGAGGCGGTCGGCGAGCGCGGCGACGGACTTCTCGTTGTCGTGCAGCAGCACCAGGTCGAGGTCGCTGCGCGGCGACAGCTCGCCGCGGCCGTAGCCGCCGACGGCCAGCAGGGCGAAGCCGCCGGTGCCGGTGGCCTCGGCGGCGCTGGTGGCCAGGGCGGCGAGCCACTGGTCGGTGAGGGCGGCCAGGGCCGCGCGGCGCGGCGGCCCGGACTGCGCCTCCTGGGTGAGGAGGCGCAGCCGGGCCGCCGCGTAACTGCTGTCCTGCGCTTCGACGCTGTCGGTCACTCGTACTCCACGCTGGGGGCCGCGCGGGGCGGCCGGTGGTCCGGTTCTCCTGTGCCCCGGATCAGGGCAGGCCCTGGGGTCAGGGCCAAGAGCAGGGCCTAGAGCGCGTCGGGCCCGCGCTCGCCGGTGCGGACCCGGACGGCCGTGTCGACCGGGAGGCTCCACACCTTGCCGTCACCGATCTTGCCCGTTCTGGCCGCCTTGACGACGACTTCGATGAGCTGATCGGCGTCCGCGTCGTCCACCAGGATCTCGATGCGGATCTTCGGCACCAGGTCGACGGTGTACTCCGCGCCCCGGTAGACCTCGGTGTGGCCGCGCTGTCTGCCGTACCCGCTGGCCTCGGTGACGGTGAGGCCGTGCACTCCGAACGCCTGGAGCGCTTCCTTGATCTCGTCGAGCCGGTGCGGCTTCACGACGGCGGTGATGAGCTTCACGCGTCCACCTTCTTGCTGGCGGCGGCATCACTGGACGAGCCGGCCGGGACGGAGGCGGCGGAGCGGCTGCCGACGCCGGCGAAGTCGTACGCGGTCTCGGCGTGCAGCACCTGGTCGACGCCGGTGACCTCCTCGTCGTCGGTGACCCGGAAGCCCATGGTCACGTCGATGAGCTTGGCGAGGATCGCCGCGCACACCAGGGAGTAGCCGAGGACCGAGCCGACCCCGATGAACTGCAGGCCCAGCTGGTGCCAGCCGCCGCCGTAGAAGACGCCCTTGGCGGTCTGGCCGACGCCGCCGGTGGCGAAGAAGCCGATCAGCAGGGAGCCGACGATGCCGCCGACCATGTGGACGCCGACCACGTCGAGCGAGTCGTCGTAGTTGAAGCGGTACTTCAGGCCGACGGCCGCGGCGCAGGCGACACCGGCGATCACACCGACGGCGATGGCACCGAGCGGGGAGACCGAGCCGCAGGACGGGGTGATGGCGACCAGGCCGGCGACCGCGCCGGAGGCCGCGCCCAGGGTGGTGAAGGAGCCGTGCCGGAGCCGCTCGTACAGGAGCCAGCCGAGCATCGCGGCGGCGGTGGCGATCTGGGTGTTGATGAAGGCCACGGCGGCGACGCCGTCGGAGCCGAGCCAGGAGCCCGCGTTGAAGCCGAACCAGCCGAACCACAGCAGACCGCACCCGAGCATGACCAGCGGCAGGTTGTGCGGGCGCATCGGGTCCTTCTTGAACCCGTTGCGCTTGCCGATGACGAGGATGACGCCGAGGGCCGCCGCACCCGCGTTGATGTGCACCGCCGTACCGCCGGCGAAGTCGATGACGCCCTTCTTGAACAGCCAGCCGTCCGACGCCCACACCCAGTGCGCGACCGGGAAGTAGACGACCGTGGCCCACAGCGCGATGAACAGCGACCACGCGGTGAATTTGACCCGGTCGGCGAGGGCGCCGCTGATCAGGGCCGGGGTGATGACCGCGAACATGAGCTGGAAGACGGCGAAGACATAGACCGGGATTCCGTATCCCGGCCACAGTTCCGCGATGCCGATGTCCCGCATGCCGAGCCAGTCGGTGCCGCCGAGGAAGCCGTTGCCGCTGTCGAAGGCGAAACTGAATCCGTAGAGCGTCCACAGAATGGTGATGATGCCCAGGCTGATAAAACTCATCATCAGCATGTTCAGGGCGCTCTTGACCCGCACCATGCCGCCGTAGAAGAAGGCGAGACCCGGGGTCATCACCATCACGAGAGCGGCGCTGATCAATATGAACGCCGTACTTCCGGTATCGAGCTTGGGCGCATCCGCGGCAAGCGTGATGATGGCTGGTGCCATCGGCGTCTCCTCGTCATCCGAACGGCCCGTGCGGGCGGTGCAAGGGTTGGGCCGGTTTTCGCCATGAGATTCGCTCAGGCGGGTTTCGGTCGATGCCGCACGGTGTTTCGGGGCCGTGACGAAGAAGTCGCACGTGTTACGCGAAGGTGAACCACCCGCGCGTGCGCGTAAGGATGTATACGGGTGTGACGGGCTGCGATTAGGCGGACTCGGGCGGGCGGAGTCGGTCGGAGCCGGTCGAGCCGAATCGGCTAGGCGGACTCGGCGACTTCCGGGAGTTCCACCGAGAGCCGGTCGGCGAGCGCGACGACTTCCGCGACGCCGCCGTAGTCGCGGACCGCGGACTGGGTGGTCTTGCGGATCCGGGTGTTGACGCGCTCGGAGCGGACCCGCTTGGCGACGGTGATGGCGCGGTCGGTGAAGTGCGCGGCCTGTTCCGGGCTCTCCTGGAGCAGGTGCACGGTGGCCAGGCCGACCAGATTGAGGGCGTACGCGCGCTGGTGCACCGCGTCGTCGCTGAACAGCTCGACGGCGCGCTCCATGACGGGGTGCGCGAGCGAGGCGTAGGCGGGGCTGCGGCCCGCGACATAGGCGAGGTCGCGGTAGGAGTGCGCGTTCTCCGCGTTCAGCTCGGCCTCGTTGAAGAAGCTGATCCAGGACGGGTCCTCGTCCGGGCGGGAGTCGGTCCAGGTGTCCTCGGCCATCCGGACCGCGCGGTGGCACTTGTTGACCTGGCCCATGTTGGCGTACGCGCGCGCCTCCAGGGAGTGCAGCATCGCCTGGGTGGTGGCGGTGGCCGTGTCCCGGCTGCCGTACTGCGCGAGGTGGATCAGCTCCAACGCGTCGTCGGGCCGGTTGAGATGGATCATCTGACGGCTCATCGAGGACAGGATGAACGCGCCCAGCGGCCGGTCGCCGGCCTCCTTGGCGGCGTGCAGCGCGAGCACCAGGTACTTCTGGGCGGTGGGCTGGAGTCCGACGTCGTAGCTCATCCAGCCGGCAAGGGCGGCGAGGTCGGCGGTGATCCGGTAGAGCCTGCGGGCGACGTGCTCCGACTGCGGTTCCTGGAGCAGGTCGGTGACTTCGTGGAGCTGGCCGACAACGGCCTTGCGGCGCAGGCCGCCACCGCACTGATTGTCCCATTCGCGGAACATCACGGTGGTGGACTCCAGGAGTTGCAGCTCCTGTTCCGACAGCCGGGAGGGGCGGCCCGCGGTGTCGCGGGGCGCGCTGAGCAGCGGACCGTCCTGATCGGCGGTCCCCAGAGGCCCGTTGGTGGGCACCAGCCAGCGCTGCATCGGCTCGATGAGCGCGGGGCCCGCGGACAGCGCGAGGGAGGCGCCGAGGAAGCCGCGGCGGCCGAGCATCAGGTCGCTGCGGGAGAACTCGCTGATCAGCTGGACGGTCTGCGGGCCGGCCCACGGCAGGTCGACGTCGCCGCCCGCGGCGGGCTGGTGCGCGGAGCGCAGCCCGAGGTCCTCGACGGGCACGACGCAGCCGAAGCGCTCGGAGAACAGCTCGGACATGATGCGCGGGATGGGCTCGCGGGGCTGCTCGCCGTCGAGCCAGCGGCGCACCCGGGAGGTGTCGGTGCTGACGTGATGGGCGCCCAACTGCCGTGCCCTGCGGTTCACCTGACGGGCCAGCTCGCCCTTGGACCAGCCGCTGCGCACGAACCACGAGGTCAACTGCGCGTTGGGCTGCTTCTCTTGTGTGCCGCCCACGGTCAAGCCCCCATCCGACTAGCCCAACTCCGTGGATACCAGGGTTGGTTGAGTCCTGTCGACCCCCGGCGTCCGTCGCACACATGCCCCCGGCACAACCGGACGCACATGCGGACGACACTCGCCGATGTACGAACCGAAAGTAATCCTACGATCACCCGTCCGCGACCGTTGTTGCGGAAACGCCACCATTCGCCACCCCTTCGAATGAACTCCTTCGCCGCGACAGACGATTCACTTGACACATGCCGGTCGCACGAGGTCAGGCAGGCGCGTAACCATCGGGCGCGGCGATCCGTTGGAGGTGTCATGGTGTTCACGATCGGCAGCATGCGGGAGATCCGGCAGCAGCGGCCCGGAGGGCGGCCGGGGGTGCGCCCCGGCGCGCGCCGTCGGACGCGCGCCGCTGTGTGCACCACTGTCGCGGAGTACACCGGGCTGTGCGGCTGGTCCGTGGTCCCGGGGGCGCGGGCGGCGCGCGGCGGCGGCGCGTGTTCGTGCGGCGCCGCCGACTGCCGGCGGCCGGGCGCGCATCCGCTGCCCTTCGCCGACACGATTCCCGCGGGCAGCACCCTGGAGGAGGCCGCGCGGGCCTGGGCGCAGGTGCCGGGCGCGGCGGTGCTGCTGCCGGTGGGGCGGTCCTTCGACGTCCTGGACGTGACGGAGGCGTCGGGGCGCCGCGCGCTGGTCCGGCTGGAGCGGATGGGGCTGCGGCTCGGCCCGGTGCTGCTGACGCCGACCGGGCGCGCGCAGTTCTTCGTCGCGCCGGGCGCCGCCGCCGAACTGCCGCATCTGCTCTACCGGATGGGCTGGGACGACGCGCGGCTCGACCTGCGCTGCCTGGGCCCCGGTGACCATGTCACCGCTCCCCCGTCCGACCTCGGCGGCCTCGGCCCGGTCCGCTGGCTGCGCGAGCCACTCCTGGGCCGCGCCGCCTGCGCCGCCCAGCCCCCCGAGGCCCGCCTCCTGCTCGGCACCCTCGCCTACGTCAGCCACCGCGACAGCGCGTACGCGTAGCGCCGGCCCGCAAACCGTCGGCCCGCACGCGTCGGCCCGCAGGCACACGTAAGGGGCGCCCGCCTGGTTGGGCGCCCCTTACGCATGGGATACGGGACCTCGGTCCCGGTCAGCGCGTCCGCTCCCCGATCGGCTACTCCCCGATCAGCGCGTCCACGAAAGCGCCCGGCTCGAACGGGGCCATGTCGTCCGCGCCCTCGCCGAGGCCGACGAGCTTGACCGGGACGCCCAGCTCGCGCTGGACGGCGACGACGATGCCACCCTTGGCGGTGCCGTCGAGCTTGGTGAGGACGATGCCGGTGATGTCCACGACCTCGGCGAAGACCCGGGCCTGGACCAGGCCGTTCTGACCGGTGGTGGCGTCCAGCACGAGCAGCACCTCGTCGACCGGGCCGTGCTTCTCCACGACCCGCTTGACCTTGCCCAGCTCGTCCATCAGGCCGGTCTTGGTGTGCAGCCGGCCCGCGGTGTCGATGAGGACGGCGTCGGCGCCCTCGGCGATGCCCTCCTTGACCGCGTCGAAGGCGATCGAGGCGGGGTCGCCGCCCTCGGGGCCGCGTACAGTCCTGGCGCCGACCCGCTCGCCCCAGGTCTGCAGCTGGTCGGCGGCGGCGGCGCGGAAGGTGTCGGCGGCGCCGAGCACGACGCTGTGGCCGTCGGCGACCAGCACCCGGGCGAGCTTGCCGGTGGTGGTGGTCTTCCCGGTGCCGTTGACCCCGACGACCATCAGGACGGCCGGGGACTCCTCGTGGCTCTCGGTGTGCAGGGTGCGGTCCAGCTCCGGGTCGAGGAGGGTGATCAGCTCCTCGCGCAGCAGCGCGCGCAGCTCGTCGGGGGTGCGGGTGCCGAGCACCCGGACCCGGGTGCGCAGCCGCTCCACCAGTTCCTGGGTGGGCGCGACGCCGACGTCCGCGGTGAGCAGGATCTCCTCGATCTCCTCCCAGGTGTCCTCGTCGAGGCGTTCCCGGGAGAGCAGGGTGAGCAGGCCCTTGCCGAGCGAATTCTGCGAGCGGGACAGCCGCGAGCGCAGCCGTACCAGCCGTCCCGCGGTGGGCTCGGGCTGCTCGATCACCGGCGCCGGCGGTACCTGCACCTCTTCCACGGCGTCCGGCGCGGCCGTGGCGCCGGGCAGGTCGACCTCTTCGATCGTCCGGCGCTCTTCGTCCCGCGGCGCCTCGGCCTCGTCCCCGACGTGCGGTTCCGCGGGCGGGGCGGTGACCGAGGGGGTGCCCGTCCGCGGCGGCGGAAGCTGCTTCCTGCGGCGGCTGCCGACGACCAGTCCACCGGCCCCGAGGATCACGACCAGGGCGATGACGACTGCGAGGATGACGATTTCCATGGGTTCTTTCGAAGCCTTTCACCAGGTCAGAGCGTGTGCATGGTAGCCCACCGGCCACATGTGCCACTGCGGCGTCACCACCCGTCGGGGCGCACGCGCACGTCAACGGTACGGGAAACCCGCCGTCCGGCCCTGACCCGTGCGCCGGACGCGTGCGCCGGAGGGCGCCTGCCTAGCCCATGTCCTCCAGCTTCTTGCCCTTGGTCTCCTTCACGAACAGCAGCACGAAGGGGATGGAGAGCGCGGCGAAGCACGTGTAGATGACGTAGGTGCCCGACAGATTCCAGTCCGCCAGCGTCGGGAAGCTCGCGGTGATCGCCCAGTTGGCGATCCACTGCGCGGAGGCGGCGACGCCGAGTGCCGCCGCGCGGATCTTGTTGGGGAACATCTCGCCGAGGAAGACCCAGACCACCACACCCCACGACAGGGCGAAGAAGAGCACGAAGCAGTGCGCGGCGACCAGTGCGACCGTGCCCTGCGCGTTCGGCAGGGTGTCGCCGGACTTCGAGGAGAAGGCCCATGCCTCCAGCGCCAGTGAGACGGCCATGCCGGACGAGCCGATCAGCGCCAGCGGCCTGCGGCCGATCCGGTCCACGAAGATCATCGCGATCACCGTGCCGATGATGTTCACGATCGACGTGGTGAAGGAGTAGAAGAAGGAGCTGCTCGGGTCGATGCCGACCGACTGCCACAGGGTGGACGAGTAGTAGAAGGCCACATTGATGCCGACGAGCTGCTGGAAGACGGACAGGCCGATACCGACCCAGACGATCGGCAGGAAGCCCCAGCGGGTGCCGAGCAGATCGCCGAAGGTCGACTTGTGCTCGCGGCGCATGGCCTGCTCGATCTCGGCGACGCGGGCGTCCAGGTCGGTGTCCGCGCCCTCGACATCGGCGAGTACGGCCTTGGCGTCGGCCTCGCGGTTCACCGAGATGAGGTAGCGCGGCGACTCGGGGATCGCGAAGGACAGCAGCCCGTAGATCACCGCGGGGATCACCATCACGCCGAGCATGACCTGCCATGCCTCCAGGCCGATGATCTTGCCGCGCTGGTCGTCGTCGGCGCCCTTGAGGATGGCGTAGTTGACCAGCTGCGAGACGGCGATGCCCAGCACGATGGCGGCCTGCTGGAAGGAGGCGAGCCGGCCGCGGTAGGCGGGCGGCGAGACCTCGGCGATGTACGCCGGGCCGATCACGGACGCCATGCCGATGGCGAAGCCGCCGATGATCCGCCACATCGCCAGGTCCCACAGGGCGAAGGGCAGGGCGGACCCGACGGCGCTGATGGTGAACAGCACCGACGCGATCTGCATGCAGCGGATCCGGCCGATGCGGTCGGCGATCCGGCCCGCGGTCGCGGCTCCGATGGCGCAGCCGATCAGGGCGATGGCGATGACCTGGGCGAGCGTGCCGGAGCCGATGTCGTACTTGTCACGGATGGCCTCGACGGCGCCGTTGATGACGGAGCTGTCGTAGCCGAAGAGAAAGCCGCCCATGGCGGCGGCGGCCGTGATGAAGATGATGTGGCCGAGGTGTTCCGGCAGCGCGCTGTGGTCTGCCGCGTCGGACGCTCGTGCGGTGCTGGTCAAGGTGGTCTCCTCGGGCTCGGCTGTGAGCCCTCACATGAGGGTCTGGATCTTCGAGTCTCGGGCGGTGCGCGTGACGCCACCACTCGAACCTGCACAGCCGGAAGGCGGCCGGAGAGACGGCCGGGGAGGCTCAGGCGGGCTGCTGCTTGCCGTTGCGCAGCCGCTGGCTGATCACCTTGGACACACCGTCGCCCTGCATCGATACGCCGTACAGGGCATCGGCGACCTCCATCGTGCGCTTCTGGTGGGTGATCACGATGAGCTGCGAGCTCTCCTGGAGTTCCTCCATGATCCGGATCAGTCTCTGCAGGTTGGTGTCGTCCAGGGCCGCCTCGACCTCGTCCATCACGTAGAACGGGCTCGGCCGCGCCTTGAAGATCGACACCAGCATCGCCACCGCGGTCAGCGAGCGCTCGCCTCCCGACAGCAGTGAAAGCCGCTTGACCTTCTTCCCGGGCGGCCGCGCCTCAACCTCCACACCTGTGGTCAGCATGTTGTCCGGGTCGGTGAGCAGCAGCCGACCCTCGCCGCCGGGGAAGAGCCGGGAGAAGACGCCCTCGAATTCGCGGGCGGTGTCGTGGAAGGCGGCGGTGAAGACCTGCTCCACCCGCTCGTCCACGTCCTTGACCACCTGGAGCAGGTCGGCCCGCGTCTTGCGCAGGTCCTCCAGCTGCTCGGTGAGGAATTTGTGCCGCTCCTCCAGCGCCGCGAATTCCTCCAGCGCCAGCGGATTGACCTTGCCGAGCTGCGCGTACGCCTTCTCCGCCGCCTTCAGCCGCTTCTCCTGCTCGGGGCGGCGGTACGGGCGCGGCTGGTTGCGCGGGTCCTCCGGGTCCTCGGGCAGGATCTCGCCCTCGGCGGGCGGCGAGGGCGGCACAAGCTGGTCGGGGCCGTACTCGGCGACCAGGCCCGCGGGCTCCATGCCGTGCTCCTCCAGGGCCTTGGCCTCCAGCTGCTCGATCCGCAGCCGCTTCTCGGCGCCCAGCACCTCACCCTTGTGGACGTCGCCGGTGAGGCGGTCCAGCTCGCTCTTCAGCTCCCGGCCGCGGCGCCGCTCCTGGCCCAGCTCCGCCTCTCGCTCGGCCCTGGCCCGCTCGGCGGCGGCGCGCTCCGCCTCGGCGCGGGCCAGCGAGACCTGGACGTATTCCAGCAGGCCGCGGGCGCCGTCGCGGACGGCGGCGGCCACCGACGCCTCGTAGGCCAGGCGGGTCCTGCGCCGCTCGGCCCTGGAGCGGGTCTCGCGCTCGGCGCGCGCGGCCCGGTCCAGGCCGTCGGCCCGGCCCGCCAGGCCCTTGACCCTCTCCTCGTGCGTACGCACCTGGAGCCGGGCCTCCATCTCGGTCTGCCGGGCGTTGGCGCCGTCGGCGGACAGCCGGTCGCGGACCGAGGTGTCCGGCTCCTCCTCGCCGGGCGCCTCCTGGGCCTCGCTCAGCCGGTAGGACAGCTCCTCCAGCTCCTCGCGGGCCGCCGCCAGCGCCTCCTCGGAGCGGCCGACGGCCGCGGCGGCGCGCTCGGCCTCGCCCGCGGCGGCCCTGGCCTGCCCGCCGAAGCGGCCCAGCTGCTGGGCGACCGACGACTTCTCCTTCTCGGCCGCGCGCCGCCGCTGGGTCAGTGCGTCGACCTCGCGGGCCGCGGCCGCCCTGCGCTCCTTGGCGTCCGCCTGCTCGGCGGCCAGCTCCGCGCAGCGCGCGTCGAGCCCCTCCAACTCGGCGGTCGCCTCGTCGACCTGCGCCTGCACCTCCAGCAGGCTCGGCGCCTTCGCGGAACCGCCCTGCGCCAGGTGCGCCGACAGCACATCGCCCTCGGCGGTCACCGCGGTCAGCTCGGGCCGCCGTACGACCAGGGCCTCGGCCTCCTCCAGCGACTCCACCACGACGACCCGGTCGAGCAGCCGCGCCACCGCGGCCCGCAGCTCGGGGCCGGCCGTCACCAGATCGGCCGCCCACCGCGCCTCGCCGGGCAGCCCGGCGCTCTCCGGCCGGGGGCCGGGGACGCCGGCGTGCGCGTCGCCCCCGGCCGGGCCCGCCTGGCCGGGCACGGCGGGGTCGTGGCTCCCGCCACCGGCGGCGGCCGGTCGCCCGTCGTACGGAAGACGGGGCGCCGCGCCGTCGTGGCCGCCCGCGGACGGCTGTCCAGGCACGGCTTGGCCGCCCGCCTCGGTGGCCGGTCCCGCTTCCGTGACCGTGTCCGCTGCCGTGCCCGTACGGGCCTGGTCGTGGGCGGCCACCGGTTCGGGGCTGTCCGCCGGGGCGGCCAGGAGCAGGGCGGCGCGGCCCGCGTCGCCCTTGCGGAGCAGGCGGAGGGCTTCGGCGGCGGCGCCGGGGCCGGTGACCGCGACGGCGTCGGCGGCGGCGCCGAGCGCGGCGGCGAGCGGGATCTCGTAGCCGGGCGTGACCCGCAGCAGGGCGGCGGCCGGGCCGAGGACGCCGCCGAGGTCGGCGCCGAGGAGGGCGCCGGTGCCGTCCTTGCGGCGCAACGACGGGGCGAGGGCGTCACGGCGGGCGGCGACGGCGGCGCGGCGGCGCTCCGCGGCGGTGGCCGCCTCCCGGGCGGCGCTGAACGCCTCCTCGGCGGCGGCCTGTTCGCGGCGCGCGGCCTCGAAGCGCTCCTCCAGCTCGGAGTCGTCCGCGTCCAGGCCCTCCACCTGGGCACGCAGCTCCTCGTACTCGCCCTGCGCGGATTCGGCCCGGTCCCGGGCCTCGTCACGGGCGGCGGCGAGCCGGCCGATCTCGGCCTCGGCGGCGGCGGCCTTGGATCGGGCCGCGTTGACCTGGGCGTTCAGCCGGGCCAGGCCCTCGCGGCGGTCGGCGATGGCGCGGGCGGCGGCCCGCAGCCGGGTCTCCTCCTCGGCGAGCCGGCGCTCCAGCTCCGCGCGGTGGTCGACGGTGTCGTCCAGGGCGCGCTGCGCCGCGTCCAGCGCCTCGGACAGCTCGGCCTCCTGCTCCCGGATCCGGGCGGCCTCGCGCTCCATGTCCTCCGGGTCCCGGCCGCGCCGCTCCTCGGCGGGCTGGGAGGTGGCGTGCCGGTGCCGCTGTTCCGCCAGGCCGATGGTGCCGCGGACCCGCTCGGCGAGCTGGGACAGCGCGTACCAGGTGGCCTGCGCGTCGTTCAGCCGCGGCGTGAGCGCGCGGACCTGTTCCTCCAGGCGCGCCTCGCGCTGCACCGCGACGGCCAGGTCCGCCTCGACGGCGTCCTTGCGCTCCTTGAGCGCGGCCTCGTCGGCGACCTCGGCGCGCAGCGCCTCCCGCAGGGTCACCAGGTCGTCGGCGAGCAGCCGCAGCCGCGCGTCGCGCAGATCGGCCTGGATGACGGCGGCCCGGCGGGCGACCTGGGCCTGCCGGCCGAGCGGTTTGAGCTGGCGGCGGAGCTCGCCCGTGAGATCCGTCACACGGGCGAGATTGGCCTGCATCGCGTCCAGTTTCCGCAGCGCCTTCTCCTTGCGCTTGCGGTGCTTCAGGACGCCCGCGGCCTCCTCGATGAAGGCGCGGCGGCCCATCGGGTCGGCGTGCAGTACGGAGTCCAGCTGGCCCTGGCCGACGATGACGTGCATCTCGCGGCCGATGCCGGAGTCCGACAGCAGTTCCTGAATGTCCAGCAGCCGGCAGGTGTCGCCGTTGAGCTGGTACTCGCTGCCGCCGTTGCGGAACATGATCCGCGTGATCGTGACCTCGGCGTACTCGATCGGCAGCACGCCGTCGCTGTTGTCGATGGTCAGCGACACCTCGGCCCGGCCCAGCGGGGGCCGCCCTGTGGTGCCGGCGAAGATGACGTCCTCCATCTTGCCGCCGCGCAGCGACTTGGCACCCTGCTCGCCCATCACCCAGGACAGCGCGTCGACCACGTTCGACTTGCCGGACCCGTTGGGCCCGACGACGCACGTGATTCCGGGTTCGAAGCGCAGCGTCGTCGCCGAGGCGAACGACTTGAAACCGCGCAGCGTAAGGCTCTTGAGATGCACGCCGGTCGACTCTACTAGCCGTCTTCGGTTTCACCGAGGAAGGTGCAGGGCACATCATGCGTTAAGAAGCGGCTGTCGGCCGCGAAAGTGCGGCTGTGGGGCGGGAGGGCATGACGAAAGGGACGCCGAAGCGTCCCTTGCGATGATGCAGATTCTCAGGCGGTGTCCGAGGACTCACCGGACCGGGCCGAGTACGGCCGACTGCGGCCGGGGACCGGGTCAGGCGAGCGCGGGCTCCGCACGAGATACGTCGATGCTGCTGAGCAGCGACTCTTCATGCGATGCGACAGTCAGAGCGTCGTTCTCCGCCTGCATCCGGACAAGCTCGGATTCCAGGTCCTGAACACGCTGCTGGAGCCTTCGCATCTCGGCGAGAAGTCGCGGGTCGGGGCCGCCGACGTAACCGAGAAGCGCCTTTGCCATGATGGATGGTCCTCCACGCTGAGTGACCGACCGAATGCGGTTTGGGTCGTGGGTGAGGGTTGTTCGCCCGCGCAGGGTGAGAGCCGTGACCGCCGCTGAACAATCCTTGGAGTCACGATGCGCGGGGCTTCCAGCGTCTCACCAAACAACGAGACGGTCAACACGATCACAGCCCAGTCGTCGGGTCCGCCTCAGAAAACACGGCGCTGAAGGCGCCGCGGGCTGCCCGCGTGGCGTCGAGGATCATGCTCGATGGGGGCAGCCTGACACGGCATCCGTCGTATGGCAACCAAATTGCTCAACGGATTTCGAAACCTTCGTATCCGCCCCTCGGCTGCCCCCAGATCTCGGTCACGCCGTCGACCCGGCCGGGCGTGTCTCCGTGGTGCAGCCAGTCGAGCAGCCGCTCACACTGAGCACGAGCGCCCTCGGCGACGACCTGGACCCGGCCGTCGCCGAGATTGCCCGCGTAGCCGACGAGCCCGCCCAGCTCCAGCGCGGTGGCACGGGTCCACCAACGGAAGCCGACGCCCTGGACCCGGCCGCGCACCCAGGCGGTGAGCCGGACATTTTCGTTCATGTCCGCACGCTATCCCGCCAGTTGGATCGGCATGACATCGACGGGTGCCGCCATTCGCTACAGTCGCCCAGCAACGGGGTCACCCGTTCGGGTTAATCCGCCGCCCGGAACCGAGCCGTGCCCGGCGGTACCGGACCGAGCCGACGACCAGAGGAGCGCGAAGGATGGGCCGTCACAGCCGTCATGCGCAGCCGGCCGCACCCCAGCCGGGTCCTCGCTCGCACCGCGGGCGCCGCAAGCACCATCCGGTACGGACCGGGCTGCTCGCCTCGTCCGCCGCGATGGCGGTGGGCGCCGTCGCCGCGTCGTCCGGACTGCTGTCCGGGATCACCGGCGGCCTGGACTACCGCGAGGGCGACGCACATCACACCCAGGCCGACGGTCCGGCGAATCCGGTGCGGACCGGCAGCGACATACCCTCGCCGCTGGGCGACAGCACCGCGCCGACCCCCGGTACGTCCAGCGGCTCCCCCGGCACCCCGTCCTCGGGCACCCCGGCCGGCTCGCCGAGCACGATGCGCACCACCACCGCGTCGCCGTCGCGTACGGCCGCCACCAGCCCGGCGGCTCCCACCCCGACCCGGACGACGGCCGCCCCCACCACCCCGGTGCCGACCACCACGACGACGGCGGCCCGTACGAAGCCGCCCGCCACCACCGGCGCCCCGGCCTCCACCGACGCCGTCACCGCCGCCCGCGCGGCCATCCTGTCCCTGGTCAACGACCAGCGCGCCACCGCCGGCTGCCACCCGCTCACCGCCAGCTCCTCCCTGGACGCGCTCGCCCAGGCGTTCAGCGAGGACATGGCCGCCCGGGACTTCTTCGACCACACCGACCCCGACGGCAAGACCCCCTGGGACCGCGCCAAGGCCCGCGGCATCTCCAATCTCGGCGGCGAGAACATCGCCCGCGGCCAGGCCACCGCCCAGGCCGTCATGGACGCCTGGATGAACAGCCCCGGCCACCGCGCCAACATCCTCAACTGCGACTACACCACCCTCGGCGTCGGCATCCACTACGGCTCCGGCGGCCCCTGGTGGACCCAGGACTTCGGCTTCTGAGCCGGAGCCAGGGCCAGGGCCGGGGCCGCACGCTTTCCGGGAGGAAGCGCTGTGCGGGGGTACGCTTCCCGTATGGCGGAAAGTGAACGGTCCGGGGTGCGCGACGGCGGCGGGGACGGGCTCGCCTTCGACGTCTTCGCGCGGAACTGCCCGTCGCGGGGGACGCTGGAGCATGTCACGGGGCGCTGGGGCAGCCTGACGCTCGGGGCGCTGTACGAGGACACGCTGCGGTTCAACGCGCTGCGGCGGCGGGTGGACGGGGTCAGCGAGAAGATGCTCGCGCAGACGCTGCACGCGCTGGAGCGGGACGGTCTTGTGGTCAGGGACGCGCGGCCGACGAATCCGCCGCATGTCGAATACCGGCTGACGCCGCTCGGCCGGGACACCGCGGAGCGGCTGCTGGCGCTGATCGGGCTGGTCGAGGACCGGATGCCGGAGGTGCTCGCGGCGCGGGAGCGCTACGACGCGGTGCGCGGCACCGGCTGACAGCGCGGGCAGAAATAGCTGGACCTGTTCATCCAGGGCCGGCGGCGGATCGGGGTGCCGCAGCGGCGGCAGGGCTCGTCCTCGCGGCCGTAGGCGTCCAGCGACCGGTCGAAGTAGCCGGATTCGCCGTTCACATTGACGTAGAGGCTGTCGAAGCTGGTGCCGCCCGCGGCCAGCGCGTCGCCCATCACCTCGCGGATGTGGGTGACCAGTTCCGCGGTGCGCGGGCGGGTCATCGTCGCAGTCGGCCGCTCGTAGTGCAGCCGGGTGCGCCACAGCGCCTCGTCGGCGTAGATGTTGCCGACGCCGCTGATCAGCGACTGGTCGAGCAGTGCCCGCTTGATCGTGGTGCGCTTGCGGCGCAGCGCCGTGTGGAAGGCGTCCTCGTCGAAGGCGTCGTCCAGCGGGTCGCGCGCGATGTGCGCGAGCACGGCGGGCAGGCCGTCCTCGGCGCCCGGCACCACCTCGTGCACCGACAGGCCGCCGAAGGTGCGCTGGTCCACGAAGCGGAGGTCGGTGCCCGCGGAGTCGGCGAAGGTGAGCCTGACCCGCAGGTGGGTCTCCGTCGGCGCGGTCGCCGGCTGGACCAGGAGCTGGCCGCTCATGCCCAAGTGGGCGACCAGGGAGTGCTGTTCGGTCAGCGGCAGCCACAGATACTTGCCCCTGCGGTGGGCCTCGCCGATCTCGGCGCCCTTCAGCGCGGCGCTGAAGTCCTCCGGGCCCGCCAAGTGCCGCCGTACGGACCGCAGATGCAGGACGCTCGCCGCTTCCACCGTTCGCCCCGACACCCAGCGCGCCAGCCCCCGCCGTACCACTTCGACTTCCGGCAGCTCCGGCACGGCGCCCCTCCTCCTGGACCTGTCCTGGACCGGGAAGAGGGTGCGCCCCCGCCGGGGACGCACCCTCTTCCGTTGTGCGCTAGCTCGCCGCCGGGGCGGAGGCTTCGCGGATGGAGCGCCAGGCGGACTCGGCCGCCTGCTGCTCGGCTTCCTTCTTGCTGCGGCCGGTGCCGGTGCCGTACTCGACGCCACTGACGCGGGCGGCAGCCGTGAAGGTCTTCTCGTGGTCGGGTCCCGACTCGGTGACCACGTATTCGGGGACGCCGAGGCCCTCGGCCGCGGTGAGTTCCTGGAGGCTGGTCTTCCAGTCCAGGCCGGCGCCGAGGTTGGAGGACCGCTCGATGAGCGGGTCGAAGAGCCGGTGGACCAGCTCGGAGGCCGCGTCGAGGCCCTGGTCGAGGTAGACCGCGCCGATGACGGCTTCCAGGGTGTCCGCGAGGATCGACGCCTTGTCCCGGCCGCCGGTGCCCTCTTCGCCCCGCCCGAGGCGGATGAACGCCCCGAGGTCGAGCCCGCGGCTCACGCCCGCCAGGGCACGCGAGTTGACCACCGCGGCCCGCAGCTTGGCCAGCTGGCCCTCGGGCAGGTCGGGGTGGGTGCGGTAGAGGGTGTCGGTGACCACCAGGCCGAGCACGGAATCCCCGAGGAACTCCAGCCGCTCGTTGGTGGGCAGCCCGCCGTTCTCGTACGCGTACGAGCGGTGGGTCAGCGCACGCACCAGAAGGGCGGGCTCGAGTGTGTAACCGAGCCGCCCTTCCAGAAGCGTGGGGGACGAGGCTTTGTCCGCCGTGGCCTGCTGTGGCGCTGAGGCGTCTGACATGGAGCCTGTCACCTGCCGATCAGACGTCGATGACCTGACGGCGGTTGTACGTGCCGCAGCTCGGGCACGCGATGTGCTGGAGCTTCGGCTCGTGGCAGCGCTCGCATGCCACCAGGGTCACGGGCGCAGCCTTCCACTGCGAACGGCGGTGGCGCGTGTTGCTGCGCGACATCTTCCGCTTCGGAACAGCCACGGCTACTTCTCCTGGTTCTCGTCGGCACCGTCACCGGTGTCGCTCTGCTGGAAATCCTGCAAGGCCGCCCAACGGATGTCGGTGACCTCATGGTGGTGGTCCGGGTCGTCCGCGAGCCGCGCGCCGCATTCGGAGCACAGGCCCGGACAGTCGTCCTGGCACACCGGCTGCAGCGGCAGTGCGAGCACCACCGCGTCGCGCAGCACCGGTTCGAGGTCGAAGAGATCGTCCTCGAGTTCAAGCACGTCCTCGTCCTCGGCGTCGTCACCGGCTTCGCCCTTGCGGGCGGTCCTGGTGTCGGCGTCGGGGTAGGAGAACATCTCCTGGAAGTCCGCGTCCAGCTCGCGCTCGAGCGGTTCCAGACACCTTACGCACTCCCCCGTCACCGGCGCATGGGCGGTGCCGGTGACCAGCACACCCTCCATGACCGACTCCAGGCGGAGGTCCAGCTCGACGGTGGCACCCTCGGGCACCCCGATGACATCGACGAGGCCGAGGTCCTTGGGGGCCGGCACCGAGCGGGAGACCTTCTTCATCGCACCAGGACGCCGACCCAGCTCGTGCGTGTCGAACACGAGGGGGTTGCGGTGGTCGAGGCGGGTGTTCAGGGCTTCCTGCTTTCATCGGTACGGCCTGCCCCGCGGCCCTCGCGGGCGACCCTTGCGGGTGGGCAGGCCAAAGCGCCGGGGGTTCACACGGCTGGAAGTGACAGGATACTGGACACCCCGCCCACGCCCAAACGGAGCCTGTTCAGCGCCCTTGTTCCAGCTCCCGGAGCCGGTTGAGGTCGATCAGGCCGGTGTCGAAGAAGCTGGTCTCGTCCAGCGCCGCCGGCTGCTGCGGGTAGCCCTGCGGCTGCCCCTGCTGCTGGTACGGGATCTGCTGGTCGTACTGCTGCTGCCCCGGCTGCTGGCCGTAGCCCTGCCCCTGGCCGCCCTGCGGGTCGTAGCCGTAGCCGGACGGGTCCTGCGGGTAGCCGCCCTGCTGGGCGTACGGGTCCTGGCCCTGCGCGGCGTAGTCGCCGTAGTCGGCGGCGGCCTGCTGGTACTCCTGCTGGTAGCCGCCGTCGCCCTGGTAGCCGCCCTGCTGGTACGTGGTGTCCTGCTGCGGGTAGCCGTAGCCGGGGTCGGCGGCCGGGTCCTGCCGCTGGGCGGCGGCCGGGTCGTAGCCGTACTGCGCGAGGTCGGCCTGTTCGGGGGCGGCCGGTGCGGCCAGGCCCGCCAGGTAGTCGGCGTCGCTCTGCCGGTGGTGGCCGGGCTCGGCGGTGTCGCCGCCCTCGGCGTCCGCGGCCGCGATCTGGGCGGCCAGGTCGTCGATCGGATTGTGCCCGGTGAGCTTGAGCCGGCCGCGGCCGACGGCCTCCAGCGTCTTGCTGAGGACGGCCTCGAAGGCGCCCAGCTTGGCGTCCACGTACTCGTCCGCGCGACGCCGCAGCGTCTCCGGGTCGGCGCTGCGCTCGGGGGCCTCCGGGTCGTCCTCGACCTGCTCGTAGCCCTGCTCGTCGTAGCTCGGGCCGTGGCCGAGCAGCTTCTCGCGGCCGCGGTCGACCGAGCCGATGGTCTTGGTGAGGACCACCTCGAAATTGGCGAGCTTGCTGTCGACGTAGTCGTCGGCCTCGGCGCGGATCTCGGCGGCCTCGCGGCGCGCCTCGGCCAGGATCCGGTCCGCCTCGTCCTTGGACTGCCGGGCCACCTGGGTGTCGGAGACCAGCGAACCGCGTTCGGCGTGCGCCGACTCGATGATCCGCTGGGCTTCGGCTCGGGCCTCCCCGACCATCTGCTCCCGGTCGCCGAGCAGCGCCTGCGCCTGGGAGAGGGAATCGGGAAGCGCGGCGGCGACCTCGTCGAGCATGGCGAGCAGCTCGGCACGGTTCACCACGCAGGAGGCCGACATCGGCATCGACCGGGCGTTCGCCACGGTGGCCGCGATCTCATCGAGCTTCTTCTGGACGTCCACGGGGGGAAGCCTAGCGCCGTTCGAGTTTGGGCTTCAGCGCGTCCAGGACGACCGGGGGGACCAAGTGCGAGATGTCGCCGCCCCATTGGGCGACTTCCTTGACGAGGCTGGAGGACAGGAAGCTGTAGGCGGGGTTGGTGGGGACGAAGAGGGTTTCCACACCGGTCAGGCCGATGTTCATCTGGGCCATCTGCAGTTCGTAGTCGAAGTCGCTGACCGCGCGCAGGCCCTTGACGATGGCGGGGATGTCGCGCTGCTTGCAGAAGTCGACCAGCAGGCCGTGGAAGGACTCCACCTTGACGTTGCCGAGGTCGCCGGTGACCTGTTCGATCAGCGCGATCCGCTCGTCGACGGAGAACAGGCCCTTCTTGGACTGGTTGATCATCACGGCGACGTACACGGTGTCGTACAGCCGTGCGGCGCGGGCGATGATGTCGAGGTGTCCGTTGGTGATGGGGTCGAAGGACCCGGGACAGACGGCGCGGCGCAAGAGGGGTTCCTCGCTCTCCGTACGACGGCTACTACGGTCGCTGCTACGGCTCATGGGGCGGGCTCATGTCGGCTCGGGCGGGCTCATGACCCGGCGGTAACCTGGGCGGCGCGACCGTACCAAAGTGTCGCCTCCCCGTACTTCCGGGACCGCAGGCCCGTGAAGCCCGGCGGCCAGTCGAACGCGCCGCCCCGGGTCCTGCGCTCCACGGTGACCAGCGCTTCCGCCGCCAGCCAGTCATTGGCCAGGAGTGTGAGCAGGATCTCCCGCAGTTCGTCGTCCGGGACGTCGTACGGCGGGTCCAGGAACACCACGTCGTACGGCCGCGGCGGCGGGCCGGTGACGATCTTCTCGGCCCGGCCGGAGCGCACCTCGGCGCCGGGCAGCTTCAGCGCCGCCACGTTCTCCCGGATCACCTTCGCGGCCCGCGGCTCGGCCTCCGCCAGCAGGACGTGCGCGGCCCCGCGCGACAGCGCCTCCAGGCCGACCGCGCCGGACCCCGCGTACAGGTCGAGCACCCGGGCCCCGTCCAGCGTGCCGCGCAGCGACTCCCAGGTGGAGAACAGCCCCTCCTTGGCCCGGTCCGACGTCGGCCTGGTGCCGTCGCCCGGCGGCACGGCGAGGCGCCGCCCCCCGGCGGCACCGGCGATCACGCGGGTCATGGAACTCACTTCCACTGCGGGGACCTGCAAGGACTGGCCCCCACGATACGGCTCCTGCGCCGCCTAACCCTTGTCGAGATACTCCTCGCGGTCCGCGTCGAGGAGGCTGTCCAGGGCGCTGCGCAGGTCGGGGTTGGCGGTCAGCTCCGGGTCGGCGGTGACGAGGGCGGTGGCCTCCTCGCGGGCGGCCTCGATGACGTCGCGGTCGTCCATGACGGCGAGGACCCGCAGCGAGGAGCGGCTGCCGGACTGCGCCTGGCCGAGGACGTCGCCCTCGCGGCGCTGCTGGAGGTCGATCTCGGAGAGCGCGAAGCCGTCCAGGGTGCCGGCCACCGCGTCGAGCCGGATCCGGGCCGGGGTGGCCTCGGGCGCCTCGGAGACCAGCAGGCACAGGCCGGGGGCGGAGCCGCGGCCGACCCGGCCGCGCAACTGGTGGAGCTGCGAGACGCCGAAGCGGTCGGCGTCCATGATCACCATCACGGTGGCGTTCGGCACGTTCACCCCGACCTCGATCACCGTCGTGGCGACCAGGACGTCCACCTCGCCCGCCGTGAAGCGCCGCATCACGTCGTCCTTGGCGTCCGGCTGCATCCGCCCGTGCAGCACCTCGACGCGCAGCCCGCGCAGCGCCCCCGCCGCGATCTGTTCCGCGACGTCCAGCACGGCGAGCGGCGGCCTGCGTTCGTCGTCCCCGTCCGGGCCCTCGGCCTTCTTCTTCGCCCTGCTGCCGCCCTTGCCCGCGCCTTTGCCCGCGCCGTCCTCCTCGTCGTCGCCGATCCGCGGGCACACCACGTACGCCTGGTGCCCGCCCTCGACCTCCTCACGGACGCGTTCCCACGCCCGGCTGAGGAAGTGCGGCTTCTCGGCGGCCGGCACGACATGGGTGGCGATCGGCGAGCGCCCGGCGGGCAGTTGGTCGAGCACCGACGTCTCCAGGTCGCCGAAGACGGTCATGGCAACGGTCCGCGGGATCGGTGTCGCCGTCATCACCAGCAGGTGCGGCGGCTGCGCCGCCTTGGCCCGCAGCGCGTCCCGCTGCTCCACCCCGAAGCGGTGCTGCTCGTCGACCACGACCAGGCCCAGGTCGTGGAATTTCACCTTGTCCTCGATCAGCGCGTGCGTGCCGATCACGATGCCCGCCTCGCCCGTCACCAGGTCGAGCAGCGCCTGGCGGCGCGCCGCCGTGCCCATCGAACCGGTCAGCAGCACCACCTTCGTGCCCAGCTCGGAACCGCCCAGCATGCCCGCGGACTCGGCCAGTTCGCCCATCATCTCGGTGATCGACCGGTGGTGCTGCTGGGCCAGGACCTCGGTCGGCGCCAGCATCGCGGCCTGGCCACCGGTGTCCACCACGCCGAGCATCGCCCGCAGCGCGACCATCGTCTTGCCGGAGCCGACCTCGCCCTGGAGCAGCCGGTGCATCGGGTGCGCCACCGCCAGGTCGTCGAAGATCTCCGCCGACACCTTGCGCTGGCCCTCGGTCAGCGTGAAGGGCAGCTTCGCGTCGAACGCCGTCAGCAGGCCGTCCTCGCGCGGCCGCCTGGGCACCGCGGGCAGCGCCGAGTCCGCCGCCCTGCGGCGGGCCAGCGCCACCTGGAGGACGAACGCCTCGTCCCACTTCAGCCGGTCCCTGGCCGCCTCGATGTCGGCCTTCGTGCGCGGCCGGTGGATCCGCTCCAGCGCCTCCGGCAGCGGCGCGAGCCCGCGCGCCTCGCGCAGCGCCGCGGGCAGCGGCTCCCCCACGCCCGCCCAGCCGATCGCGGTCAGCGAATTCAGCGCGGTGTCCACGGCCTGGCCGATCCGCCACGACGTGATCTGCTTGCACGCCGGATACAGCGGGATCAGCCGGTTCGCGAACGCGTCCAGCGCGTCCTTCTCCGCGCCCTCGTCGCCGTCCAGCAACTGGTAGTCGGGGTGCGCCAGTTGCCGCGTCCGGTTGAAGACCGACACCTTGCCGGAGAACATGCCGCGGCGGCCCGGGATCAGCCGGTGCGCGTGGGCGTGCGCCGCCTTGCTGAAGAACACCAGCGTCAGCGAGCCGCTGCCGTCGGTCACCACGACTTCCAGCCGTACGCCGGACCCGCGGCCGTACGTCCGCTTGTCCGCCTTCGCGATCTGCGCGACCACCGTCACGTACTCGTCCACCGGCAGGTCCGCCAGCCGCGTCAGCTCGCCCCGCTCGGCGTACCGGCGCGGATAGTGGTGCAGCAGGTCACCCGCGGTGTGCAGGCCGAGATGGTCGGCCAGCACCTTCGCGGTACGGTCACCGACGATTTTCCGCAGCGGGTCGTCCATGGGGTTCGACATCACCGCCCATCTTCGCGCACGGCACCGACAAACCCCTCCGGGGCAAGCCGGTGGGTGCCGATCCTGGGTGGGGCGGGGGTGCCGGGTGATCGGGCGCCGGCTTCCGTGGGGCGCGGGTACCGGTGCCTGGTGATCGGGCGCCGGCTTCCGTGGGGGCGCCGTAACTGCCCCTTTTTTGCCGCCTTCTCGCCTCCGGCGGCTTAGATCCGGTGTCGACGGTCGATCGTGCTCGCCCCCCTCGTTCCTCGGGGGCCTGTGCGCGTTCTCCCTTTCGACACCGGCGCCGCCTTTGGCTCGCCGGCTACACCGGCCTGCCGCACTCCGTGTGTGCGGCGACTGGCGCGCCCTTGGGGCGCCGGGGGTTATTCGACGCCGATCAGCAGCGGGCAGGAGCGCTGGCCGCCTTCGTAGATCAGCGTGTCCACCGCGAGGTGGGCGCCGCGGATGTGGGTGTCGACGGTCGTGGCGAGGTCGGCGGGGGCGTCGGCGCCGAGGATGAGGGTGACGAGTTCGCCGCCGGAGGCGAGCATGCGGTCGAGGAGGGCGGTCGCGGTGGTGGTGAGGTCGGCGCCGATGACGGCGACGTCGCCGTCGATGAGACCGAGGACGTCGCCGGCCTGGCAGACGCCGGCCATGGTCCAGGACCGGTGCTCGGCAACGGCGAGTTCGCCGTAGCGGGTGGCGCCGGCGGCGGACGTCATGGCGACGACGTCCTCGTCGAAGCGGCGCGAGGGTTCGTGGACGGCGAGCGCGGCCAGGCCCTGGACGGCCGAGCGGGTCGGGATGAGGGCGACGCGGACCCCGTCGGCGCGGGCCTGCTCGACGGCGGCGCCCGCCGCGTGCCGCAGGTCGCGGTCGTTGGGGAGCAGCACGACCTCGTGGGCGTGGGCGCGCCGGATGGCGGCGGCGATCTCGCCGCTCGCGGGCTGTTCGCCGGGGCGGACGGCGACGACGGTGGCGCCGGCCCGGGCGCACAGCGCGGCGAGGCCGTCGCCGCGGACGACGGCGACGACGGCCCGGTGGGCGCGCTCGGCGCGCGGGATGCCGGCCACGGCGGGCTGGCGCGTCTGGTCGGCGAAGTGGGTGACGCGGATCCGGTAGGGGCGGCCGGCCTCGATGCCCGCCTCGATGGCGGCGCCGACGTCGTCCACATGGACGTGGACGTGCCACAGGCCGTCGCCGCCGACGACGACGAGGGAGACACCGAGAGCGTCGAGCCGGGTGCGTAGCGTCGCGACGGCGGGGTCGGCGGCCTCCAGCAGGAAGATCACCTCGAAGGCGGGGCCGCCGGGTTCCGCGTCGTCCGGGCAGAGGTCCTCCTCGTCGTGCGGCGGGTGCCCGGCGCGGAAGTCGGTGCCGGACAGCCGGTCGGCGGAGGCGGAAGCGGAGGCGGAGGTGAAGGCCGAGTCGCCGGTGACGGCGTCGGCGAGGGCGCCGAGTACGGCGACCAGGCCGAGGCCGCCGGCGTCGACGACTCCGGCGCGGCGCAGTACGCCGAGCTGTTCCGGGGTGGCGGCCAGCGCGGCGCGGGCGCCTTCGTACGCGGCGCGTACGACGTCCTCCACGCCGCCCGCCGCCGCGTCCGCGGCCTCGGCGGCACCGACCGCGACGGTCAGCATGGTGCCCTCGACGGGCCGGGCGACGGCTTCGTACGCGGACGCGGCGGCGGTGCGCAGGGCGGCGCGCAATTCCGCGGCGCCGATCCGTACGGGCTCGCCCGCGCCGGCGGCGACGGCTTCGTTCATGCCGCGCAGCAGCTGGGCGAGGATGGTGCCGGAATTGCCGCGGGCTCCGATGAGGGCGCCGTGGGACATCGCGCGCAGCGCCTCGGGGAGGCTGGGCAGCGCGGCGGGGGCGGCCGCCGTGGCGTGCGCGTCGAAGACCGCCTCGACGGCCTGGGCGGCCGATTCCAGCGTCAGGTAGAGGTTGGTGCCGGTGTCGCCGTCCGCGACCGGATAGACGTTGATCGCGTCGATCTCCTCGCGGGCCCTGCCCAGTGCCCGGAGCGACAGACGGCACCAGGCGAGCACCGCGGAAGCGTCGAGCGAGGGCGGCAACAGGTCCTCCTGCGGGACACCGGGAACGGGAACTGCTGCTGGTGAGGGTATCCGTGAGCCTGGTCACGGAGGACGGCGGTCCGGATCGGGGACCTCCCGGACCATGGTAATTTCGTTGTGCGGGAGTGGCCGTTGTATGCTGCTCCGGTTGCCCGGGGCTCTCTCGGGCTTTTCATCGTAAATGCATCTGAAGTCTTTGGAGTGACCCGTGGCTGCCAACTGCGACGTCTGCGGCAAGGGGCCGGGCTTCGGCAACAGCATCTCCCACTCGCACCGCCGTACCCCGCGTCGTTGGAACCCCAACATCCAGCGCGTGCGTGCAGTGGTCGGGCGGACGCCGAAGCGCCTCAATGTCTGCACCTCGTGCATCAAGGCCGGTAAGGTCTCGCGCTGACGCTTCGGCGTAAGGAAATCGCTACGTCGTAGCAGCGCAGCCTTAGCGGCTACTCGAATGCCGGTCCACCTCGCGGTGGGCCGGTTTTCTTGCGTTGTCCCCGTGGCCGGGCGTGGGAACGGGGCTCAGGGGCTCAGCGGGTGCGCCAGCCGTGGTCGACCGGGCCGATGCCCGCGCCCAGCGGGAAGCCGGCCGCGATGGCGCCGGTCACGTACTCCTTGGCCAGGCCCACCGCCTCCGGCACGTCGTGGCCGAGCGCCAGGTGCGAGGCGATGGCGCTGGCGAGGGTGCAGCCGGTGCCGTGGGTGTGCCGGTTGTCGTACCGGGGCGCGCGGAACCAGCGTTCGGTCCGCCCGTCGGAGAGCAGGTCGACGGCCTCGGCGCACCGGTCGGCGTCGGGCAGGTGGCCGCCCTTGATCAGCACCCAGCGCGGCCCGTACCGGAGCACGGCCTCGGCGGCGGCCCGCATGCCGTCCTCGTCCTGGACGGTGACGCCGGTGAGCTGGGTCACCTCGTCCAGGTTGGGGGTGGCGACGGTGGCCAGCGGCAGCAGCCGGGTGCGTACGGTCTCGACGGCCTCGGCGGCGAGCAGCGCGTCGCCGTGCTTGGAGACGCCGACCGGGTCGACCACCACGGGCACGCCGGGGCCGAGGCCGCCGAGCAGGCCGGCGACGGTCGCGGCCAGCGCGGCGGAGGAGAGCATGCCGGTCTTCACGGCCTGCACCCCGATGTCGCCGACGACCGCGTCGAACTGGGCGCGTACGGCCTCCTCGGGCAGTTCCCAGGCGCCGTGCACGCCGAGCGAATTCTGCGCGGTGACGGCGGTGAGCACGCTCATGCCGTGCACACCGAGGGCGAGCATCGTCTTGAGGTCGGCCTGGATGCCCGCGCCGCCGCCGGAGTCGGATCCGGCGACGGTCAGGACGCGGGCGGGGGCGGTTCCCCCGGGCCGGGGCGCGGCGTCGGTCACGCCCGTACCCCGTCGGCGGGGTCGTCGCCGAAGTGGTCCCAGCCGCCCGCCTTGTCCCAGGCCGCGCCGTCCACGGTGACCTGCGGGGTACGGCCCGCAGGGGCGGCGACGGAGCCGATGACGCGCCAGCGCGCGGGCAGTTTCACGTCCGGCGGGAAGGCGGCGACGATCGCGTGGTCCTCGCCGCCGGTGAGCACCCAGTGCAGCGGGTCGACGCCGACCGCCTGGCCGATGTCGGACATCTGCGCGGGCACGTCGATGTCGGCGGAGCGCAGATCGATGTCCACGCCGCTGGCGGCGGCGATGTGGCCGAGGTCGGCGACCAGGCCGTCGCTGACGTCGGTCATGGCGGTGGCGCCCAGTTCCGCGGCGGCGGGGCCCGCGTGGTACGGGGGTTCGGGGCGGCGGTGGGCCTCGACGAAAGCGCGCGGGGAGCGGAAGCCGCGGGAGAGCACGGCGAGTCCGGCGGCGGACCAGCCGAGCCAGCCGGTGACGGCGATCTTGTCGCCCGCGTGCGCACCCGATCGGGTGATGGCGTCGCGGTTGCGCAGGTCGCCGAGCGCGGTGACCGCGACGGTGATGGTGTCGCCGCGTACGACGTCGCCGCCGACCACGGCCGCGCCGGCCACCTGGCACTCGTCGCGGATGCCGTCCATGAGTTCGACGGGCCAGGTCGCGCGGAGGTCGGCGGGGACGACCAGGCCGAGCAGCACCGCGGTGGGGACGGCGCCCATGGCGGCGATGTCGGCGAGGTTCTGGGCGGCGGCCTTGCGACCGACGTCGTAGGCGGTGGACCAGTCGCGGCGGAAGTGCCGGCCCTCGATGAGGACGTCGGTGGTCGCGACCACCCGGCGGTCCGGCGCGGCGATCACGGCGGCGTCGTCGCCCGGTCCGATTTTCACCGCGGGTGTGGTGGTGAGCCGGGCGGTCAACTCCCTGATGAGCCCGAACTCCCCCAACTCGCCCACAGTCCCCTTCATCCCAACGTCCCCTCAAGTCGCGGCCCGGGCCGCCTCTGCTGCGTGTTTCCCGTCAATACGGGGGTCAGGTACCGCGCGGGTCTCCCCGCTGTGCGCGACGACGCGATAACGTGGCGTCCCCCTTCCCACATGATCCTCGAAGCCGCCCTGGAGGTTCCGTGGTACAGGCGTACATCCTGATCCAGACCGAGGTCGGCAAGGCCTCGGCAGTAGCGGAGGTGATCTCCAAGATCGAAGGCGTCATCCAGGCCGAGGACGTCACGGGTCCCTACGACGTCATCGTCAGGGCCCAGGCGGACACGGTCGATGATCTCGGCCGCATGGTGGTTGCCAGAGTCCAGCAGGTGGACGGCATCACGCGGACGTTGACCTGCCCCGTCGTCCATATCTAGCCCCCACTATGCTCACCGGTGATGTTCCGTCGCCGAGTCGTACTGACCGCCGTGTCCGCCGTCGCGTGCCTTTCTGCGGCGGCGGTCTACGCGTTCTCGTCCGGTACGGACGACACGGTCGCCGTGCCGGTTCCTGACAAGCGGGTCGCCGGTTACTGCCACGCTCTGCACGGGGCACTGCCGGCGAAGGTCGACGGGCTCTCCCGGCATGATCTCAAGCCGCGTTCGGAGTTGACAGCCGGGTGGGGCAAACCGGCGATCGTGCTGCGCTGCGGGGTGCCGCGGCCGGTGGAGCTGAAGAACCCGGAAGCCGACGGTGTGACCGTCGACGGTGTCGGCTGGCTGATCGAGCAGCAGTCGGACGGTGCGTTCCGGCTGACCACGACCCTGCGCAAGGCGTACGTCGAGGTGACCCTGCCGAAGAAGTGGGCCGGTGACCTGGGGCCGCTGACCGACCTCGCGGACGCGGTGAAGTCGACCGTTCCCGAGGGGGTCTGACCCCCCTCGGGTCGCGTGTCCGCGTCCTAGCGCAGCCCCGTGGACCGGCGCAGTGCCGCCTGGATGAGCAGGTCGACCAGCTCGGCGTACTCGACGCCGGACTCCTGCCACATCCGCGGGTACATCGAGATGGGCGTGAAGCCGGGCATCGTGTTGATCTCGTTGATCACGAACTCGCCGCTGTCCAGCAGGAAGAAGTCCGCCCGCACCAGTCCCTCGCAGGACGCGGCCTCGAACGCCGCGACGGCCAGCCGCTGGACGTCGGCGGTCTGCTCGGCGGTCAGCGGTGCCGGAACGATTCCCTCGGCGGAGTCGATGTACTTCGCCTCGAAGTCGTAGAAGGAGTGGCTGGTGACCGGCGGGATCTCGGCGGGCACCGAGGCGCGCGGTCCGTCCTCGAACTCCAGCACGCCGCACTCGATCTCGCGCCCGGTCAGCAGCGCCTCGACGATGACCTTGGGGTCGTGGCGGCGGGCCTCGGCGATCGCCGCGTCGAGCCCCTCGGGGCCCTCGACCTTGGTGATGCCGAAGGACGAGCCGGCCCGGGCGGGCTTCACGAACAGCGGCCAGCCGTGCTCGGCGGCGAAGTCGCCGACCCTGCGGCGTACGGCCTCGCTGTCGCGCTCCCACTCGCGGGGGCGGATCACCGTGTACGGGCCGACGGCCAGGCCGAAGGAGGTGAAGATCCGCTTCATGTACTCCTTGTCCATGCCGACGGCGGAGGCGAGCACGCCCGCGCCGACGTACGGGACGCCGGAGAGTTCCAGCAGGCCCTGGAGGGTGCCGTCCTCGCCGTACGGGCCGTGCAGCATGGGGAAGACGACGTCGACCTCGCCGAGTGCCTTGGGCACGGCGCCGGATTCGGTGTAGACGACCTCGCGGCTGGCCGGGTCGACCGGCAGCATGACGGCGCCGTCCTGGTCGGTGACCTGCTCGACGGTCGGCATCCGGCGGTCGGCGATGGCCATCCGCTCGGGCGCGTCGGCGGTCAGCGCCCAGCGGCCCTCGGTGGTGATGCCGATCGGCAGCACGTCGTACTTGTCGCGGTCGATGGCGCTGAGCACGCTCGCCGCGGTGACCACCGAGACGCCGTGTTCGGAGCTGCGTCCACCGAAGACGACGGCGACCCGCGGCTTGCGCGCGTATTTCTGGTCCGACTGGACGGAGTCCGATTCCCGCTGGTCGGGGCTCCGGGAGCTGTCGTGTGATGCAAGGGTGCTCATGTCGCGTTGACCCTACCGTTCCGGCTTGGCGGAGCGTGACATCAACTCCTGTACGGCCACGACGGGCGGTTTCCCGTTGTGCACGATGTCCACGACGGTGTCGGTCAGCGGCATGTCGACACCGTGCCTGCGTGCCAGATCCGCCACCGATTCGCAGGACTTGACGCCCTCGGCGGTCTGGCTGGTGACGGCGATGGTCTCGGCGAGGGTCATGCCGCGGCCGAGGTTCATGCCGAAGGTGTGGTTGCGCGACAGCGGCGAGGAGCAGGTGGCGACGAGGTCGCCCATGCCGGCCAGGCCGGCGAAGGTGTGCGGGTCGGCGCCCATCGCCAGGCCCAGCCGGGTGGTCTCGGCCAGGCCGCGGGTGATCAGCGACGCCTTGGTGTTGTCGCCGAGTCCCATGCCGTCGGCGATGCCGACCGCGAGGCCGATGACGTTCTTGACGGCGCCGCCGAGTTCGACGCCGACGACGTCGGTGTTGGTGTACGGCCGGAAGTAGCCGGTGTGGCAGGCGGCCTGGAAGCGGCGGGCGACGGCCTCGTCGCGGCTGGCGACGACGGCGGCGGCGGGCTGCCGGGCGGCGATCTCCGGGGCGAGGTTGGGGCCCGAGAGCACGGCGACGCGTTCGGGGCCGGCCTTGGCGACCTCCTCGATGACCTCGCTCATCAGCTTGGCGGTGCCCAGCTCCACGCCCTTCATCAGGCTGACCAGCACCGCGTCGGGGCGCAGCAGCGGCGCCCAGTCGGCGAGGTTGGCGCGCAGCGTCTGCGACGGGACGCACAGCACCACGAATTCGGCGTCGGCGGCGGCTTCCGCCGGGTCGGCGGTGGCGGTGACGGCGGCGGGCAGTTCGAGGTCGGGGAGGTATTCGGGGTTCCTGCGTTCGGCGTTGATCGCCGCGGCGAGCGCCGGGCGGCGGCCCCACAGCGCCACCTCGCAGCCGGCGTCGGCGAGCACCATGGCGAAGGCCGTGCCCCAGGAGCCGGTGCCGTAGACCGCGCAGCGGACCGTCATGCGCCCTCCCGTGCCTTGCGCGGGTCGTAGAGACGTGCGGGGGCGGGCTGCTGGCGGATCTCGGCCAGCAGCGCCGTGACGTCCAGCATGATCGTCTCGGTGACGGCGCGCAGCACGTCGGGGGTGGGCTCCTGCCCGTAGTACGCGCTGAGGTCGACGGGCGCGCCGGCCCTGACCCGCAGCGTCTTGCGGGGCAGCAGCCGGACCCGCTTGGACTTGGCGTACGGCGGCACCGCCTCGTTGGCGCCCCACTGGGCGACGGGGATCACCGGCGCCTTGGTGAGCAGCGCGACGCGGGCGACGCCGGTCTTGGACGTCATCGGCCACATCTCGGGGTCCCGGGTGAGGGTGCCCTCGGGGTAGAAGGTGACGCATTCGCCGGAGTTGACCGCGTCCACGGCGGCACGGAAGGCGTTGGCGGCGTCGGTGGACTCCCGGAAGACGGGGATCTGGCCGGTGCCGCGCAGCATGGTGCCGACGAAGAAGGGCTTGAAGAGCCCGGCCTTGGCCAGGAAGCGCGGGACGCGGCCGGTGTTGTACTGGAAATGCGCGTACGACAGCGGGTCCAGGTACGAGTTGTGGTTCACCGCCGTGATGAATCCGCCGTCGGCCGGAATGTGCTCCATTCCGTGCCAGTCCCGCTTGAACAGCACAATGAGCGGCGGTTTCGCGATGACGGCCGCCAGGCGGTACCAGAAACCGATTCTGCGGCGGGACACCTGGGCTCCTCTTCGTTGCTGTGCGTTGCTGTACGGCCGCCGCGCTCCGTGCGGCACGGCCCGTGCGGCAGCCGCACAAGTCTGCGGCCAAGCACACGTTAATGCCAGGGCCCGGCCGCCCGAGGGGCGCGGGTGACAGGCCGCACAATGGTGCGGTGGCGATCGATGTGACCTGGAAGTGGTCCCTTGTCGTACCGCTGAAGCCGCTCGAGGTGGCCAAGAGCCGCCTGGCACGGGCGGCCGGGGCGGTGCGGCCGGCGCTGGCACTGGCGTTCGCACTGGACACGGTGGCGGCGGCGCTGGCGTGCGCGGAAGTGGGCGACGTGACAGTGGTCACGGACGACGGGCGGGCCGGGGCGGAGCTGGCGGCGCTCGGCGCGTTCGTCGTGCCGGACGCGCCGGCCGGGGGGCTGAACGCGGCGCTGCGGTACGGGGCGGCCCGCGTACGGGGGCGTGATCCGTACGCGGCGGTCGCGGCGCTGAACGGCGATCTCCCGGCCTTGCGGCCCGCGGAGCTGTCCCAGGTGCTCCGGGAGGCCGCGGGCGCCCAGGGGCGGGCTTTTCTGGCCGATGCGGCCGGAGTGGGGACAACGTTGCTCGCCGCGCCGCGCGGTTCCGCCCTCTCCCCCGCCTTCGGCGGCCCCTCGCGAGCCCGCCACCTGGCCACCGGCGCCCGGGAGATCACGCTCCCCCACGTCGCCTCCGTCCGGCAGGACGTGGACACCGGCGACGACCTGCGCGCGGCCCTCGCCCTGGGCGTCGGCGAACGCACCGCGCTGGCCGCCTCCGGTCTGCTCATCGCCGACTAGGCTGCGGCGCATGCAGGCAACCGCGTTCACCTACGACCCCGCCACCCGTTCCGGCAGCGTCCTGCTCGACGACGGCACCCCGCTCCCCTTCGACGCCGCCGCCTTCGACGCGGGCGGCCTGCGCCTGCTGCGCCCCGGCCAGCGCCTGCGCATCCGCACCGAGGGCACCGGCGATTCCCGCCACGTCACGTTCGTGACCCTCCAGACCTTCCCGGACCCGGTCCAGGACTAGACCCGCAGACGCGGAGTGCGGTGCGCCGGTGTAGCCGGCGAGCCAAAGGGCGCGCCGGTGTCGAAAGGGAGAACGCGCGCAGGCCCCCGAGGAACGAGGGGGGCGAGCACGATCGACCGTCGACACCGGGTCTAAGCGCCCGGAGGCGAGAGGGCGGCAAAAAGAAGCGCGGGCCGGGTCCCTGAAGGGACCCGGCCCGGCGCGGTGGTGCGGGTGCCGCGGGTGCGGCGAGGAGGTTGGGACTTACCTGCTCGCGGTGCGCTTGGCGGCGGTCTTGCGGGCCGTGGCGCGCTTGGCCGGGGCCTTCTTGGCGGTGACCTTCTTGGCCGGAGCCTTCTTGGCCGCCGCCTTCTTGGCGGTGGTCTTCTTGGCGGTGGCCTTCTTCGCCGTGGTCTTCTTGGCGGCCGTGGTCTTCTTCGCGACCGTCTTCTTGGCCGTGGCGGCCTTCTTCGCGACCGTCTTCTTCGCGGCCGTGGCCTTCTTGGCCGCCGCCTTCTTGGTGGTGGTCTTGGTGGTCGTGGAAGCACCGCCGCTGAGGCTGCCCTTGGGGGCCTTCTTCACCGCGACGTCGTTCTTCGGGAGCTTCTTGGTGCCGCTGACCAGGTCCTTGAAGCCCTGACCCGCACGGAACCGCGGCACCGAGGTCTTCTTGACCCGGACCCGCTCCCCGGTCTGGGGGTTGCGGGCGTAACGGGCCGGACGCTCCACCTTCTCGAACGAACCGAAACCGGTGACCGAGACCCGGTCGCCGGAGACCGTCGCACGGACGATCGCGTCGAGAACCGCGTCAACCGCGTCCGCGGCGGCCTGGCGGCCGCCTACCTTGTCGGCAATCGCTTCTACGAGCTGCGCCTTGTTCACGTCTTCCCCTTCGGAAACTTGCCCGGCGAATGAGTACGGGCTTTTTCGCACGCTAGGCGGATATATACCGCAAATCAAATACGAAACGGGCGAATCACCCTTGTGCCGCAACGAACTCGGTGCTCTACGGGATCAGCGATCCGGGATTCCGAGCTCGTCCAACTCAGCCGTTAACACGTCCAGGCGCCGTGCCGCGTCGGCGAGATCGTGCTTCGCCACAGCGGTCACCGCGAGCAGCCGGCGACTCAACTCCCGCCGTGTCCCATCAGGGACTTCGGGATTCGCGACGCGCAGATGCGCCTGCTTCAGACGCGCGGCGAGAACCCCGTAGAGCTGGAGTTGGCCGTCGCGTTCCATGCGTCGATTGTGCCATCTGCGGCGAGTTGTCGGGAGCGACAGGGCCAACCGGGTGTTCCGGGCCGTTTTCCTGACACTCCTGGACTGCCCCGAAGGACCCCGAACATGCCGAAGCGCCCCCTGCCGACAGGCGGGGGGCGCTTCAGGTGCGGAGAGGACCCGGGGTCAGACCTGCACTGTGCTCGGCTTGAAGGACGGCCGCTGGGCCTCGAACGCCGAGATGTCGGCCTCGTTGGCGAGCGTCAGACTGATGTCGTCGAGCCCTTCCAGCAGCCGCCAGCGAGCGTTGTCGTCCAGCTCGAAGGAGGCGGTGACCCCCTCGGCGCGCACCTCGCGCGCCACCAGGTCGACGGTGATCTCGGCCTGCGGGTCGGCCTCGCTCAGCTTCCAGAGCGTTTCCACGGTCTCCTGCGGCAGTACGACCGTGAGCAGGCCGTTCTTCAGCGAATTGCCGCGGAAGATGTCCGCGAAGCGGGACGAGATCACGGTCTTGAAGCCGTAGTTCTGCAGCGCCCAGACCGCGTGCTCGCGGGACGAGCCGGTACCGAAGTCGGGCCCGGCCACCAGGACGGTGGCGCCCTGCCGCTCGGGGGCGTTCAGGACGAAGTCCGGGTCCTTGCGCCAGGCTTCGAACAGCCCGTCCTCGAATCCGTTGCGGGTGACCTTCTTCAGCCAGTGCGCGGGGATGATCTGGTCGGTGTCGACGTTGCCGCGGCGCAGCGGTACGGCCCGGCCGGTGTGGGTGGTGAAGGCTTCCATGGCGGTCTCAGACCTCCGTCAGGGCAGGGGCGTCGGACAGATCGGCGGGCGAGGCGAGCCGGCCGACCACCGCGGTGGCGGCGGCGACCTGCGGCGACACCAGATGGGTGCGGCCGCCCTTGCCCTGCCGTCCCTCGAAGTTGCGGTTCGAGGTGGACGCCGAGCGCTCGCCGGGGGCGAGTTGGTCGGGGTTCATGCCCAGACACATCGAGCAGCCCGCGTGCCGCCATTCGGCGCCCGCCGCGGTGAACACCTTGTCCAGGCCCTCCTCGACGGCCTGAAGCGCGACCCGTACGGAACCCGGCACGACCAGCATGCGGACACCGTCGGCCACCTTGCGGCCCTCGACGACCGAAGCGGCGGCCCGCAGATCCTCGATCCGGCCGTTGGTGCAGGAGCCGACGAAGACGGTGTCGACGGCGACCTCGCGCAGCGGCTGGCCCGCGGACAGGCCCATGTACTCCAGCGCCTTCTCCGCCGACAGCCGCTCGCCGGGGTCGGTGAAGGACGCCGGGTCGGGCACGGACGCGCTCAGCGGCGCGCCCTGGCCGGGGTTGGTGCCCCAGGTGACGAACGGCGCCAGCGAGGCGGCGTCGATCCGCACCTCGTGGTCGAAGACCGCGTCCTCGTCGGTGCGCAGCGTCTTCCAGTACGCGACGGCCGCGTCCCAGTCCGCGCCCTTGGGGGCGTGCGCGCGGCCCTCCAGGTAGTCGAACGTGGTCGCGTCGGGGGCGATCATGCCCGCCCGCGCGCCCGCCTCGATCGACATGTTGCAGATGGTCATGCGGGCTTCCATCGACAGCTTCTCGATGGCCGAGCCGCGGTATTCGATGACGTAGCCCTGGCCGCCGCCGGTGCCGATCTTGGTGATGACGGCGAGGATCAGGTCCTTGGCGGTGACGCCCTCGGGCAGTTCGCCGTCGACGGTGATCGCCATGGTCTTGAACGGCGCCAGCGGCAGCGTCTGGGTGGCGAGCACGTGCTCGACCTGGGAGGTGCCGATGCCGAACGCCAGGGCGCCGAAGGCGCCGTGGGTGGAGGTGTGCGAGTCGCCGCAGACCACGGTGGTGCCGGGCTGGGTCAGGCCGAGCTGCGGGCCGACCACGTGCACGACGCCCTGCTCGACGTCACCGAGCGGGTGCAGCCGTACGCCGAACTCGGCGCAGTTCTTGCGCAGCGTCTCCAGCTGGGTGCGCGAGACCGGGTCCGCGATCGGCTTGTCGATGTCGAGGGTGGGGGTGTTGTGGTCCTCGGTGGCGATGGTGAGGTCGGTACGGCGCACCGGCCGGCCGTTCATCCGCAGCCCGTCGAACGCCTGGGGGCTGGTCACCTCGTGGAGCAGGTGAAGATCGATGAAGAGCAGATCGGGCTCGCCCTCGGCGCGGCGGACGACATGGTCGTCCCAGACTTTTTCCGCGAGTGTCCTACCCATCGCTGTCCCTCCGGCCCGCGCCCTCGCGGGCCAACTCGTGTGTGGTGCACGTGATTGCCGGACGCCGTCGGTTCCCCTGGTGTCTCCGCGGGAGCACGGCCGTCCTGCCCTGTGTCCCCAGCCTGACGGCTTCCCGGGAAAATTGAACTTGCGTTTCACAGTGTGAGACGCGAGTATCGTTGCATGGACAACTCTAGCGGCGTCGGCGTTCTCGACAAGGCGGCTCTGGTGCTCAGCGCACTGGAGTCGGGACCGGCCACCCTGGCCGGCCTGGTCGGCGCCACGGGTCTGGCCCGCCCCACCGCGCACCGTCTGGCGGTAGCGCTCGAACACCACCGCATGGTGGCCCGCGACATGCAGGGCCGCTTCATCCTGGGACCGCGGCTGTCGGAGCTTGCCGCCGCCGCGGGCGAGGACCGGCTGCTGGCGACGGCGGGCCCGGTGCTCACGCACCTGCGGGACGTCACCGGCGAAAGTGCCCAGCTCTACCGCCGTCAGGGCGACATGCGGATCTGCGTGGCCGCCGCGGAGCGGCTGTCCGGCCTGCGGGACACCGTGCCGGTGGGCTCCACGCTGCCGATGAAGGCGGGTTCCGCCGCGCAGGTGCTGATGGCCTGGGAGGAGCCGGAGCGGCTGCACCGCGGGCTCCAGGGCGCGCGCTTCACCGCGACCGCGCTGTCCGGCGTACGCCGCAGGGGCTGGTCGCAGTCGATCGGCGAGCGGGAGCCCGGGGTGGCCTCGGTGTCGGCGCCGGTGCGCGGCCCGTCCAACCGGGTGGTCGCGGCCGTCTCCGTCTCCGGCCCGATCGAGCGGCTGACCCGCCACCCGGGCCGGATGCACGCGCAGGCCGTCATCGACGCCGCCGCCCGGCTCACCGAGGCGCTGCGCCGCAGCGGCTGAGGCCGCCGCCGGCAGGGTTCACCCGCGGGTGCGGCGGGTGAACACCCCGGGCCGCGGGCCCGCGCGTCGCCTGGTGGGGCACCACAGAAAAACAGAAAAACCGCGGGGCAACACAAAAGGCCCCCGCCGTAGGGCGAGGACCTCGGATGTGCTCTGTCTGTGTACCCCCGACCGGATTCGAACCGGCGCTACTGCCTTGAGAGGGCAGCGTGCTAGGCCGCTACACAACGGGGGCCCTGGCGATCCTGCATCATGCCCACCGGGTGCGACCCAGGTGATCACGCGGGAAGGATCTGTACCCCCGACCGGATTCGAACCGGCGCTACCGCCTTGAGAGGGCGGCGTGCTAGGCCGCTACACAACGGGGGCTTGCACTGCTTGAGCTATGCGCTGGGGTACCAGGACTCGAACCTAGAACAACTGAACCAGAATCAGCCGTGTTGCCAATTACACCATACCCCATCAAAACGCAACCCCTTGCGGAGTCATGTTTCAATCACGCCCCCCGGCCGGACCTTTCGGCCCTCTCGGGTGGCGCAGGAAGAACATTACCCGATGCGGGACACCGCTCCAAAACGAGTATCGCCGCGCAGCAGGTCAGGCAGCTCGGCGAGCCCGGTGACCCGGGTCAGATCGGGGCGTCCGCCGATGTCGCGGCGGTCCAGCCAGATCCCGAGCAGCCCCGCGTCGGCCGCGCCGCGCGCGTCGATGTCCGGCTCGTTGCCGACGTAGGCGACCTCGTGCGGCGCCAGCTCCAGCGCCTCGCAGGCGGCGTGGAAGGCCGCGGCGTCGGGCTTGGACACCCCCAGCTCCGCGGCGCACAGCAGCACCTCGAAGCGGTCGCGTACGCCCAGCGCGCGCAGTTTGCGGTCCTGGTGGACGAAGGCGGAGTTGGAGAGCACCGCGTGCCGGTAGCCGGGCGTCAGCAGGTCCAGGGCGGGCACGGTGTCGGGGAAGAGCGACCAGGCCGCCTCGTAGTGTGTGAGGTGGCGGCCGAACCACTCCTCGGCCTCGGCGTCGGTCAGCGGCAGCCGCAGGAAGTCCCGCACCCGGTCCCTGCGCTGCTGGTCGAAGTCGCACTCCCCCGCGGAGAAGCGCGCCCAGTGCAGTTCGGTCAGCTCGCCCCAGCGCAGCACGGCCGCGTCCACGCTCGCGCAGCCCGCGGGCAGCCCCTCGGTGGCCAGGTGTGCCCGCAGGCCGCCGCGGTCGGCGCTCCCGTAGTCGAAGATCGTGTCGTCGATGTCCCACAGAACCGCGCGTATCGGCATACGGCCCAGGGTACGGAGCCGGTCAGGCGCGCGCGACGACCTTGTTGGTCAGGGTGCCGACGCCCTCGACGGTGACGGAGACCTCGTCGCCGGGCAGGAGGGGGCCGACGCCGGCCGGGGTGCCGGTGAGCAGCACGTCGCCGGGGAGCAGCGTCATGGCCTCGGTGATGTTGACGATCAGGTCCTCGATGGAGTTGATCATCTGAGCGGTGCGGCCGGCCTGCCGCAGTTCGCCGTTGACCGTGGCGGTGATCGCGAGGTCGGACGGGTCGAGGTCGGTCTCGATCCAGGGGCCGAGCGGGCAGGAGGAGTCGAAGCCCTTGGCGCGGGCCCACTGCTTCTCGGTGCGCTGGGTGTCCCGCGCGGTGACGTCGTTGGCGCAGGTGTAGCCGAGGATGACGTCCTTGACCCGCTCGCGCGGCACCTCGCGGCACAGCCGGCCGATGACGACGGCCAGTTCGGCCTCGTGGTGCACCTCCTGCGAGAAGGAGGGGTACACGATCGGGTCGGCGGGGCCGATCACCGAGGTGGACGGTTTGAAGAAGGCCCAGGGCGCGGTGGGCACCTCGTGGCCCAGTTCCCTGGCGTGGTCCGCGTAATTGCGCCCGATGGCGACCACTTTGTTCGGCAGGACCGGCGGCAGCAGCCGCACCTTGTCCAGCGGCACCCGCGTACCGGACAGCTCGAAGTCCGCGAAGGGGATGCCCTTCATGATGTTGATGACGAGGCCGTCGGTCGTGCCGGTGCCGCTGTCGCCCTCGGCGGTCTCGACCGCGCCGAAGGCGACATTTCCGTCGATGGAGAACCTCGCGATACGCATGCGCCCAGCTTAGGGCGTGATCCACACGACGGGCCCGGGGGCTCAGACGGTCGGGAGCTCCGTCAGCACGGTGCGGCGCGGGTTCGCGGTCTGCTGCGGCAGCGGCGGCTCGGTGATCTCGTCGATCGCGGCGGCGGCCTCGGCGTCCGGCGCGGTGGCGACCCCGAGTTCACTCGCGTCCTTCAGGTGCGCGAGGGTGGTGCGGCGCGGGTTCGCGATCGGACGGAACAGCATGGTGGTCTTCATCGGCCGTGTGGACCTCGGTGACTCGGGGCGCCGACCGTGGCGCGCGGAAACGCGCAGGCCGGCGCGGGTTGACAGAAAACCGCGATTGTAAAGCACAAGGCTAGTGCGGCCTTTTCCCGGAACCCCGCGCTCCAGACATCCGTCCTGCTGTGATTTTGCTCACGAAGTGAGTCGCAAAGCGGGCATTGTTCGCATCCAACTGCCACACTCAAACCGGTCATTGACCGCGCATGCGTACGGATCACCCGTGATCGGCCCGTCCGGGACAGCGCGTGACCCGTGCGCACGGGCGGTCACTAGGTCCGAATTCCCCCGCTTTCACCGAATCGAATGTCAACGCTCAGTGGTGGGCTCGACGCGACGAGTGACGGAATCCAACAGGTCGGCTACGGCCCTTGTTGGGAGATCCAGCACTGTGCTGGAATTCCCCGGACCGCCGCATCACATCGAGCCGGCGCGCAGGGGGCGCGTTCGAGCACCGAGCGGTGGTGAAGGGCATCATCGGCCTCCTCGCAACCCGGGGCGGCCTGAGCCCCCATGACTCGACACCGTCCTGTCCGCTTCATCGCGGGGGACGCCTGGTCCAGAGGTTGCGACGCTAGTGCAGGGACGTTTCAAGAGGGACAGCGGCGCTGCGGGCGACCCGGAGCAGCAGCCCGGCGGGACCGGCAACGGCCCGACACCGCAAGCGCAGGGTGACCCGGCGAGCAGTGCGCCGGGTGCATCGGCTGCCACCGGACGGACGAGCACGCCCAGCGGCATCGAGGCGGGCAAGATCACCGGTCTGGCGGGCAAGCCGGGGCCCCGAATAGCCATGCGCAACTGGCGCATCAGCACCAGACTCGTCTCCCTGCTCGCCCTCCCCGTGGTCACCGCGACCGTGCTGGGCGGTCTGCGCATCAACAGCTCGCTGGACAACATCAACCAGCTCGAGCACATGAAGACGCTGACCGACATCACCGAGCACGCGACACAGCTCGCCGCCGCCCTCCAGGAGGAGCGCGACAGTTCGGCCGGCCCGCTGTCCTCGGGCGACAAGGGCAATGACGCGGTGGCCGCCTCCCGGCAGGCCACCGACCGCGAGTACAAGGCGTACCTGACCGCCAGCGACAACGTCTCCGAGCGTGACCCGGTCTTCTCCGGCGTCCGCGCCACCCTGCTGGCGATCGGCACCCAGCTCGCCAACCTCAGCCAGATCCGCGACGAGGCGTACACCTCGACCGGCACCATCTCGCAGACGGTCTCGTCCTACGACGACCTGGTGCAGTCCCTGCTCTCGCTGTCCCAGGACATGGCGCAGGCGACCAACAACCCCGAGATGATCCAGAGCACCCGCGCGCTGGCGGCCTTCTCCTCCGCCAAGGAGTACGAGTCGATCCAGCGCGCGGTGATCAGCGCCGCGCTGGCCACCGGCGGCAAGCTCTCCGCCAACGACTACCAGTCGGTGTCCTACGGCTCCTCCAACGAGGAGACCTCGCTCACCCGGTTCCAGAAGATCTACGGACCCAAGAGCGCCGCGCTGCTCGCCCCGATCGAGGGCGGCAACGCCAACATCAGCGCGCACGACACCACCCGGCTGCGGATCGCCGCCTCGCCGAACGCGATCACCAAGATCGACAGCTCGTACCTCGACTGGGACGACGCGGCCAAGTCCAAGATCCAGGCGATGAGCCAGATCGAGCGGTCGCTGCTCAACGAGATGCAGCAGAAGGCCCTCAAGCTGCAGAGCGAGGCCAAGCGGTCCGCGCTGATCTCCGGTGCGATCATCCTGCTCGTCCTCGGCGTCGCCGTGGTCGGCGCCTTCGTCGTGGCGCGCTCGATGATCCGGTCGCTGCGCAGGCTGCAGCAGACCGCCAACGACGTCGCCCAGAAGCGGCTGCCCGAGCTGGTCAAGCAGCTGTCCGAGACCGACCCGCAGGACGTGGACACCTCGGTCGAGTCGATCGGCATCAACAGCCGTGACGAGATCGGCCAGGTGGCCCGGGCCTTCGACGAGGTCCACAGCGAGGCGGTCCGGCTCGCCGCCGAGCAGGCGCTGCTGCGAGGGAACGTCAACGCGATGTTCACCAACCTCTCGCGCCGCAGCCAGGGCCTCATCCAGCGCCAGCTGTCGCTGATCTCCGAACTTGAGTCCCGCGAGGCCGACCCGGACCAGCTGTCCTCGCTGTTCAAGCTCGACCACCTCGCGACCCGTATGCGCCGCAACGGTGAGAACCTGCTCGTTCTCGCCGGTGAGGAGCCGGGCCGCCGGTGGACCCGCCCGGTGCCGCTGGTCGACGTGCTCCGCGCCGCCGCGTCCGAGGTGGAGCAGTACGAGCGGATCGAGCTGACCTCGGTGCCGTCGGCCGAAGTGACCGGCCGTATCGTCAACGACCTCGTCCACCTGCTCGCCGAGCTGCTGGAGAACGCCACGTCGTTCTCCTCGCCGCAGACCAAGGTGCGGGTCACCGGTCACTCGCTGCCCGACGGCCGCGTGCTGATCGAGATCCACGACACCGGCATCGGCCTGTCGCCGGAGGACCTGGCGGACATCAACGAGCGGCTGGCGAACCCGCCGACGGTGGACGTGTCCGTCTCCCGCCGCATGGGCCTGTTCGTGGTCGGCCGGCTGTCCCTGCGGCACGGCATCCGGATCCAGCTCCGGCCGTCCGACTCCGGCGGTACGACCGCGCTGGTCATGCTGCCGGTCGACGTCACGCAGGGCGGCAAGGCGCCGAAGAACAACCTCGGCCAGATGGGCGGCCGCCCGGCGGGCGCTCCCCCGGCCGCGGCCGGTTCCTCAGGCATCGCCAACGCCTTCGGCAACTCCCCCAACTCCCCGCAGGTCTCGCGGCAGCCGCAGCGCACCCCGGTCTCCGGCGGCGCGCAGCGTCCGGCGCTGAGCCCGGGCGGCCCGCAGCAGCCCGGCACACCGCGCTGGGCGCAGGACCAGCAGGGCGGCGGGCGCCAGGGCTTCGACGCGCAGGGCTTCCCCGACGACCGGGGCATGCAGGACACCCCGCGCGGCCACGAAGAGGTCGAGGCGGCCTCCGCCTTCGACGCTCCGGGCCAGGGTCCGCGCGGCGACTTCCAGCAGCAGGGTCCCGGCGGCTACGGCCGTCAGCAGGGCGGTCCCGGCCAGCAGGGCAACAGCGACACCGGGCAGTTCCCGATGCCGGGCGGCCCCGGCAGCCAGGGCGGCCAGGGCTTCCGGCCGGCCGGCGGTCCGCAGCAGGGGCAGCAGGGCCAGTTCCCGCCGCCGCAGCCGCAGAACACCGGCCCCTCCGGCTTCCGTTCCGACGTCTTCGGCGGCCGTCCGGGACCGGCGCCCCGCCAGGGCGCGGGCCCCGGCGACACCGCACAGTTCCCCCCGGTGCGCGACGACGACTACGCGCCGATGGGCCAGGGCGGTCAGGGCGGCCCCGGCAACCAGCCGCAGGGCGGTCCGGGCAACCAGGGCGGTCAGGGTCAGGGCAACAGCGACACCGGCCAGTTCCGGATGCCGGGCGGCCCCGGTGGCCCCGGCGGCCAGAACCCCGGTCTGCCGCAGCGCGGCGCCCGCAGCCCCGAGGAGACGTACAGCACCGGCCAGTTCCAGATGCCCGGCCAGGGCAACGACGGTCAGTTCCAGGGCGGGCAGGGCGGCCCCGGCGACACCGCGCAGTTCCCGGCCGTGCCGTCGTCGGACACCGGTGAGTTCCCGGTGCCGGGCCGCCAGCAGCATCCGCAGCAGCCCCCGCAGCGTCGGCCGCAGCAGGGCTTCGCGGGTGGCGGCCAGTACCAGGGCCCGCCGCCGAGCGGTCCGCGCCCGGACGCCTACCCCGGCCAGGGCCAGGGCCTGCCGCAGCGCGGCGCCCGTCCGCAGGGCGACGGCGGCGGCTACGACCCGAACCAGCCGCAGGACCCGTACCACTCCGGTCAGTACCCCCTCCCGCCGCAGCCGCAGCAGGGCGACACCGGCCAGTACCCGGTCCAGCAGCCGCAGGCACCGCAGGCGCAGCCGCAGCAGCCGGCCGAGCCGATGGCGCTGCCGCCGGCCCCGGCCCGCGGGGACGAGCCGACGCCGATCTTCTCCTCGATGGAGTCGGACTGGTTCCGCACCGGCCAGGCCGAGCGGATGCAGCAGATCCACGTCGAGCAGAGCGACGGCCGCGGCCAGCAGGCCCCGCCGGTCCGCCCGGTGGGCCGTACGGCGCCGCCCGCGGCCCCGCAGCGGTACCGGCCCGAGCGCCCGGGGACCTCGGCCCCCGGCGGCGGCAACGGAAACGGCTCCAACGGCAATGGCTCGAACGGAAACGGTGGCAGCGGCTCCAACGCCAACGGCGGTCCCCGTCTGACCGGCGGCCCGCAGCAGCCCGCCTCGGTGCCCGCTTCCGCGCAGTACCAGTCCGGCTCCCAGGGCCAGGCGCCCGCCGCTCCGGTGGCGCAGCCGCTGCCCCGCGAGACGCCGAACTGGCGGACCTCGCCCAACGACGCGCTGCGTCAGCGGGCCGAGCAGGTCCGGGAACCGTCGGCCGGCGGGGTCACCCCGTCGGGTCTGCCGCGCCGGGTGCCGAGGGCCAACCTCGTCGCCGGCGGTGCGGCACAGCAGCAAGCGCCGCAGGGCGGTCCGCAGATCTCGCGGGCGCCCGACGACGTACGCGGACGTCTGACCAACCTCCGCCGTGGTATCCAGCAGGGCCGCCAGGCCGGGGGCAACACCGACGGGCGTGGTTTCGGTACGAATCACCAGGAGCGTTAGTTGAGTGCGATGAGCCAGGCGGCACAGAACCTGAACTGGTTGATCACCAACTTCGTGGACAACACCCCCGGGGTGTCCCACACGGTGGTGGTCTCCGCCGAC
>NZ_FONG01000019.1 GCF_900112845.1 Actinacidiphila alni
CGTGTTACTCACCCGTTCGCCACTAATCCCCACCGAAGTGGTTCATCGTTCGACTTGCATGTGTTAAGCACGCCGCCAGCGTTCGTCCTGAGCCAGGATCAAACTCTCCGTGAATGCTTATTCGCATCACAGGAAGAGCGGCACCACGAGGAGGAATAATCCCCGGGTGCACAGCGTCCTCGCTGTTGTGTTACTTCAAAGGAACCTCGTCCCGATACAAACGAGACGGGGTATCAACATATCTGGCGTTGACTTTTGGCACGCTGTTGAGTTCTCAAGGAACGGAAGCTTCCATCGGAACCGTTTCACCGGCCCCTCCGGGCTTTCCCTTCGCGTCTCCGACTCTAGCAGAAGCTTTTCCGTCGGAATTACCAACCCCGTTTCGAGCACACACGTTTCCGCGGGTCTCGTCGAGGCGGTTGTGCCAACGTACTGGACTCCCCCGCCCGGAGCAAATCGACGGCGGCCGTTCCGGTCGCGGTGGCTGAGTGTGGTCGTATGACGGAGTGGATGACCGGGAACGATCACCTCGTGGTCGGATCCGCTCGGGCGGAATCCATACTTGACATGACTTAGGCTGCTCTCGCGGCTTCGCCGTCCGGTGACAGGCAGTGACGGCGTCTTGAGCTCCGCATACAGGAGGCTTCCCATGACGACCGTTTCCTCTCCCCTGGCCGGACGGGCCATCGGACTCGCGGCTGTGCCCGACCCGGTGTTCTCCGGGGCCATGGTGGGTCCCGGCACGGCCATCGACCCCGTACGCCGGCCGACCGTGGCGGTCTCGCCCGTCGACGGAGTCGTCGTATCCCTGCACCCGCACGCGTTCGCCGTCGTGGACGACGAGGGGCACGGGGTGCTGACGCACCTGGGCATCGACACCGTTCAGCTCAATGGCGAGGGGTTCGAACTGCTGGTGGCCAAGGGCGACACCGTGACCCGTGGTCAGGACGTCATCCGGTGGAACCCGGCGGCCGTCGAGGAGGCCGGGAAGTCGCCGGTGTGCCCGGTGGTGGCGCTGGAGGCGACCGCGGAGGCGCTCGGCGAGGTGGCGGAGAGCGGCGACATCGAGGCCGGCGGCACCCTCTTCACCTGGAAGTAGTCCCGCGCTCTGCCAGGAGTGAGGCCAGCGGGGGCACGAAACCAACGCGGCGGCGCCAATGCCCGCCGCATCGACCGGAGACGGGTGAGATGGAGACAACGCTGCGAGGCGTCGGTGTCAGCCACGGTGTGGCGATCGGCGAGGTACGGCACATGGGCACCGCTGTTCTGGAGCCGCCTGCCAAGCAGATTCCGGCGGACGACGCTCCGCGCGAGCAGGGGCGGGCCCGCCAGGCCGTGGAGGCGGTGGCCGCCGATCTGACCGCGCGCGGTCATCTCGCGGGTGGTGAGGCGCAGGCGGTGCTGGAGGCTCAGGCGCTGATGGCGCAGGACCCCGAGCTGCTGGCGGATGTCGAGCGCCGGATCGCCGTGGGCAGCACGGCCGAGCGCGCGGTGTACGACGCCTTCGCCTCGTACCGGGCGCTGCTGGCGGGCGCGGGCGAGTATCTGGCCGGTCGGGTCGCGGACCTGGACGACGTGCGGAACCGCATCGTGGCGCGGCTGCTCGGGGTGCCGATGCCGGGCGTCCCGGACAGCGACGAGCCGTATGTGCTGATCGCGCGGGACCTGGCGCCCGCAGACACGGCGCTCCTCGACCCGACCCTTGTGCTCGGCTTCGTGACCGAGGAGGGCGGGCCGACCAGTCACAGCGCGATTCTCGCGCGGGCGCTGGGTGTGCCGGCCGTGGTGGCGCTGCCCGGCGCGGGCGAGTTGGCCGAGGGCACGACCATCGCGGTCGACGGCAGCACCGGTGAGGTGTTCGTCGAGCCGAACGAGGAGAAGCGGACGGCGCTGACCGAGGCCGCCGCCGCGCGGAAGGCTGCGCTGGCCGCGTCGTCGGGTCCGGGTGCGACGTCGGACGGGCACAAGGTGCCGCTGCTGGCGAATGTCGGCGGGCCCGCCGATGTGCCGGCGGCCGTGGCGGCCGGTGCCGAGGGTGTCGGTCTGTTCCGTACCGAGTTCCTGTTCCTGGACGATTCCGCGAAGGCGCCGTCGGAGGACAAGCAGGTCGAGGCGTACCGCCAGGTGCTGGAGGCGTTCCCCGAGGGGCGTGTGGTGGTCCGCGTGCTGGACGCGGGCGCCGACAAGCCGCTGGACTTCCTGACGCCCGCGGACGAGCCGAACCCGGCGCTGGGCGTGCGGGGGCTGCGGTCGCTGCTCGACCACCCGGAGGTGCTGCGGACGCAGCTGACCGCGCTGGCCAGGGCGTCGGAGGGGCTTCCGGTGTATCTGGAGGTCATGGCGCCGATGGTGGCGGACCGTCAGGACGCGAAGGCGTTCGCCGACGCGTGCCGCGAGGCGGGTCTGCGGGCCAAGTTCGGCGCCATGGTGGAGATCCCGTCGGCCGCTCTGCGGGCGCGGTCGATCCTCCAGGAAGTCGAATTCCTGTCGCTGGGCACCAATGACCTGGCGCAGTACACCTTCGCGGCGGACCGGCAGGTCGGTGCGGTGTCGCGGTTGCAGGACCCTTGGCAGCCCGCGCTGCTCGACCTGGTGGCGGCGTCCGCGGACGCCGCGCGGGCCGAGGGCAAGAGCTGTGGTGTGTGCGGTGAGGCGGCGGCGGATCCGCTGCTCGCGTGTGTGCTGACCGGCCTCGGTGTCACCAGCCTTTCCATGGGTGCGGCGTCGATTCCGTATGTGCGGGCGACGTTGGCGAAGTACACGCTGGCGCAGTGCGAGCGTGCGGCCGCCGCGGCGCGGGCGACCGACAGCGCCGACGAGGCCCGGCGGGCGGCGCAGGGCGTGCTGTCCGGCGAGTGAGGCGGTCCGGCCGGTGGCCGGGAAGGGGCGCTCCATCCGTGTGCGGTTGGGGCGCCCTTCGCGTTCCCGGCCCGGGCGGAGCGCCCGTGATGCCCTGGCGTCCCGGTGTCCTCATGTCCCGGCATCCCGGTCTCCCGGCAGCCAGGGGTCGTTGGTCTCCTCCGTGTGCTCAGCCGGTGTGGTCGATGCGGGGTGGCGGGAGCGGGAGTCCCGCCTGGTAGACGACTCCGGGCTCGGGCGGCACGGGGTCTCCGGTGGCCGCATCGGTGCAGTAGGCGTTGAAGACCTCCGCCTCGGTGAGCGGGTGGAGGGTGCCGTCGTGCAGGGACCAGCCGCGGACCACGTCGGGCCGTTCGTCGGTGTGGGTGGTGCGCAGGACGACACCGCCGGCGCGGCCGGTGGCGGTGCTCGCGGCCATGACCGTACAGAGCACGAGCGCGTCGTTCTCCGCGAGGTGGACCATGCCGTCGGTGTCGGCCTCGACATGGACGGCGGCCAGCAGCGGGCCGTCGTCGGAGGGGAGGCTGCACACGATGTGATGGCGGCCGGGGCCGACCGTCTCGACGAGCCGCAGCAGTGTGTCGGAGGCGCGGTCGAAGGTGCAGTGGGCGACGTCCTGCCCGCAGTCGGGGCAGGTGCCGGCGCGGGTGAGGGCGTCGGTGGCACTCTCCCACGTGGCGCGCCGGTCGGCTTCGTGTGCGAGTTGGGCGCGCAGCAGGGAGACGGGTTGCCGGGTGTAGGTGACGGCGGGACCCGCCGCGGTGGCTTCCGCGGTGTACCGGGTGCGGGTGGTGGCGCTGTCCGGTGGCTGCCGGGTCGTCGTGCAGTAGGCGGCATAGCCGTCGGGGTCGAAGAGGGTGACGGCCACGTGGCTGCCCTGGGCGTGCAGATGGCGGAGGAAGGCGTCCACAGCGTGCAGATACCGTGGGTAGTCGTCGAAGGCGAAGGTCTGATACTCCGTCATGGCGGCGAAGTCGGCCTCGTCGAGGAGCAGGGCCACGACGGTGGCGGCCTCGCGGCGCAGCGCCCGGCGGTGGGCGGCGCTGTGACGTGGCCGGACAGTGGACCGGGCGGTGGACCGGCGGCGGTCGGTACGGCGGGCGGCGGTGCGGTTCGTGGTGCTGGACATGCTTCCCCCTCGGACGTGGCAACGGGGATCCCGACGATCCCTAGTGCTCACTCACCGTAATCGGAGGCACTGACAATGACGGCTCCGTGCCGGCGTCGGCGGTGCCTGCATCGCCAGCCGTCCGCCCGGTCGGCCGCTCCAGCCCGCCCAGCCGGCGCAGCACGAGGCGGCGCTGGAGCAAGGCCGCGGCGGCGAGGACGGCGCCGAGTGCGATCCAGCCGGCCGGTCCGGTGGCGATGACGACGGAGGTCATGAGGAGCGGTCCGATGCAGCGGGAGGTGGACTGGGCGAGGCCGTGCACACCGACGTAGGCGCCCTGCGCGTCGTCGGGAGCGAGGGCGACGGACAGTTCCCAGGAGACGGCCGACTGGATCATCTCGACGACGGTGAAGGCGACGGCGGCGGCGAGGACGGCCGCGGTCGCGGTCCAGCGGGTGTGGACGACGGCCGTCGCGGTGGCGGCGCCGGAGAGCAGGAACCACACGGCGACCCGGCGCAGCGAGTCGGCGGCGACGCGCGGGCTTCTGCCGTACCGCGAGAGCCTGACCTGGAAGGCGACCACGATGACGGTGTTGACTACGAAGATCGCGGCGGCCAGGCCGTGCGGCGCGTCGGTGCGGGTGATGATCCACAGCGGCATGCCGACGCTCAGCGCGCAGCCGTAGAGGAACATCGCGGAGTCGAGGGCGGCATAGGCGAGATAGCCGCGGTCCCGCCACGGGTTGGCGACCGGTGGGACGTGGCCGGGTACGGGCGGCGCGGCGGCGAGGTGTCCGGTGACCGTTCTGCTCGCCGACGGCGGTTCCGCGCAGCGGGCGACGAGCGCGGCGACGAGGACGAAGGACAGGGCGTCGCCGAGGAGCAGGGCGCGGTAGACCGTGCTGGTGCCGATGGCGAGCGCGGCGGAGGCGCCGAGGCCGCCGATGGTGTAGCCGACGTTGACGACCGTGCGCTGTACGGCCTGGTAGCGGGCGCGTTCGGGTCCGGCGACGCGGGCGGCGAAGAGCTTGGTGAGGACGGACGCGGCGCGTTCGCCGAAGCTGCCGAGGGCGACCAGCGGCAGGAGTTGCCAGAATCCGTGGGCGAGGAGCAGCAGCAGGCTGGACGCGCCGCGCAGGAGCTGGACAGCGAAGAGCACGCGGGTCAGCGGGAGGCGGTCGGCCAGGCGTCCCGCGACGGGTGCGCCCGCGATGCCCGCGGCGCCGCCGAGGCCGAGCAGGAGTCCGGCCTGCGCGGTACCGAGGCCGCCGATGACAACGAAGTAGAGGGCGGTGACGGCGACCCACAGCCCGGAACCGGTCTTGTCGATCAGATTGATCCACAGCATCCGCCGGCCGTCCGGGCCGCCCGGTATCGGCGGCAGCTGTATCGGTATCCGCATCGCGTCGGCTCCCCCTCGTTCCCGAACGGCCGTCCGCGTTCCGTGCTCCGCGACTTGCCGTTCGCCTTTGTATTGATACATAATGTGTTCTGTGGTGACACAATATGCGATCAGCGGGACGACGGCCAGGGAGATTGCCGCGTCGGCCGAACGGGCGGTCTCCGACGGCGGGTTGCGGCCGGGGGACGCGCTGCCGCCGGTACGGACGCTCGCCGGGACGCTCGGGGTGAGCCCGGGAACGGTGGCGACCGCGTACAAGGAGCTGCGGCGGCGCGGGATCGTGGTGACGCGGGGGCGGGGCGGCACGGTGGTCGCGCCGGCTCCCGCGGTGAGTACGGCGGCCTCACGGCGACCGCCCCGGGTGCCCGAGGGGCTGCGGGATCTGGCGGGCGGTCATCCCGATCCGGCCTTCCTGCCGGATCTGGTGCCGCCGGGACGGCTGTCGCCGGGTGCCCGCTCGCACCGCGCCTCGCCACGGCTGCCGGAATTGGAGGAGTTGGCGCGGGCCTGGTTCCGCAGGGACGGTGTGCCGGACGCGCATGTGACCTTCGCGCACGGCGCGCTGGACTGTGTGTCGCGGCTGCTGTCGGTGGAGCTGCGGCCGGGGGACGCGGTGGCGGTGGAGGATCCCGGTTTCCATCATCTGCTCGACCTCGTACCGGCGTTGGGACTGCGGACGGTGGCGGTCGCGGTGGACGACGAGGGCGTACGGCCCGACGCGCTGCGGTCGGCGCTGCGGGCCGGTGCACGGGCGGTCGTACTGTGTCCGCGGGCGCAGAATCCGTACGGGTCGCGGGTGTCGGCGGCGCGCCGGGAGGAATTGCTGGCGGTGCTCGCCGGGGCGCCGGAGGTGCTGGTGGTCGAGGACGACCACAGCGCCGACACCGCGGGCGGCCCGCTGCGTTCGCTGACCACCGCGGGCGCGGCCGGGCCGGCGCGGTGGGCGCAGATCCGTACGGTCTCCAAGCACTTGGGCACCGATCTGCGGTGGACGGCGATGGCGTGCGACGCGACGACGCTCGCCCGGCACGACGGCCGGATGCTGCTGACGTCGGGGTGGGTGAGCCATGTGCTCCAGGAGACGGTGGCCCGGCTGATGACCGACCCGGCGACGACGGCGCTGGTGGCGGCGGCGGGGACGGCGTACACCGAGCGGCGCGAGGCGGCGCTTGCCGCGCTCGCCGGGCACGGCATCGCGGCGGCCGGGGTGAGCGGGATGAACGTCTGGGTGCCGGTGCGGGACGAGGCCGCGGTCGTCAACGGGCTGCGGTCGCACGGCTGGTGGGTCGCGGGCGGTGCGCGCTTCCGGATCGCCACCGGTCCCGGCGTACGGATCACGGTCGCGGACCTCGCGGTGACGGAGGCCACCGCGCTCGCCGCCGATTTCGCGGAGGTCCTCTCCGAGAGCTCGAGCACCTACGGAGGTTGAAAGCCTCGATCTTCGGCCATCTCCCGCTGTGCCAAACGATGTTGATGGTGCATCAGCGATACGTGCGGGCCCTATTGACGCGTGTGCCGCCGGTCAAGTATCCAGATCTCGGTCGACATTGGTACAGACCAAAGGGAGTCCGGCATGCGAAGATCCCTCACTCTCCTCCTCGCGCTCTTCGGCACACTCGTGCTGTTCTTCGTTCCTCCCGCGACGGCGGCCGGCGGTATCGGCGCCGCCTTCGTCAAGACCTCGGACTGGGGCAGCGGCTACCAGGGCCAGTACACGATCACCAACGGCAGCGGCGCCACGATCAGTTCGTGGAAGGTCGAATTCGACCTGGCCTCCGGCAGCAGCGTCGGCAGCTACTGGGACACGCTGATGACGCAGTCCGCCGGCTCCGGCGGCACGCACTACACCTTCACCAACCGGGACTACAACGGGACGCTCGCCCCCGGCGCCTCCGCCGTCTTCGGCTGGGTCGGCAGCGGCAGCGCGGTCCCCGCCAACTGCAAGCTGAACGGCGCCTCGTGCGACGCGGGCGGCGGCGGGGGAGCCGACACCACTCCCCCGTCGGTGCCCGGCGGCGTGACCGTCGGCTCGCCCACCAGCTCCTCGCTGACCGTCCACTGGACCGCCTCGACCGACAACTCCGGTTCCGTGGCGGGCTACGAGGTCTCCGTCGGCGGCGGCGCACCGGTCGCCGTGACCGGCACCTCGTACACCGCGACCGGTCTGGCGGCGTCCACCGCCTACTCCTTCCGGGTCCGCGCCAAGGACGCGGCCGGCAACACCTCGGCGTACAGCGCCGCCGTCAGCGGCACCACCAGCAGCGGGGGCGGCGGGAATCCGAACCCGGGCACCATCCGCACCGCGCCCTACGTCGACATGGGCGCCTGGCCGACGCCCAGCCTCACCGCGATGTCCCAGGCGAGCGGGTTGAAGAGCTTCACCCTGGCGTTCGTCACCTCGGCGGGCTGCAAGGCGTCGTGGTTCAACGCCTACGACCCGCGCCAGGCGTGGGCCAAGGACCAGATCGACGCGATCAGGGCGGCCGGCGGGGACGTGAAGGTCTCCTTCGGCGGCGCCAGCGGCATCGAACTGGCCCAGGCGTGCGGCTCCGCGAGCGCGCTGGCCGCCGAGTACGGCGCGGTGGTCGACGCGTACAACCTGTCCTACGTCGACTTCGACATCGAGGGCTCGGCGGTCGCGGAGCCCGCGTCCATCGCCCTGCGCTCGCAGGCCCTGGCGCTGCTCCAGCAGTCGCACCCGGGACTGCGGATCTCGCTGACACTGCCCGTGCTGCCCACCGGCCTCGACGCCAACGGGCTGAACGTGCTCAACGCCGCGAAGAACGCGGGCGTCAACCTCGACCTGGTCAACGCCATGGCCATGGACTACTACCAGAACGTCGACTACGGCGACGCGGCCGTGCAGGCGGCGAACAGCCTGTTCTCGCAGCTGAAGTCCGCCTACCCGGGCAAGTCCGACGCGCAGCTGTGGGCGATGGTCGGCATCACGCCGATGCTCGGCCAGAACGACGACGGGCATGTCTACAACCAGGACGACGCCCGGCAGCTCGTCACCTTCGCCAAGGGCAAGCACCTGGGCATGCTCTCCTTCTGGGAGGAGGGCCGGGACGCCAACGCCTGCACCGGCGCCCTCTACAAGTGCACCAACATCTCCCAGGCGCCCTATGAATTCTCCAAGATCTTCGCCAGCTACACCGGCTGACGGCCCGTCGGGGAATTCCTGAACCGGCCTTCTACGAGCGGCCGTCCGCCCGGTCGGCGGCGAGCCGCTCGTAGAAGCGCAGGACGTCCAGGTCGTCCACCGAGCCGGGGTTGACGGCCTTGTCCAGCGAGGTGCCCTGGAGCAGCCGCTTGACCGGGACCTCGATGCGCTTGCCGGTGAGGGTGTGCGGAACGCCGGGGACGGCGATGACCTCGTCGGGCACATGGCGCGGGGAGAGCTGGGCGCGGATCGCGGTCCGGATCCGGTCGCGCAGCCCGTCGTCCAGTACGGCGCCGTCGGCGAGCTGCACGAACAGCGGCATCCAGTAGCCGCCGTCGGGTTGTTCGATCCCGATCACCAGCGACTCGCGGATCTCCGGCAGCCGTTCCACGACCTCGTAGATGTCGGACGAACCCATGCGTACGCCCTGCCGGTTGAGGGTGGAGTCCGACCGGCCGTGGATGACGACGGTGCCGCGCGAGGTGAGGGTGATCCAGTCGCCGTGCCGCCACACGCCGGGGAACATCTCGAAGTAGCTCTCGCGGTAGCGGGTGCCCTCCGGGTCGTTCCAGAAGCGGACCGGCATCGACGGCATCGCGTTGGTGACGACCAGTTCGCCGACCTCGTCCACGACCGGCCGGCCCTGCGCGTCCCACGCCTGGAGGTCGGTGCCCAGGCAGGGCGCTTGCAGTTCGCCGATGTGGACCGGGAGCGTCGGGACGCCGCCGGCGAAGCAGCTGCACACATCGGTGCCGCCGCTGACCGAGGCGATCCACAGGTCCTCCTTGACCTCGTCGTGCAGCCAGCGGAAGCCGTCGGGCGGCAGCGGCGAGCCGGTGGTGGCCACGCACTTCACGGCGGACAGGTCGGTGTCCCGGCCCGGGTGGACGCCGGCCTTGCGGCAGGCGATCACATACGCGGCGGAGGTGCCGAAGACGGTGGTGCCGGTCCGCTCCGCGACGCGCCACTGGGCGGCGGTGTCCGGGTAGCCGGGGCTGCCGTCGTAGAGCACGACGGTGGCGCCGGCCAGCAGCCCAGAGACCAGGAAATTCCACATCATCCAGCCGGTGGAGGTGTACCAGAAGAAGCGGTCGTCGGGGCCGAGGTCGAGGTGCAGGCCGGTCTGCTTGAGGTGTTCGAGCAGGATGCCGCCCTGCGACTGGACGATCGCCTTCGGCAGTCCTGTGGTGCCCGAGGAGTAGAGCACCCACAGCGGGTGGTCGAACGGCACGGCCTCGTAGGCCGGTTGCGGGTCGTCGGCGGTCAGTTCCGCCCAGTCCAGGGCGCCTTCGGGGGTGGCGGTGCCCAGCAGCGGGATGTGCACGGTCGCGCGCAGCGAGGGGAGCCCGGCGCGCAGTTCGGTCACGACGTCGGTGCGGTCGTGCCGCTTGCCGCCGTAGCGGTAGCCGTCGACGGTGAACAGCACGACGGGCTCGACCTGTTGGAAGCGGTCCAGGACGCTGCGGGCTCCGAAGTCCGGTGCGCAGGAGGTCCAGACGCCGCCCACGGCGGCGGTCGCGAGCAGGGCGACGACGGCCTGCGGGATGTTGGGCAGATAGCCGCTGACGCGGTCGCCGGGGGTGACGCCGAGGCGGCGCAGGGCGGCGGCGAGCGAGGCGACCTGACGGCTCAGTTCGGCCCAGGTCACGGTGCCGGTCTCGTGGCTCTCGTCCAGGTGCAGCAGCGCGGGCGTGGCGGCGCGTTCCGGGTCGAGGGCCGGGCGCAACGCGTGCTCGGCGTAGTTGAGTGTCGCGCCGGGGAACCAGCGGGCGCCGGGCATCGAGGCGTCGGCGAGCACCGACTCGTACGGGGTGGTGAAGCGGACGTCGTACCAGTCGGTGATGGCGCGCCAGAAGGTCCCGGGCTCGCGGACCGACCAGGCGTGCAGGGCGTGGTAGCTCGCGGCCGGATCGCCGGGTACGGCGCCGGGGGCGTCGTACGTGCGCGCCGCCCAGTCCTGGAAGCGGGTCACCTGCGCGCGGGCGATCCGCTCGGGGCCCGGGGTCCACAGGGGTTCCGGGGTGCGGTCGGGCTCGGGCGTGGCGGTCATCTGCGGCTCCCGGACGGTACGCGTCATTGCGTGTGTGCGACTGGTCTGCGGCTCGGCTTCTGATCGCCGGCGGCGGTCCGCGGCGGGCGGAATGTCCTGCCACGGTCCTGGGCAGGACGATGCCATGTGATCGTCTTCGGCGCCAGGGTCCGTCGGCGGGGCGCGGCGGCGGGGCGCGGACGGGCCCGCGGGTACGGGCCCGTGCGGGCCCGGTGCGGCCGGTCGCGCGGGGTGATCCGGGTCACGTGCGGGGGCCGGATCCGGTGTGCGGCGGCAACCGGCGCGGGTCGGGCACCGCCCCCTCCAGGTGAACACCGGCTGAACGGGCGGCGCGAGCGGCCGTTTCGATGGAAGGCTTAGGGCATGGATGCTCGGGACCTGCTGCGGTCGGTGCGGACGGCGGGTTCCGCCGATGGATGGCGTGCCACCGCCTCGGCGTGGCGGCGGCAGCGCACCGACGCCAGGGATCTGCCGCGGCGCGGTACGGAGCGGGCACGGGTGCCGGGTGCGGCACAGGAGGCGGAGTCACTGCCGGGCGGCGGCCGGGTGCGGTTCGCCCGTTCGGTGCTGCGGGTGCGGGTGGCGGTCGGCGGCGCCGTCTTCTGCAGCTGGGACGGCGCGGACCCCGATCCCTCGTACGCCTTGGCCGACGGGCGGCCCGAGGCGGATCTGCGGGCGGTCCTGGAACCGGACAAGGACGGCTGGCGGGTGGTGTCCGAGCGGGTGACGGTGCTGGTCTCGCCGCACGGCGCGGTGGAGATCCGCACGCCCGGCGGGGTGCTGCTGCGCAGGGAGCTGCCGCCGCGCTGGTGGGAGCCGACCGGCGGCGCGCCCGGAGCCGGTTCGCGCTGGGTGCAGCGCTCGGAGACCCCGGCGGACGCGCGGGTGTACGGGCTCGGCGGCCGGGCCGTCGGGCCGCGGCTGCCCGCCGGCGGCTACCGGCTGTGGAACACCGATCCGGACGGTTCCTTCGAGCCCGGTGACGACCCGCTGTACATCACGATGCCGGTGCAGTTGGTGGTGGCCGACGCGGGCTGTCATCTGATCTTCCACGACAGCACCTGGGACGGCCGGGTGACGCTGCGGGACGGCGAGGAGGGCGCGGGCTCGGGGCACGACCGGCCGGGCGGCAGCGAACTGCGGATGGACGGCGGGCCACTGCGCTACTGGGTGATCACCGGCACGCCGTCGCGGGTCCTGAACCGCTGGACCGCGCTGACCGGGCGGCCCGCGCTGCCCCCGCGCTGGGCGCTCGGCCACCACCACTCGCGCTGGGGCTTCGGCAGCGAGCGGGAGGTGCGGCGGGTCGTCGCGGGCTACCGCGAGCACGGACTTCCGCTGTCGGCGCTGCACCTGGACATCGACCACTTCGACGGCCACAAGGTCTTCACCGTCGACAAGCGGCATTTCCCCGATCTGCCCGGGCTGGCCGCGGAGTTGGCGGACGAGGGGATCCGTACGGTGTCGATCGTCGACCCCGCGGTGAAGGCCGAGCCGGGCGTGCCGGTGTACGACAGCGGCACGCGGGAGGCGGCGTTCGTCAAGGACGCGCGCGGCCAGGAGGTGCACGGCGTGGTGTGGCCGGGCACGGCGGCCTTCCCCGATTTCACCGACCCCCAAGTGCGGTCCTGGTGGGGCCGGTTGTACGCCGAGCGGCTCGACCAGGGCTTCGCCGGGTTCTGGCACGACATGAACGAGCCGGTGTCCTTCGCGTCCTTCGGCGAGAACACGCTGCCGCGCTCGGCCCGGCACTCCCTGGAGGGACGCGGCGGCGACCACCGCGAGGCGCACAATGTGTACGGGCTGGCGATGGCCCGCGCGGGCTACGAGGGTCTGCGCGAACTGCGCCCGGAACAGCGGCCGTTCCTCTTCTCCCGGTCCGGCTGGGCCGGCATGCAGCGGTACGGCGGCACCTGGTCCGGCGATGTGGCGACCGGCTGGTCCGGGCTGCGCGCCTCGCTGGCACTGGTCATCGGCCTCGGCCTGTGCGGGGTGCCGTACTCGGGCCCGGACGTGGGCGGCTTCACCGGCTCGCCGTCGCCCGAGCTGTACCTGCGCTGGTTCCAGATGGCCGCGTATCTGCCGTTCTTCCGCACCCACTCGGCGATCACCGCGGGCCGGCGCGAACCGTGGGAGTTCGGCCCCGAGGTGCTGGAGCACGCGCGGGCCGCGCTGACCGAGCGGATGCGGCTGCTGCCGTATCTGGAGTCGCTGGCGCACATCGCGCACCGCACCGGTGCCCCGTACGTGCGTCCGCTGTGGTGGAACGCGCCGGGCGACCGGGCGCTGCGCGAGAACGGGGACGCCTTCCTGCTGGGCGACGCGCTGCTGGTGGCGCCGGTGCTGGAGCCGGGTTCGGTGACGCGGGCGGTGCGGCTGCCGCGCGGCCTGTGGTACGACACGGCGACCGGCCGGGGGCACCGCGGTCCCGGGCAGGTGCTGCTGGACGCGCCGCTGGGCCGGATCCCGGTGCTGGCGCGGGCGGGTTCCCTGCTGCCGGTGACCGGGGCGGACGGCGCGACGGAACTGGAGGTGTGGGCGCCGCGGCTCGGCCGGGCCGGCGGCGGTGTGGTCCTCACCGGCGACCCGGACGGCTGGGAGAGCGCGCGGATGGAACGGTTCACCACCCGGTGGGCCGGCGGTGAGGTCGTGGTGGAGCGGGACGGGGCGGATTCGGCCGAGCCGGTGGGCTACCGGGTGCGGGTGCGGGGCAGCGCGTCGTAGGCGCCGTCGAACCAGCGGCGGGCCGCGAGGGTGTGCAGCGGGAAGCCCAACTCGGCGGCTGCGGCCAGGATGTGATGCCCCTCGGTCTCGTCGGTGGGGGCGGACGGCGGGAGGTCGGCCGCGTCCAGCGCGGGCAGCAGGCCGAAGAGCAGCAGATAGCCGCCGTCCTCGTCGGTGAGCGCGTCGGCGAGGGTGACCTCGGCGGCGGGCACCTCGATGCCGGTCTCCTCGGACAGTTCGCGGACGACCGCCCGCTGCCAGCTCTCGCCGACGTCCATGAAGCCGCCGGGCAGGGCGAGTTCGCCGATGCTCGGCGGGATGGCGCGGCGGATGACGAGGAGTCCGCCGCCGCGGCCGTCCGGGGCGTCGCCCGGGCCGCGGACGGGGAGCAGCGCGACGGCGACCGGCAGGGGGTTGCGGTAGCTGACGGCCCCGCAGTTCCCGCAGGTGCGGGGCCATCCGGGGGCGGCGCCGAAGGGCGCGCCGCATGACGAGCAGTGAGAGTCCTTGGCCACGGCGGGACTTTACTGGAGGGCGGCGGCAGGAGGCGCGGCCTTGACGGGAGTCCCGCCCGGGGACGCCGCGGGAAGCCGACGCAGGACCTGCCGGGTCGGCCCGGAGGACTCCAGCAGCACCGGCGCGCCCAGTGCCGCGCCGATCGCCGCCGACCAGCGGCGCGGGTCGCGCCCCGGGGTGTCCCACAGGGCGGGCCTGGCCGTACGGAGCCGGGCGGTGAGGGCGGCCTGCCGGTCGAGGTCGCCGGGCGGCCCGGGCGTCAGGCGTTCCACCAGGTGTCCGTCGATGCCGTAGGCGCGGCAGATCCGCAGCCCCCGGGCGCGGCCGGGAGCGTCGAGGTGGGTGACGGCCAGCGCGTCCACTCCCCCGCAGACCTCGGCGGCGTAGGCGTGCGCGACGGCGTCGAAGTGACCGGTGCGGAAGGCGCCCTGCCATCGCCCGTGGCCGTTGTGCGGCTCGGGAAGCAGCGGCGTCAGTTCCGGGTCCTCGGTGACCAGCGGCCCCGGGCCGTGCCGGGTGGTGTAGGTGCGCACCACGCCGAGGCGCAGCGCCGAGCGCGGCGCGCCCGCCTCGGCCAGCAGCGTCTCGGCGTTGGCGAAGGTGGTGGTGGACCAGGTGGTGTACGGGTGGAAGCCGTGCCATTCGTCGAGCAGGACGCCTTGGGCGCCTTCGAAGACCACGCGTCCGCGGCGCAGCAGGGCGTGCAGCGCGGCGCCGTCGGTGAGGGTGACGGCACGGGCGAAGGCGGCGAAGACGTCCGCGCAGTCCTCGACGGGCGGCGCGGGCAGCGGTCCCAGTTCGTCGGCCAACCGGTCGCGCAGCAGCCGCAGTTGGCGCAGCAGACGGGTGCGCGACAGGCAGTCACCGACGGTCGGCGCGTCGCCTGGGTGGGCGAGCGCGTAGCGGGCGGCCTCCCCGACGCCCATCCCGCAGGAGCCGTGCCGTTCGGCGCCGCGGGCCTGTTCGCGCAGCCGGTTGGCCGCGGCGTGGTACGGGGTGGCCAGCGGCGCCGCGCGGTCGACGGTCAGCAGCGCGTACGGGTTGGGGACGCCGACGGTGCGCAGGTGGTCGGCCTCGGCGGACAGGGCGAGCGGGTCGACGGTCATGAACCGCGACAGGTGGGTGGGCACCGCGCGCAGCGTGCCGGAGCCGAACTGCGCGAAGGTGTGGTGGCGGCCGTCGGCGGTGACGACATTGTGCGCGGCCTGGGCGCCGCCGTTGAACCTGACGACCGCCTGGACCGTACCGTCCTGGCAGAGCCGGTCCACGACGGCACCCTTGCCCGCGTCGCCGAACCCGAGGTCCACGACGATCGTGTGCGCCGCGTCCGACGCGTGCGCCGTGGCCGATGCGTGCGCCGCGTCCATCGCATTCCTCGCGCTGCTCGTGGTCGCCTCGCGCGGGGTGCGGCGGTCGGCGGGCATGGCGGCCACTACAGCCGCGTGGTGGTGGCGGGTCCGGCGGCGCCGTCGGTGAGCGGCGCGTCGGAGACGGCGAGCGCGGCGCCGCGGGCACCGGTCGTACGCCGCTTCCGGTCGAGTCCCGCGAGCGCCTTCCCGACGCTCTGGCCCGCGGCCGAGCCGACGTCGGCCAGGTCGGCCAGGCCCGCCGCGAGGTCGATGGCCTCCTCGCCGAGCCCCACGGTGAGCGCGATCGTCTCGCAGACCGCGTCCAGGTCGTCCAGCTCGATGACGTTCTGCCCGAGCAGCTTCCGCCACAGTCCGAGGACTTCGGGGTTTCCGACGTACGAGGAACCGGCCGGGAGGATGTAGTGCACGTGGTAGGTGCGCTGGAGTTCGGTGAGGATGTCGGTGATGGGGATGTCCTGCGGGATGTGCTCGCCGAGGACGTCCCGCACCTCGCGGGCCTTGACCTTGCCGTACGGCATCTCGTCGCCGATCAGGAAGAGGTAGCCGCGCCGGCCGCGCTTCTCGTGGCAGTCCAGCGCGGTGTGCCGGGCCATGGTGTAGAGCGCCAGCTCGTAGGACTCGGTCATCTGGCCGCCGCCCCCGCCCTCCAGCAGGATGTTGCCGAGGTCGTCGTCCATCCGGTTGTCGGACTCGAACTGGCCTATCTGCAACGGCACCCGGTCGCAGGTGGCGTCGCCGACCGCGCCGAACATCACCTGCGGGTGCTCGGTGTAGCCCTTGCGCAGCAACAGGCCGAACAGCTCGGGCAGTTTGGTCTGGAGCACCTGCGGGACCTTCCGCATGGAGCCGGTGACGTCGAAGAGGACGGCGATGGCGAGCGAGGTGGGGTGCTCGGCGGAGTCGCGGCTCTCGCGCAGCGTCAGGCCCTTGGGGTCGAGCGACGGGTGGGCCGCCCAACTGGAGCGCGGCGACGAGCCGGTGACGCGGTCGCTGTAGGCGAAGGCGCCCGTGCCGGAGCCGGCGCGGTAGCGCGCGGCGGCGTCGTAGACATTGGTGGACCAGCTTCCGCTGCCCATGGTGGTTCCCCCTCGGAGATCAGGTGATGTGGCGTCGGGTGATGTGTCGGGTGGTCGGTGGTGTGCCGCGGCGCGCGGCGAAGGCGGCGTTCTGACGCAGCGTCAGGACGGCGGCATGGCGAACGGCCGGAAGGTGCGCGGCCCGTAGAGCCGTTCCAGCAGGCCGTCGAGGTCGGCGAGCAGCTGCCACGCGTCCTGCGGGCGGGCGGCCTGCGACGGCAGGACGCAGGCCCGCAGGAAGGCCCGCATCGGTCCGGGCGCCCGCTCCCCCATGAGGGTCCGCAGGCAGTGCGCGGCGAGGTGGATGTCGGTGGCCGGTGTGGCGGGCCGCCGGGCGGGCACCTCGGGCGGATACGCGTCCTGGTGCCGGTCGACCAGCAGCGGCACATGGGTGCCGACGGCGGTCGCGTAGCACCAGTCGACGAGCACCAGGCCGTGCAACTCCGGGTGGACGAGGATGTGTTCGGGGAAGACGGCGCCGTGCACGAGGCGCGCCCGGTGGGCCCAGCCGAGTGCGGTGAGCAGCCTGCGCCACATCCAGGCGGCGTCGCGCGGGTCGAGCCCGTCCGGGTGGGCGGCGGCGACCTCGGCGAGCGAGTGGAAGCCGGTGAGCGGCGCGAACGCGTTGACCCGGCGTTCGACACCGTCGGTGTCCCGGTGCCGGAAGCTCTCGATCAGCCGGGGCGCGTACGCGCGGTGCCGCCGTTCGGCGACGGTGTCGAGGCGGCCGAGGACGTCGGCCTCGTGTTCCAGCAGGTCGTTGTCGCGGGGCCGCAGCGGGATCTTGAGCACGGCGGCCCGCCGGTCGCCGTCCTCGTCGTAGTGGGCGGCGCGCAGGACGGCGAGGTCGCCGGTGGCCAGGACGTCACCCAGGACGTAGCTGCGCCGCGCGGTGGTGACTGTGACCCGTCCGTGGTCCGTGTGCCCGCCGTCCGCGCCGCGCCTGCGGGCGGAAAGCCGGGCGAAGGCGGCGGCGGCCTCGGCGGCGCGCCCCGGCGGGGCCGCGTCCGGGTGGAGCAGCCGGGCGAGACGGCGGAAGTGGCGCACGGCCTCGTGGGGGTCGGCGGGGAAGTCGGCGTCGAGGGCGGCGAGGGCGGCGTCGAAGGTACGGATCGCGTCGTCGGCGGGTGCCGCGCTGTGCGTGCGTATCGGTCCCGTGGTCATCGGACGTCCTCCTCCCGGTCGGGGCGGAGCAGTGCCGGATGCAGCAAGCGGGCGTCGCCGGCCCGGTACAGGCGGGCGCGGGGGCCGCCACGCCCGCCGGGGCGGTTGTCGGTTTCACCGGTGGACTCCACGAAGCCCGGTACGGACAGCACTTTGCGGTGGAAGTTGCCCGCGTGCAGCGGCGCGCCCCACACCGTCTCGTAGACCGCCCGCAGTTGGCTGATGGTGAAGCTCTCGCCGAGGAAAGCCGTGGCCAGCGGGGTGTACTCGATCTTGGCGCGGGCCCGCTCCAGCCCGTCGGCGAGGATGCGGTCGTGGTCGAAGGCGAGCGCTTGGGCGCTTGCCCGATGACCGGGCCGGCGGCCGGTACCACCCCCGTAGGTTCCGGGCCGCCGACCCTGCTCGAAGGGACGCCGGGGTGCGTGGCGCGGTTGCCCCTGCGGGAAGATTGCTTCCACCGGGGTCCATGAGGCGCCCGCGGCGTCGCTGCCCGCTGTGGCATCGGGCAGACCGGGCGCGAAGGCGAGATAGGCGATCGAGACCACGTGCATGCGCGGGTCGCGGTCCGGGCCGCCGTAGGAGCCGAGCTGTTCGAGGTGGACGCGGCCGAGCGCCGCGGCGTCGAGACCGGTCTCCTCGGCCAGTTCGCGGGCCGCCGCCTCGTCCAGCGATTCGCGTCCGGCGCGGACGAATCCACCGGGCAGTGCCCGCTCCCCCGCGAACGGCGGTCCGCCGCGCTCGACGGTCAGGACGTGCAGCCGGTCGGCGCGCAGCGTCAGGGCGACGACGTCGACGGTGACGGCGATCGGGTCGAAGGCGCGCGGATCGTAGCTGTCCAGGAAGTCCCGTTCACGCCGCGCCGCCTCCCCCGCCGCACCCGGCGCTGCCACGTCGTCCGTCATGTCGTCCCCTCGCGTCGCCGCACCCGAGTTGTTCTTCTCAAGGTGAGTAATTCTCAATACGAGAAGACCATAGCAGGGACCCCTGACAGCGTCCAGACCCGGCGCTACTCTGCGGTAATGGCGAAGCAGACATTCGGTTCCTTCGAGGAGTTCTGGCCCTACTACGTGGCGATGCACTCCAAGGCCGCCACCCGGTGGGTGCACCTGGCAGGCACGCTCACCGGCCTCGCCGTCACCGGCTACGGGCTGGCCCGCGGCCGGCGGCGGTACGCGGCGGCGCTGCCGCTGATCGGGTACGGGACGGCGTGGCCCGCCCACTTCCTGATCGAGAAGAACAATCCGGCGACGTTCGGGCATCCGGCGTGGTCGCTGCGCGGCGACGTCAAGATGATCACCACCATGCTCGCCGGACGGGACGCGGAGCTGGCCGAGACCGCCGCCAAATGGCTTGCCGAGAACGGCGGTCCGGACGGCGCCGACTCCTGACGGCCCGTCGTATCGAGCGGCCGCGCAGCGTGACATGACTGCCCCGTCGAAGTTCTTGACGCTCCGTCACCCCGGGGAGAACACTTCCGGTGGCGCGGAGCCGGGCGGTGGGAGGGGCCCGGACCCGGTGGTCCGCGCGCCGCCCATTCCCGACACGGTCCCGGGGGGACCGGGCAAGGGAGACTGACGTGAGCGACCGGCCAGAGAGCTACGTAGCCGCAATCGACCAGGGCACCACCACGACCCGCTGCCTCGTCTTCGACAGCCGCGGGCATGTCGTCGCCTCCGACAGCCGCGACCACCGGCAGATCCTCCCGCGACCCGGCTGGGTGGAGCACGACGCGACCGAGATCTGGGCGAAGGTGCAGGCGGTGGCGGCGGGCGCGCTCGCCAGGGCCGGGCTGCGTCCCGACCGGCTCAGCGCCCTCGGCATCACCAATCAGCGCGAGACCACGGTGCTGTGGGACCGCTCGACCGGCCGCCCGGTGCACAACGCCGTGGTCTGGCAGGACACCCGCACCGCCGCGCTGTGCGCCGAACTCGGCGGCGCGTACGGGCAGGACCGCTTCCGGGAGGCGACCGGGCTGCCGCTCGCGCCGTACTTCTCCGGTCCCAAGGCGGCCTGGCTGCTCGACCATGTGCCGGGCCTGCGGCGCCGCGCGGAGAACGGTGAGATCGCCTTCGGCACCATCGACTCGTGGCTGGTGTGGAATCTGACCGGCGGCACCGACGGCGGCATCCATGTCACCGACGTCACCAACGCCTCGCGGACGCTGCTGATGAATCTGGACACGCTGGACTGGGATCCGGCGATCCTGGCCGCCATGAACATCCCCGAGGCCGTGCTGCCCGAGATCCGGTCGTCGGCCGAGGTCTACGGCACCGCCACGGGGCGGCTGGCGGGCGTCCCGGTGGCCGCGGCGCTCGGCGACCAGCAGGCCGCGCTCTTCGGCCAGACCCGCTTCGGTACCGGCGAGGCCAAGAACACCTACGGCGCGGGCAGCTTTCTGCTGATGAACACCGGGACGCGGCCGGTGCCGTCCAAGCGCGGGCTGGTCACCACTGTCGGCTACCGGCTCGGCACCGACCGGCCCGCGTACTGCCTGGAGGGCTCGATCGCGATCACCGGCGCCCTGGTGCACTGGCTGCGCGACCAGTTGGGCCTGATCAGGTCCGTCGACGAGATCGAGCCGCTGGCCGCGAGCGTGCCCGACAACGGCGGCGCCTATGTCGTACCGGCCTTCTCCGGCCTCTTCGCGCCCTATTGGCGGTCCGACGCGCGCGGCGTGATCACCGGCCTCACCGGCTTCGTCACCAAGGCGCACCTGGCCCGCGCCGTGCTGGAGGCGACGAGTTGGCAGACCCGCGAGGTGGTCGACGCGATGCACGAGGACTCCGGCGTACGGATCGACTCGCTGCGGGTGGACGGCGGGATGACCGTCAACAAGCTGCTGATGCAGCATCAGGCCGATGTGCTCGGCGTACCGGTGATCCGGCCGGTCGTCGCCGAGACCACCAGCCTCGGCGCGGCCTACGCGGCGGGCCTGGCCACGGGGGTGTGGGACGGCCTTGACACCCTCAGGGCGCAGTGGGAGCGCGACGCGGAGTGGACGCCGCGGATGACCGAGCCGGTACGTGAACGCGGCTACCGGCGCTGGAAGATGGCGGTCGAGCGGAGCTTCGGCTGGCTGGACGAGGACGGCGAACGGGACGCCGCCGGCTGACCGCGCCGCGCCGTCCCGTTGGTGCTGCTGCCGTTGGCGCCGTCAGGTGGTGGCGGGCTCCCGTCGGCCCGCCGCCCTCTGCGCCGCGTGTTCCACGACGCTGATCAGCACGTCCTTCGCCGAGTCCCGCTCGCGCGCGTCGCACAGCACGACCGGCACGGACGCGTCCAGGTCGAGCGCGTCACGCACGATGTCCGGCGCGTGCCGCTCGGCGCCGTCGAAGCAGTTGACGGCGACGGTGAAGGGGATGCCGCGCCGCTCGAAGTAGTCGACGGCGGCGAAGCAGTCCTCCAGGCGGCGGGTGTCGGCGAGCACCACCGCGCCGAGCGCGCCCTGCGCCAGCTCGTCCCACAGGAACCAGAAGCGGTCCTGGCCCGGGGTGCCGAACAGGTACAGCACCAGGTTGTCCCGCAGGGTGATCCGGCCGAAGTCCATCGCGACCGTCGTGGTGCGCTTGCCCTCCACGCCCGCGATGTCGTCCACCGGGCGGCCCGCCTCGCTGAGCGACTCCTCGGTGCGCAGCGGCCTGATCTCGCTGACCGCGCCGACCAGCGTGGTCTTGCCGACACCGAACCCGCCCGCGACGAGCAGCTTGAGTGCCACCGGCTCGTCGGCGGACGGCTTGCGGCGGCGATCCGATCGCGCGAAAGCCATGGTGTGTCTACTTCCCTGCAGGCGTTGTCAGTTGTGGGTCCGCGCCGAGCCTAGTCCTGATCGAAAGCGATCGGCGCGCCGGGACGGATCACGATCCGTCTAGAGCGCGCGCAGCCCGTTGATGACCTCGCGCAGGATGCTCTCGTCCACCAACTCGGCGGGCGGGACCGGCTGGTGGAGCTGGACGTGCGCCCCTTCCAGCAGGTCCCCGACGAGCACCCGGACCACCCCGACCGGCAGGTCGAGGTCGGAGGCCAGCTCCGCGACGGAAACGGCCTGGTGCTGGCAGCGCTCGACGATGTCGAGGTGTTCGGGCGACAGCGAGTGGTCGTCCTGCGCACCGCCGTCGTCGCCCGGCTCCGCCTCCGTGATCACCAAGGCGATCAGGTCGATCTTCATTTCCGCGGCGCTGCTGGTACGGCCCCTCGTCATCGCATAGGGCCGCACCACCGGTCCTGCCGCGTCGTCGTACCACCGGTCCGCATCAGAAGTCATGACACCCGTCACCCCGTTGTCAGATCATCCGGTCAGCCGCTGAGAGCCGCGCCGCCGTCGTGCCGTGCCGCCGTGCCCAGGTGGGCGCCGACCCGCTTGACCAGCAGTGCCATCTCGTACGCGACCTGGCCGACGTCGGACTCGGCCGCGGTCAGTACGGCCAGGCAGCTGCCGTCGCCCGCCGCGGTCACGAAGAGGAAGGCGTCGTCCAGTTCGACCATGGTCTGCCGGACCCGGCCGGCCTCGAAGTGCCGTCCGACGCCCTTGGCCAGGCTGTGGAAACCCGAGGCCACGGCGGCCAGGTGCTCCGAGTCCTCGCGGGTCAGCCCCTCCGACGCGCCGATGGCCAGGCCGTCGCCGGAGAGCACCAGGGCCTTGCGGATGCTGGCCACGCGGGCGACCAGATCGTCAAGGAGCCAGCTCAGCTCACGTGTCGGGCTTGATGGTGCGGTCATCGACCGTTCCCCTCCGGAGTCGTACTCGGTGCTGATGCCCAGGGACCGCCGTATGTACCGCCGGTCTCGGTGTTTTCTGCCGTCTCGGTCGCTTCCGCGGTCCCGGTGGTCGCTGTGGCGTCGGGCGTGCCGGCGGATTCCGCCGGTTCCGTGGTGTCCGCCACTTCCCGGCCGCGCTGCCAGCCGCGCTGGAGCGCGGCCATCCGGTCCCGGACCTCGTCCGCCGACCGTTCGCGTCCGGCCCCGTCGCCGCCACCGTCCCGGTCCTGGCCGGGGTCGGCGCGCAACTGCGGCGCCAGATTGGCCTGCCGGACGCGGCGCGGCAGCAGGGAGCCACTCGCGCCGGGCGCCGCCGCCTTCTTCGCCACAGGGGCGGGGGCCGGAGCCGGCGCCTGCGCCGGTTCCGGGGCGGGCTGGGGCCGGGCCGGCAGCAGACCGGGGGCCTGCTGCCGTACGGGCGCGGGCGCGGGGGGCCGCGGTTGCGGCGCGCCGCCCGCGGCCGGGGTCTGTCCCGGCGTGTCCCGTTCCACCCGCGACGTTCGGTCGGAGGGTCCGCCGACCGGCCGGCCGCGGTCGGAGACCAGGACCGGCGCCGTACGGCGGCGGCGCGGCAACGGCAGCGGTCCTTCCAGTTCCGGCTCGTCGGAGGCGCCTACCGGCGGACCGACGGGTTCGTCCGCGGGGTGCGCCTCGTGCTCCTTCTGCGTCTCCCCGCCGATCCCGTCGAGGCCCCACTGCCGGAAGGTGTGCTCGGTGTCGGCGGGTATCTCCTCGGCCCGGGACTCGGTGAGTTCACCGATCCGCGTCGAGCCGGTGTCGTCACCGGTCTCGGTGAGCAGATTCGCCGGGATCAGCACGACCGCGGTGGTGCCGCCGTACGGGGACTGCCGCAGCGAGACCCGGACGTTCTGGCGCTGGGCCAGCCGGCTGACCACGAACAGGCCGAGCCGGTCGGTGTCCGACAGCTCGAACTCGGGGGTCTCGGCGAGCCGCAGGTTCGCCTCCAGCAGCGCGTCGGGGGTCAGCCCGAGGCCGCGGTCGTCGATCTCCAGCACGAAGCCGTTGGCGACGGGCTCGCCGTGCAGCCGTACCGCCGTGTGCGGCGGGGAGAACACCGCGGCGTTCTCGATGAGTTCGGCGAGCAGGTGGGTGAGGTCGCCGACCGCGGAACCGCTGACGGCCAGCCGCGGCAGCCGCCGTACCTCGATCCGCTCGTAGTCCTCGACCTCGGCGACGGCGGCGCGCACCACGTCCATGAGCTGGACGGGCTTGCGCCACTGCCGGGACGGGGCGACGCCGGAGAGGATGACCAGGCCCTCGGCGTGCCGTCGCATACGCGTGGTCATGTGGTCGAGCCGGAAGAGGTCGGCCAGCTCCTCGGCGTTCTCGGTGCGGCGCTCCATCGCGTCGAGCAGTGTGAGCTGGCGGTGCAGCAGGACCTGGCTGCGGCGGGCGAGGTTGACGAAGACCTCGGAGACGCCCTTGCGCATGTCGGACTGGCGGACGGCGGCCTCGACGGCCGCCCGCTGGAGGGTGTTGAGCGCCTTGCCGACCTGGCCGATCTCGTCGTCCGAATACTGCAGGCGCGGTACTTCGGTCTCCACGTCGACCTGTTCGCCGGCCGCCAGCCGCCGCATGACGCGCGGCAGCCGGGTGCCGGAGACCTCCTGCGCCTCGCGGCGCAGTCCGGTCAGGTCGCGGATCAGGCTGCGGCCGATCCGTACCGAGACGATCACCGAGGCGATCACCGCGATCAGACCGAGGACGCCGATCACGACGGCCTCCACGACCAGCGTGGTCGACAGCGGCCTTGCCTGCTTGCTGAACTTCGCGATCGCGGCGCCGTCGAGCTTGCCGAGGTCGCCCATCACGGTACCGGCGAGGCTGGGCCAGTTCTGCTGGGCGGCCACCACCGGGGCCTCGTCGCTGTCCGCGCCGATCACCGCGTCCTCCGCGGTGCGCAGCGCCTTGCCGTTGGCGCCCTGCCAGTAGCTGTCGAAGGGCGCCCGGACGTCGTCGGTGAGGGTCTTGAGGTCGACGGCGTAGTAATTGCGCTGTTCGGCGACGGCGAAGGTGAAGGAGCGCAGTTCGTCCTTGCTGATGTGGCCGGTGCTGATCGCGGCGGCCATCAGCGCGTCCTCGCGGCTGACCTCCTCCTGCGCCCGGTACAGGCCGATCACCGCGCGGCGCTGGCTGTCCTTGGTCACGTCGCTGAGCGGGATGTACTCGTCGAAGAGGTCGAAGACCGGGTCGACCAGCGCGTTGTACGCCTCGTAGGCGTCATTGCGGGTGATCCGCTGGTTGGTGATCCGCTGCCGCAGCGAGGTGACGCCCTCGATGGTGGAGAGCATGCTGTCGAGCCGGTCGCGGGAGCGCTCGTTGAGGTCGCCGCGCGCGCCGGAGGTGCTGATCGAGGTCCGCATCTTGGCGACCGTGGCGTCGGTGGCGGATTTCTGCTTGTCGTAGGCGATCCGCGCCTCGGAGTCCCGGGGGTTGGCCAGATAGACCAGTGCGACCCTGCGCTCCTGCTGAAGGCTCCGAACCGTATCGTCGGCGGGATAGCCGACGGAGTCGACTATTCGCTGGATGTCCGGCCGTCCGAACACCTCGCGCCCGGTGATGGTGGCGGCGAATGCCCAGATGAGGGTGAGGGACACCAGCGGGATCAGCAGCAGCGCCACGATCTTCCGGCGGATCGTCGTACCGCGAAAGCGCATGGCCTCCCCAACGTCTCCCCCGGCTATGGGGGTGGTCTGTCGCGTTTAAACGGCGTGAGCCTACTACTGCCACAGCGGTAACTCGAAAGCCTGTCTGTGGGGTTGGGCAGGTCTGGCCGGATACGTACCCCGGAATGCATCCGGAAGTTCGGGGGCAGGCACCTTTCATGGACATCGAACAGGGCCTTGAAGAGGACGGTGTGTGGAGTACAGACCCCATCGGTACTCCACGAATGCCCGAACCGGTCCGGACGGCGGCGGTCCGGGCCATGCTGATCGGTTCGGTGGCGCTCATCCTCGTGGTGATCGACGTGCTGCTGGCCGCCGGTCACTCCTGGCTGTCCGCGCCCGCACTGCTCGCGGCGGTCTTCGTCAGCATCGTGGCCGCGTGGGCGGTGCTGGACGTGTGGGTCACCCGTCAGGTGTGGAATCAGCGCAATGGTGTGCTGTCGAGCCCGAGCAGCGCGGCCCGTGCGGCGCGCCGGGTGCGGCGCAGGGAGCACCGTGCGGCGCGCGCCGCCGCCCGCCGCCGGAAGCGGGCGCCGGGGCGGACGACGCACATATTGCGGCACCTAGGGGCGTGACACCGCCGGTACGGAGCCATCGGCCGCGGACTCCGCGCCGTCCGGTGCCGTGACGGGGGCCTGTTGCGTGCCCGCGTCGGCGGCCGGGACGGATTCCTGCGGGCGGCGGAACATCCGGGTGGCGGTGATCTCGCCGTGCACCTGTTCGCCCTGCGGGTCGGGCACCGGCAGGCCGGGCCGCAGGTGTTCCTCGACGCTGATGTATTTCAGGCCCGCCCGCAGATCCGCGTCATTGCGCAGCCTGACCACCAGCGGGAATTCGGCGAGCGCGGTCGTGTCGAACAGTCCTGTGGTGTAAATCAGCTGTACGCCCAAGGCGTCGGCGACAGCCCGCTGCAATTCCAGCAGATAGGTGGCGTTGGCGCGGCCGATGGGATTGTCGAGGAACAGCGTGCCCGCGTGCCGCTGCTTGTCGCGGCCCCGGTCGTTGCTGCGCAGTGCCGCCATCGTGCAGTAGAGGGCGATCGCGGCGGTGAGCAGCTGGCCGCCGGAGAACACGTCGCCCATCTGGCCGACCGGGACGCGCTCGGCGCGCAGCACCGCGTCCGGCTTGAGGATCTCCACGGCGATCCCGCGCGGTTCCAGGGCGGAGGCGACACCGCGCAGCAGCAGTGACATGCCGTCCCGCCGCAGGTCGGAATTCTTCCGGACGGCGGCGCGGGTGGCCTCGTCGATGACCTCGCCGAGCCGCTCGGTGAGCACCGACTGGTCCGGGTCCTCGAAGCGGATCCGGAGGAATTCCTGTCCCGACCACTCGCCGAGCCCTTCGGGCAGCCGGGACAGGCGCTGCGCCGAGCGGAGGGTGGCCAGCGAGGACTCGACCAGGCCGCGCAGCCGGTCCACGATGCTGTCGCGGTTGCGCTCCAGCTGGTTCAGCTCGTCGGTGAGGACGCGCAGCCGTGGGGCGAAGGCCGCGGCCCACGCGGCGGCGTGCTCGGGCAGCGCGGCGGCGGGCAGTTCCCTGATCTGCTGCCGGGCCGGCGTCCTGACCTGCTCGTAGCGGACCGCGTTGGCGTGCCGGACGAGGACGTCGGCCGCCTCGCGCAGCTGTGTCTCGGCGGTGGACAGGTCCGCGGCGCAGCCGCGCAGGCTGCGGCGGGCCTCGGCGGCGGTCTGCCGGGCTTCCTCCAGGCGGCCGGCGTACGGCTCGGGCTCCTCCTCGTCGGGCTGGCCCGGCGCGTTGTCCCGCAGCAGGTCGCGCAGCAGCGCCGCGGTCTCGTCGAAGCCGCCCGCGGCGTCCTCGGCGGCGCGGTGCGCCCGCACCATGTCGGTGTGGGCCGCCCTTGCCTGGTCCAACGCCTCGGTGCGGGAGGCCAGTTCGCTGTTGGCGGCGCGCAGCAGCTCCTGGGCGTGCTCGGCGTCGCGCGGCAGCAGCTCGTCGGGCAGGTCGGTGTGCCGGTCGCCGTCGGCGGGTGCGAGCCGTTCGGCCTCGCCGCGCAGCCGGCCGAGCTGCTCGCTCGCGGTGGAGGCGCGCGATTCCAGGGTCTGGACCAGTTGTTCCGCGCGGGCGGCGGCGGCCTGCCGGGACGGTCCGTCGGAGCCGTCCGGGCCTTCCAGCAGCTGTGCGGCGCGGCTGCGGACCTTGTTGGTGAGGCGTTCCAGTTCGGCCAGGGCCGCGTTCTCGGTGCTCTCCGCGCGGGCCTGCTCGGCGCGCAGGTCGGCGCCGACGCCGACCTTCTCGTACACCTGGGAGGCCGCGCGGTACGCCTCGCGGAGCGCGGGCAGCGACTCGGTGGAGGCGGTCTCCTCCCGGTCGTCGGCGCTCTCCTCGGGCGCGCCGGCGATGTCGGAGCGCTCGGCGCGCAGGACGCGGGCGGTGCGGCGGGCGTCGTCCGAGGCGCGCTGGGCGGCGCGGCGGTCCTCGTCGGCGGCCCGGGCCCGGTCGAGGCAGGTCTCGACGCGCGCCTCGGCCTCGGCCGCGTCGGCGGCCAGCTCCCGGGCGCGGCGCTGCCAGTTGGCGCGTTCGCGCAGCCGGTGCGCGAGGCCGGCCAGGGCGTCGGCGCGGCGCCTCGCCTGTTCCGCGGCTTCCCGCCGGGCGTCGTTGTCGGCGGCTGCCTCGGCGGCGAGTGCCTCGGCCTCGGCCTTCTCGGTACGTGCCGCGGCCAGTTCCGTACGGGCCCGCTCGGCGCTCGCACGGGCCGCGTCCACCTCGGCGTCCAGCTCGGCGAGCCGCTCGGGCGGGCAGGAGGCGCGCCACGAGGCGAGCCGAGCGGCGAGCGTGCGGTCGTGCGCGAGGCGGGCGGCGAGCGACCTGATGTCCTCCTCGCGGGCGCCCGCGCGTGCCCGCAGCTCCTGGCGTTCGCCGTCGGCGGCCAGTTCGTCGTGCATCGCAGGATTCGGCGGGACGAGGAAGACGTCCTGCTCCGCGGAGCCCGCAGCCGCCGCGGGCGGCGGCGCGAGCAGCGCCGCCGCGGTGCCGACGGCGACCGTCGAGCGCGGCAGCAGGGCGGCCTGCGCCAGGACGTCCCTGGCCCGCTGGTACGAGCCGGGCTCGGTGACCACGACGCCGTCGACCAGCTCCGGGCGGGCGGCCAGCACCGTCGCGTGGTCCACCGGGTCCACGGCCTGCGCGAGATAGCGCCACCCGGGCAGCGCCGGGATGCCGTGCTCGCCCAGGTACTCCACGGTCGCCAGCACGTCGGGGCCCGGCGGCAGCAGGCCGCCGTCGCCGAGCGCGGCCAGGATGCGGGTGTCGTCCGCGGCGGCCGTCCGCAGCTCGAACAGCTTGCGCTCGGCCGCCGCCACGGCGCTGTCCAGCAGTTCGCGCAACGGCTCGGCGAAGGAGTCCAGTTCGGCGGCGGTGAGGGCGCCCTCCGTGCCCCGCTGGGGTACGGGGGCGGCGCCTTCGGAGAGCGTGCGGCTCGCGCGCGGGGCGCCCGCGGGCCCGGGGCCGGCGCCTTCGTCGGACGGCGCGCCGCCGTCCGTTGCGGCGCGGACGGCGGCGGACGCCCGGTCGTCGGGGTGGGACGTTCCTCCGGCCGGGCCCGTGCCGGTCCCGTCCCCGGCGTCCGGGTCGCCGTCGCCGCGCGGTGCGGGGACGCTGAGGAGAGCTGCGAGGCGGGGGTCGGCGGCCAGCGCGGTGGCGGCGACGGTCGCCGCGGTACGGGCCGTTTCTGCGGTGGTGAGGGCGTCGGCCGCGCGGGCGGCCGCCAGCTCGGCGCGGGCCTCGGCGGAGGCGGCGTCGCGGGCACGGGCGGCGGCGGCCTGGGCGGTGTCACCCGCCGCCCGGGCCAAGGCCGTTGCGGTCTCCTCGGCGTCGGCGGCGGCGAGGGCGGCGCGCGCCGGGTCGGCGTCGGGCGCGGAATCGTCGAGCCAGCCCGCGCCGACCGCTTCCGCGGTCTCCTGCGCGACCTCGGCGAGGCGCTGCCCGAGGTGTCCGCTCTCGCTGCGGGCGCGCTGCGCCTCGGTCGCGGCGGCGGTGGCGTCGCGGTGCGCGGCCTCGGACGCCGCCTGGAGCGCCGCGGACCGCTCCTCCTCGGCGTCGGCCTGCTGTTCCGCGCGCCCGGCGGCGGCGTGCAGGGCGCGTACGAGGTCGGTGGCGGCGCGGGTGCGGGCGGCCAGCGCCGGGGCCGCGTCGCGCTCGGCCTCCCGGATGGCGGCGGTGACACGCGCGAGGCGGTCGCCCGCGGCGCGGTGCCGCAGCACGGTCTCCGCGGCCTGCCAGGCAGCGTGCAGCGTACGGGCGTCGCCCAGTTCGCGGCGCAGTCCCGCGGCGCTCTTGTCGGCGGCGGCCAGCGCCAACGAGGCGTGGCGGTACGCCAGTTCGGCGGCGATCAGGGCGCTGCCGCCGCGCGCCTGCTCGGCGTCGGTGACGGTGTGCGCGGCCCGCGCCATGTGCTCGGCCAGTTCGCCGGTCCTGTCCCGCTCCTGCCGGGCGCGGGCGGTGAGCCTGCGGGCCAGGGCGCGGGTACGGCGCTCGGACTGGGCGTGCACGCCGCGCGCCTGGTCGCGCGTCGCGGCGGTGTCGACGATCCGCTCCAGCAGGTCGAGCGAGCCGGCGGTGAAGTCGCGCTCGGCGGTGAGTTCGGCCCGGCGGCCGAGCTTGCCGGCGAAGCCGTGCACGAGATCGGCGAGGCCGTCGGTGTCCCGGGTGTCGGTGACGGCACGCAGCAGCAGGTCGGTGAAGTCGGAGTCCTTCTTGACCGCGAAGAGTCCGGCGGCCTCGCCCTCGTCGGCGTTCATCTCCCGCTGGTAGCGGAAGAGTTCGGGGTCGAGGCCGAGATCGCCGAGGTGTTCGTTCCAGCGGTCGTGGATCTCCTCCCACACCACTTCCAGGTGCGGATACGCCTTGCCCGCCTCGGTGACCGCGTCCCGGAAGCCCTTCATCGTGCGCCGCCTGCCGCGCGCACCGGACATGCCCTCGACCGGCGGCCGTACGCCGGTGGCCTCGGCGACCGGCAGCGAGTCCAGGCTGAGCCCGGGGCCTGGCCGGAAGGAGTACCAGGCCTCGGCGAATTTGCGCGGGTCGGAGGAGACCTGGCGGCCCCGCCATTCGCTGACCTTGCCGACCACGACCAGTTCACCGGTGAGGGTGTGCTGCCACTCCAGGGCGACGTGGCCGCAGTCCTCGGCGAGCAGGAATTTGCGCAGCACACCGGAGCTGGCGCCGCCGAGGGTGTTGCGGTGGCCAGGCAGCATCACCGAGAAGATCAGCTTGAGCAGGACCGACTTGCCGCCGCCGTTCTCCAGGAAGAGCACGCCCGCGGGCGCCGGGCGGCGCGGCGGTCCGGCCGGCTCGTCGGCGAAGAACTCGCCCTGTGCCGGGGCGGGCTGCGGCACCGGCTCGCCGACGCCCCGCAGATCCAGCACGGTGTCGGCGTAGCGCGCGCCCGCGGGACCGATGGAGTAGAGGCGGAGTCGGGAAAGCTCGTACATGCGGCGGACTCTCGTGGCTCGTGGTCGGGGTCAGGGACGTGGATCGTGGTCGGGGTCAAGATCTGGGTCTGGGCCTGGGCCGAGATCGGGGTCTGGGTCCGGGTCGAGGTCGGTCCGGGGCCCGGGTCGGCGGTCCGTGCGTACGGGCCGGGCGGGCTGCCCGTACGGTCCGGCGTCAGGTCACGGTCTCGGGTGTGGCATCAGGCGTGGGCGTGGAACGGCAGGCCCGCGTCGACCGCCAGATCCTGCCCGCCGTCTTCGGCGGCCGGGACGAGGCTGGCGGTGCCGTCGGCGACGGGCACGATGCCGAGGTCGAGGAGTTCGGCCATGGCGGCGCTGCCCGCCATGTCGCGGACCTGCAACTGATAACGCGCGGTGGTGCGGTAGGTGCCGCCCGACTCGTCGCCGGTGCGCTGGAGGAAGCCGGAGTCCACGAGGAAGGCGACGGCCTTGCCGATGATCCCGGTGGTCGAACTGGCCAGCCTGCGCGCGTCCTTGGTGGCGCCGGTGGCACTGCGCCGGGTGTAGACCCGCCAGGCCGCCTCGAGGCCGGGCGCGTCACTGGCCGGGTCGGTGTTCTCACCGGTCTCGTCGGCCTTCTCCTCCAGACGGCGGCACGCCTGGCGGACGAAGGCGTCGATGCCGTTGACGGTGATCCGGCCGATGTAGCCGTCGTCGGCGAGGTCCTCGGGGCGCGGGAAGGCGAGCGCGGCGGCGGCGAGGTGGGCCAGGCCGTGCAGGAAGCGGTCGCCCGCGTCGGAGGCGGCGCGGCGGGCGTAGTCGCCCATGCGGACGGCGAACACCGAGTCCTCGCCGGCGGCGAGGGCCATGCCCGCGCGGGGCGAGACCTCCAGCACGATCAGGCCGAGGCCGGCCGCGACCGCATCGGCGAGCCGCGCGAAGGCGGGGTCCTCGCGGTGTCTGCGGATCAGCTCGGCGTATTCGGCGTCGCGCGCGGGCAGCAGCTTGGGCTGGAGGCCGTAGCCGACCAGGCGCGCGGCGTCCGCCGCGTCGCCGGGGGTCACGCTCGCGCCGCGGGCCTGCCCTTCGGACCCGCCGCCGTGCGTCCCGGCCTCGGGCGTCTCCGCCGCCGGTTCGCGGTACTCGCTCACTTCTCGCTCTCCTTGCTGCGCTGCGGTCGCGCCCCGCGGTCCGGCCGAGGGTTGCCGGTACGGGACGGGCCGATGCCGGTACGGGACGGTGCGGTGCCGCTACGGGACGGTGCGGTGCCGGGCCTCATGCGGGCTCCGCCCGCGCGGCGCTCATCGCCACCGCGTCGAGCCGGGCGGTGCCCAGGATGAGATCGGCGCCGCCGAACTCGGGGTCGTCCAGCGGGGTGCCGTCGTCGACGGCGAAGAGCAGGCGCTGTTCGCCCTGGCGGTAGGCGGTGCCGACCGGCGGGGAGGCGGCGTGGATGGCGAGCAGGGCCAGCAGATAGGGCAGTTCGGGGTCGCGGCGGCGGGCGTCGGCGAGCAGGCCGGACAGCCTGCGCGGCGCGTCGTGCGGCAGGTCGAGCAGGTCGAGCGCGGATTCGAGCTGTTCCTCGCTGAAGCGGCTGTCGTCGGGGGTGGCGACCAGGTCGGGTTCCGGCATCTCGGCGCCGAGGTGTTCGCGCTCCAGCGGCGGGGTGAGCAGCAGATCCACGAGATCGGTGACGCGCACCGCCGACGGCGTACGGAATCCGGCGCCGCGCGCGAAGAACGCGTCGGTCACGCGGGACGCCTGCTCCACCGGGATCGGCAGCAGGGGCGCGACGAGCTGCCCGTACAGGTCGAGTCCGGCGCGCGCGGGCGGCGCCGCGAATGCCTGCCGGTCCTGCTCGGCGCGGAACAGCGGCCCCGCCTCCAGCAGCCGGGACTGGAGCTGGGTGTGCCGGCGGATGCAGTCCTTGACGATGTCGACCAGTTCGGCGGCCCGCCGCTTGTGCTCGGGCTCCTCCGCCTCGTCGCGCGCCTTGCGGATGTTGGTGAGGATCGCGTTCTCGTGCCGGTAGCGGTCGGCGACGTGGTCGAGCGCCTCGGCGATCATGTCGGGGACGGTGCGCAGCCAGTCGACCGCCCGCACATTGCGCCGGGTCGCCTCCAGGGTGCGGCGCAGCGTCTCCGCGTACTGCACGGTGCGGTAGCGGGCCTGTTCCGCGGCGAGTTGGGCGTCGGCGAGCCTGCCGCGGCTGATCAGCACCTCCAGCTTGACCTCGGCGGCGATCTGCGCGCTGGTGACGTCGGTGTCGAGGGCGCCGACCAGGACGTTGACCGCCTCGTCGGTGGTGCGCAGATAGACACCGCCGCCGGGGCCTGGCACTTCCTCGATCAGCTTGAAGTCGTAGTCCCTGCGCACATAGCCGCCGTCGGCGCCGAAGGTGCCGTAGACGGCGCGGAATCCACGGTCGGCGCTGCCGACGTTGATCAGATTCTCCAGTACCCAGCGGGCCACCCGCTCGTGCTCGGCGTGGGCGCGGGCGGGGGCCTGGGCGGCGACCCGGGGCAGCAGTCTGGCCACTATCTGGTCGTGGTCCGCGCCGGTGTCGAAGTCCATGTTGAGCGTGACCAGGTCGATCGAGGCGAGCGCGATCTCCGCCATCGCGTACACCGAGTACTCGCCCGCGAGATTGGCCTTGCGCGCGTCGAGGTCGTGCAGCGGCGCCGTGCAGGCGAGCGCCTTGAGCCGGCGGGCCAGGCCCTCGTCGGCGGCCGGGCCCGGCGCGGGCCGGGCGGCGCCCGGCAGCGAGTACGGGATCGTGGTGGTCACGCCCCACACATTAGGCGGTGCCACCGACATCGAACGAAACGGCACGGATCGGCACGGGGCGGGCACCGGGCGGAGCGGGCCGCCGGGGTGCCATGATCGGATCCGGTACGGGCACGGCGCGTACGCGGTGCGGCCGCGGACGGTACGGCGGGCCGGAGCCCCGGCGGTCGCGTCGGGCAGCGGCGACGACGAGTAAGACGGGTACGACAGCTACGAGGACGGGCGGATCATCATGGCGGACGCGGGCTCCGGGACGGCACCCGGTGGGCGGGCCGGCGCGGGACCCGGTGCCGCGCCGGGCGGTGTGATCGACCTCAACGCCGATCTCGCGGAAGGCTTCGGCCGCTGGCGGCTGACCGATGACGAGGCGCTGCTGTCGGTGGTCACCAGTGCCAATGTGGCGTGCGGCTTCCACGCGGGCGACCCGGCCACGATGCGCCGGGTGTGCGAACTGGCCGCCGAGCGCGGCGTACGGATCGGCGCCCAGGTCTCCTACCGCGACCTGGCCGGTTTCGGGCGCCGCTCGATGGACGTGCCGCCGGACGAACTGGCCGCCGAGGTCGCGTACCAGATCGGCGCCCTGGAGGTCTTCGCCCGCGCGGCGGGCACGGCCGTGACGTATGTGAAGCCGCACGGCGCGCTCTACAACCGGGCCGTGCACGACGCCGAGCAGGCGGCGGCGGTCGTCGAGGGCGTACGGCTGGCGGGCGGGCTGCCCGTACTGGGCCTGCCGGGCTCGCGGCTGCTGGCCGCGGCGGCGCGCGAAGGGCTCGGGACGGTGGCGGAGGCGTTCGCCGACCGCGCCTACACGGCGGGCGGCACACTGGTGCCGCGCCGCGAGCCGGGCGCGGTGCTGGAGTCGGCGGACGCGGTGGTGGCCAGGTCGGTGGGGATCGCACGGGACGGGCGGGTGTCGGCGATCACCGGCGAGACGGTGCCGGTCGTCGCCCGGTCGTTGTGCGTGCACGGCGACACGCCCGGTGCGGCGCGGCTCGCGGCCCGGGTGCGGCAGTCGCTGGAGGCGGCGGGCCTGCGGGTGGCGGCGTTCTCGTGACAGAAGGCGGGCCCGGGGCGAGGGGGCGGGGATGAGGCTGCGGGTGCTGCGGGCCGGCGCGGACGCCGTGCTGGTCGAGACGGCGACCGGTGAGGAGACGGAGTCGCTGCACGCGGAATTGCTGCGCCGGCGGGCGGCCGGGGAGCTGGCCGGGGTCACGGAGATCGTGCCCGCCGCCCGCACAGTGCTGGTGTGCGGGCTCGCCGATCCGCGCGCGTTCGGCGCCGAGGTGGCGGGGTGGGACGTGCCGCCGGTGCCGCGCGGGCGGGGTGCGGCCGTGGAGATCGCGGTGCGCTTCGACGGCCCGGACCTCGCGGAGGTCGCCGGGCTGTGGGGCGTTCCCCCGCGGGAGGTGGCGGCGATCGTGACGGCGACGCCTTTTCGGGTGGCCTTCTGCGGGTTCGCGCCCGGCTTCGGCTATCTGACAGGGCTGCCCGACCGCCTGCACGTACCGCGCCGAGCCGAGCCGCGTACGGCCGTGCCCGCCGGTTCCGTCGCGCTGGCCGGACCGTACGCGGGGGTGTATCCGCGGTCCTCGCCCGGCGGTTGGCAGGTGATCGGAACGACCGGCGCGGCGCTCTGGGACGCGGCGAGGGAGCCCGCGGCCCTGCTGAGCCCCGGCACCGAGGTGCGGTTCACGGAGGTGGCGCGATGATCACGCGTGGCGGAACCTGCCGCGAGACCGGTACGCGGTGCGTCCGGGAGACGCCGTGAGCGCGGGGCCGACGGACCGCACGCTGCTGGTCGTCCGGGCCGGGGCGCTCACGACCGTTCAGGACCTGGGCCGGCCCGGGCACGCGCATCTGGGGGTGCCGCGCTCGGGCGCGCTGGACGGCCCCGCGCTGCGCGCCGCCAACCGGCTGGTGGGCAATCCGGCGGGGGCGGCGGGTCTGGAGACGACCGTGAACGGCTGCGCGCTGCGCCCCTCGTACGCGGTGACGGTGGCCGTGACAGGTGCGCCGAGTCCGGTACGGATCGACGGGCGGCCGGCGGCGTGGGGCGCCTCTGTGCGGGTGCCCGGCGGCGCGCTGCTGGAGGTGGGCACGGCGGCGCCGGGGCTGCGCTGCTACCTGGCTGTCGCGGGCGGGGTGGCGGTGCCGCCGGTGCTGGGCAGCAGGTCGACGGACCTGCTGTCGGGGCTCGGTCCCGCGCCGCTGGCCGACGGGGATGTGCTGCCGGTGGGCCCGGTTCCGGGTACGGGCGCGGATACGGGTACGGGTACGGCGGCGGGTGCCCGCGGCGCCGATGTGCTGCCGTTGCCGGGCCCGGGGCCGGAGTTGGTGCTGCCGGTGGCGCGCGGTCCGCGCGACGACTGGTTCACCGCGGACGCCTTCCGGACCCTGTTCGGCGGCGGCTACATCGTCTCGCCCGCGTCCAACCGGATCGGGCTGCGCACGCGGGGCCCGGCGCTGCGCCGGGCCCGCGGCGGTGAACTGCCCAGTGAGGGCATGGTGCTCGGCGCCGTGCAGGTGCCGCCGGACGGGCGTCCTGTGGTCTTTCTCGCCGATCATCCGACCACGGGCGGCTATCCGGTCATCGGTGTCGTCCCCGAGGGTTCGCTGCCGGCCGCCGCCCAGTCCCCGCCGGGGACACCGGTCCGCTTCGTGCCGGTCAGCACGCGCTGACCCGCGGGCTGCCGCGCGACCGGACTCGGCGCGACCTTCAGCGCGGCGAGCGCCGCGACGGTGGCGCGCCGCGCGTCCTCCTCCAGCACCGGTGTGCTGCCCCGCCGGTGGTGGCGCACCTCGGTGGCGGCCAGCCGGAGCAGGTCCGGAAGCAGGTCGGTGCAGCGGTCGGCGATCCACCGGGTGCCCTGGGTGGCCATCCACCACAGGGAGGCGGCCCTGCCGGGCGGCGCGCCGTCCGGTTCGGGGCGGGGCGCGGCTCCCTGGGCGAGGCCCGCGGCGGCGAGCAGGGCGTGGAAGTCGCGGGCGAGCAGCCGGTGTCCGGTCTCGCTGGGGTGCAGCCGGTCGGCGCTCAGCGCGCCCGGCATGGTCGCCCAGTGGTGCGCGGCCACGTGGATGTGATGCGCGCCGTGGTGCGCGGACAGCGCGTGCACGGTGTCGTTGAGCGCGCTCATCCGGCGGCCGAGCGGCCGGGCGAGCGGCCACGGCAGACCGAGTACGGTGCCGGGGTCCGGCAGGCACGCGGTGAGGAGTTCGGTGCCCTCGGCCCGCAACGTCCCCATCACCAGGTGCAGTTCGGCGGCCACGGTCCGGATGTCGAAGCCGCCGCGCAGCGTGTCGTTGCCGCCGACGAGCACCGAGGCGAGGTCGGGGCGGTGCCGCAGCGCCGCTTCGAGCTGCGGCCCGGCGACGTCGCCCGAACGGGCCCCGCTGCGGGCCAGGTTGAGCAGCCGCGTGCCCTCCGGCCGCGCCGCGAGCCCCTCGGCGAGCAGCGCCGCCCAGCCGCGCCATCCGCCGCCGGGCAGCGGATCGCCGACACCTTCGCTGACCGAGTCGCCGAGCACGGCGAAGCGCAACTCGCCGGTGGGGCGATTACCGAGCCCGAAGGGCCCGTGTCCGCCTGGAGCCACCTCGGCGGCGCACGACGCCCCGCCATGGGGACGTGCCCCAGCCGGGAAAGAGCCGTCCCCGGCGGAACCGACCGTCGGCGTCATGACAGCACCCCGCCGGATTCCGGTGCCGCGTGGTGCCGGGTGAAGGGAGCGGAATCGCCGGTCGCGGCGCGGTGGGCGGTGAGGAACGCCTTGACCGAGGCGGGCCAGGTGTACAGCTCGGAGCGGGCGCGGGCCAGGGCCCGGCGGCCTTCCTCGGGGCTCGCCAGGATGCGCTGGACGGCGGCGGCGTATTCGGCGGGGCTGTCGGCGGAGCCGCCCGCGGGGCCGATCAGGGTGGGCAGTGCCGAGCGCGCGCTGGCCACCACAGGGGTGCCGCAGGCGAGCGCTTCGAGCGCGGCCAGACCGAAGGTCTCGACCGGTCCGGGGGCGAGCGCCACGTCCGCGGTCGCCAGGACGGCCGCGAGGTCGGAGCGGTCGGGTACGTGGCCGAGGAAGGTGACCGGGAGACCGGCCGCCTTCGACTGTGCGGTGAGCCGGGCCCGCAGGGGCCCCTCGCCCGCGACGACCAGCGCCGCGTCGACGCCGGAACCGCGCAGGTGGGCCAGGGTCTCCAGCGCCGTGCCGGGCCGCTTCTCCGGCGACAGCCGCGAGCAGAGCACCAGCAGTACGGCGGCGCCGTGCCCGTACCGCTCGCGCACCCGCGGGTCGCGCGCGGTGGGGTGCCAGCCGTCGAGGTCGACGCCGAGCGGGGCACGCACCACATTGCGGGCGCCGATCCGCTCGAATTCCTCGGCGGCCCACGCGGTGGTGCACACCACCCTCGTGTAGGCCAGCGCGGTACGGCGGTTGAGGGCGTCGGCGGCGCGGCGCGCGGCGCCCTGGGGCATGCCCCAGGTGCCGAGCACACCGTCGGCGCTCTCGTGGGACACCATCAGGGACGGGACGCGGTGCCGCCTGGCCCACTCCCCCGTCCAGCGCAGGGTGGTGCGGTCGGAGACCTCGATGCGGTCGGGGGCGAGCGCTTCGAGCACGGCTTCGACGGGGCCCCTGCGGGCCAGCACACGGTAGCCGCCGGTGCCGGGAATCTCCGGGCCGGGAAGGGTGATCACCCGCCCCTGCGGGGTGAGTTCGTCACTGGCGGCGGGTCCCGGCACGATCAGCACCGGTTCGTGGCCGGCCGCCGCGTAGCCCTGGCCGAGGTGGCGCAGCGCGGTCCGCAGGCCGCCGGAGACGGGCGTGACGAAGTTGGCCAGCCGCACGATGCGCAGGCCGGGTTCGGGGTCGCGGTCCAGGGGGTGCGGGGCACCGGCCGCCGTCAGGGCGTCCGGGCCGTACGGGTCGCCGGCGCCGGTGGCCCCGGCACCCGCGGCGATGTCCGTGACGCGGCTGTCTCCGCTGCTCTTCATGCCGCCGCCGCCTCGCGCTCGCCGAGCACCTGGTCGTAGTGGCCGAGCAGTTGGTCGCCGACGGCCTCCCACGTACGGTCGGCGACCGCGGCGCGAGCAGCGCTCCCGTAGCGCTCGCGCAGCCGGTCGTCGCCCAGCAGGAACAGCACGGCGGCCCGTACGGCGGCCGCGTCCAGCGGCGGCACCAGCAGGCCGGTGCGACCGTGGGCGACCAGGTCGAGCGGGCCGCCGGCCGCCGGGGCGACGACGGGGACACCGCTGGCCATGGCCTCCTGCACGGTCTGGCAGAAGGTCTCGAACGGCCCGGTGTGACAGAAGACGTCGAAGGAGGCGTAGAGCCGGGCCAGTTCGAGTCCGGTCCTGCGGCCGAGGAAGGCAGCGCCCGGCAGGGCGGCGCGCAGTCCCGGCGCGCTGGGGCCGTCGCCGACGACCACCACGCGTATGCCGGGCATTTCGCACAGTCCGGCGAGCAGTTCGACGTGCTTCTCGGGCGCGAGGCGGCCGACGTAACCGACGATCAGCTCGCCGTCCGGCGCCAGTTCGCGGCGCAGCGCCTCGTCGCGGCGGGCGGGGTGGAAGCGTTCTGAGTCGACGCCCCTGGGCCACAGGTGGACGCGCGGCACGCCGTGCGACTCCAGGGCGCCGGCGGAGGCCGAGGAGGGGGCGAGGGTGCGGGCGGCGGCGGAGTGCACCGCGCGGATCCGCCGCCATGCCGCGGACTCGCCGGCGTTCAGATACGTCTTGGCGTATCCGGCGAGGTCGGTCTGGTAGACGGCGACGGCGGGGATGTGCAGCCGGGTGGCGGCGGCCAGGCCGCGGAAGCCGAGCACGAACGGGCTGGCGAGGTGGACCAGCTCGGCGCGGTGAGCGGCGATGGCGGCGGCGGTGCGGCGGCCCGGCAGCGCGACCCGCACCTGCGGGTAGCCGGGCAGCGGGAGGGACGGGACGCGGATGACGGGACAGGGGTCGAGGCCGGGGTCCTGGTCGTGCGGACCGGCGGGCGCTACGACCAGGGGTTCGTGGCCGCGCCGGGCGAGGTGCTCGGCCGTGCGCAGGGCGCAGTGGGCCACTCCGTTGACGTCGGGTGGGAAGGACTCTGTGACGATGGCGACACGCATACCGAGGTTGTCGCCGTACTGAGCGTTGTCAGGGCCACGTGGATCTTTCCCGAAGTGGAACGCACCATGAGCGTTGGGGCACGCCGTTCACCTGGACGTACCGCCGGAACTCAGCCGGCCCCGGACCGCGGTCTGCACCTCGGCCTCCTCGGCGGGATCGGCGGCCAGTCTGCGCAGTTGCGTGAGGACCCTCGCGTCACCCGATGTCGCGCGGTGGGCGGCCAGTTCGCGGGTGCTCTCCTCGCAGTCCCACAGGCACTCGACGGCGAACCCGGCGGCGAACCCGGGGTCGGTGACCGCGAGCGCGCCGGCGGCGGTGCCGCGCAGGTGCGAGGAGGACGTCTCCCGGTAGATGTGCCGCAGTACGGGTGCGGCACGGCAGGCGGAGAGCCGGCCGACACCCTCGACGAGGGCGTCGAGACCGTCGGCGTCGGCGCCGCCGGTCTGCACGGTCCTGCGCAGCGCGCCCAGTACGTGGTCGGCGTCCTGCTCGCCGCCGTGCCGGGCGAGCAGCCGCGCGGCAGCGGAGCCGAGCGGGTCGGTGCGGGCCGCCCAGCCGCGGGCCCGGTCCAGCGCCTCGTCGTCCCGCAGCCGTTCCAGCGCTTCGAGGGCGGCGCGTACGACGAGGTCGTCGGGGCTGACGGCGGCGCTCTCGATCAGGTCGAGGCGCTGCGGGTCGCCGCGGTCGGTCAGGTGCCGCAGGGCCGCGGCGCGGGCGGCCGACGGGCCCTGGCGGGCGGCCGCCAGCAGTTCGGCGTGGTCCTCGGGTCCGGCGACGGCGGCCAGGCAGCGGGCGGCGGCCTGATCGCGTTCGACGGCCGGATAGCGGGCCAGGCCCTGCTGCGCCCATTCCAGGACGGCGGCGACGCTCCAGCCGGGGGTCGGTCCCGCGGAGCGCATCTGGCGCTGCCAGCGGTCGAAGGAGACCTGTTCGGCGGCCTTGCGCACGCGGTGCGCGGTGGCGGGCTGCGCGGTGTCCTCGGCCCACAGCTGCCAGGGCCGGGGTTCGTACGCCTCGCGGACGGCGCGGGCCAGCTCGGCCTCGCCCTCCGGGGTGTGCGGGAAACGGGCCACGACGGCGGGGCCGAGCGAGCGCAGGCCCGCCTCGTCGTCGCGGACGGCCAGTTCGTCCAGCGCCCATTCCCAGCAGCCGCCGGTGGCCGCGTACCGCCGCAGCAGGTGCAGCGCGTCACGGCGGCCGTAGCCGGCCAGGTGGCCGAGCACGGACAGGGCGAGGCCGCAGCGGTGCTCGTCGGGGGCGAGGAGGTCGTCCGGGTGGAAGAGGTGCTGTTCGATCCCGTCCAGCGGGCTCTCCAGGTCCGAGTACAGGCGCGCGTAGTACAAGGAGCGCGACTCCACCCGCCAGTCGAGGCGGGGGTCGCGGAGAACGCACTGCTCCAGGGCGGCGAGGGCTTCCGCCCGCGGCGCCGCCAGGGCATGCAGGGGCCCGTCTCCGCGTCCTCGCTGGAGGAGGCCGAGAAGGGATCCACTGGGCGCTATGTCTGGGTCGAACATGAGGTCAGCATCCGGTGCGGGGGGTTCCATGGCAACGGGATTTCCGCTACCGGTGCCCGGCATCCTTACCGGCCGCCGTGGGTTTCATACCTGACGGGAACGGGGGATTCCGTGGGGACGGGCGGCGGAAGCCTACCGACTCGGGGCGTTCGGTGTCGCTTCGGGCGCTGTTACGAGCGCCACTGCGGGGTGGCGCGTGGGGTGGCGTTGGGGCGCTGGGCAGGGGGCATATGCCAGAAGCACCACCGGATCGGGTATCGCGGAAACCCTTACGGGCGATCGCTCCCTGTGCAACAGTCGTTACCGGCCTTCCGTGCCGCCTCGGCCGTACAGCGCATGCCTGCAGACACGTTCGGAGTGTGTCATGCCGTTCCCCACGCACGCGGAGCACAACTCCGCGCAGCCACCGGATCCCGGTGCGGTGGACGCCCTGATCTCTCAGGCGCGTCGGCTCAGGACCCAGGTGGACGCGGTGCTGCGCGACGGCGCCGCCGCCTCGGAGGATCCCCAGTCGCGGTGGCAGCGCGCCCTGTGCGACCTCGCCGTGCACCAGCTCGATGACGTGGACGTTCACCTCGGCCAGCTCAGGGACGGCCTGGACGGCGATCTCGTGGCGGACGCGGGCGACCTGCTCGCGGCCAACCTCGCTTCGCAGGTCCCGCCGCCGGGGCCCGACGCGGTGCACGCGCTGGGCCGGGCGGGCAGCGCCGAATGGGACCTGCTCACCGACGACGCCCAGTGGTCGGACGAGCTGTACCGCATCTTCGGCCGGGAGCCGGGCGACGGACCGCTCACCCTCGACGAGCTGCCGTCCTGGCTGTTCGCCGAGGACCAGCAGATCCTCACCGAGATGGTGACCGGCTGTCTGGTGGACGGCCGGCCGATCGACGGCGAATTCCGCATCGTGCGCGCGGACGGCTCCGTCCGCACGGTGCACATGGTGGGCGAGCCGGTGCTCGGCGCCGACGGGGACACCGTTTCCATGTGGGCGGTGTTGCGGGACGTCAGCGATCTGCGGCGCAGCCAGCGGACGCTCCGGGAGACCCGTGACTCCCTCCAGCGCCAGCGGCAGGCCGCGCAGACCGAGCGGCGGCTGGCGGTCGAGCTGCAGGAGGCCGTGCTGCCGCCCTGGCGCGGCACCCTGCGGTTCCCGCAGGACGGGGGGCCCACGACGATGGACCTGGCAGCGCACTATCTGCCGTCCGGGACCAGCGCCCTGATCGGCGGCGACTGGTACGACGCGATGCAGCTGCCCGACGGGTCCTCCTTACTCACCGTCGGCGACCTCACCGGACACGGTGTGGCCGCCACCTCGGGCATGGCGATGCTGCTGGGCGCACTGCGCGGCATGGCCGTCGCCGGCCTCCAGCCGGGACCGCTGATGGGCTGGCTCAACGAACTCCTCGACACCTCCGCGCAGCCCGCCCTCGGCAGCGCCCTGTGCTGCCGTTACGAGCCGTCGACCCGGCTGCTGCGCTGGGCGCAGGCCGGGCACCCCGCCCCGCTGCTGTTCCGCGACGGGACGGGACGCGTCCTGGACGCCCCGGACGGGGTGCTGCTCGGCGCGACCTCCGGCGCCCTGTACGGGCAGGCCGACGAGCAACTGGCCGCCGGTGACCTGCTGGTGCTGCACACCGACGGCCTGGTGCCGCGCCGTTCCGTGCTCGACGCCGACGCCGAGAGCGGCGCGGGGCGGCTCCTGGCGATGGCACCGCTGTTCGCCCGCGCCCGGTCCGCACAGGACTGCGTGCGGATCGTCGCCGAGGAATTCGGCGCTCCCGAGCGCGAGGACGACGCCTGTGTGCTGATCGCCAGGATCGCCTGAGCCTTCCCGCCTTTCACCGAGTCACCTGGTGCCTCTCACCGGGTCACCGGATGTCCGTCACCAAGATGTCTGTCACCAAGCGTCGCGTACGGAGCTGCCCGGCCCGTTCGGCGGCAGGCCGGCCACTGCCGTAGCGGCGCTACACGGACCGGAGACGCCCGCCGTTCCCCTTCTTCTGCTTGGGCAGCGCCGTCTCGATCTCGGACCGTAGATCCTGGATCTTGGTGTAGCCCGAATACCGTCCGGTGAGCCGGTACATCTCGCGCAGCCGGTCCCAGGTGCGGTGCGAGGACGTCTGGCCGATGCTGAGCAGCGCCATCCGGGCGTAGCGGTCCGCCTCCTCCGGGTCGTCGGCGATGAAGCAGGCCGAGGCCAGCGACAGATAGTCGAAGATCATCGACCGTTCATGGCCGCCGCCGCGCAGCACCAGCGCCTTCTTCGCGTGCTGCTGGGCCTGCGCCGCGGCCGACGGGTCGTGCTCGGCCAGGGTGCGGTAGGCGAGCGCCTGCATGCCGTGCAGGTCGGCCTCGTCGAAATTCTGCATCCAACTGGGCGGCGGTACATCGCCCTTGTCCGACACGAACAGGTCCTCGGCCTCGCCGAGGGTGCGCCGCATCGCCTGGCCGCGCCCCATGGACGCCTGCGCCCATGCCTCGATGGTCCGCAGCATGGCGCGGGTGCGGGGCAGCGCCGCCTCGCCCGAGCCGGACTTGGCGAGCTTCATCAGGTCCAGCGCGTCGTCCGGCCGGCCCAGGTGCACCATCTGGCGGGCCGCGCGGGACAGCGCCTCACCGGCCCGCGGCCGGTCGCCGCCCTCCCTGGCGGCGTGCGCGGCGATCACGAAGTACTTCTGCGCGGTGGGTTCCAGGCCCACGTCGTGCGACATCCAGCCCGCGAGCACCGCCAGATTGGCGGCCACGCCCCACAGGCGGCGCTGCAGGTGCGCCGGGTGGGAGTAGGAGAGCATGTCGCCCACCTCGTTGAGCTGGCCGACCACGGCCTTGCGCTGGAGTCCGCCGCCGCGGGAGGCGTCCCAGGCGCGGAACAGCTCCACCGAGCGTTCCAGCGACTCGATCTCCTGCGAGCCGACCGGTGCCGCTTCGTAGCGGCCGAAGGCGGCGGGGTCGGCGTCGAGCGGTTCGTCGAGGACTGGTGCGTCGGCCGCCAGGGCCGGGTCGGAGTGCAGCCAGTCGTACATGGCACTGCTGAGTACGGAGCCGGTGGCGAGCGCGGCGCCCGCGCCCACCAGACCGCGTCGGTTGAGCATGAGGTCCATTCCCGTGAATTCGGTGAGGACCGCGGCTGTTCGTTCCGGCGGCCACGGAAGGCCGTCTCCGGTCTGTTTCCTTCCCGTCTGCCGGCGCCGGTCGAACCCGAGATCCTCGATGGTCACGACACGGCCGAGACGCTCGGTGAACAATGCCGCCAGCACCTTCGGCACGGGATCGCGCGGCGACTCACCGGTCTCGATCCAACGGCGTACCCGCGAGGTGTCGGTCGCCAGCTGCGGGTGGCCCATGGCCGCCGCCTGCCGGTTGACCAGCCGTGCGAGTTCGCCCTTGGACCAGCCGGTGAGGCCGAACAGGTCCGCGAGTCGGGTGTTGGCTTCATTGGCCACGTCAAGCCCCCAGGTTCCTCGGCTGAATTGACACTAATCCCGGTGACAATGGCCGCGCGACTATTCGCCAGGGTTCGCCAGGGTCCGCCAGATGGTCTGCCACCCGCGCCCGGGTGTCAGGTAGGAACGCGCCACCCCGGTCCGTCTCCGCATTCCCCAGGGTGCGGTCACGGACCGGCAAGTGGCGCCCCTGAACCGTTGGCACACGAAGGGATCTGCTTCTCCTCATGTATTCGGCATCGTCCTCCGTGTCCGCCCCGCCCCGGCCCGCGCACCCCGCCGTCGCGGAGCCCGTTCTGCGCCCGCGCCAGGCCACCGCCGTACGGCGCGTCGGCCGGCCCGCGGGTCCCTCCCATCCGCTCAGCGGGAGGCTCGACTTGACCGGCCCCCAGGGCGCGCAGCTGCGCACCGCGGTCGCCGCGGTGCAGCGCATCTGTCCCGAATTCGCCCCGGCGCAGCTGCTGCGCCGCGGTGGCCGTACCGCGCTGCTGATCGGCACCTCGGGCCGCGCCCCGGCCGTCGCCAAGTGTCTGCTGGACCAGTCCCCCGCCTGGGCGGAACGATTCCGCCAGGAGATAGCTGCCTATCGCACCTTCGTCCGGCACCGTCCGCCGGTGCGGGTGCCGCGGCTGATCGCGGCGGACCCGGAGAGCTGTGTGCTGGTGATCGAGCGGATGCCCGGCCGGGTGGTGTCGCCGCAGCGGCACCCCGTGCAGCCGCCGACCAAGGCGGACGTGCGCGCGGCGCTGTCGGCGTACACGCGGATCAACTCCTGGCGCCCGCCCGCCGGTTCGTTCGACGCGCCGATCGACTATCCGGTGCGCCTGAACCGCTACCACGAGTTGGGGCTGCTGACCGACCGGGACATGGGCGACCTCCAGCAGTTGCTGCACGGACTGGCCCATGCGCAGGGGCAGTTCTGCCACGGCGACGCCCAGCTGTCGAATGTGCTGCTGTCGCCCGCGGGCCCCTCGCTGGTCGACTGGGAGCACGCCGGCTGGTACCTGCCGGGGTACGACCTGGCGGTGCTCTGGTCGGTGCTGGGCGACGACCCGGCGGCGCGGCGGCAGATCAGCCAGCAGGCGCAGGCCCAGGGCCCGGCGGCCCGGGACTCCTTCCTGGTCAATCTGATGCTGGTGCTGACCCGGGAGATCCGGACCTACGAGACGGCCGTGCAGCGCACGATGCGGTCCGCGGGGCCGGTGGCGCCGGGCGCGGCGGAGGCGGGCGAGGAGCAGCGGCTGCTGCTGCGCCGGCTGCACGACGACTGCGGGATGGCCCGCCGGGCGGTGCGCGCGGCGGTCGGCACCCGCTGACGGCGGCAGCGCCACGGGCCCGGTGCGCGACGAGTTGTGCGCCCGGTCCGCCGCCTCCCACTGGTCCACACCACTGACGCACGGCAGGCCAGCGGGCCGGCCCGTGGAAAGCCCCGCTGATACGCCCGAATTACGCCCCTGACGTGCGAAGACGAGCTTGTATACGGGTGGTTGACGGATGTTCCGGCAGCCGATACCTCTGTGGTGCCGATCGTTCGGCATCTCTTGGAGGAGGCTGCTGTGCCAGGATCCGCTCCCCCGTCCGACAGACGCCGCGGCCGGCGCGCGCTGCGCATGGCGACGGCCGCCGTGGCCGCCACCGCGCTGCTGCCGGTGTTCGGTGTCGCCCATGCGGCCGAGCCCGGCCCGGCCGCCGCCGGTTCGCTCCAGCGGGCGTTCGCGGACGCCGCCAGGACGTACCACGTGCCGCAGAGCGTGCTGCTCGGTGTGTCCTACCTGGAGTCCCGCTGGGACGGCCACCAGGGCATGCCGAGTGTGACCGGCGGCTACGGGCCGATGCATCTGACCGACACCCGCACCGCCCTCGCGGACTTCCCGCAGCGCGGCACGGGCGACGGCGCCGACGACGGGCGCGGCGACGACTCCCGGCCGATGATCAGCAGCGCGACCGCGCAGGCGCCGGACATCGCGGCGCTGCCCGCGTCGTACACCACGCTGGACCGGGCCGCGACGCTGACCGGGCTCGCGGCGGACGCGCTGCGCGAGGACGCGGCGACGAATGTGGCGGGCGGCGCGGCGCTGCTCGCCGACACGCAGAAGTCCCTCGGTGAGCCGCTGAGTTCGGACCCGGCCGACTGGTACGCGGCGGTCGCCCGCTACTCCGGCGCCGATGACGCGGCCACCGCCGCGTCCTTCGCCGACGACGTCTTCGACGTGCTGAAGCAGGGGCAGGCGCGGACCACCGACGCCGGTGAGCACGTCACGCTCGCCGCGGCGCCCGGTCTGGAGCCGGCCGCGGGGCAGACGGCCAGGATCGGTCTCGGGCAGCCGAACGCGGCCGGGACGGAGTGCCCGCGCGGGGTCGGCTGCGAGTGGATACCGGCGCCGTACGCGGACATCGGCGGCGGTGACTACGGCAACTACGACAAGGCCGACCGGCCGGAGTCGCAGACGATCGACACGATCGTCATCCACGACACCGAGGGCTACTGGGACACCGCGCTGCAACTGGTCCAGGACCCGACATATCTGGCCTGGCACTACACGGTCCGCTCGTCCGACGGGCACATCGCGCAGCATCTGCGGACCAAGGACGTGGGCTGGCACGCGGGCAACTGGTACACCAACGCCAAGTCGATCGGTGTGGAGCACGAGGGCTTCCTGACCGACCCGGGCACCTGGTACACCGAGGCGATGTACCGCACGTCCGCGCGGCTGGTGAAGTACCTGGCGGCGAAGTACCACATCCCGCTGAACCGGCAGCACATCCTCGGGCACGACAATGTGCCGGGCCCGACGGCGTCGTACATCACCGGCATGCACACCGACCCGGGCCCGTACTGGGACTGGGGCCACTACATGGCGCTGCTCGGCGCCCCGGTGCACGCGACCGCGGGTCCGTGGGGCGGCGAGGTGACCATCGCCCCCGACTACGACACCAATCAGCCGCTCTACACCGGCTGCACGAGCGCGGGCGCGGTCTGCCCGGCGCACGGTTCCGACGCGGTGCGGCTGTACACGGCGCCGTCGCAGGACGCGCCGCTGGTCAAGGACATCGGTCTGCACGGCGCGACCGGCGCCAGCACGACGGACGTCAACGACGTGGGCGCGCGGGCCTCGACCGGCCAGCAGTACGCGGTGGCCGACCGGCAGGGCGACTGGACGGCGATCTGGTACCTCGGTCAGAAGGCGTGGTTCCTCAACCCGAGGTCCGCGCCGACGGCCGTCAACGCGACGGGTCTGGTGATCACCCCGAAGAAGGGCCTGGCGAGCGTCCCGGTCTACGGCCGCGCCTACCCGGAGGCCACCGCGTACCCGGCGGACGTGCCGGTGCAGGGGATCTACGCGATGCCGTACACGATCCTCGCGGGCCAGCGGTACGTGGTCGGCGGCGCGGTGCACGGCGAGTACTTCTACTCGGTGTCCTTCGACACCAGCGGCCAGAAGGTGGTCCGCGGGAAACAGCTGTACTACGAGATCCAGCTCGGCCACCGGGTGGAGTACGTGCTGGCCTCGGACGTGACCTTGCTGCCGTCGGTACTGGGCGCTCCGCGCTGAGCCCGTAGCACCGCGGCGGCGGGGCAACGGGGGGAAGGGCGGCACCGGAGGTCCGGTGCCGCCCTTCGCCGTGCCGCGGGGTCCCGGGGCCCCGGGGTCCCGGTATCAGACCGCCTGGAACATCTCCGCGGGCAGCGGCTTCAGCAGCTGGTACAGGTCGTCGGTGATCGGCCGGTCCCAAGTGGCGATGGTGACCTGGACGCCGTCGCTGCGGTCGAACTGGGCGCACGCGACCCGGGACTCGGAGATCTTGATGCGGCGCACGATCAGGAGGCTGTCGCCGTGCATGACCGGGGTGTCCTCGACCGTGGTGACCTCGGCCGGCTCGTCGTTGCCGAGCGCCGCGAGGAGCTGGGCGACCTCGAAGGGCACCTGGCCCTCGTCGAGCTGCCGGGCGGGCGAACCGGCCGGCAGATTGCCGATCAGCATCGCGGGGCCGCGTCCGCCGAACAGGTCGTAGCGCAGGTAGATGCCCTGGCAGCTGCCGTCCGGGCCGGGCAGCAGCCCGGCGCCCAGGTCGCCGGGCCAGTCCCCGGGGTCCATCGCGAGGACGTCGAAGTCCGGCCCGGTGGGCGTGGCTGCGCTACGGCGGCGGAGGAAGGACATGCGGCCATCGTACGGGTAGCGGCCGTCCGCGGGGACCGGGGCCGCACCGCCTTCCGTACGGTCTTTCGAACGGTCGTACGCGGCCGGAGCGGCGCCGTGCCGCGGGCCGTCCGGGGCGCCGGAGGACACCCCGAAGCACGGCGGAAACAGGCGTCACCGCTCCCCCGCGGACTCCTCGGGTCCCGCCGGTTCCGTGCCGGTCGTGCGCAGCGCCGCGGCCAGGCCCGCGGGGTCGGTGCCGAGCTTGCGGTAGACGGCGGACAGCACGCGGGGCACGTCCCGTTCGCCGAGGCCGAGGGCGCCGGCGATCGCGTGGTGGTCCTCGCCGCGTGCGGCGCGCACGGCGGCGGCGCGCTCCCGCGCGGTGAGGGCGTCGGAGCCCGCGGCGTGCAGCTGCCGGGGGCGCAGCCCGGCCAGTTCCAGTTCCTGGCCCGCCCGCGCGGCCAGGCCGTCCGCGCCGCAGGCCAGCGCGGTCTCCAGGCCCCGGTAGAGCTGTTCGGCCGCCTGCTCCGGCCGGCCCGCCCGGCGCAGGGCTGCGCCGTGCTCGACCAGGGAGCAGGCGAGCTGGTACGCCGACGGCGACTCCTCCAGCCGGTCGACTGACTCCTCCAGCAGCTTCAGTCCGTCCGCGCCGCCGGTGACCTCGGCGGCCACCCGCAGCGCCTGCCCGACGGCGGAGGCCGCGCCGAACTGCCGGGCCCGCGCGACCGCGTCCAGCGCGGTGGCCCTGGCCCGGTCCGGGGTGTCGTGGGCCTCGGCGAGTGCGAGGTGCAGCTGCCAGGGGCTCCAGGCGGGGTTGCGCATGCCGCGCGGGTCGAGCCTGCGGCCGACGGAGGCCAGTTCCGCGGCGGCCTCCTTGTGCAAGCCGCGGGCGAGCAGCAGTTCGCCGTGCACGGCCTGCGCGTCGGGGAAGGTGACGGCCGCCGGGAAGGGTTCGCGGAAGTCGTACGCCGAGGCGAGCGCGGTGGCCTCCTCGGTGCGTCCGCGGGCCAGCAGGATCTCGATGAGGACGGCGACCGAATACCACTGCACAGGGGTGCCGCGGCCGACCCGCTCGGCCAGCCGCAGCCCGTCACGGGCGAAGTCCTCGGCCTCGGCGAGCCGGCCGCGCCGGTAGCGGAGGTAGCCGAGCAGCAGATAGCCGAAGGACAGGTGGGCGCCGCGCCAGCCGTGCCGTTCGAAGCCGGCGATGCCGGTGGTGAACAGTTCCTCGGCGCGGCCCGGCTGGTCGGCGTAGACGTAGGTCATCGCGACCAGCACCGGGACCTCGAAGCCCCAGCCCTCGTTCGCCCAGGGCAGGCCGCCGTCCAGGGCGCGGCCGGCGTGCCGCAGCACGGTGCCGGTGGGTTCGCCGCGCAGGGTGGCGTCCCAGGCACGCAGGCCGATGATGTAGCGCTCGGTGAGGTCGCGGCCGGCGAGCCGGTCGGCGAGCCTGGCCAGCCGCCGGGACCGGCTGGGCGAGTCGGGTTCGTCGGCGCGGAAGGCGTCCCACATGAACTGCTCGGCCTGCATCCGCAGCCGGGTGCGGGCGCTGGTGGCGGTGCGGGCGGCGTGCGCGACGACCTCGGCGGCCTCGCCGAGCCGGTCGCTGTGGGCGAGGGACTGGGAGAGCCGGAAGACGATGCCGTCGCGCAGTTCCGGGTCGCCGATCGGTTCCTCGAGCGCGGCCCGCAGGTGGTTGACGGTGACCGAGGGTTCCAGGAGCTGGGAGGCGCAGCCGAGTTCGTAGAGCACGGCGGCCCGGTCCTCGGGCGACGGGGGTTCGCGCAGTGCCCGGCCCAGGAAGTCGCGGGCGGCCTCCGGGGCGCCGGCCCTGAGCGTCTCGCGGGCGGCGGCCCGCAGTTGGCCGACCACCCAGGGGTCGCCCTCTGGGTGGGTCTCCAGCAAGTGCCTCGCGGCGGCCGCGGCGCCGAGCCCCTCCTCGACCACGGCCCAGGCGGCCTGGCCGTGCAGGGCGACGCGTACGGCGTTGGGGATCGCCCGGTAGACGGCGGTGGCGATCAGCGGGTGGACGAATTCCAGGGTGCGGCTGCCGGTGAGGATGCGGGCGCCGCGCAGCCGGTCGGCGCAGTCGGCGGCCTCCTCGCGGCCGAGGCCGGCGACGGTGGCGGCCAGCGCCGGGGAGATCTCGGTGCCGAGTACGGCGGCGGCCCAGGCGAGCCGGACGGTGGAGGGGCCGAGCCGCTCCAGGCGGGTGACCAGTCCTGTGCCCTTGACCGCGGCGGCCAGGTCGCGCAGCAGGTGGGCGCTGGATTCGTCGGGGCGCAGGCCGCGGTCGCGGACCTTCTCGGCCAGTTCGACGGCTTCGAAGGGGTTGCCGGCGGTGACGGCCCAGCATTCGCGGCAGAAGGGCTCGTCGGCGTGTTCGCCGACCGATTCGCGGACCAGGTGGCGGATCGCGCCCGCGGTGAGCGGTTCGAGGCCGATCGGGCGGTGGCCCGCCCGGCCGGGCAGGCCGCGGAAGGACTCGGCGCTCGCCGGGAGTTCGTCGGGGCGGTAGGCGACGACGATGAGCAGGGCCAGTTCGTCGGCGCGCGGGGCGAAGGCGGCGAGCCAGTTGAGGGACTGCGGGTCGGCCCAGTGCGCGTCGTCCAGTACCAGGACCACCGGGGCCCGCTGGACGGCGACATGGGTGAGTACCCAGTCCAGGCCGTCGCGCAGACCCTGCGGGTCGGGTGCGGCGCCCTCGGCGGTGCACAGCCCGAGGGCCGGGCCGACGATGCCGTACCAACTCCCCAGCCGGGCCCGCAGTTCGCTCTCCGGGACGCCGGCGAGCTGGGGTTGCAACAGCTGCCGTGCGACGTGGAAGGCGACCTGCTGTTCCTGGTCGCCGCCGCGCGCGGACAGCACCGTGCAGCCGCGTTCCGCGGCCCGGCGGCGTACTTCGGCGAGCAGGGAGGTCTTGCCGATGCCCGCGGAGCCGGCGAAGGCGAGCAGTCCGCCGAGCCGCTCGGCGGGCCTGGCCAGCCCCGAGCCGTCCGGGCGCAGACCGGTGAGGTCGCTCAACGCCTCGTCGACCGCGACGAGTTCGGCATCTCGTTCGAGCAGCGCGCGCCGGGTGCGCGTGTGACGCTGCGGCATGGTCAGCCCCCCTGCCTGCCGGGTGGCGTACGCCAGGCGCATGACGTGCGGGGTCGTGCGCGGCGGACGGCCGTCCGGTGGCCTCACAGCGTACGCCGTCGGCTGCGCTGTGTAAGGAGGAACGGCCGTGCCGGTTCGCCACTGGCAGGAGGCGTCACCGGCACGGCCGAACGGGCGGCGACGTGCGCTTTCCGTCGCGGCCCCGGTACCGGCGAGCCTGCCACGGCGGGTTGTCGCCCCACCAGCCCCTGCGGCCTCCGCACCGCTCCGAAGCCCCCGTGCGCCCCATGTGCGCCCCCTTGCCGGTCGTAACGCGCCTTCGCCGGAGGGGAGTTGAGGTTCCGCGGGAGACGAGTAGACATGACATGGCGTCAATTGCCGTATCGGGAAAGCCGACTTGCGGAATCGGGCCGGTGCCGCGGAGCCACCGGACGGGACGACGGTTCGTCAGCCATCGCTCCCGGCCCGCTCCTCGCGTCGGCGGGCGTGGTGGCGGGCGACACGGGCGCGGTTGCCGCAGGAGGGCTTGCACCACTCCTGGCGGGCGTGCTCCTTGACGAAGTAGCGGACGCAGCGCGGGGCCGGGCAGGCGCGCAGCAGTTCGCGGTCGGGGCCGGCGAGGAAGGCGACGGCGGAGCGGGCGAGGGCGGCACCGAGCCGGTCGGCGGGCGCCGGGGAGCCGGGGACGGTGTGGCTTGCGACGGGGGCACCGTCGTCGGGCCAGTCCAGCCGGGGGGCGACGGGCGCCAGGGCGGACGCGGCGTTCAGCCGGTCGAGGGCCTGCCGGGCCGACGGCAGCCGGCCGGCGTCGGCGGAGCTGGGCGGGCCGGGCAGCACCGCGCGGGCGAAGAGCGCGCGGACCGCCGTGCGCACCTCGGCCACGGCGGTGCGCGCGGCCTCGTCGGCAGTGAACTCCGCGGCGACGGCGGCGTCTTCACCGAACGCCGCCGAGTGTGCGCGCACCCACCGGGTCAGGCCCGCGGCCTCCGCGAGGTCGTCGGCGACCCCGCCATGTCCGTCGTGGCGGATGGTGACGGCGAGGTCGAGCGCGAGATGATCACCGGACATGGGCTAATGCTATCGTCGCCGTAAGCCATTAACGAATGAGGGGGGTATGCGTGTCCGACCTCCGCGAGATCCTGCGCGGTCTCGCCGTTTTCGACGGCGATCTGCCGACCTTCGACGTGACGGAACTGCCCGCGGATCCGCACGAGTTGTTCACCGACTGGCTGCTGGCAGCGGTCGCGGCCGGAGTCCGCGAGCCGCACGCCATGACGCTCTCCACGCTCGGCGCGGACGGCGACCCCGCGGCCCGCGTGCTGATCGTCAAGAACGTCTCGGCGGCGGGCTGGGAATTCGCCTCCGACAGCGGCAGACGCAAGGGCCGGGAGCTGGCCGCCCACCCGGCGGCGGCGCTCACCTTCTACTGGTCCCCGCTCGCCCGCCAGGTGCGGGTCCGCGGCCGGGTCGCGTCACTGGGACCCGAGGCGAGCGCGGCGGACTTCCTGGCCCGCTCCCCCGGCGCCCGCGCCGAGGCCCTGCTCGGGCGGCAGAGCACCCCGCTGACCGGCCTCGCCGACCGTGACGCGGCCGTACGGGAGGCGGCGGAGCGGGTCGCGCGCGACCCGGGGCTGCTGGCCCCCGGCTGGACGCTGCACACACTGCGCGCCGAGAGCGTCGAATTCTGGCAGGGCGACCGGGACCGGCGGCACACCCGCGTCCTCTACACACGCACCGACGACGGTTGGGAGAGTGGCCTGCTGTGGCCGTGACCGGAGAGATCACCGGCGGACCGGAACTCGCGGCGGCGCTGGCCGCCGGGCAGACCCGGCTGCGCGCCCTGCTCGGCGGGCTCACCGACGACGACGCGCGGGCCCCGAGCGCCCTCCCCGGCTGGACCCGCGGCCATGTGCTCACCCACATCGAGGGCGTCGGTCTCGCGCTCGCCCGGCAGGCGCGCTACGCCAAGCGCGGCAAGCTGATCGAGGTGTACGACGGCGGCCGCGGCGCGCGGGACGCGGCCATCGAGGCCGGGCACGGCCGCCCGGCGGCGCGGCTGGCCGAAGCGCTGGGCGACGCGCTGGACGAGGCCGAGGCGTCCTGGGCGGCGGTCGGACCGGACGACTGGGACCTGCCGGTGAGTTACCGCGACGGCACGGTGACGACGGCGGGCCTTGCCTGGTGGCGGGAGCTGGAGATCCACACCGCCGACGCCCTGCTCGGCCGGACCGCGGAGGACTGGTCGCCCGAACTGTGCACGCATCTGATCGGCTTCCTGTCCGCGCGGGTGCCGGACGGCATCCGGCTCACCCTCGGCCCGGCGGACGGCAGTTGGTCGTTCGTGCGGGGCGAGGGCACACCGGTCGCGGTGACCGGGCGTCCGGCCGACCTCGCCGCGTGGCTGGCCGGCCGCGTACCTCCCCGGCCGCTGACCGGCGATCCGCTTCCCACACTGGGCAGTTGGCCGTAGAGAACCACGGCGCGCCGGAAAACGGCGGACGCCACCGGGGCCGTACGGCATGACGCGCGTACGGCCGCGGCGGCGTCCGGTGTGTGCCGGGCCCGGGGGCGCGGGTGGTCAGGTGAGGTCGAACTCCCCGTCCCGCGCGCCCAGGACGAAGGCGCGCCACTCGGCGGGGGTGAAGATCAGCGCGGGCCCGTCGGGATTGCGCCCGTCCCGCATCGCGATGTAGCCCTCGACAAAGGCGATCTGGACATCGCCGGTGCCCTGGCTGCTGGAAAGCCACTCCGCGTCCGTCAGGTCGACCTGCGGCTTCTTCCCGTTCGCCAACGGCTGTCCGATGGTGCTTTCGGCCACGTCCGCTCTCCTCCCACGTCGTCGTCCGCCACCAGCCTAGCCACCGGGGCGCATGCCCGCGCAAGTCCGCGAAATCAGCCTCTTTTGAGCCGGCTTTCGAGTAAAGGCCGTTCGCCGGCCCCGGTCGATCGCCGTACGTGGAACCAGGCCCGCCGGGTAGGGTCCCGGCATGACCGTACATGATCACCAAGACGGCGCCGGCTCCTCCGCCCCGCTCTCGCCGCCGCCGCTCTCCCCCCGCCTCGATCCGGCGCGCACCGCGCTGATACTGGTCGATCTGATGGACCGGATCGTCGCGTTACCGCTCGCGCCGCACTCCGGACCCGAGGTGCTGGCCGCGGCGCTGCGGCTGGCCGGGACCTTCAGGGCGGCGGGCGCGACGGTCGTCGGCGTACGGGTGCACCGGCCGGGCCCGGCCGAACAGCCGCCGGGCAGCGACCTGGTGGAGGACATCGCCAAGGTCTGCGACCTGGTGGTCGTCAAGCAGACCGTCGGCGCCTTCCACGGGACCGGCCTGGACGAGCGGCTGCGCGAGCGCGGCATCGACACCCTCGTGCTGGCGGGTGTCGCCACCAACATGGGAGTGGAGTCCACCGCGCGCGCCGCGGCCGACCACGGTTACGGGCTGGTCTTCGCCGAGGACGCGATGTCCGGCCTCACGGCCGCCGAGCACCGCTCGGCGGTCTCGCTCGACTTCCCCCGCTTCGGCACCGTCGTGACCACCGGGCAGGTGCGGTTCACCGACGGCGGCTGACGTACCCGGCGCGTCCGCGCGTGGCGGCGGGGCGGCCCGCCGCCGCACTCTCTCCTGGTTTCTGTACCTACTAGTATGTACACTCACCGTATGGACACGGCGGAACGATTGATCGAGAGCGCCCAGGAACTGCTCTGGGAACGCGGTTACGTCGGCACGAGCCCGAAGGCCATCCAGGAGCGGGCGAACGCCGGGCAGGGCAGCATGTACCACCACTTCCGGGGCAAGCCGGATCTGGCGGTGACCGCGATGCGGCGCAGCGCGGGTCGGCTCAGGGCGCAGGCCGAGGAGCAGATGGCCGGCGGCGGCACGGCGGTCGGGAAGGCGTCGGCGTATCTGCTGCGCGAGCGGGACGCGCTGCGCGGCTGCCGGGTCGGCCGGATGGCCATGGACCCGGACGTCATCGACAGCGCGGAACTGCGGCAGCCGGTCGCGGAGACCTTCGACTGGCTGTGCGGCCGGCTCGCCGGGATCATCGCCGATGGCGTGCGCGCAGGTGAACTGCGCACCGGGCTCGACCCGGCCGACACGGCGGCCGCGATCGTCGCCGTCGTGCAGGGCGGCTACGTCCTGGCGCGCGCCGCCGGTTCGCAGGAGCCGTTCGACCGCGCCGTCCGCGGCGCGGTGGCCCTGCTCGCGGCGGCCCGCGCGGACGCCGGCGCCTGAGCCGCGTCCCGGCCGCCCGACACGCCCCGGCCCTGCCATCGACGCCCGCGCCGGGCACGCCCGGGCAAGGGCGCACCTCCGTCCCACCGACCCGCGCCCGACACCGACGCCGCACTCATGGGGAGCCAGCGACCGTGCACGCGATGAACTACCGCATCACCCTGCCCGCCGACTACGACATGGCGGTGATCCGGCGCCGGGTCGCGGGCCGGGGCCACCTCCTCGATGACTTCCCCGGTCTCGGCGCCAAGGCGTATCTGATCCGTGAACAGGGCGTGGACGGCTCGCCGGTCAATCAATATGCGCCGTTCTACCTGTGGAACAGCCCGCGGGCCATGAACAGCTTCCTGTGGGGGCCCGGATTCCAGGGCCTGGTCGCCGACTTCGGCCGCCCGGTGGTCGAGCACTGGACGGGGCTCGGCTTCGCCCGCGGGCCGGCCTTCGGATCGGTGCCGCGCGCCGCGACCCGCCGCGCGTGGGCGCTGGACCCGACCACCGAGCCCGCCACGGCCGTCCATGCCGCGCTCGCGGAACTGCCCGCGCTCGCGGCCCGCCCCGGCACGCACAGCGTCGCGCTCGCCGTGGATCCGCGCCAGTGGGAGCTGGTGCGCTTCACCCTCCACGAGAACACGGCGCCGCCCGAGCCGGACGCCGACCGCTACCAGGTGCTGCATCTGTCGGCGCCGGAACTCCACGACATCGGGACGGGACAGCAATGGTGATGCGACCGAGCACGATCGACCGCGAGGCCGGCTACCGGCTGCTGGCCGAAATGGCGGGCCCGGCGACCGTCGAGTCCACCCTCACCGGCCTCGACACCCTCGCCCCCGGTTTCCCCGACTGGATCGTCACCGCCCTGTTCGGCGGCACCTACCAGCGCGAGGGCATCGCCCTGCGGGACCGGCAGATCGCCAATCTGGCGGCGCTGACCGCGCTCGGCGGGGTCGAACCGCAGCTCGACGACCATGTCCGCAACAGCCTGCGGATCGGCATGTCACCGCGCGAGATCGTCGAGGTGATGGTGCACCTCGCGCCGTACGTCGGCGTCCCGAAGGCACTGGCCGGGCTGCGGGTGGCGGCGGCCGTGCTCGAGGAGACCGGCGCCGGCACCGTCGGCGACGGGACCGCCTCGCGGGACACCGACGACGGCGGGAGCACGGCATGAGAGCGGTCCGCACCGTCCTCGGCGACCTCGCGCCCGACCGTCTCGGCGTGTGCGACGCCCATGACCACCTCTTCCTGCGCATCCCCGCCCTCGCGGGCCAGGAGCTGGACGATCCGGCCGCGGCCGAGGGCGAGTTGGCGGCCTTCGGTGCCCTCGGCGGGGCCGCGGTCGCGCAGTGGACGCCCTTCGGCATCGGCCGCAGGGCCGCCGGTCTGCCCGCGCTGTCCCGCGCGACGGGGGTGCACCTGGTGGCGGCGACCGGCCTGCACCAGGCCGCGCACTACCCGCCGGAGCTGCTGGAGCGGCTGCACAAGGACGGTCTCGCGGACTTCTTCGTCGCCGAGCTGACCCGCGGGATGCTGGACGGCGACGACCCGGACGGTCCGCGCGGCACCGCGCGGGCGGGCATGATCAAGGTCGCCGGGATGTTCCACGGTCTCGACGGTCACGCCCTGCGGGTACTCGCGGCGGCGGCCGAGGCGCATCACGCCACGGGCGCGCCGATCGGCGTCCACCACGAGATGGGCACCGCCGCGGTCGACGTCCTCGGGGTGCTGCACGGCGAATGGGGCGTGCCGGCCGACAGCATCCTGCTGGGCCACCTCAACCGCTTCCCCGACCCCGGTGTGCACCGTGAACTGGCCGCGTCCGGTGCCTTCCTGGCCTTCGACGGTCCGTCGCGGGCCCACCACGCCACGGACTGGCGGACGGTCGAGTGCCTGGTGGCGCTGGCCGCCGCCGGGCACACCGGTCAGCTGCTCCTCGGCGGCGACACGACCACGGCCGGGGCGCGCGCCTTGACCGGCGGCGGTCCCGGCATGCCCTACCTGCTGCGGACGCTCCGGCCGCGGCTGGAGCGGGAGTTGGGCGGCGAGGCGGCCGAAGCCGTCTTCGTGACCAATCCGGCGCGCGCCCTGTCCGCGCGGTGGCGCGACGACCCCTGACCGGCAGACCTACGGGGCGGCCGGCGCGCCGTGGGCGAGGTCGGCGATCACGGCGGCGTGATCCGACGGCAGCACACCGTCGATCCGCCGGTCCCCGGCCCTGCGGGCGTACTGGATGGCGCCGCGCGCGCCGGCGACGTCCGGCATGCCGACGAAGATGTAGTCGAGGCAGGTCGGCCGGGCGCCGAAGTTCACCGAGTCCTCGTGGGCGAGGTCCCATGTGCCCTGTGGCAGCGCGGGGTCGGCGAACCGCCAGGCGTCGAGCAGCACCAGGCCCGGCACGGCGGGCGCCGTCTTGTAGCCGCCCATCAGCCGGATCTCGTCGAAGTCCGGTTCCGCGTTGAAGTCCCCGGTGACGACCGGCGGATGACCGCCGTCCGGCGTGTGCCGCGCGACGAAGGCGGCCAGCTCCCGCACCTGGAGGCAGCGCACCGCGGATTCCGCCGGTCCCGAGTTCAGATGGGTGGTGAAGAACGGCAGCGGCCCCGCGGGGGTGTCGATCAGGGCGTGCAGCGCCGTCTTGCCGTCGTCGGACGCCTGGCCCGCGGGCAGCCGCCGCTCGGCGGTCGCCAGGATCGGATGGCGGCTGAGCACGGCGATCCCGACGTCCACGCTGGTGTCCCCGCCGTTGCGGCTGTGCCAGCGGTCCTGCGCCCGGCCGCGCGACCAGGCCCAGTGCATGCCCAGTTCGGCGGCGAGCCAGCCGGCCATGTTCTCGTCCGGGTCCGCCCACACCTCCTGCAGGCCGACCACGTCGGGGCGGGTCTCCTCCAGGGTCCGCAGGATCGCGGTGCGGCGTTCGCGCCAGGAACCGAAGCGCCACCAGAGGTTCCAGGTCATGATCCGGGTACTGCCGGGCGCGGGGCCGTCCGCGCGGCCGCGGCCGTCCGTACCGCCCGCCCCACCGGAGCCGAGACCGATGCCGTTATTCATTCGCCGGTTCCCCTCGTCGCACCTAGCGTGGCGGTATGTCCACTGCGGTGATCATTCTCAACGGCGGATCCAGTTCCGGGAAGTCCGGGATCGCCCGGCGACTCCAGGACGTGCTGGAGCGGCCGTGGCTGACCTTCGGCGCGGACACGCTGGTCGAGGCGCTGCCCGCGGTGCTCCGCGACGGGAGCGGGGGGATCTCCTTCGCCGCCGACGGCTCGGTGTCCACCGGCGCGGAATTCCGGCGGCTGGACATCGCCTGGTCCCTGGGCATCGCGGCGATGGCCAGGGCGGGCGCCCGGATCGTCGTGGACGAGATCTTCCTCGGCGGCCCGGCCTCGCAGGACCGCTGGCGCACCGCGCTGACCGGTCTCGACGTGCTGTGGGTCGGGGTGCGCTGCGACCCGGACGTCGCGGCGGCGCGTGAGGCCGCCCGTGGCGACCGCACCCCCGGCATGGCCCGCGCCCAGGCGGAATCGGTGCACCGCGGCATGGTCTACGACCTGGAGGTCGACACCGGCGCCGGCGATCCGCTGACCTGCGCCCGTACGATCGCCGCCCGCGTCACCGTTTGACGGCCGCCGTCCCGGTTCACCAGGCGGCAGCGGCCGCCCCGGGCAGGAAGGCCCGCAGTTCGCGGAGGACGTCGGCGGGCCGTTCGTCGTGCACCATGTGGCCGGCGTCAATGGTGGTCAGCCGGCAGTCGGGGATGCGGTCCGCGACCCGCGCGAGCTGGTCCTGCCGCAGGTGGCTGCGCGGGCCGCCCGCGATCAGCAGCGTGGGCGCGGTGATCGCGGTCAGCTCCTGCCACCAGGCCGGGTCCGGCGCATTGCGCTGCACGGCGACGGCGGGCAGCAGCCGCCAGTCGTACGGTGTCGGCTCGTCGGGGGCGGCGGCCGGGACGGGACGCGGCGGATCGGCGGGGAAGGGCAGCGGGCCCTCTTCGAGCACCAGCCGCCGTACGGCGTCCGGCCGGGCCATGGCGACCAGGGAGGCGGTCACCGCGCCGAGCGAATGCCCGATCAGCGTCACCTCGTTCAGGCCCAGCGCGTCGAGGAAGCCGAGCACGTCGTCCCGGAGCAGTTCGAAGGAGTAGCTGCCGGGGTGCTCGCTTGCGCCGTGGCCGCGCAGGTCGAGGGCGTGGCAGCGGTATCCGTCGGCGGCGAGCGCGGCCGTGACCGCCCGCCAGGACGTACGGTCCTCGCCGAGCGCGTGCAGCAGCACGGCGGGCGGCCCGTCCACGGGTCCCGCGCTCTCGTACGCCAGCCGTACTCCTGCCACCTCGACGTGCGCGATGTCGTTCATACGCCCACGGTAGGCGGGCGCACACCGCTCGCGGCGGACGTTCGCGCCCGGCCCAATGCGCAGGGCCTCCCGCCGCACGCGCGCTTCACAGCCGCTCGGGGCCGCCCTGCTGCTGGGCCGAGACGCGGCGGTAGAGGGCCTGGGCCTCGGCGGTGCGGCCGAGCTGTTCCAGGCAGTGCGCCTCGTCGTTCCGGCTGGTGAGGGTGTCGGCGTGGTCGGCGCCCAGGACGCGTTCGCGCGCGTCGGCGACGTCCTGGTAGACGGCGAGCGCGGTCGACCAGCGGCCGAGCCAGCCCAGGCCGACGGCGACCTCCCGCTTGCTGACCAGTGTGTCCGGATGCTCGCCGCCCAGTACCCGTTCGCGCACCGCCGCCACGTCGCGGGCCTCGGCCAGCGCCCGGTCCCAGTGGCCGAGCCTGCCCAGATTGACGCCGAGCGCGTGCCGGGCGCGCAGTGTCTCGGTGTCGGTGGAGCCCGCGATCCTGGTGCGTGCCTCGACCAGTTCCTCGTACAGCGCGAGGGCGTCGGCGCTGCGGCCGAGCCGGCCGAGGCAGATGCCGGTCTCGTAGCGAGCGGCGAGCGTGTCGGGGTGGTCGGCGCCCAGTTCCCTGGCGCGGGCGGCGGCCACTTCGCGGTAGGTCTCCAGCGCCTCGGCCCAGCGACCCGCCTGGCCCTGCGCGTAGCCGACCTCGAAACGGGTGACCAGGGTCTCCGGATGGTCGGGGCCCAGCACCCTGGCGCGTACGTCGGCGACCTCGACGGCCATCGCGTACGACTCGTCGGTCCGCCCGAGACGGCCGAGGTTGAAGGCGAGATTGTGCTTGCAGTGCAGGGTGTCGGGGTGCTCGGGGCCGACCGTGCGCTCGCGGGCGGCGAGCACGTCGGAGTAGATCTGGTGCGCCTCCAGGTAGCGGCCGAGGCCGCCCAGCGCATAGGCGGCCTCGTGCCGGGCGACCAGCGTGTCGGGGTGGTCCGGACCGAGCACCCGGCGGCGGACGTCCGCGACGTATTCGTACAGCCGCAGCGCCTCTTCCGTGCGGCCGAGCCGGCCGAGGCAGTACGCGGCCTCGTGGCGGCTGGCGAGCGTGTCGGGGTGCTCGGTGCCCAGCGCGCGGTCGCGGTCGGCGGCGACGGCGGTGTGCAGGTCGTACGCCTGCCGCCAGTTGCCGACCCGGCCGAGGTCGATGCCCTCGGTGTGCCGGGCGGCGAGGGCGGCCAGCGTGTCGGGCCCGGCCTCGACGGCCAGGGCGCGGGTGGACCAGGCGCCGGTGATCTCGTGCCGGGCCGGTGCGGGCATCCGGTGGGCGCGGGTGGAGCGGGCGGCGGAGCCGGTGCTCAGGCCCGCGGCCCAGCCGGGCAGCACCGGCGGACTGCTCGCCGCCGCGGCGCCGGCCGCCGCCCGCATCGCCTTGAGGCGTCCGCCGACGTCGGCCGCGTCCTGGGGGCGGTCCTCCGGGTCCTTGGCGAGCAGGTCCAGGATCAGCCGTTCCAGCTCGGCCGGGAGTTCCGGGCGCCGCGCGCGCGGCGGCTCCGGCTCGGTGTCGCGGTGGCCGACCAGGATCGACCAGGCGTCCTCCAGGTCGAACGGCGGGCGCCCGGTGGCAAGTTCGTACAGCACGCAGCCCAGTGAGTACAGGTCGCTGCGGTGGTCGACCTCGGCGCCCGAGCCGATCTGCTCGGGCGACATGTAGTGCGGGGTGCCCATCGCCATGCCGGTGCCGGTCAGCCGGGAGGTGAAGCCGATGTCGTGGCCGAGCCGGGCGATGCCGAAGTCGCAGATCTTCACGGACCCGTCGCTGAGCCGCATGATGTTGGCCGGCTTGAGGTCCCGGTGCACGATGCCCTGATTGTGCGTGTACGCCAGCGCGTCCGCGACCTGCTCGGCGATGTCGGTGATGTCGGGGACAGGCAGCGGATGGCGCTGCGCGTCGTCGAGCACCTGGAGCAGATTGCGGCCGTCGAGCAGCTCCATCACCAGGAAGAGCAGGCCGTCGTGCTCACCGAAGTCGTGCACCACGGTGACGCCGCGGTGCTGGAGCGCCGCCGCGACCCGGGCCTCGCGCCGGAAACGCGCCTGGAGGATACGGGTGAACCCGGCGTCGCCCGCGTGCCCGACCGGCTTGAGGCACTTTACCGCGATCCGGCGGCCCAGCGATTCGTCCAGCGCCCGCCAGACCTCGCCCATGCCGCCGCGCCCGATCAGCTCGTGCAGCCGGTACCGGCCCTGGATGAGGGCCCCCTGACCCTCGGGGCCCTGCCCCTGCCGGTGTCCCTGTTCTCGCCCTTGCTCGTGGATCCGCTCGTGTCCCTCGTCGCGTCCTTGGCCGTGTCCCTCTTGATGTCCAGCCGCCATCGCGTGCCGCCGCCCCCGTGGTCCTCGGTGCTTCCCCGCATCCAGTATGGCCATGACCGCCGACAACTCCAGCGCGTCGCGGCCCCGGTCCGCGGCGTTCTTCCCCGGCGGCGGCGTGTGGCGGCGGGTCGGACGGGGCCGGAAGGTGCCGGATCAGCGCTGTACGGCGCGCCCCGATTCGGGCTCTCCAGCCGCCCGCACCGCCGTCTTCCCTGCCCCTGTCCCCACCGTCGCGGCCTCCGTCAGCCGCCGGACGGAGGGGTGGGTGCCGGGGCCGAGCCGGCCGACCGCCTTGAGGATGTGGCCGGGCGGCAACTGCCAGCGCAGCCCGGCAGGTACGGCCCGCAGCAGCCGGCCCATGGCGCGCAGCCGCCGGTCGGCCGCGGCCCGCGACGGCGGCCGGCCGCCGTACAGCTCGTGCGCGTACGGCGGCAGCGCCGCGTAGGCGGTTCCGGCGATCTGCCGCCACAGCGCGGCCCGTACCGGCAGCAGCGCCCAGTGCACGGGCGGCGCCTTGAGGAAACCGGTCACCTCGCGGGACTCCGGTGTCGCCGCCAGTTCCGGCAGCACCTTCTCGAAGTAGCGGGCGAGTTCCGCGGTGCCGGCCGGGACCTGCTCGGGGTCGAGGCCCACCAGCCGCGCGGACACGCGCTGTTCGTCCACGTACCGGTCCGCCTGCGCGTCGGTCAGCGGGAAGCCGGAGCGGCGCGCGATGTGCAGGTAGGAGTCGATCTCCGCGCAGTGCACCCACAGCAGCAGCTCGGGGTCGTCCACGCCGTAGCGCTCCCCGGTGTCCGGGTCGGTCGCGGACAGCCTGCGGTGGATGCCGCGGATCCTGGCGCCGGCGCGCTCGGCGGCGGGCGCGGTGCCGTAGGTGATCTCGCCGACGAAGGAGGCGGTGCGCAGCAGCCGCCCCCACGCGTCGCGCCGGAAGTCCGAATTCTGCGTCACCCCGCGCACCGCGCGCGGATGCAGCGCCTGGAGGTACAGGGCCCTGATCCCGGCGATCCACATGATCGGGTCGCCGTGCAGCTGCCAGGTCACCGAATCCGGCCCGAACAGCCCGGGGTCCGCGTCCCGCACGGCGCCTCCTTCGACCCACCCGCACCCGATGCGCCGCCGTTTCCGGCGCACCACCCACGCTAACGCCGTACCGGCGGCATGCCGAGGCCGGTGCGGGAGACGGTCCCGCGCCGGATCCCGTTGCCGCTGCCGCCGGAGGTGATGATGGCGGCGCCGCGGGGCAGCCGCGGTCCGGCTCACCGTGGGGCACGGCGCCCGTCCGGCCCTCTTCGAGCTGTCCGGTCGCCGGGGGTGCCTCCGTCCGCCAGGCGTACGCGTCGCGGCGACACCCCCCCGTCCATGGATGGCCGGGTTTCGCCGCTTTTGTGGGTAATACTGCAATTCCGCTGATGGGCGCAGGGTCCATCGGTCCGCGGACGGACGCGAGGGCGCACACACGTATGGCCGACGGGCAGGACGACCATCACGACGACGACCGCACGGCGAACGACCGCCCGGAAATCGACCGGACCGCCCGCCTGCCGGGCCGCGGCGAGAGCGGTGAGGGCGGTGAGGGCGGCGACCGCGACGACAGCGGCGGGAGCCCGCACGGGCCGGGCGGCGGACCGGACGAGGTCACCGGGTCCGGGGCGTCGGCGGTGGCGCCGCGCGGCGGACGCACCCGCAGGCGGCGGGTGCTGCGGATGGTCGCGCTCGCCACATCCGCCCTGGTCCTGCTGACCGCGGCCACCGCCACCGTGCTCTATCTGCGGCTCGACGGCAACATCCGGAATCTGCCGCTGTTCGGCGGGGTCGGCGGCGACGCGGGGCGCGAGGTCCCCGACGCCTTCGGCAGGACGCCGATCAATGTGCTGGTGATCGGCTCCGACACCCGCGCGGAGCCCGAGGACTGCCGCCTCGGCGGCGACTGCGGCCCCGGGCAGAACGCCGACGTCGGCATGGTGCTGCACATCTCGGCCGACCGTTCGCACGCCTCGGTGCTCAGCATCCCGCGCGACACGGTGACCGATCTGCCCGCCTGCCGCGACCAGGACGGCGAGGTCACGGACGCCTGGCGCGGCCCGATCAATGCCACGCTGCGGCACGGCCCCGGCTGTACGGTCGCGGCCGTGCACGCGCTGACCAAGATCCCGATCGACCACTTCGTGATGGCCGACTTCGCGGGTGTGGTCCGGATGTCCGACGCCATCGGCGGCGTACCGGTGTGCGTGAACCGTGATGTCTACGACTCGTACTCGCACCTGAAACTGGCCAAGGGCCGGCACGAGCTCCAGGGCACGTCCGCGCTGGAATTCCTGCGCTCCCGTCACGCCTTCGGGGACGGCAGCGACCTCGGCCGCACCGACGCGCAGCACCTCTTCCTCGGCGCGCTGGCCGGCCGGCTGCGGGAGAACAGCTCCTTCACCGATCCGGCCTCGCTGTTGAGCCTGGCGGACGCCGCGACCAAGGCGCTGACCGTGGACCCCGGACTCGCCGCCGTCCACCGGCTGGTGGGCCTGGCCAACGACCTGCGCAAGGTGCCCTCGTCCCGGATCGTCTTCACCACGATGCCGAATGTGCCCGACCCCGACGACACCGACCGGGTCGTGGTCTCCGCCTCCGGCCGCCGGCTGTTCGCCGCGATCGCCGCGGATCTGCCCCTGACGGTCACGGCCGCCCCGAGCCCGGACGACGCGGCCGGTGAGACGGCCGCCGACACAGCGGCGCCCGACGGAACGGGGACCTCGTCCGACGCGGATGTCCCGTCAGGCTCGGACTCCGGCACGGACTCGGGATACTCGTCGGACTCCGACTCTGAATACTCGTCCGACGCCGACTCGGAGTTCTCCTCCGATTCCGACGGCGCGAACGGCAGCGCCTCGCCGACCGCCACGCCGAGCACCGCACCGACCACCCCGCTCACCCGCACCCCCGGCCGTACCGCCGCGACCCGCACCGCCTGCGCGCAGGTCGCGACCGAGCCGGCGGTGACGGTGCGCGGCGAGACGCTGACGCCGAGCGCCGCCTTCCGCGCCACCCCCTGGATCCCGGTCTCGGCGCCCTGATCCCGCAGGCCAGGATGAGAGGTCGGAGGTCAGGAGGTGTGCGTGCCCAGCGGGTCGAGTTCCGCGGCGGTCGCGTCGTCACGGTCGGTGGAGACGCTCACCTCGCGCCACCGGGCGTCGGAGGCGGCGCGGGCCTCGGCGGCGAGACCGGCGTAGCGGTAGGCGTCGCTGCCGAGGATCAGGCGCAGCGGCGGCTCGTCCATGGCGGCCACGTCGAGCACGACGCGGGCGACCTTCGCCGGGTCGCCCGCGGCGGCGGGGCCGCCGCGCATCGCCTCGGCGCGGACGCCGACGGTGGCGCGGTAGGGCTCGCTGACCGGCGGGACGGCCATCGAGGAGCCCGCCCAGTCGGTGGTCATACCGCCCGGTTCCAGCACGCTGACCTTGATGCCGAGCGGGCCGACCTCCTGGGCCAGCACCTCGGAGAAGCCGCCGACCGCCCACTTGGCGGCCTGGTAGGCCGAGAGTCCGACCGAGGCGAGCCGGCCGCCGATGGAGGAGATCTGGATGATGTGGCCCGCGCCCTGCTCGCGCAGCACGGGCAGCGCGGCCTTGGTGACGTTCACGACGCCGAAGAGATTGGTGTCGACCTGGGCCCTGAAGTCCTCGTCGGTGATGTCCTCGACGGAGGCGAGATTGGCGTATCCGGCGTTGTTGACGACGACGTCGAGGCGGCCGTAGGTGTCCACGGCGGCGCGGACCGCGGCCTCGGCGGCGGCGCGGTCGGTGACGTCGAGGGCGACCGGGTGGATGCGGTCGCCGTGCGCGGCGGCCAGGTCGCCGAGCTGTTCGGGGCGGCGCGCCGCCGCGACGACCCGGTGTCCGGCCGCGAGCGCGGCCTCCGTGATGTCTCGTCCGAGACCGCGTGCGCTGCCGGTAACGAGAAAGACCTTCGACATGAGCGGGACCCTGCCTTACTGCTGTCTTCTAACCGTTTAGTTGATTACGCGCTTCCGATTGGAGCACTCGGCGGGACGCTTGTCAACTAGACGGTTAGTTGACTAAGGTGGCGGCATGGCGCGCGACGCGGAGGCGACACGGAAGAGACTGCTGACGGCGGCCCTGGACGAATTCGCGGCCTATGGCATCGCGGGCGCCCGGGTCGACCGGATCGCGGCGGCGGCGCAGTCCAACAAGGCGCAGATCTACCACTACTTCGGCAGCAAGGACGGCCTGTTCGACGCCGTCTTCAACGAGATCTGCGTGCGCTCGGTGAGTGAGAATCCGATCGACACCGCCGATCTGCCCGGTTACGCGGCCCGTATCTTCGACGGCTACGAAGCCCGTCCCGAGGTCCCCCGGCTGGTCACCTGGTACCGCCTGGAACGGCCCGGCTCCCGCGATCCGCTGGAGATCGTCGTGACCAGCCTGCGGGCCAAGACCGACGCGATCGCCCGCGCCCAGGCGGCCGGAGAGCTGCCGTCCCGCTTCACCGCGCCCGAGCTGCTCGGGCTGATCATGCACATGGCCTCGCTGTGGATCACCGCGACCCCGGAGTACGACCCGCTGGTGGCCGATGTCTCCCGGGCCCGCCGCCGCCAGGTCGTGGTCGACGCGGTGACCGCGCTGCTCGCCGCCTGAGCGGAACGCGCTGCGCGGCGCGGTTGCGGCAATACTGGGCAGGAGGCGTACCAGCCCGACCTTCTCAGGAGGTACTGATGAAGATGCTCATCAACGTCGCCGAGACCGTGGTCGCGGACGCGCTGCGCGGCATGGCCGCGGCGCATCCGGAGCTGACCGTGGACGTCGAGCGGCGGGTGATCGTACGGCGGGGCGCGCCGTACGAGGGGAAGGTGGGCCTGGTCTCCGGCGGCGGGTCGGGGCACGAACCGCTGCACGGCGGATTCGTCGGGCGCGGCATGCTGGACGCCGCGTGTCCCGGTGAGGTGTTCACCTCGCCGGTGCCGGACCAGATGGTCAGGGCCGCCGCCGCGGTCGACAGCGGGGCCGGCGTGCTGTTCGTCGTGAAGAACTACACCGGCGACGTGCTCAATTTCGACATGGCCGCGGAGCTTGCCGAGGACGAGGGCGTCCAAGTGGCCAAGGTGCTGGTCAATGATGACGTGGCGGTGGTGGACAGCCTCTACACCGCGGGCCGGCGCGGCACCGGGGCGACGCTGTTCGTGGAGAAGCTGGCGGGCGCCGCCGCCGACGCGGGCGCGCCGCTGGACCGGGTGGCGGCCGTGGCCCGCCGGGTGAACGAGTCCTCGCGCAGCTTCGGGGTGGCGCTCAGCGCGGTCACCACACCCGCCAAGGGCACTCCGACCTTCGATCTGCCCGCCGGGGAACTGGAGTTGGGCATCGGCATCCACGGCGAGCCGGGCCGTGAGCGGCGCGCGATGATGACGTCCGGCGAGATCGCCGATGTGGTCGTGGACGCGGTCGTGGAGGACCTGCGGCCGGACGGCCCGGTCATCGTGCTGGTCAACGGGATGGGCGCGACACCGCTGCTGGAGCTGTACGGCTTCAACGCCGAGGTGCACCGCGCTCTCACCGAACGCAAGGTGCCGGTCGCCCGCACCCTGGTCGGCAACTACGTGACCTCGCTCGACATGGCGGGCTGCTCGGTGACCATCTGCCAGGTCGACGAGGAGCTGCTCGGGCTGTGGGACGCGCCGGTCTCCACCCCGGCGCTGCGCTGGGGCTGCTGATCCCGCCCGGTGATCCCACGCCGGTGATCCCGCCGGCCCCCCGGGCCTTCGACCACCCACCGCGGAAAGGACCGTACCGCCCCATGAACGACACCCCCGCCCCCGGCTCCGGCATCGACGCCACCTTCGTACGCCGCTGGCTCGATCTCGCCACCACCGCGCTCGACCGCGAGGCCGACCGGCTCACCGAACTCGACTCCCCCATCGGCGACGCCGACCACGGCAGCAATATGCGGCGCGGCTTCATCGCGGCCCGCACCGCCGTCGAGCAGGAGCCGCCGGAGACGCCGGGCGGAGTGCTGGTGCTGGTCGGCCGCACACTGATCAGTACGGTCGGCGGCGCGTCCGGGCCGCTGTACGGCACGCTGCTGCGCAAGGCGGGCAAGGAGCTGGGCGAGGCGGAGACGGTGGGCGCCGACCGGCTGCGGGACGCGCTGCGCGCGGGGGTCGGCGGGGTGGCGCAGCTCGGCGGCGCCGCGGCGGGCGACAAGACGATGCTGGACGCGCTGCTCCCGGCGCTCGACGCGCTGACCGGCGCGCTCGACGCGGGCGGGTCGGCGGCCGAGGTCCTGGCCTCGGCCGCCTCCGCCGCCGAGGAGGGTGCCGAGGCCACCACACCGCTGCGGGCCCGCAAGGGCCGGGCCAGCTACCTGGGCGAGCGCAGCATCGGCCACCAGGACCCGGGCGCGACCTCGGCGGCGCTGCTGATCGGCGCGCTGGCGGAGGCCGCGGGTGCTACGGGCGGGGGCGCGGCGTGACCGCCCCCATGGTCGGCATCGTGCTGGTCTCGCACAGCGCCTCGGTCGCCGAGGCGGTCGCCGCGCTCGCCGCGGGGCTGACCGGCGGCGGCACCGATGTCCCGGTGGTCGCGGCGGGCGGCGGTCCCGACGGGGGCCTCGGCACCAGCTCGGACCTGATCGCCTCGGCGGCGCGCACGGTCGACCAGGGCACGGGGGTGGCGGTACTCGCCGACCTCGGCAGCGCCGTCCTCACCGTCAAGGCGCTGCTCGCGGACGACGAACTGCCCGCGGGCAGCCGCCTGTTGGACGCGCCCTTCCTGGAGGGCGCGGTGGCCGCCGTCGTCACGGCCTCGACCGGCGCCGATCTGGACGCGGTCGCCGCGGCGGCCGAAGAGGCGTACACCTTCCGCAAGTTGTGACCGGGCCCCGCCGTCCCGGCGGCCCCGTACGGCCGACGGCCCCCGCCGACGGATCGGCGGGGGCCGGGCGTGCGGACGGCGGACGGGTCAGCGGCCGTAGCCGATCAGGGCGCGGACCATCCGGCAGGTGATGTCGGACGGCGGGTGGACTCCGATGCGGTCGGCCGTGTCACGGATCCGGCGGTCGCCGGCCTGCGACGGCTCGTAGACACCCGAATCGAGCAGGGCGATGACCAGGCGCATCGTCTTGAGCCGGCGGTTGTGCGCGACATACCACTCGCGCGGCCGGCCGGCCGGGAGCGGCTTCTTCGGCAGGGACAGTAGGGGCAGTGCGGCAACAGCCATCGGCATCCTCCTGAGGCGTCGTCCGACCCTTTCGAACACTCTCGATTTTACCGCCAAGCACTGACAAAGTCCGCTGGCCAGACGAGGGTTGACCAACCATTGGGAGGGCGCTCCCGCTACCCGCCGAGCAGGCGTACGGCGTGCCGCGCCGCGGCGAAGCAGCGCGGGTCGTCGTGGTCGGCGTCGGCGTACTCGCGCAGCGCCGCCTCGGCGATCTTGATGGCGTGTTCGTCGCGCAGGTCGACCGCCGACTCCACGATGCGGCGGCGCACCGCCGGGTCGTGGGCGTCGACGGTCAGCGCTCCGGGGTCGGGCGCGCCGCGTCCGGTGAAGATGTTCAGCAGCGTCCCCGACACGTCGCGGACCGCCTCGTAGGAGGGCAGCGCGAGGTGCGGCGGCAGGTGCGGCAGTGTCATGCGGACGGCCGCGGGCGCGGTGACGGCGTGGATGGCGGGCACCGGATTGCCGCCCGGCCGCACGAGCGTGTAGCGGGCGGCGCCGGTGGCGGTCAGTTCCATGAGGGCCGCGTCCACGGATGTCTCCAGCAGGGCGTCGGCCGCCGCGAACAGCGTCGATCCGCGCTGCCTGCCGAGCGTACGCACCGCCCCGACGGCCTTCGCGCCGCGCGCCGCCGCGCCGTTCGCGGGCTGGTACAGCGCGGCCCAGAAGGCCAGTCCGTTGGCCAGTTCGTGGAGTTGGGCGGTGCTGGGCGCGGGGACCGCGGTGATGCCGCGGACGGCGTGCGCGGTACGGATCACCCCGTGGGTCAGGCCCGCGAACATGCCGGGGGTCAGCCGCGGCCACCAGGTGGCGAGGGCGGCCTGCCAGCCCACGGCGTCGATCTCGCGCCGGAAGAGCGTCGCCCAGTCGGCGAGCCGCCGGGCCTCGCCGAGCGCCGCCCGCCACGAGGAGGGGTCGGCGGCGTCGATCGGCGCGAACAGGTCGGGCGGTGCGCCGAGCCCGCGGTGCGCCGCGTACCACTCGACCCAGTCGGGCACCTGGTCGCCGTGCCCGAGGGCGGCGAGCGCCTCGGCGCCCATCGGGGCGTGGAGGGCGAAACCGCGCAGCTGGGTGCCGGTGCCGAGGAAGAAGCCCGCGTGGCCGAGCCGTTCCAGGGCCTCGTTGACGGCGGTGTCGTACGCGGGGTCGTGCGGCGCGTCGTGGCCGGCGTCGGACATGGCGGGCACGGTCCCTTCATCAGACATGGCCTGTCGTGCGCGGCGCCGACCGGTGGCCGGGACACCGCACGAAGCGGGCTCCGCTCCCCCGTGGCGCCGGGAGCGGAGCCCGCTCATGTGTCGCGGTACGTCGCGCTCAGCCCCTGGCCGGCGCGGCGTCGGCGGCCTCGGCCGCCGCCAGCTCGTCGGCGCTCAGCGGCAGTCCGTGCGGGTTGGCCGAGGCGCCCGAGGGCTTCTTGACCAGCAGGCAGGACGCCGCGCCGAGGAACATCACCACGACCGACACCAGCAGCGTCGGGTGCATGGCGTCGATGAAGCCGTGGCCGAAGACGGCGGCGCCCGTGTCCTGGATACGGTGCGCCACATCGGCCGGGACACTGGACGGCAGCTTCATGCCGGAGGTGTTCCCGGCCACTTCGAGGTGCTTGCCCGCGCTGTCGAAGCTCTTCACGAAGCCGTCGCGGTAGTCGGCCGGTACGGCGCCGGCCCGCTGCGCCGCCTGGTCCTTGAGGGAGGAGGCCAGCTGGCCCTGGAGCACCGCGCCGACCACGGCACCGGCCAGGACCGAACCGACCTGCCGCAGCGCGTTGTTGACGCCGGACGCTGCGCCGGTGAGCTTGGGCGGCACATTGCGCATGACTTCCGTGGCCATCGGGGTGAAGGTGCAGCCCGCGCCCATGCCCATCACGAACAGCGGGGCCACCACGCCCGTCCAGCTCTCGCCGACGTCGGCCACGGACATCACCCACAGCAGACCGCCGCCGTACAGCACCAGGCCGGTCATCAGGATGTACTTGCCGCCGAGCTTCTCCGACAGCACACCCGCGGGTCCGGCCATCACGAAGGTGCCGACCGACAGCGGCAGCAGGACGATGCCGGACTTCATGGCGCTGTAGCCGAGGACCGACTGGAGGTAGACGGTGATCGGCAGGAAGAGGCCGACGATGCCGAAGGAGATGGCGATGCCGACGAAGTTCATGATGGTGAAATTGCGGTCCTTGAACAGCGAGAACGGCACCAGCGGTTCGTTGTCCTGCTGACCGCGCTGGTAGCCGAGGAAGACCGCGAACACCACCGCGGACGCGGCGATGGACGTCCAGATCCAGCCGTTCCAGTCGTACTTCTGACCCTCGATCAGCGCGAAGGAGAGCAGGAACAGCGCGACCGACGACAGGATGACGCCGGGGATGTCGAAGCGGTGCTTGACCGAGCGGTCCGCGTTGGGGATGAACAGCAGCGCGCCGACCACGGCCAGGACACCGAGCGGGATGTTGACGAAGAAGATCCAGCGCCAGTCGATCTTGGTGACCAGCACACCGCCGACGGCCGGGCCCGCGGCGCCGGACACACCGGCCACGATGCCCCAGATGCCGAGCGCGACACCGCGCTTCTCGTGCGGGAAGACGTCGATGATCAGGGAGAGGGTCTGCGGCAGCAGCATCGCGGCGCCGACGCCCTGGATCGCCCGGAAGGTGATCAGCTGCGACGGGTCCTGCGCCAGGCCGCAGGCCAGGCTCGCCAGGGTGAACAGGGCGACGCCGTAGACGAAGAGGTTCTTCTTGCCGGTCAGGTCGCCCATGCGGCCGGCGGTGATCAGCAGGACGGCGAGTGCCAGGGTGTAGGCGTTCGTGATCCACAGGATCTGGTCGAGTGACGCGTCGAGGTGCTCCACCATGTCCGGAATGGCGATGTTGACGATCGTCAGGTCGAGGAGTGTCATGAAGAACCCGATGGACAGCACCGTCAGGATCGCCCACGGGTTTCCCCGCAACTTGGTCACAATTCCTCCTTGCCGTGGGCGTGCCAGCGCTCACGGTCGCATGTGTGGTTCGAGGCGACGACGATCAGCTCCACGACCTCAAGAGGAGCCGTACGAGAACGGATGTGACATCGCCGCCGGGCGGTGAGGCGTGTATCACAGGGGCCGCCGGGCGCAGGGGGCGCGGACAGCGAAAAGCCCCCGGTCGCGGGGGATTCCCGCGCGGAGGCCGCGAAAAGAGGGGTTCCTGGAGTGTTCCTGGGGAGCTTCGGAGGTGCTCGGGGATACACCGGACCCCTGGGAAAACCGTGACAGACGCCGGGCCGGTCCGTCAACCGGCCCCGGTCAGAGGTGCGTCACCTCACGCAGCACCGCGGCCTCGCGGGGGTCGAGCCCGTCGAGGATGGTCAGCGCGGTGCGCCGCGTCCGTGCCGCGGCGGCCTTGTCCCCGGCGGCGTGCTGGGTGTCGCCGAGGAGGCCGAGGGTCACCACCTGCTCGGCCGTGTCGCCCAGTTCACGGGTGAGTTCCAGCGAGCGCTCGAAGACGTCGACCGCTTCCGCGTAGTTTCCGAGTCCCTTGTGCGCGTAGCCGAGATTGTCCAGACAGACCGCCTGCATCAGCCGGTCCCCCAGCTCCCGGTAGAGGTCGAGCCCGCGCCGGCACTGCGTCAGGGCGGCCGGGAAGTCGCCGAGTCTGCCCAGTAGCCAGCCCGCCGCGTTGCGGGCCCGCGCCTCGCCGTGCTGGTGGCCGACGGTGTCGAACAACTCCGCGGCCTGCTCGGCGTATTCGAGCGCCTCCTGATAGCGGCCGCGGTGTTCGAGCACCGAGCTGAGGCCGAAGTAGGTGTGCGCGACGCCGGTGCTGTCGTCCAGGTCGCGGTAGACGCCGGCGCAGTGTTCGAGGTGGGTGATCGCGGCCGGGTAGGCGACCAGCCACGCGTAGCTGGTGCCCAGGCCACGGTGCACCCCGCTGCGCCGCGGGCCCCAGGGGTCGGGCGGCGCGGCCGGGTTGGGGTCGCGGCGGTCGGAGACGCCCATCAGGATCCAGCCGAGCCGGTCGGAGTGGACGTCGAAGCCGTTGACGTCGGCCTGGGTGACGGTCGCCATGAGCACCTGCTCCTCGGCGTCCATCCACTCCGCCGCCTGCCGCCGGTCGGTGACCGTCTCGGGCACGGCGCCCGGGTCGGGGTCGCCGAGCGTCAGCGGGATCGGCACCGGGCTCAGCAGCCGGGCCGCCGCGTGCGCGGTGTGCAGATAGTGGTCGAGCACCCGCGACAGGGCGGTGCGGCGCTCCTGTTCGCTGTCGTACGTACCGGACAACTCGCCGGCGTACGCGCGTAGAAGGTCGTGGAAGGTGAAGCGGCCGGGTATGTGCTCCATCACCAGATGCGCCCGGGTCAGGTCGTACAGCGCGCGGCGCGCCTCGGCGGCCGGCACCCCGGTCAGGCTCGCGGCGGCGGGCACCGTGATGTCCGGGCCCGGGTGCACCGACAGCAGCCGGAACATCCGCGCGGTGGACTCCGCCAGGTGTCCGTACGACCAGGAGAAGACCGCGCGCAGGTCGGTGGAGGCGTCACCGATGTCGAGGGTGTCGAGCCGGTGCCGTACGTCACGCAGCGCGGTGACCAGGTCGGCCAGCGACAGCCGGGGCGAGACGAGGGCGCGGGCGGCGGCGATGCTCAGCGCGAGCGGCAACCGGGCGCACAGCTCGACCAGTTCGGCCGCCGCGCCCGGTTCCGCCGCGGTGCGCTCCGGGCCGAGCCGGCGCGCCAGCAGGTCCAGGGACTCGGCCGGGCTGAGCAGGTCGAGCGTGACGGGGGTGGCGCCCTCGGCGGCGATCAGGCCGGTGAGCTGATTGCGGCTGGTGATGACCACCGCGCAGGACGTGCTGCCGGGCAGCAGCGGGCGCACCTGGTCGGTGTCGCGCGCGTTGTCCAGGACGACGAGCACCCGGCGGCCGGCCAGCAGGGTGCGGTAGAGCGCGGCGCGGGCGTCCAGTTCCTCGGGCACGCTCTCGGCGGGCACACCGAGCGCGTCGAGGAAGCCGCGGATCGCCTCGACCGGCGCGACCGGCCGGGAGCCGGGCGCGAAGCCGCGCAGATTCACGTGGAGTTGGCCGTCGGGGAAGCGCTCGGCGTTGCGCTGCGCCCAGTGGATGGCGAGCGTCGTCTTGCCGATGCCCGCGGTGCCGTCGATGGCCGAGATGACCGCTGTGCCGCCGAACTGCACGGCGTGGTCGAGGAGTTCGTCGAGCAGCTTGAGCTGTCTGCGGCGGCCGGTGAAGTGCCTGGAAGCGGCGGGGAGCTGGCGCGGTACGCGGACCGGGGCGGCGGTCGTACCGGTCTCGGTGGCGCGCTGCTTCTCGGGCGCGGCGACGGCCGGATCATTGGCGAGAATCCGCTGGTGCAACTGGTCGAGCGCGGGCGGTACGTCCAGGCCCATGTCGTCGGCGAGCCGGGTGCGCAGTCCGTGGAAGACGGCGAGCGCCTCGCTCTGCCGGCCGCCGCGGTGCAGCGCCAGCATCAGCTGGCTGACCGGCTTCTCGCGCAGGGGGTGTTCGGCCACGATCGCGGACAGCGGGGCGACCACCTCGGTGTGCCGGCCGAGCGCCAACTGGTGGTCGGTCCAGGTCTCCTGGACCGCCAGGCGCCGTTCGTTCCAGGCGGCGGCCCTGGCCTCGATCACCCGGCCGGAGAGCCCGGCGAGCGCCGGACCGCGCCACAGGTCCAGTGCGTGGCCGAGGAGTTCGGCGCATTCGGCGAGGTCGCCCGCGACCCGCGCCGACTCGGCGGAGACCACCTGACGGTCGAACTCCACGGCGTCCAGGGCGCCGTCGCCCACCGTCATCCGGTACCCGGTGTCGCCGACGGCCGCGATGTGCCCGGTCTCGCCGGGGCCGGCGGCCAGCGCGGACCGCAGCCGCGACACCGCGTTGCGGATCTGCTTGCCCGCGGTGGCGGGAGGTTTCTCGTCCCAGAGGGCGTCAATGAGGTGGCTGAGCGATACGGTCCTGTTGGCCTCCAGGAGCAGCAGCGCGAGGACACGCTGTTCCCGTGGGCCGCCGAAGGATATGCGGGTCTGACCGGACCAGGCCTCAAGCGCGCCGAGGACCCGAAACCTCACTCCGTCCCCCTTACCGGGTTCGCCCGGCGTTGTGATCGGAAACTGCATCATAGATCGCGGGCTCCAATGAGGACCAGTTGAGGACGAGTTGAGGCCGCCGTGCCCAATGCTTGAGCCAAGCCCTTCGGTTGAGTAATCGATGAGTAGTCGATCAGTGCGACGAAGGCAAACGAGCTTGGCGGTCTTCCGCCACCCAACGGGGGTGTGGCGTGAAGGTCGGCTCGATGGCACACGCCACCGTTTCCGACGGCCGACGGTCGGGACACGGGCGGTGCCTCCCTGGGCGAGGCCCGGGTTCGGAACCGGCACGGGGCGGCTCCGCATCCGGGCCTCGCCCGTTTCTCCGGGCGGGTACGCCCCGGCCGACCGGTCCGTACCGGCCCTGCGACCGGCCGGGACCGCGCGTCCGGGAGGACCGGTTACGGCGCGGCGTATCCGCGGTGCGCGGGTCCTGCCGGGGCGGCGGGCGCGAACCAGGTCGGGTCGTCCCGCAGCGCCAGTTCGATCCGGCCGCGCGCGATCGGGCCGAGCGGGGGCAGTTCGTCGAGCGCGAACCAGCCGACGTCCAGCGACTCGTCGTCGTTCACCCGGGCCTCGCCGCCGACCGCGCGGCAGCGCAGCACGATGTCGATGTACTGCGCGCGGTCGCCGTTGGGATACGTCACCGGTTCGTTGGTGAAGACGCTCAGCACGCGCTCGACGACGGCGTGCACACCGGTCTCCTCCTCGATCTCCCGGACCGCGGCCTCGGCCGGCTGCTCGCCCGGGTCCGGGATGCCGCTGATGAGCGCCCACTTCCCGGTGTCCGCGCGGCGGTTGAGCAGGATGCGGCCGCGGTCGTCGAAGACGACGGTCACCACGCCCGGCAGGAAGAGCAGGGTGTTGCCCGCCTTCTCGCGGATCTCACGGATGAATTCGGGAATCGCCATGCGCCGAAGCCTACGAGAAGCATGGTGAACGCCACACCAGCACCAGGTTTCCCACGTGGTGCCAGGTTCCTGCACGACGTATCCACAGCGTGCCGCGTCACCCGTTACGGTGGCCCGACAGCAGCGCCCACGCGGGGAACGCGGGCCGGACGGTACCCCGTCACGCCCGGGTGGCAGGGGGTACCGGGGGATGGACATGACGGCCGGCGGGACGCCTGGCGCCACGCGGACGGAGGCGGCCGGAAGCCCGCGACGGCGCGAACCGCGTCCGTACAGCGGCACTACCGACGCGGTGGGCATCGTCGTCCTGGCCTGCTGCGGCATCTGGACGCTGGTCGCCGCCGCCGGGCGCTCGGCCCGGCCCGAGGGCACGCTGCTCGCCATCCTCGCGGTCAGCGCCGGTTACGCGGCGGGCCGGATCCTCGGCGCGCTGCTGCCGGTGCTCGCCCCGGCCGCCGCGGCCCTGGCCGTACTCGCCCTGGTGCTCGTCCCGCCGACCCGGTTGTCGGCGCATCCGGACGCGCCGCCGCTCGGCTATCCGAACGCCGACGCCGCGCTGCTGGTGCTCGCGGCCGGCGCTGCCTGCTGCGCCGCGTGGGCGGCCCGCGGCCGGGGGTGGCAGGTGGCGTTGCGGCTGGTCGGTCTCGGCGCGGCGGTCACCGCGCTCGCACTCGGTTCCGCGGCGGGCTTCGCGGCGGGTGTCGCCGTCACGCTGTGCTCGCTGGCAGCGGCGCGGATGCGGCAGCGGCTGCTCGGTCTGTGCGGGCTCGCGCTGGCCGCGCTGCTCGCGGTCGGCGGCAGCTACGCGGTCGCGGTGGACGCGCTGCCGTCGGGGCTCTCGGAGTCGCTGACCGGTCAGCTCACCCAGCCGCGGGTCGAGCTGTGGCACGAGGCGGTCGACCTGGCCGAGCGCAATCCGCTGCGCGGGGTCGGGCCCGAGCGCTTCACCGACGAGAGCCCGCTCCAGCCCGCCGACGCGCAGGCCGCCGAGTCCCCGCAGTCCGCGCCCCTCCAGCTGGCCGCCGAGCAGGGCGTGCCTGGCGCGGCGCTGCTGGCCGTCGCCTACGGCTGGCTCCTGTACGCCCTGTGGCGCTCGCCGCGCCCGACACCCGTGGTGCTGACCGCCGGCGCCGCCCTGACCGGCCTCGCCCTCCTGGCCAGCGTCGACCACGTACTCAGCTACGCCGTGGTCACCGCGGGCGCCGGCTATCTGGCCGGCCTCGCCACGGCCCGCCCCCTGACGGACGAGCCCCGCGACGCCGCCGCCGGCGACACCAATACGGGTGCCCCCCGCGTCCGCCGAACGGAACGGTGACGGCCCACTGCTCTGAACGGGGCGCGGCATCACCCGAAGGGCCGCCGCGGCTCGACCGGCGGCCGTACGAGGCGGGCGCCGGCCCGTGCCCCGGAGGTACGGATCAGGTGACGCGGATCGTTCCGCTACGGCTCGGGCGAGGCGGATCCGGCGCAAGGCGTACGGTCGGGAACAGGCTCCCGGATCCCGGGCGTACGGCTCAGGCAGGCGGATCGTGACGCTTCGGCTCGGGCGAGGCGGTTTCGGCGCCGGATGTACGAGGCGGGGGCGAGGTCACGAGCCGTACGGCTCGGGCGGGGCGGACCAGGCCCTGCCGTCAGGTGCCGGAGGTGGGGCGGCTGGTCGTGGTGCGGAGGGTCAGCAGGTCGCGGATGGTGTCCACGGCGCCCTGGGCGTCGTCCACGGTGACGGTGAAGCGGCGCCCGGCGCCCAGGTCGATGACCAGGCCCTGGCCGCGCCGGACGACGACCGCGGTGCCCTTCTCCGGCCGCCAGCGGTAGCCCCAGCCGCCCCAATTGCGGGGGCTGACCAGGGGCGCGAGCTGCGCGCCGCTGACCTGTTCCAGCGGGATGCGGCGGCGCGGCACACCGATGTGGCCGCAGCGCACGTCCACCGCGTCGTGGTCGACTCGGACCCGGACATGGGTGAAGGCGACGGTGCCGAAGAGCACCAGCAGGCCGACGGCCACACAGCCCACGACGGACATCACCAGCGGCGCCAGACCGTCCACGTCCGGGCCGTCCACGGCCAGGTCGATGCCGAGCGCGAGGCACGCCGCGCCGCCGGCGGCGAGCACCCACTGCATGCGGTTACGGGCCCGCCCCGTCCAGACCTGGGGCGCGCCGCTCTCCGGGCGGGGAGGGTGCGTCATGTCGTGAAGGGTACTTCCATACCCATCGGAAGGCAGCCCTACGCGCTCAGGCCGTGGCGGGTGTCACCAATGAGGCGCCCTCGGCGTACGCGAGCGCCTGCGCGGGGAGCGCGGCAGGGCGTCCGTTGAGCAGCACCTCGATCCGGCCGCTGCCTGCGCCCGGCCCCGCGGGCCCGATCCGCCGCAGCGCCTGGGCAGCGACGGCGTCGGCGGAGCCGTGCAGACCGGCGCCGGGCACGGCCGCGGCGATCCGGTCGGCGACCAGTTCGTAGTGGGTGCAGCCGAGCACGACCGCCCGTACCCCCGGCGGGGTCAGCGCGGCGGCGGCCTCGACGGCGGCGGCCACGGCGGCGGTGTCGCCGCTCTGCACCGCGTCCGCGAGACCGGGGCAGGGCACTTCGGTGACCCGGGCGCCGTTGCCGAATTCGGCGATCAGTCCGCGCTGGTAGGCGCTGCCGGTCGTGGCGGGCGTGGCCCAGATCGCCACCTCGCCGCCGTCCGCCGCCGCGGGCTTGATCGCGGGCACGGTCCCGACGACGGGAAGGCCGGGTTCGAAGGCAGCGCGCAGCGCGGGCAGCGCGTGCACGGTCGCGGTGTTGCAGGCGACGATCAGCGCGTCCGGCCGGTGCTCGGCGGCGGCGCGCGCGCAGTCCAGGGCCCGGCCGGTCACGTCGTCCGCGGAGCGCGGCCCCCACGGCATCCCGTCCGGGTCGGACGACAGCACCAGGTCCGCGTCCGGCCGCAGCCGCCGCACCGCCGCCGCGGCGGCGAGCAGTCCGATCCCGGAGTCCACCAGTGCGATCTTCACTCCGCCACTGTAGCCAGTGGCGGCGGCACCGCCGTGCCGGGCACGCGGCGGGCGGGGCGTCCGCGCAGCGGTGACAAGGCGCGGCGCAGGACGGGGGCGGGGCGCGCCCTGCGGCGCGGCGCCGGTGCGGCAGACTGCGGGTCGTGACGGTGTTGATGGTGATCGCAGGGGTGTCGTTGCTGGCCTGGGTGTGGCTGGTGGCCGGGCAGGGCGGTTTCTGGCGGACCGACGTACGGCTGCCGGCCAGGGCGCCACTGGAACGGTGGCCCTCGGTGGCCGTCGTGGTGCCCGCGCGGGACGAGGCGGGTGTGCTCGGGACGAGCCTGCCGTCACTGCTGGCCCAGGACTACCCCGGGCACGCGGAGGTCTTCCTCGTGGACGACGGCAGCACCGACGGCACCGGCGACCTGGCCCGTGCACTGGCCGAGCGGCACGGCGGCCTGGCGCTGACGGTCACTTCCCCCGGCGAGCCGCCGGCCGGCTGGACGGGCAAGCTGTGGGCGGTGCGGCACGGCATCGCGCTGGCCGGTGAACGGACGGGCGCGGAATTCCTGCTGCTGACCGACGCCGACATCGCGCACGAGCCGGACAGCCTGCGTGAGCTGACCGCCGCCGCGGTCTCGGCCGACCTCGACATGGTGTCGCTGATGGCGCGGCTGCGCGTGGAGACCGGCTGGGAGCGGCTGATCGTCCCGGCGTTCGTGTACTTCTTCGCCCAGCTCTACCCCTTCCGCTGGATCAACAGGGCCGGCTCCCGTACGGCCGCGGCGGCCGGCGGCTGTGTGCTGATCCGGGCGTCCGCGGTGGCCGCCGCCGGGGTGCCGGACTCGATCCGGCAGTCGGTGATCGACGATGTGGCGCTGGCCCGCGCGGTGAAGCGGTCGGGCGGGCGGATCTGGCTGGGCCTGGCGGAGCGGGTGGACAGCGTGCGGCCCTACCCGGACCTCGGCGAGCTGTGGCGGATGGTCTCGCGCAGCGCGTACGCCCAGCTGCGGCACAATCCCGCGGTGCTGCTCGGCACGGTGCTCGGCCTCGCGCTGATCTATCTGGTGCCGCCGGTCGCGGCGGTCGGCGGGGCGGTCGCCGGGGCCTGGCCGCTGTGCGCGCTGGGGTTCGCCGCGTGGGCGGTGATGACGGCCAGCTATCTGCCGATGCTGCGCTACTACGGCCAGCGGTGGTGGCTGGCGCCGACGCTGCCGTACACGGCCGCGCTGTATCTGCTGATGACGGTGGACTCGGCGGTCGAGCACTACCGCGGGCGGGGCGCGGCCTGGAAGGGCCGCACCTACGCGCGGCCCGACGCCTCGCTGTGACGGAGACGGAGGCGGTGGAGGCGCGCCGTCATTTGCGGCCCGGGGTCCAGTTCAGCCCCCAGCCGTAGGCGTAGTCGACGGTGCGCTGCGGGCTGACCCCCCGCCGGGGCACCAGATAGCGGGCCTCGCGCCGGACGACGAGGTCGCTGCCGTCCCGGGTCACCAGTGCGAGGGCGCAGACGTTGGACTGCACGGTGCATTCGTCGAGGACGAAGTCGACGGGTGCGCCGTGCTGCGGCTGGAGGGTGACGGTGGCGTGCAGCCCGGCGAAGCTGCGGGCGCCCTCGTAGATCGTGACGAAGATCAGGATCCGCCGGAAGTGCGCGGTGTGGTCCAGATTGACGGTGAGATTCTCGCCGGTCGCGGTGGCGCCGGTGCGGTCGTCGCCGTCGAGCAGGATGAAGGGCGGCTGGTGGAAGGAGCCGAAGGCGTCGCCGAGCGCCTGCACCACGCCCTTGCTGCCGTCGGACAGTTCGAACAGCGCGCACAGGTCGAGGTCGACTCCGCCGCCCTTGCGGTAGCTGCTTCCGGTGCGCGAGGTGTCGACCTGCCAGCTCAGATTGACCCGCAGCGCGCCGGTCGTGCCGCCCTGTTTGGTGAGGGAGACGGCGGGCGCGTCCTTGGTGAGCGTGACCTTGGACAGCCGGACGGGTGCCGGTGCCGGCGGGACCACGGGTGCGGGTGCAGGAGCCGGTGCCGACGGGGCCACGGACGCCGGTGCCGGTGCCGCAAGCGTCCGGTTGCCGGGCGCCGATTCCGGTATCCGGTCCGGCAGTTGGTCCGGGCGCAGCCCGTACGCGGCGCCGAGCCCGGCGAGCCCGGTGTCGTACCCCTGGCCGACCGCGCGGAATTTCCAGCCACCGCCGCGCCGGTAGTACTCGCCGAGGACGTACGCCGTCTCGGCCGTCGCGCCCTCGCAGTCGAAGAGCGCGGCCTCAACTCCCCCGTTGCCGACCCGCAGCCGCAGTCCGGGGATCCGGCCGAAGGTGCCGCCCTCGGCGCGGGCGACGATCAGCACGACGGTGACGGCGGGTTCGACGGACGTCAGGTCCACCGAAAGAGTGTCAGTGGCCGTGCCCTGCGCGGCCGTGGCGTCGCCGCCCTCGTAGCGCACCGCTCCTGACGGGTGGGCGGGCGCGGCGGCGTGCACCAGGTCGTCGGGGCCGCGCGCGGCCCCGTCCGCGACGAGCAGCGCGCAGACGTCGGCGCGCGGGATGTCCGCACCGGCACGCCTGCTGAACTCCACCCGCAGGACCGCTGTGGGCAGCGGAACGTTCTCACCCTTGCGCAGCGTCATCGGATCCCCCTCACGCGGCTGCCGTGACGCCCGGTAACACCACGGACGCACGGCTTTTACCTGATCACATCATGAGACGCTGACCGTTTTCCCCGGATTCGCTCAGATTGGGGACGCGGGGTCACTCCACGCACCGCAAACAACCCGAAAATCGGTCTCCCCAACGACCACATCGTGGGCTTAACTTATGCCCCATGAGCTCCCCCCGCGGTTCTTATGGTGGCGGCTACAGCGGCTACTACCCCTCGTCATCGTCCTTCCCGGACACCCCGATCTACGACAGCCTCGTGGCCGAGCGGGGCACACCGCAGATCGCCCCCATCCGCGTGCCGTCTCCCTACACCCCGTACGAGAGCGGCGCCGGATACGGCGGTTACGCCGGCAGCAACCTCCCCGCGCTGCCCGCGCTTCCCGCACTGCCCTCCGGGCCTTCGGCCCCCTCGCCGCAGTACACCCAGCCGCAGCCGGCCGCGCAGAACGGCTACCAGGCGCCCGGCGGTTACCAGCAGCCGCCCACGCCGTACATCCCCCAGCAGGCGTCCGCCCCGCGCGGCGGCGGCTTCCCGGGGAACGGCTTCAACGGCGCGCCCGGCATGAACGGCATGAACGGCGCCGGCGGCGGCTTCAACGGCTCCGGCAACGGTTACAGCAACGGCGCCGGTTACCCGCAGCCGCCGCAGCCCTCGCCGTCGGGCTACGAGGCCGCGCGGCCGGTGCCGCCGCGTCCCGTACCGCCCCGGCAGGTGCCCGGCGGGCACCCGGAGGAGCAGTATCCGCGGCGCAACCTCGGCCTGGGCGTGCCGCCTTCACAGCAGCCCGGGGGCGGCTACTACCAGGGCTGATCACCGGGTCCGCGGTGCTGGCAGGATGGTGGCATGACCACGCCCGTCCTGAGCGCGCTGCACATCTATCCGGTCAAGTCGCTGCGCGCCGTCGCGCTGCGGGAAGCGGTCGTGGAGCCGTGGGGGCTCACCGCCGACCGCCGCTGGATGCTGGTCGACGCCGAGAAGATGAAGGCCGTGACCCAGCGCGAGCAGCCGCGGCTCGCGCTGCTGTCCGCCGTGCCCGCCCCGGGCGGCGGCCTGCGGCTGACCGGTCCCGGGCTGCCGCCGCTGGAGGTCGCGGTGCCCGCGCCCGCGGCGCTGGAGACGGTCCGGCTGTTCGCCCACAAGATCGAGGTGCTGCCCGTGGGGCGGGCCGCCGACGACTGGTTCAGCGGATATCTGGGCGGTCCCGTACGGCTGATGCACCTGGACGACCCGGCGGTGCGGCGGCCGGTCGACCCCGACTTCGCCGAGCCCGGCGACATGGTCAGCCTGGCCGACGGCTATCCGCTGCTGGTCACCACGAGCGCGTCGCTCGCGGCGCTCAACTCACTGATCGCGGGCGGCGAACGGGCCGACGAGGGCCCGCTGCCGATGAACCGCTTCAGGCCGAACGCGGTGGTGGACGGCACGCGGCCGTGGGCCGAGGACGACTGGCGGCGGGTGCGGATCGGCGAGGTGACCTTCCGGGTACCCAAGCCCTGCGGGCGCTGCGTGATCACCACCACCGACCAGGGCACCGCCGGGCGCGGCAAGGAGCCGCTGCACACCCTCGGCAAGTACCGAAAGATCGGTTCCAGCCTGGTCTTCGGCCAGAATCTGATCCCCGAGCATCCCGGAACCCTGCGGGTCGGCGACCCGTTGACCATCGTGGAGTAGCGCGTCGGCGTGTGCTCCCGCGACGCCCGCGGACCCACCCGCACGAGTCGCGCCGTTTGCGGTGGTTGAACGGGTGTGAAGGGGGTGGCGTCCATGGGCCGTCGGAGTCGTCCGCCGGGTCGCGGCAGCCGTGCGGAGCGTCCGGGGCGCCGGCGCGATCGCCACGGCCGGGCCGAGCGGCTCGGCAGGTACGGATGGCGGTGGCGGCGCAATCCGCTGCGCCGCCGCAGCGACCTGGTCGAGGCGTGGCTCGGCCTGTTCACCGCGGTGCTGCTGTGCGCGACACCGCTGCTGGGCTGGTGGGCGGGGCATTCGGTGGACCGGGCGCTGCAGCGGGTGGTGCGCACCGAGAACGCGCAGCGCAAGCTGGTCCGGGCCGAGGTGCTCGACCCGCCGGAGGGCGGCGTCAAGGTCGCCGACAAGGTCGGTACGGCCGATCCGCGCCGCGGCGATCTGCTCCGCTGGACCTCCCGGGACCACAAGTCCGTGTACACCGCGCCGGTCTCGCCCGACATCGAGGTGTGGCGCGACGGCCGGATATGGCTGTGGGCCGACCGGGCAGGTGAGCTGGTCCCGCCGCCGCTGGACGCGGCCACCGCGACGACGCACGCGGTGCTCGCCGGTACGACCGCGGGCTCGGCGTCCGCCGGATTCGTCTTCCTCACCCGGCAGTTGCTGATGTGGCGGCTGATGCGCCGCAGACTGGCGGGCTGGGAGAAGGACTGGGCCCGGGTCGGCCAGGACTGGGGCCGCGCCGGAGCGGGCGGCTGAGCCGGCGCGGACCGTGCCCGGGAGCGGGGGCCCGGACCGGGCCGCGAGCGGGGGCGGGAGCCGGAGCGGGGCACGGCCGGACCGGTGTTCGTCAACAGGTGCCTTCCGCGCACGCTACGGTTGATCCCCGGTCAGCAGATGCAAGAGGTGGGGGCACAGCAGCCCGATGGCACATGGCGTGGTCCAGGTGACCAATCCGAACAGCTCGCGGTGGCGCCGCCGCACGGGCGAGTACGAGTCGCTGGCCGCCGCGGTCGAAGCGGCGGGTGACGGCGACATCCTTTCGGTGAGCCCCGGCACGTACCGGGAGAATCTGGTGCTGGACCGCGCGGTGACGCTGCGCTGCGCCGACGGCGCCGGGACAGTGCGGATCGCCCCGGCCTCGGGTGTGGCGCTGACGGTACGGGCCGCCGCGACCGTGCAGGACCTGCTCGTCGAGGGCCAGGACATCTCGGCCGCCGCGCTGCTGGTGGAGGCGTGCGCGCCGGAGCTGACCGGGGTGCGGATCAACACCCGTTCCGCGGTCGGCCTCGAGGTCCGCGACGGCGCCCGGCCCACGGTGCGCGGCCTGGTGGTGGACAATCCCGGCGGGCTCGGCATCAGTGTGCTGGACGCGGCAGGCGGCCTGTTCGAGGAGTGCGAGGTGGTCGCCGCGGGCCAGAGCGGGATCGCGGTGCGCGGCGCCGCGACGCCGCGGCTGGAGCGCTGCCGGGTGCACCACGCCGCCGGCTCGGGCCTGTCGGTGACCGGCGAGGGCAGTGTGCTGGAGGCGGTGAGCTGCGAGGTGTACGAGATCCGCGGCACCGGCGCCCAGGTCTCGGCGCGCGCCTCGGCGCACTTCACCGACTGCCAGGTGCACCGGACCACCGGCGACGGCGTCTCGCTGGACACCGACGGCGTGCTGGCGATGTCGGACTGCGACATCCACGACATCCCGGAGAACGCGGTCGATCTGCGGGCCCGGTCCGTCCTGACGCTGACCCGCTGCCAGATCCGCCGCTTCGGCCGCAACGGCCTGTCGGTGTGGGACCCGGGCACCCGCGCGGACGCCAACCAGTGCGAGATCCACGACAGTACGGGCGACTACCCGGCGGTCTGGGTGAGCGACGGCGCCGTCGCCATACTGGACGCGTGCCGGGTGCACGACGTGCCGGACGCGCTGTTCGTCCTGGACCGCGGTTCCCGCGCGGACGTCGTGGACACCGACTTCACCCAGATCCGCAACACCGCCGTGTCGGTGAGCGACGGCGCCAATGTCCAGCTCGACGACTGCCGGATCCGGGAGGCCGCCACCGGCGCCTGGTTCCGTGACCACGGCAGCGGCGGCACCCTCGCCCAGGTCACCGTGGACGACACCGCGACCGGGGTGATCGTCACCAAGGGCGCCGATCCCGCCCTGGAACGCTGCACCGTCACCAACGCGGCCGAGTCCGGCATCTACGTGTCGGCCGAGGGCCGCGGCACCTTCACCGCGGTGCGGGTCACCGGCAGCCGGGGCTACGGCTTCCACATCATCGACGGCTGCCGGTCCACGCTGACCCGCTGTCGCACCGAGCGCTGCGCGCGCGGCGGTTACGAATTCGCCGAGCCGGGCCCGGTCACCGAGGACTGCACCAGCGACCGGGCGGCGACCGCGGCCGATCCGGTGCCGGTGCCCTCGGGCCCCGCGGCAGCGGTGCAGCAGGCGCCGGCGACCCAGTCGTACGGGCTGCTCGGCGGTGTGCCGGAGCAGCGTCCCGCGACGCCCGAGGGCTCCGGGATCGTGGAGCGGGCCGCCCGGGACAGCGACGAGGTGCTCGGCGACCTCGACGCGCTGGTCGGCCTGGACAGCGTCAAGCGCGAGGTGCGCACCCTGATCGACCTGATCGCGGTCGGCCGCCGCCGCCAGGAGGCGGGGCTCAAGGCGCCGTCCCTGCGCCGCCATCTGGTCTTCACCGGCTCCCCCGGCACCGGCAAGACGACGGTGGCACGGCTGTACGGGGAGATCCTGGCCTCGCTCGGGGTGCTGGAGCGCGGCCATCTGATCGAGGTGGCCCGCGTGGACCTGGTGGGCGAGCACATCGGGTCGACGGCGATCCGCACCCAGGAGGCGTTCGAACGCGCCCGCGGCGGTGTGCTGTTCATCGACGAGGCGTACGCGCTGGCCCCGGAGGATTCCGGCCGGGACTTCGGGCGCGAGGCGATCGACACGCTGGTGAAGCTGATGGAGGACCACCGGGACGCGGTGGTGGTGATCGTCGCCGGCTACACCGCCGAGATGGAGCGCTTCCTGGCCTCCAATCCCGGTGTGGCGTCCCGTTTCTCACGCACCATCACCTTTGGCGACTACACCGCCGAGGAGTTGCTGCGGATCGTGGAGTCGCAGGTCGTCGACCAGGAGTACCGCCTCGCCGACGACGCGGGCGAGGCGCTGTTGAAGTACTTCACGGCGATCCCGAAGGGCCCGGGCTTCGGCAACGGCCGGGCGGCGCGGCAGACGTTCGAGGCAATGGTCGAGCGGCACGCGGGCCGGCTGGCCCATGTCACCGAACCCACCCACGAGGAGCTGCAGTTGCTCTATCCGGAGGATCTGCCCGAGCTGCCCTGAGCGCCACCCTGCGCGGGCAACGTCCCGGCGCGCGGCGCCGTACGGCCGGAGGAGCACACCAACTCCGCGAGCAGCGCCGCGCGTTCCTCGGCGAAGGCCGGGTCGGCCTGGAAGTCGGAGTGGCCGAGCACCGGTGCCGGCAGCGGGTGACGCAGGCTGCGGCCGTACGCCACCGGGTCGAGCAGCGGGCCGCGGTCCACGGGGGCCGCAGCCTTGGCCGTGCCGCCCGAACTCCCGGCAGGATGCGGTGGATCGAGGTGCACCGGGCCGCCGATCGGGTCGGTGCGGCGCCACAGATTGCGCCAGGCGTGCATGTCGTCGTGGAGTGCGCGCAGCCGGTCGGGGCCGAAGTGCGCGGGGAACCAGCGGCCGTACAGCCGGTCCAGCGGGCAGCCGTAGGTGAGCAGGGCGACCCGGCCTCGGGTCTCCGGGTCCAATTGCCAGACGGCCGCTGCCGACAGGACGCTGCCCTGGGAGTGACCGGACAGGATGATCCGGCCGCCGGTGGCCTGCGTCCATGACGCCATCCGCCAGCTCAGGTCGGGCACGGCGCGCTCGGCGTAGCAGGGCGGCGCGAAGGGGTGCGCGGCGCGCGGCCAGAAGGTGCCGACGTCCCACAGGATGCCGACGGTCCTGCGGGCGGAGGCGTCGCGGTACGCGCGCCGCCCGAGCGCGACCAGGGCCACCACGCCGGCCCCGACAAGCCAGGAGCCGAGCGCCTGCGCGGTACGGGCGCAGGCGGCCAGCACGTCCGGCGCGCCGGCGGCGGTGTCCCCAGGAGTGCCGCTGCCCGTCCAGGCGCCGACGACGGCGCCCGCGCCGAGCGCGAAGGCCGCCGCGCACACCACGGCGATCAGCAGCGGCGCACTGTCGGTCAGGCCCGCCCGCGCGATGGCGCCCGCGATCTGCCGGGTCCTGAACGGGTGGTGCGGCTCGTCCGGATACAACCCCTCGACCTGCGCGTACAGCGCCCGCTCCCGCTTGCGCAGCCGGACCATCACCGCGGCGCCGCACAGCAGCAGGACCACCAGCACGGCCGGGATCACCGACGCCTCCCACATCAGCACGGCGGGCGGCCCGGCCAGCGGACTCCCGTCCTCCCCCGGCGTGGGCCCCCGGTCCAGCCAGTCCGCACAACGCTGCGCGACACCTCCGGTGAGGACCCCACCCAACGCGCACGCCAGCAGCGCGACGGCGGGCCCGGCAAGACCACGCAGGGCAACGCCCCGCGGGGGCGCGGCGGTCGGTTCGAGCGGGCCGGTCAAGCCGGCCGCTTGAGCCGGTTTGGCGGAGCCGGTCGCTTCGGTCGGGCTCGTCCGGCCGGTCGAGCCGGTCGGCACGGCCGGGTCTGTCGCGACGGTCGGGCCGCTCGTAGCGGTCGGGCCAGCCGCCACGGTCGAGGCAGCCGCTTCAGCCGCTTCGCGCCGTCCCGTCGGACCCGGGCCGGAGAGCGGCGTGGGTGTGCGGTGGAGGAGTCCGGCGATGACCGCGAGCGCGGCGATCAGTGCGCCCTGGAGCACGGTGAGGGTGGTGAAGGTCTGGGCCGCGGGCAGCCGTCCGGACGATGTCCAGCCGGGGCGGTGCCAGCCGCTGTAGAGGACGGCGGCGGCGAGCACGACGGCGGAGCCGATGAGCAGCAGCCGGGTGGCGCGGCGGTCGGTGGCGTCGTCGAGGTCGTCCTCGGTCCTGCGCGCCCGGGCCGCCGCCACGACGGCCACCGCCGTGAGGAGGGCGAGCAGCCCGGCCAGTGCCCAGCCGAGCGCCGCGAGCACCGACCCGCCGCGCCCGTGGTCGTGGCGCAGCGCCGGTACGCACAGCGCGGCCGAGACGGTGGCCAGGGCGGCCGCGGTGTGGGCGGTGCGCAGCCGGGCGACGGAGTGGCGGCCGTACCAGAAGCCGGGCAGGGCGAGGGCGGGCGGTTCCGCACCGGCCTCGGTACCGGGTGCGGCCACGGCCCGGTGCGCGGTTCCAGGTGCCGACGGTGTCCAGCCGCCGGTCGGGCGCTGCGACTCGTACGCGGACCAGGTGCGGCGGGACAGCCACCACAGCAGGCCGGTCAGGGCCAGCGGGGCGACGGCGGCGAGCGCGAGGCGGCGTCCCGGCTCGCTCCACCAGCCGCCGCGCGCGGCCGCCGCGAAGCCCAGCCAGGTCTGGTGCCGGGAGCAGCCGGACCGGCCCGCGCACTGCCAGCCGACGATGTCGAGGGCGACTTCGCAGGCCGCGGCGACCAGCAGCACGGTCAGCGTGAGCGCGATCAGCCGGACCAGCACCTCGTAGGCCACGCCGAGCCGCCGCCGGGTGGACGGCGGCCGCATCCAGTGCGCCAGATTGGCGATCATGAACGGCAGGAGCAGCAGCCACAGCGCCCGGCTGCCGTTGCCCGAGGTGAGGTTGGACCAGCAGTACGCCTCGGGCACGGGCCCGTCCCGGTGCGTCTCCGGGTGCTCCTCGGCGTCGGCGTCGCAGGCGCGGCGGTGGATCCCCGCGGTGTCATCACCCGCCAGGCAGACCGTCCGCGGATCGTCCAGCATCAGGGCCGGGGTAGTGCCGCCGACGCCGTGCACGAGGAGTTCCAGCGCGACCGGCGGGGCGGCCGTTCCCGCCGCCTCCGGAGCCGTACGGACGGCCGTGTCCTCCGATGTGTCCGCTCCCGCTCCCGGCTGTGTCGGCACTGGCGTCCCCTGTCCCTCGCGTGTCACTCCGGTGGTGCCCGACGCGGACCTCGGCCAGCCGCCTTGTGCGGCAGCCGTGCCGTAATCGTGATGCGGACGGTCGGATGTCGTACCGGTCCGATCACCTGACGTACACGCGACGGCCCCGCCCATGGAAAGATGACCGCAGCGCGTCGGTGGACGGCACCGCGGACAACGAGACGGACGGGACGGGGTCACGGGTGAGCGACAACCAGAACCTGCTCGCGGAGCAGCGGCGGGCCCTGATCCTCGACGAGGTGCGGCGCCGCGGCGGCGTCCGGGTCAATGAACTGACCCGGCGGCTCAATGTGTCCGACATGACGGTGCGCCGCGACCTCGACGCACTCGCCCGGCAGGGCGTGGTGGAGAAGGTGCACGGCGGCGCGGTGCCGGTGGTCGAGGCGAGCAGCCACGAGCCGGGCTTCGAGGCGAAGTCGGCGCTGGAACTCGGCGCCAAGGAGGCCATCGCGCGGGCCGCGGCCACCCTGGTCACCCCGGGCAGCGCGATCGCGCTGGCGGGCGGCACCACGACCTTCGCGCTGGCGCACCACCTGCTGGACGTGCCGGATCTGACGGTGGTGACCAACTCCGTGCGGGTCGCGGACGTCTTCCAGTCCGGGCAGCGGCGGACCGGCGCGCACAATGGCGAGGCCAGCGCGACCGTGGTGATCACCGGCGGGGTGCGCACCCCGTCGGAGACGCTGGTCGGCCCGGTCGCGGACCGGGCGATCCAGTCGCTCCACTTCGATCTGCTCTTCCTCGGCGTGCACGGCATCTCGGTGGAAGCGGGGCTGTCCACGCCGAATCTCGCAGAGGCCGAGACCAACCGGCAGTTCGTGCGGTCCGCGCGGCGCGTCGTGGTGATCGCCGACCACACCAAGTGGGGCACGGTGGGCCTGAGTTCCTTCGCCTCGCTGGAGGACGTGGACACCCTGGTGACCGACGCCGGCATCCCCGAGGTGCTGCGCGAGGAGATCGCCGAGCACCTGTCGGAGCTGATGGTCGCCGAGGAACCCGACGGCGGCGCGGGCGCCGTCGACAACTGACCTGACGTACCAGGTGCGTCAGCGGTATTCGGCGAACCGGGAGCGTACGCCGAGCAGTACCAGCAGTCCCGCGACACCGAGCGCGCCCGCCGGGACCAGGGGCCAGCCCGCCAGGTCGTCGTGCGCTTCCTTGGCGCTGCTGTCGAAGTCGGCGAGCTGGAGGCCGGCGAGCGCGTCGAGCGTGGTGGCGAAGTCCCAGAAGTCGAAGGCCACATCGCCGCGGCCGACATTGGTCAGGACGACGGCGGCCTCGTCGGTGCGGCCCTGGCTCTTGAGCGAACGCAGCCTGGTGTCGTCGGCGCGGAAGTGGCCGTAGCGGGTGAGGACGTCGTCGTAGCCGGGGCGTTCCGCCGCGGTGGCGTAGCCGTTCGGGCGGAGCAGGGCGTCGAGCTGTTTGACGTAACCGTCGAACTGGGCCTTGTCGGCAACCCCGTAGGCGGCGTCGTGCACGAACCAGCGGCTCTCGCTCGCGGCGGCCTGGGCGGCCACGGCGCGTGCCTCGGCCAGCCTGGACCAGGGGCGCAGGCCCTCGCGGTTCGCGGTGGCGACGGCGTCCGCCGAGGAGGTGAGGGCGACCGTGCCCGCGAGGGTGACGGCCAGCACGGCGGCGGTGGTGACCACCAGCGCCGGGTTGAACAGCCTGCGGTAGTCGACGGCCATTTCCCACTGCCACCACAGCAGGAAGACCAGGGCCAGGGCGCCGATCACGCCGATCACCAGGGTCCAGCGCATGGCCGCGTCATGCGCCGTCGACTCCAGGTCGGCCGCCTCGTTTTGGTAGACGGCGGCCAAGTGGGTGGCCTTGGGCAGCAGTTCGTTCTGCATGATCTGCCCGGCCTGTACGTTCATCGCCACCGCGCGGGTCGGCGGGTGGCCCGCGGTGCGGTCGGGCTGCTGCTCGTCGACGTAGGCGGCGCGCCCGCTGAGGTCGTCGTAGCGGCCGAGCGAATTGAGCAGGTCGCCGACCGTCCCGCTGTTCCCGCGGTCCGCGCCGAGCTGTCGCAGGGCCTCGCTGACCTCGGCACGCCGCTGCTGCGCGGTGATCAGCGCGACGAGCTGGTTGCCGACCTCGACCTGGTCGTCGGTGGCGGACCTGCCGGGAGCGAGAGTGTCCGCGCGCTGGGCGTCCAGGTCGGCCAGCGCGAAGCGCAACTGTGCGGCGACGGCGGCCCGTTGGTTCACCGCGTCGCGCAGGTCGGCGGTGTCGGAGCGGACCGACACCGCGCCCACGACGGCCACCGCGCACAGGGCGGCGAGCAGGACGAGCGCCGTGACGGCCCTGGTGCCGAGCCGCCGCGGCCCGGCCTTCCCCCGTCGAAGGCCGCGCCGCGGCGCGCGTATCGTCTCGGGTTGTCTGACCGCCACCGCCACCACGGGGGGCTGGCTGCCGGCCGGGGGCCGCGTCACCTGAGACGTCGTCATACCGCGACGCTAGGAGTGCTCCGCGACACCTCCATGGCCTGCGGGCGGCCCCCGGGTGTCCGGACCGTAACAGAACGACAGCGAAGAGCGAGGCGGGTCCGCGGCGCCTTACCGGTCCGCCGCGGGCCGGTACCGGATCAGCCGCGGACCGGGACCGGTTCAGCCGCCGACCGGTACCGGTTCAGCCGCGTTCACGGGCCCGGTCGTCGTCCGGCGCGGTCCGGTGCCTGCCGGCCGCCGTCTTCCGCGGCGCCTCCGACTCCGGCCGCCACAGCGGGTGTTCCTCCTTGATCCACCAGCGCGGGACGTAGCCGGTGCGCAGGCCGCGCCGCGCCTCGGGGTCCTTGCTGGCGAACCAGACGTGCCCGGTGATCACGGCGGCCATGAACAGCGCCAGCCAGTCGTGCACGAAGGTGGCGCCGGTCCGCCAGAACAGCGGCGTCAGCCGGGGGAACCACATGATCAGACCGGTGCCGATCATCACCAGGACCGCGCCGACGCTGAAGGCGGCGAAGAGTTTCTGGCCCGCGTTGAACTTGCCCGCCAGGCTCGCCTCCCGCCGCCGGGCGCGCAGCGCGACGCCGAGCCAGCGCCGGTCGTGCGGGAAGAAGCGGCCGAGCCGGCCGGCGTCCTCGCGGAAGGCCCGGGAGGCGAGGCCAAGGAGCACCGGTACGGGCAGTGCGATCCCGGACCATTCGTGCAGGGTGACCACTTGCCGCCGGCGGCCGACGATCTCCGACAGCGGCGGGAAGTACAGGCAGGCGGCGGTGCCCACGCACACACCCATCAGCCAGGCCAGCGAACGGTGCACCCAGGTCTCGGCGCGGGTGAAGCGGCGCAGTCCGGTGACGGCCCGCGACTCATGAAGTCGGGTCATCATGGCGGCCGTTCGACTTGCCGACCCATCCGTCCACGTCATAGCCGTAGTGCTCCCAGTAGCCGGGTTGAACGTCCTTGGTGACCGTGATCCCGGACAGCCACTTGGCGGACTTGTAGAAGTACATGGGCGCGGCGTAGAGCCGTACGGGGCCGCCGTGCGCGTCGGTGACCGGTTTGTCGTTCATGGTGAGCGCCACCAGCATGTCGGGCCGCCTGGCCTGTTCCATGGTCAGGCTCTCGGTGTAGACGCCGTCGAAGCAGGTGAAGCGGATCGCCGCGCCCTTGGACTGGACGCCCGCCGCGTCCAGCAGGGTGGACAGCCGCACCCCGGAGAAGGCGGTGTGCGGCACCCGCCAGCCGGTGACGCACTGCACGTCGCGCACCATCCGCACCTGGGGCAGTGCCCGCAGGTCGGACAGCCGGTAGGACACGGGCTTGTCGACGAGGCCGCCGATGGTCAGCCGGTAATCGCTCTCGGCGCGGTGCGGGATGGAGTTCGAGACGGAGTAGAAGCGGAATCCGCCGCCGCCGGGCAGCAGCCCGGTCACCCCGGTGGGGTCCTTGGCGCTGACCGAGGCCAGGACGGAGTCGAGCTTGTCCTGGATGTCACCGCCGACGGCGACGCCGGCCGCGCCGAGGCCGAGCATGCCGAGCACCACGCGGCGGCCCACCGGGCTGCCGCGGTCCTCCTTTCCGGCCGCTTCCCCGGATTCGTGCGGCGGCCCGGCGTCCCCCGGGCCGGATGCGTCGTGCGATGTGTGGGATTCCCCCGGCTCCCGCGGCTCCCTGAGCGGGAGCGGTACCGGTGTCCTCACCGGGTGCGGCGCGCTGTCGTCCATCCTTCGATTCGAGCACGCGGCGGGCACCGTGGCCAGGGGCGACCGGGCACCGTCAGTGTTTCGTCACATCTGCGGCGGCTGTGGACCACGCCGCCGCTCCCGCACGCGCGGCCGGGCCGGCGGACACGGCGGCGAGCAGCCCGTCCAGGGCGCGGTTGAAGTCGGCGGGCCGCTCCAGATTCGGCAGGTGCGCGGCGCCCTCGATCACCTCAAGACGCGCGCCGGGAATCCGCGCGTGCAGATACTCGGCGTCGGAGACCGGGGTGAAGCCGTCGTCGCGGCCGACGACGACCAGCGTCGGTACGCGGACGCCGCCGAGCGTGCCGGTGTAGTCGGGGCGTTCGGCCCGGCCGCGCAGGGCCGCCGCGGCACCCTCGGGCGGTGCGGCGAGCATCATCCGCAGGACGTGCGCGGCCACGTCGGGCAGCGCCGCGACATTGGCGGGCGCGACCATCGAGTCCAGTACCTCGTGGGCGTATCCCGCCATGCCCTCGCGCAGCAGCCGGTCGGCGCGGTCGTTGCGCTCCTTCTTGCCCTGCGGAGTCTCGCCCTGCGCGAAGGTGTCGGCGAGGACGAGGCCGGCCACGCGGTCCGGGAGCAGCCGGTGGAATTCGAGCACGATCTGCCCGCCCATGGACAGCCCGCACAGCACGGCCAGTTCGATCCCCAGGTGGTCGAGGAGCGCCGCGAGGTCACGGGCGAAGGTCTCCAGCGACGTGACGCCGGGCACGACGTCCGAGGCGCCGTATCCGCGCAGATCGGGGGCGATCACCCGGCGGCCGGTGTCCGCCCGGAGCTGCGGCTGCCACATGCCGCGGTCGAAGGGGTGCCCGTGGACGAGGAGCAGCGGCTCCGCGCCACCGCTTCCCACGTCGTCGTAGCCGAGGGTGACGCCGTTGACGAATGCGGTGCTCACCTGCGGGTTTCCTCTCCTTCGAACCGTAAGTCGATGCTATGGCTGGGCATTTGAGAGGGCAATCCCTATATTGATCTCGGTGCAATGTGGCGGGGCGGCGGATACGGCGCCGGGGCGGTACGGAAGGCGGGGCGGGTGGTGCGGGACTTTCGGCGGGTGGCGGACGCGGTGGCCGCGGAGATCGCGGCGGGGCGGCTGCGGCCGGGCGACCGGCTGCCGACGCAGCGCGCCTTCGCCCGGCGGCACGGCATCGCGGACTCCACGGCGGGCCGGGTCTACGGCGAGCTGACCAGGCGCGGTCTCGTGGTGGGCGAGGTGGGGCGCGGCACCTTCGTCCGGGCCGCGCCGCCGGCCGCGGGTCCCGCGCTCGCGGAGCCCGCGCCCGCGCGCGTCGACCTGGAGCTCAATTACCCGGTGGTCCAGGGGCAGACGGAATTGCTGGCCGCCGGCCTCACCAGGCTCGCGCGGCCCGATGTGCTGACGGCGGCGCTGCGCCCGGCCGCCGCGGCCGGCACCCCCGCCGCCCGCGCCGCGGTCGCCGCGCTGCTCGCCGTACCAGGCTGGGCGCCCGACCCGGAGGCGATCCGTTTCGCGGGCAACGGCCGTCAGGTGATCGCCGCCGCGCTGGCCGCCCTCGTCCCGGCCGGCGGCCGTCTTGGCGTGGAGGCGCTGACGTATCCCGTGCTGAAGGCGGTGGCCGGGCGGCTGGGCATCGGCCTCGTACCGCTGGCGTGCGACGCGGACGGCCTGCGCCCGGACGCGCTGCTCGCCGCCCACCGGGCCGCGCCGCTCGCCGCGGTGTACCTCCAGCCGACGCTGCACAATCCGCTGGGCGTCACCATGCCGTCCGCCCGCCGTGCCGAACTGGCCGCCGCCTTGCGGGAGTCGGGGCTGGCCGCGGTCGAGGACGCCGTCTGGTCCTTTCTGCGCCAGGACGCGCCGCCACCACTGGCCGCGTACGCGCCGGAGCGGGTCGTCCTCGCCGACAGCCTGTCCAAGCGGCTCGCCCCGGGCCTCACGCTGGGCTTCGCGGTCGCCCCGCCGGGACTCGCGGACCGGCTGACCGCCGCGCTGCGGTCCGGCGCCTGGACGACCTCCGGCTACGCGCTGGAGGCGGCCACCGGCTGGCTCACCGACGGCACCGCGGCCACCGTCGCCGCCGCCAAACGCGTGGACGCCGCCGAGCGTCAGCGGATCGCGGCCGAGGCCCTGCACGGCTTCGCGCTGCGCGCCGATCCGCGCGCCTACTTCTGCTGGTGGCGGCTGCCAGGACGCTGGCGGGCCGACACCTTCGTGGCCGCCGCCGCCCGCCACGGCATCGCCGTCACGCCGGCCGCGTCCTTCGTCGTGGGTCCGCACCGCACCACCGACGCGGTCCGCCTCGGTCTGGCCTCTCCCCCGCCCGACGTCCTGCGCCGGGCGCTCACCACCCTGGCGGCGCTCGCCGCGGGCACCCCCGAGGACGCGTCGCCGGACGCCCTGTAGGACGGCGCTGCTCGCGTACGGCACAAGGGGCTCAGTCCGGCCAACTGCCGTCCGCGAGGAAGGCGTTGACGGCGGCGGCGTACGGCGCGATGTCCAGGCCCTGTTCCGCGAGCCAGGCGTCGGAGTAGTACTTGTCGAGGTAGCGGTCGCCCGGGTCGCAGATCAGGGTGACGACGCTGCCGGTCCGTCCGTCGGCGACCATCTCGGCGATGATCTTGAAGGCGCTCCACAGCCCGGTGCCGGTGGAGCCGCCCGCCTTGCGGCCGATCGCCGCGTCGAGGGCACGGACGGCCGCGACCGAGGCCGCGTCGGGGACCTTCATCATCCGGTCGATCGCGCCGGGCACGAAGCTCGGCTCCATCCGCGGCCTGCCGATCCCCTCGATCCGTGAACCACGGTCGCAGGACACCGACTTGTCGCCGCTCACCCAGCCGTCGAAGAAACAGGAATTCTCCGGGTCGGCGACACAGATCCGGGTGTCGCGCTGCATGTAGTGCACATAGCGGGCGATGGTCGCCGAGGTGCCGCCGGTCCCCGCGGTGGCCACGATCCAGGCCGGGTCCGGATACCGCTCGCGGCCGAGCTGCTGGAACATCGACTCGGCGATGTTGTTGTTTCCGCGCCAGTCGGTGGCGCGTTCGGCATAGGTGAACTGGTCCATGTAGTGCCCGCCGGTCTCGGCCGCGAGCCGCGCCGAGACCTCGTAGACCGTGCGCGGGTCGTCCACGAGATGGCAGCGGCCGCCGTGGAATTCGATCAGCCGCTGCTTCTCGTGGGCCGTGCCGCGCGGGATGACCGCGACGAAGGGCACACCGATCAGCTCCGCGAAGTACGCCTCGGACACGGCCGTCGAACCACTGGACGCCTCGATGACCGGCTTGCCCGGGCGGATCCAGCCGTTGCACAGGCCGTACAGGAACAGGGAGCGGGCCAGCCGGTGCTTGAGGGAGCCGGTGGGGTGGGTCGACTCGTCCTTGAGGTACAGGTCGATGCCCCAGGACTCGGGCAGCGGGAAGCGCAGCAGGTGCGTGTCGGCCGAGCGGTTGGCGTCGGCCTGGACCTTGCGGACGGCGTCCTTGAGCCAGCCGCGGTAGCCGCTGTCGCTGCGGTCGACGTCCGCCGTGTGCGTGCAGCGGCGGTCTACGCCGCTGTCGTCGTTGGCATCCATGCCGGGATCATAAACGGGCAAACCCGCCAAAAGGTGGCCATGACCAGGCGGGATGCCTTTGCACAGGCGGGCGCCGGTCACGGAAGTTGCGGATTCGGCCACCCGGGGTGACGCTGTTAGGGCATCACGGAGTACTGCAGCAGTCACTCTACGCATTTTCGCTCAGGTGTTCCCATCGGAGCGGCGCACGCCCGGACCCCGCCACGCGGTGTCCGGCCCCCGCCGCGGAGGGAGTCGCAGCCGTGATCATGCAAGCCGACCAAGCCGACCGAGTCGACAAGGAATGCGCGCTCGAACTGGAGGCGCACCCTTACCGGATCCAGCAGATCCGGAGAATCGTGTCCGCCCAGCTCCGTTACTGGCGCCTCGACCCGCTGATAGACGCGGCGTCGCTCGGCATCAGCGAGCTGCTCGCGAACGTCCACCGGCACGCCAAGCCCGACAAGCACTGCTCGGTGCGGCTGTCGCACTCCGCCGACTGCCTCACCGTGGCCGTCGCCGACAAGGATCCCAGGCTGCCGAAGCTGGCTCCGATGGAGCCGATGGGCACCGCCGGCCGCGGACTGGCCATGGTGGAGGCCGTGAGCGACAGCTGGGGCACCGACCTGCTGCCCGAGGACGAGGGCAAGATCGTGTGGTTCGTGCTCCGCGCCCCGGTGCCGCGCCCGAAGCTGGTCCCGCTGCGGACCGCCGTGGCCTTCGAGCCCCCGCGCGAGCGGGCCGCCGTCGCCGCGAGCGCCGCCTCGGCCGTGCCGGTCGCCTGACCGCCCGGCGACAGGCCGGGGGCGGACCGGCAGCGGACCCCGCCCGTACGGCCATGGACCGGCCGCCGTATCCCCCCGTGTGGATACGGCGGCCGGTCCGTTCATCCGCCCCCGCTCGGATACGCCGACCGGTCCGCGCGACCGTCCGGCTACTCCGTCGCGATCGCCCGCAGCACGTCCAGCCGGGCCGCGGTGGCGGTCCCGGACCGCCGCGCCGTGCTCGTCGGCCCTCTCACAGCGCGCCGCCCTTGCCCTCGGTCAGGTCGCGGCCGAAGCGCTCGTCCAGCACCGACAGCCGGCGCCAGTACTCGTCCTCGTCGATCTCGCCCGCGGCGAACCGGCGGCCGAGCAGGGTGACCGGCGAATGCTCGGCGCTCTGCGCGGCCTGCGCCGCGTCACGGAACCGCCAGGGACCGGGCTGCCACGGGCCGCCGGGTCCGCGTCCACGCCGGACGGTGCGGCGCAGCACGGTGACCACGGTGACGATCACGGCCGCCCAGATCAGCGGGAAGAACAGGATCCACGGGCCGGGCCCGCCGTCGTGCCACGCCAGGGTGTTCATCGCTCGTCAACTCCTCGGTGCCGCGATGTGTCGGTGCGTCGGTGCTTCGGTGCGTCGGGGGTTGCCGACACCATCGAGCCTGGCTTTTCGCCGTCGCCGCGTCGTCGTACGGCCAGCGGCACCTGGGCTACCACCCGTGGAGTACGCGGCGGGCCGCCCCCTGCTCCCGACTCCTGCCTGTTTCCGGGGTCCGCCGCCCGCGGTCCGCGAGGCCGTTGTCGTACCCCCGCTCTACGCTGATCGGCATGTGGCGCTGCACGGGACTCGGCTGGAGCGACGGCCGGCCCGGCTGGACGTGGTGGCATCCGGTGCGCGGCGGCCGGTCCAGTCCGCTGCGGCTCGGTGGACCGGTGTCGCTCGCGGTCGCCGCGGACGCGGTGCGCACCTGCGCGGGGGTGTGGCGCGGCGGGCGGTACGCGGCGTGTCCGTACGGGGCGGTGCTGCCTCCCGAGGCGCGGCGCGACCAGTGCGAGCGGTGCGCTGCGCTGGACCGCTCGTATTCGGTGGCGGCCGATACGAAGGCGGACGACCCGCGGCCGTACGCGGTCTATCTGGCCTGGTTCGGTCCCGGGCTGCTCAAGGTGGGCATCACCGCGGCCGAGCGGGGTGCGGCGCGGCTGCTGGAGCAGGCGGCGGTCTGCTTCACCTTCCTCGGCGAGGGGCCGCTGATGACGGCGCGCAGGACCGAGGCGATCCTCGGCGCGGCGCTCGGCGTACCGGACCGGGTGGCGAGCCAGGCCAAGCGGGCCGCCCGTCACGCGCTGCCCGACGCCGGGGCCCGCGCGGCCGAACTGCGCGCCCTGCACGCCTCGGTGACCGACCAGCTGCCCGACACCCTGCGCCCACGGCCGTGCGAAATCGTCGACCACGCCGGGCTGTTCGGCCTCGCCCCCACCCAACTCCCGCCGCCCGTGGGCCAGGTGAGCGCGCTGCCGCCCGGCAGCGCGCTCACCGGCACGCTCGTCGCCGCCGCGGGCCCCGATCTGTACGTGCGGACCGCGGAGCCCGACGGTCCCGGCCGGCTCCTGCTGCTGGACACCCGGCTCGCGCGGGGCTGGCCGCTGCACCGCCCGCCGGAAGACGCGCCGCAGCAGGTGCCGACCGTCGACCTCGTACCCCCGAAGCAGCCGAGGGACGCGCCGCAGCCGCTGTTCTGACCTGCGACGCGGCGGCCCGTCCCGCGCTCAGCCGCCGAGCAGCGCGAGCGGGTCGTCGAGCACCGGCTGCCACGCCAACTCGGCCGCTCCCACCAGGCTGTTGTGGTCCAGCGCGCAGGCCAGTACGGGCACGCCCCCGCTGCGGCCCCACAGACTGTGGTCGGCGACGACCGCGCGCAGCCGCTCCGGATCGGCGTCGAGCAGATGGCGGTGCAGCCCGCCGAGCAGGATGCGGTCGGGGTTGAGGACATTGACGAGCCCGGACAGGCCGCGGCCGAGGCGGTCGATGAGGGTGTGCGCGGCGTCGCGGACGGCCGGGTCGGCGTACTCCGCACGGAGCAGGCCGATGCACTGCTCCAGCAGCGACCCCTCGGGCCCCGGCGCCCGGCCGGCCGCTTCCAGGAAGGCCAGCGGGTCCGCCTCGACGTCCAGGCAGCCGCGGCTGCCGCAGTGACAGGGCCTGCCGTCGGGCAGCACGGTGAGGTGGCCGACCTCCAGCGCCAGGCCCGAACTGCCGGTGTGCAGACGCCCGTCGAGGACGAGGGCGCCACCGACACCGCGGTGCCCGGAGGCCACGACGAGCAGGTGCTGGGCGTCCCGGCCCGCGCCGTGCCGGTGTTCGGCGAGCGCGGCGACATTGACGTCGTTGCCGACGAAGGACGGGACGGGCTCGCCGTCCGGGCCGTTGATGCCGGCCCGCGCGATCCGGTCGGTGAACACCTGCCGTACGGGGGCGCCCGCGGGCCAGGCCAGGTGCAGCGGGTTGAGGGCGGTGCCCTCGGGTTCCGCGACCGCCGACGGCACGGCCAGGCCGGCGCCGACGCAGACCCGCCCGGACTCGCGCAGCAGTTCCACCCCGGCGTCCACGACGGCGCCGAGCACATGCGCGGGGTCGGCGGGCACCGTCATCGAGCCGGGCGCGGTGGCCACGATCTCGCCGCCGAGTCCGACCAGCGCGGCCCGGAATCCGTCGGCGTGCACCTGGGCGGCGAGCGCGACGGGCCCCTCGGGGGCGACGTCCAGCCGGTGCGAGGGACGCCCCTGGGCGCCGGAAGGACCGGTGGGCCGGGTGTCGACCCGGATCAGCCCCAGGGCTTCCAGCTCGGCGGCCACCGCGCCCGCGGTGGCGCGGGTCACCCCGAGTTCGGCGGTGAGCAGCGCGCGGGTCGCGGCCCGTCCGGTGTGCACGAGGGAGAGCGCCGGACCGAGCGCGCCCCGGCCCCTCTCAAGCCTTGTCCGAATCTGTGTCACCCCTCTATTCTGACTTTGTGCCGACGCTAAACAAAATAGGGACGACCTTCCGAGGATCCCACCACACTCCCGCCCCCTCCCCCGCCCTCCGCCGCCTGCGCGTCGCCCTCACCGTCTTCTTCGCCGTCGACGGCTTCCTCTTCGCCGGGTGGGTCGTCCGCATTCCCGCGATCAAGGCCCAGGTCGGCGCGTCCGCGGGCCAGCTCGGGCTGGCCCTGCTCGGCGTGTCCGCCGGCGCGATCGCCACCATGATGATCACCGGCAGGCTCTGCCGCCGCCTCGGCAGCGAGCGGGTGACCGTACTGACCGGCATCCTGCTCGCGCTGAGCATCGCCCTGCCCCCGAGGACGCACTCGGCACTCGCCCTCGGCCTGGTCCTGCTGCTGTTCGGCATCGCCTACGGCGGCCTCAATGTGGCGATGAACAGCGTCGCGGTCGATCTGATCGCGGCTCTGCGCCGCCCGGTGATGTCCGGCTTCCACGCCGCGTACAGCCTGGGCGGGCTGCTCGGCGCGGGACTCGGCGGCCTCTTGGCACCCCATCTGTCACCCCGCACCCATCTGCTGCTGCTCACGCCGATCGGCCTGGTGGCGGTCGTCCTCGCCGGGCGCGTCCTGCTGGCGCACCCGCTGCGCGGGCCCGGCGCCGGGACGCCGGCCGCCGACGCGCCCGAGGACGTACGGCCCGCGACCGCGGCGGGGTCGAGGCCGGCGTCCACGGCGGATGCCGGGTCCGGGCCGGATGCCGCACCCGCCGGCCGGCCCGCGCGCGCCGGTCTGCTCGTCGCGCTCGTCGGCATGATCGCGGGCTGCTCGGCGTACGGCGAGGGCGCGCTCGCCGAGTGGGGCCCGCTGCACATCCAGCAGGATCTGCACGGCGGGCCGGGCATCGCGGCGGCCGGCTACGCGGCGGTGGCGTGCGCGATGATGCTCGGCCGGCTGTCCGGCACCGCGCTGATCGAACGGCTGGGGCAGACCCGGGCGCTGGTGCTCGGCGGGCTCACCGCGAGCGCCGGCATGCTGCTCGGCGCGCTGGCCCCGTCCATCCCGCTGGTGGTGGCGGGCTTCGCCCTCACCGGTCTCGGCCTGGCCAATCTCTTCCCCACCGCCATCGCCAGGGCGGGCGAACTGACCGGGCCCGGCGGTGTCGCGGCGGCCTCCACCGTCGGCTACGGCGGCATGCTGCTCGGCCCGCCGTCGATCGGTTTCCTCACCGACGCCCTGGGGCTGCCCACGGCCCTCACCACCGTCTCCGTGCTCGCGGCGATCGCGGCGGCGATCGCCTACGCGCTGCGCAACGGCGCGCCCGGCGGCTCGCGCCAGGTGCGACGGAGCGCGGCGCCCGCGCGGAAGTGACCTACGGAACAGGCGCTCACCGGCGCGGTTCGCGGCATCCTAGTCCTTTGCCCGGCACCCGGCGGGTGATCGGCGCGGACGCCGGTCCGGCCGCCGCCCGCGGTGCCGCGGGTGTCCCTGCCGCCGCCCGCGGCACCCGCAAGGAGGAGGAGCGATGCGCATACCGACCTGGCTGGCCGCCGCCACCGTCCCGCTGCACCGGGAACGGGTCTCCCGCGGCTATCTGTACGTGGTCGGCGCGGCACTGGCGCTGATGCTGCTGGACACGGCGGTCTTCTCGCACCGCAACGCCTCGCTCACCGCGGTCCTGCTGGTCCTGCTCACCCTGCCCTGGACGCCCGCCCTGTGGGCGCTGTTCGCCGCGGTCGGCGGTATGGACACCCGTGGCACGGCCTTCGGCTGGTCCGGCTGGACGCTGACGGTGGTCGCCGCCCTGGTAGGCGCCGCGATCAACGCCGTCCTGCTCGGTTACGCCGCCCGCTGGTCGCGCCGCCGGGCCGGCGCGGAGGGCACCTCCGGCGCGGGCTCCGTGAAGGGCGCGCCGAGCGCCGGAGCCGGCACCCGGCCGACGGGCTGAGCGCCGCCGCGCTGCACCGCGCGCGCCGCCCGTAATCCCGTCGTCCGCGCGGCCCGGACCTGCGACAATCCGCGCATGGAGACCTCGGGGTTCATCGACACGCTGCGCCGCGAAGGCGCGTTGCTCGCCGACGCGGCACAGGACGCCGGGCTCGACGCGCCCGTGCCGCCGTGCCCCGACTGGCGGGTCCGCGATCTGCTGGCGCACACCGGCGCGGTGCACCGCTGGGCGGCCGGCTATGTCGCGGAGCGGCGCACCCGGCCCCAGGACTGGGACCCGAGCGCGCCCGCCGATCCGGAGCTGGTGGACTGGTATCGCGGGACGCACGGTCGGCTGACCGACGTACTCACCGCGGCCCCCGCCGATGTCGACTGCTGGTATTTTCTGCCGGCGCCGTCGCCGCTGGCCTTCTGGGCGCGCCGTCAGGCCCATGAGACGACGGTCCACCGGGTGGACGCGCAGGCCGCGCGCGGCGGTGAACTCTCTTCCGTGGAACCGGACTTCGCGGCGGACGGGGTGGACGAACTGCTCACCGGCTTCCACGCCAGGCAGCGCAGCAGGGTTCGCACCGACCGGCCCCGTACGGTACGGATCCGGGCCGTCGATGTCGCGGACGGGCCGCGCGAGTGGCTGGTGCGGCTGTCGGCCGAGGCGCCGGTCACCGAGCGGGACGCGCAGGACACCGCCGCGGACTGCACGGTCGGCGGACCGGCCCAGGATCTCTACCTGGCGCTGTGGAACCGGGGACCGTACGAGGGCCTGTCGGTGACGGGCGACGACTCGCTGCTGGAGCTGTGGCGGCGCACCTCGGCGATCACCTGACGGCGCACGGGACGCCGCGGATCGTGACGGCCGTCGGCCCGGCGAGGACCGTCACTTGGGTGAGCGCCGTCAGGACGTGACGAGCATCCGCTCCAGTACGGCGCGGTGACAGGGGCGGGCCTGCTCGTAGCGGGCGCGGCCGGCCTCGGTGAGGCCGACCCGGACACCGCGCCGGTCCTCGTTGCAGATGCCGCGGTCGACGAGCCCGTCCTTCTCCAGCCGGGCGACCAGCCGGGACAGCGCGCTCTGGCTCAGGTGCACGCGGTCGGCCAGCTCCTGCACCCGGAAGGTGCAGCCGCCGTCCTGCGGCTCACCGGCGGCCAGCACGTCGAGCACCTCGAAGTCGCTCGCGCCGAGGCCGTACTGGTGCAGTTCACGGTCGAGTTCACATGCCGTGCGCGCGTGTACGGCAAGGATCTGCCGCCACTCGTCCACGAGCGCCCGCTCACCTTTGTCGCCGGTCATACAGGAACGGTAGCAGAAAACGGACCCTGCATGCGCGGACATTAAATGCACTTGCATTGAATGCGTACGCATGTAAGTCTCTCCTCCATGACCTCTCCGTCTCCTACCGTCCCCCGCACCGAAGAGCGATGGAGTGCCCTCCAGTGGGGCACGCTCTTCGTGCTCTGCGCGGCGCTGTTCCTCGACGCACTCGACGTGTCGATGGTCGGCGTGGCGCTGCCTTCGATCGCCCATGACCTCGACCTGTCCACGTCCTCGCTGCAGTGGGTCGTCAGCGGCTACATCCTCGGCTACGGCGGCCTGCTGCTGCTCGGCGGCCGCGCGGCCGACCTGCTCGGCAGGCGACGGGTGTTCCTCGTCGCGCTCGCCGTCTTCGCCGTCGCCTCGCTGCTCGGCGGCCTCGTCGACTCCGGTGAACTGCTGATCGCCACCCGCTTCATCAAGGGCCTCAGCGCCGCCTTCACCGCGCCGGCCGGACTGTCGATCATCACCACGACCTTCGCCGAGGGCCCGGTCCGCAACCGCGCCCTCACCATCTACTCCAGCTGCGGCGCCACCGGCTTCTCCATGGGCCTGGTGCTCTCCGGCTTCCTCACCGAGGCCGGCTGGCGCTGGACGATGCTGCTGCCCGCCCCCGTCGCGCTGATCGCCCTGATCGCCGGTCTGAAGCTGATCCCGAAGAGCCCGCGCGAGAGCGGTGCGGGCCGCGGCTACGACCTGCCCGGCGCCATCACTGGCACCGCGTCGATGCTGCTGCTGGTGTTCACCGTGGTCTCGGCGTCCGACGCCGGCTGGGCCTCGGCCCGTACCCTGGGCTCCTTCGCCGCCGTCGCCGTCCTGCTGGCGGCGTTCGTCATGATCGAGAACCGCTCCGCCCATCCGCTGATCCGGCTCGGCGTCCTCCGCTCGTCCAGCCAGGTCCGCGCCAATCTCGGCGGCGCCACCTTCTTCGGCTCCTACGTCGCCTTCCAGTTCCTGGTCACCCAGTACATGCAGAACGTGCTGGGCTGGAGCGCCCTGCACACCGCGCTCGCCTTCCTGCCCGCGGGCTCGCTGGTCGCGGTGCTGTCCACCCGGATGGGCCCGATCGTGGACCGCTTCGGCACCCCGCGGGTGATCGCCGTCGGTTTCACGTCGCTGGTGATCGGCTACATCCTCTTCCTCCGCGTCGATCTGCACCCGAACTACGCGGCGGCCATCCTGCCCTCGATGCTGCTGCTCGGCGCCGCCTTCGCCCTGGCCTTCCCGTCCCTCAACATCCAGGCCACCAACGGCGTCAAGGACCACGAGCAGGGCATGGTCTCCGGGCTGCTCAACACCTCCTTCCAGGTCGGCGGCGCCATCTTCCTCGCGGTGGTCACCGCGGTCGTCACCTCGGGCGGCGGCGATCACCCGGCGAACAAGCAGGCCATTCTGGACAGTTACCGGCCCGGCCTATGGGTCGTCACCGGCATCGGCCTGGCGGGTCTGCTGCTGACCCTGTCCGGCCTCCTCGTCCGCAGGAAGGCGTCCTACGGCATCCTCGTCGCCTCCTCCGCGGACTTCGAGAACAGCACGTCGAAGCGGTCGGACGCCGAGTCCGCGGACGCGGCGGAGCAGCTCTCCGTACGCGACTGATCCACCGTCACCGGCAGTCAACCGAAACGCCATTCACAACGTCCCCCATTACATGGAAGGGCCGGCCCCGCGCGCATTGCACCCGCGCGGGGCCGGCCCCGCCGTGACAGACTTGGGCGGATCACGGCGCAGCGGTACAACGGGGGACGCAAGGGGGAGGGGTGGGATGCGCAGCAGCCGAACGCGGGCCGAACGCGACGCTACCACCGTCGAGATGGTCTTCGCCGCGGTGACGGGCGCCGTGCTCGCGGCGGCGGCATTCCTGGCGGTGGCAAGCCCGGTGATGGCGGATCAGGCCCACGGCACAGCCCGTGAAGGGTGGTTCACCGCCGCCGTGATCGTGGCCGCGGCGGCCTTCTGCGGGCGGGTGGCCGTGACGCTGCGCCGGTTCGAACGACGCGGCCGGCCGCGCGGGCATCTGCCGGAGCCCGACGGTGACGAATTCCCGGACACCGCGGCGCGTTCGGCGGCGGAGTCCGGGACCGAGCCCGGCGAAGGCGCGGTGTTCCCGGCTCAGCCCAGCCAACCGGGACGGACGAGTCCTGACTCGTAGGCCATCACGACCAGTTGGGCGCGGTCGCGGGCGCCGAGCTTCACCATCGCCCGGCTGACATGCGTCTTGGCGGTGAGCGGGCTCACGACCAGGCGGCGGGCGATCTCCTCGTTGGACAGCCCGATGCCGACCAGCGCCATCACCTCCCTTTCCCGCTCGGTGAGTTGATCGAGGCCGACCGCCTCGGCGGGCTCCTTGGAGCGGGCGGCGAATTCGGCGATCAGACGGCGCGTCACACCCGGCGACAGCAGCGCGTCGCCCTCCACCACCGCCCGGACCGCGCGCAGCAGTTCCTCGGGCTCCGTGTCCTTGACCAGGAATCCGGACGCGCCCGCCCGGATCGCCTCGAAGACGTACTCGTCCAGTTCGAAGGTGGTGAGGACGACCACCCTGACCTCGGCCAGGGCGGGGTCGTCGGTGATCCGGCGGGTCGCGGCGAGGCCGTCGAGCAGCGGCATCCGGATGTCCATCAGGACCGCGTCCGGCGTCACTTCGCGCACCAGCCGCAGCGCCTCCTCCCCGTCCGCCGCCTCCCCGACCACCTCGATGTCGCTCTGCGCGTCGAGCAGGGCCCGGAATCCGGCGCGTACGAGCATCTGGTCGTCGACCAGCAGGACGCGGATCACGGGCGCTCCTCGGTTGCGGGGACGGGCCGCTCCGCCGGGTCGCGCGGCGCTTCGGCCGTCGCCGATCGTACGGCGAGCGGCAGTGTCGCGTGCACCCGGAAGCCGCCGTCGGGGCGCGGGCCCGCCTCCAGGCCGCCGCCGAGCGCGGCGGTCCGCTCACGCATGCCGACCAGTCCGTTGCCGCCGCCGGTCTCGCCGCCCGCGACCGCCGGGCCGTCGTCGTCCACCCGCACCTCGACGCGGCCGGGCGGATAGGCGATACGGATACGGGCGGCGCGCGAGCCCGAGTGCCGCACGATGTTGGTCAGCGCCTCCTGCGCGATGCGGAAGGCCGCGAGGTCGACACCGGGCGGCAGCGCGACGGCCTCACCTTCCACACGTACCTCGGCCTTCAGCCCCGCCGAGGCCGCCTGCTCGACGAGTTCGGGCAGCCGGTCGAGGCCGGGCGCGGGCGAACGCGGTGCCTCGCCCGGCGCGCGCAGCGTGCCGAGCACCTGCCGGACCTCGCCGAGCGCCTCCTTGCTCGCCGCCTTGATGGTGGTCAGTGCCGTACGGGCCTGCTCCGGCCGCTCGTCGATGAGGGCGAGCGCGACACCGGCCTGCACATTGATCACCGAGATGCTGTGGGCGAGGACGTCGTGCAACTCGCGGGCGATCCGCATGCGTTCCTCGTCGGTCCTGCGGCGCTCGGCCTCGGCGCGCTCGTGGCGGTCCCTGGCGATCTGCTCGCGCCGCAGCCGGAACAGTTCTGCGGCGGCCAGCACCGCGAGCAGCCAGGCGCCGGCGCCGGAGACCTCGGTCCACGACGTACGGCCGTCCCCCGACGGCGGCAGATAGCGGTAGAGCCACTGGCCGATCAGGGTGTGCGCCGCGAAGACGACCAGCGCGATGGTCAGTACGGCCTTTCTGCGGCCCTCGGCGACCGCGCTGAAGACGGCGACCACGAGGCTGGCGAAGACCGGGCCGTACGGATAGCCGAGCATGACGTACAGCAGCGTCACGCCGCCGGTCGCGGCGGCCACCAGGACCGGCGCCCGGCGGCGGAAGACCAGCAGCACGGGCCCGGCGAGCAGCAGCACATAGCCGAACCAGAAGAGGTCCACCCGCTCCGGCTGGTGACGCCCGGCCACGCCGGAACCGACGAGCTGCACGAAGGCCAGCACGACCGCGGGGACCCAGAGGGTCGGCCCGGCCGGGAATCCGCGGCGGGGCGGGCCTGTCGGCTCCTCGTGGCTCATGCCCACCACGCTAGACCGCCTGCCCGGGGGCGGCGTCCGCCGCGCGTGGACACCGCGGCTACTACGAGCGGAGTACGCCGTCCGGTGCGGGGATGGTTGTGGTGGCGTCCTCGGGGGTGGCCGCGATGGTGCCCTCGGGGGTGTCCTCCGCCGGGCTCTCCGCGGCGCCGAGGCCGATCTGGAGGGCGAGGCCGGCGGCGGCCTGGTCGAGGAATTCGCGGCGCGCGTCGATCATCCGGTTGAATTGGCCGAAGACCTCGAAGCTGATCACACCGAAGAGCTGGGCCCAGACGGCGACGATGGCGGCGATGGTCGGGATCGGCAGTTCGGGGGCGATCTCGGCGGCGAGCCGGGCGGCGTCGGCGCGGACCGGCGCGGCCAGCGGCCTGCCGGGCGGCGGCTGGAGCAGACCGTCGCGGTGGGCGTCGCGGACGATCGTGATCAGGGCGAAGGCGGCGCGGGAGGCGGGCCCGACGGTGTCGTCGGGCGCGGTGTAGCCGGGCACGGGAGAGCCGTAGATCAGCGCGTATTCGTGCGGGTGGGCGACGGCCCAGGCGCCGACGGCCCGGCAGACCGCGACCCAGCGGTCGGCCGGCGGCTCTCCGTCGGTGCCCGCGAGCGCCTGTTCCGCGGCGGCGCCGATCGCGTCGTAGGCGTCGATGATCAGCGCGGTGAGCAGCTCGTCGCGGCTCGGGAAGTAGCGGTAGAGGGCCGAGGAGACCATGCCCAGCTCGCGGGCGACCGCGCGCAGCGAGAGCCGCGCCGCGCCTTCGGCGGCGAGCTGCTTGCTCGCCTCCTGCTTGATGGCCGCGGTGACTTCGATCCTGGCCCGTTCCCTGGCCCCTTTGATGACGCTCATGCCAGCCAGTGTGCCACCCGAAAGAGCATCGGCCAAGAAAGAGAGCACCGCTCTTGCTTTTTGTCGGTACGGCGGTGCACACTGTTCTCAAGCGAGAGCAGTGCTCACGAAATGGGAGAGACGCCATGACCACCACGACTGTCACCACGGCCGCGGCCGCCGCCACCGCCGGCAACGGCAACGGCAACGGCAACGGCAACGGCAACGCGACGATCGCAGCAACCGGCATCACGGCCGCCACGGATGCCTCGGCGGGGGCGGCGCATGTCCAAAAGCCCGGCTGGTTCACCGTCCAGGTGCTCAACCGCGGCGTCGCGTGGCTGACCCGGCGCGGGTTCAGCGTCTGGGGCTCACGGGTGCTTGCGGTCCGGGGCCGCAAGAGCGGCGAATGGCGGCGCACCCCCGTCAATCTGCTGACCCTGGAGGGCGAGCGGTATCTGGTGGCGCCGCGCGGCCACGTCCAGTGGACGCACAACATGCGGGCGGCAGGCGGCGGCGAGCTGCACGTCGGCAAGCGCGTCGAGGTCTTCACCGCCACCGAGATCGCCGACGACGACAAGCCCGCCGTACTGCGGGCCTACCTCAAGCGCTGGAAGGCCGAGGTCGGTGTGTTCTTCGGCGGTGTGGGCCCGGATTCGACCGATGAGGAGCTGCGGGCGATAGCGCCCAAGCACCCGGTCTTCCGGGTCCACACCACCGACGGGGAGTGAGCCGTGCGCCGGTCAGGGCCGGTCGACGGCCTCCAGCGCGCGGCGGGCCAGCGGGTGGGTGCGGACCAGTTCGGCGAGCGAGCTCTTGCCCCGGGTGATGCCCGCGAAGGCCCGCCAGGCCGGCGGGAAGGTGGTGAGCACCGCGTGCAGCATGCCGGGGCGGCGCTCGAAGAGGGTCAGCATCCGGCGGCCGACGCCCATCTCGACGCCGAGGCCCGCCTTCACGGCGAAGGCGTAGTTGAGCGCCTGCCGCCTGGCGTCCACCGCGTCGTGGGACTCGGCGATGCGCACCGCCCACTCCCCCGCGAGCCGGCCGGAGCGAAGCGCGTAGGAGATGCCCTCGCGCGTCCAGGGTTCGAGCAGGCCCGCGGCGTCGCCGCAGACCAGCACCCGGCCGCGGGAGAGCGGCGAGTCGTCGGCGCGGCAGCGGGTGAGGTGTCCGGAGGAGACGCTGGGCTCGAATCCGGCCAGGCCGAGGCGGGCGATGAAGTCGTCCAGATAGCGCTTGGTGGCGCTGCCGTCGCCGCGGGCGGAGATCACCCCCACGGTGAGGGAGTCGCCCTTGGGGAAGACCCAGCCGTAACTGCCGGGCAGCGGGCCCCAGTCGATGAGCACCCGGCCCGCCCAGTCCTCGGCGACGGACGGCGGCACCGGGATCTCCGCCTCGAGGCCGAGGTCGACCTGGTCGAGCTTGACACCGACATGAGCGCCTATCCGGCTGGCACTGCCGTCGGCGCCGACGACGGCGCGGGCGTAGACGGTCTCCTCCGCGCCCTTGCCCGCGGGGCCGCCGCTGGCGCTGAGGACGACGGCGACCGTACGGCGGTCGGGCACGCCGGGGCCGTGCTGCTCCACGCGGGAGACGGTCACTCCGGTGCGCACCTCGGCGCCGGCCTCACGGGCGGCGTCCACCAGGGCGTTGTCGAATTCGGGCCGGTTGATCAGCCCGAAAAGCATCTGCCGGGAGCGCTTGGTCCGGGTCAGCCTGCCGTTGAGGCTGAAGGTGACCGCGTGCACGCGGTCGCGCAGGGGCAGTTCGAAGCCGGGCGGCAGCGCGTCCCGGGACTGGCCGATGATGCCGCCGCCGCAGGTCTTGTACCTCGGCAGTTCGGACTTCTCCAACAGGAGGACCCGACGGCCCGTGACCGCCGCCGCGTGGGCGGCGGTGGCACCCGCGGGACCCGCACCGATCACCACCACGTCCCAGACGTCGAGCGTCTCGCCGTCGTTCGCGCCGCTGTCCTGCGCCGCCTGCTCACCGCTCACGTCTGATTCGCTCCCGCTCGGCCGGTCCGGCTGTGTTGCCCCTGTTCAGCCGCATCCTATTGCGCCCGTCGGGAACGGCTCGCTGTGGCACCATCGGCAGCGACCCGTTGTGTGCACCAACGAACGATGTTGTCACCGGATTCCTACGAGGAGCACTCATGTCCAGCACGCCGCTCGCCGATACCGTCGCCGCCCTCATGCCCCGCGCCCGCACCGAGCTGGCCGAGCTGGTGTCGTACGCGTCGGTGGCCGACGAGCGGCAGTTCCCCAGGAGCGAGAGTGAGAAGGCGGCCGTCTGGGTGGCCGACGCGCTGCGCGCGGAGGGCTTCGAGGAGGTGGCCCTGCTGGACACCCCGGACGGCACGCAGTCGGTGTACGGCCGGCTGCGCGGATCGGAGGGTGCGCCGACGGTCCTGCTGTACGCGCACTACGACGTGCAGCCGCCGCTGGACGAATCGGCCTGGCTGTCCCCGCCCTTCGAGCTGACCGAGCGGGACGGCCGCTGGTACGGGCGGGGCGCGGCCGACTGCAAGGGCGGTCTGCTGATGCACCTGACCGCGCTGCGGGCCCTGCGCGAGCACGACGGCGCCCCGGTGAACATCAAGGTGATCGTGGAGGGCTCTGAGGAGCAGGGCACCGGCGGTCTCGAGCGGTACGCGGAGCAGCACCCCGAGCTGCTGACCGCCGACGCCATCGTGATCGGCGACGCGGGCAATTTCCGGGTCGGGCTGCCGACGGTGACCTCGACGCTGCGCGGCATGGTGCTGATGGAGCTGCGGGTGGCCACGCTCGAGGGCAATCTGCACTCGGGGCAGTTCGGCGGGGCGGCGCCGGACGCGCTCGGCGCCCTGATCCAGATGCTGGCGTCGCTGCGGGACCAGGACGGCTCGACGACGGTGGACGGACTCGACGCGTCGGGCGAGTGGCAGGGACTCCAGTACCCGGAGGCGGACTTCCGCCGGGACGCCAAGGTGCTGGACGGCGTGGAGCTGGTCGGCACCGGTACGGTCGCCGACCGGATCTGGGCCCGGCCCTCGGTGACGGTGCTGGGCATCGACGCGCCGCCGGTCGTCGGCGCCACCCCGTCCGTACAGGCCACCGCGGGTGCGCTGATCAGCGTGCGCGTACCGCCCGGTGTCACGTCGGAGCAGGCGGCGCAGGCGCTGACGGCGCATCTGCGGGCGGCGGCGCCGTGGGGCGCGAAGGTGGAGGTCACGCAGCGCGGCAGCGGCCAGCCGTTCCGCGCGGACACCGGCAGCCCCGCGTACACGGCGATGGCGGCGGCGATGCGGGAGGCGTACGGCGAGGAGCTGGCGGTGGCCGGGCAGGGCGGTTCGATCCCGCTGTGCAACACGCTGGCGGGCCTGTATCCGGAGGCGGAGATCCTGCTGATCGGGCTGAGCGAGCCGGAGGCGCAGATCCACGCGGTCAACGAGAGTGTGTCGCCGCAGGAGTTGGAGCGGCTGTCGCTGGCCGAGGCGCTGTTCCTCGGCCGGTACGCGGCGTCGAAGTCCGGGGGCGGCGCGGCCTGAGCCGCCCCCCTGTCGGGCTACGGCCGGTCGGCCGTCGCCGCCCGTGGCGGTGGGCGGCGACGGCCGGGGCCGGCCGGGTCACTCCGCGGGGTGACCGGCCTCCAGATTGAGCGGGCGGCCCTGTTCGCGGGCGCGCAGCGCCCAGCGGAGCCGGTCGAGCCGGGCGGGCGGCAGCAGCCCGGCGGCCTCGTCCTCGGTGACGAAGCGCCAGTCGCGCAGTTCCGCGGCGGGCAGCAGCAGCCGGCCGATGTCGGCCGCCGCGACCCGGCCCCCGTCGAAGATCAGCCGGAGACCGCCGTGTCCGGGCGGCTGCGGGGGTTCCCAGTCGACGACGAGGAGTTCGAGTCCGGTGGTGAGTTCCAGGCCGAGTTCCTCGGCGACCTCGCGGTGCCCGGCACGCGCGGGCGACTCGCCGCGTTCGACGACACCGCCGGGGAATTCCCAGCCGGGCTTGTAGGTCGGGTCGACCAGCAGGACGCGGTCGGCGTCGTCGAAGAGCAGGACGCCGGACGCCACGGTCTCGGCGGCCGGTTCCGGGGTCTGCACGATGCCGCAGGCCCCGGCGCCGCGCCCGACGGCCTCGGCGACACGGGCCGCGGTCTGCCTCGGCGTGAGGCCAGCGGTGGACACGATGTACGCGTCGAGCGCGAGCCACGGCAGGGCGTTGTCGTAGTCGGCGATGCGGTCCAGGGCCCAGCGGCGGGCGCGGTCGGCCGCGCCGGGTCCCTCGGGGAGGTCGTCCCTGGCGGCAATGCGTTCGCGCAGGATCGTTTCTCCTGGCTCCAGCAGCACATGCCGGACCTCGATACCGCGGGACGCGAGGCCGCCGAAGATCTCGTCCCGGTAGTCCTGCCGCAGCAGGGTCATCGGGGCCACCAGGACACCGCCCACCTCGTTGAGCAGCGCCGCGGCCGTCTCGACCACCAACCGCCGCCAGATGGACAGATCCTGATAGTCGGTGACCTCCTGGAGCCTTTTCTCCGGCAGCAGTTGGCGCAGACAGCCGCCGAGTACCTCGGGGTCGTACAGGGTGCTTTCCGGTATCAGCTCCAGCATCTCCAGTGCGGCGCTGGTCTTGCCGGCGCCGAACGCCCCGTTCACCCAGATGATCACGGTGCCCCCTTTTCCGTAGACCCCTACGAATTGCCCGGATCATCGGCACCGGCAAACGCGCGGCGCCCGGCGACGCCGCGCCGGAGCCGCCGGGAGCACCGTACGCGCAGGGGTCAACGGGCCGGTGCCACCGGGGTTTCGGTGGCGGCGGCCGGTGCGGCGGCGGGCTTGCCGCGCAGCGGCACCTCCTTGACGAACAGCGCGGCCACGAGGGCGGTGGCGCAGACCGCCGCGGCGGCCAGGAAGATCTGGTGCGTCCCGGAGGCGACCGCGCGCAGATACGCCTCCCGGGCCGCTCCCCCGGCGCCCGCCTGGTGCTGCTCGGTGGCCCGGGTGAACAGCGAGCCGAACACCGCGACGCCGAGCGAGCCGCCGATCGTACGGAAGAGGGTGACACCGGCGGAGGCCGCGCCCATGTCCCGCATCCCGACGCTGTTCTGCGCGATGGTCGTCGGCATCTGCATCAGCAGCCCGAGTCCCGCGCCCGCCACCACCATCCAGCAGCTGGTCACCGCACGCGAGGTGTGCGCGTCCATGGTCGCGAGCAGCAGCATGCCCGCGGTCATCAGCGCGGCGCCGGCGATCGGGAAGACCTTGTAGCGCCCGGTCCGCGACATCACCTTGCCCGCGACCTGCGAGAGCACCACGACCGGCAGCATCATCGGCAGCAACAGCAGGCCGGAGGAGGTGGCCGAGGCGCCCTGGACGCTCTGCTGGTACAGCGGCAGATAGAGCGTGGCGCCGAACATCGCGGCCCCCACGGCGAAGATCATCAGCGAGGAGAGCCGGAAGTTGCGGGTCTCGAACACCCGCAGTGGCAGGACGGGTTCGGCCGCGCGGCGCTGCGAGGCGATGAAGGCGGCGAGTCCGACCACCGCCGCGACGGCGAGTGCGCCGATCTGCCAGGAGCCCCACGCGTACCGGACTCCGGCCCAGGTGCCCGCGAGCACCACCGAGGAGATGGTGAAGGTCATCAGCGCGATGCCGAGCCAGTCGATCCGCGCCTTGCTGCGGGTGGCCGGCAGCCGCAGCATCACCTGGCACCACACCAGGGCGAGCAGGCCGAGCGGCAGATTGATGTAGAAGGCCCAGCGCCAGCCGAGGTGGCCGGTGACGAAGCCGCCGAGCAGCGGTCCGCCGATGGTGCCGATCGCCATCACCGAGGCGGTCATGCCCTGGTAACGACCGCGTTCGCGGGGCGGCACCAGGGCGCCGATCAGTGCGAAGGCGCCGGCCGCGAGGCCACCCGCGCCCAGGCCCTGCAGGGCCCGGAAGGCGATCAACGCGTTCATCGACTGGGCGGCGCCGGAGAGCGCCGAGCCGATCAGGAACACCACGATCGAGGCCAGGAAGACGTGCTTGCGGCCGTAGAGATCGCCGAATTTGCCCCATACGGGCGTCGCGGCGGCGGTCGCCAGCGTGTAGGCGGTCACCACCCAGGAGATGTGCGCGAGACCGCCGAGGTCGCCGACGATCGTCGGCATGGAGGTGCCGACGACCATGTTGTCGAGCATGCCGAGCAGCATCGCGAGCATGACGCCGAGCAGCGTGAGCCGTATGTTGCGCGGGACCTCGGTCGGTTCCGCGGCGCCGGACGGCCCGGCGGCGGGACCGCCGGACGGCGGGCCGGGAGTGTGCGTGGACATGGCTGATCACTCCTTCACGGAGATCAGGGGAACGGGAGAGGAGCCGGTCCGGGGCGGCGCCGCAGCGGCCGGCACCCCAAGAAGAGCACATCCGATTCAAAAGTGCAATCACTACACTTTCGCAGTGGAACAACCCGACGGGTAGACTGGCGCCCATGACCGAGACGACGATGGGGCGCCGCGAGCGCAAGAAGGCCGCCACCCGCCAGGCACTGGCCGACGCGGCCCTGAAGCTGTTCCTGGAGCGCGGCTACGAGCAGGTCGGCGTCAAGGAGATCGCGGACGCCGCCGACGTCTCCGTCACGACACTCTTCAAGCACTTCGGCAGCAAGGAGGCGCTGGTCTTCGACCAGGACGCCGACAAGGAGGCCGCGCTCGTCGCCGCGGTCAGGGACCGGCCCGCGGGCCGGTCCGTCCCGGACGCCCTGCGGGACCACATCCTGGTCTCACGGTTCGCCTACGGCGCCAACCCGGAACTGCGCCGATTCCTCGACCTCGTGGAGAGCACGCCGGCGCTGCGGGAGTATTCCGACCGGATGTGGATCCGCCACCGGGACGCGCTCGCGCACGCGATCGCCGCGGAGATCGGCGCCCCCGCGGACGACGCGAGCAGCGCGGCACTGGCCTTCTTCGCCCTCCAGGCCCGCGCCCTGACCCGGGACCACCCCGACCCCCGGCACATGATCAACGAGACTTTCAACCTGCTCGCCGCGGGCTGGGCCGCCGTCCATCCGGAGTGACCCGTTCTGGTCGGAACCACCCGCCGTACGCGCTAGCTTGACGCCCATGAAGGTGCGTCACAAAGCGCGCGGCTTCCTCGTCCACCGCGACGAACTCCTGCGGTTGCGCCGCGGCCGGCCGGGCGGCGAGCCGTACTGCACCGCCGTGGGCGGCAGCGTCGAGCCGGGCGACGCCGACATCGAGGCGGCGCTGCGCCGCGAGGCCCTGGAGGAGATCGGCGCCACGCTCGGCCCCGCCACCGAGGTGCTCACCCTCACCGAGGACGGCGGTGCCACCTGGTCCTCCGGGGAGGACACCCGATAGGGGCGCAGCCCCGTCCCCGCACCATGCGGAGGGGGGTGCCCTGTCGGGGGCGCGGCCCCTTGCCCGCACCATGCGGAGAGGGATGCCCCGTAGGGGCGCGCCTCCTGTACCCGCGCATGCGGAGGACCAGGTTCTTTAGGGGCGCGGGGAACTGCGCGGCCCGCCCCCACCGGGCCGGTGGTCGCAAAAACAACAGCATCTGCCCCACTGGGGGCGGCTTTTCGTCTGAACGCGCACGCGGGCTGAGCGCGCAGTTCCCCGCGCCCCCAGAAGAGCACCCTCGTCCGCAGAGGCACCGTGGCGGACTCCGTCGAGCCCGAGGTCAAGACAGGCGCACCCCAGTGGACCGGCTACGCCGGGGTGAACGCCGACAAGCGCAAAGCCTGGGCGGCGGCCGCCGCCGCCCCGACAAGACCGGCGTCGGTCCCGAGCTTGGCGGGGACGACCTCCACCCCGGCGGCAAAAGAAAGCGTCGCGTAGCGAGTGAGGTGCTCACGGAGCGGGTCGAAGAGAATAGGCCCCGCCCCGGCGACACCGCCGCCGATGACGGCGACATGGATCTCGACGAGCGTCGCCGTCGCCGCGATCCCAGCGGCCAGCGCCTGAGCGGCCCGATCGAAGGACGCGAGCGCGACCGCATCGCCGGCGCGCGCCGCCTCGGCCACGGCGGCGGCCGTCGGCGCGGTGCCGACCGGCGGCACCCAGCCCCCGTCGAGCGCGCGCCGCGCGATGTTGGGACCGCTGGCGATCCGCTCGACGCAGCCGCGCGACCCGCACGGGCACAGATCCCCGTCGAGGTCGACACTGATGTGCCCGATGTGCCCGGCGTTGCCGGTCGGCCCGGGCAGCAGCGCGCCGCCGAGCACGAGGCCGCCACCGACCCCGGTGGACACGACCATGCACAGCGCGTTGTCGTAGCCGCGGGCCGCGCCCTGCCAGTGTTCGGCCGCAGTCATCGCGACCCCGTCCCCGGTGAGGACGACGGGCAGCCCGTCGACGGCCTCGGTGACGCGGGCGACGAGCGGGAAGTCCCGCCAGCCGGGCACGTTGACCGGGCTGACGGTGCCGTGCGCGGCGTCCACCGGCCCGGCGCTGCCGATACCGACGGCCGCGACCGCGGCCCAGCCCGGGGCGGCGCGCAGCTCGCCCACCACGTCGAGGACCGCGCGCAGCACGGTCTCGTCGTCCTCCCCCGCGGGCGTCGGCCGCAGCGCCCGCGCCGACAGTCTCCCCTCCGCGTCGACGAGCGCCCCGGCGATCTTCGTACCGCCGATGTCGATTGCGGCCACGAACGGACCGGTAGCGCCTTGGGGGTGCATCGCTCGGGGGTCTCCTCTTTCCTGACTTCCTGCTGAATATCCTGGCGAATCGCCCGGGGTTCCGCGCAAACGGCACCAGAGATAGTCTCCACTAACTCTGACAACGTTGTCCAACTCTTCCCGCAGGGAATACTACGATCGTGACCCACAGTTCTGGACGAGTTCCCCGGCCCACCATGAAAGATGTCGCCGCCCGAGCGGGCGTCGGCCTCAAGACGGTGTCCCGGGTGGTGAACGAGGAGCCCGGCGTCACCCCGGACACGGTTGCCCGCGTCCAGGCGGCGATCGATGCCCTGGGCTTCCGGCGCAACGACAGCGCGCGGCTGCTGCGCACCCGCCGCACGGCCAGCGTCGGCCTGGTGCTCGAAGACCTCGCCGACCCCTTCTACGCGCCGCTCAGCAGGGCGGTGGAGGATGTGGCGCGGGCCAATGGCGCGCTGCTCTTCACGGGGTCGAGCGCCGAGGATCCGCGCCGCGAGCAGGAATTGGTACTGGCCTTCTGCGCGCGCCGGGTGGACGGGCTGATCGTGGTGCCCGCCGGCGACGACCACCGGTATCTGATCCCGGAGATCGAGGCGGGCGTGGCCACGGTGTTCGTGGACCGCCCCGCCGGGCGGATCGACGCGGACATGGTGCTGACCGACAACGCGGGCGGCACCCGCGACGGCGTCGCCCACCTGATCGCGCATGGGCACCGCAGGATCGGCTTCATCGGCGACCAGCCGGGCATCCACACGGCCGCCGAGCGGCTGCGCGGCTACCGCGAGGCGATGGCCGACGCGGGGCTGCCGATCCGCCCCGAGTGGTATTCGATGGGCCCGACCAATCCCGAGCGGGTGCGCGCCGTCCTGGCCTCACTGCTGTCCGGGCCCGAGCCGGTGACCGCGCTCTTCGCGGGCAACAACCGCGTCACGGTCACGGCCGTACGGGTGCTGTCGCACCATCCGCGGCCGGTGGCGCTCGTCGGCTTCGACGACTTCGAACTCGCCGATCTGCTCGACCCGCCGGTCACGGTGGTGGCGCAGGATTCGCCGGGCCTCGGCCGCAGCGCGGCGCAACTGCTCTTCCGCCGACTCGAAGGCGGCGCCGACGCCGCCCCGGAACGCCTGGAGCTGCCCGCCCGGCTGATCGCCCGCGGTTCCGGCGAGATCCCGCCCGCACCCTGAGCCGCAGGCGGACGGCACGTACGCACCCAGGGCGTCCGGTCACCAGCTCAACGCCAGGACCGGGCGTCGGCTCGTCGGATCGGCGGCGCGGCAACCGAGCCGGGTGTCGGGGCGGCGCCCGGCCAGGGCCTCTCGTTGGCGGCTCAGCGACCGGCCAAGGCGTCCAGATCCGCGCGGCCGAGGCCGGTCCGCTCGGTGACCTCCTCGGCGTCCACGGCGCCGCAGTCGAGGCCGCGCAGTAGGTAGCCGCTGAGCGCGCGGGCGGTGGCGGGCTCGTCCATGACGTCGCCGCCCGCCTTGGCGACGTAGGACGCCAGCCGGGTGGCGGAGGCGTCAAGGCCCTCGCGGTAGAAGGCGTAGACGGCCGCGTAACGCGTCGGCAGATGGGCGGGGTGCATGTCCCAGCCCTGGTAGTACGCGCGGGCCAGGGAGCGGCGGACCAGGCCGTAGTGCAGCCGCCAGGCGTCGTGCACCTGCTCGGCGGGGCCGACGGGCAGCACATTGGTGGAGCCGTCGGACAGCCGTACGCCCGTGCCGGCCGCCGCGACCTGCATGACCGCCTTGGCGTGGTCGGCCACCGGGTGGTCCATCGACTGGTGGGCGGCGCTGACCCCGCAGGCGGCGCTGTAGTCGAAGGTGCCGTAGTGCAGTCCGGTGGCGCGCCCCTGCGCGGCGTCGATCAGCCGCGGCACGGTGGCGGTGCCGTCCGGGCCGAGGATGGCCTGGGTGGTCTCGATCTGGATCTCGAAGCCGAGCCGTCCCGCCGGCAGTCCCGCGGCCTTCTCGAATTCCTCGCACAGCCGCACCATGGCGGTCACCTGCGCCGGGAAGGTGACCTTCGGCAGTGTCAGCAGCAGCCCGCCGGGCAGGCCGCCGCCGTCCAGCAGGGTGGTCAGGAACAGGTCGAGGGTGCGGATGCCGCGGTCGCGGACGGCCGCTTCCATGCACTTCATCCGGATGCCGAGATACGGCGGCGCGCTGCCGTCGGCGACCGCGGCGGACACGGTGCGGGCGGCGGCGACGGCCGCCGCGTCCTCCTCGGCGTCCGGGCGCGGCCCGTAGCCGTCCTCGAAGTCGATCCGCAGGTCCTCCACCGGTTCGCGGACGAGCTTGGCCCTGACCCGGTCGTGCACCTCGGCGGCGAGGCCGGTGGGCGGGCCCGCGGGCAGGCCGACGACGGCGGCGAGCGCGGCGGCGTCCGGGGCGTGCGCGTCGAGCGCCGCGAGCGCCTGGTCGCCCCAGTCCCGTACGGTCCGCGCGGTGAAGGCGTCGGCGGGTACGTAGACGGTGTGCACCGGCTGGCGGGTGCCGGGGTCGCCGGGGTAGCGGCGGGCCAGTTCGGAGTCGGTGGCGGCCAGCGACGCGCCGATGTCCGCCCGTACCGCGTCGGCCAGTGTCGTACCGGCCGTGTCCGCCGCCCGCGACGATCCCTGCGCCATGTGCCACCCTCCCGGAATTCAACAAATCGTTGAAGCGAAGCTAGCCGCGCCCCGGTCCGGGGTCAACACCCGTCCGGGCGACGGGTACGCCGACGGCCCCCGTACGCGCGTGGCGTGCGGGGGCCGTCGGTCGGGGACAAGAGGACGAGTCAGCCCTTGCGGGTCTTGATCTCCTCGGTGAGCTGCGGCACGACCTGGAAGAGGTCGCCGACCACGCCGTAGTCGACGAGGTCGAAGATCGGCGCTTCCGCGTCCTTGTTGACCGCGACGATGGTCTTGGACGTCTGCATGCCGGCCCGGTGCTGGATGGCGCCGGAGATGCCGTTGGCGATGTAGAGCTGCGGGCTGACCGACTTGCCGGTCTGGCCGACCTGGTTGGTGTGCGGGTACCAGCCCGCGTCGACGGCGGCGCGGGAGGCGCCGACGGCGGCGCCGAGGGAGTCGGCCAGCGCCTCGATGATCGAGAAGTTCTCGGCACCGTTGACGCCGCGTCCGCCGGAGACCACGATCGCGGCCTCGGTCAGCTCGGGGCGGCCGGTGGACTCGCGCGGGGTGCGCGAGACGATCTTCGTGCCGGTGGCCAGCTCGCCGAAGGTGACCTGGAGCTGCTCGACGGTGCCGGTGGCCGGGGCGGCCTCGACCGGGGCCGAGTTCGGCTTGACCGTGATGACCGGGACGCCGTGGCTGACCCGGGACCGGGTGGTGAACGCGGCGGCGAACGCGGACTGGGTGGCCACCGGGCCCTCGTCACCGGCCTCCAGGTCGGTGGCGTCGGTGATGATGCCCGAGCCCAGGCGCAGCGCCAGGCGCGCGGCGATCTCCTTGCCCTCGGCGGAGGACGGCACCAGGACCGCGACCGGCGAGACGGCAGCGGCGGCAGCCTGGAGAGCGTCCACCTTCGGTACGACGAGGTAGTCGGCGAACTCCGGCGCGTCGGCGGCCAGTACACGGGTCGCGCCGTGCTCGCCGAGCACGGTCGCGGCGGCGTCGGCGCCGGGGCCGAGGTGGACCGCGACGGGCTCGCCGATCCGGCGGGCCAGCGTCAGCAGTTCGAGGGTCGGCTTGCGGACGGCACCGTCCACGTGGTCGACATAGACGAGGACTTCAGCCATGGGAATGCACTCCTACGGAAAGTTTGAGGGGGCGGACGCGGACCGGTGCGCCCGGGCCGTGGGCCCGGTGTCCGGTCAGATGAACTTCTGGCTCACCAAGAACTCCGCGAGCTGCTTGCCGCCCTCGCCCTCGTCCTTCACGATCGTGCCCGCCGTGCGCGGCGGGCGCTGCTTGGCGTCCTCGACGGCGGTCCAGGCGCCGCCCAGACCCACCTCGGCCGCGTCCAGGCCGAGGTCGGAGAGGTCCAGCGACTCCACCGGCTTCTTCTTCGCCGCCATGATGCCCTTGAACGACGGGTAGCGGGCCTCGCCCGACTGGTCGGTCACCGACACCAGCGCCGGCAGCGACGCCTCCAACTGCTCGCTGGCCGTGTCGCCGTCGCGGCGGCCGGTCACCTTGCCGTCCTCGACCTTGACCTCGGACAGCAGCGTCACCTGCGGCACGCCGAGCCGCTCGGCCAGCAGCGCCGGGACCACGCCCATGGTGCCGTCGGTGGACGCCATGCCGGTCACGACCAGGTCGAAGCCCGCGTGCTCGATCGCCTTGGCGAGCACCAGCGACGTACCGATGGCGTCGGTGCCGTGCAGATCGTCGTCCTCGACGTGGATCGCCTTGTCCGCGCCCATCGACAACGCCTTGCGCAGCGCGTCCTTCGCGTCCTCCGGGCCCACCGTCAGCACGGTGATCTCGGCGTCGTCCGCGGCGTCGGCGATCTGCAGCGCCTGCTCGACGGCGTATTCGTCGAGCTCGGACAGCAGGCCGTCCACCGCGTCGCGGTCAGTGGTCAGGTCTTCGGCGAAGTGACGGTCGCCCGTGGCGTCGGGCACGTACTTCACTGCGACTACGATCCTCAAACTCACGCCTGCTCTCCTACCTACTGCATCGTCCTGCACGTCATCGTCGACTGCCCCGGAGTCCGCCCCGGAATGGCAGCATAGGCGCCTGCGGCGGCGGCTCCCCGCCGGGACGCAGCAACTGTCCCGACGGAAATATTACTCGTCAGTACACAGAGCTGGTTCCCCAACCGCAAGCACCTTGAACTGTGACGTGCCCGACGCCGTCAGCGGCCGAGCGCGTTGAACCCGCCCCGGTGGTACAGCAGCGGGCCGCCGGGCCCCTGCGGATCGCCCGCGACGGCCTGCGCGACGACGATCCGGTGGTCGCCGGCCGGGATCCGGGCGACGACCCGGCAGACCAGCCACGCGGACACCTCGCCCAGTACCGGCACGCCGTGCGGCCCCGGCGCCCAGTCGGTGGCGGGGCCGAAGCGGTCGGCGCCGCTGCGCGCGAAGGTGCCGGCCAGGACCTCCTGGTGGTCGCCGAGTATGTGCACGCCGACGTACGGGGTGCGGGAGACCGTCGGCCAACTCGACGAGCCGAGGCTGATGCCGAAGGACAGCAGCGGGGGCTCCGCGGACACCGAGGTCAGTGAGGTGGCGGTGAAGCCGACGGGATCGGGGCCCGCGGCGGTGATCACGGCGACGCCCGCGGCGTGCCGGCGGAACACGGAACGGAAGACGGCCGGGTCGAGTGCGGGCCCGGGATCGGGGTCGAAGGCCGAGGAGTCGAGCGAGGCGGGGTGGTCGCTGATAGCGGTCACGGCATGGTCCTTCTGAGGCGGTCGAGCGGCGGAGTGCGGGTCGTGGGCGCTCAGCGGCTCGGACAGCGCGCGCTGGAGTGCCGACCGAGGTCGACATCGGCGCGCGCATACAGGTACGCCTCCTGGAAGTGGTCTCGCGACATAACGTCAGAGTGACGATTCGGGCGGGGTCACGTCAAGACCCGCCCGGAATATGGAATTTCCGTCACATCGCGGCTGCCGGTCCGTCAGACGGCGGTGCCCAGCGCGGCGATGACGTCGGCCTTGCGCGGTTGGCCCGCGGCCCGGCGGACGATCGCGCCGTCGGCGTCGAGGACGAGCACGGTGGGGGTCTTGAGCACGTTCAGCCGCCGCACCAGGTCGAGGTGCGCCTCGGCGTCGATCTCGACGTGCCGGACGCCTTCGACCATGCCCGCCACGTCGTCCAGCACCCGCCGGGTGGCGCGGCAGGGCGCGCAGAAGGCGCTGGAGAACTGCACCAGGGTGGCGCGCTCCCCCAGCGGCCCGCCGAGATCGCCGGCCGTCAGCCGTTCGTCGCCGTCCTTCGTCCGCACCCGGACCCTCCCGTCCCTGCGCCGGTGCACGAGCCCGTACGCGCTCGCGGCCAGCAGAACGGCCAGGCAGACCACCAGTCCCGTCAACGCCGTTCCTTCCGCCTTGGACACCCGGACCTGTCGATGTCGCCTCGCGTGCAGCGTTCACGGGACCGCAATGATTCCCGCGGGCGCGTTCCGCCGTACGTCGGCAATCATGGCAGTCATGCGGATCGATGTACGCGGGCCCCGTTTCGGCGCCGCCCTCACCTCGGTGGTGCTGGCGGTCGTGCTGATCACCGGAAGCGGCTGGCTGCTGCTTGCGCAGGCGGTGTTCTTCGCCGTGGGCGCGGCGGCCGGCGTGCAGAATTCGCCGTACGGCTGGGTTTTCCGCACCCTGGTGCGGCCCAGGCTCGGGCCGCCGCCGGCCACCGAGGACGCGGCCCCGCCGCGGTTCGCGCAGACCGTCGGTCTCGCCTTCTCCGTCGTCGGTGTCGTCGGCTATCTGGTGGGCCCGCAGTGGCTGGGGATGGCGGCCACCGGATGCGCGCTGGCCGCCGCCTTCCTGAACGCCGTTTTCGCCTATTGCCTGGGCTGCGAGATGTATCTGTTGCTCAAAAGGGTGGGAGTCTGAAGAGTTCCGGGGCAGGTGGTGAGAAGAATCTCGCCCCGGCAGGCGCCCGCGGGATGACAGCGGCCCCGTCGGCGGGGCACCATCGCTCAGCGGCCGACCAACCTACGGGCGCGTAACTTCCGCCGGGTGCGCCGCCCCGGAGAGAGCAGGTGCCCGGCCATGGCCGACTTCGTGTACCCACCGGTGATCGCCTTCGCGCGCTCCATGTTCAAGGTGCAGGGGCTCAAGTTCGACATCCGCGGCACCGAGCACGTCCCGCGCCAGGGCGGCGCCCTGCTGGTCAGCAATCACATCGGCTATCTGGACTTCGTCTTCTGCGGTCTGACGGCGCTGCCCTCCAAGCGCCTGGTGCGGTTCATGGCGAAGGAATCCGTTTTCCGGCACAAGGTGTCGGGTCCGCTGATGCGCGCCATGAAGCACATTCCCGTCGACCGCGCCGAGGGCATGCACGCCTACGGGCACGCCCTGGACGCGCTGCGCGGCGGCGAGATCATCGGGGTGTTCCCCGAGGCGACGATCTCGCAGTCGTTCACTTTGAAGTCGTTCAAATCGGGTGCGGCCCGGCTCGCCATGGAGGCGGGTGTGCCGCTGCTGCCGATGGCGCTGTGGGGCACGCAGCGGCTGTGGACCAAGGGGCACCCGCGCAATCTGGGCCGCAGCAAACTCCCGATCACGCTGCGGGTCGGCGAGCAGATGCGCCCGCACGAGAACGAGAAGGCGGGCGCCCTCACCCGTCGGCTGCGGCTGCGCGTGCAGGAACTGCTGGAGGACGCGCAGCGCGCGTATCCGGCCAAGCCCTCGGGTCCGGCCGACCACTGGTGGCAGCCCGCCCACCTCGGGGGCGGCGCTCCGACCGCCGAGGAAGCGGCGGCGCGCGAGCGCGAGCAGCAGCCGCTCACGACCGGCTGAGTACGGGTACGGGACGCGGGATACGCGACCGGCGCGGCAGGCAGGCGGTGGGCGCCCGGCGCTCTCAGCCGGGCAGTTCCGTGGGCAGCAGGGCGGCGAGTTCTGACCGGTCCCGGGCGCCGCGCAGACTCGCCAGGACCGGCACGGGCGGGGTCGCGCGGATCAGCGGGTAGTCGGCCTCGCCGAGTTCCGGCCGCACCGGCCACGCCAGGCGTTCCTCGTCGAGGCTGAAGCGGGCGTCCACGCCCGGTTTGTTGCCGCGCGCGTCGATCCGTGACCAGCGCTCGCGCCCCGGCAGCAGCAGTGCGACCAGGCCGTGCACCACGGGTTCCGAACCGTCGTCCTCGGTCAGCCGCTGGTAGCACAGACCGGCCGGGACGGATCCGGCGCGCAGCAGCGCGGTGAGCGCGTGCGCCTTGGCGTGGCAGATGCCGGTGCGCCACTCCAGCACGTCGGAGGCGCGCCAGGTGACGCGGTCGTCGCCCGCGTCGAAGGAGTGCGGGATGGTGTCGCGGACAAATTCAAAGGCCGCCCGCGCATAATCATGCGGATCGCTGGCGTCGGCCGACAGCGCGGCGGCGGTGCCGCGTACCGTCGGGTGAGTGTGGTCGATGACGTCATCGGCCGCCAGATACGCCGAGAGGTCGGCGGTTTCAAGGATCAGCTCCATATGCGGGAGCCTAGGAAACCGCCGACCTCTCGATCAATCGAATTACGCACAACCACATATTCATGCGGCCGTTCGGATCCGTCCCGTCAGCCGGCCGCGGGCCCGTGGTCATGGACCCGCATCTCCTCCTCCAGCGCCGCGGCGAAGGCGTCCACGTCAGCCTCCGTGGTGTCGAAGGAGCACATCCAGCGGACCTCGCCGGTCGACTCGTCCCAGAAGTAGAAGCGGTAGCGCTTCTGCAGCCGTTCGCTGACCTCGCGCGGCAGCAGCGCGAAGACGGCGTTGGACTGCACCGGCCGCAGCACGCTGACGCCCTCGACGCCGCGTACGGCGTGTTCCAGGCGGCGGGCCATGGCGTTGGCGTGCGAGGCGCCGCGCAGCCACAGGTCGCCGCTGAGCAGCGCCTCGAACTGCACCGAGACGAACCGCATCTTGGAGGCGAGCTGCATCGACAGCTTGCGCAGATAGTCGATCGCCCGCACCCGCTCCGGGCTGAGCACGACGACGCATTCGCCGAGCAGCAGACCGTTCTTGGTGCCGCCGAAGGACAGGATGTCGATACCCGCCTCGGTGGTGAAGCGGGCCAGCGGCACGTCAAGGCTCGCCGCCGCGTTGGCGATTCGCGCCCCGTCCAGGTGCACGGCCATGCCCAGTTGGTGGGCGTGGTCGCAGATCGCCTTGATCTCCTCGGGCGTGTAGCAGGTGCCCAGTTCCGTGGTCTGGGTGATCGAGACCACCTGCGGCTGCGCGCGGTGCTCGTCGTCGAAGCCGTACGCCTGCCGGTCGATCAGCTCGGGGGTGAGCTTGCCGTCCGGGGTCGGGACGGTGAGCAGCTTGAGGCCGCCCACCCGCTCGGGTGCGCCGCACTCGTCGACCTGGATGTGCGCGGACTCGGCGCAGATCACCGCGCCCCAGCGTTCGGTGACGGCCTGGAGTGCCGTCACATTGGCGCCGGTGCCGTTGAACACCGGGAAGACCTCGGCGCGCGGGCCGAAGTGGGCGCGGAAGACCTCCTGGAGGTGCGCGGTGTAGACGTCCGCGCCGTAGGCCGGCTGGTGGCCGCCGTTGGCGAGGGCGAGCGCGGTGAGGATCTCGGGGTGCACCCCGGCGTAATTGTCGCTGGCGAAGCCGCGCACCTGCGGGTCGTGCCGGCGTACGGCGTCGCTGGCGAGCTGTTCTGTCACGGTTGGGGCGTCAGCCACTGTCGCGTCCCGTTCACATCGTTGGGGCTCCGGTCCCAGACCTCCGCGATGGCGTCGGCCAGGTCGCGCACGTCGGTGAAGCCGGCGAATTTGGCGTTCGGGCGCTGGGCCCGCATCTCATCGTGCACCAGCGCCTTGATCACCAGGACGGTGGCCGCCGCGGTGGGGCCGTCGTCACCGCCGAGCTTGCGGAAGGAGTCGCCCAGCGCGAGCGTCCACGCCTCGGCGGCGGCCTTGGCGGCGGCGTACGCGGCGTTGCCCGCGGTCGGCGCCGTGGCACCGGACGCGCTGATCAGGACGTACCGGCCGCCGGGGCTGCGCATCAGGCCGTCGTGGAAGGCGAGCGAGGTGTGCTGCACGGTGCGGATCAGCAGCTTGTGCAGCACGTCCCAGTCGGCGAGGTCGGTCTCGGGGAAGGACGCGGAGCCGCGCCAGCCGCCCACGAGGTGCACCAGGCCGTCGACCCGGCCGTGGTCCTTCTCGATCCGGCCCGCCCAGTCCTGGCTGGCCTCCAGGTCGAGCAGGTCGACGATCTCGCCGGTGATGTCGGCGCCGCCCGCGTCGTACCGTGCCGCGTCCACGGCCTCGGCCAGCCGCTCCGGGTCGGCGTCCGCCGCGATCACATGGCCGCCCTCGCGGGCCAGCCGTTGCAGGACGGCGCGCCCCGCGGGGCCACCCGCTCCCGCCACGGCGATCACCGCCCCGTCGAGACCACCCGTATATGTGTCGGTCGTCATCTCCGCCTCCTCCGCAGCACCGGTCATGCGGCGCCCCGAAGCGAGCTGTCGCCGGTGATGCCCTTGGTCGAGGTGATCACCGTACGCAGCTTCTTCGCCAGGGCCTCATAGAACATGCTGAGCGGAAATTCGTCCGCCAGCACGTTGTCCACGAGTTTGCGCGGCGGCAGCGTCAGGTCAAGGGCCTCGGGGCCCTTGGCCCACACCGATCCCGGGTGCGGCGAGAGATAGGTCGCGACCAGGTCGTACGCGGCGAACCAGTGCACGAGCTTGGGGCGGTCGATGCCGTCCCGGTAGAGCGTCTCGATCTCGGCGCAGAGCTGGTTGGTGACCTGCGGCGCGCGCTCCCAGTCGATGTGCAGGGTGTTGTCGGTCCACCGCACGGCGTCGTGCTTGTGCAGGTAGGCGAAAAGCAGCTGGCCGCCGAGCCCGTCGTAGTTGCGGACCCGCTCACCGGTGACCGGGAAGCGGAAGAGCCGGTCGAAGAGGATCGCGTACTGCACGCCCAGGCCCATCGGGTGGCCCTCGGCCTGGAGCTTGACGGCCTCCTTGAAGGTCGTCAGGTCGCAGCGCAGCTCCTCCAGGCCGTACATCCAGAACGGCGCGCGCTGCTTGATCATGAACGGGTCGAACGGCAGGTCGCCGTGGCTGTGCGTGCGGTCGTGGATCATGTCCCAGAGCACGTACGTCTGCTGCGCCAGGTCCTGGTCGGCGATCAGCCGGGCCGCGTCCTCGGGCAGGTCGAGGCCGAGGGTGTCGACGGCGGCGGCGGTCACCGCGCGGAAGCGGGCGGCCTCGCGGTCGCAGAAGATCGCGCCCCACGTCCAGCGCTCGGGGGCCTCGCGGACGGCGACGGTCTCCGGGAAGAGCACGGCGGAGTTGGTGTCGTAGCCCGGGGTGAAGTCCTCGAAGGTGATCGGGACGAACAGCGGGTTGTCGTACCGTGTCCGCTCCAGTTCGGCCAGCCACTCGGGCCATACGACGCGCAGCGCGACGGCCTCCAGATTGCGGTCGGGATTGCCGTTCTGCGTGTACATCGGGAAGACGACCAGGTGCGGCAGGCCGTCGCGGCGGTCGGCCGCGGGCTGGAAGGCGAGCAGCGAGTCGAGGAAGTCGGGGACGCCGAAGCCCTCGTCGGACCAGCGGTTCAGGTCGGCGACCAGGGCGCGGTGGTAGGCGGCGTCGTGCGGGAGGAGCGCGGAGAGCTGCTCGACCGATTCGGTGACCCTGCGCAGGGTGCGCTCGGCGTCGTCGCGGCTGGGCGCGCCGTCCGCCTCGAAATCGATGGAGCCGTCCTTCCGCTGCCAGGGCCTGATGGCTTCGACGGCCTGCTTCAGCACCGCCCACGCCGGGTGGCCGACGACGCTCACGCCGGACGTACCGCCGTTGTCCGCCGCCTTCGGCGAAAGAACTTCGCTCATGACCCCTCCTCCACGAAAGAAAATGTCGTGCCGCCACCGTATCCATGACTTTGGTGCCGCATCAAGGGGAGTCTGCGCAGATTGTCCTGCGTGAAGCCTGACAGGCCGCCGTTTTTCCTGTCGGCATCCGGGATGGCTCATGAAAAGTTGCGGATGCGGCTGTGGGCGGGGCCTGCTGGAGGCGCCGGAAGGGCTCTGACACGCGGCACCTGGACGTCACGGCGTGTTCGGCCCGCCGTCGCCGGGTCTCGCTAGGGTGCCGGTATGAGCTTCCTCACTGTCGGTCACCGCGGGGTCATGGGCGTCGAGCCGGAGAACACCCTGCGTTCCTTCCGCCGCGCCGAGCAGGCGGGTCTGGACCAGATCGAACTCGACCTGCACCTCAGCAAGGACGGCGCGCTGATCGTGATGCACGACCCGTCGGTCGACCGCACCACCGACGGCAGCGGGCTGATCCGCGACCTCACCCTGGACGAGATCCGGGGCTTGGACGCCGGGCTCGGCGAGCGCGTGCCGGTCTTCGAGGACGTGCTGGAAGCGGTCGGCCGGCCCATTCAGGCCGAGATCAAGGATGTGGCCGCGGCCCGGGTGCTGGCCGAGGCGCTGCGGACGCACGGCGCGACCGGCCGGGTCAGCGTGCTCTCCTTCCACGACGAGGCGCTCGCGGAGATCCACGCGCTGCTGCCGGACGTCCGCACGGTGCTGGTCGCCAGCGACCTCGGGCCGGAGATCGTCACCCGCGCCAAGGCGGTCGGTGCCCGGCTGGTCAGCCTGGAGCTGCGGCAGCTGAATCTGGACGTCGTCGAGCGCTGCCAGGCCGCGGGCATCGCCGTCATGGCCTGGGCCGTCAACTCCGCGCAGGACTGGGCGCTGGCCCGCGCCCTCGGCCTGGACGGCGCGGCGACCGACCTGCCGGAGGAACCGCCCGCGGCGTGACGCGACGCGGGGACCGGGTCAGACCAGCTTCTTCGTCAGCAGCTCGAACTCCAGGTCGTCCCTCGTCGGCAGCCCGAAGCGCTCCTCGCCGTACGGGAAGGGGCTGGTCTGTCCGGTGCGCTGGTAGCCGCGGCGCACGTACCAGGCGATCAGGTCCTCGCGGACCGAGATCACCGTCATGTGCAGCTCGGCGACGTCCCACTCGTCGCGCGCGAAACGCTCGGCCTCGGCGAGGACCAGCCGGCCGAGCCCGGCCCCCTGGAGCGCGGGCCGTACCGCGAACATCCCGAAGTACGCGTGGTCGCCGCGGTGTTCGAGCTGGCAGCACGCCACGGTCTCGCCCCCGGACTCCACCACCGTCAGCCGACTGTCCGCTCCCTCGATGACCGCGAGCACTCCCTCGGCATCGGTGCGCTGCCCCTCCAGGATGTCCGCCTCGGTGGTCCACCCCTCCCGGCTCGCGGCCCCCCGATAGGCGGACTCGATGAGCCCCACAAGCACGGGCACATCGTCGGGCGTGGCGGCACGGAAACTGGGCGCGGCGGTATCCATGCGCCCAAGGCTAACCCGGGGCTCCGACACCGCTCACCGGTCCCGGAGGACTCCCCCGGCCGGGCGCCAAACGCCTCCCGATGTGCGGCGGTTCAGGCCGGTTCAGGCGGCCGGAGAAGTCTCGTCGAGGGCGCGGGACAGGCGTTGGACGCCTTCGGTGATTTCGGACGGGCCTGTGGTGTAGGCGAAGGTGACGCGCAGGTGGGGGGCGGGGGGTTCCGCGGGGAAGTACGGGCGGCCGGGGGCCACGGCGACGCCGGCGCGGAGGGCGGCGCCGGTCAGGGCGGTTTCGTCGGTGCCGTCGGGCAGGCGGAGCCACAGGTGGTAGCCGCCGGTCGGTACCGGGTCGGGCGCGAGGGCGGGAAGCCGGTGCCGGATCGCGGCGAGCATGGCGTCGCGCCGTTCGCGCAGCCCGGCGGCGACGGCCCGCAGATGGCGCGGCCAGGCGGGGGCGCCGACGAGTTCGAGGGTGGCCTCCTGGAGCGGCCGCGGCACGAAGAAACTGTCGACCACCTGGATCGCGCGCAGCCGCTCCATCACCGGGCCGCGGGCGATGAGAGCGCCGACCCGCAGGCTGGGCGAGGTCGGCTTGGTCAGGGACGCGACATGGACGACCGTGCCGTACGGGTCCTCCGCGACCAGGGTCGGCGGCAGGTCGTCGCCGTGGCCGAGCCGCCGCGCGAAGTCGTCCTCGATGACGAAGGCGCCCGCCGCGTGCGCGATGTCCAGCACCTGGCGGCGGCGTCCGGCGGCGAGCACGGTGCCGGTCGGATTCTGGAAGAGCGGCTGGCAGAGGAAGACGCGGGCGCCGCTGGCGTCGAAGGCGTCGGCGAGGAGTTCGGGACGGACGCCGCCGGAGTCCACGGGGACGGGGACGGGCCGCAGTCCGGCGGCGCGGGCGACGGCGAGCGCGCCCGGATAGGTCGGTGATTCGACGAGGACGGCGGAGCCTGGCGCGGCCAGGGCGCGCAGTGCGGTGGTCAGTGCCGCCTGGCCACCGGAGGTGATCAGCACCTGCGCGGGACCGACGCCTGCCGCCCGGCCGAACCAGCCGCGCAGGGCGGTGAGCCCTTCGAGCGGCGGCCGTTCCCACGCGCCGGGCCTGCGGGCGGCGCGCGCTAGGGCGGCGCCCAGTGCCTGTTCCGGCTGCATGTCGGGATGCAGATAGCCGCCGTTGAACGCGATGACGCCCGGCGGCGGCCCGGCCAGGCAGGCCAGCACCCCGGAGGCGTCCACCACGCGGGGCGCCGCGTCTGCGTCCTCGGCGGTGAGCGCCACCTGCTGCCAGGAGGTGTCGACGGTGGCGGCGGGCGGTGCGGCCCCGTCGGCCCGGAAGGTGCCGGCGCCCGGCCGGGTGACGACGAGTCCCTGGGCGGCGAGCGCGGCCAGCGCCCTGGAGACAGTGACCGGGCTGACCCCGAACCGTTCCACGAGCGCCCGGCTGGACGGCAGCTTCTCACCCGGAGAGAAGCGCTTCAGCTCCCCGCGCAGGGATTCTGCCAGCGCACCGGCACTGCTATCGTCATTCATGACAGATAAGAATAGCGCTATCGCGCCCACCCGGATAGCGGTCGGCGGCACCGCACTCGCCGGTACCGCACTCGCCGCCCTCGGAGTGGCCGCCTTCTCCCTCACCTTCCCCTCCACCCACTGGGCGCTGACCGGCTTCGGCGCCTGGTCGACGGTGACGGTCAGGGCCGTCCTGGCCACCGCGGTCGCCGGGGCGTTCCTGGCGGCCGGCCGGGCACGGTTCCCCGAACGCGAGCACTGGGCGGGCATCGCCGTGGTCGCCTGCGGCGTCGTCATCGGCTTCCCGCTGCTCACCACGCTCGCGCTGCGCAGCACCGACACCTCGCACGCCGCCGTCGTGGTCGGCGCGCTCCCGCTGTGCACGGCGGTGCTCGCGGCGCTGCGCACCGGCGCGCGGCCGTCGCGTACGTTCTGGGCCGCGGCGGTCGCGGGCGCGGCCGTGGTCACCGCCTTCTCGCTGGGCGAGAGCGGTGGCGCGCCGACCGCGGGGGACGGACTGCTCTTCGCCTCGCTGCTGGTCTGCGCGGCCGGTTACGTGGAGGGCGGACGGCTGGCCGCGGTGCTGCCCGGCTGGCAGGTGATCGGCTGGGCCCTGGTCGCCGTCCTGCCGCTGACGCTGCCCGCCGCGGCCGTGTCCCTGTGCCTGGAGCCGGTACGGCTGACCGGGGAGTCGGTCGGCGGTCTGGTGTGGGTCGCGGTGGTCTCGCAATTCCTCGGCATGGTGGTCTGGTACCGCGGCATGGCGGCGATCGGCGTGGCCAGGGCCAGCCAGCTGCAACTCGCGCAGCCCGTCCTGACCTTGGTGTGGTCGGCCGCGCTGCTCGGCGAGCACCTGGGCCGCGCGACGCTCCCGGCGGCGCTCGCCGTCCTGGTGTGCGTGGCCGTCACCCAGCGGTCGGGGTCGGGCGCCCGGCGGCCGGGAACGCCGGTGACCGGCTCCTCGGCCACCGCCTGCGTGCCGCGGCGCGCGCGGCCGGAAACCGGAACGCCCGCGCCCGCGCGTACGGCGCCCCTGTCCCCCGCCGGACCGCGGGTGCCCGCCCGTACGGCACCCGCCGAAGCACCCGCGTCCACGCAGACGAAGACCCCCTCCGAGGCATTGCCGCCCGCCGGACCGCACGGAAGAGTGGCGGACGACGGTCCGCGACGGCGCGCGCCGCGGTGACACGCTCCCCCGGTCACCCCGATGCGCTCGGGTGTGCGCCCTCCGGCACGGGCAGGTCTCTAGGGACCGCTGATCGGCCGGCGCGCCGGCCCACCGGTGGACCCGGCCGGTATCCGGCGGTGCGGTCACCACGAGGGGCGGGCCCCGGCGCGTCGCGCCGGGACCGAGGGGAAGGGGGAGGACGGCATGCACGGACCACCGCTGGTGGCCTGGTCGCTCGTGACGCTGAGCACCGTCGCCGCCGTGGCGTGCCTGCTGCGCCGCGAGGCGGCACGTGACGAGGCGCTGATGGGCGCCGGGATGGCGGTGATGGCCGTGCCGATGTCCGTCCTCGACCCGCGCCCCTGGGGTACGCCGCTGCTCCCGGTCGTCTTCGCCGTGGTCTTCGCGCTGGCCGGCGTCCGGGCGCTGCTGCTGGTCCGGCGGCCGGGACACCATCTGCACCACTGCGTGTGCTCGGCCGCGATGGTCTACATGGCCGTGGCGATGGGCGGCGCGGCGTCGGCGCACGGCGGCCACGCCGGGCACATGGCGCATTCCGGCGCGGGCCTCCCGCTGCTCACGGGCGCGCTGCTGCTGTATTTCGCCGGTTACGTGCTGCGCGCCGGCACCACCCTGGTCGCGGCTCCCGCGCACGCGCACGGCGCGGCGTCCGGCCCGCTGATATCCGCGGGGCCCTCCGTGGCGGGGCCGGCCCGCGTGCCGCTGCGGCACGCGCCGGAAGTCGCCGTGGCCTGCCGGGTGTCCATGGCGCTGGGCATGTTCGCGATGCTGCTCACGCTGTGACGGCCGGGCCGCCGCACCCGTCCCCGGAAACAGGCGCGGAACCGACGCGCGGGGCGGCCCTCACAGACCCGGCCGCCACTGTGACGGCCCCGTTCCTGTGAGTGATGCGTCACATCGGGTCGTGCTCCGTACCGGGCACCCGCCGCGCCTCCTAGGGTGATCACCATGACGGTCCCGTTCGTGCTGCTGATTCTCGGCGCACTTGCGGCGGCGACGGCGCCGCGTCTGCTGTCCCGTGCCAAGTGGCCGGAACGCGAACCGGTGCTGGCCCTGTGGGTCTGGCAGTGTGTGGTCGCCGCCGTACTGCTGTGCTGCGTGCTCGCCATGGCACTGTCCGCGTCCGCCGCCTGGACGGCGGTCCGCGGCAATCTCTTCGCCTTCGCCCCGAGCGGTGTCGTCGACGCCTACGCGCTGCCGGAGTACGGGCGCTGGGCCGGCGTCCTGGCCGTCGTGCTCGCCCTCGGCGGGGTGTGGACGGCGGCGATGCTCACCCGCGAGGTGCGCGGCACCCGGGCCCGGCGCAGGCAGCGCCGCGCGGAGCTGCGCGAGCGCGCGCCGCGGCTGCCCGGTGAGGCCGTCACGCCCGGCGAGCGCCTGGTGGTGCTGGAGGACGCGCGGTCCGACGCCTGGTGGCTGTCGGGCGCCGAGCCCCAACTGGTCATCACCACGGCCGCGCTGAGCCGTCTGAAGGGCCGCCAGCTCGACGCCGTACTGGCGCACGAGCAGGGCCACGTACGGGCCCGGCACGACGTACTGCTGCACTGCTCGGGAGCGCTGGCCGGCGGATTCCCGCAGGTGCCGGTCTTCGCCGCCTTCCGCGACCAGGTGCACCACCTGGTGGAGCTGGCCGCGGACGACACCGCCTCCCGCCGCTTCGGACGGCTGACCACCGCACTCGCGCTGGTCGAACTGAACGAGGAACGCGGTGTCTTCGGGCCCTGCCCGACGCCGCTCGCGGTGCTGCCCGGCCGGGTCAACCGGCTGCTCGACCCGTCGCCCCGGCTGCCGCTGGCCCGCCGGGTGCGGATGACGGCCTTCGCCCTGATGGTCCCCGCGGTGCCGCTGCTGATCGCCTTCGGCCCCGGCCTCGGCGCGCTGACCTGAACGGCGACGGGCGGGCGACGCGGGAGGACGGGCGGCCGTCCGGCGCGACGGGCGGACTTCACGAGCAGCGGGACAGGGACACGGTGACCGGTGCGGCGGACGCGGGAGCACAGACGGTCAAGGGCGTCATGTTCGACTTCTCCGGCACCCTGATGCGGGTCGAGCCCGCCGAGACCTGGCTGCGCGCCGCGCTCACCGCCGAGGGCGTCCGGGCCACCGACGAGGACATCGCGGCGTACGCGCGGCGATTGGAAGCGGCCGGCGCACTGCCGGGCAGCACCCAGCCCGACCCCGTACCACCGCACGTGGCGCCTCTGTGGGCCCGCCGTGACAACAGCGCCGCCGAGTACCGCGCGGCCTACCTCGGCCTGTCCCGTACGGTCGCGCTGCCCTGGGACGTGCACGACGCGCTGCACGACCGGCACCTGGTGCCCGAGGCGTGGCAGCCGTATCCCGACACCGAACGGGTGCTGGGGGCGCTGCGCGAGCGGGGTGTGCCGGTGGCGGTCGTGAGCAACATCGGCTGGGATCTGCGGCCGGTCTTCCGGGCGCACGGACTGGACGGCCTGGTGGACGTCTTCGTGCTGAGTTACGAACTCGGCACGGGGAAGCCCGATCCCCTGCTGTTCCGCACCGCCTGCGAGGCGCTCGGGCTGCCGCCCGGGGAGGTCGCGATGGTGGGCGACAATCGGGTCGCCGACGGCGCCGCCGCCGCGCTGGGCTGCCCGCTGCTGCTGGTGGACCATCTGCCGGTCGCGTCCCGGCCCGACGCGCTGCTCGGCGTGCTGGACCTGATCGGCTGATGCGCCGTCCCGCACCCCTCGGGCTCGTCCGCGTACCGGACCGGGACGGGGTCGTGGGGGTGACAAGCGCTTTCCGGATCGACGCCGTGCCCGGCGATCCCCCGCGTCGCCGGGCACGGCGCCATCCCCCGTTTCCCGGACGCGCCAGAGGCGCGCCGGGACGCGCTGAGTATATTGGCTCGCAGCCAGTCAACGCAGGAGTAAATCATGTCCCCTCGGAGCGCATCGGTCAATGAAGCCATGCGTCGGCGTTCCCGGGAGCGGCTGCTGCAGGCGACGGTGGAACTCGTCGAGGAACGCGGCTACGAGGCCACCACGCTCGCGGACATCACGCGACGGGCGGGCACGGCACGCGGCCTGGTCTCGTACTACTTCGCGGGTAAGCGCGAACTGTTGCAGTCCGCCGTGCACCGGCTGATGCACATGGAGCTGGCCGCCGCGCTGGAGCGCGAACCGCGCACGGACAACGCCCAGGAGCGGCTGGCACGGGCCATCGACGGGATCCTCGGGCTCACCCAGCGGCACACCACCTTGATGCGCACGCACATGGCGTCGATCCTCCAGGCGGAGGGCTTCATCCAGTGTCCCGAGCAGCAGAGGCTGGCCTCGCTGCTCGGCGGCACGATGGCGGACTGGCTCGCCGCCGTGGAGCCGGAGGACTTCGAGGACGCCGAGCAGGAGTACCGGCTGCTGCGCGCGCTGCTGATGGGCGCGACCGTGGCGCTGCTGCTGCCCGGCGCACCGATGCCGCTGGCGCGGCTGCGCGCCGAACTCTTCGAGCGCTACGGCCTGGAGTGGTCGGCGGGCGATCCGCCGGCCGACGACGGGATCGGCCCGACGACGGCGAGCCGTCGGACCGCCCGCTGAGGCAGGCGGCCCGCAGTGCCGGGCGGTCCGTGAGGGCGTCGCCCTGACGTACGGACGCGGTGCCCGCGCCGACCGGCGGGTGCAGCGCCCTGCCGCCGCGGGCCTCGCGGGCGCATGCTGGTGGTACCCGCCGAAGGGAGCACCGCCGTGCTACGCGTCGCAGTCGTCGGTTCGGGTCCGAGCGGTGTCTACACCGCCGAAGCGCTCACTCGTCAGACGTCGGTACCGGATGTCACGGTTGACGTGCTCGACCGGCTGCCGTGCCCGTACGGCCTGGTGCGGTACGGCGTCGCGCCCGACCACGAGAAGATCAAGTCCCTCCAGGGCAGCCTGCGCAAGGTGCTGGAGGACCCGCGGGTCCGCTTCCTGGGCAATGTCGCCGTCGGGCCGCCGCCGCTGACCCCGCGGCGGCTGCTCGGGCTCTACCACGCGGTGGTCTACTGCGTGGGCGCCGCGGCCGACCGCAGGCTCGGCGTACCGGGCGAGGAGCTGCCCGGCAGCTTCTCCGCGACCCGTTTCGTGTCCTGGTACAGCGCGCATCCCGACGAGCCGCCGGACGGTTTCGCGCTCGGTGCCCGGGCCGCCGTGGTGATCGGGGTGGGCAATGTCGCGGTCGACGTGGCGCGGGTGCTGGCCCGCAGCGCGGCCGACCTGAGCGGCACCGATGTGCCGCGGGCCGCCCTGCGGGCGCTCGCCGACAGCCGGGTCACCGACATCCACATGGTGGGGCGGCGCGGGCCCTCGCAGGCGAAGTTCACCACCAAGGAGCTGCGCGAGCTGGGCGCGCTGTCCGGCACCGATGTGCTGGTGGACGAGGACGAGCTGGCGCTCGACCCCGGCTACGCCGACCCCTCGGGGCTGCCGTCGGCCGCCCGCCGCAATGTGGAGGTGCTGCGGGCGTGGGCCGCCCGTCCGCCCGCGGGCCATGCGCGCAGGCTCCATCTGCGGTTCTTCCTGCGCCCGTTGGAGCTGGCCGCCGACGGCGCGGGGCGGGTACGCGCCGTGCGCTTCGCCCGTACCGGCCCCGACGGGCGAGGTGGTGTGACCGACACCGGCGGCGTCGAGGAGATTCCCGCCGGGCTCGTCCTGCGCTCGGTCGGCTACCAGGGGGTGGCGCTGCCCGGTCTGCCCTTCGACGCGCGCGGCACCGTGGTGCCCAACGCCGGCGGCCGGGTGCTGCGGGACGGCCGACCCTCCCCCGGCGAATACGTGGCGGGCTGGATCAAGCGCGGTCCGACCGGCGTCATCGGCACCAACAGGCCGTGCGCGAAGGAGACCGCGGCGGCGCTGATCGCCGACGCCCCGGCGCTGCTCACCCGCGCGCTGCCCGCGGACCGGCTCACCGGCGCGCTCCTCGACCCGCTGACGGTGCTGCGGGCGGCCGGGCTGCGGCCGGTCCCGTGGCAGGGCTGGCTGGCGATCGAGACCGCCGAGGCGGCATGGGGCCGCTCTCTGGGGCGGGGCACCGTCAAACTCCCCCAGTGGGACGAATTGCTGACGGCTGCGGGTGCCGCGCCGCCGCCCCCGGACCGGGCGGGCTGACCGGGCGCGGCACCCAACGGCCCCGTTCCGCAGCCCTCTTCACCGACCGTCCCGCGGTTCCATCCCTTCGTCGGTCAGCGCTGCCACATCCGTGGGCAGCTTGTCGGGGGTCAGCACGAGATCGACGCGGACGATCCGGTGGTCGTCGCCGAAGGTCAGCGAGATCGCCGCGATCAGCCGCTGCCCGGGCGGCCCGGCGGTCGCGGTCCCTTCGCCGCCCTGTCCGGAGGAGGGTTCCGAGGTACGCCGTTGCGCAACGGGCCGCACGGAATCCGGCGGCCCGGCATTCGGCGGCACGACGTTCGGCGGCGCGGAGTCCGGCGGCGCGGCGAGGACGACGAGGCCGGGCGCGCCGTTGACGGTGGTGGCCACCAGCCGCTGCCCCGCGTCCATCCGGGACGCGGTGCCCAGGAGGAAGCGGCCCACCCGATCGGCGCCGTGTACGGGTTTACGGGCGGCCGTCACCAGACCGCCGCCGTCGCTGGTGAGGGTGACCCGCGGGTCGAGCACCGCCGTGAGCGCGGCGAGATCTCCCTCGCCCGCCGCCCGCGCGAAGGCGGCCACCGCGGCTTCGTGCTCGTGCGCGTCGACCACTGTCCGCGGGGCACCGTCCGCGATGTGCTTGCGGGCCCGCGCCGCGAGCTGCCTGACGGCCGCCGTACTGCGCCCGACCACCCGTCCCACGTCGGTGAACTCCACGCCGAACAGGTCGTGCAGCACCCACGCGGTGCGCTCGGCCGGACTCAGCGTCTCCAGGACGACCAGGAGCGCGAAGCTGACCGACTCGTCCAGGGTGACGCGGTCGGCGGGGTCCGCGGGCGAGGCGGCCCACCCGAGCACGGGCTCGGGCAGCCAGGGGCCGACATAGGTCTCGCGGCGCGCCCGGGCCGAGCGCAGCGTGTCCACCGCGCGCCGGGCGACGGCGACCGTCGCCCAGGCGTCCACGTCCCGGACGGGCTCGCGGGCGTGCGCCTCGGCCAGCCGCAGCCAGCAGTCGGAGACCACGTCCTCGGCCTCGGCATGGCTGCCGAGCACCGCGTACGCGAGCCGGATCAGGCGGGGTCGGGCGCGGGCGTAGGCGGCGGCGAGTTCGACGGCTCCGGGGTACGCCGCGCCGCCGTCGCCGGTCTCGGTCCGGTCCGCGCCGTCCGCGCCACCCTCGGGCCCGGTCACGCCGTCCGCTTCCCCGCTCGTCCCGTCCGCGTCGTCCCTCATCCGGTCCGCGTCCTCCCTCACGCCCGGCCGTGCCCCGGCGCCGGGCGGGCCGCCGCGCCGTCCGCCGTCCCGAGCCCGTCACGGCCCGGGCCGACCTCGGCCGCCAGCCATTCGTCGAAGGTCTGGGTGCCGCGCGGGCCGGCGCCCTCGGGCAGCAGCCCTCCGGCGGCCATTTCGCTGCCCGCCGCGCCGGGCAGCCGCACGGGAAGCACGAGGCGGCGCCTGCCCGCGGCCCGCAGATAGCGCCTGGCCTGGTCGACGAGCAGCTCGTCCCTGGGGCCCGCCAGCTCGGGCGCCATGCCCGCGGGAGGCGCCTCGGCCAGGCGTACCAGGGCCTGCGCGACCTCGGCCACGGCGACCGGCCGGCAGAGCATCCGCGGCACCACCGCGACCGGCCCCGGCACCTGCCCGAGCGTCTGCGGGGTGAATTCGTGGAACTGGGTGGCGCGCAGCACGGTCCACGGCACCGAGCCGGCCCGTACCAACTCCTCCTGGCGGCGCTTGCCCTCGTAGTAGCCGAAGTCGACCTTGTCGATGCCGACGATCGACAGCGCCACATGGTGGCCGACGCCGGCCCGTTCCTCCGCGGCCAGCAGATTGCGCCCGGCGGCGTCGAAGAACGCCCTGGACTTCTTGCGGCCGGTCGTCGTCACATTGCTGGCGTCGATCACGGCGTCGACGCCCTTGAGCAGGTCGTCGAGGCCGTCACCGGTCACCAGATCCGCCCCGGCCGACCGCGCCAGCACGACCGGTTCGTGCCCCGCGGCCGTCAGGGCCGTCACCAGCCGTCGCCCGGTCGTCCCTGTTCCGCCCGCCACCGCCACTCGCATGGGTCCAGCATCCCTTCGCCGCGTATCGGCCGCGCCCTGCGGCGGCCGCCGGTGTCTGACGGGACAGCCGCCCGATACGTGACATCCGTCCGGGCGGCGCGGGTCACGGTCGCCGGGACGGCGGACTACCGGCGGCCGGGCCGCGTGCCCGGCAGCATCAGCAGGACGGCGCCCGCCACGACGAACGCGCCGAGCGAGAGCACGTTCAGCGGCCGGTCGGAGCCGCTGTACATGTCCAGGTGCCGCAGGTGGTAGATCAGGTGCGGCACGCTGAACACCAGCCACACCACCCCGGTCAGCCGGACGGTGTACGTGTCGGCGGTCCGTCGCGCGGCGCCCGCGCTCTGCGCCGCGAGCGCCAGATAGAGCGCGCCGACGTCCCTGGACAGGTGCTCGTTGTACGGCCCGAGCACCGGCAGCCAGTGCCGCCCGAGACCGGGGAAGGAGCCGTACCAGGACGTCGGCATGAAGGCCGCCCACATGCCGACGTAGAGCGCCGTCAGGGCCAGCAGGAGCAGCAGGGCGCGGCCGTACGGGAACGGTGTCCGGCCGCTGTCGCCCGGCCCGTCGGCCGCGCGCGCGTCACTTTTCGTGCTGTTCATACCGGCTTGACGAGACCGCGGCCCGGCGCGTGACATCGGCCCCGCCGGTCGGCCGTCGGCGGTCGGCGGTCACCCGCCGCCGGTCAGCCGCCGAGGCGGACGGCCTGGCGCTCGGCGGCGTCCAGGACGCGGTCGAGCAGACCGGGGAAGAGCGCTTCGAGGTCGGCGCGGCGCAGCGCGTTCATCTTGGAGGTGCCGCGGTAGATCTGGCTGATGACGCCCGCCTCACGCAGCACCCGGAAGTGGTGGGTCGTGGTGGACTTGCTGACCGGCAGCGGCACCTCGGAGCAGGCGACCTCGGTCGCCGCGGCGGCCAGATTGCGCACGACGATCAGCCGCATGGGGTCGGACAGCGCGTGCAGCACCTCTTCCAGCCGGATCTCCGCGGTCGCGGGGTGCGGCAGGTCGCGCGCGGCCGACGGTACGGAGGCCGGGGTCGGGAGGGTCATGAACGCCATATTACGAGACCTCTCGTAGTTTGACACCTGCCGTACTACGGTGTCTATCGTAGAAACCGTAACGGCGGTGCGCGGTGGCCGGCCCGCTCGGGTGGAGTGCCGCGACGGAGTGCCCACAAGCCAGACAACGAGGAGAGTGCCGTGAGCGCACTGTTCGAGCCCTTCACCCTGCGGTCGCTGACCATTCCCAACCGGGCCTGGATGGCACCGATGTGCCAGTACTCGGCCGCCACCGAGGGCCCCGACGAGGGTGCGCCCGGCGACTGGCACTTCGCGCACTACGCCTCCCGGGCCGTCGGCGGCGCGGGACTGATCCTCATGGAGGCCACCGCGGTCAGCCCCGAGGGCCGGATCAGCCCCGCCGACCTCGGGATCTGGAACGACCACCAGGTGGCGGCCTTCCGCCGGATCACCCGCTTCCTCAAGGACCACGGCACCGTGCCCGGGATCCAGCTCGGTCACGCGGGGCGCAAGGCGTCGGTCGACCGGCCGTGGGCGGGCGGCGTCGCGCTGGGCGAGGACGAGCTGGGCTGGCAGCCGGTGGGGCCGAGCCCGGTGGCCTTCGCCGAGCAGTACAAAGTGCCGACCGAGCTGTCCGTGGCCGAGATCGGCGAGATCGTCGGACAGTTCGTGGCCGGGGCCCGGCGGGCGCTCGACGCGGGCTTCGAGGTCGTCGAACTGCACGGCGCGCACGGCTATCTGATCGGCGAATTCCTGTCGCCGCACAGCAATCACCGCACCGACGGATACGGCGGCAGCTTCGAGAACCGGATCCGCTTCGCGCTGGAGACCGTGGACGCGGTGCGCGAGGTCTGGCCGCAGGAGCTGCCGCTGTTCTTCCGCATCTCGGCCACGGACTGGCTGGAGCGCGACGGCTGGACCGCCGACGAGACGGTGCGCTTCGCCAAGGAACTCCTCGTCCGCGGCGTCGATCTGCTCGACGTCTCGACCGGCGGGAACGCGGCCGGGGTACGGATCCCGCTCGGCCCCGGCTATCAGGTGCCGTTCGCCGCGCGGGTGAAGGCCGAGACCGAGCTGCCCGTGGCGGCCGTCGGCGAGATCACCCACCCGCGGCAGGCCGAGACGATCCTCTCCACCGGCCAGGCCGACGCCGTTCTGCTCGGCCGCGAGCTGCTGCGCTCGCCGAGCTGGCCGCTGCACGCGGCCCGCGAGCTGGGCGTCCAGGTGCCGGTGCCGCAGCAGTACGGGCGGGCCTTCGCCCGGCCCGCCGTCTGACCCGTACGACTCCTCGCCCTCGCCCGTCGTCCGGCGCCCGGCGCCCGGCGCCCGGCGTCGGCGGGCGTGCGCACCGCGCGATCCGCGACACGGCCGTTCCCGCAGCGGAGCGGCCGTTGTCAGTGGCCGGGTGCAGACTCTGTGATGCAGGTCTCATCCGTCATTCCGGAGGCACAGCGGAGGTCGAGCGCCATGGACGACGTACTGCTCGCGGTGGGCACACAGAAGGGGCTGTTCCTGGGCAGACGTCAGCCCGCGAGCGGCGGCTCCGGCGGTCGGCGCTGGGAGTTCACCGGACCGCACTTCCCGATGCAGGCGGTGTACTCGGTCGGCATCGACACCCGGCGGGACGTGCCGCGGCTGCTGGTCGGCGCGGACAGCTCGCACTGGGGCCCGTCGGTCTTCCGCTCGGACGACCTCGGCGGGAGCTGGCACGAGCCGCCCAGACCCGCGGTCCGCTTCCCCGAGGACACCGGCACCTCGCTGGAGCGGGTGTGGCAGCTGCACCCGGCGGGACCGGCCGCGCCCGGCGTGGTCTACGCGGGTACCCAGCCCGGCGCCCTGTTCCGCTCCGAGGACGACGGCGAGACCTTCACCCTGGTGCGCAGCCTCTGGGACCACCCGCAGCGCCCGGAGTGGGAGGCCGGCTTCGGCGGCCAGGCCGTGCACACCGTGGTGACCCACCCCGAGGACGCGGACACGGTCACCGTCGCGGTCTCCACCGGTGGCGTCTACCGCTCCCGGGACGGCGGCGCGAGCTGGGCGCCGGCCAACGCCGGTGTGCAGGCGACCTTCCTGCCCGAGGAGCAGCGCTTCCCCGAATTCGGCCAGTGCGTGCACAAGATCGCCCAGGACGCCGCCGATCCGGACCGGCTCTATCTGCAGAATCACGGCGGGGTCTACCGCTCCGACGACAGCGGCGCCCGCTGGACCGGCATCGGCGGCGGCCTGCCCGCCGACTTCGGCTTCGCCGTCGCCGCCCACAAGCACCGCGGGGACGTGGCGTACGTCTTCCCGCTCAGCGCGGATGCCCACCGGATGCCGCCCGACTACCGCTGCCGGGTCTTCCGCACCGAGGACGCGGGCGCGTCGTGGTCGCCGCTGTCCGAGGGCCTGCCCGACGCCCCGTCGTACGGCGTGGTGCTGCGGGACGCGATGTGCACCGACGACGCGGAGCCGGGCGGGGTGTATTTCGGCAATCGCAACGGCGAGGTGTACGCCAGCGCGGACCAGGGCGATTCCTGGCGGCTCGCGGTCTCGCACCTGCCCGACGTGCTGTGCGTACGGGCGGCCGTCGTGGGGTGACGGCACGGCGCGCGGCGGTCCGCGGCTCCGCGACGGCCGCCGGGGCCGATCCCCGTCCGCGGCACCGCCGTTGAGCCAGTAGAGTGACGGACCGTGACAGCGCGACCATTGAACGAGATCGTCGAGGCGGGCTGGGCGAAGGCGCTCGAACCCGTGGCGGACCGGATCGCGGCGATGGGGGACTTCCTCCGGGCCGAAATCGCCGCGGGGCGTACGTACCTGCCGTCGGGACCGAACGTCCTGCGCGCCTTCCAGCAGCCCTTCGACGACGTACGGGTGCTGATCGTCGGGCAGGACCCGTATCCGACGCCCGGGCACGCGGTGGGCCTCAGCTTCTCCGTCGCGCCCGACGTCCGGCCGCTGCCCGGCAGCCTGGAGAACATCTACCGCGAGCTGCACAGCGACCTCGGGCTGCCCCGGCCGTCCAATGGCGACCTCACCCCGTGGACCCGGCAGGGTGTGCTGCTGCTCAACAGGGCGCTGACCACCGCGCCCCGGCGTCCCGCCGCGCACCGTGGCAAGGGCTGGGAGGAGGTCACCGAGCAGGCGATCAGGGCGCTCGCCGCCCGCGGCCGGCCGCTGGTGTCCATCCTGTGGGGCCGTGACGCGCGCAATCTGCGGCCGCTGCTCGGCCAGTTGCCGGCGATCGAGTCCTCGCATCCCTCGCCGATGTCTGCCGACCGCGGCTTCTTCGGCTCGCGGCCGTTCAGCCGCGCCAACGACCTGCTGGTCCGGCAAGGTGCACAGCCGGTGGACTGGCAGCTCCCATGAGCGGGGCATGACGGTACTCTGCCCGGGTGACGACGCATTCGAATACTCCGGCGGGCTGGTACGCCGACCCGCAAGGCAAGCCGAACCTGCTCCGCTACTGGGACGGCACCCAGTGGACCGAGCACACGAACCCCGGCCAGGTGCCGCAGCAGCAACAGCAGGGCGGCAGCGCCTGGGAGCTGAACGTCAGCGGCGCCCCGGACCCGTCCAAGGTGCAGCGCCAGGTGCAGCAGCAGGCGGGAGTGTCGCCGACCGGCTTCGGCGGCGGCACCCTGTTCACCGAGCCGGTCCTGGTGGTGAACCAGAAGGCCAAGCTGATCGAACTGGTCAATGAGTACAGCGTCTTCGACCAGAACGGCCAGACGCTCGGCTCGGTCGTCGAGGTCGGACAGAGCACCGCGAAGAAGGTGCTGCGCTTCGTCTCCAGCGTGGACCAGTTCCTGACCCACAAGCTGGAGGTCAGGGACGCGCACGGGCAGCCGCAGCTGGTGCTCACGCGGCCCGCGAAGTTCATCAAGTCCAAGGTGGTCGTGGAGCGCGCCAACGGCGAGCCGCTCGGCGAGATCGTGCAGCAGAACGCCTTCGGCAAGATCAAGTTCGGGTTCATGTACAACGGCCAGCAGATCGGCGCCATCAAGGCCGAGAACTGGCGGGCCTGGAACTTCGCGATCGTGGACCACACCGAGACCGAGATCGGCCGGATCACCAAGACCTGGGAAGGTCTCGCGAAGACGATGTTCACCACGGCGGACAACTACGTCCTGCAGATCCACCGGCCGCTGGCGGACCCGCTGCTGAGCATGGTCGTCGCCTCGGCCCTCACCGTGGACACCGCGCTCAAGCAGGACTCGCGCGGGCTCGGCTGACGGTGCCGGAGACCGCCGACTGGGTGCTCGGGATCGACTCCGGCGGCTCCGGCGTCCGGGTGGCCGTGGCCCGCTCCGACGGCACGGAGGCGTCGGAGCCCGCGGTCTCGGCCCGGCCCGCCGTGGTCGGCGAGCACGGCATCGACGCCGCGAGCATGCTCGACCGGGTGCTGCCGCTGGCGGACGGCCTGCTGCGTACCGTCGGAGCCGGCACCCTGGCCGCCGCATGCGTCGGCGCGGCCGGGATGGCCTCGCTCGGGGCGGATCTGCGGGCCGTGCTGCCGGGCGCACTCGCGGACGCCTTCGGCGTGCGGTCGCTGGCACTGGCCGGCGACGCGGTGACGGCGTACGCGGGCGCGCTGGGTCTGCGGCCGGGCGTCGTCGTGGCCGCGGGCACCGGCATGATCGCGCTCGGCACGGCGGCGGACGACCGGGGCTGGCTGCGCGCGGACGGCTGGGGCCATCTGCTGGGCGACGCGGGCGGCGGCGCGTGGATCGGCCGGGCGGGTCTGGACGCCGCGCTGCGCGCGTACGACGGCCGGGCCGGCGGTTCGGCCGCGCTGCGCGCCCGCGCCGAGGACCGCTTCGGCCCGCTGGACACGCTGCCCGCCCAGCTCTACCCGCGGCCCGACCGGCCCGCGGTGCTGGCGTCGTTCGCCCCCGAGGTGGCGGCCTGCGCCGCGCGGCGGGACGAGGTCGCGGTCGGCATCCTGCGTGCCGCGGCCGAGCACATCCTGGAGGCGGCCGCCGCGGTACGGCCGGGCCCCGGGCCGGTCGACGTGGCGCTCACCGGCGGGCTGTTCAAGATGGGCGAGCCGCTGCTCGGCCCGGTGCGGGAGCGGGCAGGGCGGCTGCTGCCGGGGGCCAGGCTGGTCCCGGCGGCCGGCGATCCGCTGGACGGCGCGCTGCTGATCGCGGGCGCGCTGCGGCGCGACGCGTTGCCGCTTCCGGCGGATCCGGCACTGCTCAGACTCGTTCGATGACCGAACGTGACCGGTGAAACGGACAGATCGGGACAGGTCTGACCGGCCTTCGACCCACCCGAACATCCGGGCGCCTCAAGGCGTTAGCATGCGTCGCCATGAGCACTGCCACAGGGCCCGCCTCCGGCCTTCCCGTCCGAATGCCGCGTCCGCGCCAGCCGGGACGTCACCGCCGACCGGAGGCGCTGGCCGCGCCCGAGGGCGCGCCGGTGCTGGTCCTCGCCGTTCCCGGCAACCCCACCTCCGCCGCGCTCAGCCTGGCCGAGGAAGTGGTGAGCATCGCCCGCTCGGAGCTGTCGGGCCTCGACCCCCGGATCGGCTTCGTCGACGGTGACGACGCGGAGGACACCGAATTCCCGGCGCTGCGCGGTGTCCTGGACGCCGTCGCCGACGAGCGGTCCGGTGAGGACACCGCGGCCGTCGTCGTCCCGCTGCTGGCCGGGCCCGAGGCGTCGGTGCTGCGCAGGATCCGGCAGGCCATCGCCGACAGCAAGGCGCAGGTGGAGCTGACCGATGTGCTCGGTCCGCACCCGCTGCTCGCCGAGGCGCTGCACGTACGGCTGTCCGAGGCGGGTCTGGCGCGCGCCGACCGGGCCCGGCTGTTCACGGTGGCGACCGCCGCCGACGGCATCATCCTGGCGACAGTCGGCGGCGAGGAGGCGGCGCAGGCCGCGGGCGTCACGGGCCTGCTGCTGGCCGCGCGGCTCGCCGTACCGGTGCTGGCCGCAGCGCTCGACGAGGACGGCGCCATCGCGCGGGCCGCGGAGCAGCTGCGCACCTCCGGCTCCGGCCGGCTCGCGCTCGCGCCGTGCCTGATCGGCCCGGAGATCGCGCCGCAGTTGCTGCACACCGCGGCCGCCGAGGCCGGCTGCTCGGGCGCCGACGCGCTCGGCCCGTATCCGGCGGTCGGCAAGCTCGTCGTCACGCATTACGCGGGGGCGCTGGGCATGGCGATGCAGCAGCAGGAGAGCGCGCCCTCCAACTGAGCGGCACGCACGGCACACAGGCGAACGGCGCGGGTGGGCGGTCCTGACCAGGACCGCCCACCCGCGCCGTTCGTCGCTGCGGGAATCGTCGTTCCCGGATAAGGCTCGCCTCAGCCGAAGAGCACGCAGGACACGGCGGGCAGCTCCAGCGATCCGGCCTGCTTGGGGATGCCGGTCGCGGTGTCGACGTCGAACCAGGTCACGTCGCCGGAGCGCTCGTTGGCCGCGTAGAGCCGGGTGCCGGAGGGGTCGAGGGTCAGATGGCGCGGCCAGTCGCCGCCGCAGCTGACGGTGTCGACGAGTTCGAGCCGCTCGCCGGTCTCGTCGAGGGCGAGCACCGCGATGCTGTTGTGCCCGCGGTTGGCGGCCCAGGCGAACCGCCCGTCGTGCGAGAGCACCAGTTCCGAGGGGTAGTTGACGCCCTCGGCGCCCTCGGGCAGCACCCGGACTTCGGCGAGCGGGCGCAGGCTGCCGATGGCGGCGTCCCAGCGGCAGACGGTGACCACGGAGTCCAGTTCGTTCATCACATAGGCGTGGCCGCCGGCCGGGTGGAAGGTGAGGTGACGCGGGCCGATGCCGGAGCGCAGGCCCAGCTCCCGCTCGATCTCCAGCTCGCCGCTGTCGGCGTCCAGTTCGCAGACCCGTACCGAGTCGGTGCCGAGGTCGACGCTGACCGCCCAGCGCCCGCTCGGGTCGGTGAGGACCGCGTGGGCGTGCGGGCCGGTCTGCCGGTCCCGGTCGGGGCCGTCGCCCTCGTGCTCGAGCACCGAGCGCAGTCCGCCGAGCGCGCCGTCCTCGGCGAGCGCCAGCACGCTGACGCTGCCGGGCTCCGCGTAGTTGGCGGTGAGCAGGTGCCCGTGGTGGACGGCGAGGTGGGTGGGTGAGCCGCCGCGCACCGGTACGGGGGCGCCGAGCAGTTTGGGCGCGGCCGGGTCGGCGAGCGAGAAGGCGGCGGCGGTGCCCTCCGGTTCGGTCTCACCGACGGCGTAGAGGGTCCGGCCGTCGTCGGACAGGGCGAGGAAGGACGGATTGTCCACGTCGGCGTTGTCGCCGAGCGCGGTGAGCGCTCCCGTGTCCGGGTCGACGGCGGCCGTGGTGAGCCCGCGCCCACCCGCCGAAGTGAACGACCCGATGTAAACGTGCCCGGCCACTGCCGTACCTCTTCCGCCTGATGTCTGTACGGCGGCTGAGATTAGTACCTGGCGGCGGCCACGTCGCCCCCGGGGCCCACCGGTCAGGCGGCGAGCGGGGCCCGCGGGTCGGCGTGCAGCGGGGCGGCGAGGTCGGCGAGCGCGGTTTCCAGCACCCGCAGATGGCCGAGCGCCCGCTCGGTGTGCGGGTGTGCCGCGCTGTCCGGGACGGCCTCGGGTTCCGGCCGCGGCTGCTCCGCGCCGGGGGCGACGAGGCGGTGCACCGCGTCCTCGACGCGGCGGCAGGCCGCCGTCAGCCGTTCGTCGTGGCCCGCTTCCGGATGGGCGACGACCTCGGCGAGGCCGCGGATCTGGTGGGCGCAGGCGTCGAGCAGCCGCAGCACGTGCCCGGCCCGCTCCCGGCGGGCCCGCAGCGGGCTCAGCGGATGCACCAGCGGTGCCACCGACGCCCGTACCCGGCCGAGTACGAGGTCGAGTTCGGCGGCGCGCACGGCCAGGTCGGCGCCGTCGTCCCCGGCCGGGTGCCGGGCGGCCCGCGCGGTGAAGTCCCGTACGGATTCCAGCGCGCGCTGGATCCACGCGTCGGTGGCGGCGTGGGTGGTGACCGGCAGCACCAGCAGCACCGCGAGTGCCGCCCACAGCGCGCCCGCGCCGGTCTCCTCCAGGCGCAGCACGAGCAGCGCGGGGTGCAGCACTCCAAGCAGTCCGTAGAGCGTTCCGGCCATGACCGTGACGAAGAAGGTCATCCAGGAGTACGAGACGGGCGCGCTGTAGAAGATGCCGAAGACGCAGAGCGCGACCAGGAGGGCGGACGGCACGGGGGCGCCGTGCAGCGGCAGCGCCAGGGCGAATCCGGCCACGATGCCGGTCGCGGTGCCGAGTACCCGGCGAAAACCCCGCACGAGCGTCTCGCCGCGCGACGCGGTGTTGACGAAGATCCACCAGGAGGTGGCGACGGCCCAGTACCAGCGGTCCTGGGACAGTGCCTGGCCGACGGCGAGGGCGCCCGCGGCGGCGGTCGCGGCCTGCACCGCCTGCCGGGTGGTCGGCCTGCGCAGCCCCGGCGGCTGGGCGAGGGCGACGGTGGGCGCGGGCGCGGCGCCGCGTTCGTAGCACCACACGCCGAAGCGGATCAGCGCGGCGACGGCCAGGCACAGGCCGATCGCCGCGTACAGCTGCGGCAGATCGGCGGGGACGGCGTGCAGGAACTGGGCGATGAAGAACATCATGAAGGCGAAGACGCCCAGCGCGTGGCCGCGGGCGCCCCACCGCCGGGCGTAGACGCCGGCGAGGACGACCGCGACGAAGGCGGCGTCCCGGGCGAGCGGGTAGGGGTGCAGGAAGGCCGCGGCGGTGAGCACCGGCAGTCCCGTGACGGGCAGCAGGAGCGTGGTGACCGCCTGCCCGCCGACCCGGGCGTCGGCGACGACGAAGAAGGCGAGCAGCGCGGCGAGGCCGCCGCCGCACATCGCGGGCAGCGGAAATCCGGCCAGGCCGGCGGCGGCCACGGCGAACGCGATGCCGAGGACGGCGCGGGTGGCGTGGCGCAGCCGCGCCCGCCCCGGATCCGGTGCGACGAACATCCTCTTCACCTGTGCGGTCCCACCCCTGTTCGCGGTCGGTGCCCGGCGGCGGTCGGCGCCGGGCATGGCAAAGGCGTTGCGGAGGACCGCAACGCCATCGTCACCACCAGGAAAGCACCCGGGCGGGCAGTGGCTCAAACCGGTCGCCTGGGACTGTGCCATTGGTACGGTGGAGGAGTCCTGCCAGCGACCACGAGGAGGCCAGTGGCCCATGGCCGTCGACGCGCTCGACACCCGGATCCTCCGGCTGCTGCTGGAGCAGCCGCGCACGAGTGTCCGTGAATACGCCCGGCTCCTCGGCGTGGCCCGCGGCACCCTCCAGGCGCGGCTCGACCGGCTGGAGCGGGACGGGGTGATCACCGTGGCGGGGCCGCGGGTCTCCCCCGCCGCGCTGGGCCACCCGGTGCTGGCCTTCGTGCGGATCGAGGTGACGCAGGGGCGGCTCGACGACGTCGGCGAGGCGCTGGCGGCCGTCCCCGAGATCATCGAGGCCCTGTCGATCACCGGCGGCGGCGATCTGCTCACCCGCGTCGCGGCCCGCGACAACGCCCATCTCGAGGACGTCATCCAGCGGCTGATCCAGCTGCCGGGCGTGGTCCGCACCCGTACCGAGATCGCGCTGCGCGAGCGGGTGCCGTACCGGGTGCTGCCGCTGGTGGAGGCGGTCGGCCGCAGTGCGGCGGCGCGCCGCCCGGAGCGGCCGGGAGGGCGAACCGGCGATGCGGGCGGCGGTAAGCGGGCCGCCGGATAGGCCGCGACGGTCAGCGGGACGCCGGGGAGTTCTCGGCCGTCAGCGGGCCGCCAGGTAGTCCTTGGCCGCCTGCGACGCCTTGGCGACCGAGCCGGAGTCGAACGGCGGCTGCGGGTCGTACTCGATGACGAGCTGGAACGCCTCGGCGGCGGTGCGGCCCGCGATCAGCTCCGCGAGCCGCAGTGCCATGTCGATCCCGGACGAGACGCCCGCCGAGGTGATGATCCTGCCCTGCTCGACGACCCGCCGCGGGGTGTACGTGGCGCCGTACGACTCCAGTTCGCGCACGGCGCTCCAGTGGGTGGTGGCCGCCAGGCCGTCCAGCAGGCCCGCGGCGCCGAGCAGCAGCGATCCGGTGCAGACCGAGGTCGTCCAGGTGGTGGTGGCGTGGATCCGGCGGAGCCAGGCCAGCAGTTCCTCGTTGGCCACGTTCTGCCGGGCGCCGCGTCCGCCGGGGACGACCAGGACGTCGGCGCTGTCGACGTCGGTGAGCGCGGCGTCCACGGCGACGGTGAGGGCGGCGCCGTCGGGGACCGGCCCCGGCCGCTGCGCGGCGAAGACGACCTCGGCGTCGGGGAGCATCTTCAGGACCTCGTAGGGGCCGATGGCGTCCAGCGAGGTGAAGGCGTCGAAGAGCGGGATCACGATGCGCATGGCGGCGGCCTTTCGGTGGGCGTTGCGTGGGCGGGGCGGGCGTTGCGTGGGCGGATGGGACGGTGCGGTTGGGGCGGTACAGGCGGGACGGTGCGATGGTCAGGCGGAGTGCGGGGCGAAGTGCCTGCGGTACTCCCCCGGTGTGACGCGGACGGTCCGCTTGAAGCTGCGGTGCAGGGTCTCGGCGGTGCCGAATCCGCAGGCCCGCGCGATCGCCTCCACCGTGCCGTCGGTGGACTCGATCAGCCGGCGGGCGGCCTCGATCCGGGCGCTCTCCACGTACGCGGCCGGGGTCCTGCCGACCTCGGCGCGGAAGACCCGGGTGAAGTTGCGTTCGCTCATGCCCGCGCGGGCGGCGAGCGCGGGGACCGCGAGGTCGCCGTTGAGATGATCGGCGATCCAGTCCAGGACGTCCCGCAGCGGTGGCCTGCCGGGGCGCTGGGCGGACAGTTGGGTGCTGAACTGGGCCTGCCCACCGGGCCGTTGCACGAACATCACCATCTGCCGGGCGATGGCGCGCGCGGTCGCGGCGCCGTGGTCGGCCTCGACCATGGCGAGCGCCAGGTCGATCCCGGCGGTGATGCCCGCCGACGTCCAGACCTCGCCGCCCGCGCCACCGTGTCCGTCGCCGGCGGCGCTGTCCCCGCCGGTGTCGCGGACGAAGATCGGGGCGGGGTCGACGGTGACGCCGGGGAATCGCTCGGCCAGTTCGGCGCAGCGCGACCAGTGGGTGACGGCGCGACGGCCCTCGAGCAGGCCGGCGGCCCCGAGCAGGAAGGCGCCGCTGCACACGGACGCGGTGCGTCGGGCACGTCGCGACGTACGGGCGAGCCAGTCGACGAAGTCGCGGTCCTCGCACGCCTCTTGGACTCCCTTGCCGCCGACCGCGATCAGCGCGTCCAGCGGCCCTGTGACCTCCTCGGGTGTGAGCGTCGGGCACACCGCGAGTCCGCCGCTCGACGCCACGGGGCCGGGCCGCGCGGCCACGGTCTCCACGACGACGGCGGGCCCGGCGTCCGTACCGCCCAGCAGCCGCCCGGCCTGTGTGAACACCTCGTGGGGCCCGGTCAGGTCGAGGATCTGGAAGCCCGGGAAGACGGCGAAGACGATACGGCGGCTGCTCACCCGTCCATCGTCCGCGCGGCGGGCCGATGGCGGCAAGGACACGCCTCTGACGATTTCCGCCATGCCACACCCGGGTGCCCGCGCCCGGCTCCGCGCCGCCCGCCCTCTGGCGGACGCGCGTAGAAGCGCGCATCATGGCCCTTGTTCCACCGTCACAGCCGACCCATGCGACTCCTCTCTTGTCATGGGCATGCAATTCCCTCGGCACCCCCGCGCACCACGCACAACCCCGCACACCCCGAACATCCCGATCACCCCACCGAGCACAGCACGTCGTCCGTGGCGCAGCCGGCGCGCGGATTGTCATGAGCAGGTCATATACCTGCGTGCGAGTGAAGGGAACCGACATGGCTTGCGGATCGACCAGCCTCTGGGCGGGTGAGACCACCTGGTTCTGCTGCGGCAGCGCCTGGGGTCCCTGCGGCAGCACCGGAACCGGCGCCTGCGGCACCTGCCAGTCCAACGCCCACCAGGCGGCCTGGCCCAACGCCTCCCAGGCGTGCTTCAACATCACCCGCCCCGACCTGTGCGGCGAGTCCATCGCCCGCCGCGGCTGCGGCTCGGTGATGAACGTCAAGCACCAGTGCTCCGGCGCGACCGTCTGCGTCACCGTCTCCGACTGCGGACCCCGGACGAAAAGCTTCTGCGGCGAGTCCACCTGCTGCAACGGCGCCTGCCGCACCAACCGGGTCATCGACCTGACCCCGGCCGCGTTTTCCGCGATCGGCAATCTCAGCTCCGGCAAGCTCCCCGTCTACATCTACGAGTGACCCCACACGGGAGGAGGACCGACATGAGCCACGACCACGAATCCGCGGGCCGCGGGCGGCTGGACCGCCGCCGCTTCCTCACCACGGCCGCGCTCGGCGGTGCCACGATCGTCGGCGCCACCGCGCTCGGCGGGATCGACGCGGACGCCGCCTTCGCCGCGCCGATGCCGTCGCTGGACCCGGCGATCTCCAAGTCGGCGTTCGCCGAGGGCCGGATCACCGCGATCAACGGCAGCGTGCTGGAGGTCGCCGGTTCCTACGGCGACCAGCACCTGATCCAGCTCACCAACGCCACCAGCGTGTGGAAGCTGCGCCCCACCACCGCCGAGGAGATCAAGGTCGGCGACGGCCTGTACGCGCGCGGCGTCGACATGCCCGACGGCACCATCGCGGCCGACGCGGTGTGGGTCAACATCGTCAATCTCTTCTGCACGGTCCAGGGCATCGCCAAGGACCGGCTGCATCTCACGCACGGCAACAACCATGCCGTCGTGGGCCGGATCGTCGCCGAGACGACCACCGCCTCGTATCTGGGCGGCGCGCTCACCTCGGACCTGTCGCGGGTGCGGATCGGCCAGTCGGCCCAGGTGCTCGGCGCCTGGCGGCCGGACGACGACACCGTCGACATCGCCCGCGTGACCGTCGGCCACTGAGGGGGCGCGATGATCTCCGTCCTCACGAGTCTCGCGCCGCTGCTGTGCGGCGGACTGCTCGCCGTGACCGGCGCCGCCAAGCTGTTCGGCCGCAGGACCGCCCAACTGGCCGCCAACACCGTGCTGGTGCGGGTGCTCGGCAACGGTCACCGGGCCACCGCCGCGCTGCGGACGGTCGGCGCGGCCGAGGTGCTGATCGCGGCGGCGCTGCTGGCCGCGCCCGAGGCAGCCGCGCCGGGCGTCGCGACCGCCCTGCTCGGCGCGGGCTTCACCGGTTATCTGGCCTATGCGCGGGCGACGGCGCCCGAGTCCTCCTGCGGGTGCAGCGCCCGCGACGAGGGGCCGATCGGCTGGCGGTCCTTCACCCGGGCCGGGCTCGTCGTGCTCGGCGGCCTCGCGGCCGTGGCCGCCGACCGTACGTGGTGGTCGCGGATCGACGGGGATCCGCTGCCGTCGGCCGTCGTCGTGGTCGTGGCGGCGGCCGTGCTGCTCGCGCTCTCCTCCGACCTCGACCAGCGGTGGCTGGTGCCGTTGCGCAAGCTCCGGCTGCGGCTGTTCGGCACACCGCTCGGCCGTCCGCCGCGCGGCGGTGACGCGCGGGTGCCGGTCGCCGCGTCGGTGGAGCTGCTGGAGAATTCGCTCGCCTGGCAGGCGGCGTCCCCCGTCGTCCGCTCGGCCCTGCTGGACCACTGGGACGACGAGGGCTGGCGCATCCTGCGCTTCACCGGCGTCTACGAGGACAAGCGCGGCGCCCGGCCGGTCAACGTGCTCTTCGCCCTCGACCTGACCGCGACCATCGACAACGCGCCGGCGCCCGCCGTCCGGGTCTCGGTCGTCGACGACATTACCGAGGAGCCGATCGACGTCGGACACCTCACACCCGTCCTGCGCCCGGTGCTCCCGCTGGCCGGCTGACACCCCCGTCTGTCCCCGGCGGTCTGATCCCCCCACGGGCGGGGCCCGCCCTCCGCACCCGGATCCCCGGTGCGGAGGGCGGGCCCCCGTGACGTCAGCGCGCCGGATCCGGCGGATAGCCCACCGGCGCGTCGGCGTACGTTCCGTAGGCGCGCATCTCGGCCGCCGCCGCGAACGGCAGACCGTTGAGCGCGTTCAGCGCGGTGAAGCGGACGTAGGAGGCGCGGACCGTGCCGAAGGAGATCGCCTGCACCGACGGGGAGTCGACCAGGGTGCCGTGGGCGACGGTCGTCCAGGTCGTGCCGTCGTCGGAGACGGCGACCTCATAGCCGCCCACCCGGCCGTTGGGCCCGCCGGTCTGGCGGTCGAGGTAGCCGAATCCGTCGAGGTCGGCCGGGCCGCCCAGCTTGAGCGTCACCCAGTGCGGGTAGGGCGCCTCGGAATCGGTGTAGTCGGTGTGCCAGATGGTGCCGGGGTCGCCGTCCAGGACGTTGGAGACCGGGCCTTCCGCCGCGCCGGAGGAGAGATTCTCCGAATCGGCGGTGGCCGTCATCGAGCCCGGCGAGAGCACCGCGCGAGTGGCGACGGTCGCCTTGGCGTCGGCGGAGACCGACTTGGCGGCGCCGCCGTTGGTGTAGCCGGCCGTGACCTTCCACGAGGCCGACGTCCCGGCGGCGCCCGCGGGCGCCGTCAGCAGCCAGGTGGTGCTCACCGACGCGCCGGGCCTCACCGTCGCGAAGCTGTTGCCGTGCTCGCTCTTGACCGTCGCCGTCCACCCGGCGGGCAGACCGTCGAGGTGCTGGACGACATCGGTGGCGTCCGTCAGCTCGCTGTTGGTGAAGGTCGTCACGTACTCGCTCGCCACCCCGGGGCTCAGCTCCGCGGTCGGCGGCGTCGTCACGCTCGCGCACGCCGGTCCCGCCGGGGCCGGGCCCAGGTCGGTGACCGTGAAGTCGTCCAGCACGAAGTCGGTGCCATTGGCGCCGCCGAGCTTGCGCAGCCCCACCCAGGTGTCGCCGCAGCCCGCGACGATCTCCTTGGAGTAGGTGGTCGTGTCGAGCGCGGGCGCGAGCACGTCGCGCGTCACGTCCCGCGAGGTGACCTTGCCGCCACCGACGACATCGGCGCCGGTCACCCACGCCCACTGACCCTCGACATTGGTCTGGTAGCGGAAGGACACCGCGTAACGGTGGCCCGCCACGAAGGGCACGGTGGCCGGCACCGTCCGGTACACCAGGCCCGAATTCTCCTCGTGGGCCTTCAGCGAGTGGTCGCCGCCGATGACGTCGTCCACCGCCTGGCCCTTGAGGGAACCGGAGTTGTAGGGCGCGTAGGTGTTCTTCCAGGTCTTCTGGCTGTACGGCGCGTGCAGGTCGCTGATGCTGGTGCGCGGGTCGGTGCTGCCGCCCGCGTCGCCCTTGACGAAGGGGCCCCAGCCGGGCTGATTGCCCTCGAAGTCGTCGGCGGCGATCACGGTGCCCGTTCCCTTGGGTGCCTTCTTCGGCAGCGGCACCTTCGCGTCGGCCATGAGGCGGACGTCGTCGAGGGTGACGGCCGCGCTGCCCGCGGCGGCGCCGATGGCGACGGTCACCTTGCCGTTGCTCGGCGCGGTGAAGGTCACCGACGCGCGCTGCGAGTACGTGCCCTGCTTGGCGTCGGAGGCCATCGTGTTGGCGGCGGGCGTGGTGTCGAAGCTGTTCGCCGCGGGCTGCTTGGCACCGGTGACGGCGAGCGTGGTGGTGCGCCGCTGCCCCTTGGCGATCTCGACGTTGGCGCTCAGGGTGTAGGTCTTTCCGCCCTTGAGCCCCTTGACCTGCTGGGAGATACCGGAGGCCGCGGTGCCGAGGCGGGCGACATTGTCGCCGATGGCCGTGCGGGTGACGGCCGCGCCGCCGGTCGGGTGCCAGGCGGTGAGGTCGCCCGCGTTGAAGCCGGGGTCGTCCAGCCCGGTGCCCTGCCCGAAGTCGACGTCGGTGTGCGGCGCCCTGCCGTGCCGGGGCGCGAGCACGTACGGCTGGTTCTTGTCGCCGCTGATGGTGACCTTGCCGCCCGTGGCGGTGATGTCGGCGGCCTTCACCCGGCCCTGGTCGGTCAGCCTGTAGAGCGTGAAGTCGCGCTCACCGCCGAACTGCCGGGTCAGGTCGAAGGTGTGCGCTCCGCCGGAGGCGCTGAAGTAGTACATCTTGTCGGCGTCGCCCGGCGAGGACGTGCCGTTGCCGTGCTTGGCCTCGCCCCACGGCAGCAGATAGCTGTCGCCGTTCAGGACGAGCGCGCCGCCCATGGTGACCTGCCGGGTGCCGTCGGCCATCGCGACCCGGACGCCGCCGGTGAGGTCCGCGCTCTTGCCGAAGTCCCAGTTCGTCAGCTGGTAGTGCTGGAGGAATTTGGTCGGCAGATTGTCGGTCCAGATGTTCCGGTAGAAGGCGTTGTAGTCGTCCTGGCCGGTCCAGCCCTCGAACTCCTTGATGTCGGAGCCGCCGAGCAGCGGGTCGACGTTCCACACGTCGCGGTCGGAGTTGGCGATGAAGCGGACGATGTTGGAGTTGATGCCCTTGTTGGTGGCGCCGCCGTAGTTCTTGTCGCTCGCCCAGTGCGACCAGATGGAGTCGCCCTCGAATTTGTAGGCCCACTCGCTGGCGACCTCGAAGCCCATCTTGTGCAGCTGGTCGGCCAGTTCGTCGGCGAGCCAGCCGCTGGAGTAGTAGGCGTCGATGTAGACGGTCCTGATGCCGGGCGCTTCCTTGCGCAGCTCCTTGAACCGGTCGAGGACGGCGCCGCTGCCGAGGTCGGTGCGCTGGTCGATGTGGTACGACTGGTTGAGCCAGTCCCAGCCGTTGACCTGGCCCTGGACGAGGCCGGAGCTGAAGTGCTTCGCCTGCGGGTACGCCTCGGTCACATTGACGTGGACGGCGATGTCGGAGTTGTAGTCCGCGCCCACCGAGGCGAGCTTGTTGAGGTCGGTGAGGCCGCCGGCCCGTACGTTGTAGTCGCCGCCGTAGTCCGGGTGCCCCGAGTCGTGGCCCTCGTTGGCGTAGCCCTTCTCCAGCACCCACTGCCCGAGGTCGTCGGTGGCCAGTGAGATCCGCTTGACGTTGTCGAGGGTCTTCAGGAACGGGTTGGTGGCCTGGCTGGCGAAGTTGAACGGGATGTGCTGCACGACGCGTTCGGGTACCCGGTCGGCGCCGAGCGGGTGCGTCATCGCGGCGCGGTAGGCGATCGCGCCGTCCTCCCATGTCACCTTTCCGTCGCCGTTGGCGTCGCCCGACAGCACGACGGTGGTCTTCGGCAGCGTGTACGTGGCGACCCGCCGGTCGGTCGCGCCCTTGGGCGCGTAGGTGTAGTTGCCGACGGACAGTTCGGCGCGGCGGGCGCCGCCGCCGGCGTCCACGATCCGCGACTGGAGCCGGGTGTTGCCGTTGTCGTTGTTGTCCTGCGCGGCGTCGTCGGTCGCGTCGGTGATCAGACCGCCGGCGAGCGTGGAATTGCTGACGAAGCCGTACGGGGTGCCGACGGACGCCTTGTCGGGCGTGGCCGCCGCGCTGATCGTCAGGAACTGGTCGGCGGTGGTCGTGGAGTCCGTGGAGATCTTCGTGCGGGCCAGGCTCGCGTGCGGGTCGGAGGAGTCGACGGACAGCAGCGACTGGCCGGGGACCGAGAGCTGGTCGACGCTGCGGGCGGCGCTGCCGGTGATCTTCCGGATCGCGAAGACGACGGTCTTCTTGGCGGTGACCTCGATCGTGGAGCTGATCGTGACGCCGGGCAGGTCCGCGAAGGTCGAGGTGTAGGTGGCGGTGTCGCGGTGCGCGGACATCGTCGTGGTCGCGGTGTGCGCCGTGCCGTTGATGTCGAAGGTGTGCAGGGCTTCGGCCTGGCCCGTGAGCGTGCCGCCGTTCATCGTGTACGAGATGACCTGCGGGAATTCCTTGGCGACCCGCACCGTGAGCGCGCCGTGCCGCAGTTCGACCGGGGTGGCGGGGTCGGCCGGGGGCGGCGGGTCGACGGGGGCGGGGGTGGTGTCACCGGTGGCGCGGACCCGTATCTCGGAGGCGGAGGCGTTGTCGGTGCCGTTGACGGCGCTGTCGGCCTCGAACTTCACATAGCGGCCGGTGACCGGCTTGTCGAAGACGACGGTCTGCACATCGGCGTTGGCGGCCGGCTGGTGGAAGGAGCCGGTCGCGGCCGGGGCGCCCCAGTCGCCCTTGGGGTCGCGGGCGGTGGCCGCGTCGTCGGTGACGAACACCCGGTAGTCCTTGACCGGGCCGTTGGCCTGGTTCTTCACCGAGTAGTCGAGGCCGGTGAGGGTGAAGGAGCCGCCGACGTCGAGGGTGATCCAGTGCGGCATCGGGGTCTTGGCGACACCGACGCCGCCGACCACGTCGTAGGCGACCGTCCACTGCGTCGCCGTGTCGTTGTCGAACGCGGCGAGTGCCGTACCGTCCAGGGCCGGCGGCGCGGGGTAGGCGGGCGACTCGGAGTCGGCCTGGACCAGGGTGTACTGGGCCGGGTCGATCGGGGTGCCGGCGTCGGCGGCCGTGGCGGCCGACGCGATGTGCGGCGCGGCTGCGAGGGCGGGGGTGACGCCGACCGACAGCAGGGCGAGTGAGGCGAGCAGCGCGGCGGCGGTCGCGGACCGCTGCCGCCGCCTTCCGCGCCGGGGTGATCGGGGCGAGCGCGAGGTCATTGCTGTACCACCTAGGGCCTTGGAGAGCCGGGAGTGGTGGAGACTGTAGCGGCGATGGCATCGATAACACCAGGGCCCTACGTCGTGGTGTGGACCGCGTGATAGCGGCCGACAAGCGAGATGTACGGGATCGCCGCCGGTCAGCGGCGGGCGGGCGCGGTGCTGGCGCGGACCACGAGGGTGGGCTCCACCGAGGCCGGCTCGGGTGACGCGTCCGGGTCCGCGATGTACCGCATGAGGTGCGACACCGCGAGCGCGCCCATCTCGGCGAAGGGCTGCGCGACCGTGGTCAGCGACGGCGAGCAGTATTCGGCGAGCGCGATGTCGTCCACGCCGACGACGGAGATGTCCTCGGGCACCCGGCGGCCCAGTTCGTGCAGGGCCCGGATCACGCCGAACGCCATTTCGTCACTGGCCACGAACACGGCGGTGACGTCCGGGATCCGGCCCAGGATCAGGCCGTTGCGGTAGCCGGAGGCGGGCGACCAGTCGCCCTTGAGCTCCGGCGGGACCGTACGGCCCTCGGCCTCGAGCACCGCGCGCCAGCCCTGCGCCCGGCTGGCGGCGTCCAGCCACTCGCCGGGCCCCGCGACGTGCCAGACCGTCTCGTGCCCGAGGTCCAGCAGGTGCCGGGTGGCCAGCCGCGCAGCGAGCGACTGGTCGACGGCCACCACCTCGGTGGTCGGGGTGCGGGAGCCGTCGATGGTGATGGTGGGCACCGCGCGGGTCAGCTGCTCGATCTGCCGGCTGACATGGATGAGCGGGACGGCCAGCACCAGCCCCTCGACGTGCTGGTCGGCCAGCCGCAGCATCGACGCCTCGATGGCGGAGGTGTCCAGCGACGCGGTGGTGGCGGTGGAGACCGCGTATCCGGCTTCCTGGGCGGCGCGTTCGATGCCCAGGGTCAGGGCGGTGCGCGAGTAGAAGCTGGTCTGGAGCGTGACCACACCGATGGTGCGGCTGCGGCCGGAGGACAGCATCCGTGCCGCGTTGTTCTTGCGGTAGCCGAGCTGGTCGACGGCGGCGAGCACCTTGGCGCGGGTCTTCTCCTGCACATTGGGGTGTCCGGCCAGCGCCCGCGAGACGGTCTGTGCGGAGACCCCGGCGACCCGGGCGACATCGGCCATGCCGGGCGGACGGGAGGCGTCGCGCACGCTCTGGTTCTTCATGGGTCCCTTCCGGCCGGTCAGCTGCCGCCGATGATAGCGGTCGCACCCGCCCAAAGGGGACGGTCCGAGACCCGCACGACGATCGCCGGGTGCCCCCGTATCACCGCCGGCCCGAGCATTGGCATCGATAACATTGTGTGCCACAGTTCGGTGCTGTGACCCTGACGAGCACCACCGCACCTGCGGACGGCACCGGCCGGCCCGCGCCCCTGCTGTCGTACGCGGACGGCTCCTTTCTGCGTGGCGGCCGACCGCACCGCGTCCTGGCCGGGTCGCTGCACTACTTCCGGGTCCATCCCGAGCTGTGGGCCGACCGTCTCCAGCGCCTGGCGGCGATGGGGCTCAACACCGTCGACACGTATGTGCCGTGGAATTTCCACCAGCCGCTGCGCGCGGAGCCGCGCTTCGACGGCCCCCGCGACCTCGGGCGCTTTCTCGCGCTCGCCCAGGACACCGGCCTCGACGTGATCGTGCGGCCCGGCCCGTACATCTGCGCCGAGTGGGACAACGGCGGTCTGCCCGCCTGGCTGACCGGCATGCCCGGTATGCGCCCGCGCTCCTCGCACCGGCCGTTCCTGGACGAAGTGGCGCGCTGGTTCGACGTGTTGCTGCCCCGGCTCGCCCCGCTCCAGGCCGCGCACGGCGGGCCGGTCGTCGCGGTGCAGGTGGAGAACGAGTACGGCAGTTACGGCGACGACCACGCGTATGTGGCGTGGGTGCGGGAGGCGCTGCGGCGGCGGGGCATCACCGAACTGCTCTACACCGCCGACGGACCCACCGAGCTGATGCTCGACGGCGGCACCCTGCCCGGCACGCTGACCACCGCGACCTTCGGCTCCCGGGCGGCGGACGCGGCGGCGCTGCTGCGCTCGCGCAGGCCGGACGAGCCGTTCATGTGCGCCGAGTTCTGGAACGGCTGGTTCGACCACTGGGGCGAGCGGCACCATGTCCGCGGTGTCGACAGCGCGGCGCAGACACTCGGCGAGATCCTGGACGCGGGCGGCTCGGTGAGCATCTACATGGCGCACGGCGGCAGCAATTCCGGTCTGTGGGCGGGCGCCAACCACGACGGCGACCGGCTCCAGCCGACGGTGACCAGCTACGACTCGGACGCGCCGATCGCCGAACACGGCGCGCCCACACCGAAGTTCTTCGCGCTGCGCGACCGGCTGCTCGCGGCGGACGGCCGCGACGCCTCCCGCGTACGGCCGCTGCCCGCGGCCGCGCCGATGCTCGCGCCCCGGTCGCTTCGGGTGGTCAGGGGTGCCGGGCTGCTCGGCGCGCTGACCGCGATGGCGCCGCCGGTCGCCTCGCCGCATCCGCCGACCTTCGAGGAGCTGGAGCAGCCGTCCGGCCTGGTGCTGTACCGAGCGCGGCCCCGACTGCCGCGCGGGCCGCAGGAGTTGACCGTCACCGGGCTGCACGACCGGGCTCAGGTGTTCCTCGACGGTGTGCCTGCGGGCGTGCTCGACCGGGAGGACGGCGTGCTGACCGTCCAGGGCGAGGGCGCGCCCGTCGGGCTCGATCTGCTGGTGGAGAACCAGGGCCGGATCAATTACGGTCCGCTGCTCGGCCAGGGCAAGGGCATCCTCGGCGGGGTCCGTGTCGAGCGCCGCCTGGTGCACACCTGGACCGCGCACGGCCTGCCGCTGGACCTGTGGTCCGCCGCGGACGTCGCCCGTGCGCCGTCCCGCGCCGCGCCCTCCGGCGAGGCGGGTTTCGCGACGGCGGGCTTCACCGTCGACTCCCCCGCCGACACGTTCCTCGCCCTCCCCGGCTTCGCCAAGGGCTTCGTCTGGGTCAACGGCTCCCTGCTCGGCCGTTATTGGGAGATCGGCCCGCAGGTCACGCTGTATGTGCCCGCCCCGCTGCTGGCCGCCGGCGACAACACCGTCACCGTGCTGGAGCTGGAGCGCTTCGGCGAGCGGATCGAGCTGCGCGACCGGCCGGAGCTGGGGCCGACCGAGGAGTACGTGGAGACCTTCGACTGAGCCGCGGCTGCTTTCCCCGGGCTAGGGCGTGTCCGCGATGTCGCGGCGTCCGCCCGCAGGGCGGGGCCGACGGTGTCTGGTGCGTGCGATCGCAAGGCGGAGGGTCGTCCTCGTAGTGGGCCTACTCGGACGAGCCCGACAACGCAGCGAGCGTGCGTGCCAGGCGCCGCCGGCCAGGCGCGACATTGCGGACACGCCCTAGGCGTCCTCGCCGGCCGCCGTCTCCTTCTTCGCGCGGCTGGGCTGCACCCGCTTCGGCTCGCCCGCCATCTTGGGGTGCTCCGGCGGGTAGGGCAGGTCTCCGAGGCCGTGCTCGCGCTCGTCGCGGTCGGCGAGTTCCAGCGCGGCCTCCAGCCGGAAGGCGTGCTCGTCCATGTCGGCGTGCACATCGCCGACCTCGGCGTAGCGCCCGGGCATGGTGCCCAGGTCGAAGTCCTCGGGGACCGCGCTGCCCACCTCGTCCCAGCGCAGCGGCGCGGAGACGGGTGCGTGCGGGAAGGGCCGTACGGAGTAGGCGCTGGCGATCGTGCGGTCGCGGGCGGTCTGGTTGTAGTCGACGAAGATCCGCTCGCCGCGCTCCTCCTTCCACCAGGCGGTGGTGATCCGGTCCGGCTCCCGCCGTTCCAGCTCGCGCCCGATGGCGATGGCCGCGCGCCGCACCTGGGTGAAGGTCCACTCGGGGGCGATGGGCACGAAGACGTGCAGGCCGCGTCCGCCGGAGGTCTTCGGCCAGCCCGTCAGGCCGAGCCCGTCCAGGACCTCGCGCAGCACCTGCGCCGCGTGCACCGCGTCGGCGTAGTCGGTGCCCGGCTGCGGGTCGAGGTCGATGCGCAGCTCGTCGGGGCTGTCGGTGTCGGCGCGCCGCACCGGCCAGGGGTGGAAGGTGAAGGTGCCGAGATTCGCCGCCCACAGCACGGCAGCGGTCTCGGTGGGGCAGATCTCGTCGGCGTAGCGGCCGCTGGGGAAGGCGATCCGCGCGGTCGGGATCCAGTCGGGCAGATTCTTCGGCGCCCGCTTCTGGAAGAAGGAGTCGCCCTCCACGCCGTGGATGTAGCGCTCCAGGGTGGTCGGCCGGTCGCGGACCGCGCGCAGGATGCCGTCGCCGACGGTCAGGTAGTAGGTGACCAGGTCGGCCTTGGTGAATCCGCGCCGCGGGAAGTACACCTTGTCCGGATGGGACACCCGCACGACCCGCTCGCCGACGGTCAGTTCCAGCGTCTCGGCCATGCGTCCACGCTAGGCCGTACGGACCGGCGCCGCCCGTCGGCGGGCGCGCCGGGCCCGGGCCGAGCACAATTTGCCGCATGGACCTTCCGGTGATGCCCCCTGTGCGGCCGATGCTGGCGAAGTCCGCAGCCGCCGTCCCGCCCGGCATGCTCTACGAGGCCAAGTGGGACGGTTTCCGCGCGATCGTCTTCCGCGACGGCGACGAGATCGAGCTGGGCAGCCGCTCGGGCAAGCCGCTGACCCGGTACTTCCCCGAGGTGGTCGCGGCGCTGCGGGAGCGGATCCCGCAGCGCTGCGTCCTGGACGGCGAGATCGTCATCGCGCGGGACGGCCGGCTGGACTTCGACGCGCTGCTGGAACGTATTCACCCGGCCGATTCGCGGGTGCGCCATCTGGCGGAGGTGACGCCCGCGTCCTTCGTGGCCTTCGACCTGCTGGCGCTGGGGGACGCCTCGCTGCTCGACGTGCCGCAGCGCGAGCGGCGGGAGGCGCTGGTGGCGGCGCTGCGCGGGGCGGGCGCCCCGGTGCACACGGCGCCGGCGACGCTGGACATCGAGACGGCCAAGGAGTGGTTCGGCCGGTTCGAGGGCGCGGGTCTGGACGGCGTCGTCGCCAAACCCCTCGATCTGCCGTACCGGCCGAACGAACGCGTCATGGTCAAGGTCAAGCACGAGCGCACCGCGGACTGCGTGCTGGCCGGGATGCGGCTGCACAAGAGCGGCCCGGTGGTGGGTTCGCTGCTGCTCGGCCTGTACGACGCCGACGGGCGTCTGCAGCACGTCGGCGTCTGCGCGTCCTTCCCGATGCGGCGCCGCGAGGAGCTGATGACGGAGCTGGCGCCGCTGCGGATGGACTCCGTCGAGGGCCACCCGTGGCAGGAGTGGACCAGCCAGGAGGCGCAGGCCGAGGGGCGGCTGCCCGGCGGCCCGAGCCGGTGGACGGGCAAGAAGGATCTTTCGTGGCTCCCGCTGCGCCCCGAGCGGGTGGTCGAGGTGGCCTACGACCACATGCAGGGCGACCGGTTCCGGCACACCGCGCAGTTCCGCCGCTGGCGGCCGGACCGCGAGCCCGACGGCTGCACGTACGCGCAGTTGGAGGAGCCGGTGGGCTACGACCTGGCGGAGGTCCTCGGGGCGTGACCCGTGACCGGGGTCGGCGCCGGTGGCCGGATCAGTGCCGGTAACCGCGCTCAGTGCCGGTAACCGCGCTCAGTGCTGCTTGTCGCGCATCTGGGCGTCACGCTGGAGGCCGACGAGTATCGCCTTCGGATCGCCGTGCACGGCCTGCCCTATGGCCTTCTTGAGCGCGGCGCTGACCGGACCCCAGGACGGTTTGTCGACCGGATAGAAGGCCGCGTCCGACAGCAGGTCCAGGAAGGGAACCAGATCGCGGTACTCCGGATTGGTGCGCACCGCTTCGGCGACTTCCACGGTGACCGGGAGCAGCTTGTACTCCTGTTGGAATTTCAACAAATTCGCTTCGCTGTATATGTACTGCAGGAACTTGGCGTCCGCGTCGCGGTGGCCGTTCTGCCGGAACGCCATCATCCAGTCGGCGTTGGCGAGCGCCTGCGAGCTGGGACCCGTCTTGCCGGGCAGCGGCACCACTCCGACGTCGATACCGGCCGCCTTCGCCGAGGGAAGCAGCGTCAGATGGCCGTCGAGCATGCCGGTCCGGCCGGCGAGGAAGTCGCTGAAAGCGTCGCTGACACTGGTCTTCGCCGGGTCCTTGGGCCCGACGAGCCCGGGTTCGACGAGATTCTTCTTCAGCCAGCTGAAGGCGTCCACATTGCGCACCGAGTCCAGGCTGTAGGAGCCGACGCTGTCGGTGTAGCCGCCGTCGTCCCCGAGCATCCACATCATCGTCTCGGCCTCGGCCTCCTGCGGGCCGAGCGGCAGTCCCACCGGGACCTTGACGCCGTTGTCCTTGAGCTTGACCGCGTCCCGCCGCACGTCGTCCCAGCTCTCCGGGGCGTGCTTGATCCCCGCCTGGGCGAAGAGCTTCTTGTTGTAGAAGAACATGCGGGTGGAGGCGACCCACGGGATGCCGTACTGGACCCGGTCCACGGAACCGGCGTCGACCAGCGACGGGATGAACGCCGACTGCATGCTGATCGGGAACAGGTCGTCCGCGCTGTACAGGTCGTTGTCCGCGATGAAGGGACTGTAGGAGTCCAGCTGTGCGAGGTCGGGCGCCCTGCCGTCCCTGACCATGGTCGCGACCTCGGTGTCCGCGCTCACCACAGGTACGAACTGCACATCGATCGTGATGTGCGGATTCCGCTCCTCGAAGGAACGGGCCAGGCTGTTCCAGGTCTGGGCCACCGGACTCGCGGTCTTCAAGCCGCTGTAGTCGGTGGCGACCACGTGCAAGGTGATGTCCTTGTTCGACGGCGAGGTGGTGCCGCACCCGCCGAGTGTGGACACCGCCAGTGCCATCGAGCCGCCGAACGCCGCTAAGCCCAGGAATCGTCGCCGCCGCACCGCGTTTTACCGCCCTCGTATATTACTTGCCCCGTATTAGCGCCCTGAGTTTTCACCATTACCTGACCAAAGGTCAACACCCCAGGTGAGGGCGGCACAACAACGAGCGACGGCGCCTCGGAATCATCTCGTATACGAGAAACCGCACCCCTCATATCCACCTTTTACGGCGGATATGAGTGGTGCGGACGATACTTCTCGGGAAATTCCGGTCAGCCCAGAAAGCTCAGTCTGACCTGCCGGTGCGGATTGTCGACGTTGGTGTCCACCAGGACGACCGACTGCCAGGTGCCCAGCTCCAGCCGGCCGGCCAGCACCGGCAGTGTGGCGTGCGGCGGCACGAAGGCGGGAAGCACGTGGTCACGGCCGTGACCGCGGCTGCCGTGCCGGTGCCGCCAGCGGTCGTCGGCGGGGAGCAGGTCGCGCAGCGCGGCGAGCAGGTCGTCGTCGCTGCCCGCGCCGGTCTCGATGACGGCGACTCCGGCGGTGGCGTGCGGGACGAAGACGTTGAGCAGCCCGTCACGGCCCGCGGCGGCCTCGCGCAGGAAGGACGCGCAGGCGTCCGTCAGGTCGTGGACGGTCTCGGTGGAGCCGGTGGCGATGTCGAGGACACGTGAGGTGAGGTGGTCGGCCATACGTCCATGGTCACTCACCATCCGCGACGTGAGACGGCATTGACCGTCCGGCGGACGCGTGGCTACCGTCGCCGGTATGCCGCGACCCTGTCTGCTCACCTCGCGTGGTCACATCGACCTGCTGCGGGTGGCCTCGGCCGCGTGTTGCCGCGGCCGCTGACGGCTTCGCGCCGCGTCCTCCCGCTCCGCTGACCCCTCGCGCCCTTCCTCGCAGCTTTCTCAGCGATTGCTCCCTTTTCGTGCGGTGTTCCCGCCCCGCTTCGTGCGGTGTTCCCGCCCCGCGCCCTTCTGCGCCTACCGAAAGGCGTCCGACCGATGTCCGTACATCTGCACTGGTTCCTCCCCACCGGCGGCGACGGCCGCACCCTGGTCGACCGGCACGCCTACACCGACGGCGGGGTGAAGCGCTCCCGGATCACCCCGGTCTCCGGCATCCGCGCGCCCGACATCGAATACCTGGCCCAGATCGCCCGCGCCGCCGACCAGTTGGGCTTCGAGGGCGTGCTCACGCCGACCGGCACCTGGTGCGAGGACGCGTGGCTGACGACGCTGGCGCTGACCCAGCACACCGAGCGGCTGAAGTTCCTGGTCGCCTTCCGGCCCGGGGTGATCTCGCCGGTGCTCGCGGCCCAGATGGCGGCCACGTACCAGCGGATCAGCCGGGGGCGGCTGCTGCTCAATGTGGTGACCGGCGGCGACTCCACGGAACAGAAGCGGTACGGCGACCGCCTGGACCACGACAGCCGCTACGCCCGCACCGCGGAATTCCTCTCGGTGGTGCGCGGGGTGTGGGAGGGCAAGCCGTTCGACTTCGAGGGCGAGCACTTCCAGGTGGCGGGCGGTCTGGTGGCGCTGCCGCCGGAACCGCGCCCCGAGATCTTCTTCGGCGGTTCGTCGCCGGCCGCGGGTCCGGTCGCCGCCCGGCACGCCGATGTGTATCTGACCTGGGGCGAACCGCCGGAGCAGGTACGGAAGAAGATCGAGTGGATCCGCTCGCTCGCGGAGGCTGAGGGCAGGACCGTACGGTTCGGCATCCGGCTGCACGTGATCGCGCGGGACTCGGCGGGCGAGGCGTGGACGACGGCGGAGCGGCTGCTCGCCGACCTCGACGAGGACACCGTGGCAGCCGCGCAGCAGGCGCTCGGCCGCAGCGAATCGGTGGGCCAGCAGCGGATGCTGGCGCTGCACGGCGGGCAGCGGGACAAGCTGGAGATCTCGCCGAATCTGTGGGCGGGCGTCGGGCTGGTGCGCGGCGGCGCCGGTACGGCCCTGGTGGGCAGTCACGCGGATGTCGCCGACCGGATCGAGGAGTATCACGCGCTGGGCATCGACCACTTCATCCTGTCCGGCTATCCGCACCTGGAGGAGGCGTACTGGTTCGGCGAGGGCGTGATGCCGGAGCTGGCGGCGCGCGGCCTGCTGGAGGCGCGGACGTCGCCGTTGGCCGGTGTGCCCGCGGCCAACGGGCGTCCGCCGTCCGCTCCCGGCGGGGCGCCGCTGCTGCTGTCCGGCGGTCGCTGAGGCTCGGGCCGGAGCGGCGGGGACGGCGGGGCCGGTCGGTCCGTGACCGATCGGCCCCGACCAGGCCGGGCCTGGCCCGGCCTGGCGGGCGCCGCCCGACGCCCGCCGGACCACGGGTGATTGCCCGGCCGGGGCATTGGTCTGTACCATTCACCGGGCCTCGGGATATCTCCCACTGTCGCTCCCCGAAGGGGGACCACCGCGTGAACGCGTCGCACCGGCTCGCCGTGCTCGTCGACTCGTGCCTGCTGCCCGCCGTCGACAGCGCGGACGGGAGACTCCCCGACTGGATCCTGCGCGGCCTGGAACGCGGCACCCCGGGTGTGGCCGTGCACGCCAGGGGCGAGGCGGCCCGCACCGCGTCCGAGACGCTGCGCGCGTCGGTCCCCGACGCGCTCACCGGACACCCGGGCCCGCACCGGCCGGGCGGCGGCAACGCCGCGGCGGCCGAACTCGTGGAAGCGGGCGCCAATCTCCATCTGGCCGTACGCCCGGGCGTGCGCGCCGACGAGACCCGGGTCTTCGTGACCGACCTCCAGACGCATGGAGTGGCCGCCGCCCTGGGGCCGTTCACCGGCACCGGCAGCCTGCGGCCGTTCGCCGAGGGCGCCGCGGCGGGGGTCCGCGCGATCACCGCGGGGCACTCCCCCGTCCCCGGCGACGGCGGCCTGCCCGCCACCCTCAGCGGCCCCGCCGTCACCGGCATCCTGCGCGGCGAACTCGGCTACGGCGGTGTCGTGGTCAGCGACACCCTGGACGCGCCGTCGATCGTGGACGGCTGGGGCGTACCGGGCGCCGCCGTGCTCGCCTGGATCGCCGGGGTCGACCTCGTCCGCCTCGGCCCGGCCAGCGGTGCGGGCGTGCACACCGCCATCCATACGGCGGCGGCCCGCGCGGTCACCGACGGCGATCTGCCGCTCGCCCGGCTGGAGGAGGCGGCCGAGCGGGTCGCCCGGCTGCGGCGCTGGGCGTCGGAGCCGCGGATGCCCGCCGCGCCCGAGCGGGTCAGCCACTCGTCGGCGAGCTGAGCGGCGGGACCCCGGGCGATCCTTGGTACGCCGTCCCAGGGAAGGGAAGCTTTCACCCCTGGCCGCCGTTCGTACAGACATGAACGACTTGGGTGCGGTGCGGGACGTGGAGACGGCCGTGATCGGCGCGGGCCAGGCGGGTCTGTCCGCCGCATATTTCCTGCGCCGCGCCGGAATGCGGGCCGGTACGGACTTCGTCGTCCTCGACCACTCCCCCGGCGCCGGCGGCGCCTGGCAGTTCCGCTGGTCGTCGCTCACCTACGGCAAGGCGCACCGCGTGCACGAACTGCCGGGCATGCCGCTGGGCGACGCCGATCCCGACCGGCCGTCCGCCGAGGTGGTCGGCGAGTACTTCGCGCGCTACGAGCGTGCCTTCGATCTGCGGGTGCGGCGGCCCGTGGACGTCACCGCCGTACGGGAGGGGACCGGCGGCCGGCTGCGGGTGGAGACCGACGCGGGTGTGTGGTCGGCGCGGACGCTGATCAATGCGACGGGCACCTGGGACCGGCCGTTCCTGCCGTACTACCCGGGCCAGGAGACCTTCCTGGGACGGCAGTTGCACACCGCCGACTACCGCGGGTCCGCCGAATTCGCCGGAAAGCACGTCCTGGTGGTGGGCGGCGGCACATCGGCGGTGCAACTGCTGATGGAGCTGGCGGAGGTCGCCCGCACCACCTGGCTGACCCGGCGTCCGCCGGTCTTCCGCAGCACACCCTTCACGGAGGAGTGGGGCCGGTCGGCGGTCGCGCTGGTGGAGGAGCGGGTCCGGCAGGGACTGCCGCCGCAGAGCGTCGTCAGTGTGACGGGCCTCGCCGCGACCGACGCGATCCGCGCGGCGCAGGAGCGCGGCATCCTGCGGCCCGAGCCGGTCTTCGACCGGATCACTCCGCACGGCGTCGCCTGGGCGGACGGCCGCACCCTGAACGCCGACGTCATCCTGTGGGCGACGGGCTTCCGCGCGGCCCTGGACCACCTGGCGCCGTTGAAGCTGCGCGAGCCCGGTGGCGGCGTCCGGCTCGACGGCACCCGGGTGGCGAAGGACCCGCGGATCCACCTGGTGGGATACGGCCCGTCGGCGAGCACCATCGGCGCCAACCGGGCCGGGCGCAGCGCCGTCCGCGAGGTCCGCGCGTATCTCGCCGGCGTCGACCGAACAGCCGAACCCACGAGCGAGCGTTCGCTCGAACGCGTGCACTGAACGCGAGTCGCCCCATGGGGCCCACGAGACGGGTGATGCTTACCGAACGCGAGCGGCGGACTTCGGAACGTCATCGCGGCTCCGGCCGAAGTCCCTTTCCGTGCCGGAGAGTTGGTCCCACACTCACATGCACAGCGCAAGGAGATACACCCCATGAACGTAGTCACCAGCCTGCTCGCCGGAGTCCTCCACTTCCTCGGCTGGCTGATCTGACCGACCGCGTACGCGAGCGCCGTCCCTCCCCGTCCCGGGAGGGGCGGCGCTCCGCGTTGCGGCGGCCGCGTCCGGCTTTCGGCGCGTGAGCCGACAAGAAACATCGGATGTCTTCTTCCCCGCGTCACGCCGTTGCGGCAGTATGACGCCATGGGTCATCGTCAGTCGCAGGTACGCCCGCCGCACAGCGCGGAGGTGCCATGCGCGTAGCTCTGTTTGTGACATGCGTGAACGATCTGCTGTACCCGGACACGGGCCGGGCGGTCGTCGCGCTGCTGGAGCGGCTGGGCGTCGAGGTCGACTTCCCGATGGAGCAGTCCTGTTGCGGGCAGGCGCACTTCAACACCGGTTACCGGCACGAGACCGAGCCGCTGGTCCGCAGGTACGCCGCCGCGTTCGCCGAATACGACCATGTGGTCACGCCGTCCGGTTCGTGCGCCGCCATGGTGCGGGACAACTACCCGCGGATCGCCGCGAAGGCGGCGGCGGAAGGCCGCGACCGCGGGCTCACGGAGGCAGCCGCCGCCTCCGTGCCGAAGACGTACGAGTTGACCGAATTCCTGGTGGACGTACTGGGGGTGACGGACGTGGGCGCGTACTTCCCGCACACCGTCACCTACCACCCCTCCTGCCACGGCCTGCGGATGCTGGGGCTCGGCGACAGGCCGCGCCGGCTGCTGGAGGCCGTACGGGGGCTGGAGCTGCGGGAGTTGGAGGGCGCGGAGGAGTGCTGCGGCTTCGGCGGCACCTTCGCCGTGAAGAACCCCGACGTATCCGTTGCCATGGGTGAGGACAAGGTGCGGCACGCCGAGGACACGGGAGCCGAGGTGCTGTGCGGCGCGGACAACTCCTGCCTGATGCACCTGGGCGGACTGCTACGGCGGGAAGGCTCCGGCCTGCGCGCCGTGCACCTCGCGGAGATCCTCGCGTCGACCGAAGAACGCCCCTACCGGCCAGGAGTGGTCCGATGAGTGGTACGTATCTGGGTCTGCCGTCGTTCCCGAAGGCCGCCGCGGCCTCCACCAAGGACACCCAACTCCGCGCGAACCTCACCCACGCCACGCATACGATCCGCGACAAGCGGGCCAAGGCGATCGGCGAACTCGAGGACTGGCCGCAACTACGGGCCGCCGGCGCCGCGGTCAAGGACCACACCCTGCGCCACCTCGACCACTACCTCCTCCAACTGGAGGCCAGCGTCACCGCCGCCGGCGGCACCGTCCACTGGGCCACCGACGCCGACGACGCCAACCACATCGTCACCCAGCTCATCCGTGCCACCGGCGAAACCGACGTCGTCAAAGTCAAATCCATGGCCACCCAGGAAATCGGCCTCAACACCGCCCTCGCCCAGGCCGGGATCACCGCCTACGAGACCGACCTCGCCGAACTCATCGTCCAGCTCGGAGACGACCAGCCCTCCCACATCCTCGTCCCCGCCATCCACAAAAACCGCCACCAGATCCGCGACATCTTCCGCGCCAACATGGCCGACTGGGGCCGCCCCGCCCCCGAACAACTCTCCGACACCCCCGCAGACCTCGCCGAAGCCGCCCGCCTCCACCTCCGCGAAAAATTCCTCCGCGCCAAGGTCGCCGTCTCCGGCGCCAACTTCATGATCGCCGACACCGGCACCCTCGTCGTCGTCGAATCCGAAGGCAACGGACGCATGTGCCTCACCCTGCCCGACACCCTCATCTCGGTCGTGGGCATCGAAAAGGTCATCCCCACCTTCCAAGACCTGGAAATCTTCCTCCAGACCCTCCCCCGCTCCTCCACCGCGGAGCGCATGAACCCCTACACCACCCTGTTCACCGGCACCACACCCGGCGACGGCCCCACCACCTTCCACCTCGTCCTGCTCGACAACGGACGCACCGACACCCTCGCCGACACCACCGGCCGCCACGCCCTGCGCTGCATCCGCTGCTCCGCCTGCCTCAACGTCTGCCCCGTCTACGAACGCGCCGGCGGCCACGCCTACGGCTCCGCCTACCCCGGCCCCATCGGCGCCATCCTCACCCCCCAACTCCGAGGCACCCAAACAGAACTCGACGCCTCACTCCCCTACGCCTCCACCCTCTGCGGCGCCTGCTACACCGTCTGCCCCGTCGCCATCAACATCCCCGAAATCCTCACCCACCTCCGCGAACGCACCACCCAAGGCGGACCCACCACCACCAACGGCAAAAAAGTCACGATCAAACCCGCACGCGGCCACACCACCGAACGCGCCGCCATGCGCGCCGCCCGCTGGACACTCGACCACCCCACCCTCATGAAGCAGGCCCAGAACCTCGCCACCCGCACCCGACACCTCCACCCCACCCGACTCCCCGGACCCGGCAAAAACTGGACCCACACCCGCGACCTCCCCACCCTCCCCACCCACACCTTCCGCGACTGGTGGAAGAACAACC
>NZ_FONG01000004.1 GCF_900112845.1 Actinacidiphila alni
GCGCAGCACGCGCAGGGCGCCGGAGGCCATGACGTCGGAGGCGGCGAAGACCGCGTCCAGGTCGGGGCGGCGCCGCAGGAGTTCGGCCATCGCGCGGGCGCCGCCCTCGGGGGTGAAATCGCCTTCGGCGATCAGGGCGGGGTCGGTCTCCGGCAGCACGTCACGGAATCCGTCGAGCCGGTCCACCGAGGCCAGTTGGTCCAGCGGGCCGGTGATGTGGGCGATCGTGCGGCGGCCGATCGACAGCAGATGACGTACGGCGTCGCGGGCGCCCCCGCGATTGTCGCAGTCCACGTACAGCGTGCGGCGGCCCGGGTCCTGCTCCGGCCAGGTGGGGCGCCCGCCGATCACGATCGGCACATCACCGGTACGGGAGAGCACCGGCAGCGAGTCGTCGGTGTGCAGCGAGAAGATCAGCGCGCCGTCCACATGGCCACCCGCCAGATACCGCCCGACCCGCTCGTAGTCCGCCGTCCCCTCGGTGAGCAGCAGCACCAACTGATTGTCGTGTGCGGTGAGTTCCTTGCTGATCCCGCGCACCTGCTGGGCGAAGAACGGATCGGTGAAGAACCGCGTCTCCGGCTCCGCCACCACCACCGCGATCGCGTCATTACGCCGCGTCACCAGCGTACGAGCGGCCTGATTCGGCACGTACCCCAGCTCGTCGACCGCCTGACGGACCCGCTCCACCAGCGGTCCCCGGACACCCACTCCCCCGTTCACCACGCGCGAGGCGGTGGCACGCGACACCCCGGCCCGCGCGGCGACGGCCTCCAACGTGGGACGCGGCGCGAAGCTCGGGTCGGACAAGGGGGGCTCCTCGGTGCGGGGCGGGCCGGAAGAGACACGAGGGGGCGGCGGGGCGCGGACAGGCACAGCGTAACGGGTTACACCGCCGGATGAGAGCGCTCTCCCGACCGGGCGGTGAAAGCTTCCCGAATCGGTGAGTTTGGCGGGCCGGGCCCCGGGCAGCCGCCCTCTTGAGGCACCCCCCCCCCGCCTCACAGAGCCGATACGGCCGGCGGCATCCCCCCCGTCGTCCGGCCGTATCGGCTGGCGCGCGCCCGGCCTCCGGCCCGGGGCGCCGCATCGCGAGCCCCGCGCTCGGCGGGCATTCCCCGGGAGCGTGCCGGGGCGCCGGCTCCCGGCAGGCCGCAGCGGTCGGCGGACGTTACGGTGGACGAAGGCCGCCCTGTCGGGACCGCGACCATCGCCGCAGGTCACACACGTACGCGCCGATGGGTCACCCGATCGCGGGGCCGCACCGACCAGCCGACTCACGATCAAGGAAGTCGCGCACATGTCCCCTGTGCCCAACGTCATCCTCAACAATGGCGTCACCATCCCGCAGCTCGGCTTCGGGACGTATCAGATCGAGCCGAAGGACACCCGGGAAGCGGTCCGCACCGCCCTGGAGATCGGTTACCGCCATATCGACACGGCCCAGATGTACGGCAACGAGAAGGAAGTCGGCCAGGCCGTCGCCGACGCAGGCCTGCCCCGCGAGGAGGTCTTCCTCACCAGCAAGCTCAACAACGACTCGCACGCGTACGGCGACGCCCTCACCGCCTTCGCGCGCTCGCTCGACGAGCTGGACGTGGAGTATCTGGACCTGTTCCTGATCCACTGGCCGCTGGCCATGGTCGGTGACTTCACCGAGACCTGGCAGGCCCTGGAGGAGGTCTACGCGTCCGGCCGCGCCAAGGCGATCGGGGTGTCCAACTTCCAGCCGGCGCACCTCAGCAGGCTGCTGCAGAAGGGCACGGTCGTGCCCGCGGTCAACCAGATCGAGGTGCACCCGTATCTCGTGCAGGACGACGTCCGCGCCTTCGGCGCCGAGCACGAGATCGCGACCGAGGCGTGGTCGCCGATCGCTCAGGGCAAGGTGCTCTCCGATCCGGTGCTGGTCGCGATCGCCGAGCGGCTCGGCCGCAGCACCGCGCAGGTGACCTTGCGCTGGCACCTCCAGCGCGGCGACATCATCTTCCCGAAGTCGGTGACGCGGGCCCGGGTGGAGGAGAATTTCCGGCTCTTCGACTTCGAGCTGACCGAGGCCGACATGGCCGACATCACCGCGCTCGACCGCGGCGAGCGCACCGGACCCGACCCGGACGTCTTCGACTACGTGCCCTGATTCGGCTCCGCGCCCCGACCCGGAGTCGGGGAGCCGGCCGCAGGGCCGGTCAGAGGGCGAGGGCCACCGGCGCGGCCGGGACGCCGTCGGCGATCAGGGCCGCCAGCGGTGCGGCCAGGTCGCGCGGCGAGAACAGTTCGGGGCCGCGGTGGGCCGCGATGTCCGCGGGCCGCCACCAGCGGAAGCTCTCGATGTTCTCCGCGGCCAGCTCGTCGTCCGGCAGCGAGCCGCGCGGGACGAAGGACGCGGTGCGGACGAGGAAGTAGTCGTTGACCACGCCGTCGCGCCCCGGGACGAGACCGGCGGCGACGACTTCCTGGTGCCATACGTGCGGCGGGTCGCCGCCGAGCGTGAGACCGGTCTCCTCCGCGAGTTCCCTGCGCAGCGCCGCGAGCGGGGTCTCGCCCGTCTCGACGCCCCCGCCCGGGGCGGCCCAGACCGTGACCGCCGCCCCTTCGGGCTCCGCGATGACGTGCCGGCAGAGCAGGATGCGGTCCTCCTCGTCGAGGACGACCGCGCGGACCGACCGCCGCAGATGAGGGACGGGCACGCGGTCACGTTATCCGGACCGGCGCCCCAGCGCCTTGCTCAGCTCCGACTTGGTCATCGAGGACCGGCCTTCGATGCCGCGCTGCCTGGCCTCGTTGTAGAGCTGCTCCTTGGTCGGACCCTGCGCTCCGGAGTGCGAGCGACGGCCGCCGCGGTGGCCGGACGACTGGTCGTGGGTGGACGACCGGCTGGCCGTACGGGACTCGCCCGCGCGGGCCCGCTCCTTGTTGACGGTGCGCGCGGCGATCTCCTCGGCGCGCTTGCCGGACTCGCCGCGCTTCTTGGCGCTCTCCTTGATGTGCTCGTACTGGCGCTCGCGCTTGGCGCTCGATCCGCTGGGCATGAGCGGCACCTTTCGTCATGGCCGGGGGGACGGGGACCGGGGCCGGTGTCCGTGCCGCTGCCCGTACCGGACGGCGGCCTTCCGTGCCCCGCGCCCGCGTCCCATCGTCGCCCGTACGCCTGCCCGCCGCATGCGGACCCACACTCTGGACTCCACAGTCCAGAGTCGTGTTACGGTTTTTCTGAACCACACGGTCCAATCTGAAGAGCAGGGCGGAGAGCGGCATGACGGCACGGCTGCGGGACAAGACGGCACTCGTCACCGGATCGACGAGCAATATCGGGCGGGCCATCGCGGTGGCGTTCGCGGCCGAGGGGGCGCATGTCGTGGTCTCCGGGCGGAGCGCGGAGCGCGGCGCCGAGGTGGTGGCGGGGATCCGCGCGGCCGGCGGGCGGGCCGACTTCGTGGCGGCCGACCTCGACGGCAGCGCGGCGGCCAGTACGGCCCTGGCCGACGAGGCCGCGCGGGTGCTGGGCGGCCGGATCGACGTCCTGGTCAACAACGCGGGCATCTACCCGGGCTCGGTCACACCGGCCACCGACGAGGCCACCTTCGACCGGGTCTACGCGGTGAACGTCAAGGCGCCGTATTTCCTCACCGCGGTGGTCGCGCCCCGGATGGCGGACCAGGGCGGCGGCGCGATCATCAATCTCGGCTCGTGGATCGCCCGGCTCGGCGTCCCGGTCGGCGCGCTCTACAGCTCGACCAAGGGCGCGATGGAGACGCTGACCAGGGCATGGGCCAGCGAATTCGGCCCGTCGGGCGTCCGGGTGAACGCGATCTCGCCCGGCGTGGTCCGGGAGTCGGTGCCCGGTGAGAGCGGGCCGCGGCCGGGCGACTCGATGATGATCGGCACCCCCGCGGGGTCCTTCGGCGCGCCCGAGGCGATCGCGCACGCCGCGGTCTATCTGGCGGCGGACGAGTCCGCCTTCACGCACGGCGCGGTGATCGACGTGGACGGCGGGCGGACGGGCGTCGCGGTGATCGCGGCCTGAGGGCGCACCGACCGGGAGGCGGGGAACGTACGGCCGCGGCGGCGCCCTTCTGACGGCCGCCGTGGCCGTATCCTTGGCCTTCAGGAGAATCCTGGACCGCCGGGTCCAGTCGGAGAGGTCGGAGAGTGGCGACGTGCCGCAGGGGCTGACGAGCAAGGGTGCCGCCACCCGGGACCGCATCATCGAGGGCGCGGCCGTCCTGATGCGGCAGTCGGGCGCGGGGGTGTCGCTGGACGAGATCCGCGAGGCGACCAGGACGAGCAAGAGCCAGCTCTTCCACTACTTCCCGCAGGGCCGCGAGCAACTGCTGCTCGCGGTCGCCCGGCACGAGGCCGATCAGATCCTCGCCGACCAGCAGCCGCATCTGGACGACCTCACCAGCTGGCGGTCCTGGCACGCCTGGCGCAACACCGTCGTGGCCCGCTACCGCCGCCAGGGCAGGCACTGCCCGCTCAGCGTGCTGCTCGGTCAGCTCGCGCCGGACGACGAGGGTGCCCGTACGGTCACCGTCGACCTGCTGGAGCGCTGGCAGGCGAAGCTGGCCGCCGGGGTGCGGCACATGCAGGACCACGATCTGATGACCCGCGGCATCGACGCGGAGCGCGCCGCAGAGGCGCTGCTGGTCTCGGTGGAGGGCGGCGCCCTCATCCTGATCTCCACCGGCAGCGTCAGCCCGCTGGAGACCTCGCTCGACCTGACGCTGGACCAGTTGCGCGTCCGGCCGTGAGACCCGCCCGCGAGCGGGACCGGTCACCCGCCCGCCCGGCTGGGCATGCGCGCGGCGCCCCGGGCTGCGAGATTCAGGGGCATGACGCACCAACCGATGTGGGCGCGGCCCGAGCCGACCGGGCCGGTGGAGTGGCTGCCGGAACTGGACATGCCGGATCCCGGCCGGCAGCGGCGGCTGACCGTACTGCTGCGCTGGCTGCTGCTGATCCCGCAGTTCATCGCCGTGTTCGTGCTCGGGGTCGGCGCGTTCTTCACGGTGATCGTCGGCTGGTTCGCCGCGCTCTTCACCGGCCGGCTGCCCGCCGGGGTGGCCCGCTACCTCGGCGCCTTCGTGGCGTACGAGACGCGGGTGCACGCCTCCTCGATGCTGCTGGTGGACCGCTATCCGCCGTTCGCGCTGCGGCCGGCCGAGCCGTATCCGGTGCGGATCGAACTGCGGCCGGGGCCGCTCAACCGGCTCGCGGTGTTCTTCCGCATCATCCTGATGATCCCGGCGGCGATCGTGCAGGGCCTGGTCACCTCGGGCTGGTACGCCCTCGGCTTCTTCTTCTGGCTGATCACGCTGGTGCTGGGCCGGATGCCGCGCCCGCTGTTCGAGGCGAGCGCGGCGACGCTGCGCTACAGCATGCGGTTCAGCGCGTACACCTTCATGCTCACCTCGGCGTATCCGAAGCGGCTGTTCGGCGACGGCGACGCACCGCAGCTCCCGTACCGGGAGCCCGTCCCGGGCGGCGCGGCGCCGGTCTCGGCCACCAGGCCGCTGCTGCTGAGCACCGGGGCCAAGGTGCTGGTCGTGGTCTTCCTGCTGGTGGGCCTCGCCGGTGACGTCGTCGGCAACACGGCGCGCGACTGGGACGGCGACCACGACGACAACGCCGCGGCGGCGCCGGCCGCCGCGGCTGTCGTCCCCCGTTCCGCCGGGTAGCGCGGCCGTCAGCGGCCGTCAGTCGAACGGGTCGAGGGTGACCGACGCCTCCTGCGGGTTGTCGTCGTGCACCAGCGACTCGTGGTTGCCGACGTCGTCGAAGGCGAAGGCGTACGCGTTGCCGTCCGCCATCTGCTCGTGCACCGCCTTCGCGTACTGGTTGGTCGTCGCGTCCTGGTAGAAGCCGGACGCGTCGGCGTCGGGCTGGTCGGAGTTGGTGAGCAGCGTCGTGCGGTTGTAACCGGCGCACAGCGTACGGGAGATGGGGCCGCGCACCTGGTCGTTGGGCGCGTCCAGCAGCTTGTAGCAGCCGAAGACGCTGTCGGCGTCGGGCTTGGTGAAGGACGTGACGACGGCGCCGGAGCTGTCGGTGAAGTTCATGACGTCGCCGGAGACCTTGCCGAAGTACTTGGTGTCCGGCTGGTCGCCGAAGGGCGTGACCGTCAGGGTCGAGGAACTGTACTTGTCCCAGACCCGGTTGATGTAGTCGTCCATCACCGAGGCGGGCAGCGCACCGGCCTCGATGCCGTGGCCGGGGGCGAGCGCACGCAGCACACTGCCGTCGGGCGCGGTCTGCACCAGACCGCCCCAGCCGCCGGACTGCGCCTTCAGCTCGTCGAAGAAGCCCTTGTAGCCGCCGGGCTTGAGGTGTCCCGTGGTCTTCGTCGTCCCGTCGCCGCCCTTCACCCCGACCGCGTACGGGGCGGAGAACATGTCCACCTGCGTGCTGTTGATCCACAGGCCCGAGTCGTTGAGCGTGTATTCGCTCCAGTTGAACAGGGTGTTGTGGTTCGGGTCGTCCGGATTCTGCACGGCGGGCTGCACCAGCCCGTCCGGGGTCAGCTTGAAGACCAGCTTCTGGCCGTAGGAGAAATACACCCGGCCGGAGAACTTGGGGAGCTTCACGGTCAGCGACTGGCCGTCCGCGGGGCCCGCGATGGACGCGTCCGGGGCCTCGGTGGGGGGATTGCCGCCGGCCGGCCAGGGGTGGAAGGTGCCGTCGGCGTCCGCCCAGCCCTGCTTTCCGGAGGCGAGGTCGGTGCCGATGTCGTAGACGTAGACCTGGTCGCCGCGGCCGGAGTTGTTGGTGAAGGTGAGCGGAATGGTGTCCGGCACCGAGGCCGAGGCGGTGGACGCGAGGCCGGCGGCGGTCAGACCGCCGCCGATCAACGTGGCCGCGGCCAGCGGTACGAACAGTTTCCGTCGTGTGGTGATGTACACGCGCTGTACTCCTCATCAGTTGGGGCACCGCGGAGGACAGACGTCGCCGACATCGCGGAATCACGTCCTCCGCAGCGGTTCTGAGAGCGCTCTCACCCTGGTGGGGATTGATCGATGTGTCAATGTCCCGGCCGCGGATTTCCGCTGCCGACGGTAATCACCGCTGGTGGCCGGGGTGTTCGGTGGTGGTCTCTGCACGGAATTCACCGGAACCGCGCACAAGCAGACGGGTCAGCAGCACCACCGAGCGGGGCGCGGAGCGGTCGCCGCCGATCCGGGCGAAGAGCAGATTGGCGGCCGTGCCGCCGATCGCCACCGGGTCCTGGCTGACCACGGTCAGCGGCGGGCTCAGCCGTTCGGCCAGCGGCAGGTCGTCGAAGCCGACGATCGCCACCGGCGCCGGGTGGTCGAGACCGTCGAGCACGCCGAGGGTGATCAGGTCGTTGCTGGTGAACAGCGCGGTCGGCGGCCGGTCCAGGGCGCGCAGCCCGGCCAGCGCGGCGCGCGCCTCGCGGTGCGAGCGCAGACCGTGCCGGACCAGGTCGGGGTCCTCGGGCAGGCCGTGGGCGGCGAGCGCGTCCAGGTAGCCGAGGTGGCGCTCGCGCTGGGTCCAGATGTCGTAGCGGTCGCCGAGGTAGGCGATCCGGGTGTGGCCGTGGCCGAGCAGATGGGCGACGGCCCGTTCGGCGCCCGCGCGGTTGTCGACGGTGACGGTGTCCACGGCCAGCCCCTTGGCGGGCCGGTCGACGCAGACCACCTGGGTGCCGCCCTCCATGGGCTGCTTGAGGAAGCCGTGGCCGCCCTTGGTGGGCACGATGATCAGGCCGTCCACCTGGCGTGCGGTGAAGGCGGCGATCACCTCGCGCTCGCGGCGCGGTTCGTCGTTGGTGCTGCCGACGAGCACCACATAGCCGCGGCGGTGCGCCTCGTCCTCGACCGAGCGGGCCATCAGCGCGTAGAAGGGGTTGGCGAGGTCGTCCACGACCAGCGCGATGGTGGAGGTGCCAAGGTTCTTCTGCCGCAGATTGCGGGCGTTGTCGTTGCGCTGGTAGCCGAGCTTCCTGACGGCCTGCTCGACCCGCGCGGCGGTCCCCGGGGAGACACCCGGCTCGCCCGAGACGACGCGGGAGACCGTCATCGGGCTCACCCCCGCGACGCGGGCCACGTCCTTCATCGTCGGGCGCCTCACGGTCCTCCTCCTCGCGCGCCGCCGCACTCCGCCGGCTCCCGGCGCAGCAGGGTGACTTGGTAACGTTCCCAGCCCATCCACCGCGTGGACAAGGGATATCCGGGGCCGGTTCACACTCTTGACAGCACGTCAGGGACACCTCAAGAATGCGGTCCTGCTTGGTAACGTTCACATGCACTTCGCGCAGCCCCCCGTGCCCCGAGGCGGCCCGCAAGGACGACGGCGTGCCGCCTCCGCGAGAAGGTGGTTCCCTCCGTGCCCCCCACTTCGTTCCGCAAGAGAACCGTCGGCGCCGCGAGCGCCCTGTTACTGGCCGCCTTCGGTGTCGGCGGACTGGCCGCGGTCCCCGCGCACGCCGCGACGCAGGCCCTGACGCAGTACGCCGACCCCTTCGTCGGCACCGACGACAGCTCGGCCCCCAACCCCGTGCCGGGCGGCGCGGGCGGCAGTACGTATCCGGGCGCCGTGGTGCCCTTCGGCGGTGTGCAGTTCAGCCCGGACACCCCGACGGCCTCGCCGTCGGGCTACCGCTACTCCGACACCTCGATCGAGGACTTCAGCCTCACGCACTTCGACGGCGCGGGCTGCCCCAACAACGAGGACCTGCCGCTGCTGCCGGTGACGGGCTCGCTCGGCACCTCGCCGGGCAGCAACTGGACGAGTTACGCGTCCGGTTACACCAAGTCCAACGAGTCGGCGGCGCCCGGCTACTACAAGAACCGGCTCGACAAGTACTCCACCAATGTCGAGCTGACCGCCACCACCCGTACCGGCATGGGCAAGCTGACGTATCCGTCGTCCACGTCGTCACGGCTGCTGATCAACACCAGCCGCAGCGCGACCGGCAACCGCAACGGCACGGTCAACGTCAACGGCTCCGAGGTCACCGGCAGCGTCACCGCGGGCGGCTTCTGCGGCTCCTCCAAGACCTTCCAGATCTACTTCGACATCCGCTTCGACCGCGCCCCCAGCGGCCACGGCACCTGGTCCGGCGGCTCGGTCAGCGACGGCTCGTCGAGCGCGAGCGGCACCAACACCGGCGCGTACGTCACCTTCGACACCACCAGCAACGCCACCGTGCAGTTCAAGGTCGGGCTGAGCTATGTGAGCGTGGCGAACGCGCAGGCCAATGTGACCGCGGAGAACAACGGCTGGGACTTCGGGGCGGTGCGCACCGCCGCCGACACCTCGTGGAACCAGATACTCAACCGGGCGCAGGTCACCGGCGGCGCCACCGCGGATCTGAAGAAGTTCTACACCGCGCTCTACCACGTCTTCCAGAGCCCCAATGTCGCCAGCGACGTCAACGGCGACTACCGGGGCTTCGACGGCGCGGTGCACAATTCGTCCCGGCCGGTCTACCAGAACTACTCGGGCTGGGACATCTACCGCTCCTGGGCGGCGCTGGTGGCACTGATCGCGCCGACCGAGGCGAGCGACATCGCCAAGTCGATGGTGCTGGACGGCCAGCAGGGCGGTCTGCTGCCCAAGTGGTCGCAGCAGACCAACGAGGACTTCGTGATGACCGGCGACCCGGGCCCGATCATCGTCAGCAGCCTCTACGCCTTCGGGGCCCGGGACTTCGACACCGCCACCGCGCTGTCGCTGATGGAGAAGGCGTCCAACGGCGGCACGATGCAGGGCTCGCCGATCCGCGGCAACCAGGGCACGTACACCAATCTGCACTATCTGCCCGGCGCGCCCTCGGACTCGCTCGAATACTCCGCCTCGGACTTCGCGGTCGCGCAGTTCGCCAAGGCGCTCGGCAACACCTCCAGCTACAGCACCCACATGACGCGCGCCCAGTGGTGGCGGAACACGTACAGCACGGAGTCCGGCTACACCCAGCCGCGCAACTCCGACGGGAGCTGGTCGTGGCCGCTCAATCCGGCCAGCCAGACCAACTTCACCGAGGGCAACGCGGCGCAGTACACCTGGATGGTGCCGTACGACTTCGCCGACCTGATCAACGACATGGGCGGCCGGCAGACCGCGGTGCAGCGGCTCGACCACCACTTCACACAGGTCAACGCCGGCCAGAGCCTGCCGTACTACTACATCGGCAATGAGCCGGAGCACGGCGTGCCGTGGGCGTACAACTACGCGCGCGACCCCGCGGGTGCCTCGGACGCGGTGCGCAAGGTGATGACGGAGTCGTACACGACGGGTCCCGGCGGGCTGCCGGGCAATGACGACCTGGGCGCGACCTCGGCCTGGTACGTGTGGGCGGCGCTGGGGATGTACCCGGCGACGCCGGGCGCGGACACCCTGGCCGTGCACGGACCGCAGTTCCCGTCGGTGCTGCTCCAGCGGCCCGGCGGCAACATCACCATCAACAGCTCGGGCAGCGGCAATTACGTCCAGGCGCTGAGCGTCAACGGCGCGTCCACCAGCCACAATTACCTGCGCTACCCGGACGTGGCGGGCGGTGCGACGCTGAACTTCACCATGGGCGGCTCGCCGAGCGCGAGCTGGGGCACGGGCGCGAACGACGTCCCGCCGTCCTTCACCGACGGTGCCACCCCGGTGCCGGCCGCGCCCGAACTGGGCACCAACCTCGCCCAGGGCAAGCCGGTGACGGCCTCGGCGGCGTGCGCGACCGCGGAGTCCGCCGACAAGGCGGTGGACGGGTCGCTGAAGAACAACAGCAAGTGGTGCTCCACGGCCGCCAATCCGTCGCTCCAGGTGGATCTGGGCTCGACGCAGACCGTCTCGTCCTTCGTGCTCAAGCACGCCGGGCTCGGCGGCGAGAACACCGGCTGGAACACCAAGGACTTCACGATCCAGACCAGCACCGACGGCAGCAACTGGAGCACGGCCGTCACCGTGACCGGCTCCCGCTCCAGCCGTACCTACCACCCGATCGCGCCGCGCCAGGCCCGCTACGTCAAGGTCGCCATCACCTCCCCCGTCAACGACGCGGGCGGCGCGACCGTGACGGCGGCCCGGCTGTACGAGCTGGAGGTGTACGGCGGCGGCCAGGCCGATCTGGCCATCGGCCGCACCGCGACCGGCTCCGACGCCTGCGCCACCACCGAGGGCCCGGACAAGGCCGTCAACGGCAGCTACACCGGCGGCAACAGCGACAAGTGGTGCTCGAAGGCGTCCGGCACCAAGACCCTCCAGGTCGACCTGGGCGCGGCGCACGCGCTGACCTCGCTGACCGTCCGGCACGCCGGGGCGGGCGGCGAGGACGCGAGCTGGAACACCAAGGACTTCGACCTGGCCGTCTCCACTGACGGCAGCACCTGGTCCACGGTCGCCCAGGTCCGCGGCAACACCGCGAACTCCACCACCAACGCGGTGAGCACGACCGCGCGTTACGTCCGGCTCAGTGTGATCACACCGACGCAGAACACCGATCCGGCCGCGCGCATCTACGAGTTGGAGGTCTACGGCAGCTGACGGGCCGGCCGCACGACAGCGGCGGCCGTCCCCCGCACCATCGGGGGACGGGCCGCCGCCCTCTTGCCGCTCGCGCGGCTCAGAGCACCAATTGCGCCTTGCCCAGGGCGATCACGCCCGCCGCCGACACGGTGTACAGCTCCCGGTCGCGGTCCGGGTTGACGCCGATGGTGGCGCCCGGCGGCACATCGACGTTCTTGTCCAGCACCGCGCCCCTGACGATGGCGCCGCGCCCGACCCGTACGTTGTCGTGCAGGACGGACCCCTGGACGACGGCGCCCGCGTCCACGATCACCCCGGGCGAGAGCACCGAGCGGGTGACCTGGCCGCGGATCACGCACCCGGGGCTGATCACCGACTCCCCCACGATGCCGCCGGCCGCGATCTTGGCGGGCGGCAGCTGGCCGGAGTGGGTGTAGATCGGCCAGCTGCGGTTGAACAGGCTGAAGGCGGGCTGGTCGGAGATCAGGTCCATGTGCGCGTCGTAATAGGCGTCAAGAGTGCCGACGTCCCGCCAGTAGCCGTGGTCGCGGGCGGTCTCGCCCGGCACGTGGTTGGCGTCGAAGTCGTAGACCTGGGCGACGCCCTGGGCGGTGAGCCGCGGCAGGATGCTGCCGCCCATGTCGTGCACGGACTGCGGGTCCTCGGCGTCCTCGTGCAGCGCGTCGATCAGCGTCTTGGTGCTGAACAGGTAGTTGCCCATCGAGGCGAACACATGCTGCGGGTCGCCCGGCAGCCCCGGCGGGTCGGTCGGCTTTTCGAGGAAACGTTCCACCTGGATGCCGTCGGCCGCGGGCGTGATCACCCCGAAGCCGGCCGCCTCCGACTTGGGCACCTTGATGCCCGCCACGGTGACGCCCGCGCCGTGCTCGACGTGCTGCGCCAGCATCTGCCGCGGGTCCATCCGGTAGACGTGGTCCGCGCCGAACACCGCGATGTAGTCCGGCTGTTCGTCGTGCACCAGATTGAGCGACTGGAGGATCGCGTCGGCGCTGCCCAGGAACCAGCGCGGGCCGAGCCGCTGCTGGGCGGGGACCGGCGTCACATAGTTGCCCAGCAGACTGGACATCCGCCAGGTGGTGCTGACGTGCCGGTCGAGGGAGTGCGACTTGTACTGGGTCAGCACGCAGACCCGCAGGATGCCCCCGTTCACCAGGTTCGACAGCACGAAGTCGACCAATCGGTACGTACCTCCGAAGGTCACCGCAGGCTTGGCCCGGTCGGCGGTGAGCGGCATGAGCCGCTTTCCCGCACCGCCGGCCAGCACTATGCCGAGTACCGAAGGTCCACCGCGCATCGAGACCCCCCTTGTCGTTTCAGCCGCTCGTGTCCATTCCCGTGCCTGTCTTCGTGCCCCGTGATCATGAGGTACGAACGCGGTGATCGGAACTCCCTCGACCGGGTTTCGTCAGCGGGGCGACCCGAGGACGGTCTCATAGAGGCCGACCGTGCGGCGGGCGACGGTGTCCCAGCCGAATTCGCGCACGGCGCGGTCGCGTCCCGCGGCGCCCATCCGTTCGGCCTCGGCGCGGTCGCCGAGCACCCGGTTGAGCGCCTGGGCGAGACCGGCCTCGAAGGCGGCCGGGTCCTGCTCGTCGTAGGGGACGAGCAGGCCGGTGACGCCGTCCTCGACGACCTCGGGGATGCCGCCGACGGCGGAGGCGACCACGGGGGTGCCGCAGCCCATCGCCTCCAGATTGACGATGCCCAGCGGCTCGTAGACCGACGGGCAGGCGAAGACGGCCGCGTGGGTGAGCAGTTGGACGACCGCCGGGCGGGGCAGCATCGCCGGGATCCAGTGCACCCCGTCCCGTACGGCGTTCAACTCGTCGAACAGTGCGCGGAACTCGCGGTCGAGCGCGGGGGTGTCGGGGGCACCGGCACACAGCACGAGCTGGGCGTCCGGGTCAAGGTCGCGGGCGGCCCGCAGCAGATGGGGGACGCCCTTCTGGCGGGTGATCCGGCCGACGAAGAGCACATACGGCCGCTGCGGGTCGATGCCGATCCGGCTGAGGACGTCGGTGCGCGGGTCGGGGCGGTAGGTGGCGGTGTCGATGCCGTTGCGGATGACGTGCACCCGGTCCGGGTCGAGTGCCGGGTAACAGCCGAGGATGTCGGCGCGCATGCCGTCGGAGACCGCGACGACCGCGTCGGCCGACTCCATCGCGGTGCGCTCGGCCCAGCTGGACAGGGCGTAGCCGCCGCCGAGCTGCTCGGCCTTCCAGGGGCGCAGGGGTTCCAGCGAGTGGGCGGTCAGCACGTGGGGTATGCCGTACAGCAGCTTGCCGAGATGGCCCGCGAGGTTGGCGTACCAGGTGTGCGAGTGCGCCAGGTCCCGGCCCTGGAGCGCGGCGGCCATCGCCAGGTCGACGGCGAAGGTGCGCAGCGCGTCGTTGGCGTCCTTCAGGGCCGCCGGTGCCTGGTGCCGGGTCACCCCCGCGTCCGGGGCGTCCGCCCCCTCGCCCCAGCAGTGCACCGCGACGTCCACCAGGGAGCGCAGTTCGCGGGCGAGGAATTCGACGTGGACCCCGGCACCGCCGTAGACATCCGGCGGATACTCCCGGGTCAGCAGCCCCACCTTCACCGAGACCTCCCTGTCGTGGACAATCGTGTGCCCCCTTGCCTTCCCCGGTTGGGCGCGGCCTATCGCACGCGGGCGCGACGTAATTCGGCGCGCCGCAACCGGGGCGGGGGCACGCCGTCAGCGGCGGGTGAGGGCGATCACCGGGATGACCCGGCTGGTCTTCTTCTCGTACTCGGCGAAGCCCGGGTAGAGGGTGGCCTGCTTCGCGTACTTCTCGTCCCGCTCGGCGCCCTTCAGCTCCTCGGCGTGCACCGCGAACCGCTCGTCGCCGATCTCCACCTCGATGTCGGGGTGGGCGACGATGTTGCGGTACCACGCCGGGTGCTCGTCGGCGCCGCCCTTGGAGGCGAAGATCAGATAGCGGTCGCCGTCGGGCAGGTACATCAGGGGGTTGACGCGCTCGGCACCGGTCCTGGCGCCGATGGTGTGCAGCAGCACCATCGGGGCGCCCTCGAAGTTGCCGCCCACCTTTCCCGCGTTGGCACGGAACTCCGCGATGACTCGCGCGTTCATGTCGTCGAACTCACTCATTGACCCGCTCCAGACTGACGTGTTCGGCACGTGTTCTGCACGTGATCGACCGGAAAGCCGCCTCACGGTAACGACACGGACGACCCCGTTCCGTACCCGATCTGTGATGCCTATTGGGTATCAGAGGCGATCCCACCGGCCGGGGACCGACACGGGTGCCCCGGCAGGTCCCCGGCCGGGCGCCGGGCCGGTTGTGGGGCCGGTTGTGGGGCCGGTTGTGGGCCGGGGGACACGGCGCCGGGAAATCGTCTCGATCGCACTGGACCACGGGTCACACCGGTCACCCGTACCGCGTTCGGCACAGCAGCACTGGCAGGCGGGCCCCTTCGGCAAGGGTGCAGCGCTTTCCCGCCAAATCCGGCGGACGTCCCCGCGGGCCCCGGCCGGCGGCCGCCGGGCCGCTCGGGGGTACCGCGCGCATGCACACGGGCGACGGCCCGGTGGCCAATACGACGGATCTGCCCAGGTGACGCGGAAAGTGGAATGACGCTTTACGGACGGCTGCCCCGAGCCGGACCGGGCACACGGAGGAGAGACCGCACGTGATGACCAACAGCCGCTCCACCGGACCCGTGCCGCTCCGCAGCGGGACACGGTTGGCACTGGCGCTGGCGAGGGAAGAGATGATGCAGGACTACCACCGGTGGGAGACGGACCCGGCGACCGTCGTCGGATTCGGGGCCCGCTGGCCCGTGTCCTGGGAAGTCTTCCAGAGCCGCTTCCGTACCAGTCACACCTCCACCCACTACCAACTCTTCGAAGTGATCACCGCGGAGGGCGGTACCCCGGTCGGGACCACCGCGCTGAGCGTCGACCAGTCGGCCAACAGTGCCGAGTTCACCCTCGTCATCGCCCCGGAGCACCGCGGCCGGGGCTACGCCACCGAAGCCACCGCACTCACCCTCGACTGGGCGTTCTCGATCGCGTCGCTGAGCGCCGTGTGGCTGGAGGTGCTCGCCCCCCACACCGCGGCGGTGCACGCCTACCGCAAGGCCGGATTCCGTGACGCAGGTCGGCTCCGCGGCGCCGCCCTGTGGCACGGCAGGCGCGTCGACAAACTCCTGCTGGACTGCCTCCCCGGGGACCTGCCGGGGACAGAGCCGGAGGAGAGGAGGTGATCCACGATGTCTTGCCCCGACGTGAACTGCCGTAAAGGCGGATGCACCACCGACCCGGAGGGTGCCGGCAGCGGCAACGGCCAGAAGCGCTCATGAGCGGTGATCGAGCGGGCGCCGCGGACCACGATCCGCCGCGGCGCCCGACACCGGAAAAACCCTTCGTGAGAAAGTGTGCATACGTCGTCCGGGAGCGGGCAATCGGGTGATGGACAGTCTTACTGATGCGAGGCGATGACGTGACCACACAGGTTCAGCAGTCGGAGAACGCGTACGAGACGGCGGCCACCGAGGTGCTGCCCCGATCGCAGGGCGGCATGATTGGTGAACTCCCGTGGATCGACGACGCGACCAACGTCGCGCCGAAGGACGCACGGGCGTTGTCGAAGCTCTTCTTCGACCGGCTCCAGACCGTCGAGGAGGGCACCCGCGAGTACCAGTACGCGCGGAACACCCTGATCGAGATGAATCTCTCCCTGGTGCACTTCGCGGCCGGGCGGTACCGCAACCGGCCCGCCACCGACATGGAGGAGATCGTCCAGGTCGGCACGATCGGCCTGATCAAGGCGATCGACCGGTTCGACCTGTCGCGGGAGAACGAGTTCACCACCTTCGCGATCCCCTACATCGTCGGCGAGATGAAGCGTTTCTTCCGTGACACCTCCTGGGCGGTGCACGTGCCGCGCCGGCTCCAGGAGCTGCGGGTGGAGCTGAGCAAGGCCAAGGAGGCGCTGGCGCTGCTGCTGGACCGCGACCCGACGGTGCCGGAGCTGGCCGCGCATCTGGAGCTGACCGAGGACGAGGTCGTCGAGGGCCTGGTGGCCGCCAACGGCTACACCGCGGGCTCGCTGGACACGCCGTACACCGACGGCGAGAGCGGCGGCGACGGCGAGGGCCGTACGCTGGCCGACACCTTCGGCGAGTGCGACCACGCGATGGATCTCGTGGAGGACTTCCACAGCCTGGCGCCGATGATCGCCAAGCTCCCCGAGCGGGACCGGCAGATCCTGCAGATGCGCTTCGGCGAGGAGATGACGCAGGCGCAGATCGGTGAGGCGCTCGGCTACTCGCAGATGCATGTGTCGCGGCTGCTGAGCCGCACCCTGAACGGCCTGCGCGCCGGGCTGCTCAGCCAGAAGTAACGCGAAGCGGCGTACGAGGGGCCTCCCGGCCGGCCGGGAGGCCCCTCGCCATGTCTGCCGACTGCCGGCCGTGCGACCCGCCGGACCGGCTGTCGGTGGGCGCCGAACGGGTCGGTGGCGTCGTAGAAGGCGACGCTGGCCCGTGGTTCGAGCGTCGGGGCCAGGAGCGTGCTCGCGGGCGGTGGTTCCTCGCCCCGGATCCGCCGGGCCAGGCTGCGTACCGCCGCGCGAGACCGCGCATCCCATGCCGGCCAGCCGCTCCATCACCAGCGGCAGCACGCGTTCGTTGTAGACGATCAGCGCGGTCAGGCCCGGCTCCCTGGCGTGCACCGCGTAGGCGATGTCACGGCCGAACGCCTCGGGCGCCTGCCCGAGGTCACCGTCATGACCGACTCCGACTTCCCTGCCTGCCGAACTGCCTGTCCCACTGCCTTGCCGAACCGGCGTCGAACGTGTCGAACCGATTCGATTGGCCGTGAACGTGGCACGGCTGCCGGGCAGCGACAAGGGTTCGGCCGCGCGGGAGTGGATCAGCCGGACATCGGGACCGGGCCGTGCGGGGCCCGGCCCCGGCGGGGTCAGCCGGTCGTGGCAGCCTCGGACCGTGCCGCCGACAGCGGTTCCGCGATGTCCTCCAGGGAGCGCCCCTCGGCCTTGACCGCGAGCAGCGCCGCCACCAGGCCCGCGGCGCACATCAGGGACGCGCCGATCACGAATGCCTCGACGGTGTCGCCGACAACGCCCGACTTGGTGAGGTCGGAGAAGACCAGCGGGCCGCTGATGCCGCCGGCCGCGGTGCCGATCGCGTAGAAGAAGGCGATCGCCATCGCCCGGGTCTCCATCGGGAAGATCTCCGAGACGGTCAGATACGCGCTGCTCGCGCCGGCCGAGGCGAAGAACAGCACCACGCACCAGCACGCGGTCATCGTCGTGGCGTCCAGCGAGCCGCGGTTGAACAGCCAGGCGGTGCCGAACAGCAGCAGACCGGACAGGATGTACGTGGAGGAGATCATGATCCGCCGGCCGACGGTGTCGAAGAGCTTGCCGAGCAGCAGCGGGCCGAGGAAATTGCCCGCCGCGATGACGGCGAAGTAGTAACCGGTCTTGCCGGTCGAGACGTCGAAGAACGTGGTGAGGATGTTGCCGAAGCCGAACGTGATGGCGTTGTAGAGGAACGCCTGGCCGATGAAGAGCGACAGGCCGAGCACCGCGCGCTTGGGATATTTGCGGAAGACGGTCTTGGCGATGATGCCGAAGCCGATGCTCTTGCGCTGGTGGATCGTGATCTCGCCCTTGGCGCGCGGGAGTTCGTGTCCCTTTTCCTGTTCGATCTCGCGCTCGACGTCGCCGACCAGTTGCTTCGCCTCGTCGCCGTGGCCATGGATGAACTGCCAGCGCGGGCTCTCCGGGACATGCCGCCTGACCACCAGGATCACCAGGCCGAGGACGACGCCGAGCGCGAAGGTGAGCCGCCAGCCGACATCCTTGGGAAAGATGTTCGTGTTGAGCGCGACGATCGACAGCAGGGAGCCGCCGACGGCGCCCAGCCAGTAACTGCCGTTGATGATCAGGTCGACCCGGCCGCGGTATTTCGACGGGATCAGCTCGTCGATCGCCGAATTGATCGCCGCGTATTCGCCGCCGATGCCGAAGCCGGTCAGGAAGCGGAAGAGCAGGAACCACCAGAGCTGGAAGGACAGCGCGGTCATCGCCGTCGCGGTCAGATAGACCGCGAGGGTGACCATGAAGAGCTTCTTGCGGCCGAAGCGGTCGGTGAGCCAGCCGAAGAACAGCGCGCCGGCGCAGGAGCCGGCCACGTAGAGCGCGGCGGTGATGCCGGTGATCTGGGCGGCGGTGATGGACAGGCCACTGCCGTCCTCGGACAGCCGTCCGGCGATGTTGCCGACGGTCGTCACCTCGAGACCGTCGAGGATCCATACGGTGCCGAGTCCGATCACGATCATCCAGTGCCAGCGCGACCACGGCAGCCGGTCGAGCCGCGCGGGCACATCGGTGGTGATCGTGTCGCTGGACGCGGCGTCCGGCGCGGACGCGGCCATGGTGCCCTCCTTCGTGAGCCGGAGCTGCGGCTCGACACTTGCGCGGGTGCCCCCTCGACGGGCCGTCATGCCACGTCCGCGGCGGCGCCATTCATGATCGGCCCGCCGTGCGGGCCAGTCTCACACCGGCGCGGCGCGCAGCGGCGGCGACAGCCCGGCCGCCCCTCGGATGCCGTCTTCTTATGACCGGCTTATGACCGGTCCCGGCTGACCGGCTTATGACCGGTCCCGGCGGAAGGTCCCGCGCGCGGCGGGTGCGGGACGCGACGATGGGGCGTCAGGCACGCACGATCGGAGGACGGCCGCTGTGAACCCCACGCTCCGCGAGGCCCGTGACACCCTCGTACCCGACCTGGCGGGACGGCACGGGCCGCTGCCGCCGCTGCTGCTCGCGCTGACCGTCGTCACCGGTCTGGTCGACGCCTTCAGCTATCTGGCGCTGGGCCGGGTCTTCGTCGCGAACATGACGGGAAACGTGGTCTTCATGGCGTTCTCGCTCGCCGGGTCGAGCGGCTTCTCGCTGACCGCGTCCGTCCTGTCGCTGCTGTCCTTCGCGGTCGGCGCGCTGGCCGCCGGTCGGCTCGCGAACCGGGTACCGCTGCACCGGGCGCGGCTGCTGCTGGGGGTGACGGCGGCGCAGGCGCTGCTGGTGCTGGTCTGTTACGCGGTCGGCCTTGCGGTGGACCTGCCGGCGTCCGGGTGGAGCCGGTGGTGCCTGGTGGTCGTGCTCGGCTTCGCCATGGGCGGGCAGAACGCCGTGGTGCGCAAGCTGGCCGTGCCGGACCTCACCACCACGGTGCTGACCCTGACCATCACCGGGGTCGCCGCCGACAGCAGGCTCGCGGGCGGGGCGACCGGCAAGGCGGGGCGCCGCCTGCTGTCGGCCGCCGCGATGTTCCTCGGCGCGCTGCTCGGGGCGGTCCTGGTCGGCCATGGGCATCCGGCGGTCGTGCTGCTCATCGCGGGGGCGGCGCTGGTCGCGGTCGCGGGGGCGCTGCTCCCGCACCGCCGTTCGGCGCTCGGCTGGACGGCGGTCTGAGACCCGTCGGTCCGGTCGCCGGACTTTTTTTCCGCCGCGATGTAGTTCCCGCCCGATCCCGATCGTCGTAGGGGTGACAGCGCGGGAAGACCGCGCGGGATCGACTCGATCAACTCGATCAAGGAGACCGACATGAAGTATCTGCTGCTGATCTGCGGCGAGGGCGACGGCTTCGGCGACGCGACCCCGGAGGAGCTGGACGCCACGGCGTGGGTGGAGGAGACCACCCGCAGGGGCGTACGACTGCTGGGCAACAGGATCCACCCGGCCGAGGACGCCACCACCGTCCGGGTCAAGGACGGCGCGCCGCTGATCACCGACGGCCCGTACGCGGAGACGAAGGAACAGATCTGCGGCTTCGACGTCATCGACTGCGCCGATCTGGACGAGGCGATCGAGATCGCCGCGAAGCACCCCGTGGCGCGCTTCGGGATGGTCGAGGTGCGGCCGTTCTGGACCGAGGAGTGAGCGGGCCGGGCGAAGGCTCCGCGACGAGCGGGGCCCGGGGGCCGGGTGCCGGGGCGGAACGTCCCGCCCCGGCACCCGGGGCCGGGGGTGCCGCAGTCCCGGCGTCGAGTGTCGGGGACGCCGTCGCTGCGGCCTGGTCCCGGGAGTGGGGCCGGGTCGTGGCGGCGGTGATCGCGCTGACCGGTGACTGGGACCTGGCGGAGGAGTGCGCGCAGGACGCCTTCGCGCGGGCGCTGGAGCGCTGGCCCGCCGACGGTGTGCCGCGCTCCCCCGGCGCCTGGCTGACCACGACGGCCCGCAACCGGGCCCTGGACCGGGTGCGCCGCGCGGCCAACGAACGGCGCAAGCTGCGGGAAGTGGCCGTGCTCGCCCCGGTGGAGGCGCCGACTGAGCCGCCCGACGACGGCGCGGTGCCGGACGACCGGCTGCGGCTGATCTTCACCTGCTGCCATCCGGCGCTGCCGCTGCCGTCCCGGGTCGCCCTGACCCTGCGCACGCTGACCGGCCTGAGCACCGCACAGATCGCGCGCGCCTTCCTGGTGCCCGAGGGCACCATGGGCCAGCGGCTCACCCGGGCCAAGAGCAAGATCCGGCACGCGGGCATCCCCTTCCGGGTGCCGCCGCGTGACCAACTGCCGGAGCGAACCTCGGCCGTGCTCGCCGTGCTGTATCTGCTGTTCAACGCCGGATACGCGCCCACGGCGACGGAGCGGCCCGAAGCGGCCGAGCAGGACCCCACGAGCCCGGGCGGCCAAGCCCGAACGGGCCCGATCACGCCGCACGCCACACCCCCCGCATCCGGGCCGGACGCCCCGACCGGCCCGAACCCGACCGCGCCGGCCGGTCCGCGCACCCACGACCGGACCGACGGGACCTACGGCACTAACGGCACCGACGCCGACAGCGGCCGGGAGCAGCGGCGGGTCGCCGCGGAGGCGATCCGGCTGGCCCGGCTGCTGGTCGCGCTGCTGCCGGACGAGCCGGAGGCGCGCGGGCTGCTCGCGCTCATGCTGCTGCACGAGGCGCGGGCCGCGGCCCGTACGGACGCCGCGGGCGACCTGGTGCCGCTGGACGAGCAGGACCGTACGGCCTGGGACCGTGACCTGATCGCCGAGGGGCTGTCCATGGTCGAGGACGCCCTGCTGGCCCGCCGCCCGGGCCCGTACCAGATACAGGCCGCCATCGCGGCCTGCCACGCGGGCGCGGCCACCGCGGACGCCACCGACTGGCGGCAGATCGCGCTGCTGTACCGGGAGTTGGCGCGGATGGCGCCGAGCCCGGTGGTGGAGCTGAACCGGGCGGTCGCGGTCTCCATGGCCGAAGGCCCGGCCGCCGCGTTGCCGCTCGTGGACGCGCTGGCGGCCGGCGGCGAGTTGGCCGGCTACCACCTGCTGCCCGCCACGCGCGCGGATCTGCTGCGCCGGCTGGGCGACCGTACGGGCGCCGCCGCCGCGTACCGGGAGGCGATCGCGCTGGCGCCGACGCCCGCCGAGCGGCGCTTCCTCGGCCGCCGCCTCGCGGAGGTCGGCGGGACGGCGGCCGGCCGCGACCGCTGACCGCCCCGGCCGATGCCGCCGGTCCTGTGACACCGGACCGGCGGCGTCGTTGCTCAGGTGACACCCGGCCCGGGACACCCGACCGGCGGCATCGCCTCGCCCGTCACGTGGGATTCGCCACGCCCCACGCGACATCGGGCGTCCCATGGGTAAGGGTGGTGAAGGAACGGTTCAGCACGATCGAAGATCGTTTACCGTGAAAGCGCTGTTCACTGCGATGAGGTGCGAGGTCTCTCCGTGCGTCTGCCCACTCCCTCCGCTGCCAGCCGACCGTCCGTCGCGCGCCGTCGCGGGGCCGGGCTCGCGCTGGGGCTGATGGTCACGCTCGCCGCCTGTTCCAGCGGTGGCGGTGGCGACAGCTCCGCGTCGGTGGCACCGAGCAGCGCCACCGCCTCGCCGAGCCCGAGCCCGACCACCACCAGCCCGTCCGCGCGGCCCTCCCCCACCCCCACGCGCCCCACCACGACCAAGCCGCCGGTGGCGCCGCCCGCGCCGACCACGACCAAGGCGCAGGCGAGCTGCGTGGACCGTACGGCGGACGCGATGACGACCGCGCAGCGCGTGGGACAGCTGTTCATGGCCGCGGTGACCTCGACCGGGATGACCGGCACCGAGTCGGCCGCGGTCTCGCAGGGCCGGGTCGGCGCGGTGTTCCTGATGGGCCACACCACCGCGGGCACCGCCGCGGTCAAGTCGGTCACCGACCGGGTGCGTACGCTCGCCACGTCGGTCAAGGGCGCGCACCTGGGGCTGCTGATCGCCACCGACCAGGAGGGCGGCCAGGTCCAGGTGCTGGGCGGGCCGGGCTTCTCCGCCATCCCGGACGCCGTCACGCAGGGCCAGTGGCCGGCCTCGCGGCTCCAGCAGGAGGCGACGGGCTGGGCGAAGCAGCTCAGGGCGGCCGGGGTGAACATGAATCTGGCGCCGGTCGCCGACACCGTCCCGCCCGACCTGGTGAAGGTCAACGGGCCGATCGGTGAGCTGAACCGGGAGTACGGAAACGATCCCGCGACCGTGGCCACGCACAGCGACGCCTTTCTGCGCGGCATGCGCGCGGCCGGCGTCGTCCCCACCGTCAAGCACTTCCCCGGGCTCGGCCGGGTGCGCGGCAACACCGACTTCACCGCCGGTGTCACGGACACGGTGACCACCACCACCGACCCGTACCTCCAGCCCTTCCGCAGCGCGGTCCAGGCGGGCACGCCCTTCGTGATGGTGTCCTCGGCGACCTATTCGCGGATCGACGGCAGCCGTCAGGCGGTGTTCTCGCCGGTGGTGCTGCGCGATCTGCTGCGCGGCAGGCTCGGCTTCCAGGGCGCGGTGATCTCCGACGACATCGGCGCGGCCGTCGCCGTCAGCGACCGCTCCCCCGCCCAGCGCGCGCTGGACTTCCTCGCCGCGGGCGGCAACATGGTGCTCACCGTCCGGCCGGGCGACATCGCGCCGATGACCTCCGCCGTCATCAATCGGCTGCCGAAGGACGCGGCGCTGCGCAAGGACGTGGACGACAGCCTGCACCGCGTCCTGACCGCCAAGCGGAACGCGGGCCTGCTGACCTGTTGACCTGCCTCCTGGCCTGCTCACCTGTTGGCCTGCCTCCTGACCCGCTGGCCGGCTGACCGACTGACCGGCTGAGCACCTTCGCCGTCTGCCCGCGTATCCGGCCGCCCCGTACGGGAGTTCACGCCTCCGGCGGGGCCGTCCGACGCGCGGCCTCGCGGAAGGCGTCGATCAGCGGGGACGGCCGGTCGGCGGCGTGGGCGAGCGCGACCTCGTCGGGCGGCAGATCGGTGACCGGCAGACAGCGGACGTCGGCGCGCCGGTAGAGGTCGGTGGCGGACCGCGGCAGGTAGCAGACGCCGCGGCCGGCGGCGACGTACTCCAGTTTCTCCTCGACGGTCCGGATCGCGGAGACCGGCCGCGGGCCGCCGGGGTTCGGGTCGGGGTTGACGCACAAGTGCAGGATCTCGGTCTGCCGGGCCAGCTCGGCGCTGGTCAGCGCGTCCTTGGCGGCCAGCGGGTGGCCCGCGGGGAGCGCGGCCATCCGCGGTTCGCTGTACAGCGGGGTCAGCGCCAGCCCGTCCGCGAGGACGGGCAGCCGGACGTAGGCGACGTCAACCCGGCCGTCGAGCAGGGCCTCGGCCTGGTCGTCCCACTCCACGCTGCGGACCTCGACGGTTACTTCGGGGTGCGCGGCGGTGAAGTCGCGTACGGCGTCGGTGACACGGATACCGGTCCTGAAGCCGACGACGAGGGTGCGGTCGGCGCGTGCCGCCCGGTCGACGCGGCGCCTGGCGGCATCGGCGGCGGCCAGCAGCGGCCGGGCGTCGTCCAGCAACTGCCGTCCGGTGTCGGTGAGTTCGACGCCGTGGCTGTCGCGGACGAACAGCTCGGTCCGCAGCTCCTTCTCCAGCGCGCGGATCTGCCGGCTCAACGCGGGCTGCGCGATGAGCAGTTCCTCGGCGGCGCGGCTGAAGTGCAGCCGCTCGGCCACCGCCACGAAGTAACGCAGTCTGCGCAGGTCCAGATCGGCCATGCGCCGAGGGTATCGCCGACGACACAACCGGTCTTGGACCGGGCCGCGCGCCTCCGCGCAGACTGGATCACGTCCCCGCCGGTCGGGTGGGACATCGCACAGCGGGACCGTTCACGAGGGAGCACCATGAGCACAGCGCCGCCGCATCCGCCTCCGGATCCGCCTCCGTATCCGATCGTCACCGGCCGGGTCCGTATCGCGGTCGACGATCCGGACGCCACGGGCGCGGGCGGCTTCATGGACGCCTATACGGCACGGCCGGCCGAGCCCGGCGTACGGCCCGCGGTGATCGTCGGTTTCGAGATGTTCGGTGTGACCGCGTACATCCGCCGGGTCGCCGACCGGCTGGCGGCGATGGGCTGCCTGGCGGTCGTACCGGACTTCCACCACCGCACCGCGCCCGGCTTCGAGGGCGCCGCGGACGACGCGGGCCGCGCGGCGGGCTTCGCGCTGCTGCAACGGCTCACCAGGGACGAGGTGCTGCGGGACGTGCGCGCGACCGTCGACCACCTGCGGGGCCTGCCGGACGCGGGCGAGCGGATCGGCATGGTCGGCTTCAGCCTGGGCGGCCATCTGGCCTTCTACGCGGCCACCCGAATCGACCTGGCCGCGACCGCCGTGGTCTACCCGGGCTGGCTGGACGTGACGGGCACCGCGCTCGGCACTCCGCAGCCGCTGCTCGACCTGGTCCCGGGGATGGCCGGGCACCGCGGCAAGCTGCTGTATCTGATGGGCGGGAAGGACCATGTAGTCACCCCGGAGCAGAACCGGCTCGCCGGGGAGCGGCTGACGGCCACGGGCGTACGGCACGAGATCGTGGTCTACCCGGACGGGCCGCACGGCTTCCTCGCCGACGAGCGGGACAGCTACCGGCCGGATCTGGCGGCCGACGCCTGGCGGCGGATCACCGATCTGCTGGCCACCGAGTTGGATCCGTCCGTCCGCCGGATTCCGGACTCGCCGACCGGACGTACGGCGGAACCGGAGGCGGAACCGGAGGCGGCGCCCGCCGAGGCGCTTTCCGGGCCGGAAAACCCCGGTAAGGGTGCCCTTACGTGACTCGCGGGTGAACTGCCGGGGAATTGTGGATTCCTGGCCTTGGAGCAGGTGGGTGCGGTGCCACGAGGTGCTTAGCATGAGCGGCACCCGATCCACTGCACCGAAATCTGGAGGTCCGGTGTGTCCGCCGAACCCGACGGTATAGCCCCGCCGCCCCCCGGGACAGGACCGAGCCGCTCGCGCCGACCGCCGATGTGGCAGGTGGCGGCGGCCGGGCTCGCCGTCGCCGGCGCCGTCACCGCGGCCGTGCTGCTGTCCGGCTCCGGCGGCGGCACCGTCGAGCACAGCGCTCCGGCGACCGCCGCCGACGGCCTGCGGCACACCGCGGTGGACGCCTCCACCGGCAGCTGCGGCCGCGGCTGGATCAGGCCGAAGACCGGCACCCAGGTCTTCGACCTGCGCAACACCGGCGCGAACGCCACCGAGGTCTATCTGACCGACCCGCACAGCGGCAAGGTCTACGGCGAGGTCGAGGGCCTGGCGCCGGGCATCACCCGGCCGATGGTAGTGGACCTGGGCAGCGGTTCGTACGCCTTCAAGTGCCTCCAGGAGGACACCGACGCGGTGACCGGGCCGACCGTCGTCGTCCCCGGCACCGTCCCGCGGGGCCCGGCCGCGGTGCCCGTCACGCAGCACGACCTGATCCCGCCGACGCTGGCCTACCAGAAGTGGGTCGGCGACCGCATCGGCGATCTCGGGCGCGGCGTCAAGGCGCTCGAGGCCGACATCGACGGCGGCGATCTGGCCGCCGCCCGCCGCGACTGGCTGAGCGCACACCTGGTCTACGAACGGATGGGCGCCGCCTACGGCACCTTCGGGGACGCCGACGGCGCGATCAACGGCACGGCGGCGCGCACGCCCGGCGCGGTCCAGGACCCGGACTTCACCGGCTTCCACCGGATCGAGTACGGCCTGTGGCACGGCGCCTCAGCCGCCTCGCTGCGGACGCCGGCCGCCAAGCTGGTCGGCGATGTGAAGGCGCTGGACGACGACTGGTCGCAGGAGCGGATGGACCCGGCCGACATGGGGCTGCGGGCGCACGAGATCGTGGAGAACGCCGAGCAGTTCGAGCTGACCGGCCGCACCGACTACGGCAGCGGGACGAATCTGGCGACCGCGCGCGCCAATCTCGACGGCACCAAGGAGCTGCTGGACCGGCTGAACAGCCTGCTCGTACCGCGTGATCCGGGTGCCGCGAAGCTCACCGCGACCCTGAAGCGCGCCGAGGCCGACCTCGACGCGGCGCACCACGGCGACACGTGGACGCCGCTCGACAGGCTCGCCCACGACCAGCGCCAGCGGATCAACGCCGACTTCGGCGATCTGCTCGAACAACTCGCCCCGGTGGCGGCGATCTTCGATGTACGGAGGACGGCATGACGGACACCCACGAGCCGGTGACGGGCGCGGGCGACCTGCGGCGGCGCGGCTTCCTGCGCGGCGCGGCGATCGGCGTGGGGGCGGTCGGCGCGGTCGCCGGCGGGGCCGCGGCGCTGACCGGTACGGCGGCCTCCGCCGCGACGCCCGCCCCGACGAGGAGCACGCGGTCCGCCTTCCACGGCGCGCACCAGGCGGGCATCACCGATCCGGTGCAGCAGTCCACCGCCTTCGTCTCCTTCGACGTGACCGCCGCCGACAAGCGCGAGCTGACCGAGCTGCTGCACGCCGTCACCGACCGGGCGCGCTTCCTCGCCACCGGCGGTACGCCCGCGGCGCTCGGCATCACCGACTCGCCCTCGGACAGCGGCACGCTGGGCCCGCGGGTGCCCGGCGACGGCCTGACCGTCACCGTCGGGGTGGGCGCCTCGCTGTTCGACCACCGCTTCGGGCTGGCCGACCGCAAACCGGCCCGGCTCACCGCGATGCCCGCCTTCGATGACGACGACCTCGACCCGGCGTGGTGCCACGGCGATCTGAGCCTGCAACTGAGCGCGCCGCACGCGGACACGGTGCTGCACGCGCTGCGCGACATCGCCCGGCACACCCGGGGCGGGATGCAGGTGCGCTGGCGGATGGACGGATTCACCAGCCCGCCGCGGCCGAGCGGCACCCCGCGCAATCACCTCGGCTTCAAGGACGGCACCGCCAATCCCGATGTCGCCGATCCGGCCACCGTGAACCGACTGCTGTGGGTCGGCGGCGGTACCAACGGCGAGCCCGCCTGGACGACCGGCGGCAGCTACCAGGTGGTGCGCACCATCCGGATGCTGGTGGAGTTCTGGGACCGGGTCTCGATCACCGAGCAGGAGCGGATGTTCGGCCGCAGCCGGGACACCGGCGCGCCGCTGGACGGCACCAAGGAGTTCGACACGCCGAGGTTCGCACAGGACCCGGCGGGCGATGTGATCCCGCTGGACAGCCACATCAGGATGGCCAATCCACGGACCGCGCAGACCGACAACTCCCGCATCCTGCGCCGTGGTTACAACTACGACCGGGGCATGGACAGCGACGGCAACCTCGACATGGGGCTGATCTTCGTCTGCTACCAGCAGGACATCGAGCGGCAGTTCGCCGCGGTGCAGAAGCGGCTCGCGGGTGAACCCCTGGTGGACTACATCACGCCGTTCGGTGGCGGCTATTTCTTCGCCCTTCCGGGGGTGCGCGACCGGTCCGACTGGTTCGGCCGCGCGTTGCTGGCCTGAAACCGACGGTCACGTAGTAAAAGCGGGGTCAAGACTTCCTAAGAATTTACTGACCCGCTGTTCACCGCCCCGCCACCGTCGTGCCTTTGTCATGTCGCGGTCCCCCGTGACGATCGCGTTCGACACCGTGCGCGAACAGACGGCGACACGCGTAGAACGCCACTTAGCGGAGGCTGGGAGAGCATGAGCACCACGAGCGGTTCTGGCAGGGGTAGAAGGGCGGTGCCGCGCGTGCGGGCCGCCCGGTGGGGGGCGTTCGCCGGAGCCGCGGCGCTCGTACTGATGGGCGGCACCGCGGCGCCGGCCATGGCCGATTCCCCGGCCCACAACGGCGGTGGCAGCACCTCCACGCCGATCAAGCACCTGGTGGTCATCTTCCAGGAGAACGTCTCCTTCGACCACTACTTCGGCAGCTACCCGGTGGCCGCCAACACCGACGGCACGACGTTCAAGGCGGCGAAGAACACGCCGAAGAACATCGACACCCTCGCCCACGCGGGCCTGCTCAAGAAGAACCCGAACCAGTACGCGCCCAAGCGGCTCTCGCCGGACCAGGCCGTCACCTGCGACCAGAACCACAACTACGGCCCCGAGCAGTACGCGGCCAACGGCGGCAAGGCCGACCAGTACGTCCAGAACACCGAGACCAGCAAGTGCTCGGGCGGCCTGTTCGGCGAGCCCGGTCTGGTGATGGACTACTACGACGGCAACACCGTCACGGGTCTGTGGAACTACGCGCAGCACTACTCGCTGGGCGACAACTCCTACAGCTCCACCTACGGGCCGTCCACGCCGGGTGCGCTCAACCTGATCTCCGGCCAGACGCACGGCGTGATCTCGGTCGACCCCAAGACCGGCACCGAGCACCCGAAGCAGACGGCGACGCCCGACGCGTACACGGTGGTCTCGCCCGATGCCAAGGGCGTCGGCACGGTCATCAACGACCCCGACCCGGCGTTCGACGACTGCTCGGACAACAGCCACACCAGCACCAACGCGCTGGCGGTCATGCAGGGCAAGAACGTCGGCGACCTGCTCAACACCAAGAAGGTCAGCTGGGGCTGGTTCCAGGGCGGCTTCCGGCCCTCCACCGCGTGGGACGGCAAGAGCGGTGACTACGCGAGCTGCGCCGGCAGCACGCACGCCAACGTCGCCGGTGCGGCGTCGGTCGACTACAGCCCGCACCACTCGCCGTTCCAGTACTACAAGTCCACGTCGAACCCGCACCACCTCGCGCCGAAGAACACGGCCGAGATCGGGCACAACGGGCGGGCGAACCACAACTACGACCTGACGGACTTCGACTCGGCGCTCAAGGCGGGCAGCCTGCCGGCCGTGAGCTTCCTCAAGGCCGCCGAGTACCAGGACGGCCACGCCGCGTACTCCGACCCGACCGACGAGCAGAACTTCCTCGTCAAGGAGATCAACGCGATCCAGTCCTCGTCCTCCTGGAAGGACACCGCGGTCGTCGTGGCGTACGACGACTCCGACGGCTGGTACGACCACGCGTACAGCAAGCCGCAGAACGGCTCGAAGGACACCACGGTCGGCTCCAACGGCAAGGCCACCGACAGCCCGGCCTGCCAGGCGGGTCCGAGGTCCGCGGGCGACTATGCCGACCGCTGCGGCCCGGGCACCCGGCAGCCGCTGCTGGTCATCTCCCCGTACAGCAAGGTGAACTCGATCGACCACACCCGCACCGAGCAGGCGTCGATCACCAGGTTCATCGAGGACAACTGGCACGTCGGCCGGGTCGGTGACGCGTCCTTCGACGCCCGCGCCAACTCGCTCGACGGCGCCTTCGACTTCAGGCACCCGAACAACAAGCAGGTGCTGCTCAACACCGACGGTTCGGTGAAGTCGGTCAAGGACATCGGCACCCACGGCGGCGGCCACGGCACCACCGGTGGCCAGAACGGCGGCAGCCAGAACGGCGGCGGTCAGAACGGCGGCCAGAACTCCGGCGGTTCGTCCGGCGGCCACCACAACGACTCCTCCACCCAGCTCGCCGAGACCGGCGGCACCTCGCCGGCCCTGCCGCTGGGCATCACCGCCGGCGTGCTGCTCGTCGGTGGCGGGGCGCTCTACTACGCCCGTCGGCACCGCAGCCGCACGGCGGCCTGACACCCGCTGGTCCCAGGGCCGTTCCCGGCGCGCGAGGCGCGCCGGGAACGGCCCTTTCGGCGTTCCGCCGCCCATACCACCGCAGTCCACTGCGACTTCAGGCCGTGAAGGTATACGGAAGCGTTTCCGGCTTGTACGGGCGCGCGGACGAGGTGCGGCGGCATGCGAACCGACGCGCCACGCGGAACGGGTCCCGCATACCCGCTGGTCACCGGGGTGCGTTCAACTTCTGTCATCAACTACGCCGCTTTTGCCCGGGATTCGGGAGCTTCTTCGTTTCGGGTCACGCACTCTGTGCACAACTCTTGACATGGATGAAACACAGGGAGAAACATCACGGTGTGCATCCAGGGAGAGCGCTCTCACCTCAACAGGTGTGCGCTCGAACGGACTTCACCCTGCCCAGCAGCACCCTGCCGGCCGTCCGTCGTACGTCGATCAGCCGGCCGGCCGATCACCGACCCCTGCCCCCCCCCACGTGTGGATTCAGGAGAGTTGCTCATGCTCGCTCCCCCCACCGGCCCGACGGCGCTGAGACCTTCAGCGCCGGTGAGCCGGCGTCACGCCGCCGCCGCGGTCATCACGGCCCTGATCGCCTCATTGCTTCTGTTCGTGCCCTCGCACTCCGCCCGCGCGGCGGACACTCTGCTCTCGCAGGGCAAGACCGCGACGGCCTCGTCGACCGAGAACGGGGGCACGCCCGCCTCGGCCGCGGTCGACGGCAACACCGGCACCCGCTGGTCAAGCGCCGCCGCCGACCCGCAGTGGCTCCAGGTCGACCTCGGCGCGACGGCCACCATCAGCTCCGTCACCCTCAACTGGGAGACGGCGTACGCCAAGTCCTTCAAGATCCAGACCTCCGCCAACGGCACCACCTGGACCGACGCCTACTCGACCACCACGGGTACCGGTGGCAATCAGACGCTCGCCGTAAACGCTTCCGGGCGCTATGTCCGGATGTACGGCACCGTCCGCGCCACGCAGTACGGCTACTCGCTGTGGGAGTTCCAGGTCTACGGCAGCACCGGCGGCACCACTCCGCCGGCCGCGGGCACCCTGCTGTCGCAGGGCAAGACCGCCACCGCCTCCTCGACCGAGAACGGGGGCACGCCCGCCTCGGCCGCGGTCGACGGCAACACCGGCACCCGCTGGTCGAGCGCGGCCTCGGACCCGCAGTGGCTCCAGGTCGACCTCGGCAGCACCGCGACCATCAGCTCCGTCGTCCTCAACTGGGAGGCGGCATACGGCAAGGCGTTCAAGATCCAGACGTCCGCCAACGGCACGTCCTGGACCGACATCTACTCGACCACCACGGGCACGGGCGGCAACCAGACGCTCAACGTGTCCGGCACCGGCCGCTACGTTCGGGTGTACGGCACCGCGCGCGGCACCGGCTACGGCTACTCGCTGTGGGAGTTCCAGGTGTTCGGCACCGCCGGTGACGGCGGCGACCCGGGCAACCCGGGCGGCCCGATCCAGGGCGGCGGCGACCTCGGCCCGAACGTCAAGGTCTTCGACCCCTCCACGCCCAACATCCAGGGCCAGCTGGACCAGATCTTCGCCCAGCAGGAGTCCAACCAGTTCGGTGACGCCCGCTACCAGGTGTTCTTCAAACCCGGTACGTACAACGGCCTCAACGACCAGGTCGGCTTCTACACCTCGGTCTCGGGCCTGGGCAAGAACCCGGACGACGTCCAGATCAACGGTGACATCACCGTGGACGCCGGCTGGTTCAACGGCAACGCCACCCAGAACTTCTGGCGCTCGGTGGAGAACCTGGCCATCAAGCCGGTGTCGGGCGACGACCGCTGGGCCGTCGCGCAGGCCGCGCCCTTCCGCCGCATCCACGTGCAGGGCGGCCTGAACCTGGCGCCCAACGGCTACGGCTGGGCGTCCGGCGGCTACATCGCCGACAGCAAGATCGACGGCACGGTCGGCCCGTACTCGCAGCAGCAGTGGTACACCCGCGACAGCTCGATCGGCGGCTGGACCAACGGCGTGTGGAACATGGTGTTCTCGGGTGTCCAGGGCGCTCCGGCGCAGGGCTTCCCGAACCCGGTCTACACGACGCTGGCCACCACGCCGGAGTCGCGGGAGAAGCCGTACATGTACCTGGACGGCAACAGCTACTCGGTGTTCGTGCCGAGCCTGCGGCAGAACGCGAGCGGGGTCTCCTGGCCGAACACGCCGGGCACCTCGATCCCGCTGACCCAGTTCTACGTGGCGCACCCCGGTGACTCCGCGGCGACCATCAACGCGGCGCTCGCCCAGGGCCTGAACCTGGTGTTCACCCCGGGCATCTACCACGTGGACCAGCCGATCAACGTCACGCGCGCCAACACCGTGGTCCTGGGCCTGGGTTACGCCACCCTCGTCCCGGACAACGGCGTGGACGCGATGAAGGTCGCGGACGTGGACGGCGTTCGCCTGGCCGGCTTCCTGATCGACGCCGGCGCCGGCAACTCGCCGCAGCTCCTCCAGGTCGGCACGCCCGGCTCGTCCGCGAGCCACTCGGCCAACCCGACCACGATCCAGGACGTGTTCGCCCGGGTCGGCGGCGCCCGCGCCGCGCAGGCCCAGACCGCGTTCGAGATCAACAGCAATGACGTGATCATCGACCACACCTGGATCTGGCGGGCCGACCACGGCAGCGCGCCGACGGGCTGGAACGTCAACCCGGCGGACATCGGCCTGAAGGTCAACGGCAACAACGTGCTGGCGACCGGCCTGTTCGTGGAGCACTTCAAGAAGTACGACGTGGAGTGGTCCGGCCAGAACGGCAGGACGATCTTCTTCCAGAACGAGAAGGCGTACGACGCGCCGAACCAGGCGGCCGTGCAGAACGGCAGCATCCGCGGCTTCGCGGCCTACAAGGTGGACGACAACGTCACCACCCACGAGGGCTGGGGGCTCGGCAGCTACTGCAACTACACGGCCGATCCGTCGATCATCCAGGACCACGGATTCGAGGCACCGACCACGGCGGGCGTGAAGTTCCACGACCTGTTGGTCGTCTCGCTCGGCGGCATGGGCCAATACGCCCACGTCATCAACAACACCGGTCCTGGCACCTCGGGCACCTCGACCGTCCCGTCGACGGTGACGTCGTACCCGTAGTCCGTCCGCGGGTCCCTCCGACCCCGTAGGCGCGTCGCCCCACAGGCGCGCTCTCGGGCAGCAATGAGAACACCGGGGCCGTCGCCTCCCCCAGGGCGACGGCCCCTCCGTCGTGTTCGTCACCCGGCGCCCGCGTGCGACGGATGGCAGCGGCCCGTGACGGCCCGTCAGGAACCGTCGGCCGGAAGGGCGTACAGACCCGGGAGATTCACCACGATCGCCTCCTGCGTGCTGCGGGCGATGACGACGACGGCCTCCTCGGAGTCGTCCGGATTCTCCTCGCGGTGCGGCACGTACGGCGGTACGAAGATGTAGTCGCCGGGCGCGGCGCGCAGCCGCACCTCCTCGGGCTCGCCGCCGGAGTCGTCCACGAAGACGAACTCCGGCCGTCCGCTGACGACATAGATCGCCGTCTCCGACTCGCCGTGGTGGTGGTCGGAGGAGGACGTCGCCGGCGCGACATGGGTCTGGCCCATCCACATCCGCTCCGAGCCCACCGTCCTGCCGCTGATCGCCGCGAAGCGCCGCATGCCGCCGGTCTGGGCGGTGTCGCCGTCCAGGGCGTCGGCCCTGATGTGGTGCAGCCGGGTGTGCAGCGGGGCGTGCGCGGTATCGGGGCCGGCCGGGAGATGCGGATGGAAACCCTCACCGGCGACGGTCGGCTGCTCGCTCATGACAGACGACGCTAGAGCGCGCCCGGAAAGGATGTCAAGAGGTGTCCAATACCGCCCACCTGCGCAGACGTCGCTTCCCTCGGCGCGGGACTGGGATGTGGGTGGTGCCAGCGCCCGCCCCCGGCGCCATACTGGGCGCATGCATATCTCCGCGAAGGCGGACTACGCCGCACGCGCCCTCGTCGAGCTGGCCTGCGACATCGACCGCCCGCTGACCTGTGAGGCCATCGCCTCCTCGCAGGAGATCCCGTTCAGATTCCTCAAGTCCGTGGTCGGCGAACTGCGGCGGGCGGGCCTGGTGCGCAGCCAGCGCGGCTGCGAGGGCGGCTACTGGCTGACCAGGCCCGCCGCCGAGATCACCCTGCTCGACGTGGTGCGCGCGGTGGACGGCGAGGTGATCACGCTGCGCGGCGAGCCGCTGTCCGGGCTGGCCTATCCGGCGCCGGCGGCGGGCCTGCCCGATGTGTGGCGCACCGTCGAGGAGGGCGCCGCCGCGGTGCTCGCCGGGGTGACGATCGCCGCGCTGCTGCCCGCCGGGGCCGTACGGCCGGCGGCTGAGGGGCCGGAGTCCGGGGACAGGCTGGCGGGCGTGGCATGACCGGAGCCCCGCCCGGCGAGGACCCGGCCCCCGAGAGCACGCCCGCCGAAGCCGTTGCCGAACGCGTGTCCGCCGAGGGGCAGTTGGCCTCCTCCGGACTCCGGGTCACCGAGTACACCGACCCGCTGTGTCCGTGGGCGTGGGGTTCTGAGCCGGTGTTCCGGGCGCTGCGCGCGGCACTCGGCGGGCAGGCGGCCTGGCGGCGGGTCTACGGCATCCTCTTCGACACCGACGACGACCCGGCGCCCGATCCGGCGGCCGAGACGCGTTGGTACGAGGAGTTCGTCCGCGGGATCAGCGCGCACACCGGAGCGCCGCACGCGGCGCGGCTGAGCAGGGTGGCGGCGACGAGCTGGCCCGCCTCGCTGGTCGCCAAGGCCGCGGAACGGCAGGGCGAGCCGGTGGCCGAGCGGGTGCTGCGGCGGCTGCGCGAGACGATGTTCGTCCTGGGCGAGCCCGCCGACACGCTGGAGGGCGCGCTCGCCGCGGCCCGCGGTATGCCGGGCCTGGACGCCGTACGGCTGGCCGCCGACGCCGGGTCGCCGCGGGTGCTCGCGGCCGTACGGGCGGACCACCGCGAGACCCGCGATCCGCTGCCCGAGGTGCTGACCGTCACAGGCCCCGGCCCGCATCCCGGCACGGCCAAGGAGACCGGCGCCGGCGACCTGCGTTACGCGCTGCCCACGCTGGTGCTGTCCGGGCCGCGCGGGCGTCGCGTGGTGCCCGGCAGGCAGTCACTGGAGAGCTGTCTCGCGGCGGCGCTCGCGGTCGCGCCCGGCGTCTCCCCGCGCCCCCAACACCGGTCGGCGGAGGAGCTGTTGGCGTACCACCGCAGCCTCACCGGGCCGGAGTGGGAGGCGCTGGGCCCGGGCCTGCGGGCGCCCGCGTCGGCGGTCGTGGTGGCGACGGGAAACGGCCCGCTGTGGCTGCACCCGGCGGAGGCCGCGGCATACCCGGCCCCCGTATCCGGGCCGCCGTCGCCGCGTTGACCAGCGGCTCCGTCATGGGAGGCCGCCGTTCCACCGAATGAGACACCTTTTGGTGTCCATTGACAGGGGCTCACCCCCGACGTCAGGATGGGCACATGTTGACGACGCACCCCGGTGTGGTGTGCCGCTACGTGGACTTCCTGCGTACCAGCAGCGCTCTCTGTCGCTGACCGTACGCCCGGGGGCCGCGCGCGGCGCCTGACCGCCCCGCGCATCCCGGACCCGGGCCGCGCCCTCCCACGCGCCTGATCGCCGTGGCCGGGCGGTCGTGATCCCCGCCGGTCCCGCCCGAGGTCCCACGCCCCGGCCCGGCGCTTCCCCGATCGCCCGTCCGGCTCCCCTGCCGTAGTCCTGTCCTGCCACCGTCCTGCCCCTGTCCTGCCCGCCCGTCGCAGAGCACAGCGCAGTGCCGCCGCCATGCCCGCCGCCGTACGGCGGTCCGCCGCCGCGCGGACGGCGGCACGGTCCGGCGTGAGCGGCACGCCGTACGCCGCTCCCCCGTCGCGCCGCCCTCACCGTCGAGGGCACCCACACCCCACGCATCGCACCTCGAAAGGTGACGCATCGTCATGAACCGTGCCACCGTGAGCAGTTCACTTCCCTCCTCGCCGAGCAGACGGTCCTTCCTCGGGCTCGGCCTCGGGGCCGGCGCCGCCCTGGCGCTCGCGGCCTGCGGCAGCAGCAAGGGCGCCTCCGGCGGTACGGGCACCGGTTCGTCGGTCCTCAAATGGGGCTGGGCGCTGCCTACTTCGTGGGACCCGGTCTTCTCCTCCGCCGGCTGGGACGTGCACACGCTCTCGCTGGTCTACGCGGGCCTGACCAAGCTCGACCCGCACGGCGCGGCCGTACCGGCGCTGGCCAGCGCGTGGAAGTACAACGCCGACGGCACCCGGGTGACCTTCACCCTCCGTCCGGGCCTGAAGTTCTCCGACGGCGCCGCGCTGGACGCCACCGCCGTCAAGAAGAGCCTCGACCGCGGGCGTACCGACCCCAAGTCGCTGGTCGCACCGCAGCTCACCTCGGTCAAGGCGGTCTCCGCGCCGGACCCGACGACCGTCGTCATCGACCTGACGCACGCCGACTACCAGCTGCCGAACCTGCTGGCGGGCAAGACCGGCATGGTCGTCAATCCGGCCGCCTTCACCACGAACGCCGCGGGCCTGGCGTCCAAGCCGGCCGGTTCGGGGCCGTTCACGCTCACCTCGTACACGCAGAACGCCAAGGCGGTACTGCGGCGCAATCCGACGTATTGGGACGCGGCCGCGATCAAGCTGAGCGGCGTCGAGGTGTATCCGCTGCCCGACGCGTCCACGGTCGTCGCCGCGCTCCAGTCCGGGCAGTACAACGTGGCGCAGATTCCCGGCAGTCAGGTCGAGGCCGCCAAGGCGGCCGGCCTCGAGGTGCAGGTCATCCCGTCGATGGTGGTCGCCACCCTCGATGTGAACAGCTCCAAGGCGCCCTTCGACAACCCCAAGGTGGTCGAGGCGCTCAAGTACGCGATCGACCGCGAAGCGCTGCTCAAGACCCAGGCGTTCGGGCACGGCGAGGTCAGCTACCAGCCGTTCCCGAAGGGCTACGCGGGCTACGACCCGAACAGCGCGAATCTCTTCCCGTACGACCCGGACAAGGCCAAGGAGCTGCTCGCGCAGGCCGGGCACGCGGGCGGCCTCGACGTCACCTTGACCACCGCGGTCGCGCAGGGCGAGCCGGAGCAGATCCAGGCCCAGCTGAAGAAGGTCGGGATCAACGCGAAGATCGAGGTCATCCCGCAGGCGCAGTTCACCCAGATCATCTACATCCAGCACGACCGGCAGGTGGCCGTCGACCAGTTCGCCGGACGGGACTCCGCCGTCCAGGCGTTCCAAGTCCTCTTCGGCGAGGAGGGGTTGATGAATCCGGGCCGTACCACCCCGCCCGAGCTGACCGCGGCCGTCGACAAGGTGACCAGGACCCCGCTGGACTCGCCCGACTACCCCACGGTCCTCCAGGCGGCGACGGCCACGGCGGTGCGCAGCACCCCGAACGTCTTCCTGTACACGGTGCCGCGCATCCTGGCCCGTACCAAGAGCGTGTCGGCGCTGCCCGAATTCACCGTGGTGCAGCGGTTCGAAGGGGTGAGCGTCGGATGACCGCGCTCGCCGCGGCGCTGCCCCGGCGACGGTCGGCCCGGGCGCGGCGGTCGCTGCTCGCGCCGCGCCCGATCGGGGCGGCGGTGCTCACCACCGTCACCGTCTTCCTGCTGTCGTCGCTGCTGACCTTCGCGCTGGGCGCGCTGTCCGACGCCAATCCGGGCGCGGCGGTGCTCGGTGAGACCGCCACGCCCGCCGACATCGCCCGGATGAACCACGCCTTCGGCCTGGACCGGCCGCTGGTCGTGCAGTACGTGACCTGGCTCGGGCACGCGCTCACCGGTGATCTGGGGCGTTCCTGGTTCACCACGCTGCCGGTCGCGGACAGTGTCTTCCAGGCGCTGCCGGTGGACCTGTCGATCGCGGGGCTCGCCCTGCTGATCGCCGTGCTGCTCGGCGCCGTGGGCGGGATCGCCGCCGCGTACAGCAACGGCGGACGGCTGGACCGGGCGATCACGGCGGTCTGCTCGGTGCTCGGGACGCTGCCGGCGTTCGTGGTCGCGATCGGTCTGATCGCCGTGGTGTCGGTGAAGCTGGGCTGGCTGCCGTCCGGCGGCTACACCGCCTTCGGCGACGATCCGGTGCAGTGGCTGCGCTTCGCGGCCCTGCCCGCCTTCGCGCTCAGCCTGGACGCCGCCGCGAATGTCGCGCGGCAGCTGCGTGCCTCGCTGGTCGGCGAACTGCGTGCCAACTATGTGACGGGCGCGGCGATGCGCGGGCTGTCCGCGCGGCGGGTGCTGTTCGGGCACGTGCTGCGCAATGCGGCGGGTCCCGCGCTGACCGTCCTCGGGATGAGCGTGCCGATGCTGATCGGCGGCGCGGTCGTCACAGAGCGGATCTTCAATCTGCCCGGCATCGCGCAGCTCTCCCTCCAAGCGGCGCAGCAGCACGACGTGCCGGTCATCCAGGGCACCCTGCTGGTCACGGTGGCCGTGGTGCTGCTGGCCAACATCGCGATCAACGCGGGGCTGCTGGCCCTCAACCCGGCTGCCCGCAGGGGCCGTTCGCAGCGGGCCGGGGCGCAGGACGCGACTCCCGGTCTCGCGGCGGACGCAACCCCCAGTCCGGTCCCGGGCTCGATACCGGGTTCGGTACCGGGAGGTGCGGCATGAGGACGCTGCGCCGTACCGGACGGATGCCCGCGGCCCGGGTCGCGCTCGCCGTGCTCGCCGTCGTCGCGCTGCTGGCGGTGCTCGGCGGGGTGCTCGCCCCGCAGGACCCGCTCGCGCAGGACACCACCCGGGTGCTCCAAGGACCCAGCGGCGCCCACCTGTTGGGCACGGACTACCTCGGCAGGGACGTGCTGAGCCGGCTGCTGGCGGGCACCGGGCGTTCGGTGTTCGGCGCGGTCGAGTCGGTGGGCGCGGCCATGGTGCTGGGCGTCGTCCCCGGGCTCGCGTCGCTGTGGCTCGGCCGGTCCTTCGAGTGGTCCGCGCTGCGGGTGGTGGACGCGCTGATGACGCTGCCCTTCACGCTCTTCGCCATCGCGGCGGTCGGCGTCTTCGGCAACGGCCTGCACCAGGCGATGCTCGCCCTCGGCGTGCTGCTCGCCCCGCTGTTCTTCCGGGTCTCGCGGGCCGCCGCGCTGGGTCTGAAGCAGGCGCAGTACGTGGAGGCCGCCGAGCTGATGGGCGCCTCGCGCGGGCGCATCCTGCGGACCCACATCGCGGCCAAGGTGCTGCCCACCATCGCGGTGACCACGGCGCACGCGCTGGCGACCGCGCTGCTGACGGTGGCGTCGCTGACCTTCCTCGGCGTCGGGGTGCAGCCCCCCGCCCCGACCTGGGGCGGCATGCTCGCCAGCGATCTGGGCTATCTGGCCCAGCAGCCGTGGGCACCGGCGCTGCCCGGCGTCCTGATCATGATCACCGTCGGGGCACTCAATCTGCTCGCGGACGCGGTACGGGACAGCGGCGCCGCGCAGGCCGCGGAGCCGGCCGCCGGAGGGTCCGCGGGCGGTACGTCCACGGGCGCGCCGGACGACGTACCGGCGGCGCGGGACGCGCGGGAGAGGAAGGCCGATGAGCGTGTCGTCACCGTCTGAGGCGGTCGAAGCCGTCGAAGCCGTGCACTCGGGTCCGGGCGGCGAGCCCGTGCTCACCGTCGACGGGCTGCACATCACCGTCGCCGGCGGCCGCGCGGAGGCCGTCCGGGACGTGGCCTTCACCGTGCACGCGGGCGAGGCGGTCGGAGTGGTCGGCGAGTCGGGCAGCGGCAAGACGCTGACCTGCCGCTCGCTGCTCGGTGTGCTGCCGCCCGGCTGCGAGGTGTCGGCGGGCAGCGCCGTGCTGGCCGGTGACGGCGGGGCCGTCACGGAGCTGACCGCGCTCGACCGGCGGCAGTGGGAACGGCTGCGCGGCGCGGAGCTGGGGGCCGTTTTCCAGGACCCGGCGTCGTATCTCAATCCGGCGCTGACCGTCGGCCGCCAGCTGGCGGAACCGCTACGGGTCCGGCTCGGCATGACGCGGGCGCGGGCGCGTGAGCGGGCGGTGGAACTCTTCGCCTCCGTCGGGCTGCGCGAACCCGCGCAGGTCTACCACCGCTATCCGCACGAGCTGTCCGGCGGCATGCTCCAGCGCGTCCTCATCGCGATCGCCGTCGCCTGCGACCCGCGGCTGCTGGTCGCCGACGAGGCGACGACCGCGCTGGACACGGTGGTGCAGGCCGAGGTCCTGGACCTGCTGGCCCGGCTCCGCGACGAGCGCGGCCTCGCGCTGCTGCTGGTCACCCACGACCTGGCGGTGGTCGCCGAGGTCACCGACCGGGTGCTGGTCTTCTACGCGGGCGAGATCGTCGAGGACGGCCCCACCCAGGACGTGGTGCACCGGCCGGCGCACCCGTACACCGCCGCGCTGCTGCGGGTGGCCTCGCTCGGCGACTGGAACCGCCGTGAGCTGGCCGTCATCCCCGGCCGGCCGCCCGAGGCGGGCCAGGCACCGCCCGGCTGCCGCTTCGCCGACCGCTGCGACTTCGCCGAGGACCGCTGCCGTACGGCCCCGATACCCCTCACCCGCACCCCCGGGGGCCGCCGCGTCCGCTGTGTCCGCGCCGCCGAACTCACCCCGATCCTCACCGCCCCTCCCGAGGAGGTGCCCGCATGACCACCACCACCGGCCGGCTCATCGACCCCGCCCCGCCCGCACCCGAGAAGACCGCGCCGCCCACGGACCGGCGGGCGCTGAGCGTCAGCGGTCTGAGCGTCGCCTATCCGCGACGGCACGGCCGCGGCGCCGGCGAATCCGTACTGCGCGGCGTGGACCTGGAGGTGACGCCCGGTCAGATCCTGGGCGTGATCGGGGAGACCGGGTCGGGGAAGACGACGCTGGCACGGGCCGTGGTGGGTCTGGCGCCCGTGGTGGGCGGGCGGATCGAGGTCGCGGGAATCGACGTCGGGGGCCTGCGGAAACGGGAGTTGCGGGACCACCGCAGGTCCGGCGTGGTGCAGTACATGTTCCAGGACCCGCTGCGGTCGCTGGACCCGGACCTGACGGTGGCAGACCTGGTCGGCGAACCGCTGGCCGTCGCGGGCGTGGAGCGGGCCGAGCGGCGCGCGCGGGTGGCCGAGGCGCTGGGGCGGGTCGGCCTGGACGCCGACGCGCTCGGCGGCCGGATCCCCGCCCAGTTGTCCGGCGGTCAGCGCCAGCGTGTGTCGCTGGCGCGCGCGATCGTCACCCGGCCCGCGCTGCTGCTGGCCGACGAGCCGGTCAGCGCCCTGGACGCGTCCAACCGCAATCATGTGCTGCGGCTGCTGGACGAGCTGCGCCGTGACCTCGGCGTGGCCGTCGTCGTGATCTCGCACGACCTCAGTTCACTGGCCGGGATCGCCGACCGGATCGCGGTGCTGTACCGCGGCCGGCTGGTCGAACAGGGCCCGACGGCCGAGGTCCTGGCCCGTCCGCTGCACCCGTACACCGCGCTGCTCACCGCGTCCGCGCCGCGCTTGGACCGCGATCCGGCCGTACGGCGGGACCGGCCGGGGCGTTCCGGCCCGGTGTCCGGCGAGGCCCCCGCGTGGGCTGGTGAGCCCGGCGCCTGCGTGTTCGCCCACCGCTGCCCGCTGGCCGAGGCCGACTGCCGTACGCAGCCGGGTGGTTCACCGCACCCCGGTGAGCGGTCCGCCGCCTGTCACCACCCGGTCACCACCTCCGCCGACCGTCTCGCGCGAGCCCCGCGCGCCACCACCTGACCCCGGGAGAGACCCCGTGCCCATCGAATTCATCGGCATCGCGAGCACCCAGCAGTTCAGTGAGACCGGCACCGCCTCGGGACCCGTCGTCGACCCCGGCTATCTGGCCGAACTGGCCCTCGCCCATGAGGAGTCCGGCTTCGACCGGGTCCTGGTCGCGCACTCCTCGGCCAGCCCCGACGGCTTCACCGTCGCCGACCAGATCCTGACGCGTACGACCCGGCTCGGCGTGCTCCTCGCCCACCGGCCCGGCTTCGTCGCGCCGACGCTGACCGCCCGCAAGTACGCGACGCTCGACGCCTTCCACCCCGGCCGGGTCGCGCTGCACGTGATCACCGGCGGCGACGACGCCGACCAGGCGCGGGACGGCGACATCAGCGACAAGCCGACCCGCTACCGGCGCACCGACGAATTCCTCCAGGTGCTGCGCAGCGAATGGGAGTCGGCCGAACCCTTCGACTTCGAGGGCGAGTTCTACACGGTGCGCGGCGGCTATTCGTCGGTGCGCCCCGCCGTCCCGATCCCGGTGTACTTCGGTGGCGCGTCCGCCGACGCGGTGCGGGTCGGCGGCAGGCACGCCGATGTGTACGCCTTCTGGGGCGAGCCGCTCGCGGGCATCGCGGAGCGGATCCGGCAGGTGCGGGAGGCGGCGGCGCCGTACGGCCGCGACCCGCGCTTCAGCGTCAGCCTGCGGCCGATCCCGGCGGCCACCGAGGCCGAGGCGTGGCGGCGCGCCGAGGACGTCCTGCGCCTGACCAAGGAGAAGGCGGGCGAGGTCCGCAAGGCGTTCAATCTCGACCACAGCGCCCAGGAGGGCTCGCGCAGGCTGCTGGAGTACGCCGCGAAGGGCGACGTGCACGACAAGCGGCTGTGGACGGCCGTCGCGAAGGTCACCGGCGCCGCGGGCAACTCCACGGCGCTGGTGGGCAGTTACGAGCAGGTCGCCGAGTCCCTGCTGGATTACGTGGGGCTCGGGGTCTCGACGCTGCTGATCCGCGGCTTCAGCCCGCTGGAGGACGCCCGCGACTACGGTTCGCTCGTCCGGCTGGTCCGCGAGCAGGCGGACGGCGCGGCACTGGCCGGGGCGTCCGCGGTATGACCACCGGGACCGGGGCCGCCACCGCGGCGGCGCGGGCGCCGGGGGCCGGCACGCCGACCACCTCGCACTGGGGTGCGTTCGGGGTGCGGCGGGAGCCGGACGGTACGGTCACGGCCGTCCCGCACCCGGCCGACCCGTCGCCGTCGCCGCTGCTGCGCGGGGTGCCGGGGGCGCTGCGCCACGGCACCCGGATCCGCCGGCCCGCCGCGCGGCGCGGCTGGCTGGAGCACGGCCCCGGTCCTTCGGAGCGCCGCGGCGCCGAGCCCTTCGTGGAACTCGACTGGGACGAGGCGCTGGACCTGGCCGCCGCCGAACTGGCCAGGGTCCGGGCCGACTTCGGCAACACGGCCGTCTTCGGCGGCTCGTACGGCTGGGCGAGCGCGGGCCGCTTCCATCACGCGCAGAGCCAACTCCACCGTTTCCTCGCACAGTTCGGCGGCTACACCGGCTCCCGTAACTCCTACAGCCTGGGTACGTCGCTGGTGCTGCTGCCCCATCTGGTGGGTGACGCGGAGTCGGTGCTGCGGTCCTCGTCCACCTGGCCGACGATCACCGGGCACACCGAACTGGTCCTCGCCTTCGGCGGTATCCCCGCCAAGAATGTGCACGTCACCCCGGGCGGGGTGACCCGGCACGGCACACCGGGCCATCTGGCGGCGCTGGCCGCCGCGGGCGCCCGGGTGGCGCTGGTCAGCCCGCTGCGCGACGACCTGCCGGACGGCGTGACCGCCGACTGGTACCCGATCCGCCCGGCCACCGACACCGCGCTGATGCTGGCGCTCGCCCACACGCTGGTCGAAGAGGGCCTGTACGACCGGGAGTTCGTGGCCCGCTACTGCGCGGGCGCCGATGTGCTGCTGCGGTATCTGCGCGGCTCCGACGACGGTACGCCCAAGGACGCCCGGTGGGCGGCGGCGCTCACCGGCATCCCGGCCGGCCGGATCCGCGACCTCGCCCGGCAGGCGGCGGCGCGCCGCACACTGGTCACCGTCACCTGGTCGCTGCAGCGCATCCAGCACGGCGAGCAGCCGGTGTGGGCGGCGCTCGCGCTGGCCGCGCTGCTCGGCCAGATCGGACTGCCGGGCGGCGGCTTCGGCCACGGCTACGGTTCGATGGGCGACGTCGGCGACACCGGGCCGCAGCTCCGGCTGCCGTATCTGCCGCAAGGACCCAACCCCGTCGAGGAGTTCATCCCGTGCGCGCGGATCGCGGACCTGCTGCTGCACCCCGGCCGGGAGTACGACTACGACGGGACGCGCCGCCGCTACCCCGACATCCGGCTGGTGCACTGGGCGGGCGGCAATCCGTTCCACCACCATCAGGACCTGGGCAGGCTGCGCCGCGCCTTCGCCCGTCCCGACACCGTGCTGGTGCACGAGACGCACTGGACGGCGACGGCCCGGCACGCCGATCTGGTGTTCCCCGCGACGACCTCGCTGGAGCGCGACGACATCGGCGGCGGGCGCCGTGACACCCATCTGATCGCCATGCACCGCGCGGTGGAGCCGGTGGGCGAGGCGCGCGACGACCATACGATCCTGGCCGGGCTCGCCGAACGCCTCGGTTTCGGCGAGGCGTTCACCGAGGGGCGCGACGCGCGGCAGTGGCTCGAACACCTCTACACGCGGTGGGCCGACGAACTGGCCGCCGACGGGGTCGGCAAGCCGCCGGCCTTCGCGGACTTCTGGGCGGCGGGCGAGTGGGAGCTGCCGGAACAGCCAGCGCAGCGCACCCTCTTCGCGGACTTCCGCGCCGACCCGCTGGGCGCGCCGCTGGCCACGCCCAGTGGCCGGATCGAACTGGCCAGCGAGGCGATCGCCGCGCTCGGCCTGCCCGACTGCCCCGGGCATCCGGCGTGGCTCGAACCGGACGAGTGGCCGGGCGCCCCGGCCGCCGAGCGGCTGCCGCTGCTGCTGATCGCCAATCAGCCCGCCACCCGGCTGCACAGCCAGTTGGACACGGGCGCGCCGAGCCTGGACGCGAAGGTCGCCGGGCGCGAGGCCGTCCAGCTCCACCCGGCGGACGCGGCGGCGCGCTCGATCCGTGACGGCGACCTCGTGCGGATCTTCAACGACCGGGGCGCGTGCCTGGCGGGGGCGGTGCTCACCGACCGGGTACGGCCGGGAGTCCTGCGGCTGCCGACCGGCGCGTGGTTCGACCCGGTGCCGGGCCACGAGCCGCCGCTGTGCGCGCACGGCAATCCCAACGTCCTGACCGCCGACGTCCCCAGCTCGCGCCTCTCCCAGGGCTGCACCGGCCAACACGCCCTGGTCGAGGCCGAATTGTGGACCGGCGCCCCACCCCCGCCCGTGACGGTCCGTCAACCCCCGGCATTCGCTCCGGATCCGCGCCTGCACCGTAACGCCCCCGTGCCGGACGACGGAGCGTTGGCGGGCGGCGCCCGTACGGCCGCGGCCGGGAGCGGCGCGGAACTCCCCGGCGGCGCACGCACCGACACCGGCGCCGACCGGCCCGACGCGGGTCGCGCGGCCAGCGTCACCGGTACGGACGGTGTCACCGGTACGGACGGCCGTACCGCCGCTCGTGTCCGGCGTCATGAAAGGAAGGCCACATCGTGACCACCGACCTCGCCTCCACGCCCGCCGCGGACGTCCTGGTGCCCGACTACGGGCGGCTGCCCGAGGTGGCGGCGCTGCTCGCCGCCGGGGCGGCCGGGCACGACCGTGACGCGAGCTTCCCGCACGAAGGGGTGGCCGCCGTGCACGCGGCCGGGCTGCTCACCGCCACCGTCGACCGCCGCTACGGCGGCCCCGGCGGCGGCCTCGCCGACACCGTACGCATCTTGGGCGCGCTCGGCGGCGGCGATCCCGCGGTCGCCCTGGTCACCTCGATGACACTGTTCGCGCACGCCGCCCAGGCCCGCGCGCCGCACTGGCCGCAGGAGACGTACGCCGAACTGCTGGCGGAGTCCGCGCGGGGGCCCGCGCTGGTCAACGCGCTGCGGGTGGAGCCGGATCTGGGCAGCCCGGTACGCGGCGGGCTGCCCGCCACCACCGCGCGCCGCCGCGCCGACCACTGGGAGCTGACCGGGCACAAGATCTTCTCGACCGGCGCGGTCGCGCTGCGCTGGATGATGGTGTGGGCCCGCACCGACGAGGAGCCGGTCCGCACCGGTTCGTTCCTGGTCCGCGCGGACACGCCCGGCATCGAGGTGCGGCCCACCTGGAACCATCTGGGCCTGCGCGCCAGCCGCAGCGACGACGTGCTCCTCGACGCGGTACGGGTGCCGCTCGGCCGGACGGCGGGGCTCGCGGAACCCGGCGCCGACGGCGGCCGGGACGTCATCGGCGGCGCCTGGAATTCGCTCGGCCTGACCGCGCTCTACCTCGGTGTGGCGCGCACTGCCCAGCGGTGGCTGACCGGCTTCCTGCACGAGCGCGTGCCCAGCGCCCTCGGCGCGCCGCTTGCCACCTTGCCGCGCTTCCAGAGCGCGGTCGGCGAGATCGACGTCCGACTCGCGGGCGCGGAACGGCTGGTAGCGGCGCTGGCCGCCGCCGTGGACGACGGCGACCCGGTCGCCGCGGCCGAGGCGGGCGGCGCGAAGGTGCTCGGCACCCGGGCGGCGATCAGCTCGGTCGAGGAGGCCGTCGCGCTGATCGGCAACAACGGCCTCACCCAGGACAACCCGCTCCAGCGTCATCTGCGGGACGTGCTCTGTGCCCGCGTCCACACCCCGCAGGACGACACCGTGCTGCTCGGCACCGGGCGCGCCGCGCTCGACCGCGGCCGGCCCGCGCGCTGAACGGCTCTTCCCCGTCTCATCCCTTCTCTTCCCCGCGCATCTTCTTCCAGGCGTCTCCTCTCACGAAAGGCCCCAGCAGCCATGCCCGTTGAGTTCATCGGCATGATCGGCACCCGCGACGTCTCCGAGGTCCGGCCGCCGTCAGGACCGGTCGTCGACCCCGACTACACGCGGCGGTTCGCCCGTGCCCACGAGGAGGCGGGCTTCGACCGCGTCCTGATCGGCTACGGTTCCGGCAGCCCGGACGGTACGCAGGTCGCCGCGCATGTCGCCGCGCACACCGAACGGCTCGGGCTGCTGGTGGCGCACCGCCCCGGCTTCGTCGCACCGACGCTCGCCGCGCGGACCTTCGCCACGCTCGACCAGTTCTCCGGCGGCCGTACCGCGGTGCACATCATCACCGGCGGCCACGACGCCGAACAGCGCCGCGACGGCGACCACTTGGGCAAGGACGACCGTTACGCGCGCACCGACGAGTACCTCGACATCCTCAAGTCCGCCTGGACCAGCGAGGAGCCGATCGACCACGAGGGCCGCTTCTACCGCTTCGCGGATTTCCTGTCCGAGGTGCGGCCGGTGACGAAGCCGCGCATCCCGTTGTACTTCGGCGGCTCGTCGGCCGCCGCGTACCGCGTCGGCGGCAAGCACGCGGATGTCTTCGCGCTGTGGGGCGAGCCGCTGGCCGAGACCGCAGAGCAGATCGCGTCGGTCCGGGCGGCGGCCCAGGCCGCGGGCCGCGCCGAGCCGCCGCGGATCAGCGTCTCCTTCCGCCCGATCCTCGGCCGTACGGAGGAGGAGGCGTGGGACCGCGCGCACCGCATCCTCGACACCATCAACTCCCGTGGCGCGGCGGGCTCCTTCGTCGGCAGCCGGCGCGCGACACTGCCGGTCGGACCCGGCGCCCAGCCGCAGAACACCGGCTCCCAGCGGCTGCTCGCCGCCGCGGCCAAGGGCGAGCTGCACGACCGCGCACTGTGGACCCCGACGGCCAAGGCGACGGGTGCCGCGGGCAATTCGACCGCCCTGGTCGGCACCCCCGAGACCGTCGCGCAGGCGCTGCTCGACTACGTGGACATCGGCGTCACCACCCTCCTGATCCGCGGCTACGACCCGCTGGACGACGTGATCGGCTACGGCCGCGACCTCCTCCCCCTGGTCCGCGCCGAGGTCGCCCGCCGCGACGCGGGCGCGGCGGTCGCGACCGCGGGCAGCGCCCGATGAGCGCCGTCGCGGCGGGCGCCCCGGAGACCACGGGCGATCCCGCGCGCGCGAGCGTCGCCGGGATCACCGGCGATCCCGTGCACTCGCTGGTGTCGGCGCAGCCGGACGGGGTCGGGACGCCTGGGAGTTGGTATCCGGCGGCGGGGCTCGCGCATCGCGGGACGGTTGTGCTGTTGCCCGGTCGGGGTGAACACCCCGGCGTCTACGAGCGGTTCGGACGCCGCCTGGCGGCCGACGCGTATGTGGTGCACGTACTCGACGTGCCGGAGGACCGGGACGCAGGGGCGGTCGCGGCGGCCGTGGACGTGGTTGGCGTCGGCGCCGCGGAGCCGCTGGTGCTCGCCGGATCGGACACCGGCGCGCTGCGCGCGCTGGCCGCGGCCGGGCGTACGGCCGTACCGCCCGCCGGGCTGCTGCTCGCGGGGGTGCCGCAGCCCGAGGCGGCCGGCGGCTGGGACGACGAGCTGTCCGTCAGGACGGCGTGCCCGACGCACCGGGGACGCCTCGACGGTGACCCGCTGTTCGTCCCCGGCGCGCTCTCCTCCCCGATCCCCGCCGCGCTCTCGGACGCCGCCGAGGCGGCACTCGCGGCCGGGCCCGCCCTGCCCGCACTGGTCCTGCACGGGGCCGCCGACCCGGTCTCCGCCCCGGCCACCGGCCGCGCCCTGGCCTCGCGGCTGCCCGCCGCGACGCTCGCCACCGTCACCGACGGCCGCCATGACGTCCTCAACGACATCCAGCACCGCAGCGTCGCCGCGCTGGTCGTCCAGTGGCTCGAACGCCTCCGCCTGTCCCCGTCGCTCCCACCGGTCCTCACGGTGGAACCGCCCCGGCCGGAGTGAGGCCCGGGCCCCGGCCGGGTGCCGGTCCCCGCACCCGGCCAGGGCCCACGCGGGCACCGCCCGTCGCCCCGTACGACTTCTCACCGCGTCACCGGCCGAAGCGCCGGCGCCAGAATTGGAAGGACCGCCTGCCATGACTGCGACACCGTCGCTCGCCGCCGCCAACTCCCACCAGAATCACGACCGTTCGGCCGACCGTCGGCCGTACGACGGCTCGGCCGCCGAGCCGGTGCGTCCCGCCGATCTGCTGCGCCGCACTCTGCGGCGGCAGGCGACCGCCGTGACAGTGGTGACCGTACCCGGCCCCGCGGGCTTCACCGCGACCTCCTTCACCTCGGCGTCGCTCGAACCGGCCCTGGTGTCCTTCTACTTGTCCTCGACGGCGTCGACCGCGGCCACGGTCCGGGCGGCCGACCGCTTCGCGGTGCATCTGCTGGGCTCCGAACAGGAGGAACTGGCACGCGGATTCGCCCGCAGCGGCGTTGACCGGTTCGCCGGAGTGGCGTGGACGCCGTCCACGGGCGGACTGCCGCTGCTGTCGGGCGTGCCGGCCTGGCTGACCGCACGGACCGTCCATGTCCACGACGTGGGCGACCACTTCCTCGTGGTCGGCGAGGTCGAGGACGCGGGCGGACCGGGCGCGGAGGCGCCCCTGGTGCACCACGACGGCGCGTTCGGCACCTTCCGCACGGACCCGCCGCGCGGGTAGGCGGCCCGTACGGACGAGCGGTCAGGGCAGGCCGGGCGGGGACCCGGACCGGCCGGGCCGCTCGGCCGGCGAGTTCACGCGGGCGATAGTGCGGGCCGGCGGCGGATGCGTCGGGGCGCGCCGCAAGACATACCCGCCAGCCGCTCGGACAGGGGGCTCACGCGGCGAGACGGATCGGGAAAGCGGCGGACGGGCCGGGGCCCGTGGGCACCCGGGCCGCTCCCCGTTCAGTGCGCGTGCGGGACTCCGGACATCTCCAGCCTGCCGCGCGGAACGACCAGCGGGCACACCGCGGCGCTCGCCGCGGCAGCGACCGCGGTGACGGTGAAGGCATGGGCGAAGCCGGGGACAGCGCCGCGGGCGATGCCGGTGGTGACCGGCGGCGTCGACATGTTCCTCACGCACTACGCGCCGCGCGGGCCGTAGCGGCCGGGCGGTCAGCCCGCCTTGCGCGCCTCGATCAGGAAGCGCGTGACGGTGGCGGTGAACGACCCCTCGGTCTCGATGAGTCGATGCATCGCCAGCAGCCGGTCGCGGTACGGCTCGACGGTGAAGCCGGGGACCATCCAGATCACCTTGCGCAGGTAGTAGACAACCGCGCCGATGTCGCGGAATTCCATCCGCAGATCGGCGGTCCGCAGGCCGAGCACATCAAGTCCGGCCGCGGCGGCCGCCGTTCGCGCCCGGTCGGGATGGCGCGCGTTCCGCACCGCGTCCGGCTGCTCGCCGAGGAAGAACTCGACGAGTTCGAACGCGCTGGCGGGGCCCACCTGTTGGGAGAAGTAGGTGCCGCCGGGCCGCAGGACCCGGGCGATCTCCTCCCACCACACCGTCACCGGGTGACGGCTCGTCACGAGGTCGAACGCCGCGTCGGCGAAGGGCAGCGGCGGCTCGTCCTCGTCGGCGACGACCACGGCGCCGCGCGGATGCAGCAGCGCCGTGGCCTTGGCGAGGTTCGGCGGCCAGGACTCGGTCGCGGCCATCAGCGGTGGCAGCTTCGGCACGCCCGCGAGCACTTCGCCGCCGCCGGTCTGGATGTCGAGCGCGGCCCCGGCCCGTGCCAGCCGCTCCCCCATCGCCCGCTGATAGCCCCACGGGGGCCGCTCCTCGGTGGCCCGTCCGTCCAGCCAGGAGAAGTCCCAGCCGTCGACCGACACGGAGTCGGCCTCCGCCACCAGTGCCTCGAAGTCGCGTCCCATCCCGGCATCATGACGTCCGGGCGACAGCCCGGCCAAACCCATTTCCGGGTCACGACCAGGCGATCTCGCCCGTACGGTCGACGAAGCGGCCGGAGCCGGAGCCGGGCAGTTCGGTGGCGAGGGCGACGATCGCGTCGGTGCCCTCGGTGACGGTCTGCGGGCCGCTGTGGCCGTTGAGGTCGGTCGCGGTGTAGCCGGGGTCGGCGGCATTGACGCGGATGCCGGGGAACGCCTTGGCGTACTGCGTGGTCAGCATCGTCAGGGCCGCCTTGGACGCGGTGTAGAGCGGCGCGACGACCGTGGACTCGGGCCGGGCGGGGTCGTGGGTGCGGTCGAGCGAGCCCATGCCGCTGCTGACGTTGATGATCACCGGGTCGGCCGAGCGGCGCAGCAGCGGCAGGAAGGCCGTGGTCGTACGGATCACGCCGGCGACATTGACGTCCAGGACCGCGAGTGCGTCGGCGCCGGTCAGACGGTCGTGGCCGGTGACCGGGCCGTGGATGCCGGCGTTGTTGATCAGCACGTCGACCGTGCCTTCGCGTGCGGCGACGTCCACCGCCGCCGCGGCCACGGACGCGTCGTCCGTCACGTCGACGGGTACGTAGCGGGCGCCGACCGCGGCGGCGGCCTCCCGGCCGCGCTCGGGGTCGCGCGCACCGACCAGGACGGTGTGGCCGAGTCCGGTGAGCCGGCGGGCGGCCTCGCGGCCGAGGCCCTTGTTCGCTCCGGTGATGAAGATGATTGCCATGCGGTCAGTGTTCGTCCGGCGCGGGGCCGCGGCCAGGGACGCTTCGACGGTAGGACCGGCCGTACCACCTTCACGGGCGGCGCCGCCGGGCGTCCGTGCGCGAGGATGGGGGCATGAGCACTGCGTCCGGCACCGGTCTCGGGGCGACCCTCCGCACCTGGCGGGACCGGCTGCCGCCGTCCGCCGCCGCGCTGCCGGTGGGTCCCGCGCGCCGGGCGACCGGGCTGCGCCGTGAGGAGCTGGCGGACCTCGCCGGTGTGTCGGTCGACTACGTCGTCCGGCTCGAACAGGGGCGGGCGACCGCGCCCTCGGCGCCGGTCGTGGCCTCCCTGGCCCGCGCCCTCCAGCTCTCGCCCGCCGAGCGGGACCATCTGTACCGGCTGGCCCGGCTCCTTCCGCCCGGCGACGGCGCCGTCGGCGACACGATCCCGCCCGGGGTGCGGCGCGTGCTGGACAGGCTCGGGGACGCCGCGGTCGCCGTCTTCGCGGCGGACTGGCGGCTGATCCGCTGGAACCCCTGCTGGGCCGGTCTGCTCGGTGATCCCTCGGCCGTGCCGTCCGGCCTGCGCAATTTCGCCCGTGACCGTTTCCCGGTCGACGCCGCCTCGCCGCGTCTGGCGCGCTGGCCGGTCACGGAGTCCGACCCGGGCGCCGTCGACGCCGCCGTGGTCTCCGATCTGCGCCGTGCCACCGGCCGCTTCCCGCGCGACCCGCGGCTGTCCGCCCTGATCGACGAACTGGCCGCGGGCAACGCGCACTTCGCCGCCCCGTGGGCGGCGGGCACGGTCGCCGCCCACCGCGAGGACGACAAGACCGTCCACCACCCGGCCGCGGGCCCGCTCACCGTCAACTGCGACGTCCTCACCGAAGGCGACACCGAACTGAAGGTTGTCATCATGACGGCCGCCCCGGGCGACGAGGCCCGGCTCCGGCAGGTGTCGGCCACCGCGGCCGCTACGGCGTCCACCGCGGACCCGTCCCGCGCCGAGCCGTAGCCCGCCCCGCGGTGGCCGGACCGGAATTCGGACGACACCACCGCGTCAACTCTGCCCATGCGCAAGCCAGTTGATTGGCGACCCAGCCGGAGTGAATCCCGGGCCCGGCCGCCGTAGCGCCACGGCCCCTCGTACGCCGGTCAGTTGGCCGGAGGCCCCGCGTACTCCTGGACGATGGGGCGCCAGGGCGGGTCGAACTGCGGGAGCGTAGAGCCGACGGACCAGGCGGTCCGGGTGCCGGGGACGGCGGCGACGGAGAAGAGCGAGGCGCCCCGGCCCGCGGGGTCGGTCGCGGCGGGTTCCGTGTGCCAGGCGGCGCCGTCCCAGCGCATGGTGAACGCCGGTGTGGCGGCGCCCTGTTGCTCGCCGACGACGAGCAGGCCGTCCCGGCCGTAGGCGGTGACCGAGTGCAGGTCCGCGCGCACGTCGGGAACGGCTGCGGCCCGCCACGTACGGCCGTCCCAGTGCAGGGCCAGCGGGCCGACGACCCCGTCCGGGGTGGCGGTCGCGCCGACCGCCCAGACCTCGTCGGGGCCGAGTACGGCGACGCTCTCCAGTGTCTCGCCGCGTCCCGTGGTGTGCGGTGCGGGTACGATCCGCCAGGCCGTGCCGTCCCAGTGCTCGGTGAGCGGGTGGCCCTCGCCCTTCGCGTCGTAGCCGACGCCGACCGCCCAGACACCGCCCCTGCGGTCGGCCGCGGCACCGAGCAGCAGCGCGTCGCCGCCGGTGTCCGGCGTGTCCACCGCCGACCAGGCGCTGCCGTTCCAGTGGTACGCCAGCGGGCGCGGCGCGCTGATCCGGTCCTGCGCGGTGCCGCCGACCGCCCAGAGGTCGTCCGCCCGGCTGCCCGCGAGTGCCGTCGGGTACGCCGACCGGTCGGCGGCCTCTGCGGGCAGCGGGACCTCGCGCCAGCGGCGGCCGTCGAAGTGTTCCGCGAGGGAGCGGTCCTGGAAGGCGGCCGCGTCGTTCCAGCTGCCGACCGCCCAGACGTCGCGGGCGGACAGCGGCAGCACCGACGTCAGCTGGCCGGTCGGCTCGGCGGTGCCGGGCGGCCGGTGCGCGGGGACGGCGGTGGCGCGCCAGACGGCGCCGTCGAAGTGCTCGGCCACGGGCACATCGGTGCCGGAAGGCTGCTCACGGTAGCCGACCGACCAGGCGTCGCGGGAACCGAGGGCCGCCACGGCCCGGAGGTCCTCGTCCCGCTCGGGCCCGGCGGCGCGGCTGCTGTGCCAGCCGGTTCTGTCGGGCCCGGCCGCCGGGCCGGCGCCGGGCGCGGCCGTCGCCGTGTCCGCGACCGTGCCCGTGAGCGCCGCCGCCGTCAGTACCGTGACGGCGAGCGCCGCCCCACCGCGCCGCCGCACGTCGGAGCCCCACGCCCGCTGTCGTCCCCGTAGCCTCTGCATCCCGCTGCCGCCTCCGCCGTCGTGTCCCGGTTACGGTCACGACACTGCCGTACACGGCGGCGCGGGCCCGGCCGCCCACGCCGGGCGTTACGGTGACGCGCCGTCAGCGTGCGGCGGCGGACGCACCGTCAGAACTGCACGTCGGCGCAGGCGTAGAAGGCGTTGCCGGTGTCGGCGATGGTCCAGACCCCGACGATGAGCTGCTTCCCGGTCCGCCCGGTGGGGATGGTGCCCTGGTGGGTGACCGTGGCGGGCGGCTGGGCGCCGTTGTACGGGATCTTCAGGAAGGGCGTGGTGTTCAGCTCGGAGCGGGTGAGCGGCTTGGTCGGGTCGTAGCCGTTCTTGGTGAGGTAGTAGGAGAAGTCGGTGGTGGAGTGCTGTGCGGTCAACTTCCAGGTGAAGGTGTAGCTCTGACCACCGGTCAGGTGCGTGGCGGGCCAGCCGCCGCCGCGCGGGTCGTCGAGCTGGGCGAAGCGGCTGTTGCCGCCGCTGCAGATCGTGCCGTCGGCGGGCCCGGCGGCCGGGAAGCCCTTGGGGCCCTCGACGCTCTGCGGCTCGTACTGGATGCCGCCGCAGTTGGTGACGGTGCCGGCGGCGCACAGCGCCTGCCTGCTGGGCGGTGTGCTGATGTAGCCGTGGCTGCTGGCGCTTCCGGTGGCGAGCACGAAGGAGCCGGCGACGCCGAGCCCGATCACTGCCGCGCTGATCTTCTTGCGCATGGCGTACTCCTGGTGACGGTGGGGGGAGTCCCACGGGGGTCCGCGGGTGAGGTGCGGCCGGAACCTGTCCGCGCGGCACGAGACCGTCGGCGTTCAGGTCTAGACCAAACGGCCACCGTAGCCCCATGAAATAGTCATGTCCACACCAAGTTTCGGCCGTCTCTCCCGCACCACCCGCCCCACCTCGCGCACACCGCGGCCCGGTGAACGGGTCTCCCCCGCCCACCGGGCCGCCGAATCATCGCCGAGCGCGGTCCGTCACGTCGCCGCGGGTCAGACGCGGTCCTCCGGTCCGCTGCGGTGCCTGGCCCACATCGGCAGCACGAACCAGCACAGCGCGAACCATACGACCATGCCGGCCACCAGCCAGGCGGCCGCGCCGTCGACGACCGCCACCCGCAGCACGAGCAGCAGCGAGGACGCCATCGTGCACAGCAGCAGCACCAGACCGAGCACGGTCAGCCGGGACGCCCAGATCACCGTCTCCGGCTTGAGCCGCCGGCCGGTGAGCAGCCGGTGCATCGAGACCGGGCCGATCAGCGCGCCGGTCGTCGCGGCGCCGAGCACGACGGTCACGACGTAGATGTGCCGGTCGGTGTCGGACAGGTCGGTGAAGCGGTTCTGGAACACCACGGTCAGCAGGAATCCGAAGAGGATCTGCACGCCGGTCTGGGCGACCCGCAGTTCCTGGAGCAGATCGCCCCAGCGGCGGTCGGCGCGCTCCTCCGGGGTCTCGTTCCGCCCGGTCCCGGCCGGGCGCGGGGAGCCGCCGCCGTCACCGTCGGGGGCGGCGCCGTCGTCGTATCGCTCGCGCTGCGCCATCGTCCGCCCGTCCCTTTCGCCGCCGCCCGGCCATCCTGCGCCTTGCCGGGCGGAAACGGCGCAAACCCGCCGCAGGTCAGCGCGCCGCGCCCGCCTGCCGTACGACGGCGGCCCCCGTACGGCGCATCCGGCTCACGCCACCCCGCGCGGCCGGAACTGGACGCTGATCCGGCCGCCCACCGCGCCGCGCGTCTTCGGCACCGCGTGGTCCCAGGTGCGCTGGCAGGAGCCGCCCATCACGATCAGGTCGCCGTGCCCCAGGAGTTGGCGGACGGTAGTGCCGGGCCCTCCGCCACCGCGCGGCCTGAGCAGAAGCGGGCGCGGCGCGCCGAGCGAGACGATGGCGACCATCGTGTCGTGGGTGCCGCCGCGCCCGAACCGGTCGCCGTGCCAGGCCACGCTGTCGCGGCCGTCGCGGTAGAAGCACAGCCCGGCGCTGACGAAGGGCTCGCCGAGCTCTGCCGCGTAATGCGCGCTGAGCCGCGCCCTGGCCTCGGTGAGCACATCGGCGGGCAGCGGTTCGCCCTGGCGGTAGTGGGCGAGGAGCCGGGGCACCGCGACCACGTTGTCGTACATACGGCGGTGCTCCTCGCGCCAGGGGACGCGCGCGGCCAGCTCCTCGTACAGCTCGTCCGCGCCGGTCAGCCAGCCCGGGAGCGTGTCGATCCAGGCGCCGTCGCCCAGCCGGGTGCGGCGCATCCCGTCGAGGTCGCCGAGGCCGGGCGCGCCGCCGCCGAAGATGGACGGCTGCTGATGGGACGGATGGGACATACGTCGAGCGTACCGCGGTTGTCGTACGTGTGTTCTATTGCGTCGGGGGCGAGATCGCACACCCCGCGCGTTCGGGCGCGGTTCGCCGCAGGATGGGGAGCATGCTGTTCGCCGAGGTCGCCCGTGTCTCGTACGAGGTCGCGCACACATCCGCGCGGACCCGCAAGACGGCGCTGCTCGCGGAGTTCTTCCGCGCCATGGAGCCGGACGACGTGCCGGTTGCCATCGCCTACCTGGCCGGCCGGCTGCCGCAGGGGCGGCTCGGTGTCGGCTGGGCGGCGCTCAAGGACCGCGCGGCGCCCGCCGCGCAGGCGTCGCTGACGGTACGGGCGGTGGACGAGGCGCTGACCGCCGTGGGCGCGGTCGCGGGCGCCGGTTCCCAGAACCGCCGGCGCGAGCTGCTCCAGGCGCTGCTCGGCGCGGCCACCGAGCGCGAGCAGGAGTTCCTGGTCGGGCTGCTCACCGGCGAGGTGCGGCAGGGCGCACTCGACGCCGCGGCGGCCGAGGGGCTGGCCGCCGCCACCCAGGCGCCGCCCGCGGACGTACGGCGCGCGGTGATGCTCGCGGGCGCCCTCGAACCGGTGGCGCGGGCGCTACTGGCGCGCGGCCCCGACGCGCTGCCGGAGTTCACGCTCGGCGTCGGGCGCCCGCTGCTGCCGATGCTCGCCTCGTCCGCCAAGTCCGTCGCGGAGGCGATCGCCAAGGCGGGCCCGTGCGCGATCGAGGAGAAGATCGACGGCATCCGCGTCCAGGTGCACCGCGACGGCGGATCGGTACGGATCCACACCCGCACCCTGGACGACATCACCGACCGGCTGCCCGAGGTCGTACACGCCGCGCTCGCGCTGGACGCCGACCGTTTCATCCTGGACGGCGAGGTGCTGGCGCTCGGCGCGGACGGGCGGCCCCGCCCGTTCCAGGAGACCGCGGGCCGGGTGGGCTCCCGCGTCGACGTGTCGGCCGCCGCCGAGGCGCTGCCCGTCTCCGTGGTCTTCTTCGACGTGCTCGCCGTCGGCGACCGCGACCTGCTCGACCTCGCCTACGAGGAACGGCACACCGTGCTGGCCGGGCTGCTCCCCGAGGAGCTGCGCGTACGGCGCGCTGTCGTCACCGACCCGGCCGACGAGGCACAGCTGCGGGCCGCCGAGGACTTCTGGCGGGCCACGCTCGCGCGCGGGCACGAGGGTGTGGTGGTGAAGTCGGCCGACAGCGCGTACGCGGCCGGGCGGCGCGGCGCGTCCTGGATCAAGGTCAAGCCCGTGCACACCCTCGATCTGGTGGTGCTGGCCGCCGAGTGGGGGCACGGCCGGCGCACCGGCAAGCTCTCCAACCTCCATCTGGGCGCGCGCGACGGCGACGGCTTCGCCATGCTCGGCAAGACCTTCAAGGGCCTGACGGACGCGCTGCTCGACTGGCAGACCGAGCGGCTGCTCGCGCTGGCCACCGGCCCCACCGACGGGTACGTGGTCGCCGTGCGGCCCGAACTCGTCGTGGAGATCGCCTACGACGGCCTCCAGACCTCCACCCGCTACCCGGCGGGCGTCACCCTGCGCTTCGCCCGCGTCGTCCGCTACCGCGAGGACAAGACGGCGGCCGAGGCCGACACGCTGGAGACCGTACGGGCGGCGCACGGCGCCGGCTGACCGTCGGCCTTCGTCAGACCTGGCCCTGGTTCTCCAGCCGGAAGCGGGTCTCCTGCTCCTGGTCGCCCGCCGCGGAGCCGGTCACCCGTACGGTGAACGCCTCCGCCAGGCTCTCCCGCAGCCGGTCCACCGCGCGGTAGCCGCCCTGGGCGGTCAGCGTCACCGGCTCCCCCAGCCGGGTCGGCCCCGGCACCCCGAGGGTGCGGGACACGTCGAAGGTCGCGCTCCAGATCATCGGCCGCCCGTCCGGTGAATCCTGCGGGGTGTCGTCGGGTTCGCGGTCCGAGGCGAAGCTGGTGCTCAGCACGTCGAGGACGATCCTCGCGTCCTCCTTCGCGCTGCCGTCGAACGTGACCGCGACCTTGGCCGAGTCGTCTTGCGCCGTGCTCACGGGGGTATTCCTTTCGGAGGGGGTGGCGCGCGCTGCCGGGCGCCACGCCGATCCCTTTTCCGCTGCGCGGCGGGCAAAACCCTCGATTCACGCGACTCCCGCGAATGGCGCCACAATCGTGGCATGGCGAAAGGGTGCCCTTGCGGGCGGGACGCGACGTACGACGAGTGCTGTGGTGCGGTGCACCGGGGGGTGAAGGCGGCGGCGACCGCGGAGGCGCTCATGCGGTCGCGCTACAGCGCCTTCGCGGTGGGCGACACCGCTTATCTCCTTCGGAGCTGGCACTCGCGGACGCGGCCGGCCGAGGTGTCGCTCGACCGCGGGGTGCGCTGGACCCGACTCGATGTCCTCTCCACCACCGGTGGCAACGCTTTTCACTCCGAGGGGACCGTCGAATTCCGGGCTTTTTTCCGTGCCGGAGGGCACGTCGGTGAACAGTACGAGCTGAGCCGTTTCTGCCGTGAGGACGGCGCCTGGGTCTACCTCGACGGCACCGTCTAGTCCCCGGGGCGCCCCCGGCCCCCCACGGAGGAGGGTGCCCCTCCTGCGGAGTGCGGTGCCTGATGTCTTTTAGGGGCGCGGGGAACTGCGCGCTGGGGGCACCCCCGGCCGAAGGTTGGGGGACCGCGCGGGGCTGCGGGTGAAAGACCGCCCCCAGTGGGGCAGACGCTGTTGTTTTTGCGACCACCGGGCCGGTGGGGGCTGGTCGCGCAGTTCCCCGCGCCTCTTAAAAGACCTGACTCACCGCACTCCGCAGGAGACCTCAGGCACCCAAGGGGCAGGGGATCACACACCGCCCCCCCCCGCAGGGGAAGCGCACCGGGGCCGCGCCCCCGAAGACCTCGCTCGCCGTCAGGCGGAAAGGGCCCCGCAGGGGGCGCCGGCGCGCGGAGGGCTAGGCGATGGGGTGGCGGGAGTCGTAGCGGGGGAAGCTGCGTTGGAAGAGGCCGATCAGAGTGATGGCGGCGATACAGGCGAGCCCGCCACCGATCACCGCGGCCCTCGGAGAGAAGAGATCCGAGGCCGAGCCGGCGAGAAAGTCGCCGAGGCGGGGCCCGCCGACCACGACGACGAGAAAGACGCCTTGCAGGCGTCCCCGCATGTCGTCCGGCGCCGCCGACTGAAGCATGGTGTTGCGGAACACCATGGAAACGGTGTCGGCGCACCCCGCGAAAGCGAGGAAGAGCAGGCCGAGCCAGAGGTTGCGGGTGAGGCCGAAGACGGCGACGGCGGCGCCCCAGGAGCCGACGGCGAGCAGAACGGCGAACCCCTGCCGGTGGACGCGGCCGAGCCAGCCGGAGAAGACGCTGCCGAGCAGGGCGCCGACGGCGGGCGCGGCGGCGAGCAGCCCGACAGTGCGGGTGTCTCCGCCGTACCAGAGCCCGGCGACCGCCGGGAAGAGCACGCGCGGCTGCGCGAGCACCATGGCGGCGAGGTCGGAGACGAAGGTGGTGCGCAGATTGGGCCGGGAGGCCAGATAGCGCAGCCCCTCCATGACGGAGGGCCGGCGGCGCACCGCCCCGTCGCCCTCGCCGGGCAGCATCGCCGGCAGCCGCCACATCGCGTAGAGGGAGGCGGTGAAGGCGGCGACGTCCACGAGATACGCGGCCTGGTAGCCCCACGCGCCGACCAGCACGGCGCCGAGCATGGGCCCGGCCATCTGGCCGACGCCGCCGGCCAGCGAGGCGAGCGCGTTGGCGGCCGGCAGCCGCTCGGGCGGCAGCAGCCGCGGGATCATCGAGGAGCGGGCGGGCGAGTTCATCGCGAAGCAGACCGCCTGGAGCGCGACGACGGCGTAGAGCAGTCCGACGTACTTCAGGTGCCCGATGGCCGCCGCGGCGAGGACGGCGGAGCAGACGGTGGCGCCGGTGGCGGTGACCAGGCCGAGCCTGCGCCGATCGACCGCGTCGGCGACGGCACCGCCGTACAGGCCGAAGACGATCAGCGGGACGAGCGAGCAGAGGCCGACCAGGCCGACGTAGAAGCTGGAGCCGGTGATCGCGTAGACCTGGAGCGAGACGGCCATGGCGGTCATCTGCTGGCCGATGTACGAGATCGTGTTGCCGAACCAGAGCCGGCGGAAGTCGGGGTGCTCGCGCAGCGGGCTGATGTCGGCGAGCAGCCGGCGGCGGGGCTTGGCGAGCGGCGTCGCCGACCGGTCGCGCGCGGCGGCGGCCGCCGCCGACTTCCCGGACTTTTCGGTCCCTTCGGGCTTTTCGGGCTTTTCGGGCGCGAGTGCCCCGGATGGCGCAGCCCCCCGGTCCCGTTCGTCTTCGCTGTTGAGCACGAGGAACGGTAACAACCGTGCCGCCGGATACCGCGGCCAGGCCGGATTTCATACCGATGCCGAAGAATCGACACAGGGCGTAGCGTCCCGGAAACCGGCTGGTGACGGTTGGGTGGCAGGCTTACGCTGTGCGGGACGAACCGGTTCCCGGGGAAGTACCGAACCCCAGGAACCCGTCCCGGAACGAGTCGCCCACCTCGGCCGCGCTCCGGTCCTCCCCCTAGCCCCCGGGCGCCGGGGGCCCGAGGCGCCACCGCGTCCGCACCGCCCGAAGGACATCCCACCGGGCGCCAGGCGCAGTCGGACGGCCGCGTCGGGTGTCGCCGGTCCACGCGACGCAAAGGAGTGCGCGGTGTCACCTGAGAAGCTCAAGCTCAAGGAGTCGGCAGTCGAACGGGGCGGCGACGGCGCCTCACTGCTGGCCGAGGAACGCCCCCTGGACACCTGGTCGAGGTGCGCCCCGATCCGTCTCGCCGGTTACGAGGACGACCTGTCGGAGACCCACATCCTGCGCGGCATCGACTAGTCCGCCCGCGGCCGTACCCGACCGGCCCCGAACCGACGTGCCGTCGCCGTCTCCTGACGGCACGTCGGCCCGGACGAGTCGAACGTCACGTTCCCCGGCGCCCATTGGGGCCATGACTGTCATGTACGGTAAAAGCATTAACACTTCGCACCCCTCGACCCCTACCGGGGCCATGCGCAATGAAGCGATACGACGTGGGTGCGGCCCGGTCGTGAGATTTCCGTCGCTTCCGACACATGAAGCAGCGAGAACCGGGCAGGCGCGTCCCGACTTCGCCGACATCGAGGAGTACGACGATGCTGATGGCCCACCCGACTGTTCTGCGGAACCTGGTGGATCGCTACGAAACCCTGACCGCGGCGGCGGAGACGGCGGAGTCCGTCGACCCGCGTATCCGGCAGCAGCTCCAGGACACGGCGTACACCCTGTGCGTCTCGACCGGCACCCGTGAGATCGCGGCGGCGCTGACCGCCGCCCGCGTGCACATGGAACGCGACACCCTCAAGGCGTCGGCCGCCTGATCCGGTTGGCCACAGCACGGAACACGTCGGAAGAACGGCGGCGGCACCTCACGGTGCCGCCGCCGTCGGCGTTTCCGACGACCGCGCGGCTCATGGGAATTTCATAGGTATTGCGCATCCGATTGCCGCGATATCCGGCAAACCCCCTGGCCGGACGCCATATCCGCCCGTCAGGCGCGGGTACAGAGCACGGTCACTCGTTGGGGTGATTCATCGGCTGGCCATGACCTGATTGGCCCTGCACGCGTTGTCCCCGGTGCGGGCAGGACGCCCGCGAGGATTTCCGGAAGGCAGGAAAGCGTATGAACAGGGTTGCCCAGAAGGGACTTGTCACCGCCATGGTCGCCGGCGGTCTGCTGGCGGCGGGTGCCGGGTACGCCCAGGCCGATTCGGCGGCCGAGGGCGACACCGCCGGTTCACCCGGTGTCCTGTCGGGCAATTCGGTGCAGGTGCCGATCGACATTCCGGTGAATGTCTGCGGCAATACGATCAATGTGATCGGTCTGCTGAATCCCGCCCTGGGCAACTCCTGCAGCAACGCGTCGGCCCCCGCGGCCGGGCACTCCTCCCCCGGTGCCCGGCCGGGCCGGCACGCGGGCGCGCCGGCCGACGAGCGGGCGGCCGGCGCGACCACCAGGGCCGGCTCGGACTCCACCTCGGGCGGCGGCGCCCACGCGGCGGGCAGCAGCCGCAATTCGCCGGGGCTGCTGTCCGGCAACAGCATCCAACTGCCCATCGACGTGCCGGTCAACATCTCGGGCAACAGCGTGAACGTGGTCGGGATCGGCAACGCGGCGAGCGGCAACACCGCCACGAACGGCAGCACCCCACCGGCGCCGACGACCGATCCGACGCCCGCCCCGCCGGCCCACACCCCGGTCCCGGCCCCGCCGAACCCGGTCCGGGACACCTCCGCGCCGACGCTGGCGCACACCGGCGCCGACGGCCTGCCGTACGCGGCGGGCGGCAGCGCGGCCATGCTGCTGGGCGGCGCCCTGCTCTACCGCCGTTTCCGGCCCGGCCGCGGCTGAGCCCGCGACGGCCCGGGGACCAGTGCCTTCGCCGCCCCGGGCTCCGGCGCCGCCGGTGACGGCTCGTCGGTACGCTCCGCCGCCCGCCTGACGTCGATCGCCCGCTGCGCGTTGAAGTGGGCGCCGATGAGCAGGGCGAGGTTGGAGAACCACAGCCACACCAGGAAGACGACGGTGCCGGCCAACGGCCCGTACAGCCGGTTGTACGTGCCGGCCCGCGCGGTCCAGGCGGCGAATCCCGCCGAGCTGAGCAGCCACAGTACGACGGCGACGGCGCCGCCCGGGGCCATCGCCCGCAAGCCCCGGGTGCCGCGGGGCCCGGAGCGGAAGAGCACCAGCACCAGGACGGCGACCAGTATCAGCATCAGCGGCCAGCGCAGCACCCGCCAGGCCGCGACCACGGGCGTGCTCATGTGCAGCAGCGTGCCGACCCGGTGGGCGATCTCCCCGCTGACGACCAGGCTGGTGGCGCTGGCCACCAGCAGTGCCAGCAGGGTGACCGAGGTGAACACGATGCGCGGCGCGGTGCGCCAGGCGGGGCGGTGGTCGGTCGCCCGGTGCATCGCGTGCAGGGCGCGCCGGAAGACGCTGGAGTAGCTGCACGCCGACCAGACGGCGCCCGCGCTCCCGATCACCACCAGGGAGAGGGTCGCCGACTTGTCGTCGGCCATGTCCTGGAGGGCGGAGGCGACGACCGGGCGGGACGCGGTCGGCATGAGCGCGGTGATCTCCGCGGCGAGGTCGCCGTCGGACGCGCCGCCGGTGAGGCCGAGCACCGACACGGTGACCAGCAGGGCGGGGAAGAGCGCGAGGACGGCGTAGTAGGTGAGCGCCGCCGCGCGCTCGGTGGCGTCCTCTTCCCAGGCGGCGCCGATGGCGCGGCCGAGCGCGCGCAGCGCCCGGAATGTGGCGAGCGTCTTGGCGAACCGTCGTGGCCGCGCCGGTCCGGCGCCGCGGACCGCGGTCTCATCCATCGTCAATGCTGCCCCTCGAAGCGTCAGGCGGTAGGCGGCCGGTGGCCCGCAGTGACGTATGCCCGGGGCCGGTCCACCCATGTGCGCCGTGACGGGTACTTGCCCCGTACGGGGTGGCGGCACCTATCGTCGGCAGCGAACAGCGGCCGAACGCCGGGCAGCCGGCGAAGGGAAGGACCGGGACATGGCACAGGAAGTCCGCGCGGTGATCGCACCGGGCAAGGGCGCGCCGGTACGGGTGGACACGGTGGTGGTACCGGACCCGGGGCCGGGCGAGGCCGTGGTGCGGGTGCAGGCGTGCGGGGTCTGCCACACCGATCTGCACTACCGCGAGGGCGCCATCAACGACGACTTCCCCTTCCTCCTCGGGCACGAGGCGGCCGGCGTGGTGGAGGCCGTCGGCCCGGACGTCACCGAGGTCGCGCCGGGCGACTTCGTGATCCTCAACTGGCGTGCGGTGTGCGGCCGCTGCCGGGCGTGTCTGCGCGGGCGTCCCTGGTACTGCTTCGACACGCACAATGCGACGCAGAAGATGACGCTGAAGGACGGTACGGAGCTGTCGCCGGCGCTGGGCATCGGTGCCTTCGCCGAGAAGACGCTGGTGGCCGCCGGGCAGTGCACCAAGGTCGACCCGTCGGTGTCGGCGTCGGTGGCCGGGCTGCTCGGCTGCGGGGTGATGGCGGGCATCGGCGCGGCGATCAACACCGGCGGTGTGGGCCGCGGCGATTCGGTCGCGGTGATCGGCTGCGGCGGGGTCGGTGACGCGGCGGTCGTCGGGTCGCGTCTGGCCGGCGCGGCGCGGATCATCGCCGTCGACATCGACGACCGCAAGCTCGCCACCGCGTCGGCGATGGGCGCCACTCACACCGTCAACTCCCGGGACCGGGACCCGGTGGAGGCGATCCGCGAACTGACCGGCGGGCACGGCGCCGATGTGGTGATCGAGGCGGTCGGCCGCCCGGAGACGTACAAGCAGGCGTTCTACGCCCGCGATCTGGCCGGGACCGTGGTGCTGGTGGGGGTGCCGAGCCCGGAGATGACGCTGGAGCTGCCGCTGCTGGACGTGTTCGGCCGCGGCGGGTCCCTCAAGTCGTCCTGGTACGGGGACTGTCTGCCGTCCCGGGACTTCCCGATGCTGATCGACCTGCACCTGCAAGGACGGCTCGACCTGGGCGCCTTCGTCACCGAGACCATCGCGCTGGACGAGGTGGAGGCGGCGTTCGCGCGGATGAGCGAGGGCGACGTATTGCGTTCGGTCGTGGTCATGTAGCGGCCATAAGGTGTATGCGCACGCATGGGCGATGATGCGCATGCGTGCGCCTGTACCGCGAAGACGTGATTCGAGGAGCCTTCAATGGCGCTGCCGCAAGGCACGCTCAGCCACCGCTACCGCGGCGAGCACCCCGTCCGTACCCTCCTCTACCTCTTCGAACCCGACCGTCGCCGGGTCGGGTTCGCCGTGGCGGCCTTCTTCGGCAAGCACACCCCGGTCTGGCTGCTGCCGCTCATCACGGCCAATGTGGTCGACGTCGTCGTGCAGCACCGCCCGATATCCGTGCTGTGGTGGAATTCCGCGATCCTGCTGGTGATGCTCAGCCTCAATCTGCCGCTGCACCTGGCGTACGTCCGCAATATGCAGGGCTCGATCCGCAGGACCGGCACCCGGCTGCGCACCGCGCTGTGCCACCGGATGCAGCAGCTGTCCATCGGCTACCACTCCCGGGTCAGCGCCGGGGTGCTCCAGGCCAAGGTGATCAGGGACGTCGAGACGATCGAGACGGCGGCCCAGCAGACCGCCGACAACGGTCTGGCGGCCATCGCCACGCTGACCGGCGGCCTGGTCGTGATCGGGATCCAGGCGCCGGCCTTCCTGCCGGTGTTCCTGGTCATCGTGCCGGCGTCCGCGACCCTGGTGGTACGGCTGCGGCGCCGGCTGCGCGACCACAACGAGTCCTTCCGCCAGCAGGTCGAACAACTGTCCTCACGGGTCAGCGAGATGACGACGCTGATCCCGATCACCCGCGCGCACGGCCTGGAGGACACCGCGCTCAACCGGGTGGACCGCACGCTCGGCGAGGTGCTGCACGCGGGGCTGCGGCTCGACCGGCTCAACGGCTGGTTCGGCTCGCTGGCCTGGATCCTGCTCAACGCGATCGGGGTGGCGTGCCTGTCGGGTTCGGCGCTGATCGCGTACTACGGCTGGCTCAATGTGACGCCCGGCACCGTGGTGATGCTCAGCGCGTACTTCTCCAGCCTCACCACCTCCGTCACCACCCTGCTCACCCTCACCCCGCAGATCGGCAAGGGCCTGGAGTCGGTCCGCTCGATCGGCGAGGTGCTCCAGGCGCCGGACCTGGAACAGAACGACGGCAAGGCGCCGGTCGAGGGCGTGGTGGGCCGGTTCGAATTCCGCGGGGTGGGCCACACCTACCCCGAGACCGACCGGGCCTCGCTGGCCGACTTCGACCTGGACGTACGGCCCGGCGAGACGATCGCGCTCGTCGGCGGTTCGGGCGCGGGCAAGTCCACGGTGCTCAATCTGGTGATCGGCTTCCTGCGGCCGACGCGCGGGCGGATCCTGCTCGACGGGGTCGACATGGAGACCATGGACCTGCGCGACTACCGCAACTGGCTGTCGGTGGTGCCGCAGGACTCGATCCTGTTCGAGGGCAGTGTCCGTGACAATGTCACCTACGGCATGACCGATGTGCCGGAGGAGACGGTACGGGCGGCGCTGCGGGACGCCAACGCGCTGGAGTTCATCGACCGGATGCCGCAGGGCCTGGACACCGTCGTCGGTGAGCGGGGCGCCCGGCTGTCGGGCGGTCAGAAGCAGCGGCTGGCGATCGCCCGGGCGCTGATCCGCGACCCGCGGGTGCTGATCCTGGACGAGGCGACCTCGGCGCTCGACTCGCGCTCCGAGGCGCTGGTGCAGCAGGCGCTGACCCGGCTGGTGCGCGGCCGTACGGTCTTCGTGGTGGCGCACCGGCTGTCCACGATCCGGGGCGCGGACCGCATCGTCGTCATGGACGAGGGGCGGATCGTCGAGATCGGTTCGCACGCCGAACTGATCCGCAGCGGTGGCGCCTACTCCGGGCTGCAGGCCGCCCAACTGGCCTGAGCCGGTGCGGGAGGGCGCCCGCGAGACGCCCTCCCGCACCGGGTGTACGGAGTGTCAGTCCGACAGCGCCTGCGAGACGATGTCCCGGGCCTCCTCCTGGACCCGGGCCAGGTGGTCGTCGCCGAGGAAGGACTCGGCGTAGATCTTGTAGACGTCCTCGGTGCCGGACGGCCGCGCCGCGAACCAGGCGTTCTCGGTGCTGACCTTGATGCCGCCGAGCGCGGCCCCGTTGCCGGGCGCCTCGGTGAGCACGGAGGTGACCCGCTCCCCCGCCAGGTCGGCCGCGGGCACCTGCTTGGGCGACAGCTTGGCGAGGACGGCCTTCTCCTCGGGGGTCGCGGGCGCGTCGATCCGGGCGTAGGAGGGGGCGCCGAACTTCGCGGTGAGGTCCGCGTAGTGCTCGGAGGGGGTGCGGCCGGTGACTGCGGTGATCTCGGCGGCCAGCAGGGCCAGCAGGATGCCGTCCTTGTCGGTGGTCCACGCCGCGCCGTCGCGGCGCAGGAAGGACGCTCCCGCCGACTCCTCGCCGCCGAAGGCCAGGGTGCCGCCGAGCAGTCCGTCCACGAACCACTTGAAGCCGACCGGCACTTCGGTCAGCGGACGGCCGAGGTCCGCCACCACCTTGTCGATCATCGACGACGACACCAGGGTCTTGCCGATCGCCAGGTCCGGCGCCCACTGCTCGCGGTGCCGCGACAGGTAGGAGATGGCGACGGCCAGGTAGTGGTTGGGGTTCATCAGGCCGCCGTCGGGCGTGACGATGCCGTGCCGGTCGGCGTCCGCGTCATTGCCGGTGGCGATGCGGTACTCGTCCTTGCGGGCGATCAGCGACGCCATCGCGTACGGCGACGAGCAGTCCATCCGGATCTTCCCGTCCCAGTCCAGCGTCATGAAGCGCCAGGTGGGGTCGGCGACCGGATTGACCACCGTCAGGTCGAGGCCGTGCCATTCGGCGATCCGGCCCCAGTACGCGACGGACGCGCCGCCGAGCGGGTCCGCGCCGATCCGTACGCCCTCGCGCCGTACGGTCTCCAGGTCGAGCACTGCCGGCAGGTCGTCGACGTAACGGCCGAGGAAGTCGTAGCGGCCCGTGGTGTCGGCGGCGAGCGCGCGGGCGTACGGGATGCGGCGCACGCCCTTGAGGCCGTCGGCGATCAGCTCGTTGGCCCGGTCCTGGATCCAGCCGGTGGCGTCGGAGGCGGCCGGCCCGCCGCTGGGCGGGTTGTACTTGAAGCCGCCGTCGGCGGGCGGATTGTGCGAGGGGGTGACGACGACGCCGTCCGCGACATGGTCGGTACGGCCCCTGTTGTACGCGAGGATCGCGTGCGAGACGGCCGGCGTCGGGGTCCAGCCGTCGTGCTCGTCGATCAGCACCGTCACCTCGTTGGCGGCGAACACCTCGAGGGCGGTGACCCGGGCGGGTTCCGACAGGGCGTGGGTGTCGGCGCCGAGGAACAGCGGTCCTGTGGTGCCCTGCCGGGTCCTGTAGTCGCAGATCGCCTGGCTGGTGGCGGCGATGTGGTCCTCGTTGAAGGCGGTCCGCAGCGACGAGCCGCGGTGTCCCGAGGTGCCGAACGCCACCCGCTGGCCGGTCTCGCCGGGGTCCGGGTGCAGCGCGTAGTAGGCCGTGATCAGGCGGGGCACGTCCACCAGATCGTCCGGCCGTGCCGGTGTTCCGGCGCGCTCGTGCGGCATCCGCGTCTCCTTCGCTCTCGCTGCGTCATCGGGTCGGGCCTGCCTGACCATTCTTAGCAATACAGTGGCGCCCATGACAGCAGTGGAGTCCCCCGCCGACGGTGTGCCGCTCGCTTCGGCGACCGGCCGCTGGGTGCTTGCCTGTTCGGTGCTGGGGTCGGGCATGGCCATGCTGGACGGCACCATCGTCACCATCGCGCTGCCCAGGCTCGGCGAGGACCTCGGCGCGTCGCTGGCCGCACTCCAGTGGACGGTCAACGGCTATCTGCTGACGCTGGCCGGGCTGATCCTGCTCGGCGGCGGGCTCGGCGACCGGTACGGGCGCAGGAAGGTCTTCGTCGTCGGGGTGGTGTGGTTCGCGCTCGCCTCCGCGCTGTGCGGCGCGGCGCCGAACAGCGGGGTGCTGATCGCCGCGCGCGCCCTGCAGGGTGTGGGCGGCGCGCTGCTGACACCCGGTTCGCTCGCGCTGGTGCAGTCCACCTTCCGGCAGCAGGACCGGGCGAAGGCGGTCGGCGCCTGGTCGGGTCTCGGCGGTGTGGCGGGCGCGATCGGGCCGTTCCTCGGCGGCTATCTGGTGGACGGCCCCGGCTGGCGGTGGATCTTCCTGGTCAATCTGCCGCTGGCGGCGGTCGTGGTGGCGATCGCGGTGCGGCACGTGCCGGAGAGCCGGGACCGTACGGCGAGCGGCGGTTTCGACGTGCTCGGCGCGGTGCTGGCCGCGCTGGCGCTGGCGGGTATCACCTATGCGCTGATCAGCGCGTCGGGCGATCCGTCGGCGCTGGAGATCGCGCTGCCCGCGGTCGCGGGCGTGGTGTGCGGCTGGGCGTTCCTGCGCACCGAGCGGCGCCGGACGTCGCCGATGCTGCCGCTGTCGGTGTTCTCCTCGAAGCTGTTCACCTCGACGAATCTGGTGACGCTGTGTCTGTACGCGGCGATCGGCGGGGTGTTCTTCGTCGTGCCGGTACAGTTGCAGATCGCGGCCGGGTACAGCGCGCTGCGGGCCGGTCTTGCGACGCTGCCGGTGACCGTGCTGATGCTGCTGCTGTCCGCGCCGGCCGGCGCGCTGGCCCAGCGGATCGGCCCCCGGTGGCCGCTGACGGTGGGTCCGCTGGTCACCGCCTGCGGCATGCTGCTGCTGACCCGGATCTCGCCCGGCTCCTCGTCGTACGTCCTCGATGTGCTGCCCGCGGTGGTGGTGCAGGGCCTTGGCATGTGTCTTTTCGTGGCGCCGCTGACCGCGACGGTGCTCGCGTCGGTCGAGGTCGATCACGCCGGGGTGGCCAGCGGGGTCAACAACGCGGCGGCGCGGGTCGCCCAGTTGCTGGTGGTCGCCGCGCTGCCGCTGGCGATCGGCCTGTCCGACCAGGCGTACCGCTCCCCGCACGCGGTGGACACCGCCTTCGGCAAGGCGATGGTGATCTGCGCCTGCCTGTGCGTCGCCGCCTCGGTGCTGGCCTTCCTCCTCGTGCCGTCCGGCGCCCTGGACAAGGCCGCCGACGAGGGGGCCCCGGTCCGGCCGGAGTGCACCGCGCACTGCGGTGTGACCGCTCCCCCGCTGGAGCCGGGCAGCCCGAGCACACAGGGAACGCCGGGCACGGGCTGAGGGCTCAGGGGCCTTCCGGCTCCGGCGGTTCGGTCAGCAGCTGTTCGAGTACGGGCAGGGCCGCGTCCAGGGTGCGGCGCTGGTCCTGGGTGAGCCAGGCCATCCGGCGGGTGAGCAGTTCGGCGCGCTCGCGGCGGATACGGTCAAGCAGCGCGCTGCCCTCGGGCGTGATGCTGACCAGCCAGGAGCGGCCGTCGGAGGGGTCGGCCTCCTTGCCGATCAGGCCGGCCTCGGACAGCGGCCGGACCGTACGGGTCAGGGAGGGAGCGGCGACCTGTTCGCGGGCCGCGAGTTCACCGAGCCTGATCGGCCCGAACTGGCCGATGCGGGCGAGCGCGGACAACTGGGCGTAGGTGAGGTTGAGGTCGTCGGCCGATGCCTGGGCGAGCTGCCGGTAGAGCCGGGCCACGATCAGCGCGACCGCGGCCGGGGTGGCGCCCCCGCGCCCGTCGGTGTCGTTCATGGCGGGGGGCGCCTCCTGGTTCGTCAGCGGTGTCTACTCCTGGGGCGCACGCGCCGCGCGGCCGCGGATCAATGATGCGGCAGCCGCGACCAAGGACATCACGATGGCCAGTGCGAACACCACCACCAGGCCGTCGTGGAAGGGACCCGAGATCAGGTGCGGGAAGAACTCCCGGCCGGTGAGCGTGTGCTGGTTGGCCGCCGGCAGCTTGCCGAGCAGGTCGGGGCCGAGCAGTTGCTGGATCGGGTTGTAGCCGAGGAAGGCCGCGAAGAGCGTGCCGACCGGCGGCAGGTGGGCGATGTCGTGCGCGTTGGCGGCGGGCACGCCCTGGGCGACCAGGCCCGAGCTGAGGGTGTCGGGCAGCGACCGGGCGAGCCCGGCCACCATCAGCGAGAAGAACACGCCGATGGAGAGCACCATGCCGGCGTTCTGGAAGGTGGCCCGCATGCCGGAGGCGGCGCCGCGGGCCTCGGCGGGCACGCTCGCCATGATGATCGAGGTGTTGGGCGCCGCGAACAGTCCGCCGCCCACGCCGTTGAGGAAGATCAGGAAGGCGAAGCCGAGGTAGTTGAAGTCGGTGGGGAGCAGCAGCAGTCCCGCGAAGGACGCCGCCATCACCACGAAGCCCGCGGCGGCGAACAGCCGGGCGCCGTACCGGTCGGACAGCAGGCCCGCGATCGGCCCGGAGAGCAGAAAGCCGACGGTGAGCGGCAGCAGGAAGATACCGGCCCACAGCGGGGTGTCGGCGTAGTCGTAGCCGTGCAGCGGCAGCCAGATGCCCTGCAGCCAGATGATCAGCATGAACTGGAGGCCGCCGCGGGCGATGGAGCCGAGCAGGGTGGCCGCGTTGCCGCCCGCGAAGGCCATGTTGCGGAACAGGGCGAGCGGGAACATCGGTTCGCTGACCTTGGACTCCACCAGGCAGAAGAGCGCCAGGACCAGGGCGCCGCCGATCAGGCCCGCGAGCACCCACGGGTTGGTCCAGCCCATGGTGTGGCCGCCGTAGGGCTGGATGCCGTAGGTGATGCCGGCCAGCAGGGCGGTCAGGCCGACCGCGAAGGTGATGTTGCCCCACCAGTCGACCTTGGCCTTGCGGCGGGTGCCGGTCTCGTGCAGCGAGCGGTACGCCCAGACGGTGCCGATCAGGCCGATCGGCACGTTGACCCAGAAGATGGAGCGCCAGTTCCACTCGGAGAGCAGTCCGCCGAGGACCAGGCCGATGAAGGATCCGGCGATGCCGGCGACCATGTTGACGCCGAGCGCCATGCCGCGCTGCCGGGCCGGGAAGGCGTCGGTGATGATCGCCGCGGAGTTGGCCATCAGCATGGAGCCGCCGACGGCCTGGGCGACGCGCCAGCCGATCAGCCAGAGCGCGCCGCCGCCGCCGTGCATCGGGTCGACCGAGAGGATCACCGAGGTGACGGTGAAGATCAGGAAGCCCGAGTTGTAGATCTTGACCCGGCCGAGGATGTCCCCGAGCCGGCCGAGCGTCACCACCAGGACCGCGGTGACCAGCATGTAGCCCATCAGCATCCACAGCAGATAGCTGACGTTGCCGGGCTGGAGCGGGTCGAGGTGGATGCCGGTGAAGATCGCGGGCAACGAGATCAGCACGATCGAGGAGTTGATCGTGGCGATCAGCATCCCGAGCGTGGTGTTCGACAGCGCCACCCATTTGTAGTGCGGATGGTCGGCCGCGATACGCGGCGTCCTCCGCGGTATTCGACCTGTTGAATCGGTCGTCTCGTCGGCCGTCTTCTCGGTCGCCAACCTTCACACCCCACCGGTCGCACGGGTACTTAACTTAGGTTAAGTAACTCTAACACCGACGGGTGAACGGCCGACACCGCCTCCGTTACCGACACCGCCCCCTCACCGCCGGCGCAACAGCACCCCGCGCAGGAAGGCGGCCTGACCCGCGTGCTGGAGGTCGTCGGAGACCACGCTGACCAGCCGTACGCCGAGCGTGACCGGCGGGTCCCAGCGCTTGTCGACGACCCGGTCCAGGTCGGCGTCGGTCAGGCCGCGCACATAGCGCAGCGTGCTCTCGTGCACGGCGTCGTAGTAGCCGGTGAGCAGGTCGGCGGAGGCCACGCGGACCGCGGCCACGTCCTGCGGGCTGTCGCCGTAGCCGGTGGCTCCGGCCGGGAAGGGCAGGTCGAAGCGGGTGTCCCAGCCCTGGGCGGTCCAGGTCTGCTCGGTTCCCGCGACCTCGGCGACGTGGTCGTCCTGGACGCGGGTGAGGTGCCAGACCAGCCAGGCGACGGTGTTCGCGCCGTCGTCCAGCTGCTGGGACAGCTCCTCCGGCCGCAGGCCGTCGACCGCCTCGTGGACGACTTCCTTGATCCGGCCGAAGGCGTCGGCCAGCAGTTCCGTGCTGTTCATCGGGGCTCCTCGCAAAGAGATCGCAAAGTCGTGCTTCGGGCCACCGGTGACAACCGGCGGCCCCCGTCCGCTCCTTCCCACTCTCCGCTCGAAGCCGCCGCATGCGCACGCGGAGGTGCCCGCGTCCGGGATCCGGACGCGGGCACCTCCCCCGGAGGGACTCCGGGCTTTCTCACCTGCCGGAGCAGGGGCAGGGGTCAGTTGTTGACGTTGATGGTGAAGCTCGTGGTGGTGTTCTGGATGTCCACCGCGTTGTCGCTCTCGTGCAGGCCGTTGATGGTCACCGAACCCACCGCGGGACCCTGTCCGGGTTCCGGCTGCGGGTTGGCCCACAGACCGAAGCCGGACTTGGCGTCGAAGGCGTCACCGCTCTTGTGGGCACCGGTCACCGACAGGTTGGTGAAGACGGTGTCGGCGATCGGGTTGAGCGAGGTGCTGCCGTTCCACTTGGTCTGGAACATCACGCCCTGGTAGGTCGGGTCGCTGATGTCGATGTCGCTCAGCCGCAGGCCCTGGAGCTTGAACTCCGCGGAGAAGATCCACAGTGCCGGGAAGGCCTGCTGTCCCCAGAAGTGACCGCCGTCCCGCACCAGCGAGATGTTGGAGAAGGTGGTCTGCGGAGAGGACTCGAAGCCGAGCGCCTGGATGCCGCCGAACTGCAGCGAGCCGATGGTGATGCCCGGGTAGGTGAGCGAGTCGGCGATGTAGAGGTTGCTGAAGGTGTTGCCGCCACCGCCGTAGACCGCCAGACCCGCCGCGCGCCACACCGTCTGCACGCTGAGGTTCTGGAACTTGTTGCCGGTCTCCTGCTCGTTGTGGTTGTCGATGGCCGGGAACAGCGCGAAGCTGTCGTCGCCGGTCGACCGGGCCTCGGTGTTGGTGACCGTGTTGCCGGTCGAGCCGTTGGTGAGGTTCACACCGTCGGCGAAGGTGTCGCGGATCCGCAGGTTGCTGATGGTGGAGTCGTCGACGTTGGTCGCCCACACACCGCAGATCGTGTGCTCGATCCACAGGTTGTCGATCGTCAGGTTCGCGACGCCGGTGAGGTCGAAGACCTTGCCGGGACCGTCGATACGGCTGGTGTAGTTGCCGAAGAAGCCGAATCCGGTGAAGGACGAACCGCCGGAGCCGGACTGCAGCGAGAAGCCGCCGTCGGTGTTCTCCTGGGTCTGCGGCGTGAAGAACCTGGTGAACCAGGGGCCCGCGCCGACGACCTTGATCGCGCGGCCGTAGACGGTGAACTTGTTCGCCGTCTGGTAGTCACCGGCGGGCAGGTAGACACCGAGCTTGCTGGTGTCCTGCCGCGCGGTGTCCAGCGCGTTCTGCACGTCCTGCTGGGTGAAGCCGGCCGGCACGACGTACTTCGTCGGGTCCGGGTTCGGCGTCGCCGTGACCTGCTCGGTGTTGATGTAGTCGATGTTGTAGTAGGAGGCGGTGTTGGCCGCGTCCTTCTCCAGCCGGATCTTGTGGCCGGCCGGCACCGTGGTGCCGAGCAGCACATTGGCCTCGTCGTAGATGTGCCGCGGGGCGCCGGAGCCGGGCGAGTTGTTGGGGCTCGCCTCGTCGCCGTACAGCCACTCGAACTTCGAGGTCAGCGAGATCGTCTTGAGGAAGGTGCCGTCCACGTACACGTTGAGCGTCGTGGAGTCGGTGCCGTCGGGGATGTTGAAGCGGGTGACCAGGGTGTTGGTCGAGGTCCGGGTGGTCCACTCGACGTACTGGCCGTTGCCCGCCAGGTGCACCGCCTTGCGGCCGGACGCCTCACCGGCCGGGTCGCCGATGGTGCGGTTGGGGCCGAGTACGGTCGCGCCGCCGCCGGTGACACCGTCCTCCGCCTCGTAGACGTCGTACGGCATGTTGGCGCCGCGGCCGACGAACAGCGACTGGGTGCTGGTGTTGTTGGCCTGCTTGGTCGCCACCTCGTTGGAGTCGACCGCGATGACCGTCTTGACGTTGTACTTGCCGTTGGCCGCCGTCCAACTGCCCAGGTTGACCGGGGCGGTGGTGGCCCCCGGTGCGATGGCGCCGCTGTAGGAGCCGGTGAGCGTCTTGACCACGTTGCCGGAGGCGGCGTCCGCGATCGTCAGGGTGACGTTGTGGGCGCCGGACGCGGCGGCCACGGTGCCCTGGTTCTTGATGGCGACCGAGAAGTTGACGTTATTGCCCGCCGACGGGTTGTTCGGCGACCAGGCGACCGGCGAGGCCACCAGGTCGGAGGTGTCGACCGGCTTGACGACCAGTGCGCTCGGGCTGGTGTAGCTGTTGTTGGTCTCGTTCTGCTCGACGACGGTGTTGGCCTCGTCGACCTTGGCGGTGAGCTGGTAACTGCCCGCGTCCTTGGCGCCGACATTGGCGGACACGGTGCTGCTCGCGCCCGCGGCCAGGGCGCCGACGTTGGCGGTGCCGACCTTGGTGGTGCCGAGGTAGAAGTTGACGTTGGTGGCCGCCGACGCGTTGGTGCCGATGTTCTTCACCGTCGCGTTGAGCGTGATCGGGTCGGTCTCGACCGGCGCGGCGGGCGAGGCCGTCAAGGCGTTCACCGTCAGGTCCGGGTTGGGTCCTGGCACGCCGATGACCTGGAATTCGGCCGCCTGGCCGCCGCCGGCACCGGTGTTGCCGCTGAAGGTGAGGCGGACGTCCGCGACCCGGCCGGTGACCGGGATCGTCACCGAATTGCCGGTGGACGGGCTGAAGTTGTACGCCGTCGCGGGCGAGAGCTGGGTGAAGGCGGTCGCGTTCTGCTCACGGCCGGAGACCGCGATGGTCTGGGTGCGCGGACCCCACGAGGAGTCGGGGTTGAGCTTGACCACCACGGAGCTGGTGTCCACGTTGGCGCCGAGCGACACGGTCAGCGTGCTGGTGCCGGTGCCCTCCCAGTACGTGGTCAGGCTGTCGTCGTTGGCGTTGGCCGCCACGAAGTTCTGGACGGTGGAGGAGGCGACGATCGGCTTGCCGACCGCCTGGTTGGTGCCCCCGGTGGGCGGCGTGGTGCCGTTGCGGGTCACCGTGTTGCTGTTCGCCGACTCGTTGCCCGCCGCGTCCTTGGCCTTGACGAAGTACGAGACGGTGGCGCTGTCCGGCTGGCTGTCGGTGTAGGTCAGCACATTGGCGGCGGTGGTGCCGATCTGGGCGCCGTTGCGGAAGACCTCGTAGCCGGTGACCGCGACATTGTCGCTGGCCGCGTTCCAGGTGAGCTTGATCTGGCCGGACGCGGGCTGGGTGTAGGCAAGACCGCTCGGCGCGGACGGCGCCGTGGTGTCACCGGAGGAACCGGTGCGCGTCACGGTGTTGCTGTGCGCGGACTGGTTGCCCGCGGCGTCCTTGGCGACCACGTAGTAGGCCACGGTCGCGGAGTCGGGCTGGCTGTCGGTGTAGGTCAGCACATTGCCCGCCACCGAGGTGCGCAGCACACCGTTGGCGTAGACGTCGTAGCCGGTGACGCCGACATTGTCGCTGGCCGCGTTCCAGGTGAGCTTGATCTGGCCGGACGCGGGCTGGGTGTAGGCAAGACCGCTCGGCGCGGACGGCGCCGTGGTGTCACCGGTGGTCGGCCCGTACACCTCGAACTCGGATATCTGGCCGGCCGGCCAGCCGGTGTTGCCGGTGACGTTCAGCCGGACGTAGCGCGTCGTGGCCGAGTTGAAGTTGATGGTCACGCTGTTGCCGGTCGCCGGGTTGAAGGTGTAGCCCGCCGACGCGACGATGTCGCTGAAGGTGCTGCCGTCCGTGCTGCCCTGGACGGACAGCGTCTCGGTGCGCGTGGCCCACGCGGTGGCCGGCGGCAGCTTCAGCACGACCTGGTTGACCGCGACCGCGGAGCCGAGGTCGACCCGCAGCCACTGCGGGAAGGCGTTGTTGGTGCTCTCCCAGTACGAATTGGCGTTGCCGTCGACGGCGTTGCCCGATCCGTAGACGTCCGCGTGCCCGGACTCCGCCGTTGGCTTGCCCGCGGCCAGGTTGACGGTGGACGCGGCGGCGGCCAGCGGGGTGATCTCGGACAACTGCGCCGCGGAACCCGCGGTGTTGCCGGTCACCTCGGCGCGGACGTAGCGCGCCATGGAGGCCGGGAAGGAGACCGTGACGGTGTTGTCGGCGGACGGCTTGAAGGTGTACTTCGCCGAACCGACCAGGGTGCTGAAGAGCTTGCCGTCCTCGCTCGACTGGAGCGCGAGCGTCTCGGTCCTGGTCTTCCAGGAGGCCGGCACCTTCAGCCGCACCTTTCCGATGCGCTGCGAGCTGCCGAGGTCGATCTGCGCCCACTGCGGGCCCGCGCCGTCCTTGCTCTGCCAATAGGTGTTCTGGTCGCCGTCGTTGAGGTGCGCGGCGGAGTGGCCGCCGCTGGTGCTGCTCGCCGCGACCGCCTTGCCGGTCACCGGACTTGGCCCGCCCGAGGCCACGGCGGGAAGTGCCGACCCGCCCAGCACCAGCAGGCTCGTCGCGGTCACCCCCGCCAGCAGCCGCGGGATGGAGCGCTTCGTTCTCATAGCGTCCCTCTATGTCGTGCCCGGCGCTGCGTCGTCGCGGCCCGGGGCGGTGGGAGGTTCAGGAGACGGAGTATCCGAAACGTGCGGGTTGAGCCAGTGAAGTTGCGCTCTTCCCATGCAGATTCATCGTTGTTCTGCTCATATTTTGCGTACGTGTTGGCAGAGTGTTACAGACGCGCTACGGCGGCGTCTACGCCTCGGAAGGCACCGATTCACAGGGCGGTACGGGGAACGGGCGGACCTGCGCGTTTCCGGCCACGGGCCGGCGGCAGTCGGCCGCGGTTGGCGGCGGCGCTTGGCCGCGGTTGGCGACAGCGCTACGGGGAAGGCGCGAAAAAGGCGCGGGCCGTGGCCCGCGCCTTCGGCAACGGTGGAGCTACGCGAGGTCCTCGGAGCCCGCGAGCGCTTCCTCGACGGTGTCCCGCAGGGGCAGCACCATCTGCAGGCCGACCAGGCCGAAGAGCCGGGCGACAAAGGGAGAGGGCGCGGCGATCCGGAGCCGGCCCGGGCCGAGGTCCGCATCGGCCCGCAACAGCACGTTCATCGTGGAGGAATCACAGAAGGTCACCTGCGACATGTCGACCACCACCAGGGACGCGTCCTGCCGCACGGCCTCGCTCAGGGCCGCGCGCAGCGGCTCGAAGCTGTCCAGGTCCAGCTCGCCGCGCACCGCGAGCACCATCGCACCACCGGACCGGCGGACGGCAACCTCCACCGGCCGCGCGGAGTCGTCCCCGCCGCGTCCCATGCCGCCACCGCTCACAGTGCAACCTTCGCTCTCCGCCGCGCTGTGCGGCCGTACGCGACGACCCGCTGCAAAACGCGGTGTCACCCGTGCCACCCTAGTAAGATCGTTGCCACTTGACAACATTATCCATCGGGCAAGAGTCTGTGCCGACAGACGCGAGGGTGGGGAATACGTGCGCGGGCGAGGCGGGGAGCGGAACGGGATGCCAGGGCCTGTGCTGTGCTGCGGGCCGGGGCCGGGAGAGCTAGGGCGTGTCTTGTGGATCGGGCCGGATCAGGGAGCGGGGTCTGGTGCGTGTGATCGCAAGGCGGAGGAGGGAGGCGACGCGGAGCGTCGTCGACCGACGACAACGCGGCGAGCGCGCGTGCCAGGGCTCGCGAGCCCGGCAAGATCCACAAGACACGCCCTAGGCGGAGTCCGCCGCGCGGCCGGATTCGGCGGTCGTCGGCACGGCGCCGGGGACGCCGGCCACGGCCGCGGCCGCGGCGCGCCGGAAGGCCGTCAGCCCTTCGGCCAGTGCCGCCAGTTCCGCGGGTGCCATCCGGCCCAGCACGGCCTTCACCTCGCGGGCCCGGAAGTCCCGGAATTCGGCCAGTGCCGCATGGCCCCGGCGGGTCAGCCGCAGCTCCACCTCGCGGCGGCTCACCGGGCTCGGCTGCCGGTCCACCAGCCCGACCGCTTCCAGCCGGTCGCACAGCCTGCTCACGGACGAGGGCAGCGACCCCAGCGCGTCACCGAGCGTGCGCAGATTGGCACCCTCGTACTGTTCGATCGCGAACAGCGCCCGCACCTGCGACGGTGAGAGGGGACCGGTGGGCGCGGCCTCCTGGCCCCGCCCCCACAGCACCTCCAGCAGTTCCGACACAGCACTCGCGTCGTGAGCGACCTGCTCACGGCGGTGGGGCGGAACGATGTGGGGCACCCGGCCACTGTGCCACTCGTGACAGCCTTTTGTCAGCCCGCGCCGCGGCGCACCCGGTCCGGCACCACCACCGGCCACCCCGTATCCGCCGATGTATCCGCCGTCCTCACCGACGGGTCCACCGACCGGCCCGACCACTCCTACCGACCCGACCGACCGAAGAGGCAGCACCGACCGTGACGAATTTCCTGGCCGTCGAACGCGCCCTGCGCGCCGCGGCTCCCTACGCCCTGCTCGACACCGCGCGCGTCGTGCTGGCCGAGCACTACGGCACCGTCTCGGTGGACCTGCTGATGGCCGATTACAGCACCACGGTGCTCAGGTCGGTGGACACCCCGGCGTCGTCCGCGCCGACGCTCCCCGTGCACAGCACCCCGCAGGGCCGGGCCTTCGGCAGCCAGCAGCCGGTGGAGCAGCGCGCGCCGCACGGCGGCGAGGTGACGGTGCACCTGCCGGTGACCGTACGCGGCGACCGGCTGGGCATCCTCACCGTCGTCCTGCCCGCCGACCGGCACGCGGCCCAGGGCATCGGCGAGCTGGCGGACGTCGCGGGACTGCTCGGCCATGAACTGGTGGTCGCCGAGCGGGACACCGACCACTATCTGGTGGCCCGCAGGGCCGCCCGGCTCACCCTGGCCGCCGAGATGCAGTGGGAGCTGCTGCCCGGCCGCGCCTTCGCCCGCCCGGAATACGCGCTCGGCGCCCAGTTGGAGCCCGCCTACGCCATACACGGCGACAATTTCGACTGGTCGGCGACCGCCGACACCCTCTCGCTGGCCATCACCAACGGCATGGGCGAGGGCATCGAGGCGTCCTTGCTGACCAGCCTCGCGGTCAACGCGCTGCGCAACGCGCGGCGGGCGGGCATCGGCATCGCCGACCAGGCGGCGCTCGCCGACCAGGCGCTGTGGGCGCGCTACCGCGGCGCGGCGCATGTCGCCACCCTGCTGCTCTCCTTCGATCTGGCGCGCGGTGTCGTGCAGGTGGTGGACGCGGGCTCGCCGCGGCTGTGGCGGCAGCGCGGCAAGAGTGTGGAGCGGGTGGAATTCGACGAGCAGCTGCCGCTCGGCATGTTCGAGGAGACCCCGTACATGGCCGAGGAGTTCGAGGTGCTGCCCGGCGACCGGCTGCTGTTCGCCAGCGACGGGGTCTACGCCACGCACTCCCCCGAGGGCGACGCCTACGGCGACCGGGCGCTGGCCCGCGCGCTGGCCGCCACCGCGCTGCTGCCCGCCGCGGACGTGCCGGGCGCGGTGCTGCGGGAGCTGCCCGACTACCGCGGGCACGACGCGGACGACGACGCGCTGGTGGTGTGCCTCGACTGGTTCGGCCGGGGGGACGGTCCGGCGGCCTGAACCGTACGCCCGTCGCGTCCCGGCACCCGGCGTCGCACCTCAGCGCGTCCCGTCCCGTCGCGTCCCGGCACCGCGCGCAACGGAGCGGGCCCCGGCGCTCCTCAGCGCAGGGCGTCGCGGGCCGCGCCCAGCCGGTTCTTGATCATGTGCAGCCGTGGGTGCCGGTCGCTCTGCTCGCGCGAGTAGCGGTCCAGCTCCTCCACCAGGCGTTCCGAGCGCTTCTCCACGGCCAGCTCGTCCAGGATCCGGTCGACCTCGGCGAGCAGCGCGCCGTGCAGCTGCCACTGCCGCGGGTGCTCGCGGACCGTGGTCAGCAGCAGGTCCGCGGTCCGGTCCCGGCTGGCGCGGCTGTCGACGAGGGCCTGCCCGAGCTGTTCCTCCGCCGACTGCGCGTTGGCCGCGACCTGTGTGGTGATCAGTACGGCGAAGCTCTCGATCGCGTGCGCGACGTGGTCGAGCAGATCCTCCAGTTCGGCCGCGACCTCGTCGTCGAAGAGCGACTCCTCGGTGCGGTGCTTGGCCAGGTCGGTGAGGGTCCTGGACAGCACGCGCATGACGACCGCGCAGATCTCCAGGGTGTCGAGGCCGGTGCGCAGCACGATCCGGGAGAGCGCTCCCTCGCGCACCCGCGGATTCCACCGCAGGCTGTCCTCGGCCTGCCGCAGCCAGGCGTCCACCTCCACGATGTCGTGGTCCACCCGGCGCGCCTCGTGCAGCCGACCGGCGGCGCGCTCGACCGTGAGATGGCCGGCCACCTCGCCGCCCATGTCGCGGAAGAGCGCTCCTATCCGGCGGGCCAGCGAATCGATGGAGTCGCCCGCGGACTGCACCCACACCGGCGGTGCGAACAGCAGGTTGAACAGCAGGCCGACGCCGGCGCCGATGAGCGTCTCCAGCACCCGGTCCCAGGCGGTGTCCGCGACCCGGGTGACGCCGAGCACGAGCATCGCGCTGATCGCGACCTCGGGCACGAACTCGCCGACCCGCACCACCCGTCCGATCAGCAGTGAGCTGAAGATCGTCAGGCCCAGGCTCCACCAGCTCAGGCCCACCAGGGCGCTGAAGCCGATCGCGATCAGCACGCCGACCACGACCGAGTTCACCCGGCGGATTCCGGTGGTGAGGGTGGAGTAGAGGGTGACCTGGACGACGAGGAGCGCGGTGAGCGGCGCGGTCAGCGGCGCCGGCTGCGGCAGCAGCCAGACGGCGGCGACATAGGCGATGACGGCGGCTGCGGTGGACCTGAGGGTCTGGGTCGCGGCCGGTTCCGTGGTCCACCGGACCAGCTTGACCATGGGTTCTGGTACGTCGGGCATCCCGTGCACTTTCCCGCTCGCGGTGATCTCAGTGGTCCGGATCGAGGATCCGGGGCCAAAGCCTAGAGTCGATCTCCGCCGGAACGGCCGGTGGCGCGCCTCGGAGGGTCATCCGGGTTCAGCTCTCCGTAGTCATTGACATGCTCACGTTCCACCGCTGAAATGTGGTTGTTTTCGTTCGACCCCGTTGGATTGTGCGCCATTTACCTGACTCGGAGCCGCACATGCCCCACGAACGATCGCTCACGCCGCACCGCTTCCGGCAGCGCCTCGCGGCCTCGGCGGCATCGCTCACCCTGGTCGCCGGCGCGGGCGCGGGACTCGCCGCGCTCGCCGCGACCGCCGCCGTCTCCGTCCAGCTCGCCACCGCCCCGCCGGCCGCGGCACTGGACAACGGCCTGGCCCTCACCCCGCAGATGGGCTTCAACAACTGGAATTCCACCGGCTGCGGCACGCAGTTCAACGAGGCGATGGTCAAGGGCATCGCCGACCTGTTCGTCTCGGAGGGCCTCAAGGCGGCGGGCTACACCTACGTCAATCTGGACGACTGCTGGGCACTGCCCAACCGGGACGCGTCCGGCAATCTCGTCGCCGACCCCGTCCGCTTCCCCGACGGCATCAAGGCGGTCGCCGACTACGTGCACTCCAAGGGGCTGAAATTCGGCCTCTACTCCTCGGCCGGCACCAAGACCTGCAACAGCGCGGGTTTCCCCGGCGGCCTCGGCCACGAGCAGCAGGACGCGAATCTGTGGGCGTCGTGGGGCGTGGACTACCTCAAGTACGACAACTGCAACAACAACGGTGTCGACGCGCAGCAGCGCTACAAGGCGATGGGCGACGCGCTGAAGGCCACCGGCCGGCCGATCCTCTACAGCATCTGCGAGTGGGGCTCGAACCAGCCGTGGAACTGGGCCCCGGCGATCGGCAACTCCTGGCGCACCACCGGTGACATCAGCGACTCCTGGTCCAGCATGATCGGCATCGCGCACCAGAACCAGCAGCTCGCGCCGTACGCGAAGCCGGGCGCCTGGAACGACCCGGACATGCTGGAGGTCGGCAACGGCGGCATGACCGACACCGAGTACCGCACGCACTTCAGCCTCTGGTCGGAGATGGCCGCGCCGCTGCTGATCGGCAGCGACATCCGCAGCGCGTCCGCCGCGACCCTCACGATCCTGAAGAACACCGATGTGATCGCGGTCGACCAGGACCCGCTCGGCAAGCAGGGCACCGTGGTCTCCTCCTCCGGCGGCAAGGTCGTGATGTCCAAGCCGCTGGCCGACGGCGGCCGGGCGGTCACCCTCACCAACGAGAACGCGTCCGCCCAGACCGTCTCCACCACCGCGCAGGACATCGGCGTCGGCGGCACGACCTCGTACGCCCTCAAGGACCTGTGGTCCAAGGCCACGTCCAGCACCAGCGGCACGATCAGCGCCTCGGTGCCCGCGCACGGCACCGTGATGTTCCGGGTCACCCCGGGCAGCCCGGTGCCGCCGCCGACCGGACTGAACCAGCTGAGCGACCTGCCGTGGACCTCGGCGGTCAGCGCCTGGGGCCCGGTCGAGCGCGACCACAGCAATGGCGAGCAGGCCGCGGGCGACGGCAAGACCCTCACGATCGGCGGCACCACCTACGCCAAGGGCCTTGGCGCGCACGCGCCGAGCGACATCTCCTACTACCTCGGCAAGCTCTGCAAGAAGCTGACCGTGGACGTCGGGGTGGACGACGAGGTGGGCGGCAACGGTTCGGTGGACTTCCAGGTCTACAAGGACGGCGCGCTGGCGGCCGACAGCGGCACACGGACCGGCAATGACGCGGCCGCGCATCTGACCGCCGACCTCACCGGGGCGACGACGCTGCGGCTGGTGGCGACCGACGCGGGCGACGGCATGAATTACGACCACGCCGACTGGGCGGACGCCAAGGTCTCCTGCGGCAACGGCCCCTCGGCCGGGACACACGCCCTCAGCGACCTGAACTGGACCTCGGCGGTGAGCGGTTGGGGCCCGGTGGAGAAGGACCGCAGCAATGGCGAGCAGGCCGCGGGCGACGGCCGGACGCTGACCATCGGCGGCGCCACGTACAGCAAGGGCCTGGGGGTGCACGCGGCCAGCACCGTCACCTACTACCTGGGCGGCGGGTGTTCGTCGATCGCGACCGATGTGGGGGTGGACGACGAGGTGAGCAGCAACGGCTCGGTGGACTTCCGGATCTACCGCGACGACACCCTGGTCGCGGACAGCGGTGTGGTGACCACCAGTGACACCGCGCGGCATCTGACGGCCGCTCTGAACGGCGGTACGGAGCTGCGGTTGGTCGTCACCGACGGCGGCAACGGCAACAACTCCGACCATGCCGACTGGGCGGGGCCGGTACTGACCTGCGGCTGAGTCCTCCGAGCTCTGCTCGGGGGCCCTTATCGGGTGGACCAATGATGGCGGCGGAGAGCCCTCTCCGCCGCCATCGCCATGTCGCGCGCGGTGGCCCCGCGTCAAGCTCTTGCACACAGCGAGAAGCCGCACAACTCCCTTATCGGGACAAGGGGTTCACAGATCCTTCGGATGTCGACACCAAGGTGTGCGCGGGTGAATTGCCGGGGCCAATCTCGTTCACTTTCTTGACGTGTCAGCAACAGCGCCGTAATCATCACTGCAATCAGAGAGCGCTCTCTCGTTCGGCGACCAATCAGGAGACGCCGTGACCGGCACCCCCACATCCCCCACCATGAGCCCACCCCCCACCTCTCGATTCCCCCGATCATTGATCTTCGCGTTCGTCGCGGCCCTCATCGCCGGACTGGCGCTGACGGTCGCGCAGACCCCGGCCAAGGCCGCGGGCACCCTGCTCTCCCAGGCGAAGCCGGTCACGGCCTCGTCCACGGAGAACGCGGGCACCCCGGCCACCGCGGCCGTGGACGGCGACCTCGGCACCCGATGGTCGAGCGCCGCCGCCGATCCCCAGTGGCTCCAGGTCGACCTCGGCACCAGTTCGGCGGTCACCCAGGTCGCGCTCAACTGGGAGACCGCGTACGCCAAGGCGTTCCAGATCCAGACCTCGGCGAACGGCACCACCTGGACGAACATCTACAGCACCACCACCGGAACCGGCGGCAACCAGACCCTCGACGTCACCGGCACCGGCCGCTACGTCCGCCTCTACACCACCGCGCGCGCCACCCAATACGGCGTCTCCCTCTGGGAGTTCAAGGTCTACGGCTCCACCGGCACCGGCCCCGCCGCGTGCGGTACGGCCAACGCCGCGCTGAACCGGCCCGCCACGGCCTCCTCGACCGAGAACGCGGGCACGCCGGCCTCGGCCGCGGTCGACGGCAACACCGGCACCCGCTGGTCGAGCGCCGCCGCCGACCCGCAGTGGCTCCAGGTCGACCTCGGCAGCTCGCAGGCGGTCTGCGGGGTGCAACTCGCGTGGGAGACCGCGTACGCGAAGGCGTACCAGATCCAGGTCTCGGACAACGGCACCAACTGGACCACCGCGTACAGCACCACGACCGGACCGGGCGCGACCGAACTGATCACGCTGTCCGGCACCGGCCGCTACGTCCGCGTCTACACCACCGCGCGCGCCACCCAATACGGCGTCTCGCTCTGGGAGTTCCAGGTCTTCACCGGCGGCGACGGCACGACACCGCCCACCAGCCCGCCGCCGAGCGGCGGCGCGAAGCTGCTGTCGTACAACAAGCCGGCGACCGCCTCGACATACCAGGACGCCAACAGCTGCGTCGGCTGCACCGCGTCCAAGGCGTTCGACGAGGACCCGGCGACCCGCTGGGCGACCAGTGACTCCAACGGCTGGGTCGACCCGGGCTGGATCAGCGTCGACCTCGGCGCGACCGCGCACATCACCCAGGTCGTCCTCCAGTGGGACCCGGCCTACGCGGTCTCGTACCAGATCCAGGTCTCGCCCGACAACACCAACTGGACGAGCATCTACTCCACCACGACCGGCAAGGGCTTCAAGGAGACCCTGAACGTCGACGGCACGGGCCGCTACGTGCGGATGTACGGCACGCAGCGCAGCAACGGATACGGCTACTCGCTGTGGACCTTCGATGTCTACGGCACCGGCGGCAACCCCACCGCGCCGCCGGCCACCCCGCCGAACCCGGGCAACCCCGAACACCTCGTGTGGAGCGACGAGTTCAACGGCGCCGCGGGCACCAAGCCGGACACGAGCAAGTGGACGCAGGACACCGGCGGCGGCCAGAACGGCGAGCTGGAGTACTACACCAACGGCAACAACACGGCCATGGACGGCAACGGCAACCTCGTCATCGAGGCGCGGAAGGAGAACGTCGAGGGCCATCAGTACACCTCCGGCCGGATCAACACCTCGGACCACTTCAACTTCACCTACGGCCACGTCGAGGCGCGGATCAAGGTGAGCGGTACACAGGGTCTGTGGCCCGCCTTCTGGATGCTCGGGTCGAACTTCAAGACCGGTACGCCATGGCCGAATTCCGGCGAGATCGACATCATGGAGCACGTCGGCAAGGTCGCGGACTCGGTCTACTCCACGCTGCACGCCCCGGCCTACAACGGCGGAAACGGTTACGGGCAGCCGTACACCGTGGCGGGCAGCGACTTCGCCTCGGACTTCCACACCTACGCCGTGGACTGGGACTCCAGCCACATGACGTTCTCGGTGGACGGGCACGCCTTCTTCACCGCCGACAAGGCGACGATCGAGTCGACCCGCGGTCCCTGGGTGTACGACCACCCGTTCTACATCATCCTCAACAACGCGGTGGGCGGTGACTGGCCGGGAGCGCCCGACGCCAGCACCGTCTTCCCGCAGCGCATGCTGATCGACTACGTGCGCGTCTCGCAGTAGGACGTGCGCGTCCCGCAGTAACCCCGGCAGCGAGAACGCCGGACAGGACCACCACCGGCTGCCGCCCCACCGGCAGCAATCGCCGGATGCCCGGGCCCTCACCGCGAGGGCCCGGGCATCCGCCCCCCACCACCACCTCTGTCGGCAGAACCGCCGTACGAGAGAGGCGATGTCCCGTGCCCCACGCATGGCTCAGCACTCCCCCACGCCCCCTTCCCCCGCCACGGCGGCGCGCCGCCGCCCGCTCCCGGCTGGCCGCGCTGATCGGCTTCGTGCTGATCGCCGCGCTCGCCCTGGTGGCCACACCGCGGCTCGCGGGCGCCGCCGATCCGGTGCTGCTCTCGCAGGGCCGGCCCGCGACCGCGTCCTCGGCCGAGAACGCCGGCACCCCGGCGTCCGCCGCGGTCGACGGCGACACCGGCACCCGCTGGTCCAGTGCCTTCTCCGACCCGCAGTGGCTCCAGGTCGACCTCGGCTCCAGCCGGCCGGTCAGCCGTGTCGTCCTCAACTGGGAGACGGCCGCCGCCAAGGCCTTCAAGCTCCAGGTCTCCGACAACGGCACCACCTGGACGGACATCTACTCCACCGGCACGGCGACCGGCGGCGTCCAGACGCTCGACGTGAGCGGCACCGGCCGTTATGTGCGGATGTACGGCACCGCCCGCACCACCGCCTACGGCTACTCGCTGTGGGAGTTCCAGGTGTACGGCGGCGGCACCGCACCGGCGGTCTGCGGCAATACGACGGCGGCGCTCGGCAGGCCCGCGACCGCGTCGTCCACCGAGAACGACGGCACCCCGGCCTCGGCGGCCTTCGACGGCAACGCGGGCACCCGCTGGTCCAGCGCCGCAGCCGACCCGCAGTGGATCCAGGTCGACCTCGGTTCCTCGCAGGACATCTGCGGCGCCCAGCTGACGTGGGAGACCGCGTACGGCACGGCCTACCAGATCCAGGTCTCCGCCAACGGCTCGACCTGGACCACCGCCTACTCCACGACGACCGGCCACGGCGGCACCGAGAATCTCTCGTTCACCGCGACCGGCCGCTACGTGCGGCTGTACGGCACCGCCCGCGCCACCCAATGGGGCTACTCCCTCTGGGAGTTCACCGTCCTGACCCCCGGCGGCAGCACGACGCCGCCCGGCGGCGGCAACGGCGACTGCCCGTGGGTCGGTTCGACCGCACCGGTCGCCGACCGGGTCGCACAGGTGCTGGCGCAGATGACGCAGGCGCAGAAGATCCAGATGCTGCACGGCAACGGCGGAACCCAGCCGTACATCGGCGACATGTCCGCGATTCCGTCGCTGTGCATTCCGGCGATGGGCTTCCAGGACGGCCCCAGCGGGGTCGGCGACGGACTCGGCGGCGTCACCCAGCTGCCGTCCGCGGTCTCCTCGGCGGCGACCTGGGACACCGCGCTGCAGAAGCAGTACGGCACGGTGGCCGGCAATGAATTCGCGGGCAAGGGCGCGGACGTGGCGCTCGGCCCGACGATGAACATCGTGCGCGACCCGCGCTGGGGCCGGGCCTTCGAGACCTACAGCGAGGACCCGTACCTGAGCGCGCAGATGGCCACCGCGAGCATCCAGGGCATCCAGAGCCAGGGCGTGATGGCGCAGGCCAAGCACGTCGCGGTCTACAACCAGGAGACCAACCGCAACGGGCCCGCGGACAACGCGATCGTCGACAACCGCACGCTCCAGGAGATCTATCTGCCCGCCTTCCAGGCGGCGGTGAGCAAGGGCGCCTCGGCGTCGGTGATGTGCGCGTACAGCACGGTCAACGGCGTCTACGCCTGCCAGAACGCGTATCTGCTGAACAACGCGCTCTACCAGCAGGCCGGTTTCGGCGGCTTCGTCACCAGCGACTGGGGCGGGGCGCACTCCACTGTGGACTCGGCGAACAACGGCATGACGATCGAGATGCCGGGCGGTTACTTCTACGCCGACTTCCTCGCGCAGGCGCTCGCCAACGGCCAGGTCAGCCAGGCGACGCTGAACACGATGGTGAGCCGGGTGCTGACGCAGATGTTCGCCTTCGGGCTCTTCGACAAGACCAGGACCGGCTCCACCTCGGCGGTGGTGACCACGCCCGAGCACAAGGCGACGGCCCGTCAGGTCGCCGAGCAGGGAAGTGTGTTGCTCAAGAACAGCGGGATCCTGCCGCTGTCGACGGCCACCACGCACTCCATCGCGGTGATCGGCCCGGACGGCGGTGCCGGGGTGCGCAGCGTCGGCGGCGGCAGCGCCACGGCGACCAGTTCCGGTACGGTCGCGCCGCTGAACGCCCTCCAGACCCGGATGGGCAGCACCAGCGCGGTGACGTACAACGACGGCACCGATGTGGGCGCGGCGGTCAACGCGGCGCGCGCCGCCGATGTGGCCGTGGTGTGCGTCGGCTACGGCGAGAACGAGGGCACCGACCTCACCGGCATCGACCTGCCGAACAACCAGAACCAGCTGATCCAGCAGGTCGCGGCGGCCAACCCGAACACGATCGTGGTGCTCAACACCGGTTCCGCGGTGGCCATGCCGTGGCTCGGCCAGGTCAAGGGCGTGCTGGAGGAGTGGTACGCGGGCCAGGAGGTCGGCAATTCGGTGGCGGCGCTGCTGTTCGGCGACGTCAACCCATCCGGCAAGCTGCCGGTGACCTTCCCGCAGAGTCTCGCGGACGTGCCCGCGCACACCGCGGCGCAGTGGCCGGGCGACAGTTCGGGCGTGCAGTACAGCGAGGGGCTGAAGGTCGGCTACCGGTGGTACGACGCGCAGAACATCACGCCGCTGTTCCCGTTCGGCTTCGGCCTGTCCTACACCACCTTCTCCTTCTCCGGTCTCCAGGTGGGCGCGCTCGACGGGTCGGGCAACGCCACGGTGTCCGCGACGGTCACCAACACCGGCACCCGTGCGGGCGCCGAGATCGCCCAGCTCTACATCGGCGATCCGGCGAGCACCGGCGAGCCCGCCAAGCAGCTCAAGGGCTTCCAGCGGGTGGACCTCCAGCCGGGCGCCAGCGCCAAGGTCACCTTCCCGGTGACCGCGCACGATCTGGCGTACTGGAACACCGCCGGTGGCAACTGGACGACGGCCGCGGGGAGTTACCAGATCATGGTCGGTGACTCCTCGCGGAATCTGCCGCTGACCGGGACGCTGAACGTGCCGACGGCGATGACCGCGAAGACGGTCGGGGCGGCGGCCACCCAGGCGTCCGCCGTCACCGTGGACAATCCGCACGGCATGAGCAGCCCGGCGCACCGCGCGGTGTCGCTGCCGGTGACGGCGAAGGCGTCGGCGGGCCGCTCGCTCACCTTCACCGCGACCGGGCTGCCCGCGGGGCTGTCGATCAGCCCGTCCGGGGTGATCTCGGGCACCGCCTCGCGAGCCGGCTCCAGCACGGTCAGCGTGACCGCGTCCGACGGGCACGGCGCGTCCGACACGGTGAGTTTCGTGTGGACGGTGACGTGACCCGATGAGCGGGGCGCGCGGGCCGAACCGCCCGCGCGCCGCCCGTGCGACCGCCTCCCCGTATGTGATGACGGCTCATGACGGGGAGGCGGTCGTGCGTCCGGGGCACAGCCGCCTTGACCCGCGCATTGTTGTCAGGGCCGCGTCAGTCGCCCTAGAGTGACGCGCGTAGCATTCCGGCACCCCCACACTCCGGGACGTGACATGAGACGCCGACGTACCCTCCTTGCCGTCTGCGCGCTGACCCTCCCCGCCCTCACCGCGCTGGTCCCCTCCGCCGGGGCGGCCGTGCCGCCCGAGCACGCGATCGTGGTCTGTCAGAGCGCCAGTTTCTACGCCAACTACGACAGTGCGAACGGCCCCAGCGGCCTCAAGCGCACCCTCGGCTACGGCGACAAGATCGGCCACACCCCGGGCTCGCACCCGGTCTACAACGGCTGGGCCGCGTCCTTCGACTACGGGCCCAACGACTGGGGCTATCTGCGGATCGAGTGCATCGGCGGCTACGACTCCTGGTGAGCCGCTCCCCGCACCGCCCCGAACCCTCAACCCCCCACCCCCGAACGGGAGTCCGCATGCCGCGCACCACCCGTACCGCACTGACCGCCGCCGCGACCGCGGTCCTCGCCGCCGGCGCGCTCGTCGCCGTCTCCTCCCCCGCGCAGGCCGCGGACGGCAGAGTCGGCGTCCGCGAGACCGTCTGCGCCCAGGACCTCTACGTCCGCACCGCGCCGCTCGGCGCCTGGACCGGCACCCTCTTCCAGGGCCAGACCTTCCTCGTCGAGCAGCTGGACGGCGACTGGGTCTACGGCTTCGCCTACGGGGACATCAACCGGCACGGCTGGGTCCAGGACGGCTGGTTCTGCTGACCGTCCGGTTCCGCGATCGTCCGGCTCCGCCGGCCGTCCGGTTCCGCCGACCCACCGTCAACTCCCCGCCCGGCGCACCCCCGGCCGGGCGGCGGAGCCGTCCCGCAGCATTCACCCGCCCGTAACGCCCGGCACACCAGCCCCAGGTTCTACGCGCGCAGAATCGTCTCCCGCCCCTCACTGACCACCCCCCACCCGGAGGTTGACGGATGCCCGTATCCCGAGTGCCCCGCCGCGCCCTGACCGGCGCGGCCGCCGCGTTGGGCGTGCTCGCGCTCGCCGCGGCCGGTATCGGCGGCGGCGCCGCGCTGGCCGCGTCCAGCTCGCAGGCCGCTCCCGCCGCCGCGGCCACCCACCGCGTGCTCTTCGACAACACCAAGGCCGAGACCGCGGGCAACGCCGACTGGATCATCAGCACCAGCCAGCCCGACCCGCTCGGCCAGGACTCCACGCCCAACGCGGAGACCGACTGGACCGGGGCGCTGTCCTCCTGGGGCGTCGCGCTCCAGAAGGCCGGCGGCTACTCGCTCAACACCCTGCCGTCCGGCCGGACCATCACCTACGGCAACTCCTCCAACGCGCAGGACCTGAGCAACTTCGACACCTTCGTGCTGCCCGAGCCCAATGTGAAGCTCAGCGCGGCGGAGAAGACCGCCGTCATGAAATTCGTGCAGAACGGCGGCGGTCTGTTCCTGATCTCCGACCACAACAACAGCGACCGCAACAACGACGGCTGCGACTCGCCCTGCGTGATCAACGACCTGCTGACCAACAACGGCGTGGACAACACCGACCCGTTCGGCTTCTCCGTCGACCTCCTCGACATCAGCACCGACAATCCGCGGGCCATCAGCGACTCGTCCAACCCCGTGCTGCACGGCCCGTTCGGCAATGTCACCGGCAGCATCCTGCGCGACGGCACCACCTTCACCCTCAAGCCGGGCGACAACGCGAACGTCAAGGGCCTGCTCTACAAGGCCGGCGCGTCCGGCAACACCGGCGCCTTCTTCGCCACCAGCACCTTCGGCAGCGGCCGCGTCGCCATCTGGGGCGACTCCTCGCCGGTCGACGACGGCACCGGCCAGTCGGGCAACACCCTCTACGACGGCTGGAACGACCCGGCGGGCACCGACGCGGCGCTCGCGCTGAACGCCACCGCCTGGCTGGCGGGCAACGGCACCACGACGCCGCCCACCACCCCGCCGACCACCCCGCCCGGCGGCGGCACCTGCACCGCCGCGCAGTTGCTGGCCAACCCGGGCTTCGAGTCGGGCGCCTCGTCCTGGTCCGCGAGCAGCGGCGTCATCACCACCAGCTCGTCCGAGGCCGCGCACAGCGGCTCGTACAAGGCGTGGCTCGACGGCTACGGCACCGCCACCACCGACACCCTCTCCCAGTCGGTGGCGATCCCGGCGGGCTGCGCGGCGCGGCTGACCTTCTGGCTGCACATCGACACCGCGGAGACCGGCTCCACCGCCTACGACACCCTCAAGGCGCAGGTGCTCAACTCCTCGGGGAGCGTGCTGTCCACCCTGGCCACGTACTCCAACGTCAACGCGGCCTCCGGCTACCAGCAGCGCGGCTTCGACCTGAGCGCGTACGCGGGGCAGACGGTGACGGTGAAGTTCACCGGGACCGAGGGGTCCAAGCTCCAGACGTCCTTCGTCATCGACGACACGGCGCTGTCCGTGAGCTGACGTCTCAGGAGGACGTTCCGGCCGGTGCGCCGCCGCCGGCCGGGAGGTCCTCGTCGCCGACGGCGAATTCGCACCACACGGCCTTGCCGTCGCCGCGCGGTTCCACGCCCCAGCGGGCGGCGAGCGCGTCGATCATCAGCAGACCGCGCCCCGAGGTGGCGGCCTCGCCCGGCGACCTGCGGCGCGGCCAGACACTGGAGCGGTCCTGGACCGACAGCCGCACCCTGCGCACCGGATCTGGCAGCACTTCGAGGGTGAGGACGGCGCCGCCGTCGGTGTGCAGCAGCACATTGACCAGCAGTTCACCGGCGGCCAGCTCCACGTCGTCGGCCAGGCGCGCCAGTCCCCAGCCGCCGAGCGCCTGCCGCAGCGCGCAGCGCGCCTCGGCCAGGCCCTCCGGGTCGGCCTGGTGCACATAGCTGTGCATGCGCGGGGCGCGCGAAGTGCCGGTGTCGGGGGCGCGGCGCAGGATCAGCAGCGCCACGTCGTCGCCCGAGCCCCAGCGCTCCCAGAGATTCTCCGCGAGGTGGTCGGCGAGCGCCTCGGCGGCCTGCGGGCCGACGTGCACCGCTTCGGCGAGCGCCTCCATGCCGATCGTGATGTCCTGGCCGCGCTCCTCGACCAGGCCGTCGGTGCAGAACACCAGGGTCTCGCCGGGCACCAGATCGAGCCGGGTCTCGGGGAATTCGTGCAGGTCGAGCGCGGTGGCCAGGCCCAACGGCAGGCCGCCGCGCACATTCGGCCAGCCCGTCCTGCCGTCGGTGTGCCGGACCAGCGGGCCGAGGTGGCCGGCGCGGGCCGCCGAGACCGATCCGGTGGTCAGGTCGACCTGGGCGTAACCGCAGGTCGCGAAGCGCTCGGTGTCCAGCTCCGCCAGGAAGCGGGAGGCCCGGGCCAGCACCGTGGACGGCGGGTGGCCCTCGGCCGCGTACGCCCGCAGCGCGATCCTGAGCTGGCCCATCACGGCGGCGGCGTGCGTGTCATGGCCCTGGACGTCGCCGACGACCAGGCCGACGCGATTCTGCGGCAGCGCGATCACGTCGTACCAGTCGCCGCCGACCTCCCGGCCGCTGCGGGCGGCGTGGTAGCGGACGGCGACCTCGGCGCCCTCGAAGCGCGGGATGTGCCGGGGCAGCATCGACGCCTGGAGACCGGTGGCGAACTCCCGCTCCTGGTCGAAGAGGATCGCACGCTGCAACGACTGCGCCAGGATGCCCGCGAGCGCCCCGCACAGCTCCCGGTCCTCCCGGCTGAATTCACGGCGGTGGCGGTAGAACAGCGCGAGGCCGCCGATCGAGCGGGCCTGCGCGACCAGCGGCAGGAAGGCCGCCGCGAAACCGCTGCCGGTATCTATGTGCGGGCGCAGCAGCGGGAAGCGCTCGGCCAGCTCCACGAAGGAGGTCGCGAACCGCGGCTGCTGGGTCACCACGGCCTGGGTGAGCGGCAGGCTCTCGTCAAGACGCCGCAGCCGCAGCCCCTCGTAGAAGGACATCTCCTGGCCGCTGAAGGCGATCACCTTGAGATTGCCCGCCTCCGAGAGCCCGAGGGTCAGGCCGTCGGCGCCGAAGCGCTCCAGGCCGCCCGCGCCGGTGAGCACCGCGATGACGTCGTCCACGGTGACCGCGGTGGACAGCGCCTCGGTCGTCCGGCGGACGATCGAGGACGGGCTGCGGCGCTCGTACCGCGGCGGCGGGGCGCTCGCCACGGGGAGCTCCGTCAGCTCCGCGGTGGCGTCCCTGACGATGCCCAGTACGCGGTAGGCGTTGCCGCGCTCGTCGCGCAGGATCGTGCCCTGGGTGTGCGTCCACTGCTTGACGCCGTCGCGGCGGGTGACCTGGAAGTAGCCGCCGTAGCTGCGGCGGCCCGCCTGGAGGGCGCGGCGCAGCGCGATGTCGAGCCGCGCGCTCTCCTCGGGGGACACCCGCAGCACCAGCGAGTCGGGGCGGCCGTCGAATTCCTCCGGCCGCAGGTCGAAGATGTCGAGTCCCGCCTCGTCCAGGTCGAAGGTGCCCTGGTCGAGGTCCCAGTCGAAGCTGCCCATGCCGTTCATGGCGAGCCGCTCCCCCGGGCCGATCTCCGGATCGGCCCGGCCCGCCGGGAACGGGCCCACGCGGGGGTCGTAACCGCCGCCTGCGGGTCGCTTGCGTGCCGTCATGCGCCTGCTCCGGGGTCGGGCGGCGGTCATCGGACCACATCCGCGGGACGGGCCGTACGGCCCGCCGTTGTCGGTTTGGCAGGATTTATCGCCATGAGGGACATTATCCACCGTATCGGGCGCTTCTCCTGAGCCGATTTTCCGTGCCGGTCGCGGGGGCCTCGCGGGGGCCGGTCCCGCGGGCGGGCGCGGTGGCCGCCGGGCCGCTGTCAGGCGGGGCGCGGGCGGGTCAGGTGGGCGTAGACCACGACATTGCCGGAGTAGCCGGTGGCCGCGTGATACGTGCCGCCGCAGGTGATCAGGCGCAGCTCGGGGCGGTCCGCGGGGCCGTAGACCCGGCGGTCGGGAAAGGCCGAGCGGTCGTAGACCTCGACCGCGTCCACGGTGAAGACCGCGGTCGAGTGGTCGGCCCGGTCCACGTCCACGTGCTCACCACGGCGCAGGGCGCCGAGCGCGTAGAAGACGGCGGGCCCGTCGGCGTTGTCCACGTGACCCGCCACGATCGCGGTGCCGCGCTCCCCCGGGGTGATCCCGCCCGCGTACCAGCCGGCGATCCGCGGCCGGTCGGCGGGCGGCGGTACGAGGTGGCCGTCGGCGCCGAGCGCGAGCGGGACCAGTGGCGCGGTCACCGACAGCTCCGGTATCCGCACCAGTACGGGCAGCGCCCGCGGCATCGGTTCCGCGGGCACCTCGGCCGGTTCCACGGCGCCGCCCGCCGCCGCTGCCTGGGCCGCGGACGGCTGCGGCGGCGAGCTGGTGCGGTTGCCGTCCTGGATCAGCCAGGCACCGATCAGCAGGGTGGCCACCAGGAGGAGCGTGCCCTTCTGGCGCCGCCCCGCGGCGTCCTCCTCTGCCTCCCGCGCCTCCCGCGCCATCGCCGGCCGTCAGCCGCGCGAGGCGCGCCTGCGGCGGACCACCATCACGCCCGCGGCGCCGACCAGGACCGCGCCCGCGAGGATCTCGGCCGCGTTGGGGCCGGAGACACCGCCGCCGACGCCGGTCTTGACGGTGCCGATCGGCGTGGTGCGGCCGGTGCTGATGGTCAGCGGGGTGGTGCCGCGCTCGCTGCCGCAGGTGAAGGTGACGTCGTACTGGGCGCCCGGCTTGGCGTCGGAGTCGACGGTGACCGTCGCGGTCTGGCCGGGTCCGTCGCCCTTGCCGAGCGTGACGTCGTCGAAGAGGGCGGGCGCCGAGGCCGTCGCCTGGCTCGCGCAGTCGGTGGCGGTCAGCGTCACCTTCGCACCGGGCGCCACCGTCGTCGGCGAGACGCTGAAGCCGAAGGAAGTGATGTTGGAGTCGGCGAGCGCCGCGGGCGCCGTGACGGCGAGGATCGCTGCCGCGAGGAGAAGGGGGGTCGTGCGTCCAGCGCGCATGGGTCTCTCCGGGGGCCGGGGCGGCCCGGGGGGCCGCGCTCCTTGCATCCCACCGGCTGCCGCCGCTCCGCGCTTGCGCGCGGTTGTTGCCCGGCCTCTCCCCCGGGCGCCCGATTCCCGGCTCTGCCCTGGCCGTTGGCCCCCCGGCCCGGCCCGCCCCCAGCACCCCCATCCGGGTGAACCTCCCTCCCGCGGAGTGCGGCGCCCCTCCGGGGGGAGTGGGGTGCCTGAGGTCTTCCGCGGAGGACGGTGCCCCTCCGGGGGTGGGGTGCCTGAGGTCTCCCGCGGAGGGCGGTGCGCTTCTCCTGCGGAGGGACGGCAACCATCAGGGGCGCGGGGAACTGCGCGGCCCACCCCCACCGGCCCGGTGGTCGCAAAAACAACAGCGTCTGCCCCGCTGGGGGCGGTTTTTGTCCGAAGGCGCGCTGCGGCTGGGCGCGCAGTTCCCCGCGCCCCTGATGGGGCACCCTCCTCCGCAAGCGCCGCGTCCCCGCGCCCCTATCGGGCACCCACTTCCGCCGGCGCAGCGCCGCGTCCCCGCGCCCCTGAAAGGGGCACCCCCTTCCGCAGAGGTGCGGGGACCGGGGCCCGCGGCCCCTATCGGGCGCCCTCGCCCGGAGGGGAGCCGCGCCCCGGAGGGGGGTCGGTGGGGGTGCGGACGGTGAGGACGACAAGACCGGAGAGGGGATCCGGGGCACCCCCGGGCGGCCCGGTGCGAGGAAACCGGTCGACCAACGCGTCAAAGACGCGATAAGCACTGGACTCGTCCCACGACGTGATCACCACCTGCACCAGCCCCGGCTCCCGCAGCTCTTCCCAGTCCTCCGCCATCACCGGCTCCTTCCGCCACGGTCGCTTCGACCGGACAGACACGCGCCGCTGGCGCGCAGTTCCGGGCGCCGGCGCGGTTCACTCCCACGGGAGCGCGCGCGGGGGTGTGCGACCGGGGCGCGCAGGATGACCGCGCAGAACGAGCCCACAGGGCAACCGCACAGGATGGGCACCGGCATGCCTCGGCCCGGACCGGGTACGTGTGGTGTCCAGCCGCGGGACTCGACCGAAGGGCCCCGCACCGATGGCAGGGAGCCCGAGATGACCAGCCCAGTCCCCGACCCGTTCCCCGCGCCTCCGCCGCCCGGCCGGCCCGATCCGGCGCCGGGTCCCGATCCGTTCCCGTCGCCGGTGCCGGGGCCGACTCCGGGTCCCGCGCCCGATCCGGTGCCGACGCCGCCGGGGCCCGAGCCGGTGCCGCCCGGTCCCGCGCCCGACCCGGTGCCGCCGACACCGGAGCCGAATCCGGTGCCGCCACCGCCGCCGACGTACTGACCGCCGGGCGGTTTGCCGCACCCCGCCGCGCCGGGCCCTCAGCAGAAACGGTTATTCTGCCGCCTCGGGCCCGGCCGCGGGCGACAACCGCGGATCACGCACGGTGCCACTGCGACTGCTGATACCACATAGGTGACGCGGTAGGACGGCTCGGCAGCGGCGTGAGTGGAACCGGTGATGACCATGGACGATCACACAACGGGTCGGCGGCGAGCGGGTGATGACCGCCCGCAGCGGCCGGACGGTGCGGGAACGGCGGTCGCCGCGCCCGTGTCGCGGGACGCGGGCGAGCAGCCGCCGGACGTGATCGATGTGGTGTTCCCCGCCGCCGCGGACACCGGCGGGACGGCGGCCGGCCCGGACCGGCGCGAACGGCTGCGCGACCGCCCGCTGTTGCTGGGTTCGCTGGCCATCGCGGCGGTGGGCCTGGCCGCGGTGATCGCCTGGCAGGTGTGGCCGCAGCCGCCGGGGCCGACGGCGCCCGAACAGCCCGAGCCGCGGCCGACAAGCAGTCGGCCGGTGGGCGACGACGGCATATCCGGCCGCGCCGCCCCGCCCCTGCCGTCCTCGGAGCGGCCGCGCACCAGCAGGTCGCCCGCGGCCGACGAGCGCCCGAGCCGTACGCCGTCGGCCTCCGTCAGCCCGACGGCCGGCGCCGGGACGCCCTCCCCCGCGCTCCCCGCCGGGCCCCCGACCGCCACCGCCGGCACCACCACCGCGCCGACGTCCGCACCGCCAACTCCCCGCACCCTGCGATCGGGTGACTCCGGATCGGATGTGACCGACCTTCAGCGGCTGTTGTTCGCGCAGGGGTTCACCTATGTAGCACTCACGGGGTTGTACGACGACGCTACTGTGCGTGGTGTGACGCAGGTGCAGAAGGACCGCGGCCTCACCTGCGATCCGTACGGCGTCTACGGACCCTGTACGCGCGCAGCGCTGACCTCGTAATTCACGGCCGCGATACGCCCCGCATACCCGTGGCGTATTCCTGGCGTTTCCCGGGAATTCCATTCGATCAGCATCCGCTCATTTTCCATCATCCGGCCGGACTTTTGCGACCGTAGTCGAGAAGTTCGAAAATCCGAGCGATGATTCACCAATCAGGTCGATGATATCGGCGCATCGTGCTCATGACATGAATGGAATGCGCAGGTCAGCGCCGTGCGCGTACCGGATCACGGCGTTCCGTGTGCCATGCGTTCCAGCCACCTCCGCAGAATGGTCACAAGACCTCCGCACCGTGCCGCACGATGGTCCCCGTAATTGCGGCCGGGGTTCGGCCGCTGCCAGTGGGAAGGCGCAACGCCGACGTGCGGCCGCCTTCCGGGGGAGGAAAACTATGGGCAGAGCATTGCGTGCTGCCGCTTTGGGTTCTGCGGCGGTACTGGTGGCCCTGGGGGTGGCGCCGTCCGGGGCGCACGCCGCGGTGACACCCCGTGTCGATCTGCGGGTGCTGGTCGTCGACGACGGAGGTCCGGCGACGGAGGCCATCACCGCGGAACTGGACGGGGCGGGGACCCCGTACACCACGATCGACCTCTATCAGGCGGGCCGGCCGACCATCGACGCCGGGTATCTCAGTGACACCGTGAACGGACGGCCGCGCGCCAAGTTCCAGGCGGTGGTGCTGCCCAACGACAACCCGTTCGGAGCGGGTTCGTCGGAGATGGCCGCGCTGGTGGCGTACGAGACGACCTTCGGCATCCGACAGGTCGACGCGTACACCTACGCACAGCCCACCGTGGGTCTGAACTACGCGACGAGTCCCGGCTACATCGGCCAGCTCGACGGCGTACAGGGCCACGTGACCGCGCAGGGCACCGCCGGTGACTTCGGCTATCTCAAGGGCGCGGTGCCCTTCGAGGACAACGACCCGTACCAGTCGGAGAGTTACGGCTATCTCGCGACACCGCTGGCCACCCAGGCGCCGGGTGCCGCCTTCACCACGCTGGTGGACGCGCCGATCCCGGACAGCTCCGCGCGCGGCGTCCTGGTCGGGCAGTACAGCCACGACGGCCGCGACGAACTGGTCATCCCGTTCGTCTACAACCAGTACCAGCAGCAGTTCCGGCTGCTGGCCCGCGGCATCGTGGAGTGGATGACCCGGGGCATCCACCTCGGCGCCGACCGCAACTACTTCGAGGTCCAGGTCGACGACGTCTTCCTCGCCGACGACCGCTGGAATTCGACCCTCAACTGCACGCCGGGCGACGTCGACTGCCCGATCGGGACCGGCGAGGACACCAATCCGATCCGGATGACCGCCGCGGACGCGCAGTACGCCAAGCAGTGGTCGCAGGACCACGGTTTCACCCTCGACTTCGTCTTCAACGGCGGCGGCAGCGAGGACTGGAAGTCCGACCACGACACCACCGTCGACCCGCTCGCCGATCAGCTCGTCGCCGACAAGAACACCTACCGCTGGGTCAACCACACCTATCTGCACCCCTTCCTGGGCTGCGTCCAGGACGTCAGCGTGGTGCCGTGGGTGTGCGAGACCGACGCATCGGGCAACACCACCTGGGTCAGCAAGTCCGAGATCACCTCGCAGGTGCAGGACAACCGCACCTGGGCGAGCCAGCACGGACTGTCGCTGAACAACCAGGAGTTGGTGACCGGTGAGCACTCCGGTCTGAAGGTGCTCCCGCAGCAGCCGGTGGACAATCCCAACCTCGCGCCCGCGCTGAGCCAGTTGGGCGTGAAGTACCTGGCGAGCGACAACTCCCGCGACCCGGGCCAGCGCCAGGTCGGACCCGCGGTCACCGTGCCGCGCTTCCCGATGAACGTCTTCTACAACGCCGGTACGGCGCAGGAGGAGACCGACGAGTACAACTGGATCTACACCAACCTCGCCCAGGGCGGCAGCGGCGCCTGCGCGACCTCCGGCAACTCCACCTGCCTGCTCGCGCCGCTGGACACCAGCACCGGCTACGCGTCGTACATCGTGCCGCTCGAGGCCAAGATCGACCTCGGGCACGTCCTGGCCAACAATCCGCGGCCGCACTTCATGCACCAGTCCAACCTCGCCGAGGACCGGATCGCCTATCCGGTGCTGGAGCGCATCCTCGGCGACTACGCCAACCTCTTCGCCGCGAACACGCCCACCGTCAATCTGCGGACGTCGGACATCGCCGTCGAACTGCAGCGCAGGGCGGCGTGGGACACGGCGTGGAAGGGCGGTCATGTCACCGGCTACCGGATCGGCGACACGGTCACCGTGAGCGCGCCGAGCGGGGTCCAGATCAGCGCCACGATGCCGGCCGGCACCCGGCAGGCCCAACTGCTCGGCACCACCGCCTTCGGCGGGGCGTACGCGGGCAAGGTGTCCGGCTGGACGCTGCCCGGAGCGTTGCAGAGCAATGTGTCGCTCACGCTGCCGTCCGGCACCGCGCCGGCGCCGCTGCGGCTGAACGTCTCGCTCGGCACGGTCAGGATCAAGGCGTCGGTGGGCCACCTGCCGGTGCCCAAGGGCGTGAAGGACGCGGTGCCCCCGGGGCCCGGGGCCACGGCGGCCAGGTGAACGACCCGCGGGCGGGGCGGCCTTCGCCCCGCCCGCGGCACCGGGGCGCCGCCCGGTCAACGGCGCACCCGCGGTACGCACACGTCCAGGGGGGACACCATTTCCATGCACGCAATCCTCGGCGGGCGGCCGGCGCGCACCACGCGCGTGACGCTGCTGACCGAGGGAACGTATCCGCACAGCCCGGGTGGGGTGAGCGTGTGGTGCGACCAGTTGGTCCAGGGGATGCCGGACATCGAATTCTCGGTCGTCGCGGTCACCGGCACCGGCCGTGAGCCGCTCGCCTGGTCACTGCCGGCCCAGGTCACGGCGGTCGAGACGGTGCCGCTGTGGGGGCCCGCGCCGGACGGCAGGGCGCCGCGCGGCCGGGACCGCAGGGCCTTCCTCGCCTCGTGGGAACGCTTCCTGCGCGCGCTGCTGCACGAAGACGGCACCGACGGAGGCGACGGCGCCCGCCACGGTTCCGACGCCGCCTTCGGGCCCGAGCTGTACGCGCTCGCCGGATGGGCGGCGCACGGCGCGCTGTCCGCGGGGCTGCGGTCGGAGGACGCGGTCCGTACGCTGATCCGGCTGTGGGGCAGGCCCGGTACGACGGTGGCGGCGGCCGTACCCACCCAGGCCGACGCGCTGGCCGCCGTCGATCTGCTGGAGCACGCGCTGCGCCCGCTGGCCGCCGTACCGCCGCCGGGTCCTGTCGCCCACGCCGTCAGCGGCGGGCTGGCCACGCTGCCCGGGCTGGTCGCGCACGAACGCCACGACACACCGCTGCTGCTCACCGAGCACGGCGTCTACCAGCGCGAGCGCTATCTCGGCTACCGCACGGGACCGTACCGGTGGCCGGTGAAGGCGCTGCTGCTCAACTTCTTCCGGCTGCTGGCCCGCGAGACCTACCGCAGCAGCGCCCTGATCACCCCGGGCAACCGCTACAACCGGCGGTGGGAGGAGCACGGCGGCGCCGCGCCCGACCGGATCAGGACCGTCTACAACGGGGTCGATCCGGGCGCCTTCCCGATGGCCGGGCCCGAGCCCGAGGTGCCGACGCTCAGCTGGGCCGGGCGGATCGACCCGATCAAGGACCTGGAGACGCTGATCCGCGCCTTCGTGCTGGTCCGCGGCGAGATACCCGCGGCCCGGCTGCGGATCTTCGGCGGCACTCCGCGCGGCGGCGAGGCGTACCGCGAGCGCTGCGAGGCGCTGGCCGCGGAACTGGGCGCGGCCGGGGCGGTGACCTTCGAGGGCCGGGTGGACGACATCAGGACCGCGTACGCCGCCGGGCAGGTCGTGATGCTCTCCAGCATCAGCGAGGGCTTTCCCTTCACTCTGATCGAGGCCATGTCCTGCGGGCGCTGCACGGTGTCCACCGATGTCGGCGGGGTGCGGGAGGCGGTCGGCGACACCGGTCTGGTGGTGCCGCCGCGCGATCCGCGGGCGATGGCCGACGCGGCCCTGGAGCTGCTGCGCGATCCGGCGCGGCGCGCCTCGATGGGCTGGGAGGCCCGGCTGCGGGTGATCGACCAGTTCACGCTGCGGCAGACGATCGACGCCTTCCGCGGCATCTACACCGGTCTGAGCAGTACCGAGCACCGCACCGCGCGGATCTACGGCGGCGTCACCTGGATGTCGCGGATCTGGCGCCAGGAAGCGGGATTTGACGATACGTCAGCCATGGCAGGGGCGGGGAGCGCGGCGGACGACGGCGGGCTCGCGCTCGGCGTACGGGCCGCGGGCGGCGCCCGGTGAGCGGGCCGATGTCCCTGATCAGCCGGCTGGGCGGCGGGGGCGAGGCGGGCGCGCTGCCCGAACCGCCCCGGCCGCGCCGGGTGCCGTCCTGGGCGGTCGGCGATCCGGTCGCGGAGCTGGCGGAGCGGCTGTCGGCGGCGTGTTCCGCGGCCGTGCACCCCGACGAGATCGCGGCGGTACTGGAGTCCGAGGGGCTCACCGACGAGCAGATCACCGGCCGTTACGGGCACCCCGATCTGTTCTCGCTGGCGCGCGAGCTGTTCGAGACGGTGCCGCGCCGCTTCCCGGAGCCGGAGCCCGGCGCCGACCCGTGGCAGGTGGACGTGTGGCGGTGCGTCCTGCGCGGCCTCACCTTCACACTGCCGGGCGTCGCCTACGTCCTCGGCGGGCGCTGGGCCGGTGACGACGACGGCCCGTTCGGGGTGTCGCGTGCGGTCGCCGCGTGGGGTGCGGCGGCGCTGTGCGGCTGGGGCTGGAACCAGGCGCTCGCCCACCGGGCGCACCTGTACCTGATGACGGGCCGGTCGCGGGCCGCCGCGCGGTGCGTGGTCACCGGCGCGGCGGCCGGCGCCACGCTCGCCACGCTGGCCGCGGCGGCCGTCGCGGGCCCGGGCCGGCTGCCCGCGCTGGCCTTCGCCGCCGGTCAGTCGGTGTATGTCGCGGCCGCGACCGCCCTGCTGGTGCTGGGCCGCGAACGCTCACTGCTGTACGTACTGACGCCGCTGGCCGTCGCGGTGGCGTGCGGTGCGAGCGGCCTGTCGTCGGCCGCGGTCGCCGCCGTACTGATCGCCACCGCGACGGGCGCCGCCGCCGCTGCCCTCGGCACGGCGCTGCGCACCGCCCTGACCGGCCGGGCTCCGCAACCGGCGACCGGCCCCCGCGTCCCCTTGCGGGCGAGGCTGCGGGCCCGGGCCGCCGAGGGGAAGGCCGCACCCGGTAGCGGCGCCGGTGCGGGTCCGGCGTTCGGCTGGCGTCAACTGCCGCGGGCAGCACGGCACTTGTGGCGCGCCGACGACGGCGAGACGGAGGCGAAGCCGCTGTCGCCGTATCTGTCCCTGCCGCACGGTGTGGCCGGGCTCGCGGGCGGGACGCTGGTGGTCACGGCCGCCCTGACCGGTGAGTTCGTGGCCGCGCTGACGGTGAGCATGGGCGTGGCGGAATGGCTGCTGTTCCGCTTCCGCGGCCGGTGCCTGGCGGCGCTGCGCGCGACGACCGTGCACCAGCGGCTGCTCGCCACCTGCTGGCGGGTGCTGGCCGGCTGTCTCGCGCTGTACGTCGTCGCGCTCGTGGCGCTGGCCGCCGCCGAGGCCGCGGCGGTGCCGGGCGGGGCCGCGTGGAATCCGGCGCGTCTGTCGGTGCTGCTGGCCCTCGGCGGCACCCTCTGGCTGTCGCTGCTGCTCCAGTCCTGCGGCCGTGAATGGACCGGGAGTTATGTGCTCGCCGGCGCCGCGCTGACCGCGCTCGTCCTGCTGGCGGCGCGGGTCGCGGGCACCGGCGCCGTCCTCGGCCTGGTGTGCGCGGGCGCCGCCGCCGTGCTGCTCGCCGTGGCCGTCACCATGACCGGCCGTGTCACGACCCACCGCTGACCGGCGCCGCCGGCCGCCCGACCGATCGACCCGGAACACCCACCGACCGGAACACCCGGCGGCCGGAACACAACCGACCGAACCACCAACCGACCTTCCGCAGAAGGAGATCCATCCGTGTCCACTGAGACACCCGTCGCCGTCACCGGCGCCGAGGGCTTCATCGGCTCGCACCTGGTGGAGGCGCTGGTCGCCTCGGGCCGTCGCGTCCGCGCGATGGTGCAGTACAACTCGTTCGCCTCGCACGGCTGGCTGGAACTGCTCGCGCCCGACGTGCTGGACCGCGTCGAGGTGGTGCTCGGCGACGTCCGCGACTCCGGTTCCGTCCGTGACCTGGTGGCGGGCAGTGACACCGTCTACCACCTGGCCGCGCTGATCGCGATCCCGTACTCGTACCGCGCGCCGCGCAGCTACGTCGACACCAATGTGTCCGGCACCCTCAACGTGCTGGAGGCCGTACGGGAGTTGGGCATCCCGCGGCTGGTGCACACCTCGACCAGCGAGACCTACGGCACGGCGCAGACCGTACCGATCACCGAGGACCACCCGATCGTCACGCAGTCGCCGTACGCGGCGTCCAAGGCGGGCGGCGACCGGCTTGCGGACAGCTACCACGCCAGCTTCGGCACACCCGTGGTGACGCTGCGGCCGTTCAACACCTTCGGACCGCGCCAGTCGATGCGCGCCGTCATCCCGACGGTGATCGGCCAAGTGGCGGCGGGCGAGCGCGAGGTGACGCTCGGCGACCTCCGCCCGACCCGGGACTTCATGTACGTCGGCGACACCGCCTCGGCCTTCGTCGCGGTCGGCACCGCGCCCGCCGAGAAGGTCGTCGGCCGGACCTTCAACGCCGGTACCGGCGGCGAGATCTCGATCGGCGACCTGGTCCGGCTGATCGGCAAGCTCATGGACACCGAACTGCTGGTCCGGGAGGACGCCCAGCGGCTGCGGCCGGCCGCCTCCGAGGTGATGCGGCTGGTCTGCGACGCGACCCGGCTGCGCGAGGCCACCGGCTGGCGCCCCGCGCACAGCCTGGAGGACGGCCTGAGCCACACCATCGACTTCTTCCGCGACCCGGCGCACCTGGCCCGGTACAAGACCGGCACCTACAACGTCTGACGGTCCATCAGCACGCCGCGCACAGCACGTCACCCGCATCACCCGCGTCACCCGCACACCACCACGTCACCCGTACACCCGCTACACCCGACCGCAGGGGGGACCACCATGCACGCTGTCATTCTCGCCGGGGGCAAGGGCGTCCGGCTCCGGCCGTACACCACCGCGCTGCCCAAACCACTGGTGCCGATCGGCGACAGCCACGCGATCCTGGAGATCGTGCTGCGGCAGCTCGCCGGGTCCGGCTTCCGGCGCTGCACCATCGCCATCGGCCATCTCGGCAACATCATCCGCGCGTACGTCGGCGACGGCTCCCAGTGGGGCCTGGAGGTCGACTACGTCACCGAGGACAGCCCGCTGGGCACGATGGGGCCGCTGCTCACCATGCTCGACCAACTCCCCGAGCACTTCCTGGTGATGAACGGCGATGTGCTCACCGACCTGGACTTCGGGGCGGTGCTCGGACAGCACCGCGAATCCGGCGCGCCGCTGACCATCGCCACCTACGCCCGTACCGTCAGCATCGACTTCGGGGTGCTCAGCACCGACGACGGGCGGGTGGTGGCCTTCACCGAGAAGCCGAGCATGGACTACCGGGTGTCGATGGGCGTGTACGGGGTGTCCCGCTCCACGCTGCACCGCTTCACCCCGGGACTGCCGCTGGGCTTCGACGAGGTGGTGCTCGCGCTGCTGGCGGCCGGTGAGGAGCCGCGCGCCTTCGACTTCGACGGCTACTGGCTCGATATCGGACGCCCCGACGACTACGACCGGGCCAACGCCGAATTCAGCAGCCGTCGCGGCCTGTTGCTCAAGGGGGCGTGAGCGGCCATGACACGGACGAGGATCCTCGTACTGGGTGCGGGCGGCTTCCTGGGCTCCCGGGTCGTCGCACGGCTCGGACGGATCTCCGGTGCGCGGATCCTGCGCGGCGGGCGCGGGGCAGGACTCGATCTCACCGCCGATCTGGCGACGGTGCCGGTCGATGTCCTGGCCCGGCGGCTCGCCGCGCTGGCCCCCGACGCGGTGGTGTGCTGCGCGGGGGTGGCGGCGGGCTCCGCCGCCGCGCTGTGCGCGACCAACGCGCGGGGGGCCGCCGTCCTGTGCGAGGCGATGGCGCTGGGGGCGCCGTCGGCGCGGCTGGTGCATCTGGGCTCGGCGGCGGAGTACGGGCCCGCCGCGCCCGGCAGCGCGCTCGCCGAGTCGGCGCCCGCCCGGCCGGAGGGCGTGTACGGCGCGGCCAAGCTCGCGGGCACCCTCGCCGTGACGGGCTCCGGGCTCGACGCGGTGGTGCTGCGGGTGTTCAACCCGGTCGGCGCGGGCTCGCCGGTCTCCGGTCTGCCCGGCCGGCTGGCCGCCGCCTTCCGGGAGGCGCCGCGCGGCGGTGTGGTGCGCACCGGCAGCCTGGCCGCATACCGCGATTTCGTGGCCGCCGACGATGTGGCGGACGCGGTGGCGCTCGCGGTGGCCGCGCCCGGCAGCCTGCCGCCGGTGGTCAACATCGGCTCCGGCCGGGCCACTCAAGTACGTTCACTGGCGGAGGAGTTGGCGGCGGTCAGCGGCTTCGCGGGGAGGCTGGAGGAGTCGGGCCGGGGCTCGGAGCGGTCGGCGGGGGTGTCCTGGCACCAGGCGGACATCACGCTGGCGGCGTACGCGCTGGGCTGGCAGCCGGCCCGCACGCTGCGGGACGCGCTGACCGCCCTGTGGGAAGCCGTACCGGGAGAACTGGCAGGATCGTCGCCGTGAGCAGTGCGTTCCATGGTTTTCCCGCCGGTCCCCCGGCGCCGCCGTCCGGCCGGGGCTCGCTGCTCGTGCCGTTGTACGTCCACCCGGTGGTGGACCCGTCGGCGTGGCGGGCCCTGGAGGACGCCGCGCCCGGGCTGTACGGGGCGGTGCTCAATGCCGCCGACGGGCCGGGCGAGCGGCCGGACCCGGTGTACGCGGCGGCCGCGGCGCGGCTGCGGCGGGCCGGGGTGCGGCTGCTCGGCTATGTCGACACCGACTACGCCGACCGCCCGACGCACGCCGTCTACCGGGATCTGCGCAGGCACCGGGCCTGGTACGCCACCGACGGGGTGTTCTTCGACCGGGTCGCGTCGGGCGCGCGGCAGGTGGCGTACTACCGGTGGCTCGCCAGGACGGCGCGGCTCTGCGGGGCGCGCACCGTGGTGTTCAATCCAGGGGTGCACCCCGATCCCGGATACGCCCGCATCGCCGATCTGCTCGTCACCTTCGAGGGGAGCTGGGACGACTACCAGCACCTGACGGTCCCGCACTGGACGGCCGGCCACCCGGCGGCCCGCTTCTGCCACCTCGTGCACGGGGTGCCGGACGGTCTCGCCGTACGGGCGGGCCGGATGGCGGCCGTACGCGGTGCGGGCGTGCACTGCGCGGTGCCCGGTGTGCCGCCGAATCCGTGGCAGAGCGTGCCCGTGCCGGCCGGGGGCGCCGTATGAGCCGCGCACGCCGTACGACAGGCCGCCACGCCGTCATGGTGGCGGTGGCCCTGCTGCTGGTGCTCGCGGGCTGCTCCTCGTCCGGCGGCGACAGCGGTGGCGGCGACCGGACCGACGACGGGGGTACGCCGTCGAGCGGGCCATCGGCGACGCGGACGACCGGGCCAGCGACGAGCGCGCCCGGCCGTGCGCCCGGCGGCACTCCGGCCTCCCCGTCGGGCGGCGCGAAGTCGGCGCCCGCCTACTGGCACCCGAAGGCCGGGACACCCTGGCAGTGGCAGCTCAGCGGAACCGTGGACACCTCGGTGGACGTGCCGGTCTACGACATCGACGGCTTCGAGAACGGCGCGGACGTGGTGCGGCGGCTGCACGCGGCCGGGCGCAAGGTGATCTGCTACATCAATGTCGGCGCGTGGGAGTCCTTCAGGCCCGACGCCAAGGACTTCCCGGCCTCGGTGCGCGGCGACGGCGACGGCTGGGACGGCGAGCGCTGGCTCGACATCCGCCGGATCGACGTGCTGCGCCCGCTGATGGCCGCCCGCTTCGACATGTGCGTGAAGAAGGGCTTCGACGCGGTGGAGCCCGATCTGCTGGACGGCTACGCCAACACCACCGGCTTTCCGCTGACGGGCGGTCAGCAGCTCGCGTACAACCGGATGATCGCCTCCCTCGCGCACGAGCGCGGGCTCGCGGTGGGGCTGAAGAACGACGTCGACCAGGTGACCACGCTGGTGAAGGACTTCGACTTCGCGGTCAACGAGGAGTGCGCGCAGTACGACGAGTGCGCGCGGATGACGCCGTTCATCGCGGCGGGCAAACCGGTCTTCCATGTGGAGTACAAACTGAAGACCGGTCAGTTCTGCCCGCAGGCACGGCGGTTGGGGCTCAGCTCGATGGTGAAGCACCTGTCGCTGGACGCGTGGCGCGACCCCTGCTGAGCCCCTGCGAATCGCCCCTCGCTCAGATCATCCGCCACAGATGGTCGGCGCTGCCGTTGTCGGACCACTGCGTGACCTGCGCGCTGTCGGCCTGCGACATGCCGTCGACCGCGAGCACCTTGCCGGAGCGGACGTTGACGATCTTCGACCAGCCGTCGCCGTTGTCCACGATCCGCCACAGGTGGTCGGGCGTGCCGTTGTCCTGGTACTGCTGGACGTGGGCGCCGTCGTCGGTGCTCTGGTCGTGGACGGCGAGCGCCTTGCCGCTGTTGCGGTTGATGATCCGCACCGTGCCGTCGCCGTTGTCGACGACGGTCCACACATGGTCAGGGGTGCCGTTGTCGGTGTACTGCGTGACCTCGGCGGTGTCGGCGCGGGACATGTTGGAGACGGCCAGCACCTTGCCGGAGTTGCGGTTCTGGATCCGGCACCACACGACGGTGGACACGGCCGGTTCCAGCAGCAGCGCCAGCGCGCCGCCCACCACCGGGCGGGACTGGAAGCCGCGCTGCGCGGCGCTGGCGACCACGTACCAGTCGCTGAACGGCACACGCTGGCCTGTGGTGTTGGCGTAGTTGTAGACGCCGTTGATCAGCAGGTCGCGGGCGTTCGGGCGGTCGGCGAGCCAGGCCGCGGTCCACAGCTCCCAGTCGGCCTTGGTGTAGTCGTTGCGCGGGTCCAGTTCGATGCCGTACGTCCCGGCGTGCGAGGCGTACCAGTTGGCCTCCTGTTCGGCGAAGCCGACCGGGACTAGGTCGAGGCCGAGCAGGCGGTCGGGGAAGCCGTTGTACTTCAGGCTCCAGGTGCCGTCCTGGTCGTAGGCGAGCTTGAGGTGGGTGCCGGAAGGATCCTGGGCGAGCGTCGTCCACTGGCTCAGATAGCCGCGGGAGACCGAGCGGTAGCGGGCGGCGTCGGCGGTGTTGCCGGTGGCGGCGGCGATGACGCCCATCGCGCCGATGCCGACCATGCCCTTGAGCGCGAGGTTGGCGCTGTGCGCGATGAAGCCGGTGAAGTCGTCGGTCTGGTTCTGGTAGCCGGGGTCGAGGGTGTTGGCGACCAGATACTCCGCCCAGCGGCGCAGCACCGCGTAGTGGGCGCCCGCGTAGGCCGCGCCGTCGGCGGCGGGCAGCCGCTGGACGACGGCCGCGACCATGATGAGCATGTTGGCCGACTCCTCGACCGGCATGCTCTCCTCGTTGCCGTCGGCGCGGCCGAAGGCGTTGGGGTAGGTGCCGAGGTCGTGCGGCGCGAAGTCCTGGGTCCAGCCGCCGTGTTCGACGTAGTCGAAGAGCGGTTCGAGGATCAGCCGCAGATAGGCCGGGGAGAGGTAGAGATAGGCGGGGAAGGCGGGGTAGATCACATCCACCGTGGACATGTCGCCGTTGGAGGAGATCTCCTTCAGATACGCCCAGGGGCTGCCGTTCCGGTCGACCAGTTCGGTGCCGGCGACGGCCTGGCGGAGCGCGAGGGCGCACACGGCCGCGTAGTGGTCGCCGGTGGTGCCGCCGACGACGGCCGCCACGGCCTCGTCGTGGATCTTCTGGTCGAGCGCGGTCGCGGCGGTCTGCGCGGCGGCGCGGTCGGCGTCGAACCAGTCGACCATCGCGGTCCAGGAGCTCCACTGCCGGGTCCACCAGGGCTGGAGCTGTGTGCCCAGGTGGGTGACGGCCGGGGTGCGGACATGACCGAGGACGACGGTGAATTCGGGTGACGGCGTCCCGGAGGCGACGGTGCCGAAGTCCCGGTTGAGGCCGAGCACCGGCCAGCGGTCGTTGATGGCGCGCGGTTCGGCGGTGTCCACCGAGCCGTCCAGCCGCCCCGTGCCGGCCGAGGCGGCGCGCACCACCGTGTCCTGCCCGATCTGGCTGGTGACCGCGCTGTTGGTGGCGGTGGCCAGTACCAGCCGGCCCCAGGACGCCTGGTCGCCGGTCTCGGCGAGCACGCCGGGCGAGGCGGGCTCGGCGCTGAGTACGGTCATCCGGCCGGTGGTCGTCCGGTCCCAGGTGATGGGCGTCGCGGTGTCGCCGTGCACCCATTCGCCGGAGGCGTCGAGGTGGACGTCCACGGTGTGCGAGCGGCCGTCGTTGCTCGCGGCCTGCACGGTGACGTAGCTGAGCGGTACGCACTGCCGCTGGAGGTTGCCGGGGTCGACCGGTGAGAAGAAGGTGACGGTCAGTGTCACCCCGCCGCCGCTGAGCCGGTAGACCGAGCGGGTGGCGGTCAGTTGGAGGGAGTCCTGCTGCATCGTGGTCAGGGACGGCCCGCCGGGCAGCGCGGGCGCGCCGAGGAAGACGTACGCGGCGCCGTCGATCCGGGCGAGGCCGCAGAGCGCGGTGATGTGGCCGGTCCAGAAAGTCGGCCAGGTCCCGGCGAGGCTGTCGGCGGGCAGCCAGGTCGACAGGTACGGCGAACGGACGGCCAGCGGGACGGCGGGCGGGCGCAGCGGGCTGAAGGTCGAGGCCGACGGTGCGGCCGGGGGCGCCGCGGCCCGCGCGGGAGCGGTGGTGAGCCAGCCGCCGCCGGCCGCGGCGGCGGTCAGTACGGCGCTCCAGCGCAGGACGTCACGCCGGCCGGGGCCGGCGCCGGCTGCGGGGCGCGCGGTTCTGGGGTCGTCGGGGGTCACTCGGAGTCCGTCCTTGTGAAGTGGGGGGATGGAGACGGCGTTTCGGAGCGGGAGGCGGTGAACCGGCCAGCAGCTCAGAGCAGTTGCCACAGGTGGTCGGCGGTGCCGTTGTCGTCGTACTGCACGACGGGCGCGCTGTTGGCGGTGGACATCAGGTCGACGCCCAGCACCTTCCCCGAGTTCAGGTTCCGGATGCGGTACCAGCCGTCGCCGTTGTCGATCAGCTGCCACAGGTGGTCGGCGGTCCCGTTGTCGTCGAACTGCACCACATGGGCGCTGTTGGCGGTGGACATCAGGTCGACGCCCAGCACCTTCTGCGAGTTGAGGTTGCGGATGCGGTACCAGCCGTCGCCGTTGTCGATCAGCTGCCACAGGTGGTCGGCGGTCCCGTTGTCGTCGAACTGCACCACATGGGCGCTGTTGGCGGTGGACATCAGGTCGACGCCCATGAGCTTGCCGGAGTTCTTGTTGCGGATCCTGCGGTAGTCGCCGGTCGGCGACCACTGGTGGCCGTCGGGGGTGGCGGTGGGGAAGGCGGAGATCCGCAGCCGGGCGGCGCCCATCGGGATCAGCGTGACGGTCTCGACGGCGTTGGTGCTGCGGGCCGGGCTGGTCTGGAGCGGGTTGACGACCTGTTGCCCGTCGGCCTTCCACTCGTCGATCTTCCTGGCGGGCACGGTGATCCGTACCGGGGTGCCGTCGTGCGTGAAGGGGTCGGCGGGCAGCGAGCCGCCGGACCGGCTGAAGGCGGGCGCGCCGGAGTCCAGGGCGAGACCGTAGTTCCACGGCGTGGTGGCGTGCACCTCGTACTCGGGGAATTCGGCGTTGCCGCCGTACTGCACGTAGTTCTCGCCGATGCTCAGCGCGTAGGTGAGCGGGCCGTGGTCGACGGAGACGGCGCCGCCGTTGGCGGACCAGGTGCGGACGGTGGTGGACTGCGGGAGCTGGACGGTGACGGTGTCGCCGTTCTTCCAGGTGCGGCTGATCTTCGTGAAGGCCGGTCCCGAAGGGGCGCTCACCGCCTGGCCGTTGACGGTGATCCGCGGGGCGGAGCACCAGCCGGGGACCCGCAGATAGAGCGGGAATTGCAGCGCCTTCGGCGCGCCGATCTTCAGGGTGATCGTGTCGGCGAAGGGGTAGTCGGTGGTCTCGGTGACGGTGACGGCGGTGCCGTCGGCGACCTTCGCGGTGACGCTGCTGGGCGCGTACATCGCGGCGGCCAGGCCCTTGTCGGGGGTGGCGAGCCACAGCTCCTCGGTGAAGTACGGCCAGCCCATGCCGTAGTTGTGCGGGCAGCAGCGGTACTGGTCCACGCCGGGCTGGAAGGACTGCATGGCGAAGCCGTTCTGGAACTGCCCCTGGGTCTTGGGCGTGTTGTTCAGATCGACGCTGTTGGCGCTGGTGATGTAGTGCACGCCCTTGCCCGACGGGTCCAGGGCGGCGGGCAGCGAGTTGAAGGCCAGGTCCTCGCAGCGGTCGGCCCACACCGGATCGCCGGTGATCCGGGCGAGCAGCTGGTGGCTGGCCATGAATTCGACGATGCCGCAGGTCTCGAAGCCCTGCCGGGGGTCGCCGAACCCGGGCCGCGCGTTCTCGTCGCCGGCGAACCCGCCGCCGGGGAACTGGCCGTAGGCGGACATCACGGCGGTGTAGTTCTGGTACGCGGCCTGGGTGAGCGCGGTGGACGGCGAGCGGAGCGCGTACTGCGCCGGCTCCCGGAAGCCCTGGGCGATGTTGACGTTGTGCAGCGTCGGCAGGTTGTTGACCCAGTTGGCGCCGCCGGCGTGGATCTTGTCGGCGAGGTCGAGCAGGAAGCTGTCGCCGGTGCGGTTGTAGAGCCAGAAGACGCTGTCCAGGCCGTCGCCCCAGCGCACCGACACCCAGCTCTGGTTGAAGGCGCCGGGGCCCTGGGCGTTCATGTAGCGGAAGAAGGCGGACAGCAGCGGGATGATCCGGGTGTCGCCGCTGTACTCCTGCCAGTTGCGCAGCGCCCAGGTCAGCGGCAGGAACGGCCAGAAGTCGGGGCCGCCGCCGAGCGAGGTGCGCAGCGCGGTCGGCCCGAAGAAGCCGTCGGACTGCCGGGTCGCCACGATCGCGTCGATCCAGCGGCGTACGGCGGCCAGCGCGGTGGCGTCCTGGGTGAGCACAGCGAGGTCGACGTAGCCGCGCAGCCAGTACGGCACTTCCTCCCAGCCGACCCGGTCCGGGTGCGCCCAGCCGCTGGTGTCCATGGCGAGGAAGTGCGAGATGTCGGCGTACCGGCCGCACAGGCCCGCCAGTTGCTGGCGGAGCCGGCCGTCCAGCCAGCCGCGCGCGGTGACGGCGCCGGGCGGCAGCCGCAGAAAGGCGGTGGGGGCCAGCGGCGCGGCATTGGGCGAGTAGAGCCCGCCGCGGGCGGGGGCGACCTTGGCGGTGGCCGGTGTGGGGGCGGCCTGTGCGCCGCCGGCCAGCCGCAGTTGGAGACCTGCGGTGCCGGCGGCGAGTGCGGTGAGCGCGAACTGACGGCGGTTCAGGGGCATGGGGGGCGGCTCCTGCTGACGGCGGCCGGGGCGCGGCGGGGGCGTGCCTGCGGACCTCGGCCGTGACTGGCCCTGACGGGGTGATCACCTTCCAACGTTAGAAATTTCCCACGTTGGAAAGGGCGGTGCCATCCGGAATGACAGCACGCGTGGTTGGTCATGTCCAGACCATCGACAGAAGTTGTGCCGCGCAGTCGCACCCGTGGTCCGGGGAGGGCATGCGACCGCCGGAAGCATTTTGGAAACATCGCGGACGACGGGTTGTCGACCTGCCGCCGCGCGTATATAACGTTGTAAAGCCGAGCGAGGGAACGGGCGTTCCCGCCTCGGAGTGCCGCCATCTCCGCACGTCATACCGCCTCGTCGGGGAGCCCTACCGGGCCCCGGAAGCGCACCCGCCCGTAGCCTCCCGGCCCCGCGGCGCCGGATCCACGTACGACCCGACGGCCGCTGCCGTCGCGACCAAGGAGTGTCGTGAGCATGACGAACCACAGAACCCGCGTACTGGCCGCCACCTGCATGCTGCTGGCCACCGTCGGCGTTGCCGCCACCGGCTGCTCCAAGTCGGAGTCCAGCGACAACAAGGCCGACGCCTCCTCCAGCGCGTCGGACCAGGCGGCCCAGCAGCAGGTCACCACGGACCCGACGGCGTCCTCCGGCGCGGGCTGCACCCTGACGGCGTACGGCGCGCCCAAGCTCGACCTGAAGAACGCGGTGGTGGGCTTCTCCCAGTCGGAGAAGGAGGACAACCCCTTCCGTATCGCCGAGACCAAGTCCATCAAGGACGAGGCCGCCAAGCTCGGCGTGAAGAAGCTGCTCACCACCGACGCGCAGTCCCAACTGCCCAAGCAGATCAGCGACATCCAGGACATGCTGGCGCAGGGCGCGCAGCTGCTGATCGTCGCGCCGCTGAACTCCGACGGCCTGGACCCGGCGCTGAAGGCCGCCGCCGCCAAGCACGTGCCGGTGATCACCATCGACCGGAAGATCAACGCCACGTCCTGCAAGGACTATGTGACCTTCCTCGGCTCGGACTTCGTCAAGCAGGGCCAGCGCGCCGCGGACGCCATGATCAAGGCGACCGGCGGCAAGGGCCAGGTCGCGATCCTGCTCGGCTCGTCCGGCAACAACGTGACCACCGACCGCACCAAGGGCTTCCTCGACGAGATCGCCGCGAAGGCGCCCGGACTGAAGGTCGTAGCCCAGCAGACCGGCGACTTCACCCGGGACAAGGGCCAGCAGGTGATGGAGCAGCTCATCCAGTCCAAGCCCGGCATCACCGCGGTCTACGCGGAGAACGACGAGATGGGCCTCGGCGCCGTCACCGCGCTCAAGAGCGCCGGCAAGAACCCGGGCAAGGACGTCAAGATCGTCTCGGTGGACGGCACCCGCAACGCCGTCCAGGCGATCGTCAACGGCACGTACAACGCGGTCATCGAGTCCAACCCGCGCTTCGGCCCGCTGGCCTTCGCCACCGCGCAGAAGTTCTACGGCGGCGAGGCGATCCCGGAGGACGTGATCATCTCCGACCGCGCCTACGACGAGGCCAACGCCAAGTCCTCGGTCGGCGGCGCGTTCTGACCCTCCCTCAGGAGGGCGCGGCGGCGCGGCCGGTCCGCGCCGCCCCCTGAAAGCAGGCGTACGGCGGGGTGCCTCCCCGCCGTACGCCGCACCACTCGCCCGATCCACCGCGACCCCGGAAGGCCACGACCATGGCACCACCCGAAGCCGCAGCGGCCCAGTCCGCGCCACCCGGCCCGCCGAGCCCGCCGCCGGCGCCCGGGGCCGTCCTGGAGGCCGTCGGCGTCAGCAAACGCTTCCCGGGCGTGGTGGCGCTCGACGATGTCTCCTTCACCCTGCGCCAGGGCGAGATCCACGCGCTGGTCGGGGAGAACGGGGCGGGCAAGTCGACCCTGATCAAGCTGCTCACCGGGGTCTACCGGCCGGACGACGGCGAACTGCGGCTGGCCGGCGAGCCGGGCGCCTTCCACCACCCGCACGAGGCCCAGCGGGCCGGTATCTCCACCATCTACCAGGAGGTGAACCTGGTCCCGCTGATGAGCGTCGCCCGCAACATCTTCCTGGGCCGGGAGCCGAAGAACCGTTTCGGCCTGATCGACTTCCCCCGGATGCACCGGGAGACCGCCGAACTCCTCGGCGGCTTCGGCATCACCGCCGACCCGCGCCGCCCGCTGCACACCCTGGGCATCGGCACCCAGCAGATGGTCGCGCTGGCCCGCGCGGTCTCCGTACAGGCCCGGGTGGTCGTGATGGACGAGCCCACCTCGTCGCTGGAGCCGCGCGAGGTCGAAACGCTGTTCCGGGTGATCGGCGAACTGCACGAGCGCGGTATCTCGATCCTGTACGTCAGCCACCGGATGGACGAGCTGTACCGGATCTGCGACCGCGTCACCGTGCTGCGCGACGGGCGCCTGGTGCACAGCGGCGACCTGGCCGACACCGACCGGGTGCGGCTGGTCTCGCTGATGCTCGGCCGGGAGATCGCCGAGGTGCGCAGGCACGGCGCCACGAGTTTCGGGGAGGGGCACACGGCCGACCGCCAACCGGTGCTCACCGCAAGCGGCCTGACCCGCCGTCACCAGCTCCAGGACATCGCACTGGAGCTGCACCCCGGTGAAGTGCTGGGCCTGGGCGGCCTGTTGGGCTCGGGCCGCAGCGAGACCGCCAAGGCGCTGTCCGGGGCGCTGCCGCTGGACGGCGGCGAGATCAGCGTCGGCGGACGCGCCCTGCGCCGGCTCACCCCGTCCGCCGCGATCAGGGCCGGCATCAGCATGCTGCCCGAGGACCGCAAGGCCGAGGGCATCGTGCCGGGCCTGTCGGTGCGGGAGAACATCGTGCTGGCCGCGATGCCGCGGCTGTCCCGCGCCGGGATCGTCTCCCGGCAGAAGCAGGACAGGATCGTCGAGATCTTCATGAAGCGGCTGCGGATCAAGGCCGCGGGCCCCGAGCAGAAGGTCGGCGAACTCTCCGGCGGCAACCAGCAGAAGGTGCTGCTGGCGCGCTGGCTGTGCCTGGAGCCCAAGGTGCTGCTGCTGGACGAGCCGACCCGCGGCATCGACGTCGGCGCCAAGGCGGAGGTGCAGTCGCTGATCGACGACCTCGCGGGCGAGGGCCTCGCCGTCCTGCTGATCTCCTCCGACATCGAGGAACTGGTCGAGGGCGCGGACCGGATCGTGGTGCTGCGCGCCGGAGCGGTCGCCGGTGAACTGACCGGCGACGACGTGGAGGAGAACGCGCTGCTCGCCGTCCTGGCCGAGACCGGGGACAGCGACGACGGGGACAGCCACAGCGACTTCGGCGACAGTACCGACGACGCCGGCGAAGCGCCGGAAGCCGAGGCCGAGGCCGCGGCCGGGCCGCAGGACGCCGCGCCCGGCCCGCTGACGAAGACCACGGCGCCCGACGCGCCGCCGGAATCCGCCGCCGGCACCGGAACCGGAACCGCCGCCGCGCCGGCGCCGCCTGCCGACGGCGAGCCGCAGTCCACGCCCGACACCCCCGGCGGAGCCGGAAGCGCCACCGCGAAGGAGGATCCGCGATGACCGCGGCCCCGTACTCACTGCCCCGCGGCATCGACCGGCCGCGCGTGGCGGACTGGCTGCAGCGCTACGGCGTGTACGCCGCGGTCGCCGCGCTGCTGATCTTCAACTGGATCTTCACCGACCACTTCATGACCACCGACAATCTGCGCACGCAGCTCGTCCAGGTCTCCCCCGTCGTCATCGTCGCGCTCGGCATGGCGCTGGTGATCGGCACCGAGGGCGTCGACCTGTCGGTCGGCTCCACGATGGCGCTGGCCAGCTCGGTGCTGCCGCTCTACCTCGGGTACGGGCTGCTGCCCTCGCTGCTGGTGGCGCTGCTCGCGGGCATCCTGGTCGGCCTGGTCAACGGCTCGCTGGTGGCCCTGGTCGGACTGCAACCGATCGTCGCCACCCTCGCCCTGTTCGTCGGCGGCCGCGGCCTGGCCCTGGTGATCGCCGACGGACAGCTCAAGCAGATCGAGAACCAGAATCTGCTGGACCTCGGCACCAACAGCGTCATCGGCATCCCCATCGTCGTACTGATCGCGGGCGTGCTCGCACTGCTGGTCGCCTTCCTCGTCCAACGCACCACCTTCGGACGCCAGTTGGTCGCCATCGGCGGCAATCGCGCCGCCGCCACACTGGCCGGTCTCCCCGTCAAACGGGTGCTGATCGGGGTGTACGTGCTGTGCGGCGTGCTGGCCTCGCTCGCCGGCGTGCTCGCCACCGCGCGGCTGACCGCGAGCGACCCGTCGTCGCTGGGCAATCTGATGGAGCTGTCGGCGATCACCGCCGTCGTGGTCGGCGGCACCCCGCTGACCGGCGGCTCGGTCCGGGTCCTCGGCACGGTCTTCGGCGCGCTGCTGATGCAACTGCTGCACGCCACCCTGGTCACCCACAATCTGCACGACTCCACCGCCCAGATGGTCCAGGCGGGCATCATCCTCGTCGCCGTCTACGTCGCCCGGGAGCGTCGATCCCGATGAAAGCCCTCGTGAAAGCAACCGCCCCCGCGCCCGCGCCCGCCGTGGCCGGCGACGCGCCGCTGCCGGTGACCGCCGACCCGCGCCCGTCCGGCCGCCAGCGCGCCGCCGAACTCCTCCAGCGCCAGGGCGTACTGGCCGTGCTGGTCCTGCTCTGCGTGATCTCGTCCTTCGTCTTCGACTCCTTCGCCACCCTCGACAACACCCGCGGCATCACGATCCAGGCGTCGTTCCTGTCGATCGTGGCGCTGGGCATGACGATGGTGATCGTCACCGGCGGCATCGACCTGTCGGTCGGCTCGGTGTTCGCGCTCGGCGGTGTGCTCGCCGCCTGGGCCTCGCAGTACGGCTTCCTGCCGGCGCTGCTGGTACCGCTCGCGGTGTGCGGGGCGATCGGCGCCTTCAACGGGTTCCTGGTCGCCAAGGCCGGGATGGCGCCCTTCATCGTGACGCTCGCGTCACTGCTCGGCGCGCGCGGCCTGCTGCTCGCGCTCACCCACGAGGGCGCCACCACGTATCTGGTGCCGCGCGGCTCGGCCTTCAAGGAACTGGGCAGCGGCGCGGTGTGGGGCTTCGGCTACCCGGTGCTGATCGCGCTGGCGCTGTTCGCGGTCGGCGGCCTGGTGCTGCAACGCACTTCGTTCGGCCAGGCGCTGTTCGCGGTCGGCGGCAGCGGCGACGCGGCCCTGCTGATGGGGCTGCCGGTGGCCCGTACGAAGGTGCTGGTCTACACGCTCAGCGGGCTGCTGGCGGGGCTGGCCGGCGCGCTCAACGCGGCCCGGCTGTCGTCCGGTGTGACCATCATCGGTGTGGGCATGGAGCTGGACGCGATCTCCGCAGTGGTGATCGGCGGCACGCTGCTGGTCGGCGGCGCCGGCTCGGTGTCGGGCACGCTGTGGGGCGTGCTGCTGCTCGGCGTGATCCAGAATCTGATCAATCAGATCGGCTCGCTCAACTCCTCGTACCAGTCGGTGGTCAGCGGCGGCTTCCTCATCGTGGTGGTCGTCGCCCAGCGGTATCTGTCGGCCGCACGGCGCGGCACCTGACGGGGCGGGAGGGGCCCGTCGTGATGTCGGCGGACGGGCTCCAGCACACTGAGGCCGGAACCGCCGCGCCTTGGGTACGAGGTCGGCAGAGGGAAGGAACTCCGTGGGCGCCAGCCTGAAGGACGTCGCACGACTGGCGGGCGTGTCCGTCAAGACCGTGTCGAATGTGGTGAACAACTATCCGCATGTCACGCCCGGCATGCGCGAGCGCGTGCAGCGGGCGATCGACGAGCTGGGCTACCGCCCGAATCTCACCGCCCGGCACCTGCGCAAGGGCCGTACCGGCATCATCGCGCTCGCCGTACCGGAACTGGGCAACCCGTACTTCGCGGAGCTGGCAGGCGCCGTCATCGACGCCGCCGCCCGGCACGACTACACGGTGCTGCTCGACCACACCGCGGGCCAGCGCGAGAAGGAGGTGCTGGTCTCGCAGGGCTTCCGGGCCCATGTCATCGACGGCCTGATCCTCAGCCCGATCGAGCTGGAGGCCGCGGATCTGCTCGGCCGGATCGACGACGCGCCGCTGGTGCTGCTCGGCGAGCGCGAGTACGACGCGCCGTACGACCAGATCGCCATCGACAACGTGGCCGCCGCCCGCAGCGCGGTACGCCATCTGACCGGGCTCGGCCACCGCCGGATCGCCTTTCTCGGCGCCCGCAGGGAGAGCGCGCGGCAACCCGCCCACCTGCGGCTGCGCGGCTGGCGCGAGGAGCTGGCGGCGGCCGGCCTGCCCGGCGACGACTCGCTGGTGGCCGCCACCGACGGCTACGGCCGCTGGGACGGCGCCGCCGCGATGAACGCGCTGCTGGACCGCGGCACCCGGCCCGACGCGGTGTTCGCGTACAACGACCTGATGGCGCTCGGCGCGATGCGGGCCCTGGTGGAGCGCGGACTGCGGGTGCCGCAGGACGTGTCGGTGGTCGGCTTCGACGACGTCGAGGAGGGCCGTTTCTCGACCATCGCGCTCACCACGGTGTCGCCGGACAAGCAGGCCATCGCGCGGCTCGCCGTCGAGCGGGTGGTGGCGCGGCTGACCGGCACGCCGCAGATCAACGCGGAGCGGATCACGCCCGGGTACACACTCGTGGCCAGGGAGTCGACCGCGCCCCGGTCGGGGTGAGGCCGCCGCCGGCGCCGGACCCTTCCCGCGAGGACCCGCCCGGCCGCGGCCGTACGCCGCCCAGCAGTGCCCGCCCCGCCCATGTGCCGGAGTTCCGGAGCCCCGGAGCTTCGGACGTCCCGGAATCCCGGAGTCCCGGAGGACAGCCGATGCCCCGTCCCGCCCCGCTCAGCGAACCCTTCGGCACCACTCCCGACGGGTGGCAGGTGGAGCGCTGGCGGCTCACCTCGGCCGCCGGGGTCAGTGCCGAGATCCTCACCTACGGCGGCATCCTGCACACGCTGGACGTGCCCGACCGTGCCGGTCGGCGCGGCAATGTGGTGCTGTCGCTGCCCGACGCCGCCTCGTACGCCACCGACAGCCCGTACTTCGGCGCGCTCGTCGGGCGCTACGCCAACCGGATCGGCGAGGGGCGCTTCACCCTCGACGGGCGGGTGCACCGGCTGCCCGCCAACGACCGCGGCCACACCTTGCACGGCGGGCCCGACGGTTTCCACCGCAGGCTGTGGCGCGCCGAGCCGCTGCCCGGCGCGCTGCGGCTGACCCTGCACAGCCCGGACGGCGACATGGGCTTTCCCGGCGCGCTGGACGTCACGGCCACGTACACGCTGGACGACGCGGGGACGCTGGCGCTGGACTTCGAGGCGCGCGGCGACCGGCCGACGGTCGTCAACCTCACCAATCACGCGTACTTCAATCTCGCCGGGAGCGGCCAGGGGTCCGCGGCGGACGGTGAGCCGGGCGGCATCGAGCGGCACACGCTGTACGTCGCCGCCGACGGTTTCCTGCCGGTCACGCCCGAGGCCATTCCGTGGGGTCCCGAGCAGGCGGTCGCGGGCACGCCCTTCGATTTCACCGTCCCGCGCGCCATCGGCGACGGCATCGACGATCCGGACCCGCAGCTGAAGGCCGCCGAGGGGTACGACCACTGCTGGGTACTGAGGCCGGCGGACCCGGACGGCGCGCCGCGGGTCGCGGCGGTGCTCACCGATCCGGACAGCGGCCGGGTGATGGAGGTACGGACCACCGAGCCGGGCATCCAGGTCTATACCGCCAATCAGCTCGACGGCTCCCTGACCGGCCCCGACGGGCGCCCGCACCGGGCCCGCGCCGCGGTGTGCCTGGAGACCCAGCACCTGCCGGACTCGCCGAACCGGCCCGAGTACCCGTCCACGGTGCTGCGGCCCGGCGCCGTGTTCCGCAGCCGCACCGAATTCCGCTTTCCGCATCTCGCGGAGGACGAGGACCGGGCCGCGGGCGGGCAGGGGGGCGTCGTCGACCCGCCCGCGCCCATCGGTTCGGACCCGGCGGACGGCCGGTGACGGGCGCGGCGGCGGACGCGCCGCTGCTCGTCGTGGACGGTGCGAATGTCGTCGGCTCGGTGCCTGACGGCTGGTGGCGCGACCGGCGCGGGGCCGCCGAGCGGCTGCGCGACGCCCTGGCTCCCCTGGCCGCCACCGGTCTTGCCGCCGACAGCGGCGCACCGCCGTGGGCCTGCGGGCAGCCGCTCGACATCGTCCTCGTCGTGGAGGGCGCCGCCCGCGGCGTCGACCCGGTCCCCGGCGTCCGCGTCGAATCCGCCCCCGGCAGCGGCGACGACACCATTACCGAGGTCGCCGCCCACTCCCGCATCACCCACCCCGACCGCCCCTGCCTGGTCATCACCGCCGACCGCGAACTCCGCACCCGCGTCACCGAGGTCGGCGCGGCGGTCATCGGCCCCCGCGCCGTCCGCCCCCGGTGACGAACGGACCCGGGGCGGTCCCAGCGTCGGGTCCGAAATCCGCCAGCCCGGGTGGCGGGCGGCTCGCATACTGGGGGGCATGACGGTCGAGGACAGCAGGTACGAGGCGGTGAGCAGCCGGGACGCCCGGTTCGACGGGGTGTTCTTCTTCGCGGTGGCCACCACCGGGATCTACTGCCGGCCGAGCTGCCCGGCGATCACACCGAAGCGCGGGAATGTCTCCTTCTACGCCACGGCCGCCGCCGCGCAGGCGGCCGGCTTCCGGGCGTGCCGGCGGTGCCGGCCGGACGCGGTGCCCGGGTCGGCGGACTGGAACGCGCGGGCCGATGTCGTCGGGCGGGCGATGCGGCTGATCGGTGACGGGGTCGTGGACCGCGAGGGCGTGGCGGGCCTGGCGACCCGGCTGGGCTACAGCGCCCGCCAGGTGCAGCGGCAGCTCAACGCGGAGGTGGGCGCCGGACCCATCGCACTGGCCAGGGCGCAGCGCGGCCACACCGCCCGGGTGCTGCTCCAGACCACGTCGATGCAGGCCGCCGACATCGCCTTCGCGTCGGGCTTCGCGAGCGTGCGGCAGTTCAACGAGACGATCCGCGAGATCTACGCGGCCACCCCGACCCAGCTGCGGGCCGCCCGGCCCGCGAGGGACGCGCGGTCCGGACCGGTCGGCGGCGCGGCGGGCGTACCGCTGCGGCTCGCCTACCGCGGGGCGTACGCCGCCGGACAGGTCTTCGACTTCCTGGCCGCGCGGGCGGTGCGCGGTGTGGAGGAGGTCGTCGGCGCGCCGGGCGCCCGCACCTACCGCCGTACGCTGCGGCTCCCGCACGGCTCGGGCATCGCCGAGGTGTCCGAGCGGACCGGCGGCGGCAGCAGAAGCGGCGGCCAGTGGCTCGACTGCAGGCTGCACCTCGGCGACCTGCGCGACCTCACCACCGCGACGCAGCGCGTCCGCCGCCTCTTCGACCTCGACGCCGATCCGTACGCCGTCGCCGAACGCCTGGGCGCCGACACCGAGTTGGCCCCGCTGGTCGCCCGCGTCCCCGGCCTGCGCTCCCCCGGCACACCGGACCCCGACGAATTCGCCGTCCGGGCGCTGCTCGGCGAGGCCGCCGCGCCCCGGCCGCCGTCCGGCGCCGACGCGCTCGTCACGCGGTACGGCACCCCACTCGCCGCCCCGGACGGCGCCCTCACCCATCTCTTCCCGCGGCCCGCGGACCTGATCGCGGCGGACGTCCCCGGTCTCGACGGCCTGTGCCGCGCCCTCACCGACGGCGCCCTGCACCTCGACCCCGGCGCCGACCGCGACGCGACCGAACGCGCGCTGGCCGCGCTGCCGGGGGTCGGCGCCATGACCGCGTCCTTCATCCGGATGCGGGGCCTGGGCGACCCGGACGTCCTGCCGGGCGGCGCGGCCGGCGAGGACGCCTGGCGGCCGTGGCGCTCGTACGCGGCGCACTACAGGTGGTGGGCGCAGGCGTGACGCGCGCCGGCGTCAGGGCTTGTCGCGGAGATTGTCCCGGCGGAGCCGCTCCTCCTCGAAGAGGGCGATGAATTTACGGGTGCGCTCATCGGGTTCGGGATCGGGCTCGTCCTCGTCGTCGTGGAGCAGGCCCTGTTCGCGCAGTTGCTGGTCCTGGACCATGACCGGCGGGATCGGGTCGGGGTCGGAGGGGCGCGGTCCTTCGGGGCCGTCGGGGCCGATCCTGACCAGGCGTTCGACCCGGACGATACGGAAGTGCCGGTCGCCGACGTCGAGTTCGTCGCCGCGCCGGGCGTCGAGGTCGTCGGCGGCGCGTGAGTAGATCTCGCGCTCGGCAGGGCCGAGGTCCTTCTGCCAGGGGAGCATGACGCGCAGTTGCATGGCGAGGCCGTCGCGCGCGGCCTGCGGGGTGGTGGCGGTGCCGGCGGAATCCGGGCGCCAGCGGGAGCCGTCGCGCTCGGCGGTCATGAAGGTGGCGGGCAGCAGCACACCGCCGGGGTGGGTGACGGCGGCGGCGCGAGAGTCGTCGCGCACATCGGCGGGCACGGTGCCCTTCTTCCGCAGCGCGGCCAGCAGTTCGACCTTGAGGATGCCCTCGGACAGTCCGGTGGCGTTGACCGGGTCGATGACCAGGCCGTCGGCGGGGTCGTAGTCGCCGCCGGTGGCGCCGGGCGGGCTCGGGTCCGGGTCGGTGTCGCGCGGCGGTTCCGGTCCGTCGGGCCCCATCCGGATGAAGCGTTCGGCGCGGACGATGCGGTAGCGGCTGCCGCGTACCGTCATCTCGTCCAGGGCCTCCCATTCGAGGCGTTCGCCCGCGGCGAGGTACTCCGCCTCGGCCTCCGCGTCGCCCTCCTGCCCGGCGGCCTGCGAGAGCCGGCGGAAGTGCGAGCCGAGGGTGTCGCGGGCGTCCTGCGGCGCGCGACCGCTGAAGTAGGGCTGCAACTTCCAGCCGCCCGACTCCAGTTCGCGGGCGATGCCGAAGACCGGGCCGCCCGCGAAGAGCATGGACGGATAGGTCTTTCTCGCCTTCCACGCCTCGATGTCGGCGAGCGCGGCGACCGGGGACTCAGGCGTGGTCACCCGGATCGTCTGGTAGGCAGGAACATCGTCGCCGTGCGCATCCATGGATCCAGCATGCCCATACGGCGGGCCCGTACGCGACCGATACGCGAAAGCCCGTCACTCTCGGATGAGTTGACGTGACGCGCGTCCACCGGGGGAAATGCGGGGCAAGGGTGTTTCAGGCGACGGGTGCGGCGAGCACGTGACCGATCCCTTCGGGTGACAGCAGGTGCTCGACGGCGAGCCTGCGGGCGCCTTCGATACCGGCCCGGCGGCCGAGCACGGTGGTCTCGATGGCGACGGTTCTGGTGGCCAGCGGGAGGGCGCGGCGGTAGACGGCGGCGCGGATGTCAGCGAGCAGATCGTCGTGCAGGCTGGCGATGCTGCCGCCGAGGACGATGGTGTCCGGGTTGTAGAAGCTGACCAGGGACGCGAGGACGTCGCCGAGCCGCTGGGCGGCGAGCCGCACCTGGCGGCGGGCCACCGGGTCGCCGGCCGCGACCAACCGGACGACGTCGGCGGCGTGTTCGGCCGCGAGCCCGGCCTCGCGGAGCTTGGCGGCGATCGCGGCGCCGGAGGCGACGGCCTCGACGCAGCCGGTGTTGCCGCAGTGGCAGAGCACGTCGTCGTGGCCGGGGACCCGGATGTGGCCGATGTCGCCGGCCGCTCCGGTGGCGCCGCGGTGCACGACGCCGCCGGAGACGATGCCGCAGCCGATGCCGGTGCCGACCTTGACGTACAGCAGGTGGTCGGCGGCGGGCCGGTGGCCGTACTCGCCGAGCGCCATCATGTTGACGTCGTTGTCGACGAGGACGGGGGCGTCGTAGCGGCCGGCGAAGAAGCCGGGGACGCGGTAGCCGTCCCAGCCGCGCATGATGGGCGGCCGGATCACGGTGCCGGTACGGGCCTCGACGGGTCCGGGGACGCCGATGCTGATGGCGCGTACGTGGGCGGCGGGGTGGCCGGCGTCGGCGAGCAGCCGGCCGATCTGCTCGTGCACGCCGGTGAGTACGGGTTCGGGTCCTGCGTTGATGTCGAGGTCCTCGGTGGCCTCGGCGAGGACCCGGCCGCCGAGTTCGGCGACGGCGACCGTGCGGTGGGTGGCGCCGAGGTCGACGGCGACCACGACGGCGCTGTCCGAGGCGAGTTGCAGGGTGAGCGGCGGGCGGCCGCGCTCGGTGGCCTCGGTGCCGGTCTCGACCAGCAGCCCCTTGGTGATCAGCAGGTCGACGCGCTGGGCGACGGCGGCCCTGGACAGGCCGGTGGCGGTGGCGAGTTGGCTGCGCCGGGTGGCGCCGCCGGCGACGAGCCCGGCCAGTTCGCTGAGCGCGGTCAACTGCCGGTCGGTCGGTACGGTCATCGGTCCCCTACCCTCCCTCCGCCGGTCGTTGCTGATCTCCGGCGCTGATTTATGACAGAAGTTAGCCTAAATATTGCCATTGTCAACCGAAACAGCGGTGGCTAGCGTTCTCGGCGAGCGGAAAGGGAGGGCATTCGTGGGCCGGACAACCTCGGTTGCAGCAGGTTCCTCACTGCGTACGGCCATCGCCGGCGTGGGCATGATCGGGCAGGTGCATCTGGACGCGGTGCGCAGGAACGGCGCCCCTGTGGTCGGGGTCAGCGCGTCGACTCCCGCGCGGGCCAAGGAGGCCGCCGCGGCGCTCGGGGTGGAGCGGGCCTTCGACTCCTCGCAGGCGCTGGTCACCAGCGACGACGTCGATGTGGTGCACATCTGCACGCCCAACGGCGCGCACGCGGAGCTGGCGGAGCTGGCGCTGCGAGCGGGCAAGCACGTGGTGTGCGAGAAGCCGCTGACGACCTCGGGGGCGACGGCGGACGCGCTCGCGGCGCTCGCCGCTGAGACCGGTCTGGTCGCGGCGGTGCCGTTCGTCTACCGCTACCACCCCATGGCCGCCGAGGCGCGGGCCCGGGTGCGGGACGGCCGGGCCGGCGACGTACGCCTGGTGCACGGCCACTACCTCCAGGACTGGCTCTCTGAGCCGGACGACACCAACTGGCGGGTGGACACGGTTGCGGGCGGCCCGTCCCGGGCGTTCGCCGACATCGGCTCGCACTGGTGCGACCTGGTCGAGTGGGTGACCGGGCACCGGATCGCGGAGCTGACGGCGGTCAGCCAGACCGTGGACCGTACGGCGGAGGGCGCTGCGGTCCGGCCGGACACCGAGGACGTGGTGCAGCTGCTGTTCCGCACCGACCGCGGCGCGACCGGCACGGTGACGGTCTCGCAGATCTCGCCCGGCCGGAAGAACCGGCTGTGGTTCGAGGTCGACGGCACACGTACGTCGCTCGCCTTCGACCAGGAGAACCCCGAGTCGCTCTTCGTCGGCAGCCGCGGCGAGAACGCGGCGGTGCTGCGCGACCCCGCGGTGCTCTCGCCCGTCGCGGCCCGGCTGTCCGTGGTGCCCGGCGGGCACCCGATGGGCTATCTCGACTGCTTCGCCGCCTTCGTCCGCGAGGTGCACGCCGCGATCCGCGCCCCGCGCGCGGCGGACGGGCCCGCGGCCGACACCACCTGGGGCACGTACCCCACCTTCGACGACGCCGCCCGCATGGTGCGCCTGACCGAGGCCGTACTGGGCTCGGCGGCGGACCGGTCCTGGAAAGAGGTCTCCTGAGATGAAGCTGGGCTTCCTGACCGCCTGCCTTCCGCAGCTCCCGCTGGGCGACATCGCCGCCTGGGCGGCGGCGCACGACTACCAGGCGCTGGAGGTGGCCACCTGGCCGTCCACCGGCTCCCGGGAGTTCGAGGCCAGCCACATCGATGTGACCGGCTTCGACAAGCGACGGGCCGACGAGGTGAGCGCCCTGTTCGACCGGCACGGGCTCACGCTGTCGGCACTGGCGTACTACGAGAACAATCTGCACCCGGACGAGAGCCGCAGGGCGGAGATCGCCGCCCATGTCCGCGCCAATGTGGACGCCGCCCGGCTGCTGGGCGTGGACCACGTGGGCACCTTCGTCGGCCGCCACCCGGGGCTGACCGTCAAGGAGAACATCGCGCTGGCCGAACGGGAGCTGCCGCCCCTGGTGGAGTACGCGGGCGAGCGCGGCGTGAAGATCATCATCGAGAACTGTGTGATGGAGGGCTGGCACCCGGACGGCTACCCGGGGAATCTGGCCTACTCCCCCGAGCTGTGGGAGTGGATGTTCGACCTCGGCCTCTACCTCAACTACGACCCCTCGCACCTGATGTGGCTCGGCATCGACCCGGTCGAGGCGCTCAAGCCGTACATCGACCGGATCCCGCACGCCCAGGCCAAGGACGCGCAGCTCGACCCGCGCGCCAGGAACCGCTACGGCTTCTTCGGCCGGACCGTGGAGCGCGCCGACGGCTGGGACAGCGGCTGGTGGCGCTACCGGGTGCCGGGCCTCGGCGACGTGGACTGGCGCCGGATCGTCGACACCCTCTACGAGGGCGGCTTCACCGGCACCCTGTCCGTCGAGCACGAGGATCCCGTCTGGAGCGGCGACGTCCGACGGATCACCCAGGGCCTGGAGATCGCCCACCGCACGCTGCGCCCGCTCATCGTCGGCTGACCCGCGGCACCACGCGACGCCAACCGTCCCCCGCACCCGCCGTACCACCCCGCCGTACTTCCAGGAGGCATCGTCACGATGGCCACACCCCTGAGCATCCAGCTCTACACCCTCCGGGACCAGATCGCCGCCGACCGCGACGGCACGCTGTCCCGGCTCGCCGGCATCGGATACACCGCCGTCGAGGCGTACGACCCGACCGCCGACCCGACCGGTTTCCGCAAGGTCGTGGACGACCTGGGGATCAGCGTCAACAGCACGCACGCCTACGCCCTGTTCGACAAGGAGGCGGCGGAGGTCTTCGACGCGATCGCCACCGTCGGCACCGACCTGGTGATCATCCCCGGCGGGATCGCGCACGAGGAGTTCACCACCGCCGAGGGCCTGGACCGCACCGCGGCCACCCTCAACGGTTTCGCGGAGAAGGCCGCGGAGCGCGGTATGCGGATCGGCTACCACAACCACTGGTGGGAGATCGAGCCGCGCTTCGACGGCAGGACCGCGCTGGAGGAGCTGGCGGACCGGCTGGCCCCCGAAGTGTTCCTGGAGGTCGACACGTACTGGGCCGCGGTCGGCGGCGCCGATGTGCCGGCGCTGCTGCGCACCCTGGGCGACCGGGTGCTGGCGCTCCACGTCAAGGACGGGCCCGGGGTGAAGGACCAGCCGCACACCGCCGTCGGCAAGGGCACCATCGACGTGCCGTCGATCCTGGCCGCCGCGCCGCACGCGCAGCGGATCGTCGAACTGGACACCTGCGCGGGCGACATCTTCGAGGCGGTCGCGGACAGCCTCGCCTACCTCACAGAGCTGGAGCGTTCATGAGCGGCGGTCCGGTCGGCGTCGCCGTCGTCGGCGCCGGGGTGATCAGCACCCAGTACCTCGACCATCTGACCGTCTTCCCCGACCTGAAGGTGCTCGCGGTCGCCGACCTCGACACCGAGCGGGCCCGCGCGGCGGCCGGCGCCTACGGGGTGCCGGTGGCGGGCGACCTCGCGTCGGTGCTCGCGATCCCCGAGGTGGAGATCGTCGTCAATCTGACGATCCCGGCGGCGCACGCCGAGGTCGCCACCGCCGCGCTCCGCGCGGGCAAGCACGTCTACGGCGAGAAGCCGCTGGCGCTCGCGCCGTCCGACGGGGCGAAGATCCTGGCGGAGGCGCAGTCGCGGGACCTGCGGGTCGGGAGCGCTCCCGACACCTTCCTCGGCGCGGGCCTGCAGTCCGCGGCGCGGGCGCTCGCCGCGGGCGCCATCGGCGAGCCGGTCAGCGCCACCGCCGTCACGCAGGGTCCGGGGCCGGAGAAGTGGCACCCCAACCCGGAATTCCTCTACCAGTACGGCGCCGGGCCGCTGTTCGACATCGGCCCGTACTATCTGACGGCCCTGGTCGCGCTGTTCGGCCCCGTCGCCCGGGTCGCCGCCTCCGCGCGGCAGGCGCACGGGCACCGGGTGATCGGCTCCGGACCCAAGGAGGGCACCTCCTTCGCCGTCGAAGTGCCCACCCACGTCCACGCGTTGCTGGACTTCGCCGGCGGCCCCAGCGCCTCGGCGACCTTCAGCTTCGACTCCTCGGTGCCGCGCCGCATGATCGAGGTCACCGGTACCGAGGGGACGCTCTCGCTGCCCGACCCCAACACCTTCGAAGGGCCCCTTCAGGTCCGGGGGTTCGACGACGAGGACTGGCGCGACCTGCCCGTCACGGGCACCGTCGCCGGGCGCGGCCTCGGCGTGCTCGACATGGCCCGCGCCATCCGGGGCGGCGCCGAGCACCGCGCCTCCGGCGAACTCGCCCAGCACGTCCTGGACTTGATGGCCACCATCACGGACGCCGCGGAACACCGCACCGTCCGCACCCTGGAGACCAGCGCTCCGGCGGTCGCACCACTGCCGGACGCCTGGGATCCGGCGGCTTCGACGCTGACCTGACCAGCACCGAAGCCGCCGGCCCGCCGGCCGGCCCACCCGTGGGGGGATGGGCCGACCGGCTCCTCTTTTTGCCGCCCTCTCGCCTCCGGCGGCTTAGATCCGGTGTCGACGGTCTCCCCCAGACTTCGTCCGGGAGGTGCCCCCACTTCGACGGTCGCTCGTTCCTCGCTCCCTGCTCATCGTCTCTTTCGACACCGGCGCCGCCTTTGGCTCGCTGGCTACACCGGCTCACCGCACTCCGTAGAGGTGCCGTTCCTGGGGCGCCCAGGGGACGTGTGCGGCTGATTGGTGCGGGTATTACGCCGCAGGCAGCTGGTAATCCGGGAAGTTGCCCGGGAGGCGGTCAGGGGTCGGGCCCTCGGTGACGGCGTGGACGAGGAGTTCGCCGCCGACGAAGGCGCCGCGCCAGGAGGCGCCGAGGCCGCCGAAGAGTTCGTCGCGGTCGCCGCGCGAGCGGGGCGCGCCGTGGCCGACCTTGAAGGCCCGGACCTGGGCGGCGAGCCGCTGGGTGGTGCGCGGGTCGTCGCAGGACAGGGCGGCGACCAGGGCGCCGTTGGAGGCGTTCATGGCCGCGAGCAGTTCCGCCTCGGTGTCGACGAGGACGATGGTGTCGACCGGGCCGAACGGCTCGGTGTGGTGCAGCGGCGAGGAAGGCGGCGGCCCGAGCAGGGTGACCGGGGCGAGGTAGGCCGAGGTGTCCTGGCCGGGCAGGAAGAGCCCGGGGTCGAGGGCGCCGTGGTGCAGCGGCACCGCGCCGCGGTCGACGGCCTCGGCGACCAGGTCGGCCAGTTCCTTGGCCTTGGCCGCGTTGATCAGCGGCCCGAAGTCGAGGGCGGGCAGCGGGTCGTCGGGCGCGGCGACGGCCAGCGGGTGGCCGGTGCGTACGGACTTCACGGCCGGCAGGTAGGCGGCCAGGAAGTCGGCGAAGCGGGACCGCTGCACGACGAACCGCGGGTAGGCGGTGCACCGCTGCTTGGCGTAGTCGAAGAGCTTGGGGATCTGCGCGCCGAAGGCGTCCCAGTCGCTGTACTCCCACAGGCCCCAGCAGTTGAGGCCCTCCTGTTCGAGGATGTGCCGCTTGCCGACGTCGGCGACGGCGGTCGCGATCCGGGCGCCGGTGTCCCGGCCGCCGACGAAGGAGACGCAGCCGATCTCGGCGGACTGCACCAGCGCCTCGGACAGTTCACCGCCGCTGCCGCTGACCAGGGTGAGGGGGATGCCCTCGCGCCGGGCGAGCGCGGCGGCCAGGGTGAGGCAGGCGAGCCCGCCGTCGGTGGGCGTCTTGGCGATCACCGCGTTGCCGGCCAGCGCCTGGACGAGCACGGCGTGCACCAGCACGCTCATCGGGTAGTTCCAGCTGGCGATGTTGGAGACGGGGCCGCCGAGCGCGGTGCGGCCGGCGAGCATCGGCTCGATGCCGTCGACGTACCAGCGCACCCCGTCGATCGCCCGGTCGACGTCGGCGCACGCGAGCCGCCACGGTTTGCCGATCTCCCAGACCAGCAGCAGGGCCAGCAGGTCGCGGTGTTCGGTGAGGGCGTCCAGGGTCGCGGTGACCCGGGCCCTGCGCTCGGGCAGCGGCACGTGCCGCCATGCGCGGTGTTCGTCGAGCGCGGCGCGTACGGCCTGCCGCGCGGTGGCCGCGTCGAGCCGCGGCGGTCCGGCGATCGGGCTGCCGTCGACCGGTGAGACGGCGGGCAGCACCCGCCCGTCGGCCTGCCATTGACCGGCCCACAGGTTCAGGACGCGGTCGTCGCGGAACGCCTCGGGCGCCGCCTGGAGGGCGCGCCGCCACGCGTCGTTCCAGGCCGCTGCGGGCTTGAGGATGAGGGTCATGAGAACTCCGCTCTCGTATGGGGGGCGGATCTCGCGCGGCGCACCACCGCGCGTGCGTGCGGGTCGCGGCCCACGTCGTCGTGGTGCGGCCCGTCATGACCATAGCGACCGGCCCCGTCACGGTGCCGTCACCGGCCTCAAATGTGGTGAAGAGTACGGGTGTTGGGGCGTCACGACGGGTACGGGTGAGGGGCCGGCCGGCGGGATGCGCCCCCTTGGGCCGGCCGGCCCCTCGGCTTCTCGGTCGTCGCGCGGGTGCGGACCCGCGCTCGGTTACGGGTAGGTGGTCCAGGTGTCGTGCGAGTGGCTCGCCGTCACCGCGGGTCCCGTCTGGTCGATGACGTGGTTGATGTTGCCCGCGCCGCCGAGGACGGTGGTGACCATGTCGTGGAATTTCACGCCCGCCGAGGTGGGCGTCTCGATGGCGTGCCCGAGCACCAGGTTGGGGTGGTCGCGCAGATAGGCGTAGATGCCGAGTCCCCATGCCTCGTGCGAGGTGACGGAGTTGGCGACCTTGTACGAGGCGTAGCCGAGGTCACCGCCGCTGGTGGTCCAGCTGCCCTGGTCGGGTACGTCGTAGGGGGTCTCGCTCTGGTAGAAGTACGTGCGCCCGCCGTTGCCGTTCCAGGTGGTCTGGTACTTCTCGTAGTGCTCAACGAACAGGCCGTACATGGTGACGTCGGCGCCGTTGACGATCAGGCCCTGGGCGGCCGGATTGGTGTTCCAGCCGACGCCGTTGGAGTGGTCGCCGCGCCACAGCCACAGGTGGTCGCCGATGACATTGGCGCTGTTGACCACCAGGCTGGTGGTGGCCTTGCCCGCGATGTCGCCGCCGACGCGGAAGAACACGTCCTGCAGCGTGGTCGGGTTGGCGGCGTGGCTCGCGGTGGAGCCGGCCGGGCCGACCTGCATCAAGGTCGCCGAGTTGGTGGTGTTGGCGCTGATCAGCAGTCCGGCGATGTCGATGCCGTCGACGTCGGCGGTGGTGATCGCGGTGACGCCGTTGTCCGGCACCAGGGTGGCCATGCCGAGGCCGAGCACGACGGTGTTGGCCCGGGTGATGTTCAGCGGTGCGGACAGGTGGTAGACGCCGGGGGTGACGATCAGGTTCTTGCCGGAGCTGAGCGCGGCGTTGATCGTGGTGGCGGTGTCACCGGGCTTGACGATGTAGAACTGGTCGATCGGGATGGACGTGCCGGGCGAGGTGCCGTTGACCCAGTCCGGGCCCTGGACGTTGGTGCGCAGCGCCGGGTTGAACACCTGCCAGTTGCCGGAGCCGTCGACGTAGATGAACGGCTTCTCCTTGGAGACCGGGCTCTGGCCGACCGTGGTGTAGGGCGGGCTGGGGAAGGTGTTGCCGGGGGCGCCCTGGTCGCCGACGAAGACCATGTTCCAGTTGGAGCCGTTCCAGCTGCCCATCGAGCTGTTCTTGGTGAGGAACTGCTGCTGGGTGCCGGAGGTGATCTGGCCGGTGATCCGGGAGTTGCCGATGTAGCCGCCGCTGGACCAGTTGCCGGAGCTGCCGTGCGTGTTGTCGTACAGCAGCATGCCGCCGTGCACGTCCATCCGGCGGAAGGGGTCGGCCTGCGAGATCGCCCACATGGTGCTGCCGGAGCTGGGGCTCAGCGACATGTTCTCCACGTCGCGCCAGAAGTTCTGGGTCGCGTTGCCGTCGCTGGTGTGGCCCGCCACATGGATGCCGCCGCCGGTGATGTTGACCTGGTCGGGCGACAGGCCGAGGCCGGAGACCTGGGTGTAGTAGCCGACGGGGATGTCGACGTTGTACGTGCCGGGGGTGAACAGCAGTGCCTGGCGCTGGGTGCCGAATTCGTTGTTGACCTGCTGGTTGTAGACCGAGGTGACCTTGGACTGGATGCTGGACGCCGACATCGACGGGTCGAACACCGTGACGTTGGGACCGAAATCGGGGGTCCCGGCGGGCGGGTCGGTGGGGCCGCCGCCGTCGCTGCCGCTGACGTTGAAGGACTGCGCCGCGGTGCCGTTGCAGGTGTACTGCTGGAGCTGGACGCTGTCGGCCACCGAGGCGCCGGGGACGTCCAGGCACTTGCCGCTGTTGCGGTTGACGAAGTGGAAGGCGCCGCTCGCCTCCTGGACCGGCAGCCACTGCTGGTTGGCGCCGCCGCCGTACAGCCAGAGCTGGGTGAGCGCGCTGTCGGCGGTGGAGACGTTGGTGACGTCCCAGACCTGGGCGGGGGCGGAGCCGGCGCCGATCCGGTAGTAGCCGCTGTCGGTGGCGGTGAACTGCCACTGCTGGGCGCTGCTTCCGTTGCAGGTGTACTGCTGCACGGCGGTGCCGTTGCCGGTGGCGGCGGCCCGGGCGTCCACGCACTTGCCGCTGCCCACGCCGGTGACCGTGGCCGGGGCGGTGGGCAGGGTCGCGGCGCCGGCGCCGGGTGCGGTGACCAGGGCGAGGCCGGCCGAGGCCGGCAGCACAAGTGCCGCCACCAGGGCGGATGTTCGTCTGCGGGTGCGGGAGGTGCGGGTGCGCGTGCCGGGCACGGCGGGGACCTGGATCACACGTGTCTCCTCGGTCGCGTTGTGGGGTCGCGATGCGGTGTGGACGCTAAGCGCCGCCCGACTGCGAGTCAATACACATCAAAAAATAAGTCGTGAACTATCCGGTCGGAAAAAGGCCCGGCCGTCCGGCCGGGCCCTTCACGAGCGTGCCGCGGGCTGGGCCGCGCCGCGGGTCAGGAGTCGATGGTGTTCGTCATGAGCAGGCCGATCAGCACGAAACCGATCACGATCCGGTAGATCACGAAGGAGTTGAAGGAGTGCTTGGCGACGAACTTCAGCAGCCAGGCGATGGAGGCGTAGGCGATCACGAAGGACACCAGGGTGCCGACCGCGAGCGCGGGCACGCCGACTCCCCCGCTGGTGGCGTCCTTGAGTTCGTACAGTCCGGCGCCGGTGAGGGCGGGCAGGCCGAGGAAGAACGACAGGCGGGTGGCGGCGACCCGGTCCAGATCGCGGATGAGCGCGGTGGAGATGGTGGCGCCGGACCGGGAGAAGCCGGGGAAGAGCAGCGCGAGGATCTGCGAGCAGCCGACGATCATCGCGTCCTTGAAGGTGACCTGGTCCTCGCCGCGCTTGAATCGCGCCATCTGCTCGGCGCACCACATGACGACGCTGCCGCCGATCAGCGACAGGGCGACGACCCACAGCGAGCCGAGCGGCCCGTCGATCAGCGGCTTGGCGGCCAGGCCGACCACGACGATCGGGATGGTCGCGTAGATCACCCACCAGGTGAACTTGTAGTCGTGGTTGTCCCGCTCCCTCTTGTCCGTCACGCCCCTGAACCAGGCGCTGACGAACCGCTTGATGTCCGTGAAGAAGTAGACGAAGACGGCGGCGATGGCGCCGGTCTGGATCACCGCGGTGAATCCGACGACCGCGTTGTCGTCCACCGGGATGTTCATCAGGCCCTCGGCCATCTTCAGGTGTCCGGTGGAGGAGACCGGCAGGAATTCGGTCACTCCTTCCACGACGCCGAGAATGACGGCCTGGCCGACGCCGATGACGCTCATTTTGGGTGGTCCCGTCCCTGGTCTGCGGGCGGTGCGCACCCCGGCCCGTTCCGACTACATGTTCGTAGACAACGGGTCAGACTGTAGAGGATCGGCGGCCGGACCCCGAATCCGGGGCCCGGCCGCCGAAGGGGTCAGCAGGCGCCGAGATCCTGCCAGACGCCCCACTCACCGGTGGTGCCGGGCGTCTCGCCCGTCGTCCACCACTTGGCCTTCCAGGTGTGGCCGTTGTAGGAGACGGTGTTGCCGCCGACGTAGACCGCGCTGCTGCTCCACGGGGTGGCGGTGCAGCCGCTGCTGGTGCCGGTGACGGTCAGCGTGTAGGCGGCGGTGTGGGTCGTGGTGCCCGCCTTGCCGGTGACGGTCAGGGTGTACGTGCCGGGGGCCGCGGACGCCGTGGTGGCGACCGACAAGGTGGCGTTGCCGCCGGCCGTGACCGAGCCGGGGCTGACGGTCGCGGTGACGCCGGACGGGGCGCCGGAGACGGTCAGGGCGACCGACTGGGCGGTGCCGGAGGCGACGGCGGTGTGCACGCTGGAGGTGGTGGAGCTGCCGTGCACGACCGAGCCGGACGACGGGGTCAGCGAGACGCTGAAGTCGTTGGCCGGGGGCGGGGTGGTGGTGCCGCCGCCGGTGAACGGCTCGAAGATGTGGCTGAACTGCCAGGTGCTCTGCGTGGTGCCGGAGCAGGAGTCGGAGCCGCCCTGGCCGGGGCAGCCGCCGTTGTCGCGCTGCAGCGCCCAGAAGGACAGCGTGTTGATGCCCTTGCTCACCGCCCAGTTGTAGACGGTGGTGGCGTTGTCGGTGGTGAAGGTCTCCGCCGGGCCGAAGTCGTCGATGCCGGGCATCTCGGTGACGCCGACCATGCCCCAGATCTGCGCGTCGGTCTTCGACGGGTACAGGCCCTTGAGCTGGTCGTGCAGACCGGTGGCGGCGGTCTGGGTGTCGGTGGCCATGTTGTGCGTGGCGTTGTCGTAGTAGTCGAACGTCATCAGATTCACGACGTCGACCTTGACCCCGTTGGAGATCGCGTTCTGGATCACCGACAGACCCGAGCCGTCGCCGGCGGTGCCGGTGGTCAGGCCGTGGGTGGTGGTCGGCAGGGTGTACGAGAACTGCACGGTGCGGCCGTTGCTCGCGGCCCAGTCCTGGACCATCTTGACGGCCTTGTTGCGGCGGTCGATGCCGCCGGCGTTGGTCAGCGAGTTGTCCTCGATGTCGAGGTCGATGCGGCTGATGTCGTAGGTCGTGATGACCTTCTCGTAGGCCGCGGCTATGGAGCTGACGTTGGTGCAGCTGTCGGCGATCTCGGTGCCGCTGTTGTCGGCCGCGTAGCCGCCGAAGGACGGGATGACGTCGCCGCCGGCGGCCTGGAGCGAGTCGATGTCGGCGCCGAAGTTGGCCTGGCTGATGGGCATCCCGCTGTCGCCGTTCCAGTACGGGGTGCAGGAGCCGACGGACGGCGTCTGGATGAACGCCATGGTGAGGTACTTGTTCCCGGAGGCGTTGGCGAGTCCGGAGAGGCTGTCGCCGTTGTACGCCTCGAAGTACGGGGCGAAGACGTGGGCGGGCAGCGGGGTGGCGGCGTGCGCGGTGCCGCCGCCGGTCAGGGCGAGGCCGGCCGCGGCGGTTGCGGTGACGAGTCCGGTGAGCAGCGCGCGGAGGGGTCTGCGAACGGGTCCGGTCATGGACCGCGCTCCCTTCAGGGGGGATTGTGGGGGCCGACAGCACAACGAGCGTGCTGGTCTGGACCAATAATGCTGGTCCAGACCAGCTGACTGTCAAGAGTCCTAACAAACACTGTCAGGACTCCTAACAGATCATCGCGTCGGGCTCCGCCCCCGCCCGGTCCGCCCTCAGGGCCGCCAACTGGCCACGGCCAGCGCGGGAACGAACCGCGCGGCGTCCAGCGTGCCGACTCCGGTCGCCATGTCGTACCCCTTCACGGCGGTGTAACCGGTGACCCCGTCATAGGAGTTGTTCGTGCCGTCCTTGACGTCCACGATCCCGGTGAACCGGCTGTTGCCGCGGTAGAGCGCGTACAGCGCGCGGTGGATGTCGCCCACCCGGTGGCCCGCGAACTGGTCGGCCAGCGCGACGATCCCGGAGAACAGCGGGCTGGCCTCGCTGGTGCCGCCGTAGACGTCCCAGCCGACCGCCGTCGGGTCGTAGGAGGAGTACACCCACGCGCCGCCGTCGACGGCCGCGGTCATCGAGATGTCCGGGGTGCCGCGCCGGGAGCCGACGACATTCTTGACCGCGTTCTGGTACGAGGGCCGGGCGAAGACGTGCGACTGGCCGCCGCCGCCCGCGCCGTAGTCGTTGTACACACTGTCGGGCGCCGTGCGGTTGCCCGCGTCGTCCAGGTGCAGTTGGGTACCGCCGATCGAGGTGACCAGCGGGTCGGCCGACGGCCAGGAGTTCACCGGGTACGGGTAGTCGGTGCTGCCGTCCGCCATGGCGTCGGTGGCGCCGCCGTCGCCGGACGAGGCGAGCACCGTCACACCGCGCCGGGCCGCGGCCTCGAACGCGTACCGCAGCTTCTTGATGCTGGAGAAGTCGCCCTTGTCGAAGCCCGGGAAGGTGTTCTCGGTGGCGCCGAAGCTCTGGGTGATGACGTCGCCGACGCCGTGGTCGATCATCGACTTCTCGGCGTCCATCATCTCCGGCAGGCCGGTGACGCCCTCGGTCTCGGCGACGCCGGTTTCGACCAGCACGATGTGCGCGTCGGGGGCGACGGCGTGCGCCATCTCCACGTCCAGCGTGCTCTCCCCCGCCCAGCCGGTATGGTCCGGGTTGGTCGGGTCGAACGGCGGCACGTCGCCCCACTTGACGACCTGGACGTGCGAGCTGGGAATGCCGAACTGCTTGCTGTACACGTCGAGGTCGTGCTGGATCGTCGGCGAGCCGAACGAGTCCACGATCACGATCGTCCGGCCCCGGCCGGTGATGCCGGCCCGGTAGAGCGGCTTGAGGTCGTACGCCTGGCGGTACTGCTGCGGGGTGTAGCAGTTGATGCCCCACTTCGCCTGGCACTGCGCGTTGCTGAGCGGGCTGCTCACCCCGCTGATCAGGTGGTGTCCGGTGACCGCGGGCACGGGCTTCACCGACGGCGCGGTACGGGCCGGGGCGGCGAGCGCCGAACCGGCGGCGGGGGCGGCGGTCAGAGCGGCGGCGACCAGGGCGGTGACCCCGGCCGCCGCGACCGCGGCACGGGGCCGCGGGCGGAATCTGCGCATGGACTCTCCTTGTGTGGAGTGCGACCGCACGAGACGGATGCCGCGATCACACCCACAGATCATGCCCAGGACAAGTCGTTCCGCCGTTTGCTGCCGACCGCTTTACCCCGGATGGCCGTCGCTTTGCCCTTTCATGGGCATGCCATGACGGCAGGTCAGGACACGATGTCCTTGGTGCGGAAGCCGCGGAAGGCCAGCGCGGTCAGCACGATGGCGTACGACAGCGACACCGAGGTGCCCTGCACCATGCCGGACCACTCCATCGTCGGCTGGAGCGCGTCCGCCCACGAGAACTGCCAGTGCGCGGGCAGCACGTCCCGCCACGAGCCGAGCGCGGTCACCGCGTCCAGCACATTGCCGACGATCGTCAGGCCGACCGCGCCGCCGACCGCGCCCAGCGGCGCGTCGGTGACGGTGGACAGCCAGAAGGCCAGCGCGGCCGTGACCAGTTGGCTGATGAAGATGTAGACCACCGCGACCGCCAGCCGCGGCAGCGCGTCGCCGGAGGCCAGCGCCCCGCCGGTCGGCAGCTCCAGGTCGCCCCAGCCGTACGCGACGGTGCCCGCGAGCAGCGCGACCGCGGGCAGCAGCACGAGCGCGACCGCGCTGAAGCCGAGCGCCACGGTGAGCTTGACCGTCAGCAGCCGGGCCCGGGGCACGGGCGCGGCCAGCAGATAGCGCAGCGAGGACCAGCCCGCCTCCGACGCCACGGTGTCGCCGCAGAACAGCGCGACCGGCACCACCAGGACGAAGCCCGCCGAGACGAACAGGCACGTCGCGCAGAAGTTGGCGCCCGAGACGGTGGCGACGTCGATCAGCGTGGGGCCGTTGCTGCCCTCGCCGCTCGGGGTGCCGCCGATCGCGAAGGCCGCGATCAGGATGAAGGGCAGCGCCACCAGCAGGGCCGCCACGATCATCGTGCGGCGCCTGCGCACCTGCCGCCGGGCCTCGACGCGCAGCCGCAGCGTACGGCCCGGCCGGTAGCCGGGTGCGGTGGCTCGGCCGGGGGCGTCGCCCGGCGCTCCCGGGGCGGGTACGGGCGTGGCGGGTGCGGCGCTCACGAGGAGCCTCCGATCAGGGTCAGGAAGGCGTCCTCCAGGCGGCGGTGCGGGCCCACCCGGTCCACCGGCACGTCGAGACGGACGAGTTCGGCCACGAATTGCGCGGCGGTCAGGCCGTCGAGCACGGCCAGCAGACCGTCCTCCTCGCGGACCGCGGTGGCGACACCGGGCAGCGCGGCGACCTTCTCCACCACGCTCTGCGGCACCTCGCCCCCGACGCCGACCAGCACGGTGTCCGCCGAGCCGACGATGTCGGCGACGGGGCCCGCGGTGACCAGCCGTCCGCGGTCCATGACCACCAGATGCGAACAGCTCTGCTCGACCTCGGCGAGCAGATGGCTGGAGACGATGACGGTACGGCCGCCCTCGGCGTACCGGATCAGCACCTCGCGCATCTCGCGGATCTGCGGCGGGTCGAGGCCGTTGGTCGGTTCGTCGAGGATCAGCAGATCGGGCAGGCCGAGCATGGCCTGCGCGATGGCCAGCCGCTGCCGCATGCCCTGGGAGTAGGTGCGCACCGCGCGTTGCAGCGCGTCGCCGAGCCCGGCGATCTCCAGCGCCTCCTCCAGATGGGCGTCCTCGGCGGGGCGCCCGGTGGCCTGCCAGTACAGGTCGAGGTTGGCGCGGCCGGACAGATGCGGTAGGAAGCCGGCGCCCTCCACGAAGGCGCCGACCCTGGACAGCACCGGCGCCCCGGGCCGCACCGCCTCGCCGAACACCCGGATCTCGCCCTCGTCGGGGCGGATCAGGCCCATCAGCATCCGCAAGGTGGTGGTCTTGCCGGCGCCGTTCGGCCCGAGCAGACCGAGCACCTGGCCCCGCTCAACACGGAAGGACAGGTCCCGCACCGCGTACTGGTCGGCGGATTTCGCGTACCGCTTGCTGAGGCCGGTGATCTGCAACGGGACGGCGGCGAGCGCCGGGTCGGCGGGACGCGGGCGGACCCGGCGGCGGCCGGTGAGCAGCAGGGCGGCGGCCACCGCGAGCGCCAGCAGCGGCAGCAGCCACGCCCAGCGGGCGATCGCGGCGGCGTCGGCGCTCAGCCCCGCGTCGGTGGGCAGGGTGAGCGTCGGCGACGCCAGCGAGACGGTCAGGGCCGCGGGCGCGGCCGGTGAGGCGTAGCCGAGGTCCGTGGTGGACAGCACCACCCGCAGCCGGTGCCCGGAGGCGAATTCGTGGTCGACGGCGGGCAGTTGGACCCGGACGGTGGTGCCCCGCGGTGAACCGGCGATCCGCACGGGCGCGGCCAGCGAGGCGGGCAGCGTCTGTTTGCCGCCGGGCGTCACGTCGTAGAGCTTCGCGAAGAGCACCGCGTCGGGCGCGTCGGTGGCGACCTTCACCTCGACCGACGGGGCGCCGGTGAGCTGGGTGCCGCCCTTCAGCGGCGCGGACTGGAAGACGGCGATCTGGCCGGGGAAGTCCAGCGCCAGGCTCGCGCCGACCGACGAGAGCTGGGTGAGCGAGCCGAGTCCCGGCACCGCGGAGATCGCCGGCGGGGCGCCGCCGGCCGGATTGCTGATCCGCTGCGGCGGCCCGGCCAGCGCGACCTTGCGGCTGCCGGAACCGTCGAGTCCCGGATAGGCCGGGCCGCTCGCGCCGCGCAGGGTGACGCTGCCGTCGGTGGAGTTGAGGCCGCCGGTACGGGTGACCCGGAAGGCGGGTCCGGTGCTCTTGGACGTCTGCTTCTTCAGATAGTGGTCGAACCAGGCCGTCACGCGCTTGTCGATCCGGCCGTCCTCGGTCGGGCCGCCGTCGTGGCCGCCGGCGATCCAGTCGACGGCGACGGGCGCGCCGTTGGCCTTGATGGCCTTGGCCATGGCGTCGGACTGGGCGAGCGTGAACAGCGAGTCGGTCTGGCCCTGCACGATCAGCGCGGGGACCTTGATCCGGGACGCCACCGCGGACGGGCTGAGCGCGGTGAGCGTCGCGCGGGCCGCCGCGTCCGGCTTCCCGGCCTGCGCCACGCGCTGGTAGAGGGCGCAGACGGACGGTTCGAAACGCCCGCACAGCGGGTCGCCCGCCGACTTCCCCGCGCCCGGCGGCAGTTCACCGGCCGACGTGCCGCCATCGCCCGTCTCGGCGCCCAGCGGGGCCGAGCCGCTGGAGAAGAAGATCCCGGACCACAGCTTCTTGTACACATCGCTCGGGAAGAGCGCGTCGCTCAGATTCCAGTACGTCATCCGCGGTGCGATCGCGTCGATCCGCGGGTCGTATCCGGCGGCGAGCAGTGAGATCGCGCCGCCGTACGAAACGCCGCTGATGCCGACCCGCGGGTCGCCGGGCGCGTCCAGCAGCACTTCGGGCCGCCGCGCCAGCCAGTCGACGAGCCCGCGCACGTCGGCGACCTCGCCGTCCGGCGCGTTCAGCCCAATGCGGCCGGTGGAGTGGCCGAAGCCGCGCGCGGACCAGGTCAGGACGGCATAGCCGCGCCGGGCCAGCGCCTCGGCCTGGCCGCGCACATCGTCCTTGCTGCCGCCGAAGCCGTGGCCGAGCAGCACCGCGGGCCGACGTCCCGGTCCCCCGGCGGTGAAGTACGAGGTGTCCAGGCGTACGCCGCCGGCTCCGTCGAGCATCGCGTCACTGCGGCGCACCGTGCCGCCGCCACCGGCCGCCGTCGCCGTACCGACCGCGACACCGCCCGCCACCAGCACCGCGAGCGCGCCCGCTGCGGCGAACCACCGTCTGCGCCGCGGCCATCGAAGATCCATCCTTCGATCCTAGGCGGGCCGGCGGCCGGGCCGGGGCAGGGGCGGCGCTTTCTCCGGGATTTCCCATAATCCGGGCCTGTCACGCGTCTTGACTTCCGCGATTGTGCGTGCGTCGCATTCGGCGCTCGTGCGGCTGCGCGGGTGCGGGCCGGAGAATTTCCCGCGGGCTTCATGCCGCGTTCTCCCGGATATCGGCATTTGCTCGGCAATAGCGTGGTCCGGCGGGGCGGGGACTGTGCGAGAGCCCGTACGGGGTGCCTCGATCCGCCGGCGGCCGGCGGCGGCAGGAGATGCCGTGGAAATACCGCGCCCGGGTCCGCGCGGACGTGATCCGCGCGGACCCGGGCGGGTGAGCCGGGCTCAGCGGTGCGTGCCGCGCCTGCGGTTGAGGAGGAGCAGGCCGGCGCCCGCCGCGACGACGGCCGCGGCGATGCCCGCGATCATCGGCGTGGCGCTGGAGCTGCCGGTCTCGGCCAGGTCGCCGGAGGCCGGTGACGTACTGGCCTGCACCACCGGGGCGTTGGTGGTGGGCGTCGTCGCCGGGGTGGTGGGCGGCGTGGTGGTGGGGGCCGAGGTGGTCGGCGTGGCCGGGGTGGTCGGCGGCGGCGTGGAAGGCGTCGTCGGCGGCGTGGTCGGCGGCTTCTCGCACGGCTCGGACGTCTTGTACTCGTCCCGGCTGTACTGCTTGCCGTCGCCCGCGGTCACGACCAGGTGCACCTTGATCGCCGCGGTGTGCTCGGGCAGCGCGCCCGTGAAGTCGAAGTGGTCGCCGAACGAGTTCTGCTGGGTCAGCACCGCTCCGCCGTCGACCGAGAGGGTCACCGAGTTGGTGACGCGGCCGTTGTACGCGGTGAGGTGCACGGAGACCGAGGAGCAGGTCACCGACCAGTCGCTGTTGTGCGCCGACGCGGGAGCGGCCAGTACGGCCGACCCGATGAGGGCCGCCATTCCGGCCCCCGCTATGACACCCGAGCGCCTGCGGCCCTGGCGCGTCATCTGCATGAATCCTCCTTGAATTTCCCCGTGTTCGTGAGTCCGTGGCAACGCCCCCCGACCGCCAATAGCGCGGGACCGGGACCTTACACCCCACCGAATTCCGGCCCGGCACCGGCCCCCGCCATTACGGCGGCCGTATCAATTCACCTGCAATTCCCGGGAGTCGATCACCGGAATCGATCTTCCGGGCTCTGGCGGACCGGGATGCGGGTGCCGTCCGGTGGCACGGCGCGGCGCCGGACGGCGGTGTCGCGGCCCCCAGCGGGTCCTCGTGCCGTACGGCGGCTCGGGCGCCCGGGCCGCGCCGGGCGCGCGGGTGTGTCGGTGGCGGGCGGTACGGTGCGGGAAGCACGAGGTGAACGGTCCGGAGGACCGGCGACGGGCGGACCGCGGAAGGAGGCCGGGCGCATGACGAGGACGTTGACCGCCGCTCAGCGCAAGGCCGTCACCGGTTCCGATCCGGCGACCGGGCGGCTGTCGGCCCGCGCGGACGTCTGCGCCGCGCTGGCCACGGCCGGGCTCGCGGTGCGGCACGGCCGCAGTGGCCATCACGGCTACTACCTGTCCGAGGAAGGGCTGCGGCAGCGGGCCGCGCTCGCGGCGGCCGGGGCGGCCCGGCAGGCGGCGGACGAAGCGTCACCGCCCGCCGCTCCCGCCGCCCCTGGCGGGGCCTTCACCGCCGACGACGGTACGGGTACGGCGGCGGCCGACCGCGGACCCGGGCGTACGGCCGAGGTGGCCGCCGCGTGGGAGGGGCTGATCGGGATCCGGGCGGTGCTGCTCGACGGGGTGACGGACGTGCCCGCGCCGTGGGAGCGGGAACGGCTGGTGCACGCGGTGGCGCTGGCCCTGGAGGCGGCGGGCTGTCCGCCGGGCGGCGGCCCGGACGCGAGCGGATACGCCGTCGCCCTGTCCGGTCAGCAGGGCGCCGCCGAAGTGTCCTGGCGCGGCGCGGAATCGGCCGGGGCCGCGGCCGGGTCGCTCGCGCGGTGCGCAGTCCTGCTGGAGGCGCGCGGCTGGCAGTGCACCAGGCACCGCGACCGCGCCGGCCGCCCTTTCCTCCTGGTCTCGCCGCGCAGAAAAGCCTGACCGGCCACCGGCCGGGTCAGGATCAGCCGACTTACCCTCCACCTCCGCCCCGGCGCACCGTGCGCCCAACGGCGCCCCATAGGGGCGCGGGGAACTGCGCGCTCAGCCCACGCACGCGTTCAGACAAAGAACCGCCCCCAGCGGGGCAGACGCTGTTGTTTTGCGACCACCGGCCGGTGGGGGCGGGCCGCGCAGTTCCCCGCGCCCCTGAGGGTTACCGCACTCCGCAGGAGACATCAGGCACCCCCGACAGGGGATCACGTACCGCACTCCGCAGGAGAAGGGCACCGCACTCCGCGGGAGAGGGGCCGTACTCCGGGAGGGCACCCGGGGGAAGCTGAGCGCAGCGGGAATTGCGGGGATCGGGTGCCCCGATGACGAGGAGGTGTCGTGAATATTGCGAACCCCCATCGTTTTTTTGCACCGACTCATGGACTTACTGCAACCCTCCTCGTAGTCTCTCCACGCCTGGCCAGGCGTCCCCCTCCCCCCGACCCGCAAGGACGAGTGCCTGTGTCACCCTCACCCGCATCGCAGAGTCATCAGCCAAGACCCCTACGAAGCCCCGGATTCGGCCGGCGCGGAGCCGCCGCGGTGCTGTCGTTCGCCGTGGCCGCGGCGGCCGCGCTGACCGCCGTGACCCTGGCGGGCGCACCCGCCGCGCACGCGGCGGGCGTGCCCGCGCCGTCGCCGGTCGGCATAGCGGGCCGCGGCGCGAACGTGCCGTTCAAGGAGCTGGAGGCCGAGTACGCGAACACCAACGGCTCGCTGATCGGCCCCGACCGCTACTACGGCCACCTGCCGTCCGAGGCGTCCGGCCGCCAGGCCGTCACGCTCAACTCGGTCGGCCAGTACGTGGAGTTCACGCTGACCGCGCCCGCGAACGCGATGTCGCTGCGGTACAGCCTGCCGGACACCTCCGACGGCAAGGGCCGGGACGCGTCGCTTGACGTCCAGGTCAACGGCTCGTCGGTGAAGACGCTGCCGGTGACGTCGAAGTACAGCTGGTACTACGGCGGTTACCCGTTCAACAACAACCCGGGCGACAGCAACCCGCACCACTTCTACGACGAGGCCCGGACGATGTTCCCGGCCACGTACCCGATCGGCACCAAGATCCGGGTGCAGGTCACCTCGACCGCGCAGTCCCCGTCGTTCACCATCGACCTGGCGGACTTCGAGCAGGTGGCGGGGGCGATCGGTCAGCCCTCGGGCTCGATCAACGCGGTGACCGACTACGGCGTGGACCCGACCGGCGCGACCGACTCCACGGCCAAGATGCAGGCGGCCGTCAACGCCGGTCAGGCGCAGCACAAGGTCGTATACGTTCCGCAGGGCACGTACACGCTCTACGACCATGTGATCGTGGACGGCGTGACCGTCCAGGGCGCGGGCCCCTGGTACACCGTCTTCGGCGGGCGCGACCCCGTGCAGCGCAACCGGGCGGCCGGCTTCTACGGCAAGTACGTGGCGGGCGGCGGCTACGGCGGCGCGATCCGGCCGCAGGAGGCCGGCGGGCCGAGCCAGAATGTCACGCTCAAGGACTTCGCGATCATCGGCGACATCCAGGAGCGGGTGGACGACGACCAGGTCAACGGCATCGGCGGCGCCATGTCGAACTCGACCATCGACGACCTGTGGATCCAGCACGTCAAGGTCGGCGCCTGGATGGACGGTCCGATGGACCACTTCACCATCAAGAACAGCCGCATCCTGGACACCACCGCAGACGGCGTGAACTTCCACTCCGGTGTCACCAACTCCACGGTCACCAACACCTTTGTGCGCAATGTCGGTGACGACGGTCTGGCGTCCTGGCCGGAGAAGGCGCCGAACGTGAGCGACAGCTTCGACCACAACACGGTGGTGCTGCCGATCCTGGCGAACAACATCGTCACGTACGGCGGCAAGGACTTCAATCTGTCCGACAACGTCATGGCGGACACCATCACCAACGGCGGCGGTCTGCACATCGCCAACCGGTACCCGGGCGTCAACGGCGGTGGCCCCAACGGGGTTTCCGGCACGATCACGGCGGCCCGCAACACCCTGATCAGAACCGGGAACAGCGACTACAACTGGCAGTTCGGCGTCGGCGCGATCTGGTTCGACGGGCTCCAGGGCAAGGTCGACGCCAACATCCAGATCAGTGACACCGACATCCTGGACAGCTCCTACGAGGCGATCCAGTCCATCGAGTCCGGTGTCACCGGCGCCACCTTCAAGAACATCAACATCGACGGCGCGGGCACGTACGCCATCCAGGCGCAGGCTGCGGCCGATCTGACCTTCATCAATGTGAAGGCGAAGAACATCGCGCAGTCCGCGACGCCGATCCACAACTGCGTCGGCACCGCGCTGAACATCATCGACGGCGGCGGCAACTCCGGCCTCACCGGCCAGACCTGCACCGGCACCTGGCCGACTCCGGTGTGGACCAACGGCGGTGTGCCCACCGGCGGTGGCGGCAGCACCACGACCCCGCCGACCACGCCTCCCACCACGCCGCCGACGACTCCGCCCACCACTCCCCCGACGACCCCGCCGACCACACCTCCCACGACGCCGCCGGCCAACCCGAACCTCGCCCAGGGACACGCGGCCTCGGACACCGGTCACGCCGATGTCTACGTCGCGGGCAACACCGTGGACGGCAATGTCAACACCTACTGGGAGAGCACCAACAGCGCCTTCCCGCAGTCCCTGACCGTCGACCTCGGCGCGGCCAAGACCGTCGGCCGGCTGGTGCTGAAGCTGCCGACGAACTGGGGCACCCGTACCGAGACGCTGAGTGTCCTCGGCTCCACCGACAACAGCTCGTACAGCACACTCAAGGCGTCCGCGGGGTACACCTTCACCCTCGGCACCGACACCGCGACCGTCACCTTCACCCCGACCACCGCCCGCTATCTGCGGCTCACCTTCACCGGCAACACCGGCTGGCCGGCCGGCCAGCTCTCGGAGCTGGAGGCATACGCCTCCTGAGCGCCTCCTGAGCGCCGACCGATTACCCCGTTGCCCCGGGCCCGGACACCGGACCCGGGGCAACGGATCTACAGTCGTCCCATGGAATACCGTCATCTCGGCCGCAGCGGCCTGGTCATCAGCGAAATCGCTTACGGAAACTGGCTCACCCACGGTTCCCAGGTGGAGGAGGACGCGGCCACCGCCTGTGTGCGGGCCGCCCTGGACGCCGGGATCACCACCTTCGACACCGCCGACGTGTACGCGGGCACGCGTGCCGAGTCGGTGCTCGGCCGGGCGCTGAAGGGCGAGCGCCGCGAGGGCCTGGAGATCCTGACGAAGGTGTACTGGCCGACCGGCCCCGGCCGCAACGACCGCGGACTGTCGCGCAAGCACATCATGGAGTCGATCGACGGCTCGCTGCGGCGGCTGCAGACCGACTACGTCGACCTCTACCAGGCTCACCGCTACGACACGCAGACGCCGCTGGAGGAGACGATGGAGGCGTTCGCCGATGTCGTGCACTCGGGCAAGGCGCACTACATCGGCGTCTCGGAGTGGACCGCGGACCAGATCCGGCGCGGTCACGCGCTGGCCCGCGAGCTGCGGGTGCCGCTGGTCTCCAGCCAGCCGCAGTATTCGGCGCTCTACCGTGTCATCGAGGCCCAAGTGGTGCCCGCGTGCGAGGAGTTGGGCATCGGGCAGATCGTCTTCTCGCCGATCGCGCAGGGTGTGCTGACCGGCAAGTACGTACCGGGGCAGCAACCGCCCGCCGGTTCGCGCGCCACCGACGACAAGGGCGGTGCGGACATGATCGGCCGCTGGATGAGCGACGAGGTGCTGGAGCGCGTCCAGCAGCTCCACCCGCTGGCCGCCGACGCCGGTCTGACGCTGGCTCAGCTCGCCGTCGCCTGGGTGCTGCAGAATCCGAACGTGTCCGCGGCGATCGTCGGCGCGTCCCGCCCCGAGCAGGTCGCGGAGAACGTCCGGGCGGCGGGTGTGACGCTCGACGCCGGCCTGCTGGCGAAGATGAACGCGATCCTGGAGCCGGTCGCCGTGACCGACCCGCTGAAGACCGCGCAGAACGCGCCCGCCAAGCGGCCGTAACGCGCGCCTCGGGTCCGCCTCCCCGGTCGCGGACACCGCGGCGTCACCCGGGCCCGCCCGGCCACCGCGTACAGTATGTCTACGTGCCTGTAGACGAATCCGACGCGACCGGCCCGGCGGGCCCTTCGCGCGGCCCCGCGCCGAGCCCGGCACGGTGGCTCGCGCTCCCCGCCGGATGCGCCGTCGCCTTCGCGCTGCTCGCCTGGCTGGTGCTGGCCCGGCACGGCACACCGTACGGACCGGACACCGGGCCGCACCGCTGGTCGGTCGCGCACCGCCCGCACACCATGGCAACCGCGGCCCGTACCGTCACCGCGCTCGGCACCGGGCCCTTCCCGTATCTCGCCGCCGTACTGGGCGGCTGGCTCGCGGGCGGCGGCAGCACGGCACGCGGCGCGCTGCGCACCGGGCGCGGCCTGCCCACCGCGCTGCTCGCACTCGTGGTCCTGCTGGCCGGCCAGGCGGTACGCACCGGGCTGATGGCGGCCTTCCGCCGCGCCAGGCCGCCCGCCGCGGACTGGGCGACCCATGTCTCGGGGCATTCCTTCCCGTCCGGGCACACCGCGTCCAGCGCCATGGCCGCCGGGCTGCTGGCCTGGGGTCTGCTGCGGTGGCGGCCGGGCCGCACCGGGCGACTGCTCGCCGCCGGGTGCGCGCTCGTCGCCCTCGCGGTCGGCTGTACCCGGGTCTATCTGGGCGTGCACTGGCCGACCGACGTGCTCGGCGGCTGGCTGCTCGCCGCCTGCTGGCTCGGAGCGGCACTGCCGCCGCTCACGGCGTTCGCGGCCGGCCGGGGCCCCGCCGCATCCGGCCCGCCGGATGATTCCGCCGGCTAGACGGACACGCCGTGCGCCCGCAGGTAGTGCAGCGGGTCGATGTCGTCGCCGTAGTCGGGGCCGGTCCTGATCTCGAAGTGCAGATGCGGCCCGGTGGCGTTCCCGGTCGAGCCCGAACGGCCGATCCGCTGGCCGGAGTTGACCTTCTGCCCGGCCTTGACGGAGATCTGCGACAGATGGCCGTACTGGCTGTAGTCGCCGTCGGCGTGCCGGATCACGACCTGGTAGCCGTACGAGCCGCCCCAGCCGGCCGTCACCACAGTGCCGTCCGCGACCGACTTCACGCTCGTACCGGTGCCGACCAGGAAGTCCACACCCGTGTGGTAACCGCTGGCCCAGCTGGAGCCCGAGGCGTGGTACGGCGTACCGATCGGCGCGTGCACCGGCAGCGTGTACGAGGAGCTGTGGTGCACCGGGGCCGTGGTGTGGTGCGGCGTCGAGGTGTGCTTGACCGTACGGTCCAGCGTCTTGGTGCCCGCGGGCGCCGCCGACTTCTTCGGCGCGGCCTTGGGCGCCGCCTTCGGCTGCGCCTTGGGGTGCGTGGTCGCGCGGGCCCCGGGCCCGGTCTTGTGCTGCGGCTCCGCGACCGGGGTGTGCAGGTCGAGCCGCTGGCCGGGGAAGATCAAGTCCGGGTCGTCGCCGACGACCGAGCGGTTGTCGGCGTACAGCCGGGGCCAGCCGCCGCCGACGTGGTGCTCGTCGGCGATACCGGAGAGCGTGTCGCCCGACACCACCGTGTAACGGTCCTTGCCCGGGGCCTGCTTGGGGTGCGACTGCGCCGGCCGCACCGTCTTCCGCGCGGTCTGCGACGCGGCCTTCGCCTGCGTCTTCGCGGGGGCCTTCGCCGGGGTCTTCTTCGCGTGGTCGGAGACGGTCCGCACCTTGGCAGGCGGCACCTCCACCTTGTGCGACGCGGACGCCGCCGTACGCGTCAGCCCGGCGCGTACCGAGCAGACCGGCCAGGCGCCGGGGCCCTGGCTGCGCAGCACCTTCTCGGCCACGGCGATCTGCTGGTTCTTCGTCGCCAGGTCGGCGCGCGAGGCGTACGCGGTACCGCCGAAGGACTTCCAGGTGCTGGAGGTGAACTGCAGCCCGCCGTAGTACCCGTTGCCCGTGTTGATCTGCCAGTTGCCGGAGGACTCGCAGTTGGCGACCTTGTCCCAGGTGCTCTCGGAGGCCGCGTGCGCGCTGCTCAGCCCGATCAACGGCAGGGCGAGACCGGCGCCGCCCGCGGTGACGGTGAGGGATGCCTGCGACACCCGGCTGGGGCGGTAACGGCGGTGACGTCCGCGTAAGGGCATAGCGCGAGTCCTCTCCAGGACCGGCCCGTGGGGCCTGGGCTGCCGTACGCCCGAATTGCCGGGCGGGCCAAACATAGGGCCCGCACATACTCGGCCACAAGGGGTGACGACAAGTGTTCGGTTCGTCGCCGTCGCGGGCGTACGTCGTACCGGGAATGACCACGCGCGGTGAGCGTTGGAACGGGTGTGAGTTCCGTACTGCGCGACACGCCCTTCTCGGTCCTGGACCGCTCCCGCACCCGGGCCGGCGAGGACCGTCCGCGGGCGCTGCGGGACACGGTCGCCTTCGCGCGGCGGGCCGAGGAGCTGGGCTACCACCGTTTCTGGGTCTCGGAGCACCACAGCGTGCCCGGTGTCGCCGGGTCCGCGCCGACCGTGCTCGCCGCCGCCGTCGCCTCGGCCACCTCCCGGATCCGCGTCGGCACCGGCGGCGTGATGCTGCCCAACCACCAACCCCTGGTCGTCGCCGAGCAGTTCGGCGTCCTCGAAGCGCTCTTCCCCGGGCGGATCGACATGGGTCTGGGCCGGTCCGTCGGCTTCACCGACGGCATCCGCAAGGCGCTGGGCCGCGGCAAGGACGCCGCCGGGGAGTTCGGCACGCAGCTCGACGAACTCCTCGGCTGGTTCACCGGCACCCAGCGCGTCCATCCCCAGGTGCACGCCTGGCCCGCCGAGGGTCTGCGCCCGGCGCCCTTCCTGCTGGCCGTCGGCAGCGGCGCCGATCTCGCCGCCGCGCACGGCCTGCCCCTGGTCATCGGCGGGGTGCGCGGCGAGGACACGATGCTGCGCGCCGTCGACCGCTACCGCGCCGCCTTCCGTCCCTCCCCCTGGGCGGCCGAGCCGTACGTGGTGCTGTCCGGCACCGTCGCCGTCGCCGACAGCGGCGAGCACGCCCGCCGGCTGCTGATCCCCGAGGCGTGGTCCACCGCCTGGTCGCGCACCCACGGCGTCTTCCCCGCTCTGGAACCGTACGGGCAGACGCTCGCCCGCACGATGACGGGGCCCGAGCGCGACCGCTTCGACGAGGCGATGAGCGGGCAGCTGCACGGCACTCCCGAGGATGTCGCCACGTCCCTGGAGTCGCTGCTCCGGCGCAGCACCGCCGATGAATTCCTGGTCACCACCAGCACCTACGACCGCGCCGAGCTGCTGGAGTCCTACCGGCTGCTCGCCGAGGTGACCGGCATCGCCCGGGGGCCGGAGACCTCCGGAGAACGGCCCGGATAGGGTCGCCGGATGAGCGACCCGATCCCCGCGCCCCTCCCCGGCGGCCTCGATGTGCGCTGGCACGCGGGGTGGCCGTCCGCCAAGCACGACCCCGCACCGGAGATCCAGGTGCACACGTACGACGAGAGCACCCTGATCCTGCGGCAGAACATGTCCGTGCACTTCGAGGCGCCCTTCGTCTTCCTGCTGCTCGGCGCCGAGCGCGCCCTCCTGCTCGACACCGGCGCCACCGCCGATCCCCGGCACTTCCCGCTGCGCCGCACCGTGGACGCCGCGATCGACGCCTGGCTCGCCCGGCACCCCCGCGAGGGCTACGGCCTGGTCGTCGCCCACACCCACGGGCACGGCGACCACATCGCGGGCGACCCGCAGTTCGCCGACCGGCCGCACACCACCGTCGTCGGTCCCGACCTCGCGTCCGTCACCGCCTTCTACGGCCTGCCCGACTGGCCGGACGGCGCCGCCACCCTCGACCTCGGCGACCGCGTCCTCGATGTGCTGCCGGGCCCGGGCCACGAACCGGCCGCCGTCCTCCTGCACGACCGCCGCACCGGTCTGCTGTTCACCGGCGACACCCTCTATCCGGGCCATCTCTACGTCCGCGACCTCGCCGCCTTCACCGCCACCGTCGACCGGCTCCTCGCCTTCTGCGAACGGCACCCGGTCACCCATGTGCTGGGCTGCCACATCGAGATGACGACCACCGCGGGCGAGTCCTATCCGCGGGGCACCACCCATCAGCCCGACGAACCGCCGCTCCAGATGTCGGTCGCGCAGGTCCGCGCGCTGCGGGCGGCGCTGCGCGAGATCGGCGGCCGGCCGGGCGCGCATCCATACGGGGAGTTCGTGGTGCATGTCGAGGACGTGGCGGGCCCGGTCCCTGACTGATCGTCACCCCCGCGTCACGCCCATGGCGGTGCGCCCTCATCCTTATGGGTCAGGTTGCCGGGCGCGGCGCCGCCGGGCGTTCCTACGGTGACGGCATGAACGTCTCCCGTGCCTCGTCGTCCTGCCACGACCACCCGCGCCCGACCGCCGCCGGCGCCGCCGCCAGAGGGCTGGCGGCCGGCTGCTGCCTGGCCGCCGCGGCGGCGCTGACCGTCACCCCCGCCCTGGCCGCCGCGCCGCCCGGGGACAGTGGCCACAGCTCGGCCGCCCCGGGGCCCGAGGCCGCGGGCGGCTCGATGATGGCCGGGCACGGGGTGCTGGTGCGGCCCAAGGACGGGGTGCCGCGGCTGCCGTCGGGCCTGTCGGCGCTGTCCTGGACGGTGTCGGACGCGCGCACCGGGCAGGTGCTGGCGGCGAAGGACCCGCACCGGAAGCTGCCGCCGGCCAGCACCCTGAAGACGCTGTTCGCGGTGACGGTGCTGCCGCGCTTCCCGTCGACCGAGAAGCACCGGGTGACGGACGCGGACCTCGCGGGGATCGGCGCGGGCAGCAGCCTGGTCGGGGTGCAGGCGCGGCAGACGTACACGGTGGCGGATCTGTGGCGGGGCGTCTTCCTGAGTTCGGGCAACGACGCGGTGCACGTACTGGCGCACATGAACGGCTCGGTGCCGCTGACGGTCAGTCAGATGCAGGCCAAGGCACGGATGCTGGGCGCGAACGACACCCATGTGGTGTCGCCGGACGGCTACGACATGCCGGGCCAGGTGTCGTCGGCGTACGACCTGGCGGTCTTCGCGCGGGCGGGGTTGGCGATGCCGGACTTCGCGGGGTACGTCTCGACCGCGCAGGCGCAGTTCCCCGGCGGTTACGACGCGCACGGCAAATTCGTGAAGTCGTTCGGCATCCAGAACACCAACCGGCTGCTGACCGGGGCGGACGGGGTGACCCGCTACCCCGGGGTGATCGGGGTGAAGAACGGCTACACGACGAACGCCGGCAATACGCTGATCGCCGCGGCCAGGCGCGGTGACCGGACGCTGATCGCGACCGTGATGAATCCGCAGTCGGGGCTGCCGCAGGCGGTCTACCGGGAGGCGGGCGAGCTGCTGGACTGGGGTTTCGCGGCGGCGGGGCGCACCTCGTCGGTGGGGACGCTGAACGCGGCGACGACGGCGTACCGCGCCACCTCCGCGCACGCCCCGGCCCGTACCCAGCAGCAGGCACAGGGCGGTCAGCAGGCGCGGGCACAGTCCGGGGAGCACGCGCAGCAGGACCCGAAGCCGGCGGCGGGGCCGCGCGAATCGAGCACGGCGGAGGCGGGTTCGTCCTCGACGCTGGCCTGGTCCGTGGGCGGCGCGCTGGCGCTGGGCGCGGCGGGCTCGGTGGTGCTGCTGCGCCGCCGGGCGGCGGCCAAGTCCCGCTGAGCGCGCGGCGGTTCGAGCCGGCCGCGCCCCGGGCCCGCTGAGGCGGTCCGGGGCGTGGCCGGATCGCGTCGGGGGCGGTTCGGTCCCCGTCCTCCTGTGGGCGGGAAGCGCTGACGATGTGCTGGCCAGGGGCGTACTCTCGGTGGCCGGGGCAGGGGGGGCACGCACGGTGTCCGCAGCGCCGCGCCGAGAGGGAGCCGTACCCGCATGAGCCGCCGTACTTCCGGTCCTGTGTCCACCTGGGCCGAAGTCCAGCGGCAACGGCAGCGGCAGCAAGAGGCCCAGCAGCGCGCGTGGTTGCAGGCGCAGCGCGAGACCGAGCGGCAGCAGCGCGCGGCGGAACGGGCGGCGGCCCGCAGGAGCCGCGAGCAGCAGGCGGCGTACCGCGCGCAGCGGGAGGCCGACGCGCGGCAGCGGACCGAGGAACTGGAGCGGCGGTTCGCCGAACTGCGGGACCTGTTGGCCGCCGGATGCGCGGCGCCGCTGTTCACGCCGGCCTCGCTCCGGACACCGGAGACGATCGAGCCCTTCGCGCCGGGGCGGCTCGTCGATCCGGTACCGATGCCTGAGCCGAACGCGTACGCGCCCGCGCAGGGCGGCGGTTGGGGCTTCGGCCCCGGCCGCCAGGAGCGCGAGCAGGCGCGGGCGCGGTACGAGGCGGACCTGCGGGCGGCGCGGGCCGCCGAGGACCTGAGGCAGCGTCAACTCGCCGATTACCAGCGGCGGTACCAGGAGTGGGCGGACGACCGCCGGGCGGAGATCCGGCGGCACAACGCCGGGGTCGAGACGCTGGTGACCGCGCTGCGCGATCGGGAGCCGGCCGCGGTCGTCGACTATCTGACGGCGGCGCTCTACGCGTCCACCGCCTGGCCGCAGGGGCTGCCGCGCCAGGTCGCCGCCTCCTACGACCGGGACGACCGCCGACTGGTGCTCGACTGGGAGCTGCCCGCCTTCGCCGTGGTGCCGGAGACGTCCCTGGTGCGGTACATGCCGGGCGCCGACCGGGACAAGGAGGTGGCGCGGCCGGCCGCCGAGCGGCGGACGGCCTACCGCGACCTGCTGGCGCAGTGCCTGCTGCTGGTGCTGCGGGAGCTGTTCGGCGCCGACACGTTCGGGGCGCTGGACTCGGTGGTGCTCAACGGCTTCGTGGACGACACCGACCCGGCGACCGGGCACCGTACGCAAACGGTCGTGGCCACGGCACTGGTGGCGGCAGGTGTCTTCGCCGGGGTGAATCCGGCCCGGGTCAACGCGGTGGATTGCTTCACCGACGCGCTCGGCGGGCAGCTGTCGGCGCGGCCGGACCGCAGGACCGCCGTGGAACCGCTGCGGCGGCCGGGCGAGGCGGGCCGCCCCGTGGTGTCGCACGGCGGCGAGGAGGAGCCGGATCTGCTGGCGATGGACCCGCTGGAGTTCGAGGAGCTGGTCGCCGAGCTGTTCCGGGCGATGGGGATGCGGGCGGTGACCACGGTGCGCTCGGGCGACGGCGGTGTGGACGTGGACGCCCTGGACCCGGACCCGATACGCGGCGGCAAGATCGTGGTGCAGGTCAAGCGCTACCGCAACACCGTCTCGCCGAGCGCCGTACGCGACCTGTACGGCACGGTGCAGAGCGTCGGCGCGAACAAGGGCGTGCTGATCACCACGTCCGGCTTCGGCCCGACCTCGCACACCTTCGCCAACGGCAAACCTTTGACGCTGGTGTCGGGCACCGATCTGGTGGCGCTGCTGCACGACAACGGGCTCGGCGGCCGGCTCGGCCCCGCCCCTGAAGCCGCACAGCGCACCCCGACCCTGGTGGGGACCACGCTGCCGGGCCTCGACGCGGACGCCGAGGCCGATTCCGAGGCCAGTGTGCTCGGGATGTGGTGGGAGGGCGCGGTGCGCCTGGACGTGTGCGCGCTGGTGTGCCGCGGCGGCCGGGTGCTGGACGACGACCACTTCGTCTTCTTCAACAATCCGCGGACGCCCGACGGCAGTGTGCGGATGATGCCCGCGCTCGGCGGGGACAAGGCCGCGATCTGGGTGAGCTTCGACCGGCTGCCGGCCCGCGCGGACCGGGTGGTGCTGGTCGCGGCCGTCGACCCGGAGGCCGATCCGGACGGTGACCTGGCCGGTTTCACCCAGGCCAGGATCCGGCTCACCGACCCCAGCGGCGCCGAGGCGGACCGGCTGGAGGTCTCCGACGGCAGGCCGGGCGAGACGGCGCTGGTGCTCGGCTCCTTCCGCAGGACCGGTACGGGCGCGGACTGGCGCTTCGTCGCGGGCGGCAAGGGCTACCCGGGCGCGGGCGGTCTTGTGGCGCTGGTCGGCGAGCACGGCATCGAGGTGGACTGAGGGCGGACGGCCGTACGAGGGCCGCGGCCCCGCGTCGACGTGGCGCCTTCGTGGATGTTCCCGGTCCGGGAACATCCACCGGACCACCCGTGTTACAGTCTGCGTAGCACATGTCCGCGCCCCTTCTGACGGCGCCGGTGCTCATTGCGATCCACCGCCCCTTCGCGGCGACACACTCCGAAGCGCTACGGCGCCGGTGATCATCCCGCCGAGGCTCTCGCACCATCCGGATCATCCGCATCACCCACCAGGTCCCGTACGACGCGTACGCCGACCGGTGGTGATCTTCGCGGTATGCGGAGCGTGTTGTGTCCGCTCCTGCCGAATCCCCCTTTCCCGCATGCCCTTTTGGCGCATCCGAAGCTCGTCCGAGAAAGGACGAATCCCATGACTGACATCCTTGAACGCCCTCCCGTCCGGCAGGAATCGCCGGTACGGGTGGCGGGCGTACTCGACATCCACGGCGGCACCGGCCGCCTCCGTAATCCCGGGCTGCTCACCGCGCCCGACGACGTCCAGGTCTCGCAGGCGCAGATCCGCCAGGCCGGACTCAGAAAGGGCGACCTCGTCGAGGGCGTCCTCGGCACCAGGCCCGGCGCGCTCGCCCGGGTCGACCTCGTCAACGGCGTCCCCGTCCAAGAACTGCGCGGGCGACCGCGGTTCGGCGATCTGACGCCCCTTCACCCGCGCGAGCGGCTGCGCCTGGAGAGCCCCGCCGCGGCCGGGACCGGCGCGCTCGCCGGGCGCGTGATGGACCTGGTGTCCCCGGTCGGCAAGGGCCAGCGCGGCCTGATCGTGGCACCGCCCAAGGCCGGCAAGACCATGCTGCTGCAGAGCATCGCGGCGGCGGTCGCCGGGAACCACCCGGAGTGCCATCTGATGGTGGTGCTGCTCGACGAGCGGCCCGAGGAGGTCACTGAGATGCGCCGCGGTGTGCGCGGCGAGGTGATCGCCTCGACCTTCGACCGGCCCGCCAAGCAGCACATCGCGGTCGCGGAACTCGCGATCGAGCGGGCGAAGCGGCTGGTGGAGCAGGGGCAGGACGTGGTCGTCCTGCTCGACTCGCTGACCCGGCTCTGCCGGGCGCACAACACCGCCGTGTCGGCCGGCGGCCGTACCCTCACCGGCGGTGTGGACGCCGCCGCGCTGATCGGGCCGAAGCAGTTCTTCGGCGCGGCCCGGCTGGCCGAGGAGGGCGGTTCGCTGACCATCCTGGCCACCGCGCTGGTCGACACCGGCTCGCGCGCCGACGACTTCTACTACGAGGAGCTGAAGAGCACCGGCAACATGGAGCTGCACCTGGACCGTTCCCTCGCCGAGCGGCGGATCTTCCCCGCCGTGGACGTCGGCATCTCGGGCACCCGCCGCGAGGAACTGCTGCTGCCCGGCCCCGAACTGTCGGTCGTACGCGGCCTGCGCCGGGTGCTGCACGGCCGCGGCTCCCAGTCCGGCCTCGAAGTGCTGCTGGACAAGATCCGGCAGACCCCGGACAACGCCGCCTTCCTGCGGCAGATCAGCGGCACCGTGCCCGGCGAGGCGTGAGCCCCCGCCGGCCCGCGCGCCCCGTCCGCGTACCCGCGGAAATCCGGTGGCCACCACGCGCCGCCCGGCGTGATGATCGGGGGATGAGCGAGGACGCGCAGGACGCCGCCGACACCATGGCAGCTCCTTGTCGGGCGGACGCCACTGATCCGGCTGACGCTCCCGGCCCGGCGGACGCCACTGATCCGGCGGACACTCCCGGTTTTCCGGACGCGATGGAGCGGGACTTCCTGCGGGACGGCTTCGTGAAGATCGAGGGCGCCTTCCCGGCCGGCACGGCCCGCGCCTGCGCCGAACTGCTGTGGCGGCAGACCGGCTGCGGCCCGGACGACCCGGCCACCTGGACCCAACCGGTCCACTGGGTGGGCGGCATGGCCCAGCCGCCCTTCGCCGAGGCCGCCAACACCCCTGTGCTGCATGCCGCGTTCGACCGGCTGGTCGGCGCCGGACGCTGGGTGCCCCGCGATTCCCTCGGCTCCTTCCCGCTGCGCTTCCCGCACCCGGACGAGCCCGACGACGCGGGCTGGCACATCGAGGGCAGCTACGACGTACCCGGCGAGAATTGGCACTTCGCCAATGTCCGCTCGCGCGACCGCGCGCTGCTCATGCTGTTCCTCTTCACCGACGTGGACGAGGAGAACGCGCCGACCCGGATCCGCGTCGGCTCCCACCTGGACGTGCCCGCGGTCCTCGCCCCGTACGGCGAGGCCGGCGCCTCGATCCTGACCGTGGCCGCGCCGGTCGAGCGGGCCACCGCCCACCGGCCGCTCGCACTGGCCACCGGTGCGCCGGGCGATGTGTATCTGTGCCACCCGTTCCTGGTGCACGCGGCCCAGCCGCGCCACGGCAGCCGGCCCCGGTTCATGGCCCAGCCGCCCCTGCACCCGGCGGTGCCGTACGAACTGGAGCGCGCCGACGGCGACTACTCGCCGGTGGAGATCGCGATCCGGCACGGCCTCGGCAAGGACACCGCGGCAGCCGGTACCGGGGCGGCGGGCGCGGGACCCGGGTCCGTGATCGGTTAGCGTGCCGGGCATGTTGCACGGACGGGACACGGAGACGGCCGCGCTCGACGAGCTGCTGGCCGGGGCGCGGGCGGGCCGCAGCGGGGTGCTGGTGCTGCGCGGCGAGGCCGGGATCGGCAAGACCGCGCTGCTGGAGCACGCCGTGGCGGCCGCGGGCGGCCTGCCGGTCCTGCGCGGCACGGGTGTCGAATTCGAGGCCGAATTGCCGTACGCCGGGCTGCAGTTGCTGCTGCGCAGGGCGATGGGCTCGCTGGCCGCGCTGCCGGTGCCGCAACGCCGGGCGCTGCGTGCCGCGTTCGGCCTCGACGCGGAGGCGGCGAGCGAGCCGATGTTCGTGGGACTCGCCGTACTGTCGCTGCTGTCGGACCACGCGGGCGACGGCGGGCTGCTGTGCGTCGTGGACGACGCGCAATGGCTGGACCGGGCGTCGACCGACGCGCTGGTCTTCGCGGCGCGGCGGCTCGACGCGGAGGGCGTGGCGCTGGTGTTCGCCGCGCGCGACGGCGAGGGGTCGTTCGCCGCGCCGGGCCTGCCCGAACTGCGGCTCGGGCCGCTCGCCGAGGACGCGGCGCTGGCCCTGCTCGCGGAGCGCGGCGGCGCGCGGGCGGACGCCGTACGCGCCCAGGTGCTGGCACAGGCGCGCGGCAATCCGCTGGCGCTGCTGGAACTCCCGCTGGCCCAGGCCGCCGGGGCGTACGGCGCCGCGGCGGCCGCGGGCGCGCTGCCGCTCACGACACGGCTCCAGATGGCCTTCCACGGCCAGGTCAGCCACCTTCCGCCCGGGACGCAGACGCTGCTGCTGGTGGCCGCGGCCGACCACACCGGCGACCCGGACATCCTGGTACGGGCCGCCGGTGTGCTGGGGGTCGGCGTCGAGGATCTGCCGCCCGCGCAGGAGGCGGGCCTGGTGTACGTGGACGACGAGGACCGGCTGCGGTTCCGGCATCCGCTGATGCGGGCCGCGATCCACCAGCGGGCCGCGCTCCCGGACCGGCTCGCCGCGCATCGGGCGCTCGCCGAGGCCGCCGACCCGGTACGCGACCCCGACCACCGCGCCTGGCACCTCGCCGCCGCGGCGACCGGCCCGGACGAGGCGGTGGCGGCGGCACTCCAGCGCACCGCGGGCCGGGCCCGCGAACGCAGCGGCCACGCCGCCGCCTCGGCCGCCTACGAACGCGCCGCGCGGCTGAGCACCGATCCCGCCGCCCGCGTCGAACGCCTGCTGTTGGCCGCCGAGTCCGCCTCGGAAGCGGGCGGGATCGCCCGCGCCCGCGCCTTCGCGGCCGAGGCCGCCAAGGCGGCGGCCCTGGCCGCGGACGGCGGCCCGGCCTCGGGGACGTCCGGCACCGGGCACGCGGAGCCCGAACCCACGGAGTCCGTCGCGGACGCCCTCGGGGGCGCGAGCACCGGACCGACCGCACACACCGGCGGCACGAAGGGCGCGGGGCCCGGCCGTACGGTGCCGGCGGGCGGCTCGGCCCGTGCCGCTCTGGACCGGGTCCGCGGCCGCACCGCGTACGTCCGGGGGCTGGCGGACTTCTGGGAGGGGGACTTCGCGGCGGCGCATCAACTGCTGCTGCGGGGAGCGGCGTCGGCGGCGCGGGAGGACCCGGTCGCGGCGGCCCGGATGCTGGTGCAGGCGACGCATACGGCCTGGTATCTGGGCGACGCCGAAGTGTCGGGGACGATGGAGCGGCTGGCGGCGCTGGAGCTGCCGCGGGACGCGCCCGTTCGGGCGGTGACGGACTTCCTGGTGCGGGCGCTCGGTCCGGGCAGCGCGGCCGGTGATCCGCCGGACGTGGGCGAGGCCGCCGCGGCGGCGCGGGCCGCGCGCGGCGGCCGGGTCGATCCGCGCGACCTCGTGATGCTGTGCGGGGTCGGCCTGGCGCTCGGCCAGGACGCGGCGGCGCACGATCTGGCCGTCGCGCTGGCCGAGGAGAGCCGGGAGAACGGCGGTGTCGGCCGGCTGACCACGATCCTGTTCTTCCGGGCGGAGGCGGAGCTCTTCGACGGCCGCTGCGACGAGGCGTTCGCGACCGCGTCGGAGGGCCTGCGGATCTCCCGGGACAGCGGCCAGCGGCAGTGGGTGAGCCAGCTCAGCAGCGCGCTGGCCCATGTCGCGGCGGTCCGCGGGGACGAGGACGCCTGCCGTGAACTCGCCGACGAGGCACTGGCGTCAGGGACGGGTACGTCGATGGCACCGGGCGCGCCGTGGGCGTACTGGTCGCAGGGACTGCTCGAACTGGGCCTGGGGCGGACGCAGTTCGCCCTCGACCGGCTGTCGCTGCTGACCGGCCCCTCCGTACGGCACCACATCAGCGCGATGCGCAGCGTCCCCGATCTGGTGGAGGCGGCGGTGCGGCTCGGTGTGCCGGAGCGGGCGGACGAGCCGCTGGCGCGGTTCGAGGCGTGGGCGGCGCGGTCGGGTCAGGGCTGGGCGCGGGCGCTGGTGGCGCGCTGCCGTGCACTGCGGGCGCGGGACGCGGAGGCGGAGGCGTACTTCACGCAGGCGCTCGACGAACACGAGCCGCACCGGCGGGCGTTGGAGTCTGCCCGCACCGAGCTGCTGTACGGCGAATGGCTGCGCCGGGCGCGGCGCAAGAGCGAGGCGCGCGGGCACCTCAAGGCCGCGCTCGACACCTTCGAACGGCTGGGCGCGCGGCCGTGGGCCGACCGGGCCCGTACCGAACTGGGCGCGTCGGGCGCCTCGGTGACGACGGGTCAGGAAGCGGCGGGCGGCGGCAGGTCGGTCGCCGAGGAGGCCGGACTGACCCCGCAGGAGTCGCAGATCGTCCGGCTGGCGGCGCGCGGCCTGTCCAACCGGGACATCGCCGCGCAGCTCTTTCTCAGTCCGCGCACGGTCGGCCACCACCTCTACAAGGCGTATCCGAAACTCGGTGTGGTCTCGCGCGGCGAGCTGGCACCGCTGTTCCCCGCGGACTGACGCGGCCGTGCCCGCCCGGTCGCGGGGACCGGGCGGACACGGCAGGCGGGGGTGCGCCGGGGTGTTCCCGCGGCTCAGACGTTGACGCCGTGCGAGGCCAGGTAGGCGACCGGGTCGATGTCGGAGCCGTAGTTCGGGGTCGTGCGGACCTCGAAGTGCAGGTGCGGTCCGGTCACATTGCCGGTCGCGCCCGAGATGCCGATCTGCTGGCCCTCGCTGACGCTCTGACCAGCGGAGACCAGCGCCTGCGTCAGGTGGCCGTACAGCGTGTACTTGCCGTCGGCGTGCTTGATGATCACGTCGTTGCCGTACGCGCCGTCCCAGCCGGCCGAGACGACGGTGCCGGCGGCCACGGCGTGCACGTCGGTGCCGGAGCCGACCAGGAAGTCGACGCCGGTGTGGTAACCGCTGGACCAGTTGGCGCCGGACGCGTGGTACTGCGTACCGATCGCCGCGTTGCCGACCGGCTTGGTGTAGCCGGAGGCGCTGGAGGACGAGGACGACGAAGACGAGGAGGCCGACGAAGACGACGAAGACGACGACTTCTTGGTGCTGGTCGTGTGCTCGGAGGACTGCGAGGTCGACGGCTGCGAGGACCGGGTCGAGGCGGACGGCGCCGACTTCTTCTGCGGGGCCGGGGCGGCGGGCTTCTCGGTGGAGTGGCCGCCCAGCGTGAGGTGCTGGCCGGGGTAGATCAGGTCAGGGTTGCCGCCGATGACCGACTTGTTGTCGGAGTAGAGGCGCTGCCAGCCGCCGTTCACATGGTGGCTGTCTGCGATCTTCGACAGCGAGTCGCCGCTGACGACGTCGTACTTCGTGGTGGCGGCGGCCTTGGCGGCGCTGCTGTGTGCGGCGACGGTCGCGGCCTTGACGGCGGCGGTGTGCGGGGCGGCGGCGGGAGCCTTGGCGGGCTCGGCGGCCGAAGCGATGCCAGCGCCGACCAGCGGCAGGGCGAGGGCGACACCGCCGGTGCCCGCGGCGACGCAGATGCGGGTGAGGCGGCTCATACGGGTCTTGCGGTGCTGTCCCTTTGCGGGCATGGGGGATTTCCTCTCCTACGCCTGCGAGGTGAGCTGTCGGGTTCGGGCAGGAGATGCCCGGTCACGTGGTCGTGCCGATGCGTGTGCGCACGGCGCCGCGACTTCACCCCGAGCCGTCCCTGACTGCGAGACGGCGACTTACCTGGGTCCCCCGCTCCTGCCGTGTGTGATCAAAAGGTCCAGGAGATCGGGCGGCGGCAGGATTCGGCGTTCCGCCCGACGGACATTCGCTTTCGCGGGCATCCGGCCCGCAGGAGGCGAAGCTAAGCGGTTGCCCGATCCGCGGGCAACCAACCGTGATCCACTCCGTCCGTCGGCGGCGTGCACCGGTCACTGCGGGTCGCCCGTCGTCACCGCAGCGCGTACGGACCGGTCACGGTGCGCGCTCCCCCGCCGTACGGTCGGTGACATGCCGCCTTGATCCGGAACAGCGGGTGAAACCCGGACATCGGACCGTATTCGCGGCGTGATGCCGCTCACGGCGGGGCCGCCGAGTGACCCCGGTCACGCCCAAATGTCCGGTTGGATACGCTACTTGGCGATTTCAGTAGGTACCGGGCGGGCCGCCGATCCGGCCGTCCAGCGTGCGGCTGAGCCGGTACGCCACCGGCCGGAAGCCGACCGCCGGCCAGTGCCCGGCCGACAGCGGCGAGGCGGAGTACCACCGGGCGGACATGTAGCGGTGGCCGTTGTCGTACGCCCAGGCCAGCGCGGTGGCGAGCAGGATGCGGCTGATGCCCTCGCCGCGCGCGGAAGGCTCGACGTACGCCTCGGCCAGCTCGACGCAGAACTCCGGGATCACCGGGTCGGGCGTGGCCGGGACCAGCAGCACCATGCCGATCTCCTCGCCCCGGCGGGAGGCGATCCACGCGGCGCTTCGCGGGTCGCCGAGCGCGTCGGCGTAGTACATCCGCAGCGCGGCGAGCGCGCGTTCCGGCTGCGGCTGGAAGACGGCGGATTCGCGCTGCCTGCGCGAGGACTCGGCGGCCATCCGGCCGATCTGCGGCAGGTCACCGACGCCCGCGCGCCGGATGGCGAGCCCCTCGACGCCGCGCGGCTGGCGTCCGCGGGCCTTGACCGCCATCAGGCCGTGCACCAGTTCGCGGCCGAAGCCGAGGTCGGCCCACGGCAGTCCGGCCGATTCGCCGGCCGGTACGTCCACGTAGTGCACCAGCCGCCGCTCCGCGACCAGCCGGGCCGAGACCCGGGCGTACAGCGCGCGCAGCACCTCGGACTCGCGGCCGCCCGGCAGCGCGTGGCCGCCGTGCGGGATCAGCGCGGAGTGCGGGTGATTGCGCAGCCCCGCCGGGTCGTCGGGGAGCAGGTCGACCGGCACCGCGGCGAGGTGTCCGGTGAGGCCGCCGTCGCCGTCGAGCGCGCGGCACGCCTCGAGTCCGGGGACGCCGATCAGCTTGCCGAGCAGCTCCTCACCGCGTACGGGGCCGTCGGCGAGCCAGGAGCGTTGCGACGGAGGACGGCGGGCCCGCGCGAACCAGCGGTCGTACCGCTGCGCGGCCAGGGGTATGTGCTCGGCGGTCAGCGGCGCGATGGCGACAGTCATGGTGGTCGGTGACGCTAGCGGGGCGCGCCACCCCACGGCAAGGCGGGGCGGGACCGGTCCCGACGGGCGTGCCGCGGGCCGGAGTTCAGCCGGTCCAGGCGGGCCGCCGGGGGTCGTCGGCACGTACCAGGACATCGGCGGTCTGTTCCGGCAGCGCCTCCCGGTCGTACCGGTCGAATGCGGGCAGCGTCCACCGGTCGGCCTCCGGCGTACGCCGTTCCAGCGCGGCCGGGGACAGCCGCAGATGGACCGTCAGATCGAACGGCAGGCCCTGGCCGAGCAGCAGCGGGCCGTCGAGCACCAGCACGCCGCCGGGTGGCAGTCGGACGTACGCGGCGCGGGTGGCGCGGTCGGCCTCGGCGTCCCACAACGACGGCAGGACCCGGCCGGAGCCGTCGGGCGCGAGCGGGTCGAGGACTTCGCGGCGCAGCGCCCCGGTGTCGAGCCAGAGCTGGTAGTACGCGTCGGCGTCCTCGTGGCCGTACTCGTAGCGCAACGACGCGGGCCGCAGGAAGTCAGCGGCGCGCACCCGCAGCGCCCGGTGGCCGAGGGCGGGCAGCGCGGCGGCGACGGCGTCGGCGAGGTCGCCGGGCCGGGCGGCGTCGGCGCCGTCCACGGCCACCCGCCACCAGGGCCCCGGAGTCCGCGCGATCCGCTCCGCGAGGCCGTCGGCCAGCCGCGTCCAGGTGATCGGGGTGAGCTGCACACCGGCCATCCTGCACCGCCGTCACCCGTTCGGGCGACTTCACCGTGCCGAAAGCGGGACAGCGGCGCGATGGCCGGATGGACCGGCCCGTACGGGCAATGCTCGCGCCGGGCACCGCTCCACCCGTCCCCCACCTGGTGGAAATCCCCTACAAATCACCCATTTGCCACCGAGCGCGATCTATTACTTGTTGTGAGCCTGGAAGAACTCATGGTGACCGTCCCCATCACCCAGGAGAAAGCCCAATGATCCTGTCCATCTCCGGCGTCGTCCTGCTCGGCGTCATCTGCTTCCTGTTCTTCCGCAAGGACGGGCTGAAGGTGTCCCACGGCATCGTCTGCGCCCTGTTCGGCTTCTACCTCGCGGGCACCGCCATCGCCCCGAGCATCAAGGCGGGCGGCGCGAGCCTGGCCAGCCTGCTGGGCGGGATCAAGGTCTAGGCCCAGGCCCGGGCCCGGGCCGCCCCGACGGGCGGCCACTCCCCACGGGCCCGGCGCGGCCAGCCGCTCCGGGCCCGTACCCCGATCCCTCCGCGCGCGCCTCCCCCACGGCGCGCACCGGCATAAGCACGGCACTCGACGCCCGAAGCACGACACGCACCGAAACACCCATGGAGTACCCGTGGCCAGGCGACCCCTTCCCAGCATCCTCACCAGCCGGCCCGCGCTCGTCCGCGGCCGGGACCTGGCGCGCAGCGCCGCCGACAGCGCCACCGACGTGCTCCATCCGGTGATCACCATCGCCCGCGGCATGCGCAAGCAGGTCGCGTGGGCGGGCAGCTGGTGGGGCCGCACTCCCAAGGACCGCCGCGGCCCCGCGCTGCTGCTGGCCGCCGCCGGTGTGGTCGTCGTCGTGATGATGCCGTACGGCCCGCTGCTGGCGATCGCCGCCGTCATGGCGTCCGCGGCCTGGATGGGCCGCGACCGCACCCCGCCGACGCCGACCGGGCCGAGCGAGGCCGAGACCGGGCGGCTCCAGTCGCTGTACGAGGCCCTCGTGCCGTATCTGTCGGACGCCGGCGACCCGGCGCCGCTGTACGCGCACGACGGCAGCTGGGACAAGGCGTTCAGCGAGTACGAGTTCCAGGACGGCAGGCTGGCGCGGCTGCATCTGCGCTACCCCGCGTACTTCACCGACGGCGAGGCCGAGTCGCGCACCCGGGTGGAGCAGCTGCTGCACGCGAAGGCGGGCCGCGGCCGGGAGTACCGCTTCGACTGGAACGAGGAGGAGAACCACCTCACCCTCACCGCGCTGGCGCCGCTGCCCACCGACATCGTCGCGCAGCGGTTCATCACCGCCCCCGGTGAGACGGTGCTCGGCTTCACCGACGACGCCGCCGTCCAGCGGACCGTGCCGGTCACCGACGGTGACGGCACCCGGGACGCGCCGCCGGTCGTGTGGCGCACCGGCACCCGCTCCACCGAGCCGCATCTGCTGGCCCTCGGGCAGCCCGGCACCGGCACCACGAGCCTATTGCGGTCGATCGCGCTCCAGGCGCTGGTCTACGGTGACGTGGTCGTCGTGGACGGCAGCGGCACCGGCGAATACGCGTGCCTGATCGGGCGGCCCGGCGTCCTCGCCGTCGAGGGCGGGCTGTCCGGCGCGTCCGCCACGCTGGAATGGGCCGCGCACGAGACCGAGCGGCGGCTGATCGCGGTCAACAGGGCGCGGCAGTCCGGTGATCCGGTCGCCGACGACGTACGCCGTCCGCTGTGGATCCTGGTCGACCGGCCGACCGCGCTCTCGCAGCTCGCGCTGGCCGAGGGGCGGCCCGACCCGCAGACCCTGCTGGACGTGCCGCTGCGGCACGGGCGCGCGGCCAATGTCGCGGTGGCCGTCGCCGACCAACTCGACGCCACGGAGGGGCTGGCGCCCGTCGTCATCGCGCAGACCCGCGCCCGCGTGGTGCTCGGGCCGCTCGCGCCCGAACACGTCGAGGCCGTCCTCGGGGCGCCGCAGCGGACGACTCCGGCGGCGGAGGTGCCGCCCGGGCGCGGGTACGCCCGGCTCGGCACCGGGCCCGTGCTGCGGCTCCAGGTGCCGTCGACGCCGGACCCCTACGACGAGGAGTGTGCTCAGGCGCACCGCGACGCCGTTCTCTCGCTTCTGCCGGGGGCGGCCCCCGCTGACCTCCCCCTCCACGAGGAGGCCCCGGCCTCCGCCTCTTCGGCTCCCGCCGAGCCCGAGCCCGTGCCCGTCGCCCTCCGCAAGGACGCGGTCGTCCGGGCCGTCGCCGACCTCGAGCTGAGCTAGCCCTCCCACGGAGTGGGGCGCCTCTTCGGCAGGCGGTGCCTGAGGTCTCCTGCGGAGTGCGGTGCCCCTTCGGGGGGCGGGATGCGTGAGGTCTCCTGCGGAGTGCGGGAGTCATGCTTTTAGGGGCGCGGGGAACTGCGCGGCCCGCCCCCACCGGCCCGGTGGTCGCAAAACAAACAGCGTCTGCCCCGCTGGGGCGGTCTTTCACCCGCAGCCCCGCGCGGCCTGAGCGCGCAGTTCCTCCCCCAGCTACCGCTGGGAGGTGCCCCCAGCGCCCCTGACGAACCGCACTCCGCAGGAGACGGGTCAGGCGACGAAGAGGCTGGTGGGGTCGCCGTCGGCGGCGCCGCCGGAACGGACGACGTGGGCCGCCTGCGCGAGGCGAGCGGCCGCCTCGGAGGCGGCGGGACCACTGACGGTGAACGGCAACCGGATGTAGGGCTCAAAAGCACCGTCGACCCCGAAGCGCGGCCCGGAGGGAACGCGGACGCCGAGGCGTTCCCCGGCGACGGCCAGGCGCGAGCCGGACACGTCCCCCGTACGCACCCACATGGTCATGCCGCCGCGCGGCACCGCGAATTCCCAGCCTGTGGTGTGCTCGCGCAACCCGGCGACGATGTCGTCGCGGCACTCGCGCGCCCGGGCGCGCCGCGCGGCCAGCGCCAGGTCCCAGCCACCGTCGCGCAGCAGCCAGGCGACGGCGAGCTGGTCCACGACGGGCGAGCCGAGGTCGAGGTAGGCCCGGGCGGAGACCAGCCGGCGTACGACGTCGGGGGTGGTGCGGACCCAGCCGATCCGCAGCCCCGCCCAGACCGCCTTGCTGGCCGAGCCGACCGTCATCACGGTGCCGCCGCGGTCGAAGGCGGCCATCGGCCGCGCGCCCGACTCCTCGCCGTCCAGGACGAGTTCGGCCATGGTCTCGTCGGCCACCACGACGGTCCCGGCCGCCCGCGCGGCCTCCACGAGGTCGCGCCGCTGCTCGTCGGCGATGAGCGTGCCCGTCGGATTGTGGAAGTCCGGCATCACGTACGCCATGCGCGGCGAGGCGTCCCGCAGGACGCGCCGCCAGGCGTCCATGTCCCAGCCGGCGAGTCCCTCTCGCAGCGTCACCGGCACCAGCCGGGAGCCGGTCTCGCGGAACAGCTCCAGCACATTGGCGTAACTGGGCGACTCCACGGCGACCCGCTCGCCGAAGGCGACCAGCCGCCGGGCCGCGGCGGCGATCGCGCCCATCGCCCCGGTGGTGACCATGATCTGCTCGGGCATGGTGGGCACACCGCGCAGCGTGTAGCGGTCGGCGATGGCCTCCCGCAGCACCGGCAGCCCGGCCGGGAAGTCGCCGTGGGTGGCGGCGTACGCGGGCAGTTCGGCGAGCGCGCCCTGCATGGCGCGGCTGAGCCACGGCTCGGTTGCGGGCAGCGAGGCGGTGCCGAGGTCGATGACGGTGCCCGCGGCCTCCGGCGGCAGCGGCTCCAGGCTGCGCGAGGGCAGCACATGCCCCTCGGGGATCGCGGTCCAGCTGCCGGCGCCGCGCCGGGACCGCGCGAAGCCCTCGGCACGCAGCGCCTCGTAGGCGGCGGCGACGGTGGTGCGGCTGACACCGAGGGCCACCGCGAGTTCGCGCTCGGCGGGCAGCCGCGCGGCCACCTGGACGCGGCCTTCGAGGACCAGCAGCCGGATGCCGTCGGCCAGGCCCCGGTACGCGGGCAGCTTGCGGCCGTGCCCGTTGCCGTGTGCGGCGGCCCGGCCACCGCGCGGGCGGGGTTCGAGCAGCCGGGCGAGGTGGGACGCACTGACCGCCGCAGTCCACTGGGGCACCGAAATCAGTCCACCTCTCGTCGATTGGCCGTGGAACGAAAGCACTTCCAGGCCACAGAGTGGCACGTGCGTCAGCACGTCCGCCAATGGGGGGTTCCATTGATCTCGCCGTTCCCGTACCGCCGCCTCGTCCGTCTCTATGTCGGCCTCGCGCTGTACGGCGCGTCCTCGGCGCTGATGATCCGCGCCGCGCTGGGCCTTGACCCGTGGGACGTCTTCCACCAGGGGCTGTCCCGGCTGACCGGAATGAGCATCGGCGTCGTCTCCATTGTCGTCGGCGCGGCCGTGCTGCTGCTGTGGTGGCCGATCCGGCAGCGGCCGGGGCTCGGTACGGTCTCCAATGTGTTCGTCGTCGGGCTGGCGATCGACGCCACCTGCCGCCTGGTGCCGTACCACGCGGCACTGGCCGTACGGATACCGCTGCTGGTCGCGGGGGTGCTGCTGAACGGCGTGGCGACCGGTCTCTACATCACCGCGCGTTTCGGTCCCGGTCCGCGCGACGGGCTGATGACGGGCCTGCACCGCAGGACCGGCCGCTCGGTGCGGCTGGTGCGCACCGGCATCGAGGTGACCGTCCTGGCGGCCGGCTTCGCGCTGGGCGGCGGCGTGGGCGCGGGCACCGTGCTGTACGCGCTGGCGATCGGGCCACTCGCGCAGTTCTTCCTGCGGGTCTTCGCCGATCCGGCGGAAAACGCGCCGGGCGATGGCGCGAAAAGCCCGCAGGCCCAGGTCACGGCGGGTACGCCGGGCACGGTGCGGGACATCGCCGTGGACGTGATGCCCGCATCTGCGGTGATTCGCCGGGACGCGCCCGAACGCGCTGCGGTCGATCCGATTTAGCCGGAGGGCGTGCGGACCGGTAGTGTACGCGGTTGGCCCAGCAGCTTGACCGTTACTGCACGCAAAAGATATGACGACACCGGGTGACATCTCCGCTCAGATGTGACAAACCGGGCACCGGTGGGTACAAACAGGGGCGGCACGACGGGCGACGCATCTCCCTAAACGGGAATCTTCACCGCCGACCGGACGTTGACCGGATGACGACGACAGCGACACCTGTCCTGTGGGCGACCAAGCCCGGGAGGCACGATTCATGAGTGAGCGAGCTCTCCGCGGCACGCGACTCGGGGCCACCAGCTACGAGACCGACCGCGGTATCGATCTGGCCCCGCGCCAGACCGTTGAGTACGCATGCCGGAACGGACATCGATTCGAGATGCCGTTCTCGGTTGAGGCCGAGATTCCGCCGGAGTGGGAGTGCCGCGCCTGCGGCCAGACCGCCCTGCTGGTGGACGGAGAGGGCCCGGAGGAGAAGACGACCAAGCCCGCGCGCACGCACTGGGACATGCTCATGGAGCGGCGCACGCTGGAGGAGCTGGAGGAGGTGCTGGCCGAACGGCTGGCGGTCCTCCGTTCCGGAGCGATGAATATCGCGGTGCACCCGCGGGACAATCGCAAGAGCGCGTAGCGCGTCCCAGGGACGCGGGCTCGACCAGGTTCGACCTAGGGGGGCACCCCGGGGATCATCCCGGGGACCCATGCCCCCGGACACTTCCCGCTGGCGGCGGAGCGCAGCTCCCCCGCCGGCGGTTTTTTTTGCGTCCGGGCCGGGGCTCCGCCCCGGCGCCGACGGGGAAGCCTCAGTGAGTGCCGGCGGGTCCCGCGTCAGTCGCGGTCGACGACCTCGCCCTGGATGACCTTGCCGTCCGGGCGGTGGATGCGGAACTGTTCGTTGGCGTCGCGCGCCTGCTGGAAGAGGTCGCCGACCGAGCCGGGGTCGGCCGGTGCGGCGGGCCGGGCCGCCAGCGCCCGCGAGGTGAGACGGTCGAGCGCCTTGCCGATGAGCTTGCGGGTCGGCGGCAGGAGCAGCAGCAGACCGACGGCGTCGGAGATGAAGCCCGGGATGATCAGCAGCAGGCCGCCGAGCATCGCCAGCCCGTTGCGCCCGGTGCCCGCCGCGGGCGGCGTGGTGTCCTCCGGGCGCTGACCGGCCTGGGCCTGCGCGGCCTGCACCTGGGCGGTCAGATTGCGCCACGCGCTGCGCCCGGCACGCTTGACCGCGCTGGCGCCCAGCACCATCCCGCCGATGATCAGCAGGAACACCGTCAGGCCGCTGGTCGCGCCGGCCACCACGATCAGCAGCCAGATCTCCAGCACCGCCCACGCCGCGATCGCCAGCGGCACGATGGTGCGGGCACGCGACCGCCGCCGCTGCGGGGCGCGCTGCGGACGGACACGGGGCGGAGGGGTCATCGTCATAGCTCAAGTGTGCCAAAGACCGGGTAAAGACCGGATGTGAGCGGCCGGTCGCCGGTGGACCGGGGCGGCACCGGGACGCGACGATGATCCGCGTGACACAGACCCCGGGCCAGGACGCCCACGACGGCCCGTCCGGCCCCGCCGGCTCCGCGGACCCGGACGGCGGCGCCCCCGGCCACGACGACGACGCTCTGGCGGACCGCCTCGCCCGCGTCGAGGCGCTGCTGACCGCCCACCATGCCGCGACCAGTACCGCACCCCATGCCGCGCCCCACAGCGGTGGCGGCCTGGCCGAGGCCGAGCGGCTGCTGACGCCCGCCTGGCGGCGGGTGACCCGCGGCGAGCCGCGCTGGGCGTCGGCGGCGGCCGTGCTCGCGGTGGTGGCGATCCAGTTCACCCTGCCGCAGCGGCTCGCGGTGCACCCCCGGTGGCTGATGCCGGTGGTGGAACTGGCCCTGCTGGTGGCCCTCACGGTCAGCGACCCGGTCAGGATCGAGAGCCGCTCACGCGGCTACCGGGCGCTCGGCTTCGCCCTCATGGCGGCGATCGGCTCCGCCAATGTGTACGCGATGCTGCGGCTGCTGCGCGGGCTGATCCGCGGCACCGAGGGCGCGTCCGCCGGGACGCTGCTGTTGACCGGCGGCGCGATCTGGCTCACCAATGTGATCGTGTTCGGGCTGCTGTACTGGGAGCTGGACCGCGGCGGGCCGGGGGCGCGCGCCCAGGGCGTCCGCCAGGTGCCCGACTTCCTCTTCGTACAGATGCAGTCCCCCGACCTGGCACCGCCGCACTGGGAGCCGACGTTCCTGGACTACTTCTACCTGTCCTTCACCAACTCCACGGCCTTCAGCCCCACCGATGTCATGCCGGTGACGCGGTGGGCGAAGATGCTGATGCTGACGCAGTCCGCGGTGTCGCTGCTCACCGTGGTCCTGGTGGTGGCCAGGGCTGTGAACATCCTCTAGGACGGCCCGCCCCGCGGGAGCGGACGGGCCCGTCCTCGGACGGCGCTCAGGGCTTGCGGCCGACGGCCTTGCCCGCGCGGGAGCCGACGCCCCACACCGTGACCCGCCACAGCGCCTCGACCACGATGTTGCGGCTCATCTTGCTGTCGCCGCGCTCGCGTTCGACGAAGGTGATCGGCACCTCCACGACGTGGAAGCCGTTCCTGACCGCCCGCCAGGCGAGGTCCACCTGGAAGCAGTAGCCGGCCGAGGCGACCTCGGCCATGCCCAGGCCCTCCAGGGTCTCGCGGCGGAAGGCGCGGTAGCCGCCGGTCACGTCGCGGATCGGCACGTCGAGCAGCAGCCGGGAGTACGTGCTGCCGCCGCGGGAGAGGAATTCGCGGGACTTCGGCCAGTTCACCACCCGGCCGCCGGGGATCCAGCGCGAGCCGAGCACCAGGTCGGCGCCCTTGAGCGCGGTGAGCAGCCGGGGCAGTTCCTCGGGCTGGTGGGAGCCGTCGGCGTCCATCTCGACCAGGACGCCGAAGTCGTGGTCCATGCCCCACTGGAAACCGGCCAGGTAGGCCGCGCCCAGGCCCTCCTTGCCGTGCCGGTGCAGGACGTGCACCTGCTCGTCGGCGCCGGCCAGTTCGTCGGCCAGCTTGCCGGTGCCGTCGGGGCTGTTGTCGTCGGCGACCAGGATGTGGGCTTCGGGGACCGAGGCGCGGACCCGCCGCACGATCGGCTTGATGTTCTCGGCCTCGTTGTAGGTCGGGATGATGACCAGGACCTTGCCGAGCGGCCCGAAGCTCCGCTGCTCGCCGTCGTTCACTACTGCCCCTTCGCCATGCCTGTGCGGTCGCGCCTGCCGAGCGCGTAGGCGGCCGCACAGGACAGGAGGCCAACAATAGCGAGTGACCACTCCGGAAATGTGCCGACGCGGTCCGCGACGGTGATCTCGTCGCGCAGCGGGATGTCGGCACTCAGCACTTGCTGGGTGAATTCCGCGCTGCGCTGTTCGATCTTGCCATCAGGAGCGACGATCGCACTGATTCCGCTGGTCGCGGCGGTGACGATGGCGCGGCCGTGCTCGATGGCGCGCAGCCGGGACATGGCGAGCTGCTGCTCGGGCTGTCCGGTGCGGCCGTAGGTCGCGTTGTTGGTCTGGACGACCAGGGCGCGGGCGCCGGCGTTGACCGTGTCGCGGACGATGCCGTCGTAGGCGACCTCGAAGCAGATCACGTCGCCGAGGCGGGCCGGACCGATCCGCAGGACGCCGGTGTCCTTGCCCGGGTAGAAGTCCCGGGGGATCTCGTTGAGCATCGGGACGACCTTGGTCAGTGCCTTGCGGAAGGGCACGTATTCGCCGAAGGGCACCGGGTGCTGCTTGGTGTAGTGGGCGCCGGGTCCGGTGACCGGGTCCCACACGATGCCCTCGTTCTGCACGTGGTCCTTGTCCGGGCCGTCGACCAGGGCGCCGACCAGCACCGGGACACCGACGGCCTGGACGGCCTGGCTGATCTTGTCGTACGCCGCGGGGTTGCTGAACGGGTCGAGGTCGGAGGAATTCTCCGGCCACAGCACGATGTCGGGCTTGGGCACCGTGCCCGCCTCGATGTCGGCGGCGAGCTTGAGGGTGGCCTTGACGTGATTGTCGAGGATCTGCATCGGGCGGCCGAGGAAGTGCATGCCGGGCTGCTGGACATTGCCCTGCACGACGGCGACGCGGACGTGTCCGACGGCGTTGGTGTGCACCGGCACGAGCAGTCCCGACAGCAGGACGGCCGCGGACAGCACGAGGGCGGTGGCGCCGGGCAGCGCGGCGGCCAGTGCCCGCGGGGCGGCGGCGCGGCGGGCCGCGTAGGCCCGGTGGCCGGCCAGCGCGGCGGCGGCCAGCAGGGTGCCGCTCAGGGCCACCGCGAAGGTCACCAGCGGGGCGCCGCCGAGCGCCGCGAGCGGGGTGTACGGGGAGCCGGTGTTGGCGAAGGCGAGGCGGCCCCAGGGGAAGCCGCCGAACGGCAGCCGGTCCCTGACCAGTTCCTGGGCGACCCATAGGCAGGCGGTCCACAGCGGCCACCACGGCAGCCGCCGGGCCAGCACGATCAGGGCGGCCATCAGCACGAAATACGCGGCTTCGACGGCGGACAGCAGCGGGACCGCGAGCCAGATCACCGAGCGGAGCCACACCAGGAGCCACAGGAAGAAGGGGAACGCGAAGGCGAAGCCGAGCCAGGCGGCCTGGCGGACCGTACGGCCCTCGAGCACCAGGGCCAGGCCCGCCACCGCCACCACGGACAGCGGCCACACGCCGTACGGCGGGAAGGCCAGTGCCAGCGCGCACCCGCTGACCGCCGCGACCGCCGAACTCGGAGCGGCCCGCCGCGCCGTCGCCGCCCACCGCTCGCGCCGCGGCGCCTTCCCCGGCTTCGCGGTGACCCCGACGGAAGGCTCCGTCGACGGCTCGACCGCGGTCGCCGCGGATACGGTGTCGGGTCGCGGGCGCACGTCGCGGCCTTCCTGCAGGTGACGGGGTGATGAAGCTGACGGTACCCCGAGCCGCCCACCATGTGGATCCCAGGTCGGCAAACATTCCCCTGCGGGGCGCTCACGAGGAAGAGAGCGCGCGATTCATGGCCGCTCACGGCCGCACAAACTCCTGGAGGAGGGACCGGACGCCCTTCGGGCCGACCTGGGACTCTCCCCCAGACTCCGTCCGGGGGTGCCCCCAGGCTGCGAGTCAAAGCGACGGACACCAGCGTGAGCGGAAACTCCTGGAGGAGGGACCGGACGCCCTTCGGGCCGACCTGGGACTCGCTGGCTGCGAGTCAGTACCGAGGCCGTTGTCTACTGGGCGTCCGGGCCCTTCCCGGGTCACACCTGCCGACCGGGGGGTGGTCCCGTTCCGGCGCCGCTGACGCTGGACCTGGCTGCCAGTGGCGGCGTGCCCGTACGGCGCGGCGCCCCATGGCCCAGCGGCGGTCGACAGAACCGCGGCGGGCCCCCGGTCCGACGTCCTGTGGTGGACCTGGCCGAACCTACTCGCCTTCGACCGTCGCCTGTCAACACCCCTTTGACCTGCGGGGTTTCGCCAAATCAGCAGGTCAGTGCGGGGCCGTGCGACACGCCGCGACAGGCCGAGGGCACACCGTTCGGCCGCATGTGCGCGGCGATGCTCACCCGTTCGGCCGCGCGAAGACCGTACGGCCGCCGACGACGGTGCGCACAGCGGTCGGAAGCGGGCGTCCGGGCGTGAGATCGGGCAGGCCGGGGGTGCCGGAGCGGGGGTCGGTGGACCAGTTGGCGACGCGTTCGTCGGGGGCCTGGACGACGAGGTCGCCGCTGTCCCAGACGGCGTAGTCGGCGGGCGCGCCGGGGACGAGGACGCCGGCGTCGTCGCGGCCGATGGCCCGCCAGCCGCCGCGGGTGTGGGCGTTGAAGGCGGCGCGGGCCGAGATGCGGTGCTCGGGGGTGCGGTGGAAGGCGGCGGCGCGGACGGCGCCCCAGGGGTCGAGCGGGGTGACGGGGCTGTCGGAGCCGAGGACCAGCGGCACCCCGGCGCGGGTGAGCGCGGCGAAGGGGTTGAGGTCGCGGGCCCGCTGGGCGCCGAGCCGTTCGGCGTACATGCCGTCGGCGCCGCCCCACGCGGCGTCGAAGGCGGGCTGTACGGACGCGACGAGGCCGAATTCGGCGAAGGCCGCGATGGTGGCGGGCGTCATGAATTCGGCGTGCTCGACGCGGTGCCGCAGCGCCCGGACCCGCTCCAGGCCGACGGCCGCGGCGGCGGCCCGTACGCCGTCCACGACCGCGCTGATCGCCGCGTCGCCGATGGCGTGGAAGCCGGCCTGTACGCCCGCCTCGGTGCACAGCGTGAGGTGGCGGGCGATGGTGTCGGCGTCGAGATAGGCGGTGCCGGTGTGCGGCGCGTCGGCGTACGGCGTGTGCAGGCAGGCGGTGTGCGAGCCGAGGGAGCCGTCCACGAAGAGGTCGCCGCCCGCGCCGACGGCGCCGAGGTCGCGGATCCGGTCGAGGTCGGCGGGGGTGGCGGCGGCCTCGGCCCAGTAGCCGAAGACCTGCGGGCCCGTCTCGGCGGCGGCGAGCGCGAGCAGCCCGGTGAGGTCGTCCTCGGCGGAGATGTCGGGGCCCGCGCACTCGTGGAGCGCGCCGATGCCCCGGGAAGCGGCGTGCCGCAGCGCGGCCCGCTGGGCGGCGGTCCGCTGCGCGGGGGTGACGGCGGCGTACGCGGCGCGGCGTACGGCGTGGTGGGCGTCGCGGGTGACGGGCGCCTGCGGGTCGAAACCGGGCAGGCCCGCGACGCCGGGCACGAGGTCGAGCAGGGCGGAGCTGACGGCGGCGGAGTGCACATCGGTACGGGTCAGGTAGAGCGGCCGACCGCCGGCCGCCTCGTCCAGTTCCGCGCGGGTCGGCGGGCGCCGCTCGGGCCAGCGGATCTCGTCCCAGCCGTGGCCGAGCAGGACCCGGTCGGCGGGGTGCCCGGCGGCGTGCGCGGCCGTACGGGCCAGGGCGTCGGCGAGGGTGGCGGCGGCGCTCAGGTCGAGGCCGGTGAGGGCGATCCCGGTCGCGGTGGTGTGCACATGGGCGTCGGTGAAGGCGGGGGTGACCAGCGCCCCGTCGAGCCGCACCACGGCGTCCACCCCGTCGGCGAAGGAGTCCGCGGCCCCTTCCGAGCCGACCCAGGCGACGGTGCCGCCGTCGACGACCATCGCGGTGGCGAAGGGGTCGGCCGGGCTGTAGACGGCGCCGCCGCGCAGCAGGACGGTACCGGTGGGTGCGGGTTCTTCGGGGGACGCGGCCTGCCGCGCGGTGGAGGTGTGGTGCATGCGCCCAGTGTCCTCCGGGCGGGGCACCCGTCCGACCTCGGGGTCCGTGCCCGCGGCGGTCCCGGCCGGGCCGGGGTCACCGGGTCAGATGCGCGGCGGTCGGGACTCGTACGCCGTGGACAGCACCACGGTGGTGCGGGTGGAGACGCCCGCGAGGGTGCGGATGCGGGTCAGCAGGTGTTCCAGCTCGATCGGGGTCGCGACCCGGACCTTGAGGATGTAGTTCTCGTCGCCCGCGACGCTGTGGCACGCCTCGATCTCGGGGACCTCGGCGAGCCGGTCGGCGATGTCGTCCGGCGCGCTGGGGTCGAAGGGCTTGACGGAGATGAAGGCCGTCAGCGACAGGCCGACCGATTCGGGGTCGACGATGGCCGCGTACCCCCGGATCACACCGCGCTGCTCCAGCCTGCGCACGCGCTGGTGCACCGCCGAGGTGGACAGGCCCGTGGCCTTGCCCAGGTCGGTGTAGCTCATGCGCCCGTCGGCGACGAGAAGTTCCACGATGTGCCGGTCAAGCTCCTCCACAGCCGATGACCTTACCCGCAGCGACCACGCCGTGTTGCGTACGGATGTGCACGGTTCGATCACGGTGGCGGGCGCCGCCGTCAGGACGGATCGCGGGCGGGCAGCAGCCGGTCGAGGTAGGCGTTGCGGAAGGTGCGGGCGGGGTCCAGCTCGGCGGCGAGCGCGTCGAAGTCGGCCATCCGGGGGTAGCGGGCCCGCAGGCCGGCGGCGTCCTCGGTGAAGACCTTGCCCCAGTGCGGGCGCGGCTCGTACGGCGCGAGCCGCTGTTCCATCAGGGTGAGGACACGCAGTACGGCCGGGGTGTCCGGCACCCAGGTGAAGTGCAGGGCGACGGTGTCGCGGCCGTAGGCGGGGCTGAGCCACTGCCGGTCGGCGGCGACCGTGCGCACCTCGCAGATCTGCAGCAGCGGCGCGATCTCGGCGGCGATCGCCGCGAGCGCGTGCAGGGCGGGCAGCGCGTGCTCGCGCGGCAGCAGGTACTCCGACTGGAGTTCGGCGCCGCTGCTGGGGGTGAAGCCGGGCCTGAAGTGCGGCAGCCGTTCGTGCCAGGGTCCCGGCACGCCCTGCTGGACGGTGCAGTGCACGGGGTCGGCGCCGGGGACGGGGTGCGCGGGCCCGGTGGCGGGCGCCGCCCACGGGACGTCGGGCGGCGGCTGGTCGGCGAGCTGCTTGAGCCAGACCTGCCGGAAGCGGGGCGCGCGCCAGTCGGTGAAGAGGCTGACGCTGTACGCGGCGCCGGTGATCGCGTCGAACCGGCCGTCGAGGTCGGCCAGTTCGAGGCCGGTGAAGACGTACTGGCGGACGGCGAAGTCGGGCACCACGTCGAGGGTGAGGGCGGTGACGACGCCGAGCGCGCCCAGGGCGACGACGGCGCCGTCGAAGCGGTCGCCGTCCTTGTCGCGGCTGAGTTCGGCGGTGCCGCCGTCGCCCGTGACGAGTTCCACGGCGCTGACGCAGGTGCCGAGGCCGCCGTTGCGGTCGCCCGAGCCGTGGGTGCCGGTGGCGACGGAGCCGGCCACCGAAATGTGCGGCAGGGAGGCCATGTTGGGCAGGGCGAGGCCGTTGTCGTGCAGGCGCTGGGCGAGTTCGGCGTAGCGCACCCCGCCGCCGACGCGGACGGTGCGGGCGGCGGTGTCGATGTCGATCTCGGGCGGCAGGCCGGTGAGTTCGACGAGGGTGCCGTCGGTGTCGGCGATGTCGTTGAAGGAGTGGCCGCTGCCGAGTACCCGTACGCGGCGGCTCGCGGCGATCAGTGACCGCAGTTCGGCGACGGTCGCGGGCCGGTGCACCCGTTGCGCCGAGAAGGTGATGTTCCCCGCCCAGTTGGTCCGCGTGGTCCGCATGGTCCGCATCTCGCCGATCCGCTTGCCCGTCGGCGCCGCACCGGCCGGCCGCGCCCGTCCGCACCTTATCCGCAGCCGTGACAGGGCGCGGCACCGGCCGCAAGGCGCCGCGCGGGGGCACGAGGGGAGCGCGGGGGCACGGCGAGGGCGCACGGACCACCTCCCGGCCGAGTGTGACGAAGGCCACACTCACGATGCATCCTTATGACATCCATGGCGTGATTACCCGCGTAGCGCGGCGGGAAGTGCTCGCTATGGCCGCGGGATTGATGCCGGGCCCGGCCCGATCGAGGGCACTGTCGTCCGATGGGGGAGACGCGATTATGCGTAACCATGTGCGCCACAACCGCAATGAGCGGAATCAGCCGGCGCCCGAGGAGGGGCACGAACGCGACGTCGCGCTCGCGCTGCTGCCGGGGCTGCCGGACACCGATGAGGCGGAGGACACGTTCGAGGACGAGCTGGACATGGTGCGGGTGGACTGCCCCGCCTGCGCCCGGCCCATCGCCGTCTTCAGCGACGAGGACCGGCTGCCGGTGCACGCCCTGTGCCCCACGCCGTGGAATCCGTTCGGCCTGACCGTCTGTGCCGGCTCCGGCCGTCCGATGACCGAGGCACGTCCGGCCGGCGTGGACGGCCTCGCCGTCCCGCAGGAGCTGGGCCTGCTCGCCCTCCCCGACACCCTGGACTGGCGCACCCAGCCGTTCTCGCACGTCGGCGGACCGGGCTCGCGCCCCTTCCCCACGCCGCGCGCGGCCTGACGCCGCCCGCTGCCGCGGACTTTCGCGGGGCGCGTGCGCCGCGCCCCCCGAACAGCACTCCCCCGTCGTCCTCCGGCCGCCCCGCCCTGCCCGGCGCCCGGCCGGCGCCCGCGGACCCGGATACGGGTCAGCCCCGGGACTCCGGACCCGCCACATGGCGCGCGATCACCATGCGCTGGATCTGGTTGGTGCCCTCCACAATCTGCAGCACCTTCGCCTCGCGCATGTACCGCTCGACGGGGAAGTCCGCCGTGTAGCCGTATCCGCCCAGGAGTTGGACCGCGTCCGTGGTGACCTGCATCGCGGCGTCGGTGCAGAACAGCTTGGCCATCGCCGCCTGCCGGGAGAAGTCCTCGCCCGCGTCCCGGGTCCTGGCCGCGGCCAGGTACAGGGCGCGGCCGGCCTCGATCCTGGTCGCCATGTCGGCGATCATGAAGCGCAGGCCCTGGAAGTCCGCCAGCGGCCGGCCGAACTGCCGCCGCTCCCGCACGTACGCGACCCCGGCGTCCAGCGCGGCCTGGGCCACGCCGATCGCGCACGCGGCGATGCCGAGCCGCCCGGCGTCCAGCGCGGCGAGCGCGATGGTGAAGCCCTGGCCCTCGTCCCCGATCCGCCGGGCGTCCGGGACGGTGACGCCGTCGAAGTGCAGCTGTGCGGTCGGCGAGCCCTTCATGCCCATCTTCCGCTCGGGCGCGGCGGCGCTCAGCCCCGGCGCGTCGCCCGGCACCAGATACGCGGAGATGCCGCGCGCCCCCTCGCCGCCGCTGCGGGCCAGCACGGTGTAGAAGTCGGCGTGGCCGCCGTGCGTGATCCACGCCTTGGTGCCGTCGATCGTCCAGGTGTCGCCGTCGCGCACGGCGCGGGTGCGCAGATTCGCGGCGTCGGAGCCCGAGGCGGGTTCCGACAGGCAGTAGGCGCCGAGCATGCCGCCGCCGAGCATGGCGGGCAGGTGTTCGGCGCGCTGTTCCTTGGTGCCGAAGTGCGCGAGCGCGTGGCTGGCGAGGGTGTGGACACTGACGCCGAGGCCGATGGTCAGGCGGGCGGCGGCCAGTTCCTCCAGCACCTGGAGATACACCTCGTACGGCTGTCCCCCGCCGCCGTACTCCTCCGCGTACGGCAGGCCGAGCAGGCCGGCCTCACCGATCAGGGCGAAGGTCTCGCGCGGGAAGGTCCCCGCGTCCTCCTCCGCGCCGGCCGCGGGCGCGATCTCGCGCTGGGCAAGGTCGCGGGTGAGCGCGAGCAAGTCCCTGGCCTCTTGCGTGGGCAGGTGGCGGACAACCGGCTGTGGGCCGTGCTGCGGCATCGCGGCACACTCCTCCCTGTCGGGGGCGTCGGCGGCACGCCGTGGGTGTGGCGGCGCCGTCGGTGGGCAGTGCCCATGAACCGATGGTCCCCTGCCGGGTCTCGGCGCGGTGTGATCAGCGGTTCTGGCGCGTTGGAGTATGCCTGATCGGACGCGTCACGTCACGGGTGCGCAGCGACGTACGCGGTGCGTGGGGCGTGTGCGGTGCGTGCGGCGCGGCTGAGTACGGCGGCGGTCGGCGTATGAGTACGATCACGCACCCGCGCGCCCGCGGCCGGCCCTACGCTGCTGCCCATGGAGAGCTTGGACGCCACGGATCCGCGGACGGTCGGCGGGTATCCGCTGTTCGCGCGGCTCGGCGCGGGGGGAATGGGACAGGTCTACCTGGCGCGTACGCCGGCCGGACGGGCGCTCGCGCTGAAGACCGTACGGTCGGAGTTCGGACTCGACCCGGGCTTCGGCGAACGGTTCGCGCGGGAGATCCGGCACGCGGACCGGGTGCGCTCGCCGTGGACGGTCGCGGTGGTGGACTTCAGCCCGCCGGGCACCCGGCCGCCGTGGCTGGCCACCGAGTACGTGGCCGCGCCGTCGCTGGCCGACTGGGTCGCCGCGCACGGGCCGCTGCCGGAGGCGGCGCTGATGTCGCTGGCCGCAGAACTGTGCGAGGCGCTGCGCGCGGTGCACACCGCGGGGCTCGCGCACCGTGACGTGAAGCCGTCGAACGTCCTGCTCGGCCCGGACCGGCCGCTGCTGATCGACTTCGGCATCGCGCGGGCCGCGGAGGACTCCCGGCACACCAGGACCGGCGGGGTGATCGGCTCCCCCGGCTACATGGCGCCCGAGCAGGCCACCGCGGGCGCCTCCGCCGAGCCCGGCGACCTGTTCGCGCTGGCCGCGGTGCTGGTCTACGCGGCGACCGGGCACGGCCCGTTCAGCAAGCCGGGCGAGGAACCGTCCACGCCCGCGCTGATGTACCGGATCGTGCACGAGGACGCGGATCTGAGCGGGCTGCCGGAAGCGGTCGGGCCGCTGGTGCGGGCCTGCCTGGTCAAGGAGCCGGAGGAGCGCCCCACCGCCGACGGTGCTCTGGCGCTGCTGGCCGCCGACGGCCACCGGGCGGGCGGCTGGCGCGACGCCCTGCCGCCCGGTCTCGCCGACGAGCTGAGTGCCCGGCAGGCCCGGGTCCGTACGCTGCTCGCGGACCCGACGGCCGTCGCCGGGCCTTCGCCGTACGCGCCCACCGCGCCGCTGACCGCGGCGGGGACCGGGTCGCTGCCGGGCGGCACCACCGCTCCCCCGCATGCCGCCTATCTGCAACGGCCGGTGCCGGGACCGGTCTCGGGCCCCTCGGCGCCGGTGCCGCCGTCCGCGCCCTGGAATCCGCCGCGCACGCCCGGTAGGCGTCCGGGCGGCCGGGTGGCCCTGGCCGTCGCCGCCGTGGTGGCGCTGCTGGTGGTGATCGGGATCATCGTCGACCAGCAGCGCGGCTCCGACGACAACGCCAAGAATCCCGACCCCAGCGGCAGTACGGGGACGAGTACGAGCGCCACCGCGCCGTCGGACGCGCTGCCTGCCGCGTGGGTCGGCACCTGGGCCGGTACGGGGCCCGGCGATCCGAACGGCGAGCTGCCGTCGGACGATTTCAAGGTCACCCTCACCCTGCACGCGGGTGTGCGCGGCGACACCATCGGTCAGGACGTCAGCAACATCCGCGGTACGGCGAGCGGCAGCGAACTGGGCTGCACGGAGGCGCTGCAGCTGTCGCAGGTGCAGGGCAACACCGTGCTGCTGCGGGTCACCTCGGCGCGGCCCACCGACCGGAGTTCCCCGCTGACCTGCCGTACGGGGCACGCGTACACCGTGTCGATGACGGACACGCGCACCCTGCACCTGGACCCGGGCCCGCAGGCCGTGGGCGCCCCGAGCACGCTCACCAAGCAGGGCTGAGGCGCCGGGCGTACGGCCTGGACGGGATGGGCGGGGTCAGCCGCCGGTGACGCGCAGGCCCGCCCACAGGGCGACGGTGGAGGCGATGAGCGTCGGCGGCACGGTGAGCAGGCCGAGCCGGGTGAAGGTGCGCAGCGAGGCGTCGGTGCCGTGGTCGTGCAGCACCCGCCGCCACAGCAGGGTCGCGAGCGAACCGGCGTAGGTGAGGTTGGGGCCGAGGTTGACGCCGATCAGTACGGCGAGGACAGGACCCGCGCCGCCCGTCTCGGCCAGTGGGAGCAGCGCGAGGACGGCGGGCAGATTGTTGATCAGATTGGCCAGTACGGCGGAGAGGGCGGCCACGCCGAGCAGCGCAATCAGGCCGTCGCCATCCGGCAGCACATGGTCGGCGGCGTCCGACAGGCCGTTGTCGACGACGGCCTTGACCACGACGCCGAGGGCGAGCACGAACAGGCAGAACAGCGGTCCGGCCGCCGCGACCAGCCCGCGGACCGTCGCCCGCCGGCGGCGCAGCGCCCGTACGCCCAGCACCAGCGCCCCGGCGAGCGCCGCCCACGCCGGATTGACGCCGCCGAGCGAGGTGACGGCGAAGCCGATCAGGGTCAGGCCGAGCACGACGAGCGTGAACACCGGTACGGACGGCGGTTCGTTCGCCTCCGGCGGGTGCTCGCGGACGGCGAGGTCGGCGGCGAAGTAGCGGCGGAAGACGGCGTATTCGATGCCGACGGACAGCAGCCACGGCAGCGCCATCAGCGCGGCGAAGCGGGTGAAGGACACTCCGGCGGCGGTGAACGCCAGCAGATTGGTGAGGTTGGACACCGGCAGCAGCAGGGAGCCCGAATTCGCCAGGTGCGCGGTGGCGTACAGATGCGGGCGGGCCTTCGCGCCCGCGCGGGCGGCGGTCGCGATGATCACCGGGGTGAGCAGGACGACGGTGGCGTCCAGGCTCAGCACCGCGGTGACCAGCGCGGCGACCGCGAACACCCCGGCGAGCAGCCGCTGCGGCTCGCCCCGGCAGGCTCGCGCGACCGCGTCGCCCGCGGCGGTGAACAGACCGTCGTCCGCGCACAGCTCCGCCAGGACCAGCACGGCGGCCAGGAAGCCGACGACCGGGAGCAGCTCCCGGACCTCGTGCCAGGCCGGCGCCGGGTCGACGGCGCCCACCGCGATCAGCAGTCCTGCCGCGGGTACGGCGGCCGCGGCTTCCGGCCAGCCGCGGGGCCGCAGCACGGCGAAGCCGAGGGTTGCGAGGAGGGCGGCGACCGAGAGTGTCTCCGCGACGGCGCTGTTCAGTGCGGCTCCACTCGTGTGACGTTGCTTTTTACGATTTGACCACGCCTGACGCCACCTTTCCCCACCGGGGCACCGCCCCGGACCCGCAAGTGGACGACGTCCACCCTCAGGGGCGCGGGGAACTGCGCGCTCAGCCCGCGCGGGGCTGCTGCTGACAAACCGCCCCCAGCGGGGCAGACGCTGTTGTTTTCGCGACCACCGGGCCGGTGGGGGCTGGGCGCGCAGTTCCCCGCGCCCCTAAAGGGGCACGTCTTCCGCACGCGCGGGTACAGGGGCCGCGCCCCTGACGGGGCATCCCTCCTCCGCAGAGGTGCAGACCAATTAGCCGGCGTCGGCGAGACGCAAGGTGTGGAGGCGGTCCGGGGGGCCGGGGCGGGCGTAGTACCAGCCTTGGCCGGTGTCGCAGCCGAGGGCGCGGAGGTGGTCGGCCTGGGTGCGGGTCTCGACGCCCTCGACGGTGACCGTGAGACCGAGGGCGTGGGCGAGGGAGACGATGCCGCCGACGATCTTGAGGTCGACGGGATCGGCGGCGTGCCCGCGCATCCCGTGGGTGAAGGACCGGTCGAGCTTGAGCACGCTCACCGGCAGCCAGCGCAGTGAGGAGAGGTTGGAGTAGCCGGTACCGAAGTCGTCCAGGGCGATGCTCACCCCGAGGTCCGCGATCTGCCGCAGCGGCTTGAGCGTGTCCTCGTCGGCGCCGATGAGCGCGCTCTCGGTGACTTCGAGGCAGAGCGAGGCCGGGCTGAGCCCGGTGTCCTCCAGGACCCGGGCGACCTCGTGGACGAGTTCGGGGTGCTGCAGCTGGATCGGCGAGAGATTGACGTTCACACGCGGCGGCGGCCCACTGCCGAGGTGCTCGGTCTGCCACACGTACGCCTGCCGGGCGGCCCGTTCCAGGACCCAGCGGCCGAGTCCGACGATGTGGCCGGTGCTCTCGGCGAGCGGGATGAACTGGTCGGGCCCGAGTATGCCGTGCGTGGGGTGGCACCAGCGGACCAACGCCTCCGCGCCGTGCACGGTGCCGTCGTCCAGTCCGACCAGCGGCTGGTACTCGATGAAGAACTCGTCGTGCTCCAGCGCGCTCGGCAGCTGATTGGTGAGCCCGTGCCGGGTGATGGCGCGGGCGTCGGCGACCGGGTCGGCGACCTCGTACCGGTTGCCGCCCTGTTCCTTGGCCCGGTACATGGTGATGTCGGCGCTGCGCAGGACGTCGGCGGCGATCCGCGACTCGACGGGGCCGTGCACGATGCCGATGCTGCCGTGCACGGTCAGTTCGCGTCCGACCAGCGGGAAGGGGGCGGACAGCGCGTCCAGGATGCGTTCGGCGAGCGCGGTGACGTCGGCCGGGGCCTTCGGGTCGGTGTGCAGCGCGACGAATTCGTCGCCGCCGATCCTGGCCACGAGCTGGTCGGGCGAGGTGACGCAGGTCTGGAGGCGCTCGGCGACGGCCACCAGCAGTTGGTCGCCCACCGCGTGGCCGAGGCTGTCGTTGACGGCCTTGAAGCCGTCGAGGTCCAGGTAGCACACGCCGATCCGGCGGGTCGGGGTGTCGTCGGCGAGGGCCGCGTCGAGGCGTTCGAAGAACAGGGCGCGGTTGGGCAGCCCGGTGAGCGCGTCATGGGTGGCCTGGTGGCGGAGCCTGCGCAGCAGTCCGCGCCGCTCGGTGACGTCCTCGATCAGCGCGAGCTGGTACTGCGGGCGGCCGGCGGCGTCGCGCAGCAGGGAGGCCCGTACGTTGGCCCACAGCATGCTGCCGTCGACCCGCTGGTAGGCGCGCTCGACGTCGTAGCGGTCGCGTTCGCCGCGCACCAGTTCGCCGTTGAGGCCGCGGGCGCAGTTGGTGTCGGCGCTCTTGACCCATTCGGTGACATTGCGCCGCATGGCCAGCGACTCGCTGCCGAACATCCGGGTCATCGCCTCGTTGACCTCCAGGACCTGGCCGTCGAGGTCGGCGATGCCGATGCCGACGGCCGCGCCCTCGAAGACCGCGCGGAAGCGGGCCTCGCTGGCGGCGAGCGCGCCTTCGGCGTCGTTCTGCGCCTCCAGCGCGGCCCGGATGATCGACTCCTGTTCGCGCAGGGTGCGTTCGCGCAGCGCGCGGGAGAAGCCGACGGCCACGGCGTGCTGGAGGCGCGAGCAGCGGACCCGGCACTCGTCGTTGTCCAGGCCGGGCCCCGGCGGGCAGTACAGCACGAGGTAGGCGTCGATGACGCCGAGGATGCTGGGCAGCGCCTCGGGGTCGGTGCAGTGCGCGGCGACCAGCGCGGTGCCGACCTCGGAGGCCGGGCGCGGGTCGAAGGGCCGGGCCTTGAGGGTGTCGCCGAGGACCCGGGTCAGCGGCAGCAGATAGTCCTCGAATTCGGCGCGGCTCATCGAGGTGGCGGTGAGCGGGTAGATCGCGCGCGCCCAGATCGCGGCGAACCTGCGCAGCTTGTCGCCGGGGCGCCCCCGGGGCACCTCGTCTCCCCCGCTGACGGCCGCGGCAGGCCCGGCGGTCACGCCTTCAGCCCCACACCGGCGAGGCCGTGCAGCACCGCGGGGTCGTCGTCGTCGCTGAGCGGGACCTCGGGGCGCCAGTGCGGCAGCGGCACGACGCCGGGTTCGACCAGCTCGAAGCCGTCGAAGAAGAGTTCCACCTCTTCTTTGGTGCGCATGATCAGCGGCGTGGTGGTGCGCTGGTAGACCTCCTGCACACCGCGCTGCGCGGACGGGGTGGGTCCGAACTGCAAGGTGGCGTGCGTGACGACCAGGACGCTGCCGGGGGCGAGCACGTCGCGCAGGGCGGCGACGACCTCGCGCGGCTTGTCGGCGTCGGACAGCAGGTGGAGGACCGCGACCAGCAGCAGCGCGACGGGGCGGTCGAAGTCGAGCAGCCGCTTGACCTCGGGGTTGTCCAGTACGGTCCGCGGGTCGCGGAGGTCGGCGGCGGCGATGGCCGCCTTGTCGGTGTTCCCGGCCTCGTTGAGGACGGCGCGGCTGTGGGCGACGGCGACCGGGTCGTTGTCGACGTAGACGACGTGGGCGCCGGGATTGGTGCGGTGCACGACCTCGTGCACGTTTCCGAAGGTGGGGATGCCGGAGCCGATGTCGAGGAACTGGTCGATGCCGCGGTCCATCGCGAAGCGCACGGCGCGGTGCATGACCGCGCGGTTGGCCTGGCTGATCTTGGTCACCCCCGGCATGGCCCGGATGACCAGCCGTGCCGCTTCCCGGTCCACCTCGAAGTTGTGCGAGCCGCCGAGGAAGTAGTCGTAGATCCGGGACACGCTGGGCACCGTCAGGTCGATTCCCTGCGGGGCCCAGGAAGGACGGTCGGTCACGGTTGCTGTCTCCAGGTCTTCGGGCTCAACGGGCGCGTCGCACGCGGGGGTTCAGCCGGCTCGGCACACGCCTGTCTACCCTGTGAGGCTACTGATCACGTGTTCGGAGTGAAACACGCGACCGGGGATCGAGGGTCCGTTTTCGGTCAACAAACACCGGCATGTGCATATGCGAGTACGCGCAGATGCGGACTCGCGCACACACCAGCGCGGGTCCGCTGCCGGGGAAGGCAGCGGACCCGCGATAGTTTTCGGACAGCCTGGACGGACCGGAAGCGGGCCGTCCGACGGCGGGGGCCGTCGGATCACCAGGCGCCGTCGGTCAGCAGGCGCCCTCGTCCTGCCACACGCCCCACTCACCGGTGGTGCCGGGCTCCTCGTTCTGCGTCCACCACTTGGCCTTCCACTTGTGGCTCTTGTGGGCGACCTCGTTGCCGCCGACGTAGACCGCGGAGGCGCTCCATTCGGCGACCGTGCAGGTGCCGCCGGGCGGGGTCGTCGGCGGGGTGGTCGGCGGCGTGGTGGGCGGGTTGGTGGGCGGCGTGGCACCGGCGAACTTCACCGAGTACTTGGCGAAGTCCCAGGCGTTCTGCGTCACGCTGCTGCACACGCCCGAGGTGGTGCCGTTGTCGGGCGGGCTGCACTGGCGGTCGCGGTTGAGCGACCAGAAGGTGAAGCGGCCCATGCCGTGGCTGGTGGCGTAGTCCAGGACGGTCTGGAAGTCGGCCTGGTAGAAGTACTCGCCGCTGTCGCTGCGGCCGTTCATGCCGGAGAAGCCCTCGTGGGCGTACGCGGTGGCGGTGTCCCAGCCGAAGGTGGTCTTCAGCAGGCCGTTGAAGGCGGTGAGCGCGGAGGTCTGGGAGGCCGCACCGTTGAAGCCGCCGTCGAACGGCATGATGGAGAAGTTGTTGGGCGTGAAGCCCTGCGACTTGGCCTCGTTGAGCATCTGCTGGCCGAACCAGCCGGTGCCGGCCGCGGTGCCCGCGGTGGTCACGGAGATGAACAGGCCGGGGTTGTTCTGCTGGAGGATCTTGGCCGCGCCGATCTCGTGCGCGACGGCCGCGGTGTTCTCGTACTCCGGCTCCTCCAGGTCGAAGTCCATCGCCTTGAGCTGGTACTTGTTGATGACCTGCTGGTAGGCGGCGGCGGTGGACGCCGCGTCGGAACACGCCTGGCCGAGCTTGGTGCCGCCGTAGCCGCCGATGGAGACCGAGACGTCGCCGCCCTTGGCCCTGATCGCGGAGATCACGCTCGCCACCGCGGTGTCGGAGGAAACCGCCTTGGTGCCGTCCCAGGTCGGGCTGCAGCCGCCGCCGTTGGGGGCGAGGATGAAGGCGAGCTGGAACGCCTTCAGACCGGTCGCGTCCATGATGGCGGTCGCGTCCGGCGGGTTGTTGTCGTTGGGCATGAGGTACGGCGCGGCGGCGTACCAGTTGTTGGACAGGGCGTTGGCCGAGACCGTGGCCCCGTTGGCCTGTCCGGTGCCGAGGACGGCGGCGGTGCCGAGTCCGGCCACGGCAAGGGCGGCGGCCGCGACACCGGAGCCGATTGCTTTGAGACGGTTCACGTCGTACCTCCTGTGGGGGAACGTGGCAGTCAGAATCCTGCCGTGACGGGAACCCGTCAATGGTTGGTCCAGACCTTTGGACTAAACCACGAATTGGTCTCTACCACTCAACACCACGCAGGCCGGGCCCCGTCCCCCACGAAAGCGGCGAACGGGGCCCGGACGAGGGCCGGTCCGACCGGACTCAGACGATCCCGACGGCCGCCAGCGCGCGCCGCTGACCCGGGCTCGGGTGCGCCGGGAAGTAGACGTACGCGACACCGCCGGTGCCGCTGCTCACCCCGCCGCTGGCGTTGATCCGCTTGGTGCGCAGCCAAATGGTTTCGAACTGGGCCCGCTTGTAGATGTTGCGGACCGCGTCGTCGCTGGAGCTGGCCGGGTCGTTGGCGACGATGTCGCCGTCCGGTGTGAAGCCCGCGATGCACATCAGGTGGCCCGAGGTGCCGTAACCGGCGCCGTCCAGCTCGCTCGCCAGGAAGGACTGCGAGGTGATCACCGGGATGCCGGCCTTGATCAGCCGCTCCACGTCGTCGAGCGAGTGCAGCCGGGTGATCACGCCCTGCAGGTCGGTGTACGTGGCCGCGTACGCCGCGTTGAACGGCCAGTTGCCGCAGCCCTCGTACTGGTAGTCGTAGGTGTACCGGGCGCCCTGGTCGACCTGCGGGTCGGCGTAGGAGGGGTCCACCCAGGACATCTGCTCGGCGGTCGGACCGCGGCCCCAGTACTCGATGACCATCGTCGAGGAGGTCGGGCTGCACCACGCCTCGCCGCCGTTGTCGTACTCCGGGTACTGGCCCTTGTGGATGTTCTGCGAGTAGCGCGGCACCGGCAGTTCGACGCCCTTGGCGACGCCGGGCACCGAGGCCGGGACGGTGTAGCGGTCCGGGATGTTGGACGCCATCGCGCCGAGCCGCCACACGGTCGGGGTGGCGTGGCTGCCGGGCTTGCGGAAGAGCGTCAGCCGCAGCCGGTACGAGGCCAGCAGCGGGCCGGCCGTGGTGTCGTCGATGGAGAAGGTGTCGGTCCAGATGCTGCTCTTGCCGTCGGTCTGGTCGTCCACCGAGGTGCGGCGGATGTCCTCGGGCCCGTCGCCCGCGGTCCACCGGCCCATGATGTACGCCGGGGTCGCGGTGCCGTCGGTGTACGTGCCGAGGAGTTCGACCTGGATCCAGGTGCCGGCCGGGGTGTGCGCGTTCCAGGACGCGATCAGCTCGCTGGCCGGGTGCGGCACCCGGCGGACCGGCGAGGTCCAGGAGGCCGACTCCCAGGTGGCGGTGGTGCCGGTGTGCGGGTCGGTGTAGTCCAGCGTGCCGGTGGCCCGGCCGATCACCACGCCCGGCCGCCGGCCGGGCAGCGGCAGGGTGCCGTGATGGGTGCCGAACAGCCAGTCCGGCAGCGTGGTCCAGCCGTGGTAGTCGACGGGGGCCTCGTCGGACGCGCCGCCGCCTGCGTGGTGCCGCGCGGCGGCATCGGGACCGGCCGCACCGGAGGGGGCGGCCGGTGCGGCGGAGGCGGACTGCGCGGTCGCGGTCGCGGTGGCCGCGGCCGCCGCGAGTGCGGCGGCCAGTACGGCACGCCGGGGCGCGGGTCTTGTCATGGCGGTGTTCCCCTCGATGTGATCGGGAATTCCTGCCCGCTCCTTGCCAGGGCATGACAGGTGGCCCCAACTATCGTCGTTCACCGCCCGTTTCCACCAGGGTTTTCGGCCGCGCACCGGGATGAATATTGGACTGGACCACTGGCGGTCAACCGGGCAGAACCACCAGGTCACGCCCTGTCAGATTGAGCCGCTCACCGCCGCTTTCCGTGCACACGGCGATATCCTCGATCCGCGCGCCGAAAGTGTCCGGCAGGTAAATGCCCGGCTCGACGGAGAAGGCCATTCCCGGCTCCAGCGGCCGTTTGCTGCCCGCCACGATGTACGGCTCCTCATGGGTGTCGAGCCCGATGCCGTGTCCGGTGCGGTGGATGAAGTGGTCGCCGTATCCGGCGTCGGTGATGATGTCGCGGCCGACCGCGTCCAGTTCCTCCGCGGTGATGCCGGGGCGCACCGCCTCGGTCTGCGCGGTCTGGGCGCGCAGCAGCACGTCGTACAGCTCGCGGAAGGCGGCGGGCGGCTCGCCGACGGCGTAGGTGCGGGTGGAGTCCGAGCAGTAGCCCTCGGCGGTGGTGCCGCCGATGTCGATCACCACCGGGTCGCCGGTCCTGATCACCCGGTCGGACACCTCGTGGTGCGGGCTCGCGCCGTTCGGCCCGGAGCCGACGATCACGAAGTCCATGCGGGCGTGCCCCGCCTCGACGATGGCGTCCGCGATGTCCTTGGCGACCTCCCGCTCGGTACGGCCGGGCCGCAGCCACTCGCCGATCCTGCGGTGCACCCGGTCGATGGCGCCGCCCGCGCGGCGCAGCGCGTCGACCTCGGCCGGCGTCTTGCGCATCCGCAGTTCCGCGAGCACGTCGCCGGCCAGCACCGCCTCGGCGCGCGGCAGCGCGGCCTGGAAGGCGAGCAGCTTCTGCGCCCACATGTGGTCGTCGACGGCGAAGCGCGCGGTGCCCGCGGGCAGCCGCCGGGCGATCAGCCCGTACGCGTCGTCGGTCTCGTCGAAGCCGACGATCTCGATGCCGAGGCCGCCCGCCGGGGACGCCTGCGCCGAGGGCTGTTCGAGGCGCGGCACCACGAGGAAGGGGTCGCCCTCCACCGGCACCACGAGACAGGTCAGCCGCTCCAGCGGCAGCGCCTGGTACCCGGTCAGATACCGCAGATCCGGGCCGGGGCTCACCAGCAGCGCCTGGACGCCTGCCGCCGCGGCTTCGGTACGCGCCTTGGTCAGGCGCTCGGACGTGTACAGCGTCGCCGCGCTGCTCTCGGAGTGGGTCACGCTTGCCACGGTAACCCGCGGGCCGGGGCGGCTGCCTGTTCATTTGCGCGCCGCCGACCGCCCTACAGTGCAGGCATGGACGCGATGACGTTGCGGCAGGTCGGGGCGATCGTCCGGGAGGCCGTGCCCGCCCGCGGGCGGACCCGGCTGATCGCCGTGGACGGCCACGCGGGGGCCGGCAAGAGCACCGTTGCCGCGCGGCTGGCGGCGGAGCTGGGCGGGGCGCCCGTCGTGCACACCGACGACCTGGCGACGCACGAGGAGCCGTTCGGGTGGACCGAACGGCTCGCGGAGCAGGTGCTGGCACCGCTCGCGGAGGGGAAGGCCGCGCGGCACCAGGTGTACGACTGGACGGCGCGGCGCTTCGCGGGCGAGCGCGAGGTCCCGCCGGCGCCGGTGGTACTGATCGAGGGCGTCGGCAGCGGCCGCCGCGCGCTGCGCCCGTATCTGGCGTTGCTGCTGTGGCTGGAGGTGTCGCCGGAGGTCGCGCGGCGGCGCGGACTGCTGCGCGACGGACCGGAGCTGGCGCATTTCTGGACCGGCTGGACCGCGGCGGAGGACGCCCATTTCGCGGACGACCCGTCGCGCCCCTTCGCCGACCTTCTGCTGCGTCAGACCGAGGACGAGCGGGGCTGTCTCGCGGTCCCGGGCCCTGGCCGCGATCACCGGGAGTGACGGCTCGGCGGCAGCGTGCCGCCACCGCTCCGGGGCGCCGGCGCGGGGTCGTCAACTCCGCTTGACCGGCCGGGTATCCAGCAATTACGTTTTCAACAAGCGGTCGGAGACGGCCGTTCAGTAGACGCGGAGCCCCCGGTTGTTCCCCCGTGACCGGGGGCTCCGTCCTGTCCCCGGCCCGGAATCCGCCGCTCCGAACGGCGTTTCCCTCACGCACGGTCACCGCGTGACGGCCGTACGTCGGGGGCGTGTCGTGCCGCCGCCCGCGCCGCGCGCCGCACGCTCCGCCCGATTCCCGCACCCCCCGCAGGTCACGGCACCCTACGGCCCGCACGACATCGCGGGTACGATGCGAAAAGGGCGGACCGGCGGCCGGGGGTGGGCTGTCGCCTGCCTCAACTCCCGCCCGGCACCTGTGGGTTGGGACAGCGGGCGACAGTGCGGCGCGGGGGAACGATTGGTGGGGACTTGATGGACTTCGGCACCGAGCGGCCGGGCGCCCCGGCCGATCTCGCCTGGCTGCGCGGCGTCGACGCCTACACGATGGGCGCCTACGTCCAGGCCGAGGAGGAGTTCAGGACCGCGGTCCGGATCGACCCCGGCATGGCCGACGCCTGGCTCGGCCTGCACGCGCTGCGCGCCGACACCGCCACCGCACTGCTCCAGATGTACCGGCACCGCGACCGCTTCGGCGAGCAGCGCGCCGCCCACCGCAGGACCCTCAACTCCTGGTACTGGCTGGGCTGGTGGGTGCAACCGGTGCTGGAGACCAGCCGCGACCTGCTGCTCGCGCACGCCTCGCACTGGCTGGACGGCCGCCATGTCGCCGAGCTGGACCGGGCGTTGGCCGACTGTCCACCGGTCGACACCGATCCGCAGGTCCGCTTCCTGCACGCCTGCCGGGCGTATCTGGTCAAGGACTGGGAGCGGCTGGTCCGGCACACGGAACCGCTGCTCGGCGATCCCGTACTCGGCATCGAGGCCGGGCTGTTCGGCGGTATGGCCCGGGTCCGTCTGGAGATGTGCGGCCAGGCGGAACCGCTGCTGTCCGCGGCCCTGATGCGCTGCCGCAGCGAGCAGCCGCAGCGCAAGGAGCTGCGCTACTGGCTGGCCCGCGCCTACGAGGGCACCGGGCGCACCGCGGCGGCCGTGCCCCTCTACCGCGCCGTGCACCGGGTCGACCCCGCCTTCATGGACACCTCCGCCCGGCTGGCCGCGATACACGAGACCGACGACGGCCTCGACGAGGGCGCGGGCCTGGCCGCCGTATCGCTGGCCGGGACCGGGCAGGTGATGCCCGAGGGCGGCGCCGACCTGGAGTCCGCGCTGCTGTCCGACCCCGGTCAGGGCGGCGTCCCCGGCCCGGAGCCGGAGGACCCGCTGCTGTCCGGCGGGGCACTGGAGGACGACGTACGCGACCGCTCCGCGTCCCCGCTCGGCGGCCCGCTGCCGGTGCAGCTCCCGATGGGCGGCTCCGACCCCGTACTGCTCACCCAGGCGCTGGCCGAGCTGGACCGGATGGTCGGCCTCGAGCCGGTCAAGCGCCAGGTGAAGGCGCTGTCCGCGCAGTTGCGGATGGCGCGGCTGCGGGCCGGACAGGGGCTGCCGGTGCAGCCCCCGAAGCGGCACTTCGTCTTCTCCGGCCCCTCCGGCACCGGCAAGACCACCGTCGCCCGGATCCTCGGCCGGGTCTTCTACGCGCTCGGGCTGCTCGGCGGCGATCACCTGGTGGAGGCCCAACGCTCCGATCTGGTCGGCGAATTCCTCGGCCAGACCGCGGTCAAGGCCAATGAGCTGATCGATTCGGCGCTCGGCGGTGTGCTGTTCGTGGACGAGGCGTACGCGCTGTCCAACTCCGGCTACAGCAAGGGCGACGCGTACGGCGACGAGGCGCTCCAGGTGCTGCTCAAGCGCGCCGAGGACAACCGCGACCGGCTGGTGGTGATCCTCGCGGGCTACCCGGAGGGCATGGACCGGCTGCTGGCCGCCAACCCCGGTCTCAGTTCCCGCTTCACCACCCGCGTGGACTTCCCCAGCTACCGGCCGCTCGAACTCACCCGGATCGGCGAGGTCCTGGCGGCGGAGAACGGCGACCGCTGGGACGAGGAATCCATCGAGGAACTCAAGGCGATCGCCGGACACGTCGTCGACCAGGGCTGGATCGACGAGCTGGGCAACGGCCGGCTGCTGCGCACCCTGTACGAGAAGAGCTGCGCCTACCGGGACTTGCGTCTTTCGGAGTATCCGGCGACACCGAACCGCGACGAATTGGCGACGCTGCGGCTGCCGGACCTGATGCAGGCGTACGGGGAAGTGCTGTCCGGGCGCGGCCCGGGGGCGACGCCGTCCGACCCGGTCGAGTAGCACCGACCGGGCCGGACGTCCGCTCAAGCGCGGGCGCTACCGGACGAGTTCACCGGAGCCCTCGGCCGACCGCGGATGCGACCGCGGGTGCGCGTGCGGGTGCGGGACCTCCGGGCCCGGTCCCGCGGCACCCGCGGGCTCCTGCGGGGAGCGGTGCGCCGGGTCCCGCACCTCACCGACCAGCATCTCCAGCACGTCCTCCAGCGCGACGAGCCCCAGCGGCCGCCCCGCGGCGTCCGCCACCGCCGCCAGATGCGACGCGGCACGCCGCATCGCGGTGAGGGCGTCGTCCAGCGGCAGGTCGGCCCGCAGCGTGGTGATCGGCCGCCACAGCCGCGGCGGCACCGGCCGGTCCATGTCGTCGACGTCGAGGACGTCCTTGACGTGGAGATAGCCGAGGAAGGCGCCGTCCGCGTCCGCGACCGGGAACCGCGAATACCCGGTGCGCACCGTCAGCTCCTCGACCTGCCGCGGGGTCGCGGCCGGGTCCAGGGTGATCAGTTCGGCCGGGGTGAGCAGCACCTCGGTGACCGGGCGGGTGCCCAACTCCAGCGCGTCCTCAAGGCGTTCCTGCTCGTCGTGGTCGAGCAGCCCGGCCTGCCGGGCGTCCTCGACGAGCACGGTCAGCTCGGCACTGGTGAACACCGCGTCCACCTCGTCCTTCGGCTCCACGCCGAAGGCCCGCAGGATCAGCCGGGCGCAGGTGCCGAGCACCGAGATGACCGGGCGGAAGACCCGGGCGAAGCCGACGAGTCCGGGGCTGAGCCACAGCGCGGTCTTCTCCGGGGCCGCCATCGCCAGGTTCTTCGGCACCATCTCGCCGATCACCAGGTGCAGGAAGACCACGACGGCCAGCGCGAGCGCGTAGCCGATCGGGTGCACGAAGTCCTCGGGGATGTGCACCGCCTCGAAGACCGGCTCCAGCAGGTGGGCGACGGTGGGTTCGGCGACCGCGCCCAGGGTCAGCGAGCAGACGGTGATGCCGAATTGGGCGGCGGCCATCATCTGCGGCAGGTGCTCCAGGCCGTACAGCACCGTACGGGCCCTGCGCTGCTCGGCGGCGAGCGGTTCGATCTGGCTGCGGCGGACCGAGACCAGGGCGAATTCGGCGCCGACGAAGAAGCCGTTGCCGAGCACCAGCAGGACGGCGAAGAGGAGTTGGAGAGCGCTCATCACCGGCTCGCCTCCCCCGCGACGGCCCCGGCATCGGCGGCGGGCACGATCCGTACCCGCTCGGCCCGGTGGTGGGTCACGTCGCAGACCAGCAGCCGCCAGCCGGGCAGTTCGGCCTCGTCCCCCGGTTCCGGGATCCGGGCCAGCAGGTCCGCGACGAGTCCGGCGACGGTCTCGTACGGGCCCTCGGGGGCGTGCAGGCCGATCCTGGCCAGGGTGTCGATCCGGCAGCTGCCGTCGGCGTCCCAGGCGGGTCCGCCCGCCTCCGCGGTCTGCACCTGCACCAGTTCCGGCAGGTCGGCGGCGTCGTGCTCGTCCCGCACCTCGCCGACCAGTTCCTCGACCAGGTCCTCCAGGGTCACGACCCCCGCGGTGCCGCCGTACTCGTCCACGACGACCGCGATCGGCTGCTGGCTGCGCAGCATCTCCAGCAGTTGCTGGCCCGGCAGCGTCTCGGGGACGAGCAGCGGGGCGACCGCGATCGACCCTGCGGGGGTGCGGTTGCGCTGGTCGGCCGGGACGGCGAGGGCGTCCTTGAGATGGACCATGCCGGTGATGTCGTCGAGCCGCTCACGGTAGACCGGGAAGCGGGACAGGCCGGTGGCCCGGGTCAGATTGAGCACGTCGGCGGCGGTCGCGGTGTCCTCCAGCGCGCTGACCCGGACCCGGGGCGTCATCACGTTCTCCGCGATGAGGTCGCCGAGCGACAGGGTGCGCACGAAGAGGTCGGCGGTGTCCTGCTCCAGGGCGCCGGCCTGGGCCGAGTGCCGGGCGAGCGAGACCAGTTCCGTGGGGGTACGGGCCGAGGCGAGTTCGTCGGCGGGCTCCACGCCCAGCATCCGCACCAGCCGGTTGGCCGCCGCGTTGAGCACCTCGATGACGGGCCGGAAGACCCGGGAGAAGGCGCGCTGCGGTCCGGCCACCACACGGGCGACGGCCAGCGGGCGGGAGACCGCCCAGTTCTTGGGGACGAGTTCGCCGATCACCATCTGGACGGCGGAGGCGACCATCATGCCGACGACGACGGCGATGCCGGGTGCCGCGCCGTCCGGGACGCCGACCGAGGCGAGCGGGTCGGTGAGCAGGTCGGCGAGCGCCGGCTCGGCGAGCATGCCGACCACCAGGGAGGTGATGGTGATGCCGAGCTGGGTGCCGGAGAGCTGGAAGGAGAGTTTGCGCAGGGCCGCGACGACGCTGCGGGCCCGCCGGTCGCCGGCTTGCGCGGCGCGTTCGGCCGCGGGCCGTTCCACGGTCACCAGGCCGAATTCGGCGGCGACGAAGAAGCCGTTGGCGAGGATCAGGACGAGGGCTGCCGCGAGCAGCAGCAGTGAGGTGCTCATGAGGCCGCCGCTCCGGATTCCCGGGTGGGAGGGGCGGCGCAGGTACTACCGGACGGTTCGTCCATCGGGGTGTGAGTGTCACTCCTTGGTTGGTCGGGGCCCCGCGGGCGGTGCACCAGCGGTGCGGGGCGAGCGCGGTGGGCGCCGTTCGTCCCCAGAGTAGCCATTGGCGCGGCGCGGGCGAAGGACGGCGGCCGCCGGTTCCGGTCCCGCGGCCGGTCCTTACGGCCGGCGCGGGGCCCGGAAGGGGCCGTACGGGGACGGCGGGGTCAGTGGTCGGCCGCCGCGGCGCCGTGGGCCTCGCCGAGCGTCTCCACCAGCGAGCGCAGCAGCCGGGCGTCACCGAGCGCCTGCTGCTTGGCGATTCCGGGCTGGATGCCCATCGCGGCGAGCGTCGTGCCGTCGGCGAGGTCCAGGTGGACCCAGGCGTCGCCGGGCCGCAGATTGACCCGCAGCACCTCGGCCCAGGCCAGCTGCCGCTTCACCGTGAGATTCACCACGGTGATCCCCTCGGCGGCCACCACCACCTTGGGGCGGCTGAGCAGCGCGAGCGTCGCGGCGATCAGCACGCCGAGCACGATCACCGTGGCCCGGTCGCCGGTGCTCCACGGGCTCGCGCCGTCGTGCGGCATCAGCAGCGCGACGATCGTGAGCGCCACCATCAGCGCGACGCCCAGCGTCAGCAGCACCACCCGGGTGAGCACCGGCCGGAACGTACGCGGCAGTCCGGCCAGTGCGTCCCGGACCCCTTCCCCGGTGCCGGTCACAGGCGTGCGGCGTGGATGCCGGTGGTCAGGATCGCGCGGGCGCCGAGGTCGTACAGCTCGTCCATGATCCGCTGCGCGTCGCTGGTCGGGACCATGGCGCGGACCGCGACCCAGCCCTCGTGGTGCAGCGGCGAGACGGTGGGCGACTCCAGGCCGGGGGTGAGGGCGACGGCCTTCTCGACCTGCTCGACGCGGATGTCGTAGTCCATCATCACGTAGCGCCGGGCGACCAGGACGCCCTGCAGGCGGCGCAGGAACTGCTGCACCTTGGGGTCGTCGGCAGGAGCCCCGGTCCGCCGGACCACCACCGCCTCGGACTCCATGATCGGCTCGCCGAAGGTCTCGAGACCGGCGTTGCGCAGCGAAGTGCCGGTCTCCACCACATCGGCGATGGCGTGCGCGACACCGAGCTGGATGGCGGTCTCGACGGCTCCGTCGAGGTGGACGACGGCGGCCTCGATGCCGTTGTCCGCCAGGTGCTTCTCGACGACGCCCTCGTACGAGGTCGCCACCGTCTTCCCGTTCAGGTCCTGGACGCTCTCGGCGGTGCCGGGCTCGGCGGCGTAGCGGAAGGTGGAGCGGGCGAAGCCGAGCTGCAGGATCTCCTCGGCGCTGGCGCCGGAGTCCAGCAGCAGGTCACGGCCGGTGATGCCGATGTCGAGGCGGCCCGAGCTGACGTAGATCGCGATGTCGCGCGGGCGCAGGTAGAAGAACTCCACGTCATTGGCGCTGTCGACGAGGACGAGTTCCTTGGACTCCTTGCGCTGGCGGTAGCCGGCCTCATGGAGCATGGCCGCCGCGGGTCCGGACAGTGAGCCCTTGTTGGGGACGGCGATGCGCAGCATGAGGACGGCTTCCTTGTCTGGGGAGTCTGGAGTCTGACGTTTCGGGTGTCTGCGTGGTCGTACAGGTGGCGGGGAAACGCCCGGGGCTCCGGCCTCGCGGAGCCCCGAGGGGCCGTACGGCTCAGAGATGGGCGTAGACGTCGTCCAGGGAGATCCCCCGGGCGACCATCATCACCTGAACGTGGTACAGCAGTTGGGAGATCTCCTCGGCGGTGGCGTCGGCGCCCTCGTACTCGGCGGCCATCCACACCTCGGCCGCCTCCTCGACGACCTTCTTGCCGATCGCGTGAACACCCTTGCCGACCAGCTCGGCGGTGCGGGACGTGCTGGGGTCGCCGGTGGCGGCCTTGTGCCGGAGCTCGGTGAAGAGTTCCTCGAATGTCTTGTTGGCCATGGTGATGCCTAGCCTACGGGGAACCGCCGCCTGCTCAGCGCCAGGGTTCGGAGACCGAGCGCAGGATGGTGGCGGTGGCGACGGCCGCGGTGACCGCTTCGTGCCCCTTGTCCTCGTTCGAGCCGGGCAGTCCCGCCCGGTCCAGCGCCTGCTCCTCGGTGTCGCAGGTGAGGATGCCGAAGCCGACGGGCACGCCGCTCTCCACCGCGACCTGGGTCAGGCCGGCGGTGACGCCCTGCGAGACGTACTCGAAGTGCGGGGTGCCGCCGCGGATGATCACGCCGAGCGCGACGATCGCGTCGTAGCCGCGGCCCGCCAGCACCTTGGCGACCACCGGCAGTTCGAAGCTGCCGGGCACGCGCAGCAGCGTCGGCTCCTCGATGCCGAGGTCGTGCAGGGCACGTACGGCCCCGTCGACGAGGCCGTCCATCACCTGGGTGTGCCACTGCGCCGCGATCACGGCGACACGCAGGTCGCCGCAGTTCTTCACGGTCAGCTCGGGGGCGCCCTTACCGCTCACTTCTCTCCTCGGTGCTTGGTGCTTGCTCGGTGCTCAGTGCTAGGTGCTTGGTGCTTGGTCGGTGCTACTGGTTGGCGCAGGTGGTGCTCTGGCCCGCGTCGAGCCAGGGCAGGTCGTGGCCCATCCGGTCCCGCTTGGTGCGCAGATACCGCAGATTGTGCTCCCCCGCGGCGACCGGCATCGGTTCCCGGCCCAGCACGTCGAGTCCGTGCCGCACCAGCGCGCCGGTCTTGGCGGGGTTGTTGGTCATCAGCCGCAGGGAACGGACCCCGAGGTCGGCCAGGATCTGCGCGGCGGCGCCGTAGTCGCGGGCGTCGGCGGGCAGCCCGAGTTCGAGGTTGGCGTCCAGGGTGTCCCGGCCGCGCTCCTGGAGTTCGTAGGCGCGCAGCTTGGACAGCAGGCCGATGCCGCGGCCCTCGTGGCCGCGCAGGTACAGCACCACGCCGCGGCCCTCCTCGGCGACCCTGCGCAGCGCGGTCTGCAACTGCGGGCCGCAGTCGCAGCGCTGCGAGCCGAAGACGTCACCGGTCAGGCACTCGGAGTGCACCCGGACCAGGACGTCCGTCCCGTCGCCGATGTCGCCCGCGACCAGCGCGATGTGCTCCACGCCGTCGGTGGTGGAGCGGTAGCCGAAGGCCCGGAAGTCGCCGAAGGCGGTCGGCAGGGTCGTCTCGGCCTCGCGGCGGACGGTGGGCTCGGAGGAGCGGCGGTAGGCGATCAGGTCCTCGATGGAGATGATCGTCAGGCCGTGCTTGCGGGCGAAGGGCACCAGCTGCGGCAGCCGGGCCATGGTGCCGTCCTCCAGGGCGATCTCGACGATCGCGGCGGCGGGCCGCAGTCCGGCGAGCCGGGCCAGGTCGATGCCGGCCTCGGTGTGACCGTTGCGGACGAGGACGCCGCCGACCCTGGCGCGCAGCGGGAAGACATGGCCGGGCCGGACGAAGTCGGTGGCCGCCGCGGTGGGTTCGGCGAGCAGCCGGATGGTGGTGGCCCGGTCGGCGGCGGAGATGCCGGTGCTGACGCCGTGCTCGGCGCCGGCGTCCACCGAGACGGTGAAGGCGGTGCGCATGGACTCGGTGTTGGCGTCGACCATCTGCGGCAGGTCGAGCCGGTCGAGCGCGGAGCCCTCCATGGGCACGCAGATCAGGCCGCGGCACTCGCTCATCATGAAGGCGACGATCTCGGGGGTGATCTTCTCGGCGGCGACGATCAGGTCGCCCTCGTTCTCCCGGTTCTCGTCGTCGACCACCACGACCGGGCGTCCGGCGGCGATGTCGGCGATGGCGCGTTCGACCGGGTCGAGGACCAGATCGCCGTCGTCGTACCAGTCGTTGTGCAGTGCGGTCACGGCGTTCATGCCGTCACTCCCTCCGGGGCGGTGGTGCTCGGCGAGGTGGTCTGCGGCGTGTCCGAGGTGCTCGGGGCGGTCCTGGTCTGCTGCCACCAGGCGTACATCCCGACGATCACGAGGAAGAAGTAGATGATGTAGACGAGGCCGGAGAACGGCAGCCCGCTGTGGAAGTTCAGCGGCACGCCGACGGCGTCCACGGCCAGCCAGGCGAACCAGAACTCGACCCAGCCGCGGGCCTGCGCGACCATCGCCGCCAGCGTGCCGACGAAGATGTACGCGTCCGGCCAGGGGTTCCAGGACAGCGACGGGTAGGCCAGGAAGAGCGAGGCCACGGCGACGGTGCCGAGGCCCGTGGCGACGACGAGAAGCGCGCGTTCCTTCCAGGTGGCGAAGCGGATCGCGAGCCGTCCGGTGCCGTCCCGGCCGCGCCGCCACTGGTACCAGCCCCAGACGGCGACGGTGATCACCACGAACTGCTTGCCGACGCCGCCGCCGAGGTGCGCCGCCCAGAAGGCGGCCACCAGGACGGCGCCGGACAGCAGTTGGACCGGCCAGGTGAGCATCGCGCGCCGCCAGCCGAGGGCGAGCGCGCCGAGGCCCAGCAGATTGCCGATCATGTCCGACCACATGACGTGCTGGTCGAAGGCGGTGAACGCCTCACTGTTCAGCCAGTGCAGGGCGCTCATGCGGTGGCCCCCGGATCCGGCGCGGCGGCCCGCTCGCCGAGCATCCGCTCGACGTACTTGGCGATCACGTCGACTTCGAGGTTGACCGGGTCGCCGGGCTGCTTGATGCCCAGGGTGGTCAGCGCGAGGGTGGTCGGGATGAGGCTGACGGTGAAGTAGTCGGCGCCGGCGTCCACCACGGTCAGGCTGATGCCGTCGACGGTGATGGAGCCCTTCTCGACCACGTAGCGGGTCAGGTCGGCGGGCAGCGAGATCTTGACGATCTCCCAGTGCTCGGCGGGCTTGCGCTCGACGACCACTCCGGTGCCGTCCACGTGGCCCTGCACGAGGTGGCCGCCGAGCCGTCCGCCGAGCGCCATCGGGCGCTCCAGGTTGACCCGCGAGCCGGGACCGAGGGCGCCGAGGCTGGAGCGGTTGAGCGTCTCGGCCATCACATCGGCGGTGAACTCGCCGTCGCCGAATTCCACCACCGTCAGGCAGACACCGTTGACGGCGATCGAGTCGCCGTGCTTGGCGCCCTCGGTCACCACGGGCCCGCGGACCCGGAAGCGGCTGGCGTCGCCCTGGTCCTCGACGCCGGTGATCTCACCCAGTTCTTCGACGATTCCGGTGAACACTTCAGCTCTCCTGCGTGGGGTGGGGGACGGCGGGTACGGCGGTGACGCGCAGGTCGGGCCCGAGGCGGGCGACGTCGGTCACGTCGAGCCGCAACGCCTGCGCGAGGGTGCTGATTCCGGCGTCGGCCAGTGCGTGGGGGCCGGCGCCGAGAAGGACGGGGGCGAGGTAGGCGGTGACGGTGTCGACGGCTCCGGCGGCGACGAAGGCCCCGGCCAGCGTCGGCCCGCCCTCCAGCAGGACCGAGCGCACCCCGCGGCCGTGCAGTTCGGCGAGCAGCGCGGTCACGTCGAGTCCGGCGCGCTCGCGCCGGCCGTCGGTGTCCGGACCGCCCGTCGCGTACGGCAGCCGTACGACATCGACGTCCGGCAGGTGCGCGGTGTCGGCGTCCTTGCCGACGGCGATCAGGGTCGGCGCCGCGTCGTCCAGGACGCGGGCGTCCACGGTGGTGCGGGCATGGGTGTCGACCACGACGCGCAGCGGCTGGGTGACCCCGTCGATGCCGCGGACCGCCAGGTGCGGGTCGTCGGCCCGCAGGGTGCCGGAGCCGACCACGACCGCGTCGGACTCCGCGCGCAGCCGGTGCACATCGGCGCGGGAGTCGGCGGAGCTGATCCAGCGGCTGGTGCCGTCGGCGGCGGCGATCCGGCCGTCCAGGGTGGCGGCGTACTTCCAGCGCACATACGGGCGGCCGAGGCGTACGGAGGTGAGCCAGGCGATGTTCACGGCCTCGGCCTCGGCCCGCAGCAGGCCGCCCTCGACGTCGACGCCCGCGGCGCGCAGCGTGGCGGCGCCGCCGGAGGCGGACGGGTTGGGGTCGGCGACGGCGTAGACGACGCGGGCGATTCCGGCCTCGATCAGTGCCTGGGCGCAGGGGCCGGTCCTGCCGGTGTGGTTGCAGGGCTCCAGCGTCACCAGGGCGGTGCCGCCCCTGGCCCGCTCCCCGGCGGCGAAGAGCGCGTGCACCTCGGCGTGCGGGCCGCCGGCCCGCTGGTGCCAGCCCTCGCCGACGCGGACGCCTTCGGCATCGAGGATCACACAGCCGACGACCGGATTGGGGGCGGTGTCGCCGAGGGCACGGCCGGACAGCGCGACAGCGCGTCGCATCGCGTCGGTTTCCGTGGCGGTGGCCACCGGGTCCTCCTGCCTCTTCGGGCACGGACTCCGGGGCGTGGGATGCAGAGCGGGAAAGCCGCACAGTCGTGTACGCCGGTGACCGGTTCGCGGACCTCGCGCGCGGAGTGCGCACGGCCGCTGACGGCGGCGTACCCGAGTGAACGCCCGCCGCGCACTGCCTCCCATCCGGACTTTCACCGTCGGTCCAGGAATTTCACCTGGTCAACCGGCCGCTGGCTGCGGACGGGTCGCGGACTGTAACCGCCGGTTCGGAATTACACCGACCCCGGAGTGCGCAAACGTCACTGGTACGAGGTCAAGTGTGCCACGCCCGCACCCGGCGGTTCCAGGCCACTTCTGTGCGCTGCCTCACACCGGAGCGCGGTTTGCCCCGCCGGTGTCGGAGGGACGGCCGCCGACGGCGCGGCACACCCACGAGGAGGCCCGCACCCGGAATCAAACTCGCACGGGTGGTGCGGGTGGAAAAAAACCCGCGCCGCAGGCGCGGGGCGCCGGGGTCACCCCGCGGGAGCGAACACCGCGTCCTGGGCGGCGTCCGTCGCCGTGAGGACGGCGCCGCGCAGGACCGCGCCGCCGGGGACGGCGCTGGCCCGTACCAGGGTCGGCAGCGGCGAGATCCGCCCGAGCCGCTCGGCGACGAGCTCGGCGAGGGCCGCGCCCCCGGCCCGCCCGACCTCCCCGGCGAGCACGATCTGCCCGGGATCGAGCACGGCGCAGATCGCGGCGGCCCCGGCCGCGATCCGGGTGGCCAGTTCGGCGAGAAAACCGTCCGCCCCGGCGGCGAGCGCGGCCCGCACCGCGGCGGCGGCGCCGTCGGCGTCGTCACCCCCGTCGAAAGCGACCCCGTGCTCGCGCGCGAGCACGCACAGCGCGCGGCTGCCGACCAGCCCGTGGTATCCGTTGTCGCAGTCGGTGGCGGTCGGCAGCTCAGGCGTGCCGAGCCGCGGCAGGAAGCCGACCTCGCCCGCACCGCCGGAGGCCCCGCGCCGCAGGCGGCCGTCGAGCACCACGGCGGCGCCGACCCCGCCCCCGATCCAGAGCAGCACGAAGGTGTCGTCGTGCCGTGCGGCCCCGACCCGCTGCTCGGCGACCGCGGCGAGATTGACCTCGTTCTCCAGCAGGACGGGCACCGCGAGCCGGGAGCGCACCTCGTCGACGAGGTGGCCGTGCCAGGCGGGCAGCGCGTCGGAGGCGCGCAGCCGCCCGGTGCCGGGATCGACGAGTCCGGGCGCGCCGACGGCCACGGTGTGCAGCGCCGTGGCGCCCGCGCCGCGGACGGCGCCGCGCAGCAGTTCCAGGCCGTCCTCGACGATCCGCGCCGGGTCGGCGCCGTCCGGCACCGGCAGTTCGGCACGGGCGACGGTACGGCCGAGCAGGTCGGCGATCTCCACCGCGATGCGCTCGATGCGGATATCGAGCCCGGCGACGTACGCGCGGTCGGCGACGATGCCGTACACCCGGGCGTTGGGCCCGCGTCTGGCCTCGCCCGCCTCGCCGACCACCTCGATCAGCCCGGAGTCCTGGAGCCGTTCGACGAGATCGGCGACGCTCGGCCGGGACATCCCGGTGAGTTCCTTCAACTGCCCTGCGGTGAGCGGCCCTTCCTGCTGGAGCAGGCGCAGGGCGAGCCGGTCGTTGATGGCGCGTGCGGTGCGCGGTGACGCGTTGCGGCCCGGGAGCGCGCGGGTGACGGTCATGCGGTGGATCCTTCCAGACCGGGCCGGCGGGCCCGTACGCCGTACGGCCTCGGCGTGGTCGGGCGCGTCCGGGGCGGCGCCCGCTCCGGGCGGGCCGGGGGCGGGCCGCCGGATAACCCCTTAACTTTCAGGGAGCCTTACTGATAGTTTACGCGCCATGAAGAGCGCTGCCGCCGGGGAGGCGGCTTCCTCGGGGGGCGACCGGGCGCGGCGGGTCCGCAGGGCCCATCTGGCGATCGCCGTCGCCTTCGCCGTGCACGGCGCGGCCAGCGGCACCTTCGCCACCCGTATCCCCTGGATCAAGGACCATCTGGATCTCGGCCCCGGCGCGCTCGGCCTGGCGCTGGCCTGCCCGGCCATCGGCTCGTCGCTGATGATGCCGCTCGCGGGCCGGCTGATGCACCGGCTCGGCTCGCGCACCGCGCTGCGCGTGCTGCTCGGTCTGTGGACGGCGGTGCTGGCGCTGCCCGCGCTGGCCCCCGGACTGCCGTGGCTGTGCCTGACGCTGCTCGCCTTCGGCGCCAGTGCCGGCATGGCGGACGTGGTGATGAACGCCCTCGGCATCGAGGTGGAGCAGCGCAAGGGCAAGTCGATCATGTCGGGGCTGCACGGCATGTGGAGCGTCGGCACCCTGATCGGCGCGGCGATCGGTGTGCCGGCGGCGCACGCGGGCCTCGACGGCCGGATCCACCTGGGTGCGATGGCGGCGCTGCTGCTGGTGGCGAGTTATGTGGTCTGCGCCTGGGTGCCGGACGTCCACCCCGAGGCGGGTGAGGACGCGCCGCCGCGGTTCGCGCTGCCGCCGCGCGCCGCGCTGGTGATCGGGGCGATCGGGTTCTGCGGGGTGTTCGCCGAGGGCGGCAGTTCCGACTGGTGCGCGGTCTATCTGCGGGATGTGGCCGGAGCCTCGCCGGGCGTGGCGGCGGTGGCGTACACCGCGTTCTCCTGCACGATGGCGACCGCCCGGCTGCTCGGCGACCTCGCGGTGCGGCGGCTCGGCGCGGTGACCACGCTGCGCTCCGGCGGGGTGCTGGCCACCTGCGGCGGGCTGCTGGTGGTGCTCTCGCACGCGCCCGCCCCGGCCATCGCGGGGTTCGCGCTGCTGGGCATCGGGATATCCGTGGTGGTGCCGCTGTGCTTCGCCGCGGCCGGGCGGAGCGGCCCCAATCCGAGCCAGGCGATCGCGGGCGTCGCCACCGTCACGTACACCTCGGGGCTGGTGGCACCGGCGGCGATCGGCGGTATCGCGGGCGCCAGTTCGCTGACCGTGTCCTTCGCCCTGGTCACCGTGCTCACCCTGGGGCTGGTGCTCGGCGCCGGTGTCGTACGCCCGCGGCCGGTCGCGGGCGGCGGCGAAGTGGCCGGTGCGCAGGGCGCCGCGCGGGGTGTCCCTGCCGCGACCGCGGATGTCACCGCCGACTGACACGCGAACCGGGAGGCGCGGAACGGGAGCGGCGGAACGGTCCGGGCGGACCGTCGGGCTCCTCGGCGCACGATGATCCGGCGGGCACGCACGGGGGATTCGTGCCCGCCGGACCGTGTCTTCACGTTAGCGGGCCTTGACCATCGGTTGGGCCGGCTGAGAGGCAAATGATGCCGCGGGAATACGCCATGGCACAGGCGCGCCGCCATGCCCTTGCGTAGCCGCCATCGCCCGTATGTACGACGGGAGTTGACGCGTGACGGTCACGTTTTCCGGGGCGCCCAACGCGGCCCCGCTCCGGGGCCGCCGTCAGGCCGTGGTGAGGTCCTGGAGGCCCACCACGCGCAGCAGCCGCAGTCGTTCGTACGCGTCGCCGCCCGGCGGCGCGCTGTACACGATCAGCCGCTGGTCGTGCCCGGCGCCGGAGAGTTCCTCGCGGTCCAGGGCCAGTTCGCCGACCACCGGGTGCAGGACGCGTACGGCGTCGGGTCCTTGCTCGGCGCTGCCGGCCTCGTCCCACAGCCGGGTGAACAGCGCGTCCGCCGCCCGCATTTCGGCGGCGAGCGCGGCGGGGCGCGGGTCGTCGGGCCGGTCCGCGAGCGCGGCGCGCAGCCGGGCGACATGGCCGCGCGCCAGCCGCTCCCGGTCCCGCGCGGGGAACAGCGCGCGCGTCGCGTCGTCGGTGAACAGCAGCCGCAGTACGTTGCGCCGCGCGGGCGGCAGTCCGGACAGGTCGCCGAGCAGCGCGTCGGCCATCGTGTTGCGGGCGAGGACGCCGCCGAGGTCGTCGACCACTTGGGCGGGTGTGTCGTGCAGCCGGTCCAGGACCAGCAGCAGCCCAGGCCGGATGTGACCGGAGTCCCGGTGCTCGCGCGGTGGCTCCTCGCCGGACAGCAGGAACAGCCGGTCCCGGTCCGCGGCGGGCAGCCGCAGCGCGCGGGCCAGCGCGGCGAGCATGTGCCGCGACGGCCGCGGCGCACGGCCCTGTTCGAGACGCGCGTAGTAGTCCGCCGACATCCCGGCGAGCCGGGCGACCTCCTCGCGGCGCAGGCCCGGGGTGCGGCGCCTGGCGCCCTCGGCGAGGCCCACGTCGGCGGGGGTGAGGCGGGCACGGCCGCGGCGCAGGAAGGCGGCCAGTTCGGGTCGGTTCACCTCTCCAGCATGCGTCGGCGGGGCGCCGCTATCCAGGCGGTGCCGCTCCCCGTATCGACCAACTCGTATCGCCCGTCCCGCACCGGCCGCTCCCCCACCGATCCGTACCGGCCGCTCCCCTGCCGCCCGCCGGCCTCGTACGGGTGGCCGTGCCCGCGCGCCGCGGGCCGGCCGCCGGAGCACGGGAGGACGCTGGGCGGATGGACTCAGCAGGAGCGGGCACAGCGGCCGTGGGCGCCGTCGCGGACCGCATGCGGCGCCTGACCGCCGGGCTGCCGCCCGGTGACGGGGTGGCGGTGTTCACCTCGGTGTACGTGGAGGTCACCGGCGAGGTGGCGGGCCGGCTGGCGGCCGGGGGCTTCGCGGACAGTGCGATGGCGGCGGAGCTGGCGGTGCGGTTCGCGGGCCGCTATCTGGCCGCCGTGGAGGACGACGCGCGGGGCCGCGAGGTCCCGGCCTGCTGGCGTCCGCTGCTGCGGATGCGCGCCCATCGCGACATCCATCCGGTGCAGTTCGCGCTCGCCGGGATCAACGCCCATGTCGGCCACGACCTGGCGCTTGCCGTGGTCGACACCGCCCGGGCCACGGGCGCGGAACCGGCCGCGCTCGCGGCCGACTTCGACCGTGTCGGGGAGATCCTGACCGATATCGAGATGCGGGTGCGCGAGGCCCTGATGCCGGGCCCCGACCTGCTGGACCTCGCCGATCCGCTGACGCACATCGTCGGCTCGTGGAGTCTGGACCGGGCGCGGGACGCGGCCTGGGCGGCGGCCCGTCTGCTGTGGGCGCTGCGCGGCGCGGACGACGCCTACGCCGAGTGCGTGGTCCGGCTGGACGCGGGCGTCGGCCTGATCGGCCGCTTCCTGCTCACTCCGGTGCGCCGCCGCCGGCCGGCACTGGGAAGGCCGGTGCCGGAAAGCCCGGTGCCGGAAAGGCCGGTGCCGGAAAGGCCGGTGCCGGAAAGGCCGACACCGAAAAGGCGGGTGACGGAAAGGCCGGGGTGTCAGTCCTCCGGCAGCAATACGGGCGCGATCTCGTCGTAGCGGTCGCCGGGGCCTGGATTGAGCGGGTCGGTGGCGCCGCCGAAGTGCCGCATGACGCCCCACACCGCGTTCAGCGCGGTCTGCACGGCGCCCTCGGCCCAGCCCGCGGTCCAGGAGATGTCGTCGCCCGCCAGGAACAGGCCGCGCTTGTCGGCGGGCAGCCGGTCCTGCATGAAGTGGGTGAACAGCCGCCGCTGGTAGCGGTAGTGGCCGGGCAGATTGGCCTTGAAGGCGCCCATGAACCAGGGCTCGTTCTCCCAGGACACCGTCACCGGATTGCCGATGATGTGCTTCCTGATGTCGACACCCGGATAGATCTCGCCGAGCGACTTCAGCATGACCTCCATCCGCTCGTGGGCGCTCAGCGGCAGCCATTTGAGGCTGTCGTCGCACCAGGTGTACGACAGGCAGATCGCGGCGGGCCGGTCGGGGCCGTCGTCCAGCAGGTAGGTGCCGCGGGTCATCCGGTCGGTGAGCGTCATCGACATCGTGTCGCGGCCGGTGCGCGGGTCCTTGTCCAGCCAGAAGGGCCGGTCCACGGGCACGAAGAGCTTGCTGGACTCCATGTAGTGGGTCCGCTCCATCGCCGTCCAGTGGTCGATCGGGAAGAGCGCGTCGTCGCAGGCGATCTTCGACAGCAGCAGCCAGCTCTGGGCGGTGAAGACGGCGGCGCGGTACGTACGGATGTCGCCGGAGACGTCGGTGACGGTGATCCGGTTGCCGGCGGTGCGGTGCAGCCCGGTGACGGCCGGGCGCGGCTCGCCGCCGCGCGCTTCGTGCAGCGAGCGCAGAGAGGTGCCGCGCGGCCAGTGCACGGTCTTGTCCGGCTCGCGTTCCCACAGCCGCAGCGGCAGTTGCTGCGAGCCGCCGACGATGCCGCGGTGGTCGTCGTCCGCGCCGGTGTAGACGACCCGCAGGATCTCCAGGATGGAGTTGGGGAAGTCGGTGTCCCAGCCGCCGGTGCCGAAGCCGACCTGGCCGAAGATCTCCCGGTGCCGGAAGGACCGGAAGGCCGGGGAGTCGCACAGGAAGCCATAGAAGGTCTGGTTGTCGAGCTTCTCGACCAGCGCGGACCAGATGGCCCGGATGGCGGGGATGTCGCGCTCGCGCAGCGCCCGCTGCATCGCGGAGAAGTCGGCGCCGTCCTCCAGGCAGGCGTTCCAGGCGTGCATCACCTGGTGGTAGATCTCCGGCAGGTCGTCCACCGAAGTGGCGTAGTGCGTCTCGCCCTTGAGGTCGACGACGGTCGACGGGGTGCCGGGCGCCAGCGGGTTGGGGAACGGCCGGGTCTCCAGGCCGACGAGGTCCACGTAGTGCTGGAAGGCGGTGGAGGACGGCGGGAAGCGCATCGCGCCCAGTTCGGCGGTGAGTGCGGGGTCGCAGCCGTCGAAGCCGACCGTACGCAGCCGGCCGCCGATCCGGTCGGCCTCGTACACCACGGGCTTCAGGCCCATCTTCATCAGCTCGTACGCGGTGACGATGCCGGACAGGCCACCGCCGATGACCGCGACCTCGGTGCCGTGCTCGGTCGCCGGTATCGCGCCGAGGCCGGCGGGGTGGGCCAGGAAGTCGTCGTAGGCGTAGGGGAAGTCCGGCCCGAACATGGTGATGGGCGGCTGCGCCTGGGCCTGCGCGTGCTGCTCGTCGTGGACGGCGGTGGGCACGGACGTCATGGGGTGGCTCTCCAGTACGGGGTTACGGTTCGGACGAGCGAGCGGTACAGCTCCGGGCGCCGGTCGGTCAGATACGGCGTCTCCGCCCGGGCCGCGGCGATCAGCGCCGGTTCCACGTCGGCGAACAGCAGCTCCTCACCGGTCCCGGCCCGCGCCCGTACGGCCCCGTCGGGCCCGGCCAGACAGCTGAGCCCCGCGAAGTGGTACTCGCCCTCGGCGCCGTGACGGTTGACGTAGGCCAGATGCACCTGGCTCTCGTACGCACGGGCCGGGACGAGGGTCTGGGCGACGAATTCGTACGGCCGCATCAGCGCGGTGGGCACGGCAAGCAGCTGGGTGCCGGCCAGCGCGTGCGCCCGTACCGCTTCCGGGAATTCGACGTCGTAGCAGATCAGCAGGCCGATCCGGAGGCCGTCGAGGTCGGCCTGCACGACGGGGATGTCGCCGGGGGCGAAGGCGGCGCGTTCGAAGTCGCCGAAGAGGTGGGTCTTGCGGTAGTCGGCGAGCGCGGCGCCGTCCGGGCCGGTCAGCCGGACCGCGTTGTGGACGGTGTCGCCGGCCCGCTCGGGGTAGCCGTGGACGACGGCGATGCCGTACCGGGCGGCGATCCCGGCGACACGGCGGGCGGCGGGGCCGTCGGCGGGTTCGGCGAGTGCGGCCGTCCGGTCGCCGACGGCGTAGCCGGTCAGCGAGAGTTCGGGGGTGATCAGCAGGCGGGCGCCCTGCCGGGAGGCGTCGGCGGCGGCCCGCTCCAGGGCGTCGAGGCCGGCTTCCGCGCTTGCGGGCACGCCGCCCATCTGCGCGAGCGCGATCCGCATGGGGCCTCTTTCACCTGGTGGGAGGGGTGTCACCGGTTCAGTCGCCGGTTCGGTCGTCGGCACAGCGGCCGGCCTCCTCGACGGTAGATCGGCCGGTCCTCCGGCGACAAGACGTGATCATTGCGGCGTCCGGTGCGATTCGTTGCGTCTTATGCGGCTGTCCCGGCGATTCGTTGCGCGTCGGCGCTGCGGGACGGCGACGGGCGACGGGCACGGCAGGAATGAGGGGCGGCCCGCGGACAGGCCGCCGCCCGGTCCCCTTGGCGGGGGCCGGGCGGTCGGTCCGGGTTCATGCCACGACGGCCGCGGTCACCGCCGGCGGTCCCCCTCGCGGCCGGTCATCCCGTCCGTGTCCTTGGCCTGCTCCATCTCGGTCTCGATGCGCTCCTTGCGGACCCGGCCGTGCACCTTCTTCTGCTCGGTGTGCTCCTCGACGCGCAGCCGCACCCGCTCCTTGGCGACGACCTCGGTCTCCACCACGGGGCTCTCCTCGTGCAGCGTCACGTACTGGTCGGCCTCGGAGATCTCGGCTCCCGTACGCATCGCCGCGCGGTCGGCGTCGGTGATCGGCACGCGTTCGACGCGGACCTCCTCGTGGCGGATCGGCACGGTCTGCTCGACCTCTTCGACCTCGACGACCTTGTGCAGCCGGGCCTTGCCGGTGGCGTGCCGCTCGACCTTGACGTGCATCTCCTCCTCGGAGCGGGTCATGGCCTCGGCCGTGTCCTCGACGCCGCCGCCGCGCGCCTCGGCCGGTCCGGTGCGTCCGGCCGCGAAGGCCGCGCCCTCGGCCTTGCCCCCGCCGGCCCCGATCTCGGTCTGGGTGCCCCGCGTGGCCTTGTCGTCGCTTCCGGCCATGGCTGCCGCTCCCGTCGTGCCCGCGGCGCCCGCTCCGGCGCCCCTGCCGATGTCGATGCCGATGTCACCGCTGGACTGGGTGGCGGCGGCGTGCCTGCCCCTGCGCCCGCCGTCGGCCCCCGCCGCGCCGGCCGCGCCCGCGGCCCCGGCCGCTCCGGCCGCCGCCGCCTTGTCCTGTGTCTGTGTCTGCGTCCCCGCTGCCGCGCCACCGCGGCGCTCGATGCCGTAGTAGCGGTAGAGGTGCTCCTCCTCCGCGGCCGACAGATGCCCACCCGAGTCGACGTCCACATTCGGGGCGCCCTTGATCTTCTCCTTGGGGTACGGGACCTCCAGGTGATCCTCGACCAGCCGCGCCGAACCGATCGGCACGAACGTCTCGTTGCTCCCGAAGAATCCGGTCTTCACCGTGACCCACTCCGGGGCTCCCGTACCGTCGTCCAGGTACATGTGCTTGGCGTCGCCGACCTTCTTGCCCTCGGCATCGAGGACCGGATGTCCCATCACTTGGGGTATCTGTTCGCGCGTGATCATGCTCGCCTCCTCGGGGCCGCCGTGATCTACGAACGGTCACCTGACCCCTTGCCCGAGAGGACTCCGCAAAACCTCACATGGCGCACTTATTACCTTAAATCTCGAATTTCCCCATGAATCGGACATGCTTCAACTACTCGGGGCTGCCCGCCCCGTACCGCCTGACCAGCGGCGACAGCACCAGGACCGACTTCGTCCGGGTCACGAACGGCTCCCCCGCGATCCGCTCCAGAACCCGTTCGAAATGCCGTACGTCCGCGGCGAAGACCTGGACCACCGCGTCCGCGTCCCCGGTCACCGTGGAGGCGGACGCCACCTCCGGATAGTGCGCCAGACCCCGCCTGATGTCGGCGGGCGAGGTGTTGTGACGGCAGTACAGCTCGACGAACGCCTCGGTCTGCCAGCCGAGCGCCGCCGGGTCCACCCGTACGGTGAAACCGGTGATCGCGCCCTCGGCGAGCAGCCGGTCCACCCGGCGCTTCACCGCGGGCGCCGACAGCCCGACCTGGGCGCCGATGTCCGCGTAGGACCGGCGGGCGTCCTCGGCGAGGGCGTGCACGATGCGTTCGTCGAGATCGCTGAGCAGCTTCACAACTCGCAGGATAGAGACATCTCCGGCACGCGGCGCCGCGGGGCCGGTCCGCCCGCGGGGCACCGCCCGCGGCGCCGGCTCACTCTTCGGCGGCCAGCATCCGCAGCGACGCCTCCCAGAGCCGGTCGGCGCCGTCCGGGTCGAGCGCGTAGGCCGCGACACCGGTGAAGTCGCCGGGCGCGCGCCGTACGACCACCGGCGCCTGCGCGCAGTCCTCGAAGTACCGGCCGCCGACGCCGTCGAGCAGTGGTGAGGCGGCGAGCAGGACGGAGGTGGCCGCGCCCTGTTCGGCGGTCTTGCGCCGCTCCGGCGGGGTGAGCAGCCTGCCGCCGACGTGCCGCTGGAGGTTGGTCGCGATGGCGCCCGGATTGAGGGCGTTGGCAGTGATGTCGTCGGCCGCCCAGCGGGCCGTGGCACCCACCGCGAACAGCACATTGGCGGTCTTGGACTGCCCGTAGGCGAGCGCCGGGTCGTAGGGGCGGATGTGGAAGTGCGGGTCGTCCAGGACGACGGGCGACAGCAGATTGGCGCTGGAGCTGACGGCGACGATCCGGGCGCCGCGCGCGGCGGCCAGGGCGCCGTGCAGCGCCGTCGTCAGCGCGAAGTGGCCGAGGTGGTTGGTGGCGAACTGCCACTCCCAGCCCTCGGGGGTGTGCTGCTCGGGCGTGGCCATCACCCCGGCGTTGTTGACCAGGATGTGCAGCGGACCGTCCCAGCGCGCGGCGAAATCCGCGACCGACGCGCGGTCGGTCAGGTCGAGGCGGGCGACGCGTACGGAGGCGGCGCCGGCGCCGGCGGTGATGTCGGCGGCGGCCTTCTCGCCGGCGGCGGTGTCACGTACGGCGAGCGTGACCTCGGCCCCGGCGCCGGCCAGGGCCCGCGCGGTCTCGACCCCGATCCCCGAGGCGCCGCCGGTGACGACGGCCCGCCGCCCGGTGAGGTCGACGCCGCGGACGACCTCGGCGGCGGTCGAGGCGAAGCCGAAGGGAGTGCTGACAGGTGTGTTCGTGGCGGTGCGTGTCATGGCTCCACCGTCGCGCGCGCCCCCGGGCCGGACCAGACCCCGCTGTTCCGGGTACTCCCGGGGACACCCTCAGGCGGCGGCGACGGCACCGCCCCCCTCACGCACCGGCACCGGCACCGATCATCCCCAGCTGGAGTGGACCGGCTTGCCCTCGGCGTAGCCCGCCGCGCTCTGGATGCCGACGATCGCCTTCTCGGCGAATTCGGCGAGCGAGCCCGCGCCGGCGTAGGTGCAGGAGCTGCGGACACCGGCGATGACGGAGTCGATCAGGTCCTCCACACCGGGCCGCGCCGGGTCGAGGAACATCCGGGAGGTCGAGATGCCCTCCTCGAACAGCGCCTTGCGGGCCCTGTCGTACGCCGATTCCTCGCTGGTGCGGTTGCGGACCGCGCGCGCGGACGCCATGCCGAAGGACTCCTTGTACAGCCGCCCGTCGGCGGCCTGCTGGAGGTCGCCGGGCGACTCGTACGTACCGGCGAACCAGGAGCCGATCATGACGTTGGACGCCCCGGCGGCCAGCGCCATGGCGACGTCGCGCGGGTGCCGGACACCGCCGTCGGCCCAGACGTGCTTGCCGTGCTTGCGGGCCTCGGCGGCGCATTCCAGGACGGCGGAGAACTGCGGCCGGCCGACGCCGGTCATCATCCGCGTGGTGCACATGGCGCCGGGTCCGACACCGACCTTGATGATGTCGGCGCCCGCCTCGATGAGGTCGCGGACGCCCTCGGCGGCCACGATGTTGCCCGCCACGATCGGCACCCGCGGGTCGAGGGCGCGCACGGCGCGCACCGCGGCGAGCATCGACTCCTGGTGGCCGTGCGCGGTGTCCACCACCAGGGTGTCCACACCGGCGTCGAGCAGCTGCTTGGCCTTGCCCGCGACGTCGCCGTTGATGCCCACGGCCGCGGCGATCCGCAGCCGCCCGTCGGCGTCCACGGCGGGCTCGTACAGCGTGGCGCGCAGCGCGGCCTTGCGGGTGAGGATGCCGACCAGCCGTCCGTCGGCGTCCACGGCCGGCGCGAGCTTGCGGTGCGCGTCCTCGAGACGGTTGAACGCCTCGCGCGGGTCGATGTCCTCGGCGAGCAGCAGCAGGTCCCTGGACATGACCTCGGACAGCTGCGTGAAGCGGTCCACCCCGGTCAGGTCGGACTCGGTGACCACGCCGACCGGCCGCCCGTCGGCGACCACGACACCCGCGCCGTGCGCCCGCTTGGGCAGCAGCGACAGCGCGTCGGCGACGGTCTGCGAGGGCGCGAGCGTGATGGGGGTGTCCAGCACCAGATGGCGCTGCTTGACGTAGCGGACCACATCGGTGACCACGTCGATCGGGATGTCCTGCGGGATGACGACCAGGCCGCCGCGGCGGGCCACGGTCTCGGCCATCCGGCGGCCCGCGATGGCCGTCATGTTCGCCACGACGAGCGGGATGGTGGTGCCCGTACCGTCCGGGGACCTGAGGTCCACACCCTGGCGGGAACCGACCGCGCTGCGGCTCGGCACCATGAAGACGTCGTCGTACGTCAGGTCGTACGGGGGCTGAATATCGTTGAGGAAACGCACGTACTTCATATTTGCATGCGGACGCCCGCCGCGCCTACGGACGAACGTCCCGGTCTTCCGGGCCGTCGTTCGTGTCTTCCTCCAAGCCCGCTTCCTCCAAGCCCGGCTCCGCCGGGCCGGCGTCCACCACCAGCACCCGCAGCTCGGTGTCCGTGTCCCGCCAGAAGGTCTCGGCGTCGCGCAGTACGTCCTTCACGATCCGCCACTCGCGCGGCTTGGCCGCCGCGTACTCCTGCCACCCCGTCACCCGCAGCTCGCGTCCCGCGGGCCCGGTCGGCCACCAGGACAGGTCGGTGAGGCAGTCGGCGAGCGCGTCCCAGTTGCGGCCGAACCAGTCCGGCAGGTGCAGCCGCTCGGTGCAACGGTCCATGAAGGTCTGGCGGTCGCCGACACCGGTCAGGTCGAGGACGAGCGTGCCGTCCGGGGCCGTCGTCATCGGAGCACCGCCTCGAAGCTCTGGTAGTGGTCGTCGGTGTAGAAGAGTTCGTCATTGCGGCCGGTGACGATCCGCCGCGCGCCGCGGTCCCGGGAGCCCGGGGTGGGCACGGTGTACTCGTGGTAGTAGCCGCGCGGATGGGAGGGCAGTTCCTTCTCCAGATTGCCGAAGACGATGCCGTCCCTGCGGTACGGGTAAGGACCGCCGCGGTCGATCAGCGCGAGGGTGTCGCGGGCCTGCGCGGGCAGGTCGGCGGCGCGCACCGTGCGATGGCCGTCCGCCCACGCCGGGGCGCTCGCGGTGGCCGAAGAACCGGACGAGTGCCCGGAAGAGTGCCCGGTCGAGTGCGCGGCGGCCGGGCTCGCCGAGGAGTCCGCGCAGCCGCCGAGGAGCGCGCAGAACAGGGCGAGCAGGCAGGTGGCGAGCACGGCGGCGGCCGCGCGCGGAAGGGTCCGCAGCATGCCGCCGATGCTGCCACACATGATCATCGGCGACGTGGAACGGCACTCCGTGCCGTGTACGGCACCGGCGCTACTTCTCCCGGTCCGCCCAGCGGCTACTCGTCCGGGTCCGCCCGGTCCAGCGCGGGCCGCGGCGCGGGGGCGGTCGAGGAGAGCAGTTGCTCGGCCGCCGCGGTGTCCGTCACCAGGCTGGTGACCAGCCCCGAGCGGAGCACCGCGTCGATGGCGCCCGCCTTGCGCCGGCCGCCGGCGATGGCCAGTACCTCGGGGATGCGCCGCAGCCGGTCCGCCTCGATGGTGATGCAGCGCTCGCCGAGGTCGCGGCCGACCCGGCGGCCCTGCGCGTCGAACAGGTGCGAGGACATCTCGGCCGCGACACCGAGGCCCACGTAATGCTCGCGCTCCTTGTCGGTGAGCGCGTCGTGCACGGTCGAGATGCCCGCTTCCCAGGAGCCGATGGAGACCACGGCGACGGTGACCTTCTCGAAGTAGCCCATGGCGGCGGCGATCCCGCTCTGCGCGCGCAGCGCTGCGGCCGTCGCGGGGTCGGCGAGCACCATCGGCGCGTACAGCGGGTGCGCCTCGCCGCCGGAGACGGCGGCCGCGGTGCGGACCGCCTCGACCGAGCCGCGTTCCGTGGTGCCCACGTCGTACACGCCGGTGAGCTGGACGACCGTGCAGGGCGCCAGGCGTTCCAGCGCGTTGGCCATGGTGATGATGGAGCGGCCCCAGGCCAGGCCCAGGACGTCGCCGTCGTCCACCAGTTCGCCGAGCAGTCCGGCGGCGACCGCGCCGAGATTCTCCGGGTCGGGCGCGTCCGCCTGGTCGGGCGGGGTCTCGACGACGACCGCGTGCCGCAGTCCGTAGTGCGCGCGCAGGGCGTCGGAGCGTTCGGCGTCCAGTTCGGCGGGGACGCGGATCTCGATTCTCACCAGGTCGCGTTCGAGGGCGGTCTCCAGGACTCTGGCCACCTTGAAGCGGCTGACTCCGAATTCCTCGGCGATCTGGATTTTGGACTTGCCCTCCAGGTAGAAGCGACGTGCCATCGCCGCTGCCTGGACCATCTCGCCGGGGCCCATGCGCACCTGTGTGCGGCCTGTGCTCACGTCGGTTCTCCCCAGTTGCCCATCTGATCCGCGTTGCCCGTCTGATCCGCTCCGCGCTCATCCTCGCAGATCGCGCTGTGTTACGGGCGCGTAGCGACCATGCTTCCGCCCGTGGTAACCCCTGGTAGGCGCCACCGTCACCGGGGGCGGTCCACGCCCTTCGCAGCGGCCTGCTCGCGCAGCGCCCGCACCGCCATCGCGGGGTCGTCCGCGCCGTAGACCGCGGAGCCCGCGACGAAGACGTCAGCGCCCGCCTCCGCGCACCGCTCGATCGTCTCGGCCGAGACGCCGCCGTCGACCTGGAGCCACAGGTCGAGGCCGTGCCGGTCGATCAGCTGCCGGGTGCGGCGGATCTTCGGCAGCATGATGTCGAGGAACGCCTGGCCGCCGAAGCCCGGCTCCACCGTCATGATCAGCAGCATGTCGAGTTCCGGCAGCAGGTCCTCGTAGGGCTCGATCGCGGTGGCCGGCTTGAGCGCCATCGACGCCCGCGCGCCCTTGGCCCGGATCTCCCTGGCCAGCCGGACCGGGGCCGCCGCGGCCTCCACATGGAAGGTCACCGAGCCCGCGCCGGCCTCCACGTACGCAGGCGCCCAGCGGTCGGGGGCCTCGATCATCAGGTGGCAGTCGAGCGGGGTGTCGGTCGCCCTGCTGAGCGACTCGACGACCGGAACGCCCAGCGTGAGGTTGGGGACGAAGTGGTTGTCCATGACGTCGACATGGAGCCAGTCGGCACCCTGGACCGCCTTCGCCTCCTCGGCGAGCCGCGCGAAGTCCGCGGAAAGAATGCTGGGGTTGATCTGGACGCTCATGGGTCCAGCAAACCAGATCCCGGGGCCCGGTGTTTCCCCCGTGCCACTACGGCGATCCGGCGGGCGTACGGCGAACGTCAGTGCCATGCTGGTGCCGATCACTCCCCGGACCGGCGCGGCGGGGAGCAGGGGGACACCACGAGCGAGGCTGGGGGCGGCTCTCATGGCGGACGGACCCGGACGGACGGCGCAGGTGGTCTGCGGGCGGCGCAGCAAATGGGTCGTGCTCGCCCTGTGGGTCGTCGTGCTGGTGGTGGTCTCGCCGCTGGCCCAGAAGCTCACCGACGCGCAGAAGAACGACTCGGCGAGCTGGCTGCCGAGCAACGCCGAGTCCACCCAAGTGCTGGACCTCCAGAAGGAGTTCGTACCGGAGAGCGCGCCCGCGGTCGTCGTGTACACCCGGCCGGGCGGGCTGACCGACGCCGATGTGACGAAGATCGGCAAGGACGCGGCGTCGATCAGGACGCTCACCGCGCACGGCATCGTCGGCACCCGCTCGGTCGGCCCGCAGCTGGACCGGAAGTCCGCGCCGCGCGCCGCACAGCTCATCGTGCCGATCACCATCGACCCGAGCGGCTGGACCGCGATCTCGGACGCGGTCAAGGAGATCCGGCACACCGCGGAGCGGAACGCCGACGGCCTCCAGGTGCACATCACAGGACCCGGCGGTTTCTCCGCCGACTCCGCCGACGCCTTCGCCGGGATCGACGGCACCCTGCTGTACGCGGCGCTGGCCGTCGTCATCGTGATCCTGCTGATCACCTACCGGAGCCTGAGCCTGCTGTTCCTGCCGGTGGTCTCGGTGGTCGGCGCGCTGTTCAGCGCCGAGGCGGTGATCTATCTGCTCGCGAAGCACGCCGGTCTGGTGGTGAACGCGCAGAGCGCGGGCATCCTGACCGTGCTGGTCTTCGGCGCCGGTACGGACTACGCGCTGCTGCTGGTCGCCCGCTACCGCGAGGAGCTGCGCAATCACGAGGACCGGCACGAGGCGATGGCGCTCGCGCTGCACCGCGCGGGCCCGGCGATCATCGCCAGCGCCGCCACGGTGGCGCTGAGCATGCTGTGCCTGCTGGCCGCCGACATGAACTCGACCTCGGGTCTCGGCCCGGTCGCCGCGATCGGTGTGGCGGTGGCGCTGCTGGCGATGCTGACGCTGTTCCCCGCGCTGCTGGTGATCTTCGGCCGCTGGGTGTTCTGGCCCGCGATCCCGCACGTGGGCACCGCGGAGCCGACCAAGAGCGGGGTGTGGGCGCGGATCGGCACCGCCGTCGGCCGCCGGCCGCGGTCGGTGTGGATCACCACGGTGCTGGTGCTCGGCGCGCTCGCCCTCGGTCTGACCTCGCTGAAGGCGACCGGCCTGTCGAGCGCGGACAGCTTCACCAACACCCCGGATTCGGTGACCGGTCAGAAGGTGCAGGCCCGCTACTTCCCGGCCGGCGGCGGCCAGCCGCTGGTGGTGATCGCCCGCGCGGACGCCGCCGGTCCGGTGCGTACGGCGCTGGTGGGGGTCGAGGGTGTCGTGCCGGCATCGGTGGGCACCCCGCCGGGGGTGGCCGCGCAGAAGAACGGGCGGGTCTATCTGGAGGCGACGCTCACCGATCCCGCCGACAGCAAGGCCGCCCAGCGGACCGTCGAGCGGGCCCGTACGGCGCTGCACCAAGTCCCCGACGCGGATGCCCTGGTGGGCGGCGGCACCGCCGTGCAGAAGGACACCAACAAAGCGGCCACGCACGACAACAAGCTGCTGATCCCGCTCATCCTGCTGGTCGTGCTGCTGATCCTGGCGCTGTTGCTGCGCGCCCTGGTGGCGCCGCTGATCCTGATGGCGACGGTGGTGCTGTCCTTCGCCGCCGCGCTCGGCGTCAGTTCGATGGTCTTCCGGCACGTCTTCGACTACGCGGGCGAGGACACGGCCTTCCCGCTGTTCGTCTTCGTGTTCCTGGTCGCGCTGGGCATCGACTACAACATCTTCCTGATGACCCGGATCCGCGAGGAGACCGTACGCCTCGGCACCCGCGACGGCGTCCGTACCGGCCTCGCGGCGACCGGCGGCGTCATCACCTCGGCGGGTCTGGTGCTCGCGGGCACCTTCGCGGTGCTGGGCACGCTGCCGGTGGTCGGTTTCGCCGAGATCGGCTTCGCGGTGGCCTTCGGTGTCCTGCTGGACACCTTCGTCGTCCGCTCGGTGCTGGTCTCCGCGATCACCCTGGACCTCGGCCACCGGGTCTGGTGGCCGAGCAGGCTGGACGCGCCGGGCCACCGGCCGCCCGCCGCCGCGACGGAGTCCCGGGAGGAACCGGCCGAGCGACGGTAGCCGGGCGGTGGTCCCCGGTCCGGTGCCTCAGGCCGTACGGCGCAGCAGCGCGAGGTACATCGCGTCGGTGCCGTGCAGATGCGGCCAGAGCTGGATGTCCGGGCCGTCGCCGAGCGCCGGGACACCGGGCAGCAGCGGGCGTACGTCGAGCCGCTCGGCGGCCGGGGCGCGGTCGTCGCGCAGCACGTCGTCGACGACCGCGCGGGTCTCGGCCAGGTGCGGCGAGCAGGTGGCGTAGCCGACGACACCGCCGACCCGTACGGCGCGCAGCGCCTCGGTGAGCAGTCCGCGCTGCAGCGGCCCGAAGCCCGGCACGTCCTCGGCGCGGCGCCTCCAGCGGGCCTCGGGGCGGCGGCGCAGCGCGCCCAGTCCGGTGCAGGGCACGTCGACCAGTACCCGGTCGAAGGCGCCCTCGGGCCAGGCCGGGCGGGTGCCGTCGGCGACGACGACCTGGTACGGGCCGGGGTTGCCGGCCAGCGAGCGGGACACCAGCCGGGCCCGGTGCGGCTGCTTCTCGGCGGCGACCAGTTCGGCGCCGCGCCCGGCCGCCAGCGCCGCGAGCAGCGCGGCCTTGCCGCCGGGGCCGGCGCAGGCGTCGAGCCAGCGCTCGTCGCGGCCGTCGAGCGGCGCGGCGGCGAGCGCCGCGGCCACCAACTGGCTGCCCTCGTCCTGCACACCGGCGCGGCCCTCGCGCACGGCGTCCACCGCCGACGGGTCGCCGCCCTCGGCGAGCCGTACGGCGTACGGCGACCAGCGGCCCGGCTCCGTGCTCTCCGGAGGCAGCGAGTCCCGCAACTCCTGTGCCGAGGACCGGCCGGGGCGGGCGACCAGCGTCACCTCGGGCCGTTCGTTGTCGGCGGTCAGCAGGTCCTCGATCCCGGCCCGGCCGCCGCCGAGCGCGTCCCACAGCGCGGAGACGATCCAGCGCGGGTGCGAGTGCACCACCGCCAGATGATCCTCGGGGTCCTCGTCGTAGGGCGGGGCGACCTGATCGAGCCAGGTGTCGAGGTCGTGCGCGGAGATCTTGCGCAGCACCGCGTTGACGAATTTGGCGCGGCCGTCGCCGAGCACCACCCGGGCCAGCTCCACGCTGGACGACACCGCCGCGTGCGTCGGGATGCGCGTACCGAGCAACTGGTGGGCTCCGAGCGCCAGTACGTCGAGCACCGGCGGGTCGACCTCGCGCAGCGGCCGGTCCACGCACGCGGCGATCACCGCGTCGTACGTGCCCTGTCCGCGCAGCGTCCCGTACACCAGCTCGGTGGCGAGCGCCGCGTCCCTGCGGTCGAACTGCCGGCCCTTCTTCGCCGCCTCCGCCTCGGCCGCCCGCAGCAGGCCGGGCAGCACCAGATTCGCGTACGCGTCCCGCTCCCCCACCGCCCGCAGCGCCTCGAAGGCCAGGATCCTGACGGGGTCGCGCTGCGGCCGCCGGTACGGCTTGCCCGGCTTGCCCGAGGCTCCCTGCTTGCCCGTGGTGCCCTGCTTGCCGGGCGGGCCCTGCGGACGGCGGCGCTGCTGGTCGTTCACGTAAAGGTGCTCCGATTTTTACGAAGGTCGGTCCGCGCTCCAGCGTACGGCCTTGCGCGGGGCGCCCGTTCCCGGCCGCCGGGACCGGGTGCGGATAGGCTCTGCGCGCGTGGACCACCAATTCCTCCTCGTCGCGGCGGCAGCCCTCGCGATCATGATCTGCGCGTCGGTCTTCGCCCGCCGCACGGGCGTCGCGACCCCGCTGCTGCTGGTGATACTGGGCATCGGCGCGAGCGCGCTGCCCGGCACCCCGACCGTGCACATCGAGCCCGAACTCGTCCTGGCGGGGGTGCTGCCGACGCTGCTGTACGCGTCGGCGGTGCAGTTGCCGGTGCTCGACGTGAAGCGCAATCTCTCGCTGATCACCTGGCTGTCGGTGGTGCTGGTGATCGTCTCCGCACTGGCGATCGGCGCGGTCGTGCACGCCGTCTTCCCCGGGATCTCCTTCGCGCTGGCCACGGCGCTCGGCGCGGTGGTCAGTCCCACCGACGCGGTCGCCGCGACCGCGATCGGGCACCGGGTCGGGCTGCCGCCCCGGCTGATGTCGGTGCTGGAGGGCGAGAGTCTGGTCAACGACGCGGCGGCGCTGGTGCTGCTGCGGACCGCGGTGGCGGCACTCGCCACCACCTCGCACTTCAGCGCGGTCCACACCGTGCTGGACTTCGGCTGGGCCGTGCTGGGCGCGCTGCTGACCGGCCTGGTGGTGGGCTTCGGCACGGTGCTGCTGCGGCAGCGGCTGGACGATCCGGTGCTCAACACGACGATCTCCTTCGCCGTGCCGTTCCTCGCCTACTTCCCGGCCGAGGAGATCGACGCCTCCGGTGTGCTCGCGGTGGTCGTCGCGGGCCTGGTGACCGGCACCATGGGAAGCAAACGCTTCAGCGCCCGGGACCGCCAGACGCAGGTGACGACGTGGGCCACGGCCAGCTTCGTGCTGGAGAGCGGTGTCTTCCTCGCGATGGGCTACCAGCTCCCGGAACTGGTCGACGCGGCGCGCTCGGAGACCTCGCTCGGCGAGATGACCGGTCTCGTGCTGATCGTCGTGGGCCTGCTGATCGCGCTGCGCTTCCTCGGCCTGGCGTGGCCGGCCCGGCAGCGGCGCGTACGGCACGGCGAGCGCACCGAGGAGTTCAGCGCCAAACTCGACCGTTTCGAGCAGCACCTGGAGACGGTGGAGCCGACCGGCGAGCGGGAGGAGAACCGCCTGGCGTGGGCGCGGCGCCGGCTGGCCCGCGGCCGGGCCGAGGTGGAGTTCGAGAAGCGGGAGCCGCTGACCCGGCGCGGGCTGCTGGTGATCGCCTGGGCCGGGATGCGCGGCGTCGTGACGGTCGCCGCCGCGCAGACCATCCCGGTGGACACCCCGCACCGCTCGACGGTGATCCTGGCGGCCTTCTTCGTCGCGCTGATCACGCTGGCGCTCTTCGGCCTCACCCTGCCGGGGCTGATCGCCGCGATGCGCTTTCCGGGCGAGAGCCGCGAGGACCAGCGGGACGCCACGGGCGCGCTGATGCGCAGGATCGGCGGCGCCGCGATCGACGCGGTCGGCCCGGTGGAGGAGCAGAAGATCGACGGAAAGCCGATCGATCCCGAGGTGGCGACGCTGATGAAGGAGCGCGTGGTGCCCGGCCTGATCGCCGCCACCCGGACCGGCGACCGGCCCCCGGCCGACCACCTGGACCAGATGACCGCGGTGCAGAACCGCTACCTCGACGCCATGCGCGACGCCCTGGTCTCCGAGCGCAGCATCGGCGTCTACAGCTCGGACACCTACCGCCAGGTCGAGGCGCTGCTGGACAGCATCGAGCACCGCGTCCGCCGGGACTGACGCCCCGGGCGCACCGCGCGACCGGGCGCCTCTTCCGATTCGGCGGGCACGGGGACGAATCGGCCGCGCGAAGCCGGGCAGGCGAAGACCGAGCGGGCGCCGGCCGGTACCGGCGCGGGAGCGCGGGACGGTCCGCCTGCTCGTACGTCACCGAAAGCCGGTGGCACTGTGAGGAGGCCAGCGATGAGCGGCAGCGACAAGGCCGAAGCCAAGACGGACGTGGCGGCGGGCAAGATCAAGGAGAAGGTCGGCGACACCGTGGGCAACGAGCGCCTCCAGGCCGAAGGGCGCGGGGACCAGGCCGAGGGCCATATGCGCGAGGCCAAGGAGAAGGCCAAGGACGCGGTGAAGGACGTCTTCCACCGCGACGGCGACGACGACTGACCGCGCGGCGCACGGGAGACACCGGGCGCACGAGGGAGCGCGGGGAGCACAAGAAGCACCGCCGGGGGCGGGCCGACAGGGGACAGTCGGCCCGCCCCCGGCGTGCGTCGTACGGCACACGCCGTCACGTCGGCACCGTGTCGGCGGGTGGCCGGACCTGTGCGGGCCATTCGGCGCGAATCGGTCTGTCGGAGAGTGCGGAGCGCGAACTAGCGTCGACGAAGAGTTAGTTGCCTACGGCATTTAGTGCACGAGGCAATCACCTCTCCCGTCCCAGGCGTCCCCGGTGCCTCGGACATGCCGACCCGACAGGAGCCCTGCCATGACCACTGCCGCCCGCCCACCGGTCTCCCTCGATGTCCCCGCGCCGCGCGGGGCGTGCCCCTTCGCGCCGCCTCCCGCGTACGAGCAGGCCCGCGCGGACGAAGCCCCGGCCCGTGTCCGGTTATGGGACGGATCGGCGTGCTGGATGGTGACCCGGCACGCGGACATCAGGACCGTGCTGCGGGACCGCCGCTTCAGCGCCGACGCCACCCGGCCCGGATTCCCCTTCCTCTCGGCGGGTCTGCGGGCGCTGGGCACGGAACGGCCCACCTTCATCAGGATGGACGATCCGGACCACGCCCGGCTGCGCCGCATGCTCACCGCCGACTTCATGATCCGCAAGGTCGCCGAACTCCGCCCGGCGGTGCGCGAGGTCACCGAGGACCTGCTCGCCCGGCTGACCGCCCGCCCCGGCCGCACCGCGGACCTCGTCGCCGACTTCGCGTTGCCGCTGCCCTCCGTCGTGATCTGCCTGATCCTGGGCGTCCCCTACGACGACCACGCCTTCTTCCAGCGGTGCAGCAGCGTCATGCTGCGGACCGACGCTCCGCCCGGGGAGGTCGCGGCGGCCCAGAACGAGCTGCGCGCGTATCTGGTCGGGCTCGCGCGGGCCAAACGGTCCGTCCCGGACGACAGCATCATCGGCCGCCTCGCCGCCCACAGCGGCCTGGACGACGACGAGATCGCGTCGATGGGCCGGCTCCTGCTGGTCGCGGGACACGAGACCACCGCCAACATGACCTCGCTGTCGGTACTCGCCCTGCTGCGCGAGCCCGAGCAGGCCGCGCTGATGCGGCGGGCGATGCGGAGCGACGAGGCGGGTGACAGCGGTCCGCTCGACACCGCCGTCGAGGAACTGCTGCGCCATCTGACCGTCGTGCACAACGGTCTCGGCCGCATCGCCGTCGAGGACGTCGAGATCGGCGGCACCACGATCCGGGCGGGCGACGGGGTGCTGTGCATGCTGGGCGCCGGCAATCGGGACGAGGACGCCTTCCCGGACGGCGACCGGCTCGACCTCGCGCGACCGGGCGCGCGGCGCCATGTCGCCTTCGGCTTCGGTGTCCACCAATGCCTGGGCCAGCCCCTGGCCCGGCTGGAGCTGAGGATCGCGCTGCCCGCCGTCCTTGACCGGCTGCCCGGCCTGCGGCTGGCCGTCCCCTTCGAGCAGCTCCGCTTCCGTTCCGAGATGGCCGTCTACGGCCTGCACGAACTGCCGGTGGCGTGGTGACGCCCCCGGCGGCGACGGACCGCGACGGCGCCCCCGAGGGAGAGGAAGGCGCCATGCGCGTACGGGTCGACACCGACAAGTGCTGCGGCTCCGGCATGTGCGTCCTCACCGCGCCGGACGTCTTCGACCAGCGCGACGAGGACGGCATCGTCCGACTGCTGGACGAGCGGCCGCCCGAGCATGCCTGGCCCGACGTCCGCGAGGCGGCCGTCGGATGCCCGGCGCAGGCGATCGAGGCGGACGAGGACTAGCCGGGGCGGGGGGCCGGGCGCTCCCGTTCGGGCCGTCCCGCGCATCGGACGGCCCGAACGGGCGGGCGTACGGGATTCAGCCGTCCGGCCGGTCGCGGCCCCAGATGTGACCGAGGCGGGCGGTACGGGCTCAGGCGCCGAGTCGGCTGCCCGAGGCGATGCGGACGCCGCGCGCCCAGTCGGCGGCGGCCATCCGCTTCTTGCCCTGCGGCTGCACCTCGCCGAGCAGTACGGCGTGGCTGCCGGTGCCGACGTGGACGGCGTTCTTGGCGACGCCCAACTCGCCGGGCGCGAGGTCGGTCCGGTCCGGCGCGAGGGTGACCGGGCCGAGCTTGAGGCGCTCGCCGCCGGTCAGCGTCCAGGCGCCGGGCGCCGGGGTGCAGCCCCGGATCAGCCGGTCCACCCGGAGCGCGGGCGCGTTCCAGTCGACGGCCGCGTCCTCGACGGTGATCTTGGGCGCGAGTGTGATGCCGTCGGCGGGCTGCTCGCGCGCGACGAGCCGGCCGTCCTCGATCCCGTCCATGGTGGCCACCAGCAGCCCGGCGCCGCCGACCGCGAGCCGGGTCAGCAGGTCACCGCTGGTGTCGGTGGGGCGGATCTCCTCGGTGAGCACCCCGTAGACCGGCCCGGAGTCGAGCCCCTGCTCGATCAGGAAGGTGGACGCCCCGGTGACCTCGTCGCCGGCCATCACGGCGTGCTGCACCGGTGCGGCACCGCGCCAGGCCGGCAGCAGCGAGAAGTGCAGATTGATCCAGCCGTGCGCCGGCACGTCGAGCGCGACCTTCGGCAGCAGCGCGCCGTACGCGACGACCGGGCAGGCATCCGGGGCGATCTCGCGCAGCCGGGCGAGGAAGTCCTCGTCGCGCGGGCGCGTCGGCTTGAGCACCTCGATCCCGGCCTCGGCGGCCCGCTCGGCGACCGGGCTGGCCAGCATTTTGCGCCCGCGCCCGGCCGTCGCGTCGGGCCGGGTCACGACGGCGACGACCTCGTGCCGGTCGGAGGCCAGCAGGGCGTCGAGTGCGGGTACGGCGACCTCGGGGGTGCCGGCGAAGACGAGCCTCATCGTGCGGGGTGTGCCTCTCGATGGTGGTTCCTGGTCCGAATCCTGAGTCCTGGTCCGTGACGGCGGCCGGACCCGTGGGCGTCGCCGGGGGCGGGCGCGTACGGCGCCTGCCGTCACATGCCCCGGCCGAAGGTGTCGTGCGGCGAGATCTTCACCTTCGGCGGTGCGCTCTCCCCCGGCACCCGCCAGATGCCGTCCGGGCCCTCGGTGGCCTCGCGGATCGCCTTCATCGCGGCCTTGCGCCGCTCCGGGTCGAGCCGGTCGATGAAGATGACGCCGTCGAGGTGGTCGGTCTCGTGCTGGATGCAGCGGGCCAGCCGCCGCGTGCCCTCGATGGTGACCGGCTCGCCGTACATGTCGAAGCCCTTGGCGACGACGCCGTACGCGCGCCGGCAGTCGTACGTCAGGCCCGGCAGCGACAGGCAGCCCTCGGGGCCGTCCTGCTCGTCCTCGCTCAGGCTCAGCTCGGGATTGACCAGGTGGCCCAGTTCGCCGTCCACGAAATAGGTGAACACCCGTAGCGAGAAACCGAGTTGGGGCGCGGCGAGGCCGGCGCCCGGGGCGTCCTTCATGGTGTCGGTCAAGTCCTGCACGAGGGTGCGCAGTTCTTTGTCGAAGGTGGTGACCGGCTGCGCCGTCATGCGCAGCACCGGGTCGCCGAACAGGCGGATGGGCTTGACGGACACGGGGGCGGTCTCCTGGAGCGGGCGGGCGTCGGCGGAACAGGGACTGATTCTAGAGGGGGTTCGGGGCCGGTGGGGCGGGGGTGCGCGGGTGGCCGCGCGCCCCCCACGGGTGGGCTGCGCCCCTTGCTGCGTGACTCCATGGGCGGCTGGCGCGTTGGGCAAGAGAGTTTGCCCGAATTCGGGTCAATGCACACGGCCCATTCCTTACGTAATCGCCGGTTGGAGAGGCTTGTTGATGCCCGACCACGCAACCCCTGACGCCCAGGCACGGGCCAGCCTGCACCTGCTGGTGCGGGACATCGAAAGGGTCCGCCGCCAGGTGGACGCGCTGCGGACCCTGACCGCCCAACTGGGCAACGTCTACCGGCCGCGCCGCAGCGGCCCCACCGCCGGATTCGTCGTGTACGGGCGCGCGCCCGCTCCCACGGTCCGGCTCGCGCAGGAACTGCGCGACAGTGTGGAGACCCTGGTCACGGCGGCGGTCGAGTTCGACCGCTCCCTCGGCTTCTCCTGGGACGCGGTCGGCTCCGCCCTCGGCGTCACCAAGCAGGCCGTCCACCGCCGCTACGGTGGCCGCCGCCCGGCGCCGACCACCGAGGGTACGGGGACCCCCGCGCCTCTCGCCTCCGTGCCGGCGGCCCGTTCCATGCCCGGGGCGCTGCCGCTGGGCTCGCACGACGCTCGTGACGACCGCGAGGAGGCGGTCACCTCGCTTCCGGGGCCCCGGAACGGTTGAGCCGTCCCCATCCGGGGAGGGGGTGCCGTCGCTCGCCACGCCGACCGGTCGAGCGGCGGCCCCTCCGGGGCGGGGGGGGCGGCTACGGTCCGTCGCCACCTGCCGCCCGGTGGGGGGCTTTGCCCTTCGGGTGAGTGCCTCTTCCGGCCGGCGTCATAGTGCGGCTGCGGTGGGGGCTGAGCGCGCAGTTCCCCGCGCCCCTGAAAAGACCTGGCGTACCCTTCGCCGACAACGGCGGATGCGCCCCGCAAGGGGCGCGGGGAACTGCGCGACAAGCCCCCACCGCAGCCGCACTGCGAGGACGACGCACGGTGGCACCCACCCAGGGGCGCGGGGAACTGCGCGGCGAGCCATGACGCGGCCGAGAGGGGCACCCGCAGGGAGATGCCGCACCCCTCCGGCGGAGCCGGCTAGCCGATGTCGGTGGGGTCCATCCGGATATGGACCGGCTCGTTTCCTCCACGCGTCGCGCGAGCGATCTGAGCGGCCTTGAGGGAAGCGGCAAGAGCGGAGCCGGTGCCAGGGGGAACGCGGAGCAGAAGCCGTTCCCACTGTTCGCCGGGCGGCGGCTCACCGTGGCGGCGGGTCCGCCCGGGTCCCGAGGCCGGGACGGGCAGGGGCACCGGCCCGAGCAGATCGGTACCCGGGGGAAGGCGCACCGTCTCGGCGAGGTCGGCGACGGCGGCGGGCGGCCCGGTGACGGAGGCCATCCGGGAGACCGGCGGAAACCGCAGCTCGGCCCGCTCGGCCAGCTCGCGCAGGGCGTGCCCGGCGGGGTCCCAGCGGACCAGGGCCTGGACGGGCCGAAGCGTCGGCTCGCCGAGGACGACGACAGTGCCGCCCTCCCCCGCGGGCCTGACCAGAGCCGCGGCGTGCGCCCAGCGGCGCAGCGCCTCCTCGCCGGCCCGCAGGTCGGGCCGGTTCAGCAGCGCCCAGCCGTCGAGCAGCAGGGCCGCCGCGTATCCGGAGTCGGCGACGGGCTCGGCGCCGGGAGTGGCGATCACCAGCGCGGGCGCGGCGCCGACCGACCCGAGGACGGTGTCCCGGCCCGAGGTACGGACGGGAACCTTCGGGAAGGCCCGCCCCAGTTCCTCCGCGGTGCGCCGGGCCCCGACGATCTGCGCGCGCAGCCGGAAGCCGCCGCATTCGGGGCAGTGCCAGTCGGCGGCGGGCCGCCCGCACCAGCCGCAGTGCGGGGTGCCGCCCTGGTCGCGGAGTTCGAGCGGCCCGGCGCAGGTGGTGCAACGGGCCGGTTCACGGCAGTTGTCGCAGGCCATCCTGGGGACGTAGCCGCGGCGCGGCACCTGTACCAGGACCGGGCCGCGGGTCAGCGCATCGCGGGTGACCTGCCAGGCGATCGACGGCAGCCGGGCGGCCCGCGCGGCCTCGTCCCTGGCCTGGTCGCCGTCGCCGACGGTACGGATCAGCGGTGCGGCGGCCCGTACGGCGTCGCGGCTCGCGGCCAAGGGCAGCGCCCAGCCGCTCTCCACCAGCTGCGCCGCCTCCACGGTGCTGGTCAGGCCGCCGAGCAGGAAGGCCGTACGTTCCTCGGCCGCGCGCAGCAGCAGCACATCGCGGGCGTGCGGCTGCGGCGCGTGGAGTTCGAGGTGGCTGGAGTCGCCGTCGTCCCAGATCGCCACGAGGCCGAGGTCGGCGACGGGCGCGAACATCGCGGCGCGCGTCCCGATGACGGCCCGCACCGCGCCGCGGCTGACCGCCAGCCAGCGGCGGTAGCGCTCCTCGGGGCCCGCGTCGGCGGTGAGCAGGACGTGGCGGCCCTCGCCGAGGATCTCGGTGAGCGCGGCGTCCACCCGTGCGGCGGCCCGGCCGTCGGGCAGGACGGCGAGCGCGCCGCGCCCGGACGCCAGGGTGGTGGCGACGGCCAGTGCCAGTTCCTGCGGCCAGTGCGGGCCGGGCAGGGCCAGCCACACCGCGCGCGGGGTGTCGCCGCGGGCCAGCGCCTGGAGGTACGCGGGGCCGGTCGCGTACCGCTGCCAGCTTCCCGGGTCCGGCACCGCCGGGTGCGGCCGCGGGTCCGGCGACGTGTCGCGCTCGGCGCGGGCCATCCGCGGCGGCACCGCGAGCTGGACGACGTCCGCGAGGGCGCCCGCGTAGCGGTCGGCGACCTGGCGGCACAGCTTCAGCAGGGGCGGGGTCAGGACCTGTTCGGTGGACAGCACCTGGGCGAGGGGGGCCAGCGGGCCCCGGAAGTCGCTTTCGGCGCGGCGCTCCACGATGAAGCCGTCGTGCAGTGAGCCGCCTTCTCTGCGGCCCTTCACGACCCGTGCGCCGAAGCGGACTCTTACGCGGACGCCGGGTTGTGCTTTCTCGTCCATCGCGGCCGGCACCGCGTAGTCGAAGAACTGGTCGAGGTGCAGCAGGCCCTTGTCCACCAGGACCCGGGCCACGGGCAGGCCCTCCGCCAGTGGCGCTCCGCGCCACGTCCGGGGTTTGGCCTTGGGCTCCTTGGACTTCCGCACCGTTTCCCGGATGAGCGCGAGTTGCTCGCCTCCCGCGGGGTTCTCCTCTCGGGGCGGCCCCTTCTCCCCATCCTCGCTGCTCACCCTGGAATTCTCCCAGACCCCTCGGACAATCCCGCTCCACGGAGCAGGGCGCCCCATCCGGGGCGCGGGGACGCGGCGCTGCACCGGCGGAAGTGGGTGCCCCATAGGGGCGCTGGGGGCACCTCCCAGCGGTAGCTGGGGGAGGAACTGCGCGCTCAGCCCGCGCGCGCCTTCAGACAAAAAACCGCCCCCAGCGGGGCAGACGCTGTTTGTTCTGCGACCACCGGCCCGGTGGGGGCGGGCCGCGCAGTTCCCCGCGCCCCTAAAAGACCTGACTCACCGCACTCCGCAGGAGACCTCACGCACCCCACCCCGAAGGGGCGCCCCACCCCCGGAGGGGGCCGTACTCCGGGGAAAAGACGGCGCCCCCGGGCACCCGGGGGGAACCCGGGGCGCGGGGGCGCCGTAGGGGGGCTAGAGGCCCGCGGCCGAGCGAAGAGCGTCGACGCGGTCCGTCCGCTCCCAGGTGAAATCGGGCAGCTCACGCCCGAAGTGACCATAGGCCGCGGTCTGAGCGTAGATCGGCCGGAGCAGATCGAGGTCACGGATGATCGCGGCGGGCCGCAGGTCGAAGACCTGGCTGATGGCCTGCTCGATCTTCTCGACGTCCACATTCTGCGTGCCGAAGGTCTCGACGAAGAGCCCGACGGGCTCCGCCTTGCCAATGGCGTACGCGACCTGGACCTCGCAGCGGGCGGCGAGCCCGGCCGCGACCACGTTCTTGGCGACCCACCGCATCGCGTAGGCGGCGGAACGGTCGACCTTGGACGGGTCCTTGCCGGAGAAGGCGCCACCACCGTGGCGGGCCATGCCACCGTACGTGTCGATGATGATCTTGCGGCCGGTGAGGCCCGCGTCACCCATCGGGCCGCCGATCTCGAACCGGCCGGTGGGGTTGACCAGCAGCTTGTAGCCGTCGGTGTCGAGCTTGATGCCCTCGTCGAGCAGTGCCTTCAGCTCGACGTCGACCACGAATTCGCGGATGTCGGGGGCGAGCAGCGACTCCAGGTCGATGTCGGAGGCGTGCTGCGAGGAGACCACGACGGTGTCGAGCCGGACGGCCTTGTCGCCGTCGTACTCGATGGTGACCTGGGTCTTGCCGTCCGGGCGCAGGTACGGGATCTGGCCGTTCTTGCGGACCTCGGTGAGTCGGCGGGAGAGCCGGTGGGCCAGCGTGATCGGCAGCGGCATCAGCTCGGGCGTCTCGTCGGAGGCGTAGCCGAACATCAGGCCCTGGTCGCCGGCGCCCTGCTTGTTGAGGTCGTCGTCGGTGGCGTCCGCACCCGCGACGCGCTTCTCGTAGGCGGTGTCGACGCCCTGCGCGATGTCGGGGGACTGCGCGCCGATGGACACCGAGACGCCGCAGGAGGCGCCGTCGAAGCCCTTCTTGGACGAGTCGTAGCCGATGTCGAGGATCTTGTTGCGCACCAGGGTCGCGATGTCGGCGTACGCGGTGGTCGTGACCTCACCCGCGATGTGCACCTGACCGGTGGTGATCAGCGTCTCGACGGCGACCCGGGAGTGCGGGTCGGCCCCGAGCAGGGCGTCGAGAATGGTGTCGCTGATCTGGTCAGCGATCTTGTCCGGGTGTCCCTCGGTCACGGACTCCGAGGTGAAAAGGCGGCGGGACACATTGCTCCCTGGGGTTGCAGCGGCTGCTGGCTGAATCTTGGCGGAATGCGCAGGGCTGCGCCCGGCACTCCACCGCTAGCTTATAGTCCGCGCCACCGGACGTGACACGGCATCTCGACCTTTGGATGCGTCGGCCGACCTGTCACTTCGCTTCCACCGGGGCGTCACTTTCCGGCAATCTTTCGCCGACGAGGTCCCAGATCCGGTCGGCGAGATCCTCCTTGGGCCCGTACGGAACGGGCGTCTCGCTGCCGTCCGCGCCCAGTACCACGGCTTCGTTCTCCTCGGTGCCGAATGCCTTGCCGTCACCCACTTCATTCACGACGAGGAGATCGCAACCCTTTCGTGCGAGCTTGGCGCGTCCATTGACGAGGACGTCGTCGGTCTCGGCGGCGAAGCCCACGACGAGCTGTCCCGGCCGTCCCCGGTGGGCGGACAGTTCGGCGAGGATGTCGGGGTTGCGGACCAGTTCGAGCGGCGCGGGCTCCTCGCCGTCCTTCTTCTTGATCTTGCCGGCCGCGTAGTGCGCGGGCCGGAAGTCGGCGACGGCGGCGGCCATCACCACGGCGTCGGCGTCGGCCGCCGCCTTGAGCACCGCCTCCCGCAACTGTTCCGCGGTGCCGACCGTCAGGACATCGGCACCGGCCGGGTCGCTGAGGCCGGTGTTGGCGGCGACGAGGGTGACCCGGGCGCCGCGCGCGACGGCGGTACGGGCCAGCGCGTAGCCCTGCTTCCCGGAGGAGCGGTTGCCGAGGTAGCGGACCGGGTCGAGGGGTTCGCGGGTGCCGCCGGCGCTGATCACCACATGGCGTCCCGCGAGGTCGCGTTCTGCGGGGCCGCGGGACAGCACGCGGCGGCAGACCTCGTAGATCTCCGCGGGGTCGGGCAGCCGGCCCTTGCCGGTGTCGACGCCGGTGAGGCGGCCCACGGCGGGTTCGATGACGACGCTGCCCCGGCGGCGCAGGGTGGCGACGTTCTCCTGGGTGGCGGGGTGCTCCCACATCTCGGTGTGCATGGCGGGCGCGAAGACGACCGGGCAGCGGGCGGTGAGCAGGGTGTTGGTGAGCAGGTCGTCGGCGAGGCCGTGGGCGGCCTTGGCGAGCAGGTCGGCGGTGGCGGGGGCGACCACGACGAGGTCGGCGTGCTGCCCGATCCGTACGTGCGGGACCTCGTGCACGTCGTCCCAGACCCGGGTGGAGACGGGGTTGCCGGACAGCGCCGACCAGGTGGCCTCGCCGACGAAGTGCAGCGCGGACTCGGTGGGCACCACCCGGACGGAGTGTCCCGACTCGGTGAGCCGCCGCAGCAGCTCGCACGCCTTGTAGGCGGCGATGCCGCCGGCGACACCCAGCACGACCTGTGGTTTGCCCATCGTGTCTCCCGACCCGAGATCCGTTGTGCTCACGTCCCATGACACACCACGGGCCCGGCGGTCGCGCCGCCGGGCCCGTGCTGGAATGCGTGCCGCCCTCAGGTGGCGGGCGCCTCGACCGCCTCGGAGGTCAGCAGGCCGGCGTTGATCTCCCGCAGGGCGATGGAGAGCGGCTTCTCGTGCACATGGGTGTCCACGAGCGGGCCGACGTACTCCAGCAGGCCCTCGCCGAGCTGCGAGTAGTACGCGTTGATCTGGCGCGCGCGCTTGGCGGCGTAGATCACCAGGCTGTACTTCGAGTCGGTGGCTTCGAGCAGCTCGTCAATCGGAGGATTGATGATGCCCTCGGGCGTGGTGATGGAAGAGGACACGCTCTACCTACCCCTACTGGTGGAAACGGAGACCGCGCGTCACTCCGCGCGGCAGCAAACACTGCTCATTCAGTCAACTTCCATCAAGGCTAGCAGCTCACGCGCTACAGCCTCGACCGAGGTGTTGACAAGGGTCATGTCGAACTCGGCCTCGGCGGCCAGTTCGACCCGGGCCGCCGCGAGCCGTTCCTCGATCACCTCGGGCGATTCGGTGCCGCGCCCGGTGAGCCGGCGGACCAGCTCCTCCCAGCTCGGCGGGGCCAGGAAGACCAGCCGCGCCTCGGGCATCGACTCGCGGACCAGCCGCGCGCCCTGGAGGTCGATCTCCAGCAGTACGGGCTCGCCCGCGCCCAGCTTGTCGAGCACGGCGGCGCGCGGTGTCCCGTACCGGTTCCCGGCGAATTCGGCCCATTCCAGCAGTTCGCCGTTGGCGACGAGCTTGTCGAACTCGTCGTCGTCCACGAAGTAGTACTGGACGCCGTGCTGCTCGCCCGGCCGCGGCTTGCGCGTGGTGGCCGAGACCGAGAGCCAGACATCGGGGTGCACCGTGCGCAAGTGGGCGACGACCGTGCTCTTGCCGACCCCTGAGGGGCCGGAGAGCACGGTCAGCCGCGGGCGTCTGTCCGGGAGGGCCGGATCGGCCCCCTGCGAGGCGAGGGGGCGGGCCGCCCCCCGGGAGACTGGAGAACTCATGGAGCAATTATCCCTGGTTCCCGAAGGTGCTGGGACCGTCAGGCGGACGCGCCGCCGAACTCGCGCTCCAGGGACGCGATCTGGTTCGACCCCAGACCGCGGACGCGACGGCTCTCGGAGATGCCGAGCCGCTCCATGATCTGCTTGGCGCGGACCTTGCCGACGCCGGGGAGCGACTCGAGAAGGGCGGAGACCTTCATCTTGCCGATGACATCATTCTCCTGGCCCTGCTTGATGACCTCGTGCAGAGAGGCGCCGGAGTGCTTGAGCCGGTTCTTGACCTCGGCGCGCTCCCGGCGAGCCGCGGCGGCCTTTTCGAGCGCGGCAGCGCGCTGTTCAGGGGTAAGGGGCGGAAGAGCCACGCCTACGTCACCTCGGATGTAGAGCAATCGGATATGGACCGTGTGGTGGAGCACACTCCCCCCGCGTTTACGGGGCGAGAAGCGACGCGAGTGAACGGCGTCGCTCCTGTCGGAGACTAGCGGTCCGAACGGCTCAAGTCAGCGAGAACAGACGAAAAGTCCTGGTCAGACTCGATCCAGCGGGATAATTGGGGCAAAGCGGAACAGGTTTTACGGTCAAGAGGCCAGGTGGTTGAATCCGAACCTTCTTTTTGACGTTTAAACGGCGTGCGACCGGCCCCATCAGGGACGCTGCGGGGGCAAGATTTCGTCGCGGCGTGCGCGGGTCCCGGGCCGGACGGCGCACCCGCCGCGGCCCGGACTCCCGTACGTCTCAGCCGAGTTGGACCGCCGCGCGCACCTCGTCGGTGAAGCGCGCCGCCGCCGAGCGCAGCCCGGCGACGTCCGGGCCGTGCCGGAGCACGTCGCGGCTGACGCTCGGCACCACATTGGCCATCACGGAACCGAACAGCGCCGGCAGCCCCGCGGGCATCGCGCCCTGCGCGCCGATGCCGGGGGCCAGCAGCGGCCCGTTGATGTCCAGGTCCGCGTCCGCCTCGGTGAGGGTCGCGCCGACCACCGCGCCGACCGAGCCCAGCGGTGTGACGCCCGCGTTCTCCGCCGCCATGTGGTCGAGCATCACCTGCGCGACCGAGGCCCCGCCGGGCGAGGTCGCCCGCTGCACCTGCGCGCCCTCCGGATTGGAGGTCAGCGCGAGCACGAAGACCCCGGAGCCGGAGACCCGCGCCGCGTCCAGGGCCGGCCGCAGCGACTCGAAGCCCAGGTACGGGCTGACGGTGACCGCGTCGCAGAACAGCGGCGAGTCCTTGTCCAGATAGGTCGCGGCGTACGCGGCCATCGTCGAGCCGATGTCACCGCGCTTGGCGTCCATCAGCACCAGTACGCCCGCCGCCCGCGCCTCCTCGACCGCCCGCTCCAGGACGGCGATGCCGCGCGAGCCGAAGCGCTCGAAGAACGCCGACTGCGGCTTGAAGACCGCGGTGCGGTCCGCGAGCGCCGCGACCACGGTCATCGTGAAGCGTTCGAGACCGGCGACGTCGTCGTTCAGACCCCAGTCGGTGAGCAGCGAGGCGTGCGGGTCGATGCCGACGCAGAGCTGTCCGCGGGTGTCCATGGCCCGCCGCAGCCGGGCGCCGAAGGGTTCGAGGGTGTCCACGGGTTCGGTCGCGGGGTCGGTCATACGGTCACCTTCCGGGTGTCTGCGCCGACGGCCTCGGCGAGGGTGGCGTACGGGCTGGTGGCCAGCCGGGCGGCCAGGCCCTTGTGGACCGACCGCATCCAGAACGGGCCCTGGTAGACGAAGGCGCTGTAGCCCTGGACGAGGGTGGCGCCCGCCAGGATCCGCTGCCAGGCGTCCTCGGCGTCCCGGATGCCGCCGACACCGACCAGTGTGATCCGGTCGCCGACCCGGGTGTAGAGCCTGCGCAGCACTTCCATGGAGCGGTCCCGCAGCGGCGCCCCCGACAGGCCGCCGGTCTCGGCGGTCAGCCGCGGGTCGGACGCCAGGCCCAGGCCGTCGCGGGCGATGGTGGTGTTGGTGGCGATGATGCCGTCCAGGCCCAGTTCCACCGCGAGGTCGGCGACGGCGTCGACGTCCTCGTCCGCCAGATCGGGCGCGATCTTGACCAGGAGCGGTACGCGGCGGCCGGTCACCGTACGGGCGGCGGCCTCGCGGACCGCCGTCAGCAGCGGGCGCAGCGCCTCGGTGGCCTGGAGATTGCGCAGGCCCGGGGTGTTCGGCGAGGACACATTGACCACGAGGTAGTCGGCGTGCGCGGCGAGCCGCTCGGTCGACGTCACGTAGTCGGCGACGGCCTCCGCCTCGGGGACGGTCTTGGTCTTGCCGATGTTGACGCCGACGGTGGTACGGAACACCGGCCGGCGGGCGGCGAGCCGGTCGGCGACGGCGGCCGACCCGTCGTTGTTGAAGCCCATCCGGTTGATCAGCGCGCGGTCGTCGACCAGCCGGAACAGCCGCGGCTGCGGATTGCCCGGCTGGCCCTGCGCGGTGACCGTGCCGATCTCGACATGGTCGAAGCCGAGCATGGCCATGCCGTCGATGGCGACCGCGTTCTTGTCGAAGCCGGCCGCCAGGCCGAACGGGCCGTGCATCCGCAGCCCCAGCGCCTCGGTCCGCAGCGACTCGTAACGCGGTGCCAGCGCGGCGGCCACGAAGGTCCGCAGGACGGGCACCCGCGCGGCCAGCCGGATCCACCGGAAGGCCAGGTGGTGGGCCCGCTCGGCGTCCATGCGGCGGAAGAAGAGCCGGAAGAAGAGCGCGTACATCGGCCGCCCTCAGCTCTCGCGCGCCGCGGTCAGGTGCTCCGCGTGCTCCTGGAGGGAGCGCACCGTGATGGTGCCGCCGTTGAGGGCGTCGATGCCCTGGACGGCCGCGGCGAGCGCCTGGACGGTGGTCAGGCACGGGACGCCGCGGGCGACGGCGGCGGTGCGGATGTCGTAGCCGTCGAGCCGGCCGCCGGTGCCGAACGGGGTGTTGACGATGAGGTCGACCTCGCCCTCGTGGATGAGGGTGACGACGGTGGGTTCGCCGTCAGGGCCGACGCCCTCGCTCTGCTTGCGGACGATCCGCGCCTCGATGCCGTTGCGCCGCAGCACCTCGGCGGTGCCGGAGGTGGCGAGCAGTTCGAAGCCGTGCTCGATGAGCGCGCGGGCCGGGAAGATCAGCGCCCGCTTGTCGCGGTTGGCGACCGACACGAAGGCCCGGCCCTTGGTGGGCAGCGCGCCGTACGCGCCGGCCTGCGACTTGGCGTAGGCGGTGCCGAAGACCGCGTCGATGCCCATGACCTCGCCGGTGGAGCGCATCTCCGGGCCGAGGATGGTGTCGACGCCGCGGCCCTGCACGTCCCGGAAGCGGGACCAGGGCAGCACGGCCTCCTTGACGGAGATCGGCGCGTCCAGCGGCAGGGTGCCGCCGTCGCCGGTGGCCGGCAGCAGGCCCTCGGCGCGCAGCTCGGCGACGGTGGCGCCGAGCGAGATCCGCGCGGCGGCCTTGGCCAGTGGCACCGCGGTCGCCTTGGAGGTGAAGGGGACGGTACGGGAGGCGCGCGGGTTGGCCTCCAGCACGTAGAGGATGTCCCCGGCCAGCGCGAACTGGATGTTGATCAGTCCTTGGACGCCGACGCCGGCCGCGATCGCCTCGGTGGAGGCGCGCAGCCGCTTGATGTCGTGGCCGCCGAGGGTGATCGGCGGCAGCGCGCACGCCGAGTCGCCGGAGTGGATGCCGGCCTCCTCGATGTGCTCCATGACGCCGCCGAGATACAGCTCGTGCCCGTCGTAGAGGGCGTCCACGTCGATCTCGATGGCGTCGTCGAGGAAGCGGTCGACGAGCACCGGGCGGTCGGCGCTGATCTCGGTGGACTCGGCGATGTACGCGGCGAGCCGGGTCTCGTCGTAGACGATCTCCATGCCGCGCCCGCCGAGTACGTAGGAGGGGCGGACCAGTACCGGGTAGCCGATCTCGTCGGCGATGGCCTTGGCGCCGTCGAAGGTGACGGCGGTGCCGTGCTTGGGCGCGGGCAGTCCGGCCTCGGCGAGCACCCGGCCGAAGGCGCCGCGGTCCTCGGCGAGGTGGATGGCCTCGGGCGAGGTGCCGACGACCGGTACCCCGTTGTCCTTGAGCGCCTGGGCCAGGCCCAGCGGGGTCTGGCCGCCGAGCTGGACGACGACGCCCGCGACCGGTCCCGCGGCCTGCTCGGCGTGCACGATCTCCAGGACGTCCTCCAGGGTGAGCGGCTCGAAGTAGAGCCGGTCGGAGGTGTCGTAGTCGGTGGAGACGGTCTCCGGGTTGCAGTTGACCATCACGGTCTCGTACCCGGCGTCGTGCAGCGCGAAGGAGGCGTGCACGCAGGAGTAGTCGAACTCGATGCCCTGGCCGATCCGGTTGGGCCCGGAGCCGAGGATGATCACGGCGGGCTTCTCGCGCGGCGCGACCTCGCTCTCCTCGTCGTAGGAGGAGTAGAAGTACGGCGTGGACGCGGCGAATTCGGCGGCGCAGGTGTCGACGGTCTTGTAGACCGGGCGGATGCCGAGGGTGTGCCGGACCTCGCGGACGACGTCCTCGCGCAAGCCGCGGATGCCGGCGATCTGGGCGTCGGAGAAGCCGTGCCGCTTGGCCTCGGCGAGCAGTTCGGGGTCGAGCCGGTCGGCGGCGGCCAGCTCGACCGCGTATTCGTGGATCAGGAAGAGCTGGTCCACGAACCAGGGGTCGATCCGGGTGGCGTCGAAGACTTCCTGCCGGTTGGCCCCGGCGCGGATCGCGGTCATCACCGTGTTGATCCGGCCGTCGGTGGGGATGCCGGCCTTCGCCAGCAGCGCGGCCTTGTCACCGGCGGAGACGGGCGTGGTGAAGTCGAACTGCGAGCCCTTCTTCTCCAGCGAGCGCAGCGCCTTGTTGAGGGCCTCGGTGAAATTGCGGCCGATGGCCATGGCCTCGCCGACCGACTTCATGGTGGTGGTGAGGGTGGCGTCGGCGGCCGGGAACTTCTCGAAGGCGAAGCGCGGCACCTTCACCACGACGTAGTCCAGCGTCGGCTCGAAGGACGCGGGGGTCTTCTCGGTGATGTCGTTGGGGATCTCGTCCAGCGTGTAGCCGACGGCGAGCCGGGCGGCGATCTTGGCGATCGGGAAGCCGGTGGCCTTGGAGGCGAGCGCGGAGGAGCGGGAGACCCGCGGGTTCATCTCGATGACGATGACCCGGCCGTCCTCGGGGTTGACGGCGAACTGGATGTTGCAGCCGCCGGTGTCGACGCCGACCTCACGGATCACGGCGATGCCGATGTCCCGCAGGATCTGGTACTCGCGGTCGGTGAGCGTCATCGCCGGCGCGACGGTGATGGAGTCGCCCGTGTGCACGCCCATCGGGTCGAAGTTCTCGATGGAGCAGACCACCACGACGTTGTCGTGCTTGTCGCGCATCAGCTCCAGCTCGTACTCCTTCCAGCCGAGGATGGACTCCTCCAGGAGCACCTCGGTGGTCGGCGAGAGCGTCAGGCCCTGGCCGGCGATGCGGCGCAGTTCCTCCTCGTCGTGCGCGAAGCCGGAACCGGCGCCGCCCATGGTGAAGGAGGGGCGGACGACGACGGGGTAGCCGCCGAGGGTGTCGACGCCGGCCAGCACGTCGTCCATGGAGTGGCAGATCACCGAGCGTGCGGACTCGCCGTGGCCGATCTTGGCGTGCACCGCCTCGACGACGCCCTTGAACAGCTCGCGGTCCTCGCCCTTGTTGATGGCCTCGACATTGGCGCCGATCAGTTCGACGCCGTACTTGGCCAGGACGCCGTTCTCGTGCAGGGAGATCGCGGTGTTGAGCGCGGTCTGGCCGCCGAGGGTGGGCAGCAGCGCGTCGGGCCGCTCCTTGGCGATGATCTTCTCGACGAATTCCGGGGTGATCGGCTCGACGTAGGTGGCGTCGGCGATCTCCGGGTCGGTCATGATCGTGGCCGGGTTGGAGTTGACCAGGATCACCCGCAGGCCCTCGGCCTTGAGCACCCGGCACGCCTGGGTGCCGGAGTAGTCGAACTCGGCCGCCTGGCCGATGACGATCGGGCCGGAGCCGATGACCAGGACGGACTGGATATCGGTGCGCTTAGGCACGCTGGCCCTCCATCAGGGAGACGAAACGGTCGAACAGGTAGGCGGCGTCGTGCGGTCCCGCCGCCGCCTCCGGGTGGTACTGGACGCTGAAGGCGGGCCGGTCGAGCAGCCGCAGCCCCTCCACGACGTCGTCGTTGAGGCAGACGTGGCTGACCTCGGCGCGGCCGTACGGGGTGTCGCTGACCCGGTCCAGCGGGGCGTCCACGGCGAAGCCGTGGTTGTGCGCGGTGACCTCGACCTTGCCGGTGGCGCGGTCCTGCACCGGCTGGTTGATGCCGCGGTGGCCGTACTTCAGCTTGTACGTGCCGAAGCCGAGGGCCCGGCCGAGGAGCTGGTTGCCGAAGCAGATGCCGAACAGCGGGGTCCCGCGCTCCAGTACGGCCCGGATGACGGTGAGGTCGGCGGTGGCGGGGTCGCCGGGGCCGTTGGAGAGGAAGACGCCGTCGGGCGCGACGGCGTAGACGTCCTCGACGGTGGCGTTCGCGGGCAGCACGTGCACCTCGATGCCGCGCTCGGCCATCCGGTGCGGGGTCATGCCCTTGATGCCGAGGTCGAGGGCGGCGACGGTGAAGCGCTTGTCGCCGATCGCGGGGACGACGTACGTCTCCTGGGTGGCGACCTCGGCGGACAGGTCGGCGCCGGTCATCTCGGGGGCCTGCCGGACCCGGGCGAGCAGGGTGCCGTCGTCGGCCAGTGCGTTGCCGGAGAAGATGCCGACGCGCATGGCGCCGCGCTCGCGCAGGTGGCGGGTGAGGGCGCGGGTGTCGATGCCGCTGATGCCGACGACGCCCTGGGCGGTCAGCTCCTCGTCGAGCGAGCGCCGGGAGCGCCAGTTGGAGGGGGTGCGGGCGGGGTCGCGCACGACGTAACCGGACACCCAGATGCGGGAGGACTCGGGGTCCTCGTCGTTGACGCCGGTGTTGCCGACGTGCGGGGCGGTCATCACGACGACCTGGCGGTGGTACGACGGGTCGGTGAGGGTTTCCTGGTAGCCGGTCATCCCGGTGGAGAAGACGGCCTCCCCGAAGGTCTCCCCCACCGCCCCGTAGGCACGGCCGCGGAAGGTGCGGCCGTCCTCCAGGACGAGTACGGCGGGTGCGGTGGCCGCCCGGACGGAGGTCGTCATTGTGCGCCTTCCTTTGTCTGTTCCTTGGTGGTGCCGAAGACGACTGCGCTGTCGCCGCTGAGGCGGTTGACTTCCGCGACCCAGGCCGGGTGGTCTGCCGCCCGGTCGGCGCGGAAGCCGGAGTCGATGAGGGTGCCGCCGTGCTCCCAGGTGACGATCAGCAGACCGCCCTCGGTGAGGACCTTGCCCGCGATGCCCTTGTCCAGTCGCGCGCCGCGCAGCGCGGCGGCGGGTACGAAGAAGCCGGGGGCACCGGTCCGGTCGGCGTCCAGGCCCTCCTCGGTGAGGGTGAGCCGGACCTTGCTGCGGACGCCCAGGCCGTGGGCGACGATCCGGTCCAGCCACTGCCCGGCGGTGGTACTGCCGTGGTAGCGGCCCTCGCTCTCCAGCAGCGGCCCGCTCGTCTCCTCGGGCGGCTGCGGCAGGGCGGGCAGGCCGCCCTGGAGGGTACGGCGCCACTGCCAGCCCTGCCGCATCAGCCAGTAGACCAGGCCGACGAACAGGGCCAGGCCGACGATCCAGCCGATCCGGTCGGTCCAGTCGGTGACCTTCGCCGAGTGCTTCTCCGCGGCCTGTGCCGTACCGGCCGCCAGCAGTGTCAGAGGTGTCACGTGAGCTTCCCGTCCATGACCGTCGCCTGGCCCCGCAGGAAGGTGGCGAAGACCCGGCCCGGCAGCTCGCGTCCCTCGTACGGGGTGTTGCGGCTGCGGGAGGCGAAGCCCGCGGGATTGACGACTCCACGGTATGCGGGATCGAGCAGCACGAGGTTGGCGGGCTCGCCCGCGGCGAGCGGGCGGCCGTGTCCGGCGAGGCGGCCGATGACCGCGGGGCGGGCCGACATCCGGTCGGCGACGCCCGCCCAGTCGAGCAGCCCGGTGTCGACCATGGTGTGCTGCACGACGGACAGCGCGGTCTCCAGGCCCACCATGCCCATGGCGGCGGCGGCCCACTCGCAGTCCTTGTCCTCGTGCGGGTGCGGGGCATGGTCGGTGGCCACACAGTCGATGGTGCCGTCGGCGAGCGCCTCGCGCAGCGCGAGCACGTCGGCCTCGGTGCGCAGCGGCGGGTTGACCTTGTAGACCGGGTTGTACGTCCTGACCAGCTCGTCGGTGAGCAGCAGGTGGTGCGGGGTGACCTCGGCGGTGACGTCCCAGCCCTTGGACTTGGCCCAGCGGACCAGTTCGACCGAGCCGGCGGTGGACAGGTGGCAGATGTGGACGCGGGAGCCGACGTGCGCGGCGAGCAGGATGTCGCGGGCGATGATCGACTCCTCGGCGACCGCCGGCCAGCCGGTCAGGCCCAGTTCGCCGGAGACGGTGCCCTCGTTCATCTGGGCGCCCTCGGTGAGCCGCGGCTCCTGGGCGTGCTGGGCGACGACGCCGTCGAACGCCTTCACGTACTCCAGCGCGCGGCGCATGATCACCGCGTCGTCCACGCACTTGCCGTCGTCGGAGAAGACCCGGACCTGGGCGGCGGAATCGGCCATGGCGCCGAGTTCGGCGAGCTGCTTGCCCTCCAGGCCGACGGTGACGGCGCCGACCGGCTGCACGTCGCAGTAGCCGGATTCCTTGCCGAGCCGCCAGACCTGCTCGACGACGCCCGCGGTGTCGGCGACGGGGAAGGTGTTGGCCATGGCGTGCACGGCGGTGTAGCCGCCGACAGCGGCGGCCCGGGTGCCGGTGAGGACGGTCTCGGAGTCCTCGCGGCCGGGCTCGCGCAGGTGGGTGTGGAGGTCGACGAGGCCGGGCAGCAGGACCATCCGGCCCTCGGCGTCGATCACGGTGGCGGGGGCGTCGCCGTCGGCGCCGGGGCCGCCCTCCCCGCCGGACAGGCCGGTGCCGATCGCCGCGATGGTCTCGCCGTCGATGAGGACGTCCTGCGGCTCGCCGCCCAGCACCTTCGCGCCGCGGATCAGGATCTTGCTCATGGTTACTTGCTCTCCTCGGTGCGGGCGGCGGTGGTCGCGCCGTTGGCGGGGGCGGTGGCGACCGGTACGGCCGTGGCCGACGTGGTGGCGATCGCCGGTTCCGAGCCGCCGAGCAGCAGATACAGCACCGCCATCCGGGTGCTGACGCCGTTGGCGACCTGCTCCACGACGGTGCAGCGCGGTGAGTCGGCGACCTCGGCGGTGATCTCCATGCCGCGGTTCATCGGGCCGGGGTGCATGACGATGGCGTGCTCGGGCAGCACCGCCATCCGCAGCCCGTCCAGGCCGTAGCGGCGGGTGTACTCGCGTTCGGTCGGGAAGAAGGCGGCGTTCATCCGCTCGCTCTGCACGCGCAGCATCATCAGCGCGTCGGTGCGGGCGAGCACCGCGTCCAGGTCGTAGCTGACCTCGCAGGGCCACTGCTCGACGCCGATCGGCAGCAGGGTGGGCGGCGCGACGAGGGTGACGTGCGCGCCGAGCGTGTTGAGCAGCAGCACATTGGAGCGGGCGACCCGGCTGTGCAGGATGTCGCCGACGATGGTGATCCGGCGGCCTTCCAGGTCGCGGCCGACGCCGGACAGGTGGCGGCGCATGGTGAAGGCGTCGAGCAGCGCCTGGGTGGGGTGTTCGTGGGTGCCGTCGCCCGCGTTGACCACCGAGCCGTTGATCCAGCCGGAGGTGGCCAGCCGGTGCGGGGCGCCGGAGGAGCCGTGCCGGATGACGACGGCGTCGGCGCCCATCGCCTCCAGGGTCAGCGCGGTGTCCTTGAGCGATTCGCCCTTGGAGACCGAGGACCCCTTGGCGGAGAAGTTGATGACGTCGGCGGACAGCCGCTTGGCGGCGGCCTCGAAGGAGATGCGGGTGCGGGTCGAGTCCTCGAAGAAGAGGTTGACGACGGTCCGGCCGCGCAGGGTGGGCAGCTTCTTGATGGGCCGGTCGGCGACGCGGGCCATTTCCTCGGCGGTGTCGAGGACGAGCAGGGCGTCGTCGCGGCTGAGGTCGGCGGCCGAGATCAGGTGGCGCTTCATGCGGGTCACTCCGGGGGTGCTGGGGCGGGTTCAGGGCGCGCGGCAGCGCAGGACCCCGGTGGGGGCCCTGTCGCGGGTGCGCTAGTCGTCCGCCGGGAGGTCCTCGCGCGGCGCGGTGTGCCGGTCCTGGCCGGCCGGGGTCCGCTCGTCGCCCTGACCGGGCTTCTGGCCGAGCAGTACGGTGTCGCGGCCGTCCTCCTCGGTGAGCTGGACCTTGACGGTCTCGCGCAGCGAGGTGGGCAGGTTCTTGCCCACGTAGTCGGCCCTGATGGGCAGTTCGCGGTGGCCGCGGTCGACCAGCACCGCGAGCTGCACGGCGCGCGGGCGGCCGATGTCGTTGAGCGCGTCGAGCGCGGCACGGATGGTGCGGCCGGAGAAGAGCACGTCGTCGACGAGGATCACCAGCCGGCCGTCGATGCCGGCGCCGGGGATCTCGGTACGGGCCAGCGCGCGGGCCGGGTGCAGCCGCAGGTCGTCGCGGTACATCGTGATGTCGAGCGAGCCGACCGCCGCGGCGCGGCCGGTGATCTCGGCGAGCTTGGCCGCCAGCCGCTGGGCGAGATACACGCCGCGGGTGGGGATGCCGAGCAGGACCACGTCGTCGGCGCCCTTGGCGCGTTCCACGATCTCGTGGGCGATGCGGGTCAGCACCCGCGCGATGTCGGGGGCTTCGAGGACGGCACGGGCGGGCGCCGCGTGCTCGGCGCGCTGTCCGCCGCTCGGGGTGCCGTCGCCGCTGCCGGGCTCAGGGTTACTGCGGTCTTCGACCATGGGTCGGGGACCTCCTTCCCCGCCTCACGGGACGGGCATTAAAGGACGTCAGGGGTACGGATCCACGGTATCAGGTGGTGCAGACCTCCCAGGTCAGCGACCGATCGGCCCTTTCCGGCTTGACGAGCACGGATTACGCTGCGTAACCTCACAGTGAGTCACCGAGTTTCCGTCCGGGGAGCCATATGTCCAGCGATTACGCCAAGCAGCTCGGAGCAAAGCTCCGGGCCATCCGCACGCAGCAGGGCCTGTCCCTGCACGGCGTCGAGGAGAAGTCCCAGGGCCGCTGGAAGGCAGTGGTCGTGGGCTCGTACGAGCGCGGCGACCGTGCCGTGACCGTGCAGCGACTCGCCGAGCTTGCGGACTTCTACGGAGTTCCGGTCCAGGAGCTGCTGCCGGGCACGACGCCCGGCGGAGCGGCCGAGCCGCCGCCGAAGCTCGTGCTCGACCTGGAGCGCCTGTCCCAGGTCCCGCCGGAGAAGGCCGGGCCGCTCCAGCGGTACGCCGCGACGATCCAGAGCCAGCGCGGCGACTACAACGGCAAGGTGCTGTCGATCCGCCAGGACGACCTGCGCACCCTCGCGGTGATCTACGACCAGTCGCCTTCGGTGCTCACCGAGCAGCTCATCGGCTGGGGCGTGCTGGACGCGGACGCGCGGCGCGCGGTGCAGCACGAAGAGGGCTAGCCTCCGGCTCGGTTGCCCGAAAAGCGCAGAAACGTCCCGCCGCCCGGGGCGGCCCTTTTGTGGGCCGCCCCGGGCGGCTTGCGTTCCAGGGCGGTGCGGTCCGCCCCCGGCCGACAGCGCATCGTGGCGTGTCACGCGGTTACTGCCTCACCGGCGCCGGGCGTATCCGGCCGGGCGGGTGGTGACGGCGCCGCGGCCCTGGGTGCGGCTGCGCAGCCGGGTCGCGTAGCCGCACAGCTCCGCCGGGCGGCACCGTCGCCGTGGCGACGGTGCCGCCCGGCTCCGCCACCGAACCGGCCACCCGGCCGCGGCGGGCCGCCAGATCGCCGAGGACGCCGCCCAGGGCGCTGTCCGGCACGGTGGCTGTCACCTCGGTCACCGGTTCCGGCAGCGCCATCGCGGACGCCCGCAGCGCCTCGCACAGCGCGAAGCGACCGGCGGCGCGGAAGGCGAGTTCCGAGGAGAGTCCTTCGGATGGGTCGCCCGTCCGTCGGCGTGACCCGCAGCCCCGTCACCGGGTGCCCGCCCAGCGGGCCCTCCAGCAGCGCGTCGCGGCAGCCGTCCTCGACCGCTTTAGGGAAGCCGCAGCCGGACCCGCACCGGGTTTTCCGCGCGCCACCGGACACGGACCCGCGCCGGGCCCCGCGGCCGCCGGCCCGGGACACACCGCCGGGCCCGCACGCGTACGGCTCAGGCCGGACCGGTCGCGTACAGCCGGGAGACGACCTCGGGCAGCAGGCGTTCGGTCAGGCGGGGCGGGAGGGCCTGGAGGACGGCGAGGACGGGTGCCATGCGGTCGGGCAGGGCGCCGCCGGGGCCGACTCCGGCGAGCTGGAGGGCGAGCGCCACCTCGTCGGGGCCGAGGGTGTCGGGGTCGAGGGCGGCGGCCAGCTCCACCAGGCCGGGGTCGACGGCGGTCGGGCCGTACGCGCGGGCCTTGGCGACCGCGTCGGCCAGGCCCGCGAGCAGTTCGTCGATCCGGGCGGGCTCCGCGACGGCGGCGGTGACCGTGAGGTGCACATTGGCCGGGGAGCCGGCGAAGGCGGGCTGCGGCTGGAGGTACCAGCCGAGCAGCCGCATCTCGTCGGCGACCACGAACGGGTCGAGCGCCGGGTCGGCGGAGGCGACCGCCACCAGCGACGCCTCGGGGCTGCCCAGCACCCGCAGACCGTCGATCCGGCCGATGCCCGCGACCAGCCGCGCGGTCGCCTCGTGCACGCGCCGGGACAGCTCCGTGTAGCCGTCGGTGCCGACCTTGCGCAGCACCGCCCAGGCAGCGGCGAGCGGCGCGGCCGACTTGGTGCCCTGCAAGGTCGCGTTGACCACCGGGTAGCCGGGCCAGGAGGCGTGCGCGAACCAGCCGTGCCTGCGCAGTTCGGCGTCCCGGAAGAGCAGTACGGACGCGCCCTTGGGCGTGTAGCCGTACTTGTGCAGGTCCACCGAGAGCGAGGTGACGCCGGGCACCGCGAGGTCGAAGGCGGGCGGCGGCGCGATGCCGTCGGCCAGCCGCCGGTGCGCGAGGTACCAGCCGCCGATGCAGGCGTCCACATGGCACAGCACACCGCGCTCCGCGGCGGCCCGCGCCACCTCCGCGACCGGGTCGAGCACGCCGTGCGCGTACGAGGGCGCGGAGACCACCACGAGCGCGGTGCGGCCGCCGATCGCCGCCGCCATGTCGGCGGCGCGCACCCGGAAGGTGCCGGGGTCGACGGGAACGCTCACCACGGTGAGGCCGAAGAGCGCCGCCGCCTTGTGGAAGGCGGCGTGCGCGGTCACCGGCAGCACGATCTCGGGCGCGGTGACGCCGCGGACCCGGCGGGCGTGCTCACGGGCGGTGAGGACGGCCAGCAGGCAGCTCTCGGTGCCGCCGCTGGTGAAGGTGCCCGCGGTGTCCTGCCCGCCGCCGAGCAGCGTGGCGGCCTGCCGCACGATGTCGTTCTCCAGCGCGACCACACTGGGGAAGGCGGTCATGTCCAGGCCGTTGACGCCCGCGAAGGCGGCCTGGGCGCGCGCCGCCAGCTCGTCGAGGCCGTCGAGCCCGGCGTCGTAGACGTACGCCATGGTCCGCCCGCCGTGCACGGGCAGGTCGGCGGCGCGCAGGCCGCGCAGGTGGTCGAGGATCGCGCTGTCGTCGTCCCTGAGCGGAATGTCCAGGCGCGGATTGTCCCGGCGCGGAGTGTCCATGCGCGGAATCTAGGTCAGCGGCCCGGACACGCACCAGGCCCGAAGCAGAAGATTGTTCAACTTCTGTTTCGGGCCCGGTGGATTCGCGCCTGGCGATACCGGCGGCGGCTGAATCCCTGACGGCGTCAGCGCTTGAGCGTCGGCTTGAGTTCCATCAGCCGGGCCAGCAGCCCGTTGACGAAGGACGGCGACTCGTCGGTGGAGAACTCCTTCGCGAGCTGCACCGCCTCGTCCAGCACCACCGCGTCCGGGATGTCGTCCTCCCAGAGCAGCTCGTAGGTGCCGAGCCGCAGCACATTGCGGTCCACGACCGGCATCCGGTCGAGCGGCCAGCCGACCGAGTAGCTGGACAGCAGTTCGTCGATCCGCGCCGCGTTGGCCGCGCAGCCCTCGACGAGCTGCATCGTGTACTCGGTGACCGGCGGCTGCCGGTCGTCGGTCCGGGCGAGCCGGATCCAGTCCGCCATGACGGTCTTGGGGTCGGCGCCCCGCTGCTCCGCCTCGAAGAGGATCTGGAAGGCCCGCTTGCGGGCCTTGTTCCGGGCGGCCACGGTTAGCTGTTCACCCGGCCGAGGTAGTCGCCGGTACGGGTGTCGACCTTGACCTTCTCGCCCGTGGTGATGAAGAGCGGGACGCCGATCTCGTAGCCGGTCTCCAGGCGGGCGGGCTTGGAGCCGCCGGTGGAGCGGTCGCCCTGGACGCCGGGCTCGGTGTACTCGATGACCAGCTCGACGGAGGCGGGCAGCTCGACGTAGAGCGCGGAGCCCTCGTACATCGCGACGACGGCCTCGAAGCCCTCGAGCAGGTAGTTGGCGGCGTCGCCGACCGTCTCGGGCGAGATGATGATCTGGTCGTACGTCTCGGTGTCCATGAAGACGAAGTCGGTGCCGTCCTTGTAGGAGAACTGCATGCCGCGCTTGTCGACGTTGGCGGTCTCCACCTTCACACCCGCGTTGAAGGTCTTGTCGACGACCTTCCCCGAGAGCACGTGCTTCAGCTTGGTGCGCACGAAGGCGGGGCCCTTGCCGGGCTTGACGTGCTGGAACTCGACTACGGTCCAGAGCTGGCCGCCGTCGAGCTTGAGCACGAGGCCGTTCTTGAGGTCGTTCGTGGTGGCCACGGTTGCGGAATCTCCTGAAAGTGCTGCTTCGGGACCACGGAGACCCGCGCCCGTACCTACAGGGCGAGGAGTTCCTTGGTCGTGATGGTGAGTAGCTCGGGCCCGCCGTCCGCCACTGGACGTACGACGAGTGTGTCGTCGATGCGGACACCGCCGCGGCCCGGAAGGTGGACCCCCGGTTCGACGGTGACCGGCACGCAAGCGTCCAGTTTACCCATGGCCGCAGGTGACAGCCGAGGGTCCTCGTCGATTTCCAGGCCCACGCCGTGTCCCGACCACTGTGCCAGGCCCTCCTCGTGGCCCGCGGCGGTGAGCGGCTGACGGGTGGCCCGGTCGACGTCCCGGCAGGCCACACCGGGTGCGAGCGCTTCCCGGCCGGCCCGCTGGGCGGCGAAGACCAGGTCGTACAGATCGATCTGCCAGGCGGCCGGAGCGGTCCCGATGACGAACGTACGGCCGACCTCGCAGCGGTAGCCGCGGTAGCGGGCGCCGAGCCGGACGGTGAGGAAGTCGCCCTCCTCGACCCGGCGGTCGGTGGGGACGTGCCGGGGCGCGCCGGAGTGCGGTCCGGTGCCGACGGAGGTGCGGAAGGCGGGGCCCTCGGCGCCGTGGTCGACCAGCCGGCGCTCCAGTTCCAGGGCGAGGTGCCGTTCGGTGCGGCCGACCAGGATCGACTCCAGCAGTTCGCCGAGCGCCTGGTCGGCGATCTCCGCGGCGATCCGCAGATTGGCGATCTCGTGCTCGTCCTTGATCAGCCGGAGCTGTTCGACGGCGCCGCCGAGGTCGACCAGCGGCAGGGTGTCCACGACGGAGGCGATGGCGCGGTGCCGGGTCACCGTCAGGTGGTGCTCCTCGACGGCGAGCGCGTCGGCGTGCCGTTCCCGTGCCAGGTCCGCGGCGGCCACGGCCGCGTCGCCGTCGGGCGCGGGCAGCACCGTCGAGCGCAGGTCGTCGGGTGCCTCGTCGGGGCCGCCGTCCTCGGGCGGCGGGCGCAGCCTGACCAGGGTGGCGTCGGTGTCGTCGTGTCCCGGGCCGATCAGCAGTGCCGCGCCGGCCGGCGCGGTGCCGGTCAGATAGCGGATGTTCGCCGGACGGGTCACCAGCGCGGCGGCCGCGCCGTTCGCCGCGCACCGGTCGCGCAGCCGTGCTCTGCGAGCAGCGTGCACCTCGGACATGTGGCGAGCGTATGCGGGGGCCCGCCGCCCGGCTCCTCGGGCGCGTCCACCCGTGGCACCCGGCCGTCCCGGCGCACCGCGGCGGCTACCAGACGGGCGGCCCCTGCGCGCTGCGGGCCACCACGCGGTCCAGGGCGGCGGCAGCGGCGGGCACGTCGAGCTGGGAATTGTCGATGATCGGCAGTCCCGAGCCGTACCAGCCGGCCATCCGGCCGTGGATACGGGCGACTTCCTCGTCGGACAGCCGCCGGTTGCCGCTCCGCTCGGCGTTGCGGGTCAGCACGATGTCCAGTCCCGGCAGCAGTACGACGGGCAGCAGACCGGGGCCGACGTGCCGTTTCCAGCCGCCGAGGCCGACCGCGGGGCGGTCGGGGAAGACCGCGTCGTCGATGATGCAGGACACTCCGTTGGCCAGGAAATTGCGGGCGGCGAAGCCGCAGGTGCGACGGGCGAGGCGGTACTGCGCCTCGGAGTGCTCGTTCCAGCCGGCCTGGGGGTCGGCGAAGCCGGACCGTACCCATTCGCGGACGTCGTCCAGGCTGATATGCGCGGTCGGCGCGCCGCGGTGGTCGGCCCAGTGCCGGGCGATGGTGGTCTTGCCCGCGCCCGCCGCGCCGATCAGCAGCACGGCTATCGGGCCGTGCGAGGCGCCGGACAGCGAGCCGCCCGCCTGCTGCGCCGGGACCTGGACGGGCGCGGGCGCCGGCAGCGGGAAATGCCCGGTGCTGCCGGTGACCGTCCCGCGCGGCGGGGTGGGGCCACCGGGCTGCGGCGCCCCCACGGCGTGCTGCATCTCGCCCCACTCCATCCCGTACGGAGGATCACTGGTTGACCGGCGGGTAACGGACCCGTTCGACGGAACGGTACAGCCCCCAGGGGCTGTTGTGTGAACGACCCGCACCCGGGTGTGGTGCCCGGTCCGGCCGGGTCCAATCGCGGGGCGGGCACCGGACAGGCGTCAGCTTTCGGCGGCGTCCGCGAGGGCGCGCAGCGCCAGCCGGTAGGAGCCGATGCCGAAGCCCGCCACCGTGCCGCTGGCGACCGCCGCGACGACCGAATTGTGGCGGAATTCCTCACGGGCGTACGGGTTGGAGATGTGCACCTCGATCAGCGGGGCGGTGCGCTGGGCGGCGGCGTCCCGCATCGCGTACGAGTAGTGCGTGAAGGCGCCGGGGTTGAGGACGACCGGGATGCGGCCGTCGGCGGCCTCGTGCAGCCAGCCGATCAGCTCCGCCTCGTCGTTGGTCTCCCGGACCTCGACGTCGAAGCCCAGCTCCGCGCCCGTCTTGGTGCACTCCTCGACCAGTCCGGCGTAGGAGGTGGCGCCGTACACATCGGGTTCGCGGGAGCCGAGGCGGCCGAGGTTGGGGCCGTTGAGGACCAGGACGCGGGTGGTCACGCGGACACCTCCCCGTAGGCGGCGAGCAGGACGGCCGGGTCCGGGCCCTCCATCACGGTGGGCTTGCCGAGGCCGTCCAGGACGATGAAGCGCAGCAGGTCGCCGCGGGACTTCTTGTCGACCTTCATGGTCTCCACCAGCCGCGGCCACTGGTCGCCGCGGTAGGTCAGCGGCAGTCCGACCGATTCCAGGACGGCGCGGTGCCGGTCGGCGGTGGCGTCGTCCAGCCGTCCGGCGAGCCGGCCGAGTTCGGCGGCGAAGACCATGCCGACCGAGACGGCCGCGCCGTGCCGCCAGTTGTAGCGCTCGTTCTTCTCGATCGCGTGGCCCAGGGTGTGGCCGTAGTTGAGGATCTCGCGCAGCCCGGATTCCTTGAGGTCGGCGGAGACGACCTCGGCCTTGACCCGGATGGCGCGCTCGATCAGCTCGCTGGTGTGCGGCCCCTCGGGCGTACGGGCGGCGGCCGGGTCGGCCTCGATCAGGTCGAGGATGCCGGGGTCGGCGATGAAACCGGCCTTGATGATCTCGGCGAGACCGCTGACGTAGTCGTTGACCGGCAGTGACTCCAGCGCGGCGAGGTCGCACAGCACACCGGCCGGCGGGTGGAAGGCGCCGACCAGGTTCTTGCCCTCGGCGGTGTTGATGCCGGTCTTGCCGCCCACGGCCGCGTCGACCATGCCGAGCACCGTGGTGGGCACCGCGATCCAGCGCACACCGCGCAGCCAGGTCGCGGCGACGAAACCGGCCAGGTCGGTGGTGGCGCCGCCGCCGACGCCGACGATCACATCGGTGCGGGTGAAACCGGTCTGGCCGAGCGCCTTCCAGCAGTAGGCGGCGACCTCGGCGGTCTTGGCCTCCTCCGCGTTGGGCAGCTGGATCGCGACGGCCTCCAGTCCCTGCTCGGCGAGGTCCTCGCGGATCGCCTCGCCGGTGCCGGCCAGCGCCTCGGGGTGCAGCACGGCCACCCGGCGGGCCTTGGGCCCGATGAGTCCGGGCAGTTCACCGAGGAGCTGGTGTCCGACGAGCACCTCGTACGGCTCGGTGCCCGCCGTGCCGCCGACCTGGATACGAGTGGGGGGCGGGGCGTTGTCGCTCATGCGTCCTTCAGTTGGAGTGCGTCGAGGACGGCCTCGGCCACGTCCTCGGGGGTGCGGTCGTCGGTGCTGACCACGGCGCGGGCGATCTCCGTGTACAGCGGGCGGCGGGCTTCCATCAGTTCGCGCCACTGCTGGCGCGGGTTGACCGCGAGCAGCGGGCGCGGCGCGTCCAGGCCGACGCGGCGGACGGCCTGGTGCAGGCCGACGTCGAGGAAGACCACCGGCAGTCCGGCGAGCAGCGCGCGGGTGCCGTCGTCCATGACGGCGCCGCCGCCCAGCGACAGCACGCCGTCGTGCCCGGCGACGGCGGCGCGCACCGCGGCCCGTTCCAGCTCGCGGAAGTGCGGCTCGCCCTCGTCGATGAAGATCTCCGGGATGGGCTTGCCCGCGCCGGTCTCGATGTCGGCGTCGGTGTCGCGGTAGGTGGTGCCGAGCCGGGCGGCCAGCGCGCGGCCTACGGTGGTCTTGCCCGCTCCGGGCGGGCCGACGAGGACGATCGCCGGGCCGGTCACTTGATCGCCAGGTTGTCGAGGAAGCCGCGGACGCCGCGCCGGGTCTGCGCGACCGAGTCGCCGCCGAACTTCTCGGCGACCGCGTCGGCCAGCACCAGTGCCACCATCGCCTCGGCGACGATGCCGGCGGCCGGCACCGCGCACACGTCGGAGCGCTGGTGGTGGGCCTGGGCGACCTCGCCGGTCGTGACGTCGATGGTGGCGAGGGCGCGCGGCACGGTCGCGATCGGCTTCATCGCGGCCCGCACCCGCAGCACCTCGCCGGTGCTCATGCCGCCCTCGGTGCCGCCGGAGCGGCCGGACGAGCGCCGGATGCCGTCGGGACCCGGCACGATCTCGTCGTGCGCCTGCGAACCGGGCACCCGCGCCAGGTCGAAGCCGTCGCCGACCTCGACGCCCTTGATCGCCTGGATGCCCATCAGGGCGCCGGCCAGCCGCGCGTCAAGACGCCGGTCCCAGTGCACGTGCGAGCCGAGGCCGACGGGGACGCCGTACGCCAGCACCTCGACGACGCCGCCGAGGGTGTCACCGTCCTTGTGGGCCTGGTCGATCTCGGCGACCATCGCCTTGCTCGCGTCCGCGTCGAGGCAGCGCACGGGGTCGGCGTCGAGCCGCGCCTCGTCGCCGGGCACGGGCACGACGCCGTACGGCGCCTTCGCCTTCGCCAGCTCCACCACGTGCGAGACGATCTCGATGCCCGCGGTCTCCTTGAGGTAGGAGCGGGCGACGGCGCCGAGCGCGACGCGGGCGGCGGTCTCGCGGGCGCTGGCCCGCTCCAGCACCGGCCGGGCCTCGTCCAGGTCGTACTTCTGCATGCCCGCGAGGTCGGCGTGGCCCGGCCGGGGGCGGGTCAGCGGGGCGTTGCGGGCCAGGCCCGCCAGGATCTCCGGGTCCACCGGGTCGGCCGCCATCACCTGTTCCCACTTGGGCCACTCGGTGTTGCCGACCATGATCGCCACCGGGCTGCCCATGGTGAGTCCGTGCCGGACGCCGCCGAGGAAGGTCACCTCGTCGCGCTCGAACTTCATCCGCGCGCCGCGTCCGTAGCCGAGCCGCCGCCGCGCCAGCGCGTCGGCCACCAGGTCCGTGGTGACGGGCACCCCGGACGGCAGCCCCTCCAACGTCGCGACGAGTGCGGGACCGTGCGACTCCCCCGCGGTCAGCCAGCGCAACCTGCTCAACGGTGCTCCCTTGGTATCGCGCCCGTGCCTGTTCGCCCCGATCCTCCCACGATTCGCGGGGGCGTCCTGAACGGCGTCCAGCGTACGGACGCCGGCATCCGGGCTGCGCGCGGCAGGCGCTGGGCGGCGGCCGTCAGTGACCGGCGAGCGCCGCCTCGCCCGCCGCGCGCATCGCGGACAGCGGTACGGGGGTGCGGCCGGTGTACTGCTCGATCTGCAGGACCGCCTGATGAACGAGGAGGTCGAGGCCGCCGATGACGGGGCCGCCGCGGGCGGACCAGGCGGCGGCGAGCGGGGTCGGCCAGGGGTCGTAGAGCACGTCGAAGAGGGCGCCGGGCCGGTCGGGTACGGCGTCGGCGAGGTGGTCGGCGGCGCCGGCCGGGGTGGTGGCGATCACCAGCGGCTCGCCGAGTGCCTTGGCCGCGTCCGCCCACTCCGCGGTCCGTACGGGGACGCCGAGCCGCTCGCCCCACTGCCGCATCTCGGTGGCCCGGGCGGGGCCGCGCACATAGGCGGTGACCTCGCCCGCGCCGAGCCGCGCGAGCGCCGCGAGCGCGGAGGAGGCGGTGGCACCGGCACCGAGGACCGCGGCGGACGGCACCGGGCCGACGCCGCGCTCGCGCAGCGCGGCGAGCATGCCGGGGATGTCGGTGTTGTCGCCCCTGCGGCGGCCGTCCGCGCCGAACACCACGGTGTTGACGGCCTCCACGGAGGCCGCGGCGTCGCTGACCTCGTCCAGCAGCGGAATGACCGCCCGCTTCAGCGGCATCGTCAGCGACAGGCCGCGCCACTGCGCGGTGTCGAGGCCGCCGATGAAGCCGGGCAGCGCGGCCTCGTCCACCTCGAAGCGGTCGTAGCGCCAGGCGTCGAGCCCCATAGCGGCGTACGCGGCCCGGTGCAGCACCGGGGAGAGCGAGTGCGCGATGGGCGACCCGAGCACCGCCGCGCGGCGGATGCCCGGTGATCCGGTGGTGGTCACGGCGGTCGCGGTCCTACTGGTTGTTGTACTGGTCGTAGAGCTTCTGGAACTCGGCATGCGTCTCGGTGAACTTGGTGGTCTTGCCGTCCAGCGAGATGAAGTAGTACCAGTTGCCGCCGTCGGGGTTCATGGCCGCCTTGAGGGCGTCCACCCCCGGGTTGCCGATCGGCCCGGGCGGCAGGCCCTTGTACTTGTACGTGTTGTACGGGTCGTCCAGCGACTTGATCTTGGCGAGGCTGATGTTCGTGGCGCTGGTGTTCTTGATGTAGTTGTAGGTCGAGTCGAACTGGAGCAGCCCGTAGGTCTCCTTGTTCGTGGGGACCATCCGGTTGTAGACGACCTTCGCCATCTTCTTGAAGTCGTCGTCCGTCTTGCCCTCGGCCTGGACGAGGCTGGCGACCGTCAGCAGCTGGTAGGGGCCGCTGAGGCCCTGCTTCTTGGCCTCGCCCGCCAGGTCGAACTGGGCGAACTGCTCCTTGGCCTGGCCGACCATCTGCTTGAGCAGGTCCTGCGGCTTCATGCCCTTGGCGACGCTGTAGCGCGACGGGAAGAGGAAGCCCTCCAGCGGGTCCTTGACCTTGGAGCCGGTGTCCGCCCAGTCCGGCAGGCCGAGGTTCTTGACCTGCTCGCGCGCGACCTTCTTCGTGGTGCCGGCGGACAGCCCGAGCCGCTTGTCGATCGTTTCGTAGATCTGCGCGTCGCGCATGCCCTCGGCGATGATCATCGCGTTCTGCGACTTCGGGTCCAGCATCATCGTGACGGCCGAGGCCGCGGACATCTGCTTGTTCAGGACGTAGACGCCGGCCTGGATGAACTGGCCCTTGGGGTTCTTGCGGGCCGCGGCCGTGAAGGCGTCGACGCTCTTGACCACGCCGTCGGACTTGAGGATGTTGCCCATCGTGGTGATCGTCGAGCCCTTGGGGATCTCGACCTGCACCTGTCCGGAACCGTCGCCCGAGTAGTCCGGCGCCGGGCCGAAACGGTCCTGGTAGAAGTTGTAGCCGAAGTAGCCGACGCCGCCGAGGACACCGCCGAGCACGACCACCACGACGAGGCAGGCGCAGCCGCTGCGGCGCTTCTTGCCGCCCTTGGCCTGGCCCGACTTGCCCGCGCGGCGTCCGCCGGCGGAGGCGGGGAGGTCGTCATCGTCGTCGTCATCGTCGCGGCCCGAGAAGAAGGCGTGCTCGCGCGGATCGGCGTCCGCGTCGTCGTCCGCCGCCCAGTCGCCGGTGTTCGCGGGGGCGGAGCGCAACGGTGTGCTGCCGGGCTCCTGCGGGCGGCCGCCGGGGCCGGGGTTCTGGCCCTGACCCGGCTGACCCTGACCCTGGACCGGCCGGCCCGGACCCTGGCCCTGGACCGGCTGCCCCTGCCCGGGCATCGGCTGCTGCGGGCCGCCCTGCACGGGTTGTTGCGGTTGCTGCCGGTACTGCGGCTGCTGGGGCGGCGGGTAGCCGTTCTGCCCGTAGAAGTCGGGCTGCTGACCGCCGGCCGCGTACGGGTCCTGCGGCTGGTGGCCGCCGTACGGGTCCTGGTGGCCGTAACCGCCGACCTGGTGCGCGCCGGTGTCGTAGCCGTCGTACTGGCCCTGCCCGTACTGCTGCTGCGGGTGCTGGGGCTGCGCCTGGGGCTGGTACTGCTGCTGTTGCGGGTAACCCTGCTGAGGGTGCTGCTGGTACTGCTGCTGCGTCTGCTGGGGGTACTGCTGACCGCCGTCCTGCGGGTACTGCTGCTGGTGCTGGCCGGTCGCATAGGGGTCGGCCCAGCCGCCCTGCTGCTGAGGCTGCGGCGGGTACGGCTGCTGCGCCTGCTCGTAGCCGTCGCCGTAGGCGTCACCGAAGAGCGGGTCCTCGGGATGCCACGGTTCGGAGCCGGAGCCCCGGCCATAGTCAGTCATCGGTCCCCTTGGTACGCGGTCGGCAACCGGCTTGCCGACCCTGCGAAACGGGCGGCGCCCGAGGGGCGCCGCCGTGTCGCGCGAGACGTTACCGTATCGCGATCAGATGACCACTTCGACGCTCTCGCCCGGAGCTTTACCCGACACCCGTTCGGTCTCCAGCGCACTTTGCAGAATAATGACCGCGGCAGCCTGGTCGACTACGGAGCGTCCTTTTTTCGCCTTCACGCCGGAGGCGCGGAGCCCCTGCGCCGCCGTCACCGTACTCATGCGTTCGTCCACCAGGCGCACCGGGACAGGCGAAATGACTTTCGCCACATGCTGGGCGAAGCCCCGGACCTTGGCCGCGGCGGGGCCCTCTCCCCCGTTGAGCGAGCGCGGCAGGCCGATGACGACCTCGACCGGTTCGTACTCGGTGACGATCGCGGCCAGCCGCCGTACCGCGGCGGGCACGTCCCGTCCCGGCACGGTCTCGACGGGGGTGGCGAGGATCCCGTCGGGGTCGCAGGAGGCGACCCCGATCCGGGCGTCCCCGACGTCGATCGCCACCCGGACCCCGCGCCGGAAGGGCGCCGCGGGGTCCTGGCCCTGCCGCGGACCGGTCGCCGTCACGCCTTCTCGCCGACCAGGCGCTGGACGGCCTCGACGGCGTCCGGGACCGCGGCCGGGTTCTGGCCGCCGCCCTGGGCGACGTCGTCCTTGCCGCCGCCTCCGCCGCCGAGGGTCTTGGCGGCGGTGCGGACCAGCTCACCGGCCTTGATGCCGCGCTCGCGCGCGGCCTCATTGGTGGCGACGACGGTCAGCGGGCGGCCGTTGGCCACCGTGAACAGCGCGACGACGGCGGGCCGGCCGCCGCCGATCCGCTGCCGCACGTCGAGGACGAGCTTGCGCAGGTCGTCGGCGCCGGTGCCGTCGGGCACCGAGCCGGTCACCAGGGCGACGCCCTTGATGTCGGCGGCGCTGTCGGCGAGCCCGGCGGCGGCCTGGAGGACCTTCTCCGCGCGGAACCGCTCGATCTCCTTCTCGGCGTCCTTGAGCTTGGCGAGCATCCCGGCGACCTTGTCGGGCAGCTCCTCGGGGCGGCCCTTGACCAGGTCGGTGAGCTGGGCGACGAGAGTGTGCTCGCGGGCCAGGAAGTTGTAGGCGTCCACGCCGACCAGGGCCTCGACGCGGCGCACACCGGAGCCGATGGAGGATTCGCCGAGCAGCTTGACCAGGCCGAGCTGGGCGGTGTTGTGCACATGGGTGCCGCCGCACAGCTCCTTGGAGAAGTCGCCGATGGTGACGACCCGGACCCGCTCGCCGTACTTCTCGCCGAACTCGGCGATGGCGCCCTGGGCCTTGGCCTCGGCGATCGGCAGGATCTCGGCGGTGACGTCCAGTTCGCGGGCGAGCACCTCGTTGATCTTCTGCTCGACGTCGGTGAGGACGGTGCCGGGGACGGCGGCCGGGGAGCCGAAGTCGAAGCGGAAGCGGCCGGGGGCGTTCTCCGAACCGGCCTGGGCGGCGGTCGGGCCGAGGGCGTCGCGCAGCGCCTGGTGGGTGAGGTGGGTGGCGCTGTGGGCGCGGGCGATGGCACGCCGGCGCACCAGGTCGATCTGGGCCAGCACCTGGGCGCCGACGGTGACTTCGCCGACCTGGACGACGCCCTTGTGCACGCTGACGCCGGGCACCGGCTGCTGCACGTCGCGGATCTCGATCACGGCGCCGTTGTCGACCCGGATCCGGCCGGTGTCGGCGAGCTGGCCGCCGCCCTCGGCGTAGAACGGCGTACGGTCGAGCACCACTTCGACCTCGTCGCCCTCGGTGGCGGCGGGCGACGGGAGGCCGTCGACGAGCAGGCCGACGACGGTGGCCTCGTTGTGGTTCTCGGTGTAGCCGGTGAATTCGGTGCTGCCGGAGCGGTCGGCGACCTCGCGGTAGGCGGACAGGTCGGCGTGCCCGGTCTTCTTCGCGCGGGCGTCGGCCTTGGCCTTGTCGCGCTGCTCCTGCATCAGCCGGCGGAAGCCCGCCTCGTCCACCGACAGGCCCTGCTCCGAGGCCATTTCGAGGGTGAGGTCGATCGGGAAGCCCCAGGTGTCGTGGAGCAGGAATGCCTTGTCACCGGCGAGCACGGAGCCGCCGGACTGCTTGGTCTCGGTGATGGCGGTGTCGAGGATGTTGGTGCCGGCCTTCAGCGTCTTGAGGAAGGCGGCCTCCTCGGCGAGGGCGACGGTCTCGATCCGCTTGCGGTCCGAGATCAGCTCCGGATACTGCTCGCCCATCGTCTTGATGACGACGTCGGCCAGTTCGGCGACGACCGGCTCGGTGGCGCCCAGCAGCCGCATATTGCGGATGGCGCGGCGCATGATGCGGCGCAGCACATAGCCGCGGCCCTCGTTGCCGGGGGTGACGCCGTCGCCGATGAGCATCACGGACGTCCGCAGGTGGTCGGCGACGACGCGCAGGGCGACGTCCGTATCGTGCGACCGGCCGTAGGGCACCCCGGTCAGTTCGGTGGCCTTGTCCATGACCACGCGCAGGGTGTCGGTCTCGTACATGTTCTGCACGCCCTGCAGGATCATCGCCAGGCGTTCGAGACCGAGGCCGGTGTCGATGTTCTTGCTGGGCAGGTCGCCGAGGATCGGGAAGCTGTCCTTGCCCTCGCCGGCGCCGCGCACGTACTGCATGAAGACCAGGTTCCAGATCTCCACGTACCGCTCGTCGTTGACGGCCGGGCCGCCCTCGACGCCGAATTCGGGGCCGCGGTCGTAGTTGATCTCCGAGCACGGGCCGCAGGGGCCGGGGACGCCCATGGACCAGAAGTTGGGGCCCATGCCGAGCCGCTGGATGCGCTCGGCGGGCACGCCGATGACGTCGCGCCAGATCTGCTCGGCCTCGTCGTCCTCCTCGTACACGGTGATCCAGAGCCGGTCGGGCTCCAGGCCGTAGCCACCGTCCTCCAGGGAGCCGGTGAGCAGCTCCCAGGCGTACTTGATGGCGCCTTCCTTGAAGTAGTCGCCGAAGGAGAAGTTGCCGCACATCTGGAAGAACGTGCCGTGCCTGGTGGTCTTGCCGACCTCTTCGATGTCCGGGGTGCGCACGCACTTCTGGACGCTGGTGGCGCGGTCGAAGGGCGGTTTGACCTCGCCGAGGAAGTACGGCTTGAACGGAACCATGCCCGCCGGGACCAGCAGCAGTGTGGGGTCGTCGGCGATGAGGGACGCCGACGGCACGACGGTGTGCCCGCGCTCCTCGAAGAAGCGCAGCCAGCGGCGGCGGATTTCTGCCGACTCCATCAGTGTTCGTCCTTCCGGTTGTACGCAATGCTCCGGCGCGGTGCCGGGAGTTCAGAGGGTGCTTCGGTGGTGGCGGCGCTGCCGGTGAGGCCGAGCGCGTCCTGGAGTTCGATCTCGCGCTGCGTCATGCCGGCCCGGACGTCCTGGGCGAACACCCGCAGCCGCGCCCCGGTCTCCAGCGCCCGGTCGGCCGCGCTCGCCGCGAGGCTCTCCGGGGTGAGGCGGCGCAGCACCCGGTTGACCTTGGTGGTGGCCCACACGCCGGTGGCGGCACCGGTGAGGAACCAGAACATACGGCGGAACATACGGGCCTCAGTCCTTCGAGCGGTTGCGACGGCCACCGCGCCGGGCGGCGGGGAGCACCTTGCCGGACGCGGCGGTCCCGCCGCGCCTGCGGGCGCCGCGGGTGTCCGCCGCGTCCGCGGTCCGCAGGCCGACCGCGCGCCGTACGCCGTAGCTGAACGCGGCGACCTTGACCAGCGGGCCGCCGAAGGCGGACGCGACGGTCGAGGAGAGCGCGGACGCGTTGGCCGTCACCTCGGCCACCTCGGCGGTGATGGTGTCGACCCGGTCGAGCTGGCTGTGCGCGGAGCGCAGCGCGTCGGAGGCGTCGCCGAGCAGCGGTACGGCCTGCTCGGTGATCCCGGCCACGAGTTCGCTGGTCCGCCTGAGCGTCTGGGCGAGCCTGACCAGCGCGACGGCCAGGAACGACACCAGGATCGCCCAGAAGACCGCCACGATCAGGCCAGCCACCTCTGCACCGGACACGTTGCTGCGCTCCCTCACGGTCGGCTCTGCACGACGGTTTTCGCGCCACGACATCGGCTTCCGACCTTATCGCGCCGGGCCTGCGCGTCCGTACCGCATTAGGCGCGCGCCGGACCGCGACTCGCGGGCGCCCTGGTCGGTGCCCGCGGGCGCCCTTATACCACCACGCGGCGGCGGGATTGTACGGTCCGCACACCCTCAAGTACGCTCCGTGCACCATGGAGACTGTGGGTAATCTCCCGATCGAGCTGACCAGCTTCGTCGGCCGGACGTCCGAACTCGCCGAGTTGGACGTGCTGTTGGCGCAGTCCAGGCTGAGCACCCTGACCGGCGCGGGCGGGGTCGGCAAGACCCGGCTGGCGCTGCGCGCGGCGCGCCGGGCGCAGGACCGTTTCCCCGACGGGGCCTGGCTGGTCGAGCTGTCCGGGCTCGGCGACGCCTCGCTGCTGGACCACGCGGTCGCCGAGGCGCTGCGGCTGGCCGACCACACCACCCGGTCGCCGCGTGCGGTGCTGACCGAGCGGCTGGCCGACCGCGAGCTGCTGCTGGTGCTGGACGGCTACGACCGGCTGCCGGCCGAAGTGGCCGGTCTCGCCGCGGAGTTGCTGCGCCGGGCGCCGGGCCTGCGGGTGCTGGCGGCAGGGCGCAGGCCGCTGGGGGTCACCGGGGAACGGCTGCTGCCGCTGGAGCCGCTGCCGGCGGCGGACGCGGACAGCGACGCGGTGCGGCTGTTCGCCGAGCGGGCGGCGGCGGTGCTGCCGGGTTTCACGGTGACGGCCGCGAACAGCGGCCCGGTGGTGGAGCTGTGCGCGCGGCTCGACGGTCTGCCGCTGGCACTCGAACTGGCGGCGGTACGGCTGCGGGCGCTGTCGGTGGAGCAGGTGCTCGACCGGCTCGACGACCCTTTCCGGCTGCTGACCGGCGGTGATCCGACGGCGCCCGCGCGGCACCGGGCGCTGCGGACGGCGATCGGCTGGAGCCACGAGCTGTGCACACCGGGCCAGCGGCTGCTGTGGGCGCGCCTGTCGGTCTTCGCCGGGCGCTTCGACCTGGACGCGGCGGAGTACGTGTGCGCGGGTCCCGATCTGGCGGCCGAGGACATCGTGGAGACGGTGTCGGCGCTGGTCGACCAGTCGGTGCTCGGCCGCGAGGAGGGCGCCGACGGTCTGGTGCGCTACCGGATGCTGGACACCGTCCGGGAGTACGGCGCCGGGTGGCTGGCCGCGCTCGGCGACGACGAGCGGATGCGGCGCCGGCACCGCGACTGGTACCTGGGCCTGGCGACCTGGTGCGAGCTGGACTGGTTCAGCCCGCGGCAGTCGGAGGTGGCCGCGCGGGTGGAGGCCGACCTGCCGAATCTGCGGCTCGCGCTGGAGTTCAGTCTCGACGGGACTCCCGACCGGCCGCCGGAGGACCCGGCCGTCGGCCAGTACCTGGCGGCGACCATGTGGTTCTGCTGGGTGGGCTGCGGCCGGCTCGCCGAGGGCAGGCACTGGCTGGAGCGGGCGCTCGACATCGCCGACGGGCGCTCGGAGGCGCGCGCCAAGGTGATGTGGGTGTACGGCTATGTGACGCTGCTCCAGGGCGACTCGGTCGCGGCCCTCGAAGTGCTCCAGCGGTGCCGGGCCGAGGCGGAGGCCGCGGACAACGGGACGGCGCTGGCGTACGCGGTGCACCGGCTCGGCTGCCTCGCGCTGGTCTCCGACGACATGCCGCGGGCCGAGCGGTACATCGGCGACGCGCTGCTGCGCTACCGGCGGATCGGCGAGCTGAACAGCAATGTGCTGATGGCGCAGGTCGAGCTGGCGATGGCGGTGGCCTTCCAGGGCGATCTGGAGCAGGCGGTGGCGCTGGCGACCGAGGCGCGGAACATCTGCCACGACCACGGCGAGCGGTGGACGCTGGCGTACGCGCTCTATGTGCTGGGTTACGCGGCCTGGCTCGGCGGCGACCGGGCGCAGGCGCGGGCGCTGGCCGAGGAGTCACTGGCGATCGACCACGCCTTCCACGACCTGGTCGGCGCCGTGCTCGCGCTGGAGCTGCTGGCCCTGATCACCGAGGACGAGGGCGCGCCGCACGACGCGGCGGTGCTCCAGGGCGCGGCCGGCCGGCTGTGGGCGTCGGTGGGGCTGCGCCTGTTCGGCTCGCGTTATTTCAACGCCCCGCACACCCTGTGCGAGGCCCGGGTCCGGGCGGCGCTGGGCGACGACGCCTACGCCGCCGCGCTGCGCGAGGGCGAACGGCTCGGCCTGGACGAGGCGGTGCGCCGCGCGACCGGGCAGCGGCCGGTCAGGGTACGGGCGCCCGAGGTGCGGGCCCCGTGACGCGCTCAGGGGCGCGGGGAGGTGTCCCCGCGCCCCTGGTCGGCACGCTGCCGCGCTGAAGGGATCAGCGGGCGTAGTACTCGACGACGAGCTGCTCGTCGCAGATGACCGGGATCTCGTTGCGGTTGGGGTCGCGGTCGAGACGGAAGGCCAGCGCCTGGAGATTGGTCTGGAGGTAGCGGGGCGTCTCGCCCTCGCCCGCCCAGCCGCCCTCGCGGGCGACGATGAAGGGCGTCTTCTCGCGGGACCGCTCGCGGACCGTCACGACGTCGTCCGGACGGACCCGGTAGGACGGCTTGTCGACCTTGCGGCCGTTGACCTCGATGTGGCCGTGCACGACCATCTGGCGCGACTGGTAGATCGTACGGGCCAGGCCGGCGCGGAGCACGAGCGCGTCGAGGCGCCGCTCCAGCTCGATGATCAGCGCGTCGCCGGTCCGCAGGCCGGAGACCTTCTTGGCCCGGTCGTACGCGCGCTGCATCTGCCGCTCGCTGATGTCGTACTGCGCGCGCAGCCGCTGCTTCTCCAGCAGCCGGGTCTTGTAGTCGCTGTTCTGCTTGCGACCACGGCCGTGCTCACCGGGCGGGTAGGGGCGGGCCTCGAAGTACTTGACCGCCTTCGGGGTGAGCGCGATGCCCAGCGCCCGGGACTTCTTGACCTTGGGACGCGACTGATTCACGTGCGTCGAACCTCCGTGTAAATTAGGTAAGGCTTACCTTAGCTGAGGAGATCGCATGATTCGACCCGGGAACCCCATGTCTGGCGTACCAGCGCACGGTCAGCCGCGTCCCGAAGCGGAAGAAGCGCCCCGGCTGCCTTCGGCAGCCGAACGCGCGCGAACTCTCGTCGAGAATAACGCGTCCGCGGTGATGACGGTCCCCGGCCTGGTCACGGGCCCGGCCGACGACATGACGCCGCTGCGGCGGTCGGTCTGCCCGACGGGAGACGTGTTCCTGCTGTTCCCGGACGAATCGCCCGTGGTGCGCGTGGTCCTGGCCGCGGACGGCGAGGAGATCGAGGCTGTGCTGGAAATCACGGATGTGGCGCCGGTCGCAGTGCCGCACCGGATCCGCGGCCGGGCCTGGGTCGCCGGCTGGCTGACGGCGGTGCCCGGCGGCACCCCGCAGGCCGGTACGACGCTGGTGCGGCTGGAGACCGGCGAGATCTCGCTCGACGACCTGTGGGGCGCGGCCCTGGTGGAGCCGGACGAGTTCGCGGACGCCGCCGCCGATCCGCTGGCCTGCTGCGAGACGGAGCTGCTCCAGCACCTGGCCGCGGCGCACGGCCCGGACGTCGGGCTGCTGTGCGGCCTGGTCGGCCGCTCCGGGCTGCCGTGCGGCGACGCGGACCCGTCCGCCGTGGCCGCGGTGCCGCTGGCGCTCGACCGCTTCGGGCTGCGGGTCCGCTTCACCGGCGACGACGGCGTCTTCGACGCCCGTTTCGACTTCCCCGAGCCGGTCGAGGACCGGGACGGCCTGCGCCGTTCCATGCTCGTCCTCTTCGAGGCGGCGCGGGACTCGTAGCGGCCCGGGACTCATGACGGTGCGGGGCTCGTAACGGCGCGCGAGTCGTAACGGCACGGAAGTCGTAACGGCGCGGGCGCTGAATTCCGGCGGGTGTCAGTCCTCGGTGGCGCCCGCCGAACCGGACAGCCGCTCCCTGACCCGGTCCAGGACGTCCGCGTAACGGGCCTCGGTGCCGTGCCGGGTGGGTTCGTAGTAGCGGCGGTCGCGCAATTCGTCCGGCGCGTACTGCTGGGCCGCGATACCGCCGGGCACGTCGTGCGGGTACACATAGCCCTGCGCGTGCCCGAGCTTGGCGGCGCCCTTGTAATGGCCGTCGCGCAGATGCGCCGGTACGGGGCCGGCCTTGCCCGCCCGTACGTCCGCGAGCGCCGCGCCGATCGCGGTGGTGGCCGCGTTGGACTTCGGGGCGAGCGCCAGCGCGATGGTCGCGTGGCTCAGCGTCAGGGCGGCCTCGGGAAAGCCGATCATCGCCACGGCCTGCGCGGCGGCGACGGCGGTCGGCAGCGCCGTCGGGTCGGCGAGGCCGATGTCCTCGCTCGCGGAGATCATCAGGCGGCGCGCGATGAAGCGCGGGTCCTCGCCCGCGTCGATCATCCGGGCCAGATAGTGCAGCGCCGCGTCCACGTCGGAGCCGCGGATCGACTTGATCAGGGCGCTGGCGACGTCGTAATGCTGGTCACCGTCCCGGTCGTAGCGGACCGCGGCGCGGTCGACGGACTCCTCCAGGGTGGCCAGCGTCAGGGTGTCCTCGCCCTTGTCGAGCGCCGAGCCGACACCCGCCTCCAGGGCGGTCAGGGCGCGGCGGGCGTCGCCGCCGGCGATCCGCAGCAGGTGTTCCTCGGCGTCCTCGGGCAGCGTCACGGCGCCGCCGAGACCGCGCTCGTCGCTCACCGCGCGGCGCAGCACCCCGCGCAGGTCGTCGTCGGTGAGCGGCTCCAGCGTCAGCAGCAGCGAGCGGGACAGCAGCGGCGAGATCACCGAGAAGTACGGATTCTCGGTGGTGGCCGCGATGAGCGTGACCCAGCGGTTCTCCACGGCGGGCAGCAGGGAGTCCTGCTGGGCCTTGCTGAAGCGGTGGATCTCGTCGAGGAACAGCACCGTCTCGCGCTGGTAGGCGCCGGACTGGCGCTTGGCGCTCTCGATGACCGCGCGGACCTCCTTGACGCCCGCGGTGATCGCCGACAGTTCCACGAAGCGCTTGTCGGTGGCCTTGCTGACCACGTACGCGAGGGTCGTCTTGCCCGTGCCGGGCGGGCCCCACAGGATCACCGAGGAGGCGCCCGCCGGGCCGCCGCCGTCGGCCACCAGGCGGCGCAGCGGTGAGCCGGGGCGCAGCAGGTGCTGCTGCCCGACGACCTCGTCGAGGGTACGGGGCCGCATCCGTACGGCGAGCGGGCTGCTGCCCGGCTCCCGTTCCTGACGGTCCTCTGCGGCTGCGGTGAACAGATCTGGCTCCACGTCCAGCAGCCTAATTCGTGGGTCGGACACTCCGGTCCGCGGCGGCCGCGAGCAGCGCTTCGACCAGGCGCGGGTCGGTGGCGTTCTCCGGGTGCCACTGGACGCCGAGGGCGAAGCGGGCGCCCGGCACCTCGACGGCTTCCACGGTGCCGTCGTCCGCGTGCGCGGCGGCTTCCAGACCGGCGCCGAGGCGGTCCACCGCCTGGTGGTGGTACGTCGGTACGGTCTGCGGTCCCGGCAGGACGCGGGCCAGCAGGGTGCCGGGGACGGGGGTGACGCGGTGCTCGCCGAAGACGCCGGGCGTCGGGGCGTGGGCGTCGTGGCCGACGCGGTCGGGCAGGTGCTGGAGCAGGGTGCCGCCGTGCAGCACGTTCAGCAGTTGCATGCCGCGGCAGATGCCGAGCACAGGGGTGCCGCTGTCCAGCGCGGCGCGCAGCACGGCGGTCTCCCACGTGTCGCGCTCCGGCGCGGGCGGGCCGGTCCGCGGGTGCCGCGGCTGCCCGTAGTGTTCGGGCCCCACATCGGGGCCGCCCGCCACGATGACCGCGTCCATCCGGCCCACGGCCTCACCGGCCGCCTCCGCCACGTCGGGCGGCAGCAGCACCGCGACCCCGCCCGCCTCCCGCACCAGCCGCGGATACCCTGCGGGCAGCAGCACCGCCTCGGTGTCCCACACCCCCCAGCGCGCCCGCTCCAGATACGTGGTGATCCCGACCAAAGCCATGTGCCCTCCGGGCATTGGTTGCTGCGAGGACCTTAGCTCTCCCCTGCCGGGCGCCGCACCCAAAACTCCCGGCACCGCCGGACAACGTCTCGCATCCCGCCGCGGCGGCGGAACCAAGCGCGCCCCCGGGGTACAGACATCACCCGCCGGGCGGAGCCCGTCATGCGGTAGCCGCAGCCCGGCAGCATGCCGATCTTCTGTCCGCCGCGACGGCGGGGTCCGAGACGGCGCAGTCCGGCGGTGCCGTGCCGGGCCCGGCACGCGGTGAGCGCCGAGTCGGCGCGGGCCGGACAAAGCCGGAGTCAGGACAGGAAACCTCGCAGGAGCGAGGCCGTGGCGGAGGTGTGGGCGCGGGCGAGGGCTTCGGCGCGGGGGGCGTCGGGGGTGAGGACGGCGGCGGTCAGGGCGGCGTGCTGGGCCTGGGAGTGCTCGATGTTGCGGATCAGCATGGGGATGCCGTCGAGGAGTTCGTTGAGGCGGGCCCGGACGGCCGCGTACTGGCGGGCCAGGGACGGGGAGCCGGACAGCTCGGCCAGCGCGAGGTGGAAGAGGGTGTCGGCGCGCCGGTAGCCGTCGATGGCGGCGTCCCCGGTGTCCCGTAGCCGCGCCCGCAGCAACGCCGCGTCCGCGCCGGTGAGTCCGGCGCGGGCGCAGAGCCCGGCGGCGCCCACTTCCAGCACCTCGCGGAAGCGCAGCAGGTCCTCAAGACCGGCCGCGTCGACGGGCAGCCCCGCCCCGGGCGGCGGCGCGGCCCGTACGAAGGTGCCGCCCTGCCGCCCCCTGCGGCTCTCGATCAGGCCCTGTTCGTGCAGCACGCGCAGCGCCTCCCGCAGGGTGACCCGGCTGATCGCGAGCCGCCCGGCCAGATCCCGCTCGGCGGGCAGCCGGCCGCCGACCGGCACCAGCCCGAGCCGTACCACTTGGAGCAGCCGCTCCACCGCCTCCTCGAAGCCGTTGCCGCCGCGTACGGGCCGCAGCACCGTGCCGAGCGGATCGGCGGCGACCGCCGGTTCCGCGACCGCGCGCTCCGCCATGGGCGGGCCCCCTTCCCTTCAATGGTCCGTACCCATACCTTAAGTCTTCCGACCGATTCGAGAGGTCCCGCTGTGGCAGAACGCACTCCCCCGCTCACCGTCGACGCCCTGCGGTCGCTGGTGGCGGCGGGCGAGATCCACACCGTCGTGCTGGCCTTCACCGATATGCAGGGGCGCCTCCAGGGCAAGCGCTTCGCCGCCCCGTTCTTCCTCGACGAGGTGCTGGCGCACGGCTCCGAGGGCTGCAACTACCTGCTCGCCGTCGACATCGACCTCAACACCGTGGACGGCTACGCGATGTCGTCCTGGGAGCGGGGCTACGGCGACTTCGCGATGCGCCCCGACCCGTCCACGCTGCGCCGCGTCCCCTGGCAGGACGGCACCGCGCTGCTGCTGGCCGATCTGGCGTGGGAGGACGGCGGTCCGGTGGCCGCGTCGCCGCGGCAGATCCTGCGGCAGCAGCTCGACCGGCTGGCCGAGCGCGGGCTGACCGCCCATGTCGGCACCGAGCTGGAATTCCTGGTCTTCCGTGACACCTACGAGCGGGCCTGGGACAGCGGCTACCGCGGTCTGACCCCGGCCAATCAGTACAACGCCGACTACTCGGTACTGGCCACCGCCCGCGTCGAGCCGCTGCTGCGCCGGCTGCGTACGGAGATGGCGGGCGCCGGGCTGACCCCGGAGTCCGCCAAGGGCGAGTGCAACCTCGGCCAGCACGAGGTGGTGTTCCGCTACGACGAGGCGCTGACCACCTGCGACCAGCACAGCGTCTACAAGACCGGGGCCAAGGAGATCGCCGCCCAGGAGGGCATGGCGGTCACCTTCATGGCGAAGTTCGACGAGCGCGAGGGCAATTCCTGCCATGTCCATCTCTCGCTCCGCGACCGGGACGGCGTCCCGGCGATGGCCGACCCCGCGACCCACGGCTCCGCCCACACCTCCGATCCCGCCGCGATGTCCCCGCTGATGCGGCACTTCCTGGCGGGCCAGCTCGCCGCCCTGCGCGACTTCGCGCTGCTCTACGCGCCCAACATCAACTCCTACAAGCGCTTCCGCCCCGGCTCCTTCGCACCCACCGCCGTCGCCTGGGGCCGCGACAACCGCACCTGCGCGTTGCGCGTGGTCGGGCACGGCGCCTCGCTGCGGCTGGAGAACCGGGTGCCGGGCGGCGACGTCAATCCGTACCTGGCGGTCGCCGCGATGGTCGCGGCCGGACTGCACGGCATCGAGCGGGAGTTGGAGCTGCCCGAGCCCTGCACGGGCAACGCCTACACCGAGGCGTACGCACAAGTGCCCGGCTCGCTGCGGGAGGCCGCCGCGCTGTGGTCGGACAGCGCCTTGGCCGAGGCGGCGTTCGGCGCCGAGGTGGTGGCGCACTACGCGAACATGGCCCGGGTCGAGCAGCAGCAGTTCGACACCGCGGTCACCGACTGGGAGCGGTTCCGCTCCTTCGAGCGGATGTAGGGGGCGACGGCGGATGCGGGAGAGCCACGACGTACTGAATCCGGCGACCGAGGAGGTCATCGCGACGGTCCCGGCGACCTCGCCGGAGGGCGTGGACGCGGCGGTGGCCGCCGCGGTGCGGGCGCAGCACGCCTGGGCGGAACTGGCACCGGGCGAACGCGCCCGGCTGCTGCGGCGGTTCGCCGCCGAGGTCGACGCGCACCTGGAGGAGCTGGCACTGCTGGAGGTGCGGGAGGCCGGCCATACGGTGGGCAACGCCCGCTGGGAGGCGGGCAATGTCCGGGACCTGCTGGAGTACGCGGCCGGCGGCGTCGAACGTTTGACGGGTCGTCAGATCCCGGTCGCGGGCGGTATCGATCTGACCTTCCACGAACCGCTGGGCGTGGTCGGCGTCATCGTGCCGTGGAATTTCCCGATGCCGATCGCCGCCTGGGGCCTCGCCCCGGCCCTGGCCGCGGGCAACGCGGTGCTGCTCAAGCCGGCCGAGACCACCCCGCTGACCGCCCTGCGGCTGGCCGAACTCGCCCTGGCCGCCGGGCTGCCCGAGCATCTGTTCCAGGTGCTGCCGGGCGCGGGCCCGGTCGCCGGGGCGCGGCTGGTCGAGCACCCGGACGTACGGAAGATCGTCTTCACCGGTTCCACGGCGGTCGGCCGGCGGATCATGGAGCAGTGCGCCGCGCGGGTCAAACGGCTCACTCTCGAACTCGGCGGCAAGAGCCCGTCCGTCGTCTTCGCCGACGCCGACCTGGAGCGCGCCGCCGACCCGATGGCCTTCCTGGACAACGCGGGACAGGACTGCTGCGCCCGGACCAGGATCCTGGTGCAGCGGGACGTCCTCGACGAATTCACCGACCGGCTGGCGTCCGCCGTGCGCGCGGTCAAGGTCGGCGACCCGGCCGATCCGCAGACCGCGATGGGGCCGCTGATCTCGGCGGCGCAATTGGAGCGGGTCCGCGGCTACGTACCGGACGACCTGGGCCTGATCGCCCGCGGATCGGTGCCGGAGGGGCCCGGCTTCTGGTACCCGCCGACCGTCCTGCACCCGGCCGCCGCGCCGCTGCCGGCCGCGACCGAGGAGATCTTCGGCCCGGTGGCGATCGTGCTGCCCTTCGACGACGAGGCGGACGCGCTGCGGCTGGCGAACGCCACACCCTACGGCCTGTCCGGTTCGCTGTGGACCCGCGACCTGGGCCGCGCGCTGCGGCTGGCGCGCGGTGTCGCGGCGGGCAATCTGTCGGTCAACTCGCACAGCAGCGTGCGCTACTGGACGCCCTTCGGCGGCTTCAAGCAGTCCGGCCTCGGCCGGGAACTGGGCCCCGACGCGCTTGTCGCCTTCACCGAGACCAAGAACGTCTTCATCAGCACCGAGGAGTAGCAGCGCATGCCGGACACCACGCAGCAATCCGTGCCCGCCGCGGCGGACACCACCACCGGGCAGGCGGTCTGCCGGCGCCTGGTCGGGCGTACCGCCGTCGTGACCGGCGGCGGCAGCGGCATCGGCCTGGCGACCGCCCTGCGGTTCGCCTCCGAGGGTGCCCGGGTCGTCGTCGCCGACATCGACGCCGACAGCGGGCGGGCCGCAGCCGAGCGGACCGGCGGGATCTTCGTCGCCACCGACGTGACGGATCCGGACCAGGTCGAGGCGCTCTTCCGGGCCGCGCACGACACCTACGGCTCGGTCGACATCGCCTTCAACAACGCCGGGATCTCACCGCCCGACGACGACTCGATCCTGACCACCGGGCTGGACGCCTGGCGCAGGGTGCAGGAGGTCAATCTGACCTCGGTCTACCTGTGCTGCAAGGCCGCGCTGCCGTACATGCGCGCGCAGGGCAAGGGGTCGATCATCAACACCGCGTCCTTCGTGGCGGTGATGGGCGCGGCGACGTCGCAGATCTCCTACACCGCGTCCAAGGGCGGGGTGCTGGCGATGACCCGGGAGCTGGGTGTGCAGTTCGCGCGCGAGGGGATCCGGGTGAACGCGCTGTGCCCCGGGCCGGTCGACACCCCACTGCTGCGGGAGCTGTTCGCGAAGGACCCGGAGCGGGCGGCGCGGCGCCTGGTGCACATTCCGCTGGGGCGGTTCGCGGCGGCCGAGGAGATCGCCGCCGCCGTGGCCTTCCTCGCCAGCGACGACGCCGGTTTCGTCACGGCCGCCGAATTCCTGGTGGACGGCGGCATCTCCGGCGCCTACGTCACCCCGCTGTAGCCGCCCGGAACCGCGAACGCCGCCGCCCGGCATCGGGCGGCGGCGTTCCGCGTTCTGCGTTCGGTCTCGGACCGGCGTCCTCGGACCGGCGTCGTCGGACCGGCGTCGTCAGACCAGCGTCGTCAGACCAGCGTCTTCCAGTACGACCACCAGCGGGTCAGGATCAGCAGGATGATCACGCCGTACCAGAGCACGGGGACCACCCAGTGGAACTCCAGCACCGCGCTGCGCGCACCGTCCGGCACTTTGATGATCCGGTGCTTGATGTTGTGCACCAGCGTGTACCAGAAGGCGGCGATGGTCACCGTCCAGGCCAGGCAGCACCACAGGCAGAGCGAGCCGATGCTGTACAGCGACTGGTACTGGAGCCAGGTGACGAATCCGACGCCGAACAGGGTGCCGGCCTGGAGGCCGAGCCAGAACCAGGGGCGGTACCGGGCACCGGCGAAGATGCCCATGGCCACGCACAGCATGATCGGGTAGGCGATCAGACCGATCATCGGGTTCGGGAAGCCGAACGCGTGGGCCTGGTCGCTCTTCATGATGTTGCCGCAGGAGATGATCGGGTTCAGGCTGCACGCGGGCGTGTAATTGGGGTCTTCCAGCAGCTTGAACTTGTCATCGGTGATGACGAACGACGCGACGGTGCCGAGCAGCCCGCAGATCGCCAGCAGCCAGGTGAAGCCGCGGCCCGCTCCGATTTCCTGCACGGCCGGGCGTTCGTCGCCGCCGCCGTCCGTACGCGTCTCGTCCAACGCGGAAGTCGTCATGATCGCCGATCTCTTAGTCGTGGGGAGCGGGCACCCAACATTGTGCACCAGGGCGGTCAGGACTGGATAAGCCCTGCACGCCCCGGTACACGGAAGTGGACCCGACAGCACACGGACGAGGGATCAGGCGAGCCGCTCCTTGACGGTCGTCACGATCTCCTCCAGCCGGACCGGCGCCTGCTCGCCGCTGTCCAGGTCCTTGAGCTGGACGACGCCCTCGGCCAGGTCCCGCTCCCCCGCGACCAGCGCGAACCGCGCGCCGGAGCGGTTGGCGGCCTTCATGGCGGCCTTGAGCCCCTTGCCGCCGTACGCCAGGTCCGCCGCGACCCCGGCCTTGCGCAGCTCGGTGACCGTGCCGAACAGCACCCGCCGGGCCTCGTCGCCGAGCGGCACCCCGAAGACCGCGGTGGTCGCCGGGACGGCGGCCGTGACGCCCTCCGCCTCCAGCGCCAGCACCGTACGGTCCACGCCGAGCGCCCAGCCGACGGACGGCAGCGACGGGCCGCCGATCATCTCGGACAGGCCGTCGTAGCGCCCGCCGCCGCCGACCGCGGACTGCGAGCCGAGGCCGTCGTGGACGAATTCGAAGGTGGTGCGGGTGTAGTAGTCCAAGCCGCGCACCAGCTTCGGGTCGTCCTCGAAGGCCACGCCCTGTGCCCCGAGCAGCTCGCGCACCTCTTCGTGATACGCCTTGCACGCGTCGCACAGGTAGTCGCGCAGCATCGGCGCCCCGACCAGCTGCTTCTGTACGGCGTCGCGCTTGTCGTCCAGCACTCGCAGCGGATTGATCTCGATCCTGCGGCGGGTCTCCTCGTCCAGGTCGAGGCCGCGCAGGAAGCCCTGGAGCGCCTCCCGGTAGACCGGCCGGCACTCCTTGTCGCCCAGGCTGTTGAGCAGGATGCGGAAATTCCGCAGGCCCAGCGAGCGGTACGCCTGGTCGGCCAGCACGATCAGCTCGGCGTCGAGCACCGGGTCCTCGGCGCCGATCGCCTCGGCGCCGACCTGCGAGAAGTGGCGGTAGCGGCCCTTCTGCGGCCGCTCGTAGCGGTAGTACGAGCCGGAGTACCAGAGCTTGACCGGCAGATTGCCCAGCTTGTGGAGGTTGGCCTCCAGGGCCGCGCGCAGCACGGACGCGGTGCCCTCCGGGCGCAACGCCAGCTTGTCGCCGCCCTTGGTCTCGAAGGCGTACATCTCCTTGGAGACGATGTCGGTGGACTCACCGACACCGCGCGAGAACAGCTCCACATTCTCGAAGCCGGGGGTCTCGACGTAGCCGTATCCGGCGTTCCGCAGCGGCGCCGCGATGGCCTCGCGCACCGCGAGGAAGACCGCGGAGTCGGGCGGCAGCAGATCGTAGGTGCCCTTGGGGGCCTGGAACGTGCTCACAGCAGAAGTCGTCACAATCCTCGTCGCGGAGCCGGGTCTTCGGCTCCTTGGCCGCGGGCCGCCTCTCCCAGGAAGGGGTTGGTGGCACGCTCGCGGCCGATGGTCGTCTGGGGGCCGTGGCCGGAGAGCACCACGGTCGAGTCGTCGAGCGGCAGGCACACGCGGGCCAGCGACTCGTACAGCTCGGCCGTGGAGCCGCCGGGCAGGTCGGTGCGTCCGACGGAGCCGGCGAAGAGCAGGTCGCCGGAGAACAGCACCGACGGGATGTCGGCGGTCTCGGGCAGCCTGAACGTCACCGACCCCCTGGTATGGCCGGGCGCGTGCGCGACGGAGAACTCCAGACCTGCCACCGTCAGCGCGGCGCCGTCGGCCAGCTCCTTGACGTCGTCCGGCTCGCCGATGGTCAGCTCGCCCATCAGCGGCTGCCCGATGGCGCGGCCGAGCGCCTTCTCGGGGTCGCTGAGCATGTACCGGTCCTCCGGGTGGATCCAGGCGGGCACGTCGTGCGCGCCGCAGACCGGGACGACGGAGGCGACATGGTCGATGTGGCCGTGGCTCAGGACGACGGCGACGGGCTTGAGTCGGTGCTTGGCGAGTGTCTCCTCGACGCCCTGGACCGCGAGGTGGCCCGGGTCGATGATCACGCACTCCTCACCGGCGGCGGGGGCGACCACATAACAATTGGTGCCCCAGGCCCCGGCGGGGAACCCGGCAATGAGCACGTTCGTCCTTACGTCGTCCGCGGACCGTGGCGGTGTTCGTCGGTGATACGGCGGTGATGGCTCGGTGGTCATCGAGCCTACCGGCCGCGGCACCGCCGCCGCGAACTCGTATTGTGCCCTCATCGGACCGCGTGCGGACTGGACGGGGGACGCGCATACCGCGAAGATCTGCGGCACGCGCATTCACGTTCGAGGTGCCGGAACACAGTCCGCACACAGCATTGCACGGCACCACCCAGACACGACACAGACACGACCGGGAGACGGCGAAGTGGTCACCAAGGATCAGCGGCGGCGGCAGCTCGCCCGTGAGAAGTTCGAGCGGCAGCAGCAGCGACGGGTGCAGATGCGCCGCAAGTCGCGTACGCGCAATTCGGTGATCGCCGCCGTGCTCGCCGTGGTCGTCATCGGCGGCGGTACGGCCTGGGCAGCGGGCGCTTTCGACAGCAGCGACAGCAAGAAGAAGGACGACGCCGCGAATGCGGCGACCCCGTCCGCCTCGGCCTCCGCGTCCACCTCGCCGACGGCGAAGGCGCCGGACCCGTGCAACAAGGCGGCGGCAGGCAAGCCCAGCACCGCGCAGTGGAAGACCGAGCCGAAAATGGCGATCGACAAGAGCGCGAAATACACCTTCACGCTCCAGACCACGTGCGGTTCGATCCCGATCGCGCTGGACGCGGCGAAGGCCCCGGACACCGTGAATTCCTTCAAATTCCTCGCGGACAAGGGCTTCTTCGACCACTCCAAGTGCCACCGGCTGGTCACCAACGGCATTTACGTCCTTCAGTGCGGCGACCCCACGGGACAGGGCAACGGCGGACCCGGCTACACCATCCCGGACGAGAATCTGACCTCGCTGGGCAAGGCGGACGCGCAGGGCACCGTGACGTACCCGGCGGGCACCGTGGCGATGGCCAACACCGGCCAGCCGCACACCGGCGGCAGCCAGTTCTTCCTGGTCTACAAGGACAGTCCGCTGGCCCCGAGCTACACCCCGTTCGGCACGATCGACGCGGCCGGCCTGAAGGTGCTCACCAAGATCGCGGGCGCCGGTGAGTCCACCGGCCAGGGCGACGGAGCGCCGAACGCCACCGTGGTGATCGACAAGGCGACCGTCAGCAAATCCTGATTGGGCCCGCACCGGATGCGGACAGCCGGGGCGCTGGTCGCCTATGTTGGCGTTGGACCGGTCGGGGCGTGCGGCCCGGTCGGTGAAATTCTGTGGACGATGCCCGTGTGCCGCGAGCCGGCCGGGCATCACGTGGAGGAGGCGCTGTGAGCAGCGACCCGTGGGGCCGCGTCGATGAGACGGGGACCGTGTACGTGCGTACGGCCGACGGGGAGAAGGAGGTCGGTTCGTGGCAGGCGGGATCGCCCGATGAGGCGCTCGCGTACTTCGAGCGCAAGTACGAGGGGCTCGTCGTGGAGATCGGCCTCCTCGAACGGCGCGTCCGGACCACCGATCTCGCCCCGAAGGACGCGTTGACCGCGATCGAGCACCTGCGGGTCTCGGTCACCGAGGCGCACGCGGTGGGCGATCTGGCGGCGCTGGGCGAACGGCTGGACGCACTGGTGGCCCTGGTGGACTCCCGGCGCGAGGAGCGCAAGGCGGCCAGGGCCAAGCAGAGCGAAGAGGCCAAGGTCGCCAAGGAGCAGCTGGTCGCCGAGGCCGAGCAGCTCGCCGAGAGCGAGCAGTGGCGGACCGCCGGCGAGCGGCTGCGCGCGCTGGTGGACACCTGGAAGGGTCTGCCGCGTCTTGACCGCAAGGCCGACGACGAGCTGTGGCACCGCTTCAGCCACGCCCGTTCGGTGTTCTCCAAGCGCCGCAAGGCGCACTTCGCGTCGCTGGACGCGCAGCGCGAGGAGGCCAGGCGGACGAAGGAGAAGCTGGTCACCGAGGCGCAGTCGCTGTCGGGTTCCACGGACTGGGGGCCGACCGCAGCCCGCTACCGCGAGCTGATGTCGGACTGGAAGGCGGCCGGGCGCGCGCAGCGCGAGGCCGAGGACGACCTGTGGAACCGCTTCCGCGGCGCCCAGGACGTGTTCTTCGCCGCCCGGGCCGAGGTGTTCGCCGAGCGGGACTCCGAGCAGCGGGACAATCTCGCGCTCAAGGAGGAGCTGGTCGTCGAGGCGGAGAAGCTGCTGCCGGTGACGGACCTGAAGGCGGCGCGCGCGGCCTTCCGCTCGCTCAACGAGCGGTGGGAGGCGATCGGGCACGTGCCGCGGGACGCGCGGCCGCGGATCGAGGCGCGGATGCACGCCGTGGAGCGGGCACTGGCCGACTCCGAGGAAGCCGAGTGGCGGCGCACCAACCCGGAGGTCCGGGCCCGGGCGGCCGGTCTCACCGGTCAGCTCCAGGCGGCGGTCGACAAGCTCCAGTCGCAGATCGACGCGGCGCGTGCGGCCGGGAACACCGCGAAGGCCGACAAGCTCCAGTCCGAGCTGGCGGGCCGCCAGGCCCTGCTGGACGCGGCACTCAAGGGCATGGGCGAGTTCGGCGGCTGAGCCGGACGGACCGCATACGGCGGCCCCGGCGCGGACTTCGCGCCGGGGCCGCCGTATGCCTGCCCGTATATGTGCCCGTGTGCGCCCCCGTGTGTCCGCCTGTGCGCCGCCGTCAGCGCTGGCGGCCCGAGGTGACGCGGTACACGTCGTAGACGCCCTCGACGCCGCGGACGGCCTTCAGGACGTGACCCAGGTGCTTGGGGTCGCCCATCTCGAAGGTGAAGCGGGAGGTGGCGACCCGGTCGCGGGAGGTCTGGACGGCCGCGGACAGGATGTTGACGTGCTGGTCGGACAGCACCCGTGTGACGTCCGAGAGCAGCCGGGACCGGTCGAGCGCCTCGACCTGGATGGCGACCAGGAAGACCGAGGACTGGGTGGGCGCCCATTCGACCTCGATCATCCGCTCGGGCTGCTGCGAGAGGGAGTCCACGTTGACGCAGTCCGCGCGGTGCACCGAGACGCCGTTGCCGCGGGTCACGAAGCCGATGATCGGGTCGCCGGGCACGGGGGTGCAGCAGCGCGAGAGCTTGACCCACACATCGGTGGTGCCCTTGACGATGACGCCAGGATCGGCGTTGGCCCGCCGCTTGGTGCGGCCTTGCGTCGGGGTGGTGATCTCCGCGATGTCCTCGGTGGCGCCCTCCTCGCCGCCGAGCGCGTCGACCAGCTTCTGCACCACGGACTGCGCGGTGATGTGCCCCTCGCCGATCGCCGCGTACAGCGCGGAGATGTCGGGGTAGCGCATCTCGTGCGCGAGGGTGACCAGCGAGTCGCCGGTGAGCACCCGCTGGATCGGCAGATTCTGCTTGCGCATCGCGCGGGCGATGGCTTCCTTGCCCTGTTCGACGGCTTCCTCGCGGCGCTCCTTGGAGAACCAGGCGCGGATCTTGTTGCGGGCGCGCGGCGACTTGACGAAGCCGAGCCAGTCGCGGGACGGTCCTGCGCCCGCCGCCTTGGAGGTGAAGACCTCGACGGTGTCGCCGTTGTCCAGGGTGGACTCCAGCGGTACGAGGCGGCCGTTGACGCGTGCTCCTATCGTCCGGTGGCCGACCTCGGTGTGCACCGCGTAGGCGAAGTCCACCGGGGTGGCGCCGGCCGGCAGCGCTATCACGTCGCCCTTGGGCGTGAAGACGAAGACCTCGTTCTGCGAGAGGTCGAAGCGCAGCGACTCCAGGAATTCGCCGGGGTCCTCGGTCTCCTTCTGCCAGTCCAGCAGCTGGCGCAGCCACGCCATGTCGTTGACCGCGTCGTCCTTCTTGTCCGAACGCGGGCTGTCGGTACGGACCTTGGAGGCGCCGGCCACCGCTTCCTGCTTGTACTTCCAGTGCGCGGCGATGCCGTACTCGGCGCGGCGGTGCATGTCGAAGGTGCGGATCTGGAGTTCGACCGGCTTGCCGCTGGGCCCGATGACCGTCGTGTGCAGCGACTGGTACATGTTGAACTTGGGCATCGCGATGTAGTCCTTGAACCGGCCGGGGACCGGATTCCACCGCGCGTGGATGGTGCCGAGCGCCGCGTAGCAGTCGCGGACGGTGTCGACCAGGACGCGGATGCCCACCAGGTCGTAGATCTCCGCGAAGTCCCGGCCGCGGACGATCATCTTCTGGTAGACGCTGTAGTAGTGCTTGGGCCGGCCGGTGACGGTGGCCTTGATCCGGGCGGCGCGCAGGTCCTGCTGCACCTGGTCGGTGACGACGGCCAGGTACTCGTCGCGCTTGGGGGCGCGCTCGGCGACCAGCCGGACAATCTCGTCGTACATCTTGGGGTAGAGGATCGCGAAGGCGAGATCCTCCAGCTCCCACTTGATGGTGTTCATGCCCAGCCGGTGCGCCAGCGGGGCGTAGATCTCCAGCGTCTCGCGGGCCTTCTTCTCCTGCTTCTCCCGCTTGAGGTAGCGCATCGTGCGCATGTTGTGCAGCCGGTCGGCGAGCTTGATCACCAGGACACGGGGGTCCTTGGCCATCGCGACGACCATCTTGCGCACCGTCTCGGCCTGCGCGGCCTCGCCGAATTTGACCTTGTCCAGCTTGGTGACGCCGTCGACCAGCAGCGCCACCTGGTCGCCGAAGTCGCGGCGCAGCGCGTCCAGGCCGTACTCGGTGTCCTCGACGGTGTCGTGCAGCAGCCCGGCCATCAGCGTGGCCGGGTCCATGCCCAGCTCGGCGAGGATCGTGGTGACGGCCAGCGGATGCGTGATGTACGGGTCGCCGCTCTTGCGCTTCTGCCCGCGGTGCCAGCGCTCGGCGACCTGGTAGGCCCGCTCGATCTGCCGCAGCTGCGCGCTGTCGCCCTTCGGGTCGTTGCCGCGGACGACCCGCAGCAGCGGTTCGAGTACCGGGTTGTACGGGCTGGAGCGCTGGACGCCGAGCCGCGCGAGGCGGGCGCGGACGCGGCTGGAGGAGGCTCCCGGGCGGGTCGGCGCGACGCTGCCGGGCGTGCGGACCGGGCGCACGGCGGGCGCGACGGGCTGCGGCGGGGCGGGCTTCGGGGGCGCCTTCGCGGGGACGGGAGCGGTGTTCCGGCTGTCGGCGGACGTCCCGCTGCCGCCGGCGGACGGTTCGTTGCCGCCCGCGGCGTCGAGTGGCTGGGCCTGGTCTGGCAAGAGCACTCCTCACGCGGGGTAGAGGACCCATGGTATCGACCTGCGGCGAAAGGCGGGCGCCCGGACGTTCCGGGCGCCCGCCTCAGGACGCTGCGAGGGGCCGTACGCGGCCGTGGAAGGGCCCGCCGCGCCCGTACGGCGCACGGGTGTCCAACGGGCGTCCGACCGGCGCCGAGGGGCCGCGAACGGGCCCAGGAGGGCCCAGGAGGGCTCGGACGGGCCTTGGCGGCCCCGGTGAGGGGCTCCGGCGGGGTCAGACGGCGACGAGCGTGTCCAGCGGCGCGCCGTCCAGCGCAGGGGCCAGCCGCTCCCGGCCACCGAGGAAGCCCAGCTCCAGCAGCACGGCGACACCCGCGACGGTCGCGCCGGCCCGCCGGATCAGCTCCAGCGACGCCTCCGCGGTGCCGCCGGTGGCCAGTACGTCGTCGATCACCAGCACCCGGTCGCCCGCGGCGAAGGCGTCGGTCTGCACCTCGATCTCGGCGGTGCCGTACTCCAGCTCGTACGACTGCGCCAGGGTCTTTCCGGGCAGCTTGCCCGCCTTGCGGACGGGGACGAAGCCGATGCCGGCGCGGGCGGCGGCCGGGGCGGCCAGGATGAAGCCGCGGGCTTCGAGGCCGACGACCTTGGTGGCGCCGTGCCGGTCCGCGAGGGCGGCGAGCGCGTCCACCAGCGCGCCGAAGGCGGCCGGGTCGGCCAGCAGCGGGGTGATGTCCTTGAAGACCACCCCGGGCTGCGGGTAGTCGGGGACGTCGCGGATGCGGCCGAGCAGCAGTTCCCGGAGTTCGGCGGAGGCTGCTTCCGTGGTGGTCATCGCACTGCTTTCGTTTTCCGTCGGTGGTCGCTGCACATCATGCCCGACACAAGCCAAGCGCCGCCGCCCCGGTCCGTGGGACCGGGGCGGCGGCGCGGTGCGGTCAGCGGCGCTTGCCCGAGGGGCGGCCGCGCCCGCCGCGGTTGTTGCGGTTCGCGGCCGAGCCGCGGGTGCCGGTGGAGCGGCTGCCGGACGGGGCGCCCTGGGCCCGCTGGCCCACCACGCCCGCACCGGCGGCCGCTGCCTCGGCCTCGTCGTCGGGGTCGGCGCCCTCGCCGTCCTCCGGCGCGTCCGGGTCCTCGCCGCGCTCGGCCGCCTCGGCGGCCTTCGCCGCGTCGGCGGCGCGCCTGGCCAGCACCCGCTTGCGCACCTGCTTCATGGCCGGCTCGCGCTCCTTGAGGTCCGCGACGATCGGGGTCGCGATGAAGATCGAGGAGTACGCACCGGCGCTGAGGCCGACGAACAGCGCGAGCGCGATGTCGTTGAGCATGCCGGCGCCGAGGATGCCGCCACCGATGAAGAGCAGCGCGGCGACCGGCAGCAGCGCGACGACCGTGGTGTTGATGGACCGCACCAGGGTGCCGTTGAGGCTGCGGTTGGCCAGCTCGCTGTAGGTGGACTTGTTCTGCTTGGTGATGTCCTTGGTGGCTTCCTTGAGACCGTCGAAGACGACGACGGTGTCGTAGAGGGAGTAACCGAGGATGGTGAGCAGACCGATCACGGTGCCCGGAGTGACCTCGAAGCCCACGATCGCGTAGACGCCGGTGGTGATCGTGAGGTCGTGGAGCAGGGCGATCAGCGCAGCGATGGCCTTGCGCCACTCGAAGGCGATGGCGAGGTAGGCGACCACCAGGACCAGGAAGATGATCAGACCTTCCAGGGCCTTCTGGGAGATCTCCTTGCCCCAGCTCGGGCCGACGATCTCCGCGTCGATCTTCGCCTTGGGGATCTTCAGCTCGTCGGAGATGTTCTGCTGGACTTCCTTGGACGCGTCCGTGGAGATGTCGCTGACCTGGATCCGCAGGCTGCCGTTGCCGAGCTTCTGGATCGTGGCGTCGTGGCCGCCGGTGTGGCCGTCGATCTTGCTCTGCGCGTCCGAGACCGAGATTCCGACGTTCTTGGGCGTGGTGAAGACCGCGCCGCCGGAGAACTCGATGCCGAGCTTGAGGCCGTTCACCGCGAGACCGACGATCGCGACGACCGTGATCAGGATCGACACGCCGTACCAGATCCTGCGGTGGCCGACGAAGTCGTACGCGATCTCGCCCCGGTGCAGCCGGTGACCGAGATTGCCGAGCTTGGACATCAGGCTTCCTTCGTCTCGGTGGCGGGCCGGTTGTGGCGCACGCTGCGGCGCAGCGGTGCCTTGACGCCGAGCGCCTTGGGGTCGAGACCGGACCACTTGTGGCCTCGGGCGAAGAACGGGCGGCGGGCGAGGATCGTCATCAGCGGCTTGGTGAACAGGAACACCACGACGACGTCGAGCACGGTGGTCAGGCCGAGCGTGAACGCGAAGCCCTGGACCTTGCCGACGGTCACGACGAACAGCACGGCGGCGGCGAGGAAGGACACGAAGTCCGACACCAGGATGGTGCGCCGGGCGCGCGGCCAGCCGCGGGCGACGGCGGGCTGCAGCGAGCGGCCCTCCCGCAGCTCGTCCCTGATCCGTTCGAAGAAGACGATGAAGGAGTCGGCGGTGATACCGATGGCCACGATGGCACCGCAGACCGCCGGCAGGTTCAGCGCGAATCCGATCGCCTCACCGAGCAGACACATGATCGTGTAGGTGAGCGCGGCCGAGACCAGGAGGCTGGCCACCGCGACCATGCTCAGGCCCCGGTAGTAGGCCAGCATGTAGAGCACGACCAGCGCGAGGCCGACGGCGCCGGCGATCAGACCGCCGCGCAGCTGCTCGCCGCCGAGCGCGGCCGAGACCGTGGTCTTGTCGGAGATGTTGAACGCCAGCGGCAGCGAGCCGTACTTCAGCACGTTCGCCAGGTCCTCGGCGGACTTCTGGGTGAAGCTGCCGGAGATCTGGGCGCTGCCGCCGGTCAGGGCGTAGGAGACCGACGGGGCCGAGACGACGTTGCCGTCCAGGTCGATCGCGAACTGGTTGTTCGGCGCGGACTGCGAGGCGAGGTCACCGGTGACCTTGGTGAACTGGCTGGCGCCCTTGGAGTCGAAGTTCAGGTTGACGACCCAGCCGTTGCCCTGCTGCGAGTCGAAGTTGGCGCTGGCGCCGGAGACCCGCTTGCCGTCGATCAGCGTCGGGCCGAGCGCGTACTTGATCCACGTCTTGTCCTGCTGACCGCAGGCGACGACCTTGTCGGTGGCCTTGACGCCCTCGCTGGCGGCGGTGCGCTGCTTGGGGTCGGTGCAGTCCAGCTTGTCGAGCTTCGCCTGGAGGTCGGCGGGGATCGACACGTCGGAGGTGCCGGTGCTCGGCGTGGTGGCCGGGGCGCTGGGCGTCGCGGTGGGCGTCGGCGTCGGCGCCTTGTTCACGTTCGACTTCAGCGCGTCGGTGACGGCGCGGCCCTGCGGGGTGCCCGTTCCGGTCGCCGTGGTGGTCGGCGTGGAGCTGGCCTTGCCTGTGGGCGTGGAACTGGCCTTGCCGCTCGGCGTGGAGCTGGGGCTGCCGGTGGGAGTGCCGGTCGGGCTGGCCGACGGGGTGGGCGTGCCCGCCGCCTTGGGGTCGCCGTTCGCCGCGGTCAGCACCTGGCGGAAGGCGAGCTGGGCGGTGGTGCCGACCTGCTGCTCCGCCTGGTCGGCGTTGGTGCCCTTGGGGATGTTGACGATGATGTTCTTCGATCCCTGGGTCTGCACCTCCGCCTCGGAGACACCGAGTCCGTTGACCCGGCGGTTGATGATGTCCACCGCCGTGTTCATGTTGGACTTGGTGACCGCGCCGCCCTGGTTGTTCTTGGCGGTCAGCGTGATGCTGACACCACCTGCCAGGTCGATGCCCAGCCGGGGAGTGGTGTTGCCGGAGAGGAACATCCCTCCGGTCAGCGCCACCAGGGCGATCAGGATCACGGCCAGAGCGCGCCCCGGGTATCCCTGACTCCCCGGGGACGGCCTGCGGCCCTTCTTGGGTGCTGCCACCTTCTTGTTTCTCCCTGTCCTACCGCCCCCGAGCCTGCGCGCTCCTGGGGTGGCGCCGAAGTTGTGAGAGCCGGACCCTGCCTACTTGGACGTGGAGTCGGAGTCGTCCTGCCCCGGCGCGTCCTCGGTCTTGCTCAGATCGATGCGCTGTTCACCCGAGTCGTCGGCGTCGTCCTTCGGCGCGGCATCCCCGGTAGCCGCGTCCGCCGTGACGTCGCCGTCCTCGCCCTCGATGCCGTCGGACTCGGTCTCGATCTCCTCCGGCTCGATCCCGTGCACGATCCGGTTGAACTCCTCTTCGGCCAGCACCGCGCCGATGGCGTTCTTCGCGAAGTGTGCGTGCACCCCGTCCGTCAGCTCCAGGAGCACCGTCTCGTCGTTCACTTCCTTCACCACGGCGTACATCCCGCCGATGGTGCGGACGCCCGTGCCGGGCTCCATCTGGCTGCGCATCTCGCTGGCCTGGCGCTGCTTGTTCTTGGCCGACCGCGTCATCATGAACATGACGCCGACAATCAGGACCAAGGGGAGGAGAGTGACGATACTCACGGTCTGGACGTTCCTTCGCACGGCCAACGGTGCTGGCCTGGGTTTCGGGATGTGGGTGCCGATCCGGAGGAAGGGCGTCGGCGGAGTCTAAGCGCTGGCTCGCCGCCTGAACAACGCCAAGCATGGCACTGGGGTTCCTGAAGGGGCGAGTCTATCGGCGGTCACGGTCCGAACAACCCGGTCTGTCCCGGTCCCGACCCCTGCTGCGGGGGGACCAGACCGAGGTGCGCCCAGGCCGCCGGGGTGGCCACCCGGCCGCGCGGGGTGCGGGCCAGCAGCCCTTCCCGTACGAGGAACGGCTCGGCGACCTCCTCGACCGTCTCGCGCTCCTCCCCCACCGCGACGGCCAGTGTGGACAGGCCGACGGGTCCGCCGTTGAACAGCTTCAGCAGCGCCTGGAGCACGGCCCGGTCCAGTCGGTCGAGACCGCGCCGGTCCACCTCGTAGACCTCAAGCGCCTGGGCGGCGATCTCCCGGGTGACCACCCCGTCCGCCTTGACCTGGGCGTAGTCGCGGACCCGGCGCAGCAGCCGGTTGGCGATCCGGGGGGTGCCGCGGGAGCGGCCGGCGATCTCGGCGGCGCCGTCGTCGGCGACCTCGACGTCCAGCAGCCCGGCCGAGCGGCGGATCACCTTCTCCAGTTCGGCGGGGGCGTAGAACTCCATGTGGCCCGTGAAGCCGAAGCGGTCGCGCAGCGGCGGGGGCAGCAGTCCGGCCCGGGTGGTGGCGCCGACCAGGGTGAAGGGCGGCAGCTCCAGCGGGATCGCGGTGGCGCCGGGTCCCTTGCCGACGACCACGTCGACCCGGTAGTCCTCCATCGCCATGTAGAGCATCTCCTCGGCGGGCCGCGACATGCGGTGGATCTCGTCGAGGAAGAGCACCTCGCCCTCCTGGAGCGAGGACAGGATGGCGGCGAGGTCGCCCGCGTGCTGGATGGCCGGGCCCGAGGTGATCCGGATGGGCACGCCCATCTCGGCGGCGATGATCATCGAAAGGGTGGTCTTGCCCAGGCCCGGGGCGCCCGAGAGCAGGACGTGGTCGGCGGTGCCCTGCCGCTGCCGGGCGGCCCTGAGTACCAGGTCGAGCTGCTGCCTGACCCGTTCCTGGCCGATGAACTCCCCCAGGTCCCGGGGGCGCAGTGCCGCCTCCACGGCCTGGTCCTCGTGGTCGGCGGCGGCGCCGACCAGTCGCTCCGGCCGCTCGTCGGTGGCGTCGTCCCAGTTCATCGTCGGTCTCTCGGGTCGGGTGCGGTGTCGGGTCGGTGGCTGCGGCCGGTCGGCCGGTCGGCGGGCTTACGGGGCGCGCGGGGGTCGGATACGGGCCGGGGCCGGGTCAGCGGGTGCGGTTCAGGGTCTGCAGGGCCGCGCGCAGCAGCGCGCCCACATTCGGCTCGTCCGCGGCCTCGGCCTGCGGGGTGACGGCGGCGACCGCCTCGTCGGCCTCGCGGGTGGCGTATCCGAGGCCGAGCAGCGCCGCGTGCAACTGCTCGCGCCAGGACGTGCCGACCGGGCTGCCGATCCCCCGGTCCGCGCCGGTCCCGACCGGTTCGCCGAGCCGGTCCTTCAGCTCCAGCAGCAGCCGCTGCGCGCCCTTCTTGCCGATGCCGGGCACGGCCGTCAGCGCCTTCTCGTCCCCGGCCGCCACCGCGCCGCGCAGCGCGTCCGGGCTGTGCACGGCCAGCATGGTCTGGGCGAGCCGCGGGCCGACGCCGCTGACGGTCTGGAGCAGCTCGAACACCTGCCGCTCGTCCTCGTCCGCGAAGCCGTAGAGGGTGAGCGAGTCCTCCCTGACCACCAGCGAGGTGGCGAGCTTGGCGGGCTGCCCGATCCGGAGCGCGGCCAGGGTGCCGGGCGCGCACTGCACGGCCATGCCCACACCGCCGACCTCGATCACCGCGGTGTCGGGGGCGAGCGCGGCGACCTGGCCGCTGACGAAGGCGATCACGTGGCGGACTCCTGGGTGCGTGCGGTTCTCGCGGCGGCGGTGCGTGCCGCCGGTCCGGGGCTGTGGGCGGCGATCGCCTGCTGGAGGCGGTTGGTGGCGGCGCCGCGCCAGATGTGGCAGATGGCCAGGGCCAGGGCGTCGGCGGCGTCGGCCGGTTTCGGCGGCGCGTCCAGCCGCAGCAGCCGGGTCACCATCGCGCCGACCTGTGCCTTGTCGGCGCGTCCGCTGCCGGTGACGGCGGCCTTGACCTCGCTGGGGGTGTGCAGATGGACGGGCAGGCCGCGCCGGGCGGCGCACAGTATGGCGACGGCGCTGGCCTGGGCGGTGCCCATCACCGTACGGACATTGTGCTGGCTGAAAACCCGCTCCACGGCGACCGCCTCGGGGCGGTGCTCGTCGAGCCACTCCTCGATGCCCTGCTCGATCAGCACCAGCCGGCGGCCGGTCTCGGCGTCGGCGGGGGTTCGGACGACACCGACGCCGACCATCGTCAGCGGGCGGCCGGGGACGCCGTCCACCACCCCGACACCGCACCGGGTCAGTCCCGGGTCGACACCCAGTACGCGCACCGCGCTCCCCTCCCTCCCACGATCCCTGCCACGGTCCCTGCGACGGTCCCTCGGGCGATCCCTGTGAACCGTTCGGCCATACGTTCCCGCAGGCTATCGGTTCGGACCGACAACACCGACGACAAAGGCGGGCGCGACGGGTGTGTCCCGTCGGCCCGCCCTCGTACGGCAGGTTGATGGCCCGTCAGGCGTCGACCTTCTCCATGACCTCGTCGGAGACGTCGAAGTTGGCGAAGACGTTCTGCACGTCGTCGCTGTCCTCCAGCGCGTCGATCAGCTTGAAGATCTTGCGCGCGCCGTCCTCGTCCAGCTCGACCTGCATGGTCGGCAGGAAGTTGGCGTCGGCCGAGTCGTAGTCGATCCCGGCCTCCTGGAGGGCCTTGCGGACCGGCACCAGGTCGGTGGCCTCGCTGATCACCTCGTAGGACTCGCCGAGGTCGTTGACCTCCTCGGCGCCCGCGTCGAGCACCGCGCCCAGCACGTCGTCCTCGCCCAGCTCACCCTTGGGGACGATCACCACGCCCTTGCGGTTGAACAGGTACGACACCGAGCCGGGGTCGGCCATCGAGCCGCCGTTGCGGGTCATGGCGACCCGGACGTCGGACGCGGCACGGTTACGGTTGTCGGTGAGGCACTCGATCAGCACCGCGACGCCGTTGGGGCCGTAGCCCTCGTACATGATCGTCTGGTAGTCCGCGCCACCGGCTTCGAGGCCGGCGCCGCGCTTGACGGCGCTGTCGATGTTCTTGTTCGGGACCGAGCTCTTCTTCGCCTTCTGGATGGCGTCGAACAGCGTCGGGTTGCCGTCCGGATCGGCGCCGCCGGTCCGCGCCGCGACCTCGATGTTCTTGATCAGCTTCGCGAAGAGCTTGCCGCGCTTGGCATCGATCACGGCCTTCTTGTGCTTGGTCGTGGCCCATTTAGAGTGGCCGGACATCCGCCTGTCTCCTTCGCGTCACCAAATGCTGTCTTTCGTCGCGCCGCCGATCCTACCGGGATCCGCTCAGCCCGCCGCGCGCACGCCGTCCACGAAGAGTTCATGGACCCGGTGGTCGCCGGTCAGTTCGGGGTGGAACGAGGTCGCGAGCACACGGTGCTGCCGGACCGCGACGACGTGGCCACCGTACTCGGCGAGCACCTCGACGTCCGCACCCACCGACTCGACCCACGGGGCACGGATGAAGACGCCCTCGACGGGACCGCCGTCGATGCCCGTGACGTCGACGACCGCCTCGAAGGACTCGTTCTGCCGGCCGAAGGCGTTGCGGCGCACGATCATGTCGATGCCGCCGAAGGTCTCCTGACCGGAGCGGGGGTCGAGGATCTTGTCGGCGACCATGATCAGGCCGGCGCAGGTGCCGTAGACGGGCAGGCCGTCCGCGATGGCCGCGCGCAGCGGCTCCATCAGGCCGAACAGCGCGGCGAGCTTGGAGATCGTGGTGGACTCGCCGCCGGGTATCACCAGGCCGTCGATCCCGGCCAGTTCCTCCGGGCGCCGGACGGGCCTGGCCGCGGCGTCCGCCGCGGCCAGTGCCGTCAGGTGCTCCCGGACGTCGCCCTGGAGTGCCAGGACGCCGATGGTGGGAGTGCTGGTCATCGTCGCCTTACCAGCCGCGGTTGGCGTAGTGCTCGGACTCCGGGAGGGTGTCGATGTTGATGCCGACCATGGCCTCGCCGAGGTTGCGGGAGGCGTCCGCGATGACCTTCGGGTCGTCGAAGAAGGTGGTGGCGCGGACGATGGCGGCGGCGCGCTTGGCCGGGTCGCCGGACTTGAAGATGCCGGAGCCGACGAAGACGCCCTCGGCGCCGAGCTGGCGCATCAGCGCGGCGTCCGCGGGGGTGGCCACACCGCCGGCGGAGAACAGCACGACGGGCAGCTTGCCCAGCTCGAACACCTCCTTGACCAGCTCGTACGGGGCACGCAGGTCCTTGGCGGCGGCGTACAGCTCGTTGTTGTCCAGGCCCTTGAGGCGGGAGATCTCGCCCTTGATCTGGCGCAGGTGGCGGACCGCCTCGACGACGTTGCCGGTGCCGGCCTCGCCCTTGGAGCGGATCATGGCCGCGCCCTCGGCGATCCGGCGCAGGGCCTCGCCGAGGTTGGTGGCGCCGCACACGAAGGGGGTGGTGAAGGCGAACTTGTCGGAGTGGTTGACCTCGTCGGCCGGGGTGAGGACCTCGGACTCGTCGATGTAGTCGACGCCGAGCGCCTGGAGCACCTGGGCCTCGACGAAGTGGCCGATCCGGGACTTGGCCATCACCGGGATGGACACCGCGTTGATGATGCCCTCGATCATGTCCGGGTCGGACATCCGGGCCACGCCGCCCTGCGCGCGGATGTCGGCGGGCACGCGCTCCAGCGCCATGACGGCGACGGCGCCGGCGTCCTCGGCGATCTTCGCCTGCTCCGGGGTGACGACATCCATGATCACGCCGCCCTTGAGCTGCTCGGCCATGCCGCGCTTGACGCGTGCGGTGCCGGTCTCGGGGGTCGTGGCGGAGGGGCTGGTGGACACGGGGTGACCTCGCTTTGGACGGAAGGGGGCCAAGAGTGGCTTTTCTTCATGGTCCGGCCGGTGTGGGGCCTGGAAAAAGGGCCAATTCCGCGTCGGTGGCTCCCCGCGCGAGGGTGATTTCCGGCCACCGTGTGCGGTGGCCCTCGGCTACCCGGCCGGGTGGCTCCCCGCGCCGTCCGCCGTCAGCGGCACCGGCGGCTCGTCGTCCATCTCGAAGGCCAGCGGGAAGGGCGCGTGGCCGGCGAGCCGGAACCAGCGCACCACCCGGTGCCTGCGGACCGCCCGCGCCGCGCGCACCGCGTCGTTGTGGAAGCGGCGGGCCATCGGGACCCGGCGCACCGACTGGGTCAGCTCGGTGATCGCCGCGCTGCCGCCCGGTGCCTGGGCGACCTCGGCGACCGCGCCCGGTTCGGCGAACACCACCCGCAGCGCCTGGCTCAGCTCGCTCTCGGCGACCTCCCGCTGCTCCGGCTCGGCCTGCCGGGCCGCGTGCGCGGACTCGTACAGCACGATCGACGCCGCCGGGTCCAGCACCCCGGCCGTGGCCAGTTCCTGGGCCACCGAGGCGCGGCGCAGCAGTTGCGCGTCCAGGGCGGCGCGCGCCGCGTCGATCCTGGCGTGCAGCCGGTCGAGCCGGCCGGCCGTCCAGCTCAGGTAGAGGCCGATCGCGACGATCGCGACCGCGACCCAGATGATGGTGGTCACCTTTTCCGTCCCCGTCAGTCTCTGGCCAGGCCGAAGCGGGCGCGCAGGCCGGTGCGTTCGTCGGCGGCGACATGCGCGGCGCCGTCGGCGACGGTCTCGTAGACGGCCAGGATGTCGCCGCCGACCACCGACCAGTCGAAGCGCCGTACGTGGGCGCTGCCGCGGGTGCGCAGTTCGGTGCGGCGGTCCGGGTCGGCGAGCAGCCGCACCGCGGCGGCGGCCAGCGCGTCGGCGTCCTCATTGGCGAACAGTTCGCCCGCGGCGCCCTGGTCGAGGACCTGCGCGAAGGCGTCGAGGTCGCTGGCGAGCACCGCGGCGCCCGCGGACATCGCCTCGACCAGGATGATCCCGAAGGATTCGCCGCCGGTGTTCGGCGCCACGTACAGGTCGACGCTGCGCAGCAGCCGCGCCTTGTCCTCGTCGCTGACCATGCCGAGGAATTCGACCCGCTCGCGCATGGCGGGCGGCAGCGACTCGACGGCCTCCTCCTCGTCGCCGCGGCCGGCCACCAGCAGCCGGGTGCCGGGGCGCTCGGCGAGGATCTTCGGCAGCGCGCGCATCAGCACCGGCAGGCCCTTGCGCGGCTCGTCGATCCGGCCGATGAAGCCGATCGTCCCGCCCTGCCACTCCTTCTTGGGCTCGGCGCGGGCGAAGAAGTCCACGTCGACGCCGTTGGGGATGACCACCGCGTCGCCGCCGAGGTGTTCCACCAGGGTGCGGCGGGCGTACTCGCTGACCGCGATCCGGGCCCTGATCTTCTCCAGCGCGGGCTGCAGGATCGGGTACGCGGCGATCATCGCGCGCGAGCGCGGGTTGGAGGTGTGGAAGGTCGCCACGATCGGGCCCTGCGCCGCCCAGCAGGCGAGCAGGCCGAGCGACGGCGAGCTGGGTTCGTGGATGTGGACGACGTCGAAGGCGCCGTCGTGCAGCCAGCGGCGGACCCGGGCGGCGGACAGGAAGCCGAAGTTGAGCCGGGCCACCGAGCCGTTGTACGGCACCGGCACCGCGCGCCCGGCCGACACCACGTACGGCGGCAGCGGTGTCTCGTCGTCGGCCGGCGCGAGGACGGAGACCTCGTGGCCGAGGCCGATCAGGTGCTCGGCGAGGTCGCGGATGTGGAACTGGACGCCGCCGGGGACGTCCCAGGAGTACGGGCAGACGATCCCGATCCTCACGTTTTCTCCGATCCGGAGGGGTCCGGTGGGCCGCCCGCCGGACCGGCGGCGCCGTCCGTGGAGACGCCGGGGACCGGGTCCCGCGTTGCCTCGGGGAGAGGAGTCGCCGCCGCGCCGGGAGCCGTCTCCGGGCCTGGAGCCGCCTCGGGGCCGGGGCCTGCCTCCGGGCCGGGGGCCGCCTCGGCGATGGGGCCTGCCTCCGGGCGGGCGGCCGTTCCCTGGCCGGGCGTCGCCGCCGGGCCGGGATCTGCCGTGTCACCGCCCGCCGGCGGCTCGGGGCGCGGTTCGAGGTCGGACAGCCACAGCCGTTGCAGCATGTGCCAGTCCTCGGGGTGGTCCGCGATGCCGGAGGCGTACGCGTCGGCCAGCTCCTGCGTCATCGCGGACGTCTTCGCCGCGCGGTCGCCGCTGTCGGGGACCTTGACCGGCGGGTGCACCCGGCCCTGCATGACGGGCGACCCGTCGTACCAGAGGGTCACCGGCAGCAGCAGCGCGCCGGTCTGCTGGGCCAGCATCGCGGGACCTGCGGGCATCCGGGTGCGTTCGCCGAAGAAGTCCACCTCGACGCCGCTCGCCGACAGGTCGCGGTCGGCGACCAGGCAGACCAGGCCGCCGGCCCGCAGCCGCCGGGCGAGGGTGCCGAAGGCGGCGCCGCCGGTGTGCGGCAGCACCTCCATGCCCAGGCTCTCGCGGTAGGCGACGAAGCGGTCGTAGAGCGTCTCGGGCTTGAGGCGTTCGGCGACGGTGGTGAAGGGCGTCTCCAGCTTGGTGGTCACCCAGGCGCCGGCCAGGTCGTAGTTGCCCATATGCGGCAGCGCGAGGATGACGCCGCGGCCGGCGGCCATGCCGTCGGTCAGGTAGTGCACGTCCTTGGGGTCGAAGCCGCCGCGGATGCGGTCCTTGCTCCAGGCCGGCAGCCGGAAGGACTCCATCCAGTAGCGCAGGTAGGAGCGCATCACCGCCCGCGACAGCTCGCGCAGCCGCGCCTGGTCGGCGTCCGGCACCACCCGGACCAGATTGGCCTCCAGGCGCCGCACGCCCTTGCCGCGCTGCCGCCAGGCCACGTCGGCGATGGTGCGCCCGAGAGCGCGGGCGGCGGGTTCCGGCAGCGTTTTGACGGCGCTCCAGCCGAGCCCGTAGAGCCCGTCGACCAGCCGTTCCCTCACGCGCCGCTCCCCTGGCCCGCGGTGGCCGCAGCGGCCGCCGCGGCCGCGTCCGCCTCGGCCGACTCGCGGCGGACGGTGACGACCCGCTGGATCAGGGTGACCAGGCTGCCCGCCGCGACCACCCACAGGGCGACCGGCAGCAGGTACTGGATGCCGGGCACGCCGAATTTGTGGAGTCCGGCGAAGCCGCACAGCGTCAGTGTGATGACCAGCCGCTCGGCGCGCTCGACCAGGCCGTTGACGTTGACGGGCAGGCCGATCGCCTCGCCGCGCGCCTTGGTGTACGACACGACCTGGCCGCTGGCCAGGCAGAAGATCGTCACCGCGCAGAGCACGAGGTCGTCGCCGCGGCCCGCGTACCACATGGCAAGACCGCCGAAGATGCCCGCGTCGGCGACCCGGTCCAGGGTCGAGTCGAGGAACGCGCCCCAGCGGCTGGAGACCCCGGCCTGGCGGGCCATGTTGCCGTCGACCAGGTCGGAGAAGACGAACAGGGTGATGACCACGGTGCCCCAGAAGAACTCGCCCCTGGGGTAGAAGGCCAGTGCGCCCGCCATGACACCCGCGGTGCCGAGCAGGGTCACCGCGTCGGGGCTGACCCCCTTGCGGAGCAGAAATGCGGCGAACGGCGTGAGAACACGCGTGAAGAACGCACGCGCGTACTTGTTCAGCATGGCCTTCCCGACAGGTCGGAGGGTGGTGTCACGGCGGCCGGAGCGGCAACCGGATGGCCCATCGTAGCCAGACCCCGCATGCCCGATGTCCCAGGCACTGCCGTAGCGCCGCCACGGGTCGTGGAGCGACGGCCCGGCGTACGACGTATGGACGCACCGTGACCGTCGTGGGAAGGTCGAAGGACCGCGGGCGTCGTCGAGGCCGCCTGTGCGTGGAGCGGTCTCCCGTGGCGCCCCTCGGGCGCGCCCCCTTCGAGGGCGCGGTCCCCCAGGAAGTTGCGGACCGGGAGGCGAGACCACGTGGGTGGTGCAGCGGACAAACGAGACGTGCAGCCAGGAGCCGCCGGAAGGGCACCGGCGGCCGACCGCCCCGAGAACGTGCGCAATGTGGTGCTGGTCGGCCACAGCGGAGCAGGCAAGACGACGCTGGTGGAGGCGCTGGCGCTGACCACCGGTGCGGTGAACCGGGCGGGCCGGGTGGAGGACGGCGGCTCGGTCTCCGACCACGACGAGATCGAGCAGCGGCAGCAGCGCTCGGTGCAGCTGTCCCTCGTCCCCGTGGAGTGGGGCGGGATCAAGGTCAATGTGCTGGACACCCCCGGATACGCGGATTTCGTCGGGGAGTTGAGGGCCGGTCTGCGCGCCGCGGACGCGGCCCTCTTCGTCGTCTCGGCCGCGCAGGACGGCGAGGGCATCGGCGGCGCGACACGGATGGTGTGGGACGAGTGCGCGGCCGTCGGGATGCCGCGGGCGGTCGTGGTGACGCATCTGGAGTCGGCGCGGGCCGGTTTCGAGGAGATGGCCGCGCAGTGCGCCGCGGAGCTGGGCGGCGACTCCCCCGACTCCGTGCTGCCGCTGTACCTGCCGGTGCACGGCCCGGCGGGCCCGGACGGCCACGCGCCGGTGACGGGCCTGGCGGGGCTGCTGTCCCAGCGGGTGTACGACTACTCCTCCGGCGAGCGGACCGATGCCGCCCCGGACGCGGAGCTGCTCCCGCTGATGGCGGGCGCCCGGGACCGGCTGATCGAGGGGATCATCGCCGAGAGCGAGGACGAGACCTTGATGGACCGCTACCTCGGCGGCGAGGAGCTGGACATCAAGACGCTGATCGAGGACCTGGAACGGGCGGTGGCGCGCGGCACCTTCCACCCGGTGCTGGCGGCGGCGCCCGCCGCGGACGGCGCTCGGCAGGGCCTGGGCACGGTGGAGCTGCTGGAGCTGGTCACCGGCGGCTTCCCGACCCCGCTGGAGCGTACGGTGCCGCCGGTGACCGCCCCGGAGGGCGGCGGCCGCACCGAGCTGGCCTGCGACCCGGACGGGCCGCTGGCCGCCGAGGTGGTCAAGACGTCCTCGGACCCGTACGTCGGGCGGATCAGCATGGTGCGGGTCTTCTCCGGCACGCTGCGCCCGGACGAGACGGTGCATGTGTCGGGGCACGGCATGGAGGACCGCGGGCACGAGGACCACGACGTGGACGAGCGGGTCGGCGCGCTGTCCTCGCCCTTCGGCAAGCACCAGCGGCCGGTGCCGTCCGCGCGCGCCGGTGATCTGGTGTGCGTGGCCAAGCTGACCCGCGCCGAGACCGGCGACACCCTCTCGTCGAAGGAGCGCCCACTGCTGATGGAGCCGTGGGTGATGCCGGACCCGCTGCTGCCGGTCGCCATCGAGGCGCACAGCAAGGCGGACGAGGACAAGCTGTCGCAGGGGCTGGCGCGGCTGGTCGCCGAGGACCCGACGATGCGCCTCGAACACAATCCGGACACCCGGCAGGTGGTGCTGTGGTGCATGGGCGAGGCGCACGCCGATGTCGCGCTGGAGCGGCTGCGCAGCCGGTACGGGGTGCAGGTGGACGCGGTGCCGCACCGGGTGCCGCTGCGCGAGACCTTCGGCGCTCCGGTGGCGGCCCGCGGCCGGCACGTCAAACAGTCCGGCGGGCACGGGCAGTTCGCGATCTGCGAGATCCAGGTGGAGCCGCTGCCGGTCGGCTCCGGCATCGAATTCGTCGACAAGGTGATCGGCGGCGCGGTGCCGCGGCAGTTCATCCCGTCGGTGGAGAAGGGGGTGCGCGCGCAGGCCGAGCGCGGGGTCGCGCTCGGTTTCTCCGTGGTGGACATCCGGGTCACGCTCACCGACGGCAAGGCCCATTCGGTGGACTCCTCGGACGCCGCCTTCCAGACCGCGGGCGCGCTGGCGCTGCGCGAGGCCGCGGCGGGCGCGCCGATCCATCTGCTGGAGCCGGTCGCGGAGGTCGGTGTCATGGTGCCGGACGCGTACGTGGGTCCGGTGATGAGCGATCTGTCCGGGCGGCGCGGGCGGGTGCTGGGCACGGAACCCGCGGGCGCCGGGCGCTCGGTGGTGCGCGCGGAGGTCCCCGAGATCGAGATCGGACGGTACGCGGTGGACCTGCGGTCGCTGTCGCACGGCATGGGCAGATTCAGCAGGCAGTACGCGCGGCACGAACCGATGCCCGCCCAACTCGCCGCGAAACTGCGGCAGGAGGCGGCCGAGCACGCCAGGTAGCGCACCAGGTGGCGCGCACGGCGGCGTACGTCGGCACAGTCGGCAAGTCGCCAAGTGGACATGTCCGCAGGCCAATCGGCGGCTCGCGGCCACGCCGCGGGCCGTCGCGCCGCTAATCTGGAGACTGCTCCGAACGTGTGACGGTCACCCGTGCGGGGAATGGGCCGGTCGGAGCCGTGTGGACCGGTGAACCGGTGGGACGAACTGACTGGCGACTGGGGGCCTGTGGTGACCGACGGTACGGGGTTCGACTTCAGCCCTGGCGCGCAGATCCCGCTGACCGGCAGCGACGGCGAGACGGGCGCGACGCAGGCACTGGCGTCCGCGGCGTACCGCGACACCCCGGTCACCACCCTGGTCGAGGCGAACGAGGCGGCGAGCGTCAAGGCGCCGCGGCTGTCGCTGTTCGCGCCGAATCTGGGTGAGGCGTTCGCCCGCGCGATCCAGGTGCGGATGCTGGGCGCGGCCCGTAACGAACTCGTGCAGTCCTTCGGCGTGGTGCCGCAGACCGTGGTCGAGCACGCCCTCGCGGCCAACCGGATCCGGCAGGAGCGCGACACCCGGCTGACCGTGGTGATGGGCGTGTGCGGGGTGCTCTTCCTGCCGGGTGTGCTGGTCTGGCTCGGTGCCTTCCAGTTGCGCCGGACGCTCGCGCAGCTCAAGGCGAGCGGCAGCCGGGCGGGGGCGTTCGGCGCGGTCGTGCTCGCGGTCACCGTCGCCTTCACCGTGCTGCTGGCCGTGAAGCCGCCGTTCAGCGGCTTCTGGGCGATGTACTTCCGGGTCCTGATGATCGCGCCGATCATCGGCTGGTTCTGGGCGAAGCGGATCTGCGAGGCGACCGCGAAGGACCTGCGCGACCGCTGGGCGGGCCTGGTGGCGGGCAGCGGGGTGGGGGCGAAGATCCCCGAGGCGGTCCCCCGCAACCCCAACCAGACCCGGGCCGAACTGCTGCGGCAGAGCCTGGCCAAGCTCTCCGCCGAGCAGAACAGCAATGTCGTCTTCTACGCCGGGCCCAAGGGAATACTGGGCATGGGCAGCCGGTGGGCGAACTGGCAGATGGCCGAGGAGCTGATCCCGCGCGAGGGGCTGGCCGAGATCCATCCCTTCCGCAGCTGGGACGTGATCCGCGCCATCCACGACCAGCTGCGGATGATCGAGCGCGGTCCGCTGCACACCGGCGGTTTCCCCAAGCCGTCGATAAAGCACTGGGTCGTGGTGCCGGTCGGCGAGGGCGCGGGCAAGATCGCCCGGCCGACCGGTCCCGAGGTCGACTCCTTCTCGGTGAAGGACTTCGAGATCCAGCGGATCTGCAACACCCAGCAGTTCGGCAAGGGCAACCGGCACTATCTGGGCATCCAGTTCACCCTCTGGGACGGCAATCTGGTCATCACGCTGATGATCACGGTGACCGTGCTGGCGCACACGCTGCGCGTGGAGGTCACCGGGCACGCGCTCGGCCCGATCCACCCCATCTTCACCTCGGGCCCGCCGGCCAAGGAGAAGACGATCAGCAAGCCGGTGAAGTTCTGGGAGACCAAGACCGTGCAGCTGCCGTTGATCGGGTCGGACGAGGTGGTACGGCTGGCCGCCCGCGCGCCGCTGACCTGGTTCCCGAGCGTGCTCGACCACCTCGGCGGCACCCTGAAGCTGCCCGAGCCCTTCGGGCTGCGGCACACCTGGGCGGACAAGCCGTGGAAGCACCGCTTCATGGCCGACGACGCGCTGCGCGCCGCGACTCCCGTGCTGCGGGCGGTGCACTCCGCCGCGATCCAGGTGATGACCGAGAACGGCGTGGACACCTCGCACTTCGCCAGCCGCTCGTCGGTCCTCAGCGGCATGGTGCAGAGCGTGGAGCCCGGTCAGGCCGACGTGTACAACGCCTGATCCCGGCCGCGGGCCCGCGCGGGGCCCGCGGCGTCCGGCTCAGGCGGCGGGCCAGGCGTCGGCGAGCATCTTGCGGGTGTCCGCGAGCAGTTGCGGCAGCACCTTCGTGTGGCCGACCACCGGCATGAAATTGACGTCGCCGCCCCAGCGCGGCACCACGTGCTGGTGCAGGTGCGCCGCGATCCCGGCGCCCGCGACATCGCCCTGGTTCATGCCGATGTTGAAGCCCTGCGCGCCGGACGCGGCCCGCAGCGCGGTCATCGCCTGCTTGGTGAGCGCCGCCAGCTCCGCGGTCTCGTCGCCGTCCAGCTCGGTGTAGTCCGCGACGTGCCGGTAGGGCACCACCATGAGGTGCCCGCTGTTGTACGGGTAGAGATTGAGCACCGCGTAGACGTGCTCGCCCCGGGCGATGATCAGCCCGTCCTCGTCGGACTCGGCCGGGACCACGCAGAACGGACATCCGTCACCGGCACCGGGGCCGGTGGGCTTGTTCTCGCCCTGGATGTACGCCATCCGGTGCGGGGTCCACAGGCGCTGGAACGCGTCCGGCACCCCCGCTCCGATCTGCTGTTCCGGCTCACTCGTCATGCCGCTCAGCATAGGACTTCCCCCGGAGCACGCGTGCTTCGGGGGAAGTCCTCGGTCCTGCGGGCGTCAGACCTGGATCCGGCGCTCCACGGCGTCCAGCATCTCGGCGATCGCCTCGTCGCGCGGCACGCCGTTCTTCTGCGCGCCGTCGCGGTAGCGGAAGGAGACCGTGCCGGCCGCCATGTCATCGTCACCGACGATGATCATGTACGGGACCTTCAGCTTCTGCTGATTGCGGATCTTCTTCTGCATCCGGTCCGAGGACGCGTCCACGTCGACCCGCAGCCCCTTGGCGCGGGCCTGCGCCGCGAACTCCTGGAGATACGGCACGTGCGCGTCGCCGATCGGGATGCCGACCGCCTGCACCGGCGCCAGCCACGCGGGGAAGGCGCCCGCGTAGTGCTCAAGCAGCACCGCGAAGAACCGCTCGATGGAGCCGAACAGCGCGCGGTGGATCATCACCGGGCGGTGCTTGGTGCCGTCGGGGCCGGTGTATTCGAGGTCGAAGCGCTCCGGCAGGTTGAAGTCGAGCTGCACGGTCGACATCTGCCACGTACGGCCGATGGCGTCCTTGCACTGCACGGAGATCTTCGGCCCGTAGAAGGCGGCGCCGCCCGGGTCGGGGACCAGCGGCAGGCCCTGCTTCTCGGCCACTTTGCGCAGCGTCTCGGTGGCCTCCTCCCACACCTCGTCGGAGCCGACGAACTTCTCCGGGTCCTTGGTGGACAGCTCCAGGTAGAAGTCGGTGAGGCCGTAGTCGCGCAGCAGGTTCAGGACGAAGGTGAGCGTGGTGTCCAGCTCGTCCGCCATCTGCTCCTTGGTGCAGTAGATGTGCGCGTCGTCCTGGGTGAAGCCGCGGGCCCGGGTCAGGCCGTGCACGACACCGGACTTCTCGTACCGGTACACGGTGCCGAACTCGAAGAGCCGCAGCGGAAGTTCGCGGTAGGACCGGCCGCGGGCGTCGAAGATCAGATTGTGCATCGGGCAGTTCATGGGCTTGAGGTAGTAGTCCGTGCCCTCGTCCAGCTGCATGGGCGGGTACATGCCGTCGGCGTACCAGTCCAGGTGGCCCGAGGTCTCGAACAGGGTGCCCTTGGTGGCGTGCGGGGTGTAGACGAACTCGTACCCCTCCTCCTCGTGCCGCCGGCGCGAGTAGTCCTCCATCGTCCGGCGGATGATGCCGCCGCGGGGGTGGAAGACCGCGAGGCCCGAGCCGATCTGCTCGGGGATGGAGAACAGGTCCAGCTCGCTGCCCAGCTTGCGGTGGTCGCGCTTGGCGGCCTCCTCCAGGAACTCCAGGTGGGCCTTCAGCTCTTCCTTGGTCGGCCAGGCGGTGCCGTAGATCCGCTGGAGCATCGGGTTCTTCTCGCTGCCGCGCCAGTACGCCGCCGCGTTGCGCATCAGCTTGAACGCCGGGATGTTGCGGGTGCTGGGCAGGTGCGGGCCCCGGCAGAGGTCCTTCCAGCACAGCTCGCCGGTCTTCGCGTCCAGATTGTCGTAGATGGTCAGCTCGCCGGCGCCCACCTCGACGTCCGCGCCCTCCTCGGAGGCGGCCGAGGAGCCCTTGAGACCGATCAGCTCCAGCTTGTACGGCTCGTCCGCCAGCTCCTCGCGGGCGGCGTCGTCGGTGACGACGCGGCGCGAGAAGCGCTGGCCGCGCTTCTGGATCTCCTGCATCTTCTTCTCGATGGCCTTGAGGTCATCGGGGGTGAAGGGCCGCTCGACGTCGAAGTCGTAGTAGAAGCCGTCCTTGACCGGCGGGCCGATGCCGAGTTTGGCCTCGGGGTGCAGCTCCTGCACGGCCTGCGCCATCACGTGCGCGGTGGAGTGCCGCAGGATGTTGAGGCCGTCCTCGCTGGTGATGTCCACCGGCTCGACCTCGTCGCCGTCGGCGAGCGCGTACGCGAGGTCCTTCAGCTCGCCGCCGACCCGGGCGGCGATCACCGAGCGCTCGCCCGGGAACAGCTCGGCCGCCGTCGTGCCCGTCGTGACCAGCCGCTCTTCCTGCTCAACGGAATCGCGTTTGATGATCACACGGACATCTGACACCGGTCTGCTCCTGACTGAGGTCCTGCGGGAGTCCTGCTGACGTAGGGCGGCGCACGGCGCCGCACGGCTGAATCGTACCGAGCCGCGGGGGCTGCCCGCGAAGCGATAACGCGATCCGGGCGCGGCGGTCGGTCCTGGTCGCCGCCGCATGCGCCCTCAATGCCGCCGTGCGGCGGACGTCATACGGCGGTTGGAGGAACGCGCCGTTCGATCTCACGGCGCTCGACCGGGAGTTGACGCGGCACCCCGGGAACGGCGAAGGCCGGACGATCGGATGATCGTCCGGCCTTCTTCCCGGTGGGCGATACTGGGATCGAACCAGTGACCCCTTCGGTGTGAACGAAGTGCTCTCCCGCTGAGCTAATCGCCCGGGACGTTGGAACCATACAGGGGGACGGGCCCGGCGTTCAAACCACTTGGGATCCGGCGGGTCCGGCGGCGAGGCGGGCGAGCAGGCCGCGCCGTCCGCCGCGCATCATCAGGGCGTGGTTGGCGAGGAAGAACGGCCGGCAGGGCACGGCCAGCAGCCGCATCAGCGGTTTGCGGACCACGACTTCCTGTTCGTACAGCAGATGCGTGCCGTTGCCGCTGGGGCGGACGGTCCAGCGGAACCAGCCCTCCAGGTCGCCGGTCATCGCGGCCTCCAGCACCCGGCTCCGCGGGTCGTGGCGGACGGATTCGGCGCGGACGACGAGGTCGTACGGCAGGACGGAACGGAAGCGCAGCGTCCCGGTGGTGTCACCGGTCTGCCGCACCTCGCGGACCTGGGGCCACCACGCCGGATAGTGGTCCGGCCGTTCCAGTACGCGGTAGACGGCGTCGGGTTCGGCGTCGAGCCGCCACGCGCTGCGGAAGCGGTACTGACTCCAGTCCATACCGCAAGTGTGCGCGATCGCCCGCGCGTACGGCAGGGATACCGGCCGAACGCGAAGGATCCCGGAGACCGTACGAGGACGGTCTCCGGGATCCTTGATCCGGTGGGCGATACTGGGATCGAACCAGTGACCCCTTCGGTGTGAACGAAGTGCTCTCCCGCTGAGCTAATCGCCCGGACGCGTGGACAACTTTACCGCACGTCGGAGGGTGTTCCGACCGCCCTCCGGGATCGTCGGGAGAGCACGGCCGGCGCGACGGGCACGGTCAGCTGTCGGCCCACGGGGTGTCCAGGCCGTACTGCCACAGGTAGCAGCCGGCGAGGCCGGCGAGCGCGATCACGCCCGCGGCGGTGAGCAGCAGATTCCGCCGCCGCACCCGCGGGTCGAGCGCCGCCCTGGCGGCGTCGGCGACCTTGCGCCGGGTCCAGCGCAGCACGCGCTGCGCCCAGACGAATTCGGTGGCCCAGATCGCCATGCCGCCGAAGATCACCACCCAGCCGGGCCCGGGCAGCGGGAGCAGCAGCACACCGCCCGCGACGACCGCGAGGCCGACGACGAAGACCCCCACCCGCCAGACCTGGTGCAGCGGCGCCGATTTCCTGACGAAGGCCGGGGCGCGCGACCCCAGCCGTGATTCCGTGGCCACGGCCCCGCCCGGCTCGTCACTCTCCGCAGTCATGCGGGCAATTTACCCGACCGTCGGGCGTCACCGAAATGGCCGTTCCGCCGGTCTCGGGACTAGGCCGGACGAGGTACCAGAAGCCTCACAAACCCCTCAGAGGGGTTTACAACGTCCCCGCAGGTGGCATGTCGATTTCGCCGACGTGCGAATCCCCGAGCGCACACTGAGCGAAAGGCCCTGGCGCTTATGAACACCACGGTCAGCTGCGAGCTGCACCTGCGCCTCGTTGTGTCGAGCGAATCCTCACTGCCTGTACCCGCGGGCTTGCGGTACGACACGGCCGATCCGTATGCCGTGCACGCCACCTTCCACACCGGAGCCGAAGAGACGGTCGAATGGGTGTTCGCCCGCGACCTGCTCGCCGAAGGGCTGCACCGCCCGACCGGCACCGGCGACGTCAGAGTCTGGCCGTCCCGCAGCCACGGTCAGGGCGTCGTGTGCATCGCCCTCAGCTCTCCCGAGGGTGAAGCCCTGCTCGAAGCCCCGGCACGGGCCCTGGAGTCCTTCCTGAAGCGGACGGACGCCGCGGTACCGCCGGGCACCGAGCATCGTCACTTCGACCTCGACACCGAGCTCTCCCACATCCTCGCGGAGAGCTGACTCCGAGCCCTCACCCCGCAGTCCGCGGTCGTCCTACTCGGGGGGACGCCCGGACCCGACCCGGCCGAACCGGACTCGTCCGTCCGGACCGGCCGCCGCACGATCACGCGCGCACACGGCGTGTCCCGGTTCCGTCCGGGTCATGTACGCGTCGTGCACGGAAGCCGTCGCCATGGGACCTGCACCCCCACGGCGGCGGCTTTCGGCGCTAGAGTCACCGGAACGCAGCCGACCGATCACGCCGGCAGGGAGCGATTCCGTGCTGATCAACCATGACACCAGGTGCGCCCTCGACAGCGTCGTGGACCTGGTCAACACCGCGCCGCAGATCGAGGGGCGCGAATCGCTCGCCGACGTCGCGGATCTGCGCGGCTTCGTGGAACGCAATCAGGTCAGCGAGGTCGGCAGGCTCGACGCGCACGACATCGCCGCCGTGCACGCGGTCCGCGACCGCTTCACCGCCGTCTTCGGCGCCCGCGACGACGCCACGGCCGCCAGGATGCTCAACGCGATGGTCGCCGAGGCCGGCACCACACCGCGGCTGACCGACCACGACGGCTACGACTGGCACGTGCACTACTTCGCGCCCGGCGCGTCACTGGCCGACCACCTCGCCGCGGACTGCGGCATGGCGCTGGCCTTCCTGATCGTCGCGGGCGAGCGGGACCGGCTGCGGCGCTGCGACGCGCCCGACTGCCGCCGGGCCTTCGTCGACCTGTCCCGCAACCGGTCCCGCCGCTACTGCGACAGCCGCACCTGCGGCAACCGGCTCCATGTGGCCGCCTACCGGGCGCGCCGGCGCGAGGCGAGCGCCTGACCCCGTACGGCGAACCGCCGCCGGGGCCCCGGCGGCCTCACAGCATCAGCAGGTCGTAGATCGCACCCGCGCCGATCAGCCCGCTGATCACGCACAGGAAGAGCATCAGCGGCGGCTGCGAGAGCGCGTAGAGGCAGCCCCGCGGCTCGTCCTCGTCCGCGCCCGCCCGTACGGGTACGGCTGCGGGCACGGACACGGGGACGCGTACGGGGAGCGGCTCGGAGACGGGGACAGGTACGGGGGCCGGCTCGGAGACGGCAACGGTTCTCGGTTCGGGTACGCGTTCGCGTCCGCTGTCGCGATCACGGTCGTGGCTTTCGGTACGGGGGGCGGGGACGCCGTTCGCGACGCCGGTTCCGGTGCGGGATCCGGCACGGTCCGGCCGCGGAGGGGAGAGACGGTCCCCGGAGGTGGGCAGCACAGCCCGATGATCGCGCAGCCGACGATCACTCGTGGCCCAACACGCGAACTCCCAGGGGTGGTTCGCGCCCCCACGCGTGTTCGAACCGGTCGCCGGTCCCGGTCAGATGCCGCGGCGCTTGAGGATCTCCTCGACATCGGCGAAGTCCGACAGGCCGCTGTCGCCGGACCCGGCGGCGCGGCGCTTGGGAGCCGGGCGGGAGGAGACGGGCAGCGCGGGGCTCGACGCGCCGGGCACGGCCGCCGGGGGCTGCTCGCCGTCCGTGCCGCCGCGTGCCGCGATCAGCCGCGTCGCGCCGTACAGCAGCGCGGAGACGCCGATGACGCCGAAGCCGAGCCAGACGGTGGGCTTGAAGATCAGGTCGGCCGCCCAGTCCGCGGACGCCGTGCCGATCTTGCGGCCGAGCGTGACGAGACCCGCCATGGCGAGGCCGACCGGCAGCAGCGCCACGGCGGCGATCCGGGTGGCCCGCAGATAGCGGCGGCGGTAGGCGGTCTGTACGGCGATGGCCAGGCCCGCGGCGGACAGGACGGCGCATAGGGCGGTGGTCAGCATCCCGAGGCTCCTGCGGCAGTTCCGGATGGCCCCGTAAGGTCCGGCCAAGGGCCCCGCGAGGTCGCGTCCTCCCATCGTGCCTCGCCGAGGGCCCGCGAGGCCACGGTGGAGAGCCGGGTTCAGGGGGATCTCAGGGTGCCTCCTCCCCGAGTGGGAGACTTGACCCATGGATCAACCCTCCTCCGCCGCCTCGCGTCCGCCCGTCCTCGAAGTCTGGTGCGAGCTGCAGTGTCCCGACTGCCGCAGCGCCCTGGACGACGTCCGCGCGCTGCGCGAGAAGTACGGCGACGCCCTCGACATCCAGCTCCGGCACTTCCCGCTGCCCAAGCACGCGCACGCGCTGGCCGCGGCGCAGGCGTACGAGGAGGCGTACGCCCAGGGCAGCGGCTGGCCGTACGCGGAGGCCGTGCTGGCGCGGGTCGAGGAGCTGGACCGGCGCGGCGAGGCGGTGCTGGTCGAGGTGGCCCGGGAGCTGGGCCTGGACGCGGACGAGGTGGACACCGCGCTGATCGACGGCCGCCATCTGCTGGTCGTCGACTCCGACGAGGCGGAGGGCAAGGCGATCGGTGTGACGGGCACGCCCACGTATGTGATCGGCGGGGAGCGGCTGGACGGCGGCAAGAGCCAGGAAGGGCTGCGCGAGCGGATCGTCGCGATCGCCGACCGGCTGCTGAGCGGCTCCGGTGCCGCCGCGCCCGCCCCTGTCGGTGACGCCTCCCAGGTCTGCGAGGTCCCGCGCCGCAAGCCCTGAGCCGCGCCACGGCAGGGGGCGTGGTGGGGTCCGGGGATCAGGCGGTCCGGGGGTCAGGTCAGCGTCTTGGTCAGGTGCCGCAGCGTCGTGCGGTAGCCCAGCGACTCGTAGAGCCGCACCGCCGGGGTGTTGTCGGCGAAGACGGTGAGCGCGAGGGCGGTGGACCCGACCTCGCGGCAGGCGTTCTCGGCGGCCAGCATGAGCGTACGGCCGTGCCCGCGGCCGCGGTGCGCCGCGTCGACCTCGACGGACAGCACGTAGGCGGGGACCGCCGGGTCGGCCGGGTCGTACAGCCGCAGCGCGGCCCGGCCGACCGTGCCGCCGTCGTGCACGAGGGCGTACAGCGCGGCGCCCGGGGTGTCGCGGCCCTGTGGCAGGACACGGTCGAAGCCGGTGGCCTCGCGCTGCTCCGCCTGCTCGCGCGGCACGCCGTGGGCGAGCAGCGCGGCGACGTACCGCTCCGCGTCCAGTTGCCGCCAGGGCCCGTACTCCCCCGCGGTGAACGGGCGGACGAGGCTGCCGGCCGGCAGGGCGTGCGGCGGGGCGTCGGGCAGCGGCTTGAGCATGCCGCGGGCGCTCTCGACATAGCCGAGTGCGGCGGCCAGCCGCAGCGCGTACGCGGCGTCGGCCGGGACGGTGACCTCGATCCGGGCGCAGCCCCACAGCCGCAGCACCTCTTCGGCGGCGAGCGCGGCCACGGTGCCGCGCCCGCGCCGCCGGTCGGGCTCGTCGATGGACAGTGCGGCGATCCGGCCGGTCCCGGTCCCGCCGCGGGCGCTCGCGCGCGGGCCGGCGCTCAGTTCGAGGCCGCCGACCGGGCGGCCGTTGACGCAGACGGTGAAGTCGCGGGCGCGGCCCCCGTCGGGCGCGGGCCGTTCCGGGCCCGCGGGCCGCAAGGTGGTCGTCATGGTCGCGCTCCCGGGTGTCGCCGCGCTGGTGGGGTGGCGTCGCGGCGGGGACGGCAGCGCCCGGTGCTGTTCCACCCCGCCGACACCCGCCCCTGCCGCCGAGGGGCACGCCGCCGGTCGGCCGGGTCGCTCATGGATTCACGTCGGCCGCGGCGCGTTCGGCGAAGATCCGCATCGCCTTCGCCGTGACGGGTCCCGGCGCCGCGGCGGGCTCGTGGTCGTCGACACGGTGCACGGCCTGCACATCGCGCAGGGTCGAGGTCAGGAAGATCTCCTCGGCCGCGGAGAGCGCGTCCAGCGGCAGATCGGCCTCGCGCGCGCCGGTCCAGTCGATCACCAGCTCGCGGGTGATCCCGGCGAGGCAGCCGGAGGCCAGCGGCGGGGTGAGCAGCTGCCCGTCGAGGACGACGAAGACGTTGGAGCCGGTGCCCTCGCAGAGCCTGCCCTGCGTGTTGCCGAACAGGGCCTCGCTCGCGCCCTGTTCGTGCGCCCGGGCGAGCGCGACGACGTTCTCGCCGTACGAGGTGGTCTTGAGCCCGGCGAGCGCGCCCTTCTCGTTACGGGTCCACGGCACGGTGACGACGGCGGTGCTGTCCGGGCGGACGGCTGCCTCGCCGAGCGCGACGACCAGGGTCGGGCCCGCGTCGCCGCGGTCGGAGCCCAGCGGCGAGAGGCCGCCGGTGTACGTGATCCGCAGTCGGCCGAGCGGCACCGGATTGGCGGCGAGTACAGCCTCGCAGGCGCGGGTCACCTCGTCCCGGTCGGGTTCCGGCAGGCCGAGGCCGCGGGCGGACCTGGCGAGCCGGTCCAGGTGCCGGGTGACCGCGAAGGCGCGGCCCTCGACGGCCTTGAGGGTCTCGAACACCCCGTCGCCGACGGTCAGTCCGTGGTCGAGCACCGACACGGTGGCGTCCCCGGTGTCCCGCAGTCCGCCGTCCACCCAGATCTTCACCGCTGCATCCCTCCGGTCACCGCTGTGTCCTTCCGCCGGCCCCGCGCGTGTCCGACCGCGCTGCCGGCACGACCTGTTCCGTTCGCGACACGGCCTGTTCCGCACCTGACGCGTCCTGCTGCGTTCCCGACGCTACCGCCAGCAGCCGGGCCGCCTTCAACTCGGTCTCGGCCCACTCCCCCTCCGGGTCCGAGCCCCAGGTGATCCCTGCCCCGGTGCCGAACCGCAGCACAGGGCGGCCGGAATCGGTGCGGTCGATCCAGAACGTCCGGATGCCGACGGCCAGTTCGCCGGTCCGCCGGTCCGCGTCGACCCAGCCGATGCCGCCGCAGTACGGGCCGCGCGGGGCGGTCTCCAGTTCGCCGATGACCCGCAGCGCGCTGGACTTGGGCGCGCCGGTGACCGAGCCGGGCGGGAAGGCGGCGGCGAAGAGCTCGGGCCAGCCGGCGCCGGGGCGCAGTTCGCCGCGGACGGTGGAGACCAGGTGCACCAGGCCCGGGTGCGGTTCGAGGGCGCACAGCGCGGGCACGGTCACCGAGCCGGTGGCGCAGACCCGGCCGAGGTCGTTGCGCACCAGGTCGACGATCATCACGTTCTCGGCGTGGTCCTTGGGCAGCATCTCCTCGGCCGTACGGGCGGTGCCCTTGATCGGCCCGGATTCGACGGTGCTCCCGTCCCGGCGCAGGAACAGCTCGGGCGAGGCGGTGGCGATCTCGACGCCGTGCGCGGGCAGCCGGATCGTTCCCGCGTACGGGGCGGGGTTGCCGCGGGCCAGGACGGCGGCGAGGGCATCGATGTCGGGGCCGCCGTGTCCGTCGTCGGCCGGGAGCGGCGCGGTCAGGACGCGGCAGAGGTTCACCTGGTAGACCTCGCCGGTCGCGATGCGCTCGCGGACGGCGCGCACCCCGGCGACATAGGCGGCGCGGTCCAGGGACGAGGTCCAGGCGGCCGGGTCGGGGCCGCGCCAGGCGCGGGCCGCGGCGGCCGCGCCCGGGCCGGTGCGGCGGTCGGGGCGGACGTCGCCGAAGCGGGCGCAGACCGTACGGCCCTCGAAGTCGGCGGCGACCGCCCAGAAGCCCGAGGAGTCGAGCGCGCTCAGGTCCGCGGTGACATCCCGCAGGTCGGAGGCGACAAGGCCGCCGAAACGGGCCATGGGGGCGAGGTCACGCACGGGGCTTCCCTGGTGGACGGCGAGAGGTGCGGTCGAGTCTAGGCGCGGGGGCGCGTCGGCGCCGTGCCGGTCATCCGCCGGTCATTGGCCCGGCACGCTGCGGAAACCGGTTTTTGAGCTTGACCGGGAATCCGCTAGAGTTCAACACGTCGCCGGGACACGTCAGTGCCCCGGAGCTACGGCGCCTGCGGACGTGGCTCAGTTGGTAGAGCATCACCTTGCCAAGGTGAGGGTCGCGAGTTCGAATCTCGTCGTCCGCTCGACGTGGGGGATCTTCCCGAACCCCCGCTGTGTTGGTGGAGTGGCCGAGAGGCGAGGCAACGGCCTGCAAAGCCGTCTACACGGGTTCAAATCCCGTCTCCACCTCCAAGGACGATTAGCTCAGCGGGAGAGCGCTTCCCTGACACGGAAGAGGTCACTGGTTCAATCCCAGTATCGTCCACTGGACCCGACAGGGTTCTGGAGTAGGAATCCCGCGCGATTAGCTCAGCGGGAGAGCGCTTCCCTGACACGGAAGAGGTCACTGGTTCAATCCCAGTATCGCGCACGCGTCACCCGCACGACCGAGGACGATTAGCTCAGCGGGAGAGCACTTCCCTGACACGGAAGGGGTCACTGGTTCAATCCCAGTATCGTCCACGCGCAGCACACCGAGGGCCGGAAGCCGATGGGCTTCCGGCCCTCGGCCGTTGTGGGCGCCCGCTGTCCGCGGGCGCCTGCCGTCAGGACGAGAAGAGCATGTGCGCGAAACCGCGGTGACCGTGCCCGCCGTAGTGGCCGCCGTGCTGCGGGGCGCCCCAGGCCGGGCCGGGCGGCTGCGGGTACGCCTGCTGCTGCGGATAGGCGGGCGGCGCCGGGTACGCCTGCGGGGGCGGGGCCTGCTGGCTCCACGTGCCCTCCAGTCGCGTCAGCGTCTCCAGTTCGCCGTAGTCGAGGAAGATGCCGCGGCAGTTGCCGCACTGCTCGATCTGGACGCCGTTGCGGTTGTACGTCTGCATGTGGCCATGACACTTGGGGCAGACCATGGTCGATTCAACTCCTCGCGGTGTTCGGTCCGGTCACCCTAGTGCGGCGATCCGGCCGCAGGCGGTGACGAGTTCGGATTCGGCCTCGTCCAACTCCCGGCCGGTCAGGGCGGCTTTGGCGACGGCGAGCGCGGCGGTCTGCACGGCGAGCGCCCTGGCGGGGACGTCCAGCCGCGGCCACGGATCGCCGTCCGCCGGTACGGCGCTGCCGCCCGCGGACCGGTAGGCGGTCAGGAAGCGGTCCCACGCGTCCGGGTCGAGCAGCCCCGCCGCGAACCACATCGCGGGGCGGGCCAGGTCCCAGGCGGGGTCGCCGGTGCCGAGGTCGTCGATGTCGATCAGCAGCCAGCGGCCGTCGGCGGCGGTGTGCCGGACGAGCTGTCCCAGGTGCAGGTCGCCGTGGCAGAGCGCGGCAGGTCCCTCGTGGGGCGCCTCGTCCCGCGCCGGGGCGGGCAGCCGCTCCCACGCGGCCCGTACGGTCCGGCTCGCGGCACTCTCACCGCCCGTCGCCGCCACGGCCTTGTCGAGCCGCGCCATCGCGCGGGCGGCCTTCGCGGGGCCGGCCATCGCCGGCAGCGGCCCGGGCAGCAGCCGCGGGTCCACCGTGTGCAGCCGTGCCAGCAGTACGCCCGCCGCCGCCCAGGGCGCCGCGGCCGGGTCGTCGCGGTCGACGGCCGTACCGTACGGCCAGACCGTGACGGGGCGGCCGGCCAGGGTGCCGAACGGCGCTTCCTGGTCCGAGGAGGTCGCGGTCGGCGGGAGGTACGGCGGCAGGAGGATGCCGCGCAGGAGGGGGTGGGCGGCGACGGCGAGCCGCCGGGCCAGTACGGCCGGGTCGGTGCCGGGCGGGTGCGCCTTGGCGACGGTGTCGGCGACCCGGACGACGGTGCCGTCGGCGCGGTCGGCCACCACGACGACCGTGTCGTCGTCGCTGCCGTCGCTCGCGCCGCGTTCTCCGCCCCGGGCGGCGCGTGCGTGCTCCGCGAGGGCGGCGATCAGCGCGTCGTCGGCGCCGGTGAACGCCTCGGTCATCGTGTGTCCACCCCTGTCACTCCCCCGTGTCCTGCTCCCCGTCCGGCGGGCACCCGCGGGGTGCGGGGCCCGCCGCCGGAAAAGCGCAATGCCCGAGTATCTTGCGATACCCGGGCAAACGCAGTCGTCCGCCGTACCCCCGTCCCCACGGGGTGTTCACCGGTATGTCCCCGGCCCGGACCGCTCTTCCGGGCCTGGAGCGTTGTGTCAGCGCCCCATCAGGCCGGCTACGGACGACGCCTGTGTGACCACCGCGTCCACTCCGCCGAAGAAGTAGGCGAGCAGGGCGGCCAGCGGCAGCACCATCGCCGCCGCCACCAGCGGATGCCGGGGCCCGGTCGGACGGCCGCCGACGCTCTCCCTGCCACCGCGCACGGCACGCGCGGTGCGGATCACCGTGTTCGCCATGGCCCTCTCCGGGGTGTGCTGTGGTCGGATCTTGTGTTGTCGGTTCACTGTTCGGATCTGGGGGCGGCGGACGTTTGACCTCGGGGGACGAGTGCTGCGCCCGCCGCTTGACCTCAACATTAGGGGCGCTGCACGGGCCGGTCGTCACCCCCTCGTACCGCTTTCCTGGCCTCCCGGAGGATGACGGATACCGTCACGGATACTCCCCTGGGTGGAGGAGAGGGCCTACGTCTCCAGGGGGATCCCGGAGGGGTCGGGGCGGCGTCGCCGGTGCGGCGGGCGGCGCGGCCGTAGTGGTCCGTACCGGCCCCGGGCGCTCAGACCGCCTGCTCGTCCTCGCGCGGCACCGGCTGCTCGACCAGCGCCAGGACGCGGGTGGCCATGAAGCGCGCGGTACGTACCACCGCGCCGTTGCGGGTGACTTCACTCACTTCCACGACACCTCTGCGTACCGCCGTTTCCACCCTGCGGCCCGCTCTGGTGGCGATGACCTCATAGGTGCGGGTGGTGTCCCCCGCGTCGACGACTATCTCCACACGATCACCTTTCACGGCGTCATTCCCCCTTGGCAGACGGACCGTTGGCGAGGTGGGAGCGGTACTGACGGCCCGTCGGACGGGCTCCGCTCCCACCTCTCAAGGATCCCACCGGGCACTGACAATTAGCGGCCCCGCGCCTGCGGGGCATCAGCGCACGGGGGGACTTGAGTCCGTAAGCTGTGGGCGGCCGACCAGCGGCCGGTCAGTTCAGCGGAGTGGGGCCTCCCCCACCGGAGGCAGGGGACGGACGGACATGGCGATGATGCGGCTCCGGCGCGAGGATCCGCGGGTCGTCGGCGCGTTCCGGCTGCACCGGCGGCTGGGTGCGGGCGGCATGGGCGTGGTGTATCTGGGCGCGGACAAGCGCGGGCAGCGCGTCGCGCTCAAGGTGATCAGGCCCGAGCTGGCCGAGGACCAGGAATTCCGCTCGCGGTTCGCACGCGAGGTGTCCGCCGCGCGGCGGATCCGCGGCGGCTGCACGGCGCGGCTGGTCGCGGCCGATCTGGAGGCCGAACGCCCCTGGTTCGCCACCCAGTACGTGCCCGGACCCTCGCTGCACGACAAGGTCGCCGAGGGCGGCACGCTGCCCGCCGCCGAGGTCGCCTCGATCGGCGCGGCACTCGCCGAGGGCCTGGTGGCGGTGCACGAGGCCGGGGTGGTACACCGCGACCTCAAGCCGTCCAACATCCTGCTGTCGCCCAAGGGGCCGCGGATCATCGACTTCGGTATCGCGTGGGCGACCGGGGCGAGCACGCTGACGCACGTCGGTACGGCGGTCGGCTCGCCCGGCTTCCTCGCGCCCGAGCAGGTGCGCGGCGCGGCCGTCACGCCGGCCACCGACGTCTTCGCCTTCGGCGCCACTCTCGCGTACGCGGCGACCGCGGACTCGCCCTTCGGGCAGGGCAGTTCCGAGGTGATGCTCTACCGGGTGGTGCACGAGGAGCCCGATCTCGCCGGGGTGCCCGACGCGCTCGCGCCGCTGGTCTACGCGTGTCTGGCCAAGGATCCGGAGGAGCGGCCGAGCACCGTGCAGCTCTCGGAGCGGCTCGCCGAGATCGCCGCGCGCGAGGCGCGAGGGATCGGCGCGCCGCGCCGGGAGGGGCTGCCCAAGGCGGCCGGGCCGCGGCCCGAGCGGCCGACCGGGCGGCGGGCCGAGGAGTACGCGGAGCAGCACACCGAGCGGCGCGTCGGCCCTGCGGGCGGCTCGACCAATGGGCGTTCCGGGCCGGCGGGTGCCGGGCCGGGGCGCGGGGCGGCGCCCTCCGTCGGGGGCCCGAACGGTACGAACGGGGCCGGTGGGGGGCGCGCGACGTCCCGTACGCCGGTGCCGCGTCCGCCGGCGCCCCGGTCCGGGGCGGGGCGGACGCCGACGCGGACGCCTGCCGGGCGGCGGACCGCGGCGGGGGCCGCTGCCACGAAGCAGCGGCTGCGGCGGCAGCGGCTTTTCGTGTTCGTCATCGTGACGCTGCTCGCGGCGGTCGTCATCGCCGCGGCGCAGGGGTGCCATCGGTTGTCCCGCGGGCTCGGGGGGGCGTGGCCTGCGGCCGGCTCTGTGGTGTCGGCCTTCTCCTGGGAGGAGGGGGCTTTCCCGGCTGCGCCGGGGGCTTCTGCTTCTGGGGGTACGGCGGCTCCGTCCGCGGAGGTGGGTGCGCCGGGGGCGCTCTGAGGGTGCCGCCTTTTTTGGGGGGTGCCACTTGCTCTCGGCCTGATGCGTGCGGGCCGTCGTGGTTGCGCGCGCAGTTCCTCGCGCCCCTGGGTGGGTGCCTCTTGCGGATGGCCTGCGCAGTGCCGGTGCGTTGAGGCTGGGCGCGCAGTTCCCCGCGCCCCTGGGTGGGTGCCTCTTGCTCGCGGCCCGATACGTGCAGGCCCGTCGTGGTTCCGCGCGCAGTTCCCCGCGCCCCTGAGGGGTGCCACTTGCGGGTGGCCCGCACGGTGGCGGCTCGGGGGGTGGCGCGGGTGGGGGGTGGTCGGTTAGGTTTCTAAGCGCTTGCTTAGGGGTCTGGTCGGGCGATCGGGAGGATGCGGCGGATGGCGGCGGAGAAGGGGTTGCGGGAACGGGTGCGGGAGTTGCTCGCGGAGCATGGTCCGGGGGCGATGGAGCCGTTGGACTTCCTGCGGGCGCGGTTCGACGCCGGGCTGGCGTGGGTGCACTTCCCCGAGGGCCTCGGTGGGCTCGGCCTGCCGCGGACGGAGCAGGCCGTGGTCGACGCCGAGCTGGCGGCGGCCGGGGCACCGGACAACGACCCGCGCCGGATCGGCATCGGCCTGGGCATGGCCGCCCCGACCATCCTGCGCTACGGCACCGAGGAGCAGAAGAGCCGCTTCCTGCGTCCGCTGTGGACCGGCGAGGAAGTGTGGTGCCAGCTCTTCAGCGAGCCGGGCGCCGGCTCGGACCTGGCGGGGCTGCGCACCCGGGCGGTGCGCGACGGCGACGACTGGGTCGTGGACGGCCAGAAGGTGTGGACCTCCAGCGCCCACAACGCCCGCTGGGCCATCCTCATCGCCCGTACCGACCCGGACGTGCCCAAGCACCGCGGCATCACGTACTTCGTGTGCGACATGACCGACCCCGGCGTCGAGGTGCGGCCGCTGCGGCAGATCACCGGCGAGGCCGAGTTCAACGAGGTGTTCCTCAGCGGCGTGCGGATTCCCGACGCGCACCGCCTCGGCGACGTCGGCGACGGCTGGCGGGTCGCGCAGACCACGCTGATGAACGAGCGGGTCGCGATCGGCAGCGGCCAGGCCGTACCGCGCGAGGGCGGCATGATCGGCACCGTCGCCGCGACCTGGCGCGAACGCCCCGAGCTGCGCACGCCGGAGCTGCACGACCGGCTGATGCGGCTGTGGGTGGAGGCGGAGGTCGCCCGGCTGACCGGCGAGCGGGTACGGCAGCAGCTCGCGCACGGCGCCCCGGGCCCGGAGGGCTCGGGCCTCAAACTGGCCTTCGCGCGGCTCAATCAGCAGATCAGCGGCCTGGAGGTGGAGCTGCTCGGCGAGGACGGGCTGCGCTACGGCGACTGGACGATGGTCCGGCCACAGATCGTCGACTTCTACGGCCGCGACGCGGGCTACCGCTATCTGCGCGCCAAGGGCAATTCGATCGAGGGCGGCACGTCCGAGATCCTGCGCAACATCGTCGCCGAGCGCGTACTCGGCCTGCCCTCGGAGCCCCGTACCGACAAGGACGCCGCCTGGAAGGACCTCCCCCGATGACCACCGCTCCCGATCTGCTCTACTCCGACGTCGAGGACGACCTGCGGGCCGCCGTGCGCGACGTGCTCGCCGACCGCTGCCCGCCGTCCGCCGTCCTGGCCGCCGTCGAGACGGCGACGCCGTACGACCCGGAGCTGTGGCGGGTGCTCGCCGTCGAACTCGGGCTCGCCGGGCTGCTGGTGCCCGAGAAGCTCGGCGGCCAGGGCGCGTCGGCGCGCGAGGCCGCCGTCGTCCTCGAAGTGCTCGGCGGCGGCGCCGTGCCGGTGCCCTTCCTCGGCAGCGCCGTCCTCGCCACGACCGCGCTGCTCGGCTGCGACACCGAGGACGCGGGGGTGGCCGCGCTGCTCGGCCGGCTCGCCGCCGGTACGGCGACGGCCGCCCTCGCCGTCCCGCTGTCCGCGGCCACCGGCGGCGCCTTCCCCACCGCCGTACGGGCGGACGCCGGCGGAGTGCTGACCGGCCGCGTCACCAGCGTCGCGGACGCGCTCGCCGCCGACACGTACGTCGTCCCCGCTGTCGGCCCCGACGGGCCCGGCCTGTACGAGGTCGCCGCGGCCGACGTGCCGGCCGTACGGCCGGTGCCGCTCGACCTCACCCGGCCGCTGTCCGACCTCGATCTGTCCGGTGTCACCGGGCGGCCGCTGCCCTCCGCCGACGCCGCAGCCGCGCTGGACCGCGCCCTCCTCACCGGGGCCGGGCTGCTGGCCTCCGAGCAGTTGGGCGTCGCCCAGTGGTGCCTGGACGAGACCGTTCGCTATCTCGGTGAGCGGCACCAGTTCGGGCGGGTCGTCGGCTCCTTCCAGTCGCTCAAGCACCGGCTCGCCGATCTCTGGCTGGAGGTCGTCTCCGCGCGGTCCGCCGCGCGGGGCGCCGCCGATTCCCTGGCCTCGGGTGCGTCCGACGTGGACGTCGCCGTCTGTGTCGCGCAGGCGTACGTGGCGGCCGTCGCCGTGCGTGCCGCCGAGGAGGCTTTGCAGTTGCACGGTGGCATCGGGATGACCTGGGAGCATCCGCTCCACCTTTTCCTCAAGCGGGCCAAGGCGGACGAAATCGCTTTCGGCACGCCGGGGTTGCACCGCGCCCGCCTGGCCGACCTCGTCGGCCTGCCCCGCCCGACCTAGCCACCCGGCGGTGGGCGCCTGATCGCTCCCGCTGGGGTATCTGAGGTCTCCTGCGGAGGACGGTGCCTCTCCGGGGGTGGGGTGCCTGATGTCTCCTGCGGAGTGCGGTGAGTCAGGTCTTTTAGGGGCGCGGGGAACTGCGCGAGCAACCCACCACCGGCCCGGTGGTCGCAAAACAAACAGCATCTGCCCCGCTGGGGGCGGTTTTTGACCCGCGCCACGGATGTGGCTGAGCGCGCAGTTCCCCGCGCCCCTAAAGGGGCACCCTCCTCCGCCGGGGGGGCGGGTCAGAGGCGGGTGGCGTAGAAGGCTACGGCGGAGGCGGCGGCGACGTTGAGGGAGTCGACGCCGGCGGACATCGGGATGCTGACCCACTCGTCGGCAGCCCGAAGAGCGTCGACGGAGAGCCCGTCCCCCTCGGTGCCGAGCATGAGAGCGAGCCTGCCGTAGCGCCGAGCGGCCAGCTCGGGGAGGGTGATCGCCTTGTCGGCGAGACAGAGAGCGGCGGTGACGAAGCCCTGCCGCCGAAAGCGTTCGATGTCCTTGGGCCAGGATTCGAGGCGGGTCCAGGGCACTTGGAGTACGGCGCCCATGGAGACCTTGACCGCGCGCCGGTAGAGCGGGTCGGCGCAGCGCGGCGAGAGGAAGACGGCGTCCACGCCGAGGGCCGCGGCACTGCGGAAGGCGGCGCCGAGATTGGCGTGGTCGACGATGTCCTCGAAGATCGCCACGCGCCGCCCCTCGTCCCGCGCGGGGGCCGCGTCGAGGAGTTCATCGACGGCGGGGAGCGGTTTGCGCTGCATGGAGGCGAGGGCGCCGCGGTGCACGTGGTAGCCGGTGACCTGCTCGGCGAGGGCCGGCGTGACGGCGTACACGGGCGCGGGCACCTCCTCGATCACGTCGCGCATGACGTCCACCCACTTGGCGGACAGCAGCATCGACCGCATCCGGTAGCCGGCGTCCCGGGCCCGCCTGATCACCTTCTCGCCCTCGGCGATGAACAGGCCCTCTGCGGGCTCGCGGCGGCGCCGCAGCTCCACATCGGTGAGCGAGGTGTAGTCGTGCAGCCGCGGATCGTCCGGGTCGTCGATCGTGATCAGCTCAGCCACGGTCCGTACCCACGTGCTCGCCGCCGACGGTGACCACGTCGCCGATCACGATGACGGCCGGGGGACGTACGCCCTCGGCGGTGACCGTCTCCGCGACGGTCGCGAGTGTGGCGTCCACCCGGCGCTGGGCCGCGGTCGTCCCCTCCTGGACCACGGCGACCGGCGTCCGCTCCGGCCTGCCGCCCGCGACGAGGGCGGCGGCGATCGGGCCGATCCGTTCGACGGCCATCAGCAGTACGAGGGTGCCGCGCAGCCGTGCCAGGGCGGGCCAGTCGACCAGTGAGCGCGGGTCGTCGGGCGCGACATGGCCGCTGACCACGGTGAACTCATGGGCCACGCCGCGGTGCGTGACGGGGATGCCGGCCGCGCCCGGCACGCTGATGGAGCTGGAGATGCCGGGGACGACGGTGACCGCGATACCCGCGGCGGCCAGCGCCTCGGCCTCCTCCATGCCGCGGCCGAAAACGTACGGGTCGCCGCCCTTGAGCCGGACGACGGCCCTGCCCGCCTTCGCGTGCTCGATCAGCGCCGCGTTGATGGCCTCCTGGGCCATCGCCCGGCCGTACGGGATCTTCGCCGCGTCGATCACCTCGACGTGCGGCGGCAGTTCGTCCAGCAGGTCGCGCGGGCCGAGGCGGTCGGCGATCACGACGTCCGCCTCGGCGAGGAGGCGGCGGCCCCTGACCGTGATCAGGTCCGGGTCGCCCGGGCCGCCGCCGACGAGGGCGACGCCCGCCGTACGGGCCCGGTGGCGGGGCGCCACCAAGGTGCCGTCCCGCAGCCCTTCGACGACGGCGTCACGTACCGCCGCCGAGCGGCGTGGGTCGCGGCCGGTCAGCACCGCCACCGTCACGCCGTCGGTGCGGCCGGTCGCCGGGGTCCACGCGGTGGCGGCGTCGGCGTCGTCGCTGCGCACGCACCACACCCGGCGGGACTCCGCCTCGGCGGAGGCGGCGGCGTTCGCCTCGGTGTCCGTGCTCGCGATCAGGGCGTACCAGGCGCCCTCCAGGTCGCCGTCCCGGTAAGCCCGGCGCTCCCAGCGCAGCTCGCCCGTGTCCGCCATCGCCTCCACCGAAGGTGTCGCCGTCGGCGACACCAGGACGATGTCCGCACCCGCCGACACCAGCGCCGGGAGCCGCCGCTGGGCCACCTGGCCGCCGCCGATCACCACGACCCGCCGTCCGGCGAGGCGGAGACCCACGGGGTACGCGGGTGCGTCCTTGCGATCCATTCCGGTACGGCTCCTTCTGCTCGGCGCGCTTCGCGCTGATCCTATGATCCGGGCCGGACCCGCGCCGTTCCTGTCCACCGCGCCATCGTGGCCGGGCGCGCAGTTCCTCCCCCAGCGCCCAAGGGGGTGCCACACGCGGTGGCTCCCTCGGCCGGCGCGCCGTCGTGATCGCGCGCGCAGTTCCTCCCCCAGCTACCGCTGGGGGTGCCCCCAGCGCCCCTTGAGGGCGTGCCCTCTGCCCAGGGGCGCGGGTGCGGCCCGGAGGGCTACTTCTCGGTGACGCCCGCCGCGTCGAAGGTGGCGACCTCGTGCATGACGCGGGCCGCGCTCTGGACCAAGGGCAGCGCCAACAAAGCTCCGGTGCCCTCGCCGAGGCGGAGGTCGAGGTCGACCAGGGGGCGCAGGCCCAGGGTGGTGAGGGCGGCGACGTGGCCGGGTTCGGCGCTGCGGTGGCCCGCGATGCAGGCGGCGAGGACCTCGGGGGCGATGGCGCGGGCCACCAGAGCGGCGGCGCCGGCGCTGACCCCGTCGAGGATGACGGGGGTGCGCAGGGCGGCGGCGCCGAGCAGGAGGCCGACCATGGCAGCGTGTTCGAGCCCGCCGATCGCGGAGAGCACCCCGATGGGGTCACCGGGATCGGGCCGGTGCAGGTCCAGGGCGCGCCGGACCACCTCCACCTTGCGGGAGTGCATCTCGTCGTTGATGCCGGTGCCGCGCCCGGTCACCTCGGCCGGGTCGGCGCCGGTGTAGACGGCGATGAGCGCTGCCGAGGTCGTGGTGTTGGCGATGCCCATCTCCCCGGTGAGCAGCGCCTTGTTGCCGGCCGCGACGAGATCGCGCGCGGTCTCGATGCCGACCTCGATGGCGCGCAGCGCCTCTTCCCTGCTCATCGCGGGGCCCGCGGTGAAGTCCGCGGTGCCGGCCCGGACCTTGCGGGGCAGCAGCCCCGGGGTGCTGGGCAGTTCGGAGGCGACGCCGACGTCCACGACGCACACCTCGGCGCCGACCTGATTGGCGAAGGCGTTGCAGACGGCGCCGCCGCCGAGGAAGTTGGCGACCATCTGGCCGGTGACCTCCTGCGGCCAGGCCGTGACGCCCTGGGCGTGCACACCGTGGTCGCCGGCGAAGATCGCGACCGCCGCGGGCTCCGGGATCGGCGGCGGGCACTGCCGCGAAAGCCCGCTGAGCTGCGCGGAGATGATCTCCAGCATGCCGAGCGCGCCCGCGGGCTTGGTCATCCGCTTCTGCCGCTCCCACGCCTCGCCGAGCGCCTTGGCGTCCAGCGGGCGGATGCCGCGCAGCGTCTCCTCCAGCAGGTCGTGCGGCTGCTCGCCGGGCAGTGCCCGGTTGCCGTACTCCTCCTCGTGCACGACCCAGGACAGCGGGCGCCGCTGCGACCAGCCGGCCTGCATCAGCTCGGGCTCTTCGGGGAATTCGTCGACGTAGCCGACGCAGAGGTAGGCGACGACCTCCAGATGCTCGGGCAGGCCGAGTTCCGCGACCATCTGGCGCTCGTCGAAGAAGGAGACCCAGCCGACGCCGAGCCCCTCGGCCCGGGCGGCGAGCCAGAGATTCTCCACGGCGAGCGCGGAGGAGTACGGCGCCATCTGCGGCTGGGTGTGCCGGCCGAGGGTGTGCCGGCCGCCGCGCGTGGGGTCGGCGGTCACCACGATGTTCACCGGGGTGTCGAGGATCGCCTCGATCTTCAGCTCGCGGAACTGCCGGGCCCGGCCCTTGGGCAGCGACTTGGCGTACGCCTCCCGCTGGTGCATGGCCAGTTCGTGCATCTTCTCGCGGGTCTTCTCGGACCGGATGACGACGAAGTCCCACGGCTGGGAGTGCCCGACGCTGGGCGCGGTGTGCGCCGCCTCCAGGACGCGCAGCAGGACGTCGTGCGGGATCGGGTCGGAGCGGAAGCCGTTGCGGATGTCGCGCCGCTCGCGGATCACGCGGTGCACGGCGTCGCGGACGGCGGGCTCGTACGCCTCCGCGGCGGCCGACTGCCGTGCCGCCGCGGGCTCGGCCGCCGGCGACTCCGCGACGGGCTCGGCGACGGGCTCCGTGACGGCTTCGGCGACGCTTTCGGCGGCGGGCGGCGCCGACTGCCCGGCGGCCGGGGCCGGTTCGGGTCCGGCGACGGCTTCCGGCGCGGCGGGCGCGGGGGTGCCCTGCGGCGGCGTCTGCTGCGGGGCGACGGCCACCGGCACGGCCTCGGGCAGCGGCGCGGCGGCCGTTACGACCTCCACGGGCTCCAACGGCCCCTCCTCAGGGGCGTCTTGGGCCTCGGCTCGGACCTCCACGGGGGCCCCGGCCTGCTCGGCCGGCTCCACGGGCGCCTGCCCCTGGGCCACGTCCTGGAACTGCTCCGACCCCTGCGCCTGGGCGCTCTGGGCGTCCCGCGCCTCCTGGACCGGTACGAAGCCGGGTTCCGCGGCCGGCATGGGAGCCGGTACGGGGGCTGACGCGGCGGCCGGCGCGGGAGTCTGCTCGGGTGCGGCGGTCCCGGCGACCGGCGCGGCCACCGGAGCGGGCGCCTGCGCGGGAATGGCCGCCGCGGGCGCCGCGGGCACGGGCGCCCCGGGTACGGCCTCGGCAGCGGGCGCCGCGGGCGCGGCCGGCTGCTCCGGCAGGTCGTCCGCGAGGAAGGACCGCAGCGGGTCGGCCGACTGCGCCGGGATCGCGCTGTCCGCGTGCGGGATCAGCGACTGCTGCGACGCCTCGGGGGCGGCGGGCGCCGCCGGCCAGGCACCGGCCGGTTCGCCCTCGGCGGCGGCCTGCACCGGGCTCGCGGCGGGCACCCCGGAGGCGGGGGTCCGGTCGGGCTCGCCCGTCTGCTGCGCGGGAATCCCGGAGGTGTCGTCCTGCGGCACGTCCAGGTATTCGGGTCCCGATGTCGGCGGCCCCGAGACCCGTACCGGGGTCGGCACCGGCGGCTGGGCGTGCGCGGGGCCGCGGTCGGCGAGGGAGCGTACGGACACACCGCCGCCGAGGCTGTCCGGCATCGGCGGGCCCATGTGCAGCGGGCGGCGCGGTGCGGCGTTCTGCGCGCCGAGCGGCTGGCCCCCGACCGGCTGCGGCGCGGCCTCCGGTTCGTCCGCGGCGGCGAGCGGGGCGCCGGCGGCGGGCAGGTCGGCGATCGGCACATCGGCGACCTGCGCGGGTGCCGCGGCCGGCTCCGTACCGGTGTCGAGGCCGTAACCGCCCACCGGGGCGTCGGCGGGAGCGGGGGCCGCGCCCTCGAAGTGCGCGCCGGGCACCGGCTGCTGCTCCAGGGCCTGCGGCGGGAGCACCGCGGCGTAGTCGATGGAGCCGGAGTCGCGTCCGCCGACCTCGTGGGCGTCGGCCTGCACCGGTACGGGCGGCTGCGGCGGCACGGGCTGCGGGTCGCTCCACGAGCCCTGCGGCCCGGGCATCAGCAGCACGTCCTCCTCGTCGTCGATGCCCGCGCCGGGGGCGGCGGGCTGGTCGAGGAAGGTGTAGGTCGGCGCGCCCTGGTCGGGAAGCGGTTCCGTCCCCCAGCCCGGCGCGGACGGCTGCGGTACGGCGGTGCCGGGAAGGTCGGGGTGCGGCAGGCGAGCCGCCTCCCCGACTGCGTTCTCCGGCAGCCCCTCGCCGGGGATCCGACCGGTGTCCGTCATGCGTGCCCCTCGCCCATCGGTTTCGCTTCCAGCGCCGCGCCGCGCGGCCCGTGCCCCGCGCGCGGCAGTGACGATCGCGCGGAGCGGCGGGCACGTCGCCGCCGGGCGCCGCAATCCTCGACGACCCGTCAACGCACGACGACGGCACAACGATCCGCCAGCCTACCCCGCTCGGCGCGTCCGGCCGCCCGGTGGTCCGCACCTCGGGACCCACCGCGTACCATGCCCGAACACACCGCTCCGACCGGCGGAAACACCGTCCGCACGGCCCTTTGTGATCATGAACAGGTCAGCGGCGCGTACCGCAAAGAGCGAAGGTCACCGAGCGTTCCCGCTCGACCCACTCGGAATCCAGTTCGACGGATTGCACGAGCGCGCGTTCGACGTCGTAACCGCCCTCCTCCAGCGCCCTGCTGACGGCTTCCGCCTCGTCCCTGGTGTCGGCGTCGGTCACGATCCGTTCCGGCCTGCGGGCCGCACACGCGGCGGTCACCTCGGCGTCGGCGTGGCCGATCCGTACCGCGTCGGGCTCCGGCAGATCGTCCAGCACGGCGGGTGCGGTGCCGTGCACGACCTGGAGTTGGACGCCGCTGCGGCGGCCGGTGGCGGTGATCCAGTCGCAGGCGTCGGCGTCCTTGTCGACGGCGATGACGGCGGCGCCGAAGCGGGCCGCCTCGACGGCGACCGCGCCGTCCGCGGAGCCGATGTCCCACACGAGGTCGCCGGTGCGCGGGCCGAGCCGGGCGAGCTGGAAGGCGCGCAGCTGCGCCGAGGTGTGGCCGCCGTATTCGGTGGAGGGAAGCGCCCAGCCGCGTACGGGACCGGGGAAGTTGGGGTCGCGGCCGGCGATCCAGCCGCCGCCGCGCTCGGAGGACTGGCCGCCGAGGCCGGTGACGCCGGGCGCGGTGGAGGTGGTGCCGCCGACGACGAGCACCACATTGGGGTCGCGCCAGATGTGGTCGGCGACATTGTCGGAGGTGAGAACCGTCACCTCCTCCTGGTCGGTGCCCAGCGCCTCGCAGATGACGAAGGTGCGGTGGACTCCGGTGAGCAGCAGGGAGAGTTCGACCGGGCCCGCGCCGGGCGCGGTGAGGACGGCGACCTTGGGGTAGGCGCGGCAGACGTTGACCGCGCGGCGCAGGGTGCGGCTGTGCGCGACGACCACACGGGCGTCGTCCCACGGCATGCCGGCCCGGGCGAAGGCGGTGGCGACGGCGGAGACGCCGGGGATGACCTCGATCTCCAGACCGTGTTCCGGGGCCCGCAGGGCGCGCACCACACCGAAGAAGCCGGGGTCGCCGTCGGCCAGGACGACGGCGCTGCCGCGGTGCTTGACGATCCGGCGGGCGGCGATCTCGATACTGCCCAGCACGATCCGCTCGGCGTGCTCGGGAACGTCGGGCAGCGCGAGATGGTGCTTGGCGCCCGCCACGAGGGTGGCGGCGTTCAGTGCGGCGCGGGCGGCGTCGGACGGGGGTGAGCCGTCCCATCCGATCACGGTGACCCGGTCGGCCATCGTCGTCTGCCTCCATGGCGTGTGCGGAGCACTGCGGATCACAACGGAACCCGCGACGGCACGGCGGCACGGTCCCGGGGTGAGAGAACACTATCCGGGCGGCGCTCCCCGCGGACGGGGGGTGGGGCGTACGACGAGGGGCGGGGCGTACGCGGACGCCGCCGGCCGGCGGACCCGCCGGGGTGCGGTCAGCGCCAGTCGGCGTACGCGCCGAAGTCCGCCTGGGCGTCGTAGCCGCCGTCGCCCGCGCCGCTGCCCGGCAGGTCCTCCAGGTCCTCCGGGAGCACGCTCCACACCAGCAGGTCGGTGCGGATCTCCGCCCACCGGCCGTCCTCGGTCTGGCTGCGGACGATGCCGGCGTTGCGCAGCACGCCCTCGCTCACGCAGCCGATCTTCTGCGCGACCTGCTGGGAGGCGGTGTTGTCCGCGGCGGTGCGCAGTTCGAGCCGCTCGAAGCGCTGGTCGTCGAAGAGCCAGTGGCAGACCGCCTGCACCGATTCACTCGCGTAGCCCTCGCCGCGGGCCCAGGCGGCGGTGAGATAGCCCACCTCGGTGCCGCGGATCCGCCAGTCGGTGTTCTGCAGGTGGACGGTGCCGACCAGCCGCTGGGTGAGGAATTCGGTGACGGCCAGCACGATGCCGCGCCCGGACGCGCGCTCGGCGGGCGCGGCCCTGGTGATGAAGTCGCGGGCGTCGTCGAGCGAGTACGGCTGCGGCACGCCCGTCCACGCGGTGACCAGCTCGTCGTTCATCATCTCCGCCAGCGCGGGGATGTCCGCCTCCTCGTACGCGCGCAGCACCAGCCGCTCCGTACTGATGGAGATGTCCGGAAAGGTGGGCGTCATTCGCTGCTCCGTAACCAGGGCATGTGTGGATTGCACAGCATGCAGCATCCTGCGCGGCTTCGTCCGAGCAGGGTCGCCGGGGCGGGAGTGGGGTGCGCGGCGGCGAACGCCCTTCCAGAGTAGGGCGAATGCCGGTCAGGGCGGGTATCCGTGAACGTCATCCGATCCTGCTACCGTCAGCCCGCGTGACAGTGCACCACGCAGCAGGAGTCGGCTATCAGCGGGCGGCGGAGGTCTACGAGAGCTCCCGGCCCTCCTATCCGCTCGCCGCGCTCGCCGCGCTCGCGGACGCGTTGCCCCTGGAGGCGGGCCGCACCGTGGTCGATCTCGGCGCGGGCACCGGAAAGTTCACCCGTCTGCTGGCACTGACCGGCGCCGAGGTGCTCGCGGTGGAGCCGGTCAAGGAGATGCGGGAGCGGCTGGCGGAGCTGCTGCCCGCGGTCGCGGTGAACGGCGGTACGGCGGAGGCCACGGGGCTGCCCGACGGCTGCGCGGACGCGGTGGTGGCGGCGCAGTCCTGGCACTGGTTCGAGGAGCCGGCCGCGCTCGCGGAGGTGGAGCGGCTGCTGCGGCCGGGCGGCGCGCTGGCCCTGGTGTGGAACACCTTCGACACCGCGGAGCCCTGGATGCGGGACTTTCAGGACATCTACTTCCGGCTCGCGCCGCGCGATCTGCCGCGCCCGCCGCTGTCGTCGGGGCCGGGCGACCCGAACGCCGGATGGCGGGCGCCCTTCGCGGCGCGGCCCGGCTGGGGCCGGATCGAGGAGCGGCACTGGCCCAATCCGCACTCCACGACGGTCGCGGACATCGTGGACCGGATGATGTCCTCCAGCCACATCGCGGTGCTGGACGGTACGGCGCAGGCCCGGGTGCGCGCCGAACTGGAGGCGGTGCTCGGCGCGCACGACGCGACCCGCAGCAGCGGCGCGATCGAGATGCCGTACGTGACGGACGTGTACTGGGTGCGGCACGGCTGATCCGTCCGGCACCCGCCGGAAGCGACGAAGGGTCCCGCACGGCGTGCGGGGCCCTTCGTGTCGGCCCTTTGCGTCGGCCCTTCGTGCGTGCGTCAGGACGCCGGGGCACCGAAGGCGGGGATCACCGAGCCCTTGAAGGTGTTCTGGATGTACGTCTTCACCTCGGGCGAGTTGAGCAGCTCGGCGAGCTTCTCGACGCGGGGGTCCTTCTCGTTGCCCTTCTTGACGGCCAGGAAGTTGGCGTACGGATTGCCGTCCGCCTTCTCCAGTACGAGCGCGTCCTTGGCGGGGTCGAGGTGGCCCTGGATCGCGAAGTTGCCGTTGATGACACCGGCGTCCACGTCGTCCAGCGAGCGCGGCAGCTGAGCGGCCTCCAGCTCCTTGAACTTCAGGTGCTTGGGGTTGCCGGTGACGTCGGCGGGAGTCGCGGTCTGGTCGGTGCCCGCCTTGAGGGTGATCAGGCCGTTGTCGGCGAGCAGCTTCAGGGCGCGCGCCTCGTTGGTGGTGTCGTTGGGCACCGCGACGCTCGCGCCGTCCTTGAGGTCGCCGATCGCCTTGATCCTGTGCGAGTAGACGCCGAGCGGCTCCAGCTCCACATTGACGACGGGCACGATGTGGGTGCCGTTCTTCTTGTTGAAGTCGTCGAGGTAGGGCTTGTGCTGGAAGAAGTTCGCGCCGACCTCGCCCTGTTCGGTGGCGGTGTTGGGCAGCACGTAGTCGGAGAATTCCTTGACCTGGAGGTCGAGACCGGCCTTCTTGGCCAGGTGGTCGCGGACGTAGTCCAGGATCTGGGCGTGCGGGGTGGGGCTGGCGGCGACGACCAGCGGGCCGCTCGCGTTCTTGCCGCCGGAGCCCGAGCCGGAGCCGGAGTCCGAGCCGCAGGCGGTCAGGCCGACGGTGAGGGCGGTGGCCGCGAGGACGGTGGCGGTGATGGCGGTGTTCCTGCGCACGAAAAGTGCCTCTTTCTCTGGTGTCCCGGGTGTCCCGGGTTCTTCTCCGGGTGGTACGGCCCCGCCACGTCGCGGGGTCAGCGGGAAGGAAGGGTCAGGAGGTCGCGGCGGGGCGCAGCAGCCGCAGCCGGGGCGCGGCGCCGGAGCGGCCCCGGCGGGCGACGGCTCGGGCCGCGAAGTCGCCGGCGAGCTGGACGAGCGTGACGGCCACGGCCAGCACGGCGACGATCACCCACATGAAGCCGGTCTCGAAGCGCTGGTAGCCGTAGCGCAGCGCGAGGTCGCCGAGTCCGCCGCCGCCGACCACGCCCGCCATCGCGGAGTAGCCGATGAGCGCGATGACGGTGGTGGTGACGCCCGCGATCAGTGACGCCAGTGACTCGGGCAGCAGCACCTTGCGGACCACCGTCGACGTACTGCCGCCCATCGCCTGGACGGCTTCGACCAGGCCGTGGTCGACCTCGCGGACGGCGGTCTCGACCAGCCGCGCGAAGAACGGGATGGCGCCGACGGCCAGCGGCACGACGGCGGCCTGCCAGCCGATGGTGGTGCCGACGATCATGCGGGTGAAGGACATCAGCGCGATCATCAGGATGACGAACGGCAGCGACCTGCCGACGTTCACGATGACGCCGAGGATCCGGTTGACCGGCAGACAGCGCAGCAGTCCGCCGCGGTCGGTGAGGACCAGCAGCACGCCGATCGGCAGACCGGCGGCCACGGATATCACCGCGGACCAGGCGACCATGCGCAGCGTCTCGCCGCCGGCCTGGGTGAGCAGCGGGTGCATCTCGGACCAGGTCACTTGGCCGTCTCCTTCACCGTGGAGACCGGTGCCGGCGCCGGTACGGGCGCGGCCACGGGGTCGGTCACGGACACGGGGCCGGTCACGGGCACGGCTTCGGGCGCGTCCGGGACCACCGCGACGTCCAGTCCCTGCTCGCGCAGGTAGCCGATCGGCACCACGTTGTCCTCGAAGCGGCCCGGCAGCTCGATCCGCATCCGGCCGATCTGCCGTCCGTCGTAGGTCTCCATGGCGGCGCCGAGGATGGAGATGTCGACGTTGTACGTCCTGGCCAGTTGCGAGATCACCGGCCGGGTGGCGCTGTCGCCGTGGAAGGTGAGGTCGACCACCGTACGGTCCGGGCCGGATGCCTGACCGCCGACCGGGAAGAGTTCACCGGCCAGCTCCGAGCCGGGGGTGGCCAGCAATTCCGCCACGGTGCCGGATTCCACCACGCGTCCGCCCTTCATCAGTGCCGCCGAGTCGCAGACCTGCTTGACGACGTCCATCTCGTGGGTGATCAGCAGCACGGTCAGGCCGAGCTGCCGGTTGAGGTCGCGCAGCAGCCGCAGCACCGAGCGGGTGGTCTCCGGGTCGAGCGCGGAGGTGGCCTCGTCGGAGAGCAGCACCTTGGGGTCGCCGGCCAGCGCGCGGGCGATGCCGACGCGCTGCTTCTGGCCGCCGGAGAGCTGCGCGGGATAGGCGCGGGCCTTGTCGGACAGCCCCACCAGGTCGAGGAGTTCGCCGGCCTTGCGGGCCCGGGCGCGGCCGGAGACGCCGAGGATCTCCAGCGGGAGTTCCACGTTGTCCTGCACGGTGCGCGAGGAGAGCAGGTTGAAGTGCTGGAAGACCATGCCGATGCCGGCGCGGGCCGCGCGCAGCGCGGCGGGGGCGCGGTCGGAGCGGCCGGCCAGCGCGGTCAGGTCGCGGCCCGCCACCTCGACAGTGCCGGAGGTGGGGCGTTCCAGCAGGTTCACGCAGCGGATCAGGGTGCTCTTGCCGGCGCCGCTGCGGCCGACGACGCCGTAGACCTCGCCTTCGCGCACCCCCAGGTCCACCCCGTCCAGGGCGGTGACCTCACGGTCGCGCGAGCGGTAGACCTTTCTCAGGTCGGTGGTGGTGATCACAGAAGCGTCCATCACTGTCGAGCGCGCGGCGGACGTACCGCCGCACGCGGGGCATTTCGGCTGGGGGGACGCGGCACGCGGCAGCACGCCGGATGACGGCGGCGCTACGGGGTCCGGCGGCGCTCGGGGCGCTGCGCGGTGGCGTGACGCGGGGCACTCGCTTCGGGGCGCGAGGCGCGGGAACGGGCCCTCAGTCAGTCACACATTCGACACGCACGACGAACACCGGGCGTGATCGCCTCGGTCGCGCGGCTGCGGCTGTTCGTCGTGGTCATGCGGTCCAGTAAAGCAGAAGGACGGTCGAGTCCCGAAATCCGGTCCGATTGTTCATTATGCGGACACACACGCGGCCCGCCAGGGGTGGGGAGAAGCGGGGGAAACGCTCCGTAATAGAGTCACCGCATGCTCGACGCGGTCCTCATCACGGTCTCGGTCACGGCGCTGCTGCTCGCGGCGTGGTGCGGCGTCGCGGCGCTGCGTGACCAGCCGACCAATGACTGGCACTTCGTCGCGATGGGCGTGGTGACGGTGGCCGCGCTGGTCCAGCTGGTGATCTCGATCGTGCAGCTCGCGCACGGCGACCGGCCGCAGCACGGGATGGCGGTCTTCCTTCCCTATCTGGTCGGCGCGGCGCTGGTGATTCCCGCGGCGGCCTTCATGTCCCTTGCCGAGCGCACCCGTTGGGGCTCGGCGATCGTCGCGGCGGGCGGGCTGATCCTGGCCGTGCTCGAACTGCGGCTCAACGAGATCTGGGGAGCCGGCCATGGCTGACGGCACGCGCGTATCGACCACGAAGGGCGGGGACGGGATGACGGACGACGCGGGCAGCGGGCACACTCCGGACGACGCCGAGGCGCAGGCGCCGAAGGTGCGGATCGGGCAGGGCCCGGGCAGGCTGCTGCTCTCGCTCTACGCGGTCTTCACCGTCGCGGCGCTGTCCCGGTCGATCGTGCAGATCGCCACCAAGTACCACGACGCGCCGCTGGCCTATGTGCTGTCGGGGGTCGCGGGCGTGGTCTACGCGGTGATCACCGTCGCGCTGTGGAAGGGCGGCGAGCAGGCCCGCCGGGTGGCGCTGGTGTGCTGCTCCGCGGAGCTGGCCGGGGTGATCGCGGTCGGCACCCTGACGCTGGTGGATTCCTCCGCCTTCCCCGACGCGACCGTCTGGTCGGACTTCGGGGTCGGCTATGTCTTCCTGCCGCTGGCCCTCCCGGTGGCCGGTCTGCTGTGGCTGCGGCGTGCCGCGCGCGGGGCGGGGCAGCGGCGGGAACAGCAGACCGGTTCCGAGGCGTAAGGCGTCATACGTCAGGCGCAGGAGGGGACGGGGTCAGGCGGTGGCCGCGTAGCCGGCGGTGACGGCGGCCTTCTCCATGGTCACCAGGCTCAGCCGGCGGCTGACCGGCTCCGCGACGCCCACCTGCTCGTAGCCGAGCTTGCGGTACATCCGCAGATTGACCTGGCTGCGGTGGCCGGTGAAGAGCCGGTAGCGCTTGGCCTCCTCCTCCGCCGCGAGCCGCTCCTCGACGGCGCTGAGCAGCCGTCCGCCGAGCCCGTGCCGCTGGAGCCGCGGGTGGACGATCAGTTTGCCGATCCGGGCGGTGCCGTCCTCGTCGACGGTGCCGCGTACCGAGCCCACGACCTCCTCGCCCAGGCGCGCCACCAGGACGCACCCTTCGGCGAGTTCGGCGCGCAGCCCGTCCAGGGTCTGGGTGAGCGGTTCGATGCTGTAGTCGCCGTACAGCTCCGCCTCGCTCTGGTAGCAGAGGTACTGGAGTTTGAGGATCTTCTCGGCGTCCGAGTGCTCCGCCGTAGAGATGGTCACGCTCATGCCCATGCGCGCAGGCCTCCCCTTCGAATCCGTCCGGGCAGTTTGAGGGTGAGGTGTGCGCCCGGGACGAGTGCCTGAACGGAGGTTGGTGCGGATATGCGCCGCCTCCGTGGCGCCGATGATCGCACAAACCCACCGGTGGGGTACCGCCTGCGCGTCACCCGCTTCAGTCTCGTACGGGCGTGCCAAGGGTGCCCACTGCCGCCGACTGTTTACCGTGCATTACCCCGTCCCACCGGGGATCCAACCCTCGAATTCAGGATCGTCCGAAGACAGCCGAGGCACCGGGAGCGCAGCGGCCCGATGCTGCCCTGTGAGATTCCCAACTCGCGGGAGATTTCCCGGTAAGTGGGGTCGGAGCGGGACATCAGGGCCGTGACGACCTGGGGGCAGCGGCCGGGCAGCCGGCCGACCGCGGCGCGCACGGCGCGGTGCCGCTCGGCGGCCAGCACCAGCTCCTCCACCTCGCTCCCCGCGGTCGGCGGACCTGCGCCCTCCGGGTCGCCGCACTCCTCGTACGGCCGCTCGCTGCGGATCCGCCGGACGTGGCCGCGGACCTCGGCGCGGACGGCGCGGCGCACCCATCGGTCCGGCTCGGGCGGCGGACCGCCCAGCTCCAGCAGCCGCAGCCACACCGCCTGCTCCAGATCGGCGGCCTCGATCCCGCCGGGCAGCGCCTCGGCGGCGGCCTCCGCCGCCAGCAGCGGCCTGATCAGGGTGTACGCGGGGAAGTCGGCGGACTCTGCGGGCGTCATGGGGATCTGCATATCCGTCCGCACGCGACGGCCGCGCCCGGCGGTTGCCGGGCGCGGCCGTTTTCATTCCATGGAGTGGCCGGGCCGTTCCGGTGGACGGCGCGCCCCCAGGGGCTCATGGCTCAGGAGTTCCAGAAGTCCTCGCGGGCCAGGACGGCGGTGTCGGCGTTGTCGGTGAACAGGCCGTCGATGCCGGTCGCGAACCACGTCCTGAAGGCGGCCAGCGCGTCGCCGTAGGCGTTGGGGTCGGTGCCGACCTGGAAGTCCGCGGGCAGGAACTGGTTCTCGTTGCGCGCGGTGAAGGGGTGCAGCACCAGACCGGCCTTGTGCGCGTCCCTGACCACGGCGGTCGGCTTCAGCAGCCTGCCCGAGGCGTCGCGCGGGATGATCACGTCGGTGGTCGGGCCGATGCCCTGCGCGAAGCCGGCGATCCAGCGCAGCCCGGCCGGGGTGACCAGATCGGCCACGGTCCGCTTGTCGCCGGCGACGACGAAGTCCCAGGGCTGCGAGGTGAGGCCGTTGAGCAGGAAGATCTTGGGCGCGGCGCCGCCGAGCCGCCCGAGCCGCTGGAGGCTGTCCGCCTCGAAGGACTGGAGGAACTGCGGGGCGTCCGAGCGGTGCCTGCCGTACCGCTTGAGCAGCGTGATCAGCCGCTCCTCCAGCGGCAGTCCGATGCCGCGGAAGTAGGTGGGGTGCTTGGTCTCGGTGTGCAGCCACACCGCCTTGCCGCGCTTGCGGCCCTCGCGGTCGGCCCAGGCCAGCACCTCTTCGAAGGTGGGGACGGCCCAGCGGCCGTTGTAGATGGTGTTGCGCTGGCGGACCGCGGGCAGCCGCTCGACCGCGCGCAGCCGCTTGAGTTCGGCGAGGGTGAAGTCCTCGGTGAACCAGCCGGTGGTGGGGACGCCGTCGATCGTCTTGGTGGTCCTGCGGCCGGCGAATTCCGGGTGGTCCGCGACGTCGGTGGTGCCGCCGATCTCGGGCTCGTGGCGACAGACGAGGTGGCCGTCCTTGGTGGGCACGACGTCCTGTTCGACGACGTCCGCGCCGATCTCCAGCGCGTACTCGTAGGAGCCGAAGGTGTGCTCGGGCCGGTATCCGGCGGTACCGCGGTGGCCGACGATGGTGGGCCTGGGCAGCGCCGGGGCCCCGCCGTGGCCGGGGCGGCCGTGCTGCGGGGCGGCGGTCCGGTCCTGGGCCTGCGCCGTACCGGCCGTGCCGAGTACCGCGCCGCCCGCGCCGAGTGCCGCCGCGGACAGGACAGCGCGCCTGCCGAGGCCGGTCTTGTGCTGGTCATCCGTCATGCGCGCATCGTGCCGTGAAAAACTGTCGTCCGGTCGACCTCAGCCGTAACACGCACCCAACGGGTGTCAACACTGCGTAGCGGACGTGTGAACCCCGTGTGCGTCCGGTACGGCTGCGGAAGTATCGTCGTAGGGAGCGTCCGTGACGCTCCCGGAAGGTTCGTCAGCCGTCTCGCCGTGCCGGAAACCGTCTCAGGAATCGTGTCAGGAACCGGAGGGTCCGTTGTCCCGCATGTCCCGCAGTCTGCTCAAGGCGATTCTCGGAGTGCTGATGCGCGTCCTGTACCGCCCCCGGGTCGAGGGCGTGGACGGCATCCCCGGTGAGGGCCCGGTGATCCTCGCGGGCAATCACGTCACCTTCGTCGACTCGATGTTCCTGTCGCTGGTGGTGGACCGGCAGGTGTACTTCATCGGCAAGGACGAGTACGTCACGGGCAAGGGGATCAAGGGCCGGCTGATGGCCTGGTTCTTCACCACCTGCGGCATGATCCCGGTGGACCGCGACGGCGGACACGGCGGTGTCGCGGCGCTGATGACCGGCCGCCGGGTGCTGGACGAGGGCAAGATCTTCGGCATCTACCCGGAGGGCACCCGCTCCCCCGACGGCCGCCTCTACCGCGGGCGTACGGGCATCGCCCGGCTGGCGCTGATGACCGGCGCGCCGGTGGTGCCCTTCGCGATGATCGGCACCGACAAGGTGCAGCCCGGCGGCAAGGGCATGCCCAGGATCGCCCCGGTCACCATCCGCTTCGGCGCCCCGCTGACCTTCGCCCGGTACGAGGGCATGGACCGCGACCGCTATGTGCTGCGCGCGCTCACCGACGAGGTGATGAGCGAGGTCATGCGGCTGGGCGGCCAGGAGTACGTCGACATCTACGCCACGAAGGCCAAGGCCGCCTGATATCACGGGTGCCGGGGGCGGTTGGCGCCGCCCCGGCGCGGGAAGTCCCCCCGGGAACCGGTGGCGGGCCGGCTGCGTCACTGGCGGCAGGACACTACGTGAGGGGGCGCGCGTGCGGCGTGCGACAGGACGTGGGCTCGGGGCCGCGGTGACCGGTGGTGTCCTGGCGGCCGCGCTGGCGCTGGGCGGGTGCGCCGCGCCGGACCGGCCCACCGCGGACTCCGCGGGCCGCTTACCGGCGGCGGACGACGCCGGGCGGTTACCGGCCGCCGCTCCCCGGATCGCGCCCGGGCCCCGGGCCGCCCCGGGCAGGGCTCCCGCCGAGAAGTCCTGCAAGAACGACAGCTACCGGCCGAGCGGGCCGCCCCCGGCCGTCGGGCACATGCCGGCCGGTTCGACAATGGCGGCGATCGTCCGGCGCGGGCGGCTGATCGCCGGCGTCGACCAGAATTCGTACCTCTTCGGCTACCGCGACCCGCTGACCGGTCAACTCGACGGCTATGAGATCGAGTTGCTGCGGCGGATCGCCACCGCGCTGTTCGGCAGCCCGGACCGGATCCAGTTCCGCACCATCACCTCGGCGGCCCGTATCCCGGTGCTCACCACCGATCCGAACAAGGTGGACATCGTCGTCGACTCGATGACGATCAACTGCGAGCGCTGGCAGAGCGTCGCCTTCTCCAGCGACTACATGGACGCGGGCCAGCGGGTGCTGGTGCCCAGGCAGTCCACGGCGAGGTCCATCAAGGACCTGGGCGGCAAGAAGATCTGCGCCGCCAGGAAGACCACGTCCATCGACACGCTCGCCTCGCTGCGGAACCCCAGCGTGGTCCCGGTCGGTGTCGACGACTGGACGGACTGCCTGATGCTGATGCAGCTCGGCGAGGTGGACGCGGCCTCGACCGACGACACCATCCTGATCGGGCTGGCGGCGCAGGACCCCAACACCAAGCTGATCGGGCCGCGTTTCACCGACGAGCCGCACGGCATCGCGATGCAGCCGAAGCAGACCGACTTCGTGCGCTTCGTCAATGCCGTGCTCGAACAGATGCGGCAGGACGGCTCGTTGAAGGCGCTGGCCAGGAAGTGGCTCGGCACCGACAATTTCGCGCCGCCCGCCGTCACTTACCGCGACTGACGACCGGTGTGCGTACCGGTCAGGCCAGGCCGTGCCACGCCTGCGCCCAGGTGTGCTGCCGCGTCAGATCGGCCTTCACCTCGGCGAGTTGGACGGCGACGGCCTCGGGGGCCGTACCGCCGCGCCCGTTGCGCGAGGCCAGCGCGCCCGCGACGTCGAGGACTCCACGGACCTCGGGCGTCAGGTGCGCGGAGATCTTCGCGAACTGCTCGTCGGTGAGCTGGTCGAGTTCGATGCCCTCGGCCTCGCAGACCTTGACGCACTCCCCCGCCACCTCGTGCGCGATCCGGAAGGGCACGCCCTGCTTGACCAGCCACTCGGCGATGTCGGTGGCGAGCGAGAAACCGGCCGGGGCGAGCGCTTCCATCCGCTCCCGGTGCACGGTCAGTGTCGCCATCATCCCGGTGAACGCCGGGAGCAGCAGCTCCAGTTGCTCGCAGGAGTCGAAGAGCGGCTCCTTGTCCTCCTGGAGGTCCCGGTTGTACGCAAGCGGCAGCGCCTTGAGCGTGGCCATCAGCCCGGTGAGGTTGCCGATCAGCCGTCCGGACTTGCCGCGCGCCAGCTCCGCGATGTCCGGGTTCTTCTTCTGCGGCATGATCGAGGAGCCGGTGGAGAAGGCGTCGTGCAGGGTCACGAAGGAGAATTCCTTCGTGTTCCACAGGATGACCTCTTCGGCGATCCGGGAGAGGTTGACGCCGATCATCGCGGTGATGAAGGTGAACTCGGCCGCGTAGTCGCGGGACGCGGTGCCGTCGATGGAGTTGCCCACCGAGCCGTGCTGGAAGCCGAGTTCCTTGGCGACGGCCTCCGGGTCCAGGCCCAGCGAGGAGCCGGCGAGCGCGCCGGACCCGTACGGCGAGACGGCCGTACGCTCGTCCCACTGCCGCAGCCGCTCCGCGTCCCGGGACAGCGCCTGGGCGTGCGCCAGCACGTGGTGCGCGAAGAGCACCGGCTGGGCGTGCTGGAGGTGGGTGCGGCCGGGCATCGCGGTGTCCGGGTGGGCCTCGGCGAGGCCGACCAGCGCGCCCTGGAGGTCCACCAGCAGTCCGCCGATGATCCGGGCGTGGTCCCGCAGATACATCCGGAAGAGCGTGGTGACCTGGTCGTTGCGGGAGCGGCCGGCCCGCAGCTTGCCGCCGAGGTCGGGGCCGACCCGCTCCAGCAGGCCGCGTTCCAGTGCGGTGTGCACGTCCTCGTCGGCGATGGTGCCGGTGAAGTCGCCCGCGGCCACGTCCGCTTCGAGGGTGTCGAGACCGGCGATCATCCGGTCCAGTTCGTCGGCGGTCAGCAGCCCGGCCTTGTGCAGCACCCGGGCGTGCGCCCGGGAGCCGGCGATGTCGTACGGAGCGAGCCGGAAGTCGAAGTGCACGGAGGCGGAGAGCTTGGCGAGCGCCTCGGCGGGGCCGTCGGCGAACCGGCCGCCCCACAGCCGCAGGCTGTCGCCGTTCCCCGCGCCGTTGCCGTTGTCGTCGCCCGTGCCGTTGTCCGTGGCGTTGGTGTCCGTCACTGCGCCAGGTCCCGCTTCGCGGCGATCTTGCTGGACATGCCGAAGATCTCGATGAAGCCCTTGGACAGCGACTGGTCGAAGGTGTCGCCGGTGTCGTACGTGGCCAGGTTGAAGTCGTACAGCGACTCCTCGGAGCGCCGGCCGTTGACGACGGCCCGGCCGCCGTGCAGGGTCATCCGGATGTCGCCGGAGACGTGCTCGTTGGCCTCGCTCACGAAGCCGTCGAGCGCCCGCTTGAGCGGCGAGAACCACAGGCCGTCGTAGACCAGTTCGGCCCAGCGCTGCTCGACCTGCCGCTTGTAGCGGGCCAGTTCGCGCTCGACGGTGACGTTCTCCAGCTCCTGGTGCGCGGTGATCAGCGCGATGGCGCCGGGGGCCTCGTAGATCTCCCGGGACTTGATGCCGACCAGCCGGTCCTCGACGATGTCGATCCGGCCGATGCCCTGGGCGCCGGCCCGGACGTTGAGCTGCTGGATGGCCTCCAGCACGCTGACCGGCTTGCCGTCGATGGCCACCGGCACGCCCTGCTTGAAGGTGATGACCACCTCGTCGGCCTCGCGCGGCGTGGCCGGGTTCTGCGTGTACTCGTACACGTCCTCGATCGGCGCGTTCCAGATGTCCTCGAGGAAGCCGGTCTCGACGGCCCGCCCGAAGACGTTCTGGTCGATGGAGTACGGCGACTTCTTGGTGGTCGCGATCGGGAGGTTCTTCTCCTCGCAGAAGGCGATGGCCTTGTCGCGGGTCATCGCGTAGTCCCGGACCGGGGCGATGCACTTCAGGCCGGGGGCCAGCGAGGAGATGCCCGCCTCGAACCGCACCTGGTCGTTGCCCTTGCCGGTGCAGCCGTGCGCGACGGTGGTGGCGCCGTGCTTCTTCGCGGCGGCCACCAGGTGCTTGACGATGGTCGGCCGGGACAGCGCGGAGACCAGCGGATACCGGTCCATGTACAGCGCGTTGGCCTTGATGGCCGGCAGGCAGTACTCGTCGGCGAATTCGTCCTTGGCGTCCGCGACCTCGGCCTCGACCGCACCGCAGGCGAGCGCGCGCTTGCGGATGACGTCCAGGTCCTCGCCGCCCTGGCCGACGTCCACCGCGACGGCGATGACTTCGGCGCCGGTCTCCTCGGCGATCCAGCCGATGGCGACGGAGGTGTCAAGGCCGCCGGAGTAGGCGAGTACGACGCGCTCGGTCACGGGTCTCTCCTTACGATGCATACGCTGACTGGTATAAGTATGCACTCACCCGTATGGTTCGTCAACGCGGCAGGTCAGAGCCGCGTTGACGTCGGTATCGGTGGGAAGTGCGGGGTGCCCGGGGGCGTGCTTATGCCTCGCCCTGGGCGAGGCGGAGGAGGTGGTCGGCGAGCTTCTGGCCGCCGGCCGGGTCGCGGCTGATCAGGACGACGGTGTCGTCGCCCGCGATCGTGCCGAGGATGTCGTGCACCTCGGCCTGGTCCATGGCGGAGGCGAGGAACTGGGCGGCCCCGGGCGGGGTGCGGACCACCACGAGGTTGGCGGAGGCTTCCGCGGAGATCAGGAGCTCGGCGGCCAGCCGCCGCATCCGCTCCTCCTTGACGGACTCGCCGAGCGGCGCCTGCGGGGTGCGGAAGCCGCCCTCGGACGGCACCGCGTAGATCAGCTCCCCGTCGTTGGTGCGGATCTTGACCGCGCCCAGTTCGTCGAGGTCCCGGCTGAGCGTCGCCTGGGTGACGCTCAGCCCGTCGTCGGCGAGCAGCTTGGCGAGCTGGCTCTGCGACCTGACCGGCTGGCGGCCGAGGATGTCCACGATCCTGCGGTGCCGCGCGGTACGGGTCTGCGGTACGGCCTGGCTGCCATTCTGCTGCGCCTCGGTCATCGTCGTGTCAACTCCGTCATTCTCGGGCTCCGTTCGCGGCGCCGTTCGCCCCGGAGGCCCGGTGCACCCGGTCGAGGACGCCGGGCAGTGCCCGGAGGAACGCGTCCGTCTCGTCGTCGCCGACGATCAGCGGGGGCGCGAGCCGTACCGTGCCGGGCACGGCGGCGTTCACCAGGAAACCGGCGTCCTGAGCCGCCTTCTGGATCTGCGCTGAGAGCGGCTCGGTGAGCACGATACCCAGCAGCAGGCCCGTACCGCGCACATGATCGACCAACGGGTGTCGCAGTACCTCCACGCCCTGCCGCAGCTTCTCGCCCTGCCGCTTGACGTGGTCGAGCAGGCCGTCGGCCGCGATGGTGTCGAGCACGGCGAGCGCGGCGGCGCAGGCGACCGGATTGCCGCCGAAGGTGGTGCCGTGCGCGCCGGGCGTCATCAGGTCGGCGGCCGGGCCGAAGGCGAGCGCGGCGCCGATCGGCAGCCCGCCGCCGAGGCCCTTGGCCAGCGTGATCACATCGGGCTCGACGCCCTGTGCCTGGCACTCGAACCAGCTTCCCGTACGGCCGATGCCGGTCTGCACCTCGTCGAGCACCAGCAGGGTGCCGGTGGCCGCGGTGATCTCCCGGGCCGCGGCGAGATAGCCGGGCGGCGGGACGACCACGCCGTTCTCGCCCTGGATCGGCTCGATGATCACCAGCGCGGTGTCGGTGTCCACGGCCGCCCGCAGCGCGTCCGCGTCGCCGTACGGCACGAAGGTGACGTCGCCCGGCAGCGGCACGAACGGCTCGCGCTTCTTCGGCTGCCCGGTGAGGGCGAGCGCGCCCATCGTCCGGCCGTGGAAGCCGCCCTCGGTGGCGACCATCCGGCGCCGGCCGGTCAGCCGGCCGAGCTTGAAGGCCGCCTCATTGGCCTCGGCGCCGGAATTGCCGAAGAAGACCCGCCCGGGGCGACCGGCGAGCTGGAGCAGCCGTTCGGCCAGGGCGACCGGCGGCGGCGCGACGAAGAGGTTGGAGACATGGCCGAGCGCGCCGATCTGCCGCGTCACGGCCTCGACGACCGCGGGGTGCGCGGTGCCCAGCGAGTTGACGGCGATGCCGCCGAGGAAGTCGGTGTACTCCTTGCCGTCGGCGTCCCAGAACTTCGCGCCCGCGCCGCGGGTCAGCGGGACCCGCGGCGTCCCGTAGTTGTCCATCAGCGAGCCCTGCCACCGCCGGGTCAGTTCCTCGTTGCCGCTCACCGGGTCTCCCCCTCCTGCGTCGTGCCGGATACGTCCGTGCCTGCGGTGCTGCCGGGGCCGGCCGGGGCGTCGGGGACGACCATGGTGCCGATGCCCTCGTCGGTGAAGATCTCCAGCAGGATCGAGTGCTGCACCCGGCCGTCGATCACGCGGGCGGTGTGCACACCGTTGCGCACCGCGAACAGGCAGCCCTGCATCTTGGGGACCATGCCGCTGGACAGGTCCGGCAGCAGCTTCTCCAGTTCGGTCGCGGTCAGCTTGCTGATCACGTCGTCGCTGTTCGGCCAGTCCTCGTACAGGCCCTCCACATCGGTGAGGACCATCAGCGTCTCGGCGCCGAGCGCGGCGGCCAGCGCCGCGGCGGCGGTGTCGGCGTTGACGTTGTAGACGTGGTGGTCGTCGGCGGCGCGGGCGATCGAGGAGACCACCGGGATCCGGCCGTCGGCGAGCAGCGCCTCGATCGCGCCGGTGTCGATGGCGGTGATCTCGCCGACCCGGCCGATGTCGACGGACTCGCCCTCGATCCGCGGGAAGTGCTTGACCGCGGTGATGGTGTGCGCGTCCTCGCCGGTCATGCCGACGGCCAGCGGGCCGTGCTGATTGAGCAGTCCGACCAGCTCGCGCTGCACCTGTCCGGCCAGCACCATCCGGACCACGTCCATCGCCTCGGGCGTGGTCACCCGAAGGCCGGCCTTGAACTCGCTGACCAGGCCGTGCCGGTCGAGTTGCGCGCTGATCTGCGGGCCGCCGCCGTGCACGACGACCGGCTTGAGTCCGGCCTGCCGCAGGAAGACCACGTCCTGCGCGAAGGCGGCCTTCAGCTCCTCGTCGACCATGGCGTTGCCGCCGAATTTGATGACGACGACCTTGCCGTTGTGCCGGGTCAGCCAGGGCAGCGCCTCGACGAGGGTCTGTGCCTTGGGCAGCGCGGTGTGCCGGCGCGCGCCCTGCTGCCGCTCGGGGTTCTTCGGGTCGGTCATGAGCTGTACGCGCTGTTCTCGTGGACGTAGTCGGCGGTCAGGTCGTTGGCCCAGATCACCGCCGACTCCGTACCGGCGGCCAGGTCCGCGGTGATCGCGACCTCGCGGAACCGCATGTCGACCAGGTCGCGGTCCTCGCCGACCGAGCCGTTCCTGCACACCCACACGCCGTTGATGGCGACATTGAGCCGGTCGGGCTCGAAGGCGGCGGAGGTGGTGCCGATCGCGGACAGCACCCGGCCCCAGTTGGGGTCCTCGCCGTGGATGGCGCACTTGAGGAGGTTGTTGCGGGCGATGGAGCGGCCCACCTCGACGGCGTCGTCCTCGCTGGCCGCGTTGACGACCTCGATCCTGATGTCCTTGGAGGCGCCCTCGGCGTCGCCGATCAGCTGCCGGGCCAGGTCGCCGCAGACCGCGCGGACCGCGTCGGCGAACTCGCCGTGTTCCGGGGCGATTCCGGACGCGCCCGAGGCCAGCAGCAGCACGGTGTCGTTGGTCGACATGCAGCCGTCGGAGTCGATCCGGTCGAAGGTCAGCCGGGTGGCCTCGCGCAACGCCTTGTCCAGGGCGGGCGCTTCGACGTCGGCGTCGGTGGTCAGCACGACCAGCATCGTGGCCAGGCCCGGGGCGAGCATGCCCGCGCCCTTGGCCATGCCGCCGACGGTCCAGCCCGGCCCTTGCGCGACGGCCGTCTTGTGCACGGTGTCGGTGGTCTTGATCGCGATGGCGGCCTTCTCGCCGCCGTGCTCGGACAGTTCGGCTGCCGCCTTCTCGACTCCCGGCAGCAGCTTGTCCATCGGGAGCAGCAGGCCGATCAGGCCGGTCGAGGCGACCGCGATCTCGCCGGCGCTGTGCTCGGCGCCGAGCACCTGCGCGGCCTTCTCCGCGGTGGCGTGCGTGTCCTGGAAACCCCGCGGGCCCGTACAGGCGTTGGCGCCGCCGGAGTTGAGCACCACCGCGGTGACCGCGCCGCCCCTGACGACCTGTTCCGACCAGAGCACGGGCGCGGCCTTCACGCGGTTGGAGGTGAAGACGCCCGCGGCGGCGCGGCGCGGCCCGGTGTTGACCACGAGGGCCAGATCCGGATTGCCGTTCTCCTTGATCCCGGCGGCGATCCCCGCCGCCGTGAATCCCCTGGCTGCCGTGACGCTCACTGCTTCTCCCCGTTCCCTTCTCCGCCCGCTCGGCACAATGCCGCGGCCATCGTCGTCGTCCGCCTCCCGGCGGCCTCGCGTGCGTCGGTCACGGTGCGACTCCGATCGTGGAAAGTCCCGTGCTCTCAGGGAGTCCGAGAGCGATGTTCATGCTCTGCACCGCGCCGCCCGCGGTGCCCTTCGTGAGGTTGTCGATGGCGCTGATCGCGATCAGGCGGTGGGTGCTCTCGTCGTACGCGATCTGGATCTGTACGGCGTTGGAGCCGTGGACGGCGGCTGTCGCGGGCCACTGCCCCTCGGGCAGCAGGTGGACGAACGGCTCGTCGGCGTACGCCTTTTCGTACGCGGCGCGCAGCTCGGCGGCGGTGACACCGGGTCCTGCCTTGGCGCTGCACGTGGCGAGGATGCCGCGCGGCATCGGCGCGAGGGTGGGCGTGAAGGAGACGCTCACCCGCCGGCCGGCCGCCGCGCTCAGGTTCTGGATCATCTCCGGGGTGTGCCGGTGTCCGCCGCCGACGCCGTACGGGCTCATCGAACCCATCACCTCGGAGCCCAGCAGATGCGGCTTGGCCGCCTTGCCGGCGCCCGAGGTACCGGACGCCGCGGTGATCACGGCCTCCGGCTCGACCAGGCCCGCCGCGTACGCCGGGAACAGCGCGAGCGAGACGGCCGTCGGGTAGCAGCCGGGCACCGCGATCCGCTTGGCCCCGGCCAACGCGGCACGCGCGCCCGGGAGTTCGGGCAGCCCGTACGGCCAGGTGCCGGCGTGCGGCGAACCGTAGAACTTCTCCCAGTCCGCGGCGTCCGCCAGCCGGAAGTCGGCCCCCATGTCCACGATCAGCGCCTCGTCGCCGAGCTGTGCCGCGACCGCGGCGGACTGCCCGTGCGGCAGCGCGAGGAACACCACGTCGTGTCCGGCGAGCACCTCCGCCGTGGTGGGTTCGAGCACCCGCCCGGCCAGCGGCAGCAGATGCGGTTGCAGCGCGCCGAGCAGCTGCCCGGCGTTGGAGTTCCCGGTCACCGCGCCGATCTCCACCTCGGGGTGCCCCACCAGCAGCCGCAGCACCTCCCCGCCCGCGTATCCACTCGCCCCGGCCACCGCTGCGCGCACCACCATCGAACCCTCCTCGTCGATGGCATGACTATACGGTTCTTTGTAGAGTTATGCAACGCAGTTCCGCCGGGACGGGCCCCGGACCTGCGGATTCAGCGCTTGATCGCGCGGAGGATGACGAATTTGGGGTCGGAGGCGACCGTTTCGCAGGAGCCGAAGAGGCGGCGGAGGCGGACGTGGTAGCCGAGGTGGCGGTTGCCGACGACCCAGAGTTCGCCGCCGGGGCGCAGGGCGGCGCGGGCGGCGGCGAACATGCGGCGGGCGGTGGCGTCGGTGGTCGCCTGGTGGGAGTGGAAGGGCGGGTTGTTCAGGACGAGGTCGGCGCTGTCCGGGGGGACGCCGGTCAGGCCGTCGGCGACCAGGAAGTCGGCCTTGGTGGCGGGGTCGGCGTTGGCCCGGAAGGTCGCCTCGGCGGAGGCGACGGCCTGGTGGGACTCGTCGGTGAAGAGCACCGAGGACTCCGGGTTGGCCAGCGCCGCCGCCGTACCGACGACGCCGTTGCCGCAGCCGAGGTCGATCACCCGGTCCGGGCCGTGCCGGGCCGGGAGGTGCTGGAGCAGGAAGCGGGTGCCGATGTCCAGCCGCTCGGCGCAGAAGACGCCGGCGTGATTGGTGACGGTACGGCCGGAGGCGGCGCCGATGCCGTCCGGCAGCGCGTAGCGGATCGGCCAGGGGCTGGGGGTGCGGGTCCGGCCGGGGGCCGGGGTGCAGAAGATCAGCCGGGCCTTCTTCTCCGCCAGTGACGTACGGGTCGGGCCGAGGATCCGCTCGAAGAGGTGGAGGGTGGAGGTGTGGATCTCGGTGGTCATGCCGGTGCCGACCACCACGGTGCCCTCGTGGACGGCGGGCGCGAGCCGGTGCAGCTGGTCCTCCAGCAGCGCGAGGCTCTTGGGGACCCGCACCAGCAGGACGTCGATCCGGTCGGGCGGGGTGTCACGGGTCGACAGCAGCCGGACCCCGTCGGCGGCCTCCGGAGCGTTGCGGCGCAGATTGGCCCGGGTCGCCTGCTGTGCGAGGAAGGAGTCCGAGATCTGCGTCGGGGCGTACGCGGCCAGCGCCGTGCTCAGCGCGCCCCAGCGGTCGCCGACGATCACGACCGTGCCCGACAGGTCCACGGCGCCGCCCGCCGCCGTACCTGATTCGGCCGCGGTACGTGTCACCGCGGCGCGCGCCTCCGGCCGGGTGTCGGCGCGGGTGTCCACGAGGTGCCGCAGCAGGTAGGTGTCGGCGGCGTCCCACGCCCGCAGCTGCTCGCGCGGGTCGTGCGGGAAGCGCGTGAGTTCGAGGTCACCCCAGGGCGTCGTGCATCGGATCATGGTGCTGACAGGCTAACCTCTGCGCGCCCCGTGAGGATGTGCGCGCCTGCTCAGGATGTGCCCGCCTGCCGTGCGCGGCCGTGGAAGGCGGCGCGGTACGACTGCGGTGTGGTGCCGACGATCCGCCGGAAGCGCTCGCGGAAGGCGGTCGGTGACCCGAAGCCGGACTGTTCGGCGATCCGCTCGACGGTGTGCTCGGTGGTCTCCAGCAGATACTGCGCCCGCCGGATCCGGGCCCGAAGCAGCCATTGCAGGGGTGTGGTGCCGGTCTGCTCGCGGAAGCGGCGGCTGAAGGTGCGCTGGCTCATCCCGCAGCGGGCGGCCATCGCGTCAAGCGTGACGTCCTTGTCGGCGTTGTCCGCCAGCCACGCCAGCACCTCTTCCAGGGCCGAGCCGCGCGGCGCCGGCGGCTGGTCGTGCACGACGAACTGGGCCTGGCCGCCCTCCCGTTCGAGCGGCATGACCGAAAGCCGGGCCGTGTCGGCGGCCACCGCGGAGCCGAGGTCGCGGCGGATCATGTGCAGGCACAGGTCGAGTCCGGCCGCCGCAGACCGAGGCGATCCGGGTGCCGCGCGCCGCGGCGGCGCGCAGCGCGTCCAGCACGTCGTCGCCGGGCGGTCCCGCGCGAGGTGACCGTACGGCTGGCGATGTACACCGGCCTGTTCAATCTGCTGTGGGCGACGGTGACGGTGCTGATGATCAGCCGGCCCGGCTCGACGACCGGCGTCTGAGCCGCCACCGCGGACAAGGAGCGGGACCCGGAGGCATGTCCAGCCTCCGGGCCCCTCGGTCGCCGCCCTGTGCACACACCGGCACGCTTGAGGCCGCGGGTCAGTCTGATGTCGTCACGTTCTACCGTTGAACTACCGGCCCCCGAAGAGGGCCGGGCAGGATTTGAACCTGCACCTGACGACCGGGCCCGCGGCCGGTCGATCCGGCGATCGGCGGCAGCTGCTGAGTCTGGAGCGAGAGTCTGAGATTGATCGCGGTCTGCCTCTGCCGGTTGGGCCACCCCCGCACGTGGTGCGGGGGGAGGGATTCGAACCCCCACTGGAACCGCGTCTTTCACGACGAACTTCAGCGTCAGCTTTGCGCTCCTCGCGCACCCTCCGCGCTCCCGCGGAGGGGATCTTGGGGGGTCACTGCGCGAACAGGTACCCGAATACGGCGTCGCCGACCCGCTGGTCGGTGACCTCCGCGCCGTTCGCCTCCTCGCGGGCGAACTTCACCGCCTGCTGCAACGTCTCGACCCGGTCCAGCAGTTCGTTGACCCGGCGGGCGGGCAGCGCGCCGGAGAACTTCACCGTGGTCCAGTAACCGACCGCCACGTCCTCGTAGTAGACCTCGACCTGTGCCGGGTGCTTCTCGGTCGCCTCGGCCTTCACGTGATTGCGCGGGACCTTGCGGGTGCGGATCGTACGGACCGGCTCGGTCTTCCAGGCGTCGGTGGACGCGTCGAGATTCCAGCCCTCGGCCGCGTCCAGCACCGGCAGCTTGCGGACGAAGGTGTTGAGGTCGGTGAGCTGCTTCTCCAGGAAGAGCAGATAGGACACGGGCACGTCGGCGACCAGCGTCCGGCCGTCGACCTTCACGTCGGCGCGCGCCTCGCAGTTGGCCCAGTCCTTGGTGGCGGTCACGTCGAAGAGCCGGGTGAGCGCCGCCGCGGTGTCGCGCAGCACGGTCTCGGCCTTGATCTGCACCCGGGTCGACTCGGGCGGCAGCTGCTCGCCCTCCTCATCCTTCGGCTGATAGGTCCGCGAGATACCGGACAGCAACGCGGGCTTCTGCAGGTCGTGATGAGCGGTCGTCAGTTCCTGCTGCGCCTTGGACTTGACGCCCTTCTCCACTGCGATGATCTGATTGAGTTTCGCCACCCGCAGACGGTAACAGCGGCCCGGCCGCGCGTTCGACCGGTTTTCCGGGGCGGCTCACACCCCCGCTCCGCTCCCCCGGCGGCCGCCGACGCCCGCCGGGACGAGCCGCGTTGACGTTTTCCTGAGAGTGGTCACCAAAGGTTGACCGAGCCTGACGGACTTCTGATCCGTACCGCCTTGAAGGCGGGCCGGAATCCCTGGAACCCTGAATTGCGGACCCGATTCCCAGGCGCAAAGGACTATTGCGATGACCGACCCGACCGATTCCCGCCCGACCGATTCCCGTACCGCCGAATTCGGCGCGGTGCGCGTGGAGCGGGGCCGTGCGACGCCGGAGGAACTGGCGGCGCTGCTGGCCGTTCTGTACGCCCGCGCGGGCGCCGCGGCCGAACCGTCGCCCGCGGCCGGGGTCGTGAGCATGGCGCGGTGGCGGCGCCCGGAGCGGGCGTCCCTCTTCCACGCGCCGCGCGTCTGGCACCCGTACGGGCGCGCCGCCGCCTGAGTCCCGCGCGCCGTCGCGGTCCCGGCCGGCCCCCTGTCCACCGCGGACGGGGGCCGGCCGGACCCGTACTCAGGCCACCGGGTACAGGCTGCCGAAGTGCCGGTAGAGCAGGCCGGTGCCGCCGAGGTGCTTCAGCAGCGGCTCCCAGACGGCCTCGATGTGGGCGACGGCGTTGGCCTCGGTCACCCACTCCGAGAAGCTGAGCACACTCGTGCCGTCCACGCTGATGTGCATGTTCGCCGAGATCCCGCCCGGGTAGTCGCGGTCGTCGCCCTCGGTGGCCTCCTCGGCGGCGAAGAGCCCGTCCACGAATTCACGGGCGGCCCGGTCGTTCTCCGCGCCGAAGAAGGCGACGGGGAAGGACTCGGCGACGGGCGCGGGGTCGGGGATGCCGTTGCCGCGGACGGCGCGGTAGAGCCGGTAGGGCACGGGGGCGGGGGCGGGCCCGGCGGTTTCCGGGACGGCCGGGCCCGCGTACGCGATGCCGCCCTCCTCCTTCAGCGCCCGCAACAGCGCCTCTTCAGACGCCCATTGGCCGTACGTCAGCACCGATTCGCCGTCGCTGCTGGTGTACGCCGTCAGCGACAGCAGCTCCGGCGGCCACTGCGCGGCCTGCCAGTGCGCGACGACGGCTTCCGCGGTCGCGGTCTGCCGTTCACTGGTGGTGGGCACGGTCGTGACGAGCACGATGTCGCTTCGCGGATTCTCGATGACGGGCCGCACGGTGGACGCGTGGGACATTCTCCGGCTCCTCGGGAAGGGGGGGCGGCCCCGCCGGAAAAGGCGCGGGCCACGGCGTGGTACGGAACATTCTCCGACCGGCCGTGACCCGCGCCCAGGAATCCCGGCTCAGGGTTGTGAAAAGAACATCAATTCCTGCTGGGCAAAACTGTGCGCCGCGTCAATTCGCCTCCGCGGCGGCGGACTTGCCGCGCCGGCCGAGCAGGATGCGCGCGGTGTCCGCGTCCAGCCGCCGGGCGGCGGCGGGGTCGAAGGACCGGTCGGTGACCCCGATCCGTACGCCTTCCACGAAGGCGCTCAGCGGCTCTGCCGGCGGGGCGTCCACGGCCGCGAGGATCGGCGGCAGTGCCGCCTCGACCGGCTTGGCGAAGGACTGCATCGAGCGGATCTGCTGGAGCGTCGGCTCGTCGTAGGAGCCGGAGAAGCTCGTGGCGGTGACGCCGGGGTGGATGAGGACGTAGCGGATGCCCAGTTCGCCGTACCGCTCGGCGAAGGCCACGCCCAGCAGGTCGTTGAGCTTGCCGCCCTGGCCGAGGGCGGCGCCGCCGTGGTAGCCGTGGCGCAGCTCCAGGTCGTCCCAGCGCACCACGTTCAGACTGGCGCCGGGCCCCGCCACGTTCACCACCACCGGGTGCTCCGCCGCGGACAGCGCGTCCACGAGCGCGTGCCCGAGCAGATAGCGGCTGAGGTAGAAGAGCGCGAAATTCTCCTCGATGCCGTCGGCCGTCTCGGCGCGCCGGGTCCGGTAGTGCCGGGCGCAGAAGATCAGCGCGTCCAGCGTCGGGAAGCGGGCGCGCAGTTCGTCGGCGATCCGCTCGTTCTCCTCGATCAGGCTGAGGTCGGCGGGCAGGAAGACGGCACGGTCGGCGGCGCCGAGCGCGGCGGCGGTGTCAAGGAACGCCTTGCCCTTGGTCTCGCTGCGGCCGACGACCACGACGGTGTCGCCGGCGCCGAGCCGTACCTCGGCCAGCGCCTTGCCGATGCCGTCGGTGCCACCGGCGATCACGATCGTTTTCACAGCACGTCCCCTTGGGCGGCCAGGGAGGCCGGGGCCTCCGCGGATTTGTCGGGTGCTCGGACGTCCTCGGGCACCGCGCCCTCGTCGGGCGCGGCGGGCTCCTGCGGGCGGGCGCGGCCCGGCAGTTGGGTCGCGGCGACCGCGGCGAGCGCGAGCGCCGCGGTCACGCCCCAGTAGGCGTGCCGGAAGCCGCCGAGCGCGTCACCGTCGCCCGCGCTCTGCACCAGCAGCGCGACGAGCGCGATGCCGATCGCGGCGCCGAGCTGATTGAGCATGTACAGCACCGTGCTGCCCTGCGGCACCTTCTGCGGGGGCAGCGTCCGGTAGAGCGAGGCGATGGTGGGCGCGCCGACGCTGCCGAGGCCGATACCGATGGTGAACGCCACCACCGCCGTCCAGACCTGCGAGGTGCCCGCGTCGAGCTGGGTGAAGGCCAGGGCGCTGAGCCCGGCGAGCACACTGCCGCCGAGCACCAGATTGCGCGAGCCCAGCTTGTCCGACAGCCGCCCGGTCAGCGGCATGGACAGGGCGGAGCCGACGCCGAGCGGGGCGAGCAGCAGCGCGGACTCGAAGGTGTCGTGGCCGCGGACCTGCTGGTAGTAGAGCGGGAGCGCGAACAGGCTGGCGAAGGTCGCCAGTCCCACGAGGGCGCTCAGGACGACGCTGGCGGAGAAGCTGCGCGAGGTGAACAGCCGCAGGTCGATCAGCGGGGGTGTGCCGCGCTCGCGCAGCGCGTGGACGGCGTAGGCGGCGAGCAGGACGACGGCGGCGGCCAGCGGCACCAGGACCTGCCAGGTGGCGAATTCGGTCCGCTCGGCGTACTGCGACAGAGTCAGTACGGCGGCGGCGACGCCGGGGCCGATCAGCGCGACGCCGACGGTGTCGAGCCGGCCCGCGGTGTGCTCGCCGGGGGCCGGCCGGTCGTCGGGGATCACCCGCAGCGCGAGCACCAGGGCGAGCAGGCCGATCGGCACGTTCACCAGGAACATCCAGCGCCAGCTGACCCCTTGCAGGATGAAGCCGCCGACGATCGGTCCGAACACCGGGCCGCTGGAGCCGACGACGCCCATCAGACCCATGACCTGGCCGATCCTGGCGGGTCCCGCCGAGCGGGCCAGCAGGGTCAGCATCAGCGGGTCGAGCAGCCCCGCGCCGAGTCCCTGGAGGACCCGGAAGACGATCAGGCTGCCGATGTTCCACGCGAGCCCGGAGCTGATGGAGCCCGCCAGGAAGACCACGAGGCCGAGCAGCCAGAGCCGCCGGCCGCCGAACCTGTCGACGGCCCAGGTGGTGACCGGGATGCTCACCGTCAGCGCGAGCAGATAGGCGGTGGACACCCAACTCACCGCGCTGAGCGAGGTGTCGAAGTCCTTGACCAGGGTGTCCGCGGCGACGGCGATCATCGAGCCGTCGAGGATGCCCATGATCCCGCCTAACAGGATCACTCCGATCAGTCGTCGCAGCGCGGGATCCAGGCCCTCGTTCGACGGGTGCGCCATGAGTCTCTCCGATGGCATGAGGTGGCGTCACATCACGTGCCGCCAGGCGAATTTGCACTCGTCAGTGCAGATTAGAGCACCGTACAGACTCTTGACAACGCGGTCGGGCAACCGAATGCACTCATGGGTGCAACTCAACGCCCGTACCGGGTACACTCGTTGCGTGGGCGGATCTGCGACTTCGACGACTGCGACGACAGCGACGGCTTCTGCGACGGCAGCCGCGGCGACTTCCGTGACGGCGGCGGCACCGGCCCCCCGTGGCCGGGCGGCCTCGCGGGGCCGTATCGACAAGCGGCAGGCGATTCTCGACGCCGCTTTCACCGTGTTCGCGAACCGGGGGTACGCCGGTGCGTGCATGGAGGAGATCGCCGAGGTCGCGGGCGTCGCCAAGCACACTGTGTACAACCATCTCGGCGACAAGGAAAGCCTGTTCCACGCCGCGATGGAGGCGGCGGGGAGCGCGGTGATGGCCGAGAATCTGGCGCTCGCGGAGCAGCTCACGGTCGATCAGTCCGCCGTGGCGTCGACCGCCGGGGGGCAGGCCGATCCGGTGCGCACCCGGCTGGAGGACGTCGGCCGCCTCCTGCTGCACCAGTGTTGCGACCCCCGCTCCTGGGCGCTGCGCCGGCTGCTGCACGCGGAGATCACTCGCTTCCCCGATCTCCTGGAGGCCGTCTGGGGCCGCGGCGCCGACCGGTTGCGGCAGACCCTCGCCGACCGGATGGCGCGGCTGTCGCTGGCCGGTCTGCTGCGCCCCTGCGATCCCGTCGAGGCCGCCGAGCAGTTCCTCGCGCTGCTCACCGGCCCCATGGAGGCCCGGTCCCAGCTCGGTACGCGTCCAGTGCCGGACGCCGAGCGGGAGCTGGTCGCGCACGCCGCGGTGAGCACGTTCCTGCGCGCCTACCGCGACGCCGCGCCCGGCGCTTCCCCGAGCCCGTCCTCGCTCCCCGCCACCGCCTGAACCGCGCGCCTCCCCCGCAGGACCGCTTCCCTCCGCTTCTTTCCTCCTCCTTCTTGCTCCTTCCTCACCCCTGGTGTCTTCGCGCACGCCGGCATGTATGCGTCCGCCGCGCCAAGGCCGTGTGAACGCGTATGAATGCCCTGGCTCGAATCGACGACACCGGTTTGGGAATCCGCCGAGCGGATCAGATCTGGATAGGTGCTCACCCGACAGCGAAGCAGGCAATGGAGCTTGCGGCCGTGAATCCGCCTTCGGTCCACGCAACTCCAAGGGAGATACCGTGCGCATACTCGTCGTGGCGGCGCAGGAAGTCGAAGCGAAAGAGCTGGCCCGCAATCTGGAACGGTACGGTCACGAGGTCACGATCGTGGATTCCGGGGCCGCCGCACTCGAGCAGTACGAACGGGCGAATTTCGTGCTGCTCGATCTCGACCTGCCGGACATGGACGGCCTGGACGTCTGCCGTGCGCTGCGGGAGACCGGCGGACTTCCCGTTATCGCGTTCGCCGGCGGTGGGACAGAACTAGACCGGGTGCTCGGCCTGCGGGCGGGCGCCGACGACTGCCTCGACAAGCCCTTCGAAATACGGGAGTTGGCGGCCCGTATGGAGGCGGTCATGCGCCGCCGAAAACCCCGGCGTCCGGTGCTCGACCCGAAAACCGCGGTCTCGATCGGTGAACTGCACATCGACGCGGTCTCACGGAAAGTCCGGGTGCGCGAACGGTCGGTGCGGCTGACCCGCAAGGAGTTCGACCTGCTGTACTACCTGGCCCGGCATTCGGAGATGGTCGTCACACGGCAGCGACTGCTGGCCGAGATCTGGGAGATTCCGCTGGCCCTGGCCGCCGGATATCAAGCGAGCCGCACCGTGGACACCCATGTCAACTCGTTGCGCAACAAATTGGGCCGCAGCAGCTGGATCGTCACCGTACGCGGTGTGGGCTTCCGGGTCGGCGTCGGCTGACGCCGCGGCGCCGGTGCTCCCGGGGCGGGGGCGCCGGCGCCGCATCGTCTCCGCGCGACGGGACCGTACGGAACGGACCTACAGATAGACCGAGTTGGGTTCGAGCCCGGCCAGCGACCTGCCGTACAGCTCGATGTTGGTGCCGGGGGTGATCAGCGCGTGCAGCGACGTCGCGTGCACATCGCGCTGGATGCGGGTGATCGGCACGTCACGGAAGATCGAGGAGCCGCCGCTCGCCCCGGCCAGGATCTCCACCGCCTGCTTGGCCTGCCGGGCGATCCAGCCGATCTGCACCCGGGAGTGGACGCGTTCCTCCTGGGTCCACGGCTCGTCCCGCTCGATCTTGTCCGCCAGCAGATCGGCGAAGCGGTGCGCCCGCGCCTCGGCGTCCTGGATCAGCAGGGCGGCCTCGCCGATCTGGAGGTGGGTGATCGGCGCCTCCGCCTGGCTCGGGTAGTTCGTGTACGTCAGCGGCCGTCCGGGCAGCCGCTCCAGGAAGCTGGACAGGGCGTACTTCGCGGCGCCGACGAGCTGGCCGGTCTGCATCGCGGTCGCGGTGACCAGCATCGGCACCCGGTAGGCGCCCTTGGCCGCCTGGACCGGCGAGTTGGCGACGTTCTGGTAGAAGTCGGCGCCGGAAATCACCCGGTGGTCGGGCACGAAGACGTCCTTGGCCACGGTGGTCACGCTGCCGGAGCCGGCGAGGCCGATGGTGTTCCAGTCGTCCACGATCTCCAGTTCGGGGATCGGGATCAGCGCGAAGACCGGGAGGACGGGACCGTCCGGCGCCGCGGCGCCCTCGGGCTGCTCGGGGATCGCGGCGGTGATCTTGTAATGGGCGTGCAGGACGCCGCTGTTGAAGCCCCAGCTCCCGTTGATCAGATAGCCGCCGTCGACCCGCTTCGCCGTGCCGGAGGCGGCTGTCGTGCCGGTCACCCGGACGTGCGGCTGCGCGAACACCTCTTCCAGCGCCTGGTCGGGCCACAGGCCGACCATCCAGGTCAGCGACGCGTAGATGGACAGCACGAAGGCGGCCGAGCTGTTGCCCTTGGCGATCTCGGCCAGGACGTCGACGAAGGCGCGGGTGTCGGACTCGTATCCGCCGTACTCCACGGGCACCTGCATCTTGAGCAGGCCGGACGCCTCGATCGCCTCGATGACGTCCTGCGGGAGCCGCCGGTTCTCGTCGATCCACAGCGCGCGGGACCGCAGCAGCGGCACCAACTTCTCGGCGGCTGCGACGAGTTCTTCCCGCCTGGGGGCGCTGCTTGGCGCGGAGCTGGTCACGATGGATTCCTCCTGGGTAGGGATATGACGCGGCGTCAGACCGCGCGGCTGTGGAGCAGGTGGTAGCGCTTGAATCCGATCGGCCGCACGCCCGGGGTGTCGTGGGTGGCGCGCAGGGTCGCGGCCCGCGTGGCGCCTTCCAGGAACGAGATGTGCGCCTCGTCGCTGGTCCACTCGGCGTAGTTCAGTACGCGCGTGCCGTCGGCGCTGAGGTGGAAGTTGGCCGACAGCAGGCCGGGGTGCCGGTCGCCCGGGGCCTGTTCGAGGGCGCCGGCCACCGAGTCGACGATGCCGCGCTGTGCGTGCGGCCCGTCCACGTCGAAGGTCGCGACGACGAAGCTGGCCGGCACCAGCGGCCCGTGGTGCAGCACGATCGCGCGGTGCAGCGTGTACGCGACGGTCGCCGCGCCCGCCAGGTCCGTCAGCCCGGCGGTGAACGCGGCGTGGGCGGCGGGGTCGGAGGTCTGGACGTAGGTCAGCACGGTGTCGTGCTCGGTACTGAGGTAGGCGTTGACGGAGCGGATGCCGGACGGCCAGCGGGCGGCGTCCCACTGCGCCACGGCGCGGTCGAGGGTGGCGACACCGGTCTCCCGGTCGGGCACGTACCACTGCGCGACGTGCACCGCCGTACTGTCGGCGCGCCGGATGTCCGGCGGCGCCGCCTTGGTCTGCTGGTTGGTCTCCTGGGCCATGGCGTCGTCCTTCCAGGGTCGGTCGGGGGGGTTCCGCGGGCGGGTGTTCAGCGCGGATAGCGGTGCTCGGCGCGGGCGGCGCGCAGCGCGCGGCCCCACCACTGGAGCTGGTCGAGCAGGAGTCCGGCCGACTGGACGAACGGCCCGGGGTCGGTCAGCCGGCCCGCCTCGTCGAAGCGGTTCCCCGCCATGGAGAAGGCGACGTTCTCGCGGACGGTGAGGGTGTGCACCTCGGCGAAGACCTGCCGCAGCTGCTCGACGGCGCGGATTCCGCCGCTCAGCCCGCCGTAGGAGACGAAGCCGACGGGCTTGGCGGTCCACTCCTCGTAGAACCAGTCGACGGTGTTCTTCAGCACCGCGGGGAAGCTGTGGTTGTACTCGGGTGTGACGATGACGACGGCGTCGGCGGCGACGAGGACCGAGCGCAGGGTCTCCCGGGTCCTGGCGGTCTCCAGCGGTACGTCCTTGCCGGGCCCCGGCAGCACCAGCGGGAGTTGATGGTCGATCAGATCGACGGTCTGCGCGGCGAATTCGGCGCGCTCCTTGACCTGGGTGAGGAACCAGTCGGCGACGGCGGGACCGAGCCGGCCGTCCCGGACGCTGGCGGTGATGATGGCGAGGGAGAGCTGGTCATCCGTCATGGTGCGACCCGTTCTGTAGGGCGGGAGGGGAGGCCGTGGGAGAAGGCGTGGAGCCGGCCGAGGGGGATGCGGCGGGCGTCCGCAGTCCCGGCAGCGCGGCCAGCAGGCCGACGACGGCGACCGCGGTGATCAGCGCCAGCGCGGGGCGGCTGCCGTGGTGCGCGCCGAGCAGCGCGGCGGTGGCCGGGAGCATCACCACCGCGCCGAGCTGTACGGCCGTCTGGAACAGCGGGACGGCCGCGGCGCGTTCGGCGGGCGGCAGTGCGCCGGTCGCCTGGATGTTGAGGGCGGCGAAGGACAGGACGAAGCCCGCGCCGACCAGCAGCAGCGTCGGCAGTGTCCCGGTGGCGTACGCTCCCGCGCCGGCCCGCCACAGGAAGTACGCGTAGCCCAGCAGTGGCGCGGTCGCGCCGAGCGCGATCAACCGGCCGGTCCCCCAGCGCGCCACCAGCGCCCCGGCGAAGGGGACGGTCACCGCCAGCGGCACGCAGGCCGGCAGCAGCGCGACCGCCGACTGCCAGGGCGACCAGCCGAGTTGGCGCTGCGTCCGGAAGACCAGCAGCAGGAGCAGGCTCTGGTAGGTGCCGTTGAGGGTGGTCGCGCCGATCGCGGAGCGCAGCAGGGCGCGGTCGCGCAGCAGCGTGGGCGTGATGCGCGGCGCCGGGGTCCTGCCGCGGTCGGGCGGGATGACCCGCAGCCCGAAGACGAGCAGGATCAGCGCCACCGGTGCCGGGAAGAGGAAGGTCCACCGCCAGCTGCCGTTCAGCAGCGCCCCGGACAGCAGCAGTCCGGCCGTGAAGCCGGCCGCGCCGAACAGGGCGTAGACCGAGACCGCGCGGCGCTGCCGCGGTCCCGCGGGGAAGGCGGTGCCGATGATGGCGAGCCCGGTCGGCGCGGTGAGCGCCGCGCTCAGGCCCTTCACGACGCGGGTGGCGATCAGCAGCGCGGCGCTGTCGGTGAGGCCGCCGACCACCGAGGCGGCGGCGAACAGCAGCATCGCGCCGAGGTAGACGCGTCTGCGGCCCAGCCGGGCGTTGAGCCGCGGCCCGATCAGCAGCAGCGCGGCGAAGCCGAGCGCAAAGCCGCTCATCAGCCACTGCACCGTCCACAGGCCGAGGTCCAGCGCGTCGCCGATGGAGGGCAGGGCGACCAGGACGAGGGAGACCTCGATCGCGTCGAGGATCATGTTGCCGGACAGGATCAGCAGCACCGTCGTGAGCCGGGCGTCCCAGCGCGCGGGGTCGGCCGCACCGCCCGCGGGCGGTGCGTCGGGGGCGCCGGTACGGGGGGCGGCCGTCATTGCGGGTCCAGCAGCGGGGGCAGCTTCTCGGTGACGAGCCGGATGTTCTCGGTCACCAGCTCGTCCGGCATCCCGGCGATGCTCGCCCAGAAGATCAGGTGCTTGACCGGCAGATCGCCGACCAGCTCCTTGATCCGTACGGCGGCGTCCTCGGGCGTGAGGATGTCCAGCAGGCCGCGGGTGTCCTCGGCGTTGGGGTCGCGCAGGTCGTCGGCGGTCAGCAGCGGCTCGCTCCTGTCCCGGCCCTCGACCGACAACTGCCGGTAGGAGTTGACCTGGTGGGCGAGGTGCGGCGCCACCTGGTGCCACGCCTTCTCCGGGTCCTCGGCGAGGATGATCGGCATCAGGTCGCTGACCCGGGCGGTCTGCGGGTCGTGTCCCGCCTCGACCAGGCCCTTGCGGTAGTGCTTGAACATCGGCCGCGAGATGTGCAGCAGCCCGATGCCCAGCTCGCCGGCGATCCGGGCGCCGCGCGGCCCGTAGAAGCCGCCCCACACCGGCGGCGGGTCCTGGATCGGCAGCGGGGAGACGCCGCCCTCGCGCCACAGCCGCAGGATCTCCCGGATGCCCTTCTGCGTGGCCGCGAAGCGGCGGCTGAAGTCCGCGCCGAACAGCTCGTACTCGGGCACCCGGTAGCCGGCGCCCAGGCCGAGTTCGAGCCGGCCGCCGCTGATCAGGTCGACGAGCGCGGCCTGTTCCGCGAGGTCGACGGGGCTGTGCAGCGCGGGCAGCACCACGGAGGTGCCGATCCGGGCCCTGCGGGTGCGGGCGGCGACGGCCGCGGCGAAGGTCAGCGGCTGCGGCAGGTAGCCGTCCTCGAAAAGATGGTGCTCGGTGAACCACAGGCCGCCGGCTCCTCGCTGGTCGGCCTCTTCGCACAGGTCCAGGGTCCGGCCGTAGTGGGCCGCCCACGGCCGGTGCCACTGCTGGGGGTTGCGCAGGTCGAAGAGGAGTCCGACGTCCATGGCACGCTCCTTTTCACTGGGGGTTCGCGGGGGTCTGCGGAGGTCTGCGGGGGTTCGGCGGCGGATCCCGGGGTCACTGCGGCGGGTTGCCGTGCTTGCGGTGCGGCAGGTCGGCGCCCTTGGCGGCGAGCATGCTCAGCGCCCGGCAGAGCACCGGCCGGGTCAGCCGCGGGTCGATGACGTCGTCCACGAGGCCGCGTTCGGCCGCGTAGTACGGGTGGACCAACTGCTCGCGGTATTCGGCGATCTTCCGCTCGCGCATCGCGGCCGGGTCGTCGGCGGCGGCGATCTCGCGCCGGAAGACGACGTTCGCCGCGCCCTCCGCGCCCATCACCGCGATCTCGTTGGTCGGCCAGGCGAAGGCCAGGTCCGCGCCGATCGAGCGGGAGTCCATGACGATGTACGCGCCGCCGTACGCCTTGCGCAGGATGATCGAGATCCGCGGCACGGTGGCGTTGCAGTAGGCGTACAGCAGTTTGGCGCCGCGCCGGATGATGCCGGTGTGCTCCTGGTCGACGCCGGGCAGGAAGCCGGGGACGTCGACGAGGGTGATCAGCGGGATGTTGAAGGCGTCGCAGAACTGCACGAAGCGCGCGCCCTTCTCGCTGGAGTCGATGTCGAGGACGCCGGCGAGGGCCGCGGGCTGGTTGGCGAGGACGCCGACGGTCTGTCCGTCGAGCCGGGCCAGCGCGCAGACCAGGTTGGGCGCGAACGCGGCGTGCACCTCCAGGAATTCGCCGTCGTCGACGATCTCCTCGATCACCCGCCGTACGTCGTAGGAGCGGTTGCCGTCCGCGGGCACCAGGTCGAGCAGCGCCTCGGACTCGCGGTCCGGCGGGTCGGCGCAGACGGCGCGCGGCGGCAGTTCGCGGTTGTTGGCGGGCAACAGCGAGAGCAGATAGCGGACTTCGGCCAGGCACGTCTCCTCGTCGTCGTAGACGAAGTGCGCCACTCCGGAGGCGGCGGCGTGCACATCGGCGCCGCCGAGCCCGTTCTGCGTGATCTTCTCGCCGGTCACGGCCTGGACGACATCGGGTCCTGTGATGAACATCTGCGAGGTCTCACGGACCATGAACACCGCGTCGGTCAGCGCCGGGGAGTAGGCGGCGCCGCCCGCGCACGGGCCGAGCATCACCGAGATCTGCGGGATCACCCCGGACGCCGCGGTGTTGCGGCGGAAGATCCCGCCGTAACCGGCCAGCGCCTGCACGCCTTCCTGGATACGGGCGCCCGCGCCGTCGTTGAGCGACACCAGGGGCGCGCCGGCCGCGATCGCCAGGTCCATCAGCTTGTGGATCTTCTCGGCGTGCGCCTCGCCGAGCGCGCCGCCGAAGATCCGGAAGTCGTGGGCGTACACGAAGACCGTGCGGCCCTCGACGGTGCCCCAGCCGGTGACCACACCGTCGGTGTGCGGCTTCTTCGCCTCCAGGCCGAAGCCGGTGGCGCGGTGCCGGCGCAGCCCTTCGACCTCGGTGAAGCTGCCCTTGTCCAGCAGCAGGTCGATCCGCTCGCGGGCGGTGAGCTTGCCGCGCGCGTGCTGGCGTTCGGTGGCCCGCGGGTCGGGCCCCTGCCTGACCTGTTCCTTGAGGGCGTCGAGTTCGGCCGTGCGGGCGGCGATGCTGCCGGGGATGTCGGTCGGCATGGCCGTGTCACCTCCTGTCCGAGTCGGGTGTGCTGAACCGCCGTTGCCGGTGGCGGCGTTGGTACGGGCGCGGGTCCGGCCGGTCAGCCGAGCAGGGTGCCGCCGGTCGCGTCGATGAAGGCGCCGGTGATCCAGCGGGCCTCGTCGGTGGCGAGGAAGGTGACGACGTCGGCGACGTCGCCCGCCTGGCCGACCCGCTTGAAGGCGGAGAGCTGGGCCATCTGCTCGACGGCCTCGGGGATGCCGAAGACGGCGCTGCCGTTGTCGGTGATGCCGGGCGCGACGCTGTTGATGGTGATGCCGCGCGGCGCCAGGTGCCGGGCGAGGTGCAGCGTGAGCTGCTCGATGGCGCCCTTGGTCATCGCGTACGCGACCTGGTCGGGGTTGGCGACCCGGGTCAGGCCCGAGGAGATGTTGATGATCCGGCCGCCCTCGGGGATCTGCGCGAGAGCGCGCTGCACGATGAGATACGGGGCCTTGGCGTTGACCGCGAAGAAGCGGTCGAGCTGTTCCGGGGTGACGTCCTCGGGGGCGATGCCGGTCGCGGTGGCCTCGCCCGCGTTGTTGACCAGGATGTCCAGGGTGGTGTCGTCCGACCGCTCCTTGAGCCCCTGTTCCAGGCCGAGGAAGAGTTCGTGCACGTCACCGGGTTTGCCCAGCTCCGCGCGGACGGTGAAGGCCCGGCCGCCGTCCTTCTCGATCAGCTCCACGGTCTCGCGCGCCGCCGCCTCGTTGGCCGCGTAGTGGACGGCGACCAGTGCGCCCTCCCTGGCCAGCCGTACGGCGGTGGCGCGGCCGATGCCGCGGCTGGAGCCGGTGACGAGCGCCGTCTTGCCGATGAGCCTGCTCATGCTGCTGCCTCTCGTGGGGTGGGTTCTTCGGTCGTGGTGTCCGCGTGGCCGAGGCCGCTGATGGCGCGGGCGAGGTGGCGGCGGGCCGGGCCGATCGTCAGCAGGTCGCCGAAGACCGCCCGGAGCCCGTCCACCTCGGGGCCGCCGAGCAGCAGCCGGGCCTGGGCCTGGATGTTGGTGAGGGTCGCGGCGCCGATCCGGTGCCGGGTGGCGTGGTAGCTCTCCAGCAGCGCGGAGCCGGCGCCGTCCGGCGCCGCCGGGTCCTGGCCGGTGATCCGGGCGGCGAGCTTCGGGCCGAGGTCGGCGGCGTCCTGGAGGCCGAGGTTGAGGGCCTGGCCGCCGACCGGCATCTGCGCGTGGGCCGCGTCCCCCGCCAGCAGCACCCGGCCCTTGACGTAACGGGCGGCCTGAAGGCTGGTGTTGTCGAAGGCGTTGAGCCAGACGGGGGTGCCGGCGCCGATGTCCTCGCCGGTGACCAGCTTCCAGGCCGCCGCCACCTCGGCCAGGCTCGGCGGCCCGGTCCGCCGCGCGGCGCCGCTGCCGTACACATGGACCATGACGCGGGTGCTGCCGTCGGGCCAACGGTGGGCGGTGGCAAGGCCGTTCGGGAGCCGCTCGAAGCGCCGGTCGGGGATGTCGATGCCGGCGACGTCGGCCCGCAGCATTTCCAGGGCGCCGTCCTGGCCGGCCACCTCGAACCCGGCCAGCTGCCGTACGGTGCTCCGCTCACCGTCGCAGCCGACCAGGTACGAGGCGCTCAGGAGGCCGGTGCCTGTGCCTCTGGCCGTGGTGCCGAGCGTGGCGAATCCGGCCTCGATCCGGTCCGTGCGCGGCCGCAGACCGGTGACCACGTGCCCGCGCAGCACCCGCGCGCCCAACTCCGTCGCCCAGTCGTGCAGCAGGGATTCGAGCCGGGCCTGGGCGCACTTCCACTGGCCGGCCCACCGGTGGCCGGGGTCGGCCGCGGTCAGGTCGAGCCGCATGCCGCCGAAGTGCCCGGGGCCGCCGCTGGGCAGGGTGCCGAGCCGGGCCAGCAGACCGCGTTCCTCCAGGATCTCCATCGTGCGGGTGTGCAGGGTGGAGGCCCGGGATTCGGTGGTCGGCTCGGTGAGCTGCTCCAGTACGGTCACCCGGGCGCCGCCCAGCCGCAGTTCACCGGCGAGCAGCAGCCCGACCGGGCCCGCCCCGACCACGACGACGTCGGTGTCCACGGCGGTGTCCGCCGAGGGGTCGAGGGCAGGGTCCGCCGCGGGGCCGGGAGCGGGGTCCGCCTCGGTGTTCGGTGCGCCGGCCATGGTCAACGCCGCGCTTCCGCGTGCTCCTTGGCGTGGTTCAAGGTGGCGCGGCTGTTGTTGCCGAGCGCCTCGCGGATGAAGGTGCGCGCCTCGGCCACTCCCGCCTCCGGCCCGAGCACCGCGCCGATGTTGTCGGCGTTGAGCACGACGGTGTGCTGCGAGGTGGCCGTGGTGACGCCGTCGGGACCTTCCTCGAAGGTCCAGTAGCCGGTGTGCAGATCGAGCAGCGCGGGCAGGGTGGTCTGCTTGTAGGCGATCTTGCGGTGCGGGAAGCAGACCCGGACGGATTCGGTGGTGTGGGTCGAGCCGTCCTTGGTGAGGGTGTCCATCCGCAGCGTCTGCAACCCCGGGGTGTCCTCGGTGAGTTCGACCTTCGCCACGTGCGGCAGCCGCTCGGTCCACAGCTGGGCCTCGTTGACGAAGTCGTAGGCGTCCTTGGCGGCGCCCTCGATCCGGACGCTGTCCTCGAAGGACAGGCTGAGTCCCGCGTCCTGCGCGGACAGCTCCAAGTTGGTCTTCAGGCCCGGCAGTTCGGCCCGGCTGTTGCGGTCCACCGCCTCGTCGATCCAGGTCAGACCCTCGGGATCGTCGTCGATCGCCCGGTAGGAGTGCAGCAGCCGCACCCGGGTCTCGGTCTCGGCCAGCGGTTCGATGACCCAGGTGCCGGTCATCTCGGCGACCGGCGGCGCGGAGACCTCCTGCCAGAAGCGGATGCGCAGCGCGTCGGGGTCCAGGACCCGCCGCGAACTCCAGTTCTTGGCCTCGCCGTTGGCGGTGGCCCAGATCCGGATCCGTTCCTCGTTCCCGTCGCGCTCCAGGTAGTCGACGTAGACGGACGGCGGGAAGAGACGGGGCCAGTTCTCGACGTCGGCGAGCAGCCGGTAGACGTCGGCGGCGGCGGCCCGCACGGTGATCTCGTGTTCGACCTCACGGGTCGTCATGTCACAGCTCCGATCGGTGGGTTGGGGCGGCAGAGGGGCGCGGCGGATCGACGGATCAGAAGTTGCCGAGACCGCCGCAGACGTTGAGCGCCTGGGAGGTGATGGAGGCGGCGGTGTCCGAGGCGAGGTAGCCGACCAGGCCGGCCACTTCCTCGGGCGAGGAGTAGCGGCCGAGCGGGATCTTGGCCTCGAACTTCTCCCGGATGGCGTCCTCGCTGGTGGAGTAGGCCGCCGCGTAGCCCTGCCGGACCCGCGCCGCCATCGGCGTCTCGACGTAGCCGGGGCAGACCGCGTTGACGGTGATGCCGGTCGGCGCCAGCTCGTTGCCCAGCGCCTTGGTGAAACCGACCACGCCGTGCTTGGACGCGGAGTACGGGGCGCCGAGCACGACGCCCTGTTTGCCCGCGGTGGACGCGATGTTGATGATCCGGCCGCGGCTCTTGGCGCGCAGTCCGCCCGCGTTCAGCACTTCGCGGGTGACCCGGAAGACGCTGTTGAGGTTGGTCTCGATCACGTCGTACCAGAGTTCGTCGGCGATGTCGGCGGTCACTCCCCCGCCGCTGCGGCCCGCGTTGTTGACCAGGACGTCGACCGGCCCGTACCGCTCGACGGCGGCGAGCACGAACGACCTGACCTGCTCGTCGCTGCGGACGTCGACGACAGCGCCGTCCACGTCGAGGCCCTCGGCGCGCAGTTCCTTGACGGTCGCCGCGACATTGCCGGCGTCGCGGGCGCCGATGAAGACGCGGTGGCCCTGTCCGGCCAGCAGCCGGGCGACGGCCAGGCCGATGCCGCTGGTCGCGCCGGTGACCAGTGCGACCTTTCCGGTGGTTTCCGTGGTCTGCGACATGGCGGCCTCCCTCAGACGCTCTGGGCAGCGGCGAGCTGCGCGTTGACGATGTCGATGAGGCCGCGCGGGGTGACCACGTCGGTCAGCGCGGAGTCGTCGAGCGAGATGTCGTACTCGCGCTCGATCCGGCCGCCGGTCTCCAGCAGGGCGAGCGATTCGTAGCCGAGGGCGGTGAAGTCGGTGTCGATGATGTCGCCGGTCAGGTCGACGCCTTCCTCTTCTCCGGCCGCCTCGCGCAGGATGCGGCGCAGGTCGTCGAGGGTGAACGGGCTGGTGGTGGGCATGTGCGGGCCTTTCGTGGCGGGGTCGGTGTCCGAAGGTCCTGGGAGGTGCGGCCGTGGCCGCGGTGCGCGGCCGTGGGTCTCAGCTGTCGGCGGCGCGTACGACGAGCGCCGAGTTGAAGCCGCCCTGGCCGCGGGCGAGCACCAGGGCGGTGCGTACGGGAGCGGGGCGCGGGGCGCCGATCACGAGGTCGATGTCGTAGCGGTCGTTGGGCGAACTGCCGACGGTCGGCGGGATGATGCCGTCGCGGATGCTCAGCAGGGCAGCGGCCACGTCCAGCGGGGCGGCGCCGGAGTAGAGCCGGCCGGTCATGGTCTTGGGTGCGGTGACCGGGACGCCGTGCGGCCCGAAGGTCTTGGTGATGGCCTCGGCCTCGGCGCGGTCGAGTTCGGGGATCGCGGCGGCGTCCGCGAAGACGACGTCCACCTCGTCCGGGCCGATGCCGGCGTCGCGCAGCGCCTCCTCGACGGCCCGTTCGATGCCGGGCGCGCGCCCGCTGCCCGGGCGCGGGTCCATCGTGGCGGCGTGCCCGGCGAGCACCCCGTAGACGTTCTGCGCGCCGCGGGCCCTGGCGTGCTCGGCGTCCTCCACGACCAGCAACGCGCCGCCCTCGCCCGGCACATGGCCGCGCGCGTCCTCGTCGAAGGGCAGATAGGCGCGGGCCGCGTCGTCGCCGGTGGCGAGCCGGCCGCCGGCCAGTTGCGCCACCCATCCCCAGGAGCAGATCGAGGCGTCGACGGCGCCTGCCACCACGACCGAGGTGCCCTTGCGGATCTGCCGCCGGGCCTGGGCGAGCGCGTCGAGGCCGCCCGCCTGGTCGGAGACGACGACGCTGCTGGGGCCGCGCAGCCCGTGCCGGATGGAGATCTGGCCGCTGTTGACGGCGTAGAACCAGGCGAAGGACTGGTAGGCGGAGACGTATCTGCCGCCCTTGCTCCACAGCGCCTTGAGTTCGTTCTGGCCGAATTCGAAGCCGCCGGAGTGGCTGGCGGTGATGACGCCCGCCGCGTAGTCGGGGAGTTCGGCCGCGTCGATCCCGGCGTCGGTGAGCGACCAGTCGGCGCCGACCAGCGCGAGCTGCGTCATCCGGTCGGTCTGCGGCAGCAGCCTGCTCGGCAGGTGCTCGCGGGCGTCGAAGCCGCTGATCTCTCCGGCCAGCCGCGACGGGTAGTCGGTGGGGTCGAAGCGGGTGATGCGCCCGATGGCGCTGCGCCCGGCGAGCGTGGCGGCCCAATACTCCTCCAGGCCGAGGCCGTTGGGTGCGACGACACCGAGTCCGGTGACCAGGGGGCGGGCGTTCATCGGGCGCTCCGATCGGGCCGGGCGAGCACGACCGCGCTCTGGAAGCCGCCGAAGCCGCTGCCGACCGACAGCACCGTGTCCGTACGCCAGTCGCGCGCGGTCAGCGGTACGTAGTCGAGGTCGCACTCGGGGTCGGGGGTGTGCAGATTGGCGGTCGGCGGGACGACGCTGTGCTCCATCGCCAGCACGGAGGCGGCGATCTCGATGGAGCCGATGGCGCCGAGGGAGTGGCCGACCATCGATTTGATGGAGCTGACCGGGGTCCGGTAGGCGTGCTCGCCGAGGCTGCGCTTGAAGGCGGCGGTCTCGTGCCGGTCGTTCTGCTTGGTGCCTGAGCCGTGCGCGTTGATGTAGTCGATGTCCTCCGGGCCGAGCCTGGCCTCGTCGAGCGCCACCCGGATCGCCTCGGCCATCTCGGCGCCGTCCGGGCGCAGTCCGGTCATGTGGAAGGCGTTGGAGCGGGTCGCGTATCCGGCGACCTCGGCGTAGATGTGGGCGCCCCTGCGGCGCGCGCTCTCCAGTTCCTCCAGCACGAAGACGGCCGCGCCCTCGCCGAGGACGAAGCCCGTACGGCTGGCGTCGAAGGGCCGGGAGGCGTGCTCGGGGTCGTCGTTGCGGGCGGTGGTGGCCTTGATCGCGTCGAAGCAGGCGACGGTGATCGGTGAGATCGGGGCGTCGCTGGCGCCCGCCACGACGACGTCGGCGGCGCCGTCGCGGATCAGGTCGGTGGCGTACCCGACCGAGTCCAGGCCCGAGGTGCAGCCGGTGGAGACGACGGTGCCGGGCCCTTCGGCGCCGACCGCCCAGGCGACCTCCGTCGCGAAGGAGCTGGGCACCAGGTAGTTGTAGAGGTGCGGCACCGCGTACTCGTGGTCGACCAGGTCGAGCCGGCCGCCGTCGCTGACCGCGCGGTACTCCTGGTCGAGGCCGGTGGTCGCGCCCACCGCGCTGCCGATCGTCACGCCGACGCGGTGCGGGTCGACGGCGGCGAAGTCCAGGCCGCTGTCGGCGACGGCCTCGCGGGCGGTGACCACCGCGAACTGCGCCGCGCGGTCCATCCGGCGGATCTCCTGCGGGGTGAGACCCGACAGTTCGGCGTCGAAGTCGGCCTCCGCGGCGATCTGGGAGCGGAAGGAGGACGGGTCGAAGAAGGAGATGCGCCGGGTGGCGGTGCGGCCGTCGGCCAGCAGCTGCCAGAAGTCCTTGACGCCGATGCCGCCGGGCGCGGTGACCCCGACACCGGTGATCACGACGCGGCGGCCGCCCGCGGCGCTCATTCGGCACTCCAGTGGTAGAAGCGCCGTGCCATCGCGTCGGCGGGCGAGCGCCAGGTGGCCGGGTCGTACGCCTCGATGTGCGGCTTGAGGTCGTCGCTGATCCGGACGAAGCGCGGGTCGGTCTTCGCGGTCTCGATCCGCTCGCCGCCGTTCTCGCCGTCGAAGTCCTGGAGGTGGAAGTACAGGCCGCGGTAGGAGAACAGTTCGCGGCGGCGCGTGCCCATCAGGTGGGGCATGTCGGTGTCGTCGAAGGCGCCGAAGATCCCGGCGACGTCGTCGGCCGAGCCCAGCTGCATACGGGCGACGATCAGGGTGCTGTACATCTCTACCTCTCTCGCGATTCGGGTCGGGCGGGACCGAACCAGCGGTCCAGTGCCGCCGGAAGGTCGTGGTGGCTGCCGGGTCCCGCCCAGGCGACATAGCCGTCGGGGCGGATCAGGACCGCGGTGGTGCCGTCGAGCGGGTCGGGCCGTTCGCCGCGCGGCCGGGCGGTGACGATGTCGACGCGCTCGCGCCAGCCGGCCGCGCGGCGCCGCAGGTGCGGGTTGTCGGCCAGGTCGAGCAGCACACCGCGGCCGGCGTGCAGCAGGGCGGTACTGCTGGTGGGTCGGCCCCGGACGGTGAGCTCCAGGTGCGGCATCCGTGCCCCGAGCAGCGGGTTGGGGCCCGCGCCGACGTCGTATCGGATCGCCAACCCGCTGACCTGGGCGGCCAGATGGCGGGTGACGTCCTCGTACGCGGTCAGGTCGGCGAGTACGGAACGCAGCGGCTGGGCCTCCTTGCCGCCGAGGATCAGCTGGCTCTGCGCGCCGGTGTTGGCGAGCAACTGCGCGCCGACCTCGTGCCGTTCGGTGTGGTAGGTGTCGAGCAGCGATACGGGGGCGGTGCCGCGCAGCACCGCGGCGAGTTTCCAGCCGAGGTTCACCGAGTCCTGGATGCTGACGTTCATGCCCTGGCCGCCGGCCGGGAAGTGGATGTGCGCGGCGTCCCCGGTGAGCAGCACCCGGCCCTTGCGGTAGTCGGAGACCTGGCGCGCGGCGTCGGTGAATGCGCTGATCCACACCGGTTCCGCGGCCGAGATGTCGTCGCCGGTCAGCCGTTTCCAGGTGTCGGCGACCTCGTGGAAAAGCGGCGGGCCGCCGCGCCTGCGCGGGGGTGTGCCGCGTTCGCCGACGATGACCCGGTGCACACCGCCGGCCAGCGGCGCGGACATCACCATGCCGCCGGCCGACAGTTCGCCGGTCATCCGGGGGGCGACGTCGACGCCGCGGATGTCGGCGAGCAGCAGTTCCGTGCCGCCTGCGGTGCCGGGGAAGTCGAAGCCGCCGGCCTTGCGCACGGTGCTGCGTCCGCCGTCGGCGCCGACCAAGTAGTCCGCGCGCAGCGTCCGTTCGCCGTCCGGGGTGCTGACGCGTACGGCGACGGCCGTCTCCTCCTCCCGGTAGGACAGCACCTCGTGGCCGCGGCGGATCTCGGCGCCCAGTTCGAGCGCCCAGCTCTGCAGGACGGCCTCGGTGACGGACTGCGGCACGGTCTTGGCGCTGCGGAAGGGCCCGTCGAGCACGCCGAGGTCGAGCGGCACGCCGCCGAAGTGCCCCTGTTCGCTGGTCGTGAGATCGCCGAAGCGGCGCAGCAGCCCGCGCTGGGCGAAGGTCTCGACCGTACGAATGGCCAGGCCGATTCCACGCGATTCGGCGGTGGGTCCCGACAGGCGTTCCAGAATGACGACGTCTATGCCCGCCAGCCGCAGTTCTCCGGCGAGTACGAGCCCGGCAGGTCCGGCTCCCGCAATGATGACCGATGCGCTCATACACCTCTCCCGTACGTATAGGAAATCGCGTGCGGACTCTCCCGGAATTCACGGCGGCGGCGCGTACGCAATCGCCCCCGAGTAGTACCGGTAATGATTCGTCCGAGTTTTCGCCGGACACAAATATCGTCTGTCACGGCCTGTTCAGAATTCAAGCAGGGATCTCAAGGGTCTCTGAAAACTAATGTCAGCGGACTGTCAAGTCGCACCGGCCAAGGCTTGACGTTCCGTCCATGCGGCCGACGTCAGGCGGGTCGTGGTGCGGCGCCGATTCATAAGAAAGCGTCAAGGGAAGTACAGGTTTCTTGACGCTCCCGCGGCGCCGCGAGTGGGCCGGCCGGTTTTATGCGTGCGATGGTTTCAGAAACCTTGCAGGAGTGTGAAATGTCCCGGCGGAGCTTCAAACGGTGCCCGGCGGGCGGCTAATCTGCCGGAAGAATTCGGAGCGAACCCCACGAAGGCATGGGAGTCATGCGGGTACTGGTAGCGGATTCCGACACGATTGGGGTCGGCAGCCTGAGTGCCGAGTTGCAGCGCCATGGTTTTGACATCGAGCAGTGCGGCACCGGGGCGGAGGCGCTGGAAAGGTATACGACGTTCGACTTCTTCCTGCTCGACCTCGCGCTGCCGGACATGGACGGCCTCGAGGTCTGCCGATTGCTGCGGTCGGCGAGCGACATACCGATCATCGCTTTCACCGATCCCGGTACCGACCTCGACCGGATCCTGTGTCTCCAGGCCGGCTGCGACGACTGCATGGCCAAGCCATTCGGTTTCCGTGAACTCCTCGCGCGCATCGAGGCCGTCCTGCGGCGGTCGGGTGCGCACACCTCGGCGGCGGCCCGGTCGCAGCCGATCATGATCGGCTCGCTGTGCATCGACCCCGACACCCGGGAAGTGCGGCTGAACGGCCGGCTGATCAATCTCACCCGGATCGAATTCTGTCTGCTGCTCAAGCTGGCCTCGCAGCCGCAGACCGTCTTCACCCGCACCCAGTTGATGGGTGACGTGTGGGGCTACCAGCACGACGGCCGGCCGCTGAGCGCCAGGGCGAGCCGGACCATCGACACCCATGTCAGCGCCCTGCGCAAGAAGCTGGGCGATCCGAGCTGGATCGTCACGCTGCGCGGGATCGGCTTCCGGATGGGACACGCCTGAGCGCAGTCCCCAACGAGCCCGGTCCCCCGCGACCGCACACCTCACTCCCCCGAGCCGGCGGCCCGGGGTCTCCCTCTCATCACGGTGCCGCATGCCAAGGCGCCGCTCGTCACCTCGCCCCACCTCACCCTCGCCCCTCATCGCGGCACCACTCGCCCGGAAGGTCTCACCTCATGCCCGGCTCACGTCCTCGCGCCACGCTGCTCGCAGCGGGCGCCGCCGCCCTGTCGCTGTCGCTGACACTGGCGGCCTGCTCGTCCGACTCCGCCGACCCGTCGGACAGCTCGGCGGGCAAGGCCGCCGCCCCGCACGCGGGCGGCCGGCTGACCTTCGCGCTCGGCTCGGACCCCATCTGCGTCGACCCGCACCAGGCGGCCACCAACGACGCGGTGTACGCCGCCCGCGGCCTGGTGGACTCGCTCACCGACCAGGACGCGGCGACCGGGCGGATCGCGCCCTGGCTCGCCACGTCGTGGGACATCGCCAAGGACGCCTCGCAGTTCACCTTCCATCTGCGCGCCGGCGCGACCTTCAGCGACGGCACCCCGGTCGACGCCGCCGCCGTCAAGGCGAATTTCGACGCGGTCGTGAAGCTCGGCGCCAAGTCGATCTTCGGCTCCGGCTACCTCAGCGGCTACCGCGGCACCGAGGTCGTCGACGCCCACACCGCCAGGGTCACCTTCGACCACCCCAACGCCCAGTTCCTCCAGGCGACGTCGACCACCACACTCGGCCTGCTGTCGACCGGCACCCTCAAGCGCAGCGCCCAGAGCCTGTGCGCCGGGCCGCTGATCGGGTCGGGGCCCTTCAAGCTGGCGAGCTACACGCCCGGCAAGTCCGTGGAGCTGGTCAAGCGCGCCGACTACACCGGCGGCTCGACGCTCTGGAAGCACAGCGGCCCCGCCTACCTGGACCGGATCACCTTCAAGGTGGTCCCGGAGTCGGGCATCCGCACCGGCAGCCTGGAGTCGGGCCAGCTCGACGCCGTCTCCGGTGTCGCGCCGCAGGACGAGGCGGGTCTGAAGAGCCAGGGCGCGAAGCTGCTGTCCCGGTCGAACCCGGGCGTGCCGGTCGCGCTCAGCGTCAACACCTCGCGGCCGCAGGCCGGTGACATCGCCGTACGCCGCGCGCTGGAGGTCGCCATCGACCGCCAGGAGGTCGTCGACACCGTCCTGAGCCCCAGCTACCACCCGGCCACCAGCTCGCTGTCCAGCACCACCGACGGCTACCAGGACAATTCCAAGCTGCTCGCCCACGACACGGCCGCCGCGGGGAAGATCCTCGACGCGGCGGGCTGGCAGCCGGGCCCCGGCGGCATCCGTACGAAGAACGGCGTGAAGCTCGACCTCAAGGTCATCCTCGCGCCGAACTTCGGCCCCAACCAGTCGGTGCTGGAGCTGGTGCAGCAGCAGGTGAAGAAGGCGGGGATCGGCCTCACGCTCAAGGTGCTGAGCATCGCCGACTACCAAGTGGCCCAGAAGAGCGGCGACTACGACCTGTCGTGGGGCAACGGCACCCGGGCCGACCCGGACATCCTGCGCACCGCCTTCTCCAGCAAGCTGCTCAACCTCTCGCACATCGACGACCCGCGGCTGCAATCGCTGCTCGACGCGCAGGCCGCCACCGCCGATCCCGCCAAGCGGGCCGCGATCGTCGCGCAGGCACAGCGCCGGGTGCTCGAACAGGGCTACCAGATCCCGGTGTTCGAGATGACCAGCGTCTACGCGCTCGGCTCGAAGGTGCACGACATCACGCTCGGCTCGTCGTCCCAGGCCCAGTTCCACGACGCCTGGCTGTCCTGACCACGGCTGTCCCGACCACAGGCGATCCCTAAGGCGATGATGAGGACTTATCTGCTACGGCGGCTGCTCCAGGCCGTGTTCGTCCTGTGGGCCGCGTACACGGTCTCCTTCGGCGTGCTGTACATGCTGCCGAGCGACCCCGCGACGATCATGGCGGCGGGCGGCGGCGACGCCAGTACGGTCACACCGGAACAGACCGCGGCGCTGCGCCATCAGTACGGTCTGGACCGCCCATTGGCCGAGCAGTACGGCACGCGCCTGCTGCACGCCGTCCACGGTGACCTGGGGCGCTCGGTGCAAAGCGGCGTCCCGGTCACCCGGATGATCTCCCAGGCGCTGCCGACGACGCTCCAACTGGCCGCCGCCGCACTGCTGTTGTCCGTACTCCTCGGCGGCGCGGTGGCACTGCTGGCCAGTTGGACGCGGTACGGCCCGTTGCGTCAACTGCTGCTGTCGCTGCCGTCGTTGGGCGTGTCGGCGCCGACCTTCTGGGTGGGGCTTGTGCTGGTGCAGCTCTTCTCCTTCCGCTGGCACGTCTTCCCGGCCTTCGGCGACCAGGGCTTCGACGCCCTGGTGCTGCCGTCGGTGACGCTGGCGCTGCCCGGTGCCGCGCTGATCGCGCAGGTCTTCGCCAAGGGGCTGCGCACCGCGCTGGCGGAGCCGTACGTCCAGACCGCGCTCGCCAAGGGCGCGGGCCGGGGGCGGGTGCTGTTCGGGCACGCGGTGCGCAACGCGTCGGCCGCGCCGCTGACCCTGGTCGGCATCATGGTCGGCAATCTGCTGGCCGGCGCGGTGGTCGTGGAGACCGTCTTCGCCCGCGCCGGGATCGGCCGCGAGACGGCCGCCGCCGTGACGGCCCAGGACATCCCGGTCGTCCAGGGCGTCGTGGTGCTCGGCGCGGTCGCCTTCGTCCTCACCACGCTCGCCGTCGATCTGCTGCTGCCCCTGATCGACCCACGGATCACCACGACGGCCCGGCGGGCGGTGCCGGCATGACCGACCTCGGCATCCCCGACACCGGGACCCCGGAATCCGGGGCGGACCTGCCGGACCCCGCAGCCGCGGACCGGCCGAAGGGGTCAGGCCGGCCGCGCCGCCCGGCCCGCTTCCGGCCGGTCAGGCCCGGTCTGCTGCTCTCGGTGCTGCTGATCGCGGTACTGCTGCCCGCCGCCTTCTTCCCGCACCTGCTGACCTCGCGCGACCCGCTGGCCGCCGTCCCGCACGACAAATTGCTGCCGCCGGGCTCCGGACACCCCTTCGGCACCGACCAGTTGGGCCGCGACCTCTTCGCCCGTGTCGTGCACGGCTCCCTGCTCACCCTCCAGGCGAGCGGCCTCGCGGTGCTCGTCGGGCTCGTCGTGGGATCGCTCGCCGGTCTGCTGGCCGGCTACCTCGGCGGGATCGTGGACGACGCGCTGATGCGGCTCACCGATGTGCTGCTGTCGATCCCCGGCCTGCTTCTGTCGCTCGCACTGGTCACCGCGCTCGGCTTCGGCACCGTCAAGGTCGCCCTCGCGGTGGGGGTGACGAGCGTGTCGACCTTCACCAGGATCATGCGCGCCGAGGTGCTGCGGATCGCCGGGTCGGGCTATGTGGAGGCGGCGCGCGCCTCCGGGACCCGGGCGCCCGCGGTCCTGCTCCGGCATGTGCTGCCGAACGCGGCGGGGCCCGTACTGGTCTACGCCGCCATCGACTTCGGCGCCGTCGTGCTCCAGGTCTCCTCGCTGTCCTTCCTGGGATACGGCGCGCAGCCGCCCGCACCGGAGTGGGGCTCGCTCGTCTCGGACGGGCGCAATTACCTCGCCACGGCCTGGTGGCTCAGCACACTGCCCGGCCTGGTCATCGCGGCCACCGTGCTGGCCGCCAACCGGATCGCCCGCGCCCTGGACGGCGCAGACACGGAGGAACGATGAGTGCCGGAACGACGGGTGCCGGCGCCGCGCCGTCCGAACCCCTGCTGGACATCCGGGACTTGCGGATCTCCTACCGCGGCAGGACCGGTCCTGTGCCCGCCGTGCGGGGCATCGACCTGACCGTACGGCCGGGCGAAGTCGTCGCCCTGGTCGGCGAGTCGGGCTCGGGGAAGAGCACGGCGGCGCACGCGGTGCTGGGGCTGCTGCCGCGCGGCGGCTCGCTCGACGGGGGCGCGATCCGTTTCGGCGGCACCGATCTGGCCCGCCTGGGCGAGGACGCGCTGCGCGGCTTCCGGGGCAAGGAGATCGGCCTGATACCGCAGGACCCGATGATCTCGCTCAACCCCGTCCGGCGGATCGGGCCGCAGGTCGCCGAGGCGCTGCTGGTGCACCGGCTGGCCGACCGGGAGGCGGCGGCCCGGCGCACGCTGGAACTCCTCGACGAGGCGGGCCTGCCCGATCCGGCCGTCACCGCCCGCCGCTATCCGCACGAGCTGTCCGGCGGGATGTGCCAACGCGTGCTGATCGCCGTCGCGTTGGCGGCGCGCCCCCGGCTGGTGATCGCCGACGAGCCGACGAGCGCGCTCGACGTCACCGTGCAGCGCCGGATCCTCGACCACATCGGCACGCTCACCCGGGAACGGGGCATCGCGGTGCTGCTGATCACGCACGACCTCGCGGTCGCCGCCGACCGGGCGGACCGGGTGAGCGTAATGGCGCGCGGCGAGATCGTGGAGACCGGCTCCGTACGGCAGGTGCTGCGGCGGCCCGCGCACCCCTACACCCGCGGCCTGCTGGCGGCGGCGCCGGGGCTGGACGGCGCCTGGGCGCGGGTCGCTGTGACAGTGAAGGAGCCCGCTCCGGAAGGCCCCGCCTCAGAGGGGTCCGCCGCGAAGGGGCCCGCCCCCGAGGGTTCCGCCCGTGACGGGTCCGCCGTGGCGGAGCCGACCCCGGAAGCCCCGGTACGGTCGGCCGGGCAGGAGTCCGCCCTGAAGAAATCCGCCCCGGACGATGGGGACCTCGTCGTCGCGGAGGACCTGGTCAAGGAATTCCCCGGGCGGCGCGGGGCCCGGCGGCCCGGGCCGCGGGCGGTGGACGGGGTGAGCCTGCGGATCGGCCGCGGCGAAACGCTGGCGCTGGTCGGCGAATCCGGCTCGGGCAAGTCGACCACCGCGCGGATGCTCGTCCGCCTCACCGGCACGACGTCGGGCCGGATCACCTTCACCGGCCAGGACATCACCCGGCTCGGCGGCGGCGACCTGCGCCGGCTGCGGCGCCGGATGCAGATCGTCCAGCAGAGCCCGTACGCCTCGCTGTCCCCCCGGCTGTCCGTCGCGGAGATCGTCACCGAGCCGCTGCGTGCCTTCCGGGTCGGCAGCCGCGCCGAACGCGCCTGCCGGGCGGCCGAGTTGATCGACCGGGTACGGCTGCCCGCCGCCGTCCTGGGCCGCCGCGCCGCCGAACTCTCCGGCGGCCAGCGCCAGCGCGTCGCGATCGCCCGGGCGCTCGCCCTGGAACCCGATCTCGTGGTCTGCGACGAGCCGGTCTCGGCGCTCGACGTGTCCTCACAGGCGCAGGTCCTCGACCTGCTCGCCGCTCTCCAGGCCGACCTCGGAATCAGCTGTCTCTTCATCTCGCACGACCTGGCGGTGGTCCGCCGGATCGCCCACCGGGTGGCCGTGATGCGCGCGGGCCGCATCGTCGAGACCGGCCCCGTCGGGCAGGTCTTCACCCGCCCCGCGCACCCGTACACCCACGACCTGCTGGCCGCCGTCCCCGGCGCCCTGGCCCGCTGACGGGCGGCCCGCCACCGATTCGCCGCCACGAGGCAACCCGCACACGTGTTTCGGTGTCCTCAGACGTGAGGCCACCGGCCGTACGGTGGCGGCCCGTACGGTGGCGGCCGTCGGAACCGAACGGTCCAGGACTACGAGCGGCCAGGGAAGTGGGGATACGTGATCATGACTGTCCTGCTCGGCGTCCTGGTGGTCGCGGCCGCCGGCGGCTGCGTCTGCGTGGTGTGGGCCGTACGCGGCGGCCCGCGCCCGGTCCGCGCCGTCGCCGCGGCGACGCTCGCCGCGAGCGGCCTGCTGCGCCGCTCCACCAGGCGCCGCCGCCGCGGCCTGGGCGGCACCTCGGGCGGCGGCTAGCGGACCGTCCCGGCATCGTCACGGGTTGCGCCCCTGGGCGCCGCAGGGGGCGCAGATGCCGGTGAGTTCCACGGTGTGCTCGACCTCGGTGTAGCCGGAGGCCGCCGTGACGGTCCGCACCCAGGACTCGACGTCGGCGGCGTCCACGGGACTGCTGGTGCCGCAGCACCGGCACAGCAGGTAGTGCTGGTGGTGACGGCTGGGGCAGTAGCGGAACAGCCGCTCGCCGTTCGGCTCGCGCACGGTGTCGGCGAGACCGGCCTCGGTCAGCGCGGCGAGCGTGCGGTAGACCGTGCTCAGCCCGACCGCGGGCCCGGCGCGTACGACATCGGCGTGCAAACTCTGCGCGCTGACGAAGCCGTCGGCGTCCATCAGCGCCCGCAACAGCGTGCGGCGCTGAGGCGTACGCCGACCGGGCAACGGGGCGTCGGGTGACTCTGACGTGCCGGGCAGCGCGATCTCGTCGGGGGACTCGCGCCCTGACGTGCCAGGCAGCGCGGTGCCGCCAGGAAACTCGGGCGCTGCCGCGCCGGTTAGCGGGGCGTCGGGAGACCCTGACGTGCCGGGCAGCGCGATCTCGCCCGGAGACCCGGGCCCCGGTGTGCCGGGCATCGGTCACCCCGCCCGGCTCGCGGCGGTTCGCCGTCGGTACGGTCCGACGGCGAAGGCCGCGGCGTAGAGCGCGGTGGCCAGCGCGACGACGGCGAAGCTGGGCGGCATGCTCGGCAGCGCGTAACTGGCGGCCAGTCCGCCCCACATGTCGGCTACGGCCAGCACCGCGGAGAGGACGAAGGCCCGCGCGGGGTTGTCGGTGAGCCGCTGGGCGGTCCCCGCCGGGGCGGCGAGCAGACCGAGCAGCAGCAGCGATCCGACGGCCTGGGTCGCCTCGCCCGCGGTGACGCCGACCAGGGCGAGGAAGACGAAGCCGAGCACCCGTACCGGGACCCCGCGGGCCGCCGCGACCGCCGGATCGACGGAGGCGAAAAGCAGCGGCCGGAACACCGCGAGCACAGCGCCGCAGACCGCGGCCGCCACGACGGCCGCGGTCACCGCCTGTTTCGCGGACAGCCCGAAGATCGAGCCGAACAGCACGCGTACGCCCGCGCCCGCGTTGTCGGCACCACCGGAGGTGGCGTACATCGTCAGGAAGAACGCGCCGAGCCCGGTGATCCAGGCGAAGACGCTGCCGATAGCGATGTCGTCGGCGCGGCCCGAGCGCCCAAGGGCGCCGAGCAGCAGGGCGATGACGACAGTGGCGGCGAACAGGCCGAGCCGCAGATCGACGCCGTCGGCCAGCGCGGCCAGCGCCCCGGTGAAGGCCGCGTGGCCGAGCGCGTCCCCGGTGAAGACCTGGGCACGCAGCACGAGGAAGTAGCCGATCATGCCGGAGGCCGCCGCGATGGCGGCACCGGCCAGCACCGCGTGCAGGAAGAAGGGATGGCCCAGCGCGCCGGGCAGGGCGAGGCCGACGCCGGTCATGACACCTCCAGCGGGACCCGGGCGCCCGCGCCGTACCACCGGGCGCGGCCCAGCGATCCGCGCGCCAGCCGTACCGCCCAACTGGCCAGGTAGCAGGCGAAGGCGCAGGTCGTCACCCAGAAGCCGATGGGATAGGGCGAGTAGTAGGCGATGGTCAGGCTCGTCCAGGTCACCAGGACCGCGAGGGTCACGGACAGGGCGATGCTCAGGGCGGGCCTGGCGGTGAGATTCTGCGCGGTGGCCGCCGGCATGACCATGAGCGCGAACACCAGCAGGGAGCCGGTGATCTGGCTGGTGGCGGCGGTGGCCGCGCCGAGCAGCACCAGGAAGACCACCGACAGTGGCCGTACCGGTACGCCCCGGGCGGCGGCCACCGCGGGGTCCAGGGAGGCGAACAGCAGCGGCCGGCCGATCGCCGCGACGATCAGCAGGACGGGCACCGCCACCGCGGCCAGGACGTCGACCTGGGTGGTGGTGATGCCCAGAAAGCTGCCGAACAGAAGGGAGTTGACGCCGCCGAGGAAGCCCTTGTAGAGCGCGACGAAGAGGAATCCGCAGGCCAGCAGGAACGCCTGGACCGTACCGGTGACCGCCGTCTCCTCGCCGCCGGCCTCGTGGCCGATCCTGGGCACCGCGGCGACCACGAGCGCGGCGCCGACGCAGAAGGCGAAGTAGCCGTAGACCGCGCCGACCCCGATCAGCGTGGCGCCCGCGGCGCCGGGGAAGGCCACCGTCGACAGGGTGTGGCCGGCGAAGCTCTGCCGGCGCAGCACCATGTACCAGCCGATCACCCCGGCCAGTACGGCGACGATCGTGCCGGCCCGGAAGGCGTTGACCATGAAGGGGAACGCCCACATCTGCCGGATGTCGGCGAGCGGATTCCACGACCAGGCGGTCACGGCGTCAGCGAACTGCACGGCGGTTCCCTTCCGTTCGGGACGACGCGTGGCGGTCGGTGTGCGCGGCGGGCGGTTCCGGCTGCCCGACGACCACCAGCCGGCCGTCGCCCGCGCGCAGCACCTCGATCGGCGTGCCGTACAGCCGGGTGAGCGTTTCCGAGGTGATCACCTCGCGCGGCGGCCCGGCGACGGCGCCGCCCTCGGCGAGGTAGATCACTTTGTCCAGGTGGGCCAGGATCGGGTTGGCGTCGTGCGCGACCATCACGACGGCCACGCCCTGCGTACGGCAGATCCGGCCGACCAGTGCGGCGACCGCCGCCTGATTGGGCAGGTCGAGGCTGTCGAGCGGCTCGTCGAGCAGCAGCAACTCCGGCCGTCTGACCAGGGCTTGGGCGATGAGCAGCCGCTGCTGCTCGCCGCCGGAGCACTGGCCGACCGGGCGGTGCGCGTAGGCCGAGGCGCCGACGAGGTCGACGACCTCGGCGATCCGCTCGCGGGCCGCGCGTCCGGCGCCGGGCCTCGGCAGTCCCCAGCGGTCGCCGTCCCAGCCCATCCGGACGATGTCCAGGCCCCTGATCCGCAGGTCCGCGTCGAAGCTGCGCCGCTGCGGCAGATAGCCCACCCGGTCCGCGAGCCGCCCCGGCCGCTCCCCGAGCACCCGGATGCTGCCCGCCGTCGTGGGGACGAGGCCGAGGATCGCCTTGATCAGCGTGGACTTGCCCGCACCGTTGGGGCCGAGCACGGCCGCGAACTCCCCGGCGGCGATGTCGAGTCGGACGTGCGACCACAGCGGACGGCCGCCCACGCGGACGGCGGCGTCGTCCACGCACACCACGGATCGCACGGCTACTTGCCCGTCGCTTTCGCCAGGGCCTGTTCGATGCCCTTGAGCTGGGCCACCTGCCACTGCTGGAAGGAGGCACCGGCCGGGGTCAGGGTCTCGGTGACCGTCGCCACCGGGATGCCGTGCGCCTTGGCCGCCTTGACCTGCGCCTGCACGTCCGGCGTGGCGTTCTGGCTGTTGTAGACGTAGACCTTGATCTGCCCTGCGGCGATCTGGTGGTCGATCGTCGTCTTGTCCTTCGCCGTGGGGTCCGAGCCCTCGCTGATCGCGCTCAGGAAGGAGTAGGGCGTGAGCATCTTCAGGCCGAGGCCATCCGCCAGCGGGCTGACGATCGATTCCGAGGCGCCGATCGGTGTGCCGGCGTACTTCGTCCTGATGCCGGAGATCAGGCTGTTGTACTCGCCGAGCGTCCGGTTCTCGAAGTCAGTCTTGCGGGAGTCGAAGTACGCCGCGTCCGCCGGGTCCGCCTTCTTGTAGTCGGCGGTGATCCGCTCGATGACGCGGTGGACGTCGTCGGGCGAGTACCAGCGGTGCGGGTTGCCGCCGTCCTTGATCCCGACCAGGTCGCCGACGGTGAGCACGGAGCGCTGCGCCGACGGGTTGGCGTCGACCAGTTTGGTGGCCCACGCGTCGTAGCCGATGCCGTTGACGATCGCGTACCGGGCAGTGGCCATGGTGCGGGCGTCGGCGGCGGTGGGTTCGTAGTCGTGCGGATCGGCGTCGGGGTTGGTGATGATGCTGGTGACCTTGACGTGGTCGCCGCCGAGCTGCTCGGCGATGCTGCCCCAGAAGTTCTCGGCGGCGACGACCTGGAGGACGGTGCCGGAAGCGGCCGGCGTGCCGGACGACTTGGCGTCGGCCGCGTTCTTGGCGGTGTCCTTGGCCGAGTCGTCGGACGAGTCCGAGGCGGTCGAGCAGGCGGTGGCCGCCGTGAGCGCGCCGATCAGCAGCGCGCCGGCCGCGAGTACGGAGCGGCGTCGCCGGGTCGGCCGGGGCGGTATGGGGCTGGTCATGGTCGTTCTCCTCAGAACTGCTGGTCTTCGGGGCGGGCGCCGTCGGCCGCACCCGGACAGTAGTTGAAAACGACTTCCAATCTCACCCGCGAGAAGCATGAAGATGAAAACCATTACCGAACCTTGACCTCGCGGCGGGTCGCGGGGCGGGCGCTCACGGGGGCGCCGCCCGCCACCGATCGACGTCACATTGAACATGAAAACGGTTTTCGATAGAGTCCACGGCATGGCCAAGAAGAGCAAGATCGCCAAGAACGAGCGGCGGCGTACCGTCGTCGCCCGCTACGCCGAGCGCCGCGCCGAACTCAAGCGGCTCATCGCCTCCCCCGCCACCACCGAGGAGGAACGGGCCGCCGCCCAGCGCGAGTTGCGCCGTCAGCCGCGCGACGCCAGCGCCACACGGGTCCGCAACCGTGACGCCGTGGACGGCCGGCCGCGCGGATATCTGCGCGCCTTCGGACTGTCCAGGGTCGGTCTGCGGGCACAGGCCCACGCGGGCCATCTGCCGGGCGTCCGCAAGTCCAGTTGGTGACGCGGCGCCCGGCCGCGCGCCGGGCCCCCGCTCCCCCCGTCCCGTATCCCCGCGTCCCCGCCGTCCTTGTGAAAAGTGAGGCATCCGCCGTGAAACCCGACATCCACCCCGCCTACGGCCCCGTCGTCTTCCGCGACAAGAGCGCCGACTTCGCCTTCCTCACCCGGTCGACCATGACCAGCACCGAGACCATCGAATGGGAGGACGGGCGGACGTACCCCGTCGTCGACGTCGAGATCTCCTCCCGCAGCCACCCCTTCTACACCGGCACCGCCAAGGTGCTGGACACCGCGGGACGGGTCGAGCGCTTCGAGCGCCGCTACGCCCGCAAGGAGCGCTGATGGACCGCCGCGACACGCTGCCCGTCGTGGTGGTCGCGGGTCTGCACGCGGAGGCCCGCAGGACCGTCGTCGGGCAGTTGCTCACGATGGTGCCGCGCAGCGTCGCGCTCCATCACGACCTGTCCGCCGCGGCGTCCGGCGGCGTCGAACGCACCGTCCGGGACGCCGGCGGGACGCTCTCGTACGACACGATCCCGCTGGTCGACGACTGCGCGTGCTGCGCGCTGCGCGAGGATCTCGTCCCCGAGCTGGAACGGCAGGCGGCGAGCGGTCTCGTGCAGCTCGCCGTGGTCGAACTGTGGGACTCCGTCGAGCCGCAGGGCATGGCCGAGATCATCGCCGACCGGGGCCGAGGAATCCTCGAACTCACCAATGTGATCACGGCCGTCGACCCCACGCTCGTCCTGCCGTATCTGGCCGACGGCGACGATCTCCAGGACGCCGGGCTCGCCTCCGCCCGCGCCGACCGGCGCACCGTCGGCGACACCTGGGCGCGGCAGGTGGAGTACGCGCCGGTCCTCGCCCTCGTGCACGACGAGGACGCGACCGACGAGGATCTGGCGCTGCTGGCGCAGCTGCATCCGACGGCGCGTCAGGTCTCCTGCCGTTCCGCCGGGCTCGCCCGTGAGGCGTTCGCGGGCTTCGACGTGGAGGCCGCCGCGGCGGCCCAGCACCCCGCCTGCTGCCGGCTGCCGCAGCAGGCGGACGCCGCCGGGGTCGCCACCCTGGTGTGGCAGCGCCGCCGCCCCTTCCACCCGGAACGCCTCTATCTGGCCCTGGAGGACCTGGTCTGCGCCGCCGCCCGCAGCCGGGGCCGCTTCTGGCTCGCCGACCGGCCCGACACCCTGCTGGCCTGGGACGCAGCAGGCGGCGCGCTCAGCGTGGAGAACGCCGGGCCGTGGCTGGCCGCGCTGCCCGACGGTGCCTGGGACATGGTGCCGGCCGTACGGCGGGCCGCCGCCGCGCTCGACTGGCACGGCGAGCACGGCGACCGCTGCCAGCACCTGGTCTTCACCTCGCCGGGCCTCGACCAGGACGGCCTCGAAGAACTGCTGGAGTCCTGCCTGCTCACCGACGCCGAATACGCCGTCGGCCCGGCCGGCTGGCAGCGCTTCCCCGCCGCCTTCGCCGACCTCCTCGACCCCGTCCCCTGACCTGTCGTCCGCACCCGCACCCGAGGTGAACGCCCGTGCCGCGCGCGGGCGTTCACCTGTCCCGCAGGGCCGCCGTCACCGCCGTCCGTGGTGCCGGTACCGCTCGGCGACCAGACTCATCGCACCCAAGGGGTCGGCCACGACCTGCGTGGCGGAGAAGTAGACGTTCCCCTTCACCTCCGGGAAATCGGCGCAGAAGTCGAGGTGCCGGGTGAGTTCGGCCGGGTCCTGCCAGGCGTCGGGCTGGCCCGCCACACCGACCTTGTACAGCGCCTCGCCGATGTAGAGGTCCACATCGGTGCCGCGCACGACGTCCGACCACCAGGGCACGAGGGTGGCGTAGTCGGCGGCGGCGAAGCCGATGTTCCAGTACACCTGCGGGCAGATGTAGTCGATCCACTCCTCCTTGACCCACTTGCGGGTGTCGGCGTGGAGGTCGTCGTAGGTCTGGACGCCTGCGGTGGTGGCCGAGCCCGTGGGGTCGGTTGCGGCGTTGCGCCAGACGCCGAAGGGGCTGATGCCGAAGCGGGTACGCGGCCGGATCCGCTTGATCCTGGCGGCGGTCTCGCGGACGAGGCGGTCGGTGTTGTCGCGCCGCCAGGCGTCACGGTCCGGGAAGCCGGCGCCGTATCGGGCGTAGGCGTCGTCGTCCTGGAAGACCTGTCCCGCGACCGGGTACGGGTAGAAGTAGTCGTCCCAGTGCACGGCGTCGATCGGGTAGCGGCGCACCGCGTCGAGCATGGCGTCCTGGACGAAGCGGCGGACCTCGGGCAGGCCCGGGTTGTAGTAGAGCTTGCCGCCGAAGGGCACGATCCACTCCGGGTGCAGCCGCGCCGGGTGGTCCGCGGCGAGCTTGCTGACGTCGGTGTCCATCGAGACGCGGTACGGGTTGAACCAGGCGTGCAGTTCGAGGCCGCGGCGGTGCGCCTCGCGGACGGCGGTGCCCAGCGGGTCCCAGCCGGGTTCCTGGCCCTGCGTGCCGGTCAGATAGCGGGCCCAGGGCTCGTACGGCGAGGGCCAGAAGGCGTCGGCGGTCGGCCGTACCTGGAACATCACGGCGTTCAGCCCGCGCCGGACGGCGGTGTCGAGCAGGTCGAGGAGTTCCTGGCGCTGCTGGTCCACGGGCAGGCCGGGCGCGGAGGGCCAGTCGGTGTTGGCGACGGAGGCGATCCACATGCCGCGCAGGTCGCGGCCCCGGCCGGGCCGTCCGTGGCCAGCGGGCGCCGGGGCGGGGCGGCCGGCGGGGCCGTCCTGGGCCGGTTCGGCCGCGCGGGCCGCCGAACCGGGGATGACGGCGGCGAGGGCGCCGGCCGCCGCCACGGTGAAGGTCCTGCGGGTGAGCCGGTCCATCCGTGCCTCCTGATCATCCGTCATGACCCGCCGATGATGGGGGGACTCGTGGTGCGGGGGCAACCCGCCGTTCGGTCCATTCGCGCGGGCGGGTCCGGCCGCGCCGGAGCGTTGACGGCCGCCGCGCCCGGCGGGGCGGGCACCCGGCCGGTCCCGCGCATTCCGGACACAGGTACCGTCTGTTCGGTAGTCGGTGGACGGCATCGGACAGCCACTCGACGGCAGACGGCAACAGACGGCAACAGACGGCAACAGACGGCAACAGACGGCAACAGACCGTATCGGACGGAATCGGATGGACCGGTCGACGGGACCGGCGGGACGAGGGGCTGACGAGTGAGCGACATCGAGCGCGTCGGAGTGGTCGGCGCGGGCCAGATGGGGTCGGGCATCGCCGAGGTGTGCGCCAGGGCGGGGCTCGACGTCAGGGTCGCGGAGACCACCGGTGAGGCCCTGGAGCTGGGCCGTACGCGACTGACGAACTCGCTCGGCAAGGCCGCGGAGCGCGGCAAGATCACCGAGGCGGAGCGCGACGAGACGCTGGGCTGTCTCACCTTCACCACCGACCTGGGCGAATTCGCCGACCGCGATCTGGTGATCGAGGCCGTGGTGGAGAACGAGCAGGTCAAGACCGACATCTTCCGGGTGCTCGACCAGGTGGTGACCCGGCCGGACGCCATCCTGGCCTCGAACACCTCCTCCATCCCGCTGGTCAAGCTGGCGGTGGCCACCTCCCGCCCCGACCAGGTGCTCGGCATCCACTTCTTCAACCCGGCGCCCGTGCAGCGCCTGGTCGAGCTGATCCCGGCGCTGACCACCGGCAGCGAGACCCTCAAGCGCACCGAGGCGCTGGTCTCCGACGTCCTCGGCAAGCACGCCATCCGCGCGCAGGACCGCTCGGGCTTCGTCGTCAACGCGCTGCTCGTGCCGTATCTGCTCTCGGCGATCCGGATGTACGAGTCGGGCATCGCGACCCGCGAGGACATCGACAACGGCATGGAGATGGGCTGCGCGCACCCGATGGGGCCGCTCAAGCTCTCCGACCTCATCGGCCTCGACACCATCGCGGCCATCGCCGAGTCGATGTACTCCGAGTACAAGGAGCCGCTCTACGCGGCGCCGCCGATCCTGCAGCGGATGGTGGCCGCGGGCCGCCTCGGGCGGAAGACGGGCGCGGGCTTCTACGCGTACTGAGCCGGCGGCCGTCAGCCGGAGGACTCCTCGTAGGCGGCGACGACCTCCTCGGTCGGGCCGTCCATGAGCAGCTCGCCCTTCTCCAGCCACAGCACCCGGTCGCAGGTGTCCCGGATCGACTTGTTGTTGTGGCTGACCAGGAAGACGGTCCCTGCCTCCTTGCGCAGCTCGCGGATCCGGTCCTCCGACCGCTTCTGGAAGGCGCGGTCGCCGGTGGCCAGCGCCTCGTCGATCATCAGCACGTCGTGGTTCTTGGCCGCCGCGATCGAGAACCGCAGCCGGGCCGCCATACCCGAGGAGTACGTCCGCATCGGCAACGAGATGAAGTCGCCCTTCTCGTTGATGCCGGAGAAGTCGACGATCCCCTGATACCGGCTGCGCACCTCCTCCTGGGACATGCCCATGGCCAGACCGCCGAGGATCACATTGCGCTCGCCGGTCAGGTCGTTCATCAGCGCCGCGTTCACGCCGAGCAGCGACGGCTGGCCGTCGGTGTAGACCCGGCCGCGGTCGGCGGGGAGCAGGCCCGCGATGGCCTTGAGCAGGGTGGACTTGCCGGAGCCGTTGGAACCGATGATGCCGATCGCCTGGCCGCGGTAGGCGGTGAAGGTGACGCCCTTGACGGCGTGCACGGTGTGCACGTTCGGCGACGCCTTGCGGGAGACCAGCCGGTGCAGGGCCGCGGTCGCGTTGCCCCGGCCGGTGCCCGCGCCGTAGATCTTGTAGACGACGTGCAGGCCGTCGACGATCACGGTGGGCACCAGGGGTCCCTCGATCCGCGGGATCCCGTCCGGCCGGGCGGCGTCCAGCGGGCTCTCCAGCGAGGTGCCGTCCGGCACCCGCGGCGCCTCGTCCGCCGCCCCGGCGGACGGTCCTGCCGATGTTCGTGCGGATTCCTCAGCCACGGCCGTACTCCTCCTCCGACGACCAGAAGAACGCGTACCCGGCGCAGCCCGCGACAGCCGCCCAGCCGGCCGCCAGCGGCCAGATGTGCGGCGGAAGCTGCTCGCGGGTGACGCTGTCGATCAGTGCGAACCGCATCAGACCGACATATACCAGGGCCGGGTTGACGTCGAGCAGCAGGACGACGGCGTGCGGCGCCCCCGACGAGATCCGGGAGAGGTCGTAGAAGATCCCGGACACGTACATCCAGGTGCGGGTGACGAAGGGCAGCACCTGGGCGAAGTCGGTGGTGCGCGCGCCGATCCGGGCCATCGCCAGCGCCAGCCCGGTGTTGAACACGGTCAGCAGGAACAGCGCGGGCACGGCCAGCAGCCAGCGGGTGGTGAACGGGATGCCCTCGGCCACCAGGATGACCGTGAGGACGCCGAGCGAGAGCAGCAGCTGCCGCAACTGGAGCAGGGTGGCGGCGATCGGGAGGCAGGCGCGCGGGAAGTGCAGGGCGCGGACCAGGCCGACATTGTCGGTCAGCGAGCGGGCGCCGGTCTGGACGGCCGTCTGGGTGAAGGTGAAGACGAAGATGCCGGTGCACAGGAACGGGATGTAGTCGGGGACCCCGCGTCCGGCGCCGAGGAGCATGCCGAAGATCAGGAAGTAGACGGCCGCGTTCAGCAGCGGGGTGAGCACCTGCCACAGCTGGCCGAGGCGGGCCTCGGTGTAGAGGGCCTCCTGGCGGGCGGCGGCGAAGGCGGTGACGAAGTGGCGGCGCGCCCACAGGCGGCGGGTGTACTCCACGATCCCGGGGCGGGCGCCGCAGACGGTCAGACCGTGGGCTGCGGCGAGCACGGCGGGCGGCACCGGGCGGTCCATGGCGGGCGCGGGAGAGCGGGCCGGTGGCCGGACCGGTGGGGCGGCGGATGCGACGGACATGGGCGGCTGCCTTCGGACGGCGGATCGTGATCGAGGGTGCACTTTGACGACGGAACGGGACCGTCTCGTCGTCCTGCTCGACGGTAGAGCAGCCGAAGGATGGAACGCAACCGTTCCGTCGCCTCGTCGGGTTAGGATCACCCCCATGACCGACCCCGAGCCGCGCCCGTCCACGCCCCGCCGCGCCCCCGCGGGCGCCGCCGTGCTGCGCGAGGACGTCACCGAGTCGATCAGGGCGGCCGTCTTCGCCGAACTGGCCGCGGTCGGCTACGGCCGGATGTCCATGGAGGGCATCGCGCGGCGCGCGGGCGTCGGCAAGGCCGCGGTCTACCGCCGCTGGCGCTCCAAGCTGCCGCTGGTCCTGGACACCGTGTCCGACATCGCGGCGGCCGGACTGCCGGTGCCGGACACCGGCACCCTGCACGGCGACGTACGCGCCATGCTCGAGGTGAGCGCGCGGGCGCTGCGGCACCCGGTGGCGGCGCAGATCATCCCCGACCTGCTCGCCGAGGCGGCGCGCAGCCCCGAACTCGCCGCCGCCCTGCGCACCGCGCTGCGCGACGCACAGGGCGGTGTCGCCGCCGCCGTCATACGCCAGGCCGCCGCCCGCGGCGAGATCCCCGCCGCCACCGACCCCGGCCTCGCCCTCGATCTGCTGGCGGGCCCCCTCTACTGGCACCTGGCCGTCATGCGCGACGACCTCCCCCGGCACCGCCTCGACGCCCTCACCACAGCGGTGGTCGCGGCCCTGTCGGCCACACCGGCGGCGGGGTGACGGCGGGGCGGCTCAGGTGCCGTGGCCCGCGGGCCACGGGCGTTCGCCCACCGCGCAGTGGTAGCAGCGGGCGACGGCGCGGTCGTGGCGGTACCACTCGTGGGATCCGCAGTCGCGGCCGCCCTTGCACGCCACTCCCAGGGCGAGCAGGAACCACGGGAGGTGTCCGCGCACCCGGGTGCGCCATCGGTACGCGCCGGCGCCGGCCATAACGGTCACCGTAATCCGATCGGCGCGGCGCCGGGGAAGGATTCTCCGCGCCGGACGACGGCGCGTCAGGGCCCGGTGTGCGGCAGGAGCACCACGCGGTCGGCGTGGTCGCCTGCAAGGGTCGCGTCCGTCGCCGTGGCGATGACGGGGATGCCGGTGGCGGCGATACGGCGCAGGCCGCGCCAGACGCGCGGGTCCGCCGCGGCGGCGGTGTCCGCACCGGTGTCCCCGTCTGTGTCGGTGTCGGTGTCGGTGTCGGTGTCGGTGTCGGTGTCGGTGTCGACCAGCAGGAGGCCGGGGCCGGGGATCAGGGCGAGGGCGGTCGCGAGGAGCAACTGGTCGGCGGCGGGCAGGCGTTCGTAGCGGGCGCCGCGCGGGAGGGTGCCGGGGCGGGCGGGGTCGGGATGGTCGGCGAGGGTGAGACCGGCCGCTGTCAGCGCCTCGCCGACCCGTACGGCGCCGACCCGCAGGCCCGCCTGGACGGCTGTCAGGTCGAGGAGTTCGCCGACCCGGTCGTACGGATCGGGGGCCGAGGCGCCGTGCGCCCGCACCAGCGCCGCCCGCCGCCGGGCAGTGCCCCGCCGCAGCCGGTCGCCGAGGCCCAGCAGCAGCGCGGTGCGGTCGGGGCCCGCGGCGCCGACGACGGCCAGCAGTCCGCCTGTCCCGGTGAAGGGCGCGGCCGTGCCGTACGCGGCACTCCTGTGTCCGGTCGCTGTCGCCATTCCGCCGCCCTCTCGGTCCGCCGGGAGCGCAGCCGTACGGCTCGCTCGCGCTCCCCTGCGCCAGCCTGCATTTCCCCTATGAGAAATATGGGGAGTTCATCCTTTTTAGCAGGGTCGGACCGCTTCAGTGGCGCGGCACTCCGGAGAGCGCGACCGCGCGGGGCGGGACGGCGGCGCGGACGCCGTCACGCACCAGGACCAGCAGGGCCATGTCGTCGGTGGGCCGGCCGTCGGCGTGCCGCAGCACGGCGTCGCGCAGTCCGGCCGCGACGGCCCGCCCGCACAGCGGCGCCTCCGCACGGTCGCCGGCCACCGCGGTGAGCGCCTCCGCCAGCGGGAAGAAGGTGCCGTCGGCGTCACGGGCGTCCTGCATCCCGTCGGTGTAAAGCACCAGTCCCTCGCCCGGCGCCACCTGGCCGGCGGCGGCCGGCACCGGGGTGCGGGACGGGTCGAACAGGCCGAGCGGTGGCAGCGGTTCACCGATCGGCAGCGGGCCGGCCGCCGCGCCGAGCAGATACGGCTGCGGGTGGCCGCAGGTGACCACCTGGACGGCGCCGTCATCGGCGAGCTGCACGATCTGTACGGTGGCGAACTCCTCGGCGACCGGGTCGTGCGGGGCCGCGCCCGCCGTCGCCGGGTGCTCGTCCTGGGTCCGCTCCCGCAGATGGCGGCGCAGCGCCCCGTCCAACCGCCGCAGGACGTCCGCAGGTTCCGCTTCCTGGTGGGCGGCCTCGCGGAAGCTGCCGAGCAGGGCCGCGACCATGCCGATGGCGGGCAGGCCGTGGCCGCGGGCGTCCCCGATGACCGCGCGCACCCCGTACGGCGTCGCCAGCACCTCGTAGAAGTCGCCGCCGACCCGGGCGCCCCGGCTGGCCGACACGTACTCCCCCGCGACCGTCCAGCCGCCCGCCCGGCGCGGCAACGGCCGGAGCAGCACTTGCTGGGCGGCGGTCGCGATCTCCTTCGTACGGTCCAGCTCGGCGGTGAGCACCGTACGGCGGCCCGCCGTGCACAGCGCCGCGGCCACCACGGCGAGCACCGTCGCGGCGGCGCCCAGCACCGGGCCGGCGCCGTCGATCGAGTCGTCCGCGAGATCGGCGGCCAGCACCGCGAGCGCCACCACCCCGCTGCCCACCACCCAGCGCCGCCGCGCGCCCGCCGCGCAGGTCAGCGCCGGAGTCACCGCCAGTGCGGGCAGCACATCGGCGCCCTCGGACAACTGCCAGGTCAGCGTGCCCGTCACCGCCACCCACACGGCGGGCAGCAGCACCCACGGCACCCGGCGCAGCACCTGAACTGCCCGCTTGAGGATCATCCGCCCGGCTCCCCCGGAAAGCCGCGGTCGCGGCAGCGTCGGAACCGCGCCCCGCATGCCCGGCTCCCGCATCGCGACCGATTCTGGCCACTCCCCGCGCACAAATGGCCTATCGCCCGGGGTAATCACTCGAAAGAGCGACGAAACCCCCAACTTCCGCACGTCTCCGACCCGCAGCAAGAAGCGGCGGGGCTGCGCCCCCGCCCGGCCGCGCAACAAGACGGCCACGCGCCGCACATCCGACAACGCGGACCGCCCCCACGCGCCCGGCAGGCGTCGGCGCGGCCCGCCCGGCAGGCAGGCAGGCAGGCAGGCAGGCAACGCGATACGGATCGCCTCCGCGCAACACCCCCGGGCGTGCGCACCGCAGGACGCGCACGGCCGCGAGGTCACGTATTCCCGCACCCGCCGGCGCCGCGCGAGCCGCCCTGGACGCGGCACTCCCCCGCACCCGCCGATGCCGCGCGGGCCCCACCCGCAGGCCGTAGGCGGTCGGCCGCGCGCACCGACACCACCCGGGTCACCCACGCCATCCGCCAACAGGCCGCGCGCCGACGCCGGTTCGGCGCTGTCCGCCGTGGACGGAAGCACAGCGCGCCATGCGCGCGAGGGGCCGCCCCGGCATCACCGGGGCGGCCCCTCGTCGTGACGTCCCGTCAGGCGCCGCGGAGCACCGCGCCGGTGGAGGCGTGGGCGGCGGCTACCGCCGCTTCGCGGGCCGCGGTGGTCTCGTCCGCGGTGAGGGTGCGGTCGGGGGCGCGGAAGCGGAGCGCGTAGGCGAGGGACTTGCGGCCCTCGCCGATCTGCTCGCCGGTGAAGATGTCGAACAGCCGCAGCGATTCGAGGAGTTCACCCGCGCCCTCGCGCAGCGCGCGTTCGACGTCGGCGGCCGGGACCGCCGTGTCGACGACGAGCGCCACGTCCTGCGTCGCCACCGGGAAGGTGGACACCCGCGGCCCGGTCGGCCGGGCGCCGCCGGCCCGCTCGACCTGGTCAAGGTCCAGCTCCATCGCACAGGTCCGCTCGGGCAGCCCGAGCGCCTTGGTGACCCGCGGGTGCAGCTCGCCCGCGTTGCCGACCAGGGTCTCGGCGCCGTCCACCACCGCGTACAGCGCGGCGCAGCGGCCCGGGTGGTACGGCGCGTGCTGGTCCTGGCGGACGATCAGCTCGACACCGGCCTCACGCGCCACCGTACGGCCCGCCTCGACCGCGTCGGCCCAGGTCGCCGGGGCGCCCGCGCCCCACCAGCCGGCCCGCTCGCGCGCGCCGGAGAGCACCACGCCGACCCGCCGGGGCTGGCCGGGCAGCGCCTCCTGGAGCCGGGCGATCTCCTCGTCGGTCGGCCGGCGGTCGACGGGCAGCCGCGGCGGCACCGTCTCGTCGCCGGTCGGCCGGAAGACCAGGCCGGTCTCGAAAAGCGCCAGGTCGTGTGCGCCGCGCCCGAGGTTGCGGCGCAGCGTGGCAAGCAGTCCGGGCAGCAGCGTGGTGCGCAGCCCCGGCTCGGTGTCGGACAGCGGATTGGCGACGATCACCGTACGGCGCCGCGGGTCGTCCGCGTCGAGGCCGAAGTGGTCGAAGACCTCGGCGCCGACGAAGGGGTAGCTCGGCGCCTCCACATATCCGGCGCCCGCCAGCGCCCGGCCGACCCGGCGGCGCAGCCGCTGCGAGGCGGTCAGGCCGCGGCCGGCCGGCGGCCGGGGCAGCGTGGACGGCAGAGTCTCGTAGCCCTCCAGGCGGATGACCTCTTCCGCGAGGTCGTTGGGGAAGGCCAGGTCGGGGCGCCAGCTCGGCACGGTGACGATCAGCTCGTCGCTGCCGTAGACGTCGCAGCCGATCTCCTGGAGGCGGCGCACCACGGTCTCGCGGCCGTACTCGGTGCCCGCGACGCGGTCCGGGTGGTCGGCGGCCATCGACACCGTGCGCGGCGCGGACGGCGAGACCACCTCGGTGACCCCGGCGTCGGCGGTGCCGCCGGCGAGCCCGGTCAGCAGATCCACCGCGCGCTGGGCCGCGGCCGAGGTGGCCAGCGGGTCGCTGCCGCGCTCGAACCGCTTGGACGCCTCGGAGGCGAGCTTGTGGCGGCGCGCGGCGCGGGCGATCGCGACCGGCGCGAAGTGCGCGGCCTCGATGACGATCTCGGTGGTGCCGCTGACGGCACCGGTCTCCGGGTCGGTGGCGGGCGCGGCGATCTCGGTGTTCGCGCCGCCCATCACACCGGCCAGGCCGATCGCCCCGGAGTTGTCGGTGATCACCAGGTCCTCGGGGTCGAGCGTGCGCTCCACGTCGTCCAGTGTGGTGAGCTTCTCGCCGGGCAGCGCGCGGCGCACCCCGATCGGTCCGTCGAGCCGCGAGCGGTCGTAGGCGTGCAGCGGCTGGCCCAGCTCGAACATCACGTAGTTGGTGATGTCCACGGCCAGCGAGATCGGCCGCATGCCGACCTTCTGCAGCCGGCGCTGCAGCCAGATCGGCGAGCGCGCCTCCGGGTCGAGCCCGGTGACCGTACGGGCGGTGAAGCGGTCGCAGCCGACCGGGTCGGCGACCTTGACCGGGTAGCCGAAGGCGTTGGGCGCGGGTACGTCGATCAGTGCCGGGTCGCGCAGCGAGACGCCGTAGGCGATGGCCGCCTCGCGGGCGACACCGCGCAGCGACAGCGCGTAGCCGCGGTCCGGGGTGACGGCGATGTCCAGCACCTCGTCGACCAGTTCCAGCAGCTCGATCGCGTCGGTGCCCGCCTCGTGCTCGGGCGGCAGCACGATGATGCCGTGGCTGCCGTCGTCGCCCATGCCCAGCTCCTCGCCGGAGCAGATCATGCCGTGCGAGGTCTTGCCGTACGTCTTGCGGGCGGCGATCTGGAAGTCACCGGGCAGCACCGCGCCGGGCAGCACGACGACGACCTTGTCGCCGACCGCGAAATTGCGGGCGCCGCAGACGATCTCCTGCGGCTCGCCGGTGCCGTTGGCGTCGCCGACGTCGACGGTGCAGAAGCGGATCGGCTTCTTGAAGCCCTCCAGCTCCTCGATGGTCAGCACCTTGCCGACGACGAGCGGGCCCTTGAGCCCGGCGCCGAGCTGCTCGACGGTCTCGACCTCGAGTCCTGCGGAAATGAGCTTGGCCTGGACGTCGCGGCCGGTCTCACCGGCGGGCAGTTCGACGTACTCCCGCAGCCAAGAAAGCGGGGCCCGCATCAGATCTCCATCCCGAACGGAAGGGTGAAGCGCACATCACCCTCGACGATGTCTCGCATGTCCTCGACGCTGTGGCGGAACATCAGCATCCGCTCGATGCCGAAGCCGAAGGCGAAACCGCTGTACTTGCGCGGGTCGACACCGCAGGCCACCAGCACCTTGGGGTTGACCATGCCGCAGCCGCCCAGCTCGATCCAGCCCTCGGAAGAGCAGGTGCGGCAGGGGCGGTCCGGATTGCCCACCGAGTCGCCGCGGCAGACGTAGCAGACCATGTCCATCTCGGCGGACGGCTCGGTGAACGGGAAGTGGTTGGGCCGCAGCCGGGTCTTCATGCCCTCGCCGAACAGCGACACGACCATGTGGTCGAGGGTGCCCTTGAGATCGGCCATCGTCAGGCCCTCGTCCACGGCCAGCAGCTCGACCTGCATGAAGACCGGGGTGTGGGTGGCGTCCAGCTCGTCGGAGCGGTAGACGCGGCCGGGCGCGATCACGTAGACCGGCGGCTCGCGGTCCAGCAGGGAGCGGATCTGCACCCCGGAGGTGTGGGTGCGCAGCACCACCCCGCTGTCCTCGGTGCCGTCGGCGCCCTGGACGAAGAAGGTGTCCTGCTCGCTGCGGACCGGGTTGTCGACGGAGATGTTGAGCGCGTCGAAGTTGAACCACTCGCTCTCCACCTCGGGGCCCTCGGCCACCTCGTAGCCCATGGCCACGAAGATGTCCTCGATGCGCTCGGAGAGCGTGGTCAGCGGGTGCCGGGCGCCGGCCGGGCGGCGGTCGTGGGGCAGCGTGACGTCCACCGCCTCCTCAACCAGCACGCGCGCGTCGCGCTCGGCCTCCAGCTCGGCCTGCCGGCCGGCCAGCGCCTTGTTGACCGCGCCGCGGGCCTGGCCGACCCGCTTGCCCGCCTCGGCCTTGGCCTGCGGCGGCAGCGCGCCGATCTCGCGGTTGGCGAGCGCGAGCGGCGAGGCGCCGCCGGTGTGCGCGGTCTTGACGTGGGCGAGCGCGTCGAGGTCGCCGGCCGCGGCGATGGCGGCCAGCGCCGCGTCCCGCATCCGCTCGATCTCCTCCGGCTTCAACGCCTCGACCTCCACAGGGTCGTACGACTTGTTCGGTGCCGACATCTCTTCCCGTTCCGCAGTGGATGGTGGTGGGGCGCCTACCCGGGGCGGGTTCTCCTTCGGTGCGCTCGGGGCGGGACACCACCTGTGGGGTGGCGACATCGCCCGGAGCCGGAAAGCCCTGCCCGACCGGACACATACCGGGGTCCGATTCTACCGGCGCCGCGTGGACGGCCTGATCACGCCCGTCGGGGGGTGCTTCCGGCCCGCCGGGGACGGTGCCTCCGGCGCTGCCGCTGCCCGCGTGGCCGGTCAGGCCATGAAAGCGGGTGCCCCGACGGGCAGGATAAATCGGAACTGGGCGCCGCCGCCGGGGGCGCGGCCGACCGCGATGGTGCCGCCGTGCGCCTCGACGATGCCCTTGACGATGTACAGGCCGAGCCCGGTGCCGCCGCGCTTGCTGCCCCGCCAGAAGCGGGTGAATACGCGGCCCATCGACTCCTCCGGAATGCCGGGGCCCTCGTCGCTCACGGTCACAGCCGTGCCGGTGCAGCTCCGCTCCTGCGGAGTGTACGAGGGCGCTACGTCGATGGTGACAGTCCCCTCGCCGTGCCGCACCGCGTTTTCCAGCAGATTGCCGAGCACCTGGTCGACCTTGTCGGGGTCGGCCCACAGCGCGGGCAGCGGCTGGACGACCTGCACGCTGAACCGGTCGGGCCGCTGTCCGGCCGCGACCTGGCCGTCCACGTGCCGCTGCACGGCGGCGGCGATGTCCACCGGCTGGCGGCGCACCTCCAGGCGGCCGGAGTCGATCCGGGAGATGTCGAGCAGTTCGGCGATCAGCCGGGTGACCCGGTTGGCGTCGGCGTCGACGGTCTCCAGCATCAGTTTCTTCTGGTCGTCGGTGAAGCGTTCCCATTTGGCGAGCAGCGTGGCGGTGAAGCCCTTGACCGAGGTGAGCGGCGAGCGCAGTTCGTGGGCGACGGTGGCGATCAGCTCGGCGTGGCTGCGTTCGGTACGGCGGCGGGCCTCGGTGCCGCGCAGCGAGACCACCAGCCGGCGCACGGGACCGGTGGGGTGGTCGCGTACGTAGCGGGCGGAGACCAGCACCTCACGGCCGCCGGGCAGCAGCAGATTGCGTTCCGGCTGGCCGACCCGGATGGCGAGGCCGCCGTAGGGGTCGGTGACCGTCCACCAGCGGCGGCCTTCGAGGTCCTCAAGTGGCAGGGCGCGTTCGACGGGGGCGCCGAGCACGTCGCCGGGGCGCAGCGCGGTGATCCGGGCGGCGGCGGAGTTGAAGCAGATGACCCGGCCGCGTTCGTCGGCGATCACCAGGCCGTCGGGGAGGTCGTCGGGGTCGAGGCCGATCAGGTCGTGGGCGCCGGTGACCGGCGGTTCCGCGGCGGGCCGAAGCGCCGCGGGCGGGTGACCGCCGCGCCCGGCGGGGCCGGGTCCGGTGGCCGCGGGCTGCCGCGCACCGGCCGCGGTCCGGCCCAGAACGGCGCTGCGCGCCTCGTCCTCCGGCACCGTCACATCCATCCCCGCCACTCCCCTTTCAGGGCCCCCGGGCCGCCACCCTACTAGGTGGATGTGACGCTGCGGCACCCTCCGGGCGCGCGCTGCGCGCGGGCGGAGGCGTAGAGGCAGACGGCGGCGGCCGTGGCGAGGTTGAGGCTCTCGGCGCGGCCGTGGATCGGAACGCGCACCACTTCGTCGGCCAGTGCGCGGGTCTCCGCCGGCAGTCCCCATGCCTCGTTGCCGAAGATCCAGGCGGTGGGGCCGTTCATGGTGCCCTCGTCCAGTTCGGCGTCCAGGTCCCGCTCCCCCGCGCCGTCCGCGGCGACGACCCGCACCCCCGCGGCCCGCAGCCCGCTGACGGCGGCGGTGACGGGCACGCCGACGGCGACCGGCAGATGGAACAGGCTGCCGGCGGAGGCGCGGACGGCCTTGGGGTTGTACGGGTCGACGGACGCGTCGGTGAGCACCACCGCGTCGGCGCCTGCCGCGTCGGCGCAGCGCAGCACCGTACCGGCGTTGCCGGGGTCGCGGACGTGGGCGAGGACGGCGACCAGCCGGGGCCGGGCGCGCAGGATCTCCTCGAACGGCGAGTCGAGGAAGCGGCAGACCCCGACCAGGCCCTGCGGGGTGACGGTGTCGGAGATCTCCGCCATCACCTCGGGGGTCGCGGTCAGCACGGGCGCGCCGGCGCCGCGGGCGGCGGCCACGATGTCGGCGTGCCGTTCGGCGGCCTCGGGGGTGGCGTACAGCTCGACCAAGGTGCGGCCGGTGTCGCCGCCGGGGTGCGCGATGGCCTCCCGTACGGCCTGCGGCCCCTCGGCGAGGAAGCGGCGTTCCTTGCCGCGGAAGCTGCGCTTGGCCAGCCGGTGCGCGGCGGTGACACGCGTCGACCGCAACGAGGTCAGCTCGGGGGCTGGCATGGGTGTTCCGCCTTCCGGGGTACGGGGTGGGGCCGGCGGCCGCGGGGGTCGTGACGTCGGGCGCCGGGCATGGAACAGGCCCGCAGGGGAGGAAACCACCCGCGGGCCCGGATCCGTACCGTGTCGGCGCGGCGTGCCTGGATCAGGCCGCCTTGGGCGCGTTCACGTCGGAGGGCAGCGCCTTCTGCGCGACCTCGACCAGCGCCGCGAACGCGTTCGCGTCGTTGACCGCCAGTTCGGCGAGGATCTTGCGGTCGACCTCGACGTTGGCGGCCTTCAGGCCCTGGATGAAGCGGTTGTAGGTGATGCCGTTGGCGCGGGCAGCGGCGTTGATCCGCTGGATCCACAGCTGACGGAAGTCGCCCTTGCGCTTCTTGCGGTCGTTGTAGTTGTAGACCAGGGAGTGGGTGACCTGCTCCTTGGCCTTGCGGTACAGGCGCGAACGCTGGCCGCGGTAGCCGCTGGCCTGCTCGAGGATTGCCCGGCGCTTCTTCTGGGCGTTGACTGCCCGCTTGACGCGTGCCACTTGATGACTCCTTCTAGGGGACCGCGGGGGAACTCACGCGATCCGGAAACGATGGGGGTCCCGGTCCGGGACGATGCGCCCCCGAGGGGGCGCGGCCGTCACTTGCCGAGAAGCTTCTTGATCTTCTTGGCGTCGGACTTGGCGACCTCAACGGTGCCGCTCAGGGAGCGCGTCTTCGAGCTCGGCTTGTGCTCCAGGTAGTGGCGGATACCGGCGCGCTCACGCAGCACCTTGCCGGAGCCGCTGATCTTGAAGCGCTTGCTCGCACCGCTGTGCGTCTTGTTCTTCGGCATGGCGCCGTAGTCTCCTCGTCGCTGGCCCTCCCGTCCGCCGCTGGGCGCACGGAGAGCGTCAGTCCTGCATTACCACCCGGAGCCGGAGGCTCCGGGGTCGTTCTCGTCTCAGGCGTCGGCCTGGGCCTGGGCCTCGCTCTGAACGGCGGCGGCGTCATCGATGGCGCTGTCCGCGCTGTCGGCGTCGTCCGCCGGTGCCTCACCGGAGCGGCCGGCCTTGCGGGCGGCCTGCGCCTCGCGGGCCTCGGCCATCGCCTCGGTCTTCTTCTTGTGCGGACCGAGGACCATGATCATGTTGCGGCCGTCCTGCTTCGGGTTCGACTCGATGAACCCCAGCTCCTGGACGTCCTCCGCGAGCCGCTGGAGCAGCCGGTAGCCCAGCTCGGGCCGGGACTGCTCGCGACCACGGAACATGATCGTGATCTTGACCTTGTCACCCTGCTTGAGGAACCGGACGACGTGACCCTTTTTGGTGTCGTAGTCGTGCGGGTCGATCTTCGGCCGGAGCTTCATCTCCTTGATGACCGTGTGCGCCTGGTTCTTGCGCGCCTCACGGGCCTTCATGGCCGACTCGTACTTGAACTTCCCGTAGTCCATGAGCTTGCACACGGGCGGACGGGCGGTCGCCGCGACCTCGACCAGGTCGAGGTCGTACTCCTGCGCAAGCTCCAGGGCCTTCGCAAGCGGCACGATGCCGACCTGCTCGCCGCTGGGACCGACAAGTCGAACCTCGGGAACGCGAATCCGGTCGTTGATGCGGGGCTCGGCGCTGATGGGGCCTCCTCGGTTGCACCACGCGACTGACTGGCCGACAGCCGCGCTTGAGTCTTCTTCTGGTCACCCGACCCCGTACCAGGAGCGCAAAAAACGCCCCGTACGGCACACAGGCGGGGCTCCTCACAACCGGGGAGCACCGCCGCGTTATTCCGCGGGGCGCATCGGACGGTGTCCGGGGCACTGCTGACCCGATACCGTCTGACCGGTGACCCGTCGGCCGGAGGGCCGACCAGGTGGGAGATCGGAGCCTCCACTTGATGGCCGGGTCACTCACATGTCCTGTACGTGAACGCACATGAGCACACGCGTGTCCGGCCGGTCGTGCTTCCAGCATACCAAAGCCCGACCGAAGCCCGTAATCGGCCGGACGGGGCATATCGTGTGCGGCATGAGTGACAGCACCGCATCCGCCCCGGGCACCGGTCGCAGCGAGCAGACCCCCGACTTCGACAGTCTCACCCGTGACATCGCGGACGTGCCGGCGGTCGAGGTGATCACCACGGTCGCCGTTCATCTGATGAGCGCCGCCGCGGTGAATCTGGGGCTCGCCGAGGAGGGGCCGCAGCACAAGGACCTCGACGAGGCCCGCAAGCTGATCCAGGCGCTGGCCGGTCTGGTGACCGCGAGCGCCACCGAGATCAGCTCCTTCCACGCCGCGCCGCTGCGGGACGGGCTCAAGTCGCTCCAGCTCGCCTTCCGCGAGGCGTCGATCGTGCCGGACGAGCCCGGCCAGGGGCCCGGCGAGAAGTTCACCGGTCCCGTCTACGTCTGACGGTCCGGGCCGTACGGACGCCTCGGACCGTACTGACGCTTCGGGCCGTACCGACGCTTAGGACGCCTCGGACCGGCCGGCGGCTCAGGCCGTCCCGTCCTCCGTGGCCTCCTCGGCCAGGGCCGCGTCCACCGCCGCGGCCCTGGCGGCCTTGACCGCGGCCAGCGCCGGGTGGGTCACCTGGTGCACCAGTGCCGCGAGCGCGCCGCCGATCAGCGGCGCAACGATGAACAGCCAGAGCTGCGAGAGCGCCGGGCTGCCCGCGAAGAGCGCCGGGCCCAGGCTGCGGGCCGGGTTCACCGAGGTGCCGGTCAGCGGGATGCCGACCAGGTGGATGACGGCCAGCGCCAGACCGATGGGCAGGCCGTCGAAGCCGACCACCGCGATCCTGTGCGTGACCGCGAGCACCACGAAGACCAGCAGGAAGGTCAGGATCACCTCGGCGATGAACGCGCCGGCGATGTTGATGCCGACCGCGGACCGGTAGCCGTAGCCGTTGGTGCCGAAGGCGCCGTGCGTCTTGAGTCCGGGCACCTGCTTGGCGACCAGCAGCAGCAGCGCGGCACCGACGATGGCGCCGACGAACTGCGCGATCCAGTACTCCACCGCGGTCCGCACATTGATCCGGCGGGCGACCAGCATGCCCAGCGTGACCGCCGGGTTCACATGGCAGCCGGAGATCGGGCCGAAGGTGTACGCGAGCGCGAGCAGCACGAAACCGAAGGCCAGCGCGATGCCCAGGGTGCCGATGTACTCGCCGGACAGCACGGCGGCTCCCACGGCGAAGAAGACCAGCAGCAGCGTGCCGAGGAATTCACAGGTGACTGTTCGCTTGTCCATCGGGCCTCCCTTGTGACGAGCACAGCCTGCACTCGCCATTGTGGGCTCATGGAACAGAAGTCACATCTTGGGGCATATAGCACGACTTCTTGTCATATGCGCTCTATGCGTCCGATGACGTTCCCGGGACCGGCCGACGCCGTCAGCGGGCGAAGAGCGGCTCGCCCGGCAGCCGGGCGTCCGGCGGCAGCAGCGCCAGGTCGAGGCCGCGCACGAGGCCGACTCGCAGTACCTCGTCGGCGGCCAGCGCCGCGGCGATCCGCCGGCCGGTCTCGCGGACGTCGGCGTCCGGCGCCAGTACCAGGCCGAGCGTGCCGTCGCCGCCGGTGCCCGCGGTGAGGTGGGCGCGTACGACGCCCGGCTCCGCGGCCACCGCGGCCCGCAGCGCCTCGCGCACCGCCGGGTCCGCGACCGGGTCGGCGCGGCCGGGACCGAGCGCGGCGGCGCGCAGCGCCGGGCCGGTCAGCTCGTACGTGACGGGCCCCGCGAGGTCGATCAGCAGGGTGTCGGCCCGCTCGTGCGCGAGCGCCTGCAATGCCTGCGGCAGCGGTACGGCGACCGGCCGGGCGTCCGGCCGCCAGCGGGCCAGTGCCGCCACCGAGGTGAAGGCGGGCAGCGCGCGGCGGCCGTCCGGTGCCTGGATCGTGGGCACCGCCATGTCGCTGGACTTCTCGCGGCGCAGCCCGTCCTCGCCGGTCTCGGCCTCGCCGAGCACCGCGACCACCGGTACCAGCAGCCGGGCGCCGTGCAGCGCCTCGATGACGGCCGGTTCCGTGCCCGCGTCCTTGGCGTAGTCGGCGAGCGCGGCGGTCAGGGCCGCGTCGGCCGAGCCGTCGTCGTCGGAGAAACCGGGGTCCGGGATGTTCTTCAGCGCCACCCCGGAACCCTATCCGCCGTCCGCCGCGGGGCCGCGTGCGGGCCGCGGGCCGCGGCCGGGCCGGAACCACAGCAGCGCGGCGGCCAGCACCAGGGCCGCGCCGATGACGGCGAAGGTGGTGGCGACACCGTCGCCCAGGACGCGCGAGGGCGCGGGCGGGTCGGCCGGCGGGACGGGTCCCGGGCCGAAGTAGCGGTGCGGGTAGCCGGCCGCGGCGGGCACCGCGGGCTGCGCCTTCAGCTTCGCCGCGGCCTTCAGGGCCGCGACCGGGTCGATCAGGCCGGTGCCCATCTCGTCGCTGCGCCCGCCGGCCGGCCGGTCCCTGGTGGTCCGCTCCAGCACCTGCTTGACCTGGGCCGGGCTCAGCTTCGGGTCGGCGGAGCGGATCAGCGCGGCGGCGCCCGAGACGTACGCGGACGCGGCGCTGGTGCCCCAGCCTTCGTAGTACGTACGGTCCGGGTCGGCGATCACCACGTCGACGCCGGGGGCGGAGACCGAGGCGTACCAGCGGCGGGTGGAGAAGCCCGCGTGCTGCCCGTCGCGGTCCACGGCGGCGACCGCGATCACCCCGGGGTACGCGGCCGGGTAGGACGAACGGTCGGCCTCCTCGCCGCCGTTGCCCGCGGAGGCGACCACGACGACGCCCTTGCCGAGCGCGTACCGGATCGCCTCGTCCTCGGCGGCGACCGGCGCGGCGGTGGCGCTGTCGTCGCCGAGCGAGAGGTTGATGACGTCGGCGCCGTGGTCGACGGCCCAGCGGATGCCGTCGGGCAGCGCGTTGCCTCGGTCGCTGCGGGCCTTGGCCCGCTTGGGGTCCTTGTCCTCCAGGATCACCCGGACCGGCAGGATCTTCGCCTTGGGCGCGAGGCCCATGACGCCGGAGCCGTCGGCGTAGCCGTGGCCGTGCCCGGCGATGATCGCGGCCATTCCCGTGCCGTGCTTGGCCCAGTAGCGGTCGCCCGGCCCGGCGCCGAAGCCGATCATGTCCTTGCCCTTGAGCACCTGCCCGGTCAGGTCGGGGTGCGTCGCGTCCACCCCGGTGTCGAGCACCGCGACCGTCACCCCGGCGCCCTGGCTGGTGCGCCACGCGCTCTCGGCGTGCAGCGCGGTCAGCGCCCAGTCGGCGTTGCGCACCGCGTCGGCCGCGGCGGGCTGCGCGCCGACCGCGAGCAGCGCGGCGCCGGCGGCGAGGGCGCAGAACACCCGGCGGAGGAGGCGGTGTTCGGGCCTGTGGCCGGGACGGCTTGCGGAACTGCCGTCGGGACGGCGGACCGGGCGGCAGTCGCAACGGTGTGCGGGACCGCCGTCGGACTGGCGTGCCGGGCCGCCGCCGGAGCAGTGCTCGGGGCGGTGTTCGGAACGGTCTGCGGGACGGCGGCGGCTCATCGGGGCGCTCCCGTGCGGGCGGGGGTCGTGCCGCCCGAGGGGCGGAGCAGGGTGGTGACCGCGGCGTGCAGCCGGTCGTCGACGGCGGAGGCGAGACCGGTCGCGTCGTAACCGAGGCCGGCCTGGGCGGGGACGCTGGTGGCGCCGGGCTTGGTGGCCTTGTCGGCGGCCTGCGGGTCGACGGCGCGGCCGTCGGCGAATCCCGTCACGGCGTAGACGACGAAGGGCAGGTCGGCCGCGACCTGCACGTCCCAACTGCCGCGCTGCCGGGCGCCGAAGGAGGCGGCGACCGTGCCGGGGAAGGCCACCGGGCGGGGCAGCAGGTCCGTGCGGTCGCCGAGGTGCTGGGAACTCCACCGGCTGCTGAGCCCGCGCATCGTGGGCGACTCGGCCGCGGTGACCAGCAGGCCGACGGTGGTGACCGTGGTCGAGGTGCTGTCCACGTACGTGGCGCGCAGCAGCTTGCCGCAGCCGACGGGGGCGAGCACCTGCTGGAGCAGCGGGTCGAACGCGGCGGTGCAGCCGGCGGGCGCGGCGACACCGATCCGGCTCCACGTACGGTCGGCCCCGCCGGGGCCCGCGCCCTTCGCGGACACTGTCGGCGGGAACAGTGCGTCGACGGGCGTGTTGCGCCACACCTGACGGACGGCGGCGAACGCCTCGACGCTGCCGTTCACCGGCGGCGGCACCGTACGCGGCTTGTGGTTGATCGCGCTGCCGGCGACGGCTCCGCCGATCAGTCCGACGCCGAGGACGAGGCAGACCGCGGCCCAGGCCCGGGCCCTGCGGCCGCGCGGCGCCCCCTGCGGCGCGGCCCGTCCGTCGCCGTACGGTCCCGGCTGTCCGGGCGGTCCCCCGGGCCATCCCGGTTGCGGCGCCTCCGTTGGCGGCGGGGGGACGATCGGGAAGGCGGTGGGCGCCAGGCTCACCGGGGGCGCCGGCGGCGCGGAGGACTGTGCCTGATCCGGTGCCGGGCGCTGCGCCTGGTCCGGTGCCGGCTGCTGTGCCTGATGCGGCGTCCGGAGCGGCGCGGCGGCCGGTACGGGTCCTCCGGGGTCGGGGTGGTGCGACGCGGGGCCCGAAGAGGACGACGGGGACGTGGAGCCTCCTCCGTTGTCCACTCCAGTGCTCACCGGCGCCCCCTTGTGACATGTCCTCACGGCGTGCGCGTCACTCTACGGGGTTGCCGGGCCCTCCCGCGCCCGTGGGCGCCGCGGCCGTCCGCCGGGCGGGTACATCCGGCCGTACCGGTGTCCGGGAGCCCGCGCCCCTACCGCGCGGTAGCCCCGGTCTGGCAAGCTGCCCGACATGTCAGATCGCGCTGCCGACCGGGCCCGTTACGACCGGGCCACCGCTCATCTGGACGCCCCCGTGGCGATCGTGGACCTGGACGCCTTCGACGCCAACGCGGCGGATCTGGTGCGCCGCGCGGGCGGCAAACCGATCCGCGTCGCGTCCAAGTCGGTGCGCTGCCGGGCGCTGCTGGAACGGGTGCTGGCCCGCGACGGCTTCGAGGGCGTGATGTCCTTCACGCTCGCCGAGTCGCTGTGGCTGGCCCGCGCGGGCTTCACCGACGTGCTGCTGGCGTACCCGTCGGCGGACCGCGACGGCTTCGCGGAACTGGCCGCCGATCCCAAGCTGGCCGCGGCCGTCACGGTGATGGTGGACGACGTCGCGCAGCTCGACCTCATCGACGCGTCCCGCGGCGGTGGCGCTGAGACCGTCCGGGTCTGTCTCGAACTGGACACCAGTCTGCGGAAGTTGGGCGGCCGGCTGCGGATCGGCGCCCTGCGGTCACCGTTGCACGACCCGGGGCGGATGGCGGCGCTGGCCCGGACGATCAGCGCCCGGCCGGGTTTCCGGCTGGCCGGGATCATGGCGTACGAGGGGCATGTGGCCGGGGTCGGCGACGCGGTCGCGGGCCGGCCGCTGCGGTCCCGCGCCATACGGCTGATGCAGGCGGCGGCCCGCAAGGAGCTGGCGGCGCGGCGGGCGGAGGCGGTCCGCGCGGTGCGGGCGGTCGCGCCCGAGCTGGAATTCGTCAACGGCGGTGGCACCGGCAGTGTGCAGAGCACGGCCGCCGAGGACGCGGTCACCGAGATCGCGGCGGGCTCCGGGCTCTATGTGCCGCGGCTGTTCGACAACTACACGTCCTTCCACGGGCGTCCGGCCGCGCTCTTCGCGCAGCCGGTGGTGCGCAGGCCGGGGGTCGGCGTGGTGACGGTGCTCGGCGGCGGCTACCCCGCGTCGGGCGCCGCAGGTCCCGACCGGCTGCCGGTGCCGTATCTGCCCGAGGGCCTGCGCTACGACCCGCAGGAGGGTCCTGGCGAGGTGCAGACGCCGCTGCTGGGGTCGGCCGCGGACGATCTGCTGATCGGCGACAAGGTGTGGTTCCGGCACGCGAAGGCCGGTGAACTGTGCGAGCGCTTCGCCGAGTTGCAGCTGGTCGAGGGCGACCGGGTGACGGCGACGGTGCCGACGTACCGGGGCGAGGGCAAGACGTTCCTGTAGCCGCCGTCTTCCGTGCGGGAGGGCGACACCCCGTGGGGTGTCGCCCTCCCGCACACAGACGTACCGGCGAAGCTGTCAGACTCCGGTGCCGCCGGTGCTGCTGCCGCCGCTGCTGTCCGCCTTGATGCCCTGCGTGATCTGGTCCATGACGTTGAGACCGGGCGCGTTGCCGCCGACGTCGAAGCCGAAGCGGACCACCGCGATGTTCTTGGGGTCGCGCGGCGAGGGGAAGGCGAGCGACTCCACATAGCCGCTGGTGCCGGATTTCGTGACGACCTTCCACCGCACCATGTAGCCCTGCTTGCCCGCGACCGTGACCGGCTTCGACTCCAACTGCTGGTGCGACGTCGTGGCGCCGTAGATGTCGGTGCTGTACGAGTCGGCCGCGTTCGGCGCGATGTCCTGCTTGGCGGCGGCCTCCGCGCTGGTGGCGGTGAGCTTGAGCGCCTCGGCGGGCTGGGCGAAGACGCCGCCGCGCACGCAGTCCTTGCTGGCGTCGCCGGGGCAGGGGTAGCCGCCGGTGACGACGCTGGCGCCGATGCCGTTGTCGCCCGAGTTGCCGGTCCAGCCGCTGAGCACCGGGAGGCTGATGCCGTCGTAGCCGTCGACGGCCTTGCCGCCGCTGCCGCCGTCGGGGCCCTGCGAGCCGTCGGGCGAGTCGGGGTCGGGCGACTGCTGCCCGGGGTCGGAGGGCTGCGGCGCCGGTGCCTGGCGGCGTCCGGGGCTGGTCGCGCTGGGCGTCGGCGACGCGGACTTGTCCTTGTTGTCGTCCTTGCCCAGGACGAGGATGCCGGCGACCACGCCGCCGATCAGGACGAGCGCGGCCACGATCGCGATGACCACCGCGCCGGTCCGCCGGCCGCCACCGCCCGGTCCGCCCGCGAGCACGTCACCGGGATACGCCGGCTGCTGCGGATAGCCCGGGTAGGGCGGCGGGGCGTCCGCGGCGACAGGCGCCGTCCTGGTGTACTCCGTCCACGTACTCCCGTCCCACCAGCGTTCCATGGCCGGGCCGTTGCCTGTGTGCCCGGGTTCTGGATACCAGCCGGGCGGGGTCGTCGTCGTCACGGCGGTCACCCTATGGCCCTCGCATGAGAATCCCGTAAGGGCGTCGGTCACAGCCCGGTCACACCCGTGCCGTCCCGCCTTTCACGGTCCGGGAGGTGCCGGGGCGCGGTGCCCGGCGGGTGAGGGTCAGCAGGTCGCGGGCCGGGCCCGCCGGGCGGTGGCCGGCCGCCCACACCGCGCGCAGCGACCGGCCGAGGTCGAGGCCGGTGACGGGCACCCGGACCAGGCGGCGGGCGGCCAGCTCCTCCACGACGGCCAGTTCGCTGAGCACCGCGGGGCCGGCGCCGCTGACGGTGGCGGCCTTCACCGCGGTGGTCGAGGCCAGTTCCAGCAGCGGTACGGCGGGGCCGCCGTGGCCGGCGAGCGCCGCGTCGAGCACCTGCCGGGTGCCGGAGCCCGGTTCGCGCAGGACGAGCGGGGTGGCGGCGAGTTCGTCCGCGGTCAGCGCTTTGCGGCGGCGGGCCCACGGGTGGCCGGGGGCGACCACGACCAGCAGCAGGTCGTGCGCGATGACCGCGGCGTCGAGCCCCGCCGGTACGTCCACGCCCTCGACGAAGCCCAGGTCGGCGCCGCCCGCGACGACCTGCCGGGCGACGGTGACCGAGTTGCCCGCGGCCAGCGACACCGCGGTGCCCGGGAGGCTGCCGTGCAGTGCGATCAGCCAGCCGGGCAGCAGATATTCGGCCACGGTCATGCTGGCCGCGACGCGCAGCCGCGAGTCCCGCCGGCCGCGCAGTGCCCGCGCGCCCGCGTCGAACGCCTCGGCCGCCTCCAGCACCTTCCGCGCCCACTCGCTGACCAGCGCCCCCTCGTCGGTGAGCCGCGAGCCGCCCGGTGACCTGCGCACCAGTGCCACGCCGAGCTGCCGCTCCAGCGCCCGCATCCGCCCGCTCGCCGCGGGCTGGCTGATCCCCAACTCCCGCGCGGCCCGCCCCAGGCTGCCCAGCCGCGCCACGGCGAGCAGCAGTTCCATCGCGGCGAGGTCCGGCACCCGCCGCGCCAACGGCGACGCGACGGCGGCTCGCGGCGTCGGCTCGGCGGGGTCCGCGGGGTCCGCGGGGTGGGTCTCGGGTGCGCTGGGGGTCATAAGTCCACGTTATGCCCTCATAGCCGGCCGGGCTCTACCGGGGCGGGGCCGGGAGGCGGATCGTCGGGGTATGGCCACTCTTCCTGTCGCACAGCCGTTTTCGCAGGTACGCCCCCGGATGCCGAGGGCGCGGCACGTCGGGCCGAACTGGTACGCCACGGTGATGGGGACCGCGATCGTGGCGAACGCCGGGGTGGCGCTGCCGGGCGACCGGCGGTGGCTGCGGGACGCGTGCACAGTGGTGTGGGCGCTGTCGGCGGCGCTGCTGGTCGCGGTGCTGACCGTACGGGCCGCGCACTGGGCGTTCCACACCGACCAGGCGCGGCGCCATCTGCGCGACCCGGCGGTGGCCTCCTTCTACGGCTGCCTGCCGATGGCGCTGCTCGCCGTCGGCGCGGGCACGCTGCTGGTGGGGCCGCCGGTGCTCGGGGAGCGCGCGGCCGTCACGGTGGACGCCGCGCTGTGGACGGCGGGCACGGTGACAGCGCTGCTGGTCGCGGCGGCGGTGCCGTATCTGATGGTGGCCGAGCACCGGATCGGGCTGGACGACGCGTCGCCGGTGTGGCTGCTGCCGGTCGTGGCGCCGATGGTCGCCGCGGCGACAGGACCCGCCCTGATCCCGCATCTGCCGGAGGGCGCCGGGCAGGCCAGGGAAGCTCTGCTGCTCGGCTGCTACGCGATGTTCGGGCTGAGCCTGCTGGCGACGCTGATCATGCTGCCGCTGGTGTGGTCGCGGCTGATGCGCCGCGGTCCGCTGCCGCTCGCGCTGACGCCGACGCTGTTCCTGGTACTGGGCCCGCTCGGGCAGTCCACGACGGCGGTCGGCCAGACCGCGGACGCCGCGCCCGGCACGGTGCCCGCACCGTACGACGCGGCGCTGCGCGGCTTCGCGGTGCTCTACGGGGTGCCGGTGACCGGTTTCGCGCTGCTGTGGCTGGCGGTGGCGCTCGCCCTGGTGGTGCGGGCGGCCCGGCGCGGGATGCCCTTCGCGATGACCTGGTGGGCCTTCACCTTCCCCGTCGGCACCTGTGTGACCGGCGCGGCGAGCCTGGCCCGGCACACCGGTCTTGACGCGCTCGGCTGGCTGGCGGTCGGACTCTACGCGCTGCTGGTCGCGGCCTGGCTGGCCGCGGGCGCGGGCACCCTGCGCGGCACGGTGAGCGGCCGGCTGCTTGCGGCACCGACCGGCTGAGCCGGCGCCGGGCCCGTACGGTTCGGCCCGCGCCCTCAGTACGTACGCGCCGCCCGCAGCGCCGCGCCCAGCACGGCGGGCGCCTCCACCAACGACGGCCCGTACCACGTGAGATGGCGTCCGCTGAGCAGCGCGGCGGGCAGCCCGGGGAAGGACTCGGGGCCGTCCTCGGCGGTGAAGACGTACGGCTCGTCGGGCAGTACCACAAGGCCGGCGCCGGCCGCGCGCAGCTCCTCGACCGGGATCCGCGGGTAGCGCTCGGCGTGCCCGGCGTACGCGTTGCGGACGCCGAGCCGGGCCAGCAGGTCGCCGGCGAAGGTGTCGCGGCCGAGCACCATCCAGGGCCGCCGCCAGATCGGTACGACGGCGGTCACGTCGAGACCGGCGGCGAGGCCGTGCCAGGCCGCACCGGCGGCGTCCAGCCAGCCGGGGCGGGCCAGCCCGCAGCCGTCGACCAGGACCCGCTCCAGTTCGGTGAGCGCCTGCGGCAGGGTGCGGATGTCGGTGACCAGGACGCGCACGCCCGCCGCCCGCAGCGCGGCCAGGTCCTGCGGGCGGTTCTCCTCCTCGTTGGCGATCACCAGATCGGGGGCGAGCGCCACGATCGCGGGGACGTCGGGATTCTTGGTGCCGCCGATCCGTACGACGTCGAGGTCCGCCGGGTGGGTGCACCAGTCGGTGGCGCCGGCCAGCAGCTCCGGGGCGGTGACCGCGACCGCCTCGGTCAGCGACGGCACCAGCGAGACCACCCTGCGCACGACGTCACGTCCCTGTTCCACCGGCCCACCGTACGACGAATCACCGCGCCGCCGTACGACGCGCTGTCGGACCCCCGTGCCATGCTGACGCCGTGACTGACCAGACGCCCGGCGGCAAACTGCTCCTGCTCGACACCGCGAGCCTGTACTTCCGCGCCTACTTCGGCGTGCCCGAATCGGTGAAGGCACCGGACGGCACACCGGTGAACGCGGTGCGCGGGCTGCTGGACTTCATCTCCCGGCTGGTCGCCGACCACTCCCCCACCGCGCTGGTGGCGTGCATGGACGCGGACTGGCGCCCGCAGTGGCGGGTCGATCTGATCCCGTCGTACAAAGCGCACCGCGTGGTCGAGGACACCGAGGGCGTCGAGGAGGTGCCCGACACCCTCTCCCCGCAGGTGCCGGTGATCGAGGCCGTGCTCGACGCGATCGGCATCACCCGGGTCGGCGTGGCCGGTTACGAGGCGGACGACGTCATCGGCACCCTGGCCACCGCGTCCCGCGTCCCGGTCACGATCGTCACCGGCGACCGCGACCTGTTCCAACTGGTCGACGACGCGCGGGAGGTGCGGGTGCTCTACCCGCGCAAGGGCGTCGGCGACTGCGACGTCGTCGACGGCGCGGCGATCCAGGACCGCTACGGCGTGCGCGCCGATCAGTACGCGGACTTCGCGGCGCTGCGCGGCGACCCGAGCGACGGGCTGCCGGGGGTCAAGGGCATCGGCGAGAAGACCGCCGCGCAGCTGATCGGCGAGTACGGCGACCTGGCCGGGGTGCGGGCCGCCGCGGCGGACCCGATGTCCAAGCTCACCCCGGCCCGGCGGCGCGGCATCGTCGAGTCCGCCGACTATCTGAACGTGGCGCCCAAGGTCGTCGCGGTCGCCGCCGATGTCCCGCTGCCCGCCTTCGACCCGGCGCTGCCGGCCGAGCCCGCCGACCCCGAGGTGCTGGAGGCCCTGGCGGAGCGCTGGGGGCTCGGCGGCTCGCTGACCCGGCTGCTTGACACCCTCGCCGCCAAGGGCGCGCGCTGACCGGTCGCCTCAGACGGCGGTCCCGTCCGGCGCCTCGGTCGTACGCCCCAGTCGCGGCGCGTACAGCAAGGTGGCGCTGACCAGGCCGAGGACGGCGAAGACCCACCAGGTGCGGTGGAAGCCGTCGAGCACGCCGCCGGGTCCCGGTGTGCCGAGGACGGCGACGAAGAGGCTGATGCCGAGGACCGCGCCGAGCTGCCGGAAGCTGGCGTTGACGGCGGAGCCGACCGCGAAACGGGCGGGCGGCAGCGCCTCGACGGCGGCGCCGGACTGGACGGGCAGCGTCAGCCCGATACCGAGGCCGATCAGCAGGCTGGCGGGCAACCAGTGCGCGAGCCAGTGCGGCGACGCGGTGGTGCTCAGCGCGTACGTGGTCGCGCCGGCCGCCCACAGCACGGCGCCGGCCAGCAGGACGGGCCGGGCGCCGATCGCGGCGGCGAGCCGGCTCGACCTGCGGGCCACCAGCGTCACCACGACCGGGCTGGGGACGGTGGCGAGCGCGGCCCGCAGCACCGAGTAACCCCACACCGTCTGCAGGAAGATGATGTTGCTGAGCAGCATGCCGTAGAAGGCCGCGGAGAACAGCAGCGAAGCGGCGTTGACCAGCCGGAACTGCCGGACCTTGAACAGTGCCAGGTCCATCACCGGCCGGGCGGCGGCGGCCGACCGCCACAGGAAGACCGGCAGCAGGGCCGCCGACAGCACGAAGGCGCCGATCACCCGCGGGTCGGACCAGCCCCAGTCCGGGCCCTCGATGATGGCCAGGCTCAGCAGCGCGGGCATGGCGGCGATCAGCACGATGCCCGCGGGGTCGGGCAGGCCGTCGGCGTTCGGGTCGCGGGACTCGCGCAGCAGCGGCAGTCCGAGCGCGATGATCGCGGCGCAGATCGGCACGTTGACCAGGAAGATCCAGCGCCAGGACGCGTATTGGGTGAGCAGTGCGCCCAGCGTGGGGCCGAGCGCGGCCGCGGCGGCGCCCATCGCGCCCCAGGTGCCGACCGCGACGTGCCGCTTGGCGGGCGGGAATTCCGGCAGGATCAGCGCGAGCGAGGTCGGTACGGTCAGTGCCGCGAAGACCGCTTGCAGCGCGCGGCCGGCGATCAGGACGCCCGCGTGCGGCGCGGCGCCGCACAGCGCGCTCATCACCGCGAAGCCGCCGAGCCCGGTCAGGAAGATCCGCTTGCGGCCGTAGCGGTCGGCCAGCCGTCCGGCGGGGATGAGCATCGCGGCGAAGACCAGGCTGTAGGCGTTGAGCACCCAGGACAGGTCGCCGGTCGTGGTGTGGAAGCTGTGGCTGATCGTCTCGAAGGCGACATTGACGATCGTGGTGTCCAGGAAGACCACGAAGACACCGAAGCTGCCGAGCGCCAGCACCCGCAGTGCGCGCCGCCGGGCGGCGGGGTCCTGTTCCGGTGGCGGCGCGGCCTGCGGTGCCGCGTCCTCGGTGGCCGGCTCGGGGATGGTCATGTCGTCCCTCGGGGTGTGGTGGTGAAGCGGACCGCCGGTGAGTGTGTTGTGATTTCCTACCGACTCCACGGACGCTAGCAGCAGTGAGTAGGAGAAGACAACAGACCGGTCTACGCTGTGGCCATGGACACGAACGTGACAGCGGGAGCGGGCGCGGGGACCCGGACGGCGGCGGACACGGGAGCCGGCGGCGGCGTCCCGCTGCGCGCGATGGCCGACCAGCCGGTCGGCGTACGGCCCTGCTCGCTCGCCGCGGCGCTGGAGGTCGTCGGCGAGCGCTGGTCGCTGCTCGCGGTCCGCGAGATGGCCTACGGGGTGCACCGCTTCGCGCGGATCGCGGGCTACACCGGGGCGTCCCGCGACATCCTGGCCGACCGGCTGCGCAAGCTGGAGGCGGCGGGCGTCGTGGAGCGCCGCCAGTACAGCGAGCACCCGCCGCGCTTCGAGTACCACCTCACACAGGCGGGCCACGAGCTGTTCCCGGCGATGCTCGCGCTGCTCCAGTGGGGCGACAAGTGGGCCGTGGAGCGGCCCGCGGTGGAATTCCGGCACACCTGCGGCGAGCGGGTCGCCGTGGAACCGGTGTGCGCGCACTGCGGCGACGGCGTGACCCGGGCGAGCCTCACCCCGGTCCGGCCCTCCGCGTGAATCCGATCGACGGGTGAATCCGAACAGCGGAGGACCCCCCGGTATACAAGGCGTGTATAGCAGGTGTGTACGGTGATCACCTGTTCGCTCAGGCACCGCAGAGCGGACGCACAGCTCCCGTACGGACCTCCGGAGGACCCGCCATGCCCGCACAGCCATCGGCGATACGACGCGGGTGCGCCGGGGCGGCGGTGGCCGCCGTGACGCTGGCGCTCGCGCTGAGCGGCTGCACCACCTACGACACGCAGTCCCCGCGCAGCGCGCGGAACGCCGCGGTGAAGGCGGCGGACAAGAAGGGTGCCGCGTCCGCCGCGCTGCCCGCCGGGGCCGTGGACTGCCGCAAGGCCAAGTGCATCGCGCTGACCTTCGACGCCGGGCCCAGCGAGCACACGCCCGCGCTGCTGAAGGTCCTCGACGAGAAGAAGGTGCGGGTCACCTTCTTCCTGCTGGGCCACAACCACGTGGACAAGTACCCGCAGCTGGTCAAGGAGATGGGCGAGCGCGGTGTGCTGGGCAACCACACCTGGACGCACCGCCGGCTGACCGACCTCAAGCCGGCCGAGATCCGTACCGAGCTGGAGCGGGTGGACACTTCCGTCGAGAAGCTGGCCGGCACCCGGCCGACGCTGATGCGCCCGCCGCAGGGCAGGACCAACAAGACGGTGGCCAAGGTCTGCAAGGAGCTGGGCCTGTCGCTGGTGCTGTGGAACGACACCGCGAGCGACTACGCCACCACCGACTCGGCGCTGATCCACAAGCGGATCATGAAGGACGCGCACCGGGACGGGATCATCCTGCTGCACGACCTCTACAAGGGGACGGTGCCCGCGGTGCCGGGGATCATCGACTCGCTGCGGGCGCAGGGGTACACGCTGGTGACCGTGCCCGAGCTGCTGGCGCCCGCCAAGCCCGAGCCGGGCAAGATCTACAAGCCCTGACGGCCGGACCGGCGGGTCCGCCCGGAACCGCGGGTCCGCCCGGGTCGCCCGCCGGGGCGTGCCGCGTAAACTGATCATGGGACGACTCCTCAGAGGATCTGAGAGGTGAGACGCCGTGACGGTCGGTACGCCGCGCCCCAGTCCACTGGTCGAACAGGCCGCGCAGCACCTGCGCGAGCGGATCGCGGCCGGCCGCTGGCCGGTGGGCGCCCGGCTGCCCGGCGAGACGGCGCTCGCCGCGTCGCTCGGGGTCGGCCGGTCCACGGTCCGGGAGGCGGTCCGCGCGCTGGCGGGTGCCGGGATGCTGCGGACCCGGCAGGGCGCCGGGGTGTTCGTCATCGCGGCCGAGCCCGTCGAGGAGTGGTCGGTCCGGCTGGGCAGGGCCGCCACCGCCGATGTGCACGAGGTCCGCGCCCTGCTGGAGGCGCGGGCCGTACGGATGGCTGCCCGGCGCCGCACCGAGCAGGACATCACCGCGCTCAGGGCCGCGCTCGCCCGGCAGATCCCGGCGGCGGCCGTACCGGGGACCGCCGTCCTGGAAACCCCGATCCTGGAAGCCGCCGTCCTGGAGACCCCCGTACCGCGGCCCGCGCAGTCGGCGGCGGGTCCCGGCCCCGAGACCTCTCCCGGCGGACCCGTCTGCGTCGATGCCCATCTCGCCCTGCACAGCGCGCTGGTGGCCGCCGCCGGCAATCCCGTGCTCACCGGTCTCTTCGCCGAGTTCGCGCCCGCGCTGCGCGCCGCCGAGCTGCGCGGGCGCCCGCATCCGGCGGACCCGCGGGGCCACGAGGCGCTGGTCGGCGCGGTGGTCGCCGGTGACGCGGACACCGCGGAACGCCTGCTGACGGCCGAACTCGACGGTCTCGGCAGGGCCGCGTGAACGCCCTGATCCCCCGGCCGCGTTCGCACCCCGCGCCCGGCGCGGTGCATGTCCCGGGCTGGCTCTCCCTCGACGAGCAGCGGGAGTTGGTGACGGCGTGCCGCGCGTGGGCGCGCGGCCCGGTGCCGATGCGGCACACCCGGCTGCCGCGCGGCGGTGTGATGTCGGTGCAGACGATGTGCCTGGGCTGGCACTGGCGGCCGTACGCGTACTCCCGGATCGCGCACGACGTGAACGGCGCCCGGGTCGCCGAATTCCCCGACGTGCTGAGCGAGTTGGGCCGCCGCGCGCTGGCCGACGCGTACGAGGACGAGGCGGCGGGCGCGGCCTACGCGCCGGACACGGTGCTGATCAATCACTACGGCGAGGGCGCCACGATGGGCATGCACCAGGACAAGGACGAGAAGTCCTCGGCGCCCGTGGTGTCGTTGAGCATCGGCGACACCTGCGTCTTCCGCTTCGGCAACACCGAGACGCGCGGAAAGCCGTACACGGACGTGGAGTTGGCCTCCGGCGACCTCTTCGTCTTCGGCGGCCCGTCGCGCTTCGCGTACCACGGTGTGCCCAAGGTGCGGCCCGGCACCGGTGATCCGGCGACGGGGCTGGCCGCCGGCCGGCTCAATCTGACGCTGCGCGTCACCGGCCTGACCGGCTGAGCACCCCCGCCAACGGGGCGCCCCCGCCGCCGGTGGTGCACCGGCGACGGGGGCGCGTGGCGCGCGGGAGGCCCGATCAGTCCTTCAGCAGCGTGAAGTTACTGGTCGTGGTCCCTCCCTTGGTGATCTTCACGGTGGTCACGGTCGGCTGCCAGCCGTCCTTGGCCACGATGAGCTGGAGCGGATTGTTGCGGACGTCCAGCCACAGGGCGTACGTACCGTCCTGGCCGGTCTTGAGCGTGTAGTGCGTCGCCCAGGTGTTGATCTGGACGGTGGCCCCGGCCAGCGGCGCGCCGCCACCGCTGACCGTGCCGGTGATCTTGCCCCAGGTGGCCGGGGGCTTGACCGTCAGCGCGACCGCGATCGGGCTGATGCCGTACGGGGTGTCGCTGGTGAAGCCGATCGAGGCCGAGTACGTCCCGGGCTGGGTGATCTCGGGAACGTTCGCGTCCAGGGTGACGGTCACCGTGGCGCTGGCGCCGGGCTGCAGGGTGAGCGTGTCGGTGCTCTCCGACAGCCAGGTGACGTCGGTGACGTCGGGCTGGTCGTAGCCGGGCAGCACTTCCGCGTTCTTGGCCGGCGTCTGGCCGGCCAGACCGCCGACCGAGTAGAAGCCGGTGCCGCCGCTGCCCCGGTAGAGCGAGGCGTTGGCGTTGGGCAGCGCGGTCCAGGTGTTGTCGGTGGGCTGGTAGGCCCAGGTCTGGTTGGTCAGCGCGGCACCGGCGTTGATGGCACCGCCCTTGACCAGCAGCAGGCCGTTGGCGGAGGTGTACGCCGCGCCCCAGGCGTCGGTCGGCTGGTCCGCGATCGGGGACCAGGCGTCGGCGGCGGGGTCGTAGACGTACGCGTGCTTCAGGCTGCCCGCGTCGGTGGTGCCGCCGGAGCAGTAGAGCTTGCCCGCGATGGCGCCGCAGGACTCCCAGGCCACGTCCTCCGGGTAGGCGGCGGCGTTGGCCCAGCTGTCGGAGGCGGGGTCGTAGTAGGTGACGTCGGTGGTGCCGCACGCGGTGGCGGTGCAGCCGCCGACCGAGTACAGCTTGCCGTTGAGCACCGCACTGCCCGCGCCGGCGTACGGCTTGGGCGAGTTGGCGCCGGTGCTCCAGGTGTTGGACGCGATGTCGTAGATCTCCAGCTTGGCGTCCGGGCTGCCGCTGGCGCCCCAGCCGCCGGCCGCGTAGATCTTGCCGTTGATCACACCGTGGGCCGGGGCCTCGCGGGTGTCGGCCGCGGAGGCGAGCTTGGTCCAGGCACCGCTGTCCGCGCTGTACGCGTACAGGTCGCTGGTGTCGTTGACGCCGGTGAAGCCGAACGCCGAGTAGACCGTCCCGTTGTACACGCTCACCGCGTTGTCACCGGTGGCCACGGGCAGGTCGGGGATGGTCTGCCAGGCGTCGCCCGCCGCGCCCTGGGCGTTGGCGGCGGCGTCGGTGGTGGCCTTGCCGGCCGCCGAGGCGGTGCCCTTCTTCGCGCCGTGCGCGGTCAGCGACAGCGGCGAGTAGTGGCCCTTGACGAGGTTGAGCGGGGCGCCGCCGGACTTCTGCAGGACGGCTCCGCCCGGGGTCTCGCCGAGGTTGACGGTGGCCACCGCCTTGCCGGTGTTCTTCACCGTGACGACCTGGCTGGCGCTCTTGCCCCATCCGACGGTCTTGCTGATGGTCGCCGGGGTGACCTTGATCTGGCCCGCCTTGAGCACGAAGTCGTGCGAGGCGACGCCGTCGCGCGGGATGTTGACCGTCGCGGAGGCGGCGGTGTACTTGGACGCGGCGGCCGACACCGGGTGCTTGCCGGTCAGGTGCGAGAACTCCCAGTAGAAGCCGTCGCCCAGGTTCGGGTCGTCCGGGGTGGCCTTGGTGGTGGTGTGGTCGTCGGGCGCGTCGGTGCTGGTGACGGTGGCGCCGTTGACGCCCGCCTTGGTGTTGCCGTCCGTCACGTTGCCGACGATCAGACCGCCGCTGACCGGGTCGTAGGTGCGGGTGCCGACGAAGACGTTGTCCAGCTGCCACCAGTAGGCCCAGGTGCCCGAGTAGTGGAAGCGCAGCCGGACGTCGCTCTTGCCCGCGTAGTCGCTCAGCGGGAGTTCGACGTGCGCGGGACCGGCCACCGAGGTGGTGGTCTTGTGCCAGATGGTGGTCCAGGTCGTGCCGCCGTCGGCGGAGACGTCCACGTCGGCGGTGGAGTTGGAGAACTCCTTGTAGTCGGTGTCGAAGCCGAGCACCGGGGCGGCGACGTCGGTCAGGTCGTAGGACGGGGACAGCAGCGAGCTGTCCTGGCTCTTGCCGGAACCGATGTTGTCGCTGTCGATGTTGGCGAAGCCGCCGCTGCCGCCGGTCCGGTTGCCGCGCGCGCCCGGGTCGTTGAAGACCCAGCCGCCGGTGGTGCCGTCGGCGTTGGTCACCGACCAGCCGGTCGGCGGTCCCGTGGTGGAGGTGAACGCCTCGCTGCTGCCGGTCAGGTGGACGGCGTAGCCGGGCGCCTGGTCGGAGGACGGGTCGACGGGCACCGAGACATTGGCGGTCTGGTCGGCGGTGCCGACCGTGACGTTCTTGTCGACGGTCTTGTAGCCGGGGTAGTTGGCGCTGACGTGCAGGGCGTAGGTGCTGCCCTGCGGGAGGGTCAGGGAGAAGTCACCGGTGGCCGGGTCGGAGAAGACCGGTCCGCCGGGGACGCCGTCCGCGGTGATCTTGGCGTACAGCGGCCAGCCGTGGCCCGAGCCGTCGGTGACCTTGCCGCTGACGGTGTGGGTGGGTACGGCGTCCAGCGCGAAGGAGGTGGTGACGGTCGCGCCGTCGGCCAGGTCCGCGGTCGCGGTCTTGCTGGAGTAGCCGTAGGCCGAGGCCGTCAGGTCGTAACTGCCGGGCGGCACGTCCAGCTTGTAGCCGCCGCTGGCGTCGGCGGTGGCGCTGTAGTCGCCCGCGGTCACCTTGGCGCCGGCGATCGGCGATCCGGTGGCGCTGTCGGTGACCTTGCCGGTGAGCACGCCGTGCGGTCCGCTGCGGAAGGCGGCCAGGCCGTTGGGGGTGCCCAGGCCCGTCGGGCCGTCGAAGCCGGGGCCCGCGGTGCACAGCGGGTCGGGCGAGCAGGTGCCGTTGTCGCCCTCGGTGACGTCGTTGAACGCACCGGGCTGCGCGTACGGGTAGGCGTTGGGGTACGTGCCGGCCTCGGGGGTGCCGGCCGCCGCGTAGGTGCCCGCGATCAGCGGGGACGAGGCGCTGGTGCCGCCGTAGACCGCCCAGCCGCTGCCGCCGTAGGTCTGGTAGACCGAGACGCCGGTCACCGGGTCGGCGACCGCCGAGACGTCGGCGACGGCCCGCTTGTCGCAGAAGGTGTTGGTCTGGAAGGCCGGCTTCGGCTCGTAGACCGAGCAGCCCGAACCCGGGCCGCCGTAGGCGTTGTTCCATACGGACTCGGTCCAACCGCGGCTGGTGCCGGTGTCCTTGACCAGCGCGGTGCCGCCGACGGAGGTCACGTACTGCGACGCCGCCGGGTAGCTGACGCCGTAGCCGTCGTCGCCGGAGGAGGCGACCACCGCGACGCCCGGGTGGTTGTAGTACGGGTCCATGCTGGTGGTCTCGGACGGGTCCTCACCGCTGCCCGGCGTGCTGCTGTAGCCGGTGCCGTAGGAGTTGGACACATACTTCGCACCGAGCGCGACCGCCTGGTCCACCGCGGCGCCCAGGTCCTCGAAGTTCGCCGAGTCGGCCTCGACGAGCAGGATGTGGGCGTTGGGGGCCGCGGCCGACACCATGTCGACGTCGAGGGATATCTCGCCCGCCCAGTCGGGGTCGGGCGTCGGGTAGTCGGTGCCGCCGCGCTGGTCGACCTTGCTGAAGCAGCCGTTGGCGGTGGTGCACTCGGGCAGGCCGTACTGCGCCCGGTACACGGCCAGGTCGGCCTCGGCGTTGGGGTCGTCGTAGGCGTCGACGATGGCGACGGTCTGACCCGCGCCGCCGTCGGCCGGCAGGTTGTACGCGCTCTGCAGGTCGCTCGCGCCGAAGCCGTCCGGGGTGGTGGCGAGCGGCTGGATGCCCTTGCGCGCGGTGACATCGGTACGGCGCAGCGCGAAGCACCGGAACTGGCCGGGCTTGGCGTCCGAGCACTGCCGTACGACGTCGGTCCGGGACGAGGGAGCGGCTGACGACGTTGTCGCGGTGGGGATCTGGAGGCCGAGGAGTGCGATGGTGGCCGACGCGAGAGCGGCTACCGCGGTGGCGGCGCGCCGTCCTCCTCTTCGTCTGGGAAGTATGTGCAAGGCGTGACTCCGTGATGCCGGAGGGGACCGGGCCATGACCTGGTCGTGGCCGGTTGCGGACCGATCGGACCGCTGGCGTATACCTGTGCCACACACGCACCACTGGAACCCGAAGTCATTGTCGGATACCTGACACCACGCACACCAATACTCCACGTCGCGTTCACGTCAATCGGACGGTACAACCTCACGGGCTTCATAGCCGTCGTCCAGCCAGCCGTGCCGGGCGGCGTGCCACACCAGCCTGATCCGGTTGTCCACGCCCGCGTCGCGCTGCATCGCGGCGATGTGCCGCTGCACCGTCCGCACCGCGACACCCAGGGCGCGGGCCATCGCCGCGTCCGTACTGCCGCTCACCAGCATCGCCAGGATCCGCGACTGCAACACGCTGCGCGGGCCACCGGCATCGGTGCGGACCGGCGGCGACGAAGCGTCGAGCCGGCCGACCGGCACCCCGCCCGCCCACACCGACTCGAAGAGCGCGACCAGCGCGTCCAGCAGTCCGCTCGGCCGGATCACCAGCATCACCGGGTCCGGCGGCCGCCCGTCGGCGGGCAGCGGCAGCAGCGCCAGCGAACGGTCGGCGACGCACAGGCGGACCGGCAGCCGGTCGGTGACCCGGACGTACGCCTGCTGCCGCGCGCCGGGCGGATCGAGCGCGGCCAGCGCGGCGGGCGACTCCAGATTCATCGACTCGAACCCCGCCCGCTCGAAGACCACCCGGCGCCGCACCCCGGGCGCGGTCGCGCGGCCGCACGCCAGCGGATCGGCGAGCGCGTCCCCGCCGGCACCACCGGCACCGTCTTTGTCGGTACGGACGAAGGCCATCAGGTCCGAGGCGGCCGAGGCGTGCAACTGCTCGGCCCAGCGGGCGATCGCGGCCTGCCCCTCGACCACCCGGACGATCTCCTCGGCGCGGTGCCCCTCGTGCACGCGCTGATACTCCACCCCCAGCCGGTCGAGCAACTCCCGGCCGCGGCGCAGCTGTTCCTGGGCGCGCGCCACCAGCGGCAGCAGTGTGCTCTGCGGTGGCACCGGATACCACCGGCCGTCCCGCCCCTGCCTGGCAAGACCGCGTCCGGCCAGCTCCCCGCAGGCATCCTCCGCCTGCTCCCTCGACACCCCCATCTGCCGGGCCAACTCCCCATTGGCCACTCCTCGCGTGGCCACCAGCAATGGATAGGCCCGGTCCGCGTCGGCACTCAACCCCAGAGCCTCAAACGGACGTTCGCTCATGATCGGACTGTAGCCCTCACGGGCGGCCGGGTCCGCCGAATCGCACAGCCGCACCACAGCCGCACCGTTCACACGAGGTCACGGGCGTGACGGCGGCGGGGACCGCCGCGGCGCCGTGGCACCGCGGCGGGCCCCAGGACCCAGCCCCCGTCGGAATCGGGCGGGTTCGCACACGCCGTACGGCTCAGGCCCGTTCCGCGCCGAGCGCCGCCAACTCGCGGTCCACCGCGGCCTGGTGCTGTTCGGCGTCCTCCTTGGCCCGCTTGGGACTCCAACGGCCGGCCATCACGAAGACGAACGGCAGGAAGAGCACCTGCCCGCCGACACAGATCCACCACCAGTCGCGCCACTGGCCGGGCCCGTCGTGCGCGGCCTTCTGCACCTTGCTGCCGTACTTGGTGAGCACCGCGAGCTGCGGCTGCGCCTTCTGCACCACGGCGAGATCGGCGGGACCGACCTCCTGCACGGCTTTCGCGGTGACATCGGCGGGCGCCTTGCCGGGCGGGTACTTGCCCAGCTCCGCGAAGACCTGCGGATGCGCGTTGACGATGGCCAGCGCCGGCGCGGCCTGCCGCTGGGCGGCGGTGACCTCGGTGCCGTGGTCGACCAGCGGGGTCACGGAGGTGACGAGCACCGGGATGAAGGCCGCGGACACCGCGACCACGATCCGGATCGTCCAGCCCCATACGGCCAGGCCCGTCGCGGTGGCCGCAGGATTGTGCTTCTCGACGGTCTCGGTGAAGCTCGCCATCCACGGTCCGTAGGCGACACCGCTGAAGACGCCGATGCCGATGAAGAGCCAGGCGAAGGTGTAGTAGTCGGTGGTCGGGTGGGTGGCGCGGGAGGCGAAGATCGCGGTCATCACGATGGAGCCGACGGCGCCCACGATCATGAACGGTTTGCGCACCTTCAGCCGGTCGGAGACCAGGCCGATCACCACCAGGGCGATGGCGTTGGCCGCCCAGTACCAGTTCGCGACCGCGTTGGCGCGCTGCTCGGAGTAGCCGAAGGTGGTGGCGAAGTAGACCACGAAGTTGCCGACCGCCGCGAAGTACAGCAGCAGGAAGAGCGAGATCGCCAGCGCCGAACCGACGACGTCCAGCCGCAGCATCTGCCGCCACTCGCCGCGCCGGGCGGCCTGCGGGTCGATGCCCTTGGCGCGCGCCTCGACCAGCGCGCGGTCCCGCAGGGTCACCATGATCTGGTCCCGCAACGCCGGGGACAGTTCGCGCAGTGCGACGATCGCGATCACGAAGACGACCAGGCCGGCGATCCCGCTGTAGCGCAGCTCGTCCTGCCAACTGGCGGTGTCGAGGGTGTTGCTGGTGACGGTGGTGACCACGAGGCTGCCGATCACCGGCCCCATCGTCCAGGCGCCCATCGCGGTGGCCCGGCCGACCTGCGGGGAGAAGTCCCTGATCAGTGCGGGTGTGGCCACGAGCACGATGCCCTCGATAAAGCTGACCAGGGCGAAGAGCACCAGATACATGGTCTTGCCGCCGGCGTTCGGCAGGCCGAGGAAGACCAGCAGCGAGGCGATCAGCAGCCCGTAGACCACCAGATTGGCGCGGCCCCAGCGGTCGGCGAGCCCGGCGACGAGCGAGGCGAAGGCGCCGACCGCGTTGCCGATCACCGAGACCCAGACGAAGTAGCGGTAGGTCATGCCGAAGTGCGTGATGATCGACGTCGCGACCGCGTACTGGATGTAGAGCATGTAGTAGAGCACGATCGTGGTGATCACCACGATCGCCAGATACCCCATACGCCGGCCGGTGGCCGGGTACTCGGCCAGGTCGCGGCGGTACAGCCGGCGGAGCGCGGTGGGCGCGCCCGCGGCCGGTGCGTCGGGCCCGGGTCTGTCGGCGTGGAACGGCGTCGGGGTCGCGGACATACGGCTCCTCCTGGAGGTGCTCGGAAACCGGGTGGAGTGGCAGGTGGAGTGACACGGCAAGGCGCACCGCGGCGTCCGTCGGGGGCACGATGCGGCTCGGCCCCGAAGGTGTGGCCAGAGGCTAGTACCGACCAGTCGGTATGCATAGAGGTCTGCACGGCACCAATTCGAACGGCCGGCGGCGCCCCGGTGAACGCCGACCGGCGGACCCCGTGGTGGGGCCCGCCGGTCGGGTGTGCGCCGGGTCGGTCCGTACCTCCCGCGGCGTACCGGTCAGGAAGCGGTGCAGGTCAATGCGGGCGGGGTCAGAGTGCCGCTGGAGGTTCCCTGGAAGCCGAAGGAGGTCGAGGCGGCCGGGGCGAGCGCCCCGTTGTAGGAGAGGCTGCTCGCGGTGACGGCGGACCCGGTCTGGTGGATGTCCGCGTTCCAGCCGCTGGTCTCCTGCTGGCCGTTCGGCCAGGTCCAGGTCACCTTCCAGCTCTTGGTCGCGTCCGTACCGGAGTTGGCGACGGTCACGGAGGCGGTGAAGCCGGTGTCCCACTGGTTGTCGGTGTGCCAGGTGGCGGTGCAGCCCGAACTGCCGCCGGTGGAACCGCCGGTGCT
>NZ_FONG01000039.1 GCF_900112845.1 Actinacidiphila alni
TCTCCGAGCTGGACCGGCTGGACTGCGGCTACTGGAAGGGCGAGGCCGCCAAAGCCTTCATCTCCCACATCGACAGCGACGTCACCCCGCTGATCAAGAAGGCACACGACTCCTTCGGCCGCGCCTCCAGCGCACTGGGCCGCTGGGCCGACCAACTCCACGGCTTCCAGGACGAAGCCGACGCACTCGAACGCGAAGCCGCCACCAAACAAGGCACCCTCGACCACGCCAAAACCGCCGCCGGCATCCCGCCGGACGACGGCGCCCCGCACCCGCAACCCGAGGCGTCCCCCGACCCGGACCCGCACGCCGCAGCCGAGGCCAAGAAGAAACAGCAGGCCGTCACCGACGCCAACAACGCCCTGGACGGCGTACGCCACCGCGCCGAAGAACTCCACAACCGCTTCACCAACGCCGCCAACGCCATCAGCCACGACCTCGACAAAGCCGGCGACATCGCCCCCGACAAACCCGGCCTGTTCAGCCGCATGGTCCACGGCATCGAAGACGCCTGGAACGACACCGTCCAATGGGTCAAGGACCACGCCGACCTCATCAAACTCATCGGCGACCTCCTCAGCGACCTCAGCGGCATCCTCGGGATGCTCGCCATCCTGACGCTGCCCTTCGAGCCCATCGGCGCGATTTTCGCCGGGCTGGCCGTGGCGACGAGTGCCTTGGCGCTGGTCACGCACCTGGTCGCCAAGGCCGCCGGCGCCGACGTGAGCTGGATGAGCATCGGCTTCGACGCACTCGGCGCGATTCCGGGGCTGACGGCGTTCACCAAGGGCGCGTCGACGGCCGTCAAGGGGGTGACGGCGGCGGAGCGCGCGGTGCAGCTCGGCAGGGCCTACAAGGTGGGCTCGGCCATCACCAAGGGCGCGACGGAGGGCATCAACTGGGTCGGGAAGGCGGACGAGGTCGTCTCCGGCGGCGTGAAGTTCAAGAACATCGCGCTGTGGGGGAAGAAGGGCGTGGAGGGGCTCAGCGCGACCGGGCTGAAGGGGCGTCTGGCCATGGTGGCGGAGAACAACATCGCCAAGGGGCAGCTTCTCGGCACCAAGGGGTGGAACGTCATCGCCAAGGAGAGCCGATTCGCCGTCGACCCGCTGACCAACCTCGGCCGGAACATCGACGCGGGCCTCAAGATCGCCCCGAAGGTGTGGTCGATACCGCAGCACATCGGCGAGGCTGTACATCTGGGGAACCGCTTTCATCAGTCCGCGACCGATCACTGAGTGGGGCAACCGAGTGGGGCACAGGGAATGACGTGGCAGCCGGCGCCCGGTGAGGTGCTGCAGATGCGGTGGCCGGTCGAGTTCGCGACGGGCGTGGCCCCGCTGGTCGAGGGGCGGCGGTCGTTCCGGGGTGCCGACCGGCGGGACATCGAGCGGGAGTTGCAGGCGGAGGAGGACTGGCCGGGGCAGCCGGAGTTCGCGGTGCTGGACACGGGTGAACAGCGCGGGCAGCGGGCGGTCAACGGGCTCCTGCGCTGGGTCCCCACCGTGGTCGGGGCGATCGTCAATCTGGGCGGCCCGTCGGGGGTGGGTAGCGACCCGCGGGAGCCGCGCGATCCGAGTGAATCGCGTGAGCCCGAGAACGAGGTCGAGGACTTCCCGGTGATGTGGGCCGAGCGCGGCACTCTCGCGCGTACCGTGCCCTGGGAGCTGGACCCGGACCGCGTGGAGCACCTCGCCACGGATCTCGCGGTCACCGACCGGACCGTGTACGTCCTCGGTTACGGGCCGAAGAGCCCGGACGCCGCCGAAGTCCTCTGGTCGACGCCGCGTTCCACGGTCACCACCGCCGAGGTCATGCCGTACTCGGGCGCCTATCCCGATCTGCGTCTCACCTTCGCCGACGGTTCGTGGATCCGGCTCAACGCGAAGGCCACGAGCCAGACCCAGCTCCTGGTGAACGCCGTCAACGGCACCTCGCGCGTCATCCCCGAGGCTGACCTCACCGAAGCCCAGCGCGCCCAGGTGACCGAAACGGCCCGCCGTTTCAAGGCCGACAGCAGCCGGCCGCCCGTCTTCACCCGCCTGCCCAGCGGCTTGGTCCACGCGGAGCTGCGCCGCGCCGGCGGAAAGGGGGGCTCGCCGATCTCCCTGTGCATGGACGTCGACGGCGCCCCGGCCGCACCCCGGCCCGGCGACATGTGAGGTCGTGGGGCGGGTGCCCCCTGCTGCCTACGCCGCCAGGCGCTTGTCGTCCGCGCGCTGTTGCGGGTACGGGGTGGTGGGGTCGGCGGGGGTGGGGCGGGGGTGGCGGCGGGAGTAGATGAGGGGGGCCGCTCGGGTGTGGGAGACGGCGGTGGCGAGGGAGGTGAGGACGGCGAGGGCGAGCGGGGCCAGCAGCAGGGTGGTGGCGGCGCCCAGGGCGAAGCCGCCGATCACGTCCGTCGGGTACTGGACGCCGACGTAGATCCGGGCGAAGCCCTCGGCGAGGGCGAGGAGTATGGCGACCGCGCCGGCCTTGCGGTTGACCATGAAGAGGCCGACGGCGACGGCCGCGATCAGCGTCGCGTGGTCGCTGACGAAGGCGTAGTGGTGGGCCGGGCCGTGGACCAGGACGTCGAGGCCGTCGTGGTCGACGGAGGGTCTGGGGCGCTGGACGAGCGCCCTGATCGGGATGTTGAGCAGGAGGGCGATGCCGGCGGCGAGGCCGGACCAGGCCACTCCGGCGACGGCGGCCGGCGCGTCGGCGACCGGGGCGCGGCGGGCGACCCGCCACCAGCACAGCGCGGCCAGCAGCAGGGTGAGGCCGATCAGCCCGTACCCGCCGAGAATCTCCACCGCCCGGTCGACGCCGTGCGGCGACCGCTTCGCCAGACCGTTGATGTCACGGAGCAGGCTGATATCGGGGTTCACGCTGTCATTGGCGACCGCTGCCATGGTGGTGCCCCTTACCTAGCAACTCACTGACTGTGCCTGTACGGCTCGGCTCGTCTGCAACCCCCGTCGCTTGCGTCCCGCGCCATTCTTCCCCGTACAACGGTCGATACGCTACGTAGTGTTCCGGTCTTCGCCAGAAGATCACCATGCCGTTATCCAAGGGTGACCGGAGCGGCCGTTCCGGCCCTTTTGCGGGCCACTCGCAGGCCAGGGCCTCACGCTCCGCTTATGGATGACGGGAGCTGACAGGTGCCGACGGGTGCTGAGGGTCTCTCAGAGCGCCGTCGGCAGCGCCGCCGCCCCGTCGCGGGTGACGCGGGTCGCCCCGATGTAGTCGGCCGAGCCGATCGGATCGAAGCGGATCTTCGCCCCGGTGTGCGGCGCGTCGATCATGTAGCCGCCGCCGACGTAGATCCCGACATGGTGGATGGTCCGCGGGTCGGTGAGGTCGGTGGCGAAGAAGACGAGGTCGCCGGGGAGGAGATCGGCGCGGCTCGGGTGCGCGCCGGCGTTCCACTGGTCGTTCGCCACGCGCGGCAGCTCGATGCCCACCGAGTGGTACGCGGCCTGCGTCAGCCCCGAGCAGTCGAACCGTCCGCCCTGCGCCGCCGTACCCTCGCCGCCCCACAGATAGTCCGTGCCGAGCCGCTGCTGCGCGTAGTAGATCGCCCCGGCCGCCTGCTGGGACGGCGCGACCCGGCCGACCGGCGCCGCGAAGCTCTTGGCGAGGTTGGTGATGACCTTCACGTAATTGCGGGTTTCGGCGTACGGCGGGACGCCGCCGGCCTTTATCACCGCGTACGCGCCCGCGTTGTACGAGGCCAGCATGTTGTCGGTGACATTGCCCGGCACGTTCTTCACGTACGACGCCAGCTCGCAGTCGTACGAGGCGGCCGACGGGATCGCGTCCTCGGGGTCCCAGACGTCCGACTTGCCGTCACCGTTGGCGTCCAGGCCGTGGGTTGCCCAGGTGCCGGGGATGAACTGGGCGATGCCCTGCGCGGCGGCCGGACTCTGCGCGCGCGGGTTCCAGCCGCTCTCCTGGTAGAGCTGGGCGGCGAGCAGCGCCGGGTTGAGCGCGGGGCAGAGATTGCCCCACTTCTGCACCAGCGGCTGATATATGGCCGGAACCGATCCCTTGGCGAGCGTCACCGTCCCGCCGTTGCCGCGGCCGGCCAGCCCCGCGGCGGCCGAATACGTACCCACCACGAGCAGCGCGAGGAACGAAGCACACAGGCCGCAGCCGATAATGACGGGGAGCCAGATCTTCCGCGCCACGGTGCGGCCCTTTCTGCTCTCGGGTCTGTCGTCGGGTCAGCTCCGGGGCCCGTATGTTCTCGTACGTCCCCATCGTTGCCCTACGGTGATGCTCGTGATACACAGAGTAGTCGTCTACGTCCTATCGAACACCGGTCCGCGCACTATTTTGACGGCTGCGGGCCGGATCACACGGACGATCCGCCGAGAAAGTCGCTGAGTCGACATGCAACAGCGTCATCCTCGGTCAAGATAGACCCTGGACCCTTGCGCCCCGGCGAGGGTGCCAACTGATCGAGCGGGGTGGTGAGTTACATGTTCGTGGCAGCCGCTAAGGGCGACATCAACACCATCATCGGTGGCATCGCACCGGACTGGGGACCCTTCGGGTCCCTCGGCAATGAAGCGCGTGTGATGATCGAAGTGGTCATGGCGGTGGCGATCCTGCTGTGCCTGGCCATCGCGATCTGGGGCGCGGCCAAACAGAGGATCGGCGCGACGGCTCTGCGCGACACCTTCAGCGCGGAGCAGGGCAAGGGATTGATCATCGCCGGCCTGACCGGCGTGTTCATCATCGGATCGCTCGGCACACTGTTCACCATCGTGTACGGGATGGCCGTCTAGCGCCTGCGACCTCGTCTCCTTCCCTGTCCTGCCCGTTCCCCTTCGACGTCCCTGGAGCCCGTCCCCGGCTCCACCTCCCCATCCGAGGCTGCGTGCTGATGCCCACTCAACCAAGCAGCGGTGCCGTCCGTGCCACACGCCGCTCCGGCGTGCCCGCGGCGCGGGCGCCCCAGGGGGCGACCGCACCATGAGCCTCGGTCAGGACGGACCCCCGACCAGGACCCGCATGCCCGAGGGCCACGGCGGCCACAGCGGTGGCGCGCGCCGCGCCCAGCCGCGGCGCGCGCTGGTCACGGTCGTCAGCATCATCGCCCTCCTCGTCGCCGCTCTCGCCTTCGCCAACCGCGGCTCCCACCCCTCCTCCTCGTCCACCGACGGCCGCGGCTCCGGGTCCTCGGCCGGCGCGAGCTCCTCCTCCGGAGGTTCGGGTTCCGGCGGCTCCGGCGGCAAGAGCGGCACCGACGCGGCGACCGCCCCCTCCGGCCAGAAGCCGGTCACCGGCAAGACCGGCGGCATCCCGTCCGGCTTCCCGCACACCGGGGAAGGGGCGCAGTCGGCGGCGGCGAACTACGCCATCGCCCTCGGCGGTGAGGGCATGTACGCGGCGGCGCGCCGCCACCAGATCGTCGCCACCGTGTACGCGCCCAGCGCTGCCGCGAAAGTGCAGGGCGATCTCGACAAGGTCTACTCCGACGCGGCCTTCCTGCAACGGATAGGGCTCAAGCCCGACGGCTCGGCGCCCAGCGGGATGTCCTTCATCTCGCGGGTCAACCCGGTCGGCGCCAAGGCGGAGAAGGTCGACGCGGACTCGGCAACCGTGAGCGTCTGGTACTCCTCACTGTTCGGTCTGGCCGGCGAAGGGTCCACCAATCCGGTGGCCGAGAGCTGGTACACGAACACGTTCGAGATGACGTGGGTCGGCAACGACTGGAAGATCGTCTCCTTCCAGCAGAAGGACGGCCCCACTCCCGTAGGACGTGACCAGGCCGCTTCGTCGGCCCAGGACATGGCCAACGCCGTGAACGGGTTCGGAGGCTTCACCTATGCCCGGTAGTCGTCGTGTCCTCACCGTGGCCGCGGTCCTGAGCAGTGCTCAGGTCGCGGTGGTCATGCTCGCCACGCGAGCCCTGGCCGACCCCTCCCCCAAGCCGACGGCGCCGGGCTCGGGCACCGCCCCGACCAACGACGCCTGCGCGCTCATCCGTGGCCCGGCCAAGTCGTACTGCGAGAACGGCACCCCCTCCACCTCCACCAAGGGCGGCACCGACCCCAACTCCACCGTCGATCCCCTCACCTCCCTCGGGAAGGGGTGTGCCGATGCCGCGGCGTGGACGGTGGACAAACTGTCGGACGCGGTGACGAAGACGTCGCAGGTGGACTTCACCAATACGGCGTTCCTGCGGCAGTACGCGGTGGTATTCGCGGCGTCGACGATTCTGACGCTGGTGCTGTGGCTGCTGGCGGTGGCAAAGCGGGCGGTGCGCGGAGTGCCGCTGACGGAGGCGCTGACGGAGGCCGTCGGGTTTCTGTGGCTGACGGTGCTGGCGTCGGCGTTCACGCCGCTGGTGCTGTACACCGTGGTGTCGGCGACGGACGGTGTGACGCAGGTCATCTCGACGGGGACGGACTCCAACACCGACGTGTTCTTCGGGTCGTTCTCGGCCGCGCTGACCAAGGGCACGGACATCGGCGGCGGCCCGATTATGCTGATCGTGGTGTCCCTGGTGTCGGTGCTCGCGGCCGGCGTGCTGTGGCTGGAACTCGTCATCCGGGCGGCCCTGCTGTACGTCGGCGCGCTGCTGGGCACCGCGGTGTACGCGGGGCTCGTGGACAAGAACATGTGGGGTCACGTCCGCCGCTGGGCCGGGATCATGATCGCGGTGATCCTGGTGAAACCGGTGATCGTGATCGTGCTGGGGCTCGCCGGGGCGCTGTCGTCGTCCAAGGACGGCCCCGACGCCTTCTCGGCGGTGGTCTCCGGCCTGTCGATCATCCTGCTGGCGATCTTCGCGAGCGCGATGATCTACCGCTTCGTGCCGGGCTTCGGCGACGACGTGGTGAATCTGCGCAACAACCGCAAGGCCAGCGGCCAGAGCCAGGCCGCCGCCGTGATCTCCTCGCCGGCCGCGCTGGTCCGGCAGGGCATCAACACGCACAGCGCGCGCGGCGGGCCGCAGGAGCAGGCCCAGGGCGGCGGCTCGCAGCCGTCGAACCCGGTGGCCGGCGGGGTGGCCGCGCACAGCAGCCGTACCGGCAATCCCGGCTCGTCGGGCGGGAGCGGCGGAGGCGGCGGCCCGCGCACCGGCGGCAACGGCTTCGGGGGCGGAAACTTCGGCTCGACCTTCGGCAAAGGTACGGGCTCAGGCTCGAACAACGGCACTTCGCAGGGAGGTGATCGCCGGTGACGACCCAGCCCTTCGCCCAGCCGCGCCGCACGTATCTGATCGGCAAGGCCCGGCCCAACGCGATCGTGGGCAAGAACCGGGACACCGGGGAGATCGCGCTCATCATCGGCGGGGCCGCGCTCGGCATGATGTGCGGCTTGCTGATCCCGGTGCTGCTGCTGCGTATCGTCGGCCTGGTGGGCTGGCCGCTGCTGGCCCTGGCCGCGGTGTACATGCCGTACCGGCGGCGGACCTTCTACCGCTGGTTCGAGATCAACCGCACCTTCCGCCGTACGCTGCGCGTCTCTCCCACCTACCGGTCGGGCGTCGAGGAGGCCGGGGTCGGGCTCGACGGGCGCGAGGTCGAGGTCGGGCCGCCGCCGGGGATCGGGCGGATCAGTTGGCTCGCGGCGCCTTTCGGGCCCGACGAGATCGCCGTGCTGCTCCATGTCGACCGGCGTACGGTGACGGCCGCCATCGAGATCGAGGGCCCCGGTGTGGGCCTGCGCGACAGCGAGGACCAAGAGGCGCTGGTCGAGCGGTTCGGGACGCTGCTGAAGCATGTGGCCAACGGCGACGGCTTCGTGACCCGGCTTCAGATGCTGGCCCGCACCTTGCCCGCCGACCCCGACGCGCACGCCAAGGACGTCGCCCTGCGCGGCGACCCGGGCGCCGACAACTGGCTCAAGGACTCCTACGACCAGCTCCAGTCGATGGTGTCGACCTCCTCCGAGCAGCACCGCGCCTACTTGGTGGCGTGCATGCACTTCACGCGCGAACTGGCCGCGGAGGGCAACGCGATGGCGCGGGCCACCTCCGGCCGCGGCGTGAAGGTGGACAAGGACGCGGGCCTGGCCGCGGTGATGGCCCGCGAGCTGAACGACATCTGCGCCCGCCTCGCCGAGGCCGACATCCGGGTCCGGCAACCGCTCGGCCAGGCGCGGCTGTCGTCGCTGGTGCACTCGATGTACGACCCGGACCACCCCATCGACCACATCCAGGCGATGACCCGGCGCAACGCCTGGCCGGCCGAACTGGACGCGACCGAGCCGACGTATCTCCAGGCCAAGACCCGGGAGTCCTCGACCCGGGCGCCCTGGCACCACTCCACCGCGTGGGTCAAGGAATGGCCGATGACCCCGGTCGGCGTCAACTTCCTCGCGCCGCTGCTGGTGCACACCCCGGACGTGATCCGTACGGTCGCGGTCACCATGGATCTCGAACCCACCGATGTGGCGATCGAGCGGATGCTGACCGAGAAGACCAACGACGACGCCGACGCCAGCCGCGCCGCGAAGATGAACCGGGTCGTCGACCCGCGCGATGTCGCCCACCACGGGCGGATCGACCAGCGCGGCGAGGATCTGGCGAGCGGCGCCGCGGGCGTCAATCTCGTCGGCTACATCACGGTGTCCTCGCGCTCCCCGGAAGCGCTGGCGCGCGACAAGCGCACCATTCGCGCTTCCGCCGGTAAGTCGTATTTGAAGCTCGAATGGTGCGATCGTGAGCACCACCGGGCATTCGTTAATACGTTGCCGTTCGCGACCGGCATCCGCCGCTAGTCCGCCCGTACGAGGAGGCCGCCGCCATGCCCATGCTGGACCCTCTTGGGGCGCTCACGGACGCGTTCACCAGCTTCCTGTTCGGCCGGGTGGAGACGACACGGCTGCCGGTGCGCACCTCCACCGGTCAGGCCCAGGCCGTCTACCTGCCCACGGCCGCCCCGGGTCTGGGTGACTCCGGCGTCATCATCGGCCGTGAGGTGTACTCGGGCAAGGGCTACATCTACGACCCCTTCCAGCTCTACGGCCAGCAGCTGCCCGCCCCGCACTGGCTGGTCCTCGGCGAGTCCGGAAACGGCAAGTCCGCGCTGGAGAAGACCTATGTGCTGCGCCAGCTGCGCTTCCGTGACCGGCAGGTCGTGGTGCTCGACGCCCAGGGAGAGGACGGCGTCGGCGAGTGGAATCTCATCGCGAAGGCGATGGGTTTAACTCCCATCCGGCTGGACCCGATGGCCGCCCTCGACGGCGGCATCAAGCTCAACCCGCTGGACCCGGCGATTACCCTCACCGGGCAGCTCGCGCTGCTCCGCACGATCATCGAGGTCGCGATGGGCCGCGGCCTGGACGAGCGGTCCGGCTTCGCCCTGAAGGTCGCGCACGCCTATGTGATCGAGACGATCACCGACCGGCAGCCGATCCTCACCGACATCGTGGAGCGGCTGCGGCACCCGCTGGAGGAGTCGGCGGAGGCGATGAACGTCGATCTGGACGACGTCCGCGCCTGGGGCCTGGACGTGGCCCTGGTGCTCGACCGGCTGGTCGACGGTGACCTGCGCGGCATGTTCGACGGGCCCACCACCGTCGGCATCGACCTGGACGCGCCACTGATCGTCTTCGACCTCTCGCACATCGACCGCAACTCGATCGCGATGCCGATCCTGATGGCGATCGTCGGTGTGTGGCTGGAGCACACCTGGATCCGTCCCGACCGGAAGAAACGCATCTTCCTCGTCGAGGAGGCCTGGCACATCATCAACTCGCCCTTCGTGGCGCAGCTCTTCCAGCGGCTGCTGAAGTTCGGCCGCCGGCTCGGCCTGTCCTTCGTCGCCGTCGTCCACCACCTCTCGGACGTCGTGGACGGCGCGGCGGCGAAGGAGGCCGCCGCCATCTTGAAAATGGCCTCCACCCGGACCATCTATGCCCAGAAGGCCGACGAGGCGCGTGCCACGGGCCGGGTGCTCGGCCTGCCACGCTGGGCGGTGGAGATCATCCCGACGCTCACCCCCGGCATCGCCGTCTGGGACGTCAACGGCAATGTGCAGGTCGTCAAGCACCTCATCACCGAGGCGGAGCGCCCGCTGGTCTTCACCGACCGCGCTATGACCGAGAGCTCGCTGGAGCACGAGGCCGAAGCGGCGGCGGAGGCCGAGGCAGAGGCCCGCGCCGAGGCACACGCCGCCGCCCAGGTGGCACTGGCCAAGCAAATGGCCGACGACGCGGTGGCATGACATGGCCGGGAAGAAGCGCGAGTCCTCGGGGGGCATGCCGGACGGTCTGATCGTCGGCATTCTCGCCTTCCTGCTCGGGGTGACGCTGCTGGTGTGGACGGCCACCGGCATCGCGGGCGTCCTCTCGCACGGCGGCTGGCCCGACGATGTGCACTTCACCCGCACCCCGCAGGCCATGCGGCATCTGATCGCCGACCCGCACGACATCCCGGCCGCCTGGCCCGGCGCGCCCACCGGGGAACTGCCCGGTTCGGGGCTGTTCTGGGGCATCTTCATCAGCCAGTTCATGGTGCTGATCGTCCTGGCGGTCTTCGTGCTGAACACGGTGGCCCGTGCTCGTGCCCGCCTCAGATCCCCCCGTCAGGCACCGCCCGCCCCCGCGCCAGCACCGGTGGAGCGCGCGCCGCTGCCGGCGCCGCGACGTCGCCGTGGCCAGGCGGTCGCGTCGAAGGCCGCGGGCGACGACGGCCTGGACGCCTGGTTCCGCTCGGTGCCGGGCGCGGCGGGACCGCGCGAGGACGCTCCGACCACGCGCTTCGAACCGGTCGGTGCCCCGGCCGCCGATCCGGCTGCCGCTCCCGTGACGGCCGCCGCCGCGCAGATCCCGCACCCTGCCGCCGACCCGCTGCCCGGTGGCGAAGTGACCCGCACCTACGCGCTGTTCGCCAGCCCGCGCGGGGACAAGGCCAAGCGGATCGTGCAGCCCGCCGTGCTGGCCGCGGCGGGGCCGGCCGTGGTCACCACCGCGGACCCGGACACGTATCAGCAGACCGTCGGCAACCGCAGCAAGCTCGGGCCGGTCCACGTCTACGACCCGGCGCACCTGCTCGACGTCCCCGGGCGGCTGCGGTGGGCGCCGCACGGCGGCTGCGAGCGCCCGGAGACCGCGGGCATACGCGCGTCGGCTCTGCTGGCCCCGCTGCGGACCGCGCGTGCGGACGAGGCGATCGTCCACGACACGGCCGTCACGCTGCTGCGCTGCTGGCTGCACGCCGCGGCGTTGGACGGCGGGCCCTTCCGCCAGGTGCAGCGCTGGTCGGGGAGCGCTGCCTCGGCCGGTGAGGCGGTGCGGATCCTGCGCACCGACACCGGAGCCGCCTCGGGGTGGAGCGGCGAGCTGGAGTCGGTGCTGCACGCCCACCCCGAACGCCGGGACGCCGCGCAGGCGTTGATCCGCCAGACCCTCGAACCGCTGAACGCGGTGCACATTCGGGACGCGTGCAATCCGCCCCGTTCAGGTGGCCTCGACTTGGAGTCATTCGTCGCCGAGCGGGGCACCCTTTATGTAGTGGGCGAGCGCATCGAGGATCCGCGGACCCACGTGGGTGCGATGCCCCTGCTCACCGCACTCGTCTCCAGCGTGGTCGAGCACGGCCGGCGCGTGGCCGCAACGTCATCCGCCGGTCGGCTCGACCCACCACTGACCTTCGTGCTGGACGACGTCGCCGCGCTGGCCCCGCTCCCCGACCTGCCCGAACTGCTGGGCGCCGGGCACCACTCCGGCCTTCCCACCCTCGCCGTGCTCCGCTCGCCCGAGCAGGCCCTCGCGCGCTGGCGCGCGCCGCTGTGGCAGCACGCGGACATGCGGCTGGCTCTCGGCGACGAGACCGCCGACACGCTCCCGCCGTCCGTGCCGGACGCCGTCCGCATTCGCTGAGGCCCGCGCCCGCCCGCGCACCTCCACATCCCGCGCCCGCCTGCGCAGGCACGCCCGCCCGTACCCGCGCCCGCGCACTCGCACGTCCGATTCCCCTGTTGAGTTGTCAAAGATCATCCGCGTTCGATCTTCAGTATCCGCTCCTCGGCACCCGCGCGGGGAAATCCGTCCCCGGCCTGTGGATAACTCATCCGCCGAAATTGCCCCTGTGGAAAACTCCGCGAGCGATCCGGCGGTCCCTGTTACCTTTCGAGTGCCGACCGCGGGACTCCGTCGCGACTTCCGGAACCTGCCTCTGAAGCAATGATTCGCAGCTCGCGCCCTCATTCCCCGGTCGGCACCCAGGACTTACCACCTATCACTCACACACCATTGCCTGAACGGGGGAAAAGCCATGCGCGCCGAAGGACTGATCGCAGCGGAGGACGTCCTCCTCTTCGCCAATGCCGCCATCACGTCCACCGCGCAGCGCGAGTTCCACTCCGACGCCTACGAACAGCACCTGTCCCTCGACTTCCTGCACGCGTACATGATCGGCAACTACCGCGATCTGTACGCCGCGACGCTCGCCCTCGACATCAACGACCACAACGCCGCGCTGATCGTGCGCCGACTGCTGGAAACCTCGACCGAGGCGACCGCCGAGCAGCGCCGCACCGAAGGACGGCTTATCGCCCGCCGACTCGCCGCGCTGCCGCCGCAGCGGGTCTACACACTGTTCGCCGCTTTGCGCCGCGCGAAGGTCAACAACCGTCGCACGCGCGCAATCATGCGGGACTGGCTGGCTGCCAGACCCGACCCGGCGTTCGACGCCGTCAAGTACCGGACCGGGGTGAAGAAGGCCCTGCGCCATGCTCACCTGCCTGCACCGGAAAAGGAGCTGGGGGACTTCCTGTTCGCACCGCGCGCCCGTCGGCAGTACGGGACACCGCTGCTGGAGACCTGGCGGCGCGCGCACTACGAGCAGGCGGCCGTCTACGAGCTGCCGTTCACCGTCGCGGAGGGCTTCGCCGCCCGGCACGGCATCGACCGGGCCGCGTTCCTGGAGCGGATCGCGCCCCGGATGACCCGGCTGGAGCGGCTGCGACTCCAGGAGTCGGCGCGCGAGCGGGGCGCGAAGGCGGTAGCAACCGATCTGAGGAGGATGCCGCTGACCCGGCTCGCCACCTATGTGCTGGGTCTGTCGCTGGACGAAAGGAGCGAGCGACGCGAGGAGTTGACCACGGCTCTGCGGGCCGCAGCACGCCGCGCGACCGGTGGCGAGCGTGGCTGGGGACGGGTCGCCGCCGTCCTCGACGACAGCTTCTCCGCGTACGGCTCGGGCCAGAAGCGGCGTCGTCCGCTCGCGGTCGCGCTCGCCGCGCACTATCTGCTGGAGGCACTCGCCGACACCTACACACCCCTGTGGACATCGGGACGCCGTGATGCCCTGCTGACCTTCCCCCACGGGTCGACGCCGCTCGGGGAGCGGATCCTCGACGCGCTGGAGACCGGCCCCGACCGGCTGCTGATCGTCTCCGACGGCTGGGACAACGCACCGCCCGGACTGGCCGCCGAGGTGCTGCGGGTGTGGCGGACCCGGCTCGACCCGGACGGCCGGGTGTCGGTCGTGCATCTCAACCCGGTGTACGACGCGGACGGCTTCGATGTGCGGCGGCTCGCCCCGGACGTGCCCACCGCCGGCATCCGGGACGCCGAGGATCTGCCGTCGCTGGTCGGACTCGCGCAGTTCGCCACCGGCCGCACCGGACTGGCCGAGCTGCGCGCCCATCTGGACAGCCGCATCGCGGCGTTCCTGACCGCGTCCGAGGAGGCACGATGACCACCACCGGCACCCTGCGCCTCGACCTGGCCGGGCTCGAGACCCGCCCATCCCAGGTGTGGGGCGGCATCCGCCTGGTCCCGCTGGTCCGGGCCGAACCGCTGCCGGGCCTGCGCCTGCACCCGCGGCTCTACTGCGACAGCGTCGGCGTGGTCACCGTCGGGCCGCGTACGGCGTACACCTCCTACATTCCGCACGGCTTCGTCGCCGACTGGGGCGCCGACAGCGGCGACTCGGGTCCCGCCGCCGCGTACGGGACCCAACTGCGCGGTGGGAACGGCGAGTCGGGTGGCGGGCGCGGGCAGGGTGCCGGCGGCCGGACACCCGACGGGCGGGGCCGCGCCCATCGCGCGCCGGAGCCGGTCGCGTCGATGCCGCTGCGCATCCACCGCCGGATGGCGCGGCGCGAGGCCAAGCACCGGCTGCGGTTCCTGCCGCTGCACCTGGCGCTTGAGGGCTATCTGTCGCTGCACTTCGGCGGCCCCACGATCGCCTGGGAGGAGTGGTCGCAGCGGGCGCTGCGGCAGGGCCTCTCGCCGCGGGTGGAGGAGGCGTACGTCGGTACGACCGTGCGGGGGCTGGGCGACGCGCTGAAGGTGTTCGAGATACACCCGGGGCAGTGCGGGGTGCTGGTCCACGCGGCCGACGCTCTCGCCGCGGCCTTCGTCGTCCCCCATCCGGAGGACTACCGGGCGCTGCACGCGACGCTCGTGCAGGACCTGTACGGGGAACTGGTCCATCAGTACGCCCTGTTGAGCGCGGCCGTGCCGGACTTCGTGCCGCGGATCGACGAGAGCCGGGTGCGGTCGACGGCGGACCTGCGGGCTGCGGTGGCCGCCGAGCGGCGGGCGTGGGCGGAGTTCCACGACGGGACGATGGCGGCCGGTCTGCTGGACGCGGACTACACCTCGCGGAAGGTGTACGGGATGGGCGGCTTCACGCTGTCGCGCTTCCTGCCCGCCTTCCGGCCGCGCGAGGAGAACCACATCGGGGAGGTCATCACCGACGCGGACGGGGCCGTCGCCTATCTGAAGACGTTCCGGCTGTCGGAGGCGCAGATACGGCGCGGGCATCTGCTGGCGCGGCTGGCCGCCCACGACTGGCGGCTCGCCGCCACGGCGGAGGAATTCGGGCTCACCGAGGCCGAATTCGCGGCACGGATCGAGGCGGCGGGCTTCGGGACGCTGCTGCGGCACCGGGTGGCGGCGCAACCGTGACACGGCCGGTGGCCCCGGCGCCGCCGGCGCCGCCGGGCCGTCAGCGGGTGGCCTCCTCGGGGGCCGCGCGCCGCACGGACTCCCTCAGGATGATGTGCGTGCCCAGCAGATGGCGGGTCTGAGTGGTGCCGCGGGCGGTGCCGGGAAGGGCGGCGTCCTCCTCGGCGAGGGCGAGCCGGACGGCGGCGCGGCCCAGTTCGTAGGAAGGGATGTTCACCGTGGTGAGGGGAGGGTTGAGGTCTTGAGCGACATCGTCGTTGTTGTAGCCGACCACCGAGATGTCCTGCGGTGTGCGCAGGCCGCGCTCGCGCAGGGCGGCCATCGCTCCGGCGGCCACCAGGTCGTCGCCGGCGAAGACGGCCGTGAAGTCCGGCGTGCCGTCGCAGTCGGCGAGCAGGTCCCGCATGGCGTTGTAACCGTTGGTGCGGCCGAGGCCGATCCCGGCGATCCGCTGGTGTTCGGGACCGAGGCCGTGGTCGGCCAGCGCCCGCTGGTAGCCGCGCACCCGCGGCTCGGCGGTGCTGTGCCCGGGCATCGTGCCCAGGTAGAGGATGCGCCGGTGGCCGGCCGACAGCAGATGGCTGACGGCGGCGTACGCGCCCGCCTCGTTGTCGTAGTCCACGACGATGACCGGCGTGTCCGGGCTCGGCGCGGGCCGCCCGCACAGCACGAGCCGGGAGCCCGCCGCGGCGAGCCCGTGCGCGTACTCGGTCAGCCGTGTGCGGTACGCCTCGTCCTCGACGGCGCCGCCGACCAGGATGACGATCTCGGCGCGCTGCTCACGCATCATCTGCACCAGCGCCAGCTCGCGCGCCTCGTCGCCGCCGTGGCTGCACACCATGCACAGCCGGCCGCGCGCGGCGGCCTCCTGCTCCACGCCCTGGGCGACGGCCGCGAAGAAGTAGCTGTCCACGGACATCATGATCACGGCGACGGTCTTGGGTCCCGTGCCGGCCAGGGCGCGGGCCCGCCCGTCGATGACGTAGTCGAGGTCCTTGACCGCCCGCAGCACCTTGGCGCGCGCGGCGGCCGAGGTCGGGTAGTTCCCGGCCAGCGCCCGGGAGACGGTGGCGACCGAGACGCCCGCCCGTACGGCGACGTCGCGGATGGTGACGCGCCGGCTCCCGCCGCCGCTCACCGGGGCCGGAGCGGCACCGGCCGCCGCCTGCTCGGCCCCGTCCGCCGGATCGGGACCCGAATCCGGGCCCGCCTTGGGATCCGGGCCCGGGACCGCGTCCGGGCCCGTGTGCTCAGGTGCAGTCTCCGCCATCCCCGCCATCCGATTCCCTCAACGACCGGGAGCCCATGCCCCACGGCCCACGACGGCCCGCGGCCCACGCACCGCAGCACACCACCCACGGCCGGCACCCGCGGCACCCCCGCGCTGCCACCCAGCGTAGTAGTCCGAGGCCGGGCGGCAGCCATGGAGGGCTCAGTGGTTGGCGGCGTAATCCGTCGCGTATTCCGCGGCGATCTTGTCCAGACCGTCCGAACGCATCTTCTTCACCGCGTCGTCCCAGGCGCTCAGCGGCTTGCGTCCGGCGACGATCGCGCCGATCGTGTCCAGCCGGAACTGCGCGATGGCGGCGCCCGACCGGGTGGACGTCTCCGACTGGAGCCCGAAGCGCGGATTGCGCACCAGCATCGGCGCGATCTTCGTCTGCCACGCGTGGTTGCGCTTGACGTCCTCCGGCCGCCCCGGCAGGTAGAGCACCTGCGGCGCGTCCGACAGGTACTTGATCGGCAGATTCACGGTGCTCTCCACCAGGCCGAGGTCGGTCGGGATCGGCGAGCCCTCGGCGTCGCGCGTGAAGTGCGTGCCCTCGATGCCGAAGTGCGTCAGCTCGTACTCCTTGGTGCCGAAGGGCGCCGCCAGGTAGTCCAGCACGCGCAGGATCAGCTTGATCCGCTCCGGCTCGGCCTTCTTCAAGATGGTGTAGCCGAAGATCCCACGGGCCCGCTCCATGCCGGGCTTGCCGCCGCCCGAAGGCGAGTACGGCACCGCGCCGTCCAGCACGAAGGCGTCCTTGATGCTCGGGATGCTGGTGGTCAGCGCGCCGAAGCCGTCCCCCATCGAGGCGACCGTGCCGTTGTAGAAGAGCGTCTTGCAGTCCACGGTGGAGGTGCTGAGCGCGTTCGGCAGGTAGGTGCCCGCCTGGCGCAGCTTCACCATGAACTCCAGCGCCGCCTTGTACTCCTCGGTGCCGTACGCGTCGACGAAATGCCCGCCGTCGAGCTTCCACTCCTGCGGCGCGCCGAACGCCATCGTGTGCACCGCGAAGCCGAAGCCGGTCTGCTGCGCCGCGCCGAGCGCGTACTTCTTGCCGTGCGTCGCCTCCTTGGCCACCGCCATGAAATCGTCCGACGTCCAGCCGTCCTTCATGCCGGCCGCCGTGAAGATGTCGTTGTTGATCCACAGCGTGGTGCCGGGCGCGGACCGCTGCACAGGTATGCCGAGGATGCGCCCGCTGATCCGGCCCATGTCCTGCCACGCGTAGGTCGGGATGTTCGCCAGATTCGGGTAGTCCTTGATCGCGTCACCGGAGACGTACTCGCTCAGGTCCGCGCACTTGGCCTGCACGAACTGCGCCTCGCGCGGCAGCACATGGCCGCCGCCGAGATTGATGACGTCCGGCAGGTCGTTGCCCGCCATGAGCGTCGCCATCTTGTTGTCGTAGTCGGAGTCCGGCACCACGGTGAACTCGATGTTCACACCCAGCGCCTCATTGACCGCGGCCCAGAACTTGTTGGACGACGCCGGCTTGGGCGGTGTGCCGTAGGTGATCGTCATCACCTTGATCGTCTCGCCGTTGCCAGGCTTGTCCGCGACCGCACTGACCAGCTTCTTCGGATAGGTCAGATACCCCGGCTGCACCCCGTCCGCCGTGCCCGGCAGATCGGCGGCGGGCCCGCTGAAGGGCTGATACGTGGGCCACGGCGCGAGCTTCTTGCCGGCGTTGCTCACATCGTGGCCGGAGGAGGAGGACGAGCAGGCGGCGAGCACGGACGGGGCGGCAAGTGCGGCGCCACCTGCGGCGATCGAGCGCAGCAGCGTACGCCGCGAGAACGACGAGGTACTCACGGTGGGTCCTTTCGGGAGGTACGGGTCAGCTCTTGATGGCGCCGGTGAGCACGCCCTTGGTGAAGTACTTCTGGAGGAAGGGGTAGACGAGGAGGATCGGCACGGTGGCCACCACCAGCACCGCCATCTGGATGGTCTGCGGCGACGACACCATCCCCGCCTCGCTGGCACCGGAGTCCGCGAGTTGCGCGCCGCCGATGACGTACGTGCGCAGCACCTGTTGCAGCGGCCAGTGGTCGGAGTTGAGGTAGATCGACGCGTAGAACCAGGCGTTCCAGTACGAGACGGCGTAGAAGAGGCCGACCACCGCGAGGGCCGCCTTGGACAGCGGCAGCACGATCCTGCGCAGGATCAGCCACTCCCCCGCGCCGTCGAGCCGGGCCGCCTCGTACAGCTCGCCCGGGATCGACTGGAAGAAGCCGCGCAGCACCACCAGGTTGAACACGTTGATCAGCACGGGCGCGATCAGCGACGAGTAGCTGTCGAGCATGTTCAGGCCCTTGACCAGCAGGAAGCCGGGGATCATGCCGGGCGGGAAGAGGAAGGTGAACAGGATCATCAGCAGGATCGGCTTGCCGCCGAAGACCTGCGGGCGGCTGAGCGCGTACGCGAGACCGATCGTGCAGGCCAGGCTGACGGCGGTGCCGATGACGGTCACCCCGGCGCTCACCCACAGCGCGTGGGTGACGATGCTGCCGTCGAAGATCTCCCGGTAGGCGCGCAGTGTCGGGTGCTCCGGCCACAGCACCCAGCCGCCGTTGGCGACGACGTCCTTGTTGGAGGCGAGGCTGGTCGAGACGATGATCAGGAACGGCACGGTGACCAGCAGCACCACGGCGATGAGCGCCACCGCCTTGGCGGCCTGGGTGACCGGCTTCGGCTTCTCCATCCAGGCCGGCCGTACGGGACGGGCCTGCCTGGACGACCGGGACAGCCGTACGGGACGAGAGGATTCGGCAGCGCTGCTCATCGGTAGACCCCCTGCTCACCGAGCCGGTGCGCCACCTTGTTGGCGGCGTAGACGAGTACGGCGCCCACGACGCCCTTGAAGAGCCCGGCCGCGGCGGCATAGCCGAAGTCGCCGCCGATGATGCCCTTGTAGTAGACGAAGGTGTCGATGATCTCGGCCGCCTCGGGGCCGACCGACGGCCGCTGGAGCAACATCTGCTCGAAGCCGACCGACAGGATGTCGCCGAGCCGCATGATCAGCAGCAGCACGATGATCGGCCGCATCGACGGCAGCGTGACGTGCCAGAAGCGCCGCCACGGACCGGCGCCGTCGATCGCGGCGGCCTCGTACTGCTGCTCGTCGACCTGGGACAGCGCGGCCAGGAAGATGATCGTGCCCCAGCCGCAGTCCTTCCAGATCACCTGCGCCACGACCAGCGGCTTGAACGCGTCGGGGTTCCCGATGATGTTCACGGTGTGCAGATGGGCGTCGCCGAGGAGGCTGTTGAGCGCCCCGGTCTCGCCGAGCACCTGCTGGAAGAGGGCCACGACGATGACCCACGACAGGAAGTGCGGCAAATACGCCACACTCTGCACGAACCGCCGCACACTGTCCCTGGTCAGGCTGTGCAGCAGCATCGCCAGCGCGATCGGCACGGGGAAGAAGAAGACGAGCTGGAGCAGCGCTATCCACAGGGTGTTGACGACCGCGGCCCAAAAGTCCGGGTCCTCGAACATCCGCTGGAAGTTGGAGAAGCCCACCCACTGGCTGGCCCACAGCCCGTCGAAGGGCACGTAGTCCTTGAACGCGATGACGTTGCCGACCATCGCGCCGTAGTGGAAGAGCAGGAAATACGCCACGCCCGGCACCATCAGCGCGAGGAGCACGGCGTCCCTGCGCAGCCGTTTGCGGCGCGAGCCGCGCCCAGGCTTCACACGTCCTTCGGACGCGCCCGCCGCATCGGCGCGGCGGGTGGCGTCCCGTTCGGCAATCGCCATCGCGTCCTCCTCGACGCTCAAGGTGGGACGGAACCTAAACCGGTTACTACGACAGGTCAACCCCTCGCGCACCGCAAGACGTTGACCTCCGCCAGCAGCGCCCGTAATCTCGGAAGCAGCGCAAGAAACCGATTACATGTACAGCAATGGCATCGACCTGGATCGCCACACGTGAGGGGCAGACATGGCGGAGCGTCCGAAGCTGGTGCTGGCGATGGGCCCGGACATCCTCGATCTGGTCCTTCCGGCCGCCCTGCGCACCCGGCTCGACGCCCTCGCGGCCGTTCACCCCGCACTGGTCACCGATGCCACGACACCCGAGGCCACGGCCGCGCTCGCCGACGCCGACATCCTGCTCACCGGCTGGGGCGCACCCGCCGTCGACACCGCTCTGCTCGGCCTGGCGCCCCGGCTCGGCGCCGTCATCCACGCCGCCGGCACCGTCAAGGGCCACGTCAGGCCCGAGGTGTGGCAGCGCGGTATCGCCGTCTCGTCGGCCGCCGACGCCAACGCCGGACCGGTCGTGGACTTCACCATGGCCACCGTCGTCCTGGCCGCCCGCCGCGCACTCGGCGCCGCCGTCGACTACACCGCCGGCCGGCTCCCCGCGTACGCCGACCGGCGCGGCGCGGACGGCGCCGTCGTCGGCGTCATCGGCGCCTCACGGATCGGCCGCGGCGTCATCGCCCGGCTCCTCGCCGCCCCCGCCGACTACCGCGTCCTGCTCGCCGACCCGTACGTCTCCCCCGCCGAAGCCGCAGCGCTCGGCGCCGAGTCCGCCGACCTCGACACGCTGTGCGCCGCCTCCGACATCGTCACCGTGCACGCCCCCGACCTGCCCGAGACGCACCACCTCCTGGACGCCCGCCGACTGGGCCTGATGCGGAACGGCGCCGCCGTCATCAACACCGCGCGCGGCCGGCTGGTCGACACCGAGGCCCTCACCCGCGAGTGCGCCGCCGGCCGCCTCGACGCGTATCTCGACGTCACCGACCCCGAGCCGCTGCCCCGCGACCACCCCCTGCACAGCCTGCGCAATGTGCTGCTCACCCCGCACATCGCCGGCTGCCAGGGCACCGAAGTACGGCGGCTCGGCGCCTACGCCGTCGACGAGGTCGAACGCTGGACGCGCGGCGAGCCGCTGCTGGGCGCCGTACGCGCGGACGACCTCGCCCGCATCGCCTGACTGGTCAGCGGTCCCGCAGGAGCACCATCTCGTACTCCGTCTCGGACGGATTGAGCGGATACTTCATCGTCTCGCCGGTCCGGACGAATCCGAATCGCTGATAGAACGCCTCGGCCCTGCCGTTGTTCTCGTGCACCCACAGGTGCACGCGGTCGGTACGGTCCCACGCCCAGGCGATGGCGGCGGCGAAGAGCCGCTCGGCCAGGCCGGTGCCACGGGCCTCGGGAACCAGATAGACCGCGTTGACGGACAGGTAGCCGGGGCGTTCGACGATGACGGTGAGCATGCCGACCCAGGCGTCCGCCGTACGATCCACCGCCACGAACTGCTGGGCCCCGGTGCCGGAGGACCGGCGTTGCCACACCTCGTCGCTCAGCTCGGACTCCTCCGCGTACGTGCGCGCGAAGGCCATGCTGCTGACCGGGTCCTGAAGGGCCGCAAGGCGCAGTGCCCGGAGCCGCTGCCACTCGGCCGGCGCCACCGGCCGTATCTCGTACCGCATCACACGACCGTACAACGCGAAAAAGCTCGGGTCCTCCGAATAAAATTCGGAGGACCCGAGCTCAAAAATTGTTCGGCGGTGTCCTACTCTCCCACAGAGTCCCCTCTGCAGTACCATCGGCGCTGAAAGGCTTAGCTTCCGGGTTCGGAATGTAACCGGGCGTTTCCCTCACGCTATGACCACCGAAACACCATGAAACACACACCCGCCCCAAGGGGACAGGTGGGCTGGTTGTTTCAGAACCACACAGTGAACGCGAGCAACAATGGACAAGCCCTCGGCCTATTAGTACCAGTCAGCTCCACCCCTCACAGGGCTTCCACATCTGGCCTATCAACCCAGTCGTCTACTGGG
>NZ_FONG01000020.1 GCF_900112845.1 Actinacidiphila alni
GGCAGGCGGCCAACGCCTTTCTTGCTGCGGCCGGGGTCAGCCGATGATCTCCTTGCGGCCGGAGCCGGCGCCGATGGAGATCTTGCGGGGCTTGGCGCGCTCGGCGATCGGGATCCGCAGCGTCAGCACGCCCGCGTCGTAGTCGGCCCTGATGTGCTCGGTGTCGAGGGTGTCGGCGAGCACGAGCTGCCGGGAGAAGACACCCAGCGGCCGCTCGGACAGCTCCATCTGCACGTCGTCGGCCTTGACCGCGGGCCGTCGCTCGGCCCTGACCGTGAGCATGTTCCGCTCGACGTCGACGTCGATCGCGTCGGTGGGAACGCCGGGGAGGTCGAAGGCGACCACGTACTCGTCGCCCTCGCGGTAGGCGTCCATCGGCATCGCCGAGGGGCGGGTCCACGTCCCGGGACTCGTCAGCTGCTGTGCCAGCCGGTCCAGTTCACGGAAGGGGTCGGTGCGCATCAACATCGGAATACACCTCCAGTGGGTTCAGGCAGTTACTGCCAATGCGCCTCACGGACACTGTTGTAACATGTCATCCAATGGATGACAACCGAGATGTCGTCCAAACGATGACAGTACGAGGGAGGGTCCGTGAGCACAGCCGACCGGCCGCCCGCGACCGGCACGAACGCCCACAGCCCGGCGTCGTTCCTGGCCGCCGCGGCGGCCCTGCACGCCATCGACGACGCCCTGCGCGACGCCCAGCGGGACGCGCCGGATTCCGCCGGCCCCGGAGCGGAACAGGCACTGGCCTCCCTGCTGTTGCTGCGGCAGGTGCGCGAGCGGCTCGCCGGATGGGAGAACGGCCTGATCGAGACCGCCCGGGACGCGGGCGCCAGTTGGGCCGACCTCGCCTCCCCGCTGGGCGTCGCCAGCCGCCAGGCCGCAGAACGCCGCTATCTGCGCGGTCGGCCCGGCCCCGCGGGGACCACCGGGGAACAGCGTGTCCAGGCCACCCGGGGCCGCCGCGCCGCCGAACGCACCACCGCCGCCTGGGCCCGCCACAACGCGGCCGACCTGCGCCGCCTCGCCGGCCAGATCACCGCGCTCACCGATCTGCCCGCCGCCGCCCGCCTGCCGCTCAGCCGGATCCGGGCCGCCCTCGCCCACGACGACCCCGCCGAGCTGGTCCACCCGCTCAACGCCGCCCGCCCGCACCTGACAGCGGGACACCACGACCTGGCCGCACAACTCGACGCCCTCACGCCGCCCTGATACCTCGACCCGGAAGGCACAGGTCCAAGTGGGCCCCCGGTAGCGCGCCGGTCCCGAGATCGAACGGTCCGGCGCATGAGGTCGAAGAGGTGGTCGGGTGTGCTGCCTTCCCGATGGAGCGGACCTCCGAAGCGAGTGCGCAGCTCATGGACCGCGGCGGCGCCGACGAACATGCGCTCGCCCCAGAAGTCACGGAGCCAGGAGCGGTCGGCCGATGCGGCGTTCATGGGCGGCCATGGGGCCAGGCGCCACTGACAAGGGGCGGCGGACGAGTCGAGCGGGACGCCGGATTCAGTGGCCCTCGGCCGCGACCGCGGCGGCGGCAGCGTGGGCGGTGACCGGGTCCAGGTAGCGGCCGCCGGCCGCCACGGGCCGCAGGTCTCCGGTCAGCGCGTACAGCAAGGGGGCGCCGGTCGGCACATTGAGGCGCTCGACCGCCGCGTCGTCCAGGCGGTCGAGGACGGCGATCAGCGCGCGCAGGGCGTTGCCGTGGGCGACGACGAGGACGGTGCGGCCCGCGCGCAGTGCCGGTGCCAGTTCGTCGGTCCAGTAGGGGGTGATCCGCGCGACGACGTCGGCGAAGGTCTCCGCGGGGGGAATCGCGTCCGGGCGCAGCCGGGCGTAGCGGGGATCGGCGCGCAGCAGGGCGAGTTCGGCGGGCGGCGAGGGGGCGGGCCGGGCGGTGACCGAGCGCCGCAGTTCCCGGTAGCGGTCGTCGCCGACCTCGCGGCGCACTTCGCTCTTGGGCCGGCCGGCGAGCGCGCCGTACTGACGCTCGTTCAGCCGCCAGGTGCGCAGCACCGGCAGCCAGGCGCGGTCGAGTTCGGCCAGGACGAGGTCGGCGGTGCGGATCGACCGGCGCAGCACCGAGGTGTGCACGGCGTCGGGCCGCAGGCCGTCCCGCACCAACAGCCGGGCGGCGGTGCGCGCTTCGTCCTCGCCGCGCGGGGTGAGCGGTACGTCGGTCCAGCCGGTGAAGCGGCCCTGTGCGTTGGCGAGGCTCTGGCCGTGCCGGAGCAGGATCAGCGTGGCGGGCGCGGGGCCCGCGGTGCGACTCACCGCCGGGTCGCGCCGTCGCGCTCCGCCGGTGCCCCGGTCGCGGTGGGCGCGGTGTCGCGCCTGTTCATGGCTACCTCCTGCTGCGGACGGCGTCCGACGCCAGGGCGTCGGCGCGGGCGGCGGGCCCGTGGCCCGGCCACCATCTGATCACCCGCCGCCGTGCCGTGGCGAGGCGGGCTCGCCGCCTTCCACGCCCCGGGCGGCTCAGTCGTGCGGGCACTCGCCGTCCGGGGCGTGGAAGGCGGCGGTGACGGTCTTGCCGTCGGGGCGGGTGTGGGCCTCCCACGCGTCGGCGAGGCTGTCGACGATCGCCATACCGCGGCCGTGGGTGCGCTCGTCGTCGGGCGGGCGCGCGGCGGGCAGCACATCGGAGGAGTCGCTGACGCTCAGGTGCAGGCAGGTGCCGTCCCAGACCATGACGACCTGGGCGTCACTGTGCGCGTGCACATGGGCGTTCGCGACGAGTTCGGAGACGGTGAGCACCACCGAGTCGGCGGTGTCGGGTGCCGCGGTGGTCCAGCCGAGGGCGTCGAGGTGGCCGCGCGCCCACTCGCGGCCCGCCCGGACGCCATGGGTGACGGGGAAGGACCGGGCCCAGCCCACTGCTCTTACGGACATCTCGCACTCTCCCCGCTGCCGGCCGGTCCGTGCTTGTCGACGACGCGCCGCCGCCGGTCGGCGCCCTCTCACCGGGTTCCCTTTCCCGGTCCGTGTTCGGGGCTCGCCTACCCGCGCGGACGTGCGCCACGCACCGGCCCGCGGCAGCCGGGCCGGGTCCGGGGTACGGACCAGGGCCAAGACCGGATCCGGCATCCGGCCGTCGCGGGGCGCGGGCGGTTACTTGCGGAAGCCGTAGTCCATCAGCTTCTTGGCGTCCGCCGTCCGGCTCGCCAGGCTCGGGGCGCCGAGGACCGTGCCGACGACGGTCTTCTTGCCGCGGGTGGCCGCGAAGACCAGGCAGTATCCGGCAACGGGCCCCGAGCCGGTCTTGACGCCGATGGCGCCGGGGTAACTGCCGAGCAGCTTGTCGGTGTTGGCCCAGGACATGGTGCGGTGGCCGCCCTTGGCGGTGAGGACGCGCTGTTTGGTCGAGCGGGTCCTCACGACGGTCCGGAAGGTCGCGTATTTCATGGCGCTGCTCGCGATCTTCGTCAGGTCGCGCGGCGAGGAGTAGTTCGCGCCGTTGCCGATGCCGTCGAAGGAGTCGAAGTGGGTGTTCTTCAGGCCGAGGCTCCTGGCGGTGGAATTCATCCGCCCGATGAAGGACTTCACCCGCGCGGCCCGGGTGCGCCCGCTGCCGAATCTGTCGGCGAGCGCGTAGGCCGCGTCGCAGCCGGACGGCAGCAGCATCGCGTACATCAACTGCCGTACCGTCGGCCGGTCGCCGACGACCAGGCCGGCCGAGGACGCGCCCTTGGCGGTGATGTAGTCGCGGTACGCCTTGCTGACGGTGACCTTGGCGTCGAGGTCGAGGTGACGCTGTGCCAGCACGACACGGGCGGTCATGATCTTCGTGGTGGAGCCGGTGGAGCGGCGGGTGTCGGCCGCTTTGGAGAACAGGGTCCGTCCGGTGCCGTCGTTCATCACGAAGCCGCCCCGGGCGGAGATCGTGGGCGCCTTCACGGTGGCGGCCCCGGCGGGCGCCGCGAAGGCGCCGGAGAGCAGAACGGCCGCCGCCGTCACGGCCGTCACCGACACACGGCGCAGGGTGTGATTACCGGTTTTCAAATTCGACGCTCCAACGGTCAACGCGGTACGGGCGTCCCAGCCCGCGACTCGTTGAAGGGATGCACGAACGGGCCGGAAGGATGTGCCGCCGACAGCCGAATTCACCCGCCTGCCGCACTTTCCCCCCGGAGCTACGCCACCCGGCGGACCGCGGCCTCCGTCAGGGTGGTGGCGGTGCGCACCGCACTCCCGATCGCCGTCTCGGTGTCGAGGCCGCACAGATCGGTGAGGGTGAAGAGCGCCTCCGCGCTCACCGTCACCGCGAGGTCGCGTTCGAGCTGGGCGAAGGCGGCCGGTTCCGCCGCGCCCAGGGTGTCCTTGAGCGGCAGCAGGGCGTGGTCGATCAGACCGAAGCGGATTCCGGGACGGGCGCGTACGGTCTCGGGCCGGGTGACGGTGGCGGCGATCATCGCGCGTACGGCGCCCTGCCGGGCGAGGACTCCGCGCAGCAGGTACTCGCAGGCGAAGGCGACGCGTTCGACGGCGTCGGAGGAGTCCGCGACGGGCGCCAGCGCCTCGGCGGGCGGCGGCCAACTGCCGGACAGCGCCTCGCTGATCAGCGAGGACAGATCGGGGAAGTAGCGGTAGGCGGTGGCCTCCGACACCAGGGCGCCGCGCGCCACGGTGGCCATCGTCACCTCGGCGCCGGTGCCGATGAGGTCGCGGGTCGCCGCCAGGATCGCCGTACGGGTGCGCAGTTTCTGATTGGTGCGGCCGGTGCCTGTCTGCGCCGTCATCGTCGCGTCCTCCTCCTCGCGTGGACTCCCTCGCATCGTATCAGTGATTCTCGTTATGAGAGTCGACTTGCATAACGCGAATCCCGCCCCTACTCTTGTGAGAGTCAGTTCTCACGAAGCGGTACGGACGGTACGCAGGAGGCGGTCATGAACGAGGTGTCGGTCGTGGGACCCGAGGGCGGCGAGACGATCCAGCTGGGGCCGACGCGGATGCGCATCCTGGAAGACGGCAGCACCACCGGCCACCGCCTCGGGATCGGCGAGATCACCATCGCCCCGCACACCGAGGGTCCGCCGCAGCACCGGCACGCCGAGCACGACGAGGGCTTCTACGTCGTCTCCGGCACCGTGCACTTCACCGTCGGGGACACCGTCCACGAGGCCCCGGCCGGTTCGCTCGCGATGATCCCGCCCGGCGCCCCGCACACCTTCGCCAACCACGGCGACACCCCGGCGGTCATCCTCAACACCTTCACGCCCGACCTGTACGTGCAGTACTTCCGCGACCTGCGCGCCATGATCGCCGCCGGCCGGCCGCTGACCCCGGAGTCCACCGTTGCCGTGATGAGCCGGTACGCCACCGAGCCCGCCACCGACTTCGCGTAGCCCCCCGTACCACTCCCCCGTTCGGCCCTTCCCCCTTTCTGGAGTGCCCCATGACCCGCAGTACCCACACCGTCGCCCTCGACCGGGGCGGCCTCGACGTGACCGTCGACGTCCAGGGCGACCACGGCCGCCCCGTCCTGCTGCTGCACGGAGGCGGCGGCCCGCAGACCGTCACCCCTTTCGCGGCGCTGCTCGCCGGACAGCGGCCCGCCCAGGTGTTCACCCCGCTCCACCCCGGCTTCGACGGCACCGTCCGCCCCGACTGGCTGACCGATGTCCGGACCCTCGCCCAGGTCTACGCCCGCCTGCTCGACGTACTCGACCTGCGCGACGTCGCCGTCGTCGGCAATTCGATCGGCGGCTGGACCGCTGCCGAACTGGCCGCTCTCGGCAGTGACCGGATCAGCAGCGTCACGCTCGTCAACGCCGTGGGCATCCCCGTCCCCGGCCACCCGATCGCCGACACCTTCGGACTGACCCCGGTCGAACTGTCCCGGCTGTCCTTCCACGACCCGTCGAAATTCCACTTCGACCCGAGCGCGCTGACCGACGCGCAGCGCGCGGTCCTCGCCGAGAACCGTGCGACGCTCCAGCTCTACTCCGGCAGTTACGAGATGGCCGACCCCGGCCTCCCGGCCCGGCTGGCGAAGGTCACCGCCCCCGTCCTCGTCGCCTGGGGCGCGAGCGACAAGGTCGTGGACGCCGGCTACGGACGCGCCTACGCCGCCGCCATACCGGGCGCCGAATTCCGCCTGCTGCCGGGCACCGGTCACATGCCGCAGAGCGAGACGCCCGAGCAATTCCTGCCCGTGGTCTGGGACTTCGCCGAGGCCCACGGTGACGCGCACTCCGCCCGCGTGTGACGGCGGGCAGCGGCCGGCCGGGCGGCCCCGGTGCGGGGACACCCGGCCGGAGCGTTTCGCGGAAGGCGGTTGACCCGTACGGGTTGACGCAGGGAGTGATCAACCACTAACTTGTGAAGTGCGAGCAGGGCGGCGAACCCGATCCACGGGCGAGCCACTTTTTTTGACACTGAAACTTAGTGGTCAATAACTAACCCACTCGCCGGCGAGGCGCCGGCGGACTCACCCAGGGGGAATCCCATGAGCGACACCGAAAGGCTCGACCCGTCCGACCGCAGTACCCCGTCCTTCGGCTGGGCCCTGGTCATCACCAGCGTCGCGGGCTTCATGGCGGCGCTGGACAATCTGGTCGTCACCACCGCGCTGCCGTCCATCCGGCAGAGCCTGGGCGGCGCGCTGTCCGACCTGGAGTGGACGGTCAGCGCGTACACCCTGACCTTCGCCGTGCTGCTGATGTTCGGGGCCGCGCTCGGCGACCGCTTCGGCCGCCGCAAGATGTTCCTGATCGGCATCTCGATCTTCACCGTGGCCTCGGCCGCGGCGGCCCTGTCCTCCGGCATCGGCGCGCTGATCGCCGCGCGGGCGGTGCAGGGCATGGGCGGCGCCATCATGATGCCGCTCACCCTGACGCTGCTGACGGCGGCGGCGCCCAAGGAGAAGCGCGGTATGGCCTTCGGGATCTGGGGCGCGGCCAACGGTCTCGCGGTCGCCTGCGGCCCGCTCATCGGCGGCAGCCTCACCCAGCACATCTCCTGGCACTGGATCTTCTGGCTGAACGTCCCGCTCGGTCTGCTCCTGCTGCCGCTGGCCCGGCTGAAGCTGCGCGAGTCCACCGCTCCCAACGCCCGGCTGGACTTCGTCGGCACGGCGCAGATCAGCCTCGGCCTGTTCGGCATCGTCTACGCCCTGGTCAGCACCAACGACCACGGCTGGACCAGCACCCGGGTGCTCGCCGGGCTGATCGGCGGCGCCGTCCTGGTGGCGGCCTTCGTCCGGCACGGCTTCACCGCCGAGCGGCCCATGGTCCCGATGCGGATGTTCGCCAACCGCGGCTTCGCGGCGACCAACGCGACCAGCACCCTGATGTACGTCGGGATGTTCGGCTCGATCTTCCTGCTGAGCCAGTTCATGCAGACCGTCACCGGCTACGGGCCCACCGAGGCCGGCCTGCGGATGCTGCCGTGGACCGGGATGCCGATGGTCGTCGCGCCGATCGCCGGTGTCCTCGCCGACCGGATCGGCGGCCGGGTGGTCGTGGCCGCCGGCCTCGGGCTGCAGGCGGTCGGACTCGGCTGGTTCGCGGCGATCGTCGCCACCGACGTCAGCTACGCGGCGCAGCTTCCCGCGCTGATCATCAGCGGTATCGGCATGGGCCTGTTCTTCGCGCCGTCCAGCGCGCTGCTGATGGGTTCGGTGCGCGAGAGCGAGCAGGGCATCGCGTCGGGGACCAACAACGCGCTGCGCGAGGTCGGCGGCGCGCTGGGCATCGCCGTACTCAGCTCGATCTTCGCCTCGCAGGGCGGCTACCGGTCGGCCACCGACTTCGTGAACGGCCTCGCCCCGGCCCTGTGGGTCGGCACCGCGGTACTCGCGGTCGGTACGGTCGCGGCGCTGTTCAACCCGACCCGCCGGGCGCTGGCGGCGACGGCCGCGGCGGGCTCACCGACGGTGCGGGAGCAGCGGGAGCCGGCCGAGCCGGTGAACGCCGCGCACTGAACCGACGGGGGTTCCGGAACCGTGGGGCCGGGTGGGAAGCGATGCCGCTTCCCACCCGGCCCCACCGGTCGTTTCCGGCCGCACCTGCCGCGGCCGGACCTGTGCCGTTCACGCGACCGTACGGCGGTGCCCGCCGGGGCGGTCGTCCCGCTCCTCTGCCCGCACCGCCGCGTCACTCGCTCCCGCCTCCTCGGCCGTACCGGCCTCCTCCCCCGCCGGCTCCGCGTCTCCTACCGGCCCGGCGTCCGCGCCCGCGTCGTACGACCCGCGGCCGGACGGGAATTCGCGGCCGAGCAGCGGGCCGCCGAAGACGACGAAGCCGACGCCGATCAGCCAGCACTGCACCATCAGGACGGTGCCGACCGGGCCGTACGTCACCGCGTTGGTGACGATCAGCGGGGAGAACACCAGCCAGGAGAAGCCGCGCAGGCCGACGAGTCCGGCCATGGTCAGCACGGCGCCGGGCAGCGCGGCCCGCCAGGTGATCAGGCCGCCGAGCAGGAATTGCTGCCCCCAGCAGAAGAAGAGCACGCCGAAGACGAGCGTGAGGGTGATGCGTACGGCGGCCTGCCGTGCGCCGTGTTCGAGGAAGGCGCCGCTCTGCGCCTCGGCGAACAGATACGCCGTCAGGCCCGCGAGCCAGACCGCCCGCCGCCACACGCTGTGCCACGGCCCTGCGGGCAGATCCCACACCTTGCGGTAGCCGGTCTCCACGCTCGCCGCGAAGGACAGTCCGAAGACGGCGAGCGAGGCCAGGCTCAGCGCGCTGGTGGTGCTCAGTACCCGGCCGGGCGTGGCGAACAGCCGCCGCACCACGCCGGCCGGATGCGGGGACAGACCCATGCCGTCCACCACCCACTGGGCGAAGCCGGTGCGCTGGAAGGGCGCGGCCGCCGCGACCACGATCAGCAGCGGCATCAGGGTGACCAGGCCGAGCGCGGCGAAGCCCATCGAGCGGTGCAGCAACTCCAGTTCGCCGCCGCGCCGCCAGATCCGCTCCGCCGTCGCACCGGCCCGGGTCCGCCGCGGATTCACCATCACCCCTCCCCCCCCGGCCGCCGTCTGCCGCGGCCCTCAGACCTCGGGCGTGTCGCCCTCGGACTCCCCCGCCGCCCGGCCGTCGTCACCGCCGCCGGTGAGGTCGCCGAGGCCGACGATGCCCACCGGTTTGCCGTCGTCCACGACCGGGAGGCGGCGCACGTCGTGCTCGCGCATCAGGCGGTACGCCTCTCCCGCCGGGTCGTCCGCGCGTACGGTGACGGGGTCGGCGCCGCACACCGAGTCGACGCTCACCCCTTGCGGGTCCACGCCCTCGGGCACCCCGATGTCGCGCGCGCTGACCACACCGAGCAGCGCGTCGCCGTGGGCGACCAGCACATCGTCGGTCCGCTGCTCCCGCATCAGCCGGGCCACTTCCGCCAGCGACGCGTCCGGCCGGACCGCGGCGGGTCCTGCGGCCATCACGTCCTTCACGAGCAGGGTCATGATCGTCGGTTCTCCTTCCGGGGCCGCCTTCCCTGCAGCGGCCGAACGGGCCGCGCGCCGCGCGCTCCGTCCCTCGGGTACGCCCTCACCGTCCGTCGATTACCCGCGATCAGGCGCCGTGAACTGCCGACGCCGCGGCGGCCGGCCGCGGTCGTTCGCCGTCGCCCAGCCCACGGCGCCCCCGCCGGTCGCGCCGCCGGTCGCGGTCACTTGTCGCGGCGCTGTCCGGCACGTCCGCCCGGCAGCGTGATCGCGGCGATCACCGCGGCCACGGCCAGCACCGCCGCGCCGGTCACGAAGCCGATGTGCATACCGCTGACGAAGGATTTCCTGGCCAGCTCCATCAGCATTCCGGCCTGCCGGCCGCCGAGGTGTGCCGCGGCGCTCTCGGCCCCGCCGATCGAGTCGGTGACGGCGCCGTGCACGGACGGCGGCAGGTGGTACGGGGCGAGGCCGGTCGTCATGCGGTCGCTGAAGCGGGTGGAGAGCAGGCTGCCGATGACCGCCACTCCGAGGGCGCCGCCGACCTGGAGGAAGGTGCCGTTGGTGGCGGAACCGACGCCTGTGTGCTCCTTGGGCAGCGTGCCCATCACCGATCCGGTCGCGGACGGCAGGACGAGCCCGGCGCCAACGCCGAGCAGGATCATGCCGGGCAGGATGTCGGTGTAGTCCGAGGATACGGACGCCAGGGAGATCTGGAAGAGGCCGCCGGCGACGCACAGCAGGCCGAGCGTGACCGTGCCCTTCACACCGATCCTGCGGACCAGGAGGGTGGTCAGCGGGGCGCAGACGGCGATCGCTCCGGCGGTCGGCAGCAGCCGGACGCCCGCTTGCAGCGGGGTGTAGCCGAGGTCGGACTGCAGCAGCTGGGTGAGCACGAACAGCGCTCCGAACAGGCCGAACGCGGTCGGCGCCACGCACGCCACCGCGGAGGCGAAGGCCCGCTTGCGGAAGAACTCCAGCCGGAGCATCGGGTGGGAGGTCCACAGTTCCCAGCCGATGAAGGCGGCGAGGACGACGATCCCGCCTCCGCCGATGCCGAGGACGGCCGCCGAACCCCAGCCGTGCGAGGGCGCCTCGATGACGGCCCACAGGATGCCGCCGAGCCCGGCGATGGACAGGACGCCGCCGAGCAGGTCGGGGCGGCGCGCGTCGGGGTTCTTGGAGTCCGGCACGAGCGGCAGGGCGCAGGCGAGGCCGACGGCGGCGATCGGCAGATTGATCAGGAACACCGAGCCCCACCAGAAGTGGTCGAGCAGGGCGCCGCCGATGATCGGGCCGAGTGCGATGCCGAGGCCGCTGGTCGCCGACCAGAAGCCGATCGCCTTCTGCCGCTCTTCGTTGTCGGGGAACATCACGGTGATGATCGACAGCGTCGCCGGCAGGATCAGAGCGCCGCCGATGCCCATCAGGCAGCGGGCCGCGATCAGAGTGTTCACCGATCCGGAGAACGCCGCCCAGGCGGAGCCGCCGGCAAAGACCACCAGGCCCGCGCAGAAGGCCCGCTTGCGGCCCACCCGGTCGGCGAGGCTGCCCGCCACGAGCAGCAGTCCGCCGAGCACCAGCGAATAGGCGTCGACCACCCACTGGAGGTCGTTGGGTCCCGCGTGCAGGCTGGTGACCAGCGTCGGCAGGGCCACGTTGAGGACGGTGTTGTCCAGCGTGACGATCAGCAGTGACACACAGAGCACCGTCAGCGCGAGCCATCTGCGCGGTGGTGCCTGTGCGGTGTCCCCGCGGCTGGACGGCGTATGCGTATGGACGCTCATGTCCGTTCCCTCGCAGACTCCTTCGTGGGTCCCACCGTCCCGTGACGGCCAACCGGCCGTCGTGGGGGTGCGGCGCTGACACCCTGCGTGTGCCCAGGAATCCGACGGGAACCGTACTTCTTCCGGCCTTTTGCCGGACCGGCCCACCGCCCGCGGCGTGAGAGACTGCACGGCCGGCCGGACGGGATGAGGGGCGGGGACATGGGTGGACGGCGGAGCTTTGCCGACCGTGAGCGACTGGCGGGGGTCGCGCGGGCGGCGCTCGGGCCGCGGCGGCGGATCACGGAGGTGGCGCGGCTGCGCGGCGGCAGCAAGAAGGGCGTCTACCGGCTCACCCTGGACGACGGCGCGAGCGTGATCGTCTACATCTGGGACAGCGCCGAGAACTACTGGCCGGCCAGCCCGCAGGGCGGTCCGATCCGCCGGGCGCGGCGCCGGTCGTGCACGGCGAACTCGGCCCCGACCACGTCCTGGTGGACGACCGGGGCCGGCCGGTGCTGATCGACATCGAGGGGCTGATGTACTTCGACGTCGAGTGGGAGCACGCCTTCCTGCGCATCAGGTTCGCCGACCACTACCCGCCGCTGCGCCGCGACGGGATGGACGAACAGCGGCTGCGCTTCTACGCGTTGGCGATGCGCCTGTCGCTGGTCGCGGGCCCGCTGCGGCTGCTCGACGGCGACTTCCCCGACCGCGACTTCATGCTGGGCATCGTGGAGCACAATCTCCAGGAGTCGCTGGCGTTCCTGGACCGGCGCTGACCGTCCGGGCGGCGGGGGCGTTGGCGTACGCCCCGGCCGCCCGCCGGGTGACGCTCTGTCAGACGGCCACCGTGGGCGCCGACTTGAGGGCGACCGCGGCCTCGGAGGTGTGGACCAGGAAGGTCAGCGTCTCCTGGAAGTACAGCCGGACGCTGGTGTCGTCGTGGGACAGGTAGCCGATCGACAGGTCCTGGCCGATGCGCAGTTCGAAGTCGCCGCCGCGGCCGGCCAGCAGGAAGGCGCCGTCGATGGCGGGCGCCCAGATGATGTCGCCGTCGAGCAGGCGGGCCAGGTGCTGGTGGATCGGGTAGCCGTGGTCGGAGGTCTCGCTGACCGCGGTGTAGGCGTCGGCGCTGAGCGCCAGGTGGTAGGCGCCGTCGACGCCCGCGAGCCGCAGTTCGGTGATCGCCTGGCTGACGGCGTTCGGGTAGTCGCGGACGTCGTCGGGCAGGGTGACCGGCGCGTTGCTCGACGCGGCACGGATGCCCTGGATGCCGGCGGCCGGGTACCCCTCGAAGATCACCCGGTCCTCGGCGAAGGCGAGCTGCTTGGCCGCGTCCTTGACCGGCTGCCAGTCGGCGTCCTTGGCGCCGCGCTCGACGTCGTCCACCTGCCGGCGGTCGACGGTGAACGGCAGGCGCAGTTCGACGATCGGCTGCGAGCGGCGGACGTGTGCGATGACGCCGTCGGCCGGCGAGTCGACGGAGTCCAGGTGGCCGGTGGCGACGGCGGCCAGCTCGGAACCGGCCGCGTCGGGTACGTCCACGAGCCGGCGTCCCGCCACATTGCGCTTGAAGGTGCGCCGCGCCTCGTCCTCCAGGTCGGCCCAGGCGGCGTCGGAGATGGGGGCCAGTTCTCGATGCAGGTTGTTCACGAGGTGGTGCTCCTCTTCAGGTCGCCGATGCCCAGCGAGACGTCGGGAACGGCGGGGACGGGTCCTTCGGGGGCGGGGACCGGGGCGGGTACGGACGCGGGAGCCGGGTCCGCGGCGGTGGCGCCGGCGGCGGACGCGGGCGGCTCCGGCAGGTCGTCGAGGAAGTCGGCCGACGGCGCGTAGAACAGGGTGCCGGTGACGGCCGTGGAGAAGTCCAGGATGCGGTCGTGGGTGGCGGGCGGCAGACCGAGGAACATGTTCCGCAGCATCTGCTCGGTGACGTCCGGCGTGCGGGCGTAGCCGATGAAGTAGGTGCCGAATTCGCCGCGGCCGGGGCTGCCGAAGGGCATGTTGTCGCGGAGGATCTGCCGCTCGGTGCCGTCCGGCTCGGTGATGGTGTTGAGCGCGACGTGCGAGGCGTCCTCGTCCAGCTCCACATTGTCCAGTTTGCGGCGGCCGATGATCCGCTCCTGCTCCTCGACGGGCAGCGCGTTCCAGGCGTCCAGGTCGTGCAGGTATTTCTGCACGATGACGTAGCTGCCGCCCGCGTGCTCGGGGTCCTCGTCGCCGATCAGCACCGCGTCGTGCGCCGCGCGGCCGACCGGATTCTCGGTGCCGTCGACGAAGCCGAGCAGATCTCGCGCGTCGCGGTAGAGGAAGCCCTGCGTCTCGTCGCGCAGCGTGACCGCGCCGCGCAGCCGGTCCATGATCTGGGCGGCCAGGCCGAAGCACAGGTCCATCCGGGTGGCCCGGATGTGGAAGAGCAGGTCGCCGGGGGTGGAGGGGGCGTGGTGCCGGGCTCCGCGCAGTTCCTCGAAGACGTGCAGTCCGGCCGGGCGCGGCGCGGCGAAGAGCCGGTCCCAGGCGTGCGCGCCGATACCGGTGACGCAGCTCAGCCTGCCCTCGGGTGATCCGAAGCCGACCGAGCGCTGCAGTCCGGCGACGTCGGCCAGCAGGTCGCGCACGGTGTCCTCGCCGCCGGCGTCCACGTCCAGGACGAGGAAGATCGCCGCGGTGGTCAGCGGGCTGAGTACGGCCTGTGGTTCGGCCGTCGGCCGCGGCACGCTCTGGCCGCCGCTCTCCTGTGTCATCGAGGCATCCTTAACCGGCTCGGATCGGACCCGGCCCCTTACCCGACGGGCCACATCCACTATCGCAAAGCGTGCGGTGACGTGCGCGCGCCCCGGCCGGTCGGACCGGCCGGGGCGCGCGACGCGCGTCGGTCAGCCCAGGGTGGCGAGCGCCTGGTTGAACGTCGCCGAGGGCCGCATGGCGGCCGACGCCTTGGCGGTGTCGGGCCGGTAGTAGCCGCCGAGGTCGACCGGCGAGCCCTGGACCGCGATCAGCTCGTCGACGATGGTCCGCTCCTGCTCGGCCAGGGTCGCCGCCAGCGCGCCGAACGCCTCGGCGAGCTCCTTGTCGTCGGTCTGCGCGGCCAGCTCCTGGGCCCAGTACAGGGCCAGGTAGAAGTGGCTGCCGCGGTTGTCGATGCCGCCGAGGCGGCGGCTGGGCGACTTGTCCTCGTTGAGGAAGGTGCCGGTCGCCCGGTCCAGGGTGTCGGCGAGGACCTGCGCCCGCGGGTTGCCGGTGCTCTGCGCGAGGTGCTCGAAGCTGACGGCGAGGGCGAGGAATTCGCCGAGGCTGTCCCAGCGCAGGTAGTTCTCCTTGACCAGCTGCTGGACGTGCTTGGGGGCGGAGCCGCCCGCGCCCGTCTCGAACAGGCCGCCGCCGGCGATCAGCGGGACCACCGAGAGCATCTTGGCGCTGGTGCCAAGCTCCAGGATCGGGAAGAGGTCGGTCAGGTAGTCGCGCAGCACATTGCCGGTGACGGAGATGGTGTCCTCGCCGCGGCGGATCCGCTCCAGCGAGAACGCGATGGCGTCCTCCGGCGTCAGGATCCGGATGTCGAGGCCGTCGGTGTCGTGCTCGGGCAGGTACTGCTTCACCTTGGCGATCAGATTGGCGTCGTGCGCCCGGTCCTCGTCCAGCCAGAAGACGGCGGGGCTGCCGGTGGCGCGGGCGCGGGAGACGGCGAGCTTGACCCAGTCCTGGATCGGCACGTCCTTGGTCTGGCACATGCGGAAGATGTCGCCGGCGCCGACGGCCTGCTCCAGGACGACCTGGCCCGCGGTGTCGACCACGCGCACCGTGCCGGTGACCGGGATCTCGAAGGTCTTGTCGTGGCTGCCGTACTCCTCGGCGGCCTGCGCCATCAGGCCGACGTTGGGCACCGAGCCCATGGTGGCCGGGTCGAAGGCGCCGTGCGCGCGGCAGTCGTCGATGACGACCTGGTAGATGCCCGCGTAGCTGCGGTCCGGGATGACGGCGAGGGTGTCGGCCTCCTGGCCGTCCGGGCCCCACATGTGTCCCGAGGTGCGGATCATCGCGGGCATGGAGGCGTCCACGATGATGTCGCTGGGCACGTGCAGATTGGTGATGCCGCGGTCGGAGTCGACCATGGCGAGCGCCGGGCCCTCGGCCAGCTCGGCGTCGAAGGACGCCTTGATGGCGGCGCCGTCGGGCAGCGCCTCGACGCCCTTGAGGATGCCGCCGAGGCCGTCGTTCGGGGTGAGGCCGGCCGCGGCGAGCGTGGCGCCGTACTCGGCGAAGGTCTTCGGGAAGAAGGCGCGCACGACGTGGCCGAAGATGATCGGGTCGGAGACCTTCATCATGGTGGCCTTGAGGTGCACGGAGAACAGCACGCCCTCGGCCTTGGCGCGGGCGATCTGGGCGGTGAGGAATTCGCGCAGCGCCGCGACGTGCATCACGGACGCGTCGACGACCTCGCCGGCCAGCACGGGGACGGACTCGCGCAGCACGGTGGTGCTGCCGTCGTCCCCGGCCAGCTCGATGCGCAGCGAGCCGGCCTCGGCGATGACCGCGGACTTCTCCGTCGTACGGAAGTCGTCGCCGTCCATGTGGGCCACATTGGTCTTGGACTGCGGGGTCCAGGCACCCATGCGGTGCGGGTGGGCCTTGGCGTAGTTCTTCACCGAGGCGGGGGCGCGGCGGTCGGAGTTGCCCTCGCGCAGGACCGGGTTGACGGCGCTGCCCTTGACCTTGTCGTAGCGGGCGCGGACGTCCTTGTCCTGGTCGGACTTCGGGTCGTCCGGGTAGTCGGGCAGCGCGTAGCCCTGCTCCTGGAGCTCGGCGATGGCGGCCTTGAGCTGCGGGATGGAGGCCGAGACGTTCGGCAGCTTGATGATGTTCGCGGCCGGCGTCTTGGCCAGCTCGCCCAGCTCGGCGAGGGCGTCGTCGATCCGCTGGTCCTCGCGCAGGAACTCGGGGAAGTGGGCGATGATCCGTCCCGACAGCGAGATGTCGCGGGTCTCGACGGTCACCCCGGCGGTGGAGGCGTAGGCCTCGATCACCGGCAGCAGCGAGTACGTCGCCAGAGCAGGCGCCTCGTCGGTATGCGTGTAGATGATGGTCGAGTCAGCCACCGGTCACTCCGTCCAGGTCTGCAACATTGCTTGACATCAAGATATCCCGTGGCCGGCACGTGCCTCGCACGGCCCCACCCCCGGCGGTACGGGATCCGGCCGGGCTCCGGCTCCCGCGGCGGTACGGCGCCGGGTGCGCGAGAGGCGTCGACTCCGCGTCAAGTCCCCGTTCCGGACGGGCCGGACGCGTTCGGAAGAAGGTATTTCGGATGATTTCCACGCGGTGGGAGAAGGGCTTCACGGGGATCCGACACGCTGAGTGATATGTACCGTTTGCGGTGAGTTGGGACCTCGGTCATCCTGAAGATCCAGCCGAACAAGGAGATGATTCCATGAACTCGGAACTCACTGCCCCGGTCGAGTCGGCGGTTCTCGCCGCCGAGGTCGAAGGTCTGGTGGACTCCGCGGAACCCGAGGGCATCTACCGCGACACGCGCGAGTGCGGCGGCGGCCTGCTGCTCGCCGGTCTGCTGCTGATCTCGCCGCCGACCCCCCGTCCGACGAAGACGGACGCGTCCTGAACTGAGGGGTCACGTTGGCTGAGCAGGCCCAGGGGATCTCCCCGCTGAGCGCTGTGGTCGCCGACGTCGCACAAGGAGTCGCTCTCGCCCTTCGGGGCGGGGGCGGCTCCTATGCGCTGTCGGACGTACTGCCGCCGGACGAGGCGGTGGCCCCGGCCGCCGTCCGGGTGCTGGGCGCGGACGCGCTGGCACCGTACGCACTGGACCGCGCCGCCGCGACCGGCGGCGCCACGGACCGGACGACGGCGGACCGCGCTTTGGTGCGCGCCGCCCTGACCGCGTTCGCGCCGGGCGCCGACGCCTCCGAGGTGTCGCTGTGGAGCTACCGCGGCCTGCTGGCCGCGGCGCGGGCGCTGCTGCCCGCAGACCCGGACGGCTGGCCGCCCGAGCCGCCGGCCGCGACGGCCTGGACCGCGACCGATCCGTGGCCGAAACTCGCCCATCGCGCCTCACAGTTGGCGTCGCTGGCGCTTCCTGGCCTGGACACCCCGCTGGCCGCGGGCCTCGCGGAGCGCACCGACGACCTGGCCCGCGGCTTCGTCCGCGCGGTCCGGCGCCGCGACTGGCTCCAGGCGGCCGGGCTCGGCCGCTGGCTGGCGAGCGCGGCGGACGTGCCGGACACCCTCGGTCTGGACAGCGGGCTGGTGTTCGTCCGTCAGATGAGCGGCACGCAGCCGCGGGTCGCGCTGCATGTCGCCGCGGCGGCCCGCTTCTACGGGCGCGGTTCGTGACCGGCGCGGACCCGCGCGGCGGTACGGCGGTCGCGGCGCCCGCTCGCGAACACCCCGACGGGGGTACGGCCGACGTCCACGGCCTGGATCCCGCCCTGCTGGACTCGATGGCGGGCTCGGCGCTGCGGTGGCTGGACGGTATGCGGGACTGCTTCCGGCTGCCCGCCGACGTCACCACCGACGCCGACCCCAATCTGACCCTCAAACCGCTGGGCGAATTGGCCGAGTTGACGCACCTGATCCGTACCCGTCATCCGCGCGCCGACGTCCGCACCCTGGCCGAGGGCCTGTTCGCCTTCGCCTGGGAGGAGACGCGCGGCGGCGCCCTCTTCGGCGACCTGCTGCGCGGCGAGCCGCGGGCGACATATCCGGTGGAGCTGTACGGGGTCTTCGCCAGGACCGGTCTGCGGCATCCGGGGGTCGAGGAGCTGATCCGCACCGCGACGGGCCTGCGCGGCTGGCGGGTGGCGCGCGAGGACCACACCCGCACCCTCGGCGTGCTCAACGCCGAGCGGCGGATCGGCCTGCCCGAGCACGCCGACTTCGCCGAGGTGCTGGCCATGACGGGCCTCGGCTGCCGGTCCGAGCCCTGGACGCTGGACCGCAAGGCCGCGTACGGCGTGACGCACGACGTCTTCCACCTCACCGACTGGGGCCGCGCCCGGGAGCGGATGCCCGCGGACCTCGCCGAATACCTGCGGCTGTGGGTGCCGTCCTGGCTGGAGTGCTGGCTGGAGGAGGAGCTGTGGGACCTGGCGGGCGAGTGGCTCGCCGTGTCCGCCTGCCTTCCGGTGCCGGTCCAGGACCCGGCGGCCTGGCGGCGGCTGGCCGCGGCGCAGGCGCCGGACGGCTCGGTGCCCGAGTCGGGCACCGAGCCGCCACCCGGGCCTGACGAGGCGGACGCCTTCACCGCCTGTTACCACTCCACCCTGGTGACGGCCTTCGCGGCGACCCTGGCCCGTATCGGCGCCGCGGACGGGTCGGACACGGCGCCGCACTCCCCCGCACCGCACTCCCCCTCCTTGCCGCACGGCCCGGCACCGCACGGCGCCGCGGCCACTCGGAACACCGCCATGGAAGGCCCGGAAAGCGAGGCAGCATCGTGATGACGGCGGCAGCGTCCCCCGCGCTCCTGCATCAGGTCGGCGAGCGCGCGCTGACCTGGCTCGACGAGCACCGCGAGCATTTCAGGCTCACCGACGACGACCGTGCCACGAGCGGCTCGGTCATCGAACGGCTCAAGCCGATCGGTGAGTTGGCCATCAACATGCGGGTGCTGTCGCGCGAGGGAGTGGCGGGCTCCCGGCAACGCGACCGTTCGCTGCGGCTGTTGGACTTCACCTGGCGCGAACTGCTCGACGGCGGCAATGTGCTGGCCGACCTCCAGCGCGAAGAGCCGTTGTCCCCCGTGCCGTTGGAGATCTACGCGACCTTCTTCGAACTCGGCCACCGGCACCCGGGGGTGGAGGACGCGGTCGCCCTGGCCCGCCGCACTGCCTCCTGGCGGGCACTGGAGATGGTGCCCAACCGCCGCCTCGGCGTGCTCAACGCCGAACGCAAGCTGGGCCTGGTGCCCAGCGGCGACTTCGACCTGGCGGTGGAGCGCACCTGGCTCGGCCAGTTGCCCGAGCCCTGGACGGTCCAGTTCCACATCGCGTACGACCTCACGCACACCGTCTTCCACCTCACCAACTGGGGCGAGGCGCCGGACCGTATCCCACCGGCGATCGCCGACTATCTGACCCGCTATCTGCCGGCCTGGACCGAGGACTGGGCCGACCTCGGGCACTGGGACCTGCTCGGCGAACTGCTCGTCGTGGACGCCTGCCTGCCCCGGCCCGCGCTGGACGCGCAGATGTGGCAGCGGTACGCCGACGCGCAGTCCGGCGACGGCGCGATGCCGGTGTGCGGCGGCATGCCGGACGGTAATGCGGCCGAGGTCTTCGACCAGGTGCACCATCCGACGCTGGTGGCCGCCTTCGCCTCCGCGATGGCCACCTCCCGCGCGCTGTCCGCGGACGCCGCCGTATGAGCGTCGCGGCGGCGTCCCGTACGGACGCAGGTCCCGCGACGGACGGCGCCGCGTTCCGGGAGCGGCTGGAGCGGGCGGCGGCGGAGGTCGACGCGCCCGATGTGGTCCTCGCGGTCTCCCGCGCCGGCCGGCGCACGACGGTCGGCGGCGGCAGCGGACCGCAGCCGCAGGGGACGCCGCGCGAGCAGCGGCAGTACGAACTCGGCTCGCTGTCCAAGACCTTCACCGTGCTGCTGCTGGCCGGGCTGGCCCGGGACGGTGTGCTCGCACTCGACGACCCGCTGGCCGAGCACCTGCCGGACCTGCCGCTCCCCCACCCGTACGCCCGCGAGATCACGCTGCGGCATCTGGCGACGCACACCTCGGGCCTGCCCCGGGTGCCGCGCGAACTGGTCGCGGGCGCGCTGCTGCGGCCGTACACCAACGGTTACGCCGGCTACGACACCGCGCGGCTGCTGCGTGCCTTCGCCGGTGCCCGCACCCGGCACGCACCCGGCAGCCGCTGGCACTATTCGAATCTGGGGATCGCGCTGCTCGGCCCGGTGCTGGAGCGGGCCACCGGCACGGACTACGGCACGCTGCTGCGCGACCGGGTACTGACGCCGCTGGGTCTCACCCGGACGACGGTGGGGCCGCCGATTCCCGGTGACGGCCCCGCGGCCACCGGCTACCGGGGTGACGGGCGGACGCCGCTGCCGCCGACCGACATGGCGGCCTTCACGGCGGCGGGCGGGGTGCGGGCCGTGCCGGGCGATCTGCTCACCTATGCCGAGGCCCATCTCTCGCCCGGCGGCAGCGCGTTGGAGGCGGCGCTGCGCGATGTCCAGGTCCCGCAGTTGCGCCGCGGATACGGCCGGCGGCACACCCACACCCTGACCTGGTACCAGCACCCGGCGCCGGGCGGCCCCCTGCTCTTCCACGCGGGGGCCACCTTCGGGCAGCAGACCTTCCTCGGCTACCACCCGGCGACCGGCACGGCGGTCGCCGGACTCGCCACCCGGCACGACCGCCGCTGCCGCGTCGTCACGACGTCGTACGCGCTGCTGTACGAGCTGTGCGGCGATCCGGCCTGACGCACCGGCCGTCCGTCGGGCCGTACGTCAGGCCGTACGTCACGAAGCCGATCCGGCGGCCGGCTGGTCGGCCTTGGGCTGCTCCGAGAAGTCGCCCGCGGTGGTCCGCAGCGGCACCTCGGTGATCAGCAGCGAGAGCACGAAGGCGATCACCAGGACGCCGGCGCCGACGAGGAAGGCCACATTGATCGCGTCGGTGAATCCCGACTTGAAGGGGTGCGCGAGCACCGGGTCGACGTGCTTGAGGAACGAGGTGTCGTTGAGCGTGCCGGTGCTGCCCGACGACGCCGAGGTGAGCGTCTTGAGCTGGTCGGGGTGGGCCTGCGCCGCCTTCTGGAAGGCTTCGCCGCCCCGGGCGCCGGCGTATGCCGAACCGATTTTGCTGCCGACGACCGAGTAGACGATGGACAGGAACACCGCGACGCCCAGCGTGCCGCCCATCTGCCGGAAGAAGGTGGTCGAGGAAGTGGCGACACCGATGTCGCGCGGTGGCACGGCATTCTGCATCGCGAGCACGATCGTCTGCATGTTCAGGCCGAGCCCGGCGCCGACCACGAACATCGCCAGGTCGGCGTAGAGCAGGCTGCTGTCGGCCGAGAGCTGCCAGAGCATCAGCATGCCGGTGACCAGCAGGACGCAGCCGATGATCGGGAAGATCTTGTAGCGGCCGGTCCTGGAGGTGATCTGGCCGGAGACCATGGACAGCGCCATGATGCCGAGCACCAGCGGCAGGGTGAGCAGACCGGCCTTGGTGGGCGAGTTGCCCTTGACCAGCTGGAGGTAGAGCGGGATCAGCGTGATGCCGCCGAACATGCCGATACCGATGATCGCGGACTGCGCCGAGCCGACCGCGAAGACCCGGTTGCGGAAGAGCCGCAGCGGCAGCAGCGCGTCCTCGCCCGCCCGGCGTTCGGCCAGCAGGAAGGCGACGACGCCGACCGCGCCGATGATGTAGCAGGACAGCGAGGAGGCGGCGCCCCAGCCCCATTCGCGGCCCTGCTCGGCGACGATCAGCAGCGGGACGAGGGCGGTGATGAGTGCGGTGGCGCCCAGGTAGTCGATCTTGTGCGACCTGCGCTCCTGCCGCACGTGCAACACCCGGGCGACCACGAACAGGGCGAGGATGCCGATCGGCACGTTGATCAGGAAGATCCAGCGCCAGCCGTCGATGCCGAGGAGCTGGTCCTGCCCGGCCAGCGCACCGCCGATGACCGGTCCCAGCACGCTGGAGGTGCCGAAGACGGCCATGAAGTAGCCCTGGTACTTGGCGCGCTGCCGGGGCGGGATGATGTCGCCGACGATGGCCAGCGCGAGCGAGAACAGACCGCCGGCGCCTATGCCCTGGAGGGCGCGGAAGCCGGCGAGCATGTACATCGACGTCGCGGCCATGCACAGCGCGGAGCCGACGATGAAGACCGCGATGGCGAAGAGGAAGAACGGCTTGCGGCCGTACTGGTCGGACAGCTTGCCGTACAGCGGGGTGCTGATCGTGGAGGTGATCAGGAAGGCGGTGGTCACCCACGCCTGCGCCGTCAGGCCGTTGAGGCTCTCGCCGATCTTGTAGATCGCCGTCGAGACCACCGTCTGGTCCAGCGCGGCCAGGAACATGCCCAGCAGCAGACCCGACAGGATGACCATGATCTGCCGGTGCGTGTACTCCGTCGGTGGCGCCGCGGTACCGGCCGGCGCGGCGTCTGCCTGAGCACTCATCGTGCTGTTTCCTCTCACCCGTCACACTGCTGCTTGCCTAGGGCAACAGTACGCGGTCGGCACCGCGAACCTTCCACTCGATTTCCGCGTTCCGGCGGCTACCGGGGAGTAGTAGCTACCGGGGCGTAAGCGCGTCCACCCCGGTCAGCTCCGCGGACAGCGCCCACAGCCGTGCGGCCTGCTCCGGGTCGGTGGCCCAGTCGCGGACGCCGGTCCTGGCGCCGTCGGCCGGCGCGGGCTCGGCGATGTCGCAGTCCTCCAGGTAGACACCGCCCATCCCGTCCAGCTGCGGCGAGGTGGCGCCCCAGACCTGGGTGGCCGCGCCCTGCTCGGTGGACTTGAATCCGTCGGGGTTCAGCGGGTTGCCGTCCTCGTCGATCCAGCCGCGCTCGACCATCTCGGCCTTGGGCAGGTGGCGCTGGAGCGGGGTGAGGATGCCGCCGGGGTGCAGCGCGAAGGCGCGGACGCCGTGCTCCCGGCCGAGCGCGTCCAGATGCACCGCGAACAGCACATTGGCGGTCTTGGCCTGGCCGTACGCCTCCCACTTGTCGTAGTCGCCGTGGGTGAAGTGGATGTCGTCCCAGCGGATGCCGGAGCGGTGGTGGCCGCCGGAGGAGACCGCGACGACGCGCGCGCCGCCGTCCGCGGCGATGGCCGGCCACAAGCGGTTGACCAGGGCGTAGTGCCCGAGGTGGTTGGTGGCGAACTGCGCCTCCCAGCCGGGGCCGACCCGGGTCTCGGGGCAGGCCATGACGGCGGCGCTGTTGATGACGATGTCGATCGGGCGGTCGGTGGCGAGGAAGCGCTCGGCGAAGCCGCGGACGCTGTCGAGGTCGGCGAGGTCGAGCTCGTCGACCTCCACGCCCTCGATGCCGTCCAGCGCGTCCTTGGCGGTGTCCGGGCGCCTGGCGGGGACGACCACATGGGCGCCCGCCTCGGTCAGTGCGCGCGTGGTCTCCACGCCGATGCCGGAGTAGCCGCCCGTGACGAGCGCCAGCTTGCCCGTCAGGTCGATACCGCGCAGCACCTCCCGCGCGGTGGTGTCGGCGCCGAAACCCGATCCGATGCTGTGCTGATTCGTTGTCATGGCGTCCACGCTAGGAGCTGGAGTGGACTCCAGCGCAAGCGCGACGCGTACGGGGCTGTCGCCCTCCCGCGCGTACGGTTCGCGTCCGCCTCGTATCAGGCGGCCAGCTCACGGATCAGCGGGACCGCCCGGGACAGCCGGACCGTGCCGTACGCGATCAGGCCGACGGCGGCGAGCTGCGGCAGCACCCACCAGCCGGTCCTGATGTGCTCGCCGTAGACGGTGATGCCCAGCGCCAGGCTGACGGTGGCGTCGCCGAGGGTGAGCGCGGGCTGCGAGGCGACGATCGGCCCGGCCTGGAGCGCGCTCTCCAGCAGGAAGATCGCGGTGACCCCGCACAGCGCGAAGCCGTAGGTCTGCCAGGCGGTGAGGAAGGCGGTGACGCCGTGCGCCGAGAAGGTGTCGGCGGCCGACTTCATCAGGGCGGCGGTGAGCGCGTTGGCGACGGCGGAGGCGCCGCCGAGCAGCGCGGCCCGGGCGATGCCGGACGGACGGTGGTAGGCGGTGGCGACCGCCCAGCCGCCGCCGGCCAGGCAGAGCAGTCCCGCGGGCACCCAGTGCGCCATGGACGCCTGGGTGCCGCCGCCTCCGGGGGCCGCGGCGGCCAGGGCCAGCGCCAGGCCCGCGACCATGCAGATCACGCCCGGCCAGCCGGCCCGCGGCAGGGCGCGGCCCAGCAGCGGCACGCTGAACAGCAGGGCGAGCGGCAGTTCCATGATGAAGACGGGCTGCGCGAGGGCGAGCGGCCCGGTCACCAGGGCCAGTGCCTGGAAGGCGGCGGCGCCGGCCACGCCGCAGATGCCGAGCAGCCACACCGGCTGCCGGATCATGGCGATCATCTGCCGGGGGCGCATCGCGTCGTTGGGCGGCACGGCAAGGGCGGCCTTGCGCTGGAGGACGGTTCCCGCCGCGTTGCTTGCCGCTCCGAGCAACGCGAAGAACACACACAGCACCAGCAGGGTCGGCCTCCCGTGACGTAACTCCTCCGGCGCAGCGTAGGCGGCGGGCAGAGCGGACGCACCACGGGGGTGGGGTGCGGGCCCGCCCTTCACCCGTTCGACGCGGGTGAAGGGCGGGCCCGATCAGGATTGCGGTCGGTCAGGATTGCGGCCGGTCAGGGATAGGAGACGACATTGCTGGGGGTGGTGTTCGAGGCGGTGACCGCTCCGGTGTCGTTGATGACGTGGCTGATGGTGCCCACGCCGCCGAGCGAGACGGTCAGGACGTCGTGGAACTTCACACCGGAGGTGTTGGGCACCTCGAAGGCGTGGTAGCTGTTCACCGCCGGATTGACGTTGAAGTAGCAGTAGCTGCCCAGGCCCCATGCCTCATGGGTGGTGACGTTCGCACCGACCTTGTAGGCGGCGTAGCCGTTCTGCCCGTTGGGATTGACCCAGGCGGCCTGGTTGGGCGGGTCGTACGGCATCTCGTTCTGGAAGAAGATCGTCTTGCCGCCCTGGCCGTTCCACACCACCTCGTACTTCTGGTAGTGCTCGACGAACAGTCCGGTCGCCAGGACGTTGTTGCCGTTGACGGTCAGGCCGTTGTCCGCGGTGTTGGAGGTCCAGCCGACGCCGCTGCCGTGGTCGGCGCGCCAGGCCCAGATGTGGTCGATGATCGCGTTGTTGCTATTGACGATCAGGCTGTTGGTGGCCTTGCCGGCGACCTGGCCGCCGATCCGGAAGAAGACGTCCTGGATGGTGGTCGGGTTGCTCGCGTGGCTCGCCGAAGAGCCGGACGGGCCGACGGTGAGCAGCGCCTGCGAGTTGGTGGTGCCCGCGTCGAAGAGCAGGCCCTTGAGGCGCACGCCGTCCACGTCGGCGACCTGCATGGCGTTGACGCCGTTGTCCGGGACGAAGGTCGGGTAGCCGATGCCGAGGATGGTGGTGTTGGCCTTGGTGACGTTCAGCGTCTGGTTCAGGTGGTAGACGCCGGGGGTGACGAAGAGGTTGCAGCCCTGGGAGAGCGCGGTGTTGATGGTCGCGGCGGTGTCACCGGACTTGACCACGTAGAACTGGCTCATCGGCAGCGAGGTGCCGGGGGTGCTGCCGCTCGCCCAGCTCGGGCCCGAGGCGTTGGTGCGCAGCGACGGCAGGAACACCCGGTACTTGCCCGCGCTGTCGACGTACAGATACGGCACGTCGCGGGAGACCGGGGTGGTGGCCAGGGTGGTCTCGGGCGGGTTCGGGAAGGTGTTGGCCGGGGCGCCGTTGACGCCGGAGAAGACCATGTTCCACACGCCGCCGGACCAGCTGCCGAGGTTGCTGTCGCGGGTGTACCACTGCTGCTGGGAGATCGACGCGGTCTGGCCGCTGACCTTGCTGTCGGCGATGTAGCCGCCGCTGGCGTAGCCGTAGCTGGCCGGGTAGAGCGCGAGCCCGCCGTGCACGTCGATCCGGCGGAAGGGGGCGGCCTGCGCGACGGCCCAGCGGTCGGTGCCGCTGGAGGGGTTGATGGCCAGGTTCTCCGCCGAGCGCCAGAAGTTCTGGGTGGCGTTGCCCGCGTCCGAGGCGTTGAAGGCGTCCACGGTGACGTCGCCGTTGATGGTGACGTCGTCTGGATTCTGGCCGAGGCCGGCCACCGAGGTGTAGAAGCCGACGTTGTCGGTCACGTTGTACGTGCCCGGCTTGAAGAGCTGGGCGACGCGGTTGTTGCTGAACTGCGCGGTCTGGGTGTCCTTCTGCTGGTTGAACTGCGCGTCGAGCTGCGACTGGATGGTCGCGCTGGACATCGACGGGTCGTAAATGTGGACGTTGGGACCGAAGTTGGGAGTGTCCGACTGCACGGGGCAGCTCGCCTGCGTCGTACCGATGGTGTAACTGGCGGTGGCGACGGCGGAGTTGGTGGAACCGGACTTGATGCCGATCGCCTTCACCGTGGTGCTGCTGGAGATCGTCAGCGGCGCGCTGTAGAGCGTGGAGGAGGCGGTCGGGGTGGAGCCGTCCAGGGTGTAGCGGATGCTCGCGCCCGAGGTGGCGTCGGAGATCGTCACGGTCTGGGCGGAGCTGAAGGTGCCGCCCGCGGGGCTGAACGACGGTGTGGCGACGGTCGTTCCGGTGCCGCCGGTGCTGCCGCCGGTCGTGCTTCCGCTGCCCTGGGTGTACGTGAAGTGCGGCGTGTCGTACTGCGGGCCGTTCTTCTCGTAGGTGAACCAGTAGTCGAGCACATTGCCGGTGGCCAGCGAGCCGACCGTCCAGGTCCAGACGCCGGAGCTGTTGGTCATCCGGACGTTCTGCTGGTTGGCGTTGTTGACCAGGTAGTGCGCGTCCACATAGGCCGCGGCCGTGGTGGGCGTGAACGTGATCTTCGCCTGGGTGGTGCTCAGTTGGGTGACGCTCTGGGTGTAGTCGGAGGCGTCCGCCGAGGCGGTCCCGGCTGTCTGGACGAGGCCGAGTATCCCGGCCAGGACGAGGACGACGGCTCCGAGCAGCGCGACGGCGCGCCGCCGCCGCGACTCGGTCCCGGTGCGACCGGGGAGGAGGGATCTGCGCATGTGTGGGGGTCCTTTCGCCTGGCTTCGCGAAGTGAACGCCAGGGTCAGCGCGGAGTTGTGGGGGTGGATCGCGCTCGGCACTGCACATTCAGGGCCACAGTCCTGACATGACCCTTTGATTCATCGAATTGAGAACGCTCTCAGTCTGCGGATCAGGGAGGCCAGCGATCCGTAAGGCAGTGTCGATTGACGGTGGCGAGCCGTCAAGAAGAAGTTCCGGATTCACGCAAGGAACGGTCACCGCGGGGGGCGCACGAGTCCCGACCGGTAGGCGAGGACGACGAGTTGGGCGCGGTCGCGGGCGCCGAGCAGCGCCTTGGCGGTCAACTCCGGGTCCGCGCAGCTGGCGGCGGTCGCGGCATCATTGCCGTACGACGAAGGCCACGAAGTCGTCGGCCACCGCGAGGTCGGTGACCGAGCCCTTCAGCCAGGTCAGGGCGACAGGCGCACCGGTCGGGTTGTTGCCAAAGTCGAAGCCCTTGGCGGTGGCCAGGGTGCTGCCCCAGGCCGTCACCTTGCCGTCCGGGGAGAGCGCGTAGGTGGCGGTGTCGGTCACCAGCCGGGCAGGCGCGGTGACGCCGGGCAGCGTCACGGGCTTGTCCAGCGGGGCCTTCTCGACGGTGCTGTCGCCGAGCGCGGCGTTCGAACCGTCGCCCCAGGCGACGACCTTCCCGTTGGGCCACACGGCGGCGGCGTACGCGTTGGAACCGCCGGCCGCGATCGCGGTGACCTGGCCGATGTCGGGGACAGGGGTGGGCACGTCGGGGAAGAGGTAGTCGCCGGGGGCGAGGATCGAGTAGTTGTTGGAGCCCCAGCCGAGGACGGTGCCGTCGGAGCGGAGCGCGTAGCCCGCGAACTGGCTGACGGCGATCTGCTTGATCCCGGTCAGTCCCGGCAGCTTCGCGGGCGGCATCGGGAATCCGGCCTTCGCCTTGCGACCCAGGATCTGGTAGTCGGTGGTGTCGCCCCAGGAGTACACCTGGCCGTCGGTGGTGAGCGCGAAGCTCGCGGTCGCGGCGAGCACCACACTCTTGGCGCCGGTCACACCCGGGACGGGGACGGCGCCGGGGAATGTGTAGGCGGGGTCCTTCAACGACGCCTCGCTAAGCCCCACGCCGACCGGCCTGCCCCACTCGTAGACCTGGCCCTTGTCATCCACGGCCGCCGCGACCCACGCGTCACCGGCGCTCGTCGCGGACAGGGACACCACCTTGACGCCGTCCAGGCCGGGCACCGGGTGCGGGGCGAGCGCCCTGCCCTCGCCGACGGCGCTCTGCTCGACCTTCCCGGCCGCGTCCGTCCAGAACAACTGGTCGCCGCCCGCGGCGACATGGACCGCGTCCTTCACCGTCGTCGTGCCGTAACTGGTCACGATGGTGCCGGCCGGTCCGTCGGCGGACGCGGCGCCGGAAGTCGTCAGCGCCGACGCCCCGGTGGTGGGCTTCGCCGCGGAGCCGCCGCCGTCCGAGTCCCCGCCGGAGCAGCCGGCGAGCGCGACGGCCACCAGCGGAGTCAGTGTCCAGGCCACGAGCATGCGTTTCATCGACAATCCCTCACTGATCGACCCATGAGAAAGCGCATTATCACGCGCACACCCTACGGGACGCCGCTCGACGGGTCGGCGGTTCCGGGCGGGGCAGGGCAGTTGAGGGATCAGGGGTGGCAGAGGTGGTCACCGCGAAATCGGGTCACGCGGTCACCGGTCGCGGCCCGGGCCGCCGGTGCCACGCGGGAGCCACTCCGGTCGGCATGAGCCGCGGGCGACCAGGACCTCGCGGTAGTGGCCCGGCGTGCGGCTCATCCGGACCTGGTCGGTGACGCCCTGGTAGTGGCCGAGGGCGGTGGCGGCCGAGAACACCTCCGGGGCGAGGTAGTCGTGCGCGGTGCCGGGGCGGCCGGCGCGCTCGCGGGCGAAGGCGGGGTCGATCAGGCCGAGGCCGAGGATCCAGGCGGCGACGCGCACCAGGGAGACGTGGACGCGCCAACTGCCGCCCTGGGTGGCCCGCAGCCGGAGCGCCTGGACGATGCCGAGTGTCGCCAGCCAGGCCGCGATGTAGTCGTTGACCACGAGGATCGGGGACAGCGACGGGACGCCGCCGTCGCCTTCGAGGTCGGCCATGCCCGTCACCGCGCCCGCGCTCTGGTCGAAGCCGACGCGGTCCGCCCACGGCCCGCGGGCGCCGGCGTACGAGACGGTCGCGTGCACGATTCCGGGCCTTTCGCGGACCGCGGACCCGACGTCCAGGCCGATCGATTCGAGGTATCCGGGGCGGCGGTTGGCGAAGAAGACATCGGCGTCCCGCAGCAGGCCGCCCACCTGCGCCCGGCCGGCCGGGGCCCGGGGGTCGGCGCGGCAGGACCGGACGCCGACATTGGCGCTGGCGTACGCGCCGTCGTGCTCGAATTCGTCCGGCCGCCACACATTGAGGACGTCGGCGCCGTGCAGCGCCATCGCCCGGCCGGTGCCCGCGCCGGCGATGACATGGCCCATGCCGAGGGCGCGGACGCCGTCCAGCGGCTGCCGGCCGGGGCCGGCGAAGGGTTCGGGGTCGCTGTCGCCGACGCGTTCGATCTCGACCAGCGGGGCGCCGGCCACGGCCGAGGCGAAGTGGTCGGTCGCCAGGAATTCGCCGACCGTCCGCACCTGCGGCAGCACCACCCCGGCCCGGGCGCCCGCGGCCTCCCACTCGGCCGCGGGCCGTCGTCGTACGGCGCGGGCCACGGCTTCCGGCACGTCCGCGCAGTCCAGGAGCCGTTGGGCCGCGACTTTCAGGCCCGGATAGGGGTTGAGCGGCATGACCCACCGACCGTCCGCGGCGCGGTGGAAGCTCAGGCCGAGCGCCTGGTTGCGGTTGGCCGGGGACTCCACGGGATAGCCGTCGAGCAGTTCCCACCGGCGGTCGTAGAAGGGGCAGAGCCGGTGCGGCGCCACCCGCAGGTCCATCGCGATGTGCTGGCCGGGGCCACCGCGGTCGCGGTGCAGCGCGGCGATCGCCACGGATTTGGCCACGAGCGCGATGGCGGCGGCGCCGGCCAGCCGCAGCGGGCTCGGCACCACCGGGTCCGCCCCGGCGAAGGTGATCCGGCCGCCGCTGTCGGCGCGGTGCAGGCCGACGCCGTCCAGGACCTCGTCGAGCGCGGCGTCGATGTCGTGGTCCGCGCTGGTCGCGGGCGCGGCCACGGCGGCGCGGATACGGGCTTCGAGCGGTCGCATGCCGGCGGCTCAGCCGAAGTAGCGGGCGAGAGAGGTGACGACGGCGGCCGGGCGCGGTACGCCCTCGATCTCGATCGTGCTCTCCAGCGTCAGTTGCACCGCGTCGGCGCCCGCCACCGGCTCGGCCCGCGCCACGCGCGCCGCGGCACGGATCCGGGAGCCCGCCACGACGGGGGTGATGAACCGCACGCGGTCCAGGCCGTAGTTCACGGCGAAGGACACCCGGTCGACGCGGTAGAGGCCGGTCGTGAGTCCGGCGAGCAGCGACAGGGTCAGATAGCCGTGCGCGATGGTCGACCCGAAGCTGCTCGCGGCGGCGCGCACCGGGTCGACGTGGATCCACTGATGGTCCCCCGTCACGTCGGCGAACGCGTCGATACGCCGCTGGTCCACCAGGATCCAGTCGCTCGGGCCGAGGGTCTCGCCCTCGGAGGCGACCAGATCGGCCGGTCCGTCGAAGATCCGCACGTACTGTTTCCTTCCTCGCTGTCGGGTCGGGCGATGCCGTCGGGTCGGGCGATGTCGTCGGCTCGGGTCCCGTCCGGGCCGGACGGGACCGAGGCCGGGCTCATCCGTGCCGCCGGTGCCGGGAGTCGTCGCCGGGGCGCCGCAGGGTGATCACCCGGGAGGCGAACCACCACCGTCCGTCGAGCCGGCGGAAGCGGTCGGCGTAGGTGTTCCGGGTGACCAGCAGCGCGGGCTCCCCCGGAAACCGCTGGGTGACCTCGATGGCGCACGTCCCGTACGCCTCGTCCCGCGAACCGTCCCGCGATCCGCCCCGCGATCCTCCGCGCGTGAGGGCGATGTCGTAGGTCCGGTGCGTGGTGTACGTGGCGCCGTCGTAGGTGAGGACGTTGCGGCGCAGCCACTCCTCGACCTCGGCGCCAGGCATGCCGAGCCAGGTGCCGTGGCGGAAGAGCCGGGCGAACCGCGCGAAGTCGCCGGCGTCCACGCTCGCGCAGTACGCGGTGAGCAGCGCGGTGATGCGCCGGGTGTCCTCGGCGCCCGGCGCCGGGCCCGGCGGGTGCGGGCCCGGCGCCTCGGCGCCCTCGTGCGGTGTCACGACGGTTGCTTGGCCAGTTCCTTGGGGTTGCCGTCGACGAACTGGAACGCCACCAGCGACTTGCTGAATCCGTCGCGCCCGTCGCCGAAATTGATCAGCGCGCTCTGCTTGCCCGCCGCGCCCGCGAAGGGCGAGATCTTGTCGATCGCCTGGGCGAGCTTGTCCCCGTCGGTGCTGCCGCCGGTGGCGTCGAGCCCCTTCTTCAGGACGGTGAAGGCGTCCCAGGTCGCGGCGGCCTGTTCGGCCAGGCCCAGGGCCAGCTTGTCCACGCTGCCGCCGTACTCGGCGGCGTACGCCTTGATGAACGCCTGGTACTCCGGCTTGGACGGCTGCTGGTTGGCGAGGGTGTAGATCGCCGGGAGCTTGGTGTAGGCGTCGCCGCCGATCTTCAGGGCGTCCGGTGCGATGAGCGAGCCGAAGCCGACGACCGGCACATGGACACCGGCCTCGGTCATCGTCTTGAGCATCAGGCCGGCGTCGGCCGCCGCCGAGCCGATGTGCACGACGGCGTCCGGGTGTTCGCCCTTGAGCTGGGAGACCGCGGAGGTCAGATCGGTCGCGCCGAGCGTGTAGTGCACGGTCTCGCCCGGGGTCATGCCCGCCTGCTTCGCCTGGTCGACGATCGGCTTCCACAGCGTCGATCCGGTGGGACCGTCGTCCGCGGTCACCACGGGGTGCTTGTAGCCCAGCGACTTGAGCAGGTCGATCATCTGGACCGGGTAGTCGCTCTGGTCGACGGTGGTGCGGAAGGTGTATTTCGCGCCGTCCATCAGGGCGGGCGAGATGGTCGAGGAATTGATGAAGACGATCTTCCGGGGTTCCACGATTTGCCGGATCGCCAGGCCCTCGATGCTGGTGTAACCGCCCATCATGACCCCGGCCTTGTCGACCGTGATGGCGCGCTGGGTGACCTTGGCGGACTCGTCGGCGGTGAGCTTGTCGTCGTACACCTTGAGCGAGAGCTTGCGGCCGCCGGCGCCGCCGTCGGCGTTGATCGTCTTCACGGCCAGTTTGGCCGTGTTGACCATCTGCTCGGCCACGGCCGCGTTGCCGCTGGTGAGCGGCGCGGCGAAGCCGACGACCAGGGACTTGCCGCCGCCGCTGGACGCGTTGCCCGAGCCGTTGGAGCCGCAAGCGGCAAGGGACACCGAGGCGGCGAGCGCCACGACCCCGACGCGGATGAGAGATCTGTACTGCACGGGAGACTCCTTGGCTGTGATGTCACGGACACCGGGTTAATTAACATGCCTAAGCATTGGGGGCGGAGACGGCCGCGAGCCGCCATTGCGGCAGGCCGATCCCGTCGGCGATCCGCAACTGGTACGCCTGGACCCGCGCCCCGATACGGACGTCGTCCACCGGGCTGTCGGTGATGTTCCCCATCATCCGGGGGCCCTCGTCGAGGTCGATCAGCGCGATCACGTACGGCCCGTCCTGGAAACCGGGCATGCCGGCCTGCCGGACGACGGTGAAGGTGTAGACGGTGCCGAGGCCCGACGCCGCCTCCCACTCGGGCGTGGCCGCGCAGTGGCGGCAGACGAGCCGGGGGTAGTGCTGCCTGGTGCCGCAGGCCGGGCAGTGCTGGATCAGCAGCGTCCCGTCGTGGGCCGCCCGGAAGTAGGTCGTACTGACCGGGTCGAGGTCGGGGACCGGTTTCGTCCAGGAGTCGACGACATCGACGATCTCCAGGGTCCCCTGCGCGCCGCGGACGGTCTCGGATGTCATCGGTCTCATCTGCCTTTCCCGAGGATGGTGACGCCGATCGTGGAGAACCAGCCGCCGGACCCGGCGGCCAGCGCCACCTCGCAGTCCGGCACCTGCACCTCGCCGGCCTGTCCGCGCAGCTGCCGTACGGCCTCGATCAGCAGGAAGATGCCGCGCAGTCCCGGATGGCAGGCCGACAGACCGCCGCCGTCGGTGTTGATGGGAAGCCGGCCGCCCGGCCGGAGATTGCCCGCCTCGGCGAACGGACCGCCCTCGCCCGGCTTGCAGAAGCCGAGGCTCTCCAGCAGCAGGACGACGGTGATGGTGAAGCTGTCGTAGAGCATGGCCATGTCGACGTCGTCCGGCGTCAGGCCGGCGCGCGCGAACGCCTCCTGGCCCGACCGCACGCCCGCCGTCGTGGTCACATCCGGCGCCTGCGAGATGTTCCAGTGGTTCTGGCGGGCCGCGGTTCCCAGGATCGACACGTACGGCTGCCTGAGGTCGCGCGCGCGTTCCTCGGTGGTCACGATCAGCGCGCCGCCGCCGTCGGTGATCGCGCAGCAGTCGTACAGATGCAGCGGATCGGCGATCATGCGGGAGTTCAGCACGTCCTCGACGGTCAGCGGCTTGCGGTAGATCGCCTGCGGGTTGTGCGCGGCGTATTCGCGGACCGCGACGGCGACGCTGGCGAGCTGCTCGGCGGTGGTGCCGTACTGGTACATGTGCCGTTGCGCGGCCATCGCGTACGCGGCGACCGTCGTCTTTCCGTACGGCTCCTCGTAGGCCGCGCCGCCCACGGGTTTGCGGCCGTAACCCGTGCCGAGGCTGCGGCCCATCCGGGTCAGCAGGTCGCTGCCGTAGGTGAGCAGGACGGTGTCCGCCATGCCGGTGCGGATCGCGGCCTCGGCGTGCTGGACCTGGAATTCGTAGGCCGAGCCGCCGGTGTACGTGCCCTCGATCCACCGCGGGTCCAGGCCCAGGTATTCGGCCGTCTCCGGCAGGTCGACGCCCGGCACCCCGGGGATCCACGCCTCGGCGCAGCCGAAGCCGTCGATGTCGTCCTTGCTGAGCCCCGAGTCGGCCAGGGCGCGCTGCATGGCCTGGGCCTGGTGCCCGAGCGCGTCGAGGTGGGGCGCCTTGGGGCCGTCGGACAGGCCGATGCCGGCGATGACCGGAGTTCGGTCGGGACGTGTCACGGGTCAACTCCTCCTGTGATTGCGCAGTTCGTGCTTCTGGACCTTGCCGGAGGCGGTCATGGGCAGCTCCGTGAGGACCCGCCACGAGGTGGGGATCTTCTGCCGGGCGAGCCTGGCGCCGTCCAGATAGGCCGCCATCTCGCTGTCGCCCGGCCATTCCTGGCCCGCGGCGAGCGTGACGAAGGCTCCGACGACCTCGCCGAGCCGCTCGTCGGGCAGGCCGACGACCGCGGCCATCTCGACGGCCGGGTGGCGCTGGATGAGTTCCTCGATGTCCCGCGCGGAGAACTTCTCGCCCGCGCGGTTGATGATGTCCTTGGTGCGGCCGGTGATCCGGACCAGGCTCCGGCTGTCGACCCGGCCGAGGTCACCGGTGTAGAACCAGCCCTCCTCGTCCAGCTGTTCGCGGGTCAGGACGGGATCGGTGTAGCCGATGAGCGCCTGCGGTCCGCGGATCCGCAGCTCCCCCTCCTCCCCCGGCGGCAGCGGCCGGCGGTCGGAGTCGACCGCCTGGATCTCGCTGCCGGGCACCACGGCGCCGTCGTACTCGGCCCTGATGTCGAGCGGTTCGGTCGGGGCGACCCAGGACACTCCCCCGCCGGTCTCGGTCATCCCGTATCCGCGCAGCGCCGTGATGCCGACCTCGCCGGCCTGCCGGATCAGGTCGGGCGCGGTCTGGGCGCCGCCGGACATGAAGACCGTGATGGGGTGCCCGGTGCCGATGCCCGCGCGGTGCGCGGCGACCAGGTCGTGCAGGAAGACGGAGGCCGCGGTGGTGAAGGTGCACTGCTCGCGTTCGATGATCCGTGCCGCCTCGGCCCCGTCCCAGTTCGGCATCACGACGATCTTGGCGCCCATGGACGCGGGCCAGACCACTCCGGCGTTGAAGCCCGCCAGGTGCGACAGTGGCGACGCGCAGAAGAAGACGTCCTTGGCGCCCAGCGACATGGTGTGGCGGATGCTGCGCGCGTTCGACACGAAGCCCTGACCGGTCAGCTCGACGCCCTTGGGCGCGGAGGTCGTGCCGGACGTGTACAGCATGAGACAGCACTTGTCGGGCTCCAGCGGGTCGGGCAGCGAGACCGCGGGCCGCGGGTCGTCGGGCCCGGGAAAGCGGCGCCAGCCCGGCCGCGGTTCGTCGGGTCCGACGCAGAAGCGGGCGACCGGCCCCCACGAGGCGCCGTCGAGGATGCCGTCCAGTTCCTCGGCGGGGCGGCGGCCGCGGTTCTCGGCGATCGAGACCACCGCGCGCGGCTTGCAGTCGTACACGATGTGCGCCATCTCGTGCTCGCGGTAGATGGGCACGACCGGGACATTCACGGCGCCGATCCGGAAGGCCGCCACCTGCGCCAGCAGCGCCTCGGCCAGATTCGGCAGCTGGATGAGGACGCGGTCGCCGCGTACGACCCCCGCCTGGACCAGATGCGCGGCGAGCACATCGGCCCATGCGGCGAACTCGCCGTAGGTGAGCCGCAGGTCGCCGATCACCAGGAATTCGCGGTCCGGCGTGCGCTCGGCGACGTCGAACACCCACCAGCCGAGGCGCTCGGCGGTCCAGTAGCCGTGCTCGCGGTAGTACGCCTCACGGTCGGTCTTCGTCGTCGGCGCGGGAGCAGACATCCCCATTCCTCTCGTCGCGAACTGTGCGGACGGCAAGGCCAGGCCGTTCACGGGAAGTGGTTAGCCATGTGTAACATTGTCTCCATACGAGCGCAATGGATCTCACAGATCTCTTTACCTAGCTAATTAAATGTGTTTCAGTCCCGTTGATCGCATGCGGAACTCCTCGTGTGCCGCGGCACACGAGCATGGGGAAGAAGGGCGAGCAATGGACGAACTGAAGGGGAAGGTCGCCGTCGTCACCGGCGCCGGCCAGGGCATCGGCCGCGCCGAGGCGCGAGCCCTGGCCCGGGCGGGTGCGCACGTGGTCGTCAACGACGTGGGCCGCGCACCGGACGGAAGGCCGGCCGCCGAGGACGCCGTCGCGGAGATCCGCGAGGCCGGCGGCAGCGCGGAGCCCAACGGGGACGACATCTCCACCTGGGACGGCGCCGAGCGGCTGATCGGCCAGGCGGTCGCCGTCGCCGGCCGGCTCGACCTCCTCGTCTGCAACGCCGGGATCATCCGCGACCGGACCCTGGTCAACCTCACCGAGGCCGAGTGGGACGCGGTCATGGCCGTGCACCTCAAGGGGCACGCGGGACCGCTGCACTTCGCGGCGGCGCACTGGAAGGAGCTGTCCGCGCGGACCGGCGAGCCGGTGGACGCGGCCGTGGTGACCACCTCCTCCGAGGCCGGGCTCTACGGCAACTTCGGGCAGGCCAACTACTCGGCGGCCAAGGCCGGCATCGTCGCGCTCACCCAGGTCGCGGCGCGCGAGCTGGCCCGCTACGGCGTACGCGCCAACGCGATCTGCCCGCGCGCCCGTACGGGCATGACCGAGGGCGTCGTGGAGGGGATGGACCCCGCCGAGGGGGCCGCGGACGAGTGGGACCCGGAGAGTGTCGCCGCGCTCACCGCGTTCCTGGGCACCGCGTACTCGCGGGGGATCTCGGGCCAGGTCTTCGTCGTGCACGGTCCGACCGTGTCGCGGATGCGGGAGTGGACGCCCGCGGACGAGATCAGCGGGAGCCGGGCGCTGCGGCTTGACGACATCGTCCTTCAGCGCGAACTGCTCGGCACGGCACGGGACACGGCGGTCGTGGACTTCGCCGAGGCGTCCGCGCGGTCGGGCCGCCTGGGCCGCCCCTGACCGGGACGGGCCGCACGCACGGCGCATCGGTGGCCGGACCGCGAGGTCCGGCCACCGATGCGTGGTGGCGGGGTTCAGCCTTCGACGATGATGGCCGCCGCCGGGCAGCCCGCGGCGGCGGCAACGGCCGCGGCGCGCTCCGCGGCGCTCACCCGGTCCCGCAGTACGGCCACGGCTCCGTCGTCGTCGAGACCGAAGACCGCGGGCGCCACGATCACGCAGTTCCCCGAGCCGACACAGGCGTCCGCGTCCGCGGTGACGGCGGCCGCGTCATTGTCCGACATGGCTCTTCTCCCTCTCGTCCTGCGCCGCGGGCTCCACCACGGCGTGCAGCGGACTGAACGACCGCGGCATGTAGCCGCGGTAGCGCGGCGGTTCGGCCGCGCCGTCCCGTCGCAACGACCGGTAACGGGTGAGCAGTTGCGAGATCACCTCGACCTCCTCACCCCGGGAAAGGGCGGCGCCGACGCAGTGGCGTACGCCTCCTCGTCCTCGCCGAAGGTCTCCGTCCAGCGGAACATGGTGGAATTCCAGCGGCGGCACTTGGCCATCAACTCCTCGTCCCGCCAGTCGAGTCCGAGCAGCGCGGCGATGACGTCGCTCGGCACCACCGAGGCGAATTCCGCGGCGAGGTCGACATGGGTCCGTCCCTCGACCGCGTCGAGCCGCGCGCTCACCAACTCGGCGATGAAGTCGGTCCGGTAGCGGCGGACCGTCGCGGGGGTGAAGTGCTGCAGCAGGAAATTGTGCACGGCGTGGTGCTGCTCGCCCTGCAGGAGCAGCACTCCCTTCGGGCCGCCGTAGACGTCGGCGGCGCCCTTCAACTCGGCGTAGGGGTGGGCGAAGAGGTCCTCGTTGAGCTGGATGAAGCGGCACTCGTCGTACCCGACGACGATCCAGGCGTGCATGCCCTCGTCCCAGTGCACGGGGCCGCGGGCGAGCCGGTCGGCGAAGAAGGGGTAAGGGTCCTGGTCGCGGGCTTCTTTCAGGCTCTCCATGGCGGACTGCGCCTCCAGAGCGGTGGGGTGATCAGGTGGTGCCCGGCCGCGCCGGGCGGTGGGACACCAGGTCGGTGTCGATACCGGTGGGGCCGAGGTCGTTCGAGCCGCCGGGGTGGCCGAGCGGTTGGTCCCGGCCCGGCAGCGGTTCCAGGAAGAAGCGGGCGTTGTCCTCGACGAATTCGGCCTGGCCCGCGGGGACGTCGTCGCGGTACGCGATGGCCGTGACCGGACAGACCGGCTCGCAGGCGCCGCAGTCCACGCACTCGTCGGGATGGATGTACGCCTTGCGGGAGCCCTCGTATATGCAGTCGACCGGGCAGACCTCGACACAGCTTCGGTCGAGGACATCGATGCAGTCGCCGGAGATGACGTAGGCCATGGGAATGCCGACTTCCTGAAGGGTGGAGGGGAAAGTGCGGTGAAAAGGTGGCGGCCGCCCCGGATTCAGGCGGAGTGCGGCCCGGGCCGACCGGCGCCGGCTGCGACCCGGCGCAGCGTCTCCCAGTCGGGGATCTTGGTCCGTGCGCGGCCGAGCGCCCGGCCGCGGCCGATCTCCTCGGCGTCGATCGACAGCCAGCCGTCGTAGCCGACGGGCCTGATGCCCCGTCCGGCGAGCAACCGATCCACCGCCTCTGGTCCCGCGCCGCGCGGCGGCCGGTCCGCCAGGTCCGCGAGGACCGCGGCCACCGTTTCCGCGGCGCAGGCCCGGTTCGTCCCGACGACGCCGGACGGCCCGCGTTTGACCCAGCCGGCGACGTACTGCCCCGCGACGGCGCGGCCGTCGGCGCCGAGCACCCGGCCGGCAGCGTGCGGGACGCGGCCGAGGCCCTCGTCGAACGGCAGGGTGCCGATCGGTGTGCTGCGGTGGCCGACCGCGCTCACCACCAGGCCCGCCTTGAGGTCGGTGATCCCGACGGCGGGCGTGGCCGTACCGCCCGGGCCGCGTGTCCTTTCCAGGCGTACGGCGGCCACCGCGCCCCCGGCGCCGAGGAGTTCGACCGGGCGGGTCCTGAAGTGGAAGCGCAGGGTGCGGCCGCCGGGGACGGTCCCGCTCCGGGCGAGGTCGGCGAACGCCTTGAGATTGGCGGCGGTCAGCGGGTCCGTCGACCGGTCCGGGAGTCCTTCGGCGTCGATCGCGATGCCGACGCCGTCGAGGTCGAGCAGTTCGCGCAGTTCCTTCGCGCTGAATCTGGCGTGCTCGGGTCCACGCCGGCACACGAGGTGCACCTCGCGCACACCGCTGTGCGCGAGCCGGTCGAGGACGTGCGGCGGCATGTCCGTCTGCTCGAGGTCGGCGGCGGATTTCACCAGCAGCCGTGCCACGTCCAGGGCCACATTGCCCGCGCCGATCACCACCGCGGATTCGGCGGCAGGCCCGAGGGACTCCCCCAGGTCCGCGTGGTCGGGATGGCCGCTGTACCAGGCGACGAAGTCGGCGGCGGACCAGACCCCGGCCAGGTCCTCGCCCGCGATGGCCAGGCGCCGTCCCGTGGGCGCCCCGGTGGCGAACACGACCGCGTCGTAGAGCGCGCCGAGTTCCCCGGTCGTGACATCGGCGCCGACCCGGACGTCGCCGAGGAAGCGGACCCGATCGCGTTCGAGCACCTTCCGCAGCGCGCCGACGATCGACTTGATCCTCGGGTGGTCGGGCGCGACGCCGTAACGGACCAGGCCGTACGGCGTGGGCAGCCGGTCGTAGACATCGACCCACACGTCGTCGCGACCGCGCACGAGAGCCTCGGTGGCGTACACGCCCGCCGGTCCTGAACCGACGACGGCCACACGGTAAGGGCTCATCCGCTTCTCACTCCTCACCATTACTTAGCCATGTTAACTTAACCATGTGTAGCAATACCTGTCAACGGCCGGTCGCGTGCTTCCGGATGGCGTACTTGCGGTCCGTGCGCTTCCGGGTCGCGTGCCCTCAGGCGGTCCGCACCGCGGACGCGACGACCGCGCGGGTCGCCTCGGCGGTGCGGCGCGCCGCCTCAGGAGCGGGCAGCCGCCGCAGATCGTCGGAGTAGACCTCGACCGAATACGGCGCGCGGATGCCGGGCCGGTCCAGGGCCCGGACGAAGGCGCGCAGGTCCAGGTCGCCCTCACCCGGCGGCAATCGGTGGTGGACCGCGTCCGTCATCAGGTCGTCGTCGACCGCCGGGACCGGCCCGTCGTTGAACTGCACCATGAACACCCGCTCGGCCGGTACCGTCCGCAGCAGGTCCAGATCCGGCGCGCCGCGGAAGAAGTGCCAACTGTCCACGCACAGACCGCCGTTGTCGCGGTCGGCCGCGGTCACGACAGCGAGGCCGGCCGCCAGGTCGGGCACGCTGCTGTACGGGACGAATTCCAGCGCCACCTTCAGCCCGTGCGGGGCCGCACGGTCGCACAGGTCCGCGAAGGCCGCGATCTCCGCCGGTCCGATCGGCCGGTCGTCGAAGGTGCCGACGGTCTGCACGAAGGGCACCTGAAAGGTGTCGGCCAGGTGATACGCGGTCCGCTCCGTCTCCGGGTCGGCGTAGACCAGGCCCGGACGGCCGGGGATCCCCGCGGGTCCCGGCTCGCCGTGGAAGCCGAAGAGCACCTCGACCTCATTGATCCGCACGTCCCACGCGGCGAGGACGGCGGTGAGGTCACGGTCCGTCCAACCGGCCGCGAGCAGCGACCGGTAGTAGGGGATGGCGAGGCCGATGGCGTCGTAACCGGCCTGCCGCGCGGCGGCGACCCGGTCGGGGAAGGCGGCGTCCCGCACGGTCCCCCAGGCCAGCACCAGCCGCGGGCCCGCCGGAGCCGGCTCATTCGTCATCCGCCACCGCCTCGTGCCGGCCGGCCCGCGCGAGGAGTGCGCGGGCGCGGGCGCGTACGGGCGCGTCCACGAGCCGGCCGTCGACCCGGGCGACCGGGCCCAGGGCGGCGAGCACCCCTTCCGCCCAGGCCAGTTCGTCGTCGGTGGGCCGCAACGCCTCGTGCACCAGCGGCACTTGACGCGGGTGCAGGCAGAGCTTTCCGTGGAAGCCCAGGCCGGCCGCGCGGCGCACGTCCGCGCGTACGGCCTCGGCGTCGTCCAGTTCGACGGTCACGCCGTCGACCGGCGGGGCTTTCCCGGCCGCGGCCGACGCCACCACCAGGCCGGTGCGGATCGCGAGCAGCGGTTCCCAGGACGGCCGCGCGCCCAGCTCCGCCGCCAGGTCCAGCGTCCCGAGGACAAGACGCGGGACCGCCGCGTGCCGGGCAAGCGGCCGTATCCCCTCGATCGCGGCGGCCGTCTCGACCAAGGGGAGTACGGGGACGCCGAGCCGCCGGTGGACCCGGTCGACCTGGTCGGGCGTCTCGGCCTTCGCCAGCATCACCGCGACCAGCTCCGGGCTGCCGGACAGCGCCGCCAGATCCGCCTCGTGGTCGTCGGTCGTCGCACCGTTCACCCGGACGACCGCGGGAGAGCGGGAGAGCCGGTCCCGGGCCGCCACTCTGGCCGCCGGGCGGGCGGCGGGCTCGACCGCGTCCTCCAGGTCGATCACCACCAGGTCGGCGCCGGACCGCGTCGCCGAGTCGAAGCGGTCCGGGCGGGAGCCGGGGACGAACAGCAGGGAACGCGCCCGGCCGATCACCGCGCGGAGCCCGTCGCGTCCGCCGTGCGCTGTCCCGCCACGGCGCCCGTCAGGTCGGGCAGGATCCGGCGCTCGACCAGGGTCCGCAGCGCGTCCCGGAAGGTCACCTCGGTGTCGAACACCCGGGTGTAGCCGGCCTGTTTGACCTTGACCGTGCTCACCAGCGCGGGCGGCGGCATGGTCGTCAGGCCGTGGCCGAAGGTGTAGTCGGCGTACTGATGCGAGCGGCCGAGGACGTCGAGCAGCGGGAGCGGCCTGAGCCGGTGCTCGGCGACGATCCCGTCCCACACCCCGGCCAGCCGCGGGAGTTCCCCGGCCAGGCTCACCGGGCGCGGCTCGGCGCACGGCACCCCCATCTGGTCGGCCAGGGCCGGCCACAGCTCCTGCCAGGAGAACACCTCGCCATTGGTGAGGTTGAAGTGCTCGCCCCGGGCCGCGGGCGAGGTCGCCGCCCACACCAGCGCGCCCGCCACCAGCCGCGCGTCCACGACCTGCCGGACCGGGTGGATCGTGCCGCCGGGGAAGCCGAAGGGGAGGCCCGTCGCCGCGCAGAGCGCGGCGAACACCCCGATCACCGGCGGCGTGCAGTAGGAGACGCCGTAGGCCGGACCCACCACTTGGACCGGCCGGAAGACCGTCCAGTCGAACGCGTGCCGGTCGGCCAGCTCGCGCAGCAGGTCCTCCTGGTGCCAGTAGAAATTCTCGTGGTCGTCGCGCGGTGCCCGTTCGCGCGCCGGGATCGGGATCGGGTGCAGATGGACGCCGTACGCCTTCGTCCCCTGCATCACGGCGGCGTGCCGCAGCCCGCCGCCGGCCGCCAGCGGCACCAGGACGTTGCCGAGCATCGCGCGGTTGACCGCCATCTGTTCGGGGTCGGACCAGCCCGCCACCAGATCCGGCTTCTCGTAAGCGGCGGCGTAGACGAGGTGGGTGGGGCCGGGCGTCAGCGCGGTGACGGCGGCCCGTGTCGCGGCGCCGTCCGTCAGATCGACCGGCACATGGGTGAAGCGCACCTGGTCCGGCACCTCGGGCGGGCGCCGCGAGAAGGCCACGACATCCCATCCGTCGGCGGCGAAGGCGGCGATCGCCGCGGTGCCGATGAGCCCGCTGGCCCCGGCGATCAGCACACGTCCGGCACTCATCCGTCCCCTCTCCTTGTCTGCGACGTCTCTCCCGCCGCTTCCCCGCCTGCCTCGGCGGCGCGGTCGCCCGCGGTCCCGCCGTATTCGTCGGCCGCTGTCAGCGAACCGGAGGCCGACACCTCGCCGTCGCCGGTGACGGTCTCGACCTGCTCCGGTGCTCCGCCCTCAGGACGGCGGGCGCGGATCGTCTGCGGCCCGACCGCCGGCGCGTGCAGGCGGTAGGTGAAGACCTGCCCCAGCAGGTCGTGGCCGCGCCCGCGCAGCTCCTCGGCCATCAGCACCGCTTGCAGCGGGCCGTGGATCACCAGGTCGTCGAAGCCCTCGGTGCGGGCGTGGTCGCGGTCGTAGTGGATCCGGTGGGCGTTGTAGGTGAGCGCCGAGAACCGGAAGAGCAGCACCGGATCGACGGCGAGCGCCGCCCCCGGGCCGGTCGTACCGGGCGGCTCCGGCTCGCCCGTGCGGGCGATCGACGGCGCACCGGCCGGCCGCGGCGGCCGGTAGACGATCTCGTGGTCGTCGCGCACCGCGAGGTCGCCGTCCTGGACGTACTCATGGCGCACCGTGACGAAGCGGAGGTGTCCGCTGCGTCCCTCGACCTCGCGCGAGGCGAGGATCCAGGAGGTGCGGGTCGCCTCCCGGCCGACGGCCAGCGGTCTGCGGTGCCATACCCGGCCGCCGGCGAACATCCGCCGGGCGCCGGGGGCCGGCGGCGCCGGAAGTCCGGCCAGCGGGTGCCCGTCGGGACCGATCAGGTCCTGCGGTACCGCTTCGAGGAGCTGGACGACGTGCCACATCGGCGGCAGCGATTCCGCCGCGGCCGACCGTACGCCCAGGAGTCCGGCCAGCGCCTCGGCCGGGTGGCGGCCGATGACATCGGTCCTGACCTGGCGTTCCCCGCTCCCCCGGCTCCCGCTGTGCGCCCGCCCGTCGCCGTACACGGCTGTCATCGGACTGCCGGTCTCAGAAGGGCGGCAGGAGTTCGACGTCCTGCGGCGCGCTCACGAAGTAGCGCTCGACCAGCCGGCGGGCGAATTTCCAGGCGCCCGCGCGCCGCTCGTAGACGTCGTGGTAGGTGCAGCTCACCCAGCTGATCCTGCCGTCCGGGTGCACGCACACCGCGATGGCGTCGCTGCGTCCGGTGGCCCGGTCGGGGCTCTCGAAGCGGGCGGTGTGGTTGGTGGTCCAGTGATAGGTCTCCTTCCACACCTTGCCGATGACCTCCTGCGAGCGGCGGATCTCCGCCTCGCCGCGGAAGTCGCCGCGGCCGCCCGGGATGAGGTATTCGGCGTCGTCGTGCCACAGGCTCATGAAGCGGTCGATGTCGCGCCGGTCGGTGCCCTCGCAGTAGCCGGCGACCAGGTCGGCGAAGACGGCCCGGCTCTCCAGCTCGTCGATCCGCTGTTCCAGGGTGCGGTTCCCGGTGTCGAGCGTCATCGGCTCAGGCCCCCGCTCGCGGCGCGCCGCGGAATTTGTCGGGGTAGTTGTCCGGCAGATCCTCCTCGGCGAGCGGCACGATGTGGTGGTCGAGGACGTAGCGGTCCTCGCCGGTGGCCCGGTCGTCCTCGTCGAACTTCCAGAAGACCACGGTCCGCGCCGACAGGACGTAGTACGGACTCGCGGGCGAGGTGTCGTCGACGAAGCCCATCTTCCGGGCGACCTGGGCGGTGAGGATCTGCCGGAACGTCCCCTCGGTGACGATGTCGTAGTCGCTGACCACCACCCGGGTCTTCTTGGACTCGATGACGTACGAGCCGTTGTTCACCATCTCGGTGTAGTTGGCACGAACCTCTTCGATACCCTTCGGACCGGTGTCCCCCTTGACATTGCCGAGGACTCCGTACTCGTGGTACTGCGGGTCGTCCGACAGCGTCGGCAGCACCATGTCGAGGTCGGCGAGCACCTCGCCCTTGGAGTGCCGGACGACCGTCTCGAGATGCTTGAGCTGCAGGGGTGTCGTGGCTTTGTGCATGTGCTCCGCGAAGCTGGTGTACGTCAGCTCCGGCCTGAAGTCCTTCACTTTCCCTCCTCGGGGGCACCGGGACCATCGCACGACGGTCGCGATAAATTATCTAACCATGTAAATTAATCGCTGAATACAGCGACGGCAAGAGCGTTCGGAGAATCGGTACGGCCCCGCGCAATCCCGCAGTGGAGCGGATCTTCTGGGCATGGCCCTGACAGATTCCCGGCGTGGGCACGTGGCGTCCGGAAGCTCGGCTGGCGCATACTTGGCAGGGCCGACTCGACGAAGCGAGCGCCCAGATTCGGGGTAGGGATGACCACGACCACCAGCGGCTCCTTTGACGGTGTCAAGCACGAGCACGCCATCCGGCGCGAGGATCTGACGCGTTTGCGGATGACGCTCGGCCGTCTCGGACGAGTTCTTCGGCAGCAGAACGACGACGGTCTGAGTTACGCGCTGATCTCTCTGCTGTTCAACATCGGCCGCAATCAGCCCGTCTCCGCGGGTGACCTCGCGGCGTCCGAGGGAGTCTCCCCGCCGTCGGTGACCCGGTCGCTCAACCGGCTGATCGAACTCGGCTTCGTCTCGCGCACCGCGGACCCCGCCGACCGCAGGGCCGCGCTGATCGAACTGACGCCCAGTGGGGCGCGCGAGCGCGAGCAGGTGCTCAAGAGCCGCGAGGTCTGGCTGGAGGACCATCTCGGGCGGCTCGACGACGCCGAGATGGGCAGCCTGCTCAACGCGCTGCCCGCCCTCGAGCGGCTGTGCGACCCGGAACTGCCGCGCCGGGCCTGACCCGTACCGGCGGCGCCGGCGGTCAGCGGATCTCGAGGTCGGCGCGGGAGCGCGCCAGCGCCGCCTCGGCGCCCTCGTGGCGCACTTCCCGCAGGAAGTTGAACTCGCCCGGCTGGAAGTGGATGTTGCTCAGCGAGGCGCCGACCACCGTGGTCGCGGCGAAGGACAGCCCCACCCCGAGCTTCTCCAGCGAGGCGAAGACCGCGTACTTCTCGGTGACGATGCCGTCGCGCATGATCGAGGCGCACATGGCCGCCAGTTCCGTCGCTCCTTGGGCGGCGTCGTCGGCCACGCGGTCCACGAGCCCGTGGTCGAGCGCGGTCGGCGCCGACCAGGCGACGTTGCAGTACATCAGCTCCTTGGCCCGCTTCAGCCCGACCGTGGCGAACAGCAAGGACATGTCGCCGTCCACCCCGACGTTGTGCCACCGTGGCGAGCCGAAGGTGGCGTCCCCGGCGGCCACCACCAGGTCGGCGCACAGCACCAGATACAGGCCGGTGTCCCAGCAGCGGCCGCGCGCCTCGACGATGGTCACCTTCCGGCAGTGCAGCAGGCGCTGGTAGAGCCCGTTCCTCCCCCACCAGGCGTCGTCCAGGGCGATCAGCCGGGCGCGCTGGCTCGGGTGCTTGCGGACCGCGCCGCCGGGCGCGTCGGTGTACTGCTCCCAGGCGTCGGCGGGGTCCCAGCCGGCGCACAGGTCGTCGCCCTCGCCGCGGATCAGGACCGCCTTCACGTCGTCGTCCTCGTCGGCGTCCGCCAGATGGGCGGCGAAGGCGGTGGCCATGGCCCGGGTCATGAGATTCCCGGCGGCCGGCCGGCGGATGGTGATGGTCGCGATGTGCCGGTCGTGGTCCTTGGTCAGTTCGACCGTGCCGTCGTTCATGCCCGCTCCTCCGCGAGACCGGATCCGACCGCCGCGCGGTGGATCGCGTAGTGGTCGGCCAGGTCGAACTCCCGGCCCACGCCGTGCGCGTCGTAGACGGCCTGTTGCAGCATCTTCGACATCGTCACCCCGTCCAGCGGCATGCCGCGGACCGCGGCGGTCATCCGCTCGGTCTCCGCCCGCAGCCGGCCGGTCGGCACGACCCGGTTGACCAGACCGATCCGCAGCGCGTCGGCGGCGGTGTACGTCTGGCCGCGCAGCAGCCACGACTTGGCCCGGTTGAGCCGGATCGTGAGGGCGGCGAGCACGAAGTTCGACTCGGGCACGTCGAGGAAGGGCGAGCCGAAGGCGGCGTCCTCGCTCGCCACGGCCAAGTCGGCGCACAGCAACAGTGCGCTGCCCGCGCCGTGGCACGCCCCGCGGACCTCGGCGACCACGACCTTCTTGGCGAAACAGGTGGCCTGGTACACCGCGGTCGAGGCGGCGAAGGCCCGGTGCCAGGTGGTGGGTGTCCCGGCGACGGACGGGAATCCGGTGGGCGTCGCCGGGGCGAAGTCGGGTCCTGTGGCGCGCAGCACGATGGCCTTGACGTGGTCGTCGTCCGACGCCTCGACGACGGCCGCGGCGAGCCGGCCGGCGAAGTCCGGGTCGTGCGCGGTGAGCGGCGCGAAGCTCGGCACCTCGATGTAGGCCCGGCCGTCGGCCGTACGGAGGTCGACCGCGGTCATGCCGTCACCCCCGTCCGGGGGTCCGCCGCGCCCTTGCGCTTCTTGTCGGCGTCCAGGGCGCCGCCGACACCGACGGCCTTGGCGGTCTTCCAGAAGTCCATCTCGTCCGGTCCCGACTGGAGGAAGTGCGACACCAGCAGTCCGGTGATCGAGGGGACGCTGGTGTCCATCACTCCTTCGGCCGCGCGCAGTCTCGACTTCAGATACAGCAGGTGGCCGGGCGGCCGGGTGGCGATCGCGGAGGCGATCTCGCCGGTGGCGGCGGCGAGATCGGCGGCCGGGACGACGGTGTCGACAAGGCCGAGGTGGTGCGCCTCGGTCCCGCTCATCGGCATCGCGGTGAATCCGGTGCGCCGGGCGGCCTTCATGCCCAGGATGCGGTTGATGTGCACGCTGGCGACGGCGCCTGCCGGGCCGAGGAAGCGGGCCTCGAGCGCGCCGATCCTGGTGTCCTCGGCGGCCGTCACCACATCGGCCTTGCAGGCGATCATGAAGTACGCGGCGGCGGCGCAGTAACCGTGCAGCTGGGCGACGGTGACCTTCGGCGAGCGGGAGATCGCCTGGCTGAAGCCGAGCCGTCCCCACGCCATGTCGGCGCCGTAGCGGTAGCCGACGGTCAGGGTGCGGCGCCGTTCGTGCGGCCGTTTCTGGCCCCACTGCTCATTGATCTCGTTGCCGCTGCAGAAGGATTTCCCGTTGCCGCGGATCACGATGACGCGGACCCGCGCGTCGTCCCCGGCCTCCGCCATCAGGTCGATGATGCGGTCGCGCATCGGGACGCTCATCGCGTTGTGCTTCTCCGGACGGTTCAGTGTCAGATACGCGATGCCGGCCGTCTCGTCCACCTCGTACAGCACTTGTCCGGCCGCGGCGGCGATGCTCTCCGGTGTTCCGTACTTCACGCCTTCTCCACCTCTTCCGCCTCCTGTTGTGCTCGCGCCGGTCCGTCCGGATCCGGGGCCTCGGCCTGTTCGACCACCCCGCTCGCGAGGAGTCGTTCGATCCGGTCGTGGGGGAAGCCGAGGCGGCCCAGCACCTCGCGGGTGTCGGCGCCCAGTTCCGGTGTCCAGCCGCCGACCCGGGCGGGTGTGGCGCTGAGCAGGAACGGATTGCCGACGGTGCGCACGGTCCCCCAGTCCGGGTCCGGCTGCTCGACGACGAAGCCGTTGGCGAGGACGTCGGGGTCCCTGGCCGCTTCGACGAAGGTGTTCACGGGCGCCACCGGCACCCCGTGGTCCCGCATCCGCCGGACCCAGGTGTCGCGGTCGGCGGTGCGGAAGATCTCCTCCAGGACCGGCTCCAGGATGTCGCGGTGCCGCTCGCGGATCCTGCTCCTGGCGAACCGCGGATCGTCGCGCAGGTCGGGTCTGCCGAGGGCCCCGGTCAGCCCGTCCCACACCTTCTGGTCGGTGGCGCCGATCACGATCCAGCGGTCGTCCCCGCAGCGGAAGGCGCCCGAGGTCGACGTCACCCGGCCCTGGGTGCGCCGCACTTCGTCGCCGTGCAGGGCGATGGTGACCTCGGCGGTGTGCATCGCCAGGCAGGAGCCGACGAGCGAGCCGTCGACCCGCTGGCCGTGTCCGGTGCGTTCCTTGACCAGGAGGGCGGTCAGGATGCCCATGGCGAGGAAGACGGCACCGGCGGAGTCCGCCATACCGCGGCTCGCCAGCCGGGGCTGCCCGTCCGGGGTGCGGACGAAGTCCGAGAGGCCCGACACGGCCTGCGCGACCATGTCGAACATCGGCTCGCCGCTGTGCGGCCCGAGCGGTCCGTGGCCGGACGCGGCGGCGTAGACGAGCCGCGGATTCTCCTGGCGCAGGGTGTCGTATCCCAGGCCGAGTTTCTCCATCACGCCGAGCCGGAAATTCTCCACGACGACATCGCACTCGCGCGCGAGGGCCTTCACGATGTCCCGGCCCTCGGAGGTGGTGATGTCGACGGCGATCGACTTCTTGCCCCGGTTCAGGCCGGTGAAGAAGCCCGCGAAGCCGTCGGGCGCCTGGCGCAGCCGCCGGTCCCACTCGCCGCCCGGCCGCTCCACCTTGACCACGTCCGCGCCGAGGTCGGCGAGGATCCGGGTGGCGTAGGGCCCTTGGAGGAAACGGGTCAGATCGAGCACCTTGACGCCGTCGAGTGCGCCCGGCGCGATGTCCGCACCGTCGGAGGCGATGTCCGTACCGTCGCCTGCGTCGGGCGCGATCTCCGGGGCGTCGGATGCGCCGGCCGCGCTGTCCGTGCCGTTCATGAGTCCTCCCGTGCCGTGGTCGTGACGAGTACGTCGAGGGCCTCCACACGGTCGCCGTTGACCCGCAGCGGGTTGACCTCCAGGGTGTCAAGGCCGGGGCCGACCGACAGCGCGGCGCGGCTGATCGCGACGACGGCCTCGCTCAGCGCGTCCAGGTCGGCGGCCCGGCCGCCGCGCGCGCCGTGCAGCAGGGCGGCGCCCTTGAGTTCCGCCAGCATCCGGCGGACCTCGCGCGCGTCGACGGGCAGCACCCGCAGGCTGGTGTCCTTCATGACCTCGACCCACACACCGCCGAGTCCCACGGCGAGCACCGGCCCGAAGGTGGCGTCGACGGTGACGCCGACGAGGAGTTCCTGGCCCGGCTCGCGCATCGGTGAGACGAGCACACCGCGTACGTCGGCCGCCGGCACCTCGCGGGCGACCCTCGCCAGTATCGTCCCGTACGCGGTCTCCGCCGCGTCCGCGTCCGCGACGCCGAGGAGGACGCCGCCGATGTCGGACTTGTGGGCGATCGCCCGCGAGCAGATCTTCATCGCCACCGGACCGCCGAACTCCGCCGCCGCGGCCGCCGCTTCGGCCGCCGAGGTGACCAGTCGGGCCGGGACGACCGGGACGCCGGCCGCCGTGAGCAGCGCGCGGCCCTCGTCCTCGGCCCAGGTGCCGGCGGCCGGACCCGCGGCGGGCGCCGACGCGGCGGCCGGCGGGTCCGCCGCGTCCGGCGTGCCCGCGGCGAGCGCGTCGCGCTGCTCCACCCAGCGGGCCACATGACCGAGCGCGGTGACGGCGAGGTCCACGCCGGGCAGCAGAAAGAGGTCGTTCTGGGCGAGCAGCGACCGGGCGTACGGCGAGACGTCCAGGCAGGTGTTGGACGACAGGAAGACCGGTACGGGCGCGGCCGTGACGATCTCGCCGATGATGCCCATGCGGCTCTCGATGAAGGCCGGGTCGGCCGGGCGTTCGTCCGGCAGCGGGGTCATCATCGAGAACATGAAGTCGATCCCGGCGTCCTCGACGGCGATCTCCATCAGGTCGTCCTCGGCCTTCGTCGGGCGGGGTCTGGCGCGTGCGTGGCCGAAGCCGGTGGTGTCGAGCGGGTTGAGCACGGAGGCGAACTCCGGGAGGTGCGCGGCCAGTCGGGCGCTGGTGTCCTGCTGCCAGGCGGGCAGGGCGAGGCCGTTGACGGCCGCGAGGTCGGCGATGATGTTGCAGCCGCCGCCCGAGGAGGTCACCACGCCCATCCGCCGTCCGCGCGGCAGCCGCGGGCTGTAGCCGAACACCCCGGCGGTGGCGACCAGTTCCTCGATGCTCTCGACCCTGACCATGCCGGCCTGGCGGAAGGCGGCGTCCACGACGGCGTCGTCGGTGGCCATCGCGCCGGTGTGCGCCATGGCCGAGCGCATGCCTTCCTCGCTGCGCCCGGCCTTGTAGACCACGATCGGTTTTCCGGCCTCCAGCGCCTTGCGGCCGAGCGCAAAGAGCCGGTCGGGCTCGCGTACGGTCTCCAGGAACAGCGCGACGGCGCGGGTGTTGTCGTCCTCGATCAGATAGTCCAGGACGTCGAGGCTGGTCAGCACGGCCGAGTTGCCGACCGACGCCCACAGCGTCGAACCCACGCCGTGCGCCTGCGCGAACTGGTAGGTCGCGCGCGCCATCGAGCCGCTCTCGAACACGGCGCCGACCGGGCCGGCCACCGGCGCGGTCTCGGTGGCGACGGCCCAGGGTGCGACGCCGTCCACCGCGTTGATGAAGCCGATGGTGTTCGGGCCCATGACGGTGAGGTCGAACTCGACGGCGCTGCGCGCCAGTCGGTGCTGCCGGTCGCGTCCGTCGGCGCCGGTCTCGCCGTATCCCGAGGCGAGCACGACCGCGTTCTTGATCCGGGCAGCCGCGGCGTCCGCGAGGATGCCGTCGACGCGGTTGGAGCCCACCATGATGTAGGCCATGTCGACGGGCTCGGTGAGGTCGCGCAGCGTGGGGACGGTCGGCTTCCCGAAGACCTCGTCGTATTTGGGGTGGACGAAGCGCACGTCCTTCACGCCGCCGCCGAGTTCGAGGGAGTTGAGCAGATTCCGCGCCCAGCTGGAGCTCGGCGACGCCCCCACGACCGCGATGCTGCGAGCGCCGAAGAAGCGGCGCAGCCTGGCCGGCTCGACGATCGAGCGTCGTGCTGCGTAGTCAACGGTGAGCATGGGGCGTTACTCCTCGAACGTCGGAAGTTTTATTTAGCCACGTAAAATATTATACGTACTTCACGGGCGGACAGATGTGAACTCGGTTACGCCGCGGCCCGACTCAGCCGAAATAGGCGGCGTTGAGTTCCGCCCCGCGCAGCGAGGACGTCGAGCCGGAGGCGGCGATCCGGCCGTCGCGCAGGACGATCATCCGTTCCGCGGCCTTCGCGAGCCGGTCGCTGTTCTGCTCGACGACCAGCATCGACATGCCTTCGGCCCGCAGCGACTTCAGCGACGCGTAGATCTTCTCGACCACCACAGGCGCCAGGCCCAGCGACGGCTCGTCCAGGAGCAGGAGTCTGGGCCGCTGGATGATGGCGCGGGCCAGCGAGAGCATCTGCTGCTCTCCCCCGGACAGCAGCCCCGCCAGCTGTGTGCGCCGTTCCGCGAGGATCGGGAACAGTTCGTAGACCAGGTCCTGCACGTCCGCGATCCGGCGCCGTACCGCGCGGCGGCTCAGCCGCATCGCGGAGATCTGCAGATTCTCCTCGACGGTGAGCGGGCGCAGCACGCGGTGGCCCTCGGGCAGGATGACGATGCCCTTGCGGACGCAGGCGGCGGTCGATGCCCCGTTCATCCGCTCGCCCCGGAACACGACCGCGCCGGAGCGGGGCTTGAGCCCGCCGCTCAGCGCCCGCATCAAGGTGGTCTTGCCCGCGCCGTTCATGCCGACCAGGCCGAGGAGTTCGCCCTCGTCGAGGGCGAAGGAGATGCCGTGCAGGACGGGTTGGTGGTCGCCGTATCCGACCACCAGGTCGGTGACGTCCAGCAGTGGTGTGCTCATCCGGGGACCCCCAGGTAGGCGGAGATGACCTCTTGCTGCGCGAAGACCTCGGCCGGCGGGCCCTCGGCGATGACCTGGCCGTGGTCCAGGACGTAGACGCGGTCGCAGGCGCTGGTGATGAGGGGCAGATTGTGGTCGACTAGGACGACACCGAGGTCGCGCGCGCCCAGTGCCCGGACCGTCGCGGCGATCTCCTCGCGCTCGAACTCGGTGAGTCCCGCGCCGGGTTCGTCCAGCAGCAGGAACGCCGGGTCGAGCATCAGATTGCGGGCGATCTCGACCAGCCGGAGCACGCCGTACGGCTGGTCCTTGGCCCGACTGTGGGCGCGGTCGGCGAGCGCGAGGTCGGCGAGCAGCGTCATCGCCCGTTCGCGGCCGGCCACCGCCTGTCTGCGGGCGGCCGGGCTCAGCAGGGACTGCCGGAACCAGCCGACCTTGCCGATGCCGTCCCCGGCGAGCATCACGTTCTCCAGCAGCGTCAGTTCGGGGATGACCTTCGGGCTCTGGAAGGTGCGGCCGATCCCGGACCGTACGAGATTCTGCGGGGGCGAGCCGAGGATCTCGTCGTCGCCGAGCCGGACCGAGCCGGTGGCCCGTACGTCGCCGGTGATCGCGTTGAGCAGGGTGGTCTTGCCCGCGCCGTTGGGGCCGATGAGGCCGATGACCTCGCCAGTAGAGAAGGACAGCGAGACGTCGTTGACCGCTGTGGTCCCGCCGAAGGCGACCGACACCTCGCGCACCTCGACCCGCAGGTCCCGGTGCACGGCCTTGACCGCGTCCGCGAGGCGGTGCGTCACGGCCTCCGTGACCGCGGCCGGGTCGGCGTCCGCGGCGGATTCCGCGTCCTCGGGTTCGGGTTCGCCGACCGGATCGGGCCGCCGTCGGTGCACGATCCACTTGACCAGATTGTCCAGGCCACCGGCGATCCCGCCGCGGGTGAGGACGACGAGCACCAGGATGCCCACGCCGTAGACCAGGTCCTGGGCCTGGCTGGTGGCCAGCGACAGCTCGTCCATCACCACGATGGCGATGACGCCGAACACCGGGCCGAGGAAGTATCCGCCGCCGCCGAGGATCGCGGCGAGCAGCAGCGCGACCAGCCGGGTGAAGCTGAAGGTGTCGAGGTCGATCACCAGCTGGAAGTGCGCGAACAGCACTCCGGCCAGGCCCGCGAGGGCCCCCGACAGGGCGAAGGCGACCAGCCGGGTCGAGTCGGGCGAGACACCGACCGCGGCGAGCACCCGGGGGCCCTCGCGCAGCGCGGTCAGTTTGCGCCGCATCGCGGAAAGGTGGATGCGCAGCACCAACTCGTAGGTGAGCCAGGCGAAAAAGGCCGCGAGCCAGTAGTACGACAGGAATCCGCCGGTGAGCTGATACCCGAAGAATGTGGGCAGCGGAATGCCGTAGACGCCGATCGTGCCGCCGCTGAATTTGTGCCAGTTCACCATGATCTCGGCCAGCGCGAGCGCGAAGGCGAGGGTCTGGATGGCCAGGAACAGTTCGTTGAGCCCCCGGGTGGGGACCGCCACGAGTACGGACAGCACCGTGGCGACGGCTACGGCGATCACCAGTGACGGCCAGAACGGAATTCCGAACTGGACCTCCAGATAAACGCTGGTGAAGGCGCCGACACCATAGGTGATGACGATCGAGAGATTGAAGATGCCCGCGTAGCCGTAGACGATGTTGAAGGCCGCGGTGAGGATGTAGGCGATGACCCCGGCGGACGCGAGATGGACGTAGTAGTCGTTGCCGCTCGCGACGAGTCCGACGATCACCAGGACCAGCGGTCCCGCGACATGCTTCGCCCAGGACGACGTCAGGGCCTGCTTGAGTCCGTCGGCCTTGCGCGGCGCCGGGCTCTGCGCCCGTGGGGCGGTCTTGTCCAATCCGATGGTGCTCATACGCGCTCAGCCGTTCCGCGGAAGGTGAACAGCCCTGTCGGCCGCACGAGCAGCACCAGGGACAGGATCACGAAGAGTGAGGTCAGGTGGTAACTGGCGGCGATGTGCTGGTCGGTGAACGTCATGACGAAGCCGGCCACGACCGCCCCGCCGACCGCGCCGAAGAGGCTGCCGAGGCCGCCGATGACGGCGCCGACCAGGCTCAGCACCAGCAGGGTCGGCGCGACATCGACCGAGACGCTGCCGAGCGACGCCTGGAAGACGCCCCCGATGACCAGGCAGGCGCTGGAGACGACCCAGGCGAGCAGTTCGAAGCGCATCGTGCGGACGCCGTAGACCTCCGCCAGTTCGTGGTCGAAGGAGACCGCGGACAGATGGTGTCCGATGAGGGTGCGGTCGAACAGGAACCACATCACGATCACCAGCAGCAGCGACAGGCCGATGACCAGCAGCCGCTGCTTGGACGTCTCGTAGGAGCCGATCGAGACCGAGCCGTGGATCCAGGGCTGGACGATCGACGGCTCTCCCCCGAACCACGTCCGGGTGAGGAAGTTCAGCAGCAGGCCGAAGCCGAGGGTGGCCAGCGTCAGTCCGATGACCGGTACCTTTTTCCGCTGCGCCGGCACGATCGCGACGACGTAGCACAGGGCGCCGAGGATTCCGCCCGCCAGGATGGTGAGCAGGACACCGACTCCGCTGTTGTGCGTCCCCCACGAGGCGCACGCGGCGCCGGCGAAGACGCAGAAATTGCCCGCGCCGAAGTTGACGACTCCGCTCACCCGGAACACCAGACTGACCGCCAGGACCAGCGGAATCAGCACCGCCGCCTGCGACAGGCCGGTCACTACCAGCGAGATCATCGCGCTCTCCCTTGTGACTCGGAAACGGCCCCGTCAAGATTCCTTCACATGGCTAACTTGTATGAGACTGAGGTTCCCCGGCACACCTGTCAATGGGTTGTCGGAAACCTTTCGCGTCGACCCGCACGGGCGCTGACACATTTACTTAGCATAGTGTAATGTTCGTCGCCCGACCATGCTTGCGTCCGCAGAGAGGTGCGTTGCCATGACGACCGAGCCGCTGCTCCGGCTGTACCACACCGGGATCATTGTCGACAGCCTCGACAAGGCGATGGCGGCCATGGGCGACGCCCTGCGCCTGGACTGGGCGCCGCCGCTGACCTCCACGGTGCCGCTGGAGTGCCCGGACGGCGTCGTCGGGCGGGAGGTCCGCTTCGCCTACTCGCTCCAGGGGCCGCACTTCGTCGAGCTGCTGGAGCAGATCGACCCGGCGCCGTACGTGAATGTCACCGGCGGCCGGCGGGTGCACCACCTCGGCTACTACACCGACGACCTGCGCGCCGCGGCGGCCTCCCTGGAGGCCAAGGGGTACCGGCGCGAGCTGAACGGCGTCGCCGCGGACGGCGGCATCGGCCGCGCCACCTTCCACTACAACCCCGAGTCGCCCGGCATGTGGATCGAGCTGGTCTCGCACGAGGTGGCCGAGGAGATCGACGGCTGGATCGCCGAGGCCGCCGCCGCCAAGAACGTCCCGTACGTCTCGCCGTTCGCATGAGCGGGCCGCTGGCGGATCTGCACATCCTCGACCTGTCGACGTACGTGGCCGGCCCGTCGGCGACGATGACGCTCGCACAGCTCGGCGCGGACGTCGTCCGCGTGGACCCGCTCGGCGGGGCGACGGACACCCGGCGGCTGCCGCTCGGCGCGGACGGCACCAGCCTGTACTGGGCCGGTCTGAACAAGGGCAAGCGCTCGGTCGAGCTGGATCTGCGCTCGGAGTCCGGCCGGGACGTGGTCCGTTCGCTGCTCGCGGCGCCCGGCGACGGCCACGGGCTGCTGGTCACCAACGCGGTCGGACAGTCGTGGCTCGATCACCGCGAACTCCGGCGGGTCAGGTCCGACGTGATCGTGGCCCGTATCGGCGGGCGCGGCGACGGGCGTCCGGCCGTCGACTACACCATCAACTCCGAGGTGGGGCTGCCCTGGCTGACCGGTCCGGTGGACTCCGCTCGCCCGGTCAACCACGTACTGCCCGCCTGGGACCTGCTCACCGGCCTGCACATCGCGCTCGCGCTGCTGGCCGCGCACCGCGAGCGCACGGCCACCGGACGGGGCCGGCTCATCGAGGTCGGTCTCGCCGATGTCGCCGCGGCGACCATGGCGCACCTCGGCTTCGTCGCCGACGCGGTGGTCAACGGGCCGGGACGGCTGCGCGACGGCAACTACCTGTACGGCAGCTACGGTTGCGACTTCGCGACCGGCGACGGCCGCCGGGTCATGGTGGTCGCCCTGACGGCCCGTCACTGGGACACGCTGGTCGAGCTGACGGGGACCCGGGCCGTCCTGGACAGCCTCCAGCGCGCCCTCGACACGGACTTCGGCGACGAAGGGGCGCGCTACGCGCACCGCGACCTGATCTCGGCGGTCCTCGCACCCTGGTTCTCCGCCCGCACCCATGCCGAGGCGGTCGCCGCGCTCGACGCCGGCCGTGTGCTGTGGGGCGACTACCGCACCCTCGGCGAATTCGTCACCGATCCGCTGGTCACCGCCAACGACCTCTTCCACCAGGTGGATCAGCCGGGTGTCGGCGTCTTCCCGACGCCGGGCCCGGTGGCCAGGTCCGCCGGCTGGGGGCTCGGCGAGCCCGTACCGGCGCCGCGGCTCGGCGCCGACAACGACACGGTCCTGCGCGAGTGGCTGCGGACGGAAAGCGGGCGGGCATGACGACGGACCGGCTCTTCCTCACCTTCACCCATCTCACCGACGCCACCCGGCACGCCGAGTACAACGCCTGGCACCAGCTCGACCACCTGCCGGAGAACCGCCTGCTGCCGGGCGTCGCCTGGGGCGACCGCTGGGTTCGTACCCCGGGGTGCGCGGCGGCCGGCCATGTCGGCGACCCGGCCTTCGCGCCGGTCCAATACGCGGTCGCCTACGGTTTCCGGCACCCGCTGGAGACCGCGCTGCGGGACTGGACGGACCTCAATCAGCGGGCCCTGTGGTGGGGGCGCCGCCCCGAACTGGCCTGGACCCGGCGGCAGCCGGCCGGTTTCTTCCACCCGGTCAAGGACTACGCGGCGCCCCGGGTGCTCGTCGCGCCCGCGGCGCTGCCGCACCGGCCGCACCGAGGTGTCCATCTCACGCTGTCCAGGACGGCCGCGCCCGACACCGCGGCCGGCGCCGCGTATTTCGCGGCGCTCGACCGGCAGGTGGTCCCCGCGCTGCTGGCGGTCCCGGGTGTCGCGGGCGCGGCGACCTACCGGTTCGCCGAGGGCGCCGCCGCCTTCGGGGCGCAGGGCCCCGAAGCCGACGGCGGTCTGACGCTCCGCCTGCTGTATCTCGACGGCGACGTCCTGGAAACGAGCGCGGCCGTCGAGCGGGCGCGTCCTGACTGGATCGGGCGGGGCAGCGCGGCCGGCGACGTGGAGCACGTCCTGCTCAGCACCCCGCTGCTGTCAATCCGTCCGTGGGAGTGGGACTGGTTCGACGGCGACCGCATGTGAGGCGGTTCGCCGGCGGCGGCTCGGCACGCAGCCGCTGACCACGACGGAGGCCACGCAGGTGCCGGCGCAGGCGAGCGCCGCCCAGGCCAGCCCGGTGGAGGTGGTCTGTCCCCCCGGTCCCGCGGCGGCGCCGACCAGCGCCGCGGTGGCGGCGCTGCCGACCGCGCCGCCGACCGCCCGCAGCAGGATGTTGACGCTCGTGGCGCTGCCGGTCTCGCCCGGCTCGACCGCGTCCACGATGAGCCCGGGCAGGGTGCCGAAGGTGGCCCCGGCGCCGCAGGACGTGAGCACGACCGATGCCAGCAGCAGCGACAGATGCCCGTCGACGCCGATCAGCATCAGCGGCCCGAGCGCGCCCACGACTCCCCCGGCCGCCAGGGCGATCCGCCGGCCGCGCGCCCTGGCCAGGGCGGTCGCGCCCCTGCTGCTCAGGTAGTTGCAGACCGCGATCGGCGCCATCACCACACCGATGGCGCTGAGTCCGAGCCCCACCCCGTACGAGGTGTCGCGGGGCGCGAGGCCGATGCGGGTGATGAGGACCGGGGTGTTGTACAGGCTCACGCCCATCAGCAGACCGGTGAGATGCGCGGCGAGCACATCGCGCCGGGCGAACAGCCGCAGTTCCACCAGCGGGTGCGGGACGCGCAGTTCGAGCCGGATCCAGGCGAGCAGCAGGACGGCGGCGGCAGCGGCGAGCGCGGCCACGCCCGCGCTGGTCCAGCCCCACGCGTTGCCCTGGCTGATGGCCAGCAGCGCGCACGCGGTGGCGGCGATCAGGACGACCGCGCCGGGTACGTCGAGCCGCGGGTCGCCGTCCCGCGCCGCCACCGCGGGCAGGCCGCCGGCCACCGCGAGCGTGACGAGCAGCGACAGCAGCGCGGCGCCGCCGTACGCCGCCCGCAGGCCGAGGTGATCGGCCACGAAGGTCGTCAGCGGATAGGCGGCGCCGACGCCGAGCGCGGTCGTGATCGACAGCAGCGCGATCAGGCGTGCCGTCGCGGGACCGGTGAACAGGTCGCGGGCGCAGGCGATGGTCATCGCGACCAGGGCCACCGCCACCCCTTGGAACGCGCGGCCGGTGAGAAAGACGCCGTACCGCGTCCCGAGGGCGGAGACGGCGCAGCCGAGCGTGACCAGCGCGCAGACGACGATCATCGCGGGTCTGCGCCGCCGCCCGTCCGCGAGCCGGCCGAGCAGCGGCGTCAGTGTGGCGCCGACGAGCAGGGTGATGGTGTACGACCACTGGGACGCCTCGGTGCCGACGCCGAAGCTCTGCTGGACCTGCGGGACGAGCGGGCCGCCGAGGGTGACGACGGCCGCCGAGACCAGGGCGGCGCACACCAGCAGCGCCGACAGCGGCCGTCCGCGCAGGGCCGGCCGCGGCGCCCGGTCGTTCAGAGGGTCACCGTCAGCCTGTCCACCGACCGCATCTTCAGGCCCGCCCACCGGGGCGTGAAACCGTCGGCCAGACGCATGTCGGGGAATCGGTCGAGCAGTACGTTCGCGGCCATCTCCAGCTCGGACTTGGCGAGCATCGCGCCCAGGCAGAAGTGCCGTCCGGAGCCGAAGGCGAAGGTGTCGCCCGCGGCGGAGAAGGTCTTGGTGTGGTCGAGGTCGGGGCGGTGGAAGTCAAAGGTGTCGGGGTCGTGGAAACGGTCCTCGTCGCGGTTGGCGGACGCCATGAGCAGCATCACCAGGGTGCCCGCGGGCAGGTGGGCGCCGTGCAGGTCGACGTCCTGGGTGGTCTTGCGGCCGTTCATCTGTGACGGCGGGCTGATCCGCAGTGTCTCGCTGATCGCCGGGACGACCTGGGCGCGATCCTCCCGTACCTCCTCGAACAGCTCCCGTTCGCGCAGCAGATAGGCGAACATGCTGGCCAGTGCCTTGCCCGTGGTCTCCGAGCCCGCGTTGAGCAACTGCGTGACGTGGGTGAGGATTTCGAGGTCGTCCAGCCGTTCGCCGTCGATCTCGGCGGTGATCAGGCCGGAGATGAGGTCCTCGCCGAGGTGCGAGCGGCGGTCCTCGACGACGGGGGCGAGGTACTCCCACAGTTCCTTGGTCGCGCGCCGGCCGCGCTCGTCGATCTCCGGGTCGCGGGCCAGATTGCCGAGGAAGGCGACATGGCGGCTGTACCAGTCGAAGAAGCGGTCGTAGTCGCTGTGCGGCAGCCCGAGCATGTCGGTGATCACGTACACCGGGAGGTAGTAGCCGAAGTCGGCCAGCAGGTCGACGGTGTCGCCCGGCCGGAAGCCGCGGACGATGTGCTCGGACGCGGAGGTGACCGAGCGGTCCAGGATCGTGGCCACGTTGCGCGCGATGACCGGCGCCCATTTCTCCAGGCCCTTGCCGCGGAAGTAGGGCGTCACCAGGGCCTTCTTGCGGCTGTGCTCGGCCCCGTCCATCTGCAGCATCGAGCGTCCGAACACCGGCTGGAGGCTGACCTCGTAGTTCTGTGTGGAGAACAGCGGGTTGCGGTAGGCGAATCCGACGTCGGCGTGCTTGCTGATCAGATAGCCCTGGTAGCCGTCGTCCCAGTGGACCGGGTCCTCGGCGCGCAGTCTGCGGTAGAAGGCGTCGGGGTCGGCGGCGACCTCGGCGGACAGGAATCCGGGCAGGGCCCGCGCGGTGGTGCTGGTCATCGTGCTGTCGCCTCCTGCGCGATCTCGTCGAGTCGGTATCCGGGCGTGCCTCCGGTGAGCGGCATGACGGTCAGCGAGAGGCCGCCGTCGACGGGCAGGTCGACGCCGGTGATGTGTCCGGCGCGCGGTCCTGCCAGGAAGAGCACCGCTTCGGCGATGTCCTGGGCGCGTGCGATCTTCCGCATGGGCGAGACCGCCTCGCGGTAGCGGCGGTTGGCCCGTGCCGCGGCGTCGCGCGCGTCGCCGAACGATCCGCGGGTGAGCCCGGTGTCGGTGGGGCCCGGCGAGACGCAGTTGGCGCGGATGCCGTGGCGGCCCCATTCGACCGCCATCTGCTGGATCATCATCTTCAGCGCCGCCTTGCTCGCGCTGTACATCCCCAGCGGCGGCGTCGGGTGGGTCGCGGAGATCGACGCCGTGGCGACGATCGCGCCCCGGGAGTCCCGCAGCGCCGGGAAGGCGGCGCGGGCCAGCAGGAAGGTGGCGCGCGTGTTGACGTCGAAGGTCCGCTGGTAGGTGTCGAGGCTGAGGTCTTCGAGGGCGTCGGCGGAGCTGATGCCGGCGTTGCTCACCAGGGCGTCGAGGCCGCCGAAGGCCGATACGGCCTGTTCCACCGCTTTGCCCGCCGCCGCCGGGTCTCCCAGGTCGACCACCAGCGGCAGGCATTCGGCCCCGGTGCCGCGCAGTTCGGCGGCGACCGCTTCGACGGACTCGGCGTCACGGTCCAGCAGCGCCAGGCGTACCGGTCCGGTCCCGGCGCTGTCCGCCGTGTGGGACGCGAGCGTCGCCACCGCCTGCCCGATCCCACTGCCCGCGCCCGTGATGACGTATCGCACCGGAACCTCCCGATCATTCATTTAGCGATGTGAAATAAGACGATAGGATCGGCGTCCGCCGCAGTCAAGGCGCATGTCAGCGGCCTTGCGGCGGCGCCCTCAGCCGGTGAGCCTGACCGGCATGGCGAGCGGTGTCCGCAGCGACCGGCCGCCCCACCGCAGCTCCGCCCCGGCCAGCCGCGCGCCCGGATACTCGCGGGCGAGCGTGCCGAACAGCGCCGTCGCCTCCATCCGGGCGAGCCCCGCGCCCAGACAGAAGTGCGGTCCGAGGCCGAGGGAGACGTGCGCGCGGCTGTCCGTACGCGCGATGTCCAGTTCGTCGGCGCGCTCGAAGACGTCCGGGTCGCGGTTGGCGGCGGCCAGCACACCGATCACGGTGTCACCGGCCTCGACCGGCACCCCGTCGATCTCCCGGCTCTCCTTGGCGACGTACGGCAGGAAGTGCGCCGGCGTGACGAAGCGGAGCAGTTCCTCCACCGCCGCCGGGACGCGCTCGGGCTCGGCGACGAGCAGGTCCCACTGGCCGGGGTGCCGCAGCAGTTCGAGCAGTCCGATGGCCAGCAGATTGCTGGTCGTCTCATGGCCGGCGAAGATCATCAGCGCCATCATCGCCATGGCTTCCTCGTGGGAGACCACACCCTTGCGCTCGGAGTCCAGCAGCGCCGCCACCAGGCCGGTCTCGGCCCCGGTGTCCCGCTGGCGCGCGACGAGGACGTCGATGTAGGCCATCAGTTTCCGGTACGCCTCGTCGGCCTCGATCGCCGCCCGCTCCGAGTCGGCGTTGAATTTGTTCTCGGCGATCTTCTGCGCCCAGGAATGGACCATGTCGAGGTCGTCGATGGGGATGCCCAGCAGGTCGCCGAGGACCTGGAGCGGCAGCGAATAGGCGAATTTCTTGAAGTCGGCCTCGCCGCCGCCCTTCGCGAGCGCGGCCAGATTGCGCGCGACCCGTTCGTCGACCTTCGCCTGCATCTCGCGGGCCAGGCTGCGCGCCGAGAACGGCGGCTGCACCGTACGCCGCACCCGCGGGTGGTCCGGCGGGTCCATCCGCACCAGCTGGTGGAATTCGTGGTCGAGGACCCGCCCGAAGGCCGCGCTGCCGTGCGGGCCGAAGTCCCGCTTGGCGCGTTCGTAGCGCGCGGAGGTCTTGGTGCCCTGCCGGCTGTAGAGGATGTTGTTGTCCCCCAGCAGTTCCTGCACCCGCTCGTGGCGGCTGAGGATCACCATGTCGTCCTGTTTCCAGACCGGGATCTCCTCGCGGAGCCTGTTCCAGGTCGGGTACGGATCCGCGAGCCTGCCGCCGTCGCCGGCCAGCAGCGCGCGTACGTCGTCCTGCAGCGAATTCATGCCCGCACCTCCACGACGAGCTTGCCGACGGTACGGCCGCGCAGCAGGTCGGCGAAGGCCGCTCCGGCCGCGGCCAGCCCCGGGGCCTGCTGGATCTCCTGGTCGAGTGTGCCCGCCGCGATCATCTCCGCGAGGGCCTTGCGCGCCTGCGCGTTGTCCGCGGCGAAGTCGGCGGCGCGGAAGCCCTGGACGGTCAGCGAGCGGGTCACCAGCCGGAACCAGTTGTCCAGCGGCAGCGGCGGGACGACCGCGTCGGCGATGCCCGACATCTGCCCGCACAGCGCGACCCGGCCGAGCGGCCGCAGCCGTTCCACGAGCCGCGCGGACACCTCGCCCCAGACGTTGTCGAAGACCGCGTGCACCCCGTCGGGCGCCCAGCGGTCGACCTCCGCCCGCCATTGCGGCGACCGGTGGTCCACGGCGCGCACACCGAGCCGGGCCAGCCCGGCCACCTTGTCGGGGCCGCCCACCACACCGAGCACCTCGGCGCCGCTCGCGGCGACGAGTTGGGCGGCGGCCTGGCCCACCCCGCCGAAGGCGCCGGTCACGACGACCTTCTCGCCCGGCCGGGGCCGCAGCACCCGCGTCACGCCGAAGTAGGCCGTCAGACCGGTCAGTCCGAGCAGTCCGACGGCGTGCCGCAGCGGTACACCGTCCGGCACGTCGTACGGCTCCGCGTCCGCCGCCGGTACGGTGACCGCGCTCGCCCAGGCGCCCGGGGCGAGCACGGTGTCCCCCACGGCGAAGCGGTCGCTGCGGGTCGCGGTCACGGTGCCGACGACGCCCGCGGGCGGGACGAAGCCGGCACCCTCGGACCTCATGCGGATCCGCTGCGAGGGGTCGAGCGAGGCGTAGCCGACGCCGACGGTGATCTCGCCGTCGGCCGGTCCGGGCAGTTCGCGCGCGGCCACCTCGAACGAGGCGGCGGTGATGGGATCCGCGCCGTCATGGGTGAGCCGGACTTCGCTTACGGTGACCGACGCCGCCATGCGACCTCCTTCGCTTGCACGGTAATTTAGCATGGTTAAGGAATAAGCGAGAGTGCGCGGCCGGAAAATTGTCCGCACCGCGAGGGAGCGGGGGGCTTACCGGCTTACCGGAGCGGGTCGACGCCGCGATGGTCGCTGACGGCCGCCGCCAGGCCCGCGAGGTGGTGCCGCCGGTTGCCCAGCAGGTGCTCGATGGTGGTGAGGCGCATCGCGTAGTGGCCGACCCCATACTCCATGGTCAGGCCGATGCCGCCGTGCAGTTGGATGGCCTCCTGGCCGATGCGCCGGCCGGACTCGGCTGCCCGCAGCTTGGCGCGCGAGGCGGCCTCGACGCCTTCGGCCTCGTCGCCGTCCTGGAGCACCAGCGACGCCCAGAGCGCCATGCTGCGCGCGAGTTCCAGGCACACATACATGTCCGAGGCACGGAAGGCGAGATTCTGGAACGCCTTGAGGGGCTTCCCGAACTGGTGGCGGTCACGCAGATAGTCGCGGGTCATCTCCAGCGCGCGTTCCATGGCGCCGAGCGCCTCGTGCGCGTACGCCACTTGGGCGCACGCCCGTGCGTACGCGATCGTGCCGCTCGCGTCGGCGGCCGGATCGCCGATCGGCCCGGCGGCCGTCCCGTCGAAGGTCACCCGGGCGGCGCGGCCGCCGTCGTAGGTGGCGAACGCCGTCCGCTCCCCCTGGGCCGTGGTGAACAGCGCCGGTGTCCCGTCGACGTCGGCGACCACCACGAGCAGGTCCGCGCGTGCGCCGTTGAGCACCGGCGAGGCGCCGCCGTCCAGCACCCACAGGTCGCCGTCACGCCGTGCGGTGACCCCCGGGCCGCCCACGTACGCGGGCAGGACCGTACCGTTGGCGATCGCCGAGACGTCGGCGTCGGCCCGCGCCAGGAGCCCGCCGCAGAGCACGACGGCCTCCACGAAGGGCTCGGGCGCCAGCACGCGCCCCAACTCCTCCGCCACGACGGCGACCTCGACGGGCCCGGCGCCCATGCCGCCTGCCTCCTCGGGGAAGGGCAGGCCGAGCACCCCCATCTCGGCGAGCCGGGACCAGACGGCCTCGTCGAATCCCGGGTCCTTCGCGGTGGCGGCGCGGCGCCCGTCGATCGTGGCGTAGGTCTTGCCGAGCAGGGCGCGCACCGCTTCGCGCAGCGCCCGCTGTTCGTCGCTGTAGTCGAAATCCATCCCTCAGAGCCCCAGGATCGTGCCGGCGATGATCTGTCGTTGCACCTCGCTGGAGCCGCCGTAAATGCTGGCGGCCCGCAGATGGAGGTAGTTCGGCGCGGCCGTCCGCGTCCAGGCGGGCGCGCCCGCCGCCGGGTCGGAGCCGAGCCCCTGCTCACCGGCCAGGCCGAGGACGAGTTCGGTGACCGCCTGTTCCAGTTCCGACCCCGCCAGCTTCAGGACGGACGAGGCGGGCTGGGCCTTGCCGTCCGCCGAGTCGGCCGCGACCCGGATCGAGGTCAGCTCGACCGCCAGCAGGTCGTTCTCCAGCCTGGCGAATTCCGCCGCGAGCAGCGGGTCCTCGCGCAGCCGCTCCCCGGCCCAGGTCTTGGCCTGCGCCAGCAGCCGCTTGGTCCCGCCCACGCCCGCGATGCCCACCCGCTCGTTGCCGAGGAGGAATTTGGCGTAGTCCCACCCTCGGTTCTCCTCGCCGACGAGATTCCCGGCCGGGACGCGGACGTCCTCGAAGAAGACCTCGTTGACCAGATCACCGCCGTCGATGAGCCGGATCGGCCGGACGGTGACGCCCGGTGAGGTCATGTCGACGAGCAGGAAGGAGATGCCCGCCTGCCGGCGGGGGGCGTCCGGGTCGGTGCGCACCAGCGTGAAGATCCAGTCGCCGTACTGCGCGTAGGAGGTCCAGATCTTCTGGCCGTTGACGACGTAGTCGTCCCCGTCGCGGACGGCCGACGTCCGCAGCGCGGCCAGGTCAGAGCCGGCGTCGGGTTCGGAGAAGCCCTGCGACCACCAGATGTCGACCCTCCGGGTGGCCGGCAGGAAGCGTTCCTTCTGCTCGCGCGAGCCGAACGCGGCGATGACCGGGCCGACCATCGAGGCGTTGAAGGTCACCGGCGGCGGAACGCACGCCGCGCTCATCTCCTCGTGCCAGATGTGCCGCTGAAGGGGCGTCCAGTCCTTGCCGCCCCACTCGACCGGCCAGTTGGGCACGGCGATACCGGCCGCGTCAAGCGTCCGCATCGACCGGACCATCTGCTCCTTGGTCAGCTCCTCGCGCGCCGCCACGGTCTCCCGGATGTCCTGCGGCACCTGGGTGGTGAAGAACTCCCGCAGACCCGCCCGGAAGACCGCGTCCTGCGGCGACAACCTCAGCTTCATGCCACTCCTTCGGGGCAGCCCTCGGGTGCGGGACCCACACCCTCAAAATTTCATTTAACATCCCTAAGTAATATGGCTCACCGTCGCACGGGCCCCGGACCGTGTCAAGGACGGCCGGGGCGAAAAAGGGCTTACGCGGTGCGAGGCTTCCGTGAAGTGGGACTTACGTGAAGAGGGCTTGCGCGGTGAAGGGCTCAAGCAGTGGAGCGCTCACGCGGTCGCACGGACCGGGTCCAGGAGGTGCGGCAGGCCCACGAGCCGGAAGATGTGCGCGGCGGCGGGGTCGGGGCGGGTCCGCAGGACGATACCGCGGTCGTGCGCGTAGTCGTATGCGTCGGACAGTACGTGCAGCGCGGTCACGGTGACGACCGGATCGGTCAGGCGGACGACCAGCAGGGGCTGCCGGCACCGGTCGAGGGCGGCGCGCAGCAGGGCGAGGGCGGGCTCGCGGTCCTCGAAGTCGATGACGTCCGGGATCTCGACGAGGTCCGCGCCGGCGGTGTGCCGGGTCAGGGCGTCCACGGCGCGCCTCCCCCGGCGCCGGGTATGACGCGCCACCACGACCGCGCCCGGTACGGCAGGTCGTGGTGGCGGATGGCCGCTGGGGGCAGCGGCGGCGTAACGGTGTCGGTCATGCCCGGCGAGTACCCCTGTGCCGGGAAGCAAACGGCGCCCGGCGGACCGCCCCGGCGCGGCCGGCTCGGCGGCCTCAGCGGCCGATGGCGTCGCGCGCCTTGTCCATCATCGCGGCGAAGGGACCGGTCATGGCCAGGGCCGCGGGGGAACCGGTCGCGGTCGGGTGCGGGTGGGTCGGCGCCAGGTGCTCGGCGCGGCGCAGCCGCTCGCCCATGGAATGCCGCTGGTCGGCGGTGCACTGCGCGACGATCGCCGGGAATTCCTCGCGTTCCTCGTGCTCGGCGTGCGAGCTGACCGCCTGCTCGAACTCGGCGATGGCGGACGCGAATTCGGGGCTCGCGACGTCCATGGACTCCAGCTGCTTCAGGACGCGGCTCGCCTCCTTCTCCTCGGCGTTGCGGGCCTCCGCCTCGCCCTCGCCCGCGGTCTTCTTGGCCACCGGCCGCAGGATCAGTTCCTCGGCGGCCTCGTGCACCGCCAGCAGGCCGCGCAGTTGGTCGAAGGCGGCCTCCTTCTCGTCGCCCTCGCCGAGGGCGATCCGGGCGAACAGCCCGCGGATCCGGGCATGCTGTTCCAGCAGCAGCGCCACGACATCGCCTTCCGGCAGCTTCGCCGCCGCGGCCCTCTCATCGGCTGCGCTCATCACAGACTCCTTGCCTTGTGCTCCGTGGATGTCCTCCGCCGCACGCGGCGGAGCTTCCACGTGACCGCGTGACCCCTGAACGGCACGGGAAACACGCGGCGCTCAATCGGTGCCGGATTCACCGGCTCCCCCGCCGGACTCGTCGTCGGCCTCGCGCTGCGCGCCCACGTTGGGGCTGGTCGCGTCGCCCGCCTCGCCGTCCCTGCCGCGCGTGCGGTGCTCCTCACCGAGTTCCCTGACCAGTTCCTCGGCGGTGCCGCCGTGCTCGCGGCGGGTGCCGTCCCCGGTGTCGTCCTTCTGTTCACGGCCCATGGCGGTCTCCTTCCGTGACGCCCTCTTCACGAGCGCTCACCCGGCGGCTTCCCCACGCCGTCCGCCCGTAACGGGACAGGCCGGGTGCGCCGCCATTCGGAGCCCGCCGTTGGGGAAGGGCGCACACAGTGCCGCAAACCGGGCACGCTCCGGGGACAGGAGGACTTGCGACGGACGAACGGACAAGGAGCGCGGACGGTGAAGAGCCTGTTGGAAACCCTGCCCGTCGCCGAGCTGCGGAAGGTACGGGCCGCGCGGCCGGGCGCGGAGCTCGCGGCGCGGCCGATGCTGGCCACGCTGAGCGACCGGCGGGACTTCGGTACGGACTGGATCTTCGAGCGCAAGCTCGACGGGGTACGGGTGCTCGCCGTACGGGAGGCCGGCGAGGTGCGGTTGCTGTCCAGGACCGGACGGCGGCTGGACTCCGCCTATCCGGAGATCGCGGACGCCCTCGCCGCGCAGGAGGCGGACGACTTCACGGTGGACGGCGAGGTGGTCGCCTTCGACGCCAGGGGCCGTACCGATTTCTCGCTGCTCCAGCAGCGCATGGGTCTGACCGACGCGCGCCGGATCCGCGCCACCGGGGTGGCCGTCACGTACTACGTCTTCGACCTGCTGCGGCTCGACGGCGCCGATGTCACCGCGATCCCGCTGCGGTCGCGCAAATCGCTGCTGCGCAGGGCGCTGATCTACCGGGCGCCGCTGCGCTTCACCCCGCACCGCAACGAGGGCGGCCAGGAGCTGCTGGACCAGGCGTGCGGCCGCGGCTGGGAGGGCCTGATCGCCAAACGCGCGTCGGGCCCGTACGAGCCGCGCCGCTCCGGCGCGTGGCTGAAGCTCAAGTGCGGCCTCGGCCAGGAATTCGTGATCGGCGGCTTCACCGAACCGGCCGGGGCGCGGATCGGTTTCGGCGCCCTGCTGCTCGGCTACTACGAGGGCACGCGACTGCGGTACGCGGGCAAGGTCGGCACCGGCTACGACGACCGCACCCTGCGGGAGCTGCGCGAGCGTCTTGACGGTCTCGAAACCGGCCGCTCGCCCTTCGTGGACACCGTCCGTGAGCGCGCGCCGCACTGGGCCGAGCCCAGACTCGTCGCGGAGGTCGGCTTCTCGCAGTGGACGCGCGACGGCATGCTGCGCCATCCCCGCTTCCTCGGCCTGCGGGACGACAAGCGGCCCTCCGACGTGGTCCGCGAAACCCCGGCGGGACCGTGATTTTGCCGGGCGCGGCCGCCGCGCCCGGCCGGTGTGATTGACCTGGGCCGTTCCGGGCACCCGGACCGCGCACGGCCCGATCGGCCGATCCGGGCGCGTGGGACCCAGGGGTCCGGGCAGGCGCTTCACGAAGGTCACTCGCCGCTCCACGACGACGGGCGCACCGCACCGGACGTTCGACCGCAGACGGCACGACCCGCGACCGTCCCATCGGCGCCTGCCATGACGCCGGCCACGAGGCGACGGGCGGATCACGCCGGGAAGGGCGCGTATGAGCAGCAGGGAAGCATCCCCGACCGGACGAGGGGACGCGGCAGGGCTGTCGGCGCCGGACGCCGCCGTGCTGGAGGCGGCGCTCCGGGACGGCGTGGACGGCGAAGTGCGCTTCGACGCGGGCAGCCGAGGCGCCTATGTCACGGACGGCTCGAACTACCGGCAGGTGCCGATCGGGGTGGTCGTGCCGCGGTCGGTGGACGCCGGGGCCGAGGCCGTACGGATCTGCGCGCGCTTCGGGGCGCCGGTGCTGTCGCGCGGCGGCGGCACCAGTCTGGGCGGCCAGTGCACCAACACGGCCGTCGTCATCGACTGGACCAAATACTGCGGCGCCCTGGTCTCGGTGGACGCCGAGCGCCGCACCTGTGTCGTGGAGCCGGGCATCGTGCTGGACGAGCTCAACCGCGCGCTCGCGCCGCACGGCCTGATGTTCGGGCCGAAACCGGCCACGCACACGCACTGCACGCTCGGCGGGATGATCGGCAACAACTCCTGCGGCGCCTCGGCGCAGGCGTACGGCAAGACCGCGGACAATGTGCGCCGCCTGGAGGTGCTGACCTACGACGGCACCCGGATGTGGACCGGCCGCACCTCGCCGGAGGAGTACGACAAGATCGCCGCGGCCGGCGGACGGCGCGCGGAGATCTACGCCGGGCTGCGCGCCCTGGCCGACCGCCATCTGGCCGACATCCGCCGCGGCTACCCGAAGATCCCGCGCCGGGTCTCCGGCTACAACCTGGACGATCTGCTGCCGGAGAACGGCTTCCATGTGGCCCGCGGGCTGACCGGCAGCGAGGGCACGCTGGTGACGGTGCTGCACGCCGAGCTGGACCTGGTACCCGTCCCTGCCGCCGAGGCGATCCTCGTCCTCGGCTACGACGACATCTGCGCCGCCGCCGACGATGTGCCGAGGCTGCTGGAGCACAGCACGCCCGGTCAACTGGAGGCGCTGGACGACCGGATGGCGCAGCTGATGCACGAAGAGGGCAGCCATCTGGAGTCGCTGCGCTCCTTCCCCGAGGGCAGCAGCTGGCTGCTGGTGCAGTTCGCCGGTGACGACCCGCAGGACGTGGACCGGCAGGCGCACGACCTGCTGCGCGCGCTCGGCAAGGACGAGAAGGACCCGACGGTGGCACTGTCGGAAGACCCGGCGCGCGAGCGGCGGATGCTCAAGGCGCGGGAGGCCGGGCTCGGCGTCACGGCCCGGCCGCCCGACGACCGGGAGACGTGGGAGGGCTGGGAGGACTCGGCGGTCCCGCCGGAGCGGCTCGGCGACTATCTCCGGGATCTGAAGGGCCTGTTCGCGGAATTCGGTTACGACCACCCGTCGCTGTACGGGCACTTCGGGCAGGGCTGTGTGCACACCCGTATCCCCTTCGGCCTGCGGGACGCCGACGGTGTCGCCGCCTTCCGCGCGTTCCTGCACCGGGCCGCCGAACTCGTCGCCTCCTACGGAGGGTCGCTGTCCGGCGAGCACGGCGACGGCCAGGCGCGCGGCGAGCTGCTGCCGGTGATGTTCGGCGACCGGCTGGTGGGCGCCTTCGGGGAGTTGAAGGCGCTGTTCGACCCCGACGACCGGATGAACCCCGGCAAGGTCGTCCATCCGCAGCCGGTCGACGGGCAGTTGCGGCTCGGCGCGCACTGGCGTCCGCGCGACGACAGCGATGCCCGTTTCGGCTATCCGGAGGACGGTCACTCCTTCAATCAGGCCGTGCTGCGCTGCGTCGGCATCGGCAACTGCCGCGGTCACGAGGGTGGCGTGATGTGCCCGTCCTACCGGGCCACGGGCGAGGAGGAGCATTCCACCCGCGGCCGGGCCCGGCTGCTGTTCGAGATGATCGGCGGCCACGAGGACTCACCGGTCACCGACGGCTGGCGGTCCACCGAGGTCCGTGACGCGCTCGACCTGTGCCTGGCCTGCAAGGGCTGCAAGTCCGACTGCCCGACCGGCGTCGACATGGCCACGTACAAAGCGGAATTCCTGTCCCACCACTACGAGAGGCGACTGCGGCCCGCCGCGCACTACGCGTTGGGCTGGCTGCCGCTGTGGGCCCGGCTGGCGCAGGCCGCGCCCGCCATGGTCAACGCGGCGCTGCGGGCGCCGGGTCTTGCCCGCGCCGGCAAGCGGCTGGCCGGCGTCGCCACGCAGCGGGAGGCGCCGCTGTTCGCGCGGGAGTCGTTCGTGAGCTGGTGGCGGTCGCACGACGCGGGCCGGCCGGCGCCGGATCCGGCCGATCCGCGGACCGTCGTGCTGTGGCCCGACACCTTCAGCACGTACTTCCACCCGGCGGTGGCGCGTTCCGCGGTGGCGGTGCTGGAGGACGCCGGCTTCCGGGTGGCGGTGCCCACCGAGGCGGTCTGCTGCGGACTGACCTGGATCTCCACCGGCCAGCTCGGGATCGCCGAGCGGGTGCTGCGCCGCACCACCGAGGTACTGCGGCCGTGGATCGAGGCGGGCACGCCGGTGGTGGGCCTGGAACCCTCCTGCACCGCCGTCTTCCGCGCCGACGCGCCCGAACTCCTGCCGGACGACGAGGACATCAAACGGCTCGCCGCCCAATTCCTCACCTTCTCCGAGCTGTTGCTCCAGCGGGCGCCCGAGGGCTGGCAGCCGCCCGCGCTGAGCCGGGCCGCGACCGTGCAGACGCACTGCCATCAGCACGCGGTGACGACATTCGACGCCGACCGCGAGGTGCTGCGGCGCGCCGCCATCGACGCGGACGTGCTGGACGAGGGCTGCTGCGGTCTCGCCGGCAATTTCGGCTTCGAGGCGGGGCACCACGAACTGTCCATGAAGATCGCCGAGTCGGGCGTGCTGCCCGCCGTCCGCAAGGCCGCGCCCGACGCCCTGGTGATCGCCGACGGCTTCAGCTGCCGCACCCAGATCGAGCAGGGCGGCACCGGCCGCGCGGCGCTCCACCTGGCGGAGGTGCTCGCCCTCGGCCTGAACGGCCCGGCGCCCGCAGACCGGCCAGAGAAGGCCGCCGCCCGCACCGATGCCCCGACCCGTACGGCGGGCCGCCTGGTCACGGCCGCGGCCGGCGGCGCCATCGCGGCCGCGGGCGCGGGCACGTACGCGCTGATCCGCCGACGACGGCCCTGACCCATCCCCCCGGCCCCCGGCAGCGACCGCCGTACGGACCTCACGGCCCGCACCGAACTCAGGGAAAGGAAACCCCGTGTCCATCAAAGTCTCCGACCATGTACTCCAGCGCCTGCGCGAATGGGGCGTCGAGCATGTCTTCGCCTATGCCGGCGACGGGATCAACGGGCTGCTCGCGGCCTGGGGACGGGCCGACAACAAACCGGAGTTCGTCCAGGCCCGGCATGAGGAGATGGCCGCCTTCGAAGCGGTCGGCTACGCCAAATTCTCCGGGAAGGTCGGGGTGTGCGCGGCGACCTCGGGGCCCGGTGCGATCCATTTGCTCAACGGCCTCTACGACGCCAAGCTCGACCACGTACCGGTCGTCGCGATCGTCGGCCAGACCAACCGCAGTGCCATGGGCGGCAGTTACCAGCAGGAGGTCGATCTGCTGACGCTCTACAAGGATGTGGCCGCCGACTTCTGCGAAATGGTCACCGTGCCCGAGCAGTTGCCGAATGTCCTGGACCGCGCGATCCGCACCGCGTACGCCAAGCACACCGTGACCGCCGTCATCATCCCCGCCGACGTGCAGGAGCTGGACTATTCCGCGCCGACGCACGCCTTCAAGATGGTGCCCTCCAGCCTGGGCATGGCCGACTACGCCCCCGTCCCCGGCGACGACGACATCCACCGGGCAGCCGAGATCCTCAACGCCGGCGAGAAGGTCGCCGTCCTGGTCGGCCAGGGCGCGCGCGGCGCCCGGCACGAAGTGGAGCAGCTCGCCGACGCGTTGGGCGCGGGCGTCGCCAAGGCACTGCTCGGCAAGGATGTGCTCTCCGACGAACTCCCGTACGTCACCGGCTCGATCGGCCTGCTGGGGACGAGGCCGTCGTACGAGATGATGCGCGACTGCGACACCCTGCTGGTGGTCGGCTCCAGCTTCCCGTACACGCAGTTCCTGCCGGAATTCGGCCAGGCGCGGGCGGTGCAGATCGACAACGACCCGCACATGATCGGGCTGCGCTACCCCTTCGAGGTCAATCTGGTCGGGGACGCCGCCGAGACGCTGAAGCGGCTGCTGCCGCAGGTGCGGCAGAAGAAGCACGGCAAGTGGCGCGAGACCGTCGAGAAGAACACCGCCCGGTGGTGGGAGGTGATGGAGCGGCGGGCCGCCGTCGACGCCGACCCGGTCAATCCGGAGTACGTGGTGCACGCGCTGGACGCGCTGCTGCCGCAGGATGTGATGCTGTCCGCCGACTCCGGTTCCTCCGCCAACTGGTACGCCCGCCATCTGCGGATGCGCGGGGCCATGCGCGGCTCGCTGTCCGGCACCCTCGCCACCATGGGGCCCGGTGTGCCGTACGCCATCGGCGCGAAGTTCGCCCACCCGGACCGGCCCGCGCTCGCGCTGGTCGGCGACGGCGCCATGCAGATGAACGGGATGGCCGAACTGATCACCGCGGCCAAGTACTGGCAGCAGTGGAGCGACCCGCGGCTGGTCGTCGCCGTGCTCAACAACCAGGACCTCAATCAGGTGACATGGGAAATGCGGGCCATGGAGGGCGCGCCGCAATTCCTGCCGTCGCAGTCGATCCCCGATGTGCGCTACGCCGACTTCGCCCGCTCGGTCGGCCTTGAGGGCGTCCGGGTGGAGAAGCCCGGCGAGGTGCTGGGCGCCTGGCAGCAGGCGCTGGCCGCCGACCGCCCGTTCGTGATCGACTTCCGCACCGACCCGGCCGTGCCGCCGATCCCGCCGCACGCCACGCTCGACCAGATCGAGGCGGCGGCCTCGTCCGTCCTGCACGGCGACAGCGACCGCGCCGCCGTGGTCAAGCAGGGCGTGAAGGCGAAGGTGCAGGAGCTGCTGCCGGGGCGGCGGCACCGCGAGGACCGGCCGGGGGCGGACGGCTGATGACACCGTCGGCGGAACCGGCTGCCGGTGCCCGCGGCACCGCTGTGCGGTCTGCCGACGCCCCGGCCGTGGAGTCGGTCGAGACGGCCGTCTACACCGTGCCGACCGGGGTGCCGGAGGCGGACGGCACGCTGGCCTGGGACGCCACCACGCTGGTGACGGTCCGGGTGACGGCGGCGGACGTGACGGGCCTGGGCTGGTCGTACGGCTCCCCCGCCGCCGCCGAGGCGGTCCGCGCACATCTGGCGGCCGTCGTCACCGGCCGCCCGGCGTGGGACGTGCCCGCCGCCAATGACGAGATGAGCCGGGCGGTACGCAATGCCGCCCGGCCCGGTGTGATCGCCCACGCGGTCTCCGCGGTGGACATCGCGCTGTGGGACCTCAAGGCCCGGCTGCTCGGTCTGCCCCTGGTCGGCCTGCTCGGCGCGGCCCGCACCGAGGTTCCGGTCTACGGCAGCGGCGGCTTCACCACGTACGACGACGGGCGGCAGGACCGCCAACTGCGCGCCTGGACCGAGGAGTCGGGCATCCCCCGGGTGAAGATCAAGATCGGCGAGTCATGGGGTGCGCGGGAGGAGCGCGACCGCGACCGGGTCAGCCGCGCCCGGCGGAGCGTCGGCGACGCCGTGGAGTTGTACGTGGACGCCAACGGCGGCTACACGCGCAAGCAGGCGGTACGCCTCGCCCGGCATCTGGACGCGGAGGGCGTCCTCTGGTTCGAGGAACCGGTCTCCTCCGACGATCCGGCGGGACTGGCCGAGGTCAGGGCGGCGGTGAGCGCCGACGTCACCGCGGGCGAGTACGGCTACACGCTGCCGTACTTCCACCACATGCTCGCCGCGGGCGCGGTGGACTGCCTCCAGGCCGATGTCACCCGCTGCGGCGGCATCACCGTGTGGCAGCGGGTGGCGGCCCTCGCCGAGGCGCGCGGTCTGGAGATCTCCGGGCACTGCGCGCCCCATCTGCACGCCCATGTGGCCGCGGCGGTGCCCAACCTGCGGCATCTGGAGTGGTTCCACGACCATGTACGGATCGAGACGGCGCTGTTCACCGGCGCGCTCGACCCGGCCGGCGGCAGCGTACGGCCCGGCGCCGACGGGTCACCGGGCCACGGCATGGCGCTGCGGTCCGACGCGGAGCGGTACAGAGAGCGATGAGCGGTCCGGTGGCCGGGGCGGGCGCGGCGGCGCCGCGGCGGTCCGGGCGTCGGGAGGTCAGAACCCTGGAGAGGAAGACCGGAGCATGCCTTCGACAGTCGTCATCACTGGAGCGAGCGGCGGGATCGGACGGGCCGTCGTCCGGGAGTTCGCCGCCCGGGGCGACCGGATCGGCCTGGTGGCGCGCGGCCGCGCCGGGCTCGAAGCGGCGGCCCGTGAGGTGCGCGAGCGGGGCGGCCAGGCGCTGGTCGTTCCTGCGGACGTGGCCGACCACGAGGAGGTACGGGTGGCGGCCGAGTCCGTCGAGGAGCGGTTCGGCCCCATCGACGTCTGGATCAATGTGGCGTTCACGTCCGTCTTCGCGCCCTTCACCGAGATCGGTCCGGCCGAATTCCGGCGCGTCACGGAGGTGACGTATCTGGGGTACGTGAACGGCACACGGGAGGCGCTGTCGCGGATGATGCCGCGCGACCGCGGCACCATCGTGCAGGTGGGTTCGGCGCTCGGTGAGCGCTCCATCCCGTTGCAGTCCGCCTATTGCGGGGCCAAGCACGCCGTCAACGGCTTCACGTCCTCGGTGCGGACCGAGCTGATGCACCAGGGCAGCGGGGTGCGGATCACGATGGTGCAGATGCCCGCGGTCAACACCCCGCAGTTTTCCTGGGTGCTGTCCCGGCTGCCGCGTCATCCGCAGCCGGTGCCCCCCATCTACCAGCCGGAGGTGGCCGCCCGCGCCGTGCGGTACGCCGCCGACCATCCGGGCCGCAAGCAGTTCTACGTGGGCGGCTCCACCGTCGCCACGATTCTCGCCAACCGGGTCGCGGCGGGACTGCTCGACCGCTATCTGGCCCGTACGGGTTACGACTCGCAGCAGAGCGGCGAGCGCGTGCCACCGGGCCGGCCGGGCAATCTCTGGCGGCCGCTGGACGGTGCGGACGGCAACGGCGGCGAGCGCGGTGATGCGGGCGGCGGCCACGACTTCGGCGCGCACGGCGTCTTCGACGCCAAGGCCCACGCGCACGCGCCGCAGGCCGCGCTCGCAAAACACGCCCGGCTGGCGTGGCCCGCGGGCGCGCTGCTCGCCGGAGCGGCCGTCGCCTGGGGCGCGAGCCGGGCCGGACGACGGTGAGGGCCGTGTCCGCTCAGGATCCCGGTCCGGGTTGTGATCCGGGGGCCGACCGGGATCTCGACCCGGGTGCCGGTCCACGGCCCGGCCCCGGTGCCGATCCTGCCCGGGCGCCGCTCAGGCCGCCCGCGCCTGGCGGCGGTAGCCGCCCGGTGCCTGGCCGAATTCGCGTTTGAAGGCTTTGGCGAAGGCGAATTCCGAGCCGTATCCGGTCCGGGTGGCGACCGTCGTCAGCGGTATGTCGGACTCCCGCAGCAGTTGGGCGGCCGCGGTCATCCGCCACCGGGTGAGATACGTCATCGGCGGCTCCCCGACCAGCGCGTTGAAGCGGCGGGCGAAGGCGGCGCGGGACAGCCCGGATTCGGCGGCGAGCGATTCCACCGTCCATTGCGCGGCCGGCGAGCGGTGGATCGCGGCCAGGGCGGGCCCGACCGCCGAGTCGCGCAGCGCCGCGGCCCAGCCCTGCGCGGTGTCGGCGGGCTGCTCGTCCAGCCAGGCGCGCAGGATGTACAGCAGGAGCGAGTCGATCAGCGTGGGCACGATGCCGTCGGAGCCGATCCGCGGATCGTCCAGCTCGGCGCGGAGCAGTTGGACCGCGGCGCTGAGTTCGGGATGACGGCCGTGCCCGGTGGGCAGATGGATGATCTCCGGCAGCCGGCTGACCAGCGGGTGCGGCCGGGCCTGGTCCAGGTGGTAGTTGCCGCACAGCAGGCTGGCCGGCGGGCCGTCGCCGCCCAGCTGGACCGACCCGATCGGCGACCCCTCGCACATCCGCACGGCCTGGGGCTCGGTGGGCGGCGTCGAGGGATGGTCGGCCAGGATGTGCCCGGACCCGTCCCGTACGAAGATCACGTCGCCCGGGGCGAGCGGGACGGGCGCGGTGGCGCCGTCGAGCGGGACCAGCCAGCAGGTGCCGTGCAGCACCACGTGGAATCCCGCGCCCGCGACCGGCGGCAGCCGCAGGCCCCACGGGGCCCGGCCGTCGGTGCGGACGGACGACGGTTTGCCGGTGCGCATGGAGGCCAGCGCTTCGGTGAGGATGTCCATCGCCGCTTCCCCCTCTCCTTCTGCCCGGGCACACCTTCCGGCCCGGGCTGCCGCGTCCCTCGCCATCAGATGTACCAGAGGGCTCGGACATCCGGTCGCGATCGGGTCACACCGTGAGGACAACCTTGCCCTGGACGTGTCCCGACGCGACCAGCTCGTGGGCCTTGCCCGCCTCGGCCAGCGGGAAGGTCTCCTCGACGTACGGGCGGATCCGCCCGGCGTCCACGAGGGCCGCGATCGCCTCCAGGCTCGCGTGGTCCGGTTCGACGGAGACCCCCGCGAAGCGCCGGCCGGCGGCCGCGACCGTGGCCGCGAGCGCCGCGTCGCCGTGCTCCAGGATGCTCACCAGCAGTCCCCCGGGCCGCAGCACGGTCAGCGACCGCTCGCCCTGCGCGGTGGAGTCGAAGACGACGTCCGCGTCGCGTACGGCCTCGGTGAAGTCGGTGGTCCGGTAGTCGATCACCTCGTCGGCGCCGAGGGAGCGGACGAAGTCGTGCCGGGGCGCGCTCGCGATCGCGATGACGTGCGCGCCGCGCTCCTTGGCGATCTGTACGGCGAGGTGGCCGACACCGCCCGCGGCGCGCTGGATCAGCACCCGGTCGCCCTCCGTGATCCGCGCCGCGTCCACCAGGCCCTGCCACGCGGTGAGCGCGGCCAGCGGCAGCGCGGCGGCCTGCACATGATCGAGGGTAGCGGGCTTGCGGGCGACCTGCCGCGACGGGACGGCGACGTACTCGGCGTAGGCGGTCGCGGCCCTGGGAAAGAACGGCATCCCGTACACCTCGTCCCCGGCCGCGAACCGGGCGCCGGGCCCCGCTTCCTCGACGACGCCCGAGATGTCCCAGCCGACACCGAAGGGCGGCTCGCCGAGCAGCGGGAAGGCCCCCGACCGTACGGCGATGTCCACCGGGTTCACGGCACTCGCGTGCACACGGACGAGGACTTCGCCGGCCAGCGGCCGGGGGCGGTCGACCTCGGCGACTTCGAGGACTTCGGGGCCGCCGAAGGTCTTCTGGATGACAGCGCGCATCAGGATCTCCCTGTGGTCGGTTGTGCGGTGTGCTGCTTGGCTGTGCTCAACCGTAGGGAGATCGAATGAGCCGCTGAATGGCTCACCGTCGCGCTTTTATGTCCCACCGTCTCGCCAGGCGAGCTTTCCGGTCAGGGAGAACCTGACCGGTGGCACGCCTCGGCGTGACGCGGACGAGGCGATCGGGCGGGGGGCTCAGACGTTGCCGCGCCAGGCGCCGCTCTCGGCGCCGCGGGACTCGATGTAGGTCTTGAACCGCTTGAGGTCGCCCTTGGCCTGGCGGCGGACGAAGCCGAGCTTGTCGCCCACGGTGTCCGCGACGCCCTGCGGGTCGTGCTCCAGTTGCAGCATGACCTTGGTGTGCCCGTCGTCGAGCCGGTGGAAGGTCACCACTCCGGCCTGCCGGGCCTCGCCCTCGACGGTGGTCCAGGCGATCCGCTCGTCCGGGATCTGCTCGGTGATCGCCGCGTCGAACTCCCGCGTGGCGCCGCCGACCTTGGTCACCCAGTGCGTGAGCGTCGGACCACGCTGCTCGATGCGTTCCACGCCATCCATGAACTGCGGGAATTCCTCGAACTGGGTCCACTGGTTGTACGCGGTGGTCACGGGGACGTCGACCTCGACGGATTCCTCGACTGCGGACATGGTCCAACTCCTTGTGTTGTCGATCCGTTCGTCGTGCCGTACCCGGACTCGGGTGCCCCACTGCCGCACACCGACACGCCTGATTTCCGCCGCCTCCCGGAGGGCACCCGCAGCGCTGCCCAGCGGTTTTCGTCCGGCGCGTAGTGACCGCGTGGTGGCGGCGTGGTGGCCGTGTGGTGACCCGGTCGGCCCAAGGAAGGGTTTCCTGGTGCACCGCCGGGGCAGGCAGCCGGGCATGGACCACTCGAAGGCACCCGTGCTGGAGGCGTTGGCCGCGTACCGGGCCGAGGAACAGCTGCCGTTCACCCCGCCGGGCCACAAGCAGGGGCGGGGAGCGGATCCGCGGGTCACCACGGTGCTGGGCGAGAGCGTCTTCCGCTCCGATGTGCTGGCGACGGCGGGGCTCGACGACCGTACGTCGTCCCATGGGGTCCTGGCGGAGGCCGAGGCGCTGATGGCCGACGCCGTCCACGCCGATCACACCTTCTTCTCCACCTGCGGCAGTTCGCTGTCGGTCAAGGCGGCGATGCTGGCGGTGGCGGGCCCGCACGAAGAGCTGCTGGTCAGCCGGGACGCGCACAAGGCCGTGGTCTCCGGGCTGATCCTCGCCGGGATCAGGCCGGTCTGGGTGGAACCGCAGTGGGACCCCGACCGCCATCTGGCCCACCCGCCGGCCCCGCGGAGCTACGAGGCGGCCTTCGACGCGCACCCCGACGCGCGCGGTGCGCTGGTGACCAGCCCGACCCCGTACGGCACGACGGCCGATCTCGGCGCGATCGTACGGATCGGGCACGCGCGTGATCTGCCGGTCATCGTGGACGAGGCGTGGGGCGCGCATCTGCCGTTCCACGACGGCCTGCCGCAGTGGGCGATGGACGCGGGGGCGGACCTGTGCGTCACATCGGTGCACAAGATGGGTTCCGGCTTCGAGCAGGGCTCGGTCTTCCACTTGCAGGGTGAGCGGATCAGCCCGCAGACGCTGGCGGCGCGGGCCGATCTGCTGGGGACGACGAGTCCTTCGGTCCTGCTCTACGCGGGGCTCGACGGCTGGCGGCGGCAGATGGTCGAGCAGGGCACGCGGCTGCTCGACGGCGCTCTCGCGCTCGCCGGGCGGGTCCGGGAGGCGATCGAGGAGATCGACGGTCTGCACGTCCACGGCCGCGACGACTTCTGCGGGCCGGGCCGTGCGTACGGCATGGACCCCTTGCAGGTCTTCGTCGACCTGACCGGCCTCGGGCTGACGGGCTATCAGGCGGCGGACTGGCTGCGCGACCGGCACCGGGTCAATCTCCATGTGTGCGACCACCGCCGGGTCAGCGCGCAACTGACGTACGCCGACGACGAGGAGACCACCGCCCGTCTCCTGGACGCGCTGCGCGATCTCGCCCGGCACGCCGACCGTTTCGAGCCCGCTCCGGCGATCGAGATCCCCTCCCCCGCCGAACTCCGCCTGGAGCAGGTGCTGTTGCCGCGCGACGCCTTCTTCGGCCCGATCGAGACGGTGCCGAGCGAGCGGGCCGCGGGCCGGATCGCCGCGGAGATGCTCACGCCCTATCCACCGGGGATCCCCGCGGCGCTCCCCGGCGAGCGCCTCAGCCCGGAGGCCGTCGCCTATCTGCGCTCCGGCGTGGCCGCCGGCATGGTCGTCCCCGACGCGGCCGACGGCACCCTCGCGACCGTCCGCGTCGCCGTCGAGGGCTGACACGCACGGTGACCGGCACGCGAAAGTCCGCCCTTGTGGTCATCGACATGATCAACACCTATGACCACCCGGACGCCGACCGGTTGGTGCCGTCTGTGCGCGAGGTGCTGCCGGCGGTCCGCACCGCGATCGGCCGGGCCCGGGAGAGCGGCATCGACGTGATCTATGTCAACGACAACTTCGGCCGCTAGCGCTCGCACCGCGACGAGCTGATCACGGCGGCGCTGGCCGGCCGGCGTGCCGATCTGGTCGAACCGGTGCTGCCCGACGACGACTCGCTGTTCGTGGTGAAGGCCCGGCATTCGATCTTCTACCAGACCCCGCTGGAGTATCTGCTCCAGGAGAACGGCATCGGGCACGTCGCCCTGTGCGGGCAGGCCACCGAGCAGTGCGTGCTGTACTCCGCGCTCGACGCGCACATCCGCCATTTCGACGTCACGGTGGTCCGCGACGCGGTCGCCCACATCCATCCGGAGCTGGCCGACGCCGCGCTGCGGATGATGGAGCGCAATATGGGCGCCCGGCTGGTCAGCGCCTCCGACCTGCGGTTTTCCGGCACCGGGGGCGGTCGCTGAGCCACTGCGGCGAAGACTTGTTTGCGGGGTGCGGATACGGGCATGCGACCTTCGTGCTTCGGACTGGAGGCACGTCCCCGGGAGTGACGACCGCTCCGGACGTATGCCGCTGACCGGTCGTCCGACCTGATTTTCCGAACCGGTCGTCTTCCGGGACCTCCTTCCCCCACCGAGACAAGTCGGTGATGGTCATGACCCCGCGCATGAAGCAGAAGCATTCGCACGACGACGCCCCCGACACCGCGGCGGACTTCCGCCGCCTGTCCGCCCTCCCCGAGGGACCTCCCAAGGAACACCTGCGGCAGTCCCTGGCGACGGCCTGGCTGCCCATGTCCGACCGGCTGGCCGGCCGCTACCGCAACCGCGGCGAGTCCTGGGAGGACCTGCGGCAGGTGGCCGCGGTGGGTCTCGTCAAGGCCGTCAAGGGCTACGACCCCGGGCGCGGCACGCCCTTCGAGGGCTACGCGGTGCCCACCATCGAAGGCGAGATCAAACGTCACTTCCGCGACTGCATGTGGGCGGTGCACGTCCCGCGCCGCGTCCAGGAACTGCGCAGCCGGGTCCGTGAGGCGTATCTGTCGCTCGACGCCGCCGACGGACACGCGCCGACCGCCGCAGCCGTCGCCGAGCGCGCGCTGCTGACCGAGGAGGAGACCGCGGTCGGCCTGGCGGCTCTGGAGAGTTTCTCCTCGCTCTCCCTCGACGCGGGGCAGCGCGGTGGTGGCGAGGACAACACGATGCTCGGCTCGATGGCCGACACCCTTGGCGACGTCGACACCGGAGTCGACCTGGTAGTCGACCGCGAGGCGGTGAAGCCCCTCATCAGGCGCCTTTCGGAGCGTGAGCGGATGATCTTGTACATGCGCTTCTTCCAGGACAGGACGCAGAGCAGCATCGCGTCCGACCTCGGCATCTCCCAGATGCATGTGTCCCGGCTGATCAGTACGTCCTGCTCCTGGATCCGCGCCCAGATCATGGCGGAGAGCCCCGCCCGCGCCGCCCAGAACTGAGCCGTCCAGAACTGACCGACCGGACCGGCCGCGGCAGGTGCCGAAGCCGGCCCCGGCGGGCAGGTCACGGCGCGTCGCATCACGGCGCGGAGCCCTCCCTGTCCGGGGCCGCGTCGCCGTCGGGCCAGCGGAGCAGGGCGCCCAGCCCGCCCACAGGGATGTCGTCAGCGCCGCTCGTCGCGTCATCCGTGGACTCACCCTCGCCGCTTTCTGCCGCGGGCAGCAGGAGCACGTCGGCGGACGTGGCCACTGCGGCCCGCAGCAGGGCGTCGTCGGCGCGCGCTGCAGTCGGCTCGTCGGCGGACTTACGGACCGCGATCCGGTCCGGCTCGGCGCCGGTCCACACCTCTTCGTGCAGCGCCGGTGTGTCCTGGCGCAGCAGGAGCGTCGCGATGCGGTGCTCGCGTGCCGCTTCGACTGCCGCCGGTACACCCTCCACGGCGTCCGTGGGTCGGTCGGAGGTCACACGTCCGGCGCGGAAGCGGTCGAGCACCTGTTCCCTGTGGCGGCGCAGGTGCTCCTGACGGGCCGCGTCGATGTCGCGTTCGAGGGGCGCCGAGTCGGCGCCCGCGGCCCGGCCGCCGTGATCGCTCGACGCGGTGATGCCGCGGACGTCGGCGGGCAGCCGTCCGAGCACGGCCTCCCGTTCGCGCGGGTCTCCGGCCAGTACGAGGACGGCCGGTTCGCACTCCTTCACCGCGGTGGTCAGGGCTTCGGCGATCTGTCCCGCGTTGTGCTCCCAGGTGTTCTCGACCTTGAGCTGGAAGTGGCGTTCGGACCAGTCGTTACGGCCCGTACGGTGCACCGGCCACCGCTGTCCGCGCACCCGGCCCACGTGCCGGGACACGAAGTCCCGCAGTTCGAGATCGGCGCCGGTTCGGTCGATCCGGGCCAGCAGGCACGGCACATCGGCGGCGTAGGCGTCGAGCAGCGGAGCCAGCCGCGGCAGCGCCGACCAGTGGGCGCCCGGGCGGCGGGGCGGCACGGCCAGGTGGAGCAGCAGGACGACCTGCCCGGCGGCCGCGAAGACCGCGCTGCCGTAGGGACTCTCGGCGGGCGTGACAGCCTCCAGGACGTCGCGGACCGCGCCGACGGTCGCCGGGTCCGCGCCGTCCCGCCGGAGCGCGCGGCAGACATCGCGCACTTCGAGTTCGCGTTCCTTGGCTCCCGACTCGTCGGTGTGGCCGCCGGCGACGTAGGCGCTCGCCCAGGGGCCGGACCGGGTGGTGAGGGGCCGCAGCGGATCCATGTTCATCGGTCGGTGTCCTCCATCGGGGCGTGCGGTATGGCGTCCAGGGGGCGCCGGTACGGTCGCGGGTTCGGGTCGGCGCGGGTCGGGTGGCGCAGCTCAGCGGTCGGTCGTCCGCCGCGCGGGGTGCCGGGCCCGGCGGCCCAGCACGGCGGCGTCCGTCACGGCCACCAGGAAGAGCAGGGCGCAGACGCCGGCCAGTACGGCCAGTACGGTCCTCCCGGGCGCGTCGCCGGAGCCGGATTCCGCCGCCCACCAGGCGAGCAGCCCGGCGCCTACGAGAAAGACCGGGGCGAAGAGCAGGGACAGCAGGAGCCGGAGCCGTCCGGCGGTCCGCGCGCGGACCGGTTCCGTACCGGTGTGTCGTTTGCTGGTGGTGGACACAGGTCGCTCTCCTTCCGGACCGCACGCCGTCCCCGGCGTGGTCGCCCGGCGGGTAACCGATCGGGAGGCGCGCAAACGTCCCAAGTGGGACCATTTGCCGCGTCAGCCGATGTAGCGGCGCGCCTCGGACGTCCGGCGAGCGCGTTCCAAGGCGGCCAGGTCCGCCTCGATGGCGGCCGGAACCGGGTCGCGCCGGGCCAACACCCAGGGAAGTCCCGCCAGCGCGTACGCGAAGGCCCGCACCGACGCCGCGTCCCGCGGCACCGTACGCAGCAGCTCCCAGGTGCGGCGCAGCGCGGAGCGCCACGGACGCCGCAGCCAGGTGAACCACAGGGTGTTGCGCAAACCCACGACGCGGCGTGCGGTGCTGTCGCGGACCGCCGAGGCCGCGTGATGGATCGTCAACTCCGGTACATAGCACAGCTCCCAGCCCGCGCGGCGCAGATCGGTGGCCAGCAGCTCCTCCTCCCCGCCGAGCCAGAGCCCTGGGTGGAAGCCGCCCGCCTGACGGAAGGCGGTCACGCGCAGCACCGTGGCCGCCGCCAGGAAGGAGCCGATCGCCGGGCCCGGCAGCCAACTCGGGCCCGTCAGGGGTGAATCACGGAGATCGCCGACCACCGGATCCTCGGCACCTGCAGGTTCCACGACAATCCGGGCGTTGACTCCTGCCAGGCCGGGGGCCGCGTCCAGGAGATCCGCGGCGCGGCGCAGCGAACCCGGCTCCCACCAGGTGTCGTCGTCACAGAAGGCCACATAGGGCGTGCGTACGCGGCGGACGGCGACATTGCGGCCCACCGCGCCCAGATTGCGGTCCGCGCGCAGCAGCGTCACGCCGGGGAAGTGGCGCTCCACCGCTTCCGGAGTACCGTCGCCCGAGGCGTTGTCGGTGACAATCACCCGCGGATGTTCCGGCAGCCGCGTCAACAGCCGCAGCGTACGGAGGAGTTCGGCGCGTCGGTCGCGCGTGATCACCACGACGGTCAGCCGGTCGTCGGTCATCGCGTCCGCCCTCCGGTACGGTCCCGGTGCTCGTCCAGGCAGCGTGCCGCCTTCTCGACGGCGAGGGGCAGTGCCCTGCGCCGGCGCAGCGCCTTGGGCAGCCGGGCGAGGACTCCGTGCAGCGCGCTCACGGAGTCCGGGTCGCCCGCCGCCGCGCGCACGGCGAGCCGCACAGTCCTTCTCAGCGCGAGGCGAAGCGGTCGCCGCAGCCAGTCGGTGAGCAGGGCGTTGCGCCGCAGTAGCGCCGAACGGCCGGGCCGCGCGCCGGAGTCGGGGTCGTGGCGCGCGATCACCGTCGGCACATAGGACAGGCCCCAGCCACGCGCGGCAAGGTCGTAAGCGAGCAGCGTCTCCTCCGCGCCGAAGAAGAGGACTCCGTGATAGCCTCCGGCGTCGAGGAACGCCGTGCGGCGCACGACGCAGGCGCAGCCGAGGAAGCCCAGGACGGGCCGGCCGGGCAGGTCGGCGGCGGGTGGCAGCGGCGAGCCGGCAAGGGCCGCGTTGAGCGGATCCTCGCTCCGTTCGGGGCCGACAACGGTACGGGCGGCCAGCAGTCCGAGCCGCGGGTGGGCGTCCAGCAGGTCGGCCGCGGCGCGCAGGGCGCCTGGCGTCCACCAGGAATCGTCGTCACTGAAGGCGACGTACGGCGTGACGGCGTGGCGTACCGCGAGATTGCGGCCGAGGGCGCCGGTGTTGCGCCCGGGGGCCAGGACGCGCGCGCCCGCCCGGTGGGCGCGCGCCGCGGCGGCCGTGCCGTCCTGCGACGCGTTGTCCACGACGATGACAGGCGGCCGCTCGGGCAGGTCGGCCAGCCGGTCGAGCACGCACAGCACGCTCTCCCGGCGGTTCCGGGTGATCATCGCGACCGTCGTGCGTGGATCGGCGGCGGGGGCGGCGTACGGCGTGGGCCGGGCGTGCCCGGTGTCATCGGACATGGCGCAGGCCCCCCGGCCCCGGTACGGCGGGCTCCCGCACCCGGGCGAGCGCGGCATCGACGACCTCGGCGACACGGACACGCAGCAGTGACCGGTCCGGGCGGCGGCCGTTGGGGTCGCCGGGGGCACCCTCGTGCCAGAGCACGGTGTGCCGCTTGTCAGGCGGCGGGCCCCACAGCCGGGGGGCGACCGGTCCGAAGAGGGTGACCGAGGGCGTGCCGTACGCCACCGCGAGATGCGCGGGTCCGGTGTCCGCGCTGACGAACACCGCGGCGTGCGCCACGAGCGCGGCGAACCGCGCGAAGGGCAGGTCGTACGCGAAGTCCTCACCGGTGAGCCAGGCACGCTCGCCGACCTCGTCGAGCGTCGGCCCGTCACCCGGTCCGCCGCTGACGACGACGCGCAGGCCCGCGGCGCGCAACTGCCGTACGACGGCGGCATAGCGCCATGCGGGCCAGCGCCGCGCCGCGGCGTTCGCCCCCGGGTGGACGACCACCGCGTCCGGTACGGGTGACGGCTCGGTCGGAAGCCGAAGCCGCAGGTCGGACGGGTCGGCCGGGATACCGTACGCCCACAGCAAGCGGCACCAGCGCGTGCGTTCGTGCTCGTCGGAGCGCCGTCGCGGGGCCGTGTCCGGCGGGGTGCCCGGCCGGGCGAACGAGAGCAGGCGGCGCGGGTCAAGCTCGGCGAGCGCACGGTGGCTCTCGGGTCCGTTGCCGTGCAGATCGACGGCGACATCGGGCGGCGGTCCGGTCCAGTGCCGCAGTGACGGCACGCCGCGACCTGGTGCCTCGGCCGGAAAGACGGTGTCGACCGCCTCGGTCGCGGCCGCGGCCTCGCGCAGCCCCTCGGGCGCGGCGAGGACGAGTTCGTGCGCCGGGAACGCCCGCCGCAGGCCGCGCAGGGCCGGCACCCCGGCCAGCAGGTCCCCGAGCCCGAGGGCCCGCAGCACCAGCAGGCGCCGCGCCCGGACCGGCCTCCGTCGCCTCATGACGGCCGCTCCTGACGTCCACTCCTGCGGTGGCCCGCCCACGCCTCCGGTGTAAGGGACCGAGTTCTCCGCGTCCGCTTCGGATCCGTCCCGCTCACGACGACCGCTCCTGGCCGCCGGTCGGAGCGGTACGGTCGACCACCCGTGCGCCGGAGGCGGGCGGCTGCGGCGCGCGGGCGTTGTCGACGGGCACCGAGGGCGTACGGTCTTCGGCCGCGCGGCGGGCGATGCGGGTGGTGGACCGGCCGTCGAGGTAGGGCAGCAGGACGACTTGGCCGCCCCAGCTCTCGACGAGTGCCGTCTCGGGGAGGCTGCCGCGGGCGTAGTCGGCGCCCTTGACCCATATGTCGGGGCGGAGTTCGGCGAGCAGCCGTTCGGGCGTGTCCTCGTCGAAGACGGCGACGGCGTCGACGCATTCGAGTGCCCGGAGCACGCGCATCCGGTCGGCGCACGGGACCAGGGGACGCCCCGGACCTTTGCGCCGGCGGACGGATGCGTCGGAGTTGAGGCACACCACGAGGAAGTCGCCCGCGCGGCGCGCCGCTTGGAGCATGCCAACATGCCCGGCGTGCAGGAGGTCGAAGCAGCCGCCGGCCGCCACCACGGTGCCGCCGGCGCGGTGCACCCGCGTCACGACCTCGGCGGGACCGGGTTCGCCGCCGACGTCGAGGGCGGATACGTCGCCCGCGGCCGGTTCGCGTCCTTCGGCGGCCGACGACACCGATCCGGCGCCGCCCGCCGCGACGTAGTCAGTGGCCGCCTCGACGGCGCCACGCACGGCCGTCTCGGTCAGTGCGCCATCGGCCAGCAGGCAGGCGGCCGTCGCCGCGAAGCGGTCGCCCGCCCCGCAGGCGTCGCCGTGCGCCCGCCGCGGTGTCGGCACGAGCAGCGGCGCCTCCCCGTGCGACAGCAACGCGCCGTATTCGGCGAGGGTCACGACGACCGATGTGACGCGCCACCGTGCGACCAGCACATGAGCGTCCCGCGCGGCAGCCCGCAGCGCGCCCGCGGCACCGTCGCCGTCCGGGCGGTCGCCGCGCGAACCGGCCCATGCCGTAGCCGCAGGGACGCCCGGCACCGCTACGTCCCACGCCGGGGAAGTCCGCTCCAAGGCTCCGGACCGACCGGATGAGCCGAGGTCGTCCCGCAGGCCGACGGCCATATCGGATCCGGCCCCTTCCGATCCGGCCGTATCGGATCCGATCGCACCCGATCCGGCCGTTTCGGTACCCGATCCGCCACCGCGCGCCGCCGCGTCCCTCCGCACAGGTCCGGATCCGCCGTCCTCCTCACCGGCGAAGGCGTGGGCCTCGGTGGCCGACGGGGTGGCCAAGCGAGTGCCGGGGACCAGTGGGGCGCCGCGGGGGTGCGGGTCCCAGACCAGGGGGGCGCGGGTCGCCGCTCGGTGCAGGTCGGGGCGGAGGGCGTCCGCGGTGCCGCGGCCGTAGTCGGAGACGAGGACGGCGTGGGCCGCGGCGACGGCGGCGCAGGCACGGGCGGTGGCGGCACCGGCGCGGCCGTCACCGTCGTCGAGACGGACGACGGGCCGACCGCGGGCCAGGATACGGGTCTTGGTCGAGAGGCCGCCGTTGAGCGGCAGTTCGACCAGTTCGACGCGGCCGGCGAGCAGCCGCCGCACCTCGTGGCTCGACGCGTCGTCGCCGAGCGCGGTGACCAGCGTGACCTCGCGCCCGTCGCCCGCGGCCAGCCAGGCGGCGAGCGCGGCTCCGCCGGGCCGGACCGACCGGGCGGCCCCGCTCACGACCGGCACGGGCGCGTCAGGGGCGAGCCGGTCGGCCCGCCCGGACAGGTCGTGGTCGAGCAAGGCGTCGCCGACAACCAGCAGCGGTGTACGCCCGGTCATGAGCCGTCCCCCCGCCCTGACGCGCGGGGCCGCCCGCGCGCGGCTCCGACGCCGGCCCGTTCGTCGAAGGCTTCGCAGATCATGTGGACCGCGACGAGGTGGATTTCCTGCACCGTGGCGGTGGCGGGCGCACTCACACTCAGCGTCTGGTCGGCCGCCGCAGCGAGCGGATTGGGCGACGGGCCGGTGAGCGCCCAGACCCGCATGCCGGTCCGCCGGGCGGCGTCGGCCGCAGCCAGCAGATTCGCGCTCGCACCGCTGGTGGACAGCAGCATGAGCACGTCACCGGCTCGGCCGTGTGCGCGGACCTGGCGCGCGAAGACCTCCTGCACGCCGTAGTCGTTGGCGATCGCTGTGGTGGACGAGGTGTCCGCGTGCAGCGCCAGCGCGGAGAACGGCGGCCGGTCGTCCCGGTAGCGGCCGACGAGTTCGGCGGTGAGGTGCTGGGCCTGGGCCGCGCTGCCGCCGTTGCCCGCCACCAGTAGTCTGGCGCCGCCCCTCAGCGCGTCCGCCAGGTCCACGCCCCAGCGCCGGGTCAGCGAGCAGGAGGTGCGGAATTCGTCCAGTGCGGTCTTCAGGTCGTCGCAGTGCCGAAGATCGGTCGCCGTTCTCATCGTGTGCCTCCTGCCAGGGAAGGGGCACCGGACACATCGCCGTAGACACCGGCGATCCCGTCCGCCACCCGGCTCCAGGTGTAGTGGCCGAGCACCCGCCTGCGGCCCGCGGCGCCGTACCGGGCGAGCCGTGCGGGATCGCCGAGCAGGTCACGGACGACCCGGCCGAGGCTGTCGCCGCCGCGTCCGCCCGGGACCGCGCCGCCTTCCGCGTCGGACCCGACCCATGTGCCGGTGACGCCGTCGACGACTGTGTCGAGCTGTCCGCCGACGGCGGTCGCGACAACCGGTGTCCTGCACGCCATCGCCTCGATCGGGACGATCCCGAAGGGTTCGTAACTGGGCACGGACAGCACGAGGTCGGCCTCCGACATCAGCCGCGGCATGTCGTCGTGGTCGACCCCGCCGAGCAGCCGTACCCGGTCCTCCACGCCGAAGTCCGCGGCGATCTTGCGCAGCCGCTCGGCCTCCGGGTCGGCGAAGAGCAGGTCGTGCGCGGGCCCGCCCGCGATGAGCAGTTCCGCGTCGGGGATCTCGGCCATCGCGCGGATCGCCCGGTCGAAGCCCTTGCGGGGAACGAGTCTGCCGACGGTCAGCACCTGGCGGCGCCGGTCACGGTCCGGGGCACGGGCGGTGTCGGACCGGCGGCCGATGACCGGCGCGAAGTCCGCGGGATCGACCCCGCACGGCACGACGGAGATCCGGTTCTCCGGCACTCCCATGGCGCCCAGTTCCGCGACCTCGTCGGAGCAGGTGGCCAGGACACGGGCGCACTCGCGGCCGATCCGCCGTTCCACGGCGATCCGTTCGGCGGGGCTGGTGTCGGCCGCGCCCTGGTAGCGCCGCTTCACGGTGCCGAGGGCGTGGAAGGTCTGGACGACGGGGACGCCCAGGCCCGCCGCACCGGCAAGAGCGGCGGTGCCCGACATCCAGAAGTGGGCGTGCGCCACATCGGGCCGCTCCTCGTGCCAGTACGCGGCCAGCCGGTCGCCGAACTCCGGCATGTGGCAGAGGAGTTCGTCCTTGGGCATGTGTGTGGCCGGGCCCGCCGTGACGTGCACGAGCCGCACGCCGTCGCCGATCGTCATCCGCTCGGGCAGTTCCGGATCGTCACGCCGGGTGTATACGGTCACTTCGTGGCCGCGGGCCGCCAACTGCTCGGCCAGCCGCGCCACATAAACGTTCTGCCCGCCGGCGTCGGGCCCGCCGAGGGCGGCGAGCGGGCTGGCGTGCTCGGACACCATGGCGATCCGGCCGCGGGCGGAGTACGTGTACGTCATCGCGTGACCTCTTTCGTCAGTTGTTCCCAGTCGTCCAGGAAGCGCCGCACTCCGTAGCGGGCGACGGCCGCGGCCCTGGCCCCCTCCCCCGTTCTCCTGGCGTGGCCGTGGTCGCCCAAGTAGTCGCGGCAAGCGTCGCGCAGGATGTCGAGGCGGTTGGAGACGACGCCAGCGCCTTCGGGTACGGCTTCGCGGGTCTCGGTGGTGTCCAGGGCCACGACGGGCATGCCGAGGAACATCGCCTCCAGCAGGGACAGCCCGAGTGACGTCCACCGGACCGGATGCAGGTAGAGGCGGCAGCGCGCCATCGCCGGGTGCAGCCGGTGCTGCGGCAGATCCTGCGTGCGGCAGCGGTCGGCGGGCAGACCGAGCCGGTCGGCGAGCCCCTGGGTGCGCATGCCGAACACGCTCAGCGGTGCGCTCGCCGCGAAGGACGGCAGCAGGTCGGTGCCGGTGACGCGGCCACGCAGCAGGGGGTCGTTCACGACCACCGCGGCGCGCCGCTCCTCCCCGGTCCACAGCGGACCGGGGTCGATCACGCCGTGCTCCACCACGGTCGTGGGTGCCCGGCCGTTGTCCCACATGAGGTGGTTGAAATGGGTGACGTGCACGAGCGTGATGTCGTCGCGGTCGGCGAGCGGGTGCCGTTGGGTGGCCGGTGTCGCAGCCGGGGTGTTGTGCTCGACATACACCGCGGGCAGGTCGATGCCCGGGCGGCGGCCGGTCCACGCCCGTACGAGTTCCACTTCGCGCGGCCGTTGCAGCACGACGAGGTCGATGTCGGCCGTCCGCAGCTCGTCCGGCGACACCTCTCGCACGGAGGCGGGCCAGTCCCAGGTCCGCGCGCGGCCGAGCCCGTCGGGGCCGCGGTCGGGCGTCACCGGTACGAGGTAGGTGTGGGGACCCTGGACGAACGAGGTGAGCCAGGAGCCGTGCACATGCCAGACGAGGATGTTCATAGGGTCTCCTGCACGAGTTTGTGCACGGCGCTCACCACGTCGTGCGGTGTGATGCCGGTCAGGCAGGGGTGGCCGGGGACAGGGCAGTGCCGGGCCCGGGTGTCGGCGCACGACGCCCCCTGGTCGCCGAGCAGGACATGCGGGACGCCGTACGGCCGCCAGCGGTCGGCGGGGACGACGGGTGCGAAGAGGGAGACCACGGGTGTGCCGACGGCCGCCGCGAGGTGTGCGGGTCCGGAGTTGCCGCAGACGACCGCGTCGGCGAAGTACAGCACTCCTGACAGGGTCCGTGCGTCGGTCCTGCCGCCGAGGTCGACGGCCACGGCGCCGCTGACCCGCCGGGTCAGCCCGGTCTCCGCCGGGCCTCCGGTGACGATCACCCGGTGGCCGTGGTCAGTGAGCGACTCGATGGCTTCCGCGCACCGTTCCGGCCCCCAGGCGCGCGCGGGCGCGCTGGCTCCGGGGTGGAAGACGAGATAGGAGCCGTTGCCGGTGAGCGTGGTGGTGTCCGGTGGCGGCAGGACGCGCAGCCGTCCGTCGTCCCCGGCCCTGGGAGTGAACCCCATGGCCGCCGCGGTATCGAGGGCGGCCTCGCACTCGTGCCGGCCAGGCTGCCGCCGGTGCCTGACGTCCAGCAGCCGGCCGGGCTGGTCGGCGCTGTCCGCGCCGATCCGCTCGACACCGGCCATCCGGAGCACCAGCGCGGTCGGCAGCGGGCTCTGGTGGAAGGACGTGAGGACGAGGGCGGTGTCGAAGCGGGCATCGCGCAGCCGCCGGACAAGGCCGTCGATGTCGGCCTCCTCCACGCCGGGCGGGCTCACGCCCTCCCACGGCGCCCGCCACACCTTGACGTCGTCCACCCCGGGCAGCAGCCGGCCCGCGGCCTCGCCGAGCGGCCCGCACAGCAGCGTCACCTGGTCGGCGTGCTCCGCGACGGCGCGTACGGCGGGCCCGGCCAGCAGCACGTCTCCGAAGCTGTCCAGGCGTACGACGAGGGCCCTCATGACGGCCCACCGCCCGCCTGCTCCTGGTCGGGGCCTATCGACAGCAGGCTTTGTACGGCGGTGAGGATGTCCGGCGCGGCGTCGGGCTCGTCGGCGTACTCGTCCCACCGCGTGGCCAGCGTCGGCACGATGACGCCGTGGGCACCGGCCGCGCGGGCGGCCAGCAGATCGGCGCCGATGTCGCCGATCACGGCGCAGTCGCGGGGCCGGACGCCGAGCCGGTGCGCCGCCCGCAGGACGAGTCCTGGTTCCGGTTTGCGGCAGGTGCAGCCGGCGGCCGGGCGGTGCGGGCACACTTCCCAGGTACCGAAGGGGCCGAGCAGGGCGTCCACCCGGGCATTGACGCGGCGTACCTGGTCCGCCGTGAGGAGGCCGCGCCCGATGCCGGACTGATTGCTGACGACGCCGGTCGCGATACCCTCGGCGTGCAGCAGCCGCAGCGCCTCGGCCGCGTAGGGCATGGGGCGGACGAGGTCCGGGTCGGCGTTGTACGGAACGTCGTGGATCAGCGTGCCGTCCCGGTCGAAGAGCACGGCGACCGGCCGCGCGGTCCCGGTCATGCGACCCGTCCCAGCGGTGCGGCGCCCCTGTGCCGTACGGCTCCGGCGGCGCGGTGGGCGACCGCGAGCGGCGGGATCACCACGCTGGTGGCCAGCATCGTGGTGACCTCCTGGCCGGTGCGCGGTCCCGGCGCGATCCTGGCCCACGCGAATTCGGCGGTGCCCAGCGCCCAGAGCGCCGCGCAGACCGCGGCGCCCGTGCGGCGCCCGGACAGTGCGAGCAGGGATGCGGTCAGGGCCGCGGCAGTGACCGCCGTGTGCCGGCGCAGTCGGCCACGAGGTGCCCTGGCACGGCTCCACCAGTCGGGCCCGTGCAGTGCGGTCATCAACGCGTCGTCCGCGTTGCCGCGTTGGGCGCGCACCGAGGCCCAGCGGTCCGCGGGCCGGACCGGGTGCTGGGTGACACGGTCGCCGCGGCACAAGCTCCAGCCCGCGTCGAGCACACGCAGCGCGAGGTCGGCGTCCTCCCGGAAGGCGCGCGGGAATCGCTCGTCGAAGCCGTCGACGGCTGTCAGCGCCGATGCCCGGTAAGCCATGTCGGCGGTCGCCCAGGACGCGGCCTCGAGTCCGGCGGTGCCGCGTTCCCAGTCGGTGGGCCTGCGGCCGGGCGGCAACGGCACCTGAAGGACGCCCTGCACTCCCCCGGTCCGCGCGTCGGCGGCCAGCAGGTCGCCGGCCAAGCGCCGCCGCCAGTCGGGCAGCACACGGACGTCGTCGTCGAGGAAGACCACCCATGGCGCGGTAACGGCGCGCAGTCCGGTGTTGCGGGCTGCCGCCGGGCCCCGGCCGCCGCTCCCGGCGACGCGCAGCCGGGGGCGCAGGTCTCCCGCGGCTTCCAGCGGAAGCCCGGCGGTGGCGTCGCGCCGGTCGTCGACGACGACGATCTCGGCGGGTCCGGGTCCCTCTGATGCCGCCAGGGCCCGCAGGCAGTCGGCGAGGCACGGACGGCCGATGGTGGGGATGACGACGGCGTACGCGGGGGCGGTGGCGGAGGAGTGCCGGGTGGTCATGCGAAAAGCTCCTTCCGGCGGACGGCAAAGGGGCCGAGCGCCAGCAGGTCGACGGGCGCGGAGCCGAAGCACTCCAGGGCGTCCCGCGGATCGTCGACCATGGGGCGGCCGGCGGTGTTCAGGCTGGTGTTGACCACCACGGGCAGTCCGGTGCGCGCCTCGAACGCGCTCAGCATGCGGGCGACGAGAGGTTCCGCGGCCGGGTCGACGGTCTGGATGCGGGCGGTGCCGTCCACGTGGACCACGGCCGGTATCCGCTCCCGCCAAGCGGCGTCGACGTCGTGGACGAAGAGCATGTACGGGCTCGGCAGCGGGCCGTCGAACAGCTCGGCCGCCCGGTCGGCCAGAACCATGGGGGCGACGGGCCGGAATTCCTCACGCCCCTTGACGGCGTTGAGCCGTTCAAGATTGTCGGCGTGGCCGGGGTGGGCCAGCAGCGAGCGGTGGCCGAGCGCCCGCGGGCCGTACTCGGCGCGGCCCTGGAACCAGGCCACGACGCCGTTGCCCGCGAGTTCCGCGGCCACCGTCTCGGCGATGTCGTCGGGTTCTTCGTACGGCACGGCCGCGCGGTCCAGCCAGCCGCGCAGTTCGTCATCGCTCCAGCCGCGGCCGAGCGCCGCAGTCGGCATCGGATGGGTCTCTTCGTGCTCGCGCGCGACATGCAGGGCCGCCCCGAGCGCGGTGCCGGCGTCCCCGGCCGCGGGCTGCACCCACACGTTCTCGAACGGCGTCTCCCGGTGGATCCGAGTGTTGGCCACGCAGTTGAGCGCGACGCCGCCGGCCAGCGCCAGCGTCTGCTCGCCCATACGCGCGTGCAGGCCGCGGGCGAGACCCAGGATCACTTCTTCCAGGCAGAGTTGGGCGCTCGCCGCGAGATCGGCGTGCTCCCGCGTCCAGGTCCCGTCCGGTTCCCGGGCGGGCACGAGGTCGGCCCATGGCACGGTACCGGCCCGGAAGCCGTCGCCCTCGGCGTGCACGTACTCCCGTAGACGGTCGCTGAAGCGCGGTGTGCCATAGGAGGCGAGCGCCATGACCTTGAACTCGTCGCTGCTGCGCAGGAATCCGAGGTGCTGGGTGGCGTCCTCATAGAACAGACCGACGGAATCGGGCAGTTCCTGGGTGTCCAGGACGGTGAGGTGTCCGTCGCGGTAGCGGCCCGCCAGGTGGGAGGCGCACTCCCCGCGGCCGTCGAGGACCAGGACGGCACAGTCGCCGTGCGGTGAGGCGAGGCCGGCGGACGCGGCGTGCGCCACGTGGTGGGGGACGAAGCGCACTTTGTCGGGCGTGAGGCCGGGCAGTGCTTCGGCGAGGAAGTCCGGTGCCCGGCGGGCGTAGTCCTGGCGGAGGTGGTCCCAGGGGTCGTGCAGGCCGAGTTCGTCGGCGGGCCGGGCGAGCGCGGGGTCGTAAGAGTACGCGACCGCGTCCAGGTCACCGGGTGTGAGCCCCGCCTGCCGCAGGCACCAGCGGGCCGACAGTTCGGGAAGCTCCCAGGCGGAGAAGGGGATCGGCCGTTTGCCGTGCTTACGGCGGCTGAAACGTTCCTCCTCGGCAGCCGCCACGACATGGCCGTCGACGACCAGGGCCGCGGCGGGATCGTGGAAGAGCGCGTTGATTCCCAGGACTCGCATCGATGTCTCCCCTTCCTCGGGCGGGTCGGGACCTACGGGTGCTTCGATTGCTGTGAACCGGTCAGGTGGACGGCGCCGCCCCGTACGGGCATCCCGGTGCGGCTCGGCTCACGCCGCTCGCGGATGGTCCGCGAAGTACGCGATCGTCCGCTTGATGCCCTCGGTCCACGGCACGTGTGGTTCCCAGCGCAGCAGTTCGCGGGCCACGGTGATGTCCGGCCGGCGCCTTTCGGGGTCGTCCGCGGGCCGTTCCACGAACGCCAGCTCCGACCGGGAGCCGGTCAGGTCCACCACCTGCCGGGCGATGTCCAGCACGCTGGTCTCGTCGGTGCCGCCGATGTTCACCGGGCGCACCGAACGGCTGGCGGCGACCGCCAGGATGCCCGCGATGGTGTCGTCCACGTAGCACAGCGTCCGGGTCTGGCTGCCGTCGCCGGAGACGGTGACCGGTTCGCCGGCCAGCGCCTGGCTGATGAAGGTGGGCACCGCCCGCCCGTCGTCGGCGCGCATCCGGGGGCCGTAGCTGTTGAACAGCCGGACGATGCCCGCGTTGCTCCCGAAGGTGCGCACATGCGCGGTTACCAGGGCCTCCGCGAAGCGCTTCGATTCGTCGTACACGCTGCGCGGCCCGACCGGGTTGACGTTGCCCCAGTAGTCCTCGCGCTGCGGATGCACCAAGGGATCGCCGTAGACCTCCGAGGTGGAGGCGAGCAGGAAGCGACCGCAGTCGCGGTGCGCGATCGCCAGAGCGTGCCGGGTGCCGAAACTGCCCACGTCGAGCGTTTCCAGCGGATGCCCCAGGTAGTCGGCGGGCGAGGCGGGGCACGCGAAGTGCAGTACGAGGTCGTACGGTCCTGGAAGCACGCTCACGCTGTCGGGCGAGCTGAGATCGCACTCCACGAAGCGAAAGCCGGGCCGCCCGGTGAGATGGGCGATGTTGTCGGGCGAACCGGACAGCAGATTGTCGGCGCAGTCGACGTCGACACCCGAATCCAGCAGCTGCTCGCACAGATGCGATCCGAGGAATCCCGCTCCCCCGGTCACCAGGGCCCGGCGCCAGGGTGCGGGCGCGGTCATGGACGGCATGGATCGGCCCTTCATCGGATTTCAGGAATTCCCCGCGCCCCGGGCCGGAACATGGGACACGGCCGTTGTCGGGGTGCGCAGTGCTGCCGCCGTGGTCTCGACGGGCTCGCGATGGCGAGTGCCCTGGCCGAGTTGGCTCTAACCCCTGAAATCTGCTGTCCGGAAAAAACGGGGGCAGGCTCCCGTCGTGCGCGGCTGCGGCCGGGGCCCGCTCCGCGGGACGGGCATTACGTCTCTTCCATGATCGAGGCCAGTTCCCGGTCGAGGGCCTCGGCTATGCGCCGCTCGCGGGGCGCTTCCGCGGCCCGGACCCGGCTGATGAAATAGCCGATGTCGCGGGCCGGGAACCGTATCCGGGCGGCCACGCAGTGGGGTTCGAGCAGCACCTCTATGACGGGTGTGGTCCCGTTCTCCGGCCGGATTCTGATGTCACCGTCGCCGACCGGGCCGAGCAGGCCCTGGCTCAGCAGCTCCCAGGAGAAGGTCCAGCCGACGGTCACACCGTCGGGACCGCGCAGCAGCAGATTCACCGCGAAGCAGTCCCGGGGCCGGTAGACGAGTTCCGCGGCCACCAGTGCCGCCGCGTCCCCGGGCAGGTCGAGGCACCCGGTGGTCCGGACCGTCACCACACCGTCCCCCGGCACCTCGATCATGCTGTCCACCTTCCCGGTTCGGCACCCGTCCGCCGGACGCCCACGCCTTCCGGGTACCGTGCCGGACCGTGCCGAAACGCGCGGACGGTTCACTCACCCCTGCGCGCGTACTGGAAGACCATGCCGCCCACGCCCGCGCCCAGGACTCCGAAGCCGATGAGGAAGAGCCACAGGCCGAAGACGATGCCGAGCGCGGCAAGGGCGGCACCGGCCCCGACGACCGGCGGGTAGGCGCTGCGGGCGGGGAAGAAGTCCAGTGGTCCGGCGCGCTCGATGACCTCGGCATCCTTGCGGTCCTCCGGTCGGGAGCCGCGGCGCCGGTAGGTCTGGTCGAAGAAGAACGAGACGAGCGCGGACATGACGAAGGCGACGGCGAGTGCCGCGGTGCCCGCCGGTTCCGGACCCGACCACAGCCCGTAACCCACTCCTGTGATCAGGAAGAACATGGCGACGCCGCCGAACAGATACGACTCGGTCCTCACGACGCGGCCTCCTGGTGCGGGTCGGGGGTGGGCCGGCCCGGCGGCGTCGCGGGTGCGAGCAGCGCGGCCTCCGGGTGGTGGAGGTCGAATGCCGGTGAGTCGGAACGGACCTTGGGGAGCGTGTGGAAGTTGTGCCGCGGCGGCGGGCAGGAGGTCGCCCACTCCAGGGAACGGCCGAATCCCCATGGGTCGTCCACGTCGACCGTCGGCGCGTATCTCCAGGTCTTCCACACGTTGTAGAGGAACGGGAGCGTCGAGAGTCCCAGCAGGAACGAACCGATGGACGACACGGTGTTGAGCGTGGTGAAGCCGTCCGCTGCGAGGTAGTCGGCGTATCTGCGCGGCATGCCCTTCTCGCCGAGCCAGTGCTGGACGAGGAAGGTGGTCTGGAAGCCGACGAAGAGCGTCCAGAAGTGAATACGGCCCAGCCGTTCGTCGAGCATCCGGCCGGTCCATTTGGGCCACCAGAAGTAGAAGCCGCCGAACATCGCGAAGACGACGGTGCCGAAGAGCACGTAATGCAGGTGTGCCACCACGAAATAGCTGTCGGTGACGTGGAAGTCCAGCGGTGGCGAGGCGAGCAGGACCCCACTCAGGCCACCGAGCAGAAAGGTCGTCAGAAAGCCGAGCGACCACAGCATCGGGGTCTCGAAGGAGAGCGTGCCGTGCCACATGGTGCCGATCCAGTTGAAGAACTTCACTCCGGTGGGTACCGCGATGAGGAACGACATGAGGGAGAAGAAGGGCAGCAGCACCATTCCGGTGGCGAACATGTGGTGGGCCCACACGGTCGCGGACAGCATGGTGATGGCGATCGTGGCGCCGACCATGCCGATGTAGCCGAAGGTCGGTTTGCGGCTGAACACCGGAATGATCTCGGTGATCACGCCGAAGAACGGCAGAGCCACGATGTACACCTCGGGGTGCCCGAAGAACCAGAAGAGGTGCTGCCACAAAATGGCCCCGCCGTTGGCCGCGTCGAAGACATGCGCACCGAATTTCCGGTCCGCCTCCAGGGCGAACAGCGCCGCGGTGAGCACCGGGAAGGCCAGCAGCGCGAGGATCGAGGTGAACAGGATGTTCCAGGTGAAGATCGGCATCCGGAACATCGTCATGCCGGGGGCACGCAGGCAGACGATGGTGGCGATGAAGTTCACCGATCCCAAGGTGGTGCTCAATCCGGTCAGCACCAGGCCCATCACCCACAGGTCGCCGCCCGCTCCTGGCGAATGGATCGCGCTGTTGAGCGGCGCGTAGGCGAACCAGCCGAAGGCGGCGGCACCGCCCGGCACCAGAAAACCCGAGACGACGATCAGGGCGCCGAACAGATAGAGCCAGTACGTCAGCGCGTTCAGCCGCGGGAAGGCCACGTCGGGCGCGCCGATCTGCAAAGGCATGATCGCGTTGGCGAAGCCGGCGAACATCGGCGTGGCGAACAGGAGCATCATGATGGTGCCGTGGATGGTGACGAGCTGGTTGTACTGCCCCGTGCTCCACAACTGAAGTCCCGGCCGGGCCAGTTCGGCCCGCATCCCCATGGCGAGCAGGCCCGCGAAGAGGAAGAAGCAGAAGGCCGTCACCAGATACATGCCGCCGATCGTCTTGTGGTCGGTGGTGGTCACGTAGTCCAGCAACCGGTCGCCCAGCCGGCTTCCCCGGTCGGCGCCTTCGGTGGTGTCGGGCCCCGCGGGCTCCGGCGATGCGGCCCGTGCGTCGGTACGCGTCATCGCGTTCCTCGTTCCGGTTCTGCGAGTGCTTCCTCGACGTGGCGCCGTTGTTCGGGCGTCATGGGCAGGCGGACACCGCGGCCGTAGTACCAGCGGCTCAGCGCGGCCCGCAGGCGACGGCGCGCCGGAGCGTCCGGACCGGGGGCGGGCTCGGGGACCGGCAGGTCGCGGACCAGAAAGCGGTAGAGCCGCTCGGGTGCGACATCGGCGTGCCGGGGCTCCAGCGCGCCGTAGACGCTCTGGACGACCTCGCCGGTTTCCTGACCTTCCGTCAGCAACCGTCGTTCGTGGGACTGGAGCGCCAGGCAGATCCTCTTGGTCACCACGAACGCCAGGACCGGGCCGAGGACGACCAGAACCCGGAAGAGCCACGTCAGCGCGTTCACCGACAGATGGAAGGAGAAGGCCGTCACATCATTGCCGCCGGCCGCGAGCAGGACGGCGTACCAGACGATCCCGGCCGCTCCCAGCGCCGTTCTTGTCGGTCTGTCGCGCGGGCGGTCGCACAGATGGTGCTCGCCGCGGTCACCGGTGACAAAGCGTTCGAACAGCGGATAGCCGTAGAGGGCGAGGAAGAGAACGCCCGGCAGGACCACGGCGGGCAGCAGCACGTTCCACATGACGGTGTGCCCGGCGACCGCCGTCTCCCAGGGCGGCATCAGCCGAAGCGCGCCCTCCAGGAAGCCGACGTACCAGTCGGGCTGGGCTCCGGTGCTCACCTGGTCGGCGCGGTAGGGACCGTACTCCCACACCGGATTGATCTGCACCGTGGCCGCGAGCACGGCGAGGACGCCGAACACAAGGAAGAACAGGCCGGTGGACTTGGCGACGAAGTGCGGGAAGAGCGGGCGTCCCACGACATTGCGGTTGGTGCGCCCGGGTGCGCTCCACTGGGTGTGCTTGAGGTAGAAAACCAGGATCAAATGCACGGTGATCAGCGCGATCAGCAGTCCCGGCACGAAGAGCACGTGCAGGATGTACAGGCGGCCGTTGAGCACGTGCCCAGGGAAGGGCCCGCCCCACACGAAGAACGCCAGATAGCTGCCGACCAGCGGGATCGACATCACGATGGTGTTGGCGGTGCGCAGCCCGGTACCGGACAGCAGGTCGTCCGGGAGCGAATAGCCGCAGAAGCCTTCGAGCAGCGTGACCAGGAAGAGCGTCACACCGATCATCCAGTTGATCTCGCGCGGCCGGCGAAAGGCGCCGGTGAAGAAGATCCGCAGCATGTGCACGGCGATGGCGGCGACGAAGATCAGTGCCGCCCAATGGTGCAGTTGCCGGATCAGCAGACCACCGCGGACATCGAGACTGATGTGCACGGTGGAGTCGTACGCGGCGGAGACCGGCAGCCCTTGCAGCGGCGCGTACGACCCACGGTACGTGCTTTGCGTCGTTCCGGCGTCGAAGAAGAGCGTCAGCCAGGTGCCGGTGAGCAGCAGCACGACGAAGCTGTAGAGCGCCAACTCCCCCAGCAGGAAGCTCCAGTGGTCGGGAAACGCCTTGCGCAGCAGCCTCTTGGCGCTGACCGCGACCGGGAGTCTGCGGTCGATGACGACAAAGCCGGTCCTGGCGGCGTTCCGTGCGACAGCTCGTGTCCTCAACCGCTGTCGGCGGAACACCAGCATGCGCATCACTCCCTGGTCGACACCGCGACGCCGGCGGCACCGGGGCCGCCGCGCCCACCGCGGGCGCCCACGGCGGGGGGCCGAGTGCCCGGATGCGCCCGCGGCATTCGTACGTCTTTCCGGTGGCTTTCAGCAGCCCGTTCGGGAGCCGGTCCGTACGGGTAGGGCGGGGTCAGCCACGACCGGTGCCGTGTGTGTGCAGGCGTTCGAGGGCGTCGAGGACCACGGTGCGCTGGTACCAGCTGTGCCATGCGTGGGTGTCGGCGGCCAGGGAGACCAGCAGGCCGGTTTCGGCGCGGGTCAGCCGACGGTCGGTGCCGATGTGCTGCACGGAGAGGACGCCGACGCACCGGCCGTCGGAGGACAGCAGGGGAACGGCGTGCACGCGGTGGAAGACCGAGGCGAACAGCGGTGCGGCGGAACGCTGTTCGAAGAAGAGCGGCGCGGCCTCGGTGCCCGCCGTGGGCCGACCGGCGCTGTGGGCACGCGCCACGGTGACGGCCGTGTCCGAGGCGTCGGGGGCTAGCCGGGCATAGGCGTCGCGGTAGGCGGGGCCGTGATGCCGGTCCGCCTCGAGGAACAGTGCTCCGCCGCGCGCCGGGTCGACGAGATGCAGGGCCGCCGCGTCGGCGTCCGTACCGTCGGCGGCCGCCTCGACAGCGGCCTGCAGGGCCCTGCCGCGCTCGTCGGGCCGTACGCCGCGGGCGGTGAGGAATTCCGCGGGCGGTGCCGGCGCGCGCCGTCGGCGGGGGAACCACGGGCCGTCCGCCGCCGGCGGCGGCGCCGACACCACCGCGGAGGCGAAGGCCCGCAGCGGAACGTTGTGGTGCTGCGAGGACTCCCGCAGCACTGCCAGCGCGCTGTCCGCGTCGGGCAGCGCATACCGGGCCAGCACCATGCCCTGGGCGACGCCGATCAGACCGCGGGACCGGGAACGGGCCCGCAATCCGTACACCTCCTCGCGCAGCGCGGCCAGTTCGTCCTGGACGCGCGCGTCCGCCCGGGGCGCGGGACCCGCGGGCCGGGCGGAGACGGCGCGGACGGCGTCCACGACGGTGGCGTACACCTCCAACGTCGGTGCCCGTGCGCGCAGTACGGCACGGATGGTGGCGTCGGACACCGCCACGGCGACGGCGACACCGTCCGCGTCGCCGAGCGCGCCGCCGACCGCGGCGGCGGCCGCCGCGCCGAACACGACGACGCCGTCGAGGTCGAGGACGAGACCTTCCCCCGCGGCCCGGGCCGCGTCGACATGCCGGCGGATCCGCCGGCCGAGATCACCGACGTTCGACGCGTCCAGGGCTCCGACGAGCGGCAGCAGCATGACGTCGGGATCCGGCGACCCACCGGCCGGGAGCCGGCCGACAGCGCTCTCGTGCCGGACGGCCACGGCGCGGCCGTTGTGCAGGGCCCCGTTGCCGCTACGGGGACCCGCGGATCGCTGGTTCATGACACACCTCAGGCGGGGAAAGGGGATCGGCCGCCGTCCTGACCGGGTGTTCGTCGTTCCGTGGCAACCCTTCTGCCCGCGCGGCGACAAATCAAGTGAGCGCGATGCCGCGTTGACGTAGATCCGCCATCCGACGGACGAGGGGCCGGGACTCGGGCGCCCGGGGCTCAGTCGCCCGCACGCAAGGCGCGGGCCCGCGTGTGCAGGTCCTCCAGCGCGTCCAGGACAATGGTGCGCCGGTACCAGTCCAGCCAGGCGGCGGCCTGTCCCGCGGGGTGGTCCAGCGCGTACGTACGTCCGGCGACCAGCACGCGGCTGATCGCGGCCGGGTGCCGGTAGTGGCAGGTCACCATGCCGAGCAGCTCCCCGGTGGGGAGCGCGATCGGGACGCTGTGGCAGGCCACGGAACCGGAGTCGCGCATGACGGCCTGTCCCGGGGCGTCGTACAGCGCGTCGTGGGGGACGTCCAGCACCGCCACCTGAACGCCCCGCGCAGCGGCCAGATGGCTGCTGGAGCGGTCGACTGCCGGCGCCCCGGAGTCCGTGTCGCCGGCGGGGTCCTTCGAGGCGTGGCCCGGACCCGCCACATAGTCGAAGTAGTCCAGAAACTCCTCGGAGTGACCCCGTTGCGCCTCGATCCACAGGTCACCGGTCATCGGATCGGCCAGTTGCGCGTTGCCCATGTCCGCCCAGGCGACCTCGAGCACCGACCGCAGCAGTGCGGCCAGCACCTCCGAGGGGTTCGCCTTCGCGACCGGGCGCCCTTCGAGGAACGACAGGGCGGGCGCCGGGCGGCGCGAACGCCCCGGGAACCACTGAGCCCCGCCCGGCTGCGGCGGTACGACCATGGCCACGGACGCCGCGAGTGCCCGCAGTTTCATGTTGTGCCGCTGCGAGGTCGCCACCAGCAGTTCCAGCGCCGCGTCGCCGTCGAGCCCGTAGCGGCTGCCCACCACACCGCCGGCCAGGGCCACGACCGGTCGGCCGCGCGCCTTGCGGCGGCCGTCCCGCATCTCGCGCCCGGACCGGGTTTCCTCCCGCCCGGCGCCGGCGCCCGCGCAGGTGCGCGGGCCGCCGCCCACCTCCACGAGAGTGGCTTTTGCGTGGCCGCCGTCCGGCCGGGCCATGGCGTGCGCCAGGTCCGTCGCGTCGGCATACGCCGAGGCCGCGGCCGCCAGCGCCGCCTCCACCGACGGCTGCAGTATGTCCTGGCGCCCGGTGGCGAGCAGATCGTCGCGATCGGCCCGCCGCAGGACGCGCTCGATCCCGGGGCCGACGCCCGCGAGCCAGACCCGACGGCCCTGCTGCCGCAGTACGACCATCCGCTCGATCGTCGATCCGGCCGCGGCGGCCGACAGCAGATTCGTCCGGGAAAGATCCAGCAGGACGCCCCGGCAGGCGTCGTCCTCGTCGCGCATCCCCTCGGGCCAGCCGCTCACCGGACCGTTCAGCGCCTCACCGGCTCTGACCAGCCACAGCCAGCCCGCACCGCCCCGCAACCGCACAATGTTCCCGCGCACGTCGACGCCTCACCTTCGGTCAAAAAGGGAGGGCAACGCTTCCGTACCCCACAATCGTGTCCGCCGCGTCCCCGCGCGAATACGCTCAGCCGGAGCGCCACGCGCTCGCGCTCCATCCTACGGCTCCCGCACGCCCGGGGGGCGCGACGCGCTGCCTCCGGCTCGGGGGGCGGTTTCGGGGCGTGGCGCACGGGCACTCGCAGCACCGTCCACGGCTTGTTCGGGAGACTGTTATGGATTGGCGGCAGTACGGCGAACGCATGGCATCGCTGGCCCGCGACCTGCTGGCCCAGCACTCGGTCGACGACACCCTCGGCCGCGTCACCGCTTCGGCGACGGAACTGATCGAGGGCTGCGAAGTCGCCGGCATCCTGCTGCTGCGAGGGAAGGACAGCCGGACCCTCGCGCCGACCGACCCGCTCGCGGTCAGCTGCGACCGGCTTCAGCAGGAGCTGGGGCAGGGCCCCTGTTTCGACGCGGCGCGCACCAGCGTCTCCGGGCAGGTGTACCGGATCGCCGACCTCACCGACGACCGGCAGCGCGAACGGTGGCCGCTGTTCGCGCCCCGTGCCCATGATCTGGGGGTCGCCAGCATGATGGGCTTTCTGCTGTTCACCGAGGACGGGGACTTCGGCGCGCTCAACATGTACTCCCGTACCGTCGGTGCCTTCACCGAGGCGAGCCAGACCGCGGCCTGGCTGCTCGCCTCGCACGCGGCGGTCGCGGTCGCGGGCGCCCACAACCGGGCCCAGTTGGAGCAGGCCGTCCTCACGCGGCATGTGATCGGCGAGGCGATGGGCATCCTCATGGTCAGTGACCGGCTCAGCGAATCCGAGGCGTTCGACGCCCTGCGGCGCCGGTCCCAGGAGAGGAACGTCAAGCTGAGGACGGTCGCCGAGCACGTCTGCCGCACCGGGGCTCTCTCGTGAGGCCCGCCCGCACGCGTACCGCCCGGGGGCGCGAAGCCGCGGTGCGGACAAGCTTCCACTCGTACGTTTCATGTCTCGCAGCGGGGCACCCGGTGCGCGCGACCCCCCATGTCATACGAGGCTGAACACATCAGGTCCGGGGTTCGGCAGTGAGCCCCGGCGCAGCCGGTCCGGGCGGGTGATACGGCTCGGACCGGCTGTCGCAACGCGGAGGCACCCCGGCTACGCGGTTACGGCGCGAAACCGATCGGCCCGGCGGCTGCTCAGCGGGCCAGGAGGTCGAGGATCGCCCCGGTGATCTCGTCGGGCGCCTCCTCGGCCATGAAGTGGCCCGCGGTGGTGAGCCGGTGGTCCAGGTCCGGTGCCCAGGCCCGCCACACCTCGGCGGCGTCGTAGCCGAGCCGGGCGCCCCAGTCCTGCTGCACGACCATGACGGGCATGGCGAACTGCGAGCCCGCGTCCTGGTCGGCCTGGTCGTGGGCGATGTCGATCCCGGCGGAGGCGCGGTAGTCGGCGACGATCGACGGTACGGCCGCGGCGCTCGCCCGCAGGTAGGCCGCCCGTACGTCGTCGGGGATCGCGGCCGGGTCCTTCGCCCAGGCGTCCAGGAAGGACCCGAAGAACGCGTCCGCGCTGTTGCCGATCATGGTTTCCGGCAGGCCGGGCGGCTGGGCCATCAGGAACAGGTGGTAGCCGACCGCGGCCGACACCCCGCGCAGCACCTGCCACATGTCGAGGGTCGGCACGATGTCGAGGATGCCGAGGTGCGTCACGGTCTCGGGATGGTCGAGTCCGGCGCGGAAGGCGACCAGCGCGCCGCGATCGTGCCCGACGAGCGCGAAACGGTCGTGCCCGAGCGCCGCCGCCGCGGCCACCACGTCGGCGGCCATGCCGCGCTTGGCGTACACCTCCGGCCCGGTCGCCGCCGGCTTGTCGCTCGCTCCGTAGCCGCGCAGGTCGGGGCAGATCACCGTGTGCGTACGGGCCAGCCGTCCGGCCACGTGCCGCCACATCAGGTGCGTCTCGGGAAAGCCGTGCAGCAGCACGACCGGGCTGCCGCTGCCGCCGACCGCGGCGGCGAGCCGTACGCCGTCCGCACCGGGCAGCGTGGTGTTCTCGAAGCCGGGGATGGTGGGGGTCATGGTGCTTCCTTTCGCGTCCCGTACGCCGGTGGGCGCGGGAGTCGTTGGGTGACGGTCGCCGGCCGTCCGCCGGTCCGCTACCGGCGGCCCGTCCCGCCCGCCGAAGGCGAACACCGACGCCGCCGCACCCCACCGTGCACGGACTCGATCAGCAGCCGATCAGTACGGTCCGGCGCGGTCGGGGGCGGTGGGTGAGGATGAGGGCATGCGGATCGATGTGCTGGGGGCCGTGCGGGCCGTGGACGGCGGCGGCGGTCCGGTCCGGCTGGGCGGGCCGCGGCAGCGCGAGGTGCTGGCGCGGCTGGTGGTTGCCGAGGGGCGAATGGTCACCACGCAGGACCTGGTCGCGGACCTGTGGCCGGATCCGCCGGACGGCGCGGTGGGCGCGCTGCGGACGTTCGTCGCCGCTCTGCGCCGCGCCCTTGAACCCGGCCAGCCGCCGCGCACGCCCCCGCGGATCCTCGTCACGGAAGGCAGCGGCTACGCGCTGCGGCTGCCGCGCGCGGCCGTGGACGTCCACCGTTTCGAGGACGCGCTCACCGCCGCGCGGCGCCCGCCGCAGGACGTCGGCGCGCTGGAGGAGGCCCTGCGGTCCTGGCGCGGCACCGCCTACGCCGATCTGCCCGACTCCCCCTGGGTGCGGCGCGAGCGGGCCCGGCTGGAGGAGCTGCGGCTGGAGGCGGTGGAAGTACGGGCGGGGGCGCTGCTGGACGGCGGCGGTGCGGGAGACGGTGCCGCGCTCGTCGCGGAACTCGGCGCGCATGTCACCGAGCACCCGTGGCGCGAGCCGGCCTGGGCGCTGCTGGCACGCGCGCTGTACCGGTCGGGGCGGCAGGCCGACGCGCTGGCCGCGATCCGCAGGGCCCGGACCATGCTGGCCGAGCGGCTGGGACTCGATCCGGGGCCGGAACTGGCCCGCCTGGAGACGGACATCCTTACCCGGTCCGCGGCCCTGGAACCGTCCGGGGCGCAGCCGCTGCCGTCGGGCGGCGCCGGATTCGGCCCGCGGACGACCATGGACCTCGCCCGCGCCGTCGCCCTCGCCGGCGGCGACGCGCTGGTCCTGTCGCGGCGCAATCGCCTCGCGGCCGTGCGGGCGGCGGAGCGTACCGGCGACGTGGCGCTGACCGCGCGGGTGATCGGCGCCTACGACGTGCCCGCGGTCTGGGCGCGGGCCGACGATCCCGTGCAGGCCGCTGCCGTCGTGGCGGCGGCCGAACGGGCGCTCGCGGGCCTCGGACCCGGCGGCGATCCCGCGTCGCGCGCCCGGCTGCTGGCCACGGTCGCGGTCGAGAGCCGCAGCGGCGACCTGGGGACGCGGGAGCGGGAGCGCGCGGCGCGGGCCGCGCGGGAGGCCGAGGTACTGGCCCGGGACCTCGGCGATCCCGCGGCGCTGGCCTTCGCGCTCGACGGCGTGTTCCTCCAGTCCTTCGGCCGCCCGGGTCTCGCGCCGCGCAGGGACGCGATCGGCGCGGAGCTGATCGCGCTGTCCGCCTCGGCCGGGCTGCCGGCCTTCGCCATCCTGGGGCTGCTCATCCGCTTGCAGTCCGCTTCGGCGGCCGGCGACCGGGAGGCCGCGCAGGCGCACGCGGGCGCGGTGGACCGGCTGGGCGCGGAGCACGAGTCCCGGCTCGTGCCCGTCTTCACGCAGTGGTTCCGGGCCCGGCTCATGGCCGAGCGCAGCGCCGAACCCGGCGGGCCCGCTCCGGCGGCCGCGGCGCAGGCGTACCGCGTGGCCGACGGCACACTCGCCACGGCCGGCATGCCGGGTGTACGCCGGGGCCTGCTCCCGCTGGCCCTGCTGGGCCTGCGCCTGCTGCACGACCGGCCCGCGCCGACCGGTCCCGGCCTCGACTGGGGCCCGTATCTCCCTTGGGCCGCCCCGCTCTTGCTGCTCGCCGAGGACCGTACGGACGATGCCCGCGCCGCCCTTCGCCGTGCGCCCGAGCCGCCGCCCGACCATCTCCAGGAGGCCATGTGGTCTCTGGTCGCCCACGCCGCCGCCCACCTGGGCGAGCCGGCGATCGCCGCGCGCGCCGCCGAGTCCTTGCGCCTGTGCGCCGCCGAACACGCGGGCGCGGCCAGCGGCATGCTCACCCTCGGCCCGGTCGCGCGCTATCTCGACGCGGCGGAAAGCTGCGCTAACAAAGGGAATTGACTGCTCGTCAGAAATTTTGCGGTGGATAACGAACACCACGCGTCGGCGGGCCCCGCCTGTCGCGCGGGAACGGTGAGGTGGACCGGCCGGTGCGCCGGCCGTCAAGGACCCGTTAAGGTGACCGAAGGTGTGCCGGGAAGTCTGGTCGGCGAGGTCTTCTGCCTGCCCTCTTCCCCGGGAGTTCCCTGTGGCCGCCTCGCCGCCTCCGTCCCAACGCCGTTCGGGCCTGCGACTGTTCGCGCGGCTGGACCGGGCCGGGGCCCGGGCGCTCGCGGTCGCTCTACGCGGTGAGACCGTGGGCGGTCTGCTGCTCCTGGCCGGTGCCGTCGTCGCGCTGGTCTGGGCGAATTCGCCGTGGAAGTCCGGCTACGCCTCGTTCACGGACGTGACGTTCGGACCGCGCGGGCTCGATCTCCACCTGAGCGTGCGGCAGTGGGCGTCGGACGGTTTACTGGCGGTGTTCTTCTTCGTCACGGGCCTGGAACTGAAGCGGGAGTTCGTCGCCGGGGACCTGCGCTCTCCGCGCCGGGCGGCGCTGCCGATCCTCGCGGCCGTCGGCGGGATGATCGGCCCCGTCATCGTCTACCTCCTGGTCAACACCACGATGAGGGGCGGGACTCCGGACGGCTGGGCGGTTCCGATGGCCACCGACATCGCGTTCGCGGTGGCGGTGCTCGCCGTCGTCAGCACCCATCTCCCCTCGGGGCTGCGGTCGTTCCTGCTGACGCTGGCCGTGGTGGACGATCTGCTGTCGGTGCTCGTGATCGCGGTGGTCTTCGCCGGGCACATCAGCCTCTGGCCGCTGCTGGGCTCCTTCGCCGCCGTCGCGGTCTTCGGGCTGCTGGCCCGGCGCGGTGTCACGCGCTGGTGGATCCTCGGGCCGCTGGGCGTGGGCGCGTGGGCGCTGATGCACGCCTCGGGCGTCCACGCCACGATCGCCGGCGTACTGCTGGGTTTCGCCGTGCCCGCCCTGTCGGGACCGGGCGGGAGGACCAGCCTCGCGGAGCGCTTCGAATACCGCTGGCGCCCGGTCTCCGCGGGCTTCGTGGTCCCGCTGTTCTCCTTGGTCTCGGCGGGCGTCTCGCTGTCCGGCGGCCTCGGCCCCACCCTGCGCGATCCCGTCGGCCTGGGCGTGGGTCTCGGTCTGGTCGTGGGCAAGCTGATCGGGGTGTTCGGATCGACGTATCTGCTGGCCCGCTTCACCCGCGCCACCCTGGACGCCGGCCTGTCCTGGTGGGACGTGCTGGGCATATCCCTGCTGGCCGGCGTCGGTTTCACCGTCTCCATGCTGGTCGGTGAGCTGAGCTTCACCCCCGGCACACCACGCGAGAACCACGTCAAGACGGCGATCCTGCTCGGCTCCCTCACCTCGGCGCTGCTCGCGACCACCGTCCTGCGTTGGCGCGACCGCCTCTACCGCCGTCTGGCCGCGACCGCGACCGTAACAAGGGGCGCACAGGTGGAAGCCACCGAATGACGCCGTCGGTTACGTGCTGAGGTGCGCGTAGACGACGGTGTTGCCCTCGTACGAGTGAGTGCGGGTGTTCCAGTCGCTGCAGGTGATCAGGCGGAGTTGGGCGTCAGGGGTGTTGCCGTAGACGTCGAGGGTCGGGAAGTCCGCCTTTTCGTAGGAGCGGACGGCGTCGACGGTGAAGACGGCCACCTTGTGGTCGGCCCGGGTGACGCGGATCTGCTCGTGGGGCTTGAGCGCGCCGAGGCGGTAGAAGACCGCGGGACCGGTCTCGTACGAGTCGACGTGGCCGAGGATCACGGACGGTCCGGCCTGGCCGGGGGTCGGCGAATTGCGGTACCAGCCCGCCTGGAGCGGTTTGGCCGGCACTTCGAGCGTGCCGTCCTTGTGCAGGCCGAGGTCGAGCAGCGCCGAGTGGACGCCGATCGCGGGGATGTCCAGGGTGACCGGCCGGGAGGCGGGCAGCGCACCCGGGCTCGCGGTCGGCTTGGTGGGCACCGTGGTGGTGGCGGTGGGGGCCGGCGCGGCGCCGCTCGACGGTGCGGGCATCCCCGGCATGTCGTGGCCCGCGCCGTGGCCCTGTCCATGGCCCGGTTCATGGCCCGGCAGCGTGCCGGCCGCCGCGGGGCCGGGTTGCGGGGGTGGGGCCGCGCCGCCGCCACTGGTCCCGGCCAGGACGGCGGTGAGGCCCGCCGCGACGCAGACCACCGCGAGCACGACGAGCAGGATCGCCGTACGTCGCGTGTGGCCCGCGCGCGGCGCGGAGGCGTCGGTCACCGGTTCGCGGCGTTCCGCCGGCGCAGTGCGTATCCGCCGATGCCCAGGCCGATCACGGCGGCGGCCGAACCGCCGGCGACCATGCCGGTCTGGACGCCGTTGCCGTACTGCGTGGACCCGTCACCGGTGTCCGCGCCGCCACCGGGCATCGACGTCATCTGCGAGACGGCGAAGGGGCCGCACAGCGCCGGGTCGGTGGCCTCGGCGGGCAGCGACTTGTCCAGTTCGCTCGGGCCGAGGACGTTGTCGTATTTCCCGTTGCCGTTGTAGTCGATGCCGTGCACGACCAGAACGGCCTTGCCCGACTTCAGATTCGCCGCGACATCGTCGCTGACCTCCAGCGTGCGGCTGTAGTTCACCGACGAACCGGCCGGGAAACGGTCCACGGCCAGCGCGCTCTTGGGAGTGCTGTCGCCCTTGGTGGTCAGCGAGGTGCCGATCATGCCGTAGTCCTTCATGGCGTCGGCGACATTGGTGGAGCTGTGCCCGTTGTGGTCCTTGGCCTCGGACGGCTTGGGGCACACGCCGTTGCCGTCGACATGGATGTGCATGGCGTGCGGCGCGGCGCCGCCGGCCAGTCCCTTCGCGGTGACCGTGATCTTCGCGGTGTTGCCTGACAGTTGGATCATCGCGGTGCCGCTGCCCGTGACGTGGTTGGCGGTGACCGGGTCCAGCGTCGCCTGGTACGTCGTCCACGGGACGTCGGTGTCGGCCGGTGCCGCCGGGGCCGCGGATGCCGCCACCGGGAACGCCAACGGTACGGCCGCCACGCCTATCGCGGTCGCGACACGTGCGCTGGTGGATCGCATGATGCTGCCTTTCACTCGCGGATACCGCAGAGTCGGCGCGAGGTCGGCTCGACGAGCGGAGGCCGGTGCCTCCACCGAGTGATTCGGAGCGGGCGCGGACCCGGATTGGTTCGCGGTCACGGATCGGGTTGCCATGGCCCGTGATTGCGTGGTGTCGGTCCGCCCGCGCGGACCCGTGCGGCGCCGGTCAGCCGGTGCCGCGTGCGGAATCGGAGGGAGAGAACGTCCCGGCGCCGCCCTCGGCGCGGGGCGGTGTCACGCTGGATCCGGCCTCATTTGCCGCCGGTACTCGACGCACGAGGTGGATGACGGTCGGCGATTGAGCCCGATCCGGGCTTTGTTCAGCCGTGCGGGCGCGCCTGTCGTCACCAGCACTCTCATCGTTCAACCACGCGGGGGGGGGCGGGGTCCGCCCGTCATTGCGATCCCGCGGCCACCAGCGTCGCGGTGAGGGGTTCGAGAACGACGATCAACTCGTCCAGCTCGTCGGGCGCGAGGGCGTCGTACGCGGGAGCGGCCAACTCGTCGGTGAGCGCCTCGATGCGCCCCTTCGTCGCGCGGCCGGCCTCGGTGAACCGGCTGTCGGCGTCGACGAGTCCGCGCTCGCGCAAGCCCCGCATCACCGCGGCCAGCCGTTCCTTGGGCAGGTGGTGGATGCGCCCGAACGACTCCGGCGGATCGATGCCCATGTCCAGCGCGGACAGTACGTGGGCCTCGGTGCCGCCGACGCGCTCACCGATCAGGGCCGCGATGTGCCCGTCGGCGCGGTGCTCGCGCAGCATGGTCGCGGAGTGCCACAGCCGGGCGACCGGCTCGCCCGGCACCGGGAGGGACCGCATCCCGGCGTACATCATGCGGCCTTCCATGGGCGCGCTCACCGCGGCCTTGGTCATCAGGTCGGCGGCGCGCGCCAGCCCGGCGGAGCCGGCCGCCTCCGCGCCGAGGATCCGCCGCAGTGACGCCGCGCTGCCCCGCTCCCGTGCCGCGATGGACGCCTCGCGCGGGATCGTCCGCCACGCGCTCGGGATGTGCCGCGCGACCTCCCCGTCGGCGAAGCTGTAGAAGGCGGCGTGCATCACCTCCGCGGGCACCTCGCCCAGCACACCACCGCGCCCGGCGAAGTAGCCGTCCCAGTACGTGCGGTGGCCGAGTGCGGCCATTTCCTCGTTGCACTCCTCGGCGAGGAAGGTGACCAGGCAGATCGGTTCCAGGAGTTCGAACATGCGGCGCGCGATGTGAGTCATGGCGCCCATCCTGCCGGGCCGCCGCGGTGGTGATGTGACGCGCGGCACTACTGTGCCGGGCGGCCGGCGGCCGACCTCCCAGCCGTCAGCGGTCGGAGGCAGGTGCGGGCGGTGGGAGGATGGGCGGGTGACGGCGACGAAGAGTGACATCGCGAAGGCGGCCGAGGTGCTGCGGGCCGGGGGGCTGGTCGCCCTGCCGACCGAGACGGTCTACGGGCTCGGCGCGAATGCCGAGGATCCGGCGGCCGTCGCCCGTATTTTCGCGGTCAAGGGCCGCCCGCCGTCCCACCCCCTGATCGTGCACCTAGGTTCGGCGGACCACCTGGACGACTGGGTCGAGGCCGTGCCGGCGGCGGCACGGCTGCTGGCGAAGCACTTCTGGCCCGGCCCGTTGACGCTGGTGCTGCGGCGCGGCCCCCGGGTGCCGATGGAGGTGACCGGCGGGCTGGAGACGGTGGCGGTGCGGGTGCCGGACCATCCGGTGGCGCGGGCGCTGCTCACGGAATTCGGCGGGGGTGCGGCGGCGCCGTCGGCGAACCGGTTCGGGTCGGTGAGCCCGACGACGGCGGACCACGTACGGGCGGAACTCGGTGACGCCGTCGACTTCGTCCTGGACGGCGGTCCCTGCGAGGTCGGTGTCGAGTCGACCATCGTGGACGCCACGGGCGAGGTCCCCGCCATCCTCCGGCCGGGCGGGGTGACCCGCGAGGACATCGAAGCGGTGCTCGGCCACGCCGTCGAGGTGCACGGGAGCAGCGCGGTGCGCGTACCGGGCCAGCACCCGTCGCACTACGCGCCGCGCGCGCGGGTCGTCCTCGTCGGGCCGGAGCGGGTCGTCGCCGAGGCGGAGCGGGCGCGGGAGCGGGGCCATCGCGTGGGCGTCCTGCTTCCGGTCTCCTGCGCCGCCCCGGCGGGGGCCCATGCCGTGGTGCCCGTGCCGGACGCGCTGCCGGTCTACGCACGCGGGCTGTACGGATATCTGCGGGAGCTGGACGAGCAAGGCTGCGACCTCATCGTCGCCTCCCTGCCGGCCGAGGAAGGTCTGGGGCTGGCGATCGCCAACCGGCTGCGGCGCGCCGCGGGGCCGCGCTCGGAGCGCTGACCCGGCGGCGTACGGGCGCCGTGGCGCCCCGCGATCAGAAGGCGGCCGCGACGACGGCCTCGTCCAGGCCGCGGGCTGCGACCAGCCGCGCGCTGCCGTCGGCCAGGCGGTAGTGAAGGCCGACGACGGCGGCCTCGCCCTTGGCCACCCTCTCGGCGAGGGACCGGGAGCGCTCCAGGAGCAGGTCGACGGTGCGCCCGATGTGCTCGGCCAGTATTTCCTCCGCCTCGACCCGTCCCGCGGTCCGCGCCGCAAGCACGCTCAGGGTCACCCGCTCCACGATGTCCTGCACGTAGCCGGTGGCCGCCATGCCGTCGTCCAGCGCCGCACAGGCCGCGCCGACCGCGCCGCACGAGTCGTGGCCGAGCACCACGACCAGCGGGCAGTCCAGGATGTCCACGCCGTATTCGACGCTGCCCAGCACCTCCGCGCCCATGACGTGCCCCGCCGTACGCACGACGAACAGGTCGCCGAGCCCGCGGTCGAAGATGATCTCCGCGGCGAGCCGCGAGTCCGAGCACCCGAACAGCACGGCGAAGGGCCGCTGGCCCGCGACCACTTCGGAGCGGCGCGCGGCGTCCTGGTTCGGGTGTCCCGGGGTGTTCGCGACGAAGCGCCGGTTGCCCGCCATCAGCAGTTCGAAGGCGTCACGGGGCGTCGGGGTCGGGGTGTCAGTCATGGCGGTAGTCTATTGACCTGCACCTGCCGCCATGCCGTCCGGGCCCCGCCACGCCTCTCACCCCGACCGCGCACCCGCGACATCGTCGTAGACGAGCAGGCCATCGCCGCGCAGACGGACGCCCGGGGTGGGGCTGTACGGCGTGAGGCGGCCGTCCGGCATCAGGTGGAGGACGTCGCTGCCGCGCGCGAGGACGGCGAAGTCGGCGATGATCCGGCGGTGGCAGCGCCACCAGACGGCCTCGCTGCACATGACGGCGGTCGGCCGCGTCGCCGCCTCCGGCAGCAGCCGGTCCATCGCGGCCACGAATCGCGGATCCCGGGTGTAGCCCGCGTAGCCCCGGAAGGAGTCGTTGCGCCAGACGACGTCGGGCGAATCGGCCGCGGTGCTGCGGAAGCCTCCGAGATCCTTCTCCCAGCGGTAGTCGATCCCGTCCTCGGGAAGCCACCTGGCCAGCCTCTCCCGCCCGGCATCGGGATTGTGCCGGCTCCCCGGCGCCGTCCGTACGTCCACCACCGCCGTCACACCCGCGCCCAGCAGCAGCGACGCCAGCCCGGCACGGTCCAGCGTGCTGTGGCCAACGGTGATCAGCTGGTGCGCGGGCACCTGTCCATGGTCGACCACCGTCGCTCGTTCCGCAGGTGCGGGCCGCACACCCAAACGCCACGAACCGCGACCGTGGGCCCCGCACCTGCGGGTGTTCGCCACCCCGCGGCGGCCGCCGCACGGCGGACGGGGCCGGCACCGTTTCCCCAGGCCGCGCACGGGCACCCGGCCACCATGGATCCTTCTCCCCGGTCGTTCGCCGACCGTACGATCCCGCCGCTCGTCGAGGGGCACGGCCGCCTGCCGCGCCGCGACGGCGCCCCGGTCGCGAGCCGGCTCCTGGGACGGCGGGCGGTCGCCCTGTGTCCCGGCGAGGCGGCGACGGCCGGCGTGCCGGGAGCCCTCGCGGCACCGGCGTACCGGTGGGAGGGCGGCGGATGACGGACCGCGAGCGGGACGCGGGCGGCCGGGCGATGCTGGCCGGGATGCTGGCGGACAGCCATCTGATGCCGATCGAGCTGTTGCCGGCCAAGGCCGCCGAGCACGCCGGGGCCGCCGGCTTCACCGAGGTGACCGTCTTCCTGGCGGACCTGCGGGGAGAGGTGCTCTACCCGCTCACCGGGGACACGCTGTCGGGCAGCTCGCGCGACGATCCGCCGCTGCGGATCGAGGGCACCGTGGCGGGACGCGCGTTCCAGTACGGGGAGGTGCTGGCCGCGGGCGGGCCCGGCCAGTGGTGGGTGCCGCTGCTGGACGGTACGGAACGGCTCGGCGTCCTGCGTGTGACCAGCGCCCACGACGACGCGCGGGCACGCCAGGACATCGACAGCTTCGCGGCGCTGCTGGCGCTGATGATCGTGGGGCACCGCAACACCAGCGACACGCTGGCCGAACTGGTGCGGACCGAACCCATGAACATCGCGGCCGAGATGCAGTGGACGATCATGCCGCCGCGGACCTTCGCCGACGGCCGGGTGGTGATCTCCGCGGTCATGGAGCCCGCGCACAGCATCAGCGGTGACGTCTTCGAGTACGCCATCGACGGTCCGCTGGTGCATCTGACGATCCTGGACGCGATGGGCCACGACACAGCCGCGGGCCTGTGCGGGGCGCTCGCCCTGGGCGCCTGCCGCAACGCCCGGCGTGGGGGCGCCGATCTGCTGGCCACCGGCGAAGCCGTCGAGGCGGCCCTCATCGACCAGTACCGGCGCAAGCGCTATGTGACCGGCGTCCTGGCGACGCTCGACACTCGCACCGGCGTCCTGTCCTGGGTCAACCGCGGCCATCTGCCGCCGGTCGTGATCCGCGGCAGCCGGTGGAGCGCCAATCTGTCCTGTCGGCCCGCCCATCCCATGGGTACCGACCTCGGCATCGAAGGCACCGTCTGCGACGAGCAGTTGCAGCCGGGCGACCGCGTCGTGCTCTACACCGACGGCATCACCGAAGCGCGCCGGGCCGGCGGCCCGGAATTCGGTCTTGCCCGCTTCACCGACTTCCTGATCCGCCATCACGCCGACGGGCTGCCGGTGCCGGAGACCCTGCGCCGACTCACCCACGCCATCCTCGACTACCACAACGGCCGACTCCAGGACGACGCCACCGTCCTGATCTGCGAATGGCTCGGTCCCACGACCGGTCCTTCGGAACAGGCGGCCGCACTGACGGGCCTGCCCGAGCCGGAAGGCCACCGTCGCAGGTCGTCCCCGGAGCACGACACACCGGAAGGCGGCAGGCCGTGAACACCACGCTCCATGTCGAACTCACCGAGAGCCACGACCGTACGGCCGTCATCACCGTGGCCGGGGACCTGGATCTCGGCACCGCGCCCGACTTCTACCAGCAGACCACCGCGGCCCTGGAGCGGCACCCGGTTCTCGTCCTCGATCTGGCCCGCCTCGCTTTCTGCGACTCCTCCGGCTTCAACGCGCTTCTCCGGCTGCGTCGCCGTACGCAGGAAGCCGGCGGCGAGGTCGTCCTCGCCGCTCCCCCGGGCCATCTGCTGCGCCTGCTCGCCCTGACCGGCGCGGAGGCCGTCCTCCCCGTCCACGGCAGCCTCTCGGAGGCGCTCGCCTCCGCCGGGGGCGGCGCTTTCGACGGCGGCTGACGCGCGCGACATCCCGTTCGGTATCGCGGACGGTGGACACCCGGGGTCGGCCGGTGCCGGAGGTTTTCGTGCGGGACGACGCGGGAGGTGAGCCGTGGCGGTGGACAGGTCACAGGCGGCGGGGCGGGTGGCGCGGGCGGCGGCGGGCGGGCCGCACGACGAGCTGCCGCTGCGGCTGGGGGCGGCGGTACGCGACGGCCTGGACGTGGACGGCGCGACGCTGTCGCTGCTGACCGACACTCCCGCGCGGCAGCTGCTGGCCGCGACGGACCCGGCGGCGCTCCGGCTGGAGGAGATCCAGTTCACGGTGCTCGAAGGGCCGTGCATCAGCGCCGCGGCGGCCGGCGCTCCCGTCCTGGTGGACGACCTCCAGGAGGCGCTGACGCCGTGGCCGCTGTTCGGCGCCAGCGTGCGGGAGCAACTGCCCGCCCTCACATCGGTGTACGCCTTCCCGCTGCACGTCGGCGACTACGTCCTCGGTGCGATGGATCTGCTCGGCTTCGGTTCCGACGCCTGGGACGACCAGGCGGTCGAGCATGCCGTGGCGGCGGCCGAGGCCGTCTCCGCGGCCCTCGTGCCCGCCCGTGAGCTGCTGCTGCTCGACGACGCTCCGCCCGCCTGGCAGCCGGCCGGCATGATCAAGGCACACTGGTTCGACACCCATATGGCGATCGGCATGGTCTGCGAACAGCGGAGGGTCAGTCCGCAGAACGCGCTGGCCCTGATGCGCGCCGCCGCCTTCCGCAGCGGCCGCAGTCTCGCCCAGGTCACGGCCGACATCCTGCGCGGCGCGCCGCCCGACGCGCCCTGAGCCCGCGCTCGTCGACTGCCGGCCGACAGCTGACGGCTGACGGCTGACGGCTGACAGAAAGGACCGGGCCGACGGAAGGGGCCGGCCGACGGAAGAGTTCCGGCGGCCGGCACCGCCGTCACGCCGGTGTCTCCTCCGCGGTCAGCGCCCGGCGGACCGCGGCCAGCCGCAGTTCTTCCAGGGTCTCGGACTGCCGGTCGGCGCGCGCCAGGAGTTCGTCGAGGTGGTCGGCGAAGAGCCGGGGGTCGGTGTCGGCGAGGGCCCGCAGGGTGCGCCAGCAGGCGGCCTTGCCGCGGACGCCCAGCAGCATGGACTCCAGTTCCAGCACGTCGCTGAGCGGGGAGCGCGAGAAGAGGTGGCCGTTGGGCTTGATACGGCCGGCCTTCTCGGCGAGCCAGCCGAGCGCGATCTTGGTGCGGTCCGCGGGGATGCCGAGGTCGGACATGATCAGCGTCAGCGAGTCGCGGTCCCGTTCCACCTGGTGGGCCAGGTCGGCGAGGGCCGCCCGGTGCTCCTCGTCCGGCTGGGCGGCCGCGGCCCTGCGGAGGAGTTCCAGGCCCGCGGTCGCACCGGACAGGTGGTCGTTGAGGTAGATCGCCAGCAGGCCGGAGGCGTCGGCGGTGCCTGCCCCCTGTACCGCTCCCGGCGCAGCGGTGCCGCGCATCTCGCGCTCCACCGTGGCGCCGAGTTCGGTCCAGCTGTCCTCGAACTTCGCCAGCCCTTCGCGTTCGAGCGTCTCGGTGACGTCCGCGAAGTCGACGCCGACGTCGGCCAGCGCCGCCAAGTGGGCGGCCGCGGCGTCGTAGTCGTCGTCGGTCGGCGCCTGGGCGGTGATGGCGCCGTGGTCGGCGAACGCTTCGAGAGTGGCCCCGGGCATGGTGTTCACGGTGCCGGGGACGGCCAGTTCGCCGACGTACAGCGTGTCCGGGTAGTCGGGGTCCTTGACCCCGGTGGAGGCCCAGAGGGGCCGCTGCGGATGGGCCCCGGCCGCGGCGAGCGCCTGCCACCGCGGCTCGGCGCTCTGCCGCTCGAACTCCCGGTGCGCGAGGCGGGCATTGGCAATGGCGGCCCGGCCCTTGAGCGCCCGGGCCCGCGGGGTGCCCAGTGCGTCCAGACGGCGGTCGACCTCGGTGTCGACACGGGAGACGAAGAAGGAGGCGACCGAGTGGATACCGGCCGGATCGTGGCCGGCGTCCCGGGCGCGTTCCAGTCCCGTGAGGTAGGCGTCCATGACGTCGCGGTAGCGGTCGAGCGAGAAGATCAGGGTCACATTGACGCTGATGCCCTGCGCCGTGGCGGCGGTGATCGCGGCCAGACCCTCGCGCGTGGCCGGGATCTTGACCAGCAGATTGGGCCGGTCGACCGTCTGCCACAAGGCGCGCGCCTGCGCGATCGTGGCGGCGCTGTCATGGGCGAGCCGGGGGTCCACCTCGATCGACACGCGGCCGTCGCGTCCGCCGGTCCGCTCGTGGACGGGGGCGAGCACATCGCAGCCGTCCCGTACGTCGTCGGTCGTCAGCGCGAGGACCGCCTCGTCGACGCTCCTTCCCTCGCGGCCGAGCCGGCGCAGTTGCGCGGTGTAGCGGTCGCCCTTGGACAGCGCGGAGGCGAAGATCGTCGGATTCGTCGTGACACCGACGATGTGCCGGTCCGCGATCAGCGTCCGCAGCCGGCCGCCCGCCAGCAGTTCGCGGGACAGGTCGTCGAGCCACACCGAGACTCCCGCGGCGGACAGCTCGCCCAACGGGTCGATCGGGCTGGATACGGACATGGGGACCTCCGGGGGGCTCGGGGCGTGCTGCGGCGCGGGACTCGTACGGTTCGGCCGGGCGGCGGTCCGCGCCGCCGCCGGGCGTGATGTTTCGAGTACCCCGCCGCGGCCACTCGTCCCGGGCGGATGTCGAGACGAATCCCCTCACCGGCACGCGCACGGCACGTGCCGCACCGAAGCAGAGGGATCCACCCAGAAGGAGAGCCACTCATGAAAGCCGTCACCTGGCACGCGATCGGCGACATCCGGTGGGAGGACGTCCCCGATCCGCGGATCTCACAGCCGTACGACGCGATCGTACGGATCACCGCGTCCGCGATCTGCGGCACGGATCTGCACTTCGTCCGGGGCACCATGCCCGGCATGCGCGAGGGGCGCGTGCTGGGTCACGAGGCCGTGGGGGTGGTCGAGGAGGTGGGGCCGGGGGTGCGCAATCTGCGGGCCGGCGACCGGGTGGTCGCCGCTTCGACGGTGGCGTGCGGCTTCTGCGCGTACTGCCGCGCCGGCTGTTACGCGCAGTGCGACAACGCGAACCCCGGCGGCCCGCTCGCCGGCACCGTCTTCTTCGGCGGGCCGGAGGCGGCGGGCGGCCTGGACGGATTCCAGGCGGAGTACGCCCGGGTGCCGTACGCCCACGTCGGCCTCGTCCCGCTGCCGGACACGGTGGACGACGGGCAGGCGGTGCTGCTGTCCGACATCTACCCCACGGCGTGGTTCGGCGGCCGGCTGGCCGAGGTGGGCGCCGGGGACACCGTCGCGATTCTCGGCGGCGGCCCGGTCGGCCAGGCCGCGGTCGCCTGCGCCCGGCTCCAGGGCGCGGGTCGCGTACTGCTCGTCGACGGCCTGGACGACCGACTGGATCTGGCGCGCCGCCAGCACGCCGAGACGGTGAACTTCAACGAGGAGGATCCGGTCGAGGCGATCCGGGAGCTGACCGGCGGTATCGGCGTGGACCGGGTGATCGACGCGGTCGGTGTCGACGCGCAGCACCCGGCGCACGGCCCGGCGGCCGTGTCGGAGGAGGAGCGGGCGCAATTCGAGCGCGAGAGCCGGCAGGCGGCTCCGGAGCGGCGGCCGGACGGGGACACCTGGGTGCCGGGGAACGCCCCGAGCCAGGCCGCCCGGTGGGCTGTTCAGGCGGTCGCGAAGGCGGGGACGATCGGCACGGTGGGCGTGTATCCGCCGCAGGTCACGTCTTATCCGTTCGGTGAGGCGTTCATGAAGAACCTCACGCTCAGAACGGGCAACTGCCACCACCGGCGGTATCTGCCCGAGTTGGTGTCGCTGGTCGCCACCGGCGCCCTCGACCCCGGTCCGCTGATCACCCAGTGGCCGGACACCGCCGATGTGATCGACGCCTATGCGTCCTTCGACCGACGGGAGTCCGGTTGGACCAAGGTCGCGCTCGACTTCGGCGGCGAGGGCGGCATGCCGCACGGCTTCGGCCGCACCGCGGGCAGCGGTGCGGCGACGACCGCGGGTTCCTGACGGCTCGTCACATACTGGCGGCCGTGCGCGTATGCCGCGTGCGTCCCCGGCCGGCCGGACGGGCCGGGCGCGGGCGGTACGGGGGCCGGCGGCTCGTAGGGGCAGGACGGGCGTGTCAGGGGTGGCGCGCGAGGAAAACGAATTCTTTGCCCGGCCGGTCGGGCGCGTCGCGCACGTCCTCCAGGGTGAAACCGTGGGCCGCCAACTCGCGCTCGACCTCCGCGCGTTCGCGGAAGCGCAGCGTCGACTCGGAGGTGAGGACGCGTCCGTCGACGCCGATGACACAGATGCCGCGGAAGGTCACCAACGGCAGGCTGACGTCGAGGAGTTCGTACCAACTGGTGACGGTGCCGAGGCCCGCGACCTCCGTCTCGCCGTACGAGGCGGCGCGATTCCACTCCTCCCAGGCGCGCCGTGCCGGGTCGCGGGTCTCGAAGACCAGCAGTCCGCCGGGACGCAGGGCCGCGAAGGCGGCGCGCAGGGTCGTCCGCCAGGTCGCGGGGTCGACGATCGCCTGGGCGACGTTGGCGGTCATCGTCACGAGGTCCACACGCAGCGGCGGCAGGGCGCTCGCGTCGCCGTGGATCCACCGCACCTTGTCCGCGCCCGGTTTGGCCCGTGCGACGTCCAGTGACGCCTTCGCCGGGTCGAGGCCGGTGACGTCGATGCCCCGTCCGGCCAGCCGGAGGGCGAGGACTCCGGTTCCGCAGCCGATGTCGAGGACCGCGCGCGCCGATTCGTCCGCCGCGATCCGTACGTACGCGTCGAGGTCCCCGCGGTCCGGGTCCAGCGGGTCGTAGAGCGCGGCAAGTTGCGGATCGCGGTAGCTCTCGTCGGCCATGGCGGCGAACGTACGCACGTCCGGGCGATCCGGCCAACGGTTTTCCGTGCCTGTCGCCGTGCTCGGTTCAACGCCTGTCGGGAGGGCCTTCCCCTGGCGCAGGCCGCTGTGATCGGCAGACTGGGGGAATGCTGAGCAATCGAGAAGTCATCGCCGCCATCGCGGACGGCCTCGGCGACTGGCGGAAGCTGGCCCAGCCGCTGGCCGCCCGTTTCCGGACCGCGGACACCGTCGCCGCCGCGGCCTTCGTCGGCGCGGTCGCCGGGGCGGCGGCAGCGGCCGGGCGGCACCCCGAGATCCGGCTCGGGTACGGGGCGGTGGACGTGGCGCTGTCCACCGCGGACGAGAGCGGTGGCCGCTGGGTGACCGCGGCCGACCTGGATCTGGCGCGCACTGTCAGCGGACTCGCCCGCGAGCACGGGCTGACCGCCGTTCCCGGCGAGGTGACGCAGTTGGAGCTCGCCCTCGACACCGCGGACCACACAGCCGTGGCGCCCTTCTGGTCGGCGCTGCTCACCGGTGAACCGGGCCATGTCGTGGGCGACACGGTGCTCGACCCGACCAATCGGGTGCCCAGCCTGTGGTTCCAGGGCACGGACCCGCACGCGACCCCGCGGCAGCGCTGGCACGCCGACCTCTGGCTCGCGCCCGAGGTCGCCGAGGACCGCATCGCGGCGGCCGTCGCCGCCGGAGGCACCGTCGTGGACGCCTCCGGGGCGCCGTCCTTCACCGTGCTGGCCGACCCGGACGGCAACAAGGTGTGCGTCTGCACGGCCCTGGACCGCGACTGACGTACGGCCCCGACGGTCCGGCCGCGTCCGTCGGCGCGCCGGTCCCCGTCAGCTGCCGGGCCGCAGGAGCACCTTCGTCCAGCCGTCGTCGCGCTTGTCGAAGTGCCGGTAGCCTTCGGGTGCGTCGTCCAGGCTCATCTCGTGCGAGACGAGGAAGGACGGAGTGGCGCGTCCGGCGATGATCAGATCGCGCAGGCCGCGGTTGTAGCGCAGCACCGGGCACTGGCCGGTGCCCATGTGCTGGCCCTTGGAGAAGAAGGTGCCGTAGTCGAACCCGATCCGGCCGTGCTTGGCGCCCTCGTCGGCCGCCTCCGGGTCCTCGGGTACGTAGACGCCGACCACCCCGATGCCGCCGGTGGTCCTGACGGCCTTGACGAGGTTGTCCAGGACGAGTTCGGGGTGTTCGGTGCCGCTCGGGTCGTGCGCCTGGTAGCCGACGGCCTCGACCCCGCAGTCGGCGCCCCGCCCGTGGGTGGCGTCGAGGATCTGCTCCACGGGGTCGGCCGCGGAGAAGTCCACCGGGGTGGCGCCGATGGACTCCGCGAGCGCGAGCCGGTCGGCCTCCTTGTCGACCACGAACACCCGCGCGGCGCCGCGGAGTACGGCGCTGTGCGCGGCGAGCAGTCCGACCGGTCCGCCGCCGAAGACGGCGACCGTGTCGCCCGCCCGCTGGCCCGCCAGTTCCGTGCCGTGCCAGCCGGTGGGGAAGATGTCGGAGAGCATCGTGAAGTCGTTCTCGTGCTCCCGGCCCTGCGGCAGTTCGAGGAGGTTGAAGTCGGCATGAGGCACGCGCAGGAGTTCGGCCTGGCCGCCGTCGTACGGGCCCATGTTGGCGTAGCCGTACGCGGCGCCGTCCACGCCTTCTGTCGGGTTGACGCGCAGGCAGAACGCCGTCCAGCCGTCCAGGCAGTTGCGGCAGCTTCCACAGGCGATGTTGAACGGTACTGACACCCGGTCGCCGGGCTTGATCCGGGTCACCCCAGGACCGGTGTCCTCGACGATGCCCATGTTCTCGTGGCCGAGGATCTTGCCGCTCTCAACGGTGCTGCGGCCCTCGTACATGTGCAGGTCGGAGCCGCAGATGTTGGTGGTGGTGATCCGGACCAGCGCGTCGTTCGGCTGCTCGATCCGGGCGTCCGGCACGGTCTCGACCGAGACGTCGTAGGGGCCGTTGTAGACGAGCGCCTTCATGTCGTGCTCCTTTCGTTCCGTTGGAGTACGTGTCTTTTCTTTCGCCGCGGTCAGCTCGCCGGGTAGGGGGCCGCGCGCAGCAGGCGGGCGAGGTGGGCGGTGTTGGCCGCCAGCGTCGCTGTGGTGGACTGCGTCGTCTCCGGGGTCTTGTCCAGGTCCTGGTAGTCGGTGCCCTGCATGGCCTCGCCGACCCAGTACGTCACGGCGTTCGGTGCGAGCGAGAAGCCGACGTCGTTCAGGCCCTGGAAGAGGTCGGAGCTGACTTTGTGGGCGCCGTCCTCGTTGCCGACCACGCACACCGCCGCGGCCTTGCCGTAGGTGAGCATCCGGCCCTGGTCGTCGGTCTCGGAGAGTTCGCCGTCGAGCCGTTCCAGCACGCGCTGGGCGATGCTGGAGGGGTGGCCCAGCCAGATCGGTGTGGACAGGACGAGGATGTCCGCGCCCAGGATCTTCTCCCGGATGGCCGGCCAGGCGTCGCCCTCCCCCATGTCCACGGCGACGCCGGGCCGCACGTCGTGGTCGGCGATGCGGATCACCTCGCTGGTGACGCCGTGTTTCCCGAGCGCGTAGAGCGTCTGCTCCGCGAGTAGCTGGGAGCTGGACTCGGCCGGCGACGGATTGAGCGTACAAACCAGGGCAATGGCGCGTAGAGGTGTTGATTCCATAGCTCTGCGGGTACCCGCGTGGCGCGGATGACACCTGTGACGCCGGGTGAATGCGGGACCCGGCGTCCGGTGCGGTGCCCGGTCCGGGGGCGCCGGGACGCGGGGCGGGCCGTTACGCCGCGCGCCGCGCCCGGCCGGTGCGCAGTCGCTGGGCGACCAGCGCGAGGGCGCCGAAGGCGATGACCGCGGAGCTGTAGACCACGGCGGTGCGGTGCAGGCCGACGTCGGTGGTGGCGAATCCGGCGATCACGGCGGGGATGCTGAAGGCGAGGTAGGAGATCACGAAGGCGACGGCGAAGAGTTCGCCGCGTTCGGCGGGCTCGGCGATCCGGGCCAGGGTGCCGAAGCTGGCCAGGCCCGCGGCGCCGAAGCCGACACCGGCCACGGCGGTGCCGAGGGCGGCCGTGGTGACCGAATCCTCCTGGACGCCGGTGAGGCCGATGGCGGTGCCGAGGACGAGCAGGGCCGCGCCGAGGGCGAGGGTCCGCTCGGTGGGCCAGCCGCGCAGCGCGAAGGCGGTGACCGAGGCGGGCACGCACAGCAACGTGACGACGAGGCCGCCGATCACGTGGCTGGACAGGCCGAACAGGCCGACCGCGACCGACGGGCCGAGCGCCAGGTAGAGGCCGCCGAGCGCCCAGCTCGCCACGAGGATCGGGACGAGGGCGATCAGATCGGCGCGCAGCCGGGGCGCGACGCCGAGCCGGGGCTGCAGCGAACGGGCGGCGCCGGGCCGTCCCCGCACGGTCTCGGGCAGCGCGGCGACGAGGATGCCGGCGAGCACGAGGCCGCCGAGCAGCAGCCAGTACACCAGGCGCGTCGGGTGCGGGCCGTACTGCACGAGGAAGCCGCAGCCGAGGGCGCCGAGCCCCAGGCCGAAGGTCGGGGCCGCGCCGGTGATGACGCCCGCGCGGTGCGGTGCGTGCGGCGGATTGAGGTCCACCAGGGTCGCGCCGAGCGTCGTCATGGCGGCGCCGGTCGCGACACCCTGCACGAAGCGGGCCAGCAGCAGCACCGAGACATTGCCCGCGGCGATGAACAGCACCATCGCCACCGCTTCGAGCGCGATCGCCGCGAGCAGCACGGGGCGGCGGCCGATGTGGTCGGACAGGGCGCCGAGTACGAGCAGCGCGCCGATCATGCCGACGACGTACACCGCGAAGACGGTGGTCAGCATGGACGCGGAGAAGCTCCATTCGTGCTGGTAGACGACGTAGAGCGGGGACGGCGCGCTGGACGCCGCCATGAACAGGACGAAGATGGCCGCGATCGCGCCGAAGGCGACGGAGCGGCTGAGGCGCCCACGGGCGGGCACGTCGCCGTGGTCGACGGGCGCGGCAGGGGACGTGGCGGGGCCGGGGGACGGGGTGGAGCGGGGGGACGGGGCGTCCGGGGTCGCGGTGTCCGTGGACACGGCACCCGGGGACGCGGTGCTCTTGCCTTGGGGCGTCGGCGCGCCGGTCATTCGCTTCTCCGATTCACAGAGGTTCGCAGTGATCTTTGCGTTAGTGACGTTCATGCTAACGCAGCGATGAGTGCGATAATTTCCGCATGACCGAAGCTGTCCAGACCCGTCCCGGCGGCCGTTCCGCTCGCGTACGCGCCGCCGTGCACCGCGCCGTCGGCGATCTGCTCGCCACCGAGTCGCCCGAGGCGCTCACCATTCCCGCCGTCGCCGCGCGCGCAGGGGTGCACCCGACCACGGTGTACCGGCGCTGGGGCTCGGTCGCGCAACTGCTGGCCGACGTCGCGACCAGCCGCTTCAGTGGCGACATCGTCGTACCGGACTCCGGCACCCTCGCGGGCGACCTGGAGCGCTGGATGAGCGACGTCGCCACCGACCTCACCGACCCCGACGTCCTCGCCCTCATGCGCGCGACGATCGGCTCGGGCCCCGAGGGCGGCTGCGCCTGCACCGTTGACCGCCACGACCAGCTCCGCGCGATCATCGACCGCGAAAGGGCCCGCGGCGGAAAGGTCCCCGACCTGGAGCGCGCCATCGACACACTGCTCGGCCCGCTCTACTACCGCGCGATCTTCAGCGACCAACCGGCGTCGAGCGCATGGGCCCGCGGCCTGGTGGCGACGCTGCTGGCGACCATGTGAGGCCCGCGGGGCGCCCGCGTCCTACAGCTGGTTGAAGCGGGCCGCGGCGCGGTCGTTGAGCGCGCTCCCCCAGCCGCGCAGGCGGCCGACGACGCCACCGGTATGCACCCGTACGTCATGGCCGGGCGTCACGCCGCCCGCACCGCCGTCCCCTCCGGGCAGCAGGCGGGCGGCCAGGCCGGAGAGCCGGGTCGTGGTCACCGGGGCGATACCGTGCAGCGCGTCGGCGGCCTTCCCGGCCGGTGTCAGCACCACCCGGGGACGGCGCCGCCGCAGCGCGCCGACGATCCGGGACGCGGCCCGTTCCGCGTCCATGGACAGCAGCGGGGTGCCCGCGAGCGCCGAGAACCAGGCGAATTCCGCGGCCCGGTCGCCGCCGAATTCGGCGTGCAGATGTGATCCGGTCCGCATGAGGCCGGGGTGCACGGCGGTGACCGTCACGCCGTGCGCCGCCTCCTCCGCGTGCAGTCCCTCGGCGAGCGCGGCGACCGCGTATTTGGCGCACGAGTACGGCAGCAGGTGCGGGACGGCGAGCAGGCCGCCGATCGAGCCGATCAGCGCGAGCCGCCCGCCCGCCGGGCTCCGGCGCAGATACGGCAGGGCGGCGAGCGAGGTCAGCAGCGCGCCGTCGAAGATGGTCCGCATCGCGTCCTCGTACTCCTCGGCGCCGATCGCGGCGGTCGGCGCGACCTGGATGACGCCGGCATTGGCCACGACGATGTCGACGCTGCCGTGGGTCCGGGCGACGGAGGAGATCAGTGCCTCCACCTGGTCGCCCTCGCGGACGTCGCAGACGGCGGTGTGCACGGTGTCGCCGTCCCCGCCGCGCGCACGGAGGAAGGTCTCGGCCCGCGCCAGTTCGCCGGCGTCACGCGCCGCCAGGGTGACCTCGCAACCCTGCCTGAGCAGCTCGGCGCCGATGAGCAGGCCGAGGCCGCGCGATCCTCCGGTCACCACCGCCGACAGTCCGGCGACGGATTCGGCGGCGAAGGGCGTGCGGCGCCGTACGGGGGTCGTGGAAGGGTTCGGCATGGGGCTTCCTCCGCTTCGGGTCCGGGGCGCACCGGTGCGACGCGTCGGGGCGGTGTCAGTCGGTGGGTTCGTCGCGGCGGTCGGAGCCGTTCTCCCCCGCCGTCCGCGCCCGGTCGCTTTCGCGGGAGCGCTTGTCCCCGGACGGGACACGCGCGCCGGGCAGGTCGGGGACCTCCACGACGGGCGGCAGGTCGGGCGTCCGGTGCGTATGTATGCCTGGGGTCATGTCACGGCGGGTACCCCGCTCGCGGCGGACGTCACGGGCATTCCGGCAGGAATCGCGGCGGACGGCGGGATCGACGTCACAGGGGCAGCGGCGCCCTGAAGCGGCGTCGGTACTCCGTCGGCGTCGTGTTCAGCCGGCGGTGGAAGGCCCGTACGAGCGTGTCCGTGGTGCCGAAGCCGCAAGCCGTCGCGATGCGTTCCAGGGTGGCGTCGGAGGATTCGAGTTCGTGCCGGGCCTTCTCGACGCGGATCGACTCGATGTAGGCGCGCGGGGTCATGCCCAGCTCGGTCGTGAACAGCCGGGTCAGGTGCCGGTCGCTGACGTGCGCGTACGCGGCGAGGTCGGCGACGGTCAGCGGGCGGTCGATGTGCCGCAGCACGTGGTGGCGCAGATCCTCCATCCGGCGGCTGGTGGACACCTGCTCCAGGGGGACGCTGAACTGGCTCTGCCCGCCGGGGCGTTTGAGGTACATCACCAACTGCCGCGCGACGCGCAGCGCCACGGCCTCGCCGAGGTCGTCGGCGATCAGGGCGAGGGACAGGTCGAGGCAGGCGCTGATACCGGCGCCGGTCCACACCCGGCCGTCCCGGATGAAGACGGGATCGGCGTCGACCGTCACCTCGGGGTGCTCCACGGTCAGTTGCCGCGCGGTCGACCAGTGCGTGGTGGCCCGTTTGCCGTCCAGCAGTCCGGCGGCGGCCAGCAGATGGGCGCCGACGCACACGGAGGCGATCCGGTGCGTGCGGCCGGCGAGCGTGCGCACCCATGCGACCAGTTCGGGGTCGACGAGGGCCCGTACCCGCCGCTCGTCGTCGATCTCGACGGCGCCGGGCACGACGAGGGTGTCGATACCGCGCTCGGCGACCGACTCGAAGGTGGTGTCCGGCAGGATGCGCACCCCTGCGCCGGTGGTGACCGGGTCGAGGGACGCGGCAGCGAGCACCACCCGGTAGTCGGCGGCCCCGGGGCGCTCGCGCCGGGCCAGGGCGAAGACCTCGGGCGGCCCGGTGACGTCGAGCAGGTCCACGCCGTCGAAGAGCATGATCACGACGCGGCGCGGCGCGGTGTCCTGCACGGTCCCTCCCGAGGCCGGAACGGCAGGGCTGCCGGTCCGTGCGGTCTGTCTGATCTCTTGCCGGCCGCCTTGCCGGATGTCGGTATCTGCATGTTAGCTGTCATTGCCGACATCACAGCGCGCCGCCTAGCGTTGCAAGCGACCGGGCACACGAGGCTCCGGTCCGCTCCGACAAGCAAAGGCGGTAGACGCATGTCCAGGACGACGCTGCGCGAACTCAACGGATTCGACCAGACGCCGGCGAGGCTGGCCGACGCGACGCTGATCATGGTCGACTTCCAGAACACGTACACGCGGGGCGTGATGGAGCTGGACGGCTGGCGCGCGTCGCTGGACGCGGCCGCCGATCTGCTGGCCCGGGCCCGCGCGGCCGGTACGAAGGTGGTGCACGTCATCAATGACGGCGGCGAGGGGACCCCGTACGACATCAGCGCCGAGATCGGCCGCATCCACCAGGACCTCACACCGGTCGAGGGCGAGCCCGTCGTGGTCAAGCGGGTCCCTGACTCCTTCGTCGGCACCGACCTCGGCACCCATGTGCCGGAAGGGCAGGACGTGATCGTGGCGGGCTGGATGACGCACATGTGCGTCGCCTTCACCGCGCAGGGCGCTTTCCTGCGCGGCAACCGCCCCACCGTCGCCGCGGACACCACCGCGACGCGCTCGCTCCCGGTGGCCGGCGCCGACGTGCCCGCCGAGCAGGTACACCGCGGGGCGCTGGCGACGATCGCCGACCTGTACGGGGTGGTCGTCACGTCGGCCAAGGAGATCGTCTGACCCGTAGCGCGATCGTCCGCGCCCCGGTCCTGACGCCGACCGCCGTTACCGCCCGCCGGCGAGCCGGGGCAGCACCTCGGAGCGGTAGAAGCCGAAGAACTGCTCCTGGTCGGGGCCGATCTGATTGACGTACACCTCGTCGAAACCGGCCCGCGCGTACGCGGTGACGGCTCCGACGTGCGCGTCCACGTCGTCGCCGCAGACGACCGCGTCGGCGATCGCCTCCTCGGTGACCAGGGTGCTCGCCTGCTCGAAGTGCTCGGGCGTGGGCAGGATCTGGGCCAGTTCGCCGGGGAGTTGCTCATTGGGCCACAGCCGGTGCACAGTCTTGACGGCGCGCTGCCGGTCGGTGTCCCAGCAGACCTTGAGGCCGCCGACGACGGGCTTGCCCGTGCCTCCGCCGTCGCGGAAGGCCCGTACCAGGTCGGCGTCGGGCTGCATGGTGACGAAGCCGTCGCCGATCCGGCCGGCCAATTCGGCGGCCTTCGGCCCGAAGCCGGAGACGTAGAGCGGCACCGGCTCGGCGGGGAGGGTGTAGAGCCGGGCGTTCTCCACCGTGTAGTGCGGGCCCCGGTGGGTGATCTGCCGGCCGGTGAACAGCTTCCGCATCACCTCGACGGCCTCCTCCAGCATCTCCAGGCGCTGGTCGGCGGCGGGCCACGGGTCGCCGAGGACGTGTTCGTTGAGCGCCTCTCCGCTGCCGATACCGAAGCGGAATCCGCCGTTGGTCAGGACGGCGGCGGTCGCGGCGGCCTGCGCGTTGACCGCCGGGTGGATCCGCACGGTCGGGCAGGTCACCAGGGTGGTCACCGGCAGCGACGTCACCTGCGAGAGGGCGCCGATCATCGACCAGACGAAGGAACTCTCGCCCTGTTCGTCGTTCCACGGGTGGAAGTGGTCGGAGATCGCGAGCCCCTGGAAGCCGGCCGCCTCCGCCCTGCGGGCCTGGTCGAGCAGTTCCGGCGGGCTGAATTCCTCCGAGGAGAGGAAGTATCCGTAGCGGGTCATGGGGTCCTCCGTGATCTGGGGTGATTCGCCCGGCCGGTCCCGACCGGGCGGTGCGTCACGTCAGCCGAGGCGGGGCGGTCCGGCCGGGGCGGTCGCGGCCGGGCGGTGCGTCACGTCGGTCGTGCGCCACGTCAGTCGCGGCCGGGCGGTGCGGCCAGGGCGCTCCCGTCCAGGCGGTCCAGCAGCTCGGCCGGGGATTCGTAGACGGCTTCGGCGCCCGCGTCGGTCAGTTCCTGCCGGGTCCAGCCGCCGGTGAGCACGCCGAGGCAGCGCACGCCGGCCTTGCGGGCGGCCTTCGCGTCCCAGGCCGCGTCGCCGACGAAGACGGCGCGCCCGGCCGGGACGCCCGCCTTCTCCAGCGCCTGCTGGACGAGGTCGGGGGCCGGTTTGCTGGACGAGACGTCGTCGGCGGTGGTGACGGCCGTGATCGCCGCCCCGGCGTCGAGCGCCCGGATCATCACCTCGGCCTCCGGGCCCTTGGCCGACGAGGCGAGGACGACCTTCCAGCCGTGCCCGGCGCAGGCCCGCAGCAGTTCCGAGGCACCGGGCAGCGGCGCGAGCCGCGACCAGAACTGGCCGTAGAGCGCGTCGTGCGCGGCGCTGAGGTCCGCGTCCTCGTCGTGGTCGTGGTCATCACCGAGCAGCGCGTCCAGCAGATGGTCGCTTCCCATCCCGATGCCGCGGTGGATCCGTGCCATCGTGACCTGGTGGCCGTGCTGGCGCAGCGCCTCCCACCAGCAAACGGTGTGCAGATAGACGGTGTCCATCAAAGTGCCGTCCACATCGAACAGCACCGCGCCGTCCTCCGCGGACTCCGGTTCGGTCATGTCGCGCACCTCGTCATCGCCGGCTCCTCTCCGTACGCCTGGGCCCTCGCCGCGCCCGCCACACGGTCGCCGCGGGTGTTGCCGCAGGTGGCAGCGGGCCACGCCGGGGCGTGCCCGTTTTGTGCGGGCGTCCATGCGCCTGCCCGGATTCGGGCGTGTCACGCAGCCGAGTGATTCTCGTGCGGCAGCTGTGTCGCTGCCCGCCGTCCGGGTACTCGGTCTCGGCATGGCGGCCGGGGAGTACCCCGGCACCGCGTCACGACCGGGCGGGCAGGGGCCACCTGCCCGGGCCACGACGCGATACTGCCCCGGCGCGTCGCCATGCTCCCGCAGCGACCCGCTACCGATCGGAGATCCGGTGAGTGAGAAGAAGAACCCCCTGACAGCGGCGGCCGACAAGGCCGTGGACGCGGTACGGGAGGCCGTCGACCCGGGCAACGAGATCCCTGGCGCGCCGTCGTCGCGGCCCGCACCCGTCGCGGAGCCGACCGCCCCCGCGGGACCGCTGCCTCCCAAGGCCGACCAGCGCGGGCCCGACACGTACAGCCCGACCGGCACGCCCACCGGCGCTCCGCAGCAGGACGTCGCGCAGAGCGGCGACCGGCTGACGACCGCGCAGGGCGCGCGGCTGCACGACACCGACCACTCGCTGAAGGCGGGACCGCGCGGACCGGTGCTGCTCCAGGACCATCACCTGCGGGAGAAGATCACCCACTTCGACCACGAGCGGATCCCCGAGCGGGTGGTGCACGCCCGGGGCGCGGCGGCCCACGGTGTCTTCGTGGGGTACGGCGCCGCTGAGGGGATCACCAGGGCGGCGTTCCTGGCCAAGGACGTCAGGACACCGGTCTTCGTACGGTTCTCCACCGTCCTCGGCTCGCGGGGCTCGGCCGACACCGTCCGGGACACCCGCGGTTTCGCGACGAAGTTCTACACCTCCGAGGGCGTCTTCGACCTGGTCGGAAACAACATCCCGGTCTTCTTCATCCAGGACGCGATCAAGTTCCCCGACGTTATCCACGCCGGCAAGCCGCATCCGGACCGGGAGATCCCGCAGGCGCAGAGCGCGCACGACACGTTCTGGGACTTCGTCACCCTGCACACCGAGGCCACCCACCACACGCTGTGGAACATGTCCGACCGGGGCATCCCCCGCTCCTACCGGATGATGGAGGGCTTCGGCGTCCACACCTTCCGGCTGGTCAACGCCGAGGGCGCCACCACGCTGGTGAAATTCCACTGGAAGCCGAAGCTGGGCGTCCACTCCTTGGTGTGGGAGGAGGCGCAGATCACCGCGGGCACCGATCCGGACTTCCACCGCCGCGATCTGGCGGACGCGATCGAGTCCGGCGCCTTCCCGGAATGGGAGCTGGGGGTGCAGACCTTCCCCGACACCGAGGAGCAGATGTTCGAAGGGATCGACCTGCTGGACCCGACCAAGATCGTGCCGGAGGAGCTGGCCCCCGTCCATCCGGTCGGCATGCTCACGCTGAACGCGAATCCGTCGAACTACTTCGCCGAGACCGAGCAGGTCGCCTTTCACGTCGGGCATCTCGTACCGGGCATCGACGTCACCAACGACCCGCTGCTGCAAGGCCGCCTCTTCTCGTACGTGGACACCCAGATCACCCGGCTCGGCGGCCCCAACTTCGGTCAGCTGCCGATCAACCGCACCCACGCGCCGGTCAACGACATGCTGCGTGACGGCATGCACCAGACGGCCGTGCACAGCGGGGTGGCCCCCTACCGGCCCAACTCCCTTGACGGCGGCTGCCCGTTCATGGCGGGTGCGGACACCGGCGCGTACATCGAGGTCCCGGCCGAGGTGCCGGCGGGCCGCAAGGTGCGCGACGCGGCGGCGTCCTTCGACGACCACTTCAGCCAGCCCCGGCTGTTCTGGCTCAGCATGACGCCCACCGAACGCGAGCACATCATCGCCGCGTACACCTTCGAGCTGGGCAAGTGCTATGAACAGGCGGTTAAGGAACGCGCGTTGAAGGTGCTCGCCAATATCGACGGCGGGCTGTGCGCGCAGGTCGCGACCGGTCTCGGCCTGCCGGTGCCGGAGCCGGAGACCGCGCTCACCGACCCGCGGCCGAGCCCCGCCCTGTCCCAACTCGGCCGCCGCTGGCCGCTGGACGGCCGGGTCGTCGGCATCGTCACCGGCGGCGCGGACGATCTGGACGGTGTACGGGCGGTCCGCGCGGCAGTGCTCGACGCCGGCATGGTGCCGCTGGTCATCGCCCCGACGGGCGGCACGCTCGACCCGGACGGAGAATCCGTCACCGTACAGCGCTCGTTCGCCGCCGTCCGGTCCACCGAACTGGACGCCGTCGTGGTGGCGGGCGCGCCGGCGCCCGCGGCGGACGCCCTGGGCGCCCGGGACGCGAAGGCCGACGAGGAGGTGGCCGCCGCAACGGATCTCGATCCGCGTGTCGCGCTGCTGCTCACCGAGGCGTACCGGCACGGCAAGGCACTGGGCGCGTGGGGCGGCGGTACGGCCGCGCTGCGGGCGGCGGGGATCGACCTCACCGCGCCCGCGGTGGCGACCGGCGACGGCGCCGTCGCCGTAGTCGAAGAGGTCGGCCTGCTGCTCTCCGAGCACCGCGCCTGGGACCGCTTCGCACCGGCCGTCTGACAGCGGCGGTCGGCACGCCCATGCGGCTGCGGACGAGTGACCGGCACCGGCCGGGTTGGCGGAGGGTCAGGCACGGGCGGGGCTTCCGCTATCTCGACCAAGACGGCCGCCCACTCGACGCGGAACGCAAGCAGCGGGTGAAGGATCTGGTGATCCCGCCCGCGTGGACGGACGTCTGGATCTGCCCGTGGCCCAACGGGCACCTCCAGGCGGTCGGTACGGACGCGGCGGGCCGTCGGCAGTATCTCTACCATCCCGACTTCCGGGCCCGGCAGGAGCAGGCCAAGCACACGCACGTCCGCGAGGTCGCGGCGGCGCTCCCGCGGTTGCGCGAACGTGCGGAGGCGGGGCTGCGGGAGCGCGGCCTCACCCGCGGCCGGGTGCTGTCGTGTGCGGTACGCCTGCTCGATCTGGGCTTCTTCCGGGTCGGCAGCGCCGGCTACACCCGCGACAACGGCACTTACGGGCTGACCACGATGCTGCGCGAACACACCGAGTGCCGCCGTGGCGAGGTGCGGTTCAGCTATCCGGCCAAGGGCGCCAAGCACATCGTGCGGGCCGTCGCGGACGAGCAGACCTGCGCCGCGGTCCGTGCGCTTCTGCGGCGCTCGGAAGGCGGCGAAGAATTGTTCGCTTACTGGGAGGGCCGCGCCTGGCACACCGTGGACAGCGCGGCGCTCAACGCGTGCCTGCGGGACTTCTCGGGCGCCGACATCACGGCCAAGGACTTCAGGACGTGGCACGCCACCGTGCTGGCCGCGGTCGCGCTGGCGGTGTCCTGGCCCGTGGCGGGCATGTCGCCACGCGGACGCCGCAAGGCGGTGGCCCGCGCCGTTCAGGAGGTCAGCCACTACCTGGGCAACACACCGGCCGTCTGCCGGGCCTCGTACATCGACCCGCGGGTGATCGAACTCTTCGAGGAGGGACGCACGGTCGCGGCCGATCTCGATCGGCTCGGCGAGGGGACGGACTTCGGCCGTCCGGCCGCCCAGGGCGCGGTGGAGCGGGCCGTGCTCGCGCTGCTCCGCGACGGAGCCGGAGGGTGACAATGTGTTTGTCCGCCGCGGCGACCCGGCATACGGTGCCCGGGTGGATCTCTTCTCGCACACATGGACCGCGCTGCGGGCGGCCGTCGCGGATCTGGCCGACGAGGACTACGCGCGGCCGTCGGGGTGCAAGGGCTGGCTCGTGCGAGATTTGGTGTGCCATCTGGTGATCGACGCGCAGGACGTGCTGATCACACTGGCGACGCCTGCCGAGTCGGAGCCGACCGTGAATGCCGATACGTACTGGCAGTTGGTCGAGCCGCCGACCGGGGAAGATCCGCTGGACGCGCTGATCCCGCGGCTGGCGGCGGCGTACGGCGATCCGGCGCTGCTCGCGTTCCACCTGGACGACGTGGGCTCGGCGGCGGGCCGGGCCGCGGTGCTGGCGGATCCGGCGGCGCGGGTCGGCACCAAGGACGAGGTGCTGACGGTGGGCGACTATCTGTCGGCGTACGTCCTGGAGTGGACGCTGCATCATCTGGATCTGATCGCGCACCTGCCGTCGGCGCCCGCGGCGCCGGGAGCCGCTCCGCAAGGCGCAGGTCCGTCGGACCAGGCGCTCGCGGCGGCGCGCGCCGCGCTGGAGCGGATCGCCGGGGCGGTCTTCCCCGCGTCCTTCACCGACCGGGACGCGCTGCTGGTCGGGACGGGGCGGCGCGCGCCCAGCGAGCGGGAGCGCGCGGCGCTGGGCGGGGACGCCGCGCGGCTTCCCTTCGTACTCGGCTGACGGGGCTTCCGCGGCCGTCCCCCTGGCCTGGGGTGACCGGGGGTCAGGCGCGGAAGGCGGTGGCGAGGCGGTCGCTCTGGGAGACCGGGAGTTCGCGTTCGATCAGCGGGACGAGATCGCGCTGTTCGTGGCCGAGGTACTGGTCGATGTCGGCGAGGACGCCGTTGACGGTGAGCGGCCGGGTGCCCTCCAGGCCGGGCGACGCGATGGCGCGGTCGAGCAGTGCCAGGAGTTCGACGCCTTCCTCGCGGTCGCGGCGGACCGCCTGCGCGACCGACGAACGGGACTCCAGGGTGCGGCCGACGGTGGCCTCCTTGGCGGCGCAGTGCCGCCGGAACGCCGCCGCGATCGGCCGCAGGTCGGCCGGGGCGGTGCTCTCCTTGTTGAACACCGTCTGGATCATGTCGTGCACCGCGGTGCCGGAGTCCATCAGGGACAGCGACACGCCGTGGAAGCGGGCCCGGTCGGCCACCGCGGCGTCGTGCTCGGCGGCACGGATCGACGCGTCGAACTCGGTCGAGTGGTTCTGGATGTTGTGCGGCCCGCGGGGCCGGTCGCCCGTCCCGGGCGGGACGTCCGCCGCAGTGGCCGCCGGGGCGTCCGACGGCGTCTCCGCCGCCGGGTCGTAGACGGTCGAGCCCTGCGCCTTGGTGGTCTCCTCCATGTCCGGTCCTCCTCGCGAGGCGGGTGATGGCGTCCGAGCCGCGGCGCCGTACCGCGAAACGCCGACAATCATGGCAATTGTCCCTCTACGGCCCCTTCTCGGCTCCAGGAGGGCGGTTACCCGCCGCGCCTCCGTGAAAACGGCACCCTCGACGGCCCGGGCGACGTACGCCACAGACGACCACCCTTTCGGGGACTCGCACAAATATTCGAACACGTGCCAGGATTGCCCGCATGAAGCAGCACGACTTCCCCGCTGATCTCATCGAGGCGCAGCGCGACTGGTACGTCACCTACCGCCTGCTCGCCGACGCGCCGGCCGGCACGCAGACCACCGTGCTCCGGCGCCGCCTGCAAAGGCTCTCCGTCCGGATCTCCACCCATCCGTACTGGGCGTCACTGCCGGGCACGGCCCCGGCCGCCCGCATGGAACTCAAGGAACTCACCTGGACCGCCGCCGCCGAGCGGTCCAGCTGGCCGTCCGCACCACCCGCCTGACGCGGCTCGACCCGGCTTGACCTGACACACCCCGGCCCGACATGGCCCGGCTCGACGCGACCCGACTTGACGTGAGTAGACCGGTCTGTCTAATCTGCTCCACGACCAGACAGACCGGTCTACTCAATCGTCGGACGGACCTGACCATGACGCATCTCTCGGTCGCCCCCGCATCACGGACCGCCACCGCCACCCCGGCGCCGCCGTCCGCGAGCCGTCGCCATGGGGCGCGACGGCTGCCGCCGCGCGTCGCGCTCTATGTGCTGGCCTCCGTCACCGTCTCCTTCCTCGCCGCCTCCAGCGCACCGACCCCGCTCTACGCCGTCTACCAGGCCGAATGGGGCTTCACCCCGATCACCACCACCGTCGTCTTCGGTGTCTACGCGGTCGCGGTGCTGCTCGGCCTGCTCACCCTGGGCAAGCTGTCCGACCACGTCGGACGGCGTCCCGTGCTGCTGGTGGCGCTCGCCGCGCAGGCGGCCTCCATGGTCGTGTTCGCCACCGCCGAAGGTGTCCCGGCCCTGTTGGTCGCCCGCGTCGTCCAAGGGCTGTCGACCGGTGCCGCGCTCGGTGCGATCGGTGCCGGGATGATGGACATCGACCGCCCGCGCGGCACGATCACCAACGCCGTCGTCCCCGGCATCGGCACGGCGACCGGCGCGCTCGTCTCGGGCCTGGTCGTCCAGTTCCTGCCCGCGCCGACGCATCTGATCTACCTCGCGCTGCTCGGCGTCTTCGTCCTCCAGGCCGTGGCCGTCGCCCTCATCGCGGAGACGGTCACCCGCAAGCCCGGCGCCGCCGCCAGCCTCGTCCCGGAGATCGCGCTGCCGCGCACGGTACGGCGTCCGGTTCTCGTGGCGACCCCCGTGCTCTTCGCCGTCTGGGCGCTCGCCGGTCTCTACGGTTCCCTCGGCCCGTCCCTCGCCCGGCAGTTGACCGGTTCCACGTCCGTGGTCTTCGGCGGCCTCAGCCTGTTCGTGCTCGCCGGGGTCGCGGCGCTGTCGGTCCTGGCGCTGCGGCACGCGGCGGCGCGCACGGTCATGCTCACCGGGATCGTCGCCCTGATCGCCGGGGTGGCGGTCACGCTGGCCTCGATCCGCGGCGCGTCGGCCACCGGCTTCTTCCTCGGCACGGCCGTCGCGGGGATCGGCTTCGGCAGCGGATTCCAGGGCGGCATCCGTACGGTGCTGCCGCTGGCCAAGCCCCACGAGAGTTCCGGGGTGCTGTCGCTGCTCTTCGTCGTCTCCTACCTCGGCATGGGTGTGCCCGCCGTGGCGGCCGGCTTCCTCGTCGTGCACGCCGGCGGACTGACCGCCACCGCCGAGGAGTACGGCGCCGCCGTGATCGCCCTCGCGGCGGTCGCGCTCGCCGGACTGCTGCGGGGCGGGCCCGGCCGGGGTGCGCGGCGCGGTGAGCTGCTCGGCGGGAACACCTGACCAGCCGGACGGCGGGCCGGGCCGGGCAGCGGGGCTGACCAGGCCGCCGTACGGCCGAGGCGTAATCTGGACAGATCTGTCTGAAGGGGTGACGGTCATGGTGACTGCCCGGAGCACGACGAAGCCGTCGGCGCGCGAGCGGCTGCTCGCGGCGGCGAACGAACTCTTCTACGCCGAAGGCGTGCAGAGCGTCGGCATCGACCGGGTCATCGAGCACGCGGGGGTCGCCAAGGCGTCGCTCTACAACACCTTCGGCGGCAAGGAACAGCTCATCCGGGCCTACCTCGACCATCGCCATGCCGGAGTCACCGCGCGGCTCGTCCGCGCCGTCGAGGGCCGTGCCACGCCGCGCGAGCAGATGCTCGCCGTCTTCGAGTCGCAGGGCGCGCAATTCGGCAAGCCCGCCTTCCACGGCTGCGCGTTCATCCGGGCCAGCGCCGAGACCAGTCCCGGCAGCCTCGTGGCGGAGGCCGCCGACAACTACCGCGCCTGGCTGCGGGAGTTGTTCGCCCGCCTCGCCGACGAGGCGGGCGCCGCCGACCCGGAGGCGCTGGCCCGGCAGCTCCAACTGCTCTACGACGGCGCGACCGTGGCCGCCGCGATGGACCACGACCCCTCCGTGGCCGTCGCATCGCGCGCCGCCGCGGCAGCACTGATCGCCGCCGCCACCGGCGACTTCGGCTGGGCCCCTCCCCCGCCGGCCCCGGCGGCCGCGGCCGGACCGGGCGCGCCCGACCCCCTGCCGGCGACCGCCCTCGGCTGAGTCCGCCCCGTACTGCCCGGCCCCGGCGCCGGCGGCCTATGCCGCGCCGTCGTCCACGGCTCCCGACCGCTCCCGGACGATGTCCTCCACCGCCGCCGGATCGTCGGGCGTGATGAACGGGTGGACGTATTTCCCGGTGTCCAACACGATCCCCTGCGTCTTCGACAGCCGTTTCGGGTCCAGCCCCGCCCAGTAACGGACGTTGCCCGTGCCCCAGATCCGGGCCTGTCCGGTCAGCGGGCCCATCCTCACCCGCCGGACACCGCGGATCGACGCGTACGGGATCGTCTTGGTGCCCCACGGAAAGTAGTAGCCGCGGATCCGCAACGCGTCGGGCCCGCACTCGATCCAGCGGTCCCGGTAGCCGACGCTGCCGCCACTCATGTCGCCTCCTCGCACAGGGCCGGGAAGGGGATCCGTGGGCCCCGTCACTCGGGATCCTCGGCGGTGCCGGTGGAGGAAGTGGAGGAAGTGGAAGAAATGGTCAGGTCGGAGAAATTCTGGCCCTGGACCACAGGGCCGTGCTGGACACCCCCGCTCACGGAGTTGTGGACCACGACGGTCCGCCCGTCGAGCGCGGGCGCGAGTTCGTCGAGCAGGCGGCGCAGTTCGTCCGCCGCGGCCGGGTCCGCACGGAGCACCGAGCGCAGCCGCGAGCGCCACGCCGCCTCGATGTCGCCGCTGGCCGCGGCCTCGTCGCCCTCGGCGCGTGCGGCCAGCAAGTCGTCCTGCGAGCGCTGCAGTTCAGCGGTGGCGGCCGTGGTCTCGCCGCGCCCGAAGAACGCGGCCACTCGGTCCCGCACCTGGGTCCAGGCGTCCGAAGCCATCAACGCCACCACCGTCGTCGCCCCCGACGACACCAGAGCTGCCAACTCCGCTTCCACCGCTCCCCCCTCGACCACCCCACGAGTGCGGCACACCGCACCGTCCACGGTAGGGATCGCGGTGGCGCTTGGGTAGGCGGCCTCATCCGTACGCACATGCGCCGCCGTACGGGTCCGCGCGCCCGGACGCGGCCGGCGCGAGGACCGACGCCATGGCCCGGTTCGGGTGATGTCGCCGTGCCCCGCCGGGTGAAGTGCGGGGCACGGCTGGCACGATGACGGCATGACCCCGGCCCGTGGACTGCGCCTGGCGCGTTCGGCGATGTGCGTCGTGGTGAGCGGGCTGGGGCACGCGGTCACGTCCGGTTCCGGCGTCCCGGCGTGGACGCTGTTGTACGCGTTCGGGTGCGTCACCGCGGGCGCCTGGTGGTTCACCGGCCGGGAGCGCGGCGCCCGGGCGCTGACTGGGGCGGCCGTGACCGTACAGGGCGCGCTGCACTGCCTGTTCATGCTCGGCCAGATGCTGCCCGCGTCCCGGTCCGGTGACATGGGTGCCGGCCCCGACGGCATGTCCGGGCCGGTCATGGCGCATCCGGGCCACGCGATGAGTGCCATGACATCGATGGCGTCGATGCCGGGGTCCGGCGGGCACCCGATGGCCGCGCACGAGTGGTCGCCCGCCATGCTCGGCGCCCACGCGGTCGTCGCCGTCCTCAGCGGGCTGTGGCTGTGGCGCGGCGAGGTCGCGCTGCGCCGGCTCGGCCGGGCGCTCGCGGCCTTCCTGACCCGGCCGGTGCGGCGGGCCCGCAGGCTGCGCAAGGCGGTCGTCCTTCCGTCGCGCCCACCTGCGGCGCCTCATGCGGCCGGACGGCCCGTCCGCCGCCCGGCCAGGGTCCGGCTGCGGCACGCCGTGGTACGGCGCGGGCCGCCGCGCGTCATCGCTCCGCTCTGACTGGCGCCCGTCCAAACGCCGACCGGTCCCGCGACGCCCCTCCGCATCCGTACGAGGGCCGCCGCGGTGCGCCGCCGTCCCGACGGGCGCGGCGCTGGCACGCCCGGGACCTCCCGTCCCGCGTGCCGGACTCCTTCCCCGGCTTCCGCACGGGACCGCGGCCGGTCCGCCGGCCCGGCGTGCCCGCGCGGAGCCGCCCGTCGGCGGGGCCGTACACACGGTCCCGCACAAGTGGAGGACCCACGATGACGCTGACATCCCCTGCCCGGGGACCCCGGCGGCAGCTCCTTGCCGCCGTGCGCGACGACTCCCAGGTGACCGCCTGGGCGATCGCCGCGGGCGGCGGTGACGAGGACGCGGCCGAACGCTTCGTCCGGGCGACGCACGGCGACGTCCGCCGCTTCGTCGCCCATCTGACCGCCGACGTCCCGGGCGCGGACGACCTGACCCAGGAGACGTATCTGCGGGCGCTGGTCGGCCTGCCGCGCTTCGCCGGGCGTTCGTGCGCCCGTACGTGGCTGCTGTCGATCGCCCGCCGGGTGGTCGTCGACCGCTACCGGTACGACGCGGCCAGGCCGCGGCTGTCCGGCGGCCACTGGCTGGAACTGGCAGAGCGCAAGGCGCCGGAACCGGCGCCCGGTTTCGAGGAGGGCGTGGCCCTGTTCGACCTGCTGGGCGCGCTGGAAGAAGGGCGCCGCACGGCGTTCGTACTCACCCAGCTCGTCGGACTGCCGTACGCCGAGGCCGCCGCGCTGACCGGCTGCCCGATCGGGACCGTACGGTCCCGGGTCGCACGGGCCCGTGACGACATCGCCGCGATGCTGCGCGCGGCCGAGGAGGAGCCTCGTACGAGGCCGGAGGAGGTGATGCGCGCGGCGGGCTGAGCGCCGCGTCGACGGGGGCGGCGGGCCGTACTCGGGCCGCCGCCCCCGTGTGCCGCCAGGGCGGTGAGGCAGCCCTCTTCCTCAGTAGTCGGACGGGCGGTGCCGGAAGTTCCCGCGTTGCGTGAGAGGCGGAAGCACGCGGGGCACAGCGCCGCGTGACCCGCGCCGGGCACGCTTCCGCCGGGTGTCGGGTGCCCGCGTGGCCGCGGACGCGCGGGGTATTCCCGTTCTGGAGCGGCGGCGCCCGCGTCGCCGGACGGACCCCGATCCGGAAGGAACGGACACCATGACCGACCTCACGTCCCTGGAACCCCTGGCGACCTTCTGCGGCAAGTGCGACTGCGGTTGCCCCCAGCTCTACGTCGACCCCGCCGCCCCCGTCGAGCAGCGCGTGGTGATCACCGACGACTTCGGGCAGCAGGTGCGGATGAGCGCCGACCAGTTCTCGTCCCTGGTGGACGAGGCGAAGTCGGGCCGCTTCGACGCGATCGCCTGACCCGTCAGGCCGGGGCCCCGCGGTCCGCCCCGTCCCGGCCGCGCTCGCGGTGTGCCGGGGCGGCCGTGTGGTCCATCGCGATCAGCGGGCCGCCGGTGAGCGGGTGCTCGACCACAACCGCGCGGATGCCGAAGACCTCGGCCAGCAGACCGGGGGTGAGCACCTCGCGCGGGGCGCCCGAGGCGACGACCGCGCCCCGGTGGAGGACGTGGAGGCGGTCGCAGAGCGCGGCCGCGGCGTTGAGGTCGTGCAGGCAGATGAGGGTGGTACGGCGCTCGGCGCGCAGCAGCGCGAGCACTTCCGTCTGGTGCCGCAGGTCCAGGTGGTTGGTGGGTTCGTCGAGGACGAGCACCCGGGCCCGCTGGGCGAACGCGCGGGCCAGCAGGACGCGTTGGCGCTCGCCGCCGGACAGGGCGTCGAATCGCCGACCCGCCAGCGCGGTCAGGGACGTCCTGGCCAGGGCGTCATCGACGGCGGCGCGGTCGGCGGTGTTCTCGGCGGCGAAGGCCCGCTGGTGCGGGACGCGGCCCATCGCCACCACGTCCCGTACGGACAACTCGCTGCCACCACCCCGCTCTTGGGGCAGGGCGGCGACCCGCCGCGCGGACTCGGCCGGGGAGAGCGCGGCCAGCTCCGTACCGTCGAGCAGGACGGTGCCGCCGGACGGGCGCAGATGGCGGTAGACGCAGCGCAGCACCGACGACTTGCCGCTGCCGTTCGGTCCGACGAGGCCGACGATCTCGCCGTCGCGGGCCAGCAGACGCACCCCGGAGACGACGTCCCGGCCGGCGTAGGCGACCCGCAGGTCCCGTATCTCGACGCGGGCCGGGTGCCCGCCGGGGGCCTGGACATGCTTGACGGCGCGGGGTGTTGGCGGCTTCGCGGTCATGGGCGCTCCAGGCGTCGGTCGAGCAGAAGGAGCAGTGCGGGGGCGCCGAGCAGTGAGGTGACGACACCCGCCGGCAGTTCCTGGGTGTCGACGGCCGTACGGCAGATCAGGTCGACCACGACGAGCAGCACCGCGCCGGTCAGCGCCGACAGCGGCAGCAGCCTGCGGTGGTCGCCGCCGACGAGCAGCCGGCACACGTGCGGCACCATCAGCCCGACAAAGCCGATCGCGCCGGAGACGGCCACCAGCACCCCGGTCAACAGGCTGGTGACGAGGAAGAGTTCGCGGCGCAGCCGTCCGACGGCGACGCCGAGGGCGGCGGCCGTCTCGTCGCCGGCGGCGAGGGCGTTCAGGGCGCGGGCCCGGGCCAGCAGCAGGACGAGCCCGGCCGGTACGACGACCGAGGGCACCACCAGCAGGTCCCAGGTGGCGCCGCCGAGGCTGCCCATGAGCCAGAACAGCACGCCCCTGGTCTGCTGTTCGTCACCGGCCCGGAGCACCAGACAGCTGGTCAGGCCGGACAGGAACTGCCCGATCGCGACGCCCGCGAGCACCAGCCGCAGCGGCGAGAATCCGCCGCCGCGCCGGGCGGCCAGCCACACCAGCAGAAAGCTGCCGAGCGCGCCCGCGAAGGCGGCGCCCGAGAGGCCGAGGCCGAGCAGCCCGCCGCCGCCCGCGCCCAGCACGATCGCGGCGACCGCGCCGAGCGTGGCTCCGTTGGACACCCCGAGCAGATACGGGTCGGCCAGCGGATTGCGCACCAGTGCCTGCACACCGGCGCCGACGACGCCGAGGCCGGCGCCCACCAGCGCGGCGAGCAGCGCCCGCGGCACCCGCAGCTGCCACACGATCAGGTCGTCGGTGCCGGGCCTGGGCGCCCGCCCGGCGATCCGGCGGCCGACCACCGACCAGACCTCCTGCGGCGGGATCGACGTCGAGCCGAAGGAGACCGCAGCGGTGAGCGCGGCCAGCAGCGCGACGACGAGGAGGACCGCGAGGACACCGGGCGACCGGAGCCGGGCGGCGCGGCCGGGCGGGCCGGCCGGCCCCTGCCGCCCGGGTTTCCGCGGGCGCCGGGCGGAGAGCAGCGCCATTCAGGAGACCTTGCCGGGATAAAGGGTGCGGGCGATCTCCCGCACGGTGTCGGCGTCCCCGACACCCGCGATGGTGGTCCGCTCGGAGCCGATCCGCAGGAAGTGCTTCTCCCGGACGGCCTTCAGGCCCTTGGTGGCGGGATTCGAGGTCAGCCAGGTCTCGGCCGCGTCGAACGCCTTCGCGTCCGCCGCCGGACTGCCGTGATTGCGCACGCCGAGCTGGATCCAGTCGGGGTCACGGGCGATGACGTCCTCCCAGCCGACCTGCTGGAAGCCGCCGTGGCAGTCGGAGAACACATTGCGCGCCCCGGCCAGGGTGATCACCGCATTGGCGACCTGCCGGTCGCAGACGGCGGTCGGCTGCTCGGTTCCCGCGTCGTAGTCGAAGAAGAAGTACGTGGGCCGCTCGGATTCCGGCACGTCGGCGATCGCCCTGGTGACGGCGCCGACCGTACGGCGCATGCCGTCGACCAGTTCCGCGGCCCTGGCCGAGGTGCCGGTGACGGCGCCGAAGGTCGTGACGTCGGCCTCCACCGCCGTGAGGTCGGTCAGCGGTGCCTTGCTCATGGCGGCGCAGGCGGTGGACTTGAGGTAGAGGTGCTTGATGCCCGCGGCCCGGTATTCCGCCTCCGTCGGGGCGTCGCCCATGCCGCCCATCGACGCGAAAGTGTCGATGTAGACGTCCGCCCCGGAGCCGAGCAGCTTCTCCTTGGGCACGACCGCCTTGCCGAGCACCGGCACCCGCCGCGCCCGCGCGTCGTACGGGGCGGGCATCGCGCCCCTGCCCGGCGGGAAGCCGGTGCCGATGACCTTGTCCCCCGCGCCGAGCCGCAGCAGCAGTTCGAGGCCGGAGGCGTTGCTGGTGACGATCGCCTTCGGCGGCGAGGTGAAGGTCGTCCTCTTCCCGGCGCAGTCGCTCACCGTCACGGGGAAACCCGGGGCGGAGGCGTTCGTCGCGGCGGCAGCCGTACGGTCCCCGCTGTCGCTGCCGTCCTTGCCGCCGCTGTCGCCGCCGTCCGAACAGCCCGCCGCCAGCAGCCCGATGAGGGCCACCGCCACCCCGTACCCGCCACGCGCACGCATCGTCGTGTCACCGTTTCTCTCACTCGTCGGCGCTTGTGCCGCCGGACCAGTAGTCGGGGCGCCCGTCCGGCGAGTTCCCGGGGCGCGGCGGCGGGAATCGGGACGTGAAATCCCCCGGACGCGCGGGAACTCGCCGCCGCCCGGTCGCGACTACTGCTGACGTGAAGCACGATTCCGCCGGCCGGTCCGGCGCCGAAGTCCCGAGCGACCCGTCCCGTACGCCCCGGCCTTTCGCCCGGCTGCGCACCGCCCTCGTCCCCGTCGCGGCCGTCGCGGTGACCCTGTTCGGCCTGCTGCTCTACGCCTCCTCCGGCGCGGCGGGCACCCCGCCGGCCCGGATCACGGTCTCCGGCGGGCGGATCCTCGCGCCGACCAACCCCGAGCACACCGCCGCCTTCTTCACGCTGCGCAACACCGGCGGCACCGACGACACCCTTGTGTCGGTCGGCTCACCGCAGTTGGGACCGGTCATGATCGCCCGCACCGCCGTGGCGGACGGCGCCGGACGGATGGTCAGGTCCGCCGGTATCCCCGTACCGGCCGGTGGCACATACGCGATGACGCCGTCGGGCGGCGACCTCATGCTTCCCGCCGCGAGCTGGCTGACCCCGGGGCGGACCGTCGACTTCGACCTGCGCTTCGCGGGCGGCGGCACCGTACGGGCCCGCGCCGTGGTCGTTCCACTTGGCGGCTGACCCGCGCCCCTCGTCCCGCTTCCCTCTTCCGTACTCAGCTTTGGAGCCACCCATGTCCGTTTCCGCCGCCGCCGGTCCGCCGACCCGCTTCCGGCCGGCACCGCCGGTGATCGTCGCCGCTTTCCTGCTGCTGCTCCTGGCCGCCTTCGCGGTCGCGTACGCCGCCGGGTCGAGCGTCGGACCGGTCGATCCCCGTATGCACCCTGCCCGTACCGGCGTTCCCGCCAACGGTGGCGGAAGCGGCACGCACGGCATGGACGGCATGTGATGAGGACGACGATCGACGCGCCGCACGCCGCCGGCGACGCGGCATCGGTGACCGACACCACCGTCACCGACCTGACGGTGACGGGCATGACGTGCGCCGCCTGCGTGAGCCGGGTGGAGAAGAAGCTGGCCCGGCTCGACGGTGTGACCGCGACCGTGAACCTGGCCACCTCCACCGCACGCGTCACCCACCCCGTCACCTGTTCCCCGGGCAAACTGGTCGCGGCCGTCGAGGCCGCCGGATACGGCGCCGGCCTTCCCGCCACCGATCCCGAGCCGGACTCCTCCGGGGAGGACGACCGGCGGGCGCTGCTGCGGCTGCTCGCCGTGGCCGTCCTCGCGCTGCCGGTGCTGGCGCTGTCGATGGTGCCGTCCTGGCAGTTCGCGTCCTGGCAGTGGTACTGCTTCGCGCTCGCCGTGCCGGTGGCCACCTGGGGAGCGTGGCCCTTCCACGTACGGGCCTTGCGCGGTCTGCGGCACGCCACCGCCACCATGGACACCCTGGTCTCGCTGGGTGTGGCGGCGTCCTTCGGCTGGTCCTGCTACGCCCTGTTCCTCGGCGGCGCGGGTTCCGCCGACTACCGCATGCCGTTCTCCCTGCTGCCGATGCTCGGCCGCGGCACCCCTGTCTATCTGGAGGGCGCGGTCAGCGTCCCGCTCGCGGTGCTGGCCGGCCGCTTCCTGGAGGCGCGGGCCCGGCGCGGCACCGGTGAGGCGCTGCGGGCGCTCGCCCGGCTCACCGTCTCCGAGGTCGCGCTGCGCGCCGCCGACGGCACGGAAAGGCTCGTCCCGCTCGCCCGGCTGGGGGTCGGTGACGTGTTCACCGTACGGCCGGGCGAGCGCGTCGCGACCGACGGCGTCGTCGTCGACGGCGCGTCCGCGCTCGATCTGTCGCTGGTGACCGGCGAGAGCGAGCCGGTCGAGGTCGGACCGGACGCGCCCGCGGTCGGCGGCGCCGTCAACGCGGGCGGTCTGCTGCACGTGCGTGCCACCGCGGTCGGCGCGGACACCCAACTCGCCCGGATCAGCCGGATGGTGACCGACGCCCAGACCGAGAAGGCGAGCGCCCAGAGGCTGGCCGACACCGTGGCCGGGATCTTCGTCCCGGCCGTGCTGGCCGTGGCCGTCACCGTGCTCGGCTTCTGGCTCGGCGCCGGTGCCGCTCCCGAGGCGGCGGTCACCGCCGCCGTCGCCGTCCTGGTCGTGGCCTGCCCCTGCGCCCTCGGACTGGCCACGCCCACCGCGCTGTTGGCGGCGACCGGCCGCGGCGCGCGTCTCGGGGTCCTCGTCTCCGGCGCCCGCGCCCTGGAGTCGCTGCGCGTCATCGACACCGTCGTCCTCGACAAGACCGGCACACTGACGACGGGGCGGATGTCCGTCACGGCACTGACCGCCCGCCCCGGCGGCCTCGGCCCAGACGCGGCGCTGCGGCTGGCGGGCGCGGTGGAGCAGGGCTCGGAACACCCGCTCGGCCGTGCGATCGCGACACACGCCCGCGCGACGCCCGCCCCCGCGACGCCCGGCGCGGAGACGGTCAGCGCGGATACCGTCGGTACGAGCGGGGCGGGCACGAACACGGCGGGACCGCAGGCCGTCGGTACGAACACGGCACGTACAGACGCCGTCGGTACGGACGCGGCAGGCACGCAGGCTGCCGGTCCGAATGCCGTGGGTGCGGACGCGGCGGTGACGAACGACCTCCCCGAGGTCGTGGGTTTCCGGGCCACCGCGGGTCTCGGTGTGAGCGGGCTCGTCGGCGGGCGCCGGGTCGAGGTCGGCACACCCGGCCGCGACCTGACCGGCGTACTCGCCGAGGCGATCCGTACGGCCAACGCCCGGGCCCACACCTGTGTGCAGGTCACTGTCGACGGTGTGCCGGAGGCGATCGTCGCCCTCGGCGACCCGCTCCGCAGTGACGCCTACCGCGCCGTGGACCACCTGCGCCGTCTGGGCGTACGGCCCGTGCTGGCCACCGGTGACCGGCCGGCCCCGGCCGAGGCGGTCGCCGCCGGCCTCGGCATCGACGACGTCCACACCGGGCTCACCCCCGCGGGCAAGGCCGCCCTGGTGGCGGAACTGCGCGCCCGGGGACGCCGGGTCGCCGTACTCGGCGACGGTGTCAACGACGCCGCGGCCCTTGCCGCCGCCGACCTCGGCATCGCCATGGGCACCGGTACGGACGCCGCCGCGGCGGCGTCCGATGTCACGCTCGTCCGCGGTGACATCGGCGCGGTCGCCGACGCCGTACGGCTCGCCCGCCGCACGATGGCCACCATCCGCGCCAACCTCGCCTGGGCCTTCGCCTACAACCTCGTCACCGTCCCGCTCGCGGCGACCGGCTGGCTCGATCCGATGGTCGCCGCCGTCGCGATGTCCGCCAGCTCCGTGCTGGTCGTCGCCAACAGCCTCCGCCTGCGCACCTGGCGGCCCGCCCCGGTCCGCCGGGCGGGGTCGGCGCGGCCGGCGCATCAGGGCCGACGCCCCGTCAGCCGGTTCCCGGCGGCCCGGCCGTAGCCCGGCGTTCACCCCGGGGCCGGCGGGCCCGTTCAGCGGGCGGTGATCGCGACCAGTTCGGTGAGCGAGGCGATCCGCCAGTCCGCGGCGGCGGACACCTCGGGGTCGTCGGCCCACAGGTGGCCCCAGGGGCCGCGGCGCAGGTGTGCGGTGCGCAGTCCGGCCTGCCGGGCGGGGAAGACGTCGTTGTACGGGTGGTCGCCGACGTAGAGGATCTGCCCGGGTTCGGCCGCCGCCGTTTCGGTGACCTTCGCGAAGAAGCCGGGGCTCGGTTTGGCGACCGCCCACTCGGCGGAGGTCGCGATCCGGTCGAGCGGCAGGTCGAGGCCGCGCAGCAACTCGCCCATGCGGGCGGTCTGGTTCCCGGCCGCGAGCACCTTGATGCCGTGCTCGCGCAGCCGGGCCAGCGCGGGACGCACGTCCGGGTAGAGGTCCGTCTCGTCCAGGTACTCGCCCCGCCCGGCGGCCTCGCGGGCGGCGTACGCGGCGGGGATGTCGAGGCCGGGTGTCATCAGCCGCAGCGCGTCGCCGTCGTCGCGGCCGTCGGCGACGACGGCTCCCACCAGCGCGGAGACGGTGTGGGCCGGGACGCCCAGCCAGTCCGCCCAGCCCGCCCAGTGCCGCGCGTCGGAAATCAGGGTCTCGCCGATGTCGAACACGATCGTGGTAATCATCGCCGCCACCCTAGGCCAACGCTCCCGCGCGCCGGTGCGGCTCGACCGCGCGGTCACTCCGACGTGGCAGGGTCCCTCCGTCTCTCCCCCGCACCAACTGCCGGGCGGTGGGGGTCAGGCGCTTCGCGCGGCCCTGACGCCCGGGAAGGACGCCCAGCGGTCGAGTTCGGCCGGCCGGGCCGTCAGCGAGGCCCTGATGTGCTCGACGGCCTCCGCGCCGACGGCCGGCCGCAGCGCCGGTTCCGCCGTCGCGACGACGGCCATGATCGCGTCGGCGACAGCCGCGCCCGGCCCGGGGCGGCGCCCGGCCGGTCAGCCGAGCGGCCGGACGGACGGGGACGAGGACGGCGCGGGCGACGGGTGCGGCAGGAGCTGATCGGTGCGCAGCAGCTGGCCCGGTGTGTGGAGTTCGGCGCGCAGCGCGAAGGTGGCGGGGGCGTCGAGCGGCGCGATGACCGTACGGCCGCCGGGGGCGCGGACGGCCAGCAGTTCGGCCGGGTCGACGTCTTCGGCGTCGAGCACGTCGGCACTGTGGCTGGTGACGACGACCTGGCGGCGGTCGGCCGCGTCCCGCAGCGCGCCGAGCAGGGCGCCGGCCGCGGTGGGGTGCAGGGCCGTCTCCGGCTCCTCGATCGCGACGGTGCTGTACGCGCCGCCGGCCGGGGTGAACAGTGAGGTGAGGACGCCGAGGGCGCGCAGGGTGCCGTCGGAGACGGCGGGCGCGGCGAACCGCCACGGGGTGCCGGCGCCGGGCACGTCCTGGGTGAACTCCACGAATTCCCGGCCGCCCTGGGTGCGGCGGGCGACGCCGTGCACGCCCGGCACGATCTGCCGCAGATAGCTCTCGATCCGCAGCTTGTCCTCCCGGCCGCGCGCGCTGCGACCCAAGCGGTGCAGGATCGCGGCGATGTCGGAGCCGTCGCGCGACAGCAGGTCGCCGGAGCCGGGCGTACGGGGGCGGCGCATGGCCTCCGGATTCAGGGTGAACACCCCGATGTCGGCGAGGCCGTCGTGGACCTGCCGGAAGGGTTTGCGGCCGGCGAGGTCGGCCAGCAGCAGGCGCCGGCCGTCCACCGCGGGCATGCCGGACACAGTGGCGGAGGTCAGCACGCCGTTGTCCACGCGGTAGCCGGCCTCTGCGGGTGCGGTCCGCGCGCCGTCGCCGGGCCGGGGCCGTACGGTGCAGTGCTCGCGGACGATACGGAAGCCGCCGCCGCGCACCGCCGCCACCTGGATGCCGTACGCGCCGTGGCCGTGCGGGCCGCGGAAGTCCAGGTCGACGGAGAAGCGGGTCGGGTGGCCCGCGGCCCTGCGGCGGACCTGCGCGATGCCGCCGCGCCGTTCCAGCGCCTCGTCCAGCGAGGTGCGCAGGCTTTCGGATACCAGGCGGAGTGCGTCGAGGAAATTGCTCTTGCCCGAGCCGTTCGGCCCGACCAGGAAGGTCAGTGGGCCGAGTGTCACGTCGGCCTCCGGGATGCTGCGGTACTGCCGCAGCCGGACACGGGTCAGCGCAAAGGAAGTGTCCTGCATGGGGCCAGTGTGGCAGCAGCGCCGCCGGTATCCGTGCCGGCCGGCCGGTTGTGGCGTTCCGTGCCGCGGTCCGGCCGTTCGGCGGCCATGAAGCGGCGCGCGCCGGGCAGAAGTGATCGCAAAGCCGCGCGCGGGTCGCCCGGGCCACGGGAGGCGCCCGCGAACGGCACGGAGCGACCGCGGGCGGCATGATACGACCGGGGCCGTACGCGGAAGGATTGCTGTGTGATCGTGGACTGCGCCATCTACCGGGACGGCTGCCGTGCGGGTACGCCGGACGATCTGTCCGACGCGCTCGCCGAGGCCCGCGCGGCCGGGGACTGCTTCGTCTGGATCGGGATGCACGAGCCGACAGCTACGGAATTCGACAGCGTCGCCGGGGAGTTCGGCCTGCATCCGCTGGCAGTCGAGGACGCGCTCAAGGCGCATCAGCGGCCGAAGATGGAGGTGTACCGGGAGTCGCTGTTCACCGTCGTGAAGCCGCTGCGCTACGACGACGAGCACAGCAGGATCACGGCCGACGAGCTGATGGTCTTCATCGGCGACTCCTTCGTGGTGACCGTCCGGCACGGCGAGGTGCGCACCGCGGCCGAGGTCCGTACCCGGATGGAGCAGTCGCCCGAGGTGCTGCGGCACGGCCCCGTGGCGGTGCTCTACGCCATCTGTGACGCGGTCGTCGACGACTACCTGGACATCGCGGGGGAACTCCAGGTCGATCTGGAGGAGCTGGAGGAGGAGGTCTTCTCGCCCACCGGCGGCGGCTCGACGCAGACCGCCGGTGTCATCTACTCCTTCAAGCGCCAGGTGCTGGAATTCCGCCGGGCCACCGTGCCGCTGATCGAGCCGATGACCCGCCTCGCGTCGGGCAACGCGCCCTTCGTAGACGCCCGCACCAAGCCCTTCTTCCGCGATGTCGCCGACCACTTGACGCGGGCCAACGAGGCCGAGGAGGGGCTCGACCGGCTGCTGTCCGACATCCTCGCCGCGCATCTGACCCAGGTCGGGGTGCGGCAGAACGACGACATGCGGAAGATCTCCGCGTGGGCGGCGATGGCCGCCGCTCCGACGATGATCGCCGGGATCTACGGCATGAACTTCGACCACATGCCGGAGCTGCACCAGATCTGGGGCTACCCGGCGGTGCTCGCGCTGATGGTCGCGGTGGTGGTCTTCCTCTACCTCCAGTTCAAGCGGCGCGACTGGCTGTGACGGGCCTCCGATGACAGGCGCCGGGCGACGGGTGAGCCGGTGTCCCGAGCGGTGTCCCGTGTCCGGCGCGGTCCGCCGGACTCCCCCGCCGTTCAGTCCTTGATGTCGCAGATGACGGCGCCGGAGGAGACGGAGGTGCCGACTTCGGCTTTCAGGCCGATGACGGTGCCGGAGCGGTGGGCGTTCAGCGGCTGTTCCATCTTCATCGCTTCCAGGACCACGATCAGGTCTCCGGCGGTGACCTGCTGGCCCTCCTCGACGGCGACCTTCACGATGGTGCCCTGCATCGGCGAGGGCAACGCGTCACCCGACACCGCCGCACCCGCCTTGACCGCGGTACGCCGCTTGGGCTTGGCACCGCCGGCGGCGGCGGTACGGGCCAGCGTCATGCCCAGCGACGCCGGCAGCGACACCTCCAGGCGCTTCCCGCCGACCTCGACCACCACCGTCTCCCGCCCCGCCGCCTCCTCATCATCGGAGACCGCACCACCGGTGAAGGGGGGGATGGTGTTGGTGAACTCCGTCTCGATCCACCGGGTGTGGACCGTGAACGGGGTGCCGTCGCCGGTGGCGAACGCCGGATCGACCACGACCGCCCGGTGGAACGGAATCGCGGTCGCCATCCCCTCCACCGTGAACTCACCCAACGCACGGGCCGCACGCTGCAACGCCTGCTGTCGGGTCGCACCGGTCACGATCAGCTTGGCCAGCAGCGAGTCCCACGCCGGACCGATCACACTGCCCGATTCCACCCCGGCGTCCAGGCGCACCCCCGGCCCCGATGGGGCCTCGAACC
>NZ_FONG01000011.1 GCF_900112845.1 Actinacidiphila alni
CGAGCAGGGCCACCGCGACGGCGGCGGCGAGCAGGACCCGCAGCCGGCTCAGACGCCGCGACAGGCCCGGGGTATTCAGGGGACTCGGGGAGTCCGGGACGGTGACCACGGTGGCGATTCCTCTCGGTGGGGGGACGGAACGCTTCAGTTCGTGGTGGGGGTTCCGACGGGACCGCTTATGGGAGCGCTCCCATTCGTAACCGTATGGAAGCGACGTCAGCCGTCCGGCGTCAAGGGGAAGCGCAGCCTTCAAGAAGTGAAGCGGCGTCAGATCGGCGTCCGTACGGGCGCGCGGAGCGGCCCCGTGCGGGCGCGCGGAGCGGCCCCGTGCGGGCGCGCGGAGCGGCCCCGTGCGGGCGCGCGGAGCGGCGCGGCGGACTCGCGCGGGAATCGGTTAGGCTTACCTAACCAACAGCACGGCACGGCACCACCAGCACAGGGCCGCCGCACATCGACGGTCGATCGAGAGAGCGGAGCACGCCCATGGCAGAGCGACCGGCGGACCGGGAGCGCCGTACCCCGCGGCTGCGGCACGCCCGGGTGATCAGTTCCGAGCGCATCACCCCGCACATGATCCGGGTCGTGCTCGGCGGCGAGGGCCTGGCCGGGCTTCCCGTCGGCGACCACACCGACCACTACGTCAAGCTGCTCTTCGCGCCGCCCGGGGTCAGCTATCCCGAGCCGCTGGACATCGAGGCGGTCCGCCGGGACCTGCCGCGCGAGCAGTGGCCGACGACCCGTACGTACACCGTGCGGGCCTGGGACCCGGCGGGTCCGGAGATGACGATCGACTTCGTGCACCACGGCGACGAGGGACTCGCCGGACCGTGGGCGGCTGGCGTCAAGCCGGGCGACGGCATCCACTTCATGGGGCCCGGCGGCGGTTACGCGCCGGAGGCCGACGCCGACTGGCATCTGCTGGCGGGCGACGAGAGCGCGCTGCCCGCCGTCGCCGCCGCGGTGGAGCAACTGCCGCCCGGCGCGCGGGCGAAGGTGTTCGTCGAGGTCGAGGGGCCGGCCGAGGAGCAGAAGCTGGTCACGGCGGGCGACGCCGAGATCGTCTGGCTGCATCGCGGTACGCGGCCGGTCGGCCAGGCGCTGGTCGAGGCGGTCACCGCGCTCGACTTCCCGCCCGGTGACGTGCAGGTCTTCGTGCACGGCGAGGCCAATTTCGTCAAGGAACTGCGCCGCCACCTGCGTCTTGACCGGAAGATCCCGCGCGAGCGGCTGTCGATCTCCGGCTACTGGCGGCTCGGCAGGAACGAGGACGGCTGGCAGGCGTCCAAGCGGGAGTGGAACGAGCAGGTGGAGCGGGAGCAGGAGACCGGCGGCGCCGACGGCTGAGGCCCCGCTGCGACACGGGAGGCGGGCGGCGGCAGGGAGTCCCCTGTCACCGCCCGCCTTCTGTGCGGCCTTCGGTCAAACCGACTTCTGGTACGAGCGGAAGGTGCGCGTCGAGAGCCACACCGCGGCCAGTGCCAGGGCGAGCAGACCGCCGCCGCGGCTGAGCACATCGCCCCAGTCAGGGTCGGCGGACATCGCGGAACGGCCCGCGACCAGCGCCCAGTTGACCGGGTTGAAGTCGGCGACGTGCCGCATCCAGGACGGCATCAGGCCGGGAGCCATGAAGGCGGAGGACAGGAAGGTCAGCGGCAGCAGCAGGAAGGTGTTGATGCCGATGATGCTCTCGCGCTGCCTGACCAGCATGCCCAGCGCGTTGGAGAAGGCGCCGAAGACCGTGCCGAGCATGATCGACGCGATGATCAGCAGCACGATGCCGCCGATCCCGCCGGGGTAGTCGGCGCCGCCGAGCTTGCCGAGCAGCACGATGATCACCGACTGGCCCGCGGTGCTGAAGCCCTGCTGCACGACATTGGCGTTCATCAGGGCCGCGCGGCTGACCGGTGTGGTCAGGAAGCGGTTCAGCGTGCCGCGCTCGATCTCCTCCAACGTGCCCATGCCCGCCCACATGTTGGAGGACACCGCGCTCATCACGACGACGCCCGGCACCAGATAGTCCAGGTACGATCCGCCACCGAAGCCCGGCAGTTCGACGACCTTGCGGAAGAGCGAGCCGAACAGGAAGAGCCAGATGACGGGTTGGACGAGGGTGATGACGACGAAGACCGGCTGGCGGACGATCGCCATGAGCTGACGCTGCGTCATGTACCAGGTCTGGTCGAGGGTCGTGCTCATCGCGCGCCTCCGGAGGTGCGGGCGGGGACGTTCCCCGCGGTGTCGTCGTGCGCGCCGGCCGCGTCCGTACGGCCGGTGGGGTCGGCGGGCGCGGTTCCCCCCGTACGGCCGGAGTTGTCCTGGTGGCCCGCGGTGTCCGCCTCGGAGAAGCGGCGGCCCGCGTACCGCAGATAGACGTCGTCCAGCGACGGGCGGGCGACGGTGACCGAGGCGACAGCGGCGCCCTGCTGTTCCAGGGCGGTCAGCACCCGGGGTACGGCGGCAGGTCCGTCGTCGGCGCGGGCGCTGAGCCTGCGGCCGTCGAAGGTCACCTCGCGCACGGCGGCGCATTCGCCGAGCGCGGTGGCCAGCAGCCGTGCGTCCACCTCGTCGGGGGTGCGGCTCAGCTCCACATGGACGGCGTCGCCGCGCAGTTCGCCCTTCAGCCCGTCCGGGGTGCCCTCCGCGACCACCCGGCCGCGGTCGACGATCGCGATCCGTTCCGCGAGCCGATCGGCTTCCTCCAGATAATGCGTGGTGAGCAGGATCGTGAGTCCCTCGTCGCCCGCGAGCCGGGAGATCTCCTCCCACATCGCGGTGCGCGCCTCCGGGTCGAGTCCGGTGGTCGGCTCGTCGAGGAAGAGCACCTGCGGCCGGTGCATCAGGCCGAGCGCCACGTCCAGCCGGCGCTGCATACCGCCGGAGTACGTCTTCACCATCCGGCGCCCGGCGGCGGTCAGGTCGAAGCGGTCGAGCAGTTCGTCGGCCCGCTTGCCGAGCGCGGCGCCCCGCAGGCCGTAGAGCCTGCCCTGGAGCAGCAGATTCTCCCGGCCGGTGGCGACCGGGTCGGCGCCGGACTTCTGTGCGACGACGCCGATGGCGCGGCGCACCCGGTCCGGGTGGCGCAGCGCGTCGTGCCCGGCGACGACGGCGGCGCCGGAGTCCGGGCGGGCCAGTGTGGTGAGGATCTTGACGGTGGTGGACTTGCCCGCGCCATTGGGTCCGAGCAGTCCGAAGACGGTGCCGGCCTCGACGGTGACGGCCATGCCGTCCAGGGCCCGTACCCCGCCGGGATAGGTCTTGATCAGGTCGTGCGCCACGACAGCGGGCGCGTGAGCGGTCATGATGTCGGTCCTCCGCGTACAGGTGGGCGCCGCCGGGCGGCCGGGGCCCGCGCTGCTGCGGGGGCCGGCCGACGGACGGCGTTTCGGTGACGCGGGAGGGAGCCGGGTTATCGTGGGTGTGCCGCACCTCGGACCCGGCCCGCTTCCCGCGGGTGTCCGTTCGATGGTTCGTTCTCCGGCGTCCGCTGTTGCCGCAGCGGGCGCCGGAGTCTTGCGTTCCGGACCTGTTGCGGGTCCGGATTCCTCACGGTGCTTCGGTCAGTCGGTGTTCCCCTTCAGCCGCTCCAGCAGATCGCTCGCGGTGCCGGAGTCGCGCAGTTCGTCCTCCAGCACGGCCCACTGCTCCGGCACCCGGCCGGTCTCGTGCCACTCGCGCCATTCGGCGGCCCCGGAGACCGTCCCCTCGTCCAGTTCCTTGAGCAGCGACCGCACCCAGGTGACCTCGGCCTCCCGCATATGGGCCTGGAATTCGGTCTCCAGCACGAAGATCCGCGGCAGTTCGCCGTCCAGCATGGTCAGCACGCCGCGCAGCGCGGCGGCCTGCACTTCCTGCGCGCGGGCCCGCTCGGCGAGCAACTCCGCCGCCTCGTCCGGGTGCAGCGCCATGAGCAGCGACAGCGCGGACTCGAAGGCCGGGTACTCGCGGGACGGCACGGCCACCATGTCGGCGAGCCAGTCGTGCATCTCGGTGCGGCCCTCGTCGGTGAGCCCGTAGAGGGTGCGCTCGGGCCGGTTGCCCTCGCGCTGGACCCCGACGGCCGTCACGAAGCCGTGCTTCTCCAGATTCTGCACGACCGTGTAGAGCGACCCGTAGTTGATCTTGATGCTGTGTTCCTTGCCGCGCTGCCGCATCAGCCGGGCGATCTCGTACGGGTGCATCGGGCGTTCGTTGAGGAACACCATGACCGCCAGGGCCAGGGGGTTGGAGAGTTTGCGTCGCTTGGCCGTCGGACCCACCTCCCTTCGCTTGCCGCTTATCGCTCGTCGCCGTATATCCGTGGCCGAGCATATCGCGTGTATCGCGTCGGGACAACCGCGATACATCGTGAATTTGACGGCCGCGCGCACGATACCTCCGAAGGCCCTCCGGCGCCGGAAAGCGCACCGCCGGGGTGGGGTTTTCTGTACCCCGGAATCCGGATACTGCCTGCATGTCGCGGCCCTTCCGCGATCCGTAGCGTCGTCGGTGTCGGAAGAACAGCCGGTACGGCGGAAGGACAAGGCGATGGACAGCATCACGAGGGGCGGCGCCGCGGAGGCGCTGAGGCTGTCGGACGTGGTGAAGGTGTACGGGGCCGCGGGCGAGGGCGAAGGAGCGGGCGCGGGCCGCCCGGTGACGGCGCTCGACGGCGTCTCGCTGGCGCTGGCCGCCGGCACCTTCACCTCGGTGATGGGGCCGTCCGGCTCCGGCAAGAGCACCCTGCTGCAATGCGCGGCGGGCCTGGACCGGCCGACGTCGGGCCGGGTGCTGGTCGGCGGCACCGAACTGCCGGGCGGCGGCGAGTCGGAGCTGACCCGCTTCCGGCGCTCGCGGATCGGCTTCGTCTTCCAGCACTACAACCTGGTGCCGTATCTGACGGTGCGGCAGAACGTGCTGCTGCCGCAGACGCTGGCCGGGCGGCGCCGCCGCAGGGCCGGGGCCGAGGCCGTCGCGGTGCTCGAACGGCTGGGCATTGCCGAGCTGGCCGACCGCCGGCCGGCCGAACTGTCCGGCGGGCAGCAGCAGCGGGTGGCGATCGCCCGGGCGCTGGCCACCCGGCCCGCGGTGCTCTTCGCCGACGAGCCCACCGGCGCGCTCGACACCAGCAGCGGCCGGCAGGTGCTCAAGCTGCTGCGGGAGAGCGCCGACGCCTTCGGCCAGACCGTCGTCATGGTCACCCACGACCCGGTGGCCGCGGCCTACGCGGACACCGTCCTCTTCCTCGCGGACGGCCGCCTGGTGGATGAGCTGAGCTCCCCCGAGGCGACCGAGGTCGCCCGCCGGATGGCCGCTCTCGACTCCCGCGTGACCGCCGCGGGCGCCGCGCCGGCAGGACCCGGCACCCCCGTGACCGCCGCCGCCCGCGCCTTCCGGACGGAGGTCGCGTGATGGCCACCGGACTCGCCCGCGCCTCGGTCGCGCACCGCCGCGGCAGCTTCGTCGCCGCCTTCCTCGCCGTGTTCCTCGGCGCGGTCATCCTGATGTCCTTCGCCTCGCTGCTGGACACCGCGGGCGGCGACGGGGTCGGCAAGACCGATCGGAACACGCTCACCATCATGGCCTCGGTCGTCGGCGGCTGGGGGGTACTCGTGGTCGCCTCCGCGGTGGCCACCACCCTCGCGGTCGCGGCCAGGCAACGCGCAGGCGAACTGGCGCTGCTGCGCTCGCTGGGCGCCACCCCCGGCCAGAGCGTACGGCTGGTGGTCGGCGAGACGGCCCTGGTCGCACTGGCCGGTGTGGTGCTCGCGCTGCCCTTCGGCTACGGCGGCGGCTGGACCCTGCTGCGTCTGCTCCAGAACAGCGGCCAGGTGCGGGACGGGGTGGACTTCGCCTTCGGCGCCTCGGCGCTGGCCGTCGGCGCGGGCGGCACCCTGCTGGCCGCTCTGGCCGCGTCCTTCGGCACCGCCCGGCGCGCCGCCCGCAGGCGGGCCGTCGAGGCGCACCGGCAGGCGTCGGCGGGCGGGCGGCACACCAGCCGCTTCCGGCTGATCGCCGGGCTGGTGCTGGTGGTGGCGGGCGCGAGCTGCGCGGTCGTCACGGCCACCTCCCTGGACGGCTCGAAGATCGACTCGCAGTCGGTCGCCGGCGAGGGCGCGATCCTCACCGGCATCGGCTTCGCCCTGCTCGCCCCGGTGCTGGTGCGGGCGGTCACCGCCGCCGCGGCTCCGCTGCTCGGCCTGCTCGGATCGCCCGGCACGCTCGGTGTGCTGGCCGTACGGCAGCGCTTCCAGCGGGCGGCCACCGCGGTGATGCCGATCGTGCTGTGCACGGCGATCTCCACGGGCACGCTGACCATGCAGGCGGTGTGGAATTCCGCCCACCCGCAACTGTCCGCCGACGACAAGGGCACCGCGATACTCAACTACGTGGTGGTCGGCATGCTCGCGGTCTTCGCCGCGGTGATGCTGGTGAATCTGGTGGTGGCCGAGACCACCGCGCGGCGCGCCGAGTTCGCGCAGCTGCGGCTGGCCGGCGCGACACCCCGGCAGGTGCTGCGGCAGGTGACCGCGGAGACCGCGCTGATGCTGGTGACCGGGCTGCTGTTCGGCACCCTGGCGGCGGTGGCCTCCGCCGTGCCCTACAGTCTGGCCGTGACCGGTGACGCCCTGCCCAGTTCCGCCGTCGGCATCCACGCGGCCGTGGTCGCCGGGGTGGCGGTGCTCGCCCTCGGCGCCGCGCTGGCCGCCGCCCGGCGCACCGGGCGCACCCCCATGACCACGGCGCTGCGCCCGGCGGTGGCGGCGTGACCGCCGGTCAGCACCCCTCCCGACCGGGCCCGCGGCTGCGCGGGCCCGGTCGGGGCGCGTGGCCGCGCGGGTCGGGCTGGGGTGTGTGGCTGGTCCGGCAGGCGGCGCTCTCGGTGGTCGTCGCGGTGGCGGTGACGCTGGTGTGGGCGCAGGCGCGCCCGCAGTACTTCTGGCCGCGCTGGGTGTGGTTCGGCCTCGGCGTCAATCTGGCCGTGCAGTACGGCGTCCGGTGGGCGGTGCGCAAGCCGCGCGGCCGGCGCGGGTTCGCCCTCCAACTGGCGCTGAGCGCGGTGTACGTGGCGATCGACGTGGTGTCCTGGGCGCTGAGCGGCGGCGGCTTCTTCTGGCCGGTGTTCTCCACCCCGGTGGTGGCGGTGGCGCTGCTGGCGCACGCCTGGTGGCTGCAGCGCAGGCCGCCGGCCCGCGAGCGGGAGCTGGCCGAACGGGTGGCGGCGCTGCGCCGCACCCGCAGCGGCGTCCTGGACGTACAGGCCGCCGAGCTGAAGCGGATCGAACGGGACCTGCACGACGGGGCGCAGGCCCGGATGGTGTCGCTGGCGATGAATCTGGGCCTCGCGGAGCACTTGTTGAGCAGCAAGCCGGAGGCGGTCGCGCCGCTGCTCGCCGAGGCGCGGGCCACCACGCTGACCGCGCTGGAGGAGCTGCGGACGGTCATGGAGGGCATCCAGCCGCCGGTGCTGGCCGACCGCGGTCTGGTCGGCGCGGTGGAGGCGGTCGCCCTCGACCTGGCCCTGCCGGTACGTGTCGAGGCGGAGGTGCCGGGCAGGCTGGAGGCGCCGGTGGAGTCCGCAGTGTACTTCGCGTCCGCCGAGTGCCTGGCCAATGTGATCAAGCACAGCGGTGCCACCAGGGCGTGGGTCCACCTCGCGCACCGCGCCGGTACGCTGACGGTCGTCGTCGGCGACGACGGTTCCGGTGGCGCGCAGCTCGGCGCCGGCACCGGACTGACCGGGGTGGCCCGCAGGCTCGAGGTCTTCGACGGCACCTTGACTGTGGACAGCCCGCCCGGGGGCCCGACCCGGGTCACGATGGAGGTACCGTGCGCGTTGTCATCGCCGAAGACCTCGCCCTCCTCAGGGACGGCCTGACCCGCCTGCTGGAGGCGCACGACTTCGAGGTGGTGGCGGCGGTCGGCGACCCGGAGGCGCTGTCGCGGGCCCTGGCCGAGGAGGACGTGGACGTCGCCGTCGTCGACGTCCGGATGCCCCCCACCTTCAGCAACGAGGGCCTGGTGGCCGCGCTCGCCGCCCGCGAACGCCGCCCCGGCCTGCCGGTGGTCGTCCTCAGCCAGTACGTGGAGCAGCTCTACGCGCGGGAGTTGCTCAGCTCCGGCGAGGGCGCGATCGGCTACCTCCTCAAGGACCGGGTCGGCAATGTGCCCGACTTCGTGGACGCGGTGCGCCAGGTCGCCAGGGGCGCGACCGTGCTGGACCCGAAGGTGGTCTCGGCGATGGTCTCCCGGCTGGGCGGCAGCGGTCCCGTCTCCCGGCTGACCCCGCGCGAGCGCGAAGTCCTCTCCCAGATGGCCCAGGGACGTTCCAACGCGGGCATCGCCGCCGCCCTCGTCGTCACGGAGAACGCGGTGAGCAAACACATCAACAGCATCTTCGGCAAGCTCGACCTGCCGACCGCCACGGACGACAACCGCCGGGTGCTCGCGGTCCTTGAGTATCTGCGCACCGAGGAGTCGTCCTAGGCCGTGCGCCCGCACTCCCCCGCGAGGTCCGTCCCGTGCGGGGCGCCCCACGCGCACCCCCGGCACCTCAACCACCGTGCGCGTGACCGGAGTCGCACCCTCCGTGCGCGAACTGTCCCTACACTGTGCGGATTGCTCACCGACGGGGAGGACCACGGCCGCATGCGCCGCACCACCGCACTCACCACCACCTTGCTCGCCCTCGCGCTCGCCGGTACGGCGCTGGCGGGCTGTTCGTCGTCCGACGACAAGTCCGACGCCTCGGACAAGCCGTCGGGGCAGGCGTCGGGTCAGGCGTCGGGTCAGGCGTCGGCCTCGACGCAGCCGACCGGCTCCGCCGCCGCGCCGACGACGACGGCCGCGACCGTACCGACGAGGTCGGGCAACGGGCGGCTCGACTACACCGGGGACGCCTCCGGCACCGCGGTGTTCACCGGCGCGATCTCCTGCGAGGTCGTGGCGGGCAAGCTGATCGGGGTGACCGCGCCCGACAAGACCGACGCGTCGGCGCCCCGCTACCCCACCTTCATCGCGACGACCGCGGGTCCGCAGAAGCTGGCGCTGCTCGACATCTCGGCCGAGCAGAGCTTCAGCAGCCGCCAGTCGGGCACCGTGTCCGGCGGCAAGAGCGGCGGGACGTGGAAGGTGACGGTCAAGGACCTGGTCATCGAGGCCGGCATGACGGGCGGCAGCGGCCAGAAGGTCACCGTCAACGGCTCGCTGACCTGCACCAAGACCACCGGTCACTGAGCCCCGGTCGCGACGGCGGCCCCGTACCCGCGGGAAGCGGGCGCGGGGCCGTCAGCGTCGAGCGGCCGACCGCCGGCCGCCGGTCTTCGGCCCTCAGCTCTCAGCTCTCAGCTCTCAGCCGACCGATGAATACGCCACCACGCCGCGTCGCAGCCCGTCGACGGCCTTGCGGGCGTTGCGCCGGACGGGGCTGCCCTCGGGCGCCGCGTCGCTGATCTGCCCGAGCACATCGATGAGTTGCTTGCACCAGCGCACGAAGTCACCCGCGGGCATGTCGGCGTCGGACAGCACCGAGTCGAGGCCGTGGCCGGACGCCCAGCGGTAGGCGGGCCAGGCGAAGCCGAGATCGGGCTCGCGCTGACCGACGCCCTCGGCCTGGTTGATCCGGTGCGTCTCCTCCAGCGCGTCCAGCCGGCCCCAGATCCTGACCATCTCGCCGAGCGCCGCCTTGGCGTTGCCGGTCGGCAGCTTCGGCGCGACCGCGTCGTCGGACTGCCGGGTCTCGTAGACCAACGCCGAGGCGCACGCCGCCAGTTCGGCCGGGCCGAGCCCGTCCCAGACGCCCTCGCGCAGGCATTCACTGGCCAGCAGGTCCAACTCGCCGTAGAGCCGGGCCAGCCGCCGTCCCTCGGGCGTGACCTTCTCGCCCTCCAGATAGCCCAGTTCGGACAGCAGCGCGCAGATCCGGTCGAAGGTCCTGGCGATGGTGTTGGTGCGGCCCTCGATCCGCCGCTCCAACTGCTGGGTGTCGCGCCGCAGCCGGTGGTAGCGCTCCGCCCAGCGGGCGTGGTCCTCGCGCTCCTCGCAGCCGTGGCAGGGGTGCGCGCGGATCGCGGCGCGCAGCCGCGAGATCTCGGTGTCGTCGGCCGCCGCGGCCCGCTGCTTGCGGTGCCGCGCGGGCGCCGACCAGCCCGCCGTGCCCGCCTTGGAGCGCATGGCCGAGGCCAGGTCGCGCCGCGACTGCGGGCTGCGCGGATTGAAGGACTTGGGGATCCGCATCCGGTCGAGCGCCTCGACGGGCACGGGGAAGTCCATCTGTCCGAGTCGCTTGACCTGCCGCTCGGCGGTCAGCACCAACGGGCGCGGCCCGTCGGCGAATTCCTCGTTGCGATGCGGGTGGCCGTTGGACCGGCCGGCCGGGACCCCGGGTTCCAGCACCAGCGCGAGACCGGCGTACTTCCCCGCGGGCACATGGATGATGTCGCCCGGCTTGAGCTTCTCCAGCGCGCCCGAGGCCGCCGCGCGGCGCTGCATCGCGCCCTGCCGGGACAGCTCCGCCTCGCGTTCCTTCAGCTCGCGGCGCAGCCGCATATAGGCGTCGAAGTCGCCGAGGTGACAGGTCATCGACTGCTTGTAGCCGTCGAGCCCCTCCTCATTGCGCTGCACCTGCTTGGAGATGCCGACCACCGAGCGGTCGGCCTGGAACTGCGCGAAGGACGTCTCCAGCAGCTCCCGCGAACGGTGCCGCCCGAACTGCCCGACGAGATTGACCGCCATGTTGTACGACGGCTTGAAGGACGACCGCAGCGGATACGTACGGGTGCCGGCCAGGCCCGCGACCGCGCCCGGGTCGAACCCGCGCTGCCACAGCACCACGGCGTGGCCCTCGACATCGATGCCGCGCCGCCCGGCGCGGCCCGTGAGCTGGGTGAACTCGCCGGGGGTGATGTCGGCGTGGGTCTCGCCGTTCCACTTCACCAGCTTCTCCAGCACCACCGAGCGGGCCGGCATGTTGATGCCGAGCGCCAGCGTCTCGGTGGCGAACACCGCCTTGACCAGGCCCTTGACGAACAGCTCCTCCACGACCTCCTTGAAGGTCGGCAGCATGCCCGCGTGGTGGGCGGCGATCCCGCGCTCCAGGCCCTCCAGCCACTCGAAGTAGCCGAGGACGTGCAGATCCTCGTCCGGGATGGCGCGGGTGCGCTCCTCGACGATGGCCCGCACCTGGGCCCGCTTGTCCTCGGTGTTCAGCCGCAGGCCCGCGTACAGGCACTGCTGCACCGCGGCCTCGCAGCCGGCCCGGCTGAAGATGAAGGTGATCGCGGGCAGCAGTCCTTCGTTGTCCAGCCGGTCGATGACCTCGGCGCGGCTGGGCGTCCAGACCCGGCTGCGGGCGCGTCGTTCGCGCTCCCGGTCCGCCTCCCGGCCGCGCTTGGCCCGGGGGTGGTAGCTGCGCTGGTTCTCCATCCGCGCGAGCCGCTCCAGGTCCGCGTTGACCTCGCGGCGGCCCCTGCCCCGGCCGTCGGGGCCGGCGGACTTCTCCTCGAACAGGTCGTACAGCCGGCGGCCGGCCAGCACGTGCTGCCACAGCGGGACCGGCCGGTGCTCGGAGACGATGACCTCGGTGTCGCCGCGTACAGTGTCCAGCCAGTCGCCGAACTCCTCGGCGTTGGACACGGTCGCGGACAGCGAGACCAGGGTCACCGACTGCGGGAGGTGGATGATCACCTCTTCCCAGACGGCGCCGCGGAAGCGGTCGGACAGGTAGTGCACCTCGTCCATCACCACATAGCCGAGGCCGTCGAGGGCGGCGGAGCCCGCGTACAGCATGTTCCGCAGCACCTCGGTGGTCATGACGATCACCGGGGCGTCGCCGTTGACGCTGTTGTCGCCGGTCAGCAGGCCGACCTTCTCGGCGCCGTAACGCTTGGCGAGGTCGCTGTACTTCTGGTTGGACAACGCCTTGATCGGCGTGGTGTAGAAGCACTTGCGGCCCTCGCGCAACGCGAGGTGGACGGCGAATTCACCGACGATGGTCTTGCCCGAGCCGGTCGGCGCGGCGACCAGGACGCCGCTGCCGCCCTCCAGCGCACGGCACGCCTCGATCTGGAAGGGGTCGAGGCCGAATTCGTACATCTCGCGGAACTGCGCGAGAGCCGTCGCGTTCTCCGTGGCGCGGCGGCGGCTGGCGGCGAAGCGCTCGGCCGGCGACATCGCGTCGAACGCCGCTTCGTCGGCCGCCGTGCCGTCCGCGGGCGTCCCGCCCGGTGACATCTCGTGTGGGGACATCTCTTCGGTCATCTTGACTCCGAGCCTACCCGCAGGCACCGACACACCACGTGATCTTTTCCTCCGCCTTACCCGCCGCGGACCCCGGCGGCCGGGTCCCGGGCCGGCCCGCCGACCAGCCGGTACGGGCGACGGCCCGGCCCGGAACGGCACGGACATGCCCGTGCCGGCTCAGGCCAGCAGCCGTACCGCCTTGGGCACCGTCTCCGCGACCAGCGGCAGCGGGCCGACCCGCTCGCCGTCCGCGTAGCCGGTCACGTCCTGCGCCGGGTCGACGTCGAGCCGGACGCGGGCCGCGCGGCGCATCGTGACCACCGGGTGGCCGGTGTGGGTGCCGCGGTAGACGCGCGGGAAGACCCGCAGCAAGGTGGCGCGGCTGCACGGGCCGACCACGCACACGTCGAACCGCCCGTCGTCCATCGCCGCGTCCGCGCAGATCCGCATGCCGCCGCCGTACGAGGAGCCGTTGCCGACCGCGATCAGCGTGGCGTCGATCCGTTCCTCCGGCCCGTCGTCGAAGGTCACCCGGAACGGGATCGGCCGCAGCGCCGCCAGTTCCGCGACCATCGCCAGGTCGTAGCGGAAGCGGCCGACGGGCCAGGTCATGCGGTTGCCGCGGTCGTTGACCCGCGAGTCGAAGCCGGAGGCGAGCACCGTGCCGAACCAGCGGTCGCCGATCCGGCCGAGGTCCAGCGCCCGGTCCCGGCCGTCCCGCAGCGCCGCCGCGATCGCCGTGCCCGCGGCGGCCGGGTCGCGGACCGGCAGGCCGTTCACCCGGGCGAAGTCGTTGCCGGTGCCGACCGCGACCACACCGAGCGGGGTGCCCGTCCCGGCGACGGCCTGGAGCGCGAGCGAGACCATGCCGTCGCCGCCGACCGCGACCAGCGCCCCGGTGCCGTCCGCGACGGCCGACCGGGCCCGGTCCAGCGCGTCGGCCGCGTCCTCGCCGACGACGGTACGGACGCCGAAGCCGGCCGCGCGCAGCGCCTGAGCGGCGGGCTGCGCGGCCCGCGCGCCCCGGCCGCGTCCGGCGACGGGATTGACGAAGAGGGTGATCTCGCTGGTCACGCGCGGACCCTACCCGACCGGCGGCACGCCGTCACCCGGCCGGCCGGGGTCTCGCGTCAGGTGGCGTCGTCGTAGCCGTCGTCGAGGCGCTCGCCGGTCCTGTCCTGGTACGGCTCGGCGGTGATCTGCTCGGGCACGTGGTCCAGGGTGGACGCCTCGTCCGGGTCGAGCGAGAAGTCCGGGTCGGCCTCGCGGCGGCGCTTGCGGCGGTTGTCGTTGAAGAAGCAGACGCCCATCGCCAGGAAGTACAGCACCACGATCGGCGCGGCGAGCAGGCACATCGTGAGCGGGTCGCCGGTGGGGGTGGCGACGGCGGCGAAGACGGTGATGCCGATCACCATGCCGCGCCACCAGCCGAGCATCCGGCGTCCGCTGACCAGGCCGGTGAAGTTGAGCAGCACCAGCACCAGCGGCAGTTCGAAGGCGAGGCCGAAGACGATGACCATACGGACGACGAGGTCGAGGAAGTCGTCCAGCGCCAGCAGGTTGGTGGTGTCGTCCGGGACGAAGCCGATCATGATCTTGGCGGTCTGCGGCAGGATCGCGTACGCCAGCAGGGCGCCCGCGAAGAACAGCGGGACGCCCGCGGCGACGAAGCCCAGCGTGTAGCGCTTCTCGTTGCGGTGCAGACCGGGCGCGAGGAAGGCCCAGAGCTGGTAGAGCCAGACCGGCGAGGACACCACGATGCCGGCCATCAGCGAGACCTTGAGCGCGATGGAGAAGCCGCCGAGCAGACCGTTGACGGTCATCTGGGCGCAGGGCTGGCCGTTCTTCTGGTGGGTCGCGCCGTCCACACAGCCGACCGACTTCAGGATCGGGTGCTGGAAGAAGTGGATGATGTCCTTGTAGACGAAGGCCGCCACGATCGTGACGACCAGAATCGCCAGGACCGACTTGGCCAGCCTGTTGCGCAGCTCACGCAGGTGGTCCGCGAGGGGCATCCGCCCCTCGGGGTCCTTCTCCTGCTTGCGGGCAGTCTTGAGCACCCACGTCCTCGTCTCGTGCGGCAGCCGCCGCCTCGCGGCCGGCTTCGTCCTTCAGCAGAGGGGGTCAGGCCGGATCAGCCCTGCGTACGGTCCGCGGGCTCGGCGACCGGACGGGCACTGGTGGTGTCGCCGGGCGCGGCCTGGATCGTACGGGGAGCGGCCGTCTCCTGCGGCGCGGCGGTGGACTCCGCGGTGGCGTCGTCGTTCTTCATCGCCTTGGCCTCGCTCTTCAGGATGCGCGCCGACTTGCCGAGGGACCGGGCCATGTCGGGCAGCTTCTTCGCGCCGAAGAGCAGGACGACGACGAGAAGGATGAGGACGATCTCCAGGGGCTTGAGATTGCCGAGCATAAAATGTCTACCTTCTCACCGGTGGGCGGCGTGTTCCTGCCTGCCTCCGCATCAGCTTCGGCAGGTGCCCGGCGGTTCGGACAGGTGCCCGGCCGCCGCGCTGGCTGTGATCGTAGCGTGCACCGGTGAATGCCGGGCAATGCCCCGGAATCCGTCCGGTTGCGAGCCCTCGCCGCGCTGTTTGGTACGGGCCGCCCGGTCAGCGTACCCCGCGTGAGCGGGGTCGCGGCAGGCTCAACCCCGGGAGATCTGCCCGGCGCGCTCGGCCAGCGGGCGCGCGGCGCGCTGCATCCGGTCGCTCGCGGCGGCCAGTGCGGCGGTGCTCGCGGCCACCTGACGGGCCAGTTCCCGCACGGCGGCGAAGACCCGGATCGCGAGCACCCCGAGCACCAGGAGTCCCGCGGTCGACAGGCCGACGTACAAGTAGAGCCACCACATGGGCCGCGAGCCTACCGCTTCTCAGTGACCGTGCAGGCGCATCGTACTGACGCCGCCGACGGTGAGGAGTTCGACGATCCGCTCGCCGGCCGGCTTGCGGACGGCGGTGTCGCACTCGGGACAGGTGAAGGAGTAGAAGGTGGTGCGGGCCGAGGCGCCGATGGCCAGCCGCAGGGCGGTCGCGGACAGTTCGAAGCTGGAGCGGCAGTGCGGGCAGCCGGCCCGGAAGAGCACGGGGGCGGGCAGGGGCGTGGGCGCGCAGCCGGAAGCCGTGGCCGTCATCGTGATGTCCTCTCACTCCCCGTAGGCGGCGAGCGCCAGTACGGCCGCGTCGCGTGCGTCGGCGGCCAGTTCGGCGGGCGAGACGATCCGGCCGTCCCGGCCGAGGCGCAGCGCCAGCCGCCGCAGCGAGCCGGGGTCGGGGGTGCGCAAGGTGATGCGCAGGCCGCCGTCGGGCTGCTCCTCGGCGCTGTCGTGCGGATAGTATTCCGCGACCCAGCGCCCGCCGGGGCCGACTTCGATCACGACCTCCGGGTCGTCGCCCGCGGGCTGCACCAGGCCCTGCGACAGGTCGCGCGGCTCGATCCGCGGCGGGTCGGCGGGCTCGTCGAGCAGCCGGATCTCCTCGACGCGGTCCAGCCGGAAGGTGCGGCGGTCCTCCGAGAGGCGGCACCAGCCCTCGAAGTAGGTGTGCCCGACGGCGAACAGACGGATCGGGTCGACCTCACGCTCGGTCAGGGCGTCCCTGGCGGGCGAGTAGTAGCGCATCCACAGCCGGCGCCGCTCGGTGATGGCCCGGTCCACGGTGGCGAAGACGCTGCCCTCGGACTCGAAAGTCACCGACAGCCGGGCGCTGGCGCCCGCCGCCTCGCCCGCCGCGGCCTCCAGCTTGGCGCCGGCCCGCAGCAGCGCCTGCCGGTCGCTGTCGCGCAGCCCCGGCAGATTCGCCACCGCGCGGGCGGCCACCAGCAGCGCGGTGGCCTCGTCGGCGGCCAGCCGAAGCGGCTGCGCCACGTCGTCGGCGGTGCCCGGATTGTGCCACCAGATCCGCTCGCCGTCGGTGTCGATGTCCAGCAGGTCGCCGCCGCGGAAGCTGGTGCCGCACAGCGGCAGCACATTGAGGTCCCCGATCAGCTCGGCCTCGGTCACCCCGAACGCCCGCGCCACCTCGCTGACCCGCGCCCCGGGCCGCTCCCGCAGATACGTCACGAGGGACAGCATCCGCCGCGTCTGGTCGATCGCGTTGCTCATGAGTTCGAGCCCCCCTCAGCCCTTGGCCACGGCGCGCAGCCGGTCCGTCACGTCGGCGCGGAGTTCCTCGGGGGCCAGGACGACGACGTCGGGGCCGAATTCGGCGAGCCAGGCGTCGAGTCCGTGACCGTAGGGGATCTCCAGCTCGTCCCAGTCGGCGTCCACCGGGGTGCTCGTCACGGCGCGGGCGCGCAGCGGGTAGCCGCTGTCGCGGCGCAGGCGGATGCGGGCGGTCGTGGTGGCGCCCTCGCCCGCCCAGCGGGCCACGGCCTCGCGGACGTCCACGTGCGCGGGCACCTCGGCGGTGAAGGCGCCGCGGGTGCGGACCTTGCCGCTGATCCGGGAGAGCCGGAAGACCCGGACGGCGCCGCGGTCGCGGTCCCAGCCCGCCACGTACCAGTGGCCGCGCCAGCACTCCAGCGCCCAGGGTTCGACCTGCCGCGGCTCGGGCCGTACCGCGTTGGCCTTGCGGTAGTCGAAGGCGACGGCGCGCCGCTCGCGGGTGGCGAGCATCAGCGCCTCGAAGGCGGGCTCCGGCGTCGGGATCCGCGGCTCCAGGGCGCTGTGCGTGTCCTCGTACGGGACGCCGGCCGCGCGCAGCTTCTGCAGGGCGCCGCTGGCGGCCTCGGCGAAGCGGGCCTGCTGCCACACCTTCGCGGCCAGCGCGAGCGCCGCGGCCTCCTCCGGGTCGAGGGCGATGTCCGGCAGCCGGTTGCGGTCCCGCCGCGCCAGATAGCCGAATTCGCCGTCGAGATTCTCCACCGTGTCGATGACCAGGCCCAGTTCGCGCAGGTCGTCCTTGTCCCGCTCGAACATCCGGTTGAAGGCGTCGTCCGAGGTGACCTCGTGGTACGCCTCGATGGAGCTGCGCAGCTCGCGTTTGCTGACCGGGCGCCGGGTGTTCATCAGGCACAGCGCGAGATTCATCAACCGCTCAGCCTTGGCAATCGCCATCCCGCACCCTTCGTTCAGCTCTCGCCGCCGACCGTACCGCTACCGGGTCCCACGGCAAAAGCCGAGGGGCCCCGGCCTCCCGGCCGGGACCCCTACCCTCACCCAGAGGTGAGCGAGCCAAAGGGCGCGCCGGTGTCGAAAAGGAGAACGCGCGGAGATCCTGAGGAACGAAGGATTGAGCACGATCGACTGTCGACACCGGGTCTAAGCGCCCGGAGGCGAGCGAACACAATCAGACGGCGACGAGGTCGCAGACGAAGATCAGCGTCTCGCCCGGCTTGATGGCGCCGCCGGCGCCGCGGTCGCCGTAGGCGAGGTGCGCCGGGATGATCAGCTGGCGGCGACCGCCGACCTTCATGCCCTGCACGCCCTGGTCCCAGCCGGCGATGACCTGGCCGACACCGAGCTTGAACTGCAGCGGGGTGCCGCGGTTCCAGCTCGCGTCGAACTCCTCGCCGGAGGAGAACGCGACGCCGACGTAGTGGACGGAGACATTGTCCCCGGCCTTCGCGACCGGGCCGTCGCCCTCCCAGATGTCCTTGATCTCCAGATCGGCCGGCGGCTCGCCGCCCGGGAAGTCGATCTCGGGCTTCTCGATGCTCACGTCAATGCTCCTTGTGCTGTTGCGGGCAACCCGGACAGTCTTACAGAATCGCCAGGATGTCCAAGGAGAAGACCAGGGTGGCATTGGCCGGGATGTTGCTGCCGCTGGGCGGGTTGGCGCCGTAGGCGAGGTCCCCAGGGGTCACCAGCATCACCCGGCTGCCGGCCTTCTTGCCGACCAGGCCCTCCTGCCAGCCCTTGATCAGCTGGGCGAGCGGGAAGGCGGCGAGCTGTCCCGCGGTGTAGCTGGCGTCGAACTCCTTGCCGCCGTCCCACAGCACGCCCTTGTACTGGAGCAGCAGCGTGTCGGTGGCCTTCACCGCGGCGCCGTCGCCCTCCAGGATGTACTCGGAGACGAGCTTGGTGGGCGCCTTGGTCTTGGGCACGGTGATGCTGGGCGCCTTGCCGTCGGTGTTGGTGCCGACCTTGGGCAGGTTCGCGTCCTCCTGCGGGACTTCCTTGCCCTTGGCGGAGCTCTTGGCGTTGAAGGTCTCCAGGATGTCGATCACGAAGACCAGCGTGTCGGTGCCCTTGATGCCGGCCTGGGAGTTGCCTGAGGTGCCGTAGCCCAGGGCCGGCGGGATCGCCATCTCCACGCGGCTGTTGACCTTCTGGCCGACCAGGCCCTTGTCCCAGCCGGGGATGACCTTCCCCTGGCCGATGACGTTGGTGTACGGGCCGCGGCCGAAGGAGGTGTCGAAGACCTTGGCGGTGTCCCAGATCTGGCCGAGGTAGTTGGTGGTGACGTAGTCCCCGGCGACGACGGCGGCGCCGTCGCCCTGGATGACGGTCTTGACGGCCAGGTCGGTGGAGGGGGTGCCGGTGCCCTTGGCGACGGTGGGCTTGTCGCCGAACTTGGTGCCGGCGGTGATGTCCGGTACGGGCCCGGCCACGATCTTGGTGCTCGGCGTGGCGGACGCGGACGGCGTGCCCGAGGTCGAGGGCGATTCTGAGGCCGCCGCGTCGCTCTTGCTGTCGTCGCTGCCGCAACCGGCGGCGGTGAGCATGAGCGCGGGCACGGCGAGCAGTACGGAGCGTCGGCGCACGAGGGTCCTCGGTTCGGGTCGGGTCGGGAACGGCGGCTGGATGCCGTCCCACACCCTACGGCGTGCCACAGGCCCCGTACGAGTTCCGCACGGGGCCTGTGTGCCGCCTGTGGCGCCGAGTTGGGGTGTTTTCCGTCCGCCCCGGCACCGCCACCGGTCCTACATTCCGGCGATGAGCTTTTCGACCCGGTCGTCCACGGAGCGGAAGGGGTCCTTGCACAGCACGGTCCGCTGCGCCTGGTCGTTGAGCTTGAGGTGCACCCAGTCGACGGTGAAGTCGCGGCGCTGTTCCTGCGCGCGGCGGATGAAGTCGCCGCGCAGCCGCGCCCTGGTCGTCTGCGGCGGCACCGACTTGGCCTCGAAGATCTTCAGGTCGCTGCAGATCCGCTTGGCCTGCCCCTTGCGTTCCAGCAGGTAGTACAGCCCGCGGCGGCGGTGGATGTCGTGGTAGGCGAGGTCGATCTGGGCGACCCGGGGGTGGGACATCGAGATGTTGTCCCGGTTCCGGTAGCGCTCGATCAGTTGGTACTTCATCACCCAGTCGATCTCGGTGCCGATCGCGGACAGGTCGCCGCTGCCGATGGAGTCCAGGGTGCGGCCCCACAGCTCCAGCACCTGGTCGATGACGCCGCTGCGGATGCCGCGCCGCTCGCAGAATTCGACGGCTTTGGAGTAGTACTCCTGCTGGATGTCCAGCGCGGACGCCTCGCGGCCGGAGGCCAGCCGCACCTTGCGGCGGCCGGTGATGTCGTGGCTGACCTCGCGGATCGCCCGGATCGGGTTCTCCAGGGTCAGGTCGCGCATCACGGTGCCGGCCTCGATCATCCGCAGCACGAGGTCGGTGGCGCCGACCTTGAGCAGCATCGTGGTCTCGGACATGTTGGAGTCGCCGACGATGACGTGCAGGCGCCGGTAACGCTCGGCGTCGGCGTGCGGCTCGTCACGGGTGTTGATGATCGGGCGGGAGCGGGTGGTCGCGGAGCTGACGCCCTCCCAGATGTGCTCGGCCCGCTGGCTGACGCAGAAGACGGCGCCGCGCGGGGTCTGCAGCACCTTGCCCGCGCCGCACAGCAGCTGCCGTGTGACGAGGAAGGGAATCAGGATGTCGGCCAGCCGGGAGAATTCCCCGTGCCGGGCGACCAGGTAATTCTCGTGGCATCCGTAGGAGTTGCCGGCCGAGTCGGTGTTGTTCTTGAAGAGGTACACATCTCCGGCGATGCCCTCTTCGTGGAGCCGCCGTTCGGCGTCCACGAGAAGACCTTCCAGGATGCGTTCGCCAGCTTTGTCGTGCGTGACGAGTTCGGTGACGTTGTCGCACTCGGGAGTGGCGTACTCCGGGTGCGAGCCGACGTCGAGGTAGAGGCGGGCACCGTTGCGGAGGAAAACATTGCTGCTACGGCCCCATGACACGACACGGCGGAAGAGGTACCGCGCCACCTCGTCAGGGGACAGACGCCGCTGTCCCCTGAACGTGCATGTGACGCCGTACTCGTTCTCCAGCCCGAAAATGCGGCGGTCCATGTCTGAACATTACGCCTGATGCGTGGAGCTGAAACGAGGTTCGACCGCTCCGTTTCGATCTTTTTCGGACCCGCCCGCGAGGTTTGGAACCGTCAGGATTCGGCTGGTGGACAGCAGGACGAGGGTGGCGACCGCGCCGCCCGCGCCCGCCACGCCGAATCCGGCGGCCGTACCGCCGTGTTGGGCGGCAAGGCCCGCGGCGGCCGTCCCGAGCGCCGCGCCGACGCCGATGGCGGTCACCACCCAGGAGAACGCCTCCGTGACGGTGCCGCTCGGGGCGTGTCGGTCCACCACGAGGAAGCCGCAGGCCAGGGTCGGCGCGAGGAAGAGTCCGGACAGGGCGGCCAGCGGCAGCATCCAGCCGACGCCGGGGACGAGCATCAGCGGCGGGAAGCAGAGGGCGAGGCCGACCGAGAGCAGCCGCAGCCGCCGTTCGGGGACGCCGGACCAGCCGCGGGCGCCGTAGCCCAGGCCCCCGATGAGCGCGCCCGCGCCGTTGGCGGCCAGGACATACGCGGCGACCGGGCCGCCGCCGTGCGCGTCGCCGTAGGCCACGGCGGCCAGCGAGACGGTGCCCAGCGCGATGCCGACGAAGAAGAAGGCGCCGAGCAGGACGGCCAGACCCGGGGAGCGCAGGGCGCCGAGCCAGTGCGCCTCGCGCGGTGCGGCGCGCCAGTCCCGGGACGGCCCGGAGGTGATCACGACCAGGGTGCCGGCCACGCCGAGCACGCCGGTGACGATCAGGGCGGCAGCCTGCGAGGCGGCGGAGACCACCAGGGTCACCAGCAGGGGGCCGACCGTGAACAGCACCTCCTGGGCGGCGGCGTCCAGCGCGTACGCCTTCTGCACCTGCTGCTCGTCGCGCAGCACGGCGGGCCACAGGGCGCGCAGGCCGCCCTCCAGCGGCGGGGTGGCGACCCCGGCCAGGACGACGGCGGCCACGGCCACCGGGAGCGGCCGGGGGCCATTGGCGGCGAGCAGCGCGAAGCCCGCGCCGGACAGCAGGGCGGCGGCGGTCATCACCCGCGGCTGGCCGCGTCGGTCCACGGCCCGGCCGAGCAACGGCTGGCCGACGGCCACGGCGGCGCCGTAGAGCGCGGACAGCGTGCCCGCGAGCCCGTATCCGGCGCCCTCGGAGCGCAGGAACAGCACGATGGCGAGGGCGGCCATGGCGTTGGGCAGCCGGCCCAGCAGGGTGCCGCCGAGCAGCCGGCCGGCGTGCCGGGTGCGCAGCAGGTCCCCGTATCCGGTCCCAGGTCCCGCCATCCCGGCCCCTCTCCCCCGGTCGCCACCCGGTCGGCCGTCACTCGGCCGGCCGCTCAGGTGTTACGTATAACGTCTACGGTCATACGTACCATGACGGCTGTCGGCGGGTCCACCCGCACGGACGAACGGAAAGGGTGCGGAAGGTTGACGGGGAGCGCGCGGCCGACCTCGCGGGACGTGGCGCGGGCGGCCGGGGTGTCGCAGGCCACGGTGTCGCTGGTGCTCGGCGGGAAGTGGCACGGCCGGGTGTCGGAGCGGACGGCGCACGCCGTACGGGACGCCGCCGGTCGGCTCGGCTACCGGCCGAATCTCGCGGCCCGCAATCTGCGGCTCGGCCGCACCCGCACCGCCCTCATGGTGGTGCCCGCCCTCACCAACGACTACTTCGCCCGGGTCTACACCGGCGCGGCGCGGGTCGCCGCCGAGCACGGCTTCGGGGTGGTGCTCTATCCGTCGCCGGCCGGGGTGGGGCCCGCGCGTGACCCCTTCGGCTCCGCGCAGGCCGCGATCGACGGGGTGATCGCCTCCTCGATGGCCGCGGACGCGCTCGCCGGGATCGGCGGCGGCGAGCTGCCGCTCGTCATGCTCGACAGCGGTCCGGCGGCGCCGGGCGGGCCGCCCACGGTGGACCTGGCGGTCGCCGACGGGATGCGGCAGGTCGTACGGCACCTCGTCGGCCTCGGGCACCGCAGGATCGCCCATGTCGCGGCCGACATCGACGCCTGGACGTTCCGGGTCCGTACGGCCACGGTGGCGGCCGAGCTGGCCGGCGTGCCCGGGGCCGTCCTCACCTCCGAGCGGTGCCCGCTCGACGTGGACGCGGCCCGCGCCGCGGCTCTTCGCGCGCTGCGCCCGCCCGCCGGACAGGCCCGGCCCACCGCCCTGCTCTGCGACGGCGATCTCCTCGCCGCCGGCGCCTGCAAGGCCGCGCGGAGCCTCGGGCTCCGGCTGCCGGGTGACCTGTCGGTCACGGGATTCGACGATTTCGCGCTCGCCGCTGCGCTTGATCCCGAACTCACGTCGGTCCGGCTGCCCGCCGAGGACGTCGGTGCCCGGGGCATGACGGCCCTGCTCGCCCTCCTCGACGGCGAAGCCGTCGACTCCGTCGAGCTGCCCGTGGACCTGGTGGTCCGGGACTCCACGGCTCCGCCTGCGGTCTGACGTCTTCGGCCGCCCCGCCGTCGTGGTTGCTCGCGCAGTTCCTCCCCCAGCTACCGCTGGGGGTGCCCCCAGCGCCCTTCACGGGGCACCCCACTCCTCACGGAGAAAGGTGGCGCCCCAAAGGGGCGCGAGGAACTGCGCGCTCAGCCCAAGGCCGGGCAGCAGGTCTCGGGACGGGTCCCGAGTGGCTCGGCGGGGAGTCCGGCGAACCGAGCCGGATGGCTAGTCTTCGTCGGAGGGGTCGTCCGTTTCCGTGGTCGCGGCCGACTCCGTCTCCAGGAGACGGGAGAGCTGGCGGCCCAGGATCCGCTTGAACTTGCGCTGTTGGGGCCGGGTGCGGTCCAGGACCGCGACTTCGAGCTGCTCGGCGGTGAGCTGCCGGTCACTGCCGTTGTTGTCGCGGCCGAGGGATTCCACGGCCAGCGCCAGCGCCTCGGCGAGCGTCATCCCGTCCCGGTGCCGCTGGTCGAGATAGCTGCCGATCTGGTCGGAGTTGCCGCCGACCGCGACGGCGCCGTGCTCGTCCACGATGGAGCCGTCGTGCGGCAGCCGGTAGATCTGGTCGTCCTCGGGGGCCGCGCCGACCTCCGCGACGATCAGTTCGACCTCGTACGGCTTCTCCCCCACGCTGGAGAAGATGGTGCCGAGCGTCTGCGCGTAGACATTGGCGAGCCCACGGGCCGTCACGTCCTCGCGGTCGTAGGTGTAGCCCCGCAGATCGGCGTAGCGCACGCCGCCGATCCGCAGATTCTCGAACTCGTTGTACTTGCCGACCGCCGCGAAGGCGATCCGGTCGTAGATCTCGCTGACCTTGTGCAGGGCGCGGGACGGATTCTCGGCGACGAAGACGATGCCGTCGGTGTACTGGAGCACGACGACACTGCGGCCACGCGCGATGCCCTTGCGGGCGTACTCGGCGCGGTCGGCCATGGCCTGCTGGGGTGATACGTAAAAGGGCGTGGACACCGGCTAACCGTGCCTTTCTGCTGTCGGCTCTGAGGGGTGCGTCGGACGACCGGTACTCACCTGACCGGCTCTCAGAGCACCTGGGCCTGCGGCCCGTCGGGGTGCTCCAGACGTCCGTCGAGAACCGACCGGGCGATCTCGGAGACCTCCGCGTCGGCGAGCCTGCGGAAGCCCTCTTCGGTGATCACGCTGATGATGGGGTAGATCCGCCGGCTGACGTCGGGGCCGCCGGTGGCCGAGTCGTCGTCCGCGGCGTCGTAGAGCGCCTGGAGGACGGCGGTGACGATCTGCTGCTCGGTCAGATCGTGCCGGTAGAGCTTCTTGAGGGAGCTGCGCGCGTACACCGAGCCGGAGCCGGTGGCGGCGAAGCCGGTCTCCTCGCTGCGCCCGCCGGTCACGTCGTAGGAGAAGATCCGGCCCTTGTCGCGCTCGGTGTCGTAGCCGGCGAAGAGCGGGACGACGGCCAGGCCCTGCAGGGCCATGCCGAGATTGCCGCGGATCATGGTGGACAGCCGGTTGGCCTTGCCCTCCAGCGACAGCGTCGCGCCCTCGATCTTCTCGTAGTGCTCGAGCTCCAGCTGGAAGAGCTTGACCATCTCCACGGCGAGGCCGGCGGTGCCGGCGATGCCGACCGCGGAGAACTCGTCGGCGGGGAAGACCTTTTCGATGTCCCGCTGGGCGATGACGTTGCCCATGGTGGCGCGCCGGTCGCCGGCGAGGATCACGCCGCCGCCGAAGACCGCGGCCACGATCGTGGTGCCGTGCGGGAGTTCGACGGCGCCCTTGATCTCGGGGAGCGCGCGGTTGCCCGGCAGCAGCTCCGGCGAGTGGTCGCCCAGGAAGTCCAGGAAGGAGGAGGATCCCGGCGTCAGGAACGCCGCCGGGAGCCGTCCGGTGCCATACGTGCCGGCTGCCACCTACTCGCCGCCCTTCTGTACGAAGGAGCGCACGAAGTCCTCGGCGTTCTCCTCCAGTACGTCGTCGATCTCGTCCAGAACCGAGTCCACGTCGTCCGAGAGCTTCTCGTGGCGCTCCTTGAGGTCGTCGGCCGCCTGGGCGTCCTGCTGGACCTCCTCGACCTCCTCCGTGGAACGCGTCGCCTTCTGCTGTCCGCCGTCGGTGTCCTTGGTAGCCATGTCCCTCACCCCGCTTGATTCCGTGCGCTCGGTTGACTGCCTACAAGATCAGACCCTACAAGCAGGGCCCGACATCAGCGCTCGATTACGTCAACGTACGAGTGCTACTGGGTTGTTTCCCGGTTCTGGACCATTTCAGCCGCGGATCAGCCGCCGGACAGGATCCGTACCAGGTCCTCTGCCGTGCGGCAGCGGTCCAGCAGCTCCTTGACGTGCTTGCGGGTGCCGCGCAGCGGTTCCAGGGTGGGCACCCGCTGCAGCGAGTCCCGGCCGGGCAGATCGAAGATCACCGAGTCCCAGGAGGCGGCGGCGACGTCGTCCGCGTACTGTTCGAGGCAGCGGCCCCGGAAGTACGCCCTGGTGTCCTCCGGGGGCTTGGTCGCGGCCCTGACGACATCGGCCTCGTCCAGCAGCCGCTTCATGCGCCCGCGGGCCGCCAGCCGGTTGTACAGGCCCTTGTCGGGGCGCACGTCGGCGTACTGGAGATCCACCAGGTGCAGCCGGGCCGCGTCCCAGCCGAGGCCGTCACGGCGCCGGTAGCCCTCCAGGACCTCGCGCTTGGCGACCCAGTCCAGTTCGCTCGACAGGCTCATCGGGTCGTTCTCCAGCCGGTTGAGCACGTCCTCCCAGCGACCCAGCACGTCCCGGGTCTGCGGGTCGGCGTCCACGCCGTAGCGCTCCTCGACGTACTTGCGGGCCAGTTCGTAGTACTCCATCTGGAGCTGGACCGCGGTCAGCGTCCGGCCGTCACGCAGCGTGACGAGCTGTCGCAGGGTGGGGTCGTGGGAGACCTCGTGCAGGGTGCGGACCGGCTGGTCCACGGCGAGGTCGACCTTGATGAAGGAGTCCTCGATCATGGAGAGCACCAGCGCGGTGGTGCCCAGCTTGAGGTAGGTGGAGATCTCCGACAGATTCGCATCGCCGATGATCACATGGAGCCTGCGGTACTTCTCGGCGTCCGAGTGCGGTTCGTCGCGGGTGTTGATGATGGGGCGCTTGAGGGTGGTCTCCAGGCCGACCTCGACCTCGAAGTAGTCGGCGCGCTGGCTGATCTGGAAGCCGTCCTCGCGGCCGTCCTGGCCGATGCCGACGCGGCCGGCGCCGGTGACGACCTGGCGGGAGACGAAGAACGGCGTCAGGTGCCGCACGATGTCCGAGAACGGGGTCTCCCGCTTCATCAGGTAGTTCTCGTGCGTGCCGTAGGACGCGCCCTTGTTGTCGGTGTTGTTCTTGTAGAGGTGGATCGGCTGCGCTCCGGGCAGCTGGGCCGCGCGCAGCGCCGCCTCGGCCATGATGCGCTCGCCCGCCTTGTCCCACAGCACCGCGTCGCGCGGGTTGGTGATCTCCGGCGAGGAGTACTCGGGGTGCGCGTGGTCGACGTACAGCCGCGCGCCGTTGGTGAGGATCACATTGGCCAGGCCGATGTCCTCGTCGGTGAGCTGGGTGGAGTCGGCGGAGTCACGGGCCAGGTCGAAGCCCCGGGCGTCCCGCAGCGGGTTCTCCTCCTCGAAGTCCCAGCGGGCCCGCCGCGCCCGCTGCATCGCCGCCGCGTACGCGTTGACGATCTGGGACGAGGTGAGCATGGCATTGGCGTTGGGGTGTCCGGGGACGGAGATGCCGTACTCCGTCTCGATGCCCATTACTCGCCGTACGGTCATGCGGCCCTCCTTGCCCGGCTCCGGCCCGTGCTGAGCCGGGAACACACCGGCTGCGGGTACCCGCTGTGGGTGCCCGCAGCCGGAGGGTAGTGCTTACAGATACTGTCCCGTGTTCGCCACGGTGTCGATGGAGCGTCCGGTGTCCGCGCCCTGCTTTCCGGTGACCAGCGTGCGGATGAACACGATCCGCTCGCCCTTCTTGCCGGAGATCCGGGCCCAGTCGTCGGGGTTGGTGGTGTTGGGCAGGTCCTCGTTCTCCTTGAACTCGTCCACGCAGGCGGCGAGCAGGTGGGAGACGCGCAGGCCCCGCTGGTCGTGGTCCAGGAAGTCCTTGATCGCCATCTTCTTGGCCCGGTCCACGATGTTCTGGATCATCGCGCCGGAGTTGAAGTCCTTGAAGTACAGGACCTCCTTGTCACCGTTGGCGTAGGTGACCTCCAGGAAGCGGTTCTCCTCGGTCTCGGAGTACATCCGCTCCACGACCGACTGGATCATCGCGTCCACGGTGCCCGCCGTCGACCCGCCGTGCTCCGAGAGGTCCTCGGTGTGCAGCGGCAGGGTGTCGACCAGGTACTTGGAGAAGATGTCCTTGGCCGCCTCGGCGTCCGGCCGCTCGATCTTGATCTTCACGTCCAGGCGGCCGGGCCGCAGGATCGCGGGGTCGATCATGTCCTCGCGGTTGGAGGCGCCGATCACGATGACGTTCTCCAGGCCCTCCACACCGTCGATCTCGGCGAGCAGCTGCGGGACGATGGTGTTCTCCACGTCCGAGCTGACGCCGGATCCGCGGGTGCGGAAGAGGGACTCCATCTCGTCGAAGAAGACGATGACCGGAGTGCCCTCGCTGGCCTTCTCCCGGGCCCGCTGGAAGACCAGGCGGATCTGCCGCTCGGTCTCGCCGACGTACTTGTTCAGCAGCTCGGGGCCCTTGATGTTGAGGAAGTAGCTCTTGCCCTGCGGCTGTCCCGTGACCTCGGCGACCTTCTTGGCCAGCGAGTTGGCGACGGCCTTGGCGATGAGCGTCTTGCCGCAGCCGGGAGGGCCGTAGAGCAGCACGCCCTTGGGCGGGCGCAGTTCGTATTCCTTGAAGAGTTCGGCGTGCAGATAGGGCAGTTCGACCGCGTCGCGGATCTGCTCGATCTGGCCGCCGAGTCCGCCGATCTGGCGGTAGTCGATATCGGGCACCTCTTCGAGGACGAGTTCTTCGACCTCGCTCTTGGGGACCCGTTCGTAGACATAGCCGGAACGCGGTTCGAGCAGCAGGGCGTCGCCGGGACGCAGGGAGCCGTCGAGCAGGGGCTCGGCGAGCCGTACCACCCGCTCCTCGTCCGTGTGCCCGATGACCAGCGCGCGTTCGCCGTCCTCGAGGATCTCCTTGAGGGTGACGATGTCGCCGACCCGCTCGAACTCCATCGCCTCGACCACATTGAGCGCTTCGTTGAGCATCAGCTCCTGTCCGCGCCTGAGGTCGTCCAGCTCGACGGACGGGCTGACGTTCACCCGGAGCTTGCGCCCGCCGGTGAAGATGTCCGCCGTGCCGTCGTCATTGGCCTGCAGGAAAACGCCGAAGCCGGCAGGTGGCTGCGCGAGCCGGTCGACCTCCTCCTTGAGGGCCACGATCTGGTCGCGGGCCTCGCGGAGGGTGTTCGCCAGCCGTTCGTTCTGCGCGGACACACCTGCCAGGTTGGTCTGCAGCTCGACGATCCGCTCCTCGAGAATCCTCGTGTGCCGCGGAGAATCGGCGAGCTTGCGTCGCAGGACGGCGATCTCCTGCTCAAGAAAGGCGACCTGGCTCATGGGGTCTTCCGAACCACGAGCGGGTCGGCCGCCACGGTTGTAGTCGTCGTCGTGGGCCGCCACGGTCCTCACCTCCTCCAAGGGGAGCTGGACGTTTCCAGACCCTACCTGGGCCGGTAGGGGTGTAAACCCCTAGATCAAAAAGACGGTCGCGGTGTGTCCGATCTTCACCCTTGCGTATGTCCTTCCGCCAGTGAGATACCCACAGACACCCGCCGATCACCATCCGAAAGCCGCCGGTTGTATCGTCGATTCGGTCAACGTCCCGCGAGGGCTGTTGCTTCCTTGTGCTTCCTGAACGACGAACGACAGGCGAGGGTTTCCGTGGGCGACGAGACGGCCGAAGCGCTCGAGGTCTGGATCGACCAGGACCTCTGCACCGGCGACGGGATCTGCGTGCAGTACGCGCCCGAGATCTTCGAGCTGGACATCGACGGGCTGGCCTATGTGAAGGGGCCGGCTCCGGAGGGTGAGGAAGCCGAGCTGCTGCAGGAGCCCGGTGCCACCGTACCCGTACCCCTGCCGTTGCTGCGGGACGTGGCCGACTCGGCCAAGGAGTGCCCGGGCGACTGCATCCATGTGCGCCGCGTCACGGACCGCGTGGAGGTCTACGGGCCGGACGCCGACTGACCGGGCCGCCCCCGGCCTGGGTGTCTCAGATGCTGTTGGCCATGGCGCCGGGCAGCGCCACATAGCGGCCGTCGCGCCACTCCCAGGAGTAGTTCCGCCTCAGGTCGGGGCAGCAGCGCGGTGTGGTGTCGCTGGAGTAGCCCAGCACGGTGGCCTTGACCGTACGGCCTTCGAGCCGGAAATCGGTGATGTCGCGCTTGTCCTGCGGCCGGACCAGGGTCTCGGCTATTCGGGGGGCGCCGCCGGCCTTGGCGGGCGCGGACAGTACGAACACGCCGCTGGGCGGGGTGCCGGTGTCGGTCGCGCAGCGCACCACGACGACCGTCTCGGGCCGCCCGTCGCCGTCCAGGTCGCCGGAGACCTGGTGCAGCACGTCCACCGGCGCGCCCGCGCAGTCCAGCGGATACGTGACCGCCCGCGGGTCGGGTGCGGCCACCGGCGCCGCGGACGGCCCGGCCGCGCCGTGGGCGTCCTTGGGCGAGGCGTCCGCGGGCTGTACGAGGGCCACGGCCGCCACGACGGCGCCGAGCGCCGCGGCCGTGCTGAGCCAGTGCACCGTGCGGGTGCGGGTGTGCGGGAGGGCCGGGCCTGCGGACGGCTGCACTCGCCTGTCTCCTGGGGTCGAACGGCGGGGGTGGCCAGCATGGTGCCACACGTCACACCAGGGGGGAACGGCGGGGCGGGGGTTGCCCGTGGGACCGGCCGGGAGGGCTGTCGGGCGGAGCCTGGAGCGGGCAGGAAAAAGGCCGCCACCGGCGCCCAAGGGGAGCAAACCGGTGGCGGCCGCGTGAAGTTGGCCGAAAGCCGTGGCCTAGGAGACGGACTCGGGCGCGGCCGTACCGCCGCTGCCACTGCCGGGCCCTGTGTAGTCCTCGCCGTAGGCGCCCTTGGCGGGCCTGCGGCGGCGCAGCGGCGGCTCCACGCCGTCGGCGAGCCGGCGGGCGGTGAGCAGGAAGCCGGTGTGCCCGATCATCCGGTGGTCAGGGCGGACGGCGAGGCCCTCGACGTGCCAGGTGCGGACCATGGTCTCCCAAGCCGCGGGCTCGTTGAAGGTGCCGTGCTCGCGGATCGCCTCGACGGTACGGGCGAGCTGCGTGGTGGTGGCCACGTACGCGCACAGGATGCCGCCGGGGACGAGCGCCTTGGCGACCGGCTCCAGGCACTCCCAGGGCGCCAGCATGTCCAGGATGACGCGGTCCACGTCGGTGTCCGACAGGTGGTCCTGGAGGTCGCCGACGGTGAGCTGCCAGGCGGGGTGCGGGCCGCCGAAGTAGCGCTCGACGTTCTGGGTGGCGATCTCGGCGAAGTCCGCGCGGCGCTCGTAGCTGTGCAGCATGCCGTGGTCGCCGATGGCGCGCAGCAGGAAGGTGCTCAGCGAACCGGAGCCCACGCCCGCCTCGACCACCCGGGCGCCGGCGAAGATGTCGGCCATCGCCAGGATCTGCCCGGCGTCCTTGGGGTAGACCACGGCGGCGCCGCGGGGCATGGACAGGACGTAGTCGGGGAGCAGGGGGCGCAGCGCGAGGTAGGCGACGTTTCCCGTGGTTCTGACCACACTGCCCTCGGGGGCGCCGATCAGCTCGTCGTGCGGGAAAGCGCCCTTGTGGGTGTGGAACTGCTTTCCGGCTTCGAGCGTGAACGTGTAGTGGCGTCCCTTGGGGTCGGTGAGCTGGACCTGGTCCCCGACTCTGAAGGGCCCGCGACGGCGGGCGGCACCGGTCGGTTCGGACATAAGACCACCCTACCGGCTGTACGGACACCCACCGTTCACGTACCAGGGGCGGCCGTTCGGTCCCGCGGTCGGGTCAGGGCGGTCGCGGCGATCAGGCGCCGGGCCTGGCCATCGCCGCCAGGAAGGCGCGCTCGACGTCGGAGGTGGACAGCACCCCGTAGATCTCGCCGGTGGGCTCGACCACCAGATACTCCGTGGACGGGGTGGCCCGCAGGGTGTCCAGCAGGTCCTCGCCGGACAGCTCGGCGGAGACCCGCATGCCGGGGGTGAGGTCCTGGGCGAGGCCGCTGACCGCGACCCAGGGACGGCGGTGCTCGGGAATGCCGACGATCGCGGATTCGCGGACCAGCGCGGTGGCCGCGCCCGCTCCGTCCACCACGACCAGGGCGCGCGCCCCGGCCTCGTTGGCCCGGCGCAGCGCCTCGGACAGCGGGGTGTCGGAGGCGACCGGCACCGCGCGGCGGGTCAGGGTGCGGGCCCGCAGTCCTGGCAGCCGCTCGCGCAGCCGGGCCATCCGCAGGCTGTTGCCCGCGCCGGTCCAGATGATGGCGGCCAGGATCGCGGCGAGCAGGGCGTCGGTGAGCGAGTCGACCCCGCTGCCGCCGCCGTCGTCGCGCAGGCCGCCCGCGTAGGACAGCAGCGGCAGGCCGATCAGCACGGCGAGGGCCAGGCCGCGGCCGACCCAGGCGGCGGCCACGGTGCCGGTCATCGGCTTGCCGCTGATCTTCCAGACCACGGCGCGCAGCATCCGGCCGCCGTCCAGCGGCAGCCCCGGCAGGAAGTTGAAGATCGCCACGATCAGATTGCTGACCATCAGACCGGCCAGCAGCACACCGGGCACCGTGCCGGACTCGACGAGCTGCATGCCGCCGAAGAAGACCGCGGCCAGCACCAGGGAGAGCAGCGGGCCGACGAAGGCCAGCACGAATTCCCGGCCAGGGGTGTCGGACTCCTTCTCGATCTCCGAGACGCCGCCGAAGAACTGCAGCTGGATCCGCCGGACGGGCAGCCGGAAGCGCAGCGCGGCGACGGTGTGCGCCAGTTCGTGGATGAGTACCGAGGCGTAGAAGGCGACGGCGAAGAAGAGCGAGACCAGATAGCGGACCTTGCCCAGCTCCGGCAGGACGGTGTCGAGCTGTCCGCCGAACACCCAGGTGATCAGCGCGGCGACCAGGAACCAGCTCGGGGCGACATAGATCGGCACTCCGTAGAAGCGGCCCATGAGGATCCCGCCACCGGGCTCGCGCGGCTGCTTGTCGCCGTTGTCCCCGCCCGGGACGTGGGTGTTCTGGGACGGCGGACGGCCGCTCTCGCTCACTGGTTCCCCTCGTTCGGATACGGACCCTGAGTCGATCATGCGGGACGAAGGGCTCCGTAACCATGCTATTGCCCCGCCGTTTCGCACCGGACACCTGCACCTGCCGGGCCGGGACGCGCGCCGGGGCCGCGAAACACCCGGGTCCGGTCCGCCGGGCGGGCCGCCGCTGTCAGTGGCAGGCCATAGGGTCGTCTGCCATGGGCACCAGCACCGAGAACATTCCGCCGCAGCCGGACGGCGGCGCGCCGCGGGCGCAGAGCATTCCGCCGCGACCGCCGTCGTCGCTGTCCCCGTCGCGCGCGGCGGACTTCATGCGCTGCCCGCTGCTGTACCGGCTGCGGGTGATCGACCGGCTGCCGGAGCAGCCGAGCGAGGCCGCCACCCGGGGGACGGTGGTGCACGCGGTGCTTGAGCGGCTGTTCGACGCGCCGGCGGCCGAGCGCACCGCGGAGCGGGCCCGGGCGATGGTGCCGGGCGAGTGGGAGAAGCTGCTGGCCGCCCGGCCGGAGCTGGCGTCGCTGTTCCGGGCGGCGGACGACGCGCTGGACGCGGCGGCGCTGGCGAGCTGGCTGGAGAGCGCCGGGAAGCTGGTGGAACGCTGGTTCACGCTGGAGGACCCGACGCGTCTGGAGCCGGCCGAGCGCGAGCTGTACGTGGAGACGGTGCTGGAGTCCGGGCTGACGCTGCGCGGCTACGTGGATCGCTTGGACGTCGCACCGGCCAGCGGTGACTTGCGGGTGGTGGACTACAAGACCGGCAAGGCGCCCCGCCCGGAGTACGCGGACGAGCCGCTGTTCCAGATGAAGTTCTACGCGCTGGTGCTGTGGCGGCTGCGCGGGGTGGTGCCGCGCCGGCTCCAGCTGGTCTACCTGGGCAGCGGGGACGTGCTGACGTACGACCCGAGCGAGGCCGATCTGCGGGCCACCGAGCGGAAGTTGCAGGCGCTGTGGGAGGCGATCAGGGCGGCGACGGCCAGCGGGGACTGGCGGCCGCGCCGTACGCCGCTGTGCGGCTGGTGCGACCATCAGGCATTTTGTCCCGAGTTCGGTGGGACTCCCCCGCCGTATCCCCTCGCCGAAATCTCGGGGCCGCCGTCCCTCGTGGGTGAGAATGGTCCGGCCTAGCGAAGGAGATCCCGTGGCTATTCGCGTCCTGCTGGTGGACGATCAGCCCCTGTTGCGTACCGGTTTCCGGATGATCCTGGAGGCCGAGACGGATCTCGTCGTGGTCGGCGAGGCCGGGGACGGCCAGCAGGCACTGGACCAGGTACGGGCGTTGCAGCCCGATGTGGTGCTGATGGACATCCGGATGCCCCGGATGGACGGGGTGGAGGCGACCCGGCAGATCACCGGCCCCGACCGTTCGGGTCCGGCGAAGGTGCTGGTGCTGACCACCTTCGATCTCGACGAGTACGTGGTGGAGGCGCTGCGGGCGGGGGCCAGCGGCTTCCTGCTCAAGGACGCGCCGGCCGCCGAGCTGGTGCAGGCGATCCGGGTGGTCGCGGCGGGCGAGGCGATGCTCGCGCCGAGCATCACCCGGCGGCTGCTCGACAAGTACGCGGGCCGGCTGCCGTCCGGCGAGGACGCGGTGCCGCAGCCGCTGCACGCGCTGACCGAGCGCGAGGTCGAGGTGCTGAAGCTGGTGGCCCGCGGCCTGTCGAACGCGGAGATCGCCGCCGAGCTGTTCGTGAGCGAGACGACGGTCAAGACGCATGTCGGCCATGTGCTGACCAAGCTGGCGCTGCGCGACCGGGTGCAGGCGGCGGTGTACGCGTACGAGAGCGGCCTGGTGCGCCCCGGCGCGGGCTGACCGCCCTGACCCCGCCCTTGTGACTTTTGACCGCCGCCCGGCCCGCCCGCAACGGCCGTACGCCCCTGTGAACGCCGCCGACCGCGGCCCCCGGATCGCTCCGGGGGCCGCGGTCGGTGGCGTTTCGGCGCTTGTCGGCGCTCCGGGTCAGCCGGAGACGCCGCGGCCCAGCTCCCAGAACTGGGTGGTGGTCGAGGAGTTGAGCGCCCACTCGACACCGGTGATGTCGCTGCGCGCCGCGATGTACTGCTTGCCCTGCCACAGCGGCAGCATCGGCACATCGTTGGCGATCAGATTCTGCGCGGTCCCGAAGTCGGTGCTCGCGGTGGAGCGCTCGGCCTGCTTGCGGGTGGCGGGCAGGATCTGGTCCTGGATCTGCTTGTTCTGGTACGGCAGGTTGAGGAAGTTGTCCTTGTCGAAGAACGGCGCGATGTAGTTGTCCGGGTCCGGGAAGTCCGGCAGCCAGCTGATCGCGAAGATCTGGTAGGCGCGGGAGGACGCCTTGGACAGGAAGGCGTTCCACTGCTCGCTCTTGGCCGTGACCTGGAACAGGCCGCTGGCGTTGAGCTGCCGGGCGATCTCCTCCGCCTCCGCCTGGTTCGACGTACCACCGTTGTCACGGCGGTAGTTGATGGTCAGCGGCACCTTGTCGTGGATGCCCGCGCCGTGCAGCAGCGCCTGGGCCTTGCTGACGCTCGGCTTGCTGTACTTGTTGAAGAACGAGTTGATGTGGCCGGTGATGCCCTGCGGGACCACCGAGTACAGCGGCTCGGCGGTGCGCTTGTAGACGTCGCGGGTGATCGCCTGCCGGTCGATCAGCCACGCCATCGCCTGGCGGACCGCGACCTCCTTGAGGTTCGCGGAGTCGGTGTTGAGGAAGAGGTAGCGCGCCTCGCCACCGGGGGCCTCGGTGAGCTTGATCTTCTGGTCGGTGCTCTGCAGCAGGCCGTTGATCTGGTCCGGGTCCAGCGTGCGCGACATCACGTCGATGTCACCGGTCTTCAGCGCGGACTCCATCTTCTTGGAGTCGGCGAACAGCTTCAGCTCGACCTTGCTGTTGTTGACCTTGAGGATGCCGCCGTAGTGCGAGTTCTTGGAGAACACGCCCTGCTTGCCCTGGACGAAGGAGTCCAGCGTGTACGGACCGGAGCCGACCAGCTTGAAGCCGTTGTACGGCTTGTCCATGTCGTAGACCTGGCTGTCCACGATCGCGGCGGCCGGGGTGGCGAGCTTGGCGGGGAAGGTGGCGTCCGCCGACTTCAGGTGGAAGACGACGGTCTTGGAGTCGGGTGCCTCGACCGACTTCACGTCGGATATCAGGGAGGCGGGACCCACCTTGTAGTTGATCTTCTGCATGCGCTCGATGGAGAACTTGACGTCGTCAGCCGTCAGGTCGTGGCCGTTGGAGAACTTCTGGCCGTCGCGCATGGTGCAGGAGTACGTCAGCCCGGAGACGTCGGTGTAGTGGCACTCCTTGGCCGCGTCGGGCGTGGGCGTGGTGCTGCCGCGCGGGTAGGTGAGCAGCATCTGGAAGGTGTTGTAGAAGATGTTCCAGGTCGCGCTGTCGTAGGAGGTCGCCGGGTCGAGCGGGGCCGGGTTGTCCTTGGTCAGCTCGATGCTGTCCGTGGTGCCGACGACGATGGCTTTGCCGCTGTCGCCGCTCCCCCCGCCGGTACCGCCGCACCCAGCGATCAGGGGTGTCATGACGCCCAGCAGGGCGGGCAGCACCAGAAGCTTGCGGTTCATCGTCGTCGTTCTCCTCTTGTTCCTGCTCATGTTCCTTGGGCGCTCGCGGCGTGCTGGTGCAGGTGGCAGGCGACCTGCACGCCGGTCTTCGGAATCAGGTCGAGGCGCGGATCGCGTGGCGGGGCGAACTCCACCACGGCCCGGCCGCTTTCGGCATGCATCGAGACCACTCCGCGCCAGAAGGGCTCACGCGGATCGGACGCCGATGCTTCCTCACGCAGACGCCGGAGGTATTCCAGCACATCCTCGGCCGTGTGGCTTCTCCCGGGGGCGATCGATACCGTGCCGAGGCCGGGCGCGGCCGGTTCGTCGAAGTTCCCCAGCAGGGCCTTCTCGGCCGCCGAGGTCTCCGGCGGCAGGTCGAGCCAGCGGCGTTCCAGCAGCGCGCGCAGGTCGCGGGCCTCCCAGCCGCACTCGGCGACGGCCACCGGGCAGCGCGGGTGGAAGGCGCAGCCCAGCGGCGGCGCCGCCGCGTCCGGGATCTCGCCGCGCGGCAGTTCGCGCTCCACGGCCAGCCGCGGGTCGGGCTCGGGTATCGCGGCGAGCAGCGCCTTGGTGTACGGGTGCTGCGGGTCGGCGAAGACCTGCTCGGTGGGGCCGTACTCGACGATCCGGCCCAGGTACATGATCGCGATGGTGTCGCAGAAGAACTTCGCGCTCGCCAGGTCGTGCGTGACGTAGACGTAGGTGAGGTCCAGGTCGCGCTTGAGGTCCAGCATCAGCTGGAGGATCTTGGCGCGGACGCTCATGTCGAGCATCGAGATCGGTTCGTCGGCGACCAGCAGCTCCGGCTCGGCGATGATCGCGCGGGCCAGCACGGCGCGCTGCTTCTGGCCGCCGGACAGGTCGGCGGGGAACTTGCCGAGGTAGCGCTCGGGCGGGGTGAGGCCGACCCGCTCCAGGGCGTCGGTGACCCGTGCGTCGTACTCCTGCTCGCTGTCCACGAGCCCGTGGATGCGCAGCGGGTGGCCGACCGCGGTGCGGATGTCCATCGCGGGGTTGAGCGAGGCGTGCGGGTCCTGGAAGACCATCTGGAGCTTGCGGCGCAGCGGGCGCAGGGCGCGCTCGCCGAGGCCGGAGATCTCCTGGCCGCGGTAGCGGATGGAGCCGCCGGTGGCCTTGTTCAGGCCGATCAGGGTGCGGCCGAGGGTGGTCTTGCCGGAGCCGGACTCGCCGACCAGGCCGAGCACTTCGCCCTTGCGCAGGGTGAGGTTCACGCCGTCGACGGCCTTGACGGCGCCGGCCGCCTTTCCGCCGAAGCGGCCCAGCAGGCTGCCGCGCAGGCCGAAGTGGACTTCGAGGTCCGCGACCTCGACGAGCGCCTCCGCGCTGTCCCCGGCGCCTTCGCCGGAGGGCTTCACATCAGGCTTCGTCAGCAACGCTGATCTCCTTCACGGCGGCGAGCGGCTCGCGCCCGCCCGTTCCCAACTCGTCGGCCAGCGAGGGATCGACCTCGACGGCCTGCTGCCAGCAGGTGCTGCGCACACCGGAGGGCAGCGTCACCTCGGGCGGCTCCACCGTCGCGCAGCCCACCATCGCCACCGGGCAGCGCGGGTGGAAGCGGCAGCCCTCCGGCGGCTGCACCAGGTCCGGCGGGCTGCCGGGGATGAAGTGCAGTCCGGTGGTGGACAGCGAGATGGTCGAGCGGAGCAGTTCCTTGGTGTACGGGTGCTGCGGGTCGGCGAAGACCGTACGCGCATCGCCCTGTTCGACGATGTGTCCGGCGTACATCACCGCGACCCGGTCGCACGCTTCGGCGACGATACCGAGATTGTGCGTGATCAGCACCAAAGAGGTGTCGAAGTTCTTCCTCAGGTCGGCGAGGATGCGGATGATCTGGGCCTCGACCAGCACGTCGAGGGCGGTGGTGGGCTCGTCCGCGACGATGAACGCGGGCCGCAGCACCAGGGCGAGCGCGATCATGATGCGCTGGCGCATGCCGCCGGAGAACTCGTGCGGGTAGTTCTCGTAGCGGCTCTCCGGGATGCCCATGCCGCGCAGCGCCTCCAGGGCGCGCGCCTTGACCTCCTTCTTGGGCAGGCCCTTGTGGTGGGTGTGCAGGGCCTCCTCGAAGTGCTGGGAGATCCGCATCAGCGGGTTGAGCCGGGTCATCGGCTCCTGGAAGATCAGGCCGAGTTCGGGGCCGCGCAGCTGCTGGATCTCGCGGTCGGACAGCTCGGTGAGATTGCGGCCCGCGCCGCCCTTGCTGTTCAGCCGTACGTCGCCGTCGACCGCGGCGGCGGCCGGGGTCAGGCCCAGCACGCCCCGGCCCAGGGTGGACTTGCCGCAGCCGGACTCGCCGACCAGGCCGAGGGTCTCGCCGGGCCGTACGTCGAAGCTGACGCCGTCCACGGCCCGCACGGGGCCGCGTTCGGTGCCGTACCAGACGCGCAGGTCGCGGACGGACAGCACGGGGTCGGCGGTGCGGTTCATGGGTTCGGTCACGGTGCTCATTCGGCGGCCGTCCCTTCTGTGGCGTCGACCGTGCGGCGGCGGGTGTGTGCCGGGAGCAGCACCTTGGAGATCCGGCGGCGGCGCATGGTCGGGTTGAGGACGTCGTTGAGGCCCTCGCCGAGCAGGGTGAAGCCGAGGATCGCGATGATCATGGCGAGGCCCGGGTAGAGGCAGGTCCACCACATGCCGGCGTTCACGTCGTCGATGGCGCGGGAGAGGTCGTAGCCCCATTCGGCGGCGTCGGTGGGCTGGATGCCCAGGCCCAGGAAGCCCAGGCCCGCCAGGGTCGCGATGGCGTCGGCGGCGTTCATCGTGGTGATCACCGGCACCGACTGGATGACGTTGCCGAACAGGTACTTGCGGATCACCACCGACGGCTTGGCGCCCATCGCGCGGGCCGCCTCGACGAAGGTCGCCTCGCGGGCGGACAGCGCCGAAGCGCGGACCACCCGGAAGTACTGCGGGATGTAGACGACCGTGATCGACAGCGCCGCGGTGATGATGCTGCCGCCCGCGATCCCGGCGAAGACGAAACCGGCCACGATCGCCAGCAGCAGGTAAGGGAACGCGAACAGCGCGTCCATCACCAGCACCAGGATGCGGTCCAGCCAGCCGCCGAAGTAGCCGGACAGCAGGCCCAGCAGGACGCCGATGACCAGCGAGAACACCACGGCGAGCACCATCACCTCAAGGGCGGTGCGGGCGCCGTAGACGGTGCGGGAGAGCACGTCGAGGCTCTGCACCGTGGTGCCGAACCAGTGGTCGCCGTCGGGCGCGCCCTGCTTGGGGAAGCGGGTGCCGCCGGACTGGTAGGTGTCGAAGCCGTACGGCGCGATCAGCGGGCCGAAGAGCGCGAGGATCACGAAGAGCGCGGAGATCACGGCGCCGGTCCAGAGCATGAAGCGCGGTACGCCGCGGGCCTCGCGGATCGCCGCCCAGATCCGGCGCAGGCCGCCGAAGCGGGCCGACCGGGGCGCGGGCAGCGGCGGGCCCGCGGGCGTCTCGCCGACGGGGGCTGTGGGGGTTGTCTGGGCCATCAGTACCGCACCCTCGGGTCGATCAGCGCGTTCACGAAGTCGATCAGCATGCTGATCACCACGACGACCAAGGCGAAGACGGTGACGATGCCCTGGACGGCGACGTAGTCGCGCTGGTTGATGTAGTCGATCAACTGGCGCCCGATACCGGGCCAGTTGAAGATCTGCTCGGTGAGCACGGCGCCGCCGAGCAGCATGGCCACCTGGAGGCCGAGCACCGTGATGACCGGCACCAGGGCGTTGCGGAAGCCGTGCCTGGCCACCACATGGCGTTCCTTGACGCCGCGGGCGCGGGCCGCCTCGATGTAGTCGCCCTGGAGCGACTGGATGAGGTTGATCCGGATCATCCGGATGAAGACGCCGACCACGAGCAGGCCGAGTGAGACCGACGGCAGGATCAGGTGCTGGGTGATGTCGCCGACCGCGTCCCAGTCGCCGGCGAGCGCCGCGTCGAGGATCAGGATGTGCGTCTGGGTGGGCACGTTGAGCTGTACCAGCGGGGACGCCTGGCCGGAGGTGGAGCCGAAGGCCAGCATCAGCAGCGGCGCGGTGACGAAGACCGGCGCGGCGTAGCTGACGGTGCTGAACAGCCGGCTGGTGACGTCCACGGCGCGGTCCCGGTAGCGCCCGGCCAGCAGTCCGACGGGGATGCCGATGACGGCGGCGAAGACCAGCGCGCCGGCGGTCAGGGTGAGGGTGGCGCCGCCGTTCTCGACGATGATGTCCCGCACGCTGCGGCGGTCGGAGAAGGTGGTGCCGAAGTTCAGGGTGGCGACGGACTTCAGGTAGTCCCAGAACTGCTGGTAGAGGGGGGCGTCGAAGCCGGCCGCGTGGCGTCTGGCGGCGAGTTCGGCCGCGTTCAGCTTGCCGCCCTGCGAGGCGGAGATGGGGTCACCGGGCGCCACCCGCATCATCACGAAGACCAGGACCAGCAGGATGAGGACCATGGGCACGGCGAGCGCGATCCTGGTGAGGACGTAGCGGCGCAGCGACCCGGACTGCTTGCTCGTGTTGCTCAACTGAGTGTGTCTTTCTTCAGGAACATGAAGCAGGCTCAGGAACGGTTTCCGTCAGAGCGCGGGGTGGGGGGACGGCAGAAGCGGCCGGTCCGCGGGGGGGTGTCCCCCGCGGACCGGCCGTCCGTCACTTGGTGCCGAGCTCGTAGAACCGGAACATCGTCGGGTCCAGCGCCTTGTCGGCCCCGGTCACACCGTCGCGGATGACCACGGTCTGCTTGCCCTGCCAGAGCGGGATGATCGGGGCGTCGTCGGCCACGATCTTCTGGATGTCGGCGAACGCCTGGTCGCGCACCTTCGGGTCGTCGGTGCCCTGCTCCTTGACCAGCAGGTCCTGGACCTGCTTGTTGTCGTAGCCGGTGCCGAGGAAGGGCTGCTTGCTCAGGAACGGCGAGACGTCGTTGTCGGCGTCGGGCAGGTCGGGGAACCAGCCGATCATGTACGAGGCGTACGTGTCGGACTTCTCGTCCTTCTGGTACTGCTGCCACTCGGTGGAGCTGAGCTTCACCTTGAACAGGCCGGTGGCCTCCAGCTGCCGCTTGATCGCGGTGGCCTCGTCGGCCGCCGCCGCGCCGTAGTGGCTGGGGGTCCAGGCGTACGCGAGGTCGACCGGGGCGGTGATGCCTGCGGCCTTGAGGATCGCGGCGGCCTTGGCCTTGTCGGGCGTGCCGTACTTGTCCTTGAACGCCTCGGTGTGGCCCTGGATGCCGTTGCCGACCATGGAGTAGAGCGGGGCCACGGTGCCGTCGTAGGCGTCCTTGGCGATGCCCTCGCGGTCGATGACCTGGGCGACCGCCTGGCGGACCGCCTTCTGGTCGGCCGGCTTCACCTTGGCGTCGAAGACCAGGTAGCGCTTCTCGGTGCCGGTGCCGTCGAGCACCTGGATGCCGGAGGTCTTCTTCAGGTCCGCGGTGTCGGTGGGCGACAGGGTGCGGAAGGCGGCGTTGACCGTGCCGTCCTTGACGGCCTGCTTCAGCGCGGACGCCTCGGAGAAGTACTGGAGCACGAACTGCCCGTTGTTGAGCTTGGCCGGGCCCTTGTACGTCTTGCTGGCCAGGAACGACGCCTGCTGCTTGGCGGTGTACTTGTCCAGCGTGTACGGGCCGGAGCCGACGATCTTGGAGCCGTCGAGCAGCTTGTCCTTCGGGAAGGTCTTCTCGTCGACGATCGCGCCCGCGTCGGTGGCGAGCACCGAGGGGAAGGTCGAGTCGGCCTGCTTCAGGTGGAAGACCACCTGGTCGGTGCCCTTGGCCTCGGTGCTCTCCAGGCTGCCGAGCAGGCTGGAGGGGCCGTTGGGCGCCGCGATGCCGACCATGCGGTCGAACGAGAACTTCACCGACGCGGCGGTGAGCTTGTCGCCGTTGGAGAACACCAGCCCCGGCTGGAGCGTGCAGGCGTACGTCTTCGGGTCGGTGAAGGCGCACGACTTGGCCGCATCCGGCTCCGGCGTGGTGCCGCCGGTCGGGAAGTGCATGACCTTCTGGTAGACGCTGTCGATGACCTCCCAGGAGCCGTAGTCGTAGGCTCCCGCGGGGTCGAGTGACGACACCGAGTCGATGGTTCCGACGATCACGGCGCCTTTTCCGCCACCGGCCGACGAGTTGTCCTTCTTGCCACCACACGCGGACGCACCGACGGCCAGGAAGGCCACGGCGGCTGCGGCGACGACACGCTTGTTACGTGACATCCAGTGAATCCCCTTGCTCAAATGCCGGTCGTTCGATTCGGCATTGACCAGCAGGGACACTATCCGGACGGTCGTACTCCACCAGGGCACGGCAAAGTTGAGGCGGAATTACATACCGATAACGAGGTCCGGAACACCGATTAACGGACGACGGTACGTTCCGCACCGGTCGGAGCATTTCGGGCATTCCGCCGGGTCATGGGCTCCGATCTGCGGATCTCTTTCAGCTCCGGGCGCGCACTGTCGACCTTCCGCGCCCGTGACATAGATCACCAAGAGCCGGTCCCGACCTGTGAGACGGCCCTGAGCGGCCCTATTCAGGAATACGCTCAGTGAACGCGCGCATTCACAGCGCGCAGGAACGGAACACTCAGCTCTTCCAGCGAGCCGACGACGGTGCGGCCGGGAGCGGGCGGGATCGGCACCAATGACGGCACCGCCACCACCCGGCAGCCGGCGGCCTCGGCCGACGCCACACCGGTGAGGGTGTCCTCGACCACCACACAGGCGGCCGGGTCCGCGCCGAGCTTCGCCGCGGCCGTCAGATACGGCTCGGGGTCCGGCTTGGTGCGGCTCACCTCGTCCCCGGCGACGGTGAAGGCGAAATTCTCCGCGCCCAGCGTGCGCAGCATCACGTCGATGGTCCGCCGGTGCGAGGCCGACACCAGGGCGGTCGGGACGCCGTGCGCGGACAGTTCGGTGAGCAGCCTGCGGGCACCCGGCATCAGCGGCGCCCCGTGCGCGATCAGCGCCTCGAAGCGCGTATTGATCGCCACGGTCAGCTCGGCCAGGGTCGCCGTCGTCCCCGTGGCCGCGATCAGATGGCCGACGCTGCGGGCCATCGGGCCGCCGATCACCACCTCGCGGTGCGTGTCGTCCAGCACATGCCCGAGGTCGGCGAAGACCTCGCTCTCCGCGAGCCACCAGATACCCTCGGTGTCCACCAGGGTGCCGTCCATGTCGAGGAGCACCGCCTGGAGGGCGGGGCCCTGCGCCATACGGGTGTCGGCGACGGGGATGCTGCTGGTCATACGCCCCACTCCTCGGCTGGTCAGCGGTGCCGGCGCCGCCCCCTCGCGACCTGCCCCGTTCCCGGGGGACACAAAGGCCGGTCGCCGCGTCCCGCGAGCGGGAGGGCGACCGGCCTCTGCCGGACCGTCAAGTGTACGACGCGCTGGTGAGTGACGCTCAACGCGCGTTGAAGTACTTGGCCTCCGGGTGGTGAATGATGATCGCGTCGGTGGACTGCTCGGGGTGCAGCTGGAACTCCTCGGACAGCTCCACCCCGATCCGGCCCGGCTCCAGCAGCTCCGCGATCTTGGCCCGGTCCTCCAGGTCGGGACAGGCCCCGTAGCCCAGCGAGAAGCGCGCGCCGCGGTACTTCAGCGCGAACATGTCCTCGACCTCGGCCGGGTCCTCCCCTGCGAAGCCCAGCTCGGCGCGGACCCGCGCGTGCCAGTATTCGGCCAGCGCCTCGGCGAGCTGCACCGACAGGCCGTGCAGCTCCAGATAGTCGCGGTAGGCGTCGGCGGCGAACAGCTCATTGGCCGCCTCGGAGACCCGGTTGCCGACGGTCACCACCTGGAAGCCGACGACATCGGTCTCGCCGGACTCCTCGGGCCGGAAGAAGTCCGCGAGGCACAGCTGCCGGCCCCTGCGCTGGCGCGGGAAGGTGAAGCGGGTCCGCTCGGTGCCGTCCTCATGGAGCACGATCAGGTCGTCGCCCTTGGACACGCACGGGAAGTAGCCGTAGGTGACCGCGGCCTCCAGCAGGCCCTCGGACTGCAGCCGGGTCAGCAGCCCGCGCAGCCGCGGCCGGCCCTCGGTCTCGGCCAGCTCCTCGTACGTCGGACCGGTCGAGCGCGCCTGCTTCAGGCCCCACTGGCCCTTGAACAGCGCGCCCTCGTCCAGCCAGGAGGCGTAGTCGGCGAGCTGGATGCCCTTGACCACCCGGCTGCCCCAGAACGGCGGCGTGGGCACCGGATTGTCCACCGCGACGTCGGAGCGGATCTGGCCGAGGTTGACCACCGGCTCCTCCTCGGCGACGGGCCGCTGCGGCACCCGGCGCTGTTTCAGCTCCGGCAGCGCCGCGCCGGGCACCCCGCGCTTGACGCCGATCAGCGCGTCCATCAGCCGCAGGCCCTCGAAGGCGTCCCGGGCGTAGCGCACCTCGCCCTGGTAGATCTCGTGCAGATCCTGCTCGACATAGGCGCGGGTCAGGGCGGCGCCGCCGAGGATCACCGGGAAGTCGGCGGACAGGCCGCGCTGGTTCAGCTCCTCCAGGTTCTCCTTCATGATCACCGTGGACTTCACCAGCAGGCCGGACATGCCGATCACATCGGCCCGGTGCTCCTGGGCGGCGTCCAGGATCGCAGAGACCGGCTGCTTGATGCCCAGATTGACCACGTTGTAGCCGTTGTTGGACAAGATGATGTCGACCAGATTCTTGCCGATGTCGTGCACGTCGCCGCGGACGGTGGCGAGCACGATGGTGCCCTTCCCGTCGTCCTCACTCTTCTCCATGTGCGGTTCGAGATAGGCGACCGCGGTCTTCATCACCTCGGCGGACTGGAGCACGAACGGCAGCTGCATCTGGCCCGAGCCGAACAGCTCGCCGACCACCTTCATGCCCGCGAGCAGCGTGTCGTTGACGATGTCCAGCGCGGGCCGCTCGGCCAGCGCCTCGTCCAGGTCGGCGGACAGGCCGTTCTTCTCGCCGTCGATGATCCGGCGCTGCAGCCGCTCCTCCAGCGGCAGCGCGAGCAGCTCCTCGGCCCGGCTCGCCTTCAGCGACTTGTTGTCGACGCCCTCGAACAGCTCCATCAGCCGCTGCAACGGGTCGTAACCCTCGCGGCGCCGGTCGTGGACCAGGTCGAGCGCCGCCTCCCGCTGGTCCTCGGGGATGCGGGCGATCGGCAGGATCTTGGAGGCGTGCACGATCGCCGAGTCCAGGCCGGCCTTGACGCACTCGTCGAGGAAGACGGAGTTCAGCGCGACGCGGGCGGCCGGGTTGAGGCCGAAGGAGATGTTGGACAGGCCGAGCGTGGTCTGCACATCGGGGTGCCGGCGCTTGAGTTCGCGGATCGCCTCGATGGTGGCGACACCGTCCCCCCGGGACTCCTCCTGGCCGGTGCAGATGGTGAAGGTCAGGCAGTCGATGAGGATGTCGCTCTCACGGATGCCCCAGTTGCCGGTCAGGTCGGCGATCAGCCGCTCGGCGATCTCCACCTTCTTCTCGGCGGTACGGGCCTGGCCCTCCTCGTCGATGGTCAGCGCGATCAGTGCCGCGCCGTGCTCCCGCGCGAGGGCGGTGACCTTGGCGAAGCGCGACTCGGGCCCGTCGCCGTCCTCGTAGTTGACGGAGTTGAGCACCGCACGGCCGCCGAGCTTCTCCAGGCCCGCGCGCAGCACCTCCACCTCGGTGGAGTCCAGCACGATCGGCAGTGTCGAGGCGGTGGCGAACCGGCCGGCGATCTCGGCCATGTCGGCGACGCCGTCCCGGCCGACGTAGTCCACGCACAGGTCGAGCAGGTGGGCGCCCTCGCGAATCTGGTCGCGGGCCATCTCCACGCAATCCTCCCAGCGGCCCTCCAGCATCGCGTCGCGGAATTTGCGGGAGCCGTTGGCGTTGGTGCGCTCGCCGATCGCCAGGTACGAGGTGTCCTGCCGGAACGGCACGGTCTGGTAGAGGGAGGCCGCGCCCGGCTCGGGGCGGGGCCTGCGCGGGTGCAGGTCCTGGCCGCCGACCCGCTCCACGAGCTGCCGCAGGTGCTCGGGCGTGGTGCCGCAGCAGCCGCCGACCAGGGACAGACCGTACTCGCGGGCGAACATCTCGTGCGCGTCGGCCAGTTCCCCGGGTGTCAGCGGGTAGTGCGCGCCGTCCTTGGTGAGCACCGGCAGGCCGGCGTTGGGCATGCAGGTGAGCGGGATGCGCGAGTGCCGGGCGAGATAGCGCAGGTGCTCGCTCATCTCGGCCGGTCCGGTCGCGCAGTTCATGCCGATCAGGTCGATGCCCAGCGGCTCCAGCGCGGTCAGGGCGGCGCCGATCTCGGAGCCGAGCAGCATCGTGCCGGTGGTCTCGACGGTGACCGAGCAGATCACCGGCAGGTCCGCCCCCGCGGACGCCATCGCGCTGCGGGCGCCGATCACGGCGGCCTTGGTCTGCAGCAGGTCCTGGGTGGTCTCGATGATCAGCGCGTCGGCGCCGCCGGCGATCAGTCCGGCCGCGTTGGCCTCGTACCCGTCGCGCAGCACCTGGTAGGGCGCGTGGCCGAGGGTCGGCAGCTTGGTGCCGGGGCCCATCGAGCCGAGCACCCAGCGCGGCCGGCCGTCGGCGGCGAAGCCGTCGGCGACCTCGCGGGCCAGGCGCGCGCCCGCCTCGGCCAGTTCGTGGATCCGTCCCGGGATGTCGTACTCGCCCAGCGCGCTGTGGTTGGCGCCGAAGGTGTTGGTCTCGACGCAGTCCACGCCGACCGCGAAGTACGCCTCGTGGACCGAGCGCACGATGTCGGGGCGGGTGATGTTGAGGATCTCGTTGCAGCCCTCGAGCTGCTGGAAGTCGTCCAGCGTCGGGTCCTGCGCCTGGAGCATGGTGCCCATGGCGCCGTCGGCGACGACCACGCGGGAGGCGAGCGCCTCGCGGAGGGCGGCGGCGCGGGGGGCGTTCATCGGCGACGCGCTCGTCAGCGATGCGGAGGAACCGGACGTAGGGGACGACGGAGAAAGCGAGGCCATGGAACGTGCTCCCTGGGATGCGACGGCTGTCGGCTATGCGTGTCCCCGCCGCGCCGACGAGTCGGCCGCGGGACGCGCACCCGGCCAGCCTAGCGGGCCGGGACGCCACGGCTCGAAGGCATTCCGAAGGGCGGACGGCAGTGCCAGAATCGGTTCTGAGACGATGAAGGTCGACATTGTCGACCGACGCACGACAGAATGATCACTGCGATCATCGCCTCGGGCCGTCCGACCGGTCCGTGGCCGCCCCCCCTCGCTTGGAGTGCTCCGATGCCAGGTCCCATCCAGTCGCTGGAACGCGCGGCGGCCATCCTGCGGCTGCTGGCCGGCGGCGAGCGACGGCTCGGCCTGTCCGACGTGGCCTCCTCGCTGGGCCTGGCCAAGGGCACCGCGCACGGCATCCTGCGCACCCTCCAGCAGGAGGGCTTCGTGGAGCAGGAACCGGTCTCGGGCAAGTACCAGCTGGGCGCCGAGCTGCTGCGCCTGGGCAACAGTTATCTGGACGTGCACGAATTGCGGGCCCGCGCCCTGGTGTGGACCGACGACCTGGCCAGGTCCAGCGGCGAGGCGGCGTATCTCGGGGTGCTGCACCAGGACGGGGTGCTGATCGTGCACCACGTCTTCCGGCCGGACGACAGCCGCCAGGCGCTGGAGGTCGGCGCGATGCACCCGCTGCACAGCACCGCGCTCGGCAAGGTGCTGTCCGCCTTCGACCCGGTGGCGCACAACGAGGTGGCCGAGCACGAGCGGGCCGCGCTGACCGCCCGCACCGTCACCGGGGCCGCCGAGCTGGAGGCGGTGCTCGACCTGACCAGGGCGCGCGGCTGGGCCGCGGACCTGGAGGAGACCTGGGAGGGCGTGGCGTCGGTGGCCGCGCCCGTCTACGACCGGCGGCGGATGCCGGTGGGCGCGGTGGGCATCACCGGCGCCGTGGAACGGGTCTGCGACGAGTCCGGCATCCAGGCCCGGCTGGTCGCGGCGGTACGGGACTGCGCCCGCGCCGTCTCCCGCGACCTGGGCGCCGCCCGCTTCTGACGAGGCCGGGTCCCACCCCGCCCCCCGCCCGGTCGTACGGGGCCTTCCGCACCGTTCACGCGCCCTTTCGCGCAGTTCACAGTCCCACCCTCTTGACCTGCCGCTTCCGGGAGGAAAATATTCGCTGTACGGTCGACATTGTCGAACGCCGGACGGAACCCGGGCCGCTCGTGCCCTGACGTCAAGACACTTGGACAAAGGAGTCGCTGTGTCCAACGGCCACATCTTCATCGGCGAGACCATTGGCACCGCCGTGCTCATCCTGCTCGGTGGCGGCGTCTGCGCCGCCGTCACGCTCAAGAGATCGAAGGCACAGGGAGCGGGCTGGGTCGCCATCTCCTTCGGCTGGGGATTCGCCGTCCTCGGCGGTGCCTACATCGCCAACGGCTACTCCGGAGGCCAGCTCAACCCGGCCGTCACGCTCGGCGTGGCCATCAAGTCCGGTGTGTGGCACACCGTGCCCTTCTATCTGATGGGCCAGCTGCTCGGCGCGATGATCGGCGCCTTCTTGGTGTGGGTGGCCTATCTGGGCCAGTTCCAGGCGCACTTGACCGACCCCGAGGTGATCGGCGAGGGCGAGACCTCGCCCGAGGGCCCGGAGACCGACCGCAAGGGCCGTCCCGCGGGCCCCGTTCTCGGCATCTTCTCGACCGGCCCGGAGATCCGTAACCCGGTGCAGAACGTGCTCACCGAGGTCATCGGCACCGCCGTCCTGGTGCTCTTCATCCTCACCCAGGGCATGACCAAGGGCCTGGCGCTCAACGGGACCGGCATCCTGCTCACCTCGCTGCTGGTGGTCGGCATCGGTCTGTCGCTCGGCGGGCCGACCGGCTACGCGATCAACCCGGCCCGCGACCTCGGCCCGCGTATCGTGCACAGCCTCCTGCCGCTGCCCAACAAGGGCGGTTCCGACTGGAGCTACGCGTGGATCCCGGTGCTGGGCCCGCTGGCCGGCGCCGCGATAGCCGGCGGCCTGTACAAGCTCGCCTTCACGTAGCACGCACCGACGGCGGCACGCGGCGGCACCCGCCATCGGCGGCCGCCCGCCGGAGCCGCCACTCCCCCGCAGCCCTTCCCCCGCGCAGACCACCGAGGAGCACGACGTGACCGACACCACCGCCACGGGCAGCAGCCACTCGCACGGCACCGGCCCGTTCATCGCCGCCATCGACCAGGGCACCACCTCCAGCCGCTGCATCGTCTTCGACCGGGACGGCCGGATCGTGGCCGTCGACCAGAAGGAGCACGAGCAGATCTTCCCCAAGCCGGGCTGGGTGGAGCACGACGCCGCCGAGATCTGGACCAATGTCCAGGAGGTCGTCGAGGGCGCCATCCGCAAGGCCGCCCAGGACATCGAGGGTTTCACCGCCGCCGACGTCAAGGCGATCGGCATCACCAACCAGCGCGAGACCACCCTGCTGTGGGACAAGAACACCGGTGAGCCGGTGCACAACGCGCTGGTCTGGCAGGACACCCGTACCGACGCGCTCTGCCGGGAGCTGGGCCGCAACGTCGGCCAGGACCGCTTCCGCCGCGAGACGGGCCTGCCGCTGGCCTCGTACTTCGCCGGACCCAAGATCCGCTGGCTGCTGGACAACGTCGAGGGCCTGCGCGAGCGTGCGGAGCGCGGCGAGATCCTCTTCGGCACCATGGACTCCTGGGTGATCTGGAACCTCACCGGCGGGGTCAACGGCGGCCGGCACGTCACCGACGTCACCAACGCCTCGCGCACGCTGCTGATGAATCTGCGCACCCTGGACTGGGACGCCAAGATCCTGGAGTCGATCGGTGTGCCGGCCGCCGTGCTGCCGGAGATCCGCTCCTCCGCCGAGGTGTACGGCGCCACCGTCGGCGGTGTGCTGGACGGCGTGCCGGTGGCCTCCGCGCTCGGCGACCAGCAGGCCGCGCTGTTCGGCCAGACCTGTTTCGCCGAGGGCGAGGCCAAGTCCACCTACGGCACCGGCACCTTCATGCTGATGAACACCGGCGAGACCCCGGTGAACTCCTACAACGGCCTGATCACCACCGTCGGTTACCGGATCGGCGACGACGCGCCGGTCTACGCGCTGGAGGGCTCGATCGCGGTCACCGGCTCGCTGGTGCAGTGGATGCGCGACCAGATGGGGCTGATCAGCACCGCCGCCGAGATCGAGACGCTCGCCTCCTCCGTCGAGGACAACGGCGGCGCCTACTTCGTCCCGGCCTTCTCCGGCCTGTTCGCCCCCTACTGGCGCGACGACGCGCGCGGGGTGATCGCCGGTCTGACCCGGTACGTCACCAAGGCGCACATCGCCCGCGCGGTCCTGGAGGCGACGGCCTGGCAGACCCGGGAGATCGCCGACGCGATGACCAAGGACTCCGGCGTGGAGCTGGCGGCCCTCAAGGTCGACGGCGGCATGACCTCCAACAACCTGCTCATGCAGACCCTCGCGGACTTCCTGGACGCGCCCGTGGTGCGCCCGATGGTCGCCGAGACCACCTGCCTGGGCGCGGCCTACGCGGCCGGTCTCGCGGTCGGCTTCTGGCCCGACACCGAGGCGCTGCGGGCGAACTGGCGGCGCGCCGCCGAGTGGACCCCGCGGATGGACGCGGCCCAGCGGGACCGCGAGTACAAGAGCTGGCTCAAGGCCGTGCAGGCCACGATGGGCTGGCTCGACGAGAGCACCGCGAAGGAGCACTGAGACCCACCATGACCACCGTGCAGCCCACCCTGCCGCGCGTTCCCGCCCTGGGTTCGCACCCGACCGCCGGCGCCAACCCCGGACGGGCCGAGACCCGGGACGTCCTCGGCCGCGCCACGTACGACCTGCTGGTCGTCGGTGGCGGCATCCTCGGCATCACCACCGCCTGGCACGCCGCCCAGTCGGGGCTGCGGGTGGCCATGGTGGACGCCGGTGACTTCGCCGGCGCCACCTCGTCGGCCTCCTCCAAGCTGCTCCACGGCGGTCTGCGCTACCTGCAGACCGGCGCGGTGAAGCTGGTGGCCGAGAACCACCTGGAGCGGCGCGCGGTCTCCCGGGACATCGCGCCGCACCTGGCCAATCCGCTCACCTTCTACCTGCCGGTCTACAAGGGCGGCCCGCACGGCGCGGCCAAGCTCGGCGCGGGCGTCTTCGCGTACTCGGCGCTGTCCGCCTTCCGGGACGGTGTCGGCCATGTGATCAGCCCCGCGAAGGCCGCGCAGGATGTGCCGGAACTGCGCACCGACAATCTGCGCGCGGTCGCCGTCTACGAGGACGGGCAGATGAACGACGCCCGGATGGCGCTGATGACGGTACGGGCCGCGGTCGACGCGGGCGCCACCGTGCTCAACCACGCGGAGGTGACCGGGCTGCGCTTCACCCGCGGCCGGGTCACCGGCGCCGATCTGCGCGACCGTGTGGACGGCAGCGAATTCGGGGTGGACGCGCGGCTGGTGCTTAACGCGACCGGGCCGTGGGTGGACCACCTGCGGCGGATGGAGGACCCGGCGGCGGCGCCGTCGATCCGGCTGTCCAAGGGCGCCCACCTGGTGCTCAAGCGGCACTCGCCGTGGCGGGCCGCGCTGGCCACGCCGATCGACAAGTACCGCATCACCTTCGCCCTGCCCTGGGAGGACATGCTGCTGCTCGGCACCACCGACGAGGTGTACGAGGGCGACCCTGCCGATGTGCGGGTCACCGAGGCCGACATCGCGCAGATCCTGGACGAGGCGTCCTTCTCCGTCCGCGACCAGCAGCTGACCCGGGACCTGATGACGTACTCCTTCGCCGGGCTCCGGGTGCTGCCGGGCGGCCCCGGCGACACTTCCAAGGCCAAGCGGGAGACGGTGGTCACCGAGGGCACCGGCGGCATGCTGTCGGTGGCGGGCGGCAAGTGGACGACCTTCCGGCACATCGGCCGCACCGTGATGACGAAGCTGGCGTCGCTGCCGGGCCACCCGCTGGCCGACGACATGGAGCCGATGGCGCGGCTGCCGCGCCGGGCGCCGCTGCCGGGCTTCGCCAGCCCCGACGCGGTGGCGCACCGGCTGCTGGTCGACGGCGACGCGCCGGGGCCGCGGATGGCCGCCGACACCGCGCGGCACCTGGCGACCCACTACGGCTCGCTGGCCTTCGACATCGCCCGGCTGGCCAACGAGGACCCGGCGCTCGCCGCCCGGATCCACCCGGACGCGCCGGAGATCTGGGCGCAGGTCGTCTACGCCCGCGACCACGAGTGGGCGCAGGACGCCGACGACGTGCTGCGGCGGCGGACGACGCTGACGATCCGCGGTCTCGACACCCCGGAGGTACGGGACGGGGTCGAGCGGCTGCTGCGGGCGCGGGACTGAGATCCGCCCGGTCCTGACGGCCGCCGCCGCGCTCAGCCGACGGCGGCCGTCAGCCGGTCCAGCTCGGCGAAGAGCGCGGCCGGCTCCGGGCGGCCGGTCCTGGCCAGCAGGGTCAGCCAGCGGTCGCGGCCCTCGCGCCAGAGGCTCACGGGGGTGGCTTCGGCGACGGCCGCGACCGTACGGGCGGGCAGTTCGGCCTCGGCGGCGCGCGACGGGGTGAGCCAGTGCGCGGTGCTGTTCTCGGCGAGCCGGGCCATCCACAGCACATGGCGGGCGGCGTGCCACAGCGCGTCCTGGGCGCGCAGCCGCTCGCCGCGCGCGCCCACGTGCAGGGCCAGCACCAGCCAGTTGGCGAAGCGGCCGCACAGATCGGCGATCTCCTGCGGCCGCGAGGGGATCACCGGGTGTTCCGGCACCGCGGCGAGCACCGGGGTCAGCAGGCCCTCGCGGTCCACCACGATCATCGTGTCCACGGCGGCGCCGCGGGCCGGCCACCGCGCGACGGACGGGATGTCGTCGGTGGTGGCGAAGTGGAATTCGCCGCGCACCGGGCCGGGGAAGAGCGCGACATGGCTGCCGAATTCATTGAGCAGCACCAGATCGGTGGCCGCGACCTGACCGATCCACCGCTCGGGGTCCAGCTCGGCGCGCCGCTCCGGCTCGGCGAAGAGCCAGAATTCGACGTCGCTGTGGGCGTCGCCCTCGCCCGCGGCGAAGGAGCCGTACATCAGGGCCGCGCCGATCCGGTCGTCGGCGCGGCACAGCTCCCGCACCCGGGCGATGAGGTCGTACTGGATCACGCGGCCCAGTATGGGTCGCGGCCGGAGAGGGCGACAGCGATTTCGAAGTCGGTCGCGCCGGCGGGCGGCTCGACGGGCTCGGCGAAGCCCTTGTACTGGCGGAACATCTCGGCCTGTTCGCGGACGATCGCCAGCAGCAGCTTCCCGGACGCCGGGTCGGCGCGGAATTCCTGCCCGGTGGCCTTGGCGACGTCCCAGCCGTGCAGCAGCAGCTCCATGAAGAGCATGCCGGCGATGGCCTCGGCGGACATCGCCATGCCGCCCATGTCCAGGTCGCCCTCCCAGGCGGCCGGGTCGGCCCAGGCGTCGGCGGACCTGCGCAGCTGCTCGGCGTAGGCCGCGGCCCAGCCGCGCTCCGCGGTGAAGTCGCGGGTCGCGAGGTCATCGGGATACGGCTGCTTGCGGGCCCGCAGCTCCATGCCGGGGCCGGTGTAGGCGACCCAGTGGTTGACCAGGGCGCGGGTGTCGTAGTCGGGGCAGGGCGTGGCGCCGGTCAGCCGGTCGTCGGTGACCCCGGCGGCGACCCGGGCGGCCTCCACCGCGCTGTCGGCGATCTGTGCGTGGAAGTTCATGCCACCGACGCTAGGCGTGGGCCGACCGCCGGTCTTGAAGAAACGCGACAGCGGCCGTCCGTCGTACCGGGGCCTTGTCGGTGGCCGCGCCTACAGTGGCGGCATGAGCGGGGCGGACGGCACGGGCGGGCACGGAATGGGGCGCGGGGTGCTGCGGCCCGACCTGGCGGCCGGGCGCGTCGAGCTACGGCAGCGGGCGCCCCGGCCGGAACTGGCGCCGCTGGTCGAGTTCTACTGGAATCCGCGCTGGGACCTGCGCGGGCGCCCGGACCACGAGCAGAAGGTGCTCGCGCACCCCAATGTGCATCTGGTCTTCGAGGAACCGGGGCCGCTGGTCTACGGGGTGCAGCGCGGGGTGTTCAACAGGGTGCTGTCCGGGCGCGGGCAGGTGCTGGGGGTGAAATTCCGGCCGGGCGCCTTCCGGCCGTTCATCGACGGCCCGGTCGCGGATCTCGCGGACCGCGCGGTGCCCGCCGCGGAGCTGCTCGGCCCGGACGCCGGGCCGGGCCTCGCGGCGCTGAACCGGGAGATCCTGGTACTGGACGACCTGACGGCGATGACCGCACTCGCCGAGGACCATCTGCTCGGGCTGCTCCGCTCGGCCCGGCCCGATCCGCTGGTCGCCGAGGTCACGGAGCTGGTCGAGAGGATCACGGCGAGCCCGCAGCTCTTCCGGGTGGACGAGCTGGCCCGCGAGCTGGACATGCCCGTACGGCGGCTGCAACGGCTCTTCGCGGAGTATGTCGGGGCCAGCCCCAAGTGGGTGCTGCGCAGGGCGCGCCTCCATGAGGCGGCGGCCCGCGCGGACGGCGGCGCGGACATCGACTGGGCGGCGCTGGCCGCCGACCTCGGCTACGCCGACCAGGCCCATCTCACCCGCGACTTCACCGCCGCGGTCGGCGCGCCGCCGAGCCGGTACGCCAGCCGCTGAGCCCGGTGGTGCCCACTGTTAGGTGTTCGGGCCCGGCGGGCCCATAATGAGACCAATACATCGGAGGTCTGGCGGCGGCGGGACCTGAGCAGGGGAGGCGCTGATGGCGGTCACCGACGAGGCCATCGAGAGAATCAAGGAGATGATCGTCTCCGGGGCGCTGCGTCCCGGAGACCGGCTCCCCAAGGAGAGCGAGCTCGCGGCCGAGCTGGGACTGTCCCGCAACTCCCTGCGGGAGGCCGTGCGGGCGCTGTCGCTGATCCGCATCCTGGACGTACGGCAGGGCGACGGCACCTATGTCACCAGCCTGGACCCGCAACTGCTGCTCGAAGCGCTCAGCTTCGTCGTGGACTTCCACCGGGACGACACGGTGCTGGAATTCCTCGCCGTGCGCCGGATCCTGGAGCCCGCGGCCACCGCGATGGCCGCGGTGCGCATCCCCGTCGAGGAGCTGGACGCGCTGGAGGGCAAGCTCGACGCGCTCGGGCCGCAGCCGTCGGTGGAGGAACTGGTCGCCTCCGACCTGGAGTTCCACCGCGGCATCGTGCAGGGCTCCGGCAATTCGGTGCTGTGCTCGCTGCTTGACGGCCTGTCGGGGCCGACCACCCGGGCCCGGGTGTGGCGCGGCCTGACCCAGGAGGACGCGGTCAGCCGCACCCTGCACGAGCACCGCGCGATCCTCACCGCGCTGCGCGACCGCGACGCCGAGGCCGCCCGCTCCTGGGCGACGGTGCATGTGGCGAGCGTCGAGCAGTGGCTGCGCTCGACCCTGTAGCGCCGTAGCTCCTCGTACCGCCGTAGCTTCTCCGGGGGCTCAGCCCAGACCGTAGACGCGGGCCGCCGTGCCGCCCAGGACGGCGGCCCGGTCCGCGGCGGGAAGTCCGGCGACCGCCTCCTCCGCGAGGGCGAGCACGTCCCCGTAGCTTCCGGCGAGTGTGCACACCGGCCAGTCGGAGCCGAACAGCAGCCGGTCAGGGCCGAAGCTGTCCAGCAGGTGCCGGGCGTACGGCAGCACGTCCGCGGGCCGCCACCGCTCCCAGTCGGCCTCGGTGACCAGCCCGGACAGCTTGCACGCGGTGTTCGGCAGCGCCGCCAGGTCCGTGACCCGCGCCGCCCACGGCTCCCGACCGCCCGCCGCGATCGCCGGTTTGGCACCGTGGTCGAGCACGAAACGGGTGCCGGGCAGCGCCCGTACGGTCGCGGTCGCGGCCGGCAACTGGTCGTGGGTGACCAGCAGGTCGTAGACCAGACCGGCCGCGCCGACCGCGGCGAGACCGGCCACCACGTCGGCGCGCGCGAGCCAGTCGGGGTCCGCCTCGTCCTGCACCTGGTGGCGTATCCCGACCAGGGGTCCGGCCGCGGCGAGCGAGGCCAGCACGTCGGGCAGCGCCGGATCGGTGAGATCGGCCCAGCCCACGACGCCGGCGATCCGGCCGCCCGACGCGGCCGCCAGGGCGAGCAGTTCGCGGGTCTCGTCGAGCGAGGAGCTGGACTGGACGAGGACGGTCGCGTCGATCCCGTGCTCGTCCAGTTCGGGGAGGAGGTCGGCCGGCCGGAAGGTGCGGGCGATCGGGTCGAGCGCCGCGCCGGTCAGCCAGGGCTGCGGCCGCCGCTCCAGGTCCCACAGATGGTGGTGCGCGTCGATCCGCATCGGCTCAGGCCCCCGGCCCCGGTGCGGCCACCGGCAGCGGCACGTCCTGGTCGAGCAGGCCGCGCGCGACCAGCGCGGTCCACAGTGCGTCGGGGATGTCGTAGCTGAACAGCGCGGCGTTGTCGCGTACTTCGGCGGCGCTCGCCGCGCCGATCAGGGCGGAGACCACCGACGGGTGCGCGAAGGGGTAGCGCAGCGCGGCGGCTCGCAAGGGGACGCCGAATTCCGCGCAGACGGCCTCGATGGCCTGGGCGCGGGCCAGCACCTCCGGGGGCGCCTGCTGGTAGTTGTAGTGCGCGCCGGGCCGCGGGTCGGCCAGCAGCCCGGAGTTGTAGACGCCGCCGACGACGACCTGGGTGCCGCGCCGGGCGCAGACCGGCAGCAGGTCGTCGAGCGCGGTGCGCTCCAGCAGTGTCCAGCGGCCCGCGCAGAGCACCACGTCCACGTCCAGGTCGGTGACCAGCCGGGCCAGGACGTCGCTGTGGTTCATGCCGAAGCCGATCGCCTTGACCACCCCCTGGTCGCGGAGGTCGGCCAGGGCCGCGAAGCCGGTGGCGTACACCTGCGGCAGGTGGTCCTCGACGTCGTGCAGATAGACGATGTCGACGGCGTCCACGCCGAGGCGTTCCAGCGAGCCCTCCAGCGTGGCGCGGATGCCGTCGGCGCTGAAGTCCCACTCGCGGGCGCGGGCCGGCAGGTCGGTGAAGCCCTGCCCGTCCGGGGCCTCGCCCGGCCGCAGGTCGCGCAGCCTGCGGCCGACCTTGGTGGACAGCACGTACGAGCCGCGGTCCCGCCCCGCGAGCGCCCGGCCGAGGCGTTCCTCGGAGCGGCCGAGACCGTAGTGCGGCGCCGTGTCGAGATACACCGGCCCCGCGGCCCCGGTCTCGAAGGCGGCGGCCACGACAGCCTCCGCCTCCTCCTCGGCGACGGCGCGGTAGAGATTGCCGAGCGGCGCGCAGCCGAGGCCGAGCCGGGGCAGTGCGGGTACGGGCATGGCGGGCTCCCTCGTCTCTCCCTTGAAGGGGGTCAATCCTGCTTCTCGCCGCTGGCGAAGCGGGAGATGATCAGCGCGACGATGATGATCGCACCGTAGAGGAACTTGTCCCACAGCGGCGGCACTCCGCCCAGCGTCGTGACGTTCACGACGAGTTGCAGGGCGATGACACCGGTGAGGGCGCCGAAGAGGGTGCCCTTGCCGCCGTTGAGGCTGACCCCGCCGATGACGGTGGCGGCGAAGACCTGGAAGATCCAGCCGTTGCCCTGCGTCGAGGAGATCGCGCCGTAGTGGCCGACGTAGAGGACGCCCGCGAAGGCGGCCAGCAGTCCGGCGACGGCGAGCACGATCCAGGTGATCAGGTCGACCCGGATGCCGGCCGCGCGGGCCGCCTCCTTGTTGCCGCCGATCGCGTAGAGCGCGCGGCCGTGCCGCAGATAGCCCAGCGCCAGGCCGCCGAGCACGAACAGCACCAGGCAGATCCAGACCGCGGCCGGCGCGCCGAGCCAGGACGCGCCGCCGAGATAGGAGAAGGACGCGGGCACCTCGACGATGGACTTGCCCTGCGAGATGCCGTCCTGGAGGCCGCGGAGCATGGTGAGCATGCCGAGGGTGGCGATGAAGCCGTTGACCCGCAGTTTCAGGATCAGGAATCCGTTGAAGGCGCCGATGACCACGCCGACCAGCAGGCACAGCGGGATCGAGGTCCAGCCGGGCATCAGCCCGATGCCGTGATAGGTGGCGGGGCCGCTGCTCGGCATCACCAGCCACATCGCGACCACCGGCGCGACACCGATGGTGGACTCCAGCGACAGGTCCATCCGGCCGCTGATCAGGATCATCGCCTCGCCGAGCACCAGCAGGCTCAGTTCGCTGCACTGCTGGAGCACCCCGAGGAGATTGTCGGAGGTCAGGAAGGTGGGCGACACGATGAAGCCGATGACGCCCAGCAGCAGGATCACCGGCAGCAGGGACAGGTCCCGGTAGCGGGTGAGCTGGATGCGCGGCGCCGGGCGCCGGGTGTTGTCCACGGCCGCCACGTCGGCGGTCAACTGGCTGGTGTCACTCATTCCTCGGCTCCCTCGTCGCCGCCCGCGGGCAGCCCTTCCATGGCCGAGACCAGGTCCCGGTCGGTCCATCCACTGCCGAACTCGGCGATCACCCGCCCGTGGAACAGCGCGATCACCCGGTCGCAGACCCGCAGGTCGTCCAGTTCGTCGGAGACGATGACGGCCGCGTCGCCGCGGTCGGCGACGCCACGGACGACGCCGAGCAGCGCGTCCTTGGACTTCACGTCCACGCCGGCGGTGGGCCGCACCGCCACCAGGACGCGCGGCTCACGGGCCAGGGCGCGGGCGATGACGACCTTCTGCTGATTGCCGCCGGACAGGTCGGCGACGGGCTGTCCGGGCCCCGAGGTCTTGATGTCCAGCGAGCTGATCATGCGCTGGGCGAACTCCCTGGTCCTGGACGGCAGTACGGTGCCGTACGGGCCGAGCTGGTCGGTCACCGTGAGGGTGGCGTTCTCCGCGACGCTGCGGCCGAGCACCAGGCCCTGCCGGTGCCGGTCCTCCGGGACGTAGCCGATTCCGGCGCCGAGCGCGTGCGCGACGCTGCCAGGGCGTACGGCCCTGCCCGCGACCAGGGTGCGGCCGCCGCTGGCCTTGCGCAGACCCACCAAGGTCTCGCCGAGCGCGGTGTTGCCGCTGGCGGTGGCTCCGGCCAGGCCCAGCACCTCGCCGGGGCGCACGGCGAAGTCGATGCTCTCGAAGGCGCCGTCGAGGGCGAGCCCTTCGGCGCGCAGCACGGCCTCGCCCGCCGCCGTGTCCGTCACTCCTGTCGTAGCGGTGTCCCGCGCGGACCGCTTGGCGTGCCAGGCCAGTTCGGCCTTGGCCGCCTCGCCGGTCATCGCCTCGACCAGTTCGGCCTTGCTCAGTTCCGCGACGGGCGCGGTCACCACATGGCGGGCGTCACGGTAGACCGTGACGGTGCTGCACAGGTCGTAGACCTCCTGGAGGTGGTGCGAGATGAACAGGAAGGCCACGCCCTGGCGTTGCAGTTCGCGCAGCTTGGTGAAGAGCCGGTCGATGCCCGCCGCGTCGAGCTGCGCGGTGGGTTCGTCGAGGATGATGAAGCGGGCGCCGAAGGACAGCGCCCTCGCGATCTCGACGAACTGCCCCTGCTCGACGGTGAGATCACCGGCCCGCACGGTGGGGTCGACGTCGACCCCGTACTCGGCGAGCAGGTCGCGGGCCCGGGCGCGCAGCGCGGACCAGCGGATCCGGCCGCGGTCGAAGCGGTTGAGGAAGAGATTCTCCGCGACGGTGAGGTCGGGCACCACCATCGACTTCTGGTAGACGCAGGCGACTTTGGTCTGCCAGGCGGCGGTGTCGCCGGCCGCCGGCGCGGGCTCTCCCTGGAAGGAGACCCGCCCGGCGTCCGGGGTGTGCAGCCCGGTCAGGACCGAGACCAGCGTGGACTTGCCCGCCCCGTTGCGGCCGACGAGCGCGTGCGAGTCGCCGGCCGCGACGGTGATGCCGACCCGGTCCAGGGCCACGGTGGCCCCGAACCGTTTGACGATGCCCTCCGCGTGGACCGCGGCGGGCGGTACGGCCTCGCTCATGGCTCAGCTCTTCCCCAGCTGGTTGGCCCACAGGCTGCTGTCGTCCACGTTGTCCTTGGTGACCAGCGGGGCGGGGAGCTGGTCCTCAAGACCGTTGGGGATCTTGATGATCGTGGAGTCGTGGTCGGTCGTGCCCGGCTCGAACGTCTTGCCCGCCAGCGCCTCCTTGGCGTAGTACAGCGCGTACTTCGCGTACAGGTCGGCGGGCTGGGAGACGGTGGCGTCGATCTGCCCGGCCTTGATGGCCTTGAACTCCTCGGGGATGCCGTCGTTGGAGATGATCGTGATGTGGCCCGCGGTGCCGGCCGGCTTGAGCAGGTTCTTCTGCTGGAGCAGCGCGAGGGTGGGCTGGAGGAAGACGCCGCCGGCCTGCATGTAGATGCCGTTCAGGTCCGGGTCGGAGGCGAGCGTGGTCTGCAGCTTGGCCGAGGCGGTGGCGCCGTCCCAGTTGGTGACCAGCGGGATCACCTTGATGCCCGGGTACTTGCTCTTCATGCAGGCGGCGAACGCCTCGGAGCGGTCCCGGCCGTTGATGGAGGACAGGTCGCCCTCGAATTCGGCGACCTTGCCCTTGCCCTTCAGCTGCTCACCCAGGTATTCGCACGCCTTGGTGCCGTACGCCTTGTTGTCGGCGCGGACGACCATGTAGACCGGGCCCTTGTCGGGGCGGGTGTCGACGCTGATCACCGGGATCTTCTTCTTGGCCATCTGGTCGAGCGTGGAGGCGATGGCGCCGGTGTCCTGCGGGGCCATCACGATCGCCTTGGCGCCCTCGTTGGCGAAGCTCTGCACATTGGCGACGAGCTTGCCGATGTCGTTCTGCGAGTTGGTGCGGGGCAGCGCGGAGACGTCGCCGGCCTTGACGCCCTTTTCTATGTAGCTGTTGTACGAGTTCCAGAAGTCGCTGTCGGAACGCGGCAGGTCGATGCCGACCTTGCCGGAGCTGCCCGCCTTGTCGTCGCTGCCCCGGTTGCACCCGGCGAGGGCGGCGACCGCGAGCAGTGCGGCACAGGCGGCCACGGACGTTCTGCGCAGTCTCATCGTCGAGTCCTGCCTTTCCCAAGTTGTGTGTGTCGGCGCGGTGGAGAGGTGGTGCGGGTGGTGCTGCCGCTCGGCGGTTCCGCGGTTCAGGTCGCGGCGGGCCGCAGGCGCAGTCCCTGCATTCCGCCGTCGACGGCGAGCGCGGTTCCGGTCACGCTCGCCGCGGCGGGACTCGCCAGGTAGACGATGGCCGCGGCGACCTCGTCGGCGGACACCAGCCGGCCCATCGGCTGGCGGGCGTCCAGGGCCGCGCGCTCGGCGGCCGGGTCCTCGGCCTGGTCGAGGAGGCGGCCGATCCAGGGGGTGTCGGCGGTTCCGGGGTTCACGCAGTTGACGCGGACGCCCTCGCGTACGTGGTCGGCGGCCATCGCCAGGGTGAGGGAGAGCACCGCGCCCTTGCTCGCGCTGTACAGCGCCCGCTGCGGCAGGCCGGCGGTCGCGGCGATCGAGCAGGTGTTGGTGATGGAGGCGCTGCCGGGGCGTACGGCGGCGGCCTCGCGCAGGTGCGGCAGGGCGGCGCGGGCGGTCCGCACCATGCCGAGCACATTGATGTCGAGCACCCGCAGCCATTCGTCGTCGGCGTTGTCCTCGACGGTGCCGATGGCGCCGATCCCGGCGTTGCTCACCAGGATGTGCAGGCCGCCGAGTTCGGCGACGGCCTCGGCGACGCCGGCCCGTACCGCGGCGTCGTCGGTGACGTCGGCGGCGACCGCGTAGGTGCCGGCCGGCGCGCCCGCGGGGTCGCGGTCGAGGACGGCGACCCGGGCGCCGCGTGCGGTCAGCAGCGCCGCGGTGGCGGCGCCGATGCCGGAGGCGCCGCCGGTGACGAGGGCGGTCAGGCCCGCGAGGTCGCGGCCGGGGGCGGTGCCGGGTGCCTGGTCGGCGCTGGTGCTCATCGGGTCAACTCCTGTCGGGCCTGCCACACCGGGCCGTCCGGGTAGCGGTAGTCGGCGAGCGACTCCGGGACGATGCGGGCGGAGAAGCCCGGGGCGGCCGGGGCGCGGTAGCGGCCGTGGTCCATCACCACGGGATCGGTGAAGTGCTCGTGCAGATGCGGGACGTATTCGATCACGCGGTCGTCCCAGCTGCCGGAGACGGCGACGTAGTCGAACATCGACAGGTGCTGGACGAGTTCGCACAGGCCGACGCCGCCGGCGTGCGGGCAGACCGGGACGCCGAATTTGGCGGCGAGCAGCAGGATCGCGATGTTCTCGTTGACGCCCGCCACCCGGGCGGCGTCGATCTGGACGAAGTCCACGGCGCCGGCCTGGAGGAGCTGTTTGAACACCACGCGGTTGGCGACGTGTTCGCCGGTGGCGACGGGGACGGGCTGCCCGGCGCGGATCGCGGCGTGCGCGAGGACGTCGTCGGGGCTGGTGGGTTCCTCGATCCAGTACGGGTCGAAGGGGGCCAGTGCCCGCATCCAGCCGACCGCGTCGGCCACGTCCCAGCGCTGGTTGGCGTCGACGGCGATCCTGATGTCGGGGCCGACGGCGTCGCGGGCCAGCCGCATCCGGCGCAGGTCGTCGTCGAGGTCGCCGCCGACCTTGAGCTTGATCTGCCGGAAGCCCGCGGCGACCGCTTCCTTGGACAGCCGGGTCAGTTTGTCGTCGGAGTAGCCGATCCAGCCGGGTTCCGTGGTGTAGGCGGGGTAGCCGTGGCGGCGCAGTTCGGCGGCGCGCGCGGCGCGGCCGGGTTCCGCGCGGCGCAGGATCTCCAGCGCCTCGTCGCGGGTCAGGGCGTCGCTGAGGTAGCGGAAGTCGACCATGTCCACGAGCTGTTCCGGGCTCATCCCGGCGAGCAGTTCCCAGACCGGCAGCCCGGCCTGGCGGGCGGCCAGGTCCCAGGCGGCGTTGACGACCGCGCCGGCCGCCATGTGCATCACGCCCTTCTCCGGGCCGAGCCAGCGCAGTTGGGAGTCATGGGTGAGCAGGCGGTAGAAGGCGCCGAGGTCGCCCGTGACACTGTCCACGGAGCGGCCGACCACGTAGGGTCGCAGGGTGGCGATGGCGGCGGCGACGACGTCGTTGCCGCGCCCGATCGTGAAGCACAGACCGTAACCCGCCAGGCCGCCGGGCGAGTCCGTACGGAGCATGACGTAGGCGGCGGAGTAGTCGGGGTCGGGGTTCATGGCGTCCGAGCCGTCGAGCTGCTCCGAGGTCGGAAAGCGGATGTCGTACACGTCGACCTCGGTAATGGTCGGACTCATGCACACCCCCGTCGTGAGACATCGGATCTTTTCTTGATGATCCGATGTATAGCGGCGCGTGATGGTGTGCGTCCAGGGGCTGACCAAAGTTCGTGGATAACAGATCGGATGTCTCGGTCGGCGCCCGTTGCGGGCCTTCCGCAGGTCGGCCGCCGTGCGCGCGCCGGCCCGCCGCCGGTCGCGCGTCGCCGCACACCGTGCCCCGCCCATGACGCCGTAGGCTGGTGCCGCACGTGCAGGAACAGCAGCCGGTACGGGGACGCTGCCGCGCCCGGCCGGTCGGAAGGAGGCGCTGGGTGATCGAGCTCGAGGGGGTACCCGAGCTGATCGACCCGGTCATGGTGGCCGCGTTCGAGGGCTGGAACGACGCCGGGGACGCCGCCTCGACCGCGGTCGGGCACATGGACCGGGAGTTCAAGGGCGAGGTCTTCGCCGCGCTCGACGCCGAGGACTACTACGACTTCCAGGTGAACCGCCCCACGGTCTGGATGGACGGCGGGGTGCGCCGCGTCGTGTGGCCCACCACCCGGCTGTCGGTCGTCAGGATCACGACGCCCAAGCCCCGCGACCTGGTGCTGGTGCGCGGCATCGAACCGAGCATGCGCTGGCGTTCGTTCTGCAACGAGATCCTCGGCTTCGCCCATGAACTGGGCGTGGAAATGGTCGTGGTGCTCGGCGCGCTGCTCGGCGACACCCCGCACACCCGGCCGGTCCCGGTCACCGGGGTGACCTCGGACCCGGACCTTGCCACCACCCTCAATCTGGAGGAGTCCCGCTACGAGGGGCCGACCGGCATCGTCGGCATCCTCCAGGAGGCGTGCACGCACGCGGGCATCCCCGCGGTGAGCCTGTGGGCCGCGGTGCCGCACTATGTGTCGCAGCCGCCCAACCCCAAGGCCACGCTGGCGCTGCTCAACCGCCTCGAGGACCTGCTGGACCTGCGCATCCCGCAGGGCGAGCTGCCGGAGGACGCGCGCGCCTGGCAGGTCGGGGTGGACCAGCTCGCCGCCGAGGACAGCGAAGTCGCCGAGTACGTACAGACGCTGGAGGAGGCGCGGGACACCGCGGAGCTGCCCGAGGCGTCAGGCGAGGCGATCGCCAAGGAATTCGAGCGCTATCTGCGCCGCCGCGACCCGCAGGCCGGGGAGTACGCGAGCGAGGGCGAGGGCGGGGTGCCGCAGTTCCGGGAGCGGGCGCAGTCGCCGCGCCCGGACCGGGACATCGACACCGACACCGATCCGGGCCCGGAGCCGAGTTCCGGGCCGGACGGCGGCGCGGACGAGGACGGCGACGGCGAATCGCCGGAGGACAGCAAGTAGGGGGGTGAGGGGGCCCGCCCCCTCACCCCCCTGTTCAACCGGTCACGCGCAGTGGAACGTCGCGTCCGCCCAGTCCCCGTGGTCGCCGCTCAGCGAGGCCGCGGCCGGGGTGATCTTCAGATGGACGTGCCTGGCGCCCGTGACCGGCACGGACACCGGCACCGTGTCCGACGCCCCGGTGAGCACCGGTGACGTCCACAGCGTGGTGCCGTCCGCGACGACGGAGAAGGTCACCGAGCCGTAGCCGTTGATCTCGTCGTCGATACCGACGTCGGCGCTGAACACCGAGCACCGGCCGCCGAGGTACACCTCGATGTCGGAGGCGGCGTGCGCCCCGATGCCCTTGGCGTACGTCTTCCCCGCCAGGGTCAGGGTGTGGCCGTCGTCGGCCGCCGACTCGCCGTTGCTGCGGTCGCGTTCCGGCGGACCCCAGCCGTTGGTCGAGGTCAGCCAGGTCAGATCGCTCGCGTACGTGTCGGTGGTCGGCGGTGCGGGCATCGCCGCGACCGCGAAGGGCTGGGTGGCGACCCGCCCCGGCGCCGACGACAGGTAGTCGGCGCGCGCGGTGAGCACCGCCTGCCCGGCCTTGACCCCGGCGGGCGGCGTGACGGAGAAGGTCAGCCGCTTGGTGGCGCCCGCGGTCAGCACCGGCACGGTCCGCGGCGCCGACACCTGCCAGCCGTCCGGCACCTGGAGCGACACCTTGGCGCCGACCACCGGCAGCCGGCCCGCCGTCAGGTCCACCGTGACGTCGGAGGCCACCCCGGCGCCGGTCTCCTGGCCCGCGGGCGCGGAGACGACGGCGGCGGAGTCCGGCACCCGGCCGCCGAGCGCGCTGGCACCCGCCAGCCGCAGCGTGAAGGCGTGCGCGGTGGACCGGCTCGCGGTCTTGACCCGCACCACTCCCCCGCGGTCGGCCGCGTCGTACCACCAGCCCTGCGTCGCCTTGTCGAAGGCGGCCTTGCTGCCGAGCCGCGGCAGCGGCCGGTTCTCCAGCAGCACCGCGCCGGGCGCGTCACCGGTGTGCAGCGTGAAGTCGTACGGCCGCGAGGTCTGCTTCCCCTTGAAGTCGCCGACACTGGCGCCGACGTTCACGCTCACGTCGCCCGCGCCGGACCGCGGAGCGGCGACGGTCACCTTCTGCTGCGCGTACTTGCCGTCACGGCTCTGCCGGGTGACGCCGTCGTCCTCGTAGAGGGTGAAGGACGAATTGCCCTGCGGGTAGACGTCCCAGGCGAGCGGGGAGTCCGCGGTGCGGTCCTGGTACGACCTGATGCCGGGCCACATCGGCACGGCGGCGCCGGCCTTGACGAACAGCGGCAGGGTGCCGAGCGGCGCGCTGTAGCCGTCGACGGTGGTCGGGCCGTGGTAGATCCGGCCGGTCCAGTAGTCGGTCCAGGTGCCCTTGGGCAGGTAGATCCCGTCGCGCACCGTGCTGTCCTGGTAGACGGGCGCCACCAGGAAGTCCTGGCCGGACAGGAATTCGTACTTCGCCGCGTCGGTGGCCGCCTTCGGGTCGTCGGGGTACTCCAGCGCCAGCGGCCGGACCGCGCCGACCCCGGTACGGTTCGCCTCGGCCGCGTAGCTGTACATGTACGGCAGCAGCGACTCCTTGAGCTTGAGGTACTTCCGGTTGATCGAGGTGTACGGCTCCCCGTACTGGTACGGCTGCTTGTCGCTCGCCGCCCAGCCGTCCATGCTCATCACGGCGGGCAGGAAGGACTTCCATTCCAGGTCGCGGGTGTACGTGTCGGCGCTGCCGCCGAAGATGCCGTCGATGTCGCCGGAGGTGTAGGCGAGGCCGGACATCGTGGCGCCGGCGTAGGTCGGGATCTGCCAGCGGATGTAGTCCCAGGTGCCGTACTGGTCGCCGGACCACTGCACTCCGCAGCGCTGCGCGCCCGACCAGCTCTCCGGCGCCCAGGTGAAGCCGCGCGCGTCGCTGTTGTCCTCGATGCCCTGGTAGGCGGCCTTGCAGCCGTCCAGCGCGTGCTTGTAGCCGTCGCCGACCCAGGCGACGTCCAGCTTGGCGACCCGCTGGCCCGCCTTGACCTGGTCGGCGAGCTTGTCGAGGCCGTCCTCGGTCCACAGGCCGAGCTTCATCTTCTGCTGTGCCAGGCCCGCCGAGGTCTCCGGCAGGTTCTCGTAGCCGCAGCCGTAGCCGTCGTTGACCAGCATCCAGCCGTTCGGCATGTCGTTGGCGGTGTAGTCGGCGGCCACGTCGAGCGCGTCCAGGGTGTGCCGTTCACCGCGGTTGGCGTTGTGCAGGTAGCAGTCGGAGTCGCCCGGCTCCAGGCCGTAGATCGGCGGCAGGAAGGGCTTGCCGGTGAGCTTGGTGTAGTCGCCGATGACCTGCTTGGCGTCGCCGGCGAAGTAGTAGGCGTCGAAGCGCTGTTCCTTCGCGCTGGCGGTCACCGGGTCGCCGAACGCGTAGGTGTTGGGCGCGTAGGTGTTGCGGAAGACGCCGTAGCCGGCCGTGGAGAGGTAGAAGGGCACGGAGTTGGGGTGCCCGCCGTCGTTCCAGTTGCCGTCCACGCTGACCTGGACGGTCTTGCCGCGGTGCGAGGTGTTGCCGCTGCCGTTCTGCATGCCGCCGCCGTAGAACTGCTCGGTGGCGCCGCGGGTCAGGGTCTGGGTGGTGCTGTCCCCGGTCCAGCTCAGCGGCTTGGTCTCGGCCCAGATGCGGGTGCCGTCCGCCTTGTAGAGCGCGAAGCGCAGCGGCACCTTGTAGGCCCGCAGCGTGACGGCCGAGGTGCTCAGTTCGTAGGCGTCGCCCGCGTCCTTCCAGCGCGTGGCGGGCGGGGCGCCCTGCGGAAGGACGATGTCGTCGCCGGTGGGGTCGGTGAAGGTGCCGTCCGGGGCGAGTTCGATGCGGAAGGTGTCGGTGGACACGAAGCTGACCCGCGCCTGCGCCTGGCCGGCGTGCAGCCCGTAGACGGAGCCGTCGTGGTCGAAGCCGGTCACGTCCCCGACGGACGTCGTGGCCGACGGGTCGGGCGCGGCGGCCTGGGCGCCGCCGGGGCCGGCGAAGGCAAGGAGCAGACCGAGCACGGCCGCACCGGCAAGCGCCACTCTAGTGCGCACTCTTGTTTGCATGAAGCGTGTTTAGCGCAAAATCGAGCATTCGACCATGGGCACGACAGAAACCGCCCCTGGACTCCGGGGAGTCCAGGGGCGGTGAAGTCCGGCGGGGCGCCGTGACGAGGCCGGCTCCGGGGTGGCTACAGGGCGACGCCCAGCAGCGCGTCCACGGCGCGGGAGACCAGACCGGGCGCACCGGTGTCCGTCCCGCCGTCGGCCTCCTGCGCGGCGGCCCAGCGGTCCACGGCGGCCAGCGCGCGCGGCGCGTCCAGGTCGTCGGCGAGCGCCTCGCGGATCTCCTCCAGCAGCGCGTCGGCGGCCGGTCCGTCCGGCCGCGAGACGGCGGCGCGCCAGCGCCCGAGCCGGTCCACGGCCTCGGCGAGCACCGCGTCCGTCCACTCCCAGTCCGAGCGGTAGTGGTGCGCGAGCAGGGCGAGCCGGATCGCCGCCGGGTCCACGCCGTCGCGGCGCAGCGCCGAGACGAAGACCAGATTGCCCTTGGACTTCGACATCTTCTCGCCGTGCAGCGCGACCATTCCGGCGTGCACGTACGCCTTCGCGTACGGGTACTCGCCGGTCAGCACCTGCGCGTGCGAGGCGCCCATCTCGTGGTGCGGGAAGGCCAGGTCGGAGCCGCCGCCCTGGACGTCGAAGCCCATGCCGAGGTGGTCGAGCGCGATCGCCACGCACTCGATGTGCCAGCCGGGGCGGCCGGGGCCGAGCGAGCCGCCGTCCCAGCTCGGCTCGCCCTCGCGGGCGCCCATCCACAGCATCGGGTCCAGCGGGTTCTTCTTGCCCGGCCGGTCCGGGTCGCCGCCGCGCTCGGCGGACAGGACGCGCATCGCCTCCGCGTCCAGGTTGGAGACCTTGCCGAAGTCGGGGTCGGCCGCGACCGAGAAGTAGACGTCGGTGCCCAGTTCGTACGCGGCGCCGGCGTCCCGCAGCCGCTCGATCAGCGGGACGATGCCCGGGATGGCCTCGACCGCGCCGATGTAGTGGGCGGGCGGCAGCATCCGCAGCGCGGTCATGTCCTCGCGGAAGAGCGCGGTCTCCCGCTCGGCCAGCTCCGTCCAGTCGTCACCGGTGGCGTTCGCCCGCTCCAGCAGCGGGTCGTCGATGTCGGTGACGTTCTGGACGTACTCCACCTGCCGCTTGGTGTCGAGCCACACGCGCTGCACCAGGTCGAACGCGTTGTACGTGGCCGCGTGCCCCAGGTGGGTGGCGTCGTAGGGGGTGATCCCGCAGACATAGATCCGGGCCACCGGGCCCGGATCGATCGTCAGCGGCCCACCGGTCGCGGTGTCGTGGAGACGGAGTGCGCGTCCAGTGCCGGGAAGGGCGGGGACGTCGGAAGCGGGCCAGGCATGCATGTCATGAGATTAACCGTGCGCACGACCGGCAAACGAACCGGAGCTGGGGAAATGCGTCACGCAGCGGCCACGGGGCGGGGCCGACGGGCCCCTCGGGCCGTCGTCGGCGGGCGTCCCGGACCGGGACTCGCGGGCCTGCGGGACCGGGCGCGGCGGCCCGGCGGCTGCGCTCCTCCGACCGACCGTCCCCGGCCATCCCCGCCCGCCCCCGGCCGGTCCGTCAGACCGGCGGCCAGGGGATCGACGGCCAGTCGCCGCCCGGCGCCGGATGGATCCCGGACCGCAGCAGCCGGTCCGTCCTGGCCCGCAGCGCGGCCGTCTCCGCCTCGGTGATCAGCTCGCCGAGCCGGTCGCCGAGCGCCCCGGACAGCTCCCGCTGAAGGGTGTGCAGGACGGCCACGGCCTCGTCGGTCAGCGGCTCGCCCGCCCAGCCCCACAGCAGGGTGCGCAGCTTGTCCTCGGCGTGGAAGGTCACCCCGTGGTCGATGCCGTAGAGCCGCCCGTCGGAGGCGGCGAGCAGATGACCGCCCTTGCGGTCGGCGTTGTTGATGACGGCGTCCAGCACGGCCAGGCGGCGCAGGCGTATGTCGTCCGCGTGCACCAGCAGAGCGTTGCGGCCGTTCTCCAACTGGGCCTCGACGACGCGCTTCCAGCCGGGGGCGGGCTCGGTGTCCTCGGTCAGCCCGAACAGCTCCGGCCGCCCGTCGTCCTCGCCGTCGTCGGTAACAACATCATCGGCGTCGGCGTCGGCGTCATCGGCCTCCGCCCCGTCCGAGTCCCCGTCCGAGCCCTCGTCCGCTTCCGCTCCCAGGTCCGGCGGGTCGATCCAGAGCTGGACCATGCCCTCGCCGTACGGCCCGTCCCGCAGCACCGTGGGCGGCACCAGGCCCCAGCCGGTCGCCTCCGAGACCAAGTACGCGGCCACCTCGCGCTGGGCGAGGGTGCCGTCGGGGAAGTCCCACAGCGGCCGTTCCCCGGCCACCGGCTTGTACGCGCACGCGTAGCGGCGGCCCTCGTACTCCGTCTCGCAGAACAGCACGGCGTTGGACGCGTCGCGCACCTGGCCGCGTACGGTCAGCTCGCCGTGCAGCAGCACCTCGGGGCCGGGCCGCGCGCCCGCTTCGGGGCCCGGGCGGGCCGCCGGCTTCAGGCCGACCTCCGGTACCCGTTCTGACGCGGGCATACGTGTCCTTCCGGGTCCAGGGGGAGGCTGCACAGCGGGCACGGCGGGCGGCCCGCGGAGACCACGTCGAGGGCGCGCTTGGCGAAGGAGCGGGCCTGGGCGCCGGTCAGCAGCACGCGCAGCAGCGGGGGGCCGTTCTCGTCGTCCTGGAGCAGCTCCTCCTCGGCCGCCTCCAGATCGTCGTCGTCCTCACCGCTCAGCTCGACCAGCGCCTGTGCCTCGATGACCATCCGGTCGTGGGCGCCGTCCCAGGCCAATGCCATGGTGCCGACCCGGAACTCCTCCTCGACCGGGGCGTCCAGCGGCGCGGAGTCGGCCAGTTCCGCGGGGGCGACGGCGGGCACCGGGGCGTTGCCGCCGGACCTGCGCACCACCTCGTCCAGCAGTTCGTCCACCCGCTCGGCGAGCGCCGCCACCTGCGTCTTCTCCAGGGCGACACTGGTGGTCCTGCCCTTGGCGGTGGCCTGGAGGAAGAAGGTCCGCTGGCCCGGCTGTCCGACCGTCCCGGCCACGAAACGGTCCGGGTGCTCGTAGAAGAAGACCTGACGGGGCACGTCCCGCTCCGTTATCTCGACTGAATCGCTGCGATGGTGCGATGCGCTTGTGGTGGCATTCTGTGTTCCGCCTGCCGGTCCCCCACCCTACTGCGGAAGCTGATCACGGGGCGCCGGTGGAGCCCCCGACGACCGCGTCGCCGCTGTGGTCGTCGGCGTCGGAGGTGTCCGAAGCGTCGGCGGTGTCCTGCTGCCCGTCCTTCCCATTGTCCCGCGGGGGCGGCGGGATCAGCGGGGTCAGGTCGCCGGTGTCGCCGAGCCGCAGCAGGAACGGGCGGTGCGGGGTGTAGCGGATCACCGTCACCGAGCAGGGGTCGGTGCTGATCCGCTGGAAGAGGTCGAGGTGCATGCCGAGGGCGTCGGCGGCCAGCGACTTGATGATGTCGCCGTGCGAGCACATCAGGTAGAGCGCGTCCGGCCCGTACTCGGCCTCGATCCTGGCGTTCCAGTCGCGTACCGCGTCCACCGCGCGGGCCTGCATCGCGCGCAGCGATTCGCCCTCCTCGCCGGGGAAGACGGCCGCCGACGGGTGCTGCTGAACGGTCTTCCACAGCGGTTCGCCGGCCAGTTCGCCCAGCTTGCGGCCGGTCCAGTCGCCGTAGTGGCACTCGCCGATCCGCTCGTCGGTGTGCGACGGCAGTTCGGGCCGGGTGTCCAGCAGCGGTCGCAGGGTCTCCTGGCAGCGCTGCAACGGGCTGCTGACGACGGCGGCGAGCGGCAGGGCGGCGAGCCGGGCGGCGAGCACGGTGGCCTGGGCCCGGCCGGTGTCGTCCAGGGCCACGCCCGGACTCCATCCGGCCAGCACTCCGTCGGCGTTGGCGGTCGACCGGCCGTGCCGGACAAGGATCACGGTGGGCATGCCCGCCACCGTAACCCTTCCGCGGCACACCCGTTGTGCTGGGTGACGGCCGTGGCGGGGAAGATCCCCCCGAGCCCCCACCACGGCCGCTGAATTCCCGCGATCCGCTTGCCCCCGGCGTGACCCTCACCGACTTGCCCCCTGGGTAAGGTCTAGGGGTCGAGGGGCCCCTTCAGTTGTCGGGCAGCCGTCGGGATCGCGAAGCAGGTGGAGATGTTCAGCAAGGCGACGAGGAGCCGTCCGGCCGCGCGCCGGACCGGGCCGGCCGGCTCGGACTGGTCGCCGTACGGACGTCTCGAGGACGCGGCCGACGCCTACTTCCTGCACGCCGATGTCGCGCTCGACGCCATCGGGGGTGTGCTGGGCCGCCGCCGGGTGCGCGGTTTCACGCTGGAGCGGGTGGTCGACCTGACCGAGGCGGGCACCTCGGTGTGGCAGGAGGCCGCGGTCTGCGACGGGCGGCGGCTGATCCTGTGGCACAGCGAGGAACTGGCCGACGACAAGGCGCCGGGCGGGACCGTGCTGGACTCGTCGGTGCAGGTGCTGCCGCTGGACTCGATCGGGCACGTCGGGATGCGCACCCTGGTGGGGCGCGACGAGTTGGGGCGGCGGATCGACCGCGGGGTGTATCTGGTGCTGGCCACCGCGATGCCGCACGAGATGAGCGCGGTGCAGTCCGATCCGGACTCGCCGCTGCCGGTCACCTCCGCCAAGTTCCGTCCCGAGGCGTTCCGTTTCAGCAAGTCGCTGGACGACGGCGGGGCCGGGCAGATAGCGCGGCTGATCGCGTTCGGGCGGCTGCTGGGGCAGTTGGTGCCCCACTAGGCAGGACGGGACCGGGTGCGCTCACGGGGCACGGATCCCCCGTGAGCGCGCCCGGCCGCCCGGGCGTGTCGTACGGCTCAGGCGACGCCCGCGCGCTCCAGCGCCTCGACGCCGGCGCGCAGGCCCGCGATCCGCTCGTCGAGCGTGAAGCCCGCGGGTGTCACATTGAGCGTGGTCACCCCGGCCGCGGCGTACTCGCGCAGCCGGTCCGCGATCCGGTCGACGGTGCCGAGCAGGCAGGTGGAGTCGATCAGGTCCTGCGGTACGGCCGCGCCCGCGCCGTTCTTGTCGCCCGCCAGGTACTTGTCCTGGATCTCGGCGGCCTCCTTCTCGTACCCCATCCGCTGGGCGAGCTGGTTGTAGAAGTTCTGCTTGCGGCTGCCCATGCCGCCGACGTACAGCGCGGTGTACGGGCGGAAGATGTCGGCGAGCGCGGCGACGTCGTCGCCGAGGGCCAGCGGCAGCGTGGGGCTGACGTCGAAGCCGTCCAGCGTCAGGCCGGCCTTCTCGCGGCCCGCCCTGATGTGCCGCAGCGCGGTCTCCTCCAGATGGGCGGCGGACGGGAAGATCAGCAGGGCGCCGTCGGCGATCTCGCCGGTCTGCTCCAGGTTCTTGGGGCCGATCGCGGCGATGTACAGCGGGATGTACTCGCGCTCGGGGTGCACGGTGAGCTTGATCGGCTTGCCGGGGCCGCCGGGCAGCGGCAGCGTCCAGTGCTCGCCCTCGTAGCTGAGCCGCTCGCGGGTCATCGCCTTGCGGACGATCTCCACGTACTCGCGGGTGCGGGACAGCGGCTTGTCGAATTTGACGCCGTACCAGCCCTCGGAGACCTGCGGGCCCGACACGCCGAGGCCGAGCCGGAAGCGGCCGCCGGACAGCGAGTCCAGGGTCGCGGCGGTCATCGCCGTCATCGCCGGGGTGCGCGCCGGGATCTGGAAGATCGCCGAGCCGACGTCGATCCGCTCGGTCTGGGCGGCGACCCAGGAGAGCACGGTGGGGGCGTCGGAACCGTACGCCTCGGCCGCCCAGCACACCGCGTAGCCGAGCCGGTCCGCCTCCTGGGCGACGGCAAGGTTGTCCGCGTCCATCCCGGCGCCCCAGTAGCCGAGGTTGATCCCGAGCCGCATACCGCTCCCCTTTACTGATGAGTAACGTCGTTGTCACTCCGGACTGTAGCGCCCACCCGGGGCGTGGTGGCCTGTCAGGTACGTCACTGCCGCCCATTCGACCGGCGCGGGCAGTAATCTCAGCGCCCATGGAGCAAAGGCACCTCGGCCGCACCGGGTTGCGCGTGTCCCGGCTCGGGCTCGGCACGCTCACCTGGGGGCGCAACACCGGCGAACGCGACGCCGCCGACCAGCTCAAGGCGTTCTGGGACGCCGGGGGCACCCTGGTCGACACCGCGGACGTCTACGCGGACGGCGGCGCCGAGTATCTGCTCGGGCGGCTGATCGAGGATCTGGTGCCACGGTCCGACCTGGTCATCGCCACCAAGGCGGGCAGTGTGCCCGACCCCGACCGGCGGTTCGACGCCTCGCGCGGGCATCTGCTGTCCGCGCTCGACGCGTCCTTGCAGCGGCTGGGCACGGACTACGTCGACCTGTGGCAGGTGCACGCCTTCGATCCCGGGACGCCGCTGGAGGAGACGCTCCAGGCGCTGGACATCGCGGTCAGCTCCGGGCGGGCGCGCTACGTCGGGGTGTCCAACTTCTGCGGCTGGCAGCTGTCCAAGGCCGCGACCTGGCAGCTGGCCGCGCCGGGGCGCACCCCGCTGGCCAGTACGCAGATGGAGTACTCGCTGCTCCAGCGCGGTGTGGAGCGGGAGGTGCTGCCCGCGGCGGTGGACCTCGGCGTCGGACTGCTGCCGTCCTCGCCGCTGGGCCGGGGCGTGCTCACGGGCAAGTACCGGCACGGGACGCCGCCGGAGTCGCGCGGCGGCTCCGAGGACATGGCCGCTTTCGTCGCGCCCTATCTCGACGAGACGGCGCGGCTCATCGTGGACGCGCTGGCCATAGCGGCCGACGGTCTGGCGGTCTCGCCGCTGCACGTCGCCCTCGCGTGGGTACGCGACCGGCCCGGGGTCGCCGCGCCCATCCTCGGGGCGCGCAACGCGCAGCAGCTCATCGCCTCGTTGTCAGTGGAGGCACTTACGCTTCCGGATGAGATCTGTCTGGCGCTCGACGATGTGTCGGCGCCGCTGCACCGCTATCCGGACCACGACTGGAGCACGCTCTGAACGGCACGCACGTCCCACGGAGGCCGCAGTGACCGACCGCCCCACGGACGGTTCCGCCGGAGTCCCGGCGTCCCGTACCGCCCCGGCCCCCGACCTCGCCGCCCTCGCGGCCGCCGTCCGCTCCATCGAACGCGGCGAGAACCCCGCGGCCCCGGCCCCCCGCGGCGACGCCGCCGAGGCCCGCCGCAAACGCCGCGAGGCGATGGCCGCGGAGGCCGCCGCGATGCAGGCCGCCGAAGCAGCGGAAGCGGCGGGCACCGCCGCGACACCCCAGCCCGCCGCCCCGGCGGAAGCCACCACCGAGGACACACCCCCGGTCGGGACCACTGACACGACGGCGACGCCCGCCGCGGCCGGGAGCACGGATGCCGCCGGTGCGGCGACCGAGGACACGGCGACCGCCGACGCCGACCGCGACAGCGCTACGGAAGGCGCCGGAGGCGAGGGCCCGGACGGTACCGGCGGGACGGGGACGCAGGACGGTCCCGGCCCGGAAGCCGGCGAGCACGGCAGCGAGGCCGCCGACCCGGCAGGCACCGAGGGAACGGCCGTCGCGGGGCCCGGCGACGCGGGTCAAGCACCGGACACCGCAGGTGCGGCTGCGGAACATACCGGGGCGGAAGCCGCCGAGGCCGAAGCAGACCCCCGTGCCGAGGACACGGCCGCCGGGCCGTCCGGCCAGGAAAGGCGGGCGCCGCACGCTTCGGGCGCGGGAGCCGGCGAGCACGGGCGCGAAGCTTTCGGCGCCGACGCGAGTTCGGTCGGGCGGGCCGGGCGGGCGGACGCGGGTGGTCGCGGGAGCGGGGCGCAGGGCGGGGCGGCTGCGGCATCGCGGAAGGTCGAGGTGGATGCGGGGGCCGTGGCGGCGACGCGGGTGGTGCTGGAGGAGGGCGGCGCGCCCGGGGAGTTGGGGGAGGCGGCCGTACGGGCGCTCGGGGAGCGGGCCGGGGAGGCGCTGCGGGCGGATCCCTGGCTGGTGCTCGGGCTGCCCGGGGTGCGGATGGAACCCGCGGACGCCTTCGCGCGGGCACTGCTCGGCGCGGAGTGCCGCCCGGACGACGAGCGGCGCGCGAACGCCCTGGTCGGCTGGCTGCTGGAGCGCGCCGCCGACCAGGGCCACACCGCCCTGCGCGCCGCCGACCTGGAATCGGCGCTGGCGGCCCGTGCCGTACCCGACCCGGCCGCCGCCCTGGCCTCGGCCGCCGCCGACGGCCGGGTCCTGGTCTTCCCGGAGAATCCCGGGAAGCCCGGCGCGGAAGCGCCCGCCGAGGAGGACGAGGAGGAGTCCGAGCCGGACGTCCCCCTGCTCGTCGGCCTCGACCGTTACGCCCTCGCCGAGGAGAGCCTCGCGGACGGCTGCGTCCGCCTGCTGCGTTCCTTCGAGAGCGAGGGCGACGGCGCCGACTGGGAGCAGGCCGCCGCGGGCGCCCCCTCCCGCTCGGCCGCCGACCTGATCCGGGCCGCGGCCGGCAGCGGCCTGGTCGTGCACTCCGGCGGCGAGGCGGCCCGCGAGGAGCCGGTCGCCCTGGTGGCCGCCGCCCGCGCGGCGGGCCTGCGGGCGTACGCCGCCGCGTACACCGCCAACGGCAGGCGCAGGCTCGCCGACGCCCTCGGCGAGGACGCGGCCGTGACCGTCGAAGCGCTGCTTGCGGGCACGCAGGGTCCGGGCCGCGCGCCCGACGGCGCCCTCGCCCTGGACGTGCTGGCGGTGCTGGACGCCCAGCAGTTGGGCACCGAGGAGGCCGCCACCTTGGTGGAGGCGGTGCCCGACGGCGCCCGCCTCGTCCTCAGCGGCGACGAGCACGCCATGTGGTCCGCCGGCCCCGGCCACGCCTTCGCCGACCTGCTGGCCGCGAAGATCTGCCCGCGCGCGGCCTCCCGCACCCCCGACCCGGGCCCGATCGGCGAGCTGACCTCCCTGGTCGGCATCGGCGAACTCGCCCCCGTGGACGCCCCGGACAAGGAGGTCGTGGTCGTCCCGGTGCGCGACCCGCGCGAAGCCGTGCACCGTACGGTGCAGCTCGTCGCCGACTCCGTACCCCGCGCCCTCGGCGTCCCCGCCGACCGCACCCAGGTCATCACCCCGGGCCACGGCGGCGCCGTCGGCACCCGCGTGCTCAACGCCGCGCTGAAGGAACGCCTCAACCCCGGCCCCGGCCGCTTCGCCGGCTTCGACCCCGGCGACCGCGTCGTCCACGTACCGGTCCCGGGCCGTACGCTGCCGGGCACCGTCGTCGGCGCGGAGCCGGACGGGCTGCGGCTGGAGTGCGAGGACGGGCCCGTCCTCGTACCGCGCGCGGACGTCGCGGCCACCGTCCGGCACGGCTGGGCGATCACCGGCCACCAGGCCGCCGGTATGCGCTGGCCCGCCGTGGTGGTGGTCGTACCGGGCGACGCGGGACCGCTGCTGACCCGCTCCTGGGTCTACACGGCGTTCGCCCGCGGCGAGCGGCACCTGTCGGTGGTGCAGGGCGCCGACCAGGGCCTGGCCCAGGCGGTGGCGGGTCCGCCCGCGGCGCCCCGTACGACCCGGCTGGTGACGGTGCTGCGCGAGCTGGCCACCGACTGACGGCTGTCGGCGGCCGACACACGAGAGGCGGGGGCGGACAGTTCGGCACTGTCCGCCCCCGCCCGCGCCGTAAGCCGTAAGCCGTAAGCCGCGAGAACGACCGCCTCAGCGGTCCGGATCGAGCGCCCCCAACTCGTCGTCGAAGACCGCGCTCACGTCGAACCGGCAGATCACCAGCTGCGGATCGGCCTGTTCGAAGGGCGCCTCCAGCCACTCCCCCGGTTCCGCCGCCTCCTGCGCGGCCGAGACCCACACCGTGGAGTCGCCCTCCTCCAGGCCGAACTCCTTGTGCCGCTGGGCGATCTCGTCGGGTTCGTACTCCCCGAAGATCACCCCGACGGCCGCGTTCACGGTGGCGTCGGCCGCGCTGTCGTCCTCGTCGGCCCGTCTGGCCTGGGCGAAGAGCCGGTCCGGCTCGACGATGGTGTAGTCGCGGCGGATCAGCACGCTGATCGCCTCGGGGTCCTCGGGCCCGGTGTACTCCGGCATCGAGTCACCGGCCGGCACCTCGAAGGGAGTCACCTCGTCGTAGGTGTCGTACAGCAACTCGTCGTAGGTCTCGGCGGCCGAGGCCAGTGACTCGAACGCCGCGTAAACGGCGGGATCGTCTTCGCCCGTACGGTGCTCGATCGCCTCGAGGTGGCGGTCCAGCGCGGCCTTGACCGCCTCGACAGCGGCTCGGACCTCGGCAACGGTGGGCTGCACGTCATCAGACATGAGGCAGACGCTATCCGCACCGGGGTGTTGCCCGCACAATAGATAGCGATGCCGGAATACGAATTCAGAGAGATGTACGTCGCACGCGGGGTCTCCCGCAAGGAAGCGACGCGACTGCTGACGGACGAGGCCGAGTACGGGCACTGGGAACTGGACCGGGTCCGGCTTTACGCCGACGGCAGTCGCAGGGTGCGGCTGCGCCGCAGGATCATCCGCCAGGTGCGGGCCACATGGTGAGCCCGCCGCCGTAGGAGTGCCGCCCGCAAGAGCCCGGACACGGGTCCGGCCCCGGCGCGCGGCATACGCGCGTCCGGGGCCGGTTCCGACATGCCGGGCCTGTCGGTCGACTACTTGTTGACGCAGTAGTTGCCGAAGGCCGGGTTGAGCAGACCGATCACGGAGACCGTGTTGCCGCACGCGTTGACCGGCACGTGCACGGGGATCTGGATCAGGTTGCCGGACAGCACGCCGGGAGACTGCACAGCGGCGCCCTGGGCGCCGGAGTCGGCGACAGCCATGCCGGCGCCCGCGAGCACGAGACCGCCGGTGACAGCCGCAGCGGCTACGACCTTCTTGATCATTTTCTTCCTCCTGATTGACAAGTGCGGTCCCAGCCGCGGACCACACCCGTCGTAACGAAGGCGGAGGAATAGAGCTACGAAAGCACTGGATCATTCACTCGTCCCGGCGACAACGGCCGCCGGGACGGGCACACACGGACGAATCCTCAGCAGTTGTCGATGAAACGATCGAGGACGCGCACCCCGAAGCGCAGGCCCTCCACCGGGACCCGCTCGTCCACGCCGTGGAACATCCCCGCGAAGTCCAGCTCCGGCGGGAGCTGGAGCGGCGCGAAACCGAAGCAGCGGATGCCGAGGTCGTCGAAGGACTTGGCGTCGGTGCCGCCGGAGAGCATGTACGGCACGGCGTGCGCGATCGGGTCCTCCGCCTTGAGGGCGAGCTGCATGGCGTCCACGAGGGCGCCGTCGAAGTCGGTCTCCAGCGCCTTGTCGGAGTGCAGCGACTCACGCTTGACGCGCGGGCCGAGGATCCGGTCGAGGTCGGCGAGGAACTCCTCCTCGTAACCCGGCAGGAAGCGGCCGTCCACATGGGCGGTGGCCTGCCCGGGGATGACGTTGACCTTGTAGCCGGCGCCGAGCATCGTCGGGGCCGCGGTGTTGCGCAGGGTGGTGCCGATCATCTTGGCGACGCCGCCGAGCTTGGCGAGCGTGGTCTCCATGTCCTCCGGGTCCAGCTCGATGCCGAAGGCGTCGGACAGCTCGTCGAGGAAGCCGCGCACCGACTTGGTGACCCGGACCGGGAACTGATGCCGGCCGAGCCGTCCCACGGCCTCGCACAGCTCGGTGATCGCGTTGTCGTTGTTGGTCATGGAGCCGTGCCCGGCGGTGCCGTCCACGGTGAGCCGCATCCAGTGCATGCCCTTCTGGGCGGTCTCGATCAGATACAGCCGCAGATTCTCGTTGACGGTGAAGGAGAAGCCGCCGACCTCGCCGATCGCCTCGGTGACGCCCTCGAACAGATCGGGGTGCTTGTCGACCAGGTGCCGGGCGCCGTACACCCCGCCCGCCTCCTCGTCCGCGACGAAGGCCAGCACGATGTCGCGCGGCGGCTTGCGGCCGGACCGCAGCCGGTCGCGGACGACCGCCAGCGTCATGGCGTCCATGTCCTTCATGTCGACCGCGCCGCGGCCCCACACACAGCCGTCGGCGATCTCGCCGGAGAACGGGTGGTGCGTCCAGTCGTCGGCGTTGGCCGGGACCACGTCGGTGTGGCCGTGGATCAGCAGCGCGGGCCGCGACCGGTCCTCGCCCTCGATCCGGGCGACGGTGGAGGCGCGGCCCTGGTGCGACTCGAAGATCCGCGGCTCCAGGCCGACCTCGGCGAGCTTCTCCGCGACGTACTCGGCCGCGGCCCGCTCGCCGGGCCCCGAGTGGTCGCCGTAATTGCTGGTGTCGATCCGGATCAGCTCACGGCACAGGTCGACGACCTCGTCCTGGCCCGCGACCGCCCCGTTCTCCGGTCCGCCCGGCTTCGACTCGCTCACGCTGTCTCCGTCTCCTCGCTCGTTCCCGTCCGCACCCGCCGCCACCCGCCCGGCGACCGCGGCCGACTTCCTCCTCCCATACTCCCCCGACACCCCCGCCCGCCCCAAGGCTCCGCCACCGCGCGCGTGATCGACGTGACGGGATCTTTGCTATGGTTTACCTCGTCGCCACGGCCCCGCAGCCGCGGTGACACACCCGGTCCGGGTGGCGGAATGGCAGACGCGCTAGCTTGAGGTGCTAGTGCCCTTTATCGGGCGTGGGGGTTCAAGTCCCCCCTCGGACACCATCATCATCGGCACGGCCTCCAGTGCCGCCCGATGCCGACCGCGCTCGCGGTCGCACTCCCCCCTTCCGTCCGTCGCGGCGGCCACCCTCTGACCGGCACACCGGCCGGGCGTACGGCTGCGGCCGGCCCGGGAGGGATCCGGGCCGGCCGCGGCGGCGGAGCCGACGGTGCGTCAGGACACCGCGCAGCTCGCGCCGTTGAGCGTGAACGCGGTGGGCGAGCCGCTGCCCGAGGCCGTGCCCTGGAAACCGAAGGCGGTGGAACCGCCCGCCGCAATGGTCCCGTTGTAGCCCAGGTCGGTGGCGGTCACCGCGGCGCCGGACTGGGTGGCCTTGGCGTTCCACGCGCTGGTGATCTTCTGGTCGCCGGGGAAACTCCATGCGAGCGACCAGCCGTTGACGGCGGCGGCGCCGGTGTTGCGTACGGTCACGTCGGCGGTGAAGCCGCCCGTCCAGGCGCTGGCGATCTTGTAGCTGACGGAGCAGGCCGCGCCGGTGGGCGGCGGGGTCGTCGGCGGTTCGGTCGTGGGCGGCGGAGTCGTAGGAGGCGTGGTGGTCGGTGGGGTCGTGGGCGGGGTGGTGGCCGGCGGCACGGGATCGGACGGCGCGGCGGACGCCAGCGCGTAGGCGATGTCCGGCAGGAAGGTGCCGGCGGCTCCGGCGCAGCCGTCCGCCTCACCCGGCGGCTTCACCCAGAGGAACGCGTCGATCGCCTGGTCCCCGGTGTCGGTCGTGGGATAGGTGCCGATGGCGCGGCCGGACGGATCGCACCATTCCCCGCCGCCGGCCGGGCCGTTGCCGTTCCGGCTGGTGTCGATCACGGCGTGCAGATTGGCCGGGTTGCCGAGCGCGGCCAGGACGTTCTTGGCGAAGTTCACTTCGTTGGACGTGGTGTTGAAGTTGGAGACATTGGTGAACAGGCCGTCGGCGCTGGTCAGGATGCCGGCGCTGCGCAGCCGGTTGGCCTGCTCCGAGGCGCTGTTCCAGGCCGAGTGGCCGCCGTCCAGGTACACCTTCGCGTTCGGCGCGGCGGCGTGGATGGCGGAGCCCGCGCGGGAGAGCGAGGCGAACCGGTCGGCCTGCTGCTGCGCGGTGAGGCAGGTGGTCAGGGCGATGGAGTCGGGTTCCAGGATGATGATCGACTGGCCGCTGCCCAGCCCGGCGGCGAAGTCGCGCACCCAGGCGTCGTACGAGGCCAGGTCCGGTGCGCCACCGGCGGAGGCGCCGCCGCAGTCCCGGTTGGGGATCTCGTACACGGCGAGCACCGGCACCTGTCCCGCGGCCGCCGCGGCCGTGGTGATCGCCCGGACGTCACCGGTGACGGTGGTGGGACTGTAGTTGGAGAACCAGATCGCCTGCGGCTGGCTCGCTATCCGACGGGCGATGACCGGCCGGCGGGAGTCGCCGGGGTTGGCGGCGACCCAGCGGGCGACCTGCGAGTCGGGGTCCTTGTAGAGCTGGGTGGCTGCCGGAAGTCCGGCCGGTGCGGCGGCGCCCGCGGTGAGTCCGGTGCTCAGCGCGATACCGGTGGCGGCGAGGCCCGCCGCGAGGCCGAACGCCACGGCCTTGCGGAGCCGCGACCCGCGCGGTGGGACCGCGGGCGGCTCGGTGGGGGGCGGGTTTCCGATGGGACGTGTCACAGGTGTCCTCCGTGCTCTCGTGGGGGGAGAGTGGCCGTCCAATGAGCGGGGGCCGGATGCGGCGTATGGGAGCGCTCCCATACGCCGGACCGAGCCTAGCGAGTACGACGAGGGTGCGTCATCCCCCGTGCGGGGACGCGTTTACCGCGTTCGCGGGCGCCCGCGGGTCTCTCACGGCCTCGCCGCGAGGCGGCAGTACGCCTGGTTCCAGCGGATTTCCTTGGCGAATTCCCTGACGGTGGTGCTGTCGTCGATGAGCAGCAGTTCGGTGCGGAGCATGTCGGCCAGGTCGATCAGCTCTTCGCTGCCCACGGCGCTGGACAGCACGGCGCGATGGGGCCCGCCGGCGGTCGGCCACGCCGGGGAGTTGGCGCGGACCGCCGAGGTCCTCGAAGTTTGTGGTGAAGGCGTTGAACCCGCTCTCGGTCGGGAAGGCGCGCAGCCCCAGTTCGATACGTGCGGCCTAGCGCAGCGATCCGTGCCCTTCGCCGTCGGCGGCGACAACTGTGTCGGCGCGGTCCCGCGGCTCTCCGCGGGACCGCGCCGGGCGACGAGTGGGTCCGGTACGAGCACTCGTACCGACCGGTTCGCTTTCGATGACGGCCGCGGTCTCCGTGGCGTCGGGCCGGGTGCTGCCGTCCGTGGGGGTACATGGCATACGTGGCGTACGTGGCGTCGCCCTTGTCGGCGCGCCGGGTCAGCGCGCCTTGTCGGTGCGGCCGAGGCGCAGGGCCGAGACGAGGAAGAAGATGCCGCCGAGGATGGCGTAGCCGCCGATCGAGGTCAGCTTCGGGTCGGAGCCGGAGGCGCTCAGCGCGAACTGGGCGCCGGCGAGCACCGAGATGCCGCCGCTGAGCATCATCGGCCACTGGCCGCCCATCGCGCCCTTGCGGCGGCTGAGGCCCACGATCAGCTGGACGGCGCCGGCGACGATCGCCCAGGCACCCCACACCCGCAGTACGGCCGGGACGCCGGAGGCGCCCGCGACGCCGAGGCCGGCGGCGGCGACCGCGCTGATCAGGATGTTCGCCTGGAGGCCGCGGACCGGTCCCGTGGTGCCCGCGGAGCGGATGTCCACGACGGCCGCGGCGACGTCGAACAGCGGGTAGACGACGAGCAGGGTGATGCCGAGCGCGCCGAGGTGGGACTTGTCGGCGAACAGCAGGGCCGCCCAGACGACGGCGAACGCGAACCGCACGAAGTACAGGCGGCGCAACGCGGGTGCGAAGCCGCCGGTGGCGGTGGGTGAGTCTGCCGCGGTCGAGTCGACGGTGGTCATGAGGGGTCCTTTCGGGCTGGGGCGAAGGGGAGGCGGGGACGGTCGGCCGCCGGAGTCCCCGTGCGAGACCGAACGTTCTCCCTCGACTCAGCATGGCAACGCCGCTCCACACTGTCAAGGCAGAACGTTCTTTCTCGTTCATGACATATGAGACCGATCGTTCTGCCGTTTGTTAACCTGGCCCCCATGAGTCGGACCACAGAAGGCGGCAGGGGCGGCAGCACCTCCGAGGCGCGGGCGCGGCTGCTCGGCACGGCGACCCGGATCTTCTACACGGAGGGGATCCACTCCGTCGGCGTCGACCGGATCGTCGCGGAGGCGCAGGTCACCCGCGCCACGCTGTACCGGCACTTCTCCGGCAAGGAGGACCTCGTCCTCGCCTATCTGGACCTGGCCGACCAGGGCATCCGCGGGCCGGTCGGCGCCGCACTCGCCGGCGGGGAGTCCGCGCCCGACCGGGTCAGGGCCGTCGCCAGGACCATCACCGACGGCATCCGCTCCCCCGGCTTCCGCGGCTGCGCCTTCCTCAACGCCGTCGCCGAGTACCCCGACGCCGCGCACCCGGTCCACCGGGCCGTCATGGCCCACCGGGACTGGTTCCTCGCGACCGTCACCGAGCTGCTGGCGGAGACCGGCATCGAGCCGGCCGACGCGGCCGGGCGGCACTTCGTCATGCTGCGCGACGGTGCGATGGCGGCCGGCTGCCTCTTCGATCCCGAGCTGATCTCCGAGACCTTTCTCCGCGGGGTCGACGGGCTGCTGCGGGTGGCGGCCGAGCGGGCCGCCGCCGCGGCGCAGTCCGGCTGAGGCGCGGCGACGCGGAGCCGCGCACACGAAAGGGACCGCCCCCTTGAGGGGACGGTCCCTTTCGTACGGCTGCGGCCGCGTCAGACGACGGCGAGGTCCACGGTGATGTTGCCGCGGGTGGCGTTGGAGTACGGGCACACCTGGTGCGCCTTCTCCACCAGGTCCTTGGCGGTGACGTCGTCCACGTTCGGGATCGACACCGACAGCTCGACCGTCAGGCCGAAACCGCCCGACGGGATCTTGCCGATGCCCACCTTCGCCGTCACCCGCGAGCCGGAGATGTCGGCCTTCGCCTGCCGGGCCACTACGCCCAGGGCGCCCTGGAAGCAGGCGCTGTAACCGGCAGCGAAGAGCTGCTCGGGGTTGGTGCCGCTGCCCGCACCGCCCATCTCCGTCGGCGGGTTGACGATCACGTCGAGCTTGCCGTCATCGGTGGCGACCCGGCCGTCACGGCCGTTCTCCGCGGTGGCGACGGCGGTGTACAGCACGTCCACGGGCTGGATGCTCATGAGGGGGTTCTCCTTGGGTGCGAGGTTGTGCGCTACTGGGTAGACTCAGCCAGGTAGACTAACTAGTAACTCTACCTAGAGCCACAGTGCCAGACGCGACGGCTCGATGCAAGAGGAGGCGAAACACGTACGATGACCACCGTGAACACGCCGGTACGAGAGCGCCTGATCGAGGCGGCCACCGAGCTCTTCTACGCGCACGGCATGCGGGCGGTGAGTGCGGACCGGATCATTGAGCGGGTCGGCACCACGAAGGTGACCTTCTACCGGCACTTCAGGACCAAGGACGATCTGGTCGTCGCGTATCTGGAGGGGCGGGCCGCCGCCGAGCGGGAGGCGGTCGAGGGGGCGATCGCGCGGGCCGGCGGTGATGTGGACGCGGCGCTGCGGCTGATCTCGGAGGGGATCGGGGCTTCGGCGTGCAGCCCGGGTTTTCGTGGCTGCGCCTTCATCAACGCCGCCGCCGAATATCCGGATCCTGCCGGGCCCGTGCGCCGGCTCAACGCGACCCATCGCGCCTGGTACACCTCGACCTTCGAGCGCCTCCTCGCCCCCCTCGCCCTCCCCGACCCGTCCGCCGCCGCGGCGGACCTGATGGTCCTCCGCGACGGCGCGATGGTAGCGGGCTACCTGGGCGACCCCACGGCGGCCGCCGGCTCCTTCCTCCGCGGAGGCCGCGCGATCACGGGGTTGCGGCGGGGCTGAAGCCCGCTCGGAGAAGCGTCGTCGCCCGATGTCGTTCGGTACGACCGGCCGAGCGGGCCGCTGTCATGTCGATACCTGGTCGAGGACCGTCTGAAGGGCCTCCTCCAGAAGGTGCGGACCACAGGCCGCCTGGATCGAATTCCCGTCCGCCCAGTAGTGAAGCCAGTTGTCTTCCGAAGTACCGACGACTACGCGGTCCAGCGTTCGCCCTTCCCATACGGTCCCGGTGGTGTCGAGGCGGATCATCCACCCTGGGTTGTCGAGGCTTTCGATCCTGACACCCGCGGAATGTTCCCAATCACCGTCGCAGTTGCTCGCGTACCAGTCTTGCAAGCGCACCAACGCATCGGCACTTGACATCGGCTCCACTCAGCTTCTCTAGTAACCGGCCGTGTTTTCCCAGGGCTCCGTGGGCCTGGCGGAACCGTCCGGAAGGTTGACGTGAGGTGTGGGTATCGAATCGCCGGTCACCTTGTCATAGTGAGGAACGCCTTGCATGTCGACGCGCTTCACCTGTTCCCACGGCGCAGGATTCCGGGGGTTGGTCTGCTCGGTCCATTCCGCGTAATGGGCCACCTTTCCGGTCGAGGCGTCCCTCCGGAAGGTCACATGCGGCCCCTCGGCGCGAGGATCAGGGCGCAATCCCTTTGTCCGGCCTCCGGCCGCACAGTTGTGCACCAGCACCGGTGCCCCGCCCGCCACGACATAGTACGTGTGGGCGCTGTCCACCGTGAGGTTGTGGACGGTGGAGAGGGCGGTCCAGGCGCGGGTGGCGGTGATTTGGACCCAGGCGCCCGTGCTGGTGCGGAGCCATTGGCCGGGCTTGAGTTGGCCGGCCTGGAGCCATTTGTGGAGGTTGGGGGACCAGAAGGGGTGGCCCTTGGTGGCGGTGAGGGTGCCGGTGGCGTGGCCCTTGGGGCCGTCGGTGTCGACGGTCAGCTCGACCATCTGCTTGGTGCCGCGCCCGGTGATCGTGTCGGTGACCTCGTCACCGGCCGACTTTCCGGTGGTGGGATCGGTCGCCTTCACCCTGTCGCCGGGACGGACGTCCTCGATCGGCTTCGTACTGCCGTCGGCCATCAGCACCTTGGTGCCGGCGGCGAAGCTGTTCGCCGACGCCAGCGCGGTGACGGTGTTCACGCAGTCCACCGCGTCGCCGACATCCTCGGCCGCGTGCTGCGCCTTCCGTGCCCCGTTGGCGAGCTTCTCCGCCTCCACGGCCATCCGGCCGGCCTTCGCCGAGCGGGCCGCGACCGCGCCCGCGCCGCCGGCCAGCAGGCCGGCCACCGTGGCGGCGGCCCACACGCAGGACTCGGCGTCACCGGTGGTGACGCAGGAGGTGATGTCGCTCAGCCCCGAGACCTCGTAGGCCAGTTGCGCGCCCACCTTGACCGCGTCCCACACCACGGGCGCCGCCGCGCGGGCGAAGTCCGTGGCCGCCTGGACGGCGTTGGAGACGTCCTCGACGACCACCCCGGCGGCCTGGACCGCCACGTCGCGGACGGTGCTGACCGCCTTGGCGGTGTCGGCGACCACGTCACGGGTGACCGAGACGACCGCGGCCGGGAGTTTCGCCGCCACCGACACCACCGTCTTCACCGCGGTCATCAGCGGTTTGGCGGCGGCGACGATGTCGGGGATCGGATTGTGCTGCACGGCCCAGGCGACGGCCTGCTTCGCCTTCTTGGTGATGGCCTTGGCCCGGGCGATCGCCGCCCGCTTGGCGGCCTCGGCCTTCTCCTTCGCCCAGCGGGCCGCGTCCGCGGCACCGCTCTTCTGCGCGACCCAGGTGACGGCGTTCTTCACCGCCTGCACACCGCGTTGCAGCGCCTTCTTGCCCTGCTTGTACACCCACTTCAGGCCGCTGCCGATCGCCTTGACCGCCGAGACCGCGAAGTGCCAGGCGGGCGCGATGACGCTGTTGTACAGCCAGGAGGCGCCGGACCGGATGCCGCCCCAGACGTAGCTCGCGCCCTTCGCGACGTAGCCGGCGCCCTTGGCGACGTAATGCGCGCCCTTCTTGGCGGCGCTCGCCACCTTGTGGCAGGCGCCCGAGAAGATGCCGCAGCCCAGGTGCCCGTCGGGGTCCACGGTGTCGAGCGGGTCGCCGTTGCCGTAGGTGTAGCGGTTGGCCAGGATCGACGCGCCGCCGGAGTAGTCGAGCGAGTCGCGGGAGTCGAAGGTGCCGCCGGACGGGTCGTACCAGCGTGCCCCCATGTCGACCTGGTCGGTCGACGGGTCGGTCCAGTCGCCCTGGTAGCCGACGTCGCCCGGCGCTGTTCGGCCTCGACGCCTCGGGCGCGGTGCAGACCGCGCTCTTCAACGGCACCTCGGTGTCGGCCTGGACCAGCCTCGGCGGGTCCGGCCTCAACGGCAGCCCGGCCGTGGTGGTCAACCCCGGATACCGGCTGCGGCTCTTCGTCCGGGACGCGGACGGGCACATCGTCACCAAGGCCCAGTCCGCCGAGGGCGGCGCCTACGACGCGGACTGGACCCAGGTGGGCGACCAGATCGCGGCCGGCTCCCCCGCGGCGACGCTCAGCCCGACCACGGGCAGCATCGAGATCGTGGTGCGCGGCACCGACAGCCTCATCCACAGCACCGGTGAGGCGGTCCAGGGTTCGGGCACCTGGCGGGACTGGGAGACGCCCACGCCCACGGAGACGGCGACCGACCCCACCGTCCTGAACTACTCCACCGCCAACGGCCAGATCTGGGGCTACAGCTTCCGCACCACCACCAACCAGGTCTGGCTCTTCTCCACCTCGACGACCGGCTTCGCGGCCCGCGCGAAGACGGCCCAGGGGTCCGCCGCTCCGGAGACCGGCGCCCCGGTGCGGGCCCCGGCCTTCACCGGGCACGCGCTGCCGGCCCCGCCGCAGGAGTAACCAAGGCGCAGCACATAGGAGAGAGCACAGTAATAAGAGGAGTCACCGCGTGACGGTCGGGGGCGGCGGCGCATGCCGCCCCCGACCTTCTTGTGCCAGGACGCGGTCGAGGGCCGCCCGGCCGGCCGGGCCCCACGAGGGCTTGCCGCCGGGCAGGCCGCGCTCGCCGTTCTCCCCCATGAGCATGAGGAACAGGCTCTTCATGACGGCCAGTCCGCGGGCGCGGCGGATCGTCGCGGGTTCCGCTTGCGCGTACGTGTCGAAGAATCCGGCCGCGGCGCCCGCGGGAAGAAGGACCCACGCCGCCGCGAGGTCCCAGGCCGGGTCGCCCGCGCAGAGGTCGCCGAAGTCGACCACGCCCGCGAGGGTGCCGTCGGCGACGACGACATTGGCGGGGTGCAGGTCGCCGTGCACCCAGACCGGCGGCCCCTGCCACGCCGGGGCGGCGACCGCGTCGTCCCAGACGGCCCGGATGTCGCTCTCGAGGCCGGCCGGGGCGACGGCGTCGAAGAAGTACGTGAAGCCCTCGGTGGCCTCGGCCGGATGACCGCCCCGGTCGGAGGGTGCGGGCGCCTGCGCGGGCGCCGCGACATGGAGGGCGGTGAGGAAACGGGCCAGGGCGTCGGCCGCGTGGGCGCCGCGGCTGATCGGGGCGCGGTCGAGCGGCTCGCCCGGCACCCAGGTCATGACGGTCCACGGCTTGGGGAAGCGGGCGGACGGCTCGCCGGTCCGTACCGGGACCGGCACCGGGAGCGGCAGGCGCGGGGCCAGTTCGGGCAGCCAGCGGCGTTCCTTGCGCTGGAGGTCGGGCGCGCGGTCGGTGCGCGGCATGCGGACGGCCAGGTCGTCCCCGAGCCGCCACTGCTGGTTGTCCCAGCCGCCCGTCACCTCGCGAACGGCCAGCCCGGCCAGGTCCGGGTGCTGCTCCCGCAGTAGTTCACGGACCAGGTCGGCGGTGATCTCGATCGCGGAGTCGGTCATGCGACGCCACGGTACCGGGGCCGTCGTAGGGCCCGCGTACGTACGGCGGGCCGCTCAGGCCGGGCGCACGGTGCGGGTGACGACCCAGCGGTGCGGGGAGACCGGGCGGGTCCGGGTGAAGCCGTGCGACTCGAAGACGGCCATCGGTCCGGTGTGCAGGAAGGAGCCCGACACCGTACGGTCGTCGGTCTCCTCCGGGTAGCCCTCGACGGTGCCGCCGCCCAGGCGGGCGATCTCGGCCAGGGCGCCGCCTAGCGCGGCATGGGCGACACCGCTCTTGCGCAGGCCCTTGCCGGTGAAGAAGCAGGTGATGCGCCAGTCGGGCGGTTCGGCGAGACCCTGCTCGTACTTGCGGCGGCTCTTGATCTCCGGCAGTTCCTCCGGCGGCCCGAACTGGCACCAGCCCACGCACTCGGCGCCGCGGAACACCAGGGCGGCGTGGGTGCGGCCCTCGCGGACCCGCTCCTGCTTCTCGGCCCGATTCTGCTCGGCGCTACGGCCCTTGCCGACCTTGACGTGGAAGCCCATGCACCAACAGCCGCCCCACACCCCGTTGTTGGCCTCCACCAGCGCCGCGAAGGCGGGCCAGGTGGAGGTGTCGAGCGGGCGGACGGTGAGGGGTGCGGCGGGTGCGGCGTCGGTCGCGTCAGGGCTCACCCCTCTTCTTTAACACGGCGAGGCGCCGCCGGAGCCGGTGCGACACCGGTCCCGCGGTGACACGCCCTAGCCGCGGCCGGCGGCGGTGCGGGCGCCGTCCGCGGTCAGCCGTGCCAGAGCGTCCGCGAGCAGGCCGGGCACCACAGGGTCGTCGATCAGGTCCTTGCCGAAGATCTCGGGCAGGGCCAGGAGCCGGCCGACGACCTGCTCGGCGGACGTACAGTCCGCGACGGCGGTCCGCAGGACGGGGGCGAGCGGGTCGTCCAGGTCGCGTGGCGCGCCGTCGTCGGTGCGGTCGGTCCACACCCAGCGCATCCAGGCCGCCACCGCGAAGGCGCTGCCGCGCGGTTCGATGCCGGCCTCCCGGCAGGCACGGACCGTCGCGAGCAGGCGTTGCGGCAGCTTCTGCGAGCCGTCCATCGCCACCTGCGCGGTGCGGTGCCGCAGCGCCGGGTTGGCGAAGCGGCCGAGGAGCTGCCCGGCGTAGTCGCGCAGGTCCATGCCGTCGGGTGCGTCGAGCGTGGGGATCACTTCGTCGGCGAGCATCCGCTCCACCAGGCCCCGGAAGCCGTCGTCCGCGACGGCGTCCGCGATGCTGCGGCAGCCGGCCAGCGCGCCCAGATAGGCCAGCGTCGAGTGCGACCCGTTGAGCATCCGCAGCTTGACCCGTTCGTACGGCGCCACATCGGGGGCGAGGACGGCGCCGGCCCGTTCCCAGGCGGGGCGGGACGCGGCGAAGTCGTCCTCGATGACCCACTGGCGGAACGGCTCGGTGACCACGACTCCGGCGTCCGTCACGCCGAGCGCGGCGGCGGCCCGCTCGCGGTCGGCGTCGGTGGTGGCCGGCACGATCCGGTCGACCATGCTGCCGGGGAAGCGCACCTGGGCGTCGGTCCAGGCGCGCAGGGCGGTCGCCTCCGCGGCGGGCAGGAGGTCGGTGAACTCCGCCACCAGGCCGCGCAGCGTCGCCCCGTTGTGCGGCAGATTGTCGCAGCTGAGCACGGTGACCGGCCCGGCGTCGGCGCGCATCCGCCGTTGCAGGCCGCGGACCAGCAGGCCGAGCGCGGTGCGGGGACCGGTCCCGTCGTCGGCCACGTCGGCCAGGACGCGGGCGTCCCGGCACAGCAGGCGGCCGGTCGCCGGGTCGTGGCTGTAGCCCTTCTCGGTGACGGTCAGCGTGACCACCCGTACCGCCGGGTCGGCGATCCGCGCGAGCACCTCGGCCGTACGCTCGGCCGCGAACAGCACTTCCCGGACGGCGGCGGACACCCGGGCGGTCGTCCGCGTACCGCCGTCGCAGAGCACGGTGTAGAGGCCGTCCTGCGGGGCGAGTTGGCCGACCACGGCGGCGCTGCGCATCGTCACGCCGCAGATGCCCCACCGGCCGCCGGCCGACGCGATCGCGTCCTCGGTGTAGGCGGCCTGGTGGGCGCGGTGAAAGGCGCCGAGGCCGAGGTGGACGATGCCGACGCCGAGGCCGCGCGGGTCCACGGGGGGCCGCAGCTCGCGCGGGACGGTGTCGAGGGTGCGCAGATCGAGCCGGGCGGTCACTCACATCACCGCGCCGAGCTGCCAGGGCGCGAACTCGTTGTCACCGAAGCCGAGGAGTTCGCTGGCGGTCTGCCGCCCGGAGGCCGTGTCGAGCACCGCGTCGTAGATCCGCCGCCCGACCTCCTCGACGGTGACCGAGCCGTCGACGATGCCGCCGCAGTCGAGGTCCATGTCGTCGGTCATCTGCTCGTACAGGTCGGTGTTGGTGGACAGTTTCAGGCACGGTACGGGCTTGCAGCCGAAGACCGAGCCGCGGCCGGTGGTGAAGCAGAGGACGTTGGCGCCGCCCGCGACCATGCCGGTGACCGACACCGGGTCGTAGCCGGGCGTGTCCATGAACACGAAGCCGGGGATGCCGACGCGTTCGGCGTACTCGAACACACCGGCCAGCGGTGCCTGGCCGCCCTTGGCCGCGGCGCCGAGGGACTTCTCCAGGATGGTGGTGAGGCCGCCGGCCTTGTTCCCGGGCGACGGATTGTTGTCCATGCTCGCGTTGTTGGCCGCGGTGTACTGCTCCCACCAGCGGATCCGGGCGTAGAGCCGCTCGGCGACCTCGGGGGTGACGGCCCGGCGGGCCAGCAGGTGCTCGGCGCCGTAGATCTCCGGTGTCTCGCCGAGTACGGAGGTGCCGCCGGCCGCGACCAGCAGGTCGGAGGCGACGCCGAGGGCGGGGTTGGCGGTGATGCCGGAGAAGCCGTCGGAGCCGCCGCACTGGAGACCGAGCACCAGCTCGGACACCGGGAGCGGTGCGCGCCGGAAGGCGTTCACGGTGGGCAGCAGGTCCCGGATCCGCTCGACGCCCTCGCGGACGGCCGCCCGGGTGCCGCCGGCCGCCTGGATCGTGAGCGTCTCGGCGGCGCCGACGCCGTCGCGCGCGAAACGGTCCGTCAGTTCGGCGACGGTGTTCACCTCGCAGCCGAGGCCGACGACGATGACGGCGGCGAAGTTGGGGTGCGCCGCGTATCCGCTGAGCGTGCGGCGCAGCATTTCCATGCCGTCGCCGTCGGGCGTCATCCCGCAGCCGGTCGGGTGGGTGAGGGCCACGACTCCGTCGACGTTGGGGTGGTCGGCGAGCACGCCGGACCGGGTGACCTGGTCGGCGACCAGCCGGGCCACGGTGGCGGAGCAGTTCACCGACGACAGGACGCCGATGTAGTTGCGGGTGGCGGCGCCGCCGTCGGGGCGCCGGTAGCCGTCGAAGGTGAGCCGCAGTCCCGCGGGCAGCTCCGGCAGCCGGGCCACCACGTCGTCGCCGACCTCGTCGCGGCCGAGCGTGCCGATTCTGAGGTTGTGCGCGTGCAGGTGCTCGCCCCGGCGGACCGGGCGGTCGGTGACGCCGATCACCTGGCCGTACTTGCGTACCGTCGCGCCCGCGGGGAGGTCGCGGACGGCGAGCTTGTGGCCGCGCGGCACGGCGTCGCGGACCGTCAGCTCCAGCCCGTCGAGATCCTGCCCGGGGGCGAGGGCGCGCAGGGCGACCGCGACGTCGTCGTCCGGGTGCAGCCGCAGGAACGGCGCTCCCTGGCGCGGGCCGGCGGTGGTGGAGGCGGCGGTGGAAGTGGCAGTGGAGGTGGAGCCGTTCGTGGCGCCTGTGGTGGTCATCGGCCTTCCTCGGTCGTCGGCCGGTGTCGGTCACGGGGGTGGACCGACGCCGGTCCGTCGCTTCGTCGACTCGTCGTTTCATCGGCTCGTCGCGTGGATGTCGTGCCGTGTCGCACGGATCGCGTGGATGGTCGTGCCGCTGCGGGCGGCCCGTCGCTTCAGGTGTGCAGCCAGCAGCGGACCCAGTGGCCGGATCCGGCGTCCGCCGCTTCCGGCATCCGCTCGGCGCAGATCGCCTGCGCGTGCGGGCAGCGGGCGCGGAACGGACAGCCGGCCTCCGTACCGCCGTCGGCGCCCGTGGCGGATCCGGCGGCGGAATCGGGGTCGTCGTCCGCGTCCGGTCCGCCGGCCGCGGCGGCGAGCGAGGCCGCCGCGGTCCCGGTCCCGGCCTCGCCGGACAGCAGCCGGTCGGGGTCGGGCGAGGCGGCCAGCAGCAGTTGGGTGTAGGGGTGCTTGGCGTTCTGGGTGACCGCCTCGGCCGGGCCGCCCTCGACGAGGTGCCCGCTGAACATCACCACGACCTCGTCGGCCACGTGCCGGGCGCTGGCGATGTCGTGGGTGATGTACAGCATCGACAGGCCGTCGCGGTCGCGCAGTTCGGTGAGGAGGTTGAGGATGTCGAGCCGGATCGAGACGTCCAGCATCGACACCGGTTCGTCGCCGAGCAGTACGGAGGGGTCGGCGGCCAGTGCCCGGGCGACGGCGGCGCGCTGCCGCTGCCCGCCGGACAGTTCGTGCGGGTACTTGTCGATGAATTCGCGGCCCGGGGTGAGATTGACCCGCTCCAGCAGCTCGATGATCCGCGCCTCCAGTTCGGCCGCGCCGGGCGTGCCGAAATTCCGCAGCGGCCGGGACAGGATGTAGCGCAGGCGGTGCAGCCGGTTCAGTGACGCGAACGGGTCCTGCATGATCATCTGCACATGGCCGTAGTGCCGGCGCCGGTCGCGTCTGCGCTCGGCGTTGACCGGCCGGCCGTCGAACCGGATCTCACCGGAGGTCGGCCGGTCGCCGAGGGCCAGCAGCCGGGCGAGTGTGCTCTTGCCGGAACCGCTCTGCCCGACCAGCGCGAGGATCTGCCCGCGCCGCAGGGCCAGGTCCACTCCGTCGACGGCCCGGACCACCTGGCCGTGGCGCCGACCGTGCATCGGGATGTGCCGGGTGAGGCCGACGGCTTCGAGGATCGGCGGAGCCGTGTCCGGCGCCTTGTACGTGTCGTTGGCCGTCGCTGTCATGACTGCTCCTGTGTGGCGGGCCCGGTCAGCAGGCAGGCGGTGCCGTGCCCGCCGACGGTGAGCAGGGGCGGCCGTACGGTGTCGCATCCGTCGGTACGGCGCGGGCAGCGCGGGTGGAAGGCGCAGCCCTTGGGCAGGTCCCACAGATCGGGCGCCGAGCCGCCGATGGCGCGCACCGTACGCGGGCGGCCGTGCAGGCTCGGCGAGGAGTCGCGCAGCCCGAGGGTGTAGGGGTGCAGCGGGTCGCGGTAGATGGTGGCCGCGGCCCCCGTCTCGACCACCCGGCCCGCGTACATGATCATGATCCGGTCGGCCAGTTCGACGAGCAGCGACAGGTCATGGGTGATGAAGACGATCGCGAAGCCGAACTGTGCCTGCAACTCCTGGAGCCGGCCGAGGATCTGACGCTGCATCACCACGTCGACCGCGGTCGTCGGCTCGTCCATCACGATGATCTCGGGGTCGCAGGCCAGCGCGAGCGCGATGGCCGCGCGCTGCCGCATCCCGCCGGAGAACTCGTGCGGGTAGTTGCGCGCCCGGTCGCCCGGGATGCCGACCATCTCCAGCAGTTCGGCGGCGCGCTGCCACGCCTCCTTGCGGCCGATCCGCCGGTGGGCGCGGAGCACGTCGACGAATTGCGCGCCGACCCGCATCACCGGGTTGAGGGCGGTCATGGCGCTCTGGAAGACCACGGCGAGCCGGTCCCAGCGCAGCTCCCGCAGTTGCCGGTTGGGCGCGCCGAGCAGGTCCACCGGTTCGCCGTCGCGCGGGTGGTAGCGGACCGAGCCCGCCACGATCCTGGCCGGCGGGCGCTCCAGCCGGGTGACCGCGGTCATCAGGGTCGACTTGCCGCTGCCGCTCTCCCCCGCGACGCCGAGGATCTCGCCGCGGTGCAGCCGGAAGCTGATGTCGTCGACCGCGCGGGACGGCCGGTCGGTGCCGTATTCGACCGTGAGGCCGGCCACGTCGAGTATCGGATCCGCGGTCATCGGGCGCCCTCCGGGGTGACGCCGCCGGAGCGGCGGGAGCGGCCTGCGGCGGACCCGGGTTTCCGGGTGCGCAGCCGGGGGTCGGCGAGTTCGTCCACGCCGAAGTTGATGAGTCCGGCGGCCGTGCCGACCAGGGCGATGCACAGGCCGGGCGGCAGGAACCACCACCAGGCGCCGCTCTGCAACGCGCCCTGCGACTGCACCCAGTAGAGCATCGTGCCCCAGCTGACGGTGCTGGCGTGGCCCGCGCCGATGAAGTCGAGTCCGGCCTCCGCGGCGATCGAGCCGACGACGGAGAACAGGAACGTCGAGGCGATGACCGGCGCGAGGTGCGGGATGACCTCGAGCAGCAGGATCCGGGTACGGGACTCGCCGGAGTAGTTGGCCGCCTCGACGAAGTCCCGGTTACGCAGCGACAGGGTCTGGGCGCGTTTGGCCCGGGCTCCGCCGGCCCAGCTGGTCAGGCCGATGATCACGGCGACGGTCAGCCAGCCGCCCCGGCCGCGGGTGTAGCTGGCGACCAGGATCAGCAGCGGCAGGCCGGGGATGACCAGGAAGATGTTGACGAAGGCGGTCAGGGCGGCGCCGGACCGTCCGGTGGTGTAGCCGCTGAGCACACCGAGCAGCACGGCCAGGGCCGTGGCGATGGCGCCGCCGATCAGGCCGACCAGCAGCGAGGTCCGGGTGCCGGCCACCAGTTGGGCGAAGACGTCCTGCCCGAAGGAGGTGGTGCCGAGCCAGTGCCTGCCCGACGGCGACTCCAGATTGCCGCCGGCGTGCAGCCGGTTGGCCGACTGGCCCAGCACATGGCCGACGAAGAGCTGCCCGAAGGCGGCGACCAGGACGAGCAGCAGGAAGACGGCCAGTCCGACACGGACCTTGCGGTTGGCCGGGACACGGAAGCGGACGTGGTGTCGACGGGTCATGACGCCGCCTCACGGGTGCGGGGATCGAGCAGGACGTACAGGCAGTCCATGACGAAGTTGGCCACCAGGACCGTCATGGAGATCACCAGGAACAGCGCCTGCATCAGGGGGTAGTCGAGGTTGAGGATGGCCTGGTTGAGCAGGCTGCCGAGTCCGGGGTAGTTGAAGACCATCTCGGTGAGCAGCGAGCCGCCGACGACCAGGCCGATGGAGACCGCGAAGCTGCTGACGCTCGGCAGCACCGCGTTGCGCGCGGCGTACGCGGTGGTCACCCGGGTCTCCGACAGGCCCTTGGCGCGGGCGAGCAGCACGTAGTCCTCGTTGACGACGGAGGCCATCATGTTGCGCATGTGGATCAGCCAGCCGCTGATCGAGGTGAGCACGATGGTGGCGGCGGGCAGCAGCGCGTGGGTGACCGCGCTGGAGATGAACCGCGGGTCGAAGCCGGGGGCGAGGTCGGGCCTGGCGCCGCCGGACAGCGGGAACCAGTCGAGCCGGAAGGCGAAGACGTACACCAGGATCAGCGCGGCCCAGAAGTACGGCAGCGAGTGCACGAAGATCGACAGCGGGCTGATGACGGTGTCGAGCCAGCCGCCCGGCCGGCGGCCGGCCAGTGCGCCCAGGACGGTGCCGAGGACGAACGCGATCACCGTCGAGACGCCGAGCAGCAGCACCGACCACAGGAAGCCGGAGCGCACCACGGTGGAGACCGGGGTGGGGTAGAAGGCGAGCGACAGACCGAAGTCGCCGTGGAACAGGCCGCCGAGGTAGGAGAAGTACTGCCGCCACAGCGGCTCGCTGTGGGCGCCGCCGAACAGCCGGTGCACCAACTGCACCCGGTCGGGGGTGACGGGCCCGAGTTCGGACATCTTCAGCAGGATCGCGGAGGCCGGGTCGCCCGGCATCAGGCGCGGCAGCAGGAAGTTCAGCGTCGCCGCCGCCCACGCCGCGACCAGGTAGAACGCGATCCGCTTCAGCAGCACGCTGCCCCAGATCCGCCGGACCGCGCTGCGGGAGGTCCGGCGGACGGCGGCCGGTGCCTTGGACACCGCCGGCGACAGGGTCACGCCGCCCACGCCTAGCCCTTGGTCGCGGGTCGCAGCGACAGGAACAGCTTCTCGGCGTACACACCGCTCACCGCACCGGGGTCGGGCGTGGTGTACGGGTTCTTCTCGGTGGGCCAGCCGGTGTACCGCGTCGTGGAGTACATATACGGCGTGCCCTTGACGACGACCGGGATGGTCGGCACCTGGTCGGTCATGATCTTCTCCAGGCCCTTGGTGGCCTCGGTCTGGCCGGCCGGGTCCGCCTTGGCGAGCTTGTCCAGCGCGGCCTTGGTGGCGGGGTCGTCCCAGCCGATGATGCTCTGCGTGCTGTCCGGCGAGAGCATGCTCCAGTAGAAGTTGTAGAGGTTGGAGCCGAAGACGTAGGCGTCGCCGAAGACCGCGTCGAAATTGTGCTTGCCCTCGTCGGCGACGTACGCGCTGGGCGCCTCGCCCGGCACGGTCGCCTTGATACCGAGCTGCGACAGCTGTCCGGCCAGTTCCTGGGCGTAGGCCATGCCGTCGGCGAAGGTGCTGACGGTGAGGATCTCCAGGGAGAGCTGCTTGCCCTTGGCGTCGACCAGGCGTCCGCCCTTGAGCTGGTAGCCGGCCTGGGCCATCTCCTTGAGCGCGGCCTGCCGGTCCTGCGCGAGGGGTTCCTTGGCACCGTCGGGGATGACCTGGCCCCAGCTCTGCGCGGTCAGGCCGGTCGGGCCGACCGCCTGGTAGACGCCGGGGTTGTAGGCGTCGGCGACCTTCTCGCGGTCGAGCGCGAGCGCGATGCCCTTGCGCACGTGCACGTTGTCGAACGGCGCGCGCCGCAGATTGAGCAGCAGCGGCTTCATGCTCGCGCGGATCGGCCACAGGTGATTGTGGGCGGTGTCCTTGTCGAGGTACTGGGACTTGATGTTGGGGATGCCTGCGTAGGAGAGGTCCACCTCGTGCCGGACCATCTGCTGCGCGAGCAGATTGGTGCTGCTGGTGGTGACGTAGTTGATCTGCTTGACCGGGACGTCCTGCCGCCAGTAGTCCTTGCGGGCGGTGAAGCTCACCTGCTGGCCGGTGACGCGGCCCAGCGCGTACGGGCCGCTGCCGACCGGGCTGCGGTTGATGTACGTGTCGGGGTCCTGCTTCGCCCACAGCTTGCGCGGGACGATCGCGACCCGGCCGATCTGCTGGATCTGGGAGTAGGCGGGGCTGGCGAAGGTCAGGGTGACGCCGCCGCCCTCGGGGACGACCGTGGTCAGCGGCACGGCCAGCAGCTTGTGCTGCTTCATGTACTCGAAGGTGAACACCACGTCGTCCCGGCTTAGCGCGGTGCCGTCGGACCACTTCGCGCGGTTGTCGAGTTCCAGGTGCAGCGCCTTGCCGCCGGCGTCCCAGGTGTACTTGGTCGCCAGGCCCGGCATGAACTGGTTCTTGTCGGCGGTGTTGAAGTCGAAGAGCTGCTCGTAGATCAGGCCCACCGTGCCGCGCAGCGCGTTGGGTGAGAACGGGTTGAAGTTCGCCTGCAACGTGGGCTGGGAGTACGCGGCGACGGTGAGCACCGAGGAAGCGGAGCTCGCTTCCTCGCCGGATGTACAGGCCGCCGTACCCGCGCCCAGCACCGCCATGGCGGAGATGACCGACGCGACGGTTCGCGATCTGGCAGACACCCCTGCCTCCTCTCGTCATTCACCAGGCTGGATGTGCCCCGCGACAGGGGGTTCTCGGCGGGGTGCAACGCATGCTGCCAACGATTGCTGCAACTGTCAATGCAATGTGCAGCAACGATGGCCAGACCTGAGGCGGCGGCGCAGCAAACGATTGCGGTACACTCGCACCTTCAGGAAGAGGTAACAGCTCACCAGCGGAGGGGCCCCCATGACCGTGACCCTCGCGGACGTCGCGGACGCCTGCAATCTGTCGGCCTCGACGGTGTCGCGCGCACTGTCCGACCCCGGCAAGGTCAATGCCGCGACCCGCAGCCGGATCGAGCGGGTGGCCCGCGAGATGGGCTATGTGCCGAACCGGGTGGCCCGGTCCCTGGTCTCCGGGCGCACCGACACCATCGGCCTGATCGTGCCCGACATCGCCAACCCGTTCTTCCCGCCGGTCATCAAGGCCGTCCAGGCACGCGCCCGGGACAAGGGGTACACGGTGCTGCTGGCCGACACCGACGAGCACGCCGCCGACGAGCTGGACCGCGCGCGCAGCCTCGGCAAGCAGGCCGACGGGCTGATCCTCGCCTCGCCCCGCACCTCGATCGAGACGCTGCGCCGGCTCGGCGGGAACGGCACGGTGGTCTTCGCCAACCGGGACGTCGAGGGCGCCCCCAGCGTCGTGATCGACGAGGCCGAGGGCATGTCGCAGGCCGTCGAACACCTGGTCAGGCTCGGCCACCGGCGGATCTGCTACCTGTCGGGCCCCAAGCGCTCGTGGTCGAACAAGCAGCGGCACGAGGCGGTCGTGGCGGCGAGCGCCGCCTTCGGCGCCGAGCTGCTGGAACTCGGCCCGTTCGAGCCGCAGATCCAGGCCGGGATGCGCGCCGCCGACGTCCTGCAGTCCGCGGGCGCGACCGCCGCGATCGCCTACGACGACCTGATCGCGCTCGGTGTCATGGCCCGGCTCACCGAGCAGGGCATGCAGATCGGCCGCGAGGTGAGCGTCATCGGCATCGACGACAGCCCGATGTCGCAGGCCGCCTACCCGATGCTGACCTCGATCCACGTCCCCGGGGTGGAGCTGGGCACCACCGCGGTGGACCTGCTGCTCGCCCGCATCCAGGACGACGCGGACGCGCCCGAGACCGACGGCGGGGCGATCCGGCTGGAGACCCGGCTGGTCATCCGCGGCTCGACGGGCCTGCCCGTCACCTGACGCGGCACGCTCGTACGCACTCGCCCGCGGCCACGCACCGAGCGGTACGTGGACGCGGGCGAGCTGCTGTCAGAGGTGCCGCCTCAACGGATCGGCGTCAGTGAGTGGGTGTCAGCACCAGACCGGTGTTCGGCGGCACCGTCGTCCGGCCCGAGTACGTCACGCCGTGCAGGTCCGTCCAGGTGCCCGGCAGGATCAGCTGCCGCGACGCGGTGCTCGACGGGTTCACCACCGTCATGCCGTGCTGGTAGGAGCGCAGCCACAGGCCCGTGCCGTGCCCGATCGGCCCGGTGACCGGCCTGCCGAGGTCGACGTCCAGCTCGGGGATGTCGTTGTACTGGGCGTAGTCCTTGAGCCCGGTCATCACCATCATCGTCGGCCGCTCGCGGTAGAGCAGGTAGTTCGCCACCACCCACTGCCGCTGCTCGGGCGACGCCTGGTCCCAGGTGTCGGTGGGCAGCTTGTTGTCGATCACCATCGGCTTGCAGCGGAACTCGCGGATCAGGTCGTACATCATGGACCACTCGTCGTCGGTGACGTTCTCCGGACGGTGGACGGTGAAGCCCTGTTCGTTGAGCCAGATGTCGGACGTGGCGATCGCCTTGCGCGTCGCGTTCAGCCACGCCTCGGTCTTGTCCTGGCTGAAGTCGTGCAGGCTGGCGTTGAAGGTGATGTTGAAGGCGCCCGCGGCGCCGCGCGCGTGCAGCCCGCCTGACAGGTAGGACAGCCAGTCGTTGACGTAGTCGAAGAACGTCGCGTCGTCCGGGTCGTCGCTGAACTGCTGCACCCAGTTGCCGTCGGCGTCGTAGTGCCCGCTCATCTTGAAGTCGTTGCGCAGGCCGATGTTGTCCACCGCGATCACCTTGTACCCGGCGGCGATCGCGGGCTCGATGATGGTGGTGAAGTACCACTGCCGCACTTCGGGGTTGGCGACGTCCAGCGGGGTGTACACCTGGTTGCCGAACTCCCAGGCGGGGGTGGTGCGGTCGGCGGTGTACTCGATCCACGTCGGGTGGTTCGTGCGGAACCAGTCGTAGGTGTACGTGCGCAGCGGCGCGTTGCGGAACGCGGTCATGTAGTAGCTGCCGACCACGCCCTGCGGCTGCTGCGGGCTGAGCGATCCCCAGACGTAGTACACATGCCCGGCGTACACCGAGGGGTCGGTGACACCGCGGTCGAAGATCTGGGCCTGCGACACCCCGTGGTCGGGCGTCTGCGGGAGGGTCAGGCCACTGTTCGACGGCGGACAGGCGGCCGACGTCGTCCGCGCGACGGACGACGCGGCGGTGGACGCGGCGGCGGCCGGGGCGGCCGACGCGGTCTGGGACACGCCCGCGCCCGCCGCCGTGACAAGACCGGCGATGACGGTCGCGAGTACGCGTATGCGTTTCACTCTTGCTCCTTTTCGGGTGGTGCGCCGTGTGGTGGTGCGTTCTTCGGGGGGCCGGGTGGCCGGGGGTCAGGCGGTCGGGCCGGCCAGGACGGTGCCGGAGTTGGGCGGCAGCGCGATCTGCCCGGTGTGGGCGGTGCCGCGCAGGTCGGTCCAGGTGCCGGCCGGCAGCGCGGTGGTGGTCGTCTGCGTGGACGAGGGGTTCACCAGCGCGAGGCCGCCGGTGTAGGCGCGCGCCCGGGCGCCGCCGGTGTCGGTGTACGGCGCGGCGGACGGCGCCCCGATGTCGGTGTGCAGCTCCGGCCGGTCGAGGAAGACGTGATACTGCTGGTCCCCGCAGAGCGCGAGCATGCTCCGCTGCTCGCGGCAGAGCAGGTAGTTGGCGATCACCCAGTCGATCTGGGCGGTGCTCGCGTCGGCCAGGTCGTCGGTCGCGGTCTGGTTGATGGACACGTACGGGGTGGTCGGCGCGATCTGCCGGACGAGGTCGAATCTGTCCTGCCACGCCTGGTCGTTGTAGTTCGCCACCCGGTGCGCGGTGAAGCCCTGCTCGTCGACGTAGACATCGACCAGGCCGATCGCCGCGAGCATGTCGGCGGGCTTGACCGACGCGTTCCAGGTGATGTTGGCGGCGATGCCGGCGCCCGCCGCGTGCAGCCGGCCGGCCAGGTAGTCCAGCCAGTCCAGGACCGCGGCGGCCCAGTCGTCGTCCACCCGCTCCCCGCTGAACTGCTGGACCCAGGTGCCGGCGGAGTCGAAGTGCCCGCAGTTGCCGTAGCCGTTGAAGGTGACGACATTGTCGAAGCCGACGAAGGGATAGCCGGCGTCGAGCAGCGGCTGGACGTAGGTGTCGTAGTAGTAGGTGCGGACGGCCGGATTGGTGAAGTCGATCGGCAGGTAGACGGTGTTGCCGAATTCGTAGGCCGGGGTGGTCCGGTCGGAGGTGTAGACCAGCCAGTCGGGGTGGTTGGCCTGGAACCAGGCCAGGTCGTGGGTGCGGTCGTAGTCGCGGAAGGCCGGCAGATAGCCGCACGGGACGGCGCCGGCCGGCTGGGCGAGGCTGCTCGCGCCCCAGACGAAGTAGGTGAGCCCCGCGTAGACGGAGCGGTCCGGAATCTGGTTGTCGAAGATCTGCGCCCGGGCGATCCCGGAGTCCGGCGGGTCCGGGAGCACCGGTCCCGCGGTCACCGCCGCCGGCGTCGCCGCGGCAGCGCCGGGCAGGTCGGCGGTGGTCGCGAGGGCGGCCGCCACGAGCGTCGAGCCGGCCAGGAACACCCTGCGGGTGACGCCCCGTCCGGGTCCGGCACTGCGTTCATCACTCATCCTGTGCCCCTTCGGGAAGTTCTGCACACGCTTGCCGAGTTGCCTTGAGCTGTTACGCGATATCGGCCGGCAGCGATGCTGCCGTGCTGATGCGACCGCAAGGTAAAACACTGCAAACGATTGTTGCAATAGGCGCACGAAGCTAAGCTGCTCGGCGTGACGGCACACGAGACTTCCCCTCCCCGCCCATCCGACGGCAGTACGGCGGCCCCGGCCGCCGCGCTGTCCGGCCTCCTCGCCGCGGACCGGCCACTCACCTGGGTGATCGCCGGCGACAGTGTCGCGCAGGGCGCGCGCTGGACCGCGGGTGAACGCGACTACGCCCAGCACCTGGAGGAACGCGTCCGCTACGAACTCGCCCGGTACGCCGACGCGTTCACCCGCACCGCGGTCAGCGGCTGGCGCACCGGCGACGTCGCCGGCACCCTCGACCGGGTCACCCGGCCCGAGCCCGACATCGTCTCGCTGGGCATCGGGCTCAACGACACCAAGCTCGGCCCCGCGCATCTCGCGGACTTCGACCGGGGCCTGCGGGATGTCGTCGCACGGCTGCGGTCGGCCGGCGCGCTGGTCCTGCTCCATCTGCCCAATCCCGTACGCCCGCAGGCGCCGCCGGAGCTGATCGGGCCGCTGCCGGAGTACGTGGCGGCCATGCGCGCGGTGGGCCGGGACACCGGTTGTGTGGTGGTGGACCACTACACGCCGTGGACCGGCGCCGGTGACGGCTGGGCGCCCGCCGCCTGGATGGGCGACCCGATCCACCCCAACGGCCGGGGCCACAAGGTGATGGCGGGCACGCTGCTGCGGACCCTGGGCCTGTGGGACGACGCGAGCGAGTGCTGCGCGCTCACCGTCGCGGCCGGGCTGCCCGACGGTCCGGGCGGTCCCGACAGCCCCGGCGGATCCGATGGTCCCGGCGATGCCGGCGGGTCCGATGGTCCCGGCGATTCCGGCGGCCCGTCCGCCGCGGAGGGCTCCGGCGCCCCCACGGCCTGAGCGGCCGATCCGTGCACGAGAAGGTCCGGCAGGACCGGAAAGGAACTCCCATGTCCACAAAGCGCTATGCGGTATGCGGTCTGTCTAACCGCGGCCTGGCGGCGTTCGTCCATCCGCTGATGGGGCTGACCGGCGGGCGCGCGGACGGCGTCCTCGGCTACGGCGGTGTCAGCGACGACCTGTCCGGCTCCGCGCAGGTGGTGGCGCTGGTCGACAGCGACCCGCGGCGGCTCGACGGGTTCAACGCCCAACTGCGGGCCGCCGGGGCGGCCGAACTGCCCCGCTACTCCCCCGACGCCTTCGACCGGATGATCGACGAGGCGGCGCCCGACGCCGTCATCGTCACCTCGCCCGACAGCACGCACGAGGCGTACATCGTCGCCGCCCTCGCCCGCGGCGTCGAGGTCATCACCGAGAAGCCGATGGTGAGTTCGGCGGCGGCGGCCCGGTCGGTGCTCGCCGCGGAACGCGACAGCGCCGCCGGGGTACGGGTCACGCACAATCTGCGGTACGCCCGTACGCACCGCGAGATCAAGCGGATGATCCTCGGCGGCGCGATCGGCGCCGTGACCCGGGTGACGCTGGACTACCACGTGGACGTCCGCCACGGCGCGAGCTACTTCACCCGCTGGAACCGGCAGCGCGCCCACGGCGGCCTGGCCGTGCACAAGTGCTGCCACCACTTCGACCTGGTGACCTGGCTGGTGGGCCAGGAGCCCGTGGAGATCTTCGGCTACGGCGCGCTGAACTACTACGGGCCGCGCAGCCCGCACCGCCCGCGCGTACCGGCGGGACCCGACGGCGGGGGCGGCGCGGACGCGTCGGCCGGGCCGCCGACGGCCGATCCGTATCTGCCCGGGCTGCGTGCGACCGGTGTCGTCGCCGACGGTGCCGGCGGGCAGGCGCGCACCGGCCTGTTCGGCCTGCCGTACGCCGAGCAGTATCCGGCCGACCGCCCGATGTACATCTACGACGACGCGATCGACATCGAGGACACCTACAGCGCGGTGGTGGCGTACGCGGGCGGCGCGAGTCTCGGGTATTCGATCGACTTCTCCAGCACGTGGGAGGGGTACCGGCTCGGGATCAGCGGCACGCACGGCTCGATCGAGATGCTGCACGGCCGCGGGCTCGACGGCGAGCCGCTGCCCGGCAGCGACACGATCGCGCTGGCACCGCTGTTCGGGGAACGGTCGACCGTGCACGTGGACGCGCCGAGCGGTGAGCACGCCGGGGCCGACCCGGAGATGCGCCGCGATCTGTTCGTCGGACAGAGCGCGGAATCACGGGAGTTGGGGCTTGCCGCGAGCAGCCTGGAAGGCGCCTGGGCGGTGGCGCTCGGCGAGGGGCTGTGGCGCTCGTGCGTGGAGCACCGGCCGTTCACGGTCGCGGAACTGCTCGGCTGAGCCAGGTCCCCCGGCGCACCGCTCGGCGCGCCGACGAGCTGCCTCTCGTCGGCGCGCCGTTTCCGTGGCCCGCGCGGTCGCCCGGCGCGAGCCGTGGCCCGTACGGACGGTGCGCCGTCAGCGCGTCGGCCCGCCCGGGGCGCTCGCGGGCTAGCCGCGGGTCACGCGCCGTCCCCGGCGGCGGCCAGCTCCCGGATGACCTCGGCCGACTCGGCGGCCGACTCCGCGTCGAGGAACAGCCGGGCGTGCGGGGTACGGCGCAGGATCGTCGACGGCCAGTCCGTCGTCGGCTCCAGCGTCAGGGTGCTGCGCACGGCCTGCGCCTTGCGCGCCTCAGGCGTCACCACCTGCACGCTGCCCGCCGCGAGCAGCGCCGGGATGGTCAGCGATATCGCGGTGACCGGCACCGAGGCGCGGTCGGGGAAGTGGCCCTCGCCGACCTGCTGGTCGATCGAGCGCTGGGTCAGCCGGATGACCCGCACCCACCGCGGGTCGGCGAAGTCCGCCTCGCCCGGCTCGTTGAACGCCAGATGGCCGTTCTCGCCGATGCCCATGCAGGTGAGGTCGATCGGTGCCGCGCGGAGCAGCGCCTCGTAGCGCGCGCACTCGGCCTCGATGTCCTCGGCGGTGCCGTCGATGTACTCCACGGCGGCCGGGCCGAACGGTTCGGCGACCCGCTCGCGTATCCATTTGCGGAACGAGGCCGAGTGCCCGTCACCGACGCCGATGTATTCGTCCATGTGGAACACCGTGATCTTGCTCCACGGGATGTCCTGGCCGGGCAGCGCGGCGACGAAGGCGAGCTGGGAGTTGCCCGTCGCCATGATCACGCGGGCCGAACCGCGCTGGTCGACCGCCTGCCGCAGCACCTCGGCGGTGTGCTGCGCGGCGGCTTCCGCCATCTCGGCGGTGGTCGGGTGAATCGCCACCGGCAGGCTGCCGGCGCGGACGAGTCGGGCCGTGGTCAAGGGAGTCCTCCTCGGGACTGGGGTGCGGACACCGCAAGGTTAGCAATCGCTTGCAGCAATGTCACCGCAAATGCCCACACCGCCTCATCGCTCGGCCATCACGGCTGGTGGAGGGCTGTTGAAACGAGTGCACCTCAGCAACTACATTGCTGCAACGCTTGCAGTGCGGTGGGCCTGCACAGCGGAACCGCGGACCGGGAATCGAGGAACGATGACGGAGACGCTCGAAGGCTTCAGCGCGGAGGGCCGACCGATCCGGGTGCGGTTCTCCCCCGCGGGCATCGAGGAGATCGGCGAGATCGACCACGCCCCGGACCTGCTGCTGGTCCCCGGGCTGATCGACGTCCAGCTCAACGGCTACGGCGGGGTGGACGTCAACGCGACCGACGGGGACCGGGCGCTGCCCGACCTGCTGCCGCTGCTGTGGGCGCACGGGGTGACGACCTTCTACCCGACGGTGGTCTCCGCCGCCGCGGACCGCACCGCGGAGCTGGTCGCGCGGATCGCGCACGCGCGGGCCACCGACGAGGACTTCGCCGGCGCCGTCCCCGGCATCCACCTGGAGGGGCCGTATCTGTCCGGGCTGGACGGCTATCGCGGGGCCCACGACCCGGCGATCCTGCGGGACCCGGACACCGCCGAGTTCGACCGCTGGCAGCGGGCGGCGGGCGGTCTGATCAGAATCGTCACGCTGGCCCCGGAACGCGCCGGAGCGGCGGACTTCACCCGGCACCTGACGGCGCACGGGGTGACGGCCGCCATCGGCCACTCGGCCGCCGGCGCGGCCGACGTGGCGGCCTTCCGCCGGGCCGGCGGACGCTTCTCGACCCACCTCGGCAACGGGATCCCGGCGTCCCTCGACCGGCACGACAACGTGCTGTGGCCACAGTTGGCGGAGCCCGGCCTCGCGGCGACCCTCATCGCCGACGGGCACCACCTGCCGCTCCCGGTGTTCACCGCGCTGCTGCGCGCCAAGGGCCTGGAACGCGCGGTGCTCGTCAGCGACGCCGTGACCGTCGCCGGGTGCCCGCCGGGCGACTACCGGACCCCGGTCGGCGGAGACGTCACGGTCGAGGCAGGCGGCCGGGTGTCGCTGCGCGGGACGGCGTATCTGGCGGGCAGCGGCGCCTCGTTGGCCGAGTGCGTGCGGTGGGCCTGCGCGACGGCCGGGCTGCCGGCCGCCGACGCCTTCGCGATGGCCACCCGGCACCCGGCGGATCTGCTCGGCCTCACCGACCGCGGCCGGCTGGCCGTCGGCGCGCGCGCCGACCTGGTGCGGTTCGAACGGGACGCCGCCGGCCGGCCGGGCGCGGTCCGCACCACGGTGGCCGGCGGCGTCGTACGCTTCAGCGCGGACGCGGACCCGGTTCGAGCGTGACCGCGGCGCCGCCGAGCGCCGGTGCCTCGACCGGAGTCCGATCCAGCGGGCTGCCCTCGTCCCGGCACCGTCGGCCCGACGAGGCGGGACCGGGGGTCGTCCAGGTCCAGGAAGCGTGCCCGCGCCGGGAGTTCGACCAGGGGGACACGGAACCGCCGGCCCCGCGCCGGGTCACCGTACCGGGCCGCGTCATCAGGCACGGCCCCTAGGCCGAGGACGCCTGAGGCCCGCGTCCGCCACCTCTCGACCCTCCCTGTCCGTCCTGTACCGGAGCCCCGTCCCCGTCCCCAAGGGGGGATCGGCGATCCGTGGACAAGCGGGCCCTTAATCCGCGGACGGCCGGGTCCGAGCATGGACGTACCGGCCGACGGCCGGACGCCGCTGCTCGGCGCGGGCACCGGCGGACACCGCGGGCCCCGGAACAGCCGCGGCGCGCACGCAGGAAGAGGGCCCTCTCATGACGCGGAACACCGATATCGACATCCCCGACCTGTCGGGGAAACTCGCCGTCGTCACCGGCGCGAGCGACGGGATCGGGCTGGCCATGCTCCCCCGGCTCGCGGCGGCGGGCGCGGAGGTGATCATGCCGGTCCGCGACCCCGCCAAGGGCGAAAGGGCCGCCGGGCTGGTCCGTGACCGCGTGCCCGGCGCGCGGATCTCCACCCGGGCGCTCGACCTGGCCTCGCTCGACTCGGTCGCCGCCCTCGCGGACCTGCTCGTCTCGGAGGGCCGCCCGATCGACCTCCTGATCAACAACGCGGGCGTGATGAACCCGCCGAACCGGCAGGTGACCGCGGACGGCTTCGAGTTGCAGTTCGGCGTCAACCACCTCGGGCACTTCGCCCTCACTCTCGGCCTGCTGCCGCTGCTGCGCGAGGCCGGTGCCCGGGTCACGCACCAGACGAGCATCGCCGCGCGGCGCGGCGGCATCCACTGGGACGACCTCAACTGGGAGCAGGGCTACGACACGGCGAAGGCGTACAGCCAGTCGAAGATCGCCGTCGGGCTGTTCGCCCGTGAGCTGGACGCGCGCAGCGCCGCCGAGGGGTGGGGCATCACCAGCAATCTGAGCCACCCGGGCGTCTCCCCCACCAATCTGCTGTCCGCCCAGCCCGGTATGGGCCGCCCCCGGGACACCCCCGCGGTCCGGCTGATCCGTACCTTCTCCCGGCTGGGCGTCCTCGTCGGCACCGCCGAGACCGCCGCGCTGCCCGCGCTGCTGGCCGCGACCGGCCCGCGGGCGCGCGGCGGGGAATTCTACGGTCCGGGCGGCGCCGGCAATCTGCGCGGCGCCCCGGTCCGGCAGGAACTCTGGCCGCCGCTGCGGGACATGGCCGCGGCGCACCGGCTGTGGGAGGCGTCCGCGCGCCTGGTCGGCGAGCGGTTCCCGGTCTGAGCCCGCGCCGGGCCGGGGGCGCCCGCGCCGCACCATTGACAGGGCGGGCGGGCGCCCGCATTGTGGGAGCGCTCCCATGCATGACCGCACCGCTCCCCCCACATCCCGCCTTCCGAAGGTGAGAACGCCGTGCGCCCACTCATGTCCTCCCGGCCTCCCCGGAGCCGGCCCCTACCCGGGCGCCGCCGCCTGATGGCCGCCGCCTCGACCGTCGCGCTGCTCGGCGCCCTGCTGATCGGCGGCGCGTCCGCGCGGGCGGACGACCCGCCCGCCGGCGCGGCCGACGCCGACGTGACCGTCAACACCGCCCAGGGCCTGGGCACGATCCCCGACACGGCGTACGGCCTCAACAGCGCCGTGTGGGACGCGCAGATGAACGCGCCCCAGGTGCGGGACCTGCTCAACGCCGCGAACCTCGGCATGCTGCGCTATCCCGGCGGGTCCTACGGCGACATCTACCACTGGCGGACGAATTCGGCGCCCGGCGGATACGTCGCGCCCGGCACGGACTTCGACGCCTTCATGGGCACGGTGCGCTCGATCGGCGCGCAGCCGATGCTCATCGCGAACTACGGCTCCGGCACCCCGCAGGAGGCCGCGGACTGGGTGCGCTACGCCAACATCACCCAGGGGTACGGCGCGAAGTTCTGGGAGGTGGGCAACGAGCTGTACGGCAACGGGCATTACGGCTCCGGCTGGGAGCACGACGACCACCCCGACACCTCCCCCACCGCCTACGCCGACGGGGTGCTCCAGTACGCCGCCGCGATGAAGGCCGTCGATCCGACCGTCAAGGTCGGCGCGGTGCTCACCATGCCGGGCAACTGGCCGGACGGGGTGCTCGGCGACGGCGAGGCCGCGGACTGGAACCACACGGTGATCCCGCTGATCGCGGGCAAGGCCGACTTCGTGATCGTGCACTGGTACCCGACCAGCTCCGACACCGCACACCTGCTGAACACCCCGTCCCAACTGACCGGCGAACTTGCCCAGTTGCGCGACGAGCTGGCCGCGGCGGGCGCGCCGGACACCCCGATCGCGCTGACCGAGGTCAACGGCGGCCGGGACGTGAACACCCAGCCCAACGCCCTGTTCGGCGCGGACGCCTGGTTCACGGCGTTGCAGAGCGGGGTGTTCACGGTCGACTGGTGGGACACCCACAACGGCGCCCAGCAGATCTCCACCTCCCCCGACGGCGCCACCGACTTCAACGACTGGGGCGTGCTCTCCAGCGGGGACTGCGTCGGCGCGGTGTGCGAGCCGCCGCTGAACACGCCCTTCCCGGCGTACTACGCGATCAGGATGCTCAGCCAAGTGGGCCGTCCCGGCGACACGATGGTCGGTTCGGGCAGCAGCAGCGCGACGGTCGCAGCCCACGCGGTGCGCCGCGCGAACGGCGATCTGAGCGTGCTGCTGATCAACAAGGACCCCGCCGCCGCGCACAGCGTGGATCTGCGCTTCGCCGGTTTCACGCCGGACACCGCGGCGCCGGTGACGGTGGCGACCTACCGCGACGGCGCCACCGGCATCGACACCGCCACCGCGGCGTACGGCGCGCGGCAGACCCTGCCCCCGTACTCGCTGACCACGGTGACCGTGCACCCCAAGGCCGGTACCGCGTCGGCCCTTTCGGCGCCCGGGGCGCCGAAGGTGATCGCGGCGGGGGCCACGGGCGCGACGGTGAGCTGGACCCCGTCGACCGGCGGCACGGTCACCCGCTACGAGGTCTACCGGCAGCTCGGCACGACCAGTGAGCTGCTCGCGGACAGCACGGGCGGCTCCGTCACCGTCCGCAATCTCACCCCGGGGACCACCTCCACCTGGAACGTGCTGGCCCGGGACGCCGACGGCCGGCTGTCCGCGCCCTCGGCACCCGTCACCGTACGCACCGGCACGCCCGCGGACTCCACCTGCCGGGTCGCGTACCGGACCACGGCCGGCTGGGGCAACGGCTTCAACGCCGAGGTGACGGTCACCAACACCGGTCCGACGCCGATCACCGGCTGGACGCTGGCCTTCGACTTCCCCGGGGCGGGTGAGTCCGTCACCGGTTTCTGGAACGCCACGGTCCGCGCGGACGGCCGGCATGTCGTGGCCACCCCGGTGGACTGGAACGCCACGCTGGCCGCCGACGGCGGCAATGCGGCGTCCTTCGGCTTCACCGGCGCCAATGACGGCGCGGCTCCCCCGCCGACCGTCTTCACCCTCAACGGCACGGTCTGCACGACGACATGACGGCTCCCCGGCCCACCCCTGTCATAGGGGTGGGCACGCGGGCCGCGGCGGTCAGCGTTCGTGGATTCCGGTCAGCCGGCCGCGGGCGAGGACGGCGGCGGGGACGGCGGACAGGAAGGCCCGGGGCCGCGCGGTGACGGCCAGCTCCGCGGGCGCGGACAGCGCGAAGAGCTGGAAGACGTAGCGGTGCGGGCCGTGGCCCTTGATCGGCGCGGGGCCGTGGTAGCCGCGGCCGACGGTGGAGCGCAGCGGCCGTACTCCCCCGGCGGGCTCGCGGGCGTCGAGGGCACCGGGGTCGAGGGCGCGGACGGCCGGGTCGATCAGCGCGACGCAGTGCACGGCGGGTGTGCGCAGGGGGACATCGATGTCCTCGACGACGAGCAGGAGTTGCACGGTGCCGGCCGGCGGCGGACTCCAGGTCAGCCGGGGCGAGCGGTCGGCGCCGCCGACCCGCTTGGCGCGGCTCTCCCGGGGCATGGTGTCGCCGTCGCCGAAGTCCTCGCTGGTGAGGGTGAGTTGCCGCGCGCTTTGGAGATGGGGCAGGTGCCAGGCGGCCCGGCCCTCGTCCGCGCGGCGGTTCCGCAGCAGCCGGCCGAGCGGGCTCATCGGCCCGCCCCGGTCATCGCGACGATCTCGGCGGTGGTGGCGGTCTCGCCGAGCTTGGGGAAGATCCGCTCGACGCTGTGGCGGTGCGCGTCGGCGTCCGGGTCGGTCATGGCGTCGGTGGCGAGCACGACGTGGTAACCGTGGTCGGCGGCCGAGCGGGCGGTGGACTCCACGCCGGAGCTGGTGGAGATGCCGGCGAGAAAGACCTGGGTGACGCCGAGGTCGCGCAGCAGCGTGTCGAGTCCGGTGTCGTGGAAAGCGCTGCGCCGGCGCTTGGTCACGCGGTGGTCGGTCGGCCGGACACCCAGGTCGTCGACCGGATCGGCCCAGCCGGGCGGCCGTTCGGTGTCCCGCGCCGCGGCCCGTACGGTGTCGACCCGGCCGGGCGCGCGGCCGGTGACGGTGACCAGGACGACGGGCAGGCCGCGGCGCCGGAAGGCGTCGGCCAGCTCCGCCGAGCGCGCGACGGCCGCGGTGGTGGCGGCGCCGGGCAGCGCGGAGACGATGCCCTGTTGCAGGTCGACCAGGACGAGCGCGGGTACGGGGTCGATGGTGGTCAGTGTCATGGTGCGTGCTGCTCCTGTGGAGGGTGTACGGGGCCGGGCTCGCGCGGCGCGGTGGCCCGCGGGGCACTGGCGCCGCGCAGGTAGGAGGCGATCGCGGCGAGCAGGGCGAGTGTCGCGCCGAAGGCGAAGACGACGACCAGGCCGGAGTGGAAGGGGCCGGAGATCAGGTGCGGGAAGAATTCGTGCCCGGTCAGCGTCTGCCGCTGCGCCGCCGTCAGGTGCGTCAGGGCACCGGTGGGCCGGAGCAGGTTCTCGACCGGATTGACGCCGAGCTGGGCGGCGAAGAGCGAGGAGACCGGGGGCAGATCGGCGGCCTGTGCGGCGGCGTGCGCGGGGACGCCCTGGGCCTGGAGCCCGGTGCTGAGCGAGTGCGGGAGGCGACTGGCCAGTCCGGCGATCATCAGGGAGAAGAACACGCCGATCGAGACGGCGGTGCCCGAATTCTGGAAGGTGGCGCGCATCCCGGAGGCGACACCGCGCGACCGGGTGGGCACGCTGCCCATGATCGAGGAGGAGTTGGGGGACGCGAACATCCCGCTGGCGATGCCGTTGAGCGCGATCAGCACCGCGAAGACCCAGTAGCTGAAGTCGATCGGCAGGGCCATCAGTCCGAGGAAGGTGGCGCCGAACAGCAGCGCGCCGCCGGTGGCCAGGCCGCGCGAGCCGAGCCGGTCCGACAGATAGCCGGAGACGGGTCCCGCGGCGAGGAAGCCCGCGGTGAGCGGCAGCATGAAGATGCCCGCCCACAGCGGCGTGTCCACGTAGTCGTAGCCGTGCAGCGGCAGCCAGATGCCTTGCAGCCAGATGACCAGGACGAATTGCATGCCGCCGCGGCCGATGGAGATGGCCAGGCCCGCCAGATTGCCGAAGGTGAAGGCGCGGCGCCGGAACAGGCCGAGGTCGATCATGGGCGCCGGGCTGCGCCGCTCGATGACGACGAAAGCCGCGAGCAGCGCGAGACCGCCGATGATCATCGCGTCGACCAGCGGGTTCGTCCACCCCATGGTGTGCCCGTGGTACGGCTGGAGGCCGAAGGTGACGGCGATCAGCACCGCGCTGAGCCCCACCGCGAAAGTGATGTTGCCCCACCAGTCGATCCGGCCGCCGCCGCGCTGCCCGGTCTCGCGCAGCGTGCGGTAGGCCCACACGGTGAAGAACACGCCGACCGGTACGTTCACCCAGAACACCGCGCGCCAGTCCCAGGCCGCGAGCAGTCCGCCGGCCACCAGGCCGATGAACATGCCCGCGAGGCCCGCGATCTGATTGATGCCCAGGGCGAAGCCGCGCCGCTCCTTGGGGAAGGCGTCGGTGAGGATGGCCGCGGAATTCGCCTGGAGCATGGACCCGCCGACGGCCTGCACGACGCGCCAGGCGATCAGCCACATCGCGGCGTGGCCGCCGTCGAACGGGTCGAAGGAGAGCAGGACCGAGGCGACGGTGAAGACCGCGAAGCCGCTGTTGTAGATCCGGACCCGGCCGTACATGTCGCCCAGCCGGCCGACCGTGACCACCAGCACGGCCTGGACCAGCCGGTAGCCCATGATCATCCAGAGCAGATACGCGATGTTTCCCGGCGCCAGCGGGTCCAGATGGATGCCGCGGAAGATGGCGGGCAGCGAGATCAGCACGATGGAGCCGTCGAGCGCCGACATGAAGACGGCGGCGGTGGTGTTGGTCAGCGCCGTCCAGCGGTAGCGGTCGTCGGCGCCGCGGCTGCCGCGGCCCGCTGTCTCCTGCCGCGCTATCGGTCCGCGCTTCATATGTTTCACCGGTCGGCGCCCCCCTGGTCGGTCCGGGGGTCGATGTGCTGTGCCAGCCGCTCCAGCAGGGGCGCGGCCGCCGCGAGCCGCTCCAGCTCCTCCGGTGTGAAGGCGCCGCCGGTCAGCGCCCGGGCGGCCAGTTCCACCCGTGCGTTCCGCTTGTCCTGCAATGCCTGCCGCCCGGCCGCGGTCACCGACAGCAGGACGCGCCTGCCGTCGGCGGGGTCGGGGCGGCGCTCGACGTAGCCGCGTTCGCGCAGCGTGCCGAGCGTCGCCCCCATGGCCTGGGCGGTGATCTGCACGTCCCTGGCCAGCGCCGAGGAGGTGGTGGGGCCCGAACGTTCCAGGCCGGACAGGGCCGTTCGCTCGGGCATCGTCAGTCCGCCGTCGACGGGGATCTGCCGCACCCGCCGGAGCAGGACGCCGATGCTCGCCAGCAGCGCCGAGGCGACGGCCTCGGGGGCCGGGGTTTCACTCATGTACTAAAGCTACCTTATAAAGCAGCCTTAGCAAATGTCGTCGCCGCACCCGGGCACGCGTCGGGCGGGGCCCCGTACAGTCCCGGCCGGACGGTGTCAGGGGGTGTCGGCGAGGCCGTGGCGCCAGGCCCAGGCGATGAGGGCGCCGCGGTCGTCGAGGGCGAGTTTGGCGAGGACGTGGTTGAGGTGGGTCTTGACTGTGGCCTCGCTGACCACCATCTCCTTGGCGACCTGGCGGTTGTTGAGGCCCTGGGCGACCAGACGGACGACGTCGATCTCGCGGCGGGTGAGACCCTCCGCGGCGGGCGGGACGGCCGTGGTGGGGGCCGGGGCTGCCGGGGCCGGGGACGGGTCGGCGATGACCAGCTGGACCAGGCGCTGCTGGACGGCGGGGTCGAGCACCGTACGCCCGGCGGCGACGTCGCGGACGGCGGCGAGCACCGCCTCGCCCGCGGCGTCCTTGGTGAGGTAGCCCGCCGCGCCCGCGCGCAGCGCCGGAAGGACCGCCTCGTCGTCGGCGTACGTGGTGAGGATCAGCACCCGGGTGCCCAGGTCCTCCGCGGTGATCGCGGCGGTCACCCGGGCGCCGTCCAGCTCCGGCATCCGCAGGTCGACCAGCGCGACGTCCGGCCGCAGTTCACCGGCCAGCCGGACCGCCTCCCGCCCGTCACCGGCCTGGCCGACGACCTCCATGTCGTCGGCCGACGACAGCAGCAGGACGACACCGTCGCGCACCACCGCCTGGTCGTCGGCGACCAGTACCCGAATCGTCGTCACCCGTCCGCCTCTCCGCACGCACTCGCCGGACCCGTACCTGACACGGTCCGTTCACGGCTCCATCTTCGCGCCCGCGGCGCCGGGCCCCGTGCCCGCCCCCGGACCGGGCGCGCCCCCGTCCACCGGCACCCGCAGGGTGATCCGCCAGCCGGGCCCGTCGGGAGCGGGACCTGACTTGAGGGTGCCGCCGACCGCGTCGAGCCGCTCCGCCATGCTGCGCAGCCCGCTGCCGGAGCCCTTGACCCCCGAGGGGCTGCCGCCCGACGGCAGCCCGTGGTCGCGCACCGCCACCCGCAACTCCTCTTCCTCCCAGACCAGATGGACGTCGATCGCGCTGCCGGTGGCGTAGCGCGCCGCGTTCGTCATGGCTTCCTGCACCGCCCGGTACACCGCGTGTCCCGTCTCCCGCGCGAGCCGGCCTGGCCTGCCGGTGACGCGGATACGGGCCTCGCCGGGGAAGCCGGCCACCAGCGCCGGGAGGTCGTCGACACCGCGCGGCTGTGCGGCGCGCAGCGCGCCGACCGCGGCGCGCGCCTCCTGGACGCCGTCCCTGGCCAGCTGCGCCGCCCGGTCGAGCGGACCGGTCAGCGATTCGGGGGCGCCCTCGCGCGCGGCGACCGCGCGGATCGCCTGCAACTGGACGGACAGGCCCGCGAGGCTGTGCGCCAGCACGTCGTGCATCTCCCGGGCGATCCGGTTGCGTTCCTCAGTGGCGGCCGCCTCCTGCTGTGCGGCGCGGGACGCCTCCACCTCGGCCAGCAGCGCGACCGCGCGGTCGCGCTCCACCTCCAGCGCGGCGTGCTCGATGGAACGGTCGGCGATGAACCAGGCGCCGACGCCGGCCAGCAGTCCGGCGAGATTGCCGGAGATCGCCAGGATCGTGACGCCGAAGGCGACCGAGACCACGGCGACCGCGGCATTGCCGACCGGGCCGCGCGGCACATGGGCGGGCAGGATGGCGGCGCCTGCCAGGACCGGGATCTCGCCGAGGCCGTTCGGGGCGAGCAGGGTCATGGCGATGCCGCACGCGATGGTGAGCGCCACACCGACCAGGGCCAGCCGGTCGGCCAAAATCCGGCGGGCCAGCAGCATGCCCAGCTCAGCGAGCAGGCCGAGCACACCGACGGCGACCTTGACGGCGGTGCCGTGCGCGGCGATCACCGACAGCACCACGCACACCACCATCGCGGTCACGCCGACCAGCGAGCGCCGGTCGAAGCCGCGCTTCATCAGCGGGCGGCGCGACGCGGCGGGCTCACCGGTCCGCGGCATGTCGCCGGTCTCCTGCACGGGGGCCGCCACCGGCACCTTCCCTGGGGCCATCACGGGGATCTCCTGCCTCGCCGGGCACGGCACGGACCAGCGGCCGGGTCGGCCGCTGGTCCGGGTCGGTGCCGTGGTCACCGGTCACACGTAGATGTCGGGGCGGGCCGCCTGCGCCCGGGCGGGCTGCTCGCCGCGGTGGGCGCGGGTCAGCAGCTGGCCCCGGGCGACGATCGTACCGAGCCTGACCACGACTTCCGCGAACGCCATGAGGATCAGCGCCACCACCCACGCCTGCGCGCTGGTGATGTCGTGCCTGGCGGAGAAGTGGCCGACGTGCGCGGCGCCGGAGGCGTGGCTCGTCCAGACCGCGAAGCCCAGCCGGAAGCCCATGCTGACGACCCACAGGGCCGCCGCCGTCAGGCTCGCCTTGATGTACACGTGGCCCTCGGAGTAGCGCACCCGGGTGAACAGTCCGCCGAACAGTCCGAAGGCCGCGCCCACCCCGGCCCCGAGCCCCGCGAGCAGCAGATCGTTGCCCTGCGTCGGGATCTGGTCCAGATAGTTGTTGGCCGCCCATCCGATGATCGCCAGCGGGAGGACGATCGTCCTGGCGGTGAGCCGCTCCTCGCGCATCTGCCGGAAGACGATGAGGAGGAGTGCGATGTCGATGATCCAGTCGGTGGTCGTCATGCGTTCGACTATCCGCGCGACGGCCCTCAATACCTTCAACCCACGGGTGGAACGCGGGTGGAAACCGCCTCCGGCGGGCCTCCACCCCTGGGGTCACCCATAGGGTCTCCTGCCGGTGTTTGCGCAGGCCAGAGGGGCCGGGAGCGGCGGCCGGCCGTGGGGGCCGGGTGGGGGTGGGGTTCGGCGCGTCCCGAGGGGGTGGCGGGACGGGGGTGGTACCTGTTGACCGACGGTCGGATGGGGAGTTCACTGCGCGAGCTGTTTACCTGCGGTTCCCTCACACGAAGGAGATCCGTGTCCAGACGTCTCATTCCGCTCCCCCGGCCGCGGGTCCCGCGCGGCGCACCGGTGCGGGCCGCCGCACTCGTGACCGTCCTCACGACGCTGCTGTCCCTGGTGACCGGGATCGTGCTCGCCGGACCCGCCGCCGCGGCGGCGCCGGCCGACGCGACCCCGGTGTTCGACCCGTCGGCGGCCCGCGAGGCCGCCGTCCGGCTGCTCGGGCCCGACGCGGCACGGCAGCTCGACCTGGTGGCGGTCGCCGCCGCGGCCGGCGGCCAGGACCGGTACCGGATCGAGGCGGCCGACCGCCGGGTCCGGATCAGCGGCACCACGCCCGGCACGATCCTGGCGGGCCTCGGCCGGTATCTGCGGGTGGTCGCGCACGCCGACATCTCGCTCAACGGCACGCAATTACGGCTGCCCGACCGGCTGCCGCTGCCGGCCGCCCCGATCGAGCGCTCGGCCGATGTCCCGCACCGCTTCGCGCTCGACGACACCGACGAGGGCTATGCGGGCGCCTACCTGACCTGGCCGCAGTGGCAGCGCCGGATCGACGTGCTCGCGCTGAACGGCATCAACGAGATGCTCGTCTACGAGGGCCAGGAGGCCGTCTACGAGCGGACGTTCCGGCAGTTCGGCTACACCGACGACGAGATGCGGTCGTGGATCCCGCAGCCGGGCCACCAGCCGTGGTGGCTGCTGCAGAACATGTGCTGCGAGGGCGCCCCGATGAGCCGGCAGCTGCTCGACAGCCATGTGGCGCTGGGCCGCAGGATGACCGGCTATCTGCGGCAGTTGGGCCTCACCCCGGTGCTGCCGGGCTACTACGGCACCGTCCCGCCGGACTTCGCGGCGAAGAACCCGGGCGCGCACCTGGTCCCCCAGGGCACCTGGAACGGCTTCACCCGGCCGGACTGGCTGGACCCGACGACACCCCTCTTCGACCGGGTCGCGGACGCCTTCTACCGCGAGCAGAGCGCGCTGTTCGGCGACAGCTCGATGTACAAGATGGATCTGCTGCACGAAGGCGGCCGGCCCGGTGACGTGGATGTCGGCGACGCCTCACGGGCCGTGCAGAACGCCCTGGACCGGGCGCACCCGGGTGCGATCTGGGCGATCCTCGGCTGGGAGAGCAATCCGCGCAAGGAGACGCTCCAGGCCGTGGACACCTCCCGGATGCTGGTGCTCGACGGCAATTCCGACACCACCGCGGTGACCGACCGGGACACGGACTACCTCGGCACGCCGTACGCCTTCGGCACGATCTGGAATTTCGGCGGCAACACCAATGTGGGCGCGGCCATGAGCATCTGGAACACCAAGTTCCACGCGTGGCTGGACACCCCGGGCACGGCGCTGCGCGGCATCGCGATGATGCCCGAGGCGATCGACAACAATCCGGTGGCGATCGAGTTCTTCGCCGATCTGGCGTGGGAGCCGGCCGCGGTCGACATGGACGCCTGGATGGCGGCGTACGCCACCGCCCGGTACGGGGCCGCCGATCCGCACGCGACCGCCGCCTGGCAACTGCTGGGCAGGACCGCCTACTCCTGGCCCGGGGACACCGGCACCCGGCACACCAGCAGCCTGTTCTCGATCCAGCCCGGCCTGCTGGTGACCGCGGGCGCCGTCCCGTACGACCCGAAGGACGTCGAGCGCGCCTTCGGCGAACTCCTGGACGTGGCACCGCGGTTGCGCCGCAGCACGGCGTACACCTACGACATCGTCGACCTCGGAAGGCAGGTGCTGTCCAACGACACCCGCACCCTGCTGCCGGAGATCCGCCGGGCGTACGCGGCCGGGGACCTGCCGGGCTTCGACACGCTGAGCAAGCGGTGGATGAGCGAACTGCACCTGCTGGACGACCTGCTGGCCGGTGACGGTACGTCACTGCTGGGCGTCTGGCAGCAGGAGGCCGCCGCGGAGGCGACAACTCCCGCCGAAGCCGCGCGCCTTGAGATCGACGTGCGCTCGCTGGTGAGCATCTGGTCGCAGGACCACCCGATCCAGGACTACGCGGGCCGCGAGTGGAACGGTCTGGTCGGGGACTACTACGGCAGCCGCTGGCGGATGTTCTTCGCCTCGCTGCGCACGGCGCTCACCAGCGGCGGCTCACCGCGGGTCATCGACTGGCGCGCGGTCGCCGCCGACTGGGTGCACGAGAAGGCGCGCTACCGGTCCACCCCCACCGACGACGCCTATCAGCAGGCGCGGAAGGTCGCCGCCCTCACCGCGGGCGGCCTGTCGGTGGCCGCGGACCCGAAGGGCGGGGCGCCCGGCACGACCGTACGGGTCACCGCGTCCTTCACCAACGACAGCGCGCTGCGGGCCACCGGACCCGCCGTCTTCCGGCTCACCGCGCCCGAGGGTTACGGTGTGCGCGCGGCCGGCGCCGCTCCCCCGTCGTCGGTGCCGCCGGGCGCGACGGTCACCGCCGCCTGGGACGTGGCGATACCCGGTGACGCCGTCCCGGCCGCTCTGGCGCCGCTGACGGCGACGGTCCGCTGGTCGTCCGCCGATCCCGACGGGCAGTCCGGCGAAGGCCGTTCGGATTCCGCGACGGACACCACCGACATCCTGGTCACCGGCCCGGTGGCCGACCCGTATCTGACCGCCTCCTCGGTGCCGGGCGGCGGATCGCCGGTGCTGTTCGGGCAGGACGGCGACACCTTCGGCATGGCGGGCGGCGGCGCCGACGTGGGCGCGGGCCGGGACGAGTACGGCACGGTCTACCGCCCGCGGTTGCTGACGACGGGGCAGGCGGTCGGCACGCGGGTGCTCGACCAGGAGGACAGCGGCCCGTACGCGCGCGCCGGGCTCGTCGTGCGCGCCGATCTCGCGCGGCCGGGCAGCGCCGGTTACGCGAATCTCGCCGTCACCCCGGAGCACGGCTGCGTCTTCATGTGGGACGCGGACGGCAACGGCACCCTCGAACACAATGTGTCGAGCGGCGGTTTCACCGGCCCGGTCCAGCTGCGGATCAGCCGCGACGGCGACACCTTCACCGGCTGGTGCAGCCAGGACGGCAGCGACTGGGCGCGGGTGGGGTCGGCGACGCTGCCCGGCGCGACGCCGGCCGAGGACGCGGGTCTGCTGTTCACCGCGGTGGACGCCGCCACCCACCGGCAGGGCGCCGCCCGCTTCGAGGGCCTGACCGTGGCGCCCTTCACGCCCCGCGACACCTCGGGCGACACCGTGCTGAGCGTGGGCAGGCCGACCGACGCCATGTCCTCGGAGGCCGGCAGCCCGCCGTCGGCGGCGGTCGACGGCGACCGCAGCAACAAGGCGTACTGGGCGAGCACGATGAACAACGGCGCCACCTGGTGGCAGGTGGATCTCGGTGCCGTCAGCGACCTGTCGTCGGTCAATGTCCGCAATTACGTGGACGGCAAGCGGGCCTACACCTACACGCTGACGGGCAGCACGGACGGGGTCCACTGGTTCGTGCTCGGCGGCAAGGACACCGCGGCCGCGGCCACCGACGCGGGCGACACGTATCGACTGGCGGCCTCGGCCCGCTATGTGCGGGTCCACGGCCTCGGCAACTCCGCCAACACCTCCTTCCATCTGACGGAGGTGACGGTGGGCGGCGCGACGGCCGCCTGACCCGGGGCCGCGCATACGCGGACGGTGGCGCGGGAGCGATCGCTCCCGCGCCACCGTCGGTCGAGGGGACGTCAGTTGAGGGCGAACTTCTGGGCGGCGCTGCCGTTGCAGTCGTAGATCTGGAGCCGGGTGCCGTTGGCGGAGGCGCCGCTCGGCGAGTCCAGGCACCGGCCGGACTGCGGATTGCGCAGGGTGCCGTCGGCCTGCTGCTGCCACACCTGGCCGCCGACGCCGTTGCAGTCGTACAGCTCGACGGGGGTGTTGTTGGCGGTGCCGTTGCCGTTGATGTCCAGGCAGCGGCCCAGCGTGCTCAGCGAGCCGTTGGAGTTGAGGTACCAGTGCTGGTCGACCGCCCAGGACTGGCAGTCCCACAGCTGGACGGCGGCGAGATTGCCGCCGCTGTCGTCGGCGGCGACGTCCACGCACTTGCCGCCGGGCCCGGGGATCGGGGAACCGCCGTGGACGGCGAATTTCTGCGCGGCGCTGCCGTTGCAGTCGTAGATCTGGAGCCGGGTGCCGTTGCCGGTGGCGCCGCTCGGCGAGTCCAGGCACCGGCCCGACTGCGGGTTGAACAGCGAACCGTCCGAGCGCTGCACCCACTTCTGGCCGCCGACACCGTTGCAGTCGTACAGCTCGACCGGGGTGTTGTTGGCGGTGCCGTTGCCGTTGATGTCCAGGCAACGGCCGATCGTCCGCAGGGAGTTGTCGCCGAAGTGCGACCAGTGCTGGTCCTCGGCGTACGTCTGGCAGTCCCACAGCTGGACGGCCGCGCCGTTGACGCCGGTGTCGTCGGCGGCGACGTCCACGCACTTGCCGCCGGGACCGGTGATGGTGCCCTGCGGGCCGTTGGGCACATTGGTCTGGCCGGAGTAGCCGACCGAGACGATGTTGGCCTGGACGGCGTTCTCGGCGGCGTCGGTCGGATAGCCGGAGACCATGACGCCCTCGAAGAAGGTGCCCATGTTGCGGTTGCTGTTGTCACCGCCGGTGCCCAGGATGATGCCGCCCTCCTGGTGCATCGGCCGGTAGCCGCCGCGTGTTGGCAGTCCCCCGTTCCACCAGGTCGACAGCGCCCCCGATTGGGAGTTGCCGCCCTTGATGGCGTACGTCGTCTGCCCGTCGTTCTTCAGCATGGCTGTGACGTAAGGGGTGTTGTTGCCCTTGTTGGCGGTGTTGGAGCCGTTGTCGCCCTGGAACATGCCGTTCTCCATGTCGGCCTCGACCCAGGGTCCCGAGCCGGAACACGGCGCGAAGTAGCAGGTGGTGGCGATGGAGACGGCGTCCATGTGGCCGTTGCCGGTGTCGGCGGGGGTGCTCTCGGCGTTGCCGTAGTCGAAGCAGCAGTCGGAGCCGACATGGGTGCCGCTGGCGACCATGTAGACGCCCTCCGGCTGGCCGTTGACGGCGACGCCGGGCGCCACGCCGACGTAGCGGTAGCCGACGCCGGGCGAGATCCAGATGCCGTAGACCTTGTGGCCGCCTGCCGTCACCGCGATCTCACTGGCGTCCGCGCCGCGGTCCGCGGCGCCCGCGGTGCCGGCCGGGCTGATGGCCAGGTCGCTGTGGTGCGGGCTCTGGTCGTACACCTTCGTGATGCGGCAGGTGGTGTTGGCACAGAAGGTGTCCTGCGCCTGGGCGTTGGCGTAGCCGCCGGGTGCGAGCAGGCCGATGTCGGTCCTGGCGCCGTCGGAGGCGCGGGTGACCTGGTACAGCGGGCCGTTGTACGCGCCGTACAGGGCGCGGACCGTGCTGTGCGCGGCCACGCACTGGGTGCCGGCCGCGCCGTAGATGTCGCAGGGCAGCGACGCGGCGGCCTGCGCCGGTGCCGGCAGGGCGATGAAGGCGCCGAGGACGAGGCCGAGGGTGGCCACCGCCGACAGCAGCGCCTTCCGGGCCCAGGTGACGGTGAATCTCCTTCTGCGCATGCGGTGCTCCTTGAGGTGGGGGGTGGAGCCGGGTCCTGCGGGGTGGAGCGGGCCGACGCCGTGGGGGTGCGCGTCCGGTGCTGAAGCGTCAACTCGGCCGGAAAGTACGCTTGTTGTTCGACCGCGTCAATATTTGTTGCTTTCTTTGGCGTCCGCCCCGCGAATCGCTGTCCGAATCTGTGGCTTCCGTACGGTCCGCCGGACCTCCGTACCGGCGGCCGACGAACACGGCGCCATGGCGCGGAGGTTCGGCTACCGTCATGGGTGTCGGCCCCGCCGCACCGGGGCGCGTGCGTTACGGAGGACCGATGAGGGCCGTCGTCCAGGACCGGTACGGAGACCCCGGCACGCTGTCCCTCGGCAGCGCCGCCAAGCCCGAACCCGGCCCGGACGAGGTGCTGATCCGGGTGCACGCCGCCGCCGTGAACGCCTACGACTGGCACCTGATGCGCGGCGACCCGTATCTGGCCCGGCCGGCCTTCGGGGTGCGCCGGCCGAGGACGCGGGTCCGCGGCCGGGACTTCGCCGGCCAGGTGGTCGGCACCGGCCCGGGCGTCACGCGGTACCGGCCCGGCGACCAGGTGTTCGGCGAGGCGGACGGGGCCTTCGCGGAGTACGTGTCGGCCGGCCAGGACGTGCTGGCCACGATCCCGGACGGGCTGACCTTCGAACAGGCCGCCGCCCTGCCGCTCGCGGGCAACACCGCGCTGATGGCGCTGCGCGACGCGGGCCGGGTGCGGGCCGGTCAGCACGTGCTGATCAACGGCGCGTCGGGTGGCGTCGGCACCTTCGCCGTACAGATCGGCAAGGCGTTCGGCGCGCGGGTCACCGCGGTGTGCGGCGCCCGCAACGCCGATCTGGCGCGGTCGATCGGCGCCGACCACGTCGTGGACTACGCGACCGAGGACTTCACCCGGGGCGGGGAGCGCGCCGACGTCGTCCTCGACCTCGTCGGCAATCACCGACTGGCCGCGCTGCGCCGCGCAGTGACGCCCGGCGGCACGCTCGTGCTCTCCGGCGGCGGGGCGTCCGAGGGCGGCAGCCTGTTCGGACCGATGGCGCTGCTGCTGCGGGCGCGGGCCACCGCCCGCTTCGCCCGCGGGCAGCGGCTGACGGTACTCACCGCCACGCCGAGCGGCGCGAATCTGGCCGCGCTCGCGGACCTCGCGAGCCGGGGGCGGCTCACCCCGGTCGTCGACCGGACCTACCCGCTGGCCGAAGTGCCCGACGCCATCCGGTACATGGAGACCGAGCACGCGCGCGGCAAGGTCGTCATCACGGTCCGCTAGCACCTGTCGCGGCCGACCCCGGCAGGCGACTCCGGCGGCCGACTCCGACCGAAGTCTTGTCATGGACCCGTGTGCCTCCTAACGTGTCGCCGCGAAGAAAATTGCTCGACTCTGTTCAGTTCCGTTGATTCAACGCGTCGAAAAGTCGTCAATCCGCACACGATCAGTCCCACGGCGCAGTTCCACGGGCTCCGGCCCGCCTCGCCAACACCGCGAGCAGAGGAATCTCCATGCCACGACTCGTCCGCAGGCTGCTCGCCTGCGCAACCGCCGCCACTTTGTGGGGCGGTGCCCTGGCCGGCGCGGCCGTCACCGCCGGCGCGGTGGTCACCGCCACCCCGGCCGCCGCGCTCGACAACGGCCTCGCCCTCACGCCCCCGATGGGCTTCAACGACTGGAACGCCTTCGGCTGCGACGTCAGCGAGCAGTTGATCGAGCAGACCGCCGACTACTTCGTCAGCTCCGGGCTCAAGGACGCCGGTTACACCTACGTCAACATCGACGACTGCTGGATGACGCACACCCGCGACGCGGACGGCCGGCTGGTCCCCGACCCGGTGAAGTTCCCCGACGGCATCAAGGGCACCGCCGACTACGTGCACAGCAAGGGCCTCAAGCTCGGCATCTACGAGGACGCGGGCACGGCGACCTGCGCCGGCTACCCGGGCAGCCTCGGCCACGAGACCACCGACGCGCAGACCTTCGCGGACTGGGGCATCGACTACCTCAAGTACGACAACTGCAACAACAACAGCGACGGCACCCGCGAGGACTACGTCAGGCGCTACACCGCGATGCGCGACGCGCTGGCCGCCACCGGCCGGCCGATCGTGTACTCGCTGTGCGAGTGGGGCGTCAACGAACCCTGGGAGTGGGCCGGTGACGTCGGCAACTCGTGGCGCACCACGGGCGACATCAACGACAGCTGGAACAGCATGCTGTCCATCGCCAAGGCCAACATGCCGCTCGCCTCGGCGGCCGGACCCGGCCGCTGGAACGACCCGGACATGCTGGAGGTCGGCAACGGCGGCATGACCGACACCGAGTACCGCACCCACTTCTCGCTGTGGTCGATGATGAACTCGCCGCTGCTGATCGGCACCGATCTGCGCAAGGCGACGCCCGAGACGCTGGCGATCCTCGGCAACAAGGACGTCATCGCGCTCGACCAGGACAAGCTCGGCGCCCAGGCCACCGTGCTCTCCTCCGACGGCGACGCGTACGTCCTCACCAAGAAGCTCGCGAACGGCGAGCGCGCGGTCGCGCTGTTCAACGCGGGCGACCAGGCGCGGCGGATCGCCACCACCGCGCGGGCCGCGGGGCTGCCCAAGCGCGGCAGCTACTCGGTGCGCGATCTGTGGTCGCACACCGACTACGAGAGCGCGGGCGGCCTGTCCGCGACCGTGCCCGCGCACGGCACCGTCCTGCTGCGGGTCGGCACCAACCCGGCGGCGGTGCTCAAGGCACCGCTGTTCGACACCGGTGTGACAGGACCCGACCACATCGAGCCGGGCCACAGCGCGAGCATCAGCACGTACGCCACCGACCTCGGCACCCTGCCGGCCGCCGAGGTCAAGGTGAAGCTGACCGCGCCCGACGGCTGGAGCCTGCGCGCCAAGGGCGGCACCGGCACGCTGCTGCTGCCGGGCGGCAGGACCTTCAGCACCCCGTGGACGGTCGGTGTGCCGGCCGACGCGCAGCCCGGCTCGTACCCGGTGTCGGGGACGGTCAGCTACCGTTCGCTGACCAGCGGAAAGAAGCTGACGGTGCCGCTGATCGGCAGTGTCACCGTCAAGGTGCCGCCGCCGTCCGGGACCAGCTATCTCAGTGATCTGCCGTGGACGTCGTCCACCAACGGGTGGGGGCCGGTCGAGCGGGACCGCAGCAATGGTGAGACCGGTGCGAGCGACGGCAATCCGATCACGCTCGGCGGCACCGTCCACACCAAGGGTCTCGGTGTCCACGCGCCGAGCAGCATCAGCTACTACCTCGGCGGGAAGTGCTCCACGGTGACCGCGACGGTCGGCGTGGACGACGAGAAGAACGGCAAGGGCAGCGTGGAGTTCACCGTCACCACGGACGGCACCACCGTCGCGGACAGCGGTGTGGTCACCAACCCGATGGGCGGCAAGCCGATCACGGCCGACGTGACGGGCGCGCAGAATGTGACGCTCGCCGTGAGCGACGGCGGCGACGGCAACGACAGCGACCACGCGGACTGGGCGGACGCGAAGCTCACCTGCTCGTGAGCCGTCGGCCGACCGTGCCGCGGCACGGTCGCTGACCCGGGGCCGGACAGGCCCCTGGGCACGGCCGCGCGGTCCGGGACCCCGATCGCGCGGCCGGGCCCGCGCATGCCGACGGCGGCGGTGCGTTCCTCTCCCACGCGCCGCCGCCGTCGGTGTCCCGGGGCCTGCTTCGTTCAGGACGTACGCAGCCGTGCCCTGGCCAGTGCCAGGGCGCCCGCGACCGGCGGCACGTCCAGCAGACGCAGCGTCAACCGCGGCTGCGTGGCGGCGAGTCGGGCGCGGAAGGCGTCGGCGAGCCGCGACTGTCGTACGACGACGCTGCCCGCCGCGACCACGGTGTCCCCGACCGCTCCCCGCCCGACCAGCCGGCCGACCAGCATCTCCAACTCCCGTGCGGCGCCTTCGATCACGCCGGCGGCGAGCGCGGAACCCGCGTCGGCTGCGCGGAAGACGGCGGGCGCGGCCGGGCCCCAATTGCCCGGCGTGGGCTCGTCGTTGACGATACGGGCCAGGGTCTGCGGGTCCGGTGCGGCGAAGTGGCCCAGCAGCGCCGCGAGCAGCCCGTCGTCGGCGGACCCGGCGTCGTAGGCCGCGAGCGCGGCCCGTACGGCGTCCCGGACGATCGCGGGCGCGCCGCCCTCGTCGCCCAGCACCCAGCCCCAGCCGCCCGCGAAGAGCACGTCGCCCCCGGCGTCGGCGGCGACCGCGATCGAACCGGTGCCCGCGACGACGCCGATACCGGTGTCGAGGCCGGCCGCGGGCACCAGCAGCGCCGCGTCGTTGACCACCACGGCGGGCACCCCGGACTTCTCGACGGCCGCGGCCAGTTCGGCGCAGTGGTGCTGGGTGTCGCAGCCCTGCGCGCCGATCCCGACCGCCGCGATCTCGGCGCCCTCCGGCACCACCCGGGCCAGCCGTTCCAGCAGCCACCCCGCCGCGGTGTCGACCGGGGACGCCTCCCAGCCGTCGGCGGCGAGCAGATGATCGGTGTACTCCGGGTCCTGATCACCGGCCTGCCCCGTGCCCGGCTCGACACCCGGCCGCGCGCCCAGCGGCGCCACCCGCACGGCGAGCTTGGTGCCGCCGACGTCGGCGCCGACCACGACCCTCATACGCCCGGCCGTTCGGCGGCGACCTTGATGTCGGAGTTGTGGAACACGAATTCCTCCACCTCCACTCCCCTGACCTCGGCGACCGCCGCCACGAGGATCTGCGTGACCAGGATCTCGATGATCGCACGCTGCGCCGCGGGCAGCCGGGGCACCGTCACCGGGTGCAGCAGCGGTCCGGCCGCGACCGGTTCGCTGGTCACCAGGATCACCCGGTGGCCTGCGCCGGCCAGGGTCTCGGCGACGTCCAGTTCGCGGGTGTCGCCGAAGATGACGTGCACGCCGCCGCCGGCCGACTCCATCGAGCCGTGCAGATACTGCCGGGTGCTCATCCCGGTCGACGGGATGCGCGCCACCTCGCGGAAGAGCAGGGCGCTCGCCTCGGCCGAGCCGACCGCGGGCCCGGTGCCGACGAAGTCGGCGTGCGTCGCACCCTCGAACAGCGGCGCCAACGCCCGTACGCGCGGGGTCAGTTCGCTCTCGACCGCGGCGAAGACGGCGGCCAGCCGGGGCCAGCCCTCGTCGATCCGGCCGCCGTCCCAGGCGTCGGCGAGGATGCCGAGCGCGGCGACGGTCGCGGTGTAGCCGATGGTGGAGGCGTAGCTGTCGGGGATGCTGCCGAGACCGAGCACCCCACCGGTGGCTACGGTCGCGATCGGCGACGGCACCACATTGACCACGGCGAAGCGCCGCGCCGGGTCGACGGAGTCCAGGACGGCGAGCGTCTCGGCGCTGCGCCCGCTCTGCGACACCCCGAAGACGGGGTGGGCGGCGGCCGGGAAGGGCAGCGGGTGGTCGCCCGCGCCGAGCCGCCAGGAGTGGATGCCGCGTCCGCGCAGCGCCCAGACCGGCGCGCAGGCGGCGGCCAGGCTGGCGCCGATGCCGACGAAGACCGGTCCTGGACCGGACAGCGTGCCCTCGGCGGCCGACGCGGTGACCGCCCCGGTCAGCCGGGTGATCGCCGCGCCGAGCGCCTGCGCCTGGGTGGCGCGGGCCGCCTCGTAGGCGATGTAGCCGTCGGTCATGTCTGCTCCGATCCTTGGAACGTCCGGGTGGTCGGATCCCAGTGCGGCGGGATCGGTGGCACGGGCGGTGCGGTGCTCTCGACCGGTACGGGCACGCCGCCGCCGGCGGACTCCTCGATCGCGAGCATGACGTCGAGGACGTGCAGGGCCAGTTCGCCGCTCGCGCGCGGCCGCTGCCCGGCCCGGATCGCCCGGGCCATCTCCAGTACGCCGACCCCGCGGCTCGCGTGCGCGCCCGCTGCGGGCACGGTGCGCCAGGGGGTGTCGGGGGCGGGCGCCGCGCCGGACAGCACCCGGCTCGCGCCGTCGAAGCCGCTGACCGGGACGTCGAGCACCCCGTCGGCGCCGGTGACTTCGAACAGCTGGCGGCGGGCCGGCGAGTCGAAGCTGTAGACGGAGGTGCCGACCACCCCGGAGGCGAAGGTGCTGACCACGCTGACGTGGGTGAAGACCTCGACCGGGAAGCGGCTGCCCGCGTCCGGTCCGGAGCCGACGGTGCGGTGGGTGCGCGGGCTCTGCCCGGTGGCGGTCACCGACACGATCGGGCCGAGCAGTTGGACGAGCGTGGTGAGGTAGTAGGGGCCGATGTCGAACAGCGGTCCCGCGCCCTTGGCGAACAGGAACTGCGGCCTGGGGTGCCAGGCGTCCGGGCCCGGTCCCTGCATCAGCGTCAGTACGGTCCGCGGGGTGCCGACCGCGCCGTCCGCGAGCAGCCGGGCGGCGGTCTGGATGCCGGGGCCGAGGATGGTGTCGGGGGCGTTCCCTACGGTGACCCCGGCGGTGCGGGCCGCGTCCAGGACGGCCCTGGCGGTGCTCCGGTCGGGGGTGAGCGGCTTCTCGCCCCATACGTGCTTGCCCGCGGCGATCGCGGCGAGCGCGACGTCGGCGTGCGCGGCCGGGACGGTCAGATTGACCACCAGGTCGACGTCGTCGCGGCGCAGCACCTCCTGTGTCGTGCCGGACACCGGGACGCCGTACGCGTCGGCCTGCGCGCGGGCCCGCGCGGTGTCCAGGTCGGCGACGGCGGTGACGGTGAGGTCCGGGTAGGAGGTCAGCGAGCGCAGATATTCGTCGGAGATGTTGCCCGCCCCGACGACGGCCACCCGGGTCGGTCCCTGTGCGGCGGTCACGCGCTCACCAGCTCGCGGAAGTAGGCGGCGTTGCGTTCCACCAGCGGCCATACGTCGCTGTGGTGGGCGACGACCTCGACCACCGGCAGTTCGAGCGCGGGTCCGGCGAGCGCGACGACCTCGGCCATCCGGTCGGTGGCGTCGACGCCGAGCACCGGCCGGTCGTTGCCCGGCTCCCGGTCGCGCACCACGTGCAGCAGCCGGACCCGGTCGCCGAGCCGCGGCAGCAGCTCGAACACATCGGCGCCGCCGACCCCGGCCCAGTAGACGTCCAGTTCCAGGACGACGGCGGGGTCGAGGAGTTCGGCCAGCAGTTCGTAGGCGGGGACGCCGTCCACGGCTTGCGCGAATTCGAAGTCGTGGTTGTGGTAGCCGATCCGGATGCCGCGTTCCGCCGCTTGCCGCGCGGCCGTGTTGAGCGTGTCGGCCAGGTGTTGGACGCCCGCGCGGTCGGCGATGCTGTCCGGTGCGACCCAGGGGGTGATGACGGTGCCGACGCCCACTTCCTGCGCGGCGTCCAGGAGTTCGGCCGTCTCGTGGCGGAGGACCGAGGCGTGCGCGGTCGCCGCGTGCAGGCTGCTGTCGCGCAGCGCGGCGGCCAGCGCGCGCGGGTCGCTGACGATGTCGTACGGCTCGGCGTGCGTGAAGCCCAGCGCCGCGAGGCGGGCGAGCGTGCCGCCGAGCCGGTCGGGCCCGATGTCGTCACGCACGCTGTAGAGCTGGATGCCCAGGGGGTGCTGTGCCGTCATGCGCCGGCCTTTCCGTGGTCGTGGTGGTCGTGGTGATCGGGGCCGCCGCAGTGGTGGTCGTGGTGAGGGTCCGGGGTCCCGGCCGGGTGGCAGTGGTCGCCGCCCGACGGCGGGATGTCGAGCGTCGGATTGCGGCCGAAGAAGCCGTACGGCTTGAGGACGAAGCCGGCCGAGTCGACCGGCATGACCGGCCAGTCCTCGGGGCGCGGGAAGTGGGTGAGACCGAAGGTGTGCCAGAGCACGATGTCGGTGTTGTCCACGTCCCGGTCGGCGGCGGTCCAGGCGGGCAGGCCCGCGCCGCCGGTGTGCATGTTCACCAGGTCGCCCGCCGGGTAGTTCTCGTCCGGCGCGTAGGGCGTCACCCACAGGTGCTTGGTGGCGTACGTGGCCCGCCGGTGGATGTCGGACTCCTCGTCGGCCAGCAGGACGGGGCGGCCCTCGGGGTGCAGCATCCAGCCGACGGGGGCGCCGAGCCGGTTGGTCACCGAGGGGTTGGTGATCAGCCAGGAGCGGTTGCGGGTGTTGTCGGCCAGGCGCTGCGCGCCGGATTCGGTGCGCAGCCGGGTGACGGTCTGGGTGAAGCCGGTGCCGGTGGGGTTGGCGGGCCCGCGCGGTACGAGGGCGGCCTCGACCTCGTCCACCGCGTTGTCGGTGCCGTCGACCATCATGTCCAGGCGGGCGCCGAACAGATGCTGGTGGTAGGGGGCGCCCAGGCCCGGGGCGAGTTCGGAGGCGTAGGCGTAACCGGGTCCGGGGTGGGCGGAGGTGAAGACGACGCCGGTCGCCTTGACCTCCAGTTCTATCGCGCCGTCGAGCGAGAAGTACCAGTAGAAGCCGTAGTCGTAATTGCCGACGGTGACGAAGAAGGACACCACCAGGCGGCGGTTGCGGCGCGAGTCGGAGGAGCCGGTCCAGTTGTCGTAGTGCTTCCAGAGGATGCCGGTGTCCTCCTCGTGGATGCAGATCGCCTGCGGGATGACGCGGACCTCGCCCGCGCTGTCGGCGAGGACGGCGTCCAGGTAGGTGATGTCGCCGACGCAGTCGCAGCCCAGTTCCAGGGAGTTGGCGAAGCCGCCGAGCAGATATTCGCCGCAGTCGAAGAAGTTCTGGAACCAGCGCTGCGGGCTGGGGTCGCCGTAGGGCACCATCATCTCCGCGACGGAGGCGCGGTAGAGCACCGGACGCGGTACGCCCGCGTCGTCGATGGTGATGTTGTGCAGGACGAGGCCCTCGCGCTGGTCGAACCCGATCTGCAGGGTCCAGCCGAGCCAGTGCAGGACGCCGTCGTCGTCGACGGTGAAGCTCGGGCCCTCGGGCTGTGTGATCTCGATCGGCCTGAGTCCGGCGCGCGGCGGCTCGCCGCCCCAGGCGGGGTCGTGGAAATTGCCGTCCTCCTGCGGCACCGGCAGGTCCACGAGGTCCAGTACGTCGAGGACTTCCCGGGTGACGACATCCACGATCACCGTGACGCCGTCCACCGGGTGGGCCCAGCCGAGGTCGTCGGGGGTCTTCTGGACGAAGGTGAAGCAGCGCTGGAGGCGCCGGCCGCTCTCGCCGTCGCCGGGCACGCCGGCCGACAGCGGGTTGACCCGCAGTTGGGTGAGGTCGGTCAGGCCGCGCTTGCGCATGGCGGCGAGCCAGCGCTCGTCGCGGTGCACGATCTCCTCCACCAGCGGGAATTCGGCGAGCACGACGGGGACATGGCCGTCGGTGGCCACGTCGATCTCCCGGGCGTCGACCACCCGGTCCTGCTCGGGGCAGACCACGGCGTCGTGGGAGACGCCCGAGCGCATGTCGATCAGCAGGGCGCGGAAGCGGCGGGGGGCGACGTCGCCGGCCAGCAGTTCGCGCTTGTCCTGCTCGGCCAGGCCGAAGTACGAGATGTGGGTGTCGGGGCCGAGCAGTCCCTCGCGGCGCAGCAGGGCGGTGGCCGCGGTGATCTCGGCGGGCCGCGGCGAGGCGAGGGCGGCGGCCAGGACGGCGGGGTCCGGGGCGGCCGGGGTGGTCGGGGTCACGAGGGCTCCGCATCTGTGAGCGACTGTGAGGCAACGGGAGGGGGGAGCGGGCGGCGGGTCATGTCGGATTGCCCCGGGTGAAGGACGTCCGCAGCCGGTAGCGGTCGCCCGCGTACCGGATCGCCGAGGACAGCAGCGGGCGCTGTGCCCGGTCGCGGACGATCTGCCGCATCTCCAGGACCGGGGTGCCGGCCGCGATGGCGAGGTGTCCGGCGAGGACGCTGTCGGCCGGGCGGGCCTCGATCGTGGTGTCGGCCCGGTCGAGCTGGAAGCCGAGTTCGGCGATGGTGTCGTAGAGCGAGCGGCTGGTGAAGTCGACCCGGTCGAAGCCGGCGGCGATGTCGGCGGGGACGAAGGACTCGTCCACCGCGATCGGCACCCCGTCGAGCATCCGGACGCGGTCGACCCGGAACAGCGGGGTGCCGGGCGCGATCTGGAACGCCTCGGCCTCGTCGAAGGTCGAGGTGCCCAGCTCGCGGCGGAGCACCCGGGAGGTCGGCACCAGGCCCATCCGGTGGGCGGTCTCGGTGAACGACTCCAGTGTGTTGGGCCACTCCTTGCGCTCGGGAGCGGCCACGTACCAGCCGCGGCCGTGCGCCGGGCGCAGCACGCCCTCCTCGACCAGTGCGGTGAGCGCCTTGCGCAGCGTCACCCGGGAGATGGCGAGCATCTGGCACAGTTCGCGCTCGGGCGGCAGCCGCGAGCCGGGCTTGACCTCGCCGGCCGCGATCCGTTCGCGCAGCGCGGTCTTGGCCTGGAGCCACAGCGGCTCCGGGTATGCGGTGGTGAGCGCCGGCGGCGCCGTCTGGTCGGTGCTCATGCCGGGACCTGGACCTTCTCCCATGTACCCGAGCGCATGGAGGTGTAGGCGGCGTCCAGCACGCGGTTGACGATCACGCCGTCCTCGAAGGTCTCCAGCGGGGTCTCGCCGCGCGCGAAGCAGTCCACGAAGTGCCGCATCTCCTGGCTGAAGCCGTAGGCGCGGGCCTCTTCGGGCACCGGGTAGACCCAGCCGGTGTCGGCGTCGGCCTTCTCCACCAGGTAGCCGGCCGGGTGCTCGATGAAGCCCCAGACGGGGGTGGCGGAGGTGTCGGTGACCAGCCGGCCGGCGCTGCCGACCAGTTCGTGCCGCAGTTGCATGCCGCCCTTCTCGATCCAGGACGACTCGACGGTGGCGAGTTGGCCGCCGGCGAATTTCAGCAGCGCGATCGCGGTGTCCTCGCCGGTGGTCCGGTCGGCGTGCGCGAGGGTGGCGCCCCAGGCGAACACCTCGGTGATCGGGTTGTCCTTGCCGAAGAAGTGCCGGGCGGACTCCACGGTGTGGCAGCCCATGTCGAGCAGGGCGCCGCCGCCGGCGGTCTGCGCGTCCCAGAAGTGCGGGGCGTGCGGTCCGGAGTGCGCCTCGCGGGCCCGCATGGTGAGCAGGTCGCCGATGGCGCCGGCGGTGACCATCTCGTGGGCCTTGGCGATGTTGGGCGAGAAGACCGAACTCTCCGCGTAGCCGTGCCAGACCCCGGCGTCGCGGACCACCTTGAGGATCTCGGCCGCCTCGTCGCCGGTACGGGCCAGCGGCTTGGTGCAGACCACGCCCTTACCGGCCACGGCGGCGACGCGTACCGCGTCCAGGTGGGCCTCGTTGGGGACGGCGATCACCACGAGGTCGACGGCCGGGTCCGCGCAGAGCGCCGCCATGTCGTCGTAACAGGCCGCTTCCGGCGCCCACTTGGCGGTCAGCGTCCGGGCCCGTGCGAGATCGCGGGAGCAGGCGGCGACCAGCGCCGCGTTCCGTACGTCCTGGAGCGCGTCCGCGTAGGTGTCGCTGATGAATCCGGAACCTATGAGCCCGACGCCGATCACGCGTTCCTCTTCCCTCGTCATTCTCGCCCCATGATAGCAAAGTGGTGTTGCATTGGTCTTATAAAGGTAAGTCATATAAAGACCACCAGGGACCACTTCGGAGGTTGATCTGCATCACGCCTCCAGCAGCGCGTCGAAAGCGCGGTCCAACGTGGCGTCCACCGACCGCAGTTCGGGGTGGGCGTCGTAGTGCGCGAGCACCTCGCGGGCGCCCTCGGAGAAGGAGACCTCCGGCGCGAAACCGGGGACCAGCGCGCGCAGTTTCGCGGTGTCGAAGAGCATCGAGTGCCGGAAGTCGTGCTCCAGCACGTCCCGCCAGCCCGGCACGTGCTCCGCGATCGACTCGCTGGAGCGGTGCCGCAGCAGCGGCGCGCGCACGCCCGCCGCGGCGGCCAGCGCCAGATGGATCTGGTCCCAGGTGAGGATCGCGCCGCTGACGACATTGACGCTCTCGCCGATCGCCTGCCCGTTGCCGAGCAGCGGTACGAAGGCGCGCGCGAAGTCGCGGGAGTGCATCAGTGTCCACAGCGAGGTGCCGTCGCCGTGCACGACCACCGGCCGGCCGGTGCGCATCCGCTCGATCGCAGTCCAGCCCGCGAGCACCGGGATCACCGTGCGGTCGTAGGTGTGGAAGGGCCGCACGATCGTCAGCGGGAAGCCGGAGGTGCGGTACGCGTCCTCCAGCAGCAGTTCGCAGGCGATCTTGTCGCGCGGGTAGCCGAAGTCGGGCTGTCGGCGCGGACTGGACTCGGTGATCGGGAGCAGCGGCACCGGCCGGCCGTAGACCGAGCAGGTGCTGATGAAGACGTACTGCCCGGCCGTCGCCGCGAACAGCTCCTGGTGGCCGCGCAGATCGTCGGGCGTGAAGCCGACCCAGTTGACGACGACGTCGAACTCGGCGCCGCCCAGCGCCACTTTGAGCGCGGCCGGGTCGCGGACGTCGGCGCGCAGCGTGCGCACGCCGTCGGCCGGGGTACGGGCGGGCTCGCCGCGCGTCACGATCGTCACGTCGGCTCCGCGCGCGACGGCCTCGGCCGCCGCCGCGGAGCCGATCATCCCGGCACCGCCGAGGAACAGCACCCTCATGCCTGCTCCTCGGCCGGTGTCGGGACGTTCGGTGCGGCCGTGGCAGCGGTCGCGGGCACGGTGCCGCGGGACAGGCCGCGGCCGACCAGATGGCCGTAGGAGCGGCGCAGCGCCTCGAAGGTGTCGATGTGCAGCCGCTCCAGTTCGACGATGTGCCACTGGAGTCCCGAGGGGGTGCGCAGGGTGCGTGCCCAGTCGATGGTCCCCTCGCCGATCGGCACCATCACGTCGTCCTCGTAGCTGACGGCCGGGCCGTCCTTGACGTGCACCAGGCGCACCCGGTCACCGAGCCGCGCCAGCACCTCGGCCGGGTCGGCGCCGCCCATCTGCGCCCAGTAGGCGTCGAGTTCGACCAGGACGCGGTCGTCCAGCAGCTCCAGCAGCAGGTCGTACGCCTGCCGCCCGTCGAAGGCCTGGGAGAATTCGGCGAAGTGGTTGTGGTAGGCGATCCGCATGCCGCGCGCCGCGGCGCGTTCCGCGGCCTCGTTGACCCGCTCCACGCCGCGCGCGATCGCCCCGGGCGAGTCGAATTCCTCCCGTTCCATGCTCCAGACCAGGATTGTGGCGCCCAACTCCTCATTGGTGTCGAGCAGTTCCTCGGCGCCCGGGCCTGCGGGGAACGGGGTGTGGGCGCTGGTCAGTGCGAGCCCGGCGGACGCGATGGCGTCCCTGACCCGGGCGGGTCCGTACTGCTCCACCAGGCCGTAGGTCTCCACGCCCGCGTAGCCGAGCGCGGCCAGCCGGGCGAGTGTGCCCTCCAGGTCGGTGCGCGCCTGGTCGAGCACGGTGTACGTCATCACCCCGAGTGCGGCGGTCACTTGGCGCCCTCCCCGGTCCCGTGCTCCAGGCCCGCCGCCCACAGCAGGGACTGCCGGACCAGGGCGCGTACCGGCGGCTCGCCCCAGGACCGCATGTCGTGGCCGAGCGCCAGATAGAGCACCCGGCCCGCGCCCGCCTCGCGGGCGTAGAGCACCGGGATGACCTCGCCGTCGGCGCGGTGCCGCTGGGCGAGCACCGTCACGTCGTCGTCGGCGAGTTCGAACTCGTAGTACTCGTCGAAGAGTTCGAAGTCGGTCAGGCCGCGGGTGACCGGGTGGTCGGCGACGATCTCGATGGTGTGCCGGCCCTCGTGGTGGCCGGGGCCGTGCGAGAGGTAGCGGTTGCCGAGCAGTTCGAACAGCGGGCGGTCGGCGGGGTCGAGCCCGTCGCCCTGCCACCCCATGATGTTGGCGCCGTGCACGCCCACCAGACCCTTGCCGGCCCGTACCGCGTCGGCGAGCGCCTGCTGCTGCTCCGTCGCGAAGTGACCGCCCGCGGTGTACAAGAGGTAGACGTCCGCCTCGGCGGTCTCCGGCCGCGGGTCGGTGAAGCGGCTGGTGCCCATCGCCTTGCGGGTGGCGAATCCGGCCTCGGTGCCGAGCTGCTGGAAGACGTCGGCCGCGCTCAGCAGGTCGTGGTGGATGTCGTCGCCGTTCACGATGACCATGGCTCTCGGGGTCGAGAGGTGTGGCATGCGGTTCCTCACAGAGGTCGTGTGGTGGTGCGTCGGTACGTGCCGGGCCGGTCCCCGTCCGCCGCGCCGCCCGGCGGGCGGAGGTGCGGCGGACGGGGACGGCGGGGTCACACGGGCTTGAGCCGCAGCGCGACGACGGGGTTGGGCACCGGGCTGAAGTAGGGGTTGTCCGGCGAGGGGAAGCCGGTCGCCTTGGCGGTGCTCCAGTTGCCGTAACTGCCCCAGTAGAACATCGGGATCCAGGGCAGTTCCTCGACGAAGATCGTCTCGATCTTGTCGAGGATCTGCTGCCGCTGCGCGTCCGTCGTCGCCTTCGGGTACTCGGTGAACAGCGCCTTGGCCTCGGCGTTCTGGAACCGCTCGATGTTCTGGTAGGTCGGTGTCGCCTTGCCGATCGGGTAGTACAGATTCGGGTTGATGGTGTCGTAGTAGTACGAGAAGGCCCGCGGCGCGGAGTTGACCGGGTAGCCCATCGTGGAGTCGAAGTTGCCCTTGGCCGTGATGGTGTTGATGTCGTTCACGGTGGTCGTGTCGACGGTGAGCTTGATGCCGATGTCCTTGAGCTGGGAGACCAGCACCTGCACCCGGGAGGCGATGTCGGTGTACGCGGAGGGGAAGCTGATCGAGAATTCGACCCGCTTTCCGCCCTTGTGGTAGTAGCCGTCGCCGCCCTTGGTGTAGCCCGCGTCGGTCAGCGTCTTCTCGGCCTTGGCGGTGTCCTCCTCGAAGTTCACGCCCTTGTACTGGGCGGAGACCTGCGAGGTGTAGGCGGGCATCGGCAGCCCGGTGACGCTGGTGGCCGGCGGCGAGCCGGTCGCCGCGCCGACCTGCTTGCGCTTGACGCCGAGGCTGATGGCCCGGCGCACCGCGATGTCGCTGAGCGGCCAGCGCTCCAGGTTGGGGATGATGCCGTCGGTGCCGGCCAGCGGCGCCCAGTAGTTGTTGTGCTTGCTGCGGCTGAGATACGTCTTGTCGGCGTCGGCGATGTACGTGCCGCCCCAGTCGGCGAGGCCCTGGACCAGGGCGTTGGTCATGCTCTGGTTGTCCTTGTACGCCACGAAGCGCAGCGCGGTGATCTCCGCCTTCGGCTGCCAGTAGTCCTCGTTGCGCACCAGCAGGAAGCTCTGCGCGGAGAAGGTGGACAGCTTGAACGGGCCGGTGCCGACCGGATTCTTGTCCGTGTACGTCGTCGGGTTCTTGACCTTCGACCAGATGTGCTTGGGCACGATCGGCACCGACACGACCTCGGTGAACAACTGCTCGGAGGGCACGTCGAAGGTGAAGACGATCTGCGCGGGGCCCGGCGCGGTGACGGTGGCGAAGGCGACACCGCCCAGGTTGAGTCCGGCGTTCTGCTTCAGCATGGTGTAGGTGAACACCACGTCGTCGGCGGAGAAGGCGGTGCCGTCGGTCCACTTCACACCGGTCTGGAGTTCCAGCGTCAGCGTCTTGTTGCCGTCCGACCAGCGCCAGCTCTTCGCCAGCCAGGGCAGGTCGTGACCGATGTCGACGGTGTTGATCTGGACCAGCGGCTCGTAGATGAAGCCGCCCGAGCCCGGGCTGGTGTACGTCAGGCCCTGCGCGGTGTTCTCCAGGAACGGGTTGAAGACCTGGGTGAGGTTGTCGGACTGGCCGGCCACGGTCAGGGTGCCCTTGCCCCCCGAGGTGCCGCCCGAGTTGCCGGAACACCCGTAGAGGGCGAGAGTGCCCGCCGTGGCGGCGGCGCCTGCGAGAAGACCGCGTCTCGTCATTCCTGACGCGATCGACGACTGCGTTGTGGTCACGGTGCGTCTGCTCCTTCGGAGGTGGTGACAGCGGTGTCGGGGGAGGTTTCGGTGGAGAGGTCGGTGGGGCCCGCGGGATCGGCGGGGCCGGTCCCGACGGCGCGCGCGTTGTCGGCCCGCCGTTCGCGGGCCTCCGCGTCGTCGGCGTACAGCCAGCAGCGGGCGGTGTGGCCGCCGGTCAGGTCGAAGGACGGCGGGGCCTGGCTGCCGCACCGCTCCATCGCGAACGGGCAGCGAGGGTGGAAGCGGCAGCCGGCCGGCGGGTCGATGAGGCTGGGCGGCTGCCCGATGTCCCTGACCCGGCCGGAGCCGTCGCGCGCGGGGTCGGGCGCGGAGTCGATCAGCAGTTGGGTGTACGGGTGTGCCGCCTGCTGCGTGACCGCCTCGGACGGGCCGGTCTCGACGACCTCGCCCGCGTACATCACCGCGGTGTCGGCCGCGAAGTACCGGGCGGACGCGATGTCGTGGGTGACGTAGAGCATCGCCGCGTTGCGTTCCTCGGTGAGCCGGCGCAGCAGGTTGAGGATGCCGAGCCGGATGGAGACGTCGAGGCTGGAGACCGGCTCGTCGGCGAGGAACACCTCGGGGGAGGCCGCGAGCGCCCGGGCGATGGAGATCCGCTGGAGCTGGCCGCCGGACAGTTCGTGCGGGTACTTCTCGGTGAACTGCCGTGCGGGCACCAGATTGATCTGCTGGAGCAGGTCGTCGATGACGGCCGCCTGGTCCTTGCCGCGCTTGCCCGGCTGGTGGATCGCGACCGCGCGCTTGAGCGTGCTCGCGATGGTGGCCACCGGGTTGAAGGAGGCGAAGGGGTCCTGGAGGATCAGCTGGACCTTGCGGACGTGGTCGCGGAAGGCCCGGCCGCGCTGCGAGTGCACGGCCTGGCCGTGCAGCCGCACCTCACCGCTGGTCAGCGGGTACAGCTGCGCGAGCAGCCGGGCCAGCGTCGACTTGCCGGAGCCCGACTCGCCGACCAGCGCGGTGATCCGCCCCGCGTACAGGCTCAGGCTGACGTTCTCCACCGCGTGCACCACGCGGGGCGCCGCACCGCGGCGCAGCCGGACGCCGCGGACCGGGAAGTGCTTGGTCACGTCGACCGCTTCGAGCACCGGCCGGGCGCCGCCGCCGGCGGGGGCGGCCGGGGTGGCGGCCGTCCCCGGCTCCTTCGTCAGGTCGCCGCTCATCGCATCTCACCTGTCGCAAGCTCGTTCGTGGTCGTGGTGTCCGGACCGTCCGTGGCGTCCGGACCGTTCGGGGCGGCGCTCTTGGGCGCGCCCTCCGCGTGCAGCAGGCAGGCGGCCCGCGAGGTGCCGCCGTCCGGGCCCGTCACCTGGTAGAGCCGCGGGATCTCGGCGGCGCAGGCGTCGAAGGCCAGCGGGCAGCGCGGCCGGAAGGCGCAGCCGCTGGGCAGCCGGCGCAGGTCGGGCGGCGAGCCGACGATGCCGGTCAGCTCCCGCTTGGGGCCGCCGAGCGTCGGGAAGGACGCCAGCAGACCGCGGCTGTACGGGTGCTGCGGGCGGCGGTAGAAGTCGTCGGCCGCGGCGGTCTCGACGATCTTGCCGCCGTACATCACGGCGATCGTGTCGGAGAGTTCGATCAGCAGCGACAGGTCGTGGGTGATGAAGACGACCGAGAAGCCGAGCCGGTCCTTCAGCTCCATGATCTTCTCGATGATCTGCCGCTGGATGACCACGTCGAGCGCGGTGGTCGGCTCGTCCATGACGATGATCTCCGGGTCGAGCGCGAGCCCGACGGCGATCATCGCGCGCTGCCGCATGCCTCCGGACAGCTCGTGCGGGTACGAACCCGCGCGGTCGGCGGGGATGCCGACGATGCCGAGGAGTTCGACCACCCGGGCGGCCCGCTCCTGGCGGGTCATCCGCGGCCGGTGGGCGATGATCACGTCCTCGATCTGCTCGCCGACCCGCATGATCGGGTTGAGCGCGTGCATCGCCGACTGGAAGACGATCGACAGTTCCTCCCAGCGGAAGTCCCGCAGTTCGTCCTCGTCCATGCCGAGCACGTCGACGGTGCCGCCGTCGGCCTTGGTGTAGACGATCTCGCCCTGGGAGATCTCGGCCGGCGGCTTGTGCAGCCGGGTGATCGCGTACGCCAGGGTGGACTTGCCGGAGCCCGACTCCCCCGCGATGCCGAGCACTTCGCCGCGCCGCAGGGTGAAGGAGACGTCGCTGACCGCGGGGGTCCGGCTGCCGTCGCTGACGTAGTCCACCTTCAGATCGCGGACGTCGAGGATCACATCGGTGCTGTCGGGGGTGAACGGCGCCCCCGCGGGCCGCGCCACGACCGGGCCGCGCTGCTTGACCCGCTTGGTGCGGCGCTTGACGACCTGCGCCCGCTGCGCCTTCTTGGTGCCGATGCCGGCCTGCCGCAGCCGCGGGTTGATGAATTCGTCGATGCCGAAGTTCACCAGCGACAGGGCGGTGCCGAGCACCGCGATGGCCAGGCCCGCGGGGACGAACCACCACCAGGCCCCGGTCAGCAGCGCGCTGCTGACCTGCGCCCAGTACAGGATCGTGCCCCACGACCACTGCGTGACGTCGGTCAGGCCGAGGAAGGCCAGGCTGGCCTGGGTGAGGATGGCGCCGGTGACGGTGCCGAGGAAGGCGGCGGCGATGACCGCGACCTGGTTGGGCAGGATGTCCTTGAGGATGATCCGCCAGGTCTTCTCACCGGTGGCGCGGGCCGCCTCCACGAAGTCCCGCTTGCGCAGGCTCAGCGTCTGGGCCCGCAGCACCCTGGCGCCCCACGCCCAGCCGGTCACCGAGATCACCAGGATGATGCCGAGCGAGCCGCTGTGCGGCAGGTACGCGGCCAGGATGATCGTCAGCGGCAGGCTCGGCAGGACGAGGAAGACGTTCGCCAGCAGCGACAGCGCCTCGTCGCCGAGGCCGCCGACGTAACCGGCCGTCACGCCGACCAGGACCGAGAGCACCGTGGTGACCACGGCCGCGCCCAGGCCCACGACCATCGAGGCGCGGGCCCCGTAGAGCATCTGGGACAGGATGTCCTGCCCGTTCTGGGTGGTGCCCAGCAGGTGCGAGGCGGACGGCGCGGCGCTGGCCGCGTCGCTGACGGCCGACGGGTCGTACGGCGAGATCCACGGGCCGATGACCGCGAGGAACAGGAAGACCAGGGTGATCAGGACGCCGGTCAGCGTCAGGGGGGCGCGCAGCACGCGCAGCCAGACCCGGGCGGGCCCCTGGGACGTGGTGGCCTCCCCCGCGGGGTCGGCGGCGGCGCCGGACTCCGACTCGGCGAGGGCAGCGGATTGCAGGGCCATGGATCAGCTCTCCCTTGTCCTCGGGTCGAGGAACACGTACGCGATGTCCGCGATCAGATTGGCGATCAGCACCAGCACGGTGATGAGCAGGAAGATGGCCGACATCAGCGGGTAGTCGGCCGCCTGGGCGGCCTTGAAGAGCACCGAGCCGATGCCGGGGTAGTTGAAGACGACCTCGGTCACGATGGAGCCGCCGATGACGAATCCCAGCGACATCGCGAATCCGGAGAAGGACGGCAGCATCGCGTTGCGGGCGGCGTAGGCGTACATCACCCGGCGCTTGGGGAGACCTTTCGCCTCCGCGAGCCGGACGTAGTCCTCGCTCAGGGTGGTGACCATCATGTTGCGCATGCCGATCAGCCAGCCGCCGACGGAGGCGACGACGATCGTGAGGGCCGGCAGCACCGCGTAGTTGATGGCGCTGCCGATGAATCCGCCGTTGAGTCCGATGGTCTCGGTGACCGCGTAACCGCCGGACAGCGGGAACCACTTGAGCGTGATGGCGAAGACGTACACGACCATGATCGCGAACCAGAAGTACGGGATCGACGACAGGAAGGTGGTGGCCGGCACGAGCGAGTCGAGCCAGGTCCCGCGTTTCCAGCCCGCGAGCATGCCGAGCGCGGTGCCGATGACGAAGCCGAGCACCGTGCAGACGGTGATCAGGGTGAGCGTCCAGAACATGCTCTGCCCGAGCACATCGCTGACCTGCGACGGGTAATAGGCGTAGGAGGTGCCGAAGTCCCCGGTGAAGACGCTGTGCCAGTAACTGACGTACTGCTGCCAGAGATTCTTGTCCGATTCGCCGAACAGCACCCGCAGCGCCTTCACGGCGGACGGGCTGAGCTTTCCGTGGAACTGGTTGATCAGGTTGTCCGCGGGATTTCCCGGCATGATGCGGGGAATGACGAAGTTGAGGCTGATCGCCGCCCAGGCCGTGAGCAGATAGAAACAGATCTTTCTGAAAAGTATTCGCATCGGTCAGTTCCCTCTGGCATCGAGGCGGCTTGCCCAGCGGGCCGCCCGCCGGACGAGGAGGCGCACGGCGGGCTCTCCCCAGGCCCGCATGTCGTGGCCCAACTGGAGGTAGCAGACACGTCCGTCCCCGAATTCGCGGACGTGCAGCAGGGGTTCGGTGCCGTCGCGGGTCGCGCGGCGGGCGAGGACGCGCACGCCGGGTGCCGTCGCCACGTGGTAGTGCTCGTGGGTCAGCTCGAACGGGTCGATCCCGGCGGTCAGTTCGTGGTCGCCGTCGAGCGTGACGGTGAACCGGCTCTCGTGCGGCGGCGGCCCGTGCGAGACGTAGCGGCTGCCGATCAGGTCGAACAGGGCCGCGTCCACGGTGGTGGAGTGCAGCGCGACCAGTCCGGCGCCGCGGCGTACGGCGTCGGCGAGCGCCGCCCGCTGATCGGCGGTGAAGCGGCCCGCCGCGGTGTAGAGCACGATCAACGCGGCGCCGTGCCCGGTCTCCAGCCGGCCGGTGCCGAGGGCGGTTCGGGTCACGAAGCCCTCGTCGGTCAGCAGCGCCCGCAGCTCGGACGCGGCGGTGAACAGGTCTTCGTACACGTCGTCGCCGCCGAGGACGACGAGCGCGGTCGGGCGGGTGGCGTCGGTACGCCCGGCGGGGCGCTCGGGTCGTACGGGGGTGTCCGGTGTCCGCATCGCGGGGCCGCTCGTTTCAGTAGGTGGAGCGCAGTTCTCCCGCAGGGCTCCAGAAGCCCTGCGCACGCCCGCTGAGCAGGGCGTTGTCCATCCGGTCCAGGGGCAGTGGCACGCGCCGCCGGGACCGGCTGCTCTCGTAGGTCGCGAAGACCAGTTCGGCGCCGCGCAGTCCGTGGCGCGCGGCAAGGGCGGGTTCGCGGCCGGTGTGCAGGCTGTCGACGACGTCCTGGATCGCGTCGCGGGTGCCGGCCACGATCGCCGGGTCGACCCCCCGGTCCCAGGTGCGGGAGTCGGTGTCGAACGGGGAGTCGTGCGCCAGGTCGGCCTTGCCGAAGCGCCGGATCAGGCAGCGGGCGCCGCGGATGTCGGCCCGCCCCTTGGTGCCCTGGAGGATCAGCCCCAGGTTGTTCTGGAGGTTGAGCACCGGGGTGTGCGGTTCGCGTCCGGTGCTGACGGTGGCGCGCACGCCGTCCGGCCAGCCGATCTGGGTGACGGAGGCGGTCTCGACGAAGGCGCCGTAGACATAGCGGTCGAGGGTCACGTCCAGCTGCCCGAAGACCCATTCCGGGGCCGCGTCGCCGCGGTGGAAGAGGATCAGGTCGAGGATGTGGGTGCCCCAGTCGAAGAGATTCGGGCAGTACCCCTCGATCGTCACGACCTCGCCGATCTCGCCGCCTGCGACGCTCTCGCGGGCGAAGCGCTGCACGGCCTCGAAGCGGCGCTGGAGGTTGAAGGTGAGCTGCATGCCCGCGTCGGCCGCGGTCCGCACCATGTCCACGGCCTCGCCGTACGAGAGCGCGACCGGCTTCTCGCAGTGCACGGCGCGGACGCCGGCCGCCGCGGCGGCCCGGACGATCTCCGGGTGCAGGACGGGCGGGGTGCAGACGCTGACCACGTCGGGCCGTTCCACCACGAGCAGTTCGCGGTAGTCGCGGTACACCCGTGGTACACCCAGCTCGTCGGCCAGGCCGCGCGCGGCGGCGGTGTCGACGTCCGCGACGGCGACGAGCGCCGTGCCCGGCACGGCTTGGAGGGCGAGGCCGTGCACGCGGCCCTGCGAGCCCGTGCCGACGACCGCGGCGCCGAGTCCCGTACCGAGAGCCGTCATCCGTCCTCCTCGCATGTGCCGCGCATCGGGTGTGCCAAAGCCATACCACTTGCCGACATCGTAATACGAATGCCGGTCCTGTCTAGAGGGTGAAGCGGACCGAAACTCCGCCGAAACCGGGCACGTTCCGCACTTTTCAGCCACGAATGGCGACAAACCGGCCGTGGGATCGGCGCGATTCGTAGGACACCACTACTGACCACATAGGACCACTTCACTACACTGGTCCACTGTCGTCACCGAGCCTCCAGGAGTTCCCCATGAAGATCAGCCAGCTCGTCGGGCCCCGTACCTCGGAGGTCGTCGCCGCCGAGGACCCGGTCCCCGGCCCCGCCCAGGTGCTGGTCGAAGTGCTGGCCAGCGGTGTCTGCACCTCCGACATCGGGCCGTGGCTCGGGCACGATCCGGCCGCGGAGCCGCTGCGGCTCGGCCACGAGATCGTCGGCCGGGTGGTCGACTCCGGGCGGGACGCGGGCCGTTGGAAGCCCGGCGACCTGGTGACCGGGCTCGGCGGCGAGGGCTTCGCGACGCTCGCGGCGATGGACGCGCACGCCGTTCTGCCGGTGCCGGCCGGCATCGAGCCCGCACACGCGCTCGGCGAACCGGTCGCCGACCTCGAAGAGGCGCTGTCGCGTACGGGGATCCGCGCGGGCGACCGGGTCGCCGTCGTCGGCCTCGGCTTCATGGGCCTCGGCCTCGTCCAGCTCGCCAAGCGGCACGCCCCCGGGCTGCTGGTCGGCGTGGACCCCGACCCGGCCCGCCGCGAGCGCGCCCTGCGGCTCGGCGCCGACCTGGTCTTCGCGCCCGACGAACTTCCCGAGGAGTACCGGACGCAGACCACCCGGGCCGGCGACGCGCGGCTCGCGGTCGTGCTGGAGGCGACCGGCACGACCGGCGGGCTCCGTACGGCCGGCAGTCTGGTGCGGCCCTTCGGCACGCTGTGCGTGGTCGGCTACCACCACACCGGCGACGCGATGATGGACATGGACCTCTGGTACAAGGCCGTCACCGTCGTCAACGGCTTCTGCCCCGACCGCACCCGGCTGATGGCCGCGATGCGCGACGCGATCGGCCTGATCGCCGAACGCCGCTTCAGCTACGAGCCGTTGATCACCCACCGGTTCGGCCTGGACGGCGTGGACGACGCCTTCCGCACCATGACGGAGGCGGGTCCCGACTTCGTCAAGGGCGTGCTGGTGCTCTGAGCCGGTCCAATGCTGCGAGCCGGTTCGGCGTGCTGAGCCGGTCCAATGCTGCGAGCCGGTTCGGCGTGCTGAGCCGGTCCATTGCTGTGAGCCGGTTCGGTGTGCTGAGCCGGTCCGGCCGCGGCGCCGTCAACCGCTTGCGAACGGCGCCGTACGGAAGGCCCGTCAGCCGTGCGAGCGGGCGAAGGACGTCCGCAGCCGGTAGCGCTCGCCCGCGTACTGGATCGTGGAGACGAACAGCGGCTCCTCGTCGGCGCCCACCGCGAGCTGGTGCATGACCAGCAGCGGGTCGCCGGGCGCCACGTCGAGCCGGGCGGCGGCGCTGTCGTCGGCCTTGGTGGCCTCGATCGTGCTGTCCGCGCGGGCGGGCTCCACGCCGGCCGCCGACAGCGTCGCGTACAGCGAGCGGTCGGCGAAGTCGACGTCCTCGATCCCGGGCACCAGGGCCAGCGGGATACGGGTCAGGTCCAGCGCTATCGGGACGCCGTCCAGCAGCCGTACCCGCTCCAGCCGGAACAGCGGTGTGCCGGGCGCGATCGCCAGCCGCTCCGCCTCGTCGATGCTGGCCGGGCTGGCCTGGGCCGTGAACACCTTGGAGTGCGGCTTGAGTCCCATGCGCGCGGCGGTCTCGCTGAAGGACTCCAGGCTGTTGGGCCACTCCTTCTTCGGCGCCGCCTGCGTCACGTACCAGCCCCGGCCGTGCGAGGCGCTGAGCACGCCCTCCTCGACCAGGTGCCCCAGCGCCTTGCGCAGCGTGACCCGGCTGATGCCCAGCTGGCGGCAGAGTTCCCGCTCGGGCGCGAGACGCGAGCCGGGGCGCAGCTCGCCGCGGTCGATCTCGCCGCGGATCAGGTTGACCGCCTGGATCCACAGGGGTTCGGGATAGCCCGGCAGGATCACGCCCGCGACCTCGCGAGAGTCGTTCATACGTGAGGCCCCCATTGTGACCGGCATGGCCGGCATGACCGGCATTGCCGATGTGACGGATGCCGTACCCGATGTCACCGGACGTAACCGGGTGAACGGCGGAGCCAAGGATAGCTTTCCGCCGGCCGGTCTGACCAGGACCCCGGTCCGCGGTGGCGGGCCCCGGGGGGACGGCCGCCGCCGGGGCCGGCGGGCGGGGCGCCGTACCGTCGCCGTAAAGGTGGGCGGGACCGGGCCCGCGCCCGCGTCCGGCGGTGCTTGAATGCCCGGGTGAAGACTCCTTCCGGCGGCATCGACGTCCTGCGGGTGTTCTCCGGTCCCGACCGGCGGCACGGCAACGCGCTCGGCGTGGTGCGCGACGGCGCGCGCTTCCCCGGCCGTACGGCACGGCAGGCGCTGGCGGCCGAACTCGGCTTCAGCGAGACGGTGTTCGTGGACGACCCGGAGCGCGGCACGGTGGACATCTACACCCCGGGGCTGCGGCTGCCGTTCGCCGGGCACCCGCTGGTCGGGGTGGCGTGGCTGCTGGACGTGGAGGTGCTGGAGCCGGAGGTCGGTGAGGTGTTCGTACGCGACGACGGCGAATTCACCTGGATCACCGTGCGCGCCGAGTGGGCGCCGCCGCGCAGCCTGCGCGAATACGCGCTGCCCGCCGAGGTGGACGCGCTGGAGGTGCCGGAGCCGGGCGAGTGGGTGTACGCCTGGGCGTGGCAGGACGAGGCCGCGGGCCGGATCAGGGCGCGCGCCTTCCCCGGCCGCGGCGACGGCATCGAGGAGGACGAGGCGACCGGGGCCGCCGCGCTGCTGCTCACCCAGCGCCTCGGCCGCGCCCTGCACATCACCCAGGGCCGGGGCTCGCAGATCCTCACCGCGCCGGGCCCGGACGGCACCGTCGAGATCGGCGGCCGGGTGCATCTGGAGGCGGTACTCGACGCTCCGGCGCCGGCCCGCTGACCGACGCCGGAGGGCACACGGCGGCCTCTCCCCCGTGCCCGGGACCGTGCCCGAGCCTGCGCCCGGGACCATGCCCGGCGCCCCGTACCGCCCTGCGGACGGGCTAGCCGCCGCCGTCACGAGTCGCGCGATCCGCGCCCACCGCCTTGACTGAGGAGCAGTGTCCGACTGACGGGCGGTGTCCGCCCGGTCCGCAGGGGAGGTCGCGTATGGCCACCGCTCCTTCGGGTCCTCCCGGCGACGCGTCCGGTCCCGGCGGGGTCCGCCCAGGGCGCCGCGGCGGACGGGCCGGGCGGGCGGCGCACCGGATGGGCGAGCGCGCGGCGCAGTGGAAGCGGCGGGCGCTGTGGCTGCGCCGCGAGGCGGAACGCCGCTTCCCGGTGATCACCGAGCTGACCGCCCGGCTGCTGTCGGTGAATCTGCTGGACGCCGGCACCCGGCTGGCGGCCCAGGTCTTCCTCACCGCCGTCCCGCTGCTGTTCGTCGTGGCGGCCTTCGCCCCGCAGGGCGTACGGGACCAGCTGGTGAGCACCGCGCGCAATGTCTTCGGGCTGACCGGCGCGTCCGACGAGCAGCTCAAGCAGGTGTACGGCTCGAACGGCGGCGATCTGCGGCAGACCACCGGGGTGATCGGCGTCCTGATGGCGCTGCTGTCGGCGACCGCGTGCAGCCGGGCGATGGCCCGGGTGTGCGAGCGGGCGTGGCGGCTGCCGCGGGCGGCGGTCCGCGTGGCGCTGTGGCGCTGGGTGGCGTGGATCTCCGCGTGGATGGTGGCGCTGGTGCTGCAGGGGCCGCTGCGCGACGGCTTCGGCCACGGGCTGTGGCTCGGTCTGCCGCTGACCTTCCTCGCGGACGTCGGGGTGTGGTGGTGGACGCAGCGGCTGCTGCTGAGCAAGCGGGTGCCGTGGCTGCCGCTGCTGCCCGGGGCGATCCTCACCTCGCTGGCCATGACGGCGCTGTCGGTGACCGCGCGCCTGTACATGCCGACCGCCCTCAACCGCAGCCTGGCCAACTTCGGCTCGCTCGGCTCGGTCTTCACGATGCTGTCCTGGCTGATCGCGATCTGCGCGGTGCTCACCTTCACCATCACCGCGGGCGCCGTCCTGGCGTCGGAACCGCCGCTGGCGACTCTGCTGTCCGGCGCCGGGCCGGACGGCAGCACGGGCGGGGGCGACAACGGAAGCCCCCAGGGGGCCCCGGGCGGGACCGCCGACACGACCCCGGCACCGGACCGGGAGCCGCGCCGGAATGCCGGTGACGACGGTCTCCTCTAGCGTGGAAAGGGAGCGGGGGAACCGGCGACGGCGAAAGGTGCCCCCATGCGTCGCTACCCGCCGATCGCCGACCACGGCCTGATCGGGGACCTCCAGACCGCGGCACTGGTCTCCGCCGAGGGGGTCGTCGACTGGTTCTGCGCCCCGCGCTTCGACTCGCCGAGCATCTTCGCGGCGCTGCTCGACCACGACCGCGGCGGCCACTTCTCGATCACCGCGGCGGGCACGGACACGACCGTACGGCAGCTGTACCTCCCGGACACGGCGGCCCTGGTCACCCGCTTCATGACGCCCGACGGTGTCGGCGAGGTCATCGACTTCATGCCGGTCGACCATCCGGAAACGGCCACCGACCGGCACCGCATGGTGCGCGCGATGCGGGTGGTGCGCGGCACCGTGACCTTCGATCTCGAGTGCCGGCCGCGGTTCGACTACGGCCGCTGCGACCACCGGCTGCACCTCGCCGACGGTGCGGCCCGCTTCGCCTGCCCGCGGGCGTGGGCGTTCCTCCAGCCGGTCGGCCCGGTGGAGCTGGTGCGCGACGAGGAGGACGTCCGCGCCACCGTCACGCTGCGGCAGGGCCAGCTCGCGGGCGTGGTGCTGACGGTGTGCGCGGCGCACGGCGACGCGCCGCGGCCACCGACCGAGGGATCACTGCGGGCGGAATTCGACGGCGTACGCCGCTTCTGGCACGGCTGGATACGGCAGTGCCGCTACCGGGGCCGCTGGCAGCAGGCGGTGAACCGGTCCGCGATCACCCTCAAGCTGCTCACGTACGCGCCCAGCGGCGCCCCGGTCGCCGCCGCCACGATGGGCCTGCCCGAGCAGGTGGGCGGCGAGCGCAACTGGGACTACCGCTACACCTGGATCAGGGACGCCTCGCTGTCGGTGAACGCGCTGGTCGACCTCGGCTTCACCGAGGAGGCGGACGCCTTCCGCCGCTGGCTCGGCGCGCGGCTGCGCGCGGGCGGCACGGTCACCGGCGAGCCGTTGCAGATCATGTACCGGGTGGACGGCGACCCCGAACTGCCCGAGGAGATCCTGGACCACCTGGCGGGCTACCGCGGCTCCGCCCCGGTCCGGCTCGGCAACGGCGCCGCCGACCAACTCCAGCTCGACATCTACGGCGAGGCCGTCCGCGCGCTGTCCCGGTCCCGGGACGTCGCCCAGCTCGCCGGCTACGACGGCTGGCAGGTCTTCGCCGGGCTGCTGGACTGGCTGGCCGACCACTGGGACCGCCCCGACGAGGGCATCTGGGAGACCCGCGGCGGGCGCAAGGACTTCACGTACAGCCGGCTGATGTGCTGGTCGGCCTTCGACCGCGGCATCCGCGCGGCCGCCGAACTCGCCCGCCCCGCGGACCTGGAGAGCTGGACGGCGGCCCGCGACGCGATCATGCGGCAGGTCATGGAGCGCGGCTGGAGCGAGCGGCGGCAGGCGTTCGTCCAGCACTACGGCGGCGAGGTGCTGGACGCGTCCCTGCTGCTGATGCCGGAGGTCGGTTTCGTGGCGCCGAAGGAGCCGCGCTGGCTGTCGACGCTGGACGCGATGGACGGCGAACTCGTCTCCGACAGCCTGGTCTACCGCTACGACCCCGGCGCCTCCCCCGACGGGCTGCGCGGCAGCGAGGGCACCTTCTCGCTGTGCAGCTTCCTGTACGTCGGCGCCCTGGCCCGCTCCGGCCGCCTCGCCCCCGCCCGTTACGCCTTCGACAAGATGCTCACCTACGCCAACCATGTCGGGCTCTTCGCCGAGGAGATCGGCCCCACGGGCGAGCAACTCGGCAATTTCCCGCAGGCGTTCACCCATCTGTCGCTGATCACGGCGGCCATGGCCCTGGACGAGGAGCTGGACGGGTCCGGCGCCTGACGCCCCTGCCCAGGGCCGACCCGGCGGTCCCGGACGGCTCCCGGCGGTGCGGGCCCTTGGTCCCGCGCCGGTCGGAGCGGGCTCGCCGGGGCGGCGGGCGATGCGGCAGCATGTGGGGCATGAGCGACTTTCTGGTGATCGGCGAGTGTGTGGCGGACATCGTGCGGACCCCCGGGGAGCCCGATGTGCCGCACCCCGGCGGCAGTCCCGCGAACGTGGCGTACGGTCTGGCCCGGCTCGGCCGGGACACGGCGCTGCTCACCCAGCTCGGGGACGATCCGTCGGGGAAGCTGATCGGCGACCACCTGCGGTCGGCGGGCGTGGCCCTGCTGGCCGACGCGCAGCACGACGTACGGACCCCGACCGCCGTGGTGACGCTCGACGGACAGGGCGCCGCCCGCTACGACTTCGACATCACGTGGACGCTGGAGGAGGTCGAACCGCCCGCCGGGGTGCGGCATGTGCACCTCGGGTCGATCGCCGCCGTCACCGAGCCGGGCGCCACAGGCACGGTGGCCGTCGTGGAGCGGCTGCGGGCGGCGGCGACCGTCAGCTACGACCCCAATGTGCGGCCCGAGCTGATGGGCGCGCACGCGGAGGGTCTGGCCGCCGTCGAGCGGTGCGTGGCGCTCAGCGATGTGGTCAAGGCCAGCGACGAGGACATCGCGTGGCTCCATCCCGGTCAGCCGCTCGCCGCGGTGGCCGCGCGCTGGCTGGCGGCGGGCCCGGCCGTGGTGTTCGTGACGATGGGCGCCCAGGGCGCGGCGGCCTTCACCGCCGGCGGCCAGGTGACGGGCACCCCGGTACCGGCCGAGGTGGTCGACACGGTGGGCGCCGGCGACTCCTTCATGTCCGCCGTCCTGGACGCCCTGACGGAGCTGGGCCTGACCGGCGCGGCGAACCGTACGGCGCTGGCAGCGCTGGACACGGACACGCTCGCCGGGATCCTGCGCCACGCGGGCACCGCCGCCGCGATCACGGTCTCCCGCGCCGGCGCCAACCCGCCCACCACGGACGAGTTGCACGCGGCCCTCGGCTGAGCAGGCCGTCGCGCAGGCCGAGCCGCACGGCTCTTCGCTGAGCGGGGCGGCCCATCATTCAGCGGCCGGTCGGGCCGACCGGCACGCGGTGCTCGGCTGAGCAGGGGCCGCCGGTCTCCCGGGCGGCTGCCCGGCCGCCGTGCGGGCCGAGCTGCCGCAACGCCCGTCATTCCGGGCGGCGTTCAGCCCCGTGCGGCCCCAGCACCGCCTCGGCGCAGGCGCGGAAGGCCGTTACGAGTCGGCCGCGGTCGCCGGCGCGGGTCGCGAGCACGACATGGCTCGGCTCGACGCCGCGCAGCGGCACCGAGACGACGTCGGGCCGCAGCTCGGAGAAGGGCAGCCCGGCCGGCATGATCGACAACGCCTCGCCGGACGCGACGAGTTCGAGCTTGTCCTCGACGGCCGCGAGCAGCGGCCCGTCCGGCGCGCGGCTGCCGTCCGGGCGCGGGTCGATCCGCCAGAAGGCGTTCCACTCCTCGTCGGGCACCCGCGGCAGCGGCTCGTCGGCGAAGTCGTCCACCGTGACGGACTCCCGCTCCGCCAGCCGGTGCCCGGCCGGCACCAGCAGCACCCGGGGCTCGTCGTAGAGGACGGTGACGCGCAGGCCGTCGGTGCGCAGCGGGAGCCGGGTCAGTACCGCGTCCACCCGGTGGTCGAGCAGGGCGGCGCGCACCTGGTCCCACGGCAGGTGCACGGTGCGCACATCGGCGTCGGCGTGCCGGCGCCGCAGTTCGCGCACCGCCGGGGTGACGACGAGATTGACGGTCCAGCCGATGGTGATCCCGCTGGGCCGGGCGGCGGCCCTGGCCAGGCCCGCGGCCTCCTCGGCCGCGCGCAGCAGCGCCCGGGCCCGCGGCAGGAACGCCGTACCCGCCTCGGTGAGCCGGGTGCCCCGCGGCGTACGGTCCAGCAGCCGCGCGCCGACCTGCTGTTCGAGGCGGCGGATCTGCCGGCTCAGCGACGGCTGGGCGACGCGCAGCGCGGTCGCGGCGCGGCCGAAGTGGAGTTCGTCGGCGACGACGGTGAAGTAGCGCACCAGCCGCAGGTCGAGGTCCACCGGGGGCGACGCGTCGGGCATACGACCACTGTAGTCACTCCGCTCCCACCGGCCGGGCCCGTGCCGCCCCTTCGGGCGATGCCCCCGGCGGCCGTCCGCGGATGTGGCCGAATTCACTGCGGGCCGTGTGCGGCATCCGTGCGGCGTTCCTGTCACGGCAGGAGCGCTGCCGGCGCCGCGTACCGGTCCCCGGCGGACACCGCGCCCCCTATCACCGTGACACCGCGCTCTTCTAGCCTCCCCCTTGATGATCGATCGGCACACCGAGGGGGGACTTCCGTGGACGCTTCCGCGTACCGCATGGTCGTGTGCACCGAACAGGACTACGTCACGGTCGCGGCGACGACCGACCGGCTGGTGGTGGAGTGGCTGGCCGGCGCCAGGCACTATCCGGTCGTCTCGCTGCGGGACGGCCGCAATGAGATCGCCGAGCACGTGACGCTCGACCGCGACTCCGACTCCGGTCAGGCCGGCGCCCACACCCGGTGGCGGCTGCGCGAGAGCCCGCCGACGGCCAGGGGCGCCTGGCAGACGCTGCTGATCATCCGCACCGACGCCGCCGATCCGGGCCGCACCTGGATCCAGCTCGATGTCGAACACCGCCCGGACTCACCGGACATCCCGCAGATCAGGGCCTCCAAGCCGCGGCTGGCCGACGCGCTGCTCGACGCCCTCGACACCCACAGCGGCCTCGCCGAGATCCGGGCCCGCGCCAGCTTCGTCCACCCCGGCGACGTCAAGGAGGTGATCGAGGAACTCACCGACCGGGAGCGGCGGTTGCCCATCGTGGTGGCCAGCGTGCCGTACGGGATCGACGCCGACCGCTGGCTGGACAAGGTCGTCGACCGGGCCTTCTCCCAACTCGTGGGCCGCGCCGTGCTGTACGTGCTGACGCGCGAGGCGCAGGCGGCGTTCAACAAGGCGCTGGAGCACCATCCGGTCTTCGGCGGCGGCATCCGCACGTACATGCCGGGCGTGGACCCGGGCTGGCCGGCCGACGGCCAGCGGCATCCGGTGATGTCCCGCGCCACCGTCGAGGCCGATCCCGTACGGGCGGCGAGCGTGCTGACCGCGCTGCCGCGCAATCAGGCGTCCACCCTGCCGCTGCCGCAGCCGCTGGCGGCGCTGCACGGCACGAGCCCGCGGGCGCCGTCCACCGCCCAGGGCGACGAGATCGCCCGGCTCAAGGCCGACCACGAGTCCCTGATCGCGCTGCTGGACGAGGCCGCGGAGGCGGAGGCCGCCCGCTACAAGCAGGTGCGCGAACTCCAGCACGACCTGGCGGACGCCAACTGGCTGGCCGAGGAATTCCACGCCGAGCGCCGCGCCGCCCAACAGCAGGTCCGCGCGCTGCAGTTACGGCTCCAGCAAGTCGGCGCGTACGAGGCCGCGTTCGCCCCGGTGGACGAGGACGAGAGCGAGGCGCTGCCCGGCAGTTTCACCGAACTCCACTCCCGGCTCGGCCAGTTCCCGACCCTGATGTTCACCGGCGACGCGAAGGTACTCACCGGTCTCGACGACCGGTCCAAGCCGAACTGGGTCAATGTCTGCTGGGAGGCCCTCCAGGCGCTGGAGGACTTCGCCGCCGCGGCGGTGGCAGGGCGCGCCCGCGGCGACTTCCGCGCCTGGTGCCAGGACCTGCCCTCGGGCTGTCATCCCTTCCCGGCGGGCAAGGTGCTGATGAAGGAGTCCGACACCGTCCGGCGCAATCTGTCCTGGCGCAAGGAACGCATGCTGCCCGTCCCCCGCGAGGTGGACCCGTCGGGCAGCGTCTACATGGAGGCCCATCTGCGCATCGGCGGCGGCAGCACCATCTCGCCGCGCCTGCACTTCTTCGACGACACCGCGGGCACCGGCCGCCTCTACATCGGCCACATAGGCCCCCACCTGACCAACACCCGCACCTCCTAGCGGCGCGATTCCGGGGAGGCGCCCGCGCGGGTCGGGACCGTTTTCGCGATAGTTTTCGCCATCGGTGAGCCGGCCGGCCGAAGGGGCCGCCGGAGGGTGCGCGCGGGGCGCGTGCGCGGGCGAACAGCGGGAGAGCGGACGATGGCGGGGTCGGAGCCGGAGCCGGAGAGCGGGGCCGCCGCGGGGACCGGCGGCACGACGCTGGCGGAGATCGCGCGGCAGGCCGGGGTGTCGGTGTCGACGGTGTCCAAGGTGCTGCACGACCGCTCGGACGTGGCGTCGCGGACCCGGGCGAAGGTGCAGCGGCTGCTGGAGCAGCACGGCTATCTCGCGCGGCACCGGCCGCCCGCCACCGGGCTCGCGCCGGGCGGACTGATCGACCTGGTGATGAACGAACTGGCCAGTCCCTGGGCGGGCGAGCTGATCCGCGGCGCCGAGGAGGCGCTGCACGCCGAGGGCATGGGCATGGTGGTGTCGGCGACGCACGGCAGCGGGCGGCTGACCCGGCAGTGGCTGGACTCGCTGGCGACGCGCCGCACGCGGGGCGCCGTCCTGGTGCTGCCGGAGCTGATGCCGGCCCAGCACGAGGAATTGCGCCGGCTCGGGCTGCCCTTCGCGCTGATCGCACCGGCCGACGAGCCCGCGCCGGGCGTGCCGTGGGTCGGCGTGACCAACTGGCCCGGCGGTCTCGCCGCGACCCGGCACCTGGTCGGTCTCGGCCACCGCAGGATCGCGGTGATCAGCGGCCCGCCGGAGCGGCTGGCGTCCCGGGCCCGGGTCGACGGCTACCGCTCGGCGCTTGACGAGGCCGGGCTGCCGTACGACCCGGCCCTGGTCCGCTACGGCGACTTCACCAACGGGCCCGCCTTCCGGCACGCCCTGGACCTGCTGCGGCTGCCGGAGCCGCCGACCGCGGTCTTCGCGGGCAACGATCAACAGGCGCTGAGCACCTACCGGGCCGCCGCCACCCTCGGCATCCGCGTCCCCGACGAGCTGAGCGTCGTCGGCTTCGACGACCTGCCGTTCGCCGACTGGGTCACACCGCGGCTGACCACCGTACGGACCCCGCTGGCCGACATGGCGGCGGTCGCCGCGCGGATGGTGCTGCAACTCGTCGGCGGGGAGCGGCCCGCCTCGACCCGGGTCGAGGTCGCGGGCGAGCTGATCGTCCGGGAGAGCAGCGGGCCGCCGCCGGGGCCCGCCAGGGGCTAGCCCTGGGCCATGGCCGGGTCCAGCCAGAACAGCTCCCAGTGGTGGCCGTCGAGGTCGTGGAAGCTGCGGGTGTACATCGGGCTCTCGTGCGCGGTCTTCTGCGCGTCCGAGCCACCGCCCGCCAGGGCCGCGTCGGCGATCCGGTCGACGTCCGCCTTGTCGTCCAGGCCGAGGGCGACGATGGCCGCGGTAGTACGCGTGGTGTCCGCGATCTCCTTGTCGGTGAAGGTGCGGAAGAACGGCTCGACGAGCAGCATCGCGAAGATGTCCTCGCTGACCACCAGGCAGGCCGCGTTGTCGTCGGAGAACTGCTCGTTGAAGGTGAAGCCCGCGGCGGCGAAGAAGGCCCGGGACGCGGGGAGGTCCTTCACCGGCAGATTGACGAAGATCTTCGTGGACATGGGTGCCTGCCTCCGGGTGCGTGATTCGCTGTGTCCTTCACCGGGGTAGACCCGTGCCCGGCGCGGAACTCATCGGTACCCGGCGCACCGGTTCGCCTCACGCCCCCGTCTCATGACCCGCGCAGCAGGGTGTCGACGGCGCGGCCGAAGACCAGCCGCCCGGTCCTGGCGGTGACCGCGTCCAGCGCCCGCGGCAGCTTCGCCACCCGCAACTCCTCGCGCCAGCGCACGAGCGAGCCCGTACCGTCCGGCCGTACCTCGATCTCGGCCCAGCCGGTGACGATCCGGCCGGTCTTCTCCAGCCGGCACCGTCCCGTACCGCCGTCGCAGCCCGGCGGCTCCCAGCGCACGACCCGCATCGGGTCGTCGAAGCCGGCCCGGCCGAGCCCCGTACGCGCCACGAAGACGGTGCCCACGCCGTCCGGCGGCGGTGTCCGCACCTCGATGCGGGTCAACGGCACGGTGGCGGTGTGCCGTTCCCAGTCCGTCATCCGCCGCCACGCCTCGGCGACCGGCAGCGGGCTGTGGCGCTCGACGACGAAGGGCGGCATACGGGCAGGGTAGGTCAGGGCCGGCCAGTACGGGTCAGGACAGGCCGGTACGGGTCCGCAGCCAGTCGAGCGCGACGACGCCCTGGGCGTACTGGAAGGCGCGCAGCGTCGGCAGGCCGGGCGGGGCGGGCCGCCGGGCGTGGCCCAGCATGAAGCCCGCGACGGCCGCCACCACCGCGGTGACCCCGGCCGGGTCGGCGCCCGCGGCCACCGGGTGCCGGTCGAAGATCTCGGCGGGGTGCGGGCCGCCCTGCATGGCGACGCTGGGCAGCATCAGCAGCAGGTCGAACCACGGCGCCGCGACGCACGCCCACGGCCAGTCCACGACCATCACCCGGCCGTCGGCGGTCAGCAGCAGATTGTCGGCGCGCAGGTCTGCGTGGGCCAAGGTGTCGCCGCGCGCGGCGTCCGCCCAGCCGGACTCCAGCGCGGCCAGCTCCGCCAGACGGCGTACGGCCCAGGGGTCGAGGCTCGTCAGGTCGTCGGTGCCCGCGGCATGCTCGGCGGCGAGCGTGCGCCAGCCGCTGAACATCTCGGCTTTCGCCGCGACCGGTGGGGCGGCGACCGGGGACGGCGTCAGCAGTGTCGCCAGGTCCGCGACGGCCGCGAGCACGCGGGTCAGCTCGGCCGGGGCCCAGGGCTGGGCCGGTGGCCGGCCCTCGACGTCGTCGAACAGGAGCAGCACCCAGCCGTCGGACTCGAACGAGGTGTGCAGGCGGGGTGCCGGGACCTGGGGCGGCAGGGCGGCCGCCACCTTCGCCTCCGTGCGGTGGATACCGGGGCTGTCCGGGTTCGCCGCGGCCGACACCGCCTTCACGAAGGCGCGGCGGCCGTCCGCCAGCCGCAGCCGGGCGGCGACGCCCGGGGAGAATCCGCCGCGCTGCGTCCGGGCCTCCACGACGGTGCCGCCGAGATACGTCTCGACCTCCCGCCGCAGCCCCTCGGGCACGTCCCCCCAGGCCGCCCGTACCCCGGCCGCCTCCACCACCACGTCCCCACTCCCGCTCACGCCCCCATGCTCCCGGCCCTGCCGTGCGGGGAGCCACCGCTTTTCGGGTGCGCGCGGGCGGGGGGACGCTCATAGCCGCTGGGCCTGGTCCTCAATCGCCGGACGGGCTGAATATGGCTCCTGGTACGCCGGGACCCGACCCTGTCCTCAAGCGCCGGACGGGCTGAAATACGGACCCTGGTGCGCCCGGACCGGCGCGCTCGGAGGGACGAGAACCGAAAATCAGCCCGTCCGGCGCTTGAGGACCAGCCGTAGCGGCGATGAGCGGCCCGCACCGCGCCCCCCCGAGCCATGCTCACCAGGGGGACGGGGCGTAGTCCTTGAGGAAGCAGCCGAAGAGGTCTTCGCCGTGTTCGCCGCGGACGATGGGGTCGTAGACGCGGGCGGCGCCGTCGACGAGGTCGAGGGGAGCGTGGAAGCCCTCGGCGGCGAGCCGGATCTTGTCGGGGTGGGGCCGCTCGTCGGTGATCCAGCCGGTGTCGACGGCGGTCATGAGAATGCCGTCGGTGTCGAGCATCTCCTGGGCGCTGGTGCGCGTGAGCATGTTGAGCGCGGCCTTGGCCATATTGGTGTGCGGGTGCCCCGGCCCCTTGTAGCCGCGGCTGAACTGCCCTTCCATGGCCGAGACGTTGACGACGTACTTACGGCGCGCGGCCGCCGCCGCCATGGCCGGCCGCAGTCGGCTGACGAGCACGAACGGCGCCGTGACATTGCACAGCTGAACTTCGAGCAGCTCGACCGGATCGACCTCCCCGACCGTCTGCACCCAGGTGTTCGACGCGTCGAGATCGGGCACGAGACCGCCCGCGTCGATGGCGGTGCCCGCCTCGATCCGGGCGAGCGAGGCGGAGCCGCTGACCAGGGCGAGGTCGGTGACGTCCTGCGCGGTCAGGCCGTCGCGGCGCGGCCCGGGCAGCGCCGCGGCGGTCTGCGCGCCGCTGCCGAAGGCGCCGAAGACCTCGGTGGCGGGGAGTTCGCCCGCGGGCAGCGGCGCGGCCTCGGCGCTGATCAGCTCGCGGTAGGCGGCGGGCGAGCGCCGTACGGTCTGGGCGGCGTTGTTGATCAGGATGTCGAGCGGGCCCGCCGCGGCGACGGAGTCGGCGAGCGCGACGACCTGCGCGGGGTCCCGCAGGTCGATGCCGACGATCTTCAGCCGGTGCATCCAGTCGGCGCTGTCCGGCATGGCCTTGAAGCGGCGCACCGCGTCATTGGGGAAGCGGGTCGTGATCGTGGTGTGCGCGCCGTCGCGGAGCAGCCGCAGCGCGATGTACATGCCGATCTTGGCGCGCCCGCCGGTGAGCAGCGCGCGGCGCCCGGTGAGGTCGGTGCGGGCGTCGCGGCGGGACCGGTTCTCGGCCGCGCAGGACGGGCAGAGCTGGTGGTAGAAGGCGTCGACCTCGACGTAGCGGGTCTTGCAGACGTAGCAGGAGCGGGGCCGCTCCAGGATGCCCGCGATCTCCGTGGAGACGGAGGTGGTCAGCTGGATGCCCAGCGTCTCGTCGTCGATGCGGTCGGCGGCGCCGGTCGCGGTGGCCTCGGTGACGGCCTTGTCGTTGGCGGTCTTGGCGGCCCGCCGCTCCTGGCGGCGGCGCTGCTTGACCGTGCGGTAGATGCCGGCGGTCGCGCGGCGTACGGCGATGGCGTCGGGGTGGTCGACCGGCAGCGTGTCCAGCTCGCCGAGCACGGCGAGGCAGAGCGCGAGCCGCTCGGGGTCGATGCCGGGCCCGTACGCGGCCGTATCGTGGTCGGCGGCCCCGTCGTCGGCGGACCCGGCGTCGGCGTACACCTCGTCCGGGGACACCGCGTCCGGGGACACCGCGTCGGCGGCCGGCTCCCCGGGCACACCGGCGTCGCCGAGGTCCGTGACCGGTTCCCCGCCGGGCCCGTGGCCGTCCAGGTCCTGTGTTGTCGCCGTCATCCCGCCGCTGCTCTCTGCCGTGTTCCGTGCCGTGCCGTGCCGTGTGCCCTGCCGTACGCGCTGCCCCGCGCGGTGCCGTAAGCCGTGCCCTCCGCAGGTGCGGTACGCAGGTGCCGTGCACCGCCGTGCACCGCCGCGCGCCGTCCGTCGTGCCCCGCCCCGGGCCGAACTTTACGTTCGCGCCGGTGGCAGCTCCAAACCCGTTCCGCACCCGGCCGCGCGCCCGGCCCCGTATCCGCGCCCGTATCCACCGCCGGACCCGGCGGTACTCTCGGGTCGTTTCCGACCGTGCCGGCGCGGTGCACCAGGCCGTCGCCGGAGCCGCCCTGGAGGTCCGTTGAGCAGCGCCAGCAGCCCGCTCGCCGTCCCGCACGACGCGCCCTACGGGGTGCGCAATCTGCCGTACGGCGTGTTCAGCACCGCGGGCGGGCCCGCCGCACGGCGGGTCGGAGTCGCGTACGGCGATCATGTGCTGGACGCGGGGGCGGCGGCGCGGGCCACCGGCGCGCCCGCCGACGTGGCCGCCGCACTCGCCGCGCCGTCGCTGAATCCGTTGCTGGCGGGCGGCCCTGCGCTGTGGGACAGGACACGGGCGGCGCTCACCGCGTGGCTGACCGAGGACGCCCACCGCGCCGCCGTCGCACCGTGTCTGCTCCCCCGCGCGGACGTGACCCTGCACCTGCCGTTCGAGGTCGCGGATTATGTCGACTTCTACGCCTCGGAGCACCACGCCGCGAACATCGGCCGGATCTTCCGGCCCGGCTCCGAGCCGCTGACCCCGAACTGGAAGCACCTGCCGATCGGCTACCACGGCCGCGCGGGCACGATCGTGGTCTCCGGCACCCCGGTGGTCAGGCCGTGCGGCCAGCGAAAGGCGGCGGCCGATCCGGCGCCGGACTTCGGTCCTTCGCGCAGGCTCGACATCGAGGCGGAGCTGGGCTTCGTGGTCGGTACGCCCTCGCCGCTGGGCGGCCGGGTGGCGCTGGCCGACGCCGACGCGCACGTGTTCGGGGTGTGCCTGGTCAACGACTGGTCGGCGCGCGACCTCCAGTCCTGGGAGTACGTGCCGCTCGGCCCGTTCCTCGGCAAGTCCTTCGCCACCTCGGTGTCGCCGTGGGTGGTGCCGCTGGCCGCGCTCGCCGACGCCCGTACCGCGCCGCCGGTCCGGGACACCGAGCCGCTGCCGTATCTCGACGACCGCGCCGCGCACCCGCCGTACGGTCTGGACATCGCCCTGGAGGTGCGGCTCAACGGCCATGTGGTCGCCCGGCCGCCGTTCGCCGCCATGTACTGGACGTACGCGCAGATGCTGGCGCACCTGACGGTGAACGGGGCGAGCCTGCGGACCGGGGACTTCTTCGCGTCCGGCACGATCAGCGGCCCGGAGCGGGAGAGCAGGGGCGCGCTGATCGAGCTGTCGTGGAACGGCGAGCAGCCGCTGGAGCTGCCGGACGGCACCCGCCGGTCCTTCCTGGAGGACGGCGACGAGGTGGTGATCTCCGCGACGGCGCCGGGCCCCGACGGGACGCGCATCGGGCTCGGCGAGGTCAGCGGCCGGATCGCGCCCGCGCGCCGCTGACCGCCGGGCGCCCGGAATCCCGGCTTCCGCCCGCCCGGCACTCGTACGGCGCAATCACATCCCGCGCAGCAGGTTCACACGTGCTTCGGTGTGAAGGAGCATGCGAGGAGCACAAGAGCGCATGAGCAAGAGCGGGACGAGCGACAGCCGGCCCATGTGATGCCGGCGGGAAGCGGGAATCCATGGCGACACGTGCACGCGGCTCGGGACTTCTGGGTGAATTGTCGGCCGAGTTCGTCGGGACGATGATCCTCATTCTGATCGGTGTCGGTGTGGTGGCGCAGGTCGCCGCCGGCGGCGACCTGACCGATCCGAAGGGCGGACTCGGCGGCCACGACAGCATCGCCTGGGCCTGGGGCCTCGGTGTCACCCTCGGCGTGTACGTCGCCGCGCGGCTCAGCGGCGCCCACCTCAATCCGGCGGTGACGCTGACGCTCGCGGTCTTCAAGGGCTTCTCCTGGAAGAAGGTGCTGCCCTACTCCATCGCCCAGACCCTGGGGGCGTTCGTCGCCGCGCTGGTGGTCCGCTGGAACTACAGCGAGATCCTCGGCCACGCCGACCCCGGCCACACCATCAAGACGCAGACGGTCTTCTCCACCCTGCCGGGCAACGGCTCGCTGACCGCGGGCGTGCACGAGTGGGGCGCCTTCCGCGACCAGGTCATCGGCACCGCGATCCTGCTGATCCTGATCCTGGCCATCACCGATGTGCTCAACACCGCGCCGGGCGCGAATCTCGGCCCGTTCATCGTCGGTCTGATCGTGGTCGCGATCGGCATGGCGTACGGCGCCAACGCCGGTTACGCCATCAACCCGGCGCGTGACCTGGGCCCGCGGCTGGCGAGCTATCTGACCGGGTACGGCTCGGCGTGGCGCGATCAATGGGGGAATCTCTACTTCTGGGTGCCGATCGTCGGCCCGCTGGTCGGCGGCGTGCTCGGCGGTGTGCTCTACAAGTACCTGATCAGCCGTTTCCTGCCCGGCGCCGAGCCGGAGCCGCCGGGACGGGTGCCCGCCTCCGAGACCGCGTCCGAGGTCTGAGCCCCGCGCGCCGGGACCCCGACGGGTCCCGGCGGTCCGGCCCGACCCGTACTTCCACGAAAGGCAGGAAACAACCATGGCGGACTTCGTCGGCGCGGTGGACCAGGGAACCACCAGCAGCCGCTTCATGATCTTCGACCACGACGGGAACGAAGTGGCCAAGCACCAGTTGGAGCACACCCAGTACCTGCCCAAGCCGGGCTGGGTGGAGCACGACCCGGTGGAGATCTGGGAGCGGACCAACGTCGCCATACAGAACGCGGTGCGGTCGGCCGGCATCTCGGCCTCCGACCTCGCGGCGATCGGCATCACCAACCAGCGCGAGACCACCGTGGTGTGGGACCCGCGCAACGGCCGCCCGTACGGCAACGCCATCGTGTGGCAGGACACCCGCACCGACTCGATCGCCAAGGCGCTGGAGCGGGACGGCCACGGCGACCTGATCCGGCAGCGGGCGGGCCTGCCGCCGGCCACGTACTTCGCCGGCGGCAAGATCAAGTGGATCCTGGAGAACGTGGACGGAGTGCGCGAGGCCGCCGAGCAGGGGCACGCGCTGTTCGGCACCACGGACTCCTGGGTGCTGTGGAATCTGACCGGCGGCCCCAACGGGGGTATCCACGCCACCGACGTCACCAACGCCAGCCGCACCATGCTGATGGACCTGGAGACGCTCGACTGGGACGACGAGCTGCTCGGGATCTTCAACATCCCGCGCGCGATGCTCCCGACGATCAACCCGTCCTCGCACGCCGAGGCGTTCGGCACCACCCGCACCTCGCGCCCGCTGAGCGCCCCCGTACCGATCACGGGTGTGCTCGGCGACCAGCAGGCGGCGACCGTCGGCCAGGTCTGCTTCGCGCCGGGCGAGGCCAAGAACACCTACGGCACCGGTAACTTCCTGCTGCTCAACACCGGTACGGAGGCGGTGCGTTCGGAGCACGGGCTGCTGACGACGGTGGCGTACAAGTTCGGTGACGCGCCGGCCGTCTACGCGCTGGAGGGCTCCATCGCGGTGACGGGGTCCGCGGTGCAGTGGCTGCGCGACCAGATGCATGTGATCAACGAGGCGGCGGAGAGCGAGCGGCTGGCCAAGACCGTGCAGGGCAGTGACGGCATCTACTTCGTGCCGGCCTTCTCCGGTCTGTTCGCGCCGTACTGGCGGTCCGACGCGCGCGGCGCCATCGTGGGCCTGGCCCGCTACCACACCAACGGTCACCTGGCCCGGGCCACGCTGGAGTCGATGTGCTACCAGAGCCGTGACGTGGTCGAGGCGATGGAGCAGGACTCCGGTGTGCACCTGGACGTGCTGAAGGTCGACGGCGGTGTCACCGCCAACGACCTGTGCATGCAGACCCAGGCGGACGTGCTCGGTGTGCCGGTGAGCCGCCCGGTGGTCGCCGAGACCACCGCGCTGGGCGCGGCCTACGCGGCGGGCCTGGCCACCGGTTTCTGGCGCGACACCGACGAACTGCGGGAGAACTGGCACGAGTCGAAGCGCTGGGAGCCCAAGTGGAGCGACGAGGAGCGCGCCACGGGCTACAAGGGCTGGAAGAAGGCGGTGGAGCGGACGCTGGACTGGGTGGACGTCGAGTAGCCGTTCCCGCCCGCGTGAACGCGGGGCGCCCCGCCGGTCGGAGGACCGGCGGGGCGCCCCCCGTTCACGGGCAGTCGTCGGTGGTCCGTGACACGCTCCAGCCGTCGCCGGTGACGCGGACCTCCGCGACCGCGCCGCCCGGGTCCTGGGTGGTGGGGACGTGCGGCGACGCCGCTCCGTTCGAGGCCGGGGGGACCGCGGGGGCCTGGCCGCCGGGCCGGGTGGGGACCGGATCGGCCGCGGACGGCCGTCCCTGCAACGGGTTGGCCGCCACCGTGCACGCGAGCTGCCCGGTGGCCAGCGGGGTGAGTCGGGCGACACCCGGCGGCAGGCCGACGACGACGGTGGCGCCGTGCACCGCGACCGTCGGCGCACCGGACAGCCGGGGCAGTTCGGTGCCGAGCGTCGTCGTCCCGGATGCGGCCGGCCCGTCGAACAGGATGCGCAGCGCCGTCCGCAGACCCGCGTCGGCGGGCGCCGTACGCGGTACGGCCCGCAGTTCGCCGTCGGACACGAAGTACACGCTGACGCCCGGCCGCATCCCCATCGCGGGCTCCCCCGCCTGGATGACGCCGGAGGTCGGCACACCGCACGCGGTGAGGAGCGCCGCGCCGGCCACGAGGCAGAGCGGCGGGCCGGTGGCACGGCCCTTGCTCCGGCGGTTCCGGCGCGCGGCGCGGGGCGTCGGTTCACCGGCCGCAGGGCGGGCGGGCCGGAGCGCGCCGAAGGCGCGACGCTTCATGCGGACTCCCCCGGGCCGTCGGCCGCGCCGTGGCGGTGCAGCGGCAGTTCCACGGTGAGGACCGCGCCGCCGCCGGCGGCATTGCGGGCGCTGATCCGGCCGCCGTGCAGCGCCACGTTCTCGGCGGTGATCGCCAGCCCGAGGCCGCTGCTCTCGCTGCGGGTGCGGGAGGTGTCCGCCTTGTAGAAGCGCTCGAAGACGTGCGGGAGCGCGCCCGGCGGGATGCCGGGCCCCGCGTCCCGCACCTCGATCACCGCCCGCGCCCCGGCGAGCGCGCCGCCCGTCGCGTGCAGCGAGACCACCACGGGCGGCGCGCCGTGCCGCAGCGCGTTGCCGACGAGATTGGCGACCACCACATCGAGGCGGCGCGGGTCGACCCGGGCGCGCAGCGCGCCCGGCGCGGGGAGCCGGGTGTGGACGCGGTCGAGCCAGCCGCGCGAGGCGAGGGTGCGCCGTACGGATTCGGCGAGGTCGATCTCGTCCAGGCTGAGTTTCGCGGCGCCCGCGTCGAAGCGGGACACCTCCATCAGGTCCTCCACCAGCCGGGCGAGGCGTACGGTCTCCTCGCTGATCAGGCCGACCGCGGTGGCGGTCTCCGGGTCGAGCCGCCCGGCGCCCTCGTCGAGCACGTCGGTGACCGAGGACATCGCGGCCAGCGGGGTGCGCAGCTCGTGCGAGACATCGGCGACGAAGCGGCGGGCCTGCGCCTCCAGGCGCCGCAGTTCGGTGACCGACCGCTCCAGGGCGGCGGCGGTGTCGTTGAAGGAGCGGGACAGGTCGGCCAGTTCGTCGGAGCCGTTGACGGCGAGGCGTACGTCGAGGTGGCCCTCGGCCATCCGCCGGGTGGCCCGGCGCAGGGCGCGTACCGGGCGCAGCACCCCGCGGGCGGCGAAGAGCGCCAGGACGACCGCGAGGCCCACGGCCCACAGCGCCGCGTCCTTGATCGCGGTGATCATCGCCTTGACGTACGCCTGCTCGGTGTCCTGCGGGACGACGAGGTACATGACCAGGCCGGACAGGGCGGGCGGGCCGCCGCGCCCGTTGCCGTAGGCGACCGGGAGGCCGACGACGAGGACGGGGCCGCCGCCCGCGCTCACCCGCTGGAAGACGGCCGAGGGCTGGTCCCGGACCGACGCGAGCAGTTCGGGCGACAGCCGGTCGAAGGCGTCCCGCGCGCCGGAACTGGCCCTGCGCCGCCCGTACGTGGCCAGCACCTGCCAGCGCTGCGACTGGTTGGCCCGCGCGACCTGCCCGACCAGGGCGTCCATCGCCTGCTGGTCGGGCTCCGTGGGAATCCCGGGGGCGACGGCGTCGACACTGTCGCGGAACTGCCGGATCACCGCGTCCTGGCTCTGCTGGAGCACGCCGGTACGGGCCTCCCGGAAGGCGAGCGCGCCGGTGCTGAGCGCGCTGACCACCGCGACCAGTACGAAGGCCACCACCAGGCGGGTGCGCAGCCCGCGCAGCGCGAGCAGGGCGCGGGCGACGACGGACGTCACGGCGTACGGAAGCGGTAGCCGAAGCCCCGCACGGTCTCGATGCAGCTGCCGGTACCGGCACCCGTCGCCGCATTGGTGCCGAGCTTGCCGCGCAGCCGCTTGACGCAGGCGTCCACCAGTCGGATGTCGCCGTGGTAGCTGTGCTCCCAGACCGCTTCCAGGAGCTGCTGGCGGCTGAGCACCTGGCCCGGCGCGGCGGACAGGGTCAGCAGCAGGCGCAGTTCGGACGGGGCGAGCGGCACCGGCTCGCCGTACAGGTACACCAGCAGCCCGGACCGGTCGATGGTGAGGTCGCCGTGCGTCTCCGGGCGCGGCCGGGTGTCCTCCGGGCCCGGTGCGCCGATCCGCCGCAGCACCGCGCGGATCCGGGCCTCCAGTACCCGGGCCCGTACCGGCTTGACGACGTAGTCGTCCGCGCCCGCCTCCAGGCCGACGACCACGTCCAGGTCGTCGCCGCGAGCGGTCACGATGATGATCGGCACCTGGTCGTGCTCGCGGATCCGGCGGCAGACGTCGAGCCCGCCGATACCGGGCAGCATGAGGTCGAGCACGACGACGTCGGGCCGGAAGGTGCGGAGCCGGTCGAGTCCCTCCTCGCCGGTCGCGACGGCGAGGACGTCGTGTCCCTGGTGGCGCAGCGCCAGCTCGACGCCCTTGCGGACCGCGTGGTCGTCTTCGACGAGTAGGACGCGGGGCATGCAGGTCAGTATGCGTGAGACCCGGTGGCGCGCGGCCCACGCGGGCCTTTCGCCGGGCAGCTGTTACAGAGGGGTCATACAGCGCCCACGGTTACGCTTTGGTCATCGTCCGGGCCGAGGGCCATCACACGCGGGCCGCAGTGTGAACGGTCATGCACCAGGAAACGAGCCGGACACCGGCGGCGGCCCCGATCCCGGCCGATGCTCATGCCCGTGCCCGTGCCCATACCCATGCCGACGTTCATGACCGCGTCCGTGCCCCGGCCGCCCGTCGCGGTGCGCCGACGCGGCGCTCCCGCGCGCAGGGCAGACGCCGGCGCAGGCGCCGTACGACCTGGGCGCTCGGCACTCTGGCGGTGGCGGGGGTCGCGGGGGCCGTGCTGGCGGCGGCGCACGGCGGGTCGGCGGACAGCGGTGCCGACGGGGCGGGCGGGCCGGGCGGGTCCTCGGTGCCCGTCTCCACCGCCCGGTCCGCGGCGCCGCCGGCCGGCGCCCCCTCGCACCGGCCTCCCGGCGCCTCGCGCACCACGTCCTCGGTGACCGCGGGCAACGGCGTCTTCGACACCGCGAAGGCGTCCGGCGGCTCCGTCGGCCACGGCACGCTCCGGCGCTACAAGGTCCAGGTCGAGCAGGGTACGGGCGTCTCGGCCGCCGATGCCGCGCGTGAGATCGAGGGCATCCTCGGCGACCCGCGGAGCTGGACCGCCGACGGGCACGACGCGTTCCAGCTCGTCTCGGGCGGCGCGTACGACTTCGAGGTGAAGATCGCGAGCCCGGACACCGTGGACCGGATCTGCGGCGCGGCCGGGCTGCACACGCACGGCGAGGTCAACTGCGACGTCGGGGACCAGGTGGTGGTGAACCTCAAGCGCTGGCAGACGGGTTCACCGGAATTCCCCGGCCCGCTGCACGACTACCGCGCGCTGATCATCAACCACGAGGTGGGCCACCGGATCGGCCACGGCCACGAGGGCTGCCCGGGCCCCGGACTGCCCGCGCCGGCGATGATGCAGCAGATCGACGGGCTGCACGGCTGCGTGGCCAACGCGTGGCCGTACGACGCGCACGGCCGCTATCTGGCGGGCCCGCCGGTGCCGTGATCCCGTGGGCGCACACGCCGCGGCCCCGGAACGCCGAGGCGTTCCGGGGCCGCGAACCGCCGTGGGAACGGGCCTAGTTGGCGACCCAGGTGGTCCAGGACATGTTCCAGCCGTTGAGGCCGTTGCTCGGGTCGATGACCTTGTCGGGCGAGTGCACGACCTCGACGACGTCACCGATCAGCGAGTGGCTGTAGAACCAGGCCGCGGGCGTGTTCGGGTCGCCGCCGCCCTTGACGTCGTGCAGGCCGACGCAGCCGTGGCTGGTGTTCACGTGGCCGAAGACCGAGGTCGGGCGCCAGTAGTTGCCGTGCGCGAAGGTCCCGGAGTCCGAAAGCCGCATGCCGTGCGGCACGTCCTTGATGTGGTACGAGTTGCCCAGACCGACGGTGCGGGAGTCCATGTCCACCACCGGGTCCTTCTCCTCGATCACCATCTTGCCGTTGTACGTGGTGTGTTCGGGGTCGCCGAGGCTGGCCGGATACTCCTTGTAGAACTTCCCGTCACGGTAGATCTTCAGCGTCTTGGCGGTGTTGTCCGCCACCGACGTCTGCGAGCGGCCGATGGTGAAGGTCACGTCCTTCGCCTGCTGGCCGTACACACCGGGCGACATCTGCACGCCGTTCAGCTTCAGGTGCAGGGTGACCTTGGTGCCCGGCGCCCAGTACCGCTCGGGCCGGAAGTCGATCCGCTGGTTGCCGAACCAGTGCCCCTTGACGTCCACGGCCGGGGTCGACGTCACGGTGATGCCCTTGTGGGTGGCGGCCTGGTCGGCGACCGGCTTGTTGAAGCGGATCGACACCTCCATGCCCACGCCGTACGTCGCGCCCGGATCCACGTTGAAGACGCCGTAGTTGACGGCCTTCGGGGTCAGGGTGATGAATGACGACTGCTGGACGGTGCTGCGCCCCGCCGAGTCCGTCGCCGTGGCCGAGACGCTGTACTTCGTCGCGGTGTGCAGCGTGCCCGACGGCGTCCAACTGCCGCCGTCCGCCGATATGGTGCCGTCCACCGGGTCGCCCCCGGACGTGGTCACCGTGACCTTGGTCAGTTTGCCCTTGGCCGCGGACACCTTGAGCGCGCCCGTGGTGTCCACGCCGGTCGCGCCGTCCTTCGGTGCGATCGCCACCGCGGCCTGCGCCGCGGGCGTGGTCGTCGCACCGCCCGCGACCGAGCCCTTCCCGCCCTTGCCGTCGTCCTTGCCGGTCGACGCTCCGGCGCTTCCGCTGCAAGCGCTCGCCCCCAGCAGCACCGCGCCGAGCGCCAGCGCGAGCAGCCCCTTGGCCGCCCGCCGCCCGCGCCTGTCCTGAGCGGCGGTGTCAGCCGCCGTTGCCGTGATCAATCGAGTCTCCCCATCTCGCCGGTCGCACTATAGGAGAGTACGACCGAGCAGGCGGTTCCCGTTGCCACAGAACTGATACCCGGCCGTCACCGCGGTACGTCGGCCCCGCCGTCCCGTACAGCGGCCTCACCCGTCCCGTACGGCGGTCAGGGGCACGGCCGTACGGCGAGCGCGTCCAGGAAGGCGCGGGTGAAGGCCGCCTCGGTGCGCAGGACCCGGTCGTACGCCGCCACGACGTCGGCGGACACCGGCCGGTTGCCGTTCTCGACGTTCCGCAGATACGCCTCGGCGAAGCCGGCCTCGCGTGCGAAGACCCGCCAGCCCAGTCCTGATTCCCGCCGCGCTCGCCTCATGTCCTGACGGATCCGATCGAACGTCACCAACGCGCCGCACCCCCTGCCCACTTGTGGCCTGTTCGTTTTTCCGTCAGATTACAAGCTTCTTGCACATTTTGATTTGTGTATTGCGGCGATGTAATCGACTGGTTACGCTCCCCCGCATCGGGACTCCCGCGCGTCGCACGGCCACCGACTGCCGTGCGGGGCACGGGAGTTGACGGCGATCGAAGGAGATCCCTGATGGGTGTGTCCCGTCGTACGTTCCTGACCGCGGCAGCGGGCGGCTCGGCCGCCGCCGGACTCGCCGCAATCGGCATGACCGCGGCGGCGACGACCGCTTCGGCCGCGAGCGGTCCCGGGGATGTGGTCGGCAAGGTGACGGTCGGCTATCAGGGCTGGTTCGCCTGTATCGGCGACGGCGCCCCGATCAACGCCTGGTGGCACTACTCCGCGAACAACAGCCAGCCGCCGTCACCGTCCAACACCTCGATCGTGGCGTGGCCGGACGTCCGCGACTTCACGCACACCTACCGGAGCGCGTACGGCAATCTGGGCAATGGTCAGCCGGCGACGCTGTTCTCGTCGTACGACCAGCAGACGGTGGACACGCATTTCCTGTGGATGCAGCAGAACGGCATCGACACCGCCGCTCTCCAGCGGTTCAACCCGACGGGTGGGGAGGGTCCGACGCGGGATGCGATGGCGGTGAAGGTGCGGAGCGCGGCGGAGTCGCACGGCCGGAAGTTCTACGTCATGTACGACGTCTCGGACTGGACGAACATGCAGTCGGAGATCAAGGCCGACTGGACGAACAAGATGAGGGCGCACACCGCGTCGTCGGCGTATGCGGTGCAGAACGGCAAGCCGGTGGTGTGCATCTGGGGGTTCGGTTTCGCCGACAACCAGCGGCCGTTCGACGCGGCCTCGTGTCTGGATGTCGTGAACTGGTTCAAGGGGCAGGGGTGTTACGTGATCGGGGGTGTGCCGACGTGGTGGCGCACCGGTGACCGTGATTCACGGCCGGGGTTCGGGGATGTCTACCACGCCTTCGACATGCTCTCGCCGTGGATGGTGGGCCGGATCGGGAACGTCGGGGACGCCGACAACTTCTACAACGTGGCGACCGTCCCGGACCTGGCCGAATGCGCCGCGCACGGCATCGACTACCAGCCCTGCGTGCTGCCCGGGGCCGTCTCGCTGCGGCAGCGGGCGCACGGGGACTTCATGTGGCGGCAGTTCTACAACATGAAACGCGCCGGCGTCGCCTCCGTCTACATCTCGATGTTCGACGAGTACAACGAGGGCAACCAGATCGCCAAAACCGCCGAATCCACCGCCTGGCTCCCCGCCAACTCCGGCATGCTCGCCCTCGACGAAGACGGCACCGCCTGCTCCTCGGACTATTACCTACGGCTGACCGGCGACGGCGGCCGCATGCTCAAGGGGCAGATCGCCCTCACCGCCACCCGCCCGACGCAGCCGGTGATCGGCAACCCCGGCGGCGGCACACCGCCCTCCGGCAATCTCGCCCTCGGCAAACCGACCTCGGAGAGCAGTCACACCCAGGTCTACGGCTCCGCCAACACCACCGACGGCAACGCCGACACCTACTGGGAGAGCGCCAACAACGCCTTCCCGCAATGGCTCCAGGTCGACCTCGGCGCCACCACCACCGTCACACGCCTCGTCCTCAAACTCCCGCCCCCCACCGCCTGGGCCACCCGCACCCAGACCATCTCCGTCCAGGCCGGCACCAGCATCCCCCTGACCACCCAACTCCCCGCCCAGAACTACACGTTCAACCCCGCCAGCGGAAACACGGTGACCATCACCCTCCCCACCGCCATCACCGCCCGCTACGTCCGCCTCACCATCACCGCCAACACCGGCTGGCCCGCCGCCCAACTCTCCGAACTCGAGGTCTACAGCACCTGACTCGATCGCCCCGGCGTCCTCGACCGGGTCGACCTCCGCATCGCGCACACCGTCGACCCGCACACTCCGTGGTCGGACTCGCTCCCGGTCTTCAGCGCGGCCGTCGAGAGCGCCGGCGCCGGGGCGCCGGTGGTCATCGGAGGCCGCGCAGGCCGGTGCGGATCTCGTCGACCAGGATCTCCGGCTGTTCCAGGGCCGCGAAGTGCCCGCCCTTGTCGGCCTCGCCGTAGTGGACCAGGTCGCTGTAGGTGTCCTCGATCCAGCTCCGCGGCAGGCGCGGGACGTCCTTCGGGAAGACGGTCACCGCGACCGGAAGCGTCAGCTTCGGCCCGGCGAAGGTGGCCGACGCGTTCTCCCAGTAGATACGACCGGACGACGCCGCGCTGTTGGTGAACCAGTGGAGGGATATCGCGTCGAGCATGTCGTCCACGCCGATGGCGTCCTCGGCGAGCCCGCGGTTGTCGGTCTTGGACTGGAACTTCTCGTAGATCCAGGCCGCCTGACCGGCGGGCGAGTCCGCCAGGGCGAAGCCGACGGTCTCCGGCTTCGTGCCCTGGAGATGGTTCGACCCGCCGAGAACCCCGGTGTAGAGGGCGAGCGACTCCACCGCGCGGCGCTCTTCCGGCGACAGGACGTCGGGGATCCGCGCCGGAAAGGCGTACTGCGTGTTGAGATGAATCCCGAGCAGCCCCTCGGGCCGCATCGCCCCGAGCGCAGTAGTGACGACGGCGCCCCAATCGCCGCCCTGCGCGGCCCACTTGGTGTAGCCGAGCCGCTTCATCAGCTCCACCCACGCGTTCGCGATGCGCGGGACGTCCCATCCGGTCCCGGTGGGTTTCTGGGAGAAGCCGAATCCGGGGAGCGACGGGACGACGACGTCGAACGCGTCGCCGGCATCGCCCCCGTAGCGCGCGGGGTCGGTCAACGGGCCGATCAGTTCGAGGAATTCGACGACCGAGCCCGGCCAGCCGTGCGTGAGCAGCAGCGGCATCGCGCCCGGATTCCCCGACCTGACGTGCAGGAAGTGGATGTCCAGCCCATCGATCCGGGTCAGGAACTGCGGGAAGCGATTGAGCCGTGACTCCAGGCGCCGCCAGTCGTAGCCGTGCTGCCAGTAGTCGATCAGGGACCTGGCGTTCTCCAGGCGGACTCCTTGCGACCAGTCGTCCACCGTTTCCGGATCGGGCCACCGGGTCCCGGCCAGCCGCCGCTTCACGTCGTCGATCTCCGCGTCGGGGATCGAGACGGTGAACGGGCGGACGAGGGTCGAGGTCGGCGTCTGTACGGTCATGGCCCACTTCCCTTCTTCCGGGCGTCGGAGCACGGTTCGACCGGCCCCACGCCTCATTGCACACCGCTGTGCAGCGTACGTCGTTGCACAGCGGTGTGCAATGATGGCGCCGTGCCCACCGAGACCTCCCGTACGCGCGCGATGCGCGAGACCCGCGACCGCATCCTCGATGTCGCCCTCGACGTACTGGGCGAGAACCCGGACGCCGGAATGGGCGACGTCGCCGCCGCCGCGGGCGTCGTCCGGCGTACGGTCTACGGCCACTTCCCCTCACGTCTCGACCTGATCCGCACCCTCACGGAACGGGCCGTCGCCGAGATGACGGCGGTGCTCACGGGGATCGCCGCCTCCGACGCGGCAGCGGACGCGGCATGGGCCGCGTTCGTCACCCGCGTCTGGCCGGTCGCGCACCGCTACCGCGTCCTGCTGGCACTGCGCCGCGGCGAATACGGCGACGCGATCCACGGACTCCTCGGCCCGGTCGACGACCTCCTCGCCGACCTCGTCGCGCGGGGCCAGGAGAGCCACGTCTTCGCCCGGCACCTCCCGGCAGCCGCCTTGAGCCAGACCGCCTACGGCGTCGTCTTCGCCCTCGCGGACAGTGCCCGGTCGCACGGCACCCCCGACGCCCGCGCGGCGACGGTCACGACGCTGCTGATGCTCGGGGTACCCGAGGAGCGCGCCGTCGCCCTCGCACCGCCCGCCGGGCCGGATCTGTAGCCTCCGGGCCCGCGACCCCCGGTCCCACGGCCTCCGGTTCCGCCCGCGAGGTCAGAGCATCCGGTCGACCAGCCCGTCGATGTAGTCCGGGGTGAGCGGGACGATGCCGAACAGGACGCGGATGTACATCGGGGCCAGGATGTGGTCGAGCACGTCGAGCGCGTCGAGCGCGGGCTCGCCGCGGTCATGGGCGCGGTCGAGCATGGCCTGGAGCTGCCGGGTGCGTTCGGCGCGAAGGCCGGCGCCGGCCAGCAGGCCCTGCCGACCGCCGCCCGACAGGGCGACGGCCAGATGCAGCACCGCGGGGCCGTCGGGTCCGGTGATCTCGCGGGCCACTTGGGCCGCGTAGGTACGGAGGTCGCCGGCGAGGCTCCCGGTGTCGGGCATCGGCGACTGCGCGTTGAGCCGGGTGAGCGCCACGTCGCCGAGCAGCGCCTCCAGGCTGCCCCACCGGCGGTAGATGCTGCTGTCGGCCACCTTCGCGCGGGCCGCGACGTCGCCGACGGTGAAGTTGCCGTAGCCGCGCTCACCGATCAGGTCGGTCACGGCCTGGTGCACCTGCGCGCCGACGCGGGCGCTGCGCCCGCCGGGCCGCCGGGTCCGCTCTCGCTCGTCCATCCCGTCACCTTAACGCAGTCGACGGTTGCGTTTGCGATCCGCCGCTGCTTATAGTCGCCTAACGCAGTCACCGACTGCGTTAGCTCTTCGAGGTGCACGCCGCGCCACGGGTCGACCGCGGCGGGCGCGACGACCGATCCAGGGGGATCCCATGGCCGCACCGCAGGCGACCGCAGACAGTCGACCGCACCGGGCCTCGCTGCTCACGGTGACCTGCCTGGGCCAGTTCATGGTCCTGCTCGACAACACGATCGTCGGTGCCGCGCTGCCCGACATGCAGCGCCGGCTGCACACCCAACTCACCGGTCTGCAATGGATCGTCGACGCGTACGTCCTGCTGGTCGCCATGCTGCTGCTGTCCGGCGGCATCTTCGCCGACCGGTTCGGCCGCAAGCGGGTGTATCTGACCGGTGTGGCGGTGTTCACCGCCTCGTCGCTGCTGTGCGCCGTCGCGCCCTCGCTCGGCTGGCTGATCGCCGGACGGGTGCTCCAGGGCATCGGGGCCGCGGCGCTGAGCCCCGCCTCGCTCGCGCTGCTCGCCGCCGCCCATCCCGCACCGCGGGAACGGATGAAGGCGATCGGGCTGTGGGCCGGCCTCAGCGGGATCGGCCTGGCCGCGGGCCCCGTGGCCGGCGGCGTACTGACGGACGCCTTCGGCTGGCCCGCCGTCTTCCTGGTCAATCTGCCGATCGGCGTGGTCCTGCTGCTGGTCGGCCTGCGCCGGCTCGGCGAGTCCCGCAATCCCGCCGCCCCCGCGATCGACGTCCCGGGCACCGCGCTGTCCGTCCTGGGGGTGGGGGTGCTGACCTACGGCCTGATCGAGGGCGGCGCCCGCGGCTGGACCTCACCGGTGATCCTCGGCAGCTTCGCCGCCGCGGTGGTCCTGCTCGCCGCCTTCGTCGCCGTCGAAGCGCGCCGCGCCGCCCCGATGCTGCCGCTGCGACTCTTCCGGCAGCGCCTGTTCACCGTGTCCAACACCGCGATGGTCGTGGTGGGGTTCGCACTCATGGGCTCGTCGTTCTTCTTCTCCCAGTTCTTCGTGTACGTCCAGGGCAGCTCGATCCTGCGCGCCGGACTCCAGACCCTGCCGGTCTCCCTCGCCATGGTGGTCGTCAGCCCGTACGCGGGCCGGCTCGCCGCCCGGCACGGCTTCCGCCGCGTGGTCACCGCCGGCCTGGCCCTGGCCGGACTCGGCCTGCTGACGCTCGGCCTGGTGCACGCCGACACCGCCTACGCCGCCGTGTGGTGGCGGCTCACACTCGTCGGCAGCGGCTTCGCCCTGGCCATGTCCCCCCTGACGGGCGCCGCGATCCAAGCCGTCAGCCCCCAGGAAGGCGGCCTCGCCTCGGGCATCAGCAGCACCACACGGCAGATCGGCGCGGTCCTCGGCGTGGCCCTGCTCGGCGCCGTCGTCCGCACCCGCCAGTCCGACGGCGCCTCCTTCGGGGCCGGCCTCAGCAGCGCCTTCCTCGTGGCCGGCGCCATCACCCTGACCACCGCCGCCTTCACCGCCCTGTGCCTGACAAAGCCCCCGCGCGCCTCCGCGGCACCCCCACGCCCCGCGGCCACCGCCGCCAGTGAGGCGCCCTAGGTCCGCGGCCGCGGGGCCGCTCAGCGCGCGTGAAGGCCGTTCGGCCCCAGGACGGGGGATGGCCCGCCGCCGCAGGCTGAAGGGGCGGAGACCGGATCGCGGGCTCCGGTCGGCAGCGGAAGGTGGTGGGATCGGTGAGGTCTCCTCTGGTGGTCGGTGTGGACGGATCGGAATCAAGTCGGCACGCCGTGGACTGGGCGGTGGACGAGGCCGTCCGTCAGAACGTGCCGCTGCGCGTGCTCCACGCGTATCTCTGGGAACGGTACGAAGGCTCGGCCCCGGGCCTTGGCGCGGGCCGCGGTCCCGCCCGGGTCCGCACGGAACGGGTCCTCGCCGACGCGGCGGAGCGTGCCCGGCGCCGCGCCCCGGGGCTGGAGATCACGGCGGACGTCCTGGCCCAGGACCCCGAGACCGCCCTGACAGAAGCGGGCCGCGGCGCCTTCGCGGTGGTCACCGGCCACCGCGGCCGGGGCGACCTGGCCGGAATGCTGCTCGGTTCCGTCAGCCTGACGGTGGCGGCACGCGCGGAGTGTCCTGTCGTCGTCGTGCGCGGCGCACGGCCGGACAGCACCGACACCTTCCGGCGGGTGGTCGTCGGCGTGGGGGACGACGACAGCAACGAAGCAGCCGTCGAATTCGCCTTCCGCGAGGCGGAACTCCGCGACAGCACACTCCACGCCGTCCGCGCCTGGCGCTACCCGGCATTCGACCTGCCCGACATGCCCGTGACGCAAGGTCGCGTACCCGACCCACACCTGCACGCCGCCGAACAGCGTCTCGACGAGGCGCTGCGTGTGCCGTCGGACAAGCACCCAGGAGTCTCCGTACGTCGCGACCCGTTCGAGGGTTCCGCACGCGAAGCCCTGCTCGGCGCCGCCGCCGACGCGGATGTCCTCGTGGTCGGCGCCCGCCGCCGCAACGGCCTGTTCGGCATGCACCTGGGCCCCGTCAACCACGCGGTACTGCACCACGCGCCCTGCCCCGTGATCATCGTTCCCGAGCCCTGACACGCCAATGCACTCGGCCCGCAAGGTCGGCAGACCAGCGTCGAGGCCGGTCTCGACGTCCCGTTCCTGTTCCGGTCCGGGACCGGGACGGCGGATGCGCCGTCCGCCGACGCGCACACTCCGGAGGTGCGGGCGGCGGCAGACCGCTCGTAAGCGATCGGATCCGGACACACAGCGACAAACGGGCCAACGGCCGTCCGTTCCGTGCTGGGATGTGCACCCACGCTGCTACGGCTCCGGGGAGACGGACCATGAGAACCACGGCCGAAGAGCCCTTTCGTGCGCTCCTCGAAGCCGCGCCCGACGCGATGGTGATCGTCGACGATGTCGGAGTGATCCGTCTGGTCAACGCGCAGACCGAGGCGCTGTTCGGCCATCCGCGCAAGGATCTGCTCGGCCGGACGATCGAGATACTCGTGCCCGAGCGGTTCCGCGGGCAGCATCCCGCCCACCGCCTCGGGTACGCCGCCAACCGGCAGGTGCGCCCGATGGGCGCGGGCCTGGAACTGTACGGACTCCACCGCGACGGGCGGGAATTCCCCGTCGAGATCAGCCTGAGCCCGCTGGCCACGTTCGACGGCACCTTGGTGTCCGCCGCCATCCGGGACGTGAGCGAACGCAAGGCCGCCGAGGCACGACTCGCCGAGCTCTACGAGGAACAGCGCCACGTGGCGCTCACGCTCCAGCGCAGCCTGATGGGCTCGCCGGCGCCGGTGCCGGGCGTGGACACGGCCAGCCGGTACTTCCCGGCCCGGCAGGGCGCCGGTGTCGGGGGCGACTGGTTCGACCGGATCGCGCTGGGCGGCGGCAGGATCGGCGTACTGATCGGTGACGTGATGGGCCGCGGCCTGGAGGCCGCCGCCGTCATGGGCCAGCTCCGCTCCGCCTCGCACGCCCTGGCCAAGACGGGGATGCCGCCCTGGCAGCTGATGCGTGCCCTGGACGCCGTGGTCTGCGAACTTCCCGACCAGCTTGTGACGTGCTGCTATCTGGTGCTCGACCAGGACGCGGGCGAGGCGACGGTGTGCTCGGCCGGTCATCTGCCGGTACTCCTGGTCGAGCCCGACGGCAGCGCGGTGCGACTGCCGGTCGATGTCAGCGTGCCCCTCGGGGTCGGCGAAGTGCCGCACCAGCAGACCACGTTGTCCGTCTCGCCCGGCGCCGTCCTGGCCCTCTACACCGACGGCCTGGTGGAAACCCCGCACAGCGACATCGAAGTGCAGGTCGACGCCCTCACCACGGCGCTGGAGAAGGCCGTGGCGGACGGCGCGCCCCTGGAAGTCGCCGCCGACCGCGTTCTGGCCTCCCTCCTTCCCGGGCCGGAGGACTACGGCGACGACGTGACGCTCCTGCTGGTCCGTATTCCACGGACGCCCGTTCCCGCGGTATCCATGTCCCTCGCCGCCGAGCCGGCGAGTGTCGGCATCGGGCGGCAGTTTCTGCGCAGCGCCCTGTCGGCCTGGGACGAGTCGGAACTCGCCGACACCGTATGCCTGTTGGCGTCCGAGTTGCTGTCCAACGCCGTACGTCACGCCGGCGGGCCGCTGCGGCTCCGGCTGCGCCGGGCGGGCAATGAGCTGAGCGTCGAAGTGGGCGACGGCAGCCCGGTGCAGCCGCGGCCCAGGATGACGGCCGCCGACGAGGAGTCGGGCCGCGGCCTGTTGCTGGTGGACGCCCTGGCGTCGGCCTGGGGAACGGTGCCGACCGCGGAGGGGAAGGCCGTGTGGTTCTCCGTCCCCGCTCCGCGATCGCCGTCGTAGGCACCGTCACCGTCACCGTCACCGGACACCGCGGGACGTACCTGATCCGGATGCCCGGTCCCTACTGGTCCGCGAGGGCCGCGCGGCCCGCCTCAAGACGGGCGACCGGGACGCGGAAGGGTGAGCAGGAGACGTAGTCGATGCCGGCCCGGTGGAAGAAGTGGAGGGAGTCGGGGTCGCCGCCGTGTTCGCCGCAGACGCCGGTGGTCAGGCCGGGGTGGGCGGCGCGGCCCTCGGTGACGGCGAGGCTCAGGAGGCGGCCCACGCCGTCCTCGTCGAGACTCTCGAAGGGTGAGGCGGCGAAGATGCGCCGGTCGAGGTAGGTGGTGAAGAAGGCGGCCTCGACGTCGTCGCGGGAGAAGCCCCAGGTGGTCTGGGTGAGGTCGTTGGTGCCGAAGGAGAAGAAGTCGGCCGTTTCCGCGATGGCGCCCGCGGTGAGGGCGGCCCGCGGCAGCTCGATCATCGTGCCGATCGGGCAGTTGATGTCCACGCCGGTCTCGCTGGACACGTCGGCGAGCACCTGCTCGACCTCCGCGCGGACGATCCGCAGTTCGCGGACCGCCGCCGTGAGCGGCACCATGATCTCCGCGCGCGGGTCGCCGCCGGCCCGCTTGCGTTCCGCCACCGCTTCCCCGATCGCGCGCACCTGCATCGCGGTGAGGCCCGGCACGGTCAGGCCGAGCCGTACGCCGCGCAGGCCGAGCATCGGATTCTGCTCGTGCGTGCGCTCGACGGCCGCCAGGAGCCGTACGTCATGGGGGTCGGGGTGCTGTCCCAGGGCCCGGGCCGTGGCGATCCGGACGGCCAGCTCGGTGCGGTCCGGGAGGAATTCGTGCAGCGGCGGGTCCAGCAGCCGGATGGTGACGGGCAGTCCGTCCATCGCGGCGAGGATGCCTGTGAAGTCGGTGCGCTGCAGCGGCAGCAGCGCGGCCAGCGCCCGTTCCCGCTCGGCGTCGTTCTCCGCGAGGATCATCGTCTCGACCAGTGGGCGCCGTTCGCCGAGGAACATGTGCTCGGTACGGCACAGGCCGATGCCGCGCGCACCGAAGCGGCGCGCCCGCTCGGCGTCCTCGGGGGTGTCGGCGTTGGCCCTGACCTCCATCCGGCGCAGCGCGTCGGCGCGCCGCATGAAGCGGTCGACGGCCCGTGACAGCTCGGACCGGCACTCGCCGGTCTCGAAGTACCGCATCACGGTCGACGGCGCGAGCGGCAGCTCGCCCAGGTGGACGGTACCGGCCGTGCCGTCGACGGATACGACCGTGCCCTCCTCGACGACCGTCCCGTCGGCGAGGGTGAAGTGCCGGGCCCGCGGGTCGACCGTGATCGCTTCGGCCCCGCAGACGCAGGTCTTGCCCATACCCCTTGCCACCACGGCCGCGTGGCTGGTCTTGCCGCCGCGGCTGGTGAGGACCGCCTGCGCGGCGACCATGCCGGGCAGGTCGTCGGGGGTGGTCTCGCGCCGTACGAGGACGGCCTTCTCCCCCGCGGCCGCCCGGCGGACCGCCTCGGCGGAGTCGAACACCACGGCTCCGACGGCCGCGCCCGGCGAAGCGGGGATGCCGCGGGCCAGCGGCGGTCCTGCCGCGGTGTCGTCGAAGCGCGGGAACATCAGCTGGGCGAGCTGCCGCCCGTCGACCCGGCCCAGGGCTTCGTTCTCGGTGAGCGTCCCGTCGTCGGCGAGCTGTGCGGCGACCCGGAAGGCGGCCTCGGCGGTGCGCTTGCCGACCCGGGTCTGGAGCATCCACAGTTTGCGGCGCTCGATCGTGAACTCGATGTCGCACAGGTCCCGGTAGTGCTCCTCCAGGATGCGCATGTAGTCGCGCAGTTCCATGTAGGCGGTGGGGTCCAGCCACTCCAGGTCCTGGAGCGGCAGGGCGTTGCGCACTCCGGCGACGACATCCTCTCCTTGGGCGTCGGGCAGGTAGTCGCCGTAGACGCCGGGCCGGCCGGTGGCCGGATCGCGGGTGAAGGCGACGCCGCTGCCGGAGTCGCGGCCGAGGTTGCCGTAGACCATGGCCTGCACCGTGACGGCGGTGCCGAGGTCGTCGGGAATGTGCTCACGGCGGCGGTAGAGGCGGGCCCGCTCGCCGTTCCAGGACGCGAAGACGGCCCGGATCGCCCGACGCAGCTGGTCCGCGGGGTCCTGCGGGAAGTCCTCGCCGGTCGCCTCGCGCACGACGGCTTTGAACTCGGCGACGACCAGCGGGAGTTCACCGGGATCGGGGTGCTGGGCGAGGGCCTTCCCGAAGAGGTCGCCGTCCACGCCCATCACCGTGGTGCCGAACATCTGGATCAGGCGCCGGTAGGAGTCCCAGGCGAAGTGCTCCCGCCCGGACATCCGGGCCAGGCCGAGCACGGAGGCGTCGTTGAGCCCGATGTCCAGGACGGTCTCCATCATGCCGGGCATCGAGAACCGGCCCCCGGAGCGCACCGACACCAGCAGCGGGTCCTCGGGCCGGCCGAGCCGTCGTCCCATCCGCTCCTCCAGCGCCCGCAGATGCTCCGCCACCTCGTCGTCGAGACCGTCGGGCACGGTTCCGGAGGCCAGATAGGCCCGGCACGCCTCGGTGGTGACGGTGAACCCGGGCGGCACCGGCAGACCGAGCCGGGTCATCTCGGCGAGGTTGGCGCCCTTGCCGCCGAGAAGGCCGGCCATCTCCCGGCCGCCGTCGGCGAATTCGTACACGTAGCGGGCCATGACGGGTCCTCCCACCTCTCCAAGCTCACATCTCGAAGACGATCCGGGCCGGAATCTGTGCGCGCAGGACCTCGTCGATCGACTCGTTGACCGAGTCGAGCGGACGGGTCTGCCGGATGACGCGGGTACGGCCGGCGGCGTGCAACCGGTAGACCTCGGCGAGGTCCTGGCGGGTGCCGACGATGGAGCCGATGACCGAGGTGCCGTTCAGTACGGTGTCGAAGATCGGCACGGCGATGGTGCCGTGGGCGGGCAGCGCGACCATCACGAGCTTGCCGCCGCGGCGCAGACCTCCGTACGCGGCGACGAAGGCCGACTCGTTGACGGCCAGCGCGATCGCGGCGTGGGCGCCGCCGTGCCGCTTGAGGACCTCCGCCGGGTCGTCCTTGCGGGCGTCGATCAGCAGGTCGGCGCCGAGCGCCGAGGCGAGTTCGAGCTTCTCGTCGGTGACGTCGATCGCGGCGACGGTGGCACCGGCGATCTTCGCGTACTGCACGGCGAGGTGGCCGAGGCCGCCGACGCCGGAGATCGCGACGAGTTGGGACGGCCGGACACCGGCGACCTTGAGCGCCTTGTAGGTGGTGACGCCGGCGCAGGTCAGCGGCGCCGCGTCGCTCGGGGTGATGCCGTCCGGCACGGCCTGGGCGAAGTCCGCCCGCGCGAGCATCTTCTCGGCGAAGCCGCCGTCACAGCCGTAGCCGGTGTTGACCTGGCTCTCGCAGAGGGTCTCCCAGCCCGACAGACAGTGCTCGCACCGCCCGCACGCGCTGCCGAGCCACGGCACGGCGACGCGCTGACCGACCGCCAGGCGCTCGACCCCCTCGCCGAGCCGCTCGACGACGCCGACACCTTCGTGGCCGGGCACGAACGGCGGCCGAGGCTTGACGGGCCAGTCCCCGTGGGCGGCGTGGATGTCGGTGTGGCACAGCCCGGACGCCTCCACCCGGATCAGTACCTGGCCCGGGCCGGGTTCGGGATCGGGACGCTCCTCGATGACCAGCGGTTCACCGAAGGCGCGGACAACAGCGGCTTTCATGACGATGCCTCCTTGGGGAATTCGGTCCTGTGGAAGGGGAATCCGGCGCAGCCGCGTGCGGTCGCCCGTGGGTTCACTCGTGCGGGACGACGGCGACCGGAGCCGTGACCCGGTGCAGTACGGCACGGGACACGGAGCCGATGCGCGGGCCCGGGGCGATGGGGCGGGGCCGGCGGCCGAGCACCACCAGCGACGCGTCGGACGCGGCCTCGACGAGATGGCCGGCCGCGGAGCCGATCACGGCCTCGGGCACGATGTCCAGCTCGGGGAACTTCTCCCGCCAGGGCGCCAGCGCCCGAGCGAGCGCGTCGCTCTCGTAGCCGGCCATTTCGGCGCCCAGATCGGGGGCGACGGCGGCCGGCGCGTAGCCGTACGCCGACGGCGGATTCCAGCCGTGCACGACATGGAGCACGGCCCCGCGGCGGGCCGCGGCGTCGAAGGCGAAGCCGAGCACGGCTTCGCTGGGCCGGACCAGGTCGAGACCGAGGACGACGTCGCCGTACGGCCCGTCCTTCGCCGTCGTCCCGGCCCGGACGAGGACCACGGGCCGGGTCGCGCGCGCCACGACCGCCAGTGCCACGGACCCGGCCAGCAGGTGCTCGACGCCGCTCCTGCCGTGCGAACCGAGCACCAGCAGCTCGGCGTCGGCCACCGCGGACAGCAGCGCCGCGGCCGGGGCGGCGGCGATCTGGTCAGCCGTGACCGTCAGCCCCGGGTAGCGCGCCAGCAGCGCGGACCGGGCCTCGCGCGGTATCCGCTCGGCCCAGTGCCGCTGCGGATCGGCCGACGCCGTCCCGCTCGCGGAGCCGTCGTCGTAGGGCGGCCACTCCCAGGCGTGCACCAGCCGCAGCGGCAGCCCGCGCAGCAGCGCCTCGCGGGCGGCCCAGTCGGCCGCGGCCACGCTCTCCCGTGAGCCGTCCACACCGGCCACGACCGTACGGGTCATGACGCCACCTCCTTGGTTGTCCCTCTCCAGGCTGAGCTTTGTGGTGACCGCGGCGCAGAGGCCGCCGGGCCCTTCCCGGGGGCCGACCGGCCCCGCCCCCGCGCCCGCCGGCGTGGCCGTCACACCGCGGTCAGACCGCGGTCGCGGAACTGCCGTCGGACGCGCTCGACGAGCGCGGCGTCGGGCACCGGCGTGTCGCGCAGCGGGAACGGCAGGCCCAGGGCCTCGTACTTGGGGGCGCCGAGCTTGTGGAAGGGCAGGATGTCGACGGCTTCGACATTGCCGAGTCCCGCGGCGAAGGCGGCCAGGCCGTCGACCGCCGCCTCGTCGTCGGTCCAGCCGGGGACGAGGACGTAGCGGATACGGACGGGCACCCCGAGGCGGTCCAGGCGGGTGGCGAAGCCGAGCGTCGGTGACAGTGCGCCGCCGGTGAGGCGGCGGTAGGTCGCGATGTCGAAGGACTTGATGTCCAGCAGGACCAGACTCGTGTCGGCCAGCATCGCGTCGGTGGCCCGCGCGCCCAGGAAGCCCGAGGTGTCCAGGGCGGTGTGCAGGCCGAGTTCACGGCAGCGGTGGAGGATCTCGGCGGTGAAGGCGGGCTGGAGCAGCGGCTCGCCGCCGGTCACCGTCACCCCGCCCCCGGCGGTCTCCAGGAAGGGGCGGTAGGTCGCGATCTCCGCCATGACCTCGTCGGCGGTGACCTGCCGGCCGTCGCGCATGTGCCAGGTGTCGGGGTTGGCGCAGTACAGGCATCTCAGCGGGCAGCCGCTGAGGAACAGCACGAACCGGGTCCCGGGCCCGTCCACGCCGGTGGACAGGTCCCAGGAGTGCGTGCGGCCGGTGGTCGTCATCGGGTCACCGCGAACCGTGGAAGGTGCGGCTGATGACGTCGAGCTGCTGCTCGCGCGTGAGGCGCACGAAGTTGACGGCGTATCCGGAGACCCGGATGGTCAGGTCCGGGTACGTCTCGGGGTGTGCCATGGCGTCCTCGAGGGTGGCCCGGTCCAGGACGTTGACATTGAGGTGGAAGCCGCCGGCGGCGGTGTACGCGTCGAGGATGCCGACCAGATTGCCCGCCCGTACGGCCGGGTCGTGGCCGAGCCCTTCCGGCGTGATGGTGGACGTCAGCGAGATGCCGTCCCGGGCCCGGTCGTACGGGATCTTCGCCACCGACAGCGCGGACGCGGCCATGCCGTGCCGGTCGCGGCCGTTCATCGGGTTGGCGCCCGGCGCGAAGGGCTGTCCGGCGCGGCGCCCGTCGGGGGTGTTGCCGGTGTGCTTGCCGTAGACCACGTTGGAGGTGATGGTGAGCACCGACTGGGTGTGCTCGGCGTTCCGGTAGGTCGGGTGCCGCGCGATCTTGGCCATGAACGAGTCGACGAGGCCGGTCGCGATGGCGTCGGCGCGGTCGTCGTTGTTGCCGTACGCGGGCCAGTCGCCGTCGGTCTCGTAGTCCACGGCGAGGCCGGTGGCGTCCCTGATCACCTTCACCCGGCCGTACTTCACGGCCGACAGGCTGTCGGCGGCCACCGACAGGCCCGCGATGCCGCAGGCCATGAAGCGGTGCACCGGATAGTCGTGCAGCGCCATCTCCAGCCGCTCGTAGGCGTACTTGTCGTGCATGAAGTGGATGACGTTGAGCGCGTTGACGTATGTGGCGGCGAGCCAGTCGAGCGTGCGGTCGTACGCGGCCGACAGCTCCTCGTAGTTGAGGTAGTCGCCGGTCAACGGAGGTGCGGCGGGGGCGATTTGATCACCCGTCATTTCGTCCCGGCCGCCGTTGATCGCGTACAGCAGGGCCTTGGCGAGATTGACCCGGGCACCGAAGAACTGCATCTGCTCGCCGACCGCCATCGCCGAGACGCAGCACGCGATCGCGGTGTCGTCCCCGGTGCGGGGCCGCATCAGCTCGTCGGACTCGTACTGGATGGAGCTGGTGTCGATGGAGACCTGGGCGCAGAAGCGCTTGAAGCCGTCGGGCAGCCGGGGCGACCAGAGCACCGTCAGATTGGGCTCGGGAGCCGGGCCGAGGTTGTACAGCGTCTGGAGGAAGCGGAAGGACGTCCTGGTGACCAGCGGCCGGCCGTCCTCGCCGATCCCGCCGATGGACTCGGTCACCCACGTCGGGTCGCCGGAGAACAGCGCGTCGTACTCGGGGGTGCGCAGGAAGCGGACGATCCGCAGCTTGATCACGAAGTCGTCGATCAGCTCCTGCGCCCCGCTCTCGTCGAGGAGTCCGGCGTCGAGGTCGCGCTGGAGGTAGACGTCCAGGAAGGTGGAGGTCCGGCCCAGCGACATCGCCGCGCCGTTCTGCTCCTTCACCGCGGCCAGATAGCCGAGGTAGAGCCACTGCACCGCCTCGCGCGCGGTGCCGGCGGGCCGGGTCACGTCGCAGCCGTAGGTGGCGGCCATCTCCGTCAACTCGCCGAGCGCGCGGATCTGTTCGGCCAGTTCCTCCCGGTCGCGGATCACGTCGGCCGTGGACGGCGCCTCGTCCAGCCGGGCGCGCTCGGCCCGCTTGGCCTCGGTGAGGCGGGCGGTGCCGTAGAGCGCGACACGGCGGTAGTCGCCGATGATCCGGCCGCGGCCGTACGCGTCGGGCAGCCCGGTGATCACGCCGGCCTTGCGGGCGCGGCGCATTTCGGGGGTGTAGGCGTCGAAGACCCCGTCGTTGTGGGTCTTGCGGTAGGTGCCGAAGACGCGCGTGACGAAGGGGTCGGGCTCGTAGCCGTACGCCCGCAGGCCGTTCTCCACCATCCGCAGGCCGCCGCCCGGCATGATGGCCCGCTTGAGCGGCGCGTCGGTCTGGAGGCCGACGATCAGTTCGCGGTCGCGGTCGATCCAGCCCGGCTTGTGCGAGGTGATGGTGGACGGGGTGGCCGCGTCGACGTCGAGGATGCCCCGGCGGCGTTCCTCGGGGAACAGCGCCGCGACCTTCGACCACACCGCGGCCGTACGGGCGGTCGGCCCGGTCAGGAAGGCGCTGTCGCCTTCGTACGGCGTGTAGTTGGCCTGAATGAAGTCGCGGACGTCGACCTGGTCGCGCCACCGCTGTCCGCGCAGGGCGCGCCACGGGTCCGCCGCGGCGTCGACGCGAAATCCTGAGGTCACGGTCATCACAGGTCATCCCTCTCACCGAGCCGGTAACCGTCACCTCGATCCTGCTGCGGCCGCCTCCGCGGCGGCAGGGCCGTCGGACGCCCGCGGATGGGCCGACCGGCCCTCTTGCAGGGCCTTCGGGCCCCACGACGGCCGGGCGCGCGGGCGGGACCGTGGACCGTGGCGGGACGCCACGGCGATACGCGCCCCCGGGAGTCCCGCCCGTCCCGAGGAGATCCCGTATGCGCATCGTCGTCAGCATCGACACCGACACGTTCACCGAGGGCGACGACATCGCCGTCGACCTGGCCGCCGCCTCGCTCGCCGAACTCCCGCAGGCGGGCCACGAGATCGTCGTCGTCCACGGCGGCCCCGTCGAGACGCAGGCCGCGACGGGTTCCCGGCTGGTGCGCGCCCTGGACGCGCTGCTCGCGGGCCGTACCGTGGTCGCGCTCGTCACCCACGCCCAGGTCGGCGCCCATGACCCGCTGGTGCACCGGCCGGACCGGCCCCTCGTGCGCCCCCAGGCCGTGCCCGAGGCCCAGGTCGTCCGCGAACTGCTGGCCGACGGCACCGTCGTGGTCTGCGGCGGCGGCATTCCCGTCGTGCGCGAGCGCGGCACGGCCCGGCTGCGCACCGTGCCGGTCACGGTCGACCCGGACCGCACCGCGGCGCTGCTGGCCGTCGAACTCGACGCGGACATCCTGCTGTTCCTCACCAGCGCCACGCATCTGTTCGCCGAGTCCGGTCACGGCCGCCCCCGGCCGCTGCTGCGGCTGACGCCGGACGAGCTGTCCGGTACGCGCCTGCCGGAAGCGGTGATCGCCCGCGCCGCGGTCGCCGCCGACTTCGTCACCCGCACCGGGGAACTCGCGGCCGTCGGTCCGGTCGACAACGCGCTCGGCATCCTGCTCGGCACCACCGGCACCCTGATCCGGCCCGCGCCCGCCTCGCTGCCGGCCGCCGACTGAACGGCAGGCCCGCCGGCGCCGGACGCATGCGTCCGACAGGGCCGGTCGGCCCCCTTCTCCCACCCCGACCAGCCCCAGCGCGCCGCCCGCGGACCGCCGGATCGTGGAGACGAATCCGAGCCGGGTTCCCGCGGGACGCGCGACGTGGGACGCGCGACGTGGGACGTGAGAAGGGGACAGCCATGACCGAGACCGCCGACCGTACCGCCCCCGCGTACGCCCTGCTCACCGACGGCAGGACCGTCGAGATCCGATCCGCGGGACCCGGTGACCACGAGCAGGTGCTGCGGCTGTACGACCGGATGTCGGCCGAGTACCGCCGTATGCGGTTCCTCGGGACCAGCCGCACCGGGGCGGCGGAGGCCGCCGAGCGCGATTGCGCGCCGTGGCGGCCGGGTCACCGCGCGCTGCTGGCCCGCCATGAGGGCACGGTCGTCGGAGTCGCCGGGTACGAGACCGGCGAGGACCGCGGCAGCGCCGAGATCGCGCTCGCGGTGGCGGACGACTTCCACCGCGTGGGGGTGGGCACGCTGCTGGTGGAGCACTTGGTGCACGCCGCCCGCGCCGAGGGCATCACCGCCTTCACCGCGGACGCGCTCGTCGCCAACCACGCGGTGCTGGAGGTCTTCACCGACCTCGGGCTGCCGGTCGCCCGCCGCTTCGCGGGATCCGACGTGCGCTGCACCATCGCCCTCGACGTCGGCTCCGACGCCGGCGAGCGGTATCTCGACGCCGTTGCCGAACGGGGCAGTACCGCGGATGCCGCCAGTCTGCGCGCGCTGCTGCGACCGGCGTCGATCGCGGTCGTCGGCGCCGGCACGAAGCCGGGGTCCGTCGGCCGCGCGGTGCTGGTGAATCTGCGCCGTGCGGGCTTCACGGGGCGCCTGTACGCCGTGAATCCGCACGCCCACTCCATCGTCCGTACGCCCTGCTACCCCTCGGTCGCCGATCTGCCGCACCCGCCGGAGCTGGCCGTACTGGCCGTGCCCGCCGACGCGGTGCCGGAGGTCGCCGAGCAGTGCGGCAGGACCGGGGTGCGTGCCCTCGTGGTGCTCACCTCCGGACTCGGCGCCCGGCAGGCCGCGGCGCTCATGGCCGCCGTACGCCGCTACGGCATGCGGCTGGTCGGCCCGAACTGCCTCGGCGTCGCCAACACCGACGAGACCGCCCGGCTGGACGCCACTTTCGCCGCGCACCGCCCGCTGCCGGGTTCCGCGGGCGTGGCCGTGCAGTCGGGCGGTGTGGGCATCGCGCTGCTCAGCGGACTGGCCCGGCTGGGGATCGGGGTGTCGTCCTTCGTGTCGCTCGGCGACAAGTACGACGTCAGCGGCAACGACCTGCTCCAGTGGTGGGAGGGCGACGGGGTCACCGATCTCGCGGTGCTGCACGTCGAGTCGTTCGGCAATCCGCGCGCGTTCTCCCGTACCGCGCGGCGGGTGGCCCGGCGGATGCCGGTGCTGACCGTGGACGCGGGCCGTTCGCAGGCCGGCCGGCGCGCCGCCGCCTCGCACACCGCCGCGGCGGCCGCGCCGACCATGACCCGGCAAGCGCTCTTCGCCCAGGCCGGGATCACCGCCACCACCACCGTCGCCGAACTGCTCGACACCGCCGCCCTGTTGCACGCGCAGCCGCTGCCCTCCGGCACTCGGGTGGCGGTGATCTCCAACGCGGGCGGCGCGACCGTACTCGCCGCCGACGCCTGCGCCGAGGCCGGACTGTCGGTGCCCGAGCTGCCCGCGGGTCTGACCGCGGCGCTCGCCGCGGTGCTGCCCGAAGGGGCGAGCGTGGCCAATCCGGTGGACGCCACGGCGGCGGTCGACAGCGACGCGTTGCGCGCCTGCGTCGAATTGATCAGCGGTCACGGCTGCGTCGACGCCGTCCTGGTCGCCCTGGTGCCCACCGCCCTGACCGAGGCGACGGGCGACGATCTGCTCCGCGCCCTCGCTCCGCTGGAGGAACCGTCGGACCGGCCCGACTGGCGGCGGCGCCCGATGGCCGCCGTCCTGCTCGACCAGGCCGAGTCCGTACGTCTGCTGCGCACCGGCGGCGACACCGCCGTACCCGCGTACGCCGACCCGCGGTCGGCGGCCCGCGCGCTGGCCCATGCCGCCGCCCGCTCCCGCTGGCTCAGGCGGCCCCCGGGCACCGTCCCCGCGCCGACCGGCACCGACCCGGCCGCCGCCCGCGCCCTGGTCGACGCCTACCTCGCCACGTATCCGGAGGGCGGCTGGCTCGATCCGGCGCGGTGCGCGACGCTGCTGGACGCCTACGGCATACGGCAGCAGCCCTGGGCGTGGTGCGAGGACGAACAGGCCGCGGTCAAGGCCGCCGCCCGGCTCGCGGCACCGGGCGGGCGGGTGACGCTCAAGGCGTACTGGCCGGGGCTGCTGCACAAGAGCGACCAGGGCGCCGTCCTGCTGGACCTGGCCGGGGAGGACGCGGTCCGGGCCGCCCACCGCGACCTGGCCGCCCGCTTCGGCGACGTCATGACCGGTGTCCTCGTCCAGCCGATGGCCGGGCGCGGCACCGAACTGGTCGCCGGCGTCGTCCAGGACGAGGTCTTCGGCCCCCTGGTCCTCTTCGGCCTGGGCGGCACCGCCACGGAACTGCTCGCCGACCACGCCGGCCGGCTGGCGCCGCTGACCGACCAGGACGTCCACGACCTGATCGTCTCGCCGCGCTGCGCGCCGCTCCTCTTCGGCTACCGCGGCGGCCCGACCGCGGACCTGGAAAGTCTCGAACAGCTGCTGCTGCGACTGTCCACCATGGCCTGCGACCTGCCGGAACTCGCCGAGGCCGACATCAACCCGCTGCTGGCCCGCCGCGACGGCGCCACCGCCCTCGACGCCCGTATCCGCCTCCTCCCCCGCCGGGCCCACGACCCGTACCTGCGCCGGCTGCGGTGAGCGGCACGAGGGCGCCGCGTGTGCGCGTGGCGCGGCGGCACGGCAGCTGCTGACAGCTGCTCGTGCCGCCGCGCCTCGGCCCGGATCCGTCGTACGCCGTGCGTCGCGACGGCCGTAGTCAGAACTGCGGTCCCACGGCGGGTGGTCCGGGGCGGTGGGTGACGGGGGTGAGGTCGCAGCGGACGTCGACGACGCCCTCGACGGCGCGGACGAGCCGGGTGACCGCGGGGACGCGGGAGGTGTCACGGACCCGTCCGGTCAGCGTCACGACGCCCTCGGTGACAGTGACGGCGACGGTCGGGGGTTCTCCGGGGAAGAGGTACGCGATGGTCTCCCGTCGTACCTCCTCCGCGATGTCGTCGTCCTCTCGCAGGAAGACCTTGAGGAGGTCGCCGCGGCTGACGATGCCGCAGAGGTGACCCGCGCCGTCGACCACCGGCAGCCGCTTGATCCGCCGCCGGGCCATGGTCCGTGCCGCGTGCGCCAGGGTGTCGCCCGCTTCGACCGTGGCGGCGGGGCTCGTCATCAGGTCGCCCGCGGTGACTCCGCCGGCCTTCTCCATGTCCGGGAGCCGCCGCAACTGCTCCAGGCGGGTGGGGTCGCTGTCGCGGAACTCCTCCTTGGGCAGCAGGTCGGCCTCGGAGACGAGGCCGACCACCCGGTCTTCGCCCGCCACCACCGGGACGGCGCTGATGCTCCACTGCTGCATCACCCGGACGATCTCCTTGAACGGGGCGTCGCGCCCCACGGAGATCACCGTGTGGGTCATGACGTCACTGACGATGTGCGGGCTGACGGTCATGAGGAGTCCCCTTTCTTCACTTCGGCGTCGGCCGGAACCGCCGGCGCTCACATGTCGAGCAGACGGGCCCGGGCGCTCTGCAGGCGGTGGCCGACGATCTCGGCGACGCGCATCGCCAGCGCCCGGCCGAACACCGGATCCGCCTCGGCCAGCGCCCGTACGACGGTGGCGTCGAATTCCTGCGCCCGTACGAGGCTCTGCGCCTGCGCTCCCAGGTGCCAGGAGTACGGCGGGAAGAGCCAGGACCAGCCGAGCAGGTCGCCGGTGCGCAGCGTCTCCACCTCGGGGGCGGGGTGGCGGCCCGGCACCCGGAGGTCGAGGGAGACGGCGCCGGAGCGGACGACCCAGAACCGGTCCGCTCGCTCGCCCTCCTCGAAGATCCGGGTGCCGGCGCGGAAGGACACGTCCCTGGCCAGACTCTCCAGGCGCTGCCGTCCGGGAGGCGGCAGCGCCGCGAAGAGTGCGGTCGTGGTCGGGATTCTCATGGCCGGTTCCGTTCCTCGGTGTTCGCGTTCGGTGGCTGTTCGGGGCGTCGGGCGGGATTCGGGAGGGCTTCGGGGTCAGAGCCTGCGCAGCCAGTCGTCGGCGACGCCGTGCATCGCGGGCGGCTGCGTCGGGCTGATGTGGGAGTCGTCGAAGCGGGAGGTCAGCTTGTTGACGACGCCCACGACGCCGTCGATCTGGCCGGTCATCTGCGCGGCGATCGACACCTCGGTGGCCCGTTCCAGCCGGCCCTCCAGGGTGACGACGCCGTCGGTGACCGATACGCCCACCGCGTGGACCGGTTCCAGCAGGCCGCGCACGATGACCTCGTCCAGCACCTCGGCCCGGATCTCGCGGTCCGGGCGCAGAAACACCTGGAGCAGGTCGCGCCTGGTCACGATGCCGACCAGCCGGTCCTCCTCGTCGAGCACCGGAAGCCGCTCGACCCGGTGCTCGGCCATGGTGCGGGCGGACCGGGCGATGGACTCGTGGGCGTGGACGGTGACGGGCGGGGCGGACATCAGCTCGCCGGCGCTGCGCGCCCGGGCCTTGGCCGCCGACCTGCGGGCGGCGCGGGTGAGCCGCGGCCGCTTCCTGGGGGCGTTCAGGTCCTGGTCCGCCTGCCGGAACATCAGATCGGTCTCGGAGATCACCCCGAGGACCTTGTCGTCCTCGTCGACCACGGGCAGGCCGCTGATGCGGTGCTTCGCCAGCAGTTCGGCGACCTCTTTGAAGGACGTCCCGTTACGAACGCTGACGACGTCGCTCGTCATCACGTTCCCGACCTTGCGGTGCTTCATGGCCTGCTCCTCGGCTCCTGGTGCCCGGCTTGGTGGTCCACCTCCACGGTGCGACGTCGCGCGGACGGGCGCAGGGGCCGCCCGGGTCGGTGCCGCAGGCCGTTCGGCCCCTTCTGCGGGCCGGTGACCGAACCGGCCCGGGGGCCGGTCGGCCGGTCATGATGCGCGGGAAGGCCGATGGTCCCGATGGTGGGCCCGGAGGGCCCTATCCCGTGGCCGGCATGAACTCCCAACCTGGGACGACGACTTCGACTCCACGGAGGAAGAGACATGTCCGACGTCCGCACGGCGCCGACCGGCAGCGCCCTCGATGACGACGAGCTGCACGCCCTGGACGCCCACTGGCGGGCTGCGAACTATCTCGCGGTCGGCCAGATCTATCTGATGGGCAATCCGCTGCTGACCGAGCCCTTGCGCCCGGAGCACATCAAGCCGCGGCTGCTCGGCCACTGGGGCACCTCCCCCGGCCTGAACCTGGTCCACACCCACCTCAACCGGGTGATCAGGTCCCGCGGCCTGGACGCGATCTGCGTCTGGGGTCCCGGCCACGGCGGGCCTGCCGTCCTCGCCAACTCCTGGCTGGACGGCACCTATTCGGAGACCTACCCCGACATCACCCGGGACGCCGACGGCATGGCTCAGCTCTTCCGGCAGTTCTCCTTCCCCGGTGGTGTGCCCAGCCATGTCGCGCCGGAGACGCCGGGGTCGATCCACGAGGGCGGCGAGCTGGGATACGCGCTGTCGCACGCCTACGGTGCCGCGTTCGACAACCCGGACCTGGTCGTCGCCTGCGTCATCGGCGACGGCGAGGCGGAGACCGGCCCGCTGGCGGCCTCCTGGCACTCCAACAAATTCCTCGACCCCGTCCACGACGGAGCCGTCCTGCCGATCCTGCACCTCAACGGGTACAAGATCGCCAACCCCACCGTGCTGTCCCGGCTCCCCGAGGAGGAGCTGGACGAGCTGATGCGCGGCTACGGCCACGAGCCGATCCATGTCACCGGCGACGACCCGCTGACGGTGCACCGGGAGATGGCCGCCGCGATGGACACCGCGCTCGACCGGATCGCCGCGTTCCAGCGGGCCGCGCGCGGCGGCGGCGCCGACCGGCGGCCGAACTGGCCGATGATCGTGCTGCGCACCCCGAAGGGCTGGACGGGTCCGGCGGAGGTCGACGGGCTGCCGGTGGAGGGTACTTGGCGTGCCCACCAGGTGCCGCTCGCCGGGGTCCGTGACAACCCCGAACACCTGGTGCAGTTGGAGGAGTGGCTGCGCTCGTACCGGATCGACGAACTCTTCGACCACGAAGGACGCCCGCGCCCCCAGGTGCTGGAGTGCGTGCCGGAGGGCGAGCGGCGGCTCGGCGCGAATCCGCACGCCAACGGCGGTCTGCTGCTGCGCGACCTGCCCCTGCCGGACCTCGGCCGCTTCGCCGTACCGGTCGACAAGCCCGGCACGACGCTGCACGAGCCCACGCGCGTCCTCGGCGACCTGCTGGAACAGGTCATGGCCGACACCGCGGAGCGTCGCGACTTCCGGCTGGTCGGCCCGGACGAGACCGCCTCCAACCGGCTCCAGGCGGTGTTCGAGGCGTCGGGCAAGGCGTGGCAGGCGCGGACCCTGGACGTCGACGAGCATCTCGACCCGCACGGCCGGGTGATGGAGATCCTGTCCGAGCACACCTGCCAAGGGTGGCTGGAGGGCTACCTCCTGACGGGCCGTCACGGACTGTTCTCCTGCTACGAGGCGTTCGTGCACATCGTCGACTCGATGGCCAACCAGCACATCAAGTGGCTGCGCACCACCCGCAAGCTGCCGTGGCGCCGGCCCCTCGCCTCCCTCAACTACCTGCTCACCTCGCACGTCTGGCGGCAGGACCACAACGGCTTCTCGCACCAGGACCCCGGCTTCGTCGATCACGTTCTCAACAAGGCGCCCGAGGTGGTCCGCGTCTACCTGCCGCCGGACACCAACACCCTGCTCTCGGTGGCCGATCACGTGCTGCGTTCCAAGGACTACGTGAACGTCGTCGTCGCGGGCAAGCAGCCGTGCTTCGACTGGCTCGACATGGACGCCGCCCGCGCCCACTGCGCCCGCGGGGCGGGCATCTGGGAGTGGGCCGGCTCCGAGGACGGGCACACCGAACCCGATGTCGTGCTGGCCTGCGCCGGCGACGTCCCCACCCAGGAGACCCTCGCGGCGGCGGCGCTGCTGCGCGAACACCTGCCGAATCTCGCGGTACGTGTCGTCAACGTCGTCGACCTCGCGCGGCTGCTGCCCAAGGACGAGCACCCGCATGGCATGTCCGACGCCGAGTACGACGCCCTGTTCACCGCCGACAAGCCGGTGATCTTCGCCTACCACGGCTACCCCTGGCTGATCCACCGCCTCGCCTACCGCCGCACCGGGCACCGCAATCTGCACGTGCGCGGGTACAAGGAGATCGGCACCACGACCACGCCCTTCGACATGGTCGTCCGCAACGACCTGGACCGCTACCGCCTCGTCATGGACGTCATCGACCGCGTCCCGGGCCTGGCCGTACCGGCCGCCCCGGTCCGCCAGCTGATGGAGGACACCCGGCTGCGCCACCACGACTGGATCCGCGAACACGGCACGGACCTGCCCGAGGTCACCGACTGGACCTGGCCCGCCTGATCCGTCATCCCTGCGAGAAGGGGGCTCCGCGCAGTCGCGGAGCCCCCTTTCGGCGGTGCATGCGGTACAGACCGAGGAGGTCAGTCGTGCGGGACCACCGCGACGGGGCACGCGGCGTGGTGCAGGGCCGCGTGCGCCACCGGACCGATCCGGACGGCGCCCGCCGGATGCGTCCTGCGGCGGCCGACGGCCAGCACGCCCGCCCGGTCGGCCACCGCGACCAGCGACTGCGCGACCGGACCGGCGATCACGCTCTCGCGCAGGACGACGCCGGGGAAGTGGCGTCGCCACGGAGCGAGCGTCGTCGCCAGGAGCCGGCTGCGTTCCTCGCGCAGCTCGCGCGCCAGTTCCGGGTCGAGCGACGGAGCCGCGTACCCGTACATCCGGTGGACGTCCCAGATGTGGACGGCGTGGACGGCGGCGTGCCGCGCGGCGGCCGATTCGAGGGCGAACGCGATGAGCGGACCGCATGGCCGGTCGAGGTCGAGGGCCAGCACCACGTCCCTGTCCACCGTGTCCATCTGCCCGATGTCCGCGCCGGCGCCGCCCCGGACCGTCACCACGGGACGGTCGGACCGTGCCGCCAGGTGCAGGCCCACCGAGCCCTGGAAGAAGCCGCGCACCGCGCCGAGGCCGCGCGAGCCGAGGACCGTCAGCTCGGCACCGGCGGCCGCTTCCAGCAGGACGCTCATCGGTGGGCCGCTCTCCTGCCGCGCCGAGACACTCAGCCCCGGATGGAGGTCGGTGAGTTCCTTTCCGGCCTCGCGGACCCTGGTCTCCTCCCAGAAACGGAGCCCCTCGGGGTCGGGCGAGAACTGCACGTTGCCGGCCGGCGCCTGCCAGACGTTGAGCAGCAGAACGGGAAGACCGCGGGCCGCCGCCTCCCGTCCGGCCCAGCGCGCGGCCACGAAGCTCTGCGGGGAACCGTCGATCCCCACCAGTACCGGATTCGTCATCGCTGACACCACCTCGAGTCGTCATGGCGCGAACCCACGAAAGCGGACATACGCGCCGTTCAGCGCCATCCTCACGCGCCGTGCGCCGTTCCGGGCAGGGCCGTTCGGTCCAGTCCCCCGGCCCGGGCGCGAACCGCCTCTCCCCTGGCGGTCACGCCGTCGTGGGCAGCACCGCGTCGTGGTGCTTGCCGCCGAGGACGACCTTCAGCGCGGCGGTGTCGGCGGCGCGGCCGAAGATGTCGTACGCCTCCTCCATCGCGTCCAATTCGAAGGTGTGGGTGACCAGTTCGGCCGCCGTCAGCCGCCCGGCCGCCATCATCCGCAGGAGTGATGCGCTCGTGGAGGGCCGAACCGAACCGTGGATGGGCCGGTCGGCCCATCGCCCGGCGCCCCGGACAGCGGCACCGTGGAGGAAAGAGCATCGGGAGGCCGTGATGTCCGAGGACAGCACCGCGGGCCCCATCGTCGTGGGGATCAGCGGATCACGTTCGTCGCAGGCGGCGTTGCGCTGGGCGGCGGAGCTGGCAAGTGCCGCGCGGGTGCCGCTGATCGTCGTCCACGCGTGGCAACCGTCCGGCGCCCTCCGCGCGCCCTACGCCCCGGCGGCGGGAGTTCCCACGGAGGAGGACGACCTCCGGGCCGCCCGGCTGGTGCTGGACACAGCCCTGCGCACCGCCGGGACCGCGGATCTGCACATCGAGGTGCGACCGGTCCTGGTCCGGGGCCGGCCGGTGCCGACGCTCCTGCGGTACGCGCCGGCCGCGGAGCTCCTGGCGCTCGGCCGCCGCACGGTCCCGGACGACGGCGACCCGCGGCTTGGCCCCGTCGCGCGTGACTGCCTCACCAAGGCGGGCTGCCCCGTCGTCACCGTGCCGGCGGCCGTCGTCAGGATCCCGCCCGCGCCGACGCCGCCGAAGCGTCGTCCGGTTGTCGCGGGCCGGTGAGGGATGTCGCGAGGGTGGTGGCCGCGACGGTCACCAGTGCCCCGAACATCAAGGCCGCGGCCTCCCCTGGCTCGAGCAGGTGCAGCTGCGTGCCCAGCGCCGCCGCGGCCACGGGCACACCGAGCTGGGCCGAGGTGAGGACACCCACGGCGAAGGGCTGCCCGGTGATCCGCATCGCGGCGTGCACGGCGACCGCGCCCGCCCCCAGAGCCGCGCCGAGTCCCGCGAAGGCGGGGTGGTGGCCCAAGGCACGCAGATCCAGGGAAGCGCCCAACCACACGAAGAACAAGGGACCGAGAAAACCCTCGGTGAACGCGAACAACTGCTTCGCCAGACGCCGCGGTTCGCCGATCGCCGAGACCACCAGGCCGAAGGAGAAGCCGGCCAGCATGATCGAGACGTGGGTGCGTACGGCGAGGGCAGCCAGCGCGAAGAGCACGATGAGGCTGATCCGCAGTTCCAGTGCGAACCGCCGTTCTTCGGACAGCCGGTGCAACCGCCGCCGGTACCCGTCACGTTCCAGGCGGCGCAGCACCAGGAACAGCACGGCGGCGCAGACCGTCACCGCGAGCGCGCCGAGGGCAGCCCGCGCCGCGTGCCGCGGGTCGATCACCAGGGGCAGTGCGATGATGCACGCGGTGTCGGCGACGGCGACCTGCGGCAGCATCTCCACGATGTGCCGGCCGCCGAGCGACAGCGAGTCGACGATCGGCAGGATCAGCGCCGCCGACGAGGACGCCATCAGCACCGTGTAGAGGGCGGTGTGCCCGGTGCCGAAGCCCCGGGCGAGAGCGTACGCGGGCGCGACCGCCAACAGCCCTACGGCCGCGGCGCGGACGACCCCGATGGTCAGCCCGGCCCGCAGCTGCGTGCCGCGTACGGGAACCCTGGCCCCCGCGACGAACATGATGAGGGCGAATCCGATGTCCGCGAGGAAGGTGAACGTCCGGTCACCGGCGTCGAGATAGCCGATCACCGTCGGCCCGAGAAGCACCCCGGCCGCCAACTCCCCCAGCACCACGGGCAGATGCCACTTCTTCGGCAGTGCGAGCAGCGGACCGAGCAGAGCGGCCAGGGACAGAACGGCAAGCACCGTGAAGCTCACGCGGAATCTCCTGGCCCGGCGGTCGGAAAGGCAGCACCACCGTACTCAGCGGCGCCGGGCCCGGACCAGCACCGATGGTCGCACGTACCGGTTCCCCCATCGGGCGTCGGCCCGTGCCCAGTCGGCCGTGCCGATATCCGCGTTGTAGGCCGCCGTGCGGTCGCGGGTCCTGGCGGGCCCGGAGGAAGGGCCGGTCGGCCCCGCGGATGCGGGCCGCAGGCCCCCAGCGCCACCCACCCGCCCCGCGGGACAGTCATCACGTCACCGAACGACACACCACCCACCAGGGAGCCGTCATGGCCGTCCACCCCACCACCCGGCAGCACACGGGAATCCACCTCCCTGTCTGGCTCAAGGCGCCCGCCGCCGACCACCAGGACGGCACGACGGCCGTCACCACGACCACCGGGGCAGCCGCCAAGTCCCTGGCCGTCCTGCGGATCGCCACCGGCTTCATCTTCCTGTGGGCCTTCCTCGACAAGACCTTCGGCTGGCACTACGCCACCGCCTCCGGCAAAGGCTGGACCGACGGCGGCTCCCCCACCAAAGGCTTCCTGTCCGGCGTCTCCGCCGGCCCCCTACAGTCGTTCTTCCACGACATCGCCGGCAAGGGCTGGACCGACTGGCTGTTCATGCTCGCCCTCCTCGGCATCGGCGCCGCCCTCATGAGCGGCATCGCCCTGCGCCTCACCGCCGCCGCCGGCACCATCCTCATGGCCATGATGTGGGCCGCCGAATGGCCCCCCGCCCAGCACCTGTCCACCGGCGAACCGAGCATGTCCTCCAACCCCTTCATGGACTACCACTTCCTCTACGCCCTCGCGATGATCGCCTTCGCCCTCACCGCCGCCGGCACCACCTGGGGCCTCGGCCGCCTCTGGAACCGCATCCCCCTCGTCGCCAAAAACCCCTGGCTCAAGTAACCCCAAGGAGCCGGCAGACCACCCCCGGGGCACCGCCACCACAGCGGTGCCCCGAACGCATCACTGGTCCGTACAGGAATCCGCCACCCGAAAGGAAGCGACAGACATGACCATCCGCGTCGGAATCAACGGATTCGGCCGCGTGGGACGCAGCTACCTGCGGGCGCTGCTCGCCCGTGAGGCGGCCCAGGAGACACCCGGCGTCGAGGTGGTGGCGGTCAACGACATCGCCCCGGTCTCCACGCTCGCCCATCTGCTGGAGTACGACTCCACCTTCGGCAGGCTCCCGGTCGCCGTCACCCACGACGACCGGAGCTTCACCGTGGCCGGCCACCGTATCGCCGTGACCGCCCATCGCGACCCGGGGGCGCTCGCGTGGTCCGAGGAGGACGTCGACATCGTCGTCGAGTCCACCGGCCGGCTGCGGGCCCGGGACCAGGCGGCCGTCCATCTGAAGGCGGGCGCCGCGAAGGTGCTGATCTCCGCGCCGGGCAAGGACGTCGACGCCACGCTCGTGATGGGCGTCAACCACACGGAGTACGACCCGGGCCGGGACGACATCGTCTCCAACGCCTCGTGCACCACGAACTGCGTGGCGCCGATGGTCAAGGTCCTCCAGGACCGCTTCGGGGTCGAGAGCGGTCTGATGACGACGATCCACGGCTACACCAACGACCAGTCGCTGCTCGACGGCCCGCACAAGGATCTGCGGCGCGCGCGGTCGGCCGCGCTGAGCATCATCCCGACCAGCACCGGCGCCGCTCGTGCGGTCGGCCTCGTCCTGCCCGCCCTCGACGGCGCCCTGGACGGGGTCGCGGTGCGCGTACCGGTGGAGGACGGCTCCCTGACCGATCTGACGGTGCTGCTGCGCCGCGCGGTGACGGTGGAGGAGGTGAACGCGGCCTTCGCCGAAGCGGCGGACGGCCCGCTGTCCGGCGTCCTGCGCGTCAGCACCGCCCCGATCGTCTCCCGCGACGTCATCGGCGACCCCGCGTCCTGCGTCCTGGACGCACCGCTGACCCAGGCGCACGGCCGCCTGGTGAAGGTCTTCGGCTGGTACGACAACGAGTGGGGCTACAGCAACCGTCTGCTCGACCTGACGGAGTACGTCGCCGCCAGGCTGTGAGCCCCGGCCCGGCACCGTTCATACGGGGTCTTCCCGCACATGGTCGCGGGAAGACCCCGTTCGGGTCGGGGCGCGGTGCCTTCAGTGCCGCGGTGCCAGGAGCAGCGGGCAGCGCGTGTGGTGGGCGACCGCGTGCGCGACGCCGCCGAGGCCCCGGCTCGTACGCGCCTCGCCCCGGCCCACGACCAGCAGGTCCGCGCTGCCCGACGCCCGTACGAGCGCGTCCGCGGGCCCGAACAGCCGCAGGTCCGGCAGCACCGCCACCGACGGATATTTGGCGCGCCGGCCGCGCAACGCCTCTTCCAGCAGCTGGAGTTCCCCGTCCTCCCAGTCGGCCCGGTCCTCCTCCACCGGCATCACCACCTGCTCGTCGTACGGGGCCGGCAGCCGCCACGCGCCCACCGCCCGCAGCCGCGCCTCCCTGCGTCGCGCCGTCTCGAAGGCGAGGTCGAGCGCCCGGGCATCGGGGTGGTGGCCGTCGACGCCGACCGCCACCTCGGGCACTCCGCTCCCGCCGGACTCCTCCGGCACGAGCGCCACCGCGCAGGGCGCGTCCGCAGCGACGCCCAGCGCCACGGATCCCAGGCGCAGCCCGGGGAATCCGCCCGATCCGCGGGTGGCGACCACCAGCAGCTCCGCCCCGGCGCCGACGTCGTTCAGCACGCGCTCCGGCACTCCGGCGATCTCCCGTGCCACCACGTCGAGCCGCGGATGGCCGCGCCGCACCTCGGCCACCGCCGTCGCCACGCGCCGCCCGACCGCCGAGCCCGTCCCGTGTCGCCGTGGACTCACGGTCACCACCCGCAGTGCCAGCCCGCGCGCCACCCCCTCGGCCGCCGCCCACCGCAACGCGGCCGCACTCGCCGCCGACCCGTCGACCCCGGCCACCACGTACCGCGTCACCGTGCCCCACCTCCCGCTGTCGCGCCCACGGCCCGCGCCGAGGAGCTCCCGCCCCCACACTGCGCCTCACCGCCCGGCCGTCCCATGGGCCGACAGACCCGCGCCCTGCCCCGGCCGGCCCCGCCGCGTCGGACGAGGTCAGGCGCTCATGCCGTAGCCCAACTCCTCGGCCCCGACGTGCCAGAAGGAGTTCTCGTCGGCGACGGCCTCGGGGTCGAGCGCCCCGAACCGTTCCAGCAACGCTTCGGTGAGCGCGTCGGCGGCCTGCTCGGCCAGGTCCTCGGCCTCGTCCTCGTCCACCTCGTCGCCGGGCCCCTCGTACGCGGCGGCCTCACCAGCGGCCTCCTCATATGCGCGGTTGAAGGCGACGAACGCCTCGACGCCGGAGTTGACGTACTGGGGCGCGTCGCCCTCCGGCAGACACCACAACGAACCGTCGTCACGCCGGAGGACGAGGGCGCTCAGTCCGGAGTCGACCGCGACCACGGCATATCGCGCGCCGCCGACCGTCTTTTCGGTGAAAGGGGCGTCCTGCCACACCCCGGGATACGGGCAACGAGCGCATCCGGCCAGCAGCGAGGCGATGTCAGCATCATTCATGCCGCGAATCTAGCCCGCCCCGTCAGCACTTCCCCCTCCGCCCGCCGGTCCGGTCGGCGGGCGGGTCCCGTGTCCGGTCAACGGGCAGCAGGCACGGTCCCGCGGGCGGCGGTGTGCATGGCGCCGAGGACGGCCTGGTGGGTGATCCAGCCGACGAGGCGGTCGTGGCCGGGGTCGAGGACCGGCAGTCCCGCGCCTTCGGCGGTGACCAGGGCGTCGAGCGCGGTGGACAGGTCGGTGCCGGTAGCGACGGGCCGGGGCAGCTGGGCGATGGTGGCAACGGTGGTGGCGTCGTGGTCGCCGTCGGCGAGGGTCTCGGCGGCGGTGCGGGCGGTGGCGGTGCCGAGGTAGGTGCCGTCGGCGGCGGTCACCGGCAGGACGCCGTGCGGTGAGCGGGCGAGCGCGCCCGCGGCGCGGGCCAGCGGCATCGCGCCGTCGAGGGCGGTGGGCACCGGTTCCATGACAGCGTCCACGGTGAGTCCGGCGAGGAACGCGCTGCCCGGCTGCTCGTCGATGTCGATGCCGCGGCGGCGGAGCTTGAGGGTGTAGACGGTGTCGCGGGACAGTGCCCGGCTGACGCCGGTGGCCAGCACGATCGCGGTCATCAGCGGCAGGATGATGGAGTACTCGCCGGTGAGTTCGAACATGATGATCACCGCGGTGATGGGTGCGCGGGCGGCGCCTGCGAAGACCGCGCCCATGCCGATCAGCCCGTACGCGCCGACCGGCCCCGCGGCACCGGGCAGCAGGTGGTGGGCGGCGGCCCCGTACGCGGCCCCGAGCATCGCGCCCATGAACAGCGACGGCGCGAAGACGCCGCCGGAGCCGCCGATGCCGATGGTCAGGCTGGTGGCGGCGATCTTCGCGAGCATCAGCAGGAGCAGGAAGCCGATGACGTACCGGCCGCCGATCGCGTCCTCCAGGACGGGGTAGCCGACGCCGTACATCTGCGGCAGCGCCAGCAGCAGCCCACCGAGCAGCAGGCCGCCGACGGCGGGGCGGGCCCATTCGGGGCCGCGCCACGCGAAGTCGCAGGCGTCCTCGACCAGATACAGCACCCGGGTGAAACCGACCCCGGCGGCGCCGGCCAGTACGCCGAGCAGTGCGAAGAGCAGGTATTCCGACAGGTGCGTGACCTGGAAGGCGGGCGGGTGCAGGAAGGGGGCGTCGCCGAACGCGGCACGGCCGATGACGCTGGAGGTGACCGAGGCCAGCACCACCATGCCGAACGACTCGGCGGTGAAATCCCGCAGGATCAGCTCCATCGCGAAGAACACCCCGGCCAGCGGCGCGTTGAAGGTGGCCGCGATGCCGCCCGCCGCACCGCAGGCGACCAGCACCCGCATCCGGTCCTCGGCGACCCTCACCAGGCCGCCCAGCGACGAGCCGAGCGCGGAGCCGATCTGCACGATCGGCCCCTCGCGTCCCACCGATCCGCCGCCGCCGATGCACAGCGCGGAGGCCAGCGACTTGACGACCGCGACCTGCGGGGCGATCCGGCCGCCGCGCCGGGCGACGGCGTACATCACCTCCGGTACCCCGTGGCCGCGCGCCTCCTTGGCGAAGCGCTGCACCAGCGGCCCGTACACCAGGCCCGCCGCCACCGGCGCGAGCAGCACGAACCACGGTCCCAGCCACGGCACATGCGCGTTGGCGACCCGGCCGGCGGCGGAGTAGTCCGCGTGCCCGGACAGGACGTGCGTGAAGGTCTCGATCAGCCACCGGAAGCCGATCGCGCCGAGACCGGCGCCCGATCCGACCAGCAGCGCCAGGACGAGCAGGCCGCCCTTCGTCTCCCGCAGCGCGGGGAGCACGGCCGCGGCTCCGTGCCGCAGGCGCGGCGCGCCGGCCGGGACTTCGCCGACCGGCGGCTCGGGGCGGGCCTTCGTGGCGGCTTCCGCGGGGCGTACGGGATCGGCGGCGTCGGCTGACTTCGGCATTTTTGCATTATGCAATACAAACCCTTGCCTTGTGCAAAATACCTGGCCGCGGACTTCCGTCCCGGACTTGTCAGTGCGAGGCGGTAGAAAGGGGCGCATGCCGAAGCGTGCGCCCAGCGCAGTCGAGACCCCGCAGCACCGCAAGCCCCACGCGGAGGCGGCCGTCGGGAGCGCCGACGAGGTCGTCACCGCCGTACTCACCGCCTCGCGCCTGCTGGTGTCGGTCTCGGCACGCTCGCTGGCGGCCGTCGAGGAAGCGCTGACGCTGCCCCAGTTCCGGATGCTGGTCGTGCTGGACAGCCGGGGCGCGATGAACATCTCGCGGCTGGGCGAGCACCTGGACGTCATCCCGTCCACCGCGATGCGCATGGTCGACCGGCTCGTCGCCGCCGGCATGCTCGGCCGCGAGCCCCGGCCCGACAACCGGCGCGAGATCCTGATCGACCTGACCGCCAAGGGCCGTGGCGTCGTACGCGAGGCCACCGAACGCCGCCGCGCCGAGATCGCCCGCATCGTCGGCGCGATGCCCGCCGCCCAGCGCACCGCTCTGGTCCGGGCCCTCCAGGCGTTCACCGACGCGGGCGACGAACCCCCCGCACCGGGCCGGTCGAGCGCCGACGTCGGCTGGTGACCGGCGGCGTTGCCGGTCCCCGCCCGACCGCGGCACCGGCCACCGAGGGGCGGCGGCCGGGCCGCCCTCGCGCTTTGGCATCATGCAAAGATGCCCCGCACCCGAGTCGGTCCCCGCTCCTGGCACCTGATCACCATCTCCGCGGCGCTCGCCCTGTCGGCAACCGCCTGCGCGCGCTCCGACACGTCACCGCCCGAACCCGCTCCCTCCACCTCTGACGTTCCGGGGCGCGTCGACATCCGGGCGGGCGATGTCGACCTGACCATCAGCCACGCCACGGCGACGCTCGATTCCGCCGGCAACGGAACACTGACGATGGTCGTCCACAACGGCAGCGGGGTTCCCGACCACCTCGACATGGTCGCCACCCCCGACGGCGGTCGCGGCGCCCTGACCGGCGCCGCCAAAGGCACCGGCACGATGACCGACGCCGGCATCCTCATCCCGCCCGGCGGCACCGTCACCTTCGGCGGCACGGGCCCCACCGTCCGGCTCACCCACACCCGCGGCATCACCGCCGGCCGCACCCTGCCCACCAACCTCGAATTCGGCGTCGCACGGCTGGTCCACCTCACAGCCGTCGTGACGGCGTCGTAGGACGCCGACCTGTTCCGTAGCCGGACGGGACACGGACAGCCTCTCGGTTTTCCTCCGCCTCCTCGAACGATGGACGGCGGCACCCCTCGCAAGGGGTGCCGCCGCGCGCCGGTCCGGGGCCGGGTCAGCCGCAGTGGAGGCGGGCGTCGGCCCAGTCGGCGTGGTCGAGGCCGTTGTTGTCGCCGCCGTCGCCGACCAGCAGGTCGACGTAGTCGGCGCCGGTCACGTCGACGTTCAGGTCGACCGGGGCAGAGTCGGCCCTGAGCACGGCCGTGGTCTCCTTCGGCACTCCGTCGGCGAGGACGGTGAAGGTGACGGAGCCGCCGCCGTTGCTCTCGGCGTCGATGCCGACCGTCGCGGTGAAGGCGGTGCACTGCCCGCCGGTGAAGACCGTGACGTCGGAGACGGAATTGGTGCCGATCCCCTTGGCGTACTGCTGCCCGCCGACGGTGATCGGCCTGCCGTCGCCCGGTGCCTGCTCACCGTTGGACGTGTCGCGCTCCACCGGTCCCCAGCCGTTGGTGGCGGTGAACGGGAGGTCGCTGACGTAGGCCGTGCCGCTCGGCGCGGGCGGCGGCACCGTCACCGTCTGCCCGTCGCTCACCTCGCGCCCGTCCAGACCGGCGGTGGCCACCAGGACGCTGCCCCACGGCCGGTTCGGGTCGGTCGAGGTCCGGGCGGTCACCGTCCAGGTCACCCGACGTTCCTCGCCGGGCGTGATCCGGCCGAGCGGGACCGTGCCTGGGCCGTCGAGCCGCCAGCCGTCCGGCACCTTCAAGGTCACCCGGGCGGACCGGACGGCGGGCCGGCCCTTCGGCACGGACACGGTCGCGGTCACCTCGGCGCCCGTGCCGGGCGTCATGGTGTCCGGCGCGGTCAGCCGCACCTGCGCGGGAGCGGCCGGTTCGGCGTAGCGGTGTGCGTCGTAGGCCGGGGACGCGACCGGCGACACGGGTACGCCACCGCGCAGGTTGGCCTGCGCCACCAGCGACACCCGGCCGAGACCGGAGGTGTCGTCGTTCGACCACACGGCCAGGGCCAGGGTGTTGCGGCCGTCCGGCCGCAGCAGTCCTGCGGGCAGCGGGAAGTCGTGCTGCGGGCCGACGTCGTTGACGTACAGGCCCATGTTCCAGCCGTTGAGGTAGATCTGGACGCGGTAGTGCTTGCCGAGGTCGTCGGTGAAGCGCAGGGCGACCGGTACGTCCTGGTCCTTGGGGACAGCGGGGTTGAACTGCGTGCGGTACCAGGTGACTCCGGGGGTGCTGTGCGCGGCGGGCAGCGTGGCGTGCCGCCATGATCCGTCGGGGTAGCCGGGCAGGGTCGCGCCGTCGCGTTCGCCGGACAGGCCACCGGTGTTGAGCGGTCCGCGGACCGGGTCGACCGGGTCCTCACCGCCGCGGCCGCCCTGGATCCGCCAGGTGACCGCGGCGGTCGAGCCGCTGAGCCGGGCGCTGGTCAGGCCGCGGACGGCCATGCCGGTGCCTTCGTTGTGGCCCATGTTGGCCACCAGCACCGCCAGCACATTGTCCGTGCCCGGGCGCAGCGCGTCCTTGGGCAGGTCGAAGGTGTGCGCGTCGTTCGCGGTGCCGAGACAGCGGCCGTTGAGCCAGGCCGCGTACTGGCCGGTGGAGTTCCCGGTCTGGGCGGCGAGCGCGATGCCCGTCTCCGTGCCGGTCGCGGTGAAGTGCCCGCGGTACCAGACGTCGCCGGCGTGGAAGCCGTAGTCGTCGCTGTAGAGCACGGGGACGCCGGCGGCGCCGTTCGGGTTGTCGGTGCCGGTGCGGTCGGCGATCCGCCAGGAGGAGTCGTCGTAGCCCGCGGCCGTCTCCGGGCTGCCCGGTGCGGTGCGCCAGTCGAGCGTCGGCATGGTCACCGGACGCGGGCCGTCCAGCCGCAGGTCGGTCCGTCCGCCTCGTACGGGACGGCCGTTCCAGGTGACCCGGGTCAGCGCGGACGGCGCCCACAGCGACAGCGTTGTCGGGGCGTCGGTGTCACCGGTCAGCGCCAGCGTGCCGTGGTCGGCGGTGCCGGTGCGGACCAGTTCGGGTCCGCGGGCCAGGACCGGTCCCGCGGAGGTGTCCTCGCGCCAGAACCGCTTGGCGGTGTCGGTGTCGGCGAGCAGCAGGTCGGCCGGCGGCCGGCCGCCGCCGGAGATCCGTACCTCGGTGAGGCCGCCGTGGACGTAGTTCAGCCGCAGGTCGCCGCGGGCGGCGTCCCAGGTCGCCTTGGCGCTGCCGGACCGCACCTGGACCGTGGGCCTGGACGCGTAGCGCAGTACGGTCTCGCCGTCGTCGCCCTTGGGCGCGTACAGCACCGCGGTGTCGGTGCCGTCGATGGTCGCCCGGGTCATCAGCTGGGACGTGGAGTAGACCAGCTTCTGGCCGCCGAAGGCGTAGTCGGCCAGCAGCATCTTGGCGTCGCGGCCGTCGACGGCCAGCGACGTGCCCGGCTCCTGCGGCACGCTCGGGTAGAAGTCGGCGCCGGGTGCGGGTGGTACGTCCACCGCGTCGAGCGTGCTGTAGGCGCCGGCCGACTTGGCGTTCTTGCGCCCGGTGACGGTCAGCGTCAGGGTGTGCTCGCCGTCCGACAGGCCGTCGGCACGGTAGAGGGTCTGCTGGGTCTGCTTGGTGGCGGAGTACTCGTCCACGTCGGCGACCTTCTTGCCGTCGATGGACACTTCGGTGATGCCGTGGTTGAAGTCGCGGAAGCCGATCCACCGCACCGAGGGGCCGGTGAAGGTCACCGACACGCTGTCGCCGGTGTGTTCGCTCCATGACGCGGTCTGCCGGAAGGCGACCTGGCCGTCGTAGTGCGACCAGCCCGTGCCGCCGTAGTGCACCGCGGCATCGGTGTCGTCATGGGTGAAGCCGGTGCGGTCGCCGAGGTCGACGGTCATATGGGTCCGCTGCGGGGTGTCGGAGGTGCCGTCAGCCTGCCGGAGCACGTACAGCTGCGTCTTGTCGTCCGGGTTGACCCGGCCCTTGATCCACAGGTCCGGATTGGTCTGGGCGGCGCCGGGCAGTGTGTCGGTCTTGGCGAGCGACGGTACGGCCGCAAGCAGGTAGCCGGTCAGCTTCTGCTGGGCGTATTTGTCGGTGAGTTCGCGGTCCTCGGCGATGGCCGCGCCGTAGTCGTACGAGGTGTACGTGTCCGGCTCCGGCAGATAGCCCCAGGAGGTGCCGCCGTAGGTCATGTAGAAGCTCTGCATGGTGGCGCCCGCCGCGATGCTGGTGTCGTAGAACACCTTCTCGAAGTCGGCGCCGGACATCTGCCGGCACTTCTCGTAGCCCACGCCGCCCCACGGGTCCCAGGCGCCGGCCTGGTACTCCGGCATGAACAGCGGCCGGTCGGTGAGTGCTTGGCGCTGCGCGGAGTAGTCGGGGACCTGGCCCCAGTGCTGCGGGTCACAGGGGACGCCCTGGGAGTAGGAGTCCCAGCCGTCGATGTCGACCGCTCCCTCGCCGCTGTTGAAGATGCCGTCGTGATTGCCGGTCAGCGGCACCGTGATGCCGTCGGCGCGGTACTTGTCCTCGATGTGCTTCATGTACGCGCGCGCGTCGGCCGAACCGTCCCGCAGCTCGTTCTCCACCTGGTCCAGGATGACGGTCCCGGTGCCGTTGGTGAGCTGGTGGCGGGCGATGATCGTGTCGATGCGGGTCAGCCATTCGTCGGCGTAGCGCAAGTAGGCGGGGTCCGTGGTGCGTTCGCGGACGCCCATACGGTTCAGCCAGCCAGGGAAGCCGCCGCCGTCGGTCTCGGCGTTGATGTACGGGCCCTGCCGCGCGATGACGTAGATGCCGACCTCATCGGCGATGTCCAGCAGTTGGTCCACGTTCCGGACGCCGGAGAAGTCGTACACGCCCGGCGCGGGCGAGTGGTAGTCCCAGTCGAAGTAGATGCTGACCGCGTTGAAGCCGCCGGCCTTCATCTTCTCCAGCACGTCCCGCCAGCCGCTGGGGCTCGGCAGCCGCCAGTAGGCGAACTCCCCGCCCCAGATGGTGGTGCGCCTGCCGTCGACGGACAGCGAGTACTTGTCGTAGGTGACCGTGTGTGTCCGGTGCGCCTTCGCGGCCGGTCGCGCCTCGGCGCGGTGCGGCAGCAGCAGCGGTCCGCCGACGGCGAGCAGCAGGGCGCAGAGCGCGGCGGTCGCCCTTGCACGTGCGCCGGCCGCGCCGAGGAAGGTGCGGCGGGACATCCGCCGCCGACGCGGCGTCATCGGCGCCTCGCTTCGGCCGGCGGACCGGGTCTGCGGACGCGTCGGGCGGGGCGTATCGGGCGGGGTGCTGGCGCAGGAGGGCACACGGAAGGACTCCTCGGTCCACTGGGTGGATGAACACCACTGAATCGGATGAATCGGGAGGAATGAATGCCGTTGGAATCGTTGCCAGAGTGGCGCAGTGCTGTGAACGTGTCAACGATGCGAGCAAAACTCACCGCAACTGGCAGATATAGCAGGGCAGATGAGGCTGAACCATTTCAAATTTCCGCACAAAAGACAACGGATAGCCACTGCACCGTACTGGAATGCATTCCAGAGCATGCCAAGGACCAGCCCCCGGCCGATCTCGGGACGTGCTCCGCTCAGGGCGTGACGATGGGGAAGAGGGGTTCGAAGTCGTCCAGGAGCGCGGCGTAGGTGTCCAGGACACCCGTGTCGCCTTCGAGGTCGATCCTGCCCGCCCGGGCGAGTTCGGCCGCGCCGGCGGGTTGCAGGAGGACGGCGGCGACCAGTTCCTTGGCCGCGGTGACGGTGAGCTGCGGGTCGGGGCTCGTTCCGGGGCGCGCGTGCAGGACGCCGCGGCGGATCCACAGGTGCCAGGGCCGGTTCGCTCCGGTGGCGTCGGTGACATTGACGGCGATGCGGATGTCGGCGTCGGCCGCGCGCGGACCGTTGAGGTGGACAGCGGCGTAGTCGAACAGCGTGTCGATGGGCATGGACGCGATGGTGTCCGGGCTGGCGGTGACCACCGTGGCCGGGGAGATGCCGTCACGCAGTTCCTGGGCGGCGGACAGGTAGATGCCGCGCCACTGGGGCCCCTCGGCCTGGTAGCCGAGCTGTTCGTAGGCGTCGGCCTGCAGCGCCCTGGCCTCCTCGTTGCCGGGGTCGGCGAAGACCGCGGCGTGCAGGATCTGCGCGGCCCACCGGTAGTCCGCGTCCTCGATGGCGCGGCGGCCCTCGGCGAGGACGGCGTCGGTGCCGACCATGGCGACCAGGCGCCGGGCGGTGTCGACCGGGGTGTGGGGGTTCAGCGAGACCGGGTCGCCGTCCCACGTGCCCAGTTCCTTGGTGAAGACCGCGCGGACGTCGTGGTGCAGGGTGCCGTGGTAGCCGCGGCTGGACCAGGTGCGGGCCAGTTCCTCGGGCAGCTCGATCTCCTCGGCGGCCTCCAGCGGGGTCAGGCCCCGGTTGGCCAGCCGGAGCGCCTGGTCGTGGATGTACTTGTAGGTGTCGCGCTGGGCTTCCAGGAAGCCGGTGACCTGCTGATTTCCCCATACCGGCCAGGTGTGGGTGCCGTAGTGGACCCGCACGTCGTCGCCCCAGCGCTGCAGGGTCTCGTCCAGGTAGCGGGCGAAGTTGCGCGCGTCGCGGGTGCGGGCCCCGCGCAGGGTCTGGACGTTGTGCAGCGTGTGGTTGGCGTTCTCCGCGCACGTCAGCGCGCCCAGTTGCGGGATCCAGATGTGCATCTCCTCGGGCGCCTCGGTGTCCGGGGCGTAGAGGAACTCGAACTCCAGCCCGGCCAGTTGCCGCTTGGTGCCGGTCTCGGTGATCGGGTCGGTCGGGGAGAGGTAGGACAGGGTGAAGCCCGCGGGCAGCCCGATGCCGATGCCGCAGGTGATGTGGCCCAGGGGGTTCTTGTCCAGCAGGCTGCCGAAGGCGTAGGAGGCGCGGCGGGACATCGCGGTGCCGGCGATGACGTTCTCGCTGATCGCGAACTTGTCGAAGGAGGCGATGGTGCCCGGGGCCAGGATCGGGACCTTGCCCGAGGCGACGTCGGCGGGGTCCACGATGCCCTTGACGCCGCCGTAGTGGTCGGCGTGGGTGTGCGTGTAGACGACGGCGGCGACCGGCTTGTCGCTGACGTGCTCGCGCACCAGGGCCATGCCCTGCCGGGCGGACTCCACCGACCCGGCGCAGTCGACCACCACCAGGCCGTCCTCGCCCTCGACGACGGTCAGGTTGGCGATGTCGTTGTTGCGGACCTGATAGACCCCGTCCACGACCTTGTACAGGCCGCCCTTGGACAGGACTTGCGACTGGCGCCACAGGCTCGGGTTGACCGAGTCGGGGCAGGGCGCATCCTCGGCCAGGAACGCGAAGTCCCGGGGGTCGAACAGCACCAGGCCGTCCTCGCGCAGCACCCGGCCCGGCAGGGGGGCGATCAGGTCCCGGTCCGCGTCGGCGAAGTCGCTACGGTCGTCCAGCGCGTACCGGGCGGCCGCCGCCCGGTTCGCCTCGACGGTCGCCGCCGACGGCTGCTTCGGTCCGTGTCCCATAGCGTCGTCCCGTCCTCGCAGGTCATCCGGGGCAAGCCCCACAGATCCCATCGTGGGGTCCGGCCGGAGACCGGGCAAACGGAACCGGAGCCGGTGCGGCGCTGACGGCGGCGGCCGTCCGAGATGCGGCGGACCACGTCCGGCGGTATCCCTTGAGGAGTCCGGATCGGCTTCCGCGGTGGCGCCGACCGGCGAGGAAGGGATCCGGCATGGACGACTATCCGCTGTTGAATCTGTTTCTCACGATGCTGTATTTCTTCTTGTGGATCATGTGGTTCTTCCTGCTGTTCAAGGTGATCACCGATCTGTTCCGGGACCACTCCTTGAGCGGCTGGGGCAAGGCCGGCTGGCTCATCGTCGTCCTCCTCCTGCCCTACCTCGGCGTGCTGCTGTATCTGATCCTGCGCGGCCGGAGCATGCACGACCGCGACGTCACCGAGGCGAAGGAGCAGGAAGCGGCCTTCCGCTCGTACGTACGGAAGGCCGCGGGACCCGATTCCGGCGCGGGCGGCAGCGAGCACGTGAACGAACTGGCCAGGCTCGCCGACATGAAGCGCGACGGGGACCTGACCCCGGAGGAGTACGAGAGGGCCAAGGCGAAAGTCCTCGCCTGAGGGGAAACGCCCCGTCCCTTCCTGACCGCCTCCGGTGACCGGCGCGGCGGATCAGCGCTCGCGCCCCCGCGGTTTCAGGGGAGTCGCCGGCAGGGACGGGGCCGTCAGGCGGTCGCCGTCGTAGCCGTGGACCTCGCCGAAGCGATCGCCGCTGTTCCAGTCCTCGCGGGCCTTCGCGATGTCGTCCGCGGATCGTCCGACGAAGTTCCACCACATGACGATCTGCTCCTCGAAGGGCTCGCCGCCCAGGAGCATCAAGGAGGCGGGGGTGTCGGCGCGCAGGGGGAGGTCGCGGCGGCCGCAGCCGAGGTAGAGGAGGGAGCCGGGGGTGAGGGGGACGCCGTCGACGTGGGATTCGCCGGACATGGTGAGGACGGCGTATTCGAAGTCGGGGCGGAGCGGGAGACGGGTGTCGGTGCCCGGGGCGAGGGTGAGGTCGGCGCCGACCAGGGGGGTGTGGGTGGTGCCGGGCGAGGCGGCGCCGTCGAGGTCGCCGAGGATGACCGTGGCGTGCAGACCGCCGCCGCCGGTGATCTCGGGGAGCACCGGGTGGTGCTCGAAGGCGGGCGCGATGTGCCGGCTGGCGTCGGGCAGCGCGACCCAGAGCTGGGCGCCGTGCAGCAGCCGGGCGTGGTCGCGGGGCGATTCCTCGGAGTGGGCGATGGCCCGGCCCGAGGTCATCAGGCCCAGCTCGCGCGGGCGCACCGTTTGCAGGCTGCCGAGGCTGTCGCGGTGCAGCACCTCGCCGTCGTGCAGCCAGCTCACCGTCTGGAGGCCGATGTGCGGATGCGGCGCCACCTGCATGCCCGGTTCCTCGGCGATGTCGTCGGGGCCGTAGTGGTCGACGAAACACCAGGCGCCGACCATGCGGCGGCCGAGGCTGGGCAGCAGCCGCCGTACTTGCGTGCTCTCGCCGAGCTGGACGGTACGGGCGGGGAGCAGGTCGCGGACCGGGGCGGCGGAGACGTCGGCGCGCCCGCCGCAGACGGTCGCGGCGGGCCGCACATCGAGGTTGCTCATACGCCCGATGATGCCGCGCGCGACCGCCCGAGGCGAGGAGGGAACCGGGCGGTCGCGCGGTCGGTGGGTCCGGGGCGGGGCCCGGCGCCGGGACTAGGACGCGGCTCCGGGGCGGGGCCCGGCGCCGGGACTAGGACGCGGCGGGCGCCGGAGCGACGACGGGCCTGACCGGCGCCGGGTACGGGGCGTCGGCGGCGTGCGCCGGGTGGACGCCGTGCACGAGGTCACGCGCCTCGCTGGTGTACATCTCGCGGTCGCTCAGCGTCAGGTGCGGGAAGTAGTCCTTCAGCCGCGTGACGACCTGCTGCTCCGACTCGTGGCACTCGCGCAGCAGGAAGATCGCCTTGTGCAGAATGTCGCCGTCCATGGGGACCGCCCTTCACTACCCCCCGTGGGCCTGTTGCCCTCGGACGTTTCCCATGATGGCGCCGGGATTGTCACCGCTTGGGCAACGGCGTGTACTGGCTCTGCAAAAGATCCACCAGCTTTTCCGGTACGTCCGCCAGGCAGCCCCGCAGCCGCTCCCCCAGCGCCTTGGCCTGCGGATCCGCTCTGGTGGAGGCGGCGACACCGTCGCCGAGCAGGCCGTGCACCACGAAGTTCACGGCGCGCAGATTCGGCAGCTCCCAACGGCTGACGGGCAGCGCCGCGGTCTCCGGCAGCAGCACCCGCAGCCGGGGCACGTCGAGATACGCGCGCAGCCACGCGTACGCCTCGTCGTCGCGCGCCCACAGCCCGACGTTCGCGTCGCCGCCCTTGTCCCCGGAGCGCGCGCCGACGACGCTGCCCAGCGGCAGCCGTACGGTCCGGCCGAAGCGCTCTGGCGGTTCCGGGGCGGTGCGGCGCGGCGGTGCGGTGACCGCTCCGCCCGGCGGTGGTGCGGTGACCGGCGGTACGGGCTCGGCCCGCGGTACGGGCGCCGGGCGGTCCTCGCGGGGGCCGGTGGCGCCGTACGGGGGGCGCGGTACGGGCAGCCGGGTGCCGTCGGCGAGCACCGTGACGGCGGTGACCTCGTCGGCGTCGATCAGCGCGGGCCAGTACACGCCGTATTCGGTGGGGCGCGGTGAGGCGTGCTCCAGGTAGAGGCCCGGGTAACCGGCCAGCGCGGAGCCTGCGACGTCGGTGAAGAAGCCGCGGCCGACGGTGTCGAGGTCGGGGTCCTTGACGGTGAGGGTGAGCCGGTCGGCCTCGCCGCCGTGCTCGCGCCGCAGGTCGTACGCGGCGAAACGGCCGGGGCCGCCGGTGGCGTCGCGCAGGGTGGCCTCGGCGAAGTCCGCCTTGGCGTCGAGGTCGAGGCCGGTGAGCACGAAGGTCGCCGAATTGCGGTAGCCGCCGCGGTGGTTGACGCAGACCTTGAGGGTCTCGGGCGCGGGCTCGCCCGCGACCGGGCCGACCGCGACCCGGTCGGGGCCTTGCTGGGTGAGGCGGACGGTGTCGAAGCGGGCCACCACATCGGCGTTGAGGTAGCCGGGTCCGCCGATCTCGTACAGGAGTTGGGCGGTGACGGTGCCGACGGTGACGGCGCCGCCGGTGCCGGGGTGCTTGGTGATGACGCTGGAGCCGTCGGGGTGGATTTCGGCGATGGGGAAGCCGGGGTGCACCGGGTCGGGGATCTCGGTGAAGAAGGAGTAGTTGCCGCCGGTGGCCTGGGTGCCGCATTCGATGATGTGGCCCGCGGTGACGGCGCCGGCCAGCCGGTCCCAGTCGTCGAGCGCCCAGTCGAAGGCCCAGGCGGCGGGGCCGACGACCAGCGAGGCGTCGGTGACCCGGCCGCAGATCACCACGTCGGCGCCCCCGCGCAGCGCCTGCGCGATGCCCCAGCCGCCGAGGTAGGCGTTGGCGGTGACCGGTTCGACACCGGACAGGGCGAGCGGGCGGCCGGTCGCCAGATGGGCGAAGTCGTGGCCGCGGGACTGGAGTTCGGGCAGCCGGTCCAGCAGGTCGTCGCCCTCGACATGGGCGACGGACGGGTGCAGGCCGCCGGCCGCGGCCAGTTCGGCGAGCTTGGCCGCGAGCCCGGCCGGATTGAGACCGCCCGCGTTGACGACGATCTTGATGCCGCGTTCCAGGCAGGCGCCGAGCACGTCGCGCATCTGGGCGAGGAAGGAGACCGCGTAGCCGCCGTCCGGGTCGCGCTGCCGCGCCTTCCACAGCAGCAGCATGGTCAGTTCGGCGAGATAGTCGCCGGTCAGGACGTCGATCGGGCCGCCCTCGACCATTTCGCGGGCGGCCGAGAGCCGGTCGCCGTAGTAGCCGGAGCAGTTCGCGATCCGCAACGGCGTGTGTGCCGTCATTCCGCCCTCCCGTCACTCCCCCGCGTCACCGATCCGCACGATCATCTTGCCGGTGTTCCCGCCGCGCAAGACCGCACGGACGGCGCCCGCGACCGCGCCCCGCACCGCCGGTGGTTGAATCGGTGCCATGAGCGAGCCCACCCCGCCGGCGGCGCTGTCCGCGGCCGAGATCATCGACATCGTGGACGAGCAGGACCGGGTCGTCGGGCGGTCGGCGCGCGGCGAGGCGTACGCGAAGGGTCTGCGGCACCGCTGTGTCTTCATCCTGGCCAGGGACGCCGAGGACCGGATCTTCGTGCACCGCAGGACCGCCGACAAACTGGTCTTCCCTTCGCTGCACGACATGTTCGTCGGCGGTGTCGTCGGCGCGGGCGAGTCGTACGACGCGGCGGCGCTGCGCGAGGCCGAGGAGGAGCTGGGGGTGAGCGGACTGCCGCGCCCCGAACCGCTGTTCAGGTTCCTGTACGAGGACGGCCCGCGCACCTGGTGGTCGGCCGTCTACGAGGTGCGCTGCCTGCTCCCGGTCGCCCCGCAGCCGGAGGAGGTGGCCTGGCACACCTTCCTCACCGAGGACGAACTGGCCGCCCGGCTCACCGAATGGGAGTGGGTGCCGGACGGTCTGGACGGTTACCGCAGGCTGCTCGACTGGCGTGCGGCGCAGGCGGGCTGACGCTCCGTCACTTCCAGGGCCGGTTCAGCCGAGCACGAGCAGTCCGGCGATCACCGAGGCGCAGTTGGCGGCGACCGAGGCCGCGTAGGGCAGTTGACCGCGCAGCCGCAGCAGCCGGCCGAGCAGCAGGCCCTCGACGGCGCAGACCGCGGCCTCGGCGACCGCGAAGGCCGGCCAGTAGGCGGCGCCGTGCGCCTGCCGCAGGAACCACCACAGCGGCGGGTGCGTCACACAGTTGACCATGACGGCCGCGAGCGCGGTCCGGCGCGGTCGGACGGGCGCGGGGGCCGCTGCGGTGACCGCCGCGACGTAGCACGGCACCTCGACCAGCAGGGTGAGGGCGAGGACCAGCGGATACGGCACGGGCGGATCGTGCCACGGGGAGGGGACGAGTGGCCAGCGCGGTGGGGGCGCCCTTTTCGGGTGCGCGACGAGGGGTCCGGCGCGGTGCGGGCGGGCAGCGGTCGGCGGAGCAGGGGGCGGACGGTCCGGCGCTGCCGGTGACCGGTTTCGTCCTGGCGGCGGCGGTGGCCCTCGCGGTGTCGCTGCGGCTGCCCGCCGGCACGGCCGTGGTGGGGCTCGCGGTCTTCGGCATCCTGCACAATGTGCTCGAACTCCGGTACGTGGCAGGCCGGTTCGAAGGGGTGCTGCGCGGCCCGTTCCTGCGGCTGCTGGGCGCGCTGATCACCGGCATCGTCGTCTGCCGCCTGCTGCCGCCGTCCACCGGCACCCGTACCGCCGAGATCCTGCTCGCGTACGGGCTGCTCGCCGCGGCCTGCGTGCACGCGCTGCGGTCCAGGCCGCTGCTGCTGGCCGCTTCTGCCGCGCTGCTGGCGGCGGCGGCCGTCACCTCGCTGTCCTTCCCCGCCTACCACTTCGTGGTGCTGGCCCACTTGCACAATGTGGTGCCGCTGCTCTTCCTGTGGGAGTGGTCGCGGGCGATGCCGCGCGGCCGGGCCGCCTTCCGTGCGGTGCAGTGCGGATGGGTGCTGCTGATTCCGGCGCTGCTGCTGTCCGGCGCCCTGGACGGCCTGCTCGGCGCGGGCTCCGGCTGGACCGACCGGCTGGCGCTGTCGTACACCCCGCCCGCCTGGCAGCACACGCACGCCGGCCTGCGCTTCGTCGCGGTCTTCGCCTTCCTCCAGACGATGCACTACGTGGTGTGGGTGTGGTTCATGCCGCGGTACGCGCCGGACGCGACCGAGGCGTTCGAGCGGCGCGCGCCCGTGCTGCGCGGTGTACGCGCCTGGGCGCTGGGGCTCGGCGGGGCGGCGGCGCTGTCGGTGCTGTTCGTCAGCGACTACACGCAGGGGCGGTCGCTGTACGCGGCGGTCGCCAGCTATCACGCCTATCTGGAATTCCCGGTCCTGCTGATGCTCGTCCTGGGGCTCGGCGAACAGGGCCGGGCCGGGAGGCCGGGACGCGCCGCGCTCCCGGACGGTACCGACGACGAGGAGAACGTGCCTCATGCTGCTCGCTGACATCGCGCCGCCGCAGGACAGCGGCGGCGGTTCCGCCGGTCATGTGGTGATCGCCGTGGTGGGCGTGGTGCTGCTCGCCGCGATCCTCGCGGTGATCATCGCGGCGGTGTCGCGCCGCAGGTGACGGGCCGGTGCGCGCCCCGGTGGTTAGTGTGGCCGCGTGAGCGCTTTCGCCCAGCGGCTGCCCGCGCGGCTGCGTGCCGCACGGGACTCCGTACGGCTGTGGTTCGCCCCCGCCCGCGTGCAGCGGGAGGGCGCCACTCCCGACTACCGTTTCTCGCTCGCCAACGAGCGGACCTTCCTCGCCTGGATCCGTACCGCCCTCGCCCTGATCGGCGGCGGCTTCGCCATCGACCAGTTCCTCACCGACCACCTCGCACGCTGGGTACGGGCGGCGCTGGCGCTCGCGCTGCTGGTCGGCGGTGTGGCCTGCACCCTGCGCGCGGTCAACCACTGGGTGCGCTGCGAACGCGCGATGCGGCGCGGCGCCGATCTTCCGGTGTCCCGTTTTCCCGCGCTGCTCGCCGTGACGGTCGCCGTCATCGCCGTCGCGATGGTGTGCGTCGTCCTCTTCGGCTGGGCCTGATGGCGGACGCCGCCGGCCGTGATCCCGGTCTCCAGCCGGAACGTACGCGGCTCGCGTGGCGCCGCACCACACTTTCGTGTGCGGTGACCGCTGTGCTGGCCGGGCGGCAGGTCGCCCTCCGGGGCGGCGGCCTCCTCGCCGCCGTGGCCCTCGCCCTGGTCACGCTCGCCTTCCTCCTCTTCCTGCGGCTCGCCCACCGCCGCATCCAGCTGCTCGACGGCTCTCCGTCGCCGTCCACGATGCCGCCCCGGTCCGCCGCCGCGGTGGCCGCCTGCACCATGTCGCTCGCGCTGTGCGGCGCCGTCCTCCTCTGGTGAAGCCCGCTCCCGCGGAGGGCGGTGCCTGAGGTCGTTGCGGGGCGCGGCCCCTGGTCGGGCGTCCTCTTCCGGGTTCAGGGTGCCAGGATGTCCAGCTCGCGCAGGGCGCCGACGCAGATCTGCCGCATCAGGTCCTCGGCGAGCGGCGCCTCGCGGGCCCGGACGGCCTCGGCGACCCGGACGTGCAGGGTGACGGCGGCCGGGTCGGGCTCGGTGAACATCACATGGTGCTCGGTGCGGCCGGTGAGAACCTCGGCCACGACATCGCCGAGGCGGGCGAACATCTCGTTGCCCGAGGACTCCAGGACGACGCGGTGGAAGGCGATGTCGTGCACGAGATACGCGTCGAGGTCGGCTGCGCGGGCGGCGGCGGCCATCTCGGCGGCGAGCACGGTGAGTTCGCGGCACTGCCCGGGCTCTGCCGCGACCGCGGCCAGGCCCGCGGCGACCGGCTCGACGGCGGTGCGCAGCGTGGTCAGGGAGCGCAGCTGGCGGGGCCGGTCGGTGCCGGCCAGCCGCCAGCGGATGACCGCGGGGTCGAAGACGTTCCACCGTTCTCCCGGCAGCACGATGACGCCGACCCGGCGCCTGGTCTCCACCAGATGCATCGCCTCCAGCACCCGGACCGCCTCGCGGACCACGGTGCGCGAGACGCCGTAGCGCGACTCCAGTTCGTCGATGCGCAGAACCGTGCCGGGCGGGTAGGCGCCGGAGGCGATGGCGGGGCCGAGTTCGGCCAGCACGCGGGCGTGCAGACCTCCGGCGTCGTCCCGCGGAGCTTCCTGCTGAGGCATGAGGACAGAATATGCGGCGGATGTGTGATGTGACTTTTCCATCACAGACTCTTGAATAAGTAGTACCTATAGCGTTGAGTGGCCCCGATCGCTTGTAACAAGGAGGTTCAAGCGCATGAGCGCCACCGCGCATCCGCCGCAGTCCCCCGTCATCGTCGTCATGGGCGTGTCCGGTTCGGGGAAGTCCACCGTCGGCGGCCTGCTGGCCCACCGGCTCGGCGTGCCGTACGCGGAGGCCGACGACTTCCACCCGGCGGCCAACATCGCCAAGATGTCGGCCGGCCATCCGCTGGACGACGCCGACCGGGCGCCGTGGCTGGACGCCATCGCCGACTGGATCGTGGCGCGCGACGGCTGCGGCGGCGTGGTGAGCTGCTCGGCGCTGCGCCGCCGCTACCGGGACCGGCTGCGGGCCGACGCGCCCGACCTGTTCTTCCTCCACCTGGACGGCCCCCCGGAGCTGATCGCCGCCCGGCTGGCCGCCCGTATGCAGCACTTCATGCCGTCGGGGCTGCTGCGCTCGCAGTTCGAGGCGCTGGAGCCGCTCGACCCCGACGAGGCGGGCGCCGTCGTGACGATCGAGGGCGGCCCGCAGGAGATCGCGGACCGCGCGCTCGCCGCCGTACCCGCCGTGCCGCGCTGACCCCCGTCCCCGTAACCGTCTCCCCGTTCCCGTAACCGTCCCCCCTCCCCCGCTCTGTCCCCCTCCCCCCTGGAGTTCACCGTGTCCGCACTCAGCGTGGAGCTGCTGGCCGCCGATCCGCCCCTGATCGCCGACGCCGGCCACGCCCGGCTGGCACTGGCCGCCCTGGCCGGCATAGCCGTCATCGTCCTGCTGATCACCCGCTGGAAGGTGCACGCCTTCCTCGCCCTGACCATCGGCTCGGGCGTGCTCGGCTCGGTCGCGGGCGCCCCGCTGGCCAAGACGATCGCCAGCTACTCGACCGGCCTCGGCTCGACCGTGGCGAGCGTCGGCACCCTGATCGCGCTCGGCGCGATCCTCGGCAAACTGCTCGCCGACTCCGGCGGCGCCGACCAGATCGTCGACACGATCCTGGAGCGCACCAGCGAGAAGCGGCTGCCGTGGGCGATGGCGCTGATCGCGGGCCTGGTCGGACTGCCGCTGTTCTTCGAGATCGGCATCGTGATCCTGATCCCGGTGGTGCTGCTGGTCGCAAAGCGCAGCGGTCAGTCGCTGATCCGGCTTGGCATCCCGGCGCTGGCCGGTCTGTCGGTGATGCACGGTCTGGTGCCGCCGCACCCGGGTCCGCTGGCCGCGATCGGCGCGATCCACGCCGACATGGGCATCACGCTGGCGCTCGGTGTGCTGGTGGCGATCCCGACGCTGGCGATCGCGGGCCCGCTGTTCGGCCGGGTGGCGGCCGGCTGGGTGGACGTGACGCCGCCGGAGCGGATGACGCCGGCGCGCGCCTCGGACGACCTGGAGCGGCGGCCGAGTTTCGCCGCCACCACCTGCACGATGCTGCTGCCGGTCGTGCTGATGCTGGCCAAGGCGCTGGTCGACGTGATCGTGGACGACCAGGGCAGCCTGACGTACCGGATCTTCGACGTGATCGGTACGCCGCTGGTGGCGCTGCTGGCCGCGGTGGTCGTGGCGATGTTCACCCTCGGGCGGGCCGCGGGCTTCAGCAAGGAGCGGATCTCCTCGACCGTGGACGCCTCGCTCGGTCCGATCGCGGGCATCCTGCTGATCGTCGGCGCGGGCGGCGGCTTCAAGCAGACCCTGATCGACTGCGGGGTCGGGCAGATGATCCTCGACTGGTCCAAGGACTGGCACATCTCGGCGCTGCTGCTGGCCTGGCTGATCGCGGTGCTGATCCGGGTGGCGACCGGTTCCGCGACGGTGGCGATCATCTCGGCGGCGGGCCTGGTGGCGCCGCTCGCGGACGGCATGTCGTCCTCGCACACCGCGCTGCTCGTGCTGTCGGTCGGCGCGGGTTCGCTGTTCTTCTCGCACGTCAACGACGCCGGATTCTGGCTGGTGAAGGAGTACTTCGGGATGGACGTCCCGCAGACCCTCAAGACCTGGTCGGTGATGGAGACGGTGATCTCGGTGGTGTCGCTGGGCTTTGTGATGCTGCTGTCGCTGGTGCTGTGACGCACCCGGAGACGCACGCGGATACGTATCCGGATACGCCCGCGGAGACGCACGCCGATACGTGACGGGGGCGGCCCGGTGGTCCGGGCCGCCCCCGTGCCGTCAGGCGTACGAGCGGGTCACCAGCGGGGCACGGACGGCGTGCGCCACTGCGGGTCCGCCTTGCGCATCGCGGCGGCGTCGTCGCGGTCGCGCATCGTGCCGTCGTCGTCCAGCCAGCGCCGGTGCAGCGCCTTGAGCGCGTCCCGGTCCAGTTCGACACCCAGTCCCGGCGCGTCGGAGACGGTCAGGCGCCCCTCGGTGAAGGCGTGCCGCTCGGTGATGACGTCCTCGGTCTGCCACGGGTAGTGGGAGTCGCAGGCGTAGTCGAGGTTGGGCACGGTGGCCGCGACATGGGTCATGGCGGCCAGGCTGATGCCGAGGTGGGTGTTGGAGTGCATGGAAAGACCCACCCCGTACGTGCGGCAGATCGCGGCGAGCTGCTGCGTATGGCGCAGACCGCCCCAGTAGTGGTGGTCGGAGAGCACCACCTGCACGGCGCCCCGGGTGAACGCCTCGGGGATCTCGGCGAAGGTCGTCACGCACATGTTGGTCGCCAGCGGTACGGAGGTGCCGGCCGCGACCTGGGCCATCCGCTCGGTGGTGCTGGCCGGGTCCTCCAGATACTCCAGGACGTCGCCCAGTTCGCGCGCGACCCGCAGCGAGGTCTCCACCGACCAGGCGCCGTTGGGGTCCAGGCGCAGCGGCTTGCCGGGGAAGGCGGCGGCCAGCGCGCGGACGGCGGCGATCTCCTGGTCGGGCGGGAAGACGCCGCCCTTGAGCTTGAACGAGCCGAAGCCGTACGTGTCGGCGAAGCGGCGGGCCTGGGCGACCACGCCCTCCGGGTCGAGGGCGGCGCCCCAGTCGTCGGCCTCGCCCTGACCGTCGGGGTGGGCGGCGAAGCGGTAGAAGAGGTAGGCGCTGTAGTCGACGGCGTCGCGGACCTTGCCGCCGAGCAGTGCGTGCACGGGCAGGCCGAGCGTCTTGCCGAGCGCGTCGAGGCAGGCCACCTCGAAGCCGGAGATGACCGAAAGGCGCAGCTTGTCGGCGGTCTGCACACCACGCAGGCCGCCGACGTCGACGGAGTCGGAGACCTCGGCGGGGTCGCCGCAGACCCGCTCGGCGAGGGTGAACAGGCCGTTCAGATCGCTGACCGCATGGCCGGGGAGCGCCTTCGCCAGCGGCGCGGCCAGGTCGAGATAGCGGGTGTCGCCGTACGTCTCACCCACCCCGGTCGTACCGTCGGCGGTGACGACCTCGATGATGAGACGCGGCGTGTAGGGCTGGTGGACACCCTGGGTGTTGAGCAGCGGCGGATCGGCGATGAGGATGGGGGTCAGCCGCACCTCGGCGATGGCGAGATCAGCCGACTGATCCCCTGTCCGCATATGTGAATTACGTTCACCCATAAGTCCAGAGCGTAGGCGTGGCGCCCCCGGCCGTCAACGCGGCCTCCCGCGAAGCGCTGGACTACATACCGACTGGTCGGTACGATTTCGGCAGCCGCGACGGTGACGCCACGGACGCCACCACGGTGACGAGGAGAAGGCATGAGTGAAACCGACAACCCCCCGGGTCTCGACCTCGGCAGGCTGCGGGCGCACCTGGACCGGGAGCGGCCCGGCCTGGTGGGCGGCGACCTGCGGGGCAAGCTCATCGAGGGGGGCCGGTCCAACCTCACCTACTGGATCACCGACGGCGGCACCGAATGGGTCGTCCGCAGACCGCCGCTCGGCCACGTCCTGGCCACCGCGCACGACATGACGCGCGAGCACCGGGTGATCAGCGCCCTCGCGCCCACCCCGGTGCCGGTGCCCGGCACGGTGCTGCTGTGCGAGGACGGTGAGGTGATCGGCGCGCCCTTCTACGTCATGGAATTCGTCGAGGGCACTCCTTTCCGCACCGAGGGCCAGCTCAGGGAGCTGGGTCCGGAACGCACCCGCGAGGTGGTGTTCGCGCTCGTCGACACGCTGGTCGACCTGCACGCGGTGGACCCGGCGGCCGTCGGGCTCGGCGACTTCGGGCGCCCGGACGGCTACCTGGCACGGCAGTTGCGCCGCTGGGGCAAGCAGCTCGACGCCTCCCGCAGCCGCGAGCTGCCCGGCATCGACGAGCTGCACGCCGCACTCGGCGCCGCGCTGCCGGACTCCCCCGCGGCCGCCGTCATCCACGGCGACTACAAGCTGGACAACGTGCTGGTGGACACCGCCGACCGGCTCACCGCGGTCCTGGACTGGGAGATGTCCACGCTCGGCGACCCGCTCACCGACCTCGGGCTGCTGCTGGTCTACAGCGAGCCGCAGCAGGTCACCGACTTCCCGATCCAGGCGGCGGGCGGCGCGCCCGGCCACCCCTCGGAGGCCGAACTGCTCCAGCGGTACGCCGAGCGGTCCGGCCGCGACGTGTCGACCGTCGACTGGTACACCGCCTTCGCCTGCTACAAGCTCGCCGTGATCTCCGAGGGCATCCACTACCGCTTCACCCTCGGCCAGACCATCGGCGCCGGCTTCGACCGGATCGGCGGCATCGTCCCCCACTTCATCGAGCGCGGCCTGGACCGGCTCCAGCGGCACGCGCGGCGCACCTCGCCCCGGAAGGAAGGCTGAGCAACCGTGGAATTCGGCTTCGACACCCGTACCGAGGAGCTGCGGTCGCGGCTCACCGCCTTCCTCGACGAGCACGTCCACCCCGCCGAGCCCGTCTTCGCCGAGCAGCGGGCCCGCGCGACCGGCGACGACCGGTGGACGGCGCCGCCGGTCGTGGAGGACCTCAAGGCCGAGGCCAGGCGGCAGGGCCTGTGGAATCTCTTCCTGCCCGGCGAGCACGGCGCGGGACTGACCAATCTCCAGTACGCGCCGCTGGCCGAACTCACCGGCCGCAGCCCGCACTTGGCGCCGCCCGCGCTCAACTGCGCCGCGCCCGACACCGGGAACATGGAGGTGCTCAGCGAATTCGGCACCCCCGCCCAGCGCAAGGAGTGGCTGGAGCCGCTGCTGGCCGGGGAGATCAGGTCGGCCTTCGCGATGACCGAGCCGGACGTGGCCTCCTCGGACGCGACCAACATCGAGACGCGGATCGTCCGCGACGGCGACTCGTACGTCATCAACGGCCGCAAGTGGTACATCTCCGGGGCGATGAACCCCAAGTGCGCGATCCTCATCGTGATGGGCAAGACCGACCCGGACGCCGAGCGGCACCGCCAGCAGAGCCAGATCCTGGTGCCGCGCGACACCCCCGGGGTCGAAGTGCGGCGCGGCATGGAGGTGTTCGGCTTCGACGACGGCGACCACGGCGGCCACGCCGAGGTCGTCTTCCACGACGTGCGGGTGCCGGCCGGGAATCTGATCGGCGAGGAGGGCGGCGGCTTCGCCATCGCCCAGGCCCGGCTCGGGCCCGGCCGGATCCACCACTGCATGCGGCTGATCGGCATGGCAGAGCGGGCCCTTGAGCTGATGTGCCGCCGGGCGGCCGGCCGGGTCGCCTTCGGCAAGCCGCTGGCCGCCCAGGGCGTGGTCCAGGAGTGGATCGCCGAAGCGCGCGTGGAGATCGAGCAGTTGCGGCTGCTGGTGCTCAAGACGGCGTGGCTGATGGACACCGTCGGCAATCGGGGTGCCCACACGGAGATCCAGGCCATCAAGATCGCGACACCCGCCGCCGTCCAGCGCATCGTGGACCGCGCCATCCAGGTCCACGGCGCCGGCGGCGTCAGCCAGGACTTCCCCCTCGCCCACCTCTGGGCCGCCGCCCGCACCCTGCGGCTGGCGGACGGCCCTGACGAGGTCCACAAGCGTTCGCTCGCGCGACGCGAACTGAAGAAGTACGGCACGCCGTAAGGGGGTTGGCCGCAGGGCGCGGGTTACGGCTGGACGACCAGCCGGCCCGTGGTCGTACCGTCGGCGACGCGCTGGACGGCGTCGGAGGCGCCGGAGAGCGGGAGCCGTTCGCTCACGAGGGGGCGGACGGCCCCGGACTCCGCGAGACGCGACAGTTCGTCGTGGGCGTGCCGGACGGCGACGGGGTCGTGGGTGTTGTACAGACCCCAGTGCAGGCCGAGGATGGCGTAATTCTTGACGAGGGCGTGATTGAGCCCGGGGGCGGGCACCGTGCCGCTGGTGAAGCCGACGACGACGATCCGGCCCTCGAAGGCGATGCATTTGGTGGAGCGGGTGTAGGAGTCGCCGCCGACCGGGTCGTAGACGACGTTGGCGCCGCGTCCGGCAGTGGCCTCCTTGACGACGGCGACGAAATCCTCGCTGTGCCGGTCCACGACGATGTCGGCGCCCAGTTTCCGCGCCACCTCGGCCTTCTCGGGGCCGCCGACGACACCGATGACGGTGGCGCCCGCGGCCTTGCCGAGCTGGACGGCGGCGCTGCCGACACCGCCCGCGGCAGCGTGCACGAGCAGCGTCTCGCCGGGCCGCAGCGCGGCCCGCCGGTGCAGGCCGAACCAGCCGGTCTGGTAGCCGATGTGCAGAGCGGCGGCCTCGGCGTCGTCCAGGGCGGCGGGCGCGGGCAGCACCCCGGCGGCGGGCACGACGGCGTATTCGGCGAAGGCGCCGCCGGGCAGCGCGGCCGGGGTGATGACGCGGTCGCCGACCGCCGGGCCGGTGGCGCCCTCCCCCGCCGCGACGACCTCGCCGCAGAATTCGACCCCGGGCGTGAAGGGCAGCGGCGGCCTGATCTGGTACTGGCCGCGGCACAGCATCGCGTCGGGGAAGTTGACGTCGGCGGCGCGTACCCGCAGCAGCACCTCGCCGGGTCCGGGCTCCGGGGTGGGGACCTCGTCGAGGCGCATCGCCTCGCGCGGCTCACCGTTCTCGTGCACGCGCCATGCCTTCACGTCAAAGCTCCCGGAGGGTCAGGGCCGCCGCACCGAGTGCAGCAGCAGGTCGGAGAATTCGCCGGCGACCTCGTGCGCGGACAGCGGGCCGTCCGCGTGGTACCAGGTGCCGAGGTGGTGCACCGAGCCGAAGAAGAAGTCGACCACCAGATCGGGCCGCAGGTCCGCGCGGAAGTGACCCGCGGCCTGTCCCTCCTCGATCAGCGAGCGGAACTTCTCGTGGTAGCGCCGGCGTTCGGCGCGTACCGCCTTCTGCTTCTCGGGGCTGAGCTGGTGGATGGAGCGGAAGAAGATCTTGGTGTCGTCCAGGTTCTGGATGCTGGTGACGACGACGTCGGAGGCGGCCTCCGCGAGCCGCTCGGGCACCGGGGTGTCGCGGGCGGCGATCGCGTCCAGGCGTTCGGTCTGCAGCCGCAGCACCCGGCCGTAGATCTCGTGCAGCAGGTCGTCCTTGGAGCCGAAGTAGTGGTAGAGGGCGCCCTTGGTGACGCCGGCGGCCTCGACGATCTCCTGCACGGAGGTCCGGTCGTAGCCGCGTTCGGCGAAGAGCCGGGTGGCCTCGGCGAGCAGTCGCTCGGGTACCGCGGCGGTGCCGCTCTCACCGCCGCCCGTCACAGTGCGTGCCATGGCCTGACCTCTTTCCGGAGTTTTCCGTGGTTCCGTACGCGCCGCGGCCCATACATTCCGACCGGTATGGAACCCTATCCGGCCCGGACCTTGAGTTCGCGCCGGAGGATCTTCCCGGTGGCGGTCTTCGGCAGGTCGCCGAGCACCTCCACCTCGCGCGGGTACTTGAAGGCCGCGAGCCGCTCCTTGCAGTAGGCGACGATCTCCGCGGCGTCGGCGGTGGCGCCGGGCCGCAGGCTGACGTACGCCTTGACGCTCTCGCCGCGGTAGGCGTCGGGGACGCCGACGACGGCCGCCTCGCGGACGGCGGGGTGGGTGTAGAGGACGTCCTCGACCTCGCGCGGCCAGACCTTGAAGCCGGACGCGTTGATCATGTCCTTCTTGCGGTCGACGACGTAGAGCCAGCCGTCCTCGTCCATGAAACCGACGTCACCGGTGAGGAGTTCGCCGCCGGGTATCGCGGCACGGGACTCCTCGGGCCGGTTCCAGTAGCCGGGGACGACCATCGGTCCGGTGACGGCGATCTCGCCCTGGGTGCCGAAGGGCACCTCGGCGCCGGTGTCGTCCAGGATCCGCACCATCGTGCCGGGCCCCGGGACGCCGACGGCCAGGGTGCCGGAGGCGGGGTCGACGGGGGCCTCGGTGCCGGGCGGGACGCTGGCGCAGGGGGCGGTGCACTCGGTGAGGCCGTAGCCGTTGGCCAGGTAGAGGCCGCCGGAGCGGGTCCTGAACGCCTCGACCACGGCGGGCGGCAGCGGCGCGCCGCCGGAGGAGATCAGCAGGAAGGAGGCGAAGTCGTCGGCGGTGGCGTCGGGCCTGGCCAGCAGCGCCATGAAGGCGGTGGAGGGGCCGACGGTGTAGACCGGGCGGTGCTCGCGGAAGGCGTCGAGCACCACTCCGGGCTCGAAGCGGTGGGCGAGCGCGACGGTGTGGCCGCCGGCCAGCGCCGCCGACAGTTGGCAGACCATGCCGGTGATGTGGAAGAGCGGCGCGAGCGCGAAGACCACCGCGTCGGCGGGGAAGCCCTGGACGCGTACCTGGCGGTGGGCGTTGAAGGAGATGTTGCCGTGGGTGTTGAGCGCTCCCTTGGGCCTGCCGCTGGTGCCCGAGGTGTAGCTGATCAGCGCGGTGTCGCCGGCCGCGGGCAGCGCGACGTCAGGGCGCGGTCCGGCGGCTGCGCGGGCGGCGGTCAGCACGTCGTCGGCGTCGGACGTGGTGCCCGCGGGCAGCCTCGGGGCGGTCAGCACGCGGGCGTCGTCGCGGGTCTGGAGGTCGTGCTCGTCGGCGGTCAGCGCGATACGGACCGGCGAGTCGGCGACGGTGGCGCGTACGTAGCCGTCCCAGGCATGCTCGGAGCAGAGGATCGCGGCGGCTCCGGCGTCGGTGAGGATGTGCGCCAACTCCGCCTGCTTGTACATGGGGTTGACCGGGATGACGGCGCCGCCGGCCTTCCAGGCGGCGAGCAGGCCGACGACGAACTGCGGCACGTTCTGCAGCATGATCGCGAGCCGGTCGCCGGGGGCGAAGCCGCGGCCGGCCAGATGGCGGGCCAACCCGTCGGAGAGCGCGTCGAGTTCGCCATAGGTGAGCGCGCCGTCGAAGTAGGCGAGCGCGCGGTGGTCCGGGATGCGGGCGGCGACATCGAGGAAGGTGTGCAGGACGGACGGCGGATGCTCGACGTCCTCGCGCTGCTCGGCTGTGAAGTGCTTGAGCCAGGGCTGGTCGGCGTACGTGGTCATGCCGGTTCCCCTTCCCGGGCCGGGGTGTTGGCGGGAGCTTGTCCCACCTCCGACGCGGCCTGCATCTCCTCGTAGGTGCGCTGGAGGCTGTTCATGCCGCCGAGCCAGCGGTCGGGTTCCGCGGCGCGGGCCGCGTAGTATCCCGCGACCTCGGGGTGCGGCAGGATCAGGAAGCGGTCGGCGGCGATGCCGTCGAGCACCGCTTCGGCGACGTCCTCCGGCTCGATGGCGTTGGGCGCGAGCACGAGGTCGCCCGCGGCGCCGGTCGAGCGCAGCATCGCGGTGCGTACGCCCTGCGGGCAGACCGCGTGCACATGGATGCCGCGGTGCCGGTAGGTGAGCGAGAGCCATTCGGCGAAGGCGAGCGCGCCGTGCTTGGTGACGGAGTACGGGGCCGCGCCGATCATCGTCAGCAGTCCGGCGGCGGAGACGGTGGAGACGAAGCGGCCCTCGCCGCGCTCCAGCCATCCGGGCAGCAGGGCGCGGGCGGCGCGGACATGGGCCATCACATTGACGTCCCAGGCCAGTTCCCAGGCGGCGTCGTCCGCCTCGGGGCCGCCGCCGGTGCCGACGCCCGCGTTGGCGCAGAAGATGTCGATGCCGCCGCCGAGCGCGGTGCGGGCGGCCGGCACGATGCCGGAGGCGTCGCCGGGGACGACGGCCGCGCCGATCTCGTCGGCGACCGTGCGGGCGGCGTCCGCGTCCAGGTCGTTCACCACGACCCGGGCGCCCTCGGCGGCGAATCTGCGGGCGAGGGCGGCCCCGATGCCGCCGCCCGCCCCGGTGACGACCACCCGGGCGCCGCGCACTGCTTCCACGACCACGATCGTGTCTCCTTCGACTCGACTCGGCTCCTTTCGCATACTAAGCGGTCGGTCATCCAATCCGGAAGGGTCGCCGCGCCGGGTGCCGCCGCCCCTGAGCCCTCAGCCCTGAACCCTGAGCCCTCAGGCCCGGTCCCCGGCCCCTGGCCTCGTGCGTAGCCGAGGCGTATTCGGGCGCGCGGGGGATGGACGGCCCGGCGGCAGCTCGGGATGATGCGTGCGAAATACGGCGATCACGGCGTATTTCCAGCGGGAAACAGCGGGAAACAGGGGGACATCATGGCCGTGACCACAGTGACCACCGCGGTGACCTGCGTCGCCCCGTACTGGGACCTGACCTTCGACGCGCAGGGCGATCCGGATCCCCGGCAGCGTGATGCCCTGCTGGCCGCGGTCGGCGACCGCACCGATCTGGTGCTGTTCTCGCACGGCTGGAACAACGACGTGTCGACCGCGACCGCGCTCTACGAGGGCTTCTTCCAGCACTTCCCCGCGCTGCTGGCCGCCGCGCCCGGCCCGCGGTTCGGCTACGCGGGTGTGCACTGGCCGTCGATGCGGTTCAGCGACGAGCCGATCCCCGACTTCCCGCACGCCGCGGCAGTCACAGCCCTGTCGGCCCTCGCGGCTCCCGCTCCCGCGGACGGTCCCGGCGCCGGCGCCACCGCGCTCGATCCGCCGACCAGGGCCGCGCTCGGCGAGGTCTTCCCGGGCAGCGGGCCCGCCCTCGACCGGATCGCCGAACTGCTGGCGACCCGGCCCGAGGACCCGGAGCGGCTGGCCGAATTCGCCGCGCTGGTACGGGGGTTGGCCGCCACGGGGACACCGCACACGGCGGCGCTCACCGATGACACGGGCGCGGCGGGCGCGGAACCGCTGCTGTTCACCGAGGACCCGGTCACCACCTGCCTGGCGCTGGCGAGCGCGCTGGAAACCGCGGGAGCAGAGGTCGCACCGGCCCAACCGGCGGGCGGTCAGGCGCTGTTCGGCGGGCTCGGCAAGCGGGTGTGGGACGGCGCGAAGGAATTGCTGCGGCAGGCGACGTACTACGCGATGAAGCGGCGGGCCGGCACCGTCGGGCAGCGCGGGCTCGGTCCGCTGCTCGCCGAGGTGGCCAGGACCGCGCCGGCGGTGCGGGTGCATCTGATCGGGCACAGCTTCGGCGCCCGGCTGGTGTCCTTCGCGCTCGGCGGCCTGCCGGCCGGCGGCTCGGTCGCGTCCGTCACGCTGCTCCAAGGGGCCTTCTCGCACTACGTGTTCAGCGGTCCGCAGCCCTTCGCCGCCAAGGGCGGCGCGCTGCACGGCATGCAACAGCGGGTCACCGGACCGCTGGTGGCCTGCCACTCGCGGCACGACCAGGCGCTCGGCGTGTTCTACCCGCTCGCGTCACGGCTCGCGGGCGACGACGAGTCGCTGCTCGGCGGGGTGTCGGAGCTGCTCGGCGACCGGTGGGGCGCGCTGGGCCACGACGGCTTCCAAGCTCTTTCCGGGGCACCGGAGTTGACCCTGGAACGGGCGCTCGCCGGGGAGCTGCCGCGGACCGGCTGCGTCAGCGTGGACGCCTCCGCCGTGGTGTGCGCGGGCGGCCCGCCGTCCGGGGCGCACAGCGACATCTGCCATGCGGAGCTGGCCGAGTTGGTGCTGCGCGCCGCGGGCCGGATGCCCGGCTGAGCGAGGCGCGGGCGCGGGAAGCGCGGTCCCCGGAAGACGCGGGGCGCGGGAAACGCGGGGCGCCGCCCGCCCCGGTACGAGCCGGGACGGGCGGCGCCTGGCGCGCGCTGAACTGTCAGCGGTGCGTGGGGAATTCCACCACCTGCTGGAAAGTCGGCCGGTTCTGCCAGGAGATCCGGTCGTCGGTGACACCGCCCAGCGGACGCTGGACGATCGTGTCGGCGCACCACTGGTCGCCGGCGGAGCAGCCGCCGTCGTCGCCCGGGTAGACGGTGTTCGCCGGGACGGCCGCCGCCTGCTTCAGGGTGGACAGCAGCATGTCGCGGCAGGCGGTGAGCTGCCCGCCGCCGCAGTACGTCTGCGCGAGCGCGCCCTGCACGGGCTCGCCGAGCACCTTGCGCAGGTCCTTGTCGGCGTAGGACCACCAGCCGTACTGGAAGGAGCTGCCCGCGTGCGAGCCGGTCGGGCCGTGGCCGGCCGACGGCGACTCGTCGACCGACAGGTCGGCGGCGAACGCGTTGTAGAGGTCGCTGCCCAGGCCCGGCTGGAACTCACCGGCGATCAGCAGCGGCCACCACGCGTCCATCACCCGTACCGCGTCGGCGTTGGCGTACGTGTGCGAGCCCGGCGAGGTCTCGTGCCGCTTGGTGCCCGCCGCGCTCCACGCCTGCAACTGCTGGACCGCGGTGGCTTCCTGGGGGTCGGTGACCGGGGCGCTGGTGATCACCTTGAGCAGGTCGGGCAGGACGTCCTCGCCGCGCAGGTCGGTCAGGGCCGCGTCGGCCATGGCCTTGGTGAGCGAGGCGCGGGTGACACCGCCGGCCTGGGTGAGGGCCTTGACCCGGTCCTCCAGCAGATCGCCGCGGTGCACCGAGCCGTTGCCGAAGGTGGCCGAGGTGTACCCCTTGGCCTGCTTGTTGTTCCAGGAGATGTAGTAGTCCTGGTCGACGGACTGCGGATGCTGCGCGGGCGGGGTGTAGGTGGCGGTGTTGACCGCCGGGTCCCAGCCGCGCCAGTCGTACTGCGCCTGCGCCCAGACCGGGAAGGACGCGTCCACGCCGTCCGCCCTGACCGGGTTGGTGCCGCTGTTGTAGTACGCGGTCTGCCTGGAGTCGGCGTAGAACCAGTTGAAGGTGTAGTTGATGTCCTGCGCGGCCCGCTGGAAGGAGGCCGCGTCGTGCACGAAGCCCGGGTCGTTCAGCTCCTGGAAGCCCAGGATCGAGTCGGCCTCGTGCCGGTACGAGCTGCGCAGCGAGGTGTACGCGACGGCCTTGCCGCCGACGGTCGCCCGGTACTCGACCGGGCCGTACGCGGTCCGCCAGATCTGCATGCGGTAGGAGCCCGCCGCGGTGGAGTCGGCCACCGTCGGCGACCAGGAGTTGGTGCGCTCCAGCTTCTCCATCGGGGTGCACACACCGTGGAAGAGGTAGTGCGTCGAGTCCTGGCACAGCTCGACGGCGTAGGTGTCGGTGACGTCCTGGCTCGCGGAGGTCGCGCTCCAGGCGTAGTCCTGACCGCGGCCGAGTTCCACGTACATGCCCAGGCCCGCGAAGGAGGCGCCGCGGGCGCTGATGCCGGGGCCCTGCAATTCCTGGAGCATCAGCAACTGTGGCGCGAAATAGCCGGTTTGCGGACCGAAGACGGCGACCGGGTGGCCGCTCGCGGTGTGGGCGCCGCTGACCACCAGGGCGTTGGACATGCCCTTCTTGGTGGCGTCGCCGGTGAAGAGGTTGGCCGGCAGCACACCGGGGCTCTTGGTCGTGGCCTGGGTGGCGCCGCCGGTCGCGTCGTAGACGAGAGGTTCGGGGACCACCGAGCCCGGGTCGGGCAGCGCCTCGCCCTGCGCCTGCGCCGGCTTGCCCGCGTACGGGAAGCTGGTGCCGTCGTGGACGGTGGCCGTGGCCTCCGGGTCGTCCCGTTCCCGGAAGGACTCCCAGACCTTGGTGCCCTCGGTGACGCCGTACTTCTGCTGCGCGGCCAGCAGGGACAGCGCGGACTCCACCTCACCGCCACCGCCGGTGCCGAACAGCGCGCCGATCACCGAGGCGAGCGCGATCAGGTCGGTGAGCTTGAACGGCTCGATGGTGCCGGCGTTGGTGATCGCGTCCACATGGCCGGTGAGCACGTACTCACCGGGGAAGTAGCGGCCGTTCTTGGACTGGGTGATGTAGGCGTTGATGCCGTCCACGTACGCCTGCGCGTCGGCGAGCGCCTGCTGGCCGCGGGCGCCGGTGCCGCTGGCGAGCCGGTCGACCTGGTCCTGGAGGTCAGCCTCGGTGTACGGCGCCTGCCGCCAGAATTCCTGCTCCAGGCCGCGGTTGGCCGCCGCGCCGCCCGCGAACGAGGATAGCTCGCCGCGTCCGACGTGCCGGAACAGGTCCATCAGCCAGAGCCGGTCCTGCGCCGCCGCGTACCCGGCGCCGTACTCGGTGCCCTGCCGGGTGGTGCCCTTGATGTGCGGGACGCCGGTCGCCTTGTCCCGGGTGATCGTCACGTCCGAGCGCGGGCTGGTCACCGAGGCGACCTGGCCGGACGGGACGCCGAAGGACGAGCTGTTGAAGAATTTTCCGAGGGTGGCGTCGGTCAGCTGCGGATACCCGTCGGCGAGCGACGCGTACGGTCCGAGCTGGTCGGAGGTGTGCGCCGGTCGGGTGCCGAACACCTTGTTCGCCAGGATGTCGGCGAGCGTGGCGTTGCCGTTCTCACCGGGCGGCAGGATGTCCGAGCACTGTCCCGCACAGTAGTCGCCCGAGCTGTCGGCGGCGTGCGCCGCCATCGGCAACGGGGCCACCAGGGTCGCGCCGAGCGCCAGCAGCGCCGCGGCCGTCGCCGTTCTCCACTTGCCGATCCTGCCGAGCGTGCCGGCTCTGCCGACCGCGCCGTACTTGCCGATCCGTCGTGGGGTCCGTAGCGGCATGTCTGCTCCTTCCGGATGCCAGTGCCCGGACGTTACCGCCGGTATGACCGTCCCGGAAGATGAACATGCGTCAGCTTTTCACTTTCCGCACATCCACGGCAGCACGGTGTGGCGACCGCTCCCGCCGCTTCGGCTCACGAGGTGCGCAGGACGAAGGCGCCCCAGCCGAAGTAGCGCCTGCCGTAGGCGAGGTAGCCGCGGCGGTGGTGGTCGAGGAAGTCGCGCATGTCGGGGACGTCGGGGTGGTCGGCCGGGGTGCGGCGGAGCCATTCGGAGATGGTGAACCACTGGGCCGCGTAGTAGCGGTCCCAGCTGTCGCCGTCGGCGAGGACCATCTCGACCAGGTCGAGGCCCGCCGCCTCGAAGCGGTCCAGTGTGCCGCCGAGCGTCGCGAAGTCGTCCGGGCCGGCGCCGACCGCCTCGTACGCCTCCTCCGGCGGGGTCTCCCGCCAGTACGGTTCGCCGATCAGCAGCAGGCCGCCGGGCCGCAGCGCGGGGAGCATCAGCTCGATCGTGCCCGCGAGTCCGCCTCCGATCCAGGTGGCGCCGAGGCACGACACGACGTCGAAGGAGCCGGGCTCCGCCACGTACTTCGCCGCGTCGCCGCGTTCGAAACTCACTCGTCCGGAGACGCCGAATTCCTCGGCCCGTTCGCGCGCGGCCGTCAGGAAGACCTCGCTCAGGTCGACGCCGACGCCGCCGGTGCCGTACCGCCGCGCCCAGCTCGCCAGCATCTCGCCCTTCCCGCACGCGAGATCGAGCAGGCGCTGCCCCTCCTGGAGACGGCACACCTCGCCGAGCAGCGCCAGCTTCTCCGGCGTGATCGGGTTGAGGATGCGGTGGTCGGTCTCGGCGATCTCGTGGTGGCGCAGGCTCATACGGGTCCTCGGCTGTGCGGGTGCGGTCGCGGTGATGTTCCCCGATCGGGGCGGTGGGTGCCAGTCGGTTACGGCTGTGCCGGTCCCGGGCCGGCTCAGAGGCCGACTCTGAGGCCGGCCCAAGGGCTGGCCGCTACCCGCCGGTAGTGCGAGGATCGCGGCGCGGACAGCGGTACGACGATGTCCCGCGGCGGTACGGACCGGCGCGGGCGCGAGCGGCGGAAGGCGGGCGGCCATGACCGAGTTGCACGATCTGACGGCGGTGGAGCAGGCGGCGGCGGTGCGGGACGGCTCCCTGTCACCGGTGGAGCTGACCGAGCACTATCTGGAGCGGATCGACCGGCTCGACGCGGCGCTCGGCGCCTTCATCACGGTGACCCCGGAGATCGCCCGCAAGCAGGCCGCGGACGCCGAGGCGTGGGCGCTGGCCGCCCGCCGCGAGGGCGCCGCCGGCGAACTGCCGGTGCTGCACGGCGTCCCGGTGCCGGTGAAGGACCTCAACCTGGTGGCGGGCGTGCGCTGCACCTTCGGCTCGGCGGCCTTCGCCGAGTACGTGCCGGACACCGACGACCATGTCGCGGTCCGCCTGCGCAAGGCGGGCACGATCCTGCTCGGCAAGACCAACACCCCCGAATTCGGCCTGCCCGGCTACACCGAGAACCGGCTGGCGCCGCCCGCCCGCACCCCGTGGGACCCGGACCGGTCGGCGGGCGGTTCGAGCGGCGGCGCCGCGGCGGCCGTGGCGGGCGGCCTGGCCCCGATCGCGCAGGGCAGTGACGGCGGCGGCTCGATCCGTATCCCGTCCTCGGCCTGCGGCCTGTTCGGCATCAAGCCGAGCCGCGGCCGGGTCAGTTCCGGCCCGCTGCTGCACGACGTGAGCGGGCTCAGCACCTCGGGCCCGATCGCCCGTACGGTCGCCGACGCGGCGGCGCTGCTCGACATCCTGGCCGGACCCGAACCGGGCATCCCCTACGGCGTCCCCGCGCTGCCGCCCGGCGAGACCTTCCTGTCGTACGCGCACCGCGAGCCGGGACCGCTGCGGATCGTGGTGCTCGCGGACCCGCCGGTGCCCGGCATCGGGCTGCACCCGGACTGCCGGGCCGCGGTCGACGACGCCGCCGTGCTGCTGCGCGAACTCGGCCACGACGTGGACGAGATGGCGCTGCCGGTGGACGACTCGATACGGCAGGCGTTCAACGCGGTGTGGGCGGTGATGGCCGCGGTCCGGCCGGTCGCCCCGCACGACGAGGAGCTGCTGATGCCGCTGACCCGGCATCTGCGGGCGGCCGGCCGCGAGGTGTCAGGCCCGGACTTCGCGAACGCCCTCTTCGCCTTCCGCACCCTCGGCCAGCTGATCGCCGACGCGCTGCTGACCTCGTACGACGTCATCCTGTCGCCGACCCTCGCGCAGCCGCCCTCGCTGATCGGGGGCCTGCGCGACGACGCGGACCCGGCCGCCGAATTCGACGCGATGGCGGCCTTCACGCCCTTCACCCCGCTCTACAACGCCACCGGGCAGCCCGCCGTCAGCGTGCCGCTGCACTGGACGGCGCAGGGGTTGCCCATCGGCGTGATGGCCGGCGGGCGGTACGGGGACGAGGCGACGCTGATCTCGCTGTCGGCGCAGCTGGAGCGGGCGCGGCCGTGGGCGGGCCGGCACCCGGAGGTCTGGTAGCGCGCGGGTGCGCGCGAGATTCGGGACCGGCCCGCCGTGATTGACACGCGGTGGCCCCGGAACCATGCTGAGACTCACTGAGCAAGCGCTTGGAAACCTGCGCGCACCGTTCCTGACCGCCCCTGGAGGCCCCACCATGCCGCAGCCCCGCATCTTCGCTTCGCCGGACGAACTCCGCGCCGCCGTCGGCGAGCAGCTCGGCCGGACCGAGTGGCTGGAGATCGACCAGAAGCGGATCGACCTGTTCGCCGAGGCCACCGGGGACCACCAGTGGATCCATGTCGACCCGGACAAGGCGGCGCTCGGCCCGTTCGGCGCGACGATCGCGCACGGCTTCCTGACGCTCTCCCTGATCCCGTCCCTGACCCCGCAGCTCATGCGCGTCGAGGGCGTGCGGATGGGCGTCAACTACGGCGTCAACAAAGTGCGTTTCCCCGCGCCCGTGCCGGTCGGCTCCCGGCTGCGCGCGACCGCCGAGATCGCCGACGTGAGCGAGGCGGGCGGCGGCATCCAGCTCACGACGAAGGTGACGATCGAGCGCGAGGGCGGCGACAAGCCGGTGTGCGTGGCGGAGACGGTGGCCCGCTTCTACCTCTAGGGCGTGTCTTGTGGATCTTGCCGGGGTCGCGGGGCCGGCCGGGCCGCCGGGCTCAGTCGGTGGCCCGCACCATGCGCAGTACGAGGTCGGCGTAGAGCGCGCCGACCTCGTCGGGTGTCCTGCGGCCGAGCGGGTTGAACCAGCGGGCCACGTCGATGCAGAGCGAGAGCACGGCCAGCGTCGTCCCGGAGATCTCGGGCACGTCGAATTCGCCCGCGGTGACGCCGTCCTTGATGATCGAGCGGATCGCGTCCTCGCTCTGCCGCCGCAGCGCCACGATCTCGGCGTGGTGCTCCTCGGCGAGCGCGCCGAGTTCGTACTGCACGACCCGGCCGGTGGTGTGGTGCTCGGCGTGCCAGCGGACGAAGACCCGGACAGCCGTCGCGAGCCGCTCGGCGGCGCTGCCCTCGGAGTCCCTGGCCTCGGCGAGCATGGCAAGCGACCGCAGGTGGCCGACCTTGCTGATCTGGTAGAGCAGCTCTTCCTTGGTCTTGTAGTGGATGTAGAGCGCGGCCGGGCTCATGCCGGCCCGCCCCGCGATGTCGCGGGTGGTCGTGGCGTGATAGCCGCGCTCGGCGAACGCCTGTACCGCCGCGATCACCAGCCGCCGCGCGGCATCGGGCGTGATGTCGCCCCACGCCTCGCCGGTTACCGCCTCCACGCTCATCGCCTGCTCCTCGCCACCGGTCACAGCGGCTACCTTATCGCGGAGCTGAGCAAGCGCTTAGAGCATCCGGCCGCGGGACCGGGGATCCGGCCACGGGACCGGCGGCGGGACCGGCGGCAGGACCGGCGATCCAGCCGCGGAACCGGCTACGGAACCGGCGGCGGAACCGGCGGCGGCACAATCCCGTTCAGGGCGGTTCAGAAGGCCGAGACCCCGGTCAGCGCCCGTCCGATCAGCAGCTTGTGTATCTGACTGGTGCCCTCGTAGAGCGTCATGACGCGCGCGTCGCGCAACAGCTTGCCCGCCGGGTACTCGTCGATGTAGCCGTAGCCGCCGAAGACCTGGAGCGCGTTGTTGGCGCAGCGCACGGCGGCCTCGCCGGCGTAGAGCTTGGCGACCGACGACTCGGTGGCGAAGGGCAGCCCGCGGTCGATCAGGTCGGCGACCCGCCAGGTCAGCAGCCGCGCGGCGTCGACGTCCACGGCGATGTCGGCGAGCAGTTCCTGTACGAGCTGCCGCCCGGCGATCGGCGCGCCGAACTGCTCGCGCTCCCCCGCGTACGCCACCGCCGCGTCCAGGCACGCCTGGGCGATGCCGACGCAGCCCGCCGCGACCGACATCCGCCCCTTGGCCAGCGCGGACATCGCCACTGAGAAGCCCTTGCCCTCGGGGCCGAGCATCGCCGAGGCCGGTACGCGGACGCCGTCGAGCACCAGCTCCGCCGTCGCCTGCCCGCGCAGGCCGAGCTTGCCGTGGATCTCGCGGCGGGTCAGTCCCGGTGTGTCGGTCGGCACGAGGAAGGCGCTGACGCCCTTGTGCCCCTCGTCGGTCCGGCCGGTGCGGGCGAAGAGCAGCACGACATCGGCCCAGGTGCCGTTGGTGATGAACATCTTGCTGCCGGTGATCACGTACGCGTCGCCGTCGCGGACCGCGCGGGTGGTGAGATTCGCGGCGTCGGAGCCGGTCCCCGGCTCGGTCAGCCCGAAGCAGCCGACGGCGTCGCCCGCGGTGAGCCGGGGCAGCCAGTCCCGTTTCTGCGCCTCGCACCCCCAGTGCGCGATCGACTTGGCGACCAGGCCGAGCGAGACGGAGACGATGCCGCGCACCGAGGAGTCGCCCCGGCCCAGCTCCTCGGTGACCAGGCAGTAGGCGAGGTGGTCGCCGCCGGAGCCGCCGTACTCCTCGTCGATGGTCAGGCCCAGGAAGCCGAGCGCGCCGAGCTTCTTCACCACGGCCCGGTCCACGCTCTCCGCGCGGTCCCACTCCACCGCGTGCGGGGTGATCTCGCGGTCGGTGAAGTCCCTGGCCAGCGCCTTGGCGGCGGCTTGTTCCGCGGACAGTTCGAGATTCACCGGGTCATCACCGTTATCACCGTCATCCGAGGGCCTTTCGGAACCGCTACGAAACTACCACCGCTAGTTTTTGGTCGGCAGCCTCTACTATGTGCCGCATGGCCCGCCCCCGCAAGCCCCTCCTCAGCCGCGAGCGCATCGTCGCGGCGGCGCTCGCCCTCATCGACGAGGAGGGTCTGGCAGCCCTGTCGACGCGCCGGCTCGCGGCGGAACTGGGCGTGAGCGGTCCCTCGCTCTACAACCACTTCGCCACCAAGGAAGCGATCCTCGACGCGGCGGCCGACACGGTCGTCACCCAGGTCGACCTGTCGATGTTCGGCGACGGCCGGGACTGGCGGCAGGCGCTGCTGGACTGGGGCCGCTCCTACCGGGCCGCCCTCACCGACCATCCGCACATCGTGCCGTTCCTCGCCGTCGGCCCGGGGCTGCGTCCGGCCGGGCTGCGGATGGCCGACGCGGTCTTCGGCGGCATGGTCGAGGCGGGCTGGCCACCCGCCCAGGCCACCAGGATCGGCGCCCTGATGCGGTATTTCGTCACCGGCTCGGCGCTCGGCTCCTTCGCGGCCGGCTTCGTCGGCGACGCGGAGGTCTACGACCCCGCCGACTATCCGCACCTCGGGCAGGCCCATCTGCTGGCCAAGCACCAGCGGCAGATCGACGACGGCGCCTTCGAGACGGGGCTGCGTGCGCTGATCGACGGTCTCGCGGTGCAATTCCCGGGGTGACAGGATGGCGCCCATGCTCTCCTCCGCCGCACCGGAACCCACCCACGTACAGGTCAACTACCGCAAATACGACGGCACTCTGCACTGGAATCTGCGGATGCGGCGGCTCGGCGAGGACGAGCACGGCGTATGGCTCGGCCTCCCCGCCGACAGTGTGATGCGCAAGGGGCACGATCCCGAAGTGCCGCTCCCCGAGGCGCATGTGATCCTCTTCCCGCGCGACGCCTGGTGGACGGCCGTCTTCAACGCGGCCCCGCGCAGCACCGAGATCTACTGCGACATCACCACGCCGCCGCGCTGGCCGTCGCCGGCCGAGGTCACGATGGTCGACCTCGACCTGGACGTGCTGCGCAAGCGCGGCGCCCCCGCGCCGATCCTGGTCGACGAGGACGAATTCGCCGAGCACCAGGTGCGGTACGGCTATCCCGCCGAGGTGATCGCCGCCGCCGAGGCCGCCGCGCGCTGGCTGATGGCCGCGGTGGCCGACGGGACCGGGCCCTTCGACGGCTCCCACCGACGCTGGCTGGCGATGGTCGACGGCGTCCAGGCGTAGGGCTCAGCGCGTCCAGGCATAGAGGCTCGGCGCCTCCAGGAGCAGGGGCTCGGCGCCTCCAGGCGTAGGGATCGGCACGTCCTGTCGGGCCTCGCGGGTCAGAACACCACCAGTGCCCGGCCGCCACGTCCGGCCGTCATCGCCTCGAAGGCGGCCGGGATCCCGTCGAGCGTGATCCGGTCGGTGACCATCGCGGACAGGTCGAGCCGGCCCGCCCGTACGTGCTCGGCCAGCACCGGCAGGTCCTTGGCCGGGTCGCAGTTGCCGTAGACGCAGCCGGAGAGCGTACGGCCGAAGTAGAAGAGTTCCAGCGCGGAGAAGGTGACCTGCTGGTCCTGGCCGCCGATGCCGACCACCGTCGTACGGCCGCCGCGCCGGGTGGCGGACCAGGCGGTGCGGATCGTGTCCGCGCGGCCGACGCACTCGATGGCCGCGTCGGTGCCGAAGCCGCCGCTGAGAGCCCGGATCCGCTTGGCCGTGTCCTCCCCGGCGACGACGAAGTCGGTGGCGCCGGCGGCGAGCGCCAACTCCTCCTTGGCGGGCGCGACATCGACCGCGACGATCCGCCCGGCGCCCGCGATCCGCGCCGATTGGAGCACGGCGAGACCCACGCCGCCGACGCCGAAGACGGCGACGGTCTCGCCGGGCATGATCCGGGCCGCGTGGTGCACCGCGCCGTAGCCGGTGAGCACGGCGCAGCCGAGCAGCGCGGCGTCGGTGAGCGGCACCCCGTCGGGCAGCGGCAGGGCGGCGCTCGCGGCGACGACGGTCTCCTCGGCGAAGGCGGCGGTGCCGAGGCCGGGGTGGAGCGCGCTGCCGTCCGCGGCCAGCGCGGCGTACGGACGGCCCGCGGCCGTACCGGAGTTGGCGCACAGCCAGGGCTCGCCGAGGCCGCAGAAGTGGCACTCCCCGCAGGCGGGTGCCCAGTTGAGGACGACCCGGTCGCCGGGGGCGAGCCGGTCGACGCCCTCGCCGACGGAGACCACGGTGCCCGCGCCTTCGTGGCCGAGGACGGCGGGCGCCGGCTGGCGCAGCGTCCCGTTCGACAGCGACAGGTCGGAGTGGCAGACGCCGGCGGCGGCCAGCCGGACCCGGACCTGCCCGGGGCCGGGCTCCGGCAGGTCGATGTCGGCGACGGTCAGCGGCGCGTTGACGGCGGGCAGGACGGCTGCGCGTACCACGGGGGCTCCTGGGGGCGGGCGGGATGCGGGGCGGATACGGGCGGTGCCGCCGAACGGTTACGGCCCGGCGGGCGCAGGCGGACGGCGACGGCGCGGGACCGGACGGCGGCAGCGCGGGTCCGGACGGCGGCGCGGTCAGAACTGGAGCGACTTGGTCTGCAGATACTCCGCGAGGCCGTGCACGCCCAACTCGCGGCCGACACCGGACTGTTTGTAGCCGCCGAAGGGCGCCAGCGGGTTGAACCGGCCGCCGTTGATGTCCACCTGGCCGGTGTCCATCCGGCGGGCGAAGGCGACCGCCGCCGCCTCGTCCGCGCCCCAGACCGCGCCGGCCAGCCCGTAGACGGTGCCGTTGGCGATGCGCAGCGCGTCCGCCTCGTCCTCGTACTTCATGAGCACGACGACCGGACCGAAGATCTCCTCCTGGGCGATGGTCGTCCCGGGGGTGACATCGGCGAAGACGGTGGGGCGTACGAAATAGCCGGTGTCCATGCCGTCCGGCGCCTCGGGGCCGCCCGCGACGATCCTGCCGCCCTCCGCGACACCGCGCCGGATGTAACCGCGCACCCGCTCGCGCTGCTTGGCGTTGACGACCGGTCCGAGCCGCTCGCCGGGCACGTACTTCGCGGCGGCGGTGACGGCCAGCTCCACGGCCTCGTCGTAGCGCGCGGCGTCGACGAGCATCCGGGTCCAGGCACTGCACGTCTGGCCGGAGTTGGCGAAGACATTGGCGATGCCGACATTGACCGCGCGGGCGAGGTCGGCGCCGGGCAGGATGACATTGGCGGACTTGCCGCCCAGTTCGAGGGCGACGCGCTTGACGGCGGCGCCCGCGGTGGCGCCGATCTGCCGGCCGACCGCGGTGGAGCCGGTGAAGGAGACCAGGTCCACCCCGGGGTGCTCGGCCAGCGCCTGCCCGGCGACCGGGCCGAGCCCGGTGACCAGGTTGAACACCCCGGCGGGCAGCCCGGCCTCGTCCAGGATCGCGGCGAAGAGCTGGGCGACCAGCGGGGTGTCCTCGGCGGGCTTGAGCACCACGGTGCAGCCCGCGGCGAGCGCCGGTGCGGCCTTGGCGACGACCTGGTGCAGCGGGTAGTTCCACGGGGTGATCGCGCCGACGACGCCGACCGGCTCCTGGAACACCCGTGAATTGCCGACCTGCTCCTCGAAGGTGTAGGCGGCGGCGATCGCGGCGAAGCTGCCCATCACGGCGGTCGGCATGTCGGTGTGCACAGCGGTGGCGAAGGCGGGCGGCGCGCCCAGCTCCGCGGTCACGGTCGCGGCGATCTCGGCGCGCCGGGCGACCATCAAGTCGCGGACCGCGCCGAGGACGGCGGCGCGCTCGGCGGGCGGGGTGGCCGCCCAGCCGGGCAGCGCGGCGCGTGCCGCGCGCACTGCGGTGTCCACGTCCTCCGCGGTGCCCGCCGGCACCTGGCCGATGACCTTCTCCGTCACCGGGTCGACGACGTCGATCCGCCCGCCGCCCGCGGCGGGCCGCCACCGGCCGTCGATGTACTGGGCGTCGCGGGCCCGCACCGCGCCCCGCGTGTCCTGCCCGCCCTCTGCTGTGCCGTCCACCGTTGCCGCCCTCCGGGTCACCACTGCGTGTCCGACGCCCAAACTAGCGCCGTTAGTTTTATGTGGCCAGCGTGCGCCGCGTGCCGTGAGTCACGTACGTCCGCTCCTGCGGTGTACCCCGCGCGGCGCCGGTCAGTACGCCCGCGGGTGCGCGATCTCAGGCCGGCGTGCGATCCCCGGCCGGCGTGCGATCTCCGGCCGGTGTGCGGGGCGCGTGTCAGCGCACGGCCTCGATGCGTATCGGGAAGCCGTTGAGCACGGCGGTGCCCGAGAGCGGGTCCAGGCGGGTGCCGTCGAGGAGTTGGTTGACGTTGGCGCCCGGTTCGCGGGCCGCCTCGGTGAGCCGGGTGCCGTCGCGGTCGTGGCCCCAGCCGTGCGGCACGCTGACCACGCCGGGGCGCAGCGCGTCGGTGATCTCGACGGCCGCGGTGATCTCGCCGCCGTCGCCCTTGATCAGCGCGAGGGCGCCGTCGGCGAGGCCGAGCCGGGCCGCGTCGTCCGGGTGGACCTGCGCCGTGCAGCGGTTGCTGCCGCCGGTGAGCGCGGGCACATTGTGCATCCAGGAGTTGTTGGAGCGCAGATGGCGGCGGCCGATGAGCACCAGCTCGTCGCTCCGGGCGCCGCGCGCGACCGCGGCCCGCAGTCGCGGCACATCGGCGACGACCGCCGCGGGCGCCAACTCCACGGTGCCGGACGGGGTGCGCAGGACTTCCGGTATCCGCGGGCGCAGCGGGCCGAGGTCGATGCCGTGCGGCCGCTCGCGGACCTTGGCCAGGCTCAGCCCTTCGGGGTCGGCGCCGAAGCCGTCGCCGTACGGGCCGAGGCGCAGCATCATGTCGAGCCGCCGCTCGTATCCGGTGGCGCCGTCCAGGGCCGCGGAAAGCTCCGCGATGTCCCGTCCGTGGACCGGCGAGTGCGGGTCGCCGGTCTCCATGGTGAGTTTGCGGACCACGGCCTGCTCGTCGACGAGTGCGGGGTCCGCGCCCTGGCCCGGGCCCTGCCCGAGGACGGCGAGCACCAGCCGGGCGTGGATCTCCGGCTCGTCGAGCAGACCGTCGGCGAGCGCCACGGCGGGCGGGCTGTACCGGACGGCGTTGCGGACCGCGAGCGTACTGAAGGCGAAGTCGTAGTGGGCGCTCTGCGCGGGCGGGGGCGGTGGCAGCACGACATCGGCGTGGCGCGAGGTCTCGTTGAGGTACGGGTCGACACTGACCATGAAGTCCAGGCCGTCCAGGGCCCGGTCGAGCCGCTGCCCGTCGGGCGCGGACAGCACAGGGTTGGCGGCGACCACGACGAGGGCGCGCAGCCCTCCCTCGCCCGGGGTGTCGATCTCCTCCGCCAGCGCCGCGGCGGGCAGTTCGCCCTTGACCTCGGGGTGTCCCGACACCCGGCTGTGCCAGCGGCCGACGTGAAATCCCTTGCCGGGGCGCGGTGGCCGGGGCGCCCGCGCGGTGGCGGCGAGCGGGAACATGGCGCCGCCCGGCCGGTCCAGATTGCCGGTCAGCGCGTTGAGCACGTCGACCGCCCAGCTCGCCAGGGTGCCGAATTCGACCGCCGTGCTGCCGAGCCGCCCGTAGACGACGGCCCGTTCGGCCGCGGCCAGTTCACGTGCCAGGCCGCGGATGACGTCGGCCGGGACGTCGCAATATGCGGCGACCGCCTCGGGGGTGAACTCCGCCGTCAGGGCGCAGACGTCCGCCGTGCCGCTGAGGTGCGGGGCCAGGTCACCAGGATCGGTCAGCTCCTCGGCGAAGAGCACCTGGATCATGGCGAGCAGCAGTGCGGCGTCGGTGCCGGGCCTGGGCGCCACATGGCGGTCGGCGGCGCGGGCGGTCCTGGTGCGGTGCGGGTCGACGACGACGAGCCGGCCGCCACGCCGCCGCAGCGCCTTGAGCTTGCCGGGGAAATCGGCGGCGGTGGCCAGACTGCCGTTGGACACCAGGGGGTTGGCGCCGATGAGCAGCAGATGGTCGGTGCGGTCGAGGTCCGGCACCGGGATCGCGTTGGGGTCGCCGAAGAGATAGCCGCAGGAGACGTGCTTGGGCATCTGGTCGAGTGTGCTGGCGGTGAAGACGCTGCGGGTGCGCAGGGCGCCGATGAGCTGCGCCGGGTAGAGACCGCCGGCCATCGTGTGCACATTGGGGTTGCCGAGGACGACGCCGACCGCCTCGCCGCCGTGCGCGCCGGTGACCGCGCCGATCCCGGCGGCGACGGCCGCGTACGCCTCGTCCCAGCCGGTCTCGACGAGTCGGCCGTCGCGCCGTACCAGGGGGCGCCGCAGCCGGTCGGGGTCGGCGTCGAGCGCGCCGAACGCGGCGCCCTTGGGGCAGACGAAACCCGCGCTGAACACGTCGTCACGGTCGCCGCGGGCGTGCGTGACCCGGTCGTCGTCGATGGTCAGCGTGAGGCCGCAGGTGGCCTCGCAGAGCGGGCAGATGCGCAGGGCGGTTCGGGTCATCGGGGGCTCCCGTGGACGGGCGGCGGCGTTGGCGCGCGTTCGTTCCGACATTACCCGGCGGTACGGACAACGGCCCCGGGACGGTTGTGGACAACCGGCGGGAGGGCTCAGGCGGAGGGGACGGCTCGGTCAGGAGCGGCGGGAGTGCTCCGCCGGACGCGGGCCGGAGCGTTCAGCCCGGCGCGGGCGGGGGCGTTCAGTCGGACGCCGGCCGGAGCGTTCAGCCGGTCGGGAGCGGGACCGTTCAGCCGGTCGGGGGCGGGTCGAGGACCGTCGCGAGATACGCGCGGATCAGCGTCTTCGTCTCGGCGATCACCCCGGGATCGCCCGACGGGTCGGTGCGGAAGGCCAGTTGCAGCGCGGCGTCCGCGGTCTCGACGGCGAGCACCAGGGCCAGCCGCAGCCGGGGGTCGGCGGCGTCGACCGGGAGGCGTTCGCCGAGGAGCGCGGGCAGCCGGTCGGCGAGGTCGTGATTGGTCTCGCCCGGCACACCGAAGTCGACCAGCGCGAAACCGGGCGCGGTGCGCTTCATGGCGGTGTACTCGTCGACCAGGATGTCCACGGCCGTGCGCCAGTCGGGCTCGGTGCCGGGCCGCGCCAGCCGGGCGGCCGTACGGTCGAGGAATTCGTCCAGATTGCGGTGCGCGAGGGCGTCGGTGAGGGCCCGCTTGTCGGAGAAGAAGCGGTAGACCGAGCCGATCGGGACGCCCGCGCGGGCGGCGACGGCCCGGGTGCTGAGCCGCTCGTAGCCGCCCTCGTCGAGCAGGCCCGCGCAGGCGTCGAGGATGCGTTCCAGGCGCTCGGTGCTGCGCCGCTGCACGGGCGCCCGGCGCAGTCCGCTGTCGGCGCCCGCGGCGCGGGGCACGTCGGTCATCGGCCGGTGGCGAGCGCGTCGAAGAGCTTGCGCAGGTCGGCGAGGGTCTCGGCGAGGGCGGCCCGCGGGTCCTCGGCCCGCACGATCGCCATGGCGCTCTCGCTGAGGCCGCCGTAGAGCATGGAGGTCAGCGGGTCGGGCGGACGGGGTGCGACGGCCCCCTGCTTGATCGCGTACTTCACGCCGCGCAGGGTGAGTTGGCGGCAGTTGACGCCGAGGTCGCGCATGGCCTCCCAGCCGAGCGCGCCCGGCGCGTCGAGCAGGGTGATGCGCTGGACCTCGGGGTCCAAGGACGCCTCGAGATAGGCGCGGCTGCCTTCGTACACCGCCTCCCACGGGTCCTCGACCCGGAGATACGCGGCCGAGATCCGCTCGGCGAGGCGTTCCTGCTCGCGGGTGTAGACGGCGCTGAAGAGCTGTTTCTTGCCGGAGAAGTGGTGGTAGAGCGCGCCTTTGGTGACGCCCGCCCGCTCGCAGACCGCGTCCAGCGAGGTGGCGGCGTAGCCGTCGGCGGCGAACAGCGTGCGGGCGGCGGTGAGCAGGTCCTCGACGGTGGCGTCGGAGCGCTCGCGCTGGGTGGGGCGGCCCGCCGTCCTGCGGGGCGCGGCCGTGTCCGTACCGCTCCCGGTGCCTGTGCGCGGTGCTGCCACGGCGGGCCCTCCTGTCGTTCGCGAAGCCCTTCCCACCCTAGGGCCTGCCCACTCTTGACAGACACATACCTCCGGTATGTATTTTCGTACCGTCAGTACGTACCGTTGGTATGTTTCTCGCTGTCAAGGCAAGGACGTCTCATGTCCTCATCCGCCTCGCCCCCGTCCGCATCCACCTCCGCCGCCGCGCCCGTCGCTCCCGGGACGCCCAGGGCGCCCGGTGCGGCGCCCGCCGTACGCCCCGGCCTCGTCCTGCTGCTCAGCGCGGGCGCCACCTTCATCGCCTTCCTCGACACCACCGTGGTCAATGTCGCCTTCCCGGACATGGCCGCGAGCTTCCCGGCCGACCGGGTCTCGGACCTGTCCTGGGTGGTGAGCAGTTACGCGGTGCTCTTCGCCGCGCTGCTGACGCCGGCCGGCCGCGTCGCCGACGCCTTCGGCCGCAAGCGGGTCTTCCTGCTGTCGCTTGCCGTATTCACCCTCGCCTCGGCGCTGTGCGCCGCCGCGCCGGACCTGCCGCTGCTGATCACCGGCCGGGCACTGCAAGGAGCGGCGGCGGCCGGAATGATTCCGGCCGCGCTCGGGCTGCTGCTCGCCACCACCCCGCCCGCCGGGCTCGCGGCGGCCATCGGCGTCTGGGGCGCGGCCGGTTCGATGGCCAGCGCCGCCGGGCCGAGCCTGGGCGGTCTACTGGTCGACGCCTTCGGCTGGCGTTCGGTTTTCCTCATCAATGTGCCGGTCGGCATCCTCCTGGTGGCCGTCGGCCTGCGCGGCCTGCCCGAACGCACGGGCACAGAGCGGCGGTTGCCGGACCCGCTCGGCACCTTCGCGATCACCGGCGGCATCGGCCTGCTGGTGCTCGGACTCACCAAGGGCAGCGACTGGGGCTGGGCGTCGGGAGCCGCTGTCGGCTGCATATTGTGCGGTGTCGCGTTGATCGCCGTCTCATTTGTGCGGTCCGCGCACCAGGCCGCACCCGCCGTGGAGACCGCGCTCTTCCGCGACCCCACCTTCGCCGTCGCCTCGGCGGCCGCCGCCTTCGCCGGTGCGGCACTGTTCGCCTGGATGCTCAGCGGGCCGCTGTTCCTCACCACGGTGTGGCACTACTCGGTGCTCAAGGCGGGCTTCGCCCTCACCCCCGGCGCCTTCACCTCCGCCGTCGCGGCGCTCGCGGTCGGTAAACGTACGAGGCCGCGGCACCTGCCGGTCGTCGTGGCCGTCTCCATGACGGCCTTCGCCGCGGTGAGCGTATGGACCTGGTCCCAACTGGACACCGGCCCCCGCTTCCTGGCCCTGTGGCTGCCCATGGGACTGGTCGGCGGCGCCGCCTTCGGGGCCACGCTCACCGCGCTGTCCACCGCCGCCGCGACATCCCTGCCGCCACTGCGATTCGCCTCGGGCGTCGGTATGACCACCACCGCACGGCAGTTGGGCGGGGCGCTCGGCGTCGCGGCGACCGCCTCGGTGATCGCCGCCCACGGCACGGACGGGGCCCGCGCCTTCCGCGAGGTGTTCCTCGTCTGCGCCGCGCTCGCGGCCGTCGCCGCCCTGATCGGTCTCGGCCTGACCCGTACCGCACGCACGCACACCGAGGAGTCCTGACATGACGTACGACAACGGCGCCGCTCCGTCCGCCCGTACGGCGGCGGACCCGGCCGACGACCACGCTCCGGACCCGACCGCGGGCAAGGCTTCGGCCCAAGCCGCGAGCCCGGTTTCGGACCCGGCCGACGACCAGGCTTCGGTCCCGACCATGATCCGGACTTCGGTCCATGCCCCCATCACGGCCACGATCCCGGCTCCGGACGCGGCTCCGGCCCCCGCCCACGCCCCGGCCGCGCGTGCGACCGGCCACCCGGGCGACCACCCGGCCGAGGCCGCCGATCCGCACTGCCTGTCGACGGAGGAGGCCGACGCGCTGTTGCGCGGCGCGCCCTGGCGGCGCTTCGCCGTCGTCGGCGACAGCCTCGCCGAGGGCCTCGGCGATCCCACGCCCGGCTACCGCACGGAGTCCTGGGCCGACCGGACGGCGCGGGCGCTGCGGCGGGCCGCGCCGGACGCGACGTATCTCAACCTGGGGCTGCGCGGGCTGACCGCGGGCCAGGTCCGCGCCGGACAGGCCGAGCGTGCCGCGCGCTTCGCCCCCGACCTCGTCGCGATCGTCTGCGGCGGCAACGATCTGCTGCTGCCCGGCTTCTCCTCCGACGTGCTGGCCAAGGAGCTCGACCTGCTCTTCGGCCGGCTGGCGGCGCCCGGCACCACCGTGTTCACGTACGCGCTGGCGAATGTCGCGGCGGCCGTCCCGGAACTGCGCGGCGGCCCGCTGGAGGGCGGCGTCGCGGTGCTCAACGAGGTGACCAGGACGGTCGCGAAGCGCCACGGGGCGGTGGTCGTCGAGATGTACGACCATCCGGCCGGCGCCGACCGCGGCCTGTACAGCGCGGACCTGATCCACGCCTCGGCGCGCGGCCACGCGGTGATCGCGGCGGCGACGCTACGGGCACTGGCCGCGGAGTTTTCCACAGGCCGATAGGGAGGGTTGCCGCCGTGATTCCTATGGTTCAGCATAGGAATCAGGACGAGACCTCATCGGGAGCACACATGAGCGCCACGAACGCCGAGCAGGGTCCTGACGGCACCGGCCTCCAGGACGGCAAGGACCTGCTGTATTCGCCGGGATTCGGCAATGAGCACAGCAGTGAGGCCGTGCCCGGCGCGCTCCCGGTGGGGCGCAATTCCCCGCAGCGCGCGCCCTTCGGGCTGTACGCGGAGCAGCTGAGCGGCACCGCGTTCACCGAGCCGCGGGCCCGCAACCGGCGCAGCTGGCTCTACCGGATCCGGCCCTCCGCCGCACATCCCCCCTTCCGGCGGATCCCCAACGGCCAGGTGCGCAGCGCCCCGTTCCTGGACGTCGAGCCCGATCCCAACCGGCTGCGGTGGGGCCCGCTGCCGCAGCCGCAGGAGCCGACGGACTTCGTGGCGGGCCTGGTCACGGTCGGCGGCAATGGTGACGTGCTGCGCCGCGAAGGCATCGGCATCCACTGGTACGCGGCCAACCGGCCGATGGAACAGCGGGTGTTCTCCTCCTCCGACGGCGAATTCCTGATCGTGCCGCAGAGCGGCGCGCTGCTGCTGCGGACCGAGCTGGGGCTGCTGCGCTCCGAGCCGGGCGACGTCGCGCTGATCCCGCGCGGCGTCCGCTTCCGTGTCGAACTGCCCGACGGCACCGCGAGCGGCTATGTCTGCGAGAACTACGGCCAGCCCTTCCAACTCCCCGACCTGGGCCCGATCGGCGCCAACGGCCTGGCGAACGCCCGCGATTTCCGCGCCCCCGTCGCTGCCTACGAGGACCGGGAAGAGCGGACCGAGGTGGTCAACAAATTCGGCGGCAATCTCTGGGCCGCCGACTACGACCACTCGCCGCTCGACGTGGTCGCCTGGCACGGCAGCCATGTGCCGTACGTCTACGACCTGCGCCGCTTCAATGTGCTGGGCTCGCTCAGCTACGACCACCCGGACCCGTCGATCTTCACCGTCCTGACCTCCCCGTCGGACACCCCCGGTCTGGCCGGCGCCGACTTCGTGGTCTTCGCCCCGCGCTGGCTGGTCGGCGAGGACACCTTCCGGCCGCCGTACTTCCACCGCAATGTGATGACCGAGTTCATGGGCCTGATCGAGGGGGCGTACGACGCCAAGGCCGAGGGCTTCGTACCGGGCGGCGCCTCGCTGCACAACATGATGTCGGCGCACGGCCCCGACCGCGCCACCTTCGACAAGGCCAGCGCCGCCGAGCTGGTGCCGCAACGGGTCGACGACGGGCTGGCGTTCATGTTCGAGACCCGCTGGCCCGTGGTGCCCACCGAATTCGCGCTCACCGCAAGCCATCGTCAGGAGGGCTACGACACGGTGTGGGAGGGGCTCGCGAGAAACTTCCGGCCGTGACGGACCGAACGGAACGTACGGACCGGCAGGCCCGTACGGCCATGACGCCCTTCGCCCCCGACTCCCTCGTGCTCAACGGCAAGCTGCCGCTGTGGTACCAGGTCTCGCAGTCCCTGCGCGCCTCCATACTGGGCCGCCGCCCGGACGCCCCGCTGCGGCTGCCCACCGAGGACGAACTGGCCGGGCACTACGGGGTGAGCGTGCTCACCATGCGTCAGGCGCTGAAGGAGCTGGAGGACGAGGGGCTGATCAGCCGGCACCGCAGACGCGGCACCTTCATCGAGCCGACGGCGCTGCGCGGGGCGCCGGTGAAGCTGCTCGGCTCGGTGGACGCGATCGTGGCCCAGCAGTCCGGCGGGCGGACGGCGGTGCTCGAATACGGCACCGCCCCGCTCCCGCCGGGCGCCGCCGAGCACTTCCCGGGCCTGGACGAGGCGATGGCCTACCGCAGGCTGCGCTGTGACGACAGCGGTGAGCCCACCAACTGGGCGGAGAATTTCGTGCTGCCGGAACTGGGCGCCCGGATCGACCTCGCCGATCTGGAGCGCTGGCCGATGACAAAGGTGCTGCGGGACGTGCTCGGCGTGCGGATCAGCCGGATCACCGACACCGTGGAGGCGCGGCTGGCCGACCCGGAGACGGCCCGGCTGCTCCAAGTGCCGCTGCTCAGCCCGATCCTGCACTACACCGGGGTGACATACGACGAGTCGGGACGGGCGGTGGACGTGGTGCGCATCCACTACCGCGGCGACCGCTTCTCCTTCACGGTGACGATGGAGGCGCCCTGAGCGGCCTCAGTAGCATGCGTGCGGTGAGCAATGACGCGCCTTTGCTGCACGACGTGATGCCGTGGTCCGTACGCCCGTTGCGGATCGGCCGCGGCTGGCCGATGGCCCCGGACCCGGACTGTCTGCGGGCCCGGTGGGCGGTGTTCACCGGCACGCCTGACCTGTCCGAGCGGGCGGCGCTGCTGCATCCGACCAGGGCCCGTGGCCTGCGCACCCCGGTGGCGCAGTTGCCCGGCCACCGCACTCCGACCACCGCGCTGGCGGGCGAGTCCGGCCGCTGCCCCGAGCCAATACGCGTGCAGCACGGCCCGTACGACCGGCAGTGGCTGATCCCCGACCACCGGCTGATCGACGTGGCGCGGGCCGAACTGTGGCGGACCGCGGACGATCAGCAAGTGTTCGCGCTGGAGCAGGCGTTTCAGCCACCGTCGGCCGGGGACGGCCCGCAGGAGGTGCCCGTCGCGTTCTCCGCGCTGCTGCCCGACGGCCGCTCCCCCGCCGGCCGGCCCGGCTGGATACGCCCGCTGTTCCGGCGGCCCGGCGGCCGGGACCCCAATATCGCGCCGGGACTGACCGGTCTGCTCACCGCCCGGCTGGGACCTTCCGAGGACGTCCGCGCGGCCGATGTGCTGGCCTGGATCGCCGCGGCGGCCCGGCCGGGACCGGGCGGCAGCGCCGTACCGCTGCCCCGGGACCCGGCGCTCTGGCGCGAGGGGCTGACGCTCGGGCGGCGGGCGCTGTGGCTGCACACTCACGGGGAGCGGTTCGCGGATCCGGCCGCGGGCCGCGACGCGGGCCGGCTCCGGCTGCCCGGTGGCAGCCGCCCTTACGTTCGGTCGCCCCTACCGGGCGCGCCACGCGCCGACGACCTGGCGTACGACCCGCAGGAGCGGACGCTGCTGATCGGCGAGGGCCGGATCGCACCGGTCGCACCGGCCGCCTGGGACGTCACCGCGGGTGGGGTACGGGTGATCGAGGCGTGGTTCGAGCGGCGTACGGCCGCGGGCGCGCCGGGGACGCTGGAGGCGCTGCGGCCCGCCGCCTGGACCCGGGCCACCACGTCAGAACTGCTGGAACTGATCAGCGCGTTGACGCTGCTCGCCGACCTGCGGGCGGAGCGCGAACGGATCGCGGACCGGCTGGCGGTGCGCGGCGCCACGATCACCGCGGCGGAGCTGCGGGCCGCGGGCGTACTGCCGGTGCCTGCCGGGCGGCGCAGGCCCGCCTCCGTGCTGGAACACCACGAAGAGGGGCCCGACGGGCAGTTCGCCCTGCTGTGAGCCCACGAGCGCCCTGTCGGCACGTCGTGAACGGGAGCGTTGGGGAGGGGCCGCGGCCGCGGCGGACACACACCGAAGCGCCGCGCGGGGCAGCGCCGAGCCGGGACGGTGTGGCCGCCGACGGTCCGGGCAAGGCTCAGCGGCGGTTGCCGAACAGCGTCCTGCGCAGGCGGCGCAGCGGCGCGAAGAGCGACACCCTGGCACCACGGTTGGCCGTGGTGTGCACGGTGTTGCGCGAGGTCAGCTCCTGCATCAGCACAGTCGCCTCCTCCGTCTCGCGCTGGGGCACGGCAGGTCCGGCCAGTATCGCGAGATGCCGGTCGAGGCGCGCGCTGGTCGCGCCCGTACCGCAGTTGATGGCAGGCACACGCGGCCTGCTCGGCATCGCTATCTGTTCCATTACTCTCCCCACCCTGACGAGGGCACCCGGCTCGGGCAGGCTAACCCTATCGCCCCGCCGCGTCACGTGCGCATCCCGTACTCGATCGAGACGCCGTATTCACCTTCTCCTCAAGGGTGTTGACATTTTCCGGGTACGTGCCCAATCTCACTGTCCCATCTTTCCCGGCCGTTGGCAGCCGAACACCAATGGTGACGACTCCGTACGAAACTGCCCGTAGTGCGGCGGTGCGGTGCGTGAGGGGCCGTGACGGAAAAAGACTGGGCGAATCGGGCCGCGTGCCGGATCATGGGCCGCATGGCCGCCGTACCCAGCGAACCGAGGAGGCAAGTGCCGTCCACCACCGGACCCGGCAGGAAAGCGACCGCCGGACCGACCGCACCCCATCGCGCGCTCCCCGTTCATCTGCGGCTGGACGACAGCGATTCGCCGTCCGATGTCGTGGACGCCCTCTTCCTGGGCCGTTTCACCTCGGGTGAGCAGCCGTTCGCGCGCGGCGCCTCGTTGGAGAACGTCAAGGCCGGGCTCACCCTGCTCCCGCCGGACGCGGTGGTGCTGCGCCAGGCGCGCGACAAGGACCGCAGCGCCACCCTCGCCGAGGGCGACGGCTGGACGGTGCTGATCTCCCGCTGGAATCGCGGCGCCGATGTGACGGTGGCCGCCGTCTCCGACGAATTGGCCGAACAGGTGCTGAAATCCTCGGTCGACGACGCGGAGGACGAGCCGGAGCCGCAGCCGGAGAATGTCACGATGGGTTTCTGGTACGTCTCGCCGCGTCGCGGGCCGCACCGCACTACACGGCAGATCTCGGCCGCGACGTGGGAAGAGCTGCGCGTGAATTACACCGCGCCGGTCGCCGACGCCATGGACGGCCTGATGAAGCTCACCGCCGACGACATCACCGGCCGGCTTTTGCTGCTCCACGGCCCGCCCGGCACGGGCAAGACCTCGGCGCTGCGCACCCTGGCCAGGTCCTGGCGCGACTGGTGCCAGGTGGATTGTGTGCTCGACCCCGAGCGGCTGTTCAACGACGTCGGTTATCTGATGGACATCGCCATCGGCGAGGACGACGGTGTGCCGGGCGGACGCTGGCGGCTGCTGCTGCTCGAGGACTGCGACGAACTGATCCGCGGCCAGGCCAAGCACCAGACCGGCCAGGCGCTGTCGCGGCTGCTCAATCTCACCGACGGGCTGCTCGGCCAGGGGCGCAATGTGCTGGTCGGCATCACGACCAATGAGGATCTGGAGCGCCTGCACCCGGCGGTCGTCCGGCCGGGCCGCTGCCTGGCCAGGATCGAGGTCGGTCCGCTGACCCGTGACGAGGCGGTCAACTGGCTGGGCACGCCGGAGGGTGTCGGCCGCGAGGGCGCCACCCTCGCCGAGCTGTACGCGCTGCGCCGCGGCAGCACGTCCGCCCTGCCGGTCCCCGCCCAGGCCGCCGACGGCCTCTACCTCTGATCCGCCGGATACCGCTGATCCATGTTTTCCGGCACCGGCGCCTCCGACACCGGCAGTTCCGACGCCGACGCCGCCGGCACCAACGCCTCCGGTATCGACGCCTCCGGCCTCACCGGCGACCTGTGGGCGGCGCTCGGCGGCGCCCCGTCACTGCTGGAGCGCGTGGGTTACGGGACCGGCGGTGGTCTGCCCGCGGCCGTGCCCGTGATGGCGCTCGGGCGGGCGACGACGGCCGTCTGCGCGCTGGCCGCCGCCGAGTTGGCGGCCGTACGGTCCGGCCCTCCCGTATCCGTACGGGGTCTTGTGCCGGCGTCGGTGCCCGCCGTCCGGGTGACGGACGGCGCGGTGGCCACCGCGTTCACCAGTGAGCGCCATCTGCTGATCGACGGGCGGCCAGGCGCGACCTTCGCGCCGCTCTCCCGTTTCTGGCCGACCGCCGACGGCTGGATCCGCACCCACGCCAACTACCCGCACCACCGGGCCCGGCTGCTGACTGCCCTCGGTCTGCGCGACCGTGACGACACCGACGCGCTCGTGGCCGAGGTGGCACGGCGGCTCGCGGCGACGCCCGGCGAACAGTCCGAGCAGGCGGTGTACGCGGCCGACGGACTCGCCGTGGCCGTCCGTACGGCCTCGGCGTGGGCGGCGGGCGAACCCGGCCGGGCAGCGGCTGCCCGGCCGGTCGTGGAAAGGCGCGCGGTCGGTACGGCACCGGCCCGGTCTCGGGCCCTGCCGCCCGCGGCGCTGCCCGCGGAAGGCGTCCGGGTGCTGGATCTGACGCGGGTCATCGCGGGTCCCGTGGCCACCCGTACGCTCGGGCTGCTCGGCGCCGATGTCCTGCGGATCGACTCGCCGCGGCTGCCGGAATTGTGGGACGCCCAGGCCGACACCGGCTTCGGCAAGCGCTCCACGGCGCTCGACCTCGCGGTGCGGGCCGACCGCGCGGTCTTCGAGGAACTGCTCGGCTCCGCCGATGTGGTGGTCACCGGCTACCGGCCGGGCGCACTCGACCGGTACGGGCTGTCGGCGGAGGCGCTGCTGGAACGCCGCCCCGGGCTGATCGTGGCGCAACTGTCCGCGTGGGGCTTCGACGGGCCGTGGGCCGGGCGGCGCGGTTTCGACAGCCTGGTGCAGGCCGCGACCGGGATCGCCCTGCTCCAGGCCGACGCCGAGGGGCGGCCGGGCGCGCTGCCCGGCCAGTTCCTCGACCACGGCACTGGTTATCTGATCGCCGCGGGCGTGCTGCGCGCCCTGACAGAACGGCTCGGTCCTGACGGCGCCGGCCGCCTGCTGCGCTTCGCCCTGGCGACGACGGCCGCCCGGCTGCTCGGCCTGCCCGCGGATCCCGTCCCGGCAGCTGAGCGTCCCGACCACTCCGGCCGGCTCGCGGAGACCGACTCTCCCATGGGCAGGCTCCGTTACGCGCTCCCGCCGATCCGCTACGACGGCTCCCCCACCACGTGGTCGCGCCCGCCCAGCCGTCCGGCCGCCGACGCGCCCCGCTGGCAGCCGTGATCCGAAGAGGACCGTGACCGGGTCCTTGGCCCTTTGGCCCCTTCGCGCCGGGGCCGGCCCGGCTCAGCTCTCGTCGGCGGCGCGCAGCGCCTCGTCCACCGCGGCCCGCGCGGCGTCCGGATCGAGTCCGAGGCGGCGGGTGCGCGCCACGTACTCCGCCGCCGCGGCGGCCACTTCCCGCGCGCGGGCATCGGCCGCGGCGATGAAGGTGCCGTTCCTGCCGCGCGTCTCGATGACCCCGTCGGCCTCCAGGGCGCGGTACGCCTTGGCCACGGTGTTCGCCGCCAGCCCCAACTGCTCGGCGAGGCCCCGTACGGTGGGCAGCTTGTAGCCGACGGGCAGGCGCCCGGTTCGGGCCTCCTCCGCGATCTGCTCGCGCAGTTGCTCGTACGGGGCGGTGGCCGCGCCCGCGTCCACGGTGATCTTCAGGCTCATGTCCCGGATCCTGGCACAGCGGACCGGGACAGCGGCACCGCTCTGCCCGGACCGGCGGGGTCGTAGGCGATCGGGTCACCGTCGCGGTGCAGGTGGAGCAGGAAGGACTCGCCGTCGCGATAGGCGTCGATGCCCGCCCTGCAGTACGCCACCATGTCGTCCGGCAGCGCGTCCAGCCGGTACCAGCCCAGTTCGGAGCACTTGTCGGGCTCGCGGTTGACGGGTTCGCCGCCCGAGCCGTGGCGGGCGGTGAAGAACCAGCCGATCCTGGCAGAGCCGTTGGGCGCGCGGTGCTGCATGACGAGGGCGACGGACAGCTCGTCCGGGCTCAGCTCGATGCCGATCTCCTCGCGGGCCTCGCGGATCATGCCGCTCCTGACGTCCTCGCCGTCCTCCAGGTGTCCGGACGGCGCGTGCAGCAGGCCGTCCGCGTAACCGGTGCCGGAGCGGCGGGCGAGCAGGATCTCGTCGTCGCGGAGCAGCAGCAGGTGGACGTCGACGATCTCCCGGTGCCGGGCGGGCGCGGGCGGGGTGAGGACGGCCGCGTAGCGCTCGTCGTCGACCTCGCGGCCCCACAACGCGGCGTCGTGTCCGAGCTGTTCGACCAGCAGCCGGCCGCCGAGCGGGGCGGCAAGGTCGGCGAGGGCGGCGGCGGTGATGCCGACGGGGCTGATCGCGCCCCATCGTCCTTCGACCAGCACGAGCCTGCCGCCCGGGCGCAGCAGGGCCGCCCAGTGGCGGAGCACGGCCGCCGGGTCGGGCAGCATCCACAGCACGTGCCGGACGAGGACGACGTCGAAGCGGTCGGCGCCGACCGGCGGCCGGGCGGCGTCGCCGACCAGCACACGGGCACCGGTCCCGGTCAGCTTCTCGCGGGCGCGCGCGGCCATCTTTGTCGATGAGTCGACGGCGGTGACGCGATGGCCGGACTCCGCGGCGAGCAGCGCGAGGCTGCCGGTGCCGCAGCCGAGGTCGAGCACGTCGGACGGGGTGTCCGGGAGCCACGAGCGCAGCCGTATCGCCCAGGCGTCCCTGACCCGCGGATCGCGCAGGCCGTGGTCGGGCTCGTCGTCGAAGCGCTCGGCCTCGGCGTCCCAGAAGTCGCGGTCGTCCGTCCCGGTGCTCATGGGAGAAGCCTGTCATCCACCACTGACAACGGCCCTTCGCCTCGGGTGATCACCAGTTCGGCCGGATCGGGCCGCCGGGCGCGAGCCGGGCCAGTTCGTCGCGCAGGGTCAGCAGCCGCTCCTCGCCGAGGATCTCGACCCACGGCCGGACCGCCTCGACCGCCGACGCCTCGGCGGCGCGGGCGCACCTCCAGCCCTTGTCCGTGAGGACGACCAGCCGGGCCCGCGCGTCGTCGGGGTGCGGCCGGCGTTCGACATACCCCTTTCTCTCCAGCTCGTCGGCGATCTGGCTGGCGGCCTGGCGGGTGACCCCGAGGTGTTCGGCGATCTCCGTGACGGTCGCGCCGGACGGGGCGAGCCGCGTGAAGACGAAGCCGTGGGTCGGGCGGATGTCGGCGAAGCCGAGGGCCACGACACCGCTCTGAATGTCCGCGACGAGCGAGCCCGTGGCGGCGAGGAGCACGGCGCTCAGGCTGATGGCATCGGAGTTTTCCACAGGGTCACCTTGACACAGTGCGCAAGCTGCTTGAATATATAGGAAAGCAGCTTGCGCAAATTACTTGCCTATCTGCCCGTCGGCGTCGGAGGACGCCGAAGCGGGCGGCGGGCGGTCGATCATGGGGGTGGTCATGCCTTTCGTCACCGCGACAGAAGCCGTCGCGCACGAGATCCACGGGGTGCGGTTCGTGTCGTACGCGGCGCCCGCGCGCGGCAGTCAGGAGCTGTGCGCCTGGCGCTGCGAGGTCCCGGCCGGGATCGCGGGGCCGCCGCACACCGTCTCCCGCGAGGAGGTGTTCCTGGCCCTGTACGGCGCGGTGGAACTCTCCGTCGACGGGGAGACCCGGTCGCTGGCACCGGGCGACGCGGCCGTCGCGCGGCCCGGTTCCCGCGTGCGGCTGGCCAACCGCACACAGGAACCGGCCGCTTTGTGGGTCACCACGAGCATCGGCCTGGAAGCCACGATGACCGACGGCTCGCGGATATCACCGCCGTGGGCTAACTGAACGCCGACAGGCAGGTGGTCGGGGTCGCGTGCGCCGGGTCGAGCGCGTTCGCCGCCTCGTGGAAGGCGATGCGGTCGGTGAGGCCGATGGCGACATGCTCGGAGACGTCGACCGGGCAGAGGTCCTGGAGCACGACGTTGTGCACATTGGGCCCGGACAGCGCCTGGGTCGTATACGGAGTGGCGACCTCGTCGTAGATCGTCGAGATCACCGTGTAGTGCACGCCGGGTTCGGTGTCGCCGCCGGCGTTCAGCTTCTGCTGGAAGGGTGACCCGACCACCTGGTCGGTGAGGCCGGGCGCGTGGCTCTCCAGCAGGTCGGCCGCGCCGGGGAAGTACGGGAGCAGCTTGGTGAGTCCGGAGAGCGTGGTGCCGTGGCTGTCCGGGGCCAGCCCGACCAGGGTGTTCACCTTCGCCGCGCCGCCCAGGAAGCGCAGGTAGTAACGCGGCATCATGCCGCCCTGCGAGTGCCCGACCATGTCGACCTTGGACGCCCCGGTGGCGGCGAGCACCCGGTCGGTGAAGTCGGAGAGCTGCTGGGCGGAGTCCGTGATCGGTCCGAGGCCGCCGAAGAGCGATTCACCGGGCAGCATCCCGTAGTCGAACGAGAAGACGCAGTAGCCCCGCTGCACGAGATAGGGGGCGAACACGAGCCAGTTGTCGGTGCCGTTGCCGAGCGTGCCGTGGACCAGGACGACAGGACGGGGGTGCTGGGCCGAGGGCCGGCAGGAGAAGTTGTTCCACCCGCTGGACGGTGCGGAGCCGGCGGACGCGGTCGCCGCGGCGGTGGGGGCCACGGCCATTGCGGTGGCCAGCGAGAGCGCGGCCAGGAGCCGTCGCCAGGGCAGCCTCATGTGATCTCCTCGCAGGTCGGGATAGGTGGACGTGCATGCCCTGTGATCCGGATCACATGGTTACCGAGGAGTCAACTTACGCGCCAGTAAGGAAGCACGGCTAGTTACGGGTGAGTAAAAAATCGGCGAGTCGTTGTCGCCGGATCACAAATCCCGGGATGCGGCCCGGTCGGCCTCGTCCTGAGGCGGTGTCACCTGAAGGGGGTGAGCGGTGTGGACGATCAGATTGGTGACGTCGTACTCGCGCTCGATGTGGCCGTCGAGGAGGACGGCCGGGGCGTCGAGGATGGTGCGGCGGACGCGGGCCCAGACCGGCGGGGTGAAGACGAGATTGGCCATGGCGGTCTCGTCCTCGACGACGGCGAAGGCCATGCCGTTGGCGGTCGGAGGGCGTTGGAGGTATTTGACGATGCCGCCGACGCGGATGCGCCGCCGTGCGGGCCGGGTGCGGACGGCCGCGACGGGCTCGGCGCCGTGCCGGCCGAGGTAGCCGCGCAGGTGGTGCACGGGATGGGGACCGGCGGTGGCGCCGGTGGCGATGAGGTCGGCCAGGGTGGTCTCGCCCGGGGTCATCGCGGGGAGGTCGGGGGCCTCGGGGAGGGCGTCCAGGCCGGGCAGCACCAGTTGCCGGTGCCTCACATGGGCGCCGGCCCGCCAGATCGCCTCCCGGCGGCCGGTGCCGAGACAGCCGAAGGCGCCCGCGGTGGCGAGCTGTTCGAGGAGCCGGGCGTCCAGGCCGCCGCGGCGGGCGACATCGTCCAGATCCTGGAAGGGGCGGTCGGCGCGGGCCGCGAGGAGCGCGGCGGCGGCGTCCTCGGACAGCCCGTGGACGCTGGTGAGTCCGCGGCGGATCGCCGGACCGCGCGCGGGGCCGGCGAGGTCGTCCTCGAGCCGGGCGTGGACGGCGGAGGCGTTGATGTCGACACCGAGCACGGAGATGCCGTGGTGGCGGGCGTCCTGGATGAGCGTCTGGGAGTCGTAGAAACCCATCGGCAGGTGGGCCATGATCCCGGCGATCAGCGCGGCGGGGTAGTAGAGCTTGAACCAGGCGCTCGCGTAGATGATGCCCGCCATCGACTGCGCGTGGGACTCGGGAAAGCCGTAGGAACTCAGGGACTCGATCATGGTGACGATGCGTTCGGCGGCGTCCGGGCCGATCTCGTTGCGCGCCATGCCCTCCAGCAGGCGGCCGCGCAGCCTGGCGACCTTCTCGGTGGAGTCCTTGGCGGTGAGATCCTTGCGGAGCCGGTCGGCCTCGCCCGGGGTGAATCCGGCGCAGTCCACCGCCAGCCGGATCGCCTGTTCCTGCCACAGCACGACACCGAGCGACTTCTTCAACGCCGCCTCGGCCGACGGGTGCGGGTAGGTGACGGGTTCCTCGCCCGCGCGGCGCCGCAGATAAGGATGCTTGCTGCCCGCCTGGATCGGTCCCGGGCGGATGATCGAGGCGGCGACCGCGAGGTCCTCGAAGCACGTCGGTTCGAGCTGCGGCAGGGTGCTGATCTGGGCGCGGCTCTCGGCCTGGTAGACCCCGATGGTGTCGGCACGGGCGATCATCGCGTAGACCGCCGGGTCGTCCTGCGGGATGGTGGCCATGTCCACCTGCCGGCCGTGGTGTTCGGCGATCAGGTCCGCCGCACTGTGCAGCGCCGCGAGCATGCCCACGCCCAGCAGGTCGATCTTGACCAGGCCGGCGGCGGCCACGTCCTCCTTGTCGCCCTGCAGTACGGACCGCCCGGGCATCGTCGCCCACTCCACCGGCATGAAGGTGCCGATCGGCCGCGCGGTGAGCACCATGCCGCCGGAGTGCACGCCCAGGTGCCGGGGCAGTCCGCGCAGTTGGGCGGCGAGGGCGACGACATCGGCGGGGATGTCCGGGTCGGGACCGTCGTCGGGGGCGTCGCCGGTGCCGTGCGGGCGGGCCGGCCGGTGGTGCAGGGAGCGGGTCATGGCGTTGACCGCGGCGGCGGGGTAGCCCAGGACCCGGGCGGCGTCCCTGACCGCCAGCTTGGGGCGGTAGGTGATGAGGTTGGCGACCTGTGCGGCGTGGTCGCGGCCGTAGCGGTCGTAGACGTACTGGATGACCTCTTCGCGGCGGTGGTTCTCGAAGTCGATGTCGATGTCCGGCGGCCCGGACTTCTCCATCGACAGAAACCGCTCGAACAGCAGCCCGTGCCGCAGTGCGTCGACCGCGGTGATGTCGAGCACGAAGCAGACCACGCTGCTGGCGGCGCTGCCCCGGCCCTGGCACCAGATGTTCCGTCGCCGCGCGAAGTCCACGATGTCGTGGACGGTCAGGAAGTATCCGGCCATCCGCCGCTCGGTGATCACGGCGAGTTCGTGGTCGAGCTGCTGCCACGCCTTCGCGGCCGCCGGGGCGCCGCGGGGCCCGTACTTCCGGGTGCAGCCGCGGCCGGCCAGCTCGCGCAGCCAGGAGTCGTCGTCGTGGCCGGACGGCACGGGGAAGACCGGCAGTTCGGGCCGCAGTTCGGCCAGGTTCAGGACGCAGGACCGGCCGAGTTCGACGGTGTCGGCGAACACCCCGGCGTAGCGGGCCAGCCGTTCCTCCATCTCCGCGCCGCCGCGCAGGTGCGCGGTGGGCGCGGCCATCAGATGGCCTGCGGCCTGGTCGAGGGTCTCCACCCGCCGCAGCGCGGTCAGCGACTGCGCCAGCCGGGCCTGCGCGGGCGTGGCGTAGTGGACCGCACCGCTGGCCACGATCCCGCTGCCGGTACGGCGGGCGGCGACGAACATCGCGTCGTTGCGCGGGGTGTCGACCGGCAGCCGGTGGTCGATGAGTTCGGCGTGCACGGTGCCGCTGCCGAACACCTCGCCCAGCGCGTCCAGCCGGCGGGCGATCCGGGAGACGTCCGTGAGGTCGCCGATGTCCTCGCCCGGGTCGTCGACGACGGGGCAGCCGGTCAGCACCGCCCAGTGCTCGCTGTTGGCGGCGCGGGCGAGCACGTCGAGGTCGTACACCGGATTCCCTTTGGTCCCGGCGAGTTGGGCGGCGGTGATCGCCGCGGACAACCGCTGGAAGCCCTCCATCGACCGGGCGAGGACGACGGGGCGGCCGAGTCCGTGGTCGGTGAGGGTGAGTTCGGCGCCGTAGACGGTCCGCAGCGCGGTGCCGTCGGCGGCTTCGGCGAGCCGCCGCGCCCCGTACAGCCCGTCCCGGTCGGTGAGTGCCAGCACCTCGACGCCCAGGCGCAACGCCTCGGCGACCAGGGCCGAGGGTTCGCTGGCACCCTGGAGGAAGGACAGGGAGGAGTGGGCGTGGAGTTCCGCCCACGGCGCCCCGTCCCCCGCACCGTCCCCGCGACCCGCGCCGTCGCCGTCGCCCGGGCCCTCCGTGCGCGCGGTGGCGGTGGGCAGGTGCAGCAGGCGGCCGACGGGCCGGTCAGCCATAGTGGGCCTCGGCCCACCAGCGGCCCGCTGATACCCGCAGCAGCCAGGAGCCGCCGGCGGTGGTGCTGATCTGCATCCGCGCGATCCGCTGGACGCGGTCGTGGTTCCACCACTGTTCGAGCACTGGCCAGGGCGCGCTCCACGCGATCACTTCCAGGACGCCGGGGAATCCGTCCACCGTCAGGCGGGCCGGTGACGCGGAGATCACCAGCCGTCCCGAGACGCCCACCGACTGCCCGGCCCTGTCCAGCAGCCGGGCGGGCAGCAACGGCCGGTAGACCGTGGGCGGATGCGGGGCGAGCAGTCTGCCCGGCCAGGGTCCGCCGCCGGCCGGGGCGGTGGCGATGTCGCCGACCGGGACCTTGCGGGTCCCGTCGGTGGGACCGCGGTCACCGAGCAGTTCCGCCCGCGTCACGGCACGGTGACCGAGCAGTGCCTGCACCTGGCCGGCCGCCCGTTCCAGGTCCTCCAGTGTGGCGCCGCCGCCGAACAGCATCGTCTGCCGGCCGGTGGCCGCGCTGAGCCGCCGCGGACGCAGCACCAGCTCCACCACTCCCACCGCGCTCCCCGCGTCCACGGCATCCACGGCATCCACGGCATCGTCCAGGCTCACAACCCCGTCCCGGCGCGGGGCACCGTCCAGGCTCACAACCCCGTCCCCGCGCGGGGCGAGGTCTCCGGCGTCGGTCCATGCCTGTACCTGCCAGCGCACGCGTTCGGCGACCGCGAGCGACGACAGCCGCCCCTCATGACGCCAGGCCCGGCGCAGCCTGCGGCCGTCGGTGAGGGCCAGCTCCACCTCCACCTGGGCGCCGACCACGCCCGCGGACGTCAGCCGCGCCTGCATCCGTTCCGCCAGCGCCTTTCCCGCGAACGCCAAGGGCTCGGTACGTTCCTCGGCCGGGTCGAAGACCCGGCGCACCGCGTGGTCGGGCTCCGCGCCCGAGGCGTCCAGCAGGTGCGGCTCGCGCCCGGACGCGGTCCGGTGCGCCGCCGTGCCGTCGTTGCCGAAGCGCGCGGCGACCCGGTCCGGGGGCAGCGCGGCGAAACCGCCGAGCGTGCCGATCCCGAGCCGGACCAGCAGCTCCGCCAGCCGGGGCCGGCCCAGCACGGCCACCGGATACGGCGCCAGTAAACCGGCCGTCTCCCCGGCCGGCACCAGGACTCCGTCCCGGGCGCGGGCAGCGAGGGCCGCGGCGAACACCGTGTCGGCGGCGCCGCTGCGCACCGGGTGCCCGAGCCCGGCGAGCGCGGCGGCGACCCGGGCGGTCAGCTCCGCCTCGCCGCCCCAGTAGCGGGCCGGGCCGCGGGCGGGGGCCGCCACCATGCCGGGCCTGATCACCTCCAGCCGGGGCATCACCTCCGTCTCCAGCCGCCGCACCACCGGTTCGAACTCCCGGGTCT
>NZ_FONG01000016.1 GCF_900112845.1 Actinacidiphila alni
CTGGCCGACAAGGCATATTCGTCCCGCGCGATCCGATCCCATCTGCGGCAGCGGAAAATCCGGGCGGTGATCCCGCAGCCGGCGGACCAAGCCGCCAACCGCAAGCGGCGCGGCCGGCTCGGGGGCCGTCCACCGGCCTTCGACCGCAACGCCTACAAGCAGCGCAACACCGTCGAACGGTGCATCAACAAACTCAAGCAATGGCGCGGCCTGGCCACCCGCTACGACAAGACCGCCACCATCTACCTCGCCGGACTCCACCTCGCCGCCATCTTCATCTGGTCAGCCAGATGATCCACAAGACACGCCCTAGGCGTCCGCGGGCTGTCAGGGCGCGGGAACGGTGTCCCTGGTGACGGCCCCGGCGCCCAGGTGGGGCTCCAGATAGCGGTAGAGCATCGCCTTCACCTCGCGCACGTACCACTCGCGCTGCTCGCCCTCGTGCTGGACGACGAGGTCGAGCCCGGCCTTGAACATCGCGAAGGACATCTGGGCCAGCTGGTCGCGGTCGTCGGGGTGCAGATCCGGTTCGCGGACGGCCAGGAGTTCGATCAGCCGGGTGAGCAGCGCCGCGTGCAGCTCGTCGTGGCCCTCGGCGACCTTGCCGGGCGCGTCCGGGCCCTTGATCAGGGCGAGGAAGGCCGGATTGGCGCAGTTGAACTCGATGAAGGGGTCCGCGACCGCGTCGATCAGCTCGTCCAGCGGCAGCAGGGCGTTCTCCACGGTGAAGACCCGGCCGTGCGTGGCCTCCATCTCGGCCACGAGGCGGCTGCCCAGCTCGACGGCGATGGCTTCCTTGTTCGGGAAGAACTGGTAGAGCGTGCCCGGTGACACCCCGGCCTCGCGGGCGATGGCGTTGGTGCTCGACGCCGTGTAGCCCTCCGCGCAGAACACGCTGGCCGCGGCCCGCAGGAGCTGCGCAATGCGCCGTTCGCCGCGCGCCTGCCGCTTGCGCGGTCGCTCTTCCGCCTCGGTCACCGTGACTCCCCAGGGGTATTGACAAACGCGAGCGATCACTCGCATTCTTGAAAGCGAGCGACAGATCGTGTTTGCGATTCTACGTCGTATCTACGGGGAGAGGACACCTTTGTCATGGCCGATGTCAACCGCGACGGCGCGGTCGGGGGATGGGCGCGGGCCGTCACGGCCAGGCCCCGACTGACGCTGCTGCTCGCCCTCCTCTTCACCGCCCTCGCGGTCGTCGCCGGCAGCGGCGTCGCCGACCGGCTGGCCAGCGGCGGCTGGGAGGCACCCGACTCCGAGTCCTCCTACGCGACCGCGGCACTCGCCGACCACTTCCCGGCCTCCCAGCCCAATCTCGTGCTGCTGGTGGACGGCCACGGCGCCGCGGTCGACAGCCCCGTCGTGGCCGCCCAGGGGCGGGAGCTGGCCCGCCGGCTCGCCGCCGACCCCGACATCACCGGAGTCACCTCCTACTGGGACACCCACGCCCCGGTGCTCCGCGCCAAGGACGGCGGCTCCGCGATGATCACCGCCCGCATCAAGGGCGACGACGACGCGATCGCCACCTCCGTCAAACGGATCGCGCCCGCCTACCGCGGCACGCACGGACCGGTCGAGGTGAGCGTCGGCGGCTCGGCGGCCGTCCGGCACGAGTTGCAGAGCACCATCCAGGACGACCTGGTGAAGGCCGAGATGATCGCCCTGCCCGTCACCCTGGTGCTGCTGGTGATGGTCTTCGGCAGCGCGATCGCCGCCCTGCTGCCACTGGGCGTCGGCATCATCGCCATCCTCGGCACCAACGCGGTGCTACGTGGCATCACCTCGTTCACCGACGTCTCGGTCTTCGCGCAGAATCTCACCACCGCGCTCGGCCTCGGCCTGGCCATCGACTACGCGCTCTTCATCGTCCGCAGATTCCGCGAGGAGTTGGCGGCCGGGCGGGCGCCGCGCGCCGCGGTCGGCGTCACCCTGCGCACCGCCGGACGTACCGTGCTCTTCTCCGCGCTGACCGTCGCCGCCTCACTGTCCGCGATGCTGGTCTTCCCGCAGTACTTCCTGCGCTCCTTCGCCTACGCGGGGATCGCCGTGGTGCTGCTGGCCGCCGCCGCGGCACTGGTCGTGCTGCCCGCGTGCCTGGTCCTGCTCGGCCCCCGGGTCAACGCGTTGGATCTGCGCAAGGCGCTGCGGCGCAGGCCCGCGAGCGACCCCGGCGCCGGCTACGCGGCGTTCGCCCGGCTGGTGATGCGCAGGGCACCACTGTTCGCGATCGGCGCGGTCGCCGGACTGCTGCTGCTCGGCCTGCCCTTCCTCCAGGTGCGCTTCGGCACCGCCGACGACCGTCAACTGCCCTCGGCGGCCGAGTCGCACGTGGTGCAGCAGCACATCCGGCAGGAGTTCCCGGGCAGCCCGGACGGCGCGATCACCGTGCTGGCCCAGGGCGCCGACAGCTCCCAGCTGGACGGATACCGGAAGCAGGTGGCCGCGCTGCCCGGAGTGGTCCGGGTCGAGCCGCCGGTCGTCGCCCCGGACTCGGGCGCCGCCTATCTGACGGTGCTGCCCAAGGGCGAGGCGGTCGACGACAGCACCCAGCAATTGGTCGGCACGATCCGCGCCGTGCCCGCCGACTTCCGGGCCTCGGTGACCGGACAGTCCGCCGTGCTGGTGGACACCAAGCACGCCATAGCCCAACGGCTGCCCTGGGCGGCCGGCATCATCGCCCTGGTCACCTTGCTGCTGGTCTTCCTGCTCACCGGCAGCGCGGTCATCCCGCTCCAGGCGGTGCTGCTCAATGCGCTGAGTCTGACGGCGATGTTCGGCGCGGTCGTGTGGGTCTTCCAGGACGGTCATCTGTCCGGGCTGCTGGGGTTCACCGCCACGGGCAGCATCGAGACGACCCTGCCCGTGCTGATGTTCTGCGTGGCCTTCGGACTCTCCATGGACTACGGGGTGTTCCTGCTCTCCCGGATCAAGGAGGAGTACGACCGGAACGGCGACCACGATGCGGCCATCGAATTCGGGCTGAAAAGGACCGGCGGGCTGATCACGGCCGCGGCGGTGATCCTCGCGGTGGTGATGGTCGCCATCGGCACCTCACGGGTGGCCAACACCAAGATGCTCGGGCTCGGCATCGCGCTCGCGGTGCTCATGGACGCGATGGTGGTCCGCACCCTGCTGGTCCCCGCGGTGATGCGGCTGACCGGGCGGGCCACCTGGTGGGCGCCGCCGGTACTGCGCCGTTTCCACGAACGGTTCGGCATATCCGAGGGCGGCACAGCGGCCCCGGACGGCACAAAGGCCCCGCACTCCCCGAAGGAGCCGCGGAGCCCCGAGCCTGCCACCCGGACCTGAGGATCAGTCCGGATCCCGGCGCCCGCGGTTGCCCGGGCGCCGGGCGCTCCACGCCCTGATCGTGTCGGCGTACCAGAACGGCTTGCCGCCCTCGACGACATCCGGCGGGGGAAGGTGCCCGTGCTTGCGGTAGGAGCGGACGGTGTCGACCTGCACGCGGATGTGCGCGGCGATATCGGCGTACGACCACAGGGTCCGGTCGGTCATCCCAGGTACCTCCGTACGGCGGGGCTGCTGTTGATCAGCACCTTCGTCCGGCCAACGACGGGTCGGCGAGGGCCGCATGGGCTTGTCGATCTTCTGTGACACGGAACCCGCGTAACGGTGACAAACGTGGCGAACGGGTAACGAAGCCGCAGGTCGGGTGAGTGATGGGGGTGAGGAGGGGCACGATGACCAGCTGAGACCCCCGAGATTCCGCGGACGACCAATCCGTTCGCCGCCCGGCTACGAATAACCGGCGGAGACTCGCGCGGGTGAGTCGGGACGGAACGGATCGCAGATGAGGGAAGCCGTACGGCTCGAGGGTGTCGGAGGCGCGGGCCCCGATCTCCAGGAGTTGCTGGTCGCGGTGGCCCGCGGCGACGAGGCGGCGTTCGCCAGGATCTACGACGCGGTGGCCGGGCCGGTGCTGGGGCTGGTGCGCTCCGTGCTGCGCGACCCGGCGCAGTCGGAGGAGGTCACACAGGAGGTGCTGGTCGAGGTCTGGCAGACCGCGACCCGCTTCCAGGCGTCTCGCGGCAGCGCCATGACGTGGGTGCTGACACTGGCGCACCGCCGTGCGGTGGACCGGGTCCGGTCCGCGCAGGCGTCCGCCGACCGGGAGCACAAGGCCGCGCTGCTGGACCGGACCCCCGCCTTCGACGAGGTCGCCGAACAGGTCGAGTCGCGGCTGGAGCGGGAGCAGGTGCGGCGCTGCATGCGGACCCTCACCGAATTGCAGCGCCAGTCCGTCACCCTCGCCTACTACCAGGGACTCACCTACCGGGAGGTCGCCGAACTGCTCGCAGCACCGCTGGGAACCGTCAAGACCCGGCTGCGGGACGGACTCATCCGCCTGCGCGACTGCTTGGGAGTGAACGCATGACGACCGCCGATCTGCACACCCTCACCGGCGCGTACGCCGTGCACGCGCTGCCGGACGGGGAGCGCGAGGAGTTCGAACGGCACATCGCCGACTGCCCGGCGTGCGCGCAGGAGGTCAGGGAGCTGACCGCGACCGCCACCCGGCTGGCGCTCGCCGTCTCCGTGGCGCCACCGCCGCAGATGCGCGAGGCGGTGCTGCGGCGGATCGGCACCGTCCGGCAGGAGCCGCCGGCCGTGGCCCGGCAGGAGCGGCGTGGCGCGGCCGGCCTGCTGGGCGGGGCGCGGCGGCTGCCGCGGTACGTGCTGGCCGCCTGCCTGGCCGGGGTGGTCGCGCTCGGCGGCGTGGCCGTGTGGCAGCACCAGAGCGCCGACGACGCCCGGCAGCGCGCCGACCGCGTCGAGCAGCAGGCGGCGGAGCTGTCCCGGGTGCTGGCGGCGCCCGACGCGGCGACCGCCACCCGCAAGCTCGACGGCGGTACGACCGCCACCGTGGTGGTCTCGCGGAGCCTGGGCAAGGCCGCCTTCCTGGCCGCCGGTATGCCGACGCCGGCGGCCGGGAAGACGTACGAGCTGTGGTTCGACGACGCGGGCACGATGCGCCCCGCGGGCCTGATGGATCCCGATGCCACCGATCAGGCGCTGGTGCTCGACGGACGGATCGAGAACGCCTCGGGCGTGGGGGTGACGGTCGAACCGGCCGGCGGGTCGCAGCGGCCCACCAGCGCCCCGGTGGCCGTGGTGACCTTCCCGGAGGCCGCCGGTGTCTGAGCACGAGACGGCACAGGGGACTCCGGCGGTCGCGCTGTTCACCGCGGATCTGCGGCTGCACGACAATCCGGTGCTGCACGCGGCGGGACGGGGCGGGGCGGCGGTGGTACCGCTGTTCGTGGTGGACGAGGCCATCGCGCGGGCCGGCTTCGCGGTGCCGAACCGGGCGGCCTTCCTCGCCGACTGCCTGGCCGACCTGGACGCCGGTCTGCGGCAGCGCGGCGGACGGCTGGTCGTACGGCGCGGCGACGTGGCCGAGGAGGTCGGCGAGGTCGTCGCGGAGACCGGGGCGCGGCAGGTGCACATCGCGGCCGGGGTGAGCGGTTACGCGACGCGGCGCGAGGACCGGCTGCGCAAGGCGCTGGCCGGTACCGGCTGCGAACTGGTGGTGCACGAGGCCGTGATCACCGCGGCGCCGCCCGGCGCCGTGACACCCGCGGGCCGCGACCACTTCGCCGTGTTCACTCCGTACTTCCGGCGCTGGAGCGCGGAGTCGCAGCGCAAGGTGCTGGACGCGCCGCGCCGGGTGCGCGTGCCCGAGGAGGTGCGGTCGGCCGAGCCGCCGTCGGCCGCCGACCTCACCGGGCCCGGTGGCGGCACCCCGTCGCCGGGACTGCCGCGCGGCGGCGAGACGGTGGGCCGCAAGCTGGCGGGCACCTGGTGGCGCACCGGACTCCAGGACTACGCGGACCGGCACGACGACCTGCCGGGCGACGCGACGTCACGGCTCTCGCCGTATCTGCACTTCGGCTGCCTGTCGGCCACCGAACTCGTGCACCGGGCACGGACGGCGGGCGGCGCGGGCGCCGAGGCGTTCGTCCGGCAGCTGGCCTGGCGGGACTTCCACCACCAGGTGCTGGCCGCGCGCCCCGACGCGGCGCACCGCAATTACCGCACCCGGCACGACCGTTGGCGTGCGGCGCCCGAAGAGGTCGCCGCCTGGCGGGAGGGCCGCACCGGCTACCCGATCGTGGACGCCGCGATGCGCCAGCTCCAGCACGAGGGCTGGATGCACAATCGCGGCAGGCTGCTGGTGGCGAGCTTCCTGACCAAGACGCTGTACGTGGACTGGCGGACCGGGGCCGAGCACTTCCTGAGCCTGCTGGTCGACGGCGACATCCCGAACAACCAGCTCAACTGGCAGTGGGTGGCCGGCACCGGCACCGACACCCGGCCCAACCGGGTGCTCAATCCGCTGCTCCAGGCGTCCCGTTTCGACCCGGACGGCGACTACGTACGCCGCTGGGTGCCGGAACTGGCCGATCTGGAGGGGGCGGCGGTGCACCAGCCGTGGAAGCTGTCCGGTCCTGACCGGGCCCGCTTCGACTACCCCGACCCGATCGTGACGCTCGCCGAGGGCCACGCCCGGTTCACCCGCGCCCGCGGCCTGGACGGCTGACGGGAACCGACGCAGACCGACCAGGACCAACCAGGACCGACGGGGAACGTCAAGGCCGTCACTTACGTGGCGGCCGCGGGAAAAAACCACTCGTCCGGGCGACATAGTCGGCGTATCCGGGCCGCTCCGCCATGTGCTTCTCCAGCAGCGGCTTCCCGCTGCCGCGCAGCAGCAGGAAGCTGATGGTCAGCGGCCCGAGCACGGCGGCCAGGACGGCGACCGCGGCCGACGGCCAGCGGGCGCCGTCGCAGGCGATCACATACAGCCCCCACCAGAGGCAGAAGTCGCCGAAGTAGTTGGGGTGCCGGGTCCAGGCCCACAGGCCGCGGTCCATCACCCGCCCGCGGTGCGCCGGGTCGGCCTTGAAACGGGCGAGCTGATGGTCGCCGACCGCCTCGAAGACCAGGCCGACCAGGCACAGCAGCACGCCGACTGCCGCCGCGGGGCCGAGGTCGGCCAACAGATAGCAGGCGACCTGCACGGGCAGCGACACCACCCACACCAGCAGCCCCTGGAGCAGATAGACGATCCGGAAGGCGTACGCGTCACGGCTGCCCGGGGCCTTGGCCAACATCCGTTCGTAGCGCGGGTCCTCGCCGTGCCCCCGGCCCCGCCACGCGATGTGCGCGGCCAGCCGCAGCCCCCACACCACGGTCAGTGCCAGCACCAGCAGCCGCCGCCCGTCGTCGCCGTATCCCGAGGCCGGGCCGTCGGACAACGCGCCCGACAGGCCGTACGACACGGCGGCGACCGCGGCGAAGGCTACGCCCCACGCCACGTCGACCACCCGGTGCATGCCCTTGGCCACCGCCACCGCGAAGGTCACCAGCATCACCACGAGCGCCGCGCCCGCCGCCGCCCCGAGATTCACGCAGAAGGCGCCCCACGGAAAACTGTTCATCGTCAGCCGCCCGAACCCGTGGCCGCGGTGCCGCTCTCCAGAACGAATTGCCGCACATCCAGATAGCCGGACCGGAAACCCGCCTCCGAATAGGCGAGGTAGAACGTCCACAGCCGCCGGAAGACCTCGTCGAAGCCGAGCGCCCCGACCTCCGCCGCGCGCCGGGTGAAGCGTTCGCGCCACAGCCGCAGCGTCTCGGCGTAGTGCGGCCCGAACGCCTCGGCGCTCACGATCCGCAACCCGGTCCCGTTGCCGGTCCCGTGGGCGCAGATCTCCGCGATGGCCTCGACGGAGGGGATCATGCCGCCGGGGAACACGTACTTGTGGATCCAGGTGAAGGTGGGCAGGCTCACCAGCATCCGGTCGTGCGGCATCGTGATCGCCTGGAGCGCGATCCGGCCGCCGGGCGCGAGCCGCGCCTGGAGGGTGCGGAAATACGCGGGCCAGAATTCGTGGCCGACCGCCTCGATCATCTCGACGCTGATCACCGCGTCGTAGACGCCCTCCACATCGCGGTAGTCGCGCAGCAGCACCTGGACGCGGTCCTGGAGTCCGGCGGCCCGGACCCGTTCGACGGCCAGCGCGCGCTGTTCGCGCGAGAGCGTCACGCTCACCACCCGGGCGCCGCGCTCCGCCGCGCGCACGGCCAGTTCGCCCCAGCCGGTGCCGATCTCCAGCAGCCGGGTGCCGGGCCCGACGCCCGCCGCGTCCAGCAGCAGGTCGATCTTGCGGTGCTGGGCGGCGGGCAGCAGGTCCTCATCGGCCGGGAAACCGCGGAAGACCGCCGACGAGTACGTCATCGTCTCGTCGAGGAACAGCGCGAACAGGTCGTTGGACAGGTCGTAGTGCCGGCGGATGTTGTCGCGCGCGCCCTCGCGGGTGTTGCGCTGCGCCTCCGGCCGCCGTCGGGCCCACAGCGCGCGCAGCCGTTGCAGGGACGGCGGCACGAGCACCGCGACGTGCTCGGCGAACACCGTGAGCACACCGGTGAGGTCGTCGGCGTCCCACTCCCCGGCCATGTACGACTCGCCGAAGCCGATCAGGCCGTCCGAGCCGATCCGGCGGAAGAAGGCGCGCGGGTCGTGCACCCGCATCAGCGGACCGCCGAGGCCCAGCTCACGCCCGCCGCCGGAGCCGCCGGCCAGCACGACCCGCAGCGGCAGCCGCTCCATGGCGCGACGCACCAGGAAAGCGGCGACGGCCGCACGCGCGGCGGAACACCGGGGCACCGCCGCGACATCGGGCCAGCGCTGGGCGTCGACCGCCTCCCGCGCCCCGGACGACGAACCCGACGACGACGAACCCGACGACGGAGAACCCGACGACGGAGAACCCGAAGCCGGCGAAACCGGAGACGCCGAAGAACCCGACGACGGAGAAGCCGGCGCCGGTGACGAGGTGGCGGCCGGAGTGGATGACACGGTCACCGCATTCCCTCCTGAAGATGGTGGCTGGGCCGCGGCCGTACGGGCAGACCGCGCAGATACAGCAGAACCCCGTGGAAGCGGATCCCGGCGGACACCACGAGGGTCGACCACGGATGGCGTACGGCGGCGCGCAACAGTCCGGCCGCGTCCGCCGGCCGGCGTCGGCCGCGTACGGTCGCGGTGAAGGGGCGCGTGCCGTCCAGTTCGAGATGGACCGTCACGGAAAGCCGACTGCCCGGTTCCGGGACACGCATGCGGTAGTCGCCCGCGACCGGGAAGAACGGCGAGACGTACAGCTCCTTGGGAGCCGTGGCGCGCCCCCGGCCGTCGGGGTCCAGCAGATAGCAGTGCCGCTCGCCGTAAGTGTTGTGGACTTCGGCGACCACATGGCGCGGCGAACCGTCGCGGCCGTGGCACCAGTACAGCGTCAGCGGGTTGAAGACATGGCCGAGGACACGGGCGTGCGTGAGCATCACGACGCGGCCGTCCGCGGGGGCCGCGCCCTGGGCGGCGAGGAAGCGGTCGAGACCGGCCCGGACGGTGGGCGCCGTACCGCCGAAGTGGTCGCGCGCCCGGAATCCGGCCAGCGGGCGCAGCGGCAGCGGCACCCGCGGCAGCCGGTCCACGTCGACCAGCCACATATAGGTGCGGATCCGGAAGGCGTGCCGCAGGGGCCGGGTGCGCGCGTGCGCGATCAGGCATTCGTACAGCGCGGGCGTGACGCTGCCGCCGTCCGGGACCGGCGCGGACCTCCCGGCGGACGCGGGCGCGGTCATGACCACTCCACCCCCAGCGCCCGCGCCGCCGCGACCCCCGACGCGCAGCCGTCCTCGTGGAAGCCCCAGCCGTGGTAGGCGCCCGCGTAGGCGACGACCGGTCCGCTGAGCGCGGGCAGCCTGCGGCGCGCGGCCACCGACTCCGGGGTGTACCGCGGGTGTTCGTAACTCATCCGGTCACGCACCGCGGCCGGGTCGACGCGTTCGCCGCCGTTGAGCGTGACGACGTACGTGTCCGCGCCGTCCAGCCGTTGCAGCCGCGTCATGTCGTAACTGACCAGGACGGCGCCGGCGTCGGCGGCGCAGGACGGCATCAGGTAGTTCCAGGACGCGCGGGCGCCGGAGGCGCGCGGCAGCAGCCCGGTGTCGGTGTGCAGCAGCGCCGGATTGACGGTGTACGGGATCGCGCCGAGCACCGCCCGCTCCTCCGGGGTGGGTTCGGCGAGCAGCCGCAGCGCCTGGTGCGGGTGGACGGCGACGACGGCCGCGTCGTACCGCTCGGTGGTGCCGTCCTCGACGCGGATCGCGACGCCGCCGCCCTCGGTCTCCGGCAGCCGGCGCAGCGCCGTCACCGGGCTCGACGTGTGCACCGCCGACACCTCCTTGCCGATCCGCTCGACGTAACGGCGGGAGCCGCCGGTGATCGTGCGCCAGGAGGGCGAGCCGCCGACCGAGAGCAGGCCGTGGTGGTCGAGGAAACGGAAGAGGTAATGGGCGGGGAAGTCCAGCGCGGTCGCGGGGGAGCAGGACCAGACGGCGGAGACCAGCGGAGTCATGAAGTGCTGCACGAAATACGGGGTGAAGCCGCCCTCGGCGAGGAATTCCCGCAGCGTGCGCCCGCCCTCCTCGTCACTCTCGCCCGCCGCCAGCAGGCGCCGCGCCGCACGGTGAAAGGCCGTCAGCTCGGTGAGCATCCGCAGATAGCGGCCGTGCAGCGCGTTGCGCGGCCGGGCGAGCAGGCCGCGCGGCCCGCGCGCGCCCGCGTACTCCAGGCCGCAGCCCTCGCACCGCACCGACATGGTCATGTCGGACGGCTGGGTGGCGACGCCGAGTTCGCGCAGCAGCCGCAGCAGGTGCGGATAGGTGCGGTCGTTGTGCACGATGAAGCCGGTGTCGACGCGCAGCACCCGCCCGTCGCGGTCGGCCACGTCATGGGTGTCCGCGTGCCCGCCGAGCCGGTCGTCCGCCTCGTACAGGGACACGTCACACGTGCGGTGCAGCACATGGGCGGCGGTCAGCCCCGCCACCCCGCTGCCGATCACCGCGATACGGCGCCTCGCCCCGGTCGGGCGTCGTTCGGCCGCCATGCGACCCCCTCGATCAGTGTGCGTCCCCCGTGGCGCCCGGTGGCGCCCTCACTGATCATTCGTGGCCGCGGCCGTCGCGGATTGGTGCCGGACGGGACGAGAACGGAACGAGAACGGGACGAGAAAACAGCCGGTCAGGCGGGGCTGCCCGCGACCACCCGCAGCATGTGGCCGGCGACCGCCGACATGGCGTCGCGGGCGGGCCGCAGATAGCGCCGGGGATCGACCACGGCCGCGTCGGCGGCGAGGTGGTCGCGCACGGCGCCGGTGAAGGCGATGTTCAGCGCCGTACCGATGTTGATCTTGACCATTCCGGCGGCGACCGCCCGCCGCAGCTCCTCGTCCGGTACGCCCGACGAGCCGTGCAGCACCAGTGGTACGGGCACGGCGGCGCGCAGCTCGGCGATCAGCGCGTGGTCGAGACGGGCGGAACGGTCGGTCATCGCGTGCGAGCTGCCGACGGCGACGGCCAGCGCGTCCACCCCGGTGGCCGCGGTGAAGGCCGCGGCCTCGGCGGGGTCGGTGCGCACCCCGGGCGCGTGCGCGCCGTCCTTGCCGCCGACCTCGCCCAGCTCCGCCTCCACCCAGGCACCGTGGCGGTGCGCCCACTCCACCATGCGCGCGGTGGCCCGCAGATTCTCCTCGTAGGGCAGCTTGGAGGCGTCGAACATCACCGAGGACGCCCCGGCCGCCACGCCCGCCCGCAGCAGCTCCTCGCTCTCCACATGGTCCAGGTGCAGTGCGACCGGCACCGAGGCGGCGCGCGCGACGGCGGCGGTGCCCGCGAGCACCGGCTCGACCCGGCCGCTGTGGAAGGCCACCGCGTTCTCGCTGATCTGGAGGACGACCGGCAGCCCGGCCGCCTCGGCGGCGGCCGTGATCGCCTCGGCGTGCTCCAGGGTGATCACATTGAACGCGGCTATGCCACGGCCCGCGGACCGGGCGGCGGTGACGAGTTCTGCGGTGGCGACGGCAGGCATGGGATTCCTTGTACGGGGGAGTGCGCGGGGGTGCGGAGGAGCGTGCGGCGTGCGGGCGGACGGGCCCGGGTGCCCGGGGGACCCGGGGGGACTCGGGGGCCTCAGGACGGACGCGGGGCCGGGGCCCGAGGGGGCTCAGGACAGGACGACGGAACGCGTCAGATTGCGCGGCCGGTCCGGGTCGTAGCCCTTGTTCTCGGCGATGGCCACCGCGAGCCGCTGCACCCGCACCAGATCGGCCAGCGGGTCGAGCGCGGCCGTCCCCGTACCGCCGTCGGCCGCCGCGGCGGAACCGGCCTCCAGACGGCCGCCGACGCCCGCCACGTCCGCGGCGAGCCCCTCGGGCAGCGGACCGAAGGCCCACGTCACGCGGCCGGGCCCGGTGATGCTGATCGGCCCGTGCCGGTACTCCATCGCCGGGTAGCTCTCGGTCCAGGCGCCCGCCGCCTCCCGCATCTTCAGGGCGGCCTCCTGGGCCAGGCCGTAGGTCCAGCCGGTGCCGAGGAAGGTGAACTGCTCGGCGCCGACGATCTCGGCGGGCAGCTCCTGCGCGAGCGCGGCGCGGGCGTCGGCGACGGCGGCCGTCAGGTCCTGGCCGAGGTGGGCGCGCAGCAGCGCGAGCGCGGTGGTGGCGAACCGGGTCTGCACCACGGACTCCTCGTCCGCGAAGTCCAGGACGACGACCTCGTCGGCGTGCTCCATCACCGGGGTGCGCGGGTCGGCGGTGATCGCCGTGACCGGCACACCGGCCGTCCGCAGCCGCTCGCTCGCGCGCAGCACCTCGGTGGTGGTGCCGGAGCGGGTGATGGCCAGGACACGGTCGTAGGCGCGGCCGAAGGGGAATTCGGAGGCGGCGAACGCGTCGGTCTCGCCGTGCCCGTCGCTCTCGCGCAGTGCCGCGTAGGACTGGGCCATGAACCAGGAGGTGCCGCAGCCGATCACGGCGACCCGTTCCCCGTCGCGCGGCAGCTTCCCGGCCTCGGCCGGCGCGAGGTCGGCCGCCCGCTGCCAGCACTCGGGCTGGGAGGCGGTCTCGATGGTGGTGCGGGACGCGGGCATGGGAACTCCTTGAACAGTGCCGAACCGGTGCCGAACAGGGCCGAACGGCGCGGTGTGCGATGTGGATGCGCGATACTGCTCGAAAGGAGCAGCTATCGAGCACAAATGTACACAGCGCCGGGGGTAGGCGGAAGCTCCCCGACCGCGCTGAAGGGCCGTGCGGGCCGCCGGAAGCGGCCCGGAGGTCACGGAGAGCATTCGCGTCATGACGCGAATGAGGCACACATCACACTCGTGACACGTGATGTCACATCACGTCACCCGGCTCGCCTCTCTGGTACGAGGGCGCATCCGGCACGGCAACCCGGCGGTCACCGAAAGGAGGTCACGGAGAATTTTCCGGCACGACACAGACACAGACACAGACGCAAACACAAACGCAGACACAGAGAAGTCCCCGCCTCCCCTTCACGCGTGACCGCGTGCGGCAGGCAGGGCCTCTCGGCGAAAACCTTTATTCCTTCACGGCGGCCGATTCCGTTTTGGCGGCGACGCGTTCGAGTAGCTCGTCGAGGTCGTATTGCGCGCGTCCCGGACTGCCGTAGCGGGTGATCTTGCCGCGGCTGGCCCATTTCCTGATGGTCGCCTCCGATACTCCGGCGGCAAGGGCGGCAAGTTGAGTCGGAACAAGCCGACTCCTATTGCGCGGTGGCGGATTCATGCTGCGTCCTCCGGGCGCTCGGATTGTGCTGCCGCTCCCGCAGTGCCGCGCGCGAACTGGCGCGTCTGCTGAATCTGACGGGATAGCAGAAGCCATTGATGGGGCTGCCAACTGTGTCCTGCGGTACAGCTCACTTCCCGGGTGCGCCGGCCGTCCCGCGCCGAAGGCGTCGTGGACATCGCGGCGTTGCAACCGGAATGTATGCACTGGCCGAGGTCCATACGCAAGGCGGGCTGCGTATAAGCGGATCTGCGGGCCCGGTGCGTGATCTCGGAGATCTCCTCCGCGAAGTCCGCGGCGGTGGCGTGCGCGAGCAGCCAGTCGAGGTGGGCGACCAGGAAGTCGGCCATCTCCTCGGGCTGGCGGCGGACCGGCTTGCGGACCGCGCGTTCGTCGGCCACCAGGGCGGCCCAGGAGGCCAGGAAGCCGATGATGCCGGACCTGGCGGTGATCGCCGCCTCGTCCAGCCGTATTCCGGTCGACTGCCTGCTGCCGCTGACCCGTTGCAGGGTCGGATTGCGGCGCGGGTGGAGCACCGACTCGCAGTCGTCGTAGATCTCCGGCAGCTCCAGCAGATTGGCCTTGAGATCGTGGTAGCACGAGGTGCAGAGGCGCAGCCCTGGGGCCGCTGTTCGACGCGATCGCGTCCCGTGCGGCACACTGCCGCATTTCTGTCCCACACACAGAGCTGAGTTCAATTTGGTCACCCGGTGGTCATGGTGTCGGAAGGTGGCTGTCGCAGAGCGAACTCGTCGATCGACTCGATGACCGAGGGAGCGCCCTGTTCAGGACATGCCGAAAGCCGTCATTGGTGCAGGTGAGCGACGTCTCATCGGAACATGGCCATGCGTCGGCTGCCTCTGGCGGAATGCGACGGAGTCCGCGGCGATACGGGCCCGTCGGCGTGCGCGTCCGTCAGCGGCGACCGCTGTTTTCCGGAACCTGTCGACGTACTCCAGGCGCAGAGGAATTGCTCAGTGGAACGCCTGGACCATCTCAACGCCGTGCTGACGGTCGGCGAGGGCCGGGCCGACCGGATTGCTGCGGGCCGTGATGCCCGCGGTTCCAAAGGCCCGTGGGGCCAGTGGGGCACGCCTGATCACGGGGGCGTGCATGGTGAGCGATTCACACCTGTGTGGGATGTTTCGTGGCGCGCGTGCACCGTGGCGTCGCCGAAGCGGGACGTCGTCGTCCGAGCCGGCATCCCGACTGCCACCTGAGGGTGACCTGGGGATACGCTCGCGCAGCGCCGTGAGGTGAGCGACCCGTCAACTGTGCCTGAAGTACCTCGACACGCGGTCGAGGCTACCGGCGATCGGAAACGCCGTGGTGGCCGTGATGAGTCCAGTTGGGCCTGTCGCGTTAAATCCGTGTTCATAACGATCCGGAACCCCCGCTCCCGAGTCATGTACGGCTTGCAGCATACGGATGTTCGCGTTTGGCAGGCGACGATACAGGCAAACCAAGGTGCCGTCCACACCTGATCTACCTGCGACGATGCAATCCGTCACGGGTCTGACCGGCGGGTCATTGACGTTAATGGCGGCTCGTAAAATGTGACTGCACACTTGCGTGACGCGGTCGTGAACCGAAGCACAATCACGATCTGATGAAGTGTCAGACGAGATGGGCATTCGGCCCCGTAGTGTTCCGAAATGCTCGATGTTGGGACGATGCTATGGGGATCATCGGACCTCGCGGGTGTCACGCAAAAACGGGGGACAGTGCAACCATCCCGCTCGGAACCATAGCCGCGTCCCGTGGATGAACTGCGCGAACGGGCGTCCTGACGAGTGAAGTTGACATCGGCGGCCAGGGACTGTCACGATACTTTCGGCGGCCGAGGTATGCCCGGATCCGGACAGCATCCGGTCCGAGGCGGACACACAGTCGACGTCGACCCTGAGTCGACTCGGACCTCGCCGGCGGGATGTCACGGACACCCGCGCGGAAGCCGCGAATCCCTCAGAAAGTCATCCGGAAAGTCATCGGCCCCGCGAGCGCCTGCCGCCGCGGGGTTTCGTCGTCCCCGTCATGGGCGGCCGGGCCGCCATTGCGACCGCCGCCACCGGCACCGCGACAGGCCGAAAGGAGCCTGCGGCGCATGGACAGGATCGGTTTCGTCTTCCCCGGCCAGGGTTCGCAGAAAGTGGGCATGGGGCTGGACCTCGCCGGAGAGCATCCGGATCTGGTCGGCCCCTACTACCGCACCGCGGACGAGATCCTCGGCCTTCCACTGTCCCGGCTGTGCTGGGAAGGGCCCGCCGAGGCCCTCCGGGACACCTCGGTCACCCAGCCCGCGATCTTCCTGACCAGCCTGTGCACCTGGCAGGCGCTGCGGCCGCGCGGGCTCGCCCCCGACGTGGTCGCCGGCCACAGCCTCGGCGAGTACACCGCGCTGGTGGCCGCCGGCGTCCTGGACTGGACCGACGCGCTCCGGCTGGTCCGGCTGCGCGGCACCTTGATGGCCGCGGTCAACGAACGCGTGCCCGGCGCGATGGCCGCGATCCTCGGGCTGCCGCTGGAGGACGTCGAGGGCATCTGCGCCCAGGCCGCCACCGGCACCGGTCAGATCGTCGAGATCGCCAACGACAACGAACCGGCCCAGGTCGTGGTCTCGGGACAGGAAGAAGCGGTCCAGTGGGTCATGGCCGCCGCGAAGGACGCCGGCGCCCGCCGGGCCGTCGCACTCGAAGTCGGCGCGCCTTTCCACTGCAGTCTCATGAGCGGGATCGAGGACGAATTCGCGGCGGCACTGGACGCGGTGGAATTCCGTGATCCGTCCGTCGAGATCATTTCCTCGGTCACCGCAGCGCCGGTCACCACCGCGGACGAGGCCCGCACGGTGCTCAAACGGCAGCTCACCGGCCGGGTCCGCTGGACCGACACGGTGCTGCGGATGTCGGACGCCGGAGTCGGCCGCTTCATCGAGATCGGTCCCGGCAAAGTGCTCGGCGGTCTGTGCCGGCGGATCGTGCCGGGGACCCAGGTGTACGCGACATTCGATTCACGGCAGTGTGCCTCGACTCTCGATGCGCTCGCATTCGCGGCCGGCGGTTGATCACCTGCCGGTTGATCACTCATCGATTGATCATTCACCGGTCGATCACTCACCGATTGATCAGCTACCGGTCGGTCAATTCACAAAGGGCGGACCCATGAGCCGGATAGACCTTCTGCAGCCTCATATACCAGCCCCAGGGGCGTCCGCAAACGTCATTCGCACCGAGATACGTACCGCCTCGCCGGTACGGGGAGTGCCGGGGCCGTCCGTGAGCTGGCGGGTACTAGTGGTGGAACCTCATGCCGATGACGCCGAGTCCCTGGTCAGGGGCCTGCGGCGGCACGGCCACGATGTGGCCTCGGTCGCCACCGGCGGCGCGGCCCTGCAGACGTACGAGGACGCGGATCTCGTACTGCTCGATCTCGACCTGCCCGATCTGGACGGTCTCGAGGTCTGCCGCAGCATCCGCTCGGTGTGCGACGTGGCGGTCATCGCCGTCACCGCGCGCGGCACCGAACTCGACCGGGTGCTCGGCCTCCAGGCCGGCGCCGACGACTACCTCGTCAAGCCGTACGGCTTCCGGGAGTTGATGGCCCGGATGGACGCGGTGATGCGCCGCGCCCGCCCGGAGCCCGCCTCCGCGCGGGTCATCTCCTGCGGCCCGCTGCGGATCGACGCCGGATCGCGCGAAGTGCGGCTCGGCGGACGGCATATAGATGTGACCCGTAAGGAATTCGACGTGCTCTACCTGCTCGCGTCGCACCCGGACATCGTGATCACCCGCAAGCGGCTGATGCAGCAGGTGTGGGGCGACTCCTGGTCGCGCCGGACGGTGGACACCCATGTCAGCAGCCTGCGCACCAAGTTGGGCGCCAAGGAGTGGATCGTCACCGTGCGAGGTGTCGGGTTCCGGCTCGGCGCCGACCTCGTGAAGTCCGGTTCCCCCGCATGAGCGGCACGGCCGCGCGGTGCGAGGGACACGGCTGCGGTACGCGGCAGGCCGACGGCAGGTCGCCCGGCCGCCCGGCCGGCGGCTACCGGCTGTGCGCCGCGTGCCACCGGCGGCTGACCGCCGGCATCCGGACGCTCCCCGAGCTGTACCGCGACTGCGAACGCGTCCTGGGCGGCGCCGCGGCCAAGGGGCTGCGGGAGCGCACCAGCGGCGGCCCGCTGCCGGGCGCGCCCTTCAATCCCGCGGCGGCCGAGACCCGCGCCGCGATCCTCGGGGTGCTCGGCTCCTGGAGCGGCCTGGTCGCCCAGGAACGCGGACTGGTCCCGCCCGAGCGGTCCATCACCGCGCTCGCGGTGTTCCTGCTGCGGCACGCCGACTGGCTGGCCGCGCACCCGGCCGTCGCCGACGCCACCCGCGAGGTGGACCGGCTGGTCGGACGGGCCCGCCGGGTCGCCCATCCCGAGCAGGTCCGCCGGATCGCGCTCGGCGGCTGCGTCGAACCCGGCTGCGGCGGACGGCTGTCGGCCGTCGTCACCACCGGCGGCGCGACCGCCGCGCCCTCCACCGTGCAGTGCGACGCGCAGCCCCGGCACACCTGGGCCGGACACCAGTGGACCCAGCTGCGCCGCCGGATGGCCCGCCCGGCAGAAGCGGCCGACGTACGGACGACGGTCGATGCCGTACGGACGGCGGCCGACGCCGTACGTGCGCAAGCCCCTGCCGACGACACCGCCGTCGCCGAACGCTGGCTCACCGCGGCCGACATCTCCCGGCTCTGGGGCACCCCCGTCGGCACCGTCTACCGGCTGGCCAGCGAGCAGCGCTGGCGGCGCCGGCACGGTTCGGGCCGCACCTACTACTCGGAGGCCGACGCACACGCGTGCTTCAGCCGCCGTGCCGAAAGGTCCCGCTAGAGAGGCCGCTCCGCCGGCCGCTCACTCCCATCACAAGGAGCGAACGATGCACAGCACGTTGATCGTGGCGCGCATGCTGCCGCAATCCGCGCAGGACGTGGCGCGGATCTTCGGGGAATTCGACCAGACCGGGATGCCCGACCTGATGGGTACCCGGCGACGGGAGCTGTTCTCCTACAACGGCCTCTACTTCCACCTCCAGGACTTCGACACCGAAGCCGGCAACACCACCATCGAGGAGACCAAGAACCACCCGCTTTTCGTGCAGGTCAGCGCCGACCTGAAGCCGTACATCGAGGCCTACGACCCGGCGACCTGGAAGTCGCCGAAGGACGCGATGGCCACGCGTTTCTATCACTGGGCCAAATCCGAGTGACCCTCCGGTCCTCGGGAACTCACAAGACTCCGAAGGGAGCGGCGTCCACATGGGACGGCGAGTGGTGATAACCGGCATAGGGGTCGTGGCGCCGGGGGGTGTCGGCGTCAAGGACTTCTGGAGCCTGCTCAGCGACGGTCGCACCGCGACCAGAGGCATCACGTTTTTCGATCCCACCCCGTTCCGTTCCCGCGTGGCGGCCGAGGTCGACTTCGACCCGGAGGCCCTGGGACTGAGCCCGCAGGAGATCCGCCGGATGGACCGGGCCGCGCAGTTCGCGGTGGTCACGGCCGCCGAGGCGCTCGCGGGCAGCGGACTGGAGACGGCCGACCTCGATCCGTACCGCACCGGGGTGACCGTCGGCAGCGCCGTCGGCGCCACCATGGGCCTGGACCAGGAGTACCGCGTCACCAGTGACGGCGGGCGGCTCGACCTCAACGACCACCGGTACGCGGTACCGCATCTGTACGACTTCTTCGTGCCCAGCTCCTTCGCCAGCGAGGTCGCCTGGTCCACCGGGGCCGAGGGCCCGGCGACCGTGGTCTCCACCGGCTGCACCTCGGGCCTGGACTCGGTCGGTTACGCGGCCGAGCTGATCCGCGAGGGCAGTGTCGACGTGATGATCGCGGGCGCCACCGACGCCCCGATCTCGCCGATCACCGTGGCCTGCTTCGACGCCATCAAGGCCACCACCTCGCGCAACGACGACCCCGAGCACGCCTCGCGGCCGTTCGACAACTCCCGCAACGGCTTCGTCCTCGGCGAGGGTTCCGCGATGTTCGTGCTGGAGGAGTACGAGGCGGCCAAGGCGCGCGGCGCGCACATCTACTGCGAGATCGCCGGCTACGCCACCCGCTCCAACGCCTTCCACATGACGGGACTGCGGCCCGAGGGCCTGGAGATGGCCGAGGCCATCCGGCAGGCGCTGGACGAGGCGCGGATGAACCCCGACGAGATCGACTACGTCAACGCGCACGGCTCGGGCACCAAGCAGAACGACCGGCACGAGACCGCCGCCGTCAAGCGCACGCTCGGCGAGCACGCGTACCGGACGCCCATGAGCTCGATCAAGTCGATGGTCGGGCACTCGCTCGGCGCGATCGGCTCGATCGAGATCGCCGCGTCCGCGCTGGCGATCGAGAACAACCTCGTCCCGCCGACGGCCAATCTGCACGAGCCGGACCCGCAGTGCGACCTGGACTACGTCCCGCTCAAGGCCAGGGAGTGGACCACCGACGCGGTGCTGAGCGTCGGCAGCGGCTTCGGCGGCTTCCAGTCCGCCATGGTGCTGCGGAGGGCGTCATGACCACTTCCGTCGTCGTCACCGGCATCGGTGTCACCGCGCCCAACGGCCTGGGCACCGACGCCTTCTGGGCCGCGACCCGCGCGGGCGAGAGCGGCATCGGGCCCGTCAAGCGCTTCGACGCCACCGGCTACCCCGCCAAGCTGGCCGGCGAGGTCCCCGGCTTCGAGGCCACCGACCACCTGCCCAGCCGGCTGATCCCGCAGACCGACCACATGACCAGGCTCGCCCTGGTCGCCGCCGACTGGGCGCTGGCCGACGCCGGTGTCGCGCTCGACCAGTGGCAGCAGTTCGACATGGGCGTGATCACCGCCAGTTCGTCCGGCGGCTTCGAATTCGGCCAGAACGAACTGCAGAAGCTGTGGGCCAAGGGCGGCCAGTACGTCAGCGCGTACCAGTCCTTCGCCTGGTTCTACGCGGTGAACACCGGTCAGATCTCCATCCGCAACGGCATGCAGGGCCCCAGCGGGGTCGTCGTCTCCGACCAGGCGGGCGGCCTCGACGCCCTCGCGCAGGCCAGGCGGCAGATCCGCAAGGGCACCCGGCTGATCGTCTCCGGCGGTGTCGACGGCTCGATCTGCCCCTGGGGCTGGATCGCGCAGGTCGCCGCCGGCCGGCTGACCGGCAGCGAGGACCCGGACAAGGCCTACCGGCCGTTCGCCGCCGACGCCGACGGTTACGTCCCGGGCGAGGGCGGCGCGCTGCTCATCCTGGAGGACGCCGAGTCGGCGCGGGAGCGCGGCGCCCGGGTCTACGGCGAGATCGCCGGGTACGCCGCGACCTTCGACCCCAAGCCGGGCAGCGGGCGCGAGCCGGGCCTGAAGCGGGCCATCGAGGCGGCGCTGGCCGACGCGGGCGTGACGGCGGCCGACATCGACGTCGTGTTCGCCGACGCGGCCGCCGTGCCGGATCTCGACCGGGCCGAGGCCGAGGCGATCGGCGCGGTCTTCGGACCGCGCGGCGTCCCGGTCACCGCGCCCAAGACGATGACCGGGCGGCTCTACTCCGGGGCCGCCTCGCTCGACACGGCCGCCGCGCTGCTGTCGATCAGGGACGGGGTCATCCCGCCCACCACCAATGTCGCCCCCGCCCCCGAGTACGACCTCGACCTCGTGGTCGACGGGCCGAGGACCGCGCCGGTCGCCACCGCGCTGGTGCTGGCCAGGGGCTACGGCGGCTTCAACTCGGCGATGGTCGTGCGCAAGGCCGCGAAGTGAGCGGTACGCGCACCGCCACCGCCGTACCTCAACAGGCTCAACCAGCCAGGGAAGGGGCCGAGATGGCCGGATCCGAACTCACCATCGAAGACCTCAAGCGCATCCTGCGGGACGCGGCGGGCGAGACCGAGGGCATCGACCTGGACGGCGACATCCTCGACCAGACCTTCGAGGACCTCGGCTACGACTCGCTGGCGCTGCTGGAGACCGGCAGCCGGATCGAGCGCGAGCACGGGATCGAGCTGGAGGACACCTCGGTCACCGTCGTCGAGACGCCGCGCGCGCTGCTCGCGGTCGTCAACGAGCAGCTGGCCGCCGAACGCGCGGCCTGACGCTCCCCCCACCCGGTGCCGCCGCCGCGTTCCCGAGACACGGCGGCGGCACCGACCACGAGCACGCACCGAGTACGCAGCACGCAGCACGTACGTATACGCAGCCGAGCGGTACCGAGTCGGAGGAGCAGTCACATGTCGGCAGAGGGTCAGCGGGTCGCTCTCGTCACCGGGGCCACCAGCGGAATCGGGCTCGCCGTCACCAGGGCGCTGGCCGCGCAGGGACACCAGGTGTTCATATGCGCGCGGACGCCCGAGAGCGTGGAAGTAACCGTCAAGGAACTGCGGGACGAGGGCCTGGACGTCGACGGCACCGACTGCGACGTCAAGAACGGCGACGACATCAAGGCGTTCGTGCTCGCCGCCGTCGAGCGCTACGGGCCGGTCGACGTCCTGGTCAACAACGCGGGCCGCAGCGGCGGGGGAGTGACCGCCGACATCGACGACGAGCTGTGGTTCGACGTCGTCAACACCAACCTCAACAGCGTCTTCCTGATGACCCGCGAGGTGCTCAACACCGGCGGCATGCGCTACCGCGACCGCGGCCGGATCATCAACATCGCGTCCACCGCGGGCAAGCAGGGCGTCGTGCTCGGCGCCCCGTACTCCGCGTCCAAGCACGGCGTCGTGGGCTTCACCAAGGCGCTCGGCAACGAGCTGGCGCCGACCGGCATCACCGTCAACGCGGTCTGCCCGGGATACGTCGAGACGCCGATGGCGGCGCGGGTCCGGCAGGGCTACGCGGCGGCCTACTCCACCAGCGAGGACGCGATCCTGGAGAAGTTCCAGTCCAAGATCCCGCTCGGCCGCTACTCCACCCCGGAGGAGGTGGCCGGCCTGGTCGGCTACCTGGCCACCGACACCGCGGCGTCGATCACCGCGCAGGCCATCAACGTCTGCGGCGGCCTCGGCAACTTCTGATCCGCCGCGGTCATCGCTGCGGCTTCTGCTCCCGTACGACGTCCGACTCGCGTGAGGGGAACGACAATGACGCAGATGGGCCACCGCGAGGTGGAGCACGAGATCACGATGAACGCCCCGGCCGCCGCGGTCTACCGGCTGATCGCCGAGGTGGAGAACTGGCCGCGGATCTTCCCGCCGACCGTTTTCGTCGACCATGTGGAGCGCTCCGACAACGAGGAGCGGATCCGGATCTGGGCGACCGCCAACGGCGCGGCCAAGAACTGGACCTCGCGCCGGGTCCTCGACCCGGACGCGCTGCGGATCGAATTCCGCCAGGAGGTCTCCGCGCCGCCGGTCGCGGCGATGGGCGGCACCTGGGTGATCGAGCCGATCTCGGACAACGAGTCCCGGGTGCGGCTGCTGCACGACTACCGGGCCATCGACGACAAGCCCGAGGATCTGGCCTGGATCGACGAGGCCGTGGACCGCAACAGCCGCTCCGAGCTGGCCGCGCTGAAGAAGAACGTGGAGCTGGTCGTCGGGTCCTCCGACGAACTGCTGCTGTCCTTCTCCGACACCGTCCACATCGACGGTTCGGCCAAGGACGTCTACGACTTCATCAACGAGGCCCAGCTGTGGAAGGAGCGGCTGCCGCACGTGGCGCGGGTCTCGCTGGAGGAGGAGACGCCGGGGCTGCAGATCCTGGAGATGGACACCCTCACCAAGGACGGCTCCTCGCACACCACCAAGTCGGTGCGCGTGACCTTCCCGCACAGCAGGATCGTCTACAAGCAGATCACCGTGCCCGCGCTGATGACCCTGCACACCGGCTACTGGCTGTTCGAGGAGGAGGGCGACGGCGTCGCCGCCACCTCGCAGCACACCGTGGTCATCAACACCGAGAACATCACCAAGATCCTCGGCCCGGAGGCCGGGATCGCGCAGGCGCGCACCTTCGTGCAGAACGCGCTGAGCACCAACAGCCGGGCCACCCTGGGCCACGCCAAGGACTACGCCGAGGGCCGGCGCTGAAATGACCACTGACGTCATCATTGTCGGCGCGGGGCCGGTCGGCCTGATGCTGGCCGGTGAACTCCGGCTGGGCGGCGCCCGGGTGACGGTGCTGGAGCGGCTCGCCGCGCCGACCACCGAGTCCCGGGCGTCCACCCTGCACGCCCGCACCATGGAACTCTTCGACCAGCGCGGCCTGCTGGAGACGCTGGGCACACCGCCCAACGAGCCGATGGGCCACTTCGGGGGGCTGCCGCTCGACCTGAGCGAGCCGACCACCCGCTATCCCGGCCAGTGGAAGGTCCCGCAGGCCAGGGTCGAGGAACTCCTCGCGCAGTGGGCCGGCGGCCTCGGCGCGGTGATCAGGCGCGAGCACGAACTGCTCGGCCTGACCACGGGCGGCGCCGCGGGTGACGAAGGTGTGGAGGTCGAGGTCGCCACGCCGGACGGCGTCACCCGGCTCACGGCCGGCTGGCTGGTCGGCTGCGACGGCGAGGAGTCGGCCGTGCGGCGGCTCGGCGGCTTCGGCTTCCCCGGTTCCGACGCCACCAAGGAGCTGCTGCGCTGCGACGTGCTGGGGCTCGACATCCCCAACCGCCGTTTCCAGCGGCTGCCGAACGGCGTGGCGATCGCCGCCACCCGCAACGGCGTGACCCGGGTGATGGTGCACGAATTCGGCCGCGACGTACGGCCGCGGACCGCGGAGCCCGAGTACGCCGAGATCGCCGCGGTCTGGGCCAGGGTCACCGGTGAGGACATCACCGGTGGCACCCCGACCTGGCTGAACGCCTTCGGCAACACCACCCGGCAGGCGGCCGAGTACCGCCGCGGCCGGGTGCTGCTGGCAGGGGACGCCGCGCACCGGCAGATGCCGGTCGGCGGCCAGGCGCTCAACCTGGGGCTCCAGGACGCGGCCAACCTCGGCTGGAAGCTCGCCGCCGAGGTCACCGGGCGCGCGCCCGCCGGGCTGCTGGACTCGTACCACACCGAACGGCACGCGGTCGGGCGCCGGGTGCTGTCCAACATCGAGGCGCAGACGGTGATCCTCTTCGGTCCGCCGGAGACGGAGGCGGTGCGCGCCGCGACCGGTGAACTGCTCACCGCCACCTCGGTGGTGCGCGGCCACCTCGCGGGCATGATCAGCGGCCTCGACATCCGCTACGGCGACCTCGGCGAGGACACCGATCCCGGTTCGGACGGTGAGCTGACCGGCCGCCGGGTCCCGCACGTCGAGCTGGTGACCGCGGACGGGCCGACGAGCACCACCGAGCTGCTGCGGCCCGGGCGCGGGGTGCTGCTCGACCTGTCCGGGGACCCCAAGCGGCGCGGCAAGGTCACCAAGGCCGCGGCCGGCTGGGCGGACCGGATCGACGTCGTCCCGGCACGGCTGGCCGCGCCCGGATCGCCGCTCGACGGGCAGAAGACCGTCCTGCTGCGGCCCGACGGCCACATCGCCTGGGCCACGCCCCGCGCGCTCGACCCGGTCCCGGCGCTGCGGCGCTGGTACGGCGAGCCGGCGGCCCCCGCCGCGGCACAGGCCCCCGCGGCCGTACCCGTAGAGGCGGCCGTACCCGTAAAGGAGCCCGCTTCCGTAAAGGAACCCGCGCCCGTACGGGCACCGGCTCCGGTGCCCGTCACGACCCGGCCGGCCGGTCCCGTGCCCGACGCGGAGCACACCTGCGACGTGCTCATCGTCGGGTCCGGGCTCGCCGGTTCGGTGAGCGCGGCGATCCTCGCCCGGCAGGGCAAGAGCGTGGTGCTGGTCGACTCCGGGGCGCATCCGCGGATGGCGATAGGCGAGTCGATGACCCCGCAGGTCACCGAGTGGCTGCACATCCTCGCGGTCCGCTTCGACCTGCCCGAGCTGCGCCATCTGCTGGACCACCGGTCGGTGGCGCGGCACCTCGGCCCGGTGCACGGCAGGAAGCAGAGCTTCGGCTTCGTCCGGCACGAGTCCGGCCAGGAGCCGGACCCGCGCGAGACCACGATGTTCGCCATCCCGAAGGCGCTGACCCAGTCCAGCCATCTGTACCGGCAGGACACCGACGCCTACTTCTTCCGGGTGGCCGCCAAGTACGGCGCCAGGACCCGGCAGAACTGGCGGCTGTCCGACCTGGAGTTCGACGACGACGGGGTGACCGTCACCGGCCAGAACGGCGAGGTCTTCCGCGCCCGCTACCTGATCGACGGCAGCGGCCACCGGTCGCTGCTCGCCGACAAGCTGGGCCTGCGCGAGCAGCCCGCCCGCTTCAAGCACCACTCGCGGTCGCTGTTCACGCACTACATCGGCGTCACGCCGTTCGACGAGGTCAGCCACCACCCGGAGAGCCTGCGCCCGCCCAAGCACGCACCGTGGAGCGGCGGCACCCTGCACCACCTGATCGAGCGCGGCTGGTTCTGGATCATCCCGTTCAACAACCGGCGTGGCTCGCTCAATCCGGTGACCAGCGTCGGCCTGACGATGGACGAGCGGGTCTATCCGCGGCCCCGCGACATCAGCCCCGAGCAGGAGTTCGCCCGCTTCCTCGACCGCTACCCGGCGGTGAAGCGGCAGTTCCAGGGGGCGCGGCGGGTGCGCGAATGGGTCTCCACCGACCGGCTGCAGTACAGCTCGAACCGGTCGGTCGGCGAGCGCTGGTGCCTGATGTCGCACGCGGCCGGCTTCCTCGACCCGCTGTTCTCGCGCGGCCTGTCCAACACCTTCGAGGTCGTCTTCTCGCTGATGACGCGGCTGCTGCCGGCCCTGGACGAGGACGACTTCGCGGTCGAACGCTTCGAGTACATCGACCGGTTGGAGCGCGGCCTGCTCCACTACAACGACGAGATCGTCAACAGCTCCTACATCTCCTTCAGCCACTTCCGGCTGTGGAACGCGGTCTTCCGGGTGTGGGCCGGCTTCGCCACCCCCGGGGTGATGCGGCTGGCGCGGGCGCGGATCAACTACCAGCTCAGCGGCGATCCGGCGGATCTCGACGAGCTGGAGAACGCGCCGTACCCGGGGCTGTGGTGGCCGGAGCCGGCCGTCCGGGAGATCGTCGACCTCACCGCCGAGACGTGCGAGAAGTACGAGGCCGGCCTGATCGACGGCGACCGGGCCGCGGACATCATCTTCGACAAGCTCGGCCGCTGCGAACTGCTCAACCCGGTGTTCGGCTGGCGCGGCGACGAGGACAACCGGCTGATCGCGCCGACCACGGCGGAGATGGCGAAGTTCATGTACTGGGCCGTCCGCAAGGCCCCGCCGCAGATGCGGGACCTCGGCTCCGCCCTGCTGTCCGGCACCGTCCGGGCCGGCGTCAAGGGCCGCAAGGTCCTCTGAGGTCCCGAGGGTCCTCCGGGACTTCCTTGCGACTCCCTTGAAAATCCCTGCTGCCGATACGCACCACACCTCTCGGGAAAGGGCACCACTCATGCAGACCACGCCGAAGTCCACGGCGGACATGCCGGATTCCATGGCCGAGCCGATGGGCGACACCTCGGTGATCCAGCAGACCGAGGCGCTGTCCTCCTTCCGGACCACGCGCCCGGACCAGGGCCTGGACGCGGGCCCGATCACCCGGGCCTTCATGCGCGTCAACGTCTACATCTACTCCAAGCCGCCGAAGAAGGTGCAGAAGAAGCTGAGCAAGGGCGCGCTGAACGTGCACATCTGGCTGTACGAGCGGTCCCAGGGCCGCATCGGCGGCAAGATGGGCAAGCTCGACGCGCTGCTGCTGCACACGCTGGGCCGCAAGAGCGGCAAGGAGCGCGTGGTGCCGATCGGTTACATCTACGAGCGCGGCTTCTTCTACGCCGTCGCCGTGCCCGGCCACTTCGACATCCCCGGCGGCCCCAAGGGCCTGCACCCGGCGTGGTACCTCAACCTGAAGGCGACGCCCGAGGTGACCATCAACATCGGCCGGGAGAAGATCGTCGCCCTCGCGGAGACCATGTCGGGCCCCGAGCGGGACCGGATCTGGGCGAAGTACAGCGAAGTGCTGCCCTTCATCAACGAGTTCCAGAACCGCGCGAGCCGGCTGCTCCCGGTGGTCAGGTTCACGCCGAAGGACATGCTGCCCGACACCATGTGACCAGTGCGGGGGCCGCCCGTCGCGGAGCGGCCCCCGCAGCCGCCCGACCACCAGGAAGGCCCCGTACCGTGAGCACTGTGTCCGAGCCGACGGCCGCGAAGGAACCGAGCACGCTGCGGACGGCGATCACTGTCGCTACGCTGGCCGCCAACTTCCTCACCGTCACCAAGAAGATCCGCAGGGCGAACGGGTCGCCGCACGCGCTCGACCACATCGACCTGATCGCGAGCATCACCACCTTCGCCATCCTCGCCGTCAGGACACGGCAGGGACAGCGCTGACGACGCCTCTAGGAGAACCTCCCGTGACCGGTACGGCACCCACCTCCGATCTCACCGGCTGGCGCGCGACCCCGTTCACCGGGGCCGGGCTCACCCACGACGTGTACGAGAAGGGCACCGGTCCCGGTGTGGTGCTCGTCCCGGAGATCCCGGGCATGACGCCCGAGGTGCTGGGCCTGGCCGACCACCTGGTCGACCAGGGGTTCACCGTGGCGATGCCCTCGCTGTTCGGGACGCCGGGCAAGAAGAACTCCACTCCCTACACGCTGTCGATCGTCGCCAAGCTGTGCGTGTCCGCCGAATTCCGGGCCTTCGCGCTCGACGCGCGGCGCCCGGTCGCGGACTACCTCAGGGCGCTGGTCCGCGATCTCGCGGCCCGCACCGAGGGCCCCGGCGTCGGCATCGTCGGCATGTGCTTCACCGGCGGCTTCGCGCTGGCCGCGGCGGGCGAGGACGTGGTGCTCGCACCGGTCGTCGCCCAGCCCGCGGTGCCCTTCCCGGTGAGCGCCAGGCGGCGCGCCGACCCCGGCATGTCGCAGGGCGAACTGGACGGCGTGGTGAGCCGTACGAAATCCGCCGGGCTGTGCGTGCTCGGCATGCGCTTCAGCGAGGACGCCGCGTCCCCGCGGGCCAGGTTCGACACCCTGCGGCGCAGCCTCGGCGACGCCTTCGAGGTGATCGAGCTGGACTCGTCCAAGGGCAACGCGGGCGGCTTCTCCAAGGGCGCCCATCCCGTACTGACCGAAGAGATGCGCGACACCCCGGGCCACCCGGCGCTGGCGGCACGCGAGCGAGTGGTGGAGTTCCTGCGCGAGCGCCTGGTGCCCGCCGCGGACTGAACCATGCCCCTCCTTGGTGACGGTTGGGTCTCGGCCCGGCCCGGCCGCCGCCGCGATGTCACACCCGCGCCCCTCGCACCCCTCTTGGGGGCAAGGGGCTGTGGGTCGTGCAACGCCGTGCGGCCCGACTCGCGCGGCAAGGAGGAAGAACCGTGAACAAATGGCGTGGTAATCCCTGGGTCATCCTGACGATCCTGTCCTTCGGGTTCTTCATGACCCTGCTCGACCTGACGATCGTGAACATCGCGATCCCCGACATGGTCGACAGCATCGACGCCTCGCTCGACCAGATCCTGTGGGTCGTCAACGCCTACACCCTCGCGCTCGCCGTCCTGATGATCACCGCGGGCCGGCTCGGCGACCTCATGGGCAAGAAGAACCTCTTCATCGGCGGTGTCACGCTCTTCACCGCGGCAAGCCTGGCCTGCGGCCTGGCCCAGGACCCGTGGCAGCTCATCGCCTTCCGCGCGGTGCAGGGCTTCGGCGCGGCGCTGCTGCTGCCGCAGACCCTGTCGATGATCGCGGACGTGTTCCCGGACGAGAAGCGCGGTGTCGCCCTCGGTATCTGGGGCACGGTCGCCGGTCTCGCCTCGGTCGCGGGTCCGAGCCTCGGCGGTCTGCTGGTCACCAAGCTCAGCTGGCGCTGGATCTTCTTCGTCAACGTGCCGATCGGTGTGCTGGCGCTCATCGCCTCGTTCATGTTCATGCCGAGCGCGGCCCGTACCGTCAAGCACCGCTTCGACATCCCCGGCGTGGTGCTGACCACCATCGCCCTGTTCCTGCTCGCCTTCGGCCTGATCGAGGGCCAGAAGTACAGCTGGAACGGCGCGATCTGGGGCACGATCGCGGCCGGTGTCGTGGTGCTCGCGATCTTCCTGGTCTACCAGCGCGGCCAGCAGGAGAACGAACCGCTGGTCCCGTTCGTGCTGTTCAAGGACCGCAACTTCTCGGTGGTCAACTTCGTCGGCATCGCCGTCTCGTTCGGCGTCGTCGGCCTGCTGCTGCCGCTGACCATCTACCTGCAGTCGGTGCTCGGCTTCAGCGCCCTGAAGGCCGGCGGCGTGCTCGTCCCGATGGCGATCGGCTCGATGCTGACCGCGGGTCCCTCCGGTGTGATCGCGGAGAAGTTCGGCGGCAAGTACATCCTGATGGGCGGTCTGATCGCGTACATCGGCGGTGTCTTCTGGATCATCGAGACGGTGAAGGTCGGCCAGAGCTGGACCGGGCTCATCGCCCCCGTGGTGATCATCGGCGCCGGCATGGGCTGCACCTTCACCCCGATGGCCACCGAGGTCATGCGCAATGTGCCGCCGCGGCTGACCGGTGCCGCCTCCGGTGTGAACAACGCGCTGCGGCAGGTCGGTTCCGTGATGGCCGGCGCCGTGATCGGCGCGGTGCTGCAGAATCAGCTCGCCTCCTCCCTCAAGGACCAGGCGGCGCAGCGGGCCGGCGCCGTACCGGCGGACTTCCGCGGCCAGTTCCTGCGGAATTTCGATGACGCGGGCAAGCACCTGGAGGTCGGCGGCCAGTCCAGCAGCGCGATGAAGTTCCCGACGAGCGTGCCGGCCGATGTGGCGCACCGCATCCAGGACGCCGCCGCCGCGGTCTTCGGCCACGGCTTCATCGACGCGATGAAGCCCACCATGGTGGTGCCGATGGCCGTACTGGCGGTCGGCGCGATCGCCTGCCTGATCATCGTCGGCCCGAACAAGGAGGAGGCCGCTGCCAAGGCCGCGGCGAAGGAGGGAGCCCCCGCTCCCGACGCCACCGCGGGCGCCGTCGATTCGGCCGCGGTCGATTCCGCCGCCGATTCCGGGGCCGCCAGCCGGTAGGTTTCCCGCAGGTGGCTTCCGGAGAAACTCCGGGCGGTCACCGCAATTCCGCCGTGGCACGCAGCGGCACTCACGTCACTTCCGGTACGCAATACCGGGGTTGACACCGGGTGCCGCTGCGTGTCACGCTTTATTTGGCAGCCGTACTATGCCCGATTCGCGTCACCGTGCTGAACTGCGCTGACAACCCGCGCTGATATCCCGAGCCGTGCGTGACACCGCAAGGTTGCCACACCCCTTTTTCTTGATCGCCGGGCCGACCGTTCCAGGTCGGCCCGGCGATTGTTTTTGCCTGAGCAGGTCCCAGGAAGTCCTGAGCGAGTCCTGAGGAAATTCCGCCGCACACCCGCCGATTCCCCGCGCCGACCGCGCGGGGGGAGAGGGGCGCTCCGTGCCCAGCAAAGCCAAGGAATCCGTCCCGGTGACCAACGCCTCCGAGCCCCAGAACTGCGACGTCCTCATCATCGGGTCGGGCCTCGCGGGTTCGGTGAGCGCGGCGGTCCTCGCCCGGCAGGGCAAGAACGTGGTCATGGTGGACGCGGCGTCCCATCCGCGGATGGCGATCGGCGAGTCGATGACCCCGCAGCTCATCGAGTGGCTGCACATCATCGCCGCGCGCTTCGACGTGCCGGAGATCAAGCACCTGCTGGACATCAAGGCCACGACCAAGAACATCGGTCCGACCCACGGCAAGAAGCAGAGCTTCGGCTTCATCAAGCACGAGAAGGGCGAGGAGCCCGACCCGCGCGACGCCACGATGTTCGTCATCCCCAAGGCGCTCACCGAGGCCGGCCACCTCTACCGGCAGGACACCGACCTGTACTTCTTCAACGTGGCGGCCAAGTACGGCACCACCACGCGGCAGAACTGGCGGGTCTCCGAACTGGACTTCGACGACTTCGGGGTGACCGTCACCGGCCAGAACGGCGAGGTCTTCCGGGCCCGTTACCTGATCGACGCGAGCGGCTTCCGCTCCCTGCTGGCCGAGAAGTTCGACCTGCGCGAGAAGCCCGCGCGCTTCAAGCACCACTCGCGCTCGATGTTCACCCACTACATCGACCTCAAGCCGTTCGACGAGGTCAGCCACCACCCGGAGAGCCTGCGCCCGCCGCCGAGCGCGCCCTGGCACGGCGGCACGCTGCACCACATGATCGAGCGCGGCTGGTTCTGGATCATTCCGTTCAACAACTACAAGGATTCCAAGAATCCGGTGGTCAGCGTCGGTCTGACGATGGACGAGCGGACGTATCCCAAGCCCAAGGACATCACTCCCGAGCAGGAGTTCCAGCGCTTCCTCAACGACTACCCCGCGGTCAAGCGGCAGTTCGAGGGCGCCAAGCGGGTCCGCGAGTGGGTCTCGACCGACCGGCTGCAGTACAGCTCAAGCAAGTCGATCGGCTACCGCTGGTGCCTGATGTCGCACGCGGCCGGCTTCCTCGACCCGCTGTTCTCGCGCGGCCTGTCCAACACCTTCGAGGTGGTGTACGCGCTGTGCTCGCGGCTGCTGCCGGCCCTGGACGACGACGACTTCGCCAACGAGCGCTTCCAGTACGTCGAGGACGTCGAGCGCGGGCTGCTGCACTTCAACGACGAGCTGGTGAACAGCTCCTACATCTCCTTCAGCCACTTCCCGCTGTGGAACGCGGTGTTCCGGGTCTGGGGCGCCTATCTGACGCCCGGCGCGATCCGGCTGATCGTCGCCCGCGCCCGGTACGAGGAGACCGGCGACGTGAAATGGCTGGACGATTTGGAAAAGACGCCCAACCCGGGTCTTTGGTGGCCGAACAGCCCCGATTTCAAGAAGACCGTCGAGATCATGGGAGAGGCGTGCGAGAAGTACGAGGCCGGTGACATCGACGGTGACACCGCGGCGAACATGATCATGGACAGTCTGCGCGCTTCGGACGAACTCAACCCCGTTTTCGGGTGGGAGGACCCAGAAATCAAATTCGTGTACCCGACCACCGCGCAGATGGCTAAGTTCATGTACTGGGCCAACACCAAGGCCCCGGGCGAGATGCGCGGACTGGGTCGCGACATGGTAAGCGGAATACTGCGGTCCGCTCTGCGTGGGAAAAAGTTCGTATGACGCCCGAAGTTCTCCAACTGACCGAAAGTTGAACGGCACCATGATCAGTCGCAGAAAAGTCCTCGGTGCGGGCGCGACCGCGGTGGCCCTGTCCGGGATCGGGGCCACCACCGGTTTCGCCGGCAGCTCCGCGCCCTGGAGCAGGCTGCGTTCGAGCCTCCAGGGTCAGCTCGTCCTGCCGAGCGACGCCGGTTACACCACGGCCAAGCAACTCGACCTCCAGCAGTTCGACGTGATCCACCCGCAGGCGGTCGCGTACTGCGTCAGCACCAACGACGTGGCACGGAGCCTGAAATTCGCGCAGGACTACTGCATACCCTTCGCCGTGCGCAGCGGAGGGCACAGCGGCGGCGGGTACTCGACCAGCACCGGCCTGGTGATCGACGTCTCCAGGCTCAACTCCATATCCGTCGGCCGGAACAAGGTGACGGTCGGCACCGGTGTGCAGGGCGTCGACGCCATCGCCGCCCTCGCCCCGCACGGCAAGGCCATCATCGGCGGCTACTGCCCCACGGTCGCCGTCGGCGGCTTCTACCAGGGCGGCGGCCTCGGCGTACTGACCCGGCCCTACGGCGTCGGCTCGGACCGGATCGCCTCGGCGAAGGTGGTGCTGGCCAACGGTGACGTCGTCACCGCCTCGCCCACCCAGAACCGGGACCTCTACTGGGGCATCCGCGGCGCCGGCGGCGGCAACTTCGGCGTCGTCACCTCGTACGACATCACCACCGTCGACGTCACGCAGCTGGCGATCGTCAACCTCACCTGGACCTTCGACAAGGCCGCCGACGTCCTGGACGGCTACGCCCGCTGGTCGGTGGACGCCCCGCGCACCATCAGTGGCGGCGCCTTCCTCCAGCTCTTCGACGCCGCTCCCGGCGCTCCGGTCAACGTCATGGTCTTCGTGGCCGGCACCGGCACCCCGGCCGAACTCGACGCCGAGGTCGCCCGGCTGCTGTCGCTGACCGGGGCCCCGGCCACCCAGACGCCTTCCAGCGTGGTGCCCTACCAGGCGCTCATGATGGGCTTCTTCCGGTGCGCGGCCGACGTCACCGCCTGCCACCGCGCCGACACCACCCCCGGCGGAACGATTCCGCGCTCCGCGTTCGGCCTCCAGCGCAGCCGGTTCTTCAACCGGCTGCCGTCCAAGAGCGTCTGGGAGGACGCCGCGGCGCTCTTCGAGACGCTGCGGGTGCCCGGCCAGGCGCACCTGATGGAACTGCTGCCGCTGGGCGGCGCGGTGAAGGACCTACGGCGCACGGACACCGCCTTCGTGCACCGGGACGCGCTGTTCACGGTGAACTTCCTGACCGACATCGCCACCCCGGACGCCGCCGACTCGGCGGGCCGGGCGGCGGGCCAGGCGTTCGTCGACAACGGCTTCGGCATCATCGACCCGCAGTCCGCCGGCGAGACGTACCAGAACTTCATCGACCCGGAGCTGCCCGACTGGCGGCAGTCGTACTACGCCGAGAACTACCCCCGGCTGTCGTACGTCAAGCACCACTACGACCCGCACAACGCCTTCAGGTTCGCCCAGAGCATTCGCTGACACCAGGGGGTCCGGGAACAGTCACCCGGTCCCCGGAACAACCCCTTCACACCGCGGCGGGGTGGCACGCGCGACAGCGTGCCACCCCGCTGTCGTGCGTCCGTCCCCGGAGGACAGCGATGGAAAGCCACGCGATGGACAGCTACGCGCTGAAGAGTCTCGCCCCCCATGCCGACCTGCAAATAGCCACCATGCTGGCGGGCATCGCCTGCGTCCTGCTGGTGGGGGTGCTGCTCGGCAGCCTCGCCAAACGGGTCCGCCAGCCCCGGGTGATCGGCGAGATCCTCGCCGGTATCGCGCTCGGACCGAGCCTGCTCGGGCTGCTGCCCGGCGACCTGCCGCACAAGCTCTTCCCGGCCGACGTCCGCCCGCTGCTCTCCGCGGTCTCCAACGTCGGTCTCGCGCTCTTCATGTTCATGGTCGGCTGGGAGTTCGAGAAGCGGATCCTGCGCCCGCACCGCGGGATGGCCGCGGCCGTGTCGATCTCCTCCGTGGCGCTGGCCTTCGGCCTCGGCGTCGCCGTCTCGGCGCTGCTCTACCCGCACCACAAGGTCGTGGCCGGACACCACATCTCGTTCCTGACCTTCTCCACGTTCATGGGCGCGGCCATGTCGGTGACCGCCTTCCCGGTGCTCGCCCGGATCCTCACCGACAACCGCATCACCCACACCCGCGTCGGCACCCTCGCCCTGGCCAGCGCCGCCGTGGACGACATCCTCGCCTGGTGCATGCTCGCCTACGTCTCCGCGCTGGTCACCTCCAAGGGCTCCGGCGACCTGCTCCAGGTGCTCAGCCTGAGCGCGGTGTACGTGGCCGTCATGTTCCTGGCCGTCAAGCCGCTGCTGGCCTTCACCGTCCGGTACTTCAGCGACAAGCAGCAGTGGCGCTACCTGATGGTGATCCTGGCCTCCGGCACCTTCCTGTCGTCCTACGCGACCACCTGGATCGGCATCCACGCCATCTTCGGCGCCTTCCTCTTCGGCTTCATCATGCCGCGCGAGCCTGCGGTGCAGCTCGCCGAGAACCTGCGCAAGCCGATGGACAACGTCTGCGTGATCCTGATGCCGGTCTTCTTCATCGTCACCGGCCTCGGCGTCGACATCAACGGCCTGCACGCCCGCCAGTACATGGAGCTGGGCGCGATCCTGGTGGTGGCCTGCGCCGGCAAGCTGCTCGGCGCGATGATCCCGGCCCGGATCTTCGGGATGTCCTGGCGCGAGTCCAGGGCGCTCGGCCTGCTGATGAACACCCGCGGCCTGACCGAGCTGATCATCCTCAACACCGCCGTCCAACTCGGCGTCCTGGACACCCAGATGTTCACGATGATGGTGATCATGGCGCTGGTCACCACCGCGCTGGCCGGTCCGCTGCTGCCCAGGAGCAGTGTGCTGGTGGCCGGTTCGACGGTGGACGTCGAGGTCGGCGAGGCCGACGAGGTCAGCGGTGCCGAGGCCGTACCGGCCAAGGGCCGCCCGTGAGCGCGCCGTCCGAGGGCTCCGCCGAGATCCTGCACCAGCCGGAACCGGTCGAGGGCCGGCTGCTGCGCAATGTCTGCGGCCTGTTCGTCACCGGTGTCACCGTCATCACCAGCGGCGAGGAGGGGCGCAGCGAGGGGACGACGGTCAACTCGTTCACCTCGGTGTCGCTCGACCCGCCGCTGGTGCTCTTCTGCCTGCACAAGGCGTCGCGGCTGCGCACGGTGATCGACGAGGCCGGTTCCTTCGTCGTCAACTTCCTGGCCGGACCGCAGGAACCGCTGGCCCGCGCCTTCGCGGGCAAGGACACCGCCGCCGTCAAGGACGTGCCGCACCACCACTCGGCCGAGGGCATGCCGGTACTGAGCGAGGCGCTGGCGTTCCTGGCCTGCCGGCTGGAGAACGAGTTCGACGGCGGCGACCACACCATCTTCGTCGGCCGCGTCGTGGAACTCGGCGTGCCCCGCGAACACCAGGAACCGCTGATCTTCTTCCGCGGCTCGCTGGGCGCTCTGGAGGAGGAACCGCGGGGCGCGCACCCGATCTTCGACGGCTGACCGGCCCCGCCCCCGTACGCCGCCGGGGGGACCGTACGTGGCCTGACCGCCCGAACGCCCGCCGTGTGGCCGTGAATCCGTGCATCAGTGAGGAGCTCTTCGATGAGTCCGATCAGCATGGCCGCGGAAACCGTGGATCCGCTTCCGCAGCACACATTGCTGGTGTTCCTGCTCCAGATCGGCGCGCTGCTCCTGCTGGCGCTGGTGCTCGGGCGGCTTGCGGGCCGGTTCGGTCTGCCGACGATCGTCGGGGAGCTGGCCGCGGGCGTCCTGCTCGGACCATCGGTACTGCTGCACACGGCGCCCGGCCTGTCCGGCTGGCTCTTCCCGCAGGACGCCACCCAGATGCATCTGCTCGACGCCGTCGGGCAGTTGGGCGTCCTGCTGCTGGTCGGTTTCACCGGCATGCATCTGGATCTGAAGGTGGTCCGCACCCACGGCGGCAAGGCGGCGGGCGTCAGCTCCGCCGCCCTGCTGCTGCCGCTCGCGCTCGGCGTCTGGCTCGGTTACGCGCTGCCCGGTGAACTGCGGCCGGCCGACGCCGATCCCGCGGTCTTCGCCTGGTTCGTCGGTGTGGCGATGTGCGTCAGTTCGATCCCGGTGATCGCCCGGGTGCTGGTCGACATGAAACTGATCCACCGCAACGTCGGCCAGATGATCCTCGTCGTGGGCACGGTCGACGACGCGGTGGGCTGGCTGCTGGTCTCCGTGGTGACCGCGATGGCCACCACCGGTGTCGGCGCCCACGAGATCGCCACCCCGCTGTGGCACCTGGCCGTCGTCATCCTCGTCGTGCTGACGGTGGGACGGTGGCTGGTCCGGTCGGTGCTGCGCGTGGTGAGCCGCGCGGCCTCCCGCGGCGTCACCATCTCCGCGACCGTCATCCTGCTCGTCCTGGCCGGGGCCGGCGCCCAGGCGCTGGGCTTCGAGGCGGTGTTCGGAGCTTTCCTGTGCGGGATCCTGATCGGCGCCCAGGGGACGGACGCCCAGGCGCGGCAGTTGGAGCCGCTGAACGCCACCGTGCTGTCCTTCCTGTCCCCGCTGTTCTTCGCGCTGGCCGGACTGCGCATCGATCTCACCGCGCTGATCCACCCGAAGACCGCGCTGTGGGGACTGTGCGCGCTGTTCGTCGCCGTGGCCAGCAAATTCCTCGGGGCCTTCATCGGCAGCGTCTTCAGCCGCCTCTCGCGCTGGGAGGCGCTCGCGCTCGGCGCCGGGATCAACGCGCGCGGTGTGATCCAGGTGATCATCGCGGTGGTGGGCGTACGGCTCGGCCTGCTGAACACCGCGATGTACAGCATCATCGTGCTGATCGCGATCCTCACCCCGCTGATGGCGCCGCCGATCCTGCGGGTCGCGACGAAGCGGATCGAGTACACCGCCGACGAGGCACGGCGCGAGGAACGCGTCCTGGCCCTGCAGGGAATGCCGGACGCTCTGGAACCGGACGCCGCGGGGCCGGTCGCCGTACCGCGCACCCCGGCCGGTGATCCGGCCCATGAACGCGGCGTCCCGGTCCATCCCACGTGACATGCCCCACGTGGGCGGGACCGGGGCTGCCGCCGCCCTCCCGCTAGCCGTCGGAGTCCGGCTCCTCGTCCCGTACGGGCTCGATGTCCCGGGCCGGCTCGATCTCCCGTGCGGGCCCGTTCTCCCGTGCGGGCCCGTTCTCCAGCGCCCCCTCGTCGTGCAGTCCTTCGAGGCGGACGCGGGAGAGCTTGTCGGGGTTGGTGACCAGGTAGATGTCGGTGACCTGGTCGTTGCTCGGGTTGAGGTCCATCACCATGACCGCGTAGGGCGAGTCACCGGAGAAGACCACGGCCGACGGGTCGCCGTTGACGTGCCGGTAGCGGATGTCGAGCGCTTCCGGCAGCCGGCTGGTGGCGTAACCGTTCAGCAGCCGGGCGACCTTGTCGCGGCCGGTGACCGGGCGCAGCGCCGAGCGGACCTTGCCGCCGCCGTCGGTCCACATCGTCACATCGGGCGCGAGCAGGCTCATCAGGTCCGCGATGTCACCGCCGAGCGCCGCGGCCACGAAGCGCTCGGTGACCTGCTGCTGAAGGTGCGGATCGGCCTGGTAGCGCGGCCTGCGGGCCTGGACGTGTTCGCGCGCCCGGTGCGCGAGTTGGCGTATGGCGGACGGACTGCGGCCGAGGATTTCGGAGATTTCCGTATGCGCGTATCCGAACACCTCGTGCAACACGAACACCGCGCGTTCCAGCGGTGTCAGCGTTTCCAGAATCACCAACAGTGCCATGGACACCGATTCATTGCGCAGCGCGGATTCCGCGGCGTCCATCGCCTGCGCCGCCTGCGGGGTGTCGAGCGCTTCCGGCACCTGGGTGATCAGTGGCTCCGGCAGCCAGGGACCGATGTACGTCTCGCGGCGTCGGCTGATCGTCGCCTGCCGGGCGAGCGCCTGATTGACGGCGATCCGCACCAGATACGCGCGCGGGTTGTCGATCTCCGGGGCATGCGGCTGCCGGACCCTTCTCGCCCAGGCCAGCCAGGTTTCCTGAAGGACGTCCTCGGTGTCCGAGACGCTGCCGAGCAGGTTGTAGACCACCGAGAACAGTAACTCCCGGTGACCCACGAACACCCGTGTGGCGTTGTCGTCGGGGTCGTCGGGCAGCTCCGCCGGGTTGTCGGACAAGGTGGGCCTCCCAGTGTGACGCGCGCTCCTGTCACCTGAGAGGAATGTCCGGCGCCCGAGTGTGACATCGGCCGGGAAAGATGTTGTTCTATTACGGCCTGTTGTCGTTTTTCTGCTCTCTTTTTTTCTGTCCTTTTCCCGTGCGAGTCCCTCGAAGAAGGAGCACAGGCATGTCCGTTAAGCGGCGGCTGGCGCGCTTGAACAAGTATTTCGGCAACCGGATCGTCGGCCGGATCCTCCCCGCGATGCCGGGGTTCGGCGCGGTCTACCACAAGGGCCGGAAGTCGGGCCGGGAGTACCGCACTCCGGTCAAGGTCTTCAAGAAGAACGGTCACATCATCCTGTCGCTCCCGTACGGCCCGGAGTCCGACTGGGTCAAGAACGTGATCGCCGCGGGCGGTTGCGAGATCAAGACCCGCGGTAAGCGCATTCCCGTGGTCGCGCCGCAGGTCTACATCGATGACAACCCGGACATCCCCGCCTTTCTGCGGTGGGCGCTCCAGCGGCTGCACATCGACGAGTTCATATCGCTGAAGATCGTCGAGGTGGAGACCGGGGCCACGGCCGAGCGGGTCTGACGGTCCGTCCCTCCTGCCCCGCCCGTCCCGCTCGCCCCGCCCCGGCCGCACTTGGAGTGATCGCCCATGCCCGCACCGAACTGGCCCGCTCTCGGCCGGTCCGTCGCCCGGTTCTGCGGCGACCGGCTGCTGCGCGCGCTGATCGCACTCGGGTCGACGACCGTCGGCGTCGTGTCGTCGGACTGGTGGAAGAGCCGCGGCGAGCACTGGTGGGAGGGCGCCGCGCCCGCCGAGGGGTCGGGGCCGCGCGCGGTGGCCGCCGCCGCGCGGACCCCGCGCGGCGGACTCGCGGACCCCGGCGTGCTGCGCAAACTGCGGGCGCTGCGCGGCAGTCAGGACCTGCCGCGGTTCGGCGAACCGTACGACGGGCACCTGGACGCGGCGCCGTGCTGGCACCCGGAGCGCCGCGCGGCGGGCGGGAGTTGAGCCGGTCCGGCGGCTCGCCGGCCGCCGTCAGCGGTCGGTGAGCGCGTCGGTCGCGTCCCGGCCCGCCTGCGCGGCGCGCAGCAGGAAGTCGGCTATCAGCACCAGTTCGGCGTCGTCGTAGTCGGCGCATATCGCGTCCATCGACTTGTTGAGCCCGACGAACATCTCCGCCGTCTCCGCCTCGCGCTCCTTGATGACCTGCACCAGGACCGCCCGCCGGTCGCTCGGATTGGGCGTCCGCACCACCCAGCCGCCGCGCTCCAGCCGGTCGAGCACCCCGGTCAGGGTGGCCGGGTGCAGCCCGGCGTTCTTGGCGAGCGCGGTCGGCCCGATCGGCCCGAAGCGGCTGACCAGGTCGAGGCACTCCAGATCGGCGTCACGCAGACCGAGATGGGTGCCGATCCGGTGGTTCAGCAGTGCCATTTGGACCGAGAGATCGCGCAACGCGTCCTTGATCCGGGTGTTGAGCCGCCTCCGCCGCCGTATTGCCGACGCACCTTGGGGCAGTGTGGAATCCATACGCTACGTTCCTCGCATCGATAGCACGCGGAGATATGAAACTACCCCAACACCCGTGGGGAACAGCCCATCGGCCGGTCCTGGCGGTCGACCGCCGGTCGTGCGGCGGATATCGGCGGGGTTCAGGCGGACACCTTCTCACAACTCCTTTACATACTCGTAGCACTTCCGCATAACAACTCCGCCCTCGTCGAAGGAAGTGACCGACGAGGGCGGAGAGGTGCCCGTGGTAACCGGAGGATCCGCTTTCGATACGGTGAGGCAGCGGCCGTCAGCGTTCGGTGACCGGATATTCGCCGGGCCCGGGCAACATGTACGGTCCGGGCAACACGTACGGTCCGGGCAACACGTACGGGAAGTGCGTGCGGGACGCGGGTACGGTCAGCCGGCCGCGATGCCCTCGCCGCCGAGGGCGCCCGGCACGGTGACCGAGCCGATCGGGGTCAGCGAACCGTCGCGCCCGACGCGGAATTCGTCCACGACACCGGCCGCGCCCGTCTGCGCGTACAGATAGCGACCGTCGGAGGAGACGGCGGCGTCGACCGTACCGCCGTCGGTCGCGGTGGCGCCGAGCGCCCTCAGGGCGCCGTGGCGGTCCACCGTGTAGCCGGAGAGGCTGCCGCTGCCCGCGTTGGAGGCGTAGAGCCGGTCGCCGGCGCCGACGATCCAGCAGGTCGCGGCCTGGCCGGTAGCGACGGGCCGGCCGACCTGCGTCAGCCTGCCGTCGCGCGCCAGGGCGAAGGTGGCGACGGCGTTCGGCCCGGCCTCGGTGACCTGGAGCCGGCCCGCCGGGTCGAAGGTGAAGCCGAACGGCACCGCGTCGGGCGTCGCGGTCACCACCGGCCGCGACGCGGGCCCGCCGAACGGTCCGACCGGGAACACCTCGATGCTGTTGCCGCCCGCCTTGGTGGTGACCACCAGCTTCGTACCGTCCGGCGTGAAGGAGATCTGCCCGGGGGTGTGCGTGAACTGCGGGGCGGCGGACGGGTCGAGACCCAGGCCGCGGTGCCAGGACGGCACCCGCACCAGACGGTCGCCGATCCGCAGGAAGCCCTGGATCGAGCCGCCGTCCAGCGCGTTGAGGACGTAGACCGCGTTGCCGTGCACCGCGACACCCACCGGGAAGTCGCCGCCGGAGGAGATCACCTGGACCCGCTCCAGCCGGTCGCCGCGCACGGCGAAGACGGTGACGGTGTCGCTGCCGGCGTTGACGGCGTAGAGCAGGCCGTGCCGCGCGTCGAGCACCAGGGAGCCCTGCGAGGCGAGATGGTCCACCACCGAGCCGTCCAGCACCCCGCCCTTGCCCCCGGTTCCGTAGACCCCGGCCCGGCTCAGCGTGCCGTCCGCCGCGCGGTGGTAGGCGACGACGGTGTTGGCGGCGGGGTTGTCGCTCTGGACGAAGACGGGCGCGGCGCTGTGGATATGAGCGGTTTCGGCCGGTGCGGCCGGTGCGTGCGAGGCGGCCGTGGCCGCGGGAGCCGTGACGAGCGCGGTGGCGACGCCGAGCGCGCCCAGGGCGCCGATCGCGCCGAATGCGCGCAGGGCATGCATACGGCCGCGGGTGGGGCGTGTGGGATGGGTGGGGCGGCGGTCGCGGGAGACAGGCATGGTCGTACTCCTCGTGCGGAGAGGCGGCGATGGTGCCCGGGCATGCCGCGGCGACGGCCAAATCCCCTACTGGTCAAGGGAGTTCGCGGCTGCCGCGCATTGCCGGGCGTGCCTTCGACGCTAATCGCCCGCCCGGTCGGCCAATCGGGCATTCGCCCCAAGTCGCCCGGCCGTCCGGGGTCCGTAAGAAGTGTCCTGGTGCGCCGACGGGATTCGGCCATATCTGCCGGAGCGCGTCGGCGGCGATGATCATGTGACGGTTCGTCAGGTGTGCCCCCGGCAGGACTCGAACCTGCGGCCAAGCGCTTAGAAGGCGCCTGCTCTATCCACTGAGCTACGGGGGCCGGACGCTGGCCGCGGCTGTCTCCGCCCCTGGGTGCTTCCGTGACCTAGTACCGAGGTCAAGGATAGGGCGCCACATACCTGCTGCCGGTTGCTTCACCCGCGTGCCACGTTGTGGAGGTTCGGTGAAGCGGTCCGATAATCGCAGGCATGTGCAGAACGTGCATCGCTTTTGACGCGTCGGATCGCTGCTGTTGTGCACTCGTTATGCCCGTGGCTCATTCTGCCCCCTTCCCGCGAGCCGCCGCCGTTTGCGCGCGATGCGGGCCGAATGGGGCGATTCATACGAAATGCGCTTCAAAAATGCTCCAATATGGGGCATTCTGCCCTTGTGGTGATCTTGGACGTACGGCCCGAGCTGCTCGACGCGCTGTCCGCGCTGCGTGACCGCGTCGACGCCGCACGCTTCCCCCTGCCGCTGCGCGGCGCCGCTCGCGCCCGCCGCACCCGGCAGGAGCTGCTCACCCAGCTCGACGACTACCTCGTACCCCGCCTCAAGGCGCCGGAAGCGCCGCTGCTCGCCGTCGTCGGCGGCTCGACGGGCGCGGGCAAGTCGACCCTGGTCAACTCCCTGGTCGGCCGCCGGGTCAGCGAATCCGGGGTGCTGCGCCCCACCACCCGTACGCCGGTGCTGGTCTGCCACCCCGAGGACCGCGCCTGGTTCGCCGACCCCCGGGTGCTGCCGGAATTCGCCCGCGCCTGGGCGGTACGGCAACGGGTCCGCGCGAACAGCGACGGCACCGGCGGGGCCCGCGACCAGCGGGACCAGCGGGACGACGGGGGCGCCGCCGGGCCCGCCCAACTGCGGCTGGAGACCGATGACAGCCTGCCCCGCGGCCTCGCGCTCCTGGACGCCCCCGACATCGACTCCCTCGTCACCCGCAACCGGGAACTCGCCGCCGAGCTGATCTGCGCCGCGGACATCTGGATCCTGGTCACCACCGCCTCCCGCTACGCCGACGCGCTGCCCTGGCACCTGCTGCGGACCGCCAAGGAGTACGACGTCACGCTCGCCACCGTCCTGGACCGGGTCCCGCACCAGATCGCCGACGAGGTCGGCCGGCACTACGCGGCGCTGCTCGCCAAGGCAGGACTGGGCGACGTCCCCCGCTTCACCGTGCCCGAACTGCCCGAGTCCGCGGGCGGCGGCGGGCTGCTGCCGCAGACCGCGGTGGCCGCGCTGCGCGACTGGCTCGCGCACTGCGCGCTCGACCCCGCCGCCCGCCAGCAGGCCGCCCACCGCACCGCGGCCGGCGTCCTGGACTCGCTGCGCACCCGGCTGCCCTCCCTCGCCTCCGCCTCCGCCGCCCAGCACGCCGCCGCCGTCCGGCTGGCCCGCGGCGCCGAGGACGCCTACGAACAGGCCGCCGAGCGGATCGAGGACGCGATCGGCGCGGGCGTACCGCTGGCCGGCGAGGCCCTCGCCCACTGGCAGGGCTACCCCGCCTGCGGCCCCGACGCCCTCCAGCACGCCCTCGCCGAGGAATTCGCCGCCCTGCTGCGCACCGAGACCGACGCCGCCGACGAACGCGTCGTGGCCGCCTGGAGCCGGTCCCGCGCGGGCGCCGCGCTGCTCGACGACCCCGCCGCCCGCCCCGACCGCGACCGCGTCGCCGTCGCGGCCCGGATCGACAAGGGCGTGCGCCGCTGGCGGCGCGGCCTGACCGACCTCGCCTACGCGCAGGCCCGCGCCGCCCGCGACGCCGACCGGCCGCCGGTCGACCCCGAGGACGTGGCCGCGCTGCTGGCCACCGCGCTGCTCGGCGGCAGGCGCGGCAGCGCGGCCGGCGAACGGCTCGCCGAGACCGTCGGGGTGCAGGCCGCGCTGCGGCTGCGGGACACCGCGCGGGACCGGCTGGACGACGCCGTCGCCGGGCTGCTCGACGCCGAGCGGGACCGGCGGCTGACCCCGGTCGACGGCTACGACGTGACCGCCGGGCAGCAGTCGGCACTGATCGCGGCGCTGTCCGTACTCCAGAGGGAAAGGTGACCAAAGTGGCCACGACGACCGGCACTTCGGCACGATCCGCCGCGCCAGGGCAGGCAGGGCAGGCAGGGACGGCAGGGGGTGCGCCGGGCGCCGGGAACGGCTTTCCGGGGCAGGGCGGCCCGGGCGCCGGCACCGTACGTGGCGGCGGCGCGGTGCGGGGGAGCGGCACCGACGCGCTCTCCGTACGGGTCGACGCGCTGGGGGAGCTGCTGGGCCTGTCCCGGACGCGGATCAGCCCGGACGCCCTCGCCGAGACCGGTGAACTGCTGGAACGCATCGGCGAACGGCGCCGGCTGTCGCTCGACCACACCGTGGTGGCGCTCGCCGGGGCGACCGGCAGCGGAAAGTCGACGCTGTTCAACGCGCTGGCCGGGGCCGAACTCTCCAGGACCGGCGTCCGGCGGCCGACCACCGCGCGGCCCATCGCCTGCGCCTGGCAGCCGGAGCGGGCCGCGGGACTGCTCGACCGGCTCGGCATCGCGCCGCAGGACCGTTTCGCCCGGCGCGGCACGGCTCTTCCGGGGGAGCGGGGGCCGGACCTGGACCGCGGTCTTGACGCGGACCGGGGCTTTGACGCTGACCGGGGCTTTGACCCGGACCGGGCGTACGGGGAGGACGGCGTCGAGGGCGGGCCCGCGGACGCTTCGGGCGCCGACGCCGCCTCGGCCTCCGTCGGCGCGGGCGCGGCTTCGGGCGGCGTGGCCGTGGACGGCGCGGCTGACCTGGACGGGCTGGTGCTGATCGACCTGCCCGACCACGACTCCGCCGCGACGAGCCACCGCGACCACGTGGACCGGCTGCTGGGCCTGGTGGACGTCGTGGTGTGGGTGCTCGACCCGGAGAAGTACGCCGACGCGGCCCTGCACGAGCGCTATCTGCGCCCGCTGTCCGGGCACGCCGACGTCACCGTCCTCGTGCTCAACCAGATCGACCGGCTGCCCGGCGACTCCGCCGACCTCGTCCTGGACGACCTGCGGCGGCTGCTGGACGAGGACGGCCTCGCGGTCGGCGAGCACGGCGAGGACGGCGCCGTGGTGCTCTCCGCCTCCGCGCTCACCGGCGAGGGCATCGCCGACCTGCGCGCCGTCCTGGCCCAGCTCGTCGCCGACCGCGCGGCGGCCGGACTGCGGCTCGCGGCCGACATGGACCGTACGGCGAGCAGGCTGCACCCGCTGTACGTCGGCGAGGGCGGCGCCGGGCTGACGGACGCGGCGCGCGAGGAATTCGTGGACCGGCTCGCCGACGCGGTGGGCGCGGCCGGCGCGGGACAGGCCGCCGAGCGCGACTGGGCCGCCGCCGCCGAGGAGGCGTGCGGTACGCCGTGGGGCCGGCTCTTCGGCGACCGGGCCGCGACGGGCGCGGGATCACCCGGACGAGCGAACCGTACGGGCGGTGCGGTGTTGCCGGGTGCCGCCCGGACGCCGGACGGCACAGGTGCGCCGCGACCGCGCCCGTCCGCCTCGCTGTCGGCGCCGTCCGCGTCGCGGCCGGTGGTGGACGAGGCGGTGCGCGGCGTGGTGGCCGACGCCGGACGCGGGCTGCCCGCCCCCTGGGCGCAGGCGGTGCGTGACGCGGCGCGGCGCGGCGGTGACGGGCTGCCCGAGGCGCTGGACGGCGCGGCGGCCCGGACCGTACCGGGACCGCCCGAGCGGCCCCGCTGGTGGTCGGCGGCGGGCGGCGCTCAGTGGCTGCTGATGGCCCTTGCCGTGGCGGGCGCGGTGTGTCTGATCTCGGTCGCGATGGGGTCGCTCGACCTGACCTGGTGGCTGCCGGTCGTGATGATCGCGATCGGCGGGCTCGGCGGGCCCGCGCTCGCCGGCGCCTGCCGGATCGCGGCCCGCGGTCCCGCCCGGCGCTACGGCCAGGCCGCCGAGCGGCGGCTGCGGGACGCGGCGGCGGACTGCGGGCGGGCCAGGGTCCTCGAACCGCTGGCCGCCGAGCTGATGCGATACCGCGAGGTGCGCGAGCAGTACGCCGTCGTCGCCGGGGCGGGTGCCGGTGTACCGGGCCGCTCCTCGCACACCGCGCTTTCTCCCCGCTAGGTCTTTTCGGTCACTTTTCCTCCTTCTCACGACCCTTTGTACCGCACCATCCTCACGGGTGACGGAGTTATCCACAACCGGCCGGTTATCCACAGAATCCGGCCGGTTTCTCCATGGGCGGTCGAATTCCCCGAGGATGGTCTTACGGCGTTCCGCGGGGGACGCGACCGACAGGGAGGGCAGAGCGATGAACGAGACAGTGGTGACCGTGGTGGGGAATGTGGCCACCGAGCCGGAGTTCCAGCAGACCGCCACCGGCGTGGGCGTCACACGATTCCGGCTCGCGACCACCGCGCGCCGCTGGGACGCCGAGCGCGGCGCGTGGACGGACGGCGCCACGAGCTTCTACACGGTGCGCGCGTGGCGGACTCTGGCAGGTCATGTGAAGGAGTCGGTCGGACTCGGCGAACCCCTGGTCGTTCAGGGCAGGTTGAGGATCTGCGAGGAGGATCATGACGGACGGCGCTTCGTGACCGCCGACCTCGACGCCGTGGCCCTCGGACACGATCTCTCGCGCGGCGTCGCCCGGTTCAGCCGTACGAGCGCGGCGCTGCCCGCCGCGACGGCCGCCGCCGCGACGGGAGTTGCGGCCCCCGGCCGGGCGGAGGCGGCGACTCCGGAGCCGGCCGTCCCCGCGGCGCCGTTCTGAGAATCCGAAGTATCCGTATTCGGCAGCATTTCCGTGGATGAGTTCTGTCGCTGACTTATCGACAAACACAGAAACATGCCAGTGTTCGGATAACGATTGGGATTCGAAAGCGGCCTGCGCCGAATATGCCGATGGCCGTGTGGCGCGTGGTTCCTAGGATCTCCTCGTTCAGCTTGCACGGGGGCCGGAACTGCGCAGGCGAGGCGATCCACTGAACGACCGACCCGCCTCGCCCGGAGGGGAATTCAATGTTCAAGACCTACAGGCGGAGCGCTGCCCGCCTCGCGGCGGCCGGTATCGCCACCGGCCTGCTCGCGGCGGGCGCGATAGCGGGCGCGGGCGCCGCTGTCGCCGCACCGACCGACGGTTCGCCGTCGGCGACGGGTGCGACCGCCAAGCTCGACGGCCTGGAGAGCGACAAGGCCGACCAGGCGGTCGTCAACCCCGGTACGCGGGACTCGTACAAGGTTGGCGCGGGACTGTTCAAGATGACCGTCGACGGCGGCGGCACCATCGAGACGTACTGCATCGACTTCCATCACCACACGGCGGACAACGCGACCTACAACGAGGTCGCGTGGGACAAGTCGACGCTTGCGGGCAATCCGAACGCGGGCAAGATCGCCTGGATCCTCAACAACTCGTACCCCAAGGTCGATGTCGCGAGCCTCACGAACACGCTGAAGGCGGCCGACGTCAAGCTCAAGGACGGGCTGACCCCGGGGCTTGCCGCGGCGGGTACGCAGGTGGCCATCTGGCACCTGTCCGACCCCGACGTGAAGGTGGAGGCGAAGAACCGCGACGCGAAGGCGCTCGCGGAGTACCTCGACAGCCACGCGCAGACCCTGGACGAGCCCAAGTCCTCGGTGACGCTCGACCCGCCCGCCGTCTCCGGCAAGTCCGGTGACCGCATCGGCCCGATCACCGTGCACTCCACCTCCGACGCGGTGGACGTCAAGCTCGGTGACGGCGTCCCGGCCGGCGTGAAGATCGTCGACAAGGACGGCAAGGCGATCACCGGCACCGTGAAGAACGGCACCGAGCTGTACTTCGACGTGCCGGCGGGCACCGCGGACGGCACCGCCAATGTGACCGTCTCGGCGACCACCGAGATATCCATCGGCCGCGCCTTCTCGTCGGTCGACGTCTCCAGCCAGTCGCAGATCCTGGCCGGCTCGCAGAGCACCACCGTCACCGCGGCCGCGACGCTGAGCTGGGCCAAGAAGGGCCCGATCCCGGCGCTGTCCGCCGAGGTCGTGTGCGCCAAGAACGGTGTGGACGTCACCGCCGCCAACCAGGGCGACGAGGACTTCACCTTCGAACTGGGCGGCAAGAGCTACACCATCGCGCCCGGCAAGTCGCAGACCGTGACGGTTCCGGTCCAGGAGGACCAGAAGTACAAGATCGACATCACCCTGCCCAACGGCCAGGTGAAGACCTTCGAGGGCGTCCTGGACTGCAAGACCGCGACGACCCCGTCGACCCCGACCCCGTCGGCCACGCCGACCCCCACGGGCAACGCGCCCAGCCCGGCCACCTCGGGCAGCACCACCGGCGGCACCGATCTCGCCGAGACCGGTAGCAGCAGCGCCACTCCGATGATCGCGGGCATCGCCGTCGCCCTCGTCGTCCTCGGCGGCGCCGCGGCCTTCTTCTTCCGCCGCAAGAAGAACACCACCGCATAGTCGGCACGCACGGCCCCACTGAACGGGCCTCGGCGCACCAGCGGTGCGCCGAGGCCCGTTCGCACGCACGGGTGGACGGCTGGCAAGATGGGGTGTATCTGCCCTCACGCGGCGGGTGCCGCACTGTGGCCCTACTCGATTGCCGGACGGTTTCTCTTGGCTGAGTTCATTTACACCATGCGCAAGGCCCGCAAGGCCCACGGCGACAAGGTGATCCTCGACGACGTGACGCTGAGCTTCCTGCCCGGGGCGAAGATCGGTGTCGTCGGGCCGAACGGCGCCGGCAAGTCGACCGTGCTGAAGATCATGGCGGGTCTTGAGCAGCCGTCGAACGGTGACGCCTTCCTGTCGCCCGGCTACTCGGTGGGGATGCTGCTCCAGGAGCCGCAGCTCGACGAGTCCAAGACCGTGCTGGAGAACGTGCAGGACGGCGCCGCGGACACCATGGCGAAGCTCAAGCGGTTCAACGAGATCGCCGAGCTGATGGCCACCGACTACTCCGACGCGCTGCTGGACGAGATGGGCAAGCTGCAGGAGCAGCTCGACCACGCCAATGGCTGGGACCTGGACGCGCAGCTGGAGCAGGCCATGGACGCGCTGGGCTGCCCGCCCGGCGACTGGCCGGTCACCACGCTGTCCGGCGGCGAGAAGCGCCGGGTCGCGCTCTGCAAGCTGCTGCTGGAGGCGCCCGACCTGCTGCTGCTCGACGAGCCCACCAACCACCTGGACGCCGAGTCGGTGAACTGGCTGGAGCAGCACCTGGCGCAGTACGCCGGCACCGTCGTCGCCGTCACCCACGACCGGTACTTCCTGGACAACGTGGCCCAGTGGATCCTGGAGCTGGACCGCGGCCGGGCGCACCCCTACGAGGGCAACTACTCCACCTACCTGGAGAAGAAGGCCGCCCGTCTGAAGGTGGAGGGGCAGAAGGACGCCAAGCGCGCCAAGCGCCTCAAGGAAGAGCTGGAGTGGGTCCGCTCCAACGCCAAGGGCCGTCAGGTGAAGTCCAAGGCCCGCCTGGCCCGTTACGAGGAGATGGCCGCCGAGGCCGACAAGGTGCGGAAGCTGGACTTCGAGGAGATCCAGATCCCGCCGGGCCCGCGGCTCGGCTCGATCGTCGTGGAGGTCAACAACCTCTCCAAGGCGTTCGGCGACAAGGTGCTGATCGACGACCTGTCCTTCACCCTCCCGCGCAACGGCATCGTCGGCGTCATCGGCCCCAACGGCGCCGGAAAGACCACGCTGTTCAAGATGATCCAGGGCCTGGAGACGCCCGACTCCGGCTCCATCAAGGTCGGCGAGACGGTCAAGATCTCCTACGTCGACCAGAGCCGCGCCAACATCGACCCCAAGAAGACGCTGTGGGCCGTCGTCTCCGACGAACTGGACTACATCAACGTCGGCCAGGTCGAGATGCCGTCGCGCGCGTACGTCTCGGCCTTCGGCTTCAAGGGCCCGGACCAGCAGAAGCCGGCCGGCGTGCTCTCCGGCGGCGAGCGCAACCGGCTCAACCTGGCGCTCACCCTCAAGGAGGGCGGCAATCTGCTGCTCCTCGACGAGCCGACCAACGACCTCGACGTCGAGACGCTGTCCTCGCTGGAGAACGCGCTGCTGGAGTTCCCCGGCGCGGCCGTGGTGATCTCCCACGACCGCTGGTTCCTGGACCGGGTGGCCACGCACATCCTCGCGTACGAGGGCGAGAGCCGCTGGTACTGGTTCGAGGGCAACTTCGAGTCGTACGAGAAGAACAAGGTCGAGCGGCTCGGCGCCGAGGCGGCCAGGCCGCACCGGGCCACCTACAAGAAGCTGACCCGCGGCTGATGGCACGGCACATCTTCCACTGCCCGCTGCGCTGGGCGGACATGGACGCCTTCGGCCACATCAACAACGTGGTCTTCCTGCGGTATCTGGAAGAGGCGCGGATCGACTTCATGTTCCGGCTGGCGCCGGGCGAGGGAAGCGTGTCGTTCACCGGCGGGTCCGTGGTGGCCCGGCACGAGATCGACTACCTGCGTCCGCTGGTGCACCGGCACGAGCCGGTCACCATCGAGACATGGGTCGCGGACATCAGCGCGGCGTCGCTGACCGTCCACTACGAGGTGAAGGACGGCGAGACGGTGTACGTACGGGCCTCCACGGTCGTCGTGCCCTACAACCTCGCCGCCGGCCGGCCGCGGCGGATCAGCGCGGAGGAGAAATCGTTCCTGCTGCGCTATCTGGACGACGCGGCCGATGACGCGGCCGACACCGGAGCCGTCACCGTATGACGGCCCCGGCGCGGTTGACGCTGGCGCGGACGGGGGAGGCGGCGGATCTGGCCGCCTTCCTCGGCCGGCTGATCCGCTGGGACAAGGCGGCGGCCGTACGGCTGCGGTCCGCCGAGGGCGAGGCCGCGCTCGGCGTGTTCGGGCACCCGCCCTTCGGGGGCGTGCTCGCGGTACGGACCGCCGCGCTCGCCGGGGACGGCGTGGGCGCGGCGGTGGACGCCACCGTTTCCGCCGGACAGCTTCTCGACGCCGCCGACGCGTGTGTCGTGGACGGCGGTGAACTGGCGCTGCCCGGGTCCGTCACCGGGCCGTCCTGGGCCGGGCTGCTGCCGCCGCGCGGCGGGTGGGTACGGGTGGCCGAGGCGGACATCGACGAGGTGCGGGCGGTGGCCGCCCGGGTGATCGGGGAGTTCCGGACGCGGACGGAGGCGCTGGGGGAGGGCGGGCGGACCCGGGTCGCGCTCGACGCCCTCGCGGAGGAGTTGTGGGGGCGGGTTCTGCCGGGGACTGCGTTGCCCTTGCGTGCGGTGCACGCTGCTCATGCGCTCGGCTTTCTCCGCGGGGAGGAGGCCGTACTCCTCGGCGCCGGGCCGTGGTTGCGGTTGCGCACCGCGGCGGGCTCGGTCGCCGTCCGGGCCGCCTCGCCCGCCGCGGGCCTGACCGTGACCCCGGCCTAGCGGCTGGGCTCCTTTCCCACCCGCCCCCTACCTTCGGCGGGGGGACCCCCAACCCGTGCGAGTAATTGTTCGGCTGCCGGCGCCGCCCGTACAGGACCCCGCCGTCGGCGGCTATTCGGCTTCCGGCGCTTCCCGCGCTTCCGGCCCTTCCTGCGCCTCGGCCGTCTCCGGGCGCGCCGGCTTGGGGCGGTCGGGCCAGACGCCGATGTGGTCGGGTTCGAGTTCGAGGAGGACGCGGGACTCGATGGCGAGCGCGTCGGTGTAGTCGCGGGGGAGCTGGAGGCGGCCGGCGCGGTCGACGGTGGCGTACTCGCGGGCCACCACGGACTCCTGGCCGTGCTCGTCGACCTCGGTGTGGCGGACGACCTCCGAGGCGGTGCGGCCGTCGCGGATGGCGACGGTACGGCGGACCGCGTTGGCGACCGCGTGGTCGTGGGTGACCACGACGACGGTGGTGCCCAGCTCCTCGTTGGCGGTGCGGAAGGACGCGAAGACCTGCTCGCCGGTGGCGGAGTCCAGCTCACCCGTGGGCTCGTCGGCGAGGATCACCGCGGGGTTGTTGGCGAGCGCCACGGCGATCGCCGCGCGCTGCTGCTCACCGCCGGACATCTGCCCCGGGTGCCGGTCGTGGCAGTAGCCGACGCCCAGCATCCCCAGCAGCTCCGTGGCCCGCGCCGCCCGCTGCCGCTTGGTGCGCAGACCCTCGGTGCGGCCGGACAGCTGCATCGGCAGCACGACGTTCTGCGCGGCCGTCAGATACGGCAGCAGATTGCGGGCGGTCTGCTGCCAGACGAAGCCGACGACGTCCCGCCGGTACCGCAGCCGCGACTTGGCGTCCATCGCCAGCAGGTCGTAACCCCCGACCGAGGCGGCGCCCGCGGTCGGCACGTCGAGCCCGGCGAGGATGTTGAGCAGCGTCGACTTGCCGCTGCCCGACGCCCCGACCAGGGCCATCAGTTCGCCCTTGCCGACGAGCAGGTCGAGACCCTGCAGGGCCTGCACCTCGACGCCGTCCGCGGTGAAGATCCGTACCAGCCGGTCGCAGCTGATCAGCGCGTCCTCGCCGTACGCGGGGCGCTCGCGCCGTTCGGTGACCGCGCGCTCCAGGTCCGCGAGACTGCTGACCGGAGCCCGGCCGCCGGTTTCGCCCACTGTGGTCGTCATACCCGGTCTCCCACTCTCAACTCCGTGCTCTCCCGCCGCCGTCCGCTCACCCACACCTGGATCAGCAGCACCGCACAGGCCAGTATCAGCAGTCCCACCGACGGCAGCGCCAGCGACCACGGATCGGCCCGCAGACCGAGGCCGAAGTCGACCGGCACGAGATTCTGCGGTCCGGTGCCGAAGGTCAGTGCCCGCAGGTCGACGCCCGGGCCGAGCAGCGGTATCACCGCCAGGCCCACCAGGACACCGCCGACGGCGGCGAGCAGCGCCTGCGGCAGCATCTCCAGCAGCACCAGCCGCCGCGACTGCCGCCGCGTCATGCCCATGGTGCGCAGCCGCGCCAGCAGCGTGGCCCGTTGCGGGGCCGCCTGGAGCAGCGACAGCAGCAGGGCGAGCGCGCTGTAGAGGGCGCCCGCGGCGACCGCCGCCAGATAGATCGAGCGTGCCCCGTGCTGCAACGGGGTGTCCGACAGCGCCGCCCGCTGCTCGTCGCGCAGCAGCACCGTCACGAAGGCCGTGCTCTCCCGGGCGACCTTGTGCAGCGCCGCGCCGTCGATGTGCGTGCCGGGCGCGTCCATCGCCAGCAGCACATTGGGGCCGGTGTACTGGCTGAAGGCGGCCATGTCGGGGTGCAGGGCGGCCAGTTGCTCCGAGGAGACGATCACGAAGTCGGTGCCGGGCGCGGCCGGCGTGGCCGACAGCACGGCCGCCCGGCGGATGTCCACCGAGCCCACCGCGGCCTGCACGCTCGCCGTGTCGTCGCCGAGCACCGCGGCCAGGTGCGGGGAGAGCACCGCGGGCAGCGGCTCCTTCGCCGCGGCCTTGCCGAACAGCCCGGCGGGGAAGGCCGGCAGCCCGATGGCGTGGGTCAGCCTCGCGTACGCGGCCGGGTCCACGATCACCAGCGAATACGGCAGGCCGAAGGGCGCCGCGGGGCTGTTGGGCTCCACCCGGGCGGTCACCACCTGCCCGACGCCCGGCACCTTCCTGACCTCGTCCGGCAGTTGCAGGGACAGCGAGAACCTGGCGTCGATCCGCGCGTCCGCGCCGACGGTGGCGGTCGCCGCCCGGTCCCTGCCGTGGTCGATCCCGGCCAGCACCGAGCCGCCGAAGGACGCCACGGTCAGCGACACCAGCAGGGCCAGCAGCGGCAGTTGGCTGGTGGCGGGGGAGCGGCCCGCGCGGGCCAGGCCCAGGTGGGTGACCGCGCCGGACAGCCGGGACGCGGGGCGGGCCAGCAGCCGCAGCGGCAGCGGATACACCCGCAGCAGCACCAGCGCCGCCGCGACCGCCACCAGCACCGGCGCCGCCGCCAGATACGGGTCGCTCCCGCTGTCCGTGCCGCGGTGCCGCAGCGCCACCACGGCGCCCACCACCAGTACGGTCACGGTCAGTTCGGTCACCAGCCTGCGCCGCGTCGGCCGGGCCGAGGCGACGTCCTCCCGGCCGGCCGGGCGCGGCCGCCGGGCCAGCACCGCGGCCCGCAGCGGCAGCGCGAGCGCGGCGACCGCCGTCACCAGGGCGCCGAGCAGCACGGACTGCCCGTACCGCTGGGTCGGCAGCACCAGCAGCGCCAGCACGGTGCCGAGCACTCCGCCGGGCAGGGCGGCGGCCGAGGTCTCGCCGAGCAGCCGCCGTACGATGCCGCGCAGCCCCGCGCCGCGCGAGCGCAGCAGCGCGATCTCGCCGCGCCGCCGCTCGGCGGCGAGACCGCCCGCCATCAGCAGCACCGCGAAGGCGGTGGTGCCGACCCCGACCGCCGCGATCAGCACCAGCGGCTGAGCGGCCTCGCGGTCGGCGTCGTAGCCCTGGAGGACGGTGCCGAGGCCGCCGGTGAGGTGGATGGTGTTGTCCGAGGCGTCCGACGTCAGCTGCACCGCGTCCGGGCCGCTGTCGAAGGAGGCCAGCTCCTTCAGCATCCCGGACACGTCGTGCGCGGTCAGGCCGTCGCCGATCAGCGGGTGGTGCCAGTACCGGTCGATGGTGGTGCCGAGCAGCGGCATCGAGTGCGCGGCGGCCCGGTCGACGAAGAGCGCGAAGTGCCAGTACGGCTTGGGGTCCTCGCCCGGCGGGGTGTTCGGCGTGGAGATCATCGGCGCCAGCAGGTCGGCGTCGTCGGTCCAGTACGGGCTGGCCGGGTCGAGCGGTGTGACGATACCGGTGATGCGGACGGTCAGCGGGATCGGGGAGCGGCTGTTCAGGTGCAGGGTGCGGCCGACCGCGAGGTGCAGGGTCTTCGCGGTCTTCTCGGTGACGACGGCCTCCACCGACTGCGGGGCCGGGGCGCCGGAGATGTCCGGCGCGTGGTGCGGCAGCCGTCCGGCGGCCAGCCGGGTGTGCTTGTCGAGCCCGGCCTGCGCGACCAGGCTTGCGGCGGGCAGGTGGGCGGAGAGCTTCGGCAGTCCGGGGTCGGGCACCGTGGCCTCCGCGGTGCGCACCCCGATCACGGCCCGGTCGCCCTTGCCGACCGTCAGCGGCGGGCGCACCAGCCGCTGGAAGATCCGCTCGACGTCGTCGATGACGTCCGGGCCGAGCGGGTCGACCGTGTCACCGGCGTTGGCGTCGAAGCCGCTGGCCAGGCTGACGTCCCGGTCGAGCGGCTTGGCGTGCCGGACGGCCTCGCGCAGCGCGTGGTCCTGGTAGCGGTCGACGGACCGGGGGAGCGCGGCGGCCAGGAAGGCGGTGGCCAGGACCAGCGCGGCCGTCGTGAGCGCGGCGGCAGGCGCCGACCGCAGCCGGACCCGTACCCAGGAGGTGTCCATCCGCGCCCCGGCGTCCGGGCCGGGGACCGGCGGCGTCACCGTCTCGTCGTCGTCCGGCATGTCAGTCCTCCCCCTGGCGGCGCAGCGCGGTCGCCGGGTCGCCGCGGCGCACGGCGGTGGCCAGGACGACGATCAGTGGTGCGATCAGTACGACGCCCAGCAGTTGGGCGAGCGGCCCGGCGGGCAGCTTGACGAGCAGTTTCGGCACGGGCTGCGCGGCCTGGGAGGTGAGCACGATCAACGGGGTGACAAGACGGGTCAGCAGCGCCCCCAGCACCACCCCCACGACCAGGGAGATCAGCACCAGCAGTCCCTGCTCGGCGGCGATCATCCGGGCCAGCTTGCGGCGCGGCGCACCGAGCGCGCGCAGCACCGCGAATTCCGTGGCGCGCTCCCGGATCGCGCCCACCGAGCTGACCGCGAAGCCGACCGCGGCCAGCACCGCGGCGGCGACCACCGCCGCGGGCAGCGCCGACTGCGGCCCGGCGCCCAGCGGATCGGCCCGCAGGTCCCGCGCGGTCTCGTCGCGGACGAGCATGGCGTCGATGTCCGTACGGTCGCGCAGCGCCGCGGCCACCTTCGCGGACGCGCCCGGCGCGGTCGCCAGCCACCATTCCGAGGGCTGCATCGCCAGCGAGTCCTGCGCCTCCAGGAAGCGGTTGACCGAGTCCAGGTCGAGCACCAGCGCCCCGGCGTCCTTCTTCTCCGCGTCCTGCGCCTCCTGCGTGGAGGTGGTGGACGCGGTGGTGTCGCTCGCGCCCTGGTCGGTGGTGCCGGGCACGGCGTGCACGGAACCGGTGATCCTGACGGTGGCCTCCACACCGTTGAGCAGCACCTGCACCGAACTGCCGACCTTCGCGCCGACCGCCTTGAGGTAGGAGTCGGTGGCGATCGCCGGGAGCACCGTCAGCGGGGGAGTCTTGACGCGCATGCGGAAGGTGACGGCAGGCCCGCCGCCGTAGCTGTCGGGGTCCACATAGGTGGAGCCGGTGCGGTAGTCCAGGCTCATCAGCGCGGGGCCGCCCATGACCAGGGGCTTGACGACCGGGTGCTTGGTGTCCGGGCTGTTGGCGTACGCCGGGTCGTCGAAGCTCGGCTGTACGTCCCACGCGCCCGCGCCGCCCTTCTCCGCCGCCAGCGGGGTCGCGGCGCCGTCCGGCCCGATCGTGCGGGCCGAGGCGATGGTCAGCCGGTGCGACTCGTCCTTGGCGTACAGCGCGTAGCCGACGTCGATCCGCATCAGCCGCAGCGGCCCGGCCGGCGCGCCGCCCGCCGTGCCCTCGGCGGACGACAGGTCGAGCGTCAGCCGGTGCGGGGCGCCGTCCGGCGGCAGGTCGCCGATCGCGAACTGGTACGCCACGCCCTTCGCGTCCTTGAGGATCGCGATGAGGTGGTCGGGGCCGAACGTGGACGCGGTCGGCTTCCCGCCGCCGTCCAGCGCGGTCAGCGACGCGGTGAACTCCACCGCGCTCGCGTCGCCCGGCACCGTGTAGCCGCCGGTCTCCGCCGACGCGCCCTGCTGCCCGTCCCGCAGCGGCGCGAGCAGGTCCCCGACCGGCCGCCCGTCGGTGAGGTCGGAGCGGAACCGCATGGCGTCGGCCGCCTGCCGGGTGTCGATGGCCAGCACGGTGGCGTGCCGCTGCTCGGTGAGCAGCAGTTCGTCGCGGGCCGCGGGCGCCGCGGCGGTGATGCCCGGCACCTTCGCGTAGATCCCGGCCTGCCCGAACGGCGGGGTCGTCATGCCGGTGACACGGATGTCGGCGCCGACGGTGAAGTCCGCCTGGTCGTGCTGTGACCGGTCCCAGCTCGCGCCCTGCCCGATCGCGAACATGCCCATCGCCACGGCCAGTACCAGCAGCAGCACCGCGCTCGCGCCGCGCCGCGGCCGGCGCGCGAACTGCCAGCCCGCCAGCGCCAGGGCGAGCCCGCTGCCGCGCGCGGCCCGCCGCTCGCCGAGCTTCGCCGCCAGCGGCAGCAGCCGCAGCACCAGGACGGTGCCGGCCAGCAGGCACAGCGCGGGCGCGGCGACCAGCACCGGGTCCACACCGAGGCCGCCGCCGGTGCCGGAGGTCAGCGCGCCGCTGCCGGACGCCTTGCGGTGCAACTGCCAGTAGGCGACGCCCGCGATGACCAGCAGGCCGATGTCCGCGCCGGCCTGGAGCGCGCCGGGCAGCGCGCCGCGCCGCGACCGCGCCGACCGCTCGGCCGCGTAGCTGCCGCCCCCGCGCAGCGCCGGCACGATCACCGCGAAGGCGCAGGCCAGTGCCGCGCACACCGCGACCAGCCAGGCGGCGCCGTCACTGCCGCTGTTGAGGGTGACGCCGGTGCGGGCCATCGCGCCGGTCCCGGACAGGAAGCGGGTCACCGGCCCGGCGAGCAGCGGCGCCACCAACGCCGCGGGCACCGCGAGCAGCAGCGCCTCACCGGCCGCGAGCCTGGCCACCCGGGACCGGGAGCCGCCGCGGGCGCGCAGCAGCGAGGTCTCGCCCGCCCGTTCCTCGGCGAGGAGTTGGGCGACCAGCAGCAGCGCGAAGCCCGCCAGGATGATCAGCTGGAGCGCGCCGATCAGCAGGGTGGAGCGGGTGACCAGCAGGCTGCGGCGCAGCGCGTCCAGCAGCGACGGCAGCCCGCTGGAGACCTGCGCGTCGGCGGTGGCCTGGGCGTTCTGCAACTCGGCGACGGCGTCGCGGGTGCCGGCCTCCAGCGCGTCCATCCGGCTGGTGCTCGCGCCGCGGAAGTCGGCGGTGCCCTGCCAGGACATCTCCGCGGCGGTCACCCGCCCGGAGCCGAAGGTGCCGTCGTCCACGAGCATCGGCCCGTACGTGGTGAACGCCAGGGTGTGGATGCCGCGTCCGTCGAGCGGGTCGAGGTGCCAGTACGGCGCGCTCGCGTCGACCGGCCGGTACAGGCCGGTGACGCGGATGTGCAGCGGGGCGCCGCCGAGCCGGTTGGTCAGCGTGATGACGCTGCCGGTGCGGACCTTGAGCGCCTGCGCGGCGGTGACCGGGACGGCGACGGCGACCTCGGCGGCGCCCTTGGCGGCGGGCGCGGGCCAGCTGCCCTCGGTGAGCGTGACGCGCGAGCGGTCGAAGGTGGCCAGCAGCGTCAGGTCGGGGTCGCTGCTCTTGGGCGACCCCGCGGGCCGCAGCGCGAGCGGCAGCCCGTACGGCCCGGACCGGGTGCTCGACCGTACGGTGGCGGGCAGTCCGGCGAAGGCTCCGGCGACCGTCTTGCGGACGGCCGAATCCAGCCCCTGCCGGTTCTCCGGGGTGACATTGGCCTGGACCTCGACCGTGGACCGCCCCGCGGCCTGGTGCTGCAGCGTCCTGCGCAGCGCGGCGTCGCCGATCGCGCTGGTGAACGCGGTGAAGGTGGCCAGGACGGAGGTGGTCAGGACCACCGTCAGAAGCGCCGCAGTCAACAGCAACCGGTGCGCGCGCACGCGCAGGAGTACGAATCCGGTCACCTACGAGCCCCCGTCCTTTTACTGACGGGATGTTCTCAAACGGCGCCAGTGGTGAATAGTGCGGGAGATTGTCGAAATACGATCGTGACCGGCCGGAAAGCGGACGCCGTTCCTCCGCTGTGCGCGGTTTTCAGCCGGGGGTGTTGACCATGGAAGCGGCCGCGTACACCAGGTAGTCCCACAGCTGCTGTTCGTGTGCGGGTTCGAGCGCCAACTCGTCGACGGCGGCGCGCATGTGGCGCAGCCACGCGTCGTGCGCGGCCCGGTCCACCGCGAAGGGGGCGTGCCGCATCCGCAGCCGCGGGTGGCCGCGTTCCTCGCTGTACGTGCGGGGGCCGCCCCAGTACTGCATGAGGAACAGCCGCAGCCGGTCCTCGGCCGGGCCGAGGTCCTCCTCCGGGTACATCGCCCGCAGTTCGGGATCGGCCGCCACCCCCTGGTAGAAGACGTGCACCAGCCGGCGGAAGGTATCCTCGCCGCCGACCAGCTCGTAGAACGTCTGCTGCTGCACCGTGCCGCGCGGGATCTCATTCACACCCCCATGGTCGCAGAAGGAGCGGCCGAGTACCGGAGTCGTAGGACCGGGGACAGGGGCGCACGATGGAGGTATGGCGCAATCCGACCAGGAACCGGACGCGGGCCAGGACGCGGACCCGGGTACGGATCCGGGCGTGGACGCAGAATCGTACCCGGACGCGGACGCGGACCCCGGTACGGCCGGGCGGCACCGGTCGGCCGCGGCCGCGCTGCGCTCCCGCATGGTCCGCCGGATCGCGGCGGGCGGCGGCCTCACCGACCCGGCCTGGCGGGCCGCCTTCGCCGAGGTGCCCCGGCACCTGTTCGTGCCGCGCTATTTCCGCCCGCTGCCCGGCGGCGGCCACGATCTGCTCAGCGCCGCCGACCCGGACCCGCGCCGCCGGCTGCGCTGGCTCGCGGGCGCCTACGCCGACCGGCCGGTCGCCACCCATGTGGTGGACGGCGAACTCCTCTCCTCCAGCAGCCAGCCGTCGCTGATGGCCCTGATGTGCCAGGCCCTGGACATCAGCGGCGGCGAGCGGGTGCTGGAGATCGGCGCGGGCACCGGTTACAACGCGGCGCTGCTCGCGCACCGGCTCGGCGCCGGACCCCGCACGGGCGCCGTCACCACCGTCGACCTCGACGAGCGGATCACCGCCGCCGCCCGCGCGCACCTGGCCGCGTACGGCACCCCCGCCGCCCGGTCCGTCACGGTGGTCACCGGCGACGGCGCACGCGGGCATCGGGCGGGCGCCCCGTACGACCGGGTGATCGTCGCCTGTGAGCTGCCGTCGCTGCCGGTCGCCCTGCTCGGCCAGTGCCGGCCGGAGGCCCGGATCCTCGCGCCCTTCGCGACCGGTCTGGTCGCGCTGACCGTGCGGAGCGCGACCGCCGCCGAGGGCCGCTTCCTGTCCACCCCGGCCTTCTTCGTCCCGCTGCGCGGCCCTTCCACGACGGCCGCCGCCGAACCGGCCGCCGCCGAATCGACCGACCGGGGGAGCACCGTACGCGGCACCGGCACCCCGCCGCGCGTCATCGGCAACGACCTCTTCCGTTTCCTGCTCACCCTCCTCGCGGGCCCGCTCGACCTCACCTGGTCCCCGGGGTCCGGCACCGCCCGGCTGCTGGCCGCCGACGGCTCCGCCGCCCGCACCACACCCGACGGGCTGACCCGGATCAGCGGCCCGCGCGACCTGTGGGCGCTGGTGGAGTCCGCGCACACCGTCTTCCGCGACCTCGGCCACCCGGCCAGGACCCGCTTCGGGCTCACCGTCGACGGCCCGCGCCAGTGGACCTGGCTGGACGACCCGGCAGGCCCGTACCGCTGGCCGGTCCGCACCCGATAGACGGAGTCAGCCGGACAGCGGCTCCCACACCGCCGCGTCGTGCGCGAAGAGCACCTGCCGCGGGTCGAGGGCGAGCAGCCGCTCCACCCACGGGTCGGGCTCCGGCAGTGGCTCGCCGGCCCCGGCGGCCCGGGCCCGCGCCGCCAGTTCCGCGGCGGCGAAGTCCGAGGCGGAGGTGTGCGTCTGGCCCGCCAGGATGACCGTGCCGTTCGGCCGCCGCAGCACCAGCGACTGGTGGCCCGCCGTGTGCCCGGGGGTCGGCAGGATCCACAGCCCCGGGCGGATCTCGGCCTCGCCGTCCAGCTCCTCGAAGACCGCGCCGGGGAAGTCGACCAGTTCCTCGATCGTGTGCCCGCCGGCGCGCGCCAGCGCCAGTTCGGCGCGCTGGGTGAGCAACGGGGTGCCGGGGAAGAGCGGATTGCCGCCGATGTGGTCGAAGTGCAGATGGCAGTTGACCACCAGCGCGATGTCCGCGGGCGTCACGCCCGCGTCCGCGAGCGCGGCGGGCAGCGGACGGCGGTACGGGCGGTAGTGCGCGTCCGTCTCCGGGTCCGCGGCGCCGATCCCGGTGTCGAAGAGCAGCAATTCCCCGCCGTGGTCGACCAGATACGCCAGCGCCGGCTCCACCCGAGGCCGCCCGTCACCGGTCTCGGAATCGGGCCGGACGAACCACCCCAGATCCAGCCGTCGCACCGCCGCACCGGCCCCCGTACCCGTACTGGTGCCGCCGACCGGGGTCACGCGCGGCGCAGGGTGATCGTCGTCCACGCCCCGACGTGCACCCGGTCGCCCTCGGCCAGCGGGATCGGGGTGTACGCCGGGATGGTGTCCTCGCCGAGGTTGACCGTGGTGCCGTTGGTCGAATTCTGGTCGACCACCGCCCAGCTGCCGTCCGGCTGCTGCACCAGCACCGCGTGCTGGTGCGAGACGCCCGGGTCCTCGGGGCCGCGCGACAGGTCGATGTCGGGCGACTCACCGGTGCTCTGCCGGCGCCGCCCGATGGTCACCTGATTGCCGATCAGCGGGAGTTGGACCTCCGGCGAGAAGGCCGGGAAGTACAGGCCCTCCGCGTCCGGGCCGCTGCGCGCCATCATCGTCGTGAAGTACTCCCGGTCGGCCGCGACCACCGCGACCCACGCCGTGCCCGTGCCCGTACCCGCGGCCGGCTGCTGCTCCCCGCTCGACGGCGCGGAGACCGGCCCTGACACCGGCCCTGACACCGGCCCGGACACCGGTCCGGCCGTCGGCGTGGGCGGCGCCGACAGGCCCGACAGCGGCGGAGGCGGGTACGACGACTGCGCGGGCGGCGACTGCTCCGCCACGCCGCCCTCCGCGGCCTGCCGCGCCTCGGGCGCGGCCGGCGCCGGACCCGGCGCCTTCACCTGCGACGACGGCGGGTCGAGCAGGAAGTCCCCGGACCCCGACGTCACCGACTGCTCGGGCAGCGGCTCCGCGGGCCGGTTGACCTGCGACGGCCGCGATCGCTGCGAGTAGTCCGGCGGATACGGCGGGAAGCCGGTGGCCGTGGCCGGCGGCTGCGGGGGCGGCGCCACGAAGGTGGTCGCCGAATGCGTACGGAAGTTGTAGCGGCACTCCTCGCAGAACAGCGCCATGCCCTCGCGCGGTGTCCGGCACTGCGGGCACAGCTCGGGGCCCGCGGACCCGTCACCGTCGTACCCGGCGCGCGCGGAGACACCCGGCGAGGTGGACACCGGGGAACTGGACGAGGAGGCCGACGCGGACGCGGAGGAGGAGGGCGGCCGGGTCCCGTACGAGGACGAGGGCACGGCCATCCGCATCCCGCAGACCTCGCACCAGTCGTCGGTCCCGGACTCGTGGCCGTTCGGACAAGTCGGCATGCTGCTGGCTCCCCCTCCGCCGCCGGGGCGGCGTCACAAACCGTGTGCGCTGCTTACGTCCTCACACGTTACGTCGTCGCACCGCGGATCCGCACGGGTCGCCCGCCGCCGCGGCCGCCCGCGCGCATTGCCCTGCGCGGCTCACTTCTTCACGCGTACGGTCTTCGTCGACCGTGTCTCCAGGGTCATCTCGTCGGCGTCGGCGACCCTGGCCTTCAGCCGGACCGTACCGCTGGCCGCGTCGACCACGTCCACCACTTTCGCCAGCAGCTTGGCGGTGTCCTCGTTGCCGGAGGCGCTGGCCAGCTGCACCGCGCGGCCCAGCTTCGCGGTCGCGCCGTCCATGTCGCCGGACTTGCGGGCCTCCAGGCCCTGCTGGATGACCTGCGCCAGTTCCGCCTGCCCGGTGTAGTGCGCGACCTGCGGATTGATCCGGGTGGAGGCCGCCATGTCGTCGGTCCACACCGCGCGCACCAGACCCTGCGAGAGCACCTCGACGGTGCCGTCCGGCTGCGGCAGCACCAGCGACAGCCGGGCCGCCAGCATCTCCTGGCCGACGCCGGCCGACGGCACCCGCACGCTCACGTGGTAGTCGCGGGACTCGTCGCCCCACGAACCGGTCGGGTAGTCGCCCGCGCGCGGCCCCGCCTCGACGCGGCGCCCGCTCAGGTCCTCCACCGTCGGCGCGACCTGCTTCACGAACGCGATCTCGGAGCCCTGCGGGGTCCACAGCCGCAGGCTGACGTCCGCGACCTCCTTGCCCATCGCGTTCTCCATCATCGCCTGGAAGTCCGCGGCCAGGCCCGCCGGATCGGCGACGATGTCCACCGAGCCGAGCATCGCCGAGGCGATCGCGGTCAGCTCCTTGACCTCCCAGTCGGTGCCGACACCGCGCGCGTCACAGGTGAAGCGGCCCGTGCAGGCGTCCAGGGTGGCCTTCAGATCCTCCGGCTTCTCGTGCTCGTTGCGGCCGTCGGTGAGCAGGATGCCGTGCCGTATGGCCACATCGGCGCTGGCCAGCAGCCGGTCCGCGAGCCGCAGCCAGGTGCCGATCGCGGTGCCGCCGCCCGCCGTCAGCTTGCGCAGCGCCTGCTTGGCCTGCGCGCGGGTGGTCGGATCGGCGACCGCCAGGCCGCCGTTGGCCGGATACACCTCGCGGGCCTGGTGGGTGCCGGCGACCACGGCGAAGGCGACACCGTCCCTGATGGTGTCGATCGCGACGGCCGTGGCGTCACGGGCGTTGCGCATCTTCGTCGGCGGATACTCCATCGAGCCCGAGCAGTCGACCATGATGACCACGCCCGCGCTGGGCGGCGCGCCCTCGGCGGCGAAGGCCGGTCCTGGCAGCGGCTGGCCGCCGGAGGTGCCGCCGCCGGTCGAGGTCACGGTGACGATGGCGTTGACCTCGCGGCCGCCCTCGGGCAGGAATTCGTTCTGATAAATGTCGACCGAGAACTGCGGCACGTTCGACTTGGAAATTCTGGCCATCGGTAGAGCGCTCCTTAAAGCCCGTTCACGGCCCCGCCCGGGCCGTCCGTGGCCTGGTCGGGTGGGAATCCTGCCCGGGACACGGCCGCCGGGAACGGCAGCACCGCGACCGTTACGTTGTCGTGGCCGCCGCCGTCCAGGGCCACCCCGACCAGCGTCCGCGCGCTGTGCAGCGGACGGGTCCTGGCGTCCCGGGGCACGGCCGCGGCCATCTCGGCGGCCGACTCCGCGTAGTTCCACAGCCCGTCGGTGCACACCACGATCACACCGGGGCTCTCCGGCTGGAACGCCGCGACGTGCGGATCGACCTCGACGGCGTCCGCGCCGAGCCAGCCGGTGATCGCGTGCGCCCGCTCGTCGGCGTACGCCTCCGCCTCGGTCATCAGGCCGGCCGCGACCATCCTGGCCGCCCACGAGTCGTCCTCGGTGAGCCGGGCGGACGGCTGTGTGCGGTCGTCGGGGATCCAGTACGCGCGGCTGTCGCCGATCCAGCCGACGGTGAAGACAGGACCGGTCACCACGGCGCTCACGCAGGTGCACGCCGGGGCGTTGTGGTGCGCGGCGCCGTCCGGCGCCGGCTCCTCCTCGGCGAGCGCGCTCACCGCCTCGAAGGCGGCCAGCAGCGCGCCGCGCATCGCCTCGTCGGCCGGGGCGCCGCGCTCCAGCGCGGCCAGCAACGACTCACCGCCCGCGGCGGAGGCGGCGGCCGACGCGTCGTCCGGGCGGTACGCGGTGGACACGCCGTCGCAGACCACCGCGGCCACCGCGGGGGAGCCGTCGGGCAGCGACGCGGTGGACAGCGCGAAGGCGTCCTCGTTGCGGTGGTGCCGCAGGCCGCGGTCGCTGACCGCGGCCACGCCCTCCAACTCCTGCTCCTGGTGGTCGCGCTGGCGCGGCTGGGCGTGCCCGCAGTGCTCGCAGTAGCCGTCCGCGTCCACGCCGCCGAGGCCGCACGCCACGCACACCGTCTCCGCCTCCGGCGCGGTCTCCGGCTCCTCCTCGCGCGGGTCGGACAGCTTCGTCGCGGGCAGCGGCACGCCGAGCGCGAGCGTGTCCCCGTCGCCCTGCGGCTGCGCCTGCCCCTGCCCCTGGCCCTGCGGGGGAGCCAGCAGGAAGGAATCGGTCGCGGGCCCGTCCCCGGCAGCGGCTTCACCGCCGGCGGGGTAACCCCCTGCCGCCGCACCGGCGTCGGCGCCCGCGGCGTCCGTACGCGGCCGGGCTCCGTCGCCGTCCGCCCCGGACGGCGGCGCGGCGGCGGGACCGGTGGCCCCGGCCCCCGCAGGGCCCGTGGCGGCAGCCGGTCCGGCGTCACCCGCGCCGGACGGCGAGCCCCCGCCGGAGGGTGGAGCGGCCGCGGGCGGCGGGGCCTGCACGTCGGCGCCGCAGTGTTCGCAGAAGCGGTCCCCCGGGTCCAGCGGCTCCGCGCAGGAGGGGCACAGCGTCGTCGTCGCCGACGGCGGCGACTCGGGCATTGGCGGCATCTCGTTCACACCCACGTCCGGGGGCGGAAGCGGTTCGCGCGTTCCACCAGTTCGATCCTCGTGCTGCCCTGCCGGGCGAGCCTGGCCAGCACCCGGTACGAGCGCTCCAGGCCGAACCGCAGGTCCCGCTCGTTCAGGGCCGAGCCCAGAACGGCCGTGCCGGGCCCGCCCGTTGACGGTACGCCCGGGGCGGCGGGCGCGCCGTCCCCGACACGGCCGGCCAGCACCCAGTCCAGGGCGCTGCCCAGCACTTCGGTGGCGAGCTGCTCGCGCCGGTCGGAGTCCAGGCCCTGGCGCTGGAGGTCCTCGACCTGATGACCGGCCGCGTGCAGGTCGGCCAGCAGCGGCTCCTGCGGCGATCTGTCGCGCAGCCGCGCCCGGATCGCCGCGACCCGCGCCGCCGTGTAGTGGATCGACGACTCGGGCACCGACTCCAGGGCCCGCACCGCGCCCGGCCGGTCGCCGGAGGCCAGCAGCACCCGGGCCAGGCCGAAGGCGGCGCTCACATAGCTGTGGTCGGTGATCCACACCAGCCGGTAGTACTCGGCCGCGTTGTCGAGCTGGCCCAGCACCTCGGCGCAGATGCCCAGCGCCAGCTTCGGCGCGGGCTCGCCGGGGAAGGCGTCGTAGACCGCGTCGAAGCTCAGCGCCGCCGTCTCCTGGTCGCCGGTGCACAGCGCGGCCAGACCGCGGTGCCACACCACCCGCCAGTCCGCCTCGTCGTCGTCGGCGAGCGCGCGCAGCACCTCGTGGGCGCCCGCCGGGTCGCCCATCTCCAGCAGTGCCCGCAGCTCCCGCAGCCGCTTCTCCACCGAGTCCTGCGGCGCGGACTGCAACGCCGCGACCAGCTCGGCCGGGGCGGCGGCCGAAAGACCGGCCAGGAAGCCCGCGTTGGGGTCGGCGGGGTCGACGTGCGGCACGGGCAGCGCCAGGATGGCCGCGCTCGGGTCGAGCCGCGCCACGGTGGGGCTGACCGCGGGCGGCGGGCCCCAGTTGGGCAGCGGCGCGGGCAGCGCGCCCGCCACCGTCGGGCTGTAGCCGCCGGCGCCCGCGGGCGGTCCGGCCGGCTGCGCCGGGATGCCCCCGGCGGGCAGCGCGGGCGCGGCGCCGCCCGGCCCGAGCGCGGCGGGCGCGCCGCCGGATCCGTTCGCGCCCGCCCGGTCGCGGCGCCTGGCCGCCTTCTCCAGCGCGCGGTCGGCGCCCAGCAGCGAGGTGTCGCCGGTCACCGGCCGTACCAACTCGGTGTCCACCACACGCAGTTCGGGGCCGAAGAGGGTGGACAGCGCGGGCCGCGGCATGCCGCTCTCCAGCGCCACGACCTCGCGCAGCACGCCCAGCAGCTGGTCCGACATCTCCTCGGCGGAGGAGAACCGCTTGTCCGGGTCCGGGTCGGTGGCCCGCACCAGCAGCCGGTAGAAGGACTCGTAGCGGGAGAAGACCTCGATGTTGCCGGGGTCGGGCAGGCTGTCGACGAAGACGTTGGTGTAGCCCTGGAAGTCGAAGGTCAGCACCGCCAGGGTGCGCGCCACCGTGTACAGGTCGGAGGCGACCGACGGACCGACCTCGGCGACCTCGGGCGCCTGGTAGCCGACCGTGCCGTAGATCGCCGACTCGGTGTCGTCCATCCGCCGCACGGCGCCCATGTCGATGAGTTCGAGCCGGTCCTCGGTCTGGATGGCGTTGTCGACCTTGAAGTCGCAGTAGAGCAGATTGCGGCTGTGCAGATGGCCGAGCGCGTCCAGCGCCTCGATGGCGTACGCGATGGCCTGCGCGACCGGCAGCGGCTCGCGCCTGCCGTCCGGGGTGCGCCGCTCGTTGGCGATCTCCTTCATCGACTTGCCGCCGACGTACGCCATCACGATGTAGCCGTCGAGGGTGCCGGTGCGCTGGTCGAGGTGCTCGACGAAGTTGTAGATCCGGACGATGTTGGGGTGCTCGATCTCGGCGAGGAAGCGCCGCTCGGAGACGGCCGCGGCGAGCGCGTCCTCGTCACCGGTGTCGAGCAGGCCCTTGAGCACCACCCAGCGGTCGGAGACCGCGCGGTCCACGGCCAGGTAGATCCAGCCGAGGCCGCCGTGCGCCAGGCAGCCCACCACGTGGTACTGGCCGTGCACGATGTCGCCGGGCCGCAGCTTGGGCGAGAAGGAGTACGGGTGGCCGCACTTGCTGCAGTAGCCCTCGGTGCGTCCCGGGCGGTCGCCGCGGCTGCGGCCGACCGGCGCCCCGCAGTCGCCCTTGCTGCAGAACCGCTTGCGCTCGGGCACCTCGGGATCGGTCAGCACGGCGGCGGCCGGGTCGGGCCGCGGCACCGTCGGCACCGACACCAGGCCCGCGCCCAGCTTGCCGCGGGTCGGGCCGCTGCTGGAACTGCGGCTGCTGCGCACCGACACCGAACGGCCGGTGGCGGCGCCGCTCAGCGACCGCGACAGCCGCCCGGACACCGAGCGGCGCGAGGCGCGCGAGGAGGACCGCGAGGACGAGTGCGAGGAGGTGTGCGCCGACTCCGAGCGGCCCGAGTCGGCGCCGCGCGCCGCGGGCACGGAACCGGCGGCGGACGCGGGCGCGGCGGCCAGCGGCGCGAGACCGCAGGTGTCGCAGTACAGCTCCCCGCCGCCCATGTCCTCCAAGGTCCCGTCGCAACCGGGCCGTTGGCACTTGCTCACGGTGTCCCCCTCAGCCTTTCCACTGTCGCGCGTCCGTCGCGTGCCGCGCCCGCGACGGGTCTGTCGCCCCGATGCCTGCCGTCCGCCTCAACCCTACGGACGGCCCCGGGAGCCGTACGGTTCGCCGCCCGCGCGGACCGTTTTGCCGCACCCATGACGGCACCGCGCCCCGTCACGCCCGGGAGGAACACGCGGGGCCCCGACCGGGGAAGCCCCGACCCGGAAGGCCGCGTCACACCGGCCCCCTGCGGTCCTGCGGTTTCGACGGGCGCTGGGCGCCGATCTCGGCGACCGCCTGCTGGTAGCGCTGCACGGTACGGTCGGCCGCCGCCAGGTCGCACGGGGCGCTCCACAGCAGCCGGCGGGCCTGGTCGTAGCGCTCGATCAGCAGCGGGTCCTCGGCCATGCCGAGCCGGGCCACCTTCGCGCGGTACGCGTCCAACCTGCCGCGCAGTTCCGCGCGCACGGCAAGCGGCGCGGTCACCGCGGTCAGCGAGTCACGGGCCCGCAGCAGTTCCTCGTCGGCGCGCTCCTCCAGGCCGTCGAGCAGCGGCGAGAGCCGGTGCCACTGGGCGCCGCGCCAGAACTCCTCGGCGGCGGCGAGCTGTTCGTGCAGCGCGGCGGCCGGGCCGCTGACCGCGGGCACGTCGGAGGCGAGGATCTTCGACAGCACCTCGACCCGCGCGCTGCGCGCCTCGGTGAGGGTGCGGTCGGCGCGGGAGAGCACATCGCGCAGCCGCAGCAGCCGGTGCTCGGCGTCGTCGCGCACGTGCAGCACCGCCTCGACCTCGCGGCGGATCTCCTCAAGGCGGCGTCCTGCCTGGTCGTACCGTTCGGTGTCGGGCCGTCCCGGTGAGGGCGCGGCCCGCCAGAAGGCCAGCGGGTCGGAGACGGTACGGGCGCGCAGCTCGGCCAGCTCCTCGATCAGCGACTCCAGTTCGTCGCCCGCCGGGTGCGCGCCGGGCCGCACCCCGACCGACTGGGCGAGCGAGCGCACCCGGCGGGTCTCGGCGGCCAGCAGGTCGATCCTGGCGGGCAGCGCCGACCAGACGGAGTCGGCGGCGGCGACCGTCTCCATGGCCTGGTCGTACCAGCCGTTCATCCGCTTCAGCACTTTTTTCAGGCTCAGCCGCTCGGTCAGCCGGGCCGGTCCGGTCAGCGAGCGGGCGGCGTCCGGGGTGGCCGCGCCGGTGACGGTCACGCCGTCGCCGCGCAGCAGTTCGGTGAGCCGGGTCAGCTCGGTCTGGGTGGGCCAGCGGCGCTTGGCCCGCAGCTCCCGGGCGGCGCCGATCGTCTCGGTGTACGCCTCGAAGTGCGCCCACAGCAAGGTGATCGCCGCGTCGGTCTCCACCCAGCGTTCCTTGGTGACGCCGGTCAGCTCCGCACCCTCCAGCAGCCGGCGGCCCGAGTGGTCCTGGAGCGCGAGCAGGGAGGATTCGATGGCCTCGTGCTCGGTGCCGAGCCGCTCCAGGGCGCGGTCGACCTCCTCCCGTCCCATGACCGGTCCGGTGGGTCCAGCGACCGCCATCACACCCTCTTTCCGCTGTCCGCGTGCGTCCTGTGGTCCCGGGGCTGCCTTCGGGGTTACCTGTCGTGGGCCTCGTCACTTGTCGTGCGCCTGCGGGTCACTTGTAGTGCGCCTGCGGCGGTCCGCCGATGCCCGGCAGGTGCTGGGCGAGCCACTTGTCGTACGCCCGCATCCACGGGCTGTCGGCGCCGCCGCTGCCGTAGGAGGCCAGGACCGCGTTGACCCGCCGGATCAGGTCGGTGTCGTCCAGGTTCATGGCCACACCGTACGGCTCGGTGGTGACCCTTTCCCCGGCCAGTCTCATCGACGGGTCCTGGGCGGCCTGGCCGGCCGCGAGCGCGTTGTCGGTGAACACCGCGTTCGCGAGGCCGAGCTGGACCCGCACCAGGCAGTCGAGCTGGTTCGGTACCAGGGTCACCTTCGCGCCGTGCGCGTCCTGGGCGAGCTTGGCGGCGCCGGTCGAACCGGAGGCGGTGCAGACGTGCTTGCCGTTCAGCGAGTCGTCGAAGCCCTTGATGGTGGAGTTGTCGGGCACCAGCAGCTGCTGGCCCGCCTCGAAGTAGGCGCTGGAGAAGGCCACTTGTTGCTGCGGGTCGGTGAGCCGGTCGCAGGTGACGCTCATCGTGCGGACCACCATGTCGACCTTGTGCGCGCGGATCATCGGGATCCGCTGGTCGGTCGGGATGGTCAGATACTGCACCTGCGCGTCCGGACCGAGGATGCTCTGCGCGATCGCCTTGACGATGGCGATGTCGAAGCCGGCGATGTCGCCGGTGACCGGGTCGCGGTAGCCCCACAGATAGCTGTTCTGGTCGACGCCGACGACCAGCCGCTTGTTGTGCTTGATCCGCTCGACGGCGGCGCCGTCCTGGGTGCCGCCGTTCGGGTCGAGGCTGGTGACGGCGCCGGTCGCCGGGTCCAGGGTGGTCGCGGAGTTCGAGCAGTCCTGGTCGGCGGCGTAACGGGCCTGGACCTGCGGCGCCTTGGGCGCGGCCGCCGGTGATCGCGTGCCGCCGCTGCCGCCCGTGCCCGGCAGCAGCAGCGCGGCTGTCAGCGCCAGCGTGCACGCCGACGCCATGCCCGCGACGCCGCCCCAGCCGCGCAGCCGTACGCGGCCCCCGCGTATCCCGCGCTCCGGCCGTCGTCTCCCGCTCACAGTCCGCCCCATCCCCTGCTCGTCGTCCGCTTCCCGCCCGCCGCGGCCCCGCCGCACGCCGCTCACCGGTACTCCGACAGGCGGCGCCCGATGCCGAGCGCCGCGCCCGCCGCGGCCAGCACCGCCAGCAGTGCCGCGCCGGCCGGCAGCAGCGTCAGCGCGCCGCGCCCGCTGTCCGCGGCCTGGTTGAACTCGTGCTGCTCCTGCGCGACGGCCTGCTCCAGGCTGGCGTCGACCTTGTCGAAGCACTGCCCGGTGGTCTCGGTGACGGTGTGGCCCTTGCTGTCCTTGCCGCCGATCACCTGGGCGACGGCGGTGGTGTAGTCGCCGTTGTTGTCGCTGGCCCGGGCCACGGTGTGCCGGGCCCGCCAGGTCTGCACGCTCTTGATGGCGGTGTCGACGGGGGTGCGGCCCTTGGCGTTGTCCGCCAGCGCGAGGGCCTGCTCCAGTTCGCCGCCCACGCCCTTGGGGTCCTTGCCCGCCAGGCCGGTCATGCCGGAGTTGAAGGTGTCCTCGTAACTGCCGCCGGAACCGCGGGCCACCAGCGTCAGATTCTCGTCGCCGCGGGCCTGGAGCACCGCGATCCGGGCGCTGTTGAGCACCTGCATCGACTTCGCGCCGTGCGCGTAGGAGTCGTCGAGCTGGGTGCGGGCCACGGTGTGCCCGACGACCAGCCACAGCAGCACCACCGCGCAGGCGCCGCTCGCGGCGAGCATGCCCTGGTTGAACACCCGGTTGGTGCGCCGGTAGTGGCGGCGCTGCGCCCACACCAGACCGCCGAGCGCCACGACGCCCAGCGCCCAGGCGGCGTACGGCAGCGCCTTGGCGTCGCCGTAGTCCTTGCCGAGGCGGTCGGTCTCGGCCTGGTACAGCTTGTTGGAGGCGTCGAGCAGGCCGCCGTCCTTGCGCATCTGCTCGTTGGCGTACCGCAGATAGGCGCCGCCCAGCGGGAGGCCCTGCCGGTTGTTGGCCAGGGCGGTGGCCACCAGCTTGGTGTACTGGGGGAGTTGCTGGTTGAGCGAGGCGATCTGGGCGCGCACCTGGCTGGAGCCCTGGCTGTTGGCCGCGGCCTCGGTGATCAGCTTGGCGGCGATGGCGATGTCCTTGTCGTACCGGTCGGAGACCGCCTGCGGCTCCTGGCCGCCGACGAGGAAGCCGCCCGCGACGGTGGCGTCGGCGTCGGCGAGCCTGCGGTAGATCTCCGCCGCGTCCGCGCTCAGCGGGGCACTGTGGTGCAGCACATTGCCCGCGGCGGTGGTCCGGTCGGTGATCTGCCAGGCGGTGACCGCGCCGAAGGCGACGACCAGCAGCGCCAGGACGGCGCCGATGATCCGCAGCCGGCCGGGTTCGGTGGTGGCCGCGGCCCGGAGCTGCTCGCTGCGCTCCACCCAGGCCCGCCGGCGCTGCGCCGGCACCTCCGCCACGCCCAGCCCGTTCGGCCCTCCGCCTCTCGTCGGCGTCTGCGTCACTCACCCTCCCCCGGGACCGACTCCGCCTGCGCGGAAGTCACGCTCTCAGCCAGCAGTATGGTCGCAGCCCCCCGCATCCACCTAGCCCAACGGTGGATCTTGCCGTACGGCCGCGCACTGCCCCCTGGAGGCAGTCACGCGTGAAGGCCCTGTTCGGTTCCCGGGCGGGCGGGAACCGAACAGGGCCGGTGGCGCGGGTGGTGACAGGCCCGGGGCGCGTTATGCGTAGTGGGCCCGGAGCGCCGCGTGGGACTCGGGCGGCGCCGCCAGATGGTCCAGGCCCAGCAGAGCCGCGCCGAGCACCGGGGGCGCCGTCACGACATGCGGGCGGGCCTTGGGGGCGCGGGCGGTCAGCCGGTCGGTGAGGGCGTCCATCAGATACGGGTTCCTGGCCGCCATCACCCCGCCGCCCAGCACCACGTCCGCCTCCTCGTCGAGCAGGTCGAGCCGGGCCAGCGCGACCGTGGCCAGCGCCACGATCTCGTCGGCCTGCTGGTCCAGTATCGACCGGGCGACGGGGTCGCCCGCGTCGGAGGTGGCGAACAGCACCGGGGTCAGCTCGTACTTGCGGTCCGCCGCGATCGCCTCCAGGTGCAGCGCCTCGATCAGCGCGTACATCGACGGCAGCCCGAAGTGCGCGGGCAGCGTGTCGGCGAGCGCGGTCGGGCCGCCCCTGCCGTCCTCGGCGCGCGCGGCGTGGAACAGCGCCTCCTCCGCCAGGCCCGAACCGCCGCCCCAGTCACCGGAGATCTTGCCGAGCGCCGGGAAGCGCGCGGTGCGCCCGTCCGGCAGCATGCCGACGCAGTTGATGCCCGCCCCGCACACCACCGCGACACCGCGGGGCGCGTCCACCCCCGCCCGCAGGATCGCGAACGTGTCATTGGCGACGCGCGTGGACCTCGCCCAGCCGCGGGCGTGCACGGCCGCTTCGAGCTGCTGCTCCTCGACCGGCAGGTCCGCGTTGGCCAGGCAGGCCGAGGTGTGCTCCGCGAGCGGTGTCCCGCCGCTCGCGCCGTCGGGGAAACCGGCGTCGGCCGCCGCGCGCTCCACGATGCGCGCGAGGCCGTCGACGGCCGCCCCGATCCCGACGACCGGCGGCTGGAACCCGCCGCCGCGGGCGGTGCCGAGCACCCTCCCGTCGGCGGCGACCAGCGCCACGTCGGTCTTGCTGTTGCCCGCGTCGACGGCGAGGACGCCGCCGGGGACGAGCGGCTCCTGGTTCAGGCCCACGCCAGGTGCTCCCGGTTGTGCGCGACGAGCTTGTCGGTCAGCGCCTCGGCGTACTCGTACTGCCCGATCAGCGGGTGCGACAGCAGCGCCTTGAACACCCGGTCCCGGCCGCCGCGAAGAGCCGCTTCCAGCGCCAGGTCCTCGTACGCGGTGACATTGGCGATCAGGCCCGCGTACAGCGGGTCGAGCGGCGGTACGGGCAGCGGTGTGGTCCCGGTGCCGTCCACCACCGCGGGCACCTCGATGACGGCGTCGTCGGCGAGGAAGGGCAGCGTGCCGTTGTTGTAGGTGTTGACCACCTGCACGTCGCCGGTGTTCCGCAGCAGCGAGGACGCCAGTGCCACCGCGGCCTCGGAGTAGAAGGCGCCGCCGCGCTTGGCCAGCAGCTCCGGCTTCTCGTCCAGCGCCGGGTCGCCGTACATCTCCAGCAACTGCTTCTCCATCGCGGCCACTTGAGAGGCCCGCGACTCGGAGGTGCTCAGCTCCCGCACCACCTCGTCGTGCGCGTAGTAGTAGCGCAGGTAGTACGACGGGACGACGCCGAGCCGGTCGACGATCTCGCGCGGCATGTGCAGGTCGGCGGCTATCGCCGCGCCGTGCTCCGCGATCAGCTTGGGCAGCACGTCCTCGCCCCGCGGGCCGCCGAGCCGCACCGCGCGCTCCCACGTCAGGTGGTTGAGCCCGACGTGGTCCAGGTGCACCTGCTCGGGGGCGACGTCCAGCAGCGCGGCGAATTTGCGCTGGAAGCCGATCGCCACATTGCACAGGCCGACGGCCTTGTGCCCGGCCTGGAGCAGCGCCCGGGTGACGATGCCGACCGGGTTGGTGAAGTCGATGATCCACGCCTGCGGGGCGACCCTGCGCACCCGTTCGGCGATGTCGAGGACGACCGGCACCGTACGCAGCGCCTTGGCCAGACCGCCGGCCCCGGTGGTCTCCTGGCCGACGCAGCCGCACTCCAGCGGCCAGGTCTCGTCCTGGTTGCGCGCGGCCTGCCCGCCGACCCGCAGCTGGAGCAGGACGGCGTCCGCGCCGGCCACCCCGGCCTCCAGGTCGGCGGTGGTGGTGATGGTGCCCGGGTGGCCCTGCTTGGCGAAGATCCGCCGGGCCAGACCGCCGACCAGCTCCAGCCGGTCGGCGGCCGGGTCGACCAGCACCAGCTCCTCGATCGGCAGGGTGTCGCGCAACCGCGCGAATCCGTCGATGAGTTCGGGGGTGTACGTGGACCCGCCGCCCACGACTGCCAGTTTCATCCCTTGACTCCAGTCAGGGTCACGCCTTCGATGAAGGCCTTTTGCGCGAAGAAGAAGACCACGATCACCGGGGCCATCACGAGAACGGTCGCGGCCATGGTCAGATTCCAGTTGGTGTGGTGTGCGCCCTTGAAGGACTCCAGTCCGTAGCTGAGTGTCCAGGCCCCGGGGTTGGAGCTGGCGTAGATCTGCGGTCCGAAATAGTCGTTCCAGCAGTAGAAGAACTGGAAGAGGGCCACCGCGGCGAGCGCCGGTTTGATCATCGGCACGATGACGGTGAGCAGGGTGCGCAGCTCGCCGCAGCCGTCGACCTTGGCCGCCTCGGTGTACTCCTTCGGGATCGTCAGCAGGAACTGCCGCAGCAGGAAGATGGTGAACGCGTCACCGAAGGCCAGCGGGATGATCAGCGGCCACAGGCTGCCGTCCATGCCCATCTGCTTGGTCCAGAACAGGTACATCGGGATGATCACCACCTGCGGCGGCAGCATCATCGTCGAGATCACCAGCACCATGACCAGATTGCGCCCGCGGAAGCGGAACTTGGCGAGCGCGTACGCCACCGGCAGCGACGACACCACGGTCAGCACGGTGCCGGCGACCGCGTACACCAGGGTGTTGCGCCACCAGGTCAGGAAGCCCGGGGTGTCCCACACGGTACGGAAGTTGGACCACTGCCAGTGGTGCGGCCACAGGTCGCGGGTGAGCGCCTGGTTGTCGCTCATCACCGCGGTGAGCAGGACGAAGACGAACGGCAGCACGAAGAAGGCGGCGGCGGCGATGCCGAGCGCGTGCACTGCGATCCAGTGCAGCGTCTGCTTGCGGCGCGCGGTGCGCCGGGCGCGGACATCGGGGCCGCCGTGGCCTTTGGCACCGGTAGTGGCAGTGCCGGGGGAGAGGGTCGCTTGGGTCATCGGTGATCAGTCCTCCGCCGACAGGAAGCCATTGCGGCGCAGCAGCAGCGCCGTGAACGCCATCGACAGCACGAACAGCACGAGCGCGATCACGCACGCCGAGCCGTAGTCGAAGCGCTGGAAGCCGCGTTCGTAGACCAGTTGCGGCAGGGTGAGCGTCGACTTGTCGGGGTAGCCGGGCTCCACCTGCTGGCCGGAGTTGCCGATCACGCCCGAGGCGACCTTCCCGGCGACCAGCGGCTGCGTGTAGTACTGCATGGTCTGGATGACGCCGGTGACCACCGCGAACATCACGATCGGCGAGATGTTCGGCAGCGTCACGAAGCGGAAGCGGTGCCAGGGTCCGGCGCCGTCCAGTTCGGCGGCCTCGTACTGCTCCTTCGGTACGTCGAGCAGCGCGGCCATGAAGATCACCATCAGGTCGCCGATGCCCCACACCGCCAGCATGGTCAGCGCGGGCTTGGACCAGTGCGGGTCGGTGAACCAGCCGGGCGTGGGCAGCCCCACGTCGCCCAGCAGGTGGTTGACCGGCCCGGTCCCGGGGTTGAGCAGGAAGACGAACGCCATCGTCGCGGCGACCGGCGGGGCCAGGTACGGCAGGTAGAACGCCGTACGGAAGAAGCCCGCGCCCGTCTTGATCTTGGTGATCAGCAGGCCGATGCCGAGCCCGAAGAGCACCCGCAGCGTCACCATCACCACGACCAGCCACAGCGTGTTGCGCAGCGCGGGCCAGAAGAACGGGTAGTCGGTGAAGACGTACGACCAGTTCTTGCCGCCCACCCAGGTCGGCGCGTTGATGCCGTTGTACTTCATGAAGGAGAAGTAGACGGTGGACACCAGCGGGTACACGAAGAAGACGCTGAACCCGATGATCCACGGGGAGAGGAAGGCCAGGGTGCGCAGCGCCGACTTGCGGCGCTTGGCCTTCAGCAGGGGATGGACGGCGGCGGTCATCACTTGGCCTGCGCGATGTCCTTGTCGACCTGCGTGTCGACACCCTGGAGCCCGGAGCTGAGGTTCTTGGACTTGCCCGACTCGTACGCGTAGCCGAAGTCCTGGAGGGTCAGCTGGTACGCGCCGCCGTTGATGCTCGGCGGGGTCGTGGTGCTGTCCGGGTTCTGCGCGATGTCCAGGAAGGTCTTGAAGCCCGGGTCGGCGTCCAGCTTCGGCGACTTGAGCGCGGCCAGTGTGGACGGCACATTGTGGATCGCGTTGGCGAAGGAGACGACCGCGTCGGTGTCGGTGGTCATGAACTTCACCAGCTCCCAGGCGGCGTTCTTCTTGCTGCTGGTGTTGGCGATGCCGATGATCGTGCCGGACAGGTAGCCCTTGCCGTACGTGCTCGCCTGGTCGTCGGGGACCGGGAAGGGCGCCACACCGAGGTCGTTCATCCCGGCGTCCTTGGCCATGCCCAGCCGCCACTCGCCGTCGATGCCCATCGCGACCTGGCCGGTCTGGAGGGGGTTCTTGGCGCCGAATTCGTCACCGAAGGTGTTGCGGTACTTCTCCAGCTTGCCGAAGCCGCCCAGCGACTTCACCATGTCCTGCTGCCAGTTGAACATCGCGGTGAAGCCCGGGTCCTTGGCGACCTGCGACTTGCCGTTCGCGTCGAAGTACTTCACGCCCCACTGCGCGGCCAGGTGGGTGGTGGTCGACTCGTAGCCGTGGAAGTTCGGCATGTAGCCGAGCTGGCTGTAGGAGTCGCCCTTGGTCTTGGTGAGCTTGACCGCGTCGGCCTTGAACTCGCTGAGCGTCTTCGGCGGCGCGGTGATGCCTGCGGCGGCGAACGCCTTCTTGTTGTAGTACAGCCCGTACGCGTCGCCGAGCAGCGGCAGCGTGCAGCGCTTCCCGTCGAACTGGGTGTACTCCAGCATCGGCTTGGGGAAGGTGGCGGCCGGGTCGATCTTGTCCTTGGCCAGGAACGGCGCCAGGTCGGCCATCGAGCCGGAGGAGCAGAACTGGCCGACATTGTCGGTGGTGAAGGACGACACGACATCCGGCGCCTTGGAACCGCCCGCGCGCAGCGCCTGGTTGATCTTGTCGTCGGTGATGTTGCCCTGCACCTTGACGTGGATGTTGGGGTGGGCCTTCTCGAACCGGGCGACGTTGTCGTTGATGGCCTTCAGCTCGTTCGGCGCGGTCCAGCCGTGCCAGAAGGTGATGGTGACGTCCTTGCTGGCGTCGTCGTTGGCCGAGCCGGAGCTCTGGCCGGTACATGCGCTCGCGAGCAGCGAGATCGCGGCGGTGGCCGCTACGGCGGCGGCTGCCTTCGTCAGACGGGACACTGCGCTTCCTCCGGGAGATCTTCCGGGCCTTACGGGCCTTCCTGGCCTTTCGGGGACGGACTGGGACGGCTGATGGGGTGAACGGACGGGCTGCGGGGGTGAACGGGCGGGTCGAGGGCGGGAACGGGCGGGTCGAGGGTGTGAGGTGCCGCCGGAGCGGCGGGGTGTGCCGGTCCGGTGGTCGGTCCGAGGGTCAGCGCGAGGTGTCGAACACCTCGTCGCGGGTGGTGGCGAGCGCGCTCTCCAGCGCGCCGCTCAGTACGGGGTGCAGGTGGATGGTGCCGAGCACCAGCCGGGGCCGGGGCACGGCCAGTTCGGCCAGCTCCGCCTGGATCAGGGCGCGCAGCGGCTCACCGCCGGAGACGGTGACATTGCCCGCCAGCACGATCAGTTCGGGGTCGAGCACGGCGACCAGCGAGGCCAGACCGACCGCGTGGCCGGTCGCGCAGCGCCGCAGGAGGTCGGCGTAGGGGCCGGCCGGGTCCTGTCCGCCCTCCTCCGCTTCCTGCCAGAGCGCCGCGGCTGTGCCGAGCAGCGCCGCCGCCGCGTCCTCCAGGCTGGCCTCGGGGACCTCGATGCCCAGCTCACGGGCGATCCGCAGCACCGCGTTGCAGCCCGCCAGCTCCTGGAAGCCGCCGTTGTTGGCCTTGGTGACATTGCGGACCAGGGGAGTGCCCGGCACCGGCAGGAAGCCGACCTCGCCCGCGCCGCCGGTCCAGCCGCGGTGCAGCCGGCCGCCGATCACGATGGCGGCGCCGATGCCCTCCTCGTTCCACAGCATCACGAAGTCGTCGTGGCCGCCGGCTGCGCCGAGCCGCTGCTCGGCGACGGCGGCGAGATTGACGTCGTTGTCGTATTCGAGCGGCATCGGCAGCGCGGCGGCCATCTCGTCCAGCAGCGACGTCGAGTGCCAGCCGGGCAGGTGACTGGCGTAGCGCAGCCGTCCCGTGCTGGGGTCGAAGGCGCCGGGCGTGCCGATCACGATCCGGTGCAGGTCGCCCCGGCTGAGCCCGGCGGCCTTCACGGCGCCGTCCACCGCCTGCACGACCTGCTCCACCGCGTTGCCCGCGGTGCGCCGGCGCGGTGTCGGCAGCCGGAAGCTGCCCACCGTACGGCCGGTGATGTCGGCGACCGCGGCCCTGATCCGCTCGGTGGTGACGTCCAGGCCCGCCACGTAGGCGGCGGCCGGATTGACCGAGTAGAGCTGCGCGTTGGGTCCCGGCCGGCCCGCGGTGGTGCCGGTGGCCAGTACGAGTCCGGCCGCCTCCAGCCGCGCGAGCAGCTGCGACGCGGTCGGCTTGGACAGCCCGGTCAGCTTGCCGATCCGGGTACGGGAGAGCGTGCCGTGCTCCAGCAGGAGGTCGAGTGCGGCGCGGTCGTTCATGGCGCGCAGTACGCGCGGCGTTCCAGGGGTGCCAGCCATGCGCGCCATCCTCCCTCAGTTCACTGTTAGGAAAGTTTCCTATTGGCAAAACGAAAGGTAGGCCCGCTGTCGGCGGAGCGTCAAGGGGGGCCGACGGCAGGGCGGCCAAGTCGTTATCAAGCACCCTCGGCGCACGAGCACGCGACCAACACCGCCAACGCGAGCGTCCCCCGGCACCAGCAGGGTGCCAGGGGACGCGGGAAAGCGGTAGGGAGCGGCGCGGGCCGCGGCAGCCGTCCGGCCGGTCAGCGCTCCCCGGACGCGGGCGGCGGCACCGGCGCGGACGCGCTCGCCGGCGGCGCCGGCGTCTCCTGCGCGGCCTGCTCGGTCGCCGTGGCCGGCGCGCCCTCCGGCACCACCGCCTCGGTCACCGCCACCGTCGGGGCGCCGCCGGAGATCACGATGCCCGCCGCGTCGAACGCCCGCTTGATCCGCCAGCGCAGCTCACGGGCGACCCCGGTGGCCTGCCCCGGCATCGTCTTGGCCTGCGCCCTGATCACCATGAAGTCGGTGCCGACCGACTCCAGGCCGAGCACCTGCACCGGCTCCCAGAGCATCTCGTCCCACGGGTCCTGCTTGCCCATGTCCTCGGCGGTCGTGCCGATCACCTCGCGGGCCCGCTCCAGGTCCTCGCCGACCCCGATCTGCACGTCCACCACGGCGGTCGCCCAGCCCTGGCTGAGATTGCCGATCCGTTTGACCTCGCCGTTGCGCACGTACCAGATCTCGCCGTTGTCCCCGCGCAGCTTGGTCACCCGCAGGCCCACCTCGATCACCGTCCCGCTGGCCACGCCCGCGTCGATGACGTCGCCGACGCCGTACTGGTCCTCCAGGATCATGAACACCCCGGACAGGAAGTCCGTGACCAGATTGCGCGCGCCGAAACCGATCGCGACCCCCGCGACCCCCGCGCTGGCCAGCAGCGGCGCCAGATTGATCCTGAGCACCGACAGGATGGTCAGCGCCGCCGTGCCCAGGATCACGAAGGACGCCACACTGCGCAGCACCGAGCCGATCGCCTCGCTGCGCTGCTTGCGCCGCTCCGCGTTGACCAGCAGCCCGCCCAGTGTGGTGGAGGCGGCGGCCGCCGCGCCCCGGTTCATCCGGTCGATGAGTCTGCTGATGGTCCGGCGGATCACCGCGCGCAGCGTGATCGCTATGGCCAGGATCAGCAGGATCCGCAGACCCCCGTTGAGCCAGTTCGCCCAGTTCTCCTCGAACCAGCCGCTCGCCCGGTAGATCGACGACCCGTGCGAGGCGTCGGCGGCGAGGGTGGCGGGGGCGGTCAGGACGGCGGCGGCGGATGACGTCGCGGTGGGCACTGCGAGAACCTCCGGTCGGATCGAAACTCCCACACTAACCGGGGACCGATGCCGTCTCGTTGCCGTGTCCGAGGAGCGACCGGGCCGATACGTGGGGATGAACACAGGTGTGGTCCAAAACACCCTCGGTCCGTTACCCGGGCATGGTGGCGCCATGGGGCGCCTTCCGGAGAGACTTAGGCCAGATCGTCCCGGCGCGAGCCACGCGCCGCCGGCGTTAAAGGAGGCATCCGTGCCGCATGTCCTGGTCCTGAACGCGTCGTACGAGCCGCTCGGCGTCGTACCGCTCCGCCGCGCGCTCGTCCTCGTGCTCAACAACAAGGCCGTGTGCCTCGAGGAATCCGGCGCCTATCTGCACAGTGAGACACAGGCGCTGCCGGCGCCGAGTGTCGTGAAGCTCACCAAATTCGTCCGGGTGCCCTTCCGCGGCACCGTGCCGCTGACCCGCCGGGCGCTGTTCGCCCGGGACGGCGGCAAATGCGCGTACTGCGGGGCCGCCGCCACCAGCGTCGACCACGTCATCCCGCGCAGCAGGGGCGGCCAGCACGCCTGGGAGAACGTGGTGGCGGCGTGCAGACGCTGCAATCACGTCAAGGCCGACCGCCATGTGGCCGAACTCGGCTGGCGGCTGCGCCATCAACCGGCCCCGCCGTCCGGCCTCGCCTGGCGGATCATCGGGACCGGACATAGGGACCCGCGCTGGTTGCCATACCTGCAACCGTTCGGCGCGGACGACGCTCTGGCCCGGATCGACGGCATATCAGCCTGAGATCCGGGCTTTCGTGCGTCTCGGGCCCTTTCACCGGGCGCGGGCGCGCGACCGGCGTCCGGAGGGGCGACGCGGGGTGACCACGCCGGTCACCCCGCCACCGCGTATGCCTCGACGCCGAACAGCGAGTAGCCGTACTTGGTGGCCCGGCGCACACCCTGCACCCGCAGGTAGCGGGTGTCGGCGGCGCCGTCCAACCACACCGTCTCGGTCCCGCCGCCCCCGTCGGTGACGGCCGCCGAGGTGTGCCAGGTCACTCCGTCGGCCGAGGTCTCGACGCGGTATCCGGTGGCGTACGCGTCCTGCCAGTGCAGTACGACCCGGCCGATCCGGGCCGGGGCCGCGAGCCGCACCTGCACCCAGGCGTTGTCGTCGACCGGCGAGGACCAGCGGGTCGCCGGATCGCCGTCGGCCACCGCGGACGCCGGGAAGTCCGGGGTCTCGTCGCCCGAGGACGTCGCCGCGGCGCCGCGCACCAGATCGGGCCCGGCGGTCCGCAGCCGCGCGTGGACGGTGATCCGCCGCTCCACGGTCCGCCCCGCGACGGTGAACCGCACCGGCAGGCTGTACGTGCCGGGCGCCGTACCCGCCGGGACGGTGATGTGCAGCGGTACGGCGGCGGAGGCGCCGCGGCGCACGGTGACGGCGGCGGGCGCGGTGGCTGTGACGCCGCCCTTGTCCGCCGCGGCGTTCTTCGGGTTCTTCCCGTTCTTCCGCGCCGGGTCGTCCTTGAGCGCGGCCACCGACACTGTCGCCTTTTCGTCGCGCGGCAGCCCCGACGCGACCGACGCCGTCACCGGGACGGCCGAACCGCCGATCTCGGCGTCCACCTCCGGCCGGTCCAGCGTCACCCGCGGCGCCCCGGCGAACCACGGCACCACCTCGTGCACCCCGGCGCCGTCCGACAGCCGCACCGCGTCCGCGACGACCCCGGCGGGCAGCTCGGTCCAGTCGCCGTCCAGGGTGCCGATCCGCTGCCAGCCGCCCGGGGTGTGGATCTCGACGGTGACCGGCGGGCGCCCGTCGGAGGCGTCGCCCGGGGCCGCGCCCTTCGCGGGCGCGGCGGCGACCGGCGCGTTCGGCGGCCCCGGCGGGAAGAAGCCGCCCGGCCCTGCGTCGGTCCCGGCCCCGGGCGGCGGGCCCGCGGCGGCCACCGTCACCGATTCCAGCAGCCGCGCCCCGCCGAACCGCACGGTCAGCGGCCCCGAGCCGTCATCGCCCGTACCGGTCGAGGTGGACAGATCACCGTCCACCGCCGCCGACGCGCCCTTCGGCCCCTCTGCGGCCGGCGCGACCTCGCCGCTCACCGACGCGGTGAACTCCCGTACGGTCACCGGCCCCGACTGGCCCGCGGTCGCGCGCAGCCGCACCTGACGGGCGCGGGTGCCGGACGGCAGCGTTGCCGAGATCACCGCCTGGTCGTGGTATTCGCCGACCTTGTGCCAGCCGGTGCCGTCGTCCGCCGACACCTCCAGGACCGCGTCGTGCAGGAAGTCGTCGGAGCCGCTGCCGTCGCCCATCGCGATCCGCACCGAGCCGACCGGCCGCGCCGTACCGAGATCGACCCCGAAGGCGTCGTCCGGCTGCGGCGGCGCGGCGCTCGACCAGGCGGTGCCGTCCTTGCCGTCCACCATCGCCGAGGGGTCGGAGCCGCGCCCGGAGGCGAGCGTGCTGGTCGCGGTCCTGCCGTCCGCGCGCAGGCCGGTCCAGGCGTCGCCGTCGTTCACCGCCCTGGCCAGGAAGCCGTCCAGCACCTCGGCGCCGACCGTCGCCGTGCCCTGCGCCAGCCGCGTACGGCCGCGGTCCAGCGCCTGCCGCGCCTTCCAGGCCGCCGCGCCGTCGCCCGACGCCTGCGCCAGCAGCATGTCGACGGCCTGCTCACCGGCCGCCCCGTACGCCGACAGCCGGTCCAGCCACGGGCGTACCTCGTCGCCGAAGGTGCCGTCGGCGAGCCCGCGCAGCGCCCCCGGCGCGCCGTGCATCACCGTGAACGCCGACCGCAGCCGGGCCGCGGCGGCCGTCAGCCGCTGCCGGTCGCCGGAGTCCAGCGCCGACCAGAAGTCCGCGACCAGCGGGCGCAGATACGCCGACTCCTGGCCGCCGAGCGCGGACGACTCCTCGTTCCCGGCCAGCGCCCGCAGCGCCGCGCGGGCGGCCGGATCGGGCCCCGCCAGGTCGTCGATCGCGGCCTGCCAGGACGCCGCCGGGTCGTAACCGCCGGGATTCCAGGCGAAGTCGGCGGCCGTGAACAGCGGGATGCGGGACGCGGCGGGCTGCTGCATCGCGCTGGCCAGCACACCCGCCGAGACCGTCGCGACCGCGGGCTGCCGCCCGGTGTACGGGCCGAGGAAGAGCCGCCCCGGCGCGAAGTCGTTGACCGGATAATTGTCGACGGTCACCAGCGGGTGCTTCAACGCGGCCTTCGCGCCCGCCACTTGGGCGCCGGTGATCTTCTCCGGCAGCACCCCGACCCCGGTCCAGGCGACCGTCACCTGCGGGCTGAGCGCCTTGGCCAGCGCGGTGCGGTACGGGGTCGCCCCGTCCTGGTAGAACTCGGTGGGCAGCAGCGACAGGTCCGCCGCCCCGTAGCGCTCCGTCAGATACTCGGCGACGACATTGGCCACCTTGGCCTGCGCGCGGGCCGCCGCGTCCGGCCCGCTGCCGAACTCCCGGGCGTCCGCGCCGCAGTGCCACTCGCTGTAGCTCACGTCCTGGAACTGCAACTGGAACGCGCGCACCCCCAGCGCCCACATCGCGTCCAGCTTGCGCTCCAGCGCCCGCTGATCGGCGGCCGAGGAGAAGCACATCGCCTGCCCGGGCGCGACCGCCCACGCCAGCGTCACGTGGTCGCGCGCCGCCCGGTCCGCCAGCGCCCTGAAGTCCGCGCGCCGGCCCGCCGGATAGGGCTCGCGCCACTGCGCCTGGCGGTACGGGTCGTCGCCCGGCGCGTACAGATAGCGGTTCTGCTTGGTGCGTGCCAAGAAGTCCAGCTGCGACAGCCGCTGGAACTGCGTCCACGGCACGCCGTAGTAGCCCTCGGTGACACCGCGCACCGCCGCCGTCGGCCAGTCCCGTACGGCGACGCCCGCGAAGCCGCGCGCGCCGCTGGTGTCGGTGGTGGCGAGCTGACGGAGCGTCTGCGCCGCGTGGAACAGGCCGTCGTCGCCGATGCCGGCCAGCGCCACGGTGTCGCCGTCTACCGCCAGCCGGTAGCCGCCGGACGGCAGATCGCCCTGCGCGGGCGCCCCCAGCCGGGTCAGCTGCGGCAGCGCCGCGTCGCCCGCGTAGATGGTCAGGCCCGTGCCCGGGGTGTCGGCGCGGGCGATGTCCGTGGCGCCCGCGGAGCGCAGCGCGTCCTCGATCACGTCCAGCGCGTACGGGTCGGCGTCGGTGCCCGCGACGAGCGTCACGGCCGGCGGCACCGGCGCGAAGTGCCCCTGCGCGCGCAGGGTCTGCGGACGCGGCCACACTGACGGCGTCCGCTCGGCGGCGGCCGTGTCGGACTGCGAACCGGCGGGCGGTGCGCCCGGCGCGGTCGCGGGCGCGGCCGTCGCGGACGGGGACTGGACCAGCCAGCCGCCGATGACGGTGGCCACGACGGCGGCGGCGGAACTCCTGCGGAGGGCGTGCACGATTTCTCCTCGCGGAGTGCTGCACGGACGGTGGGGGCGGCGAGCGTGAAGAGGGGGAACGGCGGGGAGGAGGCGAGCCCATCACCCCGCGCGGTGCGGTGTCAATGCGGTCGGCGTTCCCTCCGGATTCCCGCACATTCGTTCCCGGCGCGCGGGCGTGCGACGGCGGTCCGGCGCGCCTCCGGGTACGGCGCGCGCCGTCGGGGTAGGGGTCAGGGCGGCCCGCCGGTACATACCGGTACGGCCGCCGCCGCACCCGTACGGGCGGCGGACGCCGATCACTTCGGACGACCGTCGCATCGGACGGTCATCCGACGAAACCAGCAGAAGACGGAGGCCCGATGGACGACCGGGTGCGGCTTGCGGGGCTCTACGGCGTGGACACGGCCTACCGGCCGGCGCCCGGGCGGGAGGTCCCGGTGCCGGAGGAGACCGTCGTCGCCGTGCTCGCGGCCCTCGGCGTGGACGCCTCGACACCGCTGGCCGTCCGGGACGCCCTCGCGGCGTACGAGACCCGCAGGGCCAACCGGCTGCTCCCGCCGTGCACCGTGCTCAGGGCGGGCCACGGCACCCTCGCCGACGCGCTGCGCGGCCTGCCGGAGGGCTCGGCCGTCACCGTCGAGACCGAGACCGGCGGCGTACTGGACCTGGACCTGGATCTGGGCCTGGACGTGAGCCAGGACCGGGACTCGCAGGGCCTGGGCCCGGCCGCCGCACCGCCGCCCGGCCGCTACGGGCTGCGCGTCACCGCCGCCGACGGCAGGACCGCGCGCGGCGACCTGATCGTGGCACCCGAACGCCTCGCGGGCCCCGCGCGGCGCACCTTCGGCTTCATGGCGCAGCTCTACTCCACGCTCTCGCAGCGCTCCTGGGGTATGGGCGACCTCGGCGACCTGGCCGACCTCGCGGCCTGGTCGGGCCGCACGCTGGGCGCCGGCTTCGTCCAGATCAACCCGCTGCACGCGGCCGTCCCCGGGCCGCCCACCGACCCCTCGCCGTACAGCCCGTCCTCGCGCCGCTTCCCCGACCCGGTCTATCTGCGGATCGAGGAGGTGCCCGAGTACGCCTACCTGTCCGGCGAGGCGCGCGAGAAGGCCGACGCGCTGGTCCGGCGGGCCGCCGCGCTGCGGGACACCGTGCTGCTGAAAGACGCGCTGATCGACCGCGACGCGGTCTGGGCGCTGAAGGCCGAGGCGCTGGAACTGCTCCGCCAGGTGCCGCTGAGCCCCGGCCGGCGCGCCGCCTACGTCGACTTCCTCGCCGAGCAGGGCCAGGCGCTCGACGACCACGCCACCTGGTCCACCCTCGCCGAACTGCACGGCGCCGACTGGCGACGCTGGCCCGCGGGGCTCCGCGACCCGCGCTCGCCGCAGGTCGCGCGGGCCCGCGGCGAGCACATGGACCGGGTCGACTTCCACTGCTGGCTGAGCTGGCTCACCGACGCCCAGCTCGGCGCCGCCCAACGGGCCGCTCGGGACGCCGGGATGGCGATCGGCGTCGTCCACGACCTGGCCATCGGGGTGCACCCGGCGGGCTCCGACGCCTGGTCGATGCAGCACGTGCTGGCCAAGGGCATGTCGGTGGGCGCGCCGCCGGACGCCTTCAACTCCCGCGGCCAGGACTGGGGTCTGCCGCCCTGGCGCCCCGACGCGCTGGCCGCCACCGGCTACGCGCCGTACCGCGACCTGATCGCCCGGATGCTGCGGCACGCGGGCGGGCTGCGGATGGACCATGTGATGGGCCTGTTCCGGCTGTGGTGGGTGCCCGAGGGCCGGCCGCCGACCGACGGCACCTACGTCCGCTACGACGCGCAGGCGATGCTCGGGCTGCTCGCCCTGGAGGCGCACCGCGCCGGAGCCGTGGTGATAGGGGAGGACCTGGGCACGGTCGAGCCGGGCGTCCGCGAGGAGTTGGCGGGCCGCGGCATCCTCGGCACCTCGGTGCTGTGGTTCGAACGGGACTGGGAGGGGACGGGGGACGCTGCCGACGGGACGGGGGAGGGTACAGACGGGACCGAGGCGGGCGCCGACGGGACCGGCGACGGCGCCGACGGGACCGGAGAGGGTGCCGGCGAGCATCCTCCGCTGCCGCCCGAGGCATGGCGCGCGTCGTGCCTGGCCACCGCGACCACTCACGACCTGCCGAGCACCGCGGCCCGGCTGACCGGCGAGCACGTGGAGCTGCGGCACCGGCTGGGCCTGCTGACCCGCCCGCTGGCCGAGGAACAGGCCATGGACGCCGCCGATGTCGCGGAGTGGGTGGCGCTGCTGGGACGGCTCGGGCTGCTGCCGGAGGGCGCGGCCGACGAGGAGGCGGTGGTGAAGGCCGTGCACCGCTTCCTGGCGCGCACCCCCGCGCGGATGCTCGGCATCTGGCTGCCCGACACGGTCGGCGACCGGCGCCCGCAGAATCTGCCCGGCACCTGGGACCAGTACCCCAATTGGCGGCTGCCCGTCGCGGACGCCACCGGCACCCCGCTGAGCCTGGAGCAGATCGCCGCCTCGCCGCGGCTGTACGCGCTCGTGGACGACGTACGGCAGGCGATGGCGGACGCCGAGGCCGAGGCGGCGGCCGAGGCGGCGGTCGCGCGCGGGACGGCGGGACACCCGTAAGGCCACCCCGGGCGCGCGGGCCGCGAAGGGGCTGACTACATTGAGGGCGTGGACAAGAAGCTCACCAAGAAGGCCGTGCGCGCCGGGGTCATCACCGCCGGTACGACGCTGATGCTGCTCATCTCGTCTCCCGCCTTCGCGCTCAGCCGCGATGACGGCGACGACCCGGGGTCCGGCCTGAGCGTCATTCAGACGCTCGGCCTGTTCGTGGCCGCGCCGCTGGTGCTCTTCGGGGTCATCGCGGGCCTGGTCATGGTGACCGACAAGTCCCACAAGCAGCCGTAGCCTTCTCCCTCAGCCCCTTGGCGCCGCCCCGGCCGCGCCGAGGGGCTTCGCGCTGCCCTCGGTGGGCCGGAGCGGTCCGGGCGACCTCCGTACGCGTACGGCTCAGCGGCCCGGGTCGACCTCGGCCGTCGAGGCGAGCAGCATCCGCAGCAGGCCGGCGAGCTGTTCCGCCTGTTCGCGGTCCAGGCCGTCCAGTGCCTGCCGCTGGAGGGCGAGACCGGCGCCCACGGCCTGGTCGATGACGGTCAGGCCCCGCTCGGTGAGGGTGACCCGCAGCCCCCTGCGGTCGTGCGGGTCGGGCGCCCGCTCCAGCAGTCCGGCGCGCTCCAGCTTGTCGAGCCGCCCGGTCATCCCGCCCGTGGTGAGCATCATCGTGGTCGCCAACTGGCGGGGCGAGAGCGTGTACGGGGCGCCCGAGCGGCGCAGCGTCGCCAGCACGTCGAATTCGCCGCGGCCGATCCCGTACCGCTGGTACGCCTTCTCCATCCGGTCGCCCATCAGGCGCGAGAGCCGGTAGATCCGGCCGAAGACGGCCATCGGCAGCGTCTCCAGGTCGGGGCGTTCGGTGAGCCACTGGCCGGTGATGGTGTCCACGGCGTCCACGCCTTCCTGAGTCATGTCCCCAGTATCGGTCAGCGGTCGGTCGGCCGCAAGAAAGTAGCTTGCAAGTAAGTCGCTTAGTGCTAAGCTATTTTATATCGAGCTACTTCGTGCACCACGTCGTACACCACCTCGCCGATCCGGGAGCTTCCCCATGTCGCTGTCGCCGCTGTCGCGCATCCGCGCCAACCGCCGTACCGCACAGCCCGCACAGCCGGTTCGGCCCACCCGGATCCCGGGGGAGCGGGCGATGCTCGGCGCGATGGCCGTCGACTCGGTGGGTTCCGGGATGTACGTCCCCTTCAGCCTGGTCTTCTTCCACCACATCACCGGCCTGTCCTTCGCGGTGGTCGGCGCGGTGCTCACCGCCGTCGGGCTGATCGGCATGGGCGCCCTGCCGCTGGCCGGGGCGGCCGTCGACCGGTACGGCGCGCGCCGCGTCCAGTTGGCGCTCTACGGGGTGCGCGGCGCCGGGTTCGCGCTCTACCCCTTCGCCGTCGCCCTGCCCGCCTTCGCCGCCGTCGCGCTCGGCACCTCCTTCGGCGACCGTGCCTTCCCCGCCGTGCAGCAGTCGTACATCGGGGAGGTCGCCCGCGGCGCCGACCGCGACCGGCTCCAGGCCGCCGCCCGCGCCCTGCGCAACGCCGGACTCGGCGGCGGCGCGCTGCTCGCCTCGCTGATCATCACGGTGGCCGGCGACCGTGGCTTCACCGCCGCCGCCTGGCTGAACGCGGCGAGCTTCGGCCTCGCGGCGCTGCTGATCCGCAGCGTCCGCCCGGCCCGCACACCCGGCGCCGCCGCCTCCTCCGATGTGCCCGCCTGCACCAAGTGCGGCTACCGGATGGTCTTCGCCGACAAGCCCTTCCTCGGCCTGACCGTCGCCAACTTCCTCACCGCGCTGGGCTATTCGGCGCTGCCCGTGCTCTTCCCGCTGTTCATCGTGAACACCCTGGCCGGCCCGCAGTCGCTGACCGGCGCCGCCTTCACCATCAACACCGTGCTGTGCGCCGTCGCCGGGGTCTTCGTCGCCGGGCGGATCCGCCGCCACGGTGCCCGCCGCACCCGCTCGGCCGCGTTCGGCGCCGCCATCTACGCGACCGCCTTCGCCGCGCTCGCCGCCGTCGCGGCGGTCCGGCCGCACGCCGGATGGGTCGTCGCCGCGGCCGTCGTCGGACTCGTCACGCTCTACACGGTCGCCGAAATGGTGCACAATCCGTCCGCCGGCACCCTGGCCGTCGCCGCCGCCCCCGAGAACGTACGCGGCCGGTACATGGCGACCTACCAGCTCTCCTGGTCGCTGGCCGCCACGCTCGCGCCCTCGCTCTTCACGGTCCTGATCGCCGCCGGGGCGTGGCTGCCGTGGGCCCTGCTCACCGGTACCGCCCTGTCGGCCGCGGTCCTGCTGCTCCGCCTTGAGCCGCACCTGCCGGCCGAGGCGGTACGGCTGACGCCGCCGGCGCCGGTCGCGGAGCACCGCCCGGAGGTACGGACGGCTCCGGCTCCGGCCGCGGCTGTCTAGGTCTTCCTCCGCGGTGGGCGGCGCCCCTTTCCAGGGGCGCCGCCCTTGCGCTGTGCGCGGCCTCAGTGCGCCGCGAGCCGCTCCACCAGTGCGATGCCGCGGGCCAGCAACTCCCGTTCCTCACCGGTCAGTTCCGCCTCGATCGCGCGGGCGAGCCAGTCCGCCCTGCGTTCGCGTTCCTCCTCCAGCAGCGCCCGGCCCACGGGCGACAGCTCGACCAGGCTCTTGCGGCCGTCGGTCGGATGGGCGCGGCGGGTGATCAGCCCCTGCTCCATCAGCAGTCCGACGGCCCGGGCCATGGACTGCGGGCGGACCCGCTGGTCGGCGGCGAGTTCGCTGGTCGTCATGGCGCCGTCGCGGTCCAGCGCGCCGAGCACGGCCACCTGGCCGAGCGGCATCTGGTCCTCCTGCTTCACGCGTCGCGTGAGCTTTCCCATCGCGGTGCGCAGCTCGGCCGCGACGGCGGCGGATTCAGGAAGGGGCATGCCGCATGTTAACGCAGCGTAGCTGTGCGGCGCGGCTGCGCAGCATTGCTGAACAGCAGAACTGAACAGCGCAACTGTGCAGCGTTGCTGTAGAGTCTCCGGGTGTCGGGACCAGCGCCACCGTCGCCGCAGCCGGGCGCCGGCACGCACGCCACCACGGGAGGACTCCCATGACCGCCATCACCTCCGTCACCGGCCGCCGCGTCCTGGACAGCCGGGGCAACCCCACCGTCGAGGTGGACGTCGAACTCGCCGACGGTTCGCTCGGCCGCGCCGCCGTCCCCTCCGGCGCCTCCACCGGCGCCCGCGAGGCCGTCGAACTCCGCGACGGCGACCCGGCCCGCTGGCACGGCAAGGGCGTCGACCGGGCCGTCCAGCACGTCGATACGGAACTGGCCGCCGTCGCTCTCGGCCGCGACGCCGAGGACCAGGCGGGCCTGGACGCGGCCCTGATCGCCGCCGACGGCACCCCCACGAAGGCCCGGCTCGGCGCCAACGCGATCCTCGGCGTCTCCCTCGCCGCCGCCAAGGCCGCTGCCGCCGCCCACCGGCTGCCGCTCTACCGCTGGCTCGGCGGCGCCGACGCCCGGCTGCTGCCCGTCCCGATGATGAACATCGTCAACGGCGGTGCCCACGCCGACAATCCGCTGGATTTCCAGGAGTTCATGATCGCGCCCATCGGCGCGGCCACCTTCGCCGAGGCCGTCCGCATGGGGTCCGAGATCTTCCACACCCTGCGCCGCGACCTGCTCGCCGCCGGGCACTCCACCGGCGTCGGCGACGAAGGGGGCTTCGCCCCCGACCTGCGCACCGCCGAGGAAGCGCTCGACTTCGTGGTCGCCGCCGTCGAACGCGCCGGCTACCGGCCCGGCACCGACATCGGCCTCGTCATGGACCCGGCCTCCTCCGAGTTCTTCCGTGACGGGGTCTACGACTACGCCGGCGAGGGCGTCCGCCGTACCCCCGCCGAACATGCGGACCACCTGATCAAGCTCATCGACGCCTACCCCGTCGTCTCCGTCGAGGACCCCATGGCCGAGGACGACCTCGACGGGTGGCGCGACCTCACCGCCCGCGTCGGCGGCCGCTGCCAGCTCACCGGGGACGACGTCTTCTGCACCGACGAAGCGCTGCTTCGCGAGGGCATCGCCACGGGTGTCGGCAACTCCGTCCTGGTCAAGGTCAACCAGATCGGCACCCTCACCGAGGCCCTCGGGACCGTGGGCGCCGCCCACCGGGCCGGCTGGACCGTCGTCATCTCCCACCGCTCCGGCGAGACGGAGGACACCACCATCGCGGACCTCGCCGTCGCCACCGGCTGCGGTCAGATCAAGACCGGCTCCCTCTCCCGGTCCGACCGCACCGCCAAGTACAACCAACTCCTCCGCATCGAGGAGGAGTTGGGCTCCACGGCCCAATACGCGGGCACCTCAGCCCTGGCCCGCTAGGGCCCGCACCTCTGCGAAGGAGGGTGCTTCTCCAGGGGCGCGGGGAACTGCGCGCTCAGGCCGCGCGGGCCGCGGGTGAAAAACCGCCCCCAGCGGGGCAGATGCTGTTGTTTTTGCGACCACCGGCCGGTGGGGGCTGAGCGCGCAGTTCCCCGCGCCCCTAAAAACATGACTCCCGCACTCCGCAGGAGATCAGGCACCCCCGACAGGAGATCACGCACCGCCCTCCGCAGGAGATCAGGCACCCACCTCCGCGAGGTGCGGGCTTGCCGGGCCGGAGGCCAGGTTGCGGCCGAAGGGGGCCCAGGCCATGGCGGTGACCACCGCCATGGCCACGGCGGCGAACCAGAAGGGCGCGGTGACGCCCCGCCAGCGGGCGAGGGGCCCACCGAGAAGGGCCCCGAGAGCGTTGCCCCCGATGGCGAGCATCATGAAGACACTCTGCACGCGCCCGCGCAGCGCCTCCGGCACCCTCCGCTGCCGAATCGTCGTCTCGACCCCGGCGAAAACGGAGCTGTGCACGCCGAAGACGACGAGGACGGCGGCCGAGACCCAGGCCAGGGACGACAGGCCGAGCCCGACATGCGTGCACGTCTCGACGATCAGCCCCACCCGCAAAAGCGTCGCCGCACGAAAGCGGGACTGGAGCCGCGGCGCCCACAGCGCACCGAAGACCCCGCCGACGGCGCTCGCGGACAGCAGCAGCCCGAAACCGATGTCACCGATCCCGAGCCGGTCGCGGGCGTAGAGCACCAGGATGGAGAAGCCGGAGGTCAGCGTGACGTTCATCAGGCACAGGGCGAGCGCCATCGTGCGGATGGTCGGCTCGTGCCAGAGCCAGCGCACACCGACGGCGATGTCGGCCCGTACGGAAGGCCGTTGACCCTCGTCCGCATCGCCGGCCGGGGCCGCGGCCCCGCTCCGTACGCCGCGCATCATCGCGACGAGCAGGGCGGAGGCGACGAAGGACGAGGCGTCGACGCCGAAGGGCAGGGCCGCGGCCACCACGAAGAGCGCCGCCCCGAGCGGCCGGCCGGCGAATTTGTTGAGGACGAAGTAGGAGCCGTGCAGCCGCGAGTTGGCACTTGGCAGGGCGTCGGCCGCGACGACGGCGGGCACCATCGTGGCCGCCGCGTTCTCCGCGAGGGTCTCACCGGTGCCGAGCAGGAAGGCGATGGCGTAGACGACGGGGATCGAGGCGTCGCCCGACCAGACGGTGACCGCGAGCAGCGCGGTCAGCCCGCCCCGGAGCAGGTCGACCGCGACGATCAACCGCTGCTTGTCGAGCCGGTCGATGACGACTCCGCTGACCAAGGAGAAGAGCAGCCAGGGCAGTTGCTGCACGAAGACCGCGAGCCCGACGAGGACCGGGTCGTCGGACACCGACGCGACCAGCAGCGGCGCCGCCGCCGCGACCACCCCGTCGCCGAGCGTCGACACCGAATTCGCCGCCCACAGCAACCCGAAGTTCCGGCCGAGCCCACCGAGCCCCGGCACCGCCATCCGCTTCCACCCCTCCCCGACCCCGCCGGCCAAAGCCGCCGACGCTACCCGCCCGGCGAGCGCCCCCTCCACCGGTTTTCCGCCCGGTGCGATGAGTTCCGGCCGGCGACCGGACGAAGGCCCGCGACTGGTACGCGTGACCGACCTTGCCCCCGACACCAACAGCCTCACCCTCGCCGAGGCCCCCACGGCGTGACCTCACTCCTCGCCCCGCGTCACCTCGGCCCATACGACCTTGCCGACGCCGTCGCGCCCGCCGAACCCCCACCGGCCCCCGGTAAGAGCGTCCACCAGGGCCAGGCCCCGGCCGCCTTCTGCCAGTTCGCCAGGCTCGGCGGCCCGGCGCTCGGGCCGGTCGGCCGAACCGTCGTGCACCTCGATCCGCACCCCGTCCGCGAGCCGCGCGTAGACGGTGCCGATCTCGCTCCCTACGAGCGTGCCGCGCCGGGCGTGCTGGAGGGCGTTGGTCATCAGCTCCGACAGGACGAGCGAGGCCGCGTCGGTGAGACCGTGGAGCTTCCACTCGGCGAGGATGACGGCGAGTTGGTGCCGCGCGTCGGGGACGGAGCTTCTGACGGCCGGCCACAGCACTAATTCATGAGCCGGGGATGCGTGCATGAGCTGACCTTCCGGTGGGGTGCGAATTGCCGGACCCACGGGACGATCACCGTGGGTAGCTCTAGAGTTGCCGTACGCAAGCTCCCCGCAGAAGGGGCGGGCGTTGACACTCGGCTTTGTCACGACGGAGACCGGCCCATGGCATACGCGGACGACGGCGAACTCACCTCCGACACCTCCCTTCTCCACTTCTACGGCGAGGATCTGAAGCGCCGCCGCGAGGAAGCGGGTCTCAAGCAGACGAAGTTCGCGGCGGAGGCGCTGATCGCGCCGTCACTGCTGAGCAAGATCGAGAGCGGCAAACGGCTGCCCAGCAAGGAGCTTTCGGTTCTGGCCGACGCCCGGTTCGGCACCGGGGACCACTTCCAGCGCTTGTGGCCGCTGGTGATCAAGTACGCGTACCCGTCGTGGTTCCGGCCGTTCGTGGAACTGGAGGCGACGGCGCGAGCCATCCGGTCGTTCCAAGTCCAGGTCGTCCCCGGGCTGTTACAGACGCAGGAGTACGCGCGGGCCGTGCTTGAAGCGGGCCGTCTGGATCCGGACCGCGTCGAGGAGCTGCTCGCCGCCCGCGTGGTGCGGCAGGACATCCTCACCCGGGAGAACCCGCCCGAGCTGTGGGTCGTGCTCGACGAGACCGTCCTGCGGCGGCCGATGGGCTCGTCCGAGGTCTTCGCCGGTCAGCTCCAACGCCTGCTCGAAGCAACGGAGTCGGCGCGTACGGTGCTCCAGGTCATCCCGTTCTCGGCCGGTGGCCATGCCGGCAACAACGGAGCCTTCTCCGCCTTGGCGATGGACGAGGGCCCCGATGTCGTCTACGTGGACGGTCTGCTCCAGGGGCAGATCCACGCCGATCCGGCCGAGGTCAGGGCAGCGACCAGAATCTATACTCTTCTCCAGGCCGGAGCCCTTTCCCCGGCAGCGTCACTCGATCTGATTCGTACCGTCATGAAGGACCACCGATGAGCATCGATCACCCGCCCGTCGCCCCGGCGTGGCGCAAGTCCAGCTACAGCGGTTCCAACGGCGGCGACTGCGTCGAGGTCGCGGACAACGTCCCCGGCACGGTCCCCGTCCGGGACTCCAAGGACCCCCAGGGCCCCGCCCTGGCCTTCTCCGCCGACGCCTGGACGGCGTTCGTTGCCGACGTGAAGGCGGACCGTTTCAAGTGGGACCACCGATGAGCATCGAACACCCGCCCGTCACGGCGTGGCGCAAGTCCAGCTACAGCGGTTCCAATGGGGGGAATTGCGTCGAGGTCGGCGACGGTATTCCCGGCGTGATTCCGGTCCGGGACTCCAAGGACCCCCAGGGCCCGGCCCTGGCCTTCTCCGCCGACGCCTGGACCGCCTTCGTGGCGGCCGTGAAGGCGGACCGCTTCCCGGTCTGAGGAACATCGGCGGCGCCCGGTGCTGGGGGGACCGGCACCGGGCGCCGTCGTGTGCGGACCGAAGGTCAGATGCGGGGGCGGTGGCCGCGTTCCTGCTTGGGGAAGTGCTGGTCGGCGCCCGGGAGGGTGGGCTTGGGGAGGGTGGCGACCTCCTCCTTGGCCTCTTCCAGCTGCTCGGCCGTGTCGTCGGGGAGGCGCGGCGGGCGGCGGTGCTCGTCGCGGAAGCGGAAGGCGGAGGTGAGGTCGCCGAAGGTGCGGCGGCGCCACTGGCTGATGTTGGGCTCCTCGACACCGGTGAAGCGTTCGAGGAATTGCAGCACCGAGGTGTGGTCGAACGCCTCGCCCGCGACCCAGCCGCCCACCGTCCAGGGCGAGATGACGATCGCGGGGACGCGGAAGCCGCCGCCGATCGGCAGCCCCTGGATGAATTCGTCGGGCGTGCCCGGCTTCGGCGTCGGCGGCACGACGTGGTCGAACAGCCCGTCGTTCTCGTCGTAGTTGAGGATGAAGGCGGTCTTCGCCCACACCTTCGGGTTGGATGCGATGGCCTCGATCTTGGAGGCCACGAAGTCCGCGCCCGCGGCGGGCAGATAGTCCGGGTGCTCCGACTGGTAGCTGGTCGGCAGGATCCAGGAGACGGCCGGCAGCCGGTCGTTGCGCGCGTCGTCCTCGAAGGTGCCCTCGGGCTGGAAGACCATGCCGCGGTCGTACAGCGGGTCACCCGGCTTGGCGTCCTGGAACTGCTGGAATTCCGACAGCATGTTGGTGCCGTAGTTGTCGGTCTCCTGGTAGACCCGCCAGTCGACCCCGGCCGCCTGGAGCCGCTCGGCGTACGTCGTCCAGGTGTACGGCTTCGGCGCGGAATTGGAGATCACCGGGCCGCCCTTGGTGCCGCCCGGGTCGACCGTACCGGTCATCCAGTACAGCCGGTTGGGCCAGGTCGGGCCCATGATCGAGCAGAAGTAGTTGTCGCAGATGGTGAACGCCTCGGCCAGCGCGAACTGGAACGGGATGTCCTCGCGCGTGTAATAGCCCATCACATAGGGGCCGTTGACGCCGTCGGCGGCGCGGTGCGCGGGCAGCCACTGGTCCATCTTCCCGCCGTTCCACGCCTGGTGCTGCACGGAGTAGGCGTGACTGGTGGACGGGATCGCCTGGGCGCTGGTGCTGTGGGTGTCGAGGTGGAACGGCAGCAGATAGCCGTCGGGGTTCTCCGCGTCGGGCTGGTAGAAGACCGAGCGGCCGGTGGAGAGCTTCTTCGCGTGCGGGTCGTTGAAGCCGCGGACGCCGGAGAGCGTGCCGAAGTAGTGGTCGAAGGAGCGGTTCTCCTGCATCAGCAGCACGACGTGCTCGATGTCGCGGAGCGAGCCGTGCCGCGGCGGCCCGGCCGCCACCGCCTTCTGCACGCTGGGCGGCAGCAGGCTCAGCGCCGCGGCGCCGCCCACCGCGCCCGCCGCCGAACCGAGGAGTCTGCGTCGCGTCAACTCGGGCATGAACGTCCCTCCTTGAGGAGCATCGAGGAGCTTCGGTGCGGGTCCTGGTCAGGGACCCGTCGAAACTCTGGTGCGCTCAAGGCATGGGGCGATGGGGGTGGTTGATGAACAAGTGAGCAACGGGACGTAAGCGGTTGGCCAAGTCATGACCCTCTTTACCGGGGCATTGCCCGGAGCCGGCTCACGGCCACCCGAATGACGTCACCACACGTCCCCGTCCCGCCAGTCGCACGTCAGCGTGCCCGTCAGATCCAACGGCACTCCGGCCACCGGCAGCACGTAGATCCAGCCTCCCCCAACCTTCGGCCGGGGGTGCCCCCATCTCGCTTCGCTCGCGTCAGGCGTCGGCACGATGCCCTCGCCCGGGGTCAGGGCGGAGGTGCGGCCCTGCCACAGCCTCCAGCCGCGACCGGCGTAGAAGCCGGTCGCCTCCTCCGCGCTGCCCAGCGCCCCCAACTCGTAGGCGCCCCGGATGAAGCGCTCGGCGGCGGCCATCACGGCGGCGCCGTACCCCCGCCCCCGCAGATCCTCGCGGACGGCGACGGCCTCGACGTAACCGGTGCGCAGGGCGCGGCCGTGGTGGAGGAGGCGGCGCTGGACGACGCAGGCGTGGGCGACCGGGGCGGTGCCCTCCCAGATCGTGGCGTGGATGCCGCCGAGGGTGTGGTCCCAGTCGCCGTCGGTGAAGGCACCGTCGGGGTGGCCGGCGAAGGCGCCGTCCAACAGGGCGCGGATCGCGGCCAGTTCGGCGGCGGACAACTCGGCGGTGTGCGCGGTGCGTACGTCGCTCATCGGGTCGGTCATGCGAGGCATCCTGGCACCGGGAGCCGCCGCGCCCGGCCGTTTTCCGCGCGGGACGACGAAGGGCCCCGGACCGCGTGCGGTCCGGGGCCCCTGCCCGTCAGGGCAATGGATCAGCCCGCCGCCGCGTCCGCCGCCTGGGCGCGCAGCGCGCGCTCCACGCCCGAGCGGGACTCGACCACCAGACGCCGCAGCGCCGGCACCGGCTCGGCCGACGCCAGCCACGCGTCGGTCGCGTCCAGCGTCGCCTGCGAGACCTGGTAGGTCGGGTAGAGCCCGATCACGATCTGCTGCGCCATCTCGTGGCTGCGCGAGTCCCAGACACCCTTGACCGCCGCGAAATACCGCTCGGTGTACGCGCTGAGCAGCTCACGCTGGTCGGACTGCACGAAACCGTCGATCACCGACTCCTGCACCGCGTTGGGCAGCTTGTCGTCCTCGACGACCGACGCCCACGCCGCCGCCTTGACCTCGGCGGACGGCCGGGCCGCGCGCGCCGCGGCGGCGTGCTGCTCGCCCGCCGACGTCGGGTCGAGCGCCAGCTCCGCGTCGATCGCCTTCTCGTCGGCGCGGCCGGTCGCCGCGAGCCGGTTCAGCAGCGCCCAGCGCAGCTCGGTGTCGACGGCCAGGCCCTCGTACGACACGGTGCCGTCCAGCAGCCCGGCGAGGATGTCGAGCTGCTCGTCGGTGCGGGCCGCCTGGGTGAACGCCCGTGCCCAGGCGAGCTGGTGGTCGCTGCCGGGGGCCGCCGCGGCCAGGTGCTCGCGCGCCGCCTCGGTCCACCGGGCGAGCCCGCTCTCCCGCCACGCCGGGTCGGAGTACAGGTCCAGCGCGAGCTTGACCTGCCGGTGCAGCGACTGCACCACACCGATGTCGGTCTCCTTGCCGACGCCGTGCAGCACCAGCTCCAGGTAGTCACGGGTGGCCAGTTCGCCGTCCCGCGTCATGTCCCAGGCCGACGCCCACACCAGCGCGCGCGGCAGCGACTCGGTGAAGTCGCCGACATGGTCGCGGACCGCGGCGAGCGACTGCTCGTCCAGCCGCACCTTTGCGTACGACAGGTCGTCGTCGTTGAGCAGCAGCACCGCGGGCCGCGGCGTCCCCGCCGGCCACTCCACCTGCGTCAGCTCGCCGTCCACGTCCAGTTCGACGCGCCGGGTGCGGACCAGCTTGCCGTCCTTCAGGTCGTACGCGCCGACCGCGATCCGGTGCGGCCGCAGCACGCCACGCGGCGGAGCCGCATCATCGGATACAGCGCCCTTGGCGCCCGCGGGCAGCGCCGGCGCCTCCTGCCGTACCGCCAGCGACGCGATCGTGCCGTCGTCGGCGAGCGTGATCTCCGGGCGCAGCACATTGATGCCGGCCGTCTCCAGCCACGCCTTCGACCAGGTCTTCAGGTCGCGGCCCGAGGTCTCCTCCAGTGCGCCGAGCAGGTCGGTGAGCCGGGTGTTGCCCCACGCGTGCCGCTTGAAGTACGCCTGCACACCCGCGAAGAACTCGTCCTCACCGACGTACGCGACCAGCTGCTTGAGCACCGAGGCGCCCTTGGCGTACGTGATGCCGTCGAAGTTGACCAGCACGTCGTCGAGGTCGTTGATCTCGGCCATGATCGGGTGCGTGGACGGCAGTTGGTCCTGCCGGTACGCCCAGGTCTTCATCGAATTCGCGAACGACGTCCACGAGTGCGGCCACTTGGAGCCGGGCGCGTACGCCTGGCAGGCGATCGAGGTGAAGGTGGCGAACGACTCGTTCAGCCACAGGTCGTTCCACCACTCCATGGTGACCAGGTCGCCGAACCACATGTGCGCCAGCTCGTGCAGGATCGTCTCGGCCCGCGTCTCGTACGCGGCGTCCGTGACCTTCGACCGGAACACGTACTGGTCGCGGATGGTCACCGCGCCCGCGTTCTCCATCGCGCCCGCGTTGAACTCCGGCACGAACAGCTGGTCGTACTTCGCGAACGGGTAGGCGTAGTCGAACTTCTCCTCGAACCAGTCGAAGCCCTGCCGCGTCACCGCGAAGATCGCCTCCGCGTCCAGGTACTCCGCCAGCGAGGGACGGCAGTAGATGCCCAGCGGCACGCTGCGGCCGTTGCCCTCCCAGCTGCTGTGCACCGACGCGTACGGGCCGACGATCAGCGCCGTGATGTACGAGGAGATGCGCGGCGTCGGCGCGAACACCCACACGCCGTCGGCGGGCGGCTCGGGCGTCGGCGAGTTCGAGATGACCGTCCAGCCCTCGGGGGCCTTCACGGTGAACGCGAAGCTCGCCTTCAGGTCGGGCTGTTCGAAGCTGGCGAAGACCCGCCGCGCGTCCGGCACCTCGAACTGCGTGTACAGATACGCCTGCTTGTCCACCGGGTCCACGAAGCGGTGCAGGCCCTCACCGGTGTTGGTGTACGCGCAGTCCGCGACCACCCGCAGTTCGTTCTCGCCCGCCCGTACCGACGGCAGGGCGATCCGGGAGTCCGCGAAGACATCGGCCGGCTCCAGCACCTCGCCGTTCAGCACGACCTCGTGCACCGCGGGCGCCACCAGATCGATGAACGTCCCCGCCGCCTGCGCCGCCGCGAACCGCACGACGGTCACCGACCGGAACGTCCCCCCTTCCTGGGCGCCGCGCAGGTCCAGCTCGATCTCATAAGCGTCCACCGTGAGCAGGCGCGCACGCTCCTGCGCCTCCTCACGCGTGAGGTTCGTACCAGGCACGCTCGCCCATCTCCTTCTCGTCAGCTGAGACGCCCATCCTCGCATGCCACCCGCTGACCGGGTGGTCCACAACCGCCCGGTGCGCTGTGGCGCGCCGCCGCCCGCGTCCCCGGTGCGCTATTCGCGCGCCGCGCCCGCCGCCGCGGGGTTGCCGCGCAGCAGGGCGCGGGCCGGGAGTGCGGTGGACAGCAGGCCGAGGCCGGTCGCGGCGGCGACGATGCCGATGCCGGTGAGCGGCGGCAGGTACGGGCTCGCGTCGGTGATGCCGCGGGCGATCGGGACCATCGTGATCCAGGCGATCGCGCCGCCGATCAGCAGCCCGGCCGCCGCGACCAGCAGCGCCTCGCGGCGCAGCATGCCCAGCACCTGGCGGCGGGTGGTGCCCGCCAGCCGCAGCAGGGCGACCTCGCGGCGCCGGTCCAGGACCGTCATCACGAGCGTGTTCGCGGCGGCGACCGCGGCGAAGCCGCCGAGCACCCCGGCCATGACGTTGTTGGCCCAGGCGTTCAGCTCCAGGTCCTTGTCGGCCTGCGCCCGGTAGCCGGCCCGGTCGGTGACGGTGAGCCCCGTCACACCCAGCTTCGACAGGTCCCGCTGGACGGCCGCCCGGTCGGCGCCGGGCCTGTCGTGCACCAGCACCTGGGTGTCGTACGCGGCCCGCGCGTGGGCCGCCACCGCGTCGCGCGGCATCAGCAACTGGCCGAGCCCCAGGCCCCGTTCGTAGGTCGCGACGACCTTCGGCTTGATGGTCGTGCCGTCGCCGAGCCACAGCGAGATGGTGCCGCCGACCTTCACCTTGGCGGTGCCCGCGAGCAGCGAGTCCACGGCGACGGTCCGGCCGTCGCCGGTCAGCCTGTCCAACGAGCCGCTCTTGACGCCCAGTCGGAGGACGTCCGGCACGTTGCCCGGGTCGCCGGAGACGCCCAGCAGGGACGCGGAGTCCAGCGAGCCGCCCGCACGGTAGAGGGCGCCGGTGCGCAGCACCCCGGTGACGCTGTCCACGCCGGGCACCTTCGCGGCGCGCGCCGCGGTGTCGGCGGGCAGTCCGGCCGCGGACGAGCCGATCACCTGGTCGGCGACGACGCCGTCCTTGATCTGCCGGGACGACTCGTGCGTGATCGTGCCCTGCATGCACAGCAGGGTGCCGCAGAAGGCGGTGACCAGCACGATCGGGGTGATCGCGGAGGCCAGCCCGCGCGCGTTGGCGCGGGTGTTGGCGGCGGCGAGCCGCGACGCGGCGCCGCCGGCCCGCAGCGGCAGTCCGAGGACAGCGGCCGCCGCCCAGGCGACCACGGGACCGAGGAAGGCCACACCGACCATGAAGCAGAAGACGATGCCCAGCGCCACGTTCGCGGCGTCCTCGCCCGTGGTGTTGGCGGCGACGGCCGACAGAACGCAGCCGCCCGCGACGGCGGCCGTGCCCAGCACCGTCCTGATCACGCCGGGCCTGCGCCGCTCGACCGCGGCCTCGCCGAGCGCCTGGCTCGGCCGGGCCTTCGACGGCCGGCGGGCGGCCAGATAGCCGGCCAGCAGCGACGCGAGCAGCCCGGAGCCGACGGCGGCCACCATCGGGATCCAGCCCGTGCTGAGCGTCACCCCCTCCGGCACCGCGCCCCGGTCCACCAGCTGCCCCACCCACCACTTGGCGAGCGCGACGCCCGGCAGGATGCCCGCGGCGCCCGCGAGCGGCGCCACCAGCACCGCCTCGGTCGCCACGGTGCGGCGGATCTGCCGCGGGGTCGCGCCGACCGCGCGCAGCAGCGCGATCTCCCGGCCGCGCTGGCCGATCGCCAGCGCGACGGTGCCCATCACCACGAACACGGCCGTCGCGGTGGCGATACCGCCGAAGGACGCGCCGATCGCGGTCAGCATCTCCTTGCCCTCGGCCAGCTCCGGGTGCTCGGCGAGCCCCCGCCCGTCACCGGTCCGCACCTTCGCCCGGTCCCCGACCGCGTCCTTCACCCGCTCGGCCAACTCGTGCGTGCCGACGCCCTTGTCGGGCAGTACGGCGATGGCGTCGGTCCGCCCCGGGTGCCCGGACAGCCGTCCGACGGCGCTGTCCGCGAAGTACGCCGCGGGCGCCGTGGCGCCGGAAGCGTCGGACGAGCCGGAAGCGCCGGACGACGCGGAGGCTTCGGACGTACCGGACGACCCGGAACCCCCGTCCTTCGCCGCGGACTTGGTGTCCGTCAGTCCCGACACCCGGTACGCGGCGGTGCCGCCCGGCGCGGTCAGGGTGACGGTGTCGCCGACGCCGAGGTGGGCGGCGCGGGCGGTGGCGGCGGGCAGCGCGACCTCGCCCGTGCCGGGGGCGCGGCCCTGGACGACGGAGGCGCCGTCGATCACGCGGGCCGCGGCGTCGCGGCCGGTCAGCTGCGGCAGCGCGGCGGACTGCACGGGGAAGGCGGTGTCCGGTACGGCCGCGGCCACGCCGGGAACGCCCGCGATCCGCTCGGCCAGCGCGGTGTCCACCCGCGGCTGCTCGGGCAGCGACGCCGTCTCGGTGTCGGCGTCGTCGCCGTGCCCGGTCCTGATGTGCGCCGACGGGTCGGCGGCCACCACGACGGGCGTGTGCGCGTACCGCACCGGCTTCACATGGGCCGTGATGCCGGTCTGGAGCATGCTGCCGCAGGCGGTGACGACGGCCGCGGCGAACAGCAGCGCGATGAAGGTGCCCGCGAAGGACGCGGGCCGGAAGCGCACCGAGGCGCGGGCCAGCCCGTTCACGCCGCCGCCTCCACCCGGCCCGGGCCCCGGCCCGTACCGCGGCCCGCGCCCTGTTCGGTGAGGGCCACCATCCGGTCCGCGACGGCCGTCGGCGTCGGCTCGCGCAGCTCACCGGCGAAGGACCCGTCGGCGAGGAAGAGCACCCGGTCCGCGTACGAGGCCGCGACCGGGTCGTGCGTCACCATCACCACAGTGGCGCCGAGCCCGTCCACGGCGTGCCGCAGCAGCCCGAGCACCTCGCGGGCCGTACCCGTGTCCAGCGCGCCGGTCGGCTCGTCCGCGAAGATCACATCAGGCTCGGTGATCAGGGCGCGCGCGATGGCCACGCGCTGCTGCTGCCCGCCGGACAGCTGCCCGGGGCGGCGCCTGGCGTGCCCGTCGAGCCCCACCTGTGCCAGCAGCGCGCCCGCCCGCCGCCGGTCGGGCCGCTGCCCGGCCAGCCGCTGCGGCAACTGGACGTTCTGCTGCACGGTCAGCGACGGCAGCAGGTTGAACGACTGGAAGACGAAGCCGATCCGGCTGCGCCGCATCTCGGTCAGCCGTTTCTCGCTCAGCTCGGTGATCTCCACCCCGCCGAGCAGCACCTGCCCGTCGGTCGGCCGGTCAAGGCCGGCCGCGCATTGCAGGAAGGTGCTCTTGCCGGACCCGGAAGGGCCCATCACCGCCGTGAAGCTGCCGCGCGGCAGCCCCAGATCGATCCCGCGCAGCGCGTGCACGGCCGCGTCCCCGCGCCCGTACGTCCGCCGCACCCCGCGCAGCTCCACCGCGTACGCGCCCGCCGTCATGCTCCCGGCCACGGCCTCGGCGACCGCCGCGTCCCGCTCGGCCCGCTCCGCCTTCTTCGCCCGCCTGCGCTCGCGCCGCGACGCCATGACCGCCTCATTCCCTCTCGCCCCAGCCCTTCTCCGACCCTCCCGACGCTACGGAGCGCGTCCGCCCCGGACCATGGCGTTCCCCGGCGTCCCCGTGGTGGGGACAACCCCCGCCCCGGCCTCCGACGAGCCGCAGGTGGGTCCGCACACGACAGCGGGGCGGCTGCCCCCGAAGGCAGCCGCCCCGCCGTGGTGCGCGGGTCCCGGGAGGAGGGCGGGGCCCTCCTCCCGGGGGCCCGTTACGGGATCGTCTTGGTGATGATCACGCTGCCCCGGCCCGCCACCGAGCCGCGGGCGTCGAGGAGCTGGACCTCGCCGAAGAGCTGACGGCCCTCCGGGGCGACCGTCGAGGCCACGACGGAGGCCGAGACGTCCGTGGAGGCGCCGTGCGGGAGGTTGACGGTGGCGGACTCGTCGACCGTGACGCTGCCGAGGGAGTCGGAGAAGTAGACGTCCTCGTAGTCGTAGGTGGTCGACCCGGAGGGGACGGAGTAACCGTCGACCTCGAAGGTGTAGGTGCCCGCCGCCGGGTTGGTGAGGCTGACGGACTCCTCGGCGTCGCCGTCGGCGGACTGCCCGACCAGGGTGCCGTCCCGGTAGACGTAGAGGTCGAGGTCGGCGGCCGTGTCCGACGGCGAGCCGATCGAGACGTCGAGGCGGGAGACGCCCGCGCCCAGGGTGAGCGTGGTCGTCTGCGTGTCACCCTCGGCGATGGTCGGCTTCGCGGTGACCGCCGAGCCGAGCGGGCCGCCCTTGAGCTTGCCCTGGAGCGGGGCGAAGCCGTTGGTGACCGTCCAGTCGACGGGCGTCGGCGTGCCGACCTTCGCCTCCGGCACGGTCTGCACGGCCGGGTCGAAGGACGCGCCGAGCAGCGAGACGGTCAGCCGGTACGGGTTGTCGAGCTGCGGCGAGGTGCGGCGCGCCTCGACGGAGATCTCCCACACGCCCGGCATCGGGTCGGCGTAGGACCGTACGTCCGGCCGGCAGGTGTTCGCCGGATTGTCGTAGTTGGGGTAGCAGTCGATGGTCTGGGTCGAGTCGAGCGGCACACCGTAGGGGTGCATCGTCAGGAACCGGGTCTGGCTGCCCGCCTTGAGCCCGTCCATGGCGACCTCCAGCGAGGTCGCGCCGGCCGGGACGGTCACGAAGTACGACGTGGTGCTGTCCCGCTCGATCGTGCCGGACCGGGTCAGCGTGTACGACGGGCTCGCGACCGGCGTGGAGACGATCACCGCCGCCGGGATCTGCGTGTCGGTGCCGCGGGTCAGCGGGTCGTCGACATTGAGCAGCGCGCTGTGCGTGCCGACCGTCCGCGGCTTCGCGGTGACCTTGACCGTCACCGGCTTGTTCAGCGGCAGCAGCACCAGCGGGCTCGCGACGCGGAAGGTGCCGTCGTTGTGCGCCCAGGTGAGCGTGTGCAGTTGGGCGTAGGCGGGACCGCTGGTACGGGTCACGGTCACGTCGTACGTCCGCGACTGGCCGGTCTTCAGGCCGCCCTCGCGGTCGTAGACGCCGGTGCCGACGCCGGGCGTCGCCAGGAAGTCCTTCAGCACGGTGTTGACCGGCGCCTTCACGGTGTACGTGTCGGTGTGGCCGCCGCGCCGCAGCAGCTGCCAGGCGGGGGACACGGCGATCAGGCCCGCGCCCTGCTCGATCGTCTGCGCGCCGGGGATGTTCCTGGCGGTACTGGTCAGCGCGGTGCGCAACTGCGCGGGCGTGACGGTCAGATGATTGGCCTTGGCCGCGGACAGCAGCAGCGCGGAGGCGCCGGCCGCCTGCGGGGACGCCATCGAGGTGCCCTGGAGCATCGCGTAGCCCGGCGGCAGGCTGTAGCCCGCCTCCTTCACGGGGCTGCCCGGCTCCCAGGTCGGGATGGTGTTGATGGACGCGCCGGGCGCGGTGATGACCGGCGCGAGGCCGCCGTCCTCGCGCGGGCCGCGGGAGGAGAAGGGCAGCAGCGAGTACGGAACGGTCATCTGCGAGCCGTAGTTGGCCGCCCAGGTCTCCTTGGAGATGGACGCGCCGACGCTCAGCACGTGGTCGGCCAGGCCCGGGTCGCCGATGGTGTTGACGCCGGGGCCGTCGTTGCCCGCGGAGATCACCAGCTGCACACCGTAGGTGTCGATCAGCTGCTTGTAGAGCTGATCACGGGCGCTGGCACCGTCGTTGAGGGCGCCGAGGCCGCCGATGGACATGTTGACCACGTCCACACCGCGGTTGACGACGAGGTCGATCATGCCCTCGGTGAGCGCGATGCTGGTGCAGCCGCCGGTCCAGGTGCAGGCCCGCGAGGAGACGATCTTCGCGCCGGGCGCGGCGCCGTTCATCTTCCCGCCGAACAGGCCGTTCGCGGCGGTGATGCCCGCGACATGGGTGCCGTGCTCGGACTCCACCACACCGATGTTGACGAAGTCCGCGGTCTTGCCGACCCAGTCCCCGCCGTACGGGTCCATCGGCACGCTCTTGCGGATCTCGACGGTGAACGGGATCGACTCCGAGATCGCCGTCGCCGGGTCGTCGGTGCCGAAGTGCCCGATCTGGAAGCCGTTCTTGTACGGCTTCATCGCGGTGTCGTCGGTGAAGTCGCCGTTGTTGTTCAGGTCCACCCGCACCGTGCCGGCGGCGGCGTCGTACAGCACGCCCCACTTGTCGGTGGTGTCGCCGTCCCGGTTCAGGTCGCCGTTCATGTCGCCGCCGAGGGTGGCGGACTCGGAGAACGTGCTGAAGTAGTAGCTGCCCGCGGGCGCGGTCCAGGTCCGGCCACCGGAGGTGAAGGACGGTCCGGATACCGCGGTGACCATGGGACGCCAGGTCGCGTCGCCGTCCAGGATCGGGTCGGTCGCGGTGACCCAGTCGACGATCTTCCGCTCACCGGTGGTGGTCTTCTGCAGCGCCGGGTGGCCGACGTCCACGCCCGCGTCCAGGATGCCGACGGTGATGCCGCGGCCGTCGTAGCGCGGATTGTCCTTGACGAAGTCGACCGCGCCGGTCTCGAAGGACGGCTGGTACGGGTTCTTCGCCGGGGTGTTCTTGTCAGGACCGGGGTACGTCTTCGCCGACGGCTTGCCGTGCCGGGCGGCCGAGTCGGTGGTGTCGGCGGCCGGCGTCGGGTCGTCGAGCTTGATCTCCTGCTTGAGGTCGATCGCGATCACCGACGTCAGCTTCTGCGCCGCCGCGATGGCCGAGTCCGCCTTGCCGGTCGGCACGGTGGCCCGTACGTAGCCGACCTTGTCGTACCGCAGGCCCACACTGGCGCCCTGCGCGTCCAGCTTGTCGGCGACCTGGCCGGTGCTGCCCGGCTTGGTCGCGACCATGAAGGTGACGTTCTTGTCGCCGTCGGCCTTGGCCTTGGCCAGCAGCGACGCGTCCGCGGAACCGAGCTTGTCGGCGGCGTCCTTGTCGGGCGAGCCGGTGCCGGGGGCGCCGGAGGAGGCGGTGGACGGTACGGACGAAGAGGCGGGCGCGGAGTCCGCTACCGCGAGCGCGGGCCCGGCGGCCGACAGTGCGGCAACCAGACCCGCGGCCAGCGCGATACGGGCCGCGCGTCTCTTCCCGGGTATCTGAGCGAGTGGCATGGGCATCCCTGTTCGGACCATGGCGGTCTGTTCGGAAAACGGAGCCGGTCGATCGCTCACACTGCTCGAATTGACCGCCCTTTGGGGAGTGTTGACCACTTGATGGTCCGGCCGTGACGTGTTTCCGCCAGCCGCCATCGCACCCAATTCGGCTGTTGTCCACAGGAATCGCCTCTCCCTCGCTGCCTCGCGTGACGGGCGGTCACCGGGGCGTGACGACCACGTACGCGGCCGGCGTCCGGTCGGCGGACGCCATCAGCGCGGTCCGTACGACGGTCGCCTGCTGCTCCAGTGAGTCCCGCAGTTTGGCCGGGGTGAGGTGGATGAGGGTGATGCCCAGCGCTTCGAGGCGCTCGCGTTCGCGGGCGTGACGGGACCACACGGCGTCGTCGTCGGCGTGCTCGAACTCCCCGCCGTACGCGCCGCCGTCCCCGTACGCGCCCTCGGCGAAGATGTCGCCGTAACCGCGGTCCGCCGTACGCGCGTTCACCGTACGGGCGTCGATCTCGACCGCCACCGCGTGCTCCGGCCAGTACGCGTCCACCCCGCCCAGCGGCGGGCCGCCCGGCAGCTTCAGGTCCACGTTCCACACCGGGTCGGGCAGGCCGTGGCAGCGCACCATCGCGTACAGCCGGTCCTCGGCCGCCGCGCGCCCCTCGGCCAGCAGCGCGTTCACCGCCGCCGCCACCTGCGGGCGGCCCAGCAGCCGGGCCTGCCGCAGCTCGGCCACCACGCTGCCCGCGTCGCAGTGCCCGCCGCACACCGCCTCGACCAGCAGCCGCCGCACCGTGTCCGCGTCGCCCGGGTCCTCCAGCTCCGCGACGGCGTCCGCCAGCGCGCGGGCGACGGGCGCGCACGGCAGCCCGATCACCTCCTCCGGGCGGGGCAGCGCGTTGGTCCTGCGGATCGCCACGTCACCCGCGTCCCGCAGCCTGCGCTGCCGCGGCACCAGCACATCGATCCGCGGCAGGCCCGGCAGCGGCGGCACCGACGCGAACTGGCGCAGCGCGAGCGCCGCGAAGCCGGTGACCATCGCCTCCCGGCCGCCGCCCCTCGGCCCGTGCGCCCCGGGGTCGCGGCCCGCGTACAGCAGCGCCGCCTCCAGCCTTTCCGCGCTGTTCGGCGGGCCGGAGTGCAGCAGATACACCTGCGGCAGCAGTTGCTGCCACGGGCCGCCCGGCCGGCAGCGCTCCGCGATCGTGCCCGGCGTGATGCCGTGCTCCTTGAGCTGACGCACCGTCAAGACGCTGCTGCCGCCCATGCGGAGGTGGTCCAGGGTGCGGGGGGTGTGGGGGTTCTCGATGTCCATGCGGAGGTCGTTCCCGCGACCATGCCCGTCACTAACCGCTGTTACACGCTCGTCGATAAAGCCGGACAACTCCGGGCTAAAGTTCATGTGTTCGGCTGCCGAAGTGCGTCTTTCACCTATTCGGGTGACGCCGCGTGATCATTCCCCGCCCCCCTGCGAACGAGGGCGCCCCTCCGGGGCGAGGCAGCGGAGGACGGTGCCCCTCCAGGGGCGCGGGGAACTGCGCGCCCAGCCGTAGCGCGCCTTCAGGCGAAAGACCGCCCCCAGCGGGGCAGACGCTGTTTGTTTTGCGACCACCGGGCCGGTGGGGGCTGGTCGCGCAGTTCCCCGCGCCCCTAAAAACATGACTCCCGCACTCCGCAGGAGAACAGGCACCCCCGACAGGAGATCACGCACCGCCCTCCGCAGGAGATCAGGCACCGCCCCCGGAGGGGAAACCGCACTCCGCAGGAGACCTCAGGCACCCGCCCCGGAGGGGCACCCTTCTTCTGGGGAGAAGGGTGCCCTTTTTCCGTTAGCTCCCCGCAGGGGCATCGCACTGTTGGGCGCGCAAGGCGCGCGCCAGGTCGTCGCGGCATTCGAGGACGAGCCGGCGAAGAGCGGGAGCGGCGCCGGCGCGGGCGGCGAGCCAGGCGTCGGCGGCGGCCAGGGCGTCGGCACCGCCGTGCCGGGGGAAGAGCCCGCGGACGACGGCCATGCCGATCTCGATGGAGCGCTCGCCCCAGACCCGCTCAAGAGCGGCGAAGTACGGCTCGGTGTAGGGAGCGGTCAGCTCCCGCTGGCCCGCCTGCGCGAAGCCGGCGATGGTCGCCTCGACAAGAGCGTTGGACAGCCGGTCGGAGTCCACGACATCGGCCCAGGCGGCGGCCTTGACCTGCGCGGACGGCCGGGCCGCGAGACAGCGCACCTCGTGCCGGTGCCCGGAGGCGGTGTCGTCGCGGGACCGCTCGGCGGCGACGGCGGAAGCGTCGGCCGCGCCCTCGGCGATGAGCGTCTCCAGGAAGGTCCAGCGCAGCTCCTGGTCCACGTCGAGCCCGTCGATCTTCGCGGAGCCGTCCAACAGGCCGTGCAGCAACTGGAAGTCGGACGCCGTGGAGGCGACGTTGGCGAAGAAGCGCGCCCAGGCGAGCTGGTGACCGCTGCCCGGCTCGGCCTGCCGCAGCTCGCGCAGCGCGCCCTCGGCCAGCGACCGCGCGGCCTCCTCGCGGTGGTCCGGCGCCACGTAGTGGGTGAGCGCGGACCGCGCCTGGAGGTGCAGCGACTGGAGGACGCCGATGTCGGACTCCGAGCCCGCGAAGCGCAGCACGAGGCCGAGGTAGTCGCGGGCGGGCATCAGCCCGTCGCGGGTCAGGTTCCACACCGCCGACCAGGCCAGCGCCCGCGCCAACGGGTCGGTGAGGTCACCGAGATGGCCGCGCAGCGTCTCCAGCGACACCTCGTCGAAACGGATCTTGCAGTACGTCAGGTCGTCGTCGTTGACCAGCACCAGCTCCGGGCGCTCCTGGCCGGCGAGCCCGTCGACCACGGTCACCGGACCCGCCACGTCCGTCTCGACCCGCGCGTACCGCTCCAGCGCGCCGGCCGGAAGACGCCGGTAGAGGCCCACCGCGACGCGGTGCGGGCGCAGTTCGGGGTGCGACTCGGCGGCGGTCTGGAGCACCGACAGCTCGGTGATCCGGCCGTCCGCGCCGTAGACGACCTGCGGGGTCAGCGAGTTGACGCCCGCCGTCTCCAGCCAGGACCGCGACCAGCCCGCCATGTCGCGGCCCGAGGTCTCGGCGAGCACCGCCAGCAGGTCGGCGAGCGTGGTGTTGCCGTACGCGTGCCGTTTGAAGTAGCGCCGCGCCGCCTCCAGGAAGGCGTCCCGCCCTACGTACGCGACCAGTTGCTTGAGCACCGAGGCGCCCTTGGAGTACGTGATGCCGTCGAAGTTGAGCTTGGCGTCCTGGAGGTCGCGGATGTCGGCCACCACCGGGTGCGTGGACGGCAGTTGGTCGGCCCGGTACGCCCACGCCTTGCGCCGGTTGGCGAAGGTGATCCACCCGGCGTCGTACTGCGTCGCCTCGACCATCGCGAAGGCGCCCATGAAGTCCGCGAAGGACTCCTTCAGCCACAGGTCGTCCCACCAGCGCATGGTGACCAGGTCGCCGAACCACATGTGCGCCATCTCGTGCAGGATCACATTGGCCCGGCCCTCGTACGACGCGCGGGTGACCTTGCCGCGGAAGACGTACTCCTCCCGGAAGGTGACGCAGCCCGGGTTCTCCATCGCGCCGATGTTGTACTCCGGCACGAACGCCTGGTCGTACTTCCCGAAGGGGTACGGGTAGTCGAAGTTGTCGTGGAAGAAGTCCAGGCCCTGCTTGGTGACCGTGAAGATCTCGTCCGCGTCGAAGTGCCGCGCAAGCGACTTGCGGCACAGCGCGCTCAGCGGCACGTCCAGCACCGCGCGGTCGGCGAAGGACCGCGAGTAGTGGTCGTGCTCGACGTGGTAGGGGCCCGCCACGACCGCCGTGATGTATGTGGAGATCGGCTGCGTCGGCAGGAAGCGGGACACCGCCCCCTCACCGTCCCCTGCGGGTGACGGCTCACCGTCGCGCTCGCTGTTGCTCAGCACCGTCCAGCCCAGGGGAGCGTTCACCTGGAAGGTGAACGGCGCCTTCAGATCGGGCTGTTCGAAGTTGGCGAACACCCGGCGCGCGTCGGCCGGCTCGTACTGCGTGTAGAGGTAGACCTCGCCGTCCTCCGGGTCCTCGAAGCGGTGCAGCCCCTCGCCGGTCCTGCTGTACGCGCAGCGCGCGTCGACCACCAGGGTGTTGCGCTCGGCCAGGCCGTCCAGCGCGATCCGGGTGCCGTCGAAGACCTTCGCCGGGTCCAGCTCCCGGCCGTTCAGCCGCACCGAGATCACCTCGGGCGCGAGCAGGTCCGCGAAGGACGAGGCGCCGGGCCGCGAGCACCGGAAGTCGATCACCGTCGTGGAGCGGAAGGTGCGCTCGCCGTCCGCGTCGTCCGGCGCCACCGCCGACCGTACGTCGAGCGCCACGTCGTACCGCTCGACGGACAGGATCGCGGCCCGCTCGCGGGCCTCCTCACGGCTCAGGTTCTCGCCGGGCACGGGCGACTCCTTCGGGTGTGGGCACGGGCCCCGCGGGCCCATGGGTCTCATGGGTGCTGTCTGATGACGTGCGGTGATTTTCGGGGGTTTCCCGGGCGGTCACGGCGTTTGGCATCCTCCCACGGGGTGCGGCGGGCGGCAGCGGGGGAGCGCGCGGGCGCCGCCGGGGGAGGGGACCGGGGCCGCGGGGGAATGCCGCCGTGCGGGCCGCGCGTTGTGCGTCACGGAGGACTCATGCCCCCGTGAGCCCGAAATCCCCGGTGCCGGACGGCGACGGCCGCCGCACCATCCGTTCGAGGAGTACGCAGTGACCGCGACCGTCCCCGAGACCGATGCCGGCACCACCAGGACCCCCGCCGACTTCTGGTTCGACCCGCTGTGCCCGTGGGCGTGGATGACCTCCCGCTGGATGCTGGAGGTCGAGAAGGTGCGCCCCGTCGACGTGCGCTGGCACGCCATGAGCCTGGCCGTGCTCAACGAGGACAAGCTCGACACGCTGCCCGAGGAGTACGCGACCTTCCTTCGGGACGCCTGGGGCCCGATCCGCGTCGTCGTCGCCGCCCAGCAGAAGCACGGCGAGGAGTACGTCGGCCGGCTCTACACCGCGCTCGGCACCCGCTTCCACAACCAGGGCCTGCCCAGGACGCGCGAGACGGTCGTCGCCGCCCTCGAAGAGGTCGGCCTGCCCGCGGACCTCGCCGACTACGCCGACTCCGACGCGTACGACACCGAACTGCGCGCCTCCCACAAGGAGGGCATCGACAAGGTCGGCCAGGAGGTCGGCACCCCCGTCATCGCCGTCCCCGGCGACGACGGCGAGCAGATCGCCTTCTTCGGCCCCGTCGTCACTCCCACCCCGCGCGGCGCCGACGCCGCCAAGCTGTGGGACGGCACACTGATGGTCGCCTCGATCCCGGGTTTCTACGAGATCAAGCGCACCCGTACCCAGGGCCCCATCTTCGACTGAGCCCGACCTTCGACCGAGCCCGACCTTCGACCTTCGACGGAGAGAGCACCGGACCGATGCCCCATCTCGGCCTGGTGGCCGTCGTCGTCCGCGAGTACGACGAGGCCATCGACTTCTACACCCGCGCGCTCGGCTTCGAGCTGCGCGAGGACACCCCGCGCGGGGACGGCAGCCGCTGGGTCGTGGTCGCGCCCCGCGGCGCCGGTGAGACGGCGCTGCTGCTGGCCCGCGCGTCCGGCCCCGCCCAGGCGGACCGGATCGGTGACCAGACCGGCGGCCGCGTCGGCCTCTTCCTCACCACCGACGACTTCGACGGCGACTACAAGCGGATGGTCGCCGCCGGGGTCGTCTTCGAGGAGGAGCCGCGCTACGAGCCGTACGGCGCGGTCGTGGTCTTCCAGGACCTCTACGGCAACCGCTGGGACCTGATCGAACCCAACAAGTAGGGCGCGTCCCTACGGCGGCCGGGGCGGATCCGTACGGGTCCGCCCCGATCGCCGTCACGGACGTGAGATGGCTCACGCGACCTGCTGAAACTCCCCGGGCCCGCGGCGTCCTCGGGTAGCTTGACGCTGCACGGAAGTCTCCAACCGGTCGCTCGCGGTGTTGTGCGCTTCCTACGATGATCATGCTCGACCGCTGCGCTAGCGTCACGGTGTCCCCGACCGAACTCACCCCTCGCGGAGTACCGATGAGCACCGCTGCTGCTGGTTCTGCTGCCGGCTTCAAGGCCCCCGGAACCGTCCTGGCCGATCTGCTGCCCGCCTCCCGGGCCCGCGACATCGCGCTCGTCGTCGGCGGCGCCGTGCTCACCGGGCTCGCCGCCCAGCTCTCCGTTCCGGTGCACGGCTCGCCCGTCCCGGTGACCGGGCAGACCTTCGCCGCTCTTCTCGTGGGTACCTCGCTCGGGGCGCGGCGCGGCTTCGCCTCGCTCGCCCTCTACGCCGCCGCCGGCGTCGCGGGCCTGCCCTGGTTCTCCGAGGGGGCCTCCGGCTGGTCCATGCCGAGCTTCGGGTACATCCTCGGGATGATCGTGGCCGCCACGATGGTCGGTGCTCTTGCGCGGCGCGGCGGTGACCGTACCGTGCTCCGCACGGCCGGTGTCATGGTCCTCGGCTCGGCCGCGATCTACGCCGTGGGCGTGCCCTACCTCGCCGCCTCCGCCCACCTCTCGGCCTCCCAGGCCGTCTCCCTCGGCCTTCGCCCCTACCTTCTCGGCGACGCTCTCAAGTCCATCCTCGCGATGGCCCTCCTTCCCGCGGCCTGGCGCCTCACCCGCTGACCCCCCTCCCGAGGGGCAAGCCCCTCGTACCCGCACCTCTGCGGAGGAGGATGCCTGATCTCCTGCGGAGTGCGGTTCGTTAGGGGCGCGGGGAACTGCGCGGCCCGCCCCCACCGGGCCGGTGGTCGCAAAACAACAGCGTCTGCCCCGCTGGGGGCGGTTTTTCGCCTGAAGGCGCGCGTGGCCTGAGCGCGCAGTTCCCCGCGCCCCTAAAGGGGCACCCCCTACCGCCCGCGCGCCGAAGCGCACCCGGCGTGAGTGCGGCTACCCCAAGTGGGAGACTTGCCGCATGCGCGTATATCTCGGCTCCGACCACGCCGGCTTCGACCTCAAGAACCACCTCGTGGAGTGGCTGTCCGCCCACGGGCACGAGCCCGTGGACTGCGGTCCGCACATCTACGACGCGGTGGACGACTACCCGCCGTTCTGCCTGCGCGCGGCCGAGCGCACCGCCGCCGACCCGGGCACCCTGGGAATCGTGATCGGCGGCTCGGGCAACGGCGAGCAGATCGCGGCGAACAAGGTGAAGGGCGTGCGCGCGGCGCTGGCGTGGAGCGAGCAGACGGCGGCGCTGGCCCGGGAGCACAACGACGCCAATGTGCTGAGCGTGGGCGGCCGGATGCACACCGAGGAGGAGGCCACGAAATTCGTGGAGATCTTCCTGAGCACCCCGTACTCGCAGGAGGAGCGCCACCAGCGCCGTATCGACATGCTGACGGCGTACGAGGCGACCGGCGACCTTCCGCCGCTGCCCGCCGGGCACCCGGACGCGCGGGGCTGACGTACGACGATGCCGGAAGGGCACACGATCCACCGGCTGGCCGCCGACCACCGGGACCGGTTCGGCGGCCGGACGGTCCGCGCGAGCAGCCCGCAGGGCAAGTTCTCCGACAGCGCCGCGCTGCTGGACCGCCAGGTCATGACGGGCACCGAGGCGCACGGCAAGCACCTTTTCCTCGGCTTCGGTGCCACCGGATGGGTGCACGTCCACCTCGGCCTGATCGGCAAGGTCACCTTCGGCGACGGCAAGGCGCCGCCCGCGACCGGGACCGTACGGCTGCGGCTGGCCAACGGCGCGCACTGGGCGGACCTGCGCGGCCCGGCGGCGTGCGAGCTGATCACGGAGCCGGAGAAGCGGGCGATACACGACCGGCTCGGCCCTGACCCGCTGCGGCCGGACGACGGCCCGGACGCGGTGTGGCGGCGGCTGTCCCGCTCCCGGATCAGCGTCGCGGCGCTGCTGATGGACCAGAAGGTGATCGCGGGCGTCGGCAACGTCTACCGCGCGGAGGTGCTGTTCCGGCACGGCGTCGACCCGTTCCTGCCGGGGCGCGAACTGCCGCGCGAAACCTGGGACGCGATGTGGTCCGATCTGGTGACGCTGATGCGCGAGGGCGTGCGGACCAACCGGATCGACACCGTGCGACCCGAGCACGAGCCGGAGGCGATGGGCCGCCCGCCGCGCAAGGACGACCACGGCGGCGAGGTGTACGTCTACCGCCGCACCGGTCAGCCCTGTCTGGTGTGCGGCGGCGAGATCCGTACGCAGCCCCTCGCGGCCCGCAATCTCTTCTGGTGCCCGGTCTGCCAGCCCGGGCACCACGGCTGAGGCCGTACCGGAGGAATCAGAAGCCGTGCGGCAGCCACGGCTGCACATCACCGGCGAAGGCGGTGGACGCCTCGGCCAGCGCGCCCGGCCGTGCGTCCCGCACCAGCCCGGCTGCGGCCTGTGCCCGCAGCGTCGAGCCGCCCAGATAGGCCGCGCCCAACTCCTTGACCGACAGCGCCAGATCGGCCGGATCGGTGGTCCGCGCGCAGGTCGCGCCCTTGGCGTCGCCGGACAGCCGCCAACGCCCGGCGTTCCAGGGGCAGAAGGCGTCCTCGACCTCGAACACCACGTCCACCGGGGCGGTGTACGTGCGCGCTTCGAGCGCCTCGCCGAGGTCCACCAGCCGGACGTGCAGGCTGTCGCGGAAGCTCAGCCGGCAGCGGCGCACGTCGGAGAACAGGTGCAGCAGCGGGTCGTCGACCGGCTTGTTCCAGAAGGAGATCCGCGAGGAGAGGTCGATGGAGGTGAGATAGCGCCACAGCGCCGCGTACGTCACCGGGTCGAGTGCGTCGATGTCGCTCAGCTTGACGATGTTGTCCGGGCCCGCGGGGCTCCAGTCCAGCTTCACCGCGTACCGCGCGTAGCCCCGTACCTCGCCGTCGACCTCGGCCAGCACGCACGTCATCGGGCTCGCGCCGTCGCGGCCGGACGGCGGGTCGAGCAGCGCCTGGCGGTCCCAGCCGGGCTGCCGGGCGAGCATGCCGGCGCGGTCCGGCACCAGCCGCGCGTAGACGGCCTCGCACGCCTCGCGGGCGGCCTCGGGCGTGACCAGCCGCAGCCGTACCGCGTCCATGCCCGGCAGTTCCCTGACGAAGGTCCTGGTGGTGTCGATGTCGCCGCGCATCTGGAGGGTGGCGGTGCCGTAGCCGAACCGGCCGTAGATCGCGGGCTCGGACGCGGTGAGGACGGCGACCGGCTCCGGGCCCTCGTGCACGTCGTCGAGCTGCCTGCGCATCATCGAGGTGAGGACGCCGCGGCGGCGGTGGGTGGGCTGGACGCTGACCATGGTCACGCCGGCGACGGGCAGCAGGGAGCCGCCGGGCAGCGTCATCCGGAACGAGAAGGCGCCCGCCGTGCCGACGATCCCACGGTCGTCCCACACCGCGAGCGACCGCTCGGTCTCGGTCAGACCGCGCCACAGCTCCCGCTCCTCGGCGTGGTCGGCGGGACCGCCGAAAGCACGCTCCAGACGGTCGTAGAACTCGTCCCAATGCTCCGGCTCAAGTACCCGCGTCTGCGTCGTCATAGGGCCTGCCTACCAGCCGCGCGGTCATCGGGCGAACGTATTTCCACCGCCCCCGCGGCAGCTCGGGGGGTATCCGGCCTCCACGGCCGGCGGATCGGTCGATAGGGTCGCCAAGACATGGCAAAGGGCGTGGCGGGCGAGGGGTTCGGGCCGCGGTGGCGCAGAGGGCTGCACCGGGCCCGGCTCGGCGTGCGCCGGGCCGGTGTCGACTACTTCCGCGGCGGCGCCTCCGACTGGGTCGGTCTCACGGTGCTGATCCTGTCGGTGCCCGCGCTGGCGTACACCACGGTGTGCGTGCCCGTCTGGTGCCCGCCGAGCGCCCTGGTGCTGCCGATCCTGCTGGGCGGCCTGCTGCTGCGCCCGTCCAGCCTGCTGCTGCTCTACGCGGCCTCCGCCGTCGCGCTGGTCGCCGAGTCCGCGGCGCTCGGCCCGTACCGGGAGGGCCCGGCGCGGGTGACGCCCGGCACGGTGCTGATCGTCACCGCGGTGGCGCTGGCCGGCCTGGTCATCGCGCAGTTCAGGGCGCGGGTCGGGGTGCCGTGGCGGGGCGGCCACACCATGCTCTTCGACCTCAGGGAACGTCTCCGGGTGCAGAGCAGGCTGCCGCGGCTGCCCGCGGGCTGGCACGCCGAGATGGCGCTGCGCCCGGCCGGCGGCCAGTCCTTCTCCGGCGACTTCGTGGTGGCCACCCGTGGTTCGGTGGGCGGCCGGACACTGGAGGCGGTGCTCACCGACGTCTCCGGCAAGGGCATGGACGCCGCCTCGCGTTCGCTGCTGCTGTCCGGTGCCTTCGGGGGCCTGCTCGGCTCGCTGCCGCCGCACAACTTCCTCACCGCCGCCAACGGTTACCTGCTGCGGCAGAACTGGGACGAGGGCTTCGCCACCTCGGTGCACCTGGTGCTGGACCTGGAGAGCGGCGACTACGAACTGCTGTCCGCGGGGCACCTCCCAGGGGTACAACTGCACGCGGGTTCCGGCCGCTGGGAGGAGAAGGCTGCGGAGGGCCCGCTGCTCGGTGTCTACGACGGCGCCGAATTCCACGGCGTCAAGGGGACGTTGCGCTCCGGCGACGTGCTGATGCTGTTCACCGACGGCCTGGTGGAGACGCCGGACAAGGACATCGCCGAGGGCATCGACCGGCTGATCGGCGAGGCGGACCGCTTCGTGGCGACCGGATTCCGGGGCGCGGCACGGCGGTTGATCGAGGCGGTCGCCAAGGACGTCAACGACGACCGGGCACTACTGATCGTGTCCAGGGACTGACCGTTCGTGGTGTGCGGGAACTGACCTACGGGAATGGGACTATGGGCCTTCGGGTCCAACTGTCGGTCCCCGGTGGCACCATGGGACCGGGCGAGGCGGGGGCGCGGCCCATGGCTCCCGGACCGGCGAGGCGTACCGTGAAGAGGAAGTGAACCGCTGTGGCCATCTCCCTGTCCGTAGTGCTGTTGCTCGCGATCATCCTGGTGGTCATGATCCGGGGGAAGTCGATCAAGGTCGGCCCCGCCATAGTCGCCGCCCTCTTCGGCTTCTTCCTCGCCTCGACGAACATGGCGCCGTCGGTCAACCGTTTCCTGACGTCACTTGCCGACACCATCAACCAGATAAAGCTCTGACGCGGGCAGCGCCTGCGGGGCCGCTTCGAGGATGTCCCGCAGGGTCGCGGCGGCGTCGGCCGCATCCGTACCGTCGGCGCCCTCGGTCCCGTCGATCCCGCTCGCGGTGACCGGCCGCGCGAGCAGCGCCGCGAGCACCGCGATCCTGGCCTGGCCCGGGCGCAGAGTGCCCGCCAGCAGGCCGCCGGCCGCCACCAGGTCCACCGCGCCGCCGCCGGTGTAGAGCGGCGCCACCGCGCCCGCCGCGACCCGCGTGCTGACCGCGACCAGCACCCCGTTCGCGGTCGCCTTCCGCACCGCCTCCGCGACCTGCGGATTCGCGTTCCCCGCGCCCGTGCCGACCACGACGACGCCGCGGGCGCCGGCGGCCAGCGAGGCCTCGAAGAGCACCGTGTCGCCGTCGCTGTGGTGGGTGAGGATGTCCACCCGCGGCGGTACGGCACCGGGCTCGGGCATCGGCAGCGGCGCCGGGCGCGGCCGGCGCCGGCCCCAGGTCACCCGGCCGAACTCGACCCGGCCCAGCGGCAGTCCGTCCGGGGCGCCGAAGGCGTGCGCGTCCACGGTGTGCTGCTTGACGGTGCCGCGGGCGGCGTAGACCTGGCCCGCGAAGACGATGACCGCGCCGATGTCGCGGCCGGTGGCCGCGGTCAGCAGCGCGTCGTAGAGGTTGCCCGCCGCGTCGCCGTCCGGCGCGTCCAGCGGCTTCTGCGCGCCGGTGAAGACCACCGGGCGGCGGTCGGCGTGGAAGAGGTCGAGGAAGAAGGCGGACTCCTCCAGGGTGTCGGTGCCGTGGGTGACCACGATGCCGTCCACCGCCGGATCGGCCAGCACGTCGTGCACGGTGTGCAGCAGCCGCAGCTGGTGGTCGGTGGTCAGCCGTGAGCTGTTGACGGTGAACAGGTCCACGACCCGTACGTCGACGCCCTCGGGCACCGCGCCCGCGGCGAGCACCTCCTGCCCGGCCGCCTCCGCCGCGTACCCGTCGCCCTGCCATCGGCTGGCGATGGTGCCCCCGGTGCTGATGACCACGACGTGTCGCACGATGATTTCGCCTCCGATGGCGCGCGTCCGGTGTCCCCACTCTTCGGGGTGACACTTACCCATTCTCCACCCGGTGCAATGATATGCGCGTAGAACTGACATATGATTGCTCGAACTCATCGGTATTCGGCCAGAGAGTGGTGGATACTGCCACGATGGACGCCATCGACAGACGAATCTTGCGCGAACTCCAGGCCGACGGCCGGCTGAGCAACCAGGAACTGGCCCAGCGGGTCGGCCTCACCCCTTCCCCGTGCCTGCGCCGGGTACGCCAGCTCGAGGACGACGGGGTGATCGAGACCTACCGCGCGGTGGTCGCCCCTGCCGCCGTCGGCCGCGGCTTCGAGGTCTTCGCCTCCGTCGAGGTCCGCCGCGACCGCGACTCCGTCGCCGCCTTCGAGGCCGAGGTCCGCTCCACCCCCGACGTCGTCGAGGCCTACCGCCTCTACGGCGCCCCCGGCTGCCTCCTGCGCATCGCCGTCGCCGACTCCGACGCCTACGAACGCTTCTGGACCGACCAGCTCATCGCCCTCCCGGGCGTCAGCGACGTCAACTCCCAAATGATCATGAAGCGCATCAAGTCCCCCCGCGGCGTCCCGGTCGACTGAGCGCCCCCCACGGTGGCGCAGGGCGCACGAAAAAGCCCCCGGTCGCCGGTCACAGGTGCGGACCGGGCCGGAGGCCGTGGAGCGGGCGACGGGAATCGAACCCGCGTAGCTAGTTTGGAAGACTAGGGCTCTACCATTGAGCTACGCCCGCGGGAGTGCGATGCGTCAGCGATTGTGGCACATCGGATAGTAGCCGGTCGAACCGGTGAACCGGCGGGGGAATACCGGCTGCCCGCGCGTACGGGGACATGTACTCTACGTGTCGCACCAGCGGGGTGTGGCGCAGCTTGGTAGCGCGTCCGCTTTGGGAGCGGAAGGCCGTCGGTTCGAATCCGGCCACCCCGACCAGCAGTTCCGCGGTTCCGGGGCGATCCGGCCTGCCGGGGTCGTACGGCCCGGACCGTGCGCATTGTGATACCGGTAGGATGGGCCGCTGGCGGTCGAGCACGCGGCATGCCGCGCACTGCTCGCCGGACACATCACCGGACGATCCGGACGATGCGAACGACCGGCCGCCCCCATCAACGTAAAGCCCCCAAGGAGACCCAACCGTGAAGAGCGCCGTCGAGACTCTGAACCCGACCCGGGTTCGACTCACTGTCGAGGTGCCCTTCGAGGAGCTCAAGCCCAGCCTCGACGCGGCGTACAAGAAGATCAACCAGCAGGTCACGGTGCCGGGCTTCCGCAAGGGCAAGATCCCTGCGCGCGTCATCGACCAGCGGTTCGGCCGTGGCGCGGTCCTCGAAGAGGCCATCAACGACGCGCTGCCGAAGTTCTACACGGAGGCGGTCAACGAGGGCGAGCTGAACGTGCTCGGGCAGCCCGACGTCGACATCACCGAGTTCAACGACGGCGACGAGCTGAAGTTCACCGCCGAGGTGGACATCCGCCCCGCGATCGAGATCCCGGACTACTCCGGCATCGAGGTCGTCGTGGACGCGATCGAGGTCACGGACGAGGACATCGACAAGTCCATCGAGCAGCTCCGCGACCGCTTCGCCTCGACCACCACGGTCGAGCGCGCCGCCGCCGACGGCGACGTCGTGATCGTCGACCTGGAGGCGTCGGTCGACGGCGAGGTGCTGGAGGACGGCGTCGCCAAGGGCGTCAGCTACACCATCGGTTCCGGCCAGCTGCTGGACGGCATCGACGAGGCCGTCATCGGCCTGGAGGCGGGCGGCTCCGCCACCTTCACCTCCGAGCTGAAGGGCGGCTCCGCCGCCGGCAGCTCCGCCGAGGTCAAGGTCGAGGTCTCCGACGTGCAGGCCCGTGAACTGCCCGAGCTGAACGACGACTTCGCGCAGCTCGCGAGCGAGTTCGACACCCTTGAGGAGCTGCGCGCCGACAGCCGTACGCGGCTGGAGCGGATGAAGCAGTACGACCAGGCGACCGCCGCGCAGGAGAAGGTCCTGGACGCGCTGATCGAGCTGGCCGAGGTGCCGATCCCCGAGAAGCTGCTCAAGGACGAGATCGAGACCCGTACGCACAACCTGGAGCACCACCAGTTCCCGCAGATGGGGCTGACCTGGGAGACGTACCTGGAGCGCGAGGGCAAGACGCGCGAGGAGTACGACGCCGAGCTGGAGGCCCAGGCGGTCAAGGGCATCAAGACCCAGTTCCTGCTGGACGAGCTGGTCAACAAGGAGAAGCTCTCCGTCAACCAGGAAGAGCTGACCGAGCACCTCATGCGCCGTGCGGCGACCTCCGGGATGTCCCCGGACCAGTTCGCCCAGGCCGTCGTCGAGGGCGGCCAGGTCCCGATGCTCGTCGGCGAGGTCGCCCGCGGCAAGGCCCTCGCGGTGGTCGTGGAGTCCGTCAAGGTCACCGACACCAACGGTGAGACGGTCGACCTGGAGGACGACGAGGAAGACGGCGAAGCCGTCGAGAGCGCGGACGAAACGCCCGCCGCCGAGGTTGTCGAGCAGTCCTGACCGAGCAGCGCCCCGAAGGGGCGCGGGGAACTGCGCGAGCGGCCACGATGTCGGCCGCACGTCACCACCGGCCCCGGCGGGGCAGATCGGTTGTCTTCGGACCACCGGCCCGGTGGGGGCTGGGCGCGCAGTTCCCCGCGCCCCTTTAAAAACACCCTTTCTCCCCAGCGGCAGCGACCCTGCGCTGACAGCGAACAGTTCCGCGTAGGGGATTGCTGGGCCCCACCTGCGCGTTAGGGTCCACAAGTAGGAGGGTGGGGGTACGCCGCCGAAGGTGGTCGCCCCGGCCCGGACGAAGACCCTGTGACGGCTCCACGGCCGTCCGACAACGAGCAGGTGGATACGTGACGACTCCGATGCCTTCCGCCGCCGGCGAGCCGACCCTCGGTGGCCTCGGCGACCAGGTCTACAACCGACTGCTCGGCGAGCGAATCATCTTCCTCGGCCAGGCGGTCGACGATGACATCGCCAACAAGATCACCGCCCAGCTGCTCCTGCTGGCCGCGGACCCGGACAAGGACATCTACCTCTACATCAACAGCCCCGGCGGCTCGGTGACCGCCGGCATGGCGATCTACGACACGATGCAGTTCATCAAGAACGACGTCGTCACGATCGCGATGGGCATGGCCGCCTCGATGGGCCAGTTCCTGCTGACCGCGGGCACCCCGGGCAAGCGCTTCGCACTGCCGAACACCCGCATCCTGATGCACCAGCCCTCCGCGGGCCTCGGCGGCAGCGCCACCGACATCAAGATCCAGGCCGAGCAGCTGCTGCACACCAAGCGCCGGATGGCCGAGCTGATCGCCCAGCACTCCGGGCAGACCTTCGACCAGATCACCAAGGACTCCGACCGCGACCGCTGGTTCTCCGCCGAGGAGGCCAAGGAGTACGGCCTGCTGGACGGGGTCATGCTGTCCGCCGCGGAGGTTCCGGGCGGTGGCGGCACCGGGGCCTGAGGCCACGCACAGGGCTCGGGCCCGGCACAACCGCCCGGGCCCGTGCCAGGGCCGGACCCGGCGGCCGAACTCCCAGCTTCGAGCATCATCACCAGGACGGTGGACGTGAACAGCATGAACTTCCCCGGCAGCGGCCTGTACGAGCGCACCGAGGCCGAGCGGCCCGGCGTGTTCGGCGCCGAGGCCCGCTACGTCATCCCGCGCTTCGTCGAGCGCACCTCGCAGGGTGTGCGCGAGTACGACCCGTACGCGAAGCTCTTCGAGGAGCGCGTGATCTTCCTCGGCGTGCAGATCGACGACGCGTCGGCCAACGACGTCATGGCGCAGCTGCTGTGCCTGGAGTCGATGGACCCCGACCGGGACATCTCGGTCTACATCAACAGCCCCGGCGGCTCCTTCACGGCGCTGACGGCGATCTACGACACGATGCAGTTCGTCAAGCCCGACATCCAGACGGTCTGCATGGGCCAGGCGGCGTCCGCCGCGGCCGTGCTGCTGGCCGCGGGCAGCCCCGGCAAGCGGATGGCGCTGCCGAACGCGCGGGTGCTGATCCACCAGCCGTACAGCGAGACCGGCCGCGGTCAGGTCTCCGACCTGGAGATCGCCGCCAACGAGATCATCCGGATGCGGCAGCAGCTCGAGGAGATGCTGGCCAAGCACTCCACGACGCCGATCGAGCAGATCCGCGACGACATCGAGCGCGACAAGATCCTCACCGCTGAGGAATCCCTGGCGTACGGCCTGGTGGACCAGATCGTCTCCACCCGTAAGAACGCCGTGACGGTCTGAACACAGTCGGACAACGGACCGGTCGCGTGAGCGGCCCTCCTCGGACTCCGCGCAGCGAGTACGTCCAAGGGGGGCCCACACGGGGGGCGCGGCAAGGTACCGTCGATGAGAGAAGCACCAGGTTCCGTTGATCCCGGCGGATCCCAGGCGAAGGGGAACTACCTCGTGGCACGCATCGGTGACGGCGGCGACCTGCTGAAGTGCTCATTCTGCGGAAAGAGCCAGAAGCAGGTGAAGAAGCTCATCGCAGGCCCGGGTGTGTACATCTGCGACGAGTGCATCGATCTCTGCAACGAGATCATCGAGGAGGAGCTGGCGGAGTCCTCCGAGGTGCGCTGGGAGGATCTGCCCAAGCCGCGGGAGATCTACGAGTTCCTCGAGGGCTACGTGGTCGGTCAGACGCCCGCGAAGAAGGCCCTGTCGGTCGCGGTGTACAACCACTACAAGCGGGTCCAGGCGGGTGAGAGCGGCAACCGCGGTCATGACGACGCGATCGAGCTGGCCAAGTCCAACATCCTGCTGCTCGGCCCCACCGGCTCGGGCAAGACGCTGCTGGCGCAGACCCTGGCCCGCATGCTGAACGTACCGTTCGCCATCGCCGACGCGACCGCCCTCACCGAGGCCGGCTACGTGGGCGAGGACGTCGAGAACATCCTGCTGAAGCTGATCCAGGCGGCGGACTACGACGTCAAGAAGGCCGAGACGGGGATCATCTACATCGACGAGATCGACAAGGTCGCCCGCAAGAGCGAGAATCCGTCGATCACCCGGGACGTCTCCGGCGAGGGCGTGCAGCAGGCCCTGCTGAAGATCCTGGAGGGCACGACGGCGTCGGTGCCGCCGCAGGGCGGACGCAAGCACCCGCACCAGGAGTTCATCCAGATCGACACCACGAACGTGCTGTTCATCGTGGGCGGCGCCTTCGCGGGTCTGGAGAAGATCATCGAGTCCCGCGCGGGTGCCAAGGGCATCGGCTTCGGCGCGACGATCCGCTCCAAGCGCGAACTGAACATGGCGGACCAGTTCTCCGAGATCATGCCGGAGGACCTGGTGAAGTTCGGGATGATCCCGGAGTTCATCGGCCGGCTCCCGGTGATCACCAGCGTGCACAACCTGGACCGCGAGGCGCTGCTGCAGATTCTCGTCGAGCCGCGCAACGCGCTGGTGAAGCAGTATCAAAAACTCTTCGAACTCGACGGTGTGGAGCTGGAGTTCGAGCACGCGGCACTGGAGGCCATCGCCGACCAGGCGATCCTGCGGCAGACCGGCGCGCGGGGCCTGCGGGCCATCATGGAGGAAGTCCTCCAGTCGGTGATGTACGAGGTGCCGTCCCGCAAGGACGTGGCCCGCGTCGTCATCACGGCCGATGTCGTGCACTCCAACGTCAACCCGACGCTGGTGCCGCGCGAGCCGCGCATCGTCGGCAAGGGCGAGCAGAAGAGCGCGTAGCGCTCACCGCGCGACAACAGCAGGCGGCAACAGCACGAAGGGGGCGCCCGGTTCTTCCGGGCGCCCCCTTTCGTATGCGCTCCGCACGCGCCGTACGCCGTACGTGCCATGCGTCGTACGCGTCGTGCGCCGTACGCGTCGTGCGCCCGCGGTCAGTTGAGCGGCACCCGCACGTCGTGCCGTACCTTCGCGGTCAGTTCGGCCGCGTCGTTGATCGGCATGCCGTCACCGGACCCGGTGGCGGCCACCGTCAGGTCGATCGGCAGCGTGTAGCCGACGGTGCTGTAGTCGGCCCACAGGCAGATCGGCGTGGTGAACGACTTGGTGCCCTCGGTGTACTTGGTGCTCTGGCACTTCATGACGGCGTCGTCCATGCCGGCCGGCTTGACCGTCTGCGGGCTGCCGATCAGCTCGGTCTTGCCGCTGTCGGAGCCGGAGTCCTTGCTCGCCTGCTTCTTGAGGTCGGCGAACATGCCGTCGACCACCTTCTGCGGGTCGGCGACCTTGCCGTACACGCCGCTGAACTGGAGCAGCTTGCCGGTCAGTTCGGAACCGCTGGTGTAACCGGCGGAGACCTTCGTCGGGTTGGAGACGCCGAGGCCCTTGAGCAGGGTGACATCGTCGTCGTCGAAGCCGTCGCTGGAGCCGCTGCCGTCCTTGCTCTTGGTGTACGTGCCCGCGACGGTGTCCGGCGTGATCAGCTTGTACTGCTTGCCGTCGTTCTTGACCGAGCCGCTGCCGCCCTTGTCGTCGTCACCGCCCTTGGTGACGAAGAAGACGCCGGCGCCGATCGCCACCAGCGCCACCACGGCGCCCACAATGATCCCGGTGCGCTTGCCCGAACCGCCGCCCTGCGGCGGCACCGGCGGCTGGCCGTAGCCGTAGCCGGGCTGCTGCGGCGGCACCTGGCCGTACGGCGCGTGTGGCGGCTGGCCCTGCTGCGGGTAGCCGTAACCGGGCTGGCCCTGCTGCTGGCCGTACGGTGCCTGCGGCGGCTGGCCGTATCCGCCCTGCTGGGGCGGCTGGGGCTGCCCGTAGCCGCCCTGCGGGGGCTGCTGCCCGTACGGGTTCGGCGGCGGCTGGTTGTAACTCATGTCTGGTGGTCCCCTCCGTTAACGACCGTCGGACCATCCTCGCGGATCCTTTATCGGGTTCTTACAGCGGGGGCGATACGGATTCGTAACGGGATGGTCCGCCCCCGTAGAATCGTGCCGTGACCGACAACTCTCAGCAGAGCCCCGACCGCGGGCCGCACAGCACCCCTGAACTGCCGACCACGTACGCGCCGGCCGAGGTAGAGGGGGCGCTGTACGAGCGCTGGGTGGAGCGCGGTTACTTCGAGGCGGACGCCAAGAGCGAGCGTCCCCCGTACACCATCGTCATCCCGCCGCCGAACGTCACGGGCAGCCTCCACCTGGGCCACGCCTTCCAGCACACGCTGATGGACGCCCTCACCCGCCGCAAGCGGATGCAGGGCTACGAGTCGCTGTGGCTGCCGGGCATGGACCACGCGGGCATCGCCACCCAGAACAAGGTGGAGCAGCAGCTCGCCGAGGAGGGCAAGTCCCGGCACGACATCGGGCGCGAGGCGTTCGTCGAGCGGGTCTGGCAGTGGAAAGAGGAGTACGGCGGCCGGATCCTCGGCCAGATGCGCCGCCTCGGCGACGGTGTCGACTGGTCCCGTGAGCGCTTCACCATGGACGAGGGCCTGTCGCGGGCCGTCCGGGCCATCTTCAAGAAGCTCTACGACGACGGCCTGATCTACCGGGCCGAGCGGATCATCAACTGGTGCCCGCGCTGCATGACGGCGCTGTCCGACATCGAGGTCGACTACCAGGACGACGACGGCGAGCTGGTCTCGCTGAAGTACGGCGAGGGCGAGGACACCGTCGTCGTCGCGACCACCCGGGTCGAGACGATGCTCGGCGACACCGCCGTCGCGGTCCACCCGGACGACGCGCGCTACGCGCACCTGGTCGGCAAGCGGATCAAGCTGCCGCTCACCGACCGGACGATCCCGGTCGTCGCGGACACGCACGTCGACCCGGAGTTCGGCACCGGCGCGGTCAAGGTGACGCCCGCGCACGACCCCAACGACTTCGCGATCGGCCAGCGGCACGGCCTGGAGTCGCTGACGATCATGGACGAGCGCGCGGTGATCACCATCCCCGGCCCGTTCCAGGGCCTGGACCGCTTCGAGGCGCGCTCCGCGATCGTCGAGGCGCTGCGCGAACAGGGCCGGATCGTCGCCGAGAAGCGCCCGTACGTCCACTCCGTCGGCCACTGCTCGCGCTGCAAGACCACCGTCGAGCCGCGGCTGTCGCTCCAGTGGTGGGTCAAGGTCGAGCCGCTGGCGAAGGCCGCGGGTGACGCGGTCCGCGACGGCCGGGTGACGATCCACCCCAAGGAGATGGAGAAGCGGTACTTCGACTGGGTCGACAACATGCACGACTGGTGCATCTCACGCCAGTTGTGGTGGGGCCACCGCATCCCCGTCTGGTACGGGCCGAACGGCGAGCAGATCTGCGTCGGACCCGACGAGGAGGTCCCGGAGGGCGAGGGCTGGACGCAGGACGCGGATGTCCTGGACACCTGGTTCTCCTCCGGCCTGTGGCCGTTCTCCACCCTCGGCTGGCCCGAACGGACCCCGGACCTGGAGAAGTTCTACCCGACCGACGTCCTGCTCACCGGCCACGACATCATCTTCTTCTGGGTCGCCCGGATGATGATGTTCGGCCTGTACGCGATGGACGGCGTCGCGCCCTTCCACACCATCGCGCTGACCGGCCTGGTCCGCGACGAGTTCGGCAAGAAGATGTCCAAGTCCAACCCCAACTCGGTGGACCCGCTGGACTGGATGGACGCGTACGGCTCGGACGCCGTCCGCTTCACCCTGGCCACCGGCGCCAACCCGGGCGCGGACGTGCCGATCGGCGAGGACTGGGTCAAGGCGTCCCGTAATTTCGCCAACAAGATCTGGAACGCCACCCGCTTCGCGCTGATGAACGGCGCCACGGTCGACGGGCCGCTGCCCGCCCCGGCGGAGATGTCCGCCACCGACCGCTGGATCCTGTCCCGGCTCAACGCGGTGGTCGCCGAGGTCGACGCCTTCTACGAGGACTACCAGTTCGCGAAGCTCAGCGACGCGCTCTACCACTTCGCGTGGGACGAGGTCTTCGACTGGTACGTGGAGCTGTCCAAGACGGTCTTCTTCGCCGGCGGCGACGGCGCCCGGGTCTCCGGGCGGGTCCTCGGCGAGGTCCTGGACGTGATGCTGCGGCTGCTGCACCCGGTCGTCCCCTTCGTCACCGAGACGCTGTGGACGACGCTGACCGGCGGCGAGTCCCTGGTGATCGCGGACTGGCCGCGCGACAGCGGCTTCCGGGACGCGGCCGCCGAGGCGGAGATCGCCGAGGTCCAGCGGGTCGTCACCGAGGTCCGCCGCTTCCGCTCCGACCAGGGCCTCCAGCCCGGCCAGAAGGTCCCGGCGGTGCTGACGCTGGGGGAGACGCTGCTGGCGCCGCACGAGGACGCCATCCGCCAGGTGCTGCGCCTCCAGCCCGCGGGCGAGGGCTTCCACGCCACCGCGACGCTGCCCGTCGCGGGCGCCACCGTCGCCCTGGACCTGTCCGGCACGATCGACGTGGCGGCCGAGCGGAAGCGGCTCACCAAGGACCTGGGGCTGGCCGAGAAGGAGAAGGCCGACGCCGAGAAGAAGCTCGGCAATGAGGCGTTCCTCGGCAAGGCGCCCGAGCCGGTCGTCGCCAAGATCCGGACCCGGCTGGCGACCGCCGAGGCCGACATCGCCCGGATCACCGCCCAGATCGCGGCCCTGCCCGCGGGCTGATCCGGGGGATCGCCGGTACGGCACGCTCACCGGGGCACGGCACGCTTACCGGGGCACGGGCCCGGACCGCAGCACGCGGTCCGGGCCCGTGACCGTGTCCGCCCACCGGCTCCGTAGACTGGTCGCCGTGAGCGACAACTCCCGATTTGCCGACGCCGGCCCCGACGGCCCCGACGACGCGTACGGTCCGGACGACGCGTACGACCCCGACGAACAGGACGGGTCCGGCGACGGCGGGGTCCGCGACGTCGACATGGCGGTCATCGAGGCGGGCAGCCGTACGCTGCGCGCCGGCGTCAGCCCGACCGCGGCCGAGGACGACGTCCCGGCCCGGCCCGCCGACCCCGCCGTCGACCGGGAACTGCGGGAGGTCGAGGAGGAGCTGCTCGGCCGCTGGCCCGAGACGAAGCTGGAGCCGTCGCTCGACCGGATCGCCGCGCTGATGGACGTGCTCGGCGAGCCGCAGCGCGCCTACCCGTCGATCCACATCACCGGCACCAACGGCAAGACCAGCACCGCCCGGATGATCGAGCGGCTGCTGCTCTCCTTCGAGCTGCGCACCGGCCGCTACACCAGCCCGCACGTGCAGTCCGTCACCGAGCGGATCAGCCTGGACGGCGCCCCGATCTCCGCCGAGAAGTTCATCGAGACCTACCGCGACATCCAGCCCTTCGTCGGCATGGTGGACGACGCCCAGCCGCACCGGCTGTCCTTCTTCGAGGTGCTCACCGGCATGGCCTACGCGGCCTTCGCGGACGCGCCGGTGGACGTCGCGGTCGTCGAGGTCGGCATGGGCGGCGGCTGGGACGCCACCAATGTGGTGGACGGCCAGGTCGCCGTCGTCACCCCGATCGCGCTCGACCACACCGACCGGCTCGGCCACACGCCGGGCGAGATCGCGGTGGAGAAGAGCGGCATCATCAAGAAGGACGCCACCGCCGTCCTGGCGCAACAGCCCGCCGACGCGGCCCAGACACTGCTCAAGCGGGCCGTCGAGGTGGACGCCACGGTCGCCCGCGAGGGCATGGAATTCGGCGTCGTGCACCGCGAGGTCGCCGTCGGCGGCCAGCTGCTGACGCTGCGCGGCCTCGGCGGCACGTACGAACAGGTCTTCCTGCCGCTGCACGGTGAGCACCAGGCGCGCAACGCGGCGGTCGCGCTCGCCGCCGTCGAGGCGTTCTTCGGCATCGGCAGCGTGCACGCCCGCACGCTGGACCTGGACACGGTGCGCGGCGCGTTCGCCGCCGTCACCTCGCCGGGCCGGCTCGAAGTGGTGCGCCGCAGCCCCACCGTGGTGCTGGACGCCGCGCACAATCCGGCCGGTGCGACGGCCGCGGCGGCCGCGGTCGGCGAGGCGTTCGGCTTCACGCACCTGGTCGGTGTCGTCGGCCCGAGCGGCGACAAGGACGTACGCGGGCTGCTCGAAGCCTTCGAGCCGGTCTTCGCCGAGGTGGTCGTCACCCGCAATTCCACGCACCGCGCGATGGACGTGGACGAACTGGCCGCGCTCGCCGTCGAGGTGTTCGGCGAGGACCGGGTGCAGGTCGAGCCGCGGCTGGACGACGCGCTGGAGGCGGCGATCACGCTCGCCGAGGACGAGGGCGAATTCTCCGGGGCCGGTGTGCTGGTGACCGGCTCGGTCATCACCGTGGGAGAGGCCCGGCTGCTGCTGGGCCGCAAGTGAGGGGGCGACGCGATGCGGACGCTGTGCGCGAGCACGCTGATCGGTGAGTTCTTCGTCATCGGCTTCGCCGGTCTGGTCGCGATGAAGCAGGACGACCTGTCGATGGGCGCGGTGTGGGCGGTGTGCGGGGTCGCGATGGCCCTGTGCGTCCTGCTGTGCGGTGTCCTCACCCGGCCGGGCGCGCTGGGCGTCGGCTGGGCGTTGCAGGCCGCGCTGGTCGTCAGCGGCTACTGGGTGGGCACGATGCTCTTCCTCGGGGTCATCTTCGCGGGCCTGTGGTGGGCGTCGATCCACTACGGCCGCAAGGTCGACGAGATCAAGGCGCGGCACGCCGCCGCGGCGGCCGGTGCGCCGGGCCCGGTGTCCGCCGGGACCCGTCCGCCCTTGTAGGCTCGTCATACCCGTACACCGGGAGTCCCGTACACCCCGCACACCGCAGGAGCCGTCCCGTGTCGCAGCGCACCCTTGTCCTCCTCAAGCCGGACACCGTCCGCCGCGGCCTGATCGGCGAGGTCGTCGGCCGTATCGAGCGCAAGGCGGGCTGGTCGATCACCGCGCTCGAACTGCGCACCCTGGACCGGGGCACGCTGGAGCAGCACTACGCCGAGCACGTCGGCCGGCCGTTCTACGAGCCGCTGATGGACTTCATGGCGTCCGGCCCGGCCGTCGCGCTGGTCGTCGAGGGCGAGCGGGTCGTCGAGGGCGTGCGCGCGCTGGCCGGTCCGACCGATCCGATCGCCGCCGCGCCGGGCTCCATTCGGGGGGACTTCGGGACGATTGTCCGGGAGAATCTCATCCACGCCTCGGACTCCGAGGAGTCCGCGGAGCGGGAGATCAAAATCTTCTTCCCCGGTCTGGCCTAACCCTCCGACCTGGTTGTTCGGGCCCGATCCGGTGCGGTACGGCGTATCTGACGGGCCGTCGGACCCGGTCGGCGTACGGATTCGCGGCGCCACGGGCATATGACGAGGGCGCCGGGGAACCAAACACCCCGACACGGCGTCACCATTACTGAGGTCCGCTGTGTGTTCTGATGACAATGACGTCGGAACCCCGACCCCGTGCCCCGCCGGGCGCGACTACGATGGAATCTCCGCTCAAGCTCGGGAAGGCCAGACGTATCCACATGGCGAACAACATGTCGTTCATCGGCCGTGACATGGCAGTCGACCTCGGGACGGCCAACACGCTGGTGTACGTCAGGGGCCGCGGGATCGTCCTGAACGAGCCGTCGGTCGTGGCGGTCAACACCAACACCGGCGGCATCCTGGCGGTCGGCGCCGAGGCCAAGAAGATGATCGGCCGGACCCCCGGCAACATCGTCGCGGTCCGCCCGCTCAAGGACGGCGTGATCGCCGACTTCGAGATCACCGAGCGCATGCTGCGCTACTTCATCCTCAAGATCCACAAGCGGCGCTACCTGGCCCGCCCGCGGGTCGTGGTCTGCGTGCCCTCCGGCATCACCGGGGTCGAGCGCCGCGCCGTGATCGAGGCGTCCACCCAGGCCGGCGCCCGTACCGTGCACATCATCGAGGAGCCGATGGCGGCGGCGATCGGCGCCGGGCTCCCGGTGCACGAGGCCACCGGCAACATGGTGGTGGACATCGGCGGCGGCACCACCGAGGTCGCCGTGATCAGCCTCGGCGGCATCGTCACCGCGCAGTCCATCCGGGTCGCGGGCGACGAGCTGGACAACGCGATCATCCAGCACATCAAGAAGGAGTACAGCCTCCTGCTCGGTGAGCGCACCGCGGAGCAGATCAAGCTCACCATCGGTTCCGCGTTCGCCACCAAGGAGGACGAGGAGCACACCGAGATCCGCGGCCGCGACCTGGTCAGCGGCCTGCCCAAGACGGTGGTGATTTCCGCCGGCGAGGTCCGCAAGGCCATCGAGGAGCCGGTCAACGCGATCGTCGACGCGGTGAAGACCACCCTGGACAAGTGCCCGCCCGAGCTGTCCGGCGACATCATGGACCGGGGCATCGTGCTGGCCGGCGGCGGCGCGCTGCTGCGCGGCCTGGACGAGCGGCTGCGGCACGAGACGGGGATGCCGATCCACATCGCCGAGTCGCCGCTGGACTGCGTGGCGCTGGGCGCGGGCAAGTGCGTCGAGGAATTCGAGGCGCTCCAGCAGGTACTCGACTCCTCGCCACGCAGGTGAGGCACCGGCAGCACACGGGCTCACCGGCCGCCCGCAGCGACGGCGGAAACCCGCCCCACAAGCTCTGACCGGCCGCGGTGCACAGCGGCGGCAGGTCCGATGAGGAAGGCACGGACTGGCGCCCGTGAGGGACACACGAGAGAGCCGGCTTCTGCTGGTACTGCTGGTGGTGATCGCGTTCGCGCTGATCACCGTGGACATCCGGGGCGGTGAGAACTCACCGCTCGACCGCCCGCGGCGCGCGGCGCAGTCCGTCTTCGGCCCCGTCGAGAATTCGGTGTCCGGCGTCGTCGACCCGGTCGGCAACGCCGTGGACGCCGTCCGTGACTCCGGCGGGCGCAGCAGCACCATCAAGCGTCTTGAGCGGGAGAACGAAGCGCTCAAGCAGCAGCTCGGCAGCAAGGACATCACCCGCAACCGGGCGCAGGAGCTGGACAAGCTGCTGAAGACCGCGGGCGCCGGGCAGTACGCCGTCAAGGCCGCGCAGGTCATCGCGATAGGAGCCGCGCAGGGCTTCTCCTGGACGGTCACCATCGACGCGGGCAGCAGCGACGGCATCGCCCGCGACCAGACCGTCATCAACGGCGACGGACTGGTCGGCCGGGTCACCACCGTCGGACCCTCCACCTCCACCGTGCTGCTCGCCAACGACCCGGACTTCACCGTCGGCACCCGGCTGGAGAAGTCCATGGAGCTGGGCTTCGCCACCGGCCAGGGCAATCAGCCGATGCGCGTCCAGCTGCTCAACGGCAAGGCCCAGGTGCACAACGGCGACCGGCTGGTCACCTTCGGCTCGCAGGCCGGCAAGCCCTTCGTGCCCGGCGTGCCGGTCGGGAAGATCGTCGGCGTCGACCCCTCGGGCGGCAACCTCACCAAGACCGTCCAGGTGCGGCCCTTCGTCGGCTTCACCCGGCTCGACCTCGTCGGAGTCGTCGTGCAGGGCCCGCGCACCGACCCGCGCGACAGCGTGCTGCCGCCGAAGCCGACCCCGCCGGCCAAGGCCAAGGCCACCCCGAAGAACAAGCCGTCCTCGACGCCGACCGGCGGCGCCACCCCGGGGACCACCACCGGCGCCACCGGGACGTCCACCAGCAACGGCAAGAGGGGCTGAGCGCATGCGCCTCAACCGGATCGTGCTCTCCACCGTCCTCGTGGTGATCGCCATGGTCGCCCAGGTCAGCGTGCTGGCCCGGCTGCATCTGCCGGGCGCGGTCCCGGACCTGCTGCTGCTCACCGTGCTCGGCCTGGCCATCGCCTACGGCCACGTCGGCGGCTGCCTCGTCGGCTTCGGCGCCGGACTGCTCGCCGACCTCGCGCCGCCCGCCGACCACGCGGTGGGCCGCTACGCCCTCGTGCTGTGCGTGATCGGCTACCTCGCCGGACTCGCCAAGCCCGACACCGGCCAATTGCGCACCGCCTCGGGCCCGATGCTCGTGGTGATCGGCGCCGCGATGGGCACCACCCTGCTGTACGCGGGCGTCGGCAGCCTCGTCGGCGACACCGCGGGCGCCCATGTGGGCCTGGCCAAGCTGGTGCTCACCGCCACCCTCTACGACCTGCTGCTCGCGCCCTTCGTGGTGCCGCTGGTGATGGCCCTGGCCAGACGCTTCGACCGCGACCCGCTCACCGAGGACCCGACGGGCGGCTTCGGCGGCAGCGCCCTGCGCACCCGGCCCGCCCGGACCAGGAACGGCGGCGGGATCGCCCCGCAGCGCGGCCTGTTCGGCCGCGCCAAAGCCGTCGCCTCGATGCCCAGGGGGGCCAGAAGGTGAGCAACATCCCGGAGACCGGACGTACCTCCCGGGTCACGATCCGCCTGGTCATCCTGCAGATCCTGGTCGTCTCGCTGCTGCTGACCCTCGGCGGCCGGCTGTGGTTCCTGCAGATCCGCAACGGCCAGGAGTACGACGAGAAGGCCGCGAACAACCACATCCAGCAGGTCGTCAGCCCCGCCGTGCGCGGCGCGATCCTCGACGACCGCGGGGTGCCGCTCGCCGACAACGAGACCAAGCTCGTGGTCTCCGCCTCCCGCACCGACCTGCTCAAGCAGGCCGACGACGGCGCGGCCGTACTCGACCGGCTCGCCGGGGTGCTCGGGATGCAGCCCGAGGAGGTCAAGGACAAGGTCCGGCTGTGCGACGCCAAGACGCCGCGGCCGTGCTGGAACGGGTCGCCGTACCAGCCGATCCCGATCACCGACGAGGCCACCACCCAGCAGGCGCTCCAGATCATGGAGCGGCGCGAGGACTTCCCCGGCATCACCGCCGAGCCCACCGCCGTACGCCGCTACCCCGAGCCGTCCAAGGCCAACACCGCGCAGGTGCTCGGCTATCTGTCGCCGGTCACCGACGAGGAGCTGACCGCGTCGGAGAAGACCGACAACCCGTACCAGCGCTCGGACCAGATCGGCCGCTCGGGCCTGGAGAGCGTCTACGACAAGGAACTGCGCGGTCAGGCGGGCGTGACCCGCTACGAGGTCGACAACCTCGGCCGGGTGATCGGCAAGGCGGGCGACACCCCCGCGCAGCCCGGCGCCAACCTGGTGACCAGCATCGACTCCCGGGTGCAGGCGCTCACCGAGAAGGAACTGGCGCAGGCCATGGCCGACGCCCGCAAGACGTACGACACCATCACGCACAAGAACTACAAGGCGGACTCCGGCGCGGCCGTCGTGCTGGACAACAGGACCGGCCAGGTCATCGCCATGGCCAGCGCCCCCACCTACGACCCCAACGAGTGGGTCGGCGGCATCTCCGCCAAGGAGTACAAGGCGCTCAACGACGTCAAGTCCAACTACCCGCTGCTCAACCGGGCCACCCAGGGCCAGTCGGCGCCCGGCTCGACCTTCAAGGTGGTCTCCACCTCGGCGGCCGTCAACGCCGGGTACGACATCAACGGCGGCTACCCGTGCACGTCGTCGATGACCATCGGCAACCAGGTCTTCAAGAACTTCGAGAACGAGAGCTTCGGCAGCATCTCCCTCGGCCGCGCCCTCGAGGTCTCCTGCGACACCGTCTTCTACGGCATCGCCTACGACCAGTGGCAGAAGGACGGCGGCACCAGCCCCAAGCACCCCAAGGACTGGTTCTACAAGACCGCCCACCAGTTCGGCCTCGGCGCCAAGACCGGCATCGACCTGCCGGGCGAGGTCACCGGCCGGATCCCCGACCGTCAGTGGAAGCAGAGCTACTACGACGCGAACAAGGACTACTGGTGCAAGATCAAGAAGACCAGCAAGAAGCACGACCTGGCCACCGACATCGCCCGGGAGAACTGCACCGACGGCAATGTGCTGCGCGCCGGTGACTCCGTCAACTACGCGATCGGCCAGGGCGACACGCTGGTCACCCCGATCCAGATGGCCCGCATCTACGCGGCGCTCGGCAACGGCGGGACGCTGTACCAGCCGACCATAGGGAAGGCCATCGTCAGCGCCGACGGCAAGACGGTCACGCCGATCAAGCCGAAGGTGGTCGGCAAGCTGCCGGACAGCAAGTCCACGCTGAAGTACATCGACAAGGCCACCGCGGGCGTCGTCACCGACGGTACGGCCAACTGGAAGTTCGCCGGCTGGCCGCAGGACAAGATCACGCTGCACGCCAAGACCGGTACGGCGGAGGTCTCCGGCAAGCAGACGACCTCCTGGCTGACCACGTACACCAAGGACTACACGATCGTGATGACGATCTCGCAGGCCGGTACCGGTTCCGGCGCCTCCGGCACCGCGGTCCGCCGGATCTACGAGGCGATGTACGGCATCGAGAAGGACGGTCCGAAGATCGACCCGAGCAAGGGCATCATGCCCAAGCCGGTCACCTCGCTGCCGAAGATCTCCGACGACGGCACTGTCGTGAAGGCGTCCTACGACACGGCCGCGTACGACAAGGCGTACGACAAGTCGGCGTACGACACGGCGTACGACCCGGCCGCGAACGTACCGGCCGACAGCGCAGTCGCCGCGCCGCGCAGTGGCACCTCCGGCGGGCCGGGCCCGGTGGTCGCGGCGCTGACCCCGACCCGTACCGAAGAACTGCTGCACGGCAGGAAATCCTGGTCATGAGCGCCAACAGTTATTCGATCCGCCGCTTCACCCCGGAGCGGTCCGCACTGGGCAAGCTGCTCGCCCGGGACTCGATAGTGCGCCGGATGGACTGGGTGCTGCTCTTCGCGTCCCTCGCGCTGTGCGGCATCGGCACCCTGCTGGTGTACTCCGCGACCCGGGGCCGTACCAGCCTCACCCACGGCGACCAGTACTACTTCCTGATCCGGCACCTGATGAACGCCGGCATCGGCGTGGGCCTGGCGATCGGCGTGGTGGCCATAGGGCACCGCCGGATGCGCGGTGTCGTGCCGTTCTTCTACGCGCTGTCGATCCTCGGCATCCTCGCGGTGCTCAGCCCGCTCGGCTCGACCGTCAACGGCGCGCACTCCTGGATCATCATCGGCGGCGGCTTCTCGCTCCAGCCGTCCGAATTCGTGAAGATCGCGATCATCCTCGGCATGGCGATGGTGCTGTCCGCCCGGGTCGACGCGGGCGACCGCGAGCACCCGGACCACCGCACGGTGCTCCAGGCGCTCGGCCTGGCCGCGCTGCCGATCCTGATCATCATGCTGATGCCGGACCTCGGCTCGGTGATGGTGCTGGCCGCGATCATCCTCGGTGTGCTGCTCGCCTCCGGCGCCTCCAACCGCTGGGTGTTCGGCCTGATCGCGGCCGGTATCGGCGGCGCGATCGCGGTCTGGCAGCTCGGCATCCTCGACAAGTACCAGATCGACCGCTTCGCGGCCTTCGCCAACCCCGCGCTGGACCCGGCCGGCGTCGGCTACAACACCAGCCAGGCGCGGATCGCCATCGGTTCCGGCGGGCTGCTCGGCAAGGGCCTGTTCCACGGCAGCCAGACCACCGGCCAGTTCGTGCCCGAGCAGCAGACGGACTTCGTCTTCTCGGTCGCGGGCGAGGAGCTGGGCTTCGTCGGCGCCGCGCTGATCATCGGCCTGATCGGTGTCATCCTCTGGCGGGCCTGCGCCATCGCGCGCAGCGCCACCGACCTGTACGGCACGATCGTCGCGGCCGGCATCGTGGCCTGGTTCGCCTTCCAGTCCTTCGAGAACATCGGCATGACGCTGGGCATCATGCCGGTCGCGGGTATCCCCTTGCCCTTTGTGTCGTACGGCGGATCGTCGATGTTCGCCAATTGCATGGCCATAGGGCTGTTGCAGTCGGTCCGGATGCAGCGTCCGATGTCCGCCTGACCCAGCCCCGCGGCAGGTCGGGCCATTGCCCGCGGGCGCGGTGCCCGGTTACGGTCCGACCATGGGTCGGCGTGTGCGCGAGACCGAACGGAAGTACGAGGCCGCGGGCGGCCCCGGCGGCCGCCCCGTGCCGCCCGACCTCGAAGGACTGCCCGGCGTCGCCGGCGAGGCCGCGGGCGGCCCCGGCGGCCGCCCCGTGCCGCCCGACCTCGAAGGACTGCCCGGCGTCGCCGGGACGCGGCGGCCGGACCCCGACCGGCTGGACGCCGTCTACTACGACACCGCCGGCCTCGCGCTGGCCGCCCACCGCACCACACTGCGCCGCCGCACCGGCGGCGAGGACGCGGGCTGGCACCTCAAGCTGCCGTCCGGCGAAGCCGACACCAGGACCGAGGTCCGCGTCCCGCTCGGTCGCTCCGGGACCCCGCCGAAGGCGCTGCGCGCCGAGGTGACGGCGCTGCTCAGGGGCCGTCCGCTCGCCCCGGTGGTCCGGCTGCGCACCACCCGGCGCCGCACCCTGCTGCTCGACACGGCGGGCCGCACGCTCGCCGAGATCGCGTACGACGAGGTCGCCGCGTACGACGAGCCGGCCGGCACCGACGGGCCGCGCTGGACCGAGACCGAGGTCGAGCTGGTGGACGGCGGCGTGGAGCTGCTGGACGCCGTCGAGGAACGGCTGCTCGCCGCCGGGCAGCGCCGCTCCGGCTCCGGCTCCAAACTGGCCCGCGCCCTCGGCGACCGGCTCGCCGTACCGCAGCCGCCGCCCGCCGTGCCGGTCACCGCGGGCCAGGTCGCCACCGGCTATCTGCGCGCGCAACTGACCGCGATCCTCGCCCTGGACCCGCTGGTGCGGCGGGACGAGGAGGACGCCGTGCACCGGATGCGGGTCGCGACCCGCCGGGCCCGCAGCGCCCTCAAGAGCTTCCGGAGGGAACTGGACCGCACCGCCACCGACCCGCTCGGCCGGGATCTGAAGTGGCTGGCCGGGGTGCTCGGCACGGAACGCGACCGCGAGGTGCTCGCCGAGCGGATCGACGGGCTGCTGGCCGAGGCGGACCCGGCGCTGCTCACCCCCGCCGTACGGGACCGGTTGCGGGCGCTGGCCGCCGAGCACCACGGGCAGACGCACGCGGCCCTGGTCCGGGTGCTGAGCCGGTCGCACTACTTCTCGCTGCTCGACCGGCTGGAGGCGCTGCTCGCCGAGCCGCCGTATCTGCCCGCGGCCGGCGCTCCCGCCGCCGGGGCCGCCGCCGACGTCATGGGCCGCGACCACCGGCGGCTGCGGCGGCAGCTGGAGGCGGCCCTCGCGCGCCCGGCGGGCCGCGACCGGGACGTCGCCCTGCACGAGGCCCGCAAGACCGCCAAGCGGGCCCGCTACGCCGGCGAGGCCGCCGAGCCCGTGCTCGGCGAGCGGGCCGCCGCGCACACCGGCCGGATGAAGGCGATGCAGCAACTGCTCGGCGAGCACCAGGACAGCTTCATGTGCCGGATCGCCCTCGGCCGGACCTGCCTGGAGGCGCGGGCGGCGGGGGAGCGGACCGAGGCGTACACGGCGCTGATCGCCGCGGAGAGGGCCAGGGCGGCCGCCGTTGAGGCCGCGCTGCCGGGCGCCTGGCGGGCGGCGGACGTGGACATCTGAGCGGAGGGCTTAGGCGCGCCGGGCCGGGCGGGCTCCGGTCCCGGCGCGGTCCTGGTCCTTCCGCGATCCGGGTACTCTTGAGGGTCACCCACCTCCCGCGCCGCCCGGCCGGGGGCGCCCCAGCCGTCTGATGAAAGTCGCCGAGATGCCTGTCGAGTCGGTCTTCCCGCGCCTGGAAGCACTTCTCCCGCACGTCCAGAAGCCGATCCAGTACGTCGGCGGCGAGCTGAACTCCACCGTCAAGGACTGGGACGGCGCCGACGTCCGCTGGGCACTGATGTACCCGGACGCGTACGAGGTGGGCCTGCCCAACCAGGGCGTCATGATCCTCTACGAGGTGCTCAACGAGCGCGAGGGCGTCCTCGCCGAGCGCACGTACAGCGTGTGGCCCGACCTGGAAGCGCTGATGCGCGAGCACGGTGTGCCGCAGTTCACGGTCGACGCGCACCGCCCGGTCCGCGCCTTCGACGTGTTCGGCCTCAGCTTCTCCACCGAGCTGGGCTACACCAACATGCTCACCGCGCTCGACCTGTCCGGCATCCCGATGCTGGCCGCCGACCGTACGCTCGACGACCCGATCGTGCTGGCCGGCGGGCACGCCGCCTTCAACCCCGAGCCGATCGCCGACTTCATCGACGCGGCGGTCATCGGCGACGGCGAGCAGGCCGTGCTGGAGATGACCGAGGTCATCCGCGCGTGGAAGGCCGAGGGCCGGCCCGGCGGCCGGGACGAGGTGCTGCTGCGGCTGGCGAAGACCGGCGGGGTGTACGTACCGCGCTTCTACGACGTGGAGTATCTGGACGACGGCCGGATCGCCCGGGTCGTGCCCAACCGCAGCGGTGTGCCGTGGCGGGTGTCCAAGCACACCGTCATGGACCTCGACGAGTGGCCGTACCCGAAGCAGCCGCTGGTGCCGCTGGCCGAGACCGTGCACGAGCGGATGTCGGTGGAGATCTTCCGCGGCTGCACCCGAGGCTGCCGCTTCTGCCAGGCCGGCATGATCACCCGTCCGGTGCGCGAGCGCTCCATCACCGGCATCGGCGAGATGGTCGAGAAGGGCCTGAAGGCCACCGGCTTCGAGGAGGTCGGCCTGCTGTCGCTGTCCTCCGCCGACCACAGCGAGATCGCGGACGTCGCCAAGGGCCTCGCCGACCGGTACGAGGAGGACAAGATCGGCCTGTCCCTCCCGTCCACCCGCGTCGACGCCTTCAACATCGACCTGGCCAACGAGCTGACCCGCAACGGCCGCCGCTCCGGGCTCACCTTCGCCCCCGAGGGCGGCTCCGAGCGGATCCGCAAGGTCATCAACAAGATGGTCTCCGAAGAGGACCTGATCCGTACCGTCGCCACCGCCTACGGCAACGGCTGGCGGCAGGTGAAGCTCTACTTCATGTGCGGGCTGCCCACCGAGACCGACGAGGACGTCCTCCAGATCGCCGACATGGCCAAGCGCGTCATCGCCAAGGGCCGTGAGGTCACCGGGCAGAACGACATCCGCTGCACCGTCTCCATCGGCGGCTTCGTCCCCAAGCCGCACACCCCCTTCCAGTGGGCGCCGCAGCTCGGCGTCGAGGAGACCGACGCCCGCCTGGAGAAGCTGCGCGACGCCATCCGCGGCGACAAGAAGTACGGCCGCAACATCGGCTTCCGCTACCACGACGGCAAGCCCGGCATCATCGAGGGCCTGCTCTCCCGCGGCGACCGCCGGGTGGGCGCCGTGATCCGCGCCGTCTACGAGGACGGCGGCCGCTTCGACGGCTGGCGCGAGCACTTCTCCTACGACCGCTGGCTGCGCGCCGCCGAGACCGTACTCCCGGGCCTCGGCGTCGACCTCCCCTGGTACACCACCCGCGAGCGCACCGCCGAAGAAGTCCTCCCCTGGGACCACCTCGACTCCGGCCTCGACAAGGACTGGCTCTGGGAGGACTGGCAGGACGCCCTCGACGAGACCGAGGTCGAGGACTGCCGCTGGACCCCCTGCTTTGACTGTGGCGTCTGCCCCCAGATGGACACCCACATCCAGGTCGGCCCGACCGGGCAGAAGCTGCTGCCGCTGTCCGTGGTCAAGTAGCCGTCGCCCCAAGGCCCGTGGCCCGCGCACTCCTTTGAGGGAGGGCGCGGGCCACGGGGTTTTCAGGGGGGGGAGAACCTTGGGGCTACGAGCCGGTGATCGTGTATTGGGAGCCGGGCTCGATGAGGATGTTGCCCTCCGCGGAGTTGGTGATCGTCACGTGGGAGAGGGTGGCGTCGCCCCGGGCGCCGCCCTGGGCGCGGATGCCCGCGCCGTGGTTGGACTTGTCGATGGTGACATTGCTGATGGTGACGCCCGGCATGGTGCCGCCGCCCGTCTTGAACTGGATGCCGTCGTAGGTGGAGTCGGCGATGTCGGTGTCCCGGATGGTGACGCCGGTGATGTTGCTGGTGGAGGCGAACAGGGTGATCGCGCCGAATTTCTGCTGCTCGCCCCAGAAGACGCCGCCGCCGCGCTGGATGCCGTTGCTGGCGATCAGAGTCGTGCCGGAGAACGGCAGCGGATCGTGGTCGGTGGCCAGCATGATCGCCGGGTAGTTCATGGTGTCGTAGACGAGGTTGTTCTCGATGGTGTTGCCGTAACCGCCGTAGATCGCGAGGCCGTTGGCGCGCCAGGGCAGCTGGATGGTGTTGTTGACGAAGTGGTTGTCGTGCGCGACGTCGACGGACTGGTCCTTGACGTACTTGTTGGCCCAGACCGCCAGCGAGTCGTCGCCGGTGGTGCGGAAGGAGGAGTTGAAGACCTTCGAATTGCGGGTGCCGTTGGTGAAGTTGATCCCGTCGGCGTAGGTGTCGCGGATCCGCATGCCGCTGAATTCGAGGCCGTCGGCCGGGCCCCACAGGTCGGGGATGTTGTCGTAGTCGCGGCCGACCCAGACGCCGACGTTGGAGTGCTCGATCCACACATTGCTGATCTTGGTGTTCTTGCCGAACCGGCCGTTGAGGCCGACACCGCCCTCGGCGTTGCCGTCACCGCCGCGGATCCGCCCGGAACCGAAGATCGCGATGTCGGAGATCTGGGTGTTGTTGTCGATGTCGAAGCCGAAGTTGCCCTCGTGCGGGTGGTTGATGGTGCCCGCGTCCTGCGGCTGGATCAGCGAGTAGAGCTGCGAGTACCACATGCCGGCGCCGCGGATCGTGACGTTGCTGATGCCGACCTGGTTGTACTGGCCGCGGTGCAGCGGGTCCACGGTGAGGATCTTCTTCTCCTGCCGCCACTGGCCGGCCGGGATCCACACGCAGTTGATGACGCCGTTCTGGTCGTCGGTCACCGCCCGCTGGATGGCGTCGGTGTCCTCGATGCCGTCGTCCGGGACCGCCCCGTACTCGGTGATCGAGGTGCAGTCGGCGGGCTTGGTCTTCTGCGGCGCGACCTGCTCCAGGTCGATCAGGTCGATGATGTAGAAGGAGGCGGAGTCGCCCGCGTCCCGCTGGAGCCGGAATTTCGTGCCGGGCGGATAGGTGTCCGGCAGCAGCGCGTTGGACTCGTCGAAGAGCCTGCGGGCGTCGGCCTGCGGGGAGTTGGTGAGCGCCTCGGGGCCGTCGGTGTTGCCGTACAGCCAGCTGTGCACCGAGGACAGCGTGATCTTCCGGTTGAAGGTGTTGTTGATGTAGAGGCTGATGGTGGCGTCGATGCCGCCGCCGCTCGGGGCGTCCGGGATCGAGTTGCGCACCACGATCGAATTGCTGGGGTTGGTGGAGGTGAACTCCACGAACTGGCCGGTGGAGTTGAGCCGTACCGACTTGCGGCCCGAGGACTCGGTGGCGAAGTTGGTGTGGCCGAAGGTGCGCAGCGGGTCGGCCTCCAGCAGGGTGCCGTTGTAACTGGCGGCCTCCGCCTCGTACTCGGTGTACGGCAGCGCCGCGCCGCGGCCGACGACGATGGCGCGCGAGAAGGTGTTGTTGGTCTCGTTGGTCTCGGCGACCACGTCGGTGACGTCCGCGGTGGCGACGATGGTGGCGCCGCCGGAGGTGGCGGTCCAGGTGCCGGTGACGTTGACGGTCGTGGTGGCGCCCGCGGCGACCGCCGGGGTGCTGGTGTCGAGCGTGGTGCCGCCGACCGCGACGCGGGTGACGGTGGTGGCGCCGCTCGAGGTCGTGCCGCGGTTGTGCACGGAGACGGTGAAGGAGACCGCCGCGCCGACCGCGGGGCTCGCCGGGTTGGAGGTGACGTCCAGCACCTGGAGGTCGGGGCCCGGCGCCTGGGCGACGACGAGCTTGCCGGGCGCGGTGTAGCTGTTGTTGTCGTTGTTCTGCTCCACGACGGCGTCGGTCGGGTCGACGACCGCCGTCACCGTGTAGCTGCCGGTGGCGCGCTTGCCGACGGCGACCTGCACGGTGCTGGAGGCGCCGGCGGCGAGCGGGCCGACCGCGGCGCTGCCGGCGACGACCCCGCCGATGCTGATGTTGGCGGTGGTCGCGGGGGAGGCGGCGGAGCCGATGTTCTTGACCGTGGCGCTGACGGTGGTGGTGTCGCTCTCCACCGGCGCGGTGGGGCTCCAGGACAGCGCGGTGACGGTCAGGTCGGGGTTGGGCGCGGGGACGCCGACGACCTGGACCTCGGCGACCTGGCCGCCGGGGGCACCGGAGTTGGCGAAGAAGCCGAGCCGCAGATCGGCGACGCGTCCGGTGACCGGGATGCGCACCGCGTTCTGGTTGCCCGAGGGGCTGAAGGAGTAGTCCGCCCTGGCCTTGAGCGAGGTGAAGTCGGTCGCGTTCTGGCCGCGGCCGAGCACCTGGATGTTCTGGGTGCGCGGGCCCCACGCCTGGTCCGGGTTGAGCTTGACGACGACCGAGGTGATGTCGGCGTCGGCGCCGAGCTTGACGGTCAGCGTCGACGGGTAGCCGTTGGACTCCCAATAGGTGCCGCTCTGGCCGTCGTTGGCGTTGGCCGCGACGAACTGCTGCACGGACGAGGACGCTTCGACGGGCTTGCCGTGCGCGAGGTCGGTGCCGCTGCCGTCGCCGGGGTCGGTGCCGGGGTCGCCCGGATCACCCGGGTCGCCCGGGTCGCCCGGGTCGGTGACCGTGGTGCCGTGCACCTCGAACTCGGCGATCTGGGCGGCGGGCCAGCCGGTGTTGGCGGTGATGTTCAGCCGTACGTACCGGACGGCGGCCGGGCCGAAGTCGAGGGTAACGGTGTTGCCGGAGGCGGGGTTGAAGGTGCGGCCCTGGGCGGCGGACAGCGTGCTGAAGCTGCCGCCGTCGGTGCTGCCCTGCACCGAGAGCGTCTCGGTGCGCGTCTCCCAGCCGGCCGGCAGCTTGAGCACCACCTGGTCGACGTTCGCGCCGCTGCCGCCGAGGTCCACCTGGAGCCACTGCGGGAAGGCGTTGTTGGGGCCTTCCCAGTACGTGGCCTGGTTGCCGTCGGAGGCGGCCGACGCGGGGTAGCCGCCGGTGGCGCCACTGGCCGACGTGGCCTTGCCGAGGGCCAGGTTGGGGCGGTCGGCGGCGGACGCGCCGCCGGCCAGCGGCAGCAGCCCGGTGAGGAGGAGTCCTGCCGTGACCAGGCCGGTCAGCAGCCGGCGTCTGAGCTGTTTCCGTTTCATGTGTCCTCTGTTCAGTCGTGCGGGACCGAGCGGGGGGAGGGAGCGGAGAGCGGAAGCGAGCGGGGGTGCGGCGGGACGGCTCGCGGTACGGGTGCCTGCCGTGAAGTTGCAGGTTGATGCCAGGAATTGGGAGCTTGTTGACCTGTTTTTTGCGAATCACATGGTGCGATCGTGGCACTGGCTTGTCAACAGTTTTCACACGTCACTCGATTTATTGACCTGCGGGCGCATCCGCACAGCACAAAGGCGCCGACTCCCGCCTGGCGGACGGGAATCGGCGCCTCGCGGGTCGCTCGGGGGTCGGCGCCGCCGCTCAGCGCGGCGCGGGCGGGCGGACGGTGACGACCGTCCCCGACAGGTGGTTGGCCGCGTCGCTGCACAGGAACGTGACCAGGCCGACCAGGTCCTCCGGCGCCCCGATCCGGCCGCCCGGGTAGGTGGCCGCGGTCTTCTCGATCTGCTCCGCGGTGGCGACCTCCCGCATCCCCGGCGAGTCGGTGAGCCCCGGCGCGATCGCGACCGTACGGATGCCCTGGCCGACCAGCTCCACGTGCGTGACGGCCGACAGCATGTTCAGCGCGGCCTTGGAGCCGGAGTACGGCGCCCCGCCGGCCACCGCCTGCACCGCGGCGATGCTCGACATGTACACGATCCGGCCACCGCCGCCGCGGATCATCAGCGGCGCGAAGTGCTTGGTGGTCAGGAAGCCGCCGATCAGATTGGACCGCAGCACCCGCTCCAGCACGGCCACGTCCGTCCGCAGCACCGGCTGCGAACCGGGCATCCAGCCGGCGTTGTTGATCAGCGCGTCGACCCGCCCGAAGGCGGCGTCGACCTCCGCGGCGGCGGCGCCGACCTCCGCCTCGTCGCTCACGTCGGCCGCCAAGGCCAGCGCGGGCGGGGCGTCGGGGAGTGCCGCGATCTCCTCGACCACCGCCTGCGCCCGCGCCCGGTCCCGGGCGAGCACCGCGACCCGCGCGCCGTCGGCGGCGAGCCCCAGCGCCAGCGCGCGCCCGATGCCCTGCGCCGCGCCCGTGATCACGACGGCCTTGCCCGTGATGTCGATGTTCATGTGCCGCTGCCTTTCCCGACCCCGGGCGGCCCGCGCCCGGGGTCCTGCGTTCGGTGTCCCGCGTTCCGTTCCCAACTCCAACGTTGCGGTTGGAATTCCACTGTAACGCCGGCCGCCCCCGTCTCCAACCGGACCGTTGGAAACGGGTTACGCTGCCTCCATGGCATGGGACACGCAGGAGACCCGGCGGCGGCTCAAGGAGGCGGCGGTCGCCGAATTCGCCGAGCGCGGCCCGGCCGGTACGACGATGGCGCGGATCGCCGAGCGCGCCGGGATCAACAAGGAACGGCTCTACAACTACTTCGGCGACAAGCAGTCGCTGTTCGAGACGGTCCTCACCGACGAACTGGACAAGCTCGCCGCGGGCGTCGCGCTCGGCAACCCCGGCTACCAGGACATCGGCGAATTCGCCGGCCGCACCTTCGACTACCACGCCGACCACCCGGAGCTGGCCCGCCTCCTCCAGTGGGAGGGGCTCAGCGGCGGCCCGGTCGCCGACGAGGTGAACCGTACGGTCCACTACCAGGACAAGGTGCGGGCGGTCGCGGCGGCGCAGCGCGAGGGCGTGCTCGACGACGGGCTCGACCCCGCCCATCTGGTCTTCCTGCTGATCGCGCTGGCCGCCTGGTGGTTCTCGGTGCCGCAGCTCGCCGCGATGCTCACCGGCGCCGATCCGGACGCGCCCGAGGAGCGGGCCCGCCGCCGGGCGGGCGTGGTCGAGGCGGCGCGGCGGCTGGCGGCGCCGCGTTAGGGCCTGTCCGGGCGCGGGACGCGGGGCTCAGCGGGTGCTGTAGCGCAGCAGCACCACACCGTTGCCGAAAGTGCGGCTCTCGACCAGCACCAGGGCGCTGACGTCCATGGCGTCGGCGGTCGCGAAGCAGGGCGTGCCGCGGCCGATCAGCACCGGGTGGACGTAGATCCGGTACTCGTCGATCAGGCCGAGGTCGCGGAAGGCGCCGCTCACCTCCGCGCCGCCGACCACCAGGTCGCCACCCGGCTCGGCCAGCAGCGCGCGGATCTCGTCCGGGTCGATCTCGCGCTTGACGGTGGTGTGCCAGGCGGTGTGGGCCGCGGGGTCCAGGGTGCGGGAGTAGACGATCTTCGGCATCCCGCGCCAGATGCCGGCGAATTCGGCCATCCGCGGGTCGGCCTCCGGGTCCTTGTCGGCGGTCGGCCAGAAATCGGCCATCAGCTCATGGGTGACCCGGCCGTTGACGAAGGCGCCCGCGCCGGCGAGCTCGTCGTTGAAGTGCTGGTGCAGCTCCGCGTCGACCCGGTGCCAGTCGATCTCCCGGTCCGGGCCCTCCATGAAGCCGTCGAGGGACACCGACATCGACATGATGACCTTGCGCATGGCTCTCCTCACGGGACCGGCCCGCCGGACACCGTCGTCCGACGCGCAGGACGATACGCCGGGGGTACGACAGTGACCGCCGTACGACGCGGGGCCTGATCCAAACGGCGCCCGGCCGCTACGAGACTCGGCCCGTACGACGCCAGGCGCCGTACGAGAGCGCTACGCCGGTGGCGGCGCCGCGCGCCGCTCGAAGACCACGTCCCGCGCCGTGCCGAGCGCGGTCGCCACCGCGCCCAGCAGCACCGCGTCCTCGCCGAGCGCGCTCGCGGCGACCTTCGGCCGCAGCGGCGTCAGCCGCCGCAGTGTGTCGCCGACCGTGCGCAGCAGCAGGTCGGCGCTGTGGCCGACGCCGCCGCCGAGCACGACGAGATCCGGGTCGAGCACGGCGGCCACCGCCGCGACGGTGTGCGCCAGCCGTTCGCCCTCCTGCTGTACGGCGGCGACGGCCGCGGGATTCCCGGCGCGCGCGGCCTCGAAGACCGACTTCGCGGTGAGCGGCCCCGTCATCCCGAGGGCGTGCGCGGCGCGCACCACCGCTTCGGCCGAGACCGCGTCCTCCAGGGTGTCCGGTTCCGTACGGCCCGACAGCGGCAGGAAACCGATCTCGCCGGCGGCGCCGTGCGCCCCGGTGAAGGGCCGCCCGTCGGCGACGATGCCCATGCCGAGGCCGGTGCCGATCATGACGTAGACGAAGAGCCTGCTGCCCGCGCCGACGCCGAAGGTGTGCTCGCCGAGCGCCGCGAGATTCGCGTCGTTGTGCACCGCGAGCGGCACGCCCAGCTCGTCCCGCATCCGGTCGAAGAGCCCGGCGCGGCCCCAGCCCGGCAGGTGCAGCGCGTAGCGGACCCGGCGGGCCTGCGCGTCGTACACACCCGGCGTGCCGACCACCGCGTGCGCCACCTTGTCCGGCGCGACCCCGGAGTCCGCGACGACCCCGTGCGCGGTGGCCACCACCAGATCGGCCATCGCCCCCGACGTACGGGCCCGGTTGCGGACGTCAGCGCGCGCCACCAGCGCGCCGTCCAGATCGGCGAGCGCGACCCGCAGCCAGTCCCGGCCGATGTCGATGCCGAGCGCGTAACCGGCGGCCGGATCCGGTGCGTAGAGGACCGCGATCCGGCCGCGCTCGGGGGTGTGGGTGCCGGCCTCGCGGACCAGTCCGGCAGCGGCGAGCGCGGCCAGCGCGCTGGAGACGGTGGGCTTGGACAGGCCGGTCTCGCGGGCGAGTTGGGCGCGCGAGGCGGCGCCGCCGCGGAGCCGTTCCAGCAGCAGGCGCTCATTGGTGCTGCGCAGCCGCTGCTGGTTCCAGGGCTGGTCGGAGCCGCCGTCGCTGCTGGTCATACGGACATTCTCACGTATGTGCGAGGGAAGCGGGCGGGACCCCTTGACGGAGATAGTAAAGGAACTTAACTTGAGCGCGCCGAACCGGGGCAGACGTACCCGGTCGGGAATCCGCCACGTCCCGCCTGCCCGTCCCCACCCGCCCAGGGAGCCGCACCATGTCCGGAAGCCCTCCGCCCCCCGGTGGCTTCGTCCGCCGTATCGGCCTGTTCCAGGCCACCGCGATCAACATGAGCCAGATGTGCGGCATCGGACCCTTCGTCACGATCCCGCTGATGGTCGGCGCCTTCGGTGGCCCGCAGGCCGTCATCGGCTTCGTCGCGGGCGCCGTGCTCGCCCTCGCCGACGGCCTGATCTGGGCGGAGCTGGGCTCCTCGATGCCGGGGTCCGGCGGCAGTTACGTCTATCTGCGGCAGGCGTTCCAGTACCGCACCGGCAAGCTGATGCCGTTCCTGTTCGTATGGACGGCGATGCTCTTCATCCCGCTGATCATGTCGACCGGCGTCGTCGGATTCGTGCAGTATCTGGGCTATCTCGCGCCGGACATGGGGCAGACCACCGGCGACCTCGTCGGGCTCGGCATCATCCTCGGCGTGGTGCTGCTGCTGTGGCGCGGCATCGAGCACATCGCGCGGATCACCGCCGTGATGTGGGCGGTGATGATCGTCTCGGTGCTGCTGGTGATCGTCGCGGCGGCGAGCGACTTCTCCGGGCATCTGGCCTTCACCTACCCGCACGGGGCGTTCTCGCTGACCACCTCGCACTTCTGGACCGGGTTCGCGGCCGGCCTGACGATCGGCATCTACGACTACCTCGGCTACAACACCACCGCCTACATGGGCGCCGAGGTCAAGAACCCCGGCCGGGTGCTGCCGCGCTCCATCGTCTTCTCGATCCTCGGCATCATGGCGATCTACCTGCTGCTCCAGATCGGCACGCTCGGCGTCATCGACTGGCACCGGATGACCGACCCGGACGACATCGCCTCCACCTCCGTCGCCTCGGCCGTACTGGAGAAGACCTGGGGCAAGGGCGCGGCCGACACCGTCACGGTGCTGATCCTGATCACCGCCTTCGCCTCCGTCTTCACCGGACTGCTCGGCGGCTCCCGGGTGCCCTACGACGCCGCCCGCGAGCGGGTGTTCTTCCGGCCGTACGCCAAGCTGCACGCCCGGCACCGCTTCCCGGTCTGGGGCCTGGCCACGATGGGCGTGATCACCGCGATCGGCTTCCTGATCGGCCGGCACACCGACCTCGCGACGCTGATCCAGCTGCTCACCACCGTCATGATCATCGTCCAGTCGCTGGCCCAAGTCCTCGCCCTGACCGTGCTGCGCCGCCGCCAGCCGGGGCTGCGCCGCCCGTACCGGATGTGGCTCTACCCCGTGCCCGGCATCGTCGCGCTCGTCGGTTGGCTCGTCATCTACGGTTACGCGGACAGGAATTCGCCCGGCCGGCACCCCATCGAGTGGTCGCTTGCCTGGGTCGCGCTCGGCTGCGTCGCCTTCGCGCTGTGGTCCCGCTACGAGAAGGTCTGGCCCTTCGGTCCCAAGGAGATCTCCGAGGAGTATCTGACCGGTGCCGATCCGGACGCGGAGCCCGTCCCGGCCTGACACTCCCGAGCCCTACGGGTAGGTTCACCGGATGGCCATGGAACACCCGCGGGGGAGCGGTGCCGGAGGCGGCGACGGCTGCCTGACCGTCGCCGTACGGATGCCGGTCCGGATCGTCGCCTTCGCCGTCGTACTGCCGCTGCGTCTGCTCTGGGACGCGGTGGCCACGGCGGGGCGCGGCGCCGGCGCCGGTCTGCGCTGGACGTGGCGGCGGCTGCTGTTCCCGCCGCTGCGGGTGCTCGGCGTGGCGCTCGCGTGGCTGTGGCGCACCCTCGTGGTGATCCCGGTGGTCTTCCTGGCCCGCTATCTGGTGGCCGTGCCGCTGGTGGCGCTGTGGCGGTACGTGCTCGCCCCGGTGGGCCGCGGCATCGGTTGGGCGCTGCGGCAGAGCGGGCGCGGCTGCGGGTGGCTCTTCGCGCATCTGGTCGTGCTGCCGCTCGCGGCGCTGTGGCGGTACGTGCTGCTCCCCGTCGGCCGCGGCATCCGCGCCGCGCTTGCCGGACTCGGCAACGGCGCCTCCTGGCTGGGCCATTACCTGCTCGTCGTCCCGGCCCGCCTGCTCTGGCACTCCCTGCTCGTCCCGGTGACCGTCTTCCTCGTCCGCTACGTGGTGGCCGTGCCGCTGGTGGCGCTGTGGCGGTACGTGCTCGCCCCCGCCGGGCGCGGCATCGTATGGACGCTGCGGCAGACCGGGCGGGGCCTGGCCTGGCTGCTGGCGACGCTGGTCGTGCTGCCGCTCTCCTTCACGTGGCGGCGGATCGTCGTCCCCGTCACCCGGGAGATCGGCACCGCCCTCGGCTTCGCCTGGCGCGCAGCGGGCTATGTCTCGCGCGCCGTCGGGCGCGGCCTGAAGTGGCTGGTCCGGGTGACGGTCGTGGTCCCCGCCGCCTGGGTCTGGCGGTGGACCGGCGCGCCCGCGGTCCGCGCCCTGCGCGCGGCCGGCCGCTGGTACGGGCGCGCCGTCCACGCGCCCCTCAAGGAAGCCGTCGCCGAAGCCCGCCGCACCTTGCGGCAGTTGCGCGCCGAGACCCGCCGCGCCCTGTTCGGCGCCCCCACCTCCAAGCAGCTCCCGCCGCGCCGCCCCGGCGTCGAACCCGGCGCCTTCGGCCCGGCCCCCGAGCAGGACACGGCTGACGCCCTCCTCGCCGACGCCCCTGCCCCCACCCCCTTCCCGGCTCCGCGCCACCGCCGCCCCCAGAACCCGGACCTGTCCCCGGATCTCGCCAAGAGGCAGCCGCCGAGTCACCGTTGAGGCCGTGCGGCACCGTGCCGACTCCGGGCTTCGCCGAGCGCCGTGCGCCGAGCTGTCCTTGATGCCGTGGTGCGCCGGCCGGGTGGAGCCGCGGCTCGTGGCTCCGCTCGCCTTTCGCGGCGCGCGCCCGCCGCTCCCAGAACCCGGACCTGTCCCCGGATCTCGCCAAGAGGCAGCCGCCGAGCCACCGTTGAGGCCGTGCGGCACCGCCGCCCCCGGAACCCGGACCTGACCCCTGGCCCGTCCCCGGGCCTCGCGAAGAGGCGGCCGCCGAGCGACCGTTGAGGCCGTGCGGCACGGTGCCGACTCCGGGCTTCGCCGAGCGCCGTGCGCCGAGCTGTCCTCGACGCCGCGCCGCGTCGGCCGGGTGGAGCCGCGGCTCGTGGCGCCGCCCGGCCGGCGCGGCGGACGAGCGCCGGCCCGCCCGTCTTCCGCGCCGGAGGCGCTGAGTGTCAGTCGGTCACCGGCCGCGTGCCGAGCCGGATGTGGTCGATCGCCCAGTACCAGTTGTTGCCCGCGTTGAACATGCGGAATTTCAGGGTGACGGTGCGGGCGCCGGAGGGGACGTCGACGGTGCGGGTGACGAGCTGGTTCTCGGCGTCGTGGCCCGCGTTGTCGTTGCCGGTGGCCGCGCCGCTGTAGGTGAGCAGGACGGTCTCCTCGCCGGTGTCGAAGACGGCGCTGACGGTGGCGGTCTGCGGCGCCTCCTGGCGGTAGTGGGAGTCGAAACCGAGGTGCAGCACGGTGGCGCCGGCCGGGACGGGGACGGCGGGGGAGACCAGCGTGGAGTCGAACGTCCCCTTGCCCGACGGCGACCCGTGGTCGTCCCAGTCGTCGGGATCGGCGACCGCGATGATGCCGAGCGCCCGCGAGAAATTGCCGCGGTCCTGGCTGTCGGACGCGGTCCAGAACCGCTTGGTCATGAAGGTCCAGCCCTGCTCCTCCACGCTGCCCTGCGGCATGCCCGCCGCGTTCACCACGGACCAGCAGGCCGGCGCGGTCGCCGTCCAGCCGAGCACGTCGGCCGGTACCGGCAGCGTCACCGCCGGCTTCAACTGCCCGGCCAGTGACTCGAAGTCCTCGCCGAGCAGATAGCCGTCCATGGACGGCGCCGTACGCGCCGCCACCTCGCAGTCGGCGAGCGCCAGCCGGTTGCCCGCCGTGCCGCGCGCGGTGACCAGCACCCGGTGCGTGGTGTCCGACGGCAGAGCGGCGGGCGGGGTGACCTGCCACACCGCGGTCGCGGAGGCGCCCGCGGACAGCCGCGCCGGCGGCGCCGTCACCGTACGCACCTCCCATCCGGCCGGCACGACCGGTGCGGCCTCCAGCTTGGTGACCGCGACGGTCGCGGTGAGCACCGCGGTCACCGTGGACGGGCGGCCCGGCAGCACGACCGGCTCGTCGATCGCAGGCGACGCGGCCGACAGCCGTACCTCGGCGGTCAGCGCGTCCGGCGCGCCCATCGCCGGGTCGGTGACGCCCGGCCGGTGGTCCGCCACCTTGCCCGCGAACCGCCGCAGGAAGAACGGGTCGTCGGCGTCGGTGACGGCCACGTCGTACCAGCCGTCGTGGTCCACGCCCAGCGTGATCGACCGGGTGGCGCCGCCGCCGACCCGCATCTCGTGCACGCCGCCGCGGTAGGCGAGGTCGCCGATCCGGAAGGTGCGCGGGCCGCGCTCGTCGTTGCGCAGCTCGATCTCCAGGTGCCGGGCGACCGGGTCCTCGGTGAGCTGCGCCTCCAGCCGCGCCGCGCCGCCGCGGAAGTGCCACAGCGAACCGTTCGGGCCGTTGACCCGCAGGTCGTAGCCGTCGGCGTCGATCTGCCAGGCGTCGGAGAGCCGGTCACGGGCGCCGACGGTGAAGAACCGCGGCCTGCTCCCGGGCGCCGGATACGCGGCGAAGACCGCCGCCTGGGTGCCGAGATTGACGAAATCCAGCTCCAGCGAGGCACCGCGCACATGCGACCGCATCCGCAGCGCGTACGGGCTCGGGCGCGCCGCCCGGCTGCCGCGCTGCTGCACCGGCGGCACCTGCGGGCTCGGCACGGTCGGGGCCGGCAGCTTGCCGGAGTCGGTGACCTTCCGCCGGTTGCCGCTGGTGTCGGGCAGCGACGGCCACTTCGGCTCGTCGCCGGAGAAATCGAACACGGAAGTGAGGTCGCCGGTGACCGCGCGCCGCCACTCGCTGATGTTGGGCTCGCGCACCCCGAAGCGCTTCTCCAGGAATTTGATGACCGAGGTGTGGTCGTAGACCGTCGAGTCCACGACGCCGCCGCGCGTCCAGGGCGACGCCACGATCATCGGCACCCGGATGCCCAGGCCCAGCGGGAACGGCCCGGCGACCACGCTCTCCCCGGCGGGCAGCGTGTCCGACCAGGTCAGCGATCCGTCGGCCGCCTTGACGCGGTAGCGGCCGTCGTAGCCGACCACCCGGTGGTAGGTGCTGCCGGACTTGGTGACCCGTACGACGATCTCGCCGTCGGTGGACACCGTGGACTTGCCGCGGCCCGCGCCCATGGGCGGCACCGGCGGCAGCACATGGTCGAAGAAGCCGCCGTGCTCGTCGTAGTTCAGGATGAAGGCGGTCTTGGCGAAGACCGCCGGATGGTCGGCGAGCGCCGCCAGCAGCCGCGCGGTCAGGTCCTCGCCGTCCGGCGGCGCGTAACTGGCGTGCTCCGACAGCGCGGCGGGCGCCACCAGCCAGGACACCTGCGGCAGCGCGTCCGCGGCCACATCGGCGGCGAAGGCCGCCACCAGCGCGTCACCCATCGCCCACGGATCGCCCGCCTGCGCCGGGTCCCCGGCCCGCCGCATGCCCCGCTCGTACAGCGGCTCGCCCGGCTTGGCCCGGTGGAAGGGCGCGAACCAGGCGAGCGCGTTGTCGTCGAAATTCTCCTGCGCCTGATACGTCTTCCAGGAGATGCCCGCCGCCTCCAGGCGCTCGGCGTACGTCGTCCACTCGTAGCCGGCCGACGTCTCGGTGTTGTCGGTCACCGGGGTGTCGCGGACGGTGCCGCCGCTGGTGCCGGTCATGAAGTGCTCGCGGTTGGGGTTGGTGCTGGTCTCCATCGCCGCGTGGTAGTTGTCGCAGATGGTGAAGACCGAGGCCAGCGCGTTGTAGAAGGGCATGTCGGCGGGCTCGTAGTAGCCCTGGCCGAGCCAGCCGCCTCCGCGCCGGGTGACGTAGCCGTCCGCGAGTCCGTCGTTGCGGGCGTTCATCGAGTCGGTGAAGCCGAAGGCGGGCGCGCCCTGCTGGTACGCGTTGGTGTGCGCGGCGTTCATGGCGAAGGGCAGCAGATGGCCCTCGGCGCGGGACGGGTCGGGCTGCGCCCACACCGGACGGCCGTTGACCCCGCGCACCGCGGTGCGGTCGCCGTAGCCGCGCACGCCCTGCATCGTGCCGTAGTAGTGGTCGAAGGACCGGTTCTCCTGCATGAGGACGACGACGTGCGCGATGTCCTCAAGACTGCCGGGTCGCGCGGGCGCGGCCAGCGCGGTCCGCACGCTCATCGGCAGTGCGGACAGCAGGGCCGCGCCTGCGGCACTGCCGAGCAGCGTACGGCGGGACAGCTCTGGACTCATCGGGGTGACTCCTTTGATACGGGCGCCGGACCGGCTCCGATTTCGGTCCAGACCCGTTATGAATACGAGACCGTAGTGGCGCTGACCGGAGCCGCGGATGAACATCGGCGGAAGCCGTACTTATCCACAGGGGGTGGCCCGGTGCGGGAATGACGGGCGGGGCAGGGTTGCCTGCTGTGCGCCGGCTGTGTGCCCGCTTGTCCACAGGCCGCGGCCACGCGTCATCAGCAAGGCGCGACGCGGCGTAACCTTGGAAGGGACAACCGGGTCCCGACACGGACCCCCGGCACACGAAGTACGTACGAGGGACTGAACGACACTGGGCAAGCGACAGCCCGAAGGTCCGCCGCCCGCACCAACGGTGCAGCGCATCCGACTGCGCTACACCAAGCGCGGTCGCCTCCGGTTCACCAGCCACCGCGATTTCCAGCGTGCCTTCGAGCGGGCCCTGCGCCGCGCCGAGGTGCCGATGGCGTACTCGGCCGGCTTCACCCCGCACCCCAAGGTGTCGTACGCCAACGCCGCACCCACCGGCGTGGGCAGCGAGGCGGAGTATCTGGAGATCGGTCTCGCCCGCACCTGCGACCCCGAGCGGCTGCGGGTCCTGCTGGACGAGTCGCTGCCCGCCGGACTCGACATCATCGAGGCCGTCGAGGCCCGTACCTCGGGACTCGCCGAGCGCCTGGAGGCATCGGTCTGGCAGGTCCGCCTGGACGGGGTCGACCCGGACCGGGCACGGCAGGCCGTCGCGGCGTTCCTCGCCGCGGAGACCGTGGAAGTACAGCGCAGGACGAAGAACGGCATCAGGACGTTCGACACCCGCGGCGCCGTCACGCGCCTCGAAGTCGTCGACGCGGCGGGTGACGCGGGCGACGCGAACCTGTCCGAACAGGGTGCCAATGGGCCGCGGGACCGCGCTTGTGCGATACTGCGGCTGGTTGTGCGGCACCTGACACCTGCCGTACGGCCCGACGACGTACTGTCCGGCCTCGACGCGACGGCCGACCTCGCGCCGCCGGTCCCCGCAGCGGTGACCAGGCTGGCGCAGGGGCCGCTCGACGAGGAGTCCGGCACGGTCACCGACCCGCTCGCGCACGATCGCGACGCTGTGACGGTACCTGCCGGGTCCGCGTAGCCACGTTGTCACGCGTCGCCGACGCACCAGGGAGCCACCCGGGTCCGGCGGCGCAGACCACATGAGACTTTCGTCGACCCGCCGACGCGGGGCCGACGAGCGACACAGCAGTTCCCGTGCGGCGCCCGCGCCCCCGGACGGCGGTACCGCGACCAAGCGGCCGGCCGCCACCGGACCAGGGCGCGGCGCCCGGGAGCTCGACGGGAGCATGGCCCGAATGCCCGACCAGACCGACGCCAACGAACCCACCCCTGCTACGGACGCGGCCCCGCCGCGCCGCCGCCGCGCCGCGTCCCGCCCCGCGGGCCCGCCGGCCGGCGCGGGAGACGGTGCCGAGGCCGCCGCCTCCACCTCCACCTCCGAGGACGCGCCCGCGAGCCCGCGGCGCCGCGCCACCCGCAAGACGGCGGCGCCGGCCGCCGACACCACGGACGGCGGTACGCCGGACGTCGCCTCTGCCGACTCCTCCGGCGACGACGCCGCTCCGGCCCGTACGCGCCGCCGCGCCACCCGCAAGGTGGCCGCTCCGGCGGTCTCGGCGGACGAGGGCGGCGCTTCCGCCGACTCCGCCGCACCCGCCGACTCCGCCTCCGAGGAGGACGCGCCGGCCCGGACGCGCCGCCGCGCGACCCGCAAGGCCACCGCTCCGGCCGCGGAGACCGCCGAGGACGGCACCGCTGTCGACTCCGCCGCCCCCGCCGACGAGGCCGCGCCGGCCCGTACGCGCCGCCGTGCGACCCGCGCGGTCGCCGCACCGGCCCCCTCGGCCGAGGAGCCTACGGCGACCGACAGCACTGCCTCCGACGACGACGCCGCGCCCGCCCGTACCCGCCGCCGTGCGACCCGCTCGGTCGCGGCTCCGGCGCCCGCCGCCGAGGAGACCGCTGCCGCCGATGCGGCCGAATCCGCCGACGATGCCGCCCCCGCCCGTACCCGCCGCCGCGCCACCCGCAAGGTCGCCGCTCCGGCGGCCTCGACGGACGAGGCCGCGGCGGACACCGCCGACTCCGCGTCCACCGCTGACGATGCCGCCCCCGCCCGTACGCGCCGTCGCGCCACGCGCAAGGTCGCCGCTCCCGCGGTCTCCGCGGACGAGGCGCCGGACACCACCGCGACGCCCGGCGCGGAAGGCACCGACACCGCCGACAGCACGGACGCCGCCGCCCCGGCCCGTACCCGCCGCCGCGCCACGCGCGAGGTCGCCGCGCCGGAGACCCCGGCCGCCGGGGCCGGCGCCGACACCACCGCCTCCAACGGCGGCGGCGCCGGAACGCGGCGCGGGCGGAAGCGGGCCGCGGGGGCGCCGGTGGCGACCTTCTCCGCGGGCGACGGGTCCCGGCGGCTCAAGCCCGGCTCGCTGGCGCCCCGCGAGGAGACGGCCGCCGCGACCGAGGAGGCCGAAGGCGCCGACGCGGCCGAGGAGCGGTTCGAGTACACCGGCAAGGCGCTGCGGGACGGCGATGGATGGGGCGTCGAGGTCGATGACGCCTACGAGATCCGGGGCTACGGCAGCACGCTGAAGGAGGCGAACGCGCAGGCGGTGACCGCCCTGGCGGAGGCGTTCGGGATCCCGGCCGAGGCGATCACGCTGGAGGTCAGGACCGAGGAGCCGACCGGTCGCGGCCGGCGCCGGGCGACGCGTCCCGCCGTGGCCGTCTTCCAGCCGCCGGTGTTCCAGGCGCCGACCGCCGAGCCGGAGCCCGCCGTCGAGGTGGCCGAGGCCGACGCCGACGACGAGGCCGAGGCCGGACCCGAGGAGCGGGAGAGCGGCCCGCGCCGCCGTCGCCGCCGCCGGGGCGGCGCCGCCCCCACCGCCGAGCCGGTCGTCGCGGACGACAAGGACGAGCCCGCCGCCGAGGACGAAGCGGGTACGGAGTCCGACGCGGACGCCGAGAGCGAGCACGACGGCGACGAGCGCCCCTCGCGCCGGCGCCGCCGCGGCGGCCGCCGCCGTCGCAGGGGCGAGTCCGGCGAGCACGAGGACACCGCGTCCGGCGACGACGAGGACGAGGCGCAGGACGGCCAGGACGGCGACGACGAGGACGAGTCCGCCGACGAGGCGTCGCACGACGACGAGCACACCTCGGGCAGCAGCTCCAGCCGCCGTCGCCGGCGCCGCCGCCGTCGCGGTTCCGACGCGGGCGGCGACGACAGCGCGTCCGGCGACGACCCGGAGCGCACGGTCGTCAAGGTCCGCGAGCCGCGCCCGAAGCTGGAGGGCGGCACCGGCGCCGACGAGGTGCAGTCCATCAAGGGCTCCACCCGGCTGGAGGCCAAGAAGCAGCGCCGCCGCGAGGGCCGCGAGCAGGGGCGCCGCCGCGTGCCGATCATCACCGAGGCCGAGTTCCTGGCCCGCCGTGAGGCGGTCGAGCGCGTCATGGTGGTGCGGCAGAACGGCGAGCGCACCCAGATCGGCGTGCTGGAGGACAACGTCCTCGTCGAGCACTACGTCAACAAGGAACAGGCCACCAGCTACGTCGGCAACGTCTACCTGGGCAAGGTGCAGAACGTCCTGCCGTCCATGGAGGCCGCCTTCGTCGACATCGGCAAGGGCCGCAACGCGGTGCTGTACGCCGGTGAGGTCAACTTCGAGGCGCTCGGCATGGGCAACGGCCCGCGCCGTATCGAGTCCGCCCTCAAGTCCGGCCAGCCGGTGCTCGTCCAGGTCACCAAGGACCCGATCGGCCACAAGGGCGCCCGGCTGACCAGCCAGGTGTCGCTGCCCGGCCGCTATCTGGTGTACGTGCCCGAGGGCTCGATGACCGGCATCAGCCGCAAGCTCCCGGACACCGAGCGGGCCCGGCTGAAGACCATCCTCAAGAAGATCGTCCCCGAGGACGCGGGCGTCATCGTCCGCACCGCCGCCGAGGGCGCCAGCGAGGACGAGCTGCGCCGCGACGTCGAGCGCCTCCAGGCGCAGTGGGAGGACATCCAGAAGAAGGCCAAGAGCGGCAACGCGCCGACGCTGCTCTACGGCGAGCCGGACATGACCGTCCGGGTCGTCCGCGACATCTTCAACGAGGACTTCTCGAAGGTCATCGTCAGCGGCGACGAGGCGTGGAGCACGATCCACGAGTACGTCACGCACGTCGCGCCCGACCTGGCGGACCGGCTGTCGCGCTGGACCTCGGAGATCGACGTCTTCGCGACGTACCGGATCGACGAGCAGCTGCTGAAGGCGCTGGACCGCAAGGTGTGGCTGCCGTCCGGCGGTTCGCTGGTGATCGACAAGACCGAGGCGATGGTCGTGGTCGACGTCAACACCGGCAAGTTCACCGGGCAGGGCGGCAACCTCGAGGAGACCGTCACCCGCAACAACCTGGAGGCGGCCGAGGAGATCGTCCGCCAGCTGCGGCTGCGGGACCTCGGCGGCATCGTCGTCATCGACTTCATCGACATGGTGCTGGAGTCCAACCGCGACCTGGTGATGCGGCGGCTGCTGGAGTGCCTGGGCCGGGACCGGACCAAGCACCAGGTGGCCGAGGTCACCTCGCTCGGCCTGGTGCAGATGACCCGCAAGCGGGTCGGCCAGGGTCTGCTGGAGTCCTTCTCCGAGACCTGCGTGCACTGCAACGGGCGCGGCGTCATCGTCCACATGGACCAGGCGACCACCAGTGGCGGCGGTGGCGGCAAGCGCAAGCGGCGCGGCAAGTCCGGCAACGGCGGCGGCGCGGGCGACAGCCACGAGCACGAGCACGTGCTGGAGTCGGACGACACCGAGACCGACACCGGTTCCGTCGACCCTGTCGACGAGCTGCCCGAGCTGGAGCCGATCGAGGTCGGCGAGGCCGACCTGGTGCCGGCCGTCGGCGACCCCGAGGAGGAGTGGTTCGGCACGGCGGCGGAGGCCGAGGCCGCAGCCTCGGGCGGCCGTCGTTCCCGGCGGCGCGGCGCCCGCAAGGCGACCGCTCCCGCGGGCGCGCCGCCCGCCGCGGACCACGAGCCGGAGCCGGCCGTCGTGGTCGTCCCGGTCAGCGAGCCCGTCGCGGAGGCGGAGGCGGCCGCCGAGACCGTGGCCGCCGAGACGGCCGCCGCGCCCGAGTCCGCGGCGCCCGTACGCACCCGGCGGCGCGCGACCCGCAAGGTGACCGCTCCCGCGGGTTCCCCGGCGACGACCGAGGAGGCCGCCGTGGTGGTGGTGTCGGCCGAGCAGCCGGCCGCGCCCGCGATCGCCGAGGCCCCCGAGCCCGAGGTCTCCACCGAGCCCCCGGCCCGCGCCCGGCGCCGCGCCACCCGCAAGGTGACCGCGCCCGCCGGATCGCCGTCCGGCGCCGAGGAGGCCGCCGTCGTGGTGGTGGCCGCCCCGGCCGAGACGGAGTCCGCCGACGCGGAGCCCAAGAAGCGGGCGCCGCGCAAGGCCGCCGCGAAGAAGACGGCGACGAAGAAGGCCGCGGTCAAGAAGACCGCGGCCAAGAAGACGGCCGCGAAGAAGACGACGAAGAAGGCCGCCACGAAGTCCGCGGCCCCCGCGGAGTAGCCGGTCGCGTCCTCCCCGGGCGGATTTGACCCGGGGAGGACGGCCTCCGTACTCTTGACCTTCGGCGTTTGTGCGCCCACTTCTGAGCAATTTCCTCCCGGCCCGCCGGGAGAGGCCGCCGCTTCGTGCGGGCCGGCTGGCATCAGGGGTTCCGACTTGAGCAAAGAGAGTGAGATCCGCGTGTACGCAATCGTGCGTAGCGGTGGCCGTCAGCACAAGGTGGCTGTCGGCGACATCGTCGAGGTTGACAAGATTCCCACGGGCAAGGTGGGCGACGCGGTCGAGCTCTCGACGCTGCTCGTCGTCGACGGGGACGCCGTCACCAGTGACCCGTGGGTGCTGGCCGGTGTGAAGGTCGCGGCCGAGATCGTGGACCACCACAAGGGCCAGAAGATCGACATCCTGCGCTACAAGAACAAGACCGGCTACCGCCGTCGCCAGGGTCACCGCCAGCAGTACACGGCGCTGAAGATCACCGGCATCCCCACGGCTGCGAAGTAAGGGACTGAGGAGAGATGGCACACAAGAAGGGCGCATCGTCCACTCGGAACGGTCGCGACTCCAACGCTCAGCGGCTCGGCGTCAAGCGCTTCGGCGGCCAGGTCGTCAACGCCGGTGAGATCATCGTCCGCCAGCGCGGCACGCACTTCCACCCCGGCTCCGGCGTCGGCATCGGCAAGGACGACACGCTGTTCGCGCTGTCCGCCGGTGCGGTCGAGTTCGGCACCAAGCGCGGGCGTCGCGTCGTGAACATCGTTCCGGCCGCCTGATCCAGGCACCGTAGAACGGCACAGCTTCACCTCCGAGGGCGGACCTCGCTTCCTGGTCACGGGAAGCGAGGCCGCCCTCGGCGTGTTACAACGCGGGAAGCATCGCTCATACCCGTATGCACCCGTACCGACCCGTACGTATCTGGAGGAATGCCATGACCACCTTCGTGGACCGCGTCGAGCTGCATGTCGCCGCGGGTAACGGAGGCCACGGCTGCGCCTCCGTGCACCGGGAGAAGTTCAAGCCGCTGGGCGGCCCCGACGGGGGCAACGGGGGCCGCGGCGGCGATGTGATCCTGGTCGTCGACCAGGACGTCACGACGCTGCTCGACTACCACCACAGCCCGCACCGCAAGGCGACCAACGGCAAGCCGGGCGAGGGCGGCAACCGGTCCGGCAAGGACGGTACGGATCTGGTGCTGCCGGTGCCGGACGGCACGGTGGTGCAGGACAAGGACGGCAACGTACTGGCCGACCTCGTCGGCCAGGGCACCAGCTTCATCGCGGGCCAGGGCGGTCGGGGGGGCCTGGGCAACGCGGCACTGGCGTCGGCCCGCCGCAAGGCGCCCGGCTTCGCGCTGCTCGGCGAGCCCGGGATCGCCCGGGACATCGTGCTGGAGCTGAAGACGGTCGCCGATGTGGCGCTGGTCGGCTACCCGAGCGCGGGCAAGTCCTCGCTGATCTCGGTGCTTTCGGCGGCGAAGCCGAAGATCGCCGACTATCCGTTCACCACGCTGGTGCCCAACCTCGGCGTGGTGACGGCCGGTTCGACCGTCTACACGATCGCGGACGTGCCCGGGCTGATCCCCGGCGCCAGCCAGGGCAAGGGCCTCGGCCTGGAGTTCCTGCGGCACGTCGAGCGGTGCTCGGTGCTGGTGCACGTGCTGGACACCGCGACGCTGGAGTCCGACCGCGACCCGGCGAGCGACCTCGACGTCATCGAGGCGGAGCTGCGCGCGTACGGCAACGGCCTGGAGGACCGGCCGCGGCTGGTCGTGCTCAACAAGGTGGACGTGCCCGACGGGCGTGACCTCGCCGAGATGATCAGGCCGGAGCTTGAGGGTCGCGGCTACCAGGTCTTCGAGGTGTCCGCCGTCTCCCACGAGGGGCTGCGCGAGCTGTCGTTCGCGCTGGCGAAGATCGTCGCCGAGACGCGGGCGGCCAAGCCCGTCGAGGAGTCCACCCGGGTCGTCATCCGCCCGCAGGCCGTCGACGACGCCGGTTTCACCGTCGCCCGCGACGGCGAGAGCCTCTACCGCGTTCACGGTGAGAAGCCCGAGCGCTGGGTCCGCCAGACCGACTTCTCCAACGACGAGGCCGTCGGCTACCTCGCCGACCGCCTCAACCGCCTCGGCGTCGAGGAGGCCCTGACGAAGGCCGGCGCCAAGCCCGGCGACGCCGTCGCCATCGGCCCCGACGACGACGCGGTCGTCTTCGACTGGGAGCCCACCATGGCCGCCGGCGCCGAGATGCTCGGCCGCCGCGGCGAGGACCACCGCTTCGAGGCCCCCCGCCCGGCCGTCACCCGCCGCCGCGACAAGCAGGCCGAACGCGACGAGGCCGAGCAGGAGTTCCGGGGCTTCGACCCCTTCAGCTAGAACCGGCTAGCGCGAGGCGCGCAGGGGCGGTGCGGGCTGCGGCTCGGCCGCCCCTGCCTCCGCTGGTGCCGTGTCGGTGCCCGCTGTCGGGACCAGGATGCGGCGGGAGAGCAGGTACGTGAAGGGGATGGCGGCGGCTGCGGCCGCCAGGGGGGCGATCTTGTCGTTCATGCCCGCCCATTCGACCAGGGCGTAGACGCCGACGCTGGTCACCACGTAATTGGTGAGGTTGGTCAGCGGGAAGAGCAGGAATTTCCGCCAGGTCGGCCGGGTCCGGTACGTGAAGTACGTGTTCAGGAAGAACGAGCCGATCATGCTGAGCACAAAAGCCAGCGTGTACGCCGCGAAGTACGGCATCCACGGATGCAGCGCCAGATAGAAACCGTAGAAAGTCGCCGTGTTCACCCCGCCCACCAGGGCGAACCGAACGATCTGCAGCAATTGCGGGGAACGGGCGCCTGCCAGGGTCAACGGATCTCCATCCGGGGCAGCGTCGCGCTCGTCGCACCCGTGCCGCTCTGCTCACTCACCCCGAAGGCCCGCGGCGCGTTCGTCTCCTTGACCAGGAAGTGCGGCCGCCGCTTCGTCTCGTAATAGATACGCCCGATGTACTCGCCGATCAAGCCGAGCATGAGCATCTGGATGCCGCCGAGCCCGACGATCGCCACGAGCAGCGTGACGTAACCGGGCGCGTCGGGCCCCTGGATCATCGCCATGACCGTCACCGTCACCGCGTACGCCGCGGCGACCGCGCTGAGCGCGAGCCCAGCGTAGATCGCCACCCGCAGCGGCCGGTTGTTGAACGAGATCAGCCCGTCCATGCCGTAGTTGACCAGCGCCCCGAAGCGCCACTTCGTCTCGCCCGCCTCGCGCGCCGCGTTGCGGTAGTCGAAGGTCACGGTGTCGAAGCCGATCCAGGAGAACAGCCCCTTGGAGAACCGGTTGTACTCCGGCATCTCCAGCAGCGCGTCCACCGCCCGCCGCGACAGCAGCCGGAAGTCGCCGACGCCGTCGGTCAGTTCGACGTCCACCCACTTGTTGATCATCCGGTAGTACATCCGGCTGACCGCCGACCGCACCTTCTTGTCGCCCTCGCGGGTGCGCCGCGCGATCACCTGGTCGTGCCCGGCCCGGTGCAGCTCGATCATCCGGCCGATCAGCTCCGGCGGGTGCTGGAGGTCGGCGTCCATCACGACCACCGCGTCGCCCGTGGTCTCCCGGAGCCCGGCGAGGATGCCCGCCTCCTTGCCGAAATTCCGGCTGAAGGACACATAGCGCGTGCTCGCCTCGCGGTTCTCGGCCAGCGCCCGCAGCCGCTCCAGCGTGTTGTCGGAACTGCCGTCGTCCACGTAACACAGCTCGTAATCGACGGAGAGCGCCGAGAGGGTCTCCCGGATGCGTACGTCGAAGAGTTCGATCACGGCCTCTTCGTTGTAGCAGGGAACTACGATCGACAGTCGCATGAGATCACTTTCGGCGCCGTACGCGGATGCGGGCGGGTGCGGGCCGGCGGCGCGGAGCCGTACGCGTTCGCGCAGATGTCCGCCACGTGGTCCCGCACGTGTCTGCGTCAGCGTAGGACGACCTGTGGCTCTGCTTTGGGCAGCAAAGCGCGGGTTGCCGAGAGTTCGGCGAAGAGCCCGCACCGCTCAATAAAAAATTCACCCAATGACGGGCAACCGAATTCGCCTAAACACACTGCGCGCCACTTCATGAGGGGGCTTGCGTTCATGCGCTGTTCGTCAAGGTATACCGCACGCGGCCCCTTGGAGAACGCAAGGCATACTTGAGGTATCGGCCCGCGCCAGACGGACGGACGGGCCGCCGCCCGCAGGTCGAACACCGGAACACCCGAACAGGAGCCGCCCGCCGTGCGTAATCCCGAGGCACCCCGACTGCTGGGGGTCTACCGACGAGCAGTACCGGAGAGCGCCCGACGGAAGATCGCCTCCCGCGTCGACTCGGACTTGCGCAAGCAGGTGAAGCTGCGCATCGCGGGTGCGACCGCTGCCGCCGAGCGTGCCAGGGCGGCCCGGGTGGGCAAGCGCCACCAGGCGATGGTCGACCGCCCCGACCGCACGGTGATCACCGTCAATCGCGAGGCCAAGGTCGCGATCGTCATGTCCGGCGTCACCCCGCTGGCCGCCCGCCGCGCCAACCTCGACGCGGTGCTGCGCTGCCTGACCGCCGCCGGGCTCGACCACTTCTGCGTCCGCGGCCGGTCGCACACCGCCGCCGCGGTGGCCGTCCACGAGAGCGACCGCGAGGCGGTGCTCGCCGCGCTGACCGCGCTGTGCGCCGAGGAGCCGGGCTATCTCACCCCGGTCAAGGGCAACAGCGCGGTCCCCGAGGAGTCGCTGCCGGGCTACGAGCAGACCTCCTGGCGCCGCGTCGCGAGCGCGCCGGTCTTCCGGCTCACCTGGTACCGCACCGACGACAGCGGCGGCCTGGCACTGGGCACCCGCTACGGCTGCGACATCGAGTTCTGGCACGAGGAGGACGGCGCGCTGGTCGCCCCGCGCCCCGGCAAGTTCGCCGACGCCGTCCCCGCGGACGCCAAGACCGTGGACGCGCCCGAGGCGTTCTTCACCGACCTGGCACCCCGCGACACCGGCAGCGGCCCGCGCTTCGAGGTCCGTACCCGCGAGCACTTCGCGATCCACCCCACCGGCGAGATCCGCTTCCCGATCGACGTCGTCTACACCTGGGTGGACGGCGCCGACCCGGCCTGGCTGCGCCGCCGCGCCGAGTTCTCCGGCGAGGCGTACCACGACGAGGCGGCCAACGCGGCGCGCTACCTCAGCCGCGACGAACTGCGGTACTCCCTGCGGTCGTTGCACATGTACGCGCCCTGGGTGCGCAACATCTACCTGGTCACCGACGACCAGCAGCCGTCCTGGCTGAACACCGAACTGCCCGGTATCCGGGTGGTCGGCCACCGGGAGATCTTCCGCACCGCGAGCGCCCTGCCGACCTTCAACTCGCACGCCATCGAGAGCCAACTGCACCACATCGAGGGCCTGTCGGAGCACTTCCTGTACTTCAACGACGATGTGCTGCTGGGCAACGAGGTGACGCCGCAGGACTTCTTCCTCGCCAACGGCCTGACCAAGTTCTTCCCGTCACCCGCGCTGGTGCCGCTCGGCGAGAAGACCGCGGCCGACCCGCCGGTCGCGGCGGCCGGCAAGAACAACCGGCGGCTGATCGAGGAGCGCTACGGCGCGGTGCTGGTGCAGAAGATGAAGCACATGCCGCACGCCCTGCGGCGCAGCGTCCTGGACGAGATCGAGGACGAGTTCGCCGCCGAGTACCGGCACACCGAGTCCAGCCACTTCCGCAGCATGGACGACATCTCCATCGCCTCGTCGCTGCACCACTACTACGCCTTCCACACCCGGCGCGCGATCCCGTCGACGGACCTGCCGTACACCTACCTGGACCTGACGCACCCGTGGACCGAGACCCGGCTCGGCCGGCTGCTGGCCAACCGCGACAAGACCGTCTTCTGCATCAATGACACCGTCTCCACGGAGAACGACGCGAGCGGGCAGAAGGACCTGATCACGCCGTTCCTGGAGGCGTACTTCCCGGTGCCGAGCCCCTTCGAGAAGACCGAAGAGGGCCCGGCGGACCGTAAGTGACCGGCGGTCAGCGCTCGTAGGGGGAGGGGACCGGGAAGTACGCGCTCAGGAAGGCGCGCAGCACCCGGTCCTGCTCCTCCACCGGCACCTCGGCGTCGGCGGACTCACCGATGCAGAACACGTCCTGGTGGCGCGAGGTGAGCAGCCGGGTGAGCTGCTTGTGGTGCAGATAGTCGCCGATGTCGGCGTACCCGCAGGAGATCGCGCTCGGCGTGGCCTGGCCGGTCAGGAAGCCGAAGTGGTGGTGCAGCGACGAGGTGATCGACAGGTCGGTGCGGCTGCGGAACTGATTCGCCGCCGTGGCCCGCGTCTCCTCCGGCCAGCGCTCGGCGATCTGCGCCAGCACGCTGCGCCGCAGCGGGTGCGGCGCGTGCAGGAAGCCGTGCGTGGCGACCCGCCCGAAGGCTTCCTTCAGCAGCCGGCGGTTGTTCTTCGCGGCCACGAAGTAGCCCTCGTCGTCGTCCGAGATCTCGCTGACCGGGATCGACGTCGGCGAACGGAAGAACTTCGAGGTGCCGTTGGCCTGGAAGAACGCGTCCGCGTTGAGCGGACGGCCGAAGAACACGTCGTCGTTGACGTAGAGGAAGTGCTCCGACAGGCCCTCGATGCGGTGCAGTTGGCTCTCGATGGCGTGCGAGTTGAAGGTCGGCAGCACGTCCGGGTCGGCGAAGATCTCGCGGTGGCTGACCACCTGGATGTCCGGGTGGTCGGTGTTCAGCCAGGACGGCGTCTGGTCGTCGGTGACCAGGAAGATCTTCCGCACCCACGGCGCGTGGGTGGCCAACGACCGCAGCGAGTAGCGCAGTTCGTCGCGGTTGCGGAAGCGGACGTCACCGGCCTCGGCGCCGCTGGTGGGCAGCCCGGCCGCGGCGCGCGCGGCGTCCCTGCGCTCCCGCCAGGCCGGGTCGGTGTCGTCGACCCAGGTGTAGACGACGTCGATCGGGAAGTCGATGTCCCACATCAGGTTCTTGCCGGTGAACGCCTCGATCGAGGGGTACTCGCGCTCGCCGACGGCCAGCTTGCCGCTGGGCTCCAGGTCCGGCAGCCGCGGTCCCGCGACGGTCGCGGCGCCGGGGGTGACCCGCCAGCCGTCCTCGTCCTCGGTCCAGAACTCGATCCGGCAGCCGTACGCGGGCCCGTAGCGCAGGGTGCGGCTGTCGGAGACGGTCGGCTTGAACAGCCGTACGCCCTTGACCTCGCCGACGTTGTGCAGCCGCTCGGCGAGCACCGCGCCCGGCGCGGCCGACTTCGGCGACATCAGCTCGCCGTAGACCGGCTTGCCCGCCAGGTCTTCGGCGAGCGCGTCCAGCACCCGCTGCCCGTCCTCGGCGCGCACCGCGAGCCGGTACGCGGCCGGCGCGGTGTCGCGCAGCAGGACGTACGGGATCGAGTGGTGCTCCAGCGCGTCCGCGGCCAGTTCGAGGTTGATCCGGGCCATCTTCCACGCCGGGACGTCGTCCCTGACCTCGGCGACCCGGCCGCCGGAGCGGATCAGGCGGCCCCGGTCCTGCGCCTGGATGATGACCTCGCGGGCCTTCTGCTCCTCGTTGGACGGGGAGAGCCGGCTGACCGGCGCGGCCACCGCGAAGGTCCGGCTGCCGCCGCTCGCGATCCGGCGGGCGGCCCGGTCGGCCCGCTCGCTGAACCGCTCGGGGCTGTCGCGGCGCTCGATGAGCTTGGCGAACAGCTCCTCCCACATGCCCGAGATCTTCTCGGCGTTGAAGCGCTCACGGGCGCCTTCGAGGGCGTTCTTGCCGTACGTGTGCCGCAGTTCGTCGTCGTCCATCAGCCGGGCCATGGCGGCGGCGTAGGAGCTGACGTCGTCGGACTGCACCATCAGACCGTCGACCTCGTGCCGCACGATCGTGGCGGGCCCGGTGAGATTGTCGAAGGCGACGACCGGCACACCGGCCGAGAACGCCTCCAGCATCACCAGGCCGAACGCCTCCCAGCGGGACGGCATCAGCGCGATCGACGCCTTGGCCCACTCCTCGGACAGCTGCCGGGAGCGGCCCAGGATCTCCACCCGGTCGTGCAGGCCGAGCCCCTCCACCAGGCGGCGCAGCATGTTCAGCTGCGGACCGCCGCCGAAGACCCGCATCGTCCAGCCGGGACGCTCGTCGCAGATCTCCGCGAAGGCGCGGATCGCCAGATCCATGCCCTTCTCGTGCATCATGCGCGCGGCCACCATGACGACCTTGGTCTCCAGGTCGGAGCGCGGCCGGTAGCCCTCGGGCATCGCGTTGGGGATGGTGGCCAGCAGCGGCGCGGACGCGCCGAGCGACTCCTCGAACCAGTTGGTGGTCAGCTCGGTGAGCGACACCAGCGCGTCCAGCCGCGGCGCGTGGATCAGCATCGGCTCGCCCGTCGGGCCGCGCAGCTGCGAGATCCGGTGCTCCTGGTGCAGGGTCACCACCCGCGGCGGGGCCAGCTCCACCATCGCCATCATCAGCGCGGGCGTGGTGGTGATCAGGATGTCGCAGTCGAGGCGGCTGATCGCGGCCGTCATCTCGAAGTCCGACAGCCGGTCGAAGGTGGGCTCCGCCGACGGCGGGATCAGCTCGCTGGGCTGCGAGGCGAGCGCCAGGCACTCCTCGTCGGTCAGCGAACTGGCGCGCACCGGGCGCGGGACGCTGCCCGTGCGGTCCACCAGGTAGCGCATCGGCACCGACTTGCCCTCGGTGAGGAAGGGCTCCGACTCGGTCTTGAAGACGCTGAGCACCTCGACGTCGTGCAGCGGCGCCAGATGGGCGGCCTGGGTGTAGGCGGCCATCTCGGTGCCGCCCATCGCGTCGCCCCAGGTGAGCAGAAATGTGATCTTCATGCGTCCTCGTTGGTTCCGAAGGCGGCGCAGGCGACCGCCAGTGCGCCACTCGGCGTCAGGTGGGCGTGCACACGTGTCAGGGAGCCGCTCTCCAGCGCGATGATGCTGTACGGAGTGCGGAAGATCTGCTTGGGGTGGCGCACGTGGGTCAGCCGCCGGGCGAGCTTCAACCGGGTCCGGCCGGCCCGCAGTTGGACGTCCCAGGTGCGCTGGGTGCGCGAGCCCGCGGTCATCGCGGCCAGTGGCAGGTCGAAGGTGAAGGTGTCGCCGTCCCAGACCGGGCGGGCCGGCACTGCCTTGGTGGTGCCGCGGCGGACCGCCTCGACGGTGTACTCGCCGACCGGGTGACGGGCCGCCAGCAGCCGCCCGTGCACGGTGATCCGGTCCCAGCGCAGATCGAAGGAGACCAGCTCGGCCTGCTGGGCGGGCCCGGTCACCTTGAGCATGGCCCGGCCGTCGACCGAGCGCACCGGCCGGAAGACCGCGCCGCTGGAGGTGGAGGGGGAGGTGGGCAGCGTCGGGCCGTCCATGGTGCTGGGCGTCGGCGCGGTCAGGTCGGACCGGGTCTCCCGGCCGCCGTCGTCGGTGGTCACCACGACCAGCCGCCACACCCCGCTGTCCAGCACCAGACCGCGGCTGTCGCGCTCGGTGGGACCCGCGTGCAGCAGCGCCGTCGTCGCGGTGAGCAGCAGCGAGCCGTCCCTGCGCGGTTCCTGGACCAGGTCGAGGCTCAGCCTGCGGCCGCCGCGGATCAACTCCAGCCGGGCGGCGGCCAGTCCCTCGGGCCGGTGCGGGAAGGGCACCGCCACGTTCAGAGTGCGACCGCCGAGCACCGACAGATGTACGGTCTGCAGCAGTGGTCGCGGGCGTACTCCGGTGCCGAGCGCGGGCACGGTGTGCATCCGCTCAACCCTGCGGCGTACTCGTACCGCCGCGGAACGCGCGCGTTTGGCCGCGCCCACCGCGTAGGGCAAGAGCGAATCACTCACGGTGGTCCTGACCCCCGGTTCTCGTCTCGTCTGTCGGCCGGTCCGCCGGTGCCCCGGCGGAGCGGCGGTCCGCGGGCCCGTGGTCCATGGGCCCGCGCATCGTTTCAAGGATGCCAAAGATCAGCAAGTTCACCGTTTCCTCGGTGTTTGGCTGCTTTCCACCCGGCCGTCGGACGGCAATCCGGCCCACCTCGGGCGGTGTTCCACGGGCACCGGGCGTTTCCGTCCTTTTCGGTCGGGGGTTGCGTCCGCACACGAATCTCACCCTGTGACAACGGTCACCACAAACGGAAGAAACCCCTGCCGGAAATTGTCCCTCTTGCGCTGCGGGTGGTCGAAATGATCACACGAGAGGTGAACGGAGCCGGAACGTTGGACCGAATGCTGGAGCCGGCAGCAACACCCGGGAACAAAGGCCCCGGCCGCCGCGCGGTGGCGGTCTCCGCGGCGGGCGCACTGGCCGCGATCGGCCTCGCCGGCTGCAGCGGCACCGCGGGCCCCTCCGCCCGGCCGCCCGCCACGCCCCCCGTCTCGTACGGCGCCCCGCCGACCGGCGGCGCGCTGCCCGCCACGGCCCGGGTCACCTTCGGCACCCCCACCGCACCGCTGGTCATGCAGGTGATGGCGCACCCCGACGACGACCTGTACTTCATGAACCCGGACACCGCCGCCGGCATCGACCGCGAGGTGCCCGTGGTCTCGGTGTACGTCACCAGCGGCGACTCCTTCGGTGTGAACCGCGCGCCCGGCCGCTCGCGCCCGCTCGCCAATGTGCCCGCGTACGTCTCGGCCCGGCAGCAGGGCCTGCGGCAGGCGTACGCCCGGATGCTCGGCGCCGAGGTCTTCACCCCGTGGACCCGCACCGCGCTGACCCTGCCCGGCGGCGGCGCCGCCGAGGTCGACACCCTCCGGCACGGCGGGCGCCGCGCCGAGCTGGTGTTCCTGCGGATCGACATGCACACCCCGGTGCGCGGCGGCGGCACCCTCGGCATCGACAAGCTCTGGGCCAAGGACGGCACCGTCCGTACCGTGCCGCTGCCGGACGGCCCGGTGCGCGGCACCCACACCTTCGACCGGCAGTCGCTGATCGACGCCCTCGCCTTCCTGATGGCGACCTTCCGGCCGACGCTGATCCGCACGCTGGACCCGGACCCCGACATCCAGATCCACAACGCCCAGAACCCCAGGGGCAGCGACCAGGGCGGCTACTCCGACCACCGCGACCACACCGCCACCGCGCTGTTCACCTGGCGGGCGATGTCCCAGTGGACCGAGCACGCCGTCGCGAACGGCGGCCCGGCCCCGGTGTTCCTCACCGAGGCGTACCGCGGCTACTACAACCAGCGCTGGCCGCACAATCTCCCGCAAGCCGCCGTCCGCTTCAAGGCCGAGGTGCTCGATGTGTACGGCGGCAGCCCGGACTGGCACTGCGGCGACATCGGCGGCTGCGGCGACTACGGCGTCGGCCAGGGCGACGCGCTGAAGTCGCCGCGCGGCTGGGTGCGCAGCACCCACTACCGCTATCCCACCGCCGGGCCCAAGGCGGTGGCCGCCAAGGACGGCCGGCTCACCGTCTACGGCGTGCTCGGCACCCGGGCCGCCCGCTGGACCGAGACCGCGCCGGGGCGCGGCCAGTGGAACGCGCCCGAGGACCTCGGCGGCGGCCCGCTGGCCCCCGCGCTCAGCGTCGTCACCGACAAGGAAGGCCGCCATCTGCTGTTCGGCCTGCGCTTCTCCGGTCTCGCGGGGGAGCCGGACGGCAACACCCGGGAGATCGTGCTGCTCGACCAGACGCAGCAGGAAAAGCAGGAGAAGCAGGAGAAGCAGGAGAAGCAGGGCGGGCACGGGCGGCGGCCGGGCGCGACGGGCACCGCGCTGCGGTCCGGCGCCGACCACGCGATCCACGGCTGGCTCAGCCTCGGCAACCCCGAGGCGAATCCGGTACGCGGCCGGCGGGTCGGGCCGCCGACCGCCGTGACCGGCAAGGACGGCCGGGTGCACCTGTTCGTACGGAACGCCTCCAAGGGCCTGAGCACCCGGGTCCGTGACACCTCCGGCCGGTGGTCGCCATGGCGGAAACTGTCCGGCGGCCAGGTGCAGGAGGGCCTGGCCGCGACCGTCGACCACGACGGGCGGATCCATGTCTTCGCCGCCGGCCACCGGACGTTGCTGCAATGGACGCAGGGGAGCCCGAAGGGCGAACTCGTCGGCCGGCCGCTGCGGCAGACCGGTGTGCCGGGCGAGGTGCCCGAAGTGGTGACGGCCACCGACGGCTCGCTGCTGCTGGCCTTCCGCCGGCCCGAGACCGCAGAGATCGCGGTGGAACGCCTCGGCCCGGGCCGCGGCGGCCACTGGAAGCCGGCCGCCGCCGTACGCGACGCGGGCTTCGGCCCGGTCGCGCTGCTCGGCGGCCGGGCCGCGGTCACCGAACCGCTGCTCGCCGTGCGCGCCGACTTCGGCAACGCCCTGCTGGTGCACGGCAAGGACGGCGCCGCACCGGCCGCGGCCGGCGCGAATCCGCCCGCCGCCACGCCCTTCGCGGTCGGCCGGCCCGCGGTCCTGCCCGCGGGACACGACCGTACGGCGCTGGTGTCCTTCGGCGTGAACGCCGTCCCGGCCGTCACCCGCAGCCAGGGCATCGGCACGTACACCCAACTGGCCACGCGCTGACCGCTGCACGACGGCACGCCGACCCGGCTGTGCCGAAGGGGCGCCCGCACCTGGCCGGTGCGGGCGCCCCTCGTCATGCCGTCGTCATGCCGTCGTCATGCCGTCGTGCGGCGGCTTTCAGAACAGGCGGCTGTAGCCGTTCCAGCCCGGGCCCTGCTTGACCGCGGTCTTGAACGAACCGGTGCCGGTCGAGCTGTAGCTGTACAGATTGCCGTTGCCGTCCACACCGACCAGGTCGGCGCGGCCGTCACCGTCCATGTCGCCGGGCGAGGCCAGCTTGTTGTAGCGGTTCCAGCCGGGGCCGATCTTGACCTTGGACTGGAACGGCCGGGTGCTGATGCCCGTCCCCTTGTACAGCCACAGGGTGCCGTCGGTGCCCCGCGCCACGATGTCCGCGCGGCCGTCTCCGGTCAGGTCACCGCCGCCGACGATCGCGTTGTAGGCGTTCCAGCCCGGGCCGACCAGCAGCCGGCCGGTCAGCGCGGTGCCGGTGCCCTGGCCGCGGTAGAGGTACAGATTGCCCTTGGTGTCGCGGGCCAGCAGGTCGCCCTTGCCGTCGCCGTTGAGGTCACCGGGGCCGAGGTAGATGTTGTAGCCGCCCCAGCCGGTGGCGATCGGGCTGTTCCCGGCCAGCTCCAGGTTGTAGAGGTTGGTGCCCTCCCGGAACAGCAGGTCGGCGTAGCCCTCGTCGTTCAGCGAGTTGGCGAAGCCGAAGGTGGTGTAGCCCTTCCAGCCGCCGGCGTCGCTCACCTGCTGGCGGGCGGCCAGCGTCCCGTTGTTGTTCGTGTAGTACCAGTAGAGGGTGCCGCCGGTCGACAGACCGTACAGCTCCTTCTTGCCGAACTGCGGGTTGGAGCCCGAGTTCGCGAACAGCTCGACGTTCCAGTCCGTGCCGCTCTTCAGCTTCGGCGCGAAACCGCCGACGCCGTTGGGCTTGTAGTAGTAGAGGTCGCCGTTCACGGTCCGGGCGAACACGTCGCCGTCGCCGATGCTGATGAGCTGGTTGTACGCGTTCCAGCCGGAGCCGATCGCGACGCGGCCCGCGTACGGTCCTGACGCCTTGCCGGTGCCGGCGTAGAAGTACAGATTGCCCTTGGTGTCGCGGGCGATCAGGTCGCTGACGCCGTCGCCGTTCATGTCACCGGGGCTGGTGAGCTGGTCGTACTGGTTCCAGCCGGGGCCGATCAGGGCCTTGCCCTTGAACGGGGCGGAAGCGTTGCCGGTGCCCTCGTAGAGGTAGAGCTGGCCGTCCGGCGTGCGGGCGACGATGTCGGCCTTGCCGTCCCCCGTGATGTCGTCGGTGGCGACGATCTTGTTGTAGACGTACCAGCCGGTGCCGGTCCACAGCGGGCCGCCGTTGGGGAAGCTCGACGCGTTGAAGAGCGAGAGCTGACCGGAGCCGGTGAGCGCCAGGATCTCGGGACCGGCCTGGCCGTCCAGATCGCCCGGCGTGATGACGTCCTTGTAGAGGACACCGCTGCTGCTCGCCCCGAGGTCCACGTTCTTCGTGGCCAGCGAGTTGAAGTAGTGGCGGCTGTTGCCGCGGTAGAGCTCGTCGGGGTAGCCGTCCCCGTCCGGGTCGTACCGCAGCGGGGCGGCCGCCGCCGTGGTGGAGAACTGCCCGACCTTCTTCTTCGGCAGCGTGAGCGTCGGCTGCGCCGAGGCCGGCGCCGTCGGCCGGGTGACGCGGTGGAGCTGCGGGCCGTTGTCGGCCTGCGCGGTGGTGCTCAGCGCGAGGGCGCCGAGGGCGAGTGCACCGGTGGTGCACACCGCGACGAGTCGGCGGCGCCGCGAAAGGCGCGCCGGCTGTGCGTGGGACACATTCCCCCCTGGGATGTGGAATAAGAGCGCAATGGGTTGCGGATATTCGGCGTCCACCGAATACCTCGCACACCTCGGTACGGCCGGGAACCGGAATATCCGGATCCGAAAATCCGTCCGGTTCCGGTCGCGGCGAGTCTAGACCCTGTGGTATCCGACGGGCCCCCGGGTTTCGCCGCCGTCCGGCGGAATTAGGATGGCGCCATGACCTGGCTGATCACCGGCGGCGCCGGTTACATCGGATCGCATGTCGTCAAGGCGATGGTGGACGGCGGTGAGAAGGTCGTCGTCCTCGACGACCTCACGGCCGGCGACAGCGACCGGCTGCCGGCCGGTGTCGCCGTGGAGCGGGCCAGCGTCCTGGACCGCCCGGCGCTCGACCGGGTGCTGGCCGCGCACGGCGTCGACGGCATCGTGCACATCGCCGCCCGCAAGCAGGTCGGCGAGTCCGTCGAACGCCCGCTGTTCTACTACCGGGAGAATCTGACGGGTCTCCAGACCCTGCTGGAGGCGGCGGTCGACGCGGGCGTGCGGCGCTTCGTCTTCTCCTCCTCCGCGGCCGTCTACGGGATGCCGGACGTCGACCTCGTCACCGAGCGGACGCCGTGCGCGCCGATGAGCCCGTACGGCGAGAGCAAGCTCGCGGGGGAGTGGCTGATCTCGGCGGTCGGCCGGGCGCACGGCATCGCCACCGCGAGCCTGCGCTACTTCAACGTCGCCGGCGCCGCCGCGCCGGAGCTGGGCGACCGCGGTGCCGCCAACATCGTGCCGCTGGTCTTCCAGCGGATCTCGCAGGGCCGCGCCCCGCTGATCTTCGGCGACGACTACCCGACGCCGGACGGCACCTGTGTGCGCGACTACGTGCACGTCCAGGACGTGGCCGCCGCCCATGTCGCCGCCGCCCGACGGCTGGCCGCCGACCCCGAGGCGTCGCTGGTGCTGAACATCGGCAGCGGGCAGGGCGTCTCGGTGGCCGAGATGGTCGACCTGATCCGCGAGGTCTCCGGTCACACTGAGCTGGAACCCGAAGTGGCCCCGCGCCGCCCGGGCGACCCGGCCCGGGTCGTCGCCTCCGCCGAGGCGATCGGCAGGGAGCTGGGCTGGACCGCGCAGTACGACGTGCGCGCCATGGTCGAGTCGGCCTGGGCGGCCTGGCAGCTCCAGCACCCGACGGCGTAACGGGCCGGATCCGTAACAGGCCGGAACCGTAACAGGCCGAGGGCGGGCCGGGCCCGGCGCGGTCCTGGACAGGTGTGGCAGCGGCGATACGAGGGACGCACGTGACAACGGCACGGCAGGACGTGGTGGAGGCCCGCAGGGTCGTGGTCAAGGTCGGCTCGTCGTCGCTGACCACGGCCGCCGGGGGACTGGACGCCGACCGGGTGGACGCCCTCGTGGACGTCCTGGCGGCGGTCCGCGCCGGCGGCGGCGGCGCTTCCGGCGGGCGCCCCGACAAGGAGATCGTGCTGGTCTCCTCGGGCGCCATCGCCGCCGGGCTCGCCCCGCTCGGCCTGTCCGGCCGCCCCCGCGACCTGGCCAGGCAGCAGGCCGCCGCCAGCGTTGGCCAGGGCCTGCTGGTCGCCCGCTACACCGCCTCCTTCGCCCGCTACGGCGTCCGCGTCGGCCAGGTGCTGCTCACCTCCGACGACGTCAGCCGCCGCGCCCACTACCGCAACGCCTACCGCACCCTCGACCAGCTGCTGGCCATGGGCGCCCTCCCGGTGGTCAACGAGAACGACACCGTCGCCACCGACGAGATCCGCTTCGGCGACAACGACCGGCTCGCCGCGCTGGTCGCCCACCTCGTCCGGGCCGACCTGCTGGTGCTGCTCTCCGACGTCGACGGGCTCTACGACGGCGACCCCCGCACCCCGGGCACCAGCAGGATCGACGAGGTCACCGGGCCCGAGGACCTGGCCGGCGTCACCATCGGCAGCGCGGGCAAGTCCGGGGTCGGCACCGGCGGCATGGTCACCAAGGTCGAGGCCGCCAGGATCGCCGCCGAGGCGGGCATCCCGGTGGTGCTGACCTCCGCCGTGCACGCCGCCGACGCCCTGGCCGGACGCCCGACCGGCACCCACTTCCACCGCACCGGCAAGCGCTCCGCCGACCGGCTGCTGTGGCTGGAGCACGCCTCCACCCCGCGCGGCGCGCTGCGCCTGGACGCCGGGGCGGTCCGCGCGGTCACCGAACGGAACAGCTCGCTGCTGCCGGCCGGAGTCACCGCGGTGGAGGGCGAATTCGTGGCAGGCGACCCCGTCGACCTGCTCGACGAGTCGGGCCGGCCGGTCGCCCGCGGACTGGTCAACTTCGACGCGCGCGAGCTTCCCCGGCTGCTCGGCCGTTCCACCCGCGACCTCGCGGTGGAACTCGGCCCCGCCTACGAACGCGAGGTCGTACACCGGGACGACCTGGTACTTCTGCGGCCATGAGGCCCCGGAACCCTGGACTCCGGGGGCGGCGCCCGGCGAACTCACCGGTACCTTCACGGGGGCTTCTTGCCGAAAACGCCCCCGCGGCCCGCCGGAGCCTGGTCAACTTTGATGCGGAGGAGTCGTCGGTGCCCACCGGTGCGGACGGCTCTCGCGGAACGTAACCCACAGGGAGGCCGCCGGTGAGACGAGGGCGCCCAGGGCCAGTGACCAGGGGTACGGGGGAACGCACTCTGGTCAGCGTCGGCAACGACATGAGCATCAGCGACATCAACGGCATCGCCGGGGACGGCCCGGGCGATCCCGCGGGCGGCCCGGAGGGCCGCCAGGACCGCCAGGCCCGGCCGCAGGAGCACGCGGCGTCCCGGCTGTGGCACATCACCCTCAGCGTCTCGGGCCCCGAGACGCCGCTGTCCGAGGTCAGACGCGGCCTCGAACAGCTGGCCCACGACCACCCCTTCCTGCTGACCAGCCGCTACGCCACCGACCACGCGGAGATCCGCTACTGGGAGGAGGCGCGCGACCTGCACGACGCCGCCGCCATCGCGCTGCGGCTGTGGGGCGAGCACCGCTCGACGGCGGGCCTGCCGCCGTGGGAGACCGTCGGCCTGGAGGTCATCGACCGGGCGACCTACCACCAGCGCGTCGCCGAGGGCTACGGGCCGCCGCCCGCCGTACCGGTCGGCGTCCACCCGTTCTGACGCCCCGGCCGGCCGCCGGCCGGGCCCGGGCTCCGTCGGTCCGGCCCGGCGCCGCGGTTGTCCACAACCGGACCGGAACGGGCGACGGCGCCGGGCGGCGGCCCGGTACGCTGCTGCCATGACCCACCCGCCGCTGCCCTCGCCGCTGCCCAAGTCGCCCGTGCTGCTCGCCGCGTACCGCGCGCGGGCCGCTGCCGCCGACCTGGCCCCGCTGCCGCGGTCCGTCAAGGACGACGCCCTGCTGGCCATCGCGGACGCCCTGATCGTCCGCACCCAGGAGATCGTCGCGGCCAACGCCGAGGACGTGGCGCGGGCCCGCGCGGCCGGCACCAGCGACACCGTGGTGGACCGGCTCACCCTCACCCGGGAGCGGGTCGCGGCCATCGCCGCCGATGTGCGGCACGTGGCCGGGCTGCCCGATCCGGTCGGCGAGGTGCTGCGCGGCTCCACCCTGCCCAACGGACTGGAGCTGCGGCAGGTCCGGGTCCCGCTCGGCGTCGTCGGCATCATCTACGAGGCCCGGCCCAACGTCACGGTGGACGCCGCGGCCCTCTGCCTGAAGTCCGGCAACGCGGTGCTGCTGCGCGGCTCGTCCTCCGCGTACGCCTCCAACACCGCGCTGATCACCGTGCTGCGCGACGCGGTCGGCGGCGCCGGCCTGCCCGCCGACGCGGTGCAGCTGGTGCCCGGCGAGAGCCGCGAGTCCGTCACCGAGCTGATGCGCGCCCGCGGCATGGTCGACGTGCTGATCCCGCGCGGCGGCGCCGCCCTGATCCGCACCGTCGTGGAGGGCTCCACCGTCCCGGTGATCGAGACCGGCACCGGGAACTGCCATGTGTACGTGGACGCCGAGGCCGATCTCGACATGGCCGTGGACGTGCTGATCAACTCCAAGGCGCAGCGGCCCAGCGTCTGCAACTCCGCCGAGACCCTGCTGGTGCACCGGGACATCGCCGACCGCTTCCTGCCCCGGGCGCTGGACGCGCTCGCCGAGGCCGGGGTCACCGTGCACGGCGACCCGCGGGTGCTGGCGCTGGCCGACAGCAGCGGCAGCAAGGCCACCGTGGTGCCCGCCACCGCGGAGGACTGGGAGACGGAGTATCTGTCGTACGACATCGCCGCCGGGGTGGTGGAGAGTCTGGACGCCGCCGTCGAGCACATCCGGCTGTGGTCCTCCGGGCACACCGAGGCGATCGTCACGAGCTCCCAGGCCGCCGCCCGCCGCTTCACTCAGCGGGTGGACGCCGCCGCGGTGCTGGTCAACGCCTCGACCCGGTTCACCGACGGCGGGCAGTTCGGATTCGGCGCCGAGATCGGCATCTCCACCCAGAAACTGCACGCCCGCGGCCCCATGGGACTGCCGGAGCTGACCTCCACCAAGTACGTCGTCACCGGCGACGGCCACGTGCGCTGACCCGGACGGCCGTCCTCCGGACAGCCCACAGCCAGTCCGGATTCCCCTGCCCAAACGACCAACTTCCGCATTACTCTGGACAGATGCCGGACGATGACGAGTTCGCCTCCGTAGTCCTCGACGAAGAATTCGTACGGTCCGCTCTGTTCCATGAGCCCTCGGCCAGGGAACGGATGCTTGCCGTCGCCGAAGGTCCCGCGCTACCGCCCGGCTGGTCCGGGCGGCACAGAGCCGGTGCGCACGTGCCCGTCCCCGAACTGGACGACGCGGCGGCACTGGAGTCCGACGACGACCTGTACCCGCACGGACGGCCGTACCGCGGGAGCAGCACCCGCTGGCACCGGCCGGTGGCGTGGGCGCTGGCCGTCGTGATGGGGATAGGGGTGGTCGCCCTGACCTTCGCCGCGGTCTACCGCGGCGCGGGCGGCGGCTCCCGCCCGCAGATCGTCCCCACCCCGTCCAGCGGCACCGTCGGCACGCGCAGCAGCCTGCCACCGGTCGCCGCCGAGCGGCTTCCCTGATCTCCTGTCATAAGTTGACCGGTACCAGGGCGTTTATTCGTGCGCCCGGAGACTTAACCTTGTGATATGAGCGGGCCTGGAAACCCTCCTGAGGGCACACCCGAGGGCGCCTCCGGAGGCGGTGAGGACGAGTACCGATCCGTCGTGTTCGACGAGTCGTTCGTCAGGGCTGCCCGGATCCAGGAATTCTCCGCCCAGGAGCGGCTGGACGACGCCGACCGGGCGGTCCGCGTCCGCCATGTGATCCCGCGCGGCCTCGCCCGGCAGGCGGTGGCCCTGATCACGCTGATCGTGGTCGCCTTCGGCTTCGCGATCTACATGGGGGTGCGCCACCCCTACAAAGGGCGCGACCAGGACGCCGCCGAGCAGTTCAGGGCCAATGTGATCCCGCTGGTGCCGGACGGCAAGGTGGCCTCGGTCCCCGCCGACCAGCCCTTCCGCGGCCAGCCCGCCGAGCACTACGGGTCGGGTGTGGACGGCATCACGCTGCCGCCGATCCACCGGATCGGCGGCTTCGGCGTGGACGAGGTGACCCGGGCCTTCACCACGGCCCGCGACTACCTCGACGACTCGGCGATCAATCCGCAGACCGTCACCGGCGGTGACGTACGGACGGTGCGGGCGCTGCTGGACCCCGGGCAGCTCGACCAGTTCGACGCCAGCCTGACCCGGCCGACCACCGACGGCACCCATGAGGCGACCGGCTGGCTGGTCCGCTTCGACCCGGCGGCGAAGGTGGAGCTGGCCCCGGACGGCATCCGGGTGCACGGCTCCCTGGAGGCGTCCGAGTCCGGTGACGACCTGGAGGTCGCCGCCGACCACACCTTCGTCTACGCCCTGCACGGCCCCGGCGCCGGCGAGGACGCCGTGTCGCTGTTCACCGTGCGCCGCCAGATGCGCTTCCACTTCAGCCACGCCGACCTGCGGCAGCACGAGATCCAGGTCGTCCAGGCCGATGTCGCCGCCGGGCCGCTGGCCTGCGGCGCGGCCGTACAGCGCTATTTCCAACCGATACTGGCCGGCCAGTCGGCGCCCGACACGGTCGCGGGGGCCGACCCGTACGACCACGACCGGCCGGTCGGCGCGGTCTGCGCACCGCTGAACCACGCCACCACCGGTCAGTCGGACACCGGTCAGTCGGACAATGCGCCGGGGAACCTGCCGAGCGCGCCCGGGACGGGCACGGCGCCGCCGCCCGTCGCCTCCGGCGCGAACACCGGCACCGGCACCGGCACCGACGCGAGCAGCGACGCGACGGGTCCGGCGCCCCGCTCTAGCTCGGCTCCGGCTGCGGTCCGGACGACGGTGCTGAGTCCTCCGGTCCCGACGCCCCGTTCGTCGAGCCCGAGCCTGTGAAGCGGTCCCGCAGCTTGCCGCCGATGTCGCCGGCCCCGTTCGAGATGTCGCGGATCAGCCCCATCAGCGGATCCTTGCTGCTCTTCACCGTGTCGGCGTAGTGGGTCGCGGACTCCTTGAAGGAGTCGTAGACCGAGGTGTCCTTGTCCTGCTCGCGGCGCGGGTAGTGGCCGTCCATCAGCCGCTGGTAGTCCCGGCTGGCCGCCCACTTGCGCAGCTCGGCGGCGCGCACCGTGGTGAACGGGTGGCTGCGCGGCAGCACATTGAGGATCTTCAGCACCGAGTCGCGCAGATCGCCCGCGGCCTCGAACTCGTCGGCCTGCTTCAGGAAGGCGTCCACATTCATCTCGTGCAGATGATTGCCGCCCGCGATCTTCATCAGGCCGCGCATCGACGCCTGCACGTCCTGACCCACCAGCAGCCCGGCCCGGTCCGCCGAGAGTTCCGACTTGCGGAACCACTCGCGCAGCGCCGTGACGATCGCCAGGATCGCCAGATTGCCCAGCGGGATCCACGCCACGCGCAGCGCCAGATTGGTGAGGAAGAGCAGTATCGTCCGGTAGACCGAGTGGCCGGAGAGCGCGTGGCCCACCTCGTGGCCGACGACCGCCCGCATCTCCTCCTCGTCGAGCAGCTCGACCAGACCGGTGGTGACCACGATCAGCGGCTCGTCCATGCCGATGCACATCGCGTTCGGCTGCGGGTCCTGCGTCACGTACATCGCCGGGACCTTCTCCAGGTCCAGGATGTAACAGGCGTCCCGCAGCATCGCGTTGAGATGGGCGAACTGCTCGTCGCTCACGCGCACCGAGTCCGACAGGAACAGCAGCCGCAGCGACCGCTCGGGCAGCAGACCGCTGAGTGCCTTGAAGACCGTGTCGAAGCCGCTGAGCTTGCGCAGCGCCACCAGCGCGGACCTGTCCGCCGGGTGCTCGTAGGCCCGCGAGGAGATGCCGGGGAACCGCTTGCGGCTGCGTCCGGGCAGGTTCTTTCCGCCGTCCTGCGTGTCGTTCGGTCCATTCGGCACGGACATACTGGCCCAACCCCCTGATAGCCAACCGGTACATACTCTGGGACGCGCGGAGCCTGCGCGAAGTTCCCCCGCGGCCGCCCGTACGATGTGCCGAGAGTCTTCTCCCCCGTTCCCGATATCGCAAAGGGTTCCGCTGACCATGTCGCCCACCGCAGCTTCCGCCCTGACCACCTTCGCCGAGGAGGGCGGGAACCACAACAGCCTCAGCCCGTACGTCACCGGCTTCGGCGCGCTGATCGCCCTGCTGCTCCTGCTGTGGATCGTGACCCGCTTCAACCGGGACTGACGATGTCCGGCGCACAGCCCGGCGCGAAGCGCCGGATCGGTGTGATGGGCGGGACCTTCGACCCCATCCACCACGGACACCTGGTCGCGGCCAGCGAAGTGGTCAGCCTTTTCCACCTCGACGAGGTGGTCTTCGTGCCGACCGGACAGCCGTGGCAGAAGAGCGACCAGCGGGTGACGCCCGCCGAGGACCGCTATCTGATGACGGTGATCGCCACCGCGTCCAACCCGCAGTTCTCGGTCAGCCGGATCGACATCGACCGGGCGGGCAAGACCTACACCAAGGACACGCTGCGCGACCTGCGGGCCGAGCACCCGGGCGCGGAGCTGTTCTTCATCACCGGCGCCGACGCGCTCTCGCAGATCTTCTCCTGGCGGGACGCGGAGGAACTCTTCTCCCTCGCACATTTCATCGGAGTCACCCGTCCGGGGCATACGCTGTCGGACCCGGGCTTCCCCGAGGGCGGTGTCTCGCTCGTGGAGGTCCCGGCGCTGGCGATCTCCTCCACGGATTGCCGCCAGCGGGTGGCCAAGGGGGATCCAGTCTGGTACTTGGTTCCGGACGGTGTGGTGCGCTACATCGACAAACGCGCGCTGTACCGGGACGCGACCGGGTAGCTCCGCAACGAACCACGTGAAGGGGTTCCTCGTGAACGACGCAAACCCCCGTTGGCAGCAGCAGCAAGCCGAGGGCGGGCCCGACGACGAGAGAGACCCTTACGCGCGCGACCCCTACTACCAGCAGCAGTCCTACGGTTACGACCCGTACGCACAGCCCCAGCAGGCCCAGCCGCACATCCCGCAACAGGGCTACCAGGAGCCGTACTACGGCGACCCCTCGCAGACCTACGCCGGCCAGCAGGAGCAGGGCTGGATCCCGCAGCAGCCCCAGCAGCCGTACTACGACCAGAACGGCGGCTACGGCACCGGACAGCAGCAGGCGTACGACACGGGCCAGCAGCAGGCGTACGACACCGGTCAGCACGCGGTCTACGACACGGGCCAGCACGCCGTGTACGAGACCGGACAGCAGCAGACGTACGACACCGGTCAGCAGCCGGTGTACGACACGGGCCAGCAGCCCGTCTACGACACCGGACAGCAGCAGGCGTACGACACCGGTCAGCAGCCCGCCTACGACACCGGGCAGCACACCGTCTACGGGACCGGACAGTTCGCCGCCGTGCGGGACACCGGGCAGCAGCCCGTGCAGGAGGCCCCGGCCGCGGGTGCCCCCAAGGGGAACGGGAATTACCAGACCGAGCAGTTCGCCTTCATCGACGAGGAGTCGGAGGAGTCCGAAGAGGTCATCGACTGGCTGAAGTTCTCCGAGTCGCGCACCGAGCGCCGCGAGGAGGCCAAGCGGCGCACCAAGAACCGCAAGGTCGGACTGATCCTGCTGGTGGTGCTGGCCATGCTCGGCGGCGTCGGCTACCTGTGGCAGTCCGGCAAGCTGCCCGGCGTCGGCGACTCCAAGGACACCGCGGCCTCGGCCGGCGGCGCCCAGAAGCGCGACGTGATCGTGGTCCACCTGATGCCGGTCGACAAGGGCCCGAGCGCCACCGCCCTGCTGGTCGACAACACCACCAAGCACCGCGGCACCACGGTGCTGCTGCCCAACTCCCTCAACGTGACCACCGAGGACGGCACCGCGACCACCCTGGACAAGGCGGTCGCCGACGGCGTCGGCCCGACCAGGGACGCGCTCAACTCGCTGCTCGGCTCCGACATCAAGGGCACCTGGCGGCTGGACACGCCGTATCTGGAACTGCTCGTCGACTCGCTCGGCGACGTCTTCGTCGACACCGACACCGCCGTCAAGGGCACCGGCAAGGACAAGGACAAGACGCTCGTCCAGCAGGGCAAGCAGACCGAGCTGACCGGCCAGCAGGCCGTCGCGTACGCCACCTACCTCGCGCCCGGCGAGGCGCAGATCAAGCAGCTCAGCCGGTTCGGTCAGGTCATGCAGGCGGTGCTGAAGAAGATGCCGAGCGACGCGCTGTCGGCCACCAAGACCGTCCAGGCGCTCGCCCAGATCCTCGACCCGTCGCTGACCGACAAGCAGCTCGGCGCGTCGCTCGCGCAGCTCGCCGAACTGGCGAAGACCGGCGCGTACGACACGGCCATGCTGCCGGTGCAGAAGGACGGCACGCTCAGCGCGCAGACCAGCGACAGCGTCGTCAAGGACATCCTCGGCGGCACCGTCAAGAAGTCCGACGCCTCCGCGCAGGCCAGGGTGCTGATCAAGGACGCGTCCGGCGACAAGAAGAACGGCCCGCTGGCGCAGGCCGCGATCGTCAACGGCGGCACGTACACCTATGTGCCCGGCGGCACCGGCAGCACCAGCCAGGCCGCCTCGCAGGTGGTCTACGCCGACCCGGCGCGGCTGGCCGCGGCCAAGGACGTCGCGTCCACGCTGGGGCTGCCCGCGAGCGCGGTCAAGAAGGGCACGGTGCCGGCCACCGCGGACATCGCGGTGACGCTCGGCAAGGACTACAAGCCGTCCACCGGCTGATCCGTACCCCGGCCGGTCCATGCCCCCGCGCCCCCGGGCGTTCCGGGGGCACGGAAATCGGGTCGGGGGCTGTCGGAGGGTCGTGAGACCCTTGAGTGACCAGCCCCCGACCCGAAAGTCTCCTCAGTGACCGCCACGGACCGTTCCCTCGAGCTGACCCGCGCCGCCGCCCAGGCCGCGGCCGACAAGCTCGCGCACGACATCATCGCCTACGACGTCAGCGACGTCCTGTCCATCACCGACGCCTTCCTGGTGGCCTCCGCGCCCAACGACCGGCAGGTCAAGTCGATCGTCGACGGCATCGAGGAGACGCTGCTCAAGGAGCTGGACGCGAAGCCGGTGCGGCGCGAGGGCGAGCGGGACGGCCGCTGGGTGCTGCTCGACTACATCGACATCGTGGTGCACGTGCAGCACTCCGAGGAGCGGGTCTTCTACGCCCTGGAGCGGCTGTGGAAGGACTGCCCGGAGATCGAGCTGCCCGAGGACGCGGTCGCCACCCGCGGCAAGGGCGCCGAGCACGCGCAGGCGCACGCGGCCGACGACGAGGGGGGTCAGAGCTGAACGGGCACAAGGGCGGCCGTGGCCGCCGGATCGTGCTCTGGCGGCACGGCCAGACGGCGTGGAATCTGGAGCAGCGCTTCCAGGGCAACACCGACATCGAGCTGACCGCCGAGGGCGTCGCGCAGGCCCGCCGGGCCGCGCGGTTGCTGGCCGCCCTGCACCCGGACGCGATCATCGCCTCCGACCTGAGCAGGGCCGCCGCCACCGCCGCCGAGCTGGCGGCGGTCACCGGCCTGCCCGTCACGCACTACGAAGGGCTGCGCGAAACCTTCGCCGGCGAGTGGCAGGGCCTCACCCACACCGAGATCGTCGCCCGCTACGGCGAGCAGTACGCGGCCTGGAAGCGCGGCGAGCCGGTACGGCGCGGCGGCGGCGAACTGGAGACCGAGGTCGCCGACCGGGCCGCACCCGTGGTGCTCACCGCCGCCGACAAGCTCGCCGACGACGGCGTGCTGGTCGTGGTCAGCCACGGCGGCACCATCCGCACCACCATCGGCCGGCTGCTCGGCCTGGAGTCCACCAGCTGGGAGTCGCTCGGCGGCCTGACCAACTGCTGCTGGTCCGTCCTCGGAGAGGGCGCGCGCGGCTGGCGGCTGCTCGAGCACAATGCGGGCACCCTGCCCGAGCCGGTGCTCGGCGACGACAGCTGACCGCGGCCGGCCGCCCGGTCCGGCGGATTTCGTTTCCGGCGCGCTCACCGGCTATGCTTCTTCTCGTCGCCGGGGAAACCCGCGCCGACGCGGGGCTGTAGCTCAGTTGGTAGAGCGCTTGCATGGCATGCAAGAGGTCCGGGGTTCAATTCCCCGTAGCTCCACAAGACGTACGGACCGGGATCCCGTTCTCTCACCGAGAGAGCGGGATCTTTTCGTCGCGCGCGGCCCGTGCCGCCTGTGCTGTGTGCGCGGCCTTCTCCGCCAGCACCTCCGAGAGCGGGCGGCCGTGCTTCGGGCAGCCGATGACCGGGTCCGGGACGGCCCGCAGCCGCTCGATCTGCTCCGCGTCCTCGTCGGCGACGGGCCGGTAGACCACCATCCGGTGCTCGGCCATGCCGTCGATGCTCAGGGAACTGGTCGACAGCCTGATCGTGCCGACCGCGTGGTGCCGGAAGACCTTGACGCGCGGCCCCGGCGCGGCCACGTCACCGCTCGCCCACAGCTGCGCGAAGAGCGGGCTCTCCTCGATCAGCCGCGCCACGAACGACTCCCAAGCCGGCTCGCCCATGTGATTGCCGTACGCGCGGCGCAGCTGGGCCACCATGCCGGGCAGCTCGCTGTCGCTGTTGACGATGGTCGAGCAGCACTCCGGCACCGTGAAGAGCTTGTACAGCACATTGCGCTCGTGCCGGGCCACCACCGACGTCATCGGCCACAGCACTTGGTAGGTGGCGTTCGACGCCTGGACGTCGTAGCGCGAATTGAGCACGGCGGCCGGCAGCGGATTGAGCGCCGCCAGGATCGCCAGCACTTCCTGGCCGACCACCTCCGCGTCGGAGGCCGGTTCGCGGACGAAGGGAATGCCGGCCAGCCGGTACAGGTGCTCGCGCTCGGGCACGTCGAGCCGGAGGACCCGGGCGACCGCGTCCAGCACCTGCACGCTCGCGTTGATCGGGCGGCCCTGTTCCAGCCACGTGTACCAGGTCACACCGACCCCGGCGAGCTGCGCGACCTCCTCGCGGCGCAGCCCGGGGGTACGGCGGCGCAGCCCCGGCGGCATGCCGACGTCCGCCGGGGTGATCCGGGCGCGGCGGCTGCGGAGGAATCCGGCCAGTTCCGTGCGGCGCCGGGTCTGCTGCGGGGACGTCGGCTGGGCCATGCCTCTCATCCTCCCCGCGGCCCGGCGGTGCTGCCAGGTGCCGGCAGTACCAGGATCACCGGGCTCTCGTTACCCGTACCGCCGCGCTCGCAGGCTCGGGGCATGACGTTCTCCGCACCCGCTGTTCCCGGCCGTTCCGCGGCCGTACGCAGCACGCCCGTACCGCCCGTCGCCGCTTCTGCATCCGTTCCAAGGTCCGTCCCGGCCCAGGGGACGGGGCGCGCGGGGCCGCGGGCCGGGTTGCTGCTGGCGATCATCCTCACCGGCCAGTTCATGGCGCTGCTCGACGTCTTCATCGTCAATGTCGCCGCCCCGACCATCCGCACCGACCTGCACGCCTCCGGCGCCGGGCTCCAGCTGGTGATCGCCGGCTACAGCATCGCGTACGCCGTGCTGCTGATCACCGGCGCGCGCCTCGGCGACCTGCTGGGCCACCGGCGGCTGTTCCTGGCCGGGCTCGCGCTGTTCACCGTCTCCTCGCTGGCCTGCGGGCTGGCGCGGAACACCGGTGAGCTGATCGGTTTCCGCTTCGTACAGGGCACCGGCTCGGCCCTGATGATCCCGCAGGTGCTCAGCCTGCTCCAGCTCACCTTCACCGGCGAGGCGCGCACCCGGGCGATGAGCGTCTACTCGGCCGTCATCGCCTCGGGCGCCGCGCTCGGCCAGTCGCTGGGCGGGGTGCTGGTCTCCGCCGACCTGTTCGGCACCGGCTGGCGGCCGGTGTTCCTGGTCAATGTGCCGATCGGCCTGCTGATGCTGGTGGTGGCGCCGCGCGTACTGCCCGCGGACTCCGGCGGCGCGCCCGGACGGCGGCGCGGCCTCGACCTGCCGGGCCTGGTCGTACTGGCCGCCGCGGTCACGCTGCTCACCGTGCCGCTGGTGCTCGGGCAGGAGGAGGGCTGGCCGCTGTGGGGCTGGTTCTCGCTGGGCGCGAGCGTGCTGCTGTTCGCGCTGTTCATGGTGCTGGAGGCGCGGCTCGCCCGGCGCGGCGGCGCCCCGCTGGTCTCCACCCGGGTGCTGCGGGCGCCGGGCATGCCGCGGGCGGTGACGGTGATCGCGCTGACCATGGCGGTCAACGCCGGCTTCCTCTTCTCCATCGCCCTGCACCTCCAGTCGGGGCTCGGCCTCAGCGCGCTGCGCACCGGCCTGACCTTCGCCGCCTGCGCGGTCACCTTCGGCACGGTCGGCCTCACCTGGCGGCGGCTGCCCGCCGCCGCCAGGCCGTGGCTGGCCCCGGCCGGGCTGCTCGTGGCGGGCGCGTCCTTCGCGGGCCTCGGCCTCGCGCTGCGCGGCGGCGGCCATGGCGGCGCGCTGCTCTACCTCGCCCTGCTGACGCTGGGCGCCGGGCTCGGCTTCGCCTTCAGCCCCACCCTGACGCTGGCGCTCGGCAAGGTCGCGCCGCGGGACGCGGCCGACGCCAGCGGGCTGCTCGCCACCGTCACCCAGCTCGGCCAGCTGCTCGGCGTCGCGACCCTCGGCACGCTCTACCTCAACCGGCTCGGCCCGGCGGGGCCGCACACCTCGGCGCACGCCTACGCGGTGACGTCGGCGGCGCTCGCGGTGGTCGCCGTGGTCGCCGCCCTGGTGGCGGTCGAGTGGCGGCGGCGCCGCGCCTGACCGTCCTCACGCTCGCCGGCGCCGGGCCCAGATCGCCGGCCGGGCCTAGAGATCCCCGTCCAGCGCCGGATAGTCGGTGTAGCCGCGCTCGTCGCCGCCGTAGTACGTGGCTCTGTCCGGGGTGTTGAAGGGGCCGCCCGCGCGGAGCCTGCGCGGCAGGTCGGGGTTGGCGAGGAAGAGAGCGCCGTAGGAGATCATGTCGGCGGTGCCGTCCTCGATCAGCGCCAGCTCCTGCGGGCCCGAAGGGCGGCCGTCGGTACGGGCGTTGAGCAGCAGGACGCCGGAGAAGCGTTTGCGCAGCTCCAGGGTGAGCGCCCGGTCGCCGGTCTCCATGATGTGCAGATAGGCAGGGCCGACCGCCTCCAGCGCCTGGATGAGCGCCACATAGGTGGCGTCCGGCTCCGGCTCGTGGATGTCGCCGAGCGAGTTGCCCGGCGAGATGCGCAGGCCCGTACGGTGCGCGCCGATCGCGTCGGCGACCGCGGTGACCAGTTCGACGGCGAAGCGGATCCGGTTGCCGGGCGGGCCGCCGTAACGGTCGGCGCGGACATTGGAGTTGGGGGCGAGGAACTGGTGCGCCAGATAGCCGTTGGCGGCGTGCACCTCGACCCCGTCGAAGCCCGCGGCGACGGCGTTGCGGGCCGCCGCCGCGTGGTCGGCCACCGTCCGCGCGATGCCGTCCTCGGTCAGCTCCAGCGGTTCGACGAATTCCTTCGGGCCGTCCCGCGTGAAGACCTTGCCCTTGGCGGCGACCGGCGAGGCGCCGACCGGGGCGAGGCCGTCCGGCAGCAGCGACGGGTGGCCGATCCGGCCGGTGTGCATGAGCTGGGCGAAGATCCGGCCGCCCGCCGCGTGCACGGCGTCGGTGACCTTCCGCCAGGCGGCGACCTGCTCCTGGCTGTGCAGGCCCGGGGTGTCCGGGTAGCCCTGGCCGACGGGGGAGGGCTGGGTGCCCTCGGTGATGATCAGCCCGGCCGAGGCGCGCTGCGCGTAGTAGCGGACGGTGGCGTCGGTCGGTGTGAGCCCGGGACCGTACGCGCGGCTGCGGGTCATCGGGGCCATGGCGACGCGGTTGGCCAGCTGGAGCCCGGCGAGGTCGAGGGGGTCGAACGCGGTGGTCAAGGCGGTCTCCAGGCTCGTCCGGCGGCGGGGCTCGTAGTCGGCCGACAGCCACCGTAACCGCGCGGACGCCCCGCAATTGTTGAGGATTCATGAACTTCCGGCCGGGTGGCGGGGGTTCGCGCCGGCCGGCCGGACACTCTCCGTGCCGGGTCCGATCGCCGGTCCGGCCGTATGTCCCACCGCCGGTTCGTCACCCGGTCCGACGCCCGGTCCGGGGAGCAGCCGTACGCCGTCGGCGGTTGACACGCTCCTGGTGGGCGTGGTGTACAGCGCGCGAACGGCCACCGTGCCGGCCACCGTCAGGAACGCCACCGCGGCCAGCGGATAACCGGCCGACAGCAGCATCTGCGGTGCGCTCTGCCGCAGTTCGTGCCGCCCGGGCCCGTGCGGCACGTCCCACAGCGCGAAGGAGCAGAACAGCGCGCAGCCCGCCGCCGTCCCCACCGCCCAGCGCGGGTCACGGCGCCGCAGCGCCTCCGAGCCGAGCAGTACCAGCATCGGCACCGCCCACACCCAGTGGTGCGACCAGGACACCGGGCTCACCAGCAGCGCCGTCAGCGCGCAGGACACCGCGGCCCACCCGGCCCCGTACGGCAGCCGGTCCCCGGCCAGCAGCGCGGCCACCGCCACCGCGAGGCCGGCCGCGCCCGCGAGCACGGCGGCCGTCAGCCACAGCGCGCCCGGATCGCCGATGTGCTGGAGCCGCGCCACCACCCCGCGCAGCGACTGATTGGCGGTGTCCTCGCCGAGGCCGACCCGGTCGGGCGCCAGCACCACGCCCGTCCAGAACCGCCGCGAGTCGTACGGCAGCGCGAGCGCCGCGACCGCGACCGTACCGGCGAAAGTGCCCGCCGCCACCAGGGCGCGGCGCCGGTACGCCGCGCCCCACGCGCGGACCTCCGGCCGCGCCGCCCGGCGCAGCGCGAGCAGCCCCGCCACCGCGAGCAGCACCGCGAAGAGCGCCGGCGTCAGCTTGATCCCGGCGGCGAGCCCGGTCCCGGCACCCGCCCAGCGGTGCGCCGCCGGCCGGGTCAGGTCCCACAGCACCAGCACCGCGAGCAGCAGATTGACCTGCCCGTACCGCAGCGTCGTCCACACCGGCTCGCACCACACCGCCACGGCCGCCACCGCGAGGACGGCCGCCGCCCGCGGCACCCGGCGGGGGCGCCCGGCCGTCCGCAGCGACAGCGTGACCAGCGCCACGAGGAGCAGCAGATTCCCGGCCGTCGCCGCCGTCCGCATCGTCCCCACCCGCAGCCAGGTCAGCGGCACGAACAGCAGCGCGGCGAACGGCGGATACGTCGTCGGCAGCCGCGCGTAGGTGGCCCGCATCGCGTACAGGTCGCCGCCGCCGCGTACGGTCGCGCCCTCGGCCCGGTACACCATCAGGTCGATCATCGACACATGCGCGCCGCGCTGCGCCGCCCAGAAGCCCGCGAAGGAAGCGGCGCACCCGCCCGCGGCCCCGGCCGTCCACGCCACCCGCCGCCGTACCGCGTTCACCCGGCCCGCTCCTTCCGCCTCCTGCTCATGGCCCGCGGACCGTGACAGAACCCGAGGTCGTACGCCCTCCACCGGCCGTAAACGAGTTGGCGGTCCCGGCCCGCGGCCGTGTAATGTATCCCGAGTCGTCGGGCCACCAAGCCCGGCACGCGCGGGGCTGTAGCTCAGTTGGTAGAGCGCTTGCATGGCATGCAAGAGGTCCGGGGTTCAATTCCCCGTAGCTCCACTCGTATGAGGGCGAAGTGTGTTCGCGGACGGCGCGGACCGGTTCGCCCTTCGTCGTTTCCGGGTGACCGCGCCGCGCGCCGGACCTGGCATTCCGCTTGAGCCGGTTCCTCATCCGCCCGTTCTTGACCGGCTCTTGGGAAAATCATTCCCCTGACATGAACCGTTCAGCGAAAGAGTGTCGCTCTGCGGTACGAGCCGTACGCATAGCGGCGACACACCGCACTTCGCGACAACTCGCTTCGCATGGGGGTTTCATGAGATTTGAGCGCAAAAGAACGCGTGTGGGACTGGTGGCGGCCGCCGCGCTGCCCCTGGTCGCCGGCGCGCTCGCGCTTGGCACCCCGTCCGCGTCGGCCGACCAGCCCAGCGGACGTCAACTCCTCTCCGGCACCAAGCCGCAGTGGGCCACCACCAAGGCGGACAAGGGCGCCACCGCGGACTCCAACAAGGTGTCCGTGCGCGTGTACCTGGCCGGACGGGACGCCAAGGGCCTCGCGGCCTACGCGAAGTCCGTCTCGGATCCGAACTCGGCTGACTACGGGCACTACTTGACCGCGGCGCAGACCCAGGCCCGGTACGGTGCGACCAAGGCCCAGATAGCCGAGGTCACCCACTGGCTGAAGTCCTCCGGCCTGAAGGTGACCGGCACCTCCCAGCACTACATCACCGTCTCCGGTGACGTGGCCGCCGCGGAGAAGGCTTTCGGCACGCAGCTCCACAACTACTCCAAGGCGGGTCACACCTACCACGCCCCGGCGAGCACGGCGTCCGCGCCCGCCTCGCTGCACGGCGCGGTGCTGACCGTCACCGGCCTGGACAACTCTCCCAAGAAGTCCAGCCACGACGACACGCTGCCGCCCCCGGACGCGGTCTTCAAGAACGCCGGACCCTTCTCCACGTACTACGGCTCCAACACCAACAAGAAGCTCCCGAACGCGTACGGCGGCAAGGCCCCCTACGCGATCAAGGGCTACACCGGTGAGCAGCTGCGGGCCGCGTACGGCGCGGGCAAGTACACCGGCAAGGGCGTGACGGTGGCGATCACCGACGCGTACGCCTCGCCGTACATCGCCCAGGACGCCGCCAAGTACGCCAAGCGCAACGGCGACCAGAAGTACAAGAAGGGCCAGCTCACGCAGGTCCTGCCGGACGACTACACCAAGACCGACGAGTGCGGCGCGTCCGGCTGGTACGGCGAGGAGACCCTCGACGTCGAGGCCGTGCACGCGGTCGCGCCCGACGCGGACATCGTGTACGTCGGCGGCGCCTCCTGCTACGACGACGACCTGCTCGACGCCCTGAACAAGGTCGTCGACGGCCACCTCGCCGACATCGTCTCCAACTCGTGGGGCGACGTCGAGGCCAATGAGACCCCGGACATCGCCGCGGCGTACGACCAGGTCTTCCAGCAGGGCGCGGTCGAGGGCATCGGCTTCTACTTCTCCTCCGGCGACGCGGGCGACAACGTCGCCTCGACCGGTGTGAAGCAGGCCGACACCCCCGGAAACTCCCCGTGGGCCACCTCCGTCGGCGGCACCTCGCTGGCGGTCGGCAAGAACGACAAGTACCAGTGGGAGACCGGCTGGGGCACCGAGCGCGCCCCGCTGTCCGCGGACGGCAAGACCTGGACCGGCTTCCCCGGCCCGTACACCTCGGGCGCGGGCGGCGGCACCAGCAAGCTGTACGACCAGCCGTTCTACCAGCGCGGCGTCGTGCCGGACTCGCTGGCGCTCGCCAACGGCGGCACCACCAAGCAGCGTGTCGAGCCCGACATCGCCGCGGTCGCCGACCCGAACACCGGCTTCCTGGTCGGCCAGACCCAGACGTTCCCCGACGGGTCGCTCCAGTACAGCGAGTACCGGATCGGCGGCACCTCGCTCGCCGCACCGGTGATCGCCGGCGTCCAGGCGCTGTCGCAGCAGGCCCGCAAGGGCATCGCGATCGGCTTCGCCAACCCGCTGATCTACAACAAGTACGGCACGTCCGCGTACCACGACGTGACCGACCACCCGCTGGGTCAGGGCCAGGGCCTGGCCGTCGTGCGCGTCGACTTCGCGAACTCCTTCGACGACTCCGACGGCACGATCACCTCGCTGCGCACCCTCGGCGCGGACGCGTCGCTGCACGCGACGGTCGGCTACGACGACGTCACCGGCGTCGGCACCCCCGGCAAGGACTACGTGAAGTCGTACCTGCCGCCCAAGAAGAACAAGCACTGACCTCACCCAGTGGTGTGAGGACGGTGTGACGTGGCCCGTACCGGGGAGTGATCCTCGGTGCGGGCCACGTGCGCGCTGCGGTAACCTGATGCCATGCGAGCTGTGAGCCTCCTGCTTAGCGAGCCGCGCTGACCACGACATATGTCAGTGCGGCACCCCTCCTGCGCGAGGGGCTTTTTTGTTTCCGCAGGCAGCGACAGGCAGCAGGCTTCCGGGCCGCAGCCGTCACGACATCGATGGAGTACCGAGGACGATGAGCGAGAGCACCCCGGCCGTCACCCCGGCCGACCAGACGGCTGCGCCGCACCGCTACACGGCCGAGCTGGCCGCGGACATCGAGGGCCACTGGCAGGACTTCTGGGAGACGCACGGCACCTATGAGGCGCCCAACCCCAGCGGCGACCTGGACGGCGACCCCCAGACCGCGGCCCGCCCCAAGAAATTCATCATGGACATGTTCCCGTACCCCTCGGGTGCGGGCCTGCACGTCGGCCATCCGCTGGGCTACATCGCCACCGATGTCTACGCCCGCTACCAGCGGATGACCGGCCACAACGTCCTGCACACCCTGGGCTTCGACGCCTTCGGCCTGCCCGCCGAGCAGTACGCCGTACAGACCGGCACCCACCCGCGGGTCACCACCGAGGCCAACATCGTCACCATGACGGCGCAGCTGCGCCGGCTGGGCCTGGGCCACGACAAGCGCCGCTCCTTCGCCACGATCGACCCGGCGTACTACCGCTGGACGCAGTGGATCTTCCTGCAGATCTTCAACTCCTGGTACGACGAGGACGCCCGCCGCGCCCGGCCGATCACCGAGCTGGTCGCGCAGTTCGAGAGCGGCGAACGCGCCACCCCCGACGGCCGCCCGTGGGCCGAACTGAGCGGCGTGGAGCGGTCCGACGTGCTGGGCGGCTACCGGCTGGCGTACGCCGCCCAGTCGCCGGTCAACTGGTGCCCCGGGCTGGGCACCGTACTGGCCAATGAGGAGGTCACCGCGGAGGGCCGCTCCGAGCGCGGCAATTTCCCGGTCTTCAAGGCCAATCTGCGGCAGTGGATGATGCGCATCACCGCGTACGCCGACCGGCTGCTGGAGGACCTGGACCTGCTGGACTGGCCCGAGGCCATCAAGCTGCAGCAGCGCAACTGGATCGGCCGCAGCGAGGGCGCCCGCGTCGACTTCCCGGTGCCCGGCGCCGACCGCCCGGTCACCGTCTTCACCACGCGCCAGGACACGCTGTTCGGCGCCACCTATATGGTGCTGGCCCCCGAGCACGACCTGGTGGACGCCATCGTGCCCGCCGCCTGGCCGGAGGGCACCCACCAGGTGTGGACCGGCGGCCACGCCACGCCCGCCGAGGCCGTCGCCGCGTACCGCAAATTCGCCGCGTCCAAGTCCGACGTGGAGCGCCAGGCCGACGCCAAGGAGAAGACCGGCGTCTTTACCGGAGCCTTCGCCGTAAACCCGGTCAGCGGCGAAAATGTCCCCGTCTTCATCGCGGACTACGTGCTGATGGGCTACGGCACCGGCGCCATCATGGCCGTCCCCGCCCACGACACCCGCGACTTCGCCTTCGCCCGCGCCTTCGAGCTGCCGATGCGCTGCGTCGTCGCCCCCACCGACGGCCGCGGCACCGACCCGGCGCAGTGGGACGACGCCTTCGTCTCCTACGACGCGACGATCGTCAACTCCACCGGCTCGGGCGTGGCCCTGGACGGCCTGGGCGTGGTCGAGGCCAAGGCCGCCATCACCGCCTGGCTGACCGAGCGCGGCATCGGCGAGGGCACCGTCAACTACCGGCTGCGCGACTGGCTGTTCAGCCGCCAGCGCTACTGGGGCGAGCCCTTCCCGATCGTCTACGACGAGGACGGCGTGGTGCACGCGCTGCCCGACTCGATGCTGCCCGTCGCCCTGCCCGAGGTCGACGACTACAGCCCCCGCACCTTCGACCCCGACGACGCGGACACCTCCCCGGAGACCCCGCTGTCGCGCAACGAGGACTGGGTGACCGTCGAGCTGGACCTGGGCGACGGCGTCCGCACCTACCGCCGCGAGACCAACACCATGCCCAACTGGGCGGGTTCCTGCTGGTACGAGCTGCGCTACCTGGACCCGCACAACACCGAGCGGCTGGTCGACCCGGCGATCGAGTCGTACTGGATGGGCCCGCGTGAGGGGCAGCCCGCCGGCGGCGTCGACCTGTACGTGGGCGGCGCCGAGCACGCGGTGCTGCACCTGCTGTACGCCCGTTTCTGGCACAAGGTGCTGCACGACCTGGGCCACATCTCGTCGATCGAGCCCTTCCACCGGCTGTTCAACCAGGGCATGATCCAGGCGTTCGTCTACCGTGACGCGCGCGGCATCGCGGTGCCCGCGGCCGAGGTCGAGGAACGCGACGGCGGGTACTTCTACCAGGGCGAGCCGGTCAGCCGCCTGCTGGGCAAGATGGGCAAGTCCCTGAAGAACGCCGTCACACCGGACGAGATCTGCGCCGAGTACGGCGCCGACACGCTGCGGCTGTACGAGATGGCGATGGGCCCGCTGGACGTCTCCCGGCCGTGGGACACGCGCGCCGTCGTCGGCCAGTACCGGCTGCTGCAGCGGATCTGGCGCAATGTGGTGGACGAGACGACCGGCGCGGTCACCGTCTCGGACGCCACGCCCGACGAGGCGACGCTGCGCGCGCTGCACAAGGCGATCGACGGCGTCACCGGCGACATGGCCGGGCTGCGCTTCAACACGGCGATCGCCAAGATCACCGAGCTGAACAACCACCTGACCAAGAGCGGCGGCGCGGTGCCGCGCTCGGTCGCCGAGCCGCTGGTGCTGCTGATCGCGCCGCTGGCGCCGCACATCGCCGAGGAGCTGTGGAGCAGGCTGGGCCACACCGGCTCGCTGGTGCACGAGCCCTTCCCGGTCGCCGACCCCGCCCTGGTGCAGGACGAGGCCGTCGTCTGCGTCGTCCAGATCAAGGGCAAGGTCAAGGCCCGGCTGGAGGTTCCGCCGACCGTCTCCGAGGCCGAGCTGGAGGCTCAGGCGCTGGCCGACCCGGCGGTCGTCGCGGCGCTGGACGGCGCCGCTGTGCGCAAGGTCATCGTGCGGGCGCCGAAGCTGGTCAATATCGTGGTGTGAGGCATTCCGTGCGCGGTGGCTCGCCGCGTGCGGTGGGCGGGCGCCGTTCCTCGGGGGCGATATCCCCGGGGAGCGGCGCCCGTTCCGTTTCGGGCGGTTCGGGGTGGCTCGGGGCGGTCCCGGGACGGCGCGTCCCTTAGGGGCAGGGTGGGGGATCGGCCGGATCCCGCGGGATGCCACTCCCGTTTACGGTGGAGACGTCTACGGTGGACGCAGGAGTGTCCGCCGTCCGTCGCCGCCGTGGCTGGAGGAGAGCGCCCGTGGATATCGTCGGCATCGTCGTCCTGGTGCTCGTCCTGGCCTTCGTCACACTCGGCGTCGTCGCCACGGTCAAGACGGTGCGCACCGCCAAGCGCGGTGTCGCCCGCGCCTCGGCCCAGGCGCGCAGGGCCGTCGAGGACGCCCAGCTCAAGGCCCGCCGCTTCACCACGATGGGCCCCGCGGGCGAGGTCGCCCAGCTCCGTATCGACCTGCGCACCGCGATCGACAGCACCTTCCGCGTCATCGACCGGAACGACCCCTCGCTGAGCGAGGCCGCGGGACTGCTCGACCGGCTCAACGACCACGCCCGCACCCTCGACCGCGAGCTGGCCGTCCTGGAGCGCGAACCCGACCGGGCCAGGCTCGCCGCGCTGCTCCCGGACCTCGACACCCGCGCCCACCGCATCACCCAGTCCGCCGACTCGCTGCGCTGGGCCGCCCAGGACCGCGCCCAGCAGTTCGCCGCCGACGACCTCGCGGTGCTGCGGCAGCAGATCGACATCGAGTCGGCGGCGCTGCGGCACTGGGAGCCGGCGCCGCGGACGCCCCCGGCGGAGGCGAAGCAGGCGCCGCCGCCGTCGCCTCCGAAGCCGAAGCTCGGCCCGATCCGGCCGGGTTCGTAGGGGAAGCCCCGGTCCGGGCGCGGGACCGGTCCTGCGCTGGGCGCGGGTCCGGGCGCGGCGTGCGGGACCGGTCCGGTGCGGGGCGCGGGATCGATACGGCGCGGGTCCGGCGTGGAGTTGCGGGTCCGGTCCGCTCCGGCAATCAGAACCCTGAGTACCGCCCCGACCTGCACCCCGGTAACCTCCCCGTCATGTCCCCGCATGTCGCCATCGTCACGGATTCCACGGCCTACCTGCGCCCCGAGGCCGTGCGCCGGCACAGCATCTCCGTCGTGCCGCTCACCGTGGTCATCGATGACGAGGCGTTCGAAGAGGGCACCGAAATCTCCGCCCCGGCCGTGGCGCGCGCCCTCCAGCGGCGCCGCCCGGTGACGACCTCCCGCCCGTCCCCGGGCGAATTCGCCGCCGTCTACGAGGCCGTCGCCGACTCCGGCGCGGAGTCGATCGTTTCGCTGCACCTGTCCGGCGAATTCTCCGGCACGTACGACGCGGCGCTGCTCGCGGCCAAGGAGGCGCCGGTCCCTGTCCGGGTGGTCGACACCGGAATGGTCGCCATGGCCCTCGGCTTCACCGTCCTCGCGGCGGCGCGGGCCGCGGAGGCGGGCGGCACCGCCGAGGACGTGGTGGCGGCCGCCGAGAAGCGGGCCTACGACACCTCGGCGTATTTCTATGTCGACACGCTCGACTATCTGCGGCGGGGCGGCCGGATCGGCGCCGCCCAGGCGCTGTTCGGCTCGGCGCTCGCCGTGAAGCCGCTGCTGCGGCTGGCCGACGGCCGGATCGAGCCGCTGGAGAAGGTGCGGACCGCGTCGCGGGCGATCACGCGGCTGGAGGAGATCGTCGTCGGGCAGGTGGAGCAGATCGGGCAGGCCGGTGAACGGGGAGAGGGCGGGCGGAAGGTGAGCCTCGCCGTGCACCACCTCGCCTCGGCCGAGCGGGCGGCGGCGCTCGCGGACCGGCTCCGTGAAAGGCTGCCGGACCTCGACGAGCTGGTGGTGAGCGAGGTGGGTGCGGTGATCGGCGCGCACGCCGGGCCGGGGCTGCTGGGCGTCGTCGTCTCGCCGCACTGAGACTTGTCGCGCTGAGCGTTTCCGCACCGAGCGTTGCCGCACCGAGTCTTGCCGCAGTAGGCCGAATCACCCTTGCGGGTGACGGAGTTGTCCACAGTCGGTGAGTTGTCCACAGATCGCCGACCAAGATCATCGCGGGGCGGGTGAGCGGGTCCACGATCGGAGTCATGAACTCCCTGGAACCGATCCTCACCGCCATCCGTCCGCAACGGAAGTCCGGCCCCGACCCGGCCGAGGTACGCGAGCGCGCCGCCGCGCTGTTCGGTACGTCGGCGGAGCGCGGCACCCGCGAGGGGGAGCGGGGTGAGCCGCCGGGGCCACCGGATCCGCCGGGCCAGCCGGACCCACCAGGTCTGCCGGTGCCCGTGCCCGTGCCTCGCGTCCAACGGGCGCGCCCGGTATCGCGCTTGCGCACCTGGCTCCTCGTCCGCTGCGGGCTGGAGTTCAAGACGGTGCTCGCGCTCGCGGCCGTGCTGATGATCGTGGGCGGGCTCGCGGTGCAGCACTTCATCGCGGGGCGCCCGCGGACGGTCGCGGTGCCGCCGCCGACGGCGGCACGATCGTCCTTCCCCGGGGCGGCGCGCGGGTCGCTGACGGTCGTGGGCGCCACCGCCTCCAGCACGGCGGCGGCGGTCGGCCCGAGCGCGGCGGCGAAGCTGGTCGTGGACATCACGGGCAAGGTCGCGAAGCCGGGCCTGCGCCGGCTGCCGCCCGGCTCCCGGGTTGCCGACGCCCTGGCCGCGGCGGGCGGCGCCCTCCCCGGCACCGACACCAGCGCCCTCAACCTCGCCCGCCCCCTCACTGACGGCGAACAGATCCTGGTCGGCATCACCCCGCCCCCGGGCGCCGCCGCCCCGCCCGGTCCCGCTGCCGCCGCGGGCGCCCCCACAGCCCCTGTCAGCCTCAATTCCGCGACCGCCGCCCAACTCGACACCCTCCCCGGCGTCGGCCCCGTCCTCGCCCAGCACATCCTCGACTTCCGCACCCAGCACGGCACCTTCACCTCCGTCGACCAACTCCGCCAGATCCCGGGCATCGGAGATCGCAAGTTCTCCACCCTCAAGCCCCTGGTCCAGCCATGACCACGGGGAAGCGCGCGCCGGCCGGCTCCGCCGCGAGGGAACCCACCGCCGCGCCCGAACACCCGGCCCCCGTCCTCGCCTCCGCCGAGGAGGCGTTCGCAACGCTGCCCGCCCGGGCCGGGGCCGACGGGGAGGCCGAGTCCGGTCCTGCTGAGGGAGAGCAGGGCGGCGCGCCCGGCCGGGCCGCGGCGGACGCGGAGTCCGGGCCGGGCGGGCGGTCGCCGTTGGATTCCCTGCCTGATGCGGCGGGGGAGGGAGGCCGTGGGCGGGAGCGGGCCGCGGTGCATGCGGCGGCCGGGTCACGGCTCGGGGACGCGAATCCGCGTCAGGAGGGGCCGCCCGATTGGCGGTTGGTCGGTCCGGCGCTCGCGGCGTGGGGCGGGGCGGCGCTCGCGCCCGGCGCGGGAGTACGGGCCGGGCTCTGGGCGGTGGCGGCGGCGGTGACCGTCGCGGTGGGGCTGCTGGTCGCGGGCCGGCGCCGCGGCCTCGCGCTGGCGGCCGCGGCGGCGCTGCTGTGCGGAGTGGCCGGAGCGGGCGCGGCCCTGCTGGCGGACTCCGACCGGCACCGCGGGCCGGTGCCGGGCCTCGCCGAGCGCCGTGCGGTGGCGGACGTGGAGCTGCGGGTGACGGCCGACCCCGTTGAGGCCCGCCCCCGGGTACGCGGCGCCGCGCGGGCGCCCCGTATGGCGGTCATCGGGGGAGAGGCGTTCCGGGTCGGGGCCACCCGCACCCGGACCCCGGTGGTGGTGATGGCCGAGGGCGACATCGGACCGTGGCTGCGGCTGCTGCCGTCCACCCGGATCGCGGTCACCGCCCGGCTCACCCCGTCCGACCGGCCGGGCGACCACGCCGCCGCACTGCTCAGACCCCAGGGCCCGCCCCGCGTCCTGGCACCACCCAGCGCGCCGCAACGGCTGGCGGCACACCTGCGCGCGGGACTGCGCACGGCGAGCCGCCCGCTGCCCGCCGACGCCCGCGCGCTCCTGCCCGGCCTGGTCGTGGGCGACACCTCGGCCCTCACCCCGGAGCTGAAGGAGGCGTTCCGTGCCACCGACCTCACGCATCTGACCGCCGTCAGCGGCGCCAACCTGACGATCGTGCTGATCCTGCTGATCGGGCCGCCCGGTGTCGCGATCAAGGCCGAACGCCGCGGCCTGGCCGCCTCGTTGGGACTGCCGCTGCGGCTGACCGCACTGCTCGGCGCGGGCCTGACGCTGGCCTTCGTGGTGGTGTGCCGGCCGAGTCCCAGCGTGCTGCGGGCCGCCGCCTGCGGGCTGATCACGCTGCTGGCCATCGGCACGGGTCGCCGCCGTTCCCTGCTCCCGGCGCTGGCCGCGGCCGTCCTGCTGCTGGTGCTGTACGAACCGGACCTGGCGCGGTCCTTCGGCTTCGCGCTGTCGGTGCTCGCCACCGGAGCGCTGCTGACGCTGGCGCCCGGCTGGAGCGAGGCCCTGCGGGCCAGGGGAGTGCCGCCCCGGTTGGCGGAGGCGCTGGCGGCGGCGGGAGCCGCGCAGGCGGTGTGCGGGCCGGTGATCGTGCTGCTGTCGGCCCGTCTGAGCCTGGTCGCGGTGCCGTGCAATCTGCTGGCCGAACCCGCGGTGGGTCCGGCCACGGTGCTGGGCTTCGCGGCGCTGGTGGTCGCCCCGGTCGCGCCGCCCGCCGCCCGCGCGCTGGCCCGGCTCGCGGGCTGGCCCGCCCTGTGGATCGCGACGGTCGCACGGCACGGCGCCGCGCTGCCCGGCGCGCAAGTGGCCTGGCCGGACGGCTGGGCGGGCGCCGCGCTGCTCGCCGTCCTCACGGCCGCCGTCGTGGTCTGCGGCCGGGGCCTGCTGCGCCGGCCCTGGGCCGCGATCGGCTGCGCCGTCCTGCTGTTGCTCGCGCTGCTGCGGCCGGTGCCGCTGCCGCGGATCGTGGCGGGCTGGCCGCCGGGCGACTGGCGGTTCGCGATGTGCGACGTCGGCCAGGGCGACGCGCTGGCGCTGTCGGCGGGACCCGGCGCCGCCGTCGTCGTGGACGCGGGGCCCGACCCCGCCAAGGTCGACCACTGCCTGCGCGACCTGCGGGTCACTTCGATCCCGTTGCTGATCCTCACCCATTTCCACGCCGATCACGTGGACGGTCTTCCCGGTGTCCTGCGGGGCCGCCGGGTCGGCGCGATCGAGACCACGGTCCTGGACGAGCCGCCCGGGCAGGCCGCCGGCGTGGGGCGCGAGGCCGCGGCAGCCGGGGTGCCGATGGTGCGTGCGGCGGCGGGCGAGCGGCGCCGCCTCGGCCCGCTGGAATGGCAGGTGCTGTGGCCGCCGCCGAGCGCCGCCGCGCTCCCTGACGACGGCCCGAACGACGCCAGCGTGGCGCTGCTGGTCCACACCGGCGGCTTGACCCTGCTGCTGATGGGCGACCTCGAACCGGCGGCGCAGGAAGAGCTGATGACGGAGGTGCCCGACCTCCCGAGGGTCGACGTTCTGAAAGTCGCCCACCATGGCAGCGCGTATCAGGACCCCGACCTGTTCACCCGTGTCCACCCGCGCCTCGCCCTGATCTCCGTGGGCGCCGACAATCCCTACGGTCACCCGTCGGCCCGTACGGTCACCGCTCTCCAGGCCCTGGGCGCCGTGGTGCTCCGCACGGACACCGACGGTCCGATCGCGGTGAGCGGCACCGCGCCGGGCGAGCTGCGGACGACGCTCGCCGGGAGCGGTTCGGT
>NZ_FONG01000048.1 GCF_900112845.1 Actinacidiphila alni
CGCTGCGGATCCCGATCGCCGAGCGCGCCAAGCCCCGCAAGATCTCCATCGGCGCCGGCTCCGGCCGCAAGGAGATCATCGGCTGACCCCGGCCGTCCCCACGTCGGAGAGCGGGTGCCCGATCCCCCTCACCCGCTCTCCGCGCCCCAGCCCACCCGCACGTGCCGTTCCCCGGTGCCCGAAAGACCACCGGCCGCAGCAAGAAAGGCAACCATCCCCGTGATCTCGCACCGGCTCCCGCAGGCCCAGCAGTCGTACGGGACGGCGTATGAACAGCTGTTGGAGAAGGTCCGCCACAAGGGCGCCTACCCGACCCGCGAGAAGGCCGACGAGGCCGTCCGCCTGGTGCTCGCCGGCCTGGGGCGCCAGCTGACCGGCGACGAACGCGCCGAGTTGGCCGCCTGCCTCCCGGCGGAGGCGGCCCGTGCGCTGACCGGGCAGGTTCCCGACCCCCGGCCGCTGACCGGCTGGGCCTTCGTCAAGGACCTCGCCGTCCGCTCGGGCGCCTCGCAGGCCGTCACGCGCTGGGACACCGGCTCGGTCTTCTCGGCCGTCGCCGCCTGCGCCGGTCCCGGCCTGACCACCCGGATCCTGCGCCGGCTGCCCAGCGGTTACGCCCTGTTGTTCGGCCGCGCGGAACTCGTCCCCGTCGGGCTATCAATGGGAAACCCCCGCCTCAAGGAAGACCGGAGCCCCATCGAGGCGGGGTCGTAACCAGGACCTGATGCACATCGCAGGCCGCTGATCCGGACACCTGCCGCTCTTCGTGTCGATGAACGACACGCCGTCGCCGTTCAGACACCACTCCCATATTGGTGTCCAAGCCTTGGCGGGGGACCGGGAACGGGGGCCCGAGGACGAGGGAGGTTGCCGGTCGGTCAGGCGGCGGGCGGGTTGAGCGGCAGGTTCGCGGTGATCTGCTTGCCGGAGGGCAGCTGTGCGACGGAGAAACCTCCGCACAGTACCGAGACGATCTCCATGCCGTGCTGTCCGATCCGGGCGGGGTCCGGCTCCCTCGGCAGCGGTGGCTGCGGTGAGGTGTCCCACACGGCGATGGCCATGGCGTCGCCGATGATGCGCAGTTCGATCCCGCAGGGCCCGTCGGTGTGTTTGACGGCGTTGGTGACCAGCTCCGAGACGACCAGCATCGCGTCCCGGACGGTGGCATCGGTCACCGCCGCTCCACGGGCACCGGTCGTGCGCAGGAAGTTGCCTGTCACCTGTCGGGCGGCGGCGATCGCACCGCCCGTGCCCGGGAAACTTTCGCTGACCCGCATGGCACCGTCTCCCGCGTCCTGCCCGCGGCCGCGGCCGGTACGGTCCACCGCCGCGTGGTCAGGACGCATGCTGCCCCCCATCAGGTTCCGTCAGAAGTCGCTTACCCCGTTGCACTCCGTCACACCGAACTATCGCACCGCGTGCGCGGGGCCGCGACCACGTTCCCGGAGTCCATGCACACTGAATCCTCCGCCCTACAGCGACGGCACAGTCGGCATACTTGCCACATGTCGACAAGCGAACGCGCTTCCAGAAGCCTGCCGGTCGTCACCGCGGCCGGTGACCTGGACGCCAGCAACCTGGGCCCGCTCGACGTCGAGCTTCAAGCCGCTGCCGAAACCGCCTCCGGCGTGATCCTCGACATCAGCGCCGTGACCTTCGCGGACTCCACCTTCCTGAACCTGCTGATCCGCACCCACCAGCACACCGAACTGCGGATCGTCGGCCTCCGGCCGCCGTTGGACCGGCTCTTCCACCTCGTCGGAGTCGACACCCTGCTGCGGGTCTTTCCCACCGTCGCCGAAGCCCGGGTCGCCCGGGCCTAAAGGGGGCCCCGGCGCCGCCGCTGCGACCGCTGCCGCCGCCCCCGCGCCGATCTGCGGGCCGAGGGCCACGTTCTTCGCCTTGGCGGGCGTCGGATCAGCTCTCGGCGGGCTCGCTGGCCTCTTGGTCGATGGTGAGCAGGGCGAGCAGATCGGCGACGGTCGGTCCGGCGTCCGCCGGGTGGCGCAGTGCGGTGCCGGAGGGGATCTCGTATCGGTTGGAGCGTCCGACGCGGGTGTGGGCGAGGTATCCGCCGGTCTCCAGGTCGGCGATGATCTTCTGCACGGCGCGTTCGGTGAGCAGGCAGTGCGCGGCGATGTCCCGTACACGGCTCCCCGGGTCGCG
>NZ_FONG01000015.1 GCF_900112845.1 Actinacidiphila alni
GTCGGCCTGGGCCAGCAGTGCGGTGAAGACCTTCTCCCAGGTCCCGTCCGCGGCCCACATCCGCAGCCGGTTGTGAGCGCCCTTCCACGATCCGAAGTGCTCGGGCAGATCCATCCATGGCGTCCCGGTGCGGTACTTGAACGCGATCGCGTCGATCACCTGCCGGTGATCCCGCCACCGCCCACCCCGCCGAGGCGTCCGATCAGGCAGCAACGGCTCAATCCGCGCCCACTGCGCATCAGTCAACGACACACCCAGACCAACGATCCGATGATCTGAAAGAAACGCCCTAGGGGGTGCCCTCTTCCGCGGGGGCGGAGATCATGGACTGGGTGAGCCAGGAGACGGCGGGGCGGTCAGGGGCGAGCCAGTCCAAGGAGAAAGCGTCCTCCGGGGTGACCCAGCGGAGCGCGTCGTGGTCCTGGAGAGGCGAAGGCTCGCCCGAGAGGAGGCGGGCGGTCCAGACGTGGAGGACGTAGCCGGGGGCGAGGGGCCAGGCCCCGGGTACGCGTTCGAGCGGCTCGACCAGCACGCCCAGCTCTTCCCGCAGCTCACGCACGAGAGCGGAAGGCACCGTCTCGCCGGGCTCGACCTTGCCCCCGGGAAGCTCCCAGCGCCCGGCGAGCGCGGGCGGCGCGGTGCGCCGCGCGGCCAGCAGCCGCCCGCCGTCGAGCACGGCCCCGGCCACCACGACGCGTTCGTCCATGGGCAGCAGGATACGGAAGCGGCGCACGGGCCAGGAGGATCAGGACGAGGGGACGGCGCGTGGTGTGAGCCGCTCGATGACATAGCGCCGCTGCCGCTGCTCGCGGCCGAGCCGGCCGCCCAGCCGGTCGACGACACGCTCGGCCTCGGCGCGGGTGGCGTACCGCCCGACGCGGTAACGGTTGCCGCTCTCGTCCTGCCGTATCAGCAGCCACACCAGATCGGTCGTCATCGGTCCCGGCCCCCTCGCGCCACGCCCGCTTCCACTTCGGCGAGATGCGCGACATTGTCGCGGTCGTCGGCGTCCTCACTCGCCGCGGCGTCGAACCAGGCGTCGAGGATCTCGCCGAGCACCGGCCCGGAGACCGAACGCAGGCTCAGCGCCAGCGCGTTCGCGTCGTTCCAGCGGCGCGCGCCGCGCGCGGTGTAGGCGTCGGCGCACAACGCGGCCCGTACGCCCGGGAGTTTGTTCGCGGCGATCGACGCGCCCGTGCCGGTCCAGCAGCAGACGACGGCCTGATCGGCCGTTCCGTCGGCGACCGCGCGGGCCGCGGCCTCCGCGCTCCAGGCCCAGTCCTTGCGGTCCCCGGGGCGCAGTGCGCCGTACGAGAGGACCGTGTGACCACGTCGGCGGAGTTCGTCGACCACTTGTCCGGCCACCGGTTCGTCCATGTCCGAGGAAACGGCGATGCGCATATGCCCGACCCTACGCCCGAGGTTCACGGGACGGGTACGGATTGACACGAAGAGGTACCGTTCCGGCCAGGTGTTCGACCAGAAGTTGACCGTAGGTCACACCCGGGAAAGGCTCCCGACGGTTACGCGGGCGTACGCCGGTGCCCGAACCGGCGCTTTCCGTACGGCGGTTGACGGATCGTCAACGACGGTCAGCGGACCGGCAGATGGTAGACGGCGCGGTAGCGCTCGGCCGGGATGACGACGTCCGCGGTCTCCACCGGCTGTCCCGAGCAGTAGTAGGTGCGCCGGATCTCGATGACGATGTGCCCCGGCACCCCGCCGAGCGCGGCGGTCTCCTCGGCCAGGCCCGGGCGCGCGCCGACCTCCTCGGCCATGTGGTCCACCACGAGGTCGATCGCGGCCATCCGCTCGACGACGCCCTGCCCGCCGACCGGCCCCTCCTCGGGCAGCAGGACGGGGGTGCGGGCGGTCAGCGCCAGCGGCTCCCAGGAGGTGGAGAGCATCGAGGGCTCCCCCTCGGTGCGGAAGAGGTAGTGGGTGCGCATCACGCGGTCGCCGGGCTCGATCCGCAGCCGCTCGGCGACCGCGGGCGAGGCGAGGTCCTGGACACTGCGCGACTCCCAGGTGCCCTTGAAGCCCTCGTCGGCCTGTTCCTGCCGGTAGGGGCTCGCGGTCCCGGCCGGCCGGTAGCCGCTGCGGATGATGCGGCGCGGGCGCGGCCGTTCGCGTACGTAGGTGCCGGAGCCGGACCTGCCCTCCACGAAGCCCTCGGCCATCAGCACCTTGCGCGCCTCCAGCGCGACGGTGTCGGAGACGCCGTACTCGGTGCGGATACGGGCCTGGGAGGGCAGCCGCGCGTGCGGCGGGAGCGTGCCGTCGAGGATCTTGCGCCGCAGGTCGTCGGCGACGCGAAGGTAGGCGGGCTGCTCACCGAAAGGCACGTGCCCCTCCCAAGGGGTTGACTGTCTGCGACAGCTTGACAACCGTCGGTGCCTGCCCGCAAGCCCTCCCCCGAGCGTCACACTCCGAATCCCTTGCTGGGTCCCCCGTCCTTCACCGAGCCGGTCACCTTGCCGTCCGTGGCGCCGAAGAAGCAGGTCACGGAGTGGTCGCCGCGCCGCCAGCCGTCCGGCGGCGGCATGTAGTAGTAGATGTCGACGCTGTTCTCCCAGGGCACCCCGGCCGCGTATTCGTCGGCGAGAGAGGCGCACTTCGATTCGGCGATGGCCGAGATCGCGTCCACGCCGGGGTAGCCGCCGCCGGATCCGGGCTCGACGCCGAAGATCGCGAACGCCTCCGCGTCGTGCTTCTCCGCGCACTTGACGACGTCGACGGTGGTGGAGCGCTCACCGTCGCCGCGGTAGTCGCCGAGGGAGCTGTCGACGGTGTTGAAGCACTGGCCGACCTCCAGCCGGTCCACCCGGGTGTTGCCGTCGTCGAGCACGCCCAGCACACCGAGGGTGATGACCAGCGCGAGCCCGAGGGTGCCGATGGTGCTGAGCACCAGGCCCGCGACGGCCAGCCCCTTGCCGCGCTCGCCGCGCCGCTTGATCTGCTTGAGGCCGACCAGGCCGAAGATCGCGCCGAGCAGCGGGATGCAGGTGAAGGACGTGACCAGCGAGGCGATGGCCATGCCGTTGGTGTTGGTCGGCGGCGGCGGGTACCAGCCCCCGGGGTAGCCGGGCGGCCCGGCGGGGCCGGGGTTGCCGGGGTGGCCCGGATACGGCCGCTGCGCGTACGGATTGCCGCCGCCCGCGCCGCTGCCGTACGGGCCGCCCGCGTACGGGTTCCCGGTGCTTCCGGGCTGCTGCGGCGGCGGATTGTACGGGCCGGGAGCGCCGTACGGCTGACCGCCCTGCGGCGGCCGGTCCTGGCCGGGGTACGACGGCTGTCCGGGGCCCGCGTACGGCGGTGTGCCCTGCTGGTCGTACGGCTGTTTCGCGTACGGCGGCGGCCCGGCGTACGACGACGGCGGCGCGTCGTGCGGCGGCTGCTGCGGCGGCGTGTCCTCGGGGGACGGCGGTGGCGGAGGCGGCGGAGGTATGTCCACTCCCGGATCCTACGGTCCGGGTCAAACGGGTTGCGCCGTCCCCCTTGACCGTTATTGGTCCAGACCAATACCTTCGCGCGCATGCGTCGAAGAATTCTCGGCCGTATGGCCGCAACCGCAGCCACCCTCTCCGTCGTCGCCGTCCTGCCCGCCGTCACCGGCGGCTCCGCCGCCCAGGCGCACGACCGCGGCCACGGCTCCTCCGCCTCCTCGTACAAGAGCGTCGGCTACTTCACCCAGTGGGGCGTCTACGGACGCAACTACCAGGTGAAGAACGTCCAGACCTCGGGCGCGGCGGCCAAACTCACCCACCTCAACTACGCGTTCGCCAACATCGGCGCCGACGGCAAGTGCTTCGAGGCCAATGTGCCGGGCGAGGGCGACGCCTGGGCGGACTACCAGCGCCCGCTGGACGCCGCGTCCTCGGTGGACGGCACCGCCGACACCGCCGAGCAGCCGCTCGCGGGCAACTTCAACCAGCTGCGCGAACTCAAGGCCGCCAACCCGAAGTTGAAGGTGCTGATCTCGATCGGCGGCTGGGGCTGGTCCACCCACTTCTCCGACGCGGCCCGTACCGCCGCCTCGCGCAAGGCCCTCGTCGCGTCCTGCCTGGACATCTTCATCAAGGGCAATCTGCCGCTGCTGGACGGCAAGGGCGGCCCGGGTTCGGCCGCCGGACTGTTCGACGGCGTGGACATCGACTGGGAGTGGCCCGCCTCCTCCGGTGACGTCGACACCGTCTACCGGCCCGAGGACAAGAAGAACTTCACCGCGCTCGCGGCCGAATTCCGGCAGCAGCTCGACGCGTTGGGCCGCAAGGCGCACAAGCACTACGACCTGAGCGCCTTCCTGCCCGCCGCCCCCGCCAAGATCGACGCGGGCTTCGAGGCGAGGAAGATCTTCAAGTACCTGGACTTCGGCACCGTCCAGGGCTACGACTTCCACGGCCCCTACGAGGCCACCACCAACCAGCAGTCCGCGTTGAAGGCGCCGCGCAACTCGCCCGTGCCGCACGACTTCAGCGACACCCAGGCGGTCGGCGACTGGCTCAAGCGCGGCGCGCCCGCGCGGCAGCTCGTGCTCGGCGTGCCCTTCTACGGCCAGGGCTGGACCGGCGTCCCCGACGGCGGCACCGCGGGCCTGTTCCAGTCCTCCACCGGCCCCGCCCCCGCCACCTGGCAGGCGGGCAACGAGGACTACCACGCCCTCAAGGCCCTCGCGCAGTCCGGCACTTACACCGTCCACCGCGACGTGCGCAACGGTTTCGCCTGGCTCTACGACGGCACCAACTTCTGGACCTACGACGACCCGCAGGTCATCGCCCAGAAGACCGCGTACATCAAGCAGGCCCACCTCGGCGGCGCGATGATGTGGTCGCTCGACGGTGACACCTCGGACGGCGAACTGATCAACGCCGTCCACCAGGGCCTGGCCCCGGCGCGCCACCACCACTGGTGACCCGCCGCCGGCGGTAGCCGCCGGCGCACCGCCCTGACCGGCCCGGCCCGCCCCGACGCCCGGTGCTCCCCCGCCCTCCCCCTCAGCGGGCGAGCACCGGGCCTTTGCGTGCGGGCGGAGCGCCGCGGACGTCCTTCCGCGAAATCGGCTGCCATTTTTTCGCGAATTGGCGGAACCAACCGGACGAAAATCCCATCCGCGCGACCGCGTGTCCCGCCGCGCCGAACTCCGGCCGCACACACGGCTTCTCCTGTGCAAATGCACGGCGGCCGCGCAACGGCCGCTATTGTCCGGGCGGTCACCCATTGCCGAATGAGTGGGTCTAACATCGACCCGATGCGGATATCCCCCACACCACCGCCGGCCGATTCCCACGGCCACGCGCTGGCGGCACGGCGGCGCGCGGTGTTCACCGGCCGGGTCGCCGAACTGCGCCTGCTGCGCGAGCTGATGCTCAGCGAGCGGCGGGCCTGTTTCGTGGTGTGGCTGCACGGCATGGGCGGCTTCGGCAAGAGCAGCCTGCTGCACCGCTTCGCCGACGAGGCGGCGGCGCACGGCAGGGCCGTGCGCACGGTCGACATGCGCGTCACGGACGCGACCCCCGAGGCGTTCCTGGCCGCGCTGGCGGCGCAAGGGCCGCCGGAGGAGGCGCAGTTGCTGCTGATCGACTCCGGGGAGGCGCTCGGCGGGCTCGAACAGTGGCTGCGCGACGAATTCCTGCCGCGCACACCCTCGCAACTGCTCGTGGTGGTCGGCAGCCGGCGGCCCCCCGCGGCCGAATGGCGCGCCGACGCGCAGTGGTGGCAGGCGCTGCGCCGGGTCGAACTGCGCGACCTGGACACCGCCGAGGCCACCCGGCTGCTGCGCAAACGGGACGTCCCCGAGGCGGCCGTCCCCGGCATCCTGCGGGCCGCGCACGGCGTGCCGCTGGCCCTGGCGCTCTTCGCCGACGCGCGCGGCGCCGAACCGGAGGCCGCCGCATGGGAGTCCGCCGGACCGGAAGCCGCCGGGTCGGAAGCCGCCGGACCTGAAGCGGCCGAACCGCCGGGCGCCGCCTGGGAGTTGGCGGACTCCCCCGACCTGGTGCGCGAACTGCTGCACCTGCTGCTGCGGGAGACCCCCACGGCCGCGCGGGCCGGCGCGCTGCACGTCCTGGCGCTCGCCCGCGCCACCACCGAGGATCTGCTGCGGCACGCGCTTGAGGTGCCGCCGGACCGGGCCGGTGAGCTGTGCGGCTGGCTGCGCGGACAGTCCTTCGTCCGCAGCACCGCCGACGGTCTCGTCCCGCACGAACTGGTCAGGGAGGCGCTGCTGGCCGATCTGCGCTGGCGGGACCCGTCGGCGTACGAACGCCTCTTCGTCCGGCTGCACACCCACCTGACCGAGCAGGCGGCGGGCCGCACCGGCAGCCGCTGGGCGTACGGCGCGGGCCTCGCCCATCTGGGCCGGTCCGGCCGGGTCGCGCTGCCGGCGGTCGACTGGCGCGGCACGGACCGGCTCCGCTCGCGCGCCGCACGCGCCGAGGACCTGCCCGAGGTGCTGGCCGCGATCGGGCGGGAGCACGGCGCCGCGGCCCGCGCGCTGGCCCGGCAGTGGTGGGACCGGCAGCCGGCCGCCTTCGTCGTCACCGAGGACGGCCGCCGCGGGATCACCGGCGTCCTCGTCGCGCCCTGCCTCGGTCCGGCCGCGGCCGGGCCGCCCGACGACCCGGTGGCGCGCGCCGCCCTCGCCCACACCGCCGGCCGGTGGCCGCTGCGGCGCACCGAACGGCTGCTGCTGGCCCGGTGGAGCACCGGGGACGCGGTGGCGACGGCGGGCGCGCTGACCACGCTGTGGGCGACCACGCCCGGCCTCGCGGTGAGCTGGACCTGCGCGGCGCCGGACCGGCCCGGCCTGGCGGCGCTGCTCGACCTGTACGGGCAGCAGCGGGTGGCGCCGGGCGGGACGGCGGGCGGACCAGCGGGCGGTGAGGAACCGTACGGAGAAGGGCCGTTGTCCTTTGTGCAGGACTGGCGCGGTCTGCCCTTCGACCGGTGGGCGGCGGCGCTGCGGGCCCGGCTGCTGGCCGACGAGCCGGTGCCGGGCCCGGCACCGGCGGACGCCGCGGCGGAGGCGGCCATGCCGTGGCCGGAGTTCGCGGACGCCGTCAAACACGCCTACCGCAGCCTCCAGGATGCCCGGGAACTCGCCGGGAGCGCGCTGCTCGACACCCGCCTGGTGACACCGGACGCGGACGCCGCGGCGCTGCGCAGAGTCCTCACCGAGACGGTGGTGCACCTGCGGTCACAGCCGGAGCAGCGGCAGTTGGGCACCATCCTGGAGATCACGTACCTGAGCGGGCCGCGCAGCCAGCAGGCCGCGGCCAGCCGGGCGGGGCTGTCCTTCAGCACCTACCGGCGGCGGCTGTCCACCGCGCTGACGACGGCCGCGGAGGTGCTGCGCGAGCGCGAGCGGTACGGACCCGTGCCGCGGTGAGCCGGGACCGCGGCGGGCCCGGCAGAGGACGGCGAGGGCAGCGAGGCATGAACGGGCCCGCGTACAGGGGCTGTTGGACCGATCGGAAGCAGGGAGCGGGCGTTGAGCGAGAGTGACCGGGACGAGACGGAGCGGCGACGCCGGGCGCGGTTCATCGACGCGCTGACGGCGCACACCCGCCAGCCGGGCGAGCACTCCCGGCTGGGCACCAGGGTCGCGGGCGCCACGGCCGTACTGGCCCTGGCGGCGGGCGCCACCCTGGGGCTCGGCGCGTGGCGCAGCTACCAGTCCGACGAGCACGACAAGAAGCAGGAGCTGGCGGCGCGGCAGGCCGCCGCGTACTCGAACATCACCGCGTCCGCGTCGGCGGCCTCCCCGACACCCACGCCGAAGGCGACGACGACCCGGCCCAAGCCCGAGAAGAAGCCCGTCCCGCACACCACGTCGCCCAAGCCGCGCATCACACACACCGCAGCACCGCCGAAGAAGAAAAAGGCCGCCGATCCCGACAGCCAGAAGCCCAAGGACCTCACCGCGCACAACCGCAAGGTCGTGCTGTGGAACGCCCTCAGCGGCCAGTGCGCGGACATCCCGTACTACGGCCCGGGCAAACTGGGCCTGGCGATCGAGCAGTTCACCTGCGACACCACCGACGCGGACAACCAGAGGTGGAACATGACGGTCCAGGTCCGCGGCGGCGGCCCCGGCGGCTCCGATCTCGTGCAGTTCGCCAACACCAAGGACGGCCTGTGCATCGACCTGCCGGAGCGCGGGCCGCAGCCGGGCGGCACCGACCTGTCCGAGGCGAACTGCACCGGCACCGAGGCCGACAACCAGCTGTGGTGGTTCGCGTCGGCGGGTGACGGCACCGTATGGATCCGCAATTACGCGAGCAACCACCAGTGCCTGCGCGTCGAGGGCTCCGACAAGAAGGCCGCCGCGGCGCGGCTGGACATCGGCACCTGCGCGGCGAAGGACGACACCCGCTGGCTGGTGGTCACCGTCAAGTGACCGGCCGGGCCGTACGCTCTCGTCCGTACGACAGGCATCGGCCCGAGGTGAGGATCTGTTCCGGATGGCACGTCCCGTACGCCGTGTTCGTGTGCCCCTGCTGACCGCGCTGCTGGTGGTGACCGGCCTGCTGATGTCGTCCGCGCCCGCCTCCGCCGTCATCGGCGGAGCCCGGAGCCACTACGGACCGTGGGCGGTGCGGATGCTCGTCGACGGCAGGCCGACGTGCACCGGGACGGCGGTCGCCCGCCGCTGGATCATCACCGCCTCGCACTGCTTCTTCGAGCAGGCCGAGCCGGTCGCCGACAAGCGGATCACCTTCCGGGTCGGCAGCCTCGACGTGCGCGAGGGCGTCACGGTGCGGCCGGTGCCCGGCGGCCGGGTGGGCAGCGCGGACGCCGACATGATGCTCGTCGAGGTCCCGGCCATGAACGTCCCCACGGCGCGCCTGGCCATCGCGGCGGTACGCCCCGGCCGGATGGTGCGGCAGTACGGCTGGGGCGCCACCTGCACCGGGGACGAGAACAGCTGCCAGTCGCCCGTGCTCAAGCAGGCGGACCTGCGGGTGCTGCGGCCCGACGACCCCAGGTGCGAGGGCTTCACCGCGCCGGGCGGATCGGACTTCTGCATGGTCAAGGTGTCCGGTATCCCGGCGGGCGGCGACTCCGGCGGACCGGTCATGAGCATCTCGCCGCAGGGCACGCAGACGCTGCTCGGTGTCTTCGACGGCTCCGACCGGGAGAGGATCGCCGGGGCCGGCGACGTCTCCCGGCAGCTTTCCTGGATCCGTTCGGTCATCCGGCGCTGAGCCCGCCCGGCGGGCGGGGGCAGGACCGACCGGCGCCCGCGGGCCGCGGGCGCCGGTCCGCCGCTGCCTCAACGCGGCGTGCCGGGGCGGGGGTCGGCGCCGAAGAACACCTCCGGGCCGGGGGCCGGTGCCGCGGCGGAGGCCCGCGGTACCGGGACCGACGCCGTGACGGGCCGCCGCTCGGCGGGCGCGGCCGGCCGGGCGGGTTCGGTCGCCGCCCAGTGCGCGGTGTGGGGGGCGGGGTCGTCCAGCCGCAGGATCACGACGGGGCGGCCGTCGGCGGGCCCCGCCGTCCACGGGGTGCCGTCCGGCGGCAGCACGGTGAGGTGCAGACCGAGTACGGCCGCCGCCACCGCGAGCAGCAGCCAGCCCGACGTGGCCGTGCCCGCGCCGCCGTCCGTGCCCGCGCCGCCGCCGGTACGCAGGGCGCCGACCGCGTCGTACGCGGCGCTGCCGGGGTCGTCCGGATCACCGGGGTCGCCGGGTGCGCCGCGCACCAGCGGCGCCGTGCCGCCGGGACGTGTCAGCCCGGAGAGCAGCGGCCACAGCCCGCGCTCCTGCGGCGGTCTGCGCAGGTCGGCCGCGAGCGCGTCGGCCAGCGCGTCCCGCAACTCCCGCGCGCCGGCGGGCCGGCCGTGCCCCACAAGCCGCCCGCTCTCCCCCGGCGCGACGGCCGTCAGCACATTGGTCAGCGGATCGCCCTGGTCGAGGATGTGCAGCGGCACCAGACCGCGCCCGGCCAACTGCTCCCGCGGGGACGCGGACACGGCGTCGGGTACGGCGGCGGGGACCGGGGTTGGAGCCGGGTCCGGTGTCCGGATCGGGGCCGGGGCCGGGGACGGGTTCGGCGTCGCGGCCGGGGCCGGGTTCGGAGTCCGCCCAAGAGCCCGAGCGGGAGCCGAAGTTGCGGCCGAAGTCCGCCCACGAGCCTGAGCAGGAGCCGAAGTCGGGGCCGGGTCCGGTGCCCGGACCGGGGACGGGGTCGGGGCCGTTGCAGGAGGCGGGGCCCAGAAGCCGTCGCGGGGCAGCACCGGGACGTGGACGACGCGAGCGCCGGAGGAGGAAGCGGCGGGCACCATGTGCAGGCCCACCACCGAGGGCAGCGGGCGGTAAGCGGTCGCGAACGGATCGAACTCGTCCCACATATCGGTGACTTGCTCGATGTTCTGGACGCGGCCGATCCACCCGTCGTCCCCGCGCAGGATCGCGCCCGTCGGCGTATGGATGAAGTCGTCCCCGTAACTCCGCCAGCCGTCCGGCGACAGCTCCGTACCGTCCGGCAACCGGATCCGTCCGCCCGGATCGACCTCGTACCCCAGCGGACGGGACGAAGTACCCGTGCTCTCCGGCGGCAGCGGCAGGTCGAAGGCGCGGAAACCGCCCGCGGCGTCGCCGGTGGCGCCCCGGGGCGCCACCGGCACCGGGCCCCGTACCAGGGCCGTACCGACGCGCGGCTCCGTCAGGACGACCTCGCGGCCGACCGGCCACTGCTCCCGGATCGGGTCCCGGCCCACGTCCGGCGAACCGCCCCGCAGACCGCCGCCACCGTCCCAGCGCACGTCCTCCATCTCGTCCCGGGGATCGTCCCAGGGGTCGGCCGCCGGACCCGGCCGGGTCCCGATGTCCCGCCGGGGCATACGGTGCCGGCGGTACGCGTCCCAGCCGGGGGTGTCCGGGTAGCGGTACGGGTCCTGCACCGCGGGCGGCATCCGGTGCTCGTAGATGCTCGGCCGGGCCAGCACCACTTCCGGCGGCAGCGGCGCCCGGCCCTGCGGATAGCTCCGCTGGAGGCCCTCGAACGCCCCCGGCGCGAACGACGTATGGCCCTCCGCCATGTAGTCGCGGCCGTCCGGCAGCAGCTCCACCGCGCGCGGGGTGATCCGCGGTCCTGCCGGTGTGGGCACCAGGAACGGGAAGGAGAAGGCCGGGTCACCGGCCATGACCGGCGTCGCGTTCAGCTGCCACGCGTCGAGGATCACGATGTTGTACGGGCGGTCCGGATAGCCCACCGCGATGAACACGTGGTCGGTGTACGGGGCGATGGGGTTCTCCGGATCCTCGCCCGGGCCCCGGTTGAGGTCCGCGTACCAGATCCTCACGCCCTCCGGCAGCTGCCGCTGGTTGAGCAGGGTGTACGCCACGGCAGCGTGCTCACCGCAGTTGCCCGTCGCCACCGCCTGCGCCTGGGCGGCGCTCTGCCCCAGCCGCGCCCGGAGGTTGAGCGCCGGGGCCCGCGGCACACTGCGGGCGTGGTGGTTCAGTTCGAGGTTCGCGCCGCCCGACTGCGCGACCGGGGTCGCCTGGTTGGCCTGGCCCCGGTGCAGGATCGCGGACGTCTGCTGAAGGACGTCCTGCGCCACCTCCAGCAGCCGCACCTCCTCCGCCAGCGGCGTACGGATGAGCGTTCCGGACAGTCCGCTGCGCGCGGACGGCCGACGCCCCGGCACCGAACGCGGCGCGTACCGCGGTCCCATGCCGGAGGCCGCCCGGATCGGCGCGTCCCGGCGGCTGACCAGCCGGCCGGCGCCCGGCACCCGCGGCGCGGGCCGGGACGACGCCGGCCTGGCCGCGGGCGGGCGGGCGCCCGCCGCGTAGCCGGACGACGAGGACCGCGGTGGGTCCAGTTCCATGGCGTCCAGCGCACGCCGGTGCCGCTCCTGCGCGCTCCGCCGCGTCTCGTGGATGCGCCGCCGCCGCTCGTGCTCCAGATACCGGTCGGACCGGTCCGCGGGGGACGTATGAGAGGAGTGCGAGGAGTGCGAGGAATGGCCGGAGTACGGGCGGAACGGGGAGGAACCGACCGGCGTGTCGTACTCCCGAGGGGGCGGTGGCATGCCCGGGCCGTCGTCCACCTCCATCACCTCGGTGTAGTGACCGCCGCCACCGCCGCTGGACCACCCGTACGACGGTGAACCGCCGAGCAGCCGGAACGGGCGTCCGGCGACCAGGGTCTGAGCGATCGCCTCGCCCCGCGACCGCAACGGCGTCCGCTGCCGCCAGTCGGGCAGGGCGGCGTGCAGATCCGGTACGTCCGACGCCCGCACCGGCGGGTGCGTCGGGTCGAGCCGCCGCAGCTCGCGGTTGATGTCCACGGCCAGCACGGTCCGGTCGAAGTCGCTCAGGCCCGACGTCCCGGACGGGTGCGCGGCCTCTTCGGCGGACGGGGCCGGGTTCGGGGATGTGGTCGGGGTCGGGGATGTGGTCGGAAGGTCGCGGGGCCGGACCGGGATGTGCACGGCGTGCCCGCCGAGGTCCTCGGGCACCATGTGCAGTCCGGTGTCGGACAGGACGGGTGTGTGGGCGGTCGCGGCGGGATCGAAGTGGTCCCACATGTCGGTGATCTGCTCGATGTTCTGGACGCGGCCGATCCACCCGTCGTCCCCGCGCAGGATCGCACCCGTCGGCGTATGGATGAAGTCGTCGCCGTAACTCCGCCAGCCGTCCGGCGACAGCTCCGTACCGTCCGGCAGCCGGATGCGTCCGCCCGGGTCCACCTCGTACCCCAGTGGACGGGACGAGGAACCCGTCCCCTCGTGGGGCGGCGGCAGGTCGACGGGCCGGTAGCCGCCGCGCGCGCCCTCGCCGGTCGCGCCCCGGGGCGCTTCGGGTACGGGACCGCGTGCCAGGCCGGTCCCGGAGCGGGGCTCCGTCAGGACGACCTCGCGGCCGATCGGCCACTGCTCTTGGACCGGGTCCCGGCCCACGTCCGGCGAACCGCCCCGCAGACCGCCGAACCCGGGCCCCTGCCCGAACCCGCGGTCGGGTCCGCGGCCGAACCCGCGGTCAGGACCGCGCTCGAACCCGCGGTCGGGGCCACGCTCGAACCCGCGGTCACGGCCGCTTCCCGGTGGGCGCTCGTGGCCGTGCCTGCGCTGGTCCAGATATCTGTTCCACTCGGGTGAGTCGGGGAACCTGAACACGTCGGAGCCGGGCATCCGGTGCTCGTACATACCGGGCTGGCCCGGCATCGCGCCCACGGGCACCGGCTCGTAGCTGTAGTGCATGAAGTCGAGCGAGCCCGGGTCGAACGAGGCGTACCCCTGGCCCAGATAGTCCCGGCCGTCCGGCGTCAGTTCCACCGCGCGCGGGGTGATCCGCGGCGCCTCCGCGGGACCGACCAGGAACGGGAAGGAGAAGGCGCGGTCACCGGCCATGATCGGCCTGGCGTTCAGCTGCCACGGGTCGATGATCACGATGGTGCGCGGCCGGTTCGGGAAGCCCACGGCGATGAACACATGGTCGGTGTACGGCGCGATGGGGTGTGCGGGGTCCTCGCCCGGCCGCAGGTTGAGGTCGACGTACCAGATCCTCGCGCCGGGGGGCAGCTGCCGCTGGTTGAGGTAGCTGAAGCTCAGGGCCGCGTTCTCGCCGCAGTTGCCGGTCCCCACCGAGTGCGCCTGGGCGGCGCTCTGCCCCAGTTGCTCCTGGAGGCTGCTCGGCGGTATCCGCGGCACGCCGCGGGCCTGGTGGTTGATCTCCCGGCTCGCGCCGCCGGACGCCGCGACGGCGGACGACTGGTTGGCGGAACCGTACGGCAGGGCCGCGGAGACCTGGTGCATGACGTCCTGGCCCACGTCCATCAGGTCCAGCTCGTCCGCGAGCGGACGCGGCGGGATACGGCCCGACGGCGCCGCGTGCGCGGGCGGGCGCTGCGGCAGCGGCATCGGCCCCGGCCGCGGACCGACGCCGCGGCGCGGCGGAGGCGGCGGCAGGTCCCGGCCACCGGGTAGCCGCCCCGGCCCCGGCACGCGCGGCGCGGGCCCGAACGACGCTTGCCGGGACGGCGGTTGACGGGAGGACGGCTGCCGCGACGACGGTTGCCGTGACAGGGGCGGCCTGGACGACGACGGGCGCGACGTCGGCGGGCGGGAACCCGGGCCGAAGCCGGACGACGAGCGGGGCGGGTCCAGCTCCATCGGGTCGCCGGCGGTGGGCCGCCGGGAGAAGCCCGGCGCGCGCCGCTGCTGGTGGGCCTGCCGCTGCGCGTCCCTGATCTGCTGCTGGTCGAAGGAGAAGCTGGACGACCGGCGCCGCGGCGGGGCGGGCGGCGGCATGCCCGGGCCGTCGTCCACGTCCATCAGCTCGGTGTAGTGACCTCCACCGCCGGAGTGCCCGTACGACGGCGAACCACCCGGCAACCGCACCGGACGGCCGGTCACCAGCCCTTGCGCGATCGCCTCGCCCCGCGGCCGCAGCGGCATCCGCTGCCGCCAGTCCGGCAGCTCCGCGTGCAGATCCGGTACGTCCGACGCCGACACCGGAGGGTGCGACGGATCCAGCCGCCGCAGCTCGCGGTTGATCTCCTGGGCCAGCACCACCCGATCGAAATCGCTCAGGCCGGAGGACGGGGACGTATCGGATGTCACGGGGGTGCCGGAGGACTCCGAGGTGCCGGACGTCTTAGAAGTGCCGGACGTGTCGTGGCCCGCACCCGAACCACCGCTGTGCGTCTGGGACTTGGGCGCGGAGGAGTGGCTCTGACCGGTCCTGTCACCGCCGGAATTCGTCCGTGGCACCGGCTCGGGCTCCTGTGCTCCCGGCTTCGTCCCCGGCGCGGGCTGCTTCCCGTCCGGTGGCGGTACCGGGGTGGGCTCCTTGGTGTTCGGCCGCGGCTCCTGGGTGTTCGGCCCCGGTGCCGAGGCGGGTTCCTTCGCGCCAGGCGTCGGGGGCGGCGTCGGCTCTTTCGTGGTCGGCAGCGGCGTCGGCGTCGGCTCCTTCGAACCCGGCACCGGAGTCGGCGTAGGCGTCGGCTCCATGGTGTCGGGCTTGGACTCGCTCGCGGGCTGCTTCGTGTCCGGCTTCGGCTCGGGTGCGGGCGTCTTCGTCTCCGGCGCGGGCACCTTCGTGCCGGGTTCCGGCTCCGGCTTGGCGTTGTCGGTCTTTCCGCCGGGGCGCGTGCCCGGGTCGGCGCCCGGGTGGTTCGCGGGGTGTTCCGCGGGCGGCGGCGTCTCGGTGTAGGTCTGGCTGCCGTGGCCCTGGTTGGGGCGCAGATTGCCCTCTCCCGTGCCGCCGCCGGGGCCGCCGTGGGACGGCGACTTCGCGCCCGGAACGTCGTCGAGCGTGGCGGGCCGGTCGTAACCGGGGCCGTGCTGTCGCGAGGGCACCTGCGGTGCGGCGCCTCCCGGCCCCTCCCCGCCCGGGGCCTTGGGCGCCGGTTCGGGGCGCGGCGCGGTCGTGCCCCACGGGTCCTTCGGCGCGGCGCCGAGGCGGTGGCCGGGACCGGAGAAGTTGGAGCCGTCGCCAGTGTGCGCGCTCGTCTTCGTCCCGGGCCCGGGTGTCGGCTCTGGCTGGGGATCGGGGTGCCCGTACTTCGGCTGCCCGTACGGATTGTCCGGCGCGGAGCCCAGGGTCCGGCCAGGACCACGGTCCGGCACCGGACCGTCCCCCGAATGCGTCTTCGTCCCGGGCGTCGGGGCCGGATCGGGCTGGGGATCGGGATGCGCGTACTTCGGCTGCCCGTACGGATTGTCCGGCGCGGAGCCCAAGGTCCGCCCAGGACCACGGCCGGCCGACGAACCGTCCCCCGAATTCGTCTCGGACTTCGGCTCGGGACGCGCGTACTTCGGCTGCCCGTACGGATTATCCGGCGCGGAGTCCAACGTCCGCCCAGGACCACGCCCCGCCGACGAACCGTCCCCCGAAACGGTCTCCGTCTCGGGCTTCGTCTCGGGCTTCGGCTCCGGCTTCGGTTCAGGACGCGCGTACGTCGGCTGCCCGTACGGATTCTGCGGATCCACACCCAGCGTCCGCCCAGGACCACGCCCCGCCGACGAACCGTCGCCCGAAACCGCCTTCGGCTCGGGCTCCGGCTTCGGTTCGGGCTTGGGCTCCGGCCTCGGCGCGGGTCGCCCGGACGTCGACGACCCGTCCCCGTTCTGCCCGGAGCCGACCTTGTGGCCGGGCCCGTACTTGGCCCAATTGCCGTCCGCAGAACCGCTGTTGGTGGAGAGGGTGTCCCTGCCGGAAATGTTGTGCGTGTCCAGGCCGCCGGGCGGCGGCACCGGGTGCTCGCCGCCGCCGGTGAGCCGGGTGGGCGTCGGGACGACGCCGTGGCCGTCGCCGCCGACCGGGACGGGGTCGCCGCCGTGCGGGTTCGGCTTGGGGACGGTGACCGGCGGTGAATCGCCGCCGTGCGGGCCGGGTTTGGGCACCGAGTGCGGGCCGCCGCTGCCGTAGTGCCAGCCCGCCATGCCGCCGTCGTGCAGGCCGAAGGCGCCGCCGAGGCCCATGCTCAGGCCCTCCGCGCCCCAGTCGACGTCGTAGTGGCCGCCCGCGATGGCCGCGCCGGCCTCGCCGACGGCGATGTCGAAGCCGAGGTTGAAGGCCGCGCCGACGACGGCGCTGCCGACCGCGCCGACGACCGTGCTGCCGACGGTGCCGAGCCGTCCGGCGATCGTGGCCAGAACGGGGATCAGCCGGGCCAGCAACTGCCCGATCATGGTGAGCAGACTGCTGAGCAGCGGCCCGAGTCCGATCAGGACGAGCCCGGCGATGATGCCCAGGATGTTCGCCCACATCTCGGCGTTGAGCTGCTTGGCGTACTCCTCGGCCGCCTTGTGCAGTTCGTCGCCGTACCGGTTGATCGTCTCGCCGATGGTCCAGGCGGTCTCGGCGGCGTCGTCGACGGTCTTCTTCAGGCTGTCGTTCCAGGCGCGGCGCGCCTCGTCACCGGCGGCGCCGGTCATGCCGAGTTCGCCGACCTGCGTGGTGACGGCGCCCTGGCGCTCGTGGAGGTCGTCGCCGAGCTGGATCCAGGCGTTGCCCAGGGCGTAGATGTCGTCGAGCTTGATGGTGCCGAGTACGGAATTCGCGTCCGCCATGGTGGTCCCGCCTTCCCTGGGCGTCCTGGCCTGCTGGGCTCGCTGGTGTCCGGTGCGCCGACCGGCGAACGGCCTACGTCTGCACGGATTCCGTGCGTACGGACTCCGTGCGTACCGACTCCGCGTGTCCGGACTCCGTCACCACGGATTCCGCCGCCACGGTCCCTGCCGGCACCGGCCCGGCCGCTGCGCCCCACTGCTCGTCGTCCGGTACGTCCCGGGGGTCGACGGCGACCTGGACGAGGGTGGGTTCATGGCCGCGCCGGACGAGCGTGCCGCGGCCGGGCGGCCGGAGGTGGGCGCGCTGCTCGCCGATCAGCACGCCTTCGCGGTGATCGCCGGAGAGCAGCAGCGCGCCGGCGCCGATCTCCTTGAGCCGGCTCAGCAGCGGGTCCGACAGCAGGGCGCGCCCCGCGCCCCCGACCCGGCGGGCCAGGACCAGGTGGAAGCCCAACTCGGCGGCCTGCGGGATGAATTCGGCGAGCGGCGCCAGCGGACCGCGCCCCATGGCGCCGGCCGCCAGGTCGTAGTCGTCGGCGACGACGTACAGCTCCGGGCCCTGCCACCAGCCGCGTTCGGCGAGCTGGGCGGGGGTGACGTCGGCGGGCGGGATGCGCGAGCGCAGTGTCTCGGCCAGCGCCGCGGTCTGGCCGGCCACCAGGTCGGCGCTGCCGCCGCGGGCGCCGATGTACTCCTCGGGCAGCACGTCCAGCAGGCTGTGCCGGTAGTCGACGACCATGAAGCGCAGGTCGCGCGCGCTGTGCCGGGCGGCCAGGCCGCGCATCCAGGAGCGCAGGAAGGTGGTCTTGCCCGCCCCGGAGTCGCCGAAGACCACGAAGTGCGGTGCGCCGGAGGTCAGATCGAGGCCGACCGGGCGCAGGTCGGACTCGCGCAGCCCGATGGGCACATCGCGTTCTCCGATGCCGGGGCCGTGGCCCTCCCAGCGGTCGGCGGGCGCGGGGGCCCCGGCGGCGGCCAGTTCGCGGACGGTGAGCCGTTCGGGCAGCACCCGCAGCGCGGGCGCCGCGGGCCGCTGCCAGCTCGACGCGATGCGGGCGACCAGCCGCCGTTCGGCGTCGGCGATCGACTCGGGCTCGTCGAGGCCGTCGAGCCGGGGCAGCGCGATGTGGTGGCTGAGACCGGGCGAGGCCAGGCCGCGGCCGGGCAGGCCCTGTCCCATGGCGCGTGCGGCCGGGCGGCTGATCTCGGACTCGGACGGGTCGTTGAGCCGCAGTTCGAGGCGGCCGGGGATGTTGTCGCGCAGGCTGATCCGGATCTCCGCCCAGCGGTTGGCGGTCACCCACAGGTGGATGCCGACGCCGAGGCCGCGGGCGGCGATGTCGGTGAGGGCGGCGACGGCGTTGTCGTCGGTGGTGTGCAGGGCGGCGAGATTGTCGACGACGAGCACGACGTCGGCGGAGCGCACACCGTCGGGCAGGTCGCCCGCGGCACGCCGGGAGCGCAGGTCGGCCGCGGACTGGATGCCGAGGTCGCGGAACATGTGTTCGCGCGCGGTGACCAGCCGGCCGACCTCGGCCAGCACCCGCCGTACCCGTTCCTCGTCGCGGCGGCCCGCGACACCGGCCACATGGGGCGCGGCGGCCAGGCCGTGCAGCGCGCCGCCGCCCATGTCGACGGCGTAGAACTGCAGTTCGTCGGGGGTGTGGGTGAGCATGGCGCTGAGCATCGCGGTGCGCAGGAAGGTGGATTTCCCGCTCTGCGGGGCGCCGACCAGGGCGATGTGCCCCTGACGTCCCGTCAGGTCGATGACGAGCGGCAGCTGTTCCTGACGGGCGGGGATGTCGAGCACACCCGCCGGGAATTTCAGCGCGCCCGCGAACGGCCACATGGCGCAGCGCAGGCCCAGTTCGGGGTCGGTCTCCGGTTCGCCGAGCAGCGAGTCCAGGGTGAAGCGGGCGGGCAGTGGCGGCAGCCACACCTGGTGGCCGGGGCTGTCCTGGGTGAGCATCCGCTCGACGGCGATCTCGAGTTCGGTCGCGCCGCCGTCCTTGGTCCACTCCCAGCGGACGGCCTCCGGCTCCTGCGGGGCGGCCGGCGGGAGGTCGCCGTGCACCGCGAAGGGCACGGGCTCGGCCGCGACGGCGGTGCTGTCGGTGTCGCGTTCGCGATAGGGCGCCGAGACGTGCGCGACCCGGAAGCGTTCGTAGACCGACTCGTCGACCTTGAGGTAGGCGGAGCCGGGGATCGCGGGCAGCGCGTAGGCGTCGGGGGTGCCGATGACGGCGCGGGACTCGGCGGCGCTGAAGGTGCGCAGGCAGATCCGGTACGACAGATGGGACTCCAGGCCGCGCAGCCGGCCCTCCTCCAGTCGCTGGGTGGCCAGCAGCAGATGCATGCCGAGCGACCGGCCGACCCGGCCGATCTGCACGAACAGGTCGATGAAGTCCGGCCGCTGGGAGAGGAGTTCGCCGAATTCGTCGACGATGACGAGCAGATACGGCAGCGGCTCCAGCGGCTTGCCGTGGATGTCGGTGCCGCCGGCGGCCTGCCGTATCTGGTACTCGCGCACCGAGTCGACGTTGCCCGCCTCGCGCAGCATCCGCTGCCTGCGCTGCTGTTCGCCCTGGAGGGCGTTGCGCATCCGGTCGACCAGCGCGAGATCGTCGGCGAGATTGGTGATCAGGCCGGAGACGTGCGGGAGTTCGGTGATGCCCGCGAAGGTCGCGCCGCCCTTGAAGTCGACCAGCACGAAGGCCAGATGTTCCGGCGCGTGCACCATCGCCATGCCGGTGACCAGAGTGCGCAGCAGTTCGCTCTTGCCGGAGCCGGTGGCGCCGACGACCAGTCCGTGCGGGCCGATGCCGCCCTGCGCGGACTCCTTGAGGTCCAGCACCAGCGGTTCGCCGGCGCCGGTCACACCGATGGGGACGCTGAGCAGGTCACGCTCGTCGGGGGCGCGCCGTTTGGCGGCCGGGTCGAAGGCCGCGATGTCGGGGAAGCCGAGCATTCCCGACAGCGAGACGTGCTCGGACAGGACCTGTTCGCGCTCGCCGGAGAGCATCAGCGGCGCGAGCGCGCGGGCGGTGGCGGTGAGCACGGCGGGCTCGACGGTGTCGGCGGCGCCCTTGTCGACCGCCGCGTGCAGGGCGGGCGCCCGGCCCTCCAGAACGAGGCCGCCGCGGATGTCGGTGCGGGCCCGTACGTCGACCCGGCCGGGTTCGCTGCCCTCCTCCTCGACCAGGCACACCACGTGCAGGCCGAGGTCGGGGCCCGCCTCGGTGAGCAGGGCCGCCAGCAGGGCGGAGCGCGCCCAGGCCGCCTCGGGCTCGTAGTCGTCGAGGAACACCACGAGGTGGCGGCGGGGGCTGGTGTCGCGCTGGGTGACCAGGCGGCTCATCCGCTCGGCGCGGGCGGCCACGGCCTGGTCGAGGGTGCTCTGCAGATACTCCTGGAGTCCGGCGAGGTCATCGGCGAGCATCGGGACGGCCTCCTGCTCGCGGACCGGCGCCTCCTGGTCGGGGTGCTGGGCGTGCGGCAGCCATTTCGCCCAGTCCCAGGCGGAGTTGCCGCCGGTCACGACGGCGATCCGTACGTCGTCCGGGGCGTGCAGGACCGACAGCTGGAGCAGCAGGGTCTGGGCCAGTTCCCTGGTCCGGGGGCGCGGGCCGAGCAGGCTGACCACGCCGGAGGCGCGCAGGTCGAGCCAGGCGGCCTGGCCGGGCACCGTGCCGTACGCGGCGACGAGTTCGGCGGCGGCGTGCCGGCACTGCGTGTCGACCTCGACGGTCGGATCGTTCTGCTCGGGCATCCGCAGCGCGTCGGCCGCCGGTACGGTGCCGGTGCCCAGCCGCAGGCGGAGGAAGTCGTCGTCACCGGGGCGGCGTTCCCAGACCCGGCGGCGCTGGCCGGCGATCGCCCACAGCCGCTGCGGGTGCGGGTGCCGCCACGCGTCGGCGGCCCGCTGGCCGACCCGGGACCGTACCGCCTGCCTGCGGATCCCGGCCAGGTACTCCACATAGCGTTCGCGCTGCCGGAGTTGGTTGCGCCGCCTGCTGCCCCGCAGTTGCATCCGGACCCCGATGGTGATGCCCACGGACACCACGACGAAGGCGATGCCCAGCAGGATCATCCACGCCTTGCCGTAGGCGACCATGTACGCGGCCATGCTCATGCTGGACAGCAGCGGAAGCAGGAGCATCAGCCAGCCCGCCGCGCCCTGCGGCTGCGGCCGTTGGGGCGGTGCGGCCAGTTTCGTCACACCCTCCGGCATCGGCGGGGGTGTCATGCGGACGGGGCGGTGGAAGGGGATTCGACTCACGGTGGCTGCCTAGCTGGCTGGTGGGGCGCGGGGGGCGGGGGCTGGGGCGGTCCGCTCAGCCGGGGAAGGTCATGGTGACGGCCGTCTTGTTGGTGTCGGTGACCGCATCGGGTTTGTCCTTGCTGCTCCCGGAGGTGTCGGCGAAGTTCTTGAACAGGTCGGTGATGCCGTCCTCGGCCGCGCTGTAGTTGGCCGACACCATGCCGACGCCGTCGGCCAGCGTCGGCAGGACGCCCTTGCTCGGGTCGTCCTTGGTGCCGAAGAGTTCGGTCATCACCCGGACCCACTCCTTGTTGAGGTCGTCCGCGTCGCTGGCGGCCTTGCCCTGCCAGGCGACGCGCAGCCCGCTGAGGGTGTTGTTGATGGTGACGAGGCTGTCCGAGACGGCTTGGCCGAGGTCGTGCAGATTGCCGGCGACGGTGTTCATGCCGCTCGGGGAGATCTTGAGGACGGAGACGTCGTAGTTGGTGCTGTCGTCGGCCATGGACTCGCCTTTCTCGACCGGGAGTTGGGGCACACACGGTGCCGGTGCCGAAGAGGCGCAGGTGACGGCTGTGGTGACGATCCCCTGCTGACAATTCCTCATATAAGTGGTAAACCTGGCGGCGGTACTGTGCGGCCGCCGGACGAGGGAGACACCGTGACCAAGCCGATCACCTCGAAGTACGACCCGACGCCGCTGCCCGAGACGACGGACGACGGCTCGACCCCCACGCCGTCGCCCGACAACGGCAAGGACCTCAGCTCCCTGGTGCCGGAGACGCACGTCGCCTGGGACGTGCCGCCGTCCTTCAACACCGACCCGAAGGACCTGGACGGCGGGGGTGGCGACCCGAAGCAGATCACCGAGCCGTCCGGCGACCTGAGGATCGACCTGGGCGCGCTGCGCACCGCCGAGAAGGCGATGCTCACCGAGGCGCGCGCCGCGGTCGCGAAGTACGAGGAGCTGCGCGCCAAGGTCGAGGCCGTCAAGGGCCATGTCTTCGGGCAGGGCGCCCAGGACCCGAACGACCACAGCGGCTACACCTCGCTCGCGGCCGGGTACGACCCGCAGGAAGGCAAGACGCACGACAATCCGTTCGCCGCCAGCGGCGCGACGTTCGCCGCCGAGATGAACCCGGCACAGGAGCGGGCGCTGCTCCAGATCGGCTCCACGCTGGAACGGCTCGGCGAGTACATCGCCCTGCTCAACCACTCCGGGCAGGTCTACGCCGAGACCGACCGCAACTCCCGCTTCCCGGACCCGCCCGCGGCGGGCTGAACCCCGCCGCGCGGCCCGGCGCCGCTCAGCCACCGGACGACCCGTCGGTGAGGTTGTCGTGGTTGGCGTGCTCGGCGTTGTGGTAGTTGGTGTAGCTGGTGTTCATCCGGTGGAGGATGTCCGTCAGCAGCGCCTCCAGGTCGTGCTGGCTGCGGTGGTACCACGCGGTGATGGACTCGAAGGAGCCGTGCGACGGGCTGGCCCAGTGGTCGCCGACCTCCTTCATCTTGGCGTCGATCGACGCCATGTGCGCCGAGATCGTCGTGTGCTCCTTCTTCACCACCCCGATCGCGTCCTTCAGCGCCGCCAGGTCCGCGAGCCACTCCTGGAGCGTCGGTTCTTCCGCCATCGTCACCGCACCTGCCTTTCACCCGGTCCGTCGTCGTACGGGGCACGCCGCCGGGCCACCGGCAGCCCGGTCGCGCACCGTCCGGTCACGCGCTGTCCGGTCACGCGCTGCTCGGCCGCGCACCGCCCGGTCACAGGGCCTCCGCCGGCGGGAGGTCGGCGGGCAGCAGCGCGGTCAGCAGCCCGTCGTCGGCGGCGGCCAGATCGGCGACGCTCAGGCCGAGTTCGGCGACCCGCTGGGCGTGCCGCTCGGTCATCCGCTGGAAGACCTGCCGGGCGCTGCGCCCGTTGCCGAACTGCTCGCCGCGCGGCACCGTCGCGAAGTAGTCGTGCAGCGCGGCGGCGGTCTCCGGCGCGACGGTGTACTCGTGGCTGCTGGCCTGGTGCTCCACGATCCGCACCAGCTCCGGCGCCGAGTAGTCGTCGAAGTGCAGGGTGCGGGTGAAGCGGGACGCCAGGCCCGCGTTGGACTCCAGCAGCCGGTTCATCTCGGTGGGGTAGCCCGCCACGATGACGACCACCTCGTCGCGGTGGTCCTCCATCAGCTTCACCAGCGTCGAGACGGCCTCCGCGCCGAAGTCGCTCAACTGCCCCTGCGGCACCAGGGAGTACGCCTCGTCGATGAAGAGCACACCGCCGAGCGCCCGCCGGAAGACCGCCGTCGTCTTCGGCGCGGTGTGCCCGACGTACTCGCCGACCAGATCGCCTCGGTCGGCCTCGACCAGATGGCCGCGGCTGAGCAGGCCGAGCGCCGCGAGGAATCCGCCGTACAGCCGGGCCACCGTGGTCTTGCCGGTACCCGCGTTCCCGGCGAAGACCAGGTGCCTGCTCAGCGGCGGCGGCGCGAGCCCGGCGTCCTGCCGGACCTTGACCATCTGCATCAGCTTCGTCAGCGTCACCACGTCGCGCTTGACGCCGTCCAGGCCCACCAACCGGCCCAGCTCCGCGTGGAGTTCCTCCAGCCGAGCCTCCGCGGAGCCGTCCGCCTCGGCGCCGCCGGCGCCCTCCGCGGAGCCGGCGCCGGGTGAACCGGTCCCGGAGGAAGGGAGGTTGGGGCGGCCCGTCGGCGCCGCGCCGACGCCCGGCGACAAGGGGGCGGCGAGGGTCGGCAGCAACGGCTCGGCCACGTCCGCGACATGGCAGTCCACCGCGTACACCTCGGCGTCGGCGTCCCGCAGCAGGTCGGTGTCGGTGCCGTCCACGACGCAGCGGCGCAGCTCGAACCGGGAGCGGGCACCGGCGTAGACGGCGGGGAAACGGCTCTTGGTGAAGTGGCAGTCCTCGTACCGGCCCGCTCCGCCCTCCTCCACGTACAGCGCGTTCTTCGCGGCCGACGCGACCGTGAGACCGTGCACGGCGGGCCGGGCCCCGGCGCGTACGACGACGCCGCTGCCCCGGGACTCGCGCACCTCGCCGCCCGTCACGACGGCCGTGCTGTCCTCCTCCAGCAGCAGACCGGTGATGCCGCCGGTGACCGTCACGTCCTCCAGCCGGGCGCCGGTGCCGGGGCCGACGCGTACGCCGGTCTCGCCGCCGGCGGTGACGGCGCAGCCGGCCAGCAGCGGCCGGTGGGTGGTGGACAGCCGCACCCCCTCCCGGCCGCCATCGATCCGGCAGTCGCGCAGCGCCGCGTCGCCGCCCTCCACGGACACGCCCGCCAGCTCCACATCGCTCACCTCGCAGCCGTCCGCGAGGAGTTCGGCCCGCTCGGTGACGCGCACCCCGTACTCGGCGGAGCCGCCGACCGCGCCGTCGGTCACCGTCACGCGCGCGGCGCCGCCGAGGTGCACGGCGGTGTACGCGGTGTCCCGTACGGTGCAGCCGGTCAGCGCGACCTCCGCGTCGCCGGTCGCGTACAGCCCGTTGGCGCCGGTACGGGCGAAGGTGCAGTCGCGGGCGGCGGCCCGTGCGGTGGCGCTCACCACGAGCGCGGTGTCGGCGCAGTCCACGGCGCGGACCGACACGAGTTCGGCGAGCGCCTCGCCCGTCACCAGGACCGCGGCGCCGGTGGTGTGGTGGACGTGGCAGCCGTCCAGCAGCACCGCGCTGCCGTCCTCGGCCAGGACGCCGCCGCCCGCGGTCCTGAAGATCTCGCAGTCGTGCAGGCGGACGCCCTGGGACACCTCGCCGCGGGCGGCCTCGCCGCCGGCCCCCGCCGTACGGAAACCGTCGCCCGCCGGGCCGGTGACGCGGCCGGCCGTACCGCGCGTCCACACGCCCCTGCCGCCCGCCTCGTACAGCCGGGTCGCGCGCAGCACCGCGGTGGCATGGCCCTCCACCAGGACGGCGGCCCGGCCGCTGTCGCGGATCTCGCAGCGGGTGAGTTCTGCGTGCGCGCCCGCGGCGACCACGACGCCGCGTCCGGTGGCGCCGTCCACCAGGGAGTCGGTCAGCTCGGCGGCGGCCTCGTCCTCCACGACCAGGCCGTCCCCGGCGCAGCCGCCGACGGTCAGCCGGTCCAGGGTGGTGCGGCTGGTGCCGGTCAGCCGCACCGCGGCACCCTCGGCCTGCCGCACGCTGCACCCGCTCAGCACGGGCGCCGCGGCCCCGGAGACCTCGACGCGGCCGCCGGTGATCTCGCAGTCCCGCAGCACTGGTTCGCCGCCGCGCACCAGCACCCCCGGCTCGCGCGGCGCCGGGGAGATCAGGGCGAAGCCGCGCAGTTCGGCGCGGCCCGCGTGCACGGTGACGGCCGGGCCGCGCGGCGCGACCAGCCGCACCACGCCCTTGGCGATCAGGGTGACATCCTTGTCGAGCACCAGATTCTCGGTGTACGTGCCGCTCTGCACGGTGATCACGGCGCCGGCCTCGGCGCCCCTGACCGCCGCCGCGATGGAGCGGTGGCTGCCCCAACTGCCGGGCGCCACACGCTGCGTGCCCGCTCTCACCACGGCCGCCGCCGATCCGGGGCGGGCGACCCCACGGGCATCGGCGCCGGCACCGGTATCGGCACCGACGCTGGCACGGATATCGGCGCGGATGTCGGCCGTGGCGCGCTCACAGGCCGCTCCCCCGGTTGGCCAGCCAGCCGAACAGGCCGAAGACACCGGCCGCCAGCGGCAGGCTCACCACGACGAGGAAGGTGGCGGCGGACCCGGCCCACGCGGGGCGCTCCTGCTCGACCGGGCGCAGGGCCGCACCGAAGGCGAGGAAGAGCCCGACCGCGACCAGCACCACCCCGGCGGCGAAGGCGGCCATCGGACCGGCCGCCCGCGAGTCGACCAGATAGCCGGGCACCCGTACGGCCAGGCCCAGCAACCCCACCACCCCGGCGGCCAGTTGGGGCACCACCGCGGTCAGCACACGGACCGAGCCCGCCTGGAAGAGCAGCCCGACCGAGACGCACGCCACCAGCACCAGGCCGTAGACGCCGTCGAAGAACGTCAGGGTGAGCAGGGCGGCGGCGAGCACGGTCCCGGTCACGACGCTCAGGAAGGTGAGCAGTCCGTTGCCCCGGCGGACGACGGCCGCCACGTCCGCGTCGTCCAGGGCCGCGGCGCCGGTGTCGGGGCCGTCCGGCACCAGGACCGCGATCTGGCTGGTGATCCGGGGCAGCAGCCCGGTCACCAGGAACAGCGCCGTCGCCACCACGGCCGCCGAGCCGGCCGGCCCCGCGTGCAGCGCGGCCAGCGGCACCACGAACAACGCGGCCGCCAGCGCCAGCAGTTGGAGGATCACCGTGGACGGCGCGGGCAGCGCGACCACCGCGGCGAGCGCGCCGAGCACCGCGCCACCCGCCGCCAGCATCGGCGTGATCACCGCGCCGTGCACCGGCAGCCCGAGCCCCGTGCAGGCCAGCAGCGGGCAGGCCGCCAGCGCCAGGAGCTGCCGCATCGCGCGCGGCAGCGGCCAGTTCTTGCGCTCGGCGTACCACGCGATCAGCGCGCAGCACAGCGCGGCCGGGCCGAACAGCAGCGCCCACAGGCCCGCGACCCGCTGGGCACCGAACCAGACGGCCGCGCCGACCATGAACAGCAGCCCGGCGCCCAGCACGCACTGGGCGCGCCTGCGGGCGCTCCACAGGCCGCTGTCCTCCTGGGCCCCGGCGATCTGCTCGTCGAGGTCGGTGACCGTCAACTCGCCGAGTTCCGCCGCCCGTTGGTCGAGCAGGTACAAGGTGGCGCCGTCCACGATGCCCGCCGCCGCGAGCGAGTCGTCCAGCGCCAGCGACGGGCCGCCGGGCTCGGCGAGCGACCAGACCGCGGGCATGGCCTCGGACTCGGACTGGCCGCACATGGAGGCGAGCCGGGGGACGTACTCGGCTATCGGGGCCTGCGCCGGGAGGGCCAGGTCGACCCGCCTGCGTTCGCCGACCACGGTGACCCGGCAGCGTTCATCGGGCACGGACGTTTCCTTCGGTGTCGTACGGTGCGGCCGTTCGGCCGCGGGTGTTCACGGGGGTGGCCGCGGACCGTGGACTCAGTGCCGCCAGGTGGAGATGTTCGACCACTCGGCGTCGCTGTAGTTGTTCCAGTTGACCTGCATGGCGTGCGCGATCCGGCCGAGCACGCCGTCCGGGCCGAACAGGCCGTCGGCCGCCAGGTCCCACTCGTTCTGCATGTCCTGGTAGTACGTGGCCGCCTGGCTCTCCCGCCAGGCGTCCGTCAGTGGCGCCAACTGCGTTTTCAGCGCCTGGAGTTCGCCGGAGATCTCACCGGCCCTGGCGTTCAGCGTGCTGCCGGCCGCCGCGAGCCCCTCACCGACGTAGATCGGTGTGCCATCGATGTTGGCCATCAAACCCTCCTCGGCAGGGGTCAGTTGAAGTTGGTGCCGGACGGCGCCTTGGGCAGGTCCTCGCCGAGCGCGGCGAGGTTGGTCAGGTTCTGCTGCTCGGACTGCTCGTAGTTGACGTAGTTGCCCTGGAGCCCCTTGGAGATGCCCTCCAGGGCGTCGTGCAGCATCCGTGCGTAGATGTCGTACTCGGCCATCAGCGTCTGGAACTGGTTGTGGGCGATGCCCTGCCAGCTCGCTTCCAGACTGGCCACATAGGTCTTCAGCTCCGCCAGCTGCGTGGAGATCTCCGCCGCCGTCGAGGCCGTGTTGTTGGAGGCGTTCGCCAGGTATTCGGGAGTCACCCGGTACGTCACGCCGCCGACGTTCACAGAAGGCTGGTCAGCCATGGTGCGGTCCGCCCTTCTCGCGTTGCCCCGGCAGTCAAGCACCGCGGCCGGCCGGGCCGGCCGCGGTGAGCAGCACGTGGGCAGCTTCTGAACACAACTGCCTCGCGCGTCATACGGTGAAGCGCACCGCGTCGAGCCAGCGCGAGGCGTCCAGCGTGCCGCCGAAGATGTAGTTGTCGGGGGTCTGCGGGGTGTCGCAGCCCATGCCCTGCCACGGGCCGCCCTTGCTGTACGTGTTCTGGCAGACGGTGCCCTTGGCGCCGTCCACGCTGATGCCGAAGCCGCCCAGATTCGGCGCGTCCTGCGAGGGCGTTCCGAGCGTCAGATCGGTCCCGTCCGACACGGTGATCCATGGCTTGTCCCACCAGCCCTCTTTCTGCCGGTACGCGCTGCCGGAGGTGCCGTGGGTGCCGGCCACGGCGATCTGGATGGCCTTGACGCTGCGGTTGTCCGCCTCGGAACCGGCCACCGCGCCGTCGCAGACGGCGAGTTGCCAGCCGAAGTGCGCCACGTACACCCGGTAGCAGATGTGCTTGCCGGGGTCGCGCGCCGTCAGCCGCAGGACGGCGGCCGAGGCGGAGTGGTCGTCGCCGGGCATCTGCGGGCCGGGTCCGAGCGGGATAGGCGCCTTCTGCGGCGCCGGGGCACGCCGGGTGCCCGGGGTGGCCGAGGCGGGCGGCTTCGCCGGCGTCATCGGCGTCCCGGTTCTGGCGGCCGCGTGCTTTGTGGGCTTGGCGGTCGGCGAGGCCGTCGTCTTCGTGGGCGTCGGCGTGGGCGTGTGCGTCGGGGTCACCGGCGGGCGCGTGGCGCTGCTCGCGCTCGCCGCCACCGCCGCCACGTCGTCCTTCTTGTGCCCGGACCCGCCCGCCGCCCAGGCCGCCAGCGGCACCGCGAGCAGCACCACGCCGACGAGGGCGGCGGCGGCCAGCAGCGGCTTCCGCGAGGGCGGCCCTGAGGGCGGTTCCGCGGGGGCCGCGACGACGGTGGTGGCGGCGGCCTTTCGGGGGGCCTCGCCGGAAGTCTCGGCAAGCGTCTCGGCCGGTGCCGCGGCGAGTGCCTCGGCCGGCATGACGGTCGTGGCCCCGGGCTCGGTGCCGGACGTGGTGCCGGACGTCGCCTCGGATGCCGTGCCCGACGCGGGGCCGGGCCCGGCCGCCGGCGGGGTGCCGCCGACCGGGGTGGAGGAGGTGCCGGGGCGCGACGAGGTCTCGGCGCGGGGCGTCGCCGGTGTCAGCGACGCGTCCGGGCCCGCCGCGACCGGTCCCAGCGTCACCGCCCGGCGCACGGAGGGGCCGCCCTTGGGCCGCGGAGTGCCTTCGGGCTCGGGGCGGGTCTGGCTGCTCATCGTTCTCCTTCGGGCTGGTCGATCGGTCGGGGGTGCGGGCGCGCCTGCGGCGGGTGCGTGGGCGGCGGCCGATCGTCGCCTCCTACGGGCCCGGCGCACCGCTCGGGCCAGCTCCGTTCCGCACCGGCGGGCAGACCCGCGTCGAGGACGGCCTTCAGATGGCCGAGGGCGGCGAGGTCGCGGGGGCTCAACTCCCGTGCCCCGTCCATGTACGCGGTCGCGTGCGCGGGCAGCTCCCGCAGCAGCACGACGGTGGTTCCGGCGGGGGCTTTCCAGGTGCCCAGCACCCGGAAGCCGGTGCCCGGCGCGAAGACGATTCCGTCCGGCGTCCGCCGCCCGGCGCTCGACCAGATCGCGTAGCGCGGGGTAAGCGTGCCGTCCCCGGCCGGGGGCCTGGTCAGCGCCGCGACCGGCGCCGGGTCCTGGAGCAGTGCGCCCGCCTCCGGGCCGCCGCCGTCCGCGGCACCGCCGCGCAGGGCGATTCCCCGGTACGAGGGCAGCCGGCGCAGTCCGGACGCGACGCACGCGGCGTACGGTCGCAGCCACTCCTCCCCCGCGCGCAGCCCGCGCACCAGCTCCCGGTGGTGCAACGGCCCCTCCTCCGCAGTGAGATACGCGTGCACCGCGGCCAAGTCGGCCCGCGCCGCCTCCCGTTCGCCCCCGCGCAGGCCCGCCACCGCGGCGAGCATCGCGTCCGCCCCCCGCGCGTGCCGCTCCCACTCGCCCCCGGCCATCCCCCGAAACCCCGCCCGCTCCCCCGCCCCGCTCACATACCCGGGCCCCACCGCCGGCCCCTCCCCCAACGGCCCTACGGCACCCACCCGTTCGGCCGCGGCCCGGGGCCCGGCTCCCGGCGCGGCTTCCCGACCGACACGCGGCATCACCGGCGCGGCGGAGGACGGTATGCGGACGGGCGCGGCCCCGGAAGCGCTATCCGGCGTCGGGCCGGCCCCGGAAGCGGCGTCGGCCGCCGGACCCGACGCGGAAGCGAGATCCGGCGCTGGCGCTTCACCCGGACCAACCTCAGACTCTGGCTCCGAACCGAGGCCGGAATCGGGGCCCGGCACCGAACCCGCCCGGACGGCACGATCCAGCGCGGACGCCTCACCCGGGCCGGCTTTCGACCCCGGTCCAGGTCGCGGTTCGAGCGCGGCGCCCGGCCCCGACCCCGCGCCGGGCGTGGGGTCCGGCGCAGGCGCGAGGTCGCGTGCGAGCGCCGGGACCCGGCCGAGGTCCGGGGCGGACAACGATGCCGGGCCGGACGACGGTTGCCGTACACCGTCCGGTACGGACACCGGCCCCGGTTCCGAACCCGCGCCGGGTATGGGGTCCGGCGCAGGCGCGAGATCACGTGCGAGCCCCGCGACCGGGCCGCCGTCCAGCGCGGACAACGATGCCGGGCCGGACGCGGCCCGAGGCTCAGGCACGGCGTGCGGAACGGACATCGGAGCCGCGCCGGGCGACGACTGCCGTACACCGCCCGGAACAGGTACCGACCCCGATTCCGGTACCGCGTCGGGTACGGGGTCCAGCGCAGGCGCAAGGGCGCGTGCGGGCCCCGCGACCGGGCCGGGGTCCGGGGCGGACAACGATGCCGGGCCGGACGACGACTGCCGTACACCGCCCGGTACGGGCACCGGCCCCGGTTCCGAACCCGCGCCGAGTGCGGGGTCCTGCGCGGGCGCGAGGTCGCCTGCGGGCCCCGCGACCAGGCTGCTGCCCGGGGCGGACAACGATGCCGGACCGGGCGACAGCTGCCGTACACCGTCCGGAACGGGCACCGGCCCCGGTTCCGAACCCGTGCCGAGTGCGGGGTCCGGCGCAGGCGACAGGTCACCTGCGGGCCCCGGGCCCCGGGCAGAGTCTGGGGCGGACAACGATGCCGCGCCGGGCGACGGCTGCCGTACACCGGTCGGGGCCGGGGCGGGCTTCAACTCCGGTGCGGGGTAAGGGAGAAGGGCCGGGGCGGGGGTGGGCGGCTCGTGGGTGGTCGTGCGGTGGTGGGGGACCTCGGGGGCGGGGCGCGGCTTGGCTGCCGCGGGTGGTTGGGGGGCCGGGCCGGGGGCCGTGACGTAGCGGATGCCGCGGACACCGTGTTCGGCGGCCAGGCGGCGCAGGTCCGCCTCGCCGCCCGCGGGGCGGCCGCGGACCAGGAGGGTGGTCCTGGCGCGGCCCGCGGCGCCGAGGCCGGTCAGGAGGCGGGCGAGGGCGGACAGGAGCGAGCTGTCCAACCGCCGGCCGGGGGCGCCGAGTTCGACCGCGCAGGTCTCCGGGTCGACGGCGGTGCCGACGAGCGGGGGCCGGGGGGCGCCCTGGGCCCACAGGGCGAGGCCCGAGCGGGTCACGACGGCCTGCCAGCCGTCGGTGAGCCGTACGGTGCCGGGCTCCGTACCGGCCGGGAGCCAGTCCGGGGCGTGGCTGCCGAGCAGGCGGGGCAAGGGAGTTCGCGCGCCCTTCGGCGTCGGCAGGCAGGCGACGGCCGTGACGTACGGCTGCCAGGTCGGTTCGCCGTCGCGGCCGATGAGCGTCGGCCGGGGCGGTGCGCCGGGCGGCGCGTGGTCGGCGAGCAGCGGCAGGCCCGTCAGCACGTCCACCCGGTCGCCCAGGGCGTCGGCGACGGCGTGGGTGAGCCGCAGCAGGTCGACGAGGCCGCCCGGGGCGAGGCGGGCCCGGGCGCGGTGCTCCGCGGGCAGCGCCGCGAGGACCGCGGCCACCTCGTCCGCGGCGACGTCCTCCGCGTGCGGGGTGCCCACCAGGACGGTGGCGTGGCCCGGGTCGAGCGGCACGGCGAAGGACAGGTCGTCGGGGCGCGGCCCGGCGGCGTCGGCCGGGCGGATCAGCACGCCCGCGGGTATCTGCTCCACGACGCAGCCGCCCGAGGTCCGCTCCGGGACCCGGCCGACGGCCCGCTGCCAGTCGGGGACGGGCGCGCGCGGGCCCTGCTGGGCGGGCGGCTCGCCGGGCGCGAAGCGCCACCAATTGCCCTTGCCGCGCGCGTCCCCCCGGACGAAGAGGCTCCCACCGGGAGTGATCAGCACGACGCCGTCCGGCGCGAGCACCTCGAATCCCCAGTCGTCGGCGATCCGGCGGGCGGTGCTGGGGCGGCCCGGCCGTTCGGCGCCCGCGCCAGAGAGCACGAGCCGGACCCGGCGGGTGCCGCGGTCGCGCAGCGAGTCCAGCAGGGCCGCGAGCCGCGGCCAGTGCCGGCCGCCGTCCGGGTCCGCCGAGCCGACGAGCACGGTGACGGTGTCCGCCTCGGCCCCGAAGGTGTGCGCCACTTCGGCGAGGGCGGCCATCGGGAAGGAGTCGTCGTCCACCGAGCGGACGAGAAGGACGCCGTCGATGTCCTCGACGGGCGGTGCGGCGGCGGCCGCCCGCGGCCCGGAAACGGAGGCGGAAGCGGAAGCGGAAACGGAAACGGTGGCGGAGGCGTGACCGGCTCCGGGAGCGGTGTGGTCCGCGCTGCCGCCCCGCCGGGACAGCCGGGAGGACCAACGGCTCATGCGTCACCCTCCCCTAGCGTGCCGACACATGTGACGGCGCCCTCGGCCGCTCCAAGACGGCCCGCCCCTGCCCGACTTCCCGGTTCCGCACCCAACTACCGCATCCGGTAGCGCATCCGGCTCCAGTACCGCATCCGATTCCGGCCGACCCGATCCGCATCGCCCGGGCGACGGCCCCCCGCTCGCCCCCGTAGAGCGGCAACCGGCCCTATTGGTTGGGTCATTCAGGCGACCAGATATACCAGACGTCACTTCAATGGCCATCCGTACCACCAGGCGTGGCCGGCGGCCGGCTCTACGACGCCCCGTCAACGTGCCGGTCGGCGAGCAGCTGGATCAGGCGGGAGCGTTCGGCGGCCGTCGCGTCCGGGAGAGTAATGCGGTCGCCGCCGATCTCCAACTCGACCGTGGTGTCGGGGTGTTGGCGGGAGAGCCACGCGGAGACGGCGGTGATCAGGGTGGTGAGGACACCGCCGGAGGCGGCGAGCGTGACCAGCAGGGTCTCCCAGGTGGTCGGGTCGCCGGGCTTGGCGCCCCGCGGGGCCGGCGCGGCGGCCGGGCGGACGTCCTCGACGTCGGTCTCCAGGAGTTCGGCGCGCAGCGCCCGCGCCGCGCGCTCGATGTCCTCGGCGTCCGCCGCGTCGTCGCCGGCCCCCTGCCGTACTCGTACCGTCAGTACGGTCACCCGCTGCTCGTCCACGTCGCTGCCCCGTCCCTCCGCCGTCCGGTGGGCGGCGCCGGTCCGGCGCCGCGCCCACCACATTGTGGGGGCGGCGGGCGTGCGGCGGGCCGCCGCCAGGGGATCAGTCGGCGAAGGACGTCGCCCGTGTCCGCTTCTCCCAGGCGGCGATGTCGTCGCGGACCTGGTCGAGGTGGGCGGCCACCGCCGTCACGCCGTCGTCGCCGAGCGGCAGGTGCAGCGGGGTGTCGTCGGCGTCGAGCGCGGCGAGGATGAGGGCCGCGGCCTTGGCGGGGTCACCGGGCTGGGTGCCGTCGCCGGAGGCGGCCATGGCGCGGGTGACGCCGACGGTGGCGGCGTAGTCGTCGTAGTCGTCGATCTCCGCGCTGGTGACGGCGTTGGCCATCAGCGAGGTGCGGAAGGCGCCCGGCTCGACCACCAGCACCTTGATGCCGAGCGGCGCGACCTCGTCGCGCAGCGCCTCCGACATGCCCTCCAGGGCGAATTTGGTGCCGCTGTAGGCGGCGAAGCCCGCGAAGGACATCTGCCCGCCCATGCTGCTCATCTGCACGACCGCGCCCGAGCGGCGCTCCCGCATCGACGGCAGCACGGCCCGTACGAGGGCGGCGGGCCCGAAGACGTGCACGTCGAAGAGCGACCGCAGTTCGGCGTCCGTGGTCTCCTCGAAGGCGCCGATGTGGGTGCGGCCGGCGTTGTTGACCAGGACGTCGATCCGGCCGTGCCGGGCGAGGACGTCCTGGACGGCGGCGTCGATCGCGGCCGGGTCGGTGACGTCGAGGGTGAGCGCCTCGACCTGGTCGGGGTGCGCGGCGACCAGGTCGTCCAGCGTCGCGACGCGGCGGGCGGCGGCGATCACGACGTCGCCCGCACCGACCGCGGCCTCGGAGATCGCGCGGCCGAAGCCGCTGTTGGCGCCGGTGACGAGCCAGACCTTGTTCATCGTTTCTCCGTGGTGTGGTGATCCGTAGGGCCGGTGGTGATCCATAGGGCCCGTGGTGATCCACAGGGCCTGTGGTGGCCTGGGATCCAGCCTGCCGAGGCCGCCGTTGCCCGTCCAAGACCTGTCGTGATAACCCATGGTTATGGCGATGGCGGTGGATGTGCACGGACGTGACCTGCGGTATTTCCTGGCGGTGGCCGAGGAGCTGCACTTCACGCGGGCCGCCGAGCGGCTCTTCGTCTCGCAGCCCGCGCTCAGCAAGCAGGTCAGGGCGCTGGAGTCGCAGCTCGGCACCCCGCTGTTCGTCCGCGCCCCGCGCGGTGTCTCGCTGACCGCCGCGGGCGCCGCCCTCGTGCCGCACGCGCGGCGCGTACTCGGCGCCTGGGACGAGGCGTGGGCGGCCGTCGAGGAGGCCGGGGCGGCCGAACGCGGCACGCTGACGGTCGGGATGAGCACCAGCCCCGGGCGCGGCGGGCTGCTGCCCGCGATCAGGTCCCGCTTCACCGCGGCCCATCCGGAGGCCACCGTCCGTCTGCGGCAGGTGAGTTGGGACGACCCGACGGCGGCAGCGATGTCGCCTTCGTCTGGCTGCCGTTGCCGGGGCAGGAGCGGTACGACAGCCTCGTCGTCGCCGAGGAACCGCGGCTGGTCGCGCTGCCTGACACCCACCCGCTCGCCGCCCGTACCCCCGTCGGCGCGCCCGTCGACTTCGCGGACCTGCTCGACGAGCCCTTCCTCGCGCTGCCCGCCGCAGCGGGCCCGCTGCGCGACTACTGGCTCGCCACCGACGCCAGGGCCGGCCGCCCCGCCCGGATCGGCGCCGAGGTGGCGAGCACGGAGGAGACGTACGAGGCGCTCGTCGCCGGTCTCGGCGTCGTCCTGCTCGCCGCGGGCAACGCGCCGCTGGTCACCCTCGGCGGCGTCACCACCCGCCCGGTCCGCGGTGTCTCCCCCAGCCGTTTCGCCCTCGCCTGGCCCCGGGACACCCCGCGCCCGCTGGTCCGCGGCTACGTACGCGCCTGCCGGCGGGCGACGGCGGCGCGGCCGTGACGCGTCCTCGGCCGCGGGCTCACTTCTCCTGCTTCTCCTGCTTCTCCTGAGCCGCCGCAGGGAGTTCGACCGTGATGCGCAGGCCACCGTCGCGGCGCGGGGTGAGGGTGAGGGTGCCGTCGTGGGCGTGGGTGATGGACCGGACGATGGCCAGGCCGAGGCCGACGCCCGCCTGGTCGGTGTGGACGCGTTCGGTGCCGCGCTGGAACGGCTCGGTGAGGGCCGCGACCAGGTCGGGCGTGAGCTTGTCGCCGGTGTTCTCGACGGTGAGGAGCGCCGTCCCGGGCCCGACGGCGGTGTGCACCCGCACCATGGCGCCCGCGCCGCTCACGGGGTCGGGACCGCTCAGATTGTGGACGATCGCGTTGTGCACGAGATTCGTCGTCAGCTGGAGCAGCAGCGGCTGCGAGCCGAGCGCCGGGGCGATGTCGCCCGAGGTGCCGAGCGTGACGCCGCGTTTCTCGGCGAGCGGCAGCAGCGTCTCGGCGGCCTCGTCCACCAGCAGGGACAGGTCGACGGGTGCGCGGGTGAAGGAGCCCTGGTCGGCGCGGCTGAGGATGAGCAGCGCCTCGGTGAGGTCGATCGCGCGGGTGTTGACGGCGCGCAGCCGGTCGACGAGTTCGGCGTTGTCGCGGTCCGGGTCGTGCCGGGCGACGTCGAGCAGGGCCTGCGAGATCGCCAGCGGGGTGCGCAGCTCGTGCGAGGCGTTGGCGGCGAACCGCCGCTGCTCGGCGTCGTGCGCCTCCAGCCGGGCGAGCATCGTGTCGAAGGCGTCGGCCAGTTCGCGGAATTCGTCCCACCGGCCCGGCAGCCGGACCCGGTGGGACAGCGATCCGTGGGTGGCCAGCCGGGTGGCCTCGGTGATCCGATGCAGCGGCGCGAGCATCCGCCCGGACAGGATCCAGCCGCCCGCAAGGCCGAGGACCAGCAGGAACGCCAGTACGGCGACCGTCGTCGGGCCGAATTCGCGCAGCAGCGCGCGGCGGCTCTCCACGACCACGATCAGCCCGGGGTGGATGCGGTAGAAGAGCGACACCCACATGACGCCGAGCAGCACCACACCCGCGAACATCAGGAACGCGGCGTAGCTGATGGTGAGTTTGAGGCGGACGCTCAGGCCGGGCGCCCTATCCACGGCCGCCGCCCGCCCGATCTCCGCCCGCTTGATCCCCGCTCTCTTGATCTCCGGCCGCCTGATCTCCGCTCTCCTGGCCCGTACCCGGGTCGATGCGGTAGCCGACGCCCGGTACGGTCGCGATGATCCAGGGCTCGCCGAGGCGCTTGCGCAGGGCCGAGACGGTGATGCGTACGGCGTTGGTGAACGGGTCGGCGTTCGCGTCCCAGGCCCGCTCCAGCAGCTCCTCCGCGCTGATCACCCCGCCCTCGGCCGCGACCAGGACGTCGAGCACCGCGAACTGCTTCCTGGTCAGCGCGACATAGCGGCCGTCCCGGTAGACCTCGCGGCGGAACGGGTCCAGCCGCAGCCCGGCGATCTCCCGTACCGGCGGCCGGTTGTGCGCGCGCCTGCGGTCCAGGGCCCGCAGCCGCAGCACGAGTTCCTGGAGTGCGAAGGGCTTGGTGAGGTAGTCGTCGGCGCCGATCTCGAAGCCGCTGACCTTGTCGTCGAGGCGGTCGGCCGCGGTGAGCATCAGGATCGGCAGGCCGCTGCCGGAGGCGATGATGCGTCCGGCGATCTCGTCGCCGGAAGGACCCGGGATGTCGCGGTCGAGCACGGCGATGTCGTACGTGTTCACGCTCAGCATTTCCAGCGCCGTATTACCGTCGCCCGCGATGTCGGCGGCGATCGCCTCCAGCCGCAATCCGTCGCGGACGGCTTCCGCCAGAAATGGTTCGTCCTCGACGATCAGCACACGCATGCTTTTCATGCTACGAGGCGGCGCATATCGTCGGCATATCGAAAAGCCCATACGCGGCGGCAACACCCCACTGCCTTGGCTGGGCGCATGTCCAACGGTTCCCACAGCGCACCCGCCCCTGCCCCCGTACCCGTACCCGTACCCGTACCCGTAAGCCTGACCGTCGCGCCGATCAGCGCGGCCGAGCATCTGGCGTACGTACGGTCGCGGCGGTCGGTCAGTTTTTTGCAGACACCGGCCTGGGGGCGGGTGAAGACCGAATGGCGGGCGGAATCCCTGGGCTGGTACGGGCCGGGCGCCCGGCTGACCGGCGCCGGGCTCGTCCTGCACCGGCCGGTGCCGCGGCTGGACAATTTCACGCTGGCCTACCTGCCGTGGGGCCCGGACATCGACTGGTCCGGCGACATCGACGCGTGGCTCGCCCCGCTGGCCGCCCACCTCAAGGCACGCGGCGCCTTCGCGATCCGGCTCTGCCCGCCGGTGGCCACCCACACCTGGAGCGCCGCGCAGGTCAAGGAGGGCATCGCCGACCCGGGCGTCCGCCGGCTCACCGACCTGCCGGGCGAGCCGGACCCGGTCGGGGTCCGGGTGACCGAGCGGCTGCGGGCGGGCGGCTGGCTGCCGCAGAGCCCGGAGGACGGCTTCGGCGCCGGGCAGCCGCAGTTCACGTACGAAGTCCCGCTCGCCGGGCGGAGCGAGCAGGACGTGCTCGGCGGCATGAATCAGCTCTGGCGGCGCAACATCAAGAAGGCCGCCAAGGAGGGGGTCGAGGTCACGGTCGGTTCCGGCCCGGCGGACCTGCGCGCCTTCCACGAGCTGTACGTCCACACTGCCGCGCGGGACCGCTTCACGCCCCGGCCGCTGTCGTACTTCACGACGATGGCCGCGGAGATGAGCGCGGAGGACGCCTCCCGGTTCACCCTTTACCTCGCCCGGCATCAGGGTGACCTCGTGGCCGCCACCCTCATGGTCCGCGTCGGCGGCCACGCCTGGTACACCTACGGTGCCTCCTCCACCGCCAAGCGCGAGGTGCGCGGTTCCAACGCTCTTCAGTGGGCCATGGTCCGGGCCGCTCTTGCCTCCGGCTGCGACACGTACGATCTTCGCGGCATTACGCCGACGCTCGACGTGGACGACCCGCACGTGGGTCTGGTCCAGTTCAAGGTCGGTACCGGCGGGCGCGCCGTGCGCTACGTCGGTGAGTGGGATTTGCCCTTGCGGCCCCTCGTCCACCGGGCCTTCGACCTCTTCATGCGCCGCCGCGCCAGAAGCCTCTGACCCGCGCGTGCGGAGGACGGTGCCTGATCCCCTGCCGGGGGCGCCTGAGGTCTCCTGCGGAGGACGGTGCCCCGTTAGGGGCGCGGGGAACTGCGCGCTCAGCCCACGCGCGCCTTCAGGCGAAAAACCGCCCCCAGCGGGGCAGACGCTGTTTGTTTTGCGACCACCGGGCCGGTGGGGGCGGGCCGCGCAGTTCCCCGCGCCCCTATCGGGCACCCACTTCCGCCAGCGCAGCGCGCGTCCCCGCGCCCCTAAAAGACCTGACTCACCGCACTCCGCAGGAGATCGGGCACCCCCGACAAGGGATCACGCACCGCACTCCGCAGGAGACATCAGGCACCCCACCCCCGGAGGGGCACCGCACTCCGCAGGAGATTACGCACCCATCCACCCCGGCAGGGGCACCGTCTTCCGCCGGAGGGGGACGTATTCCGCAGGGTGCGGGGGCGGCGGGGTGGGCCCCGGGGTTATGCCAGGGCAGCGGCAACTTCGTCGAGGCGGGCGCCCCGGGAGCCCTTGACGAGGATCACGTCGTCCGGGCGGAGGCGGGCCCGGAGCCAGGCGACGGCGGCGGCGCGGTCGGCGAGGGGCACCGCCCGGGCGCCGGCGCCGTCGGCGATGGGGAGGGCGCCGGCCCCGACGACGGCCACGACATCGGCCCGCGCGGCGGCGTACTCCCCCACGGCCCGGTGCGCGTCAGCACTCTCCGCCCCGAGTTCGAGCATCTCGCCGAGCACGGCGATCCGCCGCCCGCCCGCGACAGCGGCCAGCGCGTCGAGAGCCGCCCGCGTGGAATCGGGATTGGCGTTGTAGGAGTCATTGAGCAGCCGCGCCCCGCAGGCGAGCCCGCGCAGCTCCATGCGCCACTTGGACAGGGCCGCCCCGGCAAGCGCCGCCGGGGCGGCGTCGAGCGGCACCCCGACGGCCAGGGCCGCCGCCACCGCGGCGGACGCGTTGAGCGCGAGGTGCGCGCCGGTGAAGGGCAGCGCGACGGACGCGGAACCGTCGGCGGTGCGCAGGGTGAAGGAGGGCCGGCCGAGCGGGTCGAGCGCGAGGCCGCGCACGGCCACGTCGGCGTGCCCGGCCCGCCCGAAGGTCCGCACCGGCCCGTCGGTGAGGGCGCGCATGGCGACCACGCGGGGATCGTCGCCGTTGAGGACGGCGGTGCCGCCGGGCGCCAGGCCGCGTACCAGCTCGCCCTTGGTCCTGGCGATGGCCGCGCGCGACCCGAACTCGCCGAGGTGGGCCTGCCCGACATTGAGGACGACGGCGACGTCCGGCGCGACCAGGCCGGTCAGCGCCGCGATGTCGCCGACGCGCCGGGCGCCCATCTCCAGGACGAGGAAACGGGTGTTCCTGTCGGCGCGGAGCATGGTGAGCGGCACGCCCAGCTCGTTGTTGAGCGAACCGGCGGTGGCGACGGTCGGCCCGGCGGTCGCCAGGACGGCCGCCGTCAGGTCCTTGGTGCTGGTCTTGCCCTGGGAGCCGGTGAGCGCGACAACGGTGAGGCCGCCGCCGGGCCGGCCGTCGCGTTCGGCGCGCAGCCGGGCGACGGCGTGGGCGGCGAGCGCCTGGAGCGCGGCCCGCGCGTCCGGCACTACGACGGTGGGCAGCGCGGTGGGCCGCGTCCCGAGGACGACGGTCGCGCCCGCTTCGCCCGCCGCCGCGGCGTGGTCGTGGCCGTCGGTGTGCTCGCCGGCGAAGGCGACGAAGAGGCCGCCGGGCTCGGCGGCCCGGCTGTCGAGGACGGCGGGCGCGCGGACCTCGGCCGCCGCGTCGCCGGCCACCGTGCCGCCGACGACAGCGGCGATCCCGCCGGCGGTGAGCGGAATCATGCGTGGGCGGCGCGCGGGCCGCGGAAGACGTCGGAATTCATGCCGTGCAGTCAAGGCGGCGCGGTGTTGCCCGCCCGTATCCGATTTCCGATACGCGGACCATATCTTACCCGTCGGTAACGTATTGCCGGTATATCGGAATTCCCATACGCACCGGCAACGCGCCGCCGCCTTCACTGGGCGCATGACCACCAGCGAACCGATCTCGTCGCCCGCCACGGGAACCACCGCGGGAATCACCACGGGAATCACCGCCTACGGATGCGGCCGCGACGAGGCCGCGCTCTTCCGGGAGCTGGCGGCACGCCACGGCGTCACGGTGACCGTCACGGACGCGCCGGTCTCGGCGGCCAACTCCGCCCTGGCGGCCGGGAACCGGTGCGTGAGCGTCGGCCACAAGACACCCGTCACGCATGCCGCGCTGCGCGCGCTGGCCCGGGCCGGCGTCGCGTACGTCTCCACCCGGAGCATCGGCTGCAACCACATCGACGTCGCGTACGCCAAGCGCCTCGGCATGTGCGTCGGCAACGTCTCCTATTCGCCCGACAGCGTCGCCGATTACACGCTGATGCTGATGCTGATGGCGGTCCGGCACGCGAAGCCGATGATCCGCCGCACCGATGTGCACGACTACCGGCTGCACGAGGTCCGCGGCCGGGAACTGCGCGATCTGACGGTCGGCGTCGTCGGCACCGGCCGGATCGGTACGGCCGTCCTCGGCCGGCTGCGCGGCTTCGGCTGCCGGACGCTGACGTACGACAGCAGGACACCCGACGGCGGAAGCGCGGCCGGGCACGTACCGCTGGACACCCTGCTGCGGCAGAGCGACATCGTCACCCTGCACACCCCGCTCACCGCGGCCACCCACCACCTGCTGGACCGGCGCCGCATCGGCGCGATGAAGCGCGACGCGTACGTCGTCAACACCGGGCGCGGCGCGCTGCTCGACACCGCCGCCCTGGTCGAGGCGCTGGAGAGCGGCCGGCTCGGCGGCGCGGCGCTTGACGTCCTCGAAGGCGAGGAGGGCGTCTTCTACGCCGACCGCCGCGATACGCCGATCGACAGCAAAGCGCTGCTCCGGCTCCAGGAGATGCCGCAGGTGCTGATCAGTCCGCACACGGCCTACTTCACCGACCACGCCCTGCGCGACACGGTCGAGAACTCCCTTGCCAACTGCCTGACCTTCGAAAGCGGGAATCCACATGACTGACACCACGGGGAAGTTGAAGCTCGGCATCCTCTTCGGCGGCGCCTGCGAGGAGCACGCCGTCTCCGTCAAGTCCGCGCGGGAAGTCGCCGCGAGCCTGGACACCACGAAATACGAGCCCTACTGGATCGGCATCACCAAGGACGGCGCCTGGCGGCTGTGCGACGGCCCGCGCCCCGACTGGGAGACCACCGGCTCCCGCCCCGCCCTGCTCTCGCCCGACCGCGCCGTACGCGGCCTGCTCGTCCTCGAACAGGGCCGTTACGGCACCGTCGGCCTCGACGCCGTCCTGCCCGTGCTGCACGGCAGATTCGGCGAGGACGGCGCGATCCAGGGCCTGTTGGAGCTGTCCGGCATCCCGTACGCGGGCTGCGACATCCAGAGTTCGGCGCTGTGCATGGACAAGTCCCTGGCGTACGCGGTGGTCGCCGCCGCGGGCATCGCGACCCCGGACTTCCGGACCGTCACCGCGGCCTCGGACGCCCTCGACGACGGCTCCGAGGGGCTCGGCGCCGGCCGGCTCACGTATCCCGTCTTCGTCAAGCCCGCCCGCTCCGGCTCGTCCTTCGGCGTCAGCAAGGTGACCCGCGAGGAGGACCTGGCGGGCGCGGTGCGGGAGGCGCGGCGGTACGACAGCAAGGTGCTGATCGAGGGCGCGGTCGCCGGCAGCGAGGTCGGCTGCGCCGTGCTGGGCGTCGACCCGGACCTGATCACCGGCGAGGTCGACCACATCGCGCTGTCCCACGGCTTCTTCCGTATCCACCAGGAGGACGCGCCCGAGACCGGCTCGGAGAACTCCACCCCGATCGTGCCCGCCGACATCCCGGCGCAGGCGCGTGCCCTGGTCCAGGAGACGGCCAAGGCCGTCTACCGCGCCCTGGGCTGCCGGGGTCTGGCGCGGGTGGACATGTTCCTCACCGAGGACGGCCGTGTCGTGCTCAACGAGGTCAACACCCTGCCCGGCCTGACCTCGTACAGCCGCTACCCCCGGATGATGGCCGCCGCCGGGATGCCGCTCGGCGACGTGCTGGACCGGATCATCACGCTCACGCTCGCGGGGAAGGACCGATGAACGACGACTTCGCCTTCGTGGACGAACTGGTCCCCGGCATACGCTGGGACGCCAAGTACGCGACCTGGGACAACTTCACCGGCAGGCCCGTCGACGGCTACCCCGTCAACCGTGTCGCCGGCACCCGGGCGCTGTGCGCGGCCCTGGAGAAGGCGCGCGACAAGGCCGAATCCCTCGGCTTCGGGCTGCTGTTGTGGGACGGCTACCGCCCGCAGCGCGCCGTCGACCGCTTCCTGGACTGGTCGCGGCAGCCGGAGGACGGCCGCACCAAGCCGCGGCACTACCCCCGTATTGCGCGGCCCGAGATGTTCGAGCGGGGCTATGTGGCCGCCAAGTCCGGCCACAGCAGGGGCAGTACGGTCGACCTGACGCTCTTCGACCTCGCGACCGGCGAACTCGCCGCCATGGGCGGCGGCCACGACCTGATGGACCCGGTCTCGCACCACGGCGCGCCCGGCGTCCCCGCGGCCGCGGCCCGCAACCGGACGCAGCTGCGCTGCGTGATGGAGTCGTGCGGCTTCGCCTCGTACGCGTGCGAGTGGTGGCACTACACGCTCACCGACGAGCCGTACCCGGACACGTACTTCGACTTCCCGCTGGGATAACGGGAGTTCGGGGTCCGGCGCGGGTCAGCAGGGCTTCACCAGACCCGCGTCGTAGGCGAAGATCACCGCCTGCACGCGGTCCCGGGCCCCGATCTTGCCGAGCACCCGGCTCACATGGGACTTGACCGTGGACTCGGCGAGCGAGAAGCGTTCGGCGATCTCGGTGTTGCTCCAGCCGGTGGCCATCGCGGTGAGCACCTCGCGTTCGCGGTCGGTCAACGCGGCGAGCCTGCGCTCCTGTTCGGCGGTCCGGCCCGGGATCCGGTCGGCGAAGGCGTCGAGCAGTTTCCGGGTCAGTCCCGGCGCGATGACGGCGTCGCCCGCGGCCACCGCCCGTACGCCCGCGATCAGTTCGTCCGGCAGGGCGTCCTTGAGCAGGAAGCCGCTGGCGCCGGCCCGCAACGCCGCGTAGGCGTACTCGTCGAGGTCGAAGGTGGTCAGGACCAGGACGCGGGAACGGCCGCCGGACCGCACGATGCGGCGGGTGGCCTCGATGCCGTCCATGCCGGGCATCCGGACGTCCATCAGTACGACGTCGGGGCGCAGTTCGGCGGTCATGCGCACCGCCTCCGCGCCGTGCGTGGCCTCGCCGACGACGGCCACGTCCGGGTGCTGCTCCATCAGCATGCTGAAGCCGAGCCGTTGCAGGGCCTGGTCGTCGACGATCAGAACGGTGGTCATGAGGGGCGCTTCTCCGTGGATGCCGATGCCGTGGATGCCGATGCCGTGGACGATGGGGGGCTCACCATGCCGGTGGCGGTCGCGATGGCGCTCGCGGCAGCCGACGTGGTCGCCATCAGGAAGCGGGCCCGTACGGTCCAGCCGCCCCGGTCGTTGGGCCCGGCCGTCACCGTCCCGCCGTAGAGCGCGGCCCGTTCGCGCATGCCGACCAGACCGCGGCCCTCGTCATTGGGGCGGGCGGTGCGGGCCGGTCCGCCGTCCTCGACGGTGAGGCGTACGGCGGCGCCGTCGGCGGCCAGCGTGATCCGTACGGCCGTGCCGGCCGCCGCGTGCTTGAGCGTATTGGTCAGCGCCTCCTGGAGGACGCGGTAGACGGCGAGTTGGAGGCCGGACGGCAGGTCGGCCCAGGCGCCCTCGGTGTGCAGGGTGACGGCGGGGCCCGCGGCGCGGACCCGTTCCAGCAGCGCGTCCAGGTCCCGGAAGCCGGGCTGCGGCGCGAGCGGTGTGCCCTCGGCCGCCGCCCGGTCGTCGTCGCCGATCACCGCGAGCAGCCGGCGCAGTTCGGCCAGCGCGCCGCGCCCGCTGTCGGCGATGATCCGCAGCGTCTCGGCGCCCCGCTCCGGTTTCGCCTCGGTCAGTCCCGCGGCGCCGTTCGCGAGGCCGACGATGACGGCGAGGGTGTGGCCGAGGATGTCGTGCATCTCCCGGGCGACGCGGGCGCGTTCGGCCGCGGCGGCGAGCCGGGCCCGCTGGTCGCGCTCGACCTCCAGCTGCACGGCGCGTTCGTGCAGCGCGCTGATGTACGCGTTGACCACTCGTACGACCAGGCCGGCGGCGGCGACCGCCACCACCAGGGCCGCCTGGACCAGGGCGACCACCCAGGTCTGGAGGCTGGTGTTCTCCGCCTCGCCGCTGACCGCGACCGAGACGGCGGTCTGCGCGACCGCGATCCCCAGGCAGACCGCGAGCTGCACGGGCCGCCCGGCCCGGCCCACATTGAGCAGCGCCACCACCCGCGCGACCTCGGACCCGGTGTGGGCGTCCAGGGCGAGGGCGACCGCGGAGACGGCGGAGGTGACGGCGAAGACCGCGATCGGGCGCTGCTGCCGCCACAGCAGCGGGACGCAGAAGGCGACGGTGAGGGCGAGCAGCACCGGCACCCCCGGGCCGCCGTCGGCGCCCGCGTCCGACAGCGCCGGGATGCCGATCAGGGCGCAGAACAGCGTGACGCCCAGCCGCCGGGCCCACGGCAGATTCCGGTCCACCTGCATCACCCGCCGCAGCATGCGGATGATCAGCAGGTCCGAGCGCCGCCCCGCACCGCCGAGCAGCGCCTCGGGCGCGAACGAGGAGCCCGACGGCGCGGCGGCGGTCGAGGTGGTCACGTCTCCTCCGAAACGGGTGGTCGGTCACGGCCGGGCCGTACGCCCTGCCCTGCTCCGGATGGTACGGCGGCGGCTCAGCCCTTCCCGGTGGGCACGGCGGCGGCTCGGCTCCTTACGCTGGGCACGGCGGCGGCTCAGCTCCTTCCGGTGGCCACGCGCTCGGGCTCCGGCGCGCCGTTCGCGGACCCGTCGTCCAGCACGTGCCGCAGCTTCTCGCCCTCCACGTCCACATTGGGCAGCAGCCGGTCCAGCCACCCGGGCAGCGACCAGGCGCGGCGGCCGAGCAGTGCCATGACGGCGGGCACGATCGTCATCCGCACCACGAACGCGTCGAGCAGGACCGCGGCGGCCAGGCCGAGGCCCATGGACTTGATGATCGACTGGTCGCTGAAGATGAAGCCGGAGAACACCGCGATCATGATGATCGCCGCGGCCGTGACCACCCGGGCGCCGTGCCGGAAGCCGGCGACGACCGCCTCCCTCGGCTCGGCGCCGTGCACATACTCCTCGCGCATCCGGGTCACGAGGAACACCTGGTAGTCCATGGCGAGCCCGAACACCACGCCGATCATGAAGATCGGCAGGATGCTGACGACCGGGCCCGTCTGGTCGACGCCGAAGACGTCCGCGAACCAGCCCTTCTGGAAGACCGCGACGACGACGCCGAGGGTCGCGAGCACGCTCAGCAGGAAGCCGGCCGCCGCCTTGAGCGGCACCAGCACCGACCGGAAGACCAGCATCAGCAGGATCAGCGCCAGGCCGACGACCACGCACAGGTACGGGATCAGGGCGGCGCTCAGCTTGTCGGAGATGTCGATGTTGAGCGCGGTGGTGCCGGTGACCATCACCTCGGCGCCGGTGTCGGCGCGCAGGGCCGCGCCCCGGTCGCGGATGTCGGAGACCAGGTCGACGGTCCGCTGGCTGCTGGGCGACGAGCCGGGCACCGTACGGATCAGTGCCACGTCGCCGCTGCCGTTGAAGGCCGCGGGGCTCACCGAGGCGACGTCGGGCAACGCGTCCAGCATCGCGGCGGTGTCGTGCGCGGCGGCCTTGGGGTCGTCGCTGCCGCGTGCGTCGACCACCACCGACAGCGGGCCGTTGTAGCCGGCGCCGAAACCGTCGCTGATGGTGTCGTACGCGATGCGCTGGGTGCTGCCGGGGGTGGCGGTCGCGTCGCTGGGCATGCCGAGTTCGAGCGACAGGGCCGGGGTGGCGAGCAGCAGCAGCCCGGCCACCGCCGTGACGAGGACCCGGACCGGGTTGCGGAGCACGAATTGCGACCAGCGCACGCCCATCGGCTCGTGGTCGGCCGAGCGCATCCGGCGCGAGGTGAGCTTCCCGGTGGCGATCCGGGCGCCGGCGAAGCCGAGCATGGCGGGCAGCAGGGTGAGTGCGATGACCACGGCGACGACGACGGCGAAGGCGGCGCCGAGCCCGAGGTCGGTGAGCATCCCGATGCCGATGACGCTGAGGCCGGCCAGCGCGATGATCACGGTGAGCCCGGCGAACACCACGGCGGAGCCGGCCGTGCCGAGCGCCCGGCCCGCCGCTTCCTCCGGCGCGTGGCCGTTCTTCAGCTCGCCCCGGTAGCGGGAGACGATGAACAGGGCGTAGTCGATGGCCACCGCGAGGCCGAGCATCAGGGCCAGGGTGCTCGTGCTGGAGCTGAGGTCGACGACCGAACTGGCGAGGGTGATCGACAGGACGGCCAGGCCCACCCCGAACAGCGCGGTCAGCAGCGGCAGTCCTGCGGCGACCAGCGAGCCGAAGGTGACGACGAGGACGACGGCGGCGATCAGGATGCCGATCAGCTCGGTCGAGCTCTGCCCCGGCTCCTCGGCGACCGCGGTGCCGCCCATGCTGACGTGCAGCCCGGCCTTCTCGCCCTTGGCGGCGATGTCCTTCAGGTCCGTCCGCGCCCGGTCGGTGACGTCGGTGTCCGCGACTTTGTACGTCACCTGCGCGTAGCCGATCGTGCCGTCCTTGGAGACGGTGCCGCCGGCGTACGGGTCGGCGACCGTCTTCACCTGGTCGGCCCTGCCGAGGTCGGCGACCAGCCGTTCGACCTCGGCCTTGTCGGTCCCGGACGTCAGCTTCCGGCCGTGCGGGGCCTCGAAGACCACCCGGGCGGTGGCCCCGTCGGCCGAGGCTTGCGGGAACTGCTCGGTCAGCAGGTCGAGGGCCTTCTGGGACTGTGTGCCGGGGATGCTGAAGGTGTCCGTGGTGCTGCTGGACACGCTCGCGGCGCCGATACCGATCGCGGCGAGCACCGCCACCCACACCAGCAGCACGAGCCGTCGCCGCCGGAAGGAGAACCGGCCCAGCCGGTACAGATACGTGGCCACGGAAGTACCCCCGGGGGTGCGCTGCGTACGGGAACGGGCCGCCTCGCGACCCGTGCTCCACGCTAAAAACACCCCGCCGCATTCCCGTGGTCCCCCAGAGGTGAATACCCCGCCCCGGCCAGTACCCCGGTGCCGACCCCGGGTCATCCCCAGGTCGTACGCGCCGCTCCGGCTCCGCAGGGCGGGTGACGGCCGCCGCTCACAGCGGCCAGGCGGCCAGCAGATCGCCGGGGCCGTAGGCCGCGTCGAGGCCCGGAGCGTCGATGCCGCTGCGGGAGACCGCGACGACGGGTACGGGCTGGTCGGTGAGGGCGGCTCGGTGCCGATGGAGAGCCGCCAAGTCGTGCCGGTCGAAGGGCGATCGCTCCAGCCACTTGATGGAGCCCACGAAGAGCAGTTCCTTGGCGATGGGGGCGCGGTCCGCACCGATGATGTCGATCTCGACATCGTTGGTGCGGGTCCAGTAGCCGCCCACCGCGGGGGCCGCGGGGAGCCGGTCGTCGGGCAGCGTCCGGGCGAGCGCCTCGCGGACGAGCGGTTCGACCGCCCGGCCGCGCCAGCCGGTCCAGTTCTCCCGGATCCGCGCCAACGTCAGATCGCCCCGGCCCCGCTCGATCTCCTCCATGGCGGGACCGAGCAGGTGCAGCCAGAACCGCAGGTAGGGATCCGTCACCCGGTAGCGGCGGTCCTTCGACGGACGCAGCGACACGGGCAGCTCCGCGGCGACGATCCGCTTGTCCGTCAACAGCTCCAGTGCCCGTTGCAACGGCGTGGCCCCGATGCCGCCGGCCGCCCGCGCGATGTTGGTGAAGGTCCGCTCACCACTGCCGATGGCCGCCAGCACCGTACGCGCCTGGGCCTGCGGGGGGAACTCGGCGGCCAGTGATCGTTCGGCCGACACGAGCAGCGCCGAGACCGGGTCGCTCAACGCCTCGCCGAGGAAGTCCCACAGGCCCGCGCCCTGCGGCCACTCCGCGCAGATCAGCGGCAGCCCGCCGGTCACCAGCGCGGCGTCGAAGGCATCCGCCGGATCCAGCCCCAGCATCCGCCCGACCTCGGCGGGATTGAGCGGTCCCAGCACCATTTCCTGTCCGCGCTGGTGGAACGGGCGCCCATAGCTGTTCAGCGCCTCCATCATCGACAGGTCGGACCCGATGAGGACGAGCAGCACCGGCCTGGTCTCCAGCACCCGGTCCCAGGCCCGTTGCAGCATCCCCTCGAAGGCGCCGTCCGCGTCCATCAGATACGGCACCTCGTCGATGACCAGCACACTCGCCCGGTCTGCGGGCAGCGCCGCGGCCAGCACATCGAACGCGGCGTCCCAGCTCTCCGGCCGCGCGGCGGCCACAAGCCCCGCCAACGGCAGCGTCGACGCCTGGGCGTCCCGGGCCAGCCGCGCCAGATCGTCCCTGGGGGACGCGCCGGTCGCCGCATAGAACAAGAACGGCGCCCCGGAGCCCTCCGCGAACCGCTCGACCAGTCGCGACTTGCCCACCCGGCGCCGCCCGCGCAGCATCACGCACCGCCCGGGCCGCTCCCCGCCGACCCCTGCCGCCACCTTCCGCAGCTCGCGCTCCAGCGTCGCCAGCTCCTGCCGCCGGCCCACAAAATCCACCACGCCTGCCGACCTCCACGCATGAGACTAACAATAATGTTAGTAACGCCGAGGTTAGCGCAAAGCCGCATCATTGGCCATACCGGGCCTGATCTGCGGCAGAGAACCGACCAGCCACTCAGCCGCTGGCGCACCGCCCGACGGCCTCAGTTGCCGCCGGCGTGAATCGCCCCGTTTTCTACATCATCAAGGTGAACGACGACATCGGGGATGGACAGTGAATACATCAAGGCTTCCGTAGGCACATGGATGCCTCCTTTTATACGCGTTGTCAGACAGGGGAAAGAGCCTGCGCTCACCATTCGATAGGCAGCGGATTTGGCGATCCCCAACGCTTCGGCAGCAGCCGGGAGGGCCACGAATTTAGGATACAGCTCAGAGGTGTGGTAATAATAATTGCGGCCACTTACCCACGTACGTGCCAGCATCAGTTCCGTCACGAGGGCGCTTCGGATTCCCTGACGACGTCCTGCGCGAAGATCCTCATGGTAGCGGTTGACCACTTCAATGAGGCCGCACCTCTGCCATAGCGCCCCGGTGCGCTCGCCCCGGATCTGCTCGGCGACAGCCGGATCCCTCGGATCGATGTTACGGATGACCGAAGAAGCCCTCGTCGCGGACTCCACAGAGGCCTCGTCCAACACAGCAAAAATATCCATGCCGTCGGCCGGGCTCTCGTGCTTGTGGATATTCGCACCCCGATAGGCCGCGTTGTTGGCCGCCTTGAACATCAAAGTTGGAACCTCCCGGTAAGGAACACCCCTCGCAGTCTCCTCCCAGGCATTGAGGGCAGCTTCAAACATATCCGACCGAACATCCTCCACATCGCGATAGAAATCTCGGGATATCGACCGTGAGCGCGCACGAAGGAAAGGAACGAGACAATCCATGACGATCATCCGCCACTTGTCGTCATTGCGCATGTCGGATATTCGCCCCATGGACACCATGGATTCCCACATCTGGGAGGGTTTGCGCGCCGCTCGCGCCGATACAGCACGGGAGCGGAATTTCTCATAGCCATAGTGTTGTTTGGCCTGACATTCCCGCACGTCGCCCACATGGGGGCAGACCAGCACCTCCCCGCACCTGCGATGAACATACTCCGCCAAACAGTCGAAGACGTCAGGCACGGTCCGTCCTCCGAGGTCCAATCGCTGAGGTGCAGGAGCATAGGGCGCGCCGCCCAGTAACTCGACCCGAGAACAGATAAATGCCAATTATGTTCGTCATCGGCAAACGTGAGCGACAATCACGGCAGAGGCTGGCCAGTTTTCTTCGGACCGCGCTTCATATCTCAAGACCACCCGGGACACCGGTCCACCGCTTACGACGCTCCAGCACGGTGACGCAGAAGGGGTCGGACTCGAGAGAGTCCGACCCCTTCTGGCCTGCATGTCTGCCCAACCAGCGGCGCAACGAAAGGCGTTCGCTACACGTTGAACCGAAACTCAACGACGTCCCCGTCCTGCATCACATAGTCCTTGCCCTCCATCCGGGCCTTGCCCGCTGCGCGGGCGTCGGCTACGGAGCCGGTGGAGACGAGGTCGGCGAAGGAGATGACCTCGGCTTTGATGAAGCCCTTTTGGAAGTCGGTGTGGATGACGCCGGCCGCCTCGGGGGCAGTGGCGCCGCGCTTGATGGTCCAGGCGCGGGATTCCTTGGGGCCGGCGGTGAGGTAGGTCTGCAGGCCCAGGGTTTCGAAGCCGACGCGGGCGAGGGTGGACAGGCCCGGTTCCTGCTGGCCGACGGACTGGAGGAGTTCCAGGGCCTCGGCGTCGTCGAGTTCGACGAGGTCGGATTCGAGCTTGGCGTCGAGGAAGATCGCCTCGGCGGGGGCGACCAGGGCACGCTGCTCGTTCTTGAAGTCCTCGTCGGACAGCTCGTCCTCGTCGACGTTGAAGACGTAGAGGAAGGGCTTGGTGGTGAGCAGGTGCAGCTCGTGCAGGAGGGCGCCCTGCTCGGTGCCCTTGGTGATGCCCCGGGAGAAGAGGGTGTCGCCGGCGGCGAGGATCTCCTGGGCGGCCTCGGCGGCGGCCAGCACGGCGGCCTTCTCCTTCTGGAGGCGGGCCTCCTTGGTGAGCCGCGGGATGGCCTTCTCGACCGACTGGAGGTCGGCGAGGATCAGCTCGGTGTTGATGGTCTCGATGTCGTCCTTCGGCGAGACCCGGCCGTCGACATGCACCACGTTGTCGTCCTTGAAGGCCCGGATGACCTGGCAGATCGCGTCGGACTCGCGGATATTGGCCAGGAATTTGTTGCCCAGGCCCTCGCCCTCGGAGGCGCCGCGGACGATGCCGGCGATGTCCACGAAGTCGACGGTCGCGGGCAGGATGCGGGCCGACCCGAAGATCTCCGCGAGCGTGGTCAGGCGGGGGTCGGGGACGCCCACGACTCCGACGTTCGGCTCGATCGTGGCGAACGGGTAGTTGGCCGCCAGCACGTCGTTCTTGGTCAGGGCGTTGAAGAGCGTCGACTTGCCGACATTGGGCAGGCCGACGATTCCGATGGAGAGCGACACGTGGAGACTTCCCGGAGCGGTGAAGGGGTGGAGGGCGACGGCGACCAGTCTACGGGCCCGCGCCACGCACCCCCGGCCGCCGGTCGAACACCGGGCCGGACCCGACCCGGACCCGGCCCCGAAGCCGACCCCGTACCGGTCCAAAGGCGTGTCCCGCCGTGCGATCACCCGACTGCCGTGCCTACTGTAAGTAGGTGGACCAACACAGTGCGCGTACGAGTGCCGCCCCGGGGCCCGGCGGAGAAGCCGCAGTCGGGGTGTACCGCGCCCCCCGGCCGGGCGGTCAGGCGGGGGCGGCGGCCGCGGTGCGGCTGGCGGCGGCCCGGCTGCGTACCGCCCAGCGGCCCAGACCCCGGCTGACGGGCCTGGGCATCGGGCTGCTGACCACGGCCGTGACGGTCGCGGCGGCCGGCCTGGACGCCCTGCTCTTCGACGGGCCCGGCGTCTTCTTCGGGCTGGTCTTCGTGGCGGTCAGCGCGACGGCGGCCGTCTACGTACGCCCGTACGACCTGGTGGCCGCCCCGGTCGCGGCGCCGATCGCCTTCGCGGTGGCCATCGCGCTGACCGCGGACAGCGGGGGCGGCGGCCTGGCCGGTCATCTGCTCGGCGTGTTCACCGGTCTCGCGCTGATGACCGGCTGGCTCTACGCCGGTACGGTGCTGGCCGCCGCGATCGTGGCGGTCAGAGCTTTGCGGCTGCCATCGCGGCGCCCACGATCCCCGCGGAATTCTGCAGCTCGGCAGGGACGATCTCGGCGCTGATCCCGTGGATCAGCGGCAGGAACTTGTCGGGCTTGCGGCTGACCCCGCCGCCGATCACGAACAGATCGGGCGAGAAGAGCATCTCCACGTGCGCGAGGTACTTCTTCAGCCGGTGCGCCCAGTGCTCCCAGCTCAGGTCCTCGTCCTCGCGCGCCTTGACCGAGGCCCGCTTCTCCGCGTCGTGCCCGTGCAGCTCCAGGTGGCCCAGCTCGGTGTTGGGCACCAGGTGGCCGTCCACGAACAGGGCGCTGCCGATGCCGGTGCCGAGCGTCAGCATGATCACCGTGCCGCCCCGGCCGCGGCCCGCGCCGAAGGTCATCTCGGCGACGCCCGCCGCGTCCGCGTCGTTGAGCACGACCACCGGCAGGCCGAGCCGGTCGCCGAGCATGCCGCGCGCGTCGAGCCCGACCCAGCCGGAGTCGACGTTGGCCGCGGTCCGCGTGGTGCCGTCCACCACCACGCCGGGGAAGGTCACGCCGACCGGTCCTGACCAGCCGAAGTGCTCGATGACCTGGTGCACCCCGTCGATCACCGATTCCGGGGTCGCGGGTTGCGGGGTGTCGATCTTGTACCGCGCGTCCGACAGGGCGCCCTGGTCGAGATCGACCGGAGCCCCCTTGATTCCCGTACCACCGATGTCCACACCGAACATATTCATGGCCCCCAGGTTAGAGGTGACGGGAAAAAGTCACCTCTTGGCGGATTCCCCGGCGGCGGCCTCGGCACGCAGATCGCGGCGCAGTTCCTTGGGCAGCGAGAACTGGATGGACTCCTCGGCGGAGGTGACCACCTGGACGTCGGCGAAGCCGCGCGCGGCCAGCCAGTCCAGGACGCCGTCGACGAGGATCTCGGGGACGGAGGCGCCGGAGGTGACGCCGACGGTGGTGACGCCGTCCAGCCAGCCCTCCTCGCACTCCTCGGCGAAGTCGACCAGGTAGGAGGCGCCGGCGCCGGCCTGGAGGGCGACCTCGACCAGCCGGATGGAGTTGGAGGAGTTGCGGGAGCCGACGACGATGACGAGGTCGGCGTCCGCGGCGATCTGCTTGATGGCGACCTGGCGGTTCTGCGTGGCGTAGCAGATGTCGTCGCTGGGCGGCGAGAGCAGGTTGGGGAAGCGGTCCTTGAGCGCGTCGACCGTCTCCATCGTCTCGTCCACCGACAGCGTGGTCTGGGAGAGCCAGACGACCTTGGACTCGTCGCGGACCTTGACGTTGGCGGCGTCGGCGGGGCCGTCGACCAAGTGCATGTGGTCGGGCGCCTCGCCCATCGTGCCGATGACCTCTTCGTGGCCGTCGTGGCCGATCAGCAGGATGTCGTAGTCGTCCTTGGCGTACCGGACGGCTTCCTTGTGGACCTTGGTGACCAGCGGGCAGGTGGCGTCGATCGAGGCGAGGCGGCGCTCTGCGGCCTCCTCGTGGACGACCGGGGCCACGCCGTGCGCGGAGAAGATGACGATGGCGTTCTCGGGCACCTCGTCCGTCTCGTCGACGAAGATCGCGCCCTTCTTCTCCAGCGTCTGGACGACGTATTTGTTGTGCACGATCTGCTTGCGCACATAGACCGGGGCGCCGTACTGCTCCAGCGCCTTCTCGACGGTGATCACGGCCCGGTCCACGCCCGCGCAGTACCCGCGGGGGGCGGCGAGGAGGACGCGGCGGGCGGTCGTAGCAGCAGTCATGGGTCCATCGTACGGGGACGCCGGTCGCGGCCGCGGGGGCGTGCGGGGGCACGGCGGTTGTGCCGGTCCGTCGGTGGTGACGGTTACGCTGCCGGGCATGGCTCTGAACACCTCGGCGGACACGCCGATCCCGGTCGGTGAGGTGTCCCGGCTGATCGGCGGCTGGATCGACCGGCTGGGCGCGGTGTGGGTGGAGGGGCAGATCACCCAGCTGTCGCGACGGCCGGGCGCGGGCGTGGTGTTCATGACGCTGCGCGACCCCTCGCACGACGTGTCGATCACCGTGACGTGCTTCCGCGGTGTCTTCGAGCAGGTCGCGGACGTGGTCGGCGAGGGCGCGCGGGTGGTGCTGCACGCCAAGCCGGAGTGGTACGGGCCGCGCGGCCAGCTCTCGCTGCGCGCGGTGGAGATCCGCCCGGTCGGCGTCGGCGAACTGCTCGCGCGGCTGGAGCGGTTGAAGAAGACGCTGGCCGCCGAGGGCCTGTTCGCGCTGGACCGCAAGCGGCCCATACCGTTCCTTCCGCAGCTGATCGGCCTGGTGACCGGCCGCGCGTCGGCGGCCGAGCGGGACGTACGGGAGAACGCGCGGCTGCGCTGGCCCGCCGTCCGCTTCGAGGTGCGCAATGTGCCGGTGCAGGGCGCGAGCGCGGTGCCGCGGGTGATCGAGGCGGTACGGGAGCTGGACGCGCATCCGGACGTGGACGTGATCGTGGTGGCGCGCGGCGGCGGCAGCGTCGAGGATCTGCTGCCGTTCTCCGACGAGGAGCTGGTGCGGGCGGTGGCGGACTGCCGGACCCCGGTGGTCTCGGCGATCGGGCACGAGCCGGACTCCCCGCTGCTGGACCTGGTGGCCGACCTGCGGGCGTCCACGCCCACCGACGCGGCCAAGCGGATCGTGCCGGACGTCCGGGAGGAGCTGGCCCGGGTGCGGCTGGTGCAGGACCGGGCGCTGCGGGTGATTCGCGGTCTGATCGACCGGGAGGAGCGCGGGCTGGAGGCGGCGCTGAGCCGGCCGTCGATGGCGGCGCCGTACGGGATGATCGACGGCCGTGCGGCGGAGGTGGCCGGCCGGGTGGACCGGGGCCGGCGCACCCTGCGCCATCTGCTGGACCGCGCAGACGCCGACCTGTCGCACACCCTGGCGCGGGTGGTGGCCCTGTCCCCGGCCGCGACGCTGCGGCGCGGATACGCGGTGCTGCAACGGGAGGACGGCTCGGTGGTCCGCGACCCGGCGGAGGTGACGGCGGACGAGGCGCTGCGCGCGCGGGTCGCCGAGGGCGACTTCGCGGTCCGGGTCACCGGGCAGGGGTGACGTCCCGCACAAGGTGAGGGTGACGTCGGGGTCCGCGTCACCGGAGCTGTCCCACCCTCGCCCTAGGCTTGCCCCCATGGCAGACCAGGAGAGCACCGGCACCACCCTCGGGTACGAGCAGGCCCGCGATGAACTCATCGACGTCGTGCGCCGGCTGGAGGCGGGCGGCGCGACGCTGGAGGAGTCGCTCGCGCTGTGGGAGCGCGGCGAGGAGCTGGCGAAGGTCTGCCGCCGCTGGCTGGAGGGCGCGCGGGCCCGGCTGGACGCGGCGCTGGCTGCGGAGGACGGCGCCACCGACGACGACGGGACCGCCGCGAGCGAGGAGGAGGGCGAGGACGCGGCCGGATAGGGCCGCTCCGCAGGTCAGAAGCGTACGAGCGTGACCGGAGTCACACATTCCACCGGGAATGGTTGAACATTCACTCAGGTTGAGTCGTGGTGTTCGACGCGCCGACCCCCCGGCGCGCTCCCCTCGTACGCCCGATCGACCTGAGGACACCGCATGACTCTGCTGCTCGACACCGCCACCCAGGACCTGCTCTTCCGCGAGGCCCGCACCGCGAACACGTTCACCGAGGAGCCGGTGACCGACGAGCAGGTCCAGGAGATCTACGACCTGGTGAAGTACGCGCCGACCGCGTTCAACCAGCAGCCGCTGCGTGTCGTCCTGGTCCGCTCCGCCGAGGGCCGCGAGCGCCTGGTCCGGCACATGGCCGACGGCAACAAGCCGAAGACCTCGACCGCGCCGCTGGTCGCGATACTCGCCGCGGACAACGAGTTCCACGAGGAGCTGCCCACCGTGCTCCCGTCCTTCCCGCAGGCCAAGGACGTCATCTTCGGCGAGCGCCCGGTCCGCGAGCAGTCCGCCGCGCTGAACGCCGCCCTCCAGGTCGGCTACTTCATCATCGGTGTGCGCGCCGCCGGCCTGGCCGCGGGGCCGATGACCGGCTTCGACGCCGAGGGCCTGAACAAGGAGTTCTTCGCCGACGGCGAGCACTCGGTGCTGGCCGTGGTGAACATCGGCAAGCCCGGCGAGAACGCCTGGTACCCGCGCAACCCGCGCCTGGAGTACGACCAGGTCGTCACGACCGTCTGACCCGGGTCCTCCCCGGCAGGGACAGCCTCAGTGGCCGCCGCGCTCCTTCAGCGCGGCGGCCATCGCCGTCAGCTCACCGTCCTGCCCGGTGCCCAGCACCACCGTCGTCACGCCCTGCTCCTTGCGGATCAGGGCGTTGTACTTCTTGCCGGTGTAGCGGTCCCAGACCAGGCCGCCGGCGGTGACCGTACGCGTCCCGTCGCGGTGCGCGCCGAAGGTGACGTCCTTGATGTACGGGTCGGCCGCGGCATTGCTCTGCTCGACGGCCACGTACTGGTCCTGGGGGTCGACGAAGCCGATGTGCCAGGTCACGTTCTTCGGGTCGGCCGCGTTGTACGTGACCGAGGTGGCGCGCCAGGTCGCGGGCAGCCCTTCGGGACCCGCCACCTTGTACGGCGCGTCGCGCCGGGCCTGGCCCAGCTCGACGTTGAAGGTGACCGGCTTGGTCGGGTCGGCCTTGGAGTCGTGCGGGATGAAGACGTAGATGACGGCGACGACGGCGCCGATCGCCACCATCGACAGCACCAGGTCCCGCAAGGTCTTGTTGCCACGTTTGTCTGCTGCCACGCAGCCATCGTCCCCCATGGGCGGAACCGTCCCGTACGCCGGGGGCCACGTCCGGGCCGCTGCCGGGCCGGTGCGCTCATGTGACGTGCACCCTGCTCATATTCGCGTTGACCCGATAGGGTCGAAGGACCCTCATATTCCGGCCGTCCTCGTACAGAAAGGTGCGCTGTGATGACCGAACAGCATTTGCCGCCCCAGCTCGAAGTGAGCCCCGAGGCGCCCGACCGCAACCTGGCCCTGGAACTGGTCCGGGTCACCGAGGCCGCCGCGATGGCGGCCGGCCGCTGGGTCGGCCGGGGCGACAAGAACGGCGCCGACGGCGCCGCGGTGAACGCGATGCGCACCCTCGTCCACACCGTCTCGATGAACGGCGTCGTCGTCATCGGCGAGGGCGAGAAGGACGAGGCGCCGATGCTCTACAACGGCGAGCGGATCGGCGACGGCACAGGACCGGAGTGCGACGTCGCCGTGGACCCGGTGGACGGCACGACGCTGACCGCCAAGGGCATGCCGAACGCGGTGGCGGTGCTCGCCGTCGCCGACCGCGGCACGATGTTCGACCCGTCGGCCGTCTTCTACATGGACAAGCTCGTGGTCGGCCCGGAGGCCGCCGAGTACGTCGACATCACCGCGCCGCCGGCGGTGAACGTGCGCCGGGTCGCCAAGGCCAAGGGCAGCGCGCCCGAGGACGTCACCGTCGTGGTGCTGGACCGGCCGCGGCACGACGGCATCGTCAAGGAGATCCGCGAGACCGGCGCCCGGATCAAGTTCATCGCCGACGGCGACGTGGCGGGCGCCATCATGGCGGTCCGCGAGGGCACCGGCGTCGACATGCTGATGGGCATCGGCGGTACGCCGGAGGGCATCATCGCGGCCTGCGCGATCACCTGTCTCGGCGGCACGATCCAGGGCCGGCTGTGGCCCAAGGACGACGCGGAGCGCGGCAGGGCGCTGGACGCCGGGCACGACCTGGACCGGATCCTGCACACCAAGGACCTGGTCAGCGGCGAGAACGTGTTCTTCGTCGCCACTGGGATCACCGACGGCGAACTGCTGCGCGGGGTGCGCTACCGCGCGGAGACCGCGACCACCTCGTCGCTGGTGATGCGGTCCAAGTCCGGCACGATCCGGCAGATCGACTCCACGCACCGGCTGGCGAAGCTGCGGGCGTACAGCGCGATCGACTTCGACCGGGCACGCTGACCGGACACGTCAACCGGCTGTGGGCGCACGGCCGTACGTCACGTCATGTCGCCGCCCGTCGCGGCGCACTCGGGCCCCGTATTCCCGGGTGCGGCGCGGCGGGCGGTGGGTCGTCGCCCCGTACCGCTCAGCCCGCGGCGGCGATCTGCGGGTCGGTGCGCTGGAGTTCGACCTCGCGACGGCGGCGGCGGGCCAGCACCACACGGCGCTCGGCGGCGGTCATGCCGCCCCACACGCCGTACGGCTCGGGCTGCAGCAGCGCGTGTTCACGGCATTCGAGCATCACCGGGCAGCGCGCGCAGACACGTTTGGCCGCCTCCTCCCGGGACAGGCGGGCCGCTGTGGGTTCCTTCGACGGGGCGAAGAAGAGCCCCGCCTCGTCACTGCGGCAGGCGGCCTCCGAGTGCCAGGGCCCGCCGAGATCCCGGGTCACCGGGTGACCGGGCGGGGAAGCGGTGTCCATGACGGGCTCGATCGGTTGAAGCACGGGATACTCCTGACGACGGCTCGGCGATTGCCACCCTGGCGCGTCGCCGACCGCTCCCCCGGCGGGCGCGATGCGACGGCGGTGGTGCGGCGGCGTGCTCGAACCCCTACCCGCTGTACGCGACTTCATGCGTAGCGTGTTCGCCCTGCGTGAGGACGCCGCACCGCTCTGACCTGCGGATGGCGTGAACACGCAGGTAGCTTGGCGCACTTACGCACCTGCTTTCACAGCCGTTACGGCATGCGGTGCGGGTGCGGGGGTGCCGTACGGCGGTCGGCGAAGGTGCCGGCGGTCGGCCGCGACCGGCCCGTCGGAAGCTCCCGCCGGGGACCCGTGATCAGTCCCCGAGCTGCTTCTTCGTCCAATCTTTGACTTTCTTGCCGCGCTTGGCCTTCGCCTCGACGCCGCCCCAGAAGGCGAAGCCGTCGATGCGGACGACCGGAGCGTTGGCGTCCGGTGCCTCGAACGCCTTGACGTCGGAGCCGCCCATGATCCCGACGACACCGCCGCCACGCAGCGTCACGTTCTCCGGCAGCTTGATGCTCACGCCGCCCATGATCGCGGTGCAGTGGATGACCAACTCCGGTGAGGTGAAGGTCGCTTCGGTGAGGTCGATCTCGACGCCGCCCATGATCGCGACCGCGGTGATCTTGTGCCCCACGCGCCAGCGGCCCTTGCGCTCGGCGCCGCCGAGGATGCCGACCAGGTTCGGGTTCTCCCCGCTGGGGTCGGGCGCGTACGCGTAGCCGCGGCCGGCCGCGGGGGTGGGCGCCGGGACGCTGTCCCGGCCCACCGGCAGGTCCCGGACCAGTGGCTGCAGCTCGCCGAGGGTCTTGGCCGCGTACACCCGGTCGAGCCGCTCGGAGTGCTCGCCGGCGTCGAGCCGGCCCTCGGCCAGCGCCTCGCGCAGGATGTCGGCGATACGGTCCCGGTCCGCGTCCGACGCGCGCAGATCCGCGTCCGCGGACGCTGCGGTGACCGGCCGGGGCGGCTCCTGCGGGCGCTTTTCGAGCTGCGATTCATCCACGTCTTCTACGGTACACAGACGCGATAGATCGCGACTACCCCGAAGTCCCCCCTAGGGGAAGCGCCTCCCCCGCGGGCGGCCGGGCCGTGAGCGGCAGCTCACATCGGGAGCGCCCGGGGGACGTTCTAGGATTGGCACGCCGCAGCGCCGCCGCCGAGTGAGGAATGCCCCATGCCTGAGTTCGCCTACACGGATCTGCTCCCCCTCGGCGAGGACCCGACCGCGTACCGCCTGGTCACCGCCGACGGCGTCAGCACCTTCGAGGCGGACGGGCGCACCTTCCTCAAGGTCGAGCCCGAGGCGCTGCGCCGGCTCGCGGCCGAGGCGATGCACGACATCTCGCACTACCTGCGCCCCACCCACCTCGCGCAGCTGCGCCGCATCCTCGACGACCCGCAGGCCAGCGCCAACGACAAGTTCGTCGCGCTCGACCTGCTGAAGAACGCGAACATCGCCGCCGCCGGGGTGCTCCCCATGTGCCAGGACACCGGCACCGCGATCGTCATGGGCAAGCGCGGCCAGCGGGTGCTCACCGAGGGCGGCGACGAGGAAGCGCTCTCGCGCGGCATCTACGACGCGTACACCAAGCTCAATCTGCGCTACTCGCAGATGGCGCCGCTGACGATGTGGGACGAGAAGAACACCGGCTCCAACCTGCCCGCGCAGATCGAGCTGTACGCGACCGACGGCGGCGCGTACAAGTTCCTGTTCATGGCCAAGGGCGGTGGCAGCGCCAACAAGTCCTTCCTCTACCAGGAGACGAAGGCGGTACTGAACGAGACCTCCATGATGAAGTTCCTGGAGGAGAAGATCCGTTCGCTGGGTACGGCGGCCTGCCCGCCGTACCACCTGGCGATCGTGGTCGGCGGCACCAGCGCGGAATTCGCCCTGAAGACGGCGAAGTACGCCTCCGCGCACTACCTGGACGAGCTGCCCGCCGAGGGCTCGCCCGCCGGGCACGGCTTCCGGGACAAGGAGCTGGAGCAGAAGGTCTTCGAGCTGACGCAGAAGATCGGCATCGGGGCGCAGTTCGGCGGCAAGTACTTCTGCCACGACGTGCGGGTGGTGCGGCTGCCGCGGCACGGCGCGTCCTGCCCGGTCGCGATCGCCGTCTCCTGCTCGGCCGACCGGCAGGCGCTCGCCAAGATCACCGCCGAGGGTGTCTTCCTGGAGCAGCTGGAGACCGACCCGGCGCGCTTCCTGCCGGAGACCACCGACGAGCACCTGGACGAGGACGTCGTCCGGATCGACCTCAACCGGCCGATGGACGAGATCCGCGCGGAGCTGACCAAATACCCGGTCAAGACGCGGCTCTCGCTGTCGGGACCGCTGGTCGTGGCGCGCGACATCGCGCACGCCAAGATCAAGGAGCGGCTCGACGCGGGCGAGGAGATGCCGCGGTACCTGCGCGACCACGCCGTCTACTACGCGGGACCCGCCAAGACCCCCGAGGGGTACGCCTCCGGCTCCTTCGGCCCCACCACGGCCGGCCGGATGGACGCCTACGTCGAGCAGTTCCAGGCCGCGGGCGGCTCCTTCGTGATGCTCGCCAAGGGCAACCGCTCCCAGCAGGTCACCAACGCCTGTGCCAGCCACGGCGGTTTCTACCTCGGCTCGATCGGCGGCCCCGCCGCCCGCCTCGCCCAGGACTGCATCAAGCAGGTCGACGTCCTCGAATACGCCGAACTCGGCATGGAAGCCGTCTGGAAGATCGAGGTCGAGGACTTCCCGGCCTTCGTCGTCGTGGACGACAAGGGCAACGACTTCTTCCAGGACCCCGCCCCGGCCCCCACCTTCACCTCGATCCCGGTCCGCGCCCCCGGCCAGTCCTGACCCGGCGCCCTCCCCGAAGACAGCACACCGCGCCCCCGCGGGACCGCATTGGTCCCGCGGGGGCGTCGTGTTCGCGGCGGCCCGGGGCTGTCGGGGAGCCGCGCCGGAAGCGGGTCTTCACGAAATCCGCCAGATGTCGAGGTGTGCAGGCCAGGGCGGGTGGGGCGGGGCGGAATGCCCGGGTCGTGCGGTGGCGGCGGTTCATCAGGCGTTGACATGTCCTTTGCGTGAGCGGAACATTCCGTGACTGGGAGAGCGCTCTCCCACCTGATGGTCCGTCATGCCGCCCGCCGGGCGGGGACGGCCGTCAGCCCCCCATGCGCAACACAAGCAGGAGGTCTCCATGGCACGGAGAACCAGAAGAATCCCGGGTCTGCTCATCGCACTGTCCCTGGCGGCGACCGGACTCGGCATCGGTGGCGTCGCGATGACCACCGGAAACGCTTCCGCCAGCACGCCGGCCGCCGCGAACAAGGCGGCGCAGGCCGATCACGCCGGGATGCCCGGCATGGTGATGCCGCTGGCCGGGAACGGCCTCGCGTCGGGCGACGACCCGGACGGGGACGGCTACATCATGGCCAATCCGCCGGTCACCGGCGTGACGCCGTCCACGTACGACCCGCCGCATGCGTACTTCCACGAGTTCCAGGCGCAGTGCGCGGTCAACCACACGGCGCCGGACGACCCGATCGTCTTCCCGGGGCAGCCCGGGGCGTCGCACGACCACACGTTCATGGGGAACAACACCACGAACGCGAACTCCACCACCGCGTCGCTGGAGACGGGCAGCACCGCGTGTCTGGCGCCGGGCGACAAGTCGGCGTACTGGATGCCGAGTCTGTACAAGGGCACGCAGAAGATCCTGCCGGTCGGCACACAGACGATCTACTACAAGTCGTCGGTCAACGACTACACCAGCGTGCGCCCGTTCCCCAAGGGCCTGCGCTTCGTCGTCGGCAGCCCGTCGCAGACGCAGGACGAGTTCCAGCACCTCAAGGGCACGGTCGAGGGCTGGGAGTGCGGGACCAGTTACCACAACTGGAACATCCCGGTGTCCTGCCCGAACACCCCTGACACCCAGCTCAACATCCGGCTCCAGGCGCCGAGTTGCTGGGACGGAATCCACCTGGACACGCCGGACCACAAGAGCCACATGGCGTATCCGATCGCGTCGGGCGCGAACCAGAACGTCTGCCCGGCCGACCACCCGGTGGCCCTGCCGATGATCGAGTTCAAGATGGCCTGGCCGGTCAATGGCGACATGTCGCAGGTGCATCTCTCCAGTGGCCAGGGCTTCTCCTTCCACTACGACTTCTTCAACGACTGGGACGACGCGACGCTGAACGCGCTGGTCACCCACTGCATCAACGGCGGGCTCCAGTGCGACGCCCGCGGTTACGACCAGTCGCAGCCGGGCAAGGGCGCGGCGCTGAACCAGAACTACGAACTGCCCTAACTCCCGGAACACCGTGCTCTCCCGCGGGCCGGGGCCTTCGCGGCCTCGCGGGAGAGCGCTCTCCGGAAGACCTGTCCCCCCAACACACAGGTGATCCATGAACTTCCCCGCACATCCCCCCACCGAGCAGACCCAGCAAGCCCCCGACACCACTCCCCGCTGGTCCCGGCGCGCGGCCCTCGGCGCGCTGGCCGCCCTCACCGCCACCCCGGCACTCGCCGGCCGCGCCTCGGCCCGTACGCCGCGTACGGAAAGCGCCACCCCGTCCCGTACGGCGACCCAAAGCGCCGCCGACGCACCCGACTTCGGGCCCAACGTCCTGGTCTTCGACCCGTCCATGGCGATCGCCGACATCCAGGCCAAGGTCTCCGACGTCTTCTCCCGCCAGGAGTCCAACCAGTTCGGCACCGACCGCTACGCGCTGCTGTTCAAGCCCGGCACCTACGACGGGCTCGACGTCAACGTCGGCTTCTACACGCATGTCGCGGGCCTCGGCCTGTCCCCCGACGACGTCGACATCCACGGCCTGGTGCACGTCGAGGCCGACTGGATGCAGGGCAACGCGACGCAGAACTTCTGGCGCAGCGCCGAGAACCTGTCGGTCACGCCCACCAACGGCACCAACCGCTGGGCGGTGTCGCAGGCCGCCCCGCTGCGCCGGGTGCACATCCGCGGCGAAGTGCCGCTGTGGAACGGCTACGACGGCTGGGCCAGCGGCGGCTTCATGGCCGACTGCAAGGTGGACGGCCGGGTCGTGTCCGGCTCGCAGCAGCAGTGGCTGACCCGCAACAGCACGCTCGGCGAATGGGCCGGCTCGGTCTGGAACATGGTCTTCGTCGGCGTCGACGGCGCGCCCCCGCAGAATTTCCCCGACCCCTCGCACACGGTGGTCGATTCGGCCCCGGTCGTCCGCGAGAAGCCGTTCCTGTACGTGGACGGGTCCGGCGCCTACCAGGTGTTCGTGCCCGCGCTCGCGACGAACGCGCGCGGTGTCACCTGGGCGGGCGGCCCGCGCGGCGAGTCGGTCCCGCTGACCGACTTCCACATCGCCAAGCCGGGCGAATCCGCCGCGGACATCAACGCGGCCCTCGCGCAGGGCAAGCACCTGCTGGTCACCCCCGGCGTGTACACGCTGGACGCGCCGATCGAGGTCACCCGGGCGGGCACGATCGTGCTGGGCCTGGGCATCGCGACCCTGCTGCCCGCCGGCGGCGTGACCGCGCTGTCGGTCGCCGACGTGGACGGCGTGAAGATCTCCGGGCTGCTGATCGACGCGGGCGCCACCAACTCCGAGGTGCTGGTGCGGGTCGGCCCGCAGGGCGCCGGCGGCAGCCACAGCGGCGATCCGACGCTGCTCCAGGACGTGTTCGTGCGGATCGGCGGCGCGCAGGCCGGCAAGGCGACGGTCAGCGTCGAGATCAACAGCTCCGACGTGATCGGCGACAATCTGTGGCTGTGGCGCGCCGACCACGGCAACGGCGTCGGCTGGGACGTCAACACCAGCGACACCGGCCTGGTCGTCAACGGCGCCCGCGTCACGATGTACGGCCTGTTCGTCGAGCACCACCAGAAGGCGGAGGTGCTCTGGAACGGCGACGGCGGCCGTACGTACTTCTTCCAGAACGAGATGCCGTACGACCCGCCCAACCAGGCCGCCTGGAAGGACGGTTCGCGCAACGGCTACGCCGCCTACCAGGTGGCGGACTCGGTCGGCACGCACGAGGCGTGGGGGCTCGGCAGCTACTGCCTGTTCCTCGCCGACCCGTCCGTGGTCGCCGACAGCGCGCTGCGGGTGCCGGACGCGCCCGGGGTGCGGCTGCACGACATGGTCACCGTCTCGCTCGGCAACGACGGCACGATCAGCCATGTCGTCAACGAGACGGGCGACCCGGTGAACAACACCAACTCCGGTATCTCCTACCTGGTGAGCTACCCGTGACCGGGCCCGGGCGCACGCACGCCCCGCACACCCCGCACGACCCGTACCGCCGCTTCGCATCGGAGGACACCATGCGCACCCGTACGTTCAGCAGGAGGGCCAGGCGGGCGCTGGTCCCGGTCGCCGCGGCGGGACTGGTCGCCACCGGCATCGCCGTCGCCCAGGCGCCGGCCGCGCAGGCGGCGGGCAGCGTCGTGAAGGTGACCGGTTCGCAGGGCAACTGGCAGCTGACCGTGGACGGTTCGCCGTGGACGGTCAAGGGGCTCACCTGGGGGCCGCAGCCGTCGGAGGCCGCCGCCGACCTGCCGGACCTCAAGCGGATGGGCGTCAACACCATCCGCACCTGGGGCACCGACGCCACCAGCGCGCCGCTGTTCGACGCGGCGGCGGCCAACGGCATCAAAGTGATCGCCGGCTTCTGGCTCCAGCCCGGCGGCGGTCCCGGCTCGGGCGGCTGCGTGGACTACCTGACGGACACCACGTACAAGAACGACATGCTGGCCGAGTTCCCGAAGTGGGTGAACACCTACAAGGACAACCCGGGCGTGCTGATGTGGGACGTCGGCAACGAGTCGGTGCTCGGGCTCCAGAACTGCTACAGCGGCGACCAGTTGGAGCAGGAGCGCAACGCCTACACCAGCTTCGTCAACGACCTGTCGAAGGCCGTGCACGCCGCCGACCCGAACCACCCGGTGACCTCCACCGACGCCTGGACGGGCGCGTGGCCGTACTACAAGAAGAACACCCCGGACCTGGACCTGCTGGCGGTCAACTCCTACAAGGACGTCTGCAACGTCAAGTCGGCCTGGGAGAGCGGCGGTTACGACAAGCCGTACATCATCACCGAGGGCGGGCCCGCCGGTTCGTGGGAGGTGCCGAACGACGCCAACGGCGTACCGGACGAGGCCACCGACCAGCAGAAGGCGGACGGTTACACCAGCGCCTGGAACTGCGTGACCGACCACCCGGGGGTGGCGCTCGGCGCGACGCTCTTCCACTACGGCACCGAGCACGACTTCGGCGGCATCTGGTTCAACCTCGTCCCCGAGGGCCTCAAGCGCGCCTCGTACTACGCGGTCAAGCGCGCGTACGGCGGTGACACCTCCGGCGACAATCTGCCGCCGACGGTGGCGGACATGAGCGTGGACGACGCCACGACCGGTGTCCCGGCCGGCGGCACGCTGACCGTGCACAGCACCACGACCGACCCGGAGAACGACCCGATCACGTACCAGGTGCTGTACAGCAGCATCTACGTGGACAACAACGGCGCCCTGAACCCGGCGGACGGCCAGCAGGGCGGCGGCGGCACGTTCACCGCGAAGGCGCCCGCCAAGACCGGCGTGTACAAGGTGTACATCAAGGCGACCGACGACCACGGCAATGTCGGCTACGGCTCGAAGTCGGTGAAGATCGTGCCGCCGAAGCCGGACGGCGTGAATGTCGCGCAGGGCAAGCCCGCGACGGCCTCGTCCTTCCAGACCGACCCGACCGGCGGCTGCCCGTGCGCGGCGGCGAGCGCGGTGGACGGCCGCTTCGACACCCGCTGGGCGAGCGACTGGAGCGACCCCCAGTGGCTCCAGGTGGACCTGGGCACCTCGACCACCTTCAAGCACGTCCAGCTCGCCTGGGACCCGGCGTACGGCAAGGCGTACGACATCCAGACGTCCGAGGACGGGCAGAACTGGACGACGGTGACGTCCGTGACGGACGGCAACGGCGACATCGACGACCTCGACGTCAACGGCACCGGCCGCTACGTCCGTGTCCTGGGCACGGCCCGCGGCTCGGGCTGGGGGTACTCGCTGTACGAGTTCGGGGTCTACCAGTGACGGTCCGCGGGCACGGGACGCGCGGCGCCACCGTGTCGGACCGGCTCGACCGGGGGCGGCCGTACGCGCTCGGCGCCTTCCGCGCCGTCGTCGGGCTGCTGTTCACCTGCCACGGGGTGGCGTCGCTCTTCGGGGTGCTGGACACCGCGGAGCTGCCGGCGGGCCGCTGGCCCGGCTGGTACGCGGCGCTGATCCAGCTGGCGTGCGGCGCGCTGGTGCTGCTCGGCCTGGCGACCAGGCCGGCCGCGCTGCTCGGCTCGGGCTCGATGGCGTTCGCGTACTTCGACGTCCACCAGCACCGGGCGCTGCTGCCGATCGAGAACGGCGGCGAGGCGGCGGTCTTCTTCTGCTGGACGCTGCTGCTGATCGTCTTCTGCGGGCCGGGCGCGCCGGCGCTCGACCGGCTGCTCGCCGACCGCAGGGCGGCGGCGCGGGCGGCCCGCGAGGAGCGGGAAGCGCGGGAGTCGCAGGAGTCGCCGGAAGGAGGGGACGGCAGGCTGGCGATGCCCGCCTGATGCGGGATCCGTACCGGGGTCCGTACGGATGCCCGCGACCGTGACAGTGCCCGGGAACACTTCGGTGCTCCCGGGCACTGTTATAGGCATGAGCGAATACCGGATCGAGCACGACTCGATGGGCGAGGTACGGGTGCCCGCCGGGGCGAAATGGCGGGCGCAGACGCAGCGGGCGGTGGAGAACTTCCCGATCTCCGGGCAGCGGATCGAGCGGGCGCACATCCAGGCGCTGGCCCGGATCAAGGCCGCCGCGGCGAAGGTCAATGCGGAACTGGGCGTCCTGGACGAGGACACCGCGGAGGCGATCCAGGAGGCCGCCGCCGAGGTCGCGGACGGCCGCTGGGACGACCACTTCCCGATCGACGTGTTCCAGACCGGTTCCGGCACCTCGTCCAACATGAACACCAACGAGGTCATCGCGACGCTGGCCACCGAGCGGCTCGGCCGTGACGTGCACCCCAACGACCACGTCAACGCCTCGCAGTCGTCCAACGACGTCTTCCCGTCCTCCATCCACATCGCCGCCACGGCCGCGGTGACCGGTGACCTCGTCCCGGCACTCACCCGGCTGGCGGAATCCCTGGAGGCGAAGGCGACGGAATTCGCCACCGTCGTCAAGGCGGGCCGCACCCATCTGATGGACGCCACGCCGGTCACGCTCGGCCAGGAGTTCGGCGGCTACGCGGCGCAGGTGCGGTACGGGATCGAGCGGCTGCGCTCCGCGCTGCCGCGGCTGGCGGAGCTGCCGCTGGGCGGCACGGCGGTCGGCACCGGCATCAACACACCGGCCGGCTTCCCGGCCGCGGTGATCGCGGAGGTGGCGCGGACGACCGGGCTGCCGCTGACCGAGGCGCGCGACCACTTCGAGGCGCAGGGCGCCAGGGACGGCATCGTGGAGACCTCGGGGCAGCTGCGGACCATCGCGGTCGGCCTGACCAAGATCGCCAACGACCTGCGCTGGATGTCGTCGGGACCCCGTACCGGCCTGGCCGAGATCAGCCTGCCCGACCTCCAGCCCGGCTCGTCGATCATGCCCGGCAAGGTCAATCCGGTGATCCCCGAGGCGGTGCTGATGGTCGCCGCGCAGGTCACGGGCAATGACACGACGATCGCCATGGCCGGCGCGGCGGGCAATTTCGAGCTGAACGTGATGCTGCCGGTGATCGCCCGCAACATCCTGGAGTCGGTGCGGCTGCTCGCCAACGTCACCCGGCTGCTCGCCGACCGGACCGTGGACGGCATCACCGCGCACGCCGAGCGGGCCCGCGAGTACGCCGAGTCCTCGCCGTCCGTGGTGACCCCACTGAACCGGTACATCGGGTACGAGGAGGCCGCGAAGGTCACCAAGCAGGCGCTCGCCGAGCGGAAGACGATCCGGCAGGTGGTGATCGAGTCCGGCTACGTCGACCGCGGGCTGCTGACCGAGGCGCAGCTGGACGAGGCGCTGGACGTGCTGCGGATGACGCACCCGTAGCGGCGGGAGGCCGACTCACCGGGCAGCCGTTGATCGGCAGCACATCCGTAACAGTGGTTCCGTAAACTCTGTTCATGACAGCCGATGCCGACCTCTCGATCCGCGCCGGGGCGCACCCCTTCTGGACGCCCGGCGACCAGGTGCTGTGGCGCTACCGCGGCAACGGCACGGACGAGGTGCACATCTGCCGTCCGGTGACCGTGGTGCGGGACGACGCGGAGCTGCTGGCGGTGTGGATGGCGCCCGGTACGGCCTGTGTGAAGCCGGTGCTCGCGGACGGCACGCCGGTGCACCGCGAGCCGCTGGCGACGCGGTACGTCAAGCCGCGGGCGCGGCGGGTCGAGCAGTGGTTCGGCACCGGGGTGCTGAAGCTGGCGCGGCCGGGCGAGCCGTGGTCGGTGTGGCTGTTCTGGGAGCCCGGGTGGCGGTTCAAGAGCTGGTATGTGAATCTTGAAGAGCCCCGGCGGCGCTGGTCGGGCGGGGTGGATTCGGAAGATCACTTCCTGGACATCTCGGTCCACCCGGACCGCAGCTGGCGCTGGCTGGACGAGGACGAATTCGCCCAGGCGCAGGCGGACGGGCTGATGACGGCGGAGTCGGCGGCGCGGGTGCGGCGGGCCGGCGAGCGCGCGGCGGGAGTGATCAGGACGTGGGGGCCGCCCTTCCGCGACGGCTGGCAGGACTGGCGTCCCGACCCGTCGTGGCCGGTCCCGGCGCTGCCGGCGGACTGGGACCGCCCGCCGTCGTGAGCGGCGGCCCGGGCTTCGCCGTGTGCGGCGGAGCCGCGTGTGGCACCCTTGACCGCCAACCGTAGGATCGTGCTCCGGAAGACTGCACAATTGCCGATCTCGGCCTAGAGTTTGACGCTACGTCACAGCCGGTGCCGGCATCGTCGTCACCACACCGTCACCGTCAGCACCATCGCCGGCACCACCGGCGGAGAGAGCAGTCAGGGAGGCCCGGGAGCAGTGGGAACCGGCGGCTACGAGCACATGGGGATCCCCCCTGCCGACGAACAGGGCAGGGACCGCATCGGCCAGGCCGAGGCGTTCGACGCGATCGGCGACCGGTACGACGAGGCGTTCCCCCACAAGGACGGCCAGATCCAGGCCGGCGACTGGCTCGTCGAATCGCTGCCCGCGGGCGCCCGGGTGCTGGACCTCGGCTGCGGTACGGGACTGCCGACGGCGCGGCAGCTGGCCGAGGGCGGGCTGCGGGTCACCGGTATCGACCTGTCCCCCGGGATGCTCACGCAGGCGCGGGCCAATGTGCCGGAGGCCGACTTCCTCCAGGCCGACATCGCGGACATCGCCGGTGACAGCGGCCCGCTGGCCGCGGGCAGCTTCGCGGGCGTCGCCGCCTTCTTCTCGCTGCTGATGCTGCCGCGCGACGAGGTCCCCACCACCTTGCGGTCGATCCACGCCCTGCTGGAGCCGGGCGGGCTGCTCGCCCTGTCGATGGTGGAGGCGGATGTGGACTATGTGGCGATTCCGTTCCTCGGTCACACGATCCGGGTATCCGGTTATCTACGGGACGAACTGCTCCAAGTCGTCGCGGACGCGGGCTTCGAGGTGATCAAGGAGGATTCGTACGCCTACGCACCGGCGAGCATCGACGTGCCGCCGGAGGAGCAGATCTTCCTTTCCTGCCGACGCGCCTGACCAGGCCCGACCCGCCGCGGCCAGCGCGTGGCGCTCAGACGGATGGAACGACTCGCGTGACCACGGACCCGCCCCGCCCGCCCAGGAACCATGCCGCGCCGCCACCGGACCCGCGCGGCGGCTTCGCCGTGCCCGAGGGCGCGGCGCCCGCCGAGCAGCCCGGTCACCAGGAGCTGCCCCGCGCCGCCCGCGACTTCGGTCCGGCGCGGGACTCCGGTCCGGCCCGGGACCGGCACGGCGAGCGGCGGCCCGACGCCATACCCGGCGGAGACGCGGGATCGGCGCGTCCGCACGAGCAGCACGAGCGGCACGAGGAGTCCGGCGGGGCGGGCGGGCCCGACGGGCGGTACGGCGATCAGCACGGTGAGCAGTACGGCGAGGACAAAGAGCACGACCAGTACGACGAGCACGACGAAGACGACGTGGCCGACGGGGTGGGCGGGGTGAGCGGCGTGCCGGATACGCAGCGGGGGCCGGCGGGTCCCACGGCCGGGGCGGAGCCGCACCTGCCGGACGTACCGGCGCCTCCCGTGCCGCAGGGCCTGGACCCGGGACCGGCCGCGGGATCGGGCTGGACGACACCGCAGGAGGGCGAGTCGCTGGCCTCCTTCGTCAGCACCCCGCCGCGCGGCACGCCGCTGGAAGCGGCGGGACACCCCGGCGACGAGGATTCTGTGGGGATGCGCATCCCGATGCCCGCGCAGACCGGCCCCGAGGCCGACCGGCTGCGGTACGTGGGCGCCGCCACCCGGCGGATCGCCCGCGGTCTCGACCTCGACGAGATCCTGCTGGGCCTGTGCCGCTCGGCGGTGCCCGCCTTCGCCGACGCCATCCTGGTCTATCTGCGCGACCCGCTGCCGGTCGGCGACGAACGCCCCTCGGGCCCGCTGCGGCTGCGCCTGCGGCGCGCGGACGGCGGCCTGGAGGAGCCCGGCGACCCGCTGGAGAGCGCGACCGCCCCGGTCGGCGCGGCGCCGCTGCTGCCCGCCCTGGAGTCCTCGTACGGCGGCGCCGCCGAGTCCATCGCCGTGCTGCTCGACGGGCCGCTGGCCGAGGTGCTGCGCGGGGTGCGGCCGGTGTTCGCGGAGTCGCCGCGGGCCGCCGACGCGCTCGCCGAACTCCTCGGGCGGCCCGAGCGCTCCGACACCCCGCTGCCGGGCCTGCCGACCGGCCGCCGCGCCCTGCTCGCGCCGCTGCGCGGCCGGCGCCGGGTGATCGGCGCGGCCGTGCTGCTGCGGCGCGCCGACCGCTCCCCCTTCGAGCCCGACGACCTGCTGGTGGCGGCGCAGCTGGCCACCCACACCGCGCTGGGCGTCGACAAGGCGGTGCTGTACGGGCGCGAGGCGTACATCGCCGACGCCCTCCAGCGCGAGATGCTGCCGGACTCGCTGCCGCAGCCCACCGGTGTGCAGCTGGCCAGCAGATACCTTCCGGCGGCCGAGTCCGCCCGGGTCGGCGGCGACTGGTACGACGCGATCCCGCTGCCCGGCAGCCGGGTCGCCCTCGTCGTCGGTGACGTGATGGGCCACTCCATGACGTCCGCGGCGATCATGGGCCAGCTCCGCACCACCGTGCAGACCCTGGCCGGGCTCGACCTCGCACCGCAGGAAGTCCTCTACCACCTGGACGAACAGGCCCAGCGGCTTGGCCAGGACCGGATGGCGACCTGCGTCTACGCCGTCTACGACCCGATCGCGCACCGCCTGGTCGTCGCCAACGCCGGCCACCCGCCGCCCGTGCTGCTGCACGCCGACGGCCTCGCCGAAGTGCTCCGGGTGCCGCCCGGCGCGCCGATCGGCGTCGGCGGTGTGCCCTTCGAGGCCGTCGAGCTGCCCGCCCCCGCCGGGGCGACGCTGCTGCTCTACACCGACGGTCTGGTGGAGTCCCGCAGCCGCGACGTCTGGGGCGGCATCGAGCTGCTGCGCGAGCGGCTGCACGACGCCGCCAGCGTCGTCTCGCCGCCGCCGCTGGAGCCGCTGTGCGACGAGGTGCTGGAGATCCTCGGCCCCGGCGACCGCGACGACGACATCGCGCTGCTGGCCGCCCGCTTCGACGGGATCTCGCCCAGCGACGTCGCCTACTGGTTCCTGGAGCCGCACCCCCAGACGCCCGGCCGCGCCCGCCGCCTGATCCGCCAGGCGCTGCGCCGCTGGGACCTGGAGGAGCAGTCCGACGCCGCCGAGCTGCTGGTCAGCGAGATCGTCACCAACGCGGTGCGGTACGCCGAGCGGCCCATCACCCTGCGCCTGCTCCGTACGGACGTCCTGCGCTGCGAGGTCGGCGACGACGCGCCGCTGCTCCCCCGCATGCGGCACGCGGCCCCCGAGGAGGAGGGCGGCCGCGGCCTCTACCTCGTCAACCGCATGGCCCAACGCTGGGGCGCGACCCGCTTGGGCGCGGGCAAGGTGGTGTGGTTCGAGCTGCCGCTGTGAGCGGTGCCTCCACGGACCAAGCAGGCACCGTGTAGCCATCGAGCCGAAGGGCGCGCCGGTGTCGAAAGGGAGAACGCGCACAGGCCGTGAGGAACGAGCGGCCGAGCACGATCGACTGTCGACACCGGGTCTAAGCGCCCGGAGGCGAGAGGGCGGCAAAAAAGGGGCAAGGACGGTACGCATACGGAGTGAGGGCTCCCACGTACCAGGCACCGTACCCGCACTCGCGGAAGAGGGTGTCCGATCACCTAACGTCACCTCACGATCGCTCAACGTGCCGGGAAGCACGTTCGGTGGGAGTGTGGGTAGCAGCCCGGCCGGACGGCATTCCCGAGCGGGAGGAGACTCTCGATGGCCACCCCGTACACGACGAACAACGCAGGCATCCCGGTGGAGAGCGATGAACATTCGCTGACCGTGGGGCCCGACGGGCCGATCCTGCTGCAGGATCACTATCTGATCGAGAAGATGGCCCAGTTCAACCGGGAGCGCGTCCCGGAAAGGGTGGTGCACGCCAAGGGCAGCGGCGCGTACGGCCGGTTCGAAGTGACCAACGACGTCAGCCAGTTCACCCGGGCGGACCTGTTCCAGCCGGGGCGGCGGACGGAGATGCTGGCGCGGTTCTCGACGGTGGCGGGCGAGCAGGGCAGCCCGGACACCTGGCGAGACCCGCGCGGCTTCGCGCTGAAGTTCTATACGGAGCACGGCAATTACGACCTGGTGGGCAACAACACCCCGGTGTTCTTCGTGCGGGACACGATCAAGTTCCAGGACTTCATCAGGTCGCAGAAGCGCCGCCCGGACAACGGGCTGCGCGACAACGACATGCAGTGGGACTTCTGGACGCTGTCGCCGGAGTCGGCGCACCAGGTGACCTGGCTGATGGGCGACCGCGGCATCCCCAAGTCGTACCGGCACATGAACGGCTACGGCTCCCACACGTACATGTGGATCAACGGCGCCGGCACCAAGTTCTGGGTGAAGTACCACTTCAAGACCGACCAGGGCATCGACTTCCTGACACAGGCGGACGCCGACACGCTGGCCGGGGAGAACGCGGACTACCACCGGCAGGACCTGTGGGAGTCCATCGACCGGGGCGAGCACCCGTCGTGGACGCTGTACGTGCAGGTCATGCCGTTCGAGGACGCGGCGGACTACCGCTTCAACCCGTTCGACCTGACGAAGGTGTGGCCGCACGGCGACTACCCGCTGATCGAGGTCGGCCGGATGACGCTGGACCGCAATCCGGAGGACTTCTTCGTGCACATCGAGCAGGCCGCGTTCGAGCCCGCGAACATGGTGCCGGGCATCGGCCCGTCGCCGGACAAGATGCTGCTCGGCCGGCTCTTCTCGTACCCCGACACGCACCGCTACCGGATCGGGCCCAACTACGCGCAGCTGCCGCCGAACCGGCCGCACTCGCCGGTCAACTCCTATGCCAAGGACGGCCCGATGCGGTACGAGCCGGCCAACACCGGCGCGCCGTACGCGCCCAACTCCTACGGCGGGCCCGCCGCTTCGCCACAGGCGTACGGGGAGATCGCGGGCTGGCAGGCGGCCGGCGAGATGGTGCGGGAGGCGTACGCGCTGCACGCGGAGGACGACGACTTCGGGCAGCCGGGCACGATGGTGCGCGAGGTGCTGGACGACGCGGCGCGCGAGCGGCTGGTCGGGAATGTGGCCGGCCATCTCCGCGACGGCGTGAGCGCGCCGGTGCTGGAGCGGGCGCTGACGTACTGGCGCAGCATCGACCAGGGCATCGGCGACCGGATCGCCGCGGCCGTGAAGAGCTGACCCGCTCGGCCGCGAGCCGGTCCGCCCACCGAAGCGCAGCCCCGAGGCACGTGATCATGTCCCGTGCCCGGGGCTGCATCGTGTCCCGGGGTGCATGGGTCCCTGAAAATGTGCTAACACTTTGATAGACACTTCCAGGGGAACGGGGAACACGCCATGTCGGAGCAGATTCAGCCCGCGGCCGGAGCGCCGGACGTACCGGAGATGCCCGCGCCGCGGGTGCAGGAGCGGCGCGCGGTCGGTATGCCGGGTCTGCCCTTCCTGCTGCTCGCGCTGCTGGTGATCGCGGGTGGCGCGGGCCTGGTCGTCGCGGGCGGGGCGCGCGCGAACGGCCAGGGCGGCGCGCTGGCGGGCACGATGATCGCGGTGGGGATCGTGATCGTCCTCGTCGCCTTCGTCACGCTCTTCGGCCTGACCCAGGTTGCGCCGGGCTCGGCGCGGGTGTGCCAGCTGTTCGGGCGCTACCAGGGCACCATCCGGCAGGACGGGCTGCGCTGGGTGAATCCGCTGACCAGCCGCCGCAAGATCTCCACCCGGCTGCGCAACCACGAGACCGCGGTGCTCAAGGTCAACGACGCCTACGGCAACCCGATCGAGCTGGCCGCGGTCGTGGTCTGGCAGGTCAGGGACACCGCGCAGGCGGTCTTCGAGGTGGACAACTTCGTGAAGTTCGTCGGCATCCAGACCGACACCGCCGTCCGGCACATCGCGACCAACTACCCGTACGACGCCCACGACGGGCAGGCTCTGTCGCTGCGCGGCAATTCGGAGGACATCACCGAGCGGCTGTCGGCGGAGATCGCCGCGCGGGTCGAGGCGGCCGGCGTGAAGATCATCGAGTCGCGCTTCACGCACCTCGCCTACGCCCCGGAGATCGCCTCGGCGATGCTCCAGCGGCAGCAGGCGGGCGCGATCGTGTCGGCCCGGCAGACCATCGTGGACGGCGCGGTGGGCATGGTGGAGTCGGCGCTCGCGCGGATCGCCGAGCAGGGGATCGTGGAGCTGGACGAGGAGCGCAAGGCGTCCATGGTGAGCAATCTGCTGGTGGTGCTGTGCGGCGACCGTGCCGCGCAGCCGGTGCTGAACACGGGCACTCTTTACCAGTGACCACGTCCGACGAGGCGCCTGCCGAGCGGCCGGCGGCTCGCGCCCGCGCCCGCAAGCAGGTGCTGCTGCGGCTCGACCCCGCCGTGCACGACGCGCTCGCGTCGTGGGCGGCGGGCGAGCTGCGCAGCACCAACGCGCAGATCGAATTCCTGCTCCGCCGCGCCCTGGCCGAGGCCGGCCGGCTGCCGTCGGCGGCCCGGCCCATCCCGCGCCGGGGCCGGCCCCCGAAGCAGCCCGAGAGCGCTGAGAACGCCGAGGGTACGGAAGGTACGGAGGGTGCGCCGGGCGGCTGAGCGGGCCGCCGCACGACCGCCGGGAGGCCCCCTGACGGGCCTCCCGGCACTCCTCACCATGGGTATACACACCATGTATACCCATGGTGTAGTGTTCCCCGCATGTCAATCGGCCACGCCCTCCTCGGGCTCCTGGAATCCGGACCGCGCCACGGATACGACCTCAAGCGCGCCTTCGACGAACGCTTCGGGCACGACCGGCCGCTCGCGTACGGGCAGGTGTACTCGACCATGGCGCGGCTGCTCAAGAACGGTCTCGTCGAGGTCGACGGCATAGAGGCGGGCGGCGGCCCGGAACGCAAGCGGTACGCCATCACCGACGCGGGCGTCACCGACGTCGAGTCCTGGCTCGCGCAGCCGGAGAAGCCCGAGCCGTACCTCCAGACCACGCTCTACACCAAGGTCGTGCTGGCGCTGCTCACCGGCCGCCCGGCGGCCGATCTGCTGGACACCCAGCGCGCCGAGCACCTGCGGCTGATGCGCGAGCTGACCCGGCGCAAGACCGCGGGCGACCTCGCCGACCAACTCATCTGCGACCACGCCCTGTTCCATCTGGAGGCGGACCTGCGGTGGCTGGAACTGACCAGTGCCCGGCTGGGCCAGCTCGCGGCGGAGGTGGCCCGATGACCGCGCCGGCCGAGCCGCTGCTGACCGCCACCGGACTGCGCAAGTCCTACGGTCCCACCCCGGCGCTGGACGGCGCCGACTTCTCCATCAGGCCCGGCGAAGTGGTCGCCGTGATGGGTCCCTCGGGGTCCGGCAAGTCGACGCTGCTGCACTGCCTGGCCGGCATCGTCCGCGCCGACGCCGGCGATGTGCGCTACGACGGCCGCTCCATGGCGGGCATGTCCGACGGCGAACGCAGCGCGCTGCGCCGCGCCGACTTCGGCTTCGTCTTCCAATTCGGCCAGCTCGTACCGGAATTGACCTGCCTGGAGAATGTCGCGATGCCGATGCGGCTGAGCGGCACCAAGCGCAGGGCCGCCGAGAAGCAGGCCGCGCTGTGGCTGGACCGCCTCGAGGTCGCCGATGTGGCGGGCAAGCGGCCCGGCGAGGTCTCCGGCGGGCAGGGCCAGCGGGTCGCCGTGGCACGGGCGTTGGTGTCCGGGCCGCGGGTGGTGTTCGCGGACGAGCCGACCGGCGCGCTGGACTCGCTCAACGGCGAACGCGTGATGCGGCTGCTCACCGAGGCCGCGCACGACACCCGCGCCGCCGTCGTCCTGGTCACCCACGAGGCCCGCGTGGCCGCGTACTCCGACCGGGAGATCGTCGTCCGCGACGGCAAGTCGCGCGACATGGAGCGGGCCGCGTGAGCGGGCGGCTGGCGTACGGTTCCGCGCCCGCTCCGGCCCCGGCTCCCGAGCGGCCCGCCGGCGTCCGCGTCTGGGCCCGCGATCTGGCGCTGGGCGCGCGCTTCGCCGCCGGCGGCGGACGCGAGGGCTGGACCCGTACGGTGCTGACCGCCGTCGGCGTCGGGCTCGGGGTGGCCCTGCTGCTGCTGGCGGCCGCCGTACCGGCCACGCTCAACTCCCGGGAGCACAAGCGGCAGGCGCGCGACACCAGCGCCGCCGCGTATGTCGCGAAGCCGTCCGGGAAGTCGCTGCTGATCGCCGACGTCGGCACCGTATGGCACGGGCAGCAGGTCGGCGGCGCGCTGCTGAAGGCCGAGGGCGCGAAGCCGGCGGTGCCGCCGGGGGTCGCCGAACTGCCGGGCGCCGGCGACATGGTGGTCTCCCCCGCGCTGCGCGAACTGCTGCGCTCCACACCGCTGTTGCGCGAGCGCATCCCGTACAGGGACACCGGCACCATCGGGCACGCCGGGCTGATGGGCCCCAACGAGCTGATGTACTACGCGGGCAGCGACAGACTCACCGCCCGCGACGCGGACTACCAGCACGGCAACGCCAAACGGATCACCGGCTTCGGCGAGCACATCACCTCCGACGCGCTGACCCCGGTGCTCGACCTGCTGCTGATCATCATGCTGGTGGTGCTGCTGCTGCCGGTCGCGGTCTTCGTCGGCACGGCCGTACGGCTCGGCGGCGAGCGCAGGGACCGGCGGCTCGCGGCGCTGCGGCTGGTCGGCGCCGACATCCGCACCACCCGCAGGATCGCCGCGGGCGAGGCGCTGCTCGGGTCCGTGCTCGGGCTCGGCGCGGGCGCCGGATTCTTCTTCGCCGGACGGCAGTTGGCCGCGCACGTCACCATCCACGACATCAGCGCCTATCCGTCCGACATGACGCCGAACACCGCGCTGACCGTACTGATCGCGCTGGTCGTGCCGCTGGCGGCCGTCGCCGTCACCCTGATCAGCCTGCGCGGCACGGCGATCGAACCGCTGGGCGTCGTACGGCACGGTCTCGGCAGGCGGCGCACCCTGTGGTGGCGGGTTCTCGTGCCGCTGGCCGGACTCGCCCTGCTGGTACCGCTGTTCGGCTCGGTGACCGGCAATGACGCGCACGTCAACGAGTACCAGACGGCGACCGGCGCCGTCCTGCTGCTCTTCGGGGTCACCACGGTGCTGCCGTGGGTGGTGGAGGCCGTCGTCGGCCGGCTGCGCGGCGGCCCGGTCGCCTGGCAACTGGCCATCCGCAGGCTCCAGTTGAACCACGGCTCGGCCGCGCGGATGGTCAGCGGCGTCACCGTCGCCGTCGCCGGGGCGATCGCGCTCCAGATGCTCTTCGCCAGTGTGGACGGGCAGTTCGTCCACGCCACCGGCGCCGACGCGTCCCGTATCCAGGCCACTGTCAATGTGCCGGCCGCCGACGCGCGGCAGGCCGCCGCGGTCACCGAGAAGGTCAGGACGACGCCCGGGGTGGCGCGCGCCTACGGCTTCACCGACTCGCGGGCCACCCAGCCCGACGCGGCCACGCTCCGCGATGGGCAGGACGTCGCGTACATCCCGCTGGTGGTCGGCGACTGCGACACCCTGCGGCAGATGGCCGAGATCGGCTCCTGCAAGCCGGGCAGCGCCTATGTCGTACCGAGCACCGACCGGTTCGCCGGGCCCTCGCCCAACGCGGACCTCGCGAAGTACGCCCGGCCCGGCAAGCGGCTCGACCTCAACGTCGGTCCGACGCCGTACCGCGGCACCCCGCGGCTGTGGACGCTGCCCTCCGGGACCCGGGCCGCCGTCTCGCGGACCGATCCGCGCGGCCAGCGCAACTGGGGAGTCTTCGTGACGCCCGAGGCCGTCGACGCGTCCCGGCTCGCCGATCCGACCACCGTGGTCATGGTCAACCTCGACCCCGGCACACAGGACGCCGTCGAATACCTGCGCAACACCGGCGCCGCGCTCGGGCCCGAGGCCCAGGTCTCCAGCGTCAGCAATTTCACGACGCAGACGCAATACGCGCAGCTGCGGCGGGGGCTGTTCGTCGGTGCCGCGCTCACCATGGCGCTCATCGGGGCGAGCCTGCTGGTGACGATGCTGGAGCAGTTGCGTGACCGGAAGAAGCTGCTGGCTGTGCTGGTCGCGTTCGGGACGCGGCGCACCGCGCTCGCCTGGTCCGTGCTCTGGCAGACGGCGGTGCCGATCGCGCTCGGGCTCGTCCTCGCCTGTGCCGGCGGCATCGGGCTCGGCGCGGCGCTGCTCGCCATGGTCGGCGAGGCTTTCCATGTCGACTGGGGGATCGTCGCCCGAATGAGCGGCATCGGTGCGGCCGTCGTCCTCGCCGTCACCCTCCTCAGCCTCCCGCCGCTCTGGCGCCTCATGCGCCCCGACGGCCTCCGCACGGAATAGCCTGCGGCTCGCTCACGAAAAAAGGGTGCCCCTCCGGGGCGGGGCGCCTGATGTCTCCTGCGGAGTGCGGGAGTCAGGTCTTTTAGGGGCGCGGGGAACTGCGCGCTCAGCCCGCGCGGGCCTGCGGGTCAAAAACCGCCCCCAGCGGGGCAGACACTGTTGTTTGTGCGACCACCGGCCCGGTGGGGGCGGGCCGCGCAGTTCCCCGCGCCCCTACGGGGCGACCTCTTCCGTCAGGCGGGGTTCGGGCTCGGGCTCGACCGGGGCGGGGGGAGCGACGGGGGCGACCTCGTAGGCGGTGGCACCGTGGGGCTCGTTCGTGACTGCGGCCAAAGCCAAAGCCTTCTCCTTGGCGTGGGCGCGGAGATAGCCGACCACGGTGTTGCCGACGGCGACGAGGGGGACGGCGACGACGGCCCCGCCGATCCCCGCGATCATGGAACCGGCGGCGACGGAGAGGACGACGGCCAGCGGGTGGACGCGGACGGCGCGGCCGAGGATGAAGGGCTGAAGAATGTGCCCCTCGATCTGCTGCACCGCGAGCACGACGACCAGCACCATCAGCGCCGTGAACGGCCCTTCGGTGACCAGCGCGACCACGACCGCGATGAAACCGGAGGCGACGGCGCCGACCAGTGGCACGAAGGACGACAGGAAGATGACGACGGCCAGCGGCACCGCCATCGGCACACCGAGGAAGAAGATGCCGACGCCGATGAAGATGGCGTCGATGAGAGCGACTATCACGGTGCCGCGCACGTACAGGGTGAGCGTCCGCCAGGCGCGCGGCCCGGCGCCGGCCAGCCCGTCCCGCGCGGCCTCGGGGAAGAGCCGCAGGAACCAGTTCCAGATGTTCGGCCCGTCGTAGAGCAGGAACAGCGTGCTGAACATCGCCAGCAGCATGCCCGTGAGCAGTTCGACGATGACGGTGACGCCCTGGAGCCCGGCGTCGGTCAGCGCCTTGGTGTTGGAACCGATCGCCGCCTGGAGGTTCTTGGCGACCTGGTTGATCTGGTCGTCGGTGACATGGAAGGGGCTGTTGAGCAGCCACTTCTTGCCCTCGTTGACACCGTCCTGGAGGCTGCTGGACAGATTGTCGATGTTGTCCATCACCTGCCAGACCACGAACCAGCCGACCAGGCCCATGATGACGAAGCCGCCGACGAAGACCATCGCGGTGGCGACCCCGCGCGGCACCCCGCGCCGCTTGAGCCGGGCCACGAACGGCTGGAGCAGCGCGGTGATCAGCAGGCCCGCGGTGAAGGCGAGCACGACGAGCTGGACGGCGCCGATGACCCGCATCAGCACCCAGACGGTGCCCGCGAGCACCAGCAGCCGCCAGCCGATCTCGGCGCCGACCCGCATGCTCCACGGCACGGCCGCCACCGGATCGGCGAGCGGCGGCGCGGTGCGCTGCGCGGGTACGGAGACGGCGGTGGGCTTGACCGCGGCGGTGGGGACGGGCACGGCCGCGGGGGTGGCGGGCGCGGCGGTCTTCACCGCTTCCGGCGCGGGGGCGGCGTCCTCGGCCGGTGCCGTACCGTCCGGTGCCGGTTCGGCCTCGGCACCGGTGCCGGGCCGCGGGTCGCGGATGATGTCGTCGATGACCGCGTCGGCCCCCCGGGTCGCGTTCACCGATGCCTGGCGTTCGTCGATCCGTCCGGCGAGGTTGGCCAGCCCGGAGGCCAGCACGGCGCTCCAGTGGCGCTTGTCCGGCATTGCTCTCCCCTGCCCCGTCGTGACCCCGTCGGCCGTCGCTGTGGAACTGCTGAGGATGACGATGGTATTCGGCGGGAGGGTTGCCTCCCGCATCAACCTTCCGCGCGAGGCGTCACGGACACGCGTGAGCCCCCGGGCGCGGGGCTCGGGGGCTCACGGGAAGTCGTGCGTCACTACCGCCGGTCGGCTCAGTAGTAGTTGTGGCTCTGCCAGAACTGCCAGGCGCCGCAAGGGCTGCCGTAACGGCTGTTCATGTAGTTGAGGCCCCACTTTATCTGCGTGGCCGGGTTGGTCCGCCAGTCGGAGGCGACCGAGGCCATCTTGGAGCCGGGGTTGGACTGCACCAGGCCGTACGCACCCGAGGACGGGTTGGTCGCCGTGTAGTTCCAGCCGCTCTCGCGGGTGACGATGTTGGAGAAGCAGGAGAACTGGTCGGCGCCGACGATCTGCTGGGCCATCGCCTTGACCTGGGCGATCGTGTAGCTCGCCTGGACCGGGAAGGACGCGCGCGAGTCGCCGCCGCCCCTGCTCGCGGCCTCTTCCTGCTTGCGCAGCTTCTCCTTGGCCGCCGCCTCGTCCGCCGCCTTCTTCTTGGCCGCGGCGTCCTTGGCCGCCTGGACGCGGGCGTCCTGCTCGGCGGTCTGCCTGGCCGTGGCGTCGGCGGCGTCGGACTGCGCCTGCACCTGCTCGGTCAGCGAAGCCTGCTGGACTTGCTGTCCAGCGGGAATGTCCGCGAGGAGGGTCGTCGTGCCAGCGGCCTCGACGGGCTCGGAAGAGCCCTGGTCGGCACCCGACGCGACGCCGACGACGGCGCCCACAGTGGTGACCGCAGTGGCCGAAGCCACCGCGAATCCCCGGACCGAGATCCGGCTCACACGGTTTCCTTCCAGCATCGCCCGTTTGGTGACCTCACGGACGAAATCGTGCCCCTGGCACGGTCCCCTTCTTGCCGGTCCGCCGTACGGGCCGGTCGGTCACGGGGGCACTGGCCCGGTGCGAACTCCCTCGGGAGGTCCGCGTGCTGCTCGGGCGGCTCATGGCGGTCGATGTGGATTTGTGTGGTGCTGTCAATTCCTACGCCCCTGGAGGTGTAGGAGTGCCATAAGCGGGGCCTGACAGCCTCACACCCTGCCGTACGAGGACGCCGCGCGGCAATTTCCGGTTGAGTGGCAAAGCTCACACGCTGCGGACGGAGGTAAATCTCTGCGCAGGGCTTCCTGAAACGCTAAGCTGCTGCGCCCTTTCCGCGGGACGCAGCAGCCTCAACTCGCGCTATTAGTCTGTAAATCAGGACACTTCAGGCCGCGCCTGGATCCTGTCCCGACTCCCGGTCAGGCCCCGCCGTCCTCCAGCATCTCGGTGACGAGCGCCGCGATCGGCGACCGCTCGGAACGGTTGAGCGTGATGTGGGCGAACAGCGGATGGCCCTTCAGCTTCTCCACCACCGCCACCACGCCGTCGTAGCGGCCCACCCGCAGGTTGTCGCGCTGCGCCACGTCGTGGGTGAGCACCACCCGCGATCCGGCGCCGATCCGCGACAGCACCGTCAGCAGCACATTGCGCTCCAGCGACTGCGCCTCGTCGACGATCACGAAGGCGTCGTGCAGCGAACGGCCCCTGATGTGGGTCAGCGGCAGCACTTCGAGCATGCCGCGCGAGACGACCTCCTCGATGACCTCCTTGGAGGTGACCGCCGACAGCGTGTCGAAGACGGCCTGGGCCCACGGGCTCATCTTCTCCGCCTCGCTGCCCGGCAGATAGCCCAGTTCCTGGCCGCCGACCGCGTACAGCGGACGGAAGACCATCACCTTGCGGTGCTGGCGGCGCTCCAGGACGGCCTCCAGGCCCGCGCACAGCGCCAGCGCCGACTTGCCGGTGCCCGCGCGCCCGCCCATCGACACGATGCCGACGTCGGGGTCGAGCAGCAGGTCGAGCGCGATCCGCTGTTCCGCGCTGCGGCCGTGGATGCCGAACGCCTCCCGGTCGCCGCGCACCAGCCGCACCCGGCCGTCCTCGGTGACCCGGCCGAGCGCCTTGCCGCGCTCGGACTGCAGCACCAGGCCGGTGTGCACCGGCATACCGTCCGCCGCCGGCAGGTCGATCGTCTCCTCCGCGAAGAGCCGGTCCACCTCCTCGGCGCCGATCAGCAGTTCCTCCATTCCCGTCCAGCCCGACGTGATCGCCAGCTCGGCCCGGTACTCCTCCGCCAGCAGGCCGACGGAGGACGCCTTCACCCGCAGCGGCAGGTCCTTGGAGACGACGGTGACGTCGTACCCCTCGGCCTGGAGATTGCGGGCGACCGCCAGGATGCGCGAGTCGTTGTCACCGAGCCGGAATCCGGCGGGGAGCACCCCGGGATCCGAGTGGTTGAGCTCGACGCGCAGGGTGCCGCCGACGTCGCCGATCGGGATCGGTGCGTCGAGCCGCCCGTAGCGGATCCGGAACTCGTCCAGCAGCCGCAACGCCTGGCGGGCGAAGTAGCCGAGTTCGGGATGGTGGCGCTTGGCCTCCAACTCCGTCACCACGACGACCGGAAGCACCACTTCGTGCTCGTCGAACCGGGCGAAGGCATTGGGGTCTGCGAGCAGCACGCTGGTGTCGAGTACGTATGTGCGCCGGTCGTGATCACGGCGGTTCTTGCTGGTCACCACGTGTGGACGAACCCCCTCGGGAGAGGTCGAACTGCGGTACCGGCAGCCATGGGCCGGATGCCGGTCTGCCAGTGATATGCCCTGGAAAACCCCCGCCCATGCGGATGCATATGACAGTCATCCGACGGTCATCGTGCGGTCACCGACCGCTCACCGGCCATTCCGAGCCCAAAACCGGCCGAAACATGGCCGGGAACCGGCCGTCGGAGGTCCGGAAAACGGCTTCTCAGGCCCCGTAGCGCCGGTGCCGGGCGGCGTAGTCGCGCAGCGCCCGCAGGAAGTCCACCTTGCGGAAGGCGGGCCAGAAAACCTCGCAGAAGTAGTACTCCGAGTGGGCGCTCTGCCACAGCATGAAACCGGACAGCCGCTGCTCGCCGGAGGTGCGGATCACCAGGTCCGGGTCGGGCTGGCCACGGGTGTAGAGGTGCTCGGAGATGTGTTCGACGTCCAGGATCCCGGCGAGGTCCTCGATGGTGGTGCCGCGCCCGGCGTGCTCGTGCAGCAGCGACCGTACGGCGTCGGCGATCTCCTGGCGGCCGCCGTAGCCGACCGCCACGTTCACCAGCAGGCCGCCGACCGTACGGGTGGTCTGCTCGGCCTCCTTGAGCACCGTCTGGGTGCGCTGCGGCAGCAGGTCCATGGTGCCCACGTGGTGCACCCGCCAGCGGCCGGTCTCCGCCAGGCCGGTCACCGCGTCCTCGATGATGCCGAGCAGCGGGACCAGTTCGTCCGAGGGACGGTCAAAGTTATCGGTGGACAGCAGCCACAGGGTGACCACCTCGACGCCGGTCTCCTCGCACCAGCCGAGCATCTCGGCGATCTTGTCCGCGCCCGCCTGGTGACCCTGCTCGGTGGTGCTGCCGGCCGCCTTGGCCCACCGGCGGTTGCCGTCGAGGATCACACCGATGTGCTTGGGGCCCTGCGCCACGTCCAGCCGGCGTTCCACCCTGCGGGAGTACAGCCCGTACACCAGGTCGCGCAGATTCATCGCACACCAGCCCCTCCTGGGCCTGTCGCCCGGCCGCCACACTACTGCGCACCGGCCCCGCCGGACGAACCGGGGAGGTGGGGCGGACACGCCCGCGTGATAAGCAGAGTCCGTGAATATTCGTTCCCTTTACCGCGCCTGCGACGAGCGCTACGACTCGATGGAGTACCGCAGGACCGGCCGCAGCGGCCTCAAGCTCCCCGCCGTCTCCCTCGGCCTGTGGCACAACTTCGGCGACGACCGCACCCTCGACTCGCAGCGCGCGATCCTGCGCCGCGCCTTCGACCTCGGTGTCACCCACTTCGACCTGGCCAACAACTACGGCCCGCCGTACGGCGCCGCCGAGGCCAATTTCGGCACCCTCTTCGCCCAGGACTTCCGGCCCTACCGCGACGAGTTGGTGATCTCCACCAAGGCGGGCTACGACATGTGGCCCGGCCCGTACGGCGAGTGGGGCTCGCGCAAGTACCTGCTGTCCTCGCTCGACCAGTCGCTGACCCGGATGGGCCTGGACTACGTCGACATCTTCTACTCGCACCGTTTCGACCCCGACACGCCGCTGGAGGAGACGATGGGCGCGCTGGCGTCCGCCGTCCAGCAGGGCAAGGCGCTCTACGTCGGCATCTCCTCCTACGGTCCCGACCGTACGCGGGAGGCCGCGCGGATCCTGCGCGAGCTGGGGGTGCCCGCGCTCATCCACCAGCCCTCGTACTCCATGATCAACCGGTGGATCGAGGACGAGGGGCTGCTCGACGTCCTGGAGGAGGAGGGCATGGGCTGCATCGGCTTCGTGCCGCTCGCCCAGGGGCTGCTGACGGACCGCTACCTCGGCGGTATCCCCGAGGGGTCGCGGGCCGCGCAGGGCAAGTCCCTCAACCCGGCGCTCGTCAACGAGGAGACGGTCACCCGGTTGCGCGCCCTCAACGACATCGCCGCCGCCCGCGGCCAGTCCCTGGCCCAGCTCGCCCTGTCCTGGGTGCTGCGTGACCCCCGGGTCACCTCGGCTCTCATCGGAGCTTCCTCCGTCTCCCAGCTGGAGGCCAACGTCGCCGCTGTCGGTGCGGCGCCGCTCACCACGGAGGAGCTGGCCGCGATCGACGCTCACGCCGTCGAGCCCGAGGGTGTCAACCTCTGGTCCGTCAGCTCCGACGCCTAGCCTGCGGCTCGCTCCGGAGTAGGGGTGCCCTTTCTCCCAGGAGGGAGGGTGCCCCTGCCCCGGAGCGGGGGCGCGCGCTGCGCCGGCGGAAGTGGGTGCCCCTGATGGTTACCGTCCTCCGCAGGAGACCTCACGCACCGCACTCCGCAGGAGATCAGGCACCCTCAACCGTGGAGGAGAAGGCCGGCGAGAGCGGCCACAAGCATGAACGGGCCGAACGGCAGTGCCGTCTTGCGGGTGCCGCGCCGGGTGGCGATGAGGCCGAGGCCGACGAGAGCGCCGAGGGCGAAGCCGAGGAAGGTGCCGGTGAAGACGGTGGGCCAGCCGTACCAGCCGAGGGCGAGCCCGAGGGTGGGGGCGAGTTTGACGTCGCCGAAGCCCATGCCGGCCGGGTTGATCAGGAAGAGCAGCAGGTAGACGAAGCCGACGGCGACGGCGGCCAGCAGCGCCCGTATCCAGGAACCGTCGTGGGCGGGAAGAAGAGCGGCGAGCCCGAGCAGCGCGGCGGTGCCGCCGAGCGCGGGCAGCGTGAGGACGTCGGGCAGCCGGAAGACGGTGAGGTCGACCCGGCCGAGGACCAGACCGACAGGAACGAGCAGCAGCCAGACGACGAGTTCGGGGTGCGCGCCGACCCTGGCCGCGAGCGCCGCGCAGGCGAGCGCGGACCCGGCGGCAACGGCCGTACCCGCGGCGCGCACCGGCGGGCCGCCGCACTCCCGGCAGCGGGTGGGCCCGAGCCAGCCGCGTACGCCCGCGGGCCACGGATGCCCCCGCGGGCATTGCGCCGCCCACGGTTCGCCCGACGGGACGGCCAGCCGGTGGGCGGCGCGCGGCAGCAGCAGACCGCTCACGATTCCCCACACGGCGGCGGCCACGATCAGATAGACATGCACCGGGCGACCGTACACGGCCGCCTCACCGACGATCCCGGGGAGCCGACCGTGCGCCGACGCTGGCGGGACGCCGACGGAACGCTGCGCGCGCCCGCCGCCGAGGTGCCACTGCGGGTCGCCGCCTCCTACCGTGCCCGCACCCGCGGCCTGCTCGGCCGCGATGGCATCGAGGGCGCCCTGCTGCTGACCCCGGCGTCGAGCGTCCACACCGTACGGATGCGGTTCGCGATCGACGTGGCCTATCTGGACCGCAAGCTGCGCGTCCTCGCCGTCCGTACGATGCCGCCCGGCCGGATCGGCCGCCCCCGGCTGCGCGCCCGGCACGTCCTGGAGGCGGAGGCCGGCGCGCTGGCGGCGTGGGGCGTGCGCAAGGGCGTACGGCTGGAGGCCGAGGTCGGGGTCGGGGTCGGGGTCGGGGTCGACACGGCCTAGCGGTCGGGGTGTTCGGCGAATTCGATGCTGTTGACGATCTCGCGCTGGACGAGTCCGTCGGTGGCGCCGTCCACCGTCCAGACGCGTACGGTCACCGGCCGCCCGGCGACGTCCGTGAGCCGCACCTCGGTGCGGGAGGCGCGGCGGCCGTCGGGCGCGGCCTGGACGTAGCTGAGCACCTCGCCCCGGTGGCCGTCGAAGACCAGCCACTCCTTGCGGGCGGTGGCGAGGGCGGCCGCGGCCGCCTTGTCAGGGCCCGGGGCCGCGCCGGGGCTGCCGGGCGCCGCCGTCTCCCCCGCCGCGCTCACGGTGACCTCGCCGTCCGTACGGCCGCCCGCGCCGCGCAGCACCGCGCCGGTCGGCGTCGCCCGCCACGTCTTGGGAACGGCGACCGCCAGCGGGTCCGTCCGCAGATAGCGCCAGCCGTCCGGCGCGCCGGCGCCGACCGAGCAGCCGGAGAGGGTGCCGAGGGCACCGAGGAGTACGGCCAGGGCGGCGAGGGCCGGCACCCCGGCGGCATACCTTTTCCCCGTTTTGTTCCGCATGCGGCAAATCTACGGGACGGAAAACGAAAAACGGGCCGGCTCGCAGGGGGGGGAGAGCGAACCGGCCCGAGGGGGGGAGTTACACCGTACCGCGTCCGAGCGACCGCTCAGCACGTTATGCGGCAGGTGGCGTGAAAGTGATCTCGACGCGGCGGTTCTGGCTGCGGCCACTTTCGGTGGAATTGTCCGCTATCGGGTAGTCCTCGCCGTAGCCGCGGACCTGAAATGTGTGGGCCGAGTCACCGGCCTTGTCCATTTCTCTTGCCAGGACTTTGTAAACGGCGTCGGCGCGTTGCTTCGAGAGAACCGTGCCGTGTTCCGAGCTGCCCAGATTGTCCGTGAAGCCGAACACCCGGATGGGGGACGTCACATGACGCGCGGTGATGTCGTTCGCGATCGCCTGGATCCGCGAGGTCGCCGTCGGCGACAGCACCGCGCTGTCCTTCTTGAACAGCACCTCCGACTGCAGCGCGTACGTCACCGTCGAGTTCGACGTCTCCTGCCGCTGTTCCGGCTGACTCGCCTTCGTCGACGACTCGTCGCTCACCGACACGATGTCCAGCACCTTCGGCGGCGCCAGCGTGGCGCCCTCGGGCAGCTTCAGATTCGGCGACGTCGGATCGACCTTCACCGGTGCCGTCGGTGTCGAATCCCCGGCCGACGGCGGCGGATTCGTATCCGCCACCGCCACCCCCGTCCCCCCGGCCACCGTCCCGGCGGCCACCACCAGCACGAGCACCACACTCGCGGACACGCCACTCCCACGCGGCTTCATCCGGGCTCACCCCTCCGAGATCGTGATTTTGGCGGGGGGCATGGTGGGGAGCTCGAAGTCCACTTGGGTGGTGGCGGCGGGTGGGGCGGGGAACTGGGCGAAGAAGGGGCGGGATTCCTTGGGTTGGATGCTCAGCAGTTTCATCGTGCACAGACACTTGCCGTCGGTGTCCCGCAGCACGTAATACCGCTTCTTGCCCGCCTCGTCGACCAGGACGGCGCCGGCGACGGAGGCGCCGGAGGCAGACAGGGCGGTCTCGTTGCCGACCCAACTGTCGGCGTTGAAGATGTTCGTGCCGTTGTTGGTGACCACGCCCTGCACAGTGACGAACCCGCCGGAATCCCGTACGGCGGAGTTGATGGTGACCTCGATGTCCTTCTCACCCTTGATCTGGGCGAGCACCTGGGTGGGCGTCGCCGACGGGGTGTCCCCGCCGTCCGCACCCGCCCCGGAGGTCTTCGACGCGGTCGCGGACGCCGACGGTTTGTCACCGCCCTTGTTCCCGCCGCCTCCTCCCCCACCGCCGCAGCCGGTCAGCGTGATGGCGGCGCTGGCTGCGAGCGCCACCGCAATCGTCGCCCTGCGCCCGTATCGCATCGTTCCCCGTTCCCTCATCGCTCGGCCGCCGTCACTTGCTCAAATGGACGGAGTAGAAAGTCGACAGGTCCAGCACGAAACCGCTTGCCGTCGGATCGATCGTCACGTCACCGCCGTGGCAGGCGAAGGTGACGGGGCTGGCATGCTGCGTGCCGCCACTGTCGCCACCGCCATTGGCATTACCACCGTTGGCGTCCCCGCCGTTGGCGCCTCCGTCGGCGGCTCCGCCGCTGCCGCTAGTGCCTCCACCGGCGCCACCCGTGGCACCGGTACCGCCGGCGTCGCCGGTACCGCCCGCGTCGCCGTTGTCGTCGCTCAGCGTGCAGCGCGGCTCGATCACGGCCGTCGCGGTCGCGTGGGCCTTCTTGTTCTCGGTGCCGTCGACAACCGACTTTCCGACCGTGCCGAGCGACGTGACCGAAACGGTGTATCCGGGCGGTCCGGCGACCTGGCTGCAACCGCCGCCGTCGACCTGCGCACCGTTGTCGGCCGCGTATTCGGCTGCCGCGGCGCACGCCTCCGCCTGGTGTGTCCCGCCGTCCCCGAGGAGATCGGCGAGCCTGCCGAGGTCGCCCGAGGTCAGCGCGGCCAGGAAGTCGTCCCGCAGCGCGTCCCGGTCCGCGCGGACGGCCGCGAGTGCCGCCGCGTCGGCGGCGGTCTGCGAATTGTTGCGGACGACCGCCGCCTGACCGACGGCGAAGAACGCGAACGCCAAGAAGAAGAGGGCCGCCATCGCGACGATGTAGATGCCAATGGTCTGGCCCCGGTCGTCGCCGAGCCCTGCTACTTGCCGTTGCCACCGATGATCTTGTCGATCATCGAGTTGATTCCGTCCTTCACCTTCGTGCCGATATCCGTCGTCCCCGCCAGCACCCCGATGATCACGGCGATCACCACCGCTATGCCCAGGTATTCGAATGACGTCTGGCCGCGGTCGGTGCGGGTCGAGGTGCGGGTGGCGAGGGTGGTCGCCAGACGGTCGGTGTGGTCGCGCAGCCAGATTTCGGCGGTTGTGTAGCGCCGGACCAGCCATCGGTTCATGATCGTTCGCCCCATCCTTTGTCACCTGACGCATACGTGCGACGCCCGCGTACAACCCGTCGGGGTTGGTGTTGTGCACGGCGCACCGCCTCTCGCTGGTCGTGTGGTCGTCCGCAGCGGATCGGTTCTGATTGCAGGTGCAAATATGGTTGCGAATGCAAAGGTACACCCGAACCTCGGGCATCCGCAGCCCGTTGTGCGCCAATTGGCGCTTCCAGCATGCCGGTTGATCACACTGTGTGGCCAGCGGATCACAGTATTGGCCATGGAGTCCAGCCCGCGCCGCACCGTCATGCCTCACCCCCCGCCGCCGAAGACGTCGCCGAACTGGATCTGGGAGCCGATCACGGTGCCGGTGATCAGCAGGATCATGGTCGCCGGGACGAGGAGGGTGGTGATGACGCCGGTCGCGCGCGGGACCATGCGGGCGGCGCGGCGGCGGGCGTTCTGGGCCTCGGTGCGGCGCATGTCGGTGGCGATCTGGAGGAGGGTGCGGGCGATCGGGGCGCCGAGTTCCTCGCCCTGCTGGAGGGCGGTGACGAACTGGCCGACCTGGTCGCTGCGGTTGCGCCTGCGGAGCTGGTCGAAGGCGTCGCGGCGGCTGACGCCGACGTCCATCTGGCGCAGCGCGACCCGGATCTCGTCCGACCAGGGGCCGGTGTAGACGGCGTTGACCCGCTCCAGGGCCTGGCGGAAGCCGAGGCCGGCGCTGACGACGACGGCGAGGACGTCGAGGAAGTCGGGCAGGGTGCGCTCGATGTCCTCGCGGCGGCGGCGTACGGCCAGCCAGATGCCGAGGTCGGCCCACCACCAGCCGTACGCGGCCAGCAGCAGCGCCAGGAACCAGTGGCCCTGGACGAGCAGCAGGAGGGCGGCGAAGCCGCCGAGGCCGCCGTAGACGGCGCGGCGGGCGGCGTAGCGCTCGACGGTGAGGCCGTGCGGGTGGCCGGCGTGGTCGATCCGGGCGCGCATCTTCGCGATCCGGGCCGGGCCCATCATCCGCATGACCATGGGCGCCCAGCGGATGCCGAGCCGGTCGATGGCGTTGCCGGTGCGGGTGGTACGCGTGCGGCCGACCTCCAGGGCGAGGGCCAGGTCGTCGGGGAGCTTGACGTCGGCCCGCAGCAGCCCGACGGCGTGCACGACACCGACGACGCACGCGGCGACGGCCAGCGCGAGGCCGAATCCGATCAGGATCATCGCGAAGTCCCCCGTTCCGGAGTGGAGTTCGGGGCGCTCATACGTCGATCCTCGACATCCGGCGGATCAGCACGAAGCCGATCACGTACAGGGCCAGCGAGATCAGGACGCAGATCCGGCCGACGGTGGAGCCGGTCATGGCGCTCAGCGAGCCGGGCATGATCCGGTTGAGCAGCAGCAGGGAGCCGATGCCGATCACCGGGACCGCGTAGGCGGTGACGGTGACCTGGGACATCTGCGTGCGGATCTCGCGCCGGGTCTCCTTGCGCTCCTCCAGGGTGACGGTGAGATTGCGCAGCGACTCCACGACGGAGCCTCCCGCCCGGCTGGACAGCACCAGGGTGGAGACCAGGACGATCAACTCCCGGCTGGGCAGGCGTTGTTGCAGCTCGGCGAGGGCGTCCTCGATGGAGTGGCCGACGGCCATCGCGTCGGCGACCTTGCGCAGTTCCTCGCCGGCGGGCGCGTCCAGTTCTTCGGCGGCCATCGACACGGCGGTGCGCAGGGCGAGGCCGGCCTGGGTGGCGTTGGCCAGGACGCGGGCGAGGTCGGGGAGTTGGGCGATGAAGCGCTCGGTACGGATCCGGCGGCGCCACTCCAGGAAGCTGTACGCGGTCCAGCCCGCGATCAGCGCCGCGATCGGCCCGAAGAACGGGGCGAGCAGCGAGGCGGCGAGGATCCACGCGACGGCGACCACCCCGGCGGCCGCGGCCACGAATTGACCTGGTGTCAGATTGGTGCCGGTGGCCGCGAGCCGGCCGGCCAGCTTCCCGCCCCAGGCGTACTGCCGTACCCGCCGGTCGAGTCCGGCGAAGGCGGCCCGCCGGGGCCCGCCGCCGCCGGAGTCCCCGGCGAGCCGGTCGACGAGGGCGGCGCGGTCGGCCTTGCCGCCGTGCCAGGCGTGCAGGCCCCAGACGCCGAGGGCCAGCGCCAGCACGCTGACGCCGAGCACCAGCAGCGGGTAGGGGCCGGAGGCGAAGCCGCTGCCGGCGGCGAGCGTCGTGTGCGACTCCGCGCGGGGCGACATCACTTGGCCTCCCTGCTGTCGAGTTCCAGTTCGCTGCCGCCGATACCGAAGGCGGCCGGTACGTGTTCGCCCGACAGATAGAGCCGTTCGGCGATCTCGCGCGGTACGGGCCGGTGTTCGTACCAGCCGCGCACGATGCGGTCGACGCCGAGGGGTTCTGCGCGGAAGCGGGTGGCGGAGGTGAGCCGGAAGACGTCGCGGCCGCGCGAGGAGAGCATGGCGATCTCGGCGATCCTGCGGGTGCCGTCGACATGGCGGTGCAGCTGCACGATGACGTCGACCGCGCTGTTGATCTGGTCGCGCAGCGCCTCGAAGGGGATCTTGACCTCGCTCATCGAGGCGAGCGTCTGGAGCCGCAGCACCGCGTCCTCCGCGGAGTTGGCGTGCACGGTGGCCAGCGAGCCGTCGTGGCCCGTCGACATCGCCTGGAGCATGTCGAGGGTCTCGCCGCCGCGGACCTCGCCGACGATGATGCGGTCGGGGCGCATCCGCAGCGAGTTGCGGACGAGGTCGCGGATGGTGATCCGGCCCTCGCCCTCGACGTTGGGCGGCCGGGATTCGAGCCGGATCACATGCTCCTGCTGGAGCTGGAGTTCGGCGGCGTCCTCGACGGTGATGATCCGTTCGCCGTCCGGGATCAGCCCGGACAGCGAGTTGAGCAGCGTCGTCTTGCCGGAGCCGGTGCCGCCGCTGACGATGATGTTGCACTTGGCGCGGACGAAGGAGGAGAGCAGCAGCAGCATGTGCTCGTCGAGCGTGCCGAGGCCGATCAGTTCCTGGAGGGTGTACGCGCGCGGGAAGCGGCGGATGGTGAGGGTGGGGCCGGTCAGGGACAGCGGCGGGATGATGACGTTGACGCGTTCGCCGGACGGGAGGCGGGCGTCGACCATCGGATTGGACTCGTCCACACGGCGGTTGACGGTGGAGACGATGCGTTCGATGGTCTGGAGCAGTTGCTCGGCCGAGGAGAAGCGGGCGGCGACGGCCTCGACGCGGCCGCCGCGTTCGACGTAGATCTTGTCGGGGCCGTTGACCATGATCTCGGTGACGGTGGGGTCCTCCAGCAGCGGCTCCAGGATGCCGAGGCCGAGGGCCTCGTCGACCACCCGGCGGATCAGCGCCGCGCGTTCGGTGGTGGACAGCACCGGGCCTTCGCGGCTGATGATGTGGCCGAGGACGCGTTCCAGCCGGGCGCGGCGTTCGGCCGCGGCCAGGGAGGACATCTCGGCGAGGTCGATCTCCTGGAGCAGCTTCGCGCGGTAGACGGCCACCAGGTGGCCCTCCTGCGTCTGCGGAGCGGCCTCTTCCACGGCGAGGCGGGCACGCAGGCTCATGGTGTCGTGTCCTCCTTCGGCATCGTCGCGGACCGCTTCACCGGATCGAAGATGCTCACTCCGGGGAGGACGGACGGTACGTCCACGCTGGCCTGCGCGGTGATCTTGGTGTCGGTGTCCACGGGGTACGTGATGTGGGCGGTGAGCCAGTCGCTGACGGCGGCTTCCCCGGCCCTTTGGCCCGCGGCCTCGCCTCCGTTCGGGCCGGCCTGGGCGGCCGTCCTGGCCGCCGTCCTGGCCGCCGTTCCCGCCTGCTCGCCGCAGTAGGCCACCAGGCCGAGCTGGATTCCCGCCAGGGCGATCAGGAGGAGGAACGGGAGCATCCCGAGGTATTCGAGCGACGCCACCCCTCGGTCCCGGGCCCCTTCGCGGACGAAGGGTGCCCCTCCAGGGGCGCCCTTCACCACATGGTGGAAGTGGAGAAGCCCGCGGCAGGCGCGCCTCACGGCTCGGGCCGTTCGTCGACGGTGCGGGCGTGGCCCGTGATGGGCACGAAGTCCCCGATGCCCGGGATGAGGAGGGGCATTTTGAGGGTGACGGTGACGGAGACCTGCCCGTCGGACCGGTCGGGGCCGCCGACCGAGGCGGAGTCGCGCCAGGCGCTGGGCAGGTCGTCGAGAGCGGCGGCGCGGGAATCGGTGCCGACGGCCGCGGCGCGAGCCGCCTCGTCGGCGGCGTTGCCCGCGAGGGTGAAGGTGTAGCCGGCGAGGACGGCCTGCCACACGAGCATGAGGGTGACGAGGATGATCGGCGTCATGCCGAGGGTCTCCAGGGTCACCTGGCCCTTGTCCCCGCGGTCCCCGCGCTCCCCCCGCTCGCGCCGCGCTTTCTTGCCGCGGGCGGCGGGCAGTGTCGCGCCGGTGACCAGGCCCAACTCCCCGGCGAGCGCCCAGATCCCGGCCTTGACGGTGGAGCGGGCGTCGAGGTCCTGGAGGCGGCCGGCGTCGATGACGGACTGGAGTTCGCGGAAGCCGGCCGGGATGACGGAGGAGGCCATCCGGGTGCCGGTGATGCGGCCGATCAGCGACGGCTGGATCTCGCTGCCCCGGGTGTGCCGGTTGACGACGGAGACGGTGTCCTGGGGTTTGCGGATCTGCAGCCGGTCCCACATGCGGACCATCCGCTTGGCGGCGCGTACGGCGATGACGTCGGGGGTCAGGACGAGGACGGCGGCGTCGGCGACCTCGACGGCGACGGCGTTGGCGCTGGTCATCTGGGTGCCGCAGTCGACGACGACCACTTCGTAGCGCTGCCTGAGGGCCGCGAGCACGAGCCGGGCGGAGCGGTCGGTGACGTCCTCGCCGCGTTCGCCGTCGGCGGGGGCGAGCAGCAGGGCGGGCCCCGACTCGTGGACGTACATGGCGTCGTGCAGGACGCGGGAGGAGACGTCCGCGATGTCGGCGAGGTCGGCGACGGAGCGGCGGAACTGCACGTCGAGGTAGGAGGCGATGTCGCCCCCCTGGAGGTCGAGGTCGACCAGGGCGGTGGAGCGGCCCGACGCGTGGGCGGCGAGGGCGAGTTGGACGGCGGTGACGGTGGTGCCGACGCCGCCCTTGGCGCCGGCCACCGCGATGAGGGTGCCGCCGGCCACGGCGGGCAGGGCGCGCTGCGGTCCGAGGTGCCGGCGCACCCCGGCCGACCAGGTGGCGGCGGCCTCGACCCTGGCACCCAACTCGTCGTAGGAGAGCGGGAATCCGACGACACCTCGGGCGCCGGAGTCCATGGCGGCGGCGAGCACGGCGGGGCTGGGGTCGGCGGTCAGCAGGATGACGCCGATGGCGGGGAAGCGCAGCGCGATGTCGCGGATCAGGTCGAGGGCGGGCATCGGCGCGATGCCCTCCTGGACGACGACGACTTCGGGCAGTTCGTCGAGGCCGGCCTCGGCGGCGCGGGCGAGCGTCTCCAGCAGGGCGGTGGAGTCGGGCAGCGCGGGTGCCGGTTCTGCGCCGGGCAGTTGACCGAGCAGGCCGAGCAGGGCGCGGGCGGCGTCCGGGTCGGCGGTTCCGGCGAGGATGCGGACGGTCACGGCCTGCCTCCCGTTCCGGTGCCCGAGGTCCCGGTGTCCGAGCCGAGCGTGTAGGTGCGGTCGCTGTCGGAGGGGGCCGCGGTGTCGCCGGGGGCGACGAGGGCCAGCCGTACGTGTTCGGCGAAGGACTCGGCGTAGGCGACGCGTTGGGCGTCGGCGGCGTCGAGCGCGAAGGTGATCGGTACGCCCTCGGCGGACAGCCGCTGCGCGTTCTCGCTCTTGTCGAACGCCTTGATCTCGCCGACGTCGATGACCTGGGCGCCGGAGACGATGATCTTCGAGACGTCGGGGTCGGTGTCCTTGCGGCCCTGGAAGGTGGCGAAGATGTTGACCTTGGCACCCGGGGTGATCTTGCCCGCGACGCCGGTCTCCGCGTCGATCATGATGGCGATCTCCATCTGCCCGGGCTTGAGTTCGGGCCGGGCGGCGACCATGTCGGACTGGAGCAGCGAGCCCTTGCGCAGCGGCACGGCGGCGATCTTGCCCTGGAACTGGCCGAGTTCGCGGACCGCGGTGTCCGGCAGCCACCGCTTCGGTATGTGCACCTGGTGCACCTTGGCGGCGGTCAGCGCCTGGTAGGCGGGGACGTCGGCGCTGAGTTCGTACGCGGTGACCTTGGGTCCGACCTGCGACCGCGCGTCGCTGACGACGGCGAGCACCCCCACGAAGGCGGCCACCGCGCAGATCACGGAGACCACCAGGAGGACGACACCACGACGCTGACGTGAGTTCATGTGCGGGCGGACCTATCGCTTGTGGGGTTCGAGTTGGGGGCGGCGCGGGGTCTCGACCTCGCGCGGCGGCCGGGCGGCGGCGTGTTTCGCCGGAGCCGTACGGTCCCCCAGCCGGGTGGCGCAGAACAAGCACTGGTCACCGATGACTTCGAGCCCGCACCAGGTGCAGGTGTCGCGCCGTACCGAGGTGACGAGTTGGTAGAGCATGCCGACATCGGCGATGTAGGCGGTGAATTCGACCAGTTTGCCGGTCCCCCACCAGCGGGCGGAGTCGGTGGGCAGCGGCACCTCGCGCAGGTACTGGGAGCGCCAGGCGGTGGCGAGCGGGCCGGTGATCCAGCCGGGGTCGACGCCCTTGCCGGCGATGGCGAGCTGCGTCTGGTAGCCGGGGCCCGGCGGCACGCTGTCGGGGGCGGCCTCGCCGAGATACGGCTCGGGGTGCGCGACGACCGCGAAGTGCCGTCCGGGGACCAGGGATTTGACGTGGGTGCCGACGCCGACCGGGACGCGGTCGAGCCTGGCGACCGAGCCGAGCAGCGCGCCGGAGTGCAGGTAGTACGTGAGCAGCCGGGCCGCGCCGGCCAGGACGCCGGGGCCGAGGTCGGTGCCGGACAGCTGGCGCAACTGCTCGGCGAGCAGGGTGACGGCCAGCGGGGGCAGGGCGCTGGGCACGATCGCTATCCGGTCGGCCTCCAGGGCGGACCGTACGGTGTGGATGCGGCGTCTGGCCGGATCGGTGGGGTCGGCCGGGGCCAGGGCGACGATGTGGCCGTACGCGTCGAGCGCGGCGGAGGTACGGGTCACCTGCTCTTCGAGCGGGACGGCGGAATCGTCCGAGGTGACGGTGATGACGCTCGGCATGCGGTACCTCCCCCCTTCACGCCCGGTGATGGCCGGCACCTGGCGATTCGCGGTCGTCAGCTTATCGATGTGTAGCGGGTTGGGTGCGGAAAGTTGCGGATCGAAGCATGTGAACGACAGGTGACCGGCAGAGGTCTTGACAACCCAATTGGTCTGGACCAGCTTTCTCCCTGACATCTGTTTCATGTGACCACGTTCACGTCGTACGCACCCGCACTCCCACTACCCCCCAACTCCTTGCCCCCAGGAGGCAGTCGTGGAACGTGCATCGCACGCGAATCAAGCGAGCCATGCCAAGCACAGATCGAAGATCGTCCGCCGGGCCGTCGCGGGCCTGAGCGCCGCCGCGGTGATCGGCACCGGAGTCGCGCTCGTCGACATGGGCACCGCCAGCGCGGCGGGCACCAATCTCGCCGCCAACTCCGGTTTCGAGAGCGGCCTGTCGAACTGGACCTGCACCGCGGGCAGCGGCGCCACCGTCTCCAGCCCCGTGCACTCCGGCTCGGCCGCGCTCAAGGCGACGCCGAGCAGCAGCGACACCGCCCAGTGTTCGCAGGTCGTCAGCGTGCAGCCCAACTCGCAGTACACGCTGAGCGCGTGGGTGCAGGGCTCCTACGTCTACCTCGGCGCGACCGGCACCGGCGGCACCGACCCGTCCACCTGGACCCCGTCGGCGTCCACGTACCAGCAGCTCAGCGTCAACTTCAGCACGGGCGCGAACACGCACTCGGTGACGATCTACACGCACGGCTGGTACGCGCAGCCCGCGTACTTCGCGGACGACGTCTCGCTGTCCGGCCCCGGCGGCACGACCACCACCCCGCCGACGACGCCGCCGACCACTCCCCCGACCACGCCGCCCACCACCCCGCCGACGACGCCTCCCACGACGCCGCCGACCACGCCGCCCACGAACCCGCCGAACAGCGCGATCCCGAAGCACGCGGTCACCGGCTACTGGCAGAACTTCAACAACGGCGCCACCGTGCAGACCATCGCGCAGGTGCAGAACCAGTACGACATCATCGCCGTCGCCTTCGCGGACGCGACCACCACGCCCGGCGCGGTGTCGTTCACCCTGGACCCGGCGCTGAACTACAGCACGGCGCAGTTCAAGGCGGACATCGCCGCCAAGCAGGCGGCGGGCAAGAAGGTGATCATCTCCGTCGGCGGGCAGAACGGCACCATCTCGGTGCGGGACTCCGCCTCGGCCACCAACTTCGCCAACAGCGTCTACTCGCTGATGCAGACGTATGGGTTCAACGGGGTCGACATCGACCTGGAGAACGGCATCGACTCCACCTACATGTCGCAGGCGCTGCGGTCGCTGAGCGCCAAGGCGGGTTCGTCGCTGATCATCACGATGGCGCCGCAGACGATCGACATGCTGTCGGCGGGCAGTGACTACCTGGCCACCGCGCTGAAGATCAAGGACATCCTGACCGTCGTCAACACGCAGTACTACAACAGCGGTTCGATGAACGGCTGCGACGGCGGCGTCTACAGCCAGGGCTCGGTCGACTTCATCACGACGCTGGCCTGCACCGCGATCCAGGCCGGGCTCGACCCGTCCCAGGTCGGCATCGGCACCCCGGCGTCCAGCAGCGCCGCCAGCTCCGGCTACGTCAGCCCGACCGTCGTCAACAACGCGATCGACTGCCTGACCAAGGGCACCGGTTGCGGCACCTTCCACCCGTCCACCACCTGGCCGACCCTGCGCGGCGCGATGACCTGGTCCACCAACTGGGACGCCTCCGCCGGCAACACCTGGTCCAACGCGGTCGGCGCCCACGTGCACGCCCTGCCGTAGGCAGCCGCCCCACGAAGAAAGGGCGCCCCTCTCCCGACGTCACGGGAGAGGGGCGCCCTTTCACATCCCCGGGTCACCCCAGGACGGCCAGGGCGTCGATCTCGATCAGCAGGCCGGCGGGGAGGCCGACGTAGACGGTGGTGCGGGCGGCCGGGACATCCACGAGCGGAGCGAAGAACTCGTTGTAGATCTCGTTGAGTTCGGCGAAGTGCGCGGTGTCCGTGAGGTAGACGCGGATCATGATGACGTCCTCCCAGGTGGCGCCGCCGGCCTCCAGGACGGCCTGGACGTTGGCGAGGGTCTGGAGGGTCTGCTCGCGCAGGCCGGGCCCGGCCGGGGTCGGGGCCCGGCCCTCGACGGCGGGCAGAAAGCCGACCTGGCCCGCCACTTGGAGGAGATTCCCCTTGCGGACGCCGTGCGAGAACTTCGCGGGCGGCGCGGTGTGGGTGGCCGGGACGACGGCGGTCTTCTGACCGTTGCTCATGCGGATGGTTCCTTACTGTGGGCTGGGGATTCCTGACAGGTCGCGGCCGGCGGCCTCGGCCGTCCGCAGGATCAGCGGGCGCAGCTGGAGCAACTCCTCCGCGCCGACGACGACATTGGGCGCCGACACCGACAGCGCGGCGCAGACCCGGCCGTCGGCGCCGCGCAGGGGCGCGCCGACGCAGTTGATGGACTCCTCGTGGCCGCCGAGGTCGGTGGCCCAGCCCTGTTCGCGGACCCGGGCCAGTTCGGCGAGGAAGGCGGCGGCGTCCGGCGTGGACTTCGCGGTGTAGCGCGGATACTCCAACTGCTCCGCGACCGCGCGCCGTTCGGCCTCCGGCAGGTCGGCCAGCAGCAGTTTGGCGACGGCGGCCACCGTGATCGCGACCGGGCGGCCGATCCGCGAGTACATCCGTACCGGGTAGCGGCTCTCCACCTTATCGATGTAGACCACCTCGCCCTGCTCGTACACCGCCAAGTGGACGGTGTGGCCGGTGCGTTCGTTGAGCGCGACCAGGTGCGGGTGGACGATGCCGCGGATGTCGAGGTTCTCCATCGCCTGCTGGGCGAGGGCGAACAGCCGGGTGCCGAGCCGGTAGCGCTGGTCCTGCTGCCGGTAGACCAGGCCGTGCTCGTGCAGGGTGCGCAGCAGCCGCAGCGCGGTGGACTTGTGCACCTCGAGACGGGCCGCGACCTGTTCGAGTCCGGCCGGGCCCTCGGCCAGCAGCGGCAGGATGCTCAGCGCACGGTCGACCGTCTGGCTCACCGCGGTTCCTCCTCGCCGACGCCGGCTGTCTGCTGATCGGCCGCCGTCCAGCCGGCGCCCAGCCGCAGTCTCCCCCATGCCGCGTCGTCCAGCGCGACCAGCGCGTCGGCGTGCGCGCGCGAGGGCGGCGTCCCCAGGTCGCCGGGCTCGGTCAGCGCGGCGGCGGCCAGCACGTGGCCGTGCCGCACCCGGTCCCGTACGGGCAGGCCGCGCAGCGCCGCGGACAGATAGCCGGCCGCGAAGGCGTCGCCGGCGCCGACGTGCGCCACGACGTCCACGGCAAGGCCCGGGACGCGCAGCCGCTCGCCGCCGCTGAAGACGGTCGCGCCCGCCGCGCCCTGCTTGACCACCAGCGTCTCCGGCTCGGGCAGCGCGGCCCGGATCGCGTCGGCGTCCGGCAGGCCCCAGGCGGCCTGCGCCTCGTCCTCGCCGACGAAGACCAGGTCGCAGCCGCGCGCCAGGTCCACGCAGACGCGCGGGTCGGCGTCACGCCACAGCGCCGGGCGGTGGTTGACGTCGAAGGAGACCAGCGGGCGGCCCGGTTCGCGGCGGGTGAGGCGGCGGGTCAGCGCCATGGCGTCGGCCGACAGCGCGGGGGTGATGCCGGTGAGGTGCAGCACCCGGCCGCTCCAGGCGTCGGCGCGGGCGACCAGGTCGGGCGAGAGGGCGGAGGCGGCGGAGCCGGCCCGGTAGTAGACGACCTCCGCCCGCTCGGGCCCGGCCTCGGGGCCGGTGGCGCGCTCGCCGGCCGTACGGAAGTAGATGCCGGTGGGGCGGTGCGGGTCGCGCTGTACGGCGCTGACGTCGACGCCGGCCGCGGCGATCGTGGCCACCAGGTGGTCGCCGAAGCCGTCCGCGCCGACGCGGCTGATCCAGCGGGCGCGGTGGCCGGTACGGGCCAGGGTGCAGGCCACATTGGACTCGGCGCCGCCGATCGCCCGGTGGAAGGAGGGCACGTCGGCGAGGCGGCCGGGCACGGACGGCACGAAGGTGACCATGGACTCGCCGAGGCATACGACGTCGAAGGCGGCGCCGCCGGCGTCCTCGGCGGCGCCCGGCCACGCCCGAGGGCTCGTCGGTACGGTCACGGTCGTTCTCGCTTCTGTGGAGGGCTGTGCCGACGGGAGCGGCGTTGACCTGGCACTCGCGGGGATGTTAGACAGCGGGAAACATTCTATGCAACGGCCGTTGCATATGCTGCAACACGGGAGGTTCGATGGGCGGGCACGAGCGGGTGGCGGCGCTGGCGGCCGGGCTGGCCGGGGAGCGGGTCGACCACCGTTTCAAGGGGCTGCCGCCGGACGCCGACGGGCTCACCGTCGGTGAGCTGGCCGCGCAGCGCCGCGGTCTGTTCGACGGCGGCTTCACCACACCCGTCCTCGTGCTGTCCGAGGCGGCGCTCGGCCACAATCTCGACCTGCTGGAGCGGTACGCGCAAGAGCACGGCCTGTCCTTCGCGCCGCACGGCAAGACGTCCATGGCGCCGCAGCTCTTCGCCCGCCAACTGGAGCGCGGCGCCTGGGGGATCACCGTCGCCGTCCCCCACCAGGCGCGGGTCTGCCGGGAGTTCGGCGTCTCCCGGATCTTCCTCGCCAACGAGGTGGTCGACCCGGCCGCGCTGCGCTGGATCGGCGGGCAGCTCGACGCCGACCCCGACCTGACCTTCGTCACGTACGTCGACTCCGTGCGCGGTGTCGAGTTGATGGATACGGCGCTGCGGGAGGCGGGGACGCGGCGGGCCCTGGACGTGGTGGTCGAACTCGCCGCGGGCGAGGGCGCGCGCACCGGGGCGCGGACGGAGGCGGACTGCGCGGCCGTCGCCGAGGCCGTCGCCGGCGCGCCGTCGCTGCGGCTGGTCGGCGTCGCCGGGTACGAGGGCGAGGTGCCGGACGCCGACCCCGGGCGGGTCGCGGCCTGGCTGCGGCGGCTGGTCGCGCTCGCGGCCGGACTGGACGCGGCGGGGCGGTTCGGCTCCGCCGAGGAGATCGTGATCAGCGCCGGTGGCTCCGCCTGGTTCGACGTGGTGGCCGAGGTCCTCGCGGAGGTGCCCGCGCTGTCCCGGCCGGTACGCAAGCTGCTGCGGTCCGGGGCGTACGTCACGCACGACGACGACCACTACCGGCGGATCACGCCCTTCAACCGGGTGCCGGAGGAGGGTTCCCTGGAGCCGGCGTTCCGGCTCTGGGCGCAGGTCGTGTCGCGGCCGTCGCCGACGCAGGCGTTCCTCAACGCCGGGAAGCGGGACGCCGCTTACGATCTCGGGCTGCCGTCGGTCCGGGCCGTGCGCGGCGGTGACGCCGCCGGCCTCACGGTGACGGCCCTGTCCGACCAGCACACCTGGCTCTCCGTCCCGCCCGACCACCCGCTGGCCGTCGGCGACTGGGTCGCCCTCGGCCTCTCCCACCCCTGCACGACCTTCGACAAATGGCCCCTGATCCCCGTCACCGCCCCGGACGCCACGGTCACCGACTACATCCGCACCTTCTTCTGACCCCACCCACCCGCACCCCCGAGCCGTACCACCCCCGAAAGGCCCGTCGTGGATCTTCTGTTTCGTTCGGTTCGCGTGTGCGACGGCGGTGGGGGGCCGTCGTTCGTGGCCGATGTGGGGGTGGACGGGGGGCGGATCGTCGGGGTCGGGCGCGGGCGGGGGGCGCGGCGGGTCGTGGACGGGGACGGGCTGGTGCTCGCGCCCGGCTTCATCGACATGCACGCGCACAGCGACCTGGCCCTGCTCAGGGATCCGTCGCACGAGGCCAAGGCCGCCCAGGGCGTGACCCTGGAGGTGCTGGGCCAGGACGGCCTGTCGTACGCGCCGGCCGACGACCGGACCCTGTCCGAGATCAGGACCCAGATCGCCGGCTGGAACGGCGACGGCTCGGACATCGCCTTCGACTGGCGCACCGTCGGCGAGTATCTGGACCGCCTCGACCGCGGCATCGCGGTGAACGCCGCTTACCTCGTCCCGCAGGGCACCGTACGGATGCTCGCCCTCGGCTGGGAGGACCGTCCCGCCACGGACAAGGAGCTGGCGCGGATGAAGGAGCTGGTGGCGCGGGGCCTGGAGGAGGGCGCCGTCGGCCTGTCGTCGGGGCTGACGTACACCCCCGGGATGTACGCCTCGGACGCCGAACTGACCGAGCTGTGCCGGGTGGTGGCCGGCTACGACGGCTACTACTGCCCGCACCACCGCTCGTACGGCGCGGGCGCCCTGCGCGCGTACGAGGAGATGCTGACCCTCACCGAACGGGCGGGCTGCGCCCTGCACTTGGCGCACGCCACGATGAACTTCCCCGAGAACGAGGGCCGCGCCCCGCAGTTGCTCGCCCTGCTGGACGCCGCGCTCGCCCGGGGCGCCGACGTCACCCTCGACAGCTATCCGTATCTGCCCGGCTCCACCACCCTGGTGGCGATGCTGCCGAGCTGGGCGGCCGTCGGCGGCCCGGACGCCACCCTCGCGCGGCTGCGCGACGACGCCACCGCGGCCCGCATCCGGCACGCGATGGAGGTCGAGGGCGCGGACGGCAGTCACGGCGTCCCCGTCGACTGGTCGGCGATCGAGATCGCGGGCGTCGGCGACCGCTCGCTGGCCGCCCATGTGGGCCGCCGCGTACCGGACTTCGCGACCGCCCGCGACCTGCTGATCCGGGACCGGCTGGCCACCACGATCCTCCAGCACGTCGGCCACGAGGAGAACGTACGGGCCATCATGCGGCACCCCGTGCACACCGGCGGCTCCGACGGCATCCTGCACGGCGACAAGCCGCACCCGCGCGCGTACGGCACCTTCCCCGAGTATCTCGGGCGCTACGTACGGGAGTTGGGCGTGCTCACCCTGGAGGAGTGCGTCGCGCACCTGACCGGGCGGCCCGCGGCCCGGCTGCGGCTGCCCGACCGCGGCCTGATCCGCGAGGGGTACCGCGCCGACCTCGTCCTCTTCGACCCCGCCACCGTCGCCTCCGGCGCCACGTACGACCGCCCGCGCGTCCTGCCGACCGGCATCCCGCACGTCCTGATCGACGGCCGCTTCGTCATCGAGGACGGCCGCCGGACGGACGCCCTGGCGGGTCGTTCGGTACGGCGGACCCCCCGTCGGGGGTGAGCGATTCCCTGGCCGCGGTGAGCACGGTGTCCAGCTCGTCGGTGAGCACCGCCGTCAGCTCGCGGGCGGCCGCCCGTTCGGCAGGCGTGATGCGCGGCGAGTAGAAGATCACCGGGCCCACGTACCCACGGACCCGCTGCGTGCGGACGAGGTCGAACCCGTTCGCGCGGCCCTCGGCGAAGTCGACCCGGCAGATCAGCAGCGCGAGATCGCCGCCGTCCGCCAGTTCGGCGAGCCTCTCCGGCGAGTTCGCCCGCACCACGTCGTCGCCGTCCGCCGTCAGCGACCTGACCAGCCTGTTCCCGCCGGTACGCGGGAATCCCGCCACCACGACCCGAGGTCGCGGCCTCGTCGGCGTCCGGGCCGGGGACTGCTCCGGTTCACTCTGCGTGTACCAGGCCGGCGGCGAGTCATCGATGACGAACTCGTCCTCGTCCTCGTCCAGCGCCGGACTCACCGACCGCTGCGGGTATCCGTACCCCGAATGGGCCGGATACGTCGGTGCCGGTCGCAGACTGACTCCCGTGTCGCCGTAGTCCACCGAGTCCACCGGCGGCTCGACCGGATTCCCCACGAGTGGCGCCGCCTCGTCCTCCGCCGCGCCCTCGCGCAACCGCCGCCGCACGACGGCGGACTCCGGTAGCGCCACCAACTCGTCGACCAGCGAGACGAAAGCCGGGTCGTTCGCCAACGCCGGGAAGCCGACCGGGAGCCGGGTCTCCAGGTCGGCGAGGGCGCTGCCGTGGTCGGGGTAGCCGGTGAGCGGCGGCAGGAAGTGGGTGCTCAGGAAGTCGGCGACGGTGGCGCGGTCGGTCTCGGCGAGCGGGGCGGACGACCAGAGCCGGGACCGGACATGACGGTACGTCAGGAACTCCCGGACCACGTCCCCGTCGTCCCCAGGCCCCGCCGGCACCGTCATCATGCGGTGGAAGTCCGGATAGAGGTACTGGAGCAGCAGGGTGCGGATGACCACGCCCGGACTGAGGCCCGCCCAGACGGGGTTGAGGCTGGCCTCCAGCAGCAGCCCATTGAGCAGGCGCTTGACGCGGCGCGGATTGCGGGCGGCGCGGTAGGCGAGGAGTTCGGTGAGCGGGCCGTCCAGCAGGTGCTCGATGCCCGCCAGCCGGGCGCAGGAGCGGACGTACGCCTGGATCTCCTGGGCGCTGGGGGCCGGGATGCGGTAGCTGGTCTGGAAGATCTTCTCCACGAAGGCGGCGCCCGCCGGTGAGAGGTCGGGCAGCAGGCCGCCGGGGCCGATCGCGGAGCGGTCGCAGCCGATGACGAAGGCGAGCCCGGGGACGTCGAGGTAGACCTTCACGGCCTCGCAGACGGCGAGGAAGGTCTGCTCCGAGCAGCGGTCGAGGTCGTCGATGAAGACGACGAGCAGCCGGCCGGGCGCGCCGTCGGGCGTGGCCGTCCACTCCCCCACGAGGTCGCGCAGCGCGTCCCGCATGCCGTTGCGGGCGCCGGCGTCGACCGACAGCCGTTTCCACAGCTCGTCGACCATGCCCGCGACGCCGAGCGGCCCGGCGGCCACGACGGTGAGCGCCCGCAGCAGGCCGACCAGCGCGCCGCCCTCGCGCAGCCGGCGTACCGCGCGGCGCAGGATGCTGGGGTCCACCTGGGCGAGCACCGATTTGATCAGCCCTTCGAGGGCGTCGGCGCCGGTGGAGGTCCAGGCGTTGTACCAGACGGTGCGGACCTCGGGGAAACGCCGCAGCCGTACGTCGACCAGCCGCATCAGGCTGCTCTTGCCCATCCCCCATCCGGCGTCCACGGCGAGGGTGAAAGGCGTCGCGTCCCTGGAGGCGACCAGCAGCCCGGTGAGCTGTCCGGCCGCCCGGTTGGCGCCGAGCAGGTCGTACGTCTCGTCGGCCACCGGTTCGTCGTTGAGCAGCGCGAACGGCTGTAACGCGGGCTGCGGGGACGGCGGCGGGACGGACGCGGGAGGCACCGGTCAAGTCTGGCAGCCGTACGCCGTCCGCCGCCGGTACGTGGTGAAAAACACCGAGCGGTGCGCGTGACGTGGCCGTAAGGTGACCGACATGCAGGTGATCCAGTCCACGAAGCTCGCCAACGTCTGCTACGACATCCGGGGCCCGGTCCTCGAAGAGGCCATGCGGCTGCAGGCGGCGGGTCACCGCATCCTGGAGCTGAACACCGGCAATCCGGCGCCGTTCGGATTCGAGTGCCCGCCGGAGATCCTGGAGGACATGCTCAGGTCGCTGGGGACGGCGCACGGGTATGTGAACTCCAAGGGCATCCTGCCGGCCCGGCGCGCGGTGATGCAGTACTACCAGACCAAGGGCATCGACCTGGATGTCGAGGACATCTACCTCGGCAACGGGGTGTCCGAGCTGATCCAGATGTCGATGCAGGCGCTGCTCGACGACGGCGACGAGGTGCTGGTGCCCGCGCCGGACTATCCGCTGTGGACGGCGTCGGTCTCGCTGTCCGGCGGCACGGCCGTGCACTACCGCTGCGACGAGCAGGCGGACTGGCAGCCGGACCTCGCCGACATCGAGCGCAAGGTCACCGACCGCACCAAAGCGATCGTGATCATCAACCCGAACAATCCGACCGGCGCCGTCTACGACGACGAGATGCTGCGGGGCCTGGCCGACATCGCCCGCCGGCACCGGCTGATCGTCTGCGCCGACGAGATCTACGACAAGATCCTGTACGACGACGCGACGCACACCCCCTTCGCCGCCCTCGCGCCCGACCTGCTGACGCTGACCTTCAACGGCCTGTCGAAGGCGTACCGCGTGGCGGGCTACCGCAGCGGCTGGCTCGCGGTGTGCGGTCCGAAGGCGCACGCGACCAGCTACATCGAGGGTCTGACGATCCTGGCGAACATGCGGCTGTGCGCGAATGTGCCCGCCCAGCACGCGATCGCCACCGCCCTCGGCGGCCGGCAGTCCATCAAGGACCTGGTGCTGCCCGGCGGCCGGCTGACCGAACAGCGCGACGCGGCGTACGAGGCCCTGACGGCGATCCCCGGCGTCACCTGCGTGAAGCCCAAGGGCGCCCTCTACGCCTTCCCGCGGCTCGACCCGAAGGTCTACCGGATCAAGGACGACGAGCAGATGGTGCTCGACCTGCTGCGCGCCGAGCGCATCCTGGTCGTGCAGGGCACCGGCTTCAACTGGCCGGAGCCGGACCACTTCCGGCTGGTCACCCTGCCGTCCAAGGAGGACCTGACGGACGCGGTCACCCGGATCGGCAGCTTCCTGGACGGCTACAGCCAGGTGCCGTGATCCCCGGCACCTCTGTGCGTACGCCGACGGCGCCCCGCTTCGTGCGGGGCGCCGTCGGCGTGTGCGGCAGGCGGTGCCTGGTCAGCCGAGGCGGCCGACCAGGGCGTCGTACTCCGCCCACAGCTCCGGCGGGGTGTGGGTGCCGAAGGTCTCCAGGTGGGCCGGGATGAGCGCGGCCTCCTCCTTCCAGACCTCGCGGTCGACGGAGAGCAGCAGGTCCAGGTCGGCCTGCGGGAGGTCGAGGCCCGCGGTGTCCAGGGCGCCGGGCGCCGGGAGGATGCCGATCGGGGTCTCCACGCCCTCCGCCTCGCCGTTGAGGCGCTCCACGATCCACTTCAGGACGCGGCTGTTCTCGCCGAAGCCCGGCCACACGAAGCGCCCGGCGGCGTCCTTGCGGAACCAGTTGACGTAGTAGATCTTCGGCAGCTTCGCGGCGTCGTGGTTCTTGCCCAGGCCCACCCAGTGGCCGAAGTAGTCGCCCATGTTGTAGCCGCAGAAGGGCAGCATCGCGAACGGGTCGCGGCGCAGTTCGCCGACCTTGCCCTCGGCGGCGGCGGTCTTCTCGCTGGCCACGTTGGCGCCGAGGAAGACACCGTGCTGCCAGTCGAAGGACTCGGTGACCAGGGGCACGGCCGAGGCGCGGCGGCCGCCGAAGAGGATCGCGGAGATCGGCACACCGCGCGGGTCCTCCCACTCGGGCGCGATGATCGGGCACTGGCTCGCGGGCACGGTGAAGCGGGCGTTGGGGTGGGCGGCCGGGGTGTCGCTGTCCGGCGTCCAGTCGTTGCCCTTCCAGTCCGTGAGGTGGGCCGGGGGCTGCTCGGTCATGCCCTCCCACCACACGTCGCCGTCGTCGGTGAGGGCGACATTGGTGAAGACGGAGTTGCCGTACATCGTCTTCATCGCGTTGGCGTTGGTGTGCTCGCCGGTGCCGGGCGCGACGCCGAAGAAGCCGGCCTCCGGGTTGATGGCGTAGAGCCGGCCGTCCTCGCCGAAGCGCATCCAGGCGATGTCGTCGCCGATGGTCTCCACCGTCCAGCCGGAGATCGTGGGCTCCAGCATCGCGAGGTTGGTCTTGCCGCAGGCGGACGGGAACGCGGCCGCGACGTACTTCGACTCGCCGCGCGGCGGCGTCAGCTTCAGGATCAGCATGTGCTCGGCGAGCCAGCCCTCGTCGCGCGCCATGACCGAGGCGATCCGCAGGGCGTAGCACTTCTTGCCGAGCAGCGCGTTGCCGCCGTAGCCGGAGCCGTACGACCAGATCTCGCGGCTCTCGGGGAAGTGCGAGATGTACTTGGTGCTGTTGCACGGCCACGGCACGTCGGCCTGGCCCTCGGCGAGCGGGGCGCCGACGGTGTGCACGGCCTTGACGAAGAAGCCGTCGTCACCCAGTTCGTCCAGCACGGCCTGGCCCATCCGGGTCATGGTGCGCATGGAGACCGCGACGTACGCCGAGTCGGTGATCTCGACGCCGATCGCGGACAGCGGGGAGCCGAGCGGGCCCATGCAGAAGGGCACCACGTACATCGTGCGGCCCTTCATCGAACCGCGGAAGACCCCGTTCTCGCCGGTGAAGATCTCCCGCATCTCGGCGGGGTCCTTCCAGTGGTTGGTCGGGCCGGCGTCCGCCTCGTCCTGCGAGCAGATGAAGGTCCGGTCCTCCACGCGGGCGACGTCCGTGGGGTCGGAGGCCGCGTAGTACGAGTTGGGGCGCAGGGTCGGGTCGAGTTTGGTGAAGGTGCCCTTGGCGACGAGCTCCTCGGCCAGGCGGTGGTACTCCGCCTCCGAGCCGTCGCACCACACGATCTCGTCGGGCTGGGTCAGCTCGGCGATGTCGCCGACCCAGTTGATCAGTTCCTGATGGCTGGTGGGAGCCGCAATACCGCGCGCCACGATCGCTCCGTCCCGCCGGGTCCGCACAGATCCGGCGTCACAAATTGAGGGTTTGGTTCTCGGCCCCTTGGGGGCTGCGGCCCGGACGCGTTCGTGGAGTGCGTGCTCATCCGGTGCCGACCGCACTCATATGAGTGTGTCCCTCATCAAATGATTCTGTCCAGGGCACCGCAAGTGAGCATCACCACTCCACAAGTGAGCGGCCCGCCGCCGATCCGGCCGTCTGGTATACGAACGGGTAACTTACGGAACCGTAGGTAACATTGACGGCATGGCCCCAGCCGAAGAAACTTCTGACGTGTCCCCACACGTCGAAGACCATGACCCCGCGAAGCTGCTGCAACCCCTGAAGCCCAAGCTCAGAGGGTGGTTGCACGCCGGAATGTTCCCCGCCGTGCTGATTTCGGGAGTGGTGCTCACCGCCTTCGCGCAGAGCACCCGGGGGCGGATCGCCTGCGCCGTGTTCACGGTGACCGCGTGCGCGCTGTTCGGCGTGAGCGCGCTCTACCACCGGGGCAACTGGGGCCCGCGGGGCTCAGCGATTTTGCGACGACTTGACCATGCGAACATCTTCCTGATCATCGCCGGCACCTACACCCCGCTGGCGATACTGCTGCTGCCCGGCGGCACCTCGCAGATGCTGCTGTGGATCGTGTGGGCGGGCGCGCTGGCCGGCATCACCTTCCGGGTCTTCTGGGTCGGCGCCCCGCGCTGGCTCTACACCCCGTGCTACATCGCGCTCGGCTGGGTCGCCGTCTTCTTCCTGCCGGACTTCCTGCGGACGGGCGGCGTGGCCGTGATGGTCTGCGTGATCGTCGGCGGCCTGCTCTACAGCGGGGGCGCGGTGGTCTACGGCTTCAAGAAGCCGAATCCGTCGCCGCGGTGGTTCGGCTTCCACGAGGTGTTCCACTCCTTCACGCTGGCCGCGTTCATCGTCCACTACGTCGGGATCTCGCTGGTGGCGTACCAGCACGCGTAGGGCGCCGCGGCCCGCGCACAGGGTCCGCGGCCCGCACTCGTCGCCACAAGGCCCACCCCCACCGGGGTGGGCCTTTTTCGTGCGCCCGTACGCGCCCACCAGGGCGGGTTTCCTTCCGGCCGCGTGAGAGTTACTCTCTTTTAAGAGTCACTCTCATTTGCCACTGACCTTCAGGAGTCGTCATGGCGTCCTCGCCCACGAATCCCGCGCATCCCGCAGATCCCACGGATCCCATGAATCCCACTCGTCCCGCGAAAGCCCCGCCGCAGGCGGACCCGCACGCCGATCCCCGGCGCTGGCTGGCGCTGTGCGCCATCGTCGCCAGCACGCTCGTCCTCAGCTTCGACACGACGATCCTCAACGTGGCCCTGCCGACCATGGCCACCGAGATCCACGCCACCACCGGCGACATGCAGTGGCTGGTCGACTCGTACACGGTGGTCTTCGCCGCCGCGATGCTCCCGGCGGGGCTCATCGGCGACCGCTTCGGGCGGCGGCGGATGCTGGTCGCGGGGCTGCTGGTGTTCCTGGCCGGGTCGCTGATCGGCGTGCTGGCCGGCAGCCCGGGGCCGGTGATCGTCGCCCGTACGGTGATGGGCGTCGGCGCGGCCTTCATCATGCCGCTGGCGTTGTCCGTCCTGCCGTCGATGTTCGGACCCACCGAACGGTCCAAAGCGGTGGCCATCGTCTCCACCGCGATGGCGCTGGGCATGCCGCTCGGCCCGATCATCGGCGGCGCGCTGCTCGAACACTTCTGGTGGGGCTCGGTCTTCCTGATCAACATCCCGCTGGTCGCGCTCGGCGTCGTCGCCTGCATGACGCTGCTGCCGGAGACCCGTGACCCGGCCGCGCCGCGCGTGGACGTGCTCAGCACCGTCTTCGCCGCCGGCGGCCTGGGCGCCCTGGTGTTCGGCATCATCGAGGCGCCCGACCGCGGCTGGGGCGACCCGCTGGTGGTCGCGATGCTGGCCGGCGGCGCCGCGCTGATCGCCGGACTCGTGCTGCGCGAACGCGGTTTCAGCAGCCCGATGCTCGACCTCACGCTGCTGCGGCAGCGCGGCTTCCTGTGGAACGCGGTCGCCGCCACCCTGGTGACCTTCATCCTCACCGGCCTGCTCTTCGTCCTGCCGTCCTACCTCCAGACCTCGCTGGGCTACGACGCCTTCGGCACCGGCCTGCGGCTGCTGCCGATGATGGGCGGGCTGATGGTCGCCGCGCGCGGCGGTGCGCCGCTGGTCAAGCGGTTCGGGCCGCGGCCGGTGATCGTGGCCGGGCTCGCCGTACTGGCCGGCGCCGCCTTCCTCGGCGCCACCACCGGCAGCGGCGACGGATACGGCGCCACCGCGCTGTGGCTGCCGATCGCCGGACTCGGCTTCGGCCTGGCGATCGTGCCCGCCATGGACAGCGCGCTCGGCACCCTGCCGCGCGAGCGGGCGGGCACCGGCTCCGGGCTGCTCCAGACACTGCGGCAGACCGGCGGCGCGATCGGTGTGGCCATCCTCGGCAGCGTGCTGGCCGCCGGCTACACCGGGAAGCTCGACACCGGCGGGCTGCCCGCCTCCGCCGCGCACACCGCGTCCGACTCGCTGGCCGGCGCGCACGCCGTGGCCGCCGCCACCGGCGACCGGGCGCTCGCCGCGGCGGCCGACGCCGCGTATCTGCACGGTATGAGTGTCGTGCTCATCGTCTGCGGCGCCGCCTCGCTGCTGGCCGCCGCGCTCGTGGCCGCTTTCCTGCCCAATCCGCGGCCTGCGGCCGGCGAGGCGGTGCCGGAGCCGTCCGGTGCCGATGCGGGCGCTGACTCCGGGTCGGGCACGGACGGGGTGCGGCCCGTGGCCGAGCGGGCCGCGGATGCCCGACAATGACGTCATGTCCCCTCGTACCAGCGACGTCGTTCCGTCCAGCCCGTCCGGCCCGGCCGTCACCGCCAAGGGCGGGCTGCGCGAACGGAAGAAGGCCCAGACCCGCCAGGCCATCCGCAACGCCGCCTACCGGCTCTTCGCCGAGCACGGGTACGACGCGACGCCGGTCGACCGGATCGCCGCCGAGGCGGACGTCTCGCCGAGCACCGTCTTCCGGTACTTCCCCACCAAGGAGGACATCGTCCTGACGGACGAGTACGACGAGGTCATGGCCGACATGCTGCGGGCCCGGCCCGCGGACGAGGCCCCGCTCCAGTCGCTGCGGCACGTGATGCACCAGCAGCTCGGTGCTCTCCTGAAGGATCCCGAAGGCCAGCTCGAAATGGTGCAGCGCGAGGAGCTGGTCCGCGACGTCCCCGCGATCCGTGCGCGCGCGCACGAGAGCATGTCCGAGACGGGGCGGCTGCTCGGCGGCATCATCGCCGAGCGGACCGGTCGTCCTTCGGACGACCTCGAAGTGCGGGTCTTCACCGCGGCGGTCTTCGGGGTCATCCATGAGGCGACCATGTTCTGGGTCGACCATGGCCGCAGGGAAGATCTCGTGCCCCTCCTCGACCGGGCCTTGGCGCTCCTGCGCCGAGGTCTCGAGTTCTGACGGTTCCGCCCTCTCGCGGAGTGAGGGCGCTTTTTCAGGGGCGCGGCCCCGCTGCGGTTCCCCTGCGGGGGCAGTGCCTGATGTCTTTTAGGGGCGCGGGGAACTGCGCGCTCAGCCCACGCCGGGCCGCAGGCAAAAACCGCCCCCAGCGGGGCAGACGCTGTTGTTTTTGCGACCACCGGCCGGTGGGGGCTGAGCGCGCAGTTCCCCGCGCCCCTGAGGGTTACCGTCCTCCGCCAGCGCAGCGCGCGTCCCCGCGCCCCTAAAGGGGCACCGCACTCCGCAGGAGGGGATCGTCCCCCGCACGGTGCGGGTCAGGCCGGGTGGGGGCCGGGCCAGGGGTCGGAGCGGAGCTGGGAGCGCAGAAAGCGCGGGTCGGAGGTCGGGGCGTCACAGACGAAGTGCCGGCAGACGTAGGCCGCGGCCTGCCCGGACCGCGTCGTCCGCGAGAAGAGGAGCGGGAACTCCGTGGACCCCTCCTCGCCGACGGCGACCACGGCCCCGGGGGCGCCCCCGAGCAGGGCGGTGCGGTGCAGCTCATCGGTGAGCGGATCACCGAGCGCCCCGACGACGGCGACCTCGCGGGGCCCGTCGAGCGCGGCCTCGGCGACGGCCAGCCCCCAGCCGACGAAGCGCGGCGCCCGCGCCGCGAGCGCCCCGACGATGCCCAACGCCCGCTCGGCGGCGGTGCGATGGGCCTCGGAGCCGGTGTGCGCGGCATACGACAGAAGCGCGCCGGCCGCGGCCGTCCAGCCGGACGGCGTCGCGTTGTCGGTGGGGTCCTGCGGCCGCCGGATCAGCTGCTCGGCGTCGTCCGCGGTGTCGTAGAGCCCGCCGTCGTCGGCGGTGAAGTGCACCAGGACGGAGTCGAGCAGCAGCCCGGCGAAGTCCAGCCAGACGCCCTCGCCGGTGACGGAGGCGAGCGCGAGGAAGCCCTCGGCGACGTCGCCGTAGTCCTCCAGGACACCGTCGTTGGCGCCGACGGCGCCGTCCTTGGACGTACGGGACAGCCGGCCGCGGTCGTCCATGTGGACGCGGACGAGCAGGTCGGCGGCGTCCACGGCGGCCTGGACGAGGTCGGGCCGGTCGAAGTAGGCGCCAGCTTCGGCGAGTGCGGCGATGGCCAGGCCGTTCCAGGCGGCGACGACCTTGTCGTCACGGCCGGGCCGGGGCCGCCGCGCGCGGGCGGCGAGCAGCCGTTCCCGTACGGAGGCGACCCGGTCGGCGTCCACCACGCCGTTGCCCTGCGGGAGTTGGAGGACGGAGGCGCCCTCCTCGAAGGTGCCCTCCTCGGTGACGCCGAAATAGGCCGCCGCGAACTCCCCGTCGGCCGCGCCGAGTACGTCGGTGAGCTGCGCGGGCGTCCAGGCGTAGAAGGCGCCTTCGGCGTGGTGGCCGGTGCCGTCGTCGCTGTCGGCGTCCAGCGCGGAGGCGAACCCGCCTTCGGCGGTGGCCAGTTCGGTGATCAGGAAGTCCGCGGTCTCCAGCGCGATCCGGCGCGCGAGGTCGGAGCCGGTGGCCCGCCACAGGTGCGCGTACACCCGGATCAGCAGCGCGTTGTCGTAGAGCATCTTCTCGAAGTGCGGCACCGTCCAACTGCGGTCGACCGCGTACCGCGCGAAGCCGCCGCCGAGTTGGTCGTAGATGCCGCCGCGGGCCATCGCCTCGCAGGTGTCGCGGGCCATCTGCAGGGCGCCCTCGGCGCCGGTCCGCGCGTGGTGCCGCAGCAGGAATTCCAGCGCCATCGACGGCGGGAACTTCGGCGCCCCGCCGAATCCGCCGCGCCGCGCGTCGTATTCACGGGTCAGCCCGAGCAGCGCCGCCGACAGTTCGCTGTCACCGGGACTGACCGCCGCCCCGTACGCGCCGGACCGCTCGGCCAGGTCCCGTACGATCCGGGCCGCGACGTCCGCGACCTCCTCGCGCCGGTCCCGCCAGGCCGCGACGACCCCCTCCAGCACGTCCCGGAACCCGGGCATGCCCTGCCGCGCGGCCGGCGGAAAATACGTCCCGAAGTAGAACGGCTCTCCCTCGGGCGTCAGGAACACCGTCATCGGCCAGCCGCCCTGCCCGGTCGCCGCCTGCACGGCCTCCATGTACACCGCGTCCACGTCGGGCCGCTCCTCGCGGTCCACCTTCACGGACACGAAGTGCTCATTGAGATACGCCGCCGTCCCCGCGTCCTCGAACGACTCGTGCGCCATCACATGGCACCAGTGGCACGAGCTGTACCCGACGCTCAGCAGCACGGGCACACCTCTCTTGCGCGCCTCCGCGAACGCCTCCTGCCCCCACGGCCACCAATCGACCGGATTGTCGGCATGCTGAAGCAGATAGGGCGAGGTCGCGGCACCGAGTCGGTTCACAGGGAACAGCGTTGCACATCCCTGTCCTGGGAACGGCCCGCAGCGGGGCCGCGATTCGACGCACCGCCACCAGTCCCCGGGTCCGCTGCCCCACGACACGGTGGACCGGCTTTATCCTGATTTGCGCATCCGGCGAGGAAATTCGGTCGGCTATCGTTCAGCGTCGTCCGGCGACGGGCCGCCCGTCGAAGGTCATGCGAAGGCGTGGTCCGCGGACTTCCGGCACGTGGTGCGGCGTTCGCGTCCCATACCCGTCCGGCCCGGGCGGGCGTCGGTGCCGACGTAGGCGACGATGCCTCGGGGTGGGCACCGCCCGCGTCCGGTACGGACCTCGTCCGGGCCGCCGCGGGCCAAGGCGTCGGGCGCCCTCGGCCCGGAGCCGCCCGGCGGTTGCGAATCGGCGGTTGTGAGCGGCGTCACAGGGAACCGCCGGGGGCACGGCGACAGGTAGGTGTGTGAAGTCATCTCTGCGGACCCGGCTGCGCGCCGGTGATCCAGAAGCGTTCCGGGAACTGTTCCAGGACATGGCCCAGGCCGTGCACGCCCTCGCGTTGCGCGCCACGGGCGACCGCACCACGGCGGAGGACGTCGTCTCCCTCACCTTCCTGGAAGTGTGGCGGCTGCGTGAGCGGTTGGACGCCGGCGACGACAGCGTGCGCCCATGGGTCTACGGCGTCGCCACCAATGTGCTGCGCAACCGCGCCCGCGCCGCCCGGCGCCACCAGCGCGCGCTGGCCCGGATGCCGCGGCCCGAGGACGTGCCGGACTTCGCCGGCGAGGTGGACGGCCGGATCGACGACACGGCACGGCTCACCGCGGCGCGCAAGGCCCTGGACCGGCTGCGGCGCGGCGAGCGCGAGGTCTTCCTGCTGTGCGTGTGGTCCGACCTGAGCTACGCCGCCGCCGCGCAGGCGCTGGACGTCCCGGTCGGCACGGTGCGCTCCCGGCTGTCCCGGGCGCGGGCACGGCTGCGCCGCCTCGCCGACGAGGAGTTGGAGGGAGCACAGCAGAAAACGGAACCCGGCCCCTCCCACCGACAGATACCGGGTGACCGCGACCACGCGGTCGGTTCGACACAGGAGAGCGCACGATGAACGTTCCTGACCGCGGTGAGGCGGCCGACCGGCACGACCTCGCCCGCATCCTGCCGGCCCCCGGCGTACCGGGAATGTCTCCTGTCCGGCTCCAAGCCCTTGAGGACAGTCTGATGAACGAGATCACCCGGGTTCCCGACACCGCCGCCACCGCCGATCCGCCGCGCGCCGCGCGGCCCGCACGCCGTATACCGCGCTGGTCGCTGGCCGCGCTGCCGCTCGCCGCGGCGGCGGTGGCGGCCGTCGCGGTCGCCTCGCTCGGTTCCGGCACGGGCCACGGCAGCGACGACTTCACCGCCATGTCGCCGGTGGTCGAGGTCCGGCCCGCCACCGCCGACGGCGTGGCGGCCTTCCTCGGCCAGGCGGCCGACGCGGCGTCCCGGCAGCAGGTCCCGACGGCGGGACCCGGCCAATTCGTGTACGTCGAGAGCGAGGTGGGCTTCAGCCACCAGACCGAGGAGCGCACCTTCGACGGCCCCGTCAGGCTCGACGCGGTGCACAAGCGCGAGGTGTGGCTCGCCCAGACCCCGGGACGGGACGGCCTGATCCGGGAGGGCGGCGACGACATCGTGCTGCACGGCGAGGGTCCGGCCGACGCCGACCCCGACACGCTGGCCTCCGGCCCCGCGGTGCTGACGGCGGCACAGGTCGCCGCATTGCCGACCGACCCCCAGGCCCTGCTCAAGCTCATTTACGCCAGGACCGCGGGGCAGTCGCCCGGCAAGGACGCGGCGGCCTTCTCCTGGATCGGCGACACCGTCGCGGAGAACATCGTCCCGCCGCGGGTGATGTCCGCACTGTGGCGGGCCGCCGCCCTGATCCCCGGCGTGGAGCTGGTCGGCGACGCGACCGACGCGGCGGGCCGGCACGGCACGGCCGTCGCGCACGTGGCGAACGGCGAGCGGACCGAGTACGTCTTCGGCTCCGGCAGTCACCTCTTCCTCGGCGAGCGCAGCTACCTGGTGAAGACCACCTCGGCGGGCAAGGCCGGGACGCTGACCGGCACGAGCGCGGTGCTCTCGCGCGGCGTCGTGGACAAGAAGGGGGAGGTGCCGGCGGGCGCGTCGACGTCCTCCTGATCCCCTCCGCCGCCGGCGTACGGGGCACGGCCGGGCGCGGGACCTCGCATGTGCCGAGGTCCCGCGCCCGCGCGCGTTCCGGCCGGTGGACGTGGCGGACCGCGCGTCGCGGATCCCGGAGAACCGCCGCGTCGTCCGGGAACCGCCGTACCGGCACGGACAGGTCAGGGGAAGGGCCGCGCACGGCGGCCCCGACAGGAGTCGACGCATGAAAGTTCTCACCGGGCTCCGACGGGCAGCACTCCCCGTCACCGCCCTTCTCCTCGCGCTCCCCGGTGTGGGCGCACCGGCCCAAGCCGCACCGACGCCCGCGACCGCGGGACACATCTCGCACACCGACGCGACGACGGCCGGCGCCCGGACCACCGCGGTGACCCTGATCACCGGCGACAAGGTCCTGCTCGACGCGGCGGGCCATGTGGTACGCACCACGCCGGGCCCCGGCCGCAGCGGCACCACCTTCCGCGGCGTACGGTCCGGGGACCACCAGTACGTGATACCGAGCGACGCCTTCCGGCTGATCGGCCGCGGCGTCCTGGACCGCCGGCTGTTCGACGTGACCGGACTGCTGGCCGCCTCGTACGACGACGCCCGGTCCCCCGAACTGCCGGTGATCGTCACCTACGGGTCGGCCGCGAGGACACCGCTGCGGGCGCGGGTACGGTCCCGGGCCGGGGGCCCTCCCGGTATCGCGCTGCCCAGCATCGGCGGCGAACTCGTCCGGGTCCGCAAGGCGGCCGGCGCCGGCGTCTGGAACACGCTGACCACCCCCGTCCAGGGGAGCGTCGAGCGTGCGGCCGCTCCCGGCGTCCGCCACATCTGGCTGGACGGCAAGTACCGCGCCGCCGTGGACCCGGACAGCGGTACCGCGCAGATCGGCGCCCCCGCCGCGTGGTCCGCGGGCTACGACGGCACCGGCGTGAAGGTCGCGGTGCTGGACACCGGCATCGACGCCACGCACCCCGATCTCAAGGGCAAGGTGGTCGCCGAGCACAACTTCACCCCCGCGCCGAGCGCGGACGACTTCGTGGGCCACGGCACCCACGTCGCCTCGACCATCGCCGGTTCCGGCACCGCTTCTGCGGGCCGTCACGAGGGCGTGGCGCCCGGCGCGCGGCTGCTCAACGGCAAGGTGCTCGACGACGACGGCTACGGCGACGACGCGGGCATCATCGCGGGCATGCAGTGGGCCGTCGACCAGGGCGCGGACGTGGTCAACATGAGCCTCGGCCAGGACGACACGCCCGGCGCCGATCCGGTCGAGGACGCCCTGAACACGCTGTCGGAGCAGTCCGGCACGCTGTTCGTGGTGGCCGCGGGCAACACAGGACCGGCCGCGGGCACGGTCAGTTCACCGGCCGCCGCCGCCGAGGCGCTCACGGTGGGCGCCGTCGACCACGACGACGTGCCCGCGGCGTTCTCCAGCCGCGGCCCGACCGCGGACGGCGACCTCAAGCCGGACCTCACCGCGCCGGGCGTGGACATCATCGCCGCCAAGGCCGCGCACGGCGTGATCGGCGACCCGGCGGGCGACGGCTACGTGTCGCTCAGCGGCACCTCGATGGCCACCCCGCACGCGGCCGGCGCCGCCGCCCTGCTCGCGCAGCAGCACCCGTCCTGGGACGCGCGGCGACTGAAGGCGCAGCTCACCGCGACGGCCGTGCCCCGCGCCGGAACGACCGCCTTCGTCCAGGGCACCGGCCGGGTGGACGTCCCCCGGGCGCTCGCCGGGACGCTCACCAGCACGCCGACCTCCGTCGGCTTCGGCCTCCAGCGTTTCCCGCACGACGACGACCAGCCGGTCACCCGGACCGTGACGTACGCCAACAGCGGGGACAAGGCCGCGACGGTCGATCTGTCCCTCGACGTGAGCGGCCCGGACGGCGCGCCCGCCGCACCCGGCATGTTCTCGGTCTCACCCGCTCGTCTGGTGGTGCCCGCGGGCGGTACGGCGACGGCCGCGGTGACCGCGGACACCCGGAGCGGCGACGTCGACGGCGACTTCGGCGGAGTCCTCGTCGCCACCTCCGCCGACGGCGGCGTGACCCGCACCGCCGTCGGCGTGCAGCGCGAGGCGCCGTCGTACGACCTCACGCTCGACTTCCGCGACCGGTCCGGCGCGCCGACCGCGAACGCCACCGGCGTCGTCTACGCGGCGGACGGCACCGCCTGGTTCGCCTCCCCCGACCTGGACGGAACGCTGACCCTGCGGCTGCCGAAGGGCCGGACCTCTGTCGTCAGCACCGTGTTCGCGTCCGACGCGGACGACGGACAGGGCCCGATGTCGGTGCTGCTCGACCCCCGCGTCGACCTCGGCCACGACACGACGCTCTCCGTCGACGCGCGCCGGGCCCGCCCCGTACGACTGGCGGCGCCCGACCCCGCGGCGGCCTTCGTCGGCGGCACGCTCGCGGTCTCCGACACTTCGGGTCCCGTGCCCACCACGTACGACTGGGACGTCGACGACTTCGGAAAGCTGTTCGTCGGCCAGGCCGAGGGGCGCCTTCCCGCCGGGCAGTACACGGCGGACTACACCGGCCAGTGGACGCGCCCCGCGAGCCCCGGCAGGACCGTGTCCACCTACCGCCTGGACTGGCGGCGGACCGGCGACCTCTCGGGTTTCACCGCGCGTCCGACGACGCGGGACGTCGTCGCCGTACCGCTCGCCGTGGGTGCGGCGGGTCCGGCCAGGAAGGCGACCCTGGTCGTCACTCCCCTTCTGCCCAGCGGTGGTTGGTACGCCTCGTATCTGACGGAGGCATCGCTGCCGGTGCGCGGGACCGACTACTTCCTGCGGTCCGGCAAGGTGCTCTGGCACTACGCCGTCGGCCGGTCCGTGACCGGTCCGGACGGGGAGGAGCAGCCGGTCGACACCTTCAGCGCCGACCCGCGCGGGTTCACCGCGCCGCGTCCGCCCGCGCTGCGCTTCGGCGTCGGAGTCTTCGGGCCATCGCTTCCGGCAGGCACCCCATGGCCCGACGACGACCGCGCCCCGGCCGTGGGCGGATACCGCAAGGGCGACGAACTCACGGTGAACGTGCCGCTGTTCGACGACTCGGCCGACCACCTGGCCGACTCGTCGTACACCACGGCGCGCACCACGCTCACCACCGGCGGCACGACCGTCTTCCGTACGGACACGCCCCCGGACGGCGCGCCGCACACCGTGCCGACCGGAGCCGCCGCGTACCGGCTCACCACCGACGTCCGCCGCGACCCGGCGCTGTTCCCGCTCTCGGACCGGGTGACGGCGCGGTGGACCTTCCGCTCGGCGCACACCGACACCGGAACGCCGGCCGCGCTGCCGCTGTCCGTGGTGCGCTACGCGCCGGCGCTGGCTCCGGACAGCAGCGCGCCCGCCGGGCGGCCGTACGCCGTGCCGTACCGCGTCCAACGCTCGGCCACGGCGGGCCGCGTCGCCAGGATCGCCTTCCAGGTTTCCTACGACGCCGGCCGCACCTGGCGCGCGGTGCCGTCCCGTGGTGGCCGTGTCCTGCTCCAGCACCCGCGCGTGGCGGCCACGGTCTCGCTGCGGGTGCGCCTGTCCGATACCGACGGCAACACCCTGACCCAGACGGTGCTGGACGCGTACCGGACGCGCTGACCTTCCGAGGGGGCGGGACGAGGGGGCGGGGTCCGCGGGGGCCCGCCTCCTTCGTCTTTTGCCGTTGCTGTCCGGTCACGGCGCGGAGGCATGAACTGCGTACCGCGCCGTTGCGTACCCAGGAGTGCGTGGGGCGGTGTCCTGTCGGTTTCCTTTTTTCGTTCTGTGGTGTGGGGGTGTGTGGGGGTGGAGGTGGGTGAGTTTGTTCGGTGGGTGTGTTGGTTGTTGACGGGGATGGAGTTTCCCCGGGGTGATGCTGTGCGGTTGAGGGAGTTGGTGGAGGGGCCGCATCGTGTGCTGGCGGCGGTGCTGGAGGAGTTCGAGGCGGTGATGGAGCGGGTCCGGCGGGGGGTGTCGGGGAATGTGTCGGGGCCGTGGAGTGAGAGTTATTCGGGGGCGATGTCGTCTTTTGTGGGTGAGGGGGGTGCGGATTATGTGCGGTCGGTGCGGTTGAGTGCGGTGCGGACGGCTGATTATGCGCGGGAGACGGGTTATCAGATTTCGTATACGCAGCGGATGATTGTTGCGCAGGTGGTGCAGTTTCTGGCGGAGTGGGCGTTGACGCTGGTTCTGGCGGTGTTCAATCCGGTGGGGGCGTTGCTGGAGCAGTCGTTTTTGCGGGCGTTGTACGGGGTGGTGATGCGGAGTGTGCTGGTGCGGCTTGTGGCGGTGGTGGGGGCGTATGAGGCGTTGAATGTGGGGCTGGCGGGGGCGATGGACGGGTTGGTGCGGTGGTCGCTGAGTGCGGAGGGCCGGCGTACGGATTTCGGGTCGGATTATGCGCGGCAGTCGGTGGGGTTCGGTGCGGTGCAGGGTGCGTTCACGGTGTTCGTGCCGTTCGTGGGGTCGGGTCTGGGGGGTGTGCTGTCCAAGGGGCTGGGGCGGGATGTGACCGGGGACGTCACCGGGGCCCTGGAGAACGCCCTCGCCCACCACGGGATACGGGACGTCACGCGGGATGTGTCGCGGGACACCACGCGGGATGTCGGCCGGGATTTCACGGGCGCGGGTGTGCGTGGGGTGCCGGGCGGTCTCCCGCCCAGGGGTGCGGTGCCGGAACCGGGGCCCGTGGTGGGGCCGGTGGGAGAAGGTTTCGCGCGGGAGGTGGGTTCGCTGGTGGGGTGGGTGGCGGGTCTGGCCGGGCGGGGGAGGCTGGATACGGCGGTGCCGGGGGTGCTGCGGGTCCGGGCCGGTGAGGTCTTCGCCCGGGACCTGGGGCCCCTGGTGGGTGCGGACGCGGCCCGGGAGGCGGGGCAGCGGTGGGCGCAGGCCCTGACCGCGAATCTCGGGCGCAAGAACCTGGGCCGGTCGCTGGATGATGCGCTAGAGGGTCTGCCGGTCGGTGCCCGGGTCCGGCAGGCCCTGTCCCACGAGGTCGCCGCCGTGCTGGGCCGGGACTGGGGACGCACCGCAAGCCACCTGGCCGGTGACGCGGCCGCCAACGCCGCCCACCAGAACATTTCCGAGGGCGTCTACAACGCCGCGACCACGGGGAAGTTCACCACCAGCTGGGCAACCGGGATCTCCGGGGCCGCCGCCGGACTCGCCGGCCACGCCCTGGCCTTCCACGCCACCAATCTCGGCTCCGGCCTCCGCACCAAACTCGGCCTCGACACCCCACCCCCCACCCCAACCACCACCAGCGGCACACCCACCGCTGACATCAAGACCAGCACACCCGACATCACCACCAGCCCGGCCGAAACCGGACCCGGCACCGACAAGCCCGCCCACACCACCGGCGAACCCCACACCACCAGCGACAGCACCCCCGACCGTACGGCCATGCCCGGTGACCAGATCCCGACCGCGACAGGCCCATCCCTCCCCACGGCCACCCCCCTGCCACCCCGGACCCCCCTCAACCGACCCGGCACCCTCGACCACCCAGCCACCACCCGCCCGAACACCACCACCAACACACCCACCACCAGCAGCAACACCTCCACAAACTCAGGCAAAGACCATCCCACCCGAACCCCCACCCTTCGCACTTTCCACTTCACCGAACCCACCCCCGGCGCCTGGACACCCACCCCACCCCGACCCACACCCACGACCACCACCGGGTCCGACGCCGCCACCAACATCCGGCCCGACATCGCGGAACCTGTGGCCCTGGCGCGGGAGGAACTACCGCCCCCGCTCGATCCCACGTCGACGCGGTTCGCTGAAAGCCGCACCACCGATGAGCCGAAGGAGAAGCGGTTCGAGCTCGACGGACAGCGTCACGTCGATCCCGAGCGCCCCGATACCGTCTTCGACCATGACCCGGACGCCCCCGTCCGGCTCGAGCTGAACGGCGGGTGGACTCGCTTCTCGTCCCAGGAGCGCCACGACCTGCTGCACTTCGTCAAGGGCCACCTGACCACCCGCCCCGAGAATCTGCCGATGCCCGACGAGGACGACATCGCCGTCCTCTGGCACGACCTCACCCGCCTCCAGCAGCGACTTCCGCTGTCCCAGGTCGCCGAACACATCGCCCGCCTGTGGCTGAGCCCCGACCCGCCGAAGGTCCGCGGCGGCATGCTGCCCCACCGCCACGAGCGCGGCGCGAGCGCCCGCCGCGACGCCTCCGCGCCGTACCCCCGTCGTACGCCCGCGTCGCGGGGGAACTCGCTGTTCAGCGCGAGCGCCAGCCCCGCACCGGAGGACGCGCCGGTACCGACACCCGCGCCCGAGGAAGCGCCGGCACGGACCCCCGCTCTGCGGGCGCTGGTTCTGCCGCCCATCCTGCCTCGGCAACAGGAGAGGACAGCCGACGCGGACGTGGCCGCTGCCGAGGACTCCGCCGAGGAGTCCGATTTCCTGGCGGCGGCGCTGGCGCGGGAGGAGACGGACGAGTCCGACGCCAGTGAGTCCGACATCGACGACGCGGCGGAGAACGCAGGGGCTGTGACGGACGACGAGCGGTCGTCGATCCACGCACAGCCCAGCGCTTCCGCTCATCGGCAGCTGGGAGACGCCGCACGGGAACCGGTGTCGTCGCAGCCGGCCGGTCCACGGCCTCGCTTCACCCTTGCGTCAGTCGGACTCACCGTTGAGCAGAGGCGTGCGGTGGCGGCGCTCCTGAAGCGCGACGCCAATCGTGGCGCGACCCTTGGCGGTCTGTGGGACCACATCAATGCCGTGTACGGGCTACGGCTCACCGCGCAGCAGATCCATCGGTTCCACCACGCCATTGCCAGGAACCGGGCGGCGGAGCGCGCCGTCCGCATCCTTCCTCTGCTGACGCGGGATTACCTGCCGAACGGTGACGTGACCCGGGCCATGCGCGATTTCTACGCCTTGCCGGATCGCCGAGGCGAACGGCCGCCAAGAGACTTCGTGGTCGGAGTGGACGGCAGGCAGGTCCCCCTGGGCAGCCGTATGCGGGACTGGGCGAGGAGTGGCCTCGCTCTCAACCACTTAAGCAACGAGTTGAACGAACAGCTCGAACGGTACGGCTGGACGACCGAGATACGTGGCGGGAAGAGCTACTTGCGCTCCCAGGTGCCTGGGCTCTCCTACGACCGTGTGCCTGTCGCGGACGTCCTGGCCGAGGAATACCCCCAGGTACGGGACCTTCCGCCTCAGCGGGATGACTCGCTGACCTGGGTACGCACGCACGTGCTGGACGAGCAGCGGCCGGGGCATGACGAAATGCCCCCTTTGACCTGGGTGGGCAGGCGCGAACCGGTCCGGCGGTCGGTGCCGAGCCGCGGCCAGGATCCTGTCCGGAGTGATCCCGGGCCCGAGACGACCGATACGGTCGTCGACCCCGCCGCCTTCGGCCGTGCTCCGGAGCAGGCACCGCGCGCCATGGCGCCGGTCCTGCCGGAGCCCGTCGGCGACATCCGCAGCGAGGCGATGCCTGCGCAAGAACCGGATGAGCGGCCCCCCACGCCAGAAGAATCGGCGAACACGAAAGACCGTGCGCTGATCGATGCGCTCGACGCCTACTACGGCCACTTCGGCGGACGGCGCCGCCACGGGCTCTTGCCACCACGGGGTACCGGGATCAGGGTGGGTGCCCGCGATGTTCGGACCGTGCTGTACACGTGGAAGAACCACGGCCGCCAGGAGGAGGAGGTCGGTTCGGCGCTGCAGAGCGCCCTGCGCAAGTACGGATTCGAATTCCACCGTGCCGATGGGAAACTCTATTTGCGGCGGGCCGGGTACCGCCCCGTGAAGAATAGGTTCGGGGACAACGGGGATCTCATTCGCGCGGCCCGAATCTATTTCTCGAACCCACGGAAACGCGGCACCGTTCCTGCCGGTGGGGTTGAGGTCACCGTCGATGACAAACCCATCAAGATCGGGAATTTCATGCAGGACTGGAGGACGGAAGGGATCGCTTCGGAAAAGTTCAGTGAAGCTTTACTCGCGGAACTCCGGGGATTCGGGCTGGAAACGGAAGTACGCGGGGAAAGGATTTACCTGGCCAGCGGCGGGCGCCGGCGCGGCGGACCGCGGGCGCACGGCACGGGGACGGCGGACCGGGTGGACGGACCCCCACGGATCGCCGACACCACGCCGGACGGGCACATGCTCGCGCGCCGCCACACCGGCGCCGAGAACTCACGTCGGGTCCGGGCCGAGCTGACCGACAGGGAACTCGTGCAGGTGCGCGAACGGTGGGCCGCGGACAGGGGTTGGCGGGTGGAGAACGTCCCCGCGGACGGCGACTGCTTCTTCCACGCGCTGGTCGGCGTGGCCGGGCTGCCGATGACCGCGGCGCAGGCCCGTACCGCGCTCGCTGACGCGGTGGAAGAGGACCTGAGACGGCCGGCGCAGGCGCGGACGCTGTGGACGGTGGAGTTGAACGGTCACTTCGAGGCGATGGCGCCTCATGACGGCCGGACGCGAACAGGCGCGGAGGGTGTCGTCGCGCAGCTGCGTGCCCCCGGGGAGTACGACAACGTCACCGCGGACCTGGTCCCCTACCTTGCCTCGGTCGTGTTCGGGCTGCGCCTCCAGACGTTCGGAATGAACGCGCGCGGAGAGTTCGCGTCCACCTATACCTACGGCGAGCTGGAGCGGCCACTGGTGAGCATGCTCAGGGTGCAGCCCGAGCCACCCGCCGGGGCGCACTGGATGATCCTGCGGCCGGATCCCACGGTGCCAATGGGGGGAGGTGACCGGCGGATCTCCGCCCAAGCTCCACGTGATTCGGCTGACGAGCGGTTGGCGGACCGGGCCGAACGTGTCCTGAGGGGCGAGTCCGGTCGGCCGGCGCCGGCCGGGCCTGATCCAGCCCGGTCCGCTGCACAGCCACCGCCCCGGGAGGCACCCCGACTGCCGGACGGTCTGCACCACTTCGTGGCCACGTCGGTCCGCGGCCTCCGTCGTGACGCCCTGGCCCCGGACGCGGAAGGGGTCGCCGAGGTCTGGGCCCGCCTGCAACCCCACGAACGGCTCCTGCCGGTGCCCTACCTCGCCAATCTCATCGCGCAGATCATCATCCACGGCGGCCCCGTCCGCATGCGGGGCGCGGGTCAGCCGACCAAGGGCGAGACACCTGCCGTGCCGGGCGAGGCCGAGGCGTCCACGTCCGGTACGGCGGCGTCGCTCCCACAGCCGTACGTGGCGGACCCGCTCGCCCCGGCCGAGGGTGACCATGAGCTCTGGAGCCCAATGCCCGCGTCAGCGACAGATGTCCGGGACATCCGTTACGCGACCGCCGCGGCGGTCTTCGAACGGCGGCTGGGCGATTACCTGGCAGGGCGGCAGGAGCCGGTACGGCAACTGCGCGCGGTGGCCAGGGCGCTGTGGAACCTGGTGATCGGGCTCGCCCCGGGCAGCATCGCCAAGCTCGGCATTCCGATGCCCCATGTGACCGGGGCGGTGGGCCGTCAGCCGGCCGCACTGATGGAAGTCGTCGGCGGCGGCAATCTTCGTGAACTCGTCGCCCTGCTGCAGGCGTCCGCGTCGCGTCTCCCGCTGCGTCCGGCCTTCCCAGGCGCGGCACCGGTACATGAGTCCAGCGTGCTGGACGACATCTGGAAAGCGGAAAGAGAGCTCGGGTCCGCCTATCGTCTTGGGCCGCTCCGCGTCCAGGCGATCATGGAGGAGCGTCCGCAGCGGATCCAGGGGCCGCCGATGGACACTTGGCAGCAGCTCCGTCATGTGAATCCGCCGTTGAGCCGGCGAGAGAGGGCTTTCGCTTCGGAAGCCACGCCAGACGGGGTGCGTCTGATGTGGGAAAGGGCGGAGGACGTGACGTCCATCAGGCTCGACTCGGATCTGCACCGGAACGGGCAGCGGACAGGCGCGCTCATCAGCACGGGCACATCAGGTTCCGCAGTTCTGCATCTCGGCCTCGTGGACAACCTCGTCGAACTGCAGCGGTTCAGGAAGATCCGCAGTGAAGCGAACGGAGGAAGCGAGGTGGAGGAACTCGTCGTCGACATGAACGAAGTGCTGCTCGGGCTGACCGGCTTCTTCCTGTCGGCGGGGCATCACACCCTGCACGAGATCATGCGGAGCGCGGAGCTGTGGGACCGCGCGAACGGGAGGCGCTTCGGGTTCACCGCGGTCGACAACTGGACGCGGTACCGGAGCCTTCCGGGGATCACGGAGGCGGAGCTTCGCGAACACGTCGCGGTCGGCGGCCTGTTCCCCGACGAGATCGCCTACCAGGGGGTGGAGGATCGCTACGACGAGGCCGTGGACGTCACCGCCGGGACGGCGATGCTGGCGGAGTCGGGCATCGAGGCCGAGACCTGGCGGGCGCGGCTGGACGCGCTGGCGGAAGGTGTGCCGCCCGGTGCCGAGGTGCTCGGGCGGCAGGGTTTTCCGCAGGACCGGCTGAGCGCCTGGTCGGCGTATTGGGCGGCCGGCCGCAATGCGGCCGCCGCACAGGAGCGGGTGGCACCGCTGATGACCGGCTTGGGAGCACGGTTCGACGACCGGGCGCGGGCGGTCGCGGAAGGCGGGGAGTGGCAGGCGGCGACCCTTGCGCTGGTCCGGGCGTTGCGGGACCTGGAATCCAGGGCCGAGGACCTCCGGGCTTGGGGTCTGGTCCCGGACCGGCTGCCCGCCGTGGCGCGGGCCGAGTGGGAGTGAGGCGGGGAACGGCGCGTGACGAAGCCCCGGCGGTCCGTCGCCGCCCGAGGGGAGGCGGGCGGCGGTGGGGACGGCCGGGGCTTCGGACGGGACCGAGGTGTTACCAGTCCCAGCAGGTGAACGGGTTGACACAGGGCCCTGCCTCGGTGGCGCCGCCACTGCCTGCGGTGGCCGAAGGGGCGTTGACGAAGGCCGCGGCGGCGATGCCGAAGGCCGACAGGGAGACGCACACGGCGATTGCGATTTTGCGCATCACGGATTCCTTTGCTGCGGGGCCCCGCGTCCGCCGAGTGGCTGACGGGGGCATCAACGGTCATGTCGGCGTTGGCTCGCAGCCCCCTGCCGACCGAACGAGGAGACGGTGACGCACCTGTGTTGAAGGGCGATTGGCGGATGGTTGCCGTCATGGCCACCGTCGGGCGGGCGGTGCGGCAGCGCACGAGGACGGTTCGAGGCGAGGGCAAGGGGTTGATCGGACGATGGACATCTACTTAACATGTAACTAGAAACGCGGGTGTTCGAGGGAGAGCGCCTACTACCGCACACCGGACCAGAGGAACGGCTCATGCAGATCTCCTCCCTCCCGCGCACACGGACGGCCGCGCCGCGCACCCGGAACCCAGGCACGTCCGGTCCGCTGTTCGTGATGCTCTCCTCCCATCCGACCGCGAGTCTGACCCGCGCCGGGAGCCTGCGGCGCAGCGGTCTGCCCGGCGTGGTCGTACGGCCGTGGGGGGACCGGCTCGCCTACCGGTACCTGCGCCAGGCCGCCGGTGTGCTCGCCCTGCTCGACGCCGCGCCGGGAGAGCCGGCCGAGGTCCTGGAGCAGCGCGTGCGCGCGCTGTCGCTGCTGGCGCCCGTCGCCGTCCTCGGCGCGGCGGGTGACGCCGCCGCGCCGCTCCTGTCGGCGGGGGCGGTCAATGTGTTCGGCCCGGACCTGGACGAGAGCGTGCTGTGCGCGCGGCTCGGCGCCGACCTGCGGTGGCTGAGACGGACCTCCCCGCGCCGGGGACCGCGCGCGCTCGGGCCGTTGAGGCCGTACCGGGAGCAGTCTTTACTGCTGGAGATCCTGCTGGAGCACCGCGCCCCGCTGTGCTGTCACCAATTGCGCTGGCTGCTGGGGAAAGGCGCATCGCCGATGACACTCCCGGCGCTCCGCGCGCGTATCGGACGGCTCGAACCGCATCTCGCCGAACGTGGCTACGCCTGCGACAGAATTCCGCGCTGGGGCGCCGACACATTCGTCGTACGGCGCATGAAAGCGGCCGCCGCTCTTTCCGCCTGACGGCAGACCCGCCCGTGTGCCGGGTCGCGGAGCGTGCCGAGTCCAAAAGCGGACCGTAAATTACGCACCGGAAACTTGCCCGTATCAATCGCATGTCATTCTCTTGTTGATGCTCAGTCATCATCCGAATCCCCGGAATTTCCAGGAGGATTGACGTGTTCGACCGTACCGAAATACGTGCACGCGATCTCGCCGACGCCGCACGGCGTACGACCGATACGCGCGTGGGTGTGCGCGAGGTGTCGGACCTCGTCGACTCGCCGCGAACGGCCGTGCCGGAGAACGCGCTGGGCGCGGGAAACCTCGGCAGGACCGTGCACAGCGAGTACGAGCGCACCCGGTCGGGGCTGGCCGAGCTGGTCCGGGGTCTCGGCGATTCGCTGACCCGCATGGAGGACGCGCTGACCGCGGCCGGGGCCGCGTACCGGGCGGCGCAGACGCGGGCCCTCGGCGAGATCGGGGAGCAGCCGGGGCTGGTGTGACCCTTGGACATCAACGACGCCATAGCGGGCTGGATCACCTCCGTCATCAGGGAGTTGGGCGAACCGTCGGCGCTCGTCCCGCAGGGCGCGGCGTTCACGGAGAGCGCCGCCAGGCTCCGCGCCGTGCACGAGGCGTCGCAGCAGTCCACCTCCGGATGGACGGGCCCCGACGCGGACGCGTACGAGGCGGCGATGCGCGAGCACGCCGACGCCGTCACCGAGGCCGCGACGCTGCTGGAGACCACCGGCGCGAAAGTCGACGACCACGCGTCGAAGGCGTGGGCGATCGTGAAGGAAGTCTTCGGGATCATTCTGGAGATCCTGGAGGTCCTGCTCGCGGGAATGGCGCTCACGTGGCTCTTCTCATGGCTCGCCGACCTCCTGTGGCTTCGGCTGCTCCCGCTCATGCGGAGTGTGCTCGCCCTCCTCGTGCGATTCCGGTCGCTCATGGCGGACTTCACCGAATTCCTGCAGCGGGTCGGCAGCCTCGCGGGGCGCCTGGGAGAGCGCTTCGGGGAATTCATCGGCAAGACACTGGAAAGCGCGGTGATCGACTACCTGCCCGCGGAGGCGCGCGGATTCACCGGATTCTACGTGGGCGCCGCGGTGCCGCAGCTGATGAGCGGGCGGCCCGTCGACTGGAAGAACAACGCCTGGCAGATCGCCGTTTTCACCGGATTCGACATGGGCCTCTACATGGTCCAGGACGTCCTGGAGAAGACGGTGGCCGGAGCGGCGCTGAAGAACCTCATCGAGGGGAAGAGCGTCACGGAGAAGCCTGTCACGCGGGAGGCCACTCCCACGAGAGAGGTTCCGGCGACGGAACGGCCCGATGCGGTGACCACGCGTGCCGAACGCCGGGAGCCCGCCGCGGAGAAGGCCGAGGAGACGGCCGCGGTGAAACCTGTTCCCCACGAGCCCGTGCGTGCCGCCGAACGCGACGCGGTGCCCCCTGCCGAGGAGACAGCCGCCGTCACACCTGGCGGCATCGGCGACATCAGAGGCATCGAAGCAGCTGAGCGCGAGATCCCGGTTCTGGCGGAGGCGGAGTCGCGGGCCGTGGCCTTTCCGAAGACCGAACTGCCGCCCGTGCTCGAACGGGTGGGAGTGCCGCGCGCGCGTACGGTGTCGGAGCCGGGAGCCGTCGGCGGCGTACGGGCCGGGGCGGAGGACATGCGCCCGGCCATGGGGTGGACGCGGTCGGAGAACGACCTGCCGTCCGCTGTGCGGGCGGACGCGAAAGCACGCCCGGAGGTGGAGGCGCGGCCACAGACGGAGTTGCGCTCGGAGTCGCGACCGGAGCCCGAGCGAGCACGCCCGGAGGTGGCCCCGGAGCCGCGGCCGGAGTCCGTGCAGGCGCGGCCGGTGGTGCGGGTGTCGGAGACAGAGACCCGTTCTGTCGTCCGGGCGGAGCCCGAAATGCCTTCCCCTGTACGGCCGGAGGCCGAGCGCGCGGGCGTGCCGCGGGCGCGGGCGATGTCGGAGCCGGGACCTGGGCCCGGCGTGCGGGCCGAGACCGACGCGGTGCGTCCGCCGTTGGCGCGGGCGCGGTCCGAGAGCGATCTGCCGTCATCCGTACGGCCGGAGGCCGAATCGCGTCCCGTCTCGCGTGTGGAGGCCGAGTCGCGCTCGGTCTCGCGTGTGGAGGTTGAGTCGCGTCCCGTTTCGCGTGCGGAAACCGAGGCGGCCTCCGCGCCGAAAGCACGGCAGGAGACGGAATCCTCGCCCTCGGCGCCCGTGCCGGCTGATCCAGTGGTCGCGCCGCCCGCACCAGTGCCGACAACGGCATCGGCGCCGATTTCACCGGCGAGCATCGAGGAGATCCTCAATCCGGCCACGGTACGTGACGCGGTCGCCGAGAGTTCCGCCGTCGCGCGGCCGGCACACGCGGAAGCGCCGCCGGGCAGGCCCGACGCGCGTGGTGACTCCGAGGGGAGGGGGAGCACGTCCGAGATCGCACGCCAGGCGGAATCGGAGATGAGGGGGCTGCCGTCGACCGCCAAGCGGGACGGGATCCATCCGCGTGCCGAGGAATGGGCGAAGTACGCACCGAAGACGAAGCGCGAAGCGCTGTACTCGGGCGCCAAGGAGGGCTTGAACATCACCCTCGGCAATCTGATGACGGACGCCGTCGTGGTCCACGTCACGCACCATGACCTGACGGCGGGACAGTGGTCGTTCGAACTCCTCGGCGGTGTCTTCGGTTTCGCGCGGCACGGGCTGTACAAGGCGCTGCCGATGGGCGAGCGATGGGCGTACCGCAACCAGTCGGAGGACGGCCGGATCGTCAACCGGTGGCTGGCGGAGACCCCCATTCAGTGGTCCTACTTCACGATGTACCTCACCGCGAAGGAGGCCGCCAAGAACGGCATCTTCGGCTCGACGACACCTACCGAGCTCGACCCGGCCCACAAGCCCGAGGCGGACCCGACCGGCAAGTCCTGAGACCGAACCGCCGCCGCCCGCCGTACGTATCCCCTTGCGAAGTGCCTGGTGCGAAGCGCTCGGGCAACGCCTCGCCCACCACATCGACGCGTTGCCCGCCCGCACCCGCAACCCGTGCGGAACCCGCGCCGCGGTCCGGACAGACACCAGGTGGCCCACCGCACACCCAAGGCAAGGGGAACGGCTCAGTTGACGACACGATCCCGCCTCACCGCGGCCCTGTCCGCCGGACTGGCGCTGACACTGGCCGCGGCGGCGACCGCTGCCGCGGACCCGCACGGAGCTGCGGCGGCACCGGCGACTCCCGCCGCGTCCACGGCGGACGACACCGCCACCGTACGTCTGATCACCGGAGACGAGGTGACGCTGCGGACGGCGGTCGCGGGTCGGCAGACCGTCGCGGTGACACCGGCCGCCGGGCGACGCGGCATCACCTTCCGCACGTATGAGGAGAACGGCCGTCTCACCGTGCTCCCCTCGGACGCCGCAGGTCTGGTCAACGCGGGGCGGCTGGACCGCCAACTCTTCGACGTGACCGGCCTGGTGGCCCAGCGCTACGACCTGGCGCACAGCGCCGCCCTGCCGCTGATCGTGGCATCGGCGACCGCCGGAGCGGCAGGCGCGTCGGCCGCGGTGAGGACGGCCGGAACCGCCGCGGTGACCGCGCTCACCGCGGGCACCGTGCCGGTCAGGGACCTGGAGAGCATCGGCGCCCGCTCGGTGCGGGTGACCGCCGACCAGGCCGACGGCTTCTGGAAGCGCCTGACGGCGGGCGGTTCCGGCACGGCACGGTCCGCGTCCCTCCCCAAAGTGTGGCTCGACGCCCGCGTCGGCGCCGTGTCGGACACCGGCGTCGACCAGATCGGCGCCCCCGTCGCCTGGGAGGCCGGATACCGGGGTCAGGGCGTCAAGGTCGCCGTGCTGGACACCGGCGTCGACCGGACACATCCCGACCTGGCCGGCCGGGTCGCGCTGGCCGAGGACTTCACATCGAGCCCGTCCGGCACCGCGGACCTGTTCGGGCACGGCACTCACGTCGCGTCCATCGTCGGCGGCAACGGCGCCGCCTCGCACGGCGTCCGCCAGGGTGTCGCGCCCGCCTCCTCGCTGCTGATCGGCAAGGTGCTCGGCGACGACGGATACGGCACGGAGTCCGGTGTCATCGACGGCATGGAGTGGGCCGCGGACTCCGGCGCCCGCGTCGTCAACATGAGCCTGGGATCGGACGAACCCAGCGACGGCACCGATCCGGTCAGCCTCGCGCTGAACGGGATCAGCCGGACCCGCGGCACCCTCTTCGTGGTCGCCGCGGGCAACAACGGGAGCGGCCCGCAGACCGTCGGCACACCGGGCGTGGCCGATCGGGCGCTGACCGTCGGCGCGGTGGACCGGCAGGACGCGCTCGCGCCCTTCTCCAGCCGCGGCCCGCGCATCGGCGACGGGGCCGTCAAGCCCGACGTCACCGCCCCCGGTGTGGGCATCGTGGCGGCCCGCGCCGCCGGGACCACGCTCGGCGATCCGGTGGACCGCTACTACACCGCCGCGTCCGGCACCTCCATGGCGACGCCGCACGTCGCGGGCGCCGCGGCCCTGCTGGCCCAGCAGCATCCGGACTGGGGCGCGGACCGGCTGAAGGACGCCCTGGTGAGCACGGCGTACACGGCCGCAGGACAGCTGCCCACGGAGCAGGGCGGCGGGCGGATCGACCTCGCCGCCGCGATACCCGGTCCGGTCACCGCCACCGGCACCGTCGCACTCGGGAACTTCCCGGCAGCCGCGCACGCGGTCACCCGGACCACCACGGTGCGGTACGTCAACACCTCCGGCAGGGCCGTGTCACTCGGATTGTCGATGGAGCTGGCGACCGCGGGCGGGCGGAAGGCCGCCGCCGGTGCGGTCCGGCTCGGATCGGCCGAGGTGACCGTCCCCGCGGGCGGCAGCGCCGAGGTGCCGGTGACGGTCGATCCCGGCCGTACGCCGGCCGGTTCCTACTACGGCTATCTCACCGCGCGGTCCGCCGACGGTTCGGTACGCGTCCACACCACCGCCTCCCTGGTGGTGCACGCGCCCACGCACAGGCTGACCGTCGTCGGCTACGACTCCCACGGCGCACGGGTCACCGTCCGCCCCACCATCTGGGGCCCGAACGGCTTCGTCCAGTACTCCGACCCGGCTCCCGACCCCGCCGAGGACGCCGGTGCGGCCTCCGGCTCCGGCCCAGCGCCGACGACCGTCGACGTCGAGGAAGGCACGTACGAGGTCCAGTACGAGTTCGACGACGACGCGACGACCGGCGTCGACGCGCGCGTGGTCGTGCTCCCGCAGGTGAAGGTCACCAAGGACATGACGGTGACGCTCGACGCGCGCCGCACCACCCGGGTGGAGATCCGTACGCCCAGGCCCGCCGAGCAGCGGGGCGGCGTGAGCTACCAGACGTACCGGGAGATCGACGGCCGGTCGATGAACCAGGGCGTCGCCTTCTTCGACGGCGGCCTGCACGAGCTGTACGTCAGCCCCACGGAGCAGGTGACGGAGGGGGAGTTCGAATTCTCCTCGCGCTGGCAGATGTTCGCGCCGGACCTGACGGCGGTGGCGCCGGGGACCGGACTCGACCTGGCCCCGTACTACCTTCCCAGGTCCCCGCTGCTGGACAGCCGGGGTCCGACGCTGACAGCGGTCGACGCGGGCAGTGTGGAGGAGCCGGACCTGCGCCGGGTCCGCGGCAAGCTGGCCGTCGTCCGCAACGATTCCGGCCTGGGCGAACAGGAGTTGGCGCAACAGGCCGCCGACGCCGGAGCGCGCGCCGTGCTGATGCTCGGCTACTCCGACAACTCCTGGAGCCAGTGGAATCCCACCGGCGAACGTGACGCGCTGCCCGTGGTCCGGGTCGCCAGGTCCGCGGGCACCGCCCTGCTCAAGCGCCTCGCGTCGCGTGCCACGACGGTGCGGTTCGGCGGCACGATGCGCAGCCCGTACCTGTACGACGTCACGCAGGTCAGCTCGCAGCGGATTCCGCGGCAGGTGGTGCACACCGTGACGACGCGCAACAGCGCGGTGGTGCACAGCACGTACGCCGACAACGGCGGTGTGCCGTGGGCCAGCGAGCAGCGTTTCAGCTGGCGGCCGTACCAGGGCGCCGCCATGGAGCTGAACCGTTATGTGCCCACCGGTCTCGTCCGCACCGAGTACGTCAGCGCCGACGGCACCCTGTGGCAGCACGTGGTCAGCCACCTCGCCATGAACCTGGAGGACGAGCCGCTGCTCAGCGGCATGCGGGACGTGCCGCGCGAGTACCGGCCGGGGCAGCGGGCGGACGACGCGTGGCAGGCGGCCGTGGTCCGGCCGTCGATCCCGCGGTCGGCGCCCGCGCCCACCGTGCGCACCGGGGACGTGATGGCGCTGCGGATACCGGAGTTCGCCGACTCCGGCGCCGGCCACTGGTCGCCCGCGCTCCGCGCCTTCGACGGCGGCATCGGCACCAGGACCGACGAGCCCGTCGCCGATGTCGTGAGCGCGGTGCTCCGCCGCGACGGCGCGGTGGTCGGCAGCGCCGACACGGCGTGGACCGACATCGAGGTGCCGTCCGGCACGGCCGACTACCGGCTGGACCTGACGACGGCACGGAACTCCGCCGAATGGACGACCGCCACCGCCACGCGTACGTCGTGGTCCTTCCGCTCCGGGACCACGGACGAGGCGACGGCGCTGCCGCTGCTCCAACTCGACTACGCGGTACCGGTGGACGTCGACAACTCCGTACGGGCCGGCCGTGCGCACATCGTCGGCCTCACCGTCCGCGCCCCGGACGGTGTTCCGACGCCGACCGGAGTGCGGCTGCGGGCCGAGACGTCGGACGACGACGGCGCGACGTGGCACCGGGCCGCGGTGACCGCGCACGGCCACAACGCCTTCGACGCCGTCGTCCTGAACGGCGGGCGGGCGCACGGCTCGTCGTACGTGACGCTGCGCGTCACCGCGTGGGACGCGGCGGGGCATCGCGTCCAGCAGACGGTCGACCGGGCCTATCGGCTGCGCGGTTGAGGCAGGCCGGTTGCGACGGCCCGGTCGACACGGGGGAGCGGGTGGGCGGGCGTGTGGGGCGCCCGTCCACCCCGCTTGTCCTCCGTTCTGCCTACATGTTGGTCAGTTGCGGGCGGACTCGGGGGTTCTCCCGGTGTGCCGTTTTGGCCCGCATCATGCGAAATACCCGTGTGATACGTGGTGTTGGAACCGCCTCGGTCATGTCCCTTCTACCTAACAAGCATGTATGGTGTGCGGGACTCGTCGAACCGCCGACCGCCCGTGCGCCCGGCGTACGGCACTCGGCGGCCCGTACCGCCCGTATCCGACCCCGTTCGCGCGCGCTCGAATCTGGATGGTGACGGATGTCCACAGTTCCGTCGGAGCCGCGGCCCGCACGTCCGAGTGACGACGTGGTGGACCGTCGGCGTCCCGAGGCGCCCGCGCCGCCGGCGGTGTCCGACCGTCGGCTGCGCGTCGTCGGCCCGCGGGCCGTCCGGCTGGCCGGCGATCCGTTCTTCGCCGACCTGGAGGAGCTGGACGCCGTGATCGCGGCGGCGCACCGGCGGGGCAGGAGGGTGGCCGTCGACCTGGAGTCCAACACGTGCACCACCGACCATCCCTGGTTCCTGGCCGCGGTCGCGGCGGGCCGGGGGAGCAGGGCACGCGCCGTCTTCCGCTTCGCCGAGGGGCGTGGCTGCCACGGCGACCGTCCGCCCGACGACCGGCGCGACGAGGACGACGGGCCCGCCTGGTCGCGGGTGACCGAGCCGGACGGCCGGCCGGGACAGTGGTATCTGCACCTGACGGACCCCGGCCGGCCCGATCTCGACTGGGACGAGCCGCGGGTCGTGCAGCACTTCGACCAGGTGCTGCGCTTCTGGCTCGACCGCGCGGTGGACGAGATCCGCGTCGATCCGCCGACCGAGGCCGGCCGGCGCCATCCCGTATGGCGACGGTGGCAGGCGGTCTGCGACGAGTACACCGTCCGGGACGGCCGGGAGCGGCTGCTGCGCGAGAGCGCGGTACGCCGGGGCCCCGCCGATCCGCCGGACCGTACCGGCGCGGGCGGAAGCGGCGCGGACGACGAAGAGCCGGGGCGCGCGTTTCCGCGGCCCCGGCTGGTCGCCCCCTCGGGCGGTGAGCACCGCCGTCACTCGCGGTGACGGCGGCCCGGCGGCTCCTGGACGTCCGCGACCGCGATCGTCAGCGCGGTGGCAGAAGGCGCGTCAGATACGCCTCGACCTCCGTGACGTCGGGATCGGTGCCGCGGAAGCCGACGTAGCCGTCCGGCCGGACGACGAAGAGGGTGTCGCCGTCGACGCCGTAGTCGTGGTGGGCGTCGCCCAGGTGGTCGACGACCAGCTCCGGGTCGTCCGCGAGGGCGTGGCCGTCGGACGGCCGACCGACCACCACGCGCCGCAACCGGTCGGGGTACCGCGCGGTCAGGGCCGCCGCGACCAGCGCGCTGCGCCGGCCGAAGGCGAGGACCGTCAGGTGCGGTCCGCGGAAGAGGTCGAACAGCCGTACCCGCACGCCCTCCCACGCCACGCACACCGAGTCGGGCGCCCGGTGGCCGGGCGACGCGTACGCCGTCTCCGCGCCCGAACTGAGATCGCTGCCCGGATACCCCAGGCCCAGCTGAAGAGTGTCCTTGCCCTGACCCTCCCGCGGAACGACCTCGCCCAGGCCCCGCCCGATGAGTCGGGAGGAGAAGCCGAGCACGTCGGCGGCGGCCGGCAGCCGCTCCTGTTCGTAGCTGTCGAGCAGACCGTCCGGGGCGCCGGCCAGCACATGGGCGAGCTTCCAGCCCAGGTTGTACGCGTCCTGCACACCGGTGTTCATGCCCAGGCCGCCGGCCGGGGAGTGGACGTGCGCCGCGTCGCCCGCGATGAAAACCCGGCCGACCCGGTAGCGGTCGGCCATCCGGACGTTGGACCGCCACACCGACTGCCACCGCACGGCCCGCACGATGATGTCGGCGCGGTCGGTGCGTTCGTCGACGAGCTGCTGGATCTCGTCCAGCGGCAGTTCCTTCCCGGCCTCCGCGGGCAGCGCGGCCTGGATCTGGAAGGCGTCGGTGCCCTCCAGCGGGCACAGCGCGAGCAGACCGCCCCGAGCGGTCGGCCACATGTGCCAGAAGTCGCGGTCGAGACCTTCCAGTTCGAGGTCGCCGACAAGCATGCGGAACGTCTCGTCGGTCTCGCCGAGGAAGCCGATGCCGACCTGCTTGCGTACCGTGCTCGACGCTCCGTCCGCCCCGACGACGTAGGCCGCACGCTCCTCGTGTTCGACGCCGTCGGCGGTCCTCAGCACGACGGTCACCCCGTCGGCGTCCTGTTCCAGCGAGACCAGCGCCGTGGATCCCTCGACGCGTACGCCCCAGTCGCCGAGCCGGTCCCGCAGCACTTCCTCGGTCCGCCACTGCGGGACGAGCATGGAGCGGCTGTACGGCACCGCGGGCGTCGGGTCGTGGGCGTCGGCGTTGATCCCGCCGGTGTTCAGCACGTCGCGGCCCGCGTACCGGCGGACCGGGATCCGGAACCGTCCGGAGGAGACGATCCGGCCGGCCACGCCGAGGTCGTCGAAGACCTCGATCGTCCGCGGTTGCACGCCCTTGCCGCGCGAACCCCGTGCCGGGCCCGCGGCCGCGTCCACGACGCGTACGGCGATGCCGCGTCTGGCCAGTTCGCACGCCGCGACGAGACCCACGGGTCCCGCGCCGACGACGAGCACGCCGTCCGGGACACCGCCGCGCCCTGCTCGGCCGGTCGACCGATGGTCCACCGTTCTTTCCTGTTCAGCCATGTTCTCTCGTTCTCCCTGTGCGGCCCGGTCCCGGCCCGTACGGCCTCTGCCGTCCGTGTGCTCCCGGCTCGCTGTCCGTCCCCGGCGGCTCACACGGCTCCGGTGTCCGTGGCCGGTACGCGCACCAACTGCTGTCCCTCACCGGTCTCCACGACGTACGCCGCCACGTCCTCGGCGGCGATGCCCGTCCCGCCCACTGCGGTGAGCGTCTTCTTCCGGGCCCCGGGGACGCCGTACCCCTCCGCCGGGACGGACCACGTCAGAGCGGTCTCCCGGGTGCCGTCCCGGCCGATGACGACCAGTCGGCAGGCCAATGGGCCCCTGATGCCGCTGAGTTCGAGCGTCGTCCGGGTGCCCCATGCCGTCGACCGCGGTGACACCGACGCCCGCACTCCGGTGGTGGCGTCCACGGCCTGGACGACCGGACGGCGCACTCCCTCCAGGGCGACGGCCCGGTGGGGGCCGCCGTCCGACCCGGACGGGCCCAGCGCGAACTGCGCTCCGGCGCCCAGCAGCCCGCCCGCGACCGCCGCGGCCAGGGCCAGCCGCCCACGGCTGAACGGTCCGCGACCGCGCGCGACCCGCGCCTTGCGGTCGGGGGCGTCGGTCCAGGCGGGGGCCGCGGCCACTTCCGCGGGATCCAGGAGATTCAGGGCCCCGATGACCGGAGTGATCCGCGCCAATTCCGCGCGGCACCCGTCGCACTCCCCGACGCGGCCGGCCACGACCGTGGTCTCGACCGGATCCAGAGCCGTCAGCGCATAAGCGGCGAGATTTGTGTGATCGTGCTGGCAACTCACCGTGCTTTTCTCCTGCGTCGAGTCGGCCCCCCGGCTGACGTGCGGCCCGTCCGGTGGATCACGGCCGGCCCCCTGCGCGGATCCGGCCCCCGGACGGGCCCTGACTGTGTGTACGGGCGATGTCGGCGGAGGGTTCACCGAATGCTTTCCGGCCTGTGGTAAATGCGCCGGGACAAGAGGGGACGGGGCAGGAGAAGAACGGGACAAGAGAGGAACGAAATAGGCCGGTGCGGGCGGCGACACGGTTCGCGGGCTCGAACCCGGGAGAAGTTGAACCCGTGACTATCTGTGGCCGTAAGCAATAGAGAATGACCGCGGCGCCCGGCCTCGGGCCGGACGCCGCGCGGACTCGTGGCACCCATCGGAAAGACACCGGGAAGCAGGAGCGGAAACACATGCGTGAAGCAGTGATCGTCGGTGGCACCAGCGGCGTCGGACGTGCTCTGGCGGCGCACTACGTCGGCCGGGGCCGGTCGGTGGTGGTGACCGGGCGCGACCGGGAACGGGCGGAGCTGACCGCCGCCGACCTGACCGCCGCCTCCGGCGGCTCCGGGTCCGCGCGCGGCCTGGCCCTCGACCTGTCGCGCCCGCACGACCTGGCCGCCGCTCTCGCCGACATCGGCGAGGTGGACCGGCTCGTGCTGGCCGCCATCGAACGCGACCGCAACACGGTCGCCGACTACGACGTCGACCGCGCCGTCCGGCTGGCCACCCTGAAGCTGGTCGGGTACACCGAGGTGGTCCACGCGCTGGCGCCGCGCCTGACCGACGACGGCTCCGTCCTGCTCTTCGGCGGCGTCGCGCGGGAACGCCCCTACCCGGGATCGACCACGGTCTCGGCGGTCAACGGCGGCGTGACCGGACTGACCGCGACTCTCGCGGTGGAGCTGGCCCCGGTACGGGTCAACGCCCTGCACCCCGGCCTGATCGTCGACACCCCGTACTGGAGCGGCCAGGACGCGGTGATCGAGGCGCAGGTCGCACGCACCCTGACCAGGCGCGGCGTCACGACGGACGCCGTCGTGGACGCGGCGGTCCTGCTGCTGGAGAACCCGGGCATCGACAACGTCAACCTCACCGTCGACGGCGGCTGGATCTGAGACCGGCCCGCCCACCCGGTCACCACGGGGTCGGCGGTGCTCCCCGGCAGGGGAGCACCGCCGACCCCGTGCGTCAGGCGTCCTTCTTGACGAGCTTGCCGTCCGCGCCGACGGCGAACCACACGCCGTCCATGCCCTGCCCGTTGACGTCGCCCGGCACGGCGTCGCCGACGTAGTAATACAGCGGCCACTGACCGTACGTCACCTGCTCCACGCCCTTGGTCTGCTCCGCCTTGCCGAGCAGCTTCTCCGCGGCACCGCTTCCCGCCGTGGCCGAATGGCTGGTCAGCGCCGGCCAGACGGCGATGCACGCGGCGTCACAGTTGCTCTTGTTGTCCTTGTCCTTGGCGAACGCGTAGAGGGTGCGGCCGGACTGGTCGACCAGCACCTTTCCCAGGTCCGAATCGGCCACCTTCACCGACACATTGGACGCGGCCTTGTCGCCCGAATCCTTCGAGCCGTCGTCACCGCCGCACGCGGACAGGGTCAGCAGGGCCAGTGAAGCAAGTGGAGCCGCGATCAAGGCGGTTCGAGTGCGCATGAGTGAATTCCCCTATGGAATGGCGTCGGAGGTGTCCGGGGCCCCTGCGTCGCGTGCGTGCCGCGTCGGGCACGGCCCCTCGCCCCCTGTTTACGGCCGACGGGGACGGGGGGTTCACATGTGATTCGCCCAAAATAAAAACGCGGGAAGTGATCCCGGCGAGTGCTGCCGCCGTATGAGAGGACAGCAAGTTCGAGAGCCGGAATCCGAACAGTCACGAAAGGTCGTCAACGAAGTGCGAAAGCGTCTTCTTGCCCTCGCCGCCGCGGGGGCCGCGCTCACCATGGCAGGAATTTCTCCCGCCTACGCCCACGACGGGCACGACGGGCACGGCGGCGACAGCGCCCAGTCCAGCGGCTCCACGATCACCACGCGGGCGCAGGGCAAGACCGTCTTCCTCGGGGCCTCGCTGAGCGGTGCGCAGGAGGTCTCCGACGCGGGGGCGCCCGGTGTCGGCGACTCCGACGGCAAGGCCGTCGCCCTCGTCAGGGTGAAGGGCGACCGGGTGACGTTCGCTCTGCAATGGAAGGGCATCGGGGCCCCGACCCTCGGCCACATCCACGCGGGCAACGCGGGCACCAACGGCGACGTCAAGGTCAAGCTCTTCCTCTCCCCGATGCCCGACACGGTGAACGCCGCCGCGGGTCAGACGACGGTGGAGGACCCCGCCCTCGCCGCTCAGCTGCGGTCCAACCCCAAGAGCTTCTACGTCAATCTGCACAGCAAGGAGTTCCCCAAGGGCGCGGTGCGCGGCCAGCTCCAGAAGCTGTCGAAGGCCGTCAACCCGCTCGACATCATCGACGGCGGCAAGCTGCGCGCCCTGGCCGACGGCTCGCAGGAAGTGCCCAAGGACGCCAAGAGCAAGGTGGGTGACCCGGACGGCCGCGCCGTCGCCTTCCTCCACCCGAACGGCACCGAGGCCGACTACTCGATGGCGTGGGTGAACATCGAGCCGCCGATCCTCGGCCACATCCACAAGGGCGTGCTCGGCAAGAACGGCGACGTGCAGGTCCCGCTGTTCAAGACGCCGGTCCCCGACCAGATCTTCGCCATCTCCGGCGCGGTGCCCGACCAGGACCCCGCCGTCCTCCAGCGCATCGCCAAGACGCCGTCCAACTACTACGCCAACATCCACACCGACGAGTTCTCCGACGGCGCGGTGCGCGGCCAGCTCTTCGACGGTCGTAAGGGCCAGGACGACAGCGGCCAGGAGGACAACCAGGGCGGCGACAACGGCCAGAACAACGGCGGCCAGAACGACGATCAGGGTAACGGCAACGGCAACCAGGGAGCCGATGAGCCGAAGCCGGTCAAGGGCAACATCCTGCTCTTCGACGACCCCGGCACCTTCTCCGAGGACAACGCCTCCCAGGGCGTCTCGGGCGAGGGCTGCCAGAACGTGGGCCGGCCCGGCATCGCCTCCGCGCTCCAGGTGAGCCAGCCGGTGAAGATCTGGTCGGGTCGCGACTGCACCGGCGAGTCGAAGATCGTCAACGGCAATATCCTCGACCTCGGAACGATCGGGTTCGACGACAAGATCTCGTCCGTCTTCTTCGGCGAATTCTGAGCCCGGTCCCGAGCCTGGCACCCGCCGACAGCGACGGTTCCCCCACCGGGGCCGGACGTTCCCGCACCGGGCACGTCCGGCCCCGCCCCCGTTGGCGTACCCGGACCGTACGGGCCGCCCGCGGACACACCGCGGCACAAGAGGAGAAGACCATGACCGCGCAGACCATGAAGGCAGTCACGCAGAACGAGTTCGGCGGACCCGACGTCCTGCACGTGATCACCACCGAGAAGCCGCAGCCGCTGCCGACCGAAGTGCTCGTCCGGGTGGTGTGCGCGGGCGTCAATCCCGTCGACACCAAGACCCGGGCGGGCAGCGGCATGGCGGGCGTGCTCGGCGACCCACCGTTCACGCTGGGCTGGGACGTCTCGGGCGTCGTCGAGGAGACCGGCTTCGGCGTGCACACCCTGGAGGTCGGCGACGAGGTGTACGGGATGCCGTGGTTCCCGCGGCAGGCGGGCGCGTACGCCGAGTACGTGACCGCGCCGGCCAGGCACTTCGCCCGCAAGCCCGCCACCTTGGACCACGAGCACGCCGCCGCGGTGCCGCTGGCCGCGCTCACCGCCTGGCAGAGCCTGGTGGACACCGCGCACGTCACCGCCGGACAACGCGTCCTTGTGCACGCCGCGGGCGGCGGCGTCGGCCACTTCGCCGTGCAGTTCGCCAAGCACCTGGGGGCGTACGTCATCGGCACGGCGGGAGAGGCCAAGCACGAATGGCTGCGCGGGCTCGGCGCGGACGAGCTGATCGACTACACGAAGGCGCCCTTCGAGGACGCGGTGAGCGACGTGGACGTCGTCATCGACCTGATCGGAGACGACCACGACCACACCGGCGTCCGGTCGCTGCGCACGATGAAGCGCGGCGGGCACATCGTGGAGGTCCCCTCGGGCGTCTCCGACGACGTGTCGCGGGAGGCCGCGGCGCTGGGCATCCGCGCCTCGTCCTTCCTGGTCGAACCGGACGGCCACGCGCTGGCCGAGATCGGCCGCGTCATCGATCAGGGTGCGGTCGTCGTCGAGGTCGAGGAGGTCTTCCCGCTGGAGCGGGCCGCCGAGGCGCACCGCCGCAGCGATTCCGGGCACTCGCGCGGCAAGCTCGTGCTGCGGGTCACCGACTGACCGCGGACGTCACCGACCGATGCTCCACCGGCCGATGCCCCATCGACCGATGCATTACCGACCGACGCCCTCGCCCAGGTCGCGCAGCCGGGCCCGCGGGGTCGCGGCGGCGTCCGAGCCCAGCGTCTCCAGGATGATCAACGCGGCGTGCCAGGCCAGCCGCGCGTCGCGCTGATCGCCCGAGGCGAGGTGGGCGTCGCCGAGGCGGACGAGCGTGTCCGCCTCGTTCCAGGTGTCGGCCAGCTCCCGGTCCAGGTCCAGCGCCCGGTGGTAGCTCTCCTTGGCCTGCCGGTAGTCGCCCAGGCGGTGGTGGACGTATCCGAGGCTGTCCCACGCGGCGGCCTCCGCCTTGCGGTCACCGAGGTGCCGCAGCAGCGTCAGCGCCTGGCGGCAGTACGCCAGCGCCCGCTGGTAGTCGCCCAGCTCCGCGTGGATCCAGCCCAGATTGTTCAGCGCGTTGGCCTGGCCCGCGCGGTCGCCGTCCTCGCGGAAGAGGTCCACCGCCGCGCGTACGTGCGGCAGGGCCTCGTCGGGCAGCCCGCGGCGCAGCCGGATCATGGCCAGATTGCCGTGGATCCGGGCCCGCAGGCCGACATCGCCCAGCTCCTCGGCGAGGCCCAGCGAGCGGTTCAGGTGCTCCTCCGCCTTGTCGAGGCGGCTCGTCTCGATGAACGCGCGGGCCAGATTGCGCAGCGCGTGCGCCCGGCCGAGCCGGTCGTCGCCCCGCCGCGCCGCGGCCAGCGCGGTGCGCTGCACCGTGATCTGGTCCTCCCAGCGGCCGCACCGCTGGAGGTACTCCATCAGCGACCACGCCAACTGCCAGGTGTGCGTCTCGAATCCGGGCAGCACCGCGGCCTGCGCCACGACGCCCAGCAGCGCGGCGTGCTCACGGCGGAACCACTCCATCGCCCGCGGGTAGCCGCTGATGGTCTCCGGGACGACACCCGTCGCGGCCGCGGGAAGGACCAGCTCCGGCAGCGTCTGAGACGTCATCCGCGCGGCCTCGTACGCGGTGAGCAGGTAGTAGCCGATCAGTCGGTTCGTCGCCGCCGTACGGTCCGCGTCGTCGTCCTCGGCGTCCAGCAGTTCGGCCGCGTACTGGCGCAGCAGGTCGTGCATGCGGAAGCGGCCCGGCCGGTGCTCGCCGAGCAGGCTGGCCGAGACCAGTTCCCCGACCAGGCGGCGGGTCCGGCCGGGCGTACGGCCGGCGAGGGAGGCGACGCCGGCCGGTGAGGCGTCCGGACCCGGGTGGAGCGCGAGGAGCCGGAACAGCCGGGCGGCCTCCGGGGACAGCGCGTGGTACGACCAGGAGAAGACCGAGCGCACGTCGAGCGTGTCGTCGGCGTCGCCGAAGGCGTCCAGCGACGCCGCCTCCTCCCGCAGTTCGGCGGCGACGGTCGCCAGCGAGAAGCCGCTGCGGGTCGCGGCCCGCCCGGCCACCAGAGCCAGCGCCAGCGGCAGTCGCGCGCCTCGGGCCACGATCTCGTCGACCGCCTCGGGCTCGGCCCGTACCCGGCCGGCGCCGATCCGCCGCTCCAGGGCCTCCCGGGACTCGTCCGCGGACAGCACGTTCAAGGTCAGGTGGTGCGCGCCGTCCTTCACGACCAGACCGGACAGCTGGTCGCGGCTGGTGACGACGACCAGGCAGCCGGGCGCTCCCGCGAGCAGCGGACGGATCTGGTCCGCGTCCCGAGCGTTGTCCAGCAGGATCAGCAGTCGTCGCTCCGCCACGATCGTCCGGAAGGCCGCCGCCAGCGCGTCGACGTCCTGCGGCAGCTTCGCGGCCGTGACGCCGAGGGACTCCAACAGGAGGTACAGCGCCCGCTCCGGGGCGAGGGACGTCTTCGGCACACCGAAGCCGCGCAGGTTGAGATAGAGCTGGCCGTCGGGGTAGCGCGGCGCCATCCGGCGGGCGAAGTGCACGGCGAAGGCGGTCTTGCCGACCCCGGCCATGCCCGTGACGGCGAGCACCGTGCCCGACGCCGTCCCCTCGCCGTCCGCGGCGGCGACCACGGCTTCCAGGTGCGCCAGTTCCCGTACCCGCCCGGCGAACGTCGGCAGATCGTGCGGGAGTTGCGACGGCACGGCGGCGGCCGGTGCGTCGTCCGGCCGGTGGATCCGCGCGGCGGCCTCCGGCCGGCCGGCGCCGGTCGCCGCGCCGGGCGCGGTCTCGTCGCGTGGCGGAGCGCCGCCGGTCAGCAGTGCCGGGTCGGACCGCAGGATCCGCTCGTGCAGCCCACGCAGCGCGGGGCCGGGATCGACGCCCAGCTCGTCCGCGAGCATCGTCTGCGTCTCCCGGTACACCTCCAGGGCGGCGGCCTGCCGCCCCGACCGGTACAGCGCGAGCATCAGCATCTCCCGGAACCGCTCGTCCAGCGGATGCTCGGCCACCAGCGACGCCAGCTCGGCGGCGACGTCCTGCGAAGGACCGAGATCGAGCTGCGCGCCGAGGCACGCCTCCAGGGCGCTCAGCCGCAGCCGCGCCAGATGCGTACGCTGTGCCTCCGCCCACGGGCCGGGAAGCCCGGCGAGCGCCTTCCCGCGCCACAGACCGAGCGCCTCGCGCAGCAGGACGACGGTCCGGTCGGTCTCTCCCGCGCGGCGCGCGTGCTCCGCCTCGTCCACCCCGCGGCGGAACCGTGCCAGGTCCAGCGCCTCCGTCCCGACGCGCATCAGATAACCGCTGCTCACGGAATGGACGGCCGGGCCGCCGCCCGTGCCTTCGAGGACCTTGCGGATGCGGTGGACGTGGATACGGACCGTGCCGCTGGCCGAGGCGGGGGGATCCTCGCCCCACAGCGCGTCGACCAGCTCCTCGACGGACACCTGGGAGCCGTTCCTGATCAGCAGGACCGCGAGGACAAGGCGCTGCTGCGGGGGACCGAGGGCCAGTTCGGCGTCGCCCGCCCAGGCGCGGACGGGGCCCAGCACACTGAACCTCAGATCGTCGGTCGGCCGCATTTCCCTCACGCTCCGCGTCGGCGCGAAGCTCCTGCCGGTAGCCCGCCTTTCGCATCATATGAGGTTCGTCCGGGGTTTCCCGTGCCCTTCCCGCCGTCCCGGCGGGCCGGCGGCCGGAAGGAAAGGACCGCCGGTCGTGAACTCGCCGCACACCGCGGGCCGTATTGCACTGTGACAAGCGCCGCGCGACAACGAGGCCGGTGCTCACACGAGTGCGAGGAAGACTGAGATGCGACAGTGGCGTTACGCGTTGTTCGCGGGGGTGGCCGGAGCGATGCTCTTCGTCACGGGATGCGGTGGCAACGGTTCCGACAAGGCGGACGATGTCGTGAAGCCCGCGGCGGCCGGGGTGACCGCCAGCCCGAGCACCACCTCTTCGGCGCCGACCGGCGGTGACCCCTCCTCGGCGGCGTCGCTGACCGTGGCCAAGGACGCCAAGCTCGGCTCGCTGGTCATCGACGGCCTGGGGATGACGCTGTACCGCTTCGACAAGGACGTGCCCGGCAACGGCACGTCCAACTGCAACGACGAGTGCGCCAAGACCTGGCCGCCCGTCCTGGCCGACGACCCGGCGGCGACGTCCGACATCAACCCCGACCTGCTCGGCACCGTGACCCGCGCGGACGGCCGCAAGCAGGTCACCGTCGGGAAGTGGCCGCTGTACCGCTACTCCCTGGACACCAAGCCCGGGGACGTCAAGGGCCAGAACGTGGGCGGCGTCTGGTTCGCGGCGGCGCCGGACGGCAAGAAGGCGGGCGCCCCGCGCCCCGCGCTCAGCGTGGTGGACAACCCGAAGCTGGGCAAGATCCTCACCGACGGTCAGGGCAAGACGCTCTACCTGTTCACCAAGGACACCCCGTGGCCGATGAAGACGGCCTGCGACGCGACCTGCCTGAAGAAGTGGACGCCTTCGGGCGTCGTCACGGCGGCCGACGCCAAGGCGGCGGGCCTGGACCCGAAGGTCCTCTTCACCTTCACCACTCCGAACGGCACGAAGCAGGAGGCCTACAACTGCTGGCCCGCGTACACCTTCAACGGTGACACCGAGGCCGGTCAGACCAACGGCCAGAACGTCGGCGGCGTCTGGTTCGCCATCAAGCAGGACATCACGATCGACCGCGGCAAGACCATCCCGGCCGCCAAGGGCACCCCGGGCACGTCGGCCCCGTCGAAGTCCGGCTCGGGTTCCGACTCCGGTTCTGGTTCCGGTTCGGACAAGGACACGCTCGACCCGGACGACCTGACGCTCAACAGCGCGGGCTCGGGTTACTGACGGGCGGAATTCATAAAAAGGGGCCGAGACGCTGAAACGCGTCTCGGCCCTCGCCCGTGACTGCGCCGGGGCCGCGGCCCAGGACGGAGCCGAGAACAGCGCCCAGGACAGAGCCGAGGAGGATCGTATGTGGTGGACGCGGATCGCCGCGCGGGGAGCGCTGGTTCTCGTGCTCGTCGTCGTGGCCTGCGTCGGCGGGAGCGGGGTCGTTCCGCACGGCGCCGGACGCGGGCCGATCACGCTGGCGACCGGCCGTGACCTGACCGGCTATCTGCAACGGGTGCTGGACGGCTGGAACGCGGCCCACCCCGCGGAACGGGTGACGCTGGTGCAACTGCCGGAAGCGGCCGACGAGGTGCACGCACAGATGGCGGACAGCCTCGGCTCCCGCAGCGACAGATTCGACGTGCTCAACATCGACGTCACCTGGACCGCCGAATTCGCCGAGGCGGGCTGGATCGCCCCGCTCGACCGCGACGCGCTGCCGATGGACCGGCTGCTGCCGTCGGTGACGTCCACCGCCACCTTCCGCGGCCGGCTGTACGCCATGCCGTACGTCACCAACGCGGGTCTGCTGTACTACCGCAAGGACATCCTGGACCGGGCCGGGGTACGGCCGCCGACCACCTGGGCGGAGCTGGAACAGGACGCCAGGACCCTCGCCCCCCGGTACGGACTCGAAGGCTACGCGGGCCAGTTCCTGCCCTACGAAGGACTGACCGTCAACGTCGCCGAGGCGCTGCGCGCGGCGGGCGGCGCCATCCTCGCCGACGACGGACGCACGGTGACCGTCGACAGCGCCGCCGCTCGCGACGGCCTGGACGTGCTGGCCCGCGGTGTCCGCGAGGGCTGGATACCGCGCGAGGCGCTCACCTTCAAGGAGGAGGAGTCCCGCGCCGCCTTCGAGGACGGCAGACTGCTGTTCCTGCGCAACTGGCCGTATGTGTACGACCTGGCCTCGGCCGAGGACTCCAAGGTGGCGGGCAAATTCGGCGCGGTGCCGCTGCCGGGAGCGGGCGGGGCCACTTCCAGCGTGCTGGGCGGTTCGAACCTCGCGGTCAACTCCCGCTCCCGGCACCCGCGTACGGCGGCCGACCTGCTGGCGTACCTGACCAGCGAGGGTGTCCAGCGCAAGGTCCTCACCCTGGGGTCGCTGCCCCCGGTGTGGGTGAGCCTTTACCACGATCCCGCGCTGATCCGCCGCTATCCGTACCTCCCGGTGCTGGAACGCAGCGTGGCCGGTGCCGCGCCGCGGCCCAAGAGCCCCGCCTACGAGCAGGTGAGCCTCGCGGTGGCCGCCGTCACCAGTGACGTGCTGCGGCAGCAGGTGCCGACGTCCGTCGCCCTCGAACGGCTCGACCAGGAACTGCGCCGGATCGTCGGCACCGGCTGACCGCCGGGTCCGCGTCGGCGGGGGAGAGGGGGCTCAAACGAAAGGCAACCAGGCGTCAACACCTTGGCGCTTGGCTGGAAACTCTGTCTCCGGAAGGCAGGAGCCTCGACGGCGGCCTTCCACCCCGTTCCCCTTTGGAGGAGCACGGATGGTGAATGAACACCCGGACGGCGCGCCGCCGGGCCCGTCGGCCGGCACGGTCGCGGTCCTGGAGGAACCGCCGCCCATCCGGCGGGCCGTCGCCCTTCCCGATCCGGTCGGTACGGTCGGCGACGTGGCCACGGCTGAGACCGCGTTCCCAGGCGTGTCCGCCGCGCCCCGCACCCCGAGAAGGGGGCTGTCCGGCAGGACGATGCTCGCGGTCGCGGCATGCGCGGGAGCCCTGCTCGTCGCCGTGCCGCTGACGCTCGCCGTCCAAGGCGGCGGTCCCACTTCGGCGGGCAACGCCAGGGCGGTGGGCGACCCGCCCGGCGTCGATCTGGACGGCTCGCCGGACGCCGGCTCGGTTCCGCTGCCGCTGAACCCGTCCGACACGGGGGGCGCTCCCACGGGCTCGGGCCCCGCCGCGACGCCCGGCCGGGGTTCCCGGCCTCCGACCACCGGCCACGACCGCGCGTCCGCCAACGGCCGTACGCACGACGGCGCGTCCGGCCCGGTCGCGGTCAACGGTCCGTCCGGCAGCGGGAAGAGCAACGACGGTGCCGCCCCCTCGACCGGCAAGTCCGTGGGCGGCAAGGCGCCTTCGGGCACGAACGACACGAAGAGCGCGTCCACCAAGAGCGCGTCGAAACCGGCGGCTTCGACCACCACCAAGTCGACCGGGACCACGTCGAACACCACCAGGTCGGCTGCGGTCGCCAAGCCGGTTCCCGGCGTGATGATCTACGGCTTCGCGTCCAATCGCTGCATCGACATCGTGGGCGACAAGGGCAAGGACGGCTCCCCGCTGGAGATCCAGAACTGCGCCGGAAAAGCCTGGCAGAAGTGGGAGTTCAAGTCCGACGGCACGGTGCGGTCGATGGGACTGTGCATGGACGCGGCCTGGGGTTCGGACGCCGACGGCACCGTCGTCCAGCTCGTGAAGTGCAACGGCAGCGGTGCGCAGCAGTTCCGGCTCAACGCCGCCCATGACCTGGTCAACGTGCAGGCCGACAAGTGTGTGGACGTCAAGGACGAGCACACGCAAGCCGGTTCGCGGCTCCAGCTGTGGTCGTGCACGGGCCGGGACAACCAGAAGTGGGCCACCCGCTGACAGCGGCACGCCCGCGGCAGTACGGAAAGGGCCGCGCTCACGTGCTGAGCGCGGCCCTTCCTCCGTCCCCGCGCGGTCGGCGGACGACCGAGTAAGGGGGTCAGATGTCGGCGGCCCCGGGGGCGAACAGGCCCAGCACGCCGGCGCCACGGACCGCCGGCTCGGCTCCCGTCCCCTGCGCGGTCGGCAACTCGGTCGCGTCCAGCAGCCGGTCTAGTACGCGGGTGTCGGACGCGTCGAGCCGTCCCGGAACGCTCGGCGGCGCGCCCGCGGCCAGCTCCCGCAGCAGGATCACCGTCGCGCCCGCCCGTTCGGTGACCTTGAGGACGCGGAAGCGGCTGCCCGGACCGAACACCACCTCCGCCGGGCCTGATACCGGACCCGGGCCCGGTTCCGTCAGCGACGCGACGCGGCGGCCGGTCGCCGACCAGAACAGGTAGTGGTCGTCCGGCATCGCGGGATACGCCTTGGCCACTGTCGCGGCGGCGACCGGCCCGGGCTCGGCCAACTCCTCTCCCGGCAGCAGCAGTCGGGAACCCGCGTCCAGCACACCCGCCGGCCGCGCCGCGACGCCCCGGTAGGAGGGCAGGCGGTTCAGTCCGGAGGCGAGGCAGCACAGATACGCCAGCGCGCGGCCGTCGCGCCGGCCCAGGGCCGCCGTCAACCAGGCGTCGTTCAAGCCGTGTTCGTCCTCGTCCCGGCCGTCGGAGCCGGCGGCCGTCAGATACGCGTGCACGGCCACGAGATCCGGGCCGAGCCCCCGGTCGGCCGCGGCTCGCAGACCCGGCAGAGCGGTCAGCGCCCGCTCCACCGCGCTCGCGTGCCGGTCCCACCTGCCGCCCAACAGGCCACGCAGCGCGAGGTGTTCCGACGGCACGCTGAGCCGCCCCGGCGCCACCGGCAGGTGCGCGATCACGCGTGGTGCGGGCGCCCGCAACCCTTCGGAGGCCGTCCGGTTCGGGGCGCCAGGGCTCGGAGCGGCACGCTCGTGCGGCGTCGTCGGCCCGTCGTCCGGGAGCGGACCGTGCTCAGGCTCGGTGAGAGGCATACGCGCCGCGTTCGCGGCAGTCGGGCCGGGCGCGATGGCTGTGCTGTGGCCGGCCCGTGTCGGCCCGTCACGAGTGGCTGCGGGCTCTTCCCGGTCGTCGTCCGCACGCGTGGCTTCGCGTTCCTGCCAGTCGTCGTCGGAGCCGGGGTAGAGCGCCTCACCCGGAGGCGGCACGCTCGAAGGGGTTCGCCGATCCGGCGCCGTGGCGTCGCCCGTCGTGACGGTGCCGCTTCTCGTCGGTGCCGGACCGGTGCCGGGTACGAGGGAATCGTTTGCGGTCCGGAGTGAGCCGTCGGCCGCGTCATCAGCCCGCGACTCGACCGTCGCCCCGCCGGACGCCGGGGGTACGGGCGTGCCCGTCGGCACCACCGGGGGAGTCCGGTGCGGAGCGGCGGACGACGGGACCGCCGCAGGATCGCCCGTGGCGGGGACACCGCCTGGTACGACGGGCAGCCCCGCCGAGGCGGCGACTCCGTGTCCGCCGACCGGAGTGTCCGCCGACGGGCCGCTCGTGACGTCTGCCCGTCCGCTGCCCGTCCGCGGGCCACCGGCCGGCCGGGGATCCGACGTGGACTCCGCGCCCCTCCGCTCCGACGCGGCGGCGTCGTGGCCGCCGCTCCCGGTCTCCAGCGCCGGCCGGGCCTCCGCCCGCGCCGCCGCGGAACGGGTCGGCGGAGGCGGAACCGACTCCGGATCCGGGGCCAATTGCTCTTCTCCCTCAGGCGGGTCGGCGATCGGCCTGCGGCCCGTGACGGGCGCACCGAGCGGAGCATCGGTCTCACCGCCCGTTCCGATGCCGGAAGTCGGGGTGCCGTACTCCTCGCCGGTGCCGGGTCGTTCGGCGGCACCGCCTTCCGGGCCGCCGAGCGGCCCCGCCGGTGGCTCGCCCTCCACGCCCCGCTTCGCGGCGGAGGCGATCCCGGGACCGGGCGTCTCCGCCGGCGGTTCGCCGCCGACGCCCGGTCGCCCGGACCTGAGCGGTGCCGTCACGGACGTTCGGCGCGCCCCCGACCGGCGCTGCGAGGTGGCGGGACCGGAAGCGGCGGCAGTGGAGCCGGAAGAACGGCGGACCGGTTCCGGCAGAGGCGCGAGGAGAGCAGAGCCCGCGTCGTCGTCCGCGTCGGCCGGTGCGGCGCCCAGGGCGAGTCCGTGACGCACGGCGACACGTCGCAGAGCCTGGTGGCCCTCGGCGCTGAGGGTGCCGTGAAGCCGGACGACGCCACGTTCGCGGGGACCGTCCTCCAGGGCGGCGAAGAGGTCGTCGAGGACGGCGGTCAGCGAGTCGTCCAGCGGCTGGCCGGGCAGGCCGATGTCGATCGTCATCACCTCGGGCCTGACCGGCCGGGCGTTGACCGAGGACAGTGCCGGCCCCTGGCCGCGCCGGTCCACCCGAAGCCCCGACCTGGTCACCGCGACCTGCCAGTCGCGGTTGAGCCGCATGACGCCCGGTTCAGGGTCACGCGCGAGGCCCGGAACCGGTGGCCGCCATTCGGCCAACCGGGGGCCTGGGGAGCCGGCGGTCCCGGCGGGTTCGCAGACGACGGCCTCGACGTACGGCTGCCACAACGGCGTACCGTCGGGCCCGACATGGACCACTCGTGCGCCCGCCGCCGCGGGTGCGCCGTGTGCGGGCCGGTCGTCGTACAGCACCGGCAGCCCGCTGACGACATGCGTGGGCACACCCAGCAGGTCCGCGACCCGCTGTCCGAGGACGAGCAGGTCGCGGCCGTCGCCCGGCAGCAGCCGTACGGCGCCGCGCAGGCGTCCGGGAAGGGCCGCGACGACGGCGGCGAGGGCGTCGGCCGTCACGGGCGGCGTGCCGGGCACGCCCACGATCAGCGCGGGCCTGGCGGTGTCCGCCGGAACGGCGTAGCGGACCGAATCGGCGCCGTCCGGCGACGCCTCGGCGGCGGAGCGGATCAGCAGACCGGCCGGCACCCGCTCCACCAAGTGCCCCTCCGGCTCGGGCGGCCGTGCGCGGTCCAGCGCCTGCTGCCAGTCCGGAGCGGGCTCGCCGACGCCGAGCCGGCGCGGCACCGTACCGGGCGAGAAGCGCCACCACCCGCCCGCCGCGTCCGGGCCGCCGGGCGCGAACAGCGTGCCGCCGGGGACCAGCATCGCGGCGCCGGCCGGGGCCAGGACGTCGATGCCCCACTTCTCGCAGATCCGCCGCGCGGGCGCGGCGTGGCCGGGCCGTTCGGCCGCACCCGCCGACATGGCCAGCCGCAGCACCGTGCCGGGCGCGGTGCGGTCCGCTTTCGCGACGATCGCGTCCACCCGCGCGCACACCGCGTCGTCCAGGCGGCGGTCGGCGGAGTCCGCGACCACCACCACGGTGATGTGTCCGGGCGGCCCGCCGCGCAGCGCGTGCGCCGCGGCGGCGACCGAATCGGGCAGCGCGCCCTCGCGATGGACGACATACACACCGTCGCCGCCCGACGTCACCAGCGGAGTCCGGTCCCCGCGCGAGGTGCGGCCGGCGCGCAGCAGCCGGATCACCGGTCACCCCCGGCGGTGCGGTACGGGCGCCGGGCGCGCGGGAACCGGTCGGGGTCCGCCGTACGCCGCGCTGCGGCATGGTCCTGGCTCGACATGGCTGTCATGCGGTCCTCGATTCGTACGCTGGCAGGGGTGGAGCGGGAGGGCAGGCCCGCGCGGGTGGGGCCGGGGGTCGGGGGACGTGGCGGGGCCGGGAGGGCCGGGCGGGAAGGCCCGTGCGGTGGTTCGGCGCGGGCGGCGCCGGCGGTTCGGCCGTCCCCGTCCGCCGCTGTCGGCGGCGACGGGAGCGGACGGGCGCGGGCCGTCGCGGAGCCTCGGGTCGCCCCGAGCGGAGGAGAGCGAGGTCCGCCCCGAACTCATAAGCGCCGTCCGCGACGACGGGTAGCATGGCACCGTGCCCTCGGCGGGCGCGTCGGCCGTAGCGCGACAGGTTCGCGGCATCCCACCCGCCCACGGCCCTTTCGGTCCAGGCGTCCCACAGGCACGAGATTCCTCGCCTTCCGCATCGCACGGTGCAGCGCGCACCGGCGATTCCCGGCTCGCCATCGAGTTCTACGGAGACGACATGACGGCTTTCAGCACCCCGGCGGAGCGTCGCGGCGGCGGGCGTTCGGCGCGCGGCCGTACTTCCGGCCGGTCCGCCGCGTCCGTGAGTTCCGGCCCGCGGGCCGGAAGGCGCGGCGGGCGAGGGCCGCTCCACCTTTCGCGCCTCGCGCGCCGTCCGCTGTCCGTCCTGCTGGCCGCCGCCGCGACGCTGCTCGCGGTCCCCGCCACCGTGGCGCACGCGGACAGCGGCGCGCCCGTCACACCCGCGCCCACCGCTTCCGGGGCGGCCGGAGCGATACGTCTGCCGGTCGTCCCGGGCAGGCTGTCGTCCGGCGCGGCGTGCACCAAGGCGTCCGGCACCACCGTCAAGACGGTGCCATGGGCCCAGCAGAGCCTCCAACTGGCCCGTGCCCAGCAGCTCTCCCGTGGCGCGGGGGTCACGGTCGCCGTGGTGGACACCGGCGTCTCGCCGGGCGCGCCGGCCCTGGCGGGCCGGGTGACCGCGAACGGCGACGCCGCCAAGGACTGTGTCGGACACGGCACGTTCATCGCCGGGGTGATCGCCGCCGCCCCCGTGGGCGGCGGCGCGCTGACCGGGGTCGCCCCGGGCGCCCGGGTCCTCGCCGAGCGCGGCACGGACGCCACCGGAGTGCCGGACGCCGGCCGGGTGGCCGCCGCGATCCGGGCCGCCGTGGACGCGGGGGCGAAGGTGATCGACGTGTCGGCGGCGCTGCCCGCCGCCACGGCGGCGCTGACGTCCGCCGTGGACTACGCGGCCGGGCACGACGTGCTGGTGGTGGCCGCCGCCGTGCCCGACTCCGCGGACAGCGCGGGACAGGGCGACAGCGTGCCCAAGGCGTACTGGCCGGCCGCCGCGCCCGGAGTCCTGTCCGTGGTGGACGTGGACGTCACGGGAGCCCGTGCCAGTGGCGCACCGGAGCCCACGCCCGCCGCCGACCTGTCCGCGCCCGGTCAGGGGGTGACCGGCATCGGACCCAGCGGCACCGGGCACTTCCTCGGCAACGGCGCGTCGGTCGCGTCGGCGTTCGTCGCGGGCACGGCGGCCCTGGTCCGCTCCTACCATCCGGAACTGACGGCGGCGCAGGTCGCCCAGCGGCTGATCGCCACCGCCTACCCGGCCGCCGTACCGCGCGTGGACCCGGCGGGCGCGGTCGGGGCCGTGCTGCCGGGCGCACGCACCTCCGCGGATCCCGGCTCCGCCGGGATCACGCTCCCCGCGCCGACCGCCGAACACGACATGCGGGGGCGCGCCTTGACGCTGCTCGCGCTCTGCGCGCTGGCCCTGCTGGGCGTCGTGGCCGCCGTGGCGCTCGCCGCCCGCGCCAAGCGGACCGCGGCACCCGGCACCGCCGCCCCGACACCGGCTCCCGACGGGCCCTCCGCCGAGGAGCCGGCCCTCTCCGGGACGGAGCGACGGGCCCTCTCCGAGACCGAAGAACCGGCCCCCGACGAAGCGGCTCTTACGCCCGAACCTCCGTCGCTGTCCGGCCGTTTCTAGGGCGAGCCCGCGAGGCCGCCGCCGGGCGCCCGGCGCGCGGGTCCCCGGACGCCGCCCGAGGGTGTTCCCGCGTCGTGCCGTCGGCCCGGTCCCGGCGGACCCGCGGGGCGGACGGCCCGCCGCCGCGTGCCCGCCCGCACCGGGCCCCGCCGGCCGGTCCTGCCGGGTCCGTACGGCAGAATCCTGCACCCCCGCCGCGGCTGTTCCGCCGTCCCCGCCACGTCCCCGGCGCCCCGGCGGCGTCATGCCGGTACGTCCAGCAGCGCCGTCTGGACCTGGTGGTTGCTGCGGCGGGTGACGTACAGGCCGCGGCCCGCGGGCAGCAGGCGCGGCTTGACGTGGCCGAAGACGTAACCCTCCGAGGGCGGGCAGGACATCAGCAGGCCGGGCGAGTTGACCTCCAGCATGCGGCGGACCAGGGGGTCGCCGAGGCCGCGCATCGCGCCCGCGGCGGCGCGGGCGACGACCATGTGCAGGCCCACCTCGAAGCCCAACGGCAGGTGTTCCAGGAGGGGTTCGAAGGGGTTGCGGGTCGGGTTGGCCACCAGGTCGTAGTCGTCGGCGAGGACGAAGAGCCGGGGGCCGGTCCACCAGTCGGCCAGCCGCATGCGGGCGGGGGAGATCTCGGGGCCGGGGGTGCGGGACTTCAGGGCCCGGCCCACGCCCTTGGTGAGTTCGGTCAACTGGTCCACGGAGACGGCGTGTCCGAGCCGGTACTCCTCGGGCACCGCCTCGATCAGCTCGCGGCGGAAATCGACGACGAGAACGCGGGCCTCCTGCGGAGTGAAGCGGGAGGTGATCTGCTCGGCGATCAGCCGGAGCAGATTCGTCTTGCCGCACTCGGTGTCGCCCATGACCACCAGATGCGGGGTCTCGGCGAAGTCGTGCCAGGCGGTGCCGAGTTCGGTCTCCTCCAGACCGATGGCGATCCGGAAGAGACAGTCCGGCTGCGGCGCCGGCAGCGTGGCGGCGTCCAGCGTCTCCGGCAGCATGCGGACCGGCGGCGCCTGCGGTCCCTCCCAGCTCTCGGCGACCGCGGCCACCAGATCGCTCACACCGTCGGCGAGGTCGTCGGCGCTCTCCGCGCCGTCGATGCGGGGCAGCGCGGTGAGGAAGTGCAGCTTGCTGTCCGGGGTGAGGCCGCGGCCGGGCCGGCGCGGTACGTCCTTGGCGCGCCTGATGTCCACCAGGGAGTCCATGGCGTCGCCCATGCGCAGTTCCAGCTTGGTGCCCGCCTGGTCGCGGATGGTCGAACTCAGCTCCACCCAACGGGAGTTGCTGATCATCAGGTGGACGCCGTAGTTGAGGCCGCGGGCGGCGAGCTGGTTGACCTGCGGGATGCTGTCCTGGAAGTCCTGCCGGACGGTGGACCAGCCGTCGATGACCAGGAACACGTCGCCGTGCGCCTCGTCGGGGAACTCACCGGCCGCGCGCCGCCTGCGCAACTGCTGCATCGACTCGATGCCGTGCTCCAGGAACAGGCGCTCGCGCCGGCTGAGCAGCGCGGTCATCTCGGCGAAGGTGCGGTTCACCCGCTCGGTGTCCAGCCGGCCGGTGATGCCGCCCACATGGGGCAGCCCGGCCAGGCTGGACAGCGTGCCGCCGCCGAAGTCCAGGCAGTAGAACTGCACTTCGCGCGGGGTGTGGGTCAGCGCCAGCGCTGTGATCAGCGACCTCAGCAGGGTGGACTTGCCGCTCTGCGGGCCGCCGGAGACGCCGACGTGGCCGCCGGCCCCGGACAGGTCCACCGTCAGCAGGTCGCGCACCTGGTCGAAGGGCCGGTCGATGATGCCCACCGGCACCTTCAGCGTGCCCCGCCCGTTGCGCTCCTCCACGGTCAGGCCGTGCTCGGGGTGCGGGCTCAGCGGCGGCAGCAGCCGGTCCAGGGTCGGGGACAGGTCCAGCGGCGGCAGCCACACCTGGTGGGCGGGCGGGCCCGAGCCGAGCAGCCGCTCGATGGCCACCGACAGCAGTGACGTCTCATCGGGCTCGGGTTCGGTCACGACGGGTTCCTCGGGTGTCGCGGACTCCGGTTCCGCGACCCGTTCACCGGTCCAGGCCAGCACCTGGCTGGCGATCTGGGCCGGGGCGAGCGCGCCGGCCCGCTGCCGGTAGGGCCCGGAGACGTACGCGGCCCGGAAGCGGGTGAGCGGCTCGATACCGCTCTTGAGGTAGCCGCTGCCCGGCTGGGACGGCAGTTCGTAGGCGTCGGAGACGCCCAGGACGCCGCGGCTCTCCATCGCGGAGAAGGTCCGCAGGCCGATCCGGTAGGACAGATGGCTCTCCAACTGGTGCATGCGGCCTTCGTCCAGGCGCTGCGAGGCCAGCAGCAGATGCACGCCGAGCGAGCGGCCGAGGCGGCCGATCATGACGAAGAGGTCCATGAACTCCCGGTGTGCGGCGAGCAGTTCACTGAACTCGTCGACCACCACGAACAGGCTCGGCAGCGGGGCCAGTTCGGTTCCGGCGGCCCGCGCCCGCTCGTACTCCAGCGCCGAGGAGTAGTTGCCGGCGCTGCGCAGCAGCTCCTGACGGCGGATCAGTTCGCCGTGCAGCGCGTCCTGCATGCGGGAGACCAGGGCGGCCTCGTCGGCGAGGTTGGTGATCACCGCGGAGGTGTGCGGGAGCGAGTCCAGGCCGAGGAAGGTCGCGCCGCCCTTGAAGTCGACCAGGACGAAGTTGAGCGTCTCGGAGGAGTGGGTGAGGGCCAGCCCGAGTACGAGGGTGCGCAGCAGTTCGCTCTTGCCCGAGCCGGTGGCGCCGATCAGCATGCCGTGCGGGCCCATGCCGCCCTGCGCGGACTCCTTGATGTCCAGCTCCACCGGCCGGCCGTCCGCGCCGACCGCGATCGCCACGCGAAGCCGCCCGGCTTCCGACTCGGCCCTGCGCAGCCAGTACGCGGACGGATCGTGCCGGTGCAGATCCGGTATGCCCAGCAAGGCGGTGAGCTGGGTCTCGGAGTCCAGCGGGCGGGAGCCCTCACCGCCCGCGCCGGTCCGCTTGGGCGCCAGCAGCGCCGCCAGCGCGCGCGCCGACGCCGGGCCGAGGCGGTCGGCGCGGCCGAGCGCCGTCGCGGACTCCTTGCGGTTGCGATCGGTGCGCACCAGCCGGATCTCGCCGTGCTCCGCCTCCAGCCGCAGCACGGTGCGGCCCGGCCGCCAGGTCAGCTCGCCGGACAGGTCGAGGACGACGGTGTTGCGGAATCCTGCCCGGTCGAAGGCGTGCCCCGCGGGCACCTGTCCGCCGTCGATCACGACGACCGTGTACGGCTCCTCCTTGGTCGGCGCGGTGCCGGTCTCGAACGGCGGCCGCTCGGTGAGGTCCCCGCCGAGCAGGTCCTCCAGGTCGTTCACGCCCGAGGTGATCAGCCGTACGGGCCCGACGCCGTCGCTGTCGTGCGGGTGCAGCACATGCGGCAGCCACTTCACCCAGTCCCACTCGGCGCGGTTCTCCTGCGACAGGCAGAAGGCGATCATCAGGTCCTGCGGGGCGTGCAGGACGGCGAGTTGGGCGATCATCGCCCGCGCGGTGGCCAGCACGCCCTCCCGGTCGCCGCGCACCAGCACCCGCGCCCACGCGGGCAGGAAGATGGCGATCGGCTGGTCCGGCACGGCGGAGTAGGCGTTGACGAACGCCCGCAGCGCGTGGGCGGTGAGCGGGTCGAGGTCCTCGACGGGCTTGCCCGCGGCGGTGTTCATCCGCAGGGCCAGCCGCTGGTCGCCGACCGCGAGGCGCACCTCGCCGAAGTCCTCGTCGGACATGCGCCGTTCCCAGAGCCTGGAGGTGCGGGCCACGTGCCACAGCGCGGCCGGCGCCGGATGCCGCCAGGCCAGCGCCCGCTGCTGCTGCACGATCGCCGCCCGCACCTTGCGGCGCACCCCGCCCAGATAGCGCAGGTAGTCGCGGCGCGCACCCTTCAGCTTCGCCTTGCGGTCACCACCGCCGCGCATCATCTGGCCGAGCGCCATGGTGCCCATGGCCAGCGCCATCACGCCCACCACGACATAGGTGACCGGGCTGGAGGAACTGCCGGGCCGTACGTACATCAGCACCATCGAGCCGGACATCAGCGCCATCGGCAGATAGGTCAGCATGCCCGAACCGCTGGACGGCACCGGCTCCGCGAGGACCGGAGGCGCTTGCAGTTCCAGCTCGCCCTCCGGCATCTGCGGACCCTGCCGTCGGGCCGGCCGGCGGAAGAACACCACGCTCAACGAACGCCTCCTCGCGATTCCTGCGAACCCCGCTGGGCTCCGCTACGTAGTACGGGTCGTGACACCACGCCGGTTCGAAACCGCCAGACACCGCGCGCCCGCCGGGGCGCTCCTCGGGGCACGTGACGCCCGGGTGCGCCGCGCCCCCGGGCCGCACGCGGCCGTGCGCGGTGTCCGTCCCGGCCGAGGCAAGGGGGGCGCGGCATGAGCGAGGGTTCGGTCGCGGGACTGTGCCGGCTGACGGTGCGGGCCCCGAAGAAGGTGGTCGACCTCGCCGTACCGGCCGATCTGCCGCTGGCGGATCTGCTGCCGGTCATCGTCGACCACGCCGGCGGCGACGGCGCCGACCTCGACGAGGAGGGCGCGGAACTCGGCGGCTGGGTGCTCCAGCGCATCGGCGGCGAGCCCCTGGACACCGAGGCCACGCCGGAGATCCTGGACATCAACGACGGTGAGACGCTGCTGCTGCGGCCCCGGGCGGACGCGCTGCCCGCGGTCCGCTACGACAATCTGGTGGACGCGGTCGCCACCACCGTCCGTGAACTGCCGCACGCCTGGAGCCCGTCGGTGAGCCGGTGGACCTTCCGGGTCCTGGTGGCGGGCGCCCTGCTGGGGTGCCTGGCGCTGCTCGCGGCGCCCGGCGGCCCCGCGCTGCCGAGGGCCGCGCTCGCCGCGGGCGCCGCGCTGCTGGCGCTGGCCGGGGCGGGGGCCGCGGCCCGCGTGCTGGACGACGAGCCGCACGCGGTGCTGCTCGGCCTGGCGGCCGGCGCCTTCCTGGCACTGTGCGGCGCGCTGGCGGTGACCGGCCCTGCCACCTCGCACCCGCACCACGACATGGGCGCGCGGCTGCTCGCCGGGGCCGCGGCCGGCGACGTCGGGCTCGTCCTGGCGCTCACCGTGGTCGCGGTCCGCGCGGTCGTCTTCGTGCCGGCCGCGGTCGCCGGATCCGCCGGGATCGTCGGCGGACTGCTCATGGTGCTCATGGACGTGTCCTTCGCGCAGGCGTGTGCCGGAACGGCCCTGGTGGCACTGGTGTTCGGCGCCTTCGTGCCGATGCTGTCGTTCTCGCTGTCCGGCCTGCGGCTGCCGCCGTTGCCGACGAACGCGAGCCAGCTCCAGGAAGGCATCGACCCGGTGGCCGAGGGTGAGGTCGCCGAACGCTCGGCGCTCACCGACCGCTGGATGACCGGCTTCTACGTGGCGCTCGGCGCGGTGCTGAGCGTCTGCCTGGCCGGTCTCGCCCGGCACCCGGAGCCGTCCAGGGCCACGACCGTGGCCCTGCTGGCCCTGCTGATGGCGCTGCACAGCCGCAGCCTCGGCACGGCGTGGCAGCGGCTGGCCCATGTACTGCCCCCGGGGCTCGGCCTGCTGCTGCTCGCGGTCGGGACGGGCCGGACGCACGGCATCGACGGCCGGCTGATCGGTGCGGCGGCGCTGCTGCTGGCCGCGGCACTGCTGGCGGTCTGCTGCTGGACCGTGCCCGGCCGCCGCCTCCTGCCGCACTGGGGACGGGCCGGCGACCTGCTCCAGTCGGTGACGGCACTGGCGGTCTTCCCGGCCGCGCTCTGGGCCCTCGGCCTCTACCACGACCTGCGCTCGGTCGCGGGCTGAGCGGAGAGGGAGACATCCGGTGCAGAACAGGCGCGATCAGGTCCAGGCGCATCAGTTCGTGGTGTCCCGGCTGACCACCGGCCTGCTGCGGGCCGACCCCGACTCGCCCGAAGTGCCCACCCGGCGCACCCATCGCGGCCTGGGCCTCGGTGCCGCGCTCGGCTCGGTGGTCGCCGTCGGATCCCTGGTGTTCGGCTTCCTGTCGCCCAGCGCCTCGTCCGCGTGGCGCGACGGCCGGTCGCTCGTCGTCGAGAAGGGCACGGGCACCCGTTACCTGTACGACGGACGGCTGCGCCCGGTCCGCAACTACGCGTCCGTACGGCTGTTGCTCGGCGCCGCCCCCAAGTCCCTGTCGGTGTCCGCGAAGTCGCTTGCGGGCACACCGCACGGACCGGCGACCGGGATCGCGGACGCGCCCGAACAGCTTCCGGCCGCCGGCCGGCTCGACACCGGCCCCTGGGAAGTGTGCGCGGGCACCCGTCCCACCGACACCGGGGAACGGGCGCCGCTGACCACCGTCGTGGTCGACGCCGAGGACACCGCCGGCGGCGTGGCGGGCGACCGGGCACTGCTGGTCAGCGGGCCCGACGGCGCCTTCCACCTGATCTGGCACGGCAACAGGTTCAAGCTGGCCTCGACCCGGGCGACGGCCGACGCGCTCGGTTACGGGGCCGCCAAAACGACGCCGGTCTCCGCGTCGTTCCTCGACGCGGTTCCCGCGGGTCCCGATCTCGCACCGACGTCCGTGCCGGACCAGGGCGAGGCCGGGCCGGTGCTGGACGGACGGCAGAGCCGGGTCGGCCAGATCTTCACCGTGCGGACACCCGGCGCGGCCGAGCAGTACTACCTGCTCAAGCGTTCGGGGCTGCGCCCGCTGTCGGTCACCGCGGCGGCCCTGGCGCTCAGCGGCCCCGACGTACGGGAGAAGGCGTACGGCGGCGGCGCGCCGACCGCGCTGCCGCTGTCCGTGGACGCCCTCAACTCGGCGCTGGCGCCCCGCGACACCGTGCCGGACGACGTGCAGCGGACGGAGGCCGCGCTGCCCGCGGCGCCGCCGCCGCTGCTGACGATCGGTGACGAGACCAGCGTCTGCGTCCGGCTCGCCGTGGACGGCAGGAACACCCGGATCGGCCTGGTCACGGTCGCCTCGGCGACGCTCGGCGCGGCGGCGGTGGCGCCGCCGGAGGCGACCGCCCCGGCGTGCCTGGCGGTGGACGCCGTGGCCGTGCCGCCGGACGGCGGCAGCCTGGTACGGGTCCTCGGCAGCGCCGGCGGTGCGGTCGGCGACACCACCTATCTGGTGACCGACCAAGGCGTGAAGTACCGGCTGCCGTCCGCCGCCGCCGCGAGGGCGCTGGGCTACGACCCGGCCCGCGCCCGCGGTCTGCCGTCCCCGCTGCTCGGCATGCTGCCCACCGGCCCCGACCTGTCGCCCGACGACGCGAAGGCCGGGCGCGCCAGAACCACCGGCACGCCCGCCTGTCCGCCCGCCGCCGCTCGGACGGGTCGGACGGACGCGTCCGCGGAACCCGGGAAAGGGGGTGAGCAGATTCCGCGAATTTTGAATTAATCACCGGCTCTTGCGCCCCGGCTGAAATTCGTCTTACGCTTTCCCGGCTTGGCGACTTCCGCCGAGGCTGCCGGAGTCGGAGAGAGACGGCGAGAACGTCGCCGACACGAACGATGAGCTTCCTCATCGACGAACCGGAGAAAAGGAAACCACCATGAGCACGCCTTCGGAGACGCAGCAGCAGTCATCGACCGCGACGTACAGTTCGGCCATTCAGTCGTTGCAGAACGCGAATCAGCGCATCCAGTCGATCCAGTCGCAGGTCGAGGAGGCCAAGTCCCGTTTGGCCACCGCCTATCAAGGTGCGGACGGCCAGGCGTACGCCCAGGTCATGAACACCTGGCTGGAAGAGGTCGACCGGATCAAGATGACCTGCGAAGCCATGCAGAACCAGCTCGGCAACAGCATGCAGGCGAACAACAACGTACAGTCGAACAACTACCAGGCGGTCGCCGACCAGTTCAAGCTGACCTCGTTCGGCAGCTCCGTCGAGAACGGCGCCTATTCCGCGATGATGTCCTGAATTCCGCCGTCCCGAGCGGATGCCGCGCCCTGTGGCGTCCGTAGCGCAATCCACACCCACGGAGACTCTCATGGCCGACGACGGCATTCTCATCGATCATTCGGTGGCGTCCTCCTTCGCGGAGGAGATGGTGAATTTCACCAGCTCCATCAGGGGCGTGATCACCGACCTGGAGGGCGAACTCGCGCCCATCGCGAGCCAGTGGCTCGGCGCCGACCGCGACGTCTACTTCTCCCGGGTGCAGCCCACCTGGGAGTCCGAGGTCGGCTCGCTGTCCACGATCCTGTCCAGCCACGCCGAGACGCTCGCCAACATCTCGGACAACTACAAGCAGACCGTGTACCAGAACGCGCAGGGCTTCGAGGAGATCCGGTTCTGACAACGCGTTCGCACCGGATCACGACGCCGGCCGCGGCGAGCGGACCGCGGCCGGCGGATCCCGGTGCCTACCAGGCGGAAGGAGGCCGGGATGCCCGGCGAGCAGGATCTCACTGACCTGACCAAACTCGATGTGGCGGCACTGCGGTCGTTCATCGACCACGGCCTGACGGACTTCCAGAAGGCCATCACCACGCTCCGGACCAAACCGGCGAACGGCTCGGTCTCGCTCTACGACATGGCCGGCGACCCCCGGCCGTTCGTGATCGCCGGAATGGACCAGGACGCGGACACCGGAGCGGACAAGCTCGTGTCGAACGCGACGACTGTCGCGGACTCGATCGACACCGTCCTCAACAAGCACGCCGCGGCCTTCACCGACCTCAAGGCGAACCTGAACGACGTCATCAAGACGATGCTCGACACCCAGGACCAGTCCCTGACCAGCGTTGACGGGCAGAAGTTCCTCTCGGCCGTCGAGGAATACGAAGCGGACCTGGGCGGCGGATCGAACGCGCTCACCGACTCGCTCATCACGCAGTAGTAAACGCCAGCCAGCCCGTACGCCTCAGTGGAGTCCGCCATGCCGCTCGACAACTGGGAAAACATCATTTCGACGTTGACAGGCTGGGACATGCCGTCCCGGGCGGACTTCACCACGAGCGAGAGCGCCAAGGGATCGACCGGCATCCCGTGGATCGAGACGCTCAACATCTGGCAGGAGACGAAGCACGTCACCCTGAGCCCGAGCATCATCGAGGACCCCGACAGAATGGGGTGGTATTTCGAGTTCTACGAACGGTTCGACGGCGACAAGGTGAAGATCTGGAAGGTCCAGATTCGCTACTCGGACAAGTTCCACGGCGGCAAGCAGTTCTGGGAACGCAGTCTCGCGGTGCTGCAGCACCTGACCATGAACCAGTTCAAGTCCTACGACTTCGACACGCCGCTCGGCGGCCAGCCGACGGAGACCACCGGACTCGATCTCGCGACATTCGTCAAAGCGGCCCGGTCCTTCGACGCGGCCGGCGACTTCTTCTCCGCCCACACCCAGATCCTCCAGAACTGGCTGGACCAGCTCGGTGAGGACCAGGCCGCCTGGAAGGGCACCGGCGCCGAGGGCTTCCGGAAGCTCATCGACCATCTGCACGGCAAGTACGCGCACTACAGCTCGCAATTGCGCCCGCCGGGCTTCGAGCCGCAGCACACCTCACGAGTGCTGCCGGGTTACACGCCGAGCACCATGCATTCGGACTCGCTCATCGGCGCCGAGGCCGAACTGTACGACGTGCTGACCAAGCTCTACGGCTTCGCCTTCGACTTCTACAACGAGAAGGCCGACCTGGTACCGATCACGAAGACCGACGGGCAGCAGCACATGGTCAATGTGCCGGCCGATCCGCAGAAGATCCTGAACAACCTCATGCTGGACGTGGGGGAGTTCATCCGGGCGAACAATTGGCTGGCGAAGGACAAACTCCGGATCGGGCTCAATACCCACGTGGCCTGGGGCAGTCTCACGGACGCCAGTACGTGGTCGGCCATGGCCAATGAGGCAGTGCGGCGCTGGACGGCGAACGTCGAGCACAATCTCGATGTCAAGGCGAAACCCCTGATGGTGGAGTTGCGGACGACGTTCCAGCACACCCTCGATCCGAAGTGGAACCCCGACTTCGCCTTCGACGACAGCGACAGCGGCACCACGGACGACAATCTCACCAACAACACCGACGGCAATTTCAACGTCGACGACTTCAACAAGTCCCTCACCGACTTCGGCAACGAGATGGGGGACTTCGGCAACAACCTCGTCGGCGGCATCACCGGGTTCAGCGACAATCTGGGTGATTTCGGGAATGACCTGACCGACTTCAGCGGCGGCATCAACGGCTTCTCCAGCAGCCTCGACGACTTCAGCGGCGGCCTTGGGGACTTCGGCGACAACCTGTCGGATTTCAGCGGTGGTATCGACGGCCTGTCCACGGACCTCGGTGACCTCGGCACCGGCGACGGCACCCTCGGCGGCCTCGACCCGTCGTCCGGCACGGGTCTGGACTTCGTGCCGAACGGCTCGATCACCACCAGCCCGGAACTCAGCGATCTCGTGGACGGCGTCGTCAAGCCGGACGGCAGCGTCACCACCATCGGCGACGACGGCTTCCCGTTCACGACCCTGCCCAACGGCAGCGTCAGCACCCTCACCCCCGACGGACTCCAGCAGGTCAAGAACCCGGACGGCAGCGTCTCGACGCAGAACGCCGACGGCAGCCTGACCACGACATTCCCCGACGGCAGTTCGCGGACCGTGTCACCGGACGGCACCGTGGTGACCACCTCCGCGGACGGCACGAAGACGACCAGCCACCTCGGCACCGGTGAGACCCTGACCAATCCGGACGGCAGCACCACGTCGATCGGCAAGGACGGCACGGTGACCACCCATTTCCCCGACGGAAGCGCGGTCTCCTCCAACGCCGACGGCAGTTTCACCACGACCAACCCCGACGGCTCGCACGCGACGACCTTCCCGAACGGCACGGTGCAGTCGGTCGGCGCGGACGGTTCGCAGACCATCACCAGCCCCACGGGCAGCGTCAGCACACTCGCCCCGGACGGCACGCTGACCACCCAATTCCCCGGCGGCGGCAGCATGTCTGTCTCACCGGACGGCGACGTCACGACGGTCACCCCGGACGGGCACACCGTCACTCAGCACCTGGAGCCGGGCAAGAGCCTGATCAATCCGGACGGCAGCACCACGTCGATCGGCAAGGACGGCAGCCTCACCACGACGCTTCCGGACGGCAGCTCGTACACAGTCCACCCGGACGGCACGGTCACCACGACAGATCCCGCGGCCGACATCCCGCACGGCAGCACCAGTTCGCCCGCGCTGCCCGGCAACGGCCTCGACCTGTCCGACTTCGACAGCGGTCTGTCCACGCAGAGTCCGGACGGCTCGATCGCCACCCACTTCCCGAGCGGCACCACCTCGGTCACCGGCCCGGACGGGCTCACCACCACGACCTTCCCGGACGGCAGCAGCACGGTCGCCACGTCGGACGGTCAGTTCCAGGCGCTGCCGAGCCCGCAGACGGCCGCCGCGGAACAGGCGGCGGCCCAGTCCGCCGCCGAGCAGGCAGCCGCTCAGGCGGCAGCCGCACCGGCCGGGATGGACGAGAGCCTGATGGGTCTCAGCGGGCTGATGTCTCCCATGATGATGATGAGTATGTCCCGTATGGGACAAGGGGGACAGCAGCAGGGCAAGGAGCAGGAACGGGTCCGGGAGACCTACGAGGAAGCCGACACCGACGGCGCCTTCATCCAGCACGGCAGCGTGCTCCAGCCCATGACCGGCCGCGACGAGCCCGAGGGCGAGACCTACGAGGAGGAGGAAGAGGACTCCGACGAGCTGCTGAGCCGGACACCGACACAGCAGGAGCCCGGTTTCGGCCGGACCGCCCGACGGCCGGGCACGCAGAGCGGCGCCTCCGAATGGGCGGCCGGGCGCGGTGACGTCTGGGGAACCGAGGAAGGCGGGCTGCCGGCGTCCATCGGACGCTGACGGCCCCGGGACAGGTACGACGAGAGGAACGAACACGGTGGACGAGTCGATAGAGCTGCGCCTCCAGCAGGCGATGGAGGATTTCGAGAAGCAGCGCGCCGAACTGGAACGCGTCCGGGACGAGATCAGCACGCTCAAGGTCACGGTACGTTCGAAGGACCGGGTCGTGGAGGTCACGGTCGGCGCCCAGGGCGAACCCACGGCGATGCGCTTCCTGAACAACAAGCACCAGAAGATGACCGGCCAGGAGCTGGCCGCGAGCGTCCTGGAAGCACTGGCGCTGGCCCGCGGCGAGATCGGCGGCATCGCGCGCAGCCGGTTCGACGCGGCGGCGTCGGGCGGTATCGGCGTCGCCGGATCAGGGCTGCGCGACCTGGACCTGGAACGGCTTCTGGAGCCGCTCACCACGGGCGGCCCGCTGGGCGCCCCCACAGGCGGCGTGGGCAGGGCGACGCCCGCCGACGCCAAGAACGAAGGGGCCGAACGTGACTGACAAGGTATTCGCCGCCAGGCCGGACCACGTGCTCCGGGGTGGAGCACAGACCGACGAAGTGGGTCAGGACATCGTGGCGAAGGGAAACGACTACCTCGACCGGACGGTGGTCGACCTGACCGACCCGCCGTGGGGGAACGACGAGATCGGGAAGAAGTTCGCCGAGAACTACTTGGAGACGCGGTCAGATCTGCGTGAGGCGGTCAGCGCGCTGATCGACGCGGTGTCCAACGCGGCCAAGCTCACCGCCGATTCGGCGACGAACTTCCAGGCGGCGCAGAACGACGCCATCGACCACCTGAACACGACCCGCAGAAGAAACTAGTCATGTCCGCGGACCCCCTTCTCAGAGCGATCGTGCTCGGCCTGACCGGTGAGAAGATGCCGGAGGGGGACTCCGAGGAGATATACGCCAAGGTGGTGATCCCGCACCTCGAACTGGCGGCGTATCTGGGGGACTTCCAGAGTCTCATCGCCCAGGTGGTGAAGTCCGTCTCGGACAACGTCACCGGGCAGTGGAACGACCCTTACCGCAAGGCGATGCTGGGCTTCGGCACCGCGGAGGGCGCGGGCTACGTCGACAACCTCAAACAGACCGCCAAGGGAGTCGCCGACTACGCCCGTGAGACGGCGTACCAGATCACCTACACGAACCGGATGATCATCGCCCAGGTGATGGAGTTCCTGTTCGAGTGGGCCGTCACGCTGATCATGGCCGTCTTCAACCCGGTCCAGGCGCTCATCGAGCAGAGTTTCCTGCGGGCGCTGTACCGGCTGGTCCTGCGCAGTGTGATCCTGCGCCTGCTGGCGATGGTCGGCATGTACGAGTCGTTGAGCATCGGGCTGGGCGCGGCCATGGACGCGTTCGTCCGGTGGTCGATGGCGGACAACGGCCTCTACACCGACTTCGCGTCCCAGTACCGCGACCAGATGGTTCAGTTCGGCGCCGTGCAGGGCGCTTTCATGGTGGTCGTGCCGTTCGCCGGAGACGGGCTCGGGGCGCTGTTCGCCAAGGGGCTCGGCCGCGACGGAGCGCTGAACATCCAGAAGGCGGTGGACAAGGCGCTGCTCGGCGGTTCGCGGGACACCGCCGACGATGTCGGGCGCGGCGCGGTGCGCGACACGGGGAAGCGCACCGAGAAGGAGGGCGCCGACCTCGGCCCCGGCGGCAAGGCGCCGGTCTCCCGTGACGCCGGTCACGAGCCCGACGGCTCGGGCGCGTTGACGCTGCCGGGGTTCGGCCGCCAGGAAGACACCGCCTTCGGCCGTGACCTGGGCACCGCGGTGATGGACCTGGCCCGGCGCTTCCACGGCGAGGGCCTGGACGAGGCGGCGCGGCGGGCGTTCATCGCGGACATGGGGGAACTGTTCGCCCGCGATCTGGGCCGGGAGTGGGACGTCGCGGCGGCGCGGCAGCTCGGTGTCGAGTGGGCGCGGACCCTCCTCGCCGGGCTCGGCACGCGGGATCTGGCCATCCGACTGGCGGGCGGCCTCGGCAGGTTGCCCGCCTCGCTCGGCCCCGGCCTGCGCCGGGCGCTCTCGCACGACGTGGCGCGGGCCGTGAGCACCGACTGGGGCCGCAAGATCAGCATGGTGTTCGGACACGCGCTCGTGAACGCCGCGCACCAGAACGTCTCGGAACTGGTGTTCACCAAGGCCACCACCGGCCATGCCACGACGTCCTGGGAAACGGGGGTGTCGGGCGCCGGGGCCGGGCTCGCCGGGCATCTGCTGTCGGCGCACGCGAGCAACCTGGGGGCGGGGCTGCGAGTCAAGGCGGCGGCTCTGCTGAAGAAACCGGACTTCACCGTCGATGCCACGACCGCCGCGGGCGGCGCCAACTCCACCGATCTGCGGGCGCGTTCGCGAGACGACTCGCGTGCTCTCGTCCGCGACGCGGCGGACCGCGACTCCGCGGCCTCCGGGAAGCCCGGTGCCTCGGGCGGCGGGCGGCCGTCCGACGACCACCGGGAACTCTCCGGCCTGCCGGATCCCGGCCCCGTCCATCTCGGCGACAGCCTCCCGGCACCGGCCCTGCCCACGGTCTCGGACCTGCCTGACCTCTCCGCGTCGCCGGACGTCTCCGGCCTGCCCGATCCGTCGGCGCTTCCTGACCTGCCCGCCACGACCGGCCCACTCAGGCGCCAGGACGCGCCGGCGCCGTCGGCCGTACCGACCCCGACCGGCGGGTCGCGCCCCGCCGAAGAGCCGGCCGTACCGGCCCGCGCGGCCTCGCCCGGTCCGGACACGGCCCGGCGCTCGCCCGTGCCGGACATCGAGGCGTCCGCCGACGGCGGCCGGTGGGAGCGGCTGATCCGGCAGGATCCGCAAACGGCGGCGGAGCTGACGAAAGCGGTCAACGCCCAGCTTCGTGACTGGAATTACCTCGTGCACGACGTACCGACCAGCCGGTTGGCGGAGGCGTATGACGGCCTCGACCCGGCCTGGGACGCCGTCCCGCTGCAACGCCGCGCCGTCCTCCTGGCCTCCCGGATCGCGGGAGAACGCTACGCGCCGATGCTCGGCGCGGGCCTCCTCCCGGGCGAACCCCCCGTCTCGCCGAAGACCGCCGGCGAACCGTCCTCCGCGACGACGCACCCGGCCGCCGACCCGCCCCCCACTGCCCCTCACCCCGAGCGCCCGCGCGTCCACCACGCCACCGCCGCGGCGGCCTTCGCCACGCGAGGTCTGTCGGTGGAGGACGTGCGCGGGGACGGCGACTGCTTCTTCAACGCCTTCATCGGGGCGGCGGGGCTCGTCGGCCCCGGAGGCGCCCCGCTCACGGCGACGCAGATGCGGGCGCGCCTCGCCGACGAACTCGCGGCCGATCTCGCGCGGCCGGTCGAACGGCAGGTGCTGTGGCCGCAGTACGCACCACTGATCGCGAACGCGAGCGCCCACGCTCCCGGAGCCGGCTCGGTCGGCACTGATCCGCGCCGGATCATCACGGCCATGCGCACGCCTGGCCAGTACGACAACGTGGCCGGCGACCTCGCCCCGTACCTGGCCGCGCACGTCTACCGGCTGCCGTTGCGCATCGTCGGGGTGGACCGCCGGGTGTCGGGCGGCCGGTCGCAGTACGCCTTGGGGAGCGGCCACGTCATCGGGGAGGAGGACGCCTCGACGGTCACGCTGGCCCGGCGGAACTACCGGTCGGTGGACGGGCCCGCCGTCGCCGAGACGTCCGGCCTCGAACACTGGATGATCGTGCGCGTGCCCGCGCACATGGACCGCAACGACCCGCTCCTGTGGGCGGCGGACAGCACGCAGGCCCGCATGCGGCAGCTGCTCGACGCCGCCGGGGTACGGCCGCCCGCGCCGGCCGGGGACGCACCGGACGACGCGGCGCACACCGGGCTCTACCGCGATGCCGTTCGTGAGATGTTGCGCGAGCTGCGAACGGGTGACGAAGAGACCGCAGGCCAGTTGGCCATGGCTTTCGGCATGTCATGGCCTGATCACGCACCGTATCGGACCGAGGACGCTCCGTCCGACGCCGATCCGCTGCCGCCGCCGCATGCCGTCCCGACGGTCTCGGAGGACGGTGGGCACGAGCACGACGACGCCGCGAGCGCCTCGAGCCACGCCACGGAAGCAGAGCCAGAGCACGACGAGGCGGTCACGGCCTTTCTCCGGGCATGGGCGAAGTCACCGATCATCCTCGACGGGACGCATCCGGTGCACGCGGCGCTGAGGAGGGCGCACAAGGCGGTGCTGGGACGCGGATCGTGGACCGAAGTCGCCGCACGCCTGTATGCGGCGGACGGCCGTCGACCCACGGCGGCGGACCGGGAGATCCTCGCCACCGCCTCGCTCCTGCTCCTGCGGCCCGATCGCGCCGAGTCCGAGCCCGCCGATCGCCGGACCGAGCCAGTCGAATCCGAGCCCGCCGATCCCGCGCTGACGCCCGACACGGCAGTGCCCGACCGGGAGACCGTCCGGCGAGCCGTCACCGTCGATCCGGCGGAGCCCGGGGTGCCGGACGAGCCGGCGGAACCCGGGACGCCGGACGAGCCGTCCCCCGCCGACGTCCCGGCCGCCGGAAACCCCTGGTACAGCGAGCACCGCATGATGGGGGACGCCGCCGTCCTGCGTGCGGCGGACTGGACCGCCGAGGAGGCGGGAGCGGCGGCGCGGGGCACCGTCGCGCAGGACGCCGCCGTGGACGCGCGGCTGCGGGCCGAGATCGAGGCCGGGGTCGCGGCCGTGCTCGCGGAGAACGACGTCAAGGCGTGGCGCGAGCTGCTGACGCACGGTGTCATGCGGGTCATGCGTGGCAGACTGGTGTGGATCCGGCCCGTGCTCGACGGGATCGCCCCCACCGCGACGCCGTCCGCGCCGTCCGCGGTCCGCGAGTACGGCGTGTCCTTCGGGTCCACGGCCGCCGCGCGCGAGCAGAAGAAGATCACGGTGAACACCGCGGACGCGCTCATGTTCAACGCGCTCCACATCGGCTCCGCGGTCGCGTCCGGCGTGGTGCCCGGTCTGCCCATCATCTCCGGCCGGTCTTCCGACGCACGGCAGACGGGGGCCAAGCAGACGGTCATCTCCGGCCGCAAGCAGTTCGTCCAGGCGCGCGGCGAATTCGACAGCGGCGTCCGGATGCTCGTCCATGTGGACGGTCGGCCGGTCGGCAGCGACAAGCCGATCGCACGGGCCCTGACCGTGGCCTTCCCCGCCGCGCACACCGGCCCGCAGGAGCCGCGCCCCGGCGTTCTGCCTCCCGTCGACGCAGCCGAGGGAGCCGGGCCCGCCCGACCGCGGCGGGCCGGCGAAGTGCTCAACGCCATCGACCTGATCCCGCTGATCGCGCAACTCCAGGCGGATCTGCGGCAGTCGAACCTCCCGGCCGCCGCTGTCCGTGACATCGTCGCCCAGGCGCAGAGCACGCTCAACGAGACCACCGCGCGCAACCGCGGCCGGTGGTGGCTCGGCGGTGGGGACACCGCGAACCGGATCTCCTACGGAGTCGCCCTGCCCGGACTGCACGGCTTCCGCGGCCACTTCCGGGTCCGCGCCGAACCGGAGAGCGTCCAGCTCCTCACGGTCACCGACGCGGTCCGCAACCGGGACGACACCGGCCTGACCTCGGCCGCGAGCGGCAAGCGCGGCGGCGGCAGCGCGGCCACCCTGATGGGCAGGGTCAACGGGGCCTGGCTGCCGGTGCCCGCGCCCACGCCCGGCTCGCACCGGGTGGCGGCCGCGCCGGTCGGACCGCTCTTCTCCGTGGCGGGCACGTCGGAGCGCGGCTGGAACTACGGCCTGACGTCACAGGCCCAGACGCACACCATCCTCAACGGCGCCGAACCGCAGGCCCGTTACCGCACCGTGCTGCGCGTCGTGCTGGAGTGGACGTCCAGCACCCACCCGGGTCTGCGGGCCACCAGCGCCTCGGTGAACGCCGACATCGGCGTGCCGTGGCGGGACGGGAAGGGGGCAAAGGAGTTCGAGACGAGGGCGCTCGGCGCCGTCCGCTCGCCGTTCCTCGCCGACCACCTGAGCCGTCCTCCGGTCCGCCCGGGGCCGGTCGCCGCCCAGCCCCACGTCCGGGCGCTGCTGCGGGCGTCCGGCCTCCCGCCGGTGCGCCGGACGGAACGGCCGGACCGGCTGCTGCCGGGGTACGCGGTCATCAAGGACCCGCGCGAGCCGTTGGCGCTCGCCAGCAGACGCGGACTGGGATTCGCGGCGGAGGTCGGACTGCCGGGCGCGGAACAGGTCGGCGACCACTTCCACGCGGCGCTGCGCGAACTGGCGGGGCGGCGACGGCTGTCGGGGGTGAAGTGGGCGGACGTGGACCGCACGCTCGCCGTCCACTTCGGCCGGCCCGCTCTGGAAGGCGACCTGACGCGACTGTTGGCGGGTGTCACGCACACCCTGACCGTCGACGGGGTTCCTGTGACGCTCAGGGCTCGCGCGCACCTGCTCGACTCGCGCGGTGTCAGCTCGTACCCGCTGACCGTCAATTCCCGTGCGGTGATGGGGGAGACGGTGACCAGCGGGAAGGACCTCCACCGGTCGGTCCAGGTCGGAGCGGGGGCGGGGGTGCGGCTCACCGTCAAGGAGTGGTTCCGGCTGCAGCTCGGCGGCCTGCGGCTGCTCGGCGGCTACGGGCGCGGAACCGCGGACTCCTTCACCGGCGCCAGCAAGACGTACCGCCGGATGGAGAACGTCGCCGGGGTCGACGAGCACCTGCTCGACGTCGTCTACGAGTTGGTCATGGACGCCAAAGGCGAAGCGGGGCCGAGCCGTTGGTATCTGGAGGACCCCGGGAACCTGGTCGCGCAGATCGTGGTGCCGCACGAGCACGTGCCCGCGCTGCCGGTGCCGGCGCGGGAATCGGAGGACGCGGGCCGCCTCACGGGGTCCCGCTCCTGGCCCGCCGGACGGGACCGGTTCGACTTCTCGCACGGTACCTCGGCGCTCTACCCGGCGTTCCTGGCCCTGCCGCCGCTCGCACACGTCACCGCGCGGCTGTACGCGGGACTGCACGGCCTGTCAACGGCCTGGCTCGGCAACGAGGCGGGCTGGCCCGCCGCCATCGCGGGCCTGGCCCAACCCCGCACGCTGGCGGCCTACTTCGGGCCGCTCACCAGCGAGCGCGGCTGGAGCGTCGAACTGCCGGAACGCAACGGCTGGCACACCACCCTGCGGGTGCGGCTGCGGGCGTACCGGCCACGGCCGCTGCCCGCCACCGAGGGCGAGACGGAGATCGAGCAGTACTCGCAGGCCCAGGAGAGCCACACGCGGGAGAAGATGCGCTCCCGTTCTGCCGGACTCGAAGGCACGATCGGCTTCCTCTTCGGCGTCGGGAGCGACACGTTCGGCGGCAGCGCCTTCGACGCCGCGGAAGCGGGCGACGGTACGTTCGGCGGCGACGAGCTGGCAGGCGACGGCGGGACCGCGCCGGGCCACGGCCACGGGGGCGCGACGCCCGGAGGGCGGATCGCCCTACTGGCGCGGGGCGAGGCGGTCAAGGGGTGGCACAGCGGCGACGGCACGACCCGAGGCGGTGTGGACATCAGCCGGGCCACGTACGGCGGCGCGCGTACCTACCGCGTCGACCCGGTCTTCGAGGTGGCGATCAGCCGGTCCAAGGGGCACCGGGTCGAGGAAGAACAGCCCCGGTACCTGTCCTTCGCCGACGCGATGGACCTGCTGGTGCCCGAACGCCGGGTGGCGGACATCCTGCCCCCGTCATCGGCGCCGGAGGTCTCCTCCGCGCCGCCGCTCTCCGCCGCGCCGGAGGCGTCCTCCGTCCCGCCGCTCTCCCTTACGCCGGAAACGTCCTCCCTCCCGTCGTCTTCCGCCGCGCCGGTCGCGGATCCGGCGCCGCCGCCTGCCGAGAGCTCGGCGCCCGCGGTGACCCGGACCTATCTGGACGGCGGAAAGCTTCCCCGAACCCTCGTCCATCCCGAACTCCTGAACGCCGACAGGGTGTTGGACGCGATCGTCGGCCGGCTGCGGGCGCGCGGGCTGCTGCCCGCCGCGCCGAAGGGCGGGGTCGGCGCGGCGAGCCCGCTGCTGCGGTCGCTGGAGGCGACTTTCCGCGGCGAGTCGTTGATCGCCCGGTTCAGGAGTCTGCTCAGCACCGGAGTATGGGCCTGGTTCCCCGTGACGGGTTTCGCGGGGTCCACCCACTTCCTTTTCGTGCGGGTGTCCGTGGCGCATGTCGGCGCGGCGACCTCCGAACACCCGCGGCCCGGAGTGAAGTTGACGCTGCGCGCCGAGAAGCTGACCACGACCTCGGCGCAGACCGCGAGCAGCCGTACGCTCATGGCCGCGCTCACCGCCATCGCGCGGGGCGGCACCCATGCCGTGGCGCCGGACGGCACCAGACGCGGCGGTCACGGTGGGCTGGACTACACGGCGGGTTACCTCGACGTCGTCACGGAATTCGAGGAGAGCGCCACCAAGACCCTGGCCATCGCCCGCGCCGGCACGCTGGGCGGCGAGGCGATGCACGAGTTCGAGCACGACCTGACGTTCACCGTGGAAATGGGTGAATCCCGTCAACTGCCCGAAATCATCAGTGCTTTGACACGCGGCGCACACGCCGGGGTCGGCAAGGCGGCCCGATTGCTCGGCGCGGGCGACGGCTGGGAGCGCTTCTGGCAGTCGCACGAACCCTGGCACTGGTACGAGGACGGGGCGAACCGGCCGGTGTCCGGCAGCGTCCGGCTGCTGGTCCCCACCCATATGACCGTGCCCACGGCCCATAGGGCCCCGCCCACACCGCTCCCCGCCCTGTCGGCGGGCCCGACCTTCACCCGATCCTACGGTGAGAATCCGCGGTGGGAGCCGTTCACCGGGCCGCCCGCGCCCCGGTTGTCCCAGGATCTGCTGGGCGTCCATCCCTGGGACGTGCCGGCGGCCGACGCGGTGAACAGGTGGGCGCACATGGCGGCATCGCGAGCCGTACGGGCTCCCGCGCTGGACGGCACCACCGTGCTCAACCACCGCGGCCGGGACTTCAGCACTCCCGCGGGGCTGGTCTACGACCGCCGGACCAGCCACAGTGCCCTGCGGCCGGACATCGCGGCGCTGCTCACCATGACGTATCCGGTACGGGTGGGCGACCGTGACGTGCGGATCGGTTTCGAACTCACCGCGGCCCGGCCGCTCGGCCCCGAGGAGGGCGTGCGGTTCAAGGCCCGGCGCTACGAACAGGAGGACACCGAGGAGCGGAGCGGCGGCGAGCACGTGCGCGGCTTCTTCCACGGCCCCGGGCCCGAGGGCGGCGGTCCCTCGGGCGACGACATGCTGCTGGTGCGGCTGGCGGGGGAGCGCATGGGGCTGACCGCGGACGGCGCCGAGGCCGAACTCGCGGAGACCGACGAGCACAACAGGGAGGGTGTCCGGACCTTCCGCTACTACAGCTTCGACGTGACGGTGCTGGCGTGGGCCGCGGACGGTCCGCCCCGGACGCTGAAGGTCGATGTGCCGGACGGCTTCGTCGGCATGTTCCCGCTGGAGAGCGACGGGCGGCTCGCGGCACCGCTGGAGGCCGAACTGGCCGCCCTGGGCGCCGAATTCCCGCGCCGCGCCCCGACCGCTCCGGCTGCCCCGACTGCTCCGGCTCTCCCGGCCGAGCGGCTGCCGGCGGGGCCGCTTGCCGTGGACCCGGAGCGTGTCGGGGATCCGGAGCACGTCGCGGTCCCTGAGCGTGTCGGGGATCCGGAGCACGCCGCGGTCCCTGAGTATGTCGGGGACCCGGAGCGTGTCGCGGTCCCTGAGCATGTCGGAGAGCCTGAGCACCCGGAGACGGTGCTGCTGCTCCCGGTACAGGTGCCCCCCGAGGTGCGGCCCCTGGGCGTACCCCGCTCCGCCTTGCCGCAACTGCCGGACGTCATGGCGACGTTGCGGGAGATGGTGAGCGAACTCGGCGAGCAGGTGCCGCAGCCGGAGTGGGACCGGTTGCCGCAGACGCTGCTGAGCAACTACCGCTACCTCGCCGGGGGCCAGGGCGACGCGGTCGCCGGCCTGCTGCTCCCGCTCGGCCCGGTGGAGATCCTGGTCTCGCTCGGCCTCGACGAGCCGCACCGGGTCATCGAGGCCGCCGGCCCCGACACCGGGCACGCCGTGCTGGAAGCCGTCGAAGAAGCCGAGGAGGAGGCCGGGAGCGAAGCGCAGGAGGAAGCATCGACCTGGGAGGGCCACGCGCCGCCGCCCGAGGAGACGGCCGAACCGGTCCGTCAGACGCCACAGCACCCGCTGCCCCGCCAGGAGCACCCGGAGCGGCCGTTCCGGGCGACCGAGACCGTCAACAGCGCTTACCTCACCGGCGCGTTCGTCCAGTCCCACGCCGGTCCCACGAGCGGCACCCGCGCCAGCGCGTCGGTGTCCTTCGGGCTCGGCGCCACCCCCGGCGTCTTCCACATCGTCAGGGTCGGCGCCGCGGCGAGCTACTCGGCCAACCAGTCCTTCCGCACCACGAACCGGGTCGGGGACGCCGAGGGCGGTCATGTCGAGGTCAGCCGGTCCGATCACACGCTGCTGTCCCTCACCGCTCGCTGGACGCTGCGCGTGCGTGCCCGCGGCCGCGACGACTGGACCGGCGACGACGGCCCCAGGACCGTACCGCCCTCGCCGACCGAGCGGCTGCTGATCTGGCTGCCCGAGCACTACCTCCAGCCCGCGCCCACCCGGCAGATCGTGGCGAGCACTCAGGCCCGCACGGCCCTGCTGCCCGAGACCTACTTCGCGGCCGGGCTCACCGGCCTGCCGACGCTCTTCGACGCCATCGTCGGCGCCATGCGCGAGCAGGGGCTGCGCCTGCCGACCGACTCGCTCGGCCGCGGTGAGCTACGGCACAAGCTGTGGAACCTCGAAGCCCATCTGGACCGGGCGGTCAACAATCCGGGCGGCTACCGCTTCGTCGTGCACGCGGAGTCGGGCCGGCCGGCCGCCATCGTCCAGCTGAAGGCACGACGCCTCGGCGCCGACCTGCTCGGCGGCACCAGCGACACCACACACCTGGAGAACGTCAGGACCGGGATCGACGGCACCGGCGGCGGCCACACCGTCAGCCGCTCCCTGTCGGTGACCTTCCCCTCGGTCGAGTTCGACCTGCTGCCGACGCCGTTCAAACCGTCCGGCCTCGACACCGCGATCAGCCTTCAGCCCAGTGTCACCTGGTCCAGTTCCGACGGGATCGGCGCGGGCCGTACCGGCCTGTGGGTCGTCGTACCGCGCTACGTCGGCTACACCAGTGCCTACCGGACCGTGTTCACGCTCACGGCCACCGTGGCGGTGCGCGGCCACGACGCTGTGCCGGCCGGGCCGCCGGTGGCCGGCCAAGCGGTGCTGCGGCTCCCCGAGCCCGAGGCATTCCGGCACGGCTTCCCCGTCGAGCGCGCGGCGCTGCTCCGGCCCGACGACGCCTCGTCCGCCTCGTCCACCGACTCGCGGAGTTTCCACACCGCCCGCACGCGGCTCACGCGGACGTCGAGCGTGTCGTCCGGCTCGGACGGCTACGACACCGCGCCGCAGAGCGAAGCCGATGAGATGACGCCCGCACCGGACGCGGTCACGGCCTCTGACCCGGTCGCTCTGCCGGCCCCGGACCTGGCTCCTGATCCGGCCCTGGACCTGGCTCCTGATCCCGCCCCGGACGCGCCTTCTGAGCTGTTGGCGGACGCCGCGCCCGAACCTGATGCGGACCCTGACCGCGATCTTGCGGTGATACCCGAACGGGTGCCGCTGGACTCGCCGTTGCGGACGGCCAGACCCGCGGACGGCACGGCGGCCTCCGAGCAGCTGCCTCTGCACGTCGCCGAGGGCAAGGGCATCGGCACCGGGCGGGTCGAGATCGACGACGAGACCGTGGAGGGCCTGTACCGGCCACTGGAGCAGTTGTTGCTCGACCGCGGCTTCCTGGTCAACGAGAGCAACGGCATGGCGGGACGCCACTGGTGGTCCCACGGCAACAATCTCGACAGCAGGCTGGCCAACCGAGAAGTGCTGGACAAGTTCGTCTCCAAACGCGGCCTGGAGACGCACTACGACCAGATGCACCAGTCCGGCCTGACGTTCACGGTCCACCGGCGGGCGGGATTCGCGGGAGTGGACTTCACGGTCGACGCGGTGAAGGTCACTGTCACCGCGCGCAGATCAGCGACTCCGGCCCGGTTCGTCAAGCACACCAAGGACTACCACTCGGTCAACCTGGCGATGGGCCTGGACACGGCCGGACAGTCCCACGGCGCCAGCCGGAAGATCGCGCTGGGGCTCCGTTTCCGCGCGCTGTTCCGGGCGCTGCGGACGGGAGCCGTTGGCGTGGAGGTGCAGCGGACCGTCGGTGTCGGCAACAGTGTCAACTTCGTCCAGAACCGCCCGGAACTGATGGAGTACAACGGCGTTCTCGCCGTCCACGAGCTCTACAGCGACTACGAGGTGACCCTGGAGTTCCAGCGCAGGAACCGGCCGTCGTTCAACTCCCGTGCCGTCGAGCGCGTACAGCTGCCCGACCTCACCGAGAAGCGGGCGACGGCGTATCTGCTGCCGCTCAACACCGAGCGGCACGGCACGCCGGACGCGGCCCCCGTACCCACTGCCGCACCGTCCGCCGCCACCACCGCCACCGCGCCCGCGGCCCAGCCCATGCCCGCCGTGGCGCCGGTCCGCACGCCCGTCTCCGTGCTCGACCAGGCCGTCGTCTACCACCTGGACGTCTCGGACGTCCATCGACAGGCGATCACCGCCCTCGGGCCGCTGGTCGGCCCGCACGGGGGCGCGGACCAGGAACTGTCCAGCTTCACCAGCACCATCGAGATGCGCGCCCATCTCAAGGAGATCCTCGGCGGCGGCTACACCACCGACCAGTTCTTCGAACCGGGCTGGTTCCGCGACACGTTCGGCGGGGTCGACATCCGCGGCTCGATGGGGGAGTCCGTCTTCGCGGGCGCCACCCCCGACCCCTTCGTCCTCGGCATCATCAAGCTCTGGCTCGCGCAGACCAGAGGAACCGACACCGGCTCGCACGGTGTGCGTCCCATCCTGGACCTGGCCTTCGGCGGCCCGGTCGGCACCGGCGACGGTTCGCTCCAGGGCGGGTTCGACCTCAGCAGGACCTGGCAGTGGGACCGCTCCTCCGGCGAGGGCCGGACCGGCGGCAAGGAGCTGATCCAACTCGACTTCAGCCGGGCCTACCTCTTCAGCACCACTGTGGACTTCGCCGTCAGGAGCCTGCGGGAGAAGCACGGCAAGCTGGCCCGCGCCGCGCACCGGGCGGCCCCGGGCACGGTCCCCGGAAGGACGATGCTCTACCTGCTGGCGGAGCCCGACGCACTCGAACGCTACGCCGCGGGTCAACTGCCCCTGCCCGCAGCCCAGCTCACCGATGCCATGGGCCGCTGGGAGACCGGCGAACTCCGGCTCAGCGGCAACACCGTCGCCGGTGTGCTGACCCGCTGGTCGCGGCAGACGCGTCCGGGAACCGCCGTGAGCGGGGCGGCGCACGGGACGGCCGGCAGACCAGAGAACGCCGAACCCCTGCGACTGGCGGTCCTGCTGGCCGGTCTCACCGTCGATCCACCGAGGCCCGGCGACCGGCGGGACCGGCTGCCGGTCCTGGACGAGACGGTGCGGGCCGCCTTCGACCAGGAGTTCGCCGCACATCCCGGTGCCGAACTCGGCAGTCCCGCCGACGCGTTGGCGGCGGTGCGGCTGCCCCCGTATCTGACCTCGGGCACTCCCGCCGCCACCGCGCTCGGCCACAGCGGAGTGCACACCATGTCCTTCGACAGCCAGGCGACCACCTATCGCCTGGTGCGTGAGCAGATTGACGCCGTCGCCCCCGGGCTACTGGCGGCCGAGCCGCAGGTGTGGACCGCGAACGGCCACCACATCGGACGCCTGCAAGGCGCGCTCGACAGCCTCCAGGCGCTGCTGGCCGGCGGTCGCGACGGCGCCATGTGGGAGGACGTCCTGTCGCCCAACGGGCACACCTTCTACCTGGTCAACCCCATCGACTGGCTGGCCGCCGACGTCGTCGAGGTCAGACTCTCCGCCGTCCTCGATCCCCATCCCCAGGTCACCGACTTCCACCCGGCGAGCGGTCTGGAGAACTACGGCCACGGCTACGTCGACTCCGCCCGCAGCACCGGCAGATCCGCCGCTCAGGGCATCACCTTCGGCAAACTCAGCGGTGGCACCGCCGACGGCGGCGGCTCCGGCACGATCGGTGTCTCCGGCGGCCACCACCGCGGCATCACCGCGGCCGAGACCGGCACGACGGAACAGACCGTGTACGACTGGAACGGTCACTACCGGGTCCGGTTCGGGCAGCAACTGACGGTCAGTGTCCGCCGGTTGAAGACCGACGGATGGCCGCTCGCCAACGCCCTGGTCGACCTGAGGCGATTCCTCGGCCTTGGCACGGCACTGGCCGACAGCAGCAGCTCCACGCGGGGTGAACTCGTCCTCCAAGTGCCGCGCGGCCTCGCCGAGACCCCACGGATGTACGGTCCGCTGCCCGCCCGCGATCCGCGCCCGCTGCCGCCGCTGCCCGGGGACGCCTTCGTCACGGCCGTGCTCATGGACGACGCACTGCCGGCCGCTCGCGCCCTGCTGACCCGGATCCTCGGCCCCAAGGCGACCCGGGACGAGGTCCGCGGCAGCGGCATGCTGCCGGTGCTGCTGTCGCGCTCGCACTTGACGAATCACCTGCTGGAGGCGACCGCGGGCAGGCGCTACCAACTGGCTGACAACCTTGTCGTGCCCGGCAACGAATCCGCGCGGCTCCAACTGTGGCTCACCGGTGACCTGGTGGATCTGGAAGTCATCGGGCCCGTCCACGGGACGGGAACCGGCCGGTACAGCAAGCACCAGCGTGGCACCGGCATCAGCGTGGGCAACGACGGCTGGCGGCCCTCCGCGGGCGCCGGTGCGTCGGGCAACGGAGTGCTGCACACTCCGGCCGCGGCCACCCCGGACCCGGGCGCACCCGGGGCGCCCGCCGCAGACCCGACGCCGATGCCCGCGCCCCCCACAACCGCGCCCCACACCGGCTCTGGCGGCGGCGGGCTGTCCCGTGCCACGGGCGCCGGACACACAGACACCGGCACCACCAACTACCGGCGCGAGCAGCACGTCAAACAGCAGGGACCGGTCTACCTCGTACGGATGCGTGGCAAGTACCGGCTGGAGGCACAGCGCACCGACAAGCACCTGTTCTGGTTCGACACGCTCGGAGGCAGCCACACCAGCGACGCGGTGACCGGTGACGTGTACGCCGAACTCTTCCAGGCCGAAGTGGACGAACTGCGGGCCCATGTCGCCGCCTCGACGTACCCGCCCGCCCCGGTGGAGCCGAGCGCACCGCACTGGGCGGAGTTGCGCGACCGGCCCGCCGACGACATCGCGGACGAGCTGCTGCGGGCGATGGGCCGCCCGGACGCCGATGTCCGCGACGTCCACCGCGAACTAGCGCGATGGCAAAGGGCGTTGGGGCGGGACGCAGGTGCGGCCCGCCGATTCTGTCTCGACACCGCACGCTTGGGCCGTGCCGTCCACCGACGTGCCCTGCGGTGGGCGGTCGACACCATGCGGAACGATCTCGTGGCGGCGGGTGAACCGCGCCGTCGGAGCGACGAGTCGGCGGCGGCCTTCGACGACCGGGTGAGCCGCCTGGAAGGCCTGCGCACTCGCTTCCGCGAGTACGAGGCGCTCGCCGCGCGAGAGCGCGTCGGCGGTCCCACCGCCGAACTGGAAGGCGGGGCCTTCGCTTTGGCCCGTTCGGTCAACGACCTGCGCGGCTGGCTCGACGAATCCCGGGGCCTGCCGCCGGGACCGCCCGTCGCGCTGCCCGCCGCCCTGGCGCTGACCGGACTGTCCGCCGACTACCTCGCCCGTGACCTCGCGCTCGAACTCGACACGCACGTCCGCCTGGACGTCGTGCTCCCCGGCGGGGCGGTACGCAGCCGCTGGGCCCAACCCTCCGGCCACGTCCACGCGTTCGACCCGTCGGACCCGAACTCGCCGGAGACCACGGGCACACTGTCTCCGGCAGCGGCGGTGAACGTCGGCCTGCTGCCGTCCGACCTGCTCGACGACATCGGCCTCTGGGGCGTGACCGACGCCGAACTCGCCGAGGCGTACCGCGCGTCCTGGGACCGCGGACGGACGCTCGAAGAGCAGGTGCGGGAGATCATCGAGGGCCGCGCGCATCGCTACGAGAGGTTCGGCAGAGCGTTCCGCCACTGGGACGCGGACCGTGTCCTCCTGGCGGCGGACCACGTGGAGCGGTCACTGCTGACGGCGGGGCCCGGCGCCCGCTCGCTGGTGACCGTCGTACGGCCGGACGGCAGCACACGGCAGGTGTTCGCGGTGAACAGGGCCGGGCGCGTGAGATGGGCCGAGGGCGACCGCTGGCTGACCGCGCGACCGGTCGCCGGGGACGACCTGGTCGCGTCGATCGACATCGGGCCCGACGACCGCCTGCTGAACCCTTCGGCCGAGCTGGCGGCCGGTGACCCGCGGGACCTGTACTTCCCGGATATCCGGCCGGACGAGGGCCTGCCGGGGCCGACGCCGCCGGGATCTCCCGTCATGTCCCCGAAGGCCGAGGCCGGGTCCGACACCGACATCCGGACGATGCTTTCCGAGGATCCCGACAGCTCTGGGGATTCCGAGGACTCCGAGGACCCGGCCGCTTCCGACAGCTTCGCCCCGGAGGCGCGGTCGCACGCGGCCCCTGAGCCGGACGCCGCCGCGGACCAGTTGCGTGCCCCGGACGATCGGGACGCCCGACCGGACTCGTGGGCGGACGTGCTGGAGGCCGACGCGGGCCCGCAGACCGCGCCCGCGGCCGACCGGCCCGCCGACTTCCCGTTCCCGCGCACACGGCTTGAGGCGTGGCGGCGCTACGCGGCCGCGTACGAGCGGGCCGAGCGGGCGAGGGAGCAGTACAAACTGGCGCGGAGCGTCGTGCCCGGACGCGCGGGCCTCACCGCGGCGCAACGCGACGCCATGGGCAGCAGCGAAATCGAACGGCGCTCCGCGCAGGGGGAATTGAGACGCAGTGAGGCCGATCTGAAGAGCTGGGGCCACCCTGTGCCCCCGTCCTTGATGGCGCGCTGCCGCGCCTGGTCCGCGGACGCCGCCACGCGCGCCGTCCCGCACTCCCCGCCCATGAACCCGGCCCCGTCCTCTGAACCCAGTTCCGCGCTATTCTCCGTACCTTTCGCCTGGAAGCCTGCGCCGCTCGAACCGCCGGTCGCGCCATCGGCCTCCGACCCGCCCACGGTGCCACCGCCTCCCTTGGTGACTCGGGCCGCGCCGTCGCGTGGAATCGTCCGGCACGGTGCGCGCAGGCGGCCTGAGTCTTTGGCGGATCGTGCCTTCGCGATCCTGACGGGCATCGCCGAAGAGGCCGAGGAGGAAGCGGAGCCGTAGCGCGGTGCGCGGCCGGGGCGCGTATCGGAACCGTGGTCCGGGACGCGTCGGTGGCGCGCGTCCGGTCCGGCGGCGGACGCGCCATGAGGACGCCGGGGCACGCGCGACACGCCCGGGATCGCGCGGCGATTGATCCCGCGCGGCCCCGGCTCCGTATCCATCCGTGAGGGGAGAACTGTCGCCCGTGCGCACCGTGCCCGGAGGAGGAGAGGAACCGTGACCGTCCCCGCCGACGGACGGGCGCCGCGCGGCCCCGCGTCGTCCTCGGCCGCCCCGCGGTCGTCGGGACGCGCGGCTCTTGCCTCTTGGACAGCACCGGCCGCGAGGCCGCGGGGGAGAACCACCACGGAGGAGGACCGGGCGTGGCACGCCAGCATTTGACGGTGGGGCAGGACGGCGGCGGAGGACACCGGACCATCGGTGACGCCCTGGAACAGGCCCGCTCGGGCGCGGTGATCAGCGTCCTTCCCGGTCGGTACGCCGAACAGCTGGTCGTCAGGACGCGGGTCACGATCGTCGCCGACGGTCCGCGCGGGAGCGTGGAGATCGCGCCTTTCCAGGGCAGCGCCGTCACCCTGGTCGCGGACGGCCTGATGCTGAACGGCCTGACGCTCAGCGGCGGCGAGGACGACGCACCCGTCGTGGACGCCGCGCGCGGCCAGGTCGCGCTGGACGGCTGTGAAGTGATCGGCACGGGGTGGACCGCACTGCTCAGCCGGGACACCGGATCGCTGGCGATGCGCGGCTGCCGGATCACCAATCCGGAGGGCGCCGGGATCGTCATGGTCGGCTCGGTCGCCAGTGCCGTCGAGGACTGTGTGATCGAGCACCTCGGCAGCTCCGCCGTCGTGCTCGGCGAAGGGGGCCGCGCGGTGCTGCGGTCCTGCACGCTGCGCGACGCCCGCGGCAACGGCCTGCTCGCCAACGGCGAGTCCGGCGGCAGCGTGGAGGACTGCGAGATCTCCGCCACCGACAAGCCCGCGGTCGCGCTGGAGGGCGACACCACCGTCGGCATGAAGCGCGGCTCCGTCCACGACTGTGCGACCGGCGTCTATCTCAACAGCGCGGGCCGCACCGAGCTGACGGACGTCACCGTCCGCGACATCGCCGGCCACGCCGTCGTGGTGGCCGGCCGGTCCGACCCGAGGCTGTCGAACTGCCGGACCGAACGCACCCGTGGGAGCGGCCTGTTCGTGACCGGACGGTCGCGCGGCCACTACACCGGCTGCGTGTTCGCCTCCGCCGCACAGCCGGCGATCCACGTCGGAGATTCGAGCACCCCGTCGTTCACCGGGACGAACGTCGTGGACAGCGAAGGTGACGGAGTGCTGCTCACCGAGGAATCCGGTGCGGAATTCGACCAGTTGGAGATCACGGGGGCGGGCGGCACGGGCATCAGGGTGAGCGCAGGGGCCAATCCGCTGCTGCGCCGGGCCCGCGTCCGCGGCTCGCGCGGCCCCGGCGTTCTGGTCACCGGCGACGGCCGGGGACGGTTCGAGGACTGCGAAGTCCACGACGCGGCGGGCGCGGCGCTGAGCATCGAGGACCGCGGCAATCCGCATGTGCGCAATTGCGTGTTCGCCGGCGCCAGGGACGCGGGCGTGTCCGTCGGCGCGCACGGCCGCGGGTCGTTGCGCGACTGCCAGGTCTCCGGCAGCGCCGGTTCCGGTGTCATGGTCAAGGCGGACGGCGACCTGTCGCTGGTCCGGGTGCGTGTCGTGGACTCCCGCGCGCACGGCGTGCTGGTGACAGCGGGGGGCCGCGCCGCGCTCAACGGCTGTGAGCTGCGCGGCAACACCGGCGACGGCATACGGGTGGACAGCGCCGAGCCGGTCACCGTCACCGGCTGCACCGTACGGTCCAACCAGGGCGCCGGGCTGCGGCACTCACAACCGGGCCCCAACGTCACGGTGGACGCCCTCACCAGCGCGGACAACAAGCTGTCCGACACGGTACGGAGCACGCAGGAGGAGAAGGCGACGGCGGACGCTCCGGCATCCGGCGGCACGGAACAGGACGCGGATGCCGAGCCGGAGACGGGCGCGCTGGCCGAACTCAACTCCCTGGTCGGCCTGTCGGCGGTCAAGCACCAGGTGAAGACACTGATCAACCTCGGACGGCTGGCCCAGCGCCGTGCCCAACTCGGCATCCCCGCACCGCCGATGAGCCGCCATCTGGTCTTCTCCGGGCCGCCCGGCACGGGCAAGACGACCGTCGCCCGGCTCTACGGCAGCATCCTCGCCGAACTCGGCCTGCTGCGCTCCGGCCACCTCGTCGAAGTGTCCAGGTCGGACCTGGTCGCCCAGGTCATCGGCGGTACCGCCATCAAGACCACCGAGGTGTTCACCAAGGCGCTCGGCGGCGTGCTGTTCATCGACGAGGCGTACACCCTGCTGTCGGACGGCCGCGGTTCGGGCGCCAACTTCGGCCAGGAGGCCATCGACACCCTGGTCAAACTGGTCGAGGACCACCGTGACGACGTGGTGGTCATCGTGGCGGGCTACTCCAAGGAGATGGAGGGCTTCCTCGCCGCCAACCCCGGTCTCGCGTCCCGCTTCACCCGCGCCATCGAGTTCGCCAACTACTCGGTGGAGGAACTCGTCACCATCACCGCGAACATGTGCGAGGCGCACAGCTATGTGCTCGACCCGGTGGCCAGGAAGGCGCTGGGAGTGCACTTCGGACGGATGACCCGCGACGCCACTTTCGGCAACGGCCGGGCGGCGCGCCGCGCCTTCGAGGAGATCGTCGACCGGCAGTCGTTCCGGCTGGCCGTGCAACCGGACGCCGGCGAGGCGGACCTGCTGCTCATCGTGCCGGAGGACATCGGCGAGGAGGAAGCGGCCGAGGCGCGCGCCGACGGCGAGGGCACGGCCGCCGCCGACTCCGACGTGCTGGCCCGGCTGCGCGGCATGATCGGCCTGGGCGCGGTGAAGCGCGAGGTCGGCGGCATCGTGGACCTGCTGACCACCTCGCGGCAGCGCGCCGCGGTCGGTCTGCCGGTGCCCAAGGTCAGCCACCACCTGGTGTTCTCCGGGCCGCCCGGCACCGGCAAGACCACGGTCGCCCGGCTCTACGCCGATCTGCTGCGCTCCTTCGGCATCCTGCCGCGCGGCCATCTCGTGGAGGTGGCCCGCGCGGATCTGGTGGGCCGGTACATCGGGCAGACCGCCCAGTTGACCGCGGAGGCGTTCAACCGGGCCCTTGGCGGCGTGCTGTTCATCGACGAGGCGTACACGCTGACGCCCGCCCACTCGCCGCAGGACTTCGGCCGCGAGGCCGTGGACACCCTGCTGAAGCTGATGGAGGACCACCGGGACGAATGCGTGGTCATCGTGGCCGGTTACCCCGACGAGATGCGCCGCTTCATCGACTCCAACCCCGGCCTGGCGTCCCGCTTCTCGCGGCACGTCGCCTTCGAGGACTACACCACGGACGAACTCCTCGCCATCATCGCGGAACAGACGGCGGCGGCCGGTTACGCGTGCGCGCCCGAGACCGTACAGGCACTGCGCGCGCACCTGGACGGCCTGCCGCGTACCCGGTCCTTCGGCAACGGGCGGCTGGCGCGTCAACTGGTCGAGTCGATGATGACCCGGCAGGCGAGCCGGCTCGGCTCGGTGGACGCGCCCGGCATCGACGCGCTCACCCTGCTGCTCCCGCAGGATCTTCCGTACGGCGGCGTCGGCTTCGAGGCCGGGGCGCCGGGGGCGGTCTCGGCGGCGGAGCCGGGCGGACACTGAGACGCCGGACGGAGCAGGCCGGCCGGCACATGGAAAGGACCGGGCCCGTGCCGAGGCCCCTGAGCGGGGATCTCGGTACGGGCCCGGTGTGCGGGTGCCGGACTGTGCGGGTGCCGGGTCGTGCGGCCGGTCAGCTCGGCGCGATGTTGTAGTTGTCGCGGAACATGTTGGTCGGGTCCCACACCTTCTTCGCGGCCACCAGCCGGGCGTGGTTCTCCGGCCCGTACCAGCGCTCGATCGCGTCCGGCCCGTCGATCTGCTCGGGGGAGAGGAAGTTAGCGTCCGTCCTGGGGTCCGCCCACGGCTCCAGCGCGTCGGCGAGGCCGGACAGCGCGGCGCGCATCACCGGGGCCGTGTCCGCACCGCCCACGCCGCCGGCGAACACCAGGAAAGCGGCGCCGCGGCCCGGCACGACGTTGTCGACGGCGGGCGGCCTGCTCAGCGCCCCGCCCAGCGCCCGGATCTCGGCACTGACCAGCGGGCAGTCGGACCCGGGACCTGTGGCGGTCACGAAGGCGTCGGCCGCCTCGGCGGGGAACGAGGCGAGGGACAGGGTCCGGTCGTGGTACGGGAAGGGCGTGTCGGGGTCGCGGTGGATGGCGGCCGCCGCCGCGTACGACAGTTCCTCGACACCGTCCGCCAGGACCGGCGCGACCGCGCGCAGCGGTGCGACCAGCCGCTCGCCCTCTTCCGCGGATCCGGTGTAGCCGATGCGGACGGCGGTGACGAAGGCGCCGCGCAGGGGCTCCGGCACCTCCGGAATGTCCGGGAAACGCTGGACGGCGAGCGAGGACGACATCTCCTCGGGCGCCGCGGCGATCCACTCCCGCCACAGGTGCACGATGTCGGCGAGGTTGTCGCCGGGGAAGAGCAGGCAGCCGCCGTAGAAGCGGTTCTGCGGCACGAGGGCGAACTCCAGGGCGGTGACCACACCGAAGTTGCCCTTGCAGCCGAGCACCGAACGGAAGAGTTCGGCGTCCGACTCGGGTGTGACGCGGCGCAGTTCGCCGTCGGCCGTGACGATCTCCAGCGCGAGCACCTGATCGGCTGCGTACCCGTGGCTGCGGCCGAACACCGGGCTCAGCCCGCCGCCCAGGGTGTAGCCGACCACTCCGACGCCGGGCATCGAACCGCTCACCGGGGCCAGCCCCAGCGGCACCGCCTGGTCGATCACCTGCTGCCAGACCGCTCCGGCCGCGACCCGCGCGGTGCGCCGGCCGGCGTCCACGGCCACCGCGTTCATCCGGTGGGTGGTGATGAGCAGCGAGCCGTGGGCCGGTGTCACCACCTGATGACCCGTCGACTTCACCGCGACCGGCAGACCCAGCCGCGCGGCGACCGCGACCGCGGCCTGGACGTCGGCGGCGCTGGTCGCGCCCACCACGATCGACGGGCTCAGCGCGGTGGCGAGGTTGAACACCGCGCACTCCTGCGCGTACCCCTCGTCGTCCGGCAGCAGCACCGGTCCGCGCACCTGCTGGGCGAGCTGGTCCCTGTCCTGGAGGGAGAGCCGGGTACGGAGGGAAAGGGTCGAATCCATGACGGTTCCTGGGGTGTCGGGTGTCAACGCGGTCTGAGGGTTCCGGGGGCGACGGGGGCTGCCTCGCCGACCGGGCAGCCGCCCGTCGCCCTGCTCCGGCCGGCGGCACCGGGGGTTTGAACCGCCCGGCCGGCGGCGGCACGGCGCACTCCGCGCGTCTCGTGCCTCAACCGGATGTACGGCGCGCGGATCCGTGGGGTTCACCGGGGACCGGCCGGCCGGGGCCGTCGTCAGGTGCGGCCGCTGGACGTCGGGGACTTCAGGCCGCGGCTGACCAGCCTCAGCAGGTCCACCTCCGCGGGGCTCAAGCACGCCGTGACGTGCGTGCGGAGGAATTCGGCGTAGACCGCGCTCGCCTCCGTCACGGTGGCGCGGCCCTTTTCGGTGATGACGGCGTACCGGAAGCGCCGGTCGTGTCCGTCGTTCTCCTCGGTGGTGAGATGACCGCTGCCGCGGAGCTTGGCCACGGTGTGAGCGAGCCGGGAGCGCGGTGTCTCGGATTCCTTGGCCAGCGAATTCATGGTCATGCGCCCGTGCGGCGCCTCCGAGAGGGCGCGCAGCACCATGAAGGGATTGACGGCGAGACCCGTGCGCTCGCGGAGCACCTTGTTCGCGTCCACCAGCACCGCCCGCGCCGCGCGGATGAAGGTGTCCCCGGTGAGTTCGTCCGCGGCCGGGTCATGAAGTGTGTGCACGTGCTGCCTCCGTCGTCTGGGAGCGATGTCCGGCGCCCGGCCTCACAGGGGGAGTCCCACCCGGACGCGGAAGCCGGCCGATGTCAGCAGTCCGGCGATGCTCCGCACCGTCTCGGCGGCGTCCTCGCCCGGATCGCGCAGAACGTACAGACTGCATTTCAGCCTCTGCTCGAAACCGACGGACCGCATGGCCGCCGGAACGACGGAACTCGTCCCGCTGTCGATCGCTATGACTCCGAGATCCGGGTGCGTGCCGACGACGAGATGGGGATAGGCGCCCTCGGACCGTTGGTTCTTCACTGTGCCGCCCGTCTGCTGTCGCGTGTGTTTGGGAACGCCGGGCGCCGGAGATGATCAGGCGTGGAGCGGGCACCCCGTGGCGCCGACACTTCTCAGCACGTAGGCCGCGCGCGCCGGGTTCATCCCGTGTCCGAGCCCTCCCGGACGGCGAACCCCGCGCAGGACAGCGCCGCGAAAGGCCCACGACCGCCGGGACAGCGCCCCGCAATCAGACGGCAAGCGTTCAGCAAGCGGAGTCCAGGACCGTGGACGCGTTCTGTAGTCCATGTCATGACGCGCCGGCGCCAGCAGTCGCCGCCGCGCTGGAGATCTCCGTGATGAGGCGCAACCGTTCAGTGGCCGATCCTGGCCCCGGACGCGAGGGACCCCCCGCGTCCGGGACACCCGACGAGGATGCCGAGTCCGGTCCTGCCGGGGACGAGGCGTTCATCCGGGCCGTCTACGGGCGGCACGGCACGGCGTTGCTGCGCTACGCCACCGGGCAGCTCGGCGGCGACACCCATCGTGCGCAGGACTTCGTGCAGGAGGCGGTGCTACGTGCCTGGAAGCACAGCGGGTCGCTGAGCGTGACCGAGATCGGCTCCATGCGGCCGTGGCTGATCAGGGTGATCAAGAACCTGATCATCGACAGCCACCGGGCCCGGATGGCGCGTCCGCAGGAAGTCGCGGAGTCCGAGCTGACCGAGGTGTCGATCTCGGACCCCGCCGACCGCCTCATGACGAAACAGATCGTCCTCGAAGCGCTGGGCGACCTGTCGCAGCAGCACCGGGAGGTCCTGCTGCACGTGCAGTACCTGGACCGGAGCGTCGCGGAGACCGCCGAGATCCTCGGCATCCCCCGCGGCACCGTCAAGTCCCGCACCCACTTCGCCGTCCGCGCGCTGCGAGTCGCGCTGGAGGCCAGGGGCTACCACGTGTGACGGCGGGGCAGGCGGGACACCGGGGCCGCCGACCCGGTTCTTCTTTTTGCCCCATTGCCTCGTGCGCGCGGTAACCGTGTACCAGGTACACGTGCGCACCCTCGGCGCGCGGTGCGGCGGAACGCCGGCGGACCGCGGACAGATTCCCGGCAGGAATGGGGCCATGGCCAGAATGCGAACCGTCCGTATACGTCCCGCCCGGTCCGGGTGGGACGCCGGTTCCGCGCTCGACGACCGGATCTGCTTCGCTCTCTACGCCGCCTCCCGCGCCGTCACCGGCGTCTACCGTCCGCTCCTCGACGGCCTGGGTATCACCTATCCGCAGTATCTGGTGATGCTGGTGCTGTGGAACGCGGGTGGGGAGGGCGTCACGGTCAAGGAGATGGGCCGGGCGCTCCACCTCGACTACGGCACCGTGACGCCGCTGCTGAAGCGGCTGGAGGCGGCGGGCCTGGTGCGGCGTGCGCGTCGGCAGGACGACGAGCGCGCCGTGCAGGTTACCGTGACCGAGTGCGGCGCCGCGCTGCGGGACCGCACCCACGGGATCGCCGGGGCGGTCGGCGAGGCGATGGGCCTGGCGGCCGAGGAGAGCGACCGCATCCGCGACGTTCTCCGCCGCCTCACCGACAACGCCGCGCGTTACGCGAACCGCCCGCTCACCGCCGAGTAGACGTCCTCGGCCTCCTTGCCCAGCCGCGGGCCCGCCAGCCAGGTCTGCGACGACGGGCCGATGGAGGTGTTGCTGACCAGCACGCTCGTGCCGTCGGAGGCGCGGACGAACCAGCCGCCGCCGGAGGAGCCGCCGGTCATGGTGCACCCGACGCGGTAGAGCGACGGCTCGGCGGAGTTGATGGACAGCCGCCCGGGGCGTCCGGCGCAGGTGAACATCCGCTCACCGTCGAAGGGCGCCGCCGCCGGGTACCCCCACAGGCTCATCGCGTCGATGTCCTTGGTGGCGGGCGCCGAGAAGTTCACCCGGGCCGCGCCGCCGACGGTCTGCTCCAGCGTGGCGGGCCCCGTACCGGTCTTGCGCCGGACGTGCAGCACCGCGAAGTCGAACGGCGAGCCCTTGCCGCCGGTCTCCTCGCCCTCGGCGATCCACTGCGGCGAGGTCTGCGCCCAGTCCGCCCACCAGACGCCGAACGGCGCCACCTGGTCGGCGGTCGCCGCGCCGCGCGCCGCGCCTTCCAGTGCCCGGTCGTTGTAGGACGGCACGAAGACGAGGTTGCGGAACCAGCCGCCCTTGGCGCCGGCGTGCACGCAGTGCCCGGCCGTCCAGACCAGGTCGGACGCACCGGGCTGCGCCGGGTCGGTGACCACGGTGGCGGAGCACACCGACGGTCCCTGGGGCGAGTCGAAGAACAGCTTGCCGACGATGGGCGCGCTGTCGTGGTACGGCGCCGACACCGCCCGCGCCGGGTTGGGCTTCGGCTCGGGGTCGGAGACGCCCGGCTCGTCCTTGCCGACGTCGTTCGCGACCGGCTGGTCGGCGCTGCCCGCCTTCCGCATCCGCTCCGGATCCCACAGTCCCTTGATCACCGGATTGCTGAAGTCCGGTGCCTCCCGCGCCCAGTGCGAGGGGTTCCAGTCGTGCCAGTCGGCCGCCTGCGATCCGAGCCGGCCGCCCGACAGCCGGGACAGCACCCGGCCCGGGGAGTCCGCAGAGACGACGAACGGCAGCAGGGCCGCCGCACAGCCGATGACTACCGCCAGCCATATCAGCCTGGTCCGCACGAATCGCACTCCTTAGTGGTGGTGACAGTGCTGGAACGCACAAGCTGAGACACGGCGCGTCGCGCCGTCGGGTTCATCCAGAACCCCGGCGGCGCGACGCGTGAACCGCCCCTAGCGGCGGGGGAGTCGGGCGGTGAAGGTGTAGAGGCGGGTGGTCTGGGCGGGGTTCTCGTTGTCGTCGCTGACCAGCAGGAGGCGGAGCCGGCCGTCGTGGGTGCGGCCGGTCACGGTGACGCCTTCGATGTTGTCCAGCAGGGGGTTGGGCTGGGGTTGTTTGGTGGTGGCGCCGAGGCTCGGGCAGTCCGCGATGTCGGCGATCAGGGTCTTGCGGACGAGCCGGACTCCGGACGAGGAGGTCACGTTCTCCACCCGCGTCACGTCGGAGGCGTGGGCGGGGTCGGCGAGGTAGAGCCGTACGGTGTTGCCGACGTCCGGGGTGTAGCCGCGTTCCAGTACGAGGAGCCGGCCGTCGCCGGCCGCTGTGACGTCGGAGATGTCCAGGCCCGGGTCGGCGGGATAGGCGTACTGGGTGCTGAGGCGGAAGGCGGAGCCCGGCCCGTACCGCTGCCAGGTCTGGACGCGGCGGACGTCGGCGTCGTCCCCGCTCAGGGCGCCTTCCATGGTGGCGACCAGGGTGCGGCCGCCGGGCTGGAGGGTCAGCCCTTCGAAGGTGGCGTTGTGCCGGGCCCGTCCGGCCGGTGCCACCAACAGGGGTTCAGGGACGGGGAGTTGTCCGATGGGCTGGCCCTGGCGGGTGAAGCGCTGAATGGACGGCTCCTCCTCGGAGGTCACCAGTCGGCTTCCGTCGCGGTCGACGGCGACGGCCTCGGAGTCCAAGGGCTGTCCGGCGGCATCGGTCAGCGGCAGTACCGAAGTGGGCTGCTTCGTACGGGGGTTGAGGGTGAACAGAACGGACTGGTCGGAGACGGCGACCAGTTGGCCGTCGGTGTCGGTCGTCAGGCCGGAGAGTTCGCCGACGAACTGGCCCTGGAACGTGGTTTTGTCCAGTGCGTCGGAGAAGCCGTCGATGTCCGCCCACCGGGAGCACGCGTGGGCCGGCGGGTGAGCGGGCGGGTGGCCCGCCGGGCGGGCGGAGGCGGCGGGCGCGGTCAACGACAGGCAGGAGGCCGTCAGCAGCGCGGCGGTGGTGGTCAGGACGCTCAGTCGCACGGAGGAACCTTTCGCTGGGAGGGGCGCGTCACTTCACGGAGCCTGCCATCACTCCCTCCACGAAGTGCCGTTGGAAGGCGAAGAAGACGAGGAGCGGCACGATGAGGGAGAGGAAAGCCCCCGGGGCGAGGACGTCGATGTTGGAGCCGAACTGGCGCATCTGCGACTGGAGGGCGACGGTGAGCGGCTGGCTGCCGGCATCGGCGAAGATCAGGGCGACCAGCATGTCGTTCCAGACCCACAGGAACTGGAAGATGGCGAGGCTGGCGATGGCCGGCCGGCCCATCGGGATGATCAGCCGCCGGAAGATCATCCACTCGGAGCCGCCGTCCATCCTGGCCGCCTCCAGGACTTCGCGCGGAATCTCGGCGAAGTAGTTGCGCAACAGGAAGATCGCGAACGGCAGCCCGTACGCGACATGGAACAGGACGACGCCTGGGATCGTGCCGAACAGGCCGACCTCGCCGAAGAGTTTGGCCACCGGCAGCAGGCCGATCTGGACAGGCACCACGAGCATGCCGATGACCACGAGGAACACCCAGTCGCGGCCGGGGAATTCGAGCCAGGCGAAGGCGTATCCCGCCAGCGCCGCCAGCAGGACGACCGCCAGCGTCGCGGGCACCGAGATCAGCACCGTGTTCCAGAAGGCGTGCGTGATGCTGCTGTCGGACAGGATGGCGCGGTAGCTGTGGAGGCCGAGCGTGCCCGGCCGGGTCAACGCCGTCCACCAGCCGCTCGCGGCGTTGTCGTCCGAGGACCGCAGCGAGGAGACGAACAGGCCCACGGTCGGCGTGAGCCAGACCAGGGCCACGACGACGAGGACGCCCTGCACCAGTCCGCCGCGCAGCAGCGCGACGGCCCGGCCGGCCGGTGACGGCCCCGGCCTCCGGGAAGCGCCCGGCGCACCCGTGGCGCCGTTCGCGCGCGGCGGGCGCGGCACGGCCGTCTCGGCGCCGGTTCCCGCGGTGTGCTGAATGGTCATGACCTGCCCCTGCGGAAGCGTCGGATGTTGAAGGCCATCGCGGGCATCACCAGCAGCAGCAGGACGACGCCGATGGCGCTGCCGAGCCCCTGGTTGTTGCCGCCGCCGAAGGAGACCAGCCACATCTGGAGCGCCAGTACGTTGGCGTCCTGCTGGACCGGGCCCGGCGCGATGATGTAGACGAGGTCGAAGACCTTCATCACATTGATCACCAGAGTGACGAAGACGACCGTCAGCACCGGCGCCAGCTGCGGCACGGTCACCTTGCGGAAGATCTGGAACTCGCTCGCGCCGTCCATCCGGGCCGCCTCCAGGGTGTCGCGCGGCAGCGCGGCCAGTCCGGCGCCGATCAGCACCATGGAGAAGCCGGTCCAGATCCACAGGTAGGCGGCCATGATCGCCGGGGTGATCAGCCCGGGGCCGAGCCAGGTCACCCCGCCGTAGGGCTGGGCGAAGTTGCCCGCGGGCAGGCGTACGCCGTACGAGCCCGGCGCGGTGCCGGAGAAGCGGAAGGAGCCGTCCGGCGCCGTCGTGGTGTGCGCCACGGTCCTGCCGTCCCGCGTCAACTCGACCTTGACACCGGGGAGTCCGGACTCCTTCGGGTCGACGACGCCGGGCCTGCCGCCGCCGCCCGGCACGAAGTCGAGGTACACCACGCCGTCCACCGTGCCCGGCGTCGCGTGGTGGGCGGCGGGATCCATCGCGGGCCGCGCCCGGGACGGAAGCTTGGCGGCGGGGATGCCGACGAGGCCGAGGGTGACACTCCGGCCCGGACGTACGTCCTGAACGGTCCGGTAGCCGTGGCCCTTGTCCTCGCGCAGCGCCTTGGCGCCGGACGGCCGGGCGCCGGGGTAGGCGGAGGAGTCGGTGACGGTGTCATGCACGCCGACCGCGACCGCGTTGAGCACACCGCGGTGCGGGTCCTGGTCGTAGACGAGGCGGAAGGTGATGCCCGCGGCCAGGAAGGAGATGGCCATCGGCATGAAGATCAGCACCTTGAACGCGGTGGCCCAGCGCACCTTCTCGGTGAGCACGGCCAGGACGAGGCCCACGCCGGTGAGCAGCGCGGGCACGACCAGTACCCACACCGCCGTGTTGCGCAGGGCCTTCTGCGTCGCGGAGTCGGTGAACAGCTCGTGGTAGTTGTCGACGCCCACGAAACGGTGGCCGCCGGCGTCGAAGAAGCTGCGGACGACGGAGTAGAGGATCGGGTACGCCACGAGGGCGCCGAGCAGCAGCAGCGCGGGCAGAGCGAAGAGCACGGCGACGGTGACGCGCGCGCGACGGGACCGGGCGGGCCGGCCGGGGGAGGCGCCGCCCGCCGCAGCGGACGGCACCCGTCGGGTGGTGACGGCGGACATCGGACCCTCAGCCCTGGTAGGCCTTGGCCGCGGCGCTCTCCAGCGTCGCCGCGGTGGCCTTGGGGTTCGAGGGGTCGCGCAGGAAGTCCTGGAGGATCTTCCACTCGCCGGTGCCCTGCGTGCCGCCGAAGGCGGCCGGCGCCTGGTCGGACATGTCGAACCGCACCGCGTCACCGGCGTCGACCAGCGACTTGCCCATCGCCCGGGTGGTGTCGTCCGGGTACGACGTGGCTGCCACGCCCTTGTTGGGGGAGAGGAAGCCGCCGAGCTTGGCCCATATGGTGGCGGCCTCCGGGCTCGCCAGGTACTCGACCAGCTTCATCCCCGCCTTCTGGTTCTTGCCCGCCTTGAGGACGACGGCCGCGTCACCGCCGCTGACCACGGGGGCCGGACCGCCGTCGACCGACGGGAAGGGGAAGAACTTCGCGTCCGTCCCAACTGTCTTGTGCAGGTCGCCGGAGACGATGCCGCTGACGAAGTCGCCCTCGTACGTCATGCCCGCCGCGGGCTTGTCGCCGAAGACCTTCTGCACGGAGGTGGCCAGGTCCGTCTGGAGGGCGCCCTTGCGGCCGCCGGCGAGGAGGGTGTCGTCGCCGAAGACCGTGCCGAGGGTGGTGAGGGCCTTGACCACGGTCGGGTCGGTCCACGGGATCTTGTGCTGGGCGAGCTTGTCGTAGTTGTCGGGCCCGGCCTGAGACAGGTAGACGTTCTCGAACCAGTCGGTGAGCGGCCATCCGTCCTGACCCGCGACCGCGAAGGCGGGAGTGCCGGAGTCGGAGACGGTCTTGGCGGCGCCGAGGAGATCCTTGAAGGTCTTGGGAGCGGTGACGCCCGCCGTGTCCAGGGCGGTCGGGCTGTACCAGACCGTCGACTTGTCGGACGCCTTGTAGTACAGGCCGTAGAGCTTGCCGCCGACCGAGCCGTAGTTCTTCCACGCGGCGGAGTAGTTGCTCGTCACCGACGCCTGGGCCGTGGCGGAGAGCGGGACCAGGTAGTTCTTCGCGGCGAACTGCTGGAGCACGCCCACCTGCGGCACCATCACCACGTCGGGGGCGTCGCCGCCCTGGACCTTGCTGTCGATCACCGTGGAGACGTTGTCCCCGGTGGAGACGAATTCCGTCCTCGCGCCGGTGGCGGCGGAGAAGGCGGCGAGCACCTTCTTGAAGTTCGCCTGTTCCGTGCCGGTCCAGACGCCGGCGACGGTCACGGTCTGGCCCTTCAACTCCTGGTTCGCGGAGGAGGCGGAGTCCGAACCACCGCCGCCGCAGGCGGTGACCGCCAGTGCCAGGGCGCAGGTGGCGCCGGTGACGGCAAGGGTGCGCTTCATCGAGCTGTCCTTTCGTCGGATCCGCCGGTGTGAGGAGCGGAGCTGAGAACTGTGGTTCCGGAGAAGGCCGGAGGAGGGGAAATACGGAGGCGGCCGGGCGGAGAGGGAATGAGGGGGCCGCGCGAAAAGAAGCCGGGGCGGCGCCGGATACGGGGGAGTACGGCGCCGCCCCGGCGGTCACTGGAGGGTGCGTGTGTCGGCGATCCACCAGGCGGTGGTGTTGCCGGGAAGCACCCCGGTCGGGCAGGCGGCGCTGGACAGCAGCGGCTGCCCGGTGACGGGAGCGGGCACCGGGTGGTCACCGAAGTTGACGGCGACCACCAGACCGTCGCCGCGGGTGAAGGCGAGCACGTCGGGCGTGGAGTCCAGCCAGCGCAGCGAGCTTTCGCCGAGCTGCGGGAGTTGCTTGCGCAGGCTCAGCGCGTCGCGGTACAGGTGCCAGAAGGAGCTGGTGTCGGTCAGCGCGCGGTCGGTGGTGTGCTCCGCGAACCAGGCGGGTTGCGGCAGCCAGGGCCGCGCGGCGCTGCCCTCGGCGGTGAAGCCGAAGGGCGAGGCCTTGCCCGACCACGGCAGCGGCACCCGGCAGCCGTCCCGGACGTAGCGGCGGCTGCCGGTACGCAGGAAGATCGGGTCGGTGAGGGCCTCGTCGGGCAGGTCGAGCACCTCCGGCAGGCCCAACTCCTCGCCCTGGTAGACGTACGCGGCGCCCGGCAGCGCGAGCATCAGCAGCGCGGCGGCGCGGGCCCGTGGCGAACCCAGCACGCCGGAGTCGCCGCCGTACCGGGTGACGCTGCGCACCTGGTCGTGGTTGTTGAGCACCCAGGTGACGGTGGAGCCGGTGCCCGCGATGTCGCGCAGTGCCGAGCCGATGGCCCCGCGGAAGCGGTCGGCGTTCCACGGCGCGCTCAGCAGGTGGAAGAAGAACGCCTGGTGGAGTTCGTCCTGCCGTACGTAGCGGGCCTGTTCCGCGGCGGTGGGCACCGACACCTCGCCGACCAGTAGCCGGTCCTGGCCGTCGCGCGCGGTGTACTCCTCGCACACCGCGCGCCAACGCCGCCAGACGGTGTGCACCTCCGGCTGGTTCCAGGCCAGCGGGTTGACCGAGTCGCGGGTCCGCTCGTCGGCCTCGGGATCGTCGGAGTCCGGCAGGTACGGGTGTTTGAACAGGCCCGCGGCCACGTCGATGCGGAAGCCGTCCACGCCGCGGTCCAGCCAGAAGCGCAGGACGTCGTCGAAGTCGGCCGCCACCCGGGGGTCGCGCCAGTTCAGGTCGGGCTGCTCCGGGGTGAACAGGTGCAGGTACCACTGCCCGGGACGGCCGTCCGGCTCGGTGATCCGCGACCAGGCGTGCCCGCCGAACATCGCCCGCCAGTTGTTCGGCGGCAGTTCGCCGTGCTCGCCGCGGCCGTCCTCGAAGTGGAAGCGCGCCCGAGCCGGGCTGCCGGGGGCCGCCGCGAGCGCCTCGGCGAACCAGGGGTGCGCGCTGGAGCAGTGGTTGGGGACGATGTCGATGACGGTCTTCAGACCGAGCCGGTGCGCGTCGGACACCAGCAGGTCGAACTCCTGGAGGTCTCCGTACACGGGGTCGACGGCGCGGTAGTCGGCGACGTCGTAGCCGTGGTCGTGCTGCGGCGAGGGGTAGAACGGGCTCAGCCAGATGCCGTCCACGCCCAGCTTGCGCAGGTACGGCAGACCGATCCGGACGCCGGCCAGATCGCCGATGCCGTCGCCTGTGCTGTCCAGGAAGCTGCGGACGTAGATCTGGTAGACCACCGCGTCCCGCCACCACCCCTGGCCGGCAGGGGCGGGCCGGGCCACGGCGGCACTCTCGCGGACGCCGGATGCCGTGACGTCGGATGCCGTGACGCCGGCAAGGGGAGGCTCGTCCTCCAACGGAAGTGTGAACACCCTTCACCATCCTGAGTCGGGCGCGCGAACGGGTCGGCGCTGAAAGCTGTGCTGATTCGGGTCGATGCGCCGGTACGCGACTCGGACGGGCGAGTGCGGCGTGCTCCCTCGTTATGCATACATGTTAAGTATGAGCGACGGTCTCATGTCAATGGGCTGCGTGAAAGACGCTCTGTGCGAGCCTGTTTGCCCAGGTCGAAGACGGCAGCGGGCGACTGTCGACATCCGCCGTACTTAACGTGTATTTACGTGCGCGCAGAAAGTTGGTGTGCCTGCCCCCGACGACTGATCCGTACCGTCTCCCGGTCCGTATCAAGGGATGACGACGGGGACGCCGCGCCGCGGTGCGCCCCGGCATCGGGCCGAGACGATCCGAGACGATCCGGGAGGCACGGCATGACACAGGTCGAACGGCCGCCGACCGCGCCCCTCATGCTCGACGTACGGGGCCTGGTCAAGACGCACCGCTCGGACGGCGGCGAGGTGCACGCCGTGCGCGGCGTCGACCTGCGGGTGAGGGCCGGTGAGTTCGTCGCGGTCACCGGACCTTCCGGCGCGGGCAAGTCCACCTTGCTGCACCTGCTCGGCGGCCTGGAGAAACCGGACGCGGGCCGCATCGTGCTGGACGGCCGACGGGTCGACGGGCTGAGCGAGGCACGCTGGGCCGTGCTGCGCAGACGGCACATCGGCATCGTCTTCCAGTTCTTCAACCTCGTCTCCACCCTCACCGTCGCCGACAACATCGACCTGCCCGGACTGCTGGCCGGCCGCCCCGCCCGGCAGGTCCACGCCGACCGCCGCCGTCTGATGGACGAACTCGCCCTCGGCGGCCGGGAGGACAGCACTCCCGGCGACCTCTCCGGCGGTGAGCAGCAGCGCGTCGCGCTGGCCCGCGCCCTGGTCAACCGGCCCGGCCTGCTGCTCGCCGACGAGCCCACCGGCAGCCTGGACAGCAGGGGAACGCGGGAAGTGCTCCGGCTGCTCACCCGCTACCACGCGGCCGGACAAACCGTCCTGCTCGTGACGCACGACGCCCGGATCGCCACCGCCGCCGACCGGGTGATCAGCCTCTTCGACGGCCGGATCGCCGACGACCTCACCCTCGACGCGGCGTCGGCGGGCCCTCGCACGGCCGCCGAAGTCCTCAGACTCCAGGACTGACGGGATGAGGGCGACGAGCCGCTGGGCACTGGCCGATCTGCGCACCCATCGCGGCCAGGCGCTGTCGATCGTCTGCGCCACGGCCGGCATCACCATGGCCCTGCTGCTGTCGGTGGCGCTGCTCGTCTACGCGGCCAACCCCTGGGAACGGGCCTTCGCCACCACCCGGGGCGCCCATGTGTGGCTGCGCACGGACGCCGTCGCGGACACCGGCGCGCTCGCCGGACTCGACGGGGTCACGGCCGTCTCCGGCCCCTTCCGCACGGTGCTGGCCACCGTCCGGCACGGCGCGGACCAGGCGACCCTCGGGCTGCGCGCCACCGGGCCCGTACCGCCGAAGGCGGCCCGCCCCCAACTCGTCGGCGGCCAGTGGCTCGACGGACGGCAGACCGACGCCGTCGTGCTGGAGAAGACGGTCGCCGCGGCGCTCTGGGCCGCCACCGGCGACACCCTGCGCGTCACCGTGGCGGGCCGCTCCCGCTCGCTGCACGTCGTCGGCGTGGCCGAGACCGCCGAACCGGGGTTCGGCACCGGCGGCGCCCCGGGCATCGGCTGGGCGAACCCCGCCCTGGTCGCCGAACTCGGCCGGGCCGGCGGGCGTACGGGTCAGACCGTGGGCCTGCGGCTGGCCGACCCGGCCGACGCCGACTTCACCGTCCAGCGGGCGGTGGCGCTGGTCGGCCCGGAACGGGTCGTCAGCGTCTCCACCTGGCGGGAGACCAGGGCGGAGGCCGAGGGCGACAACCACATGCTCGGCCTGATCCTGGGCCTGTTCGGCCTCGGCGCGCTGCTCGCGGCGGCGGTCGCGGTCACCGGCGGCGTCGGCTCCAGGGTGCTGGCCCACGTCCAGGACATCTCGGTGCTGAAGGTCGTCGGCTTCACCCCCGCGCAGATCGTCCGCATGTTCCTGATCCAGCACGCGGCCCTGGCCACGGCGGGCGTCCTGGCCGGGACCGCCGCCACCGAGCTGCTCGGCACGCGCGTCCCCGGCAGGCTCGGGCAGGCCATGGCCCTGTGGCGCACCCTGCCGGAACACGCCTGGGCGGTGCCGGTCACCGCGACGGTGACCGTCCTGGTCTTCGCCGCGGCCACCGTGCTGGCCTCCTGGCGGGCGGGCCGCATTCCCCCAGTACCGGCAGTACGGCAGGCGGCCGCGGCCGGCCGCGGCCTGCTGCCGCGCGCGGCCGGTGCGGCGCTCGGGATGCGGGTGCCGCCCGCACTGGTCCTCGGCTGGCGCGGGGCCGTCCGGCGGCCGCGCCGCTCGGCCGCCGCGGTGGCGCGGCTGGCCCTGCCGCTGTTCATGATCACCCTCGCGCTCGGCGCCTGGGCAACCGTCGGCAGACTCGGGAGCGACCCGGCGGCGGCGGGGCTCGCCGAACGGCTCACCGCGCGTCCCGTCCACCTCTCCGACCCCGCCGCCCGCCGCGCGCTCGCCCGGCAGCCCGGGATCGCTGTCGCGCACCCGACCGTCGAACTCCCCGCCCTGGCGCCGGGACAGACGGCCACCGTCGTCCTGCGCGGCGTCGGCACCGCCGCGCACCCGTACCCCTTCGTGATCGCCGACGGCCGGGCGCCGGCCGGCCCCGACGAAGCGGTCGCGGGGCAGGGCCTGCTGGACGCCCTGCACGCCCATGTCGGCCAGTGGGTACGGCTCACCGTCGGCGGCACCCCGCACATCGTGCACATCGTCGGGCGGAACATCGAGGCCCGGCACAGCGGCCGGGTGGTCTCCATGTCCTACGACGCGCTGCGCCGGCAGGACGCCACCGTGACCCCCGACTTCTACAGCCTGGTGCTGCGGTCCGGCGCCCGGCCCGCGGCCGTCCGCGCGGCGCTCACCGCCCCGGGCGCCGCGGCGTTCGAGGTCCGCACGGTCGCCGACCCCACGGGCGGGCTCGCCGCGGGACGCGGCGTCGTCCTCGGCGCGATCGCGGTCCTCGCGCTGATCGGACTCGGCGAACTGTCCACCGCCGTCGCCGTCTCGGTGCGCGAGCACTCCCGCGACCTGTGGGCGTACCGCACCGTCGGGCTGACCCCGCGGCAGAGCGTCGCCGCGGTCGCGACGACCACGGCCCTGATCACCCTCTGCGCCGCCGGCACGGGCATCGCCCTCGGCGTGCCGACCGCCTGCCGGCTCATCGACCTCCAGGCCGACGCCGTCGGCATGGGCGCGGGCGTCGCCCGGCCGCCGTGGTGGGCCGCGCTGCTGCTGGTCGCGGGCGCGGCCGTGTCGATCGCCACCGCGGCATCGGTGATACCCGCGCGGCGGGCGGTGCGGCGGCGGGAGGGGCGGCTGCGCTACTGACGGCTTCCCGGCGGGGCCGGGTCACTGCGCGGAGCGGCCGTCCTCGCTCTGCTCCAGCTCCTCCTGGCAGCGCTCCAGCCAGTCCAGGTCGGCCTGGAGGTGCAGCGTCGCGCCCTCGATGAGCAGCCGGGCGATCGGACCGCCCTCGGCGTCCTCCTCGCCGTCCATCCGGGACAGCGCCCGCATCAGGTTGAGGTAGTGCCGCCGCTGCTTGTTGATCAGCCCGACCTCGTCCGGGCGGCCGGTACGGTGGGCCAGTGCCAGCTTCATGAAGAAGTCGTCGCGCACCCGGGGCGCGTCCGACGGCGTCTCGTACCAGGCGTCCACCGCCTCCCGCCCGGCGGCGGTGATGCTGTAGATCCGCTTGTCCGGACGGTCGGACTGGCTCACCAGCCGCCCCTCGATCAGCCCGGCCTGTTCCAGCCTGCCGAGCGTCACATAGATCTGCCCGACATTCGGATGCGGGTAGGCGGAGCCCAGCAGCCTCTCCAGCGCCTGCTTCAGCTCATAGCCATGGGCAGGGCCGGCGACGAGCAGCGCCAGCAGGTGGAGACGCACGGTGCCGGATTCCCTTCTCGGCCGGACGATTCCCGCGGCGCCGCGGCCCCGGCACGTCCCGCGACGCCGGCGCCCGGAGCGGCGCCCCGTTACTGCTGTACATCATGCCTGCTCCCGGGACGGGCCGCGGGGGCAGGTGAGCGTTGTTCGGGGAACGGCGCTGTCACCTCGGGGGGCGCGGCTCGTCGCGCGACGGCAGCGGCTGCGGTCGGCCCGCCGCGGGGAAAGCGCCGCCGAGCGCTGTGTAGAGATCGAGTACGGCGTCGCTGAAGCGGCGGCCGTACACGAGGCCGGTGAACACCTCGGCGACGAAATCCCGGGGGCCTGCCGCAGCCCGTCGGCTGACCGTGGCCGCCAATCGCCTGTTGTGAATCAGCGCGCCGCCCTGAAACGAGGAACCGTTGAATTGGGCGAATCCAAGTTCATGATAATTCGGCCCCGCCCACTGGTGATGCAGCGCGCGTCCCAGTTCGCGAACGAGATCGGCCTGGTGCGGCGGGCCGCCCGGAAACTGCGGGTCGATCACCAGCGCTCCGGGGGCGAAATATTCCACGGCGCCGCCCAGGAGGCCGGACGTGTCCGCTCCGGATGCCGTGTTCTCTGCGGGAGGACCCGGTCGGCTGGGCAGTAGATGGACGTCAAGATGCGGAATCATGAATCCCGCTGCCTTGATCCTGTCCGACGCATTCTTCAACGCGTGGATCTGCGAAGGCGCCCACGGGTCGTTCTTCCGATGGTGCACGGACATTTCTGTGCCGGGCAGAACCGTCGGGACGGCCGAGCCAGCCGGTCCGGGCCCTTCGTTCGCGGCAGCGAGCCGTGCTCGCAGTCGATCGGCGTCGACGTCGTCGAATGCCCGAACGGCCTCATCGGTCAGTCCGTGCTGTGCATTGCGTTGGGCCAGCAGCGAGTGGTGGAGCGGCGCGTTCACACCGGGTGCCACCTCGTCCGCAAGGGGGCGTCGCACGTAGGGCGCCAAGTCCGGGGAAAGCCAGTGCGGCGCGGCTGCCACTGCCACCCGTTCTTGTGCCCGCCGGTGCTCCCGGGCAGCTCGTTCGGCCACTCTCGACCGGTCAAGAGCGATCCGCAGCAGATGAGCGGTCACATGTGCGTCCAGTCGGTTGACGGCGGTCGCCTGTGGGCCTCTTGCCTCGTCCGACTTCTGCCAGTGGCGGATTGCCTGCTGAACGGCGGTCAGCGCCCGGCGGTTGGCGTCGGAGTCCGAGGGTGTCCGCCGCGCTCCCGCGGCCCAACTGCCGAGGGTAGTGGTGACTGCGCGGAGCGCGGTGGAACGGATTGTGTCGGTCCGGGCGCCGTCCTTCAGCCACCAGTCGACGATTGCGGTGTCGTCCAGCGCGGCCTGCGAGAATTCCGGGCCGGCCGGGACGGCTTCGCGCCCGCGTTGCGCGTCCGCCGCGCGCTGATATTCCCTCCGGTAACCGTCCTCGCTCACCAGGGTGCCCAGCAGTTGCAGATAGCGGCCGCGCATGCCGCTTTGCGGCAGGCCGTGCTCCTCTTTCGCATGTGTCGCGCCCATCAGACTCCCGCGCACACCGCTGAAATGCGGATACTCAGGGCTGGCGTACTCGTCCCGCAGCCCCAGTTGATGGCCGAGTTCGTGGGCGTAAACAATTCCCTTGGCTTGGACCGGCCAGCGCCTCTGGTTGGGAGGCGACCAATCGCGGGTCAGCGTCACAATGGTATGTGCGTCATCGCTGATGGTGAATTCCAAGGTGACGTGGAGGATTTCCCCGCTGGGCAGCTGGTACTGCGGAAGGTTGTACAGCTCCTCGACTGCCTGGCGGGCGCGTTCCTCAACGGCTGATATATGGTCGGGCATCACGGCGCCTTCGGTGATGAAACCGATTCTTATTGTCAGGTCAGCGACCGGACGGCCGCGAAAAACGAAGTGCCGGACGTCGAAGGCCGACCTCACCACGATATTGGACATCGGATACGCGAACGAGTGGGTATGCGGTATCACGACCGCCCTGCTGCGCACGGTATCCCAGTCGTCACCAGCGGGCAGCGGAATACCGGGAGGTGCCTGTTCCGAATCCGTCGTACTCTCGACCGTGGTCGGGCGCTCAGGTGATCGGTCGTCCTCGCGTGCTGCGTCGGCCATGAGGTGCTGCACGTTCGCGGCAAGGGGTCGGCGCATGGTCGACGGATCGCGGCGAGGCGTGCGGATCATCATGGCGAGCCGCTTGGCCCCGAGAAGGGAAAGGTCGTTGACACTCGTGATGAGTTGGTCACTGGCCCCGTGCGCGCGCAGTACATTTTTGAGCAATCGCAGGTCCGACGCGATCGGCTTGTCATGCCGCGTCGGGCGCGGCGGCGCCGACGCGCCCTGGTTCGCGTCGGTCGGTGCTGTGCGGCCGTTGACCGGATTCAGTGCGGAATAGGACGTGCCGTCGCGGTACACATACAGCCGCTGAGGGGAGCCCGGGCCAAGCTCCAGCGGGCGGTCCCCCGTCACGCTGACGATGTTCATGCCCATTGCCGCCGCGGTGATCTCAGGAACCCGATCGAAGAATAGTGTATGGCGCAGGCCTCTTCGTAGCAGGGCGAGTTCGACGACTTTACTGGTCGCCAGGCTGCGCAGCCCGGCGAGGGTCGGGAAAATTTCCTTCAGCTCGGGTTTGAGGTCGAGTAGCTTGTTGTAGTAACTCTTGCCTGCTTTGCTGTTTCGTTTCATTTCTTTGACGATGTGCTCGCGAAGGTGCGCGGCCTGAACCTGCTGGATGTGTCGCTGGCGTACAGCCTGATCAATCCGCGAGCGGTCCGCCGTGAAATCATGGAGAATACGGCTGGCTGCGTGTGCGCCGAATTTTCGGACGATCTCCTGATCATTGGGGTGCGATATTCTTTCTACCAGTTCGGAGGTGTACTGGCGTGACAGTAGATCCGTTTCGATTTCGATCTGTTCGAGCTCCGACAATTGAGGTGCCGTGCGCCCCGTTATCTGCTCCAGTTCCGCCAGTGACGTGATGTCGTCCACCAACGTCGTGATCGCGCTCGGCCCCGCATCTATTGTTTTCCGCATTTTCACCGCCGCAGCGGAATTCCCGGAGAACCAGAGGGCGGCATCACGACGAAGTTCGCGGGGGCCCAACCGGTGCATCCCGGAGTTCGCGTGCTGTCGGGCGCCGCTCTCCAGTACCGAGACAAAGAAGTCGTTATTGTTCTGTGGGACCAGTACCTGCTCGAACGTGGTGCCGTCCACTGAGCGGACGGTGGGCATCTCGTTGCGCCGCGCGGCCGGTCGAGGGGGCGGTGTCGTCATGGGGGACCGCTGCTGGGTCTTCGTTCCGGAATTTCCCATGAGAGTTTCGTACGCTTCGGTGGCGAGATTTTGTGCGGAACGCTGTGGATCCGGGCCCGGCTGGGGCTGTGTGGGCCGGTTGTGGTCACTCCGCGGATTGATGCGGACAGTGACATCCAGGCGCTCACCAGGTTGCCAGGTGCCGACGGTCTCCGTGAACGTGATGCCGGCGATCGACGGCTGACTGGGTGGCGAGTCTGCCTGCTGATCGTTGAGTTCATGGTGCACTTTGATCTTCAGGTAGTGCCTGGCCTCGGACAATCGCCAACGTGCCTGCTCCGAGTCGAGCCTCCCTCTGGCGATCTCAACCGTTGGCATTTCCATGCCGGCCCGATGATTCACGAGGGCGGCTCTCGCTATGTGCACCGCAAGCGCGGCCAACAGCGTTTCGTGTTCGCTCGACAACCCGGTCGAACTGACACCGAACATCAGCGTGACCGGATCCGGAACAGACAGAGGAGACGCGACGCGATCCGCCCGCCCAACGCCTGTTCGCCGGGAAGCGCCGGTAGGGAGTCCGGTGCGGGTCGTCGCTTCGTCACCGGCCGACGACGTGGCTTCCGTCTGACGGCGGCCCTGGCCACGGCGCTCCCGCGCGGACTCGGAGGCGCGGAACATCGAACCCGTCACTCGAGGATCAAGGGCATCGATCTGACGTGCCTGTTCATCCTCCTCGGACCGGTTCCACTTGGCCCGGCGGTCTCTCCCGTTCAGCGCGGAGCCAACGTCTTCGCCGTGCAGCCGTCCCAGCGACAACATAGTGTTGAGCTGTGCCGTCGCGGCCGGGGACAGAGTGTCGAGACGTGCGATGAGCGACTCGCTAGCCTCGTTCTGGCGCAGCATCCCTGCCAGGATCCGCAGTTCGGGGCGGATCTGCGGACGGGCCGCGGACACTGGATGATCGTCGGGCGTCGCGTCCGACCCTTCGTGTGCCGAGCCCGCGTCGGGGGCCTTATGGACCACGGAGGCTGGATCACCGACCGGATTCAGTGCCGTGTAGTGGGTGCGACCGTCGTAGAACACGTACAAGGAACGGGACGCACCCGGGTTGAGATGATGTGTGTGTCCCTCCTGTGCCGCGGCGATGTTCATGCCGAGTGCCAAGGCGGTGATTTCCGGGATCCGGTCGTAGAACGGCGTGGTCCACAGTTCAACCTGCCGTGCCGCGGCCGCGGTTGCTTCGACATTCGTCAGGTCAAGGAGGCTCCGCAGCGTCGGGAATATTTCCCGCATCCTGTCGGAATGTTTCAGAAGCCGGTCGTAATACCGCTCGCCGAGCGGTCCGCCCTCTTCCAGCGCTTGGGCGAGCCGTTCGCGGAGATGTGCCGCCTGCGCCCGTTCGATGAGTCTCTCCCGATCGACCTGGGAGGGGGTCGGAACGAAATCCGGGAGAAGACGCCTGGCGACGTTGGGCCCGAAATCTCCTACAATATCGCGGTCGTTGCTTTCAGTGAACCTCCTGGCCAGTTCGCGGCTGTACATCGGTGACTTCAAGCCCTCGTCAATGGCGTCCAGTTCAACGCCCGACAACGGCTGCGCCAGTTGACCCATGATGTCTTCGAGGCGGCGCAGCGACCTGATGTCGTTCGTCAGCGTTCTGACCGGGCTCGGACCGGACGCGATGTGTTCACGCACTGCTGAAGCGGCCGGATCGCTTCCCATGAACCAGTCGGCGACCAGAGCACGAAGACCGCGCACGTCCAGACGCCGCGTCTCCGAGTCCATGTGCTGCAGCCCGGCACTCACCAGCACGGAGGTGAAGAAGCAGTCGCCGTCGGCATTGACACGCAAGCGTTCGAATGGCACGCCGTTAACCGAGCGGGTGTCCAGCACGTCGCGTTCGTGCGTGGTCACGACGGGCGGCTGCGGCAGGCGTCGGAGAGCGGATGGCTGTTGCCTGTGGGGTGTGGCTGGCTGTGCGGTGTCCCGGCTGCTGGACGGTTCCGGCCACGGCCGAATGGTTTTTGTGTGCGACTGCGGTGCGACGGGCGCGGGTTGAGAGGACTGCGCCGTTGGCGTCGGGCGGGGCGGCTGGGAAGCGGGCGGGGGCGGTGGAAGCGGGCGGACCGACTGGCTGCCGCTGGACGAGCCGCCGGTCGTATTCGCGTCTCGTGGGGCTTGAACCGAGTCCCTGGCTCCGCCGGGCAGGTAGGCCCGCCGCGGCTTTGGCTGCCCTTGTGCGAGCTGCCGTGACAGTGCTTCGGCCGCAGCCCGGTGACCGCCGCTTGTCATCAACTCCCGAGCGACGGCGTACACCGCGACATGAGAAGTTTCCATGGAGGCGAAGTCGGGTCGCTCCTGCGGACGGAAGCCCTCCACCGTCTGGTGGGTACGAACGATGTTGAGAGCCGTCGTCAGCGATTCCGCTGACGGTGCTGCGGTTGGCCACGTAGCCGCCAGTGTCTCGCGGAGCGTACGGGTGTCGCCGGCGACGGGTCCGGCTCCTGCGCCGGGGTCGGTCATGGCGCGTACGGCCGCGGCCAGGCCGTGCCCAGGCGGGAGGGCCTGCCGCCGTGCCCTGCGGCTGCGTGACGGGGCTTCCTGGCCGGGGCCTGACCGGATGTCGTCTTGCCGCTGCTGTGATCGCTCCGGATGGAAATACGCCGTGACGTCCAGCTTATTGCTTGATTCCCCAGCGTCGATGACCTCTTCGAAGGCGATGTCGTCGTCCGACAGGCGATAGGACAGCGAGTCCGACTGGAGGTCGTTGAGCGTGGTGGTCAGTCGTATGCGCAGGTATCGCTTGATCTCGGCGGACCGCCAGCGGGACAGCTCGGATTCGAGGCCGCCTCTGGCTATGCTCACCGTCGGCATTTCGAGCCCCAGCGTATGGCTCAAGATGGCCGCCTCTGCGATTGTCGCTGCGGCTGTGTCCAGCTGTTGTTCGTGTGACGCTGTCAAGCGGACGGACCGGCTGTCGAAAGTCAGCGGGACCGGACCCACGACATGCTCTCGACTCGTGTGTCGGTGCGCTTGCGGGAGTTCAGCCGGCCGCTCGTCGGCGTCGGCACGGCTGTCACCGGTTGGGAGGTGCACCTCGGTCCGGGCGGGCGGCGGGCCGTCCGGGTGGGGACGGGCCGCCGGGACGGCCGTCGTGCGCTGCGGCACGCCGGACCCGGAGCCGGCGCCGCGGGGGCGTGCGGGGGTGAGCATCGCGTTGAGCTGTGCCACCCCTTGAGGGGACAGATCGTTGAGGCGCGCGATGGCTGCCTCGCTCACGTCGTTCTCCCGCAGAATGTGCGCCAACTGCTGCAGCACGGGCTTGACCGGCGCGCGCCACTGGGTCATGGGCGCCTGTTCACCATCCGGCAGTGACGACAGGTCCGGCAGGGAAGCTCCCGAGAGGGGACGAACCAATGGGTCGTGGCCGCCGACGGGGTTGAGTGCCGAATAATGTGAATCGCCGTCGTAGTGCACGTACAGGGGTCGGGACCCGCGCGGGTTGAGCGGAGTGGGCACGACGTCTTGGACAAGGATGTTCAGGTCGAGCGCGACCGCTGTGATCTCGGGAACCCGGTCGTAGAACGGGGTGGTCCACAGCTCGGTCCGCCGCACGGCGGCCTTGACGATGTCGCTGGTGGAAAGACTCCTGAGGTTACGGAGATCCGAAAATTCAGTTTGCAACGCCTGATGGTAGTCAAGCAGCCTCCGGTAGTATTTGATGGCCGTCGGGGTGTCTCCCTCCAGCACCTGGATCACATGTTCACGGAGGTGTGATCTCTTTGCGGACTCGATTTGTTTTCCAAGACGGGTCTGATCGATTTTCGAACGGTCGGGAGTGAAGTCGTCCAGGAGATGTTTGGCCACACTCGCTCCGAAGTCTCCCACGATGGCGCGGTCCCCGCTGTTCGTGATCCGACCGCGCAGTTCTCCCGTGTACTGGCCGGCCATGAGACCGAGCTCGATCTTTTCCGTTTCCTGTTCGGACAACTTGGGTGCGGAGAAGCCTGTGATCTGCTCCAGCTGGTCCAGGCGCAGATCGTTGACGAGTATCTGGATCGGGGTGAGCTCGGAGTCGAGCTGGTCGCGGATCTCCTGGGCACGTGCGTCAGGTCCGCCGAGCCAGTCGGCGACACGGTCTCGGAGCCGGCGCACGTCCAGATGCCGCAAGTCGGAATCGGTGTGCTGGCGGGCGGCGCCGGCGAGCACCGAGGTGAAGAAGCAGTCACCGTCCGGTTCGACACGGAGCCGCTCGAACGGGCGGTCGTCGACCGTGATCGTTTCCTCCACGGCGCGCACCTGCGCGGCCGGGACGGGCGGCGTCGGCCGGGGGCGCGTCGCGGCCTGTGACCCGTCCGGCAGGTTCGGCTGATCGGAGTTCTGTCGGCCGGGCACCGCTGGAAGGCGGCGGACTGCCGTCGGCTGCGGTGCGGTCATGGACCGCCCAGGAGCCGGCCGGAAAGGCGGTACGGGTCGCGGCTCGTGAACGGAAGGGGCTTGGACTGGGTGGGGTCCGGCGCCCTGCCGCATCGCGGGGATTGCCGGCATAGGCCGAGGGGCGGTGGAGCGGGGCACGGGCGGTTGGGCGGGGGTTGTCCGATCGCCGCTTCCCGAACCGCTTGCCGTGTTCCGGCCCGGTGGGTTCTGGGTTTCGGAGTCGCTCCTGGTCCCGCCGGGGAGGAATCCCCGTTCTGGTCTCGGCTGCCCCTGCGCGAGCCGCCGTGACAGGGCTTCTGCCGCCTCCCGGTCGCCGTCGCCGGACGCGAGTTCCTGCGCGACCGCGTACACCGCCAGATGGGAGGGGCCCATCGAGGCGAAGTCCGGTTCGTCCTCCGGGTGGAACCCTTCCACCACCTGGTGGGTCCGGACGATGTTGAACGCCGTCGCCACGGTCGCGGGAGGTGGTGGCGCGGACGACCACGTACGCTCCAGCCGCTCACGTTCCGCGCCGGCGTCTACGGGGGCAGAGCTCGTCTCCACGGCCGGCGCGGGCACGGCGCCGGTCAGGGTGGAGTAGGCATCTGCGGCCAGACCGTCCGAGTCACCCGGGTGCCGGGTCGGCTCCGTGAGCGGCGAAGTGTTGCCCAGGAGCGAACCAAAACCCTTCCGTCCGGTCAGCAGCGGTTGTTGCTCCAGCTCCGCCATGGGTTCCGGAACATTGTGTGCGTCGTCGGGCCGGATGTTGGTGGCGGGGTCGGACCCGGTGGTGGTCGTGGGTGTGGGTCGGGGTGGGGTGGGTGTCCAGGTGCCGGGGGCGGGTTCGGTGAAGCGGAAGGTGCGGGGGTGGGGTGTGGGTGCGGGAGCCGGGCGGTTCTCGTGTGCGGTGGTGGGGGTTCGGTTGGGGTGGTCGTGGTCCGCGGCCGTGGGGGTGGTTTCACGTGCCCCGGGCCTGCCAGGTGTGATGGGTGTGGTGGTTGGCGGGTGGTCGAGGGTGTCGGGTCGGTTGAGGGGTGTGGTGGGTGGCAGGGGGGTGGGGGTGTTGGTGAACGGGCGGGGTGTGGTGGACGGCGGGGGGGCGGTGAACGGTGACGGGCCGTCCGGGCCGGGCCGGGTGGTGGTGTGGTCGGGAGTGTCGGCGGCGCTAGTGGGTTCGGTGGTCTTCTTGGCGCTGCTGGTGCTGGTGTCCGCGGACTTGGTGCCGGGTCCGGGTTTGGCCGGGCTGGTGGTGATGTCGGGTGTGCTGGTCTTGATGTCAGCGGTGGGTGTGCTGGTGGTGGTTGGGGTGGGGGGTGGGGTGTCGAGGCCGAGTTTGGTGCGGAGGCCGGAGCCGAGATTGGTGGCGTGGAAGGCCAGGGC
>NZ_FONG01000002.1 GCF_900112845.1 Actinacidiphila alni
TGCCATGGGCGCGCCCTTGACGCCGTTGCCGTCGCTGTCGGCCGCGCCGATCTCGACCATGTCCGGGGACGGCGAGCGGTCCACGACCGGCAGGACGTTCCCGGCGTCGTCGGTCACCCGGATGTTGGAGGTGCCCGCGTACAGGACGAGCCGCAGGAACGCGTCCGTGCTCGGCGGCGCGGCCACCGTCAGATCGATATCCCCGGCAGCCCCGTACATGTCGATGCTCTGACTGTGGCTGACCGTCACCGACGGCACGACCGGGGCATCGGCACCGTCCGCACGCGCGGACGCGACGGGCACCAGGCCGATCAGCGGAGCCAGAACCGCGGCGGCCAGCGCAACGCGACGAGAACGGCGAAGGCGAATACGCAACGTACGTCCTTTCAGTGCCGATGCCGGTCGGGAGACCGTGGTGGGTGCGGGACGCCAGGGAGCCGAATCGCCCTCGGCGAGACGGTTGTGGATCGAGCCGGGGCCGAGACCGCCCGTGGACCGAGGACGTCTCCTTGTTCCCTGCACCGAGATCGGACCGCACCGTCGAATTCGACGCCGTCGCGCCGTGCCCCGCCGCACCGTAGAAGCAGAAGACGCGGAACCCGCGCCAATGCCCGCGTCAAAGGAGTCCCCCCACGAAACGCCCCGCCCACACATGCGTGCGAAGAAGATCACACCTTACACGGGCCCGGAACCCCGTTGCTGGAGTCATGCAGGAGCAACGGGGGGGCCGGGCCGGGGGCGCGGTGGGTCAGGCGGGGGTCAGGTCGAATTCTTCCCAGGGGCCCACTGCTGTGCGGTTGGCGATCAAGGGGGAAGCGCCGGCGGATTCGGCGGTGACGAGGTGTTGGTTGTTGTAGGCGCGGAGGCTGACGCTGCCGTCGGGGTTGTGGAGGAGGTAGAAGGTCTCCCAGGGGCCGGGGCCGCCGCGGTTGGCGATCAGGGGGGAATCGCCCTTGTTCTCGGCGGTGACCCATTGGTTGTCGGAGTGGGCCTTGAGATTCACGGTGCCGTTGTTGTTGGCGACCATGGTGAAGGTCTCGTTCGTGCCGACGGAGGTGGCGTCGGCGATGAGTGAGGTGGTGCTGTTGGGGGCGTCGACGTATTTGCCGTTGGCGTGCGCCTTGAGGCTGATGACCGAGGTGGTGGGGGGCGGGAAGGTGGTGGTGTTGTCGGCGTATCCGGCCGCGGTGATGTTGGCCTGGACGGCGTTCTCGGTCGCGTCGGACGGGAAGCCGCGGGTGACGGCGCCCTCGAAGAACTCCCCCGTGCCCATGGGGCTGTTGTCGCCGCCGGTGCCCAACTCGATGGAGGGCTGCACCTTCATCGGGTTGTAGCCGTTGGGGAGGGCGCCGGAATACGACTGGGTGAGCCCGCCCGACTGCCCGTTGCCGTATTTCAGGGTGAAGTTCGTCGTGCCGTTGTTCTTCTCCCAGGCGCTGACGAACGAGCCGGTCTCACTGGGGATGGTGGGCGGGTTGGGGCCCGCGGCGCTGAAGTACATGCCGTTCTCGAGGTCGCCGCCGACCCAGGGGCCAGGGCCGGTGCAGCCACCGGTCCAGCAGGCGGAGCCGTAATAGATCGCGTTCATGGTCGCGTTGCCGTCGTCGGAGTCGTCCGTCTCGGCCGAGCCGAAGTCGAAGCAGCAACTGCTGCTGACGAGATTCGACGACGTGAGCATGTAGATGCCCTCGGGCTGCGAGCCGGTGGGGACGTTCTTGGCGGCGTTGTTGCGGTAGCCCGTACCGATGTTGTTGAACAGCACGCCGTACGCGTGCCGGCCGCCGATGGTGACCGGCAGGGCCATCGCGTCGGCGCCGATGTCCGAGCCGTTCGGGCCGGGACCGGAGAGGCTGCCCGAGCAGCCGGGGCAGGAACTCCCGGGCGAGATCGGCAGGTTGTTGGCGTTCGGCGTCTGGTCGTACAGCTCGGTGATGGTGCAGGTCGTGCCCGCGCAGAAGGAGTCCTGCGGCGCCGCGTCGACGGGGCCGCCGGCGGACGCGAGGCCGATGTTCCGTGCGCCGTGGTCCGAGTCGCGCTGGATCTGGTACAGCGGGCCGTTGTACGAGGCGAACATCGCGCGGGTGGTGCTGTACGCCGCGGCGCACGGCGTACCGCCCGACGCGTAAATGTCGCACGGCCCCGGTGCGGCCGCCGCGGCGCGCGTCGCCGTCGTGCCGAGGACCGGCACCGCGATCGCCACCGCCAGCAGGAACGCCAGCAGCAGCCGCGTTCTGCGGCGGAGCGGGGATCGGAGTAAGGACAGGGATGTGGCCAGCACAAATGCCTCCCGGAAAGTGTGATGGTGCCCTTCCGCCCGTGGCATGAGCCGGATCGCGGCTGCGCTTGTCGCCGGGCGCGGTCTGAGATCGCCGGTTGTGCTCAGCACGCACCGAATCGGCGGCGTCCCGTGTGGCGCAGCACACATGTTCAGCCGACACTAGGCACAAGTCAAGGGAGCGAGCGCACAACACCGCACAGTTCTGGGGAAGTTCAGGACAAAGCCGAGATGGATCATCGACTCTTATGCGCAATCCGAGCACAAGGGGCGGCGTCCACGGCGGCGGCGGTGAACGGACGACCCGCGCGTGTGGCGTACAGAGGCGCCGGCGCGCCGGTCGGTAGGGTCGCGGTGCCGCCGTACGGAATGGGCGGGAAAAGGGTGTTCGTCCGCCCAGCCCCCTTGTGTGTTCCGCGGCACCGTCACGAGGAGCGCCGCCATCGCCGAGTCAGCTGAACCAGCCGAATCCGCCGGTTCAGTCGCAGCCGCCGGGTCCGACCGGTCCGCCGGACCCGGCCGGCCACGTACGCAGCAAGCCGTCCTGCGGGACACGCTGCTACGGCCGGGCTACCTCACCACACTGCTGCTCTGCGGCCTGATCGGCATCCCCGTCTCACTGCTCGCGTTCTGGTTCCTGGCCGCCCTGCACGAGATCGAGCACATCGTGTGGGTCACCTGGCCGCACGCACTCGGGCACAGCGCGCCGCCGTGGTGGTGGCCGCTGCCGATGGCGGTGGTGCCCGCGGTGGGCGGGGCGCTGGCGGTGCGGTATCTGCCCGGGCGCGGCGGCCACGTACCGGCCGCCGGACTGCACCCCGGCGGGGCGTCGGTGGCCGCGCTGCCCAGCGTCGTCCTGGCCGCGGTCTGCTGCCTGCCGTGGGGCGTGGTGCTCGGCCCCGAGGCACCACTGATCGCCCTCGGCGGCGGGCTGGCGCTGCTCTTCCGCGATCTGCTGCGGGCGCCGGGCGGGCGTACGGGCACCTCGCCGGCGGGCAGCTCACCGGCGGGCACTTCGCCGGCTGGCACGACATCGACGGTCACGGCATCGGCGGGCACCGCGCTGGTAGGCGCCGCCGGTTCGGCCGCCGCCGTCTCGGCGATCTTCGGCAATCCGCTGGTCGGCGCGATCCTGCTGATGGAGGTCGCCGGGGCGGGCGGCCCGCGGCTGTTCGCGGTGATGCTGCCCGTCCTGCTGGCCAGCGGGGTCGGCTCGGTCGTCTTCACGGGCTTCGGCCGCTGGACCGGGCTCCAGGTCGGCGGGCTGAAGCTGGGGCTGCCCGCGCCGCCGCGGCTGGACACCGGCGATGTGGTCTGGTCGGTGCTGACGGCCGTCGTCATCGGCGCGGCCGTGCACGGACTGCTGGTGCTCGGGCGGCGGGTCGCCGTACCGGCAGCGGCCCGGCCGCTGCCGGTGATCGCGGCGTGCGCGGCCGGCATGGCGCTGTGCGTCGCGCTGTACGCGGCGACGACCGGCCGCTCGCCCGCCGAGGCGGCGCTGTCCGGGCAGGCCGCGCTCGCCGGACTCGCGCGGGACCCGCACTCCTGGCCCGTCGGCGCGCTGATCGCGGTGCTGGCCTTCAAGGGCGCCGCGTACGCCCTGTGCCTGGGCAGTCTGCGCGGCGGCCCGATCTTCCCCGCACTCTTCCTGGGCGGCGCCGCCGGCGTCCTGCTCGCGCCGCTGCCCGGTTACGGGGTGGTGCCCGCGATGGCCGCGGGCATGGCGGCCGCGGCCACCGCGGCCCTGCGCCTGCCAGTCAGTTCGGTCGTCCTGGTCGCGCTCTTGGTGGGCCGTACGGACGCGCTGCCCGTGATCATCCTCGCCGCGGTCGTCTCCTTCACCGTCACCACCCTCGCGCCGCAGGGCCCGGACGTGGCGCCGGAACGGTAGGGGGCGCCGGAACGGTAGGGGTGCTGCGGCAGGGGGTCGTCCCGCGGGAGAGGGCGGGAACGGGGGCGAAGACGCCGCGGGTTCCATCAGGGCGGGGAGCAGGTCGGGTCCGTACCGCTGGTGCGCGTGGACGGGGAGGGCGAACCGCCCTACGGGAACGGTCGGTTCGCACGCGGGACGCGGATCTGAACCGCGGAAGCGGGGCGCACGGCCGGCGCTCGCCGGATTGCTCTACGCGCTCTACGCGCCTCCGCAGCCGGTCCTCGGGACGGTCAGAACGGTCAGAGGGGAAGAACGGGCCGCGTGGAAAAGTCCTCGCAGAGCCCTTCGCCTTCCGGGCCGTACACGAATTCGGCCATGCCCGGATTCCGGTTGGCCGTGGCCAGGGGCAGCCAGCCGAGCAGATTCCCGTAGCCGCCGCACACGGACTCGCCGCCGTCTCCGCCGTGAACGCCGGTGGCGTCGCTCGTGACTTCCGCGCGGTAGGTGTCGTAGGCGATGCGCAGGCCGAAGGCGTTCGGACGGTGCTGGGGTCCGGCGATGTCGTCGTAGGGAATGCGGTCGAGGGGGCAGTCGGCGCCCCACCGGAAGAGGGTGTCCGCGCCGGCGCCGCAGGCGTGCTCCCACTCGTCGGACGTCGGCATCCGCAGGCCGCGCGCGGCGAGCACGCCGGGCATGTCGGCCGGGGGTTCGGTCAGGTCCTCGTCCTCGACGGCCATGAGCACGGCGGGCAGGGTGACCGTCCGCCGTGGGCTGAGGAATTGGGCGAGGTGGGACCGCAGGTCGGGGCCGTGACCGAAGCCCTGGTCGAGGCTTGCCGCGTAGTCGGCGGTCTGGGCCGCGGTGGGCTGCCAGCGCTCCGGGTCGAACCCGAGCGTGAGGGTGCCGCCGGGTATGAGGGCGAAAAGCTGCGGCTCGGGCCCGTCGGGTCCCGGCCCGGCCGGCTCCCGCTCGATCCGGACGCGGTGCAGCGGCGCGCCCAAGTGCTCGACGGTGTCGACGCCGACGACGCGGCCCTGCGCCAGGGCCGCCGCCTCCTGGGCGACACGGCGGGCGGCCGGCAGGTCGAAGGACCGCCATTGGGCGAGGGTGAGATCGGCGAGAGTCACGTACCGCAGTGTTCCACCGGGGTACGACACCGTCCCGGTCAGCCCTCGTCCGCCGCCGAGCGGCGGCGTCGGTGGCGGAGGATCGCGCGGGTGATCAGGGCCGCGGCCAGGAGGGCGGCCGCGAGGAGGAAGTAGAGGGAGTAGCGGTTGATCTGGGTGTAGATGGTGGTGATGTGGTTGCCGGCCGTGTAGCCGACGGCGGTCCACAGGCCGACCCAGAGGGCGGCGCCCAGGGCGTTGAAGGCGAGGAAGCGGCGCCAGTGCATGCGGGTGACGCCGGCGATGATGCCGTTGGCCTGGCGCAGGCCCTCGATGAAGCGGGCGATCGTGACGACCTTGCCGCCGTGCCGGGTGAAGAAGCCCTCGGCCTTGTCGAAGCGTTCCGGGGTGAGAAAGACGTACTTGCCGTAGCGCAGGACGAGGGGGCGGCCGCCGGTGCGGCCGATCAGATAGCCGATGTTGTCGCCGATCAGGGCGGCGAGGAAGCCGATCACGGCGACGGCGACGATGTTGAGCTGCCCGGCGCCCGCGTACAGCGCCGCGGCGATCAGGATCGTCTCGCCGGGGGCCGGGACCCCGAAGTCCTCGACGAGGACGAGGCCGCCCACGGCCCAATAGCCCCAGTGGTTCAGCACCGGCGCGAGGCCGCCCAGCACGCCCGGCAGGGGTGATGCGCTCATCCGGCGGCCCCTTTCGTACGTCCGACCGCTCCCCCCGTTGTACAACGCGTCTTTCCGCCGCGCGTTCCCGGTGGGGCCACGGTGCGGCGGGTCTACGGCGGGGCTACGGCGCCGCCCGCCGCGAAGGCGCCGGGCCGAGGCGGGCGAAGGAGCGGGTGAGGCCGCGCTTGAGGAGGCGGGACAGCGGGCGCTCGACGAAGCGGTGGACGAGGTAGCTGAGGGCGAGCATGAGGGCGATGACGGCGGCGACCAGCAGCCGCGGGTCGGCCGCGTCGCGGAAGTAGTGGATGATGTCGGTCCCCACCGCGTAGTGCAGCAGGTAGAAGGGGTACGTGAGGGAGCCGGCGGTCGCCAGCCACTTCCACTGGAGGCGGTCGGTGAGGCCGACCGCGACGCCGACCATGAAGAGCAGGAAGACGGTGTAGAGCAGCAGCGCGCCGCGCCAGCTCGACACGTGCTCCACGGTGTCGATGCGCTTGGCGAGTTCGCTCTGCGCCATCAGCCAGGACATCCCGAGGATGCCCCACAGCAGCATGTCCTGCCCGAAGCGGTGCATCAGGTACAGGGCGAGGCCGGCGATGAAGTACCAGGCGGCGTCCGGGTCGGCGAGCAGCGTCAGGGCGGGCAGCCCGGCCACGGGCGCGAGGGCGGCGGCCACGCCCCACGCGCAGCAGAAGACGACGACCTTGCGGTAGGTGAGGCCGCCCGCCACGACCAGCAGGAAGACCAGGTAGAAGCGCAGCTCCGACCAGAGCGTCCAGTAGACGCCGTCGACGTCCGCGATGTGCGAACCCTGTTGCAGCATCGAGAGGTTGAAGAGCATGTCGCGCCCGGAGACCGGCGGCTTGAACACCGCGGGCCACAGCGTCAGCACGGCGCCGGTGAACAGCACACCGAACCAGTACGCCGGATACAGCCGGATCACCCGCGAGACGAAGAAGTCCCGCGGCCCGCGCCCCCAGCACGACATGCAGATCACGAAGCCGCTGATGACGAAGAAGATCTCGACGCCGATCCAGCCGTACGACGTCACCCGGAACACATTCGGGAAGATGTCGGAGGACGGGCGGCCCCAGATGAGGTTGTGCGGCTGGTTCACCCGCCAGGTGCCGACGTAGTGGTGGAGCGCCACCAGCAGCGCCGCGCACAGCCGCAGCGCGTCGATCACGTACAGCCGCGGCCGGGCGGCACCCGGAGCGGGGGCCGCGCCCTGTACGGGGACGGGTACGGGTGCCGCGGCGGATTCGGGTTCCGGCAGAGGAGCGGGTTCCTGCGCCGTCGCCGATTGCGTCATGTGCTGTGTCCGCCAGTTCCGTTCCGTGGGCCGGGGCCGCCGCCTGCGCCTTCCGGGCACGCGGCCGTTCCTCAACGTAGGCGGGCCGCGCGGCGCGAAACCAGACCGGAAGGTTGAGAATCGGAACGGTTCAGCAGGATGTCATCCGACGCTCGGCAGCCCGCAAGGAAACGACCGCGAGAAGTTCACCCCCGCCGCATCAGGGCCGTGTGCCCGGCGCCCGGAAGCGGCGCGCGCGGTCAGGCGGCGGTGAGGGCGCGCAGCCGGGCCAGCGCCGTATGGATCACGTCCCGCAGATCGGCGTCGGCGCCGTCACCCGCGGCGAGCCACCGCTCGTACGCGACGCGGTGGACGGCGACGCCCGTCTCGGCGGCGATGTCCGCCTCCAGGGCGTCGGTGCCGCGCTGCCGCAGCGCGTCGGCCAACGCGGCCGACAGCGCCGCGAATTTGGCCAGCTCGCGCTCGCGCAGCTCGGTGTCGGCCATGATCACGGCCTGCCGCCGCCGCGCGAACTCCCGGTCGTCGCCGAGGAGTTCGGCCACCACGTCCAGGGCGGCGGCGACCGCGTCCAGCGCGCCCGTCCCCGGCGGTACGGCGGCGAGCGCGGCGAGCGCCCGCTCCTGGAGTTCGGCGGCGCCGTCGAAGAGCACCTCGCGCTTGTCGGCGTAGTGCCGGAAGAAGGTGCGGGCGGTGACGCCGGCGCGCGCGGCGATGTCGGCGACCATCGTCTGCTCGAAACCGCGTTCCACGAAGAGCGCGAGCGCGGCCTCGCGCAGTCGGCCGCCGGCGCCGGGCTCCCACCGTCCCATGGGCACGAGTATAGGTGATGTCATCAGGTGACATCACCGTGCTAGTCTGATGTCACCTGATGACATCACTGGGAGGTTTCCCATGCCCACGACGACACCGGCCACCGCCAAGCGCGTCCAGTACCACCGCTACGGCGGCCCCGACGTGCTGCGCTTCGAGGACTTCGAGCCCCCGGCGCCCGGTCCAGGCGAGGTCCTGGTCCGGGTGCGCGCGGCGGGCGCCAACCCCATGGACCGCAAGATCCGCGAGGGCGAGATGAAGATGATCACCGGCCGGGATTTCCCGATGGGCGTCGGCTACGACTTCGCGGGCGTCGTCGCCGCCGTCGGCCCGGGCGTCACCCGGCTCGCGGCCGGCGACGAGGTGCTCGGCGGCGCGCCGCTCAAGCGGGGCGGCGCCTTCGCCGAGCTGGTGCTCGCCGAGGAGACCGGCGTTGTGCGCAAGCCCGCGGGGCTGTCCTTCGAGGACGCCGCCGTCCTGCCGACCGTCGGACTGACCGCGTACCAGGCGCTGTTCACCAAGGCCCGGCTCGGGCCGGGGCAGGCCGTCTTCGTGCACGGCTGCCTCGGCGGGGTCGGCCGCGCCGCGCTCCAGCTCGCCGCCGCGCACGGGATCTCCCTGGCGGGCAGCTGCCGCCCCACCGCCGCCGACGAGGCGCGCGCGCTGGGCGCCGATCCCGTCGTCGGCTTCACCTTCGACCCGGCGCCGCTGCGCGGCCGGTTCGACCTCGTCCTCGACACCGCGGGCACCCTGCCGTACAAGGCCGCCCGTACGCTCCTCAGGCCCGGCGGCCGGATCGTCGACATCAACCCGACCCCCGCCAAACTCGCGCGCGGCGCGCTGCCCGGCCCGTATCAGGTGCTGATCGCCAAGGCCGTCACCGAGGACCTCGACGCGGTCGCGCGGGCCGCGGGCGAGGGGGCCCTGCGGCTGCCGATCGGCGGCCGGGTGGCGCTGCCCGAGGCGGTCGCGGCGCTCACCGCGCGCGAGCGCGACACCGCGCCGGGCAGCGGCAAGTTCGTGGTGACGGTGGAGTAGGGCCGCTCCCCCGCGGCCGCGCCGGGCGGCGTCTGTCACGGCTGTCACGGCGGCCCCCGGACGCCGGGCCGGACGCGGGCCCGGACGCCGGGCCGGACGCGGATCCGGAAACGGGTCCGCACGCGGATACGGAAGCCGGACCGAACGCGGATACGGATACGGAAGCCGGTCCGGACGCGGCCCCGGAAGCCGCGCCCGAACCCGCGCCGGAATCAAGACCGCGTCAAGGTGCGCGCCCCCGGTGCCAGGAAGCCGTCAAGGCGGTGGGCCGCGGGACGCGGCGCGCGGTTGCCTGGGGACCGTACGGGTCGGCCGTACGGAAGCCGGAGACGTAAGAGACGTACGACGTGACGCACGATGCCGCGGCGCCGCCGCCCGGCCGCCCCGGGCGGCTGAAGGTCTTCCTCGGGGCAGCCCCCGGCGTGGGCAAGACCTACCGGATGCTGGACGAGGCGCGGCGTAGGCTCGACCGCGGCACGGACGTGGTCGTCGCCTTCGTGGAGTGCCACCGGCGCCCGCACACCCTGGCGATGCTCGAAGGGCTGGAGACCGTACCGCCGGTCCACCGCCCTTACCGCGGCGGCGACTTCGCCGAACTGGACCTCGACGCGGTGCTCGCGCGGCGGCCCGAGGTCGCGCTGGTGGACGAGCTGGCGCACACCAATGTGCCCGGCGGGCGCCACGCCAAGCGCTGGCAGGACGTGGAGGCGCTGCTGGCCGCCGGGATCGACGTGATCACGGCGGTGAACATCCAGCACCTGGAGTCCGTCAAGGACGTGGTCGAGAAGATCACCGAGGTGCCGCAGCGCGAGACCGTACCGGACGAAATGGTGCGCAGGGCGCAGCAGATCGAGCTGGTGGACCTGCCCGCGGAGGCGCTGCGCCGCCGGATGGCGCACGGCAACATCTACGCGCCGGAGAAGGTCGACGCGGCGCTGTCGAACTACTTCAGGGTCGGCAATCTCACCGCGCTGCGCGAGCTGGCCCTGCTGTGGGTGGCGGGCCGGGTGGACGAGGCGCTGCGGCACTACCGCAGCGAACACGGCATCGGCGGCGTGTGGGAGACCAGGGAGCGCGTCGTCGTGGCGCTGACCGGCGGCCCCGAGGGCGCCACGCTGATCCGGCGGGCGGCCAGGATCGCGGCCCGTTCTGCGGGCGCCGACGTGGCGGGCGGGGATCTCGCGGGCGGCGACCTGATGGCGGTGCACGTGGCCCGCAGCGACGGGCTCGCCACCGGCGCGTCGCCCGCCGCGCTCGCCGAGCAGCGGCAGTTGGTGGAGAGCCTGGGCGGCAGCTACCACTCGGTGGTCGGCGACGATGTGCCGGCCGCGCTGCTGGACTTCGCCCGCGCGGTGAGCGCGACGCAGCTCGTGCTCGGCAGCAGCAGGCGCGGCCGGATCGAGCGGCTGCTGACCGGGCGCGGCATCGGCGAGACGACGGTCGGCAGGTCCGCCGACATCGATGTGCACATGGTCGCGCACGAACGGGCCGGGCGCGGGCGGCTGTTGCCGTCGCGGCGCCGCACGCTCACCCCCGCGCGGCTGGTCGCGGGCCCGGTCGCCGGACTCGTGCTGCCCGTCGTCCTCACCGCGGTGCTCACGGGCCACCGCGGCAGCCTCAACCTCACCAGCGAGGCGCTGCTGTTCCTGCTGGCGGTGGTGGGTGTGGCGTGCGTGGGCGGTGTGGTCTCGGCGGTCGTCGCGTCGCTGACGGCGTCGCTGCTGCTGAACTACTACTTCATCCCGCCTATCGGGAAGTTCACCATCGCCGAGCCCAACAACATCCTGGCGCTGGCGGTGTTCGCGGTCGTCGCCGGTACGGTCGCGGCCGTCGTGGACCGTTCGCTGCGGCTGTCGCGGCGCGCCGCGCGGGCCACCGCCGAGGCGGAGACGCTGTCGTCGCTGGCGGGCAGCATCGTCCGGGGCGGCGACGCGCTGCCGTCGCTGCTGGAACGGGCCCGCGAGACCTTCGGCATGGACAGCGCGGAACTCATGACGGAGGCCGAGTCGTCGACTCCCCTCGACGGCCCGGGAGTCGAGGTCGCGGCCGGGGACGGCGCGGTCCTCGTCCTGCGCGGCCGTACGCTGTCGGCCGCCGACCAGCGGGTGCTGACCGCCTTCGCCGCGCATGTCTCGGCGGCCGTGGAGCGGGCCAGGCTCGCCGAGGCCGCCGCCGAGGTGGAGCCGGTGAAGGCTGCGGACCGGATGCGTACGGCGCTGCTGGCCGCCGTCAGCCACGACCTGCGCACCCCGCTGGCCGCGAGCCGGGCCGCGGTCGGCTCGCTGCGCAGCCACGAGGTGCGCTTCTCCGCCGAGGACCGGGACGAACTCCTCGCCACCGCCGAGGAGTCGCTGCTGCGGCTGAACCGGCTGGTCGACAATCTGCTGGACATGAGCCGCCTCCAGGCCGGCGCGCTCTCCCTGCGTCTGCGGGCCACCGCGCTGGAGGAAGTGCTGCCCGCGGCCCTGGAGTCGCTGCCCGCCGGCGCCCCGGCCGTCGAGGTCCGCGACCTGGAACAGGCGCCCGCCGTACGGGCCGACCCGCCGCTGCTGGAACGGGTATTGGCCAATCTGATCGCCAACGCCGTACGGCACTCGCCGCCCGGCAGCCCCGTCGTCCTCACCGCGAGCGCGCACGGCGACCGGGTCGAGATCCGGGTCGTGGACCGCGGCCCCGGGCTGCCGGCGAGCGAACGGGAGCGCGCCTTCGAGCCGTTCCAGCGGATGGGCGACACCGACAACAGCACCGGGCTCGGCCTCGGCCTGGCCCTGGCGCGCGGGCTCACCGAGGCGATGGACGGCGGGCTGACACCCGAGGACACCCCGGGCGGCGGGCTCACGATGACCGTGTCGCTGCCCGCGGCCCGGCTCGGCGACGACGCCCGACTCCCCCTGCGGAAAGGCGAGTTGTGAGGCACATCCTCGTCGTGGACGACGACCCGCCGATGCTGCGCGCCCTCGGTACGGGGCTGCGCGCGCACGACTTCGACGTGACCGGAGCGGCGGACGCGGGCACCGCGCTCGATCTGGCGGCCCGCCGCCCGCCCGAGGCGGTGCTGCTCGACCTGGGCCTGCCCGACCTCGACGGCCTCGACGTCCTGCGCGCGCTGCGCGCCTGGAGCAGCGTGCCGGTGCTCGTCGTCTCCGGCCGTACGGGGGTGTCCGCGCATGTCGCGGCGCTCGACGCGGGCGCGGACGACTACATCACCAAGCCCTTCGCGGTCGACGAACTGGCCGCCCGGCTGCGGGCGGTGCTCCGCCGCCCCGCCCAACTGCGGCCGCGCGAACAGGTGGAGCTGGGCGCGTACACGGTCGACCTCGCCCGCTGTACGGTGCTGCCGCGTACGGACCCGGCGGCGGGTGACGGTGCCGGTGCCACTTCCACGCCGAGTGAAGGCGTCCATCTGACGCCCACCGAATGGCGATTGCTGACGGTGCTGCTGCGCAATCCCGAGCGGGTGGTCACCGGGCGCGACCTGCTCACCGAGGTGTGGGGGCCCGAGCACGTCACGCACACGAACTACCTGCGGATCTATCTGGCGGGGCTGCGCCGCAAGCTGGAGCCGGAGCCGTCCGCGCCGCGCCATCTGATCACCGAGCCGGGGCTCGGCTACCGCTTCCAGCCCTGAGGGAGGCGGGAGGGCTCAGCCCAGCCCGGACGCGTGCAGGATCTCCGCGGCGCGGGCGTCGACGCGGGCGGCCGCGGCGGCGGCCACCCGGCGCCCGGTCAGCAGGGTGCCGCGCTCGCGGGAGCGGCGGATGCCGCTCTCCACGGCCTGCCACAGCACCGGGTCGGCCTCCAGCACCGCCATGGGCAGCCGGAGGCGGTGCCCGCGGACGTCACGCAGCTCCAGGACGGCCGCGACCAGGCCGTACCGCTGGACGCAGACCAGCGCGTCGACCCGGACCCGGCGGGCGCCGAGCGGGCCGCGCACGGTCAGCCACCGCTCGTCCGCGGTGACCCGCGGCGGCCACAGCATCACCAGCACCAGGACCGCGCCGCCCGTCCACAGCCCGGCCCGCACCACCGTCAGCGTGCCCGCGCACCCGTCGAGCGTCACCATCAGCCCGAGGAACAGCGCCGCGCAGCCGCCCGCCAGCCGCCGGCCGGCCCGCGCCTCGCGCGCCGTCGCCGTCACCCTCGCTCTTGCTCCTGCTTTTGTTCTTGCTCTCGCGCGCCGCACCGCCCGGCCGGTCCTGCCGGTGATCCCCGTGTACCCGAGCGTGATCCGTGGCTCCATGGGGCCGACGCTAGGAGCGCCGGGAGCCGCCGCACCGGTCACTGACGGTTTGCGTACGCGGTGATGCCGAACCCTGACGGATTCTTGGCACCGGGGAGAAGGTGGCGCCCTCGCGGGCGGGCGTCAGGCTTCGGTCGATTCCGTGCTGCCGGTCGTGCTGTCGGTCGTGCTGTCGGTCGTGTCCAGGTGTTCCGCGAGGCGGAAGAGGGCGGGGACGGCGGCCAGGACGATGTCGCGGTCGGGGGCGGCGAGGGCCGCCAGGGCCGCGTCGAGGCGGTGCTCGTGGGCGCGGGACCAGGCGGTGAGCTGTTCGCGTCCCGCGGGGGTGAGGGCGACGACCGAGCGGCGGCGGTTGGCGGCGTCGACGTCACGGGTGACCAGGCCCGCCTCGATCATCTGGCCGATCAGACCGCTGACGGTGCTGGTCGCCAGGCGCTGGCGGGCGGCGAGGTCGGTGACGCGGGCGGGCGACGCCTCCGCGAGGACCTGGAGGAGTTCGACCTGCGCCATGGGGAGCGTCTCCCACGGGTAGTCGGTGCGGATCGACGAGCGCAGCGCCCGGCGCAGCCGGGTGACCGCCTCGGTGAGCTGATGCGCGTCCGCCACGCCGGCGGTCCGGGCGGCGGTGCCGGACGGTACGGGGCGGGGCTGCTGCGGCATGGCGCAAGGGTAGAGCACCGCGCGCCGCCCACCGCCGGCCTTCCACGGTCCGGACGGCCCGCGAGGCGCCGGGGTGACGCGGCCGCGGGTCAGCTCGTACGGCCGGGCCGGCCGCCGCGGTTCCGGCCGTACGACCAGGGCCGCCGTCATCGGGAATCGCGCGCCCTTACGTGTGCCGCGCCGACGACCGGTTGCCCGCACCGGGGTTGAGCCGTAGCGACGCGAGGGCGCCGACCGCCGCGAGCAGCAGGACCAGGACCGCCCAGCGCGGGCCGGGGAAGGGGCCGTGGGCGGGGGCGAGGTGGAGGGCGAGGGCGACCAGGGCCACGCCGAGGGCGGTGCCCATGCCGCGCGCCATGTTCACCAGGCCGCCGCCGGTCCCCGCCGACCTGGCCGGGATCGCGCCCATGACCAGGGCGTTGTTGGCCGGGGTGAAGGTGCCCAGGCCCATGCCGAGGGCGGCGAGCAGCACGGTCAGCCAGCCGACGGTCAGCGGCAGCACGAGCGTCGCGGAGAGCGCGGCGACGCAGACAAGAGCGCCGACCGTACAGCGGCCCCGGTTGCCGAGGCGCGCGGGCAGCATCCGGTCGGCGCCGGTCGCGGCCACCGCGAAGCCCGCGGGCAGCGCGGTGAGCACCGCGCCCGCGGTGACCTCGGAAGAGCCGGACGCGGTCAGCACGATCGGTACGAGGGTGAGCGGCCCGAACAGCACGAGGTAGCCGCACAGCGCGCCGGCCAGGCCGGAGGAGACGGCGCGGACGCGCAGCAGCGCCGGGTCGAGCAGCGGCACCGCGACCCGCGCCTGCCGCCGTACGAAGGCCCACCCGGTCACGGCCGCGGCGGCGAACAGGGCCGCGACGCCCCAGCCGGGCACCGGCAGGCCCGAGGCCGCGGACACCCCGAGCAGCAGCGCCGTGGTGGCCACGGCCAGCAGGGCGACGCCCGCCCGGTCGAAGCCGTCGACCCGCTGCCGCTCCCGGGTGCGCGGCAGCAGATAGTGGCCCGCGACCAGCGCGACCGCGCCGATCGGCACATTGATGCCGAACACCCAGCGCCAGCCCAGCGTGGACACCAGCAGCCCGCCGACCGTCGGACCCAGCGCGAGCCCCAGCGCCTGGGCGGCCGCCTGCACCCCGAGCGCCGCCCGCATCCGCTCGCGCGGCGCGCTGCCGGTCACCAGCGCCACACTGTTGGCCTGCATCATCGCGGCGCCCACCGCCTGCACGACGCGTACGGCCACCAGGACGCCGAGCGTCGGCGCCAGTCCGCACGCGGCGGAGGCGACGGTGAACACCACGAACCCGTACAGGTAGAACAGCTTGCGGCCATAACCGTCGGACAGCCGCCCCACCGGCACCAGCAGCGCCACCAGGGCCAGCAGATACGCCAGCGACACCCACTCCACGGCGGCCAGCGACGCGTGGAATTCGGTGCGCAGACTGCCGTACGTCAGCGTCACGATGCTGGCGTCGAGCTGCCCCATGAAGGCCCCGAAGCACACGGTGCCCACGGCCAGCCACCACGCCCCGGGCCGCTCCCGGATCCACTCCGGCCGCGCCCGCTCCCGCCCCAGCGCCCCGCGCCACCCGGCGACCGCTTCCGCGCCCCCGCCGGCCCCCACCCGCGCCGGCGGCGCACCCGTCGACCGCTGCGATCCCATACCGCCCACGGTACATCGGTCACCGAACAGTTCGGTAACCGATGAATGAAGAACGGCCGCGGCCGTTCCCGAGCGGATCCCCGGGGTCCTGCGTGACGCATGGTGCCGACACGGCCACCTTGCGCGGTCGCGGGCGGACCCGGGAAGCGGCGGGATGCGTGAACCGGGGTGGTGGACAACCGAATTGGGCCGGCCGGGTGCTCGGGGGGCGGCGCCGGCGGTCGCCCTCGGCCTGGCGGTGCGTACGGTCTCCCGGCGGCGCGCCGGCTGAGCCGGCACCCGCGGGAAGACCGGAACCCCCGGCCGTGCGCGAGGCGCGCGGCCGGGGGTTCGTGTGTGCGCGGGAAGGCCGCTCAGAAGCCGGAGTTCCCCGCGCCCCGGTTGATCGTGTAGCCGCCGGGGTTGTTGAGGGCGGCCGAGGAGGTGCCGCTGACGGAGGTGTTGCTGACCGTCATGCTGCCGGTGACGTTGTTGATGTCGAAGCCGAAGGTGCCGGCGCCGCTGATGGTGTCGTGGTCGAGGGTCAGATTGCTGATCTGGTGGGCGTAGCTGAGCAGCACCGCCTGGTAGGAGCTGTCCTTGATGGTGTTGCCGGTGACATTGACCGGCTGGGTGATGTCGCCCTTGGCGTCGGCGAAGATCCACAGGGCGCCGATGTCGGAGTTCCAGTTCCAGTTGTGCGACCCGGCGCGGGTCAGCAGATTGTCGCGGATCGTGGTCGGGCCGGTGAAGTTGGAGCCGAAGGCGGTGCTGACGTTGATGCCGGAGCCGAAGGCGACGGTGTCGCTGACCGCGTTGTTCTCCACGACGTTGTCACCGCCGCCGTAGACGCCGATGCCGCCCGCCTGGATCGGGGACTGCGCGGTGTTGTGCGAGACGGTGCAGTGCGTGACGTTGCCGTCCTCGGTGTCCAGGGCGATGTTGTCGTCGCCGGTGTTGCGGACGTTGGACTGCTCGACGCGGCTGCCGGAGGAGTTGCCGTGCAGGTGGATGCCGTCGGCGTAGATGTCGCGGGCGCGTACCCCGGCGACGTCGAGGCCGACGCCGGGCACCGCCCACAGGCCGACCTTGGCGTGCTCCATCCACACGTTGAGGACGAGCGAGCCGGAGGTGAAGGCGCCTTCGATGGCGGGCGCGCCCTGGTCGTTGTTGCGGAAGGTGTGGTCGCCGAAGACCGACAGGTCGGCGATCTGGTTGCGGCCGCCCGTGGTGTAGAGGCCGCCGGCGCCGTTCTCGGCGGTGGACTGGATCGTGGTGTACCAGGGCCCGGCGCCGCGCAGCGACACATTGGCGAGGCTGACGCGGCCGGAGATGCTGTACGTGCCGGCCGGCAGCCACAGGCCCTGGCCGGTGCCGGACAGCTGGCTGAGCGCGCTGTTCAGGGCCGATGTGACGTCGCCGCCACCGGGGTTGACGCCGTACGTGGCCGCCGAGACGTAACCGGCGGGCATCGCGTAGGCCGCGTCGACGAGTTCGGTGTCGACGGTGTCGATCGTGAAGGTGCCGCCCGCGGTGCTGTCCTTCTGGAACTTCAGGACCGTGCCGGCCTGCCAGGTGGTCGGACTCTTGTAGCGGACGTCGTCGTAGAAGTGGTGGCCGGTGCCGTCACCGGGGTTGTTGGTGTCGTAGTAGCCGGCGCCGTACAGCCACGCGTACTTGTTGGTGAGGGTGAGGTCGGTGACCTTGCTGCCGCCGGCGTACAGCGCGAGCGGGGCGGTGGTCGGCGAGCCGTCGCCGGTGTCGGGGATGGAGTAGCGCACGACCACCGAATTGGCCGGCTTGGTGAGGGTGATCTGCACGTACTTGCCGGTGCCGGTGAGCTGGACGGCGCTGCGCCCGGTGGCCTCGGCGCTCAGCGACGGGTAGGCGCGGCTGACCGGCAGCACACTGCCGTTGGTGGACGCGTCGGCGGCGCGGTATTCGGTGTACGGCAGGGTCGCGCCCTGGGTGGCGAGCGCGGTGCCGCCGTCGACGGTGACGCCGTCGATCGCGACATTGCCGGTGTCGCCGGAGTCGTGCTGGAGGCCGATCAGATTGAGGCCGGAGCGCAGCGCGACGGTCTTGGACACCGTCAGCCAGCCGTTGCCCGCGGGCAGGCTCAGCTGCGAGTTCTTGATGCCGTTGAGGTAGAGCGAGAGGGTCTGCGCGGAGCCGGAGGAGTTGGCGTACGCGACGGAGACGGCGTGGCTGCCGGCCGACGGCAGGAAGGTGTCGATCTGCGTCTGGGCGCCCTGCGCGGTGAAGCCGGTGAGGTAACCGGCGCCCGCGTAGCCGGAGAGGGAGGTGGCGACGGTGGGGCCGCCGGTCGCGAAGGCGGTCGCCGCGTCGTACGTCTGGCCGTCGCCGTTGTCCGGCGGGGTGGTGGGCGGCGTGGTCGGCGGGGTCGTCGGCGGGGTCGTGGTGACGCTGCCGACGGTGATGCTGTCGAGGTTGGCGTTGCCGTTGTCGGTGCTGTCGAAGCGGTACGCGATGGTGTTGGCGCCGGACTTCAGGGTGAGGTTCTCGGTGGCGGTGCCCCAGGTGTCCCACGTGGCGGTCGCGGGCAGCGAGGTCTGGACGGCCTTGGCGCCGTTGACGTAGACGGACAGGGTGCGGGCCGTGCCGGTGCCGTTGGCGTAGCGCAGGGCGACGGGCGCGCTGCCGGCGCTCGCGGCGGACACGGTGAAGGTGGTGGCGGCGCTGCCCTTGTTGCCGTCGGTGTAGCCGCCGACGAAACCGCCGCCGGTGTACCCGGTGTGGTCGGTGGCGACGACGGCGCCGCCGGACAGGGCCGCGGACTCCGCCTCGTACTGGCCGTCGGCCGGGGCCGGGGCGCCGGCCAGGGTGATGTTGTCGAGGTTGACGTTGCCGCTGTCGGAGCTGTCGAAGCGGTACGCGACGGTGTCGTGGCCCGACGCCAGGGTCAGGGAGGTGGCGACGGTGCCCCAGGTGTTCCAGTCGGCGGTCGCGGGCAGTGAGAGCTGCCCGACCTTGCCGCCGTTGACGTAGACCGACAGGGTCTGCGGGGCGGTGGTGCCGTTGGCGTAGCGCAGGGTGGAGACATAGCCGCCGGCGTTGGCGGCGGTCACCGAGAAGGTGGTGGCGGCGCCGCCTTTGTTGCCGTCGGTGTAGCCGCCGACGAAACCGCCGCCGCTGTAGCCGGTGTGGTCGGTGGCGGTCGCCGCGCCGCCGGACAGGGCGGCGGACTCGGCTTCGTAGACGGTGCCGGCGCCGGCCGCGGAGGCGCGCAGCGCGGTCCAGCTGACGAGGGCGGCCAGCAGGGCGAGCAGCGCGACCAGCGCGGCGGGCGCCGATCTGGGCAGACGTGTGCCCCGGGAGGTTTCGGGCATGGGTGGGCTCCGCAGCAGAAGTGGGGGTGCTTGAGTGAGCGGCACCGTAGCCCCGGGTTAACCCCTGTGCAATGGATCGGGGCGATTCCGCGAAAGGGCGGCGGCCGGGCGCGGAATCGCGCCGCTGTCCCCGACAAGTGCGGTGACCTGCGCCGATGGTGTCCCGGGCGGGAATACGCGGCGGCGGCCGGTGAATGCGGTGAAGCTTTTCCGTCGGTTTCTTGCTCGGAATTCCGCGGGCGGGACGGGCGGCCGCCCGGCTACTTTCCGGCGGGTGCGGGCGCCGTGGACAGCCGCACCACCAATTCCGGCTCGTGCAGCAGCTCCTTGGGCGTGGGATTGGTGCCGCTGATCTGGTTGGCGAGCAGGGTGACCGCGGCCCGCGACATCGACTCGATGGGCTGGCGGAGCGTGGTGAGCGGCGGGTCGGTGTAGTTCATGAAGGCGGAGTCGTCGTAGCCGACGACGGAGAAGTCCTCCGGGACGGACAGCCCTTGCCTGCGGGCGGCGCGGACGGCGCCGAGGGCGAGGATGTCGCTGCCGCAGATCAGGGCGGTGATGCCGGTCTCCAGGAGTTCGCCGGCCACCGCCTGGCCGCCCTCGAAGGAGAACAGGGCGTGCCCGACCGGATGGCCGCCCTTCCCCGCGCTGCCGCGTTCGGCGAGCTTGGCGAAGGCGGCGGCCTTGCGCCGGGAGGGGGTGTGGTCGGCGGGGCCGACCATCAGGCCGATCCGGGTGTGCCCGAGCGAGGACAGGTGCGCGTACGCCTGCTGCACCGCCGCCGCGTCGTCCGTGGACACCTGCGGGAAGCCGGTGTGGTCGATGGCCGCGTTGAGCAGCACCACGGGCATCCCGCGCTCCTTGAGGGACGCGCTCTCCTCCGCGCTGAGGCCGCCGCAGAAGATGACGCCGGACACCTGCTGGTCCAGCAGCATCGTCACGTACTCCGCCTCGGTGAGGCCGCCCGCCGACCGGGTGCACAGCACGGGGGTGAAGCCGAGCTGGACCAGCGCGCCGCCCGCGACCTCGGCGAGCGCCGGGAAGATCGGGTTCTGGAGTTCGGGCAGGACGACGCCGACGAGCCGGGCCCGGACGCCCTTGAGGTGGGTGGGGCGTTCGTAGCCGAGGACGTCGAGGGCGGTGAGCACCGCCTGGCGGGTGCTGTCGGAGACACCGGGCTTGCCGTTGAGCACCCGGCTCACCGTCGCCTCGCTGACCCCGACTTTCTGGGCCACCTGTACGAGTTTGCGTACCATGAGCGCACTATATCCGCGGTCGGCTGTTGATTTTATGCGCCGGTCTTGCGTCTCTTGCGCTACCCCGCAGCACAGCGGTGAGCTTTTTGCGTAAGCGTGCTTTCGTATTGCGTGCCTGATGCGGTGGACGTAACTTGTGCGTCACCTCGGGGGACGGCCGCCCCCTCCCACACCCTCATGACCAGGGACGACTCATGACCGGTTTCCCGGCGGGCAGCAGAGCCCGCATCGCCCTCGCCGTCACCGCGGCGGCGGGGCTGACCCTCGTAGTGAGCGGCTGCGGCGGCTCCTCCGGCTCGTCGAAATCCGCCGACGGCACCGTCACCATCACGGTGAACGACATGCCCGCCAAGACCGACCCGGTCAACCGGAAGATCTTCCTGGACGACGTGGCGGCCTTCGAGAAGCTCAACCCGAAGATCAAGGTCACGCCGCACGAGGGCCAGATGGACCCGCAGACCTTCTCCACCAAGCTGGCCGGCGGCCAGCTGGAGAACGCCTTCTACGTCTACTACACCGACCCGGCCGGCCTGATCGCCAAGCACCAGGCCGCCGACATCACCCCGTACCTGTCGAAGTTCCCGGCCGTGAACCAGGTCAAGCCGGAGCTGCGCAAGGTCTTCCAGGACGACAAGGGCCACACCTACGGGCTGCCCGAGGGCAACTACTCGATGGGCCTGGTCTACAACCGCGCCCTGTTCAAGCAGGCCGGGCTCGACCCGGACCGGCCGCCGACGACCTGGGACGAGGTCCGCGCCGACGCCAAGAAGATCGCCGCGCTCGGCAAGGGCTACGTCGGCTACGGCGACTACAGCAAGTCCAACACCGGCGGCTGGCACTTCACCGCCGAGATGTACTCGCGCGGCGGCGACGTCGCCAAGCAGCAGTCGGACGGCACCTGGAAGGCCGACTTCGACAACGCCACGGGCCGCGCCGTCCTCCAGCAGCTGCACGACATGCGGTGGACCGACGGCTCCATGGGCCAGCGCCAGCTGCTGGAGTGGGCCGACCTCCTCCAGATGATGGGCGCCGGCAAGCTCGGCATGTACCTCGCCACCTCCGACAACATCCCGACCATCGCCGCCCAGTACAAGGGCGACCCCAAGGACTACGGGCTCGGCCCGATCCCCGGCGGCAAGGGCACGCTGGCCGGCGGCGGCGGCTTCATGTTCAACCCGAAGGACACCCCGGAGCAGATCAAGGCCGCGATGGCCTGGATCACCTTCAAGTACGAGAACCCGGACCGGATCGAGCTGGGCGCGCAGCGCGCCGCCCAGGCCAAGCAGCCGGTCGGCCTGCCGGAGCCGAACATCTGGACCGGCGCCGCCGCGCAGGCCAAGACCGCCGCCGACACCAAGTACGCCAATGTGCCGGTCGCCAACTACGCGCCGTTCCAGAAGACCATCGCCGGTATCCCGCTGGTGCTGGAGCCGCCGAAGGCCCAGCAGATCTACGCGGTGCTCGACACCGTGATGGCCAAGGTGCTCACCGACAAGAACGCCGACGCCGGCTCCCTGCTGTCGAACGCCTCCAAGCAGGTCGACTCCCTGCTCGCGGCCCAGTAAGCCCGAAGGCCGCGAGACCGGAACCCGACCCCTGGATGCCCGCGGGCCCGCCGAGCCCTGACGACCGGCGCGGCCCGCGGGCGCCGACGAAGGAGAACCCCCATGGCCACCTCCCTGGCCCCCCACCGCCCCGGCTCCCCGGCCGCCCCGCCCCGCGGCGGCCGTACCGGGACCGCTGACGCGCGGCGGGCCCGGCTGCGCCGGCGGATCGCCGACAACGCCCTGGCGTACGCCTTCATGGCGGCCGGCATCCTCTGCTTCGCGGTGTTCTCGTGGTACCCGCTGGTGCGGGGCGTGATCCTGAGCTTCCAGCAGGACAACCTCATCAACGATCCGCAGTGGGTCGGACTGACCAACTACCGCCATCTGTTCGCCGATCCGCTGTTCTGGACGGCCTGGAAGAACACCGCCGAATTCACCGGCCTCGCGCTCGTCCTCGGCTACGCGGTGCCGTTCGTGATCGCGGTGCTGCTCAACGAACTGCGGCACTTCAAGGGCTTCTTCCGGATCGCGGTCTACCTGCCGGTGATGCTGCCGCCGATCGTCAGCGTGATGCTCTGGCAGTTCTTCTACGACCCGGGCGACGGCCTGTTCAACACCGCGCTGCGCGGCGCGCACCTGCCCACCTCGCAGTGGATCCAGTCGCCGCACACCGCGATGATCTCGCTGGTGCTGGTCTCCACCTGGGCCAACATGGGCGGCGCGACCCTGATGTACCTGGCCGCGCTCCAGTCCATCCCCGGCGAGCTGTTCGAGGCCGCCGAGCTGGACGGCGCCGGGATCTGGGCGCGGCTGCGGTATGTGACGCTGCCTCAGATGCGGTTCATCATGCTCGTCCTGCTGCTGCTCCAGATCATCGCCACGATGCAGGTCTTCATCGAGCCCTTCCAGCTCACCGGCTTCACCGATCCGTCGACCATCACCGTGATGACGCTGATCTACCGCTACGCCTTCGCCGTCAACAACGACTTCGGGCTCGCCGCGTCGATGAGCGTGCTGCTCTTCGTCGTGCTCGGCGTCTTCGCCGCGCTGTACCTGCGGCTGACACGGGAACAGGACTGAGCCATGACCGCACCTTCCTCCGCGTCCGCCCCGGCCGCGACCTCCACCGCGACCCGCAGCCTGATCTCCGACCAGGAGCTGGCCAGGCCGCGCTACCGCGCCGTCTACTTCACGGTGCTGACCGTCACCGTCGTGCTGTTCACCGCCGCCTTCCTCTTCCCCCTGTACTGGATGGCGAGTTCGGCCCTGGAGACGCCGCGCGAATTCGCCGCCCAGACCCCGACGCTGCTGCCGAAGTCCGTCCACCTGACCGCGTACAAGGACGCGTGGAGCCAGATGGACATCGCGCACTTCTTCCTCAACACCGTCTGGTACGCGGCCGGCGGCTGGCTGATCCAGATCTCGGTGGACGTGTGCGCGGCCTACGCGCTGTCCAAGCTGCGGCCCGCCTTCGGCAAGGCGATCTTCGCCGGGATGCTCGCCAGCCTGATGCTGCCGGCCGCCGCGCTGCTGGTGCCCGCCTATCTGACCGTCTCCGACCTGCCGCTGGTCCACCTCAATCTGCTCAACACGCCCTGGGCGCTGTGGCTGCCGGGCGCCGCCAACGCCTTCAACATCTATGTGCTGCGCCGCTTCTTCGACCAGATCCCCGGTGAACTCCTCGACGCCGCCGCGATCGACGGGGCCTCCCGGCTCCAGACGCTGCTGCGGGTGGTGCTGCCGCTGTCGCGGCCGGTGCTCGCGGTGATCTCGATCTTCGCGGTGGTCGGGATGTGGAAGGACTTCCTCTGGCCGCTGCTGGTGCTCCAGGACCCGGACAAGCAGACGCTGTCGGTCGCGCTGCACCGGCTGTCGACGTCCACCACCCAGGTGCCGCCGACCGAGATGATCGCCGGTCTGTCGATCGCGGCGGTGCCGATGATCGTGCTCTTCCTCTTCTTCCAACGGCACATCCTCGGCGGTCTGTCGGCGGGAGCACTCAAGGGGTGAGACCGGTGCGGTGAGCCGCGGCCCGCTCTCCCCGGTGCGCCGCGGTCACGGCACCCCCTGCCCTACTCCCGCCCGCTTCATCCGCTTCATCCGGATATTCCCGCACCCCCTCGCTCAAAGGAGCCCGCCCCCGTGGCCGTTCAGCCGTCCGCCGAGACCGCCGAGACCTACCGGACCGAAGCCGTCCCGTCCGCCGACCGGTGGTGGCGCGACGCCGTCATCTACCAGGTCTACCCGCGTTCCTTCGCCGACGGCGACGGCGACGGCATCGGCGACCTGACCGGTGTCCGCGACCGTCTGCCGTATCTGGCCGAACTCGGCGTGGACGCGCTGTGGTTCAGCCCCTGGTACGCCTCGCCGCAGGCCGACGCGGGCTACGACGTCGCCGACTACCGGCGGATCGACCCCGCCTTCGGCACCCTGGAGCAGGCCGAGGCGCTGATCGCCGAGGCGCACGCGCTCGGCCTGAAGATCATCGTGGACGTGGTGCCCAACCACGTCTCGGACCGGCACGCCTGGTTCCAGGAGGCCGTCGCGGCCGGTCCCGGCGCCGAGGCCCGCGGCCTGTTCTGGTTCCGGCCCGGCCGCGGCGAGGACGGCGAACTGCCGCCCAACGACTGGCAGTCGGTCTTCGGCGGCCCCGCCTGGACCAGGACCGCCAACCCCGACGGCACCCCCGGCGAGTGGTACCTGCACCTGTTCGCACCCGAGCAGCCCGACCTCAACTGGAACAACAGCAAGGTCCGCGAGGAGCACGAGAGCGTGCTGCGCTTCTGGTTCGACCGCGGCGCCGACGGGGTGCGGATCGACTCCGCGACGATGCCCGCCAAGGACCCGGAGCTGCCCGACTTCGACCCGGCCGCGCCGCCGGTGCCGCACCCGTACATCGACCGTGACGACGTGCACGGCATCTACCGCGCCTGGCGGGCGCTGGCCGAGGGCTACGAGCGGCCGCGCGCGCTGATCGGCGAGGTGTGGCTGGCCGACCCGGTGCGCTTCGCGCACTATCTGCGGCCCGACGAGATGCACAGCGCCTTCAACTTCGACTACCTCAACTGCCCCTGGGACGCGGCCGATCTGCGCCGCGTCATCGACGCGACGCTCGCCGCGCACGCCTCGGTCGGCGCGCCCGCCAGCTGGGTGCTGTCCAACCACGACGTGACCCGGCACGTCACCCGCTACGGCCGCGCCGACACCTCCTTCGGGCTCGCGCTGCGCCAGCACCAGGTGCCCACCGACCTGGCGCTCGGCACCCGCAGGGCGCGCGCCGCGCTGCTGCTCGACCTCGCGCTGCCCGGCGGCTGCTACCTCTACCAGGGCGAGGAGCTGGGCCTGTGGGAGGTCGAGGACATCCCGGACGCGCTGCGCCAGGACCCGATATTCCACCGCACCGGCGGCCTGGACATCGGCCGCGACGGCTGCCGCGTCCCGCTGCCCTGGTCGGGCTCGCGCCCGCCGTTCGGCTTCAGCCCCGAGGGCGCCGCGGCCGAGCCGTGGCTGCCGCAGCCTGCCGCCTGGGCCGCGTACACCGCGCAGGCGCAGGACGGGGTGCCCGGCTCGATGCTCACCTTCTACCGCACCGCGCTCGGGCTGCGCCGCGCAGAACCGGGCCTGCGCGGCGACGCGTTCGGCTGGCTGGACGGCCACCCGGCCGGTGTCCTGGCCTTCGCGCGCGGCGACGGCTTCGCGTGCCTGGCGAACCTCTCCGGTACGGCGGTGCCGCTGCCGGCCGGCGCGGAGGTCGTGCTCGCCAGCGACCCCGGCTTCGACCCGGCGGCGGGCCGGGTGCCCGACGACACGACCGTATGGCTGCGCACGCGCTGAGTCGCGGGCACCGTACATCCCTCACGGCTATGGAAGAGAAGGCAGCGTCATGACGCGGAGACTGGCGGAAGTCGCCAAGCGGGTCGGGGTCAGCGAGGCGACGGTGAGCCGGGTGCTCAACGGCAAGCCCGGTGTCTCCGACGGCACCCGGCAGGCCGTGCTCACGGCCCTCGACGTCCTCGGCTACGAACGCCCCACCCAACTGCGGGGCGTCCGGGCCCGATTGGTCGGCCTGGTGCTGCCCGAACTCCAGAATCCGATCTTCCCCGCGCTCGCCGAGGTGGCCGGCGGCGCGCTCGTGCAGCTCGGCTTCACACCCGTGCTGTGCACGCGCACCGCCGGCGGCCTCACCGAGGCGGAGTACGTGACGATGCTGCTGGACCAGCAGGTCTCCGGCGTCATCTTCTGCGGCGGGCTGAGCGCCGACGAGTACGGGGCGCTGCTCCAGCGCGGTGTGCCGGTGGTGCTGCTGAACGCGGCCGTCGACTACGCCGCGATCCAGGCGGAGCAGCGCCAGCCGGACCGGGCGCCGGCGCGGAGCGCGGACCGGCCGCCGTCGCTGCTGGAGCGCGGCGGGCAGCGGCCCGCCGAGCGGGCGTACGAGAGGGATCACGGCCGGCAGGACAGACACGACAGGCACGACCGGCTCGACCGCAAGGCCGTCCGTACGATCGGCTTCCCGCAGGTGTCCACGGACGACGTGGCCGCCGTGCAGCAGGCGTACGCGCATCTCGCCTCGCTCGGCCACACCCGGATCGGCCTGATGGTCGGCCCCGCCGACCACACCCCCTCGCGGCGCAAGGCCGCCGCCTTCACCGCGCTCGCCGCCCGTACCTCCGGCGGCAACCACCCGGTCGGGCACGCCCTGTTCTCCTTCGAGGGCGGCCAGGCCGTCGCCACCGAACTGCTCGCGACCGGCATCACCGCCCTGATCTGCGGCAGCGACATCCTCGCCCTCGGCGCCATCCGTGCCGCCCGGCGCCAGGGCCTGTCCGTCCCCGCCGACCTGTCCGTGGTCGGCTACGACGACTCCGCGTTCATGAACTACACCGACCCGCCGCTCACCACGCTCCGCCAGCCCATCGAAGCGATGTCCCGGGCGGCCGTCACGCTGCTCGCCAACCAGATCAACGGCACCAATCCCACCCCGAAGGAGCTGCTGCACGAGCCGGAGCTGGTGGTGCGGCACTCGACCGCGCCCGCGCACCAGGGCGGGCGGCACGCGCAGCCGGGTCTGCGGGCGGTGGGCACGGACTGACCGGCGTCCGGGGGCGGCCCCGACGGTCCGACGGCGGTACGTGCGGGCGCCATTGACACCCCGCGTGCCCCGTCAGCATCATGACAACGTCATACGTGATCGGGCATGTCGCTGAAGCCTTCCCGGCGCGCATCATCGCGCAGACGTGTCCGCTGCACGGGCCGCACCCCCCACCGGACCGTCAGGAGAAGCCGCCGTGCCCAACGTCGACCGCCGCAGGTTCCTTCAGCTCGCCGGAGCCGGCGCCGCCGCGTCCGTGCTCACCGGCGGCATCGCCAAGGCCGCCGCGATCCCGGCCGCCGCCGGGACCGGCACCCTCAAGGACGTCGAGCACATCGTCGTCCTGATGCAGGAGAACCGCTCCTTCGACCACTACTTCGGCACCCTGCGCGGGGTGCGCGGCTTCGGCGACCCGCGCCCGGCGGCGCTGCCCAGCGGCAAGTCCGTCTTCCACCAGGCGGATTCGAGCGGCCACGAGACGCTGCCCTTCCGGCCGGCCGCCGACAATCTGGGACTCCAGTTCATCCAGGACCTCGACCACAGCTGGTCCGGTACGCACGCGGCCTTCGACGGCGGCAACTACGACCGCTGGATCCCGGCGAAGACGACGACCTCGATGGCGTATCTGACCCGGCAGGACATCCCGTACCACTACGCGCTCGCCGACGCCTTCACGATCTGCGACGCCTACCACTGCTCGATGCTGTCCTCCACCGACCCCAACCGCTACTACATGTACACCGGTTGGTCGGGCAACGACGGCAAGGGCGGCGGGCCCGTGCTCGGCAACGAGGAGGCCGGCTACGGCTGGACGACGCTGCCGGAGATCCTCCAGCAGGCGGGCGTGTCCTGGAAGGTCTACCAGGACGTCGGCATCGGCCTGGACTCCGCCGGTTCCTGGGGCTGGACCAGCGACCCCTTCATCGGCAACTACGGCGACAATTCGCTGCTGTACTTCAAGCAGTACCAGAACGCGACGGCCGGTAATCCGCTGTACGACCGGGCCCGCACCGGCACCAACGCCCATGGCGGCGAAGGCTACTTCGACCGGCTCCGCTCCGACGTGCTGGGCGGCAGGCTGCCGCAGGTGTCCTGGATCGCGGCGCCCGAGGCCTTCTGCGAGCACCCGAACTGGCCCGCCAATTACGGTGCTTGGTACGTCTCGCAGGTGCTGGACGCGCTCACCGCGGACCCCGACGTGTGGAGCCGCACCGCGCTGTTCCTCACCTACGACGAGAACGACGGCTTCTTCGACCATGTCGTGCCGCCCTTCCCGCCGGCCTCGGCCGCGCGCGGCCTGTCCACCGCCGACGTCACCCGCGACCTCTACACCGGCAATGTGTCCGGCTACGCGGCCGGTCCTTACGGGCTCGGGCCGCGGGTGCCGATGCTGGTGCTCTCGCCCTGGTCCACCGGCGGCTGGGTCTGCTCGCAGACCTTCGACCACACCTCGATCGTGCAGTTCATCGAGAAGCGGTTCGGTGTGCACGACCCGAATGTGACGCCCTGGCGGCGGGCCGTCTGCGGCGACCTGACCTCGGCCTTCGACTTCACCCGCTCCGACGCGAGCGCGCCGTCGCTGCCGGGCACGGGCGCGTACCAGCCGCCGAACCACACCAACCCGGGCAGCTACGTCCCGTCCCCGCCCGCGACCGGCTCCCTCCCCAAGCAGGAGCGCGGCCTGCGCGGCGCCCGGCCGCTGCCGTACGACCTCGCCGTCGACACCGCACCGGTCAACGGCCGGATGCGGTTCACCTTCAGCAGCTTCGGCACGGCGGGCGCCGCCTTCCTCGTCACCGCCACGCACCGCTCGGACGGCCCCTGGCCGTACACCGTCGAGGCCGGCAAATCCCTCGCCGACACCTGGGCGATGCCCGCCGCCGCCTCCCGCTACGACTTCTCGGTCCACGGCCCCAACGGCTTCCTGCGCCGCATGGCCGGCACCGCGGGCACGGTCGGCCCGGAGGTCGTCGCCCGCCACACCCCCGCGACGGCCCAGGTCACCCTCACCTTCACCAACCCGACCTCGGCCGCCTTCACCTTCACGGCCACCGACGCGTACGCCCCGAACGACCACTACACCTACACGGTGCAGCCGGGCGCGTCCCGTACCGTGCCCGCCTGGGGTGTCCCGGCGGGCAACCACTGGTACGACATCACGGTCACCTCCCCCACCGACGCCAGTTACGTCCGCCGCCTGGCCGCGCATGTGGAGAACGGCGCGGCGAGCACCAACGACCCGGCGACGGCGACAAACTGACGGTCCATCGGTGCGGTCGGTCGGGCGGGCGGGCGGTCAGTTGTTGATCGTCTGCACTTCCTGCACCGTCACCGGGCGGGGGTCGTCGACCTGGCCGTTGGGCAGCTGGTGGGGGCCGCCGTCCGAGCCGGTCCAGGAGATCTTCCAGGTGACGGAGGCGTCGAAGGGGAAGGGCGGGATGTTCTGGGTGGAGCGGCGGTAGGTGACACCGCACGGCGGGTCCGCTTTGGGGTCGCCGTTGTAGGCGGCGCCGACCGTGCCGTCGGGGGCGATCGCGCAGTCGCCCGACGACGGGAAGAGGGTGGCGTCGCGGGTGCCGGCGTCGATGTGGACGCCGGACGGCTCCGCCGTGGTCTCGGCCCAGATCTCCCGGCCGCCGCCGAGGTCGACGGAGGCGCGCACCTTCACCGGGGTGTACGCCTCCCTGAGCGTCACCCAGGTGGGGATGTTGACGGTCTGCCGCCCCGCCGGATTGGTGACGACCTGCACACCGGGCACACGGGTGTGGGCGAAGGCCAGCTTGGAGAGCATCTCCGCGGTGATCACGTGGTCGGCGGTCGGCGGCGGCAGTTGGCCGTTGGGCACCCAGGTGGGCCTGTTGTTGTTGCAGGACATCTGCGCCATCGGATCGGCGTCCGGATTCTCGGTCACCACCCACCACATGCCCTTGCCGGCCTCGGCGGTGTTGAAGTCCTTGTAGCCCTTGTCGCCGGGGTAGTCCAGGCCGTTCTGGTAATGGTCGAGGTCCTGGCCCATGGCGGTGCGGAACGACCCGTGCACCTGCGGCAGTTCGTCGTTGAAATTCTTCGTGTACTCGGCCTTGAACTGTTCCGGGGTGTACTTCGGCCCGAACCAGCACGGCGGCGGCGTCCAGTTGGCGTCGACCGAGACCAGCGGCTTGCCGCCGCCCTTGGGCGCGCCGGTCGGGTAGGTGATCCGGTAGCCCTGGGCGGCGGCGCTCAGATTGCCGCCGGGGTCGGTTGACCCCTTGCCGTCGCCGTCGGCCTTCGGCTTCCCCGTGTCGTCGAAGGCGTAGCCGGTGCCCGCCGTGAGCAGCACGACGAGCACGGCGAGGGGCAGTGCCCCGCGCAGTGTTCTTCCCCCGGTCACTGCTTGCATTCCAGCGCCCTCTCCTTCACGGTGATCGCCTGCGCCCGCCACAGCTGCGTGCCGGGCCTGAACAGGCTGAGAACCAGTTGGTACGAGACGTAGTTGCGGTCGTCGGCCCCGGTGACATGCGCCTTCCCGGTGGCGACCTCCTTGCTGTACAGCTTCGACTGGTCCTCGCAGAAGGTCACCTGCGCCGCCGAGTTCTTGGCGAGGAGTTTGACGACCGGCCGGTAGAAGTGGTCGGTTCCGGTGAGGGTCTTCTTCGCGTCGATGTGCAGCTGCACGTACTGCTTGGCGTAGGTGTACGCGGCACCCTGCGCGTAGGTGTTGAGCGTGGCGTCCTTGACGTTCTGCCTGACCACGCCGTGCACCATCGACTGCATGAAGTCGGCCGACGCGGTCAGCACCCCGGCCTGCGCGGCGTCCGCGGGCAGCGTCCAGTCGAAGTCGAGCCTGAGGTCGGCGGGGAGCGCGAGCGCCGGGTCGACGGTGAGCGGCGCCCCGGCCGCGCTCGGCGCCGCCGAGGTCGCGGTCGGCGCCGCGGAGGTGGTGGCCGTCGCGACCGGGGAGATCGTGCTGTCCCCGTCACCGCCCGAGCCGCCGCCGCAGGCGGACAGCGTCAGGGCGGCGGTCGCCACGAGGGCGGCGACGGGCAGTGCTGAGCGGGCTCGCATGGTCGAAGTCTCCCGATCGGTCGTACGTGGGCACCGTCGGGCGTCGGCGGGCGGCGCGCGCCGGCCCGTCCGTATGACCCCCGTGTTTTCCGGCGTCCACGGTAGCGGACCGGGGCGGCGGGCTACTCGAAGAATTTCAGGCCCCACCCGGTGTCGCTGGTCGCGCCGGGGACGTTGGCGCGGGTGTAGGTGGTGTTGCCCCACCAGCAGAAGGAGCCGGTGAACCAGTAGCGGTTGGCCCAGGAGTAGGCGGTGCCCTTGGGGACGGCGGTGAACATCAGCGGGAAGGTGGGGCCGGCCGGTGGGCTCGTGGCGATGTCGCCGTTGAGTAGGACGAAGCTGTGGCTGCCGGGGCCGTTGACGTAGAGGGTGGGGTCCCAGCCGGACATCATCGTGGCGGCGTGCGAGCCGAACAGGCAGCCGTTGGACTTGTACCAGTCCCACACGTACGTGGGGTCGCCGCCGGCCCGCAGCCGCAGATCGGCCATGCAGTACTGGTCGCTCCAGCTGCCGTTGGCCGAATAGACGATGTGCAGCTGCCCGTTGGGATCCTTGATCGCGGCCGGCGCCTCGTTGATGTACGGATTGCCGACCACACGCTCCCAGCTCTCACGCGGCTGGGAAATGATGAAGCGGGCACCGGTCGGCGTGGTGGGACTGCTCATCCGGGCGAGATAGAGATTCTGCTCGACATTGGTGTCACCCGCCCAGCCGGACCACACGAACCAGCGCTGCCCGTTGAAAGTGAAGAGATTACCGTCGATGGCCCACTTGTCGTCCGGCAGCGCCAGCTTGACGGCGGCACCGTAACCACTGTCGGCGCTGGCCGAACTGATCACATACATACGGTGGGCCGCACCGGTACCGGCCGTGAAGTAGATGTAGTAACGGCCGCCGTCGACCACGATCTCCGGCGCCCACACCTCCCCCCGCCCCGCCGTGTCCGACCAGACCTTGCGGGCGGTCGCGGAGCCGAGCGCGGCGGTGGAGGACGCCTCCCGTACGGCGATGCCGCCGCCGGAGGACTCCGCCGAGATGTACGTGCCGCCGACCCGGATGACGCTGGGGTCGGCATTGTGCACGGTGGTCTGGGAGGCGTCGGCGGTCACGGGGCAGAGCACCGAGGCGGCGGCGGCCAGCGCGGCGCAGAAGGTGACGGCCAGGGTGGTGCGGAGTCGGCGCAGCGGCGTCATGGTCCCGTCCCGTTGGTCCGGCGAACGTTCAGGAATGCGGTGCCGGTTCAGCATCCCGACCCGGTGATGGACATGTCAATAATGCGTCGGCGGTGCCGTCGTGTCGTCGAGGAAGCCGCCCGACTGGTGCTGCCAGAGCTTGGCGTAGGCCCCGTCGGCGGCCAACAGCTCCTGGTGGCTGCCCTGTTCGAGGACCCGGCCGCGGTCCAGGACGACGAGCCGGTCCATCGTCGCCACCGTGCTCAGCCGGTGCGCGACGACCAGCGCGGTACGGCCCGCCATCAGGCTCCACAGCGCTTCCTGGACCAGGACTTCGGACTCCGAGTCCAGCGCGCTGGTCGCCTCGTCGAGCAGCAGGACCGGCGCGTCGCGCAGCACCGCGCGGGCCAGCGCGACCCGCTGCCGCTGCCCGCCGGAGAGTTTGACGCCCCGCTCGCCGACCATCGTGTCGAAGCCGTCGGGCAGCGTGTCGGCGAATTCGGTGACGTGCGCGACCTCGGCGGCCCTGCGGATCTCGGCGGGGGTGGCGTCCGGCCGGGCGAAGGCGATGTTCTCGCGCAGCGTGCGGTGGAACATCGCCGGGTCCTGCGGCACGTACGCGATCAGGGCGCGCAGATCGGCCTGCCGCAGCCGGCTGATGTCCTGGCCGCCGATCGTGATGCGGCCCGCGTCCACGTCCGTCATCCGCAGCAGCAGCCGGGTCAGCGTGGTCTTGCCGCCGCCGGACCGGCCGACGAAACCGACCTTCGCGCCGCTGGGCACCGCCAGGTCGAGCCCCTGGAAGAGGGGTTCCGTGCCGCCGCCGTGGGTGAAGGTGACCCGGTCGAAGCGGACGCCGGAGCCGCGCTGCGCGAGGGGTTCCGGCCGTTCCGGATCGAGCACGGTCGGCGGTTCCAGCAGCAGTTCGGTGAACTGCGCGGCCTCCGTCATCGAGCTCTCCAGCCGCCGGTAGATCTGGTTGAACTCGAACATGATCCGCGTCGCGTTCGAGTAGTACGTGAAGGCGACCACGACCTCCTCCACGCCGTGCCGGCCGCCGCCGAGCGCGATCGCGAGCAGCAGGCCGAGTCCGTTGGTGAGCACCGACATCGGCGCGACCAAGGTGTCGATCCGCAGATTGCCGTAGTCCCACGAGCGCAGCGTCCGGCGCCGCGACTCGGCGACGCGGGACCGGTGTTCGGCCGCTTCGCGGTCCTCGGCGGCGAAGGCCCGTACGGTGTCGATGTTCATCAGGCTGTCCGCGACGTGCCCCGCCACCCGGGCGATGGCCTCCTCCCGCTCGCCGACGAGGCGCTGGCGGCGCCGGATCAGCGGGGCCACGCCGAGGCCGGTCAGCGCGATCATCGCCAACAGGCCGACGACCAGCAGCGGTTCGTACCGCCACAGCACCACCGAGCCGAACGCCAACGGGACGAGGCTGCCGATCACCGAGAAGGTCAGGGTGTCGATGAACTCCTCGAAGCGGGAGGCGAAGCTCAGCACGCGTTTGGTCAGCGACCCGGCGAAATTGTCGTGGAAGAAGGCAGCGTCCTTGGCGAACAGCTCGTCCAGGCCCACCACATAGAGGTGCTCGATGCCGAGCGCGTCCACCCGGTTGAGGCAGTGCAGCCCGATCCGCCACAGCGCCTCGGACAGCAGCAGCACCCCGGCGAAGACCAGGATGTACGGCAGCGCGCCGCCGACGGTCACGGCCGTCCGGCCGGCGGAGGAGTCGTCGGAGATCCGCCCGACGAGTTTGGCGACGGCCAGCGGTGCCACATAGCCGATGCCGGTGCTGCCGAGCGCAGGCAGCAGCATCGCCGGCAGCGTCAGCCGGCGTAATCGGGCCAACTCCCGTGCGTAGTAGCGCAGTGCGAGCAGCACCGGACCACGGCCCGGACGCTCGGTGTCGGTGTGCGGCTTGCGGGAGATCGGCGGCGCTTGCGTTTTTTGCTGCGTCTGCTGATTTTGCTGCGTCTGTGACGTGCCCATTTCGTACCGTCCCTCACATCACGGACCGGCGGGGGAACCGGAAGTGTCCCGTGGGTGCGGGGGCGGCGTCCAAGCGTTTTCGCCGCGCGGGCGCTGGGGGTACTCGGCCCGGACCGGCCGGACGACGCCTTCCGCAGGGGAATCCCGTCCGTCGTCCTCGGCACCGCTCATGGTCCGTGCCCGGGGGCCGGCCCTGGGGCGGGCCCCGGGCCGGAGGCCATGTCCTCGCGGCGCGCGAGGACCGCGCCCAGGAGGAGGCCGGCGGCGATGGCCGTCACGATCGTGACCATCTTCGTGAGGTCCTGGAAGCCGCGGACGGGGTAGCCGCCGGCGAGCGCGGTGAGGCCGCGCATGCCGAGGGAGCCGACGGTGAGGGTGAAGAAGCCGGGCAGCAGCAGGACGATCCGGGGCGGGCGGTCCGGGTGGGCGGCCAGCCATGTGGTGGCCAGGCCCAGCGCGACGGCGGCGACGAAGGTGCCGCCGACCTCCCCGATCAGCTTGGTGACACCGCTCTGCACACCGACCGTGGCGTACACCAGGAGCAGCAGCGGCCACAGCAGCCGCATCGGGACGGCGAAGGCGAGCACGGTGCCGGCCGTGAAGACGATCCAGGCCAGGAAGAGCGCCCAGCGCGGCAGGTCGCCGTCGGCGGCGACGTCGAAGAGGGCGTGCCGGGAGCGGCCGGTGATCACCAGGCCGAGCATCACGCCGAGGTAGAGCTGGACGAGCAGGAAGACCGCGTAGACCAGCCGGATCGCACCCGTGGTGAGGAAACCGGCCGCCAACTCGGCGGTCGCGGCGCTCAGATAGTCGCCGGGCACGAAGAAGAACAGCGCGGGCAGCATCAGCAGTACGGGACCGCCGTGCGCGGGTGTGCGCGCGAAGACCTCCAGGGTGACCAGCGAGACGACGGTCGCGGCCACCACCGGCAGCACCGTGGCCAGCCGCGGCGCCCGCTCGGCGGCGACGGCCAGCGTCGCGGTGATCGCGCCGAGCACCGCGCTGGTCCACACCTCGTACCAGGTGGGCTGCATCAGCGGCGCGAAGCCGACCGCGAAGAGGGTGATGCCGATCAGCCGCAGCCACCACGCGTACGGCGGCCTGGCCGAGGTGATCGCGGCCAGTTCGCGGCCGGCCGCCGCCGCGCCGACCGAGCCCGCCGAGACCCGCCCGAGCAGCGGCTTGAGCGCGACGACCTGGTCCATCCTGAAGACCTCGGGGAAGCCGCGGACGGCCACCGTCGTGGTCCGCCCGTGCGAGCCGACCGTCACGGTGGCGCCGTCCGGCACCACCACCAGGTCGGCGGTGGCGCCCAGGCCCCGCGCCGCCGACCGTACCGACGTCTCGATCTGCTCCGCGCCCTCCCCGCTGGTGCGCAGCAGCAGCCCGGTCAGCTCCTTGAGGAAGCCGACCTCTTCCTCGTGGGCTTCCTCCTGGTGGGGGCCAGTTGCCCCGGTTCTCCCGGTGTCCGCCGCGGTCACATCGGCCTCCCGCCACGGAGCTTCCGCTCGGTGCGACAGCTCGGTACCCCCAGGCTTGGTCACCCCCACCGGGTCCGCATGCCGCGTCGGCCGTCGGAGTGACGGCCGTGGGCCCGCACGTGCGGGAGCGTCGAACAGGAAAACTGCACAGGTAAACTGGACAATCCCGGCTGACGAATCTACCGTGGGCCGTATGAGCGGGATCAAAGAGCCCTCGGCGTCGGCCGTACGGGCGTCGGGCGAGGTCAGGGCCGTGATCGGGCGGCTGCGGCGGCGGATCAGGGCCGCCTCGGGCGCGGCGGACATGAGCCTGACGCAGGACTCGGTGCTGGCCAGGCTGCTGGACAACGACGGGCTGACGACCAGCGATCTGGCCGTCATGGAGGAGATGCGGCACCAGTCGATGGCGGCGACGGTCGCCGCGCTGGCCGACCGCGGGCTGGTCGAGCGGCGCCGCGACCCCGGCGACGGGCGGCGGCTGCTGATCGCGCTGACCGCCGAGGGGCGCGGGCGGGCCGCCGAGGGCCGGCAGGCGCGCGGCGAATGGCTGGCGGCCGAGCTGGACCGCAAGTGCACGGAGGAGGAGCGGCAGACGGTGATCGAGGCGATGGCGGTGCTGGGGCGACTGATCCGTGACTGAGCGGACGGCCCTGGTGCGCAAGGACAAGGACAAGGACGGCGGGCCCGCCGGGTTCGACCGGCGGCTCGTGCCGCCGATGATGCTCGGCTCGGTCCTCAACCCGATCAATTCGACGATCATCGCGGTCGCGCTCGTCCCGATCGGCCGGGCCTTCGGGGCGCCGCCGTCGCAGACCGCGTGGCTGGTGTCGGCGCTGTATCTGGCGACCGCGCTCGGCCAGCCGGTCGTCGGCCGGCTGATCGACATCTTCGGGCCGCGCCGGCTGTTCCTGCTCAGCACCGGCCTGGTCGGCGTCGCCGGGGTGGTCGGCACCCTCGCGCCGAACCTGGGCGTGCTGGTCGCGGCCCGCGTGCTGCTCGGCTTCGGCACCTGCGCCGGCTACCCGGCCGCGATGGCACTGCTGCGCAGCGAGGCCGCGCGCACCGGCAAGGACAGCCCGGCGGGCGTGCTGACCGCGCTGGCCGTCGCCAACCAGACCATCGCCGTGGTCGGCCCGCTGCTGGGCGGCCTGGTGATCGGCCTCGGCGGCTGGCGCTTCACCTTCGCGCTCAACATCCCGCTGGCCGCGGCGGCCGTCGCCCTCGGCGCGCTGCGGCTGCCGAAGCAGGGCGGGCTCGACACGGCGGCCGAGGCAGGGATCGGGTCCGGACCGGAAACCGGGTCCGCATCGGAGTCCGGGTCCGCGCCGGAGTCCGGGTCCGGGTCCGCGTCGAAGTCCGGGTCCCGGGCCGGCCGGCAACTGGCCCGGCAGATCGACCTGCCCGGCATGGCGCTCTTCGCCGCCATGCTCTTCTCCCTCCTCCTCTTCCTGATGAATCTGCACGCGAGCACCTGGTACCTGCCGGTGATCACGCTCGCCGCGGGCGCGGCCTTCGCCGTACGGGAACTGCGCGCGGCCACCCCCTTCATCGACCTGCGCGTCCTCGGCGGCAACGCGCCACTGCTGGCCACGTACGGCCGCTCGCTGGTCGCGTACGTCGTGTCGTACGCCTTCCTGTACGGCTTCACGCAGTGGACGGAGGAGGGCTACGGGCTCTCGCCGTTCCACGCGGGCCTGGTGCAGATACCGATGTTCCTGGTCGGGATCGGCGTCTCGGTCACCGTCGGACGGCGCGACGGCGTCCTCGGCAAGCTGCTGCTCGGCGCCGTCGGCCAGATCGCCGCGTGCGCGCTGATGCTCACGCTCGGCGCGGGCAGCCCGCTGTGGGCCCTCGTCCTGCTCGCCGTCGTCTTCGGCGTCCCGCAGGGCTCCAACAGCCTGGCCCTGCAGAATTCCGTCTACTTCCAGTCCGACCCGGAACGCACCGGCTCCTCCGCCGGCCTGCTGCGGACCTTCGCCTACGTCGGCTCGATGATCGCCTCGTCCGCGACCGCCGCGTCCTTCGGCGACCACGCGAGCACCGCCGGAATGCACCGCCTCGCCTGGATCATGCTCGCCGCGGGCGTGCTCTACCTCCTGATCACCGTCCTCGACCGCAGCCTCCCCCGCCTCGCGCACCGCGGCCGTACGCCGTAGGGCGCCACCGGCGTACCGACGACCTGTGCGGCGGCTCGTACGTCTCCGGCGCCCCAGCCGTCCCGGGGGCGGTCATCGGACACCGGCCCGGCCGGAAACGGACCAAGTACCGGGGTGTTGTGAACCGGTGGTTCATCCGTGGTGAACCGGGAATTCACCGCGGGCGGCCAGGTTCGGGTCCATGACTTCACGCTCCCTCTCCCGCGCGCGCAAGCGCACGCGACTCGTCATCGCGATCACCGCCACGCTCGCCGTGGCCGGCGCGGGCACGGCCGCCGCGCACTCCGCCGGATGGCTGTCGGCGCCCACCCACGACTTCGGCGCCACCGCCGACACGTATTCCGGCCACGGCAAGGTGACCGGCAATGTGCTGCGCAACGACCACGGCGCCACCGCGGTCGTCCGGCACACCGACCCGTCCCACGGCACCGCGACGGTGACCGCGGACGGCTCCTTCACGTACACCCCGACGGCCGGCTTCAAGGGCACGGACACCTTCACGTACACCACGACCGACGCCGTCCAGCTCTTCCAGGACGCGCGCTCCAACGGGCAGCCGCTGCCGCCGCTGGGCACCGTGCGGGGCCCGAACGGGACGAAGACCGAGCTGTCCGGCGAGGGTTACGGCTCCTCGCTCGCGCCGGTCCCCGGGAAGTCCGGCTGGTTCTACGGGCTGACCGACCGCGGCCCGAACGCCGACGCCCCCGACGGCAACAAGTCCGAGATGAAGCTCGACTTCACCCCGCAGATCGGTGAATTCCGGCTGGTGAACGGCAAGGCCGAGCTGGTGAAGGCCATCACCCTCAAGGCGCCGAAGCGGCTCGGCGGCACCGCGTACAACGGTCTGCCGCCGCACGACACCAAAGAGGTCATCGACGACGTCAACGCCACCAACGCCAACGGCGGCACCCCTGTGCCGCTGCCGCGCTCGGCGTACGGCTACGACTCCGAGGGCCTGGTCGCGCTGCGCGACGGCACCTTCTGGGTGTCCGACGAATACGGCCCGTACGTCACGCACTTCGACGCCAGCGGCTACGAGCTGGGCCGGCTGACCCCGTACAAGGACAGCCCGGACAACGCCTCGCACACGATCCTCGGCCATCTACCCGCCGAACTGGCCAACCGCCTGACGAACAAGGGCATGGAGGGCCTGACCGTTACCCCCGACGGCAGCACACTGGTCGGCATCATGCAGTCCGCGCTCCAGCAGCCCGACCTCGGCAGCACCAAGGCGTCCAAGGTCGCCCCGGCCCGCATCGTCACGATCGACCTGCGGACGTACAGGACCAAGCAGTATCTGTACCTGCTGGACGACCCCGCCACCACCGGTGACGCCAACAGCGAGATCACCGCGCTGTCCGGCACGAAATTCCTGGTCGACGAGCGGGACGGCAACTTCGCGCCCTTCGCGAAGAAGACGCTCTACGCCGTGGACATCAACGGCGCCACCGACGTCAGCGGCCTCACGCTCGACGGCAAGTCGCCCGAGGCGTACGTCGGCACCGCCGGCACCAACGCGACGCTCGCCGCCCTGACGAAGGCCGGCGTCAACGTCGCCCAGAAGCAGGCGCAGGTGGACGTCGGCGCGCTGGTCAGCCAACTCGACCCGACCGGCACCTTCTTCGGCCACGACAAGGTCGAGGGCGTCGCGACGGCGGACGGCGGACGCACCCTGTACCTGTCCAACGACGACGACTTCGGCATCGACTCCATCGCCGTCGACCCGGACGGCACGTGGACGGTCCACCAGAAGACCCTCCCGGCGACCGGCGCGACCGACAACGGCGAGATCCTCAAGGTCGACACGGCGAAGCTGCCCGCGGTCCTGAAGACCGTGACGGTGACGGTCCGCGTGCGCTGATCCCCCGCTGTACGCAACCGCCGCCGCCCGTCCACAGCTTGTGGACGGACGGCGGCGCGTCGGCGTACGGAACGCGCCGGCTGGAGGGCCAGGGCCTGCCGTCGACGGTCCACGCGCTGGACCGGGTCGGCGTATTTTCCGGCTCTTTTCCCGACCGGCCCGAACCGGGCGCCGCGCTGCCCGCACCGGGCAGCCGGAAAGGGCCGCGGCGCCCGTGTCGTGCGGCGGGTGCGACAGGAACGGGCAGGCGTCGGGCGGGCCGCGGGCAGGAGCGGTCAGGGAGGGGGACGGGGGCGCCGACCGGCGGAAACGCGGACCGTGGAGAGGTGTTGACGCGCCGTAGGGTGCCGTTGCGACAATGCGGCGCACGGGGAGACCGAGACGAAAGTCGCCGCGTGGTCAGCGCGTGGCGACGGGCAACGGCGCCCAGGGGGTTCCGTGATGGACGACGGCCGCCTGCGGGTGGAAACGCTCGGACCGCTGCGCGCGTACGCGGCGGACCGCGAGATCGCGCTCGGACCGCCGAAGCAGCGCGCGGTCTTCGCGATGCTGGCGCTGCGCGACGGCCGCGAGGTGTCGCGCGACCGGCTGGTGGACGGCATCTGGGGCGAGGCGGCGCCGACGACGGCGGTCGGCAGCCTGCACACGTATGTGTCCGGGCTGCGCCGGGCCCTGGCCGGTCTCGGCGAGCCGCTGGTCAGCTCGGGCACCGGCTACGCGCTGCGGCTTCCCCCGGGCGGCCTCGACGTCGCGGAGGCCGAACGGCTCGCGGCGCGGGCCCGGACGGACGCCGCGGCGGGTGACCGGGAGGCGGCGCTCGCCGCCTTCGACGCGGCGCTGGCACTGTGGCGGCCCGGCCCGGACGGCACCGCGGGCACGGTGCTCGGCGGGCTGCCGGGCGCCTTCGCCGCGGAACACCGTACGTGGGCGGCCGGTCTGCGGCTGCGGCTGGTCCGTGAGCACGCCGAACTGCTGCTGGACGCCGGCCGGCCGGCCGCCGCGGCGGACCGGCTGCGGGCGCACGCGGCGGCCCACCCGTACGACGAGGGGCTGCGGGCGCTGCTGATCACCGCGCTGAGCCGCAGCGGCAGGACCGCCGACGCGCTCACGCAGTACCACGACCTGCGCACCCGCCTCGCGGACGACCTCGGCCTCGACCCGTCGGCCGAACTGCGGGCGCTGTTCGCGTCCTTGCTGTCCGCCGGAGCGGAGCACCCCCGAGAAGCCGAGCAGCGCCGGGAAGCCGATCGCCCCCGAGAGGCCGGTCACCCCCGGGACGCGGCACCGGAATCCGCGCCCGCCGCGGCCCCGGCCGCCCCCGTACGCCCCGCCCAACTCCCGCGCGGCGTCCCCGACTTCGTCGGCCGCGAGGACGCGGTCCGGCAGGTGCTGGAGACGGCACGCGCGGCCGGCAGCGGCACAGACGGCGGCACGGGTGGCGAGGCGGACGACGGCTCACCGCGCATCGTGATGGCCGTCGGCGTCGGCGGCGTCGGCAAGACCGCGCTCGCCGTGCGCTGCGCGCACCTGCTCGCACCGGCCTACCCGGACGGCCAGGTGTACGTGAATCTGCGCGGCTTCGACCCCAAGCGCCCGGCCCGCTCCCCCGCCGACGCCCTGCACCATTTACTGACCTCCGCGCACCCGGGCGCGGTCCCGGCCGACCACGAGCAGCGGGTCGCGCTGTGGCGCAGCATCGTCCGCGACAAGCGCATGCTGATCGTGCTGGACAACGCCGAATCCGCCGACCAGGTCGAGGACCTGCTGCCGGGCGACGGCCCGTCCTTCGTGATCGTGACCAGCCGCAACCGGCTCAGCGGCCTCGCGGTGCGCTACGGCGCGCGGCGCGTGACGCTGTCCCCGCTGACGGCCGACGAGTCGCTGACGATGCTGCGCGCCGCGATCGGCGACACCCGGGTGGGCGCCGAACTCCCCGCCGCCCGGCGGATCGCCGAGCTGTGCGACCGGCTGCCGTTGGCACTGCGCATCGCCTCGGAGCAGGTCACAGCGGGCTCGCAGGCCCGGATCGCCGATCTGGCCGCCGAGTTGGAGGACGTCCGCTACCGGCTGGACGCCCTCCAGATCCCCGACGACGAGCTGTACTCCGTACGCGGCGTGCTGTCCTGGTCCTACGCCCGGCTCGACGACCGCACCGCGCACGCCTTCCGCACGCTCGGGCTGTTCCCCGGCGTCAACATCCGGGCGGAGGCGGCCATCGCGCTGCTGGACGTGCCCCCGCAGGCGGCAACGGCCGCGCTGCGCAATCTCGCCGCGCAGCACCTGATGGAGGCCACCGGCACCGGCTACTGGATGCACGACCTGACCCGGATCTACGCCGAGGAGGTCGCCCGGGACGGCGAACCGCCGCAGGTGCGCAAGGCCGCGCTGCGCCGGGTGCTGCACTGGTACGTCCGCACCCTCACCCAGGACTACAAGTCCACCAAGGTCAAACTCCCCTTCACCCTGGAGGAGCCCGCGCCGCACGCGCCGCTGCGCTTCGCCGACCAGAAGGAGCTGGTGGCCTGGTGCGTCCAGGAGTGGGACAACCTCGCGCCGCTGCTGCGCACCGCGCAGCGCGTCGGCTGCCACGACGAGGCGTGGCAGCTGGCGTATCTGCTCTTCGACTACTTCTACGCGGCCGGGCAGACCCGCGACTGGGTGGAGGTGCTGCGGCTGGGGATGCGCAGCGCCGAGATGACCGGCGACCGGCAGGCGCAGGCCGTGCTCCTCAACCACCTGGGCGTGGCGTATTCGCGGCTCGGCGACAATGACGCGGCGGTACGCGAACTGCGGCGCGGGCTGCGGCTGTTGGAGGATCTCGGCGACGATGTGCTGCGCACCAGCCTGCTCGGCAATCTGGCGTCGGTGCTCCGCGAGGCCAAGGACTACCGGGCCGCGCTGCCGTACGCCGGCCAGGCACTGGACCTCGCCCGGCGCAGCGGCCTGGACTACTACGAGGCCGGCGTCCTGGACGTGCTGTGCGAACTCCACGCGGAGCTGGGCGAGTTCGAGGACGCGCTCTGGTACGGGACGTACGGCCTGACCGCCGCCAGGCGCTGCGGGAATGTGCTGCTCGAGGCGAACATCCTGCTCAATCTGGGCGGCGCCGAGCACGGCCTCGCGCACGCCGAGAAGGCGTCGCGGTACTTCCAGGACGCCCTGGCGCTGTGCGAGTCGGGCGGCGACCACTACCACGAGGCGCTGACGCTGTTCGGCCTGGCGAAGGTCGCGCGCGCCGGGTCCGACGTCCCGGCCGCGCGCGGGCTGGCGACCCGGGCGCTGCGGCGGCTGAAGGCGCTGGGCGCCGAGGAGACCGCCGACGTCACGCTGTTCCTGCGGTCGCTGGACGAGGACGGTGCCGACGGTACGCGGCACCAGGCGGTACGGGAGCGGCCGGTACGGGGGCGAGCGCTGCCGGAGCAGGCCGTACCGGCGCGGGTGACGGCAGGCCCGCGCCGTAGCGGGCCGTATCGTCCCGCCGACCCCGTTGCCAGATGAGCACCGCCTCGACGCGGCTGCCAGCGCCGAGGGTCCGGAAGATCCGGTTGATGTGGTTCTTGACCGTCTTCTCGCTGACGTGCAGCCGCGCGGCGATCTCCGCGTTGCGCGCGCCCCGGGAGACCAGCGCCATCACCTCGTGCTGCCGCCGGGACAGCCCGGGTACGTCCCCGACGGGCTGTTCCGCGACGGCCGTCGAGGACGGACCGTGCGGCGGGACGACCGGGGCCGACGGCGGCGGCACCGTCGGAGCCGACCCGTCCACCGCGACGGCGCTGAGCCGGTATTCGGCGCACAGCCGGCGCGGCAGCGGCGCCGCCGCGTCCTCGGGCGACGGCCCGGCCACCGGCCCGTCGCCGGGCCCGACGACCACCTCGACGTACGGCAGCCGGACGAATTCGACGGCCAGGTTCTTCCGCGCGAACACCTGCCGGATCTGCGCCAGGATGTCCGGGCTCACGATGGCGATCCGCACCCGGGCGGTCTCGGCCGTCCCGGCCGTCCCGGCCGTCTCCATGGGGCCGGCCGCGGCGAGCGGTGCGAAGGCGGTGGTGGCGACTGTCATACGTCCAGCGTGGCCGTGCCCTCTTCAGGAATTCTTCGCGTCCGGTCCAGACCCGGGACCGGCCGCGGCGGCCGTCTGAAGCGGCTCCTGCTCGGCGAGTTGGGCCAGCACCTCCTCCTCGGTCGGCACGTCGACCCGGTTCGACCAGCGCAGCGTCGTGACGATCATGTCGAAGAGCAGCATCACCGCCTGCACGGGCTCGGCGTCGACATCGCCGTCGGTGAGCACGGTGAAGGTCAGCAGCCCCCAGGTGCCGGGCGCGTCCGGGTTGGAGACGTAGTACGACACCCGCCAGGACGGCGCCTTGCGCTCGATGCGGCCGCTGCTCACGACGGACGCGACCCGTACGGCGGGGGCGCCGCCGATCTCCAGATAGCTGCCGTCGTCGCCCGCGTCGGCGAGGATCGAGGCGAGCAGCCGCTCCGCGTCCTCGGCCTCGTCGTCGCCCTCGATCACCGTCACCAGCATCGATCCGGGCAGCCGCACCCCGCTGAACTCCTGGAGCGGCAGCAGCACCGAGCGGGCGTTCTGCCGCGCGGCCTCCTCAGTCGCGGCCGTCAGCTCCTTGTGCAGCATCCGGCGCCAGGGGCCCGCCGAGTCGCGCGGCAGCGAATCCGGCACGTGGTGCCTGATCACCTCGTCGACCACTTTGCGGCGCAGCGTCGCCGTACCGGGGGCGGTGGGGATCTGCACCCAGCCGTCGGGCACGACCAGTTCGAAGTCGATCACCGTTCGCTCCCCTCGTGCGACGGCAGCAGACCGAGCCGGGCCGGGCCCGAACCCGCCTGCGGGGCACAGTCGTTGGCGATCTGCTGCATCAACTGCTCCACTCCCGCGCCGATCAGCGCCATCAGCCCCATGTCGAGCACGATCGTGGTCAGCAGCACGTCGGAGCTGACGCTCGGGGCGCCGTCGGCCGGCGGCACGTCGAGCCGCATCGCCGCGTCGGCCCGGCCGAAGGCGGCGCCCTCGGGGGTGCGGCCGAGCGCGAAGACCTGCACACCGTCGCCGATCGGCGTGGTGACGTAGTCGACGGTCGGCGGCCGGGTGTCGCTGTCCCGTCCCGCCGCACCGACCACGTCCATCAGATAGTTGGGGTCCTCGCCGCGGGGCCGCCGGAATTCCACCACGACCGGGACCGGCGCCCAGCGGGGCCGGCCCTCGACGAAGGCCGCGCCCCACGCCAGCCGTGCCCACGCGGGCAGTTGGCCGGCGCGCCGCATCAGCCACTCGGCGGCGCCCCGCCCCACCATGTCGGCGGTGAAGGGGAACGCGACGCCCGCCTCGGCGGGCCAGGACTGCCGGGCGGCGGCCAGGCCCTCGGCGGTCCAGTCCGCGAAGAGGTCCACCATGTGCGCGGTCCAGGCCGCGTGGTCGGGGTCGTCGGGGCCGATCTTCGGCACCCACTCCCAGTGCCAGGGCAGTTCCCGCGTCCCGTCGGCCGTCCCAGCACCTGCGGCGGACGATCCGGTCACGGGCCCGGGCCCGGATTCAGTGGCGGACTCGCTCATCAGGCCGTCACCCCCGGCGGGTTGACCGCGGGGATCCAGCCCATCAGGCGCCCGCCGGTGTAGATCAGGCCGCCCATGCCGAAGGCGCCGTTGAGGCCGCCCCACACGTACCAGAGCGGCGAGATCTTCCCGCCGACCGCCGCCATGATCGCGGACAGGTCGCGGAAGCCGCTGAGGCCGCCGATGACGCCCGCCCAGTCCTTGACGAAGTTCAGCGGGTCGGTGAAGAGCTTCCCCCACATCGCGCCCGCGCCCTTGAACTGCATGCCGGCCGACTCCCAGAAGCCGATCTCCGGGGTGATCGCGCCGAATTTGCCCAGCAGCCAGTTGGTGGCGGGGTTGTTGAACCAGTCGGACATGTTGGTCCAGCCGGTCGCCGGGTTGACGGGGATGACGAAGTCGCCGGGGACGGTGTTGACGCCGGAGACGACGCTCGGCCCGGTGCGTACGCCGCCGGCCGCCGGTCCCATCGGCTGGAGTTCGATGGGGGCGCCAGGACCCCAGTGCAGCTGCGGCGGGTTGGTGGTCACCGGGCGCGGGCGGCCCGCCAGATTGCCCAGTGTCTTGGCCGCGTTGGCCAGGCCCTTGGCGGCCAGCGACGCGATGGCGCCGAGGCCGGCCAGGCCCAGGCCCACCGCGCCCAGGATGACGTCGACGACGCTGCCCTTGCCGTCCGCGTACAGCACGATGTTGGCGACAAGGGTGATCGCCCCCGCGACGACCCCCGCGATGATCAGCGCGTTCACCCCCGGGATCAGGATCGCGAGGACGCCGAGGATCATGCCGATGATGGCGAAGATCTGGCTGATCTTGGCCATGACGGCGTCCAGCTTGTCCTTCCAGGAGTCGGTCAGGCCGTCGTCGTACTTCTTGCAGTTGACGGCGTCGCCGAAGCGCTTGCCCGCCACATTCAGGGCGTTCAGGGCGTTGTTCAGCCGGTTCTTGGCCGCCGTGAGCTTGCCGTCGGCGGCGTCGGTGGCCTTGGTCTTGTCGGTGCCCTTCTGCTGCTCCTCGGGGGTGACCGTGCCGTCGTCCTTCTTCTGCGGGTCCGGCATGGCCTTCGCCTTGGTCTGGTCGTTCCTGGCCTCCTCGGCGTCGTCGCGCGCCGCCGCGGTCTCGGTCAGGCCCTGTTCCAGGTCCGGCTGGTACTTCTTGATCTCCTCGGCGACGTCGTGGTAGCGCACGGCGGCCTTGGTGAGGCTGTCCTTGACGGTGCCCGCCTCGGACTTGAGGCCCTCGACGTACTGGCCCGCCAGGCTGTCGCTGTTGGTGTCGACGATCCGCTGGAGCTTGGTGATCGCGTCGTCGATGGTGTCGGCGATGTGCTGGTAGCGGGTCTGCGCGCCGCTGACCACGTCGAGGTCGGCGTGGACGGGGTCCGAGTCCAGGTCCAGCGGCGACCAGTCGAGATGTCTGACGGACATGCGTGCTTCCTCCTCCTCGAACTCCTCGGACGTCCCGGTGCTCAGGCGTCCTTGAACGTGTCCAGCAGCTGCTGGTCCGCCTGCGCCCACGCCTCGTCGACCTTGGACACCTTGTCCCGCAGGCTCTTCATGCTCTTGACCATGTCGTCGCGGTGGACGGTCCAGTTGTCGGCGAAGTCGCCCATCGAGAGGTTGGCGTTGAGCTGGCCCCACAGGCCCTTGTCGTCGTTCTGGAAGTCCAGCGCGCCCTCGAACTGGCCGATCAGCTCGCCGAGGTCGTTCGCCAGGGCCTGGAGGTCCTGCACCACGAGGTCTGCCATCACCGCTCCGGGGTGTCGGGGGCGGGCGCGGGCCCGCCGGTCTGGTCACCGGCCGGTGCCGGTGAGGGGATCTGGGCGGGCAGCACACTGCCGCTGCCCAGGTGGACCAGGGCCGCGCCGGGCACGACGCGGGAGGCGAGCTGCGAGCGGGACAGCCGTACGCCCACCAGGTCGCCGTCGTTGAGGGTGGGCGGCGACAGCAGGGCGCCGCGCCGGTTGCGCTTGACCTCCGACTGCCAGCCGGAGAAGCCCATCGCGACGGAGGCGACGTCGCCGCCGAGGATCACCCCGCGCTTCGCGCCGGCCGCCTTCTTCACGAACGCCTTCAGCCAGTCCCGGCAGGGCAGGTCGCGCCAGGTCTCGGCGTCGTCCACGACCAGGACGACCGGGCCCTCGCCGGGGTCGAGCAGATCGGCGAACTCCCTTTCCGCGGGCGCGTCCGCGGTGATGACACCGCGCACGCCCGTCCGGCCCGCGAACGCCCGCAGCGGGGAGTTGAGCGGGGCGCCGATCACGACCTCGGTGCCGCCGCGCAGCAGCGACTCCGTCATCACGCTCAGCGCCGTACTGCGGCCCGAGCGCGAGGGGCCCGCGACCAGGAACGTCGGCTGATCCCCCATCAGATCGGCGCCGACCGGCTCCAGATCGTCGCCCGCGACGCCCAGCAGCGCCCACATCGGGCCGGGTTCGGCCTCCAGCATGTCCCACGCCTGCGCGAAGGACAGCTGCGTGGGCAGTACCGCGATCCGGTTGGGGCGGGCCGACTTGGGGACGTCGGCCTCGCGTGCGGTGAGCCGGGCGCCGAGCGCGTGGACGGCGGCGGCCTGCGCGGGGCCCGCCGGGTCGTCGGCGATCAGGCCGACCTGTGTCTCGACGGCGCTGCCCGCGCGGTAGCCGCGGCCGGGCGGCAGATTCTCCGGGATCTTGCGGGAGTTGAGGCCCGCGAGGCCCGCGTCGCTGCGGTCGGAAAGGCGCAGCACGAGCTTGTCGTCGCACAGCGAACTCATCCGGCCGCTGAGCAGCATGTTGTCGCCCGCGACCACCAGGTGCACACCGGCGCTGGCGCCCTCGCGGTGCAGGGTCTGCACCAGATTGGTGAGCGCGCCGCCGTCGTATTCGCTGAGGGTGCCCATGAAGCCCTCCCAGCGGTCGAGCAGCAGCACGATGTGCGGGAGGCGTTCGCCGGTCGGGCGGGCCGCGCGCTGTTCGGTGATGTCGGCGAACCCGCCCTCGCCGAGCAGGCGTTGCCGGGACTGCACCTCGGCGTGCAGCCGCTTGAGCAGCCGGGCGGCCCGGTCGGTCTCGGTGCGCTGCACCACCGCGCCGCAGTGCGGCAGCCGGGTCAGCGGCAGCAGTGCGCCGTTGCCGCAGTCGAGCCCGTACAGGTGCAGGTCCGCGACGGTGGACTGGCTGGCCGCGGCGGCGGCGAAGGTGCGCAGCGCCATGGACCGGCCCGAGCGCGGGGCGCCGATGATGTGCAGATGGCCGAAGGTCGCCAGGTCCACGGTGACCGTCTCCTGGCGCTGCCGCATCGGCAGGTCCTGGATGGCCCAGGAGAAGGACGGGTCCTTGCCCGAGCCGCGTTCGGGGTCGGCGGACAGGTCGACCACCGCGGACAGCGGCAGCGGCGGCAGCCAGGGGCGGCGCTGCGCGGGGACGCCCACCATGTCGTTGGCCTGGCCGATCGCGGAGACCAGCACGGTCAGGTCGGTGATCTCGTCGGTCTCGGCGACGGTGTGCGGGCGCTGCGGCGCGGGCAGCCCGAGGTCCAGCCAGGACACCGGCCGCAGGAAGGGCACGGCGGTCGCCGCGCCCCGGTCGGCGACCGGCCGCCTGCCGCCCACCCGCCCGGTCTGGAACGGGATCAGCGAGGAGTGCCCGAGGCGGGCGTAGGCGCGGCCCGGGGTGGCGGCGGTGATGCCGGCGGCCTCGCGCGCGTCGATGACGTCGGTCGACTCGCCCGCGTCGGTGACGCGCAGCGCCACCCGCAGATTGGTGTTGGCGCGGATCTCCGCCGACACCACACCGGACGGGCGCTGCGTGGCCAGGATCAGGTGGATGCCCAGCGAGCGGCCGCGCTGGGCGATGTTCACCAACCCGGTGACGAAGTCGGGCAGTTCACGGGCCATGGAGGCGAATTCGTCGATGACGATGAGCAGCCGCGGGATCGGGGTGAGGCCGGGGCGGCGGGCCGCGTAGTCGAGGTAGTCCTCCAGGTCCTTGGCGCCGGCCGCCGCCAACAGGTGCTCGCGGTGGGTGAGTTCGGCGCTCAGCGAGGTCAGGGCGCGCTCGACGAGATGCGGGTCGAGGTCGGTGACCAGGCCGACGGTGTGCGGCAGGTCGACGCAGTCCTTGAACGCGGCGCCGCCCTTGTAGTCGACCAGTACGAACGTCATGGCGTCCGGGCGGTTCGCGACGGCGAGCGAGGCGACCAGCGTCTGGAGGAATTCCGACTTGCCGGAACCGGTGGTGCCCGCCACCAGGCCGTGCGGGCCGTGGTTGACCAGGTCGAGGGCGAAGGGGCCGTTCAGCGAGTAGCCGACGACCGCCTTCGTACCGCGGCCGGACGAGCGCCAGCGGGCCGCGATCGCGGCGGGCGACGGGTCCTCCAGGCCCAGGATCTCCAGCAGCCGGGCGGATCCGGGCAGCGCCGCGTCGCCCTGGCTCTCGCTGACGTCGCGCAGCGGCGCGAGCCGGCGTCCGGCCGCCGCGTACCAGCTGTCGGGGACCTCGTCGGCGACGATGCCGTCGATCCGCGCGGCGCGCTGCCGCCGTACCGACGCCGGGCGTCCGGCGCCGCCGACCACGACGGTCGCGCACTCCTCGGGCAGGGTGCGCTCGTCGGCGTCCACGCAGATGCTGTAGACGCCGACCGCCGGGCCCTCCTGGAGGATCGCCACCACACCGGGCAGCGCGCGCAGCCGCCGCGCCCCGTCCATCAGCACCACGACGTCGGGGTCGGCGAAGGCCGCGCCGGCGCCCGCGTTGAGCCGGGCCTGCTGGCGTACGTGGATGAGTTCGGTGAGTTCCGCGACGCGGCGGCCGAGGGTCTCGGCGTCGGCGCCCATCAGGGACAGGGCCTGCTGGCCGAGCATCGGCCGGGAATGCGGCAGCCACGCCGCCCACTCCCACAGCGCCTCACCCGCCGGGTCGGTCAGCACGTACAGCTGTACGTCACGCGGGCTCTGGAGGACGGCGAGCTGGCCGGTGAGCCAGCGCGCCATGTGCCGGGGCCAGCCGTCGGGGCCGACGACGCCGACGACACCGGCCTCCGCGACGGAGAAGGCCGCGGGCACGTCGGGGGCGGCGCGCAGGTCGCGAGCCCGGCGCTGGCCGTCGCCCTGTTCGACGGCGATCGCGGTCGGCAGGTCGGCGATGCCGACCCTGACCAGCAGATGGTCGGGGTCGGTCCTGCGGCGCTCCCACAGCCGGGCGCGCGGCCCGGTGGCGATCACCAGCAGCTCGGCGGGGTCGGGGCTCGCCGACCTGCGGTCGAGGCGTTCCTGGTCGAGCGCGGCGGCGATGTCCGCCTCGGTCGCCGCCAACTGGGCGTTGTACTCGGCGACTTGGCGGCGGTGACTGATCCGGCCCTGGCGCCGCCCGCTGTACCAGCTGCCGAGCATCATCACCGGTGACATCGCCGCGAACATCAGGAACATCACATTGTGGAAGAGCATCGCGATGACGGCGCCGAGCACGGCGGGCAGCGCCGCCGTCAGCCACGGCATCGCGTTCAGCGCGGGCGGCCGGGGCTGGGCCGGCAGCCGGAAAGCGGTGTGCTGCACCGGGGGCAGCAGGCGCGGCGGCCGGTTGTAGTCCAGATACTCGCCGTCCGGCGAGGGTTCCACGACGGCGTCCGGGCGCAGCAGCGGGTGCGCCTCCAAGAAGGTGTCGCCGAGGAGGAGTTGGGCCGTCTCCGGCCACGGCACGTCGTGGTCGGGCAGCGCGGCGCGGTCCAGCCGCGCGGAGTGCCCGACGGCCCGCAGCCGTACGGCCGCGCCGAGCGAGATCCGTACGACGGCGGCCGTCGACGGCTGTTCGCCGCCCACGTCCACCTGGCAGTCGGGGCCCGAGCCGACGCGGTACTCGCCCGCGCCGAGGTACCAGACCCGTCCGGCGCCCGTGCCCGCCACCGCCCGGACGGTCACCAGGCCCTCGGGCGCGGCCTCGGCGGGCCCCGGCGCGTCCAGCCACAGCACGGTGCCGTCGTGGATGCCGCTGCCGGCCAGCGGCAGCGACAGGTCGAGCGGCCGGTCGGCCAGGTAGACGGCGGGGGCTCCGACACCGGGGCCGCCGTTCGGGATCACGGCCGCCGGGGGCCGGTCGCCGTCGAGGCTGTCCAGCAGATTCTTGACGACGTCGCGCAGCGGTGTGGTGGGATCGGCGTCCACCGCGACGTCGGCCGACCAGTCGGGGTGCCGGGCAATGGTGATCATCATGGGCATGTGCCCACCCCCTCCTGGGTCGGCCGCACGCGCGGCGGCTCGGCTGCTGCGGGTGCCGCTACTTCTGGTTGAGCGAACCGGCGAGCTGGGTGTCCATGTCCTGCATCGCGTCCACGGCCTTGTCGAGCCAGGACGAGAGCTGGTCCAGCGTCTCCATGGCCTGGTTCGCCGACGTGACGAACTCGGTGTGCACCTCGTCGAAGCGGCCCGACGCCTGGTCCGTGACGAACCCGGAACCGGTGAGGGTGTCGACGATGTTCTTGCACTCGGTGAGCTTCTGGTCGATGTCGGCCTTGTTGTTGCGCATCTTGCTCGCGCTGTCCGACATCTCCTGGTACGTGATGTTCAGATTCGTCATGGTGCGTCCCTTCTGACGTTGCCGGGCCTGCCGGTACGCGGCGGCACGCTTGGCACGGACGCCGCCGATGCTAGGAACGCCGCCGAGCGCCGGTCCAGGGCCCGCGCCCGCACTTGGGCCCAGGGGCCCAACGGGCCGCCGCCTGCGGGGAGTCGGCGTTGACACCCCCGGGCGCGGGCGACGACGGTGCTCAGCGGGCCGACGCGTGCGGGCCGGCGACGGTGCTCAGCGGGCCGACACGCGCGGGCCGACACGCGGGCCGCGCGGCCCGGCTTCCGTACGTGCCGGCCCTGACGGCTCTGACGGCCACGACGGCCGTGCCGACGGTGACGACGCGTCGGTGCAGACGATGCGAGCGAAGGAGTTCCTGGTGACCCCGCCGACCCGAACCGCCGATCGTCCTGCCCGCCGCGCCAACTGGGCCGCGCGGCTGCGCCGTTCGCGGCGGACCGGGCCGGGCCCGGCCGCCGACCGGCGCGCCGACCACGGTCTGTGGACGGTCGACCGGGTGATCCGCGTCCTGGCCACCGCGTGCGACCGGGAGAACCGGCCGGTGCCGGTGGCCCATGTGGTGGTCGTCGGCGCCGAGTCGGTCCGCTTCCATCTGCGCACCCCCGACCAGCGCCCGCCGGCCGGATGGACCGCCGACCAGGACGGGCGCGTCTGGCAGGCGCCGTTGCGCCGGCTGCAGAGCGCGGGCGTCGCCGAGTCGCTGGCCGACCCGTACCCGCGTCTTGTGCCGCTCGGCCGCACCAGCGAGGGCTTCGTGCTGCTCAACCTCGGGCAGGCGGGCGGCCTGATCGGCCTGGAGGGCGACGCGCGCACGGCCAGGGCGCTGGCCCAGGACTGGGCGCACGAACTGGCCACGAGCCCGTGGTCGCGGGACGTACGGGTGGTGAAGGTCGGCTTCAAGTCCGCGGCGGAGGCGGGTGGTTCGGCGGGACCGGAGGCCACGTCCGAGAGTGCTCCCGAGGAACCGGCGGACGCCGCCGCCGAGTTGGACGAAGGGCCCGGCGGGGTGCTGGTGCTGGCCGCGCCGCCCGGCGGGCGGGACCGCGAGCGCTACCAGCGGCTGGCCGACGAGGCGGGCGGCCGCTGGGCGGTCGTCGTCGTGGGCCGCACCGACCAGCCGCGCTGGCGGTTCACCGTCGACGCCGCCGGATACGTGGACACCGGTCTGCTGGACGAGCGGGTGGCGCACCACCCGGACGCGCCCGTGGAGCCGCCGCCCGTGCCCGTCGAGGCCGCCGCCGCGCCGGACGCCACCGTGGGCGGCCGCACCGCCCGTACGGGCCGCGCCGTCACCCGGCGCCGGGCCGTCATCGCGGGCATCGTCGCCGTGGTGTGCCTCGGGGGCGCGGGCATGGGCATCGCGCTCGGCACCTCCGGCTCGTCCTCCGAGCCGGTCGCGCACGCCGCCGGCACCACGGCGGCGGAGACGCCGTCGGCGGGCGGGACCGCCGACTCGCCCTCGGCGCAGGCCCCTTCGGCGACGGCACCGACCACGGCGGCGGGTGCGTCCGTACCGCCGTCCGCGGGGAACGGGCCCGGGAACGGCACCGGAACCGGGACGGCGGGCGGCTCGGGCAAGACGCCGGGCGCCCCCTTCAAGAACCCCGCCTCGGGCAAGTGCCTGAGCGCGACGGCGGGTACGGACGGTACGCCGCTGGTGCTCGCCGCCTGCGACGGCAGTGATGTGCAGCGCTGGCACATCGCCCCGGACGGCACGATCCAGGTCAAGGGCCTGTGCATGGACGCCGCGTGGGGCGCCACGACGCCCGGCACGGTCGTCCAGGTCGCCAACTGCAGCGGCAATGTCGCGCAGAAGTTCGCGATGCGCGGCGACACCGTCTACTCCAAGAACGCCTCCCTGTGCGTGAGCGTGCTGGGCGGCGGCACCGGGATCCGCCTGGAGCCGTGCGGCTCCGGCGGACCCCAGACCTTCAAGCGGCGCTGAGTTCCTTCGCCTCGGGGCTCAGCCCACCGCCTTCCAGTGCGTGTACGGCGTGACCATCTGATAGCTGCGGGTCGGGCAGTAGAACGCGCCCGCGCCCGAGTCGTAGTGCGTGTCGGAGTTGGCCGAAGTGGCCGCCGACCAGGTGCCGTTGACCCGTACGGAGATGCCGGACGACTCGAAGGTCAGGCCCGCCATGTCGGTGCAGGACGACGCCTGGCCGTTGGACCCGACGGTCGAGTACAGCTCCTCGATGTCCCAGCCGTCGGTGCGGCCCGACTGATTGGTGCCGGACTGCGTGAACAGCGTGTCCCAGCGGCCGGTGGAGTAGTTCCACAGCGCCGCGGACCACGTGTTGTTCGCCGCGTTCGTCCTGATCACCCGGCCGGTGTAGGCGCCACTGCCGCCGGTGTACGTGGTCAGGAAATTGCTGTCGATCGGTACGGACGCGGCGAAGTTGACGCTGCGGCACCAGTCCCAGGCGGAGACGGAGCGCACCGACCGCGTGTACACCGTCACCAGCTCCACGCAGGAGCCGCCCGGCGGGTACATCGTCGGCGTGTAGATCGTCGTGCCGCTGTCGTGCACGGTCAGCGTCGTGGACACCGACTGTGTCGCGCACGAACCGTCCGCTCCGGACAGCGACTTGAAGGACGTGCCCTGCGCCGGATGGATGTCCAGCAGCGGCTTGACCGCCGTGGCCCGCACACCGAGCGGCCCCTTGCCGGCGATGCCGCTTCCGCTTCCGCCGTACTGCGCCCGGTGCTGCGCGGTGAGCCCGCCCAGCTCCTCCCGCACCTGCGCCGCGGGCAGCGCCCCGCTCACCGTCCGCCCGGACACCGCGGCCGAGTTGCAGGCCGCGGCCGCCGGCGCGGCCACCCCGTCCTCCCCCGCCCCCGCCGCGGCGGCCGTCCCCAGCCCCGCACCACCCAGCACCAGCGCCGCACTCGCGGCGAACACAGCCGCCGTTGACCTCAGACTTCGCACGCTCATCCGATCCTCTCGGGGCTCATGGGACGCCTGTGACACCAGGCGCATCGTGTCCATGACAATCCATGAGTGTGCGAATGGGAAGACTTCCGCCTGAAGTTGACGCCTTCCCGACCCTCCGAAGGGGAGGGCCGGGAAGTCGCCCGGCTCAGGCGGGTGCCTGTTCGGGGGTCGGTGCGGTGGGGGTGGGGGTCGGCGCCGGGGTGTGGCGGAGGGCGGTCAGGGCGACCGTGACCGCGGCGAGGAGGAGGGCGGCGCCGAGGGTGAGGCCGAGGGCGTAGCCGGAGTTGAGGGAGTGGAGGGTGACGGGGTGGCCCGTACGGCGCTGGGCCGCGGTGCCCAGGGCCGCGAGGCCGAGGGAGGCGCCGATCTGGCGGGAGCTGTTCAGCAGGCCCGAGGCGGTGCCGGTCTCGTGGGGCGCGACGCCGGCCGTCGCGATGGAGACGACCGGGCCGAGGCAGAGCCCGAAGCCGACGCTGGCGACGATCGACGGCCCGAGGATGTCGGCGGCGAAACTGCCGTCCGCGCTGATCATCCCGAACCACGCGAAGCCGACCGTACCGAGCAGCCCGCCCGCGACGAGCAGGATGCGCGGCGGCACGCGGTAGCCGAGCTTCACCGCCAGGACGGACCCGGCGATCAGCCCGAAGGTGAAGGGCAGGAACATCACCCCGGTCATCGCCGGACCGTGCCCGAGGATCTCCTGGAGGTAGAGCGAGGCGAAGTAGAAGGACGGCGTCATCGCCATGCCGACCAGCAGGTTGAAGGCGTTGGCGCCGCTGACCGAGCGGTTCGCGAACAGCCCGAGCCGGATCAGCGGATCACGCGCCGTCGTGCGTTCCACCGCCACGAAGGCCGCCAGCAGGACGACGGCCGCCGCGAGCGTGCCGAGCGTGGCCGCCGAGGTCCACCCGTGCCGGTCGGTACGGACCACGCCGAAGACCAGCAGCGTCATCCCGGCGGTGGCCAGTACGGCGCCGAGCACATCGGGCCGGGAGCCGCGCGCGGCGGGCGGCGCCGCGCGCACCCCGCGCCAGGCCAGCGCCATCGCGCCGAGCGCCATCGGCACGTTCACCAGCATCACCCAGCGCCAACTGGCGTACTGCGTCAGCACACCCCCGATGACGACGCCGAAGGCGCCGCCCGCCGCGTTCGTCGCGCTCCACACACCGAAGGCCCGCACCCGCTCCCGCCCCGAGGGGAAGGTCGCGGTGAGCAGCGACAGCGCGGCCGGCGCGAGCGCGGCGGCGCCGATGCCCTGGACGGTGCGGGCCGCGACGAGCTGGCCGGGCGCCTGGGCGAGGCCGCCGGCCAGTGAGGCCAGCCCGAACAGGCCGAGGCCGAGCAGCAGCATCCGCTTGCGGCCGTAGCGGTCGGCCGCCTTGCCGCCGAGCAGCAGCAGACCGCCGAAGGTGAGCGCGTACGCGTGGATCACCCAGGTCAGGCCGACCGCGTCGAAGCCGAGGCCGGTCGCGATCTGCGGCAGTCCGACGTTCACGACCGAGATGTCCAGCGACACCATGAACTGGACGACGGCGACCACGGCGAGCGTGAGGCCGGGCCGTACGCCGGCCGCTTCCGCCTTCCCGTCCGGCGGCGTGCGCGGAGTGCCGCCCCGCGCCCTCGGAACACCCGCGTCATTCGTTGTGCCGGTCATCGCCGACCCCCATTTCTCGACTTCCCGCTGACTTTAGGAACGTGTTCCGAAAGTAGCATCGGAAGCGGCTGCCGTAAATCGGACGAGGTCAGCGGGGGTTTTGGCGCGCGGCCCGGGACCTGCGGGCGCGGCCCCGCCCGGCTTGGCGGCATGATGGAGTCCATGTCCTCCTCCGCCGCGCCCACCGGCCGCACCGGCCGCCCGCCCGTGACCTCCCGCGCGGAGATCCTCACGGCGGCCCGGCGCCTCATCGACCGCGACGGCTGGGACAAGCTCACGATCCGCCGCCTCGCGTCCGAGCTGGGCGTCGGCGCGACGACGCTCTACCACCACATTCGCGACAAGGAGGATCTGCTGGTCCAGCTGCTGGAGTACCACGTCGGCCGGCTCGACCGTCCGCCGCTGCCGGACGGGCCGCGCGACCGCATCGTCGTCGCCGCCGCCGCGATGCACGACGCGCTCGCGTCCTGGCCGTGGGCGGCCGAGGTGCTGACCACGGACGGCTTCGTCGGCCTGCTCGACGAGTCCGCGCTGTGGATGGTCGAGGGCATCCTGGCCGGCGCCGACGAGCACGGCTGCACGCCCGAGCAGTCCGTACGCCTCTTCCGCAGCATCTGGTACTACACCGTCGGCGAGATCCTGGTCCGCGCGCACACCGCGCGCCGCGTCGAGGAGGGCCGACTCCCCGAATTCCGCACGGTGTTCGACGCGGACCGCGTCCCCCACCTGGCCGCCCTCGGCGCACGCTGGCGCACGCTGGCCGTACGGGACACGTATCCGGTCGGCCTCCAGGCGTTCGTGGACGGCCTGTTGGCCCAGGCCGACGCCGAACGCGCCTGACGGCGGGGCGAGCGGGGCCGGTTCAGGCCGCGTTCTCCGGGCGGGTGAGCAGCGCCAGGTAGCGGTCGATGCCCGAGACCCGTCCGGGCAGCGGCGCGGTCAGGTCCCACCAGCGCGCCGCCGCGATCTCGTCGTAGGACCGGACGGCGGGGAAGGCGCGCCGCCACGCGGCGGGACCGGTGAACAGAGCGCCGTACTCGGCCCGTCGCCCGGGTCCGAGCAGGAATCCCGCCCACCCGACGAACCGCAGCGGCCTGCCGGGCACCTGCCCGGTCTCCTCCGCGAGTTCGCGGACCGCCGCCTGGCGCGGACTCTCCCCCGGCTCCAACTGCGCCCCGGGCAGCTCCCATTGGTCCCGCTCGCGGTCACGGACGACGACGACCTCACCGCCGTGCCACAGCGCGGTCAGCGCCATGGGCATCGGCGCGCCGTCGGGGAGCACGTGCTCGACGCCGAAGGTGAACGACACGAGCCGGTTGCCGTGCTCGTCGACGGCGAGGGGTACGGCGGGCACGGACGACGAGGGCGAGGGCGAGGGCGAGGGCGGCGGCGACGATGACGGCGAGGGCGAAACGGCCATGGGGCAGTCTGCCCCGGCGCACAGCGCGGTGCACGCCGTCCCGCCCCATCCGATGAACGGCCACCGACAAGGTCTAGACATTTAACGGTCTCCGCCCCCGCCGGGACCGGCTGCTCGCGTACATTCATGGCTGTACGGACGCCCCAACTCGCAACGCCCTGTTCAGAGTTGACCAACTGACCAGACGCAGAGGAGAGGTAAGTGCGCATCCCCCCACGTACGGGCCGGACCGGCCGACACATACAGACCGGCCGACGGATACGGATCGGCCGACGGGCAGGTATCGGCCGACGGATACGGCACTGGATCGGCGGCGGCATCGCGGGCGCGGCGGCACTGCTGCTGTTCGTCAGCGGCAGCGCGTCGGCCGCGATCCCGATCGGCCAGCCGATGACCGGCGAAGCGACCTACTACAACGATGTCGGCTACGGAGCGTGCGGGACGCAGATCGACGCGTCCACGCAGTATCTGGTCGCGGTGTCGTACCAGTGGTGGACGTCGGCCAATCCCAACAACGACCCGCTGTGCCAGGGCATTTCGGTCCAGGTCACCTACAACGGCCACACCATCACCGTCCCGGTGGCCGACAAGTGCCCGACGTGCGACGCGACGCACATCGACCTCAGCCAGCCCGCGTTCACCGAATACGCGCCGACCGGCACCGGGGTGATCACCGGTATCACCTGGCAGTTCGTCTCCTCCGGCGGCACTCCCCCGCCGCCCCCGCCGCTCGGCGCGCCCACCGGCGTGCACGTCACGGCGACCACCGGCAGCTCCGTCTCGCTGTCCTGGACGGGCGTGAGCGGCGCGTCCTCGTACGTCGTCCGGCGCGGCGCCACCCAGGTCGGCACCACCTCGGGCACCGGCTTCACCGACACCGGTCTCACGGCGGGCACCACGTACAGCTACACCGTCGCCGCGGTCACCTCCTCCGGCGCCCTCGGCACCGCGTCACCGGCGGTCACCGCCACGACCGCGGGTGACGGCGGCGGGCCCGCCAACGGCTGCCCGACCGCCTGGAGTTCGTCCACCTCATACGTGCCCGGCGACGTCGTCTCGTACAACGGCCACAAGTACACCTCGACGTACTACTCGACCAGCGCCGTACCGAGCGACCCGTCGTCCTGGGCGGTGTGGACCGACAACGGCCCCTGCTGACACGGGAGTTCACCGCCGCTGCCCCGCCCTCGCCCCTCAGTCCTCCGCGATCTCCGGAGTCTCCCGGGGGGCGAGGCGGGGCAGCAGCGCGAGCAGGGAACGGCGTTCGGCCGGGTCGAGGCCGGCGAGGAAGCCGTCCTCCATGGCGCGGATCGCGGCGCGGACCCGGGCGTGGAGCGCGCGCCCGGCGTCGGTGAGCGAGACCGTGTACGAGCGGCGGTCGGCCGCGCCCGGGCGGCGTACGACGAGGCCGCGCCGCTGCAAGTCGTCCAGCAGCTTGATCAGCCGCGTCTTGTCGTGCCGGATCTCGCGGGCGAGCGTCAGCTGATTGGGCGCGGCGCCCAGGGCGAGCCGGGACAGGACGACGTACTCCCACATCGTCAGCCCGTTCTCGGCCAGCAGCGGCGCCTCGGCGTCCACGAGCCGTCGGGTGACGCGGGCGAACATCGCCCCCAGGTCCTCGCGCCCCGTCCCGTCGTCCCGCCCCGCCCCGTCGTCCCGCCCCGTTCCGTCCTCGCGATCGGCTTCCGACATGCGCCGCAGTGTATCCGTGCGTCCGTGGCGATCAGCCCCGGCGGATGATCCGTTGACAGACGATACGCACATGCTTACCGTCTACATATGCATACTATCGCTGTCTTCGGGGCCACCGGACGCGTCGGCGCCGCCACCGTCCGCCGTCTCGGCCGGGCAGGCGCGTCCGTCCGGGCCGTCGTCCGCACCGATCCGGCGGGCGTCCGGATCGAGGGCGCGGCCTCGGTCGTACGGGCCGACCTGCTCGATCCCGCATCCATCGCGGCGGCCGTCGCGGGATGCGACAAGGCGCAGGTGATCTGCCCGCTGCCGCCGCGCGCGGACGACCCGGCCGCGCGGATGGCGGCCGTCACCGACGCGCTGGTGGCGGGCCTGCACGCCGCCCCGGCCGTCGAGATCCTGGCCGTCTCCGACTACGGCGCCGAACTCCCGTCCGGCACCGGCATCACCGGCCCCTTCCACCGACTGGAGGCCCGCCTTGGCGAACTGCCGAATCCGCTGACCTTCGTCCGCTCCGCCGAGCACATGCACAACTGGGCCCGGCAGGTGCCGGAAGCCGTCCGCACCGGCCGCCTCGCGAGCATGCACCAGCCGCTGACCAAGCGCTTCCCGACCGTGCACGCCCCCGATGTCGGCGTCCTCACCGCCGACCTGCTGCTGGCGCCCGCCGCCGACTCCCCGCGCGTCGTCCACGTCGAGGGCCCGGACCGCCCCACCGCCCTGGACGTCGCCGCCGCCCTCACCGCGATCACCGGCACGGACATCGCACCCTTCGAACCCCCGCGCCCCGCCTGGGAATCCGCCCTCACCACGGCCGGCGCCACCCTCGCCATGGCCGGCCTGATCACCGAACTCTTCGACGCCCACAACGCCGGCCGCATCGGCACCCCGCCGGGCGCCGACGTCCGCTACGGCACCACGTCCTTGGCGGACGGCCTCGCCGCGGCCCTGTCCCGTGAGCGCCTGTCCCGTTAGCCCTCCGGGAGAAGCGTCCGGATGTCACCGGTGAACGCGGCGGTGTCGGTGAGGCCGAAGGCGACGCGCTGGAGCAGGAATCCGTGCAGCAGGCCCATCACCACGCGGGCGCCGCGTTCGGGGTCCACGGCGGGCGCCACCGTACCCGCCGCCTGGCCGCGGCGGAGCGCGTCGGCGATGCTGCCGCGTACGGACTCGAAGCCGTCGAGCGCGTGGGCCTGCGCGGTGTCGTTGCGCAGCAGCTCCGACCAGGTCTGCACGGCGCAGCGCAGGAGTTCCTCGACCGGTACGTCGTGTCCCGCGGCGTCGGTGACGGTCTCCGCGCTGAGGGCCTGGAGTGACGCGGTGACGAGGTCGGCGACCGAGGGCGCCGCGCTGGCGGCGGCCAGTTCCTGGATCGGCGCGAAGACCAGCCGGAACGCGTCCCCGGCGATGGCGAGGATGATCTCGTCCTTGCCCGCGAAGTAGCGGTAGGGCGCCCCGGCCGAGACGCCGGCCTCGGCGGCGATGTCGGGCATCGAGGTCTGGTGGAAGCCGTCGCGCGAGAAGCAGCGGCGCGCCGCCGCCACGATCTCGGCGCGCTTGGCCTCGCGGCGCTCGGGGGTGAGGCGTGGCACGGCCGTCCCTCCTCCAACGTGAATGACTGTTCACCTTGACCGGTGTGACGCACGAGCCTACCGTAAAAGTGAATGCTCATTCACGGAAGCGAGGGCTTCGTCATGCCCGCACACCTGCGCATCGCCACCTACGCCTACGAGCACACCGCGGCGCTGCTCGACGGCCGCGTCCCGATCGACGGGGTCGACGCCACCTTCGAGACGGCACCGCTGGTCTCGGACATCTTCCGGCGCACTGTCGAACGGCGCTACGACGTCGCCGAATACGGCCTGACCTACTTCCTGCGCACCTTCGACCTCGACGACTCGCCGTTCCTCGCGCTGCCGGTCTTCCCGAACCGCAACTTCCGCCACTCGGCCGTCTTCGTGAACACGGCGGCGGGGATCGAGCAGCCGCGGGACCTCGCGGGAAGGACCATCGGGGAGTTCGCGATGTTCGGGCACGACCCCGGTGTGTGGATGAAGGGGATCTTCTCCGACGAGTACGGTCTGACCCCTGATCAGTCCCGCTGGGTCGTCGGCGGCACCGACCACCCCATCCCGGCTTTCGACTGGATTCCGCAGCCCGTGCCGGCGGGCGTGGACGTACGGCACGCCGCCGACGACCAGACGCTCGGCGCGATGCTGGAAGCCGGCGAGATCGACGCGCTCATCTCCGTCGACGTCCCCCAGGCCCTGCTCGCCGGCTCCACCAAAATCGCCCGGCTCTTCCCCGACTACGAGACCGTCGAGCGCGCCTACTACCGGCGCACCGGGATCTTCCCCGCCATGCACATCATCGCCGTCCCCCGCGAACTGGCCACCCGCGCCGACCTGATGCTCGCCCTCTACCGCGCCTTCGACCAGGCCAAGCAACTCGCCCAGGACACCTACCGGCGCGGCGCCCTCAAGCAGCACATGGGCGTGATCACCCCCTGGTTCAGCCGCCACTTCGAGGAGAATCTGGAACTCCTGGGCGACGACTGGTGGCCCTACGGCCTCGCCGCGAACCGCACCGTCCTCGACACCTTCCTCCGCTACCACTACGAACAGGGCCTCTCGCGGCGCCTGTTGACCAGCGAGGACATCATCGTCCCGGCCCTCCTGGACACCTGAGCCCGCGCGAACGCCAGGACCCCGACCGCGTCACGCGATCGGGGCCCCGGGTTGCTCCCTGCTCCCTAGGCGGCGAAGCCGCCGGCCTTCACGTCGGCCACGAAGGCGGACCAGGCGTCAGCCGTGAAGACCAGCGCCGGACCCTGCGGGTCCTTGCTGTCGCGCACGGGCACCACCGACGTGTGCCCGTCCGCGACCTCGATGCAACTGCCGTTATCCCCACCGCTGTAGCTGCTCTTGCGCCACGTGGTGAGCACGGACGCGTCGGGGAGGTGGTGCCGAGTCGTCATGGTGCGCGGTACTCCTTTACGCGGTCGCGAATACGCCGGCCTTCACGTCGGCCACGAAGGCGGACCAGGCGTCAGCCGTGAAGACCAGCGCCGGACCCTGCGGGTCCTTGCTGTCGCGCACGGGCACCACCGACGTGTGCCCGTCCGCGACCTCGATGCAACTGTCGTTGTTCGTCCCGCTGTAGCTGCTCTTGCGCCACGTGGTGAGCGCCGAGGCATCAGGGAGGTGCGTCATGGTGCGTCGTACTCCTTAGCCACCTGCTCGATCATGTCCAAGGACGGACCCGGCGGGAGCCCCAGTGCCCTGGCCATATCGAACGCTTCCTTGAACCCCTGAACCTTAGCCGGGTCGTCCACGAAGCTGCCCGTATATAGGGCCTCGACGTAGGCGGCCTCCGGCTCCTCGGTGAACCGCATCAGGGACACCATGCTGCCCATGGCGGGATGGGCGCCCGCGGCGAACGGGACGACCTGCACCATGAGCCGCCCCGACCTGCCCAGTTGTGCGATGTGCCGCAGTTGGACAGCCATCACGCGGCGGCTGCCGACCACTGTGCGGAGCACCGCCTCACCCAGCACGACCCACACCACGGGCCCGTCCGGCTTGCTGAGGATTCGTGAGCGCACGAGCCTGTTGACAACGTGCTTGTCAACCTCGTCGGCCTCGAAGTTCGGAGCCGCCTTCTCCAGGGCCGCGCGGGCGTAGTCCTCGACCTGGAGGATGCCGGGAACGAACACGGCCGCGAATTCGGAGATCGCGACAGCCCGGGTCTCGGCGTCGGCAGCCGCGCTGAAGTAGTCGACGTAGCGATGGACGATGAGCGTCGGCAGGAACCGCTCGAAGAAGCCGTCGGTGCCCAACGCCTGGTCAAGACGCTTGGCGTCATCGAGTCGTGGACGCCTGCGACCTGCTTCGACGTGCGCGATCATCGACGGCGACAGCACCACCCGTCTGCCCAGTTCTGCCTGCGACAGGCCGGCCGTCTCGCGGCGGCGCTTCAGCTCGTTGCCGTAGACCCTCCGCGGGTCGGTCTGCTCATCGCCCAGCACCGGCGAGTCGGTCATGGTGCGCAACCCCACTTCTTGACGGGACCGCTGGAGATTCGGCACCCCTTCCGAGGCTAGCCGTATCCCCGTCACTGTGTGAGCGATCGAGCACAGACAGTGCGCGAACTCGGCGTCGAGGGACCTCATATGGGAACGACCGCACCCCCCACGGAAGTGGCCACGCAGTGGCCCTGCACCCCGCTCTCCGCCCGGCGCACCCGCCGCCAGCTCGCGGCGCTGCTCGACGACTGGGAGCTCGGCGCCCTCGCCGACAGCGCCCTCCTCGTCCTGTCGGAACTGATCGCCAACGCGGTGCGGCACGCACGCACCACCGAGGGCATGGCCCGCGACATCGGCACCGTCTTCGTCCGCGACGGCGACGGCGTCCGCATCGAGGTCCACGACACCCGCGCCGACCGCCGCCCGACCCTCACCGACCCCCGCCCCCTCGACGAATCCGGCCGCGGCCTCCACCTCGTCGACGCCCTCACCGAGGGCAAGTGGGGCGTCAACTCCCGTACGGGCCCAGGCAAGGCCGTCTGGGCACACGTCACGCCGGACGCAGCCGGATGAGATAGCCCACCACGGCACCTGCCGCCCCGTCCTGACGTTCCCTCACCGCAGCGCACAGGTCCGGCCCGCGCGCGGACGGGCGCGTTTAACCGTTCGGCACGCGGCCGGGCCGCTGCCTACGCTCATTCCATGGACGGGGAACGGGAGTTGCTGAATGTCGTTGATGTCGAGGCGACGTGCTGGGAGGGGCAGGCGCCGGCCGGGGAGGTGAGCGAGATCGTCGAGATCGGGCTGACCGTGGTGGATCTGGGGGCGCGGGAGCGGGTGGGGCGGCATCGGGTGGTGGTGCGGCCGGCGCGGTCGCGGGTGGGCGGGTTCTGTACGGAGCTGACGGGGCTGACGCAGGCCGAGGTGGACGGCGGGGTGCCGTTCGCCGAGGCGTGCCGGATGCTGGCCCGGGACCACGCGGCCGGGGCGCGGGCGTGGGCGAGTTGGGGCGACTACGACCGGCACCAGTTCACCCGCCAGTGCCGGGCCGCGGCCGTCCCGTACCCCTTCGGCGCCGTCCACACCAACGCGAAAGCCGTCTTCACCGAGGCGTACGGACTGCGCAAACGCCCCGGCATGGCCGAGGCGTTGCGCGTCGCCGGCCTCCCTCTGGAGGGCCGCCACCACCGCGGCGAGGACGACGCCTGGAACATCGCGGCGCTGGTCCTCGCCGTGGCGGCCCGAGATGGGTGGCCCGGGTAACCGGCCTACGAAGCCGGTCAGTTGGCCTCGCCGTAGCGGCGGACGATCGCCGTGCGGAGGGTGCGGGGGGAGGCGCCGAGGGCGGTCAGGACGGAGCGGGCCGGGTCGCTGGTGACGGTGATCAGGGCCAGGGCGAGGTGGTCGAGGCCGATGCGGGGGGCGTGCTGGGACTGTGCCTCGCGCAGGGTGTCGGCGAGGCTCTCCTTGGCGCGCGGCGTGAAGGGGATGTGGCCGACGGGACGGGCGGCGAAGGCCGCTTCGTAGCGGCCGGTGACGCCCGCGGGCAGGGCGGGCACCCGGGCGGCGGTGCGGTCCGTACGGCGGCGGCGCCAGTGCGGGAGGCGTACGGAGCCGCGGCGCCGCCTCGGCCCGACCGGGTGCGCGCCCAAGTGGGCGGCGCGGTCGGCCCGTACGAGGGCGTCCGGCCCGAACGACTCCTCCAGGCGGGCGCGTACGGCGTCGAGGTCGATGCCGATCGACGCGAGCGCGTCACGGTTGCGGGTGCCGAACACGTCGGAGCCCGCGCCGAGTCCGACCTGCCGGACGATCTCCCGCTCGACGCCTTCCGGCGTCACGCCGTGCTCGCGCAGGACGGCCGCGGCCGGCTGGTCGGCGGCGACGAGCGCGAGCAGCAGGTGCTCGCAGCCGATGGAGGTGTGCCCGAGCCGGCGGGCGTGCTCCTGGGCGTGCACGACGACCGTGCGGGTCTCCGGCGTGAACCGTTCGAACATCATCGCCTCCCCATCATCCGGCCGTACTTGCGGTGCACGGTCTGCTTCGTCACGCCCAGCCGCTCGGCGATGTCCTGCCAGGACCAGCCCAGCTTCCTGGCGTTCTCGACCTGGAGGATCTCCAGGCGCTCGGTGAGTTCCCGCAGGGCGGCCACCGCACGGAGCCCGACGTCCGGGTCGTTGCTGGCGGCACCCTCGGCGATCGCGAGTGTGCTTTCCATGGGCGTCAGCATATGCTGACGATCCGCGCCGCGTCAACATATGCTGACGGCTACAGGGTGCGGCCGCACGCTCACCAGGGCACGACGCCGTTCTCGTCCTGGAAGGTCCCCGTCGGCCCGTCGGGGCCGAGCGTCGCCAGCCGTACGACGACCCGGGCGCTCTCCTCGGCCGGCCGGCCGATCCCGAAGGCGGCCGTCAGGTCGGTCGCCGTCGTACCGGGCTCGACCGCGTTGAACCTGATGCCCGGCTCGGACTTGGCGTACTGCACCGTGAGCATCGTGGCGGCGGCCTTGGACGCGGAGTAGAGCGCCAACGGCAGGCCGTACTCCGGGCGTTCCGGATTGGTCACCGCCCAGAAGGACCCGGCGCTGCTGGAGACGGTGACCACGACCGGGTTCGCGGAGCGGCGCAGCAGCGGGAGGGCCGCTTCGGTGACGCGTACGACGCCGACCGCGTTGGTGTCGAAGGCCCGCAGCGCCGTGGGGCCGTCGACGGCGCCGTCAGCGAGGATGCCCGCGTTGTTCACCAGGACGTCGAGCCGGCCCTCGGCCGCGTCGATCTCCGCCAGTGCGGCGGCCACCGAGGCGTCGTCGGTCACGTCGAGCCGCACGAAGCGCGCGCCGAGCGCCGCCGCGGCCTTCTCGCCTCGCTCGGCGTCGCGCGCCCCGACGTAGACGACGTGGCCCAGGGCCAGCAGCTGCCTGGCCGTCTCGTGGCCGATGCCCTTGTTGGCCCCGGTGATCAGTGTGATGGTCATGCCCGTCCGTCCTCACGCGTGATGCCGCTCTCGACTTCTGCAACGGTCGCTACAGAATTCGAACCGTAGCACTTCCGCAGCGATCGCTACAGAAGAGGTAGGGTGCGGGCGTGGAGACGAAGGGGAAGCAGCAGACGAGGCAGACCAAGGAGAGCGGCGCCAAGGGCCGCCCCCGGGGCTTCGACGCCGACGAGGCGCTCGAGCGCGCCATGCTGGTCTTCTGGCGGCACGGCTACGAGGGCGCGAGCACCGCCGCCCTGACGCGTGCGATGGGCATCTCCACGACCAGCATGTACGCGGCCTTCGGCAACAAGGAGGAACTGTTCCGCAAGGTCCTGGACCGCTACACCGAGGGCCCGAGCGCGTACATGGCCCGGGCCATGGCCGAGCCGACCGCCCTCGCCGTCGCCACCGCGATCCTCACCGGCACCGTCCGCACCACCACGCGCCCCGCCCACCCCCACGGCTGCCTGGGCGTCCAGGGCGCCCTGAGCGCCGGCGACGCCGCACAAGAGGTCCGCGACCTCCTCGCCGCCTGGCGGGACAACGGCTACACCAGCGTCCGCGAACGCTTCGAACGCGCCGTCGCGGACGGCGATCTCCCCGCCACCACCGACCCGGCCCTGCTGGCCCGCTACGTCACCACCATCGGCTACGGCATCGCCGTCCAGGCCGCCGGCGGCGTCCCCCGCGCCGACCTCCAAGAACTGGCCGACGCCGCCCTCCTCAATTGGCCGCCGTTCTGACGGGCCCGTCCACGGCGCCCGCGTCACCGCCGGGACCCGTGTCACCGCCGGGGTTCACGTCACCGCCGGGACCCGCGTCAGCGCCGAGGAGGAGCCGGCGCCGCGCCCGGTCCACCTTGATGACGACGACCGTCAGTTCGTCGCCGGGCTCGGCGCCGTCGAAGAGCCAGGCAGCGCCGTCCTCCTGACGGTGCATCAGTCCCTCGACCCCTTCGGCGACCTCCACGAAGACGCCGAACGGGACCACCTTGGTCACCCGGCCCCGCAGCCGCCGGCCGACGCGGCACGCCTCGGCGAAGGCCGCGAAGGGGTCGGGTCGCAGCGCCTTCAGGGACAGCCGGGCCTCACCGTTCCAGGTGTCGAACTGGAGGAATTCGCACGCCACGCGCTGCCCGACGCGTACGACGTCCGACGCCGACTCGAAGCGCCGCCAGGACAGTTCGGGGTGGGCGATGAACCCGACGCCGGGGAAGACCGGATGGGCGGGGCCGTCGTCGAGCGCGACGAAGACGCCGAAGGTCTCGATCGACGCGATCGTGCCGGACAGGATCTCGCCCGGGCGCCGCGCACCGAGGAACGCCCACAACTCCCGGTGCTCCGTGGCGGTCATCGCCAACCGGACCCGGCCGTGGTCGGCCTCCACAGCGACCACCTCGCCGGTGACGCGCTGCCCCACCTCCACGGCGGCAGCCGAACTCCCCAGCCAGGACACGTCCGTGGCGAACACCGTCCCCAACGGCCGCGCGGGAAAACCGTCCAGGAGCACCGCCAGGTCGCGCCGCCGCGATATCCCGGCAACGCTCCCGCCGAGGACGTCCCCCACCCGGATACCGGTGAGGAAGTCCCGCACCTCCTGGGAGTCGGCCGCCTCGTTCATGGGCGTGAGCCTCTCACGGCGCGAAGCGGGCCGCGTCCGAGGCGTCGTCGGTGAGGAAGGCGGTCAGGGCGCGGGCCTCGGCCAGGACGGCGGCGCGTTCCGGGCGGGAGAAGGGGCGCAGGGGGGTGATGAGACAGGTGGAACCGGTCAGGGTCCAAGTGGCCGAGACCTGGCCGTCGGTGAGGACGACGCGGGCGCCGGAGACGGAGAGGGGGCGGTGGGCGGGGGCGACGATACGGGCGCGGTCGTCGTAGCCGAGCAGGGCGTTGTCGAAGGCGGGCAGGAAACGGACCGGGGCCGGGGTGTCCGGGTCCGGGCGCGGGGCGTCCGGGAGGTCGAGGAGTTCGCGGCCGCGCTCGTCACGGAAGGCGACGAGTTCGGGGCGTACGGCACGGACGGCGGCGGGCAGCCCCGCGAGACCGCACCAGGCGCGCAGGTCGGCGGTGGCGGCGGGCCCGTACGCGGCGAGGTAGCGGCGGACGAGGGTTCGGCCCACCGCATCGTCGTCCCCGACCGGGAGCGGGTCGATGTCGCGGCCGAGCCAGTCGGCCAGCAGCGCGTTGCGGACACCGCCCTTCGTACGCCACAGGCCGCGCGGCGGCACCTGCGCCATCGGGAGCAGGGCGGCGACGAGGAGCTCGCCGAGGGCGCGGGCCGGCGGGCCCGGCCACCGGTCGGCGAGCGCCGCGGTGAGCTGCGCCATGCTGCGCGGCTCCCCGTCGGCCATGACGGCGCGCCCCGCTGCCGCGAGCGCGGCCAGGTCGAGCCCGGCCAACTCGCGGCGGTAGGTGCCGAGTACGCGCTGCCGCAGCATCGCGTCGTGCCGGGACCGCCAGGCCAGGGCGTCCGCGGCCGTGACGAGGTGGACCGTACGCCGCATCAGATGCGTACGGACCACCTGACGGCCGGTCAGCAAGCCGTCCAGATCAGCCGGTTGGAAGCCGTGCAGCCGCGACCACAGCCCGGTGAACGGCTCCTGCGGCTCCTGCGCCTGGAGCCCGCCGAGGTGCGCGACGGCCTCCAGGGCGGGCACATCGCCCCGGTCGAGCAGGAGTTGACGGGCGAGCGTCGCGCGGTTCAGCGCGCGCAGGCTCAGCACGGGCCCGGGACGCCCAGGACGGGACGACTTTGTCACGCGACGACGTCCAGCACCCACACCACGCCGAAGCGGTCGGCGAGCATCCCGTAGAGCGCCGCCCAGGGCGCGGGCCCGAGCGGCCGGACGACGGTCGCGCCGTCCGCCAGCCGCTCCCAGAGCCCGGTGATCTCCGCCGCGTCGGCGCCGCGCAGCGAGACGAAGAAGGCGTTCTCGCCGGGCTGCCACGGCAGTGCGGACGGCACGTCGTAGGCCATGACGTGGAAGCCGTCGGCACCCGCGACCTCGCCCCACATCACCCAGTCCGCCTCGGCCTCGGCCCCGGGCCGTACGGCGCCGGCGTCCTTGTACGTGACGGCGGTGAGCCGGCCGCCGGTGACCGAGCGGTAGAAGTCCAGGGCCGCGCGGGCGTCGCCGCGGAAGTTCAGGTGGGTGGTGGTCGTGACGGACATGTGCGGGTGCTCCTTGCCTGCGGGGCTGGGCTTTCCGGCGGTACGTCCGCCACGCTCGCACCCGTACAGGACAGGACGTGTCCGCTACCCGCGGCAGAATCGGCCGTATGCAGAAGACGTCCGCCCGCCTGCTCACCCTCCTCTCCCTGCTCCAGGCGCGCCGCGACTGGCCGGGCGCGGAGCTGGCGGCCCGCCTCGGCGTCAGCGACCGCACGGTCCGCCGCGACGTGGACCGGCTGCGCGAGCTGGGCTATCCGATCGCCGCCGTGAAGGGCCCGGACGGCGGCTACCGGCTCGGCGCCGGCGCCCGGCTGCCGCCGCTGCTCTTCGACGACGACCAGGCCGTCGCCCTCGCGATCGCCCTGCGGATGGCCGCGGCCACGGGCGCCGGCATCGAGGAGGCGGCGGCACGGGCGCTGGCGACCGTACGGCAGGTGCTGCCCGCGCGGCTGCGGCACCGCGTCGACACCCTCGCCGTCACCGCGCTGCCGCGCCCGGGCGCGCGGGCCGACAGCGAAGTGCTCACCGCCCTGAGCGCGGCCGTCCACGCGGCGGAGGTGCTGCGGTTCGACTACGTCCGTCCGGGAGAGGCGGCGCCCAAGGCGGCCGGAGCCACGGCGCCGCGCCCCGCCGACGCCCACCTCCGTACGGACGAGGCCGCACCCGGAGCGGGAGACGACACCGTCCCGCGCCATGTCCGTACGCCCGAGGTGCGGGACGACACGCCCCCGCGCCGCGCCCACGCCCGTACGGACGAGGCCGCACGCACGGCCGGCGAAGCCACGGCGCCGCGCCGGGTCGAGCCCTACCACCTGGTCGCGCGCGGCGGGCGCTGGTATCTGCTGGCCTGGGACCTGGACCGGGCCGACTGGCGCACCTTCCGGGCCGACCGGATCCGCGACCCCCGCACGCCCACGGGCCCGCGCTTCACCCCGCGTCCCGTGCCCGGCGGCGACGCGGCGGCCTTCGTCGCCGCCCGCTTCCGAGGCGCCGCGAACACCGGGGACACGGCGGACTGGCCGTGCCGCGGCGAGGTCGTGCTGCACCTCCCGGCCGCGACCGTCACCGCGTACGCCCCCGACGACACGACCGTCGAACCCGTCGCCACCGACCGCTGCCGCGTCACCGCCGCCTCCTGGTCGTGGCCCGCGCTGGCCGCGTCCTTCGCCCGCTACGACGCGCCGCTCGACGTCGTCGGCCCGCCGGCGCTCGCGGACGCCTTCGCGGCCCTCGCGCGCCGCTTCACCGAAGCGGCGGCCGGGAGGGCCGGGAGGGAAAACCCGGGGAGCGGCCCGGCCCCGCCCCCGTAACGTGTCGGCATGGCCGCCGACCAGCCGTACGCCGCCGTCCGCCTCCCCGAAGGGTCCTGGTGGGACTGGGACGTCCTGGCCTGGAACGGCGGGGAGCCGCGCCTCGCGGCCGGGTACGACCTGAGCCACCACCACGAGCTGGAGCTGACCTTCGCCTCGCCGCTCTACGTGAGCTGCCCGGCCGCCTTCCACGACACCGAATTCCACGCGCCCACACCCGAGGAGTCACGCAGGGTCACCGAACTGCTCGGTGAACGGCCGCCCGTACTCGCCGCCTTCGAGGCGGACGCGGGCGGCACGCGGCCGGCGCGCTGCCTGATCGCGGCGGAACGCCTCGATGTCGTCGCCGAGTTGGTGCCGCGCCACTGGCGCGAGGACGCGGCGCCCGGCCAGCGTTTCGCCCCCTGGGTGCGGCGGCCGGCCCGCTGAGGCGGGCGCGGGGACGGCGCGCACGGCTCCAACGGCCCCGCCCGCGGGCCCGTATCGCCGCCTCCCGGTGTGTGGTGCGGCACGTTTCCGTCCCCTGACGAAGCGTCAGAAGAGTGTGCGGAAGACAGCCATCCCTCGCAGGTCAGAGGACCCAGGAGAGGGTTCCGGAACACCCCGGAAACATGAGCATGCCGAAAACGCCCGGGAGGCGGGGCCGGCGGCGCGCCCGTACGATTGGTCGGCTTGTCGGCTTTGGGCGGTGCGGGCGGGGCCTCGGAAGGGGGCCGCGACGCGCGGCCCGGAGCCGGGTGCCGGGCCCCGTACGGGGGACGAGGGACGAGGAGCGCATGAATCTGAGGGTGCAGAGCGACCCGCTGCGGGACGTGGACGTGGACCTGCTGATGGGCGGACTCGACACGGCCGGTCCGGCGACGGACAGTGACGGCCTCGTCGTGCTCGACGCGGCGGTGACCGAGGCCACGGCCGACGCCGTCATGAGCGACACCATGGTGAAGGACGCCGCCCCGCGCGCCCACTTCCCCGGCCGCGCCGCCGCCCCGCCCCGCACCCTCCTCGACGTCCTCGACGCCACCGTCCTCGCGCACCCGCACGAACCCGCGCTGGACGACGGCCGCACCGCGCTGACGTACCGCGCGCTGGCCGCCGAGGTCGAGACGCTGCGCCGCTCGCTGGCCGCGGCCGGCATCGGGCCCGGCGACCGCGTCGGCGTCCGCGTGCCGTCCGGCACCAACGACCTCTACGTGAGCATCCTCGCGGTGCTGGCGGCGGGCGCCGCGTACGTACCGGTGGACGCCGAGGACCCCGACGAGCGCGCGGAGCTGGTGTTCGGGGAGGCGGAGGTCGCGGCCGTGCTGGGCGCGGACCGGACGATCACCGCGGCCCGGGCCGGTACGGCGGCGGCGAACCGGCGCCCCGCACCCGACGACGACGCCTGGATCATCTTCACCTCCGGCTCCACCGGCCGCCCCAAGGGCGTGGCCGTGACGCACCGCAACGCGGCGGCGTTCGTGGACGCCGAGGCCGCGCTGTTCCTCCAGGAGGAGCCGATCGGGCCGGGCGACCGCGTGATGGCGAGCCTGTCGGTGGCCTTCGACGCGTCCTGCGAGGAGATGTGGCTGGCGTGGCGCGGCGGCGCCTGCCTGGTGCCGGTGCCGCGCTCGCAGGTGCGCGGCGGCAGCGACCTGGGCCCGTGGCTGGCCGAGCAGGAGATCACCGTGGTCTCCACGGTGCCGACGCTCGCCGCGCTGTGGCCCGCCGACGCCCTCAACGAGGTGCGGCTGCTGATCTTCGGCGGCGAGGCGTGCCCGCCCGAGCTGGTGGAACGCCTGGTCACTGAGGGCCGCGAGGTCTGGAACACCTACGGCCCGACCGAGGCCACCGTCGTCGCCTGCGCCGCGCCGCTGACCGGCGACGGTCCCGTACGGATCGGGCTGCCGCTGGACGGCTGGGAGCTGGCCGTCGTGGACGAGGCGGGCGAGCCCGTCCCGATGGGCGGCAGCGGCGAGCTGATCATCGGCGGCGCGGGCCTGGCCCGCTACCTGGACGCCGAGAAGGACGCGGAGAAGTACGCGCCGCTGGAATCCCTGGGCTGGCGCCGCGCCTACCGCAGCGGCGACCTCGTCCGGGCCGAGCCCGAGGGCCTGCTCTTCCTCGGCCGCGCCGACGAACAGATCAAGCTCGGCGGGCGCCGTATCGAACTCGGCGAGGTCGACGCGGCGCTCCAGGCCCTCCCCGGCGTCGCGGGCGCCGCGGCCGCCGTCCGTACGACGCGCCGCGGCAATCAGCTCCTGGTCGGCTACGTCGTCCTGGCGGACGGCACCCAGGGCGCCCAGGGCGCCGAAGACGCCGAGGCCACGGAAGTCGTTCCGGGCACGACCGACGCGCAGGCCAGCGCGGCAGCCGGACACCCGGACACCGTGCCCGACGCGGGCAGCGCCGCGCCGGGCGCGACCGACCCGCGGCCCGCCCGGGACCCCGAGCAGCCGCCCGCCACCGACATCGCCCCCGCCCCCGCCTGGGACCGGGCCGCCGCCGTCGCGGCGCTGACCGCGAAACTGCCCGCCGCGCTCGTACCGCTCCTCGCCGTCGTCGAGACGCTGCCGACCCGGACGTCGGGCAAGGTGGACAGGGCCGCCCTGCCGTGGCCGCTGCCGGAGTCGGCGGCGCCCGTGCCCGAGGAGGGCGCGGAGCCCATGAGCGGCACCGAGGCGTGGGTCGCCGAGCAGTGGACCGAGGTGCTGGGCGTGCCCGTCACCGGGCCGCGCGACGACTTCTTCGCGATCGGCGGCGGCAGCCTGGCCGCCGCGCAGCTCACGACGCTGCTGCGCACCCGTTTCCCGTCCGTCGCGGTCGTCGACATCTACCAGGCGCCCACCGTCCGCAAGCTGGCCCGGACGCTCGACCGTACGGTCCGCACCGAGCGGGCCGCGCGCGCGATCGCGCCGGTGCCGGTACGCGCCCAGGCCGTCCAGTTGCTCGCGCTGCTGCCGCTGTACGCGCTGGTCGGCCTGCGCTGGACGACGGGCCTGCTGGCGCTCGGCAATCTGCTGGCCCGCACCGGGCACTACCCGTGGGCGCCGACCGCGTCCTGGTGGCTGGTCGGCGGACTCGCCCTCGTCCTGTTCACCCCGCCGGGACGCCTCGCGCTGGCCGCGGGCGGGGCGCGGCTGCTGCTGCGCGGCGTGCGTCCGGGCAGCCATCCGCGCGGCGGCCATGTCCACCTGCGGCTGTGGGCGGCCGAACGGCTCTCGGAGGTCACCGGCGCGACCGGCCTGTCCGGCACATGGCTGATCCGGTACGGGCGCGCGCTCGGCGCCCGGATCGGCCCGGACGTGGACCTGCACTCGCTGCCGCCGGTCACCGGCCTGCTCAAGCTCGGCCGGGGCTGCGCCGTCGAGGCCGAGGTCGACCTGTGCGGCTACTGGCTCGACGGCGACCGGCTGGAGATCGGCCAGGTCAAGGTCGGCTCGGGCGCCGTCGTCGGCACCCGCAGCACCCTGCTCCCGGGCGCCCGGATCGGCAAGCGCGCCCAGATCGTCGCCGGGTCCAGCGTCACCGGGCAGGTGCCGACCGGGCAGCGCTGGGCGGGCGCGCCCGCCGTGAAGACCGGCCGCGCCGAGCGCCGCTGGCCCAAGCAGCGGCCCGCCCGCCGGGCCCGCTGGGCGGCGGCGTACGGCGCGAGCGGCCTCGGTGTCACGCTGCTGCCGGCGGTCGCCGCGCTCGCGGCGCTGGCCGTGGCGTACGCGCTGATCCCGGCCGGCGGCGGCCTCGGCGCCGCCCTGCGCGGCGCGCTGATCGCGCTGGTGCCCGCCACCCTCTCCTTCGGTCTGGCCTACGCGGCGCTGCTGCTGGCCGCCGTCCGGCTGCTCAGCCTCGGCCTGCGGCCCGGCTGGCACCCGCTGCACAGCAGGACCGGCTGGCAGTCCTGGACGGTCATCCAACTCATGGACGCCGCCCGCGACAAGCTCTTCCCGCTGTACGCGGGGCTGATCACCCCGGTGTGGCTGCGCGCGCTCGGCATGAAGGTCGGGGCCGGGGCCGAGGTGTCCACGGTGCTGGCCATGCCCAGCCTCACCACCGTCGGCGACGGCGCCTTCCTCGCCGACGACGTGCTCGTCGCCCCGTACCAGCTCGGCGGCGGCTGGCTGCGGATCGGCGCCGCCGAGATCGGCGAGCGCGCCTTCCTCGGCAATTCGGGGATGACGGCGCCCGGGCGCGCCGTCCCGGACCGCGGCCTGGTCGGGGTGCTGTCGGCGACGCCGAAGAAGGCCAAGGAGGGCCGCTCCTACCTGGGCATGCCGCCGGTCCGGCTGCCGCGTACGGCCGACGCCGCCGACCAGAGCCTGACGTACGAGCCGCCCGCCCGGCTGGTGTGGGCGCGCGGCCTGGTCGAGGTCTGCCGGCTGGTGCCGGTGCTCGCCTCGGCGGCGCTCGCGGTGCTGGTGCTCGCGGTGCTGGCGTGGCTGACCGAGTCCTCGGGCCCGCTCGCGACGACCCTGCTGGCCGGTCCTGTGCTGCTCGCCGCGGGCGGCGGCGCGGCGCTGGTCTCGATCGCGGCGAAGTGGCTGCTCGTCGGGCGCTTCCGCGCGGTCGAACGGCCGCTGTGGAGCGGCTTCGTCTGGCGCAACGAACTGGCCGACACCTTCGTGGAGGTGCTCGCCGTGCCGTGGCTGGTCGGCGCGGTGCCGGGCACGGCCGTGATGAACGCGTGGCTGCGCGGCCTCGGCGCCCGCATCGGGCGCGGGGTGTGGTGCGAGAGCTACTGGCTGCCCGAGGCCGACCTCGTCACGCTCGCGGACGGCGCGACCGTCAACCGGGGCTGCGTCCTCCAGACGCACCTCTTCCACGACCGCATCATGCGGATGGACACGGTGACGCTGGGCGCGGGCGCGACGCTCGGGCCGGGCGGCATCGTCCTGCCGGGCAGCACCGTCGGCGCCCGCAGCACCCTCGGTCCGGCCTCGCTCGTCATGGCCGCCGAGTCCATCCCCGCCGACACGCGCTGGCTCGGCAACCCGGCCGAGGCGTGGGCGGACCCGAGGCCGGCGAGCCCCGGGAACCCGGCGGACCCGGCGGCCCCGGCGTCATGACGCGCGTCTCGGGTGCCTCCGGCGGGGAAGGGGTACGGAATCCGGCGGACGGTACGGGCCCGGGCCCGGCGGGCGGGCCGGGTGCGCGTACGGTGGGCGGCTCCGGAGCCCGGGTGACCAGCGGTTCCGGAGCCGGTACGGTGCAGCGCGACGGCCGCGAGGAGGCCGCGGGGCGGACCGCGGGACAGGCCGCCGGACCGGTCGCGGGACAGGTGGCCGGCGGGAGCGAAGGGAGCGGGGACGGTTTGGGGCACAAGCGAGCGGCGGCGCCGGCGGCGGACCCGTACTTCCCGGCGCACGGCGACGTCCGTTACGGCGTCCACCGTTACGAACTGGCCCTGGACTACCGCCCGTCGGCGAACCGGCTGCGCGGCACGGCACGGCTGAGCGCGGTCGCGGGTCCGGCCCCGCTGCGCGAATTCGCCCTGGACCTGGCCGACTTCAGGCTCCAGCGGGTGGTGGTCGACGGCCGCCCCGCGCATTACGCGCACCGCGCGGGCAAGCTGCGGGTGCGGCCCGCGAAAACGGTGGAGGCGGGCGCGGCCTTCACCGTCGAGGTGCACTACACGGGCAATCCGCGGCCGGTGAAGAGCCAGTGGGGCGGCCTCGGTTGGGAGGAGCTGACCGACGGGGCGCTGGTGGCGAGCCAGCCGGTCGGGGCGCCGTCCTGGTTCCCCTGCAACGACCGCCCGGCGGACAAGGCGTCGTACCAGGTCTCGGTGACGACGCCCTCCCCGTACACCGTGGTCGTCGGCGGCAAGCTGCTGTCCCGGACGACCCGCGCGAGCAGCACCACCTGGGTGTACGAGCAGGCCGCGCCGACCTCCACGTATCTCGTCACCGTCTCGATCGGCCGCTACGAGGCGGTGCGGCTGGCGGGCGGCGGCTCGGCGTTCGCACCGCGCCGCCCGGTGCCGCAGACCGGCTGGGTGCCGGCCCGGCTGCGAGACGACTTCGCCGTCGACTTCGGGCGGCAGACGCGGATGATGGACTTCTTCGAGGACGTCTTCGGGCCCTACCCCTTCGGTGAATACGCCGTCGTCGTCGCCGACGAGGAACTGGACGTGCCCGTCGAGGCGCAGGGCATGGCGACCTTCGGCGCCAACCACCTCGGGGGCCGCCGCCATTCGGAACGGCTGGTCGCGCACGAGCTGGCCCACCAGTGGTTCGGCAACAGCCTCTCCATCGCCGACTGGCGGCACATCTGGCTCAACGAGGGCTTCGCCAAATACGCCGAGTGGCTGTGGTCGGAGCACACCGGCGGCCCGCTCGCCGCCGCGCACGCCGCCACCGCGCACTCCCTGCTCTCCCGGCTCCCGCAGAATCTCGTCCTCGGCGACCCCGGCCGCCGCCTGATGTTCGACGACCGCCTCTACCAGCGCGGCGGCCTCGCCGTCCACGCCCTGCGCCGCGCCCTCGGCGACGGCCCCTTCTTCCGCATGCTCAAGTCCTGGACCGCCGTCCACCGCAACGGCGTCGTCACCACCGCCGCCCTCGCCGCCCACGCCGCCCGCTTCACCCCCCGCCCCCTCGCCCCGGTCTTCGACACCTGGGTCCACAGCGCGGCCCTCCCACCCCTGGACGCCGCCGACGGCGCGTAGCCGTACGCCGTCGCCCCCGGAAACAGCGGCTTGTGTCCCGGAACGGACCCGTCTGTCACAGGCGTGGAACAGCGGGCGTGTGAGGGACAACCCGGGGCCCGGATCGCCGGTCAAGCCTGGTGAGAAGCGCGGACCGCTTCTCGGCAGCGGGCGCGGGTGACCACCGCGCCGGGGACGTGACACAGGGGGAACCGCATCATGGGGGAAGAGTTGACGCGCGGCGGCACGCGGAACGGGGCGCGACGGCGGTCGGCGGGCAGGAGGGCGGCGGCCGGGGCGCTGGGGGTGCTGCTGGCCGCCGGGGGGTTCGGCCTCGCGCCGGCGGCGCTCGCGGACAGCGGTCCGGGTCCGCTCGCCGTGACGCTGTCGGCGCCCGCGCCCGCGGAGATCGGGCTGGCGGGGCAGCCGGTGGAGTACGCAGACACCGTGACCAACACCGGCACCACGACCACCGACGAACTGACGCTGCGCTTCACGCTGGACGGCGGCGTCGGACTGCCGTCGAACGCCGCGAGCCTGGAGTACCGCGCGGACGACGGCAGTTGGCGGCCGGTGCCGCTGGAGTACGGGCACGGCGTCTTCGCCGGGACGCTGCCCGGCGGCTTCACGCTGGAGCCGGGCGCCTCCCGTACGGTGCGCCTGCGGATCGGCCTGCCGATGGGCACGCCGCACAACGGTGACAGCAACGGCGGTACGCAGGCGCTGAAGGTGCGCACGGCCGTCGGCCGGTCGGCGGGCGGGGTGGCCGCCGCGACGGACGACCACACGATCGCGGTGGACGGCCTGTCCGCCTCGCTGTCGGGCGTGCCCTCCTCGGTGACCGCGGGCGGCCCCGGCGTCACCTTCGAGGCCAGGGCGGCCAATCCGACGGCCTCGGCGTACACCAATGTCTCGCACGTCCTGGTCACCGCCGCCGGCGCCGTCGTGGAGACGCGCCACGCGGGCGCCGGCTGGACGCGGCTCACGCCGGGCAGTGAGGCGGACGAGCCGGGAGTGTCCGTCTTCACGCTGGACGGCAAGGACGCCTCGATGGGCGCGCACACCACCGCGGTCACCGACGTACGGCTGTCCTACCCGAAGAGCGCGGGCGGCACGAAGACCACGGTCGGCGACTGCGTCCTGGTGAACGCGGCCCCCGGCCGGCCGCTCAGCGGGACGACCTCCTGCGGCCCGCAGTCGACGATCACCGTCAAGGCCGCGGTCACCGGGGGCGGTTCGACCTCCCCGACGGCCACGCCGACCACGACCGCGACCAGCACTGTCACGACCGGTTCCGGCACCACCACCGGCACCACCTCGGGCGCCGCCCCCACCGCGCCCCCTTCCGCCGACACCGGTCAGCTCGCCAGCACCGGGAGCAGCGGCGCCTCGAAGCTCGCCGCGGGAGCCGGCGTGCTCTTCCTGGCGGGTGCCGCGGCCGTCGGCGCCGCCGCCCTGCGCCGCCGCGCCACGCGCTGACGCACCCTCAGCCCCCGTTGGCCGCACGTGAGTTGGCGGCCGACGGGGGCCTGCGTATGTCCGCGGACGACCTTCCGCTGCCCTGCTACGGCCCGGAGGGGCTGACGCGGTGCGCGCCGTGAGCCGTCGCGGGACCCCGTTCCGCCGCGCCCGTCACGGCCGCACCCGTCACGGCCGCGTGCGCCAGTGCCGCAAGTGACCTGCGGTCGTGGCCCGCGGGGTCGAGCGCCGGGTGCGCGGTGATCCGTACGGTCAGGCCGCGGGCGGCGGCGACCCGGTGGAAGGACGCCAGGAAGGTGCCCTCGCCGACGAAGGCGGGCAGCGGGGTGGGCACGCCCCGGCGGGCGTAGGAGAGGGTGACCGGGCGGACGGGGGCGCCCGCGTCCAGCGCCGCCTGGAAGGTGGCCCGGCGGAAGGGCCCGCCCGGCACCGAGCACCAGGTGGTGCCCTCGGGGAAGACGATCACCGACTCCCCCGATCGCAGCAGATCCGCCAATTCCCGTACGGTGCCGGGCAGTTGACGGACGCTGTCGCGGTCGATGAAGCGGGTGCCCGCGCGCCGTACGAGCCCGCCAACCACCGGCCAGTGGCCGACCTCCCGCTTGGCGAGCAGCGTCACCGGCTCGACGGCGAGCAGCGCGAGGGCGTCCAGCCAGGAGATGTGATTGGCGACGACGAGGGTGCCGACGCCTTGGGCGCCCCCGGGCACGGTGAGCGTCGGCGCACCGGCCCGGACGACGCCGACGCCGAGGTCGGCGACCAACCGCGCGGCGGTGCGCCGGAGTTCGGCGCCGTCCGCGAGACGGCGGCCGGCCGCCGCCGCACCGGCCAGCGTCGCGGCGAAGGCCGCGTACCGCCGTACGGCCGCGACCCGGCCGACCCCCGCACCCGTACCGGCTCCCGTACCCGTACCCGTACCGGCGACGCACTCGTCCGAGCAGGGCGAATACGCCGCCCAGGGGCCGCCGTTCACCCCTCCTCGCCCAGGTAGTAGCGCCGGTAGCGGTCGTTCATCCGCTCCAGGTCGAGCAGGACGAAGAAGTCGGCGTCGCCGAAGTCCCGGTCGTGCGCGGGCGCCCCGCACATCCAGGCGCCGACCCGCAGATAGCCGCGCAGCAGCGGCGGCAGCGAGGCGGGCGCGGCCCGGCCGGTCAACTCCCGTGCGGGCACCCAGGGTTCGCGGGGCCGGACGGTGAGCGCCGGCGGGCAGGCGTACGTGGTGGCGCCGAGCAGCATGGCGTTCGCCGCGTTCTGGCCACCGTCGTCCAGCGGGACGGAGGCGCAACCCGCGAGGTAGCGGTGCCCGGACAGCAGGACGTAGCGGGCGAGTCCGGACCACATGAGATTGATGACGGTGCCGTCGCGGTGGTCGGGGTGCACGCACGCCCGGCCGGTCTCCACCAGATTCCCGCGCAGCCCGTCCAGCGCCGTCAGGTCGAACTCCCCGTCCGAGTACAGCCGTCGCGACCGCCCGGGCGGCAGCAGCCGGTACGTGCCCACCACCTCGCCGGTCGTCCGCTCGGTGACGATCAGGTGGTCGACGTACGCGTCGAACTCGTCGATGTCGTGCCCCGCGAGCGGCGTGTGCAGCACGGCGCCCTTCTCCTCGGCGAAGACGCGGTGGCGCAGCCGCTGGGCGGCCCTGACCTCCTCGGGCGTCGAGGCGATGGAGGTGACGTACGAACGAACAGAAAGTGGCGTGGTCATGTCAATCTCATTTCCCTGTGCCGGGGACGGCATGGCCGGACGGGCCCGCCCGGACCCGCGCCCATTGATGCCCGCCACCGGTGCCGGCCCGCCGACCTCCCGATGTCCACCCGATGAACCCCACAAGGTCCCTCGCCGCCCCAACCCCCACCCTTCCCGCACGTCACGCGGGCCGCAGCGGGAACGGGCGGGACGCCGAGGGGAGGCGTAGCACCTGGTGGCACCTCGTGCCGCAGGCCCGTAGCATGGGCACCATGAGTGCACAGCCGGAGATCACCCAGCGCGATCTGCGCAACCGCTCCAAAGAGATCATGGACGCGGTCCAGAACGGCCAGTCCTTCACCGTCACCCGCGACGGACACCGGATCGGAGAGCTGGTCCCCCTGCGGGGCCGCCGACGCTTCGTCCCCCGCTCCGAATTCGCGGCCCTTTCCCGCAGCGCGTCGGGGGTCTCCCTCGACGCCTTCCGCGCCGACCAGGACGTCACGGCCGAGCAGGAGACGGGCGATCCGTATGCCCGCTGACAACGCGTACGCGCAGGGCCTGCTCGACACCAACATCGTGATCCTGCGCCGCTGGATCGAGCCCGCGGAGTTGCCCGCGGAAGTCGCGATCAGCGCCGTCACCCTGGCCGAACTGTCCGCGGGGCCGCATGAAGTGCGCCGCAACGAGGAGCAGGACGACTACGACGAGCACGCCGAGCGGGCGCGCCGACTGGACATCCTGCAGCGCGCCGAGAACGAGTTCGACCCCCTCCCCTTCGACGCCGAAGCCGCTCGCGCGTACGGCCGGGTCTGCGCCGCCGTCGTCGGCGTGGGCCGCAAACCGCGCCGCCGCGTCGCGGACCTGATGATCGCCGCCATCGCCGTCTCCGCCGAGCTCCCGCTCTTCACCACCAATCCCGACGATTACCACGGCCTCGACGGTCTCCTCACTGTCGTTCCGGTCACCCGCCCGGTCGTCCTCCACGACCGGTAGGCGGGCCGCGGCGCGGTGACGCGGGTGTGGGCCGACGGGCCGCTCGGTCGCAGATGCCAGGAAATCCGGCGCTTTCCCTCGCTTCTGAGGTTCCGTCGGGCGCCCGGCGGGCATCACTTGAGGGCACGCGCCAAGGGCCGGGCCAGGGCAGGGGGCAGCCGATGAGTGACCTCGCATCCCGTACCGCACACCTCAGCACCGCAGACCTCGCGACCGCGCGCCCCGCGGCCGAGGACCGTGCGGCCGCGGGCCTCGTCCTGCACGGCGAGCTGCGCCGGCCCATGACGCTGAGCGTCGCGCGGCTGCGCGAGGGCTGGGAGCAGCGCCGCGCCTGGGTCGTCTTCGACTGCGCCACGAGCGGTCCGCGCCGCCACACCTTCGAGGGGCCACTGCTGCGGCAGGTGGTGCTCGACGCGGAACCGGCCTTCGACCCGGCGCGCCGCAAGGACCGTTCGCGCTTCCTGCTCGCCGTGCGCGGCGGGGACGGGCACCACACCGTGCTGTCCTGGGCCGAGATCGACGCCGACTTCGGCGACGCGCCCGTCCTGCTGGCCGCGGCCATGGACGGCCGGCCGCTGGACGCCGAGGGCAGCCAGCTCGTGGTGCCCTCCGACCGGTGCGGGGCGCGCTATGTCAGCGCGATCACCAGCGTCTGGATCGGCGCGGCCCCGTATCCGCCGACGCCCTGAACCGGCGCCCTACCCGTCGAGCGCCGCCTTGATCGTGTCGCGCAGCCAGCGCTGCGCCGGGTCCGCGTCCAGGCGGGCGTGCCACTGGAGCCGTACGTCCATGTCCGGCAGGTCCGCCGGGATCGGGAACCAGCGCAGGCCGAGCGCGGCGCCGTGCCGCTCGGCCAGGCGCCGGGGGACGAGGCCGACGTAGTCGCTGGAGGCGACCAGCAGCACGGCGACGGCGAAGGTGGGGACGACGGCGGCGACCGTACGGTGCAGGCCCGCGGCCGCCAGGGCGTCGTCCAGCGGCCCGCGCGCCCGGCCCCGGCGGGAGGCCGAGACGTGCGGGTGGCGGCAGAGTTCGGCGAGGGTGGGGCGCGCCCGGCCGAGGGGCCCGTCCGCGCGGGCGACGCCGACGATCTGCTCGCGGTAGAGGACCGCCGTACGGATGTCGGGCGCCGCGCTGTCCCCGACGCCGATGTCGAGGTCGAGCGAGCCGTCGCGCAGCGCCTCCACGCTCTCGTTGCCCTCGGCGACGAAGCGCAGCACCACGCCGGGCGCGACCGCGGCCGTCGCCTCGACCGCCGCGGTCGCCAGTGTCGCGGCGACACCGTCGTTGATCCGGATGGTGAAGGTGCGGTTCAGGTCGGCGGGCGCGACCGCGCGGTCCGCGCTGATCAGCGCCGCCGCCTCGTCCAGCAGCGACCGCACCCGGGGCGCGGTGCGCAGCGCGAAGGGCGTCGGCGCCATGCCGCGCCCGGCCCGGACGAGAACGGGGTCGCCCATCGCCCGTCGCAGCCGGCCCAGCGCCCGGCTGGTCGCCGGGATCGACAGGTGCAGGCGTTCGGCGGCGCCGGTGACGCTGCCGTCCTGGAGCAGGGCGTCGAAGACGCGGAGGAGGTTGAGGTCCATGTGCTCGGGCGCGGGCGGCGGCGCTGGCACGGGCTGCGGGACGGGTTCCGTCATGGTTGCATCGTACGCAAGGCTGCCTTGTCAAAGTTGCGTGGCACGACAGGCCCGGTCCTTCCTACCGTCGAGGACATGGAACGCAACGTCCTGCCCCACGGCTCCGCGAAGGCCATACCGGCCTCGGCTCCCGTACCGACTCCGGCCCCGGCTCCCGTACCGGCTCCCGCGCCGCACCACCGCGCGCTGCCCGCCGCGATGTACGCGTGCGTCGTCCTCGTCGTCGGGACGGTCGCCGCCATCAATCTCGCCGTGCCGATGCTCGCGGCCGGCGCCCTGCACCCGTCGGCGTCCGCGCTCGTCTGGATCGTCGACACGTACGTGATCTTCTTCGCGTGCCTGGTGATCCCCGGCGGCGCGGCGGGCGACCGCTTCGGCCGCAAGGGCGTCCTGCTGTCCGGGCTGCTGCTCTTCGCCGCGGGCACCGCGCTGTCGGCCGCCGCGCCGAACGTGCCGCTGCTGCTGGCCGGCCGCGCCGTCACCGGGGTCGGCGCCGCCGCCGTCCTGCCCAACACCCTCGCGGTACTGCTGCACGCGGTGCCCGCCGAGCGGCGCGGCCGCTCGATCGCGGCCTGGGCGGCCATGACCGGCATCGGCGGCGTCATCGGCAATGTCGGCGGCGGCGCGGTGCTGTCCGGCGGCTCCTGGCGCTGGCTGTTCCTGGCCGCCGTGCCGATCGCGCTGCTGCTCGCCGCGTTCGTGGCGCGCGTCGCGCCCGTCTCGGCGCGGCACGACCGGCGGCTCGACCCGCTCGGCGCGCTGCTGCTCGTCGGCGCCTGTATCGCCCTGCTCGTCGGCATCGTCCAGGGCCCGGAGGCGGGCTGGGGCAGCGCCCTGGTGATCGGCGGATTCGCCGGGTCCGCCGCGCTGTTCACCGCCTGGACGCTGGTCGAACTGCGCGCCGAGCACCCGCTGCTCGACCCGCGACTGTTCCGCGTGCCCGCCCTGCGCAGCGCCTGCCTCGGCATGACGGCCGTCTTCTTCGGGATGTTCGCGCTGTTCTACGTCAACGCGTCCTTCCTCCAGTACGGCAAGGGCTTCGGCGTGCTGCGGACCGGTCTCGGGATCATCCCGCTGACCGTCCCGATCATCCTCGGCGCCCAGCGGGTCGCACCGCTGGCCCGGCGGATCGGCCTCGACGCCACCCTGGCGCTCGCCTTCGCCTTCGTCGGCGGCGGCCTGCTCGGCCTGTCCACGGTGAACTCCGGTACGGCGTACACCGGTTACGCGGGCTGGCTGGTCGTCACCGGGATCGGGGTGACGCTCGCGCTGCCGACGCTCTCCGGTGCCATCTCGGGCTCGCTGCCCCCGGCGCAGGCCGGGGTCGGGGCCGGACTCCAGGCCACCACACGGGAGTTCGGCAGCGCGCTGGGCGTCGCCGTGATCGGCACCGTACTCACGGCACGCTTCGTGTCGGCGCTGCCCGCCGACATCCGCGACGGGCACGGACCCGGCCACGGGCACGGGCACGGCCACCCGCACACCGTGGCGCAGGCGCTGGCCACCGCCGGGCCAGGGCGCAGGCACGACATCGTCACCGCCTTCGTCTCCGGCGCGGACAGCGGGCTGCGGGTGATCGGCGCGGCCGTGCTCGTCCTCGGCGCGCTCGTCGTCCTCCAGTCCCTGATCTCCGGGCGGACCGCCGCCTCCTGACGTTCCGTCAGCGCTTCTCGCACTCACTCACCCCTTTCGCACATGAAGTCCGCACACGAAGTCCGCACACGAAGGAAGAACAGCCATGCGCGTATTCGTCACCGGAGCCACCGGATGGATCGGCTCCGCCACCGTCGACCACCTCCTCGCCGCCGGGCACGAGGTCACCGGGCTCGCCCGGTCCGACGCCTCCGCCGCCGCGCTCACCGCCAAGGGCGCGGGCGTACGGCGCGGCGACCTGGACGACCTTGCGGGGCTGCGGGCGGGCGCCGCCGGGGCCGACGCCGTCGTCCACCTCGCCAACAAGCACGACTTCGCCGACCCGGCCGCCACCAACAAGGCCGAGCGCGGCGCCGTCGAGGCGATCGGCGAGGAACTGGCGGGCTCCGGGCGGCCGTTCGTCGTCGCCGCAGGACTCGCCTTCCTCACCCCCGGCGAACTCGCCACCGAGCAGGACCGGTCGCCCTTCCACGGCCCGGACACCATGCGCGGCGGCAGCGAGAATCTCGCGCTGGAGTACGCCGGGCGCGGCGTCGGCACCGTCATCACCCGCTTCGCGCCCACCACGCACGGCGCCGGCGACACCGGCTTCATGGCGGGCCTGGTCGCCACCGCCCGCGCCAAGGGCGTCTCCGGCTACATCGGCGACGGCGCCCACCGCTGGGCCGCCGTGCACCGCGAGGACGCCGGCCGCCTCGTCCGACTCGCCCTCGACAAGGGCGTGCCGGGCGGCACCGTGCTGCACGCCGCCGCCGAGTCCGGCATCCCCACCCGCGCCATCGCCGAGGCGATCGGCGCCGGCCTCGGCCTGCCCGTCGTCTCCGTCCCCGCCGACGAGGCCCCGGCCCACTTCGGCTGGCTGCACCGCTTCTTCGCCACCGACATGGCCGCCGCGTCCGACGCGACCCGCGCCCTCACCGGCTGGACCCCGCAGGGCCCGACCCTGACGGAGGACCTCGCGTCCGGCGCGTACTACCGGTGACGCGCGGCTGAGGCCGTACGCGGCGGTGACGCGGCCGGGCACGGCCCGCACCCCGATGACGCGCGCGCACCGAACCGATGACGCGGGCGCACCGGACCGTCGGTGCGGACGCCTACGTACCGGACCGGCCGCTCACCCGACCACCGCGGGTGCCCCTCCCGAAGGGGCACCCGCGCCCTGGACAGACCGGACCGGCTCGGCCAGGGTGCCGGTCATGAGCGTCCCCCGCCCCCGCCGTACGACGGCCGCCGCCCTGGCCTGCGGCCACATCACCGCCCGGGGCCGCCGCCCCTGGCTCGCGGCACGCTTCCCGGCCCTCTTCGTGGCGCCCTGACCTTCGTCATTCCTGGTCGCGGACCGCCGCGACCGCTTCCCGTACGTCCGGGTCCGGGTCGGCCGCCAGCCGGTCGAGCAGATCTGCGACGCCCGGCGTGGTCCAGGGGGCCACCGCCCACACCAGGTCCTCGCGCACCCCGGGATCGGGGTGGTCCGCGAGGACGGCCAGCCGGTCGAGCGGGCCGCGCCGCCGCATGCCGAACCAGTACAGGGCCGCGCGCAGCGCCACCGGGTCCCCGGGGTCACCGGCCGCCGCGATCCGGTCGAGCAGCACCCGTGCGGGCGGCGGCGGACCGTCCGACGGGTGCGGCAGCCGCTCGCGCAGCCGCCGCGCACCGTAACCGCCGCGGTCCCGGCAGCCGAAGCACGTACAGGGCCGCGTCCCGTGCGCGCCGGGCGCGTACCGCCACCCGGCCACCTGCGGCACCCCGCGCACCCGGTGCACCTCCCGCGGCCCGATCGCCCGCGGCACGAACACCTCCCACCCGCGCGGATCCGCCACCTCCCGGACCCGCCGCACCGCCTCGGCCGCACTCACCGCGGCCTGCCCGCCCCCGGCCCGGTCCCCGTACCGCCCGACCAGCACCTCCTGCCGGTCGTCCAGCCGCACATGCACCGCCACCAGCCCGCCCCGGCTCCCGAACCGCGCCAGCTCCCGCACCCACTGATGCGTCAGCGCGTACGACGGCAGCACGGGAAAGCAGTACACCCCCCGCACCCCGCCCTGCCCACGACTCCCCGCCCGTATCCCGGACCGCCGGATCCGCGCCGCGTTCGCGGCGGAGGTGAGGTGCACGAACATCGCCATGGCGAGGCATCGTACGGCGGCGCCGCGGCCGACGGCCGGGCGGGACGACGGGGTGGTCGTCGGGCCGCCCGGCCGTCGGGGAGTGGTCGGGGTCAGCCGGTGAAGGTCTCGCAGCGGGCGCCCGTGTTGGTGTTGTTGCCGCCGCCCGGGTGGGCGGTGTCGGTGCCGGGGCCGCAGTCGAGGGTGTCGTTGCCGTAGGCGGTGGTGATCGTGTCGGCGCCGGCGCCCGTGGAGACGGTGTTGTTGCCGCCGCCCGCGTCGATGGTGTCGTTGCCGTCGCCGGTGGTGACGGTGTTGGTGCCGGCGCCCGCCGTGACCGTGTTGTTGCCGCCGCCCGCGTCGATGGTGTCGTTGCCGTCGCCCGTGGTGATGCGGTCGTTGCCGTAGGCGGTGGTGACGGTGTTGGTGCCGGAGCCGGTCGTCACGGTGTTGTTGCCGCCGCCCGCGTCGATCCAGGTGGTGCCGTCGCCGGTGGTGGTGATGCGGTCGTTGCCGCTCGCGGTGATGACGCAGTCGCTGCCGCCGTTGCCGGTGACGGTGTCGTTGCCGCCGCGGCCGAGGATGAGGTCGTTGGCGGGGGTGCCGGTGATGGTGTCGTTGCCGGTGCCGGCGACGATGACGTTCTGGATGTCGATGCCCGAACAGGCCGTGGGGGCGAGGCCGTTGGCGTGCACGGTGACGTCGCCGGTGTGCGAGATCGCGGTCAGGCCCGCGAGCTTTCCGCCGCTGCCGGGGACCTCGGTGTACGTGACGGAGCCGCCGCGGCCGACGGTCAGGGTGACCGGGGTGCCGTTCACGGTCGCGGCGACGACGGCCGGTTCGCCGTCGGCGACGCGCAGCGTGGTGGTACGGCCGGCGCCGGTGACCTCGTACGAGCCCTGACCGAGCGTCAGACTCGCGCTGGAGCCCGCGAGTTGGAGGACGGCCGGGAAGGTGCCCGCGCCGGAGGCGACCAGGACGCCGGCCGGGTCGTGGGCGTCGGAGACGGTCAGGGCGCGTCCGCCGCGGTCGAGGACGCGGCCGGAGGTGCTGCCGCCGAGGGCCGCGTCGGAGAAGGTGCCGTTGGCCGGGTCGGCCGCCCGGACGTCGACGTCGTCATTGATGCCGTCGCCGTCCGCGTCGAGGACGGGCGCGGTGCAGTCGACGGTGCCGCCGCGCAGCGCGTGCCCGTCGTCGTCGTTGTCGTCGGACCAGAAGACCGGCTTCCGGCCTGCGACGCACTCGGACTGCGGGGCGAGCGCGAAGCCTTCGTTGTTGAGGTTGGGCATCCCGGCGGGCCGCTCGTAGACGTCGCTGACGGCGAACTTCCCGTCGGCGCCGATGTCGAGCGTGGCCGTACGGCCGTCGCACGTGTCGTCGCACGCCGCCCACAAGTGGCCGGTGCCCGGCTCGAATTCGAGGTCCATCACCCCGGTGAAGCCGCTGGCGATCGTCGCGACGCGGGTGTAACCGCCGCCGGACTGGTCCAGCGCGTACGCGAAGACGGTGCCGCCCGCCTCCAGGCCGACGAAGAACAGGCCGTCGCCGTGGCCGGGGTAGGCGGCCGGGTCGTACGCGGCGCCCGTGTGCTCGTCGCGGAAGCCGTGCGCGGTCAGGTAGGAGTCGGGGATCCAAGTAATCCCCTCCAGACCGGAGTTGGCGCCGACCACCGGCAGATCGGCGGTGAGATCCCACTCGCCGGTCGCGGCCAGCGAACTGCCCGACGCGGACGGGTCGAAGCGCAGCACCTCGGGGCGGCTGACACCGCTGTCGTCGTTGTTCCGCTCGGTGGAGACGAAGACGCCGCCGGACGGCCCCGCCGCCGTCAGCGTCACGCCCTCGGAGTCGGGGTCGCCGCTGCCGTCGGGGTAGTGCAGGGCCTTGCCCGCGCCCCAGCCGTCGGCGGTGTCGGGCACCCAGCCGGTGCCGTTCCACTCCAGCCGGTAGAGGGTGCCGGGGCCGTTCCGCACGGCCCACAGCACGCCGGGCGTCGCGCCGCCGGACGCCTCGTACGCCAGACCACTGAGATTGGTACCGAAGGTGCCGGCGTCGTCCAGGGTGCGCACCTGGGTGCCGCCGGGCCACGGCGCCGCCGTCACCTGGCCCGCGCACGCGTTGGCCGCGCCCTTGGTGGAGGCGGTCGTCGTGGTGAAGTCACCGGTGCCGTCGGGGCAGCGGCCGTACGTGGTCGCCGCGTGCGCGGTCCAGCTGTAGGAGTCCACGAGCGTCGTGCCGTCGGGCAGGAACAGCCGCGCGGAATCGGCGCCGCCGAGCCCGAAGACCGGGTCCACGTCGAGCGCCAGGAAACCGCCGGCGCCAATGGTCGTACCTGCGGCGACGGTGAACACATGCGAATCGTCGTTGTCCTTGACGATCCAGCCGGATATGTCGGCCGCGACACCACCGGTGTTGGTCAGTTCGACCCAGTCGCCGGGCGTTCCGCCATTGGACTCGACCTCATTGATTTTCACCGTCGAGGCGGCGCCGCCGCAGTTGTTCGCGGCGCCCTTCGTCGGTGCGGTCGTGGTGACGAATTCACCGGTTCCGTCGGGGCAGCGGCCATATGTGGTGGCCGCGTGCGCGGACCAGCTGTACGAATCCACGAGCGTCGTGCCGTCGGGCAGATAGAGGCGCGCGGAATCCGCGCCGCCGAGCCCGAAGACGGGGTCGACGTCGAGCGCGAGAAAACCGTTCGCGCCAATGGTTGAACCAGTGGCGATCGTGAAGACATGGGAATCGTCATTGTCCTTGACGATCCAGCCGGACACATCCACGGGGTTCGCCCCGGTATTGGCCAGCTCGACCCAGTCGCCGGGCGTTCCGCCACTGGACTCGACCTCATTGATTTTCACGGTTGTCGGTACCGGATCCGCCGCGGTCGCGGTCGAGGCGGCGGCGAAGAACGGAATAGCGGTCAGGACCGCGGTGATCAGGGTGATTGACGCACGCCATCTCTTGTGCAAGGCCGATGTCCTCTTCGGTCGACGTGGCGGAAACGGGCGGTAAGCCTCGCGAAGCTTCCGGCAGCCCGGCGAAGGATGTGCGAACTCCGGGCGAACGGCGGGTGAGTTGTCGCTGATCAGAGGCCCGCCGAGCTGGTACGGGCGGGCCGCGGCGCCCCAGCCGCCCCACCGGGCGCGGCCGTACCCGAGGCGGCACCGGGGCCGTACCGGTGGACGTACGCGGGCCGCATCCGGGCCGTACCGGCGGCCGGCGGCCGGAACTTCCGCGGGAATTCGCATCACGATCCAGAAAATAATCTGGCCTCGGAAGAGCGTCCTGAATAGTCTCCGGGGGCACGGCAGTCAGCCGAGACTGCCACGTTCCCGTTCGGAGCATGCATTGGCCATACATGAGCACGAGGTCGACCGCCGCACCCTGTTCAAAGTCGGTCTGGGCGGAGCGGTCGCCGCCGTCGTCGGGACCGAACTGGCCTTTCCCGGGGCGGCGGAGGCCGCGCCGTCCGCGCAATTCCCGTGGATCATCGACTGCGACACCTGGGGCGCCAGGCCGCCGTCCAGCCCCGTGCAGATCACGGGCAACACCACCAACAAGATCATCCTGCACCACATGGCGTTCCCCAACGTCACGGACTACTCGCGCGACCACGCGATCCAGCTGGCGAAGGACTGCCAGGACCTGCACATGGACACCAACGGCTGGGCGGACACCGGCCAGCACTTCACCGTCAGCCGCGGCGGCTACGTCATGGAGGGCCGGCACCGCAGCCTGGAGACCCTGGACGCCGGCGAGCACCAGGTCGTCGCCGCGCACTGCCCCGGTGAGAACGGCAACGCGATCGGCATCGAGAACGAGGGCACGTACATCACCGAGACGCCGCCGCACGCGCTGGTCGACTCGCTGGTCAAGCTCTGTACGGCCGTCTGCACGCAGTTCGACCTCAAGGCGTGGGACATCTTCGGGCACTGGGACTTCCGGCTGGGCACCGAGTGTCCCGGCGTCGCCTTCTACGCCGAGTTCCCGATGATCAGGGCGCGCGTGCTGAACCAACTGCGCACCCCCAAGCGGGACATCCCCGCGCGGCGCTGGCCCGACATCTGGCGCTTCGTCGACAGCCCGGTCGTCGGTGTCGCCCAGTACCTGCTCAACAACGCCGGCTACGACCTCACGCCCGACGGCGTCTTCGGCACCGACATGAACACCGTCGTCGCCGACTTCCAGACCGCCCACGGCATCCCCGTCACCGCCGACGCCACCTTCGACCTCGCCACCTGGGAAGCGCTCGTGCCCGACCTGGGCAAGGACGCGGAGGGACTGCCCGTCCAGGCGCTCCAGACGATGCTCGTCCAGAAGGGATACGCCGACACCGTCGCCGTCACCGGGGAGTACGACCACGGCACGATGAAGGCCGTGCAGGCCATGCAGCGCCTCCACGGCCTGCGGCCCAACGGCAAAGTCGACCACAGCACGTGGTGTGCTGTAGTCGGTGGCTCGGTCCGTGAGGCGTTCACGGCTCACTGCTGAGGGCACGCCTCCGGCGGAGAAGGATGCCCCGATAGGGGCGCGGGGAACTGCGCGGCTGGGGGCACCCCCGGCCGAAGGTTGGGGGACCCCACCGGGCCGGTGGTCGCAGAACAAACAGCGTCTGCCCCGCTGGGGGCGGTCTTCTGTCTGAAGGCGCGCTGCGGCTGAGCGCGCAGTTCCCCGCGCCCCTAAGAGCACCGCACTCCGCAGGAGGAGCCTCAGTTGAGGCAGAGGACCAGGATGCAGAGGCCCTGCTGGTCGGGCGGGGTGGAGGGCGAGGTGCTGGCCGGCGGCGGAGTGGCCGGGGCCGTGGTGGCGGCGGGCGGCGGAGTGGTGGTCGTGGTCACGGGCGAGCTGGTGACAGGAGCCGAATCACTCACCGTTTGGTGAGAGGGCGCCGTCGAGGCGCTGGGCGCGGGCTGCGAAGTGGTCTGCGCCGCCGGGGAGTTGCCCCCGAGCGGAGCGGCCCCGGCATCGGTGGTGACCGGATGCGTCGCCGTCGGCGCGGGCACACCCTGGTGGTGGGAAGAGGGCGCCGCGTGCCGCCCGGAAGAAGCAGGCACCGAGGAAGCCGGAGCGGCAGGCGCGGCCTTGTCCGTGGTCAGCGTCACCGTGTCGTGCGAGGCCGACGCCGTCGTGCCCCGTCCGGAGGACGACCCGTGCTGCATGGAGGCGACGGTCACGCCGCCGCCGAAGAGCGCCACCGCGGTGGCGACCCCGGCCCGCCGCCGGTTCTTCCGCCACCGCTCCATCTGCCGCCGCCGCGCGGCCCGTCCGCCGGCGAGCCGCGGCGCGAGCGCCGCCTCGACCGGCTCGTCCGCCGCGAAGGGCTCGGGCTCAGGAGCCGCGGGGAACGCCGCCTCGGGTATCGGCGGCGGCGCGATGTCCGGCGCGTAGGCACCGCAACCCGGGCACACCAGCGCCCCGTTGAGGGTGCGTCGGCACGTGTAGCAGTAGTCCATGAGCGGTCGTCCCGCTTCCTGTGAGGCAGCCCTGAAAGTAACAGCCGCAACGGCAGGGACTGCAAGCAACGTGTGTGGTTTTTGAAAAGCCTCACCGGCCCCGCGCGCACGGAAAACGGACGCCCCGCCCCAAGGCGGACGTTCCCCGCCCGACCCGGCGCATTCCGGCCCACCCCGATGAAAACGCCGCGCATTCCGGGACAATTGCGGGACAACACGACCCGGCACCCGGCATTCGATGTCCGCTCTCACCTTTTCGTTCATCCCGGCGTCGGCAAAAGCCAATAGCGTGACGGCCCATGGAGAATGAGAAGAGGGATCAGAAGAGCGATCGGAACAGCGACCGGTACGGGGCCGCCCCCGGCATAACGCGGCGCGGCCTCATCGTCGGCGCGGTCGCCGCCGGAATCACCGCCACCGCGGGCACCGCGAGCGCGGAAGCGGCGGGACCGGCCGGCCCGGAAGGAGCCGGGAACACCCCGGCATTCGCGCCCGCGACGGCCCAGGAAACCGGCGAATTCAGACCGCCGCGTTATCAGTTGACGGTCCCCGGCGAATCCCTCGTGGCGGACCGCACCGACCACCCGGTCGCCCCGGGCATCGTCCTCACGTCGTTCGACACCTTCGGCCGCACCGGATGGACCCGGGTGCACGTCCTCAACGCCGACCTCGGCGACTCCTCGGTGGGCGTGGAGCTGATCGCGGACACCGTCAGCGACCCGCGCCCGCTGGCGCAGGCGGCGAACGGCGTGCACGCGGTGGCCGCCGTCAACGGCGACTACTTCGACATCACCGAGACCTACGCGGCCGAGGGCCCGGAGATCCAGGACGGCAGGCTCCGCAAGGGCACCAGCGCGCACGCCACTGTCGCCGCGATCGGCGCGGACCGCGTCGCCCGCCTCGCCGACCTCGTACTGACCGGCACGGTCACCGTCGCGGGCGTACAGCGCCCGCTCGCCGCCCTCAACTCCCCCTCGGTGCCCGCCGACGGCGTCGCCGCGTACACCCCGCTGTGGGGCGGCGGGCACCGCACGCTGATCCAGGACCCGGGCCCGTACACCGAACTCGTCGTCGCGGACGGGAAGATCACCGCCGTCAACGGCCAACTCACCGACACCGCCGTGCCGGTGGGCGGTCTGATCGTGCTCGGCCGCGGCGCCGCCGCCGCTCAACTGGCCGCCGCCAAGCCCGGCGACGCCGTCACCGTCGACTTCGCGCCGCGGACGGACGCGCCGGTCGCGCTGCGTACGGCGCTGGGCAGCGGTGAGGTGCTGGTGCGCGGCGGCACGGCCGTCGACTTCCCGCCGAGCACCGGCAATGACGCGCCCAAGCCGCGTACGGCCATCGCCTGGACGGACGGCGGCCACCGGCTGCTGCTGGTCGCGATCGACGGTTCCGCGAACTTCTCCGCCGGGCTGAGCTTCGACGACACCGCGAAGCTGCTGGTCCGGCTGGGCGCCACCGAGGCGTTCATGCTCGACGGCGGCGGCTCCACCGAGATCGTCGCCCGCACCCCCGGCGACACGGGCGCCGGGGTGATCAACACGCCCTCGGACGGCAACGAGCGGCCGGTGCCCAACGCCGTGGGCCTGTTCGCGAACCGCAAGGGCTCGGGGCGGCTGCGCGGCCTGGACGTGCGCCCGCGCGCCGACCGTGTCGTGCCCGGCCTCACCGTGGACATCGACGCCGCCGGTTACGACGAGACGTGGGCGCCGGTGCCGGTCGACGCGGAGCACCCGGTGCGCTGGTCGACCTCGCCCGGCTCGCTCGGCAAGGCCGCCGACGGCGTCTTCCGTGCCAAGAAGCCCGGCGCGGGCACGCTGCGCGCCAGGACCGGCGACGCGCGCGGCGAGCACGCGATGCGGGTCGTCGGCGACCTGCACCGGCTGGAGTTCAGCGAGCGGACCGTCACCATCGACCCGGGCGCGACGGCGACCGTCGGCCTCGTCGGACACGACGCGGACGGCTTCGGCGCGCCCGTCGCGCCGCGCGACGTCACCCTCGCCTACGACAAGGCCGTGATCGACGTGGCGGCCGACGACGACGGGAACCTTCGGATCACCGGCGCGGCGGGCGCGGGCGGCAAGGCCACCGCGCTGACCGCCACCGTGCAGGGCGTGAGCAACCGACTCCCCGTCACCGTGGGCCTGACGGACGTGTCACTGGCCGAGTTCGAGCCCGGCGAGAACTGGACGGCGCTGGCCGCGCGCGGCACCGCGTCCGTCGCCTTCGTGCCCGCCGCCGACCGGCCCGGCGCCGCCGCCGGCAACCAAGCCCTGCGCCTGACCTACGACTTCACAGGACAGACCAGTACGTCGGCCGCGTACGCGGTGGCGGGCGACGGTCCGCTGACGCTGCCGACCGGTACGAAGCGGCTCGCGCTGTGGGTCAACGGCGACGGCCGGAACCACTGGCTGCGCGCCATGATCTCCTCGCAGGGCACCACCAATGTGCCGTTCACCTTCGCCACCGTTGTGGACTGGACGGGCTGGCGGCGCGTGGTCGGCGACATCCCCGCCGGCTACTCGGAGCCGCTCACCCTGCTGCGCGTCTACCTCGCGGAGACCTCGCAGACCAACAAGAACGCCGGGCGGCTCGACCTCGACGGCCTCGCCGCCCAGGTCGGCCAGCAGCCGGACACCTCGCGGGCGCCGCAGCCTGACCCGTACGTCGTCGAGCAGGGCGGGGTGCCCGACAAGCGGTGGACCTTCGCGGTCCTGTCCGACCTGCACATCAGCGCGGCGGCCGGGCTCGACTCCTTCTCCGGGCGGCAGGCGGTCACCGCGCTCGGCCAGGCGGTCGCGAGCGGCCCCGACTTCCTGCTGATCAACGGCGACTTCGTGGACAACAACACCCCCGACGACTTCGCGCTCGCCAACGGCCTGCTGCACGACCACGTACCGGCGGACCTGCCGGTGTACTGGACGCCCGGCAACCACGAGGCGGGCCTGTCCGCGACCGGCGGCCTGGACAATTTCCTCGCCCTCACCGGCCGCCCCAACAAGCAGGTCTTCGACCACAACGGCACCCGTTTCGTGCTGCTCGACTCGCACACCGGCGACATGCGCACCTCGGACTGGGACCAAGTGCTGCTGCTCCAGCGGGAGTTGGCGAAGGCCGCCACCGACAGGTCGGTGACCGGTGTGGTCGTCTCCTTCCACCACCCGCTCCAGGACCCCTCGGGCGCGGGCGCCTCGCAGCTGTCCGACAAGCTCGAAGCGGGCCTGCTCCAGCGGTGGCTGGCCGACTTCCGGGAGACCTCGGGCAAGCCCGTCGCCCTCTTCACCGGCCACGCGCACACCGCGTCGGTGACCCGCGCCGACGGCGTACTCGACGTCACCACCCCGGCCGTCGGCAAGACCCCCTACAGCTCGCCCGACCAGGGCGGCTTCTTCGGCTGGATGCACGTCGGCGTCGACCCGCGCCCGGCCCGCATCCGGGCCGGCGAGCCCAGCCCGCGGACCCGCGACTGGCTCCGGGCCGAGAGCCGCCCGCTGATCGACGGCATCGAACTGACCGCCCCCGCCGACCTCCCCGTCGGCTCCGCCACCACCCTGGCCGCCACCGGCATCACCAGCGAATTCGGCCTCCGCTTCCCGCTGCGCTTCCCGGCCACGGTCACCTGGTCCGGCGACCCGTCCCTCGCGATCGTCGCCTCCCCCGCCGACGCGAAGACCGCCGGCCGCAAGAGCCGCACCCTCGCCGTCCTCGACCTCTCCACCACCACCCTCACCGCGGTCCGCCGCGGCACCGTCACAGTGACGGTCACCTCGGGCGGCCTGACGAAGTCGGCGGAGATCACGCTGACGTCGTAGCCGTACGGCTCCCTCGGGGCCTCCTGACCGACCGAACGGGTGTGGTCAGGAGGTCTCGTTGCCGTTCGCGTCCAGGGTGTGCTTCTGCCAGTATTTGTCCCACTTGTCGTCCACGTGCTTCGGGACCTTGCCCTTGGGGTAGCGGACGAAGCCCTTCGAGGGCTCCTCGTCGTCGGAGAAGCAGGCGCCGCCGGAGGACGAGCCGACCGAGGCGGCCGGGTATTCGCCGTCCGAGCACTGGGCGTCCTGGAAGGAGCAGGCCGAGGTCAGGCCGACGAGGGCGGCGCCCGCCAGCGTGAGCGCGAGCAGGGTGGGCCGCGCGGCGGCGGGAATCCGGGGCCGGCGGGAGTGGTTGCGGTTCATGGCGGGCTGCCTCTCTCGTGGGTGGGGCCAGTGTTTCCGCCGGGACGGGCCGGGCTCATCCGCGCGCGTACTCAGTTCGTGCTGGGTACGGGGTGCGGGAGCGGCGGGCGCGGGTGAGTAGGGACGGACGTACGGGAACGTGGGAGGCGCGCTGTGCCGGTGGAATCCGAGCCGTTGCGGAAACTGGGCTTTCTGACCATCGGGCTGTTCGACGGGGACGATCCGCGGCGCGGGCACGAGTCGACGCTGGAGATCATCGAGCTGGGCGAACGGCTCGGCTTCGACAGCGCGTGGGTGCGGCACCGGCACCTGCAGTACGGGATCTCCTCGCCGGTCGCCGTACTGGCCGCGGCCACCCAGCGCACGAGCAGGATCGAGCTGGGCACGGCCGTGATCCCGCTGGGCTGGGAGAATCCGCTGCGGCTCGCGGAGGACCTGGCGACGGTCGACATCCTGTCCGGCGGGCGGCTCAATCCGGGCGTCAGCGTCGGCCCGCCGACGCACTTCGAGCAGGTCGCGCCCGCGCTCTACCCGGACACCGCGGAGGCCGAGGACTTCAGCCACACCCGGGTGCGGCGGCTGCTGGACCTCGTCCGCGGGGAGCCGGCCACCGACTTCAGCGGCGTCAAGGGCATCGAGGTCTTCTCCGACCGGGTCCAGCCGCACTCACCGGGCCTCGGCGGACGCCTCTGGTACGGCGGGGCGAGCCTGCGCTCGGCGCGGTGGGCGGGCGAGAACGGCATGAATTTCCTGACCAGCAGCGTCGTCAAGGCCGAGGATCCGGCGGAGGGCGCCGCGCGGGACTTCGCGGAGATCCAGCTCTCCCACATCAGGACCTTCCGCGCCCACCACCCCGACGGCGGGCGCGCCCGCGTCTCCCAGGGCCTGGTCGTCATCCCCACCGACAGCGCCACCGCCGAGCAGCGCGCCAAGTACGAGGCGTACGCCCGCGCCCGCCTCCCCCGTACCACCGCCCCCCAGGGCCCGGCCCGGATGCTGTTCTCCCCCGACCTCGTCGGCCCCTCCCCCGAGCTGGCCGCCCGCCTCCACGCGCACGCCGCCTTCCGCGAGGTCGACGAGGTCGCCTTCGCGCTCCCCTTCACCTTCGACCACGCCGACTACGTCCAGATCCTCACCGACCTGGCCACCCACCTCGGCCCGACCCTGGGCTGGCGGCCGGCGGGCTGACGCGGTCGGGCCGGGTGCGACCGGTCAGGCCCCGTAGCCCTGCTCGGCGAGGAGGGCGGCGATGCGGGTGGCGTGGGCGAGCTGCCAGTCGTCGAGGGACTGGGCGGCCTCCTTGGCGAGGACGGCGCGGGCCGCGGTGAGGGTTTCGGGGGCGCGGGCGGCGGGGGTGACGACGATGCCCTCCTCGTCGGCGACGACGATGTCGCCGGGGTGGACGGTGGCGCCGCCGCAGGTGACGGGGGTGTTGAGGGGGTGGACTGCGGCCTTGGTGCCGGGGATGGGGAGGACGCCGCGGGCGAAGACGGGGAAGCGCATCGCGCGGATCTCGGCGAGGTCGCGGACGACGCCGTCGAGGACGAAGGCGGCGATGCCGCGGCGCTGGGCGACGGCGCAGACGTTGCCGCCGGCGAGGGCGTGATCGAGGTCGCCGGACTGGACGACGACCACCGCGCCGGGCTCGGCCCGGTGGATGGCGGCGTGCAGCATCAGATTGTCGCCGGGGGCGCAGCGGACGGTGAAAGCCGGGCCCGCGACGCGCGGCATGCCGGACCACAGCGGGCGGATGCCGATGTCCATGACCTGCTCGCGGCCGAGCAGGTCGGCGAGGGTGGTGGGCGGGATGTCGGCGAAGCCGTCGGCGGTGACCGTGGGATCCGGCATGGTGCTCCTTGCGTCGGGCGCCCCCGGGGTGCGGGGCGGACCTCCGACCCTACGTGCCGTTCCCGGCCCGCACCCCGCGCCCCTCCTGGCCCCTCCCGGCACGTCCCGCCTCCCGCGTCACATCCGCGCGGCCACGTCCTTCCGCAGCTGCGGCAGCATCGCGTACAGCTTGTCGCCGGGGCACTCGGTGTCGTTGAAGTCCCGGTGCCCGTAGATCTGGCTGGTGGCGATCCCGTACTGGTAGCAGACGTACGAGCAGAGGCTGACCAGGCTGGCGTAGAGGATCGCCGGCGGCGCGACGGAGATGTACGTGCCGTTGTTCTCGATGCCGATGCTCTGGGTGTTCTGGTTGACGGTGTGGGCGCCGACCACCATGTCGCTGCCCGCGAGCAGCCGCTCCAGGCTGCGGTGCCGGCCCTCCATGATGATGCCGGTGCGGCTGATGGTGAAGTGGTTGCCGGTGTCGATCCAGCCGTTGGTGTCCATGTGCAGGTCCTGGATCTCGTGCGCGATGGCGAACGAGCCGGACGTCCCGGTGTCGGCGGTGTTCGGGAACGCCGTGTGGTGCACGACGATCTTGTTCGGGTTGCGGCCGGCCAGGCTGACCGGCGAGGACGGCGGGCGGGCGCTCCACGCGGAGGTGCTGAAGATGTTCGGCTCGGGCACGGCGGCCGGGCTCGCGGCCCGCGCGCCCGGGGCCGCGCCGATGATCACCGCGCCCGCGCCCGCGCCGATCACGGCGGCGGAGGAGGCGAGGAAGCGGCGGCGGGACAGGGAGGAGTGCTCAGAAGCGTGCAAGGGGTGCTCCCGTGACGTGGGGGGTGTGTGGGGAGTGCGTCAATTCCCGTGCAAGTAGCTGGCGTTGGAACTTAATGCCAGCAACCTCCCTTTGACCAGAGCCTCGGTGAAACTTTTTGCCAGCCGCTGACGCGGACGGGCTCGGATGCGTCACCCGCAGCGGTACGTGAAGGTTCCCGACGCCGACCGCCGCTGCGGGCCCAGCACTTCGAGGGTGGCCGTCGCCGCGAACGAGCCGCGCCCGTCGAAGGCCCACAGCAGCGTCACCTCGGTGCTGCGGCGCCCCTTCCCGACGTGCTGCGTCAGCTCGTCGGAGACGGTGCCGTCGCTGCGCCGCCACCGGTAGCGCACCGTGCCCGCGCCGCCGCCGGTCCGCAGCGTGCCGGTCACCTTCGCCGTACTGTGGCAGCCCTGCACGGCGGCGCCGCTCCGCACCGACACGGCGTCCACCCGTACCGACGGGCCCGGCCACCGCTGCCACAGCAGGAACGCGAGCGCACCGAGCAGCACCAGCACGGGCAGCGCCCAGCCGCCCAGGGCGCGGCGCCGCCGTACGGGACCGGGCGGCGCGGTGCCGTGCGGGACGGTGCCGTGCCAGACGGCGGCGGTCTGGCCGGTGTCGGGTCCCGGCTCGGCAGCGGCGGCCGGTACGCCGGGGCCGAAGCGGCGCAGGCCGCTCACGAAGGCGGGCGGCGGCGCCGGTACGGACACCGGCTCGGCCTCGGTCACCGTGCCGGCCGGGACCGGGACCTCGCTCGACCACGAGGCCGGGTCCAGCACCGTCGCCTGCATCGGATCGTCGTCGGGTACGTCCTCGGCGGCCGTGCCCCGCGGACCGCCGCGGAAGCCGAGGTCGCCCAGCCGGAAGGTGCCGTCCTGCGGCTCCGGCCGCTCGCCGCCGAAGAAGCGGCGCGGGTCGTGATCGTTCGCCATGACGTCCTCCCGGACGGAGAGCGGGAGTCGGGGTTCAACCGGCGCAACTGGAGGACATCAGCGTTTGTGACGACCCCTGGCCCTTGCCCGCCGCCGGATCGGTGGAGACGGTCAGGCCCCACGTCGGGTAACGGGCGCTCATCTCCTGCTTGAAGCCTTGCGTGAAAGAGGACTGCCCGGCCGGCACGGTCGCCGATTGCGTGGCCACCACCCGGGTCGTCCCCTTGGCGTCGGCGTAGAACCAGCTCACCGTCAGCGTCCCGTCGGCCGCGCCGTCGCCGCGTACCGTCACCGATGCCGCCGCCGCGGAGGGCCCGTCGCAGGTCAGCGAGCCGATGGTGACCAGGGAGATGTGCAGGACGGGTGCCGCCGTGGTGGTCGGGGGCGTGGTCGGCGGCGTCGTGGGTGTGGCGGCGGAGGTCGCGGTGTCCGTGTCCGTGGGCGAGGCCGTGGTCGGCGGATCGGCCGGCGGCGCGGTCGTCGTCACCGTCGCCGTGCCCGACGGAGAGGCCGACGCGGAGGCCGAATCCGACGCCGAGGCCGAGGCGGACGGCGAACCCGTCGCCGTATCCGTGGACGCGGCCGTCGCCGAGGGCGTCGCCGGCGTGCCCGAGGCCAGTGAGGTCAGGGCGGACGGTGTCGCCCCGGTGGAGGCCACGTTCTCGGCGGGCCCGCCGCCCGTGGCGACGGCCGTCACGACGAGGCCGGCGGAGATCACCAGCGCCGCCGTCGTACCGGCCACCAGCCGTGCCCGCCGCCCGAACCGTATCCGCCGCCGCGCCCGGGCGTGACCGCCGTGCCGGGACAGCGCGACCAGCGGCTCGCCCGGCACCGCCCCGCCGCCCGACGGCCGGCCCGCGGCGCCGCGCGCGCCCGCGCCGTCGCCCAGCCGCGTGTGCGCGAACGCCGTCGTCCCGGAGGCGCCGGAGGAGCCGGAGGAGCCGCCGAACGGCAGCAGCAGCGGCAACAGGGCAACGAGCGCGGCCAGTTTGCGCTGCCCGCGCTCCTCCCACGCCGGGCCGTACGCGGCGTCGGCCACGGCCTGGAGTTCGGCGACGAACTCGGCGGCGCTCTGCGGGCGTTCGCGCGGGGTCTTGCCGAGGCCGCGACTGACCAACAGGCGCACGGGCTCCGGCACTTGATCGTCGGGGATGGGCGCTTCCGCGTGCTGCACGGCCAGTTCGAACATCGTCGTGCCCGTGTACGGCTTGCTGCCGGTCAGGCACTCGTAGAAGGTCGCGGTCGCCGCGTACACATCGGTCGCCGGGGTCGCGGGCCCGCCCGCCCACTGCTCGGGCGCCATGTACGAGGGCGTGCCCGCCACCGGGCCGCTCTCGCCGCTGCGCACGGCGACGCCGAAGTCCACCAGCTTGGACACCCCGGCCGTGTCGACCAGGACGTTCGCGGGCTTGTAGTCGCGGTGCACCACGCCCGCGGCGTGCGCGGCGGCCAGGCCGAGCAGCGAGCCCTTGAGGACGGCGAGCGCCGGCTCCGGGTCGGTCGCGCCCTCCTGCCGCAGCAGGGTGTGCAGCGCGATGCCGTCGACCAGCTCCATCACGATGGCGGCGTCCGGGCCGTCCTCGACGTATTCGTAGAAGCGGGCGATGTACGGCGAGTGCAGGCCGCCGAGCAGCTCCGCCTCGCCGCGGAAGGCGGTACGGAAACGGGCGTCCCGGCCGAGCGGCTCGGCCAGGTACTTCACGGCCACCGCCGTGCCCGTGGCGTCGTGCCTGGCCAGCATCACCCGCCCGGACGCGCCCGCGCCGAGCTGCCGCTCGTCGGTGTAGCCGGGCACGGCCCACGGCCGTCCGCCGCCGGGCCCTCCGCCGGATCCGCCGGGTCTGCCGGCGCTGTCGTGTGCGTTCATCGCGTGCCGTCCCCCCGGCCGAGCCGTCGCGCCTGCGCGCGCTCAACGGCGTCGACGCACCCTACTGCGGCCCGGGTTCCCCGGCACGTGTCCCGCGTCCGTCCCGTATCGGTCTCGTACTCGTCACGTACGCGACGGCTACGCCCCCGGCGCGGTCAGAGCACGTTCCGCACCAGCCACTCGTCCTCGTTGTACGTGTCCTTCGCCGGATCCGGCGCGCTCGCCGGCACCTCCTGCACCATGTCCTCGGCCCGCACCCGCCCGGGCAGCACCCCGAACCGCGCCCGCCGCACCTCGGCCTCGGCCTGCCGCGCCACCTGCTCGTCCATGCCCACCCCTCTCTCCACTCCGTCCACCGCGCCCACCGCGGTCACCCCGTCCAACCCGCCCCACGGAACCCCTGTTCCCGCGGAACGGGCCGGCGGGACCCCCGTAAGAACTCCGTAATCCGCCGGTCGGCGGGCGCCGCGGAGAACCGCGCCGCCTGGCTGCGGGCCGGGCCGGAACAGTACGCTGAACAGCGTCGTCTCCGCCGAGCCGGTGCAGGGAGGTACGCCATGAGTGCCGAGATGGGCGCGCCCGCGTGGATGCATGCCCCGATCACCGCGGATCAGTACGACTCCTGGACCGAGGAGCAGTGCGCGGGGATCGAGATCGTGGACGGGATGGTCGTCGTGAGCCCCAGCGCATCCAAACGGCACAACCGCCTGGCGAGGATTCTGGCGAATGCCCTGGACACCGCCGCGGGGGCGGAGTGGAACGCCGACACGGATTTCGACGTCCGGCTCCAGGACGTGCCGCTGAGCAACCGCCGGCCCGACGTCGTCGTGTACCGGGCGGACACGATCGACATCACGCCCACCCGGCCCGAGCATGTGCTGCTCGTGGTCGAAGTGGTCTCGCCGGGTTCGGAGACCACCGACCGCATTGTGAAGGTCGATCAGTACGCCAAGGCCGGTATCCCGTTCTATTGGCGGGTCGAGCAGGCCGCCACGGGAGTCCCGCTGGTCTACACGTACGTCCTCGACCCGGCGAACGGGCACTACCGCGACGGTGAGGTCTTCACCGGCGCTGTGAAGGCCGTGGTCCCCTTCTCCGTGGACGTCGACCTCGGAGCGGTCTGAACCGCACCCGGCACAGCGCCGGTTGTGAAGCCTCGTGTCTACGACAGGCGGCCCGATGCGAGGTCGCGTTCGAGGTGGTCGCCCTCGATGTCGGCGTCCGGGACGTACTTCTCGAACCAGCGGGGGTGGTACCAGATGCGGGAGCCGACGATGGCCATCACGGCGGGGACGAGGGTGAGGCGGACGACGAAGGCGTCGAGGAAGACGCCGACGGCGAAGCTGAAGCCGATGGCCTTGATGGTCGGGTCGTCGGTGAACATGAAGGCGACGAAGATGAAGAACATGATCAGGGCGGCGGCGGTGACGACGCGGGCGGACAGGCCGGTGCCGCGCTGGACGGCGCGGCGGGCGTCGCCGTTCTTGGTGTGCTCCTCCTTGATGCGGGAGACGACGAAGACCTCGTAGTCGCTGGACAGGCCGAAGATGATGGCCAGCATGATGATCGGCAGGAAGCTGATCGTCTCGGTCGGTGTGATGCCGAAGACGTGCTCGCCCCAGCCCCACTGGAAGATCGCGACCTGCGCGCCGAGGGCGGCGGCCATCGAGAGCAGGAAGCCGAGGATCGACTTGATCGGCACCAGGATGGTGCGGAAGGCGAAGGTCAGCAGGACGAAGGCCAGGCCGACGACGACGATCAGGAAGACCGGCAGGGCGCTGGAGAGCTTGGACGAGACGTCGATGTTGGACGCGGTGGTGCCGCCGACGAGGATGTCCGTGCCGGTCCGCCCCTCGATCCGGGAGCGGTCGTCGCGAAGCTTGTGGACGAGGTCGGCGGTGGCCGAGTCGTTGGGGCCGGTGGTGGGGATGACACGGGTCAGCGAGACACCGTTCTTGGCGGCCAGCGGCGTCACGCTGGCGACGCCCGGCTCCTTGGTGAGGGCGCCGGCGATCTGCTGGGTGTCGTCGGGGCTGTCGACGTTCTGGGCGACGACGAGCAGCGCGCCGTTGAAGCCGGCGCCGAAGCCCTTGGTGGTGAGGTCGTACGCCTTGCGCTGCGTGGTGCTCTTGGCCTGCGAGGCGGCGCTGGGCAGGCCGACCTGGATGTCGAGCGCGGGGATCGCGAGCGCGCCGAGCAGCACGACGCCGGTGATCAGCACCAGGATCCGGTGCCGTACGACGAACCGGGCCCAGCGGGCGCCGGCCGGGCTGTCGGGGTCGGCGGCCGAGCGCCGGGCGACCTTCTCGGCGCGGGCGCCGAGCCCCGGCAGCCGGGTGAATTTGGCGACCTTCTCCCCGGCGAAGCCGAGGACGGCGGGCAGCAGGGTCAGCGCGATGAGCAGCGCCACGGCCACCGACGCGGCGGCGGACAGGCCCATGACGGTCAGGAAGGGGATACCGACGACGGTCAGCCCGCACAGCGCGATGATCACGGTGAGGGCGGCGAAGACGACGGAGCTGCCGGCGGTGCCCATGGCGCGCGGCACGGATTCCTCCGGTGTCATGCCGTTGAGCAGATTGGTGCGGTGCCGGGACAGGATGAACAGGCCGTAGTCGATGCCGCAGGACAGGCCGAGCATCAGCGCGACGGTGGTGGACGCCGAGGCGACGTTGATGACGGAGGCGACGGCGGTGACACCCATGAGGGTGGTGATGACGCCGACGATCGCGCTGAGGATCGGCATGCCGGCCGCGGCGAACGCCCCGAAGGTGACCATGAGGACGCCGAAGGCGATGACCAGGCCGATGAGTTCGGGGATCTCGGAGATCTCCACGCGCCAGCCGGGATAGACGCTGCCGTTGTACTCGACCTGGACGCCGTCGGCCCGTACCGGCTTCATCGCGTCGTCCATCGCGTCGAGGTGGGAGTCCTTGACGTCGGCCGCGGCGGCCGACCACTGCACCTGGCCGAGCGCGATCCTCTGGTCCTTGGCGATCAGCTTGCCCTGGAACGGGTCGACGACGTTGGAGACCTGCGGGATCGACTTCAGCTTCGTCATCGCCGACTCGATGGCCGCCTTGTTCGCCGGGTCGGTGACCTTGGCGGTGCCGCCGCCCTTGGTGGTGGCGAAGACGATGGTGCTCTGGCCGCCGCTGAAGGCAGGCAGTTTGGCGGACAGGACGTCGGACGCCTTCTGCGCCTCGGTGCCGGGAATCGTGAAGTTGTCGTTGGTCTTGCCGCCGCTGATCTGGGCGAGTGCGATGGCGGCGACCGCCGCCGCGAGCCACAGGACCAGGACCAGGCGCCGGCGCCGGAAGGCGAACCGGGCAAGTCGGTACAAATAGCGTGACATGTGCTGATTTCTCCACGGCCGGAACGGGTAACGATCGCCGAGCCCGACGTTAGGCATTCACTAGCCGCAGGTCAAGCAAATCACTAGCCAACGTAAGGTGAGTCACCGGACATTGGCAGGTGAGTGACTGGACATCGACAGGTGAATGACTAGCCTGGAGAAGGTGAGCAACCGGTCTTTTCGACCACCCGCCGCCTTGTATGCTGCGGTGCGGTCCAGGAGGTCCACGGGGGCGGTCCACGAAGGCTGCGGTCCATGAAGGAGGAGCAGATCCCATGCCGACGCCTGCCAAGGGCATGACCACCCGTGCGGCGCAGGCCGAGCAGACCAGGCAGCAGATCCTGGACACCGCTCAGCGGCTGTTCATCGAGCGCGGCTACGTCGCCACCTCGCTCCAGATGATCGCCGACGAACTCGGCCTCACGAAGGCCGCCGTCTACTACCACTTCCGGGCCAAGGGCGACATCCTGCACGCGGCGATGGAGCCGGGCGTCCGCCGGATGGAGATGCTGCTCGACGAGGCGGGCGCGATGCGCTCGCGGCGGGCCAGGATCGAGCACGTCGTGGACGGCTTCGCGGAATTCCTCGTGCAGAACCGGCACTACGCGGTGATGGCGTCCACCGATCCGGACGCGCGGCGCAACAAGGTCAAGGACGAGGCGTCCGCGCTGCACGACCGCGGCCTCGTCCTCTTCTTCGGCGACACCCCGACCCCGGCGGAACGCATCGCCTACAGCGCGGCCCTCTACCTCCCCGAGGCCCTCCCCCACCTCGTCGACCTCCCCGACGACGACCTGCGCGAGGCGCTGCGCTCCACGATGCTGCGGCTGCTGCGGGTGCCGCGCGCGTAGCCGGAGGGGTGGCCTGGCGTCCGACCAGGCATGATCGTGGGCATGGCCCACCCGCACCTGCCGACGACCGAAGCCGCCGTCACCGCGATCCGCGAGGTCGCGGACGCCTACGGCCTGGAGCTGACCGTCACCGACGACATCGGCGCGGACCAGACCTCCCGCCGTACGTCCGCGGGCGCCTTCACCGTCCTCGACCCCGACGGCTCGCTGCCGCACGAGGCGTTCGCCGAACTCGGCGGGTCGCCCGCCGTCACCGTCCAGCTCTACCCGGAGGACGACGCGCGGATCACCGTGGACGGGGTGGAGTTCGCCGACGTCCCGCGCGACGCGGTCCCGGCCTTCCTCCGCTCCGTCCACGGCGGTCTGGCATACGTCAAGGGCAGGCTCTTCCCGCCCGGGTACTGGCTGATCGTGCCGCTGCCCGGGGACGAGACGTACAAGGAGCTGGTGCTCGGCACCATGCTGAGCCCCTGGCTGGCGCGCGGCGTCCGCGGCTGACGTCCCCCTACTCGGACTCGGGCGCCGCCTTGGGCTCGGGCTCGGGCGCCGTCTCGGGTGCCGTCTCCGGAGCGGGGGCGGCCTCGGGCGCGGGCGCGGAAACCGCCTCGGGGGCCGGGATCGCGGCTTCGATGGCGGCCTTGATGCGGGCCGCGAAGGCGGGCGCGTCCTTGCGGGCGGCGCTCAGGCCGAAGCCGACGAGGAGTTTGCCGAGGCCGTGGCCCTCCAGGACGTTGAAGATACGGACACGGGTGCCGCCGGAAGGCGTCGCCTCCAGGTCGTAGCCGCCGTCCTTGGACGTGACGAGGTTCTTGGACAGCTCGGTCCAGCGGATCGTGGTCGGCGCCTCGAAAGCGCTGATCCGGATCTCCCGCTTGGTGGTCATCCCGGCGTCCTTGACCGTGCTCGCGTACACGGTGCCGACGCCGGTCGGGCCTTCCGTGGTCTTCCTGATCTCCTGGACCCGCGGGCTGAAAGAGCGGTCGTTCTCGCCGTCGGCGAGGAAGGCGAAGACCTCCTCGATCGGGCGGTCGACCTCGGCGATGCCCTCGAACTGACCGGCCATGGTGTCTCCTTAGGGAAGTGGTACCCCCGTGATGTGAGGCCCCAGTGTGCTGCCCGGCGGGGCCCGTGTCAGCGATCCGCGCGGTTTCCCGTCACGCGCCGCCCCGCGCGTCGCGCCGTACGTCACGCCAGGCGCCGCACCGCGCCGTACCCCGCCCGCCGTCCCCGGCCGGTCAGGCGGCGGCCGCGACGTACACCGTGTTGGTCGACGTACCGCCCCGCAGCGGGTTGTCGAACGTCACCACCTCGGCCCGCGCCCGGACGAAGACGCCGCTCAGGGCGGCGGTGAAGGCGTCGTCCGGCGGCTCGTTGGACCATAGCGCGAAGACGCCGCCGGGGTGCAGCGCCGCGGCCAGCCGGCGCAGGCCGTCGGGCCGGTAGAGGGCGGCGTGCCGCGGGTGGAGCACGTGCGCTGGCGAGTGGTCGACGTCCAGCAGGACGGCGTGGAAGCGGCGGCCCGGCTCCGCCGGGTCGAGCCCGTCCCCGCCCGCGGCCAGCGCGAAGAAGTCGCCGTGCGCGAGCCGGCAGCGCGGGTCGCCGGTCAGCTCCGCGCCCAGCGGCACCAGATGCCGCTCGTGCCAGCCGATGACCTCGGCGAGCGTGTCGACCACGACCAGGGACCGCACCCGCGGGTCGTCGAGCGCGGCCCGCGCGGTGTAGCCGAGGCCGAGGCCGCCCACGACGACGTCGAAGTCCCCTCCGTCCTGCGGGAGTTCGGCGAGCCCGAGGCGGGCGAGGGCGATCTCCCCGGCCGTGAAAAGGCTCGACATCAGGAATTCGTCGCCGAGCTTGACCTCGTGGACGTCCTCCCCGGCGGCCGGGTCCCAGCGCCGCCGCAGGCTGATCTCGCCCATCGGCGTCGGCTGCCAGTCGATCTCCTCGAAACGCCGGCTCATCGCCCCGTCCTCCGCACCGCTGTGTCCCGCTCCCGCACCGCCACGACCGGCGGATCCCCGCCGACCGACGGATTCCGGACACCGTAGCGGTTTCCAGGAGGGGCGCGACGGCACGGCGCCGGGGCGGTTCGGGCCGCCCCGGCACCGGCCGGACCCGCGGGCCCGGGCCTGCGGGCTCCTCCCCGCGGGCTACTGGATGCCTGCCTGCTTGCAGAGCGCCGCGAACTGCGCGGTGCACAACTGGGCGACGGTGTACGCCTGATCCTTCATCACCGTGTCCTTGATGGTGTCCTTGGTGACCGGCACCGCGGGCAGCAGCTCGGCCGGCACGGACTGGCCCGTACTGGACGTGACGGTGGTGGTGGCGACGTCCGTGAAGGGCTTGCCGTTCAGCAGCGCGACGGCGATCTCGGCGGCCGGATCCGTCTCCGGGGACGCGGGCTTGTACACGGTACTCGACTGAGTACCCGACAGAATCCGCTGGAGCGCGGCGAGTTCGGCGTCCTGACCGGTCAGCGGCGGATTGATGTTCTGGCCCTTGAGGGCGGTCGCGATGCCGCCCGCCATCGAGTCGTTGGCGGAGTAGACGCCCGCGATGCTGTGCGCGCCGAGCAGGGTGATCGCCGCCGTCATCTTCTGGTTGGCGACGGTGTCCTTCCACAGGCCGGACTGCTCGAAGGCGACGGTGACCCTGCCGTCCAGGATCTTGTGGGCGCCCTTCTTGAAGTCGGCCGCGTTCGGGTCGGCCGGGTCGCCGTCGATCATCACGATCTTGGCGGAGGGCACCGCCTTGGCGCCCATCGCGTCGAGCAGCGCCTGCCCCTGCAACTCGCCGACCTTCTCGTTGTCGTACGAGACGTACGCCGACACCGGGCCCTGCGCGAGCCGGTCGTACGCCACCACCTTGATGCCCTTGTCGACGGCCGCCTCCACCGACGTCTTGACGGCCTTGGCGTCGGCCGCGTCGAGGATCAGCACCTTGACGCCCTTGGCGATCATGCTGCTGATCTGCTGCGCCTGGGTGGCGGGCTGGCCCGCCGCGTTGGCGTAGTCGACCGTGCAGTCCGGACACAGCTCCTTGACCTTGGCGGTGATCCGCGGCCGGTCGAACTTCTCGTAGCGGGTCGTCGCATTCTCCGGCAGCAGCAGGCCGATGACCTTGCTCTTGCCGCCGCCGGAACCGCCGGAGCCGTCCGAACCCTTGTCGTGGTCACCGGTCTTGCCGCAGCCGGCGGTCAGTCCGGCCGCGAGCGACAACAGGGCGGTGGAAACCACTATTCGACGCGTCAACGCGGTCATGGCGGTGCCTCCCGGCATGGAGAGCGGCCCGGTCGGCCGCACGGCAGCGGTACGGGGGCGGCCCGTCCGCACGGCCGCCCACCGTCCTGCATTGTGACAATGTACCCGTGCATTGTCACAATGCAACAGGGGCTGTCAGCGCGAAGGCACGTGCGGCACAGCGGAGTTGGGGTCATGGCCCGCGAAGACCAGGCCGATGACAAAGCCCGCCGCCTCCTCCAGCTGGCGGGCGCGGTCGAGGCCGCCGAGGACCGCGGGCCGCGCGCCGACATCACGGACGAGGGTGCCGACGGTGTCGAGCGCGGCCGGGGCGTCGCCGCAGATCACGACGGTCACCGGCGACGCGTCCCCGCGCTCGGCCGCGTCCCCGTCCGCTTCCCCGTTCGTGGCCCCGTCCCCGGACCCGGCCCCGCCCCCGGCGCCCTGCGTCCACTGGGTGGCCGGAAAGAGGTGGAACGCCTTCACCACGTCGGCGCCCGGCGCCCGGGCGGCGATCCGCGCGGCCATCGACCCGTCGCCGGTGAGCAGCACCCCGACGCCGTGCTCGACGGCGTTCGTCGGGTCGATCAGCACCGTCCCGGCCAGCGCGCCCTCGTCCGCGCCGGCCGCCGCGAGCATCTCCTCGGCGCCGTCCCAGTCCACCGCGAGCAGCACCGCGTCCCGTCCGGCCGCCGCCGTACGCGGCCCGGCGGCGGTGACACCGCGGCCCACCGCCTCGGCGAGCTCGCGCGCCCGCTCGGCCGACCGGCCGCCGACCACCACCTCGTGCCCGGCGCGCGCCCATCCCTCGGCCAGCGCCCGCGCCAGCACACCCGTCCCCAGAATCCCGATCCGCATCCTCGGCTCCCTCGCGTACGTCTCCGCGCCGTCCGGTGATGTCCCGAGGCGGCTCTCACGTGGGCAAACGTAAGGAAACCGATACGCACCGATCGGTGCGCGCGGACGCGTCATGATGGAGGGGGACCAGCGGCCGGAGCAGCGAGGAGCGTGACGTGACGATCGCCGAGGAGCCGCCCTGCTACGACCTCGTCGCCGACTGCCGGCTGCGGGCGGCGACCGATCTGTTCGCCCACACCTGGGACCCGGTCGTGCTCGCGGCGCTGCGCGCGGGCCCGCGCCGCCGCCGTACGCTGCGCGTCTCGATCGGCGGCATCAGCGACAAGGTGCTCACCGAGACCCTGCACCGCCTGCTCGGCAACGGCCTGGTCGAGCGGCGCGCCTACGCCGAGGCGCCGCCCCGCGTCGAGTACGCCCTCACCACGCTCGGCGAGAGCCTGATGGACGGGCCGATGCTGGCGCTGGGCAACTGGGTGCTCGAACACGGCGAGGCGCTGCTGGAGGCGCAGGAGGCCGCCGCCGGCAACCCGGCGGCGGCCTCGGACGCCTGACGTACCGTCAAGCGGACCTCTACCGACCTCTACTGGTAGAAGTTGCGCTGCCAGCGGTGCTTGGCGAGCGCCGCGAGCCGGTCCTCGGTCAGTGAAGTACTGTCGCTGATCGCGGTGTTGCGCTCGACATTGCGGACGGTGCGCATGCCGGGGATGACGGTGGAGACCGCGGGCGAGGCGAGGACGAAGCGCAGGGCGGTCTCGGCGACGGCGTCCTGGGCGATGCCGAGGTCGGCGACCAGGGCCGCGACGCGCTGCTCGACCTGGGCGGGGCGGTCACCGCGGAAGTAGCGGTTGCGGAAGTCGCCCTCGGGGAAGGTCGTACCGGCGGTGATCGCGCCGGTCAGCCCGCCCTCGTCCAGCGCGACGCGGACGATGACGCCGACGCCGTGCTCCAGGCAGGCCGGGAACAGCGATTCGGCGGGCGCCTGGTCGAAGACGTTGTAGATCACCTGGACGGTGTCCACGACGCCGCTGCGGACCAGCGCGAGCGCGTTGTCCGGCTCGTGGTCGTTGATGGAGACGCCGAACAGCCGGATCTTGCCCTGCGCCTTGAGGTCGGCGACGGTCTCCAGCCAGTCGCCGTGGCCCACCCATTCGTCGCTCCAGACGTGGAACTGGAGCACGTCGAAGTGGTCGAGGCCGCTGGCCGCCAGGCTGGTGTCCAGGCTGGCGCGGATGTGCTCGCCGGGGAAGGCGGCCGACGCGGCGACGCCCTGCGGCGCGGGCCATGTCCCGTTCTTCGGCGGGACCTTGGTGGCGACCAGGATCTCGTCGCCCGCCGCGGCCCGCTCGCGCACCACCCGGCCGACGATGCGCTCGCTCTCGCCGTAGCCGCGGGCGGTGTCGACGAGATTGACGCCGAGGTCGATCGCGCGGTGCAGGGCGCGTACGGACTCGTCCTCGGTGGCACCCACCCACGCGGACTCGCCGATGCCCCAGGCGCCGTAGCCGATCTCCGACACCGACAGGCCGCTGCGGCCCAGTTCGCGGTAACGCACAGGTTTCCCCTTCTCGGGACGTGCTCGGGACGTGCTCAGGAGGTTCGCGGGAGATTCTCGTGAGCCTCGCGGGACGTACTCGGACGGCCGCGCTCACACGGCCGCGCTCAGACGGTCGCGCTCAGCAGCGCGATCTCCTCGGCGTCCAGGGCGAGTTCGGCCGCGGCCACCGAGTCGCGGATGGTCTCGGGCCGGGAGGAGCCGGGGATCGGGACGACGACCGGGGACAGCGCGAGCATCCAGGCCAGCGCGACCCGCTGCGGGCTGACGCCGTGCGCGGCGGCGACCTTGGCGAAGGGGGCGTTCACCGCGCCGAGGTCGCCGGCCCGGGTGATGCCGCCGAGCGGGCTCCAGGGCAGGAAGGCGATGCCCAGCTCGTCGCAGAGCGCCAACTCCGGCTCGCTGGAGCGATAGGCGGGGGAGAACTGGTTCTGCACCGAGACCAGCCGGCCGCCCAGGATGTCGGCCGCCAGCCGGATCCGCTCCGGATTCGCGTTGGAGATGCCGGCCATCCGGATCTTGCCCGCGTCCAGCAGTTCGGCGACGGCGCCGACGGACTCCTCGTACGGCACGGCGGGGTCGGGCCGGTGGAACTGGTAGAGGCCGATCGCCTCGACGCCGAGCCGCCGCAGCGACGCCTCGCAGGCCGCCTTGATGTGCTCGGGCCTGCCGTCCAGCGTCCACGAGCCGTCGCCGGGCCGCAGGTGGCCGCCCTTGGTGGCGACCAGCACGTCGTCGGTGCCGCCGCCGTACGAGGCGAGGGCCTTGGCGATCAGCGCCTCGTTGTGACCGACCTCGTCGGCGTGCAGGTGGTAGGCGTCCGCGGTGTCGATCAGGGTCACGCCCGCGTCGAGCGCCGCGTGCACGGTGGCGATGGAGCGCGACTCCTCCGGGCGCCCCTCGATCGACATGGGCATACCGCCCAGCCCGATCGCGCCGACGTCGACGGTTCCGATACGGCGGGTCTGCATGGCCATGGCCTTCCTGTCCCTCTCCCGCGATGCCGCGGGCCCCGCGCGGGTGCGCCGGCCTCCCCAGCCTCGCCCGCCGGGCCAGGCGCGTCCAATAGAAGAAAGCGAACGAATTCAGAAGCGGAATCGCTGAGTGGCCGGGAAGCGCCGCAGGCCGGGAGCGTGACGCGGGCGTCACTCGTACGAGTGAACGCTTCTCGGTCATCTTCGCGCGTGTCCGCAACCGGCCCCCTGCAAGGGGCGTCCCTCAGTGCGCAACAGATGTGACCCTAGAGGCGGGAAGGGGGTCGAGGCGTGGACACGGTGATTGTGCAGCTACCGGAGGAATGCGGTGGCTCGCGGTGGGAGGGGACGGCGCCGCGGCGCCCGCGGCTGCTGCGTCTCGGGCCCGGCGAGACCGCCGACTTCGGGCGGGGCGCGCCGGGCAGCCCGGTGCCGGTGCGGCTGTGCGACCCCGGGGTGTCGCGGTGCGCCGGGCAGATCACGGCCGCCGAGGACTACTGGCGGCTGTCGAACTTCAGCCGCAGCGCCACCTATGTGGTGGAGAATCTGGAGGGCGCGGGCGAGCACATCAAGGTCGCGCCCGGCCGGCTCGGCGCCCCCGTACCGTTCGAGTTCTCGCAGGTCGTGCTGCCCTCACAGGGTGCGGAGGCGCGCTTCAAGGTGTTCGCGCCGCAGCACGCGTACCAGGACGACGACGGCAGCGGTGCCGACGGCGGCGAGCGGACGACGATGCCCTTCGCGCTCGACCCGACGTCCAAGTACTTCCTGGTGCTGCTCGCGCTGTGCGAGCCGCGGCTGCGCAATGCCTCGACCGGCGCGGTGCCGGGCGTCGGCGACGTGCTCAAGCGGCTGCGGCCGCTGGACGCCTGCCGCGATCTGACCAGGTCGGCGGTCAACTACCACGTGGATTACCTGGCCACGGTGAAACTGCGGCTGCGCGACGACGCGGCCGAGGCCGAGAGCGACGCGCTGGCGGGCGGCAAGCGCGACGAACTGGTCGCCTTCGCGCTGCGCTTCGACCTCGTCAGGGAGGAGCACCTCGCGCTCCTTCCGCCCCGGCCGCGCCCCGGCGGCGGCACCGGCGCCCACGGGCCCGGCGGCGGGAACGGAAAGGCACGGGCGTGACGCACGAACGCGGCTCCGACGACGAGGCCGACGCGCCCGCCGACCGGGGCGAGGGCCACGACGACGGTCACGACGAGGGCCGGGGCGAGGGCCACGACGACGGAAGCGGGGACGGTACGGGCGGCGGCCGGACCCGGGCCGCCAAGGCCCCGCTCGACGTGCCCACCGGCTACCGCGTCGGCGACTGGACCGTCACCGGCCTGATCGGCAGCGGCAGTTGGGGCAGCGTCTACACCGCCGAGGGCGCGCCCGGCACCCCGCGCGCCGGGCAGCGGGCCGCGCTGAAATTCCTCGGCACCGCGCCGCTCGCCCCCGGCCAGCGCGCCGAGGTGGACGAACTGGTCGGCAAGGAAGTGCGGTTCAGCCTCGCCGCCCGCCACCCGCACCTGATCCGTACGTACGAGGCGCTGCCCGTCAGCGACCCGGGGTCGCCCGCGCTGGACGGCTCGGTCGTGCTCGCGATGGACCGCGCGGAACGCAGCGTGCAGGACGTACTGGCCGCCGCCGAGCCGGGCGCGCCCGTACCGGACGCGGTGCGCGTGCTGCGCGGCACCGCCTCGGGCCTGGCCCATCTGCACGGCGAGGGCTGGCTGCACGGCGACCTCAAACCGGCCAACATCCTGCTCGGCCCGGACGGCGAGGCCCGGCTCGCGGACTTCGGCCTGACCACGGAGCTGGACGGCACCCACGCCTACGTCCCGCCGATGGGCACCCTGGACCACCTGCCGCCGGAGTGGTGGTCCGAGCGCACCGGGAGCCTGGGCACGGCGGTGCGCCCCACCGCCGACGTGTGGGCCTTCGGCGTGGTCGCCCACCAGGTGCTCAGCGGCGGCCTGCACCCCTTCCCCGGCGCCACCGCCCGGGCCAGGGCGCTGGCCGCGCAGGCGTACGCGCGCGGCCGGGCGCCGCTGCGGCTCGACGCCTCGCTCCCCGAGGGCTGGCGGCGGCTGATCACCGACTGCCTGGCGCCCGACCACGCGGCCCGCGCCGGCCTGACCGCGGCGAAGCTCGCCGAGCGGGTGGAGGAGTGCGCCGCCGCAGGGTCCGACACGCCCGCGAAGGGCCGCGCGTCCCGAACGCCCCTCCTGGTCACGGCCGTTGTCGTCCTGCTGGCCGCCGCGGGCACCGCCACCGGCCTGCTGCTGACGGGCGGCTCCGACGGTTCCGTCGGTTCCGCCAAGAACCCCGGCGCGGGCGGCCCGTCCTCCGCCGCGCGCACCGGCGTGACCGCCAGTCCCGTCAACGACACGCTGCCCGCCGGCTCCGACGTACCGCAGCCGCTGCGCCCCTTCATCGGCGCGGCGGCCCGGCTGTGCGTGCAGCCCGAGGTGACCCCGGCGCTGATCGCCGCCATGCTCAAGGCCGAGTCCGGCTTCGACGCCCACGCGCGCCGCCCCAGCACCGACGAGTACGGCATCGCCATGTGGACACCGCGGGTGTTCAAGGCGTGGGCGGTGGACGGCGACCACGACGGCACCAAGGACTACATGTCCGCGCCCGACGCCATCGCCACCATGGGCGCCTACCTGTGCTGGGTCGACGAACAGCTCAAGCAGCACGGACTGCACACCGACCTCCCGCAGCTGACCGCCGCCGCGTACCGCACGAGCACCCGCACCATCGAGGAGGCCGGCGGCGTTCCGGCGCGCGTGCGGCCGTACGTCGACAAGGTCACTCGGTACCTGGCCGACTACACGCCGCGGCGGTAGCCGCCGGCCTCGCGCCCGGGCGTCGCGCCGGTCTCCCCCGTACGGACCGGTGCGACCGGACGGACCCACCGTAGGCGCGCCCGCCCCGCGCCCGCTCCTGACAGATGACAGGGGTGCCCGTACGCCCCGCGGACGGCGTCCGCATCCGGTCCGTATGTGACCGCCCCGGGGTCGCCGGGTGAGCGATGTGTGGCCGGTACGTGACCGGTGAGCGGTGACCGATGACCGGAAACGCACGGTGACCGGACGTACCGGCGCGATCGCGCCGGTCCTTGTCCGGCATACGCGCCCATGCCGGGCCAAATCTCCACCCGGTGGTTAAAGGACGTGCCAAGGGCGGCTGATCGGCATTCCCAGCGTCCGGAAGCGACGTGCACACTACAGCCGTCGCGGGCCAGGAGCGTGCAACGCACAGCTACTCGCGCGGCCACCACCCGCACTGTCAGCACACGTTGTCCGTCCAGTTCCCGAGCTCACGTTGGAGTCGTCATCAACGACATAAGAAAGCCCCGTGCCACACGGGCCCGGATAGCGGTGGTCGCCGCGGCCTCGCTGGCCATGGTGTCCGGGTCGCTGATCCTCGCCGTGCCGTCGCAGGCCAGCGGGCCCGCGCCGGCCGCGAAGACGATCGCGGAAAGCCACCCCGACTGGGCCACCGCCGCGGCCGACCAGGGCGCGGTCCCCGCGTCCGCCGAGATCACCGGCACCGTCTACCTGGCGGGCCAGGACGCCGCGGGCCTGACCGCGTACGCGACGGCGGTCTCCGACCCCAGCAACGCCGCCTACGGCAAATTCCTCAGCCCCGCCGCGTACAAGGCGCGCTTCGGCGCCACGCAGGCGCAGGCCGACGCCGTCACCAAGTGGGCGAAGGACGCCGGTCTGAAGGTCGTGAGCACCACCGACCACGCGATCACCGTCAAGGGCACCAACGCGGCCGTCACCAAGGCGTTCGGCACCGCGATCCACCAGTACAAGGTGGACGGCGCGGTCCGGCACGCCCCCACGCACGACGTGGTGGTCCCCGCCTCGGTCTCCTCCGCGATCCTCGGCGTCACGGGCTTCACCACGCCCGGCAGCAATGTCGTGAAGCCGGACTCCCGCAAGGTCAGCGGCGACGCGACGGCCTCGGCGAAGGCCGCGAAGGGCGACAAGAAGCCCGACGCGGGCCTGCCGACCACCGCGACCTGCTCCGACTACTGGGGCCAGAAGCTGGCCAAGGGCGCGCCCGACGGATACGTCAAGGGCGCGGTGCCGTTCGACCAGTGCTCGTTCTACCCCTCGCAGATCCGCAAGGCGTACGGCATCACCGCCTCCGGCCTGACCGGCAAGGGCGCGACGATCGCGATCGTGGACGCGTACGGCAGCTCCACCATGGAGTCCGACGCCAACACCTACGCGACCAACCACGGTGACAAGGCGTTCAAGCCTGGCCAGTACCGCGAGGTCGTCGACCCGTCGCAGTGGACCAACCAGGACCTGTGCGGCGGCCCCGAGGGCTGGGCGCCCGAGGAGGCGCTCGACGTCGAGATGGCGCACGGCCTCGCGCCGGACGCCAACGTCGTCTACGTCGGCGCCAACTCGTGCGACGACAACGACCTGCTCGCCGCGATCACGAACATCGTCGACAACCACCTGGCCGATGTCGTCTCCAACTCGTGGGGCGAGATCATGCACACCACGGACGACGCCGATGTGACGAAGTCCGAGATCGCCGCCTACGAGCAGGTCTTCAAGCAGGCCGCCGTCGAGGGCATCGGCATCGGCTTCTCCGCCGGCGACTGCGGTGACAGCAGCCCGCTGGCCGCCGCGACCGGCGTCAACTGCCAGGCCGACACCTCCCGCGCCCAGGCCAACTGGCCGGACTCCGACCCGTGGGTGACCTCGGTCGGCGGCACCGCGCTCGGCCTGAGCAACAAGAGCGGCTCGTACGGCTTCGAGACCGACATGGGCACCCTGCGCTCCAACCTGTCGGCCGACGGCAAGAGCTGGACGCCCGCTCCCCCGGCGCCGTTCTACTTCGGCGGTGGCGGCGGCACCAGCGAGGACTTCGCGCAGCCCGCGTACCAGCGCGGTGTCGTGCCCAGCTCGCTGTCGCACACCCTGATGACGGGCGCCAAGAGCCGTACGGCCCAGCGCGTCACGCCCGACGTCTCGATGGTCGGCGACCTCTACACCTCGGTGCTCGTCGGCATCTCCGACGGCGCCGACTACAGCGAGGCCGGCTACGGCGGCACCAGCGTGTCGTCGCCCGAATTCGCCGCCGTCCAGGCCGACGCCATCCAGGCCAACCGGCACGCGATCGGCTTCGCCAACCCGTCGATCTACGCCCGCTCCTGGCTGTTCAAGGACGTCGTGGACCAGAACGCCGCCCACCACGCCAAGGCCCCGCTCAGCAACGTCGCGGACTTCGGCCTGGTGAACGGCACCCTCGCGGTCCGGCTCGCCGCCTTCGGCGAGGACACCTCGCTCAACGCGGTGCGCGGCTTCGACAACGCGACGGGCGTCGGCTCGCCGACCCTGTCGTACCTGCTCTCCTTCAAGATCTGGCACGAGCGCTGACGCTCACGCTCCCACCCGTACGACACCGGCCGGGGCCCGGTGGAGGACCTTCCTCCACCGGGCCCCGGCCCTGTCATCGGTCCTGCCGGGGGCGGGGGTGGAGGCGGGCGGCGAGGGCCGCCACGTCGTCCTCGGCGCGGGTGGCGTCGAGGCGGGTGAGGACTTCGTCCAGGACGTGCTGGACGGCGGCGGCCGGGGGGAGGCGGAGGCCGGCGAGGCGGGCGAGGGAGACGTCGATGTCCTCCTCGCGCCGCTCGACCAGGCCGTCGGTGAACATCACCAGGGTCTGGTCCGCGGTGATCGTGCGGGTGGTGAGTTCGTAGCCGCCGACGCCGGTGCCGAGCGGCGGGCCGACCGGCAGCCGCAGCAGTTCGCCTGAGCCGTCGGCGGAGAACAGCACCGGCGGCAGATGGCCCGCGCTGACCATCGCGACGCTGCCGCGCGCCGGATCGACGCGGACCAGCAAGCAGGTGGCGGGCCGGCGGGTGCCGTCCTCGGAGACGGCCGCGTCGAGCCGGCGCAGGACGCGGTGCGGCGGCAGGTCGGCGGAGGCGACGTACCGCAGCATCGAGCGGTAGGCGTTCATGTCGACGGCCGCGTCCAGGCCGTGGCCCATCACGTCGCCGATCACCAGCAGGGTGCGGCCGTAGCTGAGCCGTACCGTCTCGAACCAGTCGCCGCCGACGAGGCTGCCGCCGCCCGCGGGCAGGTAGCGGGTGGCGATGTCGAGGTTGGGGTGCGGGCGGCTCGGCTCGGCGAGCAGGGCGCGCTGGAGGTTGAGCGCGGTGCTGTGCGCGGCGGTGTGCTGCCGGGCGTGGCTGAGGTGGACGGCGGCGAGCCGGGCCGCGTAGTGCACGGCGGCGGTCTCGGCGGCGCTGAAGCCCGGCCGGCCGGAGCGTACGGCGAGCAGCGCCCCGTACAGCCGGCCGTGGGCGAGCAGCGGCATCGACATCGCGGTGCGCGGGTCGGCGCCCGCGGTGTCGGTGCGGGCGGTGATCGGATGGCCCTCGTCCAGCGCCTGGACGGACAGCGCCTGGACGCTGAGCGGGGTGCGCGGGGCCAGCAGGTCCGGGCGGCCCGCCGCGGCGATCCGGTCGAGCGTCATCTCCTGGGGGTGGTGGCGCGCGGGCACGTCCTCCGGCAGCAGGTCGACGGCCGCCGCGTCGCACACCCGGCGGCACAGGAAGCCGGTCAGCTCGGCGCAGGTCGTCTCCTCGTCCAGGGTGCTGCCGATCGCCTCGACGGCCTCCTCGGCCAGGCCGAACGGATCCCCGGGCGCGGGCCGTCCCCCGTCGTCACCGTGCCGCCCCACGCCGTGCCGCCTCAACGCGTCACCTCCGCCTTCCATCGACCGCCTTCCGTCGACGGCCTTCCATCGACGCACGCTCGGTGCCATCCCACCAGCTCAGGCGGGTGATCACCGCGAGGGCGCGGCGGGGACGACGGCTCGAACGCGCGAACGTACGGGGGCCACGGGGATCGCACGCGGGCGTCGTACGGACCTCATGCGGGCCTCGTACGGACCTCGTACGGGCGTCGTACGGGTCACGCGGGTGATCGAACCGTGCGCACGGTCGTAGTCGCGCGCGGTCCCGTGGAGATAGTTTTGGGGGGACGGTGTGCGTGGCGAGAACGCCGGAACGGCCTGTTGGGAGGCATGGGTTGACCCCGACGCAGTTGCGGGCCTTCACCGCGACCGTACGTCTCGGCTCGGTCAAGGCGGCGGCGGCCGACCTGTCCGTGTCCGAGGCCGCCGTGTCCATGCACATCGCGCACCTGCGCAAGGAGCTGGGCGACAAGCTCTTCACCCGGGCCGCCAGCGGCCTCGCCTTCACGCCGGGCGGGCTGCGGCTGGCCAGCCGCGCCGCCGAGATGCTGGGGCTCCAGGACCAGACGGTGCTGGAGGTCAGCCAGGCGGGCGCCGGGCGGCGGCTGCTGCGGGTGGCCGCGTCCAGCCTCTTCGCCGAGCACGCGGCGCCCGGCCTGATCGAGCTGTTCGCGAGCCGCGCGGACGATCTGAACGTCGAGCTGAGCGTGCACAATCCGCAGAGGTTCGGGGCGATGCTGGTCAGCCGTACGGTCGATGTCGCGATCGGGCCGCGGCCCGCGACCGTCGACGACTCGATGAGCTGCACGCCCTTCCTGAACTACCAGGTGATCGCGGTCGTCGGTACCGGGCACCCGCTGGCGACGGCGCGGGCCGGTGCCGCCGAGCTGCGCGAGCAGACCTGGCTGCTCGGGCCGTCCGCGGCCGGGCGGGTCGGCATGGTGCCCTCCGTGCTGCGGCGGCTGAACATCGCCGAGCGCGACCAGCGGATCTTCCAGAGCCACGCGGCGGCCGTGGAGGAGGCCAAGCACGGCAAGGGCGTGGCGCTCGTGGTGGCCTTCGCCGTCGCCAAGGACCTCGCGGCGGGCGATCTGCACCAGGTCACCGGGGCCTTCCAGCCGTCCCGCGGCTCCTGGCACCTGCTCACCCTGCCCGAGCGCGACGCCCCGCCCGCCGCGGCCGAGCTGCGCCGCTTCGTGACCACCCCGCGGGCGACGCAGGCGATGCTGCGCGGCGCGGGCGTCACGGCGGGCCGCTTCCGCCCCGCCGTGCACGTCACGCTCTGGTCCTGACCGCGGGGCCGGCGCCGATCGGGGCTCCGGGCGTGACGCGTGACCGGTCGTCGTCGCGGGGCCAGCCTTCGACGCGAGGGCGGACCTCATCGCGTGACCGGCCGTCGTCGCGGGGCCGGCCGTCGTCGCGGGGCCGGTCGTCGTCGCGGGGCCGGACCTGATCGCGGGGCCGGCCCGCGCGGCTCACGGCCTGCGGGCCCAGAACAGGGCGTGCCCGGTGTCCCCCTCGGGCACGAACTCCTCGCGTTCGACGGTGAGTCCCGACGCCTCGATCCATGAGCGGTTGGTGGCCGCGTCGGCCTGGCTCCACCACATCGGGGCGCCGCCGCCGAGCCAGTCGTCCTCCGTACCGGTCCACTCCCGGTGCCCCGTCGTCGCCACGAAGCAGCCGCCGGGACGCAGCCAGGCCGCGATGTTCCGCAGCAGGGGCGGCTGCTGCGCCAGCGGGATGTGGATCAGCGCGAAGAGGGAGACGACGGCGTCGAAGGAGGCGGGCCCGTACGAGACCGCCGTGATGTCGGCGCACCGGAATTCCGCGCCCGGCACCCGCTCCCGGGCCCTGCGGACCTGCACCTCGCTGATGTCGACGCCCGTGACCGCGAAACCGGCGGCCGTGAGCGTACGGGCGACCGGTACGCCGCTGCCGCAGCCGACGTCCAGGACGCGGCCGCCCGCCGCGACCCGGGCGCACAGTTCGGCGAGCAGCGCCTCGTACTTCGTGTCGGCGCCGTACGCCTCGTCGTAGCGTTCCGAGACGGCGTCGTAGCCGCGCCGGACGACGTTCTTGACATCGTCGGGGTCGTCGGGGGTGCCGGGTTCGGCCCGGGGATCGGTGAAGTCCACGGCCGGGACGCTAACCAGCCGTCGCCGCCGGGGCGAACGAATTACGCGGGCGCGGGCGGCGCGGGCCCGCCTCCGTGAGGGCGGCCGGCACCCGGAGGAGGGAGGCGAAGGTCGCGGCCGGGAGGAGGGCGTCGCAGAAGGGGAGCGCGGCGGCCATCGTGGAGGTGCGCGGCTCGAAACCGGCCGCCCCCGCGCGGGGGTTGAGCCAGACGACGCGGTACGCGCGGCGCCGCAGCCGGGCCATGGCGGCGGCCAGTTCCCGCGGCGGGTCGCCGTCCCAGCCGTCGGAGCCGATCACGACGACGGCGCCGCGCAGGGCGCCGCCGTGGTGCGAGGACAACAGCGTCCGCAGGCAGGTCGCGATCCGGGTGCCGCCGAAGCGGTCGGCGACGCGGGCCGACGCCAGGTCGATCGCCGCCTGCGCGGAACGCTGACCGATGACGGTGGTCAGCCGGGTCAGCGACGTGCCGAAGGCGAAGACCTCGGCGTCGGCGGTGAGGGCGAGGGCGCGCATCAGGTGGAGGTACGCGACGGCGTACGGGCGCATCGACTGGCTCACGTCGCACAGCACGACGACGCGACGCGGGCGGTACGCCGGGCCCTCCCGTACCAGCGTCACCGGCTCCCAGCCGGTGCGGCGGGCGCGGGCGACCGTCGCGCGCAGGGCGACGCGCGGGCCGCCGGGCCGGGCCTCGTGGCGGCGGGTACGGCGCACCGGCCAGTCCCGCAGGGCGGCTTCGAGGCGGCGGCCGAGGAGGGCGGTCTCCTCGGGGCCGAGCTGGTCGAAGGGGGTGTCCGCGAGGGCGGCCAGGGCGGTCGGGAGCCGGTCCGGCACGGTGAGGGGGTACGCGGCGGAGTGCTCGGCGTCCGCGACGGCCGGAGGTAGCGTCGCCCAGGGCAGGCCGCCGCCCTCGGTCTCGCCCTTCGCGGCGCCGGGCGCCCGGGCGTAGCCGTCCTCGCTGCCCGGCGCCGGGCCGCCGACGCCCGTACGGCGGGCGTGCGGGTCCACCGGGAGGACGGCGTCGCCGAACACCGCGTCGAAGACGGCGTCGAACGCCACCAGTTGGGACCGGTCCTTGACGAGGCAGACGCGGGCCGTCCAGTACAGCTCGGTCCGCCCGCGCGGCGGCCCCGCCTCCCACGCCCGTACGAGGTCCCGCACCGCCGTCAGCCCCACCGGCACCCCGTGCTCGCGCAGCCGCGCGGCCAGCCCCACCCCGAACGCGGCGCGGTCGGCTCCCGCCAGGACCACCGCCCGTCCGGCTCCCGCCGGGGTCACCGCACGATCAGCCACACCACCACTCCCACCACGACCAGCACCCCCACCACCAGCGGCACCACCCGCTTGTACACCGCCCCGCCGGCCAACCCGAGCAAATCCAAAGCTTCCGGCTCCGCCTGCTCCCCCACGCCCCCGGTGGCGCCCGCACTCACGCCGTGACCGGCCCCGTTCACAGCAGGCGAACCCGTGCCATCACCCACCGAACCGGCAGCAGGCCACGCCGCACCCGCCCCGCTAGGCGAGACCCCGGCGCCGGCCGCAGGCGAACCCTCGGCAGCCGAACCCCCGCCGCCGGAAACGCCGTTCACCGCAGGCGCACCCGAATCGACGCCCCCCGAACCAGCCGCAGGCGCTCCGGACGAACCCGCGGATCGTGAGGCGACATCCGCGGCCGCACCGGCGTCGCCGCCCGCCCGTGTCCCGCTGCCGGCCGCGTCGAGACCCGCACCGTCACGCGCACCGCCCGCCGCAGAGGAACCCTCAACCTCGGACCGCGCACGCACCTCGGCGGACGAACCCGCAGCCGCTCCCGCGTCGACCCCCGGGGAACCTGTCGCAGCGGCCGCCTCCGGCCCCACCGACCCCGCACCGCCAGCCGCACCGTTCACCGCGGACGCGGCCCCCGAAGCACCGGCCGCAGGCCGCACCGCGCCCGCTCCATCGGGAGAAGCCCCGGCACCGCCGCCCGCCGAACCGGCCACAGGCCGCACCGCACCGCCGGGCGAAGCCCCGGCATCAACGCCCGCCGCAGGCGCACCCGAGTCCCCACTCACCGAACCGGCCGCAGGCCGCACCGCACCCGCCGCCGCAGGCGCGGACCCCGCACCCACCCCGCCGGGCGAAGCCCCGGCGCCAACGCCCGCCGCAGGCGCACCCGAGCCCTCACTCACCGAGCCGGGCGCAGCCCCACCCTCACTCACCGAGCCGGGCGCAGCCCCACCCTCACTCACCGAGCCGGGCGCAGCCCCCACATCAGTCGGCGAGCCCGCCGCAGGCGAGGTGTGGAGCTGGGCCTCCAGGTTGTGGACGAACTGCGTCAGCAGCTTCTCGGAGATCTCCTTGATCATGCCCGCCCCGAATTGGGCGAGTTTGCCGCTGATGGTGAGGTCGGTATGGACGGTGACGGCGGTGCCGTCGGGAGTGTCCGGGCGGAGGCGGAGATCGATGGTGGCGGAGGCGTTGCCGCCGCCGCGGGTGTCCTTGCCCGCGGCGGCGACGACGGCGTGCCGGCCCGCGTCGTCCTTCTCCGTGAAGCGGGCCGTGCCCGTGAACTGGCTGATGACAGGCCCGACCTTGACCTTCACGCGCCCGCGGTGGACGTCGCCCTCGATACCGGTCAGCTGGGCCCCCGGCATGCAGGGCGCGAGCCCTTCGAGGTCGGTGAGCGCCTCCCAGGCGCGGTCCACGGGCACACCGACCCGGAATTCGTTGTCGATCTTCATGACTTCCTCGCTTCTTCGGAGGCGGGGGCCGCCGCCGGGACCAGTACGTCGAGCGCCCCGCTGACGGCGACCCGGTCGTCCGGGCTCTTGGCGATCGTGCTGAGCGTGCGCAGGACGTCCTCCCGGACCAGCCGGGTGACGCCGAGCGCGGTGAGAGCGGCGACCCAGTCGATGGCCTCGGCCATGCCCGGCGCCTTGTCGAGGTCGAGTTCCCGCACCCGGCCGACGAATTGCGCGGCGGAGCCGATGAGCGGCGCGGCCGCGCCCGGCACCGACCGCCGCAGGATCTCGGCGGCGCGCTCGGGCGCCGGGAAGTCGATCCAGTGGTAGAGGCAGCGCCGCCGCAACGCGTCGTGCAGCTCGCGGCTGCGGTTGGAGGTGAGGACGACCAGCGGCGGCGTCACGGCGGTGAAGGTGCCCAGCTCCGGCACGGTGATCGCGGCCTCGCCGAGGAATTCCAGCAGCAGTGCCTCGAACTCGTCGTCGGCCCGGTCGATCTCGTCGATCAACAGCACCGGCGGCAGCGGCCCTTCGTGCCGTACGGCCCGCAACAGCGGCCGGTCCTGGAGGAATTCGGCGGTGAACAGATCCGCGTCGGCCAACTGCCGCCCGCGCGCCTCGGTGAGCCGGATGGCCAGCAACTGCCGCTGGTAGTTCCACTCGTAGAGCGCTTCCGCGGCGGTCAGCCCCTCGTAGCACTGCAACCGGATCAAGGGGGTGCCGAGCGCCTGGGCGAGCGCCTTGGCCGTACTGGTCTTGCCGACGCCCGGCTCGCCCTCGATGAGCAGCGGGCGGCGCAGCACGCACGCGAGGTAGAGGGCGGTGGCGGTGCCGTCGTCGACGAGGTGGCCGACGGTGTCGAGCCGGGCGCGTACGTCGTCGGAATGGGTGAAGAGGCCGTCGCCGAGGGGAGGCGGCGGCCCGTCGAGGTCGCCGGACACGGCTCAGACCACCTGCCCTTCCGCGTGCTGCGCCGCGTAGGTGTCCCGGCAGTGCGCGCAGCAGAACCACACGTCGGCGCCGCCGACCGTCAGCCGCGGGGTGTCCGGCATGACGGTCACCGTCATGCCGCACACCGGGTCCTTGGCCTCGGCGGGAAGCGCGGAAGGCCCGCCCGGTACGGTCACGGCCGGCCGCGCCCGTACCGTCTCGATCAGCTCCGCGAGGATCGACAGCGCGACCTCCGGCGCCGTGCGGGCGCCGATGTCGAGCCCGGCCGGGGTGCTGATCCGCGCCTTCTCGCCCTCGTCCAGGCCGAGTTCGTCGAGGACGGCGGCGCCCCTGCGGCGGCTGGCGACCAGCGCGATCCGGTCCACGCCCGCGTCGAGCGCGGCCCGGATCGACGCGTTCTCGTCGCGCCCGTGCCCGGCGACCACCACCGCCGCGGTGCCGTCGGGCAGCGAACCGCCGGGCAGCGTACGGGAGACGGCCCAGCCGAGGACGCCGGCGAGCGCGACGACGGCCTCGGCGACGGGGGTGCGCCCGACGACCTCGACCAGCGGCGGCGGCAGCACCGGTTCGAGGAAGATCTCCAACGCCCCTCCCGACAGGCAGGTGTTGACCACGACCTGGGCGCCCGGCGCCTCCGGGAAGTCCTGCTCGCCCTCCGGCAGCACCCGCAGCAGCAGCGGCCCGCCGTCCCGCAGCACGCCGAGCGCCGCGGTGCGCACCGAGCCCTCGGCGCACACCCCGCCGACGAAGCCGTCGATCGTGCCGTCGCCGTGCACGATCGCCTCGTCACCGGCGCGCGCCGACGCGGGCGCCTGGGCGCGTACGACCCGGGCGTGCACGAACGGCACCCGCCGTACGGCCAGTTCACGCGCCCGTTCGTCGACGGACCCGCCCACGGCCTCGTCCACCGTCACCGTTACCGTCACTCCCTCTCCTCGTACGTCCTCGCGCTTCTCTGAAAGCGTCGCCGGGAAGCATCAGATCGGCGGCGTCGGCCGCCCCTGCATCGCCTCCCACACCCGGGACGGGGTGAGCGGCATGTCGGCGTGCCGGATGCCGAACGGCTTCAGCGCGTCCACCACGGCGTTGACGATCGCGGGCGGCGAGCCGACCGTCGCGGACTCGCCGACGCCCTTGGCGCCGATCGGGTGGTGCGGCGACGGTGTGACGGTGAACCCCGTTTCCCAGTCCGGGACTTCGAGCGCCGTCGGGATCAGGTAGTCCATCAGCGAGCCGCCGAGGCAGTTGCCGTCCTCGTCGAAGGAGATCATCTCCATCAGGGCCATGCCGACGCCGTCGGTGAGCCCGCCGTGCACCTGGCCCTCGATGATCATCGGGTTGATGCGGGTGCCGCAGTCGTCCACGGCCACGAACCGCCGCACGGTCACCTTCGCCGTGCCGGGGTCGATGTCCACGACGCAGATGTACGCGCCGTGCGGATACGTCAGATTCTCCGGGTTGTAGCAGATCTGCGCCTCGAGGCCCCCCTCGACGCCGTCCGGCAGGTCGCCGGCGCCGTGCGCGCGCATCGCGATGTCCTGGATGGTGACGGACGCCGACGGGTCGCCCTTGACGTGGAAGGCGCCCTTGGTCCACTCCAGGTCGGCGACCGACACCTCCAGCATCGCGGAGGCGATCAGCCGCGCCTTGTCGCGGACCTTGCGCGCCACGAGGGCCGCCGCCGCGCCGGACACCGGGGTCGAGCGGCTGCCGTACGTGCCGAGGCCGAACGGCGTCTGGTCGGTGTCGCCGTGCACGACCTCGATGTCCTGCGGCGGGATGCCGATCTCCTCGGCGACGATCTGCGCGAAGGTCGTCTCGTGGCCCTGCCCCTGGGTCTGCACCGACAGCCGCACGACGGCCTTCCCCGTGGGGTGGACGCGCAGTTCGCAGCCGTCGGCCATGCCCAGGCCCAGGATGTCCATGTCCTTGCGCGGCCCGGCGCCGACCGCCTCGGTGAAGAACGAGATGCCGATGCCCATGAGTTCGCCGCGCGCCCTCTTCTCCGCCTGCTCGGCGCGCAGTTGGTCGTATCCGGCCAGCTCCATCGACAGCCGCATCGTCGGCTCGTAGTTCCCCGAGTCGTACGTCCAGCCGGTCTTGGTCGCGTACGGGAACTGCTCGGGCCTGATGAAGTTCTTCAGCCGCAGCGCCGCCGGGTCCATTTTCAGCTCGTACGCCAGGCAGTCCACGATCCGCTCGACGAGGTAGACGGCCTCGGTGATGCGGAAGGAGCAGGCGTACGCGACGCCGCCCGGCGCCTTGTTGGTGTAGACGGCCGTCATCTTGCAGTAGGCGGCCTCGATGTCGTAGCTGCCGGTGAAGACGCCGAAGAAGCCCGCCGGGTACTTCACGGGCGCGGCCGTGCCGTTGAACGCGCCGTGGTCGGCCAGCACATGGGTGCGGATGGCCAGGATGCGGCCGTCGGAGGTCGCCGCGATCTCGCCGCGCATGATGTAGTCGCGGGCGAACCCGGTGCTGATCAGGTTCTCGGAGCGGTCCTCCATCCACTTCACCGGTTTGCCGGTGAGCAGCGAACCGACGATCGCGCACACGTAACCGGGGTAGATCGGCACCTTGTTGCCGAAGCCGCCGCCGATGTCGGGCGCGATGACGCGGATCTTGTGCTCGGGCAGGCCGGCGACGATCGCGTAGAGGGTGCGGTGCGCGTGCGGCGCCTGCGTGGTGGACCACAGCGTCAGCTTGCCGTCGATGTCGTCGTAGTCGGCGACCGCGCCGCAGGTCTCCATCGGCGCCGGGTGCACCCGCGGATAGACGATGTCCTCGCTGACCACCACATCCGCGCGGGCGAAGACGGCGTCGGTGGCCGCCGCGTCGCCGGTCTCCCAGTCGAAGCAGTGGTTGTCGGCCTTGCCCTCCAAGTCGTCCCGGATCACCGGGGCTTCGGGCGCGAGCGCGGTCCGCACGTCCACCACCGGGTCCAGCGGCTCGTAGTCGACGTCGATCAACTCCAGGGCGTCGCGCGCCGCGTAGCGGTCCTCGGCGACGACGAAGGCGACCTCCTGGCCCTGGAAGCGGACCTTGTCGGTGGCGAGCACGGCCTGCACGTCGTTGGAGAGGGTCGGCATCCACGCCAGGCCCTTCTCGGCGAGCATCGCGCCGGTCACCACGAGCCGCACCTTGGGGTGCGCCTCGGCCAGGCTGGTGTCGACCGACAGGATGCGGGCGTGCGCCATCGGCGAGCGCAGGATAGCCAGATGGAGCATGCCGGGGAGCTGCACGTCGTCCACGTAGCGCCCGCGCCCGCGTACGAACCGCGGGTCCTCCTTGCGGAGCATGCGGCCGTGGCCGACCGGCTTGTGGTCGTTGTCCTCGAAGGCGGTGACGCGGCTGTCGTCGTGGACGCGTTCTGGTGTGGTGGTCATGACGCGCTCCCGCCGGCCGGTACGGACTCGGCCTCCGCCGTCACAGCCCCGTAATCGGCATCGGCATCGTCATCGTCATCGGCGGCCAGCGTCGTGCGCGTACCGGCCTCCTCGGCCGCCGCCCACTGGATCGACCGCACGATCGTCGCGTAGCCGGTGCAGCGGCAGATCTGGCCGGAGATCGCCTCGCGGATCTCGCCCGCCGACGGGTCCGGATTGCGGTCGAGCAGCGCCCGCGCCGTCATCATCATGCCGGGGGTGCAGAAGCCGCACTGCAAGCCGTGGCACTCCATGAACCCGCGCTGCACGGGGTCGAGTTCGCCGCCGCGCGCCAGGCCCTCGACAGTGGTGACGTCGTGCCCGCCCGCCATCGCGGCCAGCACCGTACAGGACTTGACGGGTTCGCCGTCCAGCCAGACCACGCACGTACCGCAGTTGCTGGTGTCGCACCCCCAGTGGGTGCCGGTCAGGGCGAGGTGGTCGCGCAGGAAGTGGACGAGCAGCAGCCGTCCCTCGATCTCCCGGGTGACCTCTTCGCCGTTGACGGTCATGGTGACCTGCATGATCACGCTCCCTGTCGGTGCTGCTCGCGGATACGGGCGACGGATTCGCGCAGCACGCGTACGGTCAGCTCCTTGGCCAGGTGCCGCTTGTACTCGGCGCTGCCCCTGCGGTCGGTGACCGGGTCGGCCGCGTTCGCGGCGATCGCGCCGGCCCGCGCGTACAGCTCCTCGGACGGCGCGTGGCCGCGCATCGCGTCCGCGATGCCGGGGATGCCCGCGGTGTTGGGGCCGACCGCGGCCAGGCCGACGCGCGCGTCGGCGACCGTGCCGTCCTCGGCCAGCCAGACCGCGGCGCCCGCCGAGACCACCGCCCAGTCCCCGGCCCGCCGTTCGACCTTCTCGTACGCGCTCGACCCGTTCGGCCGGATCGGGAAGCGCACCTCGGTGAGGATCTCCGCGTCGCCGACGGCCGTTTCGTACGGGCCGCGGTGGAACTCCTCCATGGACACGACGCGTTCGCCGTCCAGGCCGCGGATCACGCACTGCGCGTCGAGCGTCGTGCACACCGCCGACAGGTCCTCGGACGGGTCCGCCTGGCACAGCGAGCCGCCGAGGGTGCCGCGGTTGCGGACCACGGGGTCGGCGATGACGCGCTCGGCGTCGCGGAAGATCGGGAAGGCGTCGGCCAGCGCCCGCGACTCCAGCAGTTCGCGGTGCCGGGTCATCGCGCCGATCCTTATCGTCCGCGGTTCCTCGGTGATGTACCCCAGTTCCTCGTGAAGGTCGTTGATGTCGATCAGATACTCGAAATTGGCCAGCCTGAGCTTCATCATCGGGATGAGGCTGTGACCGCCGGCCACCAGCCGCGCCGTGTCGCCCAGCCGGTCCAGCAACCCGATCGCCTGGTCGACACTGCTCACGCGCTGGTACTCGAACGGCGCGGGAACCTGCATGCGTGACTCCCTGTTCTCGGCGCGTTCCACGCTTTCCACGTGGGTCGTCGCGCACATTGGGCGCCCGCGCCGCGGGGATGTCAACAGCGAATTAAGCGAGTGCTTAACTCATGCTCCGGGGCTGCCGCGCCGACTTAAGCAAAGGGTTAAGCAGCCGTTGACACGCAGGTCACCGCGTTCGCATCCTCACGGCAACGGCCCTGGGTGTTCTGGAGAGGAGCACGCGTGCGGGACATCGCGGAGGGCATCGCCGCCTGGCAGGCGGCCGGGACGCGCTACGCCGTCGCCACCGTCGTCGGCACCTGGAAGTCGGCGCCGCGGCAGCCCGGCGCGGCCATGGCCGTCGCCGAGAACGGCGACGTCATCGGCAGCGTCTCCGGCGGCTGCGTCGAGGGCGCGGTCTACGAGGCCGCCACCGAGGTCATCGCCACCGGCGCCCCCGTCCTCACCACGTACGGCGTCAGCGACGACGACGCCTTCCAGGCCGGGCTGACCTGCGGCGGCATCATCGACATCTACGTCCGCCCGGCCGGCCCCGGGCACTTCCCGCTGCTGCCCGGCGTGCTCGACGCGGTCGCCGCCGGACGGCCGGTCGCCGTCGCCTCCCTGCTGTCCGGGCCGCCGGGCCCCGGCGAAACCCCGCTCGCCGAGCACGATCTCGTCGTCACACCGGAGACCGTCGCCGGCACCCTCGGCGACGCCCGGCTCGACGCGGGCCTGGTCGAGCGGGCCCGCGGCATGCTCGCCCGCGGCGCGACCGGGACGGTACGGGTCGGCGCCGAGGGCGAGCAGCGCGGGGACGACGTGGCGGTCTTCGTGCAGTCCTTCGCGCCGCCGCCGCGGATGCTGGTCTTCGGGGCGATCGACTTCGCCGGGGCCGTCGCCCGGATGGGCAAATTCCTCGGCTACCACGTGACCGTCTGCGACGCCCGGCCCGTCTTCGCCACCCGCAAGCGGTTCCCCGACGCCGACGAGCTGGTGGTGTCCTGGCCGCACCGCTTCCTCGACCGCACGGCCGTCGACGAGAACACGGTGATCTGTGTGCTCACGCACGACCCGAAGTTCGACGTGCCGCTGCTGGAGCGGGCGCTGCGCACTCCGGCGCGGTACGTCGGTGCCATGGGGAGTCGCCGCACCCATGAGGATCGCCTGCGGCGGCTGCGGGAACTCGGGGTGCCCGAGTCCTCGCTGGCGCGGCTCGCCTCGCCGATAGGGCTTGATCTCGGGGCCCGGACCCCGGAGGAGACCGCTGTCGCGATCATGGCCGAGGTCATTGCTCTCGCCTGGGGCGGCACCGGCCGCCGCCTCCTCAACGCTCCCCCGGGCCCCATCCACCATTGAGGACGGAGTCCTCACCCTCTGCGGAGGAGGGGTGCCCCTTTTAGGGGCGCGGGGACGCGGCGCTGCGCCGGCGGAAGTGGGTGCCCGACAGGGGCGCGGGGAACTGCGCGAGCAACCCGCCACCGGCCCGGTGGTCGCGAAACAAACAGCGTCTGCCCCGCTGGGGGCGGTTTTTTGTCTGAAGGCGCGCTGCGGCTGGGCGCGCAGTTCCCCGCGCCCCTAAAGGCGCATCCCTTCTCCGCAGCCCCTGAAGGGGCACCCTCCTCCGCAGAGGCGCGGGTACAGGGGGCGCGGCCCTGATCGGGCACCCTCCCTCCGAAGGAGATCAGGCTTCCCCCAGGTGTTCCGCTACGCGGAACAGGGCGGGGAGGGCGGCGCGGACGGCGGATCGGTCACCCTCTTCCAGGGAAGCGAGAGCCGCGGACATGCGGCGCTCGTGGACGCGGGTCCAGGCGTCGAGCCGGGAGCGCCCGGCGGGGGTGAGGGTCACGACGGAGGCCCGGCGGTCGGCCGGATCGGTGGCCCGGGCGACAAGCCCGGCAGCGATCATCGGCCCGATGAGCCCACTGACCGTACTCGCGGCAAGCCCGCGCCGAGCGGCCAGATCACCGACCCGTACGGGCGAATGCTCACCGAGCACCTGGAGCAGCTCGGCCTGCGCCATGGGCAGCGCCTCGGCGGAGTCGTCGCCGGCGGCGGCACGCAGCGCCCGCCGCAGCCGCGTGACGGCATCGGTGAGCAGCCGCGCGTCCACGGCGTTGCCGAGCGGGCCGAGCGGGCGCGGCGGGGAAACCGCAGGGTGGTGCGGGGACATATGCCGAGCCTAGAGCGTGCGATGTCACGCCCGGGCTTCCCATGGACTCCCGGATACGGGGCAGGCGCCCCCAAAAGGGCGAGAGCGGCGACGGTGGCTCTTCACATCATCGCCACCCGGACGACGGAAACTTCGGTGTCCGATGTAATCTCGTCCGAGTCCGCCGGCCCCGGCCGGACCGTACGGCGAGAGTGATCCTTTCATGCTGCTGGCGTACCTCACCGGTCCCGCAGAAGGTGCCCGGCACCCGGGACGGGTCCTGCCCGCAGCGGCCTGCCGTACGCCGGAGGCGCGCCGATGACGTCCACGACGCGCAACGCGTCCCGCGTCACGCGCCCGGACGACGACGAGAGCGAACCGTCGCGAGCCGGCGGCTCGACCCGTACGGACGTCACCCCCGCCGCGCCGAAGACCGCCGGGACCAGCGCGGCGACCGGGACCACCGGGACCGCGGAAGCGACCGAAGCCGCCGGGGCGACCCCCGAGGCCGTCCCCGCCGCGCCGCGCCGCCGCCTCGGCCCGCTGCTGCCCGCGCGGCTGCGCCGGCTGGGCAGGCCGCACCTGCTGGTCGAGCTGATCTTCAGCGTCGTCCTGTACAAGACGTACTCGCTGACCCGCCGCGCCGCCCCCGAGCACCACGAGGCGGCGCTGCACCGGGCCACGGACATCCTGAACATCGAGCGGACGCTGCACGTCGACATCGAGCTGACGATCAACCACGCGCTCGACAAGGTCACCTGGCTGATCGTCGGCATGAACTACTACTACGCGACGCTGCACTTCATCGTGACGCTCGGCGTGCTGATCTGGCTCTACGCCCGGCACCCCGCCAGCTACCGCAGCGCCCGCACCGCGCTGTACGCGGCGACCTTCCTGGCCCTGATCGGCTTCACCTTCTTCGCGCTGGCGCCGCCGCGCCTGATGGAGGGCCAGAACTTCATCGACACCGTGGTCACCCACCACACCTGGGGCTCGTGGGACAGCAAGGACGTGTCGTCGCTGTCCAACCAGTACGCGGCGATGCCGTCCGTGCACATCGTGTGGTCCGCCTGGAGCGGTCTGACGGTCGCGGCGCTGGCCCGCCGCACCTGGGTACGGGTGCTGGGCATCCTCTACCCGTTCTTCACCTTCACCGTCATCCTCGCCACCGGCAACCACTTCCTCGCGGACGCGGTGGCCGGCGCGGTCACCCTGTCCCTGGGCTTCCTGATCCAGCGGCTGCTGCTCGGCCGCCCGGCCTACGTCTACCCGGCCCCCGACCCGCTCCCCGCGGGCGCCGCCGCCCCGGGCCCGCACCCGGCCCGCGTACGGACCGGCGACCGGGCCGACCGCTGAGGGCCGGCGGTCAGCCGCTGAGGACGGACCGCAGGTCGGCGCGGCTGCGGGCCAGCACCTCGCCGTAGTCGGCGCCGTCCTCCCGTACCCAGCGTTCGTTCGCGAGGCGGGCGATGGCCATGGCGGCGTCGGCGGCCAGCCGCGCGGTCCTGGCGTCGTGGCCGCGGCCGACGAGCGCGTCGCTCATCGTCCCGGCCAGTGACGCGATCTTGACCAGTTCCCGTTCCTGGAGCGGCGGGTTGGCGGCGATGACGGCCGCCCGTTCGCGCAGGAAGTCCCGGGGGCGGAAGATCCCGGCGGCGGCGGTGAGCGCGGCCATGAGGGTGTCGAGCGGCGGCGTGCCGTCGGGCACGGCTCCGATCGCGGTCAGATAGCACTCCCGGAGCTGCTCGCCGCCCCCGAACAGCACTTCGCGCTTGTCGCTGAACCACCGGTAGAAGGACCGCTCGGTCAGATTCGCGCGCCGGGCGATCTGCGCGGCGGTCGACGCGCTCGGCGGGGCGCTGGCCGGCAGCGGAAAGCCGCTGGTCGTCACCTCGGGGACCTTCACCATGGCCGCGGGGCGCGAGAGCGTCGAGACGGACCCGGCCGACACCGGCTCGCTCGCCCACTTCCGTATCCCCGGCGAGCGGGCCTGCCTGTCCTTCGCGGAGCACGGCGTGCGCGCGTCCGTGGTCCGGCTGGCGCCGACCGTGCACGGGCCCGGCGACATCGGCTTCGTCCCGATGATGGTCCAGGCGGCGCGTACGGCGGGCTTCTCCGGTTACGTCGGCGACGGCGTGAACCGCTGGCCCGCCGTCCACCGCGCGGACGCCGCCGTCCTCTTCCGCCTCGCCCTCGAACACGCCCCCACGGGCAGCGCCCTGCACGGTGTGGCCGAGAATCTCACCCTGAAGTCGATAGCGGAGAAGATCGCGGAAAAGCTCGCCCTGCCGGTCCGCTCCCTCGGCCCCGAGGAGGCCGTCGCGCACTTCGGCAGCCCGTTCTTCGCCACCGCGTACGCCACCGACGCCCCCGCCTCCGGCCGCCTCACCCGCGACCTCCTGGACTGGAGCCCGCGCCACCCGACGCTCCTCCAGGACCTCGACGAGGGCGACTACTTCGACGCGCCCACCGGCGCCACGGCCGACCGCTGGGCCTGAGGGGCCCGCGCCTGCTTACAAGAGGTCGTCCGTACGGGAGAGCGGGGCGTGCAGCGCCGCGCGCAGGGCGGTCACCGTGGCCGGGGGCAGGCCGAAACGGGCGCGGCGCAGCGTCGGGGCGTGGGTCGCGATCAGGTCGAGGTCGCGGAGCTGGCGGCGGACCTCCTCGGCGAGCGCCTCCTCCGGGTCGTCCGCGTACGCGTCGCGCTCGGCGCCGTCCCACGCGTCCGCCGCCTCCACCGCGCGGCCGCCCGCCCGTACGGCGAAGTCCGCGCAGCCGTGCAGATACGTCTCGGCCGCCGCGATCACGGCCGCCGCCGCATTTTCGTCGGCGTCGTCGGGGCCGTCCTGGCCGAGGTTGTGGAAGTAGTCGCTCAAGTAGTGGGTCCCGAGGGCCCGTTTGACGTCCGTGAAGGCCGCGGTGTCGCCGAGGGCGCCGGCCCACACCGCGTCCAGCAGAGGGCGCGTTCCCACGGTGAAGGGGCGCCGTTCGGCGGGCGGCAGCGCTTCGTGCGCCCGCAGCAGCCGTTCGGCGACCCCGGCCGCGAAGACCGCGCGCTCGCCCTCGGAGGCGGCGGCGAGCCGGGCGGCGACCGATGCGTCCAGTTCCTTCCACACGTGCATCACGATCGTGACCGTATCGCGGTCCGCGGGGCGGTTACGGCTGTCGCCGACACAGGTTCATCGGCCATACTGCGCGCCGTGGAGCAGAAAACTGGGCAGAGCACCCCGCCGATACCGCCCGCCGGGTTCGACCCGGCGTTCATCCCCGGCCTGACGCCTCCCGCGAGGTCCGCGGCCGAGGTGCCGCCCGGGTCCACGTTCGCCGCGGGCGCGGCGGACAAAGAGCCGGCCGGGACGCCGGAGGACGAGCCGGAGACGGCACCCGAGGCCGAGGTCGCGTCCGAGGCCGAGGACGCCGAGTCCGCCGAGTCCGCCGACGCTTCCGAGGAGGCGGCGGAGGGCGAGGACACCGGGCCGGTGTTCACCGTCTCCGACCGCCGCGGCTCGATCACCGCCGACCGCACCGGCATCACCTTCAAGCTCGACGAGGAATCCGCCGAATTCGGCTGGGACGAGATCGGCGCCGTCGAGATCGACACCCCGCGCTTCGGCCGCCGCTTCTCCGTGACCGTCTACACCTCCAGCCGCCGCTGGTTCGACACCGACGTCGAGGCCCCCTCCAAGGCCGACCTCAAGACGTGGACGGCCGAACTCGAGTCGGTGCTCGACACGTACTTCGAGGACGACGAGGAGAAGGCTGCCGCCGAGGAGAAGGCCACCGAGGAAGTGGCGGAGGCCGCCGCCGGGACCGAGGCTTCGGACGCCGACACGTCGGAAGAGAAGGCCGAGAAGCCCGAGGACGCCGACGCGTAACCGGCTCAGACGGCGGCGGCCCGCCCGGAGCCGGAGCCGGAGCCGTTGACGATCGCCCGGATCGCGTGGACCGTACCGCCGTCGGTGCCGAAGTAGACGAGCCCGCCCGCCACCGCGGGTGTCGCCTGAATGGCGTTCCCGGTGGGCAGGTGATCGATTCCGACTCCGGTGGCGGCGTCGAAGGCGAAGAGCTTGCCGTCCATGCCTCCGACGTAGAGGATGCCGTCCGCCACGGCCGGGGACGCGTTGAGCGCGGTGCCGGCGGAGACGCACCAGCGCAGGGCTCCGGTGGCCTCGTCGATCGCGTACAGATTGCCGTCACCGTCACCCGCGTACACCCGCCCGTCCGCGACGACCGGGGAGAATCGCACGGGGCTCAGGGTGGCGCAGCGCCAGACCTGTGTTCCGGTACCGGCTTCGAAGCGGTAGACCGCGCCGTCGTGCTCACCGACGATGTGGATTCCGAGTCCGTCCTCCGTGACGGCCCGCGGCGAGGACCAGGAATTGCGCAGGGCCAGTCGGGGTCCCTTCTTCCCGGTCACGGCGTCGGTCGCGTACGCGTTGCGGCCGGTGTTGCCGCACCACACCTGGTCGGCGGTCACGGCCACCCACTGCAGGTCGGACATGCCCACGCCGCGGTGCCAGCGCTCGTGCGGGTCGGTGACATAGAAGCAGCGGAGATAGAACCCGCCGACGAAGTACACCCATGGGCCACGGGCGGCGACCGCCGCGGCGGCCTTTTGCCTGTTCGCGTTCTTGTACGTCCACATGACGGTCCCGGACAGGGTGTCGACCGCGTACAACTGGCCGCCGACGGTGGCGGCGAAGACCAGGCCGCCCGCCACGACCGGCGTGGACCGCACGGGTTGGTCGGTGGTGAGCCGCCACCGCTGCTCGCCGGTGGCGGCGTCGAACGCGTACAGGTGATGGCCGTCGGAATCGGAGCCGCCGTCGCCGCAGACGTACAGCACTCCGTCCGCCACGATCAACGGCGCGCGCACAGCGCCGTCGACGCGAGTGGTCCAACCGGGGGCGGCCGCCGGAGCGGGCTGCTCGGGCACGACGACGGGCTGCTCGGGCGCCGTCACCGGCGCCGTCACCGAGGCGGGGGTGTCCACCGAGGGCTCCGCCGGCTCCGGCCCCTCTTCCGCCACGTGCGGTACTTCCGTGTCCGGCGGTTCGGCGTCCCTCGGCTCCCGGATCTGCGAGCGCAGCACCTCGTTCGCCGCCGCCGACACGCGGCGCGAGTCGTCCTCCGCGAGCCGTTCCAACTCCGCCGTCGCGCGCTCGCGCACCAGAGGGTTGCCGATGCGGAGCAGGCGGGCGAGGGCGTCGACGGCGCCGAGGCGGTCCGTGGCGATGGGGCTGTCGAGGGAGTTGGCCAGGTGCGCGGGCAGCGTCCAGTGGACGTTGCGGGCGATGACGATCTGGCCCTCGACGTCGGCCTGCTTCTTCGGCCGCTGCTGCGGCATCTCGTCGACGACCTTCTCGTGCACGTACGCGTACAGCTCGTCGAGCGTGATGTCACCGTCGCCGTCGAGGTCGGCGGTGCCGTCGCGCAGACCGTTGACGAGGTGGTGGGTGAAGACCGAGCGGGCGGTGCCGCCGCGCAGCTCGCCGTCGCTCTCGAAGGAGAACTGGCTGGCGTCGGCGGCGGTGAGGACGGTACGGCCGCGGCCGCCGAAGGGTTCGAGGGCGTGCGTCTCGCCGTCGGACTTGGTGAGGCCGCCCGCTGCCGGGAAGGCGCCGCCGTAGCAGCAGTCGAGGATCAGCACCTGGCGGCGTGACATGCAGTCGGCCAGCGCCCGGTCGACGAGTTCGGCGGGGAGCGAGGTGAACGCGAGGTTGTCGCGGCGGGTGTTGGTCATCGCCAGGTGCAGCCGGCCGGCGTCGTCCTTGAGGCCGTGGCCGGTGAAGTAGAGCAGTACGAGGTCGTCGCGGCGCCGGTCGCGGCAGAGTTCGCCGATGGCCCGGCCGACCTCGTAATGCGGCTGGTTGACGAGCGTGGTGACCTCGAAGCCCGCGATGTCCGGGTCGCGCAGCGTCTCGCCGAGCGCCTCCGCGTCGTGCGCGGGCGCGGTCAACTGCCGTAGCCCCGCGTCCTCGTGCGCGTACGTCGCGATCAGCAGAGCCAGCCGTCGCCCCACTCGTCCCACTCTCCCCGCGTCGAGGTCCACGACCGCGGTTCCTTGCCATGGTCCCGGTCCGCCCCCCGATTCTGCCCCCTGCCGGGCCGGGGCCGAACCGACTTGCCCGAGTTCGCCGAGCGGCCCGCGGGCGGCGGCCCGCCCGGCGGGTCACGATGCAACGACTGATGCGGGAGTGTGCAAGAAGACAACTGCAAGCCGTACTTCATCGCCAAAGTTGCGAAATCATTTCGCACGAGCCTTGTGGTGCGCGATCCGCGCGACCTACTGTCACCTCACCCTCTCGGCAGATCTCGGGCAGATCTCGACAGAAACGAGCTTTCGATGTCTCGGAGCAGCACAGCCGCCGCGGCGGAGCCGGCGGGCAGACCGCGGCGAAGAGCCGCGGCCGTCGTGGCGTCGGCGACCGCGGTCGCCGTCGGGTTCGGCATCCTGGCCGGTGGCACGACGGCCATGGCCGGTACGGGGAAGGCCGCGGCCGGCGGCGGGCCGGTGGTGACCCGGGCCGCGCTCGACCCCGCCCTGGTGGCCGGCCGCGGCGCGACCGTCGGCTTCAGCGAGCAGGAGGCGGAGAACGCCGCCACCAACGGCACGGTCATCGGCCCGGGCCGGGACGCGTACACGCTGCCCGCGGAGGCGTCGGGCCGCAAGGCGGTGTCGCTGACGCCGGGCCAGTACGTGGAGTTCACGCTGCCGAGCGCCGCCAACGCGATCACCGTGCGCTACAGCATTCCTGACGCTCCGTCAGGCGGCGGCATCACCTCGCCGCTCGACGTGACCGTCAACGGCGGCCACCGGCAGTCGATGTCGCTCACCTCGCAGTACGCGTGGCTCTACAACCTGTATCCGTTCTCGAACGACCCGAACGCCGACATCCTGCACCCCGACTACTGGGTGACCGAGTGCTCCTGTGTCCCCCAGGACACCACCCCGGCACCGGTGTTCGCCAAGCCCTTCCGGCCCAACCACTTCTACGACGAGCAGCGGCTGTCGCTCGGCCGTACGTACCGCGCGGGCGACAAGGTGCGGCTGAAGGTGCCCGCGGGCGCCGCCGCCGCGACCACCACCATCGACCTGCTCGACTCGCAGCTCGTGGCGCCGCCGAAGGTCGACATCATCGCGGCCAACGTCCTTGCCTTCGGGGCCGATCCGACCGGCCGCCGCGACTCGGCGAACGCCATCGACAAGGCCATCGCCTTCGCCAGGCTCACCCACCTGAAGGTCTACATCCCGCCGGGCACGTACCAGGTCAACCGGCACATCGTCGTCGACAATGTGACGATCGAGGGCGCGGGCAGCTGGTACACCACCATCAAGGGCCACCAGGTCGACCTGGCCAAGCCCGCGCCGGACGGGTCCGTCCACACGGGCGTCGGCTTCTACGGCAAGGACGCGGCGGACGGCGGCAGTTCGAACGTCCACCTGTCCGGTTTCGCCATCCAGGGCGACGTCCGCGAGCGGATCGACACCGACCAGGTCAACGGCATCGGCGGCTCGCTCAGCAACTCCACCATCGACGGCCTGTACATCCAGCACACCAAGGTCGGCATGTGGTTCGACGGGCCGATGCACAACCTCAAGATCACCAACAATGTGATCGTCGACCAGATCGCGGACGGCATCAACTTCCACACCGGCGTGACCGATTCGTCGATCTCCGACAACTTCCTGCGCAACACCGGTGACGACGCGCTCGCGATGTGGTCGGAGAAGACCGAGGACGCGCGCAACACCATCGACCACAACACCGTGCAGACCCCGGTGCTCGCCAACGGCATCGCCGTCTACGGCGGCACCGACAACACTGTCTCGGCCAACCTGATCGCGGACCCGATCCGCGAGGGCAGCGCCATCCAGGTCGGCTCGCGCTTCGGCTCCGAGGCGTTCACCGGCCACCTGTGGATCACCGACAACACCACGGTGCGGGCGGGCACGTACGAGCTGAACTGGAACATCGGGCTCGGCGCGATCTGGTTCTACGCGCTGGAGAAGAACATCGACGCGGACATCCGGGTGACCGGGGACAACTTCCTCGACAGCACCTACAACGCGATCATGCTCGTCTCGGACTTCCCGGTGAAGGACCTGTACTCCATCACCAACGTCCACTTCAAGGACATCAAGGTCGACGGCACCGGCACCTCGGTGGTCAGCGGCCGGACGGCGGGCTCCGCGAGCTTCGAGAACGTGGACGCGCGCAATGTCGGCGCCGTCGGCGTCAACAACTGCGGCTCCTTCCACTTCACGCCCGCGGGCTCGGAGTTCTCCCTCACCGACCTCGGCGGCAACGACGGCGGCGGTACGACCGGGGCGTGGCTCGCCCCGTGGGAGCTGCCCAACACGATCACCTGCGACGACCGCCCGCCGGTCGTGGCGCCGCCGGCCCCGTCGGCGTGGTGACCCGTACGGCGGCCGGCGGTACGTGAGGCCGGACCCGGACCGGAACGGCCGTACGGCCGCGAGGCGCTAAGAAAGCGTTAAGACTCGCGGGGCGCGGTGACCGCGCCGGGGGCCCGCACCCCGGCAAAGTCCCCGCCGGAACGACAAAATGGCTGGTCGGCCGCCCGGAACACCCCGGGCGGCCGATCGCGTGTCCGGGGTACGCGATGCGTACGCTGGCCGGGCCGTCATCCGCGATGGCCCGACCGATCCGCCGCACCCCAGGAGCCCCCCGGATGACCACGACCGTCCCGCCCGAGCGGTCCGCCACGCCGCCGCACGGCAGCCGTCTGCGCGCCTGGCTGCTGGAGGGCCTGTCCGACATGGGCAAGCACCAGACGGCCGGCGCGGACGCGGCGGCCGAGACCGCCCCGCACAAGGGGCAGCGCTGGTGGCGGGTGATGTGCCTGACCGGCGTCGACTACTTCTCCACCCTCGGCTACCAGCCCGGCATCGCGGCGCTCGCCGCCGGACTGCTGTCGCCGGTCGCCACGATCGTGCTGGTGGTCGTCACGCTCGCGGGCGCGCTGCCGGTCTACCGGCGGGTCGCCGAGGAGAGTCCGCACGGCGCGGGCTCCATCGCGATGCTGGAACGGCTGCTGTCCTTCTGGAAGGGCAAGCTGTTCGTCCTGACCCTGCTGGGCTTCGCCGCCACCGACTTCCTGATCACGATGACGCTGTCGGCCGCCGACGCCTCCACCCACCTGGTGGAGAACCCGCACTTCTCCGGCGCCCTGCACAGCCACCAGATGATCATCACGCTGATCCTGCTCGCGCTGCTCGGCGCGGTCTTCCTCAAGGGTTTCCTGGAGGCCATCGGGATCGCGGTGGTGCTGGTCGGCGTCTATCTGGCGCTCAATGTCGCTGTCGTGGTGGCCGGCTTCTGGCACGTCGCGACCGCCGGGCACGTCGTCACCGACTGGTCGCACGGGCTCACCGCGGAACGCGGCAACGTCTTCGTCATGATCGGCGTCTCGCTGCTGATCTTCCCCAAGCTGGCGCTCGGCATGTCCGGTTTCGAGACCGGCGTCGCCGTCATGCCCAATGTCTCCGGCGACCCCGACGACACCGAGGAGCACCCGGCCGGGCGGATCCGCGACACCAAGAAGCTGCTGACGACGGCCGCGCTCATCATGAGCGCCTTCCTGATCTGCACCAGCTTCATCACCACGGTGCTCATCCCGAAGAAGGAGTTCGAGACCGGCGGCCAGGCCAACGGCCGCGCGCTCGCGTACCTCGCGCACGAATACCTCGGCTCCGCCTTCGGCACCGTCTACGACTTCTCCACCATCGCCATCCTCTGGTTCGCGGGCGCCTCCGCGATGGCCGGCCTGCTCAATCTGATGCCGCGCTACCTGCCGCGCTACGGGATGGCCCCGCACTGGGCCCGCGCGGTCCGGCCCATGGTGCTGGTCTTCATCCTCGTCGCCTTCCTCGTCACCTGGATCTTCGACGCAAGCGTCGACAAGCAGGGCGGCGCGTACGCCACCGGCGTGCTGGTGCTGATGAGTTCGGCCGCGCTCGCCGTCACCATCGCCGCCCGCGAGGCCCGGCAGCGACGCTGGGCGGTCGGCTTCGCGGTGATCTCGGTGGTGTTCCTCTACACCACCGTCGTCAACGTCGTCGAGCGGCCCGACGGCGTCAAGATCGGTGCCTGCTTCATCGCCGGGATCATCCTCGTCTCGCTGCTGTCCCGGCTCGCCCGCGCCTTCGAACTGCGCGTCACCGGCGTCGAGTTGGACCCCATGGCACAGCGCTTCGTCCGCGACATCGCCAGCCGCCGCATCCGCTTCATCGCCAACGAGCCGGGGCTGCGGGACGCGGCGGAATACCGCGACAAGGTCCAGCAGATCCGGGCCGACAACGACATCCCGGCCGAGGACGACCTGGTCTTCGTCGAGGTCACCGTCACCGACGCGTCCGACTTCGAGTCGGCGCTCCAGGTCACCGGGCACGTCCTGCACGGGCGTTACCGCGTGCTGTCCCTGGAAAGCTCCTCCGTCCCCAACGCGCTGGCCGCCCTCCTGCTCCACGTCCGCGACACCACCGGCTGCAAGCCGCACATCTACTTCGAGTGGACCGAGGGCGGCCCCTTCGCCAACTTCCTCCGCTTCTTCCTCTTCGGCCACGGCGAGGTCGCCCCGGTCACCCGCGAGGTCCTCCGCGAGGCCGAGCCCGACCGCGCCCGCCGCCCCCGCGTCCACGTGGGCTGAACCCTTGGCAGGGGGTGCCCGACAGGGGCGAAGGGCACGCATTCCGTAAGGGGAACGTGTGGGAACGCGCCGTAGGCGTCAAGCAGGCGTCAGGGGGTCGGGGCCCGGGCCCGGGCGGGGTGAAGGTGGAGGAGAAGCCGCAGGATCCCGCACCGAAGGAGCACCCCCGTGGAGACAGCCGACCCTCTTGATGCCCCGCTCTTCGTCCCCGTCCGACCGGGTCCGGCGGGCTGCTGGACGGCGCGGCTGTTCCGCTCGCCGCTCGGCACCCGCACCGCGGTGGCCTTCACCGGCGAGGACCGGCTGGTCCGCACGCTCGGTCCGGCGCAGCCGTGGATCCGGCTGTCCGAGCGGGCGCTGCGCGCGCTCACCGCGCCGCTCGGGGTGACGGCGCTGCGGATCGACCCGAGGCTGACGGCGCCGGCGCCCGCACCCGTGGCGGCGCCGGCCCCCGTACTGGCCGCGTAGCGAGAGGCAGGAGGAGGCAGGAGATGTCGATCTCCCTGAACACCCCGCCGGAGGCGGTCCCGTTGAGCGACGACGGCCTGTCGGTGTGGCCGGCGTCGGCCCGCCCCGGCCCGGACGGGGACGTGAGCGTCGGCGGGGTGTCGATGGCGGAGGCGGCGGACCGCTTCGGGACACCGCTGTACGTCCTGGACGAGGACGAGGTACGGGCCAGGGCCCGGATGTACCGCGCGGCCTTCCCCGACGCGGACGTCGTGTACGCGGCGAAGGCGTATCTGTGCCGGGCGGTGGCGCGCTGGATGTGCGAGGAGGGCCTGGGCCTGGACGTGTGCTCGGCGGGCGAGCTGGAGCTGGCCGTGACGACCGGCTTCCCGCCGGACCGCGTCGTCGTGCACGGCAACGCCAAGAGCCCGGGTGACCTGCGGGCGGCGGTCCGCCTCGGCGCGGGCCGGATCGTCATCGACAACGGCACCGAGATCGCCCGGCTGGCGTCGCTGCTGCCGCGCGGCAGCCGGCAGAAGGTGCTGCTGCGGGTGGTGCCCGGAGTGGTGGCCGGCGGCCACCCGGCGGTCCGCACGGGCACCGACGACCAGAAGTTCGGCCTGTCCATCGGCGACGGCTCGGCGCAGCACGCCGTCGACCGCATCCTCGGCCAGCCCGGCCTCGAACTCACCGGCCTGCACTGCCACATCGGCTCGCAGATCACCACGGTCAAGCCGTACGTGGCGGCGGTACGGCGGTTGGTCGGGCTGCTGGCCAGGATCCGCGACCAGCACGGAGTGGCCCTGCCCGAGCTGGACCTCGGCGGCGGCCACGCCGTCGCCTACCGCCCGGGCGAACCCGCCCTGGACATCACGGCGTTGGCCGCCCGCGTCCGCACCGAACTCGCCGACGGCTGCGCCCGCGCCGACCTGCCCGTACCGCGCCTGACGATCGAGCCCGGCCGCGCCGTCATCGGCCCGGCGGGCGTCGCCCTCTACCGCGTGCTGGCCGTCAAGCACACCCCGGACCGCCTCCTGGTCGCCGTCGACGGCGGCATGAGCGACAACCCGCGCCCCGCCCTCTACGGCGTCCGCTACGCCCCGCGCCTGATCGGCCGTACGGCCACCCGTACGACCGCCGCCGCCACGGTCGTCGGCCGGCACTGCGAGGCGGGCGACATCCTCGCCGCCGACGTCGAACTCCCCGCCGACATCCACCCCGGCGACCTCCTCGCCGTCCCCGTCGCCGGCGCCTACCACCTGGCGATGGCCTCCACCTACAACATGGTCGGCCGCCCCCCGGTCGTCGCCGTCACCTCCGGCACCTCCCGCCTCCTCGTCCGCCGCGAGTCCCTGGCGGACCTGCGCGCCCGGGACGTGGGCGAGTAGGACGTCGGGCGAACGGCACGAAGGCGCCCCCGGGAGAGGGCGCCTTCGTGGGTTCCGGGACCGCCGCGGTCAGCGTTCCTCGCGGAAGTCGACGTGCCGGCCGGCGACCGGGTCGTACTTGCGCAGGGTCATCCGGTCGGGGTCGTTGCGGCGGTTCTTGCGCGTGACGTACGTGAAGCCGGTGCCGGCGGTGGAACGGAGCTTGATGACGGGGCGGGTCTCGTTGCGTGCCATGCCTTCACTGTACGAAAACGATTTCCATTGTCAAGAGGTGGAGAGGCCCGGCCTCGGAGGAACCGGCCCCGACCGGTCCGCGTCCCTTGCCGCATGGGGGTCGTCGTGCTGTTCGTGGTCGGGGTGTTCGTCGCCGCGCTGCCGCTGCTCGCCTGGGCGTGCCTGGCGCGGACCAGGGCGATCGGGTTCGGCGTCGGCGCGGTGCTGCTCGCGGGCGCGGGCCTGCTGGTCGCGGTGCAGAACGAGTGGGTGGCGGCGCCCCGCCCCGACGTGCACGCCCTCTACACGGCGGTGACGCTGCTGGTAGTGCTCTTCGGCGTCGCCCTCGAACGCCAGCAGGAGGGCCGCCCCGACACGGCCTGGGGCCACCGCAGGAACACCGCCGTCGGGATCCTGATCCTCCAGTCCTCCGTCACCCTCGTGACGTCGCTGTTCTTCCTCGGCCTGTCCGGCGAGGGCGAGACACCCCCGGCGAGCGCCGTCCCCGACCTGCCGCCGGGCCTGACCGTCACCGCCCGGTCCACCGGCTGCGGCTCCGGCAGCTGCTACCGCGTCCTCGACATCGGCACCACCACCCACCTGACCCGCACCCAGATCATCGCCGCCCTGGACCGCCCCACCCCCACCTGCCACCCCAACGGCTGGTTCCTCGACCGCCGCCCCCTGTGCACCGAGGTCGACACCCAATTCCCGACCGTCCGCCTCGTGATCAGCCTCGGCTCGTCCCTGGACTGACACCAGGCCCGGTGGCCGCGGTGAGGCGGCGGAGGAGGGCGGTCGTGGTGGCGAGGATCGCGGGGCGGGTGACGGTGGGCGGGTCGGTGGATTCGAAGGCGTGGTGGGCCTCGGGGGCGTCGACCAGGTCGAGGGGGGTCGCGGCGGTGCGGGCCGCGGTGAGGAAGGCGGTGACCGTGGTGGCGATGGCCGGGTGTTCACGGCCGGCGCGGGTGAGGACAACCGGGAGGGGGCCGGGGGCGGGGTGGAAACGGGTCGCCGACAGGCCCCAGTTGGGGAGCGGGTCGAGGACGGGGTAGGTCAGGGCGACGCAGCGCAGCCATGGGGGCGGGGCCGCGAGCCAGTCCGAGGAGAGCAGGCCGCCCGCGGAGAAGAACCACAGGGCGACGCGGTCGGGGTCGACGCGCGGGTCGGCGCGCAGCAGGGCGACGGCGGCCGCGACGTCGTCGGCGGCGCGCGCGAAGTCCGTGATGTCGTGCAGGCGGTGGTCGACGACCGCGCCCACCACACCCCGGGAGGCGAGGAGTTGGGCGTAACCGCGGAAGGACGGCCAGTCGCGGGGCGTCGGGCGGACGCCCGCGGGGACGGGGCCGCCATGTACCAACAGGACAGCGGGCGCGGGGTGTTGGGTGTCGGCGGGCAGGTGGAGGTCGACATCGCCGTGCCGTTCGCGGGCGTGCTCCGGTACGGGTACGGGGAACGGCCGCTGCGGGGCGGGCTGTTGACCGGGCTTCCGGGGGGCGAGCTGGTGCCCCTCCCCCGCCGCCGCCCGCAGCAGGACGTCCGCGAGTCCGGCCGGGTCGGACAGCATCGGCCAGTGCCCGGTGGCCAGGTCGAGGAAGTCGACGTGCGGCGCGGCGAGGACGGCGAACCGGGGGTCGCCGAGCCCGACCAGCGACTCGACCAGGGCGATGGAAGAGCCGTTCTCGGTGCAGAAGACGCCCGTGGTCGGCAGCGGCGGGGCGGAGCCGGTGAGCCGCAGCGGCTGCGTCAGGGTGGCGCGCGGCTGCGGCACCGCCCGTTCGGCCAGCCGCGCCAGCGCCTCCGGCGGGACGCCGGCCGTACTGCCGTACCGCGGCCAGTCGTCGGCGGACGGCGGCGGCAGGAGCGGGCCGGCGGACGACGTGACGCTCTCGCGGAGCCCGGCGTCCTGGATCAGGGCGAGCGGCGGGTCGCCGTCCCTCGGGATGCCGGTGTCCAGGTGGACGACGCGCGCGACCCGCTCCGGGCGGCGGCCGGCGGCGCCGAGCACGGGGTGGATGCCGTAGTCGTGGCCGACGAGGACGAGGTCCCGGGACTCGATGGACGGGTCCGCGTCGTCGATCAGCGCCAGCACATCGGCGATGTGCGTCTCCAGATCGGTGCCGGGCGGCGCCCCGCCACCGCCCGGGCCGCCGTCGAGACCGGTGAGCGCGGCCGGAAGGGCCGCCGCCCCGGCCGCCCGCAGCCGTTCCGCGGTCTCCTGCCAGATCCAGCCGCCGGTATGAGCACCTGCCACCAGGATGAAGGTCGTCACGCCGCACTCTCCTCGGTCGGTTACGTCCGGCCGGTACCGTAGGAACTCCCCCTGAGGGAGGTTCAAGCCGTGCCGCCCGACCGCATGTGGACCATCGGCGAACTCGCCGAGCAGGCACACGTCACCGTCAAGACGGTCCGCTTCTACTCCGACCGCGGCCTGCTCCCCGAGGCGGCCCGCAGCAGCGGCGGCCACCGCAGGTACGGGCCCGGCGCGCTCGAACGGCTGCGGACGATCCGCGCGCTGCGCGCCCTCGGCCTCGCGGTCCCGGAGGTCGTCCGGGTGCTGGACGGGGAGCAGGAGGCGGACGACGGCCTCACCGACGTCATGGCCGAGGTGATCGACGGCCGGCTGCGCGAGATCGGCTCGGGCCTGGCCGCGCTGCGCTGGCGCGAGGCGGCGCTGCGCACCCTCCAGGACTGCCCGCCGGGCGAGCGGGCCGAGCGGCTGCTGCTGGTGGGCGCGGTGCCGGCGCCGCCGAGTACGGCCGCGCTGGCGCGTTTCTGGCGGCGCTGGCTGCCACCGCGGCTGCCCGCCCGCCTGGTCACGGCCGTCCTGAACGGGACGATCCCGCCGCTGCCCGAAGCGCCGACCCCGGACCAGGCACTGACCTTCGCGCGGCTGCACGCCCTGGTCACCGGCGGCTGCGACGGCTCGGCACGGGAGCGTACGCAGCCCGCCGCGCACAGCACCTCCGACGGCTACCGGCCCGATGTCCTCTACGACGGACTGATCGAGGCGTACGGCCTGGCGGGCGTACGGATGCGGGCCGGGCGGGCGCCGCGCGAGGGCGAGGCGCTGGACTGCTTCGTCGCCGCGTACGCCGACGCGCGCGGGGTACGGGACACGCCCGCCTTCCGCCGCGGCCTCGGCGGGGTCCTCGGCGCCGACCCGCGGATCGACCGCTACTGGCAGCTCGCGGGCGAGCTGTTCGGGCCCGGCGAGCCGACCCCGGGCAGCACGCACGACTGGCTGCTGGCGGCGCTCGCCGAAGGGAACGCGCGGGCCGCCTGATCGTCCGGTACGGGATCGTCGGCTTCCTGGAGACCGGCCCGACCCGTATGGATACGCCCGGAATGCGGAATCCGGCGGGTGCGGCGATGCTGGGAGGGCAACGGGGAGAGCAAGGCGTTCCCCCAAGGAGGGCAGCCATGTCCATGCTCGACAAGATCAAAGGCATGCTGAAGGGCCACGAGGACCAGGCCCGCAAGGGTGTCGACAAGGCCGGCGACATGGTCGACCAGAAGACGCAGGGCAAGTACAGCGGCCAGGTCGACCAGGTCCAGGACAAGCTCAACGACCAGATCGGCCGTTCCGACCAGCAGTAGTCGGACACCGTAGCCCCACGGAGCGCCGTACCTCCACGGGCGGGGCGTGTGCTCACCGGCCGCCGCCGGTGAGCACACAGCCGCGTCCGGGCCCGGGCTCGGGCCACTGCGCGGCGGTGGACGTCACACCCAGCCGTACAGCTCCTTGAGCCGGTTCACGACGAGATTGAACCGGCCCCGGTCCAGCGCGCACGCCTCGCGCCGCATGCCGCGCTCGTGCAGCCGCAGCACCCGGTCCACCGACACCCACGACTCGCGGCCCTCGCGGTCCCACGGCCCGGTGCCGATCGGCACCCACTCGCGGTCGTGGTCGTGCCGCTTGCTGGACAGCTGCACGGCCAGCAGCGTGCCGGCCGCCTCGCGGGCCACGACCAGCACCGGCCGGTCCTTGCCGCGCCCGTCGTTCTCCTCGAACGGCACCCAGGTCCAGACGATTTCGCCGGGGTCGGGGTCGCCGTCGTGGTCGGGCGCGTAGGACGTCCGCACCCGGCCCACGTCGCGGGGTTCGGCCTCGGTGGTGGCGTACGGGCCGGTGGCGCCGGGGAATTCGCCGTGCGATTCAACGTTGGCAGTCATCCCGCAGACGGTAGGCCCTCCGGGCGTCCGGCGGACGCCCGGGTCACCACCGGCCGGGCCACGGGGTCACGAACGACCGGCCGCCCGGGTCACCAACGGCCGTGCACCTGGGCCCTGATGCGGCGGTCGTACAGGTCGCGCACCGCCTTCAGCGTGTCGTCGTCCAGCGCCGGCAGCGCGGCGGCAGCGGCATTGGCCCGCGCCTGGGCGACATTGCGGGCGCCGGGGATGACGCTGGTCACGCCCGGCTGCTGGATGATCCAGCGCAGCGCCGTCTGCGCGGGCGTGGCGCCCCCGGACGCGAGCGCGGCGAATTCGGCGGCGGCCTCGAGACCCGTCTCGAAGTCGACGCCGGAGAAGGTCTCGCCCTGGTCGAACGCCTCGCCGTGCCGGTTGTACGTGCGGTGGTCGTCGGCGGCGAAGACGGTGTCACGCGTGTACTTGCCGGTGAGCAGGCCGGAGGCCAGCGGCACCCGGGCGATGATGCCGACGCCCGCCCCGGCGGCGGCCGGCAGCACCTCCTCCAGCGGCTTGAGCCGGAACGGGTTGAGGATGATCTGCACGCTCGCCACGCCCGGCCGGGCGATCGCGGTCAGCGCCTCCGCGCAGGTCTCGACGCTCACCGCGTACGCGGCGATCCGCCGCTCCTCGACCAGCGTGTCCAGCGCGTCGTACACCTCGTCGGAGGAGTAGACGGCGGTCGGCGGGCAGTGCAGCTGCACCAGGTCGAGGGTGTCGACGCCGAGATTCGCCCGCGAACGGTCGTTCCAGGCACGGAAGTTGGCCAGGACGTAGTTCTCCGGGGTCTGTTCGGCGCGGCGGCCCATCTTCGTCGCGACGAAGAGGTCCGCGTCCGGGCGCTCGCGGCGGTAGCGGCCGATGAGCTGCTCGCTGCGGCCGTCGCCGTACACGTCGGCGGTGTCGAAGAAGGTGACGCCGCCCTCGACGGCTGCGTCCAGCACCGCGAAGGCGTCCTCCTCGCGCACCTCGCCCCAGTCGGCGCCCAACTGCCACGTACCGAGCCCGACGACCGACACCGGGCGGCCGGTCCTGCCAAGAATCCGCTGTTCCATGCGGCCGATCGTACGTCGCGGGCGGCGCGTGACCCGCTGCGTGCGCCGCCGCGCGCGCAGCCGAACGGGCCGCCGAACGGGCCGCTAGCGGGCGAAGGCCGCGGCCGCGTCCCGCAGTTGGCGGTGCAGGCCGCGGTGCGGGGTGCCCGGCGGGAGCCAGTCCTTGCGGATCTTGGCGACGGCCGTGTAGTTGGTGTCGCAGACATTGGCCAGCGGCGCCTCGCCCGCCTGCGTGAGGAACTGGTAGGCGTCCAACTCCTCCAGGCCGTAGTCGCGTTGGAGCCAGCGGACCATGTCGAGCTGGGCGATGCGGAAGGCGTCCTCCAGCGGGCGGGCCGAGCCGGTGGAGATGATGTGCGTGTCGGACTCCAGGCGCGGCCAGGGCGTGGCGACGCCCTTGAGCAGTTCCACGACCACCACGGTGTTCATCGCGCACTCCACCGCGACCCCGCACGTCTCGCCCTCGCCCTGCCGGGCGTGCCCGTCGCCGAGGCTGAGCAGCGCGCCCTCGACATTGACGCCCAGGTAGCAGGTGGTGCCGACGCGCATTTCCGGGGTGTCCATGTTGCCGCCGTGCGCGTCGGGCACGAGCGCGGAGCGCACCTCCAGATTGGCCGGCGCGACCCCGACCGTGCCGTGCATCGGGTCCATCGGCAGTTCGAGCCGCATGCCGCCGTCGCGGGTGGTGAAGGCGCAGGTCCGCCGCTCGCGGTCCAGCTCCCACATCCACACCACCTCGGGCAGCGGCGGCTGGAGGGTGGCCGTGGTGTGCGTCGAGGTCAGCGCGCCGAACAGCGGCACCGTCGTGGACGCCGCCCAGTCCCTGGCGGGCTCGATCGACACGAAGTGCACGGCCAGCGTGTCGCCGGGCTCCGCGCCCTCCACGTGGAAGGGCCCGGTCTGCGGATTCAGGTACGGGAATTCGCAGACCTGCGAGACCAGGTCCTTCGCGGACCGCACCCGCCCCGCGAAGCAGTCCTCGGTGAACACGTCCAGGACGTCCCCCGGCCGCACCCGCGCCACGGGCGCCGCCCCGCCGAACGTCCAGGCGTAGGAACCTGCTTCGGGCCGTACGGTCACGATTCTCGGGTCACCCATGGCCGTTCAGCCTAGGGGTTCCGTGGTGCGTACGGCAGGGGCCGCCGGTTCGCCCACCGGTAGCGGGACGGTCACGGAGAGCAAGGCGTTTGCGGGGTGCGGGGACGGGCGTACGCTCGGCGGAGTGAGGGCGGAAATGCCCTGAATACGGAGAAGCGGGCGAGGTGGGTGGGTTATGACGATCATCGGATCGCGGCACCACGGGGCCTCGGACGAACCGGAGGGCCCGGAGGGGCCCGCCGACCGGGAGGCCAGTCACCGGCGGGCCAGGGTGCTCAGCGAGGTCGCGGCGGAGGGCCCGGTCGGGCTGTCGCGGGTGCTGCGCCGGGCGGCGGCGGGCGACGCGGACGCGGCCGGCATCCGGGTCGAGGCGCTGGTACGTGCCCTGCCGGGGATGGGGGTGCTCGACAGCCACGACCTGCTGCTGAGCGCGCGCATCCGGGAGACCGGGCTCGCCGGTGAGCTGAGCCCGGGGCAGCGGGTGGCGCTGGTGGAATTCGTGGACCGCGCCCGGCATCTGCGCGAATCGGGGCTTCCGTGGGCGGCCTCGGCCTGATCCCGACGCCTGCGGACGCCCCGCGACGCTCCCGTCCCGACGCCGGTACGGAAGTGCTTGCCATGGAGTCCACTCCAGGGTGTTGGCTGGGGACCCATGGAGTACACGCAGCTCGGACGCACCGGTCTCAAGGCCAGCCGCCTCGTGCTCGGCACGATGAACTTCGGCGCGCAGACCGGCGAGGCCGACAGCCACGCGATCATGGACGCCGCGCTGGACGCGGGCATCAACTTCTTCGACACCGCCAACATCTACGGCGAGGACGACCACAAGGGCCTCACCGAGGAGATCATCGGCAGCTGGTTCGCCAAGGGCGGTGACCGGCGCGACAAGGTGGTGCTGGCCACCAAGCTCTACGGCAACATGACGCAGGGCAACGCCTGGCAGGAGTCGCCCTGGCCCAACCACCAGCGGCTCAGCGCCCTCAACATCCGGCGCGAGGTCGAGGCGAGCCTGCGGCGGCTCGGCACCGACCACATCGACGTCTACCAGTTCCACCACATCGACCGGGCCACGCCCTGGGACGAGATCTGGCAGGCGGTCGACGTCCTGGTCCAGCAGGGCAAGGTGCTCTACGCCGCCTCCAGCAACTTCGCCGGCTGGCACATCGCGCAGGCCAACGAGGCCGCCGCGCGGCGCGGCACCCTCGGACTCGTCAGCGAGCAGTGCCTGTTCAATCTCTTCGAGCGGCGCGCCGAGATGGACGTCCTGCCGGCCGCCCGGGCGTACGGGCTCGGCGTCGTGCCCTGGTCCCCGCTGCACCAGGGGCTGCTCGGAGGTGCGCTCCGCAAGGAGCGGGACGGTTCCGGTGCCCGCACCAAGGCCGGGCGCTCGGCGCGCGGCCTCGCCGATCCTGTCGTGCGTGCGCAGGTTCAGTCCTACGAGGACCTTTGCGACGCGCACGGGCTCGCTCCCGGCGAGGTCGCCCTCGCCTGGCTCCTCGCCCAGCCCGGTGTCACCGGGCCCATCATCGGGCCCCGCACCCCCGAGCAGCTGGGCTCCGCCCTCCGCGCTCTCGACCTCGGCCTCTCCGTCGACCTCCTCGACTCCCTCGACAAAATCTTCCCGGGCCCCGGCCCCTCCCCAGAAGCCTTCGCCTGGTAGCCGGCCCCCCGCCGAGGGGGCGGTGCCCGATGTCTTTTAGGGGCGCGGGAACGCGGCGCCGCGCCGGCGGAGGACGGTCACCCTCAGGGGCGCGGGGAACTGCGCGCCCAGCCACAGCGCGCCTTCAGACAAAAAACCGCCTCCAGCGGGGCAGACGCTGTTTGTTTCGCGACCACCGGGCCGGTGGGGGCTGAGCGCGCAGTTCCCCGCGCCCCTAAAAGACCTGACTCACCGCACTCCGCAGAAGACCTCACGGGCCCCCATCCCCGGAGGGGCACCGCCCTCCGCAGGAGACCTCACGCACCCCACCCCCGGAGGGGCACCGCCCTCCGCAGGAGATCAGGCGCCCCCGGCCAGGGGATCACTCGGCGCCCCCCGCAGGGGGACCGTCCGCCGACGGGAGGCGGATGCGGAAGAGGGCGCCGCGGCCCGGAGCGGTGTCGAGCTCGACATAGCCCCTGTGCGCGGCCACGAGAGAAGCACAGATCGAGAGGCCGAGGCCGGCGCCCCCACCGGCGTGCCGACTACGGGAAGCGTCCACGCGATAGAAGCGTTCGAAGACCCGCGCGGCCTGTTCGGGGGCGAGCCCCGCCCCGGAGTCGGCTACTTCGAGCACCCCGTGCCCCCCGACCGTGCCGACCCCGATCCGTATCGGCGTACCGGCGGGAGTGTGTGCGACGGCGTTGCCGACGAGATTGGCGACGACCTGCCGCAGGCGCGCCTCGTCGCCGAGGACGGGCGCGGGCCCGGGCGGGGTGCCGGGCCCGCCGGGCCCGGTGAGGGAGACCGCCCGGGACGGGTCGAGCGCGGTCGTGTCGTGCAGCGCGTCCACGGCGAGGGTCCGCAGGTCCATCGGCGCGAGCTGGAGCGGCCGCTGCTCGTCGGCCCGTACGAGGGTGAGCAGGTCCTCGACGAGCCCGCCGAGCCGTACGGCCTCGCTCTCGATCCGCGCCATCGTCCGCTTGACGTCGGCCTCGTCGGGCAGCGCGCCCATCCGGTACAGCTCGGCGAAGCCGCGGATCCCGGCGAGCGGTGTGCGCAGCTCGTGCCCGGCGTCGGCGACGAAGCGCCGCATCTGCTGCTCGGACTCGGCGCGGGCGGCGAAGGCCGACTCGATCTGGGCGAGCATGCCGTTGAGCGCGGTGGACAGCCGCCCGGCCTCGGTGCGCGGCGACGCGGCGGGCATGCGGTGCGACAGCGGGCGCCCGGCCGCGATCTCGGCGGCGGTCGTCTCGATCCGCCGCAGCGGCCGCAGCCCGGCGCGTACGGCGAACCAGCCGGCGATCCCGAGGAGCGCCACGACGGCCCCGCCGATCAGCAGGAACGCGGTCCGCAGATGCTCGGCGGTGGACGACACGTCGTCCAGGGAGGCCGCGACGACGACCCCGGCGGGCAGCGCGCCGCCGCTCGTACGGGTGGTACGGGTACTGCCGGTGGTCGCGCCGGCGGCGGTGACGGGTTCGATCAGCACCCGCCACCGGCCGCCGCCGTGGTCGCTGGCCACGTCGAAGGGCTTGCCGAGCCGGGCCCGCAGGGTCGCCGCGTCCATGTCCGGCCACAGCGGCCGCGGATCCCCGGCGGAGACCGGCAGCCGGAACTGGTCGGAGACGGTGCCGTCGGCCGCCGCGAAGGCCACCACGAACTGGCTCGGCAGCCACGGCCGCGGCGACCCGGTGCCGGGCCGTACGTAGCGGGGCGCGGGCACCCCGTCGGTGCCCAGCCGGCGGGCGAGCGGTTCGCCGTACCGCTGGAGCTGCTGGTCGACGCGCTGCACCTGCTGGCCGCGTACGGTGCCGAGCACCACGGTGTCGCTGACGACCAGCGCCAGCAGCACCAGCACGAGGGAGAGCAGGACGAGCCGGGAGCGCAGCGACAGCGCGGACGGCCGCACGGACACCCGGGGCGGGCGCCTCACGGCGGTCAGCCCTGCGGGCGGCGCAGCACGTAGCCGACGCCCCGCACGGTGTGGATCAGCTTGGGCGCGCCGTCCGCGCCGGAGTCGACCTTGCGCCGCACGTACGAGATGTAGGACTCGACGATGCTGAGGTCGCCGCCGAAGTCGTACGCCCACACGTGGTCGAGGATCTGCAGCTTGGACACGACGCGGTCGGCGTTGGCCATCAGGTAGGCCAGCAGCTTGAACTCGGTCGGCGACAGCGAGACCGGGCGTCCGGCGCGCAGCACCTGGTGGCCGGTCTGGTCCAGTTCGAGGTCGCCCGCGACCAGCCGGCCCTCGTCGGCGGGGCCGCCGGTGCGGCGCAGGATCGCCCGGATGCGGGCGATCAGCTCCTCCAGGCTGAACGGTTTGGTGACGTAGTCGTCGCCGCCCGCCGTCAGGCCGCTGATCTTGTCGTCCACACCGTCCTTGGCGGTGAGGAAGAGGACCGGCAGCCGGTCGCGGTCGGCGGCGCCGGCCGCCCCGCGCCCGTGCGGCCCGGCCTCCTCGCGCAGCCGCCGCACCACCGCGAAACCGGTCATGTCGGGCAGCATCACATCGAGGACGACCAGGTCGGGGCGCTCACGGGCGACGGCGGCCAGCGCGTCCGCCCCCGAGGCGGCCGAGGCCACTTTGAAGCCGACGAAGCGCAGGGACGCCGAGAGCAGCTCCCTGATGTTGGGCTCGTCGTCGACGACCAGCAGGCTCGCCTCGGGCGTCGTGTCCATGGAGTCCTCCCGGGCCCCGTCCGGGCCCCGTCCTGCGCGGTGCGGGTGCCGCCGCGACACCGCGGCGGTCTCGCACCGTACGCTCCCGACCTGTGAGAACGGGGCCGGCCGGTCAGTTGCCGCCGCCGGATCCGCCCGCCGTACCCGTACCGCCGCCGGTGCCGCCGCCAGAGCCGCCCCGGCCGCCGAAGCCCCCGAAACCGCCGCCGAAGCCGCTCGCCGTGCCGCCCTCGGTGACGGTCGTGGCGGCGATGTCGCCGGAGGAGTTCGCGCTGCCGCGTACGGTCACGCTCTGGCCGGGCTGGAGGTCGGACGCCTTGCCGTCCTTGGAGACGGTGACCTTGGTGGACTTGCCGGTGGTGACCTTGACGATGCCGCCCTGGGCGTCGGTGACGTAGATCGTGTCGCCGTCGACGAGTTTGACCGTGCCGATAGTGACGCCGGAGCCGTTGCCGCCGCCCGTACCGGCCGTGCCGCCGGCGCCGGGGAAGCCGCCCGCACCCGGTGTCGTACCGGAGCCCGTACCCGTACCGGAACCCGTGCCGGAGCCCGTTCCCGTACGGCCGCCCGCGCCCGCGAAGGCCGAGGCGAAATTGCGGGCCGCGGCCGAACCGCCGCCGCCGGACGTCCCGTTGAGGTGGTGCTTCTCCACCAGGGCGCCGCCCGCGAAGGCCGCCGCGGCGACCACGCCCGCCGACAGCAGCAGCGTCAGCCACGGCAGTTTGCGGCGCGGCGGCGCGCTCAGCTCGGCGGAGATGTCCCGCGCGTCCGGCGGCTCGGCGAGGATGTCCTCAGGACCGGCGGCGGGCACCAACTCACCCTGTTCACGGACGAGTTCGACCTCACCGATGCCGGACTCCGGCTCCGGGACGGACGGCAGCACCTCCGTGTCGGCGTCGGCCCTCACCAGCTCACTACGGCGTCGTGCCATGTCCGTGTCTCCCTGTTTCCTTCGTTCCTTCGTCCTGGGCCGGGCCGACGTGCTGTGCGGGGGCCGGCTACTCATGGCGCAGCGCCTCGATCGGGCGCAGCGCCGCCGCCCGGTTGGCGGGGTAGCCGCCGAAGAACAGGCCGATGGCGACCGCGATGGCGAAGGCGCCCCACACCGACTCCGGGATGATCACCGGTTTGATGCCGACGATCGTGAAGCGCGAGCCGATCAGCCCGGCCACCACCCCGAGTCCGCCGCCGATCAGCGACAGCAGCGTCGACTCGGCGAGGAACTGCCCGAGGATCACGCCCCGGGGCGCGCCGATCGCCTTGCGGATGCCGATCTCCCGGGTCCGCTCAGTGACGGTGACCAGCATGATGTTGGTGATGCCGATCCCGCCGACCAGCAGCGAGATCGCGGCGACCGCGCCGAGCAGCACCGTGAACGTCTTGTTGGTGTCGGACTGCGTGCTCAGCAGCGACTGCTGGCTGCTGATCCGGAAGTCCAGCGCGTTGGCGTCCTTGATGCCGTGCGTGCCCATCAGCACCGTGGTGATCTCGTTCTGCGCCTGCGTGGTGGCGCCCGCCGATGTCGCCTCGACCAGGATCTGGCTGACCGAGCCGAAGCCGGTGAACGCGTTCTGCACGGTCGGCAGCGGCGCCACCACCACGTCGTCCGGGTCCTGGAAGCCGGTGCCGCCCTTGGCCTCCAGCACCCCGACCACCGTGAACGGCGTGCCGCCCAGCACGATCTTCTTTCCGACCGGATTCGCCGTGCCGAACAGGTCGGTGGCCGTGGTCGAGCCGATCACCGCCACCTTGCGGGAGTTGAGCACATCGTCGGCGCTGAAGTAATCGCCCTTGCCCACCTTGCTGTTGGACGTCTTGAAATACGCCGGGTAGGTGCCGACGACCTGCGACACGTCGTGCGAGGCGCCGTCGTAGAGGGCGGTCTGCGAGGACGAGGTGACCTCGGGGGCGACCGACTCGATGTGCGGAGCGCTGCTCGGGTCGGCCAGCGCCCGCGCGTCGTCCACGGTCAGCGGTTTGACGGTGGTCGCCGCCGACGAGGACTGGCCGCCGCCCGCGCCGCCCCCGCCGAAGCCCGTGCCGGAGGAGACGGTCAGGGCGTTGGTGCCGAGCTTCTCGATGGAGTCCTTGACCGACTGCGAGGAGCCGTTGCCGACCGCGAGCAGGATGATCACGGCGGCGACGCCGATGAGGACGCCGAGCATGGTCAGCGCGGAGCGCACCTTGTTGGCGGCCAGGCCGCCGACGGCGAAGCGCAGCGTTTCCAGCGGGTTCATACGGCGCCTCCGCGCGTCAGGGCGTGCGGCGCCGCGGACAGGAAACCGGCCGGGTCGCGCAGCGCGGGCGGCGGGCCGTCGGCCGGCGCCTGCCGTACGTCGCGCACCACTTGGCCGTCGACCAGGGTGATCACCCGCTTGGCGTGCCGGGCGACCTCGTCCTCGTGGGTGATCAGGACGACGGTGCGGCCGGAGGCGTTGAGCCGGTCGACGACGGCGAGGACCTCCTCGGTGCTGTGGCTGTCGAGGTTTCCGGTCGGCTCGTCGGCCAGCAGCATCGCCGGGGCGGTGACCAACGCCCTTGCCACGGCGACGCGTTGCTGCTGCCCGCCGGACAGTTCATTGGGCCGGTGGCCGACCCGGTCGGCCAGCCCGACCAGTTCGAGCGCGGCCAGCGCGCGCCGCCTGCGCTCGGCGGACTTCACGCCCGCGTAGGCGAGGGGGAGTTCGACCTGCGCGAGGGCGGGCGTGCGCGGCACGAGGTTGAACGACTGGAAGACGAAGCCGATCTTGCGGTTGCGGACGAGGGAGAGCTGGTGCTCGTCCAGGCCGCCGACGTCGATGCCGTCCAGCAGATAGCGGCCCTCGGTGGGCACGTCGAGGCAGCCGAGGATGTTCATCAGCGTCGACTTGCCGGAGCCGGAACTGCCCATCACGGCCACCATGTCGCCCTGTTCGACCAGCAGGTCGACGCCGGGCGAGACACCGGTCACCGGGTCGGGCGCGCCGCCGAGCGCGCGGACGGCGGCGTCGCCGTGGCCGTACGTCTTCAGCAGCGAGCGGACCTCGATGACCGGGGGGCGGCCCCAGGGGCCGTCGTCGGTCCCCGGGATCTCCTCCTGCTCCTCGGCGCGGGCCGTGCCGCCGGTGGCGCGGTGGCCGCCGGGCTTTCCGCCGCCGGTGAGCCGCTGCCGCAGGCCGGGCCTCATCCGCGGCCACCCCCGCCGCCGGCGCCGCGGAAGGTCCCGCCGCCACCGCCGCCGAGCCGGTTCGCGCCGCCGCCGAGGCCGCCGGGGAAGGCGCCGCTCGGGAAACCGCCGTTGCCCGCGGAGGCCACGGTGGCGATCTGCACCTGCTGGCCCTCCTTCAGGCCGCTGGTGATCTGGTCGGCGGTGTCGCCCTCGACGCCGACGGTGACGGCCGTACGGGTCGTGCTGCCGTCCGAATTGACCACCGTGACCGTACGGTTAGCGCCCGTGCCGGACACCGCGGCGGTCGGTACGTTCAGCGCGCCGGACGCCGATCCGGTGATCACCTGGATGCTGGCGCTCAGCCCCGTGCGCAGCCCGTCGGTGGGGCTGGTGATGGCGAGCGTCGCCGCGTACTGCACCGCGCTGCTGCTCCCGCCGCCGCCCGTACCGCTGCCGCTGCTGACCGGCAGCGAACTCACCGACAGCACCTTGGCGTTGAGCACCGTGCCGGACTGCGCGTTGAGCGTCACGGTGGCCGCCTGGCCCGCCTTGACCTTCAGCGAGTCGGCCTCGGAGAAGTCCGCGGTCACCTGCATACCGGTGGGGTTGGTCAACACGATGAAGCCGGACGGCGTCGAGCTGCTCGAACTGCTGCTGCTGGAGGAGGAGTTGGCGCTCGATCCCTGGCCGGAGCCGGAGCTGGTGCCGTTGCCGCCGGTGCCCGAGACGGTCTGGCCCTTGGCCGCCGACACCGAGGCGACGGTGCCGTCCACCGGAGCCTTCAGCGTCGTGCCGTCCACCGCGCGCTGGTCGGCGTCCACGGCGTTCTGCGCCTGCGTCACCTGGGCCTGCGCCTGGGCGACCTGGGAGGCGTCCACGGTGTAGGTGGGGGACGGGGTCGCGGTCGGGGTCGATACGGCGTCGCGTCCGCCGCTGCTCCCGGAACTCCCTGTGGTCGAGCCTGAGTTGACGAGCGTGCCCTGTTCGGCCTTGTCCAGATTGGCCTGGGCCGCCGTCAGCGTCGCCTGGTCCTGCGCGAGCGTCTCCTTGGCGTCGGTCGGATCGACCTTCGCCAGCACCTGGCCCTTGGTGACCTTGTCGCCCGGTTTCACGTCGACCTCGGTGAGCGTGCCGCCGGTCGTGAAGTCCACGCCCGCGTCACTGGGCGAGGCGAGCGTCCCGGACCCGGAGACCGTCGCCAGCACCGTCCCCTTGGACACCGTCGCGGTACGCGTACCGCCCGCGCCCCGGGAGGAGTTGCCGTCGTCGTGGTTGACCGCGGCCCAGGCGCCGCCGGCGCCCGCGAGGACCACCACGCCGAGCACCGAGTTGATCAGGGCGGCCCTGCGCCGCCGTGGAAGCACCTTCATGGCGCGCATCCTGGCCGCCGACGCCTTTGAAGCCCTGGGAGAAGGCTGGGAGTTTCCTGGGAATGGGGGCGCCTGCCGCTGGGCCTCTCCGGGGTATGGATCCGGCTTTTCGTTACGAACGGGACCGTTTTCCGGCGCGAGCCGGGCTTTTCCGGCCGCTTTGCGGGCCGTGACTCCCCGGAAACTCACAGCTCGCGCCCGGGTGGCCCCTAAGTCGCGGCGATTCACTCATGCGCCGCCACTCATGAGTACGCGTGTCCCGCGTGTACGCGTGGGTCGGCGGCGCCATCCGTTCTCGCCGTCCCTTCCCGAGGAGACCACGGTCATGTCCTTGCCGACCTCTTCCCGCTCGGCGCGGTCCGCGCTGCGGGCGGGCGCTTGCGTCGCCGTCCTCGCCTCGGGCGCGCTTCTGGTGACGGCGTGCTCGTCGTCCTCCGGCTCCGGTTCCTCCGGCGGCTCCGCCGCCAAGCCGGCCGGCTCCGTCTCGGCTTCCGGCTCCGCCTCGGGCTCGGGCGGGGCCAAGGACATGGCGGCCTACCGGGACTGCCTGTCGCAGCACGGGGTGAAGATGCCCTCCTTCTCGGGGCGGCCGTCGGGCGGCGCCCGTCCGTCGGGGCGTCCTTCCGGCCGGCCGAGCGGAGGTTTTCCGGGCGGCTTCGGGGGCGGCTTCGGCGGGGAGTCCGCCGATCCGGCCACGCAGAAGGCGCTCGACGCGTGCAAGTCGCTGCGGCCGCAGTTCAACGGTCGGGGCGGCGGTCCCGGTGGCGGCGACAGTTCCGCCTTCCAGGCTTTCACCAGTTGCCTCAAGGACCACGGGGTCACTCTTCCCACCCCCTCCCCCGGCGCCACCAACCGCCGCGCCGGCGCCTTCGGCTCCCTCGACACCTCCGACCCGAAGACGGCCAAGGCCTACACCACCTGCAAACCCCTCCTCCCCACCCGCTCCCCTTCCCCCTCCACAACCTGACGCCCCTCGTCCGGAAGAGGGCGCCCCTTTAGGGGCGCGGGGAACTGCGCGAGCAACCCACCACCGGGCCGGTGGTCGCAAAAACAAACAGCGTCTGCCCCGCTGGGGGCGGTTTGTCAGCAGCAGCCCCACGCGGGCTGAGCCCCTGACGAACCGCCCTCCGCAGGAGGTCTCAGCCCACCTGCAAGGTGAGAAGAGGCTCGGCGAAGGTCGGAGAGGGCGAATCGGGATCGGCGGCAACCGCCGCCTCCAGACGGGCGAGCCCGACCTCGGCCTCGGAAGCCGAAAGCTGCCCGAAGAGGGAAAGTGTGCCCAGGCGCAGCCGCCCGAGCATGGCCGCCCGCGTCCCGCCCGAAGGCTCCGTGACCGTACGGAAGTCGTGCACCCGCCACCCGCGGGAGGTGAAGGTCTCCACGACTTCGTGCAGCGGCTGAAAGATCGCCGCGTCGGCCTCGTACCCCCGGGGGAAGTGTTCGAGCCACCACGGCCGCGGATGGTGGTCGCGGAAATTGCCGCGCAGCAGAAGCCGCCCCCCGGGCCGCAGGACGCGCCCCAACTCCCGTACCGCCGCGGCCTTGTCGGGTACGTGGTGCCAGGACAGGAACATCAGGGCGTAGTCCACACTGCCCAACGCCAACGGAATCGCCTCGGCGGCCCCGGCCACGTACCGCACCCCGGGATGCGGCGGCCCGCCAAGGGCGACCTCACGCATCCGGACGGAGGGCTCGACCCCCGTGACGGGCCCGAAAGCGTCGGCCAGCGCGGGCGTGAAACGACCGGTCCCGGAGCCGAGATCGAGCCCGTCAAGAGGACGCCCCTCGGGCAGTACGGCCGCGAAGGCATCGACCCAGACCCGCAGTTGCTCCGCGTTGACGGCCCGACCGCGCGCGTAGTCCTTGTACTGCACCTTGTCGTAGTCGATCGGTTTCATCGCATCTCCCCGATATATCAACCTGATATATCGCGACGATAGTTGGGCTACCACCCCACCACAAGACCGCGCCACCGCGCGGGACTTCACCCGGTTGCCTCACCCTCGCCCGCCGGGGCACATGTGCTCCTTAATGCGCTCACATCAGCAAAGGGCCGGTCGAACGGGGCCACGAGGAGGAATTGCGGCGCTATCGTGCTGGCACGCACGGACGATGTGCGCTGCGTCACAGCCTGTGGGGGGCCGCATGCACGAAATGGTCAAGGGTGGGAACGTCGGGCTCGCGGCGTTGAGCGAGGACGCGGGGGCGGTGGTCGTCAGCCTCGCGTGGAGCAGCGCCGGCGGTGACGGGGACGCCGATGTGTCGGTGCTGCTGCTCGACGCGGACGGCAAGGTCCGCGGGGACGGCGACTTCTACTTCTACAACAACCCCGCCGCCCCGGACGGCAGCGTCCAGCTCCTCGGCAAGACGCCGACCGAGTCCGGCAGCGAGGACCGCATCAGCCTGGACCTCACCGCCGTCCCGCCGGAGGTGTCCCGCATCGTCCTGGCGGCCAGCCGCTACGCCGGCGCCCGCTTCGGCGACCTGGACGACCTGTGCCTGACCCTCGCCGACCGCGTCGGCGACGCCCTCCTGCGCTTCGCCATCGAGGACGCGGGCGCGATCAGCGCGGTGATCTTCGGTGAGCTGTACCGGCGCGACGGAGGCTGGAAATTCCGCGCCGTCGGCCAGGGCTACGACTCCGGACTCGCGGGCCTGGCAACGGACTTCGGCATCGACGTCGACGACGAGGACGAGACGGTCGACGGGGAGGAACCGGCCGCAGCCCTGGAAGCGGCGCCCGACGCACCGGAAGCCGCACTCGGCGCGGCGGCCGAGCCGCCGAAGACGCTCACCCCGCCCGCCGCGCAACCGACCGCACCCGCCAAGCGTCGCCCCCGTACGGCCCGCAAGAAGGTCACGCTCCCGGCCGTCACCCGCAAGTCCCTGGCCGAGAACGACTCCTGGCGCATGGCACGGCTCTTCCCCGTCGGCACCCTCAAGAGCGACCACGAGCGCGAGACGCGGGCGACCTCCGTGCTGCTCTCCGTGATGGCACAAGTCCCGGAGTTCGGGCGGCGGTTGACGGCCGGTTTCGGCGCGCCCGCCGGGCGGATGGAGACCTACACCGAGGTGGCACTGCCGCACGGCGGGGAGAGTCCGAAGCGGCCGGACGGACTGATCCGGGTGGAGCGGGCCGGGAAATTGTGGACGGCGCTGGTCGAGACGAAGACCAACGGCAATCCGCTGAAGGCCGCCCAGGTGCAGGACTACGTGGACATCGCGGGCCGCCGCGCGTACGAAGCGGTGATCACGCTGTCGAACGACGTGGCCCTGGACGGCAGTCCACTGGTGGACGTGAAGATGGACGGCAGGCGCAAGCACAAGGTGGCGCTGTGGCACCTGTCGTGGGCGGAGGTCACGCATCAGGCGCAGATGCTGATCCGGCACGAGGGCGTGGGGAACGCGGCGCACGCGTGGCTGCTCCAGGAGTTGCTGTACTACCTCCAGCACGAGAATTCGGGCTGCCACGGCTTCCAGAACATGGGCCCGGCATGGGTGCCGGTGCGCCGCGGCATCGACGAGGAGACGCTGTGCGAGGGCGACCCCCGCGCGGTGGACGTGGTCGCCAACTGGGAGCGGCTGATCCGCCAGGTGTGCCTGCGTCTCGGCGGCGAGCTGGGCCAGAAGGTGCTGCCCGTGCAGCGGGTCAAGCGCGGTACGGACCCGGCCGAGCGGCGGGCCGCGCTCGCGGACCGGCTGTGCCGGGAGGGGCGGCTCCAGGCGGAGTTGCGGATCGAGGACAGCCCGGGCGTACTCGGCCTGACCGCGGACCTGCGCACCAGCAAGCTGCGGACGTCGCTGGAGATCCCGGCGCCCGCGGCGGGCTCACCGCTGACCTGGGCGAAGCGTCTGGTACGCCAACTCCCCGAGGCCCCGGCCGACTTGCACGTGGAAACCCTGGTCGACGGCCGCGGCGGCGGCCCGCGCGGCACCCTGGAGCGGCTCCGCCCGGAGCCCGCTGACCTGCTCCCGAAGGACGGCGCCACCATCACCGGCTTCCGCCTCTCCCTCTTCAAGGGCATGGGCAGCACCCGCGGCACCGCGGAGACCGGCTTCATCCGCAGCGTGGACGAAGCGGTCGACCGCTTCCACGACACCGTCGTCACCGCGCTGCGCCGCGCCCGGCCCTAGGAACCGCAGGCGCGGCGGGGCGCGGGCGTCACGAACCGGAGCCGATGCCGCCCATCGGCGGGATCGAGGTCCGCGAGTGGTTGTACGGCAGCAGCGCGTCGCGGTCCGGCGCCATCCTGCGGTGGGCCTCCGGGTCCGTGTACTTCGCGATGCGGCGCCGCTCCGACATCATGTCGAGCAGCCTGCCGCCCTTGCGTGCGAGCCATGCCTTCATGTCGTTCACCCCCGTCTCGGCAGAGACTTCCGCCTCGTACTCGCAGTGTGCTCCCGCGCCGGCGGCCTCAACCGTCATCTGAGCCGAACTTGAGGTCGCCCGCCGTCGCGGGGAACAGGGCGGCGGCCACGATCGCCTGCCGCACAGCGGACGTACGCGAAGAGGTGGGGTGACGGGCGTCACACGTACGCCGGTCACATCGGCGGGGCCGCCCGCGTCAAGGAGGTGGATCCGCGGATGAGACAGCACCCGACAGCGAACGCGGCCGGTCCTGCGGGAGCAGGCACGGCGGCACGGCAAGGAGTACGCGATGGAAGCCCGTTTGAACCTTTTCGCCGACCAGCTCGCCATGAAGTCCCTGAAGCACCTCACCTCGGCGGGCCGGGTGAACGCGGAATCGACCGTTCCGGAGGCGACGCAGGAGCTGGTGCGGCTGCGCGCCAGCCAGATCAACGGCTGCGGCTTCTGCACCGACATGCACACCAAGGACGCGCTGGCGGCCGGCGAGACGCAGCAGCGGCTCCATCTGGTCGCCGCCTGGCGCGAGGCCACCGTCTTCACCGACGCCGAGCGCGCCGCGCTGGAGCTGGCGGAGGAGGGGACCCGGATCGCCGACGCGGCGACCGGCGTGTCCGACGAGGTGTGGGCGAACGCCGCCAAGCACTTCGACGAGGAGCAGCTGGCCTCGCTGGTCACGACGATCGCCCTGATCAACGCCTTCAACCGGCTGAATGTGCTGGTCCGGCAGCCGGCCGGCGACTACACCCCGGGACAGTTCGGCTGAGCCGGACCCATGAGCGGGGGGGACGCGGGGGAGGGCCGGGGCCGCGGCACGGCGGTCCCGGCTCCGGCGGCCCCCACGCGCGGGCCGTTCCGGGGCGGCCCGAAACGTCCCGGAACGGCCTACCAGGGCAGCGTGCCCTCGGCCGTGAAGTAGCCGCCGGTCGGACCGTCCGGCGCGACCTGCGCCATCCGGACGATGATCTCGGCGCCCTGCTCGACGGTCTGCACCCCGGTGTTGCCGTTGAGGTCGGTCTTGGTGAAGCCCGGCTCGACGGCGTTGATCCGCATCTCGGGGAACGCCTTCGCGTACTGCACCGTGATCATGTTGACCGCGGTCTTGGACGCCGGATACGCGACGCCCGGGTAGGCGTACGCGGGCGTGCCCGGGGTGCTGAGCCCGGTCAGCGAGGCCAGCCCGCTGCTGAGGTTGACGACGACCGGCGCGGCCGAGCGGCGCAGCAGCGGCAGGAAGGCGTGGGTGACGCGCACCAGGCCGAAGACGTTCGTCTCGAACGTCTCGCGCATGTGCTCGGCGGTCAGGTCGGCGGCGCCGACGATGCCGTTGCCCGCGGTGCGGCTCTCGATGCCCGCGTTGTTGACCAGGACGTCGAGGCCGCCGTCGGCCTCGATCGCCTTGGCGGCGGCCTGTACGGACGCCTCGTCCGTCACGTCGATGACGACGGGCCGCGCCCCGAGCCGTTCGGCGGCGGCGCGGCCGCGCCCGGCGTCGCGGCTGCCCAGGTAGACGGTGTGGCCCGCGGCCAGCAGGCGGCGGGCGGTCTCATAGCCGAGACCCTTGTTCGCTCCGGTGATCAATGTGGTGGTCATGCCTCCACCGTGCGGCGGCGGCGCCGGGGCAGCCAGTGGGCCCGTCTTCCTGGGACTGCCGGTACCAGGTACACCGGGCGCGCGCGGTGCACAGTGGAAGCATGGCGACCACCGAGTTCGGGCACACCGTACGGCGCTGGCGGGACCGCGTCTCCCCCGAGGCGGCCGGGCTGCCGGCCGGCGGGCACCGGCGCGCGGCCGGGCTGCGCCGCGAGGAGCTGGCACTGCTCGCCGGGATCTCCGTCGACTACGTCACCCGGCTCGAACAGGGCCGCGCCGCCAACCCCTCCGAGCAGGTCGTCGAGGCACTCGGGCGCGCGCTGCGGCTGACCAGCGCGGAGCGCGAGCACCTCTTCCACGTCGCCGGGCTCGTGCCGCCGGGACAGGGCACCGTCCCCGCGTACATCACGCCGAGCGTGCAGCGGATGCTGGACCGGCTGACCGGGACGCCGGTCGCGGTCAGCGACGCGACATGGACGCTGCTGCTGGCCAATCCGCTGTACGTGGCGCTGATGGGGCACCACCAGGGCAACGAGCGCAACGCGATCTGGCGCAATTTCCTCGGCTCCGGCTCACGCGTCCGGCACACCCCGGAGTCGCTGCGGCTGCTGGAGATCTCGCAGGTCGCGCAGTTGCGCGCCACCGCCAACCGCTATCCGGCCGACCAGCGGCTGCGCAGGCTGATCGCCGAACTGCGCTCGCGCAGCCCGCGCTTCGCCCAGCTGTGGGAGTCCGGCGAGGTCACCCCGCACGTGGCGTCGCGCAAGACGATCGACCACCCGGTGGTCGGGCCGCTGACCCTGGACTGCGACATCCTGAGCGTCGCCGGGAGCGATCTGCGGATCATGGTCTACACCGCGGAGCCGGACAGCGAGGACGCGGAGAAGCTGGCGCTGCTCGGGGTGGTCGGCACCCAGAGCCTCACCTCGTAGAACCCCTTCGACGGGGGCATCCGTGCTCCGCATAATGAGCGGATGCGAGCGACGAGGACCGGGGCCGGATGGGCCCTGCGGGCCGCCACGGCCGAGGACGTGGAGACCATCGCCGAATTGCGGGCCGTGGTGATGCGGCCCGATCTGGAGCGCCTCGGGCGGTACGACGAGGTCCGCGTACGGCAGCGCTTCCGCGACTCCTTCTCCGGCGCGCACACGTCCGTGATCACGGTGGAGGGTGACACGGCCGACGGCTTGGCCGATGGTGTGGCCGATGACGTGGCCGATGACGTGGCCGGGTGCGTCACGCTGCGACCCGCGCCGGGCGGCGGGCTGCTGCTCGAACACTTCTACCTGGCGCCCGCCCTGCACGGGCGCGGCCTGGGCTCCGCCGTGCTGGCCGAACTCCTGCGCCGCGCCGACGAGCGCGGCGAGACCGTCCGCCTCATCGTCCTCCAGGGCAGCCCGGCCCGCCGGCTGTACGAGCGCTGGGGCTTCGTCCGGGAGGCGGAGGACCCGGTCGACGTCTTCATGGTCCGTACGCCGAGGTGAAGGCCGTTCACCTCACGGTGAACGGGAGTAACCTGGCCGGCATGACGACGCCGCCCGTCGAGCCCGCCAAGACCGTCGAGTCCGCTGAAGCCGCTGATTCCGGCCAGCCCGCCAAGACCGCCAAGACCGTTCCGCCGCCCCGCTCCACCCGGCCGACCGGGCGCCACCACGGCGATCTGCGCAACGCGCTGGAGCGGGCGGCCCTCGGCCTCGTCGCGGAGCGCGGTGCCCACGGCTTCACGCTCGCGGAGGCCAGCCGGCGGGCGGGGGTGAGCGCGGCGGCTCCGTACAAGCACTTCGCCGACCGGGACGCGCTGCTGGCGTCGCTGGCCGAGCGCGGCTACCGCGAGCAGCACCACCGTTTCTCGGCCGCGGTGCGCCGCTCCCCCGATCCCGTCGAGCAGTTGGCGGACTTCGCCGCCGCCTATGTGCGCTTCGCGGTGGAGGAACGGGCCCTGTTCGACATCACGTTCAGCGCCGGGATCGACAAGTCCCGCTATCCGGCGCTGGCTTCGGCCGGCGACCAGGTGCTGACCGCCCTGCTGCCGACCGCCCGCAGGCTCGCCTCGGGCGAGCACGCCGTCGACCTGATACTGGACGTCGCCTCGGCCGCCCACGGCCTGGCCCTCTACCACCGCGAGGGCCTGCTCGGCCCGCCCGACCAGGCACTCGCCCGCGCCGAATCCCGCGCCCGCAGCACCGCCCGCGCCCTCGCCTGCGCCCTGCCGCCCCGCTGACCGACCGGCCCGCTGACCGACCGACCCGGGCCGTCATCACCGGTCGGCGTCGCCGCGCACCCCGATGGTGAGCAGCAGATTCGCGTACGTACGGCGGTCGCCGGTGGCCACGACGAGGGCGGTGTCGGGGCCGCGGGCGGCGTCGTAGAAGGCGAAGCGGTCGAGGCCGTCGAGGGTGATACCGGGCAGGGCCGTACGGAATTCGGCGAAGATCTCCGGCTCGGCGGCCGTGGCGGAGCCGGCGGAAACATCGGAGGGCGGGGTCATCACGGCCGCCGCCTCGATGGGGATCGCGTCGGTCAGGGCGGCCAGCACCTCGGTGACCAGCAGGCGGTCGGGGCTGAGGTTGAGGTAGACGCGTTCCGCGGCCGGATGGGCGCCGGTGGTGTGCGGATAGTGGCCGTCGCTGATCAGTACGCGGGAGCCGTGACCGGCCGCGGCGAGCGCGGCGAGCATCGTGGGGTGGGTCAGTCCGTAACGCAGCACGGCGGCGGCTCCTCCTCGGTCACGGCGGCGCGAACACGACGAACACCGCGGATACATCCGATCTCTGCCTCTGGCCCCGGCAGCGTACCGGCCCGCCGACGCGAGGTCGACGGGCCGGTACGTACGAATGTCGCCGACTACGGGAGCGTGAGGATCTGGTAGGAGTCCCCGTACGTCTTCCACTTCAGCGGCGGGTCGAGGTTGAGGTTGCCCGCGTTGAGGAAGACCCGCTGCTCGGTGTCGACGCGGCTGGTGTCGTCGTGGGCGTCCTCCGTCTTCATCGCGGCCTTGCGGGCGTCGAGGAAGGCGTTGAGGTAGGTGGTCTCGTTGCCGCCCTGGGCCGGGGTCTTGGCCTTCTTCATCGCGGTCTTGCGGATGCCGCCGAAGCTGACCGGGTCGCTGCCGGGGCCGTGCATGACGATGGCGTCGTAGTAGATGAACTGGCCGAGGGTGCCCAGGCCGTCCGTCTTGGCCTGGTTGACCGACGGGTTGAAGTACACCCGGTCCCGCTCGTCGTTCTGCGCGGTCTGGAAGACGGTGTCCTTGGCGGCGGTCTTCCACGCGCTGACGAAGGCCGAGCCGAGACCGGCGTGCGAGTCGGAGCCGTTGACGTCCTCCAGCGCCGGCAGGTACTTGGCGAGCACATTGCCGGGCTTGAGGTCGGTGTAGTGCTGGACCAGTTCCAGCATGTCGCCGGTGCCGGAACAGAAGCCGATGATGCCCGCGGTGTAGCCGCGGCCGTCACCGATGTCCTCGATGTACTTGTACTGTGCCTTCCAGTCCAGCGAGGAGTTCTCGGCGCTGGAGACCAACTCCATCGCGATCTCCTTCTTGTGCGGGTCCGCGAGGCCCGCGCCCGCCGCCTTCGGGGCGACGGCCGCGGGGTGCGACCCCGCGGTGGTCGCCGCGTTGCCCGCGGTGGCCAGCGCGAGCGAGGCGCCGCCGCCGGCCAGGACGCCGACCGCCGCGATCATGGCTATCCGGCGGCTGCGGCGCGCCGAACGGTGGGAGTGGGGGGATTGCTGCACGTGCGTCTCCGTTTCCGGCCGCCTGAGGGGACGGCCAACTGCGGGGGCCTGCTGTGCAGTTAGGAAAGCTTCCTAACCAATGCAGAGCATTGAAGCACTGCGACGGCCCCGCGCCAAGGGGTCACCGCCCCCGACTTCAGGACGCACTGTCGTACCCCCGCGTCACACTGGAGACATGTGCCGAAGCATCAAGACCCTCCGCCCGCCGATGACGCCCGACGCGGACCAGGACGACATCAATGCGGCCGCCCTCCAGTACGTCCGCAAGATCTCCGGCTTCCGCGCGCCCGCGGCCCACAACCGCGAGGTGTTCGACGCCGCCGTCGCGGCCGTCGCCACCGCCACCGCCCAGCTCCTGGACGGCCTGGAGATCCGCGGCGCCGGCCAGGCCCACGCCCACTCCCACCCGCACAGTTCCTGACCCTGGCCTCTGGCCCCCTGACCTCCTTGGCCCCCGGTCCCTGCCGCCCGCTCCCGGCCACGCCATAAAGTGCTGCCTTGTGGACCGGCTCGAGATATCCGACCTGATCGTGGCCTTCGACCCGCACGACGGCCGGCGGCTGCCGGTACGGCGCGCCGAGGTCGTCGAGCAGCTGCGCGCGGCCGGCGACGCGCGCGCCGCGCGGATCGTCGCGGGGCTGCCGGCCGGCCCGGACGGCGTCCTGGAGCCGGCCGCCGTGGACCGCCTGCTGATCGGCGTGCACACCGAACTCCAGCGGCTGAGCGAGGAGTTGCGCATCGGCCGGCGCCTGGTCCACCTGCTCGGCCCGCTGCTGACCGCGATCCGTACCACCGGCGTGCGCGGCCCGTACCGGCTGGTCGACGTCGGCTGCGGGCTGGGGTATCTGATCCGCTGGCTGGCGGCCACCGGCGCGCTCGGCCCCGATGTGGAGCTGGTCGGGGTGGACCTGGACGCCGCGTTGGTCGGCGAGGCGGACCGGCTGGCCCGCGCCGAGGGGCTCTCCTGCCGCTTCGTCCACGGCGACGCCTTCGCCCTGCCGGAGGCGGCCACCGTCTACGTCTCCACCGGCGTACTGCACCACTTCTCCGAGCCCGCGCTCGCGGACTTCTTCCGGGCCCAGGGCGCCTCGCCCGCGCTGGCGTTCTGCCACTACGACATCGCGGCGACCGGGCTCGCGCCGGTCGGCGCGTGGGTCTTCCACCGCGCGCGGATGCGCCACCCGCTCGGCCGCCACGACGGCGTCGCCTCCGCCCGGCGCGCGCACAGCGACGAAGCGCTGCTGCGGGCCGCGGCGGCCGCGGGCATGCGGGCGCTGCTGTACGAGCCGCGGCGCGCCGCCAATCCGTTCTGCACCACGCTGCGCCCGGTGCTCGCCGTACGCCCGCCGCTGGAGGCGCCGCTGCGCGCGGCGCTCGGCCGCGCCTCGCGGCGGCTGCTGGGCGACGAGCACTTCACCCCGGCCGCGGCGTGACGCCCGCCCTGCCGCTGGCGCTGCTCGGCCTGACCGACGCCGCGTTCAGCGGTTTCCGCGCCTACGCCGGCCGTGACGCCCGGATCCGCAAGGGCCGCGCCAACGTACGGGCGGCCCTGCGCGGCCTGGCGGTCGGGGCCGTACTGCTGCTGGTCCCGGCACTGGCCGCCGTCCTGTGGCTGGCCGCCGCGGCCGACCGGGACCGCGCGTACGACACCCTCGCCGCCGGCGGCCGGGGCTTCCTCCTGCCCCTGACCTGCTACGCCGTCGCCGTCGCGCTCTCGCTCGCCGCGTATTTCCTGCTGCCCTTCAGGGCCGGGACCCTCGCCATGGTGATCGGGCTCGGCCCGCTCACCCTGCTGCGGCCGCTCGCCGTCGCCGCCGGATGCCTGGCCGCGCTGCTCAACGGCGGCGGCCGGCCGTCGCTGCTGGTCGCCGGACTGGCGGGCGCCGCCGTCCTGTGCGTCGAACCCGCCGTGCACCGCCGCTGGTACCGCGAGGTCCGGTAGCGCCGCCGTACGCGGACGGCGGGGCGGCCCGGCCACGGGGCGCGTACGGCCTAGCCTGGGGCTCATGCAGCACATGACCGAGGCCGAATGGCGCTCCTTCGCATCGGCCGGGACACGCACCGGCAAGCTCGCCGTCACGCGCAAGGACGGCGGGCCGCACGTGACGCCCGTGTGGTTCGTCCTGGACGACAGTGATCCGGCGGATGTCGCGGTGGTGTTCAACACCGGGGTGGACGGGCTGAAGGGGAAGGCGCTGCGGCGCGACCCGCGGTTCGCGCTGTGCGTGGACGACGAGCAGCCGCCGTACTCCTTCGTGCTGCTGGAGTGCACCGCCGAGCTGATCGAGGATCTGGAGCCGATGCGGATCTGGTCGACGCGGATCGCCGCCCGCTACATGGGGCAGGACAAGGCCGAGGAGTTCGGCGCGCGCAATGCCGTGGCCGGCGAGTATCTGGTGCGCGGCCGGATCACCCGGGTGACCGCGCACGGCGCCGTCGCCGACTGACAGGGCGGACTCCGCCGAGGCCCGGCCGCGGCCCCGACCCCGTCAGCCGTCACCCGTCACCCGTCACCCGTCACCCGTAGGAGAGCTTCTCGCAGGGGTTGGTCGCCGCCGAGCGGGCCTGCTGGGTGAGGGTGGTCGGCAGCGGCTTGGGCGGCGCCTTGGTGTCGGCGGCGGACGTGGCGAAGTCCTGGCCGACGACGAGATTGACGCCGGCGATGTTGAGCGGGACCAGATCGGCGCCCGGGAAGAGCTTGGCCAGTGTGGTGGCGTGCGCCTTGTCGGCGGGGCCGTACTCGATCCGGGTCGTCACGTGGTCCTGCGACCTGGCCGTACTGGTCCCGGTGACGGTGAAGCCCGCCGCCTTGATCCTGTCGGCCGCCTTGCCGGCCAGGCCGTCGGTGGTGGTGCCGTTGAAGACGCCGACCTGGATGCCGGTGCCGTCCACGGTGGCGGTCGGGCTCGGCGACGCGGTGGACGTCGACTTCGCGTCGACCTTGCCGGAGGCGTCCACGCCCTCCAGGGTGCGGTTGGCGCGCAGCTCGCCGAAGAGGTCGTCCACGTCGGGGTGGACGAGGTCGATGCGCGGGCCGTCGTAGCGCCAGGGCGCGGTGATGAACTGGATGTTCTTCAGGTCGATGTTCTTCAGCGACAGACCGAAGGACATCAGCTTGCTGGCGCTGCCGAGCCCCGGGTCGACGGTGAGCGACTTGGTCGCCGCGTCCGCCAGCGGCAGCAGCGTCGTCGGGTTCATGCCCTGGCCCTTGACCTTGCCGATCAGCGCGGACAGGAACGCCTGCTGCCGCATCATGCGGCCGACGTCGGAGTTGTCGCCGACGCCGTGGCGCACGCGGACGTAGTCCAGCGCCTTCTGCCCGGACAGATTCTGCATGCCCGACTCCAGGACGACCTTCCCCTTGTAGCCGAGGTTGGGGTTCATGTCGCCCTGGTAGATGTCGTTCGGCACGCAGACCTCGACACCGTGCACGGCGGAGGTCATCGCAGCGAAGCCGGCGAAGTCCACCACCATGGTGTGGTCCACGCGCAGACCCGACAGCTTCTCGATGGTGTTCTGCGTGCAGGCCGGATTGCCCTTGGCGGTGTTGCCCATGGAGAAGGCCGAGTTGAACTGGGCCTTGGGCTGGTCCGGTGACCACTTCCCGTCGGGGAGCAGGCACGGCGGGATGTCGACCAGCGAGTCGCGCGGGATCGAGATGCCCACCGCGTGTTTGTGGTCGGGGTAGACGTGCAGCAGGATCGTGGTGTCGGAGCGGCCGATCGGGCCGGCGGCGGAGCCGCCGAGCTTGCCGTTCTCGCCGGAGCGCGTGTCGGAGCCGATCAGCAGCACGTTCACCGCGGTGTGACCGTTGGCGTCGGCGGGCGCGGCCTTGGGCCGGTCCTTGCTGAGGCCCGCGGAATCGAACGTCGAGATGTTGGCGTTCAGCTTCAGATAGATGGCGCCGGCGCCGCCCGCGAGAAGCACCACGAATGCGACCGCTATCGAGATGATCCAGCGCTTGCGGCTGCGCTTGCGCTCTCGCTTGCGCCCACGAACGCCCATTCCCACACCTTCAGTCCGGTGGCGCGCACGCACACGACGAAGCCCCAACGTTTACCACGTGAGCCAGAGCACTCGTATGACGCGCGTCACACCGGCCCGGCGATGGGCGAATTGCCCGGGGAGCCACTGTACGGCGTGCGTATTTCGGTAATCAGCGGTGCGAGGAGCGTGACCGTTTCACGCCTTCACGTCTTCACGCCTTCACACGTTCGCGGCTTCGCACCTTCACAGCTTCGCCGCTTCACAGCTCCCGCTGGAATGCGGTGAGCCAGTCGAGGGAGTCGGCGGGCGTCAGCGCGATGTCGCTCAGCGCGTTCATCGCCTTCTGGTATTCCACCACTTCGTCATGTTTGTCGATGTAGAGGGCGCCGGTGAGCTGCTCCAGATAGACCAGGTCGGGCAGGTCCGACTCGGGGAAGCTCAGCAGCGTGAAGGCGCCGCCGCCCGCGGCGTGACCGCCGGTGGCGAACGGCAGGATGCGGACGTCCACATTGGGGCGCTCGGCGGCCTCCAGGACGTGCCGCACCTGGTCGGCCATCACCTGCCGGCCGCCGAAGGGCCGGCGCAGCGCGCCCTCGTCCATCACCGCGACGAAATGCGGCGCCTGCTCGGAGACGAGCAGCTTCTGCCGCTCCAGGCGCAGACCGACCCGTCGTTCCACCCACGGCACCGCCGCCTCGGGGTGACCGAGCCGGATCACCGACCTTATGTAGTCCTCGGTCTGCAACAGGCCGTGCACGAACTGCACTTCGAAGGTACGGATGAGGGCGGCGGACTCCTCCAGGCCCACGTACGTCTGGAACCAGGTGGGCATGACCTCGCCGTAACCGTGCCACCAGCCCGCCGCGTTGGCCTCGCGGACCAGGCCGAGCATGGCCGACCGCTCGGCGTCGTCGGTGACCTGATAGAGCGTCAGCAGATCCGCGACGTCGCGCTCCTTGAAGCTGACCCTGCCCAGCTCCATGCGGCTGATCTTCGATTCGGAGGCCCGGATCGAGTAGCCCGCGTCCTCCCGGCTGATGCCCTTGGACTCACGCAGCCGCCGCAGCTGCGCTCCGAGCAGCATTCGTCGCACGATGGACCCGCCTCCCGGCTGCCCTGCGCTCATAGGTCACGCTCCGCCCTTGGTTCATCAGCAGTCTGCCACTAACGGACTGCGCCGTGTACCCATTCGGTCACTCTCCATCGACACGTGCATCAATTCCTTGCAGATGCACGTGCAGACGCTCTTGCATCGAGGGGTCCTGATCCATGAGCATGGGGGGGTGCAGATACCCCGGGGGCACGTATGAAGGCAGAGGCAGTCGCCGTGCTGGAGCCGTTATGGCAGGGAGTGCTCGCACCCGAGCGCGTCGCCGCCGGCAACGGGGCCACCTGCGAGCTGCCCGCCGTCCTGGAGTCGGTGGGTGAGGCACGTCACTTCACCCGCGCCACGCTCCAGCGCTGGGACCTGTCCACGCTGCGCGACTCGGTGGAACTGGTCGCCTCGGAACTGGTGACCAACGCGCTGCGGTACGCGGTGCCCATCGGCACCCCCGGCGTTCCCGTACGGCTGAGTCTGGTGCGCTGGACCTCGCGCGTGGTGTGTGCGGTGCGCGACCCCAGCGGGGTGGCGCCGATCGCGAAGGACCCCGATTTCGTCGCCGAGACCGGCCGCGGCCTGCATCTGGTCGACTCGTTCAGCGAGAACTGGGGATGGCATCCCCTCAGTGGTGCGGGAAAGGTCGTCTGGGCGCTCTTCCTGACACCCAGTGGAGCCCTCTAGTCCGCTTCCGGTCCGCTCGCTTCCCCGCCTGCTTTCCGCCCTCGTAAGCCTTTTCCCGACATTACGGGACCAGGTGGTCGAATTCTCCGGCTTTCACGCCGATGATCATCGATTCGATCTCGGCCCGCGTGTATATCAGCGCGGGGCCGTCCGGAAAGCGCGAATTGCGTACGGCGACCTCACCGTCGGGCAGGGCGGCGAACTCCACGCACGTTCCATTGGCATTGCTGTGACGGCTCTTCTGCCAGACAACTCCCGTTAGGTCGTCCGCCGCCATTCCGTTGTGCGTCCGGCGCATCAGCCACTCCCCATAAGTGCCATGTCTGGTACCGCAGATCATAACTCGTTGGGCAGGCACGTGCATGTGCACGTGCATGTGCACGTGCAGTCACTCGCTGTGATCTTCTGGCCCGACTCTCACGGGCTGTTCATGGCCTCTTCACAGGCCCCATCGGCCCGGCTACCCGGAAATGTGGCGACGGATACCCCCCGGTCGTCAGATACGATATTGACGGTCCGTAGAAGAGGAATAACTCACTCCGCGCAACGAATTGGGAGCAGCCTGCAATGGCTCGTCACCTCATCACCTCAGCCCTCCCCTATATCAACGGGATCAAGCACCTGGGCAACATGGTGGGGTCCATGCTCCCGGCGGACGTCTACGCCCGCTATCTGCGGCAGCGCGGCCACGAGGTCCTCTACATCTGCGCCACCGACGAACACGGCACCCCCGCGGAACTGGCCGCCAAGGAGGCCGGGCTGCCGGTCGACACCTTCTGCGGCCAGGCGCACCTCGCGCAGAAGGCGATCTACGACGGCTTCGAGCTGTCTTTCGACCACTTCGGCCGCAGCTCCTCCGCGCAGAACCGCGACATCACCCAGCACTTCGCCCGGAAGCTCCACGAGAACGGCTTCATCGAGGAGCGGGCCATCCGCCAGGTGTACTCGCTGGCCGACGAGCGCTTCCTGCCCGACCGCTACATCGTCGGCACCTGCCCGCACTGCGGCTACGACAAGGCCCGCGGCGACCAGTGCGAGAACTGCACCCGGGTGCTGGACCCCACCGACCTCATCGACGCGCGCTCCGCGATCAGCGGCAGCAGCGCGCTGGAGGTCCGCGAGACCAAGCACCTCTTCCTCCTCCAGTCGAAGCTGGCCGACGAGGTCGAGCGGTGGATCGACGCCAACGGCGCCGACTGGCCGACCCTGGCCTCCTCGATCGCCAGGAAATGGCTCACCGAGGGCCTCCAGGACCGGGCCATCACCCGGGACCTCGAATGGGGCGTTCCCGTACCGGCCGACACCTGGCCGGAGTTGGCCGCGGACGGAAAGGTGTTCTACGTCTGGTTCGACGCGCCGATCGAGTACATCGGTTCCACCAAGGAGTGGGCGGACGCCGCGGAAGACGGTGAAGTGCGGGACTGGAAGTCGTGGTGGTACGAGGCCGACGACACCGTCCGCTACACGGAGTTCATGGCCAAGGACAATGTGCCCTTCCACACCGTGATGTTCCCGGCGACCCAACTGGGCACCCGTGAGCCGTGGAAGAAGGTCGACTACGTCAAGGCCTTCAACTGGCTGAACTACTACGGCGGGAAATTCTCCACCTCCCAGCGCCGCGGGGTCTTCACCGACGCCGCCCTGGAGACGCTGCCCGCCGACTACTGGCGCTACTTCCTGATGGCGAACGCGCCCGAGTCCGACGACACCTCCTTCACCTGGGAGCTGTTCGCGGCCGGCGTCAACAAGGACCTCGCCGACACCCTCGGCAATTTCGTCAACCGGGTGCTGTCCTTCTCCCGCAAGCGGTTCGGCGACCAGGTGCCCGCGGGCGCCGCGGCCGGCGCCGCCGAGGCCAAGCTCGGCGAACAGATCGCCGCCCTGCTCGCCGAGTACGAGGGCCACATGGAGACCCTGCAGTTCCGCAAGGCCGCGCAGTCGCTGCGCGCGCTGTGGAGCGCGGGCAACTCCTACCTGGAGGAGAAGGCGCCCTGGATGGAGATCAAGACCGACCAGGACGGCGCCGCGCTCACGCTGCGGACGGCGATGAATCTCATCCACCTCTACGCGGTGGTCTCCGAGCCCTTCATCCCCGCCTCGGCCGCCGCCATGCGGGCCGCCTTCGCGCTGCCCGGCGACGACGCGCGCTGGGTCACCGCGGACGAGGCCCGCGCCCTGGACGCGGTCCCGGCGGGCACGCCCTTCACGGTGCCGCCGGTGCTCTTCGCGAAGATCTCCGACGAGGACCTGGCCGCGTACATCGAGCGCTTCGGCGGCGACCCGGACGCGACCGCCGCCTGACCCGTACGGCCCCCGGGGGCGGCGCGGGCTCAGCGCGCGAGCGCGGCCGCGTCGCCCATCACCACCACCGGGCGCAGCTTCGGGTCCAGGGTGCGCAGCAGCGTCCGCATGGCCTGCTGCGGCAGCGACACACAACCCTGGGTGGGGCCGCCGTGGTCCACGTGCAGCCAGATCCCGCCGCCGCGGGAGGCACCCAGCGGCCGGGTCCAGTCGCGCGGCGACGTCCCCGGCACATGGTTGTAGTCGATGGCGATCACATAGTCGAAGGCGCCCCTGAGCGGCTCGCCGCGGAAGCCCGTGCCGTGCACGGTGAAACCGATCGGCGCGTGGTCGTACGGGAGCTTCGCGCCCGGGTCGGCGAGCCTGCCGCCGGCGTCGGAGAGGCCGAACACACCGATCGGTGACCGCAGATCGCCCTCGTGGTGGGTGTCGGTCCAGCCCTTGAGGGCGTTGTGCGCGGTCCACACCGGGCCCGCCGGCCGCCAGCCCGCGGTCGCGTCGCGGGTGTAGAGGGTGACCTTCGCGTCCGGGGAGTCGGCGCCCGCGCCGGTGACCAGCACCGCCTGCCGGGCGGTGGCCGGCACCTGGGCGAGCGTCCTCGGGCCGAGTCCCGGCAGCCGGGCCGGCGCGGGTTCGGGCGCCGACCGTCCGGCGCGGCCCGCGGGTCCGGTGACGACCGTGCTCAGCGGCCCCACCTCGCTCACGTGCGAAGGACGCGCCCCGCTGTCGGAGGCCGAACAGCCGGACAGCAGCGGGGACACGGCCAGGACGGCCAGCAGGGCGGCGGTCGCGGCGGCGGCGGAGCGTGCGGCGGTGGGGGCGGCAGCGGTACGCATGGCGGGGCGGGGGCCTTTCACGAGTGTCACGAGGTCGGTCGTCTCGACGGGGGGCGCGGGCGCCTTCACAGGCGCACGGGCTTCACGGGATGTCCGGGCGTCTCCACGGGTGTCACGGGTGCCCTCACGAGAAGGCGGCATTCGTCAACGCGTCGTCCAACTGCTCCTGCTGCCCCTTGGCGGGGCGGGCCAGGCAGACCGAGACCTGCACGATCACATCGGTGGCCGCGGTGTCGGTGATCGCCGCGGTGGTCTGCGCGGTGCCGCCGACGGTGCGGCAGGCGCCGACCACCTCGCTCGGCGTGGCCGGGCGGGCGCTGCTCCGGAATTTGTCGGCCATCGGCTTGTTGTGCTGCAGCGTCATCATGATCAGCACGCCACCGGGCTCCAGGGTGCGGGCCAGCGGGGTGCAGAAGCCGTCGAGCGGTGTGACGCAGCCGTCCGTCGGCAGCCCGAGGTCCTGCGAGGACGTGAAGACCGCCCCGGTCTTGGGCGCGGTGAGGGTGCCCCAGTCCGCGGGCAGCATCAGGTCGAGACCCGACAGCTCCGGGTAGTGGTGCCGGACGACCGCCGTGGCCGCGGCCGGCGGACCGGTCGCGGGCCCGGTCACCTGACCCGTCACGGGCCCGGTCGCCGTCGGGGTCGGCTCCCGCCGGTCCGTCGCCGCGCCGGAGGCCGTCGAACTGCCGGACGCGGGCGGCGCGAGGCGGCTGACGGCGGGCGGGGCCGGCGAGCCGGTCGTACCGCCGTCGCGCAGGCCCGGCAGTACGAGACCGGCCGCCGCGACCGCGACCACCGCGGTCGCCGACACCCCGGCCACCCGGCGCCTGCGGCGGCGCGCCGCCTTCTCCTTGACCCGCTCCAACCGCTGCGCGGGCGCGGGCAGTTGGGGCACCGCGCGCTCCAGCAGGGCGCGCAGTTCGTCCTCCGACAGATCGGCGGGCTCCGGGAATTCCGGGAACCGCTCAGCGGTCATGACGCTCACCTCCGCTCCCCCCGCCGCGCCGGGCCCCCGCGGCCGCGCCGCTCACCCCGGCGCCCCCGATGCCCACCGCGCTCGGCAGCCGTCCGCGCAGCGCGCGCAGCGCCTTGGACGCCTGGCTCTTGACGGTGCCCTCGGTACAGCCGAGCACCTCCGCGGTGTCCGCGACGCTCAGATCCTCGAAGTAGCGCAGCACGACCACCGCGCGCTGGCGCACCGGCAGTTCGCGTATCGCGGCGGCCAGCACCTGCTCCAGGTCGACGTCCCCGTACGGGTCGGCCGACTGCGGGCGGTCCGGCAGTTCGCCGTGCGGCACCTCGCCGCGCCAGCGGCGCCGCCACCACGAGGCGTGCGTGTGCACCAGCGCCTTGCGGACGTACGCCTCCGGGCTGTCGTCCGCGATCCGGTGCCACTTCGGCCACACCCGGGCCAGCACCGTCTGCAGCAGATCCTCGGCCAGATGGGGGTCGCCCGTGAGCAGCCAGGCGACCCGCAGCAGTCTCGGGCCGCGGGCCGCCACGAATTCCTCGAAACCGGGGTGCGACACCGTTGTTCCTCTCCACACCGTCCTAACACGGTGGGCGGCCCGCCGGGTTGCCTCCCGTACTCCCCGGTTCCGGGGTGCGGGCTACTTCTTGCGCAGCTGGATGTGCAGCTCGCGCAGCCGGGTCTCCTCCACCTCCGAAGGGGCGCCCATCAGCAGGTCCTGCGCGTTCTGGTTGAGCGGGAAGGCGATGGTCTCGCGGATGTTGGGCTCGTCCGCGAGCAGCATGACCATGCGGTCCACACCCGGGGCGATGCCGCCGTGCGGCGGGGCGCCGAAGTGGAAGGCCCGCAGCATGCCGCCGAATTCGGCCTCGACGGTCTCCCGCGAGTAGCCGGCGATCTCGAACGCCTTGTACATCACGGCGGGTTCGTGGTTACGGATCGCGCCGGACGACAGCTCGATGCCGTTGCAGACGATGTCGTACTGCCAGGCCAGGATGTCCAGCGGGTCCTTGGTCTCCAGCGCCTCCAGGCCGCCCTGCGGCATGGAGAACGGGTTGTGCGAGAACTCGACCGCGCCGGTGTCCTCGTTCCGCTCGAACATCGGGAAGTCGACGATCCAGCAGAAGCGGAAGACGTTCTCCTCGAACTGGCCGGTGCGCTTGGCGGCCTCGACCCGGACCGGGCCCATGATCTTGGAGACCTCGTCGAACTCGCCCGCGCCGAAGAAGATCGCGGTGCCGGGCTTGGCGCCGACGGCCGCGAGCAGCGCGGTGACGTCGTCGGGGGTGAGGAATTTGGCGATCGGGCCGGTCAGCGTGCTGTCGTCGCCGACCCGCACCCACGCCAGGCCCTTCGCGCCGAGCGAGATCGCGTACTCGCCCATCTGGTCGAAGAACTTGCGCGGCTGGTCCGCGGTGTCCGGCACGGCCAGCGCCCGTACGTGCTTGTCCGCGAACGCCTTGAAGCCGGAGCCGGCGAAGATGCCGGAGACGTCGACGAGTTCGAGCGAGGTGCGCAGGTCCGGCTTGTCGTTGCCGTACTTGAGCATCGACTCGCGGAACGGGATCCGCGGGAAGGGCGAGGTGACGGTGCGGCCGCCGCCCAGCTCGGTGAACAGGTCGGTCATCACCTTCTCGATGACGCCGAAGACGTCCTCCTGCTCGACGAAGCTCATCTCGACGTCGAGCTGGTAGAACTCGCCGGGCGAGCGGTCGGCGCGCGAGTCCTCGTCGCGGAAGCAGGGCGCGATCTGGAAGTAGCGGTCGAAGCCGGAGATCATCAGCAGCTGCTTGAACTGCTGCGGGGCCTGCGGCAGCGCGTAGAACTTGCCGGCGTGCACCCGCGAGGGCACCAGGAAGTCGCGGGCGCCCTCGGGGGAGGTCGCCGACAGGATCGGGGTGGCCATCTCGTTGAAGCCGAGCGCGGTCATCTCGCGGCGCAGGAAGGAGATCACCTGGGTGCGCAGCATGATGTTGCGGTGCATGCGCTGGCGGCGCAGGTCGAGGAAGCGGTTGGTGAGCCGCATCTCCTCGTTGGCGTTGTCCTCGGGGAAGACCGGGAAGGGCAGCGGGTCGGCGGCGCCGAGCACCTCAAGGGCCGTGACGTCGACCTCGATCTCGCCGGTCGGCAGCTCCGGGTTGACGTTCTCCGCCGAGCGGGCCAGGACCCGGCCGTCGACGCGGACCACGGACTCCTTGGACTGGCCGCTGAGCCGGTCGTAGACCGGGGAGCCGGGGCGGACGACGAGCTGGGTGAAGCCGTAGTGGTCGCGCAGGTCGACGAAGAGGATGCCGCCCAGATCGCGGCGATTGTGCAGCCAGCCGGACAGGCGGACGTCGGTGTCGACGTCGGTGGCGCGCAGCTCGCCGCAGGTGTGGGAGCGGTACCGGTGCATCATTCGTCCTCGGTCTGGTCGTCTGGAGTGGTGGCGTCGTCCGGGATGGCGGCCGGGCCGACGGCCTAGCACAGCCTACCGGCGGTCGCGCGCCGAGCCGTCTTCGGAGGTATGAGCTGTATTGGCCGTATTGGCTGATAGCGCGTATATCCTCATAAACTGAAGAAATGCGCACCGAGGACGTGCTGGCAGCGGTTGGCACCGGGCTGTGGCAGTGGGACTGGTCGACCGGCTCCCTGACCGCCGACGCCCGGACCGCGGCGCTGCTGGAACTGCCCCGGACCGCCACCACCCACTCCTACGCGGCCGTCCGCGCCCGCTTCCACGCCACCGACTACATGGCCTTCGCCACCGACCTCGCCGTCGCCCGCTCCGAGAACACCGTCGCCGAGTCCCGGCTGCGCGTGGTGGACCGCAACGGCGAGGTGCTGCGGATGGTACGGATCCAGGTCCGGCTGCAGGGCCAGGTGCTGCGCGGCACCGTCCACGAGGTGCACGGCCTGCCGCCGGTCACCTCCCCGGCGGCCCCCGCGCCGGAACGGGACTGGCGCCGCTCCCGCGAGGCGTTCCTGCTGGACGCGGGGCGGGCGCTGGCCGAGGCGGACTCGACGGCCGAGGTGCTGCGGGTGGCCGCCACCTTGTCGATGCCGGGCTTCGCGCTCGACGGCCTGGCCGTCTACGGGGTGGACGGCGACCGGCTGTCGATGATCGGCCACTACGGGCAGGCGCTGGAGGCCGCGACGCCCTTTCTGGAGATGCCGCTGAGCACCGACTATCCGGCCGCCCTGGTGACCAGGACGGGACAGGCGGTCTATCTGCCGACGCCGGCCGCGTACGAGGAGCGCTTCCCGGTCACCTGGCCGCTGGTCGAACCCTTCGGGCGGAGCTCCTGGGCCTATCTGCCGCTGGTCGTGGCGGGCTCCCCGATCGGCGCCTGGATGGCGGCCTTCCGGGAGCCGGTGCGCTTCACGCCCGACGAGCGCTCGGTGCTCACCACCGTCGCCCGGATGCTCGCCCAGGCGCTGTCCCGCGCCCATCTGCACGAGTCGGAGCGCGCCCTGTCGGAGGGCCTGCAGCGCACGATGCTGCCGGTGCGCGAGCCGGGCATCGAGGGCATGGCGGTGGCCGCCCGCTACGTACCGACCGGTGGCGGCCTCCAGGTGGGCGGCGACTGGTACGACGTGATCGGGCTGCCGTCGGGGCGCACCGCGATCGTGATCGGCGACGTCCAGGGCCATGACGTACGGGCCGCCGGGATCATGGGACAGCTGCGGATCGCGCTGCGCGCCTACGCCGCCGAGGGGCACCACCCGGACGCGGTGCTCTCGCGCACCTCGCGCTTCCTGGCCGGGCTGCACGACGGGATGCCGGACGGCCTGTCGGACGGTTTCCCCGACCGGTCCGCGGAGGGCCTGCCCGCCCCGCGCGGCGGCGGCCCGTACGCGGACCAGTCCACCGATGTGCGCTTCGCGACCTGCCTGTATCTGGAGGTCGACCCGCTGACCGGCACCCTGGACGTGGTGCGGGCGGGGCATCCGGAGCCGGCGATCCGGCTCGGCGACGGCACCACGATCGTCCGCCGCACGGCCGGCGGCCTGCCGCTGGGCATCGAACCGGACACCGACTACCCGACCACCCGGCTGGTGCTGGAGCCAGGCGAGGTGCTGCTGCTGTGCACCGACGGCCTGATCGAGACCGGCGGGCACGATCTGGAGACCGGCTGGCGGCGGCTGCGCGATGTGCTGGAGAGCGGGCCGGCCGACGATCTGGAGGGGCTCGCGGACTCGCTGGTACGGGCGGTGCACGGGCCCGCCTCGCACCACACCACCGGGCCGCTGGCCGACCGGCGCGAGGACGACATCGCGTTGGTGCTGCTGCGCCGCGACCCGGACGGCCCGACCTGCGCGGTGCCGGTGCGGCGCACCGTGCTGACCGTCTCGCAGACCGATCCGGGCGGCATCCGCGCCACCCGTGAGGACATCCGGGCGCTGCTGCACGACTGGACCTCGGCCGACCAGGTGGAATCCGCGGTGCTGCTGGTCTCCGAGCTGGTCACCAATGTGCTGGTGCACACCGACGAGGACGCCGTGCTGACCGCGATGGTCACCGGCATGCCCGGCACCCGCCGCCTCCATGTCGAGGTCGGCGACCGCTCCGACGACATGCCGCACCGCCGCACCCCGGGCGAGATGGCGTCCTCCGGCCGCGGGCTGCTGCTGATGGAGGAACTGGCGGACGCCTGGGGCGTGGACCCGCGCGGCGACGGCAAGTCCATCTGGTTCGAGCTGTACGAGGCGACCGCGCCGACACCCGTATGAACTCGCCGTTAAGCGGCGGCGAACACTGCCCGCTGATCCCCCGTAGGACTCGGCCGGACCTCCCGTTGCCCGCGTGCGATGGCTAGGGTTCCCTTTACGGCCGCAGGTGGATTCGCACCCTTTTCGACCAAGTCAGCGGCCTGCGCACCTTGTTGACGGATCGTCGCGACCACAGGTGCGCCTCCACCTGACGCCGGCGAGAAGGCAGCCAATGGGATGAGTCTGAAACTCCCCGCCCCCGACGACATGGCCTCCCCCGGCCCGGAGTCCGGTGCCCCGGGGTCCGGTGCGCCGGATGCCGCCGCACCGGAAGGGGCCGCCGCGCCCGCTTCCACGCCCGCGCCCGCCGCCAAGGCCGCCGTGCCGGGCGCGAAGGTACGGCTGCGCGCGCTGGACGGCCTGCGGCTGGTCGCCGCCCTGATGGTGTGCTTCTACCATCTGTCCTTCCGCGGCTCCGCGGGCTGGCAGCGCTCGCCCCTGCACGTCTTCCCGCACCTGTCCCACGTCTCGGCGTACGGGCCGCTCGGCGTGCAGTTCTTCTTCATCATCAGCGGTTTCGTGATCTGCATGAGCGGCTGGGGCCGTACCGTGCGGGTGTTCGCGATCTCCCGGATCAGCCGGCTGTACCCGGCGTACTGGGCCGCACTCGTCGTGGTCACCGCGGTGCTCTACTTCCTCGGCGAGCGGACCGTCTCGCGCACCGACTTCCTCACCAACTTCACGATGCTCCAGACCCCGGCGGGCGCCGAGCGCGTACTCGGCGTCTCCTGGACGCTGTGGGCCGAGGCGCGCTTCTACGTGCTGTTCGCCGTCGCGGTGCTGTGGCGCGGCGCCACCCGCAAGCGGGTGCTGGGCTTCTGCGCGCTGTGGACGGTCGCCGCGCTCTACGCCGACTCCTCGGACCAGGAATTCCTGAAGGTCGCGCTCATGCCGGAGTACGCGCCCTTCTTCATCGGCGGCATCGGCCTGTACATGCTCCGCCGCTACGGCCACGACCTGCTCACCTGGGGCGTGGTGGCGTCCGGCTTCCTGCTGGGCCAGCACTACGCGGTCAAGGGCCTGGTCGCGCCGCCCGGCGCGCACGCCGCCTTCGAGCGCTCGGCGACGGTGGTGATCGCCGCCGTCGCCGCGGGCTTCGCCGGGGTGGCGCTGGTGACGCTGTTCCGGCCGGTCGCGGACGTCGACTGGCGCTGGCTGACGACCGCGGGCGCGCTGACGTACCCCTTCTACCTCGTGCACGAGATCCTCGGCACGCTCATGATCGGCAAGCTCCGCGCCCACACCGGCCTGTCCGACTACGAGGTGCTCGCCGTCACGGTACTGGCGATGCTGCTGCTCGCCTATCTGATCCACCGGCTGGTGGAGCGCCCGCTGACGCCGCTGCTGCGCCGGCTGCTCACCAAGCAGGCGAACGGGCTGGGCGCGGCGCGCCCGGCCCGTGAGTCCGCCTGAGACCGGCCGGCCGGCCGACGAAACGCCGGGGCCCCGGGAACGGTGTTCCCGGGGCCCGGTGGTCCGGCTTCGCGTCAGCGGCCCAGATCGGTGTCGGCCGGGATCGTGCCGAGCCGGCCTGCCTGGAAGTCGTCGAAGGCCTGGGCCAGTTCGGCGTGGGTGTTCATCACGAAGGGGCCGTACTGCATCATCGGCTCGCGGATCGGACGGCCGCCGAGCAGCACCACCTCGAAGTTGGGCGAGCGCGACTCCTGCGTCTCGTCGGCACGGATGGTGAGCGATTCTCCCTTGCCGAACACCACCGCCTGGCCCATCCGGAACGGGCGGGACTCCGGGCCCGCGAAGCCGCGGCCGGCCAGACCGTAAGCGAGGGCGTTGAAGTCCGCCCGCCAGGGCAGCGTCACCGAGGCGCCCGGGTTCACCGAGACGTGGATCATCGTGATCGGCGTGTGGGTGGCGCCGGGGCCCTCGTGGCCCGCCAGGTCGCCGGCGATCAGCCGGATCAGGGCGCCGCCGTCGCCGGAGGTGAGCAGCTTCAGGCCGCCCGCCCGGATGTCCTGGTACTTCGGCGGCATCATCTTGTCCGCCTTGGGGAGGTTCACCCACAGCTGGAGGCCGTGGAAGAGGCCGCCGCTCATCACCAGCGACTCCGGCGGCGTCTCGATGTGCAGCAGCCCGGAGCCGGCCGTCATCCACTGGGTGTCGCCGTTGGTGATGGTGCCGCCACCGCCGTGCGAGTCCTGGTGGATGAAGGTGCCGTCCATGATGTACGTGACGGTCTCGAAGCCGCGGTGCGGGTGCCAGGGCGTGCCCTTGGGCTCCCCGGGCGCGTACTCCACCTCACCCATCTGGTCCATCATGATGAACGGGTCGAGGTTGCGGTAGTCGATGCCCGCGAAGGCGCGGCGGACGGGGAAGCCCTCCCCCTCGAATCCGCTCGGCGCGGTGGACACCTGGAGTGCCTTGCGCGGCTGGGCGTCGTCGGCCGCGCTCACACGCGGCAGGGTCAGCGGGTTCTCTACGGTCACGGCGGGCATGACTGCCTCCTTCGGGATGCCGGTTCCAATTTAGTTGAACTCTGAACATCTCGCAAGGCGTGACTATTCCGGTACGCCCCGCAGGGGGCCGCCGGCCCGTGGCCGTGCGGATCGCAAGGTTTCAGCCGTACATCCGGCGCATCGTGAAGTCGACCATCTGCTCCACCGCCTTGGCGTCGAAGACCATGCGATGCTGGCCGTCGATATCCAGGACGAAGCCGTAGCCGGTGGGCAGCAGGTCCAGCACCTCGGCGCCGGTGATCACGAAGTACTTCGACTCCTTGCCCGCGTACCGCCGCAGCTCCTTCAGGGAGGTGAACATCGGGATGACCGGCTGCTGGGTGTCGTGCAGCGCCAGGAAACCCGGATTCTCGCCGCGCGGGCAGTACACCTTCGACGTGGCGAAGATCGCCTGGAAGTCCTCGGCCGCCATCGATCCCGTGGTGAAGGCGCGGACCGCGTCGGCCAGCGACGGCGGGGAGGGCTCCGGATAGCCACCGGGCATGGGTGCGGCACCCGGGCCGGGGCCGGGGCCGGGGCCGGTATTCACGCTCTGCTCGTAGCCGTACACGGCCCCAAGCGTAACGGCCCCCGGAACGAGGAAACGGTCACATCGGGCCGATCCGGGGTTGCTTCTTATTACCGACGGGTAGCATTATTTTCTACGACCACCACACTTGCGATACGGAGCCGTCGTCATGGGCCACTACAAGTCGAACCTCCGCGACATCGAGTTCAACCTCTTCGAGGTGCTCGGCCGCGACCAGCTCTACGGCACGGGTCCGTTCGCCGAGATGGACGTGGAGACCGCGAAGGACATCCTCGGCGAACTGGCGCGCCTGTCCGAGAACGAGCTGGCGGAGTCCTTCGCGGACGCCGACCGCAACCCCCCGGTCTTCGACCCCGAGACCAATACCGCACCGGTGCCGGACAGCTTCAAGAAGAGCTACCAGGCCTTCATGGACGCCGAGTACTGGCGGCTGGGCCTGCCCGAGGAGATCGGCGGCACCACCGCGCCGCGCTCCCTGATCTGGTCCTACGCCGAGCTGGTGCTGGGCGCCAACCCGGCGGTGTGGATGTACTCCTCGGGCCCCGCCTTCGCGGGCATCCTCTACGAGGAGGGCACCGAGGAGCAGAAGAAGATCGCCGCGCTGATGGTCGACAAGCAGTGGGGCTCCACCATGGTGCTCACCGAGCCCGACGCGGGCTCCGACGTCGGCGCCGGCCGCACCAAGGCCGTCAAGCAGGACGACGGCACCTGGCACATCGAGGGCGTCAAGCGCTTCATCACCTCGGGCGAGCACGACATGTCCGAGAACATCATCCACTACGTGCTGGCCCGCCCCGAGGGCGCCGGACCCGGCACCAAGGGCCTGTCGCTGTTCATGGTCCCCAAGTACGAGTTCGACTTCGAGACCGGTGAGCTGGGCGAGCGCAACGGCGTCTACGCCACCAACGTCGAGCACAAGATGGGCCTGAAGGCGTCCAACACCTGCGAGATGACCTTCGGCGACGGCCGGCCCGCCAAGGGCTGGCTGATCGGCGAGAAGCACGACGGCATCCGGCAGATGTTCCGGATCATCGAATTCGCCCGCATGATGGTCGGCACCAAGGCCATCGCGACGCTCTCCACCGGCTACCTCAACGCCCTGGAGTACGCCAAGGAGCGCGTGCAGGGCCCGGACCTCGCGCAGTTCATGGACAAGACCGCGCCCAAGGTCACCATCACCCACCACCCCGACGTGCGCCGCTCGCTGATGACGCAGAAGGCGTACGCCGAGGGCATGCGCGCCCTCGTCCTGTACACGGCCACCGTCCAGGACGCCATCCAGGTCGCCGAGGCCACCGGTGAGGACGCCTCCCGGCTGCACGGCCTCAACGACCTGCTGCTGCCCATCGTCAAGGGCTACGGCTCGGAGAAGTCCTACGAGCAGCTCGCCCAGTCCCTGCAGACCTTCGGCGGCTCCGGATACCTCCAGGAGTACCCGATCGAGCAGTACATCCGGGACGCCAAGATCGACACCCTCTACGAGGGCACCACCGCCATCCAGGGCCAGGACTACTTCTTCCGGAAGATCGTCCGGGACCAGGGCCAGGCGATGACGGCGCTCAGCGAGGAGATCAAGAAGTTCCTCGCCGAGGCCACCGGCGGCGAGGAACTGGCCGCCGCCCGCGACCAGCTTGCCAAGGCCGCCGTCGACCTCGAAGGCATCGTCGGCGCCATGCTCACCGACCTGTCCGCCACCGAGCAGGACGTCCGCAACATCTACAAGGTCGGCCTGAACACCACCCGGCTGCTGCTCGCCTCCGGCGACGTCGTCATCGGCTACCTGCTGCTGCGCGGCGCCGGGGTCGCCACGGAGAAGCTCGCCGACGCCTCCCCGAAGGACACCGCCTTCTACACCGGCAAGATCGCCGCCGCGAAGTTCTTCGCCGCGAACGTCCTGCCCGGCGTCGGCACCGCCCGCGCCCTGGCCGAGGCCGTCGACCTGGACGTGATGGACCTCGCGGAGGAGTCCTTCTGAGGCCGCCCTCGTGAGGCCACTCTTTTGAGCCACCCGACCTGGTGGCCGGGCCGGAGGGGGCGCGGGGAATGTCACGTTCCCCGCGCCCCCTCCGGCCTTTTCCGTGGCTGAAACTAAGCTGAGCGCATGAGCCCTCAGCCCCGCGCGTTCGACCGGAAGCACACCGAAGACCTGGCCCGATTCGTCGAGGCGAGCCCGACGCCGTACCACGCGGTGGCGACCGTGGCGGAGCGCCTGACGGCGGCCGGTTTCCGGCAGGTGGCCGAGACGGACGAGTGGGACGCAGGGGCCGGCGGCCGCTTCGTCCTGCGCGGCGGCGCGATCATCGCCTGGTACGTACCGGACGGTGCCCAGCCGCACACGCCGTTCCGGATCGTCGGCGCGCACACCGACTCCCCGAACCTGCGGGTCAAGCCCCGCCCCGACCTCGGCTCCCACGGCTGGCGCCAGGTGGCGGTGGAGATCTACGGCGGCCCGCTGCTCAACAGCTGGCTCGACCGCGACCTGGGCCTGGCCGGACGGCTCACCCTGCGCGACGGCACCACCCGCCTGGTCGCCACCGACCGCCCGCTGCTGCGCGTCCCGCAGCTCGCCATCCACCTCGACCGCGGCGTCAACGACAACGGCCTCAAGCTGGACAAGCAGCACCACCTCCAGCCGGTGTGGGGCCTGGGCGAGGCCGAGGACGGCGACCTGCTCGCCCACCTCGCCGGGCGGGCCGGCCTGGACCCGGACGACGTCGTCGGCTGGGACCTGATGACGCACGACACGCAGCCGCCCGCCTTCCTCGGCCGCGACGAGGAGCTGTTCGCCTGCCCCCGTCTGGACAATCTGCTGTCCGTGCACGCCGGCACCGCCGCCCTCACCGCCGCCGTCGCCCGCGACGACCTGCCGTACATCCCCGTGCTCGCCGCCTTCGACCACGAGGAGAACGGCAGCGAGTCCGACACCGGCGCCCAGGGCCCCCTGCTCGGCAACGTCCTCGGCCGTTCGGTGCACGCCCGCGGCGGCGGCTACGAGGAGCGGCAGCGCGCCCTGGCCGGCTCCGTCTGCGTCTCCTCCGACTCCGGGCACGCCGTCCACCCCAACTACGCCGAGCGGCACGACCCCACCCACCACCCGCGCGCCAACGGCGGCCCCATCCTGAAGACCAACGTCAACCAGCGGTACGCCACCGACGGCACCGGACGCGGCATCTTCGCGGCGGCCTGCGACACCGCCGGTGTGCCCTTCCAGCACTTCGTGTCCAACAACGCCATGCCGTGCGGCACCACCATCGGCCCGATCACCTCGGCCCGGCACGGCATCACCACCGTCGACGTCGGTGTGCCGATCCTGTCGATGCACTCCGCCCGCGAGATGTCCGGCTCCGACGACCCGCACCTGCTGGCGAGCGCCCTGAAGGCGTTCCTGGAGGGCTGAGCCCCTCCTCCGGGTCGACCCTCGGCGGGCGCCGCGCCGCAATCGCTACGGCGCGGCGTCCACCGCCGGGTCGGCCTTCAGGTCAGCTGCCTATGAGCACCACCGGCACCGGGTCGTTCGCGTCCGGCGGCACCGAACCGCCCGCCACCACCAGTCCGCGGGCGGCCGAATACGCCAGGCCCTCCACGTAGTCCTCGGCGGGGACTCCGAGGTCCTTCCAGGTCTTCCCCGTCAGCCGCATCACCAGCGGGCCCTCGTCGCCCGCGGTCACCCCGGCCACGGTGACACCACCGGGCGTGACGGCCAGACCCGTCAGCTTGCCGCCGGTCGCGGGCACCGCGACCTGCCGCCAGACCCCGCCGGACCTCCGCAGCACCAGCGAGTGCCCGCGGTCCTCCTCGTCCAGCAGGGTGCGCCCGGCCGCCCACAGCGTGCCGTCGGGCGCCGCACCCAGCGCGTACACCTCGCCGTACAGCCCGGCCTTCGGCAGCGCGGACACCGTCCAGCGGTGACCGTCGTAGGCCCGCACGACCGGCTGATCGGTGTCGCTGTAACCGCCCGCCCAGACCTTGCCGCCGGGCAGCGCCAGGATCGTGTTCGGGGTGAACGCCGCCGCGTGCGGCACCGCCACCCGGCGCCACGCCTTGCCGTCCCAGTGCTCGACCAGCGCCTCGAAGTGCGACTCGACCTGCGTCGAGCCGTCCGGATCCTGCGTCGTGCTGTCGACGATGTCCGCCCAGCCCGCGGCCCACACATCGAGCGGCGACACCTCGGAGACCGACAGCAGGCCGCCGTAGTCCGCCGCCTTCGGCAGCGGGGCGGTGACCATGTGCCACGCCTTGCCGTCCCAGTGCTCGGTGTAGACACCGCCGATCGAGTCGTCGCTGTCGCCGACCACCCAGGCGTCCCGCACGCCCTTCGCCCCGGCGGGCGCGGCGGCGGCGCCGTTGATCCGGCTGGAACCGTCGAAGGGCGCGAGCTTCACCTTGTGCCAGCCCCGGCCGTCCCGGCTGTCCTTGGCCAGCAACAGCGGTGTGATCCGGTCGTCCTCACCGTCCGACTCGAAATTCATGCCGTACGCCCAGGACGTGTGCGTGTCCGGCTGGAGCGCCCCGAGCAGCGTCCCGTTGCCCGCCGGCAGCTTCGCGGGCGTCAGCGCGGGGCGCGCCGCCGCCGGTGTCCCCGTCGTGTCCCGCGCCCCCGCCGTGTCGGCCGCCGCACTGCCCGCGGCCGGTCCCGCCAGCAGCAGCGCGGCCACCGCCACCGGCCACCACGCCGTCCTGGCCCGGTTGTTCCCCGTGTTCATGTCGTATCCCCCGTTCCCGGCCCGTCCTGGCACCGGCTTGATGAAACCCCGTCATACATACAGACGCGCCAGCCCCCTTGGGATGCTGCACGCCCCGATCCGCCTGCCGTACGCCCTGGTTGTTCACCGCGACCCGGGGTAGGCGAGCCGCAGAGCAGCACAGGAAGCACCCGGGGACCAAGCGGCTCCGGCGACACACCGGCCTGAGGAGGCGGGAATTGTGGGCATCGGAGGCTGCATCATCCTGATCGCGCTGGGTGCGATCATCACCTTCGCCACCAACTGGCACGCGAAGGGCGTCAACGTCGATCTGCTGGGTCTGATCATGATGGCCGTCGGCATGATCGGACTCGCCGCCTACGTGAGCATCTTCAAGCGGCGCCGTATCCCTCCGACCGCCGACGGCGATGTCCCGCCGGTCGTCGAGGAGCGCTACTACCCCGGCGACCGGCGCTACTGACCCGCACCCGCACCGGGCGCGGCAGCGGGCCCGGCGGCCCCAGGACGTGTCCTAGGCGTCCATGCCGGCCAGCACCAGCGCGAGCCGGGAGTCGCCGTCCGGGACGATCCGGACCGGCACTCCCCAGTCCTGCTGGTGCACATGGCAGGCCGGGTACTCCGCCTCGTCCCCCGACGAGGCGGCGTCCCCGGCCGGGGCGTCGCAGGACGCTGCCATCGCCGACACGTGCAGCACGCCCTCCGGCACCGCCGGATCCAGCACGAGATCCCGGAAGAGGTCCGTGCCCTTGCCCGCACCCTCGACGAGCAGCTCCGGCGGGGTCGCGCTGACCAGCAGCCGCGTCGCCGGCCCGTACCGCTCGTCGAGCTTCTGCCCGGCCGGCGCCGAGAACACCACGTCCAGCCGGAACGCCCCGGCCGCCACCTCGGTCGCCGCCCGCTGCGTACGGTGCGCGACCGCTTCCACGCGGACGGCCTCCTCCGGCAGGTGCAGCCGGGTCAGGCGGTGCCCGGCCGACTCCACCACCACGATGTCGCCGTCCACGACCACCGCGGCCGAGGGTTCGCGCAGCTCCGTGGCCAGCGTGCTGACCTCGCCCGTCACGGGGTCGTAGCGGCGCAGCGCGTTGTTGTAGGTGTCGCTCACCGCGACCGAGCCGTCCGGCAGCGCGGTCACGCCCAGGGGGTGCTGGAGGAGCGCTTGGCCCGCGGCGCCGTCCCGGTGCCCGAAGTCGAAGAGCCCGGTGCCGACCGCCGTCCGGATGACATATCGCCCGTCCTCACCGCGCTCGGCCCAGCGCAGCGCGGACGTCTCGGAATCGGCGATCCACAGCCTTCCCCAGCCTTCGGCCGTGGGTGCGCCCGTCTCGCTCCGCTGGCCCGCCGCCGCCAGCCCCGACGGCTGAGCGAACCACGCCTCCCGCGCGTGCCCGTCCACCAGGCCCTCATTGGTGGTACCTGCCGCGACCTCGACCGTCCCCGCCTCCGGGTCGTACGTCCACAGCTGGTGGACGCCCGCCATCGCGATCCACACCCGGTCCTCGAACCACGCCACGTCCCACGGCGACGACAGGTCCACCTCCCGGGCCGGCCCCGACGTCGGTGACCCCTGCCACCACTGCTTGCCGGTGCCCGCGACTGTGGTCACCCGGCCGGTGTCCAGGTCCACCCGGCGCAGCGCATGATTGACGGTGTCGGCGACGATCACACCGCCGTCCGGCAGCAGCGCCAGCCCCTGCGGCTCGCTGAAACGCGCCGTGTCCGCGTCGCCGTCGGTCAGCCCGCGCTCCCCGGTGCCGATCCGCCGCACCACTGTCTCCGCGTCGGCCGCCAGCTCCACCAGCGCGTGCCGCGTCGAGTCCGACACCAGATAGTGCCCGGACCCCGGCAGCGCCAGCGCCTTCCCGGGGAAGCGCAGATCCGTCGCCACCGGCTCCGGCGGCACGTAGGGGCCGTCCCCGCGCCGCAGCGTCCCCTTCGCCGCGTGCTCCTCCTCCAGCTCCGTCACCAGCTGTTCCAGCGCGTGCGCGTGCCCCTCGCCCGCGTGCTGCGCGACCACGTACCCCTCGGGGTCGATCACCACCAGCGTCGGCCACGCCCGCACCGCGTACTGCTTCCACGTCGCCAGCTCCGGGTCGTCCAGCACGGGGTGGTGCACCTCGTACCGCTCCACCGCGTCCACCACCGCCTGGTGCTCCGCCTCGTGCACGAACTTCGGCGAGTGCACCCCGACGATCACCACCGTGTCCCGGTGCCGCTCCTCCAGCTCCCGCAGCTCGTCCAGGACATGCAGACAGTTCACGCAGCAGAACGTCCAGAAATCCAGGATGACGATGCTGCCCCGCAGGTCAGCAAGGGTCGGATGCTTGTCGCCGGTGTTCAGCCAGCCGCCCTTGCCGATCAGCTCGGGCGCCCGGACGCGTGCACGTGCAGTCATATCCCCATCCAACAGCATGTCCCGGGGTAGGCATTCCTTCATGAAATTCGTGGTGCGGGAGAAGATGTTCGCCATCGGCGACGACTACTGGATCGAGGACGAGCACGGGCGGCGTGCCTTCTACGTCGACGGCAAGGTCCTCACCGTCCGTGACGCCCTGGAACTGCGGGACGCCGACGGCAATGAGATGGCCGTCATCAAGAAGAAGCTGGTGTCCCTGCGGGACGCCATGTACATCGAGCGCGACGGGCAGACGCTCGTGACGGTCAAGAAGAAGCGGCTGCACCTGGTGCGGGATGTCTTCCGCGCCGAACTCGCCTCCGGCGAGGAACTGGAGATCCGCGGCGACATCATCGACAAGGAATTCGACATCGAGTACGAGGGCGAACGCCTAGCCCGTATCTCCCGCAAGTGGTTCACCCTGCGGGACGCGTACGCCATCGACGTCGAACGGGAGGACGCCGACGCCGCGATGCTGATCGCCATCGCGGTGTGCGTGGACCGGATGGTGGACAAGGAGCACGAGGAACACGACGAGGACCACTGACCCTCCGGGTGAACCGGCCCGTCAGTGACGCGGGCCCCCTCGCAGGCGCGGGTCCCGTCAGGGGCGCGGGTCCGGGAGGCCGAGGACCCGGTCCCGCAGGACCGGGAACGCGGTCCGGGTGTCCTCGACACGCGACGGGTCCAGGTCGGCGGTGAGCGGCTGCTCCCCGGGCCCGGCCTCGGCGACGATCTCTCCCCAGGGATCGACGATGAGGCTGTGCCCGGCCTGCTCGACCCCCGAGTGGGTACCCGCCGTGCCGCAGGCCAGCACGTAGGACTGGGACTCGACGGCCCGGGCGCGGACGAGCAGCCGCCAGTGCGCGAGCCGGCGCATCGGCCAGCCCGCCGGGACGACCAGCGTCTGCGCCCCCGCGTCGAGCAGCAGCCGGAACTGCTCGGGGAAGCGGAGGTCGTAACAGGTGGCGAGCCCGACCACGGTCTGCGGCAGCCGGGCGGTGACGATGTGCCGCCCGGCCGCCATGAGTGCCGCCTCTCCCTGGTCGAAGCCGAACCGGTGGATCTTGCGGTAGGCGGCGGCCAGAACTCCCTCGGGCGAGAACAGCAGCGAGGTGTTGAACAGTTCGCCGTCCGGGTCGCGTTCGACGACGGAACCGGCGTGCAGCCACACCCTCGCGTCGCGCGCCGCCGCCGCCATCGCCTCGGCGGTCGGGCCGTCGTCCGCCGGCTCCGCCTCGGCGGCGAAATCCTCGGCTGCGAAGGCACCGACCGTCCACAATTCGGGCAGCACGACAAGATCGGCGCCGGTCTGCGCCCGCACCATTGCGGCGACACGGTCGCGCCGCGCGGCGACCGATTCCTTCTGGTCCACGTCGATCTGAAGCAGCGTTGCGCGCACTTCCACACCGCCCATACGTTGGGTCGTCAAGCCGGGCCTACCATCGTCACTCGAAAGCACTGCGTGGGCGCCCGCGCGCAGCGTAACTTAGGCGCCAACCGCCACGACCGCGCACCGACCGTCGAGGGGTCCCGTGACCGTCCACAGCAAGCTCCAGCCGTACATCGACGCCTGGACCCACTCCATAGAATCCATCAACGAACTGGTGTCCCCGCTGCCCGACGGAGCGTGGAACCACCCCACGGACTGCCCGTACTGGTCGGTCCGCGACGTCGTGTCCCACATCATCGGTTTCGAGTGCGAACTGCTCGGCGACCCGCGCCCGATCCACACCCTCCCCAGCGATCTGCGGCACATCACCACCGAGTCGGCCCGCTACACCGAGGTCCCGGTCGACATCCGCCGCCACCACACGGCGCCGGAGATGACGTCCGAGCTGGAGTACACCATCATCCGCCGCTCGCGGCAGCTCAGGAACGAGTCGCGGCAGCCCGATGCCGAGGTCCGGTCGATCGGCGGCGGCGAGATCGTCCTCGAAGAGCAGCTCTGGAGCCGGGTCTTCGACGTCTGGGTGCACGAGCAGGATCTGCGCCGGGCCCTCGACACCCCCGGCAACCTCGCGTCCCCCGGCGCCGTCCTGGCCCGTGACTACCTGCTGCGGTCGCTGCCGAAGCTGGTCGCCGAGGACGCGGGTGCCAAGCCCGGTTCCGCCGTGGTGTTCGACGTGCACGGCCCGCTGGAATTCATGCGGACCGTCCGGGTGAACCCGGAGGGCCGCGGCACCATCGACTCCGCCGTCTCCCTCGGCCCCGCCGTCACCTTCGTCGTGGACTGGGAGACCTTCCTGCGCCTCCTGACCGGCCGCGTGCGCCCGGCCGCCGTCGCGGACCACGTGAAGATCGAGGGCGACCGCGAACTGGCCGACGCGATCCTGGCGAACATCGCGGTCACGAAGTAGCGCGCCGGCCGGGCCCCGCCCCATCCTGCTCGGCTGGCTGAGGCGGGGTCAGAATCCGATTGCCTCGCGGAGCAGCAGGACGGTGCCGCGCCCGGGGCGGGGCTCGGCGTTGAGGACGAGAAGGCGGCTGACGGCGCTGGGCCAGCCGTGGGCCGCCACGGTGCGTGCGGTCTCCAGCGGCAGACAGTGCTCCTCGACCCGTCGCAGTGCTGTCGCAAGGTCGGGCACCACCTTCTGCGCCCCGACGATCCATATCGCGCGCGCGGCTCCGCCCGCGTAGCCGGGCAGTTGGCTCCCGCTGCCCGAGGCGATCACGAGTGAACCGGTCTCGGTGACCGCGGCGACGCTTCCCACGCTGATGTCGGGCACGGACGTCAGCCGGCGGATCAGATCGGCCTCGGTGGCTCGGTCCATGGCCAGGACGCGCGGCCTGACGGCGTCGTACCGGCCGCTGCCGTTGAGGTCCTCCTCTATCCCCGAGAGCCGCAGGGTCTCACTCGCACCGGTGAAGACGGTGGCCCCTTCGGGTATCAGCTCCTTCACACGCGCCCGCGCCGTCGCGGTGTCGTCGAGAATCTCCACGGCGAATCCGTGAGCGGTCAGCGCTTTCGCGGCGTGTTCGAGGCGCGGTGCGGGCGCGGGGTCGGTGTACCGCGTGGTCGGATTCGCGGACGCGGTCGGGTCGGTCGGTCCGGTCGGAGTGTTCGGCGTTGAAGTAGTCATGAGGTCGGCGTGCTCTCTGCTCGGTGGGCGGTGTGTCCGTCTCATCTGTCCGACCACGCAGCCCGCCGAAATGTCAGGTCGAAAATTGGATGCGAGTTCCGCCTCACATTTCGGGCCGCTGGTTGGTCGTAGTCGTGAGAGCAACCGCAACCGGGGGAGCCGGGGGATCATGACCGATCGATCAACGCCAACATCGTCACAGGAATCAGCGGAATCACCACGGGAGGAGGACAGCGTCGTCTCGCGCCAGGACAGGATCGCGGGTGAGAGAGGACATCTGATCAACATCGCTTACCGCCTGCTGGGTTCGCGGTCCGAGGCCGAGGATGCCGTCCAGGAGGCGTATGCCCGCTGGTACGCGATGTCCCAGGAGAAACAGGACGCCATCGAGTCGCCCGGCGCCTGGCTGACGACTGCCACAAGCCGGGTCTGCCTCAGCCAGCTCAAGTCCGCGCGGGCGCGACGCGAGTCCTATGTGGGTCCATGGATTCCCGAGCCGCTGCCCGACAACTCGGCATGGCTCACAGGCCGTGCCAACGGAATAGCGGTTGACCCCGCCGACCGGATCACGCTGGACGAGTCCGTCGCCATGGCCTTTCTGGTCCTGCTGGATTCGATGACTCCGGCCGAGCGCGTGGCGTTCATACTGCACGACATCTTCTGCCTGACCTTCGCCGAAGTGTCCGAGATCATCGGCCGGACGCCGGCGGCCTGCCGTCAGCTGGCCTCGTCGGCGCGGCGACGTGTGCGCACGGCGCGGGCGCCCTCGGCAACGCCGGCCCGGCACGCGCAAGTGGTCAGGGAGTTCAAGCGGGCGTGGGAGGCCAAGGACATCGCCACCCTGGTCGATCTGCTGGATCCGGAGGCCACGGCGTGCGCCGACAGCGGCGGTCTCGCGGAGACGTTCCCCGAGCCCATCCAGGGGGCGGAGTCGATCGCACGCGCCTGGGCCGATCTCGCCGGGCGGGTGTCGGAGGACATATCGCTTCTGGAGCGCCTGATCAATGGTCAGCTCGCGGTGGTGGCCGAGCGAAAGGGGCAACCGGTGTCGGTGTTCACGTTCGATGTCGCCGACGACCGGGTCCGGCACATCTGGGTCACGGCCAATCCCAGGAAGATCCAGTTCTTCTACTCGCCGAACTGACCAGTGGCGGACGGCCTCCGTCCCACCCACGCGGGCCACGTCACCCGCGTGGGCCCGGGCCCGCACGCGCCCGGTGCTCCCCGCGTCCTCCCGGGGTGGCTAGTCGGAGGTGACCGTCGCCGTCAGGCGGTGAACGCTTTCGATGCGGCTGACCGCGATCCGCTCCCGTTCCAGCCGTTCGGCACGGCGGCGGAGCCGGAGGATCTGGAAGGTGCCGACAGCCTGGAGGACGAAGACACTGCTCCACGCGACCCGGTAGTTGTCGCCGGTGCCGTCGAGGAGCAGGCCGATGGCCAGGAGGGTGAGGACGGAGGCGGTGAAGCCGCCGATGTTGACGATGCCGGAGGCGGTGCCGAAGCGCTCCGGCGGGTTGGCGGGACGGGCGAAGTCGAAGCCGATCATCGAGGCGGGGCCGCATGCGCCGAGCACCACGCACAGGGTGATCAGCAGCCAGAGCGGGTCGTCGCCGCCGGGCCAGCCGATCGTCGCGGCCCAGGCGCCGGCGGTGGCCGCAATGACCCCGAGGGTCAGGGGCATCCGGGCGCCGTGGTGCCGGGAGATGAGCTGCCCGAAGACCATGCCGAAGACCATGTTGGCGACGACGACCAGGGTGAGCAGGCCGCCCGCGGCGCCGCGCGACATGCCTTGGTCCTCGACCAGGAAGGGCAGGCCCCACAGCAGCAGGAACACCATGCCGGAGAACTGGGTGGTGAAGTGGGTCCACATGCCGAGCCGGGTGCCGGGCTCGCGCCAGGCGTCGGCGATCTGCCGGCGGACGTACTGCAGGCCCGCGTGCTCGGCCGGAGCGGGCTCGTAGCCTTCGGGGTGGTCCTTGAGGAAGAGCGCGACCAGGACGAGGACGGCGGCGCCGCCGATCGCGGTGCCGAGGAAGGTGGGGGTCCAGCCCGCCGAGTGCAGCAGCCGCGACAGGGCGACGGTCGACACGAGGTTGCCGGCGACACCGAAGAGGGCGGCGCCCTGGGCGATCATCGGGCCGCGTCTGGCGGGGAACCAGCGGGAGCCGAGCCGCAGCACACTCACGAAGGTCATCGCGTCGCCGCAGCCCAGCACAGCACGGGCGGCGAGTGCCATGCCGTAGGAGTGGGAGAGGGCGAACGCGCCCTGTCCGAGGGTGAAAAGGGTGGCCCCGAGCAGCAGCACCTTCTTGGTGCCGAGCCGGTCGACCATCAGGCCGACGGGTATCTGCATGCCCGCATAGACCAGGACCTGGAGGATGGAGAAGCTGGACAGCGCGGAGGCACCGATGTGGAAGCGGTCGGCGGCGTCGATGCCCGCGACGCCGAGGCTGGTGCGGTGGACGACGGCGACCAGATAGACGGAGGTGCCGACGCCCCACACCAGGGCGGCATGCCGGCCGCCGGGTGGGTCGCCGGGCAGGGGCCGCCCCGCGGAGGAGGCGAGGCCGCGGGTCACGACCGGCTCCAGGGTTCGCCGGTGGCGAGCACCTTCACCCACGAGACATGGCGCTGGACGATGTCGGCGGCCGTGTCGGCGGCACCGTCCCTGAGCGCTTCGAGGATCTCGGTGTGCTCGGCGATGTTCTTCGCCACCCGGCCCGGTTCGGCGTGCATGGTGGCCACGCCCATCCGCAGCTGGCGGTCCCTGAGCTGGTCGTAGAGGTGCGCGAGGATGCGGTTGCCGGCGGCGCGGACGATTTCGGCGTGGAAGCAGCGGTCGGCGACGGCGAAGGCGGCGAGGTCACCGGCGGCGGCGTGGCCGCGCTGCTCGGCGAGCGACTCCTCCAGGCTGGTGATGAGTTGCGGCGGCACGGCGCCGACGACCTTGGCCACGGAGTGCTGTTCCACCAGCAGCCGGGTCTCCACGACGTCGGCGATCTCCTGGGCGGACACCGGGAGCACCAGGGCGCCCTTCTTCGGGTAGAGCTTGATCAGCCCTTCCGCCTCCAGCCGCAGCAGCGCCTCGCGGACGGGGGTGCGCGAGACGCCGACGGTGTCGGCGAGGTCGCCTTCGGTGAGAAGGGTGCCACCTTCGTAACTGCGGTCCAGGACACCGGCCTTGACATGGAGATAGACGCGCTCGGCCGCGGGCGGTGACTTGACGGCGGTAGTGGTGGGAGGCGTGGGGAGGGTGGTGGCATCCATGATGCACGCATCATAGATACAACAGACGGACCGCCGGTACGGGCGTCCGGATGGTGGACCATCGAGGACCCGAAATGCCCTTTTTGGTCAGGGAATCGACGGGAGGACGTCGCCGGGTACGGCTCGGACCCAGACCCGGTCGGGGGTGAGATAGGCGTCGAGGGCCAAGTCCGCGTCGCGGAGGGCCTGCTCGAAGTCCTCGGTGGTGAGGGGCCGGGAGAGGAAGGTCTGGGTCCAGCGGGCCAGCATCGCGGCGGACTCGTCGACGGCGGTGACGTCGAAGCCCCGAGCGATCAGTGGATGCGTCACCCGCCCGGCGCCGGAACCGAGTTCGAGGATCCGCGCCCCTGCGGGGACGGCCGCGGCGATGACGTCGGGTTCCGTGCCGACCGGCAGCCGCCCGTACAGTTCCACCGCGCACCCGTCGGGCGTGAACTCGCCCGGCCCCGTGCCCTGATGCCCCGCCCGCAGCTCCTGGCCCATACCGGCCATCGGAACACGGCCCATCCGATGGATCAAGCGGTTCCGCCGCCGAGATGCCAGGCCGCGAAGCCCGCGCGGGCCGCGAGCGCCGTCAGCTCCCCGGCCAGCCGGGCCGGGAGGCACACCACCGGATAGCAGTCCGACTCGATGTCGAGGACGGCCAGTGCCTTGCCGACCTCGCCGTAGTGCCGACCGCAGAGCTCCAGGAATTCATGGGTCGGCAGCTCCGCCCCTGCGGTCCCGAGGAGCGCCAAGGGGTCGACGGAGGGCCGGGACTCCAGACGGCCGAGCTGCCAATGGATCTCGTCGGGGTCTTCTTTCCAGTCGAATTCGGCGAGCAGCCTCCGGTCGTCGAGCGCGTTCACCAGGGCGATCCAGGGGAGGCCGGGAAACGGCCCGTCGATCCCCCGGTCGTCAAGTCGGTCCGCGTGCGCGCGGACGAAGCCGGCGGGGTCGTCATGGGCGTGCAGCACCTGCTCGGCGACGCCCGGTATGCCGGGGGCGAGCAGCGCCGCCACGGCTTCGAGTGCGGAGCGTACGGTCCCGGCGTCGGGCGCGGGCGCCGGCTCGGGTGCGGATTCGGTCACGGTGGCTCCTGGCGGGAGGAAGGTGCCGGGGCAGGGAGAAGGGGCGGGGGCAGGTTACCCGTCGGCGGTGGCGAGGAGATCGTGGGCGGCGGTCGAGGCGGACGACGTCGCCGCGATACGCCTGACGTACGCTAGACGCAACGTGGCGTCTAGCGTACGGCGCCCGGACACCGGAGGTACCCGCATGACCGGCACCGACCACATCCACCACGACCACCAGACCCGCCAGGCCCTGATCATCGGCGCGTCCCGGGGGCTCGGCCTCGTCCTCGCCGGGGAGCTGGCCGGGCGCGGCTGGCAGGTCATCGCCACGGCACGCCAGGATCCCGGAGGCGGCGGTGAATTGCGGGGCGCAGCCGATGCCTCGGGTGGGCGGCTGACCGTGGAGTCGCTGGAGATGACCGACTCCGACGACCTGGCCGCACTCCGGAAGCGGCTCGACGGGCGCCGCCTCGATCTGCTCTTCGTCAACGCCGCCATCGACCGGGGCGGCGAGCTGCCCATCGACCGGGTCCCGGACGAGATGTTCACCGAGGTGATGATCACCAACGCGCTGAGTCCGCTGCGGGCCCTCGAAGCGCTGCGCGACCTGGTGCCGGCCGGCGGCACCGTCGCCGTCATGTCGTCGGAGCAGGGCAGCGTCTCGCTCAACACCGAAGGGGGCTACGAGCTGTACAAGGCCAGCAAGGCCGCGCTCAACCAGTTGATGCGCAGCTACGCCACCCGGCACGCCGACGACGGTCACACCAAGCTGCTCATCGACCCCGGCCACAACCGCACCCGGCTCGGCGGCCCCGACGCGCCGCTCGACCCCCACGACACCGTCCCCGCCGTCGTGGACGTCCTCGAATCCCGCTCCGGCGCCCCGGGCCTGCACTTCCTGGACCGGCACGGCGAGCCCGTGCCCTGGTAGCTCCGGCCGTCAGATCCGCCCATAGCGCCGGGCCCGGGCCCGGCGCTATGGGCGGATGGTGCTGACCAGGGACGCGGTGGAGTTCATCGTGGACTGGATCGTCGGGGCCAGACTGGAGGAGGCGAGGCAGAAGCCGAGGAGCACGCAGGTCACGGCGTGGCTGGGCTTGAGGGACTTGTTGCGCATCATCAGGGCGGTCAGGACGAGCAGCAGCAGGACGACGGAAACGGAGACGACCATACGGCGATGGCAGCACAAAAGGGGACGGACCGGGAGTAAAAACGCATGACGGAGGGCCCGGACGTTTGTGCGTCCGGGCCCTCCCTACGGGTGATGCCGAGCCGGTGGCTCCGCTGGGTGTCAGGCCCAGGTGAGCAGCCGCTTGGGCTGTTCGAGGATCGCCGCTACATCGGCGAGGACCTTGGAGCCCAGCTCTCCGTCGATCAGGCGGTGGTCGAAGGAGAGCGCCAGGGTGGTGACCTGGCGCGGCTTGACCTTGCCCTTGTGGACCCACGGCTGGAGCTTGACCGCGCCGAAGGCGAGGATCGCGGACTCGCCCGGGTTGAGGATCGGCGTACCGGTGTCGACGCCGAAGACGCCGACATTGGTGATGGTCACCGTGCCGCCCTGCATCGCGGCGGGCGAGGTCTTGCCGTCGCGGGCGGTGCTGACCAGTTCGCCGAGGGCGGCGGCCAGTTCGGGGAGCGTCTTGTCGTGGGCGTCCTTGATGTTGGGGACGATCAGGCCGCGCGGGGTGGCGGCCGCGATCCCCAGGTTGACGTACGCCTTCTGGACGATCTCCTGCGCCGCCTCGTCCCACGCGGCGTTCGCCTCGGGGTGCCGCTTGAGCGCGACCAGCAGCGCCTTGGCGACCAGCAGCAGCGGGCTGACCCGCAGGCCGGCGAAGGCGCGGTCCTCCTTCAGCTCCTGGACCAGCTTCATCGACCGCGTGATGTCGAGTGTCACGAATTCCGTGACGTGCGGCGCGGTGAAGGCGCTGGTGACCATCGCCTGGGCGGTGGCCTTGCGGACGCCCTTGATCGGGATGCGGGTCTCGCGCGCACCGGCCGGCACCGCGTCGGCGGGTGCCTGCTCGGCGGCCGGGAGCGTCGCGGGCGGGGCCGCCGCCGCGCGGATGTCGTCGCGGGTCACGACGCCGCCCGGGCCGGTCGGCACCACCGTGGCCAGGTCGATGCCCAGGTCCTTGGCCAGCTTGCGGACCGGCGGCTTGGCCAGCGGCCGTTCCCCGGCGGGAGCGGTGCCGGTGGCGGGAGCGGAGGCCGGGGCGGCACCCGGAACAGCGGCGGCGGCCGTACGGGCGTGCCCGTTCAGCTCGGCGCCCTGCGCCGGTACGGCCGGGGCGGCGGCCGGTGCGGACGAAGCCGTCGCCTTGCGCGGCCGTCGCGTCGTCGAGGACGGCGCGACGCCGTATCCGACGAGCACGGCCTGCCGCTTCGGCTCACCGTTCGCGGCGGGCTCGTCCCCGGCGGGCGCGACGGCGCCGGCCGACGGGTCGGCGGGCGGTTCGGCCGGGGCGTCCCCGCCGGCGGCGGGCCCGGCGTCCACCACGATGATCGGCGTCCCGACGTCCACCGTCGTGCCCTCGTCGAAGCGGATCTCGCTGATCACCCCGTCGTACGGGATGGGCAGTTCGACGGCGGCCTTGGCCGTCTCGACCTCGCAGATCACCTGTCCGTCGGTGACGGTGTCACCGACGGAGACGTACCACTTGAGGATCTCCGCCTCGGTCAGTCCCTCGCCGACGTCCGGCATCCGGAATTCGCGGAAGCGCTGTGCCTGCCCCCGCGGCCCTGCCTGTGGTGCGGTCATGGTCGTCACAACCCTCTCCTCAGAACGCCAGCGCGCGGTCGACGGCGTCGAGTACGCGGTCCAGGCCGGGCAGGTACTCCTCCTCCAGGCGGGCCGGCGGGTAGGGCGCGTGGAAGCCGCCCACCCGGAGCACCGGGGCCTCGAGGTGGTAGAAGCAGCGCTCGGTGATCCGGGCCGCGATCTCCGCGCCGGAACCGTAGAAGACCGGGGCCTCGTGCACGACGACCAGCCGGCCGGTCTTCTCGACGGACGCCTGGAGGGTGTCGAAGTCGATCGGGGAGAGCGAGCGCAGGTCCACGACCTCCAGGCTGCGCCCCTCGTTGGCGGCAGCGGCGGCGGCCTCGAGGCAGACCTTCACCATCGGGCCGTACGCGGCGAGCGTGAGGTCGGTGCCCTGCTGGGCGACGACCGCCTGGTGCGGGGAGCCGGGCAGCGCCGAGGTGTCGACCTCGCCCTTGTCCCAGTAGCGCCGCTTCGGCTCGAGGAAGATCACCGGGTCGTCGCACTCGATGGCCTGCTGGAGCATCCAGTAGGCGTCGGAGGCGTTCGACGGGGTGATCACCTTCAGGCCCGGGACGTGCGCGAACAGCGCCTCGGGGGACTCGCTGTGGTGCTCGACCGCGCCGATGCCGCCCGCGTACGGGATGCGGATGACGACCGGCAGCTTGACCTTGCCGAGCGCGCGGGCGTGCATCTTGGCGAGCTGGGTGACGATCTGGTCGTACGCCGGGAAGACGAAGCCGTCGAACTGGATCTCGACGACCGGGCGGTAACCGCGCAGCGCGAGGCCGATCGCGGTGCCGACGATGCCGGACTCGGCCAGCGGCGTGTCGATCACCCGCCCCTCGCCGAAGTCCTTCTGCAGACCGTCGGTGATCCGGAAGACGCCGCCGAGCTTGCCGACGTCCTCGCCCATGACGAGGACCTTCGGGTCGCTCTCGAGCGCCTTGCGCAGCGACTCGTTGAGGGCCTTGGCAATGGCCATCTGGGTCATGTCAGTGCCCCTCTCCGGAAGCTCCCGCGGTGGCCGTGTCCTCGAAGGAGGCCAGGTACTCGGCGAACTGCGCCCGCTCCTCGTCGACGAGCGCGTGCCCGTCGGCGTAGACGTTCTCGAAGATCGCCATGGTGTCCGGACTCTCCATGGTCCGTACGCCGTCGCGCACCCGCTTGGCGAGCGCGTCGCTCTCCTGGTCGATCGCGGCGTAGAACGCCTCGTCGGCCAGGCCCTGCTTGTCCAGGTACGCCTTCAGCCGGGCGATCGGGTCCTTGCCCTCCCACTGCTCGCGCTCCTCGTCGGCGCGGTAGCGGGTCGGGTCGTCGGTCGTGGTGTGGGCGCCCATCCGGTAGGTGAACGCCTCCACCAGCATCGGGCCCTGACCGCTGCGCGCGTGCTCCAGGGCCGCACGGGTGACGGCGAGCACCGCGAGGACGTCGTTGCCGTCCACCCGGACGCCGGGGAAGCCGAAGCCGGCGGCGCGCTGGTAGATCGGCACCCGGGACTGCTTCTCGGTCGGCTCGGAGATCGCCCACTGGTTGTTCTGACAGAAGAAGACCACCGGCGCGTTGTAGACGGCCGCGAAGGTGAACGCCTCCGCCACGTCGCCCTGGCTGGAGGCGCCGTCGCCGAAGTAGGCGATCACGGCGGAGTCCGCGCCGTCCTTGGCCACACCCATGGCGTAACCGGTGGCGTGCAGCGTCTGGGAGCCGATGACGATCGTGTAGAGGTGGAAATTGTTCTCGTTGGGGTCCCAGCCGCCGTGGTTGACGCCGCGGAACATGCCCAGCAGATTCAGCGGGTCCACGTCGCGGGTCCAGGCGACGCCGTGCTCGCGGTAAGTCGGGAAGACGTAGTCGTCCGGACGGGTGGCCCGGCCGGAACCGATCTGGGCGGCCTCCTGGCCCAGCAGCGAGGCCCACAGGCCCAGCTCGCCCTGACGCTGCAGGGTGATCGCCTCGGCGTCGAAACGGCGGGTCAGCACCATGTCGCGGTACAGGCCACGCAGCTCGTCCGGCGTCAGGTCGATGGAGTATTCGCCGTGCTCGACGCGCTCCCCCTCGGGGGTCAGCAGCTGTACGAGCTCCGGCTCCGTCCCACGGCGCTTCGCGCCTGCTGCGCGGGTGGTCCGGCCCCTGCTCTTGGCGGGCGGGCCCCCAGCGGCAGTGCTCTTCACGCTCACGTTCGCTCCTCCGTCTGTCCGGCCCCCGGGATCCGCCGGGCAGCCAGTGTGCGGCTCACCTGGTCCGACGCGTCGCACGGGGTGTGTGCGGCATGGCCGAGCCAGGCGTGACAGTGCCCCGGCTAGTGGCCTGCAACTCAGACGTTACCCATAACCCACGCAATAGCGCGAAGCCGTCCGACCTGCGGTTTTGCTTGGATTTCCTAGTAAATACGCGTTCTCGCAGGCCACCGGGACAACCGCACCGTATCCCGGATGCGGAAAGCGCGTAAGAGGCAAGGAGATCCCAACGGTGCGAGGCTTGGCAGGTGCCGTAAGGAGGCTGGGCAGGTGGCAGAAGAAGGAAACAGCCGCACGGACCCCGCGGACGAACCCGCGGTCCCCACGGGCGAACCGGCGACCGCGGCGGGCGATCCGGTGATCCGGGTGTTCCTGCTCGACGACCACGAGGTGGTCCGCCGCGGGGTGCACGAATTGCTCTCCGCCGAGCCCGGTATCGAAATCGTCGGCGAGGCCGGGGACGCCGCCGAGGCGATGACGCGCATTCCGGCGACACGGCCGGACGTGGCGGTGCTCGACGTACGGCTGCCGGACGGCAGCGGCGTCGAGGTGTGCCGGGAGGTGCGCTCGCACGACCCGTCGATCAAATGCCTGATGCTGACGTCGTTCGCCGACGACGAGGCGCTGTTCGACGCGATCATGGCGGGCGCGGCCGGATATGTGCTCAAGGTGATCCGCGGCAACGACCTGATCGAGGCGATCCGGGACGTGGCGGCCGGGAAGTCGCTGCTCGACCCGGTGGCGACGGCCAAGGTGCTGGACCGGCTGCGGCACGGTGGCGCGCGGTCCGAGGGCGACGAGCGGCTGGCCGAGCTGACCGGCCAGGAACGGCGCATCCTCGACCTGATCGGCGAAGGGCTCACCAACCGGCAGATCGGCGAGCGGCTGCATCTGGCGGAGAAGACGGTGAAGAACTACGTGTCCTCGCTGCTCGCCAAACTCGGCATGGAGCGGCGCACCCAGGCGGCGGCATATGTGGCGCGCATGCAGGCGGCGGGCGGGCGGCCGCAGCGGTCGTAGCGCCGCATTAGCAGGTCACCGGGGCGTGCCGCCACTTCGTGCGGGCGGGGTGTCGCGGTGATCTACGCTGTGCCGCGTGACGGGCACGGCGAAGGCGCCGCCGGCGCGGCCTCCCCTGACCGCTCTGCTGCGCCGCTACGAGGACGCGGGTACCCCGCTGACCTGCGAACCCGTTCCCCGCGGCCTGCTCAACCGGGGGTACGAGGTGACCACCACCCGCGGCCGGTTCTTCCTCAAGCAGTACGTGGCCCCGGACACCGCCGATCCCGCTGTGATCGCCCGCCAGCACCATGCCACCAGGGGCCTGGCCGGGCTCGGGCTGCCCGCCGCGGCGCCGCTGCCCGACCGCCGGGGGCGCACCGTCGCACGGCTCGGCGGCCACGGCTACGCCCTCTTCCCCTGGATCGAGGGCCGGCACCGCGAGGGGACGGAGCTGAGCGCGGCGCAGTCGCGGCGGCTCGGCACCCTGCTGGGCATGGTGCACGCCGGTCTCGCCCGGGTGCAGCCGCCCCCGCCCGCCGACCGGCGGCACCACCCGAGCGCCGATCCGGCGCGTACGCACGAGCAGATCGACGAGTTGCTCGACCTGGTGCGCGGGCACCGGCCGCGGGACACCTTCGACGAGCTGGCCGAGCACCGGCTGCTGGAGCGCCGCGCCCTGCTGCGGCGGCACGCCCACCGCCGGCCGCCGGACGCCGACGGGCCGGTCAGCGGCTGGGTGCACGGCGATTTCCATCCGCTCAACCTGCTCTACCGCGGCGAGGAGCCCGCCGCGATCGTCGACTGGGACCGGCTCGGGGTCCAGCCGCGTGCCGAGGAGGCGGTACGGGCCGCCGCCATCTTCTTCGTCCACCCGGTGGACGGGCGCCTCGATCTTCCGAAGGTACGGTCGTACGCCCGCGCCTACCGCTCCGCCGCGGGCGTCTCGGCCCCCGAGGTCGGGGCCGCGGTCCACCGCGTGTGGTGGGAGCGGCTCAACGATTTCTGGATGCTTCACTGGCGCTATCAGCGCCGTGACCGGCGCTCTGATCCTCTTTTCCCGGCCGCGTCGGCCCTCGCGGTCTGGTGGACCGCGGAATACGCGGCTGTCATGGACAGCTTCACGGACTGACCCGCACCCGTGCGACGGCCCTTCCAGGGCGCGGCCCCTGTACCCGCGCGTGCGGAGGACGGTGCCCCTCAGGGGCGGGGCGTCTGTAGCCGCGCGTGCGGAGGACGGCAGCCCTCAAGGGGCGCGGGGAACTGCGCGGCCCGCCCCCACCGGCCGGTGGTCGCAAGAACAACAGCGTCTGCCCCGCTGGGGGCGGTTTTTTGTCCGAAGGCGCGCTGCGGCTGGGCGCGCAGTTCCCCGCGCCCCTATCGGGCACCCTCTCTCCCTGGCGGAGCCGTTACTCGTCCGGGGTGTCCGTGCTCGACGGGGTCGGCTCCGTGGTGGGCGGCGTCGTCGGCGGCGTCGTGGGAGGAGTGGTCGGCGCCGTCGTGGGAGGAGTGGTCGGCGGCGTCGTGGGCGGCGTCGTGGGTGCCGTTGTGGGAGGGGTGGTCGGCGCCGTTGTGGGGGGCTCCGTCGTGGGACCGCCGGTCTCCGTCGAGGTGCCCGTGCCGACGTCGCCGGTATTGGTCGGCTCGTTCGTGGGCTCCTGCGAGGGAGCACCGGTGTCCTGCGTCACCGAGGAGGACGGGGTGTGGGCCGGCTTGTCGCCGCCGTTGCTGTTGTCGCCCTGCGTGGCGAAGTAGACGCCGAGGGCGATGGCGAGCACCGCCGCGACGGCGAAGAGCACCGGCTTGAGCCAGGGGTTGCCGCCGCCGGGCGGCGGGGCGCCGTAGCCCTGGCCGCCGTCGTCCGCTCCGGTGCCGGAGATCCCGGCGAGCAGCGGGGCACCGAATTCCGCGGTGGTGGAGCCGTTACCGGGCCGGCCCTGGGCGACGACGGTCGGCGCCGTACCGCCGGGGGCGCCCGGGGTGACGACGCCGGTGTTCCACAGTCCGCCGGTCCAGCCGCCCTGGGCGAGCAGCGCCTGGTGGGCGTACTGCACGACGCCGCGCATCTCCTCGGCGCTCTGGAAGCGGTCGTCAGGCTGCTTGGCGAGCGCCCGCAGCACCAGGCCGTCCAGCTCGGGCGGCACCCGGTCACTGATCTGCGACGGGATCTGCGGCTCGTCCTGGACGTGCTGGTAGACCACGGACAGCGGCGTCTCGCCGGTGAAGGGCGGACGCAGCGCGAGCAGCTCGTAGAGCAGGCAGCCGGTCGCGTACAGGTCGCTGCGGTGGTCGACGGCCTTGCCGAGCGCCTGCTCGGGCGAGAGGTACTGCGGCGTGCCCATGACCATGCCGGTCTGCGTCATCGTGCTCTGGGCGCCGTGCAGCGCCCGCGCGATGCCGAAGTCCATGACCTTGACCGCGCCATTGGTGGTGATGATGACGTTGGCGGGCTTGATGTCGCGGTGCACGATGCCGTGCTGGTGGCTGTAGGCCAGCGCTTCCAGGACGCCGGAGACGATCAGCAGCGCCTGGTCGACGGGCGGCGGCTCCGCGCTGGAGAGCAGGTCACGGATGGTGTGGCCCTCGACCAGCTCCATCACGATGTACGGGGCGGCGCCGGCGGCCGTACGGTCCTCGCCGGAGTCGTAGACCGCGACCACCGCGTGGTGGTTCAGACCGGCGACGGCCTGCGCCTCCCGGGTGAAGCGGGCCTTGGAGACCGGGTCCTCCGCCAGATCGGTGCGCAGCAGCTTCACCGCGACGATCCGGCCGAGCCGTACGTCCTCCGCCGCGAACACCTCGGCCATGCCGCCGCGGCCCAGCCGCCGGGTCAGCCGGTACCGGCCCTCGCCGACGACGGCGCCCACACCCCACTGGCCGGAAGTCTCCGACGCTCCGGGTCCTGGGGCCGTCTCTTTGGGGTCGACCATCAGTCCTCGCCGTCGTCTGTACGTCTGTACGTCGTCTGTGCGCGGTCGCTCGCGCGCGGTCATCGTCCGGGCGGGCGGGCGCGCGGACGCCCGTACCATGCGGATGCCCCGGAGCGGCCACCGTACCGCTTTCGGGCCTGCCACCGGGCACACGTCCGCCGTACCGGACACCGGAACGGCACCGGAGCGGCGCCGGAACCGGGCGTTCGGCCGGTGTCCGCGCTCTGTGCGTGCACGATGCGCATCAGGTGACGAGATGGTCAACGAACTTGACGTGTCCGTGCGATGGGCCAGACTTACCGGGCAGGCACGGGGACATGTATCAGGACAGAAATCTCCCCGGTGGACTTTCCCAGGGGGACCGGTAGAGATGAGCGGCGACGCCACGCAGGGCGGCGGGTACACGGGACGCTCGGTCGGCGGCGGCCGGTACCAGCTGCGCGACCTGCTCGGGCAGGGCGGCATGGCGTCCGTGCACCTGGCACATGACACCGTGCTTGACCGGCCGGTGGCCGTCAAGACCCTCCACACCAATCTCGGCAACGAGCAGTCCTTCCGCGAGCGTTTCCGCCGCGAGGCGCAGTCCGTCGCCAAGCTGAACCACACCAACATCGTCTCGGTCTTCGACTCCGGCGAGGACATGATCGACGGCCAGCTCGTGCCGTACATCGTCATGGAGTACGTCGAGGGCAAGCCGCTCGGCGACGTGCTGGCCGCCGATGTGGCGCAGCACGGCGCGATGCCCGCCGACAAGGCGCTGAAGATCACCGGTGACGTGCTGGCGGCCCTCGCGGTCAGCCACGAGATGGGCCTGGTCCACCGGGACATCAAGCCCGGCAATGTGATGATCACCAAGCGCGGCGTGGTCAAGGTCATGGACTTCGGCATCGCGCGCGCCATGCAGTCCGGTGTGACGTCGATGACGCAGACCGGCATGGTCGTCGGCACCCCGCAGTATCTGTCGCCCGAGCAGGCACTGGGCCGCGGTGTGGACGAGCGCTCCGACCTGTACTCGGTCGGCTGCATGCTCTTCGAACTGCTCACCGGGCGGCTGCCGTTCGACGCGGACTCGCCGCTGGCGATGGCGTACCAGCATGTGCAGGAGATCCCGCCGGCGCCGTCCACCTACAACCGGGCGCTGAGCCCGGCCGTCGACGCCCTGGTGGCGCGCGCGCTGCGGAAGAATCCGGCCGAGCGCTTCCCGACCGCCGACGCGATGCACGACGAGTCGGACCGGGTGTACGCGGCCACGCGGCAGAACACGATGCCGCAGATGTCGGCGGGGACCGCGACCGGCAGCCGCGGCGAGGGCGTCGCGGCGTCCGTCTTCCCGTACGCGCAGGGCCCGGTGCAGACCCCGCCGCCGCAGATGCAGACGCCGTACGCGCCGACGCCGCAGCCGCAGCAGGCCCAGCCGCAGAGCGGGTACGGGCAGACCGCGCCGCCGTCCGCGTACGGCTACCCGCAGCAGGCCCAGACCCCGCCGCCGACCCCGGCGTACAACCTGGCGCCGCAGCACCAGCAGCACCAGTCCCAGCAGCAGCACCAGATGCCCGGTCAGCGGACCGGCGGCGGGGCGCCCGGCGGCGGGATCGGCAACGGCGGCGGCCACGGCACCGGCGGTGGTGGCGGCAAGAACAACATGCCGATGATCATCGGCGCCTCGGTCGTCGTGGTGGCCATCGCGGTGATCGTCGCCATCGTGATCGCGATGAACGGCGGCGGCGACAAGAACGACAACGCGGGCGACGACCACAACACCGGCGGCCCGACCACCTCGGCGCCGACGACCCCGTCGACCACCGCCTCGACTTCGGGGACCGGCGGCACGGGCGCCAATGACGTCGTCAAGGGCGACCAGAGCCGCACCATCGACCCGGACAAGTGCACCAACGCGCACAACGACCTGATCTCCGACGACCCGGACATCATGACGATGCCCGACTTCACGTCGATCTACGTGGACTCCGTCGTGGCCTGCATGCAGCAGGCGGGCTGGCAGTACACGATCAAGCAGACCGACGAGCAGCAGTGGGGCAAGGGCGCGGTGACCAGCCAGTCGCCGAAGTACCTGGACGACTACAACCCGAAGAAGGACGGCAAGGTCACCATCTGGGTGTCCACCGGCAAGAGCGCGAACTGACCGTGCCGTCCGCGCCCCCGGTCGGGGGCGCGGACGGCACGGGCGCGGCGACGGTCAGAGGTACGGGCCGGAGCGGGCGCCGCCGCCCTGGCCGCCACCCTCGTCCTCCTCGTGGCCGCCCACGCCGGGCGGCAGCGCGCGCCGCATCTGTTCGAGCTGCGCGCGGGCCGCCATCTGCTGGGCGAACAGCGCGGTCTGGATGCCGTGGAAGAGCCCTTCAAGCCAGCCCACCAGCTGGGCCTGCGCGATCCGCAGCTCGGCCTCGCTCGGCACGCTGTCATTGGTGAAGGGCAGCGAGAGCCGGTCCAGCTCCTCCACCAGCTCCGGCGCGAGCCCGGCCTCCAGCTCCTTCACCGAACTGGCGTGGATCTCCTTCAGCCGCACCCGGCTGGCCTCGTCGAGCGGAGCCTGCCGGACCTCCTCCAGCAACTGCTTGATCATGCTGCCGATGCGCATGACCTTCGCCGGCTGCTCGACCATCTCCGTCACCGGGATCTCGCCGTGCTCCCCGCCCTCGCCGGCCGCGCCGCCGAGCGACATCCCGTCCGGGCCGACGATCAGGACCTGCTGGTTCGGCGCGGGGGACGCGTTCTGCTGATCCTGCGGATTGTGCGGACTCTGCGAGCTTTCCGGCGAGCGTTCGTTCATCGGCATCTCCATACCGCCATTGTCCCCGAGGACGCGCGACGGCGTCGGCCAGGTCCCGTACCGCACGGGCCCCGGCCGACGCCGCCTCCTCACGGCCGACGCCGTCCCCTCAGGGAGCCGGTCCCCTCAGGGAGCCGGTTCCCTCGGGGAGCCGGCCACCGCGAGCCGCTCTACGGCTCCGCGCGGCGGGCCAGCTGGCTGCGCGAGCGGGTGACCAGCGCCGCGAGCAGCGTCGCGCCGAGCGGCACGGCGATGATCAGCGCCAGCAGGGTGCCCCACGGGACGACGATCGGGATGTGCGGCACCTGGCTCTGGTTGGCCCAGCCCGAGTCCAGCATCTGGTGGTAGTAGCGCCACTCGTGCCGCCGCTCGGTGTGCCGCAACCCCACCGCGGGCAGGATGCCCGCCGCCGAGCCGAGCACCACACCCATCACGGCGATCACCCCGCACTGGAAGCCGGACAGTGTGCGCCGCACGCGGGGCGCCGCGCCGATCGCCGCGAGCGTCTTCAGGTCGGGCTCCGCGTCGGCCTGCGCGAGCCCGGTGGCGATGCCCGCGGCGCCGATGGTGACCAGGCCGGCGAAGATCGTCAGCGCGAGCAGGATGAGATTGTTGTCCGCGGTGTAGCCGCGCTCCAGATAGACGTCGGCGTCCGTGCCGATCTTGGCGAGGTCACTGTCCAGGGCCTGCCGCTGCCGGCTGTCGGGCATCCGGGAGTTGGTGTAGAAGGAGCCGAGCGGCACCGTCCTGACCCCGGCCGCCTTCACCGTCTCCGCCGCCTCCTTCGGCATCACGGCCAGCACCCCGAACGACTGGGTGCGGTTCTCCGCGGCCATGTGCACGGGCACCGTCCTGACCGGACCGACCGGTTCCTGGCCCTCCGGGACGGTCTTGGACGTGTCCAGGATGACCTTCAGCCTGAGCGCGCCGTGGTCGAGGTACGCCTTGTCGAACAGCACCGTCTCACCGTGGGCCAGCGCCTGCTCGGCGGCGCCGTCCCTGATGCCGAGGGCGTGCAGTACGGCCGGGCCGCCGATCAGGATGCCGCTGCTGGTGGGCATGGCGTCCATCGCGTCGACCCTGCGGCAGCGCCAGTCGTCGGCCAGCGCGCGCCGCTGCGCCAGGCTGAGCCCCTCGGTGCCCTCCGGCCGGTCGTTCGGGCACACATTGGCGGGCGGGCGCATGGCCTCGACATCGCCGCAGCCCTTTCCGTCGCCATAGGTGAGCTGGCACTTCACATCGCCGACGATCATGGTGGAGACGTCGGCGCGGCCGGAGACCGGGTAGTGCTTCTCGATCGCCGCGCGGACGGCGGGCAGGTCGCGGACGTTGTCGTACGAGGTCATCACCGTGAGCACGCTGCGCGGCAGCCGGGCCTGGTAGGCGTCCCGGTCGCCCTGGTCGGAGCTGGCCGCGTAGGTGGCGACGGCCACGGAACCGGCGACGGCGGCCAGGACGGCCGCGACCGCGGGCGCCGTACGGCCCCGGTTGCGCACCGCGTCGCGCAGCGCGAGCCGCGGGGTCAACGGCAGCCATTTGCCCGCCCGGCCGAACAGCCCGACCAGGGTGGGCGCGAGGGCCACGATGCCCAGCTCCGCGATGCCGGAGCCGCCGCCGACGGCGAGCGTGCTGTCGGTGCGCATCGAGCCGAAGACGGCGATGCCGACGCCCAGGCAGACCGCGCCGAGTCCGATCACCGGCAGCACCCGGTTGGCGTGCCGTACGCCGCGGCGGCCGGTCAGCGAGGACAGCACGCTCTGCCGGGACGCGGTGATCGCGGGCACGACGGCGGCCAGCAGGCCGGTGAGCACCGCGAGGGCCGCGATGCCCAGCAGTTCCGCGGGCCGCAGCGTCAGGCCGCCGAAGCGCTTGCCGACGTAGTTCTCCAGCGGGGAGCGCAGCAGCCAGGTGAGCAGCAGACCGAGCAGGGTGCCGCTGACGGCCGCGGCGACGCCGATCACCAGGCCGCCGGAGAGCACGATGGCCCTGATGTGCCGGCGGTCGCCGCCGTTGGCGCCGACCAGGCCGAGCTGGCGGCGCGAGCGGCGCGCGCCGACGGCGAAGGCCGGCCCCGCGAGCAGGCAGATCTCCAGCATCGCCAGGCCCACGATGGTCGCGGCCACGGTGACCGCCTCGGCCCTCCCCGAGCTGCTGCCGCCGTAGTTGCCCGCGTACTTGCCCTGCCGGGTCCGGTACAACGGCACGTCGGAGTCGGCGGGATTGTGCAGCTGCACCGCGCGCGACTTCACCGTCACGCCCTTGGCGTTGGACTGCTGCACCATCTTCCAGGTGAAGTCGCCGGGCACCGACACCAGATAGGTGGTGTAGTCGTCCTGCACCGAGGCGTTCGCGGCCTTGCGCGCGGCGCGGTAGGGAGCGATGAACGCGCCGGGCCGGGCGATGACCTGCTCGGTCTTCAGCTCGCTCGGCAGGTCGTACGCGCCGACGATCCGGTACGTACGGTCCAGGTCGCGGACGGTCAGCTTCGAACCGACGTGCAGGCCGCTGGACTTGAGGAACGCGTTGGTCGCGATCACCTCGTCGTCGGCGGCCGGGTAGTGGCCCCGGTCGAGCCGGGTGATGCCGCGCGCGATCGGGTCGTCGGCCTTCAACTCCCGTACCGGGTCCTGGAGCAGGCCGTATTTGGTCTTGAACTGCGCGTAGACCTGGGTGTCGGACAGCCAGCGCGCGCCGGCCGGCATCCCGGCCCGCGCGTCGATCGGCTTCGACGAGTCCGTGTCCGTGTCCGCCGTGTCGGACGGGGGCGCGTCCGGGTCGGTGTTGGCGTACGCGACCGAGAGCGAGGTGTTGGCCTTCGGGTCCTGGTAGAGCGGCTTCCCGCCGGTGAAGCCGTCCGACAGCCGCGCGTCGGCGGCGCCCATGTCGCGGGTGATCTGCTCCTGCGGGCTCAACTGCGAGCTGCGGATGGTGATGTCGGCGGCGCTCACGCCCACGATCGGCAGCGCGATCATCGCCAGCACCATCGCGCTGCGGCCCTTGGAGCGCCAGGCGTCACGGCGGGCGATACGGATGGCGGCGCGCCAGGAGCTGAGTCCCGCGGCCCACCCGGTGGCGCGGGGTTCGGTGCTTTCCGGGTCCCGGGGGCCGGTGCCGCGGGGTTCGGCGTTTCCCGTATCCCGGGGGCCGCCGCTTTCGGGGGTGCCGCGTTCGGGGGTGCCGCTCACTGGGCCGCACCGCCGGTCAGCAGCGACTCGGCGGAGGAGCGCAGCGTCATGTCGACCACGGAGCCGTCCCGCAGGAAGACCACCCGGTCCGCCCACGCGGCGAAGCGCGGCTCGTGCGTGACCAGGATGCCGGCGGCGCCCGCGTCGCAGCGCGAGCGCAGCAGCGCCAGGACGGTGTCGCCGGTCTCGGAGTCCAGTGCGCCGGTCGGCTCGTCGGCCAGCACCAGGCGGCGGTCGCCGACCAGCGCGCGGGCGATCGCCACCCGCTGCTGCTGGCCGCCGGACATCTCGTCGGGGAAACGGTCCGCCAGTTCGGCCAGGCCCGTCTCCTCCAGCGCGGCCAGCGCCTCGCGCCGGGCCTTGCGGGCGCCGATGCCGTCCAGCTCGCGGGGGAGTGCCACGTTCTCGGCGGCGGTGAGCGCCGGAATCAGGTTGTAGTCCTGGAAGACGTAGCCGATGCTGCGGCGGCGCAGCGCGGCGATCTCCTTGCGGGTGGCCGTCGTCAGATCGGTGCCCTCCACGATCACCCGGCCGGACGTCGGCAGGTCGAGTCCGCCCGCGATCGTCAGCAGCGTGGACTTGCCGGAGCCGGACGGGCCCATCACGGCCACCAGTTCCCCGGGCCGTACGTCCAGGTCGATGCCGCGCAGCGCGTGCACTTCGGTCGCCCCGCTGCCGTGCACACGGGTGAGGGATTCCAGCCGCAGGACGGGAGCGTCGGGCGGTGCGGATGCGGATGCCGGTGCCGCCGGTGACGCCGACGGCTGCTGAGCGGACTGTCCTGACATGGGCGGTGCTTCCCCCTGGGTCGTGGTGTGCGGGGTCGTGGGGTGTTCTCGGTGATCGGGGTGATCCGAGCGGTCCGGGTGTTCCGGGTGATCGGGGTGTTCCCGGTGATCGGGCGCGGGTGCTGCCGCGGGTCCGGCCGCTGGTCGGACGGCCGTACGCCGCGGCCGGCTAGCGGCGGGCCCGGGTGCGTCGCAGAGCGCCGCGCAGCCCGCCGTCCTCCTCGGCCGCGCTCTCCGCCTCTTCGTCGGCCGGTACGGGGGCCGGGGCGTCGTCCGCCTCGGGTCGCGGGCTCAGCGCGTTCAGCCGTACGAGCCGGGTCTCGCAGTGGTCGAGCCAGCGGGCCTCGGCCTCGGCCTGGAAGATGAGCTGGTCCAGGACGAGCTGCCAGGCCACGTCGTCCCGGTCGGGCGTCCCGGGCTCACCGGCCGCCGCTTCCAGGGCCTGCCCCTTGAGCCGGGTGTAGTCCTGCATCGCCCGGATCGTGTGCACGCGCTGCGCCTGGATGACCGCCCGCACGTCCACATCGGGAGAACCCACCGCCATCGCCAGCTTGATCGCCAGCTCATTGCGCGGCGGATTCGCCCGGTCCACCGGGCTCGCGAACCACTGGCGCAGCTCGTCCCTGCCGCCCTCGGTGATGGCGTACAACGCGTGGCCCGCGTCGTCCTCCCCGGCCGGCACCACCAGGCCGTCCCGCTCCAGCCGGGACAGCGTCGTGTACACCTGGCCCACGTTCAGCGGCCAGGTGGAGCCGGTTCGGGACTCGAACTCGGTGCGGAGCTGGAAGCCGTAGCGTGGGCCTCGCTCCAGGAGGGCCAGCAGGCCGTGACGGATCGACATACTCGGTATGTATACCGAGTATGTCGCCCCGCCGCAAGGCCCGCCTTCCCTCCTGCGGAGTGCGGTTCGTTAGGGGCGCGGGGAACTGCGCGCTCAGCCCGCGCGGGGCTGCGGGTCAAAAACCGCCCCCAGCGGGGCAGACGCTGTTGTTTTTGCGACCACCGGCCGGTGGGGGCGGGCCGCGCAGTTCCCCGCGCCCCTTGAGGGTTGCCGTCCTCCGCACGCGCGGGTACAGGGCCGCGCCCCTGACGGGGCACCCTCCTCCGCAGAGGTGCGGGTTCCGGGGGCGGCCCGGAAAGGACCGGCGTGCCCGGGGGCGAGAGGTCAGGCTCTGCGCAGGCGCAAGCCGAAAAAGCCGAGCCCGAGCCCGATGAGGGAGAGCCCCGCGCCGAGCGGAAGGATGCGCAGGACGCGCCGGGCCGGCTCGTAGACGGCCACAGGCCCCTCCTCGGCCGGAGCGGCCCGCACGAGGTCGGTGCCCCCGGCCCCGGGAGCGGGCAGGGACGCGGCAGGCGACGGCGGGACGAGGGAGGGCGCCGAGCCACCGGTGCCGTACGCGGACCGCCCGGAGAAGGAGAGCCGGGCCCCGGCAGCGGGCGAGGGCAGGACGGTGACGACCGGCGACGGCGGCCGCAACGGCCCGGCCGGCGGCCGCACTCCGGCGGCGCCCGGCGGCGCGACCTTGCCCGAAGCCGTCGAAGCCGAAGTGGACGTCGGACTCGGAGTCGCCGTAGGACTCGCCGTCGGAGGAGGAGTCGGAGAAGCCGGAGAAGCCGTGGCACTGGGAGTGCCCGAAGGCGTCGGCGCGGCCGAAGGAGACCCCGCGCCCGGCGGCACAGAAGGCCCCGGACGGACCCCGTGCCCGACAAGCCCCGTCAGCCCCGGCACCACCTGCGTGAGCACGTCGTGCACGATGTCCGAACCCGCCGCCCCCGGCGGCGACGGCGCGGGCACCGGCCCGGCGCCCCACGCCTCCCCCGCCGCCGGAACCACCATCGCTCCCGCCAGCAGCACGGGCGCCGCCGCCCGTACCGCGCCTCGTCTGCCGGGTGCCCGCCGCACGCGTTCCGCCTCTCCGCCGAACCCAGTGGGGATTCCGAACCCTGTGTGGAATCAGCGTCACACGCGGCAACATTTCCGGCATCCCGGGCGGCCGGACCCGTATCGGACCGTTATCCGGGAAAGCGCCCGTTCACGCGGTGGTCAGCAGCACCTTGCCGATGTGGGTGCTGCCGTCCACCACGCGGTGGGCCTCGGCGGCCTCGGTGAGCGGCAGCGTACGGTCGACCACCGGCCGTACGCCGCCCGCCTCGATCAGCGGCCAGACGTGCTCGCGGACGGCGGCCACGATGGTCGCCTTCTCGTCCAGCGGCCGGGGCCGCAGCGAGGTGGCGACGACGGCGGCCCGCTTGCTCAGCAGCGTGGCCAGATTCAGCTCGCCGCTGACGCCGCCCTGGAGGCCGATGATGACCAGCCGTCCGTTGACGGCGAGGGTGTCCACATTCCGGCCGAGGTACTTCGCGCCCATGATGTCGAGGATGACGTCGGCGGTGACGAGCTTGTCGAATTCCTGCTCGCGGTAGTTGATCAGGATGTCGGCGCCCAACTCCCGGCAGGCGGCGAGCTTTTCCGCGCTGCCCGCCGTGACGGCGACGGTCGCGCCGATCGCCTTGCCGAGCTGGACGGCCATGGTGCCGATGCCGCTGGACCCGCCGTGCACGAGCAGCATCTCGCCGGGGCGCAGGTGGGCGGTGAGGAAGACGTTGGACCAGACGGTGGCGGTGACCTCGGGCAGCGCGGCTGCCGTGACGAGGTCGATCCCCTTGGGCACGGGCAGCAGTTGGCCGCTGGGCACCGCCACCTTCTGTGCGTAGCCGCCGCCCGCGAGCAGCGCGCACACCTCGTCGCCCACCTCCCAGCCGGACACCCCGGGACCCACCTCGGCGATCCGCCCCGAACACTCGAGCCCCGGGTACGGCGCCGCGCCCGGCGGCGGATCGTAGAAACCCTGCCGCTGGAGCAGGTCGGCCCTGTTCACCGCGGTCGCCGCCACCTCGACGACGACCTCTCCGTCCCCGGCCACCGGGTCCGGCACCTCTGCCCAGGTCAGCGCTTCGGGGCCGCCCGGCTGCGGAATAGTGATCGCGTACATGCCGCCGAGGCTACCTCCGTGGCCCCGTTCCCCCGGATGTCCCGGCTCCCTGAAGGTGTCACGTCCGCGGGGCGGCGGGGCCCGCCCGGTGGATGGCGATCAGCCGGTCGGTGAGCTGCAGCGGCGTCACCTCGGGGTCGTCGTGGTCGAGCAGCCGGTGGCCGCGCTTGACGGAGACGACGAGGTCGTGGAGGTCGCGCGGGGCCCGGCCCGCCTCGTCCTTGGTGACCGGCCGCTCGATGAGGTCGAGGCCGCTGCCGTACGTGATCAGGTCGTCCATCACCACGCCGACGCTGGGGCTGAGCATCGACAGGCCCAGCAGCCGGCCGGCCGCGCTGGAACTGGTGATGACGGCGTTCGCGCCGGACTGCCGCAGCAGCGGCGCGTTCTCCTCCTCACGCACCGAGGCGACGATGTGCGCGCGCCGGTTGAGCTGACGGGCCGTCAGGGTGACCAGTACGGCGGTGTCGTCGCGCTGCGCCGCGATCACGATCTCCTTGGCGTCCCGCACTTCGGCGCGGATCAGCACATCGTTGCGGGTGGCGTCGCCGACGACGGCCACGTATCCCTCGTCGGTCGCCGCCTGCACGACCTTCGGGCTCGGGTCGACGATCACGATCCGGCTCTGCGGGATGCCGCGCCCGATCAGCGTCTGGGCGGCGGACCGGCCCTTGGTGCCGTATCCGACGATGACGACGTGGTCGCGCAAGGTTCTCCTCCAGCGCTTGAGGCGGAACTGCTCACGGGTCCGCTCGGTCAGCACCTCCAGCGTCGTACCGACCAGGATGATCAGGAAGATCACCCGCAGCGGTGTCACCAGGAAGGTGTTCGCGAGCCGCGCGCCCGTGCTGTACGGGACGATGTCGCCGTAGCCGGTCGTCGACAGCGTCACCGTCGAGTAGTACAGCGAATCCAGGAACGACACCGAGCCGTTGGCATTGTCGTGGTAGCCGCCGCGGTCGAGGTAGACGACCAGGACGGTGATCACCAGGACCAGCAGCGCGAGCAGCAGGCGGCGCGAGACCTGGAGCAGCGGGCCGGCGGCGGGGCGCGGGAAGGCGACACGGTAGGCGCTGCCGCTGACGGCCGGCGTCCCGCCGTCGGCCGCTGCCTCCGCCTCCGCGAGGCTCCCGGGCTCAGGACCGGGAAGAGGGCCACCGCGGCCGGCCGCCGCGTCGTGACGTGGCAGCTTCATGGACGGGTCCCCCGTGTGACGTCGTGTGCGGTGGCCGTGTGGGAGGTGGTGCCGCGCACGGCGGCGAGTGGTGCGGTCATGTCCCGCTCCCCCAGGCCAGGGCGAGCGCCCCGGTGTCCAGGACAGCGGTGTCGTCGCCCGCGCGGGCGCCGCCGGGCGGGATGACGGCCATGCCGTCGGCCTCGGCGAGGCCGCGCAGCATGGCGGGTCCCGAGAAACGCAGCGGGCGGGCCGCCGAATCGTCGTCGAAGACGACCGGGACGAGCCGGGTGTCCACCGGGTGCCCGGTCACGTCGGCGGTGAGCGGCGCCGCGTACGGGGCGGGCGCGGGGCGGCCGGCGAGGGTGCGCAGCAGCGGCGCGGCGAGCGTCAGCACCCCGGACACGGCGGCCAGCGGATTGCCCGGCAGCCCGATCAGGTGCGTGCCGGACGGGAGTTCGGCGAGCACCATGGGGTGGCCAGGGCGGACGGCGACGCCGTCGACCAGCAACTTCGCCCCGATCCTGGCCAGTACGGGGTGGAGGTGGTCGACGGGACCGCCCGCGGTGCCTCCGGTGGTGACGATCACGTCGGCCGTACTGTCGCTCACCGCCCGGCGCAGCGCCTCCTCGTCGTCCACCAGCCGCCGCACGGACGTCACTTCGGCGCCGAGGGCGCGCAGCGACGACGGCAGCATCGGGCCGAGCGCGTCCCGTACCCTGCCCGACCTGGGCAGGCCGTGGTCCAGCAACTCGTCGCCCAGCACGAGGACATCGACGCGCGGGCGGACGGTGACGGTCAGTTCGTCGTAGCCCGCCGCGGCGGCCAGGCCCAGCACGGCGGGCGTCACCAGCGTGCCCGCGGGCAGCAGTTCGTCGCCGCCGCGGCACTCCTGGCCGCGCGCCCTGACCTCCTGGCCGGGCGTCGGCGCGGGGTGCGGCGAACGCACCTGCAGCCATTCGCCGTCCGTACGGCGCTGCGTCCAGCCGTGTTCGCTGCGCAGCACCGCGGTGGTGCCGGTCGGCACGGCGGCGCCGGTCGCGATCGCGATGGCGTGGCCGCCGTGCAACGGCTCGGCGGGGCGCTGCTGTCCGGCCAGTACGGAGTGGCCGCGCAGCCGCCAGGGGCCGGGGCCCGCGACCGCCCAGCCGTCCATCGCGGAGGAGTCGAAGGACGGCAGGTCGGTGAGGGCGGTCAGGGGGCCCGCCAGCGTCATGCCGAGCGCGTCCTCGCCCAGGTCGCGCACCTCCGTACCGAGCCGGCGGCCGACGCGGCGCGCGATCCGCCGCGCCTCGGCCCAGGGGACGGTCCCGACGGGGGAGTGGGCGTGGGGGAGCGGGGGCTGGACGGGCTGCCGCACCGGCTGCGCGGGCGCGGAGGGGCCGGGCGGGGTTGTGGTGGTATCGGCGCGGTACGGCTCCGCCGCCGGGTCGCGGTCAGCGTTCGGTACCGGGTCCGGGGCCGAGTCCGCGTCCGGGGCCGGGCCTGCCTGGGGTCGCGTACGGGGTTCCGTGTGCGGCGGCCGGGCGTCGGCGTCCTCCCGGCCGAGGCCGAGCGCGACCGCCAACGGGTCGTTGCGGTCCGGGCGTACGGCGTTCCCGGCGCCGCCTGCCGCGGCCCGGCGCGGCTCGTTGGCCAGGGCGAGGGCGTCGTCAAGGGCGCGGTCGTCGGCGTCGGTTCCGGCACCGGCACCGGCGCCGGAGGGGGTACGGCCGGGGCGGGGGCCGCTCATCCCGCGGACCCCGTCGCCCCCGTTGGGCCCGCGGACCCCGCGCCGCCGTCGCTGTCGCCGCCCGCGCCGGGCCCGGGCCCGGCGGACTCCGCGTCGGCGGCCCAGCGTGCGGCCAGGGCGGCGGCCTTGGCCGCAGCCTCCCGTACGGCCTCGGGTCCGCCGCCGGCGCTCGCTGCCGCGTACCCCACCAGGAAAGTGGTCAGCGGCGCGGCCGGACGGGCGACACCGTGCGCCGCGTCACGGGCCAGGTCGAGCAGGACGCCGGTGTCCACGTCCAGTTCGATGCCCAGTTCGGTCTTGGCTGCTGCGATCCATTCGTCCACCACAGGCCCCATGGTCCCTGATCCCGCGCCCGGTGTGGGACAGGCTCACCCCTCGGACTTCCCCTCCAGCCGCGCCCGCGCCGCCGCCACGTCCTCCCAGGTGTCGCAGTCGAAGGACGCGTCGCCGGTCGGATCGGGCCGGGTGCGCAGCGCCAACTCCCGGGTGAGCAGCCGCAGCGGCAGTCCGGTCAGGCCGCCGTGCTCCGTACTGAGCAGGGCCAGTTCGCGCCGCAGCGGCTCCGTCCGGTACGCCGCTGCCAGCGACTGTTCCCGTCCCCCGGCGTCGGTGAGCAGCACTCCCTCGGTCTCCTGACCGGCCGCTGCCAGCGCCGCCACCAGCCCTTCCACCGCCCGCGCGGTCAGGAAGGGCAGGTCCGCGGCGAGCACCAGCACCGACTCGCGCGGCTCCGGCCCCAGCGCGGCCACGCCCGCCGCCAGCGCGGGCAACGGCCCGCCGCCCGGCGGCTCCTCCCGTGCCCACACCACGTCGCGCGCCGTCGCCCGCCGGGGCCCGACGACCACGGTTCGCCCGGCCCCGGAGCCGGCCGCCAGCACCCGGTCGAGCAAGCTCCTCCCGCCGACCGCCAGCCCCGGTTTGTCCACTCCGCCCAGCCGTTTCCCCGCTCCTCCGGCCAGCACCACGGCGTCATACCCACTCGTCACACCAGCGAGTATCCCCTCCGGGCCGCGAGCCGGACTCCGCCCTTCGGGCCGGGGTGTGCCGGGTCTGCCGGGCGTGCGGGGTGAGCCGGGTCAGACCGCCGTGAGGAGGACGGCCGGGGACTCGACGCAGTCGGCGACGAAGCGGAGGAAGCCGCCCGCGGTGCCGCCGTCGCAGACCCGGTGGTCGAAGGTGAAGGAGAGCTGGACGACGTGGCGGACGGCGAGTTCGCCGTCCTTCACCCATGGCTTGGGCGCTATCCGGCCGATGCCGAGCATCGCGGCCTCGGGGTGGTTGATGATCGGCGTGGAGCCGTCGACGCCGAACACCCCGTAGTTGTTCAGGGTGAAGGTGCCGCCGGTCAGCTCCGCGGGCGTCAGCGATCCGGTCCTGGCCGCCTCCGTGAGGCGGCCGATCTCGGCGGAGAGCGCCGCCGTGGTCCGGGTGTGCGCGTCCCGCACGACGGGCACGACCAGGCCGCGTTCGGTCTGCGCAGCGAAGCCGAGGTGCACGGCCGGCAGCCGTACGATCTCGTGCCGCTCGGTGTCGACCGTGGCGTTCAGCTCGGGATACCGGGCGAGACCCGCCGTCACGATGCGCGCGAAGAGCGCCAGTACCGATATCCGTTCGCCGCCCGCGGCGTTCATCGCGGCCCGCGCCGCGAGCAGTTCGGTGGCGTCGGCGTCCACCCAGCAGGTGGCGTCGGGGATTTCCCGCCGGCTGCGGGCCAGCTTGTCCGCGACCATGCCGCGCACCCCGCGCAGCGGCACCCGCTCGCCGCCCTCGACCGGACTCCCCTGCACCGCCGCGGCCGCACCCGCACTCGGCTCCGGGGCCGGGGCCGTGTCCGGCGCCGCCAGCGCGCGCTCGACGTCGGCCCGCAGGATCAGCCCGTCGGGTCCCGTACCTGCCAAGGCCCGCAAGTCCAGGCCGTGTTCCCTGGCCAACCGCCGTACCAGGGGCGATATGACGGCGACGGGTCCGTCCTGGACGTCCGGGGTTCCGCCCCCGGGCGCCGGGGAGTTGCCGGGGGCGAGGGCCACGGCGCCCGTGCCGTCCGCGGCCCGCGCGGTCACGGGTGCGGGTGCGGTCTCGGCGGTGCCCACGGCCGAGACCATCGCGCGCACCCGGCCGCGGCGGCGCGCCACGGCAGTACCGGTGCCGTAGCCGACCAGCACATTGCCCGAGCCCTCGTCGGCGGCCGCGCCCGTCCCGCCGGGGCCAGCGCCGGTGGTGGAGCTGGTCTCAGAGTTGGTCGTAGAGCCGGTGTCGAGGTCGGTGTCGGGGCCGGAGCCCGCCCCGGAGCCGACCGCCACCGTGACCAGCGGCTTGCCGACGTCGAGGGTGTCACCCTCCGCCCCGAAGCGGGCGGTGACCACGCCGCCGTAGGGGCAGGGCACCTCCACCACGGCCTTGGCGGTCTCCACCTCGACCACCGGCTGGTCGACGGCGACCACCTCGCCGACCTCCACCAGCCAGCGCACGATCTCCGCCTCGGTGAGCCCTTCTCCCAGGTCGGGGAGGGTGAATTCGCGGACGACGGCCATCACCCCTCCTCCCACTGCAGCCGGCCCACCGCGTCGAGGATGCGGTCGACGCCGGGCAGATGGTGCCGCTCCAGCATCGGCGGCGGGTACGGGATGTCGAATCCTGCGACCCGCAGCACCGGCGCCTCCAGGTGGTGGAAGCAGCGTTCGGTGATCCGGGCCGCGATCTCGGCGCCCATGCCGCCGAAGCCGGACGACTCGTGCACGACGACCGCGCGTCCGGTGCCGCGCACGGCCGCGGCGACCGTCTCCTCGTCGAAGGGCACCAGGCTGCGCAGGTCCACCACGCCCAGGTCCCAGCCCTCTTCCTTGGCGGCCTCGGCCGCCTCCAGGCAGACCGGCAGCGACGGCCCGTAGGTGATCAGCGTCGCGCTGCGGCCGGTCCTGCGCACCACCGCCCGCCCGATCGGCTCGACCTTTGCGGGTGTCTCCGGCGACCAGTCGGACTTGGACCAGTAGAGCCGCTTCGGCTCCAGGAAGACCACCGGGTCGTCGGAGGCGATGGCCGCGCGCAGCAGCCCGTAGGCGTCCTCGACGGTGGCGGGCGTGACGACGTGCAGCCCGGGGGTGTGCGCGTAGTACGCCTCGGAGGAGTCGCTGTGGTGCTCGACGCCGCCGATGCCGCCGCCGTAGGGGATGCGGATGGTGATCGGCAGCGGCATGGCGCCGCGCGTGCGGTTGCGCATCTTGGCTACGTGGCTGACGAGTTGCTCGAACGACGGGTAGGCGAAGGCGTCGAACTGCATCTCGACCACGGGCCGCAGCCCGTACATCGCCATGCCGACCGCGGTGCCGAGGATGCCCGCCTCGGCGAGCGGGGTGTCCGTGCAGCGGCTGTCGCCGAATTCGGCCGCCAGGCCGTCGGTGATCCGGAAGACGCCGCCGAGGGTGCCGATGTCCTCGCCGAGCACGTGCACAGAGTCGTCGGCGGCGAGCGCGTCGTGCAGCGCCCGGTTGAGCGCCTGCGCCATGGTGGCGGGTTTGCGGGCGGGCGCCGCGGTGCGGCCGGCGGCCGGGGTGGCGGTGGTCATGACTGCCGCTCCGCTTCCAGTTCGGCCCGCAACTGGGCCTCCTGCTGCCGCAGTTGCTGTGTCGGCTCGGCGTAGACGTGCGCGAACAGGTCCATCGGGTCGAGCGTCGCGTCGGTGTGCATCCGCTCGCGCAGCGCCGAGGCCATCGTCTCGGCGTCGTCGGCCACGCTGTCGCGGACCTCGTCGTCCAGCAGACCGCGGCCGGTCAACTCCCGTTCCAGCAGCGCGATCGGGTCGTGCGCGCGCCAGGCGGCGACCTCGCTGTCCTCGCGGTAGCGGGTGGCGTCGTCGGCGTTGGTGTGCGCGTCCATCCGGTAGGTGACGGCCTCGACGAGGGTCGGGCCGCCGCCGTCCCTGGCCCGGCCGACGGCCTCGGCCAGCACCTGGTGGACTGCCGCCACGTCATTGCCGTCGACCAGACGTCCCGGCATGCCGTAGCCGACCGCCTTGTGGGCGAAGGTCGGGGCCGCGGTCTGCTTGTCGAGCGGTACGGAGATGGCGAAGCCGTTGTTCTGCACGAGGAAGACCACCGGCACCTGCCAGACGGCCGCGAAATTCAGCGCCTCATGGAAGTCGCCCTCGCTCGTCCCGCCGTCGCCGACCATGGCGAGCGCCACCACGTCGTCGCCGGTCAGCCGCGCCGCCCTGGCCAGGCCGACCGCGTGCGGGAGCTGGGTGGCCAGCGGGGTGCTCAGCGGCGCCACCCGGTGCTCGTGCGGGTCGTAGCCGGTGTGCCAGTCGCCGCGCAGCAGCGTGAGCGCCTCCACCGGGTCCACCCCGCGGGCGACGACGGCGAGCGTGTCGCGGTAGCTGGGGAACAGCCAGTCCCTCGGCCGCAGCGCGAGAGCGGCGGCGATCTCGCAGGCCTCCTGACCGGTGCTCGCCGGGTAGACGGCGAGCCTGCCCTGCTTGGTGAGAGCGGTGGCCTGCTGGTTGTAGCGCCGGCCGCGGACGAGGTGGCCGTAGAGCGTGCGCAGCAGCGCGGGATCGAGTTCCGCAGCGGCGGGGGTGCCGAGCAGCCGGTACGGCTCCGGGTCGGGCAGCAGCGGCGCGGCGTCGGTGCGGGGGCGCCAGGCAGGGGTGTCCAGCACGGTCATCGCGAGCACCTCCTCGTGGTCGGTGACCGAAAAGCGATCGGGCGTGAGCGGGTGTCGCTCCCTACCGATTGTTCGGTCGCCAGAGGCATTTTGGCTACAGGGTGGTTTCGCCTGTGGACAAACGGTTCTGCACAGCTTGAGATGGAGCCAGTACGTCCATGGTAAGGAGGCATGGGGGGATGGCGAGAGAACAGATGGCCGAACAGGACCCGGAGGTCCGACCGCTGGACGCGATCGACCGCACGATCCTGCGGCTGCTCCAGGAGGACGGAAGGGCCTCGATACGCTCCGTGGCCGAGCGCGTGCACGTGTCACGGGCGAACGCGTACTCCCGGATCAACCGGCTGATCGAGGACGGGGTGATCCGAGGTTTCACCGCCCGTGTCGATCACGAGCGGGCGGGCCAGGGCGCTTCCGCGTACATCACGCTCAAGATCGTCCAGAATTCGTGGCGGACGGTCCGTGAACAACTCATCACCCTTCCGGGTGTAGCCCATATTGCCCTGGTAAGCGGTGATTTCGACGTTTTGCTACTGGTCCACACCGCCGACAACCGGACCCTGCGCGAGCTGGTGCTGACCCGGCTGCAGGCCATCGAGGACGTGCTCAGCAGCCGCACGCTGCTGGTCTTCGAGGAGACCGACCTGGTCGTCGGCGACCGGGCGGAACGGGCCCCGCGACCGCCCGGTCCCGTCCCGTGATCAGCTCCCGTACTTCTTGAGGAACGTCTTGACCTTGTCGTAGTTCGCCGGGTCGGACAGCATGCTCACGCCGTGGTTGGAGCCGCCGACGATCGTCAGCTCGTTCTCCTGGGCCTTCTTCGACAGCTTGCTCAGCTCCTTCGTCGAGTCCTGGAAGGGGCTGTCGAATTCGGCGGCCATGTAGAAGATCGGCATCGCCAGATTCGGCACGACCATCGAGGCGTCCATGCCGGAGTAGGTCGTGGGCGCCGACAGCGAGACGACCGCGTCGACCGGCGGGGCGATGGTGCCGGCGGCGGACAGCACAGAGGTGCCGCCCTTGGAGGCGCCGACCAGCAGCAGCTTCGTCACGCCCTTGGACCGCAGGTAGGTCGCCGCCGCGGTGAGTTCCCGCACCTCGCTGCCGGCCGAGTTCACCGCGAGCACGCGGTAGCCGTCGGCGGCCAGCTCCTGGGCGTGCGGCACCCACTGGCAGACGTCGCCGTCCGCCTGGTGGGCCAGTACGAGACCGGTGCTGCCCGTGCCGTCCAGATAGCCCTCGACATCCTGGCCGTCGGTGCCCGGGAAAGTGATCGAGCCCTTCTTGGCCTGTTCGGGTGACAGGCAGCCGAAGTCGTTCACCGTGGCCGTCGGTGTCGCGGACGCGTCGGCCTTGCCGGCCTTGTCGTCCTTGCCGCCGCCCCCGCCGCCGCAGCCGGCGAGCAGCAGGAAGGAGACGGCCAGCGCGGAGGCGGCCACCGCCCGCACCGGCGGTCCGAATCGCACGACAGATCGATCAGCGGAAAACATGGCTGGATCGTGCCGGTACCCGCCCCCACGGGTCAATGGTCTGGACCACCCCGGTTCACCAGCGCGTCGGCCATACCCGGCCGGGCACGTCCGCCCGCGCACGCGTCCGCGGGTCCGGCTACGACCGCGGCTAGGCGCCCGCTTGTGTCCGCAGTCCGTCGAACGCCAGCCGCACCACGGCGTCCGCCACCTGTTCCCGGTCGAGCGCGCCCTTGGTGTCGGGCCGGTACCACTCCACGATCGAATTGATCATCCCGAACAGCAGCCTCGTGGCCAGCCGGACCTCCACATCGGCCCGCAGATCGCCGTCCGCGACCGCCGCCTTGAGCAGCTCCGCGACCCGCTGGTCGAATTCCCTGCGCCGCTCCATCGCCCAGCGCTCGGTCGTGGTGTTGCCGCGCACCCGCAACAGCAGGGTGACGTAGGGAAGTTCCGCCATCAGCACCTCTGTCGTACGCCGTGTGACGTACTCCAGCCGGCGCACCGCGCGCCCGTCGACCGCCCCGGGCTCGTCCAGGATGCCGAAAAGGCCGTCCAGGGCACGTCCCACCGCCCTGTTCAGCAGCTCTTCCTTGCCGCGCACATGGTGGTAGATGGAGGACTTCGAGATGCCCGCAGCGCGCGAGAGGTGCTCCATGGACGTGCCGTCGTAGCCGCGCTCGTTGAAGACCCGTACGGCGACGGCGAGCAGCGAATCCGGCGTATAGGTGTCACGCTTGGACATGGTCATGAGGAGATCATTCTTCCTCGGCCCACGCGCGCCACTGCACTTCCAGCGAAGGCGCGTAACGACCGTTGGGGTAGTACGCGTGCAGCGACTCCAATACGTCGCGCACCCAGGACATCGTGAGCCGCTCGCCCCATTGCAGCGGGCCCAGGGGGTAGTTCACCCCGAGCCGCATGGCGGTGTCGATGTCGGCGGCGGACGCGACGCCCCGGCCGACGGCGTCGGCGGCCAGATCCACCAGCATGGCGACCGTCCGCGCCACGATCATGCCCGGCACCGGCCGGATGACGCTGACCTGCTTGCCGAGCGCCTGGAAAAGCCCGGTCGCCTCCGCGAGCGCTGCGTCCGGCACCTCCGGGGTGCGTGCGAGCGCGATCCTGGTCGCCGTCGTGTAATCGGCCGCCAGGTCGAACTGGATGCCCGGCTCCAGGCCGCCGTCCGCCAGGCGGAGAGACGTTCCGTCACTCAGCTCGAAGCAGTCGACGCCCGCGTCCTCGACGATCTCGATCCCGGTTTTCCGCAGCATATTGCCGAGCGCTTCCGCCGGGCCGAGGTCACCGACGGTCACGCGCCGCGGCCGGTCCGCGGGCTCGGCGGTGTGCGGTACGGACGCGTCGGCCGCACCATGCGCGCCACCGGGTGCCCCGCCGGACGCGCCGCCCGATACGCCGTCGCCGTACACGAACCAGCCGCGGCCCGTCTTGCGGCCGAGGCGGCCGGACTCCACCAGGCGGCGCTGGGCGAGCGACGGCGTGAATTTGGGGTCGTGGAAGAACGCCTCCCACACCGATCGGGTCACCGCCTCGTTCACGTCCTGGCCGATCAGGTCGGTGAGCGCGAAGGGGCCCATCGCGAAGCCGCCGCTCTCGCGCAGCACCGCGTCGATGGTGGCCGGGTCCGCGGCCCGCTCCTCGTGCAGGCGCAGCGCCTCGGCATAGAAGGGGCGGGCGATCCGGTTGACGATGAAGCCGGGGGTGTCGGCGCAGCGCACCGGGGACTTCCCCCAGGCCGCGGCCGTGTCGTAGGCGGTGTCGACGGCCGCCGGATCGGAGGCGGCGCCGGCCACCACCTCGACCAGCGGCAGCAGTGGCGCCGGGTTGAAGAAGTGCAGCCCGACGAGGCGGCCGGGCAGCCGCAGGGCGCCCGCGACGGCGGTCACCGACAGGGACGAGGTGTTGGTCGCCAGCAGGCAGCCGTCCCCGACCGTCTCCTCCAGCTCGGCGAACAGCCGCCGCTTGACCTCCAGGTCCTCCACGACGGCCTCGACGACGAGCGCCGCGGTAGCCAGGTCCGCGATGCCGTCGGCGGCCACGAGACGGTCGAGGGCCGCGCGGTGCTCCGCCGCGTCCAGGCGGCCCTTCTCGGCCAGCCGGGCGAGCCGCGCGCCGACGCCCGCGGCGGCCTTCGCGGCCAGTCCCGGCACTGCGTCGTGGAGCAGCACGCGGTGCCCCGCGAGCAGCGCGACCTGCGCGATCCCCTGGCCCATCGTGCCCGCGCCGACGACGGCGACGGTGCTGCTGCGGTCGAGTGCGGTCACGCTGCCACGGCTCCTCACGGGTGATCGGCGAGTTGTCCACAGGGCCGGGACGTCCCTCTTGTCCCGACCGAACATTCGGTTAATCTAGCGGTGTCTCAGCCACTCAGCCCAGCTCGACGAGGAGTTGGTCCGCCATGTCCGCCGCTGTCTCCGCCACGACCTTGATCGAACGCCATCGTGACACGCTCGACAAGGCGCTCGATGCCGTCAGGACCCGGGCGTACTGGTCGCCCTACCCCGAACACCCCAAGGCGTACGCCGACGCCGCCGAGGGCAAGGCGGCCTTCGAGGCGCTGCTCGGCCACCGCTTCGACCTGGACCAGCCGGGCACCGACGACTGGACCGGCACCGAGCGCTCCCCGTACGGCCTCGACCTCGGTGTGGAGTATCCACACCCGGACCCGGACGTGCTGCTGCCCGCCATGCGGGCCGGGATGCCCGCCTGGCGGGACGCGGGGCCCGAGGCGCGCGCGATGGTGTGCCTGGAGATCCTGGCGCGGATCAACGCGCGGACGCACGAATTCGCGCACGCGGTGATGCACACATCGGGTCAGGCGTTCACGATGGCCTTCCAGGCCGGCGGCCCGCACGCCCAGGACCGCGGCCTCGAAGCGGTGGCGTACGCGTACGTGGAGCAGGTCCGCACCCCGGAGACCGCGGAGTGGATCAAGCCGCAGGGCAAGCGCGACCCGCTCAATCTGCGCAAGTCCTTCACCGCGGTACCGCGCGGCATCGGCCTGGTGATCGGCTGCAACACCTTCCCGACCTGGAACGGCTACCCGGGCCTGTTCGCCTCCCTGGCGACGGGCAACGCGGTGCTGGTCAAGCCGCACCCGCGGGCCGCGCTCCCGCTCGCCATGACGGTACGGGTGGCGCGCGAGGTGCTGGCCGAGGCGGGCTTCTCCCCCGACCTGGTCTGCCTGGCCGTCGAGCGGCCCGGCGAGGGCCTGGCCAAGACGCTGGCGCTGCGCCCCGAGGTCCGCGTCATCGACTACACCGGATCCACCGCCTTCGGCGACTGGCTGGAGACCAACGCCCGCCAGGCTCAGGTCTTCACCGAGAAGGCCGGGGTCAACACCGTGGTGGTCGACTCCACCGACGACTACCGCGGCATGCTCTCCAACCTCGCCTTCTCGCTGTCGCTCTACAGCGGGCAGATGTGCACCACCCCGCAGAATCTGCTGATCCCGCGCGACGGCATCGACACCGACGCCGGCCGCAAGACGTACGACGAGGTGGTCACGGATCTCGCGGGCGCGGTCGAGGGACTGCTCGGCGACGACAACCGGGCCAACGCCCTGCTCGGCGCCCTGGTGAACCCCGACGTCAAGGCCCGCCTGGAGGCGGCCCCGGGCCTCGGCGAGGTGGCGCTCGCCTCCCGCGCGGTGGCGCACCCGGAGTTCCCCGACGCGGTGGTCCGGACCCCGGTGCTGGTCAAGCTCGACGGCGCCAAGCCGGACGCCGAGGCCGCGTATCTGTCGGAGTGCTTCGGCCCGGTCGCCTTCGCCGTCGCCATGGACTCCACCGCGGACGCCCTGGAGCTGCTGCGCCGTACGGTCCGGGACAAGGGGGCGATGACGGTCGGCGGCTACACCACCTCCGCCGAGGTGGAGCGGGGCCTGGAAGAGGTCTGCTGGGAGGAGAGCGCACAGCTGTCGCTGAATCTGACCGGCGGTGTCTACGTCAACCAGACGGCGGCCTTCTCCGACTTCCACGGCTCCGGCGGCAATCCGGCGGCCAACGCTGCGCTGTGCGACGGGGCGTTCGTCGCGAGCCGCTTCCGCGTGGTGGAGGTGCGGCGCCCCGCCTGACCGTCCACCGCGGCCGGGTCCTCAGAGGGTGCCGGGGACCCGGGGCGAGCGGGAGGTGGCCGCCCAGTGGTAGAGCGCCATGCCGACGCTGGTGGCGAGGTTGTAGCTGGAGACCTGCGGGCGCATGGGCAGCGCCACCAGTTCGGCGGCGCGGGCGCGCAGCCCGGCGGAGACCCCGTGCCGCTCGGAGCCGAAGACGATCAGCGCGTCGTCCGGCAGCCCGACCGAGCGGATGTCCTTGCCCTCCGGGTCGAGGACGTACAGCGGTCCCGGCGGCAGCGCGTCCGGGTCCGTGCGCTCCACGGCCGTCGCGTAGTGGAGTCCGGCGCCGGACCGCAGGGCGTTGGGGTGCCAGGGGTCGAGATCACCGGTGGTGACCACTCCGGTGACACCGAATCCGGCGGCCAGCCGGATCACCGCCCCGACATTGCCGAGATTGCGCGGGCTGTCCAGGACGACGACCGGCGCCTGCCGGGGCAGCCGGGCCAGCTCGGCGAGATCGGCCGCCCGGTCGCGCCGGTCGGCGAGCGCGGCCACGGCGGTGGGATGCACCCGTGTGACCAGGGTGCGCAGCGTCGCGGCCGGGATCTGCGTGACGCGCTCGGCCAGCTCCCCGGCCAGGTCGGGGGCGAGTTCCGCCGCGAGCCCCAGCACGGCCGCCTTGTCGCTGCTGAGTGCGGTCCGCACCCGGCCGCCGAAGCGCAGGGCGTGCTTGAGGGCGTGGAAGCCGTCGAGCAGCACCGCGCCCGGCTCGGCGGCCCGCCAGGCGAGGACGGCGGCCTCGGCGGTCGCATCGGCGGTGCTGGCGGCGGCGCCGGACCGCCGCGCGGCCTCGTCCTCGGTCATGGCCTCAGCGTACGGGGCGGCCGGCGGCGGGGTCCGGGCCAGGCCGCGCTCAGGTCACGGCACCGGTCTGCGGCGGTCCCACGGCGGGATCGGCGGGTCCCGCGGGCCGTACGTCCTGCTCGGGCCGTACGTCCTGCTCGGGCCCGGCTGCGCCCTGCTCGTGGACCACCGCCGCGGGCCGGCCGCCACCGGGCCGCAGCCGCCGCAGGAGCCGGTCGGCTGCCCACACCAGGAAGCCCGTCGGCAGGAAGACGGCGTCGGCGGCGATCATCGCGAGCGAGAAGAAGGGGAGTCCGAGCACGAGGGCGATGGAGGCGTGCTCCAGCATCATCGCGACCAGCAGCACGTTCTTCACCCGTCGGTTGAACAGGGTGAAGGGGAAGGCGACCTGGACGATGACGGTGCCGTAGGTGATCAGCATGACGGCCAGGTCGTTGCCCGCCAGGGTGTGCGACAGGGCGGGCCAGGGGGAGAAGTCGTCCAGATGGAGCGGGTAGTACAGCGCGGTGCCGTCCTGCCAGGCGCCGCCCTGGATCTTGTACCAGCCCGCCGTGGAGTAGATCAGGCACACCTCGACGACGATCACGAGCATGGCGCCGTTGTGGACGATGTCGGCGATGATGTCGAGCACCGTGTGCGGCTCCCCGGGCGCGACCCGCCGCACTGCCCACCACACCGCCTGGATCAGCCAGAAGGCCCAGAACAGCAGCGCCCAGCCGGTGCTCAGCTTTCCCGCCAGCGACGCCGCGAGCAGCGCGACCCCGAACACCGTCCACAGCGCGATCCCGACCGGATCGGCCCCGGCTTCCGTCGCCTTCCCGAGGTCCGCGGCCCCACCGACGTCTGCGGCCTTGGCGGCCCTGCGCACGGCGAGCCGCCGGTCGAGCGACCAGACCTTGCCGCAGCGGGTGAAGACGAGGTAGATCGCCATCAGGTGGATGACGTTGTCGCCGCCGTCGCCCTCGAAGACGCTGCGGTTCTGCAGCGACAGCACGCCGATCATGAAGAGCACGGACGCGGTGCGGGTCCGCCAGCCCAGCAGCAGCATCACGGACGCGACGATCGCGAAGGCGTAGACGATCTCGAACCAGGCGCGGCTGTCGGTCCACAGCAGCACGGTGAAGGCGTGGTTCCCGGCGACCAGCTGCTTGGCGAGGTCCCAGCTCCAGGGGGCGTCGGGCCCGTACAACTCGACGCGGTGCGGGAATTCCCGCAGCAGGAACAGCAGCCAGGTCAGCGAGAAGCCGATGCGGACGATCGCGCTCTGGTAAGGGGCGATCGCGCCACCGGTGACCGTGTTCATGCCGCGCGTGACGGCGCGGTCCAGTCCGCGGCCGAGGCCGGCGAAGGGCGAGGGGACCGGGGAGTCGTGCGCGCTCATGAGGCGTTCTCCTGCGCCGCCGGGGCGGCGTTCACGGGCCACCAGGGCAGTTCGCGGTAGACGGTCCCGGGGGCGGGCTGCCGGGTGCCGCCCCAGGACGGCTGGGGGATCGGCGTGGTCGCGGACCTGGCCTGGACGCGGACGACGTCCCCACCGTTCAGCCGCGGGCCGAACCGCTCCCGCACGATCCGCTGGAGATACGTACGGCTCATGTCGCTGCGGTCGCCGGAGTTGGGCTGCTCCTTGTCGTCATGGGTGTCGGTGTAGAAGCTCCAGGCCCGGCGCAACTCGTTCTGCTGGGTGTGGCTGGGGAAGGGGTTGTGGCGCATCGCGTCGATGTCCTGCCCGGTGAGGTCGACCCAGCCGGTGGTGGACAGATTCCCGTCGGTACCACGCACCTCGGCGCGGGCCTGGACGTGGATGTTCTGCTGCAGCGGCTCCGGCGCGAACAGCTTCCAGTTCTGCTCGAACTCCGGATAGACGTAGTCGCTGACCGCCTGAGTGTGCTCTTTACTGAGGGTGTTCGACGGCGCGACGTGCAGAAACACCATGCCGAGGTGGAACAGCGCGCCGACGGCGACGGTGCCGATCGCCACCGCGACGGCGATGCGCCCGGGCGTCGACAGCGCCGCGGTACGGGGCGGCGGCCCCTCGAATGGCTCCATCGTCTCTCCGCTCTCGCCCTGCCGGGCATCCCACGCGAGTCGGGCACGCACGCCTGCCGGGGAGCACGCTACCCACCGCGCGTCCCGGCGGGGAGATTACCGAGTTATCCACAGGCAGGAGGGGCGGCCTTGACACCCCAGGGCGCGGCACCCGACGATAGAATCAACCGAACGATCGGTCGGGCGGTAGGGGAGCACGAAGGACACGAAGGAGGGGTCCGCATGACGACGACGGCAGCACCGGCGGCGACCGCCGGGGAAGCGGTGGCAACGGGGCAGGACGCCCTCCGGGCCGCGTTCGACGCCGCGGTGGCCGAAGACACCAGGATCGAGCCGCGCGACTGGATGCCGGACGCCTACCGGGCCACCCTCGTCCGTCAGATGGCCCAGCACGCCCACTCCGAGATCATCGGGATGCAGCCCGAGGCCAACTGGATCACCCGCGCCCCCTCGCTGCGCCGCAAGGCGATCCTGATGGCCAAGGTGCAGGACGAGGCCGGGCACGGGCTCTACCTCTACAGCGCCACCGAGACCCTCGGGGTCGGCCGCGACGAACTGCTCGACAAGCTGCACGCCGGCCGTCAGCGCTACTCCTCGATCTTCAACTACCCCACCCTGACCTGGGCCGACGTCGGCGCCATCGGCTGGCTGGTGGACGGGGCCGCGATCACCAACCAGGTGCCGCTGTGCCGCTGCTCCTACGGCCCCTACGCCCGCGCCATGGTGCGGATCTGCAAGGAGGAGTCCTTCCACCAGCGGCAGGGGTACGAGCTGCTGCTCGCCCTCAGCCGCGGCACGGCGGCGCAGCACGCGATGGCGCAGGACGCGGTGAACCGCTGGTGGTGGCCCTCGCTGATGATGTTCGGCCCGCCGGACGACGAGTCCGCGCACTCCGCCCAGTCGATGGCCTGGAAGATCAAGCGGCACTCCAACGACGAGCTGCGGCAGCGCTTCGTGGACATATGCGTCCCGCAGGCCGAGGTGCTCGGCCTCACTCTCCCCGACCCCGACCTGCGGTGGAACGAGTCGCGCGGCGCCCACGACTACGGAGAGATCGACTGGAGCGAGTTCCAGGAAGTGCTGCGCGGCAACGGGCCGTGCAATGAGGAGCGGATCAACCGGCGCCGCGCCGCACACGACAACGGCGCCTGGGTCCGGGAGGCGGCCACCGCATACGCGGCCAAGCACGGGGAGGCACAGGCATGACCGGGCAGACGAGCGGGGACTGGCCGCTGTGGGAGGTCTTCGTCCGCAGCCGCCGCGGCCTGAGCCACAGCCACGCGGGCAGCCTGCACGCCCCCGACGCCGAGATGGCCCTGCGCAATGCGCGGGACCTCTACACCCGCCGCGCCGAGGGCGTCTCGATCTGGGTGGTGCCGTCGTCCGCGGTCACCGCCTCCTCCCCCGACGAGAAGGACCCGTTCTTCGAGTCGGCCGCCGACAAGCCCTACCGGCACCCGACCTTCTACGAGATCCCGGAAGGGGTGAAACACCTGTGACCGCCCAGCCGCAGTCCACGCCGGCTCCCCCGCCCTCCGGCACGACATCCGGTACGGCGCCCGGCTCGGTGTCGGTCGCCGCCCCGCGTCCGGTGCGGGCCGCCGCCCCCGCGGCGCTCGCGCTCGGCGACGACGCGCTCGTGCTCGCCCAGCGGCTGGGGGAGTGGGCGGGCAACGCCCCGGTGCTCGAGGAGGACGTCGCCCTCACCAACATCGCGCTCGACCTGCTCGGGCAGGCCCGCACCCTGCTCTCGCTGGTCGGTGACGAGGACGAGCTGGCGTTCGGCCGCGAGGAGCACGAATTCCGCAATGTGCAGCTCGTGGAGCGCCCGAACGGCGACTTCGCCGAGACGATCGCCCGGCAGCTGTTCTTCTCGGTCCACCAGGAGTTGCTGTTCACCGCGCTCGCGGCCGGCGACAGTGCGCTGGCGCCGCTCGCGGCCAAGGCGGTGAAGGAAGTCGCCTACCACCGCGACCACGCCGAGCGTTGGACGCTGCGGCTCGGCGACGGCACCGAGGAGAGCCACCGGCGGATGCAGGACGCGGTGGACGGCCTGTGGCGCTACACCGGCGAGCTGTTCGAGCCGCTCGACGGCCTGGACGTCGACCTCGCCGGGTTGCGCGCACCGTGGCTGGAGCGCGTCACGGCGGTGCTGGGCCGGGCGACCCTGGAGGTGCCGCAGGGCGCCGACCGCACGCCCTGGGCGGCCGGGGCCGGGCGGCAGGGCGTGCACACGGAGGCGTTCGGCCGGATGCTCGCCGAGATGCAGCATCTGCATCGCGCCCACCCGGGGGCGTCATGGTGACCGGGCAGGGGTCGGCCGCCGGGACGGCGAGCGGACTCGAGGAGGAGCTGCTGCGGCTGGCCGGGGAGGTGCCGGACCCGGAGCTGCCGGTGGTCTCGCTGGCCGAGCTGGGGATACTGCGCGGGCTGCGGGTGACCGGGCCCGGCCGGGTCGAGGTCGAGCTGACGCCGACGTACACCGGCTGCCCCGCGCTGGACACCATGGCCACCGACATAAGGGAGGTGCTGACGGCGCACGGCATGTCCGAGGTCGCGGTGCGCACGGTGCTCTCCCCCGCCTGGTCGACGGACGCGATCAGCGCGGAGGGCCGCCGCAAGCTCGCCGAGCACGGGGTGGCGCCGCCGCGCCCGCTGTCCGGCGGCGCGGACGAGGCGGCCGGCGGGCCGGTCGCCGTGGAGCTGCGGGTGCGCTGCCCGCACTGCGGTTCCACCGACACCCGGATGCTGAGCCGCTTCTCGTCCACGGCGTGCAAGGCGCTGCGCCGCTGCGACTCCTGCCATGAGCCCTTCGACCACTTCAAGGAGCTGTGAATGTTCCATCCGCTCCGGGTGACGGAGGTCAGCCCGCTCACGGACGATTCGGTGACCGTCACCTTCGAGGTCCCCGAGGAACTGCGCGCCGAGTACCGCTACGCGCCGGGCCAGCACATCGCGATCCGCCGGTTCGCCGACGGCGCCGAGATCCGCCGTACGTACTCGCTGTGCGACCCGGTGCCGACCGACCACGGGCCGCGGCGGTTGCGGGTCGGGGTGCGGCTGGTCGAGCAGGGCGAATTCTCCACCTACGCGCTCAAGGAACTGGCGGCCGGCGATGTGCTGGACGTGATGACGCCCGCGGGCCGCTTCGTGCTGGAGCCGCGGCCGGGGCGGTACGCCGCGGTGGTCGGCGGCAGTGGCATCACCCCCGTGCTGTCGCAGATGGCGACCGTGCTGGCCCGTGAGCCGGGAGCGAGTTTCTGCCTGGTGCGCAGTGACCGGACGGCTGCGTCCACGATGTTCCTGGAGGAGGTGGCGGACCTCAAGGACCGGTGGCCCGACCGTTTCCAGTTGGTGTCCGCGCTGTCCCGGGAGGAGCAGCAGGCCGGGCTGCCCTCGGGCCGGCTGGACGCGGAGCGGCTGGCCGCCCTGCTCCCGGCGCTGATGCCGGTGGACGCGGTGGACGGCTGGTATCTGTGCGGTCCGCTGGGCCTGGTCGGCGCCGCGGAGAAGGCGCTGCGCACGCTCGGCGTCCCCCGCTCCCGGGTCCACCAGGAGATCTTCCATGTGGACGAGGTCCCGGCGGCGGCGACCGCGGCCGAGCCGATACCCGGCGGCGGTACCGTACGGGCGACGCTGGACGGGCGCGGCGGGCAGTGGCCGTCGCTGGCCGGGGAGTCGGTGCTGGACACGGTGCTGCGCAACCGCTCGGACGCCCCGTACGCCTGCAAGGGCGGGGTCTGCGGGACCTGCCGGACGCGGCTGGTCAGCGGCGAGGTGCGGATGGACCGCAATTTCGCGCTGGAGCCGGAGGAGACGGAGGCCGGTTATGTGCTGGCCTGCCAGTCGCACCCGGTGACGTCCGTCGTCGAGGTCGACTTCGACGCCTGACCGCCGGCGCGGGCAGTCGGGCAGTCGGGCAGTCGGGCAGTCGGGCAGTCGGGCTAGAGGACGAAGCCGGATTCGCCGCTGCTGTCCACGACGGGGCGGCCGGCGGCCTCCCAGTCGAGCATGCCGCCGTTGACGTTCACCGCGTCGACGCCCTGGGCGATCAGGTACTGCGCGACCTGGGCGGACCGGCCGCCGACCCGGCACACCACGTGCACCCGGCCGCCCTCCGGCACCTCGCCGATCCGTGAGACGACCTCGCCCATCGGGATGTGCACAGCGCCCTCGGCGTGCCCGGCGGCCCATTCCTCGTTCTCCCGCACGTCGAGGACGATGGCGTCGGCCGGTACGGCGGCGGCATCCACCGCGGGCAGGTCGGAGTGGAACATCGGACGCGGCCTCCTGGGCACGGGGATCAACGGCTGATCTGAAAACTACCTCAGCCGCGACCCGTACGAGCTGCCCGCCCTCGCACGGGCGGAGGCGGGCGGAGGCGGGCGGAGGCGGGCGGCCCCGGGCGGAGGGGGGCTACTCGCCGCCGCTCTCCTTCACCAGTTCGGCCAGCCGTGCCTCGCGCTCGCCGACCTGGGTGAGGAGCTGCTCGGCGATCTCGTTGAGCAGCGCGTCCGGGTCGTCCGGGGACAGCTTCATCATCTGGCCGATCGCGCTCTCGTCCAGTTCGGCCGCGATCGCCGCGAGCTGCTCCTTGCGCTCGGCCAGCCACTCCAGCCGCGCGTAGAGCACCTCGGCCTCGGTCGGCAGCGCCTCCTCCGGCACCGGCCCGGCCTCCCACTCCTCGGCCAGCGCCCGCAGCGCGTCCTCGTCGGCGTACGCGTACGCCTCGTTGACCCGCGCGATGAAGGCGCTGCGCCGCTCCTTCTCGCTCTCGTCCTGGGCGAGGTCGGGGTGCGCTTTGCGGGCCAGTTCGCGGTAGAGGCGCTGCGCCTCCTTGCCGGGCCGCACCCGGCGCGGCGGATTCGGGTCGTCGGCCGGCCGTACCCCGTCGGAGCCGAGCAGCCCGCCGAACAGCTCCTCGATGCCGGGCATCGGCATGACCAGCGCCCTGGCCTCCCAGGCCCGCTCGATGTCCTCGCGCTCACCGCTGTGCGCGGCGACGGCCTCGGCGACCAGCGCGTCCAGTTCGTCGAGCCGCGCGTACATCGGGCCGAGCCGCTGGTGGTGCAGCCGGGAGAAGTTCTCGACCTCGACCCGGAAGGTCTCCACCGCGATCTCGAACTCGATCAGTGCCTGCTCAGCCGCGCGTACCGCCTTCGCCAGCCGGTCCTGCGAACCGGGCTCGGAAGCGGCGGCGAAGGTGGCGGAGGAGGCGGAGGACTCGGTTCCTGAGCTGTTGGTCACCCGGACAGCCTAGGCCCTGCACGGCCGATCTTCGCGGGGCCGCACGGTTGTCCGGGCGGCCCGACGGACGGATCACGCCATCGACGACCGTGTCGCCGTCTTCACAGGATCCCCCGGAAACCCACCCAGAACCTCCCCAAGCCGCCCCGCCCTCGGTCGGACCGGAGCCGCCCGGGTAGGACCACGACTACACGCCGAGCTCCGCCGGAAGCCGCCCGGAACGGATCGCCGCCAGCAGATCCGCGTGATCGGCCTCCGTACGGTCCGCGTAGCCGACGGCGAAGTCCGCGACCGCCTCGTCCAGGGCCTCGCTCTTGCCGCAGTAACCGGCGATCAGCCGCGGGTCGGCGCTGTGCGCGTGCGCCCTGGCCAGCAGCGCGCCGGTCATCCGCCCGTAGTCGTCCAGCAGGCCGGGCTCCAGCGCGGCCGGATCGACGCTGCCCTTGCGGTTCCTGAACTGCCGCACCTGATACGGCAGCCCGTCCACCTCCGTCCAGCCCAGCAGGATGTCGCTGACCACCTGCATCCGCTTCTGGCCCAGCACGACCCGGCGCCCCTCGTGCGCGACCGGATCGGCCGGAAAACCGGCCTTGGCCACGTACGGCAGCAGCGCCGACGGCCTGGCCTCCTTGATCTGGAGGACCAGCGGCTCCCCCAGGTGGTCGAGGAGCAGCACCACGTACGACCGGGTGCCGACGCTGCCGGTGCCGACGACGCGGAAGGCCACGTCGTGCACGGCGTAGCGGGCGAGCAGCGGCAGCCGGTCCTCGCCGACGGTGCGCAGATAGCCGTCGAGCGCGCCCGCGACGGCCGCCGCCTCCCGGTCGGCGACCCGGCGCAGCACGGGCGGCGCGTCCGTGAAGCGCCGGCCGCCGCCGTCCACCGCCTCGGTGGCGCGGGCGGCGAATTTGGCGCTGGTGTTGCGCCGCGCCTTCGCCGAGACCTGCTCGATCGTGCCGAGCAGGTCCTTGGCGTCGGCGTGGGTGACCAACTTCTCGTCGGCGATGGCGTTCCAGGCGTCGAGCACCGGCAGTTTCGCGAGCAGCCGCATGGTGCGGCGGTACGCGCCGACCGCGTCGTACGCCGCCGCCCGGCACACGTCCTCGGCCGCGCCCGCCTCCCGCCCGGCCAGCACCAGCGAGGCCGCCAGCCGCTTGACGTCCCACTCCCAGGGGCCGACGACGGTCTCGTCGAAGTCGTTGACGTCCATGACGAGCCGGCCCCGGGCGTCGGCGTAGAGCCCGAAGTTGGCGGCGTGCGCGTCACCGCAGATCTGCGCGCCGATACCGGTCACCGGCTCCCCGGCGAGGTCGGCGGCCATCAGCCCGGCCGAGCCGCGCAGGAAGGCGAAGGGGCTCGCCGCCATCCGGCCGACGCGCAGCGGTATCAGCTCGGGTATCCGGCCTGCGTTGGAGTCGTCGACCGCCTGGAGCGCGGCGGCCCGGGGTCCGCCGCCCGGACCGGACCCGAGGCCGGATCCGATGGCGGACCCGCGACCGGATTCGATGGCGGGCCCGAGGCCGGCACCAGCGTCGGAACGGGCCCTGTCCAGCCGCCCGCCGCGGTGCGCCGCGCGCGGCACCTTCTCGCGCAGCGCCTTGCCCGCCCGCTTCGGCGACGCCTCATGCGGCCATCGCGCGAACCCCGCCACGTGCGGCACTCTCGTCCCCACCGTCACCCTCCCCAGGTCCCGCACCGCGCACGGCGGTCGGGTCAACGCACGGCATGCCAAAACGCCACCGCTGGGGGTAATCCGGCCAATAGGTCGACCCCGCCCAGGGTTTCGTGCTTGCCTTGATGCCAGGACCCTACTCAGCGCCGAACCGCAGGTGCACGACGTTGGACGAGATCACCCGGCAGCCCGCTACCAGCGACGCAGACCATCCGGCGGACCGATCCGCCCGCTACGAACAGCGCGAACAGCAGGACCTCCACGATCACCCGGAACATCCGGAGCACCTCGACCACGGCCCGGCCGATCAGGCCGCGCCACCGGCCGACCGGACGCGCCGGGACACCGAACGGCACCCGCGGCGGCGCAGCCATGCCGCCGGCCACCCGCAGGGCGGCACCGCGGACGGGGCGGGTGCGCCGTCGGCCGAGGACGCCAAGGACGAGTCCGTGAACGAAGCCGAAGCCGACGTCGGGGCCGAGGTCAGGACCGAGGCCGGGCGCGACACCGATACGGCGGCCGCGCCCGCAGTGCCGAGGCCGGCGCCCGCGGGCGACGCCGGTGTGTCCGCGCTGCTGCGCCTCGCAGTCCTCTGCGTCGATCCGGACGGCCGGATCTCGTACTGGAACCGGGGCGCGGAGGAGCTGTTCGGGCACCGCTGGGAGCATGTTTTCGGCCATCGTGCCTCCGGGCTGCTGACGCCCGCGAGGGCCGCCGCGGGCGCGGTCCGTACGTCCGCCGCGCCGCATCAGGACACCCTCGACCTGCTGGACGACCTCACGCACCCCGCGTGGGCGGGTGCGCTCGCCGCCACCGACCGGGACGGCACGCTGAAGGACGTCCTGTGGTGGACCTACCGGATCGCGGAGCCCGGCGGCCACAGCCTGCTGGCCATCGCGGCGCACGCCAAGCCGCTGCGGACCGGGAGCCTGCGGATCGCGCTCGGCGGACGCTTACTCCCGTACACGGCCGAGGGCCCGCAGCGCCAGGACATCTCGGTGGCCGCCGTCCTCGGTCCCACGGTCGACCAGGCCCAGGCACTGTCGCTTGCGGCCCGGCTGAGCAGTGTCCTGCCGGGCGTCAGCGCCGGACGGCTCGACCGGCTGCTGCGGCAGATCGCGCCGCTCGGTCCCCCGGCCCTCGAAGTCGACGGCGGCACCCGGCTCCCGGTCACCCCGCACGACTACGCGCTCCTGGCCGCCGCGGCCCGCGCCGACCGTACGGACCGCTCCCTGCGCAGGGAACTCCTGCCGGGACCGCGGCCCGGCGCCGCACCGAAGCCTTCCGCGCCGGGCGGCGCGTCCGTACCCAACGGTGCCGGTCCCGTACCGGCCGAGGCCGCTGACAACAGCCCCGGCACCGGCACCGGCACCGCCGATGACCGTTCCAGCGCCTCCGCGCTGACCGCCGTGCCCTTCCCCTCCCTCACCTCGCTGTCCGCGGACCCGGGCACGCTCGACCCGCAGGAACCGCTGGTCGGCCAGCCGCCGCTGCCCGGCCTCGCCCCGGTGCTCGGCGGCCACCCGCACCTCGCCCCGTCCGGCACGCCGCATGCGCCGGGCGCACCGGGCTCGCCGAATGCGCCGACCGGCAACGGCACGTACCCGCTCGGCCGCCCGTACGCGCCCCATCTGCCGGGCAACGCGCTGGACGAGCAGTTGGCGCTGCTGCGCGAGACGGGCTCCGTCGTCGGCTCCACGCTCGATCTGCAGACCACCGCCCGCGAGCTGTGCGCGGTGACCGTGCCGCGCTTCGCGGACTTCGCGGCCGTCCTGATCGTGGATCAGCTCTTCTCCGACTCCGAGCCGCCCAAGGACGACGCACCGGCCGCGACCGTACTGGTCAGGCGCGTCGCCATCGCCCACGAGGGCGCGCCGGGACCGTGGGAGACGGCGCTGCCGGAGGGCGAGCTGCTCTCGCTCGCCGTCGACGGGATCGTGCCACGGCTCGGCGACCATGTCCTCGTCCCCGTCGTGGACCCGGCGGTCGCGCCCGACATAGCGCTGGACCTCGGGGTGCCCGCGCTCGGCCCGCTGCTGCCGGGGCACTCCATGATCGTGGCGCCGCTGACCGCGCGCGGCACCGTCCTGGGCCGGGTCTGCTTCCTGCGCGGCCCGGGCCGCCGCCCCTTCGACGCGCGGGACGCCGCCACCGCCACCGAGATCGTCGCGCGCGGCGCCGTGCACATCGACAACGCCCGCCTGCACCGCCTGGAATCGCGCGCCGCCGCCACCTTGCAGCGCTCGATGATGCCCGCCCGGCCGCCCAGGATCCCCGGGGTGCGCATCGCGCATCACTATATGCCGGGGGACCGACAGGCCCAGGTCGGCGGCGACTGGTTCGACGCCATCCAGCTGCCCGGCGGGCGCGTCGCGCTGATCGTCGGCGATGTGATGGGCCACGGGCTCCAGGCGGCGGCCGTCATGGGCCAGTTCCGTACCGCGGTCATCACGATGGCCGCCCTCGACCTGCCGCCCGCGCAGGTGCTGCGGCACCTGGACAACCTCGCCCACCGGCTCGGCACCGAACACCTCGCCACCTGCGTCTACGCCGTCTACGACCCGATCCACCGGTCGCTCACGCTCGCCAACGCCGGACACATCCCGCCGGTGCTGGCCGGCTACGACGGGCGCAGCGAGCTGCTGGAGATCCCGGGCGGCGCGCCGATCGGCGTCGGCGGGGTGCCGTTCGAGACGGTGGAGATCCCGGTGCCGGACGGCAGTTGGCTGGTGCTGTGCACCGACGGTCTGGTGGAGGTGCGCGGGGAGGGCATAGACGCCGGGCTCGCCGCGCTGTGCGCCACGGTGATCGAGCCGGAGCAGACGCCCGAGGACGTCTGCGGGCAGATCCTGGGCCGGCTGCATTCGGAGGACCGCAGGGACGACGTGGCGCTGCTGGTCGCCAGGTTCGAGGGCATCGTGCCGGAGGACGTGGTCAAGTGGACGCTGCGGCTCGACCAGTCGGAGGTGGCCAGGGCCCGGGACCTGACCCGGCGCCAGCTCGCCGCCTGGGGTCTCGAACGGCTCAGCGACACCACGGAGTTGCTGGTCAGCGAGTTGGTGACGAACGCGATCAGGGCCGCGTCGTACGAGGTCGAGCTGCGGCTGATGCGGGTCGGCAAGCTGCTGGTCGAGGTCAGCGACGACAACCACAATCTGCCGCAGTTGCAGCGCGCGGACGCCGACGACGAGCAGGGGCGCGGGCTCGCGCTGGTCTCGCATCTGTCGCGGCGCTGGGGGACCAGCAGAAAGGCGGTCGGAAAGGTCGTCTGGTTCGAACTTCCGCTGCCCGCTTGATATTGTTGCGTTCCGCAACTTCGCAGGTGGAGCGCACGGATGACACAGGTGACCCAGACGCCCGCGCAGGATTCGGCCGTCCCGACGACGCCGGCGACGACGCCCGCGGCACCCGCGCGGGAGACGTCCGTCGAGACGATTCAGCGCGAGCTGACCGCCTTCGCCCGGCGGGCGCGGGCGGCGGCCGCGCGGATGCACCCCGAACTCTCCCTGGTGTCCTTCACGATCCTCGCCCACCTGGAGGAACAGCAGGGCTGCCGCGCCACCGACCTCGCGGCGCACTATCTGCTGGACAAGTCCACGGTCAGCCGCCAGGTCGCCGCGCTGGAGAGACTCGGCTATCTGGAGCGGCGGGTGGACGCCACCGACCACCGCGTCCAGGTGCTGCATCTGGCACCGCACGGCGTCGAGATCCTGGCGGCGGCCCGGGTCAGCCGCCTGGAGACCTTCGAGCAGCGGCTGACCGACTGGGACCCGGCGGACCTGTCCCGCTTCGCCGCCTACCTGGTCCGCTACAACACGGACGCGGCAGCGCACCCGTAGCCGTTACGACTACGGGTGCGGCTACGGGCGCGCGTCAGGCGTGCGGCCCGCGGGCAGTACGCGTACGTCAGAGGTTGACGCCGAAGTCCTGTGCGATGCCGCGCAGGCCGGAGGCGTAGCCCTGGCCGACGGCCCGGAACTTCCACTCGGCGCCGTTGCGGTACAGCTCGCCGAAGACCATGGCGGTCTCGGTGGATGCGTCCTCGGTGAGGTCGTAGCGGGCGATCTCGGTGCCGCCGGCCTGGTTGACGACGCGGATGAACGCGTTGCGCACCTGGCCGAAGCTCTGCTGGCGGCTCTCGCCCTCGTAGATCGAGACCGGGAAGACGATCTTGTCGACCTCGGCGGGCACGGTGGCCAGACTGACCTTGATCGCCTCGTCGTCGCCCTCGCCCTCACCGGTGAGGTTGTCGCCGGTGTGCTCGACGGAGCCGTCGGGGCTCTTGAGGTTGTTGAAGAAGATGAAGTGCTTGTCGGACAGGACCTTGCCCGTGGCGTCGAGCAGCAGCGCGCTCGCGTCCAGGTCGAAGTCCGTGCCGGTGGTCGTGCGCACGTCCCAGCCCAGGCCGACAGTGACCGCCGTGAGTCCGGGGGCCTCCTTGGTCAGTGAGACATTGCCGCCCTTGGAGAGGCTGACACCCATGGTGGATCTCCCTGCTCAATCCGGCGCGGGCCGCGCCACTTGACGATTCCTTTGCCCAATGACTCCAACGCACACCACCCTGCCCCGGTTCCCGGGGCGCTGCCACCGTTGAGCGCATTTAAATCTGCCGTGCCGCCCATCGGGCCCATTCCGCCTGCATCGCCGTCTGCCGCAGGCCGTACTCCAGCGCCAGCCGCCCGTAGACCGACATCTGGTCGTCCCCCCACTCCACCGATCCCTCCAGGTCCTTGAGCGCTTCGTGGAAGCGGTCGGAGCGTGCCGCCTCCAGTTCGAGATAGGTGTGCGCCTCGAACCGGCTGACCGAGCCGAGGAAGAACACCCGCAGCAGCACCTCGCTGCGGCGGAAGCGCTCGGGCTCGGTCTCGATGAGCCAGTGGTGCAGCTCGGCCCGGCCCTCCTCGGTGATCGCGTACTCCTTGCGCCCGCGCGGGCCTTCCGCCGCCACGGTCAGCAGGCCGGCCGTGGCGAGCTTGCCCAGCTCCCCGTAGACCTGGCTCTGCGTCGCGGGCCAGACGTTGCTGAGGGACGACTCGAACCTCTTCATCAGGTCGTAGCCGCTGGCCGGACGTTCGGCGAGCAGGCCCAGGACCGCGTGGCGAAGACTCATGAGGGTGATTCTACCTTCCACTCTTGACAGGTCAATCGGCGACCTTCTACTTTTGACATGTCGAGAGTGGATGATGAATGAACGGCCGGGTGGAGCGCCCGGTCGCGGACCCGGAGGATTCCCATGAACTACCTGCGCGGCTTCGTTCCCTGGATCGCCTTCGCGGTCGTGTCGTCGTTCGGCTGGCAGTGGGGAGCGCTCGCGGGCCTGGTCCTGGGGCTGCGGCTGATCGTCCTGGCCAGGAAGTCGGGCGCCGCCGCCGACTCGCTGATCCTGGAGCGCAGCACGGTCCTGTTCTTCGTCGTCCTGACCGCCGTCGCCTTCGCCCGCACCAACAGCGGGCTCCAGGACTACACGGGCACGCTGTCCACCGGCTGGCTCGCGGTGACGGCCTGGGCGACCCTCGCGGTGAAGCGGCCCTTCACGCTCGGCATAGCCCGCCGCCAGGTGCCGGCCGAGATGTGGCACAACCCGGTCTTCCTCCGGGTCAACGTGGTGATCACCACCGCGTGGGCGCTCGCCTTCACCGTCACCTCCGGCGTCCTCGCCGCCGTCTCGGCCGCCGGGCTGGGCCACGCGGTGTCGATCCCGGTGCAGATCGCCGGCTTCGCCGTCCCGGCGGTCTTCACCGCCCGCTACCCCGCCCGCGTCCGGGCCCGCGCGACCGCCGCAGCCACGACCGCCGCCACGACCACGACCACGAGCGACACCACTGCCGACGTCGAGGAGATCTGACCGCCATGGCCACCGCACAGCACACCCCGCCGCACCTGGCCGGGAACTACGCCCCGGTCACCGACGAACTGACCGCGTACGATCTCCCGGTCACCGGGGCGATCCCGCCCGAGCTGACGGGCTGGTATCTGCGCAACGGCCCCAATCCGCGGGACGCCGCCTCGCCGCACTGGTTCTTCGGCGACGGCATGGTCCACGGTGTGCGGCTGGAGAACGGAAGGGCCACGTCGTACCGGAACCGGTGGGTCAGGACATCGACGTTCACCGACGGCGCGCGGATATACGACGAGCGGGGGGAGGCGGATTTCACCGCCTCGGTCGCCAACACCCATGTGGTCCGGCACGCGGGCCGCACCCTGGCGCTGGTCGAGTCCTCCTACCCGTACGAGCTGGACCACCGCCCGGGCCACGAGTGGGAGACGGTCGGGCCGTACGACTTCGGCGGGCGGCTGACCACCCCGATGACCGCGCACCCGAAGACCTGCCCCACCACCGGGGAGCTGCACTTCTTCGGCTACGGCGGGCTCCGGCCGCCCTATCTGACGTATCACCGGGCGGACGCGGCGGGGGAGTTGACGGTCAGCAGGCCCGTCGACGTCCCGGCGCACACGATGACGCACGACTTCCATCTGACGGCAGGTCATGTCGTCTTCATGGACCTGCCGGTCGTCTTCGACCTCGCGACGGCCATGCGCCCGGGCGCCGGACTGCCCTACGCGTGGGACCCCGGTTACGGCGCGCGGCTGGGCGTGCTGCGGCGGGACGACCCGTACGGGGACGTGCGGTGGCTGGACATCGACCCCTGCTACGTGTTCCACGCGCTCAACGCGTACGACGCGGGGCCGGACCGGATCGTGCTGTACGTGGCCCGCTATCCGCACCACGCGAGCCCCGCACTGCCCGCCGTCCCGGCGACGCTGTGGCGGTGGACGCTCGACCTGGCCGCGGGCACGGTCACCGAGGAGCAGGTGGACGACCGGCCGTGCGAATTCCCCCGCGCCGACGACCGGTTGGCCGGCCTGGACGCGCGGTACGGCCATGTCACCACGGCGGGCTCCCCCGGCAGTCCGCGGCCCGGCGCCGTGACCCGTTACGACCTGCGCGGCGGTACGGCCGACAGCCACACCTTCGCCGCGGGCCGCACTCCGGGCGAGGCCGCCTTCGCCCCGGCCGACGACCGCCCCGGCGGGCCCGGCTGGCTGCTCACCTTCGTCCATGACGCGGCCACCGACACCAGCGACCTCGTCGTCCTGGACGCGGACCGGCTCGCCGCACCGCCGATAGCCACGGTCCACCTCCCCCGCAGGGTCCCGTTCGGCTTCCACGGCAATTGGCTGCCCGACCCGGCGTGAGGCGGACGCGAGGCCGGAGTGCGACCGGCCCGGCGCCCGGGTAGCTGCACGACACACAAGAAAGAGCGTTCTACCCGTTATGCTGGAGAATATGACAAAGACGGACACCGGTACCGACAGGGCCACGGGCAAGAAGGTCTCCGCGGCCCGGGAGCGGCTGCTGGGCACCGCCGCCCGGCTCTTCTACGCGGAGGGCATCCACACGGTGGGCGTCGACCGCCTGGTCGCCGAGTCCAAGGTCACCAACGCCACTTTCTACCGCCACTTCCGCGGCAAGGAGGAGCTGGCCGTCGCCTATATCGACAGCGTCGACCAGGCGATCCGCACCCAGATCGGCTCGTTGACGGCCGCGCACGAAACGGCCGACGGCATCCTGCGCGGCATCCGCGATTCCCTGGTCGCCCAGATCCGTTCGCCCGGCTACCGGGGCTGCGCCTTCCTCAACGCGGCGGCCGAATTCCCCGACCCCGCCCACCCCGTCCACCGGGCGGTCGTGCAGCACCGCGAATGGTTCCTGCAGACGATCACCGGGCTGTTCGCCGAGATCACCGTCGCCGAGTCCGAACACGCCGGCCGGCACTTCGTGATGCTCCGCGACGGCGCGATGAGCGCCGGCTACCTCGGCGACCCCGTTCTGGCCGGCGAGACCCTGCTGCGCGGCATCGACGGCCTGCTCCGTATCCACGCCGCCCGCGGCCTCCCCCAGCCCCCCGCACCCGCCGCCCCCGCGGAACCCCCGGCCGCACCCGCCGCCGTCACCGGCCTCCAGTGCACGCCCACCGCCTGACGGCGCGAGTCCCGCCGCGCCCCCTGACGCGATTGTGATCTGCGCCACGAACGCGTCCGGTCCGCCGCCGATGTGATCACTGACCGTACCCAGGGTGCCAACTCCCCGACGGACGCCCGCCTTCGCATCGCGGCGCCCGGCACCTGACGGGCGAATCACAGGCTCCTCTTCCGGTTCGGGTCCCGTACGGTCGCCGGGGCCGTGACGGCACCCGGCGGCGTCCGGCCGTGCGCAGGCGACAATGTGGCACTGGCCGCACTTCTCTCCCGTTCCGACCGACGGGACAGCTTCCAGCGGGCGCAAGGGCTCCTCGACGAACTGGGCGTACCGAAGGCCGCCACCACCCAGGAACTTTCCGGCGGTGAGCACCAGCGCACCGCCGTCGCCCGGGCGCTCATCAACTCCCCCGCGCTCCTCCTGGCCGACGAGCCCACCGGCGCCCTCGACCCCGACACCGCCGAACGCACCGCGGAGCTGCTCTTCTCCCTGCCCCGGCGCAACAAGTGCGGTCTGCTGCTCGTCACGCACGACAGCCGGATCGCCGCACGGGCGGACCGGATCCTCCGGGTCGAGTCCCGCGCCCTGGTACCGGCCGGCGACCGGGAGACGGTGGCATGAGGACGACGGCGCCCAGAGGTCTCGCGCACCACCTGCTGCACACGGGCCATGAAGCGGGGCGGCGGGCCGAAGCGGCGCGCACCCGGTTCGCGGCCCTGGCCGTAGCGACCCTTGTCCTGGCGGTCTGCCTCGGCGCGCTCGCCTTCGTCCACGCCGCCTACACCGGCAAGGAGTCGCGGCGCGAGGCCAGGACCCCGGTCCGGCAGACGCAGGAGACCGCCGCCAAGCACTCCACCCTGTGGCTCGTCGGCTCCGACGCGCTCAAGGGGCAGCGCCGCTTCAGCGTCGTCGACATCTCTCCCGCGACGGCGAACGCCCCGCTTCCGCCCGGAGTCGACCACTGGCCGGGCCCGGGCGAGGCCGTGCTCTCCCCGGGACTGCTGAAAGCCGGCGCCCACGAGGGCATCGCCACCCGCTACGGAAAGCTCGCCGGCGTCATCGGCGACGACGGCCTGGAGGACCCGGGTGAGTGGCTGGCCTATGTCCGCCCGGCGACGCCGATGAAGGCCGAACGCCCGATCGAGCCGGTCATCGGGTTCGGCCCCACGGCGGGACAGCCCTCGGACGGCCTGGAGCCCGGATCGGCACGCACCGACGACAAGCCGGAGTGGATGTTCCAGGCCCTCATCAGCGGCCTGCTGATCATCCCGAGCCTCGTCCTGCTCTTCGTCGCCGTCCGTGCCGGTACCGAGAACCGTGAGCGCCGAGGCGGACTGCTCGACGCCCTGGGCGGCAGACGGCGCGACCGCGCGCTGCTCGCCCTCGGCGAGACGGCCCGGCCGGCACTCCTCGGCGCCCTCGCCTCGGTCCCGCTGATCGCCTCGTCCATGCTCCTCGACGTGCGGATCCCGTACGTCGATTACACGGTCGCGTCCGCGGACCTGCGCCGGCACGGTCTCGTCGCCCTTCTCGCCCCGCTGGCCGCACTTCTCCTCGCCCTCGGCTCGGTCGTCCTCGTGGATCAGATACCGGGCCGCATGCAGGCGAACAGGCCCCACAGGACGGGCCGCGCGCACTGGCAGCGCAGGATCGCGCTGCTGTGCCCGGTGGCGATCCTGGTCGCGGCGCGCGGGCCGGAACTCGCCGGCGCGAACACGACGTACCACGTATGGACCGTCTGGACCGGGCTCGCGGCCGTCGTCCTCACCACACCGGCGGCCGTCGCCGCGGTCGTCGCGGAACTGGGGCGGCTGCTGGAGCGGAAAGGGCGGGAGCGCGGATGGGCCGGCGCCCTGGTCGCGGGCCGCCGGCTCAGCCACTACCCCGCGGCGACGACCCGCCTGGTCGCGGGCGTCATCGTCGCGCTCATCGTGTTCGGGCAGGCCGTCGCCTGGCAGGGGCTGTTCGGCGCGTACAACTCCCAGCTCGAAAAGGCCCTCGGCAGCGCCGCGACGAACATCGCCGAGATCGGGCCCAAGGGACCGGTCACCGCGGGCGCCATGGACAGCTATCTGCGGCGCCTGCCCGCGGGAAGCGCACCCGTCGTGCTGACCGGGCCCGAAGATCCGACCCGGAACCCCATGGTCGTGCGAGGGGACTGTCCCGCCTTGCGGAGCCTCGCCCTCCCGTGCCCGCGCACCGGCGCGCGCGTCGACCGCATCACCGATCACCGCCTCCAGGAGCTGATCCGCTGGAACGCGGCCGGTGGCACCTTCCTGGAAGTCCTGCGCACCGACCGGACCGACATCGCGCGGAGGTCGGCACTCGACGACGGGTCGAGCACCCTGGCGATCCTGGACGTCGCCGGCGGCGGCCCCCCGGTGCCGGCGCTCAAGGAGCTGTCGTACCGGGTCCTCCCGCGCGGTGCCCAGGTGCGTTTCCCCGGCGAGGAGTGGCTGAGCAATGCCGCGCCCGACCGGGACCAGGGCCGGTGGGTGCGGCTGTGCGGCGTCGCCGGTGTCGGCTTCCTGGTGCTGGCCGTCGGCCTGAGCGGCATGGCCGAATTCCTGCGGCACGGCAGGGCGCTGGCCCCGCTGACCGTGCTGACTGGGGGCTACCGGGTCTTCCGCAGCAGCGCCGCCTGGGCGATCAGCGCACCGCTGGCCGTCGCGGGACTGCTGGGCGCCGTCATCACCTCGTGGCTCGCCCGGCCGATCGCCATGCCGGGAAGCACCACGTACATCCCCATGGGCCTGATGGCGTCGGCCACGGCCGTCGTCCTCGCCATATCCGCGCTGTTCGGCCTGTGGGCGGCGCACATCGCGCGCGAGCAGGCACGCGACTGGCACGTATGACGGCGGTCGCCCCGCCCCCCCGGCCGGTCGGTGCCCGCTCCGGCACCGACCGGCCGCGGTCATCCACCCGCACGCACAACGAAACGGACCCCCGTACGCGACTTACGTCACGTCCGGAGGTCCGGTCGGTACTGCCTGGTGCGCGAGGGGGGAGTTGAACCCCCACGCCCTTTCGGGCACTGGAACCTGAATCCAGCGCGTCTGCCTATTCCGCCACCCGCGCATGGGTGCTGCCGTTCGATTCTCACACATCCGGTGGACCGCTTGGTCCGTTTGGTGTGGGAGTGCCTCCCGACATGCAGAAGATTAGCACGGCGTCCGGGGTGCGATCACACGCGTTTGGCGGGCGGCCAGGAGTGCCGAGGGCCACGCGGGGGCAGGTGCGTTCCGGTGCGGGACACTGGAGGGAACCGGAGGGAACTGGAGGGAAGGGGACGCGGCGAACCGGGCACCATGGACAGATGGCGCATCTACCATCCCAGTGGGGAAGGGAACGGGTGCGGCACACGGGCGGTGTGAGGGTTGACACTGCCCTGCCCAGGGGATTCGGGGAACCACTGGTTTTTCCCACGCGTGGATACGATCAGTAAGCAGTATCGGAAATCGTTGGGCCGGAAGGTCGCGAGGAGGGAGGTGCCCCGTGGGAGTACTGAAGCGCTTTGAGCAGCGCCTGGAGGGCCTGGTGAACGGCACCTTCGCCAAGGTGTTCAAGAGCGAGGTGCAGCCCGTCGAGATCGCCGGCGCCCTCCAGCGCGAGTGCGACAACAACGCGACGATCTGGAACCGTGACCGCACCGTCGTCCCCAACGACTTCATCGTCGAACTCAGCTCCGGCGACTACGAGCGGCTCAGCCCGTACGCGGTGCAGCTCGGCGACGAACTGGCCGGGATGGTCCGCGACTACGCCAAGCAGCAGCGGTACACCTTCATGGGCACCATCAAGGTGCACCTGGAGCGGGCCGACGACCTGGACACCGGCCTGTACCGGGTGCGCAGCCGCACCCTGGCCTCCAGCGAGTCCCAGCACCAGCCGCAGCCCCAGCACCCGCAGGCCGCCGCGCCGCCCCCGTCGTACCAGGCGCAGGCCCCGGCCCCGCCGCGCGGCGACTACCAGCAGCGCCCCACCTACGCCCAGCCCGGCGGCCCGCAGCGGCCCTCGGGTCCGCCGCCGATGCCCGCGGCCCCGCCGCCCGGCGCCGGCGGCCGGCACGGCGGCGGTGTGGCACCCGTCACACGGCTGCCCGGCACCGGGGCGCCCGCGGGCGGCCCCGGCGCGGCCACCCGCCGCTGGATCGAGATCAACGGCAACCGCCACCAGATCTCCCGCTCCACGCTCGTTCTCGGCCGTTCCACCGAGGCCGACGTGCGGGTCGACGACCCCGGCGTCTCCCGCAAGCACTGCGAGATCCGGGTCGGAACACCGTCGGTGGTGCAGGACCTCGGGTCGACAAACGGCATTGTGGTGGACGGACAGCACACCACCCGCGCTACGCTCCGCGACGGCTCCCGCATTGTCGTGGGGAGCACCACCATCGTGTACAGGCAAGCCGAAGGGTGAAGCGGGGGCAATGTCAGAGCTGACCCTGACGGTCATGCGGTTGGGTTTCCTCGCCGTGCTGTGGCTGTTCGTGATCGTCGCGGTGCAGGTCATCCGCAGCGACCTGTTCGGTACCCGGGTGACGCAGCGCGCCGGGCGGCGCGGTGACGGCCAGCCCCGGCCGCCGCAGCAGCGCCAGCAGCAGGCCGCCGTCGCGGCCGCGCAGGACCGGCGGCAGCAGCCGCAGAACAACCGCCAGCGCCGCGGCGCCCCCACCAAACTGGTGGTCGCCGAGGGCTCGCTCGCGGGGACCACGGTCGCACTCCAGGGCCAGACGATCACCCTCGGCCGGGCCCATGATTCGACGATTGTGCTCGACGACGACTATGCGTCCAGTCGGCATGCCAGGATCTACCCGGACCGCGACGGCCAGTGGATCGTCGAGGACCTCGGATCCACGAACGGCACCTATCTGGACCGGAACCGGCTGACCACGCCGACCCCTGTCCCGCTGGGTGCGCCGATCCGCATCGGCAAGACCGTCATCGAGCTGCGGAAGTAGTCGCACAATGAGCGAGCGGAGCCACGACGCGCGAGCGAGAGGGTGGGCAGCGTGCGGATGTACCCGGAGCCGACGGGGGAGGTGCGCATGTCTTTGAGCCTGCGTTTCGCCGCCGGTTCGCACAAGGGCATGATCCGCGAGGGGAACGAGGACTCCGGTTACGCCGGTCCCCGTCTGCTCGCGATCGCCGACGGCATGGGCGGCCAGGCGGCCGGCGAGGTCGCGTCGTCCGAGGTGATCTCCACCATCGTCACGCTCGACGACGACATCCCCGGCTCCGACATCCTCACCTCGCTCGGCACCGCCGTGCAGCGCGCCAATGACCAACTCCTCCAGATGGTCCAGGAGGACCCGCAGCTCGAAGGCATGGGCACCACCCTGACCGCGCTGCTGTGGACGGGGCAGCGGCTCGGCCTGGTGCACGTCGGCGACTCCCGCGCGTATCTGCTCCGCGACGGCGTCCTGACCCAGATCACCCAGGACCACACCTGGGTGCAGCGGCTGGTCGACGAGGGCCGGATCACCGAGGAGGAGGCCACCACCCACCCGCAGCGCTCCCTGCTGATGCGCGCGCTGGGCAGTGGCGAACGCGTCGAGCCGGATCTGTCGATCCGCGAGGTGCGGGTCGGCGACCGCTATCTGATCTGCTCCGACGGCCTGTCGGGTGTCGTCAGCCACCAGACGCTCGAGGACACCCTCGCCGGCTACCAGGCCCCGCACGAGACGGTGCAGGAGCTGATCCAGCTCGCGCTGCGCGGCGGCGGTCCCGACAACATCACCTGCATCGTCGCGGACGTGCTGGACACCGACGACGGCGACACCCTGGCCGCCCAGCTCAACGACACCCCCGTGGTGGTCGGCGCCGTCGCCGAGACCCAGCACCCGCTGAGCGACCCCCGGCATCTGCAGACCCCGGCGGGCCGCGCCTCGGAGCTGGGCCGTACGCCCCCGCCGCAGCAGCAGGGCCCGGCCGGTTCCTTCGGCCCGCCCGGCAGCGGCGACCCGGGCGCGGCCGGCGCGGGACCGCTGGGCAGCTTCGGCTCGTACGACGAGGGCGGCCCCGACAAAGCCACCGCCAAGCGCAAGTGGCCCAAGCGCACCGCCATCACGCTGATCGTGCTCGCCGTCATCGCCGGCGGGCTCTACGGCGGCTACGCCTGGACGCAGACGCAGTACTACGTCGGCGCCAAGGGCGACCACGTCGCCGTCTACCAGGGCATCGACCAGAAGCTGGCCTGGATCAAGCTGTCAAAGGTCCACAAGGACCGCCCCGACATCGAACTCAAGTACCTACCGGCCTACCAGCAGAAGCAGGTCCAGGACACCATCGCGCTCAGCAGCCTCGGCCAGGCCGACGACAAGGCGGACGAGCTGGCGGCGCAGGCCGGTGTCTGCAAGAAGGTCGCCGCCGCCAAGACGGTCGCCGACCAGGCCAAGGCGGCGACGAAGGCCGCCGAGGACAAGATGCCCACCTCCGGCGGCACCGCGGCCACCGGCACCGGCACGTCCAAGGGCGCCACCGGGAGCGCGGGCAGCACGGGCAGCTCCGGCACGCCGGGCGCGAAGAAGAAGACCAGCACCAACCCGACACCGGCCCCCACCCCGCCTCTGACGCCCGACGAGAAGAAGCTGGCCCAGCAGTGCGGTTCGGGCCAGCAATAGCCGCGGTGACAGCGGGACCAGCAGGAGGAGTCGGCTCGTCATGAGCGCCAGCAACACCACCACCATCACGTCGATCGGCGCGCCGAACCGTCGGAACACCGAACTGGCGCTGCTGGTCTTCGCCGTGCTCATCCCGGTCTTCGCCTACGCCAATGTCGGCCTCGCCAAGAACGACTCGGTCCCCGCAGGACTGCTCGGCTACGGCGTCGGCCTCGGCCTGCTGGCCGGCATCGCGCACCTGCTGGTCCGCAAATTCGCGCCGTACGCCGACCCGTTGATGCTGCCGATCGCCACCCTGCTCAACGGCCTCGGCCTGGTGCTGATCTGGCGGCTCGACCAGGAGCCGAGCCTGGGCAAGGCGATGGCGCCCAACCAGCTGATGTGGTCGACGCTCGGTGTGGCGCTCTTCGTGGGCGTACTGGTGTTCCTCAAGGACCACCGCATCCTGCAGCGCTACACCTACATCTCGATGATGCTGGCGCTGGCGCTGCTGATCGCGCCGATCTTCTTCCCCGGTGTGAACGGCGCGAAGATCTGGGTGACGCTGCCCGGTATCGGCTCGCTGCAGCCAGGCGAATTCGCCAAGATCGTCATCACCGTCTTCTTCGCCGGTTACCTGATGGTCAAGCGGGACGCGCTGGCGCTGGCCAGCCGCCGCTTCATGGGCCTGTACCTGCCGCGCGGCCGGGACCTCGGCCCGATCCTGGTGATCTGGGTCTTCAGCCTGCTGATCCTGGTCTTCGAGACCGACCTCGGCACCTCGCTGCTGTTCTTCGGCCTCTTCGTCATCATGCTGTACGTCGCGACCGAGCGGACCAGCTGGATCGTCTTCGGCCTGCTGCTCAGCGCGGGCGGCGCGGTCGTCGTCTCGTCGATCGAGCCGCACGTCAAGGAGCGCGTCCAGAACTGGCTGCACCCGCTGAGGCTCGCGCCCAACGGCGGCGTCACCGAGACCGCGCAGACGATGTACGCGTTCGGCTCCGGCGGGATCTTCGGCTCCGGCCTCGGCCAGGGCTACTCCCGGCTGATCGGCGGCATCGCGCCCAAGAGCGACTACATCCTCGCCACCGTCGGCGAGGAGCTGGGCCTGGCCGGTCTGATGGCCGTCCTGCTGCTGTACGCGCTGCTGATCGAGCGCGGGGTGCGTACGGCGCTGGCCGCCCGTGACCCGTTCGGCAAGCTGCTGGCGATCGGCCTGTCCGGCGCCTTCGCGCTCCAGGTCTTCGTGGTCGCCGGCGGCGTCACCGGGCTGATCCCGCTGACCGGTATGACGATGCCGTTCCTGGCCCAGGGCGGTTCCTCCGTCATCGCCAACTGGGCGCTGGTGGCGATCCTGCTGCGGATCAGCGACACCGCCCGCAGGCCCGCCCCGAGCCCGGCCCCCTCCCCCGACGCCGAACCGACCCAGGTGGTGCGAACCCAGTGAACAAGCCCCTGCGACGGGTCGCGGTCTTCTGCGGTCTGCTCGTCCTCGCCCTGCTGCTGCGCGTGAACTACGTGCAGTTCGTCCAGGCCGACCAGCTCTCCAACGACGTGCACAACCGCCGCGTCGCGATCAACCAGTACGCCCAGCCGCGCGGCGACATCATCGTGGACGGCAAGGCCATCACCGGCCACACCACGACGACCGGCAGCGACTTCAAGTACAAGCGGACGTACGTCGACGGCCCGATGTGGGCGCCGGTGACCGGGCACGCCTCGCAGGCGTTCGGCACCACCTTCCTGGAGGGCGTCGAGGACAAGTTCCTCACCGGCAACGACGACCGGCTGTTCTTCAACCGCACGATCGACCTGCTCACCGGCAAGGAGAAGCAGGGCGGCAATGTCGTCACGACGCTGAACCCGAAGGCGCAGGAGGCCGCGTTCAAGGGCCTGGGCGACAAGAAGGGCGCGGTCGTCGCGCTCGACCCGGGCACCGGCGCGATCCTGGCGATGGCGAGCACCCCGTCGTACGACCCGTCGTCCATCGCGGGCAACTCCAAGACCGACGAGAAGAACTGGGTCGCGCTCGACAAGAAGAACGACCCCGACGACCCGACGCAGAACCGGGCGCTGCGCCAGACGTATCCGCCGGGCTCGACCTTCAAGCTGGTCACGGCCGCCGCGGCGCTGGAGAGCGGCGCGGTCACCGACGTCAACGCGCACACCGACACCCCGAAGCACTACACGCTGCCGGGCACCACGACCGAGCTGAAGAACGAGGGGAACATCCCCTGCGAGAAGGCCACGCTGACGGTGGCGCTGCAGTATTCGTGCAACACCGTCTTCGGCCATGTGGGCGCCGACAAGGTGGGCCTGAAGGGCATGGTCGACGAGGCGGAGAAGTTCGGCTTCAACGAGGAGCAGTTCGTGCCGGTGCGCGCGGACAAGAGCAACTTCGACACCAAGATGACCAAGGACCAGGTCGCGCTCTCCTCCATCGGCCAGTTCGACACCGCGGCCACGCCGCTGCAGATGGCGATGGTCGCCTCCGCGATCGCCAACGACGGCAAGCTGATGAAGCCGTACATGGTCGACAAGCTGGTGGCGCCGAATCTGAGCACGATCGCGCAGACCAACCCCAGTGAGATGTCGCAGCCGCTGTCGCCGGAGAACGCGCAGAAGCTCCAGTCGATGATGGAGACGGTGGTCAACTCCGGCACCGGCACCAACGCCAGGATCGACGGCGTGCGGGTCGGCGGCAAGACCGGTACGGCGCAGAACGGCGTCGACAACAAGGGCACGCCGTACGCCTGGTTCGTGTCGTACGCCATGACCGACCAGGGCTCGCCGGTCGCCGTGGCCGTCGTCATCGAGGACGGCGACGCCAACCGCGACGACATCAGCGGCGGCGGTCTGGCCGCTCCGGTCGCCAAGAAGGTCATGGAGGCCGTCCTCAACAAGTAGCGGCCTTGTGCCGGCCCCGGGCATTGTTCGCACGTCAGGTACCGGTCGGATATCGGCGGGCGGGCGGAGAGCGAAGGGGTGCGGAACGCCCGGTAGCGTATGGCCGAGCATCCGCAGGGCATGACATCACGGGTTTGTGGTCAAGAACGGGTTTGAGGAGAGGGCAGAGCTATGGAAGAGCCGCGTCGCCTCGGCGGCCGGTACGAGCTGGGCTCAGTGCTCGGCCGTGGTGGCATGGCCGAGGTGTACCTCGCCCATGACACCCGGCTCGGCCGCACTGTCGCCGTGAAGACGCTACGGGTGGACCTCGCCCGCGACCCGTCCTTCCAGGCCCGGTTCCGCCGAGAGGCCCAGTCGGCCGCCTCGCTCAACCATCCGTCGATCGTCGCGGTGTACGACACCGGCGAGGACTACGTCGACGGCGTCTCGATCCCGTACATCGTCATGGAGTACGTGGACGGCTCGACCCTGCGTGAGCTGCTGCACTCCGGGCGCAAGCTGCTGCCCGAGCGGGCCATGGAGATGACGGTCGGCATCCTCCAGGCCCTGGAGTACAGCCACCGGGCCGGCATCGTGCACCGCGACATCAAGCCCGCGAACGTGATGCTGACCAGGACCGGCCAGGTCAAGGTCATGGACTTCGGCATCGCCCGCGCCATGGGCGACTCCGGTATGACGATGACGCAGACCGCGGCCGTGATCGGCACCGCCCAGTACCTCTCGCCCGAGCAGGCCAAGGGCGAGCAGGTCGACGCGCGCTCCGACCTGTACTCGACCGGCTGCCTGCTCTACGAGCTGCTGACCGTACGGCCGCCCTTCGTCGGGGACTCGCCGGTCGCGGTGGCGTACCAGCACGTGCGCGAGGACCCGCAGCCGCCGTCGGTGTACGACCCCGAGGTCACGCCCGCGATGGACGCCATCGTCCTCAAGGCGCTGACGAAGGACCCGAACTACCGCTACCAGTCGGCCGACGAGATGCGCGCCGACATCGAGGCGGCCCTCGACGGGCAGCCGGTGGCGGCCACGGCGGCGATGGGCGCGGCCGGCTACGGGTACGGCTACCCGGACAGCCAGCCCACCACGGCGCTGCCGCAGCAGAACGACCAGCACACGTCGATGCTGCCGCCGATGCGGGACGACGACGGCGGTTACGGCTACGACGACCGCCCGGACCGGCGCCGGCAGAAGAAGAGCAACAACAGCACCTCCACGGTGCTGTTGGTCATCGCCGGCATCCTGGTGCTGGTCGGTGCGATCTTCCTCGGCAAGGCGATCTTCAGCGGCCACGGCAACTCCGGCGGCGACACGGTGCCGAATCTGGTCGGCGTCTCGTACACCGACGCGCAGACCAAGGCGTCCAACGTCGACCTCAAGGTGGTCAAGGGTCCCGCGGCGTACTGCGACAACATCGAGAAGGACCTGGTCTGCAAGCAGACCCCGGCCGCGGACGCGGCGGTCCCCGACGACAAGACGATCACCGTCGTGCTGTCCAAGGGCCAGGCCCCGATCGAGGTCCCGGACGTCAAGAACGACAAGTACGACTCGGCGGCCAGCCAGCTGACCGCCAAGGGCTTCCAGGTCGACCGCAAGAACAAGACGACCACCACGGACGACCCGGACACCGTCCTCTCCCAGGACCCGAAGGCCGGCACCAAGCAGCCCAAGGGCACGACGATCACCCTGACGGTGGCGGTCGCCCCGGAGAAGAAGACGCCCACCGACGTCAAGGGCGTCCCGTACGACAACGCGGTCGCCCAGCTCAAGGCGCAGGGCTTCACCAACGTCACCCGCGCCCCGCAGGACCAGCCCTCGGACACGACCGCCAAGGGCAGCGTGGTGAGCCAGAGCCCGAAGCCGGAGGACGGCTCGGTCTCGCTGGACACCCAGATCGTCCTGACGGTCTCCTCCGGCCCGGAGCCGACGCAGGACCCGCAGAAGACGATGCCGAACTGGCAGATGCAGAAGCTGTCCGACATCCAGGGCCAGCTCAACGCCATGGGCCTGAATCTCCAGATCCAGGTGAACGGCCCGAACGACGACCGGGCCCGGATCGTGAACTCGGACGTCGCGCCCGGCACCCCGCTCAACGAGGGCCAGACCATCAACCTCCAGACGATGGACCTCGGCGGCGGAGGCAACGGCGGCGGCTGACACCGTACGCAACACGGCAAGCGAAGGGGGCGGCCCGCACACCTGGTGTGCGGGCCGCCCCCTTCTGCGTGTTCCTCGTGACGTGCGGGCTACTGCCCGACCGCTTACCGCAGTTCGGCGGGGAGGGTGCGGGTGGCGTCGACTTTTTGGGTGCGGACGAGTTCGCCCCAGACGATGTAGCGGTAGCGGGAGGTGTAGACGGGGGTGCAGGTGGTGAGGGTGATGTAGCGGCCCGGCTTGGTCCTGCCGGACTCCTTGGGGATCTGATCGGTGACGGCGACGTTGTACTTCGAGGTCTGGTCGAGGATCTTGTAGACCTTGTAGACGTACCAGGTGTCCTTCGACTCGAAGACGATCGGGTCGCCGTCGTGGATCTTGTTGATGTTGTGGAATTTGGCGCCGTGGCCGTCGCGGTGGGCAGCCAGGGTGAAGTTGCCGGTCTTCGCGGTGGGCAGGGCGGCCGGCACGGGGTCGGTGTAGTAGCCGGCGACACCCTCGTTGAGCACCTTCGTCGAGGTGCCCTTCTTCACCAGCACCTGGTAGTTCCTGCCCATCGCGGGCACGTGCAGGAAGCCGATGCCGTCCTTGGTGTCGAGGCTGCCCGGGCCGGTGTCGGCGGGGCTGCGCGCCCACTGCTGCCTCACCTTGTCCGCGGCCTTGTGCTCGTGGCGGTCGGCGAGGACGTTGGTCCACCACAGCGAGTAGACGACGAACAGCGCGAGGATCAGCCCCGCGGTGATGAGGAGTTCGCCGATGACGCTGACGGTGGCCGCGACCGGCCCCCGGCCGCCGCGCTGGTTCGTGGTCACGCCGTTCCGTTCTTCGAGGAGCATCAGAGGGTCACTCCACCAACGCGTCGGGCTTGCCCTTGCTCCGCGGCCGTTCCTCGATCATCTTGCCCCAGACGATCAGCCGGTTGGTGCTGGTGAATTCGGGTGTGCAGGTGGTCAGCGTCAGATACCGGCCGGGGCCCGTGAAGCCGGAGCCGACCGGCACGGGCTTGATCACGCTGATGTTGGACGGCGGCGTGGACGGCAGCGACTTGGTGATCTCGTACGTGTAGTACGTGCTCGCCGTCTCGACCACGACCTTGTCGCCGGGCTTGAGGTGATTGATGTAGCGGAACGGTTCGCCGTGCGTGTTGCGGTGGGCGGCGACCGCGAAGTTGCCCGTCTTGTCCCACGGCATCGCGGTGTCCAACGCCCCGTCGTAGTGGCCGATCATGCCCTTGTCCAGCACATTGTGCTTGGAGACGCCCTGCGCGATGGGCGCCTTGACGTCCAGCGTGGGGATGTACATGATCGCGAAGCCCTGGCCGGGGGAGAAGGTGCCGGGCACCCGGTTCGGGTCGCTCTTGGCGGAGTCCCACTGGTGCTGGAGGTTGTTGGCGGCGCCGCTGGCCTGCTGGTGGGCGCGGACGTTGGTCCACCACAGCTGGTAGGTGACGAAGAGCAGCATCAGGACGCCGGTGGTGATGAACAGTTCGCCGACGAGGCGGCTGATCACGACCGCGGGGCTCTCCTTGGCGGCCTTCGCGGCGCGCCGGGCCTCGACCCGGCTGAGCGGGGCCTTGGCCGCGGTGGCGGCCGAAGCGGCGGTCGAAGTGGCGGCCGGCGTACGGCCCTTGGCGCGGTGGCCGCCGCCGTGTCCGCCGCGCTGCTGCGCGGCCTTGCGCCGCGCGGCGCGGCCGCCGTCGCCGGGGAGGGGATCGGGTGCGAGTGCCGGCTCCGGCTCAGGCCCCGCTCCGGGCCCTGGCCCGGGCTCCGGCTCCACGACGACGGGCGGTGCGAGGGGCGTCACGACCGGCTGGACGACCGTCGCCGTACCGAGGTCCAACTCCTCGTCCGGGTCGTCCGCGACGGCGGGCTCCTGCGGCGGGAACCAGGGCGCGGCGGGTTCCTCGTACGCCGGTTCCTCGTACGACGGCTCGGCGTATTCACCGCGCGCCGGTTCCTCGTACACCGGCTCCTCGTACGGAGGCTTCTCGTACGAGGGCTCCTCGACCGCCGGGGGTCTGCCGGGGAGGGGGTCGTTCAGGGGATCGTCGAGTTGCTCGACGACGGCTTTGAACTGCCCGGTGTCCTCATAGGACATCGGGCCGTCGGCGGGGCGCTCCGGGCGGAGCGTGGTCACACCCCGGCCCTCCCCGCGGGCCCGCCCGTACCGACCACCGGAGCCAGCCCCCCGGAGCGGCCGACGGCGCCCGGATCGCCGCATTCCGCCAGCCAGTTGGCCAGCATCAGGTGCCCCCACTCGGTGAGCACCGACTCCGGGTGGAACTGCACGCCCTCGACGGCCGCGTCCCGGTGCCGCAGCCCCATGATCACGCCGGTGTCGGTCCACGCGGTGACCCGGAACTCGTCCGGCACCGTGTCCCGTTCGACGGCGAGCGAGTGGTAGCGGGTGGCGGTGAAGGGCGACGGCAGCCCGGCGAAGACACCGGTCCCGTCGTGCGTCACCGGCGACGTCTTGCCGTGCAGCAACTCCGGCGCCCGGTCGACGACCCCGCCGTACGCGACCGCCATCGACTGCAGGCCGAGGCAGACGCCGAAGACCGGCACCCCGGTGGCGGCGCAGTGCCGCACCATCTCGACGCAGACGCCGGCCTCTTCGGGGGTGCCGGGGCCCGGCGAGAGCAGCACGCCGTCGAAGCCCTCCTGGGCGTGGGCGGTCTCCACCTCGTCATTGCGCCGCACCTCGCACTCGGCACCGAGCTGGTAGAGGTACTGGACCAGGTTGAAGACGAAGCTGTCGTAGTTGTCCACCACGAGAATGCGTGCGCTCATCGGACGGCGGCCATCCCGTTGTCGACCGTGACCTCGTTGAACGGCAGCAGCGGTTCGGCCCACGGGAAGATGTACTGGAAGAGGAGATAGACGACGGCCAGGACCAGCACGAGTGAGATCATCGCCCTCACCCATGCGTTGCCCGGCAGATGCCGCCAGATCCAGCCGTACATGTGCTGCCTTCCTTCCTCTTCCCCGGAACAGAGTAAAGGGCGATCGCCGCCGTAGGGGGGCCCGCAGGACAAAGGCTTCAGCATGCATTTGCCAACGCTTGGGCGAACGACGGACGACGAACGACGGACGACGCGACGGGTCACGGCACCGGCTTCGCGTAGTGCAGGTCGGTGGAGCCGGAGTAGCCGGGCAGGGTGGTCCGCTTCTGCGCGCCGACCTTCCAGCCGAGCCCGTAGGCGTTGACGTACTGGAGGTAGTTCTGGATCGACGGGCTGTCGTCGAGTGCCTTGCGCAGTTTCCGCTGGTCACCCACGGCGGTGATGCGGTAGGGCGGCGAGTAGACGCGGCCCTGGAGGATCAGGGTGTTGCCGACGCAGCGCACCGCGCTGGTGGAGATCAGCCGCTGGTCCATGACGCGGATGCCCTGGGCGCCGCCCTGCCACAGCGCGTTCACCACGGCCTGGAGGTCCTGCTGGTGGATGACCAGGTCGTTGGGCTGCGGGTCGGGGACGCCGGGCACCAGCGCCGTCGCGTTCGGCGGGGCGTCGTTGAGGGTGACGTCGACCGCGGGGCCGGTCAGCGGACCGGTGCCGGCCGCCTTGTCGAGGGCGTCGAGCCGGGCGCGTTCTGCGGGGCTGACGCCGTCGCCCTGCCGGGTCAGCCGGTCGACGTCCTGCCGGACCCCGGACAGCTGCCCTTCCAGCTGCTCGTTCCTGCTGTTCTTGGTGCGTACGGTGTCGGACAGCTTCGGCAGCGGGTCGTCGCTGCGGATGTCGACGCCCTTGGCGGTGTTGAAGCTGGTCCAGAAGATCAGTCCGGCCAGCGCGAAGACTCCCGCACTCATGGTGCGCAGCGCTACGGTGCGGTGGACAGGACGGGAGGAGGGGGTGGGGGATACCCCGTCTGAATCCGTCACCGTACCCTGTCTCCTTACAACCCGAGGAAGCACTACGCTAACGGACGCCCGGAAGCGGTGGTGCCCCTTACCCGACCCGGAACCCGCCCGGTTTACCCCGTACACCCGCGCGGTTACGCAGCGCATCGACAGGAGCGTCCCTCGTGCCGAAGTCACGGATCCGCAAGAAGGCGGACTTCACGCCGCCCCCGCAGAAGTCCGCCACGGCCATAAAGTTCAACACCAACCGCGGCTGGGTGGCGCCGCTGATGCTGGCGTTCTTCATCGTCGGCCTGGCGTGGATCGTCCTGTTCTACGTGACCCAGGGCGATCTGCCGGTCGACGCCTTCGGCAACTGGAACATCGTGGTCGGGTTCGGCTTCATCGCGGGTGGCTTCGTCGTCTCCACCCAGTGGAAGTAGCGCCCGCACCCGGTGCGAACAGCACTGCCCCCAGCACTGCCCCGACCGCCCGCACGCCGCGCCCGGACGTTTGTCCACACGGTTATCCACAGTGGGGAAAAGGTCGGAAGATCTGTGGATAACCTCTTCGAGGTTGACGCCGGTACGACCGGTGGCCGGAACGTCGGCCACCGGTCTTTCGCTGATCTTGGGCCTGTTCCCGGGCCTGTTGCGCGGTTCGCACGGCTCTGATCAGGGTCGCTCCAGGAGTTGTGCACACCTTGCGAAGAGCTGCCTACACGCTGTGGATAACGTGTGATCAACGCCAATGGACACGGGTCCGCGGCCGTGGATCCGCCGCTCAGGACGTGATCTGGGCCACAGCGACCCCGGTGAGTGCCAGGGAGACCACCAGCACCGCCGCGAGCGTCCCCCACTGCACCAGGTCGCGGCGCTCGCGCGGCGCGTACGCCATCCCTATGGCGATCACCGTGCCGGCGATCAGGCCGCCCATGTGACCCTGCCAGCTGACGTTGGCCCACGTGAAGCTGAAGACGATGTTCAGCGCCAGCAGGATCAGGATCGGCCGCATGTCGTAGCGCATCCGCCGCATGAAGACGGCGGTCGCGCCGAACAGCCCGAAGACCGCGCCGGACGCGCCCAGGGTCAGCACGTCAGGGGAGATCAGCAGCACGGCCGCGCTGCCGCCGAGCGCGGAGACGACGTAGAGCGCGAGGTAGCGGCTGCGGCCGAGCAGCCGTTCCAGCGGGGCGCCGATCCACCACAGCGACAGCATGTTGAAGCCGATGTGCCAGTACTCCTGGTGCAGGAAGGCCGAGGTGATGACGCGGTACCACTGGTCGGCGCCGTCGGCGACGCCGATACAGGCGTGCTGGCCCGTAAAAGGGTCGTTCCCGCAGATCGCGTAGAGCCCGAGATCGTTGACCAGCCGGTCGCCGACCGCCTTGACCAGCAGGAACACCGCGATGTTCAGGCCGATGAGGATCTTGGTGATCAGGAACGGGTCGGCCGCGACCGTGCCGCCGGCCACCGTACGGGGCGCGGCCGTCCTGCGGTTGGCCTCGTTCACGCACTCCGGGCACTGGAAGCCGACCGAGGCGTTGACCATGCACTCGGGGCAGATCGGCCGCTCGCAGCGCGTGCAGCGGATACCGGTCTCCCGGTCCGGGTGCCGGTAGCAGCAGACCGCCTGGTCCATGAGCCTTCTCCCCTGGTGACGCTGATGACGCGCGCAAGCGTTGGAACGCCGGGACGCCGAGACGCCCCGCCCGTGATACGTGCGGGCGGGGCGTGACGTTCCCGTAGGTGCTTCCGAAGGGTACTTCAGCGCTTGTCGATGGAGACCGACTGCTTGTCGATGACAACGGTCTCGATGACGACGTCGTCCAGCGGGCGGTCGGTGCGCGGGTTGGTGGGGGCGCCGATGATCGAGTCGACGATCTTCTTGCTGGCGTCGTCCGCGACCTCGCCGAAGATGGTGTGCTTACGGGTCAGCCAGGTGGTCGGCGCGACCGTGATGAAGAACTGCGAGCCGTTGGTGGCCGGGCCCGCGTTCGCCATCGCCAGCAGATAGGGCTTGTCGAAGGCCAGGTCGGGGTGGAATTCGTCGGCGAACTCGTAGCCGGGACCGCCGGTGCCGTTCCCCAGCGGGTCGCCGCCCTGGATCATGAAGCCCGAGATGACGCGGTGGAAGACGGTGCCGTCGTAGAGCCGTGCCGTGGAGGGCTGCCCGGTGCGCGGGTCGGTCCACTCCCGGGTGCCTTCGGCGAGCCCGACGAAATTGGCCACGGTCTTGGGCGCGTGGTTCGGCAGCAGCCGGATCACGATGTCGCCGTGGTTGGTCCTCAGGGTGGCGTAGAGCTGCTCGGCCACGGTCTACCTTCCATAGTCTTCGCTGACGGGGACAAATCCTTTCACGGACCGGGTCGCGCGCGGGGGGTTCCCGGACGGTCCGTGACGCGGGAGGCTGCTGGGTGGCGGGAAAGGCTGATACGGCGCCGGTACCGGGGTAGTCGAGGTACGTGGACGACTCGCCCCTGACCCGTATGCGCGTCCGCACATGCCGGACACCGTATGGCGGGGCATGATTTCAAACCGGGTGGAAAGGCGAAAACCGTACGCCACCGAAGAGGAGGATTCCGTGACCCGCATCGACAGCGTGCGCCACGCGGCCGACGTGACGAAGGACAGCGTGCGGCACGCCGCGGAGGTGGCGGCACCGTACGCGAGCACGGCGAAGGAGGGTGCCGCGCACTACGCGCAGCAGGCCGGCACGCTCGCCCGCCAGCAGTACGACGCCCACCTCGCCGACCGGCTGGGCCAGGCACGCGAGCAGGCCAGGGCGGCGGTGCCGCCGAAGGCCGTCGACGCGCTCGACACCGCCGCCAAGCGGACCCGGAAGACGGCCCGCGCGGCGGCCGACTACACCACGCCCCGGGTGCGTGCCGCCGCGGACTACGCGGCGCCGAAGGTACGGGCGGCCGCCGACTACACCGCGCCGAAGGTGGAGTCCGCGGTGAGCGCGACCCGAGCGGTCGCCGTGCCCGCCAAGGACGAGGCGGTGCTGCGCGGCACCGCCGCCCTGCACGCGCTGCGCGGCCAGGTGACCGCGGCCGAGATCGACGGCCTGGTCCGCAAGCGGATCCGCCGCGAGCGCACCGGCCGGGTCTTCCGCGGCTTGGTGATCGCCGGTCTGGTCGGCGGCGCCGCCTTCGCGGCCTGGAAGTGGTGGTCGAAGCAGACCAACCCGGACTGGCTGGTGGAGCCCTCGGAGCCGACCGACGCCGACGACCGCGCGTCGATGAACGGCACCGGCACCCTGACCGTGGTGGAGCCGCTGGAGCACGCCAACGGTTCGCCGAACGGCACCCTCGACCAGGTGGACGGTTCGGTGAACGGCTCCGTGGACACGGACGGTCTCGACCCGGAGGTCGAGGCCAAGCAGGCCGACGCCGACCGTGACGACGAGGGCCGCGGCGGCACGTACCCGTAGGTCCGCGGACCGCCGAGCAGCACGAACGCCGGTGGGCGGGCGCCCCTTCGAGGGGTGCCCGCCCACCGGCGTTCGTACGTGGTGCATGCTGCGTGCTGCGTACGGCCGTGCTGTGTCGTGCGGTGCGGTGCGTGCCGTGCGCCGGTCATACGGCCGGGGCAGGGGCGGCGTTTGCTTCGGCTTCGACCTCGGCCTCGGCATCGGTCTCCACGTCCAGGACCGCGGGGACGTTGCGGAGGGCGAAGAGGGCGACGACCGCGCCGACCGCCATCAGCGCGGCGGCGATGAGGGTGGTGGAGTGCATGCTGTCGGTGAAGGCGGACTTGGCGGCCTCGACGACCTGCTGCCCGGTGCTTCCGGGGAGCGCGGCGCCGGTCCCGACGCCCGAAGTGACGGACTCGCGGGCCGCCGAGGTCTGTCCGGCGGTCAGCCCGCCCGGCAGGGTCAGGTCGCTGCGGTAGAAGGCGCTGAGCACCGAGCCGAGGATGGCGATGCCGAGGGCGCCGCCCAGCTCCATCGCCGTCTCGGAGATCGCCGCGGCCGTACCGGTCTTCGTCCGCGGGACGCTCGCCAGCAGGGTGTCGGCGGTGACCGAGAAGACGAAGATCAGGCCGGCGCCGTTGACGACCAGGGCCGGCAGCAGCAGCCAGTAGCTGGAGTGCGGGGTGACCAGGCCCAGCGTCGCGGTGCTCGCCGCCATCAGGACCAGGCCGAACGCGACGGTACGGGCCCGGCCGATCTTCGGGATCAGCACCGCGGACAGCGGCGCCGCGAAGGCGGCGGACAGCGGACCGGGCAGCAGCGCGAGTCCCGCGGTCAGCGGCGACCAGCCGCGGACCACCTGGAAGTACAGGGAGAAGCCGAGCGAGAGCGTGGTGGCGGTGAACAGGGTCACGACGTTGGAGCCGACCGCGCCGGCGAAGGCCGGGTTGCGGAAGAACTTCAGGTCGAGCAGCGGGTCGGCGATGGTGGTCTGGCGGCGCAGGAAAAGCACGAGGGCGGCGATGCCGATCGCGGCCGAGATCCACACGGCCCGGTCGTCGACACCGTCACGGGCGGCGGTCTTGATCGCGTAGATGACGCCGAAGAGCGCGGCGATGGACATCGGCACGCTCGGCCAGTCCAGCCTGCCCGGCTTCGGGTTGCGGGACTCGGGGAGCAGCAGCCAGCCGGCCACGAGCACCACGGCCATCACCGGCACATTGATCAGGAAGACCGAGCCCCACCAGAAGTGGTCGAGCAGCAGTCCGCCGACCACCGGGCCGAGCGCGAAGCTGGCGGCGCCGATGCCGCTGCTGATGCCGATCGCGGTGGTGCGCTCCTTGGGGTCGTCGAAGGCGCTGCGTACCAGGGACAGAGTGGACGGCATGATCGTGGCGCCCGCCAGGCCGAGCAGCGCGCGGGCCGCGATCAGCATGCCGGGGCCGTCGGCGTAGGCGGTGAGCGCGGAGGCCGCGCCGAAGCCGGCGACGCCCAGCAGCAGGAGTTTCTTGCGGCCGATCCGGTCGCCGATGTTGCCGGCCACGATGAGCAGGCCGCCGAGGACGAAGCCGTAGACGTCGACGATCCACAGCAGTTGGGTGGAGGACGGGTTCAGCTCGCGGGACAGCGACGGGATCGCGTAGTTGAGGACGCTGTTGTCGATGCCGAGCAGGGCGGCGGCGACGCAGCAGATGGCGAGGACGGCCCAGCGCCGTCCGTGCGCCCGGCCGGCGGCTCCGGAGCCGCTGGAGCCGGTGGTGGTGTGCTTCGGTGTGGTGGTCATGCCGAGGAGAATGCGGCGCGCCCCTGACGGCCCCCGCACCGCGCGCTGACCGCTCTACGGCACCCGCTGACCGCCCCGCGGTGCGCGCCCGGTCAGTCCCCAGGGGCCAGGTAATCGGTGACCACGGCGATCGCCGCGTCCCGGCCGAGTCCGGCGGCGCGGGCCCGCTCGCGGTCGTACGCGGCCGTTCCGAGGGCGGCGCGCACGGCCGCGACGGCGGCGTCGGCGTCGGGTCCCGCGGGTGCCCGGCCGCGCAGTGCCTCGGCGGCGCCGAGCAGCGCGGCGGCGGCAGACACGTCGCCGCTCAGCAGCGCCAGGCCCGCGGTCGCCTCGGCGGCGACGGCGCCGCTCAGCGGGAGCTGCATGGCGACGCTGTCGAGGCCGACCGCCTCCCGGAAGTGCGTGCGGGCGAGGTCGGCGTCGCCGTCGGCGACCGCGACCCGGCCCAGGGCGACCAGCACGGCCGAGCGGGTCCCGTTGCTGGAGAACCAGCCGACCGGGCACTCGTCCAGCGCCCGCTCGTACAGCCCGCGGGCGGTGCCGGTGTCGCCGCGCAACCGGGCGCACTCGGCGAGCGTCAGGTGGGCGCGGGCCAGGTATTCGGGCGAACCCGCCCTGCGGGCCAGGTCGACGGCACGGCCGCTGGAGGCGGCGGCCGCCGCCAGGTCGCCGGCCCGGATGCTGTAGGCGGCGCTGTTGCAGAGCAGCTCCGCCATGTCGAGCGCGGAGCCCAGCTCCTCGGCCAGCAGCAGCGCGTCGTCCATCAGGGCGCCGGCCAGCGGCTGTTCACCGCGGTGGTCGGCGAGGTCGGCCAGGACGCTGAGGGTGGTGATCATGCCCCAGCGGTCGCCCTGGCGGCGGAACCCCTCGTAGGAGGCGGTGCATTCGCGCTGCGCGGTGTCCGGGTCGCCGTTGATGATCCAGGACTGGAAGCCGGTGCCGAGGTGGATCAGCGCGCGGTACCAGGGGTGGTCGTCGGAGGCGAGGAAGTCCGCGAAGGCGTCCTCCAGCACGCTCGTGTCCTCCTCGGGCACGCCCGCGAAGGGCGCCCACAGCAGGGTGAGGACGGGGTAGCGGCGGGACAGCCGGTGCATCGCGTCGACCACCCGGGTCGCCGCGGCGAGGTGACCGGCGAATTCCTCGGGGTCGGGCAGCATGCCGACCACCGCCATCACGCAGAGCGCATACTCCTCCTCCATGCCCTCGGGCACGTGCGGGCCGAGCACGCCGAGGATGCGGCGGGCGGGCGCGACGCCCTCGTAGCGCACACCGCGCAGCAGCCAGTACGAGGAGAGCGCCGCGACCAGCCGCATCGCTCCGTGGATGTCGTCGGCGTCCAGGCAGCGGTGCAGGGCGGCCTGGAGATTGTCGCGTTCGCCGTCCAGCAGCCGCAGCCACTCCAGCTGTTCCGCCCGGCGCAGGTGCGGGTCGGCGGTGAGTGCGACGTCCAGGAAGTACGCGGCGTGCGCCCGGCGGGTGGCCTCGGCCTCGCTCTCGCCCGCTCCCGCGCCTGTGGCGTCCCCGGAAAGTCCCCCGTGACGTTCCCCGGTACGTTCCCCGGTACGTTCACCGTGACGTTCCCCGGTACGTTCACCGGCCGCCGCGAGCCGCTCGGCGCCGTACGCCCGGATCGACTCCAGCATCCGGTAGCGGACCCGGCCGGCGCCGTCCGGCTGTTCGGCGACCACCAGGGACTTGTCGACCAGCGCGTCCAGCAGGTCCAGGACGTCCTCGGCGAGGATGTCCGTGCCGTCCGCGCACACCGCCTCGGCCGCGTCCGGTGTCCAGCCGCCGGCGAAGACCGAGGCGCGGCGGAGCACGGCCCGTTCGTCGTCGGGCAGCAGCTCCCAGCTCCAGTCGACGACGCCGCGCAGCGTGCGCTGCCGCGGCTGGGCGGTGCGGCTGCCGCGCGACAGCAGCCGGAAGAGCGCGTCGGGCCGCACCCCGAGGCTGTACGGGGCGTCGTCGACGGGCAGCGCGCCGAGCCGCTCGGCGATGTCGGTGGCCGACAGCGACCGCAGCCGGGCGGCGGCCAGTTCGATGGCGAGCGGCAGGCCGTCGAGCGCGGTGCACAGCCGCAGGACGGCGTCGAGCGTGGCCGGGTCCGCGGTGGGATCGAAGTCCGGCCGTACGGCGACGGCCCGTTCGGTGAACAGCCGGACCGCGGGGGACCGCAGCGCCTGCTCCCGCCCGCTGCCGGGCGCGGGCAGGTCGAGCGTAGGGACCGGGCTCAGTATCTCGCCGTTGATGCCGAGCGCCTCCCGGCTGGTGACCAGCAGCCGCAGACCCGGCGCCTCGGCGAGCAGCCGCTCGGCCAGCCGGGCCGCGTCCTCCACCACGTGCTCGCAGTTGTCGAGGACCAGCAGCAGCGGGCGGGCGCCGAGGGCGGCGGCGATCCGGGCGACGGGGTCGGGCGCGCCGCCGTGGACGGCCGCCCCCAGCAGACCGCCCTCGCGCAGACCCAGCGCGCCGAGGACGGCCTGCGCCACCTCGGAGCCGTCGCCGATCCCGGCGAGCGGGACGAAGTACGCGTCCTGCGGGTGCCGTCCGGCCGCCTCGACCGCGAGGCGCGTCTTGCCCGCGCCGCCGGGACCGATCAGCGTCACCAGCCGGTGCCGCGCCAACTGCTCGCCGATCCGCTCCAGTTCGGTGGCGCGGCCGACGAAGCTGGTGAGCTGGGCGGGGAGTTCATGGTGGGGCGGGGCGTCGGCAGGGGCTCCAGGGGGAGCCGCCGACGCTGTTGCCGACGATGTTCCACGTGAAACATGTCCGGCCGCGCCCGCACTGTCCCCGGTGTCGGTTTCACGTGGAACATTCCCGGGCCGGTACGGGTCGGGCTTTCCGGGGTCGGGGGCCGGACTGGTCACGGGGGTGGGTACCGATGCGGGTGCGGGCGGGAGCAGGGCCGGGTCGCCGCGCAGCACCGCCAGGTGCACGGCGGCCAGTTCGGGCCCGGGATCGGCGCCGAGCGAATCCGCCAGCTCCCGCCGTGCCTCCTCGTACGCCTCCAGCGCCTCGCTCTGCCGGCCGCTGCCGTACAGGGCGCGCATCAGCTGGGCGCGCAGCCGCTCGCGCAACGGGTGTGCGGCCACCAGCTCGCCCAGCTCCGCGACCAGCGAACGGTGCCGGCCGAGCGCGAGGTCGGCCTCGATCCGGTCCTCGACGGCGCCCGTGCGCAGCTCCTCGAGACGGACGATCTGGGCGGCGGCGAAGGGGGCGTCGCCGACGTCGGCGAGGGCGGGCCCGCGCCACAGCGCGAGCGCCTCGCGCAGCAACTCCTCAGCCGTACCGGGGTCGTTGGCGGTCAGCGCGGCCCGGCCCTCGGTGCTCAGCCTGCGGAAGCGGTGGGCGTCCACCTGGTCCGGGTGGACGGCCAGCCGGTAGCCGGCCGGGTGCCCTTCGAGCGGTACGGGCAGCACCTGGCGCAGCCGGGAGACCTGCGACTGGACGGCGTTCCCGACGCCCGCGGGTGGCTCGTCCCCGTAGAGGCCGTCGATCAGCCGCTCGGCGGTCACCACCCGGTCGGCGTCGAGCAGCAGCAGCGCGAGCAGGGCGCGGCGCCGGGGGCCGCCGAGCGCGACCTCACCGCCGTCGGCGCCCACCACCCTTGTCGCGCCCAGAATGCCGAACATCACGCCCCCGTCCTCCGCCGCGGTCGTCACCCCGTGGCCCCCGTACCGCCAGAAGGCCAGTCAACCGCCACGGCAGCCCACTGGCCAGCAAGGCGACGACCGGCTCGCGCGGCCAGGGCCTCCGTCACGGGCCGCCCGGCACCCGCGTCAGCAGGACCCGGCGTCGGCCGGCGGTTCCTCGACGCAGGCGGCGTGCTCCGACGCCGTGCCGTCGGAGCCGTGTCCGGCGGCGGCCAGTTGCAGCAACTCGTAGAGGGTGTCGCGCTGTTCGGTGTCAAGACCGCACAGCACCTCGTCCTCGACGCGGGCCAGGGCGAACTCCGCGGCGGCCAGCCGCTGCACGCCCGCGTTGGTGAGCTGCACCAGGTGCCGCCTGCGGTCCTCGGGCGAGCGCAGGCGCTCGATCAGGCCGTCCGCCTCGAGGTCGTTGAGCAGGCCGACCACATTCGCGCGGTCCATCATCAGCGTCGTCGACAGGGCCTGCTGGGTGCTGCCGCGCTGGTCGCGCAGCACGGTGAGGGCCACCAGGTGCCGCGGCCGCAGCCCGAGCGGCGCCAGCACGGACTCGGCGTGCAGGCGCATCCGCCGGGAGAGCTGGTCGAGCAGCGCTCCCGACCGGCGCGGGGGCTGGTTCAACACGGGCAAAGAGGCCACCTCGGAAGTCTATCGGGCGGGCCGGAATCATGACGTGCTATAAATCGTTGGTGCTACACAAACCAAGTATGAAGGGTTAATCACATGCCTCATCTGCTGCACATCGACTCGAGCATCCAGGGCGACCGGTCGGTCAGCCGCAAGCTGACCGCGCGCGCCGCCGACGCCTGGAAGGCCGCCCACCCCGATGGCACCGTCACCTACCGTGACCTGGGCAAGGAGCCGATTCCCCACCTCCACTCCGGCACCGTTTTCGTGGCGATGATCCCCGAGGCCGACCGCAACGACGAGCAGGCGGCCACCTACGCCCTGTCCGTCGAGCTGATCGACGAGATCCGCGCCGCCGACACCGTCCTGCTGGGCCTGCCGGTCTACAACTTCGGCGCTCCGAGCAGCGTCAAGTCCTGGGTCGACCACCTGATCGTGCCCGGCCTGTCCGTCGACCCCGAGACCAATGAGGGCCTGCTGACCGGCCGCGACTTCGTCGTGCTCGCATCCCGCGGCGGCGGCTACGGCCCCGGCACGCCGCGCGAGGGCTGGGACCACGCCGAGCAGTGGCTCCCGCACGGCATCGCGATGACCGGCCTCACCCCGCGTTTCATCACCGCCGAGCTGACCCTCGCCCCCGTCAACCCGGCCATGTCCGAGCTGATCCCGCTGCACGAGAAGAGCCTCGCGGCGGCCGAGGAGTCGATCGACGCGCTGTGGCCGCGCCCGCAGGCCGCGTGACCGCGACGTCCGTCAGGGCGTCCGCGCGCTAGGGCGTGTCCGCAATGTCGCTCCCCCAGCTACCGCTGGGTGGTGCCCCCAGCCGGCGGCGCCTGGCACGCACGCTCTCCCCCTGCCTTCGACGGGAGGTGCCCCCTGCGTTGTCGGGCTCGTCCGAGTAGGCCCACTACGAGGACGACCTCCCCCAGACTCCGTCCGGGGGTACCCCCACCGCCTTGCGATCGCACGCACCAGACACCGCCGGCCCCGCCCTGCGGGCGGACGCCGCGACATTACGGACACGCCCTAGGCGGTGGCGCCGAGGCCGGTCAGGGCGGCTTCGGCGGCGCGGGCGATCAGGGCGTCGTCGCGGGCCGCGTCCTTCGCGGCGCGGCGGGAGAACACGGCGAGGACCACCGGCGCGGCGCCGGTCGGCGGCCACAGCACGGCGATGTCGTTGCGGGTGCCGTAGCCGCCGGTGCCGGTCTTGTCGCCGACCCGCCAGTCCCGGGGAACGCCGGCCCGGATCGTGGTCGCACCGGTCGTGTTGCGCCGCAGCCAGTCGGTCAGCAGCGCCCGCCCGTCCGCCGGCAGCGCGCCGCCGAGCACGTACGCACGCAGGTCCGTGGCCATGGCGCGCGGCGTGCTGGTGTCCCGGGGGTCGCCGGGGACGGCGTCGCTGAGGTCGGTCTCGGTCCGGTCGCAGCGGGTGACGCGGTCGCCGAGCGCCCGCAGCGCCTCCTGGAGCCGGCCGGGACCGCCGAGGTCACGGAAGAGGACATTGGCCGCGGTGTTGTCGCTGTAACGGATCGCCGCGTCGCACAGCTCCCGCAGCGTCATCCCGGTGCCGGCGTGCCGCTCGGTCACCGGCGAATTGCTCACCAGATCGGCCGCCCCGTACCGCACGAGCCGGTCCATCCCCGCCGCGCCGCTGCGGTCCAGCACCGCGCCCGCGAGTAGCGCCTTGCAGGTCGAGGCGTACGCGAAGCGCTCGTCCGCCCGGTGCGCGACGCTCCGGCCGCTGCCGGTGTCCACCGCGAAGACCCCGAGCGTGGCGTCGAAGGTCTTCTCCAGCGCGCCGAACTCCCGCTCCGTACGCGGGTCCCGCGACGACGCGGCAGCCGACGTGGCCGGCCCCGACGTACCCGTACCCGACGGCCCCGGCGTATCCGACGGCCCCGGGTCCGTACCGCTGCCGCCGCCCGAGCAGCCCGCCAGCGGAAGCGCCCCAACCAGTGCGGCGGTCAGGGCGGTACGGCGGGAGACGGGCTTCGCGGGGCGCATGTCCGGGCTTTCGTGCGGCGGCGATCGGGCACCGTCGAGCCTAGGAGACGCAGCCCGGCGCCAGGCGCGTGACGCGCGCGGTCCACCGGGCAAGCCAGCCGTAGGCATGCCTCGCCCAGCACCGACGCGCGCCCCGTGATGTTCCACGTGAAACCCTGCCCGGTCGGCCTCCCGGAAGGCCCCGGGCATATCACCGCAGCAGACGTCGGCGGCCCTCCCGTCCGTACCGGACAAGAGGGCCGCCGACTGTATTTCCTTTTGTGGAGCCTAGGAGATTCGAACTCCTGACATCTGCCTTGCAAAGGCAGCGCTCTACCAACTGAGCTAAGGCCCCGCTTCGCATGACAGCGTACCGGTTCCGGGGCGGGGAACCGACCGGGTATCGCGGGTGGACCGATCGGGCGGGGCGGTACGTAGGATGGGTTTGCTCGATTCGCTCAAGCAAACGGGAGCCCGGATGGACCGGATGGACACGTCGGCGCGGGACTCGGCCAGCCGGGCGGAGGAGGCCAGGGAGCTGCAGCGGGGGTGGTACGGGGAGCCGCTGGGGGATCTGTTCCGGCGGCTGCTGGGCGATCTGGGGCTGAACCAGGCGAAGCTGGCCGCGGTGCTGGGGCTGTCGGCGCCGATGCTGTCGCAGCTGATGAGCGGGCAGCGGGCGAAGATCGGCAACCCGGCGGTGGTGCAGCGGCTGCAGGCGCTCCAGGAGCTGGCGGGGCAGGTGGCCGAGGGGCGGACCGGGGCGATCGAGGCGGCGGCCCGGATGGACGAGATCCGGGAGCTGGCCGGGTCGTCGGTGCTCGGCGGCACGACCACGCACTCCGCGTCCGGCGAGCTGCCGGCGCCGCCCGCGCGTCAGGTGGTGCGCGGCATCCAGACGGTGCTGCGGTCGGTGGCCTCGGCGGACGAGATCGAGGGCGCCGCCCGTTCCCTCGCGCCCGCGCACCCGCACCTGGCAGAGTTCCTCCGTGTGTACGGCGCCGGGCGGACCAGTGAGGCGGTCGCTCACTACGAGGCGCATCAGGACTGAGGGCAGGGCTGAGGGGACGGGCGCGCACCATGGGTGAGGTCTTCGCGGGCCGGTACGAGCTGGTCGACCCGATCGGGCGCGGCGGCGTCGGCGCGGTCTGGCGCGCCTGGGACCACCGCAGGCGCCGGTACGTGGCCGCCAAGGTGCTCCAGCAGCGCGACGCCCACGCCCTGCTGCGTTTCGTGCGCGAGCAGGCGATGCGGATCGACCACCCGCACGTCCTGGCCCCGGCGAGCTGGGCGGCCGACGACGACAAGGTGCTGTTCACCATGGACCTGGTGCGCGGCGGCTCGCTGTCGCACCTGATCGGCGACTACGGGCCGCTGCCGCCGCACTATGTGTGCGTGCTGCTCGACCAGTTGCTGTCCGGGCTGACCGCCGTGCACGCGGAGGGCGTGGTGCACCGCGACATCAAGCCCGCGAACATCCTGCTGGAGGCCACCGGCACCGGCACCCCGCACCTGCGCCTGTCGGACTTCGGCATCGCCATGCGCAAGGGCGAGCCGCGGCTGACCGAGACCGACTACGTCGTCGGCACGCCCGGCTACTTCGCGCCCGAGCAACTGGTCGGCGCCGAGCCGGACGTGCCCGCCGACCTGTACGCGGTCGGCCTCGTGGCGCTCTATCTGCTCGGCGGGCAGAAACCGGACGCGCAGGCGATCTCGGAACGCTTCCTGGCCGCGGGCATGCCGCCCGCCCCGATGGGGGTGCCCGAGCCGCTGTGGCAGGTGATCGGGGCGCTGCTGCAGCCGGACCCGCACGCCCGGTTCCGTACGGCCACGGGGGCGCGCAAGGCGCTGTCCGCCGCCGTGGAGATGCTCGGGGAGCCGCCGGCCGACGACGAGCCGGTGGAGGTCTTCGACCAGATCGGGCCGCTGCCCGAGGGGTTCGGGCCCGGCGGGCCGCTGCCGGCGTCCTCGCCCGCCGCGCCCGGCGGGGAGGCCGCGCGTGTCCCGGACCCGAGCCCGGGCCCGGCCCCGGCTCCCGTCGCCGAGGAAGTGGCCGCGGCCCACGCCACGGCCGGCTTCCCACTCGCGCCCCCGGCAGCCCGACCGCCCGCACCCGCACCCGTACCCGCACAAGCCGCACAAGCCGCGCAGCAGCACCCGGTCACCCACACGCGGACCCGCGCCGAACCCGCGCCCGCCCACGTATCCGCGCCCGCACCCGTACCGGCGCAGCCGCTGCCGCCCGCCACCGCCGCGTCGGCCGGCCCGCCGGCCGAGGGCACCGTCTCCGCGCAGCTGCCCGTACGCGGCCGACGACCGGGGCCGCCGGCGAAGATCGCGGTCCCGGTCCTGGTCGTCGCCGTCCTGTGCATCGCGGTCGGCATCGTGGCGCTGCTGGCGTCCTGACGTCCCGACGCTCTGACCTGCAACTCAGCACCTGGTGAAAGTGGTTCACCAGACCGCCAGGCGGCGGTAAGGGCAATTCACCAGGCCGGCGGCGGCCCGTATCCGGACTGCTGGGAGCCCGCCTGTTGGGAGCCCGACTGCTGGGCACCCACCTGCTGCGGCACCGCGTCCACCGGGCGCCCCGCCCGCCGCCGCGCCGCCGCGTACCAGACCGCGAGGGTGAGCAGCAGCACCGTGCCCGCGCCCAGCGCCGCGAAGGCGAGGAAGCGCATGCCGGAGGTGCCGGAGGACGATCCCGCGCCGTCGGTCGGGGAGCCGTCGGCGGCCGACACGTCGTGCGCGTCGATGCCGATGCCCGCCGTGCCCGGGTCGCCGTCGTAGGCGGGCGCCGCCTGGGCCGTGCCCTTGACGTCCACCCGCAGGGTGACCGGCACCGCCCCGGTCACGGCGTGCGCGACATCGGGGTGCACGCTGACCGCGAAGTAGTACCAGCCCGCGTAGCGCACCCGCACCACATCGCTGTCGCTCGCGGCCCGGTTGGCGTACGAGACCGGCGCGAGCCGCTCGTTGAGCGAGGTCGGCGAACCGGAGTAGGCGTTGTCCGAGCTGTCGATCAGCTCGCGCACCGGGCTGTACGAGGTCAGCCGCACGCCCCCGCTGACGTATGTGGACTGGTCACCGTTGACCGGCGCGCTGGAGAAGTCGGAGAAGACCGTGGCCTGCTGGCCCCAGTCCACCGGCACCTTGTAGAAGCGGGTCTCGCCGGGCAGCACCCTGTCCTTCCAGATGCCGGTCCTGACGGCCGCGGCGGTCGTGAAGCTGGTGCCGCCGTGCGCCTGGCGCGGGGTGCCCGCGGTCAGCGGGGTCGGCGAGGCGGAGCCGAAGTTCGGCGCGGGCTGCGCCGTCGTGCCGGGCTTCAGCGCGGGTTCGAGGACGAAGCGCAGCTCCAGCGGCCACGCGCCCGGGTCGGAGGTGGCCGCGCTCTTGCGGTGCACCGACAGCGTGTACTGGTTGGCCTCCTGGCAGTCCGAGTCGACGCCCATCAGCCGCGCCACCGCCGAGCCGATCGGCCGGGCCGCGCCGTCGGTGTCGAAGGTCTCGTCGCGGCTGTCGCAGTCCGAGCCGTCCGCGCTCTGCAGCTTCAGCTCGATGCCGTCCCCGTACGTCACCCGCGAACCGGCCGGCGGCAGCGCGTACGCCGACACGTACGCCGAGGACTTCGCGTCCAGCGTCACCCCGTAGATCCGGGTCTCGTCCGGCTTGATGGTGTCCTTGTACGTGGTCGCCGGCTCCATCGGCGGCGCGTCCGCGGTGGTGCTCGCGCCCGCGATCGCGGTGCCGCTCGGCGGCCAGGTGGCGGGCGGTGCCTCGGCCGGCGCCGAGCCCGCCGGCCCGGACCCGGACGGGGATGGCGTCGAATCGGCCGCCGCGTGCCCCTGGAGGGCGGCGAGCGCGAGCACGGCCGCCGCCGCGGTGAACGTCAGTTGGCGCTTCATGCCCCACCCCTGTGGTCGGTGCCGTCGAAACCGTTCCGGTTCTGTGTCTGCGGACGCGTCGGCGCGTCCGGCGGTGTGCCCTCGTGCGGTGTGCCCTCCGGCGATGTGCCCTCCGGCGATGTCCGCGTCTCCTGCCGGGTCGGCGTGAGCGTCGGCGCGGGCGGGCCGCCGTACGGGCCTGTGGGCGGCCCGCCGTACGGCCCGCCGTAAGGCCCCGGACTCCCCGGCGGATACGCCGCCCGCCGCGCCCTGGCGCCGTGGACCAGCAGCGCGACCCCCACCCCGGCCAGCGCCACGGCGCCGCCCGTACCGGCCGCCAGCAGATCCGTACCGGTGACAGGACCGAGCACACCGCCGGAATCGGATCCCGACCCCGAATCCGAGCCGGAGCCCGAGCCCGCGGCGGCATCCGTACGGCGGTGTTGCGCGCCGCCGCCGTCCCGCCGCGCCAGCGTCGGCGCGTGGTACTGCGGTCCTGCCAGCTCGTCACCGGTCACCGCGACCCGCAGGATGACGCCCACGGCCGCGTTCTTCGCCAATTGCGCCGCGTCCGGGCCGAGTCCGACCGCGATCCAGTAGTCGCCCGCGCTGTGCACGCTGTCCGCGGCGTCACCGGTCACCCAGCGGTTGGTCCAGGTCACCGGGACGGTGCCGAGGCCGACCGACAGCGGCTTGCCGAAGTACGACCGCTCGCCGCGTACGTCAGAGGCGCTCTCGATCGGCAGCCTGCCGGGCGCGAAGGCCGAGGTGGTGACGAAGGTGTCGGCGGTGCCCGAGGCGTCGTCGAGCACGGGCTCGTTGGCGAATTCGGCGGTGTAGCTGAGCTGTTGCCCCCAGCCGACCTTCACCTTGTAGTACCGGGTCTGGCCGGGCAGCAGATGGTCCCGCCAGACGCCGGTGCCGACCCGGGTGGCGTCATTGAAGCCGGTGCCGCCGACGAGGTCCTTGGGCGTGCCGGTGACCGGCGCGGGCGCGGTGCCGTAGTCGGTACGGGCCGCGGCCGGCGTGGTGCCCGCGGGCAGCGGCGTCTCGGCCTCGGCCCGCAGTTCCACCGGCCAGCGGCCCGGGTCCGAGGTGGGCGCGCTGGTCCGGTGCACCGACAGCAGATAGCGGCCCGCCTTGTCGCAGTCGTCGGTGTGCTTGGCGGTCGGCACCCGGCTGACCGCGCCGGTCAGCGTCATCGCGCCCTCGTCCTGGCCGAAGTGCGCGGACTGCGTGTCGCAGGTGTAGCTGTACTCACCGGTCGTGCCGAGCTTCAGCTCGACACCGTCCCCGTACGTCACCGGCACGCCCGGCTGCGGGGCGGCGGTGACCGACAGGTCGGCGGTCGAGACGGCGTCCAGCGGGACCGCGTACCAGCGCGTCTCGCCGGGGCCGATGGTGTCCAGGTACTGACTGCCCTGGCTGCCGGTGCTGATCGCGGCGGCGTGGGCCGCCGTGTCGCCCCCGGTGATCCGGGTGCCGGAGAGGCGGTAGGCGTCGGCGCTCAGCTGCGAGGCGCGCACCAGCTGGCGGGCCAGCGAGGCGGCGTCCGGGGCATCGTAGTACGCGCCGTGCCCGGCGCGCGCCACGCACTCCAGCTCCTCCCGCGCCGCGCCCTTGACCTGGAAGCCGACCGTGTCGATCCGCAGGTCGAGCCCCGAACTGCCGTCGCCCGCCAGCTTCGCGGCCACGTCGCAGGGCTTGGGCGTCCCGCAGGTGGACTCGCCGTCCGAGATCAGCAGGATCGTGCGCCGCCCGGTGGCCGGCAGGTCATCGGCCGCCTTGGTCAGCGCGAGCGCGGTGGGCGTGTCCCCCTTGGGCCGCACGGCGGCCACCGCGTCCTTGACGGCGGTGCGGTCGAGCGCGGTGACCGGCTGGGCCAGCGAGGTGTCGTCGCAGCCGTGCGGCTTGCCCGCGCCGTACACGCGCAGCCCGGTCGGGTAGCCGTCCGGCAGCGCGTCCACGACGGAGCCGACGGCGGTGCGCGCCGAGGCGATCCGCGTACTGCCCGAGCCGTCGGGGCCCGCCATCGAGCCGGAGGAGTCCAGCACCATGATCAGGCTGCCGTCCGAGGCGGCGGGCGCGGCGGGAGCGGACGGTGCGGCGCTCGCCGTACCCGCCCCCGCGAGCCCGGTCAGCACCGTCAGCGCCGCCAGGCACGGCAGCAGCAGTACGGCCGCCCAGCGCCCCGCCCGCCACCCGGCCCCGGGATCCGGTGGTCGTCGGTCCATGTCGTCACGTCCCCCTCGCCAGACTTGATTTGCACAAGCAAAGCTAGAGATTTGCTCAGGCAAACTCAAGCCGTTCCTGTCACGGTCCGGCAACAACGAGACCCGGCCCGGCGCCCGGCGACAACGAAGCCCCGGCGGCACTCAGCTCATGAGTGCGGCCGGGGCCCGGAGACGGTGTGTGCCGTGCGTACCGTGCATACGTTCAGGCCGACGTGCCGGCCGTCCGTACGCTCAGGCGGACGTGCTGGATCCCGCCGGAACGGTGTCGGTCGCTTCGGTCCACAGGTCCTGCTCGGCGCGGTCCGCCTGAATCTGTCGGTACACGAACAGTCCGGCGACGGCGGCCAGGGCGACCAGAAGAAACTTCTTCATCGCGTGACCTCCTCCTTGATTCCGTGGGAAGAGCTTCTGACGCGCCCGACTATACACAGCGGGACAAAAGCCAAAGGCCCCCGACCGTCAACCGGTTGGGGGCCTTCACGCGGTGGGGCTACCAGGACTTGAACCTGGGGCCTCTTCCTTATCAGGGAAGCGCTCTAACCGTCTGAGCTATAGCCCCGCGCTGCACCGAAAGATTAGCGCACCCCGGGCCATGTCCCAAAATCGGTATCCACGGCCCCGGGGTACGCGGCTACTCGTCCTCCGCCAGCGTCAGCTCGATACCGCCGACGAAGCCCGCGGACAGGTTGTAGACGAAGGCCCCGAGGGTGGCCAGCGCGGTGGCCAGGATCACGTCGATCACCGCGATCACGGTGGTGATCATCATCACCCGGGAGAGCGACAGGAACGACACCAGGTCGAAGCCGCCGCTGCCGCCCTGCTCGGAGGTGGTCGCCTCGCTGATGGTGTCGCCGACGGTGCTGAAGACGCCGATCGCGTCCAGCACCATCCACAGCACCGCCACGGCGATGATCGTGCAGATGCCCAGCGCGATGGAGAGCAGGAAGCTCACCTTCATCACCGACCACGGGTCGGCCTTGGCGATCCGCAGCCGCGCCTTGCGGGTGCGCGGCACCGACCGGGCCGCGGGGCGCGGCTTGCGCACCCCGGCGGCCGCGGGGTTGCCGCCGCCCGACGCCGACGGCGGCGCGCTGGGCGCCGGCGGCGCGTACGCCTGGGCCGGCTGGTGCGGCGGCGGCTGACGGGTGTCCGTCACGGTGTATCCCCCCTCTTGAGGGCCGCTGAGGTTGGCCGAGCCACGGCCATGGGCACCACCCCCGGTCCGCCCGGCCCCACCTGTGGCGCCCGTGGCTCCACTCACGGCTTTACTCCTCCGCTTCACCGGCCACGGGCTCCAGACCCGCGACCGCTCCGTCGTCCTCGCCGGCCTCGGCCACGATGGCCGACTCCGGGTCGTCGTCCGCTTCGGCGTTGCGCGCGATGCCGACAACGGCGTCACGCTTGCCGAGGTTGATCAGTTGGACGCCCATGGTGTCACGGCCCGTCTCCCTGACCCCGTTGACCCGCGTACGGATCACGCCACCGCTGAGCGTGATGGCCAGGATCTCATCGGTTTCCTCGACAACCAAAGCGCCGACCAGAGAACCCCGGTCCTCCACGATCTTCGCCGCCTTGATCCCGAGTCCGCCGCGCCCCTGGACGCGGTACTCGTCCACCGTGGTGCGCTTGGCGTACCCGCCGTCCGTGGCGGTGAAGACGAACGTACCGGGCCGGACGACATTCATCGAGAGGAGTTCGTCACCGGGGCGGAAACTCATCCCCTTGACGCCCGACGTCGCGCGGCCCATCGGGCGCAGCGCGTCGTCCGTCGCGGTGAACCTGATGCACTGCGCCTTCCGGCTGACCAGCAGCAGGTCGTCCTCGGCGGAGACCAGCTCGGCGCCGATCAGCTCGTCGGACGTCGCCGCGGTCGCGCCCTCGCCGTCCGCGTCGCCCTCGGCCGCGCCGGACTCGCGCAGATTGATCGCGATGACACCGCCGGCCCGCGGCGAGTCGTAGTCCTTGAGCGCGGTCTTCTTCACCAGACCGGCCTTGGTGGCCAGCACCAGGTACGGCGCCGCCGCGTAGTCCTTGATCGCCAGGATCTGGGCGATCCGCTCGTCCGGCTGGAAGGCCAGCAGATTCGCCACGTGCTGGCCGCGCGCGTCCCGGCCGGCGTCCGGCAGCTCGTACGCCTTGGCGCGGTAGACCCGGCCCTTGTTGGTGAAGAACAGCAGCCACTGGTGGGTGGTGGTGACGAAGAAGTGGTCGACGATGTCGTCCTGCTTCAGCTTCGCGCCCCGCACGCCCTTGCCGCCGCGCTTCTGCGACCGGTAGTCCTCGGTCTTGGTGCGCTTGACGTAGCCGCCGCGGGTGATCGTGACGACGATGTCCTCCTCGGCGATCAGGTCCTCGATGGACATGTCACCGTCGAAGGGCACCAGCTTGCTGCGCCGGTCGTCGCCGAACTTGTCGACGATCGCCTGCAGTTCCTCGCTGATGATCTGCCGCTGCTTCTGCGGCGAGGCGAGGATCGCGTTGTACTCGTCGATCTTCTGCTGCAGTTCGTCGTGCTCGGCGACGATCTTCTGCCGCTCCAGGGCGGCCAGCCGGCGCAGCTGCATCTCCAGGATCGCGTTCGCCTGGATCTCGTCGATCTGCAGCAGGCCCATCAGGCCCTCGCGCGCGACCTCGACGGTCTCGCTGCGCCGGATCAGCGCGATGACCTCGTCGATCGCGTCGAGCGCCTTGAGCAGGCCGCGCAGGATGTGGGCGCGCTCCTCGGCCTTGCGCAGCCGGAAGCGGGTGCGCCGGACGATGACCTCGACCTGGTGGTTCACCCAGTTGCGGATGAACGCGTCCAGCGACAGGGTGCGCGGCACGCCGTCGACCAGGGCCAGCATGTTGGCGCCGAAGTTGGTCTGCAGGTCGGTGTGCTTGTACAGGTTGTTGAGCACGACCTTGGCGACCGCGTCCCGCTTGAGGACGATGACCAGGCGCTGGCCGGTGCGCGAGGAGGTCTCGTCGCGGACGTCGGCGATGCCGCCGATCCGGCCGTCCTTCACCAGGTCGGCGATCTTCTGCGCGAGATTGTCCGGGTTGACCTGGTACGGCAGTTCGGTGACCACCAGGCACTGCCGGTTCTGGATCTCCTCGACCGCGACGATCGCGCGCATCGTGATCGAGCCGCGGCCCGTACGGTAGGCGTCCTCGATGCCCTTGCGGCCGACCACCAGGGCGCCGGTCGGGAAGTCCGGGCCCTTGATCCGCTCCATGAGCGCGTCGAGCAGTTCCTCGGCGCTCGCGTCCGGGTTGGCCAGGCACCACTGGGCGCCGTCGGCGACCTCGCGCAGATTGTGCGGCGGGATGTTCGTCGCCATGCCGACCGCGATGCCCGCCGAGCCGTTGATCAGCAGGTTCGGGAAGCGGGCCGGCAGGACCGTCGGCTCCTGGTTGCGGCCGTCGTAGTTGTCCTGGAGGTCGACGGTCTCCTCGTCGATGTCCCGGACCATCTCCATGGACAGCGGCATCAGCTTGCACTCGGTGTACCGCATCGCGGCGGCCGGGTCGTTGCCCGGGGAACCGAAGTTGCCGTTGGAGTCCACCAGCGGCATCCGCATCGACCACGGCTGCGCGAGGCGGACCAGCGCGTCGTAGATCGAGGAGTCACCGTGCGGGTGGTAGGTGCCCATCACGTCGCCGACGACGCGCGCGCACTTGTAGAAGCCCTTCTCCGGCCGGTAGCCGCCGTCGTACATCGCGTACAGCACGCGGCGGTGCACCGGCTTGAGGCCGTCCCGTACGTCCGGCAGCGCGCGCGAGACGATGACGGACATCGCGTAGTCGAGATAGCTGCGCTGCATCTCGGTCTCGAGTCCGACCGGTTCGATGCGCAGCCCGCCCGCTTCGTTGCGCTCGTCCATCTCGGACGGCGGCACGTCGGGCACGGGGGGAATGTTGGGGGTGTCGTCGGCCATCGCTGTTACAGAGTCCTTTCGTACGGCCCGGGTTGGCTGGCCGACTCAGATGTCCAGGAAGCGGACGTCCTTGGCATTGCGCTGGATGAAGGAGCGGCGGGCCTCGACGTCCTCGCCCATCAGCACCGAGAACAGGTCGTCGGCCTGGGCGGCGTCGTCGAGCGTGACCTTGCCGAGCACCCGGTGGTCGATGTCCATCGTGGTGACCCGCAGTTCCTCGGCGTTCATCTCGCCCAGACCCTTGAAGCGCTGGATCGAGTCCTCGCGGATCCGCTTGCCGGCCTGCTTGCCCAGCTCCACCAGCGCGTCCCGCTCGCGGTCGGAGTAGGCGTACTCGAAGTCGTCCCGGCCCCACTTGATCTTGTACAGCGGCGGGCGGGAGAGGTAGACGTGCCCGGCCTCGACCAGCGGCCGCATGAAGCGGAAGAGGAAGGTCAGCAGCAGGGTGTTGATGTGCTGGCCGTCGACGTCGGCGTCCGCCATCAGGATGATCTTGTGATAGCGGAGCTTGGAGATGTCGAAGTCCTCGTGCACACCGGTGCCGAAGGCGGAGATCAGCGCCTGGATCTCGGTGTTCTGCAGGATCTTGTCGATCCGCGCCTTCTCCACGTTGAGGATCTTGCCGCGGATCGGGAGGATCGCCTGGTACTGCGGGTTGCGGCCGGACTTGGCGGAGCCGCCGGCCGAGTCGCCCTCGACGATGAAGATCTCGCACTTGGTCGGGTCGTTGGACTGGCAGTCGCTGAGCTTGCCGGGCAGCGACGCGGACTCCAGCAGCCCCTTGCGGCGGGTCAGGTCCCGCGCCTTGCGGGCCGCGACCCGGGCGGTGGCCGCCTGGATCGACTTGCGGATGATGTCCGCGGCCTCGTTGGGATTGCGGTCCAGCCAGTCGGTCAGGTGCTCGTGCACGACCTTCTGCACGAACGTCTTCGCCTCGGTGTTGCCCAGCTTCGTCTTCGTCTGGCCCTCGAACTGCGGCTCGCCGAGCTTGACGGAGATGATCGCGGTCAGACCCTCGCGGATGTCCTCGCCCGCGAGGTTGTCGTCCTTCTCGCGGAGCAGCTTCTTGTCCCGCGCGTAGCGGTTGACCAGGCCGGTCAGCGCCGCGCGGAAGCCCTCCTCGTGGGTGCCGCCCTCATGCGTGTGGATGGTGTTCGCGAAGCTGTAGACACCCTCGCTGTACTGGGTGTTCCACTGCATCGCCACCTCGACCGACAGCAGCCGGTCCTTGTCCTCGGACGCGATGTCGATGACCGTGGGGTGGATCAGCTCGCCCTTGCGCGAGTTCAGGTACTTCACGTAGTCCACGAGGCCGCCCTCGTAGTGGTACGTGACCGACAGCGGCTTGCCCTCCTCGTCCACGTGGTCGGCGCGCTCGTCGGTCAGCGAGATCCGCAGGCCCTTGTTGAGGAACGCCATCTCCTGGAAGCGCCGCGAGAGCGTCTCGAAGGAGTAGTCCGTGGTCTCGAAGATGTCGCCGTCGGCCCAGAAGGTGACCGTGGTGCCGGTCTCCTCGACCGCCTCGTTCTTCGCCAGCGGCGCGGTGGGCACACCCAGCTTGTAGTCCTGCGTCCAGCGGTACCCGTCGGTGCGCACCTCGACCGCGACCCGGGAGGACAGCGCGTTCACCACGGAGACGCCGACGCCGTGCAGACCGCCGGAGACCGCGTAACCGCCGCCGCCGAACTTGCCGCCGGCGTGCAGCACGGTCAGCACGACCTCGACGGCGGGCTTGCCCTCGGAGGGCACGATGCCCACCGGGATGCCGCGGCCGTTGTCGACGACGCGCACGCCGCCGTCGGCGAGGATCGTGACGTCGATGGTGTCCGCGTGACCGGCCATGGCCTCGTCGACGGAGTTGTCCACGACCTCCTGGACCAGGTGGTGCAGGCCCCGCTCACCGGTCGAACCGATGTACATACCGGGGCGCTTGCGCACCGCCTCAAGGCCCTCCAGCACGGTGATCGCACTGGCGTCGTAGGACTTGCTGGAATTCTCGTTGGGGTTGCCGGAATCGGCCACGAAGCGCCCTTTCTGGCACAGCACGAGCCATCACCCGCGGAGCGGGACAGGCTGCGTCTTCGACATGTTCCGCTGGGGTCCCCCTGTCTGCTTCCTGTCTGCATGCCAGGGGAGGGCGGTCTGCCTATCAGTCTACCGGTAGCGCCGACATGAATGGGGCTTTGGCGGTACCTGAGTTCCCATGTGCCGTACGAAACCGCCGTCGCGCGACTCCCTACACGCAGCCCTGGTGCCCAAACCGCTCACACGGGCGTCCAGGGCTTCCGGCTGTCAACCTCCGGCTACGCTGAGCAGGGGCACCCGCCGCGGCCGGTTCTCGGCCGTCCGGCCTGCGGCTTCACGGGGTCGCAGCACAGCTGTTCGTGACCTCATCCGTACGCGTACGGCACAGGCGTGCACGGGCGCCCCAGCCGGTACGGGCACCTCAGCCGTACGTGTCACCGGGGCCGACGCTGCCGGGCGCGCGCAGCCGGCCGTAGGAACGGGACGGGCCCGCCGGGCCCAGCACCTTGATCAGCTTCACCGTGCCGTGGCCGAGGTCCGCGTTGAGCCGGGCGACCAGGGTCGGCGCCAGCAGCCGCAGCTGGGTCGCCCACGCCGTGGAGTCGCACTGCACGGTCAGCACGCACTCCTCCTCGTCGTAGCGGGCCGGCGCGCAGTGCAGCGCCACCTCGGGGCCGACGAGCTGCGGCCAGCGGCCCATCACCCCGCCGACGGCCGCCGGGGCCTCCCAGCCGCGCTCGGTGATCAGCCGGTTGATGGCCGCGCCCAGCGGCAGCGGGTCGCGGCCGTCGGCGCGCGCGCCGCTGCGCAGGCCGCCGCGCCTGGCCTGCTTCTTCTGCACGGCCGCCGCGCCCCTGGCCCTGGCCTGCTCCTTCGCGGCGCGCAGCGCCACCCGGGCGAGGTCGACGCCGGTGTTCGCGGCCTCGCCCTGTCCCGCAGGCGTCGCAGGCGCCGCCTGCCCGGTCTGCTCCGGCAGCGCCGCCGCCTTGCGGCCCGCGCCGTCCGTGCGCCCGGTCCGCCTGCCGCCGTCCGCGCCGCTCCGCTCGCTCACAGCCGCTCCACCGTCCCCTGCTCCACCGCGAACCGGGCCCCCACCAGGACGTCCGGCACATCGTCGTCCACCGCCGCCGTCACCAGCACCTGCTCGCCCGGCGCGACCAGCTCCGCCAGCCGCTCGCGCCGCCGGGTGTCCAGTTCCGCGAAGACGTCGTCCAGCACCAGCACCGGCTCCCCGCCGTCCGCGCACAGCAGCTCGTACGAGGCCAGCCGCAGCGCCAGCGCGTACGACCAGGACTCGCCGTGGCTCGCGTAGCCCTTGGCGGGCATCGGGCCGAGCTTGAGCAGCAGGTCGTCGCGGTGCGGCCCGACCAGCGTCACCCCGCGCTCGATCTCCTGCCGCCGCGACTCGCCGAGCGCCTCCAGCAGCCGCCCGTACAGATCCTCGCGCCCCTCGGCGCCGACCATCCTCTCGCCGATCGAGCCTTTGTACTCCAGGCCGATCGGGCCGCCGCCGGGGGCGAGCTGCTCGTACGCCTTGTCCGCCAGCGGCTGGAGCGCGGCGACCAGGTCGAGGCGCTGCGCCAGCAGCTCGGCGCCGGCCCGCGCCAGGTGCTGGTCCCACACGTCGAGGGTGGACAGATCCCCCGCAGACTTCGTCGCGGGAGGCGCCCCCAGGCCCTTGCCGCCGTGCCTGCGGGCCATCGCGGCGGACTTCAGCAGCGTGTTGCGCTGCTTGAGCACCCGGTCGTAGTCGCTGCGGACCCCGGCCAGGCGCGGGGCGCGGGCGGTGATCAGCTCGTCGAGGAAGCGGCGCCGCTCGGTCGGGTCGCCCTTGACCAGCGCCAGGTCCTCCGGTGCGAAGAGCACACTGCGGACGATGCCCAGCACGTCGCGCGGCCGGCCGGGCGCGGAACGGTTGATCCTGGCGCGGTTGGCCCGGCCCGGGTTGATCTCCAGCTCCACCAGCTGCTGCCGGTCGCCCTGCACCACCTGGGCCCGGACCAGCGCCCGCTCGGCGCCCATCCGCACCAGCGGCGCGTCGGTGGAGACCCGGTGGCTGGCGAGGGTGGCCAGATAGCCGACCGCCTCGACCAGATTGGTCTTGCCCTGGCCGTTGGGCCCCACGAAGGCGGTGACGCCCGCTTCGAGCGGGACCTCGGCGCGGGCGTAGGAGCGGAAGTCGGCGAGCGAAAGGTGCGCTACGTGCATCGCGTGCTGTGGCGCGGTACGCGCCGACCTCCCTGCTGGTGTGACGAGCGCCACGGGCGCGGCGGACGGTGGTCTGCACCGCCCGCCGCGCCCGTGCGCGGTGCTCTGCTTACTCCGCTTACTCCGCGGCGGTGACCGCGTGGCCGCCGAACTCGTTGCGGAGCGCGGCGATCATCTTCATCTGCGGCGAGTCGTCCTGGCGGGACGAGAAGCGCGCGAACAGCGACGCGGTGATGGCGGGCAGCGGCACCGCGTTGTCGATGGCGGCCTCGACCGTCCACCGGCCCTCGCCGGAGTCGTCCGCGTATCCGCGCAGGCCGCCGAGGTGCTCGTCCTTGTCGAGGGCGTCCACGGCCAGGTCGAGCAGCCAGGAGCGGATGACCGTGCCGGACTTCCAGGAGCGGAAGACCTCGCGGACGTCGGTGACCGAGTCCACCGCCTCCAGCAGCTCCCAGCCTTCGGCGTAGGCCTGCATCATCGCGTATTCGATGCCGTTGTGGACCATCTTCGCGAAGTGGCCCGCGCCGACCTTGCCGGCGTGGACGGCGCCGGAGTCGCCCTCGGGCTTGAGGGCGTCGAAGATCGGCTGCGCCTTGGCGACGTCCTCCTCCTTGCCGCCGTACATCAGCGCGTAGCCGTTGGCCAGGCCCCAGACGCCGCCGGAGACACCGCAGTCGACGAAGCCGATGCCCTTGGCGGCCAGCTCCTCGGCGTGCCGCTCGTCGTCGGTCCAGCGGGAGTTGCCGCCGTCCACGACGAGGTCACCGGGGGAGAGCAGCTCGCCCAGCTCGTCGATGGTCGACTGGGTGGGCCCGCCGGCCGGCACCATGACCCACACCACGCGCGGGCCCTTGAGGGAGTCCACAAGCTCCTTGAGGCTGTGGACATCGGCGAGATCCGGGTTCCGGTCGTACCCGATGACGGTGTGACCTGCGCGGCGGATGCGCTCGCGCATGTTGCCGCCCATCTTGCCGAGACCGATGAGACCGAGCTCCATCACAGATCCTTCGTTCGAAGCGTCCTGACCTGGAACGAGCCTACGTGGGGCCCCGCGGCCCCGCTCGTACGCCCCGGGCTTCCCGTCCACCCGTGCCGTCGTGGCGTCTGCCCCCGGCCCGGCCGGACAGCCGCGGCGGCTCAGCCCGACAGCCGGACCGGCATGATCAGGTACTTGTACGCGTCGTCCGCCTCGGCGTCGACCGCGGGCCGGCCGCTGAGCAGCGCGGGCTTGGTCGAGGTCGTGAAGGAGAGCTGGGCCACCGGGGAGTCGATGGCGCTCAGGCCGTCCAGCAGGAAGGTCGGGTTGAAGGCGATCGAGATGTCGTCGCCCTCCAGCTTGGCGTCGACCCGCTCCACAGCCTGTGCGTCGTCGCTGGAACCGGCCTCCAGGGTCAGCACGCCCTGCTCGAAGCTCAGCCGCACCGGGGTGTTGCGCTCGGCGACCAGCGCGACGCGCTTGACGGCCTCCACGAAGGGCGCGGTCTCGATCACCGCGACCGAGGCGAACTCGGTCGGGAAGAGCGTGCGGTACTTGGGCAGGTCGCCCTCGAGCAGCCGGGTGGTGGTGCGGCGGCCCGCGCCCTCGAAGCCGATCAGGCCCTCGCCCGCGCCGGAGCCGGCCAGCGCGATGGAGACGGTGTCCCCGCTGGTCAGCGACTTGGCGGTATCCAGCAGCGTTTTGGCGGGCACCAGGGCGACGGCGGACATGTCGGGCTGCTCGGGCTTCCACAGGAATTCGCGGACCGCGAAGCGGTAGCGGTCGGTGGCGGCCAGCGTGACGGTGTCGCCCTCGATCTCGATCCGCACACCCGTCAGCACCGGCAGGGTGTCGTCGCGGCCGGCGGCGATGGCCACCTGGGACGCGGCGGCGGCGAAGACCTCACCGGGCACCGTGCCGGAGGCGTCGGGCATCGCGGGCAGCGCCGGATACTCCTCCACAGGCAGGGTGTGGAGTGTGAACCGCGAGCTGCCGCAGACGACGGTGACGCGCACCCCGTCGGTGGAGATCTCCACCGGGCGGTTGGGCAGCGCCCGCGAGATGTCGGCGAGCAGCCGCCCCGAGACCAGGACCGTGCCCTCCTCGTCGACCTCCGCCTCCACCGATACCCGCGCCGAGACCTCGTAGTCGAAGCCGGAGAGGCTGAGCTTGCCGTCCTCCGCCTTCAGCAGCAGGCCGGCGAGCACGGGCACCGGAGGGCGGGCCGGGAGGCTGCGGGCTGCCCAAGCCACTGCCTCGGCGAGTACGTCGCGCTCCACCCGGATCTTCACCGGAACCGCCTCCTGCTTGTTGCTGGCTGTCGGGGAACAGTCTGACGCACAGCACCGACAGTCGGTGCGGGTTGGCGTCAAGCCGCGACACGAGCCGCAGGGCGGGTCCGGGCCGAGTTGTGCACACCCCCCGCTTCGAAGCAGGTTCCCAGCTATCTCTACGTAGTCGTAGTAATAGGGGTTGTGGATACCGTGGATAAGTGGTTTACCCGCAGGTCAGGCCACGTTTTTTATCCACCGCGCCTGTGGGCGGGGACGGTGGACAACCCGGGGGTCCTGTGGACGGCCGGAAGTTGTGCACACCCGATTCACAGGGAGCCCCTGGTTCTCCCCAGCGCTGTCCCCAGAAATACCCAGGTTCTCCCCAGCCCAACCCACCACCTTGGTGTGACGGCTTTCACTCTTCCGTGCGACCGGACGCGTTGCGTTGCCGAACAGTGGACAGAGATGTGGAGAAACGATCGCATGCTGTGCACAACGGCCCTCAACCTGTGGGCGAGCGGTGGACAACTCCGCGTACCCCCTTGTGGGTGTCCGCTTCGTCCACAGTCTGTGGATTCGGGTTGCCCACATATCCACACCCTGCTGAGCTGCGCGGACCACCCTTGGGACGCCCGGCTTGTGGAGACTTTCTGGACAACTCCGGTGTCCCCAGGGTGTGGACGGCCCATTCGCCACATTCCTGTGGAGAACTGCCCCTCGGCGTACGGGAATCGAACAGAGCGCGGCGCGCCGGTGGCGCGCCGCGCAACGAGAAGGGCCCCCGGAGCGGTCTCCGGGGGCCCTTCGCCGTGCTGTGCGGCGGCAGCGGCTCAGCTCTTGATGCGGTTGGTCAGCTCCGTCACCTGGTTGTAGATGGAGCGCCGTTCGGCCATCAGCGAGCGGATCTTGCGGTCCGCGTGCATGACGGTGGTGTGGTCGCGGCCGCCGAAGAGCGCGCCGATCTTCGGCAGCGACAGGTCCGTCAGCTCGCGGCACAGATACATCGCGATCTGCCGCGCGGTCACCAGCACCCGGCTGCGCGAGGAGCCGGACAGGTCGTCCACGGCCAGCCCGAAGTAGGCGGCCGTCTCGGCCATGATGGCCGTGCCGCTGATCTCCGGCACCGAGTCCTCGCCGCCGGGGATCAGGTCCTTGAGCACGATCTCGGTGAGCTGGAGGTCGACCGGCTGCCGGTTGAGGCTGGCGAAGGCGGTGACACGGATCAGCGCGCCCTCCAGTTCGCGGATGTTCCGCGAGATCCGGGACGCGATGAACTCCAGTACCTCCGGCGGGGCGTTGAGCTGTTCCTGCACCGCCTTCTTGCGCAGGATCGCGATCCGGGTCTCCAGCTCGGGCGGCTGGACATCGGTGATCAGGCCCCACTCGAAGCGGTTGCGGAGCCGGTCCTCCAGGGTCACCAGCTGCTTGGGCGGCCGGTCCGAGGAGAGCACGATCTGCTTGTTGGCGTTGTGCAGGGTGTTGAAGGTGTGGAAGAACTCCTCCTGCGTCGACTCCTTGCTCGCCAGGAACTGGATGTCGTCGACCAGCAGGATGTCCATGTCCCGGTACCGCTTGCGGAACGCGTCCGCCTTGCCGTCCCGGATCGAGTTGATGAACTCGTTGGTGAACTCCTCGGAGCTGACGTACCGCACCCGGGTGCCGGGGTACAGGCTCCGCGCGTAGTGCCCGATGGCGTGCAGCAGGTGCGTCTTGCCGAGGCCGGACTCGCCGTAGATGAACAGCGGGTTGTACGCCTTGGCCGGCGCCTCGGCGACGGCGACGGCCGCCGCGTGCGCGAAGCGGTTGGACGCGCCGATCACAAAGGTGTCGAAGAGGTACTTCGGATTCAGCCGGGCGGTCGGCTCCACCGCGCCGCCGGAGGACCCGCCCGGTCCCGGGGAGCCGGACATCGCGGTTCCGGTGTGCGCGGACTGCGCGGGCCGGCCCACGGGATCGGTGTGGCCGGCCGGACCGTCGAGCCGGCCGCCGGGCGACGCGTGCCGTCCCGTCGACTGCGGCCCCCGCTGGTCCTGGCCGCCCATCCCCGGCTCGTGCCCGCCGCGCCCGGCCTGCTGGTAGCCGCCGGGCTGCGCCGCGTAACCGCCGCTCTGCGGGGACTGCGGGTACGCCTGGTGCGGTACGACCGGATAGCCGTCGTGCGTGTCCTGGCGGTAGCGGTGGCTCGGCTGCTCCGCGTAGGAATCGCGGTCCTGGAAGCCGTTGTTCTGCGCGGGCAGGCCCCAGCCGCCGTCGGTACGGGGCGGTTGCCGCCAGCCGTCGTCGCTCTGGCGCGGCGGCCACTCGTCGCCCGGCGCGCCGGGACCGGCGTGGCGGCCCTGGCTCTGCTGCTCGGGGTAGGCGCGGCGCATCCGGAGGCCGTCGTCGTCCCGGTCGAGATCCCGGTCACGGTCCCTGTCGCGATCACGGTCGCGATCCCTGTCCCGGTCACGGTCACGGTCGTCGAAGCGGTCGTCCCTGAGGTCCGGGCGCCGGTCGTGCTGCTGCTCGTACGGGTCCGGCTCGTGGTCCTGCGGTCCGCCGGGACCGAGCGGCTGCTCGGCGCGCGGGGCCGGGCCGGGCTCCTGGTCGCCGCCGGACGCGACGGCGATCGCGATGCCCACGGCGTGACCGAACTCACGGCTGAGCACCTCGGTGATCAGCGGCAGCAGCCGCCCCTCGAGCACGCTCTTGGCGAATTCATTGGGCGCGGAGAGCACCGCGGTGCCGGCCACCAGCGCCAGCGGCTGGGTCCGCTTGAGCCACTCCGCGTCCTTGGGCTTGAGGTCCTCGCTGTCCACCAGCAGTTTCTGGAGTACGCGTGGCCACACTGCGGCAAGATCGGCAGTTACGTCAGCCACAGGGCACGCTCTCTCGTCGCTTAGTGGTGCAAGTGCAGACAACTCCCGCGAAAGTGTGGTCCTGGATTCAGGGCGCGAAGAGTCCGGAGTTCAGCCACGGTAGTCAGGGGGCATGCGTCGTTCAAGTCGTTGTCCACAGGGTGTGTACAAACGCCGAGGCCGCGACCGCCGGGTTTGACCGGATGGCCTAGCCGCGCGTACCGTATCGAGGTCGAGTTGTCGATGGCTGCTGCCGCCTGCCTACCGATGGGCGAAGGTCTTCCGGGTCTCCGGGTGATCGTCAAGCGGTGCACCCGACTGGTCCGCGAGTTTCCTCGTGGGCGCACGGTGACAGCCAGGCGACGCCCCGCCGGACACGATTTTTCCTGGAGCCCCCGAGTGAGCAAGCGCACCTTCCAGCCGAACAACCGCCGTCGTGCGAAGACCCACGGCTTCCGTCTGCGTATGCGCACCCGCGCCGGCCGCGCGATCCTCGCGACCCGCCGCAGCAAGGGCCGCGCCCGCCTGTCCGCCTGATCGTCACAGGTCTCATGCCGTGCTGCCCACCGAGAATCGGCTGAGGCGGCGCCAGGACTTCGGAGCAGCGGTCCGCAAGGGCCGCCGTGCGGGCCGACCGCTGCTGGTGGTCCATCTGCGCGACGACATCACGGACCCGCATGTGCCAGGGGGGAGCACTCCCCCGGCGCGTGCGGGTTTCGTCGTGAGCAAGGCGGTCGGCGGCGCGGTACAGCGCAATCTGGTCAAGCGCCGACTGCGTCATCTGGTCCGCGAACGCCTCTCACTGCTGCCCCCCGGTAGCCTGGTAGTCGTACGAGCGCTGCCAGGTGCCGGCAGCGCGGACCATACGGAGCTGGCCCACGACCTGGACGCCGCGCTCAAGCGGCTGCTGGGTCGCGACACCCAAGGCAGAGCCGAGGGGAGGGTGTCCCGATGAAATACCCGTTCCTGGCACTGATCAAGCTGTACCAGTGGACGATCAGTCCACTGCTCGGACCGGTGTGCCGGTACTACCCCTCGTGCTCCCACTACGGGTACACGGCCATTGACCGGCACGGCGCGATCAAGGGCATCGCCCTGACCGCGTGGCGCATCCTGCGCTGCAATCCCTGGTCGCCGGGCGGCGTGGACCATGTCCCGCCGCGCAAGCGGCCACCATGGCACGATCGGCTGCGCCGCGCACTGCGGGGCGGCTCCGACGGGCCCGTCACGCCCGAGCCCACCGGACCCTCTCACGCCCAAGGAGCCTGATCGTGGGGATTCTCGACCCCCTCTACAAAGCCGTTTCGTGGATCATCATCCAGTTCCACGCGTTCTTCAGCCTGATCTTCGACAAGGACAGCGGCTGGGCGTGGGGCCTGTCCATCGTCTCGCTGGTGGTGCTGATCCGGATCTGTCTGATCCCGCTGTTCGTCAAGCAGATCAAGTCGACCCGGAACATGCAGGCGCTCCAGCCGAAGATGAAGGCGATCCAGGAGCGCTACAAGAACGACAAGCAGCGTCAGTCCGAAGAGATGATGAAGCTGTACAAGGAGACGGGCACCAACCCGCTCTCCTCGTGCCTGCCGATTCTGGCGCAGTCGCCGTTCTTCTTCTCGCTGTACCACGTGCTCAGCAACATCGCTAAGGGCCACAAGGTCGGCGTGCTGTCCCAGAGCCAGGTGGACAGCGCCCGGAACGCGCACATCTTCGGCGCCCCGCTGTCGGCGAAGTTCACCGACGGCGCCGCCAAGGTGCAGGAGCTGGGCGCCTCGCTGACCGATGTGCGGGTCGTGACGGTCGTGATGATCGTGATGATGTCGGCGTCGCAGTTCTACACGCAGCGCCAGCTGATGACGAAGAACGTGGACATGACGGTGAAGACGCCGTTCATGCAGCAGCAGAAGATGCTGATGTACGTCTTCCCGCTGATCTTCGCCGTGATGGGCATCAACTTCCCCGTCGGTGTGCTCGTCTACTGGCTGACCACCAACGTGTGGACCATGGGCCAGCAGATGTTCGTGATCCGCCGCAACCCGACCCCGGGCAGCCTCGCGTTCAAGCAGCGCCAGGAGCGACTGCGGGCCAAGGGCAAGCTCGTCGAGCCGCCGGAGGAGGTCGCCGCCAAGGAGGCGGTCGAGGTCGCGCGCGCCAACCGCACCCAGCCCAAGCGGCAGTCGAAGGCCAAGCGCACCTCGGCCCCGGCCGGCGCCGCCGCGAACAAGCCCGCGGCAGGCAGCGCGAACAAGCCCGCGGCCAACGCCCAGAAGAGCGACTCCGGTACGCAGAAGCCGGCCGGTGGCTCCCCCCGGGCGGGCGGTGGCGCCCCGCGCGCCGGTGCCCCCCGGGCGGGCGCCCCGAAGGCGAACGGCGGCGGTACGGCCAACGGCTCGGGCGGCGGTACGAAGCAGGGCGGCGGCACGGGCAACAAGCAGGGCGGGTCGCCCGGCAAGCAGTCCGGCAACCGGCCGGGTGCCAAGTCGAAGCCGTCCAACCTGTCGAAGAAGAAGTAAGAGGAGCCGAGGCGTGAGCGACGTCAACACCACCATCGCACCCGAGAGCGGCTCCGCCGCCACCCTGAGCCGGCTGGAGCAGGAGGGTGAGATCGCCGCCGACTACCTGGAGGGTCTGCTGGACATCGCGGACCTCGACGGCGACATCGACATGGACGTCGAGGGCGAGCGGGCGTCGGTGTCGATCATCGGCGACAGCGGCACCCGTGACCTCAACAAGCTGGTCGGCCGGGACGGCGAGGTGCTGGAGGCGCTCCAGGAGCTGACCCGGCTCGCGGTGCACCGGGAGACCGGCGAGCGCAGCCGCCTGATGCTGGACATCGCCGGTTTCCGCGCCCGCAAGCGGGCGGAGCTGGCGCAGCTCGGCGCCAAGGCGGCGGCGGAGGTCAAGGCCAGCGGCGAACCGGTGAAGCTGGACCCGATGACGCCGTTCGAGCGCAAGGTCGTGCACGACGCGGTGGCCGCTGCGGGCCTGCGCAGCGAGTCCGAGGGCGAGGAGCCCCAGCGCCGGGTGGTCGTGCTTCCGGTCTGACCGGATGGTGTTGTGGTAGACGCTTGTTCGGCCCCGTCTGTTCGCAGGCGGGGCCGAAGCTTGTGAGCCGGATCGTGGCCGTCGACATCGGATCTTGGCCGCGCCGCCGGTGAGCGATCGTGTACGTACGTGTATGCAGGCAGGTGCCCGGTGGGGTGACCGAGGAAAGGACAGCCGTCGTGACGGAGGCAGCAGCGGAGCTTCCCGCGCCGCCCGAGCAGGCCAGGACGGTCTTCGGCGACCGGTTCGCCGACGCTCTGCGCTACGCCGAGCTGCTCGCGGACGCCGGGGTGCGCCGCGGCCTGATCGGCCCGCGCGAGGTGCCCCGGCTCTGGGAGCGGCACCTGCTGAACTGCGCGGTGCTGTACGAGGTCATCGACGAGGACGTGTCGGTGTGCGATGTCGGCTCGGGTGCCGGCCTGCCCGGCATCCCGCTGGCACTGACCCGGCCGGACCTCCGGATCACGCTGCTGGAGCCGCTGCTGCGCCGGACGACCTTCCTGGAGGAGGTCGTCAAACTCCTGGGCCTGACCAATGTCACGGTGGTCCGCGGCCGGGCCGAGGAAATGCTCGGCAAGCTGCCCCCGGTCGACGTGGTGACCGCCCGTGCGGTGGCGCCGCTGGAGCGGCTCGCGGGCTGGGGTCTGCCGCTGCTGCGCCCGCACGGCGAGATGGCCGTGCTCAAGGGCGACACCGCCCTGGACGAGCTGAAGGCGGCCCGCGCGGCGCTCGACCGGCTGGGCGCCGTGGACACTTCGGTGGTCCAGGTCGGCGAGGGTGTCGTCGACCCGCTGTCCACGGTCGTACGCGTGGTGGTCGGCGAGAGCCCCGGTGGTGTACGGGCGGCGACCCGGCGGGCGAAGGCCGCACGGGCGAGCCGTTCCGGCCGTGGCGGAGCCCCGCGCCGTCGGCGCTGAATTGCCGCTCTACGCCATACAAACGGCCAAACAGACATAACCCGGAGTGTCTGCGGAGTTAGCGGACCGGCGCTGTGCATCGTGTTCCACGTGAAACGTCGCTCGCTGCTTCCAGGAGTCCTCAGCCGTGGTCGCGCCGCGGCCGAGGCACGCGCCAACAAGCCCTCCAAGACGGTCCAGTCGGTGGATAGGTTCACACCTTCATCCACAGGCAGCCAAGTCTCGCTGGTTCATCACCCCTCCGGCATGGCAGGCTCTTCTCATAGCGAGCCTGAAGTCGAGGAGTGTGAGTCCTTGCGGTCCGACGCCAACATCGCGGGACCGATGGCCGATCCGGTCCCCGGTCCCCGCACAGCAGAATTTGCCGGGGGCCCCACCGCCGTGCCCCCGGGGTTCGGAGACGGTGTTTCACGTGAAACATTGCCTCCCATGGATGACACCCCGATCGGCCGTGCCGCACAACTGGCCGTCGAGGCACTGGGACGTGCCGGGGAAGGACTCCCCAGACCACCCCAGACCCGGGTGATGGTGGTCGCCAACCAGAAGGGCGGCGTGGGCAAGACCACGACCACCGTCAATCTGGCGGCCTCCCTGGCACTGCACGGCGCCCGGGTACTGGTGATCGACCTCGACCCGCAGGGCAACGCCTCCACGGCGCTGGGCATCGACCACCACGCCGAGGTCCCCTCGATCTATGACGTCCTGGTGGAGAGCAAGCCGCTGTCCGACGTCGTGATGCCGGTCCCCGATGTGGAAGGGCTGTTCTGCGCCCCCGCCACCATCGACCTGGCGGGCGCCGAGATCGAACTGGTCTCGCTGGTCGCCCGGGAGAGCCGGCTCCAGCGGGCCATCGAGGCGTACGAGCAGCCGCTGGACTATGTCCTGATCGACTGCCCGCCCTCCCTCGGCCTGCTGACCGTCAACGCCCTGGTGGCCGGCGCCGAGGTGGTCATCCCGATCCAGTGCGAGTACTACGCCCTGGAGGGCCTGGGACAGCTCCTGAAGAACGTGGAGCTGGTCCGCGCCCACCTCAACCCGAAGCTGCATGTGTCGACGATTCTGCTGACCATGTACGACGGACGGACCCGCCTCGCCTCTCAGGTCGCGGAGGAGGTGCGCACCCACTTCGGCAAGGAGGTGCTGCGCACCAGCATCCCGCGGTCCGTCCGGATCTCCGAGGCGCCCAGCTACGGCCAGACCGTACTGACCTATGACCCGGGCTCCAGCGGCGCGCTGTCGTATCTGGAGGCGGCCCGGGAGATGGCCCTGCGGGGCGTCGAAGCCTCGATCGCCGTCGAGTACGACCCGCAGGGTGAGTACACCCAGCACGATGAGCACAACCCGCACAGCATGTCGGAGGGGATCCAGTGAGTGATCGACGCAGAGGGCTCGGCCGTGGACTCGGCGCGCTGATCCCGGCCGCGCCGCAGTCGACGGGCACGGCGCCGGGCAGCGCCCCGGTGCTGGCACCGGAACGCGGTGTCGCCGCGGCGAAGGTCGCCGGTCTGGTGGACCGCAGGGTCCCCGAGCCCGCGCCGCCGGTGGTGGACATCCCTGTTTCACGTGAAACAGAGCCGGACCTCTCCGAGACGAAGGCCCCCGTACCGGGTGCCTACTTCGCGGAGCTGGAGCTGGACTTCATCACGCCGAACCCGCGCCAGCCGCGTGAGGTCTTCGACGAGGACGCGCTCAATGAACTGATCACCTCCATCAAGGAGGTGGGTCTGCTCCAGCCGGTCGTCGTCCGTGAGATCGGCAGGAACCGCTTCGAGCTGATCATGGGCGAGCGCCGCTGGCGAGCCTGCCGCGAGGCGGGCCTGGAGCGGATCCCCGCGATCGTCCGGGCGACCGACGACGAGAAGCTTCTCCTGGACGCCCTCCTGGAGAATCTGCACCGGGCCCAGCTCAACCCGCTGGAGGAGGCCGCGGCCTACGACCAGCTGCTGCGGGACTTCGCCTGCACCCATGAGCAGTTGGCGGACCGGATCGGCCGCTCCCGCTCGCAGGTCTCCAACACGCTGCGGCTGCTGAAGCTCTCCGCGCCCGTGCAGCGCCGGGTCGCGGCCGGGGTGATCTCCTTCGGTCACGCGCGGGCGCTGCTCGCGCTGGAGGACGCCGAGGAGCAGGACAAGCTCGCCCACCGGATCGTCGCCGAGGGACTCTCGGTGCGGGCGATCGAAGAGATCGTGACGCTGATGAACAGCGATCCGAAGCCCTCTCGCAAGAGCGCGGCGCCGCGGGCCGGCCGCCGGGTCTCCCCGGCACTGACCCACCTCGCCTCGCGGCTGTCCGACCGCTTCGACACCCGGGTGAAGGTGGACCTGGGCCAGAAGCGCGGGAAGATCACTGTCGAGTTCGCGTCGATAGAGGATCTGGAGCGCATCCTCGGGGCGATGGCCCCGGGCGAGGGCAAGGTGCTGGAGGAGCCGCTCGACGGAGAACCCGAGGACGACGACGTCGAGTGACGCGGGCACACCCCGGCGTTCGCGCCGGGGTGTCCGTGGGCAGTTCCGGTCACGGCAGAAATGGGGTTCAGGCCACATGGGACGTCGGCTCGCACCGCTCACCCTCGACAATCTGCCGGACATCCCCAGGCCCTGCCGTAAGTGTGTCTTCTGGGAGCTGGACCCGGTCAGCGGTGAGGCCGCCGTCCAGGCGGGCAAGCCCGAGCTGGAGAAGGAGGCGTGGATCTCCGCGGTCCTCCTGGAGTGGGGCTCCTGCGGCCGGGTCGTCTATGTCGACGAGGTCCCCGCGGGCTTCGTTCTCTACGCGCCGGCCGCGTATGTGCCGCGTTCCCTGGCCTTCCCCACGAGCCCCGTGGCCGCGGACGCCGTCCAGCTGATGACCGCCCGGATCCTTCCTGGCTATCAGGGACAGGGCATCGGGCGGGTGCTGGTGCAGACCGTCGCCAAGGATGTGCTCCGCCGTGGCTTCAAGGCGATCGAGGCGTTCGGTGACGCGAAGTGGACCGCACCCTCGTGCCTGCTGCCCGCCGACCATCTGCTCGCCGTGGGCTTCAAGACGGTCCGCCACCATCCGCGCTATCCCCGGCTGCGGCTGGAGTTGCGCTCCACGATCTCCTGGAAGGAAGACGTGGAGATGGCGATCGACCGGCTCCTCGGCGCCGTCCAGAAGGAACCGGCGCTGCGACCGCTCTGACCGGGCAGTACGACACAGCGAAGAGGGCGGCCCCCCGAATGGATCGGGGGGCCGCCCTCTGATGTTCCACGTGGAACGGCGCAGTCGCGCCGCCGCGGTGTCGTCAGCCGATGAAGTCGGCCAGGTCGCGCACGATGGCGGCCTTCGGCTTGGCACCGACGATGGTCTTCACGACCTCGCCGCCCTTGTAGACGTTGAGCGTCGGGATGGACATCACGCCGTACTTCGCCGCGGTGACCGGGTTCTCGTCGATGTTCAGCTTGACGATGGTGATGTTCTCGGCGTGCTCTTCCGCGATGGCCTCCAGGGAGGGGGCGATCTGGCGGCACGGGCCGCACCATTCGGCCCAGAAGTCCACCAGGACGGGCTTGTCGCTGGCGAGCACCTCCTCGGCGAAGGTCGCATCGGTCACGTGCTTGGTGTTGCCGGCCACGGCAGTCTCCTCGGGTCTTGATACGTGCGGGGCGTGAGGGTGGAAGCGGTTCAGACAGCGGCCTTGTCGGAGACGGCCACGGCCTGCTCGGCCTTGTCCGCGTCCGCGAGGGCGGCCAGGTAGTGCTCGGCGTCCAGGGCGGCGGAACAGCCGGTGCCGGCCGCGGTGATCGCCTGGCGGTAGGTGTGGTCCACGACGTCTCCGGCGGCGAAGACACCCGGGATGTTCGTCCGGGTGCTCGGCGCCTGGACGGTGAGGTAACCCTCGGCGTCCATGTCGAGCACGCCCTTGAACAGCTCGCTGCGCGGGTCGTGGCCGATCGCGATGAACAGTCCGGTGACGGGCAGTTCCGAGGTCTCGCCGGTCTTGGTGTTCCGCAGGGTCAGACCGGAGAGCTTGCCGTCACCGTGGATGCCGGCGACCTCGCTGTCCCAGACGAAGGAGATCTTCGGGTCGGCGAAGGCGCGGTCCTGCATCGCCTGGGAGGCCCGCAGGCTGTCCCGGCGGTGCACGATCTTGACCGACTTGGCGAACCGCGAGAGGAAGGTCGCCTCCTCCATCGCGGTGTCACCGCCGCCGATCACGGCGATGTCGTGCTCGCGGAAGAAGAAGCCGTCACAGGTCGCACACCATGAGACGCCACGGCCGGAGAGCTGGTCCTCGTTGGGGAGGTTCAGCTTGCGGTGCTGCGAGCCGGTGGTCACGATCACCGTCTTGGCCCGGTGGACGGCGCCCGACGAGTCGGTGACGGACTTGATGTCGCCGGTGAGGTCGACCGCGACCACATCGTCCGGGACCAGCTCGGCGCCGAACCGCTCGGCCTGGGCACGCATGTTGTCCATGAGGTCCGGTCCCACGATGCCGTCGCGGAACCCGGGGAAGTTCTCCACCTCGGTGGTGTTCATCAGCGCGCCGCCGGCGGTGACGGAACCCTCGAAGACCAGCGGGTTGAGGGAGGCGCGCGCCGTGTAGAGCGCCGCGGTGTAGCCCGCGGGCCCCGAGCCGATGATGATCACGTTACGGACGTCGCTCACGGGTGTTTTCCTCGTCTCTGCGAACTGCTGCGGGGGCCCTGGCTGGACTCTCGTCCTGCCTAACGGATCCTACGGGTCCAGCATTCCCGGGGCGGTCAGCGTGGATAGGTGTTCCGGTAGAGCACCGCTCCGGGGCTGGTCGCCGTACAGGAGGCACCGACGACAAAGGCGTCCACGAGGGAGCTGTTCCCGGGGTGCGGCAACAGGACGAGATAGGAGTCCGTGCCGCGGAAGGACTCGGGCCCGGCCGCCACCGGCGGGTCGGTGCGCTGGGTGGCCTTGAGTACACACTCGGGGACCGTGGGCACCGCGGGATTCGGCGGCTGCTTCGTACTGTCCCCGCCGGACACACCGGGACCGCTGAGCATCGGTGAATTCGGCTTCGCGCTCTCCGGGGAGACGGCCTTGTCCCGCAGTAGCCGCTGAACCTGCGCGGCGATCGGATCGGCGGCGGCGTCCGCCTTCTTGGCCGAGCTGGCGCTGTCGTTGTTGCTGCTGGAAATGCCGTTTCCGCCGGCCTGGTAGAGAACGACACCCAGCCCGACGACCGCCACGCTGGACGCGACGGCGATCAGCCCACGACGCCAGCGCCGGGCCCGGCCGGTGCGGCCCGGGCCGGTCGGGGCGGCGGCATGGCCTTCGGGAGCGCTCGATGTTCCACGTGGAACATGAACGGGAGTTGGTGTTCCACGTGGAACATCCGGCTCCGTGGCGGCGAGCACCGCTTCGGCGGCGAGGGCCGCGTCGATCCGTCCGGCGATGTCGGCGGGCATCCGCTGCGGTCCCGGCAGGGTGCCGAGCAGGCCCCTGATCTCCTCCAGAGAGGTCTGGACGTCGGCGCACAGCTCGCACTCCGCGATATGGGCGCGTACCGCTGTGGCGCGTTCGGGACGCAGCAGGCCCTCGGTCAGATCGGAGATCTCGGTGACCTCGGGGTGTGCGTCCTGGTCCGCAGTCGATGTCACCGCTCTTCACCTCCGCCCTGGTCCGGCCCTGTCAGTGGGACGGATGTCCCCTCCGCCCGGTTCCTTCCCCCGCCCCGGTCGGCGCTACCCGTACCCGACGTGCGCAGATGGGTGAGGAGCGGCAGCAGTTTCGCCCGGCCGCGCGCGCACCGGCTCTTGACCGTACCGGTGGGCACATCCAGCACCGCGGCGGCCTCGGCCACCGAGTAGCCCTGCATGTCGACCAGGACCAGGACGGCCCGCTGATCGGGCGGCAGGGTGGTGAGCGCCGCGATCAGCTCCCGGTGGAGTTCGTCCCGCTCGGCGGGGACCTCCGCGGATTCGTGGGGTTCGAGCAACGACTCGAAGTTCTGCTCGTCGGCCACGGTCGCGGTCCTGCGGGAGGCGGTCTTGCGGGCCCGGTCCAGGCAGGCGTTCACCGTGATGCGGTGCAGCCACGTCGTGACGGCGGACTGGCCCCGGAAGGTGTGGGCGGCCCGGAAGGCCGACACCAAGGCGTCCTGCACGGCGTCGGCGGCCTCCTCGCGGTCGCCCAGCGTCCGCAGCGCCACCGCCCACAGCCGGTCCCGGTGGCGGCGCACCAGCTCGCCGAAGGCGTCGGGATCGCCCGCCACATGCCGGGCGAGGAGATCGGCGTCGGCGACATCGCCGAGCGGATGTGACTCCAAGGCCGTTCTCCCCCGTCCCCTGTGGGTGTCGCCGTGGGTCCCGCCACGCGACCGGTCCGTCAGCCGGTCACGCTGATCTCGGAGATCTTGCCACGGAAGCCGCCGTCGGCGGGCGGCAGATGCGTCAGCCACACCAACAGATACCGGGTGGTGAGATCCGCCGTCGGCTTGAACGTCACCTTGGCGCCCGAACCGTCGGCGACCTTGGCGAAACCGCTCAAGTCGGTCGGCATGGCGGAACTCGCCTTGGGGGCCGCGAGCAGCTGGGCGGTGGTGTCGTCACCGATGAAGTCGACCGTCACCGTGCTCACGTGCTTGGCGCTGCCCAGGTCGACGACCACGCCGACACCCGGCTTGAGATTGCCGAGATCGGCCCCGTTGTACCGCAACGTCTGCCAGAACGTGCCGGCGTCACCGTCGTCGGCGTTGGGGAGGCTCTCCGGATTCTCCGTACCGTCGCCGTTCGGGTCGAAGTCCTTCAGACCGGCGATCTTCAGCGGGCTCGGGGCAGCGGCGGTGGTGGGATCCTGGCCGGCCTTCTGGCCGGTCGGTGTGTGGCCGGCGGGCTGGTCCTCGCGGGACTTGAGCGCGTCCGCGAGCTGCCAGCTGCCGAGGCCGATGGCGACCAGCAGCAGCGCCGACACGGCCCACTTCAAGGCCCGTCCCGTACGGCCCGGCAGCGCGGGCGGCGGGGTGGCGGCCGGGACCGGCGGCGCGGGAACACCGGGCGGCGCCGGCGGCTGCCGGAAGGCGGCGACCGGGTAGACCGGCGGCGCCTGCTCGGGCGGCCGGATCCGCGGAATGCCCGCGACGGCCTTCGCCAGCTCCTCCGGTGTCGTGCACGGCGGCTCCTGCCGGGAGGCCGTCGCCCCGTCGTTGACGAGCGCGCGCATGGCCAGCTCGGACAGTCCGCGGTGCACGCCCGCGCGTACCTGGTCGGGGGCGACCAGGCCGACGCCCTTGGGCAGCCCTGCCAGGCCGTGCGCGTCCTCCTCGTACGGCCAGCGCTGGGTGAGGGAGGCGTAGAGCAGTGCGCCGATCGCCTCGGTGTCCTGCCGCTGCGGGCGGTCGGAGCTGAGCCCGCGCAGGGCCGCGGCGACCGCGAGGCCGCGGATCCGGTACTGGCCGGAGACGGTGCGCAGCACCGCGCCCGGGTCGAGCCGCAGGTGCGCCAGGCCCTCGCGGTGCGCGGCGGCCATGCCCTGGGAGACCTGGCTGACCATCTGGTACGCCTCGTGCGGCTCCAGCGCGCCGGCCGCCAGCAGGTCGGCCAGCGACGAGGCGTCGGGCAGCCACTCGTGGATCACATAGACCAGGTCGTTCTCCTCGACGGCGTCGAGGACCTGGACGAAGCGGGGATCGCCGAGCAGCGCCGCGGACCGGGCGGCGGCGAGCACCTGCCGGGCCCGCCGGTGATCGGCGGGCAGCACATGGATGCCGACCGCCCTGCGCAGCTTCTCGTCGACGGCGCGCCAGCTGCTGAAGCCGTCGATCCGTGTCACGCACTCCGCGAGCTGGTAGCGCCGGGCCAGCTTGTGGCCGCTGTGCAGATCCGGCTGGGCGCTGCGCGCGGGCTTGGCGGCGGGTTTGGCGGTGCCGGCGGCCTTCTCCGTACCCGCGGGTTTGGCCGTACCGGGAGCCTTGGCCGTGGCGGTGGTCCTGACGGCCTTGGTCGTACCGGTGGCGGTGGCAGCCTTGGCCGCGCCTGTGGCGGCCTTTCCGGCCTTGGTGGCGGTCCTGGTCCCCTTGACGTCCGCGGTGGCCGTGAGGGCGACTGTGGGGCTTTCCCGGGTGTCCGTGGCGAGGAGTTCGGCGGTGGCCTGCGGGTCGTCACGGCCGTCGGGCCGGTCCGCGCCGCCGGCCGGGCTGCGGCTGTCGGACCGGTCGCGGCTGTCGTCGCCCTCGTCCTCGCCCTCGTCCTCGCTCTCGCCGTCGTGCTCGTCTTCGCGCTCGGCCGTGAGCTCGCCCTTGTGGTCGTCCTGGGATCGTGTGCCGGAGTCGGCGCTGCTGCTGGTCTGGTCGTCCGTCGTCGTCCCGTCGGGCGTGGCGCCGTTGTGCTGAGCGGCGAGCGGGGACTCGCCACCCTCATTGGCCACTCCGACGGCGGCCGTGCTCCGATCCGCCACCGTCGTTCCTGCCTCCCCATCCATTGCGCGATCCCACGTCGAGCCGATGACAATTGTGCCCACAGTCCGGCTCTATGCACGACACACGGCGGACCACGATGGTTGCCCGCCATGCTGCGGCGGAGTTCGTTCAGCGGCCGAGCCGACCTCGCACCATCCCGATCATCGCGGTCATCTCCTCGATCCTCATCCGCTTCGCGGCGAAGACGAAGATGCCGAGCAGCAGCGCACCGCCGACCACGAGGGCGGCCAGTGCCCCCGCCACCCCGCTGCCCAGCGCGCCGATGACCACGTACACCGCCAGACCCGCGACCAGGGCGGCCGGGATGCAGGCACCGGTGAGCCGGGCGTAGGTCCGCACCACACGCTTGCCGTCGAGGTCGCCGTGCAGCCGCGCCCGCAGCCTCTTGGCGGCTACCCCGACTCCCACGGCGTACGCGATGCCGTAGGCGCCCGCCATGCCGACCACGGCCCAGCGGGACGGCAGGATCAGGAAGCACAGCGCCGCCGCGGCGGCGTTCACGGCGGCCACGACGACCGTGTTGTAGAAAGGCGTCCGCGTGTCCTCGAAGGCGTAGAAGCCGCGCAGGATCACGTACTGCACCGAGAACGGGATCAGGCCGGCGCCGAAGGCCATCAGGATGAATCCGATGTTGCGCGCGGAGTCGGTGCCGGTGCTCGCGTAGAGCAGGCTGCACATCGGCACGCCCAGCGCCAGGAAGGCGAAGGCGGCGGGCACGATGGCCACGGCCGAGGTCCGCAGGCCGTAGGAGATGTCGTCGCGGACCGCCCTGATGTCGCCGTCGGCGGCGGCCCGGGAGATCCGCGGCAGCACCGCCGCCATCACCGACACGGTGATGATCGCCTGCGGCATCTGCCAGATCAGCAGGGCGTTGTTGTACGCGGTGATGCCGGTGCCCTGGTTGCCGCTCTTGTCGGCGTTGATGCCGGCGGCGGTGGCGAGCTGGGTGACGACGATCAGGCCGGCCTGGTTGGCCAGGACGAAGAAGAACGTCCACTTGGCGAGCTTGGCGGCCTTGCCCAGGCCGTGGCCGCGCCAGTCGAAGCGCGGCCGGAATTTGAAGCCCGCGTCCCGCAGGTACGGCAGCATCGCCAGCGACTGCACCGTCAGGCCGAGCAGGGTGCCGATGCCGAGCAGCCGGGCGCCCTCGGGGGTGATGGTCGTCGCGTCCATCCGGGTGGTGCTGTAGGAGCCGTACACCCAGATGAACATGCCGAAGCTGAAGATCACCACGATGTTGTTGAGGACCGGGGTCCACATCATGGCGCCGAATTTGCCGCGCGCGTTGAGCACCTGGCCCATCACCACGTGCACGCCCATGAAGAAGATCGTCGGCAGGCAGTAGCGGGCGAAGGTGACGGCGACGTCGTAGGTGTCGGGGTTGTCGGCGATCTTCGCGGACATCAGCCGGATCAGCAGCGGCGCGGCGATCACCGTGACCGCCACGATGCCGCCGAGCACCACCATCACGACGGTGAGCAGCCGGTTCGCGTACGCGGTGCCGCCGTCGTCGTCGTCCTTCATGGCGCGTACGAGCTGCGGGACGAACACCGAGTTGAGGCCGCCGCCGATGGTGAGGATGTAGATCATCGTCGGCAACGTGTTGGCGACGGCATAGGAGTCGCCGAGGGTGGCCACACCGATCGCGGCGGCGATCACCAGGGTGCGGACGAAGCCGGTGAGGCGCGACACCAGGGTGCCGGCCGCCATCAGCGCGCTGGACCTGAGGATGTTGCCGGCGCGTGTGCTGGTGGTGCTCTCCGCCGGGCGCGGCGGCCTGGCGGCCATCGGCGGCGCGGCGGGGATGATCGGGATCTGTCCCGTGGCGTCCAGCGCCGACACCGGCTCGCCGATGTACGACGGGGTGTACGCGTACTGCGCGGGCTGCTGTTGCTGCTGTCCCGGATACGGCAGATTCGCGTAGCCGTACAGCGGATCGGCGTACCGCGGGTCCGCGTAGCCCTGGTCGGCGTAGCGCTGGTCCTGATACGCGGCCTGGCCGTACGCCGGGTCCTCGTAGGCGGGCTCGGCGTATCCGGTCTCCGCGTTGTCCGCGGGCGCCTGCTGGTACTGCTGCTGGTACGCCTGCGGTGCCTGCTGGTGCTGCTGGGGGTAGCCGTAGCCCTGCTGGACGCGCGGGTCGTGCTGCGGCTGCGGCCGCTGCGGCTGCGGGGCCGGCTGCTGATACTGCTGCTGGTACGCCTGCGGGGGTTGCTGCTGCGGGTAGCCGTAGCCCTGCTGGACGCGCGGGTCCTGCTGCGGTGGTTGCTGCTGCTGGGGCGGCGGGGCCGTACCGGGGCGCTGGTCGCGGAAGAGGTGCTCGAAGGCGTCGTAGCCGTCCGGCTGCTGCCCCTGGCCGTCCTGCTGCCGGTCCTGGGGCGTGCCGCCGACCAGATCGTCCACACCGACGTAGCGCGTGCCCGAGTTGTCGCCGTAGGGCATCTGCGGGTACGCCGACGGCTGGTGCTGCGGATACTCCTGGCCGTACGGCGGCGGAGGGTGCGCGGCACGGTCGTACAGCGCCTCGCCCACCGGATCCTGCGCGGCGGGGTCCTGCTGCTGGTACGGGTCGTAGGCGTAGGTGTTCTGCAGATACGGGTCAGGGGGTGAGGGACGCTGCTCGGGCGATGGAGGCATCTGGCCCGCAGAGTCGCGATCACCGTCATACGGCGCGTTCATCAGTGCCCCACCTTATTGTCCGCCGGCTATCCCTCCACCTTCTCACCAGTCGGGGACAGCTCCACGCTTTCCCGACCGGTGTCATCGGTGTCAGCGCCAGGGTCACCCGGCTGCCCGGGATCGCCGTCGTCCTGCCCGCCGCCGCCGTCTCCCTCCCCGCCGTCGTCCGCGGCCGCCGCCTGTCGCTTCCGCTGACGGTAGATGCGTACGCCCGCCAGCACCAGAAGGAGCAGCCCCGCCGCGATGATCAGCATCACCAGGTCGGTGACCTTGGTGATCTTGACGTCGAAGGCGACGATCTTGGTGTTCTGGTAGAGGGCGCCCTGCGTGGTGTAGAGCGCCGCGGTGACTTTGACCCGGCCGTTGGCACTGGCCTTCGTCTGGAACTTCAGGGTACGGGTGTGGCCGCCCTCGATGGTGATCGGCTGCTGGGAGTTCTTGATCTCCAGGCGGATGTCGGTGTTGGACGTGAGCCGCAGCACAAGGCCGGTGATGGGCTGGTTCAGCTCGTTCTTCACCGTGACCGGGATGGTGCCGCTGCGGCCGGAGAGCGTGAGCGTGGTCTTGGGCAGGATGTGCACCGCGTTGATCAGGTCCTGCAGATAGTCGCCCATCGAGTTGGCGAACGTCACAGCCCCGCCGGAGTCACCGCGCCATCCGGTCGACATCGCCCGCAGCACCGAGGTGCCGAACGGCACCGTCACCTTGTCCTTGTCGGTAAGGATCGGGACGAAGCTGTTCAGGCCGCCCTGTGTGGTGGCGATCAGGTCGAAGACGTCCTTGCTCAGTTCCTGCTTGCGCAGGGACTTCGGATACCGCTTGGCCGAGGGCACCTTGCGGTTGGCGGCCGGGTCGGCCTTGGCCTTGGCGACGGTGTCGAAGTCGGCGGTGGCGGCCCACGGGCTGGTGTCGACGGCGCCGATCGCCTCGGCCATCGCCTGCGCCTGGGAGACCGCCGGCATCCGTTCCGGGGTCACCAGCAGGGTGCGCTGTATCTCCGGCGCCTGCATGGTGATCATCAGCGTCTGGGCGATGAAGTCCTGCACGGCGAGGTTGGCGTTCTCGGCGTGCAGCATGTCGCCGTCGAAGTCGGTGGACAGCGGGGCGTCGGCGACCACCGCGGTGACGCCGTGGCCGATCGGGCGGGCCGCGTTGGGCGTGTAGCTGAGGGTGTCGCCCTCCACGATGCTGTCGCTGCGGGCGATGATCCGCCGCGCCCCCGCGGTACGGGCGACCGAGACGATGTCGGGGTCGACGGCCCCGTCCACCGGCCACGCCACGTCCGAGGTGGCCTTCACCCCGAGGACGGTCTCGACGGTGCCCGCGCCCAGTTCTGCCGCGGTCTTGAGGTGGTTGCGGGTGCCGGACACCTTCAGGCCGACGTGCGCGACCGACGCCAGGTCGGTGTCGCCGAACGGCAGCGCGATCACCTGGTCGCCCGCGACGGCGCTCTTGAGCGCGTTGAGCCACGCCTTGGCCACCGCGGTGCCGGTGCCCTCGGTGGTCCTGGTGATGTCGCCGCCGGGGCCCGCGACCCGGTAGGGCTTGGTCATGAAGTCGACGGAGGCGAGCAGATCCGGGTCGATGGCCCAGGTCACCGGCAGCGACTTGGCCAGGTCCACCATCTGCTGCAGCCGCCCGCCGGGCGCCAACTCCTTGGCCAGGTCGTCGTCGAGGAAGATCGGGCTCTGCTCGGAGTCGGTGTCACCGCGGGCCGACACGTGCGGCCGGTCGGTCAGCGGCCACAGATAGCCGATCTGGGTGGCCTTCGCGGCCGCCGAGTCGCCGTCGTACCAGGGCAGGAAGGTGCGCTGGATGCCGAGGACGTGCTCACCTGGCTCGGCGGCCGTCTCGCCGTTCAGCGTGACACCCAACTGGTAGACGCCCGCCGCGTCCAGGCCCAGCGACTTCACCGGGACCTTCAGGGCGAAGGGCGCGCTCTGCCCGGCCGGGATCTTCGCGACGCCGACCGTGTGGCCGTCGATCTCCGAGCCGTCCAGGTAGCTGGTGAAGCCGCTGCGGGCCGTGGCGCTCTTCATGGCGCTGCGGGACGTCAGGGGGCCGCCGGGGGCGATCCTGACGCCGACGTGGGCGTCGGTGATCGTCGACTTGCTGTTGTTGGTGACCGTGCCGGAGACGGTGACGGAGCCGTCCTTGGCCGGCACCCGCGGATCGACCTTTGTGAGGGTCACCGCGGCGGTACGGGAGCCGCTGCCGGTGGCGGCGTGCGCGCCGGGCGCACCGGCCGTCTGGACGATCTGCAGCAGCCCGGCCAGCAGCGCGCCTCCGGCGACGACCGCGACGGCCCGCAGCAGCCGTGGCGGGCGTGCCGACGGGGGTCTTCCGGGTGCCTGTGCCGCCTCGCCCACGCGTTCGCCCGTCCCTCGTTGTCGGTCTCGTCGTCGGTGTCGTCGTCGCTGTCGACGGCCGGTGTCGGTCGGCGTCGGTCGACGTCCGCCCGGCCATCTGCTGTGCGTCGAGATGTGCGTGCTGGCATGTTAACGATCGGCGCTGTGCCTAAGTGCTGCGGAGTCCGGGGAAGGACCCGGATACCGGCCCCGAGGGGAAACCCGGCAGCCGCGGGCGTCGCGGACCCGTACCCTTTGACGTTGTGCCGAACGTCAACCACGCCGCTCAGACCCCTCGGGCCCACCACCAGGTCGCGCCCGTCGCCGAGGAACTCGGCCGCCGATTCCGCGACGCCGGATTCCGGCTCGCCCTCGTCGGCGGTTCCGTCCGGGACACCCTGCTCGGCAGACTCGGCAACGACCTCGACTTCACCACCGACGCCCGCCCCGAGCAGGTGCTGAAGATCCTGCGCCCGTGGGCCGACTCGCTGTGGGAGGTCGGTATCGCCTTCGGCACGGTCGGCGCGATGAAGGACGCCCTCGACGGAGACGTCGGGAGGAGCTTCCAGATCGAGGTGACGACGTACCGCTCCGAGGCGTACGACCGCACCTCGCGCAAGCCCGAGGTCTCCTACGGCGACACCATCGAGGAGGACCTGGTCCGCCGGGACTTCACGGTGAACGCGATGGCGGTGGCGCTGCCCGAGGGCGACTTCGTCGACCCGTACGGCGGCCTCGACGATCTCGCGGCCCGCGTGCTGCGGACCCCGGGCACCCCGGAGGCGTCCTTCTCCGACGACCCGCTGCGGATGCTGCGTGCCGCCCGGTTCTCCGCCCAGCTCGACTTCGAGGTCGCCCCCGAGGTGGTCGCCGCGATGTCGGCGATGGCCGACCGGATCGCGATCGTCTCCGCCGAGCGGATCAGGGACGAGCTGAACAAGCTGATCCTGTCGGAGCACCCGCGCAAGGGGCTGCGGCTGCTGGTCGACACCGGTCTCGCCGACCGGGTGCTGCCCGAGCTGTCCGCGCTGCGGCTGGAGCGTGACGAGCACTTCCGGCACAAGGACGTCTACGAGCACTCGCTGACGGTGCTGGAGCAGGCGATCGACCTGGAGACGGACGGCCCGGACCTGGTGCTGCGGCTGGCCGCGCTGCTGCACGACATCGGCAAGCCGAAGACCCGCCGCTTCGAGACGGACGGCCGGGTCTCCTTCCACCACCACGAAGTGGTGGGCGCCAAGCTGACCAAGGCCCGGCTGACCCAGCTGAAGTACTCCAACGACCTGGTGAAGGACGTCTCCCGGCTGGTGGAGCTGCACCTGCGGTTCCACGGCTACGGCAGCGGCGAGTGGACGGACTCGGCCGTCCGGCGGTACGTCCGGGACGCCGGCCCGCAGCTATCCCGGCTGCACAAGCTGACCCGTTCGGACTGCACCACCCGCAACAAGCGCAAGGCCGCCGCGCTCTCCCGTACGTACGACGCACTGGAGGCGCGGATCGCCGAACTCCAGGAGCGGGAGGAGCTGGACGCGATCCGGCCCGACCTCGACGGCAACCGGATCATGTCCGTCCTGGGTATCCCGCCGGGCCCGCAGGTCGGCAAGGCGTACCAGCACATGCTGGAACTCCGGCTGGAGAACGGTCCGATGTCCGACGACGAGGCCGTCGCCGCGCTCCAGGACTGGTGGGCCGGGCAGCAGTAAGGACACCGAGGGGGGCGATGTTCCACGTGGAACATCGCCCCCTCCGCGCGCGCCCGCATGTTCCACGTGGAACATCGAGGCACCCTCGATTCACGCAGCCCTGCTCACGCCGTCCGTTGTTCCACGTGGAACATGCGGCCCATCGTGACCGCCACCGCCGCGTAGACCAGTGCGAGCGCCAGGACGAGCGTCGAGGAACGTCCGTCGGACGGCAGCACCAGGGCGGAGACCGCGGCGGCGCCCACGAAGGCGACATTGAAGGCGACGTCGTAGAGGGAGAAGACCCGGCCGCGGTACGCGTCGTCGACATCGGTCTGCACCACGGTGTCGGTGGCGATCTTGGCGCCCTGGGTGGTGACGCCGAGGACGAAGGCGGCGGCCATCATCGGCGTCACGGCGAAGGCGAGCGAGAGCGGCGGCAGCAGCACCGCGGAGGCGGCCGCGCACAGGGTGATCCAGCCCCCGGTCCCGAAGCGTGCGGTGGCCCATGGGGTGAAGACGGCGGCGGCGAAGAAACCGGCCGCCGACAGGCCGACCGCCAGACCGAGCAGGGCAAGGCCGTCGGTGTCACCGGAGCCGCCGGCGCCGTCCGAGCCGTCGGACCACGCGTAGCGGCTGAGCATCAGCAAGGTGACCGTGAGCGCGCCGTAGCAGAAGCGCATCGCGGTGACCGCGCCCATCGCCCGCCGGGCCGCGGGCCGCCGCCGCAGGTGCTGCCAGCCGTCGGCCAGCCCCTGGGCGGTGCCCGCCAGTGCGGTGCGCAGCCGCGGCTGCACCTGCGCCGGGTCGGGGCCGAGCCGGTCGCGGTCCAGCCGCAGCGCGGCCAGGCCCGCCGTCAGATAGATCCCGGCGCCCAGCAGGACGGTCGCCGCATTCGCCCCCGCGCCCTCGGCCAGGAAGAGATGGACGACAAAGGCGATGCCGCCGCCGGCGGTCGCCGCGAGGGTGCCCGCGGTCGGGGACAGCGCGTTGGCCATCACCAGCCGGTCCTCGTCCACCACGCGCGGCAGCGCGGCCGACAGGCCGGCCAGCACGAAGCGGTTGACGGCGGTCACCGACAGCGCGGAGAGATAGAAGAGCCAGTCCGGCACATGGAGCAGGATCAGCACGGCTGTCCCGCAGGACAGCACGGCCCGCAGCAGATTGCAGTACAGCAGCACCTGGCGGCGCCGCCAGCGGTCCAGCAGCACCCCGGTGAACGGTCCGAGCAGCGAGTACGGCAGCAGCAGCACGGCCATCGCGGAGGCGATCGCGCCGGGCGAGGTCTGTTTCTCCGGGGAGAACACCACATAGGCGGCCAGCGCGACCTGGAAGACGCCGTCGGAGAGCTGGGACAGCAGGCGTACCGCGAGCAGCCGCCGGAAGCCGGTCAGCCGGAGCAGTACGCGGAAATCGCGCACAACAGCCATGGTCACAGGGCACAGCCTCACACGACACGGAAGGCCCCGGGTACGCGACCCGGGGCCTTTCCTCATGCGGTGCGTGTCGTGCGGTGCGCGTCAGCCCGCCGCACGGCGTGCGGTGCGGATCAGCGCTCGACCTCGCCGCGGATGAACTTCTCCACGTTGTCGCGGGCCTCGTCGTCGAAGTACTGCACCGGCGGGGACTTCATCAGGTAGGAGGACGCCGACAGGATCGGGCCACCGATACCGCGGTCCTTGGCGATCTTCGCCGCACGGATCGCGTCGATGATGACACCCGCGGAGTTCGGGGAGTCCCAGACCTCGAGCTTGTACTCCAGGTTCAGCGGGACGTCACCGAAGGCACGGCCCTCGAGGCGGACGTACGCCCACTTGCGGTCGTCCAGCCAGGCCACGTAGTCCGACGGGCCGATGTGGACGTTCTTGGCGCCCAGGTCGCGGTCCGGGATCTGCGAGGTGACGGCCTGCGTCTTGGAGATCTTCTTGGACTCCAGACGCTCGCGCTCGAGCATGTTCTTGAAGTCCATGTTGCCGCCCACGTTGAGCTGCATGGTGCGCTCGAGGATGACACCGCGGTCCTCGAAGAGCTTCGCCATGACGCGGTGCGTGATGGTGGCGCCGACCTGGGACTTGATGTCGTCACCGACGATCGGGACACCGGCCTCGGTGAACTTGTCCGCCCACTCCTTGGTGCCGGCGATGAAGACCGGGAGGGCGTTGACGAAGGCGACCTTGGCGTCGATGGCGCACTGGGCGTAGTACTTCGCCGCGACCTCGGAGCCGACCGGCAGGTAGCAGACCAGGACGTCGACCTGGCGGTCCTTGAGGATCTGGACGATGTCGACCGGGGCCTCGGTGGACTCCTCGATGGTCTCGCGGTAGTACTTGCCGAGGCCGTCGTTGGTGTGGCCGCGCTGCACGGTCAGACCGGTCTGCGGGACGTCGCAGATCTTGATGGTGTTGTTCTCGCTGGCGCCGATGGCGTCCGCGAGGTCGAGGCCGACCTTCTTCGCGTCGACATCGAAGGCGGCCACGAACTCGACGTCACGCACGTGGTAGTCGCCGAACTGCACGTGCATGAGACCAGGCACCTTGCTGTCCGGGTCGGCGTCCTTGTAGTACTCGACACCCTGCACCAGCGACGCGGCGCAGTTGCCTACGCCAACGATGGCTACGCGAACCGAACCCATACCGGTTGCTCCCTGTGTAATCGTCACGCGGTTCCCCGGCTTTCGGGTCGGCCGCCGTTCTCTTGGTTGTTGTCGTGTGTGTCCTGCTCGGAGTCCGGGCGCGTGGTGTCGCGTCCGGCCCGCTCGGTCTCGATCAGCTCGTTGAGCCAGCGGACCTCGCGCTCCACCGATTCCATGCCGTGCCGCTGCAGTTCGAGCGTGTAGTCGTCGAGCCGCTCGCGGGTACGGGCCAGTGAGCCGCGCATCTTCTCCAGGCGTTCCTCAAGGCGGCTGCGCCGCCCCTCGAGGACCCGCATCCTGACGTCCTTCGACGTCTGGCCGAAGAAGGCGAACCGGGCGGCGAAGTGCTCGTCCTCCCAGGCGTCGGGACCGGAGGCGGCGAGCAGCTCCTCGAAGTGCTCCTTGCCCGCGGCCGTCAGCCGGTAGACGATCTTCGCCCGGCGGCCGGCGAGGCCGGTCGTCGGCGGACCGCTGTCCACCACCGACTCCTCGATCAGCCACCCCTGCGTGACCAGCGTCTTCAGACAGGGATACAGACTCCCGTAGCTGAAGGCGCGGAACACCCCGAGCGAGGTGTTGAGCCGCTTGCGCAGCTCGTAGCCGTGCATGGGGGACTCGCGCAGCAGACCGAGAACCGCGAATTCGAGGATTCCGGAGCGCTTGCTCAATCCCTCGTCCCCTCGTTCCGGCCGGTCCGACGCTGTCCCGTACTGTGTGCCGACCCGATGCCCCTGCCGACGGTCCCAGCGATGTATCCGTCTGATGTGTCGGCGTGATGTATCGAGTCGATACATCGGGACGATAGAACGCTTCGACACATCACGCAAGGCGGTGCACGGTGACCGGTGTCACAGCGGGTGTCACAAGATGAAACCTGTGAGGCGTCAACCGTCCGTTATGTGATGAACGTTCGCCGGGTGGGTCTTTTGACCGTGCGTACTCTGTTCGCCATGCAGAGCACCGGGAACCCCACGACGTCCGCGAGCGTCTTGGTCCTGGGTGCAGTGCGGCCCGACCCAGCCGCACTCAGGGGGACAGACCGGAAAGTCATCGATGCCTTCAGGCGATCCCGCCTGTGTAGGAGTAGCTGTTCATGAGCGAGCACCGTCGCAAGCAGCCGCCGCAGTCGCCCCCGGGCGGCCGCGCCGCCGCCCGGCGCGGAGGACAGCAGCCGACGCCCCCGGCGTCCGGCGGCCGACGAGCGGCCGGTGGCCCCCCCACCGGTTCCCGTAGCGCGATGTCCAGCGGCGGTCTGCCGCCCGGCGGACCCGGCGGTCCGCCCACCGGCTACGGCGCTGGCCCCGGCGGCTCCGGCGGTCCCGGCGGTTCCCCCGCGGGCGGCGCCCCGTACGAAGGACGCGCCGCGGCCCGCCGCGCCGCACAGGGCCGCGGCGGCGGTGGCAACGGCAACGGAGGCGGCCGGCGCAGAGGCACCGGCGGCCCCGGTGGCCCCGACGGCGGTGCGGGCCGCGGCCCCGGCCGCCGGCCCGCCAAGAAGCGCTTCATCGACTACCCGCGCTTCGGCAAGGAGGGCTGGCAGCGCTGGATGCCGTCCTGGCGGCAGGTCACGGCGCTCTTCATCGGCTTCGCCGGCACCCTCGTCGGCATCGCGGGCATCGCGTACGCCATGGTCGACATCCCCGACGAGAACAAGGCGGCCATCGCCCAGAACAACGTCTACTACTGGGCCGACGGCACCCGCATGGTCGCGCACGGCGGTGACTTCAACCGGCAGAACATCACGTACGACCAGATCCCCAAGGCCATGCGCTACGCGGTGATCTCGGCCGAGAACAAGACCTTCGAGACCGACTCCGGCGTCGACCCGATGGGCATCACCCGCGCCCTGTTCAACATGGCCAAGGGCGGCGAGACGCAGGGCGGCTCGACCATCACCCAGCAGTACGTGAAGAACTCGATGCTCGACCAGTCGCAGACGGTCAGCCGTAAGTTCAAAGAGCTGTTCATCTCCATAAAGGTCGGCGCGAAGGTCAGCAAGAACGACATCATCACCGGCTACCTGAACACCTCCTACTTCGGCCGCGGCGCCTACGGCCTCCAGGCCGCGGCGCAGACGTACTACGGCGTCGACGCGGTCCGGCTCAACCCCAGCCAGTGCGCCTTCCTGGCCGCGCTGCTCAAGGGCCCGACGTACTACGACCCGCTCGGCGCCGAGGGCATCGACCCGGCGGCGACGGCCGAGGCCAACACCAAGCGGTCCACCGAGCGCTGGTCCTGGATCCTGGACCAGGAGGTCAAGTACGGCCACATGACGCCCACCGAGCGCGCCCGGTGGACCAAGTACCCGATGCCGCAGGGCCTGAAGGTGCAGGCCGGCATGAGCGGTCAGATCAGCTACCTGGTCGACACGGTGAACAACTACGTCACCACGCACTCCAGTCCGAAGATCACACAGAAGGACCTCGACCGCGGCGGCTACCAGATCTACACGACCTTCGACAAGAACAAGGTCAACGAGCTGAAGAAGTCCGTCGAGGCCGTCCGCAAGAAGAACATCAAGCCCGGCGGCTCGCACAAGTACCAGGGCGACGACGCGGAGTACCAGGGCACCGACGCCGACACCAACGTCCAGTTCGGCGCCGCCTCGGTCGTACCGGGCGACGGCAGGATCGTGGCCATCTACGGCGGCGAGGGCTACGAGAAGGGCGAGTTCAACAACAACGCCAACACCAGTGGTGTGCCGGTCGGCTCGACCTTCAAGCCGTTCGTACTGGCGGCGGCCATGCAGTACGGCACCAACCACAGCAACGGCAAGCCCATCACGCCGGAGAGCAAGTACAACGCCAACGACCTGATCGAGATCAGGGACCACAACGGCGACCTGGTCAGGAACAAGGACGGCTCGGTCTTCAAGCAGAAGAACGAGGACACGATCAAACGCGGCTACGTCCCGCTCATGACGGCCATGCAGTACTCGATCAACAGCCCGTTCGTGCAGCTCGGCGAGGACGTCGGACTGGACAAGGTGGAAACGACCGCGGAGAGCGCGGGGCTGCTGAAGGGGAGCATGGCCGACAAGGTCGCCTCCTTCTCCATCGGTACCTCCACGCCCAGCGCGATCCGGATGGCCGACGCGTACGCCACCTTCGCCAAGTCCGGCGTGCAGGTCGACCCGTACTCGGTCACCAAGGTGATCCACAACGGCGAGCAGCTCGACGGCTTCGAGCGGCCCAAGACCAAGCAGGCCATGGACGGCAACATCGCGAACAACGTCACCAAGGTCCTGGAGAACGTGGTCAAGAAGGGCACCGGCACCAAGGCCCTGGAGCTGGGCCGTACGGCGGCGGGCAAGACGGGTACCACCGACAGCCCCGGCGGCACCCGGTCCGCCTGGTTCGTCGGCTACACCCAGCAGCTGTCCACGTCCGTGGTGATGTTCCGGCAGGACACCAAGGCCAAGAAGCTGCTGCCGATGTCCGGCACCGGCGGCAACTCCTCGATCCACGGTGGTGACCTCCCGGCCACCATCTGGACCGACTACATGAAGGCCGCGCTCGGCAACTCCGACGACCCGGGCTTCCCGGACGCCACCAAGATCGGCGACCCGCAGAACGAGCCCGGCGCCCCGTCGCCGACGCCGACCAACACCACGCCGCCGCCGACCCCGACGGACACGCCGACCACGACGCCGCCGACCACGCCCACGATGACGACGCCGCCGCCGACCACCCCGCCGACGACGCCCCCGCCCACCACACCGGGCGGCCCGTGCCTGCCGTGGGACCAGTCCTGCCAGACGACACCGCCGACCAGTCCGACGACGACACCGACGACCGACGGACCGGGGAACGGTGGCGGTGGCGGCGGGCACACGCAGCAACCCAACGACGGATAGCGCCGGAGGGGCTCTCGCTCGCACAGGCCGGTACGGCAGGATGGCGCCATGACGAGCGTGCGCGACCGCGACGAGACCGGCCGGCAAGAGCGAGAGCTGCCTGTGCGACCCTCCGACGAGGACCCGGTCGCCGCGGCAGGCAGTGAGTTCCTGGGCGGGCCCACCGGACGGTGGGCCCGCTCGGGCGGTTACCGGTGGTGGAATCCGGTCCGGGTGATGGTGCTCGTCGTCATCGGGATGTTCGCGCTCGGCATGGCGCAGAAGGCGCCCTGCTACTCCGGCGGCTGGTTCAAGGGTGGATCACCGCAGTACATCCACGCCTGCTACTCCGACATCCCGCATCTGTACTCGCAGCGCGGCTTCGCCACCGACCTGGTGCCGTACTTCGACCGGATCCCGGACTCGGTCTCCGGCAGCGGCTTCCACTACCTCGAATACCCGGTCCTCACCGGGCTGTTCATGGAGGTCGCCTCCTGGCTGACCCCGCACGGCGGCAGCCTCCAGCACCGCGCCCAGATCTACTGGATCGTGAACTCCGCGATGCTGATGATCTGCGCCGCCGTGCTCGTGGTGTGCGTGGCCCGGATGCAGCGCCGCCGCCCCTGGGACGGCCTGCTCATCGCCCTGTCCCCCGCGCTCGCGCTGACCGCGACCATCAACTGGGACCTGTTCGCGGTCGCCCTGACCGCCGTCGGCATGCTGCTGTGGTCGCGCAGCCGCCCGCTGGCCGCCGGTGTGCTGATCGGCCTGGCGACGGCCGCCAAGCTCTATCCGGTCCTGCTGCTGCTCGCCCTGTTCCTGCTGTGCCTGCGGGCCGGGAAGCTACGGGCCTTCGGCGCGGCACTCGGCGGCGCCGTCGCGTCCTGGCTGATCGTCAACGGCCCGGTGATTCTGGGCGCCAGGGCCGGCTGGACGGAGTTCTACAGCTTCAGCCGCACCCGGGGCGTCGACTACGGCTCGGTGTGGCTGATCATCATGCAGCGCTCCGGCAACCCGCTCAGCGGCGTCAGCGCGTACGTGGCCGCTCTGATGCTGCTGCTGTGCGCGGGTATCGCCGCCCTCGCGCTGTACGCCCCGCGCCGCCCGCGCTTCGCCCAGCTCGCCTTCCTGCTGGTGGCCGCGCTGATCGTCAGCAACAAGGTCTACTCGCCGCAATACGTGCTGTGGCTGCTGCCGCTGGCGGTGCTCGCCCGGCCGCGCTGGCGCGACCTGCTGATCTGGCAGGGCGCCGAGGTGCTGTACTTCCTCGGCATCTGGATGCAGCTCGCGTACGTCACCGGCGGCACCAAGCACCACGGCCTGTCCGCCGACGGCTACCACCTGGCGATCGCCGTGCACCTGCTGGGCACGCTCTACCTGTGCGGCATGGTCGTCCGGGACATCCTGCTGCCCGAGCACGACGTGCTGCGGCAGGGCGGTGACGACGACCCGGCGGGCGGGGTGCTGGACGGCGCCGAGGACGTCTTCTTCCTCGGCACCGTGCACCACGAGCCGCGGCACGCGGCGCCCTTCGCGGGGCCGCGGGTCGAATGGGGCACGGCGCTGCCCCAGGCGCCGAAGGCCGACCCGGAGAGCTGAACGGGCCGAACCGCCTTACGCGGACTGCGCCTTACGCGGACGGCTGGCGGTCCACGACCCGGTCCGGCTGGGTCGTGGTGTGCCGCAGGTGCGCCACCAGCTCGTCCCCGACCGCGGGCGGCGCCACGTCGCCCGGCAGGAACAGGATCGACACCTGCATGTGCGGCGGCTCCGCGAACCAGCGCTGCTTGCCCGCCCACACGAACGGCGACAGATTGCGGTTGACGGTCGCCAGGCCCGCCCGGGCCACCCCCTTGGCGCGCGGCATCAGGCCGTGCAGCGCCTTGGGCGCCTCCAGGCCGACGCCGTGCGAGGTGCCGCCCGCCACGACCACCAGATGGCCGTCCGCGGCGGCCTTCTCCTGCCGGTAGCCGTACCGCTCGCCCTTCGCGATCCGCGTGACGTCCAGCACCGCGCCCCGGTACTCGGTCGCGTCGTGGTCGCCGAGCCACATCAGCGTGCCGATCCTGGCCCGGAACCGGGTCTGCGGGAACTGCTGCCGCAGCTGCGCCAGTTCGGTCGCCTTCAGATGGCTGACGAACATCGTGTGCAGCGGCAGCCGCGCCGCCCGCAGCCGCTCCATCCAGGCGAAGACCTCCTCCACCGCGTCGCTGCCGTCGGTGCGGTCCAGCGGCAGGTGGATGGCGAAGCCCTCCAGGCGTACGTCGTCGATCGCCGTGTGCAGCTTGACCAGGTCGTCCTCGGCGACGCCGTGCCGCCGCATGCTGCTCATCACCTCGATGACGACCCGCGCGCCGACCAGGCCGCGCACGCCCTCCACCGAGGACACCGAGCGGATCGCCCGGTCCGGCAGCGGCACCGGCTCCTCACCCAGCCGGTACGGGGTCAGCACCAGCAGGTCGCCGCTGAACCAGTCCTTGATCCGGGCGGCCTCGTACGTCGTGCCGACGGCGAGCATGTCGGCCCGCAGCCGGGTCGCCTCGTCGGCCAGCCGCTCGTGGCCGAAGCCGTATCCGTTCCCCTTGCAGACCGGCACGACGCCGGGGAACTGGTCCGCCACGGTCAGCTGGTGGGCACGCCAGCGTGCGGAGTCGACGTACAGGGTGAGCGCCATGGCCTGGTCGGGACCTTTCCTTAGTCAGCAGTCAGCGCCGCGACATGTAGATGTCGAGCGCCTTGTGGAGCAGCTTGTTGAGCGGGAAATCCCACTCGCCCAAGTATTCGGCAGCCTGGCCGCCGGTGCCCACCTTGAACTGAATCAGACCGAACAAATGGTCGTTCTCGTCCAGGGAATCGCTGATGCCGCGCAGATCGTAGACGCTGGCGCCCATCGCGTACGCGTCGCGCAGCATCCGCCACTGCATGGCGTTGGACGGGCGGACCTCGCGCTTGTGGTTGGCGGAGGCGCCGTACGAGTACCAGACGTGCCGGCCCACGGTCAGCATGGTCGCCGCGGCGACCGGCTCGCCCTCGTGCACGGCCAGGTACAGCCGCATGCGGTTGGGGTCCTCGGCGTTCAGCTTGGTCCACATGCGCTGGAAGTACGACAGCGGGCGCGGACGGAAGTGGTCGCGCTCGGCGGTCACTTCGTACAGCTGCTGCCAGACCGGCAGATCGTCGTAGCCGCCCTGGACCACCTGGACGCCGGCCTTCTCGGCCTTCTTGATGTTGCGGCGCCACAGCTGGTTGAAGCCCTTGAGGATGTCGTCCAGCGAGCGGTTCTCCAGCGGGACCTGGAAGACGTAGCGCGGCTGGACGTCACCGAAGCCCGCGCCGCCGTCCTCGCCCTGCTGCCAGCCCATCCGGCGCAGCTTGTCCGCGACCTCGAAGGCGCGCGGCTCGATGAAGTCGGCCTCCACGTCGCGCAGCCGCTTGACGTCCGGGTCGGCGATGCCGGCCTTGATCGTGCTGCCCTCCCAGCGGCGGATGATCACCGGCGGGCCCATCTTCACCGTGAACGCGCCCTGCTGCTTGAGGTGGGCGAGCATCGGCTTGAGCCAGTCGTCCAGGTTGGGCGCGTACCAGTTGATCACCGGGCCCTCGGGCAGATACGCCAGATACCGCTTGACCTTGGGGATCTGCCGGTAGAGCACCATGCCGGCGCCGACGATCCGGCCGGTCTTCTCGTCGATCCAGCCGAGATTCTCCGACCGCCACTCCGACTTCACATCAGCCCATGCCGGGACCTGGCAGTGGCTCGCCGACGGCAGACTCTGGATGTACGCCAGATGCTGCTCACGGCTGATGGTCCTCAGGGTCAGGCTCATGCGGGGCGCTCCCCAAACTCACGACGGATTTCTGGCCCGAAGCCTACTGCGCGGGGGAAGCGCCCTCACTATGACCGCTGCCGTACGGCCCTGTCCGGAGCCCTGTCAGGGGCTTTTCCCGGGCCCTACCAGAGGCCGCCGAACAGACCTCCGTGCGCGACACCGATGTAGAAGCCGAGCGCCGCCATGCCGAGACCGATGACGAGGGCGAAGCGCTCCGCCGTGGTGGCCGAGATGAACTGGCCGTACCCGCCGGTGAGGATGCCGGCCAGGCCGGTCCAGGAACTGAGCAGGTGGAGGCTGTTGAACGCCGAGGAGACGACGGCGATCCCGCCGAGCACGAGGGTCACCGCGACCAGCGTGTTCTCCAGCGGATGGGGCTGACCGTCGGTGTTGAAGGTGAGGTGGTGGGTCCGTTCCGCGTGCTGTGCCATGGGGCACCTCCGTGCCGGAGTATGACGGAGTAGATGTGTCCAGATTGCGGGCAAAAGGGGGCGGATTTCAACCCGGGGGACCAGTGCGGGTACTCTGTACGGTCTGCACCGGTGTATGCGCCGGGGCCGCCCACCGACCAGGCCGCTGCCAGCGGCGACGGTCGATTGTCAGTGGCTCCCGCTACCGTTGCGACGCAGATACAAACCCTCCTGCCACGGAAACGCCGTGGCCGCCTGAGTCCAAAGGAGGTGGGTTCCCCTATGCGTCACTACGAGCTCATGCTCATTCTCGACCCCGATCTCGAGGAGCGCGCTGTCTCCCCGCTGATCGAGTCCTTCCTCGCCGTCGTCCGCAATGGTGGCGGCAGCGTGGAGAAGGTCGACACCTGGGGCCGTCGTCGGCTCTCCTACGAGATCAACAAGAAGCCCGAGGGCATCTACTCGGTCGTCGACCTCAAGGCCACGCCTGAGGTCGTCAAGGAGCTCGACCGTCAGCTCAACCTGAACGAGTCGGTGCTGCGTACCAAGGTCCTCCGCCCGGAACTGCACTGATCCCGGGCCGGTCCGGCTCCGTCCGGTCCGGCGGGTCAGGCACTCCGTGCTCTTGAGCACCTGAGTAACCGAGTAGTCGAGCAGTAGCCAGCTTTAGCCAGAAGCAGTCAGCACACCGCCGAGAGGTCATCCCATGGCAGGCGAGACCGTCATCACGGTCGTCGGCAATCTTGTCGACGACCCCGAGCTGCGCTTCACCCCGTCGGGTGCGGCGGTCGCGAAGTTCCGCGTCGCGTCCACACCCCGCACTTTCGACCGGCAGACCAATGAGTGGAAGGACGGCGAGAGCCTGTTCCTGACCTGCTCGGTCTGGCGGCAGGCGGCCGAGAACGTCGCCGAGTCGCTCCAGCGGGGCATGCGCGTCATCGTGCAGGGCCGGCTGAAGCAGCGGTCGTACGAGGACCGTGAGGGCGTCAAGCGGACGGTCTACGAACTGGACGTCGAGGAAGTCGGCGCCAGCCTGAAGAACGCGACGGCCAAGGTCACCAAGACCAGTGGTGGCGGCCGTGGCGGTCAGCAGGGCGGCGGATACGGCGGAGGCGGCGGCCAGGGTGGCGGCGGCTGGGGTGGAAACTCCGGCGGCCAGCAGCAGGGCGGCGGCGGTGCTCCCGCCGACGACCCCTGGGCCACCAGTGCGCCGGCCGGCGGCGGCCAGCAAGGCGGCGGTGGCGGCGGTGGCTGGGGCGGCGGCTCCGGCGCCGCGTCCGGCGGCGGCTACTCGGACGAGCCGCCCTTCTAAGGGCGGACCTCCCCACTTCTTGATCGCATTAGGAGAATCACCATGGCGAAGCCGCCCCCGCGCAAGCCGAAGAAGAAGGTCTGCGCGTTCTGCAAGGACAAGACCGCGTACGTGGACTACAAGGACACGAACATGCTGCGGAAGTTCATTTCCGACCGTGGCAAGATCCGTGCCCGCCGCGTCACCGGCAACTGCACGCAGCACCAGCGTGACGTCGCGACGGCCGTGAAGAACAGCCGCGAAATGGCGCTGCTGCCCTACACGTCGACCGCTCGATAAGGAAAGGGTGACCTGAAGCATGTCGAAGATCATCCTGACCAACGAGGTCAGCGGCCTGGGCGCCGCCGGCGACATCGTGGACGTCAAGCCGGGCTACGCCCGCAACTACCTGATCCCGCGTGGCTTCGCCATCGCGTGGACCAAGGGTGGCGAGAAGGACGTCGAGCAGATCCGTCGTGCCCGTCGTATCCGCGAGATCCACTCGCTGGAGGACGCGAACGCGGTGAAGGCGCAGCTCCAGGGCGTCAAGGTCAAGCTCAGCACCCGCGCCGGTGACACTGGCCGGCTGTTCGGCTCGATCACCCCGGCCGACATCGCCACGGCGATCAAGACCGCCGGTGGTCCGGTCGTGGACAAGCGGCGCCTCGAGGTCGGTGCGCCGATCAAGACGCTGGGCGCGCACAAGGTCACGGTGCGGCTGCACCCCGAGGTCGAGGCAGTTCTCGACCTGGAGGTCGTGGCCGCGTAATCGCGACCGCTGTGTGTTCCACGTGGAACATATGGGCCGGGTGTCCCCTTTCGGGGGCGCCCGGCCCTTTTCCGTGCCCGGGGTTCTCCGTGTCCGGGGTGCGCGCGTTCCTCGTCCGGGGTGCCCGCGCTCAGCGAGCCGCGCCCGTGACGATCCAGCGGCCGGAGCGGGACCGCAGCCAGAGCGCGGCCAGCCGGGTCAGCATCATCAGCGTCATCGCCCACCACAGGGCGGTCAGGCCCAGGCCGAGGGCGGGCACGGCCAGCGCGGCGGGCGCGAAGACCGCCAGCGTCACCAGCATCGACCAGGCCAGATACGGCCCGTCGCCCGCGCCCATCAGCACGCCGTCCAGTACGAAGACGACCCCGCAGACCGGCTGTGCCAACGCGACGACGAGCAGCGCGGACATCAGCGCGTGCCGTACGTCCGGGTCGGAGGTGAACAGCGGCCCGATCAGCGGCCGGGCCAGCGCCACCAGCAGCCCCAGGACGACCCCGCAGGCCACTCCCCACGCGATCATTCGCCGGCAGGCGGCCCGCGCCCCCTCGGCGTCCTCCGCGCCCAGGTAGCGGCCGATGATCGCCTGTCCGGCGATCGCGATGGCGTCCAGCGCGAAGGCCAGCAGCGACCAGACGGTCAGGGTGATCTGGTGGGCGGCGATCTCGGTGTCGCCGAGCCGGGCCGCGACGGCGGTCGCGATCAGCAGCACCGCCCGCAGGCTGAGGGTGCGCACCAGCAGCGGCACCCCGGCGCGGGCGCAGGCCCGTATCCCGGCCGTGTCGGGCCGCAGCACCGCCCACAGGGCGCGCCCGCCGCTCCCCCCGGTGACCTGCCGCCGGGCGCCGCGCACCACGACCCCCAGATAGACCGCCGCCATGCCGTTCTGGGCGATGACCGTGCCCCACGCGGAGCCCGCGATGCCGAGCCCGGCGCCGTACACCAGACCGGCGTTGAGCCCGGCATTGGCGGCGAAGCCGCCGACGGCCACATAGAGCGGGGTGCGGGTGTCCTGGAGGCCGCGCAGCACACCGGTCGCGGCCAGCACCATCAGCATCGCGGGGATGCCGAGCGCGCTGATCCGCAGATAGGTGGTGGCGTACGGGGCGGCCGTCGGCGAGGCGCCGAAGGCGTCGACCAGGGCGGGTGCGGCCGGCAGGACGGCGGCGATCACGGCTACGCCGAGCAGCAGCGCGAGCCAGATGCCGTCCACGCCCTGCCGGATCGCGGCGGGCAGGTCACCCGCGCCGACCCGGCGGGCGACGGCGGCGGTGGTCGCGTACGCCAGGAACACGAAGACGTTGACGGCGGTGGTGAGCAGGGCCGCCGCGACGCCGAGGCCGGCGAGCTGGGCGGTGCCGAGATGGCCGACGACGGCGCTGTCGGCCATGACGAAGAGCGGCTCGGCGACGAGCGCGCCGAAGGCGGGCAGGGCGAGGGCGAGGATCTCCCGGTCGTGGCGGCGGCCCGCGGACCGGCGGGCTGGATCCTGCTGCTGCGAGGGGGCGGCGACCGGGTTCACATGCACAGCTTAATCGTCCACAAGTAAGAGGTAAAGATACTCAGGGACTATTACTGGTGACTGCGTAGAGTGATCTCCTCCGCGTTGTTTGTTCCGATCTTGGTCCGACGGTGGATTTTTTTCTCCTGCACAGCCTATGGATGAAGAAAGCGCAGGTCAGAGCTGCTGCCCCGGAGAGATTGTCAGCTTGTCCACAGCGTCGTCCCAAGGGCTGTACACAGGTTGGGGCCACTTCTCCACAGGTATGCGGCCACCGTCCACACCCCCTGTGGATAACCAGGTTGGTCAGGGCCACCACGAGCCCTACCGTGGACCGTCCCCGACGCGCCGCGCGCGGCCACGGGTGACTCAAATATGGTCGCCGTGGGCGTAAGAAAGAGTGGCACTCGGCGGCGCACTCAACAGCGCGCCCCGGTGGGCCGACGAGCGGTCCGGTGGGCCAATGATCAGGCGGGGACGGGAGGAGGTGGCGCGGATGAGCCAGCCCGAACCCGCGGACGACCACTGGGGCGAGGCACCCCCGGACGGCGGCCCCGGCGAGCGGCTCCCCGTCACCCGCTTCCGCAAGAAGAACGGCAACGGCTCCGACGACGCCGACGGCAACCGCTGGTCCGAGGGCGGTGGCGGCTTCGAGCGCGTCCCCCCGCAGGACCTCGACGCCGAACAGTCCGTGCTCGGCGGCATGCTGCTGTCCAAGGACGCCATCGCCGACGTCGTCGAAGTCCTCAAGGGCGCCGACTTCTACCGCCCCGCCCACGAGACGATCTACGCGGCGATCCTCGACCTCTACGCCCGCGGCGAGCCCGCCGACCCCATCACCACCGCCGCCGAACTCACCAAACGCGGCGAGATCGCCCGCATCGGCGGCGCCCCCTACCTCCACACCCTCGTCAACGCCGTCCCCACCGCGGCCAACGCCGAGTACTACGCCGAGATCGTCCACGAACGCGCCGTCCTGCGCCGCCTCGTCGAGGCCGGCACCCGCATCACCCAGATGGGATACGCCGCCGACGGCGACGTCGACGAAATCGTCAACAACGCCCAGGCCGAGATCTACGCCGTCACCGAACAGCGCACCTCCGAGGACTACCTCCCCCTCGGCGACATCATGGAGGGCGCCCTCGACGAGATCGAGGCGATCGGCTCCCGCAGCGGCCAGATGTCCGGCGTCCCCACCGGCTTCACCGACCTCGACTCCCTCACCAACGGCCTCCACCCCGGCCAGATGATCGTCATCGCCGCCCGTCCGGCGATGGGCAAGGCCCTGGCCCTGGACACACCTCTGCCCACGCCGACCGGCTGGACGACGATGGGCGCGGTCCAGGTCGGGGACGAGCTGCTCGCCGCCGACGGAACGCCCACCCGTGTGGTCGCCACGACCGAGGTCATGACCGGGCACACCTGCTTCGAGATCACCTTCGACGACGGCACCACCGTCATCGCCGATGCCGACCACCAATGGCTCACCGAGACCCGGTCCTCACGACGAGCGGCCCGGCAGTACGGCGCGGACGACCGGCGTGCCCGTGCCGCGATCAGGACGAGCAAGGAGATCGCCGCGACCCTGCGCTGCGACACCCTGGCAGACGCCCGCTTCAACCACACGGTGAAGAACCCCGCCCCGCTCGACCTGCCCCCGGCCGATCTGCCCGTCCCCCCGTACACCCTCGGCGCCTGGCTCGGCGACGGCCACAGCGACTCCGCACGGATCACCTCGGCCGACCCCGAGGTCGTGCGGCGCGTCGAGCGCGAAGGTCTCGAAGCCCGCCGCTCCGGTTCCTCGATCACCTACTCGCTCGGCTTCGCCGTGGAGCGCCCCGCCCCGGCCGAACGCTCCTGCGTCGTCTGCGGAAAGGCGTTCGTTCCCAAGCTCGCCCATGTGCGCACCTGCGGGCGATCCTGCGGGGGCAGGGCGCGGATCGTATCTGCGCCGGTGCCTCACACCGCATGCGTGGATTGCGGCACGGAATGCTTCTCGGCCTCGGCCGAGCCCCGGTGCGCGACCTGCGCGAGGCGGCACGGGAGCCTGCTGGTCGTGCTCCGGGACCTCGGCGTGCTCGGCGACAAGCACATCCCGCAGGAGTATCTGCGCGCCTCGGTCGAGCAGCGGCGGGCACTGCTCGCCGGGCTCCTCGACACCGACGGGACGGTCAACAGGAAGGGTTCTGTGCAGTTCGGCGTCACCAACCGCGCGCTGGCCGAAGGCTTCCGCGAACTGCTCATGAGCCTCGGCTACCGGTGCGGTACGGCTGCCAAGCGGGTCAAGGGGCGTTCGGAGGAGACCTCCACGCTCCACATCGTCACCTTCACGACCGACGACGACGTCTTCGGGCTCGAACGCAAGCGTCGCATGCACAGGGAGCGCCGCCGCCCCAGCACGGCCCGGCTCACCCAGCGGGTCATCACTGCGGCACGCGAAATCCCGAGCGTCCCCGTCCGTTGCGTCCAGGTGGACAATCCGGATCACATGTACCTGGCCACCCGCTCGATGGTGCCCACCCACAACAGCACCCTCGCTCTGGATTTCGCGCGCGCCTGCTCCATCGCCAACAAGATGCCCAGTGTCATCTTCTCCCTGGAAATGGGCCGCAACGAGATCGCGATGCGTCTGCTGTCCGCCGAGGCGCGGGTGGCGCTGCACCACATGCGGTCGGGGACCATGACCGACGACGACTGGACCAAGGTCGCCCGCCGGATGTCGGACGTCACCGAGGCGCCGCTCTACATCGACGACTCGCCGAACCTGTCGATGATGGAGATCCGGGCCAAGTGCCGCCGCCTCAAACAGCGCAACGACCTGCGCCTGGTCGTCATCGACTACCTCCAGCTGATGCAGTCGGGCGGTTCACGGCGCCCCGAGAGCCGCCAGCAGGAGGTGTCCGACATGTCCCGTAACCTCAAGCTTCTCGCCAAGGAGCTCGAAGTGCCGGTCATCGCCCTCTCGCAGCTCAACCGTGGTCCCGAGCAGCGCACCGACAAGAAGCCCATGGTCTCCGACCTGCGCGAGTCCGGTTCCATCGAGCAGGACGCCGACATGGTCATCCTCCTCCACCGCGAGGACGCCTACGAGAAGGAATCCCCCCGCGCGGGCGAGGCCGACCTGATCGTCGCCAAGCACCGCAACGGCCCCACCGCCACCATCACCGTCGCCTTCCAGGGCCACTACTCCCGCTTCGTGGACATGGCCCAGACCTGATCCTTCTCCACCGGTGGAGCCTGCTCCCGCGTTGCTCAGCGCCTCGTCGCGTACCTGGTCAGGACGGTGCCGCCGGGGAAGGTGCGGGTTTCCAGGTGGTTCAGGTGGATCCAGGTGTGGAGGGCGGTGAAGAAGGGGGTGCCGCCGCCGATGAGGACGGGGTGGGTGACGACGGCGTATTCGTCGACGAGGCCGGCGCGTACGGCGGCTCCGGCGAGGGTGGCGCCGCCGATGTGCATCGGGTCGCCGTCCTCGGCCTTGAGGCGGGTGATCTCGGCGATCGCGTCGCCGGTGACCAGGCGGGAGTTCCAGTCGACCTTGTCGATCGTCGAGGAGAACACCACCTTGGGGGTGTCCCGCCAGTTCCGGGCGTACGCGATCTCCGCGGCGGTGGCGTCCGGCCGCTGGTCGCCGGTCGGCCAGTGCGAGCTCATCGTCTCCCACAACTTGCGCCCGTACAGCGACAGGCCGCCCGCCTGCTCGTGCTCGAGCCACCACTGGAACAGCTCCTGATTCGGCGGCCCGCTCCAGCCGATGTCGTCGCCGGGCGTGGCGATGTAGCCGTCCAGCGACAGGTTCATGGCGTAGATCAGTTTCCGCATGGCTCAGCCTTCCGTCCGTGGGCGCGTCCGGGATGAGGACCGGCGCCGCGCGGAAAACTCATCGGTGGGCGCTCACTTCGCCCCCGCCTTCCCCGCCGCCGGGGCAAGGGCGGGGCAAGTCGGCAGTGAGGCGGGTGGGAACGCTGCCGTGATGGGGAGACGTATGTGCCGGTGGGGCGGTGGCACGATGCCCGGGTGAGCGGGGAACGGGAAGACGTGGTGTGCGGGCCGCTGCAGCAGCGGGTGCTGTGGGGGTTCGTCGGGCTGGCGCCGGTGGGGGTGGCGCTGGTGGTCGTGGGCGTGGTGATCGGCGGCGGGAGCACGGCGGGGCTGGTGATCGCGGGGGCGGTCGTCGGGGTGGTCGGGATCGGGTGCGTGCATCCGGCCACCGCCCGGGTACGGGCGGACGCGTACGGGGTGCACTCGTCGACGGTGCTGCGACGCAGGCACGTGCCGTGGGGGGACATCGCCGACCTGGAGGTGTACGTCCAGCGCGGGCGGTCGCAGGACATGAACCGGGTACGGGTGGTGCAGAACAACGGGCGCAGGTGGCGGCTGCCGCTGCCGATCGGGACCCAGGACATGCGCTACGGCGTCGAGTTCGACACGAAACTGGCCGCGATGCGGGCGCTGCACCGCGTGTACGGGACGCCGAGGACCGAGCGGGCGCCGGTGATCTCGCCGCGGGCGGCCGGCCACGCGGGCGCCGGCAAACCGCTGGCGGTGTGCGTGCTGCTGCTGATCGCCGCGGGCGTCTCCGCGTCGTTCACGCCGGTGGTCAACGAGACGCACCAGGCGTGGAGGGCGGCCCTGCCCTGCACCTCCTGGACGCCCGCGGCCGACCGCGACGAATGCCTGAGCGCGGAGTCGGCGGTGATCGAACGGACGACGGTCGGCCGGCCGAAGCAGCGCAGCTTTCTGTACTTCGCGGACGACCGGCCGCTGCACCGGCTGTCGGTCTCGCGGGACGGCGCCCGGGGCTTCCGGCCCGGCGACGCGGTGGAGTTGACGTTCTGGCGCCACCAGGTGCGGGTGGTCACCGGGGCCGACTACATATGGCACGACCACTTCGTCGGCACGCAGAGCCCGGCCGTCCTGGCGGCGCTGTTCGTGCTCGGCGCGGGATATCCGGGCGCGATCGCGGCGAACCGCCGCCGGGGCCGCCGGCTGGCCGCCGACGAGGTGCTGCCCTCGGTGCTGCCCTTCGTGGCCGTGATCGGCGGCACGGCGCTGTGGCTGCTGCCGCTGTGCTACTTCCATCCCCTGGACATGTTCGGCTCGCCCGCCCCGGCGGCGTGGGCGGTCGCGGGCCTGCTCGCCACGCTGGTCATGGCCGCGGCGGCCTGGCGCGCCACGGCCCCGGGCGAGGTCACGAAAGCGACGGCCGGCACCAGGACCAGAACCAGGACCGGAACCGCCGGGTCGGACGACGTCTTCCTCCCGGCCCGCTTCCTGGAGGCCACCGACTACAACCCGCACCGCTTCGGCACCCACATCGTCCTCGGCGGCGGCCGGCTGCCGGCCGTGGTCCCGCACGCCGGGCCCGGCCGGTTCGCGGCCAAGGACATCCCGGTGGCCCGGCTGACCGTCGGCGACGTACGCCGTCTGCGCGGCGGTGACGACGAGACCGTCCCTCGCGCCTGGCACGTCGCCACCCTCGACGACGCCGGCACCCCCGTCCACCTCGCGGCGGCCCCCGCCGACCTGGCCCGCATCCTGCGCGAACTGTCGGCGGCCCGGCAGCCGGACCCCCAGGGTTCCTGAGCGACGTACGCCGCCCCGCCGCCGGCACCCTGCGGAGAGGGCACCGGAGACGGGGCGGCGGCCGGAAGGACGGTCGGAGGAACGGGACTTACGTGGTCGTCCAGACGAAGACGGCCGGGACCGTACCGGAGGCGGCCGAAGCACCGGTGACGGCGGCCTTCACCGTCACCGTGTACGTACCGCGCGCCGTGGCCGCGCCGCTGAAGGTGCCCGACGGGGACAGCGAGATCCCCGGCGGAAGACCGGTCGCGGTGTACGTGGTGCCGCTGGGCGCCGCCGGGTCCAGCGCCCAGTCGACCCTGGACCGCACTGGACTGCTCATGCCGTGCGGATTGGGCACGGCGTAAGGCGCGGCCGACGAAGCCGAGGCCGAGGAAGAGGCCGAGGAAGAGGCCGAGGAAGAAGCCTGGGCCGCCGCCGCGTTGACCTGCGTCGGCACATTGAGCGTCCCGCTCAGCGGCAGATTCCGCGACGAGTCGCCCACCAGGATCTGGTAATTCCCGGCGGCCGTCGTCCAGTTGTTGCTGCCGGTGTTCCAGTACGCCAGGTCGTGCGTGGAGACGGTGAAGGTGACCTGCTGGGACTGGCCGGGGTTGAGGGTGACGCGCTGGTAGCCGCGCAGCTGGTGCACCGGCTCACCGGTCGAGGCCGGATCGCCGACATAGAGCTGGGCGACGTCGGTGCCCGCCCGCGACCCGGTGTTGGTGACCGTCGCGTGGACGGTCGCGGTACCGCCGTTCAGCGCGCCGACCTGGAGGCCGGAGAAGCCGAAGGTGGTGTACGACAGGCCGTAGCCGAAGGGATAGAGCGGCTCGATGTTCTGCGCGTCGTACCACCGGTAGCCGACCTTGAGGCCCTCGCTGTACTGCACGGTGCCATTGGTGCCCGGCCACTGGGCGGCGGTGTGCGCGGGCACGTCCGCGAGCGACTTCGGGAAGGTCACCGGCAGCTTGCCGGACGGATTGACGTCGCCGAAGATCAGCGACGCCATCGCCGTACCGATCTGCTGGCCCGCGTAGAAGCCCTCGAAGACGCCCGCGACCTGGTTCAGCCACGGCATGTTGATCGCCGAATTGGTGTTGAGCACCACGATGGTGTGTGGATTCGCGGCGGCCACCTGGGCGATCATGTCGTTCTGGTTGGTCTGGGTGCTGCCGACCGTCGGCAGGTCCAGCGTGGTGGTGTCGTGCTCCTCGTTGCCGTAGTTGTCGCTGGCGAAGACGATCGCGACGTCCGAGGACCGGGCGAGGGTGACCGCCGACGCCAGATTGGTGGCGTCGTTGTACTGCACGGTGGTGCCGGTGCCCGCGACCCGGTTCTGGATGCCGGTGATCGGCCAGACCGTGCCCGAACTGGTCACCGTCGCGCTGCCGCCGCCGATCGACTGCACGCCCGCGCCGCCGTCCCAGCCGATCACGGCGATCGAGTGGGTGGTGGCGGTGGACAGCGGCAGGATGCCGTTGTTCTTCAGCAGGACGGTGCCCTCCTCGGCACCCTTGCGCGCCACGTCGACATGCGCCTGCGTGGTGACGACCGCGTCCCGCGAACCGCTGGGCGCCTTGTCGAAGAGGCCGAAGGCGAAGAACTGCGTGAGCAGCCGGCTGACCATCGTGTCCAGCGTGGTCTGGCTGACCGTCCCGTTGGCGACCGCCTGGGCGAGGAAGTCGGCGTAGAAGTACCCGTTGGGCATCTCCACGGTCAGACCGGCGTTGGCGGACTCGGCGGTCGCGTGCGTGCCGCCCCAGTCACTGGTGATGAAGCCGCCGAAACCGGCCTGCTGGTAGAGGCCGACATTCATCAGCGCCGGATTCTGGCAGGCGGGCACCGAGTTGACGATGCTGTACGCGCACATCGCCGCCGCCGGCGACCCCTGCTGCACGGCCGCCTGGAAGGCGGGCAGATACAGCTCCTGAAGGGTGCGGTTGTCGACGACGACCGTGCCCGCCGGATTCTCGATGTTGTAGACCGCGACATGCTTCATCTCGGCCATCACACCCTGGCTCTGGATGCCCTTGATGTCGGCCGCCGCCAGCCGCCCGTTGAGGTACGGGTCCTCGCTGAAGGTCTCGAAGGACCGGCCCCAGCGCGGGTCGCGCACGATGTTCAGCGTCGGGCCGAGCGCCACCTGCACACCCTTGCCCGCGAATTCGGCGCCGATCGCCGCCCCGTACTGCTGCTCCAGCGCGTCGTCCCATGTCGCGGCCGACGCGTTCGCCGACGGCATCTGCGTCACACCGCCCAGACCGTCACCGACGCCGTGCGGGCCGTCCTGGAGGCCGATGTTGGGGATGCACAGCGACGGGATGCCGGTGATGTTTCCGATGTACGGGGACGCGTTGTTGTTGCCGTGCAGGATCGACACCTTCTGCGCGTTAGTCATCTGCGCCATGACCTGCTGCACACGCGTCGCGACCGGTGCGGTCGAACCGACCCACGGGCAGTCGCCGTTGCCGCCGCCGGGCGGCGTCGTGGTGCCGCCGGGGGTCAGCAGCGTGAACTCCCACAGCGAATAGCCGTACTGGGTGGCGCGCTGCGTCCCGTACAGCCGGACGTAGCGGCCGGTCGCGGTGAACGACAGATTCTCGGTGCCGCCGGTCCCGGTCGTCGTGGAATACGCGTTGTTCCACGTGGAACCATTGTCCGAGACCTGGATCTGATACGCCTTCCCGTACGCCGTCTCCCAGATCAGCTGCGCGCCGCAGATGGTCTGCGAGGAGCCGAGGTCCACCTGGATCCACTGCGGGTCGGACGCGGCGCTGGACCAGCGGGTGCCGGCGTTGCCGTCGAAGGCGGCGGAGGCGGGGGTGCCGGCGTTCTCGGTGGACGAGGCGGTCGCGGGCTTGCCGAGCGCGGCCGTGGTGGTACCGCACGTCGCCGGGGGCGTACCGCCGCCGGAGCCGCCGTACACCTGGAACTCCCAGAGCGAGTAGCCCCATTGGGTGCCGCGTTGCGTGCCGTACATCCGCACGTAGCGGCCGTTGCCGGCGACGCTCAGGGTCTGGACGCCGCCGGTGCCGGTGGTGGTGGAGTAGACGTCGTTCCACGTGGAACCGTTGTCCGAGACCTGGATCTTGAAGGCTTTGCCGTAGGCCGTCTCCCAGTTGAGGACGACCTGGGTGATCGGCTGGCTGGAACCGAGGTCGACCTGGATCCACTGCGGGTCGGACGCGGCGCTCGACCAGCGGGTGCCGGTGTCGCCGTCCACGGCGGCGTTCGCGGTGAAGGCGTCCTGGACGGACGACGCGGTCGCGGGCTTGCCCTGCGAGAGCAGGGTCGGCGTCGCCGCGTGCGACGACGAGGGCACCAGCGACAGATACGCCGAGGCGATCAGCACCAGCGCCATGAGGAAGACGATGTGGGGGGACCGGAAACGTTTACGGTACGCGGAGAGCCCTGGTGGGGTGACCCTCATGTGTGTGCTCCTACGTGTCGGATGTACGTGCCGGATGTACGGACGACTCGCGGATCGGACCCGCGAGCTTGTGGGGGGTGTACGTGCACGGGTACGTGGATGGAGCGGTGGTGCGGCCGGGGAGGATGCTGCGCCGAACTGTGTGAGAGCGCTCTCTGGCCGACGTGATGTCTACGCCCGGCGAAATCGGCTGTCAAGGTTCCGCGCAGCGGCGGCCGGACGGCGGACGGGCCGTCGCCCGGGTCGTTGCCCGGACCGTCGTACGGGCCGCGCCGCGGGCGGGTGGCATCGTGGGGGGATGAGCGACAGTCACGAGGGCGACGACGCGGCGGCCGGGGACGGGACGGACGGCAGGGCGAGGGCCGAGGCCAGGGTCACGGTCGAGCTGGAGGGCGTCCCGGAGACGCTGCTGTGGAATCTGTACAACAGGGCGGCCGAGGCGGGGCGTTCGGGACGGCGGCTGCTGGAGGACCCGCTCGCCGTGGAGCTGGTCGAACGGATCGACTACCCCTTCGAGCGCTTCGGCGGCGCGGCCATGGCGCAGTGGCACGCGCTGCGGGTGCGCTGCCTGGACGACGAGGTGCGGCGGTTCGTCGCCGAGCACCCTGACGGGCTGGTGATCGCGCTCGGCGAGGGGCTGGAGACGCAGTTCTGGCGGGTGGACAACGGCCGGGTGCGCTGGCTGACGGTCGATCTGCCGGAGACGGTGCAGGTCCGCGACACTCTGCTTCCGGATGATCCGCCACGGCGCCGTTCGCTGGCCTGCTCGGCCCTCGACCCGCGCTGGCTCGACGAGGTCGCCGCCTCCGAGGACCTGACCAAGGGTGTATTGGTCACCGCCCAGGGCCTGTTGATGTATCTGCCGCCGGCCGAGGTGAAGCGGCTGATCGCCGTCTGCGCCGAACGCTTTCCCGGCGGCCGGATGCTCTTCGACGCGCTTCCCCGTGCGATGGTGCGCCGCAGCCAGGTTGCGGCGGACGCGGCCGCCTCCGCCGGCGGGAACGCTTCCTCCGACGAGGACGCCTCCTCCGGCGGGGCCGGCGCCGCCGCCTCCGGCTACCGCGCGCCGCGCTGGGAGTGGGGCATGGACGGCGCGGAATACCGCAAGGTCGCCACCGCCTCGCCGCGGATCACCGAGGTCCGCAGCCTGCGCCTGCCGCGGGGCCGCGGCCTCTACGCGATCGCGCCCGTCTCGCACCTGATCCCGTTCCTGCGCGGGATGCGGATGACAATTGTGTCGCTCCGCTTCGCGGCCGCCGATTACCGTGGCGGCGACAGCTCGTAGGAAGCGATTCGCCGGTCCGGCGCGGCACGGCACGTCGGCCGGGCGGAGGCGGAGAGAAGAGGCGCACGCCGAGTGACGACCGAGCCCCAGCCGGAGCCCCGGCACGCACCCCCGCCCGCGCCCGGCCCCGACGGCCCCGGAGTCGTATCCGAACCCGGAGTCGTACCCGAGCCCGGAACCGTATCCGAACCCGGAACCGAACCAGGGGCCGTACCCGTACGCCAGGCCGTACCCGGGCCCGTATCAGCGCAACCGGCGGCGGCGCCGTACCCGTATCCGCTGCCGAGCCCCGCGGGTCCGCCCGCGCCGGACGGCGAGCTGCTGCCCGGCACCCGGCGCGCGCTGCTGCGCCGGATCGCGGTCGGGCAGGCGGAGGGCCGTACGCCGTCGCTGGTCGGCGCGGTGGTACGGGACGGGCGGATGGTGTGGTTCGGGTCGCGGAGCATGATCGACGGGCACGCGCCGGACGCCGACACGCAGTATCGGATCGGCTCGATCACCAAGACGTTCACCGCGGTAATGGTCATGCGGCTGCGCGACGAGGGCCTGCTGGAGCTGAGCGATCCGCTCGCCCGGCACCTGCCGGAGGTCCCCGGCCTGCCGGGTCTTGCCGCCGTCCCCGATACGGCGACCCGCGGTCTGACGGTCGGTCAACTCCTCACCCACACCTCGGGCCTGGCCTCCGAGACCCCGCCGCCCTGGTGGGAGCGGACCCCCGGCGAGCTGCGCCCGGAGCTGACCGATCTGCTCGGCCCGACGCCGGTCAAGCACCCGCCCGGCCGCCGCTACCACTACTCCAACCCCGGATTCGCCCTGCTCGGCGCCCTCGTGGAGCGCAAGCGCGGCGTCCCGTGGGCCGAGGCGCTCGCCGCCGAGGTGCTCGGCCCGCTGGGCCTGACGCGGACGACGTATCTGCCGCAGGCGCCGGCCGCCGGGGGCTTCGCCGTCCACCCGTGGGCGGACGTGATGCGGCCCGAGGCAGTCCAGGACACCGGACGGATGGCGCCCGCGGGCCAACTCTGGTCCACCGCACAGGACGTGGCGCGCTGGGCGGGCTTCCTCGCGGCCGGTCATCCCGATGTGCTGAGCGCCGCGACGCTCGCCGAGATGCGGACGCCCGCCGCGCCGCCGCCGGACGCGGCCGACCCCGACTCCGGTTACGGCCTCGGTCTCCAGCTCACCCTGCACGGCGGCCGGCCGCTCGCCGGCCACACGGGCTCGATGCCGGGCTTCCTCGCCACCGTGTGGGTCAGCGTGGCGGACGGCGTGGGCGCGCTGGCGATGGCCAACTCCACCTCCGGGCCCTCGGTCGGCGCCATCGCCGCCGACCTGCTGGCGATCACCGCCGACGCCGAGCCGGGCCTGCCCGCGCCCTGGCGCCCCGCCGACGCCCTCGACCCGGCGCTGCTCGACCTCGCCGGACCCTGGTACTGGGGCACCCACGCGCACAGCCTGCATGTCGACGCCGGGGGCGGCCTGACGCTCGCGCCGCTGTCCGGCCGGGGCCGCGGCGCCCGCTTCCGCGCGGAGGCCGACGGCACCTGGACGGGCCTCGAGGGTTACTACGCCGGTGAGACGCTGCGTCCGGTGCGGCGCGCGGACGGCTCGGTCGGCCATCTCGACCTGGGATCCTTCGTGTTCACACGTGTGCCGTACGATCCGTCGGCGCCGCTGCCGGGCGGCCCCGGGCCGGTTCCTGATTCCGGGCCTGCGAACTGGCCGGTGCGCTGAGGCTGTTGGCCGCTTCGATCCCGCTGTCCTCGGCGCGGTTCGCGTCGCCGCCGGCCCGGGACGACGGTGCCGACGGCCGCAGCAGGACGGCGGCCAGGGCGGCGGCGAACAGCAGCAGACCGGCCGCGACCAGGAAGGCCAGGTGGTAGCCGCTGGTCAGGGCGGCGGGGAGCGCGTGGCCGGCGGCGCGCTCGTGGTCGGTGCGGGCGGCGGCGAGCGCGGCCAGTACGGCGAGGCCGAGCGCGCCGCCGATCTGCTGGGCGGTGTTGAAGACGCCGGACAGCAGGCCCGAATCGGCGGGCGTCGCCTCGGACATGCCCAGCGTCATCAGCGACGGCATGGCCAGGCCGAAGGCCACTCCGAAGACCAGGACCGCGGGGAGTACGTCCGCGACGTACGTGGCGTGCGCGGACGGTGCCCTCGCCAGCAGCAGGAAGCCGCCCGCGAAGAGCAGCAGGCTCGGCAGCAGCACGGCGCGCTGGCCGAAGCGGGCGCCGAGGCGCGCGGACAGCGCCAGCGACATCACGCCGATCACCGCGCCGGTCGGCGCGAGCGCGAGGCCGATCCGCAACGGGTCGTAGCCCAGCACCTGTTGGAGGTAGAGGCTCGACATGAACTGGAAGCCGAAGCCGCCCGCCACCATCAGCGCCAGCACGACATTCGCGCCCGAGACGATCCGCGAGCGGAAGATCCGCAACGGCATCAACGGCTGCGCGGCCTTGGCCTGCCGCACCAGGAACGCGGCGAGCAGCAGTACGGACAGCGCGGCGAAGCCGGCGGTGGTGGGCGACGTCCAGCCGCGGTCGGCGGTCTTGACGATCGTGTGGACGCCCAGCATCAGCGCGGCGGTGACCAGGACGGCGCCGGGCACGTCCAGGCTTTCGGAGCCGGCCGTATGTGCCTGGCCTGTACGGGCCGCCGTGTGGATCTGGTCCGCCTTGGGGGTACGGGCCGCCGGGCGGTCGTCGGGGAGCAGGCGGAGGCTGAACAGGGCGGCGGCGGAGCCGATGGGGAGGTTGACGAAGAAGATCCAGTGCCAGTTGATGGCCTGGGTCAGGACGCCGCCGGCCAGCAGGCCGAGGACGCCGCCCGCGGACTGCACGAAGCTGTAGACGCCCATCGCGCGGGCCCGGCCGCGGGCGTCGGGGTAGAGCGCGATGACCATGCCGAGGCCGACGGCGGAGACCATCGCGCCGGCCGCGCCCTGGACGAAGCGGGCGCCGATCAGCAGCCCCGCGGAGTCCGCGAAACCGCACAGCAGGGAGGCCGCGCTGAAGGCGGCGAGGCCGCCGACCAGGATCCTGCGGCGGCCGAACAAGTCGCCGAGCCGGCCGGAGAGCAGCAGCAGTCCGGCGAAGGCGATCAGGTAGGCGTTCACCACCCAGGCCAGTCCCGACTGGGAAAAGCCCAGGTCACGCTGGATGGACGGCAGTGCGACATTCACGATGGTGCCGTCGAGGATGATCATCAGGGTGCCCGCGCTGAGCACCGCGAGTGCCGCGCCGCGCGACGCTCCGGCAGGACGGGAACGGAAGGGTGAGAGGGACACGAGGGACATGCGGTCGCCTCCTGGCGAAGGGGATTCCAGGAGTGACCGTAGCAGATGGTTTTGTTGAAGACTATCTCTTACGGGTCTAACGGGGCCCGCTCGTGATCCTCTCGTGGTCGGCCCGCGGCCCGCTCATGGTCCGCTCGTAGTCCGCCCGCGGCCGGCTCGCGGCTACTTGCGGGACTGGCGCGGGCGGCGTACCCCCTGGGTGCCTTCCGTGGGGCCGACGGGGGTGGCGAGATGGCCGTTGACCAGCCGGTTCAGGGCGGAGACGAAAGCGGTGCGCTCCTGCTCGGGCAGCGCGCCGAGCACGTCCTCGTGTACGTGGTCGACGATGTCCTGGCCCTCGGCCACGACCCGCTCGCCCGCCGGGGTCACCTTGATGATCCGCGCCCGCCGGTCGGTCGCCGACGGCACCCGCTCGGCGAGACCCGCCTTCTCCAACTGGTCGACGGTGACCACCATCGTGGTCTTGTCCAGGTCGGACAGCTCGGCGAGCTGCGCCTGCGTCCGCTCGGCCTGGAGCGCGTGCGCGAGCACGCAGTGCGCGCGCGGCGTCATGCCGATCTCGGCGAGCGCCGCCGACATCTGCGTGGTCAGCACATGTGCGGTGTGCTGGAGCAGATACGACATGTCGGCGGTCCGCGGTGCTGTCTCTGCTGCCTGTGCGGTCATGCGTCGAGCCTAGCAAAATAGGTCTGCTACGGGACGATCCCGTGGCGGACCTATCTCGGCGGTCGCGGGCGGGAATACTACGCGAAATCGTTTCTTCTCTTCCGGCACTTCGTGCAATTCGTCCGGCGCCCTCACGCAGCGTGGCACGCTCACACGGCACCACGCGCGTACTGAGCGAAGGATCGACCACCGGGAGTGCGGGGCCACGTGATCATGGATGCCAGGACCACCGACCCGTCCGCGTCGTCGCCCGCGCCGACCCGGGCCGCGCGGCGCAAGATCGCCAGGACCCGGCAGGGGCAGGAACCGGCCACCACCGAGCCCGGGCCCCCGGTGCCGCCCGCCGCCTTGCCCGTCACCGGGCCGCAGCCCCCCATATCCGCGCCCGCCCCCGCCCCCGGCGCCACCCCGGCCCCCGGGCCCGTACCCGTACTGCCGCCCGGATTCGAGGCCGCGCAGCCGCCCGTACCGCCGCTCCCGCCGGGCCCGGCACCCGTACCGGATGCGGCACCCGTACCGGATCCGGCGCCCGCGTCCGCCACTCCGCCCACCACCACCGCGGCCGCCGGCGGCACCGAGCCGTCCGCCGACGCGCTGCTGATCCGCCGCACCATGGCGGAGGTCGAGCCGGTCGCGGACAAGACGGTCTCCTACTTCTACGCGCTGCTGTTCATCCACCACCCCGAGCTGCGCGAGCTGTTCCCGGCCGCCATGGACTCCCAGCGCGACCGGCTGGTGAAGGCGCTGCTGACCGCCGCCGAGCACATCGACGACCCCGCGGCGCTCGGCGACTACCTGTCGCACCTGGGCCGCGGCCACCGCAAGTACGGCACCAGGCCCGAGCACTACCCGGCGGTCGGCGAGGCGCTGCTGGGGGCGCTCGCGCGGTACGCGTCCGCGGTGTGGGCCCCGCAGACCGAGGCCGCCTGGAGCCGCGCGTACGCCGCGATCTCGCGGATCATGATCGACGCGGCGGCCGAGGACGAGCGACACACGCCGCCGTGGTGGCAGGCCGAGATCGTGAGCCACGACCTGCGCACGCCGGACGTCGCGGTGATCACCCTGCGCACCGACCAGCCGTACTCCTTCCTGGCCGGGCAGTACACGACGGTGGAGACGCCGTGGTGGCCGCGGATCTGGCGGCACTACTCCTTCGCCGCCGCGCCCGCCGACGACGGCCTGCTGACCTTCCACGTCCGCGCGGTCCCGGCCGGCTGGGTCAGCAACGCGCTGGTCGGCAGGGCCCGCCCCGGCGACGTCGTACGGCTCGGGCCGCCGTCCGGCTCGATGGTGGTCGACCACGATTCGGACGACGGGATGCTCTGCCTGGGCGGCGGCACCGGTATCGCGCCGATCAAGGCGCTGGTGGAGGACGTGGCCCGGCACGGGCGGCGGCGCGCGGTCGAGGTCTTCTACGGCGCGCGCCGTACCGGCGACCTCTACGACCTCGACACGATGCTGCGCATGCAGCGCGAGCACTCCTGGCTGTCGGTGCGCACCGTCGTCGCCGACACCCCCGCCGACGCGCTGACCGGCCCGCTGCCGGACGCCGTACGGGCGCACGGGCCGTGGGAGGCGTACGACGCGTATCTGTCCGGGCCGCCGGGGATGATCCGCAGCAGTGTGGACACCCTGGTGCGGATCGGGATGCCGTCGCACCGGATACGGCACGACCTGGTGCGGGAGCTGGTCGCGGCGGGCGACTGAGGCTCCTCCGGGGCGGCGGGACCTCGTCGCCGGCGCCGTGCCCGGCGGCTCAGCCCAGGTCGGGGCCGAGCAGGCCGAGCACGCCCTCGATGTTCGCGTCCAGGTAGTGCCGCAGCGTCAGCGGCACGATGTCGACCGAGGCGATGCCCATCCGGCTGAACGGCACGCGCACGATCTCGTACTCGCCGCAGGGCTCGTCGATCTCCGGGCCGTGCCGCCGGCCGAGGTCCATCGTCTCCAGGCGGCAGGCGAAGAAATACTGCACCTTCACGCCGTGCGAGCCGTCGTCCGCGATGTGCTCGACGGTGTCCACGAAGGCGGGCACCACATCGGTGACCTTGCCGCCCAGCTCCTCGTCGATCTCGCGGTGCATGGCCGCGACCACGCTCTCGTCGTCGTCCTCGACGCCGCCGCCGGGCGTGAGCCAGTACGGGGCCATGCCGGGCTTGGTGCGCTTGATCAGGACGAGCCGGTCGCCGTCGAGGACGATGGCGCGGGCCGTGCGCTTCACCACCGGCCGGGTGGAGCGGCCGTCATGCGTGTCCGGGGGCATGCAGGACATCTGCCGCAGTGCGCGCGGCGGCAAACTCGCCGCGCGGCACCAATCCGGGCGCTCCCCCGGCGAATCGGAGCGAGCCGCTCCGCCCCCGCGCCACCGCGCGCCCTCACCCGTTCGAAGTCGCGCCGTCACGCGCGCGATGCCCGCACTTCACCCGTACGAAGTCGCGCTCTCGCGCGCGCCGTACCCGCGCCTCACCCGTTCGAAGACGCGCCTTCACCTCACGCGCCGGCCGCCGCCTCGTCCAGCGCGCGCAGGACGTCCGCCACGATGTCGTCGGCGTCCTCGACGCCCACGGAGAAGCGGATGAAGCCCGGCGGCACCGCGTCGCCGCCCCAGCGCGCGCGGCGCTCGGCCGTGCTCTGGACGCTGCCGAAGCTGGTGGCCTCGGAGGTGAGCCGCAGGGCGGCCAGGAAGCGTTCGGCGTGTGCCCGGTCGGGCAGCGTGAAGGAGACAACGCTGCCGAAGCGCCGCATCTGGGCGGCGGCGACCGTGTGCGCGGGGTCGGACGGCAGCGCGGGGTGCCGTACGCCGGTGACCTCGGGCCTGGTCAGCAGCGTGTGCGCCAGGGCGAGCGCGTTCGCGGACTGCCGGTCCACGCGCAGCGCGAGGGTGGCCAGCGAGCGGTGTGCGAGCCACGCCTCCATCGGCCCGGGGATCGCGCCGACCGTCTTGCGCCACTGCCTGACGCCCGCCGCGAGCGCCGCGTCGCGCGTGGTGACGTAGCCGAGCAGCAGGTCGCCGTGCCCGCTGAGCGCCTTGGTGCCGCTGGCCAGCGAGAAGTCCGCGCCCAGGGCGAGCGGGCGCTGCCCGAGCGGCCCGGCGAGGGTGTTGTCGACGGCGACCAGCGCGCCCGCCGCGTGCGCGGCGTCCGACAGCCGCCGGATGTCGCACACGTCGAGGCCCGGGTTGGACGGCGTCTCCAGCCACAGCAGCCGCGCGCCCTCCAGCGCCGCGAGCTGCGCGTCGCCGGCCGTCGGCGCGAGCCGTACGCCCACGCCGTAGGACTCCAGGCGCTGCTGGAGCGAGCGTGTCGCCTGGTAGCTGTCGGACGGCAGCACCACGGTGTCGCCCGACCGCACCTGGGACAGCAGCACCGCGGCGACCGCGCCCATGCCGGAGGCGAAGGTCACCGTGGCGGCGTCCGCGTCGCCCGGGCACTCCAGCTCGGAGATGGCGCTCTCCAGCCGCTCCCAGGTCGGGTTCTCGTCCCTGCCGTACGTGTACGGGCCGCGGGCCTCGCCCGGCAGGTGGTAGTGCGAGACGAAGGTCGGGCCCGGCAGCGACGGCTCGTACGCCGTCGCCGGGGGACGCCCGGCGTGCACACTGCGCGTGCTGTCGCCGGACGCGGGACCTGACGGACCCGGGACCCCCGAGGTGCCGGCGGTCACTCGTCGTCCGGAAGGACGACGTGCAGCGCCCAGGAGACGATGCTGATGATCAGACCGCCGACCACCGCGGTCCAGAAGCCCTCCACGTGGAAGTTGAGGCTGAGCTTGTCGGCCAGCCAGGAGGTGAGCAGCAGCATCAGGGCGTTCACGACCAGGGTGATCAGGCCCAGGGTGAGGATGAACAGCGGGAAGGACAGGACCTTCACCACCGGCTTCACCAGCCAGTTGACGACGCCGAAGACCAGGGCGACGAGGATGAGCGTGAGGGTCTTGTGCCAGGTGCTGTCGCCGGTGAGCGTGATGTCCTTGATCAGCCAGATGGCGACCAGCAGGGCACCGGCGTTCGCCAGGGTCTTGACGATGAAATTCTTCATGGTGTGATCGTCGCAGAACTGATCACGCAAGCAAGAGACCGGACAAATTCCGGACGGGGTCCGGACGACGCCGTCCGGGCGGCATCCGGACGACGTCCGGACGCCGCCCGGACAAGGACAGTACGGGAGTACGTGATGAAGGTGTTCCGGCTGGACGACCTCGACGCGGAGCGGGCCGCCAACGAGGGGGCGTACCTGCGTTTCCTGCGCGAACGCACCATGTCGGCCGGGCTCTACGCGCTCAAGGCCGGGGAGAGCGACCCGCAGCAGCCGCACGCCCAGGACGAGATCTACCTCGTGGTCAGCGGCCGGGCCGCCCTCACCGTGGGGGAGGAGACGACCACGGTCGGGCGCGGCAGCGTCGTCTACGTACCGGCCGGGACCGCGCACCGCTTCCACCACATCACCGAGGACCTCAGGGTCATGGTGGTCTTCTCGCCGCCGGAACCCTAAGGGTGCGATCAGGGTCGTATCCGGCCTCCCGGGCCCCCGCGGAGGGCGCCGGTGGCCCTACTCTCGAATCAACGGCGGAACACCGCCCGGACCGAAGAGGGAGAGAAGGAGACCGAGGACATCATGGAGAAGCTGCTGAAGGGCCTGCCCTGGTGGGTGAAGTGGGTGGCGCTCCCGGTCATCGCGCTGATCGTCTTCGGCTCGCTGATCGCCAGCCTGGTGAGCATCGTCGTCGGACTGCTCTTCAAGGTCATCGTGTTCGTGGTCCTGGTCGGTGCGCTGGTGCTGGTCGTCAAGCGGTTCAGCGGCGGCGGCGGTGGCTCGTCCGGGTCGGGGCGGGACTGGTAGGACCGGGGGCGGTGCCGGTAGCCGGTGCGCCGCCCGCGCCTCTGATTTTGGCGGCCTCCGTACCGCCCGGCCGGTCGGCGCTGACCACCAGCGCCGCCAGTGCCGTCGTCAGCGGCACCGAGGCGACCAGGCCGATGCTGCCGACGAGGGTGCGCACGATCTCCTCGGCGACGAGTTCGCTGCCGGCCACCCGCAGGACGCCGCTGCGCGCGATCGAGAAGAGCAGCAGCAGCGGCAGGGCGGCGCCCGCGTACGCCATCACCAGGGTGTTGACCACCGAGGCGATGTGGTCGCGGCCGATCCGCATGCCGGCACCGTAGAGTTTGCGCCAATTCGCGCCCGGGTCGGCGTCCTTCAGCTCCCACACGGCCGACGTCTGCGTGACGGTGACGTCGTCGAGGACGCCGAGCGAGCCGATGATGACGCCGGCCAGCAGGACACCCTTGATCTCGATGTCCGGATAGAGACTGTGGATGACGCCGGTCTCGTCCGAGGTGTTGCCGGTCAGATGCGCCCAGTCGATGAAGACCGAGCCCAGGATCCCGATCAGCAGCAGTGAGCAGAGCGTGCCCAGCACCGCCACCGAGGTGCGGGCGTTGACGCCGTGGCAGGAGTAGAGCGCGATCAGCATGATCGCGCTGCCGCCGATCACCGCCACCAGCAGGGGATTGTCGCCGTGCAGGATCGCCGGAAGGATGAAGAGGGTCAAGATCCCGAACGAGACGATCAGCGCGACGAGCGCCATCACGCCGCGCAGCCGGCCGACGACGATCACCGCGACCGCGAAGATCCCGGCCAGCAGCGCCAGCGGGAAGCCGCGGTCCACGTCGGTGACCGAATAGCGCAGCCCGGCCGGGGCGTTGGGCGCGTACGCCAGGACCACGCCCTGCCCCTTGCTGTAGCGGCGGGTCTGGTCCGGCTGCACGACCTCGGTGAAGGTGGTGCCCTTGTCCGGGCCGGACGCGACCTCGATCGTCGCCTTCTGACACGCGTCGCTGGTCGACGACGAGGACGACTGCCCGGCGTTGACCGACTTGCAGGAGACGTCGACGAGCGCGACGACCTTGCCCTGCCGGGTCTGCTGGTCGAAGCCGACGCCGGTACGGGCATGGCCGGGCGCGCCGCCCGGCCACAGCACGACCAGGCCCACGACGACCGCCGCGGCGAACGGCACCAGGATCGCGGCGATGACCTTGCGCAGGTGCTTGGAGACCGGCGGGACGGGGCCGTGGGCATGGGTGTGGCCGACGGGGTGGCCGTGGCCTCGCACGGGCTCGTGTCCCTGGCCGGGCTCGTGACCGGTGCCGTGACCGTGGCTGTGACTGCTGGGGGGCTGTTCCACGGGCCGATCATCGCAAGGGCCCCTGGTGCCTGTCTTCGTGCAACCGCTACCGTGGGGGCACCTTTGCAAACGCGGGAGCTCGGAGCACCGGGCTGAGAGGGCGCTGACCCGCCGCCGGCCGTATCGCCGGGGCACACGCTGCGCCGACCGCTGAACCTGTTACCGGGTAATGCCGGCGTAGGGAGTGGGTCTCATGACCATGCAGGATGCACGCACGCCTTCAGGCGGGTCCGACGCGACGGACGGCCCCCGCGATACCGACCGCACGGACACCGGTCGCACGGCCGTCGGCCAGCACAAGTCGTACGTCGTCGGATCACGTCCTGACCTGCGGGTGCCGGTCAGGACGGTGCACCTCACCAATGGGAACGACGTGACGCTGTACGACACGTCGGGCCCGTACACCGATCCGTCGGTGGACACCGATGTACGGCGCGGGCTCGCCCCGCTCCGGGAGAACTGGATCATCGCCCGCGGCGACACCGCGGAGTACCCGGGCCGTCCGGTGCGGCCCGAGGACGACGGTCTCAAGCACACCTCGCCGCGCGGCGGACTGCGCAATCTCGACGCGGTCTTCCCCGGCCGGCCGCGGCTCCCGCGCCGCGGCAGGACCGGGGAGCCGGTCACCCAGCTTGCGTACGCCAGGCGCGGCGAGATCACGCAGGAGATGGAGTACGTCGCCCTGCGCGAGAACGTCCCGTCCGAGATCGTCCGCGACGAAATCGCCGCCGGGCGGGCCGTATTGCCCGCCAACGTCAACCACCCGGAGATCGAGCCGATGATCATCGGCAAGCGGTTCCTGGTGAAGGTCAACGCCAACATCGGCAATTCGGCGGTCACCTCCTCCATCGAGGAGGAGGTGGAGAAGATGACCTGGGCCACCCGCTGGGGCGCCGACACGGTCATGGACCTGTCCACCGGCCGCAACATCCACACCACCCGCGAGTGGGTGCTGCGCAACTCCCCCGTCCCGATCGGCACCGTCCCCCTCTACCAGGCCCTGGAGAAGGTCGACGGCCGTGCCGAGGAACTGAGTTGGGACGTCTACCGCGACACCGTCATCGAACAGGCCGAGCAGGGCGTCGACTACATGACGGTGCACGCCGGCGTGCTGCTGCGCTACGTCCCGCTGACCGCCCGCCGCAAGACCGGCATCGTCTCACGCGGCGGCTCGATCATGGCCGCGTGGTGCCTGGCGCACCATCAGGAGAGCTTCCTCTACACGCACTTCGAGGAACTGTGCGAGATCCTCGCCTCGTACGACGTCACCTTCTCGCTCGGCGACGGGCTCCGGCCGGGCTCGATCGCGGACGCCAACGACGAGGCGCAGTTCGCCGAACTGCGCACCCTCGGCGAGCTGAACACCATCGCCAAGCGGCACCAGGTGCAGACCATGATCGAGGGGCCCGGGCACGTCCCGATGCACAAGATCAAGGAGAACATCGACCTCCAGCAGGAGATCTGCGAGGAGGCGCCGTTCTACACCCTCGGCCCGCTCACCACCGACATCGCGCCTGCCTACGACCACATCACCTCCGGCATCGGCGCCGCGATGATCGCCTGGTGGGGCACTGCGATGCTCTGCTACGTCACCCCCAAGGAACACCTCGGGCTGCCCGACCGGGACGACGTCAAGACCGGTGTGATCACCTACAAGATCGCCGCCCACGCAGCCGACCTCGCCAAGGGCCACGAGGGCGCCCAGACCTGGGACGACGCCCTCTCCGACGCCCGCTTCGAATTCCGCTGGGAGGACCAGTTCAACCTGGCCCTCGACCCGGACACCGCCCGCGCCTTCCACGACGAGACCCTCCCGGCCGAACCCGCCAAGACCGCGCACTTCTGCTCCATGTGCGGGCCGAAATTCTGCTCGATGAAGATCTCCCACGACATCCGCCGCGACCACGGCACATCCCTGGAGACCGAGGCCGAACTCGGCATGGCGGCCAAGTCCCGTGAATTCGCCGCCGCGGGCAACCGCGTCTACCTCCCCCTGACGGACTGACCCGTCCGTCCACCCAACCGAGGGCCCTGGCGCGATATGCCGGGGCCCTCACCCCAGATACGGCCGGTCCCGTCCCTCCAGGAAGTGGCCGAGCCTGAGTCGCTGCGTGTGGTGCATCGGCAGGTCGTCCAGCTCCTCGGTCGCCACGAAGCGCAACTCCGTGGACTCGTCGGAGATCGCCAACTCCCCGCCGTTGATACGGGCGGTGAAGCAGACGTTGAACTGGCGGCGTACCTCGCCGTCCGTATAGACGATCACATGGCGCGGATCGGTGTACGTGCCGACCAGCCCGGTGATCTCCACGTCGAGCCCGGTCTCCTCCTTGACCTCGCGCACGGCCGTGCCAGGGAGGGAATCGGTCATCTCCATGCCGCCGCCCGGCAGCGCCCACAGGTCGTTGTCGCGGCGACGCTGGAGCAGAATGCGGCCCTGGTCGTCGGTGACGACGGCGGACGCGGCGACGACGAGGCTGTTGGGTTCGGGGGCGGCGGGGTCGTCGTAGAACTCGGTGCGGGCCATGGCCAGCCCCCTTGTCGGGCCGGGCGGGCTGTCGCCCACGCGGCATCGAAGCTGTCGGCGTACGTGTTGAACAGTCCGGGGGGGCGGCCGAGCGGGCACAAGGAAGTCGTCGACGGTCGCCCGGATGACCTCGCGCCCCTGCGCCCGCAGCATCGCAGCTAGTTCGTCGGCCAGCGTCGTCTTCCACGCGGCAGGCGCCCCGTCGACCGCGACCCGCACGGGGTGCGTCGCCCTGACGCCCCCGACCACCTCTGCCAGCCGCCCGACAAGTTCCCCCGCGTCCCCCGCTCCACTGCCACCCCCTTTCCCGCGCCCGCACAGACCTCCGGCCGAGGCGTCACCATGGTGAAGTGCCGAACACCGACGCGGAGCTGGTCGCGCTTCTCCATCGTCTCGACGACCCGGAATCGCTGGAACACCCGCGCGGCTACGACCACACCGCGACCCGAGCCCGTTTCGACCGTCTGGCGGCCGGACTGGACGCGGCCTTCGGCACGCGGTGCCCCGCCGACAGGGAAGTGCAGGACGCGAGCCTGCACGGCCGGGTGGACGTGCCGGCCGGCGCGACCGCGAGCGGCGTGCCGATCGTCGTCTCGGTGAGCAACTTCGGTGCGATGGCGGTGATCTCGGCCGAGAACCCGGGCGTCCACCTCGACACCGACGAGGCCGTGGCGGCCGGCGCGCTGAACGCCGGGGACCTCGCGGCGGTGGAAAGCGTACTCGCCGAGCAGGGTTACCGGGTGCTGCCGGAGCGCCTGCTCACCCGTCCGTACGACGGGGCCGGCGCGGTCCTGCTCGCGTACGGAGGAGCGGGCCGCCCCTGCGACTGGTGGGTCCGCTTCTTCGACTACCTCTAGCAACCGCGGCCCGGACCTCTGCCTCCTCCCGGGTACGGCCGCCCCCTTCGTGCCGGTGACCGAACGTGCTCGGCCGGGAAAAGGGGAGGTCCGGGGCGGGGGTGGTGGGGGACAATCGGGCGGGTTGGGCGAAGGGAGCTGGTGGGGCTCCGGGGGCGGGGGGGAAGAAGGGCAGGGATGAGTCAGCCGACGGGCGGCGGGCGCGACATCGAGTCGGCGGTCGCGATCTATACGGCGGTGGCCATGCGCGGCGGCTCCGCACGGGCCGGGGAGAGCGGGGCGGGCGGGCTGGGAGAAATGGCCGGGCTGGACGACGAACGGCTCGCCGCCGGCCTGCGCACGCTCACCGCGATGGGCCTGATCCGCCGGGTGGACGGCCGGATCGAGACCGTCGACCCGGACGCCGCGCTCGCCGTGGCGATGGACACCTACCTCGGCACGGCCGCCGCCCAGCTCCGTAACGCCGCCGCGCTCAGCGAGACGACCCAGGCACTGCTGACGGTGTTCCGCCCCGTGGTGGCCCGGCTCCAGGAACAGGTGGACGTCCAGCACTTCGAGGACCCGGAGAGCCGGCAGAGTTCGGTCGCCGACATCGAGGCGTCGGCGCGCGAGACCATGGACTCGCTGCACCCGGGCCCGATGCCGCCGGACATGGCGGTGCTGGACAAGGCCCTGGTGGGCGATATGGCGATGATCCGCCGCGGCGTACGGGTCCGCGCGCTGTACCTGCGCTCGCAGCTGCGGGTGCCGAAGTACGCCAAGTACCTGCACGACCTGTCCGACGCGGGCGTCAACGTACGGCTGGTCGACCACGCCGCGCACGACCTGCTGGTGATGGACCGGCACACCGTCGTCCTGCCGGGCATCCCGCACGAGCACGCCACGTCCATGACGCTGGTGCGCGGCGCGGTGCTGGCCCGCTCGTACGCCGCGCTCTACGAGGACTACTGGCTGCGCGCCGCACCGCTGTCGGCCGTCGCGCGCCCCGACAGCGGCGACGGCCCCGACGGTCTCGGCCTCACCGACCAGGAGCGCAGCATCATCCGGCTGATGGCCAACGGCTGCAGCGACGACCGGATCGCCAGGACACTGGGCGTCGCACGGCGTACGGTGCAGCGGGTGATGACCAAGCTGATGGAGCGGCTCCAGGTCTCCAGCCGCTTCGAAGTCGGCCTCAAACTGGCCCAGTTGCTCGACCCGGAGGAGCTGTGGCCGTGACGGGGTACGACAGGGCCGTGCCCCGTACGGGAGGCCCGACTCCATGCCGTGACCACGCCTGTGAGCCCTGCCACAACCGGTTACCCCACGTAGAGCACGGCGGCACCGGCCACCACCGCCGGAGGGTGTCGCACTTGCGACAGTGCCCGATGTGGACAGGGTGATTCCGGTGGCGCGCGACCGCCCCCGCCTAGCATGAACCTGGCGCGAAATCGCAGGCCGCGGCCACCGAGTGACCGCCGGGTGACCCCTCATCCGGCGGAGGCGGTCGCGGCCGAGAAGATCCGGGGGACAGAACCCATGGACCGTCGTCTCGACGAGGACCCACCGCTGATCCAGGAGTTCCTGCGCGAAGCCCGCAGAAATTTCGCGGGTGAACCCGAGCCCATCACCGGCCACAACGGTTACCGTCCCCCCGGCCTGAGCCAGCACGCCGTGGCCCAGCGGCTGGGCATCTCACTCCGCCTCTACCAGGACTGGGAGGCGTGCGGCCGGCCCATCCCGGCCCACCGCCTGGACAGCCTGGCCAACGCGCTGCGGCTGGATTCGCGGCAGCGCGACGAGCTGTGGTTCATCGTCACCGGCGGCTATCCGCCGCGCGGCCCGGCCGAGCCCGACCCGGAGGCGGTCACCGGCTGGACCTCGTATCTGCACGCCCTCCAGGTGCCCGCGCTCACCCTCGACGGTGCCTGGCGGATCCTGGAGACCAACCACGCCTGGCGGCAGCTCTTCGAGCCCGCGGGCCAGGCGCCGCCCGCGAATCTGCTGCGCTTCGTGCTCTTCGACCCGTACGCGCGGCAGTTGTGCGGCGAGTGGAAGGCCGGCTGGGTGCGGGACTTCCTGCGGCAGCTGCGGCTCCAGGCGCGGACCGCGCCGCACCTCCAGGCCCAGGCGACCCCGGAACCCGCGCGGACCCAGCGGGAATTGCTCAGCATCATCGAGGAGTTGCGCGGCGACATCGAGCTGGCCCGGATGTGGCAGGCGGAGAGCGAGTCGACCCGGGTCGCGCTGCACAACGACGGCAGGGTCCGGCTGCTGCGCCCGCCGGCCGGCGGCTATCTGCAGCGGGTCCGCATGCTGGTGTCGTCCCCGGCGCACGATCCGAGGCGCAGAGTGCTGATGTTCATGCCGGCGGTCACGGGACCCGCGGTCCCGGCGCCGCGCCGGTCGGGGCCCTACTCGGGGGTGTTGTCGGGGCCGCCGAAGTCCGGGCTGGTGAAGTCGGGACTGCTGTAGCGCGGTCCGGAGAAGCGGGGGGACGTGGGGGGAAGGGGCGCGCCCTGCTCGGGCGCCGGGCTGCTGAAGTCGGGGCGGGAGTAACCGAGTCGGGGCATCCGGGGGCCGTCGGCGCCCGCGCCGGGAACGGGCCCGGGCCCGGGTCCGGGGTGGACGACCGGTCCCGGCGGTTCGTGCGCGGAAGCGGCGGCGAGCGCGGCGGCGCTGGCCGCGGCGTCCGCGAGGAAGGGCAGCATGCCGCGTTCCAGCAGCGCCCGGTACCAGATCTCCCGGGCGTCGGCGACCTCCGGCGGCTGCGCGTCCGGCGAGTCGTGGATGGCGGAGGAGCCGTCGCGCAGCGCGGTGAGCAGCAGCCCGATCGCGCCGAGCAGGATCGAGGCGGCGGCGACGGCGGCGAACAGCCAGCCCGCCGTGCGCAGCGGTGACGCGATGGCCGGCTCGGGCGCCATCGCGTGCAGTGCGTAACCGATCAGCAGGAAGATCACGGCGGCGGCGCCCGCGAGCAGCGGGGTCAGGACGGCGAGCACGGCCACCAGGCCCGCGCCGGAACCCGCGCCGTCCGCGACGCCCATCGCCGCGTAGCCGAAGGTCCGGTTGTCGCGGGCGCGCGCCGACTCGCGGGCGGCCTCCCGGAATTCCTCCCGGATGCCGCGGTACGCCTCGTACTCCACGGCCGCCGCCTCGCCGATCAGTTCGGCCGCGCCGATCGCCAGCGTCCGCAACTGCTCGCTGTTCAGCACCGGCGCACCCGTATCCGCGCCGCGGTTCGTACGGCCGTCACGCGTCGTACGACTGTCACGCGTCGTACGACTGTCAGGCGTCGTACGGCCGTCACGCTCGGCACGACTGTCACGCGCCGTACGGCCTTCCCCGCGGCCGTGCGCCGCGGCGTCGTGGTCCCGGAGGACGATGTGCAACGCCTCGTCCAGAGCGCGGTCGAAGTCCGGGCGGTCTTCGGTGAGCAGAAGTGGAGCGCTGGTCATGTGCATCCCCCGATGCTCCGACTCCCCGGACCCGGCCGGTGTTCCTGGAGCGGAACCGGCTCGGTCGGCCGAGTACGCGGAGAGCGGTGTGCCTACGGATACAGCGATGGTAGAGCGGGGAGACAGGCCGTGACAGGGCGCAACCAGGAAATGTACGGGCTACCCAACCAGCGGGAGTTGGGCAACGAGCAGCCGTCCGTCCATCGTCACGCCGCCGTCCATCGCCACCGCCAGATTCTCCGCGTACACCATCGGACCCTCCACGGTGTGCGTGCGCTCCTCGCCGTCGGCCGGATACTCCCCGCCGACCTCGCCGAGCAGATACGGGATCGGGCTGTGGCCGTGCACGACGCGGTTGCCGCCGTAGGTGCCGAGCAACTCGCGGGCGGCCTGCGGCCCGCCGTCGCCGCGGAAGGCGAACCGCTTGGTGAGCTTGCGGAACAGGTCCCAGCACTCGTCGGCGTCGCCGCGCTGCAGCACCCCGGTGATGGTGTCGTTCATCTCCTCGACGCTGCTGCCGTACTCCAGATACGCGGTGGTGTCGGAGTGCACCAGCAGGTGGCCGTCGGTGACATGGGCGGCGTCCAGCCGGGACATCCAGGTCAGGTGCCGGTCCTCCAGGCGGTCCATGTCGGACGGCTGGCCGCCGTTGAGCCGCCAGGCGGCCAGGAAGGAGGCGGTACCGCCGGTGGAGTTGACGGGGGTGTCGCCGAACCGGTGCGCGCCGAGCAGCAGCAGTTCGTGATTGCCCATCAGGGCGCGGCAGTAGCCGCCGGCCGCGGCGGCCTCCGCGGACAGCTGCATGACCAGCTCGATGACGCCGATGCCGTCGGGGCCGCGGTCGGTGAAGTCGCCGAGGAACCACAGCCGGGCGCTGCCCGCCGCCCAGTGGCCCTCCTCGTCGACGAGGCCGCGCTCGCGCAGCGCGGCCAGCAGCTCGTCGAGATAGCCGTGCACGTCGCCGACGACGTACAGCGGTCCCGGGCGGTCGGCGACGGTGTCGGTCGCGGTGATCACCGGGAGGTCGCGGGCGGTCGGGGTGTACCCCTCGGGCACCAGCGGCGCGTCGGGGCGCGTCGGTTCGTACGTGGCCGGCCGCTGGGCGGGCGGCGCGCTGTCGTACGAGGGGGGTGCGTTGTCGTACGAGGGAGGTGCGTTGTCGTACGCGGGGGGCGCGACGGGCGTCACGGGTACGCCGGGTCCCTCCGCCGCGCGCGGCTCGTAACCGGCAGCCGGTCCGTTGTGCGGCGCCGGTCCCGCTGCTTGCTCAAGTGCTTGCTCGAACCCCGGAGCCGTACCGAAACCGGTCGCCGGCCCGTGCCCCGCGACGTACGCCGGCGCCTCGCCGGGGACGTACCCGGACGCCTCGGGACGCCAGCCTTCCGCAGTCCCGGGCTCGGGTCCCTGACCTGCCCCCTGAGTCATCGACCCCTCCACGATCGCGCCGCCATCCGCCCATCATAGGAATGACGCTGTCGCGTTGTGACATACCCAGGCACCTGGTTTTCGCAGGGCGCAGACAAACCATCCCTTAGCTCCCTCGTACCCCCGCGCGAATCGCCTTCCGCCTGCCTTCCGTTCGCCGTCCGCCCGTTTTGTGCCGCCGTCGCCGATCGCCCCTGTCCGCTCCCGGCCGTTCTCAGCCGCCGGCCGGTCCCCGCGGATGGCTGACGGTGGTGCGGTGCGCGCGGCGCTGCGAGGAGGTGCGGACGATGAGTTCCGTCGGCATCACCTGCTGCACGGGATGCGCGCCGCCGACGCCCTCGATGGCGTCGATGAGCAACTGCACGACGGCGGTGCCGATCCGTCGCGGCTGCAGCGAGAGTGTGGTGATCGGCGGCTCGGTGCTGGCGTAGACGGTGCTCTCGCTGCAGCAGACCAGCAGCAGGTCGTCCGGGACGCGCAGGCCGTAGCGGCGGGCCGCGGCGAGCAGATCGGTGCCGTTGGGGTCGAAGAGCCCGTAGACGGCGTCGGGGCGGTCCGGCCGCGCGAGTAAGCGGTCCGCGGCGACCGCGCCCGCGCGCGGGTCGTGCGCCGGGTACGACTCGTAGACCGGCTCCTGGCCGACGCGCTCGCACCACTCCAGGTACGCGGTGGTGGACAACCGGGTGTACGTGTCGGTGGTGGTGCCGGTGAGCAGGCCGATCCGGCGGGCGCCGGCCGCGGCGAGGTGGTCGAGGATGCCGAGGACGGCGGCCTCGTGGTCGTTGTCGACCCAGGCGTGCACGGGCAGGCTGCCGGCCGGGCGGCCGTCGGAGACCACCGGGACGCCCTGCCGGACCAGTTCGGTCACCAGCGGGTCGTGGTCGGAGGGGTCGATGACGACGGTGCCGTCCAGCGCCACGTTCCCCCACACGTCGTGCCGGGAGGACGCGGGCAGGATGACCAGGGCGTAGCCGCGGGCGAGCGCGGCGGAGGTGGCGGCTCTGGCCATCTCCGCGAAGTACGCGAATTCCGTGAAGGTGAACGGTTCTTCGCCGTAGGTGGTCACCGTCAGGCCGATCAGGCCCGATCTTCCGGTGCGCAGTGTGCGGGCCGCGGCGGACGGGCGGTAGCCCAGCCGGTCGGCGACCTCGCGGACATGGCGGCGGGTGGCGTCGGGCAGTCGGCCCTTGCCGTTGAGTGCGTCGGAGACAGTCGTGATCGAGACTCCGGCGGCGGCGGCGACATCCCTGATCCCCGCCCGCTCCAGCCGGCGTCCGGTCCGGCTCGCCTGGTGGTTCCCTGCTGCTGTCATGGCCTGCCGATATTAGGGCGGCGCTGGTCCGGTCGGCGCCTGCCCCTGTGACCCCCCTGAAGATAGGTTTCTGCAAGATCGAATACCGTATGCAAGGTGGAATATGCAGGCGGCAGCGCATGCCGCGCGGCCGATACGGTCGCGGTCGCGGCCCGCACCCGTTCATTGGTCCACCAACACGAGTGACACCAACTCACTCCTACGAGTTACGCGCGCCACCGCGCACGCCACCCGGGCACCCACAAGGAGCGCGCCCGCGGGCCCGTCCTGGCACCGCACTCCACAGGCGGGCGGGGCACTCGTAAGGTGAGGTCATGACCACCCCGAAGCTGCGCGCGGAACTGGACGGCATCCCCACGTACAAGCCCGGGCGACCCCCGGCCGCGGAGGGGAGCGGGGACCGGACCGGTCCCGCTTTCAAGCTGTCCTCGAACGAGAACCCGTACCCTCCGCTGCCCGGTGTGCTGGAGGCGGCCACCGCCGCCGCGGCCGCCTTCAACCGTTATCCCGACCTGGCCTGCTCGGCGCTGACCGCGGAGCTGGCGGGACGTTTCGGCGTGCCCGAGGCACACATCGCGACCGGCACCGGCTCGGTGGGCGTGGCCCAGCAGCTGCTCCAGTCGACGTCCGGGCCCGGGGACGAGGTGATCTACGCCTGGCGGTCGTTCGAGGCGTATCCGATCATCACCCGGATCAGCGGCGCGCGGCCGGTGCAGGTGCCGCTGGACGCGGACGAGCGGCACGACCTGGACGCGATGGCCGCGGCGGTCACCGACCGCACCCGGCTGATCTTCGTCTGCAACCCCAACAACCCGACCGGCACGGTGGTGCGCCGGGCCGAGCTGGAACGCTTCCTGGACCGGGTGCCGTCCGACGTGCTGGTGGTGCTGGACGAGGCGTACCGCGAATTCATCACCGACGCGGATGTTCCCGACGGAATCGATCTGTACCGGGACCGTCCGAATGTGGCGGTACTGCGGACCTTCTCCAAGGCGTACGGCCTGGCCGGGCTGCGGATCGGCTTCGCGGTGGCGCACGAGCCGGTGGCGGCGGCGCTGCGCAAGACGGCGGTGCCCTTCGGCGTCAGCCAGCTCGCGCAGGACGCGGCGGTGGCCAGCCTGCGCGCCGAGCCGGCGCTGCTGGAGCGGGTCGCGGGCCTGGTCGCCGAGCGGAGCCGGGTGGTCGAGGCGCTGACCGGCCAGGGCTGGACGGTGCCCGAGACGCAGGCCAACTTCGTGTGGCTGCGGCTGGGGGAGCGGACGGCCGACTTCGCGGCGGCGGCCGAGCGGGCCGGCACCACCGTCCGCCCCTTCGCGGGCGAGGGCGTACGGATCACCATCGGTGAGACCGAAGCCAACGATCTGCTGCTGCACACCGCCGAGACCTTCCGCAAGGAGCTGTAACGGCCCTTGCGCGAAAGGGCCGTTCGGCCCTGGTCGGCCCCGCTGAACTGCCCCGACGGCCCCCTGACACCCCCCGGTGTCAGGGGGTTTTATCGTGTGGGTGATACTACCTTGTGAATGTATTCACGTTCACAAGCGAACGTGTCGTGCCCATAAGGCGTGTCATGTCCGGTGAACATGGGGCGAAAGCCTCAATACGGCAGCAAAGGAGGCGGATCGTGCAGCTCGCGCTGGAGCCACTGGACGTCGCCCGATGGCAGTTCGGCGTCACCACCGTCTACCACTTCCTCTTCGTCCCGCTGACGATCTCGCTGTCCGCCCTCACCGCGGGGCTCCAGACCGCGTGGGTGCGCAGCGGCAACGAGAAGTACCTCAAGGCCACCAAGTTCTGGGGCAAGCTCTTCCTGATCAACATCGCGATGGGTGTGGTCACCGGCATCGTGCAGGAGTTCCAGTTCGGCATGAACTGGTCGGACTACTCCCGCTTCGTCGGCGACATCTTCGGCGCCCCGCTCGCCTTCGAGGCCCTGATCGCCTTCTTCTTCGAGTCCACCTTCATCGGACTGTGGATCTTCGGCTGGGACAAGCTGCCGAAGAAGATCCATCTCGCCTGCATCTGGATGGTCTCGATCGGGACGATCCTGTCGGCGTATTTCATCCTGGCCGCCAACTCCTGGATGCAGCACCCGGTCGGCTACCGCTACAACCCGAAGACCAAGCGCGCCGAACTCACCGACTTCTGGACCGTGCTCACCCAGAACACCGCGCTCGCCCAGTTCTTCCACACCATCTCCGCCGCCTTCCTCACCGGCGCCGCCTTCATGATCGGCATCGCCGCCTACCACCTGGCGCGCAAGCGGCACATCGCCGTGATGCGCTCCTCGCTGCGGCTGGCCCTGGTGATCGCCGTCGTCGCCGGCGCGCTCACCGCGATCAGCGGCGACACCCTCGGCAAGGTCATGTTCAAGCAGCAGCCGATGAAGATGGCCGCCGCCGAGGCGCTGTGGGACGGCCAGAACGGCGCCCCCTTCTCGATCTTCGCGGTCGGCGACGTCAGCAAGGGGCACAACAGCGTCGAAATAGAGATTCCGAACCTGCTGTCCTTCCTGGCCACCGACGACTTCCACGCCTACGTGGGCGGCATCAACGACGTCAACAAGCAGGAGCAGCAGAAGTACGGCCCCGGCGACTACCGGCCCAACATCCCCGTCGCCTACTGGGGCTTCCGCTGGATGATCGGCTTCGGTGTCGTCTCGATCGGCGTCGGCGCGGCCGGCCTGTGGCTGACCCGCCGCAAGTTCTGGCTGGCGCCCGCGCACCGCACCGGCGACGACGAGGTGCCGCATCTGATGCTCACCAAGAACGGTCAGCTCGGCCCGCGCCTGTCGCGCTGGTACTGGTGGATCGCCCTGTGGACCATGGTCTTCCCGCTGCTGGCCAACTCCTGGGGCTGGATCTTCACCGAGACCGGCCGCCAGCCCTGGGTGGTCTACGGAGTGCTGCGCACCCGCGACGCGGTCTCCCCCACCGTCTCCACCGGTGAGGTGTTCACCTCGCTGATCGTCTTCACCCTCCTCTACGCGGCCCTCGCCGTCGTCGAGGTGCGGCTGCTCCTGAAGTACGCCAAGGCGGGTCCCGCCGAACTCACCGACGACGACCGCCGCTCCCCCACCCGTATCGGCGGCGACGGCGGCGACGCGGACGCCGACCGCCCGATGGCGTTCTCGTACTGAGACCAGTCCCGAGACCTGTACTGACGTACTGAGAGGAGTGCGACATGCATCTGCACGATGTCTGGTTCGTTCTCATCGCGGTCCTGTGGACCGGTTACTTCTTCCTGGAGGGCTTCGACTTCGGGGTCGGCATCCTCACCAAGCTGCTGGCCCGCGACCGGACCGAGAAGCGGGTGCTGATCAACACCATCGGCCCGGTCTGGGACGGCAACGAGGTGTGGCTGCTCACCGCGGGCGGCGCGACCTTCGCCGCCTTCCCCGACTGGTACGCCACCCTCTTCTCCGGCTTCTACCTGCCGCTGCTGATCATCCTGGTCTGCCTGATCGTGCGCGGTGTCGCCTTCGAGTACCGCGCCAAGCGGGACGACGAGCGCTGGCAGCGCAACTGGGAGAACGCGATCTTCTGGACCTCCCTGGTCCCGGCGCTGCTGTGGGGCGTCGCCTTCGCGAACATCGTGCGGGGCGTGAAGATCGACGCGAACAAGGAGTACGTGGGCAACTTCTGGGACCTGCTCAACGGTTACTCGATCCTCGGCGGCCTCGTCACGCTGACCCTGTTCACCTTCCACGGCGCCGTCTTCGTCTCGCTGAAGACGCTCGGCGACATCCGGGACCGGGCCCGTGCCTTCGCCACCCGGGTCGGGGCCGGCACCGCCGTCCTCGCGCTGGCCTTCCTGATCTGGACCCAGGCCGCGCACGGCAACGGCCGCAGCATCGCGGCGCTGGTCGTCGCCGTGGCCGCCCTGGTCGGGGCGCTGGCCGCCAACCTCGCCGGGCGGGAGGGCTGGTCGTTCGCGCTGTCCGGCGTCACGATCGCGGCGGCCGTCGCCATGCTCTTCCTGGCGCTCTTCCCGGACGTGATGCCGTCCTCGCTCAACAGCGACTGGAATCTGACGGTCGGCAACGCCTCGGCCACCCCGTACACGCTGAAGATCATGACGTGGTGCGCGGGCGTCGCCACCCCGCTGGTGCTGCTCTACCAGGGCTGGACCTACTGGGTCTTCCGCAAGCGGATCGGCACCCAGCACATCGCAGCCGCGACCGGTCACTGAGACCGGATCCGCACCGGCACCGACCGCCTGGACCGTCCGACCCGGAGGGGATGTTTCACGTGAAACCTGTCGATCCGCGACTGCTGCGGTACGCCCGTACCACCCGGGTCTTCCTGGCCGGCTCCGTACTGCTCGGGGTGGCCGGGGCGGGGCTGATCGTCGCTCAGGCGGTGCTGATCGCCGATGTGGTGGTCGGCGGCTTCCAGGGCGGCGAGGGGACCGGCGAGCTGCGCGGCACGCTGCTGTGGCTGGTCGCCGTCGCCGCCGGGCGGGCGCTGGTGGGCTGGCTCACCGAACTGTGCGCCCACCGGGCGGGCGCGGCGGCCAAGTCGCAGTTGCGCGGCCGGCTGCTGGAGCGGGCCACCGCGCTCGGCCCCGGCTGGCTGACCGGCCGCCGCAGCGGCGAGCTGACCACGCTCGCCACCCGCGGGATCGACGCGCTGGACGACTACTTCGCCCGCTATCTGCCGCAGCTCGGGCTCGCGGTCGTGGTGCCCGCGGTCGTGCTGGCCCGGATTCTGGCCGCCGACTGGGTCTCGGCGCTCACCATCGCGCTGACGCTGCCGCTCATCCCGCTGTTCATGGTGCTGGTCGGCTGGGCCACCCGGGACCGGATGGACCGGCAGTGGAAGCTGCTGGCCCGGCTGTCCGGGCACTTCCTGGACGTCGTCGCCGGCCTGCCGACGCTCAAGGTGTTCGGCCGGGCCAAGGCGCAGGCCGACAACATCCGCGCTATCACCGGCGACTACCGGCGGGCCACTCTCAAGACGCTGCGGATCGCGTTCCTGTCCTCCTTCGTCCTGGAACTGCTCGCCACCATCTCCGTCGCCCTGGTCGCGGTCGGCATCGGCATGCGGCTGGTGCACGGTGAACTCTCGCTGCGCACCGGGCTGCTGGTGCTGATCCTGGCGCCCGAGGCGTATCTGCCGCTGCGGCAGGTCGGCGCGCAATACCACGCGGCGGCCGAGGGGCTGGCCGCCGCCGAGCAGGTCTTCGAGGTGCTGGAGACGGAGCCGGCGACCGCGCCGGGCGGGGCGGCGGTGCCCGATCTGCGGTCGGCGACGATCACGGTCGACGGTCTCGCCGTGCGCGACGGCGGCTCGCTCGCGACCACCGGTTTCACGCTCGCGCCCGGCGAGACGGTGGCGGTCACCGGGCCCAGCGGTGTCGGCAAGACCACGCTGCTCAATGCGCTGCTGGGTTTCGTCCCGGCCGCCGAGGGCCGGATCCTGGTCGGCGGCACCGACCTGACCGCGCTCGACCCCGCCGACTGGCACCGGCAGATCGCCTGGGTCCCGCAGCATCCGCACCTGTTCGCCGGCACCGTCGCCGACAACGTACGGCTGGCCCGGCCGGACGCCGACGACGCCGCCGTACGGGCCGCCCTCGCCGACGCCGGCGCCCTGTCCTTCGTCTCCCCCACCGACCTCCTCACCGAGGACGGCACCAATCTCTCGGCCGGCCAGCGCCAGCGCGTCGCCCTCGCCCGCGCCTTCCTCGCCGACCGCCCCCTGCTCCTCCTGGACGAGCCCACCGCCAATCTCGACGGCGCCACCGAGGCCGACGTCGTCGCCACCCTCCACCGCCTCACCGCCACCCGCACCGTCCTCCTGATCGCCCACCGCCCGGCCCTCCTCCCCCTTGCCGACAAGGTCGTAACCCTGCGCCCCGCACCCGAACCGGTGGACACCGCACCCGAGCCCCGGGCGCTGGCGCCGCGTTCGACCGCCCGTCCCGCGCCCGCGGTAAGTGCGACGGCGGGGCCGGCGGCCCGGCTTGAAGTTCACGCCGACGCCGATGCCAGCACCCAGCCCGCGCCGGGCGGGCGGGACGCCGTCGCGTCCGTGGCGGCGCCTGCTCACGCGGGCCCTGCCGTCGATGACCTGCCCGCGCTTCCGGGCGGGCGTCGCCCGGACGACGCGCCTGAGCGCGGGGCCTCCGGCCGTACCGGTGCTCCCGATGCCTCCGGCAGGGAGCAGAGCACCGTGCTCAACCGCCTCACCGGCGGCGCGCGGCGCCGGTTCTGGGCCGCCGTCGCGCTCGGCGCGCTCGCGCTGCTGTCGGCGGTCGGGCTGATGGCGACGTCCGGGTGGCTGATCAGCCGGGCGTCGCAGCAGCCGCCGGTGCTGTATCTGATGGTGGCGGTCACCGCGACGCGGGCGTTCGGGATCGGCCGGGCGGTGTTCCGGTACGGCGAGCGGCTCGTGGCGCACGACGCGGTGTTCCGAGCGCTGGCCGGGGTCCGGGTGGCGGTCTTCCGGCGGCTGGAGCGGCTGGCGCCCGCCGGGCTCGGCGCGACCCGGCGCGGTGACCTGCTGTCCCGGCTGGTCGCCGACGTGGATGCTGTCCAGGACCACTATCTGCGCTGGCTGCTGCCCGCCCTGACCGGCGGCGTCGTCGGCGCGGTCGCCGCCGCCTTCACCGGCTGGCTACTGCCCGCCGCCGGGGCGGTCCTCGCGGCGGGCCTGCTCGCCGCGGGCGTCGCCGTGCCCGCGCTGTCGGCCGCCGTCGCCCGCCGTACGCAGGCCCGGCTCGCGCCCGCGCGCGGCGAACTGTCCGCCCGGGTGCTCGGCCTGTTCACCGGCACCGCCGAACTGACCGTCGCGGGCGCCCTCCCGCGCCGCCGTGCGGACGCCGAGCGCGCCGACCGTACCCTCACCGCGATCGCCGCCCGCTCGGCCGCCGCGACCGCGCTCGGCGCCGGACTCACCGCGCTGATCAGCGGTCTGACGGTGACGGCGTGCGCGTACGCCGGTGTCGCGGCTGTCGCCGGACATCACCTCCAGGGCGTCGCGCTGGCCGTCGTCGTCCTCACGCCGCTCGCCGCCTTCGAGGCCGTCACGGGGATGCCGGCCGCCGTGCAGCAGCGGCAGCGCAGCCGCCGCTCGGCGGCGCGGGTGGCCGAGGTGCTGGACGCGCCGCTGCCCGTACGGGAGCCGGAGCGGCCCGCCGCCCCGCCCGCCGCGCCCTTCCCGCTGGTGGTGCGCGGGCTGACGGCCCGCCACCCGGGCCAGGCCGAGCCGGCGCTCCACGACGTCGACCTCACGCTCACCGCGGGCCGCCGCGTCGCCGTCGTCGGCGCCTCGGGCGCGGGCAAGACGACGCTCGCGCACGTCCTGCTGCGCTTCCTGGACGCCGAGGCGGGCACATACACGCTGGCCGGGCAGGACGCGGCCGGGCTGGACGGCGACGACGTACGCCGCCTGGTCGGGCTGTGCGCCCAGGACGCGCACGTCTTCGACAGCACCGTCCGGGAGGATCTGCGGCTGGCCCGCCCCGGCGCGGACGACGCCGAACTACGGGACGCGCTGGCCGCCGCCCGGCTCGACATCGGCCTCGACACCCTCGTCGGCGAGCACGGCGCCCGGCTGTCCGGCGGCATGCGGCAGCGCCTGGCGCTGGCCCGCGCGCTGCTGGCCCGCTTCCCCGTCCTCGTGCTGGACGAGCCCGCCGAGCACCTCGACCTGGCCACCGCCGACGCCCTGACCGCCGATCTGCTGGCCGCCACCCGCGGCCGTACGACGCTGATCATCACCCACCGGCTCGCGGGCCTCGCGGACGGCGCGGTCGACGAGATCGTGGTGCTGGAGCGGGGCCGCGTCGTGCAGCGCGGCTCCTACGCCGAACTTGCGGCGGCCGAGGGCGACTTCCGCCGCGCGCTGGAACGCGAGCGGCTCGCGGACGCGGGCGCCGGTGCCCCCGCGCAGTCCGATCACCTCGCGATGACCGCCGCCTGACCCGGCTCCCCGATTGCATGCGCTCACGACTACGACCAACCAGCGACCCGAAATGTGAGGTGGAATTCGCAGTCGATTTGACCTCACATTTCGGCGGGCTGCGTGGTCGGACAGATGAGACGGACGCACCGCCCGCCGGACCCGGGTCGCCGGGATGCCGGGCATAAGGGGCGAAACGCCGTCGCGGCTCCTACGCTCGGGGGCATGGCAGCAGACAGCGACGGCGCCCCCGGACCGCTGAACGGCACGGGCGGTCCGGGCGGCTCGGGCGGCCCTGACGGGTCGCCCACCCTCAGCTTCCAGGTCATCGCCTCGCAGATCACCCTGCGGCTGCCCGAGCTGCTGGAAGCCGTCGTGTCGGTCGGCACCGGCATCGAGCTGCACACCACGCTGCGCCGGATCGTGGAGACCGCCGCTGAGCTGGCCGACGCCCGTTACGCCGCGCTCGGCGTCCTGGACGCCGATGGCACCGGCCTCGCCGACTTCATCACATACGGCATCGGCGAGACCGACGCGGCCCGGATGGGCGCGCTGCCGGACGGCCACGCCGGTCTGCTCGGTGAGCTGATCAAGCACCCGGTGCCGCTGCGCCTGGCCGATCTGTCCGCCGACGACCGTTCGGTGGGCCTGCCGCCCGGCCACCCGCCGATGAAGACCTTCGTGGGCGTCCCGATCCGCGTGCACACCGAGATCTTCGGCAATCTCTATCTGACCGAGAAGCGCGGCGGCTGGCAGTTCACCGACGAGGACACCCGCATGCTGCGGATCCTCGCCATGGAGGCCGGCATCGCGATCGGCAACGCGCGGCTGTACGAGTCCGCCCGGCAGCGCGAGCACTGGATCAGCGGCGCCGCCGCCGTCACCACGGCGCTGCTCACCGGGGACGCCGCCGACGACGCGCTGGACGTCGTCGCCGTGTGGGCGCGCAAGCTCGCCGAGTCCGCCGCCGCCCTGGTGCTGGCGCCGCGCGGGAGTGACAGCGGCCTGGAGGTGGTGGCGGCGTCGGCGGCCGACCCCGAGGGCATGGTCGGCACCGTCATCCCGGCCGAGAACCCCATCGTGGCGCAGCTGTTGAACGGCGAGCCGGTCTTCGTGGACGACGCCGCCTCCGACCCGCGCACCACGACGCGGCTGGCACAGCGCTTCGGTCCGACGATGATGCTCCCGTTGCAGAGCAACGACCGGGTGATCGGCATCCTGGCGCTGCCCCGGCCGCCGGGCGGCCGTCCGTTCAGCGAGACCGAACGCGTCCTGGCCACCCAGTTCGCCGCTCAGGCCGCGCTCGCCCTCGTCCTGGCCGACGTGCAGCGCGACCGCGAACGCCTCGCGGTCTACGAGGACCGCGACCGGATCGCCCGCGATCTGCACGACCTGGTGATCCAGCGTCTGTTCGCCACCGGCATGATGCTGGAGGGCGCGGGCCGGCGGGCCCGCACCCCCGAGGTCATCGAGCGGATCGGTCACGCCGTGGACGAACTCGACGCCACCATCCAGGAAGTGCGCACCGCGATCTACGCCCTCCAGCAGGGCCCGGGCGACGACGCCGCCCATTCCGGTCTGCGGGCCCGCGCGCTGCGCGAAGTCGGCACGGCAGCCGTGCCGTTGGGCTTCCAGCCGTCCGTGCGCTTCGTCGGCGCCGTGGACGCGCTCGTCGGCGAACCGGTCGGCAAGAATCTCGTCGCCGCCCTGCGCGAGGTCCTCTCCAACGCCTTCCGGCACGCCCGCGCCTCCCGGATCGACGTGACGGTCGACGCCACCGCCGCCCTCCCCGACGGCGCCCCCGCCGTCCGCCTGACCGCCACCGACGACGGCGTCGGCATCCCCGAGGGCGGGCGCCGCAGCGGCCTGCGCAATCTCGCTCGTCGCGCCGGCTCGCTCGGCGGCTCCAGTACGTATGGGCCGGGGCCGGACGGCACCGGTACGACGGTGGTGTGGGAGGCCCCGCTCCGGACTCCGTCCCAGCCCGACTGACGTGTTCGGTAAGGGAGTTGGCGCTCAGCCGCGCCGGGCGGCAAGGATCCGCTCGATGACCCGGGCCACGCCGTCCTCGTCGTTGGACGCCGTCCGGTGCGTGGTCGCCTCCAGCACCCGCGGGTGGGCGTTGGCGACGGCGTACGACGTACCGGCCCAGCTCAGCATCGCCAGATCGTTCGGCATGTCCCCGAAGGCGACGACCTCCGCGGCCGTCACACCGCGCTCCGCGCAACATCGCGCCAGCGTCGTCGCCTTGCTGACGCCCGTACCGCTGATCTCCAGCAGCGCGCTCTCCGCGGACCGGGTGATCTCACCGTACAGGCCCGCCACTTCGAGGCCGATCGCCAGGAATTCGTCGGGGTCGACCGAGGGGTGCTTGGCCAGCAGCTTCAGCAGCGGCTGTCCCGCGGCGCGCACCGAGAGCAGTTCCTCGATCGGTGCGGTGGGCCCGAAGTCCGGTTCGATCCGCGGGTATTCGGGCTCGCGGTAGAAGGTGTCGACGCGTTCGACGGCGAAGTACGTGCCCGGCACGGCGGCGCGCAGCGCGTGCGCGGCGGCCAGCGCCTCGTCCTCCGGCAGCGGGAACGCCTCGATCAACTCGCCCTTGTGCAGGTCGTACACAGCGGCGCCGTTGGCCAGGATGGCCATCCCGTGCCCCGCCAGGTGCTCGGCGACCGTGCCCATCCAGCGCGCGGGCCGCCCGGTGACGAAGAAGACCTCGATTCCCGCGGCCTCCGCGTCGGTGAGCGCCGCGACCGTACGCGGGGACACCGTCTTGTCACCGTGCAGCAGCGTGCCGTCGAGATCGGTGGCGATCAGCCGTGGCGACGGGAGGGAGTAGGAGGCGGCTGCGGACGGCTCGTCGTCCGCGGGTCGTGGTTGCCCGCTGGGCTCGGTGGCTGAGGTCACGGGGCCATCCTTGCGCATCCTTGCCCCGCCCGCACAAAAGTGCGGATACCTGCTCAGCCGAGCCTGTTCCGGCCGCGATTCCGGCTTGATCCCGTCGGTGGTGGCTGCTCTGCTGCTGTGTTCTCCTGCTGCTCTTTCGTGGCCGCGCCGTCAGGCGCGGAAGTCTGTGGGTGGTACGTGGCTGTGCTGGTCCTGCTGGTCGTACGGGTCCTGCTGGTTCTGCTGAAGAAACGTCATGGGTACTGCGTCGTGCGGTCGTACGGAGCTGCTCAGCGGACGAGTGCCGCGTTCTCGTGCGCGCGCCGGGCGTTCTCGTCGGCCGCCGTCAGGGCGTGGTCGGCCAGGGCGGTGTTCGCGGTGAACGGCGGGGTGTCCGAGACGTCGAGGCCGGCGCCGATGCTGCGGGCGGAGGGGGAGGAGCCGTGCGCCTCGGCGCGGATGCGCTGCTTCATCGTCGGCGGCAGTGTCCGGCCGCCGGGCCTGGGCGCGGGCAGGTACGCCGCGCATCCCGGTGTCCTGGTGGGGATCGGTTCGGCCGGCGCGGCCGTACCGGAGACCGTCCCGCGGGCCGGGACGGCGGCGGGGGTGGCGGCCGGGATCTGCGCGGCGGCCCGGGCGGTGCGGGCGGGAGTGGCGAAGCCGAGCCCGGCGACGCACTTGAGGAGCACGCTGACGAAGGCGCTCCAGAAGGCGGTGACGTTCTTGATGACGTTCATGACCTCTCGATTCCTCGGTGCGGAAAATCTGACTTCTCCGATCATGAGGAAGACGGCACGGATTCCCAGGAAGCGCACCTCGGATTCGCGGATATACACACAAACGCCACCTGTTCGGACCAATCAGGCCGCCCGCGCCGGCGCCCGCGATCAGCCCCGCCGCACCGCGGGCCCGGACCGTACGGCGCCGGGCGCGGCCCGCCACTGCGCCGTGGTCCGCTCACCGCCGAGCCGCCGCGACCAGTACAGATGCTGCGCCACGATCAGCGGGCCGAGCGCCGTCAGCAACGGGAATCCGCTGGTCAGCGCCCCGACGGCGAAGAGCGCACTGATCGCGCCCGTCACCGCCACCCCCACCGCGCCCGCCATCAGCGCCGCGCCCCGCCCGTACGCCTTGGCCGCGACCAGCGGGAACAGCACGAGCAGCAGTAGGTCGCCGAGGCCGACCGACACCGGGTGCTGGCCGCCCGTCAGGGCGAGCATCGGCGCGAAGGGGCGGCCCTGGACGCGGGTCGCGAACCGCAGCGTGACGTCGGTGAGCGCGGTCGCCACCAGGTCGTAGCAGGTCAGGGCGGCCGCGAGGGCGGCGACATGGGCGGCGCGCATACCGCTCTGCGTCCACAGATTGGCCACGCCGACCACCGCGACGGCGATCAGCAGATCCGTACCGACGCGTACGCCCGTCGGCCGGTCGTGCAGCAGCGCCGTCACGGCGCACCCGGCGGCGGCGAGCAGCCACGTCGTCGCCGTGGCCCATCCCGCACCCGGCCACCGCGCGGCCACCACCGGCGCGAGCGTGAACTGCACCGCCAGGCCCAGCACCACCCCGAACACCGCGGCCACCGCCGTGCCCGGCAGCTCCAGATAGAGCAGCGGAGCCAGCACGATGCCGACGCACAGCAGCACGATGTCGGCCGGTTCGTAGACGCCGACCGGCGGCCGGGGCATCCGCACCCGGGCCAGATAGGTGCCCGCCACCGCCATCACCAGCGCGACGCAGCCGCTCAGTGCGGCGAGCGCGACCCCGCTCATGCCGTCGCCGCCCTGGCGGTCTCCGCCGTTGCCGACGCTGCCGGTTGCGGCGGTTCGGGCGGTTCCGGCAGCGTCTCGAAGGTGCGCTCGCGCAGGTCGGCCCGTACGGGGGCGGCCGGCGGCAGGGCGGCCCGGTCGTCGTACAGCTTGATTCCGGCCAGCGGCAGACGCGCCGCGTCCGCCCGTTCCTCCAGCCGGGCCAGCAGCGCGCGGGCGGGCAGGGTGCGGACCAGCAGGTGCAGCAGGGCCGTGCCGTCGGGGCGTTCGGTGACGGCGTAGCGCGCGGGCAGCGGCACCTCGGGCTCCGCCTCGATCAGGTCGAGCAGCGCCCGGGTCGGCAGCGCGGCGCTCAGCGGTCCCGACCAGCGGCCGAGTACGGCGGAGGTGGCCGGCAGGTGCGCCAGCTCGCAGTCCGGCGGCGCGGCCGGTACGCGGACGAGGTCGCCGGTCGCGTACCGCAGCAGCAGGGTGCAGGTGCGGTACGGCACGTACGGCGTGTGCACGATCGTTCCGACGGCGCCGGGTGCGGTCGGTTCCCAGGTCAGCGGGTCGAGCACTTCGAGGTGGCCGAATTCGGTGGTGTGGTGGAGATGGCCCGCGGCGCAGGGCGTGCCGCCGGACGGCAGCGTCTCCGTCATCAGGTACGAGGTGGCGACCGGTGCCCCGAGCACCGCCTCGGCGCGGGCCCGCAGCGGGTCCGACAGCACCTCGCCGCCCACGCCGACGCTCTCCAGGCCGAAGTCCGCCGGCCCGCGTCCCGTGCGCTCGGCCTCCTGCACCAGCGCCGACAGATACGAGGCGGAGGTGGTCAGATGGGTGATGCGCGGCTCCTTGCCGGGCAGCCCGAGCGGGGCGGCGAGCCGGGCCAGGACGATCGCGGGTTCAACCGTCCCGAACTGGACGAACGCCGCGCCCACCCGCGTCGCGGACTCCTCCGCGTTCAGCAGCGGCAGCGTCGCGCGCGAGCAGCCCGCGTACGCCATGGTGTGCCGCGGGCGCAGGCCCAGGCCGAGCGCGGCCGAGATCGTACTGAGCGCGACCGTCGTCTCCAGCTCGTCCCTGGCGTACCAGACCGTGGTGGGCGTGCCGCTGGTCCCGGTGGTCAGCGCCATCAGCGCGGGGCGGGCCGCGGCGGAGACGAAGTCGGCGGGCCGGTCGCGCAGCGCCTTCTTCGCCGTCACCGGCACCCGCGACCAGCTGCCGGCGTCCAGCGTGCCGGGGTCCAGGCCGAGTTCGGCGAAGACCCGGGCGTAGTACGGGGTGTGCCGGACGGCGGCGCGCGCCGTGGCCCGCAGGCTCCGGCCGGTCATCGTGGCCCGCACCTGCGGGTCGACCTGGGCAGCCTGGCCGGGCAGCAGCGCGGAGTCCTCGCCCGGTTCGCCGAATTCGGCGAGTGTCGCCACCAGGTCGCGGGCGATGCGGTCGAGGTCGCGTGGGCGGATGCGGCGGCCCAGCAGGACGGCGGTGCTGTAGCGCAGCTGACTCAGTGCGGTGCCGAACACGGTGGCTTCGCCTCCTGGAGCACATGCGCGTCGGGCGGTCGACGGCCCCGGGGCCGGAGGGCCGGGCGGCCGGACGCCCCGGCCCGGTACAGGCCGGGGCGGGCTCTGCGGTTCGGGTCAGGACATGCGTCCAGGTCAGGACATGTGCACGAACATCGCGGCCGTCAGCGTGCTCAGGGCGTACTTGAGGTAGTGCTTCACCATGGTCGGTTTCCTCCCTCTCCAGGGAGGCGGCGGCCCGGTCGGCCGCCGCCTGTCCCTTGCCGTGCGCCCGGCGGTGGCCGGATCCGGCCTGCGGGCTGCCGTGAGTGTAGGAGCGGGGCCGTGTCGCGCTCCAGGGGCGGTACGGGCAATCTGACAGGAAGTCAGCTTTTTGGTTGACATGTACTGGCCGGGAAATTCATGCAGAGACCATCTACCTCCCGGGGTTTGAAACGGGCGGACGGTTAGGCTGGCGGGCGTGAGGGGTCACGAGGACGCAGCCGGGGATGTGCGCGAGGACACGGCGGGCCGGGGGGAGGCCGCGGTGGACCAGGGGGAGGCCGCGGCGGCGGAATTCGCCGAGGTCGCCGCCTTCCGGGACTCGCTCGGGCTCGACGCGCTCGTCGACGTCCACACCCACTTCATGCCGGACCGGGTCATGGCCAAGGTCTGGGCGTACTTCGACGCGGCCGGGCCGCTCGTCGGCCGGCACTGGCCGATCGCGTACCGCGCGGAGGAGGAACGGCGGCTGGCCACCCTGCGCGGCTTCGGCGTCCGCGCCTTCACGTCCATGCTCTATCCGCACAAGCCCGGCATGGCGCGCTGGCTCAACGACTGGTCCGCCGACTTCGCCGCCCGCACCCCGGACTGCCTGCACACCGCGACCTTCTTCGCCGAGCCGTCCGCCGCCGACGACGTACGGCGCGCCCTCGGCCAGGGCACGCGCGTCTTCAAGTGCCACCTCCAGGTCGGCGGCTACGACCCCAACGACCCGCTGCTCGACGAGGTCTGGGGCCTGCTCGCCGACGCCGGCGTTCCCGTCGTCACCCACTGCGGCTCGGGCCCGGTCCCGGGCCCCTTCACCGGGCCCGGCCCGATCACCGCCCTGCTCGCCCGGCACCCCCGGCTCCGGCTGGTCGTCGCCCACCTGGGCATGCCCGAGTACGAGGACTTCCTCGGCCTCGCCGAACGCCACGACGGTGTCCACCTCGACACGACCATGGCCTTCACCGACTTCAGCGAGTCCGCCGCGCCCTTCCCCACCCGCGCCCTCCCCCGCCTGGCCGCCCTCGGCGACCGCATCCTCCTCGGCACCGACTTCCCCAACATCCCGTACCCCTACCCGCACGCCCTCCGCGCCCTCGAACGCACCGGCCTCGGCCCCACCTGGCTCCGCGCCGTCTGCCACGACAACGCCACCGCCCTCTTCACCCTCCCGCCGCGATGAGGTTCAGCGGCCGATGAGTCCGACCTGCTGACCGCAGAGCCGCGTCATGTCGTTGATGTCGGAGGTGAGGACGGCGACCGGGGGTGGTTGGCGCAGGGCTGCTTCCGCCACGGTCGCGTTGATCGCGGCTTTGTGCCCGTGGGGACCGGCGGCCTTGAGCAGCTTTGCCGCGTCCTTGGCCGTCTGCTCGGTGGCCGCTTCGACCTTGACCCTGGACAGGGCCCACTCCAGGCGGGACAAGCCCCAGCTTCACCGTCCGGCTCCGGGCAGTCAGATCCCGCCTAACCGCTCTGAGCAGTTTGTGCGCGCGTTATGCTCGCGGCAGCAAGGAGTTCGGGACAGCGCCTGGACCACCGCTGAAGACTTGAAGGCACGGAGCGTCGGATCACGCCCTCGCCACCGCCTTTTCCCAACGAGACCGTGACCGTCGGTGTGCCATTGGCCCGGCGGTCGAGAGGTGAGGCATGACCATTTACTCTCTGCACGCGAACCGTGGGAAGTGCCAGATCCTGGCGACCTACGACAGTCCGAAAGGCGTCGCGTCATCCACGGTGACGAGCCTGAGTTCGCCTGATCTGGCAGCGCCGATCGTGGATGCGCTCAATCGGATCTCCGCTCTGGCGACGGTCCCGTTGAGCGTCTTCGACCACCGCGAGGGCAAAGTGAACCGCTATCCACGGCGGCACCTTGCTGCGCTGACCGACCGGGAGGCGCGCGCCGACCTCCTCGTTGGGGAACACAGCCTCTGGTACGAGTACGTCTGTCTGGAGCTTCACCGGGCGCTCAGTGATCTCGACGCCGCCACCGCAGCGGTGCCGCCGCCTGTGCTGACCGCGATCACCGTCGAACTGGAGACGGAGGCTCGTGAGTTGCGGAACGCGTTGGCGGAATACTCGGAAGGTATTGCTGTCCCGGAGACGGACGAGCGGCGGGACTGGGAATTTGGTCACCCCTTCGTGGCGTACGACGGCGGGATGGAAATGCTGGGCACCGAGACGCGGGAAGAATTGGACCGGGTCGAAGACGGCATCTCGTCCGACGAGCGGGCGCGGGCCGTCGCGGACCTGCGAGTTCTCGTCACCGCCTACGCCCAGTGCTCCAGTGAACAGGCCGCACTGGACTCCCTGCCCCTCAGCATCTTCTCGGAACCGTACGACTCGGACGGCTATTACCTCTCGGTTCACATGCCGGAGCCGCAGAAACGAGAGGCCGCCACCTGGGAGATCGAGATCGGCCACTGGGAGCCCGACGACCCGGAGGACGAGGACTGCAGCAGCGCGACCGGCAGCTCGGACGTCCGCTGCGAACTTTCTGCGCCGCCTACTGCCGACGGGCTTACCCGTCTGTTGGACGACGTGGAGAAGCAGCCGACGATTCTCACCAAGTGGGCCGGTACGGAAGTGGGTGCGATGCTCGATGGAACCGAATTCATGGTGACGCATAGCTACCACGACTGAACCGGGTGGTGATCTGCGGCCGCTGCCAGGCCGGCTCCCGGAGTCGACCTGGCTCAGGAGGTGAGCTGCCGCGGGGCCTCGGTGGCGATGCGCTCGAAGGTGGCCTGGTCGTAGGCGAATTCGGGGGTGTCCGGGATGGGCCAGTGGATGACGATCTCGGTGATGCCGGCCTCGGCGTGGCGGCCGGCGAAGTCGACGAAGGCGTCCACGGACTCGAAGGGGGCGGCGCGGTCGGGGGTGAAGCCGGTAAGGAAGACCTTGGGGACGTCGTCGGGGTCACGGGCGGCGTCGCGCAGGGAGGCTGAGATGCGTTCGACCTGGCCGCGGACTGCGTCCAGGGACTCCTGGGGCGTCCCGGCCTCGTACAAGGCGGGATCGCCGGTGGTCACCCACGCCTGGCCGTACTTCGCGGCCAGTTGCATGCCGCGCGGGCCGGTGGCGGCGATGGCGAACGGCAGGCGCGGGGTCTGTACACAGCCCGGGATGTTGCGGGCCTCGACGGCGGAGTAGAAGCGGCCGTTGAAGGTGATGTCGCCCTGGGAGAGCAGTCGGTCGAGGAGTTCCACGAAATCCGCGAAGCGGTCGGCCCGCTCCTTCGGCGTCCACGGCTGCTGGCCCAGCGTGGTGGCGTCGAAGCCGGTGCCGCCGGCCCCGACGCCCAGCGTCACCCGGCCGCCGCTGATGTCGTCAAGCGTCATCAATTCCTTGGCCAGCGGCACGGGGTGGCGGAAGTTCGGCGACGTAACGAGGGTCCCCAAACGCATACGATCCGTCACTCCGGCCGCCGCGGTGAGCGTCGGGATCGCCCCGAACCACGTGCGGTCGCGGAAGCTGCGCCACGACAGATGGTCGTAGGTGTAGGCGGCGTGGAAGCCCAAGTCCTCCGCTCCCTCCCATACCTTGCGCCCTTCGGCCCAGCGGTAGATCGGCAGGATCACGGTGCTCAGACGCAGGCTCATGCTCGGGAGCATACGACTGCGAGAAGCGGTGCTGTTCGCCATCGATCACGAGTCGAGAAGTGTCATGCCCAAGCGCTGATTGAGTGCCGCAGTCTCCGCCAGGATGCGCGCCGAACCCGTTGATGGGGTGATCGGTATGGCCTGCGAGGCGGCGTCGGAGCTGCCTTCCGCGTCACCCAAGTGTGCTTGAGCGGTGGCAGGTCGGGCCGGGAAGAGACCGCGGGTGCGTTCCTTGCCGTTACTGACGCGCTGACGGCCCGCCCGGATCAGCCGGTGGGGCTGGGGCGGGTGGTGAGGGTGTCCATGCGGCGGGCGGCGATCTCGCGTTCGGCGGCGGCGGCCACGAATTCCGCCACGTGGTCGGGTCCGACCAGGGCGCGGACCGCGGCGACGGTGGCCGCGGGAAGCGGTACCGGGACGGGCAGCTCGGTGGTAGGTGTGGCCGGGGGCGGCGGCGGGGGGAGCAGGACGTCGCCCAGGTGTCGGCGGACATGTTCGGAGGCGGTCATCCGCATCGCGCGGGCCAGCTCCGCGTCCAGGGTCTGCTGGGCCAGCGGGCGCAGCCGGCGGACCAGGGAGGCGGCCTCGGCCGCCTCCTCGTCGGTGGGCGGGTGGTGCAGGAACCGCTCGAAGACGTACTCCGTGGTGAACTGCAGGAAGCGTTCGGAGATGTACTCGACCTGGCCGCGCAGCTCCCGCAGGTGGCCGGTGATGGCGGACAGCGGCACCCCGGCGGCGTGCAGTTCCGTGGCCACCGCCAATTCCTGCGGGCTCGGCACGAGGAATTCGTCGTCGCTGCCGGGCACCGGCTCCAGGATGCCGAGCGCCACCCCGTCCTCGACCGCCGACGGCTCGGCCGTCCCGCCGAACGCCTCGTACAGCTCGGCCAGGCTCATCCGGACCGGTGTCTCGTCCGACCAGGGCCGGTCCACCTCGTCGACCAGGCCGAGCACCCCGCCGAGTCCGGTGCCCGCGTCCCACGCCTCCAGCAGCTCCTTGATGCTGGCCAGGGTGTAGCCGCGCTCCAGCAGGTCGGCGATCTGCCGGAGCCGGGCCAGATGTGTGTCGCCGTAGACATTGGCCCGGCCGCGCCGCTCCGGTTTGGGCAGCAGGCCCCGGTCGGTGTAGGCGCGGATCGTACGGACCGTCGTCCCGCTCAGATGGGACAGGTCCTCGATCCGGTACGCGCGCTGTTCGGCCGCGGTGGTCACGCCCACACTCCTCGGTGCTCCTCGCCGGTCAGGAGGCCGCGGTGCGGCTCGCCCTCTCGCTGGCGCGGGCCGCCGGGGATATGGCCAGGTACTCGACGGCCTTGGTCAGCGACCCCTCCTGGGACGGATGGTACGACCGGCGCAGGTACCGGGGCATCGCCGCGTTCAGGGAGGCCCAGGACGGCAGCAGGCCGCGGCGGGCCGCGGCGCGGTGGTCCCGGAAGCGGTACTTGCCCTTGGTCAGCTGCGGGTCGTGCCTGATCAGATAGCGGGCGCCGACCACCCACAGGTAGAAGAGCGTCGGCCAGGCGAAGGCCATGCCCTCGGCGCGGCGCAGATAGCGGGGTACCCCCGCCCCGCCGACGTGCTGGGACATGTCGAACGCGACCGCCCGGTGCTCGACCTCCTCGGCGCCGTGCCAGCGCAGCAGATCGAGCATCACCTCGTCGGTGTCCACCTCGTCCAGCGCCTCGGCGTCCAGGATCCAGTCGCCGAGTACCGCCGTGAAGTGCTCGATGGCGGCGATCAGCGACAGCCGGAAGCGCAGCCATTCGCGCTGCCGGATCGGCGCGCCCCACGGCGGCTTCTCGCCGAGCAGGACGTCGAACATCCACTCCACGTGCTTGGTGTAGCCGCTGGTGTCGAGATTCTGCTCGGCCAAGTGCTCAAGCACATACGCGTGCTGGACGCTGTGGGTGGCCTCCTGGCCCATGAAGCCCTTGACGTCCTTGAGCAGTTGCTCGTCCGAGACGTAGGGGAGTGCCTCCTTGAAGACCTTCACGAACCACCGCTCCCCCGCCGGCAGCAGCAGGTGCAGCACATTGATGACGTGCGTCGCGGTCGGCTCGCCCGGAATCCAGTGCAGAGGGGTCTGCTTCCAGTCGAACGTGACCCGGCGCGGCTTGATCGCGTAACTCATGGCGGTGCGTCCTCCTTCGGTGGTCGGTGATTCGGTGGTCAATGGCGAGTGGGTCGGTGATTCGGGGGCGGTCGTTGTGAACGACGGGGAAAGGGCGGGCTAGACCGGCGGGTCGATACGGGACAGGCCGCGCAGCGCCTTGGGGGAGAGCCGGGACAGCAGCCGCGCCCCGCGGGCCTCGGGCGTGACCGGCACCACCGCGGTGTCGCGGCGCACGGCGCGCAGAATCGCGCGGGCGACCTTCTCCGGCGGGTAATTGCGCAGCCCGTACAGCCGCGCGGACCGCGCACGCCGCTTTTCCTGCTCCTCCTCGCCGACCCCGGCGAACCGCGCGCTGCGGGTGATGGGCGTGTTGACCAGGCCGGGGCAGATCGCGCTCACCCCGATGCCGTGCGGCGCCAGTTCGGCCCGCAGGCACTCGCTGAGCATCAGCACGGCCGCCTTGGAGGTGCTGTACGCGGGCAGCGCGCGGGACGGCTGGAAGGCCGCGGCCGAGGCGGTGTTGACGATGTGACCGCCCTGCCCGCGCTCGACCATCAGTTTCCCGAACAGCCGGCAGCCGTGGATGACACCCCACAGGTTGACGTCGAGGACCTGCTTCCAGTCCTCGGGCGTGGTGTCGAGGAAGGAGCCCGCAAGGCCGATCCCGGCGTTGTTGACCACGACGTCGGGCACCCCGTAGAGGTCGGCGGTGCGCGCGGCGAGCTTCTCCATCGCCTCGGCGTCCGACACGTCGACGGTCTCGGGCCAGGCGTCGGGCGCGCCGCTGAGGCGCGCCAACTCCGCTGTCCTGGCGGCGCCTTCGCCGTCCCGGTCCACCGCGATCACCCGGGTGCCTGCCTCGGCGAAAGCGAAGACGGTGGCCCGGCCGATGCCGCTGGCCGCACCGGTGACCAGCACCAGCTGGCCGCCGAACCGCTCCTTGGCGGCGGCGCCCGAGGCGCCCAGGACGGTCGCGGCCGTGGACTCCGCCGAGACCACAGAGGCCGAGGCCGGGTCGCCGTACTCGTGCGAGGTGACGAAGTCGCCGATCCAGCGCGCCAGTTGTTCAGGACGCGAGCGCGGCACCCAGTGCTTGGCGGCGACGGTCCGCCGCGTCAGTCGGGGCACCCACCGGTCCAGGTCGTCGTAGAGCCGCTCGGACAGGAAGGCGTCGCCGGTGGGCGTGATGAGCTGCACCGGTACGTGCGCGTAGGCGTCGGGGCGCGGACTGCCCAGCCTGCGGCGGACGTTGTCGCGGTACAGCCAGGCGCCGTGCGCGGCGTCCTCGGGCAGCGAGGCGGTCGGATAGCTGTCGGTGGGCAGCTTCTCGGCGCGGGCCAGCAGCTTGGGCCACTGCTTGCCGAGCACGCCGCGCCAGGCCAGTTCCGGCAGGACGGGGGTGTGCAGCGCGTACACGTACCAGGACTTGGCGCCCTGGCCGACGACCTGGACGACCCGGCGCGGGGTGGGGCGGCGTACGCGGCGCTTGATCCAGTGGCCGAAGTGGTCGAGTGACGGGCCGGAGATCGAGGTGAAGGAGGAGATCCGGCCCTCGGTGTCGCGGACGGTGGCGAATTCCCAGCCCTGCACGGAACCCCAGTCGTGGCCGACCAGATGCACCGGGTGGTCCGGGCTGACCGCGTCGGCGACCGCCAGGAAGTCCTCGGTGAGCTTCTCCAGGGTGAAGCCGCCCCTGAGCCGGGCCGGGGCGCCGGACCTGCCGTGTCCGCGGACGTCGTAGAGCACCACATGGAAGCGGTCGGCGAGCCGGTCCGCGACCTCGGACCAGACTTCCTTGCTGTCGGGGTAGCCGTGCACCAGCACCACCGTGGGCAGCGCCGCGTCCCCGTACTCGGCGACGCACAGCCGTACGCCCCCGCCGCCGGTCACGAACCGCTCCCGCGGCCGGCCCTCCGCCTGCTCGTCCCGTGTCATGCCGCCGCTCCCGTGTCCGAACCTGTCGCCGACCCCGCGGCCGTACCCGTACTCGCACCCGCCGCCGCACCCGGGCCCGTACTCGCACCCGGACCCGCACCCGTCATCGATGCCGTCCTCGTCCGGTCCGCGTCCGTCTCGTGCCAGCGCCTGACGTGCGGCAGGTCGTCGTCCAGCCAGTAGGCGTCGGTCTCCGTGACCACGAGGATCTCCTCGAACTTCGCCCCGGTGCCGCGAAATCCCACATGCGGCTCGACGGCCCACAGACCGGGGTATGGCGGATGGTCGGACATGCGGTACGGACTCCACAGCGGCGACCAGCCGTCGCGGTGGCCGTGCAGCGCGTCCGAGGCCAGGCCCTTCAGGCTCTGGGCGCCGAAGCCGGCGATCCGCGGCGACCAGCGGCGCTCGGTGACCCGGTCGACCTTGTGGGCGATCACGCCGAAGGGATACGCGCGGTGCCGATTGGCGTACCCCTGCCGGACCATCAGCCGGTCGACGTCCTCGTAGATGGTGCGCAGCGGCCGGCGTTCGCGCACCTCGCGCAGGATCAGCTCGCGGTGCTCGCGCAGGTCGGCCATCAGCCGTTCCTGGAGCGGGTTGGGGCCGAGCGACCCCGAGTAGCCGATGTCGGCGGTGCAGCCGCCGTACACCGGGGCCAGATCGAGGATGAACGGCATGCCGGGCTCCAGCCGCCGCCCGGTCGGGAAGAACTGGAGCGGGACCTTGAAGCCGGTGAAGGCCGTACGGTCGCCGAACCAGGCGAAGGGCAGGTGGAACCAGTCGCGTACGCCGTGCTCCCGCGCCCACACGCGCATCGCGCGGGCCGCCTCCCGCTCGGTCGTCCCCGGCCGCAGCTGCGCCGCGACCGCCTCGGCGCACGCGTACGCGAGGCGCTGCACCTCGCGGAAGCCGTCGAGACCGTCGAACCTGTCGATGCCGTCCGACCCGCCGATCCCGCCGAGCCCCTCCCGCTGTTCGACCGCACCGCTCATCCCGCCCACCCCCAGACCTCGCCCGTCCCGTTCAAAGCTGACAGCAATCAATGTGACATCGCGCCGTGGCAGGGTCAAGAGCCCCGGCGCCCCCTGTGGATAACTCGCGGTAGCCCCGACAAGCGCCCCCGACAAGCCCCCGACAAGCGCCTCCGGCCGGCACCCCGACCGGCGTCCCTGACAGGCGCACCCCCCCACAAGCCCCCCGACCCCTACGGGTGGTCAGACCGCAGGAGTACACGGAACCGGCACTCGCGGCGGACGCCCAGATGTGGCGCGCGCCACTACGGTCGAACACGTGACTGTGATCGCTACCGAAAGCCTGAGCAAGCGGTACCCGAGGGTGACCGCTCTTGACCGGCTGACCGTGGACATCACCCCCGGTGTGACCGGGCTGGTGGGTGCCAACGGCGCCGGGAAATCGACCCTGATCAAGATCCTGCTGGGGCTCGCCCCGGCGACCGAGGGTCGTGCCGCCGTGCTCGGACTCGACGTGGCCGCCCACGGCGCCGAGATCCGTGGCCTCGTCGGCTACATGCCCGAGCACGACTGCCTGCCGCCCGACGTGTCGGCCACCGAATTCGTCGTCCACATGGCCCGGATGTCGGGGCTGCCGCCCGCCGCGGCCCGCGAGCGCACCGCCGACACGCTGCGCCACGTCGGGCTCTACGAGGAGCGGTACCGCCCGATGGGCGGCTACTCCACGGGCATGAAGCAGCGGGTCAAGCTGGCCCAGGCGCTGGTGCACGACCCGCGGCTCGTGCTGCTCGACGAGCCGACCAACGGCCTCGACCCGGCCGGCCGCGACGAGATGCTCGGCCTGATCCGCCGCGTCCACACCGACTTCGGCATCTCGGTGCTGGTCACCTCGCACCTGCTCGGCGAGCTGGAGCGCACCAGCGACCACATCGTCGTCATCGACGGCGGCAAGCTGCTGCGCGCCTCCTCCACCAGCGACTTCACCCAGGCCACCGCGTCGCTCGCGGTCGAGGTCACCGACCGCGAGCAGGAGCTGCTGGCCGCGCTCACCGCGGCCGGCCTCACCGTCCAGGCCAAGGGCCACCTGCTGCACGTCGACATAGCGGACGACGCGACGTACGACGCGGTCCGGGACGCGGTCGCCGGTCTCGGGGTCGGCTTGGTCCGCATGGAACAGCGCCGCCACCGCATCGCGGAGCTGTTCACCGACGACGAGGACCTCACCTACGAGGACCCGGACGCACCGACGACCGAGGGAACCGCCCCGACGGCCGAAGCGACAGCCCCGAGGGCTGAAGCGACAGCCCCGACAGACCCGACCCTCAAGGAAGGAGAAGGCCGTGACGCAGCCTGAGACGATGCCGACGCCGGGCACCGCCCCCGACGTCATCCACAACATCGGCTACCGCAAGTACACCGGCCCGCGCCTCGGCCGCGGCTACGCCCGCCTCTCCCTCTACAGCCAGAGCTTGCGCGGCGCGTACGGGCTCGGCCGCAGCGCCAAGTCCAAGGTGCTGCCGATGATCCTGCTCGGCGCGATGTGCGCGCCCGCCCTGATCATGGTGGCGGTCGCGATCTTCACGGACATGTCGAAGCTGCCGGTCGACTACACCCGCTACGCGGTGATCATGCAGGCCGTCATCACGCTCTTCGTCGCCTCGCAGGCACCCCAGTCGGTCTCCCGCGACCTGCGGTTCAAGACCACCCCGCTGTACTTCTCGCGGCCCATGGAGCGCGTCGACTACGTGGCCGCCAAATACGCGGCGCTCAGCACGGCGCTGTTCCTGCTGACCGCGCTGCCGCTCGTCATCCTCTACGTCGGCGCGCTGCTGGCGAAGCTCAGCTTCGGCACCCAGACCGCCGGGTTTGCGAAGGGCCTGGTGTCCGTCCTCCTCCTCTCGCTGCTGTTCGCGGGCGTCGCGCTCGTCATCGCGGCGGTCACCCCGCGCCGCGGCTTCGGGGTCGCCGCGATCATCGCGGTGTTCGTCATCACCTACGGCGCGGTCTCCAGCGTTCAGGGCGTCGCGTCCGCGCAGGAGAACTACGACGTGATCGGCTGGCTCGGCGTCTTCTCGCCGATCACCCTGATCGACGGGTTCCAGACCTGGTTCCTCGGCGCTGACTCCGCCTTCCCGCACGCGTCGGGGCCGCCCGACGCACTGGCCGGCACCGTCTACCTGCTGGCCGTCCTCGCCCTCATCGCCGGCACCTTCGGCCTGCTGATGCGCCGCTACCGGAAGGTGGGTCTGTCATGACGACGATCAGCATCGACAACGTCTCGCGCTGGTTCGGCAATGTGGTGGCGGTCAACGACATCAGCATGACGATCGGCCCCGGTGTGACCGGTCTGCTCGGCCCCAACGGCGCCGGGAAGTCCACCCTCATCAATATGATGGCGGGCTTTCTGGCCCCCTCCACCGGCGCCGTCACCCTGGACGGGACACCCATCTGGCGCAATGAGGAGTCCTACCGGGAGATCGGCATCGTCCCCGAACGCGAGGCGATGTACGACTTCCTGACCGCCCGCGAATTCGTGATCGCCAACGCGGAGCTGCACGGTCTCGCGGACCCCGGCGCCGCCGCCCAGCGGGCGCTGGCCACCGTCGAGATGGAGTACGCGCAGGACCGCAGGATTGACACGTACAGCAAGGGCATGCGGCAGCGCGCCAAGATGGCGTCCGCGCTGGTCCACGAGCCGTCCGTGCTGCTGCTCGACGAGCCGTTCAACGGCATGGACCCGCGCCAGCGGCTGCACCTGATGGAGCTGCTGCGGCGGATGGGCGCCGAAGGGCGGACCGTGCTGTTCTCCTCGCACATCCTGGAGGAGGTCGAGCAGCTCGCCCACCACATCGAGGTCGTGGTGGCCGGGCGGCACGCGGCCTCCGGCGACTTCCGCAAGATCCGCCGACTGATGACCGACCGCCCGCACCGCTATCTCGTACGGTCCAGCGACGACCGGCAGCTCGCGTCCGTGCTGATCGCGCACGCGTCCACGGCCGGCATCGAGCTGGACTGGTCGGAGAAGGCGCTGCGCATCCAGGCCGTCGACTTCGCGGGCTTCACCGAATTCCTGCCCCGGATCGCCCGCGACCACGGGATCCGGCTCTTCACCGTCTCGCCGTCCGACGAGTCCCTGGAGAGCGTCTTCTCCTACCTGGTCACGGCATAAGGAGCCGACACAGATGCCCGCCACCACCACTCCCGTGCCGCAGACCCCCGGCCCCGGCCCGCACGCCGGACCCGGAAACGGATACCGAGACGGCCGCCCGGCCGCGCGCCCCGCGCCCCGGCTGTTCCACCCCACGGTCGCCCGGCTCACCTACCGTGCCCTGCTCGGCCGCCGCCGCGCCCTGCTGCTGTGCGGACTGCCGCTGCTCCTGCTGGTCATCTCGGTCGCGGTCCGCGCCCTGACCGGCGCCGACGACTCCACCGCCAATGACATGCTGCAGGGCTTCGCGCTCAGCACCATGGTCCCGCTGGTCGGCGTCATCGCCGGCACGGGCGCGATCGGCCCGGAGATCGACGACGGCGCCATCGTCTATCTGCTGGCCAAGCCGGTCAGCCGGTCGACGATCGTCTTCACCAAGTTCGTGGTGGCGATAGGTGTCGTCGCCGTCTTCTCCGCCGTCCCCACCCTGATCGCCGGGATCATCCTCAACGGCAACGGGCAGAACATCGCGGTCGCCTTCGGTGTCGCCGCCGCCGTCGCGTCCGTCGCCTATGCGGCGATTTTCCTGATGCTCGGCGTGCTCACCCGGCACGCGGTCATCGCCGGTCTGGTCTACGCCCTGGTGTGGGAGTCGGTCATCGGCAATGTGGTGCCGGGCGCCAGGACGCTGAGCGTGCAGCAGTGGGCGCTCGCGGTGGCCCAGAAGACGGCCCACGGCGGCATCGTCAGCTCCGACGTCGGCCTGCCGACGGCGATCGTGCTGCTCGCGGTGGTCACGGTCGCCGCCACCTGGTTCGCGGGACGCAAGCTGCGCACCCTGAAGCTGGCCGGGGAGGAGTAGGCGGCCCGCAGGCGAGCGAGGCGGCGGAACGAAGAGGTCGGGGGCGGAACCAGGGGGCCGAACCAGGGGGGGGCGATTCGCCGCCGTCCGGCGATCGGTGAAGACTGGAGCCGATGGCCCCGGCTCCCGAGACCTCCGCTGCCGCCCGCGAGCGCCGCCGCGTCACACCAGGTGACGCGCGGCGCTTCGCCGCGGGGTGGATACGCCGTTCGCCCGGCACGCACATATGGCTGCTGATCCTGGCGGTCACCAGCGGCATCGTCGCCAATGCCTCACCGCGTGTGCGCTCGCACCTGCTGCACCATGTCAGCACCAATCTGGTGGGCCTGCACGACCATCCGCTGCGGGTGCTGATCGCCAGCGCCCTGTGGATCGAGACGCCGTCGGGTCTCCTGCTGTACTTCGTGCTCTTCGAGCTGGTCCACGCGCCGGCCGAGCGGTGGCTGGGCACCTGGCGCTGGCTGGTCGTGGTGGCGACCGCGCACATCGGGGCGACGCTGGTCAGCGAGAAGGCCGTCATGTTCGGCATCAGGGACGAACGGCTGCCGCGCTCGCTCGCGCACACCGTGGACATCGGGGTGAGCTACGGGCTGGCGGGCGTCGTCGCGGTGCTGACCTATATGGTGCCGCGCCCCTGGCGCTGGGGATATCTCGCCGGGGTACTGCTCTTCTTCGGTGTGCCGCTGCTCGGCGACGCGACCTTCACCGACCTCGGCCACTTCTCGGCGGTCCTGATCGGCCTGAGCTGCTACGCGATCACACCGCCGGGGCGGGAACGGGAAGCCGCCGCCCAAAGAGGCCCGGTTCAGTAGAGCCCCGGCTCCAAACCTCCGGTTCGGAACGGCCCGGTTCGGAACGGCCGGCTCAGAACGGCCCGTAGAGCCGTTCCAGCACCACCGCGATGCCGTCCTCGTCATTGGACAGCGTCACCTCGTCCGCCACCTGGCGCAGATCCGGGTGCGCGTTGGCCATCGCGACGCCGTATCCGGCCCAGGCGAACATCGGCAGGTCATTGGGCATGTCACCGAAGGCGATGGTGTCGGCGGCCGTCACACCGAGCCGCCGCGCGGCCAGCGAGAGCCCGGTCGCCTTGGTCAGGCCCAGCGGCAGCAGTTCGACGATGCCCTCGCCCGCCATCGTCACGCCCACCAGGTCGCCGGCCACCTCGCGGGCGACCCGCGCGAGCCCGTCGTCGCCGAGCCCGGGGTGCTGCACGTACAGCTTGTTCAGGGGCGCGGCCCACAGCTCGTTCGGGTCGGTCATGTGGATGACGGGCAGCTCGGGGTTGTACGCGTAGCCCTCGCCGATCAGTACGTCGCCGGTCAGGCCGTCGCGGCTGGCGGCCAGGAACAGCGGGCCGACCTCGGCCTCGATCTTGGCCAGCGCGAGCCCGGCGAGCTGCCGGTCGAGGGTGACGGAGGTCAGCAGCCGGTGCGCGCCGGCGTCGTAGAGCTGGGCGCCCTGGCCGCAGACGGCCAGGCCCTGGTAGCCGAGGTCGTCCAGCACATGCCGGGTCCAGGGCACGGAGCGGCCGGTGACGATGATGTGGACGGCGCCGGCGGCGACGGCCGCGGCGAGCGCGTCCCTGGTCACCCGCGAGACGGTGCCGTCGCCGCGCAGCAGCGTCCCGTCCAGGTCGGTCGCGATCAGCTTGTACGGCAGTGCCGGGGCCCCGGGCTCCGGGGCCCCCGCGTGCTCCGCCGTGCTCACTTGGCGCTGGTCGTGACGGGCTCCAGCACCTCACGGCCGCCGAGATACGGGCGCAGCACTTCCGGCACCCGTACGGAACCGTCCGCGAGCTGGTGATTCTCCAGGATCGCCACGATCGTCCGCGGCACCGCGCACAGCGTCCCGTTGAGCGTCGCCAGCGGCCGGGTGCCCTTCTCGTCCCGCAGCCGGATCGACAGCCGGCGGGACTGGAACTCGGTGGTGTTCGACGTCGAGGTCAGCTCGCGGTACTTGGCCTGCGTCGGGATCCACGCCTCGCAGTCGAACTTCCGCGACGCCGACGACCCCAGGTCGCCCGAGGCCAGCTCGATCACCTGGAACGGCAGTTCCAGCGCCGACAGCCACTGCTTCTCCCAGGCCAGCAGCCGCTGGTGCTCGGCCTCCGCGTCCTCCGGCGTGGTGTAGACGAACATCTCCACCTTGTCGAACTGGTGGACGCGGATGATGCCGCGGGTGTCCTTGCCGTACGAGCCCGCCTCGCGCCGGTAGCAGGAGGAGAAGCCCGCGTAGCGCAGCGGCAGCTTGCCCGCGTCGATGATCTCGTCCATGTGATACGCGGCGAGCGGCACCTCGGAGGTGCCGACCAGGTACAGGTCGTCCTTCTCCAGGTAGTAGACGTCGTCCTCGACCTGGCCCAGGTAGCCGGTGCCAGCCATCGCGGACGGCTTGACCAGGGTCGGGGTCAGGACGGGCGTGAAGCCGGCCGCGGTGGCCTGCGCGATCGCCGCGTTGACCAGGGCCAGCTCCAGCAGCGCGCCGACGCCGGTCAGGTAGTAGAAGCGCGAGCCGGACACCTTGGCGCCGCGGTCGACGTCGATGGCGCCGAGCAGCTCGCCCAGCTCCAGGTGGTCCTTGGGCGTGAAGCCCTCGGCGGCGAAGTCGCGCGGGGCGCCGTGCTGCTCGAGGACGACGAAGTCCTCCTCGCCGCCGATCGGCACGTCCGGGTGGACGAGATTGCCGAGCCGGAGCAGCAGCTGCTGGGCCTGCTCGGCCGCGTCGTGCTGCTCGGCGTCGGCGGCCTTGACCGCCTCGGCCAGCTCCTTCGTGCGGGCCAGCAGCTCCGCCTTCTCCTCGCCCTGCGCCTTCGGGATCAGCTTGCCGAGCTGCTTCTGCTCGGCGCGCAGTTCGTCGAAGCGGGTACTGGAGGTCCTGCGCCGTTCGTCGGCGGAGAGGAGGGAGTCGACGAGCGCGACGTCCTCTCCACGGGCGCGCTGCGAGGCGCGCACACGGTCGGGGTCCTCACGGAGCAGGCGAAGGTCAATCACGGTGACAGGTTACCGGGGAGCGGGCATCGGCCGCGACAACTTAAGGGCTTTATAGTGCGCTATGTCCGCTTCGACGGCAAAGCGAGGAAATTCCGAAAAGGAAAGAAAGCGGCCGGGGTCAACCGTATTCGCCCCGTCCCTCCCCCGGGTCATCCGACCTGTGGAGAACCGGAGTTGATCACTGCGGCCCGGGCGTCGCGGTGCTGCGACGGGGCCGCTCGGAGGGGTTTCTCCCCAGAGTTATCCACAGGCCGCTGGGGATTACGATTCTTTGTCCACAGGGTGTGGGGAAGATCTGTGGAGAAGAACGGAGATCATTCTCCCGCTCCGGTGCTCGGCTATGGATTCCCCGTCCAAACCCGTTCCACACTCACTTTCGAGTGAGAAATGTTCCCTCGGGAGAGTTAGTCGGCGGAATTGGGGTGACGAGGGGTGACCTGTCCCCCTGTGGACGGCGATGGTGCCTGTGTACAGATTTGTCGACTAGGTCGCGTTGCTGTGTCGACATGTCCCCAGTTACCCACAGGCGGCGTCCGATGCCTGTGGATAACTTCCGTGCCGTGGACAACGGCGGTGGACAATGGCGTGGACAGCGCAGCCCGACGACAGGAGGTTGACGGCTCAAGAGGGCTCAGGCGCGCCCGTCGAGCGCCCGGTTCAGCCAGTCCGCCGCGTCCGTGAACTCCTCGTCCGTCGTGCCCCGTCCCACGCGCGCGGCGACCTCGTCGGCACGCGGGTACGAACCGAGGAAGCGGACGTTCAGGCAGCGGCGGCGCAGCCCCATCAGCGTCTCGCCGACGCGGCGGTCGGTGAGGTGGCCCTCGGCGTCCACCGAGAAGCAGTACTGCCCCAGGCCCCGCCCGGTCGGCCGGGACTCGATCCGCATCAGGTTGACCCCGCGGATCGCGAACTCCTGGAGCAGTTCCAGCAGCGCGCCGGGGTGGTCGTCGCGCAGCCAGAACACCGCGGACGTCTTGTCCGCGCCCGTCGGCGCCGCCAGCCGCGCGGGCCGGCCGACCAGGACGAAGCGGGTCGTCGCGTTCTGCGCGTCGTGAATCTCGGTGGCCAGCGGTTCCAGGCCGTACGTCGGCGCCGCGAACTCGCCCGCGAAGGCGCCGTCGAAGCGGCCCTCCTGCACGAGCCGCGCCCCGTCCGCATTGGACGCGGCCGACTCCCACACCGCGTCCGGCAGGTGCTCCGACAGCCAGCCGCGCACCTGCGCCTGGGCGGCCGGGTGCCCGGTCACCGTCTTGACCTCGTTCAGCGCGGTGCCGGGCCGCACCAGCAGCGCGAAGGCGATCGGCAGCAGCACCTCGCGGTAGATCATCAGCGGCTCGCCGAACGCCAGCTCGTCCAGGGTGGCGGTGATGCCGCCCTCGACCGAGTTCTCGATCGGGACCAGGGCGCCGCCCGCCTCGCCGCGGCGCACCGCGTCCAGCGCTGCGGGCACCGACACCATCGGCACCAGCTCGCGCGTGGCGGCCTCCGGCAGCGTCCGCAGCGCTGCCTCGGTGAACGTGCCTTCCGGACCCAGATAGGTGTAACGGCTCGCTGGCGACATACGTTCAGCCTAATGGCCCGCACGGGGCGTGACCGCCGGTCCGCTGATCGTCCCGGCATACCGCCACACGATCCGGTGATCAGCCTTCCAACAGCGCCTGACCCACGTATTCTCCGGGTCCGCAGCCGGGCGGCACCGCGAACAGGCCGCTCGCCTCGTGCCGCAGGAAGCGCGACAGACCGTCGCCGCCGTCGAGCTTGCGCTGCACGGGCACGAAGCCCTTCACCGGGTCGGCCTGCCACGCCACGAAGAGCAGCCCGGCGTCCGGGGCGCCGTCCGTACCGATGCCGTCGTGGTACGAGAACGCGCGCCGCAGCATGGCCGCGCCGCCGTTGGAGGCCGGGGCCGCCACCCGGATGTGCGCGTCGCCCGCGATGGCCAGGGCGCCGTCCGGGCCGACCTTGTCCAGGTCGACCGGGGTGAATTCGGTGCCGCCGGACAGCGGCGCCCCGTCCGACTTGCGGCGCCCGATCACCTTCTCCTGCCGGGCCACCGACAGGTGGTCCCAGGAGTCCAGCAGCATCCGGATCCGCCGGACGACCGCGTACGAACCGCCCGCCATCCACGCCGGGGACGCCGAGGAGCCCGCACCGCCGCCGGCGTGCTCCGGTACGAAGATCCGTTGCTGGAAATCGGCGTCGTCCGGCTTCGGATTGTTGGTGCCGTCGATCTGGCCCATCAGATTGCGGCCGGTCATCGGGTGCGCGGTCGCGCCGGGCGCGCGGTTGAAGCCGTTCATCTGCCAGCGCACCCGGGCCGCGTCGCCGGTCGCCTTCTGGATCACGCGCAGCGCGTGAAAGGCCACCAGCGCGTCGTCCGCCCCGATCTGCACCCACAGATCGCCGTTGCTGCGCTTGGGGTCGAGCGCGTCGCCCGCGAAGTCCGGCAGCGGTGCCAGCGCCTCGGGGAGGTGCGCGGTCAGCCCCGTACGGCCGAAGAAGCTGCGGCCGAAACCGAAGGTGACGGTCAGCGAGGACGGTCCCGCGTCGTACGCGACCTGGTCGTCGTACGCCGCCGGGGTGGTCACCTCCGGATTCCCGGGCTGCGTCATCGTGCGCGCCGCGTCCGACCAGCGGCGCAGCACCGCGGCGGCCGCCTTGCGGTCCGTGCCCGGCGCCAGGTCGAAGGCGACCAGGTGGCCGTGCGCCTGCGCGGGCTCGACGATGCCGGCCTGCCGCGCGCCCTCGAAGGGGATGTGCGCGGAGCCGACCGTGGTCAGCGCGGTCGGCCCGTCCCCGACCGCCCGCGCCACGCCCGCCCCCGCGCCGCCGCCGACGACCAGCCCGGCCGCGCCCGCGGCCCCGGCGGTGCCGAGCAGCCGCCGCCTGCTGATCCCCGGCCCCTGGTCGGCCGGCGCCGCCGGCTCGTGGACCCGCTTCGTCGATTTCACTGTGTGACCTGCATGTTCCTTGTCTGCGTCACCTCGTCGATGTCGGAGGTGCGGACGGTGACGGACACCTGCCAGGTGCCGGCCAGCGGGAGCTGGACGCCCGCCGCGCTCCAGTGGCCCTTCGTCAGATGCTGCAAGGTGACGTCGATGGGGCCGATCTTCTGCGCGGGCAGGGTGAACTGGACGTGCACCTCGGGCGCGTCCACCGGGGCGCCGGACGGCGTGGTCAGGAAGAGCTGGATCTCGTTGGCGCCCGGGCGGGCGGGGGAGACGGTCAGGCCCGCCGTGCCCTTGCCGTTCGGACCGCCGGTGTCGTACGGGATCGACAGGCTCACCCGCGCGGGCGCCGAGGTGTCGCCGGTCCCGGTGCCGCCGCCGGTACTCGTCGCGGACGGCGCCGGCTTGAGGTCCTTCTGTTCCTCGGCGGCGCGGCCCGGCTGCGAGCCGGTCAGCATCGTGGTGATGGTCAGCAGGACGACCGCGACGAGGGCTTCGGTCAGCACCGAACGCCGGAGCCTGCCCCGGGCAGGATCGGCGTCGCGCAGCTTCTTCGCGGTCGCGGTGTCCCGCGCGTTCTGCTGCCGCCGCAACTGCGCCGCCCGCGCCGGGTCGGCGTCCGGGCCCGTACCCGGGCCTGAACCCGTGCCCGTACCCGAGCCGGATGCCGTACCCGAGGAGCCCTTCACGGCCACGGAACCCGACGCGGCCGACGAGCCCACCGCCACCGCCTCCGTCCGCGCCACCGGCGCGACCCCCAGCTCCCGCGTCCACCGCCGTGAGAACCAGGCGACCCCCACCAGCGCGCACACCAGGCAGATCTTGGTGAACAGCAGCTTCCCGTAGTGCGTGTCGAAGAAGGCCGCCCAGCTGCCCATCTGACGCCACGCCTGATACGTGCCGGTGCCGATCAGCAGTGTGACGGCGGTCAGCGCGATGAGCGAGAACCGGCGTACGGCGTACGCCTCGACCGTGCCCGCCGTGGAACGCGAGTACAGCGCGGTGAGGAGGGTGATCAGACCGCCGAGCCAGACCGCCATCGACAGCAGATGGACGATGTCGACGGGCATGGCGATCTGGTGCTGGATGCCGACCGAGGCGTGCTCGGCCATCGCCCAGGTGGCGGCGATGCCGATCGCCACCACGGTGCCGCCGATGCCCAGACCCCAGGCCAGGTCGGCGCGTTCCTCCGGATCCTCGCGTTTGGCGTAGCTGCCGAAGAGCACGGCGAGGAAGACGGCCGCCGCCGCGAGCAGCAGCAGCCGGGAGACCAGCGCCGCGCCCGGCCGGGTCTCCAGCACCTGCCGGATCACGTCGAGGTCCACCGCGTCGCCGAGCCCGGTGCCGTTGGCGTACGGGCCGCGCAGCATCAGCAGCGCGATGGTGGCGGCGACCAGCGCCGCCCAGCCGCCGGCCGCCAGCCGCTGCATGGACCGCAGCAGCGCGCCGCGCGGCCAGCACACCGACAGGAACACCGAACTGCCCACCAGCAGCGCGAAACCGGCGTAGGCGACGTAGCGGCCGATGCCGTAGAGCGTGGCCGCCGCGCCGCCGCCGACCGCCGAGACGCCCGACAGGTCGACGCTGGTCTTAGACGGCGCGCCGACCGAGAAGGTGAAGGCGCCGGCCACCGGGTGGCTATCCTGCGAGATCGCCTTCCACGCCACCGTGTACGTGCCGTCGCCGAGGCCGGTCCGCAGCGGCACGGTCGCGGTCGAGCCGGTGTCCTTGCCGCTCGCCGCGTGCTGCGGCTTGCCCGCCGCCACGTCCTTGCCCTGCGGGTCGAGCACCCGCAGCGAGTCCGCGGACAGCAGGACGCCCTCGGAGAAGGTGAGCAGCACACTGCTCGGCGCGCTCTGCACGACCGAACCGTCCGCCGGATCGGTACGGATCAGCGCCGCGTGCGCGTCCGCCGGCGCCGCGACGCCGAGCAGCAGCGCGAGCAGCGCGCCGAGGCAGGCCGCGAGGGCGGCGAGCCGCCGCGGACCGCCGGGGGACGCAGCCCGACGGGGGATCAACGGTGTCAGCCGTGCGTTCATCGCTGCGGTCAGCCCTTCGGGTCCGGGTCCGTGGTGGAGGTGTCCGTGTCCGGGCGGTACGTCGTCGGCCGTACGGGCACGGTGACCGTGACCGTGGCGGGCGTCGCGTGGGTGAAGTGCAGTCGCAGGGTGACCTTCTCACCGACGCCCGGCTTGTGGGTCAGCCGCTCCAGCATCATGTGGTCGCCGCCGGTGCCCAGCGTCAGCCTGCCGTGCGCGGGCACGGTCAGCGCCGTCACCTGCCGCATGGTGGTGCCCGTCGTGGTGTGCAGGGTCGCGGACGCCGACAGCGACGTGGTCACCGAGGTGAGCTGCGCGTCGCCGCCGCCGGTGTTGACCACCGTCACGTACGCGGCGGCCTCGTCCGTCAGCAGCGGTTGCGGTATGTAGCCGGTGCTGACCGCGACCTTTCCCGTACCGCCGCCGGCCGGGCCGCTTCCCGGGCCGTCGCCGGAGGAGCCGTCGCTCAGCGCGACGCCCGCGCCGGTCGCCAGCGCCACCGCCGCCGTACCGGCGACCGCGCCGATCAGTGCGCGCCGCCGCCTCACGGCGCCTCGCTCCTGATGATCTTCGGCAGGTCGGCGGCGAACTGCTCCGCCGTGGTGCCGGACATGTAGAGGACGTGCGCCTTGTTGTCCTTGGGCCAGAAGGCCAGCACCTCGGCGCCGTGCGTGACGGTGATGCTGCCGTCCTTCTCCTTGACCGGCGGGTCGATGCCGACGCCGACCGAGCGGGCCGCGGCCTGGATGGTGGCGAATTTGCCGGTCAGCCCGATGAAGGACTTGTCCATCGCGCCGAGCCACTCGGTCAGCCGCGCCGGGGTGTCGCGCTCCGGGTCGGAGCTGACGAAGACCACCCGCAGCGCGTCCTGGTCGGCCTTGGACAGCTTGGCCTTGGCCAGCGCCAGGTCGCTCATGGTGGTCGGGCAGACGTCGGGGCAGTGCGTGTAGCCGAAGAAGAGCAGCGTCGGGTGCCCGGCGGTCTCCTTCACCAGGTCGTACGGCTTGCCCTGGTTGTCGGTCAGATCGAGGGCCGGCTTGGCGAACGGCGTGTCGAGCACGGTGCCCGGCTTCTGCGGTGCCTCGGCGGACACGGCCGCCACATTGGCGTTCGCCGACGAGTCGGCGTCGCTGCCGCAGCCGGTGAGCAGCAGCGCGCCCGCGGCGGCGAGCGCCGCTGCGGACAGCACGGCGGTACGGGTACGGGTCCTGCCGGTCGTAAGGGTCACGCGGGTCGTACGAGGGGTGGTGCCGGTGGTGCGCATGAAGGTGATGCCCCTTCAGTGGACGGAGGGGCCGGGCGGGCACGGCTCGCGTGCGCCGCCCGGCGGTTGTACGGGAAATCCGTGAGCCGTGGTCAGGCGGACGGGTTCCGGCGGCGCCCGGCGAAGACGCCGTAGCCGATTCCGATGGCGCCGACGACGATGCCCGCGACGCCCAGGGCGCGGGCGGTGCCGTCGCTGCTGTCGGAGGACGAGGCGGCCGACGTCTGTGAACCGTTGGACGAGCCCGACGCCTTGGCGTCCGCGGCGCTCGCCGACGGCGAGGCCGAGGCGCCGCTGTCGGTGGCCGCCGCCGTCAGCTTCAGGGTCGGCGCCGGGTGCTGCGGTTCGGGCTGGCCCTCCTGCGGCACGTCGATCCAGCGCACGATGTCACCGTTGTCGTACGTCTGGAGCGCCTTGAAGACCAGCGAGTCCGTGTCGCTCGGCAGCGGCCCGAAGGAGACGGGGAACTGCTGGAACTGCCCGGGGGCGATTTTCCCACCGCTCCAGGTGATCTTGGTGACCGCCTCGTCGATGGTGCCGTCGTCCGAGGTCAGCGGCTTGGCCAGCTTCGTCTTGGTGATCTGTGCGGTCCAGCCGGGCACGGGCTGGATGGAGACCGAGGCGACCGGGTGGTCGGCCGGCAGATTGACCTCCAGCTTCGTGGTGGACGCGCTGTCCTCCTCGTTGGGCACCTTGAAGGCGACCGTGCTGTAACTGCCCTTGGCCGCCGCGTTCGGCGTCACGGTCACATGGGCGAAGGCGGGGACGGCGGCCAGGAGGACGGTGGCGCCGGCGAAAGCGGCGACGGTCGCGGCACGGCCGCGCATACGTGAGCTGCTCATGGCAGGGGGATGCTCCAGTTTCTCCGCTGTCCACAGGACGTGGGCAGCGGGACGACGGTGACGTGGCGTGGACCCGCGGACCGCGGCATTCGGCGGCGTCCGGCGCATCGGCTGCGCACAGGTGACGCACAGTGCCGTGCGTGCATACGTGCATGCATGCGTGCATGCGTACGTGCATGCGGTCGGCGGAGGCGTGGGCGGCGGCCCGCACCCGCGCGCCACCGTCGCCGTACCCGTGGCACCCCGTGCGGCCGAAGAGCGGCACACGAGGGGAGACGGTACGAGCGCGGGAGCGTCAGGCGGTGGTCGCCGCGAGGAACACCGGGGGTCCGCGCCTGGCCAGCGCGTGCCGCAGCAGCCACACCGTGCGGTGCCTGGCCGGTGCCGCGCTCGTCGTACGGCGCCGCCTCGGACGTACGGCCGCGATCCCTGCGGCCTGGGCGGCGAGCGCCGACAGCAGCGTACGGGCGCGGCGCAGCACGGCCGGCGAGAGCGCGGCCAGTTCGGCGGCGCCCCGTACGGACAGCCGTATCAGCCGCCACAGCGCCGCTTCGCCGCGCCGCAGCAGCCAGCCCGCCACCACGGCGGCGAGCAGGTGACCGAGGAACATCGGCAGCGAGCAGAAGGGCAGCGCCATCATGGCGTGCGCGGCGCCGCCCGTACCGCCCGTGCCTCCCGTACCTGAAGCGCTCATGTCCATGCCCGGCATGTGCACGGGCGCGCCCATCGCGGACGGGTCGAGCCCGGCCTGCGTGACGATCCAGCGGGCCCTGACCGGGGTGAGCGGCGCGGCGGCGGTGTGCCCGCAGACCAGCCGGGCCGCGACGGCCAGCAGCCCCGCGTCCCCCGCACCGGAACCCGAAGCCGAAGCCGTACCCGCGCCCGCGGCGGGGGTCATGCTCGCGCAGACCTGCCCGACATTGAAGACGCTGTGCAGCGCGAGCTGTCCGACGGCGAGGGCGGCGGCGATGCCCGGCAGCGAGCGTTCCCGCCCGGCGAGCGGCGCCACGACCGCGAAGACCGACAGCCAGCCGACCACCAGGGCCCACACCGGCACCGGCCGCCCCGACGCCATGCCGTGTCCGACCGCGGCCAGCGCGACACAGACCGCGGTGAACACCGCGGCCCGCAGCAGTCGCATTCCGGCGCCGGCGCGCACGGAGGGGACGGAGCCCCGCATGGCAGTCATGACGGCCGCCATCCTCCCACCGCGGCTCCCGCCCCGATACGGCGGGTGCCCGGCTCGCGGGGGCGTGCGCCCGCCACCTCTTACACCCGTACGCCGGGCAATGGCATCCGCCGAATGAGCGGTATCACGTCAACACCAGGCTTACCGGACGCTCTTCGCGGCAATACGTAACCGTATGTCGAGCCGCAGCCAGGAGGCTGGAGCATGAGCATCTGGTGGTCACTCCATTTGCGGCGCGAGGCTGCGAGCGTTCCGCTGGCCAGACGGCTGCTGATGGGGACCATGGAGACGGCCGGCGTCGACCCCGACATCTCCTTCGACCTCGCGGTGGCCCTCTCGGAGGCGTGTGCGAACGCCGTGGAGCACGCCGGATCGGGCACCGAGTACAGCGTCACCGCCCGGATCGACGGCGACCAATGCCGTATCGAGGTCGCCGACTCCGGCGCGGGCTTCCCCCGCGACCGCTTCCGTCACCCGGCCCGCCCGCTGAGCGCGCGCGGGCGGCAGGCCGAGCACGGGCGCGGACTCTTCCTCATCGAGGCGCTGGTGGACCATGTCCACTTCCAGGACCGGCCGGGCGCCGGCACCGTCGTGTCCTTCGACAAGGTGCTCAAGTGGCGGGACGACGCCCTGCTGAAGGCGTCGTAGCCCGCCACTATCCGCTCCCGTAATGGTCCGCGCTCAGCGCGACGATCAGCCGCGCAGCGCCGCCATCCACGCCTCGACCTCGGCCGCGCCGCGCGGCAGCCCCTGCGACAGATTGCGGTTGCCGTCGTCCGTGACCAGGATGTCGTCCTCGATCCGGACACCGATGCCGCGGTACTCCTCCGGCACCGACAGGTCGTCCGTCTGGAAGTACAGACCGGGCTCCACCGTCAGCACCATGCCGGGCTCCAGCGTGCAGTCCACATACGTCTCGGTCCGCGCGTGCGCGCAGTCGTGGACGTCCATGCCCAGCATGTGGCCGGTGCCGTGCAGGGTCCAGCGGCGCTGGAGTGCCAGCTCCAGCACCCGCTCGACCGGGCCCTCAAGCAGCCCCCACTCGACCAGCTTCTCGGCCAGCACGCGCTGCGACGCCTCGTGGAAGTCGCGGTAGGCCGCGCCCGGCTTGACCGCGTCGATCCCTGCCTGCTGCGACTCGTGCACCGCGTCGTAGATCTTGCGCTGGAGCGGCGAGAAGGTGCCGCTGATCGGCAGGGTGCGGGTGACGTCCGCGGTGTAGAGGTGGTGGGTCTCCACGCCCGCGTCCAGCAGCAGCAGTTCGCCGGAGCGGACCGGGCCGTCGTTGCGCACCCAGTGCAGGGTGGTGGCGTGCGGGCCCGCGGCGCAGATCGAGCCGTAGCCGACGTCGTTGCCCTCGACGCGGGCGCGCAGGAAGAAGGTGCCCTCGATGTAGCGCTCGGAGGTGGCCTCCGCCTTGTCGAGCGCCTTGACGACGTCCTCGAAGCCGCGCGCGGTGGAGTCGCACGCCTTCTGCAGTTCGGCGATCTCGAACTCGTCCTTGACCAGGCGCATCTCGGAGAGGAATTCGGTCAGCTCGGTGTCGCGCTCGGCCGTCACCTTGTCGGTGAGCGCCGCCTCGATGCCCGCGTCGTGCCCGCGCACCACCCGCACGGGACCGGTCGCCTCGCGCAGCGCGTCCGCCGCCTTGCGGACGTCCTTGCAGGGCAGCCCGAGCAGCTGCTCGGCCTCGGTCAGGCTGTGCCGCCGGCCGACCCACAGCTCGCCCTGGCCGTCGAGCCAGAATTCGCCGTTCTCCCGGTTGGAGCGCGGCAGCAGATACGCGGTGGCCGCGTGCCCGCCGCCCCGCTGCGGCTCCAGCACCAGGACGGCGTCCTGCGTCTGGTCACCGGTCAGATAGGCGTATTCGGTGGAGGCCCGGAAGGGGTACTCGGTGTCGTTGGAACGCGTCCGCAGATTGCCCGCCGGTACGACGATCCGCTCGCCGGGGAAGCGGGCGGAGAGCGTGGCGCGGCGGGCGGCGGCGTAGGAGGACTGCGGCAGCGGGCTCAGCCCGCGCAGTTCGGTGTCGGCCCAGTCGGACTTCATCACGGCCGCCAGCTCGTCGGAAACCACCGGGTAGAGCCGGTTCTTGCGCTCCTTGATCGGCTTGTCGTCGCTCTCGGCGCCGCCATCGGTGCCTGTCGTCGCCTCGGCCACGTCCTGTCTCCTCCTCGCTGTCACCGCCGTGGGCCACGCTGCCGGGCCCACCGGCCTCTACGCATCGTATGTGCGGGCGGAAGAGGGCGTGCAGGGGGCATAGCCCGCGAATCGGGCGGTGGTGATCCGCTGCGGGACGGTTCAGTCGAAGCGGACGGCGAGCAGGACGACGTCCTCGGTGGATTCGGTGGATTCGGTGGACTTGTTGGACGCCGTGCCGCCGGGGTCCTCCGGCCCGTGCTCCAGTCCGTGCTCCAGCCCTTCGGGCAGCACGGTGCGCACGATGTGGTCGGCGAGCCGGTCGGGGTCGTCGCGTACGGCGCGCGGGGCGCCCTGCGCGGCGGCGTGCAGCCGGGCCAGCGCCCGGTCGGCGGACTCCCCCGTACGGTGCAGCAGCCCGTCGCTGTACAGCAGCAGCGTTTCTCCGGGCCGCGCGTACAGCTCCACGCTGGGCGCCTCCCAGCAGCTGAGCATGTTCAGCGGCGCGGACAGCGTCGTCTCGACGTACTCGCAGCGCCGGTCGCCGACCACCAGCGGCGGGCAGTGCCCGGCGCCCGCCAGGGTCAGCTTGCGGCCCGCGACGGCCGACGTACCGGTGCGGCCCGGCGCGGCCGGCGGCTCCACGTACGCGAACAGCGCCGTCGCGGATCTGGCCGGCTCGGTGAGCCGCATCAGCAGCTCCAGGTCGGACAGCACGGCGACCGGGTCCTCGCCCTCCATCACCGCGTACGCCCGCAGGCTCGCGCGCAGCCGTCCCATCGCGGCCACCGCGCCGGGACCGCGGCCGGTGACCCCGCCCACGGCGAGGCCGAGCGCGCCCTCGGGCAGCGGCAGCGCGTCGTACCAGTCGCCGCCGCCGCGCGGCCCGGCGCTGTGCCGGACGGCCATCCGTACGCCGGGGACGCGCGGCAGCCGCTCGGGCAGCAGCTCGGCGGCGAACGCCGCCATGGTGTCCCGCGCGCGGCGCAGGTCGAGGACACGGGCGGTGTGCTCGGCCGCGTACCGCAGATACAGGCCCATCAGGCGGCGCTGCCGGTCGTCGGGCTCCGCGGGCTCGTCGTAGAACCAGACGGCCGTGCCGAGCCTGCCGTGCGTCTCGGCGGTCAGGCGCAGCGCGTAGCTGGCGCCGAGGCCGAGCTGGACGGCGACCTCGCGGTGGCGGTTGCCGAGGCCGGGTTCGTGGAGGAGGTCGGGGTGGACGTGCTCGGTGCCGTCGTCCGCGTACGTGGCGTCCGTGGCCTCGGTGGCGTCCGTCGTATCGCTATCTGTGGCGGCCTCGTCGGCCGTGCCCGCCTCGCCGTCGTCGCCGTCCGCGCCGTCCGCACTGTTGTCGTTCGCGGACGTCCGCGGCTCAGGCGCGCGTACGTGCTCCGGCTCCGGTTCCGGCTCCGGGGGGACGGTCGAGATGGTGCCGAGGTCGGCGTGGCCGAGGCCCAGGCCGATGGTGCGGTCGGGGCCGAGACCGTCGGCCGGCTCCAGGGCGATCATGCCGCGCCGGGCGCCGACCAGGGTGGCCCCGGCCCGCAGCACCTCGTGCAGCGCGTCGTCGAGCGTGCCCGTGCGCGACAGCCGTTCGGTCAGCTCGTGCACCAGCGACAGGTCGCAGACCCAGGACGCCAGCCGGTCCTGGACGGCGGGGGAGCCGTACCGGTCCGCGGTGAGGGCGACGTGCCGGGGTGCGGTCGGCGCGGGAGCGGGGGGCGTGACGGTCGTGCCGGCCGGGACCGCCGGGGCGGTCGTGACCTGCGTCGGGCCCCCCGAAGGGGCCGCATTCTGCGCCGCCGCGGAAGGTGATGGCTCGGTTCCGGCCACTTTTCTCACGTGGGCGGCGCTCATGGCCGGGGACTTCCGGCCGGTCGCCAATGGATGGGGCATTCAACGCTTTTCGGCCGCAATGCGCGGCGCATCTGCATCAATAGCATCGCAAACCCCCATGTCGTGGCGCGTCGCTACCAAGGAACCCACTTGTACACGCACAATCGCGGGCATGTCCAGGATTGTCCTGGTAGAAGGAGTGGTGTCGGGGTAGCCGTGCGTCGCGCGGTATGACCACGCGGTGATCACGCGAGATCCGAGGGGAGTTCCGGGACGGTCCCGGACCGTTCCCCGACTGGTACGCGGCCTCACCTGGGATGGTCGCGCCTCCGCCGCACGTTGGCCGGAAAGCGCCACCCCCGCCGCATGCGCGCTGTCGACTGATCCCGGCCAACAGCGCGTCATAATCACGGGTGCTGGGTAGGAACCCGGAGTCCGGCTCAAGCGTCGTAGTACGTAAGCAATTGACAGCCGACCCCACCCCGAGTGGCGACGGGAGCTGCGCCCAGCGGGATCCACGAGATGTGGCTCACGATCGGGGCACGTGAGCAAGCGCCATGCGCACGCCACCCTTCGCCACGTTCCACGCTCGGCTGGCAGCATGATGCGCTGCCTCGTAAGCGGTGTGCTCGACAGTTGCACGGGTAATTGGGCAGATCCCTGGGCGTTAACGGAAAGGAACGAGCGCTGATGCGCGAGATCCTCGGAAGGCGACGCAAGCTCTCACTGCCGCGGAAGGGGCGGACCGCGTTGCGAGACGCGGCGCTCACCTACGCGGAACAGTGGAAATGGCGCGTGGTACCCGGCGTCGGGTACGACAAGCGCGGCACATGGCGGGCGACCGGCGCGCAGCCGTGCGCCTGCGCCCGCCCCAACTGCCCGGTGCCCGGGGCTCATCCGCATGAACCCGGGCTGCTGGCCGCCACCCGCGACCCGCGCATGGTGCGCTGGTGGTGGACGCGCAGGCCGGACGCGCCGGTGATCCTGGCGACCGGTGACCGGGTGTCCGCGGCGAGCCTGCCCGCGGTGGCCGGCGCGCGGGCGCTGGACGCGATGGAACGGCTCGGCGTACGGCTCGGCCCGGTGCTGGCCACCCCGACCCGCTACGTGATCCTCGTCGCGCCCTACTCGCTCGCCGAACTGGGCGAACTCCTCGACAGCCAGGACTGGGTGCCGACGTCGCTGCGCTACCACGGCGACGGCGGATACGTGGCGCTGCCGCCGTCGAGCAGCAGCGCGGGGCAACTGCGCTGGGTACGGCCGCCGGTCGCGGGGACGGACGGGGCCGCGCCCTGGCTGCCGCGGATCGGCGACCTGGTGGACGCGCTGGTGCGGGCGGGCCGCACCACGCCGGACGGCGACCGGCTGACGTACTGAGGTTCCCCTTGTACGGCGCCGCGCCTGTTCTGAACAGCGTTCAGAACAGGCGCGTTGTTGTAGGCGTCGCCACCGGGGGAAGGGGCAGACGGCCTGCGACCGTTCTGCCGCTCGCCTTGTCACTCGTTCGGGTAACCGCGCGCCGTGGCCGTCCGCTGAACGGCGCCTGATCGTCCAGAAGCACCCGGTCCGACCGCTACGTTCGGCGGACCGCAACCGTCGAGGCAGGTGGGGTCGTGCCCGTGGAGCCGCAGTCGCAGTCACCGTCGCAAGCCCAGCAGCGGACGGCACCGCAGGACGACCATGTGTCGGGGCTGCGGATGGTCGCGCTCGCGAGCGTCGCCGCCCTCGCCGTCGTCCTCCCGCTCGCCGCGGCCACCGAAGGCCCCGCCGAACACGCGGGCCACAGCGGGCATTCCGGACACCCAGGTCTCAGTGCTCCGCACGGGAGAACGGCGTCCGCGGACGGCTACGGGATGCTTTCGCGGCCGGGCGACGGCACGTGATCGCCTGCGGCGCGCGGGCCCGGAAAGCGGGCCCGGAAAACGGAAACGCCCGGCCGCTGGCGACGGGGGATGCACCAGCGACCGGGCTGTTCAAACGGTAACAAGACTTCGTCCGATCGCAAATTCCCCCTCGGCGGGGGGCTGGCCGATTCCTCGCTTTTCCTTGGGAGTTGTGACCGGAATCACTGACCGACCGCTCAGTCGGCTCCGCCTCGGACAGCCCCACCCGCACACCCGGAAGTCGGCGCCCCTGCCGGGGAGGTCGGCGCCTGATGTCTCCTGCGGAGTGCGGTGCGTTGGGGGCGCGGCCCGCTGCCCGCGCATGCGGAGGACGTTCACCATCAGGGGCGCGGGGAACTGCGCGCTCAGCCCGCGCGGGCCTTCAGGAAAAAGCCGCCCCCAGCGGGGCAGACGCTGTTGTTTTGCGACCGCCGGCCGGTGGGGGCGGGCCGCGCAGTTCCCCGCGCCCCTGGAGGGGCACCCTCCTCCGCTACCTCGCCCAGGAGGGGCACCCTCCTCCGCAGAGGTGCGGGGACAGGGGCCGAGCCCCTGTCGCGTACCCCCCCTCCGGAGGAGGGTCAGCTGAGGGTGATCTGCCGGTTGGTGAAACCGCTGCGAGCCCGCCGCTCCTCGGCGGACAACGCACCCCCCGCCGCGAGCGACTCGGCGAGCCGCTCGCCGAAGGAAGCCGCCGGCTTCTCCACCTCGTCCGCCCCCATCCCGACCGGCAGGTCCCAGACCGGCACCACGAGCCCGTGCGCCCGGAAGGACCCGACCAGCCGCGTACCGTCGCCGAGCGACGACACCCCGGCGGCGTGCAGCCGCGCCAGAGCGTCGAGCAACTCCTCCTCCGCGTGCGGCATCACCCACCGAAGGTGGTTCTTCTCCGGCGTCTCGCACCAGTACGCCGCGTCCACCCCGCTCAGCCGCACCGTGGGAATCGCCGCCTCGTTGGCGCGCTCCAGCGACGCCGCCACCTCACCGGTGGCCGCCTCGGCGTCCTCCAGCCAGAATTCGAAGCCGGTGTGCACCTCGGGCACGAACGCCGCGTCCAGGTCGAGCAGATCCTGCAGCCGCGGCGCGTCGGCGGCCGGGCGGCGCCCCTCGACGGGGGAGCCGGGCGTCGCGGTGAGCGCCCGCAGCAGGGTGTCGGCGAGGTCGCGGCTGACGTCGCCGGAGGCGGCCTCGTTCTGGAGGCCGAGCAGCACCGCGCCGGTGTCGCGGCGCAGCCCCGGCCAGGCCATGGGCAGCACGGTGCCGAGCGTCACGGACGGCACCCCGTCGGGCAGCGGGTCCTTGAGGGTGAGCGCGGCGGTCGCGGCCGGCACCAGTTCGCGCAGCGCGACCCAGTCGCACTCGCCGGGCAGCCCCTCGAACGGCCGACGCACCAGCTCGGTCGCCGCGTGCGCGGCCTCCCGCCCGTGGCACGCCTTGTAGCGGCGCCCCGACCCGCACGGGCAGGGCTCGCGAGCGCCGACCACGGGAACGTCACCGTTCGCCAGGGACTTCACTTTCGTCTTCGTCGCGGTAGCGGTCGCGCGCTTCTTGGCCATGGCTCGGTCTCTCCCGTAACGGCGGTGTTCCGGCCGTGAGCCTAGCGCTCGGCGGGCCCGCCGACGGACCACGGCGTACGCGCCCCGGTCGCCGTGACGGCGATGACTCAGCGGTGCGTGGAGCCGCCGTCCCGTACGGGCCGGGCCCCGGCGCGGTCCTCGGTACGGTCCTCGGCACGGTTGAGGTCGGCCGGCGCCGTGACCGGCGCGAGGTCGTCCAGCACCCCCAGGGCTCCGAGCGCTTCGAGCGAATCGGCGAGGTCGAGGGAGCCGGCGGTGTGGCCGGGCCGGCCGCCGACCGTCAGTTGTGTGTCGCGCCGCGCGTGCCGGGCCCGTACCGGAAGCACCGCCCAGACCGTCACCTCGCCGGGCGCGTCGTCCCGTACGCCCCAGCGCAGCGACAGAGTGCCGACGATGCCCAGGCCGCGCCCGCCGCGCGCGCTCAGCGAGGGGCTGGACGGGCGTGGCCGGGTGGGGCCGCCGCCGTCGGTCACCTCGACCGCGAGCAGTCCGTCCTCGCCTATCGCCCAGGCGGCGCGTATCCCGCAGTCGGCCCCGGCCGTACGACCGGCGCCCTTGTCCTTGGCCGCGGTGCCGTTCGCGCCGCCACCGCGGTCCTCCAGCGGGCGGGCGTGCCGGAAGGAGTTGCTGAGCAGCTCGGAGAGGATGAGGACGGCGTCGTCGATCACCGGCTCCGGCACGTCCTGCGCGCACAATTCGCTGCGTAGTTTCCGGCGTGCCACGGCAACGCCGGTCGGACCATGGGGCAGGGCCATGGTCGACGACGTCGGCACCTCCTGCGCCACCATCAACGACACCCCCGAGACCTCCTTCACCCCACGCCATGGGAGGGATGCCCTCTGGGACTCGGCCGGAAACAAGCCAACCGCGATCTATTGACGCACTCCGTACACATTCCTGACGTACGAAAGCCGCCGATCACCGCCCGGACACGGTCCGAACGCGCCGGAGCACGACCTGTGACGACTGTCGCCTGTCGATATCGGCTGTTGTCTGTTGCTTCCTGCTGTGGCCTGCGGATATCCGGGGAGTTCAACGGCCCAGTTGCGACAGAACCGCACCAGGGCGGTTGGTGATGATGGAGTCGACGCCGAGCCGTACACACAAATCCACATCGGCCGGCTCGTCCACCGTCCACACATGCACGCGATGCCCGGCGTGGCGCAAACGCGCCACGTATCCGGGGTCGGCGCGCACGATCCGCATGCTCGGCCCCGCGATCCCGACGCCCGCCGGCAGCCGGCCGCCCGCGCGCCGCGGCAGCAGCAGGTGCCGGAGGAGGAAGACGGTCGGTACGGCGGGCGCCGCCAGCCGTACCCGGCGCAGCGCGCGCGGCGAGAAGCTCATCACCCGGACCCGCGCGGCCTCGCCCGGCGCCGGCCGGTCGAGGCCGAAGTGCCGCAGCAGGTCGAGCAGTCGCCGCTCGACCTGGCCCGACCAGCGCGTCGGGTGCTTCGTCTCGATCGCCAGCTCCACGCGGCGGTCGGTGTCCGCGACCAGTTCGAGGAGGCGGTGCAGCGTGAGGATCCCTCGTTCTCCCCCGTCCTCGTCCTTCCCGCGGTCCTTCCCACGGTCCTTCCAGGAACCGAAATCGAGTTCGGAGAGTTGGGCGAGGGTCATGCCGGAGACGGGGCCGCGGCCGTCGGACGTACGGTCCACCCGCCGGTCGTGCACGCACACCAGCTCGCCGTCCGCGCTCAGCCGTACGTCGCAGTCCAGGGCGTCCGCCCCGTCCTCGATGGCTTTCCGGTACGCGGCGAGCGTATGTTCTGGTACGTCCGCGGAGGCGCCCCTGTGGGCGACGACCTGCACAGGTCGTCCGTCCGGGAACGGCTCCGGGACCGCGCGCGCGAATGTCACCGTGTCATGGTGCCACCGGACCCCCGGCGAACCCGTGCCACGGACCGTACGAGTCATGGCCCGTACGGCGGGCACGCGGAGATGCACAGCTACCGCTTACGGCGGTCCGACACGCGGTGGGAAATGCTGTGTTCGGCCCACCGAACTTGTCCCGACCTTGTTCTGAACCTGACCTGACTCTGAGGAGAAACGCTGTGAGCACCGAGAACGAAGCCGGCTCCGGCCCGGCTGCGGAGTCGGCAGCGCCCGCGTCCGACGGTGCCCCGGCGGCCCCCGCACCCGCCCCCGCCGTACCCCCGGCCGCGCCGAGGTCCTCGGACTTGTCGGAATCGTCGGAATCGTCGAGTGAGGTCGGCGAATCGGGCGAGTCGCGGACGGAGGTCCTGCCGGAGATCCGGGACGCGGCTCCGGTGCCTCCCTCACCGGACCCTTACCGGGCCCCTGCGCCTCCCGCGTCGGCGCCCGCCGCGCCGCCGGCCCCGGAGCGCTCCCCGTACGCGCCGCCGACCGGCCCGCCGTCCCCGTACAACACCCCGCCGGCGGCGGCCGCCGTCTTCGCGGCCGAGCAGCCGCCGGCCGCGCCGGGGCACGGCGGCCCGCAGCACCACGGTGCGCACGCCGGTCACGGAGCGCCGCACGACCCGTTCGCCGCGCCGTCGTCCCCCTACGGCGCGGCGAACGCGCCCGGTACGCCCGGTACGCCCGGCTCCGGCGCGGGACACCCGGGCCAGCCCGGACAGCCGGGTCAGCCCGGTGGCCCCGGCGGGCTGCCGCCGGCCTGGGGCACCCACGTCCCGCCGCCGCCGAACGACGGCCGCAAGCGCCGCGGCATCGGCGGCATGGTCGCCGCCGTCCTGGTGGCCGCGCTGGTCGCGGGCGGTGTCGGCGGCGGTGTCGGTTACGCGATCGCCGACCACAACGACAACTCCAACTCCACCTCCTCCACCACCGTCTCCGACTCCGGCAGCCAGAAGGCGTTCAACCGCGCCCCGACGTCGGTCGCGGGCATCGCCAACAAGGCCCTGCCGAGCGTCGTCACCATCAAGGCCAGCGGCAGCCAGGAGAGCGGTACGGGCACCGGTTTCGTCTACGACACCGAGGGCCACATCCTCACCAACAACCACGTGGTCGCCCCGGCCGCCGACGGCGGCAAGCTCACCGTCACCTTCTCCAACGGCAAGACGTACGACGCCTCCGTCATCGGCCGTGCCCAGGGCTACGACGTGGCCGTCATCAAGCTCAAGAACGCCAGCGGCGTCAAGCTCACCCCGCTGCCGCTCGGCAACTCCGACCAGGCCCAGGTCGGTGACGCCACCATCGCCATCGGCGCCCCCTTCGGCCTCTCCGGCACCGTCACCACCGGCATCGTCAGCGCCGTCCACCGCCCCGTCGCCTCCAGCGACGGCCAGGGCAGCAGCGCCTCCTACATGAGCGCCATCCAGACCGACGCCTCGATCAACCCCGGCAACTCCGGCGGCCCCCTCCTCAACGCCAACGGCGCCGTCATCGGCATCAACTCCGCCATCCAGCCGGCCGGCAACAACGACCCCGGCACCCAGGGCGGCAGCGTCGGCCTCGGCTTCGCGATCCCGATCAACCAGGCCAAGCGCGTCGCCGACCAGCTCATCAGGACCGGCCAGCCCGTCTACCCGGTGATCGGCGTCAGCCTCGACACCCAATACCAGGGCGACGGCGCCAAGATCTCCACCGACTCCAGCTCCGCCATCACCGCCGGCGGCCCCGGCGCCGCCGCCGGCCTCAAGCCCGGCGACGTCATCACCAAGTTCGACGACACCCTCATCGACAGCGGCCAGACCCTCATCGGCGAAATCTGGCAGCACTCCCCCGGCGACAAGGCCACCATCACCTACACCCGCAACGGCACCACCCACACCACCACCGTCACCCTCGGCCAGCGCACCGGCGACAGCAACTGACCCACTAAGCTGTCCCCGCGCCCCAGCGCGGGGAGGCTTGCCCGAGCGGCCTAAGGGAACGGTCTTGAAAACCGTCGTGGCAGCGATGTCACCGTGGGTTCAAATCCCACAGCCTCCGCGACAGCGGTGAACATGCAGGTGGGGCCGGGGCTCGACACCGTCGAGACCCGGCCCCACCTGTTGTGCGTCCCGGGCGTGTGCCTCGGATTCCCACTGTCGACCAGCGCGTATGGACCAGACGTGGACCAGGGTTCACGCTCACTCATGAACAAACACCCCCTCGGTCTCTGTCCAGCGCATGCGCCCGCTCGGGGACTGCACCTTCGGGCGTCTCCCAACGAGGCCGCAACCGCGCCGTCTTCCCGCTCCATCAATCCGTTCCCAGAGGTCGGTCGACCGCGAAGCCCCGGGGGGCAGCGCTACTGTCGTGGCTTCATCTCACTCCGGCTTCGGCCTGTTGCCTGACGCCGACTCAGTGCGAGAGTGATGGGGGATAGTGCGTAGTCGTCCGATCATGCGGCGTGCAGGACAGCGGGCGGGGTTGGACTGACCGTGGAGGTAGGGGCAGGTCTCCGACGAAATGATGGTCGAAATGTCCGATTCTCTCAACGTAAGTAAAATCAGCTCTCGCCTCGCATAAACCGCCAGGTCATTTACTGTGCTCCCCGCACCCGCGGGGCTGTTCCCGTCGGCAACGAGTTGCGAGACGGCTGGCTCGGGTGCTCCCCGCACCCGCGGGGCTGTTCCAGATCCGCCCGCTGGCCGCCGGTGATCCACTTGTGCTCCCCGCACCCGCGGGGCTGTTCCCAAGCTCGGCCAGGCGCTCGTCACCATCGGCGTGTGCTCCCCGCACCCGCGGGGCTGTTCCCGAGTCCGAGATCGCCACCGCCATCGGCGTCCAGTGCTCCCCGCACCCGCGGGGCTGTTCCCCTGCGTGCGGATATCGACGCGGCTGAGGCGACGTGCTCCCCGCCCCCGCGGGGCTGTCTCGCGGCCCTAGGGCGTTTCTTTCGGATCATCTTGCTGACCAGATATGGATGGCGGCGAGGTGGAGTCCGGCGAGGTAGATGGTGGCGGTCTTGTCGTAGCGGGTGGCGAGGCCGCGCCACTGCTTGAGCTTGTTGATGCACCGTTCGACGGTGTTGCGTTGTTTGTAGGCGTCGCGGTCGAAGGCCGGCGGACGGCCGCCGCGGCTGCCGAGCCGTTTGCGGTTTGCGGCCTGGTCCGCGGGCTGCGGGATCACTGTGCGGATCCCTCGTCGTTGCAGATGGGACCGGATGGCGCGGGAGGAGTACGCCTTGTCCGCCAGGACCACATCTGGTGTCGTCCGCGGCCGCCCTGTCGGTCTTGGCACCCGTAGGCGGGCCATGACCTGGGTGAACGCAGGCGCGTCGCCAGCCTGTCCCGGCGTGAGGACGAAGCCCAAGGGTCGGCATCGGCCGTCCGTAACGAGGTGGATCTTGGTGGTCAGTCCGCCGCGGGACCGTCCGAGGGCATGGTCGGCAGGCTCGCCGGCCGGGGCCCCTTTTGACGGGCCCCGGCCGCGTGCTGATGGGCGCGGACGATCGTGGAGTCGACCGCGACGACCCAGTCGAGGTCGCCTTCGGCGGCGGCCTGGGCCAGCAGTGCGGTGAAGACCTTCTCCCAGGTCCCGTCCGCGGCCCACATCCGCAGCCGGTTGTGAGCGCCCTTCCACGATCCGAAGTGCTCGGGCAGATCCATCCATGGCGTCCGGTGCGGTACTTGAACGCGATCGCGTCGATCACCTGCCGGTGATCCCGCCACCGCCCACCCCGCCGATGCGTCCGATCCGGCAGCAACGGCTCGATCCTCGCCCACTGCGCATCACTCAACGACACACCCAGACCAACGATCCGATGATCCGCAAGAAACGCCCTAGCCGCCGCACCCCATCGCATATGGACCAGGTATGACCGGTTCCGCGGCTCTCGCGGTCCTCACTCGGGGAGTTCGGCCTGTTCCGCGAGAGCGCGGGCGATGCGGTCGTTGTCCTGGTCTTGACGGCCCTTGATGACCTTCGTGTAGAAGCGGAAGGGGACCGCGACACTGTGACCGGCGCGACGGGCGACCTCGGCCGGGTCGACGCCGGAACTGAGCCAGAGGGAGACGCTCGCGTGCTGGAGGCTGTACGGGACCTCCGCGAGGGGTGTCACGACATCTTCCGCCGAGAGTGCCTTCTGCCGCGCGGCCTTCCAGACCTCCGTGTACTCCGTAGAACGGACTCGCCCGCCGTTCGCCGCACGGAAGAAGCGTCCGTCAGAGGAGGTGCCGTACGTCGCCCGGTGCATGCGGAGCATTCCGACGAGTACGGGCGGGATCGGTACCGAGCGCGTCGCCTTGCGGGCACGACGCTTCAGGCCGCGCTTGTCGTAGGAAGCGCTGTCGTCGGTCCATCCCGAGCCGACCTCGGGTCGGCTCTCCGAGAGCAGCAGTTCGCCCCACTCCGTCTCGGCCTCACCTTTCTTCGGCGCAGCCGGAATTCGGCATGCGCTGTCGCCGAGTGCGGCGACCTCGGCGGGCCGCATGGCGGCGTAATACGTAATAGAGGCATCCGAAGAACGCTGCCAAGTGTTCGCCGCGCGGACCTTGTTCCCGAGCCGCCGCGATGAGCCGTCGAGCTTGCCCAGGGCTGGGCACGTACCGAAAGTCGATCTCGTCGTCGGTCTCCGGCGGTTTCCAGTCGACCTTCCCCAGAGGAAAGGAAGCCAGGACTTCCCGTTCGACTGCGTAGCGAAGCGAGTTGCCGAAGACCGTGTACTTCCGATGGATGGTCGTCTCCGCAGCATTCGTTCCATCCATCCGGAGGGAGATGGCGTCGAGAACGGCGCGTAAATGGGCAGGCTTCTCGAGTTCGCTCGCGTCGACCGACTTGCGTCTGATCCACTCCAACGCAGCGGCGATGTCCGCCGAGGCATCCTCCGTCTCCTGCCGAGGCTTCAACTCCCCGGTGTGGCCATCACGGTTGAAGCGAAAGGCCCAGGAATAGAGAGCCGCCCTGAGAACCTGTCGCGTCGGCTCACCCCGAGTGTCCCTGATGAGAACGGGCGTGATCGTGGCGAGGGCCTCGGCGATGCCGGCGCGGTGCTTGGCCGACGAGTTCGGCCACTTCATCTTGGCGTAGGCGCACGCGTGCGCGAACCACGTCGGGGACTGGAGACGGTGGAACTCGGATGCCGGGAGCCCCGTCGTATCGTCAAACTGTTCGCGATTGCGCAGAGCGGCCAGAAGCTCCGAACGGCGGCCGTCTGCCTGTTCCTTGATCTTGTAGCTCTTGGAGTGCGGCGGCGTCCCGACTCGCCAACGGAGCTGGAAAGGCGTCGCTCGGTCGGGGCGCTTCCGAATGCCCCAGATCTTTACGTCGTAGGTGAGCATTGCTTCTCCCCTGGGCGGGGGCGCACGCCGAGGGGCATGCACCCCCGACGTCATCGTTCGGAGGGCGTCAGAAGGTGGACTCTTCGTGGCCCTCAAGCCAGGAGTCGAGATCGCTCTGTCGCACGCGGATCTGGCCGTTCGGGAGCTTGATGCACTTCGGCGCCTTGCCTCGCGCCCGCATCCGGTAGAAGGCGGACCTGGACATGCCGATCTCGTCCAGGACTTCGAGGAGCTTCAGGCTCGGGTGTCGCGCCGGCGGGCGCGGACGGCCCGGTGCGCGGCTGCCGCGCCGCGCGGGCGGGGAGTTGTGGGGCATGCTGGTGGCTCCTCCTGTGTCGTGTTCGGGATGGGAGGGCCGGGGCAGCGGGCGTTCTTGGCGGATTGGCCGCTGCCCCGGGCGAAGTCAAGTCGCGTTGGCCGGTGTGACCTTGACGCTGGCGATCAGCGAGACGGTGCCCTCGGGGTCGCCCTCGAAGAAGGTCTCCATCCACTCCCACGCGGTGTCCGCGGTGAGCGGGGCGTAGCCGAGGGCGCGCAGCGCGGCGGTGCGGGCGCTGATGGTGGGGACGCCGTCACCGACCGGGAACGGGATGTGCGGCCAGCGGGCCTCGTCGGGCTCGGCGACGAAGACTTCCCACGCAGCGCCGTCCCAGGAGTGGATCATGTGGGCGTGCAGGGGGCGGGTGTGGGCCACGGTCAGCCCGCCTGAAGGAAGCCGTGGGCGTCCGCGAAGCGGATGAGGTGCTGGAGCGTACGCTCGGCGCGCTCGCCGTACGCGTACGCGGCGTCGGCGAGTTCGACGGTGAACTCCTCCTCCCCGTCGGCGGGTTCGCACGCGATGACCCGGGTGCGGAGGTCGGCGAGTTCTGCGCTGCCGGCGTCCCGTGTGAGGGACGGGCTGACGTCGGGGAGTCCGTCGGCGGTCACGGCGTAGCTGCCGTGCCGGTCGCGGGGGAGTTCGACGTGCCGGGGCCGCTCGCTGCGCAGGACGGCGGCGACGGCCGCGGCGGCACCGTGCGCATAACCGAGCGCAGCGTTCTCGTACAGCTCGTGCGTGTGGTGCTCCAGCACCATGTAGAGGTCGCTGAGCTGCCAGAGCGCTTCGTCGTGCGGGGCCACGGGCTCGGCGTCGGGCACGGTGAGCAGTCCGACCACGGGCACGATACGGGCGGGGTCGGCGGCCCACGCGGTATGGCGGGCGTGGCTGTGGGCGGTGCGCAGTTCGCGGGCGGCTGCGCCGAGGGCGTACACGCTGTCGGTCAGGCTGAGGTGCCATTCCGGGGCGATGTCGGGCATGGAGTTCCTCCGTTGGGCGGGCCGGGCGGGCTGTCCGGTCCTCCGCACGAGCCCAACCTCCTTCTTGTGGACGGAGGTTGGGCTCGCACAGGGGAGCGTCAGGCCAGGTGCGGGAGGACCGGGGCGCCGACGGACGCGGCCTGGAGCACGGCGCGCAGGTCGCCGCCGACGGCGGCGAGCCGTTGCTCGATGGCCTGCCAGGACTCGGCGTCGATGGCCATGAGCCCGGCGACGGCGGTGGGGCCCTGGCCGAGTTCGAGCGCGGTGAGGACGTCGCGGAGTTCGCCGACGGCCATCAGGGAAAGGTGCGGCTGCGATGCCGCGAGAGCGGGCGTACACATGAAGGTGCCTCCTTACGAGGTCACTTGCCGGAGCTGGGGATGGCGCCCCGAAGTGCGGACATGATCTGGTCGACGGACGGCGCGGCGTCGCTGCGCGCGAGGTAGAAGCCGAAGAGCAGCGCGACGACAGCCGCCCCCGCTCCGACCGCTCGGAAGCGCATCAGGAGAGCGAGCAGTGCGCCGAAGAGCACGAGGGCGGAAATACTGAAGATCATCAGCGCGTCCCCTCGCGGTGCAGCCGGGTCGCGACGTTGTAGAGATGCCGCCCGACACGGACCCGCTGCCCGTATCCCTGGCAGCGCCGACACGGCCGGCCGCGGACGATCCGCCCGCGCCGGTTCTGCTTGACCTTGAAGCCGAAGCCATGACACTTGCGGCAACTGCCGAGCGGACTCGCGGCGCACAACGCGGCGTAGCAGGACAGTGCCACGACGATGAGCGCTATAGCGGCGGTGAAAGATGGCATGAGAACCCCTTCCAGGGCGGAATCAGGGCATGCGAGAAGTGCGCCGCTAGCGACTAGAGAGCAGGTCAGGGGGCCTGCGAATCGCTAGCGGAGGTGCTAGACCTAGCGGGGTGCGGTGCTAGCCGGGGCCGGAGAATTACCGGGCGCGTGAGGCTGGCTGCCGCGTACGATCGCGCGGGCGATCAGGGGGGACAGATGAGCTCTTCCGGCGATGCGGCGGGAGCGCGGTACGCGCTGACGAGTGACGACGACCCGGACGACTTCTGGGGTTACGTCCAGGACGCGAGCGGGCTGTTCGTGCCGCTGGACGACGACGGTCGACGCCGGGTGGAGTTGCGGGGCTGCGACCCGCGAGGCGCGCTGCTGACGGCAGCCGACCGCATCGGCACCAAACGCGCACAAGTGGGCAACGCGGATCTCGACTTCCTGGACGAGCGGTCGGGCCGACGACTTGGCTCGTATTTCGTCAACTGGCTGACGGTCGAGGACCGCAGGCCCTCAATCCGCTACGGAAGCGACCGCTACGACCTGACGGTGAGCCTGTGGTGCAATGCGCTCCCCGCCCAGGCGGAGTGGCCCTGGCGCTTGATCCGGACTGGCACGCTGGACCGCGTCGGCCTGTGGCACGACCTTGATCGCGACGGCCGTCATGCCTGGATGTCGGTGGCGCTCTACCGGCGCTCGAATCGCCCGAAGGATGACCGCCCACCCGGTACCGTCTACGAACTCGACGGCAGCCACGTCACGGACGAGTTCAGCTTCTACTGCGCTCTGGGCGAGGCCGTGAACGGTCCCGGAGGCTACTTCGGCTGGAACCTCAGCGCCATCGACGACTGCCTTGGTGGGCGCTGGGGCGCGAGGACGCCCTTCATCCTCGTCTGGAAGGACAGCGCTGCATCCGTTTCAGCGCTTCAGCGAGTCGCCCCCGACGGCCACACCGAATGGTTCGACGTACTCATGAAGATCTTTGAAGATTGTGAGGTGGACATACGTTTTCGCTGACCGCGCATCCCGCCTGTCGATGGCAGCGAGCACATCGGCTCGCCGCACCCCACGCCGATTCGCCCCCTTGCCGTCCTCCGTCGTTCCCCATACCTGCACGGTGCGGATGCCGTACGGCTTGACGGCGGCGGCCAGTTGCTCCGGCCCCCACTCGCCGTAGACGTCCGGCCGGAGTTCGGCGAGGCGGGCGACGATGTCCTCGCTCCACGTCTTCGACGTCCCGGCCGGGATGGCGGTGAGGAGATCGGCGAGGAGGTCGTACGAGGTGGCGGTCCCGGCCTCGGGTTCCTCGCCGAGCGCATGCCCGGTGAGTCGGCCGGCGGCCTTGCGCAGCTCGTACAGCTTCAGCGCGAGCGCGTCAGCGGTGACGGCGTCCAGGTAGACGGAGCGCACGACCCGCGCGTCCGAGCCCTCGCCGACGAACCACGCAATGCCCTTGTCCGCCCAGGCGAGCAGATTGGCGCGGATGCCCCGCTTGTACGAGCCGGTGCCGAGCACCATGTCGTTCTCGATCTGGCCCATGACCTTGAGGCACCACCGCAGCGTGGCGTTCGCGGAGATGCCCGTCGGCAGCGACTTGGAGTCCGGCCGCTGCGTGGCGAGCAGCAGCGTCATCCCCAGAGCGGGACCGCGTTTGACGAGGTCGGTGCAGTGCTCCTCGAACTCGCCTCCGTGCGTGGGGTGTTCGAACCACTTCTGGCACTCGTCTACGCCGACGATGATCGGGTGCAGCCCCAGCTTCCTCATGTCCGCCAGTGCCGACGTGACCTTGGACTCGGGACAGAGATCTTTGGGCAGTTCACGGATGACCTTCGCCCGCCGCCTCAACTCGGCCCGCAGTTCCCGGAGATCGGCGAGGGCGTACGCGATGTCGTCCTCTTCCTCGCCCGCCCGGTAGCGATGAGCGACGCGGCCGACGGTCGACAGATCGCCCGTCCCCTTGAGGTCGTACGCGTGCACCTCCGCCCGCGGGTCCATGCACGCGATCAGCAGCAACAGTCGCAGAAGGAAGGTCTTGCCCATCCTGGGCACGGCGCCGACGATCCCGGACACTTACATCAGGGACGTCACCACCCACCGCCCGCGCTGGTCGGTTGCGAACGGCTGCGCCTTGAACAGATCCAGCGGCTTGACGTCCAGGAGCGGCCACTTCGGCTGCCTCGTCTGCGACATGTCCTGGTCACCGACCCACAGCCGCAGCCTGCCGGTGTGCTCGTCCGGCACCGCCTCCGGCCACACGCAGCCGAGCGGACGCCGCAGTCCGGACGCGAGCCGCTCGCGGCGGTCGATCACGTCGATGACGGTGACGCCGTACGGGAGGTCACCCTCGGCGAGCCAGCCGGGACCGTCGCGAGTGATCGGTGAGGTGAAGGCGAAACCGGGTCCGCCCTTGGCTTGTGCCTGGTTGATCGCGGGGATACCGAGCGCGCCCAGGGCCCGTAGCACGATGTCGCTCGTGAGCTTCGATGCCTTGGGAATCTCCACAGTCCTGTGGATAACCGGATCATCAGCCGGTTGCCCGAGCCGTCCCATCACCATCACGGCTGCCACACCCGACAACGCGAGCAGCCAGACCGGCGCCAGCACGTACAGACCGATACCGACCACGGGCACGACGACCGTCGCGACGAGTCCAACGACCGACCGCCACCGCACCCGCCGATCCCGCTGCCGCGAGAGCTTCAGATACTCCTCGATGTCCTCGCGCGTCGCCGCGGCCTGCCGCAACGGCTCGCCCTCGGCGTCGACCAGCCACCGCAGCGAGCCCCCGACGACGCGGGCGACTCCCCGCGGCGCCCGAAGCGTAAGTCGGCACGCATACCAGGGCGTTCGCACCGCGTGATACGCGCTGACATGCCCGGCGTACGCGACCACCCCCTTGCCTGCGGCCCCGAACTCCCGGCGCGACCGCGCCCACGCCGGCACAACCGGCCGCCGTTTGGCGCCACGTACGCGATCGACCAGCCCCGGTCCGCTCGGACCGCGCGGTGCGTCGACCGTGACCACCGGGGCGGACGCTAACGGCGCCCCACCCGGGTCCTGCTTGTCGTGATTCACTGGCGATTCCTTTCCTGGTTGAAGGGAATGCCGGGGCCCGGCCCTACCCGCCAAAGCAGCGGCCGAGCCCCGGCGTTGGAGAAGTGCACTGAACGGCAGGAGCAGTTGTGGAAGACCTGGTCGGAGGCTGGATATGGAGCGAGAACACCAGGCGATTCCTCGGTCTGGTGGCTCACTACGTCGGCTACGACTTCGACCCCACGGACTGGCAGACCATTCACACGGGACTCACCGACACTGACGACGAACAGCCGGACGGCTGGTACAGCTATCCGCTCGCAGGCCCGCTCCACCAGGTCGACGTCCACCTCGCCAACTGCGTCGGCGGACGCGAGACCGCGGTGCGCGTGACAGGCGTGTCCGACGCCGAACTGCGTTTGCGGGCCGAGACCTTGATCGCCGCCTTCGCGTCCTAGCCTCTCGACGCCGAACCGTTCAGTGAACGCCCGCCGCGTTCGGTGTCGAGCCGTACGAACACGTCGTGTACGTAACTCGGCGCGCGCGTCGCCCGCCGCGCCGTCTCGCGGACGCTCAGACCGTCGGCCCACCCGCGCTCGATCGCCGCCATGGCCTCGGCGGTGCCGAGCTTGGCGGGGGCGGCGCGTTCAGGTGATCGGCTGCCGCCTTCCGCGCCGTCCACCGGCGGAAGGTCGGTGAACAGCGTGCGCGGGTAGCGGCGGATGCTCGCGGTGGCCCGCGCCATTTCGTCCCGGGTCCGCGCGGCGAGAGCGGACGCGGCGGGGTCCGGTGAACGTTCACCCCATGGCGATGCCAATTCAATGGTCGCCAGCGCCGCCGCGTTCCGCCGTGCGGCGAGCTGGTCGAGCAGTACGCGCCGCTGCTCGCGGTCACTGCCGACCGAGGCGCGGGCGACCGCGACCGACAGCCGGCGAGCGATACGCCGCCCGCGCCGCTTGTCCCGCTGGGCGGGACTCATCTCCGCGAGGCGGGACGCGAGAGCGACCGCTCGTACGGTGGCCCGGTCGCGAGTGATCTGGGCCGCGTCCCGGTGCCGCTCGGCGACGCCGAGCCGGGAGAGGAGACGCTCACGCAACTCCCTTGCCACCAACGCCCCGAAGCCGTTGGACGATGCCTCGGGCTTCCGGTGCCGCAGCTCGATCCCCATGGCGAGGTGCCAGAGCATCGCGGCCATGACCGGGCCGACGAAGGCGCGTACGGTCCCGCCGACCGGCCCGGATTCGGCGTACGCCGGAATGATCTGCACACCGGTGATCGCCCACACCAGGACCCCGGGGACGCCGGGTGCCGCGTTCGGCCCGTTGAGGTTCTGCCGCGCCATCAACGCGGTGGCGAACAGAGACAGTTCGGCAGCACCGAACATCGCCGCGCGCTCGACCGCACCGGCCATGTCGAGGTAGTCGGCGGCGAACCGCCACGACGTATCAGCGCTGTAGGCGGTGCAGCCGACCGCGGCGAGGGCGGCGACCCGGATAGCCGGCGTGCCGCGCCGCAGATGTCGGACAGCTCGCCATACGACGAGGCCGGCGAGGACGAGCCCGCCGCTTACCAGCATGGCCGGCGACGCGATCACGCCGCCTCCCCGAACCACGTGGGTCGACCGGCCAGGCGACTGCTCCTCAGCAGCGCGACGCCACCGAGCCACAGCGCACAGACCGCGTCCTCCCTGGCGAGCGCGTCGGAGGCGCCCTCTTCCAGCCACTCGGCGAGTACGTCGCGGGCCGCCGCCTGCCGAGCGGCACGTTCGTCATCCGCCTCACCCGGGACGCCGAGGAACAGCTCCCGAAGGAACTCCGGGTCATCGAGTAACTCGCCCTCATCGGCGAGGACTTCACACCGACCTCCGTACGTGCACATGACTCTCCTGAAGTTGGGGGTGGGAGAGCCGACGGCGGCGTCCGCGCTGGGACGACGGCTTGTGCCATCGGCTCACGAGACGAGTGGTCATGACCTCCGGCACCGCAGCTCACAGCAGCCGTGCCGGGATCAAAAGCACTCGTTCGTTCAGGCGCTCTATGGAGTTCTCAAGGGGCCGGCGCTGCCTTCGGACCCCTGGCAAGGGCCTTCCGGGCGCTATCCGTGCTTCTCCTCAAGAGAACCTGTCTTCAAGTCCTCTTTATGAGTAGTGATGACTATGAGGCACCCATGCCTCACTCGTCAAGACCTCTTGAGGACTTGTATGCTGGAGCCGCCCTCACGATCAGGACGGTGACCCGCATGGCCAAGGCGTACGAACGCATCGCTGACGACCTGCGCGACCGCATCCGCGCAGGTGACCTGGCCCCCGGCGACCGTCTCCCGGCGGAGACGACCCTCGTGGAGCGGTACGGAAAAAGCCTCCCCACGCTGCGCCAAGCGCTGGGACTCCTCCAAGCCGAGGGCCTGATCGAGAAGCAGCACGGCCGCGGCAACTTCGTCCGCCGGCCCCGCACCCCGGTGAAGCGGTCCAACACCCGCCACCAGTGGGAGAAGTCCCGCGCCCGCGAGCCTGAGCAGCAGCGGAGGAAAACCGGCGCGACGGAGCACGACACCGGCCTCGAAGTGGACGATCTGGTGTTCCACGCGTCCTACGAAGTGGTCGACGCGGGCGAGGAACTGGCGGAGATCTTCGGCGTGCCCGCCGGCACGGCCATGCTCGAACGCACCTACCGCACCCGCTATCAGGCCGAGGCGCACCCCTTCAGCCTGGTCGACTCCTACCTCGTACGCGACGTCGTCGCCGCGAACCCCGATCTCCTGGACGCCACCAACGAACCCTGGCCCGGCGGCACACAGAGCCAACTCCACTCCATCGGGATCGAGTTGGAGCGCATCGAAGAACGCGTCCTCGCCCGTCCGCCGTCCGCCGAAGAGGCCGAGGAACTAGGACTCCCCCCGGGCACCTCGCTGATCGTCGTCGGCAAGACCTCGTACGACACCGACGGCCGCGTGGTGGAGCACTCCGTCATCCGGTTGCCGGGCGACCGCACCGTCATGTCCTTCGTCACCCCTCTGGAAAGGTGGTGACCGCCGTGGCGGACCGCCGCATCGACGTCATCACGGCCGTCCACGCCCCCGCCGCCCCGTACCTCGCGGACGCGTACAAGTCCCTCGTCGCCCAGGAACTCCCCGCCGGCTGGGACTGGCACTGGATCATCCAGGAGGACGGCCAGGGCGACGCCGTCTCCCCCCACGTCCCGGACGACCCCCGCATCACCTTCCACCAGGGCCGCCCCGGCGGCCCCGGCGTCGCCCGCACCATGGCCCTCGCCTACGCCCACGGCCCCTACGTCAAAGTCCTCGACGCCGACGACCAGTTGACCCCGGGCGCCCTCGCCCGCGACCTGGCCCTCCTCGAAGCCGACCCCGCCCTCGGCTGGACCACCTCCCGCGTCCTGGACCTCCTCCCCGACGGCACCACCGCCGGCTTCGACCAAGACCCCGCCGACGGCCCCATCCCCCCCGGCGCCGTCGTCACCCACTGGAAAGCCCACAACTTCCGCGCCCAGGTCCACCCGGCGACCCTCTTCGTCCGCCGCGACCTCCTCCTCGCCCTGGGCGGTTGGATGGCCCTCCCCGCCTCCGAGGACACGGGCCTCCTCCTGGCCCTCAACACGGTCAGCCCCGGCCACTTCACCCGCGAATACGGCCTCCTCTACCGCAAGTGGCCCGGCCAAGCGACGGCCCAATCCCCCCACACCGACGACACCGAACGCGACGCCCGCATGGCCGTCATTGAGGCGAGGGCGCGGGCATTTAGGCGTTATGAGTTGCGCTGCCCACTCTAGCTTCGCGGAAAGAAGCGCCTGATTCGTTCAGTCCTCTTATGGCGAATGGGCCCCAGACCCAGTTGAAGATAGCCAACCGTTGAAATCACGCAGGTCCGATCCGCAGCCCCACAGCTCTCGTAGAGTGACAAGCGTTGCAAAGCAAACCGCTGGCCATGCCCATCCAGTCGGTTTCAGATCGTTGACAACGGAGCAAAGAGCGATGATCATTGAACAGAAACCCACGTAAATGGAGGATTCTCTGAGGATATATGTAACAAATGTGCCGCGCGTTCTTGCGCAAATAGGGCCAGATATTAGGACGAGGGCAGCAAAAAGCAAGATCCCCAATGACGCTCCTGATATCTGCGTTCTGGCCTTGCTTCCACCGGTTGAAGTCACGAAGAGAGCTGTCCAGGCTGCGACAGCTACAGAGCCACCGATGAGACATATCTCCGCCTGGGAGCGCACAGTAGCGAGAAATCTCAGGTGCTCTTCTTCGCTTCCGTCTCCCATTATTTGACCGTAGCCTGCCGAGAATACGCCGCCGATGTCGCCAGTTCCGCATACTTTTATGTTAAAAATAACTATATATGCTGCAAACTGAATGATTCTGGCCGTGAGGATAATTACGACCAGCGCTATGAGAAATTCAGTCACGTGGCATCTCCGAGGCGTCCGGCCTGGCAGGATTTCGTACAGGCACCTGTTATGGAGGGCCTACCATGTCGACATCGGGCGCCTTTGGTTGGTGCGCCGGTCAAGTCGAAGTGGCGCGTCTCCTCCTCGATGAGGGCTAGCGACACTTTGTCGCCGCTCTTCGAGTAGATCTCAGTGAGGGCGTTGCCGATGCGGTAGAAGATGCTTAGAATTTCTGCGTCTTCTCGACCGTCTGGAAAGTCTTTGAAGAAATATTGAATATCATCAAATATTTGACGCAGGCCCCTGGTGTAAAATTTACTATCTTCGTCAAGTGCTCTGACTCGGCTTAGTACCTGTTTCGTTGCTGCGTCCGGAGTCAGTTGCCGCGCTTGAAAGTCTTCAGTCATCGTCGCCTCCGGAATGCCACCTCCTAGTGTAATACCGATCACCTGTCCTCGCATGCGGACCGATGATCAGATGGATCGCAGGTTCCGTGCAAGGAATCACGGCATGGTGGCATGGGAAGGCTCATGGTCTTTGAAACTGATTAGCCATTGGGACTTCTGTTTGTCTATGAATTGACCGGGACCTCGTAGACGATCTCGCACAAGGCGGCAGGCACCACGATGTCCGCCGTCTCGACCGGCTGGCCCTCGTCGCTGTAGTACGTGCGCCTGATGTGGGTGACCAGTGAGCCGCGTTGGATGCCGAGGAGGGTGGCTTCCTCGGTCGTGGCGGCGCGGGGCTCCGGGCGCTCCACTGCGTGGCTGACCGTGATGCCGATTTCTGCCATGCGGCTCACGACGCCGGCGCCCGCGTGCGGGCCGCCTTCTGGGAGGACGACCAGGGTGCCCGCCGTGAGGGCGTACGGCTCCCAACTGGTCGAGAGCTGGACCGGCTTGCTGTCGGCAAGGAATTCATAGGCGGTGCGTACGCCCAAGTCCCCCTCGGCAATGCCGAGTCGAGCCGCGATATCCGCGGGCACCGGCACCTTGGCCTCGGTACGGCTCTCCCACGTCCCTCGCTTGCCGAGCGCGGCCATGTCGGAGCGGAAGGGTGAGCCGCCGGCCTGCTCGCGGTACGTGGCGCGGACGATCCGCACGCGCTCGCGCGGCTCGGCGACGTACGTCCCTGAGCCGGCGCGGCCTTCGAGGATGCCGCGGGAGATCAGCAGCTCCTGAGCGCGGCGGATGACGTTGTCGCCGACGCCGTACTGCGCGGACAGCTCGCCGCGGGAGGGGAGGCGGTCGCCGGGCGTCCATTCCTGGTTGTCGATGCGCTCGCGGAGCACGTCGGCGATGCGGAGATACGGCGGCTGCTCAGGCATATGGACAATCTAGTCCACTAGCTCTAATCTAGTTAACTAGCTTCACTGAGAGTGCTTCCGAGGTGACGGAGATGAGTCGTGCCCGAACCCGAAGCCCGCACCGAAGGCATCCGCGCGGGCCTCGCCGCCGTAGGACTCACCCCGGTCATCAAGCAGTACCGGGACCACACGCGCATCGAAGCGGCGATGCCGACCACCTTTCCCGCCGACGCGTGGGGCGAGCTGCTCGCCCTGCTTGCTGAGGCGGACTGGTTCGGCTTCGCCGACAGCGGTGTACGCGGCCGGTCTTTATGGGCCGCCGTGCGGAAGCACCCGCCCGCATCGCCCGGCGATGGCGAGGGTGACGACATCTGACGCCGCACGGGCACCACCATCAGCCATAGGAGCTGACCAGCGTGTTCAACTACTTCCGCCGCGCAGCCACTTGGATAGCGCGGCGCCCCGCTCGCGCGATGAGACGCCAGGGCCCGCCCGTACGTCTCCCGCAGCCGAGGCGTACGACGCCGACCTTACGAAGTCAGCGGCCCGCACAGCCCGCGTACTTCTGGCCGGCCGACGACCTCCCGCTCGTCCGCCCGTACGTCCTGAGCCCGGCCGAGCTGGCCCGGCTCCAGGGGAGCGAGCCGGCCGAGGAGGTGCTCGCCGCCACATGACCGCCCGCCATCAGCAAGTAGCCGACGACCTCCGGCGCCTCATCGCCTCGGGCGCCCTCGCGATTGGCGAGCGCCTCCCGCCGGAAACCCAACTCGCCGCCCGCTACCGCGTCAGCACGCCGACGCTCCGCGAGGCGCTCGAACTGCTCCGCGCCGAGGGCCTGATCGAGAAGTTCCAGGGCCGAGGCAACTTCGTACGCCGTCCGGTCGAGCGCCTCGCCTACCCGCACGGCGCCGCCAACGGACTGCACATGAACGTCAGTTCAGGCGAGATCACGGCCGGCGTCGACCTCTCCGCCCACCTCGGCACACCGCTCGACACCCTGATCACGGAATACGTGTGCGTGAGCCACCGCGGCGACACCCCGCAGAGCATCGCGCACCTCTACGTACCGAACGGCACCCCGTACACCACCGACGCGACCAGCGATTCCCCTTGGGGCGACGACCTGGTCCTCGCGGCCAGCGAGACGGCGCCCGCGGCGTACAGCACCGACCTGGTCACCGCCCGGTTTCCCACCGCGGCGGAAGCACAGTCGTTGCGGATCTCCACCCGCATGCCCGTCCTCGCCGTGGAGCGGACCTTCATTACCGACGACGGCGAGGTCGTCGCGTACGCCCACCTCGTACTGCCCGGCGATCGTACGGAGGCTACCTTCGTCACCCCGATCGGCACGGCGACCGAGACGACCGAGAAGAAAGCCGAAGCGCGATGAACGCACTGCCGTATCCCGAGAGCGCGACGCCGATCTCGGTACGCCGATGGCCCAACAACCGCAGGTGCGTCGGCCGCGCGCGCCGCGATCTGCGCGAGGTACTGACCGCGTGGGGTCTGGCCGAGCTGACCGACCTGGCGGAACTCGTCCTCTCCGAACTCGTCACCAACGCCGTACGCCACGCCCGCCACCCCCTTGGGCGCGAGATCGAGACCCGGTACGAGCGCGCGGGCGGCGGCGTTCGGATCGAGGTGCACGACGCCAACGACCAGTGGCCGGAGTTGCAGAAGGCGGACGAGGAGGCGGAGGCCGGGCGCGGACTGATGCTGGTCGACGCGATCACCGGGCAACGCTGGGGCGCGAGCAAGCGTGAGGGTGTCGGCAAGCTCGTGTGGGCGCTCGTCACCGCTGACAGCTCCGGCCAGTGGCCGGACCTTGGTGAGTGAGGGAGGCCGTGTCGTGAGCAGCAGTACGACGGAGCCGCGTACGTCCGATGCAGGCGAGCTCGTACGGCAAGACCGTACGTGGACCATCAAGACGACCTGCGGCTGCACCGTCTCGGGCTACCTGCCCGCGTGGGCCGAGGTCGACCCGAGCGAGACGGGCGTCCTCCTGGACGAACTGCCGACGCTCATCGCGGACATGAACCACTGGACGTGCTTCCCCGGTCAGCGCATGGCCGTTGCTCACCGTGGCGTAGAGAGCGAGGACACCGAGGTCTTCCGGACGACCATCGACGCCAACCCGTACGTCGGCGGCCCGCTGCCGCGACTGCCAGTCGCCAACATCCGGATCGTCGGCGACTACTGGCTGCACGGCCTTACCCCGACCGCCCTCGCCGAGGTCGCCACCCAATTACGCGCCCAGGCGGCCTTGTTGGACGACGAGATACGGCCGCAGCTCATCAGCGCTCGCGAGGACTGGCTCACTCAGCAATGGACATGACCGGCGTACGTAGACGAGGCCCGGCACTCCAACTTCCGGAGTGGCGGGCCTCGTTGTGTCTACGGCAGCGTCTCGGCGTCCACGCGCGAAAAGATGAGGTCGCTCTCGTCGGTCACCGGGCCGCGCCACCGTACGGGTACGGCCGCTGGTCCGCGCAGCGCCGAGGGATACGTCGCCGCCGCGTACTCGTTGGCCAGCCGGTAGACGTGGAAGCCAGCACTCTGCATCGTGCCGAGCAATTCCTCGACCGAGTCGCCGAGTTGCTCCATCCGATCCGGGGTGACCTCGACGGTGACCTCGGCGTCCGGTCGCAGCCGTTCGAGCAGCGGCGCCATACCCCGTACGACACTGCCCTCCGCCCCCTCGACGTCGACCTTGATGACGCGCGCCCTCGCGATCTCGTCCTCTTCCAGGACGTCGGGCAGCGGGAACGCCTCGATGTCGAACGTCGACTCCGCCGGGCCGTCCCACGGCACGATGCTGTTCGCGCCCATGTTGGCGGAGCTGGCCAGTATGAAGGTGAGCGTCTGCTGCTTGTCGGAGACGGCGGTGTGGACGGCGCGGATGTTGGTGAGGTCGTTGAGCCGGGCGTTCTGCTCTAGCCGCTCGTTGAACGCCTGCGACGCCTCGATCGCGACGACCCGGCCCTCGGGGCCGACGAGCTGCGCGGCGAGGACACTGAAGTAACCGACGTTCGCGCCGACGTCCACGTACGTGTCGCCAGGCCGTAGCCGCCGCTGGAGCCACTGCGTCATCCGCGGCTCCCACACCCCGAACAGATACAGGTACCGCTGAATGAGATCCTGCGTGTCCACGGCGAAGCGAGCCCCGGTCGCGGTCTCGGTGACGCGGCGGCGCGGCTCGTCCCGCAGCCGCGGATTGAGGTAGCGACCGGCCAGCGGCGCCTTCCCGACGGTGCCCGGAGCATTGCGCACGTACCAGCGGCCGAGCGTGACCAGGGCCTCTGAAGTGGGGTTGCTCATCCGTTCGCCTCTCCGCAGGTCACCACGCGCACGGTAGCACCGCGGCCCGTCGCCGCCTTCGAGCCAGAAACCCGAAGCGCGCCCCCAAGCCTCCGGCACGCCCCTAAAATCCTCAAGACGTCTTATGACTCATGGGGGAGGGCGAGGGACGGCGTGGGCACTTCCGAGCAGCTTTTGACCATCGCAGCCGTCCTGCTCGGCGCGCTCACCACGTACGTCACCAACTACTGGACCGAGCGCCAGCGCATCCGCCGCGAACTCCTCACCCGCTGGGACGACAAGAAGCTCGACGCCTACGAGGGCTACGTCGACCGTGTCCGCGCCGGCGTCTTCCTCGCCGTCGAGCTGTACGAGCACACCGAGGACATCCGCCGCAGCGACGAGCCCGAGTCCGCGCTCCGCGCCCAGCTCACCGAGGCCGCCCACCTCCGCGGCCGTGCCTTCGAGCGCATCATGCTCCTCGCCGGTGACGCCGTCGTAGAGGCCGCCCACAACCTCAACGCCGCAGCCCTCGCCGTCGACTGGCAAGCCACCGGCAAAACCCCCGACGCCCTCACTACCTGGCGCGATCGCAACCGCGCCGTCTTCCGCGCCATCAACGCTTTCCACGAGGTGGCCCGCGAAGACCTCGGCGTCAGCGGCACCCTCACGGGCGACACCCACCCGGACCGCGACCTCTTGCTCCCGCAAGCTCGGCGTGACAACAATGCTTGAGGAGTCTTCCGCAATAACAAGCCGAGGATCGGCAGCCGCGAAGGCGGATAGGCGATTCCTTTGCGGCGAATAAGGGTGTGGTGTCTAGATTTTTCTCATTGTCAATACAACTTCTTTGCGCATGCGAAGATCGAGCGCTGCCCCGGCGGCAGAGGGTGGCGGCAAATACCGCCTGTTAGTAGGAAGCTCTCGTTCTGAAATATCGTGCGTTGCGAACCCCATCTGTTCTGACGCTCGACGAACGACTGATGCGTTGTCTACAAAAGTACCTCGAACTGTCGAGTTTCCGACGACGAGCACTGCAGGCGATTCTGGCCTAAGTACGCGATGAAGCTCAGACGCGACTTCCAACATATCCCTAGCGTACCTATGTAGGATCCCAAGGGTTCTTGGCGAGAGTGAATCAACATCGGTGTCCTGCACTAGCGAGTAAACACCTTTTGGATCTTCTTTGAGCGCCTTTTCAGCTCCGACACTTGAACCTCGAATCTGGCGCAAACTGTCAATTCGATGACCTAGCCATACTAGCGCCATACGATGACCCCGTAGGTAATCAATGGCATTAAGGTAAGGAGGCGAAGTCACGACGAGGTCGATCGACTGTGGGGCGATGAACGACATGCTCCGAGCATCCCCAAGCCTGACATGCGCAGACGAGTCGACTTCACCTTTGAGGCGACGCTCTATCTGCATAGCAGCTTTACAGAATCCCTCTGATACCAGGAAGTCGTTGGTAATTCCCACTCTGTGTGGGCGACTGTGAGAAACATCATGGGCCAATGAGGCCCCGCGCTTCTTAGTGATGATGATTCTACTCAGTGCCAACCTGAGAGGATCAGCAAAACATCCATCCATCTGGTTCAAGACGTAGGCAATTCTTCGAAGTTCTCCACGCTGAGGCTCAGCGAACCAAAACTCGATGAATTTTTTAGTTTCAGGATTATCATCAATCCACGGCAGGTACACCTCATCCGATGCCAACATTTTTGCGGTCTCGACAACTTCTTCCGCAGCCCGAGTCAATCCTGTTACTGAGCCCTGACGGGACCACACGCTAGCCATTAGAACAGCTAGCGGATCCATATCGACACCGATGGCATGATGGCCCGCAGCTAGAGCCGTGCGGAGGACAGTGCCTGAGCCACACATCGGATCCAGCACGTTGCTCCCGGGGCGCTGGTGTTCTAGCGCCCGCAGAGCAAGCTCCGGCGCCATCCGTGCTGGGAAGGGATGTGGTGCAACGAGGTTGCTCACTACTCACGACTCCGGGGTCTCGTCTTCCACGGCAGGCAGACCTAGATCGTCTTGGAGCCGTCTATCAACCTCGGTGATGATACTCTCCGCAGTGTGCGACATGCGAACATCGCCACTCGCTTTGTTGACTTCAATCCAGCGAGTCCCAACTATGGTTTGAACCGCCTGGAGAGCTGCGACCAACCTTTCTGGCTCGTATTGCTTCAACCTTGCGTCGAGCATTCGGACGGCGTGAATATTAGGCTGGCTTAGAGTGTCGCCTTTGCACTCTTCCAGCTTCTTGAGCAGCTTCCTTAGAGGAACAGGGGGTTGACTTTCAGAGAGCTCTTTCTCAAGCTTCTGAAGCCACTCTTCTACTTCCTTTACTGTGAGAGCGCCGTCGAAGAGATCACGTACTTGAGTCAGAGTCACACCGAAGCGGTAATGTAGTTCGACTAGCCGTCGAAGGTGCGCTGTGAGCATGACCGTCATCGGCCGGTCTTCGCGGCCTTGTGAAGTGCGTCGGTTTACGGCGGAGTCGTCACTTTCTTGGCCCGCAAATTTTTTTCCGATAATGAAGCCAAAGTCCGCCGATTCTGTTTTCTTGAAATCCCACAATGCATCGAAGTGGACTTTGTCAACTGAGATGCTACTACCCGCAGTAGTCTTCGCATCGTATACGATGCGAAAATCTTCTAGCTTAGTCTCGCTCTTGCCGAGACGCGCGTCTAGAATACCATCGGCGCCTCCTCTGTTGCCTCCTCGGCGTTCGTACTCGAACCCGAGGACGATGAACGCCTGACCAACGGCCTTCTCTAGGGCATCTTTATCCTGGTCTGCAATAGACAAGTGTCGCAGGACTTCAGCAGCGTCAGGGCCGTAATCGCCGGCAATCTGACGTAGAGCTCTGTCGCGGAGTGAAAATACCTCTGCGGTAGTCTCTGGCGAGATCCCGCCTTCACGAAGAAAGGCGTCGGTGAGAATCTCCGAGGTCGCGAAGAGCGTTACTGGAGTTTGATTTTTTGAGTGAGCGAGCATTTTGGCAATAAATGGATGTTCTTCGTTGATTTGAAGAATTCTCGTCGTTGTGTCGTATTCAACTAGTCGATCGTACGGTCCCATCTTTGTGATTTTCACATCTAGGATCGGTTGTTGCAGTACTCCAAGCGTGAACTCTGCGAACCATGCAGCTCGTTCTTCGTCCGCGAGATGAGTTGGGGCGGAGATGTAGTGAGATGGCTGTTGTTCGTGTGCTATGGCTTGACGAACTGCTGAGAGCAGAGGATCGCCAAGAACGCTTGGGGAAGCCCCATTTAGCAACTGTTCCAGGTCGATGCCGATCAGTTTAGTCCGGTTGTCTGCGTTGAAAGCAGCTCGTGCTTCATTGAATTTAGCACGCAAGTATTCTCGAAGCGCATCTAGTACCGCAGAATCGCGTACCCCTTCACGTGATGAGAGTAGGTGTTCCCTTAGGCCATCAACTTCTGCATCGAGGGAAAAACGAGACCAAGCTGCATGGTTAAGTGCCTCAAGGCCGAACAATTCGTCTTCGAGATTAATAACCCGGCCGCGTACACGAATAAAAAACCCATTACTGCGCCCGTATTGCATGGATTTGCCTGCTTGTAGCGGCTTTTCGTAGAGTGTCGCCTTGCCTGATACTTCTCCTACGAGACCGGGGATCTTGAGGCCCGTTAGTGTAGTCTCCAAGCCCAATTTCTCAGCTACCTTATCTTCGGGTCCACCGATCTTAGAGAAATACAGTATAGTGGCTTCTTCTTTTGCCGAGCGTTGTTCCTCGCTATTCAAATAGATTCGGAAGTTAGAACTCAAGGGAAGTCCGGTGCGTAGGACCCACCCGAGCACACCCGGTTTGAATTTTTCGAAGAGCTTCTTGAAGTCACTTAGCGCAGCCGCAGTCCATGTGTTTGCTGCCTTATCTCCAAAAAGCAATGACCAGGCGTCTGGGTCGCGGACCTCGACCTCTGAGAGGAGTTTACGTGCATCTTCCTCATCGACAATATGTAGATCGACGGCAACTGGAGTTGAATTTCGATCGTTCTGCCTTTTCCCTTCTACTTTCTTGAAATCCATGGATGCATATAGGTATTGACCGTCTCTCTTGCTGATATGTGTCAACCGGCGAGCTAGTACGTATGCGGCAAGTTTCCCAATTCCGAACTGTCCAATAGGTGCCCGTCCGCGAACAGTGCTACCTTCCGTTTTGGTTGATTCGGCGACGCGCCACAAGCGGGCGAATCCCTCAGCGTCCATACCGCAGCCGTCGTCGATAACCCATAGAGAGTCCGTGCCGGAAGGATCATCTGCGAGAGACCTAGGCGTGATTACGCGAACTTGATTTGCGCCGGCGTCAAATCCATTAGAGACCAGTTCTTCGATGGCCTTGTGTGGGCTTTGGTAGAGCCCTTCAGAGAAGAGCCTAATAATCTCGAAGCTGATCTCGACCGGAATTTCCTCGGTCGGACCGCTGTCATCCGACACCTTTTCGGCCAGGCCCCGAGAATCCTCGGTAGATCCAGTCGTCATGGCAACCCCCCAGTCGACGTTAGGTCAGATGGATGAGCGTAGCGACTGCGATGCTCCTAGTCACTAGATTGACACCCACGGCGATCATCTGCATCTCCAGAGTGCCTAGACAGAGCGAATAGAACAAATGTTTGCGTGCAGCGTCTCGGGGAGGGCATTGCCTAGCTGACAAGCGCTTCTGGGGTGATCGGGGTTCGATAGAGTTGTTGCCGGGAGCAACGAGGTGCCCCAGAGCCGCCACGACTCATCTCGGCCGAGCGGGAAGCTCCCGGGCTAGGAGCGAACACGAGCCGTCGGCCCTCGGGCGGCGCCCGGATGCGGACCGTGCCAGCATCAAATTGCTTGTGGAGCACCAGCGCTATATTCCGTTGACGGGCACGTGGCCGCTGGTCGGTCCCGTTCCATGCCGTGGTCAACCTGTGGTCAGTCTCACGCATCTCTGAGGCAACGAGTCAGCAGTTCGCTAGCTCGCGAGCGATACGGCTCCTCGCGGCTGAACGGTCTTGAAAACCGTCGTGGCAGCGATGTCACCGTGGGTTCAAATCCCACAGCCTCCGCGGCAGCGGTGAACGCCCAGGTGGGGCCGGGTCTCGACACAGTCGAACCCCGGCCCCACCTGTTGTGCGTCCCGGGTGTGTGCCGCGGATTCCCACTGTCGACCAGCGCGTGTGGACCAGACGTGGACGAGGGTTCACGGTCCCTCATGAACAAGCACCACCTCGGTCCCTGTCCAGCGCAAGCGCCCGCTTTGGGACTGCGCCTTCGGGCGTCTCCCAACGAGGCCGCAACTGCGCCGTCTTCCGGCTCCATCAATCCGTTCCCGGAGGTCGGTCGACCGCGGGGCCCCGGGAGTCAGCGCCACTGTCGCGGCTTCATCTCACTCCGGCTTCGGCCTGTTGCCTGACGCCGGCTCAGTGCGAGAATGGTGGGGGATAGTGCGTAGTCGTCCGATCATGCGGCGTGCAGGACAGCGGGCGGGGTTGGACTGACCGTGGAGGTAGGGGCAGGTCTCCGAGTAAAATCAGCTCTCGCCTCGCATAAAGCGCCAGGTCATTTACTGTGCTCCCCGCACCCGCGGGGCTGTTCCCAGTCGCGCAGGACACCGACGATCGGTAGATCCGTGCTCCCCGCACCCGCGGGGCTGTTCCCGCCAGCACCGCAAGCAGTGGGGCAAGGACGCCGTGCTCCCCGCACCCGCGGGGCTGTTCCCGCCTTGAATCCGGCCACGGTCCCCATGATGAGGTGCTCCCCGCACCTGCGGGGCTGTTCCCGTCGTGATGCTCCTGGTCGTCGCCGTTGTGCTGTGCTCCCCGCACCCGCGGGGCTGCTCCTCCGGGCTGCCTGGGTGGTTGTCAAAGCCGAGCGGTGGTCGGCTTCGTCGTCGCTCAGAGGCGTACCGGACGTGGCAGGCGGGGCCTAGCTGACAGCAGGGGCGTGATGAATGGAGGAGTTCCAGATTCGATCAGTTCGACCTGCGGGCACTCCTCTCCTCGAAAGGAGAGGACCCCTGGACACAGGGACGCCTTAAGCGAAGGCGGCTAGTGCTCCCCGCACCCGCGGGGCTGTTTCATTTCGCGATATCAGCGAGTCCGTGGAGATGCTGAGTCGATAATGCTCTAGCGTGGCCTCAATGCTTCAAACTGGAGATATGGACGCCTAGGTGATCTTGCTTGGGACTAGGCGATTGCCCATTTGAGTGGACCGCCTCGGTCGGTCGTTTCCCCGCCGTCGAGCGTTGAGTTGAACTCAGCGGACCTACTGTCCTTGCACGACAAGGTCAAGGAAAAGAAGCGGGCCGGAACCTGGCTCCTCTCATGGCGAGAGAGGGTTTCAGCCAGGTCCGACCCCTGGTGTCGCGAATTGAGCGACGCATTAGGTGCTTTGACTCCCTCCCGTGGCCTTGGCTGGTCTCCGTGGTGACCCTCGTGGTTACACCTCAGGGGAGTCCGGTCGGCCAATTGGTCGCGCTGGGTATCGCGGGGGCGTGCATCTTCGTTGTTTTGGCGGAGTCGCAAACCGTGCAGTCGATGCCGCAGGCATAACGCGGAGGTCGTCCAATCGCCCGTTGCACGACGAGGTGCACCCTTGGTTCACGACGGATGATCGTCGGAGCAGGGGTGCGCTTCGCATGATGTACGTGCCCTGTGCTGAAAATTCGGTTGCCGCGATCATCGTTCGATCGTGATATGTCAAACCCCGATCAATTGTAGTCATGTACGAGCTTTTGGTTTGCCGCCCGTGCCGCCCGTGGTCGAGTGCTGTCATGAGCGGCGAGTCACCCGCAGGGCGGGGGGTGTTCGAGCGGATTTCGGGGGCCGCGCGGAGTGCGTGGGGGAAACATGACCGGGTCACGGATGGCTGGTTGCCGTTGTGGCAGCACATGGCGGACAGCGGGGCTGTGGCTGCGAGGTTGTGGGATCGGTGGCTGCCGGGGAATGTGAAGGCGCTGGTGGGGGAGGCGCTGCCTGGCGGGGAGGGGGACGGGCGGCGGCTTGTGGGGTGGCTGGCCGGGGTGCACGACATCGGGAAGGCGACGCCGGCCTTCGCGTGCCAGGTTGACCCGCTCGCTCAGGTGATGCGGGATCAGGGTTTGGCGATGCCGTCGTTCGAACGGCTGCGGGAAGACCGGAAGTTGGGGCCGCACGGGCTGGCGGGGCAGTTGCTGCTGACGGAGTGGCTGGGCGAGCGGTACGGATGGCCGAGCCGGGTCAGCGGACAGTTCGGCGTGGTGATCGGCGGTCATCACGGGGTGCCTCCGGGGCACCAGCGCATTCATGATCTTGCGCTGCACCGGGAGCTGCTGCGGACCCGGGGCGAGAGTGAATCGCGCTGGAAGGAAGCACAGTTCGAGCTGATGGACGCCTGCGCGGCGGCTGCGGGCGTCGTCGACGACCTCGGCACGTGGAAATCGGTGAAGCTTCCGCAGCCGGTCCAGGTCACGTTGACCGCGATCGTGATCCTCGCGGACTGGATCGCCAGTTCGGCCGAGTTGTTTCCGTACATCACAGGGGACGGGCCGCGGCGCACGCAGGACGAGCGGTTGGAGGCGGCCTGGCGAGGTCTGGATCTTCCGGGGCCCTGGGAGCCGGAGGTGCCGACAGGTACGGCCGCCGATCTGTTCGCCGCACGCTTCGACCTGCCGGAGGGCGCAGCCGTCCGCCCGGTGCAGGAGCAAGCCGTCGGGCTGGTACGGGAGATGGATCCACACGGACTGCTGATCATCGAAGCGCCCATGGGCGAGGGCAAGACGGAGGCCGCTCTCGCCGCGGCCGAGATCCTCGCTGCCCGCACCCGGGCCGGCGGATGCATGATCGCGCTTCCCACGCGCGCCACAGGCGACGCGATGTTCGCCCGACTGGTCGACTGGCTTGAACGGCTGCCGTCCGACGGACCCCGTTCCGTTTTCCTGGCACACGCCAAGGCGGCGCTCAACGACACATGGGCGGGCCTGGCGAGCGCCGGCGGCCGGACCATCGCGGCCGTCGACCTCGACGGCGAGGACGATATCGACGGCCCCAACGTCCGCACCAGAAAGCGGCCTTCGGGTCTGCAGGCTCACCAATGGCTGCGCGGCCGGAAGAAAGGGCTGCTCGCGTCCTTCACCGTGGGAACGATCGACCAGGTGCTGTTCGGTTCGCTCAAGAGCCGCCACCTGGCGCTGCGTCACCTCGCACTCGCAGGCAAGGTCGTCGTGATCGACGAAGTCCACGCCTACGACGCCTACATGAGCACGTATCTGGAACGTGTGCTGGAGTGGTTGGCCGCCTATCGCGTTCCGGTCGTCCTGCTGTCCGCGACCTTGCCCTCCGGCCGCCGCCGAGCCCTGGCCGAGGCGTACGCGGGCCACCCCGTACCCGAGGCGGATGCGCCGGCCGACGCGTATCCGCTGCTCACCGCCGTCTCGATCGACGGTCCCACCATGACCCGACAACCGTCCGCCGCCTCCGGCCGCCGTACGGAGGTCGTCGTCGAGATGCTCGACGACGACCTGACGGCACTGGTCGACCGATTGGCCGGCGAACTCGGCGCAGGAGGATGCGCCTTGGTCGTCCGCAACACCGTCGACCGCGCGCAGGAGGCGGCCGAGCGGTTGCGGGAACACTTCGGAGAGGACCGGGTCACGGTCGCCCACTCCCGGTTCGTCGCGGCCGACCGCGCACGCAAGGACGCCGAACTGCTGCACCGCTTCGGGCCGAAGGGCACACGCCCGGATGGCGCGCACATCGTCGTGGCGACCCAGGTCGTGGAACAGTCCCTGGACCTCGACTTCGACGTACTGGTCACCGATCTCGCCCCGGTCGATCTCGTGCTGCAACGGATGGGCCGGCTCCATCGGCACGACCGGCCGCGCCCGTCACGGCTCGGGGACGCCCGCTGCCTGATCACCGGCGTCTCCGATTGGGCGGCAGCTCCACCGAGGATCGCTCCGGGGTCGGTGAGCGTCTACGACGGGAAGCACGTCCTGCTGCGCTCGCTCGCCGTCCTCCAGCCGCACCTGCTCGGGCGCCCGTTGCGCCTGCCCGAAGACATCAGCCCGCTCGTGCAGGACGCCTATGCTGACGAGCCCCTCGGTCCGGACACCTGGGCCGCGGACATGGCGGAGGCCAGGTCGGCGTACCGCGCGCTGCTGGCCGACAAGCGCGATCGCGCCGAGGTGTTCCGGCTGGGGCCGGTACGCCGCGAGGGCCGTCCGATCATCGGCTGGATCGATGCAGGGGTCGGTGACGCCGACGACACGGCGTCCGGACGGGCCCAGGTACGGGACACCGACGACACTCTCGAAGTCCTCGTGATCCAGCGGCGAGGTGACGGAACGCTGACCACGCTGCCGTGGCTGTCCGGGGGAAGAGGGGGACTCGACCTGCCGGAGCACGCGGTGCCGCCGGCGCGAGCAGCCCGCGCCGCCGCCGCGAGTGCGCTGAATCTGCCCTGGCACTTCTCGAAGCCTTGGGTGATCGACCGGACGATCCGCGAGCTGGAGCGGTTCCGCCCGGACGCCTGGCAGGTCAAGGAGAGCCCGTGGCTGGCAGGGGAGCTGTTCCTGGTCCTCGACGAGAACTGCCGGGCGGGGCTTGCCGGATTCGAGATCCGCTACAGCCCGACCGACGGGCTCCTGGTAGCGCCGGAGGGTGCCCGCGACGGAAGGGTGGTGGACGGCGTGCCCGCATTCGACCTGGTGTCCCGACCGTGGATTCCGGTGCAGCGACTGGACGGGACCACGGAAGAGATGTCCCTGCGCGAGGTCTTCGCGCAGGCTTCTGATCTGAGGCGGATCGTCGGCGACGTACCCACGCAGGAATTCGCCCTGCTGCGGCTGTTGCTCGCCATCCTGCACGACGCCGTGGACGGGCCGCAGGAGATCGAGGACTGGGGTGAGCTCTGGGAGTCCGACGAGCCCTTCGCCGACGTACCGGACTACCTCGACCGGCACCGCGACCGCTTCGATCTGCTCCATCCCGCGCGGCCGTTCCTCCAAGTCGCCGACCTGCGAACGGAGAAGAACGATGTCGGCCCACTGAGCAGGATCGTCGCCGACGTCCCCAACGGCGATCCCTTCTTCAGCATGCGGCAACCCGGCCCCGAGCGGCTGGACTTCGCCGAGGCCGCACGGTGGCTCGTGCACACCCACGCCTTCGACACCTCGGGAATCAAATCCGGCGCGGTCGACGATCCGCGCGTCAAGGGCGGCAAGGGTTATCCGTCCGGTGCCCTCGGAGTGGGCTGGGCCGGAAACCTCGGCGGCGTCTTCGCCGAAGGCGACTCCCTCAGGGACACCCTGCTGCTCAACCTGATCTCTGCGGACAACGACTTCCTCCAGATCCACGAGGACGACGTCCCGGTATGGCGTCGGCCACCGGTCGGCCCGGAGGAGATCGAGCCGGATCCCGACCGTCCCCGGCCGTCGGGTCCCCGTGACCTCTACACCTGGCAGAGCAGACGCATCCGCCTGCACCACACCGACGGCGGCGTGACCGGTGTCGTCCTCTGCTACGGCGACCCCCTCACCGTCTACAACAGGCATCAGCGCGAACCCATGACGGCGTGGCGCGACAGCCCGGCGCAGGCGAAGAAGCTGGGACAGCAGCAGGTCTACATGCCGCGCCGGCACGACCCCGGCCGCGCGGCGTGGCGCGGACTCGCAGCTCTCCTCGGCGACAAGGGTCAGGGCCGGGACAGCGCCGAGCAGCGGCAGAAGGCCGAGCCCGGACGACCGCCCGGAGTCGTTCAGTGGCTGGCGCGGCTCGCGTACGAGGAGTACCTGCCGCAACTCGGTCTGCTGCGCACCCGGATCGTCGGGGCCGAGTACGGCACCCAGCAGTCCGTCATCGACGAGATCACGGACGACGAGATCCTTCTGCCGGTCGTCGCGCTGCACCGGGAACGGCCCGCGTACGGGGAGGCTGCCGTTGCGGCCGTGGCCGACGCCGACGACGCGGTACGGGCGCTGGGTCACCTCGCGGGCAACCTCGCCCAGGCCACCGGCTCCGATCCCGCACCACCCACGACAACAGCTCGCGATCTCGGCTTCGCCGCCCTCGACGGGCTGTACCGAGCGTGGCTGAGCGATCTGCGGAACGCCACGGATCCGGCAGAGCACCGGAGCCAGTGGCAGGCGACGGTCGGAACGACGATCAGGGCCCTGGGCCGGCGGTTCCTCGACGGCACAGGACCCGCGGCGGCCGAAGGCAGGTACGTGGAGCTTCCCGACGGCAGCGGTCGTCGGTGGCTCAACGACGCGCAGGCGGAGCTGTGGTTCCTGGCACGGCTGAGAAGAGTCCTGCCGCTGGAGCCGCGGCCCACGAGGGAGCCGCCCGGTGCCGTCGGCGTCCCGGATACCGGGGAGGCCGACCAGGAAGCGCCGTCCGTCGCCCATCACCCGGGCGGCACCCACGATCCAGCCACCGCACATGAACCAGTAGGCGCAGCAACGGAGACCGTGTGATGACCGCGACCGTCCCCACCCCTTTCCATACGCGTGGCTACGGGTTGGTCGGCACCGCCGCCGACCGCTGCATCCGCAGACTCCAACGCGGCTACCGCGACGATCGGCCGAGCGCGGTCGCGACCGTGGCCAGGCTCCGGCGCGGCGTCGGCCGCCCGGCCTACGACGTACAGGACTTGTGGGGTCTCACCGGTACGGAGGACCTCGCCCTGGTCATGGCCGAAGCCGCGGCCGGTCCCGTGCCGCCGCCCGACCAGGAGCGGGCGGACGAGGCACTGACCATGGCGATCACCCTGTGGGCGCTGCATCAGCAGTCCCATCGTGACACCGACACGCATGTCTTCGGATACGGCCTCGGCCGGTCCGTACGACTGCTGACGGCGCCTGCGGTCACGACGCAGGAGGACGGCTCCGCCACTCAACCACGCGCAAGGACGAGCAGTGCCGAGCCGGACATCGACGAGGCCATCCGCCGCCGTTTTGTCCGTATCGGCACCGCCACCACGCTCGACGTTCTCGCCCAGCGCCTGCGGGAGACCGTTCTGCTGCTGCGCAAGGCGGCGATCCCGCTGGACTACGCGCTCTTGGCCGACCAGCTCTACCGCTGGCAGCGCCCGGCGGCACAGGCTGACGTGCGGCGGACCTGGGGACGGGACTTCCACATGGCCGCAGTCGTGCCCGGCCGCCGTACGCCCAAGGACTGAACGGCCCGCGCCCGGACCGGAGCCGAGCGGCGCGCACGCCCCGATGCGCCCTCGGATCCGTTTTTCACTTCTCATGCGACAGGACTCAAGACCGTGACCCGAACCATCCTCGATGTGCACATCCTTCAGACGGTTCCACCGAGCAACATCAACCGTGACGACACCGGTTCGCCGAAGACCGCGGTCTACGGAGGCGTCCGTCGGGCGCGCGTCTCCAGCCAGGCATGGAAACGGGCCACACGAGAGGCGTTCGACGATCTCGTTGACCCTGCGGACCTGGGGGTGCGGACCAAGAAGGTCGCCGAAGCGCTCGCCGAGCGGATCCTCGCGCATGAGCCGGCCCTGGACCGCACGGACGCGCTCGCGCTGGCGGCCGAGGCACTGCGCACCGCTACGGGCTCGAAGATCGATCCGCCCAAGCGCAAGGCGAAGGAGGGCGAGCCGGAGCCGGCGCCGGAGTCCTCGTACCTGATGTTCCTCAGCGCCCGGCAGCTCGACGCGTTGGCGGAGCTCGCCCTCAAGGGCAGTGAGGGCAAGGGCGATGTCGCGGTCCTCAAGGACTTCTTCAAGAACAAGGAGAACAAGGCGCTCGCCAAGCGCCTCGTCGACACCCGGCATTCGGTCGACATCGCGCTCTTCGGCCGGATGGTCGCCGACGACGCGGACCTCAACGTCGAGGCGGCCACCCAGGTCGCCCACGCGCTCAGCGTGCACGCCGTCGACAACGAGTCCGACTACTACACGGCCGTGGACGACCGGAACACCGGCGCCGAACCCGGCGCAGGCATGATCGGCGTCGTCGACTTCAACTCCGCCACCCTCTACCGGTACGCGGCCCTGGACGTGGACCGTCTGCACGCCAACCTCGGCGAGGGACTGCACGCCGACGAACATGCGGCGGCACCGACCCGCCACGCCGTCGAGGCGTTCCTGGAAGGCTTCATCACGTCGCTGCCCACCGGCAAGGTGAACACCTTCGGCAACCACACGCTGCCGAGTGTCGTCCTGGTCAAACTTCGCTCGAAGCGCCCGGTGAGCTTCGTCGCGGCATTCGAGCGTGCCGTCACCCCGGCCCGACGGGAGGACGGCTTCGTATCGGAGGCGTGCCGCCGCCTCGCCGCACACGTGCCGGATCTGGAAGCCGCCTACGGAATCGCGGAGGACGACGGCACCTGGCTCGTACGAGTCGGCGAGGAAACCGAACCGCTGTCGGAGCTCGGCGACAGCGTCAGCATTCCCGAACTGGTCACCGCCGTGGGCGAGTCGGTGACCCAGCGGCTGCTCCACGGCGTTCCGGCAGACGCTGCGGCTCAGGGGCGCGGGGCGTGAGCGTGCTCCTGCTGCGCCTCGCAGGGCCGCTGCAAGCGTGGGGATCGGCCGCGCGATTCGCCCGCCGCACCACCGAGAACGCCCCCACCAAGAGCGGTGTGCTCGGCCTGCTGGCCGCTGCCGAGGGCCGAGAGCGTGACGCCGACCTCGGCGATCTCGCCGCGCTGCGCTACGGCGTACGCATCGATCAACCCGGCACGCGGGTAAGAGATTTCCAGACCGCGCATCACGGCGACACCGGCAAGGCGATGCCGCTGTCAGAACGCTTCTATCTGGCCGACGCCGTCTTCGTAGCGGCCCTCGAAGGGCCGGTGGCGCTGATCGGGCGACTCGACGTCGCCGTGCGCGCGCCCGTATGGCTGCCGTTTCTGGGCCGTCGCTCGTGCCCGCCGTCCAAACCCATCGACCTGGGCGTACGCGAGGACACGGATCTGGTGACGGCGCTCGGAGAGGTGCCGTGGCAGGCATCGGACTGGTACCGGAAGAGCCACGGCACCCCGCGTGAGTTGCCGGTGCTCCTCGACTGCGCGCCGGGCCAGTCGCCCGACCAGAGCTTCCGTGACGTGCCGCTCAGCTTCGACCCGCGGCACCGCCGCTACGCGCTGCGCGCAGTGGTGGCCGATCGCGTCCGTAATCCGGCAGCCGACCTCACCCCCGACCACGATCCGACCTCGGCCCTGGGAGCCGTGTGATGCATCTGACCCGCTTCCGCCTCAACACCGCTCGGCGTGAAGGCCGCGAGCTGCTCGGCTCGCCGCACCGCATGCACGCCGCCGTGGCGATGTCCTTTCCCCAACTCCCCGCGCGCGACGGCTCGGGACCCCGCGTCCTGTGGCGTATCGACCGCAACTCGACGGCCGAGGTGGTGCTGTTCATCGTCAGCCCGAGCCGTCCCGACCTGACGCACTTGGTGGAGCAGGCGGGTTGGCCGGCCGCGTCCGACACGCCGGGCTGGCAGACGTACGACTACGGGAGCTTCCTCGACCGCCTGTCCGCAGGCAGTACGTGGACGTTCCGGCTCACCGCCAACCCCGTGCACTCCATCCGGCGTACGGACGACGAACCGCGCAAACGTACCGCGCATCTCACTGCCCGGTACCAGACGGCGTGGCTGCTGGACCGGCAGGAGTCATCGGGCTTCGCCGTCGCCGAGAAGCCGCCCGCCGCGCGGATGCTGGAGCACGGCGACGAACTCCAGCTCGTCGTCCGTGACAAGCGGGACCTGCGATTCGCGAAGGCGGCCGAACGCCGCACCGTCTCCCTCACCTCGATCACGTACGACGGACGGCTCACCGTCACCGATCCGGTCGCCCTGCGTCGCACCCTCACCCAAGGGCTGGGGAAGGCGAAGGCGTACGGCTGCGGCCTGATGACCCTCGCCCCGGTGGGCTGACCGATGAGCACCGTTGGCAGGCGCGGCGCGGCCACACCACGCGAACTCACCCGTGTCGGTGACCGGTTGTCCTTCATCTACCTGGAACGATGCGTCGTCCACCGCGACGACAACGCCATCACCGCCGAGGACGCCGACGGAGTGACGCACATCCCGTCCGCGACGATCGGCACGCTGCTGCTCGGCCCTGGCACGCGTATCACCCACCAGGCGATGAGCGTCCTCGGCGACTGCGGGGCGGGCGTCGTCTGGGTCGGGGAGCACGGTGTCCGCTTCTACGCCGGCGGGCGCGCGCTGACCCGCTCCTCCGGCCTCGTCGAGGCCCAGGCCCTCGCCTGGGCGAACCCGCGTCGGCGGCTCGACGTCGCCCGCGCGATGTACCGCTTGCGGTTCCCCGACGAGGACCCGGCGGGCAAGACCCGCCAGGAACTCCTCGGCATGGAAGGCCGCCGGCTGCGCCACTGCTACCGCGCCGAATCCGAGCGCACCGGGGTGCCGTGGCGCCGCCGCGAATACAACCGCGACGACTTCTCGGCCGGTGACCCGCCCAACCAGGGCATCACCGCCGCGGCTCAGTGCATGTACGGCATCGCCCACGCCGTCGTCGCCGCCCTCGGTTGCTCGCCGGGGCTCGGCTTCGTGCACTCCGGTCATGAACGGTCCTTCGTCCTCGACATCGCCGACCTCTACAAGACGTCAGTCGGGATCCCCGCAGCTTTCGACGCAGCGGCCGAGGGCCCGGAGGACGTGGCGTCGCGGACGCGGCGGGCGGTACGGGACCGCGTCAACAAGACGCGGCTGCTCGATCGTTGTGTCCAGGACATCAAGGATCTGTTGGGTTACGACGGGGCGCGCGAGGCAGCGGACACCGCTGCCGGTGACCGGGTCATGCTCCAGTCCGACCGAGGTGTCGAGGTCGAGGGCGGGCGCAACTACGACTCCGAGATCGTCTGGTGAGGGCGGGGATCTCTCGGTGACTGTCATCGTCCTCACCAACTGCCCGGCCGGCCTGCGCGGCTTCCTGACCCGCTGGCTCCTGGAGATCTCTCCCGGCGTCTTCCTCGGCACGCCCTCCGCCCGCCTCCGCGACCTCATCTGGGCCGAGGTCCGCCAATACGCCCACCAGGGCCGCGCCCTCCTCGCCTACCAAACCGACACCGAGCAGGGCTACACCTTCGAGACCCACGACCACGCCTGGCACCCCATCGACCACGAGGGCCTCACCCTCATACACCGCCCCCACCCAGGCCGCTCCTCCCGAGGCCCGACCGCCCCGCCGTCCACCGGTTGGAGCAAGGCAGCGAAGCGCCGCCGCTTCGGTGGCGGGCGCTGAGCGGTGGGCCGGCGGCCGGCGGGGCGCGTAGGGCGAGCGATATAGGAGGACCGATATGCCCGAATCTCTCAAGCTGAGCAAAATCCAGGTCCCGGCGCCCTGAAGCCGCAGGTCGCCCACTGTGCTCCCCGCGGGTGCGGGGTTGTTCCCTGGTCGAGGCCGGTAAGACCCCGTTCGTCCCCGTGCTCCCCGCGGGTGCGGGGTTGTTCCCCGTGCCGGCCTCACCCTGGAGGAAGCGGGTGAGTGCTCCCCGCGGGTGCGGGGTTGTTCCCACCGCCCGCGCGGCGGCCGGTACCAGCCAGCCGTGCTCCCCGCGGGTGCGGGGTTGTTCCCCGGAACTCCGCGTCGTCCTCGCCGAAGTCGAGGTGCTCCCCGCGGGTGCGGGGTTGTTCCCCTGAGCAACGCGGCCGTTTTCCGGCTGGAATTGTGCTCCCCGCGGGTGCGGGGTTGTTCCCCCGCGGGAAGGGTGGCCACCTCCCACGTTCCGGTGCTCCCCGCGGGTGCGGGGTTGTTCCCAGCGCGTAGAGCAACTGAATGGCGCCGGGTGTGTGCTCCCCGCGGGTGCGGGGTTGTTCCCTAGGGGTTGTCGGCCCCCGGCGTGTAGACGTCGGGTGCTCCCCGCGGGTGCGGGGTTGTTCCCGGCACTGCTATCAAATCTATGCGTGAGCTGCGGTGCTCCCCGCGGGTGCGGGGTTGTTCCCGTCAAGCTGGGAAAGACGCAGGTCGGCGGGCGGTGCTCCCTGCGAATGCGGGGTTGTTCCCTTGAACACGGCGTAGGGGCCACAGCAGGACAAGGTGCTCCCCGCGGGTGCGGGGTTGTTCCCGCCGCCGCGAGCTGCCGCTCGGACAGCGCCGGGTGCTCCCCGCACGCGTGGGGTTGTTCCCGAGTGGCGGCACATCGCCAGCGGCGGCCGGGCGTGCTCCCCGCAGGCGGGGGGGGTGTGTCCTCAGCAGGGTGTCCGTGCCTGCAACGGTCGGCGTGTGCTTCCCGCTGGCGCGGTGTTTCGGTGTGGTCCACCTGTGGCCCAGACGCCGCCTCTCTGCGAGTCAATGCTGAGCTTTTGCCAGGTCAGGGATGCGATCGGTCCGCCCTGCACAGCGGTCTTGAAAACCGTCGTGGCAGCGATGTCACCGTGGGTTCAAATTCCACAGCCTCCGCGACAGCGGTGAACGCCCGGCCCCACCCGGGCGTTCTGGTCCTGCGGGGTGTTTTTCCTGAGGGGATGATGTGGGGGGAGCGGGAGGAGGTGGGGTTGTGGAGATGGGTGTGGACGGTTCGGGGGTGCTGACGGTGGAGGAGGCGTTTCGGGCCGCGGTTCGGATGGTCGAGCAGTACGTCGATCTTGAGGAGAGGCCCGACGAGGCTTTGGTGCTGCTGTTGCAGTACATGGAGTCGGATCCGGCTCGGTGGACGGACTGGCTCGAGGCCGTTCGGTGGGGGCTCGCGAACGCTGATGCTGTTGATCCGCATGCGTGAGGATGTGGCTCGGCTGTGGCGGGAGCACGTGCGCGCGCCTTTTCCTGGCGGGCTGCGGGGCGCGGAGCGGGCCGGGGCCGATCTGGTGCTGGTCGATGCGCAGGTCGCCGGGGTGGTGACAGCGTGGCTGAGGAACAAGGGGGCGCTCGATGCGCGGCGGCGGGACGTCGCGCTCGACTGCGCTGCTCGGCTGGAGCGGATCATGCCCACGCTCGGCGACGGGGACGATCCCCGGTACTGGTCGCGGCTGGGTGAGCTGGCGCGTCTGGTCGTCAACCGCTCAGCAGGGCTGCGGTGATGTGGGGCCAGGCGGTGGTGCCGAGGAGGTTCGCCGGGGAGGGGGATGCGGTGGCCCGCGGCCGGGTGGGTGAGGAGGGTGATCGGGCGGCGGGCCGCGAGGTCGTGGGCGAAGGGCAGGGACGGCCACATCGCGTCGGCGCCGCCCGCGACGAGGACGAGGTCGGCGGCGGTGCGTTCGACGGGGATGGCGTCGCGGAAACGGTCGCGGCTGCGTTCGTAGAGGGTGCGGTAGGCGACGCGGCCGTCCGGGGCGAGGACCGGGGACCAGGTCTCGTCGTAGGGGACGTACGGGAGAGGCGCGCCGCGCCAGGTCCACGAGGAGTGGTGGGTGACGTGGCCCCAGGTCAGTGAGGTGGGGGACAGGGCGGCCTCGGCGCCGCGGGACATGCCGAGGATGCCGATCCGGGAGGCATCGGTGTCCAGCAGCAGGTCGATCGCCGAGGTGAACGTCTCCAGCGGGATCTCCCGGATGTCCGACGGCTGACCCGCGCCGTCAGCCCCGCCCCGGCCGGCGCCCGGCAGCGGTCGGCCTCGACCCGGCCGCTCGACCCGGACAGCACCAGGACGCCGGCCCGGCTGCCGCCGTCCGGCGATACGCACACGCCCTCGACCACGCCCTCGGGCGCCGCCGCGATCACCCGTTCCCTCACCCCGCCATCATCCCCGGCGCCCAAAATGGCCGAAAATGGGCCGGAACGTTTATGCGCAAGGGAGGCAAGGGGCGGGCAGTGCGAGGAGTGGCAGGAGGGGGAGAAAGGAGGAGTTGGTGGGTTTGTCGACAGATCGTCACGCTTGCGGGGGAAAAGGGGCAGGTAGGCGGGTTCGGGCGGAGTGAGGTGGGCAACTCTGGTCTCGGCGACGCCGTACGAACGCAGTACCGGCAGCGCGGTCGGCCAACCGCGGTGCCCACGCAGGGTTCAAGCAGTCCCGGAACATGTCCCCTTGGAGGGAACACCATGGCAAGCATCCGTACCGTCCGTGTCCTGGCCACCGTTGCCGCACTGCCGCTGGCGGCCGTGCTGTTCGCCGGTACCGCCTCGGCAGACGACGGCGCTTTCGCGGGTGGCCACTCGAACGCGACGGTGGTGAGCAACTCCGGTGGCAACGTGGGAGGTGCCAACCACGGCAATGTGACGACGACGCAGCAGGCGGCGACCGGCGCCGGCGCGTCGAACCAGAACAACACGGCGAGCGTCGTCGGCTCCGGCTTCACCGCCATCGACCAGGACAACGTCAACATCCACTTCTCGCAGCTCTGGTGAGCCGCCGGTGAGGTCGGTCGGCTCCGTCTGACGCGCCCGACCGCTCTGCCTGACCGTTGACGCGGACGCGCGGTGGCACGCCATGTGCCACCGCGCGCTCGTCGTGCACGGCAGGATGATCGGGGAACGCGCGAGACGGTGGGCCACGACGGTGTACGACGAGGGCGGGTGAACGGCGGACGGTGAAGGGGAAAGCGGACGGAGAGGTCACGGACGGCGTGACCCTGCTGGTGGTGGGGTCGGCCAACGCCGACCTGGTGGTGCGGGTGGCCCGCCACCCGGCGCCCGGCGAGACGGTGCTCGGCGCGGCGGGACTCGCCGTGCACCCGGGCGGCAAGGGCGCCAACCAGGCGGTCGCGGCAGGCCGGTTGGGGGCACGCGTCGGCTTCTGCGGGCGGGTCGGGTGCGACGAGTACGGGGAGCGGCTGACGGCCGAACTGCGGGCCGCGGGGGTGGACACGGCCGCGCTCGGCACCGAGAAGGCGGTACCCACCGGGATCGCGCTGATCACGGTCGCGGCCGACGGCGAGAACACCATCGTGGTCGCGCCGGGCGCCAACACCACGCTGGTGGCCGACGATGTGACGGCGGCCGTCGGGGGAGGCGGTGGCGTACGCGTGGTGTCGGCGCAGTGCGAGGTGCCGATGGACGCGGTACGGGCCGCCGCCCGCGCGGCCGAGCGGCACGGGGCCAGGCTGGTGCTCAATCCGTCGCCGCCCGAGGCCGTCAGGGACGACCCGCTGGCGGCACAACTCCTCGCGCACGCCGACCCGTTGGTGGTCAACGAGCACGAGACGCGGGTCCTGCTCGGTACGGCCGAGCCCGCCCCTGAGGACCTGCTGCTCCGTCTCGGGGTCCGGTCCGCCGTCGTGACGCTGGGCGGCGCCGGGGCGGTGGTCGTCGAGCGCGCCGACGCCGTACGCCCGGACCGTCCGCGTTCCGCGCGCGCCGACACCGTACGCCCGGACCGTCCGCGTACGACGCGCGTGCCCGCCGTGCCCGTTGACGTGGTCGACACCACCGGGGCCGGCGACGCCTTCACCGGGGCGCTGGCCTGGCGGCTCGCGGAAGGGGACGCCCTGGTGGCGGCGGTGCGGTGGGCGGTACGGGTCGGGGCGGCGGCCGTGGGGGAATCCGGCGCTCAACTCTCGTCCACAGCCTGTGGAAAACTTCTCGCCGAGCGTGAACCGGGTACGCCGACTCCGTAAGCCCCCCGGGATGAGGCTCCCCCTCCGGCCCGGAGCCCGGTACGGGCGGCGGGTCCTCCGGTGCGGGTCCTCCGGTGCGGGTCCTCCGGAGCGGGTGCGTACGGGCCAGGCCGGGGCCCGGCCACGGCGTGTCTGCGCCGACCCGCGCCGCCGCCCGCGTTGACTCGACGGATGACCGAAAGAAGTAGTTTTATCCGTTACGTCCACCGACGCCGCTACGTGCTCGCCGGCGCGCTGACGCTCACCGGTCTGCTGCTGCCCGCCGTGTCCGCCACCGCCGAGACCGGGTCCGGTTCCGGGTCCGGGGCCATCGCGGACGCGAGCGGCGCCACGCGGGCGGCCGCCACCCGCCTCTTCAAGGGCCAGGGCTTCGACACCTGCGAGACCCCGGACCTGGCCACCATGCGCGCCTGGCGCACCTCCTCCCCGTACCGCGCCGTCGGCGTCTACTTCGGCGGCCGCGCCCGGGCCTGCAAGTCGCAGCGCAATCTGACCAGGGACTGGGTGAAGCAGACCGGTGCGGACGGCTGGAATCTGCTGCCGATCTACGTCGGCTCGCAGAGCCCGTGCGTGAAGGGCGCGAAGAAGAATCCCTACCGCATCGACGCCGAGCGGGCCGGCGCCCAGGGCGTGAGCGAGGGCAAGGACGCGGTGCGGGCCGCGAGCGCCCTCGGCATGACCAAGGGCAGCGCCCTCTACCTCGACATGGAGGCGTACGACGCGCGGAAGGCGAGCTGCGCCGAGCCGACGCTGACCTACATCCGGGCGTGGGACCGCCAGGTCAGGGCAGAGGGCTATCTGCCCGCCTTCTACAGCAGCGCCGACTCCGGCATCGCGCACATCGCACAGGCCGCGAGGGCCGGGACCGCCGATCTTCCGGCCGCCGTCTGGTACGCCCGCTGGGGCGTCAAGCCGACCCTGACCGCCGAGCCGGTGCTGCGCGCGGGCGACTGGAGCGCGCACCGCCGTATCCACCAGTACAGCGGCGCCGTCACCGAGACTCACGGCGGGCACAAGCTGTCGATCGACCGCGACCTGATCGACGCGCCGGTGGCCAGGCTCTGAACGGCGGACCTGCCCTCGCGCGGGCAGTGCGCGGGGCTCCGGGACCGGTTCCTCCGGGGGCTTCCTCCGGAGGAACCCCTGCGGGACCACTGCACCCGGATCCCCCCTCGGGTGGTGGGGACAGCCCCCGCCCTACGACCTGAGGGTGATCCCCTTTCGGCACCTCCGGCCGATCCGCGAGGGGTGTCACGGCTCCTACCGTGAAGCCATGACCACGCCAGTGTGCACCAGCGCCAATACGACGCAGTTCACGGCCTACGTACGGACGAAGGGCCCGACGCTGCTGCGCACCGCGCGCTCCCTGACCCCCAACCCGTCCGACGCCGAGGACCTGCTCCAGACGGCCCTGACCAAGACCTACCTGGCCTGGGACCGGATCGACGACCACCGGGCGATCGACGGATACGTCCGCCGTACGCTCGTGAACACGCGCACGTCCCAGTGGCGCAAGCGCAAGGTCGACGAGTTCAGCACCGACGAGGTGCCCGAGCCCGCCACGGCCGGGGTCCCCGACCTCACCGAGCAGCAGGCGCAGCGGGACGCGCTGCTGCGCGCCGTCGGCCGGCTGCCGCCGCGCCAGCGGGCCATGGTCGTCCTGCGGTACTACGAGGACATGAGCGAGGTGCAGACGGCGGAGGCGCTGGGCGTCTCGGTCGGCACCGTGAAGAGCGCGGTCTCGCGCGCCCTCGGCAAGCTGCGGGACGATCCGGAGCTGGAGCCGTGCGTGGCGTGAGCGCCCGGCCGGTTCCATGGACGGACCGGGCCGGGCACGAACCGGCCGCAATCCCGCGCGGGGTAGTGACGTACCGATCGGTATGCACGCAGAATCGCGAGGACATTACCCTCGCGTAGCCGCCGGAGGCCCCTGTGCTGAGCACGATGCAGGACGTACCCCTGACCGTCACCCGCATCCTGATCCATGGGACGCAGGTCCACGGAAAGTCGCAGGTCACGACCTGGACCGGGGAGGGCGAACCGCAGCGCCGCTCCTTCCGCGAGGTCGGGCTGCGCGCCGTCCGGCTGGCCAACGGGCTGCGGGACGGCCTCGGGGTCGCCGAGGGCGACCGGGTCGCCACCTTGATGTGGAACAACGCCGAGCACCTCGAGGCGTATCTCGCGATCCCCTCCATGGGCGCGATCCTGCACACCCTCAACCTGCGGCTGCCCGCCGACCAGCTGACCTTCATCGTCCAGCACGCCGCCGACCGGGTGATCCTGGTCAACGGCTCGCTGCTGCCGCTGCTCGCGCCCCTGCTGCCGGGCCTCGACTCCGTCGAGCACCTGGTCGTGGTCGGCCCCGGCGACCGCTCGGTGCTGGAGGGCGTACGGCCTGCCGTGCACGACTACGAGGAGCTGCTGGACGGGCGGCCGACGACATACGCGTGGCCCGAACTGGACGAACGTACGGCGGCGGCCATGTGCTACACCTCCGGCACGACCGGCGACCCCAAGGGCGTCGTCTACTCGCACCGCTCGGTCTACCTGCACTCGCTCCAGGTCAACACGGCCGAGTCGATGGGTCTGACCTCGCACGACACCTCGCTGCCGGTCGTCCCGATGTTCCACGTCAACGCGTGGGGGCTGCCGCACGCGGCCTTCATGTCGGGCATCAACATGCTGATGCCCGACCGCTTCCTGCAGCCGGGCCCGCTCGCCGAGATGATCGAGAGCGAGCGGCCCACGCACGCCGCCGCCGTCCCCACCATCTGGCAGGGCCTGCTCGCCGAGCTGACGGCCAAGCCGCGCGACATCACCTCGCTCAAGCAGGTCACCATCGGCGGCTCGGCCTGCCCGCCCGCGCTGATGAAGGCGTTCGACGAGCAGTTGGGCGTACGGCTGTGCCACGCGTGGGGCATGACGGAGACGTCGCCGCTCGGCACGGTCGCGCAGCCGCCGGCCGGGGTCACCCCCGAGGAGGAGTGGGCGTACCGCATCACGCAGGGCCGCTTCCCCGCCTCCGTCGAGGCCCGGCTGATCGGCCCCGACGGCTCGGTGCAGCCGTGGGACGGCGAGTCGGCCGGTGAGCTGGAGGTGCGCGGGCCGTGGATCGCCGGCGCCTACTACGGCGGCGTCGGCGAGGAGCCGCTGCGACCCGAGGACAAGTTCAGCCCCGATGGCTGGCTCCGCACCGGTGACGTGGGCGTCATCTCCGACGACGGCTTCCTCACGCTCACCGACCGGGCCAAGGACGTCATCAAGTCCGGCGGCGAGTGGATCTCCTCGGTCGACCTGGAGAACCACCTCATGGCGCACCCCGATGTCGCCGAGGCCGCGGTCGTCGCCGTCCCCGACGACCGCTGGGGCGAGCGCCCGCTGGCCACCGTCGTCCTCCGCGAGGGCGCCACCGCCGACTACGCCGCCCTGCGCGCCTTCCTCGAAGGCCGGGTCGCCCGCTGGCAGGTCCCCGAGCGCTGGGCGATCGTCCCGGCGGTGCCGAAGACGAGCGTCGGCAAATTCGACAAGAAGGTGATCCGTAAGTCGTACGCCGAGGGCGAGCTGGACGTCACGCAGCTCTGACCCCTCCGCCTCCGGCGCGGCCGCACGACGGGGGGCGCCCCCCGGGGGGGCGGCCGTCCCCGGGGGGGGTGGGGCGGGTCTGGGCAGTGCCCGGGGGATTGCGGTCTGCGCCGGCGGGGGGCGTGCTCGGCGAGGGCTCGCGGGCAGACCCGTGCCCTTGCGCCGGGCGGCCGTCGGGACCGCCGGAGCGCCCTTCCGGGCGGCGGGCCGGGAGCGGGCCGCGCTCGTCGGTCGGGTGACCTGCCCGGAGGGCGCTACGCGCCGATCTTGCCCAGCAGGTCGACGATCCGGGCCTGGACGTCCGTGCTCGTGGAGCGTTCCGCGAGGAAGAGAACGGTCTCGCCCGAGGCGAGGCGCGGGAGTTCGGCCGGGTCGATGTCGGCGGAGGTGTAGACGACCAGGGGCGTGTTGTTGAGGCGGGCGTTGCCGCGGAGCCAGTCGACGATGCCCTGCCGCCGGCGGCGGATCAGCATCAGGTCCATCACCACGAGGTTGGGGTGGACCTGCGCCGCCTTCGTCATGGCGTCGGTCTCGGAATCGGCGTGCGAGACCTGCATCCCGCGCCGTTCGAGGGTCGCCGCGAACGCCTGCGCGATCGGGTCGTGGCTCTCGACGAGCAGCACGCGCGGCGGGTGCTGCTCGCTGTCGCGCGGCGCGAGCGCCTTGAGCAGGACGGCGGGGTCGGCGCCGTACGCGGCCTCGCGCGTCGCCTGGCCGAGACCGGCGGTCACCAGCACCGGTACGTCGGCCGCCGCGGCGGCCTGCCGCAGCGACTGGAGCGCCGTCCGCGTGATCGGCCCGGTCAGCGGGTCCACGAACAGCGCGGCCGGCGGCTCCGCGATCTGCGCGTCGACCTCCTCGCGGGAGCGGACGATCACCGGCCGGTAGCCGCGGTCGGTCAGCGCCTGCCGGGTCGAGACGTCGGGCTCCGGCCACACCAGCAGTCGGCGCGGCTCGTCGAAGGACTCCTCCAGGCGGTCGTCGGCGATGTCGGTGACGTCCACCGCGCCGTTCGGGCCGTCCAGCGGCTCCGGGCCCTCGGCCGCGCCCTCCGCGGGCGCGCCTATCGCGTACGCGCGGCCGTTCGCCTCCCGCGAGCGCTGCACGGGAGCCGGGGCCGGGGCCGGAGCTTGGACCGGACCCGGGCCCTGGCCCTGCTCCGGCATCGGGCCCTCGGCCGGGACCGGCCGCAGCAGCGCCGTCTCGCGGTCGTCGGTCTCGGGCGCCGCCGCCGACTGCCGGGCCTGGTGCGCGTGGTGTGCCTGCTGCGCGTCCGGGCGACGGATCGGCAGCTGGCCGCTGTCCGGATCGGCCTGCGGGTGCTGGCGGGCCTGCGTCTCGCCGCCGGGCCCGTGCTGCTCCTGCTGCGTCTGCTGGGCCTGGGCCTGTTGCTGTTGTTGCTGCTGCTGCGGTGCGGGGACGGGCTGGGGCTGCTGGCCCTGCGGCGGGCTCAGCCGGCGCCTGCGTCCCGAACCGCTCGCCGTGACCTGCGCGGGCAGGCTCGTCTGGGCCTGCACCGCCTGCGTCTGGGTCTGCGGGTCGCCCTGCTGCTGCCCGAACGGCATGCCCTGGCCGAGCGTGCGCACGCTTATGGCACGGCCGTGGCTGCTCTGCGACGGATCCTGCTGGCCCTGACCCTGGCCCTGCTGACCCTGGCCCTGCTGACCCTGGCTCTGGTGACCCTGCTGGCCCTGGTGCGGGCGCACCGGTCCCGCGGCCGAGGCGGCCGGCGCCTGCGGGCTCTGCGGGGCCTGGGGTGTCTGCGGGGCCGGGGCCGCGGCCGGCTGGGCGGGCCCGGCCGCCGGGGCGGACGGCTGCGGCTGCTGCGGCGCCGCGGGCCACGCGGGCTGCTGCGGCGACTGCTGGACCTGTCCCGGCGTCGGCCAGCTCTGCGGCTCGGACGGGCGCGGCGGCACGGGCTCCGCCCCGCCGCGCCCGTCCGCCCGCCCGTCCGTCCGGTCCTCCTCCGAAGCCGCGTGCGGCCCCGCCTCGGGGGTCCCGGCGGCCGGCCAGTGCTGCGGCTCGGGGGCGTGCGCCTGCGGCGGTACGGCGGGGGCGCCGCCGTCGGGTGCCGCGGGTTCCAGGGCGCGGCGCGCCCTGCGGCCGGTGCCCGCCTCGGGCGCCGGAAGCTGCCGGGGGTCCTGCCTGGGGTCATGCCTCGGATCCCGGTGCGGGTCCTGCCGGGAATCCTGCCGCGGGTCCTGGCCCGGGCTCGGCTGCACCGGCGGCAGGACATGCGGCAGCGCGTGCGGAATCCGGTCCTGCGGCAACTGCGGCAACTGCTGCATCTGCGGCTGCGGAAGGTGCTGCGCCTGGGACAGGCCCGCGGGCCCGTCCTGCGGCAGCGCGGACTGCGGCAGCCCCTCGGCGGGCAGCCCCGCCTGGGGCAGCGCGAGCTGTCCCGCCCCGCCCTGCGGCCCCTGCGCCGGCTCCTCGGGCCGCGCCCTGCGCGCCCGGCGGCCGGTCGGCTGGGCGCCCTCGACGGGCGCGATCTCGCGTGCCGGGCCGCCGTTGCCCTGCGGGGTCTCGCCGCCGGGGCGGCGCAGCGCGCGCCGCCGCCCGGTGGGGGCGGCGTCCTGGTCGGGGGCGACCGGAATCGCCCAGGGCGCGACCGCGGCCCCGCTGCTGTCCTCCGGCGCCTGGCGCGGCCGGGGGGCGCGCGGCCCGTCCTGACCCGCGCCCGGTGCCGCGTCCGTACCGTCGCCGGGCTCCGCGTCCGTACGCCGGCCGGTGGTGCCGCGCATGCGTTCACCGCTGCCGCGCATCGGCTCGCTCGGCACCGGCATCACGGTCGTCTCGGACTCCCGCGACCGGTCGGCCGGGTCCGTCCCGCCGCCCGCGTGCGCACCGGCGCCCGTACCCGTACCCACGGCCGCGTGCGTACCGGAAGCGGCACCCGCACCGGACCGCGAACCCGTGCCCGTACCCGTACTCGCGTCGGCGGCATTGCGGGCCGCGCCGTCGGAGCCGTTCTTCTGGCGGGGGCCGCCGCCGTCGACCGGGACCTCCAGGACGTACGCGCTGCCGCCCGGCACCTCGTGGGTCTGGAGCACGCCGCCGTGCCGCTCCACGATCCCGCGGGCCAGCGGCAGATGGACGGGGTCGCCGCCGGCGTGCGGGCCGCGGACGTCGATCCGGATGACGTCGCCGCGCTGCGCCGCCGCGACCACGATCGTCGAGTCGCCGGAGTACGCTATGGCGTTGCCCGCCGAGTCCACGCCCGCGACGTCCGCGACGAGGTGCGCGAGGGCCTGCGCCATCCGCTCCGGGTCCACCGACGCCTCGATCGGCGGCGCGTGCACCGCGAACTGCGCGCGGCCCGGGCCGATCAGCTCGACCGCGCCCTCGACCGCCGCCGTCACGACCTCGTCGAGCCCGATCGTCTCCCGCCGCAGCTTGTCCTCGCCGCGGTCCAGGCGCTGGAAGGCGAGCACATTGTCGATGAGCGTGGTGATCCGGGCGTAGCCGGCGGACAGGTGGTGCAGGATCTGGTTGGCCTCGGGCCACAGCTGCCCGGCCGGGTCCGCGGCCAGGCCCGTCAGTTCGCCGCGCAGTTCGGCCAGCGGACCGCGCAGCGAGGTGTCGAGCAGCGCCCGCAGCTGGAGCGTGCGGGCGGCGAGCGCGTCGTACGCCGAACGGTCGGTGAAGGTCATCACCGCGCCGACCAGTTGGTCGCCGTCCCGTACCGGCGCCGTCGTCAGGTCCACCGGCACCGCGCGGCCGTCCTTGCGCCACAGCACCTGGCCGCGCACCCGGTGCTTGCGGCCCGAGCGCAGCGTGTCGGCGAGCGGCGTCTCCTCGTACGGCAGCGGCGAACCGTCCCGGCGCGAGTGGTGCACCAGCGGGTGCAGCTCCTTGCCGCCGAGGTCGGTCGCCCGGTGGCCGAGGATCTGCGCGGCCGACGGATTGACCAGCACGACCTTGCCCGCCGTGTCCACGCCGACCACGCCCTCGGCCGCCGCGCGCAGGATCATCTCCGTCTGGCGCTGCTGGCGGGCGAGTTCCGCCTCGGTGTCGAGGGTGCCGGTCAGGTCGCGGACCACCAGCATCAGCAGCTCGTCACCGGTGTAGCGGGGCGGCGCGGGCTGCGGGTCGCCGATGTCGCCGTATGCGGTGCGCGGGTCCTCCAGATTGGCGCTGGTGACCTCGACCGGGAATTCCGAACCGTCCGTGCGCCGCGCGACCATCCGCGTCGGCTTCGTCCGGGTGTCCTCCTCGGCCTCGCGCGCGCTGCGCATCGAACCGGGGATCCGCTTGGAGTCGAACGACGGCAGCAGGTCCAGCAGCCCGCGCCCCACCAGTGCCGTGCCCGGCGACTCGAAGGTCTCGATCGCTATCGAGTTGGCGTTGACGATCGTGCCGTTGACATCGACCAGCAGCAGCGCGTCGGGCAGGGCATCGAGTATTGAGGCGAGGCGAGCAGCGCCTCTGGATGGCCTGCTGCTCACGAGACGCGTCCTCCCTGTTACCGCGTTACCGCCTACTGCTTAAACGCTTCTCGCCCGTCCGGACCCTTCGTCCGGCTTCGCGGCCCTGTCACGGGCGGCCCATCTTGCCGCCGCCTCCAGGACATGTCACTAGAGCGAGTGTACGGGTCGGGCCCCTCCGTGGAGCCCCGGATCCCCATGTGCCCCTTGGGAGTGGGGTGTTCGGGTGCGCTGTTCGGACCGGCGCGCGCGGGTGTGTCATACGTCACTGGCGTACGCCCGCGACGCGTGTGCGGGGCGTTTTCGCCGCCCGGGTCAGCGGACGGGGCGGACGGCCGTCGCCGGTCCCGCGGTGCCGGGGCCGGCCGCGCCGGTCGCCCCCGTCGTGGTGTTCGCCCTGTTCACGGCGGGGAGCACCGGGATCATCCGGTCCCAGCGGGCCATTTCGCAGCCGTTGGTGCGCCGGTAGTCCTCGTTCACCAGCCGGCCGCGCCACCGGCCGGTGACGTGCGCCGTCTGCGGGCCGCCGTAGATCATCGAGCACATCTGCCCCGCGGGCACCGCACCGGCCGGTCCCCCGATCTCCACGAGACGCTCACACGCGGGGTCGCCGTCCGGGGCCTGCTCCGGACCGCACTCCACGGTGTACGTGCGGGGGCGCCGTCGCGCCCTGCGGGCCGTCCGCGGCGTACGTCACGGTCAGGCGGCTCTCCATCAGCCGCTCGACGGGTGTCGGGCGCGGCACTCCCATGGCGCCGGCGCCGCCCGTACCCGCGGCGAGGGCCGCGGCGGCGGTGAGCAGGACGAGGGCGGCGCGGCCTTTCGGGGTCTTTCGCATGCCCCCTTCCCTACCGGCGCGGCGCCGTCCGCCACCGGCAACCCACTCCATCGTGGGCGCGTCGCCGCCCCCGGGCCCGGGCGCGCCCCCCTTACCCCTTTGCCCTGCCCACCGGCGGCCTTGTACCGTAGTCTGCGATTGGTCGCGGCCCGCACGGCTGTGTCATCATCTGCACACGCGCCCGCTCACGCGGGTATGCACTGGAGGCGTCGCCTAGTCCGGTCTATGGCGCCGCACTGCTAATGCGGTTTGGGTCTTACCGCCCATCGAGGGTTCAAATCCCTCCGCCTCCGCCACCACCCCAGGGAGCCCATGCCGACAGGCATGGGCTCCCTGCGTCGTTTCCCCAGGTCACACGGCCTCCCCCTTATGGATTTCACCTCCCGCCGCACCTCATGTAATGTTGTTCCCGCAACGCCGACCGGCCCAAAACCCCGCGACGCGCTCGCACTCGTAGCTCAACGGATAGAGCATCTGACTACGGATCAGAAGGTTGCAGGTTCGAATCCTGCCGAGTGCACATCCTGCAAAGGCCCCCAGATCTTCCGGGGGCCTTTCGCGTGTTCGCGTGTCTGTGTCCGTATGGCGTGGGGGTCAGCCGCGGCGGGTGAGGACGAAGCGGGTGATCAGGGCCAGGAGGACGCCGGCGACGATGAGGTAGAGGCCGAGGCGGTCCTCGGGGACGTTGGGGGTCCATATGCGCCAGTCGGACGACGAGTAGGTGTCGGCGGCCAGGTAGTCGCTGTAGACCTTGTGGGTTTTGGTGTTGCGGTCCCTTGCCCACAGCAGGGCGCCCAGGGCGACGCTCGTCGCGGACACCGAGTACAGGGCGACGGCGAAGCGCGGGGTGGTGCCGGCCACGGGGTCTCCTCACGTTGACGGTTCTGTGTTGACGGTACAAGTTGTTGGCCCCTGGGCGCTGTTGAGGCGGGCGCGGGTGGGCCGGGGCGGGGCGCGAAATCGGTGGAGGCGGGGCGGGGGGCCGGGTTAGCGTGCTGGTGACCGGGCTTTCCGGGGAGGGTCCGAGGGAGAAGGAGACAGGCCGTTGCACCGCAAGTGAGGTCATCCGGGCGCTGATTGGTTGCGCGTGCGTGCCGTGGACGGCGTGCCGCGCTGTTTTTCGCTGCGGTTTTCTCACGGGAGACGGTGTTCGTCTGTGTCCAGGAACTGGGTGGTCGCGGTCGCGTGGCCGCCGGTCGTCCGTTGTCAGCAGTGCGGTGGCCTTCCCACCGGCTTTCTCCACGGCCTTCCCCATGGCTTCCCCGCGCGCAAGGCGCGCCGGGTGCGCGTCGACCGGCCCGCGTGGCAGTCGCCGTACGGTCCGCCGTCCGCGCGCCGGGCGGGCCGGGGACGCTGGGCGCCCGTGCCGGGGGTGACCGGCGCCCGCGCCGTCGTCCGGCGCGGGTTCCTGTGCGGGAGGTGCGAGAGCTGACGGGGCCGTCGGCCCGGGGATGCCCCGGGCCGGCGGGCCCCCGCGGCCTCAGCGCGGCGCCGCCGCCTCCAGGTCGGCGACGCTGCCCGACATGATCGTCCGGATGTGCGCGGTGAGGTGCTCGGCGGGCCAGTCCCACCAGGCCACCGCCAGCAGTCGGGCGACGTCCTCCTCGTCGTAACGAGTCCTGAGCAGGCGGGCCGGATTGCCGCCGACGACGCCGTAGTCGGGTACGTCGGCGGTCACCAGGGCGCCGGCGCCGATGATCGCGCCGTGCCCGATACGGACGCCGGGCAGCACAGTGGCGCCGTGCCCGAACCACACGTCGTTGCCGACGACGGTGTCGCCGCGCGAGGGCAGGCCGGTGAGCAGGTCGAAGTGCGCGGACCAGGAGCCGCCCATGGTGGGGAACGGGAAGGTGGACGGGCCGTCCATACGGTGGTTGGCGCCGTTCATGACGAAGCGGGTGCCCGTGCCCAGCGCGCAGAATTTGCCGATGACCAGCTTCTCCGGGCCGTAGTGGTAGAGCACATTGCGCGTCTCGAACGCGGTCGGGTCGTCGGGGTCGTCGTAGTACGAGAACTCCCCGACCTCGATCAGCGGCGACGTCACCAGCGGCTTGAGCAGTACGACGCGCGGCTGGTCGGGCATCGGACGGAGGACCGTCGGGTCGGCGGGCACGGGGGCGGGCGCGGGTACGGGCACGGCGGTGGTCCTCGTCGGTCGGGGGCGCGAACCGTCCATGATCGCGGGGCGGCGCGGATCGGGACACCGGTTTACCTCCGGCGGCGACCGGGTGACCGGACGTCCGCGTCGTGGTCGTTGTCAGTGCCGGGCCGTAGCTTCGGCGGACAGGGCCCCGCCTGCCGGGGCGCGCACGACCGGACAGGACGGGACGGGTACGCGATGAAGCTGCTTCTCACCTCCGCGGGGGTCAAGAATCCGAGCATCCGGGCCGCGCTGGAGGATCTGCTGGGCAAACCCGTCGCCGAGTCGACCGCGCTGTGCGTGCCGACCGCGGCGTACGCCATGCGCGGCGGGGCTGCGACGGCGTGGCGCCAGATCACCGGGCGGGCCAGTACCCCCATGTGCGAGCTGGAGTGGAAATCGCTCGGTGTGCTGGAACTGACGGCGCTGCCGAGCGCCGGCGAGGAGGTGTGGCGGCCCGCGGTCGAGGAGGCCGACGCGCTGCTGGTCGGCGGGGGCGATCCGCTCTATCTGGCGTACTGGATGAAGCGGTCGGGACTGGCGGATCTCCTGCCGTCGCTGAGCGCCGGCACCGTCTACCTGGGGGTGAGCGCCGGCAGCATGGTGATGGCGCCGCGCATCGGCGAGGATTTCGTGGAGTGGCGGCCGTCCCCGGACGCGGACGACGGCACGCTCGGCGTCGTCGACTTCGCGCTCTTCCCGCACCTGGACCACGAGATGCTGCCGGAGAACACGATGGCCGACGCGGAGAAGTGGGCGGCCCGGCTGGCGGCGCCGGCGTACGCCATCGACGACGAGACCGCCGTGACGGTGGTGGACGGCCGGGTCGAGGTCGTCTCCGAGGGGCACTGGCGGCAGTTCACCCCCTGAGCCCCGACGGCCCGACCGGCCCGGACGCCGGGTTCAGACCCGGGCGGTCGTGAAGGCCAGGAGCACGGCCGCGGTGCGGTGCGGGTCCTCGATCGGCGGGGTGTGCCCGGTGCGCGGGAGATAGGTGACGGTCGCGGACGGGACGGCGCTGTACGCGGCGGCGGAGGAGGGGCGCCAACGGCGGTCCTGGGCACCGAAGACGACGTGCAGCGGTGTGCCGAGGGGGATGAGGCGGTCCGGGAGCGGGCGCTCGGCCAGATACGCGGTCGACGCCCGCATCGCCGTGGCGACGGCCGGGAAATCCGCGGTGCGCAGCTCGTCGATGAGGCGCTGCGGTATCGCGAACCCGGTACGGAAGGCGCTGCTCGCGAAGTGCCGGAGCACGTCGTCGCCGGGCGGCCACGCGGCCGGATCGAGCCCTGCGGTCTCCGGGCCCGTGAAGGCGTCCAGGCTCGGGCCGGTGTTCACCAGAACGAGCGCGCCCACCAGGGCCGGGCGTTCCTCCGCGAGGGCGGTGGCCACATAGCCGCCGCTGCTGTGGCCGACCACGGTGACGCGTCCGACGCCGAGCCGGTCCAGGGCCGCACCGACCCTGCGGGCCTGCTCGGGCACCGAGTAGTCGCCGTCCGCCGGCGCCGCGGAACCGCCGTGGCCCGGCAGGTCCACGCGGACGACCCGGTGGCATCCGGTCAGCAGCGGCACCATCGCGTCCCACACCCCGAGCGAGGACGCCGAGCCGTGGATCAGCAGCAGCGGCGGCGCGTCCCGCGGGCCGTCCTGGCGTACGCGCAGGCCGCCGCCCGGCAGCGGCAGGACAGTGTCGTCGGGCGTACGGTCGGCGGCTTCCGCGGCGCCGGCATGGGTGTCGGTGTCGGTGTCGTGCTCGTCTCGTGGCGTCATACGGCCACTGTCGGGGGCGGCCGGCTTCCGTGGCTTGGACGAATGTTCCGCGCGCGCCGCCGCGCGTAGCATTTCGGGCATGCGCTCCACCGCTGGTGCAGAGGTCGCCCCGGCCGGGCGCCCGGCCGCGTGGGAGGTCGTACGGCCGCGGCGGCCCGGGCCGGTGGCCGGTGTGGACATGACCGGCTTCCGGGTGCCCGGCGGTCTCGGCGGCGGACCGGCCGACAAACGGGTGGACACCGCTTCCGACGGGCTCCTCGGCGGGCTCGCGGGCGGGCTCCGGGCGGTGCCGCATCCGGCCGTGACGCTGCTGCTCACCTTCGGCGACAGTCTTCCCGTCGTGGACGACGGGACCGGTCCACGGCGGTACGGCAGCCTGGTCGCCGGGCCCGGGTTCGGCGCCGGGGGCGCGGTCCGGGCGTGGGGCGCGGACCTGGCGTGCGTCCAGATCCGGCTGTCCCCGCTGGTCGCCCGTGCCGTGCTGGGCGTCTCCCCGGCCGAACTGGGCGGCGCGATGGTGACCCTGGACGAGGTGTGGGGTCCGGCGGCGGCCCGGGTGCGCGAACGGCTGGGCGCGGCCACGACCTGGGAGGACCGCTTCGCGGTCGTCGACGCGGTGCTCGCCGCCGGGACGGACACCCGGACAGACGCCTGGAAAGGCGCCCCGACCGACGCGCGGACGGCCGCCCTTGCCGATGCCCGGACGGCCGCCCGGTCGGCCCCGCGCGGCGTCGATCCGGAAGTCGCCCGCGCCTGGCACCGTATCCGGACCGCCCGCGGCCTGGTCCGGGTCGACGGTCTGGCGGCCGAGGTCGGCTGGAGCCGCAAGCGGCTGTGGTCCCGCTTCCAGGACCAGCTCGGGGTGGCGCCGAAACGCGCCGCGCGGCTGGTCCGCTTCGATCACGCCGTGCACCGGCTCGTCGCGGGCGACGGCCCCGCGCGTGTCGCCGCCGAGACGGGCTACGCAGATCAGTCGCACCTGCACCGCGAGGTGATGACCTTCACCGGCCTGACGCCGGCCGCTGCCGCGGCCGAACCCTTCCTGACGATCGACGACGTCGCGTGGCCGCGCCGGCCGCTTCCGCTCCGGTCGTCACGGTGACCGTCAACTCCCTTCCTTGAGCCGGGCATTGAGCCGCGCCGCCTGCCGCGTCAGATGGTCGCGTTCCGCCAGGTGCGTGGCTTTGCGGGCTGCCTCCGCGTACAGCCGGGCCGCCGTCGCCGTATCGCCGTCGCGTTCGTGCAGATACGCGGAGACGGCCGCGTACCGGGGCAGGCCGGTGTCGTCGAGGGCGGCCAGGGCGGCGAGTCCGGCGCGCGGGCCGTCCGCCTCGCCGACGGCGACGGCCCGGTTGAGCCGTACGACCGGGCTGTCCGTCAGCCGGGTCAGCTCGTCGTACCACTCCACGATCTGCACCCAGTCCGTCTCGTCGGCGGTGGGCGCGTCGGCGTGCAGGGCCGCGATGGCCGCCTGGGCCTGGAACTCGCCCAACTCGTCGCGGGCCAGGGCGGCCTGGAGGATGCCGACGCCCTCCGCGATCATCGTGGTGTCCCACAGGCTCCGGTCCTGTTCGGCGAGCGGCACGATGGCGCCGTCGGCGGAGGTCCGGCCCGCGCGGCGGGCGTGGTGCAGCAGCATCAGGGCGAGCAGACCGGCGACCTCGGGGTGGTCGACGGCGGCGGCGAGCTGCCGGGTGAGGCGGATCGCCTCGGCCGCGAGGTCGATGTCGCCGGAGTAGCCCTCGTTGAAGACGAGGTAGAGGACGCGCAGCACCGTGGCGACGTCGCCGGGCCGGTCGAACCGTATGCCGGAGACCGTCTTCTTGGCGCGGCTGATGCGCTGGGCCATCGTCGCCTCGGGCACGAGGTAGGCCGCCGCGATCTGACGGGTGGTCAGGCCGCCGACCGCGCGCAGCGTCAGCGCGACCGCCGACGACGGCGTCAACGACGGGTGCGCGCACAGGAAGTAGAGCTGGAGCGTGTCGTCCACGCCGGGCGCGGGGCCGGCCTCCGGCTGCTCCTCGACCAGCTCCTCCCGCCGCCGGCGGGCCGCCTCGGAGCGTGCCGCGTCCAGGAATTTGCGCCAGGCGACGGTGATCAGCCACGCCTTCGGATCGCGCGGCGGGTCCTTCGGCCAGGCGCGGACGGCCTCCACGAGCGCGTCCTGCACCGCGTCCTCGGCCGCCGCGAAGTCCGCGCCGCGGCGGACGAGGACGGCCAGGACGGCCGGGGTGAGGGTGCGCAGCACCAGCTCGTCGCCGGCCGGGAGCGGAGACGGGGGCGGGGTCGGAGGCGGCGTCATTCCGTGATCAGGAGCGACTTGCCCAGGAACGGGCGCAGCTCCAGCCATTCGTGGATCGGCCGTCCGCCCGCGCCCGGGGCGGCCGACAGTTCCGCGGCCAGTTCGAGGGCGCGCTCGTAGGTGTCGACGTCGATGATCATCCAGCCGGCGATCAGGTCCTTGGTCTCGGCGAAGGGGCCGTCGGTGACCGGCGGCCGGCCCTCGCCGTCGTACCGCACGAAGGTCCCCTCCGGGGTCAGCGCCTCCTCGCCGACGAACTCACCCGTCTTCACCAGCCTGTTCGCGAAGTCCCGCATGTACTGCATGTGTGCCGAGATCTCCTCCGGCGTCCACTCCTCCATGGGGACGTCGTTGACCGCGGCCGGGGCGCCCCGGTAGTGCTTCAGCAGCAGGTACTTGGCCATGAGTGTTCATCTCCTCTGTTCCTCTGTCGGTTCGCCGGGCAATCGGCTCATGTCGGTCCGCGGCGTCTCCACCCACTCGACCGCACAGCCGTCCTTTTTGTGAGGTCGTCACGCACCCGTTTTCTGCGGCACCCCGCGTTCCCGCTGTTGCTGCCGCCGCACCAGCTCCTCGATCGCCGTCGGCAGCGTCGTCTCGAAGTCGATCAGCTTCACCCATGTCGGTTTCACGACGACCCGCACCATGCCGTCGTACAGCGACCGCACGTTCGTCTCCCACTCGGCGCGCTGCTCGGGGGTCATCTTGTACGTGCCGTTCCACTGCATGTACTCCTCCGGGATGCCGTCCACGACATCCAGCTCCGCGCGGCCGCGCAGGTGCAGCACCTTCGGCGGGTGGTCCTCGGTGTCGACGGTCAGCGCGATCGCCGGGTTGCGGCGCAGGGCGGGCAGCTTACGGGCGTTCTTCGCGGTGCACATGACGATCTCGGTGCCGTTCCAGAAGAAGCCGGTCGGATAGACGCGCGGCGTCCCGTCCGGCGCCACCAGGGCGACGCGGGCCAGGTCGCGGGCGAGCAGTTCCCTGCTCAGGGGCAGGTTCAGGATGTCGTCGATCTCGTTCTGCGGCATGTCCCGCACGGTGGTCTCCTCTGCCGGTCGGCGGTACCCCTTCGGTACCCGTGCCCCTGGGACGGAGCCGCCTCCGGGATTTCGACACGGCGGGAGTGTCCGACCGTACGGCTACGGTCGGCGGCATGGTCGAACTCGATGCCACTCGTGCTTTCCGTGCCACCCGGGACGGCTACGACGCCGCTGCGGCCGTGTACGCCGAGCGGTTCCGCGACTCGCTGCGGGACCGGCCGTTGGACCGGGCGATACTGGGCGTTTTCGCGGAGGCCGTGGGTGCGGCCGGCGCCGACGGTGAAGGTGGATCCGGAGCCGGACCGGGACGCGAACCCGGAGCCGAACCGGGACCCGGAGCCGAACCCGCATCCGAGGGGGGACGCCTGGTCGCGGACGTGGGATGCGGTCCCGGCCATGTCACCGCCCATCTCCACGGGCTCGGCGTCGGTGCCTTCGGGGTCGACGCCTCCCCCGCGATGATCGGCCTCGCGCGGCAGGCGTACCCCGGTCTGCGGTTCGAGGTGGGCACGATGGAGGCGCTGGCCGTCCCCGACGGGTCGCTCGCGGGCGTCGTCGCCCGCTGGTCGGTCATCCACACCCCGCCGGCCGGAGTCCCGCCCGTCCTGGCGGAGTTCCACCGTGTCCTCGCTCCCGGCGGCCACCTCCTGATCGGCTTCTCGGCCACCGACGGCCCCGGCCACCTCACCCAGGTCTTCGACCACACGGTCGCCCCCGCGCACCGCTGGTGGCCCGACCACCTCGCCGCTCTCCTCCGCGACGCCGGCCTCACCGAGACCGCCCGCCTGATCCGTGAGCCCGAGCCGGAGGACCGCCGCCAGTTCAAGGAGGTCCAACTGCTCGCCCGCAAAGGCGCGGGCCCCACCGGCGGCCCGTCGTAGGAAACGCGGGAAACCGTAGGAAATGGAGGACCCGCGGGCTCAGGCGTTCGGGTCGAACGGGATGCCGGACGGCTTGGAATTGGCCAGGGCCGAGGCGAAGTTGGGGTCGTTGATCTTGATGGTGGCCGCGCCGAAGTCCGCGGTCATCAGCTTGTCGCGGAAGCCGGCCGGGTAGCCCTCCCAGCCGACGAGGCGGGGGTAGAACCAGCCGCCGGTCACGTTCTCCGGGGGGTCGTCGTTGGAGTTGGCGAAGCGGAAGTCGTGGGTGGAGACGCCGTCCTTGTGGTAGACGATCTTGGGGTGGGTGCCGTCGAAGCGGATGGCCGGGGCGGCGGCGATCTGGTAGCCGGTGTGCTGCGAGACCGAGACGTACTGGACCTGGTTGCCGCTGATCCACACCACGACGTGCTCCCAGTCGTGGGTGTGGCCGATCGCGGCCGGGCCGAGGGTGGCCTGGTCCTTCTCGAAGTAGCTGGCGTAGACGACGGCGCACCAGCCGTTGTTGCACTTCTCGCGCGAGTACGTGTTGGCGTTGGCGAGCTGGGCGTAGTCGTGGCAGTGGCCGTTGACGTCGCCGCCGAGCTTCAGGCCCGGGTTGATCGTGCCGTCGGCGCCGATCGCGGCGGTCGCGTAGCAGCCGTCGCCGTCGTAGTCGTACGCCGGGGAGAAGGACTGCTCCAGGCCGTCGGCGTTCTGCGGCAGGAGGGTGAGGACGTTCGCGCTCGCCATCGACGGCAGGGCCAGGACGAGGGCGGCGGCGCCGAGGCCGCTCGCGAGGGCGGACCGTACGTGGGTGCGGCCGCGCTTCGTGTGCCGGTCGGCGCGGGAAGGGGACAGCGTGCTGCGCACACCAACTCCTCAGGAATCGTGGGGAATCGTGGGGGGATGACGGGGCGGTTACTGCCGGCGCGCGCTCAAATTAGCCCGGGGCCGGAAGGCGGGCAAGAAGCCCCGGGAAGGCTTTCGGGCCGTGCCGGAATAAACCCCGGCCGTGTCAACGTAGGCCGATGACCTCGTGAATTCCTGCGGGAGAAGTGTGTCGGGGCGGCGAATACGGCGTGGCCGGCGCAGCGGCCGGCGCTGCCGGAACGTCCGGAAGGCAGCGGCGGATTCGTCCTAGCATCGGCCCATGCGCATTCCCGGCCGAGAACTGACCCCCGCCGACCATGAGTTGATCGAGCACGCCCGCGTCATCGTCGACGCCAACACCGACGGCGAGGACGGTGCCCATACGATGGGCGCCGCCGTACGCGGCGCCGACGGGCGGATGTTCGGCGGCATCAACCTCTACCACTTCACCGGTGGCCCCTGCGCCGAACTCGTCGCCCTCGGCCACGCCCGGGCCTCCGGCGCCCGCGAACTCACCACTATTGTCGCGGTCGGCAACTTCGGCCGCGGCCCGGTCGGCCCCTGTGGCCGCGACCGGCAGATCCTCTTCGACTACCACCCCGCGATCCGCGTCATCCTCCCCACTCCCGACGGCCTCCGCAGCGTCCGCATCCAGGACCTGATGCCGCTGGCCGCCGTCTGGACCCTGGAAGAGGGCACCCAGCCCTTCGACCCCGCCCTCTTCACCCCGGAACCGCCGGCCCCGGAACCGCCGGCCGATCCGGACGCCTGACGCGCGCCCCGGCCCAACCTCCGCACACCGCAGGCCGGTTCGGAGCCGGCTGCGCGACGCCGGCTGTCCGAGGGGTCCGGTCAGCGCGGGGCTGTCACCTCGATGGTCAGGTGGTCCAGGGCCGCCGGGTCGCAGATGTGGAGGATGCGGTGCTGGGCGGGGGTGCAGTGGAGGGTGAGGGGTGGGGGGAGGCGGAGGAGGGCGGCGGCGCAGTGGGCGTCGAGGAAGGACAGGGGGGTGAGGTCGAGGTGGGTGGGCGGGGGGTCGGTGGCGAAGGCGGCGCGCAGGGCGAGGGTGACGTCGGTGCGGGTGGCGAGGTCGGCGGTGCCGACCAGGCGGAGGCGGGGGCCGGCGCGGTCGGCGTGGAAGGCGTCGACGGAGGGGAGGACGGCGAGCGGGTGGGCGGCGGTCATCCGGTCGAGCAGCGGCGCGGGGAAGACGGCGCGGTCGTACTCGCAGATCGCGGTGAAGCCGGTACGGGCGAAGCGCGGCGTCAAGTCGGCCTCGTAGGAGGCGAGTTCGCCGGGGGCCAGGCCGGCCGCCCAGGCCATGTCGGCGGCCACCCGCATACCGGTGAAGCCGCGCCGCCGTGACTCGGCGGACCCGGCGGCGAGCACGGCGGTACGGGCGGCGGGGTCGAAGGCGCCGGTCACCGGGTCGTAGCCGGGGGAGCCCCTGGACAGGGTCAACTGGCCGCTGTGCACGAAGCGTTCGGCGGGCACGCCGTGCGCGGTGAGCCGGTCCAGCGCCTCGGGGGCGGACGTGCCGCGCCCGGTGAAGATCACGACGCGCTCGCCGCGCGCGAATCCCGCGAGGGTGAAGGCGGCACGGACCGCCCACCGGTCGTCATGGCCGCGGAAGCTGAGGCAGGCGTGGTCGCCGGGGCCCATCCGGTCGGCCGCCACCAGTTGGGGCTCGGCCCCGGACCCGGCTCCGTGGGAGGACGACGCCGGCGCCGTACCGCATCCCCCGCCGCATCCGGGGTCGCCGCGGCCACCCCCGCCGCCCGCCGTGCCGCCACCCATGCCCCGAACGTACGCCGCCCGCACCAACCTTCCGGCCCCGCCGCCGCATATCGCCCGCTTGTGACGGAAAGTCGCCGGAAGTGTGCGACACGTGACCGCTTCGATGTCGCTCCCCGCACGCACACGGCAGGTAAAAGGTGTGTATGCCGCACAGATTCTCAGACTTTTCACAGAATCGGGCAAGGCTCCTCTCATAGCGCGCCCACAGGGTGAGCACCATGCCTTCCACATCGACAAGCACCGTCACAAGCTCCGCGAGCAGCGCCGCCCCCCTCGCGGGCGTCGGCGCCGCCACCACCGCCCCCGCCACCGACCTCGCGCGCCCCGACGGCTCGCCGGTGCGCGTCCTCGTCGTGGACGACGAGGCACCGCTCGCCGACCTGCTGTCGATGGCGCTGCGCTACGAGGGCTGGCAGGTCCGTACCGAGGCCGACGGGGCCGGCGCGCTGCGCGCCGCCCGCGAGACCCGCCCGGACGCCGTCGTCCTCGACGTGATGCTGCCGGACATGGACGGCCTGGAGGTGCTGGCCAGGCTGCGCCGCGACACCCCGGACGTGCCGGTGCTGTTCCTGACCGCGAAGGACGCGGTCGAGGACCGGATCGCCGGGCTGACCGCGGGCGGCGACGACTACGTCACCAAGCCGTTCAGCCTGGAGGAGGTCGTGGCCCGGCTGCGCGGTCTGCTGCGCCGCTCCGGCGCCGCCGCCGTACGCAACGAGTCGCTGCTCGTCGTCGGCGACCTGATCCTCAACGAGGACAGCCACGAGGTCAGCCGCGGCGGTGACAACATCCACCTCACCGCGACCGAGTTCGAGCTGCTGCGCTACCTGATGCGCAATCCGCGCCGCGTGCTGAGCAAGGCGCAGATCCTGGACCGCGTCTGGTCCTACGACTTCGGTGGCCAGGCCAACGTCGTGGAGCTGTACATCAGTTACCTGCGCCGCAAGCTCGACGCGGGCCGCTCCCCGATGATCCACACCCGGCGCGGCGCCGGCTATCTGATCAAGCCCGCGGAGCCCGCCGCCTGACCCCGGGAGATCCCCCCTCATGCCCAGCCGTCCCCGTCCCCGTCCACGCAAGTCCCGGTCCCGCTCGCGGAGCTGGTCCCGGCCCTGGTCGCTGCGCCGTCGCCTGGTCGCGTCCTGCGTCGCGCTGGTCGCCGTCGTGTGCGCGGTGATCGGTGCCGTCACGATATTCGCGCTGCACGACTTCCTGTACGGGCAGCTCGACGGCAAGGTGCGGGACGTGGCGATGCGCGCCGCGGGGCCGCACGCCGACGACCAGGGCGCTGTACCGCCGGCCGCCCGCGCCGGACGGCTGCCGCAGAATCTGCTGGACGACCGCCCGTTCGGCTTCCTGGCCGGCGGCGGCCAGCCCGGCGAGACGGTCGGCGCGATCGTCGGCGCCAACGGCGCGATCACCCAGGCCGCGGTCAGCGCCACGCCCTCGGGCGGCGGCCCGCTGGAGGCGGACTCGCTGACCAGGAGCCAGACGGCCGCCTTCGCCGCCGTCCCGCTGGACGGCAAGGTGCACACGCTCACCGTGCCGGGCCTCGGCACGTACCGCGTCGAGTCGGCGCGGCAGTCCGCGGACGGCACCACCGTCCTGGTGGGCCTGTCGACCTCCGGCGTGCAGGACACCCTCGACACCCTGATGTGGGTGGAGTTCTCGGTCGCCGCGGCCGGTCTGGTCGCCGCGGGCCTGGCGGGCGCCGCGCTGATGCGGATCGCCCTGCAACCGCTGCGCCGGGTCGCCGCCACCGCCACCCGTGTCTCCGAACTCCCTTTGCACAGCGGTGAGGTGGCGCTGCACGAACGCGTTCCCGACTCCGACACCGACCCGCGCACCGAGGTCGGCCAGGTCGGTGCGGCGCTCAACCGCATGCTGGGGCACGTCGGTTCGGCGCTGCACGCGCGCCAGGAGAGCGAGACGCGGGTCAGACAGTTCGTCGCGGACGCCAGCCACGAGCTGCGCACCCCGCTTGCCTCGATCCGCGGCTACGCCGAACTCACCCGCAGGGGAACGGAATCCGTCGGCCCCGACACCCGGCACGCGCTCGGCCGGATCGAGTCCGAGGCCGGGCGGATGACGACGCTGGTGGAGGATCTGCTGCTGCTGGCCCGGCTGGACGCGGGCCGCCCGCTGAGCCTGGCCGAGACCGATCTGTCGCCGCTGGTGGTGGACGCGGTCAGCGACGCCCGCGCGGCCGGCCGCGACCACGTCTGGCGGCTCGACCTGCCGGACGACCCAGCGACCGTCAACGGCGACGCGCAGCGCCTGCACCAGGTGCTGACCAATCTGCTGGCCAACGCACGTACCCACACCCCGCCCGGCACCACCGTCACCGCCCGGGTGACGCGCGAGGGCGCCGACATCCTCCTCCAGGTCGTGGACGACGGCCCGGGCATCCCCGCCGACCTGCAACGCCAGGTCTTCGAACGGTTCGCGCGCGGCGACGCCTCCCGTACGCGTGGCAACGCCTCCCGTACGGGTACGGCGGGGGACGGTCCGGCCGGCCGTACGGGTACGGCGGCGGGCGGCAGTTCGGGCCTGGGCCTGGCCATCGTCCGCTCGGTGGTGACCGCTCACGGCGGCGAGGTGACCGTGGACAGCGTCCCGGGCCGCACCGCCTTCACCGTACGGTTGCGCGCGGCGGTACCTCCCGTGTCCCGGAAGACATCACCTGTCCCGCAGGACTCACAGGTACGGCCCAGGCTCAGCACAAGGTCATGACAGCGCCGCCGTCGAGGCTCACAGCATGCGAACCAACCTCGGCAATCTGCCCGCCCGGCAGCACCTGCCGGCCGTGGCCGCAGCTCCGCAGGACCCGGCAGGACCGGGCCCGTCGAGTCCGCCGGCGCGTCCGGTGCTCGACGTCGTCGTCCCCGTGTACAACGAGGAACGCGACCTGGAGCCCAGCGTCCGCCGCCTGCACGCGCACCTGTCGGACACCTTCCCCTACCCCTTCCGGATCACCGTCGCCGACAACGCCAGTACGGACCTGACGTCCGCGGTGGCGAAGGCGCTGGCCGCCGAACTCCCCGAGGTCGAGTCCTTCCGGCTCGAACGCAAGGGCCGCGGCCTGGCGTTGCGCACGGTGTGGTCCGCGTCCGACGCGCCCGTGCTGGCGTACATGGACGTGGATCTGTCCACCGACCTCAACGCGCTGCTGCCGCTGGTCGCGCCGCTGATCTCCGGTCACTCCGACCTGGCGATCGGCTCGCGGCTGGCCCGCTCCTCGCGCGTGGTGCGCGGCGCGAAAAGGGAGTTCATCTCCCGCGCCTACAACCTGCTCCTGCGCGGCTCGCTCGCCGCGCGCTTCTCCGACGCGCAGTGCGGCTTCAAGGCCATCAGGGGCGATGTCGCGCAGCGGCTGCTGCCGATGGTCGAGGACTCCGGCTGGTTCTTCGACACCGAGATGCTGGTGCTCGCCGAGCGCGCGGGCCTGCGCATCCACGAAGTGCCGGTCGACTGGGTCGACGACCCGGACAGCAGCGTCGACATCGTCCGTACCGCCGCCGACGACCTGCGCGGGGTGTGGCGGGTCGGACGCGCCCTGGCCACCGGGCAGTTGGCGCTCGACCGGCTGCGGCGGCCCTTCGGCGACGACCCGCGCGACCGCGAACTGCCCGGCGTCCCCGCGGGACTGGCCCGCCAGCTCGTCGGCTTCTGCGTCGTCGGCGCGCTCAGCACCCTGGTCTACCTGGCGCTCTTCTCGCTCTTCCGGCTCGGCACCGGCTCCCAAGTGGCCAACGCCCTGGCCCTGTTGGTGTCCGCGCTCGGCAACACCGCCGCCAACCGGCGGCTCACCTTCGGCGTACGCGGCCGGGACCGGGCCGTACGCCACCAGGCGCAGGGGCTGGTCGTCTTCGCCATCGGCCTCGCGCTCACCAGCGGTTCGCTGGCCGCGCTGCACGCGGCGTCGGCCCGGCCGGACCACAGCAGTGAACTGGCCGTGCTGATCGCGGCGAATCTCGCCGCGACGGTGCTGCGCTTCCTGCTCTTCCGGGCCTGGGTCTTCCCGGACCCGGAACCCGTATCGGACCCGGACCCGAATCCGGACCCGAATCCGAACACGTACGCGAATCCTGACCTCCGTCCGGCCCCGGCTCCGGCCACGTACGACGTCGGCATCGACCGGAGCCACGGCCTCGACCCCCACGACGACTTGAGGAGGGCGCGATGAGCGCGCCGGGCAACACCACAGTGGACACGGACGTGTTCGGCCAGCCGGTCGTGCCGCGCGACGAACCCGAACGCGGAAAACGGGCGCGGGCACGGGACTTCGGGCGGCGCGCCTGGCGCGGCCGGGCCGAGGACGCGGCCTGGGTGCGCCCGGCCTTCCTCGCCCTGCTGCTCGGCACCCTCGTCCTCTACCTGTGGAATCTGAACTCCGCCGGATACGCCAACTCCTTCTACTCCGCGGCCGTCCAGGCCGGCAGCGAGAGCTGGAAGGCGTTCTTCTTCGGCTCCTCCGACGCCGCGAACTCCATCACCGTCGACAAGCCGCCGGCCGCGCTGTGGCCGATGGCGCTGTCGGTCCGGCTGTTCGGCCTCGGCTCCTGGCAGATCCTGGTGCCCGAGGCGCTGATGGGCGTCGCGACGGTCGGGGTGCTCTACGCGGCCGTACGCCGCAGGTTCAGCGCGGGCGCGGGCCTGCTCGCGGGCGCGGTGCTCGCGCTCACCCCGGTCGCGGCGCTGATGTTCCGCTTCAACAACCCCGACGCGCTGCTGGCGCTGCTCATGGTCGTCGCCGTCTACGGGGTGCTGCGCGCGCTGGAGGACGCGCGGACGAAGTGGCTGCTCCTCGCGGGCGTGGCCTTCGGCTTCGCCTTCCTCACCAAGACCCTCCAAGCGTGGCTGATCGTGCCGCCGCTCGCGCTCGTCTACGCGATGTGCGCGCCGACGACGCTGCGCCGCCGCATCCTCCAACTCCTGGGCGCGGGGGGCGCGATGGTGGTCTCCGGCGGCTGGTGGGTGACGATCGTCGAGCTGTGGCCGAAGTCGTCCCGGCCGTACATCGGCGGCTCGCAGGACAACAGCTTCCTGTCGCTGACCTTCGGCTACAACGGCTTCGGCCGGATCACCGGCAATGAGACCGGCTCGGTCGGAGGCGGTGGCGGCGGGCGCGGGCCCGGCGGTGGCGGGGGCGGCGGCATGTGGGGCGAGACCGGTATCGGCCGGCTCTTCAACTCCGAGATGGGCGGCCAGATTTCATGGCTGCTGCCCGCGGCCTTCGCCCTCCTGGTCGCCGGACTCTGGCTGACCCGGCGCGCCCGGCGCACCGACGCCACCCGGGCGGCGTTCCTGGTGTGGGGCGGCGCGCTGCTGATCACCTTCGCGACCTTCAGCTTCATGTCCGGGATCTTCCACCAGTACTACAACATCGCCCTCGCGCCGTACATCGCGGCGGTCGTCGGCATGGGCGCCGCCCTGCTCTGGGAACGGCGCCGGCACATCGCCGCCGCGGCGACGCTCGCGGCCGTCGTCCTCGGCACGGCCGTCTGGTCCTATGTCCTCCTCGACCGTTCCTCGGACTGGCTTCCCTGGCTGCGCGCGGCCGTCCTCATCGGCGGCTTCGTGGCCGCCGCCGGCCTGATCGCGGGCGCGATGCCGGGCGTACGGATCGCCGCGCGGCTCGGCCTGATCGGCGCGGTCGTCGGTATCGCCGCGGCTCTCGGCGGGCCCGTCGCGTACAGCCTGAACACGGTGAACACCGGGCACTCCGGCTCCATCGTCACGGCAGGCCCCGCCGTCCAGGGCGGCGGCATGGGCGGCTTCCCCGGCGGCGGCCGCGCGCCCGGCGGGACCGGCGGACGCGGCGGCTTCCCCGGCGGCGGGATGCCGCCCGGCATGGGCGGCGGCACCGGCGGTACGGGCACGGGGGGTACGGCCAACGGCGGTACGGGTACCGGCCAGAACGGTCAGCAGCCCACCATGCCGGGTGGCCAGGGCAGCCAGAACGGCCAAGGCGGCCAGGGCGCGCCGAACTTCGGCGGCAACGGAACCGGCACGGGAGACGGCGCCGGTCGCGGCAACGGGGGAGGCGGCGGTATGAGCGGCCTGCTCAACGGCACCCAGGTCTCCGCCGCGATGAAGAAGGCGCTGCTCGCCGACGCGGACACGTACACATGGGTCGCCGCCGCGATCGGCTCGCAGAACCAGGCGAGCTACCAACTCGCCACGGGCAAGCCGGTGATGTCCATCGGCGGCTTCAACGGCAGTGACCCGTCGCCGACGCTCGCCCAGTTCAAGAAGTACGTCTCCGACGGGCGGATCCACTACTTCCTCGGCGGCGGCCAGGGCGGTGGCGGCGGCATGGGCGGCTCCGGCACCGCCTCCGCGATCACCACGTGGGTCGAGGCGAACTTCACCGCCAAGACGGTGGGCGGCACGACCGTCTACGACCTGACGTCGCCCAAGTCCTGATCCTCGGCAAGGGTGCCCGACAAGGGGCGCGGGGAACTGCGCGAGCAACTCACCACCGCGGTGCGGCTTACAGACACGCTTCCAATGGGGCAGACGCTGTCTGTTCCGCGACCACCGGCCGGTGGGGGCTGAGCGCGCAGTTCCCCGCGCCCCTGTCGGGCACCCATTTCCCGCAAGGCGCCCCGCCAGGAGCCGGTCAGGCCAGGCGGGCCGGGAAGCCGCCGGTGGCGATGGGGCCCCAGCGTTCCGGGGTGACGCGGATCAGGGACTTGCCCTGGCGGACCATCGCTTCGCGATACTCCGCCCAGTCGGGGTGCTCGCCGGAGATGTTGCGGAAGTACTCGACGAGGGGCTCGACGGACTCGGGGCTGTCGATGACCTCGGCGGTGCCGTCGACCTGGACCCAGGGCCCGTTCCACTCGTCGGAGAGGATCACGAGCGAGGTCCGCGGGTCGCGGCGGGCGTTGCGGGTCTTGGCCCGCTCGGGGTAGGTGGAGACGACGATGCGCCCGGAGTCGTCGACCCCGCAGGTGAGCGGGGACGCCTGGGGCCGCCCGTCGGCGCGGGTGGTGAGCAGGATCGCCCGGTGCCGGGGCCGGACGAAGTCCAGCAGCTCGTCGAGCGAGACGGTCGTGTTCGTGGCGATGTTGGGAGCCATGCCAGCACCCTACGACCTACGCCGGACCCCGGCCGGAGGCGAAACCTCGGACGGACCCGACCGAAGACAGAATCCCGGCCTGAGGCGGAGTCTCGGCCGAAGACAGAACCCCGGCCGAAGGCAGAACCGGCCGACAACAGAACCTCAGCCGGAGGCGAAACGTCGGGCGGCCGCCGTGCCGTGATCCGGCTCCGGCGGCACACCCTTCGTGCTGGGCCCCGCGGACGGCCTCGGCCGTCCCCTGCTCCGGCCGTCCGCCGGGGCCCGGTCCCGCGCCGCCGTCCTGGACCTCTCCGCAGTGGAACAGGACGGCCTGCGCGGGAAACCCGTTACCGGTCCGGCGACCGGTCACGCAGCGCGCGGGCCTCGGGCGTACCCGCCTGCGTCGCGGCGATCTCCGGGGCACCGGTCTCGGCCGCGGCGACCTCGGCCGCGGCCACTTCCGCTGCCCGGCCCGTACCCGCCTCCGCCTGCTGCAAACCGCTGCGGGTCCGCAGAGCGACCTCCTTGACGAACACCACCAGCAGGAAGGAGATCAGGGCGAAGGGCGCGGCGTACAGGAAGACGTCGCCGATGCCGTGGCCGTACGCGTTCTCCACCACGCCCCTCACCGGCTGCGGCAGTTGGGAGACGTCCGGGATGCCGCCGCCGGTCCCGGCACCGGAGATGTGGTGCTCGGCCAGGCCGGTGGAGACGAAGTGCGTGACGCGGTTGCCGAGGACGGCGCCGAGCGCGGTGACGCCGACGGCGCCGCCGAGCGACCGGAAGAAGGTCACCAGGGAGCTGGCCGAGCCGAGGTCCGCCACGGACACCTGGTTCTGCACGGCGAGCACGAGATTCTGCATCATCATGCCGACGCCGAGGCCCAACAGCGCCATGTAGACGGCGACTTCGGCGTACGGGGTGTCGTCGCGGATCATGCCGAGGGTGGCCGCGCCCGCGGTGAGCAGCACACCGCCGGAGACCAGGAACGCCTTCCAGCGGCCGGTGCGGGTGATGATCTGGCCGGAGACGGTCGAGGCGACGAACAGCCCGCCGATCAGCGGGATCGTCATGATCCCGGACATCGTCGGGGTCTTGCCGCGGGCGAGCTGGAAGTACTGGCTCAGGAAGACGGTGCCGGCGAACATCGCGACGCCGACGAAGAGGCTGGCGACGGAGGCCAGCGAGATCGTCTTGTTGCGGAACAGCCGCAGCGGGACGATCGGTTCGGCCGCGCGGGACTCGGCGACGACGAAGAGCAGGCCGAGGACGAGCGCCAGCGGCACCATCACACAGGTCTGCCAGGACAGCCACGGGTAGCTCTCGCCGCCGAGCGAGACCCACACCATCAGCAGCGAGACGGCCGCGGTGATCAGGAAGGCGCCGGTCCAGTCGATCCGCACCTTGCGCCGGGTCAACGGCAGGTGCAGCGTCTTCTGCAGCACTATCAGCGCGGCGACCGCGAAGGGCACACCGACGTAGAAGCACCAGCGCCAGCCGAGCGTGGAGTCGACGATGACGCCGCCGATCAGCGGGCCGCCGACGGTGGCGACGGCGAAGGTCGCGCCGAGGTAGCCGCTGTACCGGCCGCGCTCCCGCGGCGAGATCATCGCGGCCATGATGACCTGCGACAGCGCGGACAGGCCGCCGGCGCCGACCCCCTGCACGAGGCGGCAGGCGATCAGCATGCCGGGGCTGGTGGAGAAGCCGGCCACGATCGAGCCGACCACGTAGATCACCAGCGACAGCTGGATCAGCAGCTTCTTGCTGAACAGGTCGGAGAGCTTGCCCCAGATCGGGGTGGTCGCGGTGACCGCGAGCAGCGAGGCGGTGACCACCCAGGTGTACGCGCTCTGCCCGCCGCCGATGTCGGCGAGGATGCGGGGCAGGGCGTTGGAGACGATCGTGGACGACAGGATCGCCACGAACAGGCCGAGCAGCAGCCCGGACAGCGCCTCCATGATCTGCCGGTGCGACATGGGCGCGGACGCCTCGCCGCCGTGGCCCGGTGCCGGGGACTGCCCGTCCCGCGTACCGGCCTGGGTTGTCGATGCCATCGTCAGTCCTCTTCAGCCTTTCTGAGCGCTCAGCCCTGGTGGGCGGGCGGTATGGAGTGCGGGTGCGCGCCGGCCGTCGCGCGGTCCGCCGTACCGGCGCGGTGCGCGGCGGTACGGCAGTCGCCGAAGCTGACGCGCAGCCGCGCGAGCAGTTCGGAGAGCCGGGCCACGTCGGCGTCCGGCCAGTCGGCCAGGTGGTCGGCGACCACGGCGGCGGCCCGGTCGGAGGAGGCGCGCAGGGTCGCGGCGCCGCGTTCGGTCAGCCGTAGCAGCCGGGACCTGCGGTCCAGCGGGTCCGGGGCCCGGTCGATCCAGCCGTGCTCGACGCCGAAGGCGACATGGCGGCTGGTCACGGACATGTCGACGTCCAGCAGCTCGGCGAGGCGGCTCATCCGCAGCTCGCCGTGCCGGTCGAGGACGCCGAGCACCATCACGGCGGTGAGCGGGGTCTGCGGCGGCATCCCGCGGGAGATCTCCCGGCTCACGACGAAGGTGGCGCGCAGCTGGTGGGCGAGTTCGACGCACTGTTCGCGATCGGCCATGCCGTACGGTCACCCGCCTCTCCGCCTGCTGTGCGCCCGCTGTCCCGTGACTGTGCCGCACCTGTGATGATTGGTTGCCTGAAGCAACCGTAAAGTATTTGGTTGTAGCAGGCAAATTTTCAGGGGCGGACCGGCGGCAAAGATTCGGCAAAGGAAACGCCCGCTTCCGATCAAGAAGCGGGCGTACGGGACGGAGGGCCAGGAATCAGGCGAGGGCCTGGAATCAGGCGGAAGCGGCCGTCAGCGCGTCCAGCTCCTCCCCGGTCAGCGTCAGCGTGGCGCCCGCGATCAGCGCGGGCAGCTGGTCGGTGGTCCTGGCGCTGGCGATCGGCGCCACCACCGTCGGCCGCGACCGCAGCCAGGCCAGCGCCACCGAGGCCGGCTCCGCGCCGTGCGCGGCGGCCACCTCGTCCAGCACGGCGAGCGCCCGCAGCGCCCGCCCGTCCTCCAGATACTGCGCCGCCCGGTTCGCCCGGACGCTGTCCACCGCGGCCCCCGGCCGGTACTTGCCGGTGAGGAAGCCCGCCGCCAGCGCGAAGTACGGCGCCGCCGAAAGACCGCGCTCCGCCACCAGGTCCGCGAGCGCGCCCTCGTACGTCGCGCGCTCCACCAGGTTGTAGTGCGGCTGCACGATCTCGTAGCGGGCCAGGCCCTCGCGCTCGGCGAAGTCCAGCGAGGCGGCCAGCCGCTCGGGGGAGATGTTGGAGGCGCCCAGGGTGCGGACCTTGCCCGCCGTCACCAGCTTGTCCAGCGCGGTGACGATCTCCTCCACCGGCTGGTCGAGGTCGTCGAAGTGCGTGTAGTAGAGGTCGATCCTGTCGGTGTCCAGCCGGCGCAGCGAGTCGTCCGCGCCGCGCGCGATGGTCGCCGGGGCCAGGCCCTTGAGTTCGGGGTGGGCGCCCACCTTGGTGGCGACCACGATGTCGTCACTGCGGCCGCGGCGCTTGAGCCAGCGGCCGACGATGGTCTCCGAGCCGCCACCGCCCCCGTAGGAGTCCGCGGTGTCGATGAAGTCGCCGCCGGCCGCCGCGTACGCGTCGAGCACCGCGAAGGACTGCTCCTCGTCCGCGGTCCAGCCGAAGACATTGCCACCGAGTGACAGAGGGAATACGTCGAGTTCGGACCTGCCGATACGTGCCATGTGGACGGAACCGGGCCGGGGGTGCGGGGTATTCCGTCGAGACGCTAGGGTCAGGCGGCATGTCGAACCCGAACCCCGAGAACAACTACGACCCGGCCGGCAACACCCAGATGTTCCGTGCCTTCGTCGACGAGCAGCCGCCCGCCGCCGAGGTGCAGCGGGCGCAGGGCCGCAGCAGGGCCGGACTGGTGATCGGCGTGATCGTCGCGCTGGTCGTGATCATCGGAGTCGTCGCGCTGGCGATGAAGTAGCCCGGCGGCGGTTTCCACTCTCACTGACGGGGTGAGCCACAGGTCACCACCCCGTCAGTGCCACCTCATGCCTCGGCGGTGAGGCCGTCGCGGAGCTGCGCCAGGGTGCGGGTGAGCAGCCGGGAGACGTGCATCTGCGAGATGCCGACCTCCTCGCCGATCTGCGACTGCGTCATGTTCGCGAAGAACCGCAGCATGATGATCTGGCGCTCGCGCGGCGGCAGTTGGGCCAGCAGCGGCTTCAGCGACTCGCGGTACTCGACGCCCTCGAGCGCGGTGTCCTCGTAGCCGAGGCGGTCCGCGAGGGTGCCCTCGCCGCCGTCGTCCTCGGGCGGCGGGGAGTCCAGCGAGCTGGCGGTGTACGCGTTGCCGACGGCGAGGCCGTCGACCACGTCCTCCTCGGACACCCCGAGGCAGACCGCCAGTTCGGCCACCGTCGGCGACCGGTCGAGCTTCTGCGAGAGGTCGTCGCTGGCCTTGGTGAGCGCCAGCCGCAGTTCCTGGAGCCGCCGCGGCACCCGTACCGACCAGGAGGTGTCGCGGAAGAATCGCTTCACCTCACCGACGATCGTCGGCATCGCGAAGGTCGGGAACTCCACCCCGCGCTCGCAGTCGAACCGGTCGATCGCCTTGATCAGGCCGATCGTGCCGACCTGGACGATGTCCTCCATCGGCTCGTTGCGGCTGCGGAAGCGGGCGGCGGCGTACCGCACCAGAGGCAGATTCAGCTCGATGAGCGTGTCACGTACATAGGTGCGTTCCGGGCTGTCGACCGGCAGTTCCGCGAGGCGCAGGAACAGCGATCGGGACAGCGTACGGGTGTCGATGGCCTCGCCGTGAAGAGCATCGTGCGGTGCGGTCGCCGTATCGGGCTTGAGCACCTTGGGACTGCCCACCTGTACGGACATGCCACCCCCTTGAGGTCGCGGACGGGTGTCGCGAGCGACGGTTGTTCCTCCTCTGGAATACCGGAGGCCGCCTCGCGACAAACGCGGTATCCGCAGAATGTCACATGTCGGCAACACGCTGTAGCGCCATGTCGACATATCTTCGCAGGTGACTTAATCCGCTTCAGCTACGATTCGAGCTGGTTTGCGGACCGCAGGCGCGCGAAGCTCCGGGACAGCAGGCGCGACACATGCATCTGCGAGACCCCCAGTTCCGCACTGATCTGCGACTGGGTGAGATTGCCGAAGTAGCGCAGCAGCAGGATCCGCCGCTCCCGCTCGGGGAGTTGGACCAGGAGGTGCCGTACGAGGTCGCGGTGCTCGACGCCGGACAGTGCCGGGTCCTCGTACCCCAGCCGGTCGAGCAGGCCGGGGGCGCCGTCGCCCTCCTGCGCCGCCTCCAGTGAGGTCGCGTGATAGGCGCGGCCGGCCTCCAGGCAGGCCAGCACCTCCTCCTCGGCGAGCTTGAGCCGCTCGGCGATCTCGGCGGTCGTCGGCGACCTGCCGTGCAGCACGGTCAGGTCCTCGATCGCGCCGCTGACCTGGACCCACAGCTCGTGCAGCCTGCGCGGGACGTGGACGGTCCTGACGTTGTCCCTGAAGTAACGTTTGATCTCGCCGACCACGGTCGGCATCGCGAAGGTCGGGAACTGCACGCCGCGCTCCGGATCGAACCGGTCGATGGCGTTGATCAGGCCGATCGTGCCGACCTGGACCACGTCCTCCATCGGCTCGTTGCGGCTGCGGAAACGGGCCGCGGCGTACCGCACCAGCGGCAGGTTGACCTCGATCAGCGCGGCCCGCACCCGGGCGTGCTCGGGGGTGCCGGGCGTCAGCGCGCCGAGCTGCTCGAAGAGCACCTGCGTCAGCGCCCGCGCGTCCGCCGCGTTGGCGCTGGGCGTACGGGTCCTGCCGCGGGGATACGTAGTTGACGCCGTATGGGCCGACATCGGCACACCACACCCCTTATCGGTCCACTCATCCGGCAAAAGCGGTCATAGCATCACAATTCATGCCCACTTTGTGCAAGCACCGCATATTGCCGTGTTGTACGAACCGGAGAGGCGTCCGTCTTCTGTTCGTCACCCGTCCGGCGGCGCGCACGGGGCGCGTGGAGGCATCCGTGGGGCGCAGGACGGCGGGCGTACCGGCGGAAAACGGGGGGTAAGGGGGCGGAAATGACGAAGCCCCCCACCGTGCGGTGAGGGGGCTCCGGCCGGGCGCGAGGAAGGGTCAGATCTCGTAGTCCGCGACCACCCAGGTGGCGAACTCCTGCCAGGGCGCGACCGCCGCCTGGTGCTCCGGGTGTTCCAGATACGCCGTCAGGGCCGCCTGGTCCGCGACCGACGAATTGATGGCGAAGTCATAGGCGACCGGGCGGTCCGTGAGGTTCCAGCCGGTCTCCCAGGACAGCACCCCGGGGACCTTCGCGCCCAGCTCCGCGAAGCCCCGCGCGCCCGCGGCCACGCGCGGCTCGTCCTTGCTCACGCCCTCGTTGAGCTTGAACAGCACCAGATGCCGGATCATGCCACTCCCTCGCCGAATCCCGTGCCGCGCGGCTCAGTTGGCCAGGTCGTGCATGAACTTCCCGATGCTCTTCGCGGCGTTCGATATGCCCTCGAAGCCTACCTGGACCAGGTCGGCGGCCCGGGCCGGCTGATTGATGATCGTGTAGAGCACGAAGATCACCAGGCAGTACATGGTGATCTTCTTCGCCTGCGCCATGCTCCTTTGCCCTCCCCAGCCCGCAGCTCCCGCACTGACGGTCACAAGTGTGCAATCAAGGAAGTCTATCCATCAGATGGCGTAATCAGATGGCCTGTTGTCCCAATCATCCGCTTAGACGTCGAAGGTCTGCCTCAGGTCAGGGCCGTCAGATAGCCGGTGATCGCCTCGTCGCTCCAGCGGCCCGCCTCGCGCAGACCGGCCGCCAGGTGTGCGAGATACGCCGGGGACGGCGGGACGTGGGGGACGGCGCCGGCGGCCCAGGGTGCGGTGAAGGTGAGCAGCGGGAGGCCGTCGAGATCGCCCGCGTGCACCAGCGTCTCGTAGCGGCCGGGGCCCAGCTCCTCGCGGCCCTCCGCGAGGACCCGGGTCAGGCCCAGATCGCGGCCGGGCGCCGCGTACATCTCCTGGGCGGCGACGTCCGAGAACTGACCCACCGTCAGCAGATGGGCCCGCGCCCATACCCGGCCCTTCGCCCCCGGGTCGTAGAAGGCCCGCCCGCCGCCCCACACCGGCGACCTCGTCGCGAAGTACACCGCCCCCGGCAGCTCCACCCCCACCGACCGCTCCGGCATCCGCCGGTCCCGGCACCCCGGATACTCCCGCCCCCCGCCCGCGACCCCCCGCCCGCCCTCCACATAGCACCGCAACCGCGCCATGTGCGTGTTCGACCCGTACGCCACGTACCAGACCCGGCGCTCCGCGGACTCCGCCGTCGCGGACGGCTTCGGCTTCGGCGGCACGGGCACCTCCGGGGTCCTCGGGATCTTCGGGCGGCATACGCGAAGAGGGCGACCGCGGTGGGTCGCCCTCTTCGTCCTGCTGCTGGCGGTAGCGGTGGGATTTGAACCCACGGAGGAGTTGCCCCCTCACACGCTTTCGAGGCGTGCTCCTTAGGCCGCTCGGACACGCTACCGAGACAGATCCTAGCCCACGCGGGGGTGTGCTCAGAAATCGTTTGGGCGGAAGAAGCGGGTGAGGAGGTCGGCGGCGGGCGCGGGCAGGACGTCCGCGACGACTTCGGGGCGGTGGTTGAGGCGGCGGTCGCGGACCACGTCCCACAGCGAACCGGCCGCGCCGGCCTTCTCGTCGGCGGCGCCGTAGACGACCCGGTCGAGCCGGGACAGCACGATGGCGCCCGCGCACATCGTGCAGGGCTCCAGGGTGACCACCAGTGTGCAGCCGGTCAGCCGCCACTTCCCGACGGCCTCCGCCGCGCGGCGGATCGCCAGGACCTCGGCGTGGGCCGTGGGGTCGCCGGTGGCCTCGCGTTCGTTGCGGGCGCGGGCGAGGACGGTGGCGCCGTCGGAGGCGAGCACGACCGCGCCCACCGGTACGTCACCGGTGAGCGGGGCGTGCGCCGCCTCCTCCAGCGCCAGCCGCATCGCCGGGGCCCAGGGGTCGCGCAACGGGTCGGGTGCGGTCAGCGGACCGCCTCCAGCACGTCCCCGCAGCCCAGGGCGTCGGCGATCTCGCCGAGCGCCTCACCGGTCAGCGCGCCGTCACCGCTGAGCGCCAGCAGTTCCTTCGTGCTCATGCCGAGATCCGTGAGGATGTCGGTGTCGCCGAGCGGACCGGCCGGCACATGGTCCTCCGAGGGGCCCGCCACGGCCTCCTCGTCCTCGTCGTCCTCCTCGCCGTCCTCGGTGCCGTCGAGGTCGACAAGTTCGTCCAGGTCCTCCGGGTCGCGGCCCAGCACTTCGTCGGTGAGCAGGATCTCCCCGTACGAACTGCGTGCGGCCGAGGCCGCGTCGGACACATAGATCCTGGGATCCTCTTCACCGTCGACGCGGATGACGCCGAACCAGGCGTCCTCCTGCTCGATGAAGACCAGAACCGTTTCCTCCTCGTCGCCGGCCGCGCGGGCCAGATCGCTCAGATCGGCGAGGGTTTCCACATCGTCGAGATCGGGTTCGCTCGCTTGCCAACCGTCCTCGGTGCGCGCGAGCAGTGCGGCGAAGTACACCGTGACTCTCCCACTGGGTCTCAGGCCGTCCGGACCGGGCGGGGGCCGCTTTCGACTTCTGTTGGCCCCACCCATCGGCATCGTGGCAGAAACATGGCCGTCGCGAAGGGTCTTCGGCACCGCGACGTGCCAGGTCTTCGTCACTTCTCGGGAAAGTCGGGGTCCGCGGGGGCCCGCGCCGGGGTGTCGCGGCGTGGCGGTGCCCCCCCTCGCGGGTCACCAGCGGAAGGTGCGCATCCGCATCTGCTGGCGCATCCGGGCCACCCGGGCGCGTCGCGGCTGCACACGGTCGCGCAGCTCCTTGGCCTCGTTCAGCTCGCGCAGGAACAGGGCGCGCTTGCGGCGCCGCTCCAGGTCCGTGTCGCGGTCCGCGGTGTCGTCGCCCGCGTTCTTGGCGTGGTCGGCGTCTCGATCGGGCTCCGGCATCTCGGGCACCATCCCTGGGGCTCGGTTCACCCGGCCGGCGCACCGGGCGTATGTGCCCAGTTTCCCTCGTTCGCGCGGTTTACCCCACAGCGGACGCAGAAGGTGCGGGCAAGGGGCCTGGTAGAGGCGGCCGGGGACGCGTGGTGACGGGCACCCGTACCCGCCGGATACAGTCGTATTCATGCGTCTCCATGTTGTCGACCACCCGCTGGTCGCGCACAAGCTCACCACCCTGCGCGACGAGCGCACCGACTCGCCGACCTTCCGCCGGCTGGCCGACGAGCTGGTCACCCTGCTCGCCTACGAGGCGACCCGCGACGTGCGGACCGAGCAGGTCGACATCCGTACGCCGGTCGGGCCGACCACCGGCGTCCGGCTCTCCCACCCGCGCCCGCTCGTGGTGCCGATCCTGCGCGCCGGGCTCGGCATGCTCGACGGCATGGTGCGGCTGCTGCCGACCGCCGAGGTGGGCTTCCTCGGCATGGTCAGGGACGAGGAGACGCTGGAGGCGAAGACGTACGCCACCCGGATGCCGGACGACCTGTCCGGCCGCCAGGTGTACGTGGTCGACCCGATGCTGGCGACCGGCGGCACCCTGGTCGCCGCGATCGACCTGCTGATCGAGCGCGGCGCCGACGACGTGACGGCGCTGTGCCTGCTGGCCGCGCCCGAGGGCGTCGAGGCGATGGAGCGGGCGCTGGCGGGCAAGCCGGTCACGGTGGTCACCGCGGCCGTCGACGAGCGGCTCAACGAGCGCGGCTACATCGTCCCGGGCCTCGGCGACGCGGGCGACCGGATGTACGGCACGGTCAGCTAGCACCCGCTCGGGCGCGGCGGGGGCCGGGTCAGTGCTCGGCCGCGCCCTTGTCGCCCTTGGCGGCCTTGTCCTTCGCGGCGGGCGCCTTCGCGCCCGTCTTCGCGTTCCCGCCGGGCGTCGCGCTCGGCGTGACGCACACCGGCTTCGGCGGCGGCGGGTTGGCCGCCACGACCCGGGCCTTGGCGACGTCGGCGGGACCGGCGAGCGCCGTGAAGGCCGAGCCGATCATCACATCGACGGTCTTGCCGGTCCGCTTGGGATCGATCTTCACCGTCGACCCCGCCACCTGGGTGCCCGCCTCGCGGGCCGCCGCCTCACCGGCGGGACCGGCGACGATCAGGGCGGCCTGGCCGACCTTCTTGTCGTACGGGTCGGGCGCGTTCCCGAACTTGTTCACCTTGAAGCCGCGCTTGGCGAATTCGTCCGCGGTGGACTTGGCCAGGCCGCCGCGCGCGGTGGCGTTGTAGACGTTCATGGTGACGCCCGCGGGCTGCGGCAGCGGCGCCGGCTTGCCCGTGGGGGCGGTGGGCGGCACGGTGACGCAGGGGCGGTCCTGCGGGGCCGCGTTCGCCTTGGTGTCACCCTTGTCGTCGCCCCGGAAGACATGGACGAGCTGAAGGGCCCCGTAGCCGAAGAGGCCGAGCACGACGACCGAGGCGAGCACGGCGGCCACGACGCGGCCGCGGCGGCGCGGTCGGCGCATCCTCGGGTACTGCTTGCCGGTGACCCGGTACTTCCCACCCATACCGGAAGGCGTCAGCATGCTCATGAGCGCAGCGTAAGCGGATTGTCAGTCCATCTCCAGGACCCGGGCGTGCAGCACCTGGCGCTGCTGGAGCGCGGCGCGTACCGCCCGGTGGAGTCCGTCCTCAAGATAGAGGTCGCCCTGCCATTTCACGACATGGGCGAAGAGGTCGCCGTAAAAGGTGGAGTCCTCGGCGAGAAGTGTCTCCAGGTCGAGCTGTCCCTTGGTGGTCACCAACTGGTCCAGCCGCACGGGACGTGGGGCGACGTCGGCCCACTCGCGCGTACTCACCCGGCCGTGGTCGGGGTACGGCCGCCCGTTTCCGATGCGCTTGAAGATCACACGGAAAGCCTACCGGCCCCGTCTGTGCGGGCGCAGCACCGCTGCCGGGATGCGATGGTGGCAAAAGCCTCATAGTCGTACAGAGCGGGAGCCTGCGATGACGGAACCTCAGCCGAATAATCCCGCCGGTTCACCCGCCGCGCCCGGCTCCGCGCTGCCCGCCCCCGCCGCGGAGATCGCCGCGGGTTACGCCTTCACCGGCCCCGCACTCGATCTCGGCGCCCTGCTCTGGGAGGGTGACTGCCACGCCGACGCGCCCGTCCGCATCCCCTTGGGCATGCTCAACCGGCACGGACTGGTGGCGGGTGCCACCGGCACCGGCAAGACCAAGACGCTCCAGCTCATCGCCGAGCAGCTGTCCGCGCAGGGCGTCCCGGTCTTCCTCGCGGACGTCAAGGGCGACATCTCCGGCGTGTCGGCGCCCGGCGAACCCGGCGACAAGGTCCGGCAGCGAGCGGCGGAAGTCGGCCAGAATTGGACGGCCACCGGATTTCCCGCCGAGTTCTACGCGCTCGGCGGCATCGGCCCCGGTATCCCGCTGCGGGCGACCGTCACGTCCTTCGGGCCCGTCCTGCTCTCCAAGGTGCTCGGCCTGAACACCACCCAGGAGCAGTCGCTCGGCCTGATCTTCCACTACGCCGACACCAAGGGCCTGGAGCTGTACGACCTCAAGGACCTGCGCGCGGTCATCGGCTTCCTGACCTCCGCCGAGGGCAAGGAGGAGCTGAAGGGGATCGGCGGGATCTCCACGGCGACGGCCGGGGTGCTGATGCGCACCCTCACCGCCTTCGAGGCGCAGGGCGCCACCGACTTCTTCGGCGAACCGGAATTCGACACCAGCGAGCTGTTGCGTACGGCCGCCGACGGGCGCGGGCTCGTCTCCGTCCTGGAGCTGCCGGCCGTCCAGGACAAGCCGCAGCTCTTCTCGACCTTCCTGATGTGGCTGCTCGCCGACCTCTTCCAGGACCTGCCCGAGGTCGGCGACCTCGACCGGCCCAAGCTCGTCTTCTTCTTCGACGAGGCGCATCTGCTCTTCAACGGCGCCTCGAAGGCATTTCTGGACGCGATCACGCAGACCGTGCGGCTGATCCGGTCCAAGGGGGTCGGCGTCTTCTTCGTCACGCAGACGCCGAAGGATGTCCCGGGGGACGTCCTCGCCCAGCTCGGCAACCGGGTGCAGCACGCCTTGCGGGCGTTCACACCCGACGACGCGAAGGCGCTGCGCGCGACCGTGTCGACCTTTCCCCACTCCGCTTACGATCTCGGGGAGTTGCTCACCGCTCTCGGCACCGGTGAGGCGGTGGTCACCGTTCTCAGCGAGAACGGGGCGCCCACGCCGGTGGCCGCGACGCGCCTTCGGGCGCCGGAGTCCCTGATGGGGCCGATCGAGGGCGGCGCCCTCGACACCGCCGTCACGTCCTCGTCCCTGTACGGGCGGTACGCCGAGGCCGTCGATCGCGAGTCCGCCTTCGAGAAGCTGGCTGCCGCCACGGAGAAGGCCGGGCCTGTGCCCGGGCCCGAGCCGGGGCCCGCCCCGGCGAAGGCGTCCCGGGAGGACGCCGGGATCGTCGAACAGGTCGTCCAGAGCGGGATGTTCAAGTCGCTCGCCCGGTCGGTCGGGACCCAGCTCGGCCGCGAGATCAGCCGAAGTCTCTTCGGAGTACGCAAGCGGTGACCCGCTCCTCGCGGAGGAGGGTGCGTGATCTCCTGCGGAGTGCGGTGCGTGATCCCCTGGCGGGGGTGCGTGATGTCTCCTGCGGAGTGCGGTGAGTCAGGTCTTTTAGGGGCGCGGGGAACTGCGCGGCCCGCCCCCACCGGCCGGTGGTCGCAAAACAACAGCGTCTGCCCCGCTGGGGGCGGTTTTTTGCCTGAAGGCGCGTTGCGGCTGGGCGCGCAGTTCCCCGCGCCCCTATCGGGCACCCTTCTCCGCCAGCGCAGCGCCGCGTCCCCGCGCCCCTAACAGGGCACCCCCCTACGCCGGGGCGGCGTACGTGTCGAGGGCGGAGAGGAGGGCGGCGGACATGGTGGGGCCGCCCTTGTGGCCGGCGTCGTCCATGACGCGCAAGGTGGCCCGAGGCCAGGCGGCGGCGAGGTGCCAGGCGGTGTCGAGAGGGGAACTGAGATCGAGCCGCCCGTGCAAGAGAGTGGCGGGGATCTCCCCGAGGAGGGGAGCGCCGCGGAGGAGGGCGCCCTCGGGGAGCCACGCGCCGTGGGCGAAGTAGTGGGCGGCGATGCGGACCATGGCGAGCCGGGCGGCGGAGGGCCGGTCGCCGTAGGGGCGGGCCGACCCGCTGGGTTCGAGGGAGAGGACGGCGTCCTCCCAGGCGCACCAGTCCTCGGTGGCCCTGGCCCGTACGGCCGGGTCGGCGGCGGAGGTGAGCCGGGCGTACGCGGCGACGAGGCCGCCCGCGATGCCGTCGCCGGTGTCGGCGTAGGGCCCCGCGGCCGAGCGGAAGGCTTCCCACTGGGCGGGGAAGAAGCGGGCGACACCGCGGTAGAGCCAGTCGATCTCAGCGCGCCGGGTCGTGGTGACCCCGCTGATCACGATCTCCGAGACGCGCTCGGGGTGCCGCTGCGCGTACGCGAGGATCAGCGTCGAGCCCCAGGAGCCGCCCATCAGCAGCCAGCGGTCGATGCCGAGCCGGACGCGGAGGCGTTCCATGTCGGCGATCAGGTGGTCGGTGGTGTTGTGCGTGAGGTCGGTGGCCGGGTCGGCGGCGTGCGGGGTGCTGCGTCCGCAGCCGCGCTGGTCGAACAGGACGGTGCGGTAGCGGGCCGGGTCGAACCAGCGGCGCCACCCCGGCCCGCAGCCGGAGCCGGGGCCGCCGTGCACGACGAGCGCGGGCTTGCCCGCGGGATTGCCGCAGGTCTCCCAGTACACGTGCTGGCCGTCGCCGACATCGAGCAGGCCCTGGTCGTACGGCTCTGTGGGTGGGTACATCCGCGGCTCCCCCGTCAAGGCGTCAAAGGCGTCATGGGCGGTCCGGCCGCCCGGTCGGACGCAATCTAACAGCGCTGTTAGATTAACCCTCATGAGCCCCACGAGCACGGACCTCCTCGGCACCCGCCTGCGCCACCTCCTGGAGCTGCTGGACGGCGACCTCGCCTCGCTCTACCCCGCCCTCGGCCTCCCCGACGGCTTCCGGCCGCGGTTCACCCCCGTGGTCCGTACGCTCGCCGCGTCCGGCGCGCTGTCGATCCGGGACCTGGCCGTACGGCTCGGCGTCACGCATTCGGCCGCCAGCCAGACCGTTGCCCGGATGACCGCCCAGGGCCTGGTGGAGCTGGCGCCCGGCGCCGACGCCCGGCAGCGGATCGTCCGGCTCACGCCCGCCGCCCGCGAGCTGCTGCCCGCGCTGGACACGGAGTGGGCCGCCGCCCGCGCGGCGGCCCACGCGCTGGAGACGGAGCTGCCGTATCCGCTCGGCCGCCTCGTCGACGAGGCGCTGGCGGCGCTGCGCCGCCGGCCGATGCGGGAGCGGATCGCCGCCGAGCTGTCCCCCGACCAGGGTCGGGCACGCGACCCGGGACGTACGGGCGATGGCCCGGCCGACGGAACCCGGCTCGCCGATTCGCCCCCCGGCGGGCACCGTGGAACAGGTGAACCGCGATGACTGGCTGTGGCGCGCGCTGCTGGAGGGGACGGAGGTCGGGATCGCCGCCCTGGACACCGAGCTGCGCTTCGTCTGGGTCAATCCGTCGCTCGCCCGCACCAACGGCCTGCCGGCCGCCGACCACGTCGGCCTGACCATCGCGCAGAGCGTGCCCGGGGTCGACGTCGACCACGGCATGCTGCGGGCGGTGCTCGCCGACGGCCGGCCGCGCGTGCTGCATTCCAGCGGGCAGACCCGCGCGGACTCCCCGCACCGCAAGCGTTACTGGCAGGGCGGCTGCCACCGGCTGGAGACCGCGGACGGCCGGGTCGCGGGCGTCGGCCTGGTGATCCTGGAGGTCAGCGAGGACCGCGAGTCGCAGCGCGAGCTGGAACGGGCCAGGGAGCGGCTGCTGCTGCTCGACGCCGCGAACGTCAGGATCGGCTCCACGCTGGAGATGGACCGCACCTGCCAGGAGCTGGCGGACCTGCTGGTCGAGGTGATCTCGGACGTCGCGACCGTGGCGGTGCTGGACGACGGCACGCGCGCCGGGCACCGGCCGCCGCCGCCGGACACGGTGCGGCTGCGCCGCGCGGCGATCGCGGCACGGCCCGCGCTGCGCGACCGGGCGGAGGACTTCGGGGTGCAGGGGGAGTACGTGGACTACGGTCCCGGCACGGCGATCCCGGACTGCCTGGAGTCCGGACGGCCGGTGCTGCGGGACGTGCCGCACGGCGCGGGCCTCGGCCTGTCGGCGCCGCTCGCCGAACGGGCCGCCGCCTACCGCGCCGCCGGCCTGCACTCGGTGCTCGTCGTCCCGCTGACCGCGCGCGGCGACCGGCTCGGCACGGTCACGCTGGTACGGGCGGAGGACTCGCCCGGTTTCGGCTCCGAGGACATCGCGGTCACGCAGACACTCGCCGACCGCGCCGCGATCAGCCTCGACAACGCCCGCCGCTACAGCCGCGAGCACGGCATCGCGGTGGAGCTGCAACGCGCCCTGCTGGCCGCGCCCGGCACCCCGCACCCCGGGCTCGACGTCGCCACCCGCTATCTTCCGGCCGGCGCCACCGACCTGGTCGGCGGCGACTGGTACGACGCGATGGCGCTGCCCGGCGGGGTGACGCTGCTGGCCATGGGCGACGTGATGGGGCACGGCGTGGACGCGGCCGTCGAGATGAGCCACTACCGCTCGATGCTGCGGGCGGTCGCGGGCGAGGGCGACGCGCCCGACCGCATCCTGCGCCGGATGGACGCGCTGCTGGCCGCGGCCGGCGCCCAACGGCCCGCCACCTGCCTGCTCGGGCTCGCCGATCCGGCGCGCGGCGGCTGCTGGTTCGCCAGCGCGGGCCATCTGCCGCCCGCCGTCGTGACGCCCGCGGGCCGGATCGGACTGCTGCCCGTACCGCCGGGGCCGCCGCTGGGCGCGGACCTGCGGGGCGAGTACGAGACGGTGTACGTGCCGTGGCGGGCCGGCGAGACGCTGCTGCTCTACACCGACGGCCTGGTGGAACGCCGTACCGAGGACATCGACCGCTCCCTGGCCCGCCTGGCCGGCCTCATCCTGCCGCACGCCGCCGGCCCCCTGGACGCGCTCCTCGCCCGTATCGTCCACCGCCTGGCCCCGGCCGCCACCGAGGACGACGTCGCCCTGCTGGCGGCCAGGGCGTGTCCGTGAGGCCGCGGCCTCACGGACACGCCCGGAGAGCGGATCCGTAACCTGGTAGGTGCGGACGGCGGCTTCGGACGCCGTCGGCGGACCCGCGGCGGGTACGGACGGAGGAGCGTGTCATGACCGAACGCAAGCCGCCCGGTGTCTCCTTCGAGACCTGGGCCGACCAGCAGATCCGTGAGGCCGAGGAACGCGGGGACTTCGCCCGGCTGCCGGGCGCGGGCAAGCCGCTGGCCTCGCTGGACGCGCCGTACGACGAGGCGTGGTGGATCAAGGACAAGATGCGGCAGGAGGGCCTGGCCGCGCTGCCGCCGTCGCTGATCGTGCGCAAGGAGGCCGAGGACGCGATGGCGGCCGTCGCCGCCGCCCGCTCCGAGCAGCGCGTGCGGGAGATCCTCGCGGAGATCAACGACCGCATCCGCGAGACGCTGGCCCGCCCGCAGGAGGGGCCGCCGCTGAACATGGGCCTGTTCGACGTCGAGCGGACGGTGACGCAGTGGCGTGAGCAGCAGGCCGGGCGCGAGGCGGCGGAGGCCGCCGCACGGGAAGCCGTACCGGAGGCTGTAGCGGAAGAGGCGGCCGAACTCCCGTCCCGCCGGGCCGGGTTGGGGCGGCTCTTCCGCAGGCGCCGGGCGTCCTGACAGGCTGACGGCCGTGCGCTTCGACTCCGTTCCCATGCCGCCGCCGGTCGCGGCCAGGCCCAGCGACCCGCGCGGCTATCCGGTGCCCGCGATCACCCCGTGGCAGGACGACCAGCCGCAGTTCGCGCTGACCGACTACGGCCGCAGCGCCAACTGCGCGCGGCGGCGGCTGTGTTCGGTGTGCGGCACGCTGATGCCGCGCGGCCCGGTGTGGCGGGTGGTGGGCGCCGGTGAGAGCGCCGCGATCGGCGACGCGCTGGCCGCCGGGCGCCCGTACCGGAACATGACGCCGACCCTGGAGGGCCCGGGCCACCGCGCCTGCATGCTCTACGCCTCGATGGTCTGCCCGTACCTGGCCCGGCCCAACGCGCGCCGCGGCCTGGACGCGCGGCAGCCGGACGAGCTGACCGAACACGTCGTGCGCGGCGCGGTGCGCGGCACGACGGGCGCGGTGGTCGGCTTCGCGGACTACGAGTTCGGGATCACCGCGTCCCAGGTGCTCTTCCGCTTCCTGGACGTCGTGGAATTCCTGCCGCACGACACAGCCGACGCCCATCTGGCCGAGCTGCGGGCGGAGTTGGACCGTGCTTCCGGTACGGAGGACCGCGCCCGCTGACAACTACCCCCGGTAGGCGGGCAGTCCGGTGTAGTCGGAGACCTTGACCGGCGGCCGCGAGCCGTCGGCAGGCAGCGTCACGATGCCGGCCGGGGTGCGTGCGGCGATGGTGCCGCCGTCGTGCGAGTAGGCGGGCTCGGTGTAGTCGGTGGCGGCGTTCGGGGTGAGGTCCTTGTACAGCGCGTGGCCGTTGCCGTCGGACTTCTCCAGGAACAGGTGGTCGTGGCCGCCGACCGACCGGACGAAGACGACACCGCCTTCCTGCACCGGCGAGGTCGCGGGCTCCGAGCCCTCGGTGAGCGCGAAGCCCTGCTGCCGCAGGTAGTCGTCGCGGATGTAGACCTTGCCGTCGTCACTGTTGGCGTAGACGGCGTCGCCGTACTTGCCCGCCGCGTTCGGCCAGACGTTGCCGGTCTTGGGCAGCGGCGTCGGATTGTCGTCGAAGAGCCGGTTCAGCGGCAGTTCGGCGGGGGTCGCGCCGTGCGCGCCCGCCGGGACGAGGTAGAGCCGCGAGACGCCGCCCGCGCGGCCGGCGAAGAAGAGGTTGTTCGTGGCCGGTACGCCGTTGCTCGCGTCGTTCGCGCGCACCTGCCAGGTGGGGTGCGACCAGTTCTGGTTGCCGGGGTTCTTGGCGACGACCGTACGGCCACTGCCGTCCGGGCCGCTGACCACGAGGTCGCCGTCGCCGTCGATGAAGGCGGCCTTCGCGCCGTCCGGCGACCAGGCCAGGTCGCGGACCTCGGTGCCGAAGTCCACGCGGGTGCCGTTCATCACCACATAGCGGCTGCCGTCGCTGATCGTGAGGCCGTTGTGCGCGGTGCCGTTGACCTTGGGCGCGGCCGGGGTGCCGGTCGACACCGGCTTGGCGCCCGAGCCGTTGGCGCCGTCGTCCCCGCCCGAGTCGCCCTTCTGCCCGCCCTGCCCGCCCTGCCCGCCCTGCCCGCCGCTGGTCGCCGACGGCGCAGGGTCGGTCGCCGTGCCGTCCGTGGGACCGCAGGCGGACAGCAGCATCGTGGCGCCCGCGGTGACGGCGGCGGTGAGCGCGATGGCGGCGGCGGTGCTGCGGCGGCGGGCGCGAACGGTCATGACGGGTTCCCCCCAAGGAACGGACACGGTGGCCTTCGCCGGCCTCCCCGGGCCGGTGCCGCCAGCCTGCGCGCCCAACGTCCGTCCCGTGTCAGCCTGTTGTCACGTGAGTGCAACAGCCGGTCGGGGCCGTACGGGCGCGGACCGGCCGGTACGGGCGCGCCCCGACCCGGACCGGGACGGTCCGCGTGCCCTGCGGGCGGTTCACGCGTTGTATCGATCATGAACGCAAGCCGAATCCTCACCGCCGCCGCCGCGGGCTCCTTCCTGCTCGCTGCCGCCGCCCCCGCCGCCATGGCCGCCGAGCAGTCCGCGGACCTCGGCTCCACCCTGAGCAGCACCGCGATCACCGCCGCCACCACGGGCGAGCAGGTCAAGGGCGCCACCTCCAGCGTGCTGGGCGACTACAAGGTCGACCAGAAGGTCCAGGACGTGCAGAACGTCGCCCAGGCCGGCACCGACGCGGTCAACGCCGCCAACGACCTGGTGCACTGACCCGAGCCCGACGCACGAGGGGCGCCTCACCCGAACGGGTGAGGCGCCCCTCGTGCGTCGGGCTCGGGAGCGGGTCAGCCCTTGAGGGTGCCGACCGGCACCAGGCAGTGCGCGGCGGTGCCGAGCACGTCCACGTTCCCGGCGAAGGACTGGAGGGTCTCCTCGGTCACCGGGGTGCCCGGCTTGGCCTCCGGCCAGGCGCGGGTGGCGAGGATGAAGTAGACGGCGCCGCGGTCCTGCGCCGCGTTCACCCACTGCTCCGGCACCGGGCAGGCGGCGTGCAGATACGGCATGGTCAGCACGACCTGGCCGCCCTCGACCAGGATCTTGACGGGCACGTTCGGCGCCTGCTTGACGTCGAGGACGGCGCCGCCGACGGGCAGCCCGACCTCTTCCGCGACGGCCAGCGCCGCCTCCTGTCCCGACTCGGGACCGTCGGGCCCGTCGCCGAGCGAATAGGCCATCAGGAACGGCATGTCGCGGCCGTCCTCATGGTGTTCCCCGGCCCAGGGAATCACCACAAGGGTGCCGAGCCGGCGCTGGAGGGTGGAATTCACGGCGGTATTGGTCTGGCTCATGCGCCGGACCCTAACGGCCGCCGGAGCCCGGCCGGGCCGGATATCACCTCGGCGGGCGACACCCGGCTCCCGGATTCGTCCGTTCGTGGAGATCCCGGCGGTGCGTACGCACCCTAACGGCCCATCAGCGGGATTTCCGTCGGCGGCGGCGCGGCGCGGAAATCGCGCAGTTCACGCGGGACCGTACGGCGGGCGCGTTCACTCTCAGCGGTTGCGGTCCTACTGTCCGCTTTTCACGGTGGTGGAGTAGTTGTTCATCCACGAAGGGAATTCCTTTCCATGCGTACCCACCGGATCACCGGCGTGGTCGTCGCCGGCGCGCTCGTCGCGACCCTCGCGGGCGGCGCGCTCTCGACGACCGCCGCTGCCGCCGCCCCCGCGGACACCAAGCCCGCGGGCACCTCGGCGACGCAGGCGGCGCCGGACGCGACCGCGCTGCTCGCGCAGGCCAAGTCCCTGGGAGACATGGCAGGCGTCATCACGCCGGTCACGAAACTGGTCCAGGACGTACTCGCCAAGCCCGGCACCGTCACGCCCGAGACCGTCACCGCCGACGCGGCCGCCGCCAAGTCGGCGATCGACGCCGCCAAGGCCGCCGCCCCGGCCGCCCCGGCCGCCCCCGCGGCCCCGGCCGCGCCCGCCGTGCCGAGCCTGGGCACCCCGGGCAAGGCCGCGACCGTGCCGGCCAAGCCGACCGCGACGCGTGACGTGAAGGCCGACGCCCTCGCCGCGCTCCAGACGGCCGTCGACAACCTGGTCAAGGCGTCCAAGGCCGGTGACGCGGCGGGGCTGCTGACCGCCGCCACCGGCGTCGTCACCGGCCTGGTCAACGTGGCCGTCGCCACCGTCCTGTCCGGCGGCCTGCCCGCGCCGAACCTGCCGGGCCTGCCCGCACTGCCGTCCCTGCCGTCCGTCCCCGGGGCGCCGTCCGTCCCGTCGCTGCCCGCGGCTCCGGCGCTCTGACGCCGTAACGCACCGGGGCAACACCGGCCGAAGGGGTGAACGCCAATCGGCGTTCACCCCTTCGGCCCATTCGGGTGCGACGTCACCGGTTCAGCCCAACCTGCGTGACCATTGGTGATCCCGTCCCGTTGCGCACAGCGTCAACGCCGCAGGTATTGCGGTTGAGTTTCGTCTCAAGGAGATCTTCATGTCGCGTATCGCAAAGGCGGCGGCTGTCACCGCCGCGGCGGGTGCCGTTCTGGCCGCCGGTGCCGGTATGGCTGTTGCCGACTCGGGCGCGCAGGGTGCCGCTGTCGGTTCCCCGGGCGTTCTGTCCGGCAACCTGGTCCAGGTCCCCGTGCACGTGCCGGTCAACGTGTGCGGCAACACCGTGGACGTCATCGGCCTGCTGAACCCGGCGTTCGGCAACACCTGCGCGAACGTCTCCGGTGACAACGGCGGCGAGTGGTAATTCCGCACCACCGCGGCCTCCCGTCACCTTGTGCGTGTACGGGAGGCCGTTTTCATGCCCGCGTGCCTCATGCCCGCTGGTGGGCTGCCGCCGGGCTCAGCTCTCCTCGTACCGGTAGTAGCGGCGGTGGTCGAACCACTGCGACGGCTTCTCGTTCCACGGCGGCATCGGCTCGTCGGCGCTGATCACCCGGCCGTGCTCGGGGACCTTGGCCGACAGCGGCTTGGCCGGCAGGTACGAGGACCGCGGGTGCTTGCGCTGCCAGCGGTCCCAGACCAGGTCGAGGAAGGCGTGGTGCAGCCAGAACACCGGGTCGTTGGGCGAGGTGCCGCCGACCATGTGGCCGCCGACCCACTGGTGCACCCGGTTGTGCAGATAGCCGCCCTTGGTGTCGCTGACGGTCCAGCCCTCGATGGTGTTGCGGAAGCCCTTGGTCGTCGGCGCGGAATTCCACGGCGCGACGTCGTAGACCGGATTGCCGAGCGCGTTGCTCAGCTCCGTCCTGGTCGGCAGCTTGATCGGGTGGTACGGCCGCCCCAGATTGCGGGTCAGGAACTTCTCGTCGGTGACCCCGTACCGGATCGGCCAGTCGCCGGTCTGGTACGCGAACGGCCCGGTCATCACCTGGCCGTCGCTGTCGCGCCCGTCGCCGCCCATGAAGTCCGGGCCCCACAGGGGCGAGTCCTTGGAGTTGTCGACCGTCCAGTCCCAGTAGGGCAGCGAGACGCCCGGGTCGAGCATCCGCAGGTCGGACTCGAACTGGAGCAGGAAGCGGCGGTGCCAGGGGAAGAAGGTCGGCGCCATGTGGGCGACCCGCAGTCCGCTCTCGCCGTCCGCGGCGAAGTATTTGGCGTGCGTGACGACGTACTGGTCGTAGCTGCCCATGCGCTTGAGTTCCAGCACGGCCTCGACGAATCTGGCGCGCTGTGTGCTGGTCAGGTGCCGCTGATTGATTCGGGTGTACACAGGAGCTGACCCCTCGGCGGTCGTACGGCGCTGGGCCGTCAGTGGTGGTGCTCGGCGTTCGCGGACAGCTGGGCGCGGCCGATCTGGTCGACCGCGGCGCGCGCGGTGCCGAGCGCGGTGGGGAACGGCTGGTAGTGGTTGGCCATGCTGATGAAGCTGCCGTCCACCCGCCGCATCACCCCCAGCGCGCGCCCGTCGATCCGGATGTCCACGCCGGCGTCCCCGGCCGAGCTGAAGCCCTGGATGCGGCGCCCGCGGTAGACCTCGTCGAAGAGGGCGGCGCCGGCGCCGGGCACGGGTGCCGCCTCGACGGCGGCGGGCGGTTCCGCGAGCGCGGTGGCGTCGCCGCCGGCCCGCGCGGTCAGCATCGGGCGCAGTGCCGCGGCGGTGCCCGACACGGCGGCCACGGTGCCCAGGCCCCGTCTGATGACCCGTCGGCGGGTCGAGCCGCGGGGGCGCGAAGGCTTGTCGTTCTCGTTCCGCAGGGCATCGCTCATGTCCGACACACTCCTCTCCTCCGGCCGTTTCCGCGGTTCATCATGCCGCCGTAGGGGTGAGGCGGACCGGATAATCAGTGGGCCATGCAAGGAAATTCATCCGCCCGAGTGATGTCGCGATCGGCTCGGTGCCGGTATTGATGGCCTTTCGGAAACCGCGATGGGGCACGGAGGCCGTATCGATTCTTTTGGCCTACGCCGAAGAGCGCGCCAATTACTCATACGTTATGACTGGTCGTTAGGTGCGTGGTGACGCCACGCCGCTGACGGCGCATTGACGGTGAATGAGGAGTGACCATGGCCAACCGACGCCAATGGCTGACAGGTGCGGGCGTCGGGGTCGTCGCCGCGGCCGTGATCGCCACGGGTCTGTCCGGCACGGCCGGGGATTCGCCGTTCGCCGGGCGCTCGCTGTTCACCGCGCTCGCCGGGTCCGCCGCCACCGGCGCGCCCGCCGCGGGCAGCCCGGGCGCTCCCTCCGCCACCCCCACCTCTTCTTCCGGAACCTCCTCCCCCACGCCCCCGCCGCACGCCTCGTACGCCCCCATGGGCGCGTTCACCGACTCCGGCGCCGAGGGGGTGCAGCGGATCAACGGCCTGGAGAACTGGCTCGGCGGCACCGAGGCGACGGTCGGCCACACCTATCTGCCAGGCGACGACTGGTCGGGCATCGAGGGCGCGGGCGGGCTGCTCAAGCCGTGGGCCGCCTGGAAGCGCGCCAAGCAGGACCGGCTCTTCGTGCTCAACGTGCCGATGCAGGAGCACAACGAGGACCACGTCCCCGACAGCGAGGTGCGCGGCCTCATCCGGCAGGGCGCGCGCGGCGACTTCGACGCCCACTTCACCAAGCTGGCCATGCGGCTGGTCGACCTCGGCGTGCCCGACACCGTGATCGTCCTCGGCTGGGAGATGAACGGCACCACGTACACCCACCGCTGCGGGCCCGACCCGGAGGGCTGGAAGACGTACTGGAACCGGATCGTCGCCGCCATGCGCGCCGTCCCCGGCCAGCACTTCCGCTTCGACTTCACGCCCAACCGCGGCCAGGACGCCATCGGCTGGACGGAGTGCTACCCCGGCGACAAGTCCGTGGACATCGTCGGCATGGACTCCTACGACCAGCCGCCCGGCGAGACCTTCAACGACCAGATCACCGAGCCGTACGGGCTCCAGGCGCAGGTGGACTTCGCCGCGCAGCACGGCAAGGCGATCTCGTACCCGGAGTGGGGGCTGTTCCGCAACGGCGACAACCCCGACTACATGCGGAAGATGCTGCAGTGGATCGACGACCACGAACCGATGTACCAGACCATCACCGACTACTGCCCGCACGGCGTGTGGCAGTGCACGGAGAACCCGAAGTCGTCGAAGGTCTACCGCAGCGTCCTCTTCGGCCGTAAGCCGGCCCCGGAGCCGACGCCCACGCCGACGCCTACTCCCACGGAGACGGGTACACCGACGCCTTCGGGTACGCCCACGCCGACCGTCTCCCCGAGTGCGACGCCGACCACGCCGATTCCGACCACGCCCGTCCCGACCACGCCTACGGTGACGCCGAGTGTGCTGCCGCCCGTGACGCCGACCCCGGCGCTCACTCCGGTGGCGGTGCCGACGGTGTCGCCGTCCGGGTCGCCGACGGCCACGCCGAATCCGCAGGCCGGGCCGACGCCGTTGCCGCCGCCGGTGGAGGCGTGCCTGCCGATCCAGCTCACCGAGGAGCAGAAGAAGCAGTACGCGAGCGGCGAGATCTGCATCCGGCTTCAGCCGAAGGCGCCGCCCGCGTCCTCGACACCGACACCGAAGCCGAAGCCGACGACGGCGAAGCCGGCTCCGACGACACCGACGCCTCAGGCGACGACGCCGGCCCCGTCGCTCAGCCCGACGCCCGCACTGTCCCCGACACCCGCGCTCTCGCCGACCCCGACACCGTAGGAGTCGGGACTACGACCGGCTCCGGCGCGCGAGCCGGTCGTTGAGGCGGGCCCGCCAGGCGCGCAGCGCCGGGAGGCGGCGCTTGGCGGTGGCGGCCAGCCGGGTGCGGGCGCCGGCCAGCGCGGCGCGGGTGAGCAGCAGGCCGGCCAGCGGGCGGCCGGACAGCAGCAGCCGCCGGTTGGTGACGTACTCGGGCCGCCAGTGGAATTTGTGCGGCTCGGCCCCGCGCAGCAGGCTCAGGGCGGCCCGGCCGCCGCCGTACGTCTGCTGGACGCCGTGCCGCATCAGCAGCGTCGTGACGTCCACCTTCGTGGAGCGCAGGTCCGGATGGGCGCCGTAGAGATAGCCGCCGGTCAGCGCCGGGCAGAGCACGGTGAGGTTGGCGGCGACGACCTCGCCGCCGAGCCGGAATTCGGTGACGGCCGCGTCGCCCGAGGCGACCATCTGCCGGGCGGCACGCGTCAGGTGCTCGGCGAACCGCGGCCGTACGTGCTCGGGTGTCACCCCGCGGCCCTCCCACTGGAGCAGGTGCAGCCGCAGCATCGTCTCGACGGCGGCGGGCACCTCCAGCGGCGGCACGGCGCGTTCCTCGACGCCCGCCGCGTCGAGCTTGCGCAGATTGGAGCGGATGCGCTGGCCGCGCGAACTGCCGACCCTGGCGATCAGCTCGTCCATCGGCAGCCCCGGCAGTTCCAGGCACACCGAGTCCGCGAGCTGCCTGCGCGGCCCGGGCCAGGCCGCGTACACCCGCTCGGCGGCGGCCCCCGGCCGCACCTCGCGCAGGTCGATCAGCGCGGTGCGCGCCAGCCGGCGCAGCCCGTCGGTCAGCGCGGCGGCGTGGGCCGGGTCCGACTCGTCGACCAGGACGTCCGTGTAGTCGGTGATCGCCCCGCCGAGCCCGGTCAGCACCGGCCACGGCCGGTACGTCACCATCAGTGGCGCCGCCGCCACCAGCTCCCCGCCCCGGCGTACGGTCACCACCCGCAGCCGGCCGCGCCGCCCGTCCCCGTACGACAGCCACCACGAGTACAGCCACGCGTGGCTCTGGAACGGCGTCACCTCGGCGCACCGGCCGTACAGCCGGTCCCACTGCGCTCGCAGCGCGCCGAATCCGGCGGTGTCCCGGCACACGGACACGGTGAGCGGGGGCGTGCCGGGCGCGGCGGGTGACGCGTCCCGCGGTACGCGGATGTCCGTGAGCCCGGGCGCCGGCCCGGACCCCGGCCGCGCGGGTGGCGCGCCGTCCGCGCTCGGGGGCGCCGTCGTCCCCTGCCCCTGACGGGCCGTCACACCGCTTCCCTGGCCATCGCGGTCGGGGCGTGGCCCTGGGCCGGGGTGTGGGCGGGGGCCGGGACGACGGGCGCCGCGGGACCGTCGCGGCGGTCGCGCGGGCGGACCAGGAGGATCAGGGCGCCGAGGAGGCCGCCGGCGCTGGCGCCGACCGCGGTGGACAGCGCGGCGGACGGCGAGGCGGGGGAGGTGGGCACGGCGGCGGGGGAGAAGACCAGCAGGCGGACGCCGGTGCTCGCGGCGTTGCGGTTGCCGGTGGCGGCGAGGGAGTCGGCCACGGCGTTGGCGATCTTCGCGGCGGACGCGCCGCGCGAGCCGCTGCCGGTGATCGAGATCATCGGCGCGTCCGGCGAGGTCGCCGCCTGCACCTTGCCCTTGAGGTCGTCCACGGCGATCCCGGCGGTGGCCTGCGCCCCCGCGAGGACGGCGGAACCGGTGACGATCCGGCCGTACGCCTGCGCGAAGCCGGTGACGGTCGTCGAATCGCCGTCGCCGTGCTGCGGCACGACGATGACGTAACTGGTGGCGCTGTACTGCGGGGTCGCCGTAAGCCCGTAGCCGAGGCCGCCGAGCAGCCCGACGCCCAGGCAGAGCGGCAGCGGCAGCCAGCGCGGCGCGTTGCGCCAGGAGGAGCGGCGGGCGGCGGCGCGCTGCCCCCTGCCGCTTCCGCTCCCCTTCCCGCTTCCGGTCCTGTTCCCGCCTCCGTTCCCGCTGGAACCTGCGGTACGGGTCGTGTCCTTCGTCGCGGTGTCCTGCATGGGTCGTCTCATTTCTTCAGTCCTGCCGGGGAGGCGGTGACCGCCGGGATGTCCTCGGATACGTGCGCGCCGGAGTCGGGCCCGGGCCCGGTGCCGGTCGCGGCGGCGTACAGCGCGTGCACCCGCTCGGCGGTGCGGGCGATGTGGTAGCTGTCGACGGCGGCCGGCACCGGCAGCCGCCGCGCCCCCGCGTCGGGGCCCGCGTGCGGGCCGGTGTGCCGGGCGTAGTGCGTGTGCAGCGCGGCGACCAGGTCGCGGACGTCGGTGCCGATCCGCCGGGCGCCGGGCGCGGCGGCCGACGGCAGGTCCTCGATCGCCGGGCACGCCATGTGCAGTACGGGCAGCCCGGCCGCCAGCGCCTCGACCATCGCGAGCCCGAAGGACTCCTCGCGCGAGGCCGACACGAAGACGTCCATCGCGGCCAGCAGCGCGGGCAGTTCGGGCATTACGCCCGCCCCGTCCCGGCCGCCCGCCGCGCCCACCAGGTGCACGCGCGGTGCGACGCCGAGGGACCGCGCCAGCCGCAGCAGATGGTCGTGCTCGGGCCCGGTGCCGACGATCAGCAGCCGCGCGGCGGGCACGGCCGGCAGTGCCCGTACGAGCACGTCGACGTTCTTGCCCGGCACCAGGCGGCCGACCCCGCCGATCACGAACGTCCGCTCGGAGAAGCCCAGTTGAGCGCGCGCGGCGGCCCGTACGGCCGGGTCGAAGCGGAACCGGTCCGGGTCGATGCCGTTGGGCACCACATGGATGCGCTCTTCGGGCACGCCCCATTCGCGCAGCCGGCGCGCGACCGTCGCGGAGACGGCGACGGTGCCGACACCGAGGCGTTCGGTCCCCCGGTAGAGCGCCCGGGTGCCGCGGGTCAGCGGGCGGCCCTCGATCTGCGAGTCGCCGAGCGAGTGCTCGGTCGCCACGACCGCGCGGACCCCGGCCAGCCGGGCGGCGATCCTGCCGTACACGCAGGCCCGGTAGAGGTGGGTGTGCACCACGTCGTAGCGGCCCGCGCGGATCAGCGAGGTCAGCCGGGGCAGCGCGGCCAGGTCGCGGTTTCCGCCCATGCCGAGGTGCGTGACGCGCACGCCGTCCGCGCGCAGGCCGTCCGCGACCGGGCCCGGATTGGTCAGCGTCACCACCTCGCTCTCGCAGGTGGCGGGCAAGTGGCGTACGAGCAGCCGCAGTTGCTGCTCGGCGCCGCCGATGCCGAGGCCGGTGACGATGTGCAGCACCCTCATCGGTCCGCCCCTCCCCCGCCGGCGGCGCCCTTCGCCGTCCGCAGCCGGTGCAGCAGCCGTTTGGCGTTCAGCCGCCCCGCCGCGTCCCGCTGGCCGATGTACGCGCGCGGCAGCGCGAAGGTCCCGGCGAGCGGACCCGGGTCGACCGAGCACGCGTAGCCGTATCCGGCGCGGCGGGCCGCGGCCACCGCGCGGGCGTCGGTCGCGCCGTACGGATAGCAGAAGCCGGTCGGCGTCCGTCCGGTGATGTCCGCCAACCGGCTGCGGCTCTCGGTGAGTTCGGCGGTCAGTACGTCGTCGTCGGCGGCGGTCAGGTCCAGGTGCAGCAGGCCGTGCGAGCCGACCTCCATCCCGGCCGCGGCGGCCGCGCGGATGCCGTCCGCGGTCAGCAGCGGCTTGCGCGGGCCCTTCTCGTCCCAGGCGTTGACGCCGCCGAGCCTGCCCGGCAGCACGAACACCGTCGCGGTGTGGCCGTACCGCAGCAGCGCGGGCACCGCGTGCTCCACGAAGTCGGCGTAGCCGTCGTCGAAGGTCAGCCCGACCAGCCGCCGCGCCCGCCCGGCCGCGTGCGCCCGCAGCAACTCCCGTACGCCCACGCCGGTCAGCCCGCGCCGCCGCAGCCACGCCAGCTGCCGCCGGAGGCGCTCAGGCGTCACCGTCACCAGATACGGGTCGTCCCGGCACTCGTCCACGGAGTGGTACATCAGCGTCCAGGGCAGCGGGCCGCCGGCGGGCGGGACGGCATCCGGCTCCGACGCGGTGTCCGGCTCCGACGCGGTGTCCGGCGCCGGTGCGAAGTCCCGCGCCGGTGCGAGGTCGTGTGCCGGTACGGACCCGGCGGCCGCTCCCTCCGGGCCGGCCGGGCGCACGGAGCCGGAGGGGCCGGACGTATCGGAGGCGGCGGAGGCGCTGGACGTACTGGAGGTCGTGGAGGCGCTGGACGTGGCGGAGCCCGGCCTCGGGGGGTGCGCGGCTCTGCGCAGGGAGTCGCGGGCGGCGGCGGAGGCGGGTCCCGCCGCGGAGCCGGGCGACCGTCCGGGCGCGGTGCCGGACGGGCGGTGGTCCGTGGCGCGGCCGGCCGGGGACACGGCGTCGCGCGCGGAGTGGGGCACAGGGTTCGAACTAGGCATGGGACAGCCTTCGTTTCGCGGTGGCGAGCAGATGCGGTACCTCCGGCACCCGCACCGCGACGGCCGCCGCGGCGAAGGTGACCGGCACGGCGATGCAGCACACCGCCGTCGCGGCCAGCGGATCGGGGATCAGCGATCCGAGGGCCCAGCCGGCGGCGGTGGCGACCGCCGCGGCGAGAGTGATCCGGCCCACGCCGGTGAGGAGTTGGCGGGCGCCGATGCCGATGGTGTGCGCGGCCAGGCCGCGGGCCAGCAGGGCGGCGGTCACGGTGATCCCGGCGGCGTTGCCCGCGGCGATCCCGTACGCGCCCCACGCCGTGGCCGTCGCCGCGTCCACGGCGACCGTCAGGAGCAGGCCCGCGCCCATCGCGGCGGCCGGGTACCAGGTCGGCCGCGCGGCCGAGAAGTACGGGCGGATCAGCGCGCCCACCAGGCTCTGGCCGAGCAGCCCGAGCGCGTACACGCGCATGACGGCGGCCGTCGCCGCGGTGTCGGAGGCGTCGAACGCGCCCCGCTGGAACAGGACTTCGACGATCTGCGGGGCGCAGCCGATGATGTACGCGGTGCCGAGCAGCACCATCACGCACACCACCGTCAGGTCCCGCTGCACCTGCCGCCTGGCCCGCTCCCGGTCCCCGCGCGCCAGCGCCTGCGACACCACGGGGAAGGTGACCGTGCAGATCATCACCGACAGCACCATCGGCATCTGCGCGACCTTCTGCGCGTAGTTGAGGTGCGAGATCGCCCCGGACGGCAGCGGCGCGGCGAAGAACCGCTCGATCAGCACCTGGGCCTGGCGGCCGACCGTGAACACGATCACCGGCGCCACCAGCGCCAGCCCCAGCCGCCCCTCCCGGTACGCATGCGCCCCCCGCCGCGCCCGCGGCACGGGCCACCTCCCACCGGGCGCCGCGGGTGCGGTCGGCGGGAGGTGATCGTCGTCGCTCTCCGGTACGGACCACACGTCGGCCGTCGGCCCGAAGTCGGCGGGGTATCCGCCGGTCCCCGGCGCGAACGCGGGTGACGTGGTCCGCCGGCCGGTGTCGGCGCCCTGCGTGGGCCAGGCGGTGGGGCTGCTGTCGGCGGCCGCGACGGGTGCGGTCGGTGTGTGGTGATCGTCGTCGGTCCCCGGCGCGGACCACACGTCGGGGATCACGCCGAGTCCCGGCGCGGGTGACCGTGTCCTGTGGTTGCCGACGGGCTGCGTGGGCCACGTCGTCGCTCGTCGTGGACGGCTCGCGCGGGCCCGCGGGCGGGGCCCTTCTCCCCGGTCTCTCCTGGGGGAGTCGGTGCGGCGCAACTCCGCCAGGAAAGCCGGGAGTTGGACGAGGACCATCAGCAGGCCGCCGATGGCGACACCCGCGGCGGCGGCGCGGGCGCCCCAGTGGGCGTGGAGCAGGAAGAGGGTGGCGACGATGCCGACGTTGTAGGCGATGTAGATGGCCGCGGGCGGCAGGAAACGGCGGTGGGCGCGGAGCGCGGCGCTGAGGTAGCCGGCGAGGCCGAAGGTGAAGACGGTGACGGCGGTGAGCCGGGTGCAGTCGACGGCGAGGCGGTGGTCGGTCAGGCCGGGGGCGAGGACGTCGACCACGTAGGGCGCCGCGAGGGCGAGGACGGCCGTCGCGGCGGCCAGCAGCAGCGTCAGCCGGGGCAGCGTCGCCCCGAGCAGCACCCGTACGGGGTCGCGGCCCCGGCGGCCCGCGGCTGCCTCGGTCCTGCGGGCGACCGCCGCCGCGAAGGCGGGTACGAGCAGCAGCGCCATCGCGTCCTCGATGAGGACGGTCGCGGCCAGTTCCGGCACCGTCCACGACACGAGGAAGGCGTCGCTGGCCGCGCCGGCGCCGAAGAGGTGCGCGATCGCCTGGTCGCGGACCAGGCCGAGCACCGAGCCGGCCACCGACAGCACCGCCGTCACCAGGGCGGCCCGCGCGAGGCCGTTGGACCCCTTGTCCTCCTGGCCCTCCCGGTCCCGCTGGTCCTCCCGGCCGGGGCCGCTCCCGCCGGCACCGCCGGCACCGGCGGCACCGTCGGCGGCGGACGCGTCGAGCGCCGCCGGCACCGTACGGCCGGCCGGCGCGTCCTCCTCGTCCTCGGCGGTCGCCGCCCCCGCGGTCATCAGCGAGGCCCGCCCGGACCCGCATCCGTACCCGCGCTCGTGCCCGTACCCGGACCCGTACGCGGACCCGGACCTGTACGCGGCCCCGGGGTCGAGCCCACGCCCGTAGCCGTAGCCGTGCACAGGGCCGAGCCCACTCGCCCGCTTGCGTCCGTACCCGTGCCCGTACCCGAATCCGGGGCCGTCGCCGCGGGTGACAGTGCCCACCACGCGGCCAGCCCGATCAGGACGGCGGTCAGGACGGTGGAGGGGCCGCCGATGTCGGCGTACAGGAAGTCGACGCAGCTCCAGATGAGCAGGCCGACCGCGGCCAGGCCGCACGCGGCGGCGCCCGGCGCGCGCGGGCCGGGGGAGCGGCGCACCCGCAGCAGCCGGTCGGTGCCGCGCGCGAGATAGGCGGCCCAGCCGCCGACCAGCAGGGTGAAGCCGATCAGCCCCTGCTCGCTGAGGGCGAGCAGATACATGTTGTGCGGCGACAGCAGCGGTTCACGGGTGAAGCGCTGCCCGGCCCCCGCGGTGTCGCTGCCCGACGACAGGGCGAGCGAGGCGTGCCCGTCCCGCTCGTCGGGGAACCGCTTGAGCCCGACGCCGGTCGCCGGGTGCTCGCGCCACATGCCGAGCGCCGCGGCCCACAGCGTGTACCGGTCCGTCACCGACGGGTCGGGCGCGGCCTTGACCTGCGTGATGCTCGCGACCCGCTCGCTGATCATCTGCGAGCCGACGCCGAGGCCGCCGACCAGCAGCACCGAGGACGCGGCGAGCACCCCGAACACGCGCAGCGCCTGCCGCCGCCCGGACAGCACGATCATCGCCGCGCACGCGACGGCCGTGGCGATCCACGTACCGCGGCTGAAGGACACCACCAGCGGGACGACCAGCGCGGCGGCGCAGGCCAGCGCGGCGGGCCGCAGCCAGCGGGGCGCGCCCGCGGCGGCCGGGACGAGGGCGCAGCCGGTCGCGACGACCAGGCCGTACGCGACGACCGTCGCCATCCCCATGATGTCGGAGGGGCCGAAGGTGCCGACCGCCCTGATGTCCTCGCCCATGTACGAGGCGCCGGTGCCGGTCGCGTACTGCCAGACGCCGATCGCGCCCTGGACCAGCGCGACGGCGACGACCGCGCCGGCGACGACGGCGAAGTCCCGGCGGTCGCGCAGCAGCAGCACCAGCGAGGCGGGCACCAGCACGAACACCTGGACGTAGCGCAGGAATCCGGCCAGGCCCGCGCCCGGGTCGGCCGAGGTCATCGCGGACAGCGCGAAGCCGACGGTCGGCGCGCCGAGCAGCAGCGCGGCGGTCGCGGTCAGCGGCCGGGCGCGGTGCCGCAGCAGCCGTACGGCGACGGTGAGGATCATGACCGCGGACGCCGCGTCGGCCGGGGTGACCTTGCCCGACGTGCTGACGTCGCCCGTGCTGACCGGCGCGGCCAGCAGCAGGACGGTGGCGAGCGCGGGCAACAGCGGTGCCAGCCAGGCGTATTGGCGCAGCCGCGACGGTACGCGGTCCTGCCTCGGCGCCGGGGCGGGCGCCGGTCCGCGCGCGGGGGCTTCCGGGGTCGTGACGATGGTGGCCATGGCGCCGCTCAGCTCCCGCCGAACCGGAACAGTGAAGTCGCCGTGCGGAGCAGGATTCTGACGTCCTGCCAGAGCGACCAGCTGTCGATGTAGTGGTTGTCGAAGCGCGCGCGGTCGGCGATCGAGGTGTCGCCGCGCAGGCCGTGCACCTGGGCGAGCCCGGTGATGCCGACGGGCATCCGGTGCCGGTCCCGGTAGCCGGGGTGGGTCTGGCTGAACTGCTCGACGAAGAAGGGGCGTTCGGGGCGCGGCCCGACCAGGCTCATGTCGCCGCGCAGCACGTTCCAGAACTGCGGCAGCTCGTCCAGCGAGGTGCGGCGCAGCAGCCGGCCGACGCCGCTGACCCGGCGGTCGTGGGCGATGCTCCAGCGGGTCGCGGACTCGCCGGGGTCGCTCGGCCGCAGCGTACGGAATTTCAGCAGCGTGAAGGGCCGGCCGCCCAGGCCGATGCGTTCCTGGCGGAACAGCACGCCGGGGCCGTCGGCGAGGCGTACGGCCAGCGCGCACACCGCGAGCACCGGGGCGAGCGCGAGCAGCGCGGCCGAGGCGAGCACGACGTCGAGCGCGCGCTTGCCCCAACGGCCGTGCGGCGGACGCGGATACGGGTCGAGGCGGCGGCACGCGAAGCCCCACAGGTGGCCGGGGGCCACCGTGCCGGGCCGGCCGCCGGGAGTGGGTCCGACCTGCCACACGCAGGCGCCCTGCGCGGCCAGCAGCCGCACCGTCGCGGTGGTCCGCGCGTCGGGGGTGCGCGGGCCGGTGACGACCGCGTACCGCACGGAATTCTGGATGACGGCGCGCGTGATGTCGCCGTGGCCGGTCAGTACGGGCAGCGGGAAGTCGTCGGGCGCCGTGCCGTGACCGGGTCCGGGGCCCTGCTCCTGGCCCGGGACCTGGCCGGTGGCGGCGATGCCGACGGGGTGCATGCCGTATTCGGGGTGCGCGTGCAGCACCGCCACGACCTGGCGGACGGCGGCGTCGCCGCCGACGATCAGGGTCGAGCCGGGGTGCAGCCGGGCGTGCCGCCGCCGGGCGCCGTACACGAGGGCGCGCAGCATGCACTGGCCGAGCACCGTCACGGCCACGGCGGTCAGCAACTCGGCCCAGCCGAAGGCCCGTCCGGGCGCCCGCGCGGCCGCCGCCACCGCGACCAGGCCCCATGCGGAGGCCGCGGCCGGCGCCAGCGCGGGCACCTCGTCGAAGGCCGCGGGCGCGAAGCCGGGCCGGTACAGGCCCTGCCGCCGTACCACCGCCACCAGGCACACCACCAGCGGCACCAGCAGCCACGGCGCCATGCCCGGCCGCCCCACCAGCGCCCCGACGACGGCCGCCGCCGCGTCCGCCACCACCAGCGGCCCGGCCGCCCGCGGCCGGAACGCCTTGTGCCGCGGCCTCCCCGCCCTGGGCGAGGCCCCGCCTGCGGCGGCCTGACGAATCTCCGGCGCCGCCCCGGCCCCACCGCCCGCCGTGCGTACGACCGACGCCTCGTCGCCGCCCGCCTTCCGGGCAACCGACGCCCCGCCGCCCGCGACCGGCCCGCGCCCCGCACGACCCGCACCCGCACCCGAACCCGCACTCCGGGTCACCGCCCCGGCCCGACCCGCACCGACGGCGGGGCTCCGCGTCGCCGACCCCGTACTGCCCGCACCCACAGCCGGGCCCCGCGTGACCGAGCCACTATTGCCGCCGGCGCCAGCTTGTGCCCGCGTGACCGTCCCGCCGTTGCCGCTGCTGCCGGCTTGTACCCGGACGACCGTCCCGCCGTTCCCGCTGCCCGCCTCCAGCCCGAACGGCACCGAAGTGGCGCCGCTGTTCGCGGGTGATGCCCCGAGCGCGGCCGTACGCGCGCTGCCGTTGTCGGTCGCGGTGGTACGGCTGCCCGCGCCGGCGCTGACGGTTGTCGTCGCGCGGACGACCGCTCCTGTGCTGCCGTTGGCAGCCGGCGTCCCGCGGGCGCCCGCTGCCGCGGCGGCGCTGGTCGGGTTCGGGGACAGGACGGGGGGCCGGGGCGTGCCGTTGGTGCGGCTGCCCTGCTCGGGTGCCCGCGGGGACAGGGCGGCGGTGTGGTCGGCGGCGGCCGGCGGGTGGGCGAGCGAGCGGGTGCCTTGGCCGGGGGTCCGGGCGGCCTCGGGGGGCGACTCCGGCGGGACGCCGACGGGGACCGTACGCTCGGCCGGCCGCTGACCCTCCTCGCCGCCGGGGGCGTCGGACGCGGCGCCGTCCGGCGCGTGCCCGATGACCGTTCCGCGGCCGCGCGCGGGGGCGCTGTCGGTCGTGGGGCCGAGGGGGCCGTGCTCACCCGAGGTCATGTCGGTGGTCTGGCCGAGGACGAAGCCGGGACCGGGACCGGGGCCGGGGCCCGGGGTGGGATCCGGGGGCTGGGGCGGCGGCATGCGCGCGCTCTCCCAGGTCATCGGGCGACCCGGTCGCCGCGACGGGCCGGCCGTGGAAGCGGGGGGCGGGGCCGCGGCCCCGGGAGCGCGAGCACCTCGCCGTACAGTTCGGCCACGGCGGCAGCCGTTCTTCGTACGTCGTGCCGTTCGCGTACGTGCGCCAGCGCGCGCCGGCCGGCGGCGGCCCGCCGTACCGGATCGGTGAGCAGGGCCAGCAGGGCGTCCGCGAGGGCGCGTTCGTCGCCGACGGGCACGACGGCCGAGGCCGCGTCCGCGGCCGGCACGCTCTCCCGCGCGCCGCTGACGTCGGTGAGCACCACCGGCCGCCCGCAGGCCATCGCCTCCAGCGGCGCGAGCGCCATCCCCTCCCAGCGGGAGGGCAGCACCGCGACGTCGGCGGCCCGGTACCAGGGCGCGGTGTCGGCGGCGCCGCCCGCGAAGAGCACGCCGGGCGGCGCGTCCCGCAGCAGTGACCGCAGCGCGGGCCCGTCACCGACCAGGACGAGCCTGGCCTCCGGCAGCGCCGCGCTCACACGGGGCCACGCCCGCAACAGCACGTCCTGCCCCTTCTGCGCGCAGAGCCGGCCGACGCAGACCACCAGCGGGGCGTCGTCGGCGACGCCGGAGAGTCCGGGCGGCGAGGGCAGCGCGGGCAGTCCGCCGCGCCGGACGCCTTCGCCCCGGCCGCCGTCCCCGACGTCCCCGCCCTCGCCCGGGGCGAAGCGGTCGAGGTCCACACCGTTGGGCACGACCGCCCACCGGCCGGGGACACCCGCGTCCTGCCCGGCCCGCCGCTCCGCCTCGCTCACGCACAGCACCCGGTCCGCCCAGCGCGCCGCGTACCGCTCCCAGCGCAGCGCGGCCCGCGCGGTCGCCCCGCCGACGGCGTCGAACGACCAGGCGTGCGGCTGGAAGACGGTCGGCCGCGTACCGCGTACGGCCAGCCGTACCGCCAGGCCCGCTTTGGCGCTGTGCACATGCAGCAGGTCCGGCCGTACCGCCCGGATCAGCCGTCCGACGGCGCGGGTCTCGTGGGCGAGCCCGGGACCGGGCGAGCGGCCGGCCGGCCACCGTACGACGCGGGCGCCGGCCGCCGCCGCGGCCTCGGGCAGCGCGCCGTCCGGCGGGCAGGCCACCACCGGCCGCATGCCGTCGTCGAGCTGGGCCCGCACCAGGTCCGTGACGACGCGGGCGACTCCGCCCTCGACGGGCTGGGACACATGAAGCACCGTCAGCCCGGCGAGTTCGTACAGGTGTTGCGGCATCGCGCGCCGTTCCCTCTCTCCGGAGCCGTGTTCTGCGTTCTGCGTGTCATGTGCGCGCCCGCGTATTCGACGGGCTGCGTGGAGTCAACGAATACCGTGCCTGTCAGGTAATCCTCGGGAAACAGGAATGCACGGTCGCAGACCTCGGCACGCGATTCACGTAAGGCGCGCGGCCCGCCGAGCAGGACGAATGTCTTATGACGATCACATGAGCGCGAGTGACGAGGCGTCAACCCACGTCACCCGCGTCACTCTTTCGATACCGCCCCGGGCGGCGCCGCCGACCCTTCTAGCCATTCGGGTGAAACAGCATGACTATTCGTCCGGGGGCCTGTTGGTCAGTGCGACCCATGTAGACCCATGTACAGGGCACTCTCTCCCAAGAAGGACCAACCGTGATCAAGAAGTTCCTCGCCACGGCCGCCGTCGCCGTCTCCATCGCGGGCGTCTCGGCGTCGGTGGCCCCCTCCGCGATGGCCATCGGTGACGACCACGGAACCACCACCGCCAACGGCAACGGTTCCGAGCAGAGCTACGGCAACACGTACACCAGCGGCTACATGAGCCCGTCGTTCGCGCTGGTCCAGGGCTCGCTGAACAAGCCCTGCCTCGCGCTGCCGCTCAAGGGCAACGTCGGCTCGCTGGTCGGCGTCGTGCCGGTCACCGTCCAGGACATCAACGTGCTGTCCTCGCCGCAGAACCAGCAGTGCACCGAGAACTCCACCCAGGCCAAGGGCGACGAGCCGCTGTCGCACATCCTGGACAACATCCCGGTGCTCTCCGGCAACGGTGCGGGCAACCACTGAGGCTCGCCTCTTGAGGCCGTAACCGGCTTCCCCGCGGCCCCGGCCGCCGGCATCGCGCCGGCGGCCGGGGCCGCGGCCTTTTCTCCGGAAGGGCACGCCGGTTCCCGTCGGGGAACTCCGGACTTCCCCCGGGTTTCCCCCCGCCCGTCCGCTGCCGGCGGAAAAAGCCGAGCCATTCGGGTGGATGATGACCGGCGCGCCGTATCCGGGAGTTGCTTACCGTCGTCGCCCGTCGTTAGCCCGGCGGTAGTGGTGTTCGCGGACCCGGATTTCCGGGTCCGGCCGGCACGAAGGACGTGCGGGCACCAGACACCGCTTCGGAAAGGGAGCACAACGTGAAGTACTCGAAGGTTGCGGCCATCGCTGCCGGAACGCTCATGGCGGTCGGCGTCGCGGCCCCCGCGTTCGCCGACTCCGACGCCAGCGGTGTCACCGCTCACTCCCCGGGCGTCCTGTCCGGCAACAGCGTCCAGGTGCCGATCCACATCCCGGTCAACCTGTGCGGCAACACCGTCAACGTCATCGGTCTGCTGAACCCCGCGTTCGGCAACACCTGCGTCAACCAGTGACGAAGTGACGTGACGTCGTCCTGTCAGACCGTCAGGTTCTGATCCCGGACCGCCCCGGAGCGCGCACGTCGCGCACCGGGGCGGTCCGTCGTCAGGGACGGAACGGAAGCGGAACGAAACGGGACGGGACGAAGCGGACAGGACCGAAGAACCCGAGCGGAGAAAAGATTCGATGCGACACATCCTGAGCAGGAGCCTGCTCACCGTCGCCGCCGCCAGCAGCATCCTCGCGGCCACCGGGGGTATCGCGAGCGCGGATTCCGACGCGCAGGGCGGCGCGTCCGGCTCGCCCGGCCTGCTGTCGGGCAACAGCGTCGAGGCCCCGATCGACGTTCCGGTGAACGCGTGCGGGAACAGCGTGAACGTCGTGGGCGCCGACAACGCGGCGCTGGGCAACAAGTGCACCAATGCATCGCATTCCCATGCGGCACCGCACACCGGATCGGGCGCCCAGTCCGGTACGCAGTCCGGTACGGAGTCGGGTACGGGGGGATCACCGGGCGTGGCGTCCGGGAACTCGGTGAAAATTCCGGTCGACGTTCCGCTCGATCTGTGCGGAAACACCGTCGACGTGGTCGGACTGCTGAATGCGGTGACCGGGAATTCCTGCGCCAATGACGGAACCGGCGCGCACGCGGGCACCGGCACCGGTACGGACACCCACTCCGTGCACACCGATCCGCCGACCCAGGTACGGGACCTGCCGCCGGCCCCCGGGAAGTCCACCCGCGCGGTACCCGCCGTCGACCAGGAGTCCCTGGCCGAGACCGGTACGTCGGGCGGTGGCCTCGGCACGGCCGGGGCGGCGAGCGCGGCGCTGCTGCTCGGCGGCGCGATGCTCTACCGGCGGGGGCGCGGCGGTCCGCGCCCGGCGCACGCCGCCGTCGCCCGGTCCGCGGCGCACGACCGTATTCGCCGCACATATTCCGCGCCGGCGTCCTGACCGGTTTTCGCACCGGCGTCCTGACCGGTTTCCCCGCCGGTTTCCGCGACGGTTCGGTGGCCCCGGGCAACGGAATTAGTACGAGAATTGGGCGAGGCGGCTCTCATCGCCGGCCGCACGGACGAGTGATTGTCGAGCGGCGCGTTTACTTTTCGTTTCCGTTGCTATCCGTGGTCGTTGACCATGCCGACAGACACCGGCACTGAAAGGGTGGCAATGAAGTACTCGAAGGTCGCAGCAGTCATGGCCGGCTCGATGATGGCGGTCGGCGTCGCCGCGCCCGCTTTCGCGGACAGTGTGACGGCCCCCGACATGCCGACCGCGGCCACGATGCCGACCAGCATCAACGGCGGCGTCGACCAGCTCATGGAAGCGCAGCCGCTGCAGAAGGCCACCGACGGCATGCAGGTCGACTCCACGCTGCAGAAGGTCACCGGCACCGCGGACCAGCTCCGCGGCCAGCTCCCGACCGACGCGCTTCTCGGCCAGGCCACGTCCGCGACCAAGGACACTGCCCTCTCCACCGTGACCGGTGCGGTCCCCGGTGCCTCCCTGCTCGGCGGCCTGCCCCTCGGCGGGCTCCCGCTCGGCGGCTGACCAGACGCTCCACCCGTCGCGCGACGGCAGCGGCCGTACGCGCGGCAGCGCTCCGCCATCGGAGTGAATCGCCGGAACCAAACCCCGTGTGAGCGGTTGATCAGATCGCTCCAGAACCGTGCAATCGAGCACCGAAAAAGGATTTCACATGATCAAGAAGATGCTGGCCGGCGCTGCGCTCGCCGCTTCGGTTGTTGCCGTCGGCGTCACCGCCGCCCCGCAGGCCATGGCCCTCGGCGACGACCTGGGCACGACCACGGTGAACGGCAACGGCGCCGAGCAGAGCTACGGCAACACCCACACCGACGGTGTGCAGAGCCCGCAGATCGGCCTCGTTCAGGGCACCCTGAACAAGCCCTGCGTCGGCCTGCCGGTCAAGGCCAACGTCGGCTCCCTCGTGGGCCTGGTGCCGGTCACGGTCCAGGACGTCAACGTCCTGGCCTCCCCGCAGAACCAGCAGTGCGCCGAGAACTCCAGCCAGATCAAGGGCGACGAGCCGGCCTCGCACATCCTGAACGACATCCCGGTGCTCTCCGGCAACGGTGCGGCCAACGGCTGATCCAGCCCCCGCCCCACCCGGGCCGCCGCCCACCCCCGTGCCGGCGGCCCACCCCCCTCGCTGCCCGACCCGGCCACCCGCCCGGTCGGGCAGTCGTGCGTGTGCGCACACGGTGCGTCATGCACGTCGTTCCCGTCGTTCACCCGGATGGCCTAGTCCCGGTCGCCGCGGGGCGGTGGGGCGCGGACGGTCGGGGGTACGTCGAGGAATCGGCGAAGGAGGCTCTCATGGCACAGCCCGCTGCCCCGTCCGGGGCTCCCGCACCTCACCGCGACCCGCGCGGCGGGGGAAGCGCGTGGGCCAGCGGCGGCACCGTGTTCGCCGGCGTCCTGCTCTTCGTGGACGGTGTGCTGGCCGTGCTCAACGGTGTCGTCGGCATCGCCAAGGACAACGTGTACGCGCGCATCGGCGACTACACGTACAAGTTCAACCTCACCGCGTGGGGCTGGATCCACCTCGTCATCGGGGCCCTGCTGATCCTCACCGGCATCGGCATCCTCAAGGGCGCGCCCTGGGCCCGCGGCGTGGGCGTCGGCATGGCCGCGCTCAGTGTGATCGCGAACTTCATGTGGCTGCCCTACCAGCCGATCTGGGCGGTCATCGCCATCGCGATCGGCGTCTTCGTGATCTGGGCCCTGCTCACCGACCGGTCCAGGCCCGCGCTCTAGGGCTCTTCCGGCAGATCCCGCGCGTCGCTGCTCCGGCGGGCGAGCGCCCACCGGAGCAGCAGGTACGAGCAGGCGGCGGTCGCGGCGGCCTGGGACCAGACGGTGAGCCTCTTGTCGGGGGTCCAGACCGGCTCGTACATGTCGGGCAGCGGGCCGTGGGCGCCGACGTTCACATAGCGGTAGACCAGCAGGGCCGCGAGGCCGCCGGCCGCGACCAGCCAGCCGAGTGCGGCGCTCAGCGGCCGGCGCCACACCAGCACGAGCAGCGCGGCCAGCGACGCGAGGCCGGCCTCGACGCGGAAGAGGGCGCCCTGGCTGATGTCGGCGGTCACCGCGTCGTACTGGCCGGCGAGCTTGGCGTGCACATAGGCGTCCACGGCCAGGCCGGCCGCCGCGACGAGTCGGGCCGCGACGTCCAGGGCCCGGGCCGTGGGGGAGACGGTCGCTGCTGACGGCATGGCGGGCCTCGTTCTCGTCATAGGGGACAGGGGGAGGGAGGGGTCAGCTCACGGTGAGCTTGGCCTTCATGAACTGGTGGATCGTGCAGATGTAGTCGTAGACGCCCTTGGTCCGCGGCGCGGTGAAGGTCGCGCTCTTGCCCGGCGCGATGGTGCCGGTGTCGAAGGTGTCGCCCTTGGCGGCGGTGGCCGTGTGGGCGGTGGAGTCCTTGTTCAGGACGGTGACCTTCGTGCCCGGGGCGACGGTGAGGCCGGCGGGGGTGAAGGCGAAGTTCCGGATGACGATCGTGGTGCCGCCGCCGGAGGCCGCCGTCGCGCTGGGGGAGCTGCCGCCGGAGTCCGGGGAGGAGGACGACGACGAGCAGCCGGTCAGGATCAGGGCCGCCGCGCAGGCGGCGGCGAGAAGCGGGGCGGACGGGCGTACGGCGGTGGTGGTCACGCGGGGACTTCCCTTCGGGGGCGGGGCGGCCCGTATGGGGGTCGGGCCGCCCCGGTGAGGACGGGTCAGACGGTGAGCAGGGTGGGGCTCGCCGCCTTGTCGGTGGGCAGGAAGTCGTCGGGGACCGGGTACTGGCCCAGGACGAAGTTGAGGATCGCCGCGTGCATCGCCTCGACCGGCGCGATGGTGGCGGCGGTCGCGATGCCCGCCGGGCTGGTGACGTTGTAGGTCGCGAAGAGATACGTCTGCGCGGCCTGGTCCTCCAGCTGGAGGGCGAGCTTGGCGACGGCGCCGACGTCCTTGGCCGCGCCGAGCGCCTTGAGCGTCGCGGGCTGGTTGGACAGCGGCACATCGGTGATCGCGGGCTTGCCCGCGCCGGTCAGCACCGCGTTCCACGCCTTCGCGTGGTCGGCGTGCTGCTTCATCGCCGTCTGCACGAAGGTCGCGACGGCCGGCGGCACTTTGCCGAGCTTGCCCGCCTTCGCCGCGTCCAGCGTCGCCTGGTACGCGCCGACGGCCTGGTTCTCCAGCGCGGTGGCCAGCGCCACCACCTTCAGGTCACCGGTGTACGTGCCGGAACCGGACGCCGACGGCGAGCTGCCGCCGCCCGCGGCCGTCGAGGCCGACGCGGACGTCTTCTTCTTGTCGTCGCTGCTGGAGCAGGCGGCCAGCGCGAACGCCGCCGCCAGCCCGCCCGCGCCGATCAGGAAGCGGCGCCGCGAGGCGTCCGCCGGCGCGTCGCGCCGGACCGCCTTCTCGCGCTGCTCCTCGACGAGGTCCACCGCCGCCGCCCGCATCGCGGGCAGCGTGTCCTGGTGCGCCTGCTCCATGTCCCGGGTCAGCCGCGCGAGCTGCTCCTCGCTGATCTCCGGCTCCCAGCCGCCGCGTACGGTGCTCACTTGACGGCTCCCTCGGTGATCGGCGACGCGTTCTTGGTCGGGTAGAAAGCGTCGGGGAAGCCGACGCTGCCGGCCGCGGCGGGCAGTTTGGCCACGTCCGTCGGGATGGCGATCAGGTCGCCCATGTTCCCGGCGAGCAGCGCCTGCACCGCGAGCAGCGTCGCCCGGTGCTGCGCCTCGACGGGCGCGACGGACGCGAAGAGCTTGCGCAGGTCGCCGTTGCTGACCTGGCCGACGTTCTTGGTGTACGTCTGGGCCGCGACGTCCTCCAGCGTGATCGCCAGCTTCACCACGTCCGCGGGCGTCTTGATCGACGGCAGCGTCTGCTTGACGACGGCCGCGTACTTCGCGTCGGGCTGCGTCTGCGCCTTGCCGCCCGCCTGGGTGGCGGCCGAGTTGAACGCCTTCGCGTGCGCCTGGTGCTGCGTCGTCGTCTTCGCGATGAAGGCCGCGACGGTCTTGTTGCCGTCCTTGATGAACGGCAGCCCCGCCGCCGTCCGGTAGACGCTGATCGCCAGATTCTCGATCGACGCCGCCGTCTGCAGCGCCATGATGTCGTCGGCCGACGCGGTCGCCGCCGCGGCCCGCGAGGTGTGCAGCAGCGCGGCGGCGCCCGCCACCGCCGCGACCGATCCGCCGCGGTGCCACCAGCGCCGCGACGACACGGGCGGGGTCCCTTCCCGGAAGTCGCTCAACGCGCTCTCCGTGATCCGCAGCGCGTCGCTGTTCAGGTCCTGGGACTGCTCCGTCAGTTCTTCGAGCAGCCGGGTGTCGATGCGCTCTACGCCCATCACGCCCCATCTCTGACCGCGCCCGCTCTTGCGCGGGCACTCGTGCGGCAGGTTCGTGGCCGGGGGCCGCGCGGATTGGTCGGCTTCCCGAAATCGGTGGACGGTTCACCCGTGGGGGTGAGGGGCGCCCTCGCGGGCGAGGGTCCGTACGCGGGGCTGTCACATCGGCGGCGCGGGGCGCGTCACTGCTAGGACACCGGGTGACGGGTGACGGAAGTGGGTGACCGATGGACGAGGGCGATTTCCTCGCGACGCGCTTCGAGGAGCAGCGCGGCAGGCTGCGGGCGGTGGCGTACCGGGTGCTCGGCTCCGCCGCCGAGGCCGACGACGCCGTGCAGGAGGCGTGGCTGCGGCTGAGCCGTACCGACGCCGGCACGATCGACAACCTCGGTGCCTGGCTGACCACGGTGGTGGCCCGCGTCTCGCTGAGCATGCTGCGGTCGCGCCGGACGCGGCGCGAGGACCCGCTCGACACTCATACGGCTACCGCCTCGGAGAGCGGCGCCGATCCCGAGCAGCAGGCGCTGCTCGCCGACTCGGTCGGGCTCGCGCTGCTCGTCGTGCTCGACACGCTCTCGCCCGCCGAGCGGCTCGCTTTCGTGCTGCACGACATGTTCGCCGTGCCCTTCGACGACATCGCGGGCATCGTCGACCGCAGCCCCGCCGCGACGCGGCAGCTCGCCAGCCGGGCGCGGCGGCGCGTCCAGGGGGTCGCCGTCGCCGCCGAGGAGGCCGACGCGGTGCGGCGGCGGGCCGTCGTCGGCGCCTTTCTCGCCGCCTCGCGCGGCGGCGACTTCGAGGCGCTCCTCGAACTCCTCGACCCCGAGGTGGTCCTTCGGACGGATACGGCGGCGGCTCTGGCCGGGGCCACCACCGTGCGCGGTGCCGCGGCCGTCGCCGAGACCTTTGTCGGGCGCGCCAAGGGGGCGCGGCCCGTCCTCGTCGACGGGCGCGCCGGGCTCGCCTGGGTGCCCGAGGGGCGGCCGCGCGCCGTCTTCGTCTTCTCCCTCACCGAGGAGGGCCGGATCTCCCAGATCCACGTCCTCGCGGACGGCGCCACCATCGACCAGCTGGACGTCGTCCTCCTGGACGGTGCCTGATCTCCTGCGGAGGGCGGTGCGTGATCCCCGGGCCGGGGGTGCCTGATGTCTCCTGCGGAGTGCGGGAGTCATGTTTTTAGGGGCGCGGGGAACTGCGCGCTCAGCCCCCACCGGGCCGGTGGTCGCAAGACAAACAGCGTCTGCCCCGCTGGGGGCGGTTTTTTCCTGCGGCCCGGGGTGGGCTGAGCGCGCAGTTCCCCGCGCCCCTGAGGATGAACGTCCACCGCACGTGCGGGCGAGGGGACGTCCCCTCATGGCTTGCGGCACGCAATATATCGGGAGCCAGGATATGCTGGCCGCATGACAACCCCCCGAAGCATGACGCAGTCAGCCTTCTTCGTGTTGACCGCGCTCACCGATGAGCCGCGGCACGGGTACGGGATCCTCCAGGAAGTGGAGGAGCTGTCGGAGGGGCGGGTGGAGCTGCGGGTCGGGACGTTGTACGGGGTGCTGGACCGGCTGACGGCGGACGGCCTGATCGCGCTGGACCGCGAGGAAGTGCAGCAGGGACGGTTGCGCCGCTACTACCGGCTGACCGACGAGGGCCTGGCCGCGCTGGACGAGGAGGCCGAGCGGATGGCGGCCGGGGCGCGGGCGGCGTCCCGGCGGATAGCGGCCAGACGCGCCGCCCCCGGAGCCGCGCCCGGCCTCGCGGGAGGCACCGCATGACGGCGACCCTGCTCGAACAGCGTTACCGCGCCGTCCTGCGCCTGCTGCCCGCCTATTACCGGCGGGCGCGGGAGGAGGAGATGGTCGAGACGTTTCTGCTGCGGGTCGGCGTCGCCGAGGACGGGGCCGAGGACGAGGACGAGGCCCGGGACCTCGACCTGATGCGGCCGTCCTGGCGCGAGGTGGGAAGCGTCGTCACGCTGGCCGTCCGCAGCCGGATGGGCGCCGCGGGCGCGCCGTCGGGATACGTGACGCTCGGCGGCGCCGTACGCCACTTCGCCCTGTTCGCGCTGCTGCTCCAGGCGGCGGCCACCGTCACCGAGGCGGCGCTGTCGCTCGCCTGGTCGAGCCGCTCGGCGTACGACCGTTCGCTGCTGCTGGACGTCTTCACCTCCGACGGCGGCTACGGCTGGGCGCGCGGCGTCGCGCTGTGGGCGGCGCCGCCGCTGTGGACGGCCGCGTACGCGACGCTGCTGCGGCAGCGCCCGCGCGGGGCGCGGCTCTTCGCGGTCGCCGCCGCCGTCGCGGCGAGCGAGCCGCTGGTCGACGAGGCGCACTGGTCCGGCACGGTGACCGCGCTGACCGTCGCCACGGCCGTCTTCGGCTGGCTGACCGTGCTCGCCGTCTGCTGCGGCTTCCACGCCGACGCCGGACCCGCCTGGCTGCCCGCCGTACCGCCCGGCCTCGCTTTCCTGGGCACCTGCGTGCTGATGGGCGGCTCGGTGGTGATCCGGCCGGAGGGGGTGGACTCCCAGTGGGCGACGGGTACGGCCTTCGCCGTCGCGGCCGCCGCCTGCCTGGCCGCCCGCGCCCTGGCGGCCCGTACGGACCGGGACCGCAACGACCGCGACCGTAACGACCGGGCCCGTACGGACCGGCCCCGCAACGACCGCCCCGCCGCCGAAACCACCCTCGCCCTCGCCGCCCTCGGCCTGGTCGTCCTCACGCTGCGGGCCGGGCTGCTCGCCGTCGAGCTGGACGTCGACCTCCCCGCGGGCCTGCTCGCCGGCGCCGTGGCCCAACTGGCCGTGACGGTCCTCCTGGTGGCGGCGCTGGCCGCCGTCGGCGCCCGCGACCTGCGCGCCGCCCCGCGCACCGGCTGAGCCGGGCGCACGCCCCCCGGTTGGCGCAGCAGTACGGGCGCCGGGCCCGCCCCCGTACGCAGGATGGGGGTGCGTGCGGCGCCGCGCCGCAGGCGGGACGCTGCCCGGGAGGCCACAGGTGACCAGCATCGACGAGATGCCCGACTTCGCCGACCGTACGGACTTCGAGGACGCCGACCGCGGCCTGGTCGCGCCCCCCGCGCAGGACCGGATCACCACGGCCGACGGCCGGGTGGTGTGGGACTTCGGCGCGACCGCCTTCCTGGAGGGCGACTGCCCCGACACCGTGCACCCCAGCCTGTGGCGGCAGTCGCAGCTGTGCGCCCGCGCCGGCCTGTACGAGGTGACCGCGGGCGTCTACCAGATCCGCGGCTTCGACCTGTCCAACATGACACTGATCGAGGGCGAGCGCGGCGTCATCGTCGTCGACCCGCTGGTGTCGGCGGAGTGCGCCGCCGCGGGGCTGGCGCTGTACCGCGCGCACCGCGGCGACCGCCCGGTCACCGCCGTGCTCTGCACCCACTCGCACATCGACCACTTCGGCGGCATCCGGGGCGTCCTGCCGGAGGACGGTGACGAGGGCCACGACGCGGTACCGATCGTCGCGCCCGCCGGCTTCATGGAGCACTCGGTCGCCGAGAACGTCTACGCCGGCACCGCCATGCTGCGCCGCGGCGCCTACTACTCCGGCTACACCCTGGACCGCGGCCCGGCCGGCCTGGTCGGCATGGGCCTGGGCTTCACGTCCTCCACCGGCTCGGTCGAGCTGCTGCCGCCGACCGTCGAGATCACGGCGACCGGCCAGGAGGAGACGTACGACGGGGTGCTGTTCCGCTTCCAGCTCACGCCCGGCACCGAGGCGCCGTCCGAGCTGAACTTCCACCTCCCCGAGCGCCGCGCGCTGTGCATGGCCGAGAACGCGAGCCACACCATGCACAACATCCTGACGCTGCGCGGCGCCCTCGTCCGCGACGCCCGGATCTGGTCGCACTACCTGACCGAGTCCGTCGAACTCTTCGGCGACGGCTCCGACGTGCTCTTCGCCTCCCACCACTGGCCGACCTGGGGCACCGACCGCCTCAAGCGGTACCTGGGCGAACAGCGCGATCTGTACGGCTACTTGCACGACCAGACGCTGCGGCTGCTCAACCAGGGGCACACCGGCACCGAGTGCGCCGAACTGGTCGAGCTGCCGCCCGCGCTCGCCCGCGCCTGGCACGCCCGCGGCTACTACGGGTCGGTCAGCCACAATGTGAAGGCCATTTACCAGCGGTACATGGGCTGGTACGACGGCCACCCGTCGTCGCTGTGGGAGCACCCCCCGGCCGAGACGGCCCGCCGGTACGTGGACTGCCTGGGCGGGCTGCGGCCGGCCCTCGACAAGGCGCGGGCGTATCTGGAGGAGGGCGACGCGCGGTTCGCCGCGCAGCTGCTCAAGCACGCGGTCTTCGCGGCGCCGGAGAGCACCGAGGCGAAGGAGCTGCTGGCGCGGACCTTCGAACAGCTCGCGCACGGCGCCGAGAACGCCACCTGGCGCAACTGCTACCTCACCGGCGCGCTCGAACTGCGCGAGGGCGTGCAGCGGACCACGCTCACCTCGGGCGGCATGGCCGGGGCGCTCAGCGTGGAGCAGGTCTTCGACTCGCTCGCCATCCGCGTGGACGGGCCCCGGGCGTGGAACCTCAGCCTCGCGACCGACTGGCACTTCACCGATCTCGGCGAGCGGCACCGCGTCACCCTGCACAACGGTGTCCTCGTCCACACCCGTACCGACACCCCGCCCGTGCCCGGCTCCGTGGACCTCTCCCTCACCCTCACCAAGCCCCGGCTCATGGACCTCCTCGCCGGAGAGGGCACCTCCGGTGTGGACTACGCGGGCGACCTCGGGGCGCTCCAGAGCATTCTCGGCGTCCTGGACGACGCCGACCCGAGCTTTCCCGTCGTGACCCCGTGAGCGTGAGAAGGAGGCGCTACGTCGGGAGCTTCGCCGCGACCACCTCGCCCACCTCCGTGAGGTGCGGGTCGGGGGTGGGGGCGGCGTCGGCCGCGGCGCGGGCACGGACGCGAGGGATGAGAGCCAGGGTGGCGCCGGAGGCGAAGAGACCGCCGAGGAGGGCGGACCACCAGAGGGCGGCGGGGGACAGGGAGGTGTAGACGGCCACCCCGAGGGTGAGCGCGGAGAACCGCGCGACCCCCCAGGTCCACCCGAAGGCACCCTGATAGCGCCCCCGGGCATGAGCGGGCGCGAGGTTGGAGACGACGGCCGCCCCGATCCCGGCGACGGCGGCCTCGCCGAGGGACCAGACGACGACGGAGACGGTGTAGCCGGCAACACTGTCGGCGACCCCGGTGAGCGCCACGCCCACGGCGATGAGCACGCCGCCGGCACTCTGCACGGGCAGCTGCGGCAGCCCGGCAAGACGTGCCGTGGCGAACGGCTGGATCACGACGACGAGCACCGCGTTGACCGCGGCCATCGCCCCGTACACGGCGGGCGACAGACCACTGTCGTGGATGGCCAGCGGCAGCGCCACCTCGGTGAGCGAGTAGACGAAGAGCTGGATACCGGACAGCGGCAGCAGCGTCATGAGCAGCCGGTCCCGCAGGACGACGCCGTAGCCGACCCCGTCGCCGGCGGACGTCCCGGACCCCCTCGCCCCGGCCGGAGGCCGCGTCTCGGTGATCCGGAGCGCGACCACGACCGCGTACACGAGCATCGTCCCGGCGTCGACGGCGAACAGCAGCCAGTAGCCGTGCGCGGCGAGGAAACCGCCGAGGACGCCGCCCGCGGCTGTACCGATGTTCACGCCCCAGCCGAAGAGGGCGTACGCGCGCTGCCGGCGCTCGGCGTCGACGGAGTCGGCGAGCAGCGCGAAGGCCGCCGGGCTGACGGACGCGCCCGCCGCGCTGAGCAGCAGCGCCGCCGCGGCCATGGTGGCGACGCCGGGCGCCACGAACAGCGCGCCCTGCGCCGCCGCGGCGCCGAGCAGCCCGACGAGCATGGTCCGGCGGCGGCCGAGGCGGTCGGCGAGCAGGCCGCCGACCGCGGGACCGATGAGGTTGCCCGCGCCCAGCGCGCCGAGCACGTACGACGTCTGCGTGCCGGTCACCCCCTGCGCGGCCAGGAAGAACACCAGGAACGGCGTGACGAGGTAGCCGAGGCGGTTGACGATCGTCCCGGCGAAGAGCGTCCAGACCGTGGGCGGGAGTCCGCGAAAAGTGGTGAACATGGCAGGAGCGTGCGGCCCGCCCGCACCCCCGGGCCATTGATTAAGCTGGGACCGAATCCATGCCGTACGCAGGGGGTCGGGGAGCCATGGAAGCCGAGCTGAGTTTCACCACCGCGGATCTCGCGCAGACCCGCTTCGCGCTGTCCCCGATGTGGGAGGTCGTGACCAGCTTCAAGCTGCTGCGCACCGGTACGGAGCCGCCGCCGCACCGGCGCTGGGCCGCGCAGGTACGGCCCCGGCTGACCGAGGCCGGGCTCGACCGCGGCTGGCTCGCCGGGCTGATCCCCGGCGACGGCTATCTCGCCGACTTCCTCAACCCGACACCCGCGACGCCCTTCCCCACCCTGGCCGAGGAGTTGGCGGCGGTCCGCCGTACGCCGGGCGAGCGCGTCCACTACGAACTGGACCTGCTGGACGCCAACGCCCGTGCCGCCGGGCGCCCTTCGCACTCCGCCCGCTTCCGGCTGCTGCGCGAGGCGCCCGAGGCGGCGCTCGCCAAGGTGGCCGACGAGGTCGAGACGTACTGGGAGCTGGCGCTCGCGCCGTACTGGGCGCGGATCCGGCAGCTGCTGGAGGCCGATGTCTTCCACCGGGCCCGGCAGGTCGCCGAGCACGGCGCCGCGCAGGTGCTCAACGAGCTGCACGAGACGGTGCGTTGGGACGACGGGAGCCTACGGCTCGTACGGCGGGCCTGCGCGCTCAGCCGGGCCGAGACGGGCTCCGGGCTGCTGCTCGTGCCCTCGGCCTTCGCCTGGCCGCGGGTGCTGACGCGGTCCGTTGCGCCCGACCCGCCCCAACTCGCCTATCCCGCGCGGGGGATCGGCTCCCTGTGGGAGCCGCGGGCCACTCCCGCCGCCGATGCGGTCGCCGCCGTCCTCGGGCGTTCCCGCACTCTTCTCCTCACGGAGCTGGACACCCCCACCTCCACGACCCGGCTCGCCCAGACCTCCGGTATGTCCCCCGCCGGGGTCTCCCAGCACCTCACCGCCCTGCGCAACGCCGGCCTCGTCACCGCCCACCGCGTCGGCCGCTCCGTCCTCTACGCCCGCACGGCCGTCGCCGACGCTCTTCTCACTCCGGCGGCCTGACGTGCCCTCTCTGCTGGGGCAGCTAGTCGAGGTCGAGGAGGCGGGACAAGGTGTAGCCCGCGATGCCGTGGCCGGCGGCCACCGAGTGGGCGTCCTTGTTGCCGGCCTTGCCGTCGTTGGGGCCGGCCAGGGTGGTGTAGACGTAGCGGCCGTGGACGGCGTGGGTCACCGCGCAGGGCACCTGCTTGCAGAAGTTCGGGATGCCGGGCTGCCCGGTGAGCGGGATGAGCTTGCCCTTGAACCCCGCGTTCACCTCGCCGGCCTGCGCCGCTGTCGGGAAGACCAGCACGCCCACGCTCACCGAGTCCTTGCCCGAGACGTAGGTGGCCAGCACGATCTGCGTGCACTTGTTCTTGTCCAGGATCGGGCCGAGCCCGCCCTGGGTGCTCTTCCAGCACGGAGTGCGGTGGCTGGTGGCCTTCCGGGCGAAGCTCTGCCCGTCGACGGTGAGCGTCTTGGCCGTGAACAGGTCGCTGCCCTGGAGCGTGGGCGTCGGCGAACCGGTGGGCGTACCGGTCGGGGAACCGCTCGGCGTCCCGGTGGGCGAGCCGCTCGCGGACCCGGTCGGCGAGACGGCCGGCGCGCTGGTCTGCTTGTCGGCGATCTGCTTGCCGTCGTCCTTCTTGTCCGAGCCGCCCGCGAAGAGCAGCGCGGCGCCGACGGCGAGCGCGATGACGACGACGGAGGCCCCGCCGATGATCATCAGCCGCTTGCGCTTGCGCTCGGCCACGTTCTGGTCGGCGAGCGCGGACCAGTCCGGCTCGTTGGGGTTGGGGACGTACGGCTGCGGCTGCGGGACCTGCGGCACGCCGGGCCTGATCTCGTACGGGTAGCCCTGCTGGACCGGCTGCGGGTACTGGGTGGGCGGGAAGCCGTAACCCGGCTGCGCCTGCTGCTGGGGCGCCTGCGGTTGCGGGGCCTGCGGCTGCGCGGGCGGCGGCTGCTGACCGTACGGCTGCGGCTGCGGCCGCGGTGCCTGCGCGGGCTGCTGCTGGGCCGGTTGCGTCTGCTGCCGGTCGGCCTGCGGTACGGCACCGTTCTGGTGCGGTATGCGAGGATCCTGGGGCCCCGTGGGAGTGCTCATGGCCTGGAGAAGATCCCTTTCCCGTCACTCATTTCGGTGAATCATAGCGTCTGTGGTGTACGTCGGTCGGGTTGTCCCATTAGTGGGACCCTTCGGACGTGACCGGCCAGGGCCGCAGTGTGAGCGAGCCGAGACCCTTGCGGAAGGCGGCCTTCGTGGCCGGCGAGATGTCGAACCGGTAGTCGTACCTGCCGCCTTCGTCCTTGCTGTACTGGAACCAGACGAATCCGATGACATTCGGCGTGCGCTTGATCCAGCGGAAGAGATCGGCCGTCCAGCCCGCCTGCCGCGGCCCGGGCGCGCTGCCGGTCTCGCTGATCAGGACCGGTTTGTGCGAGAAGGCGGTGATCGCGTCCAGCGTCGGCTGGAGCACCTCGGTGGCGGTCTTCTCGCCGAAGCCGTAGCCGTCGATACCGATCCAGTCGACGTAGGCGTCACCGGGATAGAGCGGCCCGAGCGCGACGCCTCCGGTGCCGCGCAGCACATTGGGGCTCCAGACCCAGATCACTTCGGTCGCGCCGACGATCTGGAACAGATCATGGACGTGCCGCCAGGCCTTCACATAATCCCCCGATGAATTACCGCTGTTGCTCTCCGACCACGGGTACCATGCGCCATTCATCTCGTGCGCGAATCGGAGTGCGACCGGCTGCCCGATCGACTTGACCTTTTGGGCATAGCGGATGATGTACGCGTCATATGTTCCGGACGCAATGCGCTGGAGCGCGTACTTCGGCTGGTCGGCGGCGCGCGAATCCCCGTACGGCTCCCAGGTGATCAGCGGCAGCGCGCCCTGCTGATAGGCGAGTTCCGCGTGATCGGCGGAGAACGGCTGGTCCCAGTCCTGGTAGTACTCCAGGATGCGCGGCTGCTCGCCGGCCGCAGCCGCGGCCGACGCGGTGGTGGCGCGGTTGGGCCCGTGGAAGGTGGCGAGGCCGAAGTAGTCGCCGTCGGGGTGCAGATACTCGGCCTTGGTGAGCGTCTTGGTGCGGGTGGGCGTGCCGGGCGAGGACGGTACGGCCGAGGAGTCGCCGGGGGAGTCGCCGGCCGTGCCGGGCGGGGCCGGGTCCCGGTGGGCGGTACTCGGCGGCCCGCCGCTCACCGGCGCCGCGTCGCCCGCGATGGTGGTGCCGCCCCCGCCGTCGGTGGAGCACCCGACGAGGCCGAGCAGCAGCGCGCCGACGAGCGCGCACCCCAGGACGGACGTGCGCCGCATCCGTCGTGTCAGGACATTCATCCGCGGTATCCCCGGCCGTTTCTTCCGTGCGGACCGTCAGCATCTCATCCGACGACCATACGGCCGCGCGTGCGGCGACTTGTCCGGGTAATTGATGCGGCGGGCGGAATGCGCGCCACCGGTGTGCAACACGCCACATGTACCGGCTGTGTTACAGGTGGTCACGCAGTGAGGGGACGCTAAGGATCATATGATAAAAATCGTGTCACCACTTACCTTCTCTGCGGCGTGCCGCATCGTATGTGGCCCGGGGGAATCGGCGCGATAAGGAAGACATGCTGGCGTTCTTGCTGGAGATCCGTGAGTTGCGGCTCCAGGGCGTGGTGTACCCCTTCGCCGTCTTCATGGCGCTGATCTGGCTGCTGTGGCTGATCAAGATCGTGCTCGCCCGCCGGTACAAGCCGTGGAAGCGTCCTTACCGGACGACGACGTCCGTGATCATTCCGGTCGTCGACGAACCCGAGGAACTCTTCCGCGAAGTCGTCGGAAGGATCATCGACCAGCGGCCGACCGAGATCATCGTGGTCATCAACGGCCGCCGCAACGAGGCGCTGGAGCACATCTGCGACGACCTCGGCGTCTTCTGGAAATGGACCCCCGTCCCCGGCAAGCGCAACGCGCTGAAGGTCGGCCTGGACGAGTCCAGCGGCGAGATCGCGGTCCTCGTCGACTCCGACACCATCTGGACCACCAACACCCTCAGCGAGCTGGTCAAGCCCTTCCGCGACCCCGAGGTCGGCGGTGTCACCACCCGGCAGCGGATCCTCCAGCCCAGCCGTACCGTGCTCACCCGCTGGGCGGACTGGCTGGAGAGCGTGCGCTGCCAGTACTCGATGCCCGCGATGAGCGTCCTCGGCACCGTCGGCTGCCTGCCCGGCCGCACCATCGCCTTCCGCAGCTCGATCCTCTTCGACTGCATGGACGCGTTCCTCGGCGAGAAGTTCCTCGGCGTCTTCCTGGAGGTGAGCGACGACCGTACGCTCACCAACTACACGCTCAAGGCCGGGTACAAGACCGTCTACCAGTCGACGTCGCTGGTCTACACCGACGCGCCGCTGCAGTTGAAGAAGCTGGCCAAGCAGCAGTACCGCTGGGCGCGCGGCTCGCAGTACAACACGCTGCGGATGATGCCGTGGATGCTGCGCAATTCGAAGATGCTCGCGCTGTTCTACTTCACCGACGTCGCCGTGCCGTTCGTGCTGCTGGGCACCTTCGCCTCCTGGCTGGTCGCCGCCACCCACCGCGGCCGGCCCGGCATCTACCACGACCTGCCGCTGCCCGGCGACCCGACGAAGGCGCTGGTCATGCTGATCACGCTGGCCGCGGTGATGTCGCTGTTCTCGCTGATGTTCCGCTTCGGCCGGCACTTCGCCTACCGGCCGCAGGACCTGCTGTTCCTGCCGACCTTCATGCTGATCAACACCCTGCTGCTGCTCCCGGTCCGGCTGCTCGGCTTCTTCCGCTGCGCCCACAACGCCAGTTGGGGCACCCGCGCGGACAGCTTCGCGGGTGAGAAGGCACACAGCGCCCTCGTTCTCGTGCCGTATCTGCTCGGCGGCCTCATGCTCGGTGGGTCGGTGATGATGAGTGTCTAGGGTGATGCGGAGTGTCTAGTCCGAGGCGCAGAAGGTCCACGCACTGGTGGAACCGCGGCAGCGGCATCCGGCTGCGGATCTGGATGGCCGTCAACGCCGTTCTGCTGGGCGCCCTTTCGTACGGGGTCTACGCCGCGGTGGTCTCCAACGCGCAGGGCAACGGCTACTCCGGCCTCGGCGGCGGCAGCAAGAGCGCCCCCGGGCTGCTCGACCGGCTCAAGGGCAGGACGGAACCCGCCATTCCGACCAAGAGCCAGTTCCTGAATCCCGACGGCATCTACTTCGGCGCCGCCACCACCAACGCCCCGTACGACGCGGCCGAGGTCGACAAGCTGGCCGTGGACGCGGGCGGCATCCGCCCGACCATGTCGTCCTACTTCCTGTCGTGGAGCCAGAAGTTCAACCCGTACTCGATCACCGCCTCCTACGAGCACGGCACGCTCCCGCTGCTGACCTGGGAGCCCTGGCAGGGCGGCGCGCAGAACCCGGAACCCGACCAGATCCTCAAGTCCAACATCGACCAGCCCGCTTACCGGCTCGCCAACATCACCGCGGGCAAGTACGACGCGTACATCACGGCGACCGCCAAGGCGATCAAGGCCGCCAAGTGGCCGCTGGCGATCCGGTTCGCGCACGAGATGAACGGCGTCTGGTACCCCTGGTCCGAGCGGGTCAACGGCAATCACCCCGGTGACTACGTGAAGGCGTACCGCCATGTGCACGACCTGTTCGAGCAGGCCGGGGCCACCAATGTGATCTGGACGTGGTCGCCGAACATCGTCCGCCCGGCCAAGAACGTCTCGCTCGAGAAGCTCTATCCGGGCGACGACTACGTCGACTGGGTCGGCATGACCGGCTACGGCGTGCACGAGGCGAGCCCGGAGATCACCTTCCGGGCCACGATCGACACGATCCACACCTTCACGCACAAGCCGATGGTGATCACCGAGACCGGCGCGCAGATCGACGCGGACCAACTGAGCTGGGTCAACGCCTTCTTCCCGTGGCTGAAGAAGAATCCCGAGGTCATCGGCTTCGTGTGGATGCAGAAGGACCGGGACAGCGGCGCGGGCGGCAACTGGCGCTTCACCTCCAGCAAGGCCGAACAGCAGGACTTCCAGGCGGGCCTCGCCACGCTCCACCTGGCCACCGGCCAGTCGGGCACGCCGGACGGCAGGACCACCTCGACCACGCCTCCCGCGTCCCCCACGCCCACCGGGAGCACCCCATGAGCGAGCGGGAAGTCCTGGACTCGCTGGACTCCCCCGACACCATCCCGATCTCGATCATCCCGCAGCCGCGCAACGCGCATCACAGCGACGGCGACTGGGAGGTCAGGAGCGACGACGGCGAGGGCGGCGACCGGCCGCCGGCCGGGGGCGGGCGGCGCAGGCGGCGGGAGGCGGCGGCGCGGCCCGGGATGGGGCGGGCGGTGGTCATGCTGCCGCCGGTGGCCGCCACGCTGGCGGCGGGCGCGTACCGGCTGGGCGGGCAGCAGGTCAGGGAGGACGAGTCGGCCACCTGGTGGGCGGCGCACCTGTCGTGGACCGACCTCGGGCGGCTGCTGGACAACACCGATGTGGTGCTCGCCCCGTACTACGTGCTGATGCACCTGTGGGTGTCGCTGGTGGGCGGTTCGGCGACGATGCTGCGGCTGCCGTCGGTGCTGGCGATGGCCGCGACGGCCGGGCTGGTCGCGCTGCTCGGCCGCCGGATGTTCGACGCGCCGACCGGGCTGGTCGCCGGTCTGGTCTTCGCGGTGCTGCCGGTCACCACCCGGTACGCGCAGGAGGCGCGGCCGTTCGCGCTGGCCGCGCTGTCGGTGGTCGCCGGGGCGCTGCTGCTGTACCGGGCGCTGGACCACGAAGAGGCCGACCGGTGGGGCGGTTACGCCTTCGGCATGCTGCTCACCGGGATGTTCCACCCGGTCGCCGCGGCCGTCGTCGTCGCGTATCTGCTGATCACGCTCGCGACCGAACGGCAGCGCACCGGCGCCTGGTTCGCGGTCACGCTGGTGCCGGTCGCGCCGCTGTTCGCGGTGCTGATGCTGGCCCGCGGCCAGAACCACCAGGATCCGCAGGGCGGTTCGGACGTGCACGCGCTGCTGCAGCTGCCGCAGGATCTGCTCGGCTCGCAGCACGTCGCCCTCGCGCTCGGCGGACTCGCCCTGCTCGGCCTGCTGTTCGGCCGCAGGAACGGTGTGCCGCTGCTGGTGTGGGCGGTGCTGCCGCCGCTGGCGGTCTTCGGACTGCGGTCGTACGGCAATCTGTTCACCCCGTCGTACTTCGTCTTCACCGTCCCCGCGCTGGCGCTGCTCGCCGCGGCCGGCGCGTGCGGCCTGGCCCGGGTGCTGCCCGGCAAGGCCCGCGGGGTGCCGACCCGGCAGGTGCTGCTCGGCATGATCGCCGCGATCGGCGTCGCCGTCGTGTCGCTGCCGGTCTTCCCGGACCTGCGCACCGACCCGCAGCCGGGCCGGCCGGATTACGAGGCCGCCGCCGCGTGGCTGCGGCACGAGGCCAAGGCCGGCGACGGCGTCGTCTACGGCGGCGAGCTGGACAAGGTGATGCGGGCGACCGCGTACCAGTGGCGGGACGTCGGCCGCGTCCCCGCGCAGGTGTACGTGACGCTGTCGCCGCAGCGCGACGGTACGTACACCGGGCGGCCGTGCTCGGCGCCCGTGGTGTGCACCAAGGGGGTCGGACGGATCTGGCTGGTGACGAACACCCCGCGCACACCGTTCGCGGGGATGACGCAGGACGAGGGGAAGTTCCTGCAGACCGATTACGCGGCGGGCGGGTCCAAGGACTTCACCGGCGGGCTGCGGGTCACGCTGTTCAACCGGGTGCCGGAGAAGGCGAAGAACCCGGCCAAGGGGTAGGGGAGTTGGGGGGCGAATGATCGACTGGCCCGGGCGGCTGTCCAGCCCCTTCTACGGTCAGGTGTGGCGGTGGGCGAGGTACGCGGTGCCCGCCGTCGTCCTCGTGCTGGTGATCGGTGTCGTCGCGCTCGCCCGCGCCGACGGCGGTGACGGTTCCGCGGCGATCGCCGCCGACCGGGCCGCCGACAGCGACACGGGCAGCCGCGACGGCGCCTCGCTGATCGTGCCGGGACCGCCGCAGACCCCGGTGCCCGCCAAGGAGACGATCCTCCATCCGCCCGCCGGGAGCAGCTACTTCGGCGTCGCCACCCCCGACGCGCCGTGGAATTCCGCGGTGCTCGCGGGAGTCGGCCGGGACGCGGGCGGCACCACGCCCAACATGGTGGAGTACTACGTCAATTGGACCCGCGGCTTCGACCCGGGCCCGGTCCGCGCCGCCTACGCCCAGCACGCCGTGCCCGTCGTGAGCTGGGAGCCGTGGGCCGGCTCCGCCAAGGGCACCAAGCAGCCCGGTTACGCGCTCGGCACGATCGTCGACGGCCGGCACGACGCGTACATCCGGTCCTTCGCCGAGGCGGTCAAGGCCGACCGCTACCCGATCGTGCTGCGCTTCGCGCACGAGATGAACGGCCACTGGTATCCGTGGGCCGAGCCCAACGGGATCAACAAACCCGGCCAGTACGTGGCCGCCTGGAAGCACGTCCACGACATCTTCCAGCAGGTCGGCGCGGACAACGTGATCTGGGTGTGGGCGCCGAACACGCTGCGCGGCGCCGACGACATCAGCCTCACGTCCCTCTATCCCGGGGACGCCTACGTGGACTGGGTGGGCCTGGACGCCTACGGGGTCGCCGAGCACTCGGCCGGCGAACTGCTCAACCCGTCGGTGAAGGCGATCAGGGCGGTGACGAGCAAGCCGCTGCTGATCACCGAGGCGGGCGCCCGGCCGGGCGGGCGCAAGGCGCCGTACATCGCCAGCTTCTTCGCGTGGCTGCGCGCCCGGCACGACGTCATCGGCTTCATCTGGTTCCAGTACACGCAGGCCCAAGGCGGCGGCTCCGACTGGACGTTCACGTCGAGCGACGCGGCGCAGGAGTCGTTCGGCACCGGGGTGCGGACGCTGCGGCTGGTCAAGCTGCCCTGACGGCAGGCGAATCGGGGGCCGCCCCCGGCGCGGTGTGCGCCGGGGGCGGTGCGTACGAGCGGAAACTGACGGGCGATCAGGTGCCGTACACCTGGAACTCCCACAGCGAGTCGCCGTACTGCGTCGAGCGTGCCGTGCAGTTGATCCGTACGTAGCGGCCGGTGCCGGAGACGTTCAGGGTCTGATTGCCGCCGGTGCCGGTCGTGGTGGAGGAGACCGTCGTCCAGGTGGAGCCGTTGGCCGAGGTCTGGATCTGGTACGCGGTGGCGTACGCCGTCTCCCAGTTGAGCTTCACCTGGCTGATGGTGTGGCTCGCGCCGAGGTCGACCTGGAGCCACTGCGGGTCGCTGAAGGCGCTCGACCAGCGGGTGCCGGTGTTGCCGTCCACCGCGTTGGGCGCGGTGAAGCTGCCGTTCTCTGACGAGGACGCGGTCGCCGTCCGCCCCTGCGAGAGCAGCGTGGCCGTCCCCGGGCCGCCGGGGTCCCCGCCGCCGGACGACGGCGTCCCGTACAGCGCCAACTCGTAGAGCGAGTCGCCGTACTGGGACGCTCTGGCGGTCGCGTTGATCCGTACGTAGCGGGCGGTCGCCGACAGTCCGGTGTCCTGGATGTCGGCCGGATCATTGGAGTTGGAGTAGACGGTGGTCCAGGTGGAGCCGTTGGTGGAGGTCTGTAGCTGGTAGGCGGACGCTGCCGCCGCCTCCCAGACCATCGTGGCGTGCGTGAGGTCGTAGTTCTGGCCGAGGTCGACCTGGATCCACTGCGGGTCGCTGAAGGCGCTCGACCAGCGGGTGGTGACATCGCCGTCGGTGGCGTTGGACGCCGGGAACTGCGCGCTCTCGGTGGAGGACGCGGTGGTCGGCCTGCCCTTGGCGATGTTGGTGCCGGTGGTGCCGGGCGCGGCCTTGTTGTAGACGGCCACGTAGTCGACGTTCAGCGAACCGCCGGACACCGTCGCGGCGTTGGGGCCGCCGCCGAAGGCGGCCGGGAAGCCGCCGCCGATCGCCAGGTCGAAGATGATGTAGAAGCTGTGGTCCACGGCGTTGTGCCAGGCCGTGGCGTCCACCTGGTTGGAGCTGAGGGTGAAGTAGTTGGCGCCGTCCAGATACCAGCGGATCTGCTCGGGCGACGTCGACCGGTCGATCTCCACCGCGTACGTGTGATAGCCCGTCTGGCAGCCGGAGCAGGCCCGTTCGCCGCTGCCGACACCGCTGGACTCGTTGCACGCGCCACCGGGATTCGTCCCGCAGTGCAGTGTGCCGAACACCGAACTGCGGCCGTTGATGTCCTCCAGGATGTCCACTTCGCCGGAGCCCGGCCACGGCACCCCGACCCGCAGCGGCGAGCCCAGCATCCAGAAGGCGGGCCAGTAGCCGGCGCCGTTGGCCGTCGTCACGTTCGGCTGCTGGATCGACGCCTGCATACGGACGACGCCGCCCGGCTGCGCGCCGAAGCCGTCGGCCTGGGTCTCCACCCGGCCCGACGTCCAGCCGGTGTTGGGGTCGGAGCCCGAATGCAGGGCCTTGAGCACCAGGTGGCCGTTGCCGTCCTGGTAGACGTTGGCCGTGCTGTTCGTCATGGTCTCGATCTCGCCGGTCCCGAAGGTCCAGCCCTCACCGGCGTCGTACCGCCAAGTACCGGTGTCCAGACCGGTGTTGGCCGCGCCGTTGAAGTCGTCGCTCCAGGTGGTGGTGAAGCCGCTCGGCGGGGCGGGGACGGCGTCGGGCCGAACCGCCGCTGCCTGTCGGGCTGTCGTGCTGTCGGGGGCCGTCTGCGCAGTGGCCGCCTGTGGGGTGACGGTCACCTCCGCCGCGGCCTGGGGTGAACCGGCCAGGGCGACGGCCGCCATCGCGCTGACGGCGAGCAGGCCGACGCCTAGGCGTTTCGGTAAACGCTTTCCGCTGTCCGGACCTCTGCTTGATCTGATCGACATGCGTGCGTACTCCTCATGTGGGGGGCACGGCGGCCGCCGACTCGCGTACGGCGAACCGCCGTTGTCAGTGGTGCTGTTGAGAGAGCGCTCTCAGGGAGAGTCGGCCCTCCCTCCGACCGCTGTCAAGACGCCCGGCAACGTTTACGGAACCTCGCCCGTACGGGGTTCGGTCCGTGGCTCGGTTCGGGTCTCGGCCCGTGCTTCGGTCCGGGTCTCGGCCCGTGCTTCGGGGCGGACGCGGGAGCGGAGGCGTTCGCCCTGCGGGCCGAAGACGGCCAGATACTCGACCGGGCCGGTGGGCCCGGCGTTGGCGACGCCGTGCGGTGTCCGCGTGTCGAATTCGGCGACCTCGCCCGCGGTCAGTACGAGGTCGTGCTCGCCGAGTGCCAGCCACAGCCGGCCGGAGAGCACGCACAGCCACTCGTACCCCTCGTGGGACGACAGGCGCGGGCGCGCCGGCCGTTCGCCGGCCGCGGGCAGGATGTGCTTGTGGGCGTGGACGCCGCCGACGTAATGGGTGAGCGGGAGGACGGTCTTGTCGTCGCCGCGGCGTTGTGCGGTCGGCGCCGGCGGTGTCCTGGCCGGCGTCGGCGCCGGGGGCGCCGTGCCCGTCAGCTCGTCGAGCGGGACGCCGTACGCCGCCGCCAGGTGCAGCAGCAGTTCGAGGTGCGGCTTGCGCCGGCCGTTCTCGACGCGGGAGAGCGTGCTGGGGGACAGGCCCGTCGCGCGGCACACCTCGGTGAGGGAGGCGCCGTGGCGCTCGCGCGCGGCTCTCAGGCGCGGCCCCATGGCGGCGAGCAGCTCGGTGACGCTGTCCTCGGTCATGGCGGTCTCCTCTCGCCCCGGCGCCGGTCAGGGCTCCTGCCTGCCAGTTTGCCAGCCTGGCAACGCGGCTCGCGGCGGCGGCCCGCCCCGGCGCAGGATCGGGAACGTCACCGCGTACGGCACCGTGGCCGTCCGGCAACCCGAGGAGAAGCCATGCACCAGCCGCCCGTACCGCCCGTACCGCCCGTACCGTCTGCCGGGTCTGCCGGGTCTGCCGGGTCTGCCGGATCCGCCGGATCCGCCTCCGCCGGGGAGCCGCTGCACCGCACCGTCCTGACGCCCGACGGCGTACGGCTGCATATGGTGGAGCAGGGCCGCGGGCCGATGGTGCTGCTCCTGCACGGCTTCCCCGAGTCCTGGTACTCCTGGCGCCACCAACTGCCCGCCCTGGCCGCGGCCGGCTACCGGGCCGTCGCCCCCGACATCCGTGGCTACGGCCGCTCGTCCGCGCCGTCCGACGTGCGGGCGTACGGCCTGCGCGCCCTCGCGGCGGACAGCGCCGCGGTGGTGCGGGCGCTCGGCGAGGAGAGCGCCGTCGTCGTCGGCCACGACTGGGGCGCGAACATCGCGGCCGTCTCCGCCCTCCTCCACCCCGGCGTCTTCCGCGCGGTCGGCCTGCTGAGCGTCCCCTACGCGCCGCCCGGCGGCCCCCGGCCCAGCGACGTCTTCGCCGCCATGGGCGGTGACCAGGAGTTCTACGTCTCCTACTTCCAGCGGCCCGGCCGCGCCGAGGCGGAGATCGAGCCCGACGTACGCGGCTGGCTCGCCGGTTTCTACGCCGCCCTGTCCGCCGACACCATGCCCGGGCCCGACGCGCCCGACCCGCACTTCGTCGGCCCCGGCGGCACCCTCCGCGACCGTTTCCCGGCCACCAGGCCCGGCTGGCTCACCGAGGCCGATCTCGACCACTACGCCGCCGAGTTCGAGCGCAACGGCTTCACCGGGGCCCTCAACCGCTACCGCGCGATGGACCACGACTGGTCCGACCTCGCCCCCCTCAACGGCGCCCCGATCCTCCAGCCCGCCCTCTTCCTCGGCGGCGCCGAGGACGCCTCCACCACCTGGCTCGCCGACGCCATCGCCGCCTTCCCCACCACCCTCCCCGCCCTGACCGCCACCCACCTCCTCCCGTCCACCGGCCACTGGCTCCAGCAGGAACGCCCCACCGAGGTCACCACCCACCTGACCAAGTGGCTCACCACCCTCGACGTCTGACCCGGCCGGCCTACGTCCGGGCGTAGAGGGCCGGCAGGTCGATGAGGTGGACACCGGCCGGATCGGCGGCAGCGGCCTGTGCGGCGCGGGAGTTGAAGCCGGCGCCGCTGAAGCACAGCAGACGGGTGCGGCCGGTGTCGTAGCGGCCGGAGCGGGTGATCAGGTCGCGGATGTGCGCCAGCCGCTCGATGTGGGCGGCGCCCATCGTGTCGTTCCACTTGGCCTCGCCGATCGCGAGCAGCGGCGGCTTTCCGCTGCCCTCGGCGACGCCGACGACGGCCACGTCGACCTCGTGGCCGGTGCGGGCTGCCGGATCGTGGACGACGCCGTGACCGACCCGGGCGGGCAGGCCGCCGAACAGCTCGGGGTCGGCGTGGTGCAGGGCCCAGTCCCGGCAGACCTGTTCGAAGTGCGGGCCCAGTACATTGCTGACGAAGCGGCGGCCACTGGCCCGCCACACCCGCGTCGCGCTGCCGGGCCGCTCCAACTGGTCCCAGACCGGACGCATGATGGCGTGGTAGAAGCCGATCAGCGGTTCCGCGATGCGGTACGTGGGCCGGTTGTCCCGGAACACGTCGGCGTCCCGGTGCAGCAGACCCGCGTCCTCCAGGACGTTGATGGGGTGCGCGATGTCGGTGGCCTTGCGTTCCAGGTATCCGGCCATGCCGCCACGCGTGGCGTTGCCGTCCGCCACGGCCGCCAGCACCGACAAGTACAGTGCGGTGTCGCGTAGTTCGGGCTCCTCGGCGAGCAGATAGCGGGCCTCGCGGAAGAGCGGCGTCTCGGGATTGAGGACCGTCCGCACCACCCAGTCGTCGAAGTCCCCGGGGCCCTTGGGCGTGTCACCGCGGGCGAACTCGCGGCGGTAGGCGGGGGTGCCGCCGACGACGGCATGCACCTGGAGCGCCAGCCGCGGGTCGGTGATGTTCCAGAATTCGGCCGCCATCCGGTGGTCGAGCGGCCGTACCACCAGTTCGAGTCCGGCCCGGCCGCGCAGCGGCGCGCTGCCGGACAGCAGCCTGCCCATGAACGACAGCGCCGATCCGCACAGCAGCAGCCGGGTCCGGGACTCGGTGCGCTGCCTCCGCAACGGCCGCAGCGCCTCCTGGAGGATCGACGGCAGCTCCGGAGCGGCCTTCACCAGATACGGGAATTCGTCGATCACCACCGGCACCGGCCGCTCGCCGCCCAGCGCGAGCAGGGCGTCCACGACCTCCGCCCAGTCGGCGAAGTGGTACGCGCTGGCCGGCCGGCTGTGCTCGGTGAGCGCCGCGCTGATCCGGCGCAGCGATTCGGCTCCGGCCGCCTCTGTGGCCCCGAAGTAGAAGCCGCCGGCCGCTCGGCACGCCGCGTCCAGCAGGAACGTCTTGCCCTGCCTGCGGCGCCCGGACACCACGCCGAGGGTGGCGCCCGGCTGCTCGTCGGTGATGAAGCGGGTCAGCGCCGACCACTCGAAGTCGCGGTCGAACATCTCGGCTGGCTTGTCCACGGGCGGCCTGCTCTGCGGATAGAGAGGTACGTTTCCCTTAACCGTACCTCTCTATCCGAATCCGGCTACCGGTCCTTCGGGGCGAAGGTCTCGGTCAGGTCCGGGGGCGCGGCCTGGCGCCAGGAGTCGAGGAGGATGTCGTACAGCTCGCTCGCGTCCTCCAGGGCGGACAGGCGGGCGCGGACCCAGGAGGAGTGGGCCTCGTGGGCGGGGACCCAGAATTTGTGGGGCTCGGAGGCGATGAGTTCGGCCCGCTCGTGGCGGGGGCAGCGGACGGCGAAGGAGGTGCCGTCGTCGGGGACGGTGACGTACATCCGGCCGTGCACATGGAAGGTCGGGTGACCCCAGAGTTCCTTCTCCACGGTGCCGGGCAGCCCGAGGGCGACGCGCCGCACGTCCTCGGCCCGCAGTGTCGTCCGCGCCATCCGCGTACCTCCCCGTCGGGGCCATTCCACCATGTCCGGGGCGGACGCCAGGCGTTATCCGGCGGAGGTCTCCCGGTCGTCGTCGGGCGCCGCCGCCCGCTCCCTCCGGTGGCCGCCGGGCTCCTGCGCGAAGAAGACCTGCACGCGGCCGGCCAGGGTGTCGTCCTCCGAAGGGCTCAGGCCCTCGCGCGCCGCGCGGAGGACGCCTTCGACCATGTGCCAGCGCTCTTCCAGGCGGGCCCGCGGGCCGGACTCGGGGGCCGAGGCCCTCGCCTCGCGCTGCCGGGCGTCGAGCGCGCGCAGCGCTTCCGCTGCTTCGGGCCGGCCGGCCGCGGCCAGTTCTTCGGGGCGTACGCCGACCACGTGGGCCATGCGCGCCAGCGTCTCGTCGGGGCCGCTGATGGGTACCGGCCGGCCGCCGACCGACTGGTAACCGGCCACGATCTGCCGCCAGCGCGCCTCGCTGAGGTCGGCGAGATCGGCCGCCCTGCGCTGGGAGAGACCGGAAGCCGCGAGCGCGGCCTTGATCAGCTTCCCCTCGGGCGGCGCTTCCGGGCGCTCAGTCATGCGGCGAGCTTCGCACAACTACGCAACACGAGTCCAGCGATCGGGCGGAGAACGGTCGACCGGTACGGCCTGGCCTGCGCGTATGTGCGATCGGAGTGGACACGGCTTGCGTAGTTCGCGAAACTCGCTTGTGCTACGCGCTACTACGCGCTAATTTTTGGACCATGGCGCACCGCATCCGGCCGAGCAGGCTCCACCAGGAGCCCGAAGCGGTCACGTGGGCGCGGGAGAAGTCCGGACTCACCAAACGGGCGCTCGCCGATCTGGTCGGCATCTCGGAACAGCTCATGGGTGAGATCGAGTCGGGCTGGCGCAGTGCCACCCCGGCCAATCTGATCAAGATCGCCGAGGCGCTGAACTGCCCCCTCGTCGTCCTGGAGCGCAAGCGCTCCGTCGGCGCGGTCGGGACGGCGGGGCCGAAGGGTGCGGCGAAATGAAGGCGGGGAAGAAGGGCCGGTCCCCGATTTGGCATATGCCAAAGTTCCGGGACGAGCGCGTCCCGCCGACGGGGCGTCCCATCATGAAGTGAGTGCGCGGAGGCCGCCGCCGCTTCCAACGAAGACGGCCCCCGCCCAGCCGGATTACCGGTCGCAGGCGTGCCGATGGACCCAGAGTGCGATCTGGACCAACCACCAGGCGACGCGTAAGCGATCGGTAGTCCGCAGCCTCTTCGGCCTGCGGTGCTTCACTTCGCTCCTGCTCCTTTCTCCTGACACCGCTCTGTTCGCGGTGCGCGGAGAAGGCAGCAGCGGCCAAGCGCCGGCGACGGTCAGATTACGGCGCTGTACTCTCCGTGTCCGCGGGACGGAGATTTGCCCGCATACGCTCCGTACGTACCCGGACCCGTCGTGCGCGTCGGCCCCGCCCTCGGACATGGCCCCGCCCAGGCGCAGCTCCGCCCGCCGCCCCCGGCGAGGGCGCGGGGGGCGGCGGGCGGAGAGGAGGAGAAGGGGGAGAAAGGTCAGGCTTCGCTGTGGACCAGCAGGACCGACACCTTCGAGGTCTTGGCGACGCCCCGGCTCACGCTCGGGTGGAGCAGCGCGGCGATGCCGCTGTAGTGGCCGGGGCCGACCGCGATCAGGTCGCTGCCGAGGGCCTCGGCGCGCTCGACGAGGATCGCGGCGAGGTCCTCGCGCAGCCCCTCGTCCACCTCGCCCTCGGCGGTGATGCCGTCGGCGCGCAGCCGCGCGAGGGCGTCGTCCACGACCTGGCGGCTCTCCTCGCGCTCCTCGGTCGGGACGACCGTGCCGGAGATGCCGCTGGAGATCACCTGGGACGGCCGGACGTGGATGACGTGCACCGCACCGCCGGTCAGCTTGGCGAGCGCCGAGACCGCGTCCAGTACGGCACCGCCGTGGGCGGAACCGTCGACGGCGGCGAGGATGTTCTTGTACATGGGCTCAACTTCCTTGTCCGAAGGGGTCTCACGGGTGCGCGGCCTCCGTATTCCCTCAGCGGCGCCGCACCGACCCCCATTCCCGCTTCCGCCGTGACGGAGGCCACTTCGGCGCCGGCCCGGGTCCGCCGCCCGTCGGTTTTCGGCCGGTTCGCCGCGCGCCGGGCGCGCCTACTGACTAGCGTGAGAGTTCGAATGGACGTGACGTGCGTCACATGATCATTCGAACGGGGGAGCGACCGAGCCCGACCGAGCCCGACGGAGAACGGCAGAGAGCGACGGAGTGAACGGACCATGACTGAATTTCCGGAAGGCGCGCCGTGCTGGGCGGACGCGATGTTCGCGGACCTCGACGGCGCCAAGCGCTTCTACGGTGACGTGCTGGGCTGGACCTTCGGGGAGAGCGCGAGCGAGTACGGCAACTACACGCAGGCGTACGCGGACGGCAAGGCGGTCGCCGCGGTCGTACCGCCGATGCCGGGGTCCGAGGGGCAGTCGGCCTGGTGCGTGTACCTCGCCGCGGCCGACGCCGCCGCGGCGGCGGAGAAGGTGAAGGCCGCGGGCGGCGGGCTGCTGATGGAGCCCATGCGGGTCGGCGACTTCGGCACGATGGCCCTGGCGACCGAGCCGACCGGCGCGGTCTTCGGCATCTGGCAGCCCGGGCAGCACAAGGGCTTCGAGAAGGTCGCGGAGCCGGGCGCGTACGCCTGGGCGGAGATCTTCACCCGCGACCCGGCGGCCACCGACGCCTTCCTGCCGCGGGTCTTCCCGTACACGGCGCGGCAGATGGTGGACGAGCAGATCGACTTCAAGATCTTCACCGTCGAGGGCTCGGAGGACGCGGTGCTCGGCCGGATGCGGATGGGTGACGAATTCCCGCCGCAGGTGCCGTCGTACGTCAACGTCTACTTCACCGTCGCCGACTGCGACGCGACCGTCGAGAAGGCCCGCGCGGGCGGTGCGACGGTGCGGTTCGGGCCGATGGACAGCCCCTTCGGCCGGTTCGCGGCCCTCACCGACCCGCAGGGCGCCAACTTCTCGGTCATCGACGTGACGCGGACGGCCGGCGAGCAGCCGAAGACGACGGACGCGTAGCGCCGCGCCCGTACGGCGGCGCGTCACCGGCGGTGACCCGCCGCCGTACGGGCCCGGCCCCGACGTACGCTCGACGGTGGACGGGGCCAGGACCGGGAGGTGGGGCGTGCGGCGTACGTACTTGCTGTGGGTGACCGCGGCCGTCGGGCTCGCGATCGACCAGGGCACCAAGGCGGTCGCGGCGGTCGCCGTCGAGGGCCACGAGCCGACCACCGTCCTTGGCGGCAAGGTCACCTTCACCGCCTTCCGCAACTCCGGCGCGGCCGGTTCCTTCGCCCCGCACGCGACGCTGGTCTTCACCCTGCTCGCGCTGTGCGTGCTCGCCTTCATCGCGCGCGTCGCGCCCGCCGTACGCTCCACCGGCTGGGCCCTCGGCCTCGGGCTGCTCTTCGCGGGCGCCGGCGGCAATCTCACCGACCGCCTCTTCCGCACCCCCGGCTTCGGCCGCGGCGCCGTCCTCGACTTCATCCGCGTCGGCGACTCCGGCATCTTCAACCTCGCCGACCAGTGCGTCACGGCGGGCGCCGTCCTCGTCCTGATCCAGTCCTTCCGCGGCATCCCCCTCCGCCCCAAACCCACCCCGCCCCCGGCCCCCGCGCCGACCTCCCCGTAACGCGCCGACGCGGGCCCCGTCCGGCCGCGGCCCGTCCTCAGTGGCCGGGGGTGAGGGTAGCGGCCTTGGTGCAGGCGGCGGTGCCTTTGCAGTGCTGGAGGGCGGTCAGGGTGGTGTGGAGGGCGGTGCTGCGGGCGGCGGGGAGGGTCGCGGCGCCGTTGCGGAGTTCGTCCGGGTCGGCGGTCGTGTCGTAGAACTCGCGCTCGCCGTCGGCGTATTCGACCCACAGGGCGTCGGCGGTGCGGATCGCCTCGTACGTCGGCGGGTTGCCGCTGTTGTCGGGGGCGGCGTCGGGGTCGCCCTTCTTGGTGGCGGGGTGGTGGTGCTCGACGAGGACGGCCTGGCGCCAGTCCGCGGGCGGTGCGCCGTGCAGCAGCGGGACGAGGCTGCGGCCGTCGGCGGTCGCGGGGGCGCCGGCGCCCGCGAGGTCCTGGAAGGTGGGGCTCAGATCGACGTTCTCGGCGAGCGCGGAGACCGTACGCCCGCCGGGCACCCCCGGCCCCGCGACCACCAGCGGCACCCGGATGTCGGTGTCGTACGCGGTCTGCTTGCCCGGCCGCAGCCGGTGTTCGCCCATGTGGAAGCCGTTGTCCGAGCTGAAGACGATGTACGTGTCGTCCGCCAGCCCCTTGGCGGCGAGCTTCGCGCGGACGTTCGCGATCAGGTCGTCGACGGCCTGCACCGAGCGCACCCGCTTGGCGAATTTCCGGTCGATCGACTGCTGCTCCTTGGCCGACAGGGGCTTCAGCCCGCTCTGCCACTTCGGGGTCGGGGAGGACGCCGTGTTGTACGCGGGGTCGCGCGGCGCCTTGAGGCCGGGGAAGACGTGGGCGTCGCGGGGCGCGGGCGTGGACGGGCCGTGCGGCGCGAAGGTGGCCAGCTCCAGCATGAACGGCTTGTGGTCGGCGGCGGCCGAGTCGATGAAGTCCCCGGCCTTACGGGAGACCACATCGGTGAGGTAGTCCTGCGGGTCGTGCCCGTAGTGCACGACCTTGCCGTTCTCGTTGAGGTCGTAGTCGAACTCCGGGTAGCCGTTGCCTGCGGTGTCCCATTCGTCCCAGCCGGGCGGTACGTACGGCGTGCCGGTGCCGTGGGTGTCCTTCGGCTCGTAGCCGTTGAGGTACTTGCCCATGAAACCGGTGCGGTAGCCCGCCTGTTGGAGCGCGGGCGCGTAGCACTTCTTCTCGTCGCCATTGCTGTTGAACGCCCCGTAGCCGCCGTCGCTCCCGGTGTTGGTGAACACCCCGGTGTTGTGCGGGTAGTCGCCGGTCAGGATGGAGGAACGGGACGGGCAGCAGAGGGAGTCGGTGACGAAGTAGTCGGAGAAGGCGGTGCCGTCCCGCTCCAGCTTGCCCACCTGCGGCATGTAGCGCACGAGGTTCGAGGAGAGGTCGTCGGTCAGGACGAAGACGATGTTGGGGTGGTCCGGTCCGGACGCGGCGCCCGACGCCGTGGACGAGGCGGACGGAACGGACGAGGCGGACTTCGTGGAGGGAGAGCCCGATCCGGAGGAGCCGCCTCCCGTGCAGGAGACGGTCGCGGCGAGGAGCGCCGCGGCGAGTGCGGCGCCGAGCAGGCGCGGCCTGTGGTGCGAATGGCGGCGTCGAAGGATGACCATGCCGGCAGACCCCTTTCGTGGAGGCCCGGAACCGTAGACATGGTTTTTGTGAGAACTCTGTGATCCCGTGTGATCCCGCGTGACCCGTGGTGCTCGCTGTTATTCGTGAGTCCCTCAGGGAAATACGGGAATGGGCGGAACGGCATGCTGCCGCCGACTGCCGGCGCACGGTAAAAAGGCCGGCGGAAAAATTCCCCGCGCATATTCGGTTATGCGCGGGACCCCCGCGCCGTGCCCGCGTGCCGACCGTGCCGACCGCGCCCGCGTGCCGACCGTGCCGACCGTGCCGACCGCGCCGTACGGCCGCCGCCTCAGACCTCCAGCTCGGCCTCGACCCGCTTGAGCACGTGCCGCGCCAGCGCCAGGTTGGACCGGCTGCGGTCGAGCGCGAGGTAGAGGAAGAGGGAGCCGTTGGAGCCGCTGAGCAGCCGGATCAGGTGATACTGCGTGCCCAGGGTGATGAGGATGTCCTCGACCGTGTCGTCGAGCCCGAGCATCGACAGCGTGCGGACCTTGGCCCGGACGACCTCGGTGTTCCCGGCCGCGGCGACCTCCAGGTCGAGCCCGGTGCCGCCGCCGACGGTGCCCAGCGCCATGCCGCTCTCGTAGTCGACGAGCGCCGCCCCGATCGCGCCGTCGACGGACGTCGCCTCTTTGAGTGCTGCATCAATGTTCACGGGAAATTCCTTGCTGCGTGGGCCGGTCCCCGGACGAACGCGCCGCGCGGGCGGGGACCGGCGTGAATGAAAAACCTCTGGACACGATCACGGTTGAAAGAGTTCGGCGTTAAAGTACTCTGCCAGGTGTTCGAAAGTGAAGGGGTGCCTGTGAACGCGCTGGAGACCGTGCTCGGCGAAATCCATTCCGCCACGGGCGGACCGGAGGCTGCCGCCGCCTCGGGTACGGCACTGATCGACGCGGCCACCGGCCTCACCTACGCCGAGGCCGGCGACTGCGCGGCGGCCGGCAGCGGGCACGACGTGTGGCGGCTCCTGGCACTGATCGAGGACGGCCTCCACCGGGCGGGCGCGGAGGGCGAGTTGGAGAGCGTGACGGTGACCGCCCGCCATACGTACCACCTCGTCAGCGTGCTGCCGCGACAGGGCGGTGACCCGGTCCTGCTCTCGGCCGTGCTCGACCGGGCGCACACCAATCCGGCCCTGGCCGCACGGCAGCTCGCGACGGCCGCGGAGGGCCTGTTCGCATGACGGACGGCACCGGCCGCCGGGAGCCGCGCAATGTGCCGTCGCTCCTCAACGCGCTGCGGCAGGACGGTTTCACCGGGGCGGTCGAGGTGACGGGCGGCGCCGGCGGCACCCTCTTCCTGCGCGACGGACTGGTCGGCGCGGTGGAGACACCGGCGGCGCCGTCCGCCCGTTCGCTGCTGCTGAAGTCCGGCAGGATCGGCGAGCCGGACTGGGAGGCGGCGCTCGCCGCGCTGGCCGAAACCGGCGACCTGGCACGGTCGTTGACCGGCCGCGGCCTGGTCTCCGCCGCCGAACTCCACCTCGTGTGCACCGCCGCGCTCTACGACGGCGCCTTCGCGATGGCGCTGCAACCCGTCACGGGCTGGCGCACCGACGCCGGCCGGGTCCCCGAACTCGCCGCCTGGCCGGGCCAGGAGCCCGCGCGGCTGGCCGAGGAGACCGCGCTGCGGCAGCGCACGCTGCGCGAACACCTGCCGTCCGTCGCCGAGTTCGCGCGCCGCCCGGTCCCTCCGGTGTCCGCCGCGGGCCGCGCCGGCCTGGACCGGCTCGGCGCCCGCACCCGTACGGTGCTGCTGCGCGCCGACGGCCGCCGCACACCGCGCGACCTCGCGTTCGCGCTGGGCCGCGGGGTGTACCCGGTGCTGCTCGACCTGGCCAGGGCCGCCCCGGGCGGCGCCGGCCGAGCGGCGGAACAGCCCGTACCCGCCCCGCTGTTGACGGCGCGGGCGGCCGAACCGTACGCCCCGGCCGGCGCCCCTTCCGGTGACCGGCCGCTGCCCCGGCGCGTCCCGGGCGGCAGCGGCGGACGGCCGCGCGGCCGTACCCAGATACCGAACGCAGGACCACCCGCCCCCGTGAGCGGGACCGGAACCGGCCTCCCCGAGGAGAGTGCACCATGACCAGTGCCGCCCCGTACGAAGCGCTCGTCGCCTCGCTCAAGTCCCTGCGCGAGAGCGTGATGGGCGTCAACGAAACGGTGATCTCGACCTCGGACGGGCTGCTGGTGGCCGCCGACACCGCGACCGCCCAGCCCGAGTCGGTGGCGGCGCTCGCCGCCGCGAGCCTGGGCCTCGGCCGCCGTACGGCCGCGGAGGTCGGCCTCGGCGGGCTCCGTGAGGTCGTCACCCGCTGCAACGGCGGCTATGTCGTCGTCCTCGCGGTGGGCGACCACGCGCTGCTGGTGATCCTCGCGGACGAGGGCCTGGACCTGGCGGGACTCCAGCGCGAGTCCCCGGCCACCGTCGACCATTTGCAGTCCCTGCTCAGCGCCGCCTGACGCGTCCCGTCCCACGGGGCGGCAGAACCGTACGCCCCGAACCCCGGGCGCCGGGCCCCGTCTCCCGTACGCCCGCGCCGTCGGAAGCGGTGCGGAAGCGGGCGGTGGGTTACCGCGGAAGCGGCGGACGGGGTGGAGTGGTGCTCGTGGGGGCCGGGAGTCCGGGGCGGTCCGCGCGGCGGCCCGCGGGGGCCGACGGCACCGACGCACAGGGGGAACGCGGGATGCGGAGGAGCCGGTCGGAACCTGCCGGGCACCCGGCCCCCGCCGTCGTCGGCCATGCGCGCACGAGCGGCCGCGAACGTGCCGGCAACCGTACCGGCGACACCATCCGCGACCGTACCCGCGACGACATTCGCGAACGTGCCCGCGACCGTATCCGCGACCACACCCGCGAATGCGCCCGCGCCGAGCGGCTATTCGCGGTCGGCCGTGGCCTCCACCGTGTCGTGTGCGCCCCGCAGCCCCTGGAAGAGCCGTTCGACCGGCGTCAGATCGGTGCCCGCGAGGTCGTCGGGCCGTACGACGACGCGCAGTTCGGGCGTGAGCGCGCTGTGCCGGCCGCAGGCGGCGACGAAGGAACCGACGATGAGCGCGGCCAGCTGTCCGCGGTCGAGATCGGTGACGCGGGCGAGACCGGAGCCGAGCAGCGGGACGGCCAGCGGCCGGAACTGGCCGTGCAGCGCGACCGCGTCCCAGAGCCGGTCGAGGCTGACCCGCAGGTCGTCCCGGCCGGAGCGGGCCACCAGATCATTGCCGAGCCGGGAGTACGCGGTGGCGAACACCCGCCGCCCGCCGACCGGTACGGCCACGGTGGTGCCCACCGGATAGCGCACCCGCCGGCCGCGCGGCTTGGCGCGCACGCTCTCCGTGCCGACCGGCGGGACCGCCCGCAGCGCGGCCCGCAACTTCTCGTCCAGCAGCCGCCGCTGCCCGAGGAAGAGCCGGTCCACGAGCTGGCCCTGCACACTGCCCCGGCTGATGACGACGTCCTCGCCGGTGTCGGTGTCGAAGGTGTCGGTGAAGCCGACCACGAGATTGGCGTCGCCCTGCTCGAACACATCGCCCTGCACCAGCACCACATCGACCCGCCGGCCGGTCAACGGCACCGCGTGCCGCAGCAGTTCTGCGCCGTGCCGGGCCCGCAGCGCCGCCCGCAGCGACTCCAGGGTGCGGGCCGCGTCCGGGTCGTCGGGGTGGTCGCGGACGATCGACTCGGCGACAGGCAGCGCGAGATCGGGCCGCCCCAGTTCGGTCCGCGCGCGGACCAGGCCGCGCCGGGCGGCGTCCTGGAGTGTGACCAGACGCCGGATGAAGGGGTCGGCGAACTCCTCCCCGTTGACCTCGGCCAGCGGCCGGCCGCGCACCAGCTCCAGCGCCTCGGCCAGCCGGTGCGCCGCGGTCGCGGGCGGCGCGAGCAGCGCGTCGCCGACGGTCGCGGTGAACCGCGCGCAGTCCAGCTCCTCGGGACGCGCCGCAAGGCGGTACGCCGTCTCCGCACCGCCGACGGTCACCTGCTGTTCGGTGCGCAGCAGCCGGGCGGCGGTGCCGTCCTGTGCCGGGTCGAGGGCGCGCCGCAGTTCCAGGACCCGCTTTTGCACCTCATTGCGGCTGCGCTGTGCCTGATGCCGCGGCTCGTCCGCCAACCCCCAGACATCGCGGCGCAGTTGACGTACGGGCACGGCCTCGCCGTCGGCCGCCACCAGCCGCACCAGCAGCCGCGTGGTCAGCGGCGTCAGCCGTACCGCATTGCCGTCGACTTCGAGCCGCAGCGGCCCGAGCACGTGAATTCCGATGCGTGCCATTGCTTCCCCACTCATATCGGCCGGTCGCGCCGCATCCCCCCCGGGAGCGATTCCCAGATTAGCAACTCGGCAAGGCAATTCCATGAGTTCGGCTGATCCCGCCGGGCGGATACGGACGCGCGTACGGACACCTGTACGGACGCGGGTACGGACCCGGCCGCGACTGACGCGCCGGGCACAGCAGATCTTCGCGCGCAATACGATTGCCGCATTCGGCGGAATTTCCGCGGCACTTCAGTTCGTGGCGCAGTTCTTCCCGGACAGCACTCCCGGTCCTGGCCCGGCCGCGGTCTCGGTGACGGCCGGGTCGGTGGCGGTGTGCGTGCTGTGGGGGGCCGTACGGGCGCGGCCGGTGCGGCGGGTGCGGCAGGAATTCCGGCGGCCGGACATGACGGTGACGGTCGTGGCGGGCGATCTGTTCGAGCAGACCGACGCGCATCTGGTGGTCGGCTTCACCGACACCTTCGACACCTCGGCGGCCGGCGGCCTGGTCATCCACGACGCCAGCGTGCAGGGCCAGCTGACCGCCCGCCGCTACGACGGCGACCCGGCCCTGCTGGACGCCGAACTCGCCCTCGCGCTGGCCCCGTTCACCCCCGCCGCGCGCGAGGAGCGGGAGCGCAAGCCGCTCGGCAAGCTCGACCGGTATCCGCTCGGTACCGTCGCGGTGCTCGGCGCCCGGCCGCGGCTGACCTTCGCCGCCGCCTACTCCCGGATGGGCAACGACCTCGTGGCGTCCTCCGGCGTGGCGGACCTCGTGGTCAGCCTCAACCGGCTGTGGGACACCGTCGGCCGCTACGCGCGGTCCGACACGGTGGCCATGCCGCTGGTCGGCGCGGGGCTGTCCCGGCTGGACTTCCTGGACCGCGAGAGCCTGCTGCGGCTGATCCTGATGTCCTTCATCGCCCGTTCGCGCGAGGGCGCCGTCTGCCGCGAACTGCGCCTGGTGATCAGGCCCGCCGACCTGGAGCGGATCAACATGCCCGAAGTCGCCGCTTTCCTGCGGACGTTGGCGACGGGCGTGGAGGGCGCGTGAGACCCCTGCCGGGGCAGACGGAGGCGGGCGGCCCGTACGCGGAGGCGGGCGGCCCCGTAAAGGACCGCCCGCCTGGTGGATGTGACGCTACGTCAGGGCAGCCGCCGGTACGCCGACAGGTTCTGGAAGTACGACGTCTCCCGCCAGTCGGGGCGCGCGTCGTCCACCAGGCATCCGGCGCCCTTCAGCCGGGCGACGATCTTCTCCAGCGAGGTCGTCGAGCCGTCGAAGCGGATGACGTTGAGGCCCTCGATGTCGGTGGCGTGCCGCAGCCGCCCGACCTCGACGAGGATGGTCCGCTCCGGGTAGGCCATCAGCACCATGCCCAGTTCGATCAGCACGTTCTGCCGCGGCTGCCCGGTGTACTGCACCTCGTCCACCCGCTCGTAGTCGCCGAGGAGTTCGGGGTGCAGCTTGGCGGTGTCGTCCGGGGTCAGCAGCACGATCGCGGCCTGCGCCAGCGACGGCGCGTTCGCCACCACCTCGCCGATGTACGGCGCCGTTTTCCCGGTGGCCCGCACCAGCTCCTCCCACTCCAGCGGGCGCAGGTCGAGCCGCCGCAGCAGCCCGAAGGTCGCCTGCCGCATCTGCTCGTCCCGGCCGTGCACGACGAAGACATTGCGGGCGCGGCTGCTGCTCAGTCCCGCCGGTACGGGTACGGGCGCCGGGGCCGGCTCGTGTGCCGTTTCGGGTGCCTGCGCGGGCCGCGGGGGAGCGGCCGGCCCGTTGTTGTTGTAACTGATGTTGCTGTGCCCGCTGCCGGAGACGTTCTGGCTCTGGTCGTGATAACGCGCCGTGTCGCTCATGCGGTCAGTCCCCCTGGCTCTGCGCCGGGCCGGAATCGGCCGACGGATTGTTGTTGTAGCTGATGTTGCTGTGACCCGAGCCGGATACGTTCTGGCTCTTGTCCTCGTAATTGAGGATGTTGTTCTGCGCCCGGTCGTGATCGGCGAGATCGACGTTGTGCTCGGAGAGGAAGGTGCGAATGATCTCCAGCAGTCGGCGTTCCACGATCTGCTTGTACTTCAGGGCGTCGGACTTCTGGAAGAAATGGTGGTAGTGGTCGTTGGTCGCCATCTCCCGGACGCTCATCAGGGCACCGCAGTTCACGGACTTCGTGACGTAACGGCCAAGCCTGAATTCGCTGCTGTCCTCCCTCTTCTCCGCCGCCTCGATCCGGATCGCGCGGCTGCCGCGCCGCGCGGGCCGTACCAGGGTGCGCAGCGACGACGGCAGGGCGCCTTCGGGCAGCACCCGCAGCGGCCACAGCCACAGCGACAGGACCGAACGCGGCGCGGCCGTCGCCATGTCCCAGGCGACCTTCACTGCCAGCCGCGCGTCGAAGGCGTCGGGCAGCCGGTCGACCAGGTGGAAGTCCTCCACGAGCGGCCCGAGCACGTACGGGTAGAACTCGGTGTGCAGCGTGTTTCCCTTGAGGTCGAAGCCGACGAAGATCGAGGTCACCAACTCCTCGTTCCACGACCCGATCCGGACGCACAGGTACTCGCGCGCCGAGTCGTAGTCCTCGCGCCAGTGCACCGCGGGCAGGTCGTCCATGCCGGGCAGCTGCGACCAACCGGTGCCGCGGGTACGGTCGTTGGTGCGGATCGCGGTCGTGAAGCGGCGCCGCTCGACGGTCAGCCCCTCGATGCGCTCGTCCTGCCGGGTCTCCTCGCGCAGCTCCGCGGCCATCCGCTCCGCGACGTAGGCGGTGATCCCGTCCACGGTGAAGGGGATGACGGTCTTGCGCTGCTCGGTGTCGAGGCCGGGGCCCTGACCCTGCGGATCGCCGGACCGCGTGCCGTCCCTGTCCTTGGGGATGACGCGCAATTGCCGTGCGCCGAGCAGGAGTTGGGCGTTCGACCAGTCGGACATCGGCTCGCCCGCGCCGACGAACGGGCGGAAGCCGCCGTAGAAGACGAGGCTGTCGCTCACCGACTGCTCGCGGTCGATCTTGCGCGCGAGCGCCGGGGTGAGCGCGCCGGCGACCGGGTGCGCGCCGTCGAAACCGCCGTCCTCGGTGGTCTCCTTGAGTCGTGTCATCAGGGTGTGCAGCGTGACGACGCGGCGCAGATACGCCGCCGCCCACACCAGCCAGCACACCAGCAGCAGCCCGAAGGTGCCGCCGACCGCGCCGCCGTTGACCAGCAGCAGGCCGACCGCCACCGCGCCGCCGCTCAGCCACAGTTGCATCCGGCGCAGCCGCCGCGCGGCCAGCGCGTGCGCGAGCACGGTCACGGCGTCGTAGCCGTACGAGGGCGCGACCACCCGGAAGCGGTTGCGCGCCAACTCCCTGATCACGGTGTTCCGGTAGACCGGATGGAGATACGTCCCCGCCGACAGCAGGCGGGTGGCCTTCGTCCGCGCGTACGCCCGCGCGGCGGGTGGCACGCCCGGCGGTTCCGGGGGTTCGGGCGGTCGGGGCTGCGGCGGCCGGGTCATGGTCACGGTGCATCGGCTCCTGTCTCCGGCCGTACGGGTACGGCGGCGGCTCGGACGTCGGGGTACGGGCGGTGTGCGGGTACGGCGGCGGTCAGCCGGCCGGGGTCGCGGTGCCGCTGACGATCACGCCGTCGCTGACGGTGTAGGCGGCGTCGTACGACTGCGTCGTGCCATCCGTCTGCGTGGCGTCGAGCGTCAGCCGTACGACCTGGCCGGCGGCGGCCGGTTCCACGGAGACGACGGAGACGGTGTCGTGCTCGGTGGTGGCGTAGCCGCGCACGAAGGTGTCGTAGTCGCTGTCGAGGTTCTGCCCGCCGAGCCGCCAAGCCGTGGGCCAGTCACGGTTGTTGATGGCGTCGAAGTACGCGGCGACCACGGCGCGCGGGTCGTCGGCGGGCGTGGCGGTGCCGGTGTCCGTGTCCGTGCTTGCGTCCGTGGTGGTCCCCGGATCCGGGGCCGACGGGTCGCCGAAGAGGCTGCCGGGCGTATCGGTCGCGGGATCGGCGGTGGCGGTGTCCGGGTCGCCGTAGGTGTCCTGGACCTCCGCCGAGGGAGGGGTCCAGGACGGCAGCAGGCTCCCGGACCGCGTCCCGTCGTCATCGCCGGTGGTGGTGCCCCCGGACCACGGGGAACCGGCACCCGCGCCGGACCCGGAGCCGCCCGACCCGGCGCCGACCAGACCGAGCACGACGATCAGCAGCAGCGGCACCGCGATCACGGTCAGCCCCCAGGTGCGCGCGGCCCCCGCCCCCGGTATCAGCCCCACCCCCCGATAGGGCACCGGCTTGCCCCCGTAAGGCGCCGCCGCCGGCGGCTCGGGCGGCTGCGCGGAATTCGACAGCGTGTGCGCGTGTGGCAGACCGGGGTCGCTCATGGACCGCTCCAACGTTCGTCGTGCGCCGGTGTGACCCCCGCATGCGACCAGCCCCGCCGCTTCCCCGGCCAGATCCCGCCCGCTTCCGATCCGCTTCCGCGGCGGCGCGTCACCCCGTGACGCTGTCCTCGTCCGCGTCGTCCGCGTCGTCCGCCAGGGCATCGGCGAGATCGTCCGGACCGAGCCCGAAGATCTCCATGAACTCGGTCTTGGCGGCGGTGTGTTCGGGATTCTTCGGCGGGAGGCAGTTCGCCAGTTGCTCCAGGGCGAAGCCGAGGGTCCCGAGCGGCCCGTCGAGCGCGCCGGTACCGTCGGCAGGGGCCGCCAGGCGGGCCCGGCCGACCGCGTCCCGCGCAGCCACCAGACCGGCGGCATGGTCCCCCAGCGCGTTGTGCACTCGGCTGAGCCGGATCAGGGTGCTGTTCACGTAATCGGCCATCCGGTCCGGTACCGGCGCAGGCAGGGCCGGGACCAGGGCCAGGCCCTCGGTCAGCACCGACAGCGCCTGCCGGTGGGACCCGGCCTGCTCCAGATTCTGGCCGAGCAGGAGGAGCGTGATGGCGAGCCTGCGGTCGTCATCGACGAGCCCCATGTCGCGCAGTTGCCGGTCGACGGTGGCCGACTCCAGGCGTACGCCGATCAGTTCGCCGGTGCGGTGGAGGGTCTCGTACACGCCTGCGAGGTGGAACAGGCAACTGCCGAACTCGGCCAGGAACAGCCGCGGAATGTGCTGGGTCAGGTAGCGGTAGTGCTCGGCGGCCTCCGCCATGGCCGCGGCCGCCTCCTGGGGCTCGCCCAGGTCCTCCAGGCTCAGCGCGAGGTTGTACAGGGTGACAGCGAGATGCTCCCGGTGGGTGTCGGCGTCGTCCGCGAACAGCCGGCGCAAGGCGTCGACAGCAGGCCGCCCGGTGCGCACCGCGTCCTCGAAGCGGCCGAGGTCGTGCATCAGGGACGAGATCCGGGCCTGTGTGCGGACGAGGGCCTTGTCGGCCTGTTCCTCGCCGAGTGCGACCAACTCCCGGTACAGCTCCCGCGCCTCCTCGGCGGCGCGCAGCGAGCTGTGCGGGTCTTTTGCGTCGTGCAGCGACTTGGCGTAGTTGCTCAGGCCCCCCGCGAGACAGTTCGTGTGATGGATGTCGTCGGCCGCGGACCGTCCCGCGCGCTCGGCCCGCAGCGTTCTGATCGACTCGACCGTGGTCCGCACGGTCTCGCAGGGCGCGGCGTGCCCCACCAGCGCCTGGGTGTAGAGGTGGAGCAGCTCCGCCAGTTCCTCTGGATCGGTGGTCTCGGCATCGTCGAGATGCGCCTGCGACAGCCTTACGGCCTCGCCGAGGACGTCGGCGGCCTGCCCCGTCTCTCCGCAGGCGAGCAGCTCCAGCCCGTACATCCTGCGGATCCCGATCGCGGCGAGAGCAGGTATGTCCGCGGGCGTGGCGGCCACCAGACTCCGCACCAATTCGAGCCGGGCGTGGGCCAGTTCCACGCCGCGCGAGGGCCGCATGACGATCAGCAGCGCCGCGGCCGGCGGAAGGTGTCCGGCCACCGCGAGGACGACGTCGGGTGTCGACTCGGCCAGGTCCACCCTGGCGAAGACGAGGCGGTTGAGCAGGTCGCGTGCGGAGGTGTGGCGCGCCGCGTTGGCGAGGACGATCATCGCTTGGCGGATGTCGCCGTCCCGCAGTCCGTGGCCGCGGCTTTCGTCACCTGTGAGCAGCGCGGCGAGATCGTCCGCGGCGGCCGGGTCGCGGTCCAGATGCCAGCCGAGGAAGTCCTCGCCGAACCGGTCGGGATGCAGTGGCGCCAGATGGCTGTGGGCCGGATACAGCGTTCCATGGGCCCGAAGCGCTCTGTCCGCCTCCGCCGGGCTGTCGGCGACGGCCGCGGCCAGGAGCAGCCGGCGGGCGGATTCCCGGGTGCGGAACGGGCCGAAGAGCGTCGCGAGGACGACGAGCGTGCGCATCGTGTGCGTGTCCGCGGCGGCGTTCCACGCGCGCTGCTCGTGCAGCAGCAGATAGCGGCTGATGTCGGCGGGCCGAGTGGCCGAACCGTCCGGCGTGGCCGAGGTGTCCGGTCGTGGTGTCACGCCGTCCGCGGTCGGCACCGTGCCTTCGTCGGCCGACAGCACCGCGGCGAGAGCGGCCATGTGGAGCGTGAGCGGAGAGGCGTACGACGCGTCCGCCAGGTCGTCGGGGACGCGCCACGGCCGGGCGGGGATGTCGAGGGCGTGCGCGAAGGCGTCGGTCGCCTCCGCGAAGAGGTGCTCACGGGCGGGTCCGGAGATCCCGGAGAAGCCGGACAGCGCGATCGGCGGGGCGGACGCGATGCCGAAGCCGTCCAGTTCCGCGTCCAGCCGGTCCCACAGGTGGGTGCCGGTCCGGGACAGCAGCAGGACTCTGATCACCCGGGCGGGCTCCGCCGCGCGGGTCCAGTCGAGCATCGCGAGGAGGTTCGGGTGGCTCCAGCGCTCGGCGTAGTCGACGACGATCAGCAGCCGCTCGGCCGTCCCGCCGTCGGCGCGGGGGAGCAGGGGCGCGGTCGTCGTGAGGTCCCTGGCCTGGGCGACGGACCATCCGTCGGCGGCGGCGCGTGAGGCGAAGTGCTGTGCGGTACGCGTCTTGCCCTGGCCGCCCGGTCCGTGGAGCAGCAGTACCGAAAGGTCCTCGGGGCCGTCGCGCCACCGCGCCAGCCGGGCCAGGTCCGCGGTGGGCGTCCGGTACGGGACGACCTGGCTTCCCGGGTGCAGCAGATAGCTCGGCTGGTGCCTGACCCGGTCGGGCAGTTCCGCGGGCTGCCCAGGACGCAGGATCTCCAGCCGGAACAGCGGGCGCTCCAGCAGGATCGCCACATCTCCGGTGACATCACCGATCTGGATGTTGTGGCCGCCGATCCACGAGCCGTCGATACGCGGGCCGCTCATGGTGCGGTCGCGTTCGGTGCTGTGCGCGGCGCCGCGTTCTGCCACGGGCCCCTCCGCAGCGCGTGCTCGTGCTGCCGGCGCTCCCGTCGCGTGTGCCCCTGTGCCGGGCGTTCCTGTGCCGGGCGTTCCTGTGCCGGGCGTTCCTGTGCCGGGCGTTCCTGTGCCGCGTGCCTCTGCCGTGGGTGTCGTGCCGCCGTTCCTGGCATTCCGGTCAGGCCCGCTGGATCCGGACGTCCCGCGCCGAGCCGATCTGAATGTTGTCGCCGCCGATCCGGCTGCGCCGCACCGTCGGGCTGTGATCCCCGGGGCGTGGCCGGCCCTCTTCCGCCGCCGGTTCCGCGGCGGTGCCCGGGCACGGGGCAGTGCCGGGAGCCGTCCCGGTGTCCGGTTCCGAAAGGAGCGCGGCGACGTCGGCGCGGAGCGCGGCGTCCTCGCGCAGGGCCCGCAGCAGCAACGCGCCCAGCGCGGCCGGGACATGCGGGCCCTCCGCCCCCGTACCGGCGGCGGCCTCGGCCACGGCCTGCTCCAGTTCCTCGCGGCTGGGCCGGCTCTGCCGGCGCCAGAGCAACTGGAGGGCGCGTCGCCCCGCGGTCACCGTGCTGTCCGCCGCGGCATCCTCGGCCCGGGTGAGGACGGCCGTCCCGTACGCGCCGATCGCCGCCGTGAAGTACGGCGCGGACTGCTCCAGCCACCGCACGATCTCCGCGTCCGTCATCCCGGCCCCCTTCGCGTGGCACGCGTTCCCGCGACCGGCTCCCGGATCCGTTCGCGCGATCCTTCGAGCGATCCGTTCCAGCGTATGGGGCGAGGCGCGGGCGGGCGGCCGATACGGGACGTGCTCATGGACGGAGGTGGCACCCCCGGGCGGCGGTGGGTGTATCCGATGTCGGGTGGGGTGTCAGGGTTTCAAATACGTTTCAATCGTGGATTGTTGACGCATCGCGGCAGCACCCTTGAATTCTGTGAGAGGCGGCCCTAGGTTCACCGCTGCTTGCTTGAAACGATTTTTTTGCCCGAGGGCTCGGCGGCGGGCCGCGGAGGAGTCGCGATGAAGCTGCGCGTGGTGACGGCGGTGCTGGTGGTTCTCGGGCTCGGGGCCGGGCTCGGGGTGGTGCCGGCCGAGGCGGACGGCGGGGCGTACGGCGGGGGCGGCGCGGGGTCGGGAAGCGTCGAGGCGCGCGGCCTGACCGTCGAGCACCAGGTGAATCCGCTCGGGGTCGACGAGGCCGCGCCGCGCCTGGGGTGGACGCTCGGTGCGCGCGGGCGCCAGGGGCAGGGCGCGGCGGCCCAGTCGGCGTACGAGATCGCCGTGTCGAGCACGCAGGGCGGGCGGGCGGACGTGTGGGACAGCGGGCGGGTCGCGTCGTCGCGGTCCTTCGACGTCGACTACGCCGGGCGGGCGCTGAGCCCGCGCACCCGCTACTACTGGCGGGTGCGGGTCTGGGACGGCGCGCACCGGGTGTCGCGGTGGAGCGCGCCCGCGTGGTTCGAGACGGCGTTCCTGACGCCGGGTCAGTTCCAGGGGCAGTGGATCGGCTCCCCGTCGAAGCCCGCCACGACGACCCTCACGGGCGCGGACTGGATCTGGTACCCGGAGGGCAAGCCCGCCGACTCGGCCCCGGCCGCGACCCGTTACTTCCGCCGGAGCTTCGACCTGCCCGCGGGCACCGCCGTGACGTCGGCGCAGTTCGAGATCACCGCGGACGACAGCTTCGTGCTGTCCGTCAACGGCAAGGAGATCGCCCGTTCGCCGCAGGTCGCCGACTCCTGGAGCACGGCGACGCTCGTCGACATCGGCCCCGAACTGCGCCCGGGCCGCAATGTGATCGCGGTCCAGGCCACCAACTCCCTACCCGGACCTGCTGGGTTGATCGGGAAGCTGCACGTCGTGCCCGGGACGGGCGACCCGCTCGACCTGGTCACCGACACCGGCTGGAAGGCCGCGGACAGCGCGGCCGACGGCTGGCAGCAGCCGGACTTCGACGACACCGCGTGGCCCGCCGCGCTGACGGCCGCGCACTACGGCGACGCCCCCTGGTACAGCTCGGTGAACGTGCCGAGCCCGCCCGAGCCGCTGCTGCGCAAGGACTTCACGGCCGGCCGCCGGATCGCCTCGGCCCGCGCGTACGTCGCGGGCCTCGGCTACTACAAGCTCTACCTCAACGGGCAGCGCGTCGGGAACCACGAACTCGACCCGGGCTTCACCGTCTACGACAAGACGGTGCTGTACGCGACGTACGACGTCACGAAGCAGCTGCGGTCCGGCGGCGGCAACACCGTGGGGGTGAGCCTGGGCCGCGGCTACTACGCGATGACCAAGCCGGACGAGTGGAATTCCTCGCCCTGGCACAGCGAGCCGAAGCTCAAGCTGGAACTCGACATCACCTACACCGACGGCAGCACCCAGCGGGTGACCAGCGACGACAGCTGGCGCGCCGCCGACGGCCCGACCCGTACCGAATCGGTGCTGTACGGCGAGACGTACGACGCGCGCCTGGACCGGGCTGGCTGGAACTCACCCGGTTACGACGCCTCCGACTGGCGCCCCGCGATCGGCGTCGACGCGCCCGCGGGTACGCTGCGCGCGCAGTCCTTCCCGCCGATCGAGGTGACCGGCACACTGCCGGTCACCGCCGTCACCGCCCCTGCCGCCGGCACGAAGGTCTACGACGTCGGTACGCCGACGGCCGGTTGGGCGGACGTGGCGATGAGCGGACCGGCGGGCACGGTCGTGCACATCGCGTACGGCGAGAAGCTGCGCGCGGACGGCACCGTCGACAACGCCGGGCTCCAGTCGTACGCGTACACCCTCAAGGGCGGCAACTCCGAGAGCTACCGGCCGAGTTACAGCTACGACGGCTTCCGCTACGTGCAGATCGACGCGCCCGCCGGCGTCACCGTCACGTCCGTGAAGGCCGAGCGCGTGCACACGGCCGTGGCCGCCACCGGCGACTTCAGCAGTTCGAGCGACCTGCTCAACCGCTACCAGGCCGCCCAGGCCGACACGACGCTGAACAATCTGCACTCCATTCCGACCGACACCCCGATGTACGAGAAGCGGCCGTACGACGCGGACGCGCACCTCACCGCGGACTCGGCGATCGCCAACTTCGACATGGAGAACTTCTACGAGAACTGGATGCGCGCCCACCGCGACGACCAGAACGCCGACGGCACGCTCGGCCACACCGTCCCCGGCACCGTCGGCGCCAAGGCCGTCAACGACCCCGTCTGGTCGGCGAGTTTCGTACTGATCAACTGGGATCTGTACTGGTACTACGGCGACATCCGGCCGCTGCGCGACAACTACGCGGCGATGAAGCGGTGGACGGACCACTACGAGGACACGATCGCCGCAACGGGCGGCATCTACACGGGATTCAGCTACGGCGACTGGGTCGCGCCCGGTGCCGCCTTCCCGCCCGAGGGCACCCGCCTGGCCGGCACCGCGTACATCAACGAGACGGCCGCGATGATGGCGAAGATCGCCCGCGCCCTCGGCCACACCGACGACGCCGCGCACTTCGCGGCGCTCGCGACGCGCACGGCCGACGCCATCAACGCCACCTTCTACGACCCTCAGGCGAAGGCGTACTACGACGACAAGGCGGCGGGATACCGGCAGACGTCCAATCTGCTGCCGCTGAGCCTCGGCATCGTCCCGGCCGCCGACCGGGCCGCCGTGCTCGCCCGGCTCGCCGACGACATCAGGACCCGCGGCGACCACCTCAACACCGGTGCGCTCGGCACCAAGCTGATCCTCCCGGTCCTCACCGACGGCGGCGAGGGCGACCTCGCCTACCAGGTGGCCACCAACCCGACGTATCCCGGCTGGGGTTACTGGTTCCAGGGACTGGGCGCCACCACGATGTGGGAGGAGTGGCAGGACACCTCGCGCTCCCACGACCACGCCTTCCTCGGCACCGTCGCCGACTGGCTCTACCAGCGGGTCGCGGGCATCCGGCCGGCCGCACCCGGCTACACCAAGGTGCGGATCCAGCCCAGCCCGGTCGGCGACCTCACCCACGCCGCCGCCCATGTCACCACCCCGCTCGGCCGCGTCACCTCCTCCTGGACCCGCGCCCACGGCCGCCTCACGCTGCGCGTCACGATCCCGGTCGGCGCGACCGCCGACGTCCTCGTCCCGGCCCCGCACGGCACCTGGACCACCCACCACGTCGGCGCCGGCAGCCATGTCTTCCACGGCACTGCCTGAGGGTTTCGACGGGACCGCCTGACGGTTTCGACGGCACTGCCTGACGGTCCCTCATTTTCTAACGATGCAAAGAACCCCCAGGTGTACGGCGTCGCCGCGCCCGCCCGGTCCGGATGACCGGGGCATGCCGGGCCATGTCGGGCGTGACGGCTGATGCCGGACGGTACCGCTGAGGCGGTCCCGGGGATTTTCCACAATCTTTGCGCGGAGGGTGGACGGCGCCTGGGGTGCCTGGTTTCATGCTCTCCGGTCCAGGTTTTCTAACGTTGGAAAGACAGTTGAGCCGCAGGGCCTGATCCACACGACAGGCCCGAACCTGGCCGCCGAGTTCTCCCACGGAGAGGTGTATCCGCAGTGAGACCAGGCATATCCCGCACACCGAATCGACGCCGACGACTGGCCGTACTGGTGCCGCTGCTGCTGGGCGCGGCACTGCTGACCCCGGCGGCGGCGGGCGCCGCCTCGGGGCCGTCCGGGGCGGGGGCGGCCTCCGACGGGGCCGCCCCGCGAGCCGCCGGCACCGCGCAGGGCCTGCGCGCCGACTACTACCTGAGCACCGACGCGACCTCGCTGGACTTCGCGCGGTACAGCAGCACCGGCGTCGAGCCGTCGCTGAACGTGAAGGACCTGCTGCCGACCCTGCGCACCTACGCGGGCTCCACGCTGAACGTGGCCGCGCACTGGACGGGACAGCTCGACGTGCCCGCCGACGGGACGTACACCTTCTACATCAAGGGCGACAACGGCTTCCGGATGTCGCTCGACGGGTCGAGCGTGATCGACCACTGGACGACCGACTGGGACGTGCAGACCACCTCCGAGCCGGTCACCCTGACCGCGGGCGCCCACCAGTTGGCGTTCGACTACAACCAGGGCAACGGCGGCGCGTACATCACCACCGAGTGGTCGGGCCCCGGCATCACGCGGCAGGCGATCCCGGACGACGCGCTGCACCTGCCGGCCGACTTCACCCCGCCGACCGTGGACGCGACGGTGGCGAAGTCCGGTACGACGGCGACGCTCCAGCTCCCCGGCGCCGTGACATCGTTGCCATCCGACATCGCCTCGCACGTCGCGGTCCTCGCGGGCGGCAACCGGTGGACGCCGACGGTGACGGTCAACCCGGCCGACCACACCCAACTCCTGCTCACCAAGGGCGAGGACGACACCCCGGCCGCGCTGCACACCGACGTCCGCGTCAGCTACGACGGGCAGGGCGGCCTGACCACGGCGAACGGACCCGTACCGCTGCTGTCGGGCCTGGCGGCCAACAACTCCACCTGGTACTTCGCCTCGAAGTACGCCAAGGACGTCAACCCCGCCAAGCCGCTGCCGGATTACCCGCGCCCGCAGCTCACCCGGCCCAACTGGCAGAACCTCAACGGGACCTGGCAGTTCCAGGCCACCGACGAGAACGCCCCGCTGCCCACCGGCAGGCTGAACGACAAGATCCTGGTGCCGTATCCGATGGAGGCGCCGCTGTCCGGCGTCGCCGCGCACCACGACTGGTCGCTCTACCAGCGCACCTTCACCGTCCCCGCCAACTGGCGGATCGGCTCCGGCCAGCGCCTGCACCTGAACTTCGGCGCGGTCGACTACGAGACGTGGGTGTACGTCAACGGCAAGCAGGTCGCCCATCACGTCGGCGGCTACGAGGCGTTCACCGCCGACGTCACCGACGCGCTCACCCGGCGCGGGCCGCAGACGGTGCTGCTGAAGGTCAAGGACACCACCGACGACGGCACCCCGGTCGGCAAGCAGTCCCGCAGCCCCAGCGGCATCTGGTACACCCCGACCTCCGGCATCTGGCAGACCGTCTGGCTGGAGCCGGTGGCCGGCGCGAGCATCGACTCGCTCGTCCTGACGCCCGACCTGAGCAGCAGCTCGCTGTCGGTCACCGTCCGCCCGGCGGCCGGCACCCCTGCCTCCGCCAGGGTCACGGCCACCGCGTACGCCGGCCACAAGCGGGTCGGCAGCGTGTCGGGCCGCGCCGGCGCCAAGCTCCAACTGCGCATCCCGCACCCGGAGTTGTGGAGCCCGGACCACCCGTACCTCTACGACCTCAAGGTCAGCCTGTCCAGCGGGCGCTCCTACGACAGCGTCGGCTCGTACTTCGGCATGCGGTCGATCTCGGTCGGCCAGGTCGGCGGCGTCAACAAGGTGGAGCTGAACGGGAAGCCGACCTTCGTGCTCGCCACCCTCGACCAGGGCTTCTGGCCGGACGGCATCTACACCGCGCCGACCGACGCCGCCCTCAAGTCGGACCTGGAACTGCACAAGCAGCTCGGCTTCAACGCGGTGCGCAAGCACATCAAGGTGGAGCCCGCGCGCTGGTACTACTGGGCCGACCGGCTCGGCCTGATGGTCTGGCAGGACATGCCGAGCCGCAACACCGGTCCCGACGCGACGCCCGAGAGCGACGCGGCCTTCACCGGCCAGGTCCACCAGATCGTCGACCAGCACATCAGCAGCCCGTCGATCGTCATCTGGACCATGATGAACGAGGGCTGGGGCGAGAAGACCAAGGAAGCCACCGGCGCGCTCGCCGACTCCGTCAAGCAGCAGGACCCCAGCCGCCTGGTCGACCCGGCCTCCGGCGTCAACTGCTGTGCGTCCAAGGGCGATTCGGGCCGCGGTGACCTGATCGACTACCACCTCTACCACGGCCCGGCGTCCCCGGCCCCGGACGCCACCCGCGCCGCCGTCGACGGCGAGCACGGCGGCTACTCCCTCACCGTCCCCGGCCACATCCTCGGCGTCTCCGGCGGCCAGAACTACGGCGACGTGCCCACCATCGAGGAGCTGACCAAGGCGTACGTCGCCAACACCAGCCTGCTGCTGCCCGACGCGGCAGGCGATCTCTCCGGCTCGGTGTACACGCAGATCAGCGATGTGGAGGGCGAGTTGAACGGTCTGGTGACCTACGACCGCGAGGTCCTGAAGGTCATCCCGGGCCCGGTCCGCGACATCAACCGCCAACTCATCGCGGCGGGAGCCGCGGCGGGCAGCTAGCGGACACGCCGCAGATAGGGGCCCCCGTCACCACCGGTGACGGGGGCCCTTCCCGCAGCCGCCTCAGTGCTTCTTGATGGTGTTCACGTAATTGGTGCCGTTCGCGTACAGATCGCCGACGGTCTTGTCGACCTGCTCCGGGGTCATCGCCCGATCGGCGTTGTAGTAGAACCAGTTGACCTGCATGTCCCACTGCCGGGTGCCGGAGATCGGCGTCTTGAGGTCCACGAACCAGCTGTTGAAGTTCGCGGACATCGGCTCGCGCGGGTAGTACTTGCCGTCCGTGGTGAACAGCACCTTCCCGTCCATCATGTACGTCACGACGCCCTTGGCCGCGGTGATCACCAGCGTGTGCCAGCCCGCGACGCTGGTCTTGTTGATCCGCGTGGTGCGGTCGCAGCCGTAGATGGACGTCGAGGACGTCTTCACACCGCAGTTGAAGGCGCTGTACCAGGTCGTCGTGTCCAGCCGCGGACCGGGCGCGCCCCAGCCGCCGTTGGGCTGGTACTCGGCGTCCAGCTCGCTGTACTTGGCGTTCCGCGGCGAGATCATGTAGAAGTCCTCGTTGATCGGATCGCCGTTGGGGCCCGACGTCGGGTCGTCGGTGAAGTGGATCCGCGCCGCGTACGTCCCGGTGAGGAAGGGCACGTCCACGCTCTGGATCTCCGCCTGCGAGGTGCCCGCCTTGGTGCCGTCGGTGGTGGCGCGCAGGTTGAGCACCTGCCCGTCCTTGCCGCCGGGCCCGCCCTGGGCGCCGGGGACCGCGGGGAAGGAGACCGCGGAGGACTTCCACGTGTCGAGGATGCCGGGGCCGCCCTTGGAGGTGCGGACCACCCAGCCGTGCTTGTTCAGCGCCGGGTCCTCGGGACCCGAGTAGTGGAAGTTGTCGAAGAGGGTGCCGGCCAGGATCGCCTCGGTACTGGCGGCCGGGGCCTTGGCCGCGGCGCCGGCCGGTTCCGTGCCCCAGGCCAGCGCGCCGTCCACGTACCCCGCGATGTTCTTGTTGGGGCCGTAGGTCTTCTCGTCCTTGCCGTCGAAGGAGCGGTCGTTGTCCTGCTTCATCGCGCCCCCGCCGGGCCGGTAGAGCTGGAGTTCGATCGCCCCCGAGTTGGCCTGCGGCTTGAGCGCGCCCGCCTGTTCGGTGAAGGACACCTCGAGGTAGTGGTCGGCGCCGGTGGCGGGCTCGGGCAGGGCGACGATCCGCTCCGAGACGTTGGAGCAGCCGATCTCGGCGAAGATGCAGTTGGCGGCGTACGTCTCGCGGCCTTCCTGCGTGAAGTAGTAGCGCAGGGTCACGCCGGTCAGCGGGATGTCCGCCGGGGAGACATTGACGATCTGCAGCCAGGGCTGGGAGGCGGAGGCCGCCACCTTCGTGCCGGTCCGGTAGCGCACCGACAGCAGCTCCTTCGCGGGCGCCCGGCCGTCGGCCTGCGCCGCCGCGGTGGCGCCCGGCCCGGCCGCCGCCTCGTCCTTCTTGTCCTTGCCGTGCCAGACCGGCCTGCTGACGAAGACGACGCCGGCGACCAGGGCGAAGAAGACCACGGCGCGGAAGGTCGTCGCCAGTTTGCCGTCGTTCGGGGCACGACGGCGCCCGCGGGCGGAACTCATGACGACTCCTACGAATGTGACGAGGCGGCGCAGGTGGCGCGCGCCGGTGGACTACTGGCCGCCGCCGTACGAGTACGGGTACGGCTGCTCGGGTGCGTAACCGCCGTGCTGCGAGGGCGCGTACTGCTGCTGCCCGTACTGCTGCTGCCCGTACGGTACGGGCTCGCCCGCGAGCGCCTGGTGGCCGTAGCTGTCAGCAGGGTCGTACCCGTAGCCGTACCCGTCCTCCGGGGGCCGGGGGCCGCGCTGGGCGGGTATCGGGAGGCTCTGCGGAAGGCTCTGCGGGAAGCCCTCGGTGAGCGCCTCCTCGTCGTCCGCGCCGACCTCGACGGTGGCACGGGTGCCCCAGTTGGTGCTGCGCAGTGTGGCCAGCGACCACAGGCGCAGCGGCAGCAGCAGCGCGAGGTTCATGATCGCGTACAGCGGCGCGCACAGGAAGGTGAACATCCGGTCGAAGAAGCCGACGGTGACCGCGCCGCGCAGGTAGTGGACCGAGCGGATCCAGGCCATCACGCACATGTAGGCGAGATAGACCGCGAGGATCTTCCAGCTCGTCGGGTGCATCCCGATCACGATCAGCGCGCTGAGCAGACCGCCGGTGAAGATCACCCAGGTGACCAGCTCGATCAGGTTCAGCCACCAGTACATGCGGCCGATGCGGAACTTGGCGAACAGCAGGAAGCCCTCGCGGATGAAGGACTTGCCCCAGCGGATCTGCTGGCGGATGTAGTGGCCGAGCCGTTCCGGCACGTCGGTGTAGCCGACCGAGGACGGCTGGATCAGCGACAGGCCCTCGGTGAGGCAGTAGTACGTCAGCCGCCGGTCGTCGCCGAAGGTGGCGGGGCGGCCGAGGAAGCGCTGGTCGAGGAAGTCGTCGAGGTACTTGCGCACCACCCAGCCGCGGTACATCGCCAGCGAGCCGCAGGCGCAGAGCACCGAGCCGAGCCGGGAGTACGCGACGCGCTCGCCGAGGAAGGCGTTGACGTAGCGCATGTCGATCAGCCGGGTGAGCAGGTTGGTGCCGCGGTTGTGCGCGAGGACCAGGCCGGTGACGCAGTGCACGCGGCGCTTGCCGAACGGCTCCGCCAGCTCCGCGACCGCGTGCTTGTCGAGCACCGTGTCGGAGTCCACGCACATGTACATGTCGGCGTTGCGCGCCATCTCGAAGCCCGCCGCCAGGCCGTGCCGCTTGCCGCGGTTGTCCGGGAAGCGGATGAAGTCCAGCCGCACGCCCGCCTTTTCGAACTGCGGGCGCATCTCGCGGACCAGTGCCGCGCAGGACATGTCGGTCGAGCAGTCGTCCACCACGGTCAGCGAGTCGACCAGCAGGGTCTGCCCGAGCAGCGACTCCAGGCAGCGGCGCAGCATGGCCGGCGCCTCGTTGTAGACGGTCACGACGCCGTGTACGTAATAGCCGCGCTTGTGGTGCCGGAAGGTGAGTTCCGGCTTGTGCCGCCTGCGTATCGACAGCAGCAGCTTCACGAGCAGCAGCGAACCGACCGTCGCTCCGTACCAGTGAAGGTGAGCTCCGGCGTGGACGACTGAATGCATGCCGGCTCTCGCCCTCCCGGGGCGGTTCCGTGTCGGAACCTTGCCCATTCATTGACCGTTGTTGACCGTACGCGGATCGTACGGGCCCGGTAGAAGATAGCTTGCGCACGGTTTGGGAAAGAAGGGCCGACCAGCGCAACCTTTCGGGATCACGTGCTATGTCCCGTTTCACTCGGTTTTGATGGCCTCTTGCTTCCCGTTGGACCTCGGGCACGACCGACGATGACGGTCCCGGAGTGTCAACGGCACCCGCCCGCAGGTGAAATGAAGGCGAATCTTTTGCTCTCGGTCGATCACATTCCGCTTTTGGGTGGTCGAAATGCGGTGTATGGCGGTGGGAATCCGTCGTCGACATATGACGTTCGCCACACGACTTCTGCCCGGACCGGCGTCCGCGGGGCGTATCCGCAGGTGGCCGCGTATGCCGCCGCACGCGTGTGACGTGTGGAAACGCGAAGGTATAGTGCGCAGTCCATTCCGCCGCGTACGTCAGGCCCATTGGTGTGCCCGCGGCGATCGTATTCGCGCCTCCGCGGTCGGACATGCGCGCTCAGCCGTGCCCGCACACGCGCGCCGGCCAGGAAAGGAACCCGATGCGGCTCACCGTGATAGGCACCGGCTACCTCGGCGCCACCCACGCCGCGTGCATGGCGGCCGTCGGCCACGACGTCCTCGGTGTGGATGTCGACCCGGACCGGATCGCCGCACTGCGGGCCGGCCGCACCCCTTTCTACGAGCCCGGCCTCGACGACCTCGTCACCGAGCAGATCGGCACCGGCCGGCTGCGCTTCACCGACTCCTACGAGGAGGCCGCCGCCTTCGGCGAGGTGCACTTCGTGTGCGTCGGAACCCCGCAGCGCGGTGACGGCGGCGCCGCCGACCTCAGCTACCTCGACGCCGCGATCGACGCGCTCGCCCCGCACCTGCACCGGCCCTGTCTGGTGGTCGGCAAGTCCACCGTCCCGGTCGGCACCGCGCAGCGCCTCGCCGAGCGGCTGTCCGCCGCTGCCCCCGCGGGCGCGGGCGCCGCGCTCGCCTGGAACCCGGAGTTCCTGCGCGAGGGCTTCGCCATCGAGGACACGCTGCGCCCGGACCGCCTCGTCTTCGGCATCGGCTCCGCCGCCCCCGGCGGCGAGAGCGTGCTGCGCGAGGTGTACGCCCCGCTCGACCCGCGGCCGCCGATGCTCGTAATGGACCTGCCGACCGCCGAGTTGGTCAAGGTCTCCGCCAACTCCTTCCTCGCCACCAAGATTTCCTTCATCAACGCGATGGCCGAGGTCTGCGAGGCCAGCGGCGCCGACGTCACCCGGCTCAGCGAGGCGCTGTCGTACGACACCCGCATCGGCGGCCGTTTCCTCAACGCCGGTGTCGGCTTCGGCGGCGGCTGCCTGCCCAAGGACATCCGCGCCTTCCAGGCCCGCGCCGACGAACTCGGCGTCGGCCGGGCGCTGCACTTCCTGCGCGACGTCGACGCCGTCAATCTCCGCCGCCGCGAACGCGTCGTCCAGCTTGCCACCGAACTCGTCGGCGGCGACCCGGCCGGCCGCCGCATCGCCGTCTGGGGCGCCGCCTTCAAGCCCGACTCCGATGACATCCGCGACTCGCCCGCCCTCGACGTCGCCACCCGGCTGCACGCGCTCGGCGCCCTGGTCAGCGTCTACGACCCCAAGGCGATGGACAACGCCCGCAAGCTCCGGCCCCAACTCGACTACGCCACCGACCCGGTGGCCGCCGCCCAGGGCGCCGACGTCGTTCTCCTCCTCACCGAATGGCGCGCCTTCCTCGACCTCACCCCCGCCGACCTCACCCCCGTCGTCACCCGCCCCGCCATCATCGACGGCCGCAACGCCCTCGACCGCGCCACCTGGGAAGCGGCGGGCTGGACGTACCGTGGCCTGGGCCGCGCCTAGCCTTTCCCGGCCCGGGGCCGGAGGAGGGCCGCAGGCACCTGCGGACGTGGGCGGACGCTGACCGGAACCGCCTGGTGAGCTGTCGTAGGTGCTCGTTACACTTTGCGGGCCCTGGGGGGTCCGCGTGGTTGTCACGAGGGCGGCAGGGCCGTGTTCCGAGGGGGGACCGTATGTTTCTGCTGCCCGAGAACGGCCTGCGCCGTGGACGCCGCCGAAGAAGAGCCGGCGCCGCCGTGGCGACGGCGGTTGCCACCGGCGCGGCCGTCGCGCTGCTCGGGTGGGTGGGGCCCAGCTACGCCACGACCACGCCCGCCGCCGCTAAGCCCGCGGCCGGCGGCACGGCCACCGCGGCGCACAAGGCGGCCGCGACGACGGCGGGCCAGCGGCCCGCACGTCCGAAGCCGACGAGCGTGAGCCCGACGCCCACGGGTCCGACGGCCGCGAGCCCGACACTCGTGAGCCCGACGCCCACGGGTCCGAAGCCCGGCACACAGCCGCCCGCCAAGACCGGGAGCGGGACGAAGACCCGGACCGGGACCCAGGCGAAGCCCGCCGCCCCCTCCGAGGCCAAGGTGAAGGCGCTGCGCGCCGGGGCGGCGGCGCGCGCCGTGACCCAGGCCGCGCCGAGGAACACCCAGTCCACGGACTGCGGCGGCGTGCTGGCGCTCGACACCGTGCACGCGTGCACGGCGATCCCCGGGAGCGGCAGCGACACCTACACCGTCACCACCACCGTGGCCGACGACGTGCTGGCGGTCCAACTCGCCCCGACCGGCGACGCCTCGGTCGACGCGACCCTCACCGGCCCCGACGGCACGGACATCTCCTGCTCCGTCTTCGGGGCGTCACCCGCGACCTGCTCGACGGGCCCGGCCGGCACGTACACGATCGAGGTCGTCAACTGGTACACGACGGGCGGTTACACCCTCGCGGTGTCCTCGCTGCGGTCGTCCCCGTGCACGCGGCTCACCGCGTCCGATCTCGCCTTCGGCGCCGGGCCGTCGACCGGCTCGCTCGCGGCGGGGGCCGCCGCGTCCTGCTACGCGCTCGGTGACGGCGCCGCCTCCGGTGATCTGCTGCGGCTCGGCGGACTGTCGTACGAGGTGCGGGGCACCGTCTTCGACGCGACCGGCACGCAGGTGTGCGACGTCGGGCAGTACGGCAACACCTGCGCCCTGACCGGCACCGCCCCGTACCGGATGCTCGTGCGCGACACCTACGCGCAGGCCGTCTCCTACGCGGTGACCGTCAGCCGGCTGTCCCACCCGACCGGTTGTGCCACGCTCGCCGCGGCGCCGTTCGGCGATCCGGGCCAAGCGGTCGCGTCCGGCACGGTGCCGATCGACGGCACCGCATGCCGCACCGTGACGCTGCCCGCGGGACCCGTGGCGGTCTCCCTCAAGGGCGGTGACTCCACCGGCGGTTCACTGCTGTGGACGCTCTACACCGCGCAGGGCGACGTCGCGTGCAGCGACCGCGACGACACGACCTGCACCGCGCTTCCCGGCGCCGGCACGTACACCCTGCTGCTGGAGGACACCTCGATCTTCCAGGCCGCGGACTACGCGATCGCGCTCGTCCCGCTCACCGGCACCGACGGCTGCGCGCCGCCCGTCGGTACGTCCTACGACCTTCCCGTGCTGCACGGGACGCTCGGCTCCCCGGTGCAGGTGGACTGCCGGCCCTTCGACGCGGCGCCCGGCGACCGTATCGACCTCGCCGCGAACGCCGACGTCTACGCCGAGATGATCACGACGATCATCGACCCGACGGGCGCGCCCAGCTGTTCGACCGACACCGCCGACGGCAGCAGCCAGGACGGCTGTGTCCTGACCGGCAGCGGCCCGTACCGGGCGATCACCCGCGGCTTCTACGACTTCACCGGCACGTACAGCATGCGGATCGCTCGGCTGTCGAATCCGGCGGGCTGCACACCGCTGGCGCCCCAGGCGTACGGGACGGACCCTGCCGGTTCCCCCAACCCCTGCCGACTGCTCCAGGTACCCGCGGCAGGGACGTACGACGTGGGCGGGACGAGCGTCTACCACCTGGACGGCACCCGTTTCTGCCGGTCCGACTCGTGCACCTTCCCGGCGGCCGGCACCTACGCGATGGTGTTCCGGCCGAGCTTCATCAACGACCAGCCGTTCCAGCCGGTGTTCATCTCGCCCACGCAGACCGCGGGTTGCGTCGCCACGAGCGACACCGGGTTCAGCGGCGGCCCGGTGACCGTCGATCTGACGGAGGCGGGCCGGCGCGACTGCCTGATGCTGCCCACCGCGTCGGGCAACGGCGTGTACCTGGCGGCCACGTCCTCCGACGACGGGCACGTCCCGGCGGAGACGGTCTACGACGCCAAGGGCGTCAAGCAGTGCGACAGCGACTCCTCCTTCAGCGTCTGCAAGCTGACCGGTACGGCTCCTTTCCACCTCGTGCTGACAGCGCCGCGGCCCGGTGCGTTCGGGCTGAGCGTGCAGCGCACCGCCGACGCCACCGGGTGCAAGGCGTGGCCGCAGTCCGCGTTCGGCGGCTCGACCGGAACCCAAGTCGGCCTGACCGCCCGGGTGCAGACCGTCTGCCTCGCCCTTCCGGCGGGCGGCCACTCCACGGCCGAGATGTTCGACTACACGAACACCGCGAACAACGTCAACGCGTCGATCCGGGTGTACGACGCCGCGGGCGACCAGGTGTGCACCACTTCCGGCAGTACCACGACGACCTGCCGCTTCACCGCGGGCATCGGCTACACCGCGGTGCTCGTGGGCGTCAGCGGCGCGGACACCTACCACATCGTGCGCCGCGACATCTCGTCCACGGCCAACTGTGCGGCGCCCTCCTCGCTGACGGTGGGCGGCCCGTCCACGGGCTACACCTTCGGGTCCGCGCTCGACTCCCGCTGCCTGCGCGTCCAGGCCGCGGCCACGGACAAGCTGTGGCTGTCCGTACGGACCCCGACCGCCACCGGCAAGAGCGGGGCGCAACTCTTCGTTGTCGACGCCACCGGCACGATCGTCTGCCGGCAGTACGGCGCCTCCTGCCGGGTCAGCGGCTCGACCTCGTACGTCGTCGGAGTCGTCGCCTTCGGTTACGCGGGCACCCCGATCGCCGCACACGTGGACACCTGGCGGGTCGGCACGGCCGCCGGGTGGGTGCCGCAGTGCACCGCCAACCCCCTGTCCGCCGACGGCATTCCGCTGCGCAGCGGCAGCCTCACCGAGACCGCGACGGCGTACTGCGGCGTGCTGCAGATCAAGGCGCGCCAGTCCGTCGACATCTACGGGGCGCTCGCCGACCCCACCGCCGGCACGCCCGCCCTGGGGATGTACGCCCCCACCCCGTGGGACGGCACGTCCTTCGACTACTCCTACCAGTGCATCGGGGAGAGCGGCAGTTTCCACTACGAGTGCACCGCCGAGGGCAGTGCACCCGCGGCGCAGGTGGCCTTCATCATCAGCCCCGGGGACGCCAGGACGCCGATCGACTACACGATGCAGGGCGTGTGCCACTCGCAGTGCGCGACGCAGACCCCGCCCGCGGAAGTGACCTCGCTGTCGCCCGCCTCAGGACCCGCCGGCGGCGACAATCGCGTCGTGGTCCACGGAGCCCACTTGAACCTCGGCACCCAGGTGAGGCTCGAACGAGGCAGCGTCCGCAGCGACTACCCCGCGACGCCGGTCTCCGTCAGTGCCGACGGCACCGCCCTGACGGTGCTCCTCAGCACCCGCGGCCTCGACCCCGGCGCCTACGACGTCGTGCTCAACGACGTCGGCCACACCGTCGGCACCCCGTCCACCGGCTATCTCCCCGGTGCCTACACCGTCACCAAGGCCGTCCCCCCGCTCTCCGGCGGCCCGGCCCACGTCACCGCCCCGCCCCCGGTCTTCGGCACCCCCGCCGGCCGCACCCCGCCGAAGTGGAAGAAGCCCGCCTGATCCGTGCGGCCGCCTGCCCGGCGAACGTCGGGCAGGCCCCCTGCTCTGGGCTTAACTGCGGTCGAGAAGCAGGCTGCTGCTCTCATCGAGCCACTTGTCACTGATGTTGATGGCGGGAGGGATGACATCGGGATAGCGATCCGCCAGATATTCCTGCCGGGTCGCTTTCCCTGTCCTCCGGTCGGCGACCGTTTTTACGCCGCTCATTTTCATTTTCTTCAGCGTGCCGATCGATTCGCCCGAGATGAGGGCGTTGAACGCCTTGATGGCCTGGGCCGACTGCTGCACGCTGTCCCGGCTCACGACTCCCCGGTTCACGTTGAGCATCGTGTTCGTGTACATGGACCGCGGATCCCGGCCAATAAACTCCTGACTTGCTTCACCGATGTAGTCGAAGAACAGATCAGCGATGCTCTCCGGCCATTCCTCGGTGATGATCTTGTAGGCGACGAGAAGCCCCGTGGCGCTGGAGTGGCATTGCCTCCCCTTGCTGATGAGCGAAAGGATGCGGTCCTCGCCCGCGGGCCACTTCGAGACGAGATTCTGCAACTCCTCGGCCGTGAGGCGGCCTGTGGTCCACCGTGTCCAGTGAAGCCCGGCCGTTCGGTTGGCGAGGATCTTCAGGGCGGCCCCGTAGACATTGGCAACGCTCAGCTTCATTTCGGTGATCTGCGCCACAAAATCTCCAGCGCTGCGGACTCGTCCTCCATCGATGGCCGCGAACGTTTCCGGATCCAAGTTGTACGTAACCTGTGCTGTCACCGTCAGGCCGGTTTCAATGATCGCAGCGGCGCGGTGCTGCCCGTCGATGAGGCAGCCGTGCCAGTCGAGCGCGAACCCCTGATGCGTTGTCCGAAATTGTCCGCCATGCAAAATTGTCTTGAATTTTTCTACATTGGAGCGTTTAAGGGGAACCCGGTTGCACGCCCTCTTCTTCATCCATTCCGTGCATTTGTCCGGGGTGATGTCGATGATTTCGGTGTGAACGAGCGGATGGGAGCTGTCTTCGCTGCTCATCGAGTGGACTCCTTGTACGCAAGTCGGGCGCTGCTGTGCTGTCCCAGGTGTTCGGAAGCTACACGGGTGCGCCCCTGCCCGGAGTGGATGCATCGTTCTTGCCTTGTATTTGATCATTTGAGGGATCGGAAAAACGTCAATGCTGACCATATGACTGTGAATTCCGATCCGCCCCGTCGGGCAGGTCCGCGTGTGGTTGGCTTGCGCTTTGTGCGCCAGTCCGCGTCGGAACGTGAGGGGCTGTTGGCGCCTGCGTCTAGGAGGGGGCAGGGGACATGGGGAAGGCATCGAGGAAGAAGAAGGCGCGGGAAGCGGCCTCAGCCGCCTTGGAGGGAGTCGCGGTCGACAGCGAGGCCAGAGGCCAGGGCGAGGAGGCGATGGTACGGCTGCTGCGCTCCAACCAGCCGGGAAGACTCAGCCTTGCCGGTGCCTATGTCCACGGATACGTGGCGCTGTGGCAGGCGCAGCAAGAGACCGAGCCGTACTGGTTCCAGGAGATCGATCCGCTGGATGCCCTCTTCCTGGGCACGGCCTGGCCGCGGAGGTTTCGGGATGGCATCGAGTTCGCCAATGCGCGTGACGCATGGCTGCGACTTCTGCGTGGCACGGTGCATGAGAAGGGCGTTCAGCGATTCGTTCGTGAGGCTGTCTTGGCGAGCGAGGAGCTGGGGCTTCCGGTGGACGACTATGAGCTGATGCTGGCGCTTATCGGAAGGCTCGAAGCAGCCGGTCTGGACCAGCGCCGTCTGCCCCGGCGGCTGCTTCCTGAAGAATCTCTCCAGGGCTGCCGGGCGGTCTTCGGCCTGTCCGCGGATGTCCAGCTCCCGGAACCGCTCGGCACCGCGAAGAAGCAGATCAGGAGGTTCTGGAACACCACAGCTGAGGAGTCGCGTGTCGACGACACTCCTTGCTCTGTTCTCCGAAGCGGTCTGCATCGGTTCGCAGAGTTGGGGTTGCCGACGGAAGAGATGTCCGTGTTGTTGCTGCCGGCCCTCTATGCGGCGCTTCTTGCGAAGCCCGCCGAGCATTTGGCCGAAGATCTGAGCGACCATGCCGTGGCCTGGGCCCTTGCACAGGACGAGGCTTCCACGCTTGTTCCTGTGCTTGACATCCTCCTCGCGGCTCCTGCGCTGGAGCTGTCCACCACGGACGCTCTCGGGCGGCTCTTCGCCGTGCCTGCGTTCACGGAGCCCATCCCCTCGTCAGCACTGTTGTGGACCAGCTCGCCCGGTCTCGCGCTGCCACGTCTTGCCTTCGAGCTCGGCATTCCGAAGGTATCGACGCTCGACACGGAAATCACTCCGGATCTTCTCGACTGGGTGGGGACACGCAACAGAATGCATCTGAGCGCCGCTGCCCGTGAGGATGCTGATCCTCTGGACGAGCCGGATGAGCCCGAGAGTGCGATCAGCACGCCCGAGGAGACGAGCGGCGGATGGGAGGAGCGGCGTGAGGCCGTACGCCGGGCCGTAGAGGACAAGGTCCGCAAGAAGGCAACGGAAACAACCGCTGCGTACAAGCAGTCCGACAGCGGCGTCGAGCGCGTCTGGAACGCCGACGGCAGCTCCGTCGTTCGATTCTCGCCGGACACTGCACAGGGAAGAGAGACGCAGGAAGCCTTGATGGCCCAACTCGTCGCCTTCCGTGAGAAGTTCGGGCGTGAGCCGGAGCCGCATGATCCTCTCTTCTTCGATCCTGACGAAGACGTCCCCGTCCCGCTTACCAAGGAGTTTTTCGACAATGCCCTGCTGGAAATGGCGGAACGTGCGGCCGAGACCGGTATCGACCCCGCGCTGATCCTTGCGAGCCGCGACGTTGGATACATGGTCACAGAAGAGAACCAGAGCATGTTCACTATGGCCGAAGTCTTCACCTTCAGCAGGGCCGTTGCCCGGCATCGGAAGGCTGCGGGATGAGTGGCATCACCGTGAACCAGATCAATGGCGGGGTCTTTATCGGCTTCGTTGTCCAGGGGCAGAACATCACCCTGACGCTCCCCGACCGCCCGGATCCTGCACTCGCCGGACTGCCCCGGCGATCGGCGACCTTCGCGGGGCGGCGTGCGGAATTGGAACAAACCCTGGCCGCCCTGGCACCGGACGCACCCGAGGAGACACCGGCCACCGTTGCCGTGTCCGGACTCGCCGGCGTAGGCAAGACCGAACTGATCCTGCAGGCAGCCCACCGAGCGTCGCGTGAGGCGGGGTGGTTTCCCGGCGGAGTCCTCTTTGTTGACATGCACGGCTATGACGAGGGTCGTCAGGTGTCGCCGAAACGGGCTCTCCGCACTCTCCTCCGGGCGCTTGGTATCCCTCCGGAACACGTTCCTCAGCGGACGGAGGACCGGGCGCTCGTCTACCGCTCCGTGCTTACCGCACTTGCGGATGCGGGGCGACGGGTCCTGGTCGTCCTGGACGACGTCCCGGCCACAGACAAGTTGCATCACCTCCTGCCGGGCGACAGTAGTACGGGCACGCTCATCTCCTCGCGGCACTCTCTCGCGGAACTGGACGCCCTGGTGTTGAGCCTGCGGGAGCTGTCGGTGGACGAGGGAAGAGAACTGCTGGGCGCTGCCCTGCGCATAGCGCTGCCCGAGGACACGAGAGCCACACAAGAGACGGATCAAGTCGGCCGGGTCGTGTCCCTGTGCGGGGGTCTGCCACTGGCTTTGCGGATCCTGGCGTCACTGCTTGTGGACGTGCCGACGCGACCTGTGTCCGAGCTACGGCAGGATCTCGAGGATGCACACTCCAGGCTCTCCGTGCTGAGCCGCGAGAAACGCGCTGTGGAGGCGGCCTTCGAACTGTCCTACCGAAGGCTCACCAAGGACCAGGCCAAGTTCTTCCGGCTGATGTCCTTGCACCCAGGACCGGACTTCTCCACCGAAGCGGCCGTCCAGTTGTACGGAGAGAGCCCGGAGGAGGCCGAGCGGATCTTGCTTGACCTGGCCCGCCGGCATCTGGTCGAGCCGCGGGAACCGTACGGCCGCTGGCGTCAGCACAATCTTGTACGTCTGTACTCACGTCAACGGCTCAAAGAAGGCGACGACTCCTGGGGCGAATCCCTTATGCGTCTCCTTGCTCACTTCTACGGGACGGCAACGCTGGCGTGCGAAACACTGTTCCGGCCGGGGGCCTCGGATCCGGCGGTGGACGTCCGATTCGCCGACCGGACAGCGGCGCTGTGCTGGCTGGAGGAGGAACGTGACACGCTCGTCGCCGCTGCCGTCTGGGCGCACGCAGCCGAAGACGACCTGACCTGCGCCGCTCTGGCCGTACCCGTCTCGCAGTTCCTCGCGGAGATGCGGTATTTGGAGGATGCCAGAGCTGTGCTGGAGACGGGCATCAGGTCGAGCCGAAGAGCCAAGGATGATTTCCGTGAAGCCGCCCTGCTGAGCTCTCTCGGCATCGTGCTCCGAGATATGCGCAAGTTGCGGAAGTCTGTACGCTGTCACAACAAGTCGATCAAGATCTGCAAAAGGATGGACGATCGGCGAGCCCTGGCCGGCGCCCTTAACAACCTCGGCCTTTCGCTTCATGAAAGGCGCAAGTTTCAGCAGGCCGTGGTGTCTCATGCCGAGGCCGCACGGCTGTTCAAGCAGGTTGGAGAGCAGCTCGGGGTAGCAAGCGCCCTGATTAATTCGAGCGAGACCCTTATCGAGCTGGATCAGTTCGAGCAAGCGGCCCAGGTCCTCCGCAAGGCCGTCAAGATATTCCAGAAGCATGGTGACCTCCGTGGTTACGCCAAGGCGCTGGGCACTCTGGCAAAAGTGACACGTAACGACGGAATGGCCGAACAGGCGGTCGAGCTGCACAAGCGTGCGCTTGCGGTGTCGGACGGCCTTCTCATGCCTCACGAGCGGGCAGTGGAACTGGCCAACCTCGCGGGGTCGTTTGTCGCAGCTGGAGACTTCGGCGCTGCCCTGACCGCGCAGCAGGAGGCGCTGGATATTTTCCGGGACTTGACGGACCGCCGTGGCGAGGCGATGACTTTGGGAAATATGGCTGTTGTCCGGCAGAAGCAGCGCAGATGGAACAGGGCTGTGCGACTGCACACGCTCGCTCTGGAAGCTTTTCTCGAGAGCAATGATGATCACAGCACGGCGAGTGAGCTCAGCAACCTCGCTCACGCGCTCCTCCAAGTCGGCCGCAACGCCGAGGCCCTGGAGAATTTCGAGCTTGCTGTCGATCTTTATCATCATATCGGCGATGAGAAGCGGGCTGCCGACACGTCCGAGCTGATCGACCAGGTGCGACGCCGGATCGGAGTCGGTCTGCGGTCCGCGTAGGCCAGGGAAGCCACTAGGTGATGGGCAGGTAGCAGTGGTCGAGATCGCAGTTGGTTGCGTACTTGGGTGGCTGTTCCGCAAGGTCCGACGAGTCGGGGAACAGGCTGACGCCGAGGTCGATCGTTCGCTTGACGTCGGAATGAGCAGGGTGCACGAGTTGGTCAGTCGGAAGCTGGGAGAGGAGCCTGCGCTGTTGCGAGCGGAAGAGGAACGGGATGCGGGGCGTGACAGCCCCTCTTCGCGGACCCGCCAGCGCTTGGAACTGGCCTTGGAAGATGCAGTGGAGCATGACGCAGAGTTCGCCAGGGCGCTTCGCGAGATTCTGGACGACCTCCCTGGGGCGGCGGAGGTGACCAGCGACCGAGTCCACAATGAGATCAGTGGCGGCACCTTTTTCGGTCGGGTCGTGCAAACCGGAACGTACAGGAGCCCTGAATCGGGCTGAGCGGGCCGGTGGGCTTGTGATCGCGAGCGCCTATCCGCGGATGCGGTTCAGGACGTGGTGCATGACGTGGGTGGGGAGGGAGGGGGTGGAGGCGGCCGGGGCGGCGGTCGCCCGGTCGTGCGGGAGGTACGGAAATCAGCCGGCGGACCTCGGGCTCCTCGTCCCGGCCGAGCGGCGTCACGAGGTCCGGGGGCAGCGCGCGGACGGGGGAGGGGGCGTATGGGGCTCGGCTACAGCTACGAGATCGTCGTACCCGCGGGCGGTGTCGGCAAGGCGCTGGCCCAAGTGGCGGCGTCGGCGCGCGCCGGCCGACGGGCTCGACGTCGATCCGCTCGGTCGCGTCGCGATCGGATACGTCTACCTGACCGTGGAGTTCGCGCGCCCGTCGGCTCCGGGCTTCGCCTCGCTGGACTTCATGGCGGCGACCACGCGGATGAGCCTGCTCTTCGAGCGCTCGGCGAGCGTCCGCGAGGTGTTCACCGGCCTCACGGCGGCGAGCGGCGGGGTGTGCTGCCTGCTCGACAAGGAGTGCGTGGAGTACAGGGTGTACCGGCTGAACGGCGAGGCGGTACGGGAGACCGTTCCCGGCCCGCGGTTCGCGGATATGGATGAGCTGGCGGCCGTATGGCGGCGACCGGACGCGCACGGCCGGGGTACGCACCGGCCGCTGCCGTAGCGGGTCTTGTGGGCACGTCGCTGCGCGTGGTGCTCTTGTGACGCACGGGGCAACGGAAGCGAAGGAGGTGCACGGATCCATGATCAAGCGCATAGTCGCCGTGGCGGCGCTGCTGCCGGCCGCGCTGGGTGTCACGTCCGGGGTCGCGTCGGCGCAGGCCGCGCCGAAGGCGCCGTCGGCCGTGGTCACGCTGACCTACGACGCACGGCAGGCGGGTACGTGGTCGGCCGCGATCACGCGGGGCGTCGCGAACTGGAACAGCGCCGTCCACAACGTCCGGCTCCAGCCGGTGAGTTCGGGCGGCAGGGCGGACTTCGTCTACACCGCGACCAGCGGCTGGCCGCAGACGACCCTCGGCCCGATCGTCCCCGGCGGACGTCGCGGCCAGGTCCAGCTCGGCCAGGAGGCGGTCGACGAGGGGTACGACGTGACCCGTATCGCGGCCCACGAGACCGGCCACATCCTCGGCCTCCTCGACGATTACAGCGGCCCCTGCTCCGAGTTGATGTCCGGCCACGGCCCCGGCACCGCCTGCACCAACGCCGTCCCGAACGCCGCAGAGGCCGCGGAGGTCGACGCCAACTACGCCAACGGCGCGGCGGCGGCCCGGCCGCACCACGAGCAGATCGTGATCGACATCTGGTCCCCGGAGAACGTGGCGCGTTCGCGCTGAGCGTTCCCCGCGTCGACGGCGTACCGCTGATCGAGTTGATCGAGTTGATCGAGTCGATCGACAGCTTCGAGATCGCCGCGCGGATGCGGCCGGCGGGCGAGGCGTACGGCGGCCTGTCCCGGACCACTACCGGTTCGGGCCGCCGGACGGCTGCTGGACGGCTGCTGGACGACCACTTTCCCGGGCGGCCCTCCGTGGCGGTGGACCATGGGACGGCTCTGCTCGCGTGCGAGTGCGGCGAGTTGGGGTGCCGGCCGCTCATGGCCCGGGTCACGGTGACGCCCGGCCCGGTGACCTGGGACTCCTTCGGGCAGCCGCACCGCACGCGGCGCGATTGCACGGCGTTCGGGCCGTTCCGGTTCGACCACGAACAGTACGAGGCCGCGCCGCGGGCACTGGTCGCCGAGGCGGATCCCGAACCGGGAAATTTGGTCTAGTCCTCTTGACGCGGCGCGCCGCGCGCGGTTTGGTACGTACCAACTCGGGCCCGAGAGAAGCACAGCTCCCCCCACCACTCCACGCCGAGGGGCTTTTCCATGCGCCTTGCGAAATGGGCGGCTTCGGCCGCCGCGCTCACGCTCGCGACCGCCGGTGCGGTCGTCGCCATGGCCGCCGACGGCAATGCCGCGTCGACCGATGTCTATGCAGTGGCCCCGTACGTCGACATGTCGAACAGCCAGGAGGGCCTGCTCGACACCGCGATCACCGGGCACGGCCTCAAGTCGTACACGGCGGCCTTCGTCCTCGGTTCGGGCTGCAACCAGATCTGGGGCGACACGCTCCCGGTCGGGAACGACTCCTTCACCGACCCGCTGATCGCGAAGGCGAAGGCCGAGGGCGCCTCGCTGATCATCTCCTCCGGCGGCGCCGCCGGCCTGCCGCTGGCGTGGACGTGCTCCAACCAGAGCGCGATCGAGGCCGGTTACCAGGCCCTGATCAACGACTACGGCGTCACGCAGCTGGACTTCGACATCGAGGGCGCCGCCGTCGCCGACACCGCCGCCGCGACGCGGCAGATGCAGGCGATGAAGGACCTGAAGGCGTCCAACCCGAATCTGAAGTTCTCGGTCACGCTGCCGGTGCTGGCGAGCGGGCTCACCAACGACGGCGTCAACATCGTCAAGGCCGCCAAGACCGTGGGCGTCAAGATCGACGTGGTCAACATCATGACCATGGACTTCTACTCGGGCACCGGCACCGAGATGGGCCAGGGCTCGGTCTCCGCCGCGCAGGCCACGATGGCGCAGATGCAGGCGGTGGACTCCGGCTACGGCTACGGCAACCTCGGCATCACGCCGATGATCGGCAAGAACGACGACGGTTCGACGTTCACGCTCGCCGACGCCCAGACCGTGGTCAACTTCGCCTCGCAGCACGGCGTCGGGCGGCTGGCCTTCTGGGCGGTCACCCGCGACCAGCAGTGCGGCGGCGGCGCCAACTCGCTGTCCACGTGCAGCCAGATCAGCCAGAGCCAACTGGCCTTCACCGACGCCTTCCTGGCGTACGCGGGCGGCTCCGGCGGTACGTCAGGCGGGACCACGAACGGTGGCACCACCACCGGCGGTACGACCACGGGCGGCACCACCACCGGCGGTACGACGAACGGCGGCACCACCGGCGGCACCAGCTGCACCACCGCCTCCTGGAGCTCCTCGGCCGTCTACGTCGGCGGCAACACCGTCTCCTGGAAGGGCCACAACTGGAAGGCCAAGTGGTGGACGCAGGGCGAGGAGCCCGGCACCACCGGCGAGTGGGGCGTCTGGCAGGACCTCGGCGCCTGCTGATCCCTTGCTGATCCCTTCCTGAACGTGCGCTGATCACGAGCTGATCCGGCTCACCCCGCGGCCGGGCTCCCCCCAAGGAGCCCGGCCGCGGCCCGTTCCGCCCCCTGTTGTGCGGATTCCGTTCGCCCCTCGTACGCCTTCTCCGTGTCTGATGGTGGACGTCTGTGACTGCGGCGGTGATACTGCCGCTAGTCCACTGCCGTTCCGCTTCCGCACCGTCCGGCGCTGATCTTGACAACGTTGTCCAGAGATCGCGCGCCGGACGCGTACGGGAGTGCCATGCCGCCGGAGAGGTCACGTGCCCACCAGATCCGCATACCCACCGCCCGGCGCGCTGCCGCCCGGGACCGCCCGCCGCCGGCCGCGACCGCTGCGGACCACCGTCGCCGCGCTGCTCGCCGGCACCCTCGGCCTGGCCGCCCTCGCGGGCACGGCCGTCGCGGCGCCCGGCGCCGACTCGGCGAAGTCCGGCGGCAGTTCCAGCGGTACGGACTACACCAAGCTGGTCGACCCGTTCGTGTCGACGGCCGGCGACGACGGCAACGACCTGCCGGGCGCCGAGGCTCCGCACAGCCTGGCCAAGGTCAATCCGATGACCACGCCGAACCGCAACCACGCGGGCTACGACTACAACGAGGACCACATCGCGGGCTTCACCGCCACCGACCTCGACGGCGTCGGCGGTTCGGGCGGCGGCGGCGACCTGCTGGTGGTCCCGACGTCCGTGACGTACGACAAGCGGCCCGCGCCGGGCACGTACGCGCACAGCTACAGCCACGACGACGAGGACGCCTCGCCCGGTTACTACCGGGTCGGCCTCGGAAACGTCTCCGGCAGCGCGTCCGCCGTGACGCAGGGGCCGGGCACGATCGACGCCGAGACGACGGCGACGACGCGCACCGCGCTGGAGCGCTACCGCTTCCCGGCCGGTTCGAGCCCCGAACTCGTCCTGGACCTCGCGAACAACTTCACCAGCCGCACCCGCTCCACGCTGAAGGCGACGACGCTCCCGGACGGCACGACGTCGATCACCGGACTGATCGCGGGCTCCTTCAACGGGGCCTCGTACCAGATGTATTACGCGGCCACCACGAACGTGCCCGTCACGTCGCTGAAGAGCTGGGGCGCGAACGGCACGCTGAGCGACGCCACGTCGCAGGACGCCGCCGACACCGGCGCGGTGCTCGGCTTCGACAAGGCGGCGGGCGGCGACATCGAGCTGCGCGTCACGCTGTCGCCGATCAGCGCGGAACAGGCCGTCACCGACCAGAAGAACGAGGTCGGCAGCCTCACCTTCGACCAGGCGCGGGCCCGTACCAAGGCGGAGTGGAACAGCTCGCTCGGCGCGGTCGACGTGCACGCCTCGGCGGCGGCCGACCCGAAGTCGACGCTGACCAAGGAGTTCTACACGCACCTGTACCGGATGTACGCGCTGCCGGTGAACGCCACCAGCACCAGCGGGACTTACCGGGGCGCGGACGGCGCGGTGCACCGTACGAACGGCTTCACGTACTACGACGGCTGGTCCACCTGGGACGACTTCCGCAAGTATTCGGTGGAGGCGTACATCGACCCGGCCACGTACCGGGACATGGTGCAGTCGCTGATCGAGCTGTTCGCCGACGCGCACGCGGCGGGCAAGAGCCTGGGCAGCCTCACCCACTCGGTGCCGACGGTCCGTTGGGAACGCTCGGCGGTGGTGATCGCGGACGCGGTGTCGAAGGGCTACAAGAACTTCGACCGGCTGGACGAGGCGTATCCCGCGCTGCTGTCCTACGCCGGGTACTACACGGGCGCGCAGTTGCGGCAGGGCTACGTCTCAGGCGACCCGGGCACGACCGTGCAGCGCGGCTACGACCAGTGGGCGCTGTCGGTGATCGCGGGCGCGCTCGGCAAGGACGCGGACGCCGCCAAGCTGCGTACGCAGTCCACGATGGCGATCGACAACCTGGTCAAGTCCGGTGCCTGGACGGCGTCGGACGGCACGAAGGTCGGCCTGCTGACGCCGCGCGCGACCGGCGGCGACTGGCAGGCCGCGGACTACGAGAAGTTCGAGGCGGCCGGCCTCTACCAGGGCACGCTGTGGCAGTACCACTGGTACGACGCCTACGACATGGGCGGCCTGATCAAGGCGATGGGCGGCGCGAAGGCCGGAAAGGCCGCCGTGGAGCACATGTTCGGCGAGGACTCCGCCACGAACGACGGCTCCACGATGCTGCACTCCAACGCCAACGAGATCGACCTCCAGGCGCCGTACCTCTTCAACTACGTGGGCGAGCCGAGCCTGACGCAGAAGTGGGTCCGGCAGATCTACACCGGCAGCACCTGGAACCGCTACATCGCGACCGGCTCCACCAATGAAGCCCCCAGCGGCGGCGGCGAGTTCACCCCGCCGGTGAACACCCAGGTCTACAAGCTCGCCCCGGACGGCTTCCTGCCGACGATGGACAACGACGCGGGCACCATGTCCACGATGTTCGTCGCCGCGGCCCTCGGCCTGTTCCCGGTGACCGCGGGCTCCAGCCAGTTCCAGATCGGCAGCCCCTTCTTCGACTCCACGACGATCACCTACGCGAACGGCAGCCGCTTCACGGTCAAGGCCGACGGCGTCTCCGCCAGCAAGTTCTACGTGCAGGGCGCGACCCTCAACGGCAAGCGCTTCGACAACACCTGGCTGGACTATTCGCAGATCATCGCGGGCGGCACCCTGGACTTCACGATGGGCGCGAAGCCCTCGCAGTGGGGCGCCCGCACCCAGCCCGCGTATTCGCTCGACACCGACAACGGCGGTACGGGCGGCGGCAGTCACGGCGGTACGGTCGTCTCCGCGCGGCCCGCGAGCGTCGCGACCGGCACGGACGGCTCCGTCCACGGCAGCGTCCAGCTCACCCTGAACGGACCGGCGGACTTCGCCGCCCGCAAGGGCACCAGCCTCACCGGCACCGGGGCGGCGACCGTCACGGGACTGCCCGCCGGGGTCCGCGCCGATCTGCGCGTCGCCGGCCGGCAGACCGCGACGCTGAGCCTTTCCGGCACGGCGAAGACCGACGCGCGGTACACCATCGCCTTCCGCGACACGGCCTTCGCGCACGGCACGCGCGCCTCGACCGTGACCGGCACCGGAGTCTCCGCGACCGACCCGCTGCTGCTGTCGGCCGCGGCGGTCTACCGGGCGGGCCTGAGCACGCTGGTGGACCAGGCGTCCCTGGTGCGCAGCGGCAATTACTCCGACGGCTCCTGGCAGGTGTTCACCGCGGCGCTGGAGCACGCCAGGACTGTGCTCGCGGACACCGCGTCCGGGACCGGCACCCTGATGGCCGCGCAGGACAACCTGGAGTCGGCCGTCGCGGCGCTCACCATCGACGAGGGCGGCTACGCCGTCCTCCAGGCCGAGAGCCCGGACCAGAAGGAGGGCCCGAGCCTGGTCAGCGAGGCGTACTACTCCGACGGCGACCTCGGCGGTGTCACCGAGGGCGCCTGGGAGCGGTACAACAAGCTGGACTTCGGCGGCGTCGCGCCGCGCAGCGTCTCCGTGCGGTACGCCAACTCGCAGGCCACGACGGCGAAGCCGAGCAGCGTCGACATCCACGCGGGCGGCGCGGACGGCCCGGTCGTCGCCGCCGTGTCCCTGCCGGGCACGGGCAGTTGGCAGAACTACACCACCGTCCAGGCCGACATCACCGACCCGGACGTGCTGCTGTCCGCGGGGAGCGCGACCTTCGTCTTCCACGCCCCGGCCGGCCAGCAGTGGGTGGCGAACTTCGACCGCTACCAGTTCTCGCCGAACCCGGTCACGTCCTCGCCCGTCACCACGCTCGCCACGCTGGGCGCGACCAACACCACGGCGACCGGCGACGGTTCGCTGCCGCTGAAGGTCTCCGGCGGCATCTTCGAGAACGTCACCAACGGCGCCTGGGCGCAGTGGAAGGGCACCGACCTGGGTGACGGCGCGGACACCGTGACCGTCAGCTACGACAAGCCGCAGTCGCGGGCCGCCTCGGACTCGCGGATCGAGCTGCACCTCGGCTCGAAGGACGGCGCGAAGACCGTCACCGTCCCGCTGGACTACACCGGTTCCGGCTGGGGCACGGTCGCCTCGACGTCCGTGCGGCTCGACCCGGGTGTCTTCGCCGGCGTCCAGGACGTGTACGCCGACTTCGTCTCCGGCACGCAGACGTCCGACCAGCCGTACGTGGCCAACGTCTACTCGCTGACCCTGACCAGGGCCGCCGACACCCCGGCCGGCTTCGACGCCACCGCGTGGAAGTCCAACAGCGGCGGCGGCCTCAAGAGCGAACCGGTCGGCTGGACCGACGCGGGCACCACCACCGACCTCGGCGGCACGTACGACGGGGCGTGGCTCGACTACGGCGACATCGACTTCGGCAGCTCGCCGAAGACCACCGTCACCCTGACGTACGTCAACAACGCGGCGCGCTGCGGCACCGGTTCGGCCGTCCAGCTCTACCTGGACTCCTTCGACGCCGCGAACCCCGGCACGCCGTACGCGACGATCCCGCTGCCCGTCACCGGCAGCGCCTGGTCGTCCGGCGGCACGACGAGCCTGACGCTGCCGAAGGCGATCACGGGCACGCACGGCGTCCACCTGCGGCTGACCACCACCCCGGACTCCTCGCACCCGTACGTCGCGAACCTGGGCCGGATCACCTTCAGCCATGTGGACGCGCCGGCCGCCACGGACACGACGGCGCTGCGCAAGGCCATCGAGCAGTACGCGGGCCTGTCCGACGACGCGGCGCGCTACGACACCATCGACTTCGGGGTGTTCCAGCGCGAACTGGCCGCCGCACGCGCCCTCGTGGACGCGGACGGCGTCACCCAGCTGGAGGTCGACAACCAGACCCGCAGCCTGACGCTCGCCGCCAACCAGCTGATCCCGCTGCCGCGGCTGACGCTGGAGAGCCTGGTCGCGACCGCGTCCGCGCTCGACAACGCGCGCTACACGGACGCCAGTTGGTCCGCCTTCACCTCCGCGCTCGCCGCCGCGAAGGCCGCGGTCGCGGACACCGGAAGCACGGACGCGGTGCTCACCGCGCGGTACGACGCCCTGAAGCGGGCGGTCGCCGGGCTGCGGACGAAGCCGAAGACGGTGCCGGACGTGCCCGGCGCGGTGTCGGCGACGTCCTCCGGTACGAGCGTGACCGTCGCCTGGGCCGCGCCCGCGGACGACGGCGGTTCGCCCGTCACCGGCTACAAGGTCAGCCTCAGCGACGGGCAGCAGGTCACGGTCGCCGACGCGGGCAGCCGCGCCACGACCTTCACCCGGCTGCCGGCCGGCCGCTCGTACACCGCGCGCGTCCAGGCGGTGAACGCCGTCGGCACGTCACGGCAGAGCCCCGCCACCGCGCCCGTGGTGACCGGCGGCGGCAGGCCGCAGCACCCGCACACCACCGGGGTCGTCACCCACGGCAAGCAGGTCCGCGTGACCTGGCAGCCGGCCGGCGACGGCGGCTTCCCGGTGATCGGCTACACCGTGGCCCTGGACGACGGCACCACCGTCCACGTCCCCGGTACGGCGACCTCCGCGCTGCTGACCGCGAGGAGCGGGGCGAAGGCGCACACGGCGGGCGTGACGGCGGTGACGCTCGCGGGCACGTCGGCGGACACGGCGTCCTCGGCCCCGGTCGCGACGGCCGCCTCCGACACGTACACCCCGACCCCGTTCCCCGACGACACGCTCAACGCCGCGTACAGCTCGGACAAGTGGCCGGCCACCGGTGACGGCACCGACTACTTCAACGACCTGCTCAGCGGTTTCGACCACCTCGGCAGCGACATCCTGGCGCCCAACTCCAAGGTCGCCAACGGCACCGCTCTCACCGCCGAGAACGACCTGATCGACGTGAGCATCAACAACGCGGCCACGCAGAAGGAGGTGGACCGCGCCGAGGTCGACGCGACCCACAGCGCCACCGTCACCATGGCCGACGGCCTCGGCTCGCGGCTCGGCCAGATCTACGCCGACGCCCTGAACAGCGGCCAACTGCCCAAGACCAACGCCCTGTTCGGCCGGGTCACCAAGAGCCTGGACACCCACGACGCGGCCAAGGACCACTTCGGCTACCTGCGGCCGTACGTACGGCTCGGCTTCGTCGGCGACGGCGGCGACATCTACGAGTCGCAGGACGGCTCGTACAGCGGTCTGGCCGGCAGCGGTTCGTACCCCAGCGGTCACACCTACGGCGGCTACGAGGCGGGCACGATCCTCGCCACGCTGCTGCCGGAGCTGGCGCCGTCGATCCTGGCGCGCACCTCGGAATACGGCAACAACCGCCTGATCCTCGGCTTCCACTACCCGCTGGACGTCATGGGCGGCCGGATCAGCGGCCAGGCCACCGTCGCGCACCGCTGGGCGGACCCCGACTTCGCCGGGCTGCTGATGCAGGCGCACACCGAGATCGAGAACGTGCTGCTCCAGCAGTGCGAGAAGGAGGGCTACGGCGACACGCTCACGGCCTGCGCGGGCGACCCCTACGCCGGGCTCAGCACGGCGCAGGACGTCGACCTGTACACGCAGCGGCTCAGCTACGGCTTCTCGCGGGTCGGCAAGGCCGGGCAGGATCTCACGGCGCCCGCGGACGCCGCGGCCCTGCTGACCACCGCCTTCCCCGACCTCACGGCCGAGCAGCGCACCCAGGTCATCGAGCAGACCGCCACCGACTCCGGCTACCCGCTGGACCTCACCGGCGGTTCCGCGGACGGCGGCGCGAGCTGGGAGCGGGTCAATCTCGCGGCGGCGATGGCGGCGCACGTCGTCGTCAACGCCGACGGGTCGGTGACGGTGACCAACATCGCCGACGCGACCAGGGCGAGCGTCGCCGACGCCGACGCGATCACCGTCGGCGGGGTGCGGATCGACGGCTTCGACCCGGCGGTCTCCACGTACGTCGTCGACTGGCCGACGAACACCAGGCTCCCGTCGCTGACCGCCGTCCCGGCCGTGGCCGGAGCGCGGGTGAAGGTCACCGACGGCAGTACGGTGCTCGGTTCGTCGGGGCCGCGGTCCCGGTTCCCGACGCGCACGATCACCATCACCTCGGCCAACGGTTCGGTCACGCGTACGTACTCCGTCGGCTTCCACCTCACCAGCCCGAACCACGGGCCGAGTTGGGGAGGCGGCAAGGGGCACTGACGCCTGACGCCCGACTGTCCCCGGCCCCTCCGGCCCGGCCGCGCGCTCCCTCGCGCGGTAGGGCCCGGAGGGGCCCTTTCACGTCAGCCGTGGTCGTGGGTGGCCACCGGCCGGACCGGGGGGAGCGCGGGCGGTCCGCCGGCGGTACCGGCCGTGGCCAGGCGCCGTATCGACTCCGGGATCGCGCCGACGGTGAAGGCGTGGACGGCGGGTCCGACGCGCACGGTGACGAAGGACGCCTCCGCCGGCACCTCGGCGGGCAGCGCGAACGCGTGCTCCCCGGCGGCGAGAGGGCCGTCGCCCGCGGTCACGCGCAGGGAGGTGCTGGTGGGCTCGGGCGGGGCGAAGGAACTGATCCACCAGGCGTCCACGGTGACGTCGGCGGGTTCGCGGAGGGTGAGGCGCACCGTACGCGTCGCGGCGTCGTACCGCGCGTCGTCGGGTGTGCCCGGGGCGCTCGACGCGGCGCCCTCGACCTGGGCGGCGACGAGGCCGGGGATGCCGGCGAGGCCCTGGACGAAGACGACGCGGCCGTTGGACCGGGAGATCTCGTCCATGAGCTGCTGCTTGGCGGGCGGCGGGACCATGCCGCCGAAGACGACGATGTCGAGGGCGGTGCTGTCGTACGCCGTCAGGACGTCGGCGAACAGGTTGGTCGCGTCGGCGCGGAAGCCCTTGCCGCGCAGGAGGTCCGCGGCGCCGGTGATCACGCCGGGACTCCTCCCGACGATCAGGACGCGCGGGTTCGCGGGCATGGTCGGCTGGTCCATTGGTCGGTCTCCCGTCCGGAATGAATGTTGGTGCGACCAACATAGCAAGTGTTGGCCGCACCAACAATTGATATCGTCTGTCCATGCCGAAGAGCCACCCGCCGCAGCACCCCATGAGCCCCCCTGGGGGCCGCGCGCCCGCCCGCCTCGAAGACCGCACGACCTGGCTGATCAGCCGCGCCTTCGCCCGTTCCTCCGGGCTGCTCGCCGCCGCGTTCGAGTCGTCCGGGCGGGGCCTGCGCGGCTACCACTACCGCCTCCTGGCAGCCCTCGACGAAAGCGGCCCCGCCAGCCAGGCCGACCTCGGCCGCGCGACCGGGATCGACCGCAGCGACGTCACGGCGGCCCTGTCCGACCTGGAGTCCCACGGCCTCGTCGAACGCTCCGTCGACCCCGACCACCGGCGCCGCAAGATCGTCACCATCACCGCGCCCGGCGCCGCCCGGCTGACGGAACTCGACGCCGTCGTGGACGCCGTCCAGGACCGCCTCCTGGCCCCCCTGACCGCCGCCCAACGCCGCCAGTTCCTCGCCCTGTTGACGAAACTCCTCCCGGCGGACGACGCCCCGCCGTCATAACGGCGCCCCGCTCCCCGTGGCGCGCCGAACGCGACGCGGGGCCGTCAACGGGCGGGGAGGGACGAGGGTGTTGTGGGGAGCGGGTCGAGGGGGGCCGTGGCCGGGGAGGACGGCGGGGTGGCCCATTGGGAGGGGGAGGCCGTGGGGGAAGCGGACTGATTCGTGGGGGTCGCCGTGGGGGCGGGGGAGACGTCGGCCGGGGGAGAGGTCGTGGTCGGGGGCGGCGGTGGTGGGGCCGCGGGCATCGTGGGGGCGGGTGGGCCGGACGGGCGCAGGGGGAGGGCGATCAGGGCGGCCGCCGCGGCGGCCAGGGTGACGCCGACCGTGATGCGCAGCCGGCGGCGACGGGCGGCGCCACGGCGGATCCGCTCGTAGCGGCCGGGGGGCAGACCGAGGAGGCCGGGGGCGGGCCGGAGGATGACGGTGAGCGGGTCGTCGGGATCGACGAAGTCCTCGCCGTCGAAGTCCTGACCGTCGTCGTCAGACCGTGTGATCAAGGCTTCTCCTCAGATGGGCGCGGAGCAGTTCCCTGGCCGTGTGCAGGTCGGACATCACGGTGCCCTTTCTGCGGCCGGTGAGCAGGGATATCTCGTGGACCGACAGGTCGGCGTAGTAGTGCAGCAGGATCGGTACGCGCAGCCGTTCCGGCAACGACTGCACCAGCATCCGCAGCGAGGGGTCGGCCGGTTCGGGCGGCGGCCGGACGGCGGCTTCCGCGGTGGCCCGGCGGACGGCCCGGCGTTCGCGCTCCAGCCTGCGCCAGTGGTCCCGTACGAGATTGGTGGCGGTGACATAGAGGAAGCCGCGTGGCTCGGCCACGGCCGTCCAGCGCGCCCAGAGCCGGGTGAAGGCTTCCGAGGCGATCTCGTGCGCCGTTTCGTCGTCGTCGACCAGCCGGCGGCACCAGCCGGCCAGGCGCGGGTAGAAGGCGACGAACAGCTCGGACGCTGCCTTCTCGCGGGACCGTTTCAACGCTCTCCATGTCGGGGTCGCACAGGTGCGGGCGGTCCGGAGCCCGGATTCCGGGCCCCGGGCGGGGTGCGCGTCAGGAGCCCGCCGGGGCCAGCTCGGCGAAGACGATCACGTTGTCGAGGTAGCCGGACCCCGAGCGCGGGCCGCCGCAGGTGATCAGCCGCAGTTCGGGCCGGTCCACGTCCCCGTAGACCGCCGCCGTCGGGAAGTCCGACTTGGCGACCGTGCGGACGCCGGTGACGGTGAACTCCGGTTGTGAGCCGTTCTCCAGGCGCGCCACGATCCGGTCGCCCGGCCGCAGCCGGGCGAGGTGGCGGAAGACGCCGTCGCCGTAGGCGCCGACCGTGACGTGGGCGAGGATCACCGACGGGCCGGTCTGGCCGGGCGTCGGCGAGTACCGGTACCAGCCGGCCTCGTCGTGCGCCGCGATCGGCGGGACCTCGACGGTGCCGTCCGCCGCCAGCCCCAGCTGCATGACCGGGGTGTCGACCCCGATCGCCGGGATCCGGAGCCCGACCGGGATCGAACGCGCCAGCGCCCGTACGGGGTTGGCCGGTGGCCGCGAACTCCCCGTCGTATGAAGGGGAGTTGTCGTGGGTCCGCCGGTCCCGGAGGGGTGCGCCGCGCGGGCGCCGCCGCAGCCGGTGAGCAGCGCGCCCGCGGCCGCGGCGGTGAACGCCCGCCTGGACAGCGGTGTCACGCCCCGGTCGCCCGCCTGCGCCGTACGACGAGGACGGCGCCGCCGCCGAGGGCGAGCGCGGCGGCCGCGCCCGCGCCGATCAGCCCGCCGTCGGCACCTGAGGAGTGCGACGACACCGGCGCCACACCGGTGTTGGGCGCCCCCTGCGGCACCGCGGCGACCTGCCCGGGCGCCGTGGACTCGGCCGGCGCCGCGGTGCCGGGAGCGTCGGAGGGTACGGCGGTGGGCGCGGCGCCCGGAGCCTGCGAAGGCGCGGTCGACGCGGTCTGCGAGACGGTCGGCGACGGCGTCGGGGACGCCCCGTCGGCGAACGCGGGCACGCTGCCCGCCAGCACGGCGGTGCACGCCAGTGCCACGGCGCTCAGGACAGTACGGCGCATGGGTCGCTCACTTTCGTCGGTCCGCCCGCCCGGTCACGCGCCGGGCTGTGGAATGCGGATCGACTGAAAAGACGGAGCGACGGAGGAACGGATTGTAAAGACCGGGCAAAGTCGCCGGGAGGCGGTCCGGAGCGGGACCGGCGGGCGGCCGTCCGCCGCCCGCCTCCGCTGGGGGCTACTCCTGCGGAAGCCCGCTCAACTGGGCCCGGATACGGGCGATGTCGGCCTCCGCCGTCGCCAGCCGGCCGCGGATCTTCTCGACGACCTGGTCCGGTGCCTTGGCCAGGAACGCCTCATTGCCGAGCTTCTTCCCGGCGTCGGACTTCTCCTTCTCTGCGGCGGCCAGGTCCTTGGTGAGCCGCTTGCGTTCGGCGGCCACGTCGATCGTGCCGGACAGGTCGAGGGCGACGGTGACACCGGCGACCGGCAGCGAGGCGGTGGCGGAGAAGCCGTCGCCCTCGGGCTGGAGGCGCAGGAGTTGGCGGACGGCGGCCTCGTGCGGCGCCAGCGCGGTGCCGGCCGCGTCGAAGCGGGCCGGGACCTTCTGGCCGGGCTGGAGGCCCTGGTCGGAGCGGAAGCGGCGGACCTCGGTGACGACCTGCCGGACGAGCGCGATCTCCGCCTCGGCGGCCGCGTCCCGGAAACCGCTGTCGCGCGGCCAGTCCGCGACGACCAGCGATTCGCCGCCGGTCAGCGTCGTCCACAGCGTCTCGGTGACGAAGGGCACGACCGGGTGCAGCAGCCGCAGGGTGACGTCGAGGACCTCGCCGAGGACGCGGGCCGAGACCGCGGCCTGCTCGCCGCCGGCGAAGAACGTCGTCTTGGACAGCTCCACGTACCAGTCGAAGACCTCGTCCCACGCGAAGTGGTAGAGCGCGTCGCTGAGCTTCGCGAACTGGTAGTCGTCGTAGTACGCGTCCGCCTCGGCGACGACCGTGTTCAGCCGCGACAGGATCCAGCGGTCGGCCGCCGACAGCCGTTCCACCGGCGGGAATTCGCCCTCGACGGTGGCGCCGTTCATCAGCGCGAAGCGCGTCGCGTTCCAGATCTTGTTGGCGAAATTGCGGGACGCCTGGACCCAGTCCTCGCCGATCGGCACATCGGTACCGGGGTTGGCGCCGCGCGCGAGCGTGAAGCGGACGGCGTCGGAACCGTAGGCGTCCATCCAGTCCAGCGGATTCACGGTGTTGCCGAAGGACTTCGACATCTTCTTGCCGAACTCGTCGCGCACCATGCCGTGCAGGGCGATCGTGCGGAAGGGCGGGACGCCGTCCATCGCGTAGAGGCCGAACATCATCATCCGGGCGATCCAGAAGAACATCAGGTCGTAGCCGGTGACGAGCACGGAGTTCGGGTAGAACTTCTCCAGATCCGCGGTCTGTTCGGGCCAGCCGAGCGTGGAGAACGGCCACAGGCCGGAGGAGAACCAGGTGTCCAGGACATCCGTGTCCTGCGCCCAGCCCTCGCCGCCCGGCGGTTCCTCGTCGGGTCCGACGCAGACGGTCTCGCCGTCCGGGCCGTGCCAGACGGGGATGCGGTGGCCCCACCACAACTGCCGTGAGATGCACCAGTCGTGCATGTTGTCGACCCAGTCGAAGTAGCGCTGCGCCATGTCGGCCGGGTGGATCGCGACGCGGCCGTCCCGTACGGCGTCGCCCGCGGCCTTCGCCAGGGACTCGACCTTGACCCACCATTGCAGCGACAGCCGCGGCTCCAGCGTGGTCCTGCACCGCGAGCAGTGGCCGACGGAGTGCGCGTACGGGCGCTTCTCGGCGACGATCCGGCCCTCGGCGCGCAGCGCGGCGACGATCGCGGAGCGCGCCTCGAAACGGTCGAGGCCCTGGAAGGGGCCGTGCGCGGTGATGACGCCGCGTTCGTCCAGGACGCCGATCGACTCCAGGCCGTGCCGCTGCCCGATGGCGAAGTCGTTGGGGTCGTGGGCCGGTGTCACCTTGACGGCGCCGGTGCCGAACTCCGGGTCCACATGGGCGTCCGCGACGACCGGAATGCTGCGGTCGGTCAGCGGCAGCCTGATCCGCTTGCCGACCAGGTGGGCGTAGCGCGCGTCGTCCGGGTGGACGGCCACGGCGGTGTCGCCGAGCATCGTCTCGGCGCGGGTCGTCGCGACGACCACCGTCTCGTCCCCGTCGCCGTACCTCAGCGACACCAACTCGCCGTCGTCGTCCTGGTAGTCCACCTCGATGTCGGAGATGGCCGTCAGACAGCGCGGGCACCAGTTGATGATCCGCTCGGCCCGGTAGATCAGGCCGTCGTCGAACATCTTCTTGAAGACGGTCTGCACGGCCCGCGACAGGCCCTCGTCCATGGTGAAGCGGTCGCGGTTCCAGGCCACGCCGTCGCCCAGGCGCCGCATCTGGCCCGCGATCTGCCCGCCGGATTCCGCCTTCCACTGCCAGACCCGCTCGACGAACGCCTCGCGGCCCAGGTCGTGGCGGGACGTGCCCTCCTTGGCCAGTTCGCGCTCGACGACGTTCTGCGTGGCGATGCCGGCGTGGTCCATGCCGGGCTGCCACAGCGTCTCGTACCCCTGCATCCGCTTGCGCCGGGTGAGCGCGTCGATGAGGGTGTGCTCGAAGGCGTGGCCGAGGTGGAGCGAGCCCGTGACGTTCGGCGGCGGGATGACGATCGCGTACGCGGGCCTGCCGCTCTTGGCGTCCGCCTCGAAGTAGCCGCGCTCCACCCAGCGCTCGTACAGCGGTACCTCTACCTCGGCCGGAACGTACTGGGTCGGCAGTTCGGGGGTACGCGTCGGCCCGCTGTCGGGGCGCTGGGGGGTGTTGTCGGTCACAGAGGGCATTCTACGGTCGCGGCTCCGGCGGAACGGGCTCCGGCGGAACGGGCTCCCGCGGAACGGGCCCCGGCGGGACGGGCCGCCGGGAGCGCGGAGCCGGGTGACCGCTCAGCCGCTGACGCTGGGCGCGCCCGTCTCCACATGGCCGGTGAAGCGCTGCGACCAGGTGGTGTCGGCCGTGGTGCTGACGGTCAGGTCGTACCAACCGCCGTTGTACAGCACGGCGTTGAAGTAGTCGGTGACGGAACCGCCGGCCGGGACCGTGTAGTGCCAGGGGCCGTCGCTCCGGTACTGGCCGGCGGTGATGGTGACGGGGAGGGCCGCGGTGCCCGCGTTGGCCAGGACGAAGCGGACGGCGAGGGTGCCGGAGCCGGGGTCGACGGCGTAACGGACGGTGACGGTCAGGTCCTTGCCGGGCTTGCCGGTGTCGCCCTGGAAGCGGCGCAGGAAGCGGTTGGGGCCGACGACGGACAGGTCGTAGGCGCCCGCGCCGTAGCCCGTGCCGACGTTGAAGAAGTCCTCGGCCGTGCTGCCCGCGTCGAGCGTGTACTGCCAGGGGCCGCCGCCGCGGTGCGCGTTGGCGTACGCGGCCAAGTGGGTCGCCGCCGTACCGGAGTTGGCGAAGGACAGCCACACCTTCTGGACGCCGCCGGAGCCGTACTCGATCCGGTTCAGGTCGGCGACCGGCTGGTACGGCAGGGCGCGCGCGTGCCGTGTGCCGGACTCCTGGGCGGGCAGCGCGTTGGCGACCGGGGCGGGGTTGGGCAGCCCGGCACAGGTGACCAGGGCGATACCGGTGGAGGTGTCGGGCAGCGCGGGCAGCCCGAAGACGGGGTGCGCGAAGTCGAAGACCCCGGTCAGGTCGCCGCAGACCTTGCGCCGCCAGGCGCTGATGTTGGGGCACGCGGCGGGCTTGCCGATCGCCGCCGTCCACTTCTCCAGGAAGCGCAGGACGGAGGTGTGGTCGGCGGTCTGCGAATTCACCCAACCGCCCCTGCTCCACGGCGAGATGGCGATCATCGGGACGCGGAAGCCAAGGCCGGTGTTGGTGCCGCCGAGGAATTCCCCGTCGGTGCCCGCGGGTGCGGCGGGCGGCGGGACATGGTCGAAGAAGCCGTCATTTTCGTCGTAGTTGAGGAAGACGATGGTCGAGTCGAAGACGGCGGGGTCGGCGTTGAGTGCCTGGAGCACCAGGTGGACGAAGTGGGCGCCGTTGGCCGGGGTGGCGTAAGGGTGCTCGGAATAGTCCTGGTTGGGCACGATCCAGGAGACCTGCGGCAGCGTGCCCGCCCGGACGTCGGCCGCGATGGCGTCGGCGATGTCGGCGGCGACGTCCCCGGGCTTGGTGGTGCCCTTCGGCACCGTGCTCATGCCCTTGGTGCGCAAGGGACTTCCGGCGGGCGCGGAGGTGAACTGCTTGAAGTACGCGAGGCCGTTGTCGCCGTAGTTGTCGCTCGCCTGGTACACCTTCCAGCTCACGCCCGCGCTCTCCAGCGCCTCCGCGTACGTCTGCCAGGTCAGGCCCGATTCGTCGCCGCCGTCCTTCGACGCGTCGGAGATCTTCCCGCTCCACAGGAAGGTGCGGTTCGGGCCCGTGGCGGTCAGTCCGGACGCGTGATAGGCGTCGCAGACGGTCCAGTTGTCGGCCAGCGCGAAGTGGAACGGGATGTCGTCGCGGGTGAGGTGGCCGAGCGTGCGGACATTGCCCTTGGCGGCCACCCACGAGTCGAGCCGGCCGCCGTTCCACGCCTGGTGCTGGGTGGACCAGCTGTGGTCGAGGTCGCCGTTGCACTGCGCGAGGCGCTCGGGGTCCGCGCCGCCGGCCGGCTCCGTCGCGCTGAACTGCCAGGGGTACTGCCGCCCTGAGCCGTTGGGCTGGTTGAACACGCTGTAGCCGCCGGGGAGTTGGATCGCGGCGCGGTCGGCGAAGCCGCGTACGCCCTTCAGCGTCCCGAAGTAGTGGTCGAAGCTGCGGTTCTCCTGCATGAGGATCACGATGTGCCGGGCGTCGGCGAGGGTGCCGGTGGCGGCGGGCGCGGCCTCCGGAGCGGGCCGTACGGCGTCCGCGGCGGCGGAGTCCTGGACGCCCGCGGCACCCACGGCGCCGACCGCGGCGGCACCCGCCGACAGCGACACGAACTTGCGGCGGCTCAGCTCGGTCATGTGATCGTCCTCGTCTCCGGGGCTGCTGCATGACGTGACGCGGCGTGCTCGAAAATGGTTGGCTCCGAGCAGGTACGCGCAGGGCGCGAGCAAATTTCGCACCGTGGCGGGTCCGCGTCAAGAGGGCGTGGGGTGAGGTGTGCGGGCCGCGTCCGGCCCCTTGACAGGAGCGCCGCCCCGCTCCGACTATCTCAACCGTCTTAAGTAAAGCGTCTTAAGGTAATCACCGTCCGGACCCGCGACGAGAGAGCGCCGATCCCCGTGACCGACCCGACCCGACCGCCCGCCTCCGCGCACCGCCCCCACCGGGGCCTGCTGCGGCTCCCGCCCGCCGCCGAGCGGCGCCCCGCGCCGCGCACCAAGGCGCACACCGCCGACAGCCGGGTCCGCAACCGCGCCCTCGTCCTTGCGACCCTCTACCAGCAGGGCGCCATGACCCGCTCCGACCTCGTACGGAATTCCGGTCTCACGGCCCCGACCGTTTCCGCGCTCGTCACCGACCTCATGACCGGCGGACTCGTCGACGACATCGGGCCGCGCGAGGGCACTCGGCTGGGGAAGCCGGCGAGCCTGGTGCGGATCGCCGACGACACCGCCGGCGTCGTGGCCCTGGACCTGTCGCACAGCGACCGCTTCACCGGCGCGGTGGTCAATCTGCGCGGCCGGGTCATGGCCCGCGCCGAGGTCCCGATCGGCGACGCGCTCGGCGACGAGGCCGCCGCGCTCGCCATGCGGCTGCTCGATGAGCTGATGGCGCGGGCGCCGCGCACCGTCGTCGGCGTCGGCGTCGGCACCCCCGGCATCGTGGACGACACGGGCGTGATCCGGCACGCCGCCCATCTGGGCTGGTCGGACCTGCCGCTGGCCCGCCGGATCACCGAACGCTTCGGCGCCCCCGCGCACATCGGCAACGACATCAACATGGCCGCGCTCGCCGTCCTGCGGGCCCGCGACACCCGGACGCAGAATCTGATGGTCGTCGCGATCGAGCACGGCGTCGGCGCCGGCCTGGTGGTCGGCGGCCGGCTGGTCGAGGGCGGGCAGTTCGCGGCCGGGGAGATCGGGCACGTCACCGTGGGCGGCGGGGACGGCGACGCGTATGAGGACGGCTACGGCTACGGCGCCGGCGGACCGTGCGTCTGCGGGCGGCGCGGCTGCCTCGACCAGGCGATCTCGGCCGTCCACCTGCGCGCGCGGCTGGACGCGGCGGGCGCGGACGGCCGGGCTGCGGTCCTCGCCGCCGCCGGCCGGGCGCTGGGCACCGTCCTCGCCCCGATCGTCAGCGTCCTCAACCTCAACGAGGTGGTCCTGACCGGGCCTTCCGACCTGGTGGACGGCGCACTGCCCGCGGCGGCCGCCGAGACCGTACGGGCCAGGACGCTCGAACCCATCAGCGCGTCGCTGACCGTCCGCTCCCTGGCCGACGACGCCGATCTGGTCCTGACCGGCGCCGCCTGCCGGGTGCTCGCCGTCGAACTCGGCGTCTTCTGAACGCAGTTCACCACATTCCTGCCTGCCCGACCGCGTTCCCGACCCCTGGGGTGACCTCCGCATGCTGCTGCCCGCACCCGTGTCGAGCCGTACGGCCGGCGCCGCCTTCCGCCTCGACGCGGACACCGCTGTTACCGCGCCACCGCAACTCGCCGACGAGGCGCGGTGGTTGCAGGCCGCACTTCGCCCGGCCACGGGTCTGCCGCTGCCCGTACGGTCCGACGTCGACGCCGAAGCCGGCGTCTCGGACAACACCGTCGCCCTGTCACTGCGCGACGGCCTCGGGCCCGAGGCGTACGAGCTGACCGTCGGCCCCGCGGGCGTCACGATCGCGGGCGGCGACCCGGCGGGCGTCTTCTACGGCTGCCAGACGCTGCGCCAGCTGCTGCCACCGGACGTCTTCCGCCGTGCCCCGGTGCCGGGCGCGGTCTGGACGGTGCCGGGCGGTACCGTCCGGGACGCGCCGCGCTTCCGCTGGCGCGGCGCGATGCTCGACGTGGCACGGCACTTCATGCCCAAGCACGACGTGCTGCGCTTCCTCGACCTGCTGGCGATGCACCGGCTCAACACGTTCCATCTGCACCTCACCGACGACCAGGGCTGGCGGCTGGAGATCGCGCGGTATCCGCGGCTGACCGAGGTCGGCTCGTGGCGGCGCGAGTCGCAGCGCGGCGCCGCCCGGGACGCGCCCGGCGACGGACGGCCGCACGGCGGCTTCTACACCCGCGCCGACATCCACGAAATCGTCGGCTACGCACGGCAGTTGCACATCACCGTCGTCCCGGAGATCGACCTGCCCGGGCACAGCCAGGCGGCGATCGCCGCGTATCCGGAGCTGGGCGTCACCGGCGAGCCGCTGGAGGTACGGACCCGCTGGGGCGTCAACCGTCATCTGCTCAACGCCGAGGACAGCACCGTCGCGTTCTTCCGCCACGTCCTGGACGAGGTGATGGAGCTGTTCCCCGGCCCGTACGTGGGCATCGGCGGCGACGAGTGTCCCAAGGACGAGTGGCGCGACGACCCGCGGACGCAGGAGCTGATCAGGCGGCGCGGGCTGGCCGGCGAGAAGGGCCTCCAAGCGTGGTTCCTGCGGCAGTTGAGCGACCACCTGACGGCGCGCGGGTGCCGCCCGTTCGGCTGGGACGAGATCCTGGAGGGCGACGTGCCGGCCGGGACGGTGGTCGCGTCCTGGCGCGGCATGACCGGCGCGGTGACCGCGGCCCGCCGGGGCCACGACGTGGTCTCCTGCCCCGACGACCAGGTGTATCTGGACTACCGGCAGTCCGAACTCCCCGACGAGCCGATCCCGTTCGCCGTGCCGCTGACCCTGGAGAACGCGTACGCCTTCGACCCGGTGCCGGCCGGGCTCACGCCGCCGGAGGCCGCCCGGATCCTCGGCGGGCAGGCCAACATCTGGACCGAGCACATGGATTCGCCGCGCACGGTCGACTACTTCGCCTTCCCGCGGCTGTGCGCCGTCGCCGAGGCGCTGTGGAGCGCCGGGCCCCGCGACGTCGCCGCGTTCCGCGACCGGTTGCGTACGCATCTGCTCAGGCTCGACGCCCTGGGCGTCGAATACCGGCGCGAGAGCGGGCCGTTGCCCTGGCAGACCCGGCCGGGCGTCGCGGGCCGCCCCGCCACCCGTACGCAGTGGGCCGCCCATATCGACGGCCTCGTGGCGGACATCCGCTCCTGACGATCCGCTTCCGAAGATCCGTTCCCGACGATCCGCGCTTCCCGTACCCCGCACCCCCACGCCCCCAGCACGTGACCGGAGGAATCATGCACCGGATACCCGCGGCACGCCGTGCCGCCCTCGCGGGCGCTCTCGCGCTCGTCCTGCCGCTCGGCGCCGCCGCGCTCGACCCCCCGCCCGCCGCCGCGGCACCCGTCAGCGGCACGGCCGCCGCCGGCACCGTCACCACCGGCGGAAAGTGCCTGGACGACGCCGACTTCGGCACCGCCAACGGAACCGTCGTCCAGGTCTTCACCTGCAACGGCTCGTCCGCCCAGGCATGGGCGTGGCAGCCCGACGGCACGGTGCGGGTCTACGGCAAGTGCCTCGACGTCACCGGCGCGTCCAACGCCAACGGCGCGCTCGTCCAGCTCTACGACTGCGTGTCCGGCGTACCGCAGCAGAAGTTCGCGCACCTGCCCGACGGCACGATCTACAGCGCCAAGTCCGGCAAGTGCCTTGCCGTGCAGGGTGCCACGGTGAACAACGCCCGGATCGGGCTCGCCCCGTGCGACCCCGCCAACACCGCGCAGCAGTGGACCGCAGCCACCGCGCCGCCGCCCGCGTACACCGTCTCGGCGGGCCCGGCCGTCTCGTGGGGGAACGCGGACGACACCCCGGCGTCGGTCTACCTCGACAAGAACGGGCAGTTCTACTACCAGCAGGCGCACTCCCTGTATGGCCCGACCGACTCCCGGCAGTGGAAGTTCTTCACCGGCACGCACGCGACCTTCGACACCGCCTACGCGGCCGGATCGATCAACAGCGCCGTCAACCCGGCCAATCCGGCCGACCGCAACGACGACACCACCTGGCGCTGCGACAACAGCCCGACCGGCGTGGTGAGTTCGTACGCCCCGTCACGGCAGGGCTTCTCCGAGCGCAACTACTGCGACCTGAGCGGGGTGTGGGTCGACCCCGACACCGGCGACTGGCACGGCCTGGTCCACAACGAATTCACCCCCGACACCTTCTCCAGCGGCCTGCACTACGACGGCATCGACACCGCCGTCTCCAAGGACCAGGGCCGGACCTGGACGATCACCGGCCGGGCGATCACCTCGCCGTACAGCACCGCCCGCGACGACTCCGCCCAGTTCCCGCAGCAGAGCTGGTACTACGGCGACGGCGACCAGCGGCTGTTCACCGACTACGCCTCCGGGTACTTCTACGTCTTCTACGCCAGCCGCACCCTGAGCAAGGGCCCCGGCGGCCAGGTGTGGGAGCAGCACGTGGCGCGCGCCCCCATCTCCGGGAAGATGGCGGCCGGTTCGTGGCAGAAGTGGTACGACGGCTCCTGGCAGTCCCCGGGTGTCGGCGGCGCCGAGAGCGACATCATTCCGGCGGACGGCGGTGGCAGCGGATACATCGCCCCCGGCGACGACTACCACCCGACCAACGCCGGCAGCACGGCGGCGCAGGTCGGCGCGGGCACCTCGCCCGACAACTCGCAGCTCGCCGTCATGAACATCGCCTGGGACTCCTACCTCGGCAAGTACATCGGCACCCCGCAGAATTCCGTCGCCCAGAACGCGGGCACCAAGACGCCGCTGCACTTCTACGCCACCGACGACCTCGCCACCCAGAAGTGGACCGACCTCGGGCTGCTCGACAGTGACCCCAACGGCGCCTGGTACCGCTGGTTCCTGGACTCCGGGAGCCTGACCGGCTCCACCGTGCTGGGCCGGACCTTCCGCTCCTACTGCTCCTTCGAGTGCTCCACGTACACCGGCGAGTACCACAACGTGACGATCGCCCCCACGTCCCCGGCCGGACTGCCGACCCCGCCGGTCAGCGCGACCGCCACCTACCGGATCACTGCGGGCAACGGGCAGTACCTCACCCTGCGCGGCGACGCGGTCGCCGTCGGCACGGGCACGGCGGCCGACCGGCGGTGGAGGTTCACCGCGACCGGTGACGGCTTCTTCACCGTCACCGACGCCTCCTCCGGCCGCCCGCTGACTGTGGACGCCGGCACGGACGCGGGCCGCGCCTGGGGCGCCGCCGTCACCCTCGGCGCCTCCGGTACGACGGCCGGCGTCGGCGGTCAGTGGTCGGTCCAGCGCGTCACGGCGTCCGGCCCGGCCGCGTACCGCCTGGTCAATCGCTACAGCGGCCTGGCCCTCAGCCTCAGCGGCACCGCCGCCACCTCCCCGCAGCGCACCTGGGACCCCACCGGCACCGCGCCCGGCGGCGACACCCGTACGGTCGCCGCCCAGACCCTGGCCTTCACCGGGTAACGCCGCAGGTCGGCGGCCGATCGGGTGCTCCTGGAAAAGACCGGAAAAAAGTCGGGCGCCACTGTCGATCGCGGCACCTCCCGTTCGACGCACTCGTGTAGGACGGCTTCCCGTACCGGAGGCGTACGGGAAGCCGTCCGGCCCGTACGGAAAGCCGTACGGGCCGGACGGCCCGTACGGAAAGCCGTGCCGGCGGAAGCCGACAGGACCTGACGAGGGAGACCCGATGAGCGCGACCAACGGCCAATTGCTGCGCGTGCAGAATTTCATGGTGTCGAGCGACGGCATCGGCGCCGGGGAGGACCAGAGCCTGGAACACCCCTTCGGCCACGCCATCGACCCGGGCAAGTTCTTCGCCTGGGCCGGCGCCACGGCGAGCTGGCCCAACCGCACCGACCCCGGCGGCAGCCGCGGCCTGGACGACTACTTCACCCGCGACTTCAGCCACAACATCGGCGCCGAGATCATGGGACGCAACAAGTTCGGTCCGCAGCGCGGCCCGTGGCAGGACGACGAGTGGCGCGGCTGGTGGGGTGACGAACCGCCGTTCCACACACCGGTGTTCGTCCTCACCCACCACCCGCGTCCCTCGTTCACCCTCTCCGACACCACCTTCCACTTCGTGGACGGCGAGCCCGCCGACGTCCTCGCCCGGGCACGCGAGGCCGCCCAGGGCAAGGACGTCAGGCTCGGCGGCGGCGTCACCACCGTCCGCGCCTACCTCGACGCCGGCCTCATCGACGCCCTCCACGTCGCCGTCTCCCCGCAGAAGCTCGGCACCGGCCTGCGCCTGTGGGACTCCCCGGACGACCTCCGCGACCGCTACCACCTCGACGTCGTCCCCAGCCCGAGCGGCGTCACGCACCACATCTTCTGGCGCAAATGATGTGAGCTGCCTGTACGATCACCGCGTTCCGGGGGGAACGCGGCGCGGCGGGGGGTCTGCCGCACCGGCCGCATGTCCCCCCGCGGTCTCGGGGAGGGACTCGTTCATGCGCCGTCGTCATGCTTCCGTGCGCGCTCGTGAAGCCGCAGGTGGTGAGGCCGCCCGCGGTCGTACGTCCGGGCGCGTACGCGGAAGGTCCCGCGCACGTCTCGCTGTCGCCGTCGCGACGGCCGTGATGTCGGCGACGGCGGGCCTCGGCCTGTCGGCACCGTCGGCCGGCGCGGCGGACGCGCCGCAGGAGACGGTCGTGCCGGCCGGGCTGAGCAGCGTCCCCCTCAGCGCGTCCCTGTTCACCGACGGGGCCGGCGCGCAAGGCGTGTTCCAGAGGGTCCAGGGCGTCCTGGTCTGGACCCGCTACGCGGACGGCCGCTCCGTCCGCGTACCGGATCAGGACGCCGACCCGTACGCCCCGTCCGGGCTGCACGACGACGCCCTGGCCCACGTCCGGGCCGACGGCGGGATCGACGTGTGGAACGCGGTCGACGGCACGACGCGTACGCTCCGGGTCCCGCAGGACCAGACCGTGGCGAACGTCGAGGGGACGACGGCCCTCACGTTCACCACCGTCACCGCCGCGGACGGGACGACCGGCCACGTCTACCACCTGCTGACCCCAGGACCCGGGGACACCACCCGCGACGTGACCGTCACCGGCGCGCCCGACGGGATGACGATCCAGCAGCCGATCCGTGCCGCGGACGACACCTCCCTGGTGCTCGTCGCCAAACTGGCGGACGGCACCGGCCACATGGTGGCCGTCGACCGGGAGACCGGCCGGGTGCAGGGCTGGACCCCCGCGCTGGCCACCTCGTACATCAACGTCAGCCTCTCGGCGCGGAATCTTGTCGTGTGGTCGGCGAAGTACACGAAGATCCTGGTGTTCCCCCGCTCCGACCTGTCGGCGGCCCCGCGGGAAACGGTCCTGGACGGCGCCGACGCCGCGAACGTCACGGCGGGGCTGACCCTCGTCGGCGACTGGGTGGTCCGCCGGCCCGGCGCCGGCAAGGCGGTCGTGGCGGAGCCGCTGTCCGGCGGCCCGTCCGTCACGCTGGCCACCTCGGACGTCGCGATCTCCTCGTCGTCGCACGACACCGCGGTGGTCAAGGGCAGTACGACGGCCGGTGGCGACGTGGACATCCTGCGCATCGCACCGGGCCCCGACGCGGACGGCCGGCCCGTCGTCACCCGGCTCACGCAGCTGTCCCGGCTGCCCGTCCCGGTCCAGGGGCTGTCCCTGGACCAGGGGCGGCTCGTCGTGTCCGACGCGAGCAGCGGCCGGCGCGACACGTATGTGCGGACCGTCGCGGCCACCGGGACACCGGAGTTCGGCGACCGGTCCGCCTTCACGGACAGCTTCGCCCGGCCGTCCGACAAGTGCCCGGTCCAGGACGCCGGTTGCTCGGCCATCGAGGGCACGGCCGACGGACGCGTCGCCTGGGTTGAACGGGAGAGCTTCGGGGACTCCGTCGTGGTCAACGGACCGGGGCCGGATCTGGACACGCTCTCGGTGCCCGCCGGAGGCCGGATCGCCGATGTGTCCGGCACGTACCTGATCTATGCGGTCGGCGGCCTCCTTTACGTGCACCGCCTCGGGGACGGCGTCGCCCCCACGACCTTCCCCGCCCGTGCGAGCGCCATCTGGGGCGACGTGCTGCTCACCGCGGGCAGCGCCCCGGGGAGCATCACCGGCTTCAACCTCACGACGCGCAAGCCCGCCGCGACGCTCACCACCGACGCCGGCTGCGTCCCCACCGAGCTCCAGGCGAACGGCCGCTGGCTGTACTGGAGTTGCGGCCCCGAGGGGCCGGCGGGCGTGTACGACCGCACGGCGAAGAAGTCGGTGCCTGTGCCGTCGGACGAGGCCCGGCTCGGCGACGGATTCGTCGTCACGCACGACCGGGCGGCGGGCACGCTCACGCTCACCACCGTCACGGGCGGCAAGGCCGTCGGCCGGGTGATCGGCGACCTGCCCGACACCGGGGTCTCGCAGCGCGACGTGCGCTGGACCGTCGACGAGTCCGGGCCGAACGCCGCTTACGTGGACGCCGAGAACCGGGTGCACCTCGTACCGTCCGGCGCGCCCGCGCAGCCCCTGCGGCTGCTCGCACCGGCCGACAGCTTCGACTCGGTCGACGCCCACGCGCCGGACACGGTACCGGTGACCCTCACCCGCGTCCTGCTGTCCAAGCCCGCCGCGGACTGGACCCTCACGGTGCGGAACGCCCAGGGAAAGGTCGTCGACACCCGGCACGGCGGCGCGGCCCGCGGCGAGGTGCGGATCGACTGGCGCGGCGTCGACCCCGCGCTCCCCGGCGTGCGGCACTTCCCCAACGGCCGCTACGTCTGGTCCCTGTCCTTCACCCCGGCCGACGGCCAGGGCGCGCCGCTGGCCGTCACCGGCTCCGTACGGCTCATGGGCGCACCCACCTGGCGCGACCTGGTGGGGGAGGACGGGTACGGCGACCTGCTCGGTCTTGACGGCACCGGACGCGTGTTCTCCTACCAGAGCACCGGCACCGGGGGCCTCGGGCCGAAGCAGGCCTCGGACGGCGGCACCTTCCCCACGACCTCGCTGCTCGTCCCGTTCGGGGACACCGACGGCGACGGGTGCGACGACGTCCTCGTCCGCGTGGGCGACGAACTGCGGGCCTACCGGGAAGGATGCAACTCCATGGTGTCGGCGTCCTCCCCGCACGTGTCGATCGGCAAGGGCTGGGGGCAGTACAACGTCCTCACCTCGCCCGGCGACCTCAACGGAGACGGCCACCTGGACCTGATCGCCCGTCAGACCAGCACCGGTGACATCTACTTCTACGCCGGCACCGCCACCCAGCAGCTCAAGCCGCGCGTGCGCATCGGCGTCGACTGGAAGCTCTACTCCCGGATCATCGGCGCGGGCGACCTCAACGGCGACGGCCGCGGCGATCTCCTCGGCCTCGACACCTCCGGCGGCCTCTGGCGCTACTACGCCCGCCCCGACGGCACCGTCACCCCCCGCGTCCGCATCGCCACCAACTGGGGCAAGACCTACACCGCCGTCCTCGGCACCGGCGACCTCACCGGCGACGCCCGCCCCGACCTCGTCGCCCGCGACACCACCGGCAGACTCTTCCGCCTCAACAGCACGTCGACCGGCACCTTCGCGGCGCCGGTGCTGATCGGGACGGGAGGCTGGAATACGTACAAGGGGCTGTTCTGACAGCTCTGACGGTTCTGGCGGGGGCGTGCCGCCCACTTCGCCCCTCCTGACCTGCGCGGTGTTAGATCCGCTCCCCGGCCGACACATACAGGTCAAGGACGCGGGACGGGGAGAGGCGTTGGAGACCGAGGACGAGTTCGGGCTGATCTACGAGCGGTGCTACGCCGATGTCTACCGGTACGTGGCACGGCGCGCGGGGGCGGGGGACGCGGCCGATCTGACCGCCGACGTGTTCACCGTCGCGTGGCGGCGGTTCGCGGTGCTCCCGCGGGACAGGCCGCTGCCCTGGCTCTACACGACGGCACGGAATGTGCTGGCGAACCATGTGCGGGCCCGCGCCAAGGAGGCGGACGCTTCCGGCCGGGCCGCGCGGGCCGCCGCTGCGGACTCCGCCGGCACGGCGGAGCCGGACGTCGCGGATCGGGTGTCAGGACGGGCTGCGGTACGGCAGGCGTGGCAGGGCCTGTCCGAGCGTGACCGCGAGGTGCTGGCGCTGATCGGCTGGGAGGGCCTCTCCGTCAAGGACGCGGCCCGCGCGGCCGGTTGCTCGCCCGCGGCCTTCTCCGTACGGCTGATGCGGGCCCGCGCCCGGCTGCGGCGCCGGCTCGCCGGGGCCGACCAGGACCGCGGGTCCACGAGTGATGTCTTCGCACGGGAATCGGGAGTCACGCCATGAACCTCGCCTCATCGACGCGGAAGACGATGCGCCCCGCCGATCCCGCGGCGCACCTCGATCTCCCGGACCGCGCGGTCATCGACGCGGCCTACCGGCGGATCGTGGCCACCGCTCCGGAACCGGCACCGGCCATCGCGTTGCCCAGGACGTACCGCCGCCGGCTCGCCCTCGGGCTGGCCGCCGCGGGCGTCGCGGGAGTGGTCACGGCCGTCGTCGTGATCCCCTCCTCCGGCGGCACCGCCTACGCCGCCACCCCGCCGCCCCTGCGCTATCAACTCCCGTCCCCCGGAACGGCGGACGCGGCGGCGGAACTGAACCGCCTCGCCCGTATCGCCGCCGCCCGGCCCGCCCCGCGGGGAGACGTCGCGCACATCCACTTGCGCCAATGGGCGCTCTCCACGAGCGTCGACGGCGCCGGCGGCACGGACACCGTCACGTCGAAGGTGATCACCGAGGACATCGACTGGTTCAAACGCCCCTCGGGCGTCACCGTGACGCGGCGGCTGCTCGACGGAAAGTCGCGCCCCGAGAGCGGATCCGACCCGGCCACCGCCTTTGAGGACCGGCAAGTGCCGTCCACGCCCGAGGCGTTGAGGACATGGCTCGGCGCCGATCAGCCCGGCGTCGGCATCGGCGACGCGGCCGGTATGAACGACGCCGTCGTCGACCTGATGATCAGTCATGTCCTCACGCCGCGGCAGCAGTCGGCGCTCCTCCGCACAATCGCCACCACCCCCGGCCTGCGCTACCGGGGCACCGTGCGGGACCGCGCGGGCCGCGACGGCGAGGCGTTCACGGCGGAGAGCGCCGCGAACGGCCTCCCGACCCGCTTCACCTTCATCGTGGACCCGGCGACGGGAAGCCTCCTCGGCCAGGAGTCCATGCTCACGAAGACCGCCGGAAGCCTGAACGTCCGCATCCCGTCCGTCATCGCATATCAGGTCTATCTGACCTCCGAACGCCGTAGCGAGTAGGGTATTCGGGCCCGGGCGTGCCCGGGTGTGTGGAGAAATGTGGGCGGGCGAGGCGCGTGAAGCGCGGGACGGGGGGATCGGCGTGGGTCTTTTCGATGCGATCCGGGGCGAGTTCATCGACATCGTGGAGTGGACCGACGACAGTCGGGACACCATCGTGTGGCGGTTCCCGCGACACGACAACGAGATCAAGATGGGCGCCAAGCTCGTCGTCCGCGAGTCCCAGACCGCGGTGTTCGTCAACGAGGGCCAGATCGCCGACGTCTTCACGCCCGGCACGTACACCCTCCAGACGCAGAACATGCCGATTTTGTCCACGCTGAAGGGCTGGAAGTACGGCTTCGACTCGCCGTTCAAGGCCGAGGTGTACTTCGTCACCACCCGCCAGTTCACGGACATGAAGTGGGGCACGGCGAACCCCGTGATCGTGCGGGACGCCGAGTTCGGGATGGTACGGCTGCGGGCCTTCGGTTCGTTCGCCGCGAAGGTCGTGGACCCGGCCGCGCTGCTGCGCGAACTGGCGGGCACCGACCCGCAGTTCCGTACCGAGGAAGTGCAGGAGTATCTGCGGCAGCTCATCGTCGGGCGGCTGTCCAACGCGCTGGCCACCTCGGGCGTGCCGATGCTGGACCTGGCCACGCAGCAGGACGCGATCGGCGCGCGGCTTGGCGTGGTGCTCAGCCAGGAGCTGGCGCCGGTCGGCATCAGTGTGCCGAAGTTCGTGATCGAGAACATCTCGTTGCCGCCGGAGGTCGAGGAGGCCATCGACACCCGGTCGCGGATGGGGATCGCGGGCAATCTCGACCAGTTCACGCAGTTCCAGGCGGCGAACGCGATCGGCGAGGCGGCCCGTAATCAGGGCGGCGCGGGCGAGGGCGTGGGCCTGGGCATCGGCATGGCGATGGGCCAGCGGATCGCCGCGGGCCTCACACCGCAGGCTCCGGCCCCGGCCTCGGGTCAGGCTCCCGCTCCCGCCGCCCCGGCCGCACCCGCCGCGGCCACCCCGCCGCCGCTGCCGCAGGCCGCGCAGTGGTTCATCGGGGTCGGCGGCGCCCAGCAGGGCCCGTACGACGCCGCCGCGCTGTCCGGCCTGGTCGGCGCGGGCACCCTGACCCGCGAGACGCTGGTCTGGAAGGACGGGATGGCCGGGTGGCTGCCCGCCGCCCAAGTCCCGGAAGTGGGCGGGCTGTTCGGCGCGGTGCCGCCGCCGCTGCCCCCGCAGGCATAGGCGTTCTTGTCGCGCACCCCGAACCCGTACCCCCGGACCGACGAGAACGCTGGGAGACCACAGCATGAGCACGCAGGAGCAGGACCCGGAGAGCGTCTCCGGCAGAACGGACGCGGGCGGCCAGTCGTACCCGTGCGGGGCGTGCGGCGCCACCGTGGAGTTCGCACCGGGCGCGGGCGCGCTCAAGTGCCCGTACTGCGGCCACGAACAAGCGCTCACCGCCGTACCGCGCCAGGTGCGCGAGCACGCGATCGAGGAGCTGGCGACGCTCCCGGCCAAGCCGCGCGCCACGGTGTCGGGCGCGGCCCGCGCCTTCGTCTGCCCGGGCTGCGGGGCCCGTACGGAGACCGACGACCTCTCGGCGCGCTGCCAGTTCTGCGCGACCTCCCTGGTCGCCGACCCCGAACTGACCGAACGCGTGGTGCCCGAGGCGGTCGTACCGTTCGGCCTGGACCGCGGCGCCGCCCGCGACAAGCTGGGGGAGTGGACGTCGTCGCGCTGGTTCGCGCCGAACAGCCTGAAGAAGGTCACCGCGGCCGAGACGTTCAAGGGCAGCTACCTGCCGCACTGGACGTACGACGCGGCGACCACCACGCACTACGAGGGCCAGCGCGGCGAGTACTACTACACCACCGAGACCTACACCACGACGGAGAACGGCCAGCAGGTCACCAAGACCCGCCAGGTCCGCCACACCCGCTGGCACCACGCCTCCGGCACCGTACAGCGCGCCTTCGACGACATCCTCGTGGCCGGCACCGGCCACGTCGCCGCCGAGCAGCTCGACAAACTCACCCCGTGGCCACTGGCCGAGGCCCAGCCCTACCAGGCCGAATACCTCGCCGGCTTCCAGACCGTCCGCTACGACGTCGAGCCCGAACAGGGCCTGGACATCGCCAAACAGCGCATGGCACCGGTCATCGAGTCCGACTGCCGCGCCGACATCGGCGGCGACGAGCAGCGCGTCACCTCCACCGACACCGCCTACGCCGACGTCACCTTCAAACTCCTCCTCCTCCCGGTCTGGTTCCTCACCTACCTCCACGCCGGCAAGAGCTGGCAGGTCATGGTGAACGCCCGCACCGGCGAGGTGATCGGCGAACGCCCGTACAGCGCCGCGAAGATCACCGCCGCCATCGTGGCCCTGGTCGCGGTGATCGCGGTGATCGTGGCAGTGGTGGCACTGAAGTAGCCGAAGCTACGACCCGCCCCGCCGGCCGAAATCGTTGGCCAAGAGGCGCTCTTTCCCGACTCGTACCGGTCCGTCACACTCGCGTCAGCGAATGGCTCTCTACAAGGGACGCCGAGGGGCGGCGTACGCAGGCGGTGGCACGGCCGGGGGGTGTGGCTTCCACGAAGCACGACGAGAGCGGTGGCGACGCGGCCACGACCATGCGCAGAGTGTGGTCGCTGCGGTCCGGATGGGCGAACGGCAGCTTTCTGGCGAGGCTGGACGACAGCGTCCTCGCCGCGCTGACCGGAATATCCGAACTGGTCCGGTTCGAGCGCGACGATGTGTTGACGCACCAGAATCAGAGCGGCACGGATGTCTTCTTACTGTTGACCTCCTACGTCAAGGTCACCACGGTGCTTCCCAACCGCACCCGCGCCCTGCTGGCCGTCCGGGCCGGAGGCGATCTCATCGGTGAACTGGCCGCCCTGGACGGTGGGGTGAGGACCGCGACCGTGATCGCGTGCGGGGCCGAACCGGTGGAGGCGCTCCGCGTCGACGGCGAGCGCTTCGTCGACGTCCTGTCGTCGTCGCCGGGAGCGCTGCGCATGCTGTCGGAGTCGGTCGCCCGGAAGCTTCGCAGCGCCACGCAGCGGCGTATCGATCACCAGAGCGGTCCGCCGCACGTCCGTCTGGCCCGTGTCCTGGTGGAGATGGCCGACGACCACGGTGCCACTCCCTACGGCAAGGCCGTGGTGATCAAGATCGACGTCACCCGCCTGGAGTGGGGCAGCCTCATAGGGGTCAGCAAGAGGACCGCGGAGCGGGCGATCGCGTCATTACGACAGGCGGGCCTGATCGGGTCGGGGACGAAGCGCATCACCATCCATGACCTGCCAAGACTGCGAGCACTCGCCTACCCCGAGTGACCCGGGCCGCCAATTGGCGGGCGTTTGGGGCCAGTTCGCGTCGGCTGCCGATACTGCTCGCCCCAACCCTCATGGAGCCGGGCACACGGTGCCGGCTCGTACGTCCCAGGGAGCGCTCCGTGGTCATGCAGCCCGGTACGTCAGACCCTTCTCCAATACCTTCGGATTCCTCGAAAAGCCCCCGGCGCGCCCGCTCGGTCATGGCGGTCGGCGCGGCGAAGGGCGGGCGGCACGAGTGGCCGTCCACCTCACTTCTGGGCAGGCTGTCCGGAGCGGCGGGCGCCGACCTGCTGGAGCAGGGCACCGCGATGGTCTACCCCAAGCACCGGACGCTGTTGCGCGAAGGCGACGGGGGGCGACACCTCTTGCTGCTCACCCGCGGAGTCGTGAAGGTGACGTCCCGTCACGAGGCCGGGGTGGACATGCTCCTCGGCATACGGGTGGCCGGTGATGTCGTCGGAGAGATGGCCGCGTTCGAGGACAGGCCACGCTGCGGCACCGTCGTCGCCTGTGGAGAGGTGACCGCGCGCGTCATCCCGCTGCCGGACCTGGAACGCTTCCTGGCGCGGCGCCCCGAAGCGATGAAGCCGCTGATGGCGATGCTCAGCGCACGTCTTCGCACATCGAACCAGCGGCGCATCGAGTCACGCCTCTACGAGGCTCCGGTGCGCCTGGCCCGGATCCTGCTGGAGCTGGTGCGGACGCACGGCCTGCCGATACCCGGTCACGGCGAGCGGCGGCAGGAGATCGGCGTGACGATCAGCCAGCCCGAACTGGCCTCCCTGTGCGGCCTGGCGCTGCCCACGGCGGAGAAAGTGCTGGCGACGCTGTCCACGACGGGGCTCGTCGAGCGCAGCTACCGCCGTATCACCGTCTGTGACGTGCCGGGTCTGATGACCTTCGCCAAAGTCTTTCCGGAGAGCCCGTATTGGGACGGATTCCCTCCGCCGCCCGCTACCTAGTGTCGCCGTACCGCGCGCGGTCCCGTGCGCGGTACGACTCGATGAGAGGACGCTCAGGTGGCCGTATGGTCGGGGTTCCACCCCTGTACAGCCCTGGCAGCCGATGTCGGCGGATACGGGCGCAGCGACGATCGCAGGCAGTCCGAGATCCACCACGACCTTCCCCGTCTGATGTCCCGCGCGGCTGTCGGCGCGGGACTCGACCGGTCGCAGTGGCACATCCAGCCCAAGGGCGACGAAGAACTGGCCGTCTACCCGATGGACGGCAGTGAGCCCCGGCTCGTCGACGACTTCGTACGGCACCTGGCGTGGGAACTGCGGGAGTACAACGCCGCCCGCGTACCGGCGCTGCGGATGCGACTGCGGCTGGCCGTGGATCACGGGCCGGTCGAACTCGCGGCCAACGGGTTCGCCGGCGGGACCGTGGTCGCCGTCTCCCGGCTGCTCGGCTCCGAGCACCTCTACGAGGCGCTGCGCGTCCACGAGCGGGCCGATCTCGCGGTGCTGCTCTCGGACCACGTCTACCGTTCGACGGTCGGCAGCGGCCACACCACTTTGACGGCCGCGGACTTCCGCGAGGTCGATGTGCGGATCAAGGAGTACGCGGCTGCCGCGTGGCTCCGGGTGCCGGGGTACGAGCAGGCGTCCGCGGGCCGTTCGCCGGAATCGCGCGAGCAGGACACGGACACGGACGCGGCGGACCCGGACACGGACGCGGCGGACCCGGAGGAGAACCGGAAGGGTGCCGGGACGGCCGGACACCTCTACCGCGCCGCCCGGATGAACGTGAATCACTTCGCGGGCCCGGTGGACCTGCGCGGTGGTGTGGTCGGCTTCGGTGATTCCCGTGACTGACCCGTCCGCGTCCGCATCCGCATCCGGGCCTGCGTCCGCGTCTGCGTCTGCGTCCTCGTCCGAGGGCGGAGCGGCCGCGGCCGGCGCCGGGGATTCCCCGATGCCGGGCGCAGGCGTCCCGTCCGATGCGGAGTCGGCGGCGGAGGGCGCCGCGGCGCCAGGACGTGACCCCGAGGCCGGGGACTCCGATGAACGGCGGCTCCCGGGCGAGGATCTGTCGGGCAGCGAAGGCGACGACGCGGGTTACTCGGACCTCAACCGCGCATTGGGACAGCAGGTCCACAACCACTTCCACGGGTCGGTCGACGCGACCGGGGCGGCCTTCGGATTCGGTGTGCCGCGCGCACCCGGACTGGCGCCGGGCCTGGTGCGCAGCGACGACGTCGTCCAGACCCTGCGGTACTACGTGTACGCAGAACCGGCGTTCACCGACGCGCACACCACGCTGATGCGCCACCATGTGGTCGTCCTGACGGGCCGGGAGGACACCGGCCGCAGGTCGGGCGCCTTCGCCCTGCTGCGAGAGGTGACCGGCTCTGTCACCGGCATCCGCAGCCTGTCCCCGGCCGACGCGCTCGCCGCGCTGGCCGCCGGCGGTTCGCTCAAGGAACGTCAGGCCTACGTGATCCTCGACTACGTCGGCGAGACCAACGCCATGGCCGTGCAGTCCTACGAAATGGGGCGGCTGGCCGAGGAGTTGCGGAAGAAGCACAGCTACTTGGTGATCACGGCGACCGAGGGCAGTCTGCGCCGGTTCGCCTTCGAGGACTACTGCGCCCCTTGGTGCGCACCCGATCCGCTGGAGGTGTTCCGCCGCGCCACCGGCGTCGACGTACAGGCGTCGCAGGCGGCACCGGCCGCACCGGCGGCGGAACCCCTCGTGGAACTCCTGGGACGCGTGGCCGAGCAACGCCGTCCCGCCGATGTCGTCGCGGCGGCGGACGCCTTCCGCGACAGCGGTGCCGAGGCGGCCCTGAAGGTGCTCAGCGGCAGCGAGGCGAAGGCCGTCGCGGACTGGTTCCGCAGGAGTGACGGGCCGTCGGCGGACGATCTGCTGCCGATGGCCGCGCTGGCCTTTCTGCAGGGGCTGCCCGAGCGCACCTACGAAGAGCACCTCGCGGGACTGGTGCGGCATGTCCGTGAGTGGGAGCTCAGCGGCGAGTCCGGTCCTGACGACGCCGATCCCGCACCCGCAGCGGCCGGACCAGGGCGTGCGGTGTTCCTGCGGAGCCGGGCCCAGTGGCGGAGCCGGGCGGCGGACCTGGTGCGGGTCGAGAAGTGGGCGGAGCCCGGACAGAGCGACGAGCGCAGCGAACGCAGGATGGTCTTCACCTCGGCGGCCGTGCGCGAGCTGGTCATCCGGGAATTGCACGAGCTGTACGGATACGAGTTGTGGTATCCGTTGCGGCTCTGGCTGCAGAATCTGTCCGAGCTTCGTGACCTCGAGGTGCGGTCCGAGGTGGCGCGCGGTGTCGCGCTGCTCGCCCGGCATGCCCTGGCCGAGGTCGACGCGTCCATGCTCCAGGTGTGGGCCGCGGGACTGGCCAACCAGCGGGTCACCGCCGCGCTCACCCTGCAGTGCATGGCCGAGGACGACCGGCTGGCAGGGGCCGCCTACAACGTGGCCGTGGGGTGGGCCGTCAACAAGGGCCAGCCCAGGGCGATCACCATGGCCATGGCCCTCGCCGGAACTCTCGGGTCGCTCTACAGACTCGATGTCCTCAACCAGCTGTGGGGCCTCACCGGCCGGGGAGAGCGACTGGCCTTCGCCGCGCGGAACTCCCTCGTGCTTCTGCTGCAGACCGCTGAGCGGGATCCCGAGCGCGCGCTGTTCACCCTGCGGTATCTGCGGACCTGCCTGGCGACCACCCGCAGGGGATCGTCCGAGCATTCCCGCGCCGTGGCGAACGCCTGCCGGGTGCTGGCCGCGGGCCGCCTCGCCGACCAACCCGGCACTCTGGCCGGGGCATTGATCCAGTCCGACCCGCTCGTCGCCCGTCAGATGGGCATGCTGTGGGCCCAACTGCTGCTGGGACGCAGCAGACGCGATGTCATCGAGGCGCTGTGCGGGACTCTGCTCGCCGTCCGCGATCAGCCGCCGGCCACGGAGGCGGTGCGTGTCCTCGGCGAGTCGATGCGTGCCGAGCTGACCGGGGCCCAATGGCAGGCGTTGCGGACACGGCTGCCGGCCGCACTGCGGCGCCCCGGGCTGAACACACCCGGCACCCATCGGCTGGCCCGGATCCTGCTCGGCACGCTGCGCGTGCAGGCGGACCCGCTCGCCCTCTGAACCACATCCCATCACCACGTACGAGGAGTTCGAAGAAGATGGCCTATCCCGTTGTGTCGGAACACGTACTCGACCCGGTCACAGGACAGCTGTTCAAGCGCCGCCGCCGCGAGAACATGCCGCCGCTGCTGCCCGGCACGGTCTACGTCCTGCAGGTCGGCGGCCACTATCGCCAGTACCCCGAGGGCTTGGTGTTCGACCCCGGTCACGACGACGTACTGGACGCGTCTTCCGTCAGCCTGGTCGACACCAGGGTGCGGGTCGTCGAGGTCCGGCGGACGTTGCACTCGGTGAGCGAGGCCGACGAGTTCACCATCGGTGTCTCCTTCTCCTGCCAGGTGACCGATCCGGAACTGGTCGCCCGGCAGGGCGTCGTCGACGTCACCGCCCCGTTGCGCGCCTATCTGGCGGGAGAGGACGAACTCCCGCGCACCGCGGCGGAGTTCCGTATCGAAGAGATCAACGCCGTCCGCGAGTCCGTGGCACGGCGGATGACCGCCTACACCACGGTCGCGCCGCCACGGGTGGCGGGCATGCAGGTGGAATTCGTCGGGACCGAGGTCTACGTGGCCGAGGACCTGCGCGGCTGGGAGCAGACGCTGCGTCAGCAGCGCCGGGACCAGGAACTGCAGCAGGGCAAACAGGACTTCGAGACACGTCAGACCCAGCAGATGGCCGAACTGCTGTCCCTGGGACCGCTGTACGCCGAAGTCCTGCACATGGTGCGTGACGGCGCCGACATGGCCGACGTGGTCAGGCGGATGAACGAGGCCACCGCGCTGGAGCAGTCACGCCGTGCCACGACCGAGGACGCGGCGGCGACGCACGCCCGCGACATGGAGAAGTCGGTCGTCGACCTGATCCGGGTCCTGCTGGCACGGCCGGACGGGGACGCCGTCTTCTCGGAGGAGCTGATCGACGTCCTGATCCGGCTCCGGAATCCGGCCGGCGAGAGCGGGCCCGCCTTGACCGCCGGTTCGCCGAAGTCCGGTGCGCGGCCGCAGTCCACGGTCGGTGAGGGGCGGCGCAAGCCGTACGCCGCCGGGGACGGCTTCGTCAGAGAGGAGGACGACCTTGTCGAATGACACCGCCGTACGGCCGGCACCTGCCGCGACGCCCCAAGCGGGCCCCCCGCCACGACGGCCGGCCCCGCGCGACCACGGACGGTTGTTGCGCGTTCTGACCGGGGTCGACGAGGAACTGCTCGCCGAAGTACGCCACGAGCGCAGCAAGTTCACCTCACTCGGGGGCGTCGTGCTCGGTACCGCCGTCGTGGCGGCGTTCTCGATGTGGAACTTCGCCACGGAGGCGCTGGGGCGAGTGTCGCTCTTCGCGGCGCTGCCCACGGTCATCTGGTTCCTGTTCATCCTCAACCTCGACCGCTGGCTGATCACTCCCGTACCCGGTACGCGGCGCAGGATCGGGCCGGTCGTCCTTCGGCTGCTGGTGGCCCTGATGCTCGGCGTGATCGTGGCCGAGCCGCTCGTCCTGCGCATCTTCGCCACCGCCATCGAGGAACACATAGCCCAAGAGCGTGCCGACGACCTCGACGTACTGCGCGGCAGACTGGAGGTGTGCACGACGGAGACGTCCGGCGCGGGCGGTGCGCTTCCCGCGAACTGCCCGGGCAGGAAGTACGTGGTGACGTTCGGAGCCACCTCTGCCGCGAAAACCGGACAGCTGAAGACGCTGCGTGCGGATGCCGCCGCTCTGCAGCAGCGTGTCAACCAGGAAAATCACGATCTGGCCACCCTGGACGCCCAGGTGCGCGACGAATGCCGGCAACTGATTCGCGACGCCGCCAGCGGCCTGCTGGAGCGCACTTCGGAATGCCAGCGGCTGCGCGCCCAGGAGCGTGATTTCCGCAAAACGCATGCCATCGGTGCCGAGGAGTCACGGTTGGCCGGCATGAACCGGAACATCTCCGTGCTGGACAACGAGGTGACGGCCGCGCGCGGGAGTTATGAGAAGTCCCGCGCGGCCGCCATCGATCAGCGGCTCGCGAAAGAGCGGGAACAGCAGAAGTCCCCCGGCGTCCTGGAGCGCATGCAGGCCCTGGACGATCTGGCCACGGGCAAGGCCGTGCTGTTCTGCGGGATATGGCTGGTCCGAGCCCTGTTCGTGTTTCTCGACGTCCTCCCGGTCCTGGCGAAATTCCTCGGAGGGGAGAGCACGTACGAGCGGATGCTGACCTCGGAGAGCAACTGCGCCGTCAGGATGCACGCCGAACGAGTCCGGCTGGCCGAACTGCGGGCCGCGGCGGACACCGAGATCGCCCAGCACGCCATCAATCAGGAGATCGAGCGGAGCCGGGCGGAATCCGAGGCCGCCCACAGGGAGGTCGTGGCCCGAACCAACATCCGCACTCGTCAGGCGATCAACGCGCTGGAGGAGGAGCTGCGCCGCGCCTCGGTGCGCTGACCGCCGGGAACCGCGGCCGGTCCTGCCGGGCGGCACATGACGTCGCCCGGCAGCCGACGCGCAGGTACGGACCACGCAGAGGGGGATGTGATGACCGACCGGCACCGGGCACGCAATGGAGCACGTGACGCGGATACCGAACTGCTGAGGGTTCTGACCGCCGAGACCAGGGAGGAACTGTCCAGAGCCGACGGCAAGGCCGGACTGGTGCTGTCGTGCCTGGGCGCCGCGCTCGCCGCCCTTCTCGGAGTGCTGAGCACCGGAAAGGCCGCGCCGGGGAGCTACTCGTTACTGCCGCAGGTGCTCTTCTGGTCCGGCTGCGCCTTCTGGGTCGCGGCCCTTCTCCTTCTCGGCCTGGCCATCCTCCCGCGCCCCGGTCGTACCGGACTGTCGACGGGCCACTACTTCGCCGAGATCGACAGCATCCCGTCGACAGGATCACTGCACGAGACGCTTCGCCGCACCGACTTGAGGGAACGCGATCTCCGCCAGATCCTGCGCCTGTCCCGGATCGTCGTGATCAAATACCGCTGCGTCCGTTACGGGATGCTCTGCTCTGTGGCCTTCCTCCTCTTCACTGCCACCGGCCTCACTCTCGGCGTGGCCGGCTGGCCGCGGTGACGGACGCGTCATCCGGGTTCGGGTATCCGCTGGATCACCGTCGGCCGGGACGCTGCCGGCCCGAGGTCCTTCATGGTCGAGCGGCTCGGCTTCATCACCTGCCGGACGGTGCGCGGACCGGCTTCGAGGGGCCCGAGTTCCGCATTCCAGAGGCGAGCCGCAGCCTCGTCGGCTGCCACGACGTCCGGCGGCGGCATCTCGGAGCGCATCACCGTTGACTTCGCGGGCGGCGACGGACCGATGCGTCCGTCGTGGGGGGGCGTGGACTTCAACCCGGGTTGCACCCCTGGGTTGAAGGACTCGGGGCCGCATCGGCGGATGCTCGGAGACATGACAACGACCGACTGGCTCATCGACATCGCCCTCCTCCTCATCGTGCTCCGCCAACTGCGTGAGGAGCGGCTGACGCCCCGCACCGTCCTGCTCCCGCTCGGCATGATCGCCTGGGCCGCGAGCAACTACCTCACCGACATCCCGACCGCCGGCAACGACGTACAGCTGGCCGCGGTCTTCGCCGCCACCGGCGTCGCCTTCGGCCTGGCTGGCGGCCTGCTCACCCGCGTCCGGCAGGCGGACGGCCACGTACTGATCAAGGCGTCCCGCGGCGCGGCCGCACTCTGGATCGTCAGCATGGGCTTCCGCCTGGGCTTCGCGGTGTGGTCCACGCACCCCTCCGGCGCCGCGCACCTGACCGGCTTCTCCGCCGCGCACCACATCACCAGCGGCCAGGCGTGGGTCGTCGCGCTGCTGCTGATGGCGGTCGGCGAGGTCGTCGTACGCCTGGGCACGATCGTCGTCCGCGGCCGGCTGCTCCAGGCACGGGGCGACCGTACGGCGCGGCAGCCGGCCCACCGCCTGGGCGCCTACGTCTGAGCCGCGCAGCGGCTCGCCACCCCCACCCGCGCATGATCCGTACGGAGGTCCCCATGTCCGCGTCGCACCGCACACCGCGCGCCCGCACCCTGTCCCGGCTGGCCGTCGCCGTCGCCACGGTGGCCCTCGGAGCGGTCGCCTGCTCGTCCGGCGGCGGGCCCGAGACCAGCACGTCGAGCACTACGTCGAGCGGCAGCCCGGGCCCGCGGGCCACGACGGCGTCGGCCGTCGTCGCGAAGTCCGTCCCGAGCGGTCCTGCCGCCTTCCTCGGGCCGGTGCGCCGTATCCCGGCCAACGGCATCACGATCGGCTACCGCCAGTTCGGGTCCGGCCCCGACCTCGTCATGGTCATGGGCGACACCGGCGCCATGAGCGACTGGACGGTCGACCTGCTGAGCCGGCTTTCCCGGCACTACCGCGTCACGATCTTCGACAACCGCGGCGTCGGCTACACGACCGACGACACCTCGGTCCCCGACACCATCCCGCTCATGGCGGACGACACCGTCGCCCTGATCAAGGCGCTCGGCCTGCGGCACCCCGCACTGCTCGGCTGGTCCATGGGCGGCGAGATCGGCCTGACCGTCGCCGCCCTCCACCCGGGCGCGATCAGCGCACTCGTGAGCACCGGCGGCGACCTCGGCGGCCGCCACGCCGTCAACACACCGCCCGCCGTGGCCAAGGAACTCAACGACCCCAAGACCACGGGTCCCCAGATGCTCGACATGCTCTTCCCCGCCGACGCCACCGCCGCCCGCGCCGCCTACATCCACCAACTCGGCCTGATCCCGCCGGAGAAGGTCAGCGACGCGACACTGCTGCGCCAATACCGGGCCGGCCAGGCCTACAGCTCCTTCGAGGACACCTGGAACGAACTGCCCGCCAGCACCATCCCGATGCTCATCACCAACGGCGCCCTCGACAAGGTCACCCCACCCGCGAACGCGAGCATCATCACCCACCGCGCCAAGCACGCCGAACTCGTCATGTTCCCCGACGCCGGCCACGCCATGCCCGTCCAGGACGCCGCCCGCTTCACCTCCCTGGTGACCCGCTTCACCCAGGCGCCGGGCACCGCATAACGACCCGGCGTAGCCCGCGGAGGCCGCCGCGTCGCCCGCGCAAGGCTCGTCACGCACAGTGGAGCGTGACGCCGACCCGCCAGGCACCTACGTCAGCAACGTCGAGGAAACAGCGGCTCCGGCCGGCTGTGTGCCTGGCCGAACCGTGTGTCGTCACCCGAGATCCGTGACGGCGCTGGCGTGCGCGGCAAGGACCCGCCAGCTGCCATCAGCGTGTACCCAGGTGCGGGTGTAGCGAAGGCGCGCTGTGAACGGATGTCCTCCGGCGGTGCCTTCGAGCCCGGCCAGTACGCGGGTGACGCCTGTGGAGTCCACCACGGTGACGTGCAGTTCCTGCTGCTCGAAAATGTCGACGGCCAGGGTCCGGGACCTGTGCGCTCCCAGATCCTCCTCCTTCGTCATGGTGCTGCCGTCAGGCCCTGTGTAGACGACACGGTCGTCTAGAAGCAGGTCCAACGCCCGCACATCACCTGATCGAATCGCGTCCTGCAACCTCTGCTCGGCATCATGGAGCGCGGCCTCAAGCGCCACCTGATCCATCCCCATCCCCATCCCGATCCTCCTTGCCTTGTCGGCCCGCGAATCCTCAGCCGAACGCGCCGGCACCCACCTCGCCGGATTCCTGCGGAGAATACGAGATTCGACGTGGCTCCACGGCTTGCTGGACGCTCGTGGGCCGGGGGCGAACGCCACCCGAACTGCAACCTTCGGGGGGTGCCGTACGGCCGTCTTTCCAGCTCGACCACTTGACCGTGCCCGGGCGTCGGCTCAGCGGTCGAAGGTCTGCGGCAGGTCCCCGGCCTCCCAGAGCCGGTCGAGCCTGGGGAAGAGCGATTCCAGGTCGTTGAGGAGAGCGTCGCGCTCGGCCTGCGGGAGCCGGAGCAGCGGGTCGTCGAAGCCCGGTCCGGCGTCGGGCCCCGTCCATCCTTTGTGGCGTCGGCACGACGCGCACCACATGTAGGTGATGCGCACGGTACGGTGCGGGCCCTCGCGCCGGTAGACGTACGTGCGCACCGCGACGGCTCCGCACGCCGGACAGCGACGCTCGCCGGGCTCATCGATGAACCGTGGGCCTGCCAGCAGCTGCTGGACCTGGTCCGCGTCGAATTCCCGCACGGCTCGCCTCTCCTCAGCCCGTCCTGGACTTGAACAGCGACAGCATACGCTGGCCGTATTCCTCCGCCGCGTCCTCCGTACCTCCCCAGATGTGGCTGGGGGCGACCGTCTCGCCCCACAGCGGTTTCGAGTTGAGGGAGAGCCGGAATTGCTGGTGGTGGTAGATCTCGTGGAACACGGTGGCGACACCTTCGTCCATGCTGCGCAGGCCGAGGTCGGAGATCTGGATCAACGGAAGCCCACGAGGACCGAGTTGCGGCAGTCCTGATGCCAGGTGCGGGCTGTTGCCGAAACCGAGTCCGGTCGGTGTGTGGATCTCGGGCACATGCACGATGTCGTAGCGGCTGACGGACATGTCCGCGCGCCCCAGCGCCATACGCAGCTGACGGATGCTGACGGGTGCGCCGAGCTGTCCGCCGGGCAGACCCTGGGACGGGCCGCGGAACACATTGATCAGTGAGGAGCAGGGCGACAGGCCGAGTGGATCGGCCAGCACCGCGGGGTTGACGACATCCGCGTAATCGTCCGGACCCGGCGCTAGCCCGAGCGGATCCGCGCTCAGATAGCGTCCGGTCTCGGGGTCGAAGTAGCGGTGGTAGTTGTAGTCGAGCCCGGTCTCGTCGTCGTGGTAGCGGCCCGGGCTGCGCAGCGGGCAGTCGGCCTCCTCCGCCGCGTCCGTTCCCGGCCCCGTGGACCGATTCGCCTTGTCCGGCGCGATCGCCTCCGGCGGTGCGGCCTCCGGCAGCCATGGACGACCGCGCCGTCGCCAGGCAACGGTGCCGTCCGTGGAGACGAGTTCGGCGGGTGCACCGGCCAGGTCCGTGACCACGGCGAAGAAGCGGCGGTCGACCTCCTCCTGCGACAGGTCCGCCGTGGCGGCACCCGTGCGCCGGCTGTGCACCTGTGTGACCGGGCGGGGGCCTTCCCCCAGCAGACAGTCCCAGGTGATGACCGCCTCGTCGAGCCGCGGCGGTGCGGCGTCCGCCGCCGCGACCGCTGCCAGAGCTTCCGTCGGAACCCGCTCCCGGACCTGCTCCGCGAGAACCTCTCCGTCCCAGGCGAACCGGACGCCCACGACCGGGCTGCCGTCCGCCGCCAGCAGCTTCTTGGCCGTGCGGCGTCCCAGCGCGTCGTACGCGTACGACGCGACGCTTCCGTCAGGGTTCGTGACCGACCGGAGCCGATCCGCCGCGTCCCATGCGAAGGTCCACCGCAATCGGCCGCCGGAGAGCAGCTTGCGGGTCTTGGTGACGACCCGGCCGCGGTCGTCGTACGTGTAGTCCACGCGACCGGACCGCAGCACCTTGGACCCCGACATCTCCGGTACGGGGAACAACTCGGCACCCGGCCCGCCACCCCGGGGATCATCGGCCTCGACGTGCGTGATCCGGCCGACGGCATCGAGCGTGAACCTATGGGTGCCGCCGATGAGTTCGGTGATCTCCGTCGGATAGCCGTCGGGCCGGAACCGGTAGCGGCGCTCTTGGAGCACGCGGCCCCTCGTGCCGTTCGCGGCAGAAAGTTCGGTAGGGGACGCGTCCCCGAAGGGGCGGACGGCCACGAGTGATTGCTCCGTCAAGCGACCTACCGGATCCCAGCTCTGGCGCAGCCTGGCCGACTGCCCCAACTGCCGCTCGTTTTCGTGGCCGTCACGGTCGTAGCCGAAGGTGAGGAGATTGTTGTCCACCCGCAGGCGCACCGGCCGGTTGTCGGCGTCGTAGTCCCAGACGCTCTCGACACCCGAGGGCGTCCGCCGTGAGATTCGGCGGCCCATCGCGTCGTAGCGGCTTGTGACGGTCAGTCCGTCGCAGCTTTCGGCAACGAGACGGCCGCCCCGGTCGTACGTGAACTCGACGACGGCGGAGGGGTTTTCGGCGCGGAGCATGCGACCGGTGGCCGAATACGCGAAGATCGCTTCACCGTCGGGCGTGATCATCCGGGTCACCCGGCCGCCGGAGTCCCGCTCGTACTCGGTCGTGCTTCCGTGGGCGTCGGTCACACCGACGAGCTGCCGCGCGGCGTCGTAACGATAGGCACGCGTACGCCCGTTGAAGTCGGTCTCGTCGACCAGGTTGCCCACCGCGTCATAGGTGTAGGACCAGGTCCGGTCGTGATCGTCGCGTACTTCGGTCAGCCGCAACTCGGTGTCGTAGCTGTAACGCAGCCGTGTGCCGTCGGGCGCCGTCCGGTCAGCAGGCAGGCCGAAGTGCGTGACCGTGAAGCGGTGCAGTCCGCCCGCCGGGTCGCGGTAGGCGACGAGATCGCCCTCGGTGTTGTACTCCCACTTCTCCGCCGAGCCGTCCGGCCGGCTCCGCCGCAGCGGTCGCCCCTCGGGCGACCATTCGGTCCGCACCGACTGGCCGGCGCGATCGGTGACCTCCGCCACGCGGCCGAAGGCGTCACGGACGAAGGCCGATTCCTCGCCGCTGTGAGCCACGACCGACACCGGAAGACCGGCCGCATCCGTCCGGATCCGACGCGTCGCGCCGAACGCGTCGGTGACCGACGTCAGCGCACCCCGGTCGTTGTACGCGTAAGCCGTCGTCGCCTCGGCCGCGTCCGTTGTGCCGAGCAGGTTGCCGCGGTCGTCGAATCGCTGGGTGACCTGCGCGCCGTCCGGATCGACGGCCCGCACGGGAAGACCGAGGTCGTTGTACTCGATCCGGGCGACCGAGCCGTCCGGATACGTGATCCCGGTGCAGTGGCCTCGGTCGTCGTACGTGTAGCGCGTCGTGCGCCCCAGCGGATCCGTGCGGCTCAGCAGCCTGTCGTAGCGGTCCCACGCCGAAACCGTTGAGTGCCCGAAATGGTCGGTCAGCCGGATGAGTTGGCGGGCCGCGTTGAACTCGTAGGTCGTCGTGGCGCCGACCGAGTCGGTCGCCACCGTCGTCCCGGTCGCGGTGTCGTAGGCGTAGTCATAGGCGAGGACGCCGTCGGACCCCCTGGCGCGGACGCAACGGCCCTGATCATCGTAAATGTACTCGTACCGCGTTCCGTTGCGATCCCGCCAGCGGACGATGCGGCCTTGGTCGTCGTAGCCGAGCGTCAAGGGAGCACCGGAGGAATCGGTGACGGTCGCCAGGTGTCTGCCGCCCTCCTCGGTGTACCCGTATCCGAGGAGGCGTGGTCTGCCCTCGGCGGAGTCCAGGTGCAGGGCGGTGATCCGGCCTTCGGCGGTGGTCACGGCGACGCGGTATCCGCCGCTGTGAGCGACCTCGACAGGCGCGCCGCTCTCGTCATACGTGATCACGATCCGGTTGGAGTTGCGGTCAGTGATCTCCGTCAGGACGAGCGCGCCTTGCGGCGAAGGGCGGAAGCGCAGGGTCTGCCCGGCGTCGGGCTGTGCGACGGTCATGGCCCCGCCGGGTGTGCCGTCCCAGCCGAGCGGCCAGCGCGGGCCTTCCACCGGCATGACCGGCCGGTCCGCCTCGGGCACCGGATAGTGCAGCACCATGCCGTCGGCGGTGGTGAACCGTACGCCCTGGTCGTCGATCCACAGCCGCTGGTCGAGGGTGGAGGCCCAGGACGGGCCGAACCAGCGTCCGCCGCGGAAGCCGGTGCGGTGGGTGCGTTCCAGCACCAGCGGCAGCACGCCCGGCAGTTCGACGTCGGTGGCGCCCATGACCATCTCGCCGGTGGCCATGTCGATCGGGTCACCGGAGGTGAACAGGCTCTTGATGGTGCGTCCCGCGTCCCGTATCGCGCCTGCGCCTTTGCGGATGCTGTTGGCGATGTTCTCCAGGGCTTTGCCGGATTTGAGGAGGGCGGGCAGCTCGCGGGCCATCTTCAGCAGGCCGCCGGCGGTGGTCAGGCCCTTGAACATCGGGATGCAGTCCAGGGCCGCGAACAGCACGTCCCACAGGCTGGCTTTGCCTTGCAGGTACTTCATGACCGTGTCGGCCAGGACGAGGACAGCTGCGGCCAGGACGAGCCAGGCCAGGGGGCCGCCGATGATGAGGACGACGATGCCGAGGACGGCGACGATGACCTTGCAGACGGCGATGATGTCGTCCCAGTGGTCCGCGACCCAGTCGACCGCCTTCTCCCACCAGTGCTTGTTCTTGATGCCCGCGTCGGATGCTTCATGGAGGGCGTGCTGGGCCGTCGAAGCGGCGTCATCCCTGAGCTGGGCGGCGTCGGCGGCCAGTTGCTTGGCCGCGTCGAGTTTGGCCTGGGCGTTGTGGACGGCCGTGGACGCGGTGGTGTGCGCGTTGTTCGCGTCCGTGGCATTACGGGCCGCGGCCCGCACCTCCTCCGCCGACGGCGGCGGCACGTTCGGCTTGGGGTCGTCCTGGTAGGACTTGGACTTGTCCTGGGCGCGCTTCACCCACGCGTCGGCGTTGGTGAGCTGGGCCTGCGCGGAGTCCAACTCCTGCCGTGCGGTGCGCCCCTGGGCCAGGGCCCGGTCGGCGTCGGCCTGCGCCGTCTCCAGCTTCGGCCAGTAGTCGTCCAGGGCGCCGGACGCCAGCCGGTAGGAACGCTCCAACTTGTCCAGACGGCCCGGGAGCTCACCGAACTGGCTGCGGTAGGCGTCACCGGAAAGGCCCGCCCACTCCTGGACGGCCGTGTCACCGTTGAGTCCCTTCACCGACCGCAGCGCCGAGGCGACGTCATCGGCGAAATCCCCCAGCTTCCGGGCGAGTTCCTTCACCTCGAACGGATCACCCGGCACCGGATCCCGGTCCAGATCCAGCACATCCCAATCCGTCGGCCTGCCCATGACCGCTGCCTCCCCCGATTCAGCCCGCGTGGTCCCGCCCATCCTGGCAGGGCACACCGACACCGGGAAGGACGCCCACCCGCCGTTCGCGACACCCGCACTCTCACCGGTTCCGCACCATCGTCTCCGCTCAGCACATCACCCGAACCGGCGCCCCTGTGAAGGAGCGCAGTCGCGTTGACGTCGATCCTCTTCCGTCCTGCTTGCATGCGTGCCGCGTGTATGAGCGCGGACAGGGCGAGCACGTCCCGTACGGCACCGTCGCGCGATGCCGGCGCGGGACCGTCCCAGGAGTGGCGGTCCCTCCGGGACGGCCGCCGGCCTTCTGGCCGGCTTCGCTCCCACCCCCGCCGACGACGTCATCCGTTCAAGGGCTGGGCGAGTTCCTCCGCCGTCATGCGCGCGGCCACGTCTGCTGCATCCCCCTCAAAACTCAGGCCCTCGCTGACCAGCACGTCCATTGCGGGCTCAGTGCGCTGGGAGTCCGTCCAGCGGAAGCCGGAACTGACGCGTCCCTTCACCGTTAGCACCCGCCAGGCATGCGGACACTGCCCGCATGTGGAGAGGTGACGGCCGACAGGTACGGCGTGGCTCCCGATGGCGGCGGCCACGTCGCCGTAGGTCGTCCAGCGGTCGGGAGGTACGGCGGCCAGCAGAGTGTGGAGGTCCGTCCAGTCCTAGCCGGCGGCACTGATACCCCGTACTTGTTCGGCGAGTTGCGTCAGGTCTCTGTTCGCCAGGGCGGCCCATTCGCCGGGGTCGACGTCGTCCGGTACGTGGCCGGTGTCCACCCGCCACCAGGTCGTGCCCTGGATACCGGCGACCGAGCGGCCTTTCACGCTGGTGAAGATGTGCTCGGCCAGGCCGGTAGGGGAGTACTGTTCCCCGTCGGCTTCCCATGTGAGCGGCTTGGACGTGTCGTTCGTCCACGTCGCCGATGCGCGGCCGTGCACCTCGGCTGCCCAGCTGTTGATCTCCTCACGGATCTCTTCCGGGACGCCGTGCCGCGGCACCATGAGCAGGCGCGTCCCGTCCGGCAGCAGATCGGCGGCGAAGAGCACGTCCACCGCGTTCCGTGCCCGGGAGCGTTCCTTGATCTTCTTGACGACCGCCTCGGCCTCCGCGCGGGCCGGGCCGAGCGTGAACTCCTCGACCTGAGGGGTCGGGTACACCTTGCTGAAGCCGGCAACGAGGTGCCCCTCGACCTTCCACAGGCTGACCTGGACGAGATCGATGTCCAGGTTCATCTCGGAGAGCCATACGACGGTGTGCGTCACCTGTTTGGGGAAGTCGGCCGCGATCACGACCAGCCGTGGGCGCTGGAGCACCTCGGGATCCCAATCGCCGTCCACGTGGTCGAGCAGGCGCTGTCGGCACTCCTCTACTGTCACGGATTCGCCACGAGATACACGGAAACGGCGGTGCGCCTCGGCGAGCGTCTCCAGGTCGAAGCGGGACACCAGGGCCGCGTAGGTGATGGCCTGGAGATGAACATCCCGGTCCGCCGTGTCCCTTTTCAGTTCCACCACGACGAGCCGCCCGGTCGCGTCCAGACCCAGGACGTCGAGCCGATCCTTCGCGGGTACGGCGTCGGCGTCGGTCACTCGCGGAAGCAACTACGGCAGCTGCGAATCCACCCCCCGGAGCCAGGCGTGGACCTGCCATCGCCTGCGTCTCCCTTCGCCGGCCGCTGGCGGGGATGCCCTCTGCATCCGCCAACGGGGGCTGGCTGAGAGCAGGGGCACGAGAGAGAGGGCGCCGGTCGGCGTTCGACCGCGCTCGGCGGCTCTATCCGTGAGGGCCGGGGGCCACTAATCGCCGTGCAACCAGACCTGGACGGTGACGAAGTCCGTGTCGGTAAGACCGTGGCATTGGTCGACTCGGTGGAGAAGGGTTCGTGCGGGGTGGTGCGCCTGCGCCCACGTGCGGTCTGCGTCGGAGATCTCGTCGTAGAGCCAGGCGAAGGGGCGCCCGGCGGCCCAGTCGAGAAGAGTGCGGGTCTTCCGAGCGGCCCGGACGGTTCGAGCTGCTCGGAAGGCACCGGCCAGGTGACCACGGGGAGCTGCGGCAGCCCCAGCAGCGGCGCAATGCACTCGTTGGCCTCGTCCTCCCACGTGGTCGCCCACACCAGATCGCACGGCAGCGCCAGCAACTTGCGCCCGAGAGCCGGATCGACCCTGGCCAGCAGTGGATTAGCGCTGGCTTCCTGCGGCACGTACGTCGGATACCCGTCCGGGTGCTCCTCCCGTGTCGCTCCGAAGGGGATGAGCGGTCCATCGACATCGAGAAAGAGAAGAGGCCGCGGCGCGGAAGCGATCACAGCTGCACCGTACGGGCAGACAGACCACCGTTGGAAGCGGATCGACGGCCCGGCGCCATAGCGTCCGCGCAGCTGCTGTGATGTCTGGTCCGGTGCTTCTCTTGTCGTCCGTGATTCCTCCTGCCAGGCGACTACGCGTCGGCCCGTGGGAGGAATGTTCCTTTCAAGGCTTTCGCCATAGTTGGTTCTGTCCGGCCGGTGCACACGCAATGACCGCAGGTCAGTCAGCTGCTCCCCGCCTGCGGAGGCAGCAACCCGAGCTGCACCCCCGTAACGACGTAGGGCCCGGCCGCGGTGCGGTCGGGCCCTACGTCTGCCCTGGTGGGCGGGGTGCGGAGGATACGAGATTCGAACTCGTGAGGGGTTGCCCCAACACGCTTTCCAACGGGTCGTGGCGCTGTTCACGGACGACCGGGTGGGTCCTGACCTGCGGCGGACCGGTTGACGGAAGGTCGGTCGGACGTTGCCGCGCACCGATGAATGAGACCAGAACTGAGACCGGACATCTCCCTCAGTCCGGACCGCTGGCGTCGTCAGCGATTACTGGACTCGCCTTGGCAATCGCCAACTGGTGCGTCGGCATTGCAGACTATCGCGAGGGATACATCCCGGTTTGCTGGTCACGACTGACCTCCCAAGTGCCCGCGGCTGCAGCTCTTATCTGGCGCCGCACAGGGGGCATGCCTGGTCGAGGCCGAATCGGATCCGGCAGCTACTGAGCCGCAGCCACGGGTCCCCGGGCAGCCAGTCAGATTTCCTGTTGAGCCTGTTTGCTCGGCGAGGTCGACGGCTATCCCCCAGCGGGTCGTGTCCGTGGTCCGGAGGGGCGACGTAGGTGCAGCGCTTGGGCAGCAGCCGCGCGTGGCGGCGGCTTGGTCGGATCCGCTCGGGCTGGACATTGCGGAGGCCATGACCAAGCCCTGCGCGCCGTCCGATCGTTCGCGAGGTCTTGGCCTCCCTTGTGTGTCAGCGAGCGGGACCATGCGGTAGATGTCGAGCCTTCTGGTGGAGTCGAAATGGGTGTCGTCGTAGGGCAAAGTACGATCTTCGGTCAGCGTGCATGACGACTCCCGCACAAGAGGGCGACCGCTTCGTCATTCAGGCCCTAGGCAAGTGGGGTGTTCTCCACGTACACAGACTGGAGGGAGCGAGCGGAAAGCAACCAGGGGGCGGGTCGAAGCGCGGTGAGTTCGCTCTCGGGCTCAGGCCGAGGGTGCCGGATGTGACGGTGGAGGCTTCGCAGGGAAATGTGATGCCTGCTGCTTCACGGGTGGGTGCTATGCGGCTTCGCGGCGACGCTGCATACCGGAGTCGTCGTGGAGTCCCTGCACTGAGTGGTTGTGCGTCAAGACCCCGCAGGAGGGTCCTTGTCTGTGCGGCGTGTGAGTCAGACCGCTGTCCCTCCTCGTCCGACCTTACGCGCCAACTCCAGGCGAGGGCCGAGTATGGTGCCCGAGGCCTGTGTGATTTCCGGTTTCGGCCAGGTCAGGGGCACGCGGTACAGGATGGTCCGCGTCAGACTTACGGTGATCGCGCTGGTCGGCCAGAGCCGAGCCGGCCGCAGAGAGTGATGGCCTCGGCCCCTTGACGCCGCCGCTTACTTACGGCCCCTGTGCGGTGTATGCCTGCGTCAATTTCGCTCCTCTCGCACTCACACTTCAGGGTGCAAAGACTTCGGCGGATCTCATCCTGCTTCTCAAGCCCTGGAGAGAAGAGTTGCAGCCTGAAATCCGGCATCTCTCGGTAGGAAGAAGCGGTCTTTGGTGATGCGTCCTGGTTCTCTGCGAGCCGACCAGTTGCATGCAAGGTTGCGGGTGTGCCATTCACATGCAGGACGTGTGGATATGCTGCGGGCGCAAGCATCGGAGAGGAGGACGGATGGCGGATCGTCAGTTTCTGCTGAACAGCCTGAGCCGGCTTCGCGAGTTGGCCAGGAGCGACGAGGAGCGTCTGGCGAACGCGCGGGAGCAAGTTCGCGCGGCAGAGGCCCTTGTCGCCGATGCCGAAGTGCGAGTCGTAGCCTCCAGCCGGGCATTGGAAGCGGTGGAGACTCGTCTGGACAGCTTGGTGCACATCCCCGCACCGCGCGCCGAAGAGGCTCCCGTTGACGCCGATAAGCAACCGCTGCCCGTGGTCGACTTGATCCGGGCGTATTTGCGGGAACGGGACGAGGCGACGACCGCTGAGATCATCACTCATGTCCGCCGGGCGCGGCCGCAAGCCAAGCCGAGCAGCATCAACCCCGAGCTGACCCGGCTGGTGAAACGAAGGCACATCGTCCGGGTCACAACCGGCGTGTACCGGTTGTCGGCTGAACACGAGGCGGGCCTGTTGCCTATTCTCTGATCATCGGACCTTTCATCTGTCCGGAGCAGTGTGTCGGCACCGCCGGAATGCCTAGAAAACACCGGCGGTGCCGGATGCGTTGCAATTTTGGGCTCACACGCACCGCTTTCACTATATACGCCGTGAGCGGTGCGCGAACAATCACGTCAATCTCCCTTTACAGGAATGGGATCGCATGTTCGCGTCTCATGTTTGGACGACGTCGCCGCAACGCGGCCTGGCCGGAAGGTGTCTGGGCCGATGACCGAGGAAGACCGCTGCGTGCCGACCGCTCGCGCCGTCATTCCAAGCCAGGTGCGGATCTTGACCACTTTTGCCCATCTCAGCGGCCCAGACCGGGCGGTGGTGGTCAGTGCGCGGGTAGCCAAGCACATCGGCATCAGCGGCGACACCGTCACAGAGACTCTCCGGTTCTTCGCCAGCGCTGGCTTGTTGCAAGGAGCTCGTGGCCGGTATGCGATCACCGCGGCCGGCGCTGAGGTGGCTCGCCTGTGGCCGCAGGACGAAACGCGGGCTCGGGTGCTGCTACATCGCAGTTTCCGTGACCATTGGGCGACGCGGTTGGCGCTGGAGTTGCTGCGGGACGGACCGGTCGACCAGAGCATTCTTGCCGAGCAGTTGCAGCAGGGTCTCCCGGGCAATCCACGGCGCGGAATGTACCTGGTGGAGTGGCTGGTGATCGCGCTGGTCGTCAATCGGGACGGGGCCATGCGCATCCACGCCCCCACCGTCGACGATCACCTCGGCAACATCCCGGCCGGAGCGGTGTCCGCGGCCCGGGTCACGGACACCGGGCAATGGCGGATCATGGGAATGACGAACGAGAGCCTTAAGCGGCTGCCGGGGCCCCGATACGCCGCAGTCCTGGACGCCTTCTGTCAGGTCCTGGATAACCTGGACCAGGTCGAGAACGCCTGACGTGAGCTTGCGGTGGCCCGGGCAACCACCACCGCAAGCTCCTGCCAACTGTTCCGCCGGGTCGGCCATTGCTTGATGCTGTCTCAGCACGGCTGACCGCGCCTCTGCTGACGTGCGGCCCGGTGTTCTGTCTCGGCGGCGCCTGCCAGTCCGGTCACCGGTCTGCTGTGCACTTGTGCTCCGAACCGGCCTATCCGACCGGGCTCGCTGCATGACGATGCCCTGCGGCCTGGGTATGTCGTCAGGCGCCTCACCCCACCATGCGCTGAAGGACACACTGCCTTGACCTCACCTACTCCTTCCGGTCCGCCGCCCCCTTTGCTCTCGCTGCGCTCGGCCTTGGTGCTGCTACTCGGCACCCTCAGCGGCATCTTCACCGCCCTGCTGAGCGTCCTTGGCGATGCCAGGACACCCACCGCGATCTTGGTCGGACTGGGCACCGTGGCACCTGCCGTGATCTTCTTCAACCAGATCATTAGCTGAAACGCCGCGCCCAGCGGAGCATCTCTCGGATCCGTTCCGGAAATACACCGGCCAGTTGAGTCCCGTGAACATCTCGCCGAGTTGCGCGGTACGCGCGATAGTGCGCACCGCAGGTGAACCGATGCCCGTATTGGCACTTTCGGCTCTCGACTAGGGCCGTCCCGGCCGTGCATACGAGGGCAGCACCGGGACCCCGAACGTCGTAGGGCCCCGCAGCGAACTGTGGGGCCCTACGACATCGTGCCCGGTGAGGCACTGGCGGAGGATACGAGATTCGAACTCGTGAGGGGTTGCCCCCAACACGCTTTCCAACGGGTCACGAGGATGTGCGCGACGGGGCGCAGAGGTTCTGACCTGCGGTGGAGCGGGCATCCAGGCGGCCTGCGGACGTCCGCGGGCGCGGCTGAACGGAGACCAGGACAGAGATCGGCGAGCCGCTCGTTCTTGCTGGTAGGAGGGTGCTTCGGGCTCGACGCCCGCAGGGGCCGCTTCGCCCGCGCGGAGCTCCCGACGCGGCCGTGTTCCTTACCGGCCGCGGGATGGACCCGCGGGCATCCAGACGACCAGTGGTCCGGGTGCTGCTCCCGCGTCCGTAGGGATGGACCCACTGGCTTTGTTCACGAGAACTGACCGCAGGTGTTCGCGAGTTCGGGAGCCACCACCGGGGCTCGGCGTTCGATTCCCAGGGCGGCGGGTGGCCGGAGGCAAGAGCCGGGGTCCGCATTCGGGTGGCGACAGCCAGTACCGGTGGCTGTCCGACGTCAGCTGCTTTCGGGGGCTGGAGTCGCGCTGGAGGCGCTCCAACTGGCGAGGAGGTTGAGGGCTTCGGCGTCGCGGCTGCCGGGGGCGACGCCGCAGATGATGAGGTAGAGGCTCTCGTCGGCGGTGAGCTGCATGGTCTCGTAGTTGAAAGTCATGTCGCCGACGAGGGGGTGGGTGATGCGTTTGGCACCGGCGCGGTGGCGGCGGACTTCGTGGCGGGCCCAGCGGCGGTCGAAGGTGTCGCCGCGGGTGGACAGTTCGCCGATGAGGTCGGACAGTGCCTTGTCGTGGGGGTTGCGGCCGACTTCGGCGCGCAGGGTGGCGACGTTCTGGTCGGCGACGGCGTCCCAGTCGGGGTAGAACTCGGGGGCGGCGGGGTCCAGGAAGGTGAAGCGGGCGGAGTTGACCGGGCGGGCAGGGCTGTCGAAGACGGGTGCGAACAGGGCGCGGGCCAGGGCGTTGCCGGCGAGCAGGTCCAGGCGGCCGTTGCGGATGTAGGCGGGCACGCCGGTCATGGCCTCCAGCATGTTCCACAGTTCCGGGCGCAGGGCGCGCCGGGCGGGGTGGCGTGGGGTACGGGCGGCAGCGGTGGCGTTGGCGGCGCGGACCAGGTCGAACAGGTGGGCGCGTTCGGCGTCGTCGAGCTGGAGGGCGCCGGCGATGGCGTCGAGTACGGCGTCGGTGGCGCCGCGGGCGTCGCCGCGCTCCAGCCGGGTGTAGTAGGGGACGCTGACGCCGGCGAGCCGGGCGACTTCCTCGCGGCGAAGCCCCGGGACGCGACGTGCTCCGGCGAGCGGGGAGAGCGTGAGGCCGGCCTGGTCGGGAGTGATCCGGGCGCGGCGCGTGGTGAGGAAGTCACGGATCTCGCTGCGTCGGTCCATGCCCTGACACTACGACCGGGCTCCGTCTGGGACACGCGCGTGGGGGACCTTGTCAGGGTCCCTTTGCCGGCTCCGGCCGGGCGGTGAGCGGTGTTGTCTGGGTGGCAGGCAGCCCGGAAAGGGGCTGCCCGGCCCGGGTGCCGGGCCTGCAAGCGTCAGGGAGAGTGGAATCCATGCGTGCAACCCTGCTCCACCAGGCCGGTGACGTCCGGGTCGCCGATGTGGCCGACCCGAAGGTCCAGCAGCCCACGGACGCGGTCGTACGGATCGTGCTCGGCTGCATCTGCGGCAGCGACCTGTGGCCCTACAAGTCGCAGCCCTTCACCGAGCACCCGCGGCAGATGGGGCACGAATTCGTCGGTGTGGTCGAGGAGACCGGCCCGCAGGTCGCCACCGTGAAGCCGGGCGACCTCGTGGTGGCCCCGTTCACCTACAGCGACGGCACGTGCGAGTACTGCCGGGCGGGGCTGCACACCTCCTGCGAGCACGGCGGCCCGTGGGGTGTGAACGGTGTCGACGGCGGGCAGGGCCAGGCCGCCCGTGTGCCGTACGCGGACGGCACGCTGGTCAAGCTGCCCGTGGGCGAGGATTCCGGGCTGCTGCCGGATCTGCTCACCCTTTCGGACGTGTTGTGCACCGGCTACCACGCGGCCCGCACCGCCGGCGTGCGCGCGGGCGAGAGCGTGACCGTGATCGGCGACGGCGCGGTGGGCCTGTCCGCGGTCATTGCCGCCAAGCTGCTCGGCGCTGGGGTCCCCCATGCCGGCGGCCAGGGGAGGATCGTCCTCATGGGCCGCCACACCGCGCGCACCGACCTCGGGCGCGAGTTCGGCGCCACCGACGTGGTCACCGCGCGCGGCGAGGAGGGCGTGGCGGCGGTGCGCGAGCTGACCGGCGGGCACGGTACACCGCGAGTACTGGAATGCGTGGGCCTCAAGGACGCCCTCGTACAGGCCGCCGGCGTCGTGCGCGACGGCGGCACCATCAGCCGTGTCGGCGCCCCGCAGTATTCGGAGGTGCCGCTCGGGTTCCCCGAGTTCCTCCGCAACATCACCCTGACCGGCGGCGTCGCGCCCGCCCGCGCCTACATCGACGAACTCATGCCGCACATCCTGGACGGCAGCATCCGCCCCGGCCGCGTCTTCGACCGCACCGTGCCCCTGGAGGACGTCGCCGAGGGCTACCGCCTGATGAACGACCGAGAAGCCCTCAAAGTCGTCGTCCGCCCCTGACCGGCTCCGCGTACACCGGTCAGGAACGACCACCCCACCCAACGAACGACGGGAATCCTCCGTGAAGCACATTCGCCTGCGTGACCTCGATGTCTCCCGCATCGGCCTGGGAGCCATGGGCATGTCCCACGGCTACACCGGCGCCGGAAGCGACGACGAGCAGTCGGTCCGTACGATCCACCGCGCCCTGGAGCTGGGCGTCACCCTCATCGACACCGCCGAGGTCTACGGCCCCTATACCAACGAGGAACTGGTGGGCCGCGCGCTCAAGGGCCGCCGGGACCAGGTGGTGCTGGCCACGAAGTTCGGACTGATCTCCCACACCGGCCGCGACGGCGGCACCGACAGCAGCCCGGCCAGTATCCGCACCGCCGTCGAGGGCTCGCTCAGGCGCCTGGGCACCGATTGCATCGACCTGTACTACCAGCACCGGGTGGACCCCGGCACGCCGATCGAGGAGACCGTCGGGGTCCTGGCCGAGCTGGTCGTGGAAGGCAAGATCCGGTACATCGGACTGTCCGAGGCCGGCCCCGACACGATCCGCCGCGCCGACGCCGTGCACCCGGTCACCGCGGTGCAGTCGGAGTATTCGCTGTTCACCCGTGACCCCGAGGCCCGGGTTCTTCCGGTGCTGCGGGAGCTGAACATCGGCTTCGTGCCGTTCTCCCCGCTCGGCCGCGGTTTCCTGACCGGCAAGATCCGCTCGCCCGAGCAGTTCGCCGCGGACGACTTCCGCGCCGACAACCCCCGCTTCACCGGCGAGAACTTCCAGCACAACCTCGACCTGGCCGACCAGGTCGCCGCCGTCGCCGCCGAGATCGGCGCCACGCCAGGACAGGTCGCTCTGGCGTGGCTGCTGGCCCAGGGCGAGGACATCGCCCCGATCCCCGGCACCCGCCGCGTCGAGCGCGTCGAGGAGAACACCGCCGCCGACGCCCTCCGGCTCACCGACGAGCAACTCGCCCGGCTCAGCGCCCTTCCCCCGGCGGCCGGTGACACCCACAACCCGGCGCAGATGAAGATGATGGAGCGCTGATGACCGGCACCAACCCGCGTGTGGCACCCGACCTCGTGCGCCGCCACGCCCCCAAGCCGGCCGACCTCACCGACGACGTGCTGTTCGCCGACGTGTGGCAGCGCCCGGACCTTTCCCCGCGCGACCGCAGCCTGATCACCGTCGCCGCCCTGGTGGCGCTCGGCCGCGACGCCCAGCTGACCGGCCACTTGCACCGCGCCCTGGACAACGGCCTGACCCGCGAAGAACTCGCCGAGGCCATCACTCACCTCGCCTTCTACGCCGGCCGGCCCGCCGCCATGAGCGCCACCACCGTCCTGGCCCAGGTCACCAACACCAGCGCCGACGCCCCGGCCCCCGCAGACCACCGGAACCGCTGAGGAGTACCCCGGTGCAGCACCTGGCCCTGAACAACGGCGTGATCATGCCCGCCCTCGGCTTCGGCGTCTTCCAGACACCTCCCGACGTCACCGAACAGGCAGTCACCGCCGCACTGGAGACCGGCTACCGGCTCATCGACACCGCCGCCGCCTACGCCAACGAACGCGAGGTCGGCAACGCCATCCGCAACTCCGGCCTGCCGCGGGAGGAGGTGTTCATCGAGACGAAGGTCTGGATCAGCGACTACGGCTACGACCAGACCCTGCACGCCTTCGACAAGAGCGCCGGCAAGCTCGGCGTCGAGCAGATCGACCTGCTCATCCTCCACCAGGCCCTGCCCAGCCGCTTCGACCTCACCCAGGACGCCTACCGGGCACTGGAGACCCTGCTCGCCGACGGCCGGGTGCGCGCCATCGGCGTCAGCAACTTCATGCCCGACCACCTCGATGAGCTCCTCAAGCAGGCAACCGTGGTCCCAGCCGTCAACCAGGTCGAAGTCCACCCCTACTTCACCCAGCCCGCCGTCCAAGCCGCCGACACCGCCCACGGCACCCTCACCCAGGCGTGGTCACCCATCGGCGGCATCACCAGCTACCGCGGCACCGGCACCAGCACCTTCGACGACCCCGCCATCACCGCCATCGCCACCGCCCACGGCAAGACCCCCGCCCAGGTCATGCTCCGCTGGCACCTCCAGCAAGGCCGCAACGCCATCCCCAAGTCCGTCCGCCCGCAGCGCATCGCCGAAAACTTCGACGTCTTCGACTTCCAGCTCACCCCCGCCGAACTCGACGCCGTCGACAACCTCGACACCGGCACCCGCGGCGGCCCCGAACCCACCGCCATCACCCTCGAAGCCTTCGGCCGCGACATCCCCGAAGCCTGACCCGTCCTTCGCACACCAGATCCCGTGGCCTGAGGCACCGCCCGCAGGCCCGGATGCCCCATGCCGCGAGGCACGGCGCGTTCGGATCCCAGGAGCATCAACCGCTGCTGAATCTCCTGAACAAGCGCTGTCGGTTCTCGCGACCAAAGCCATGGCCATCGCTCCACACGGACGGACGTGGCCGGACGCGCCGGCACGCATCCGCTCGATCCTCGCCGGAACTGGCACCGGCTCCTGAGCGCCGGCCCAAAGTCGAAGGCCCGGATCTGCCAACTGCAAATGAAACCGCAACTACGAAACGACGTCGGCCCCGACTGCAGAGCAGTCGGGGCCGACGTTGCGGCTGGTGAGCCGGTGCGGAGGATACGAGATTCGAACTCGTGAGGGGTTGCCCCCAACACGCTTTCCAAGCGTGCGCCCTAGGCCACTAGGCGAATCCTCCGTGGGGAACAGTACAGGGTGGCGGGGGGTGGTCGCGAACTCGATGGGGGGTGGGGGATCGGGTAGGGTGGGCGCAGCCCCTCACGTGGCGCTATCTCGCTGAACTCCCCCAGGGCCGGAAGGCAGCAAGGGTAGGTGGGCTCTGGCGGGTGCGTGGGGGGTCTTTGTGTGCGTGCGGGGAGTGGTCGGGGCCGGATGTCGGTGGGCCCGGATAACCTCGTAGGCGTGTCCCTTGCTCTGTACCGCCGCTACCGCCCCGAGTCCTTCGCCGAGGTCATCGGGCAGGAGCACGTCACCGACCCGTTGCAGCAGGCGCTGCGCAACAACCGGGTCAATCACGCGTATCTGTTCAGCGGGCCGCGCGGCTGCGGGAAGACGACCAGCGCGCGGATCCTGGCGCGGTGCCTGAACTGCGAGCAGGGGCCGACGCCGACGCCCTGCGGGGAGTGCCAGTCCTGCCGCGACCTGGCGCGGAACGGGCCGGGGTCGATCGATGTGATCGAGATCGACGCGGCCTCGCACGGTGGTGTGGACGACGCCCGTGACCTGCGGGAGAAGGCGTTCTTCGGGCCCGCGAGCAGCCGCTACAAGATTTACATCATCGACGAGGCGCACATGGTCACCTCGGCGGGCTTCAACGCCCTGCTGAAGGTGGTCGAGGAGCCGCCGGAGCATCTGAAGTTCATCTTCGCGACGACCGAGCCCGAGAAGGTCATCGGCACGATCCGCTCGCGCACGCACCACTACCCCTTCCGTCTGGTGCCGCCCGGAACGCTGCGCGACTATCTGGCCGAGGTGTGCGAGCGCGAGGCGATCGCGGTCGAGGACGGGGTGTATCCGCTGGTCGTACGGGCCGGGGCCGGGTCGGTACGGGACTCGATGTCGGTGATGGACCAGCTGCTGGCGGGCGCGGGCGCGGACGGTGTGACGTACGCCATGGCGACCGCGCTGCTCGGTTATACGGACGCGGCGCTGCTGGACGAGGTGGTGGACGGGATCGCGGCCGGGGACGGGGCGGCCGTCTTCGGGATCGTGGACCGGGTGATCGAGGGCGGGCACGATCCGCGCCGCTTCGTGGCCGACCTGCTGGAACGGCTGCGGGACCTGGTGATCATCGCCGCCGTGCCGGACGCCGTGGAGAAGGGGCTGATCGACGCCCCGCGCGACGTGGTGGAACGGATGCAGGCCCAGGCGTCGGTGCTGGGCGCCGCCGAGCTGAGCCGCGCCGCCGACCTGGTCAATACGGGGTTGACGGAGATGCGCGGCGCGACCTCGCCGCGCCTCCAGCTGGAGCTGATCTGCGCCCGCGTGCTGCTGCCCGCCGCGTACGAGGACGAGCGTTCCCTCCAGGCGCGGCTGGAACGGCTGGAGCGCGGGGTCGCCGTCGCCGGCCCGGCGATGGGAGCGGCGGCGCCCGCCCCCATGCAAACGGGTACGGGAGCTGGTACGGCTACGGCTACGGGTGCGCCGCAGGCCGTCGGTCCCGCCGCCGCCCGCGCCGCCCTCGGTGGCGGCCGTCCGCCGGCCGAACCGCCCGCGGCGCCGGCGTACACCCCGGTCCAGGCCCAGCAGCCGCCGCAACCTCAGCCCCAGCCCCAGCCCCAGCCACAGGTCCAGCCCCAGCCCGCGGCACCGGCCGCCGCCGTACCCCAGGCAGCCCCCGTACCGCCGCCCGCGCCGCCCGCGCAGGCTCCGCCGGCCCAGCGGCCCGGTGCCTGGCCGTCCGCGGTCACCCCCGGCCAGGCCCCGGCCCAGCCCCCCGTCCAGGCGCAGGCACAGGCACAGGCACAAGCGCAGGCACCGGCGCCCCCGCAGCAGCCCCAGGCACCTCAGCCCCAGCCTCAGCCCCAGGCACCGCAGTCCCCGCCCCAGGCCGCGGCCGCCCCCGTCGGCGACCCCTCCCGGGTCCGGCAGATGTGGCCGGACATCCTGGAAGCGGTCAAGAACCGTCGCCGCCTCACCTGGATGCTGCTGTTCAACAACGCCCAGGTCGCCGGCTTCGACGGCGAGACCCTCCAGGTCGGCTTCGACAACCCCGGCGCCCGCAACAGCTTCGCCAACAGCGGCAGCGAGGACGTACTCAAGGCCGCCATCAACGACGCGATCGGCGCGCAGTGGAAGATCGAGGCGATCGTCGCCCCGAACGGGGGCGGGGGCCCGGCCGGCCCGGGCCCAGGTGCCGGCGGACCCGGCGGCGGGTTCAGCGGCGGGTTCGGGGGCGGCGGCGCCCCCCGCCCGTCCGGCCCCCCGCAGCAGCAGCCGCCCGCCGCCCGCCCCCCGCAGGACCGGCCCCAGGGCGCCCCGCGCCCGGACTTCCAGGCCGGCCCGCCGGCGCAGGGCGGACCCGGAGGTCACGGCGGCCCCGGAGGTCCCGGAAGCGGCGCGCCGTCCGGCCCGCCCGCCGCCTCGTACCAGCCCGCCCCCGTGGACGACATGCCCCCGCCCCTGGAGGACGACGTCCCCGAGGACGACGATCCGGATCTGGTCGACTCCGCGCTCAGCGGCCACGACCTGTTCGTCCGGGAGCTGGGCGCCACGGTGATAGAGGAGATCGCGCACGACTGAGGTACCAGGGGGGCGCGACACCCCCTGCCCCGGACCCGTACCGCGACGCGCCTCCTCCTCCGTACGGGGTAGGGCGCTGCGCCGTACGAGCACGTAGGCTCGCTCTGTCGCACAAAATCCTGTCAGACCTGTCAGACGCCCGTCAGGAGTGAGAACCGTGATCCCCGGTGGTCAGCCGAACATGCAGGCGCTGCTCCAGCAGGCCCAGAAGATGCAGCAGGATCTCGCCGCGGCCCAGCAGGAGCTGGCCGAGACCGAGGTCGAGGGCTCCGCGGGCGGCGGCCTGGTGACCGCGAAGGTGACCGGCGCGGGCGAACTGCGCGGTCTGGTGATCGACCCGAAGGCGGTCGATCCCGAGGACACCGAGACGCTCGCCGATCTGGTGGTCGCCGCGGTGCACAACGCGAATGAAGCGGCCCAGGCGATCCAGCAGGCCAAGCTCGGCCCGCTCGCCCAGGGGCTTGGCGGGATGCCCGGCCTCCCGTTCTGACCGTCCCGATCGCTCTGACCGTCCCGCTTGTCCCGACCGTCCCGATCACCCCGATCGTCGGTTCGGTCGCCCGGACACCGGTCCGGTCCCATCGTTCTTCCGGAGTTCCGACCGGAGAAACCCCCCAGAAGTCCCCGTGAGGAAGGCTCGTCGGCGTGTACGAAGGCGTGGTCCAGGACCTGATCGACGAACTGGGCAGGCTGCCCGGAGTGGGTCCCAAGAGCGCCCAGCGGATCGCCTTCCACATCCTGCAGGCCGATCCGGCGGATGTACGGCGCCTGGCGCACGTGCTGTCGGAGGTCAAGGCGAAGGTGCGGTTCTGCGCGGTGTGCGGCAATGTCGCGCAGGACGAGCAGTGCCGCGTCTGCCGTGACCCGCGCCGCGACCCCTCGGTCATTTGTGTGGTCGAGGAGTCCAAGGACGTGGTCGCGATCGAGCGGACCCGCGAATTCCGCGGGAAGTACCACGTGCTGGGCGGCGCGATCAGCCCGATCGAAGGGGTCGGCCCCGACGATCTGCGGATAAGGGAGCTGCTGAGCAGGCTCGCGGACGGCACCGTCACCGAGCTGATCCTCGCGACGGACCCGAATCTGGAGGGCGAGGCGACGGCGACGTACCTGGCCCGGATGGTGAAGCCCATGGGACTGCGGGTCACGCGCCTGGCCAGCGGCCTCCCCGTGGGCGGCGACTTGGAGTACGCGGACGAGGTCACGCTGGGGCGGGCCTTCGAAGGGAGGCGGTTGCTCGATGTCTGACGCCGTGACGGAGAACGACAAGAAGAGCGTGGGAAACGTGGCAGACGCGAAGAGCGCGAAGAGCGCGACGGCGCCGAAGAAGACGCAGAAAACGCAGAAGACGCAGAAGACGGATCTCCCGGCCGGGGGAGCGGAAGGCGCCGGCCAGGAGCCGGACGAGTTCGCGGTCCAGATCTCCGACCAGATCGAGAGCTTCATCCTCTCGGTCCGTGAGGTGGCCAAGGGCGACGACCCCGACAGCGCGGTCCCGTACCTGCTGCTCGAGGTCTCCCAACTGCTGCTGGCCGGCGGCCGGCTGGGCGCGCACGAGGACATCGTGCCGGACGAGCGGTACGAGCCGGACGTCGGTCCTGAGCCGGACGAGGACGACCTGCGGCAGCGGCTGGCGGCCCTGCTGGAGCCGATCGACGTCTACTCCGAGGTCTTCGACCCGTATGTGCCGCGGTCGACGCCGGTGGCCTGCCGGATCTCCGACGACATGGCCGATGTGGTGGCCGATCTCACACACGGCCTCGCGCACTTCAGGGCCGGGCGGATTTCCGAGGCGCTGTGGTGGTGGCAGTTCTCGTACCTGTCCAACTGGGGGTCCACGGCCAGCGCCAGCCTGCGCGCGCTCCAGTCGCTGGTCGCGCACGTACGCCTCGACAGCCCGCTGGACGAGCTGGACGGCCTGGACACCGGCGGCGACGGGGACGACGAGGAGGAGCTGGCCGAGGAGGCGGGCAAGGTGATGGCGGCCGAGCTGGGCACGATCGGGATGCGCCCGGCGAGGTAGCGCGAGTCCCGCCGACGTACCGGTCGGAGACGGGGGAACGCGCTGACGTACCGGCCGGATACGGGGGAGGCGGTGCCGGCCGCAGGATTTGCGGCTGATCACGCCTCGGGCAACGTATCTCACCATGCGATACGTCCCGGGCGGATCGTGCCTGCTCGTTAAACTGGGCCGACCGCATCACACCCCGGAAGTCCCCCGTTCCCGGCACACCCCGGGCCCGGGCATCCCTGAGCGAGGAGCGCACGTGGGCCTTGTCGTGCAGAAGTACGGCGGCTCCTCCGTCGCCGATGCCGAAGGCATCAAGCGCGTCGCCCGACGGATCGTCGACACCAAGAAGGCGGGCCACCAAGTGGTCGTCGTGGTGTCCGCGATGGGCGACACGACGGACGAGCTGATCGATCTCGCGGAGCAGGTGTCGCCGATCCCGGCCGGGCGCGAGTTCGACATGCTGCTGACCGCGGGCGAGCGCATCTCGATGGCGCTGCTGGCGATGGCGATCAAGAACCTCGGGCACGAGGCGCAGTCGTTCACCGGCAGCCAGGCCGGCGTGATCACCGATTCCGTGCACAACAAGGCGCGCATCATCGATGTGACGCCCGGCCGGATCAGGACCGCGCTGGACGAGGGCAACATCGCGATCGTGGCCGGCTTCCAGGGCGTCTCGCAGGACAAGAAGGACATCACCACGCTCGGCCGCGGCGGCTCCGACACCACCGCGGTGGCGCTCGCGGCGGCGCTCGACGCCGAGGTGTGCGAGATCTACACCGATGTCGACGGCGTCTTCACCGCCGACCCGCGGGTGGTGAAGAAGGCCCGCAAGATGGACTGGATCGCCTTCGAGGACATGCTGGAGCTGGCCAGTTCCGGTTCCAAGGTGCTGCTGCACCGGTGCGTGGAGTACGCGCGCCGCTACAACATCCCGATCCACGTACGGTCGTCGTTCTCCGGGCTGCCGGGCACCTGGGTGAGCAGCGAACGTCCGGCGAATCTGCCCGGGGCCGCCGGCCAGGGCGGCGACCACTCGGCTCAAGGCGACCACACAGCTCAAGGAGAACGTCCGATGGAGCAGGCGATCATCTCCGGCGTCTCGCACGACACGTCCGAGGCCAAGATCACGGTCGTCGGGGTGCCGGACAAGCCGGGCGAGGCGGCGACGATCTTCCGGGCCATCGCGGACGCCGAGATCAACATCGACATGATCGTGCAGAACGTGTCGGCCGCGGCCACCGCGCTCACCGACATCTCCTTCACGCTGCCCAAGGCCGAGGGCCAGAAGGCGATGGCCGCGCTGACCAAGGCGCAGACCGTGATCGCCTTCGACTCGCTGCGCTACGACGACCAGATCGGCAAGATCTCGCTGGTCGGCGCGGGCATGAAGACCAACCCGGGCGTGACCGCGACCTTCTTCGAGGCGCTGTCCAACGCGGGCGTCAACATCGAGCTGATCTCGACCTC
>NZ_FONG01000040.1 GCF_900112845.1 Actinacidiphila alni
AGACCCGGGAGTTCGAACCGGTGGTGCGGCGGCTGGAGACGGAGGTGATGCCCCGGCTGGAGGTGATCAGGCCCGGCATGGTGGCGGCCCCCGCCCGCGGCCCGGCCCGCTACTGGGGCGGCGAGGCGGAGCTGACCGCCCGGGTCGCCGCCGCGCTCGCCGGGCTCGGGCACCCGGTGCGCAGCGGCGCCGCCGACACGGTGTTCGCCGCGGCCCTCGCGGCCCGCGCCCGGGACGGAGTCCTGGTGCCGGCCGGGGAGACGGCCGGTTTACTGGCGCCGTATCCGGTGGCCGTGCTGGGCCGGCCCCGGCTGGCGGAGCTGCTGGTCCGGCTCGGGATCGGCACGCTCGGCGGTTTCGCCGCGCTGCCCTCGGACCGGGTCGCCGCGCGCTTCGGCAGCGACGGCACGGCGGCGCACCGCACCGCGTCCGGGCGCGAGCCGCACCTGCTGGACGCCTCGGGCGCGGAGCCCGACCACACGGTGCGCCAGGTCTTCGACGACGCGGGGCAGCGGGGCGAGGCGCGGCTGGACGTGCTCGCGTTTGCCGCGAAGTCCCTCGCGACGGCCCTGCACGACCAGCTCGCCGCCGCCGGGCTGGCCCCGGCGCGGTTCGCGATCGCAGTGGTCCTGGACGACGGGCGGGTGCTGGAGCGGGTCTGGCGGCACGAGGGCCGGCTGACCTCGCTCGCGGTCGCCGAACGGGTGCGCTGGCAGCTCCAGGCGTGGACCGACAACACCGCCGACACCGCCGGTACGGCGGTGGTGGAGCTGGTGCTGCGTCCCGAGGAGCTGAGCGGCGCAACGGGATATCAGGCCGGTCTGTTCGGGGAGGCGACCGCTGACCTGGTGGGTGCGGCGGGGCAGATCCAGGCGATGCTCGGCCACCATTCCGTCGTACGCACCCGGGCGGCCGGCGGTATCGGGCCCGCCGACCGCGAGGTGCGGATCCCGGTCGGCGACGACGCGTTCGTGGCGCGGGTGCGACCGGGGCCGTGGCCGGCCCAAATCCCCGCCCCCCACCCCGCGACCGTCTACCCGACGGTGCGGCCCGCCAGCCTGCTGGACACCGCAGGGAACGCTGTGGAGGTCTCCGGACGGCTGGTGGTGTCCGCGCCGCCGGTCCGTTTGACGGTCGACGGGATCCCCGGGGTGCTGGAAGTGACAGGGTGGAGCGCGCCGTGGCCGGCGCTGGAATCGTGGTGGACCCGCGACCGCGCCCGGCGGACCGCACGGATGCAGATCACCACCGCCGACGGCAGCGCCTGGCTGATCCGGACCTGCGACGGCACCTGGTGGGCGGAGGCCCACTATGGCTGACCCCACCGCCCGGTCGCGGCTGCGCCTGCTCGACACCCCCACCGACACCGAACCCGCCGCCGGGCCCGGGCCGAGCGGGGCGGCGCCGGCATGGGCCGAACTCCACGCCCACAGCAGCCTGTCCTTCCTCCAGGGCGCCAGCGACCCGGCCGCGCTCGTCTCCGAAGCACAACGCCTGGGCATCGGGGTGCTCGCACTCACCGACCGGGACGGGCTGTACGGGGCGCGGCGCCTGGCCGAAGCCGCCCGCGACACCCCCGTACGCACCGTATTCGGCGCCGAACTCACCCTCACCGACCACGGACTCGGCCGGCCCGTCGTCCTCGCCCGGACGATCACCGGGTTCCGGCGGCTGTCCGCGGCGATCACCGCCGCCCAACTCGCCGGCACCAAAGGGAATCCGGTGTACGACCTCGACGTGCTCGCCCGCGCCGCCAACAGCGAGCACTGGGCGGTGCTGACCGGCTGCCCCGGCCTCGACGACCCCGCCGACAACGGCGCGGGGCGGGCGGACGTGGCCCGGCTTGCCCGGCATCTCGACGCGCTGGGCGAGGTGTTCGGGGCCGGCACGGTACATGCGGAGATCACCGACTGGAACCTGCCCGCCGACTCCGTACGCAACGACGCGATGGTGGTGGCCGCGCACCGCACCGGCACCCCGGTGATCGCGACCAACGCGGTCCACTACGCCGCGCCCCGTGATGCGCGGCTCGCCCAGGCCCTGACCGCCCTGAACCGCAAACAGGATCTGGATGCTGCGGCGGGTCATCTGATGCCTGCGCCGACCGCGCACCTGCGCAGCGCGGAAGAGATGGAGGAACGGCTCGCCCGTTACGGCAGGGTGTTCGAGGCGACGATCGCCCTCGGCGAGGACTGCGTCCTCGACCTGCATGATCTGCGACCGGAGTTGCCGGAGTTCCCGGTGCCGGCCGGGCACGACGACGACTCCTGGCTGCGCAAACTGGCGGCGCGGGGCTGCACCGAACGGTACGGGCCCCGCACCGATCCGGCGGCAGCGCCGGCGTGGCGGCAGCTCGACCACGAACTGCAGGTGATCACCGGCCTGGGCATGTCCGGGTACCTGCTGATCGTCCACGACATCGTGGACTTCGCCCGGCAGCAGAACATCTGGTGCCAGGGCCGGGGCAGCGCCGCCAGCAGCGTCGTCTGCTTCGTCCTGGGCATCACCGCGGTCGACGCGCTCCGCCACGGGCTGCTTTTCGAACGCTGGCTGTCCGCGGAGAAGGCGGGGCCGCCGGACATCGACATCGACTTCGAGAACGGCCGCCGCGAAGAGGTCATCCAGTACGTCTACACCCGCTACGGCCGCACCCACGCCGCCCAGGTCGCCAACCTCATCACCTACCAGCCCAAGCTCGCCGTCCGGGATGCCGCCCGCGTGCTCGGGTACCCGATCAACGCCGTCAACGCGATGACCCGCCACCTCCACCGCCCCGCCCCCGGCAGCGCCCGCGGCCCGCAGCCAGCGGTGTCCGGCACACCGGACGTGCCCGACGACGTCCGGGAGCTGGCCGCCCAGCTCCACCGCCTCCCCCGGCACCTCGGCGTCCACTCCGGCGGCATGGTCCTGACCCGCGACCCGATCGGGGAGTTCATGCCGGTCGAGTGGGCCACCATGCCCGGCCGCAGCGTTCTGCAGGGCGACAAGGACGACGTTGCCGCCGCCAACCTGGTGAAAATCGACCTGCTCGGATTGGGCATGCTCGCAGCCCTGCATACCGCATCCGACCTGATCGCCGAACACCACGGCCGACGGGTCGATATGGCGTCGATCCCGCAGGACGACCCGCAGGTGTACGCGATGATCGCCGCCGCCGACACCATCGGCGTTTACCAGGCCGAGTCCCGCGCGCAGATGTCGACGCTCCCGCAGCTCAAGCCCACGTGCTTCGCGGATCTCGCGGTCGCCGCCTCGATCATCCGCCCCGGCCCGATCCAGGCCGGCAGCAAGCACCCGTATCTGCGGCGCCGGGCCGGCGTCGAGCCCGTCACCTACCCCCACCCCCTCGCCCGGCCCGCGCTGGAGAAGAGCCTCGGGGTGGTGCTGTGGCAGGAGCAGGCGATCCGGCTGGCGACCGACTGCGCCGGATTCACCCCGGGCGAGGCCGACCGGCTGCGGAAGGACCTCGCCGCCAAACACGCGCCGGAGAAGGTCGCGGCGCTGCGCGGCCGACTGCTGACGGGCATGGCCGAGCGGGGTATCGGCGAGGAGGCCGCGGAACAGATCATCACGATGGTGGAGTCGCTGAGTTTTTACGGTTTCCCCGAGTCCCACGCGCAGTCCATGGCCGGGATCATCTACGCCTCGGCGTGGATCAAGCGGTACTACCCGGCCGCGCTGCTCGCGGGGATCATGGCGAATCTGCCGATGGGCTTCTACGACTCCCAGACCCTCATCCAGGACGCCCGCCACCACGGCATCACCGTCCTCGGCGTCGACATCAACGCCTCACGTGTTCACGCCCGCCTCGAACACGACCCCGTCCACCCCGACGGGACTCCGGCGATCCGCCGCGGACTCACCGCCGTCCACGGGCTGTCCGAGGACGCCGCCGCCGCGCTGCTGGCGGCCCGCGCCGAGCAGCCGTTCCGGGACCTGGACGACGTCGCCCGCCGCGCCGGCCTGAACGCCCGACTCCTCGAACAGCTCGCTACCGCCGGCGCCTTCACCACCCTCGGCACCGGCCGCCGGGAAGCGATCTGGCGGGCCGGCGCCCACGTCCTCCACCGGCAGCTTGTGCTGCCCGGCCTCGATACCCTCCCCGACGCACCCGACCTCCCCGCCATGACCGAGGCCGACGCGACCCTGGCCGACCTCGCGACAACCGGCGCCACCACCGGCCCCCACCCTGTTCAGCACCTGCGCCCCCAGCTCGACCAGTACGGAGCACAACCCGCCGCGGCCGTACGCGACTGGCCCGCGCAGCGCCGTATCCGCGTCGGCGGCACCGTCAAATACCTCCAACGCCCCCCGACCGCCAACGGCATGGCCTTCGCCGTCATCGAAGACGAAACCGCCATGGCCAACCTCGTCATCACCCCACCCGTCTGGGACCAGATCCACCGCATCCTCCTCGACGCCCCCGCCGTCCTCCTCGACGGCCACATCGAACGGGAAGACGACGTCACCAACCTCATCGTCCACACCGCACGGCCGGTGACAGCGCTTGGCTGACCGCAGGATCCGGGAGCGCGTGCCGGATACGCGACCGCACGGGCGCTCCGAACAGGCGAACTCGCGCCACAGATCCGCGATCAGCAGTACGCCGAGGCGTACCCGGAGGAGAAGGTACGGCCCGTCAAAGTGTCCTGCTGCTGGCCCTGTTGTGTCCCCTTGCGGATCGAACCGGCGCGGCTGGAGCGGACTTGAACGAGCCACGGGCACGAGGCGCGCTGCTATCCTGACGGTACGTCACTCGTGTGCGGCGTACCGCCTCGTCCTTAGCGCTGCGGCCCTGAAGACGATGCCGATGGTCCTCGGAACCGTCGCGGTGCGAACGCCTACTGGTGTCGCCGAAGCACCGGGCACCGAGTGTCCCCGGAAGCGGACAGCGAGTGCGTGGGCCCCGACGGCTCCGCTGCACGCGGACATTCCGGGATACCCACGAAAGGTCCCTCCAGTGACCATCAGCTCTATCAGTCTCGCCGGGAGCACGGCCGACGATCCGCGCGACAACCTTGATGCCGACGCGACCGAGTCGCCGCTCCAGCTCATCGCCGTGTCCTCCGCCACCACCGTGGACGGTATGCCGACGCTGCGGGTGGTGGATCCGCGGTCGGCCGCCAAGATCGCCGCCGAACTCGGGCGGCAGCGTGGCGTGGACCTTGATACGGACGCTCTGCGGCGACTGGTCATGTCGTGCGTGGAACCGGTCGGGTTCCACGTCACCCGCCACCGGGTCGGCACCGGGTGGCTGTGGATCGTCGAGACCCGCCAGTTCGTGACGATGTTCACGCTGACCCCGAGCAACGACCGCCTCGGGGACCAGCTAATCTACGCCGCCGATCCGTCGTTCGGCTCCAGGACCACGAACAAGGACGGGCGCCCGGTCGGACACATCGCGGTCCCGATGCCGGAGTCGGACGGTACATACGCAAAGGTCGTCTACACGGCCTCCAGGGACACGCTGATGGAGGCCACCGACCGCAACTGCCTGGCCGTGCGCGACGACAACCCGCAGTACGACATCGGCCCCGACATCATCCATCGCTCGCTGACCACGGTCTTCACGACCCTGCGTTACACCGGTGGGACCAATGAGCTGGAGCAGGTCAGCGCGGACGGCAACAGCCGGCTGGCCAGCGCCTACGCCCAGATCACGGTCGACCCGGCCTGGCTGCCGCAGCGGCTGCGCACGCAATACGAGGGCGCACGGCCGACGCTGATGCCGTCCATGCTCATGCAGTGCGACGTCAACGAGCGGCGTGACCTTACCCGGAAGATCATCAAGGCGAACGAGGACCGGCTCGCCCTCCCCGAACGCAGCACGCTCAAGGACCTGAAGGAGCGGAACGCGGCAGTCTGCGCGCTCAACGCCCTCACCGCCCCTGTCCAGGTGATCGTCGGCTACGAGGACGACGACCCCGAGCACGGCATGGAGCGGTTCGCCTCGGCCGTGCGCTCGCTGCTGGTGCGGATGAACGTCGGGGTGAAGACCTTCGACACCGGCGCCCAGAACGCGGTCATCGCCGAGGAGATCGTCCTCGCGGCGCAGCAGAGCGAGTTCTTCGATGACGAGGAGGTCGCACTGCTGATCGGCCGGGAAGACGTCACGAAGGTCATGACGGCATACGGCCTCGACCCCGAGCTGCGCGACCTGCGGGCGATGATGGTCATCGCCAAGTGCTCGGTGAACGCCACCAGGCTCAATAAGGCCATGCGCGAGAAGTTCAGCGCCAAGAAGGTGATGCTCAAGCACCGCTCCGCCGTCGCCAGCGAGTTGATCCTCCGCTCCTACGGCGCCGTCATGACGCCCGGCGACCTGGACCGCAGTCGCAACGCGCTCAACTCCGGGTGCATCTGGCAATCGCTGGTCGACCGGCCCTGGGACGCCGTCGTGGTCAACGACGATGAGGGCGTCGACCGGGTGCTGCGCGGCGCCGTCGAGGAGTTGGCCCCGGTCGGCGAGAAGGAGACCGTCACCGGTGTACCCGGGCCCTTCGCCCGGCTGCTCGGGGTGCTCGGCATGGTGGCGCTGGTTGTCGGCGGCGGCCTGACGAGCCCGAAGGGTTCCAGCGAGAAGGAGATCGGCGACCCCATCGACCGCTCCAGCGTCGGAAGCATCGTCGACAAGCTGACGACGTTCCCGTGGGGCCTGCGCCTGCTGGCCGAGAACATCAAGCGGAACCGGGCTGGCATGCCGCTGCTCGGGGTCCAAGTCCCGGACGGGACGACCGACATCGAACACTTCGACGATCCGACGGCCTCGGTCGCGTCGCGGGACGCCCGCCTGCGCCACGCCGTGCGCATCGCTACGCAGGGCAGGGCCGAGGAGACCGCGGCTTCCGCCGAAGAGAACGCCTTCAACGAGCTGTGCCGCACGATCACCCTGGCCGACGACGCGTTCCAAACCTACCGGTCAATCCGCAGCGAGGACCCCTCGCCGGGACTGCTGCCCTCCCACCAGACCGACGGCCCGATCAAGAAGCTTGAGTTTATGGCCAAGGCCCTGAACCGGATGACGGCGGAGGACCAGGACCAGTGAACACTCCGTCGTGGGCCGGGGTCGTCACCATGACCCCGGCCCGGTACCGGTACCTCGCCGATCTCGCCGGCGGCAACCTGCTTGCGAGCTGGCCCGTCCCGCACAGTCTCAGAGCGCCGTACGACGGCGACGAGGAGAAGGCCGTGTACATCGTGGCCAACCGCGAGGGCCTCGCCTGCTACGTCGGCCAGACCCGCCCCGCCAGGGCGTGGACGGGCGCGGCGGGCATCCGGCTCAGCCAGCACATGGCCGAGCCGTCCAAACGCGACGAATGGGACAGCTTCTGGGTGCTCCCCCTGAAATGGTCGACCAAGCCCACCATCGTCGACTGGTACGAAGCCACCGTCGCGGCCCGCCTGATGGTGCCGCTTCGCCACCGCAGGAGAAGATCCCGGATCTGAGCCGTATTCCGCGGTGGGGCGTTCAAATGAAGGAAGAACGTCCCACCGCGCCGACATGCGGAATGTCGTCCGTCAGCGCGAATTCCGCCACAATCGGCATAGCCGGGCCCCCGCCCGGCGAAGCATCGCGTCATGGTGCAGTACCCCTTCGTCGCGCCGATGCTCGCGACACCCGGCCGACTCCCGTTGCCCGGCGGCGACCACCGCTGGGCAGCGGAGACCAAGCAGGACGGGCAGCGCGCGATGATCCACCTGCCGGGCGACGGCACCATGGTGATCACGTCGCGGAACGGCACGGAAATCACCGAGGGATTCCCGGAACTGCACGGCTTGGCTGCGGCCGTCGGCGGAACTCCTGCTCTGCTCGACGGCGAGATCGTCGCGCTCGACACGCAGGGGCACCCGGACTTCCAGCGGCTACAGTCGCGCATAGGGCTGGAGCGGACCCCGGCGCGCGCTGCGCGGCTCGCCGCAAGCGTGCCCGTGCACGTGATGCTGTTCGACGTCATGATGCTCGCCGGGCAGGATTTGATGTCGCAGCCCTGGACCGAGCGCCGCGACGCGCTGCTGTATTCGACCTCGCCGGCCCGGCCTGGACGGTACCGGTCGCCGTGATCGGGCATCCCGCCGCGGCGCTGGACGCGACCCGGGCCGCGGGCCTCGAAGGGATCTTGTGGCCATGCTTTCTCCCTGACCGTTTGACCGGCCTCTCCGCGTCCGGCGGAATCGGTGCCAGCTTTCGTGACGGGACGCACGGGGGGGTGTGGTGCAGGCCGTAACTACTGAGGTGCGGCCGGGTACGGAATCTTGTTCATGCGGCAGGTCCTGGGGCAATTTCGGTGATCAAGTCCTCAACCAGGGTCTTGATCTCGTCGCGGATGGGTCGGACGGCCTCAACTCCACGGCCGGCGGGGTCATCGAGTTTCCAGTCGAGGTAGCGCTTGCCGGGGAAGACCGGGCAGGCGTCGCCGCAGCCCATGGTGATACACACGTCGGACTCGCGGACCGCCTCGATGGTGAGGATCTTGGGGACCCCGGCGGAGATGTCGATGCCGACTTCGCGCATCGCTTCGACGGCGGCGGGGTTGACCTCGTCGCCGGGGGCGGAACCTGCCGAGCGGACTTCGACGCGGTCGCCGGCGAGGTGGCTGAGCCAGGCGGCGGCCATCTGGGAGCGGCCGGCGTTGTGGACGCAGACGAACAGAACGGTGGGCTTGTCGGACACGGCTGGTGCTTCCTTCGGGTGCGGGCGGAAAACAGACAGCGGGCAGGAGTTCGGCGAGCAGGGCTGCGGTGCGGATGTCGAGGTCGTCGCGGATCGCGTGCACCTCCTCCAGGGCGCCGCCGGCGAGGTCGGGCGCGGGCCAGTCGAGGAAACGGTGGCCGGGCACGGGAAACCAGGCTGGGCTGGCATCAGCACCCACTGATGTGAAAATATCATCCCATGCTGACGTCAGTCGCCACTGATCTCATCCGGGTTCTGGCCGATCCGCTCCGCCTGCAGATCGTGGCCCTTCTTGCCCGGGAGACGCTCTGCACCACGCACTTGGTCGAGGAGACCGGGGCGCGGCAGACCAACCTGTCGAACCACCTGAAGGTGCTGCGCGAGGCCGGGGTCGTGGAGACCGAGCCGTGCGGGCGCTTCACGTACTACAGGCTGCGGCCCGAGGTGCTGGAGGGCCTGGCCGGCTCCTTCGCCGAGCTGGCCTCTGCCGCGCGGGCCACCGCCGACAACGACGTCAAGCGCTCCTGTCCATAAGCCCGTTGCCCGCATCCTGGAGTCCCTCTGTGAGCGCCACCGCCGACGCCGCCGTGCCCGGCCCGCCCGCCGTCCCTGGACCGGACAGCAGACCGGCCGGGCCGGAACCCGCACCGCAGGCGCCCCCGGTCCGTGCGCCGCTGGCCGCTCGGGCCGCCGCCGAACTGATCGGCACTGCCGCCCTGGTGGCGGTCGTCGTCGGCTCCGGAATCCAGGCCACCGAGCTGACCGACGATGTCGCGCTCCAGCTCCTGGCGAACTCCACCGCCACCGTCTTCGGGCTCGGCGTGCTGATCGCCCTGCTCGGTCCGGTCTCCGGCGCCCATTTCAACCCCGTGGTGACCTTGGCCGAGTGGTGGACCTTCCGGCGTGCAGGAGCGGGCGTGTCCCTGCGCGAGGCCGCCGTCTACATACCGGCACAAGTCGCGGGAGCCATCGGGGGCGCGATCATGGCCGATGCGATGTTTGGCAGGGCGCTGGTGAAGGTCTCCACTCACGACCGCAGCGCGGGGCACCTGCTGCTCGGCGAGGTCGTCGCCACCGCCGGACTGGTCTTCCTCATCTTCGGCCTCGCCCGCACCGACCGCCTCCGATTCGCACCGGTTGCGGTCGCCTCCTACATCGGCGCCGCCTACTGGTTCACCTCCTCCACATCCTTCGCCAACCCGGCCGTGACCGTCGGCCGAACCTTCACCGACACCTTCGCCGGCATCGCCCCCGGCTCGCTGCCCGGCTTCATCGGCGCCCAGCTCGCCGGCGCGGTGATCGGACTGGCCCTGGTCACCGCCGTCTTCACCAAGTCGAAGCCCGAGGCGGCCGTCGGCTGACCGTGCGGCGCGGAGCCGCCGGGACGGCGGTCATGCGCCGGTGAGGACTTCGACACCGGCGGCGTCCGCCCAGGCGGTGATCATGTCGCGATTGCGAGGCGCCCAGGCCGACAGGTTGATCCGGCCGTCGAGGGTGAGTTGTTCAGCTTCCACGACTCCGAAGTGCTGGTAGCAGCCGGCCAGCAAACTGGCGGCGGCTTGCACGAGACCGGGGCCGTCCTTGGCGCCGGCGTCAATCAGAACACCGGCCTCGCCGGTCGCGGAGTGCTGCTCGGTGGCGCTGAATACGACGTGCGCGCTGCTGGCGTGGTTGCTCGCCAGTCCATAGGCCACCTGGTTAGGCCCGGTGTCCATGATCAAGCGTGCGGTCGCTGTACCCGATGCCGCTGCTCGTCTGGCGGCATGGACTGCCAGGTACTGCAGGATGACCAAGACCCCGATCACCACGCCGTCGCTGTTCCAGCTCTCGACGGTGTCCGCGAATGCGCTGTCGGAGGCGACGAAGGCGCGGACAACGGGGCCTTCGGTCACCCATGCCGCCGTACCGTCGGCGTGGAAGTGTGCGACGTGCCGGGAGCGGGAGTCGCTTTGCGAGGCGATGAATCGGCGCGGTCCGACACCGAAGGATTGGAATATACCTGGTCCGTAGTACGGCAGTTCCTCTGCGGCCAGTTCCTGGCGGAAGGCGTGAAAGGAGGCGCTGTCGATTGGGAAGGCACCGGGGAGGTCGGGCGTGATCGTCACGGCGATCCTGGGCTCTGCCAGAGCCCGGCCGTCCGTGATGACCGCTGCCTGGGCGGCCTCCAAGACGTCGTGGCGGCCGGCGGCCACGCTGGTGGATGCGGCGATGGCGCGTTTGACCTGGGTGAGGTTCATGAAGGCGGTGTGGTTGTCGTTGCGGTAGGGGAAGCACAGTGTGCCGTCGCGCAGGTCGGCTGTACCGACGACCGCGTGCGGCATACGGGCGCTGGGTGGGACCGAGATGACCACCAGCCCGCGGGGCGGGAGCACGGAGTCGTCCTCGGGAATGAAGTGGATGTCGCAGTCCACGGGGGGGTCGAGGCGCAGCACCAGCGTCTCGCGGTACTTCTTGCGCAGCTGGTCGGTCAGCTCTTCGGGGTTCGCGTACTGCGGGATCGACGTGGCGCGGTCCTCCCGCAGGCCCAGGACAAGGGTTCCGCCGGCGGCGTTGGCCAGCGCCGCGACATCCTTGGCCAGTTCCACCGGCCAGTTGGCCCTGCTGCCGTACTGCTCGCCCTTGTAGTCCACGTCCGCGGCCTCGGCGGCGCTGGGATTCTTCAGGAGCGTCAGGTACTGGGCGTAGGTGGCCTCGCCGGGAGCAGCTCCGAGCAAAGTACGCAAACGGGCATCGAACATCCCCAGACGGTATCCCCGAACCAGCTATCGGCGCCCGCGAATTGAGGTGCCCGCTGGTTGCGCGGAGTGCTCAGCCGCGCAGGTCGAGCATGGCCGCCATCCCGGCTACGACCGAGGGCGCCACGGTGTAGTACACCCAGGTGCCGCGCCGCTGCGAGGTGAGCAGACCGGCCTCGCGGAGCTTCCTCAGGTGGTGGGAGACAGTCGGCTGGGACACGCCGACGTCCTGGATGTCGCAGACGCACGCCTCGCCGCCCGGGTGCGAGGCGATCTTCGAGAACAGCCGCAGCCGGACCGGGTCCGCGAGGGCCTTGAACATCGCGGCCATCTTCTCCGAGTCCTCCACCGACAGCTCCCCTGCGGTGATCGGCGGGCAGCACGGCACGGGCTCGTCTTGCAGGACGGGCAGGTCGGCCAACGACGAGGATGACTTCGACATGTGTCTATGTTGACACTTGTCGATGCGTGGGGCAACCTCAGAGATATCGACAGACATCGAAGCAGTGGTGGGGTTCACGCCCGGCCGCCTGGAATGAAGGGCACAGTCATGTCTGCTCCTGCCACCGCGGGCCTTCCGGTCGTCGTCATCGGCGCCGGCCCTGTCGGGCTTGCCGCCGCATCCCACCTGACCGAGCGCGATATCACAGCGCTGGTACTGGAGGCCGGTCCGCAGGCCGCAGCCGGGGTCCGCGCGTGGGGACACGTGCGGCTGTTCTCCACCTGGGGCGAGCTGACCGACCCCGCCGCCGAGAAGCTGCTGGCCCCGACCGGGTGGACCAAGCCCGACACCACGGCCTACCCGACCGGCGCCGACTGGGCGCAGCAGTATCTGCAGCCGCTGGCCGACGTCCTCGGCGATGCCGTGCGCTACGGCGCGACGGTGACCGGCGTCTCCCGCGCCGGCCGGGACCGTGTCGTGGACGCCGACCGGGCCGACCAGCCCTTCGCTGTCGACTACCGGCTTCCCGACGGAGCCGAGCACCGCGTCCTGGCGCGCGCGGTCATCGACGCGTCGGGCACCTTCGCCCTCCCCGCGCCGGCCGGCGGAAACGGCCTGCCCGCCCTCGGCGAAGCTGCGGCGGCCGACCGCATCACCTACCGCGTCCCCGACCTGTCCAACCCGGCCGTCCGCGCCCGCTACGCAGGCCGCCGCATCGCCGTGGTCGGCTCCGGGGCCTCCGCGTTCACCGCACTGGCGGCACTCGCCGAACTCGCCCGGGACGTCCCGGGCACCCGGGCGGTGTGGGTGCTACGCCGCGGCATCTCCGGGTCCACCTTCGGCGGCGGCACCGCCGACCAGCTTCCCGCACGCGGCGCCCTGGGGCTGGCAGCCAAGGCCGCGGTCGACGACGGGCATGCGGACGCGGTCACCGGCTTCCGCACCCGGGCCGTCGAACGCGACGGCGCCGGGTCCGTGGTCCTGGTCGGCGACGACGGCACCCGCCTGGACCCGGTCGACGAGGTGATCGTGCTGACCGGGCTGCGCCCCGACCTGACGTTCCTCGGCGAGATTCGACTCGGCCTGGACGAACGCCTCCAGGCCCCCGCCGCGCTCGCCGCCGAGATCGACCCCAACCAGCACTCCTGCGGCAGCGTCCGCCCGCACGGCTACCGCGAACTCGCCCACCCCGAGGCCGGTGTGTATCTGGTCGGCATGAAGTCCTACGGCCGAGCCTCGACCTTCCTGGCCATGACCGGATATGAGCAGGTCCGCTCAGTGGCCGCAGCCCTCGCCGGCGACATCGAGGCCGCCGACCGCGTCGAACTCACCCTGCCCGAGACCGGGGTGTGCGGCGGCTCGGGCCTGTTCGACGACCCGGCCGGACACGCCTCTGGCGGCTGCTGTGCGCCCGCGCCGCAGCTCGTCCGGATCGGAACCGGCACGGCGGCCCTTCCGGTTGTCGAGGCCGGCACGCCGTCCGGCGGCTGCTGCGGCTGACCCGTGCCAGCACTGATCGATGCTGCGGATGAACCGCTTCGCCTCGAAGCGCGCGACAACATCGTGGTCGCCGGTCCACCGGCGCCAGAGATCGGCCGGAATCCGGATCGGGACGGGCTCGCCCAGGAGCGAGGTCTGCGCTCCCCGCTCGGGCGCGGAAGGCATGTCGGCAATCTTGTACAGGAGCATCTGCTCGCTGGCTGGGGCCGGTGCGCGTTCCGGAAGCTCGCTGGCGGCCGCTGCTGCCGGAGCCCGGTCACGCTCTATCGAGCGTGACCGGGAAACCGGTGCCGGAAGGTGTCCGGATCCTGCGACGCTCACGAGCGCGGCCGGTACGGGTGTACGGCAGCCGTGAGACATCTATGGATTCGCGTCCGCAGCTCTTGCGCGTGTCCGGTCGCCATCGGGTCGACGACCGCCGCCGCGGTGATGTCCTGTGCGAGTTCGGTGGCCCGTCGGAGCAGATCGTCGAGTATTGCGATCATGTCCTCGGGACCGGGGTCGGAGTAGTCGTCCGTGGCGGGCACGCGCTGGGACGGGCTGAGCGGATCTGCCGGCGCGGGAGGCATCGTTACCTTCCCGTGACTTTCTGTAAAATTTTGCACAATCGCCTGCGGCCCGTGCGTCGCGGCGCTGCTGATGGGAGTGCTGGCTGTGTCCGGCTCGGCTCTGGTCTGTCCTTGGGGCAGGGCGCGACGCGGGGGAGCGGGCGGTACGGCAGACGGGAAGGCTGGGGCGGAGAAGATCTCGCGCGTGGCGTCCATGAACTGCTGCTCCGCAGCAAGCTCTCCCGCTTGTTGGTGGATGGCGTTCACGACGAGCGCGACGAGGTCGGCGGTGACCCGGACACCTTCGGCGCGGGCACGCGGCGCGAGTTCGACGTAGAGGTACACGGCGGAGCGGATGCCGGCCTGGCGGACGACGGGCAGCAGCGCTCGGACGTGAGATGGCGTGGCGGGGCGCCCGAGGATGTCCTGGAGTTCCGACGCCAGCCTCCACTCCTCAATGAGCTGGTACGCAGCCCGCACGCTCATGTCCCAGCGTTCCTTGACGTACTGCTCGAAACGGGTGTGGGTCTGGCGGTAGAGCCGGGCGTCGCGGATGACCTGGAGAGCTTTCCCAGCGAGCCAGTGGGCGGTTTCGAGGTTGGCGAGGGCCCGTTCGCAGACGTCGAGTTCGTGGAGTTCGGTACCGGTCAGGTCGCCGTCGGCATCGACGGCGACCGGCTCGGGGATCATCTCGCCGGTGATGACCAGATCGGCCGGCCGACTCGTCGGATGAGCCTGCCTCTCAAACGGGACAGCGGCGTCGGCAGACTGGCCGCGGTTGCGCAGGGAGGCCGTGCGGTCGTGGGACGTCATGCGAGGTTCTCCTTCGGCAGCAGTCCGCGGTCGCGCATCTCGGTGACCAGCTCGTCGTAGGCCGATCCCCTGGCGGTGACCGGCTGGAGCATGGACTGCGCGTAGGTCTGGAGGTGGGGGATGGTGGCGCTGAAGACGTTCCAGCCCGCGTCCCTGAGGTAGGTGCGGAACTGTTTGACCGCGACCGAACTGTGGGTGGTCCGGTTCAGGAGCACCCAGGTCTGCGGAGGCTCGCCGTCCGGACGAAGCGCTGCGACGTCGTCGATGAGGGCGCGAAGCGGCAGCCGCTCGATGCGATCGATGTCCGACGGTGTCGGCGCGGTGTTGAGGATCGCCACGTCCGTGACCCGCAGGACGGATGTCACGATGGCCCGGTGGTCCTCGGCGTGACCGCAGTCCACGACGGCGATCTGCCCAGGTGCCAGCATTGGCGGGACGTTCTTGTGGAACATGGGGGTGGCCTGCTGCTGCACAGGGAACGGGAAGCCTCCGGCACATGCGTCCCACTCAGCGAGCTGCCGGCTGTGGTCGGCCTCTATTGCGAGAGTGGGATAACCCCGTTCGTGGAGGGCGTGAGCCTGCCAGCCCACGGAGGTCGTTTTGCCCGCGGACCGCGGGCTGATATGCGCGATGATCATGAGGGTCCTTACGAAGATGAGGGGAACGAACGGAGTGCGCCGCCAGTCGGCGGCCTGCTGGCGGAGTGGGCCAGCCGGGCTTCTACGGCGCGTGGGCGTTTCGGAGGCGGTGTCGGTGCTGCGGCCGCATCCGGGCACCGGCCAGGTGCAGGAGCCGGTAGACCGTCGCCGCCGACACACCGGATTCCGCAGCCAGGCCCGGAACGTCCTCGCCGGCCTCGTACCGCACCCGAAGAGCGCCCGCCCGCGCATGCCGGGCTGCGGCGACCTCACGCCCGGCCAAGCGGCGCGCCTGCTGCGCACTGCGGAGAACGGCGCCGCCCTCAACCAGACGGCGCCGCACTGTCCGTGGCGACCAGCCCTCCTGCTCAGCCAGGGCTTTGACGCTCATCCCCGACTCGTACAGCTCACGCACCCGGGCGTTGACCGCCTGGCGAAGCCGCACCTGCTGTGTGTCCGCGCGCAGACGGCGGGTCTGCGCCGGGGTTCGCATAACGGTCTCCGCCTCGCGGAGCCGGTTCAGTACGGTCCCGTGGGACAGGCCGGTGGTGCGTTCGAGATCTTCGACCGACGCGCCGGCGTCGTACCGGGCACGGAGTTCGATCGCCTGCCGGCGGCGCGCTTCAGGGGAGAGGAAAACAGGGGTCATGCAATGGACTCCCATGCGAGAACGGCTTGCTGGTGGGCTGTGGTCAGCTCGTCGTACGAGCGGTCGTCGTCGGGGCTGATGTGGATGAGGCGTCCGTCGGTGGCCACCCGCCAGCCGGGCACGGGCAGACCTGTCGACGGATCGATCACGGCACCGCCAGGCGCGTGCCACGACGGCGGGATCTCGTCCCCTCGTACCGGCGGCACCACCACCAGACGCCCGTCCTGGACGACGACGGCCGCTTTGCTCGGACGTGCGGCGAGGTGTTCGAGAGCGGCCCGGTAGGCGGCCCGCTCGGCGGCGTGCGCAGCCTTGCGGCGCACGCCGACACCGGCCGTACCGCACAGGGCCGCCACACGTTCCCAGCCGAGCGTCGGCGTGGCCGGTTGGGTAACAGCCTCGGCGAGGCTGTTACCGACGCCTTCGAGCGCGCGCGGAACGAGCGCCCATAGGGATCCTGCGGCGTTGACCAGGCCGAGACTTTTCAGGCGTCGCAGGGTCCGGTAGGCGGTGGCCCGGGATATCGCTGTTGTGGCGATGAGGTCTGAGGCGTCCTGCTGGGGGTTGGCGTGCAGCGCCGAGAGGATCAACAGAGCGCTGCTGCCGAGCCCTTGCTGTGCGAAGGCGTCCAGGGGCATGAGGCGGGCCAGCACGGTGGAGTCGATGTCGGCCGTCGTCGCGGTCTCAGGGGAGGACCACTCCTCAAGTGCCCGGTCGGGGGGGCGCTGAGTGGTCTGATCGCGGGACGCGACTAGAACGGGCTGAGCGTTGAGCCCGTCGCCGAGGTACCAGACGGACCCTTCGGCGCCGCGGCCCACCTTGAGCCGTTGAAGCCAGCCTCCGGGCTTGAGGACGTTGTCGTAGGCGGAGCGGACGGTCTGCCGGGACAGCCCGGCCGCTTCCGCGGTCTGCCGCTCGCTGGCGGCGTGGCGTCGGCCGCCGGCGACCTCGGCGAACGACAGATGCGCCAGCAGCACCCGGAGCGCGGTCCGGCCACGCTCACCGGGCCACGGGGTGGCTTCGATCCGGGCGCGCAGCGCTGCCAGAGCCTCGTGTACGTGATTGCGCGACTCCACGCTCGTGGTGGAGCCGACAAGGGCGCAGGCCGTCTCCCAGACGCGCTGCACGTACGCCCGCGCGCGGGCATGCCCCGATCGCACCAGGACCGTCTGAGCGTGCCGGCCGCCTTCGTGGTCGGGCTGCAGCAGCAGACGCAGGAGCTGGTCGACGGTGCCATGAGCGCGCGCGACGTAGCACGCAATCGCCGCCGTGACGCGATGCCCGTGCTCGGAGGCGCCCTGCCGGTCCGGTCGCGGTACGACCGTGCGGCCCCCTGTGGCGAGGCGCGCGTAACTACCGCTGGCGTAGCGGCCGGTGAGGTCACCGAGCAGGATGAGATCGGCAGCCGCACGGGGAAGTGAACCGAGCGAGAGGGACCAGTCGTGACTGCCTCTGGTTGCCTCTGACTGCCTCGTGGGTGCGTGAAGGGATTGTTTGGGGGAGTGCGATGCTGGGTCGCCGTATGGCATTCTGGTGGTGTCTCGCAAGGACGTGGACACCGCCCCAAGGCCCGCTAAAACCGCAGGCGGTGTCCGGAACCGACCTCCAATCGGTGCCAGCGAAGCCTCCAGGATTTCCGGTCCTGGGGGCTTTCGTATGTCCGGCGCTGCTTGGAGGCAGGCGTCCCCATCGCGGCTCGACCAGACAGCTACTCAGGGAAACCGGGGCGATTGCCTCTGATCGCCTCTGAGTACCTTGGGTCGAATCGGGGGCGAATCGAGTGACTGGCTCCGATTGCCTCCGATTGCCTCCGCGACCTGTCCTAGCAGGTCACGGCCGTTTTCGACCTCGTTGATGCAGGTCAGCGAAACCGTCTGAAGGAACTGGGGCTATCTCTTCAAGCAGAACATCGCCCCGGTCTGGGTCGGCGAGTTCGGCACCACGCTCCAGTCGACCACCGATCAGACCTGGCTGCGCACCCTGGTCGACTACCTGCGGCCGACCAGCGCCAACGGCGGCGACAGCTTCAGCTGGACCTTCTGGTCGTGGAACCCCGACTCCGGTGACACCGGCGGCATCCTCAAGGACGACTGGCAGACCGTCGACACCGTCAAGGACGGCTATCTGGCGAGCATCAAGGCGCCGGGCTTCGGCGACTCCGGCGGCACGACGGGCGGTACGACCGGTGGCGGTACCACCAACGGCGGCACCAGCAACGGCGGGACGTCCTCCGGCACCACCTCCGGTACGACGTCCGGCAGCACCGGCGGTTCCACCGGCGGCAGTTCGGGCTGCACCGCCACCTGGCACACCGACAACCAGTGGGACACCGGCTTCACCGCCTCCGTGACCGTCGCCAACTCCGGTACGGACGCGACCAAGAGCTGGAAGGTGACCTGGACCTGGCCGAACGGCCAGCAGGAGACCAGCGGCTGGAACGCGGACATCCACCAGACCGGGTCCGCCGTCACCGCGAGCAGCCTCTCCTACAACGGGGCGCTCGCCCCGGCCGCCTCGACCTCCTTCGGCTTCCAGGGAACCTCCAGCGGCACTCTGACCCCGCCCGCATTGACCTGCACCGCTTCCTGACCGGTACG
>NZ_FONG01000014.1 GCF_900112845.1 Actinacidiphila alni
CCACCGTCTCCGAGCTGGACCGGCTGGACTGCGGCTACTGGAAGGGCGAGGCCGCCAAAGCCTTCATCTCCCACATCGACAGCGACGTCACCCCGCTGATCAAAAAGGCACACGACTCCTTCGGCCGCGCCTCCAGCGCACTGGGCCGCTGGGCCGACCAACTCCACGGCTTCCAGGACGAAGCCGACGCACTCGAACGCGAAGCCGCCACCAAACAAGGCACCCTCGACCACGCCAAAACCGCCGCCGGCATCCCGCCGGACGACGGCGCCCCGCACCCGCAACCCGAGGCGTCCCCCAACCCGGACCCCCACGCCGCAGCCGAGGCCAAGAAGAAACAGCAGGCCGTCACCGACGCCAACAACGCCTTGGACGGCGTACGCCACCGCGCCGAAGAACTCCACAACCGCTTCACCAACGCCGCCAACGCCATCAGCCACGACCTCGACAAAGCCGGCGACATCGCCCCCGACAAACCCGGCCTGTTCAGCCGCATGGTCCACGGCATCGAAGACGCCTGGAACGACACCGTCCAATGGGTCAAGGACCACGCCGACCTCATCAAACTCATCGGCGACCTCCTCAGCGACCTCAGCGGCATCCTCGGTGTCCTGGCGATCATCACGGCCCCGTTCGAGCCGCTCGGCGCGATCTTCGCCGCCGCGGCCGTCGTCACCAGCGCCGCCGCGCTGATCACCCATCTGATCGCCAAGGCCGCCGGCGCCGACGTGAGCTGGATGAGCATCGGCTTCGACGCACTCGGCGCGATACCCGGCATCGGCGCCTTCTCCAAGGGCGCCAAGGTGGCCGACGGCGCGATCGCCGCCACCCGCGCCGCCGAACTCGGCGAGGGATTCCGCGGCGTCACCACCATCGGCCGGAACTTCGTCGGCAAGGCGGGCGAATTCATCGCCGGCGGCAAGCAGATAAAACTCTTCGGGAACGTCAAGCTGGAGTTCGGCGGCTTCAAGACCGCCGGAAAGATCATCTCGGACGGCAAGATTATCAACCGTATGCAGATGGTTTCCGAGCAGCTCTACCACGGCGGCCAGTTGATCGGCACCAAGGGCATCAAAACCATCACCGGCGGCCGGGTGGCGATCGACGCGATGAGCAACGCGGGCCGCGCCATCGACGCCGGGCTCAAGCTCGCGCCGAAGCTGTACTCGATCCCCCAGCACATCGGCGACGCCGTCCACCTCGGCGACCGCTTCAACCAGGCGGCCACCGCCCACTGACCCGCACCCGTTCGACGAGCCCGCAGGAAGCGGCAGAGGAAAGGCGCACGACGATGGACTGGTATCCGGACGCGGACGAATCCACCCTGGTACGGACGCCGATCCGCTTCGCCACCGGTTACGCCCATCCGGTGCTGGGCTCGCGGTGGTTCAGGGACACCGACCGCCGCGACATCCAGGCGGAACTGCCCGGCTGGCCCGCCGGCCCCGCGTACACCCTGCATTCGAAGGCGACGCAGAAGGTGGACCGGGTCGGCGGCGGACTCCTCGGCGGCATCGTCACCGCGGCGCGGGTCGCCGTCGAGGCGGTGACCGGCGGCAACGCGGTGCAGGTCGGCGGCGCGTCCCGGTCGAAGCCGCAGGACCCGGCCAACGAGTCCGAGGACTTCCCGGTGATGTGGGCCGCGACCGGGACCGTGGCCCGTACCGTGCCGTGGCAGCTGGACCCCGGCCGCAGCCCGGAGCACACCCGGGTCGACGCGGTCGTCACCGAGCGCCGCTTCCTGCTGCTGGGCATCGGCCCCGATCTGACCGCGTCCGCCACCGTGCTGTGGGAGACCCCCCGGGACACGGTGGCCGGCGCCGAGCAACTGGCGTTCAGCGAGGGCGGGCACGATGTGCGGGTCACCTTCACCGACGGCTCCTGGGTACGGCTGTCCACCGGCGCCGCCGACAAGTTCGCCGGAGTGCTGGCCGAGCGCCGCAAGCTGCTGCCGGAGTCCGAACTGACCGCGGGGCAGCGCGAACGCCTGGCCCGTTTCGTCGGCGAACTGCCCGCCACCGCACAGCCGCCGAAGCTCTTCCGGCTGGCCAGCGGCATCGTCCTGGCCGAGGCCCAGGTCCCGGCGAAGGTCGGCAAGGGGCTGTTCGAGACCCACTCGATCCTGATGGGCGAGACCGGCGAGGCGGCCCGTCCGCAGCCCGGCGACCTCTGATCCGGGCCGTTCGCGTCCGCTCCTTCCCGGCCGGCCACAGAACGCAGACCGCAGACCTCCACCACCACTAGGCGATCCCACCCATGAGCACTCCTCCTTCCGAAGCCGTCACCCCCGACGCGTCGTCGTCCGACCCGGCACAGGACGCCGGCACGACGCAGGACACCGGTACAGCGCAGGACGCCGGTACGGCGCTGCTCGCCTTCGAGGCCAGCGACGTACCCCCGCTGAACTTCGTCGTCCCCGAGTCCTTCCACGGGCTGCCGATCGCGGCCACCCCCGAGGAACGCGCCGCGCTCGCCGAGACGTTCGTCCGCGACCTGTACCCGGAGGGCAGCGACGACCTGTGGACGCCCGCCGCCCCGTACTACGCGATGCTCGGCGAGGCGATGGGCGACCAGGGCCTCGCCTACTCCGCGATGGGCCTGTTCTCGATCGACGAGGGCATAGCCCACTGCTCCTTCACCGTCGCCGCGATCGCCTCCGACCACCCCTCCCCCGAGGTCGCCGCCCTCGGCATCCGGGAGATCCTGGTCCGCGAGGAGACCAATGACGCCCGCTGGATCGACCTGCCCTGCGGCCCCGCCGTCTCCTGCGTGACGCTGCGCGAGTACGTCATCGGCGCCGAACTCACCGCCAGCGGTGAGGAGGCCAAGCTCCAGATGGGCCAGATCCAGGTGTACGTGCCGTTCCCCACCGGCCCCTACACCGCCGTCTTCACCCTGGACACCGCGGCCATCAACTACTGGGGCGAATTCAGCGAGATGACCATGGCCATCCTGCGCAGCGTCAGCTTCGCGGACCCCGACGCCGAGGCGGATGCCGCCCCGACGGCCGGCACCGGGTCCGGGGCCGATGCCGGGACCGATGCCGGGACCGCGCTGCCGCAGCAGGCGGACCGGTGACGGACCCCGCACCCGGGCCGGCCGGGCGCCCCACCGGGTTCGCCCGCGTGTGGGAGGCGGGCCGTATCGGTGCCCCGACCCGTGGCGCCGCCTGGGCCCGTGGTGCCGTCACGCTGCTGTTCACCGTCGTGTCCACCGCCGGGGTCTCGATCGGCTGGGCTCACGCGACCTACGCGGGCAGCTTCGCGGTGGCGGGTGTCGCGCTCGTCGTGGTGGCCTCCTCGATCACGATGGTGCTGACGCTGTACTGGCTGCACGGCTCCTTCGGTCAGGTCCTGTGCGGTTTCCTCCTTCTGCTCTTCTGCATGATCGCGGGCGGTTTCGCCGTCTCCAACGCCCTGTTCGCGGCCCGCGGCGAGGTGTCCTCCGGTGTGATCACCGGCTACACGCACCGCACGACGCTGCGGACGTCCTGGGACGCGTGCCGGGTCCGGCTGGACAGCGGAGCCGCCGTGGACCGCGAGATCCGCTGCGGCCGGCCGAAGGTCGGCAAGCACGTCACCGTGACGCAGGACCCGTCGGGCCTGGCCGCCCCCGCCTTCAGCGACCGTACGGACGCCTCCCCCGTCCTGCCCGCGATCGTCGGCGGCGCCTTCGTCCTGCTCGCGGGCACCGTCCTGCGCGCCACCGCGACCGGCGAGCGCTACCGCCTGACCGGCACCGCCAGCCCCGCGCAGGCCCCGAACCCCGGCTACTACCCGCGGCGCCTCGCCTCTCCCGGATACGGCTCCCGCGCCACCTCCTGACCCGCCGTCAGCCCGCCCCGGCCCGACGTGCCCCTGCCGACGCGCCCCGGCCCGCCCGGTACTGACCCGCCGTCAGCAGCTCTCGGCCGACCCTGCCGCCTGCGGCTCCACCACTGCCCGCCGCAGAAAGTCCTCGACCGCCGCGTACCACGCCTCGGGCTGGTCCCACGGGACGAGATGGCCGGCGTCCGGGATCTCCGCGTAGCTGCCGCGCGGCAGTACCCGGACCATCTCCTGGGCCTCCGCGCGCCCCAGTTCGCCGTCCAGTCCGCGGACGACGAGGGCGGGGCAGGCGACCTGCGCCAGTTCGTCCCAGTGGGCGTCACGTATCCAGGGGTCACGGGAGCGCAGCAGATGGCGCGGGGCGTAGTGCGGGTGCCAGCCGTCGTCCCGCTCCTCCATGACCTCCGCGAAGAAGTCGCCCCTGACCGGATTCGGCGGATCCGCCCACGGGTCCTCGGCGCCGAACCACCGCCGCGCGTCGGCGAGGGTGTCGAAGGGCACCGGCCAGGAGCGCGTCCAGTCCTCCCACTCACGCTGCCCGGCCGCGCCGAGCGCCGACGCCCGCATGTCGCAGATGACCACCGCCGCCACCAGGTCCGGGCGGCTCACGGCGCACTGCCAGGCGGTGAGCGCCCCCATGGAGTGGCCGATGAGGGTGACAGGGGCGAGATCGAGCTGTTCGATCGCGGCGATGGCGTCGGCGGCGTACGCGTCCGGGGCGTACGGCCCCTCCGGCTTGCCGCTGCGGCCGTGTCCGCGCTGGTCCAGCGCGATCGTGCGGTAGCGCGGGGACAGCCGGCGGGCGGTCGGCGCCCAGTGCGAAGCGCGGCCGAGCAGGCCGTGCAGCAGGAGGACACCCGGCCGCCTGCCGCCGGGTCCCGGGCCGGCGGCTCCGGTCGTGACGCCGGCCGCATAGTCCCAGGCGGCGAGGCGGACGCCGCCCGCGCCGGTCACCTCGGTGCGCCGTGCCGTGTGCTGTGCTGTGTGCCGATCCGCATGCCGGTTCATGTGCCGCACCCCCTCCCGTAGCCGTCGTGTCCCGGTCCGGCCGGCGCGCTCGTACGCACCGGCTCCTTCACGACCCCACGCTATCGAACTTTTATTCGAACAAGCGCTTCACGCGCCCAACACCGCTCTTTCGAGTGACAACGCTCAAGGATTGGCCGGGCGGGCCGAGGGGAGGACTTCTGCGGGGCGCGGCACGCAGGGGAAGCGGGTCGCGGGAGGCACTCGGGAAGCTCGGGGTCCTGGGTGCTTCGGGGAGTCCTTGGGGAGGGACAGAGGGGGAGGAGAGGGGCCCCGGCGCCGTTGGGACGGCGCCGGGGCCCTCACCCGTTCCAGGGCATGGCACGGCGACGGTGGGCCCGGGGGCCCACCGCGCGGGCGCGGGGCCCGCGGCCTACCGCTTGGCGACGAAGACGTGCGAGGCGATCTCGGAGTCCAGCTCGGCCGCCTCGCCGCCGCTGCCGACCAGCACCCCGCCGGCCGACACCGTCACGCTCACCACGGCGCCCGGCTGCACACCGGCCCGCCGCAGCGTGTACATCACCTGGGCGTCCGTCTGGATCGGCTCGCCGATCCTGCGCACCACGACGCTCGCCCCGGCGGAACCGGGCGCCAGCTCGTTGAGACTGACCATGCCGTCCTCCAGGAAAGGATCGGCCTCGCCCTTCTCGCCCAGCTCCTCCAGGCCCGGGATCGGGTTCCCGTACGGCGACTCGGTCGGGTGCCGCAGCAGCTCGAGCACCCGGCGTTCCACCGCCTCGCTCATCACGTGCTCCCAGCGGCACGCCTCCGCGTGCACCTGCTCCCATTCCAGGCCGATCACGTCGACCAGCAGGCATTCGGCGATGCGGTGCTTGCGCATCACGCGAGTGGCGGTGCGGCGCCCCTCGTCGGTCAGCTCAAGGTGCCGGTCGTTGGCGACGTGCAGCAGCCCGTCGCGCTCCATCCGCGCCACCGTCTGGGAGACCGTCGGGCCGCTCTGGTCGAGCCGCTCGGCGATTCGGGCGCGCATGGGGACCACACCCTCCTCCTCCAGTTCCAGGATGGTGCGGAGATACATCTCCGTCGTGTCGATCAATCCGGACATGCGCGCCCCTCGTTTGTTCGTGCGTGGCCCTGACTCAATTCTGACGCATAGCGCCGACAACGGTCCCCGATCCGTTGCTCGCCCTTTCTTGACACGGACTCGCGGGGGCCGCACGGTGATCCGCATGAGTGAGCCCCGCGAGTCCCTGGCCGACCGTTACTTCGACGCCGCGATCACCTTGCTGCACCGGATCAGGGACGAGGAGGCCGCCGGGATCCAGGCCGCCGCGGACGCCATCGGCGACGCCATCGCCGCCGACGGGCGGGTGTTCGTGTTCGGCGCGGGACACTCCTCCCTGCCTGCTCAGGACGTGGTCTACCGGGCCGGCGGCCTCGCGCTGATCAATTTGCTGGCCGTGCCCGGCGTGGTCGGCGTGGACGTGATGCCGGCCACCTTGGGCAGCGCCCTGGAGCGGGTCGACGGGCTCGCGGGCGCCGTCCTGGACACCAGCCCGGTGCGGCCCGGTGACGTCCTGATCGTGATCTCGCTGTCCGGGCGCAACGCGCTGCCCGTGGAGATGGCGCAGAACGCCCGCGCGCTCGGCCTCACCGTGATCGGCGTCACATCGGTCGCGTACGCGAAGGAGACCAAATCGCGGCACGCGTCCGGCACCTTCCTCAAGGACCACTGCGACATCGTCCTCGATTCCAAGATCGCGGTCGGCGACGCCGAGCTGACCGATGAGGCCATCCCCGCGCCCTTCGCGCCCGCGTCCACCGTCGTCATCAGCGCCCTGATGCAAGCTGTTGTGGCGACCGCGGCCACCGGTCTCGCCGCCCGCGGCATCACCCCGCCCATGCTGCGCTCGGGCAATGTCGACGGCGGTCACGACTGGAACGGCCGGATCTTCGAGGAGTACCGGGACCGGATTTTCTTCCGCCACTGAGCGCCGCATATTGCGGCGGAAAACGGCGGGCGCGCACCTCATGAGCGGGCGCGCGTCCTTAGGTCGATCCCGGCGACAGATCCCGTTCAGCGGTCCCCGGTCAGCCCCGCCAGGTCCAGCGCCATGGCGACGCGCGCCGCGACGTCCTCCGCGTACGCCGCGTCCGCCCGGTCGAAGAGCCTGCGTCCCGAGCCGCGCAGGAAGGTGAGCGCGCCGACCGTACGGCCGCGGCTGCGCAGCACCGTGGCCAGGCCGTGCACGGTCCCCGCCGGCCAGCGCCTCGCGGCGGCCCATTCGTCGATCCGGGCCCTGGACGCCGACTCCTCGGCGGTCAGGGCGGCGTCCCCGGTCGTCGGACCGAAGCTGGCGCGTACGGTGCCGATCCGCTCCACGGCCTGGAGCACGGGGTGGGCGATGTCGTAGCCGACCGGGATGGAATTCTCCTCGACCGCCGCGGCCGGGCCCGGTTCGCCGACGGGCGTCTCGGCGATCCGGATCAGCCGCCCGGCGTCGTCGGCGATGTCGAGCAGGGCGTGGTCGGCGAAGCCCGCCAGCGCGAAATCCAGCTGCAAGGTGGCGGCTTCCAGGGCGCTCTCGCACTCGGCGGCGGCCCGGTCGGCCCGGTGCAGCTGCTGGTAGCGGAAGCGGACCTGTGCGCCGTCCTTCTCCAGCGCCTTCTGCCGGGTGATGTCAAGGAAGAGCCAGCCCACACCCAGGGGTACGGGTTCCTCGCCGAGCGGCGACCCCAGTCGGACGAAACCGCTGCGCCAGCAGCGCCGCGTACCGCTCGCGTCGCCCCGCAGGGTCACCCACAGGTCGGCGGTGGTGGGCGGCGCCCCTTCGGACAGGACGTGCTGCAGCGCGTTCTCCAGCTCTTCCACGCCCTGGGTGAGCAGATCGCCCAGCGGCCTGCCCAGCAGCGCGTCACGGCCGGTGCGCAGCAGGCGGGCGGCGTGCGCGTTGACCACGGCGGGGCGCAGATCGGCGTCGATCAGCACGACGCCCCAGGATGCGTCGGTGAACAGCACCTCGCTGAGCGCGATCGACCGTTCGAGGTCGATCTGCGCGTGTACCTCGGAGAAGGCGCAGTAGACACCGCTGGGCCGCCCGTCGGGGCCCTGGACGGCGGCGGACTGGGTGCGGACGAGCACCCGGCGGCCGTCCTTGGTGACGAGCGCGAATTCGTGCACCTGGCGGCCGGGGCCGTCCATGGTGGCGAGCAGGCGTTCCTCGACCTCCCGGGCGTCGGCCGAGCGTGCCGCCCAGCCGGCGAATCCGGCCCTGCCGATCGCGTCCTGCGCGGTCCAGCCCAGTATCCGGACGGCTTCGGAATTCCAGTGCGTGATCACACCTTGGCGGTCGAAGGCGCACAGGCCGGCCTCCATGCCGTCGAGCAGCGCCGCGAGCAGATGCCCGTCGCCCTCGTGTCCCGTGTGCTCCTCGGGGCCGTCACCCGCCCCACCAGGGGGAATGCCGCTGCCCGCCCCCTGGCTCCCGTGGCTCTCGCCACCACCATTGCCGCCACTGCCGCCGTCATCGAGCGGCTTTGATTGCGCGTCGAAAGGCTGCACGACACACCATTCAACTCCGGTGTGGGCTGCGTCACACGAGATTTCGATAAATCAGTTGTGCGGTTCCGGAGCGCTTCTTACTGTGGCTGGACACACGAAGGGAGGTGGTCTGAAGCATGAGTTGCACTCGGACACGTGAGGTGACTGCGGGCTAGTACCGCGCACTGGGCGTGCGCGATGCGCGCCAATCCCACGCAGTTCACCCGACCCGCGGGCTCGTCGGACTTGTCCGGCCGGTGCCCGGAGCCATTGGCTCCGGGGAGCAGCCCGCGGGTCGTTCGCGTTTCCCGCCGCCTAAGGCGCCGGGTAAGCCGCCGCCCTGTGTACCGGCCAAGGCGCCGTGCTCTCAGGGCGCCAGGCGTACGACGTCCCACCCGCCGTCCGGGCCGTGCGTGTAGCGCAGCCGGTCGTGCAGCCGGTTCTCCCGCCCCTGCCAGAATTCGACGCTCCGCGGCTCGACCCGGAAGCCGCCCCAGAAGGGCGGTACGGGCACGGTGGTGCCCTCCGGCCAGCGGGCGCGCAGCTCCTCGTACCGCCGCTCCAGCACCTCCCGCGAGGCCACCTCTGCGGACTGCTCGCTCGCCCAGGCGCCTACTTGCGAGCCGTACGGGCGGCTGTGGAAGTACGCCTCGGTCTCCTCCGCCGGCACGCGGACCGCCGTACCGCCGACGATCACCTGGCGGGCGATCGGATGCCACGGGAAGAGCAGCGACACCTGCGGGTTGGCGGCCAGTTCGCGGCCCTTTTTCGACGCGTAATTGCTGAAGAAAACGAATCCGCGCTGGTCATAACCCTTGAGCAGCACCGTACGGGAGCTGGGCGCACCGTCGGGTGCTGCCGTGGACACCACCATGGCGTTGGGTTCGGCGAGCGCGCCCTCGTCACGGGCCCGTACGGCGTCCGCGAACCAGCGGGCGAACTGCGCGTAGGGATCGGCCGCCAGCTCCGGTTCGGTCAGCCCGCCGGAGCGGTACTGCTCGCGCATCGCGGCGGGGTCCGCAGGTGCCGCGGCCGGATCGGCGGGCGCCGTCGCGGCCGGCTCCTGAGGTGCCGATTCCTGGGGCGTGTCATCTGGTTGTCGCACGACCACATCTTGCAGGACCGCGCCGCAGGGCGGCCGGACCGGCGAATGTGCCGGAACTCACCCTGTCCGCCGTGTCCGGCAGCCAGCAGAATTGTCCGGTCCGCCGCGGCCCCGGATGGAGCAGGGTGACATCCGCCGCCGCGGGGCATGACCGAGGGGTCGGCCCGTCCGGCACCCCCCTGCCCGCGCACCCCTGGGCACCGCCCGTTCCACTCATCAGGCACTGCCGCACCACCGCACTGTCGAGATCATCAAGAGGAGCCGCCTCATGTCCGACTTCGTACCCGGACTCGAGGGAGTCATCGCGTTCGAAACGGAGATCGCCGAGCCCGACAAGGAAGGCGGTTCGCTGCGCTACCGCGGTGTCGACATCGAGGATCTGGTCGGCCATGTGTCCTTCGGGAACGTGTGGGGCCTGCTGGTCGACGGGAAGTTCAACCCCGGTCTGCCGCCCGCCGAGCCCTTCCCCATCCCGGTGCACTCCGGCGACATCCGGGTCGACGTGCAGTCGGCGCTGGCGATGCTCGCCCCCGTGTGGGGCCTCAAGCCGCTGCTGGACATCGACGCGGAGGAGGCGCGCGACGACCTCGCGCGGGCGGCCGTGATGGCGCTGTCGTACGTCGCCCAGTCCGCGCGCGGCCAGGGGCTGCCCATGGTGCCGCAGAAGGAGATCGACAAGGCGCACTCCATCACCGAGCGGTTCATGATCCGCTGGCGCGGCGAGCCCGACCCCAAGCACGTCGCCGCCGTGGACGCGTACTGGACGTCGGCGGCCGAACACGGCATGAACGCCTCCACCTTCACCGCCCGCGTCATCGCCTCGACCGGCGCGGACGTCGCCGCGGCGCTGTCCGGCGCGGTCGGCGCCATGTCCGGGCCGCTGCACGGCGGCGCGCCGTCCCGAGTGCTCGGCATGATCGAGGAGATCGAGCGCACCGGCGACGCCGAGGCGTACGTGAAGGCCGCCCTCGACAAGGGTGAGCGTCTGATGGGCTTCGGCCACCGCGTCTACCGCGCCGAGGACCCGCGGGCGCGCGTCCTGCGGCGGACGGCCCGTGAACTGGGCGCGCCGCGCTACGAGGTCGCCGAGGCGCTGGAGAAGGCGGCCCTCGCCGAGCTGCACGCCCGCCGTCCCGACCGGGTGCTCGCCACGAACGTCGAGTTCTGGGCGGCGATCATGCTGGACTTCGCGGAGGTCCCGGCGCACATGTTCACCTCGATGTTCACCTGTGCCCGCACCGCCGGCTGGTCCGCCCACATCCTGGAGCAGAAACGTACCGGCCGCCTGGTGAGGCCGTCGGCACGCTACGTCGGCCCCGGCTCGCGCGGGCCGCAGGACATCGAGGGGTACGCGGGCATCGTGCACTGAGCGCACGGTCGCCGTATGTGAGCGGTGGGGCGCGGGGGACCGTCGACGGTCCCCCGCGCCCTTTTCGCGCTCCCGTCACCCGGCCCCGCCGGGCTCCTTCTCCCGTCCCCCACCCGGCGCCCCGTCCGGGCCCTCGTCCGCGTACTCGGCCGGTTCCTCGGCAGGGCCCCCGCCCGAGCCGCCGTCCAGACCCTCGGCGAGGAGTTCGGCCAGGTGCCGGGCCGTCACGCCGTCGCCGAGCTGGGCGATCTGGGTGCGGCAGGAGAAACCGTCCGCCAGCACCGCCGCGCCGGGCGCCGCGGCCCGTACGGCGGGCAGCAGCGCCTCTTCCGCGCAGGCCACGGACACCTCGTAATGCCCGGCCTCGAAGCCGAAGTTGCCCGCGAGGCCGCAGCAGCCGCCGGTCAGTTCCCCGGTGAGCCCGGCGCGTTCGCGCAGCCTGCGGTCGGCGGCGTCGCCGAGCACGGCGTGCTGGTGGCAGTGCGTCTGGCCGACGGCCGTACGGTTCAGGCGCGGTGGCGTCCAGTTCGGCGCGTACCGCTCCAGGGCCTCGGCGAAGGTGCGGACGGAGGCGGCGAGTGCGGCGGCGCGCGGCTCGTCGGGCCCGAGGAGTTCCGGCAGGTCGGTGCGGAGGGCCGCGGCGCAGCTGGGTTCGAGGACGACGAGCGGCAGACCCGCGTCGAGTACGGGCGCGAGCCGGTCGAGGGTACGGCGCATCACGGCCTTGGCGTGGCCGAGTTGGCCGGTGGACACCCAGGTCAGGCCGCAGCAGACGGCCGCGGGCGGGATCAGGACGCGCAGTCCCGCGGCTTCCATGACGCGGACCGCGGCGCGGCCGACCTCGGGCGAGAGGTGGTCGGTGAACGTGTCGGGCCACAGGACGACGGTGCGGCGCGGGTCCGGTCGGGCCTCGGATTCGGCGGATTCGCGGTCCCGGAAGACGTCCGGGAGCGTTCCCGCGCCGCCGGGTAGGGCCCGTGATTCCCACCATCGAGTGAAAGTCTCGGATGCCAGTTCGGGAATGGCGCGTTCGTCCGCGACGCCGCCGAAACGTTTTACGAGCCGGGCCAGCGGCCTGAACCTGACAAGTGCGTTGAGCGGCCGGGCGAGTGGCGCGGCGGCCCGAAGCCACACCGGGAGCCAGCCCATCGCATAGTGGGCGCGCGGCCGCGGCCGGTGCCGGTAGTGGTGGTGCAGGAATTCCGCTTTGTACGTGGCCATGTCGACCTCGACGGGGCAGTCGCTGCGGCAGCCCTTGCAGGAAAGGCACAGGTCGAGGGCGTCCCGCACCTCCCGCGAGCGCCATCCGTCGCGGATCACCTCGCCGGCCAGCATCTCGTGCAGCAGCCGCGCCCGGCCGCGGGTGGAGTGCTTCTCCTCGCCGGTGACGCGGAAGGACGGGCACATCACCGCGCTTCCCGCGCTGCCGGAAACGGCCGCTGTCGTACGGCATTTCGCGACTCCGACGCAGCGGCTGACGGCGGTCGGAAAATCTCCCCGGTCACCCGGATAGGTGAACTCGACATCGACCGGCCCGGCCGAAATCGGGGGCAGCGCGGCGAAGCGCAGGTTGCTATCAATGAGTCCGGGACGCACGAGCATCCCCGGATTCAGACCGCGGTCGGGATCCCAGAGGTCCTTGAAATCTGAAAAGAGTGCGATCATCTCCGGTCCGTACATCTTCGGCAGCAGTTCGGCGCGCGCCTGCCCGTCGCCGTGCTCGCCGGAGAGCGAACCGCCGTGCGACACCACCAGGTCGGCGGCGGCCTCGGAGAACCGGCGGAAGCGGGCGACCCCGGCCCGCTCCTTGAGGTCGAAGTCGATACGGACATGGACGCAGCCATCGCCGAAGTGTCCGTAGGGCGCGCCGCGCAGCCCGTGCTCGGCCAACAGGGCCCGGAATTCCCGGAGATAGCCGCCCAGCCGGGCCGGCGGGACCGCGCAGTCCTCCCAGCCCGGCCATGCCTCGCTGCCGTCGGGCATGCGCGTGGCGGTGCCCGCGGCGTCCTCCCTGATCCGCCACAGGGCGCGCTGCCTGGCGGGGTCCGCGACGACCTCGTGCGCGGTGCTGCCGTCCGCAGTACGGCACAGGTCGCGGGCCCTGGCCAGCGCGTCGTCCGGGTCGTCGCCGCCGACCTCGACGAACAGCCAGGCACCGCCGCGGGGCAGCGACCGACCCGCCGCCCCGACGAGGTCGGCCGCCATTCCCTCGACCGTCAACGGCCTTCGCGGCAGCAGGAGATGCGCGGCGTCCGCGGCGGCGCTCTCGTCGGGGTAGCCGAGCACCGCGAGCACCCGCGCGGCGGGCGGGCACACCAGCCGTACGGTCGCCTCGGTGAGGACGCCGAGGGTGCCTTCGCTGCCGGTGAAGGCCCGGGCGGCGTCGCGGCCGTGCTCGGGCAGCAGCCGATCCAGGGCGTAACCGGAGATGCGGCGCGGCAGTTCGGGGAATCCGGTGCGCAGCAGGGCCAGGTGCCGGTCGGCCAGGCCGCGCAGCCCGTCCCGGAGCCGGGCCGGGAGGGCGTCCGGCGCCGCGGACGCCGGATCGGCTTCGGCGCCGCCGAGGCGGGCGTGTTCACCGCGATAGGTGAGGACGTCCAGTGCTCGCACATTGTCCGCGGTGGTGCCCCAGGCCACCGAGTGCGAGCCGCAGGCGTTGTTGCCGATCATGCCGCCGAGGGTGCAGCGGCTGTGGGTGGAGGGGTCGGGGCCGAAGGTGAGGCCGTGCGCGGCGGCGGCCCCGCGCAGGTCGTCGAGGACGACGCCGGGCTGGACGCGGGCGGTGCGGGCGTCCGCGTCGATCGCGACGACGCGGTTCATGTGCCGGGTGAAGTCCAGGACAACCCCGATGCCGGTGGCCTGCCCGGCGATGGACGTCCCGCCGCCGCGCGGCACGACCGGCACCCCGTGGTCGCGGCACACTGCCAGTGCCGCGGCCACGTCCTCGGCGTCCGCCGGGGCGACCACGCCGAGCGGAACGCGACGGTAGTTCGAGGCGTCCATCGTCATGAGGGCGCGTGCTCCCGGGTCGAAGGCGACCTCGCCGCGTACCGCCGCCCGCAGTGCCCGCTGCACATCCCGTGCCAGACCAGCCGTCATGTGCCCAGCTTGCCCCGCCGGCGGTGCGGCGCGCCGCAGGGGCCGCGCGCCGCCGCAGGTCCCGGGGGCCGTCTCATCGGATGGAACGCTCCCGGAAACACGCCTGTGACGCACTACGCTGCGATCGTGGCCGATATCGAGATTCCCGCTGACATCAAGCCCGCCGACGGACGATTCGGGGCGGGCCCCTCCAAGGTGCGGACGGAGGCGCTCGCGGCGCTCGCCGCCACCGGCACGTCCCTGCTGGGCACCTCCCACCGGCAGGCGCCGGTGAAGAACCTGGTGGGCCAGGTCCGTGAGGGCGTCAAGCAGCTCTTCTCGCTGCCCGACGGCTATGAGGTGGTGCTCGGGAACGGCGGCTCGACCGCGTTCTGGGACATCGCCACCCACGGGCTGATCGACAGCAAGTCGCAGCACCTGTCCTTCGGCGAGTTCTCGTCGAAGTTCGCGAAGGCGGCGCAGCTCGCGCCGTGGCTCCAGGAGCCGACGATCGTGAAGTCGGAGCCGGGCACGCACCCGGAGCCGGTCGCCGAGGCGGGCGTGGACGTCTACGCCTTCACGCACAACGAGACGTCCACCGGTGTCGCCGCCCCGATCCGCCGGGTCGCGGGCGCGGACGACGGGGCCCTGGTCCTGGTGGACGCCACCTCGGGAGCCGGCGGCCTGCCGGTCGACATCACCGAGACGGACGTCTACTACTTCGCGCCGCAGAAGAACTTCGCGGCGGACGGCGGCCTGTGGGTCGCCGCCTTCTCCCCGGCCGCCCTGGAGCGCGCGGCCTCGGTCGCCGCGTCCGGCCGGCACATCCCCGCGTTCTTCGACCTGCCGACGGCGATCGACAACTCGGTGAAGAACCAGACGTACAACACCCCGGCGCTCGCCACGCTCTTCCTGCTCAAGGAGCAGCTGGAGTGGATCAACGGCCAGGGCGGTCTGGAGTGGGCGGTCAAGCGCACCGCCGACTCGGCGTCGCGGCTGTACGGGTGGGCGGAGAAGGCGTCCTTCGCGACGCCGTTCGTCGCGGACCCGGCGCAGCGCTCGCAGGTCATCGGCACCATCGACTTCGAGGACGGCATCGACGCGGCGGCCGTCGCGAAGGTGCTGCGGGCCAACGGCATCGTGGACACCGAGCCCTACCGCAAGCTGGGCCGCAACCAGCTGCGGGTGGCGATGTTCACCGCCGTCGACCCGGCGGACGTCGAGGCGCTGACCGCGTGCATCGACTACGTCATCGGGCAGCTCTGACCGCTGCTCCCCCGCACGACCCGCACAGCGGTGGCGCGACCCCGGCCGAGCAGGAGGGCCGGGGTCGCGCGTTCACCGGGTGAGCGACACGGGTCAGTCCCGGCGCCGGTCCCGGCTGCGACGCGCCAGCCTGCGGGCGCCCACACCGAGGGCGCCGATGGCGGCGAGGAAGGCGATACCGGCCACCTTGTTGCGGTTGCTGTGCGAGTCGGAGTCCTTCTCCGAGGTCGATCCCGTCGAACCGCCGGTGGACTTGGAACCGTCCGCCGAGGAGCCGGAATCGGTGGCGGCCGCACTGTCGGGCAGTTCGTCGCCGCTGAGCGGCGCGCGCCAGACATCGCTGTCCTTGCCCTCGCTGCCATACATCAGCGCGCGGCCGTCGGTGGTGAAGGTGACGGATTCGCCCTGCCGCTGCATCGGGACGTCGAGGCTGCCGATCTTGCGCGGGGCGCCGTCGACCCAGCGGTAGCCGGTGGCCCAGAAGTAGCCGCGCAGCACCAGGCGGGTGCCGTCCGGCGAGAAGGCGCCGTCGGTCACCCAAGGGACGTCGGCGATGCGGTGGAAGACATTGACACCGCCGGCGCTGAGCTTGGTGGGGCCGGCGTAGAGGGCGCCGCCGTCCTCGTTCTTGCTGGCGATGTAGACCCGGCCGGTCTTGGGCTGCACCATCAGCGCCTCGGCGTTGCGGGGCCCGGCGTCGTAACGGACGGTGTAGCGGGTGACGTCGACCGTGGCGTCGCGGAGCTGCTTGGGCTCGGGGAAGCGGTAGATCCACACCTCGGGCCAGCTGCCGCCCAGATTGTCGCCGATGTCCCCGACGTAGAGGTCACCGTCGGGGCCGAGGGATATCGCCTCCACATCCCGCGGTTTGATGCCGCGCATCGTCACCGTGGCGACGGTCTTGCCGGTGGCGGAGTCGACCGCGTAGACGTACGGGCCGTCGTCACTGTCGTTGTGCGTCCAGTAGATGCCGGGGTGGATCCGGCTGGCGGCCAGGCCGCTGGACTCGGTGATCCGCGGGTCGCTGATGGTGAAGGCGACCTTGGAGCCGCTGTCGGCGGCGGCCGGGGCGGCGACGCCGCAGGCCAGGGCGAGGGCGGCGCACGCGGCGGCCGTCGGGAGATACGCACGCATGGACCCCAGTGTCCCTGGTCGGCGGCCGGTCGGGGATGATGCCCGGCATGCGTTACCTCTTCGTCGGCGACTCCATGACCGTGGGCGCCGCGGGCGACTACACCTGGCGGTACCGCATGTGGCGGCACCTGAACGAGCTGGCGCAGCCGTTCACGGTGGTCGGACCGCGCACCACGCTCTACGACAGGACGGCCGACGCGGCGGTCTCCTCGGACTACGCGGACCCGTCCTTCCCGCTCCAGGCCCGGCGCCATCTGGCGGGCTGGGGCGAGGGCTGGCAGCACATGGTGCCGCTGATCGGTGACGCCGTGCGGGAGCACCGCCCCGACGTGCTGCTGATCTCGCTGGGCCTGATCGACCTCGGTTTCTACACCGACGCCGAGCAGACCGCGCGGAATGTGGAGCGCTTCATAGCGGCGGCCCGCGCGGAGGGGCCCGCACTGCGGATGGTGCTGCTGCCGGTCATCCCCAACACCCGGGCGGAGCTGGACCCGGGCTTCGCCGACCAGTGCGCGGAGCTGAACACACTGATGGCCAAGGCGGTCGCGGAGCTGGACTCCCCGGTCTCGCCGCTGCTGCTGGCCTCCCGGCCGGACGGTTACGACATCCAGCTCCACACGTACGACGGCACGCATCCCAATGCGGCGGGCGAGCACAAATTGGCGGCGGCGTTCGTGGACGCGATGTACCAGGCGTGGGACATCGGGGCGCCCTACAACGAGTTCTGAGCCGGCCGTTCCGCGCGGCCCCGCCGGGCCGGGGCGGGCCCGGCGATTGGCCCTTGATTCGAGCGCACTCCAAGAGCTTGGCTGATGGGTATGGAGTACACACAGCTCGGACGCACCGGCCTCAAGGTCAGCCGCCTGGTTCTCGGCACGATGAACTTCGGTCCGCAGACCGACGAGGCGGACAGCCACGCGATCATGGACGCCGCGCTCGCCGCGGGCGTCAACTACTTCGACACCGCCAATGTCTACGGCTGGGGCGAGAACAAGGGCCGTACCGAGGAGATCATCGGCACCTGGTTCGCCAAGGGCGGCGACCGTCGGGACAAGACGGTGCTGGCCACCAAGGTGTACGGGCACATGGGCACCGAGGAGACGCCCTGGCCCAATCACGACAAGCTCAGCGCGCTCAACATCCGGCGCGCCGTCGAGGCCAGTCTGAAGCGTCTGGGCACCGACTACATCGACGTCTACCAGTTCCACCACGTGGACCGGGCGACACCGTGGGAGGAGATCTGGCAGGCGATCGACGTCCTGGTCCAGCAGGGCAAGATCCTCTACGCCGGGTCCAGCAACTTCGCGGGCTGGCACATCGCGCAGGCCAATGAGGCGGCGGCGCGGCGCGGTTCGCTCGGGCTGATCACCGAGCAGTGCCTGTACAACCTGGCGGAGCGGCGGGCCGAGATGGAGGTCATCCCGGCGGCGCAGCACTACGGTCTCGGCGTGATCCCCTGGTCGCCGCTGCACGGCGGTCTGCTCGGCGGCGCGCTGCGCAAGCAGCGCGAGGGCGGCGGGTCGCGTTCCACCAGCGGGCGCAGCGCGGACGCGTTGCGGGACGACAAGCAGCGCGACCAGATCCAGGCTTACGAGGACCTGTGCGACAAGCACGGTCTGCAGCCCGGTGACGTCGGCCTGGCGTGGCTGCTCACCCGTCCGGGCGTGACCGGCCCGATCGTCGGCCCGCGCACCCAGGACCAGCTCGACTCGGCGCTGCGCGCGGTGGAGCTGGAGCTGTCGGAGGAGTTCCTGACGGCGCTCGACGAGATCTTCCCCGGCCCCGGGCCGTCCCCCGAGGCGTTCGCCTGGTGATGCGTCCGCTGTGAGCGGTCATGGGCCGGGCGAGCCGACGCCCCGGCCCGGAAAGCCCCGCGATCCCGGTGACGGACACGGGATCCGGTGGTCCTCGCGTCGCCGCCGCGGTTCAGCGCACCGCGGCGGCGACGACCACCACCACGAGCATCAGGACGAAGGCGGCGGTCATCACACGGGTACGGGTCTTGGGGTCCACACCCCGAGGTTAACGGTCCCCGGCCGCCGCCCCGGCGGGTGGGCCGGGCTGCGGTCCGGCGTCCGGGCCGCGAGGCCCCGGGCCGCGAGGGTCAGCGGGCCCGGCCGAGCGGCCAGGACGATTCCGTGGTGTAGCGGGGCTGCTCCCCCGGGGTGCCGGAGTGCGGCAGGGCGCTGCTGACCAGACAGAGGGTGCCGGCCGTCCAAGGTGCGCCGTGGAACGCGGCGAGGGCGTCGGCGAAGGGCCGCAGGCGGACGGGGCGGCCCCGGTGGGTGCGGGCCAGGGTCAGGTGGGGGCGGAAGCCGTGTTCCTCGTCGGCGGGCGCCCCGGCCCGGCGGGCAGCGGCGCGTACGGAGTCGGCGAGTGCGGCGAGCGCGGTGAGTTCGCCGTCGGCCCCGGTCCACAGGGCGCGGTCGCCGAACCGGCCGCCGCCGGACAGCCGCAGCTCGCACGGGGCGTGCCGGGCGGCGGCCCGGCCGAGGCGTTCGTGGAGTTCCGGCCGGACGTGCTCGGGCACCTCGCCGAGGAAGGCGAGGGTGAAGTGCCAGCTCTCCGAGGTCGTCCAGCGCAGCGCCGAGGCGTCGGGCAGGCGGCGCAGTGGGCCGACCGCGTCGGCGAGCTGGTCGGCGGCGGCCCGCGGGGGCAGTACCGCGACGAACAGCCTCATACGGCCGGGGTGAGCCGGGGTGCGGGCTCCTCGCCCTGGGGCGGCGTCGCCCCGTCCGTGGCGGGCCGCTCGCCCTCGCGGCCCGGCTCGTCACCGGAAGCGGCCTCTGTACGCGCCGCGGGGCCGTCTTCCGCCGCGCCGTCCTCCGCGCTGTCGTCCATCGGGACATCGGAGGCGGCACCACCGGGCCCACCGGGTGCACCGGCCGCACCGGAGGCGCCGTCACGGGGCACGAAGGCGAGCAGAGGCTCGCCCTTGCCGCGGCCCCGGCGGAGGTTGAGCTGCGGGCGCAGACCGCCGACCCGGGCCAGTACGAGGGCGACGGCGACGGCCGCGGCGGCGGAGACCAGGCCGCCGGAGAGGAAGCCGACGCGGGCGCCGTAGGTGTCGGTGACCCAGCCCATGACCGGTCCGCCGACCGGGGTGCCGCCGACGAAGACCATCATGTACAGGCTCATCACCCGGCCGCGCATGACGGGGTCGGTGGCGAGCTGGACGGAGGCGTTGGCGGTGGCGTTGAAGGTCATGCCGAAGATCCCGATCGGGATCAGCAGCAGCGCGAAGAGCCAGAACACCGGGGAGACGGCGGCGACGACCTCCAGCAGGCCGAAGGCGCAGGCCGTGGCGACCAGCATGCGCAGCCGGGTGCGGCTGCGGCGGGCGGCGAGCAGCGCGCCGATCAGGGAACCGGCCGCCATCAGCGTGTTGAACAGGCCGTAGGTGCCGGCGCCGCTGGAGAAGACCTTGTTGGCGAAGGCGGAGAGCCAGATCGGGAAGTTGAAGCCGAAGGTGCCGATGAAGCCGACGAGGACGATCGGCCAGATGAGTTCGGGGCGGCCGGCCACGTAGCGCAGGCCCTCGCGGAGCTGGCCCTTGCCGCGGGGGGCGCGTTCGATCTTGTGCAGCTCCGAGGTGCGCATCAGCAGCAGGCCGGTGAGCGGGGCCAGGAAGGACAGGCCGTTGAAGAGGAAGGCCCAGCCGCTGCCCACGGCGGTGATCAGCACACCGGCGACGGCGGGGCCGACGAGGCGGGCGGACTGGAAGTTCGCGGAGTTCAGCGAGACGGCGTTGCGTACGTGGTCGGGGCCGACCATCTCCACGACGAAAGTCTGCCGGGTGGGGTTGTCCACGACGGTGACCACGCCGAGCAGGAACGCGATCGTGTAGACGTGCCAGACCTGGACGACACCGCTGAGGGTGAGGCCGGCGAGCAGCAGTCCGAGGAGGCCGAGGACGGCCTGGGTGAGGATCAGGATCTGCCGCTTGGGGTAGCGGTCGGCGAGGACACCGCCGTAGAGGCCGAAGAGCAGCATCGGCAGGAACTGGAGCGCGGTGGTGATGCCCACCGCGAAGGACGAGCCGGTGATGCTGAGCACCAGCCAGTCCTGGGCGATCCGCGACATCCAGGTGCCGGTGTTGGACACCACGGCGCCGGTCGCGAAGAGCCGGTAGTTGCGGACCTTGAGCGAGCTGAAAGTGCCCGTCTTCTGCTCCGCGGGACGGTCAGGTTCGGTTGCGGCTTCTGGTCCGGCTGCCGAACTCAATCGGGTCTCGCCTCCCTTTCGACGGGTGCGTTGCGTTCATCGGGTCGTACAGATCCATCAGGTCGTACAGGTCCATCGGATCGTGCGGGTGCGGCGGGCCGAACAGGTGCCGTCACAGGTGGGCGAGCTTCTCCAGTACGGGGGCGGCCTGGCGGAGCACCGCCCGTTCCTCCTCGGACAGGCCCTCGGTGAGCTCGGCCAGCCAGGCGTTCCGCCGGTCGCGGCTCTCCGCGAGGATCGCCGCGGCCTGTTCCGTGCGGCTCACCACGACCTGGCGGCGGTCCTCGGGGTGCGGTTCCCTGCGGACCAGGCCCTTGGCCTCCAGCATCGCCACGATGCGGGTCATCGACGGCGGCTGGACGTGCTCCTTGCGGGCCAGTTCGCCGGGGGTGGCGGACCCGCAGCGGGCCAGGGTGCCCAGCACCGACATCTCGGTCGGGCTGAGCGTTTCGTCGACGCGCTGGTGGCGCAGCCGGCGGGAGAGCCGCATCACGGCACCGCGCAGCGTGTTGACGGCTGCGAGGTCGTCCTCGGACAGTTCGGTCACGGTGTTTAGGTTAGCTCATTACCTTACCTAAGCAAACTTTGGCCCACGCCTGCCCCACTCAACCCTCATGTGCCCTTATCTCACCCATACGGGTGAGATGGCGGCCGAAAGCCTCCCGCGGTACCGCCCCGGGCGGCGACCGTTGGCACATGGCATCGAGAGTGCTCAGCCTGCGCATAGACGCAGACCTGTGGGACCGGATCCGTGATCATGCCGCCAAACGCGGAATGAGCGCCCAGGACTATGTCGTCCAGGCGCTCGTCCGCGACGATTTCGACGAGCGGTTCAAGACCGCGGTCGACGAGACCGAACGCTTCTACGGGCAGGACGGGCCCCTGAACGCGTCCGCCCCGGCCCGCGACCCTCAGAGCAGGCCGAGCGCCGGCATCAGGTAGTAGAAGGCGAAGACCGCGGAGACCGCGTACAGCGCGACCGGCACCTCGCGCCCGCGGCCCGCGGCCAGCCGCAGCAGGCAGAAGCTCAGGAAGCCGATGCCGATGCCGTTGGTGATCGAGTAGGTGAAGGGCATCATCACCATCGTCAGGAACGCCGGCACCGCGATGGTGAAGTCGCTCCAGTCGATCTCCCGGACCGACCCGGCCAGGATCAGGAAGCCGACCGCGACCAGGGCGGGCGTGGCCGCCTGGGCCGGGACCATGGTGGCCAGCGGCGTGAAGAACAGCGCGAGCACGAACATCAGCCCGGTGACGATGCTGGCCAGGCCCGTCCTGGCGCCCTCGCCGACGCCCGCGGTGGACTCCACGAAGCAGGTGTTGGCGGACGAGGAAGTGGCGCCGCCGACGGCGGTGGCGATGCCGTCGATCATCAGCACCTTGTTCATGCCGGGCAGGTCGCCCTTCTCGTCCAGCAGGTCGGCCTCGTCGCTGACGCCGAGGATGGTGCCCATCGCGTCGAAGAAGCAGCTCAGCAGCACGGTGAAGACGAAGAGCACACCGGTGAGGACGCCGACGTGCTGGAAGCCGCCGAAGAGGCTGACCTTGCCGACGAGGCCGAAGTCAGGGGTGGCGACGGGGTTGCCGGGCCACTTGGGGACGGTCAGGCCCCACTTGGCGGCCGGGATGTCGGCGACGGCGTCCACGATCACCGCGAGCACCGTCATCGCGACGATGGAGATCAGGATCGCGCCCGCGACCTTGCGGATGATCAGCGCCAGGGTGAGCAGGGTGCCGATGATGAAGATCAGCACGGGCCAGCCGTTGAGGTGACCATCACCGCCGAGCTGCAGCGGGACGGTGGTGTGGGCGGCGTCCGGGATACGGGTGACGAAGCCGGAGTCGACCAGGCCGATCAGCATGATGAACAGGCCGATACCGATCGCGATGCCCTTGCGCAGGCCGAGCGGCACCGCGCTCATCACCCGCTCCCGCAGTCCGGTGGCGACCAGGATCATGATCGCGAAACCGGCGAGCACGACCATGCCCATCGCGTCCGGCCAGCTCATCTTCGGGGCGAGCTGGAGGGCGACCACCGTGTTCACGCCGAGCCCGGCGGCCAGCGCGATCGGCACATTGCCGATGACGCCCATCAGCAGGGTGGTGAGCGCCGCGGTGATCACGGTCGCGGTGACGAGCTGGCCGCCGACCAGGTGGTGGCCGTACTTGTCGGTGGCCGAGCCGAGGATGATCGGGTTGAGCACGATGATGTACGCCATCGCGAAGAAGGTGGCGAGGCCGCCGCGGATCTCCCGCGGGAGAGTGGACCCGCGCTCGGTGATCCGGAAATAGCGGTCAAGGCCGGGGACGGCGGGCGACATACGGGTCCTCAGGGTGCTCAACTTGGATGTTCATACGAACAGAATCAGCCACGGCGTGGCTGTTTCAGTATGAATAAACAACATGTCAAACACCATCTCCGCGCGTAGACACCGGTGTCGCAAGGCCCCGGCCCGCACTACGATGAGCGCATGAGCAGCAGCAAGACGCGGACGCCCCTGCGCGAGGCCCCGGAGCCGCTGGAGGCCAATGACGTGGCCACCGTGACGGTCGGCACCATCGTCTGGGCGGTGCTCTTCGTCGTGCAGCTCCCCTTCTACGGCTGGTACGACGACCACGGCCACACCTGGCTGATCTGGACCTGTCTGGCCGGGGCCGGGCTCGGTCTGGTCGGCCTGAAGTACGTCACCGCACGGCGGGACGCCATCCGCCGGGCCGCCGCGGCGCGCGGCCCGGAAGAGCCCTCCGCCGGGTAGAAGCGCCGGGCGCCACGTACCGTCGGACCCATGACGGAACGCACGGACACCGAGGTCGTCACCCGCAATACGGGACTGACCAGTGGCGAGGTCGCCGAACGCGTGGCGCGCGGCGAGGTCAATGACGTACCGGTACGCTCCTCCCGCTCCACGACCGAGATCGTCCGGGCCAATGTCTTCACCCGGTTCAACGCGATCATCGGCTTCCTCTTCCTGATCATCCTGGTGGTCGGCCCGATCCAGGACGGCCTGTTCGGCTTCGTGATCGTCGCCAACACCGCGATCGGCATCATCCAGGAGCTGCGCGCCAAGCGGACCCTGGACAGCCTGGCGGTGATCGGCGAGGCCAAGCCGTCGGTGCGGCGGGACGGTGCGTCGGCCGAGATCCACACCTCGGAGATCGTCCTCGGCGACCTGATCGAGCTGGGCCCCGGCGACAAGGTCGTGGTGGACGGCGTCATCGAGGAGGCCGACGGCCTGGAGATCGACGAGTCGCTGCTGACCGGCGAGGCCGATCCCGTACTCAAGCGGGCCGGCGACCAGGCGATGTCCGGCAGCTTCGTGGTCGCCGGCGGCGGCGCCTTCACCGCCACCAAGGTCGGCCGGGAGGCGTACGCGGCGCAGCTCGCCGACGAGGCGTCCCGCTTCACCCTGGTCAACTCCGAACTGCGCAACGGCATCAGCCAGATCCTCAAGTACGTGATGTGGATGATGGTGCCGACGGCGGTCGGCCTGATCATCAGCCAGTTCACGGTGGAGAGCCACGACGGCCGGGAGGCGGTGCGCCGCACGGTCGGCGGCATCGTGCCGATGGTGCCCGAGGGGCTGGTGCTGCTGACCTCGGTGGCCTTCGCGATCGGCGTGATCCGTCTTGGCCGCAAGCAGTGCCTGGTGCAGGAGCTGCCCGCGATCGAGGGCCTGGCCCGGGTGGACATCGTCTGCCTGGACAAGACCGGCACCCTCACCGAGGGCGGCATGGACGTCTCGGACCTGCGCCCGCTGGACGGCGCCGACCCGGACCACGTCGCCCGGGTGCTGAGCGCGCTCGGCGCCTCCGACCCGCGCCCCAACGCCAGCCTCCAGGCGATCATCGACGCCTACCCGAAGCCGGCCGACGCCGTGGACGGCAGTCCGGCGCCGGGCTGGCGCTGCACCGAGGCGCTGCCGTTCAGCTCCGCCCGCAAGTACAGCGGCGCCGCCTTCAACGAGCCCGACGGCACCAGCAGTACGTGGCTGCTGGGCGCGCCCGACGTGCTGCTGCCCGCCGGCCACGCCTCGCTCGCCGAGATCGACCAGCTCAACAACGAGGGCCTGCGGGTGCTGCTGCTGGCCCGTACCGACCGGGCGCTGGACGACCCGCGGGTGGCCGAGAGCGTCACCCCGTACGCGCTGGTGGTCCTCGAACAGCGGCTTCGGCCCGACGCCGGCGACACCCTGCGCTACTTCGCCGAGCAGAATGTGCAGACCAAGGTCATCTCCGGCGACAACGCGGTGTCGGTCGGCGCGGTCGCGGGCAAGCTCGGGCTGCCGGGCGCCGAGGAGCCGGTGGACGCCCGCCAACTGCCCACCGACCAGGGCGCGATGGCCCGGGTGCTGGAGAACGGCACGGTCTTCGGCCGGGTCACCCCGCAGCAGAAGCGGGACATGGTCGGCGCGCTCCAGTCCCGCGGCCACAATGTCGCGATGACCGGCGACGGCGTCAATGACGTGCTGGCCCTGAAGGACGCCGACATCGGCGTCTCGATGGGTTCCGGCTCGGAGGCCACCCGGGCCGTCGCGCAGATCGTGCTGCTCAACAACAGCTTCGCGACGCTGCCTTCGGTGGTCGCCGAGGGGCGCCGGGTGATCGGCAACATCACCCGGGTCGCCACGCTGTTCCTCACCAAGACCGTCTACTCGGTGCTGCTCGCGGTGCTGGTGGTGTGCTGGCAGGTGCCGTACCCGTTCCTGCCGCGGCACTTGACGCTGCTGTCCACGCTGACCATCGGCGTGCCCGCGTTCTTCCTGGCGCTGGCGCCCAACAAGGAGCGGGCCAGGCCGCATTTCGTGCGGCGCGTGATGCGCTATTCGGCGCCCGCCGGCATCATCTGCGGCATCGCGGCGATGCTGACGTATCTGCTGGCCCGCCACCACTACACCGGCAGCGGCTCGCTGGACGCGGAGACCAGCGCGGCGACGCTCACGCTGTTCCTCATGGAGGTGTGGGTGCTGGCGATCGTGGCCCGGCCCTACACCTGGTGGCGGATCGGGCTGGTGCTCGCGATGGGTGTCGGCTTCGTCATCGTGCTGGTCGTGCCGTGGTTGCAGGACTTCTTCGCACTGAAGCTGGTGGGGACGCAGATGCCGTGGACGGCGGTCGGCATCGCGGTGGCCGGCGGTGTGGTGCTGGAGTTCGTGTGGGCCTGGGTGCGGCGCCGCGACGCGGCGTGAGGTGGCTCCCGCACCGCCGTCGCACCCCGGTAGGGACCCGTCAGTCGAACCAGCGGTCGATCGCCAACTCCTCCGTGCGGGTGGGGTCTTCGAGCAGGGCGGCGAGTTCGAAGCGGCGGTGCCAGGCGCCGCAGGCCCAGGCCAGGCCCGCGGCGACGCCCTCCACGGTGGAGGCGTGCAGGGTGCCGTCCACATAGCGCCAGGACAGCTCGACGTCGCCGGTGACCAGCAACTCCTCGTGCTCGACGTAGCTGGTGGGCGCGCCGGGCAGCAGGTCGTGGACGGCGGGCAGCACGTCGTGCGGCTCGCCCTCGGACAGCACCCGCGCCTCGATCGCCTCACCGAGCCGCGGCACCTGGAACAGCTCGGCGAGTTCGGCGGCCAGCCGCGGCGGTACGGGCAGCAGCGCGCGGCCCCCGGCGAGCGGCAGCAGATCGGGGGCGTCGGCGACCAGCGCGTCCGCGGCGTCCACCACACGCGGTTCGCCGTCCACGACGGCACGCAATTCGTCGGGCAGGGTGACCTGTTCGGGGTCGAGTTCGGCCAGCGCCGCGTAGAGGCGGTGCAGTTGGCCGGGGGTGACGGGGCGGTCGGGGTCGGCGAGGCGGGCCAGCAGCTCGGCGGCGCCGCCCGGCTCGTCCAGCAGGGCGCGCACCGACGTACGGACGCCGAGCGCGCGCAGCACCTGCTCGTCGACGCCCGTGCCGGTGGCGGCCTCGTCGTAGAGCCCGGCGAGCAGCGGGTCGCCGCCCGCCGCGCGCAGGCCGACCGGGCTGCGGCCGTCGATGACGGGGTGGTCGCGCAGCCACCAGGCGGCGTAGGGGCGGACGGATTCGGTGGTGCCGTCGGGCAGCAGCACACGCACGGGCGCGGTGATCGCGTCGCGCAGCGGCGGCCGGGACAGCAGGGCCAGCGCCTGCGGCCAGGCGTCGTCGTCCACCAGGTCCAGGTCGCGGACGCCGATGACCTCGGTGGCGACCGGCGGCACATCGGTCTCCGGGAGCCGGTCCAGGACGTCCTCGCACCACACGTCCACGGCGTCGAGCAGGCCGACGTCGTCGGGCTCGGCCCAGTCGCTGTCGCGCGGTTCGAGGTCGTCGGGGTCGAGGACGACGTCGGCGGCGCGGACCAGTGCGAAGGTCGCGAGCACCCCGACGGCGGCGAGCGGCTGCTCGCCCCAGCGGTCGGCCAACTCGGCGTCCACGGCGGCCAGTTCACCTTCGCGGAGCACCGACTCCAGGGCGCTGCCCGGGAGGATCAGCTCACCGGCGGGCGCCAATTCGCCGTCCTCGTCGGGCAGCGCGAGGGCGGCGAGCCACGGCTCGTCGCCGGGCGCGAGTCCGGCGGCGCGGGCCAGGCCGAGCACGGTGTCGGCCAACTCCTCGGCGTCCAGAGCGTTCTCGTCGTCCCAGGCGGCGCCCTCGTCGTCCAGCGAGGCGGCGACCGCGGCCCGCACCTGGGGGGTGGTCAGGACGGCGCGCGGGGTCGCCGGGGCGGCACCGAGCTTCTCCAGCAGCGGGTGTACGGCGTCGGCGTGGGCGACCCGCAGGCCGAGCCGGGCGAGCGCGGCGGGGTCCACGGGTGACGCGCCGCCGTCCGGGGCGTCGTCGTCCCCGGGCACCGGCAGCAGCACCTGGCGCGGCCCTACGACGGTGCGGCCGTCGGCGAGCGGTACGGGCAGGCCGCTGAGCACGTCGGGGTCGGTGCCGGCCAGCGCGTCGTACAGCCGCCACCACCAGTCCGCGGGGCGTTCGGTGCCCGCGAGGCGGTCGACGGCGTCCGCGAGGCTGAGCCGGGCGACGCCCAACTGGCGCAGTGCGGGCCGCCGTTCGAGGGCGGCGGGCACCAGCGTGGGCAGCACCTCGGCCAGGACGCGTACGGCCTGCGCGGTGGCGCCCTCCACGACCTCGGCCTCGACGGGGCGCAGTGCGTGCCCCTCGCCGGCCAGTGGGCCGCCGCCGTCCCAGGCGTACGGGTCGGGCCCGGCGTGCGTCGGGTCGGCCGTGTCCTCGGCCGCTTCGGGGCGCGGCTCGGCGGCGCGCGGCAGGAAGGCGGTACGGGGCAGCTCCGCGAGGATCGCGCGGCGCAGTTCGGCGTCCAGCTCGCCCTTGCCGAGCGGTCCCGGCACGAGGTCGACGAGGCCGGTGCCGACCGGCCGCCAGTCGGCGAGCAGCCGGACGTACGAGGCGGCGGCGCGGGCCAGCAGGAAGTCGGTGAGCGGGCCGGGCGCGGCGCGCCTGCGGGCCGGGTCGAGCGGGAAGGAGGCGAGCAGCAGCGCGGGCAGGCCGAGCGGTTCGTCGGTGGGCGTGGGGGCGTGCACGACGGGCGCGGTACGGGGCGCGGCCGGGGCGCCGTCCGCGTCGACGGGGACGGCCCAGGTCACCGACCAGACCGGGCGCAGCCGTTCCTCCACCGGGCGGTCGGCGAGCAGGTCGGGGGTAAGGGCGCCGGACGCGGACGCCACCCGCCAGCGGGCGGCGCCGTCGCGGGCGCTGTCCTCGATGATCACGTCGCTGCCGCCGGGGCCTCCGGCTCCGTCCTCCGCTTGACGGCGGGTCAGGGTCCTTACCCCGTCCGGGGTTTCCACCACGACCTCGGACAGGGCCGGCAGCGCCAGCAGCAGCGCGTCGTCCACACCGGCCAGCAACCGGGCCGCGAGGTCGCCCGCGGCGCCGTCCCGCAGCGGCAGCAGCACGACGGTGTCGTACGTGTCGGGCGCGCTGCCCTCCGCGGCGAACGGCAGCCGCAGCAGCGGGACATGGCCGTCGCGGCGGCGCAATTCGTCGTCCAGGCCGGGGACTTCTGCGGCCAGTGCCCTGGCCTCGGCCAGCGACCAGCGGACGCCGCCGGTGCGGCTGACGACGGCCGGTTCGTCGCTGACGGCGAGGACGGCGGCGAAGCCGACGCCGAAGCGGCCGACGGCGGCGGCGCCGTCGTCGCGCTTGGCGGAGGCGCGCAGCGTGGACAGGGATTCGACGGCGGCGGCGTCGAGGGGGGCGCCGGTGTTGGCGGCGGCGAGGAGGGCGGGGGCGTCGTCGCCCTCGCCGCCCGCGTGGAGGGTCAGGCGGAGGCGGCCCGGGACGCCGGCCCGGACGGCGGCGTCGGCGGCGTTCTGGGCCAGTTCCACGACGAGGCGGTCGCGGTAGCCGCCGAGGGCGAGGTCTTCCTCGGCGTTGGCGTCTTCGCGGAAGCGGGCGGCTGAGGCGGTCCAGGCGGTGAGGACGCCCTTGCGCAGGGCGGCGGTGGCGAAGGGGTCGCTCGAGGCGTGCGTGATTTCCGTGGGTCGGGTTGTCCCTGCGCGGCTCACGTCGCCCTCCGGGTTGCTCCTGCGGCCCGCAGCCGGGCCTCGTCGGGGCGACCGTACCGCCCCGGGGGGCGAGCCCGCGAAGCGCGGCCTTCCCGCGCCTGCGGCGCGGTCGTTTTTCCCACCCGCACCACCCGTACAACTTGGATTTCGGCGATCGGCCCACCTGTGGGGGTGACCCGCCGTCGGCGGCTGCCGGGCCTCGCGCTACGAGTGGCCCAGCTCCTCCGCAGGAGAAGCTTCGTCGTCGACGGAGGCGGTGCGGTCGGGGTGGAGGGTGAGGGGCTCGGTCTCGGCGAGGTCGTCGAGGACCATGGGCGGCGGGGCCGGGGTCTTGGGCATGACCGCGGCCTCGGAGTGGCCGCCGCAGCCGTAGGAGAGCGAGACGAGCCGGCCGTCGGCGGGCGAGAACTCGTTGGCGCAGATCCCGAACGCCTGGCTGAGCGAGCCCTTGATGGCGACGAGGAAGCCGCAGCTGACGCAGTTGGCGGGCGCGGCCTGCGCCATCGGCGTCTTGGCGCCGAACTGCTCCTCCCAGCGGTCGGCCGCCGCGTGCAGCCCGTACCGGGAGAGCACCCTGGGCCGCCCCATGCCCAACTCGGCGGCGACGGCGCTGATCGTGGCGGGCGTGGGCACCACGAAGTCCTGCGCGGGGACCTCGGCCCCGGAGGTCTCGGCACCGTCGGAAGCGCCCGGCCCCTCAGGCCCGACGCCCTCCGGGAAACCGGGGAAGCGCTCGTCGTCCTCGCCCGTCCAGCCCGGTTCGAGGCGCAGGTCGTCCGCCTCGGTCGGCAGCAGGTCGCCGGGGCCCATGTCGCCGGGGCGCAGCCGCTCGCTCCACGGCACCCACTCGGGGGCGAGGACGGCGTCGTCGCCGGGCAGCAGCACCGTTTCGTCGATGGTCACGACCTTGGCGCGGGAGGCCCGGGTCAAGGTGGTGGCCCAGCGCCAGCCGCGGTAGGCGGGCTCCTTGCAGGCGAAGAAGTGCGTGACGACGCGGTCCCCCTCGGCCACGACCCCGAGGTGCTCGCCGACGGACTGCGGCCCGGCCGCCTCCTCCGTCACGGCGAGCGCGACATCGACCGCCTCGGCGCACAGGCGGTCAGGGGTACGGCTTCGCATCGCAGCACTCACAGAAATCGTTTCTCTCTCTACGCCGTCTCACGTGTGCGCCGCGACGCGACGGACCCGGGCGGGTCCCGGGGCCGACAACCGGGGCGGAGCGGACCTGCGGACCGCTTCGACGCCTTCGTTGCCTGCCTTCGTTTCCTGCCTCGTGGTCCTGCCCGAGCGTCTCCGGGCGCACCTGTTGCCACCCATTCTGCGCGATCGCACGCTACCTGTGCGCAGCACGTGCGCAAAGCAAGGGGTGCGTGCTCTTCCGATTGGGGCAGGATTGCTGTCGTGGCACGAACGGTGACTGCGGGCCCAGGGCCCGTGCGCAGGGCCGGACGCGCCCTCGCGAATGGCGTGGGGCGGTCCGGCGGTGCCGTGCGCCGTCGTATCCGTCGCTCGACACACGCGGGCGGCGCGGGCGAGTCGGGACTCGCGAAACTGATCGAACTGCACGCCGTGAACTCGGCGGGCGACATGCTGATCACGATCGCGCTCGCCAGTTCGGTGTTCTTCTCGGCGCCGACCGGCCAGGCACGCGGCCGGGTCGCGCTCTATCTGCTGGTGACGATGGCGCCCTTCGCGCTGCTCGCCCCGGTGATCGGCCCGCTGCTCGACCGGTTGCAGCACGGTCGGCGCGCCGCCATGGCGATGTCGATGCTGGCCCGCGGTGTGCTGGCCTGGACGATGGCGGGGGTGATCAGCTCCGCGGGCCTGGGCCTGTACCCGATGGCGCTGGGCGTCCTGGTGTCGTCGAAGGCGTACGGCGTGGTGCGCAGCGCCGTGGTGCCACGACTACTGCCGGACAGAACGACGCTGGTGAAGGCCAACTCGCGGGTGACGCTCGCCGGTCTGCTGGCGACGAGCATCGCGGCGCCGATCGGCGCCGGCCTGCACGCCATCGGGCCGCAGTGGCCGCTCTACGGGGCCTTCGTGATCTTCGTCTGCGGCGCGTTGCTGTCGATGTCGCTGGACTCGAAGGTCGATTCGTCGCGCGGCGAGCGCAAGGCGCGGCTGTCGGCCGACGAGGAGGCGCCCGCGGAGCCCTCGGGCATCCCGGGCAAGAAGCCGAGCCTGCTGGGCGTCGGTTCCTCCGTGCTGCACGCGCTCCAGGGCAACGCCGGGCTGCGCTCGCTGTCCGGTTTCCTGACGATGTTCCTGGCCTTCATGCTGCGCGAGCATCCGCTGGGCGGGCTGACGGCGGCCACCTCGCTGGGCGCGGTGGTGGTCGCGGCGGGCGCCGGCAACGCGCTCGGTACGGCGCTCGGCGCGTGGCTCAAGGCGCGCGGCCCGGAGATCATCATCGCGAGCGCGCTGATCCTGTCGCTGGCCGCGGCGGTCGCGGCGGCCACCTGGTACGGGCTGGTCACCGTCGCGGCGGCGGCGGCCGTCGCGGGCATCTCGCAGGCGCTGGCGAAGCTGTCGCTGGACGCGCTGATCCAGCGGGACGTGCCGGAGACGGTGCGGACCTCGGCCTTCGCCCGTTCCGAGACCGCGCTCCAACTGGCCTGGGTGGTCGGCGGCGGCCTCGGCATCGTCCTCCCGCTGAACGGCCCGCTGGGCATGTCGGTCGCCGCCTGCCTGGTGCTGACGGCCTTCCTGGTGTCGATACGCGGCCTGTTCGGCGCGGCCCGGCGCGGCGGCAACGCGGCCTCGGCCCGGGTGGCGTAGCGCGCGGGTCCTGCCGGTGCCACGACGTGTCTGCGGCCAGTGCCACGACGTGTCTCCGGCAGGTACGGGGACACGTCCCACCCCCGCGCAGCGCGGGGGCAACCGCCCGGTAGCCTCCTGCCATGAGCATTCGCCGCGCTGCCACCACCATCGGTGCCATCTCCCTCGGGCTCGTCGCCCTGACCGCCTGCGACAAGCCGACCCCCCTGGCAACCGTGACCGTGGGCGGCAAGTCCGTGACCGCGGAAGCCGTGGACAAGTGCTACGCCCACGGCAAGCTGCTCCCGCAGACGATCTTCGAGGCGTGCCTGACGGCGGCCCCGAAGCACCACATCACGGTGGGCCTCGGCGACAAGGTGCGGATCGGCGTCGACCCGAAGCTGGCGAAGAAGGGCTGGCTGATCGCCGACGGCACCCAACTGGTCACGCAGGAACTGCTCAAGGACAAGACGTACTGGACGCTCGACAGCGCCACGCTCTTCACCCAGCAGGACCCGCAGACCGGCCAGTCCGCCCCGGTCAAGGACGTCACGCTGAACATCGTCCAGTCCGGTGACCTGACCGGTCAGAAGACGTACGGCATCTGGAAGATCAAGCTCGTCCGCGGCAAGTGACGGCGGACCGGTCCGTCCCGGACCCGGGCGACGGCCGGCCCGCGGCCCATCACGGCACGCCCGCCGCGGCCCACGCCGGCCCCGCCGCGCCCCGCCCCCGGCGGCTGCTGGTGGTCACGGCGGTGGACGCCGAGCGCGTGGCCGTCGAGGCGGCGCGGCTGGAGACGGCCGAGGCCCTGGACGCGGTGCGGGTGATCGCCGCCGGGGTCGGCCAGGCCGCCGCCGCGGCCGGCACCGCCGTCGCGCTGGCCCGCGCCGAGGCGGCGGGCGAGCCGTACGACCTGGTGATCAGTGCCGGGATCGCCGGCGGTTTCGCACCGGTCGCGCCGGTCGGCCATGTGACGGTCGCGGAGACGATCGTGGCGGCCGATCTGGGCGCGCAGACCCCGGAGGGTTTCGTGCCGGTCGCCGAGCTGGGCTTCGGCGTCGGCGAGCACCGGCCGCCCGCGCGGCTGAGCCGGGACGTGGCGCGGGCGCTGGGCGCCGCCTACGGCCCGCTGCTGACGGTGTCCACGGTGACCGGCAGCGCCGAGCGCACCGCGGAACTGACCGGCCGTCACCCGCACGCCGTCGCCGAGGCGATGGAGGGTTTCGGGGTGGCGGAGGCGGCGGCGGCCTGCGGCGTACCGTGCCTGGAGATCCGTACGGTGTCCAACACCGTCGGGCCCCGGGACCGGGACGCGTGGCGGATCGGCGACGCGTTGGCGGCCCTGACGGCGGCGTTCGGGAAGCTCCCGGCCGCCTTGGAGGTTGAAGCGACACATGACGACTGACACCGCTGACAGCGCGGACCCGGGCACGGCCGGGAGCGAGACCGCCCTGCGGATCGCGTACTCCCCCTGCCCCAACGACACCTTCGTCTTCCACGCGTGGGCGCACGGTCTGGTGCCGGACGCGCCGCCGCTGGACGTGACCTTCGCCGACATCGACATCACCAACGCGATGGCCGAGCGCGGCGAGTCGGACGTGCTCAAGGTGTCGTACGCGGTGCTGCCGTGGGTGCTCGACGAGTACGCGCTGCTGCCCTGCGGCGGCGCGCTGGGCCGCGGCTGCGGTCCGCTGGTGCTCACCAAGGACGCGGGCAGCGGTACGGGGGCGGACCTGTCGGGGAAGACGGTCGCGGTGCCGAGCGAGCGCTCGACGGCGTATCTGCTGTTCCGGCTGTGGGCGGCGGACCAGGTGCCGGGTGGCGTCGGCGAGATCGTGGTGCTGCCCTTCCACGAGATCATGCCCGCGGTACGGGACGGCCGGGTGGACGCGGGCCTGGTGATCCACGAGGCGCGCTTCACGTACCAGAATTACGGCCTGCACAAGCTCGCCGACATGGGCGAGCACTGGGAGGCGACCACCGGGCTGCCGATCCCGCTGGGCGCGATCATCGCCAAGCGCTCGCTCGGCAAGGAGCGGCTGCACGCGCTCGCCGAGGCGGCCCGCACCTCGGTGCGGATGGCGTGGGACGACCCGGAGCCGTCGCGCGACTACGTGCTGGCGCACTCGCAGGAAATGGACCCGGCGGTCGCGGACCAGCACATCGGGCTGTACGTCAACGAGTTCACGGCGGATCTGGGCGAGGACGGATACGCCGCCGTACGCGGGCTGTTGACGCGGGCCGCGGCCGAGGGCCTGGTGCCGCCGCTCGGTCCTGACGCGCTCGCTTTCTGACCGATTGTTTTGCCGACTGGCCGGAATTCACCGGGCGACTTCGGCCGTTGACTTCGGCCCTTGAGTGCGTCGGTGCTTTGCCGGAAGGAGAGCTTCCGGCAAAGCACCGCTAAAAGCGGCCAACTCCCATACGGGCGGCGCTCATACGTCGAGCTGGTCGGCGACCACCCGCAGCACCGAGGCGATCTTGTGTCCATGGGCCTTGTCGGGATAGCGGCCGCGTTGCAGGGAACGCGCGACGTCTTCGAGCAGCGTGGTCAGATCCTGAACGATCGGGAGCAGCTCATCGGGTTTACGGCGCTGTGCCGCCGCGACCGAGGGCGCCGGGTCCAGAAGAGTCACGGAAAGCGCCTGATCACCGCGCTGACCTGCGACGACGCCGAATTCCACGCGCTGGCCGGGCTTGAGTGCAGCGACTCCGTCAGGCAGCACCGACGAGTGCACGAAGACGTCGCCGCCGTCATCGCGGGAGAGAAAGCCGAAGCCCTTCTCGCTGTTGAACCACTTGACCTTGCCGGTAGGCACGTCCGACCTCGTCCTCATTGCTCGAAACGACTCCGAATAAGACATCAGCGGGTCCATCGGAGACCCGCTGGCACCAAGGCTAATGGCCTGGTGCTGTGTGACAAGACGCCAAGGTCCCGTTCCCCGGCCGCTCGACCGCCCCCTGAACGGATCTACCCTTGTCCGGTGAGCAAACAAACCATGGGCCCCGGTGACCTCCTGGTCCGTACCGGCGCCGTCGTCTTCCTCGTGGGCGCGGTCGGCACCCTCGTCACCGTCGCGCCGCTGCTGCTGGGCACGAGCACCCTGCCGACGCCCGCGTATTTCGTGTCGATGCTGATGGGGGTGGGTCTGGCGATCGCGCTGTGCGGGCTGCTGCGGTCCGCGCTGGCGCAACGGCAGGCCGCGGCCCCGCGCCGCTAGCCGGGGCTCGCGGTACGGAGCACGGGGTGACGGCCGCGGCTCAGGCGGCCGTCGCCGTGTGCGCCGCGAACCAGGCGGGAAATTCGGTGAGGTCGTTCAGGACGACGTCCGCGCCCGCCTCGCGCAGTTCCGCCGCGTCGCACGGGCCGGTGGCCACCGCGACCGACAGCGCGCCCGCCTTGCGGGCACCGCGGACGTCGCCGATGTGGTCGCCGACGTAGACGCTCGCGCCGTACTCGGTCAGCGCCTCCGCCTTCGCCTCGGCCCACAGCCAGCCGCGCAGCTCGGCGTCGATGCCGACGTGGGCCAGGTGCAGTTCGGCGTTCGGGCCGTACTTCGCGGTGACGACCACCGGCCGGCCGCCCGCGGCCCGTACCGCCGCCACCGCCTCGACCGCGCCGGGCATCGCGGGCGTCGGGGCGATCGCGTGGTCCGGGTACAGCTCCCGGTAGAGGTCGGCGACCTCCGCGACCCGCTCCTGCGGATACCAGTTGGCCAGTTCGTCGTCCAGCGGCGGCCCCAGCCGGGACACCACCAGGTCCGTGTCGATCCACACGCCCGTCTCCACGACGAGCCGGTCGTAGACGGCCTTGATCCCCGGGCGCGAGTCGATCAGCGTCATGTCGAGGTCGAACCCGACGGTGAGCTGCGCGGGCTTGGGCGGTACGAGGTCGCGGTTCGTCGTCACGCCGACCATTGTCTCCCGACAGGTCAAACGGTTTCCGGGGTGCCCCACAAGGGGCACTCACGCCGGGCGGCGGGCCCGCCACAGCAGGTAGAGGGCCGAGCCGACGGCCGCGATGCGGATCGTGGCGGGGTAGGCGTCCTGGAACGCCTGGCCCATCTGGCCCTGCGCGATGGGGTCGCCCCATTTGCCGGCGTCGCGGCCCCAGACCCAGACGATCATGCCGACGGCGGTGGCGCCGGGAATGCCGAGGATGCCGAATTTGGCCTGCTTGCGGGTGAGTTGGCGGGAGAGGTAGCCCGTGAGCCAGCCGAGGCCGAGCGGGATCAGCGAGCCGATGACCGCGCCGACGATCAGCAGCCCGGCGGCGAGCAGCGGCAGCGGCGCCCAGGCGACCGTACGGGGGCCGCCGCGGCGCGGCAGCAGGCGGCGGCGCGGCCGGGGCGCGGCCACGTCCTCCTCGTAGGCGTCGTCGGCCCCGGCGTCGTCCTCGTCCGCCGCCGCCTCGATCGCGGCGGGCAGGCGTCGCGGCGCCTTCGCCGGGCCCCCGGCGTCGTCCAGTTCCTCGTCGTCCAGCGGGATGAAGACGCCGCCGGTCATACCGGGCAGGCCGGTCAGCTCGTCGCCCGGCCGCAGCCGCCCGTCGCCGGGCCCGCCGCGCTGCCACCACTCCCCCGTGCCGCGCCCCTGCGCCCGGGGCTTGTCCAGGTCGGGCCGGGCGGGACCGTCGCCGGGCGCGCGGGTCTTCGGTACGGCGTAGGGGCCGTACGGGCCCGCCGTCGCCGCGGGCGAGGGGCCGTCGGAGAGTCCGGCGGAAGCCGGGGACGTGCCGCCGGCCGCCGCCTCCACGACCTCGTCGGGGCTGCCGATCCGTCCGAGGATGCGCCGTACGGTCGCCGGGCTGTCGCTGCCCTTGCGCTCGCGGTCGATGTCGTCGCGGAGCTGCGCGACGAGCCGCATGCGCTGGGAGGCGGGCAGCGCGGCCTGCGCGAGATCGCCGACCCGGCTGAGGTAGTCGAACACCATCCGGTCGCTCTCGACGCCCACCGCCAAGCCCCCTTCTCCCGCCGGTTTCTCCGGCCCGCGCCCGGCACCGCACCACGACCGTACCCGTCCGCCGTCGTGACTGTCGTCACCCCGCGCCCGCGCCCGGATTTTCGAACCCTCAGCCCTGGTGCGAGCGCCGCCGGGGCGCGCGCGACGGGCCGGTGCCCGCGGCCGAGGGGGCTAATGTGGGACGGATGACGACCGGAGGCCAAGGCTCTGCCCCGCGCACGCTCGCGGAGGACCTGCGCGCACGTGACGACGAGGCGCTGGTCCGGCTGCTGCGCGCCCGGCCGGACCTGCTGAGCCCCGTTCCGAACGACCTGACGCAGCTCGCCACCCGCGCCTCCACCCGGACCTCGGTCGTACGCGCGCTGGAGCACCTGGACCGCTTCACCCAGCAGGTCGCCGAGGCGCTGGCGGTCACCGCCGACCCGTGCCCGTACGCGACACTGCTCACGCTGCTGACCGGCGGTCCCGGGCCCGCCGCGCACGGCGAACCGCTGCCGCCGGAGACCGTCGAGGCGGTGACGGCCGCGCTGCCGCGCGCGGTGGACGTGCTGCGGGCGCGGGCGCTGCTGTGGGGCGGCGACGACCGGCTGCGGCTGGTGCGCACCGCGCGCGACGTGCTGGCGCCGGCCGCCACGGTGCCGTCCGCGACCGGCCTCGGCCCGTCCGTGAGCGAGGCGACGGCGGGCATGTCGCCGTCCCGGCTCCAGGAGATCCTCGCCGACGCGGGGCTGCCCGCCACCCACGACCCGATGAGCGCCGTCACCGCGCTGGCCGGGCTCTTCGCGGACGGCGTACGGACGGCCGCGCTGGTGGGGAGCGCGCCGGACGACGCGCGCGCGGTGCTCGACCGGCTGGTGTGGGGGCCGCCGTACGGCGAGGTGCGGGACGCGACGGTGCCGGTACGGGCGGCCGACGCCGTCACACCCGTGCAGTGGCTGCTGGCGCGCGGCCTGCTGCTGCCGGCCGGGCAGCACAATGTGCTGCTGCCGCGCGAGGCGGCGCTGAGCCTGCGCGGCGGCCGGGCGCACCGCACGCCCGAGCCGACGCCGCCCGCGGTGACGCCGGTGCCGCGCACCGAGCGGACGGTGGACCTGACGGCGGCCGGGCAGGCGCTCACGGCGGTCGGCACGGTCGGCGAGCTGCTGCGCGAGTGGCAGACCGGCGGCCCTGCCGTGCTGCGCGCGGGCGGCATCAGCGTCCGCGACCTCAAGCGGACCGCGACCGCCCTGGACCTGACCGAGCCGCAGGCCGCCTTCTGGCTCGAACTGGCCTACGCGGCCGGGCTGATCGCCACCGACGGCGAGGTGGACGAGGCGTACGCGCCGACGCCCGCCGCCGACCTGTGGCTGCAACAGCCCGCGCAGGAGCGCTGGGCGGCGCTGGCCGCGGCCTGGCTGACCGCGACCCGCACGCCGGGCGTGGTCGGCACCCGGGACGCCAAGGGGCGCGCGCTGTCCGCGCTCGGCCCCGACCTGGACCGTTCGCTCGCGCCCCGGGTGCGCCGCCGCACCCTGCGGATACTGGCCGAGCTGCCGCCGGGTTCGGCCGCCGCGCCCGACGAGCTGCTGGCCCGGCTGCGCTGGGACAGGCCGCTGCGGCCCGGCGCCGACGCGCTGCGCGCGGACCTGCTGCGCTGGACGCTCCAGGACGCCGAGAATCTGGGCCTGACCGGGCGCGGCGCGCTCGCCGCGCACGCCAGGCCGCTGCTGGCCTGGCACTCCGCCGCCGAACTGTCGGCCGCCACCGTCGCCGCCGCCGGTCTGCTGGGGCCGCTGCTGCCGGAACCGCTGGACCATGTGCTGCTCCAGGCTGACCTCACGGCGGTGGCGCCCGGCCCGCTGATGGCTCCGCTCGCCGAGACCCTCGGGGTGCTGGCCGACATCGAGTCCAAGGGCGGCGCGACCGTCTACCGCTTCACACCGGAGTCGGTGCGCCGCGCCCTGGACGCCGGGCGGACCGCCGCCGAACTGCAGGACTTCCTCACCGCGCACTCGCGCACCCCGGTGCCGCAGCCGCTCAGCTATCTGATCGACGACGTGGCGCGCAGGCACGGCACGCTGCGGGTCGGCGCGGCCTCGGCGTATCTGCGCTGCGACGACGACGCGCTGCTCACCGAGCTGCTGGCGGACCGGCGCGCGGCCGGGCTCGGCCTGCGCCGCCTGGCGCCGACGGTGCTCGCGGCGCAGTCGGAGCCGGGCGTGCTGCTGGACAAGCTGCGCTCGATGGGTCTGGCCCCGGCCGCGGAATCCGCCGACGGGGATGTGCTGATCACCCGGGCCGACGCCCGCCGCACCCCGCCGCGTACGCCGCCGGCGCCGGTCACGGACGGGCCGCCGGTGCCGGCGGGGCCGCTGCTGGGGGCCGCGGTGAAGGCGATCCGCGCGGGCGACCGCGCGTCCACGGCCGTCCGACGCTCCCCCGCCGATTCCGCGGCGCCCACCACGGGTTCGACGGGCGCCGCCTCGGGTGACGGCCTGCCGCGTACGCCCGCGGCCGACACGCTCGCCACCATGCAGGCCGCGGTGCTCAGCGGCGAGTCGCTGTGGATCGGCTACGTCAACGCCGAGGGCTCGGCCAGCCAGCGGGTGATCGCGCCGGTCCGGGTGGAGGGCGGCTATGTGACCGCGTACGACCACACCGTGGACGAGATGCGGACCTTCGCGCTGCACCGCGTCACGGGCGTCTCGGAACTGGCCGAGGACTCTGCCTGAGCCTGCTGCGTTCCCGGGGGCGTGCCGTGTCCCGCGCGGCTTCCCGCTCGGCCTCCCGCGCGCTGCGGGCCGCCGCGCGCTGCCTGGCCCGCTCCTGGCCGCCGAACCAGCGGTGCCACCAGTGCCTGCGGCGCGGGTGGAGGGCGCGGCCGAGGCGCAGGCCCAGCAGCAGGTAGCCGATCAGGGCGCCCGAGGTGTTGAGAATGACGTCGTCGATGTCGAAGGCGCGGCCCTCGACGATCGCGCCCTGTGTCGTCTCGACCAGCAGCATCACCAGCGCGGTCAGCACCGCGACGCGCAGCAGGCCGCGCGCCTTGGGGAACAGCACCGGCAGCAGAATGCCGAAGGGCACGCCGAGCAGGATGTTGCCGCCGATCTGCTTGACGGTGTCGCGCACATTGGGCTGGTCGAGATAGGCCCTGATCGAGTCGCCCGGCTTGAGATTGGTGTGGATCAGCGCGTCCGACGACGGTGACGGCACGAGGGTGACCTTCGCCAGCGCCACGGCGAAGGCCACCATGCAGACGATCGCGACGGTGAGGACGAGGACGCGGGCGAGGGTCGCGTACCAGGAACGGCGTTGCAGCAGCGGGGTGGTGGGCGGCTGCTGGGGGGTGCGCGGGGCGGGCGCGGGCCTGGTCCTGGGCTTGGGTTTGGCCGGGGGGCCGGGCTTCTTCGCGGCCGCGGGCCGCGCTTTTGACGCGGGCTTCGCCTTCGTCGCGGGTCCGGGGGCCGACCGGGAGGCCGTCCACGCCTTGGGCCAGAGCGGGAACGTCCGGCCGGCGGACGGGGCCGGTGCGGCCTTCGTACGGGTCCGCGCCTCCCCGGCCGGCTTCGCGGGCGCTTTCGCCGCCGCCTTGCCGGCGGCCGCCGTCCCGGCGCGCCTGCCGACGCCGAACGTCCTTCCGGGCTTTCCGGGCTGCTTCCCGGCCTTCGCCGCCATGGGCCCCTTGCCCCCCCTCGTACGGGTGCCTCCGGCGGGCACCGTCAAGACGCCGCATACCCGGGCTCGGCCGCCGTACGCCGTACGCGTCGGCGCTGCGGCGGCCGATACCCGTCAGGGGTGCGGGAGTTCAGCCGTGCCGGCCGCGACGGCGCGTCGCCGCCACGAACAGTCCGCCGATGCCCAAGGCGCCGGCCGCCGCCGCGGCCAGCCACTCAGTCCCGTCGGAGCCGGTGTGCGGCAGCTGCCCGGGCGTCGTCGTCGACGGCGTACCCGGTGTCGCGGGCGTGCTCGGCGTCCCGGGACGGGTGCTCGGGGGCGTCGTCGGAGGCGAGGTCGGAGGCGTGGACGACGTGGTCGGAGGAGTCGTGGGCGGGGTCGTCGGTGGAGTTGTGGGGGGTGTGGTCGGCGGGGTCGTGGGGGGCGTCGTCGGAGGGGTCGTAGGCGGGGTCGTGGGGGGCGTCGTCGGCGGAGGGGTCGTAGGCGGGGTCGTGGGAGGAGTTGTGGGGGGCGTGGTCGGAGGAGTCGTCGGCGGGGTCGTGGGGGGCGTCGTAGGCGGAGTGGTCGGCGGGGTCGTCGGCGGAGTGGTGGGAGGCGTGGTGGGAGGGGTCGTCGACGGCGTGGGCGAGCACGACTCGCTGTCGCTCGGCGACGGCCAGCCCGTGTCGGGCGGCGAGGACCAGCCCGTGTCGGTGTCCGGCGGCGACGACCAGCCCGTGTCCGTGTAGGACGGCGAACCGTAGCCGTCGTTCGACGCGGCGCCGGCCGAGCCGGGCAGCAGCAGTCCGGCCGCGGCCATCACGGCCGCGCCGACGACGACCGTGGACGCGGCGACGGCGCGCAGCGGTCGGCGCTCACGCGGCGCGGCGGCGGCCGCGGAATCGGTGGCGGAGGAATCGGCAGGGGTGGGGGACGGTTGGTTGTCCATAGCGGGCAGATAACCGCAGGCGTTCCGCGACGCGCCGAGCGCCACGAAGCGTGGCTCGGGAGTTTCGCACGAATGGCGAACAAACACGCCCAGGGTTGGCCGCCGTCCGGGTGAACCGCGACACGCAGCCGTGACGGCCATTCGCAGTACAATTCTCTGTTCGATCCCGTCCGTGGAGGTAATGCGTGTCCTGTCTCATCGTGCAGAGCGACAAAACGCTCCTCCTGGAGGTCGACCACGAACAGGCCGACGCCTGCCGCCGCGCGATCGCGCCCTTCGCGGAGCTGGAGCGCGCCCCCGAGCACATCCACACCTACCGGCTCACCCCGCTCGGCCTGTGGAACGCGCGGGCGGCCGGGCACGACGCCGAGCAGGTGGTGGACGCGCTGGTCGAGTACTCGCGCTACCCGGTCCCGCACGCGCTGCTGGTCGACGTGGCCGAGACGATGGACCGCTACGGGCGGCTGCGGCTGAGCAAGCACCCCGCGCACGGACTGGTGCTGACCACCACCGACCGGCCGGTGCTGGAGGAGATCCTGCGGTCGAAGAAGATCCAGCCGCTGGTGGGCGCCCGGATCGACCCGGACACGGTGCAGGTGCACCCCTCCGAGCGCGGCCAGATCAAGCAGGTGCTGCTCAAGCTCGGCTGGCCCGCCGAGGACTTCGCGGGGTACGTGGACGGCGAGGCGCACCCGATCGACCTGCGCGAGGACGGCTGGGCGCTGCGCCCGTACCAGAAGCAGGCCGTGGACGGCTTCTGGCACGGCGGCTCCGGTGTCGTCGTGCTGCCCTGCGGCGCCGGCAAGACGCTGGTCGGCGCGGGCGCGATGGCGGAGGCCAAGGCGACCACGCTGATCCTGGTGACGAATACGGTCTCGGCCCGGCAGTGGAAGAGCGAGCTGGTCAAGCGGACGTCGCTGACCGAGGACGAGATCGGCGAGTACAGCGGTACGCGCAAGGAGATCCGGCCGGTCACGATCGCGACGTACCAGGTGCTGACGACCAAGCGGAAGGGCGTCTATCCGCACCTGGAGCTGTTCGACTCCCGCGACTGGGGGCTGATCGTCTACGACGAGGTGCATCTGCTGCCCGCGCCGGTCTTCAAGTTCACCGCCGACCTCCAGGCGCGGCGGCGGCTCGGGCTGACCGCGACGCTGGTGCGCGAGGACGGCCGCGAGTCGGATGTCTTCTCGCTGATCGGGCCGAAGCGGTTCGACGCGCCGTGGAAGGAGATCGAGGCGCAGGGCTACATCGCGCCCGCCGACTGCGTCGAGGTCCGGGTCAATCTGACCGACTCCGAGCGGCTCGCGTACGCGACGGCCGAGCCGGAGGAGAAGTACCGCTACTGCGCGACGACCGCGACCAAGCGGCGGGTCACCGAGGCGCTGGTCGCCAAGCACAAGGGGCAGCAGACGCTGGTCATCGGGCAGTACATCGACCAGCTCGACGAGCTGGGCGAGCACCTGGACGCGCCCGTGATCAAGGGCGAGACCACCAACGCGCAGCGCGAGAAGCTCTTCGACGCCTTCCGCAACGGCGAGATCTCCGTCCTGGTCGTCTCCAAGGTCGCCAACTTCTCCATCGACCTGCCCGAGGCCACCGTCGCCATCCAGGTCTCCGGCACCTTCGGCTCCCGCCAGGAGGAGGCCCAGCGCCTCGGCCGCGTCCTGCGCCCCAAGGCCGACGGCCACGAGGCCCGCTTCTACTCCGTCGTCGCCCGCGACACCATCGACCAGGACTTCGCCGCCCACCGCCAGCGCTTCCTCGCGGAACAGGGCTACGCCTACCGGATCGTCGACGCCGACAACCTCCTGGAGGAGGACGAGGCCGCCTGACGACGCGCCGCCGGTCCCGCGTCAGGGCAGGGGGCGGGTGAGCCAGGCCACTTCGCCGGCGGTCGGCTCGGTGGCGGCGAGGAATTCGGCGATGGAGGCGCGGATCCGCTCGACCGGTGGTTCGCCCTTGCCGCGGGCGGCGAGCAGGTCGCGGAAGTCGGGGGCGTCGGACTCGGCCCAGGGGCGGAGGGTGAGCCGCTCGGTCTCCAGGTGGAAGGGCATCGGGAGGTATGCGGGCATACCCCCACCCTGCCCGACGGGGCTCAGCTCGCCGCGGGCAGGTTCACGTAGATCAGGAGCGTGGCGGCGGCCAGGAGGGGGGCGGCGGTCGCGGCCACGACGCGGGTGGTGCGGTGGCGCAGCCGCCACGGCAGCAGCCAGGACAGGCCGAGAGCGAGCACCGCGAGGAAGAGGACGGCGGGCGCGACCAGCAGCATCGTGTAGAGGTCGTGGCAGCCGTGGGTGGTGCAGGAGTCGGTGGCCATCGGCGAGATCATCACGATCATGCCGCAGAAGGCGATCAGCGGGCCGCCGAGGACGGTGGCGATCAGCGGCGCGACATAGGCGTACCGGTCGTGGTCCGGCGGCCGGACCACGACCGGGCGGAAGGCCGGGGCGGGGGCGGGGCCGAAACCGGGCCCGTAACCGGCACCGAGGCCGGGGCCGGGGCCGGGTGCCGCGTGCCCGGCCGGGCGGTGCTGCCATTCGTGCGGCTGCGGCGGACCGTACGGGCTGCTGTGGCTCATGGCGTCCATTCAACGGGCCGGGCGGCGGGCGCGGATCCGGCGACGTACTCAGTTCGGCGCGGCCGCGTACTCAGAGCGGTGCCCGCGAGGAGGGCGAGGCCGAGCAGCGGGTACGGGGCGGCGAGCGGCTGCTGCCACCACGGCAGGTGAAGGTCGAGGTCGCCCGCGTGCGGCACCTGCCACATGCTGCGGCCGTAGAAGACGGCCGCGCCGCCGGCGAGGACGGCGATACGGGTCCACCGCCCGCGGACAGGAGCCCGTACGGCCGGGTCGCCGATCCGCGCCGCCGCCAGGGCGAGCAGCGGCACGCACCACACCCAGTGGTGGGTCCAGCTCACGGGTGAGACCAGCAGCGCGGTGACGGCCGCGCACAGCAGCCCGAGGGCGGGGCGGCCGTGGCGGTGGGCGCGGGCGGCGACGGCCAGGCCCGCCGCCGCGGTGAGCAGCGCGGCGGCCGCCCACAGCGGGCCCGGGTCCGGGGTGTGCAGGACCCGGGCGAGCGGGCCCTGGAGCGACTGGTTGTCCACGATCCAGACCTTGCCGACGCGGCCGGTCTCGTAGAGCCGCGCGGTCCAGAAGTCCAGCGAGGCGCGGGGCAGCAGCGCGAGCCCGAGGGCGGCGCTCGCGGCGAATCCGGCGGCAGCGCGGGCCGCCTCGCGGCGCTGCCCGGTGAGGGCGAGGTGGACGGCGAGGAGCGCGGGCGTGATCTTGACGCCGGCGGCGAGGCCGAGCATGAGCCCCTTGCCCCGGGCGCCGGCGGGCCGGGTGAGGTCGGCCAGCACGAGGACCGCGACGGCGAGATTGATCTGCCCGAAGATCACCGTCTGGAAGACCGGCTCCAGCCAGAGCGCCGCCGCCGTGCCGAGCAGCACCAGGGACAGCTGCCGCCGGACGCGTACGCCCGCGAGCCGCAGCGACAGATGGACGAGGGCGGCCAGCAGCACCAGATCCGCGGCGACGCACGCCGCGCGGGCGGCGGGCAGCGGCAGCCGTGCGACGGGGGTGAAGAGCAGCGCCGCGAAGGGCGGATACGTGGCGGGCAGCCGCCAGGGCGTGACGCGGAAGGCGTAGAGGTCACGGCCGCCCAGGACGGCGGCGCCCTCCGCCCGGTAGACCTGGAGATCGGCCATCGGCACGCTGTGCCGGGCCCACCAGAGCCCGAAGGCGGCCAGGGAGACGCCGAGCGCGAGCCCGGCGAGTACGGGCAGCAGCCGGTCGGGGACGCGACGGGGCGGGCGCGTCCGCGAGGGGCCGGCGGTACGGCCGGCGGGAGGCGCCTGGCCGAGCGCGGGAGCGGTCATCGCCGCGACAGTAGCGGCAGGTCAGCCGCTCACCGGGCAACGGCGGCCCGGACCCGCCGGGTCAGTGCCGCTTGCCCTCGCTGCCGAGCAGCACCACTTCGACGGCCGTGACGGCGAAGACACGGACCGCACGCAGTGTGCTCCCCAGCAGGTGGCGGGGGTGATCGGGGCGGGCACCGAGCGCGGTGCCGCCGTGGACGGTGGGACCTGGGGAAACGGTGGTGGTGGTCATGAATCCACGGTACGAAATCAGGCATTCGGCCTACGTCGGGCTGAGGATGTAATTCTCACCCTCCGTATCCCCCTGTGGGCTGACCCCGGACCCTGACCCGGGCCTCAGGGTCACCCCCGACACCCGTCCCCCGCCGGGAGGACGGGACACCGGTGGGCACGGGCGAACACCGGCGGACCCCCGGGTGAAATTCATTCGCGGCCCCGCGCGCGGACGCGTATGATCGCCCGTCTTGCCGCCTCCCCACGGGAGTGCCGCCGGCCGGACGGAAACCGGGCGGCCCGTCGTCCCCGACACCACGTCCGCCCGCCGCGCCGGACCGCTGTCCCGGACGGCCACCTCGCGTACGCAACCGCAGCAGCACTCGTATCAGCCGGAGGCAAAGCCGTGCCCTCGCACGTCCCGATCCAGGACAGCGCCCGCAGCAATCCAGGCGAGAATCCAGGCGAACCGAACGAACCGAACGACGCGGTCGACGCGATCGGCGCGGACGACCCGCTCGGCCGGGAGCGGGCCCACCTCGCCTCGTCCAGGACCGCCCTGCGCGCGATGCGCCACGACGTCGAGTCCCTCGACATCACCGATGTGACCGGCAACTGGGTCAACGCCAAGATCCTCGCCGCCGAGATCGACGACCGGATCAAGGCGCTGTCCGACCTCGCCGACACCCCGCTCTTCTTCGGCCGCCTGGACTATCTGCACGCGCCGGGCGGCGAGGTCGCGGAGGGGGCGGGCGGCGAGCAGTTCTATATCGGGCGCAGGCATGTGCACGACGCCGAGGGCGACCCGATGGTGATCGACTGGCGCGCGCCGGTCTCGCAGCCGTTCTACCGGGCCTCGCGCACCGCCCCGCTGGACGTCCGGCTGCGCCGACGCTTCGGCTACACCGGCGGCGACCTGACCGCGTACGAGGACGAGTATCTGACCGACCCGCCGGAAGGGACGCAGGAGCCCGGCACGTCGAGCAAGCTGCTGCAGAGCGAGATCGAGCGGCCGCGCGTCGGCCCGATGCGCGACATCGTCGCGACGATCCAGCCGGAGCAGGACGAGATCGTGCGCGCCGACATCACCGGCAGCGTCTGTGTGCAGGGCGCACCCGGCACGGGGAAGACCGCGGTGGGCCTGCACCGGGTGGCGTATCTGCTGTACGCGCACCGCGAGCGGCTGGCGCGCACCGGCACCCTGGTGATCGGGCCGAACCGCTCCTTCCTCCAGTACATCGAGCAAGTGCTGCCCGCGCTGGGCGAGTTGCAGGTCAAGCAGGCGACCGTGGACGACCTGGTGGCGCATGTCGAGGTGCGCGGCACCGACTCGGCCGCGGCGGCCACCGTCAAGGGCGACGCGCGGATGGCGGAGGTGCTGCGGCGCGCGGTCCGGTCCGGCATCCGGATGCCGACGGAGCCGGTGATGGTGGTGCGCGGCTCGCGCCGCTGGCGCGTACCGGTGTACGAACTGGAGGAGATCGTCGGTGAGTTGGCCGAGCGCGACATCCGGTACGGGGCCGCGCACGACGCGCTGCCGCAGCGGATCGCGCACGCGGTGCTGGTGCAGATGGAGCGGGCGGGCGAGGCGCCCGACGACCGGGTGCAGGACGCGGTGGCCCGCAACAGCGCGGTGAAGGCGGCGGTCAAGTCCTGCTGGCCCGCGGTCGATCCGGCCAGGACGGTGCTGCGGCTGCTGTCGGACCCCGACTTCCTGGCGGCGTCGGCGGACGGCCTGCTGGACGCCGACGAGCAGAAGACGATCCTGTGGGCGAAGCCGGCGCGGGGGCTCGCCTCGGCCAAGTGGTCCGCCGCGGACGCGGTGTTGATCGACGAGGCGTACGACCTGGTGCAGCGCACGCCCTCGCTCGGCCATGTGGTGCTGGACGAGGCGCAGGATCTGTCACCGATGCAGTACCGCGCCGTGGGGCGGCGCTGCTCGACCGGTTCCGCGACGGTGCTGGGCGACCTCGCGCAGGGCACCACGCCCTGGGCGACGGCCTCGTGGGCCGAGGCGCTGGCGCACCTGGGCAAACCGGAGGCCACCGTCGAGGAGTTGACGGCGGGCTTCCGCGTACCGCGCGAGGTGATCGCGTACGCGACGCGGCTGCTGCCGCAGATCGCGCCGGGCCTCGCGCCCGCCACCTCGGTCCGTGAGGCGGCGGGCACGATGTCGGTGCGCGAGGTCGGCGAGGGCGCGCTCGACGCGGCGGTCCTCGCGGCGTGCGACACCGCGCTGGAGCAGGAGGGCTCGGTCGGCCTGATCGCCGCCGACGCGCGAATTCCCGTACTGGGCGCGGCACTTGACGCGGCCGGGCACCGTTACGTGTCCCCCGGCGAGGAGACGTCGGCGGAGGCGCGCCTGACGCTGGTGCCCGCCTCGCTCGCCAAGGGCCTGGAGTACGACTACGTGGTGCTCGACGAGCCCGCCGCCGTGGTCGACGGCGAGCCCGACCCGCGTACGGGGCTGCGCCGGCTGTACGTCTGCCTGACGCGAGCCGTCTCCGGGCTCGCGGTGCTGCACACCGCGCCGCTGCCGGCCGCGCTCAGCACGCCGTGACGCGCGTCAACTCTGTTCCAGCCGGAAAAGATTGCCCGCGGGGTCGCGTACGGCGGCGTCGCGGGCGCCCCACGGGCGGCTCTGCGGCTCCTCCAGCACCTCGGCGCCGGGCGCGCCCGCGACCGCCTCGAAGGTCGCGTCGAGGTCGTCGCTGCTGAAGTGCATCGGGCGCAACTCGCCCTTGGCGAGCAGTGCGGCGATCGCGTCGCCGTCCTCCTGGGAGCGGCCCGCGTGCGGCTGGGACAGCACGATCTGGATCTCCGGCTGGCTCGCGGTGGCCAGCGTGATCCAGCGGAATCCGTCCTGCTCGACCTCGTGGCGCACGGTCAGCCCGAGCGTGTCGCGGTAGAAGACGAGGGCGGCGTCGGGGTCGTCGACGAAGACGTGCACGGCACTGATGGAAACGGTCATACCGGCGATGCTAGGTGCGTACGGGCGCGGCGGCTTCTTCAGAACTGCTCGATCCGGGACCGCCCGCTCCGGGACTGCCCGGACCAGGTCCGGCCGCGGCCGGGCCGTCCGCCGCGGAATCCGTACGCGCCGGGCGTCCGGCCTTGGGCTGGCCCGCCCCGCCGGTCTTGCGCGGGCGGGTGATCACCATCATGTGGCAGCCGGGGACGACCTGAACGTCGCTGTGGTCGCGGGCCTTGTACGCGCTGGGCGTCTCTCCGACGATCTGGGTGAAGCGGGCGGAGAAGGACCCCAGGCTCGTACAGCCGACGGCGAAGCAGGCGTCGGTGACGCTGATGTCGCCGCGCCGCAGCAGCGCGGTGGCGCGTTCGATGCGGCGGGTCATCAGGTAGGAGTACGGGGTCTCGCCGTAGGCCGCGCGGAACTGGCGGCTGAAGTGGCCGGCCGACATCAGGGCGGTGCGGGCCAGGGCGGGGACGTCGAGCGGCTGGGCGTACTCGCGGTCCATCCGGTCGCGGGCCCGCCGCAGCAGCCGCAGCTCCTCCAGGTCCATGCCGCCCATGCTGCCACGGTTGCCCCGGGAGCTGTCCGAAAACAGCCCCCGGGGCCACGCGCGGCGGCCTCGGGAGACTCAGGAGACGGCGACCGGCGTGTCCAGCGCGGCGCGCCAGCGCGCGACGGCCCGGACGTCGACCGGCGAGTCCCAGCCCGCGGGGCGGACGGCGCCGCCGACGTGGAAGGCGTCGAGCCCGGCGGCCCGCAGCACCGGCACGTGCTCCAGCAGCAGGCCGCCGCCGACCAGCAGCCGCGGCTCGTAGCCGGGCTCGCCGGAGCGGCCGGCCTCGGCGCACAGCACGTCGAGCCCGGCGGGCACGCCGGCCGCGGCGCCCGCGGTGAGGTAGGTGTCGAGGCCCGGCAGTCCGGCGAGCCGGAGCCGGAGCGCGTCACGGTCGGCGGCCCGGTCGATGGCGCGGTGGAAGGTCCAGCGGCAGCCGTCGATGACGTCGACGAGGGCGTGCACGGCGTCCAGGTCGGCCTCGCCGCGCTCGTCGAGGAAGCCGAGGACGAATTCGTCGGCGCCCTCCGAGCGCAGTGACTGCGCGGCGGCGCACAGCGCGTCCAGGTCGCGCGCGTCGCCCGCGGCGAAGCCGTCGGACAGCCGCAGCATGACGCGCAGCGGGATGTCGACGGCGGCCCTGATCGCCCCGAACGTGGCGCGGGAGGGGGTGAGTCCGTCCGCGGCCATGTCGGTGACCAGTTCGAGGCGGTCCGCGCCGCCGTCCCGGGCCGCTACGGCATCGTCCGCGCCGAGGGCGATCACCTCGAATATTGGTCTAGACATATGAGCAAGGGTGCCACATGCGTCACTCCCGCGCGAGACGTGTAGCGCACAATTGCCCGCATGTCCTTCTCGCCCGCCGCCGCACACCCCCGTTACGACGCCCTGCTCGCCGAATGGTGCGACCTGCTGCGCCGCTGCCAGGAACCCGGCGCGGACGGCGCGCCCGCGCCCGACCCGGAGCCGTACGGCCGGGACCTGCTCGGCCGCTGGGGCGAGTCGCAGCGCAAGTACCACACGCTGGACCACCTCCAGGCGGTCCTGGACCGGGCCACCGAGCTGACCGCGTACGCCGCCGATCCGGACACCGTGGCGCTGGCCGCGTGGTTCCACGACGCCGTCTACCGCCCGGACCGCTCGGAGAACGAGGAACGCAGCGCCCACCTGGCGGAACGCGCCCTGCCCGAGGCCGGTGTCGGCGCCGGCCGCACCGCCGAGGTCGCCCGGCTGGTCCGCCTCACCGTCACCCACGACCCGGCCGGCGACGACCACGACGGCGAGGTGCTGTGCGACGCCGACCTGGCCGTGCTGGCCGGTGACCCCGCCGCCTACGCGGCCTACGCCGCCGCCGTCCGCGCCGAGTACGGCTTCGTCCCCGACGACGCCTTCCGCACCGGACGCGCCGCCGTACTGCGCCAACTCCTCGACCTGCCCGCCCTGTTCCGCACCCCGTACGGCAAGGAGCAGTGGGAGCGCACGGCCCGCCGCAATCTGACGACGGAGCTGGAACTGCTCACGGCCTGACGTATTTGCGGCGCCGCAGGCCCGCCTGCGTGAGGCGGCGGACGATGTCCTTGCTGCCGGTCTCGACCGCGCCGAGGGCGACCGCGTCGGCGTAGCGCTCGGCGGGGATGTCGTAATGGTCGCGCTCGAAGGCGCGGGGCGGGGCGCCGAGCGCGGCGGCGAAAGCGTGCAGTTCGGCGTAGGAGACGTCGCTGACCAGATGCGACCAGAGACGGCCGTGGCCGGGCCAGGTCGGCGGGTCGATGTAGAGCGTCATCCGCGGCTCCCGGCACTGCTCGTGCGGGGACCGGTTGCACGGGGGCCGCTTACGCCGGGGCCGCTCGTACGGGAGCCGGTCGTACGGGGGCTGCTTACGCCGCGGCCGCTCGTACGGGAGCCGGTCATACGGGGGCCAGCGCGCCGACCGGGGCGACGACGGCGCCGCGCGCCTCGCAGACCCAGTGCGGGTCGGGGCCGAGTTCGGGTTCGACGGCCAGGGCGTGCGGGTCCTCGCAGTCCGGGCACAGCGGCCAGCGGCCGTAGCGCTCCATCAGGGCGTCCTGGACGTCCTGGGCGAGCAGGCCCGCGATGTACGCGGCGCCGTCCGGCCACTGCTCCAGCCACCAGCGGCGGCCGCTGACCGCGTCCTCGACCAGCGAGACGACCTCGGCGTCGGCCACGTCGCGGGCCGCGAGGTCGGCCAGGATCAGGGCGCGGGCGCCGTGCAGCACCGCCTCGCCGCCCGCCCCGCCCGGGGTGTGTGCGTCCTCCATCCGTCCATTGTCGCAAGTGCCGCAAGGCCGTGGCGCGGGCCGTCCCGCGTGACCGCGGCGCACGGCGGACGGGCTCCGGTGGTCTTGACGTACGGCCGTCGCTGAAAATACCTTTCAGAAGGTGACCTACAGCGTGAAGGAAACTTTCTCCCCGAGCGTCCGCGCCCTCCGCGGCGTGTCCGGCGCGCCCGTGCTCCCCGTCACGCCCCCCGACCCGGGGGCCCTCGCCGCCAAGGTCCGCACCCTCGCGCCTTCGATGACCCGCTCGATGCAGCGGGTCGCCGAAGCCGTCGCGGGCGATCCGGCCGGCTGCGCCCATCTGACCGTCACGGCACTCGCGGTGCGCACCGGCACCAGCGAGGCGACCGTCGTCCGCACCGCCCGGCTGCTGGGCTACCCCGGCTACCGCGACCTGCGGCTGGCGCTGGCCGCGCTCGCCGCCCAGCAGGCCACCGGCGCACCGCCCGCCATGACCGCCGACATCGCCGTCGACGACCCGCTCGGTGACGTGGTCACCAAGCTGGCCATGGAGGAGCAGCAGACCCTCGCCGACACCGCCGCCCAGCTCGACATGGCGCAGCTGGAGGCCGCGGTGGCCGCGCTGGCCGCCGCCCGGCGCACCGACATCTACGGGATCGCCGCGTCCGCGCTGGTCGGCCAGGACCTGGCGCAGAAGCTGCTGCGGATCGGGCTGATCGCGCACGCGCACGCCGATCCGCACCTGGCCGTCACCAACGCCGTACAGCTGCGGCCGGGCGACGTGGCGCTGGCCATCACGCACTCCGGCACCACGCACGACGTCATCGAGCCGTTGCGGGCCGCCTTCGACCGGGGGGCGACCACCATCGCCATCACCGGCCGTCCGGACGGCGCCGTCACGCAGTACGCGGACCTGGTGCTGACCACCTCGACCTCGCGCGAGAGCGAACTGCGGCCGGCCGCGATGTCCAGCCGGACCAGTCAACTCCTGGTCGTGGACTGCCTGTTCATCGGTGTGGCACAGCGCACCTACGAGGACGCGGCCCCGGCGCTGTCCGCCTCGTACGAGGCGCTGGCGCACCGGCACAGCCCGCGCTCCGGACGCGCCTGACGACGCGCGCCGAGCGTGACCGCACTCCCCCACGACAGCCGCAGACGAAGGATGAACGAGCCGCATATGTCGCACTACACCGAGCTGCGCCGCGAGCTGGAGACCCTCACCACCGAGGCGTTCCGGCCCGAGCTCGCCGAGATCGACCGGATGCCCACCCTGGAGATCGCGCGGACCATGAACGGTGAGGACGCCACCGTTCCGGCCGCCGTCGCCGGGCAGTTGCCCGTGATCGCCGCCGCCATCGACGGCATCGCCGCCCGGATGGCGCGCGGCGGCCGGCTGATCTACGCGGGCGCCGGCACGGCGGGCCGGCTCGGGGTGCTCGACGCGAGCGAGTGCCCGCCGACGTTCAACACCACGCCGGGACGCGAGGTGGTCGGACTGATCGCGGGCGGCCCGTCCGCGATGATCACCTCCATCGAGGGAGCGGAGGACAGCAAGGAACTGGCCGCCGCCGACCTGGACGAACTGGGCCTGACCGCCGCCGACAGCGTCGTCGGCATCTCCGCCTCCGGGCGCACCCCGTACGCGGTCGGCGCGGTCGAGCACGCGCGGGCCGCCGGGGCGCTCACGGTGGGCCTGTCCTGCAACGCGGACTCGCCGCTGGCCGCGGCGGCCGACCACGGCATCGAGGTCGTCGTCGGGCCCGAACTGGTCGCCGGTTCCACCCGGTTGAAGTCCGGCACCGCGCAGAAGCTCGTGCTCAACATGCTGTCGACGATCACCATGATCCGGCTCGGCAAGACGTACGGGAATCTGATGGTCGACGTGCGGGCGTCCAACGAGAAGCTGCGGGCGCGCTCGCGGCGGATCGTGGCGCTGGCCACCGGGGCCGGTGACGCGGCGATCGAGGACGCGCTCACCGCCACCGACGGCGAGGTCAAGCACGCCATCCTGACGCTGCTCGCGACCGTGGACGCGCCGACGGCGGCCCGGCTGCTCGCGGAGTCCGGCGGGCATCTGCGCCAGGCGCTGGAAGCGGCGCGCGGCCAGAAGGCCCAGAAGACCTCGTAGCGCGTTTCCCTCGGGGGGTGCGGCGGGCGGCGCTACGTCGTCCGCCGCGCCGCCTCCGAGGCCGCGAGCACCGTCGTCAGCCACTCGGCGTCGAACAGCGTGGCGTCGGCGAGGCGTTGGGTGTTGGCGTACGCGTTGAGCATCGTCTTGGCGGCCCGCAGGGCGGCGGGCGACCGGCGCAGCATCGGGCGCGCCCAGCGGTCGACGGCGGCGTCCAGCTCGGCCTCGGGCACGGCCTTGTGGAGCACGGACAGCTCGACGGCGCGGGCCGCGTCGAAACTGTCGCCGGTCAGCACGAGTTCGCGGATCCGGGCGGCGCCCACCTCGCCGAGCAGCCGCGGCAGGATGCCGCCCCAGGCCGGCGGCAGGCCGAGCGCCAGCTCCGGCAGCCGGAAGCGGCAGGTGTCGGCGCCGACCCGCAGGTCGCAGAACATCGCGAGGGCCACGCCGGCGCCGATCACGTCGCCGTGCAGCCGGGCGACGGTCACGGCCGGCAGCGTGGCGAGCGCCTCGCAGACCTGGCGCGCCTTGTTGCCGACGGCGCGCAGGCCGGCGCCGGTGGGGTCGGCGGCCAGCGACTCGGCGAATTCCCTGCGGTCGCCGCCGAGGCAGAAGTGCTCCCCGGCACCGGAGAGTTCGAGCACCCGGATGCCGGGGTGGTCCTGCACCGACCGCAGGACGGCCAGCAGTTCGTCGAGCACGGGGCCGGTGACGGCGTTGCCGGTCTCGGGGCTGTTGAGCCGCACCCGCAGCAGGGCGCCGTCCTGGCTGACGCGCAGAACCTTGAAGTAGTTCATCATCGTCCGGTCTGTCTCTTCCGGGCCGTGGCGTCCGGGCGGTGCCTTCCGGGCCGTGTTTTCCGGGCTGGGTCTTCCGGGCTGTGGCCGTCCGGTGGGCGTATCCGGTCAGTCCCTGGGGCCCGCCTGGTGCGGGACCCGTTCGTGCGCGGTGTCGGCGACCTGGAGGGTGGTCAGCCGCCGGAAGGCGACCCTGGGCGCCCACTCGGGCGGCCGGTGCAGCCGCAGCCCCGGCAGCCGCCGCAGCAGCGAGGTGAGCAGCGCCGCGGCCTCCATCCGGGCCAGCGGGGCGCCGACGCAGTAGTGGATGCCGCCGCCGAAGCTGAGGTGCGAGACCTTGCGGCGGATGTCGAAGATGTGCGGATCGGCGTACTGCGCCGGATCGTGGTTGGCGGCGGCGAGCATCAGGTGGACGGTCTCGTCCTTGCGCACGTCGATGTCCGCCAGCCGCATGTCGTCGCCCGCGACCCGGGTCACGACGTGTATCGGCGGGTCGTAGCGCAGCACTTCCTCGACCGCGCCGGGGATGTCCTGGGGGTGGGCGCGCAGCCAGCCCATCTGGCGCGGGTGGCCGGCGATCAGCCACGCCATGGTGGACAGCAGCGTGGAAGTGGTCTCCAGCGCGGCCAGCACGACCAGCAGCGCCAGGTAGTAGACCGCCTCGTCGGCCCGGTCCCGGTCCGGCTCCAGCTCGTCCCAGATCCGCAGCCACTGCGAGACCGGGTCGTCGCCCGGCGAGCGCCGCCGGTCCCGTACGAGCGCGGAGAAATACTCGTGCAGCGTGCGGGTCGCGTTGTCGGAGATCATGAGCTGGCTGGGCGACGGCAGCAGCTCCTGGGTGAATACCTGATCATGGGTGAGTGCACGCAGCAACGGAAAGTCCGCGGCCGGTAATCCCATCCACTCACCAATGGTGATGACGGGGAGTTCCTCGCTCACCAGCGGTACGAAATCGGCCACTCCGTCGCGCAGCCGCTCGGCCAGCCGGGCGACGAGCCGGTCCGTCGTCCTTTCCACCGATTTCTTGATATCCGCGAGCGCACTCCGGTCGAACATATTTCCGACCGAGCGTCGCATCAAGGTGTGGTGCGGGGGGTTCAGCCGGACCAGTGTCTGGCCGATTTCCCGCGAAGAAGCCGCACTCCAGCGGGTGCCCTGCCCCTGCCTGGCAGCCCACTCGTTGTCCGTCACCCGCCATGCCCTGTTCCGCAGCACCTGGTCGCTCAGACCGAACGAAGTGACCAGGTGGCCGCCCCAGGGCGCGGGGACGACGTCCCCCATCGCCTGGAGTTCCGCATATATGGGAAGCGGGCTTTCCTGCCCGCCGGGCTTACGCAGTCGGGAAAAAAGTGATACGACCCTTCGGCGGTCGGTGGGGGCGACCGAATACGGTGTGACCACGGCGGCGAAACTCCTTGGTCCTCAAAAGGTCAGGCCGGATTGATCTGTCGTGCATACCCCACCTATTAATTGCGTATCCAGCCGGACACAGCTCGTAATTGTGGCGAGCGTCACACTGTCGGCCGATGCGTTTCGGCCATGATTGTTTATGCCTTCAACCAGTTGAGGAACGAGCTCCAGCGGCTCGCCGCCTTGGGCTTGGCCTGCGCCTGGGCCTGCGCCTCGGCCGGTGCCGCGGCGGCCTGTGCGGCGGGCCTGGGCGCCTGCCGGGCCGGGGTGAAGCGGGCGGGCAGCGAGGTCAGCGCGCGGTGGAAGGGGCCGGGCCGCCAGGTCAGGCTCTCCACCGGCACCGCGAGGTCGATGTCCGGCAGCGTGTTGAGCAGCTTCTCGATCGCGCGCAGCGAGATGAGAGTGGCCGGATCCTTCGCCGGGCAGACGTGCGGCCCGGCGCCCCAGCCGAGGTGCGCGCGCTTGCTCATCGTGCGGCCGTTGCCCACCAGCGCCGGGTCGGTGTTGGCCGCCGCGTAGCTGATCACCACCGGGTCGCCGGCCTTCAGCGTGATCCCGGCGAGGTCCACGTCGTGCACCGGGTAGTGCACGCCGTAGTTGGCCATCGGCGGGTAGTTCCACAGCACGTCGTTGAGCGCGTCCTCGACCAGCAGGCCCGCCATGCCCTGGCTGTCGGCGTACTTGTCGTCGGACAGCAGCAGCCGCAGCGCGCTGGAGATCATGTTCTGCACCGGCTCGGTGCCGGCCGCGATCATCGGGAAGACCTGGTGGATCATCTCCTCGGTGCTCAGCGCCGAGGGGTGCTGCATCATCCAGGAGGTGATGTCGTCGCCGGGGTGGGTGCGCTTGAGCTCGACCAGTTCGGCGAGCGCCCCGATCAGCACCTCCTGCGACTTCTCCACGTCGATGCCGTCGAAGATGCCGGAGATGCCGAACACCAGCCGGTTGCCGATGTCCTCGGTGCAGCCGAACAGGTCGTTGAAGACCAGCAGCGGCACCTGCTGGGCGTAGTCGGCCACCAGGTCGGCCCGGCCCTTGGCGCCGAACTGGTCGATCAGGTACGACGCGACCTGGTCCACATGGCGGCCGAGCCGGTGCGAGTCGACCTTGGCCAGGCTGTCGGTGGCCGCCTGCCGCAGCCGCATGTGCTCGGCGCCGTCGGAGAACAGCAGGTTAGGCCGGTAGGCCATCATCCCGACGACGGGGCTGTCGGCGGGTATCCGGCCCTCGTTGAGCGCGTTCCAGCGCCGCGAGTCGCGGGCGAAGGTCTTCGGGTTCTGGAGCACCCGAAGCGCCTCGGTGTAGTCCGTGACGAGTTCGGCCTCCACGCCGGGGGCCAGCTCGACGGGCGCGCTGGGGCCGAACTGCCGCATGTAGGAGTAGTAGGTCTCTGGAGCGGCGGCGAACTCCGGCCCGTACAGCGGCACGCTCTGTCCGCTGTCGTGCGCGGGACAACCGGGCGGCGGGGGCTGGAAGTCCGGAGGGGTCTGCATTGCCTGTGCTCCTCGTTGAAATACCGCTACTGCCTGTGCCTGGGTACTGCGTACGCGGCGGCGCCGCCGGCGTCCTGCCTGCGCGCCGCGCGCGTACGGTCTGCGTCCTGCGAAACCTACCTGCACCCCGTCAACTGCCGTGCATCGCGGCTCAGTTGAGCCGCGACATCAGATACTCCACCAGCGCGATCAGCGAGCCGGCCGAGGACTGCTCGTCGCGGGCGTCGCACGAGACGACCGGTGTCTCCGGCAGCAGGTCCAGCGCCTCGCGCACCTCGTCCAGCGAGTGCGGCGGCGCCCCGTCGAAGCGGTTCACGGCGATCGCGTACGGCAGACCGTGCCGCTCCACCAGGTCCATCACCGGGAAGGACTCGCGCAGCCGCTGCGGGTCGACCAGCACCAGCGCGCCCAGCGCGCCGCGCGAGAGGTCCTCCCACAGCCGGACGAAGCGCTGCTGGCCCGGTGTGCCGAACATGTACAGCACCAGCTCGTCGCTGAGCGTCAGCCGCCCGAAGTCCATCGCCACCGTGGTGGTGGTCTTGTTGGGCGCGCCCTTGAGGTCGTCGATGTTCGCACTGGCCTGCGTCATCACTTCCTCGGTGCGCAGCGGCGGGATCTCCGACATGGTGCCGATGAACGTGGTCTTGCCCACGGCGAAGTGCCCGACGATGAGGATCTTGGCGACGGTCCTGACCGAACTGCGCAGGTACACATCGCCGTTCGCCGCGTTCCGCTCCGGCCGGGACGCGCTGTCCCTGGCCGCGCTGTCCCTATCCGAAGCGAGCCCGGAGCCCATGCAGCACCTCCTCCAGCAGTTCCCGCTCGACCAACTGCGCGCGGGGAACGGGGGCCCGTGCGAGCAGATATCCGTCCTCCACCAGATCCGACAGAAGGATCTTGACGACACCCATCGGCAGTCCGGTGTGCGCGGCGATCTCCGCGACGGCGAGAAAGCCGCCTGCACACAGTTCCATCACCCGGAGCTTCTCCGGATCGAGAACTCTCGCCCGGGGCGCTTCGTCGGATACGGCGACCAGTGTGATCATCGTGAACGTGTTGTCGCCCGGAAGCTCACGGCCGTTGGTGATCACATACGGCCGCACCAGCTCCGTGGCTTCTAACTCAAGCTCCGGTTCGTCCGTCAATTGATGTCAGCATTCTCGCGAGGAGGGGTGGTCAGTACCTTGCCGAGCTGGCCGACCAGCTGCTGCATGCGGAAGGTGATCTCCGCGAGGTCGGCGTCGGGCGACGCGGAGACGGCCAGATAGGCGCCCTCGCCGGCCGCGATCAGGAAGACCCAGCCGTGGTCGAACTCCACCAGGGTCTGCCGCCAGGACTGCGGGGCCTGTCCGCCGCCGACGAATTCACCGACGGTGCGACTGAGCGACTGCATGCCGCTCATCGCGGCGGCGACGGTGTCGGCGTGGTCCCGGCCGACGTCCTTGGAGCGGGCCATCAGCAGGCCGTCGGCCGACACCAGGATCGCGTGCCGGGCCTCGGGCACCTCGAGCGCGCTGTCGAGCATCCACGAGAGGTCTTTCCCGGTCACTGGGCGTCCTGCCCTTCGCTGCTCGCGTTGACGGAGTCGACGCCGTTGATGCCGCTGATGCCGTTGCCGCCCCTGGTCCCGTTGCCGCCGACGCCGTTCACCGAGCGGCGGCCGGACAGGGTGCCGCGCTGGAAGGCGCCCATCCGGGAGGCGGCCTCGACGCTGTCGCGGACCGGCTCGGGGGCCGGCGCCGCTCTCTCCTCGGCGCGGTCCTCGGCCGTGGGCACTATCGAGATCGGGTGCCGGAAGCGGCGCCGCTTGGGCAGTCCGCCGAAGGTGGTCGCCTGCACCGGCGGCTCGGGTTCGGTCTCCGCCGCCACCGGCTCGGACTCGTCTCCCACGGCGGGGGTCTCCTCGGGCTCGATGGTGGTGGTGAGGAGTTCGTCGGGGAGCAGCAGGACGGCGCGGACGCCGCCGTACGGGGAAGTGGAATCCACCGAGACGCTGAATCCGTAACGGGTGGCGAGGACGCCGATCACCGCGAAGCCGAATTGCGGCGGATTTCCGAGGCCGGAAACACCGGGGGTGACCCGGCCGGTGAGGAGATCGCCCGCCAGGGTTTTCTCCTCGTCGCTCATGCCGACACCGGCGTCGTCGACGACGATGCAGACGCCTTTCGGCACGGGCTGGATATTGATCTCGATCGACGTTTCCGGCGCGGAATAGCTGGTGGCGTTGTCGAGGAGTTCGGAAAGCGCGAGGGCCACCGGTTCGACGGCCCGGCTGACGACCGCGAAATTGCTCTGCGAGCGGATTTCCACGCGGGTGAAGTGCCGGATACGGCCTTTCGCGCTGCGCACCACGTCGTAGACGGAGGCGGCGTTCTTGCGGCGGCCGAGCCAGCCGTCGCACAGGACCGCGATGGACTGCGCGCGCCGGGTGAACTGAGCGTTGCCGTGGTCGACGTCCAGCAGGCCCTTGAGGGCCGCGTGCTCGCCGTTCTCCCGCTGGAGCTTGGCGATCGCCACCTGCTGCTCGCCCGCGAGGCCCTGGAGGGTCCGCATCGCGGCCTTCAGCACGCTCTTGGTGCCCTCCTCGGCCCGCCGCATGGCCTCGTCCACGATCTGCTCGCGGCCGGCTTCCAGGGAGGCGCGGCGTGCCGACTGCTCGGCCAGCGCCGCTCGTAGCTTCGCATTCGTTTTCCTGCCCATCGCTATCGCGGTCGCGGCGACAGGAGTACCTGCGATCAGGCCCCAAAGTGCTGGATCATGTAAGTAGGACGTCATGAGGCTCTCTTCGGGCGAGGGGCCGCCATTTGCGGAATCTCTTTCAAATCCGAACAAAATTGCGGAACACTTGCGCATGACACTTGCCAAGCGATGCGAGCCTAGCAGCCTGTGTGACGGCCGGTACCACGGATTCCTGTTCTCCTACCGGCATCTGACGGTAATTAAACAATGCCCCGTTTTGGCACCGTATTGTCGGGGTTTGCCCGGAGCGTACCGAACAAAAAGACGGCACCCCCGGCAGGACCGGGGATGCCGTCTTCGTGGTCTCGCTGACCCTGTCCGGCCCTCGCGGGCCGGGGCCGGATCAGAAGTCCATGTCACCGCCGGGCATGCCGCCCGGAGCACCGGCCGGGGCGGCCTTCTCCGGCTTGTCGGCGATGACCGCTTCGGTGGTGAGGAAGAGCGCGGCGATGGAGGCCGCGTTCTGCAGCGCGGAGCGCGTGACCTTCGCCGGGTCGATGATGCCCTCGGCGATCATGTCGACGTACTCGCCGGACGCGGCGTTCAGGCCGTGGCCGACGGGCAGGTTGCGCACCTTCTCCACGATGACGCCGCCCTCGAGGCCGCCGTTGACGGCGATCTGCTTGAGCGGGGCCTCCAGCGCGAGCTTCACGGCGTTGGCGCCGGTCGCCTCGTCGCCGTCCAGCTCCAGCTTCTCGAAGACCGCGGACGCCTGGAGCAGGGCCACGCCACCGCCGGCGACGATGCCCTCTTCCACGGCGGCCTTGGCGTTGCGCACCGCGTCCTCGATGCGGTGCTTGCGCTCCTTGAGCTCGACCTCGGTGGCGGCACCGGCCTTGATGACGGCCACGCCGCCGGCCAGCTTCGCCAGGCGCTCCTGGAGCTTCTCGCGGTCGTAGTCGGAGTCGCTGTTCTCGATCTCGGCGCGGATCTGGTTGACCCGGCCGGCGACCTGCTCGCTGTCACCGGCGCCGTCGACGATGGTCGTCTCGTCCTTGGTGATGACCACGGTACGGGCGCGGCCGAGCAGGTCCAGGCCCGCGTTCTCCAGCTTGAGGCCGACCTCCTCGGAGATGACCGTGCCACCGGTGAGGATGGCGATGTCGCCGAGCATGGCCTTGCGGCGGTCGCCGAAGCCCGGGGCCTTGACGGCGACGGACTTGAAGGTGCCGCGGATCTTGTTGACCACCAGGGTCGACAGGGCCTCGCCCTCGACGTCCTCGGCGATGATCAGCAGCGGCTTGCCGGACTGCATGACCTTCTCCAGCAGCGGGAGCAGGTCCTTCACCGCGGAGATCTTGGAGTTGACGATCAGGATGTACGGGTCGTCGAGCGACGCCTCCATCCGCTCCAGGTCGGTGGCGAAGTAGGCGGAGATGAAGCCCTTGTCGAAGCGCATGCCCTCGGTGAGCTCGAGCTCGAGCCCGAAGGTCTGCGACTCCTCGACGGTGATGACGCCTTCCTTGCCGACCTTGTCCATGGCCTCGGCGATCAGCTCGCCGATCTGGGTGTCGGCGGCGGAGATGGAGGCGGTGGAAGCGATCTGCTCCTTGGTCTCCACGTCCTTGGCCTGCTCCAGCAGGGCGGCGGAGACGGCCTCGACGGCCTTCTCGATGCCGCGCTTGAGGGCCATCGGGTTGGCGCCGGCCGCGACATTGCGCAGGCCCTCGCGGACCAGGGCCTGGGCCAGCACGGTCGCGGTGGTGGTGCCGTCACCGGCGACGTCGTCGGTCTTCTTGGCGACTTCCTTGACCAGCTCGGCGCCGATCTTCTCGTACGGGTCCTCCAGCTCGATCTCCTTGGCGATGGAGACACCATCGTTGGTGATCGTGGGGGCGCCCCACTTCTTCTCAAGGACGACGTTGCGGCCCTTGGGGCCGAGGGTGACCTTGACGGCGTCGGCGAGCTGGTTCATCCCGCGCTCGAGACCGCGCCGTGCCTCCTCGTCGAACGCGATGATCTTTGCCATGTGAAGTGTCCTCCGCGGACTGGGTTTCCCCGCCGGAAGCGAGGGGCGACGGCTCGGACCGTGTGGCGCCCGCGACGGACGGCCTGCCGTGTCCACCGGTTCCTTCCCGGTGTCCCGGCGGGCCTCACCGACCCGGTCCTTCAGCACTCTCACGCGGAGAGTGCTAACGCCAATGATTAGCACTCGACCCCATCGAGTGCAAGCGCCTGTGGACAACTCCGGGGCCGGTACGGGGGGATTTGGTTCGCGCGCGCCCGCGCGTACCCGAGGCTTCCGGACGCACGAAGGGCCCGTCCCCCTCGGAGGTACGGACCCTAGGTGCGTGAGTGCGTCGCTTCGGTCGCCGAGCGCGCCCGCGCCGTCAGGCGGTGGCCAGCCGGACCATGTCCGCCTGCGGCCCCTTCTGACCCTGCGAGATCTCGAACTCGACCCGCTGGCCTTCTTCGAGGGTGCGGTAACCGTCCATCTGAATCGCGCTGTAGTGGACGAAGACATCCGCACCACCGTCGACCGCGATGAAGCCGTAGCCCTTCTCCGCGTTGAACCACTTGACGGTGCCCTGAGCCATTCCTAACTCCCCTATTACTGGCCCTATCGCGGCCCCGCACTCCGCGGGTCCGGGTCAGACCTCACCTCCGGGAAGGCCCCTTACGTGGGACAGGGGACCCCTGGCGGTGTGCGCCGGAACGCGTCGACCGCGGCTGAATGTATCTGCACGGATGCCCTCTGCAACAGGTCAATCGGACGAGAATTCGGGGACCGATCCATCGGAAATAGCCCGGAAAAAGGCATTATGGCGGGGCATCCCGGACCGGACATAGGCCGCATCGGCGACAATCCGAACGTGAATTTGGCGATAAACCGCCGCACCGACCGTCGCGGGCGGCAACTTGCCCGTGGCAACCGTACAACGCTTCAACTACCGCCCCGGACACGGGCCGCCCGCCGCCGTTCCCGTCACGGAATGCGCCGTGCCCCGCCCACCCGAAATGGGTGGACGGGGCACGGATGCGCAGGTCGGGTCGGACGGAATGGATCAGCCGCCGGCGACCGCCGGAATGATCGAAACACTCGCGCCGTCCGGCACCGCGGTGGCGAGACCGTCGGAAAAGCGCACATCGTCGTCGTTGACATAGACGTTCACGAAACGACGGAGTTTTCCGGTGTCGTCGAGAACACGCGCGGAAATGCCCGCGTGATTGTTCTCCAGCGACTCGATGACCTCGGCCAGGGTGCCGCCCTCGGCGGGCACCTCGGCCTGGCCGCCGGTGTAGGTGCGCAGGATGGTGGGGATACGTACGGAAGCACTCATGCGAGGCCAGCCTCTCGGAACGCGTCAAGGGTCGGGCGGATGATGGCGGTCGGACCGGTGGTCGGCGCCACCGCGTCCAGGGTCTTGAGGCCGTCGCCGGTGTTGAGCACGACGGTCTCGGCGGCCGGGTCGAGCTGCCCGGTCTCGATCAGCTTCTTCAGTACGCCCACGGTCACCCCGCCCGCGGTCTCCGCGAAGATCCCCTCGGTGCGGGCGAGCAGCTTGATCGCGTCCACGATCTGCTCGTCGTCCACGTCCTCGACCGCGCCCCCGGTGCGCCGCGTGATGTCCAGCACGTACGGGCCGTCCGCCGGATTGCCGATCGCCAGCGACTTGGCGATGGTGTCCGGCTTCACCGGCCGTACGACGTCGTGCCCGGCCTTGTACGCCGCCGAGACCGGCGAGCAGCCCTCGGCCTGCGCCCCGTAGATCTTGTACGGCTTGTCCTCGACCAGGCCGAGCTTGATCAGCTCCTGGAGGCCCTTGTCGATCTTGGTGAGCTGGGAGCCCGAGGCGATCGGGATCACCAGGTTGTCCGGGATCCGCCAGCCGAGCTGCTCGCAGATCTCGTACGCCAGGGTCTTGGAGCCCTCGCCGTAGTACGGCCGCAGATTGACGTTGACGAAACCCCAGCCCTCGCCGACCGGGTCGCCGATCAGCTCGGAGCAGAAACGGTTCACGTCGTCGTACGAGCCCTCGATGCCGACCAGTTCGCCGCCGTAGACCGCGGCCATCACGACCTTGCCCTGCTCCAGGTCGTGCGGGATGAAGACGCAGGAACGGAAGCCCGCGCGGGCGGCCGCGGCGCCCACCGCGCCCGCGAGATTGCCGGTGGAGGAGCAGGACAGTGTGGTGAGGCCGAAGGTGCGGGCGGCCTCCAGGGCGATGGCCACGACCCGGTCCTTGAAGGAGTGCGTCGGGTTGCCGGAGTCGTCCTTGACGTGCAGGCCGCCGGTGATGCCCAGCTCACGGGCGAGGTTGTCGGCCTTGACGAGCTTGGTCCAGCCCGGGTGCAGATTGGGCTTGTCGGTGACGTCGGCCGGGACCGGCAGCAGCGGCGCGTACCGCCAGATGCTGGTGGGGCCCGCCTCGATCTTCTTGCGCAGCCCCTCCGGGTCGCCCAGCGGCAGGTCGTAGGCGACTTCGAGCGGCCCGAAACACTCCTGACAGGCGAAGACCGGGCTCAGCGGGAAGCGGGTGCCGCACTCCCGGCAGGACAGCGCGGCGGCCGGTCCGAAGGCGGGGACGTCGGTCTGGTCGGGGGTGGCGGCGACGGTCTGCACAGCCATGATGGCGAGGCCCTTTCTCCTCATCTTCCTTGTGACGGATGTCGCCACAAGACGGAATTGGCACCTTCCCCACCGTGTGACCTCGCGGTCGGCGGGAGGGTTGCCGGGGCTTCAACGGGCCGTTCCCTCTGCCCCTCTGGATGAGCGGTATGGCGCCCGGACGCGGTGGCGAGCACTGCCGTCCGCGGTGGCGCGTTTGTCCCGCGCTGGGACCCCCGGCATGCGGTGGTCATACGCGTTGTTCAAGACTGTAACCGACGAGCGTGACAGTTGAGATAGTCGTCCGAACGGCGAGATGGCCGGGACACGCCACACGAAGGGGACGCGACCGTGCTCGATGAGGTGGAGCGCTGGCTGGAGCGCCGGTCGTGGTCCGCTGCCGACCGGCCGCTCGATCTGCTGCTCGCCGCCAAACGGGCCGCGGGTCCGCGGGGCACCGTCAGCGTGGTGCTGCCCGCGCTGGACGAGGAGGCGACGGTCGGCGAGATCGTCGCGGCGATCCGCCGCGACCTGATGACGGACGAGGTGCCGCTGGTCGACGAGCTGGTCGTCGTCGACTCCGGCTCCCGCGACCGTACGGCGCAGGTCGCGGCGCGGGCCGGGGCCCGGGTGGTGCAGCGGGACGCGATCCTGCCGCGGCTGCCCGCGCTGCCGGGCAAGGGCGAGGTGCTGTGGCGGTCACTGCTGGTCACCAGCGGCGAGATCGTCTGTTTCGTGGACGCCGATCTGCGCTCCTTCGACTCGCGCTTCGTGTCCGGGATCGTCGGGCCGCTGCTCACCGAGCCGGGGCTGCGGCTGGTCAAGGCGATGTACGACCGGCCGCTGGAGACCGGCGGCGCGGTGGTGCCGGCCGGCGGCGGCCGGGTCACCGAGCTGGTCGCGCGCCCGCTGCTCAATCTGCACTGGCCGCGGCTGGCCGGCTTCGTGCAGCCGCTCGGCGGGGAGTACGCGGCGCGGCGCTCGCTGCTGGAACGGCTGCCGTTCCCCATCGGCTACGGCGTCGAGCTGGGCATGCTCATCGACTCCCTCTCCCTCGTCGGGCTCGACGCGCTCGGCCAGGTCGACGTCGGGGTGCGGCACCACCGGCACCAGGACGGGCAGGCCCTCGGGCGGATGTCCGCCGCCATCTACCGCACGGCCCACCTCCGGCTCTCCCGGGCGCCCCTGGTCCGCCCCCGCCTCACCCAGTTCCACCGCGCCCCCTCCGGCGGCTTCGCCCCCCTCACCCACCCCGTCGACATCGACGAACGCCCCCCGATGTGCCAGATCCCCGAATACCTCACCCGCCGCGCCGCCTAGCCCCTCCCGGGGGGGATGCGACGAACGAGGGTGCCCCTTCAGGGGCGCGGGGAACTGCGCGGCCCGCCCCCACCGGGCCGGTGGTCGCAAAACAACAGCGTCTGCCCCACTGGGGCGGTCTTTTACCCGCGCCACGGATGTGGCTGAGCGCGCAGTTCCCCGCGCCCCTGATGGTGAACGTCCTCCGCATGCGCGGGTACAGGGGCTGCGCCCCTGGGAGGCGCCCACGCGCCGTGGGAGGAAGGTCACGTTTGGCGGGGATCCTGCCTGGCTAGGCTCTGGGCATGGTCGCTGCTCAAGGTGCTGCCCGGATTCTGGTTGCCTCGAACCGGGGACCCGTCACCTATGCGGTGGACGAGCCCGGCGGGGAGCTGAGGAGCAGACGCGGCGGCGGCGGGCTGGTGTCGGGGCTGAGCGCGATCGGGCCCGACGCGGGAGCGGTGTGGGTGTGCGCGGCGCTCGGCGACGGCGACCGGGAGGCGGTGCGCCGGGGCGTCCACGAGCCGGGGTCGCGGATGATCGCGATCGACCCCGAGGTGTTCGCGGCGGCGTACAACGGCATCGCGAATTCGGTGCTGTGGTTCGTGCACCACCTGCTGTACCAGACGCCCTTCGAGCCGGTCTTCGACGAGGACTTCCGCGGCCGGTGGGCGGCGTACGAGACGTACAACACGGCCTTCGCCGACGCGCTGGCGGAGGAGGCGGCCGAGGGCGCGCACGTCCTGGTGCAGGACTACCACCTGGCCCTGGTCCCCACGCTGCTCCGCGAGCGCCGCCCCGACCTGCGGATCGGCCATTTCTCGCACACCCCGTGGGCGCCGCCGGACTACTACCGGCTGCTGCCGGACGACGTCGCCGCCGGTGTGCTGGAGGGCATCCTCGGCGCGGACCGTGCGGCCTTCCTGACCCGCCGCTGGGCTGACGCGTTCGCCGACTGCTGTGTGCGGGTGCTGGGCGCGACGCTGTCGGCGGACGGCCGCGAGGTGACCCACCGCGGCCGGACCACCCGGCTCGGCGTGCACGGCCTCGGCGCGGACGGTGACTTCCTGCGCGAGCGCGCGCACCGCCCCGACGTCGCCGACCGGATCGCGCGGCTGCGCGCGGAGACCGGCGCGGACCGCCGGCTGATCGTCCGGGTGGACCGCACCGAGCTGTCCAAGAACATCGTCCGCGGTCTGCTCGCCTACCGGCAGCTGCTGCGGGAGCGGCCGCAGTGGCGCGGCAAGGTGGTGCACGTCGCCTTCGCCTACCCCTCCCGGCAGGACCTGGCGGTCTACCGCGAGTACACCGAGCAGGTCGCCCGGCTGGCCGAGGAGATCAACGCCGAGTTCGGGGCGCCCGACTGGCAGCCGGTGCTGCTCAAGGTCGACGACGACTTCGCCCGCTCGCTGGCCGCCTACCGCCTGGCGGACGTGGCGCTGGTCAACCCGATCCGCGACGGCATGAATCTGGTCGCCAAGGAGGTGCCGGTGGTCTCCGACCACGGTGTCGCCCTGGTGCTGTCCCGTGAGGCGGGCGCCTTCGAGGAGCTGGGCGAGGACGCCCTGGTGGTCAATCCGTACGACATCCGCGAGACCGCCGCGGCCCTGCACACCGCCCTCACCCTGCCCGACGCCGACCGCGCCGCCCGCACCAAGCGCCTGGCCGACGCGGCGACCGCCCTCCCGCCGTCCCGCTGGTTCCTGGACCAGCTGCACGCCCTGGAGGACTGAGGGCGCGCCCCGCCCGCCGCGCCCCGCCCGCGCGGCGGGACATTGCGGTCAGCTTCTGTCCGTGGCGGTGAAGAGGGGCGTGCCGCACTCTCGCGCGGTTACCGCTCGCGCTGGGACACTCACCTTGTGTATACCGTGCAGCGCGGCGTCCGTGGTGGCGGGCGATGACGTACGAGCCGCAGAGCGGGGCGGCCGGTGGCAGGCACCGGCGGCCGTGCGGTTTCTGCCGGATCCATCCGGCGGACCTGCGGGATCGGGAGACGGGTCTGGTGTGGTGCCTGGGGTGCGCGTCGGACCTCATCCACACCGGTGACCCGATCACGGACTACGAGGAGTTCGACACGGGCGACCGCTACGGCGATCTGCTGGCCCGGCACGGCAGCGGTCTGTACACCGCCTTCCGCCGCCGCGGCGGCCCGGGCCGGCCGTACCCGGGCCAGGCGTAGGGAGCGCTCAGCCCTCCAGCGCGTCGGCGAGCGCGTCGAGCACCGCGACGACACCCTCGGGGCCCGGTACGGCGAGGTCGGCGTGCGCGAGCACGTCCATCGGGGTCTCGGCGGCGGCGCTGGCGACCAGCAGCCCCGGCAGGCCCTGCTCCTCGCGCAGCGACCGGACGGCGGCGAAGGCCGCGAGGTCGCCGAGGTCGTCACCGGCGTAGAGGACGGAGGCGGCGTCGGTCTCGCGCAGGTAGGCGGCGAGCGCGACGCCCTTGTCGACGCCGGGCGGCCGCAGTTCGAGGACGAAGCGTCCCGGTTCGACCATCAGGCCGTGCCGTTCGGCGAGTTCGGCGAGCGGGCCGCGCAGCGCCTCGAAGGCGGCGTCGGGGTCCTCGGTACGCCGGGTGTGCACGGCGACGGCGCGCCCCTTGTCCTCGATCCAGGTGCCGCGCCAGGAACCGTTGCGGTCGAGGAAGCCGGGCAGCTCCGCCCGTACGGAAGTGACGCCGGGGTGGTCGCCGGGGGTGTGCACGGAACCGGTGTGCGCGTCCCAGCGCTCCGCGCCGTAGTGGCCGAGCACCACCAGGTGTTCCAGGCCCGGGACCCCGGCGAAGCCGCCGTAGCGCACCGCGACCCCGGCCGGCCGGCCGGTGACGACGGCGACCGCGGCCAGGTGCGGGGCGAGCCGGACGAGGGCGGGGACGGCGCCGGGGTGCGCGCGGGCCTGCTCCGGGTCGGGCACGATCGGGGCGAGGGTGCCGTCGAAGTCGAGGGCGACGACGGCGCGTTCGGGCCGCGCGAGCAGCGCCGCGAGCCCTTCCTTTCCCTCGGGCGTGGTGGGGGTGAGGATGTCGGCGGAGGCCATGCAGCCGACCCTACCCGGGTCCCCCCGGCGCATGCCCGGCGTACGGTGGCACGCGTGCCGCGTACGGGCCGGCCGCCAGGACCGGGGCTACCGCTGGGCCCTGCGGACGTCGCGTTCGGCGCGCAGCCGGTTGACCGTCACCGGGTCGTGGGCGAGCGCGCGCGGGTCGTCCAGCAGGGCGTTGAGCAGCTGGAAGTACGCGGTCGGCGAGATGCCGAGCTCTTCGCGCACCGCCCGCTCGCGCGGGCCGGATCCGGTGAAGGTGCGGGCGGCGAGCGCCAGGACGGCGAGGTCCCGTGCAGAGAGCGGTTCCGCCGCCTCCGGTGCCATCGCCGTCCCGTTCCCGTCGTCGCCGGAGTTGGTTGTGACTACTTGCCCGAGTCGGTGGACAGCGCGAACCTCTGCAGGTCGGAGAGGACCGTCTTGGGGTCGCTGTGCACGGCCTGTCCGATGGTCTTCTTCACCTGGTCGCTGACCGGGCCCCACGAGGTCTTGTTGACCGGGTAGAAGCGGGCCTCGGGCAGCAGGTTGAGGAACTGCACCAGGTCCTTGTTCGCCGGATTCTTCCGCATCGCCTGGGACGCGGTGATCGTCACCGGCAGCAGACCGTATTCATTGAGGAACTTCAGCGAATTCTGCTCATTGAACACGTACTGGAGGAATTTGCCGTCGGCTTCCTTGTTGCCGTTCTGCTTGAACGCCATCATCCAGTCGGCGACGCCGAGGGTGTCGGTGGCCGGGCCGGTCTCGCCGGGCAGCGGGACGACGCCGACGTCGATGCCCGCGGCCTTGGCCTGGGTGAGCAGCGTGGGGTGGCCCATGACCATGCCGGCCTTGCCCGCCAGGAAGTCGGCGAAGGTGTCGCGGCGGTTGGTCTTGGCCGGGTCGGTCGGGCCGACCAGCTTGGCGTCGACGAGGTTCTTCTTGACCCAGGAGAACGCCTGCACATTGGCGTCGGAGTCGAAGGTGTAGCTGCCGACGGTGTCGGTGTAGCCGCCCTGCGCGCCGAGCATCCACATCATGGCCTCGGCCTGTGCCTCCTCGGTGCCCAGCGGCAGCCCGTAGGGCACCTTGACGCCGTCGGCCTTGAGCTTGACGGCGTCCTCCTTCAGCTCGTCCCAGGTCTCGGGGGCCTTGGTGATGTCCGCGTTCTTGAAGAGCTTCTTGTTGTAGAAGAACATGCGCGAGCTGGAGACGAAGGGTATGCCGTACTCGGTGCGGTCCACGGACCCGGCGTCGGCGAGCGACGGGATGAAGTCGGACTGCATGCTGATCGGGAACAGCTCGTCGGCGCTGTAGAGCTGGCTCTTGGCGGCGTAGGCGGCGTAGGACCCGATCTGCGCGATGTCGGGGGCCTTGTTCTCCTTGACCATCTGGGCGACCTTGTCGTCCACGTGGTCCCAGTCGATGATCTGGACGTCGACCTTGATGTGCGGGTTGCGCTCCTCGAAGGAGCGGGCGAGGTCGTCCCAGTAGACCTTGGAGCTGTTGTTGGTCTTGGGGTCGCCGTAGTCGGCGGCGACGAAGTGCAGGGTGACGTCGCTGTTCAGCGGTGAGTTGTTGCCGCACGCCGTGAGGGTCGTGATGGCCAGGGCGGACGCGATGCCGATCGCCGCCAAGCCGTGAAGTCGTCGCCGCTGCACCGTTCCTACCGCCTTCTTGCACACTTACGCACTACTGCTACGGAAGCGTCGAGTCTTCCCCACACCTTTGCCCAAGGTCTACACCATGAGTGGTCTCGCTTGCGCAACGGGTCCCCTGAAAGCCCCCGGAAATACCGTTGCGTGATCTTTCCTCGCCGAGTGGACTAGACCTTTATGGGTGCGAGACGCGAGACTGTTCCCGTGAGACATGTCATCGCCCTCGATGTGGGCGGCACCGGGATGAAGGCCGCCCTGGTCGCGGCGGACGGCACCCTGCTGCACCAGGCGCGCCGTCCGACCGGCCGGGAACGCGGCCCCGACGCCGTGGTCGCCGCGATCCTCGACTTCGCCGCCGACCTGCGCGACCACGGCGTCCGCGAGTACGGCGAGCCCGCCGCCGCGGCCGGTGTCGCCGTCCCCGGCATCGTCGACGACGTCAACGGGATCGCGGTCTACGCGGCGAACCTGAACTGGAAGGACGTCCCGCTGCGGGAGCTGCTCTCGCGGCGGCTGGACGGTGCTCCGGTGGCGCTCGGCCACGACGTGCGCACCGGGGGCCTGGCCGAGGGCCGGATCGGCGCGGGCAACGGCGCCGACCGCTTCCTGTTCATCCCACTGGGCACCGGCATCGCCGGCGCCATCGGCATCGACGGCCGGATCGAGTCGGGCGCGCACGGCTACGCCGGCGAGATCGGCCACATCGTGGTCCGCCCCGGCGGCCCGGAGTGCGGCTGCGGGCAGCGCGGCTGCCTGGAGGCGCTCGCCTCGGCCGCCGCGGTCTCCCGGGCCTGGGCGGCCGCCAGCGGCGACCCGGACGCGGACGCCGCCGACTGCGCCAGGGCCGTCGGCACCGGCGACCCGCGGGCGCTCGCGGTCTGGGGCGAGGCGATCAACGCGCTGGCCGACGGCCTGGTCACCGGTCTCACCCTGCTGGACCCGCGGGTGCTCATCATCGGCGGCGGTCTCGCCGAGGCGGGGGACACGCTCTTCGGGCCGCTGCGGGCGGCCGTGGAGGCACGCATCACCTTCCAGAAGCTCCCCCTCATCGTCCCCGCCGCGCTGGGGGACACCGCTGGATGCCTGGGCGCGGGCCTGCTCGCCTGGGATCTACTCTCCGTGGAGGTAACCGCCTGATGGCCCCCGTAACGACAACGCAGCGCACGGTGCTGGCGGGTGCCCGTGTGGTCCTGCCGTCCGGTGTGGTGGAAGGCGGCCGGCTGACCGTCGAGGGCGCCCGGATCGCGGCGAACGAGGCCGCCGAGCGGGAGTCGACGCTCACCGTGGACCTGGCCGGCCACACCGTCGTCCCCGGTTTCGTGGACATCCACAACCACGGCGGCGGCGGCGCGTCCTTCACCTCCGGCACCGCCGACGACATCCTCACCGGTGTGCGCACCCACCGCGAGCACGGCACCACCACGGTGGTCGCCTCCACCGTCACCAACGCGCTGGACGTACTGGCCCGGCAGGCGGCGCTGCTGTCGGAGCTGGTGGAGCAGGGCGACCTGGCCGGGATCCACTACGAGGGCCCGTTCATCTCGCCGTGCCGCAAGGGCGCGCACGACGAGGCGCTGCTGCGCGACCCCGACCCGGCCGATGTGCGCAAGCTCGTCGAGGCGGGCCGCGGCGCGGCCCGGATGGTCACCCTGGCGGCCGAACTGCCCGGCGGAATCGATTCCGTCCGGCTGCTGGCCGACCTCGGCGTGATCGCGGCGATCGGCCACACCGACGCGACCTACGAGCAGACGCTGGAGGCGGTGGACGCGGGGGCCACCGTGGCCACGCACCTGTTCAACGCGATGCCGCCGCTCCAGCACCGCGCGCCCGGCCCGATCGCGGCGCTGCTGGAGGACGAGCGGGTGACCGTCGAGCTGATCAACGACGGTACGCACCTGCACCCGGCGGTGCTGGAGCTGGCCTTCGGCAGCGCGGGCGCGGACCGGGTCGCGTTCATCACCGACGCGATGGACGCGGCCGGCTTCGGCGACGGGCACTACGACCTGGGCCCGATGAAGGTCGAGGTGCTGGACGGCGTCGCCCGGCTGGTGGAGGGCGGCTCGATCGCCGGCTCCACGCTCACCCTGGACACCGCCTTCAAGCGGGCGGTGACGCTGGACGGGCTGTCGCTGAACGACGCGGTCAAGGCGATCTCCACCAACCCGGCGCGGCTGCTGGGTCTGGCCGACCGGATCGGCACGCTGGAGCCCGGCAAGGACGCGGACCTGGTGGTGCTGGACGCGGCGTACGACCTGGTGGGTGTCATGCGGAAGGGCGAATGGGTGGTCCGGCCGCACTGAGGCCGCCGGTTTCCCCGGGGGGTTCGTCCGGATTCCGGCCGGTTTTCATCCGGATACCCGTGGGATTCCCGCTAAAAGCTGCGTAACGGCGGTCGGCTCGCTCTGGGCCGACCGCCGGACTTTTGCCAGAATCATCAGGTGATCATCACCGTCACGCTGAACGCCGCCCTCGATGTGACCTATCGGGTCCCCTCGCTGCGCCCGCACACCACCCATCGCGTCACCCACACCGCGGAACGCCCCGGCGGGAAGGGACTCAATGTGGCCCGCGTGCTGGCCACGCTGGGCCTGCCCGCCGTCGTCACCGGCTTCGTCGGCGGCCCGGTCGGCGGCGAGCTGCGCGAACGGCTCGCCGAGCGGGCCGCCACGTACGACGGGCTGCTGACCGACGCGCTGATGCCGATCGCCGGCACCACCCGCCGCACGGTCGGCGTCGTGGACGACACGACCGGCGACACCACGATGTTCAACGAGCCGGGGCCGACGGTCACCGCGCGCGAGTGGGGCGCCTTCCTGGAGCGCTACCGGGAGCTGCTGGCCGACGGGCGGACCTCCGCGGTGGCGCTGTGCGGCAGCCTGCCGCCCGGACTGCCGGTCGGCGCGTACGCGGAGCTGGTGCGCGAGGCGCGCTCTGCGGGGGTGTTCGTGCTGCTGGACACCAGCGGGGAGCCGCTGCGCCGCGGTCTTGCCGCCCGCCCGGACCTGATCAAGCCCAACGCGGTCGAGCTGACCGGGCTGACGGGCTTCGCCGAGCCCGCGCGGGCCGCGGGTGACGCCCGGCGGCGCGGCGCCCGCGCGGTGGCCGCCTCGCTCGGCGAGGAGGGCATGCTGGCGCTGACCGAGGAGGGCGCCTGGCGGGCGCTGCCGCCCGCGCGGCTGGCGGGCAATCCGACCGGCGCGGGCGACTCCGCGGTGGCCGGGCTGCTGTCCGGGCTCGCGGAGGGCCTGCCGTGGCCGGACCGGCTGGCGCGGGCGGTCGCCCTGTCGGCGGCGACGGTCGCGGCGCCCGCGGCCGGCGAGTACGACCCCGCGGTCTACGCCGAGCTGCTGGGCCAGGTGAAGGTGGTGCCCGCGGAGCCGGGCGCGGCGGACTGAGCGGCGGCCCGGCAGCCCGGGCCTTACTTGGTGACCTGGCCCTGCTTGAGCTGGAACTGGTCCAGGTTGACCGCGCACTGATTGCCCTGCTGGCAGCTGAGCGAGACGGTGTTGGAGCCCTTGTTCAGGTCGATCCAGGAGTAGGTGTGGTTGTGCCACGCCTTCGCCCAGTCGGTGTAGTCGCCGTAATTGCGCAGGTTGACGGCGTCGGTGCGCGGCTTGCCGTTGACCGTCAGGGTGAGCGTGGCGTCGTCGCCCGCGTTCCCGTAGTACGTGAACAGGGTGTACTGGCCGTCCTCCGGCACGTCCACGGTCCAGGTCACGCTCGCGCCGACCTGCGTCATGTGGTCGACGTACTTGCCGCCCGCCGCGCTCGCGCCCTCGTGCTCGGTGCTGGTCTGCGCGCCGCCCGCCAGGACGAGCGTGGACGCGTCGGTCAGTTTGGAGTCGAACGGGGTCGGCTCCGCGGAGGCCGACGGCGTCGTCTGGCTGGGCGCGGCCGACGTCACCGGCGTGGTCGGCTTGTCGCTGGCCTTGTCCTTGTCGTCGCCCGAGCCGTTGGTCATCGCGAAGGCGATCCCGATGGCGACGGCCGCGACCACCGCGACGGCGCCGATCAGCAGACCCTTGCGGCCCGGCGCTCCGCCCTGTGGCCCGTCACCGCCCGCGCGCCTGCTGTACGGCGGCCCGGGCGGCTGCTGCCGGCCGTCGTAGCCCTGCTGCTCGTGGCCGCCCTGGTCGTAGCCGCCCTGCTCGTACCCCTGCCGACCGCCGCCGTACTGCTGCTGCTGGGGCGGGCGGCCGTACGCCTGCTGCTGGGCCTGCGTCTGCTGCGGCGGGTAGCCGTAGCCGGACGGGGACTGCTGCTGCGGGTAGCCGTAGCCCGAAGGGGACTGCTGCTGGGGCGGCTGCGGGCGCCGCTCACCGACCCGCTGCACCTGGTGGTGGGAGGTACGCGGCATGCCCGGCTGCTGCCCCGCGGCCGGATCGGCCGGCGCCTCGCCGTCCTCCGACCGGTAGAGATACGCGAACGGGTCGTCGTTCTCAGGGGTGCCGTCGTTTCCGGCAGTCATCCGCTGTCCACTCCCTCACTGCACTGCACTGCACATACGCTGCACACGCCGTCGCGGCGCCTGTGGTATCCCAGGAACAGTACCGGGCCCGAGTGACACACCGCTCAGACCTTCGACGCTTCGCCAGGTCAGGACGGTTCCCCTGTGAGCAGGCACACCCCGGCCGACACGTACCGTTAACCCCGTGGACGGGCAGTGGCGGGAAGCGTGGGTGCCGTGGCGGGCCGCGATGGAGCACGCCCTGTACGGGCCCGGGGGCTTCTTCGTACGGGAGCGGCCCGCGGCGCACTTCCGCACCTCCGCGCACGCCTCGCCGCTGTTCGCCGCCGCCGTCGCCGAGCTGCTGACCCGGGTCGACGCGGCCCTCGGCCACCCGGCCGAACTGACCTTCACCGACATGGGCGCGGGCCGCGCCGAACTGGCCACTGGGGTGCTGGCCGCGCTGCCGGCCCCGGTCGCCGCCCGGGTCCGGGTGCACGCCGTGGAGCGCGCGCCGCGGCCTGCCGGGCTCGACCCGCGGATCGTGTGGTGCGCGGAGCCGCCGCGCGGGGTGCGCGGGCTGCTGCTGGCCAACGAATGGCTGGACAATGTGCCGCTCGACATCGCCGAGACCGACGAGGCGGGCGTGCCGCGCCAGGTGCTGGTCCGCCCGGCGGACGGCGCGGAGCGGCTCGGCGACCCGGTGACGGGCGCGGACGCCCGCTGGCTCCAGCGGTGGTGGCCGCCGTCCGCCGAGCCCGGGACCAGGGCGGAGATCGGGCGGACCCGGGACGCCGCGTGGGCGGCGGCGGCCGGCTCCCTGGACGCGGGCCTGGCCGTCGCCGTCGACTACGCCCACACCCGGGCCGGCCGGCCGCCGTACGGCACGCTCACCGGCTACCGGGACGGCCGCCAGGTGCCGCCCGTCCCGGACGGCGGCTGCGACCTGACCGCCCATGTCGCCCTCGACGCCCTCCCGGGCACGGCCCGCACCCAGCGCACCGCCCTGCGCGCCCTGGGCGGCCTCCCCACCCGCCCGCCGCTCTCCCTGGCCACCACGGACCCGGCCGCCTACGTCCGCGCCCTGGCGGCGACCGGTGAGGCCGCCGAACTGACCGCGCCGGGCGGCCTCGGCGGATTCACCTGGCTGACGACGGCGGTGGGCATCGACGACGTGCTCGCCTGATCCGGCGGGCGCTCAGCCCAGCTCCGCCCCCAGTTGTGCCAGGAGCGCCGCCTCCTTCTCCGGGGCGAGGCCGACCGTCGGGCGGTCGGGGCGCTGGGGGGCTGTACCGCCGATGGAGCCGAGCCAGGACCAGGTGTCGGCGACCGTCTCGCGCACCGGGCGGCAGGTCAGGCCCGCGGCGAGCGCCTTGGACACGTCGCCCTGGTGGAGGGTGTCGTGCAGCTCGCCCGGCGGCAGCCAGACCGGCAGCTCGGTCCAGGGCGCGATCCCGGCGGCCTCGACCGCCTCGGGTGCGGCCCAGCGCAGGACGGCGTCGGAGCCGGTGACCTCGACGCAGGTCTCCAGCAGCTCGCCCATCGTGGTGTGCCCGGACGCGCTGACGATGTTGTAGGCGCCGCCGAGCCGCCGCTCGATCGCGTCCAGCGCGAAGGCGGCCAGGTCGCGCGCGTCCACGTACTGCAACGGCAGGTCGCGGGGGCCTGGCGCGAGGACGTCGCCGCCGCGCGCGATCCGGGTCAGCCACCACGGCAGCCGGCCGATGTTCTCGTACGGGCCGAGGATCAGCCCGGCGCGCAGCAGCAGCGCCCGCTCGCCGAACGCCTCGACGGCCGCCAGTTCGCCGCCGCGCTTGACCGCCGCGTAGTCGTCGCCCTCCGGCTCGACCACGGGCGCGTCCTCGGCCGCGTCCGGCGCCGTCGGATACGTGTACACCGACCGAGTGGACACGTACGCGTACGTCTCCACCCGGCCGCGCAGCGCCTTGGCCGCCGCCTCGACGGCCGCGGGCGCCCCCGACCAGGTGTCGAGCACCGCGTCCCACTCCCCCGCCGCCAGCGCCGCCAGGTCCCCCTCCCGGTCCCCGGCCAGCACCGTCACCCCGGCCGGCGCCGGGTGCCGCCCGCGGTGAAAGACCGTCACCTCCCAGCCGCGCCGCAGCGCGTCCTCCACCACGGCCCGCCCCACGAATTCCGTCCCGCCCAGCACCAGTAGCCTCATCCCCCCACCCTCCCCCGCCCGGGCGGGCCCGGGAAAGGCGCTCACGCTCTCGGCGAATCCGCTGACGGCGTAGCGCCGGGGGCCTGAGAGGATGGGCCGTATGACGGAGACCACGATCGGAGTCGGCGGGGCCGCCGAGGGCACCGACATGGTGCTGAACATCGGGCCGCAGCACCCGTCCACGCACGGGGTGCTGCGGTTGCGGCTGGTGCTGGACGGGGAGCGGATCCGCAGCGCCGAGCCGATCGTCGGGTACATGCACCGGGGCGCGGAGAAGCTGTTCGAGGCGCGCGACTACCGGCAGATCGTGATGCTGGCGAACCGGCACGACTGGCTGTCGGCGTTCTCCAACGAGCTGGGCGTGGTGCTGTCGGTCGAGCGGATGCTCGGCATGGAGGTGCCCGAGCGCGCGGTGTGGACGCGGACACTGCTGGCCGAGCTGAACCGGGTGCTGAACCATCTGATGTTCCTCGGCTCGTACCCGCTGGAGCTGGGCGGGATCACGCCGATCTTCTACGCCTTCACCGAGCGGGAGAATCTCCAGCACGTGATGGAGGAGGTCTCCGGCGGCCGGATGCACTACATGTTCAACCGGGTCGGCGGCCTCAAGGAGGACCTGCCGCACGGCTGGACGGGCCGGGCGCGGCAGGCGGTCGCCGGGGTGCGGTCGCGGATGGGCCGCTTCGACGACCTGGTGCTGGGCAACGAGATCTTCCGCGGGCGCACCCGCGGGGTCGGGGTGCTCTCCCGCGAGCACGTGCACGCGTACGGGGTCAGCGGGCCGATCGCGCGCGGCTCCGGCGTCGACTTCGACCTGCGGCGCGACGAGCCGTATCTCGCGTACGGGGAGCTGGCCGACACCCTCAAGGTCGTCACCAGGACCGAGGGCGACTGCCTGGCCCGCTTCGAGGTGCTGCTGGAGCAGACCCACAACGCGCTGGACCTCGCGGACGCGTGCCTGGACCGGCTGGCGGAGCTGCCGCAGGGGCCGATCAACCAGCGGCTGCCGAAGGTCCTCAAGGCCCCCGAGGGGCACACCTACGCGTGGACCGAGAATCCGCTCGGCATCAACGGCTACTACCTGGTGTCCAAGGGCGAGAAGACGCCGTACCGGATGAAGCTGCGGTCCGCGTCGTACAACAACATCCAGACGCTCGCGGTGCTGCTGCCGGGCACGCTGGTCGCGGACATGGTGGCGATCCTGGGGTCGATGTTCTTCGTGGTCGGCGACGTCGACAAGTAGTGGGCGGGGGCGGCCGGTCACATCGGCGGCGTCCGGTACGTCAGTGCGCTGACGACCGCTCGACGGAGGACGTGAACGATGACCGACCCCATGGACGACAAGGACCTGCTGGCGGCCCGCTTCGAGGCCGACCGCGCCCACCTGCGGGCGGTGGCCTACCGGATGCTCGGCTCCACCGCCGAGGCGGAGGACGCGGTGCAGGAGGCGTGGCTGCGGCTGAGCCGGTCCGACACCGGTGACGTCCGCAATCTCAGCGGGTGGCTGACGACCGTCGTCGGGCGGGTCTGCCTGGACATGCTGCGGTCGCGCCGCAGCCGCCGCGAGGAGCCGCTGAGCGCGCCCGAGGCCGCGTACGGCGACGGGGAGGCCGTCGAGCCCGAGCAGCAGGCGATGCTGGCCGATTCGGTCGGGCTCGCCCTGCTGGTCGTCCTGGAGACGCTGGAGCCCGCCGAGCGGCTCGCCTTCGTCCTGCACGACATGTTCGGGGTGCCCTTCGACGACATCGCGCCGATCGTGGACCGCACGCCGGTCGCCGCCCGGCAGCTCGCCAGCCGGGCGCGGCGCCGCGTCCAGGGCGGCGGTTCCGTCGCCGACCCGGACCAGGCGCTGCGGCGCGCGGCCGTCTCGGCTTTTCTCGCTGCCGCTCGTGACGGTGACTTCGAGGCTCTGGTCGCCGTGCTCGACCCCGACGTCACCGTCCGGGCCGATGTTCCCGGGCGGCCCGGGGTCACCTCCCTCATCCACGGTGCCGCCACCGTCGCCCGCGGCGCCATCACCTACGGTGCCTTCGCCCGTGCTTCCGGTCCTGTCCTCGTGGACGGGCTCTACGGTGCCGCTCTCGGTGTCGGCACGCCCGAGGCCCGCGTCCTCGTCTTCGCCATCACCGACGCCGGCCGCGTCGCCGCCGTCGACATCATCACGGCCCCCGACCGCCTCGCCACCCTCGACATCCGTCCAGCCTGATCCCTCTCCTCCGGAGTGGGGTGCCCGAATAAGGGCGCGGCCCCTGTACCCGCACCTCTGCGGAGGAGGGTGCCCCTCCAGAGGCGCGGGGACGCGGCGCGGCGCTTGCGGAGAAGGGTGCCCGATAGGGGCGCGGGGAACTGCGCGCTCAGCCCGCGCGCGCCTTCAGGCGAAAAACCGCCCCCAGCGGGGCAGACGCTGTTGTTTTTGCGACCACCGGGCCGGTGGGGGCTGAGCGCGCAGTTCCCCGCGCCCCTAAAAGACCTGACTCCCGCACTCCGCAGGAGACCTCACGCGCCCCACCCCGGAGGGGCGGCGCCCCATTTCGCGGGGGCACCGCGAACCAGGCTCAAGCCTGGGCGCGGAGCTCCGACATGTCGAGCTGTTCGGTGTCGTCGTGGGCCGTGAGGTCAATGACCTCGGGTTCGGCGGCGGCAGCCGCCTGCTCGGCGAGGGCCTCGTCGCCGACGACGTCGTCGAGGTCGGCCACATCGGCACCGTCGGAAGCGTCGGAGACGTCGGAAGCGGCTTCGGAGCCCGCCGGCTTCTGGGTGCCGAAGAAGTCGAAACCGCCGATGGCACGGCCCCCCTTGGCGGAGGCGGAGGCGGCGCCGCGGTAGGGCAGGACCGCGGCGGCGACGGCCGGGACGAGTCGGTGCTCGCGGACCGGCAGGCCGGCCGGGGAGGTGGCGGGGGTGTGGCCGTCGGCGGAGTGCCGCCCCTGCGGCTCCTCGGGGGCGGCGGCGTCGCGCCGCCGGGCGTCCTCGACGGTGCGCTGCGCCTGCTGGCGGGCCGCGTTCCGGCCGAGGTCACGCAGCGCCTGATCGGCCTTGAGGAAGGCCGCCGGGCCGACCGGCGAAGCGCCGGTGAGGGCCAACTGCGAGGGTGCCGCTTCGAGTTGGAGCTGGCGCCGGCTCTCCAGCGCGCGGGCCCGCTCGCTCTCGGCGGTCGCGTACCGCCGCAGCAGATCGGCGTGTTCCGTGCGCAGCCGCGCCAATTCGGCGCGCTTGCCGCGGAGTTTCTTCTCCAGCCGCCCGCGTATCTCGCGCGACTCCTCGAGATCCGTCTCGAGTTCGGCGGCCCGTTCGTCGGTGCGCCATTCCTCGCGCACCCGCGCGGCCTCGAGTTCGGCGACCGTACGGCCGGCCGAGCGGTCCCAGGTGCGGGCGAGCGCGGAACCGGCGCACGCGGCGACCGCGGTGGCGACGGTGATCACCCGGAGCGTGCCCGTATCGGCGGAGAACAGGGAGGCGGCGGCGAGGACCACCGCGCTGCCGGCGACGGTCAGCGGCGGCAGCATCCGGTGCAACGGCGGCGAATGGCGGTGGCGTCCACGGGGCATGGCCAGAAATTTAGCGTGTGCGAACGACCTGTGGGGAGGCGGCCCCCCAATATCCGGTGAGATTCTCACGCGGAATCGGCCACCGAATACGGAGGGCATTCACCGTGGCACGATGTGTCCCCAATGTGCCGTTGGTGAATGCCCTCGTCGTACCGCTCAATCGATCATGAAACGCGAAGTGTCAAGATCGGAAAGCGACTTCAGGTGGCCGGCGGACCGAATTCCTCCGCTTCCGCGATGTGCGGGGTCGGCGCCGTCGGCTCGCCGGTCGGCGCGGTGACCGGCAGGCCCGCCGCGCGCCACGCCTGGAAACCGCCGTCCAGGTCGGTGGCGGCGCGCAGCCCCAGGTCCTGGAGCGTGGCGGCGGCCAGCGAGGACGCCCAGCCCTCGTTGCAGATCACCACGACCGGCTGGTCGTAGGAGGTGACCCGGGCGAGGCGGTGGGTGCCCACGGGGTCGAGCCGCCACTCCAGTTCGTTGCGCTCGACGATGACGGCGCCGGGGATGGTGCCGTCGCGGTCGCGCAGCGCGCCGTAGCGGATGTCGACCAGCAGGGCGCCGTCCTCCTCGGCGGCGCGCGCGGCGGCCTTCGCGTCCAGCCGGCGCAGCCGGGCGCGGGCCGCCGCGAGGTGCTCCTCCAGCGCCATCACCACTCCTCGGGGCGCTCGACGATTTCCAGGCGCAGCGTGCTGCCCTTGCGGCTGTAGCGGCGGATCAGCGGCAGCGGCGGGTAGTACGCGTGCACCGAGACGGCGTGCGTGGCCGGGGAGTTGTTGGTGACCTGGTGGACGTGGTTGCGGCCGAAGGCGCGTCCGACGCCTTCGGGCAGCACGCGCTTGCGGTCCAGGCCCTCGGCCAGTTCCAGCGAGCGCCAGCCCTCGGAGGGCAGCGGCACGGACAGCGACTGCTCGGTCAGCTCGCCGGCGGCGGTGACGAAGACGCCGTACGAGCCGCCGTGGTCGTGCCAGCCGGTCTCGGCGCCGGGCGGCCAGCCGATCAGCCACGCCTCGCAGCCGCCGGGGCCTTCGAGCCGCACCCAGGTGCGGCCTTCGGGGTCGAGCGGCAGATTGCCGACGACCGCGGGGTCGGCGGCCACGGAACGGGCGAAGTCCAGCAGGTCGGCGGCGGTGGGCGCCGTGGGGGCCGGGGCCGTGGACACGGCACCGGAGTCGGCCGGGGGGACGGCCGTGGAGGCAGCCGTGGATTCGGACGAAGGTTCGGACGAAGGGACAACGGAGGACAAGAGACACCACCCTGAATACGCGGCGTCGGCGGAAGCAGTGCCGGCGTCAGGTACGTGCAGGGAGCACCTACACCCGTACGCGGCAGCGGACGGGGATACGTACGGAGATCAGACCGGGGCTGCGCCTAGGACGCGGAAGGGGAAAGATGAACGACGCTCGACGGAGGCGCGCTTCAGCGCGCGGTCGTACAGATGCAGCCCGCGTACCGGACGAGGTCCAGGTGGACCTTCCGGTGCAGATGCCATCCGGGTTCGCTCACGTAGCGGACTGAACCATGTCACCCGCCCGCCGGTCAAGCCGATCATCCAAGGGGTGGCGCCGGGCCCGTCAGGACCGGGATGCGTGGGGCGCGTGTCGTCTCACGATGTGGATGGGGCGGTCCGGTGAGGGCGCGGTGAGAGCGGCGGGCGGGCGCGGCGGACGTACGCGTCAGCGCCGGTGCGGGGTCGCGTGCGGCACCGTGTCGTCGTCCTCGGGCAGCCGGCAGACCCGTTCCAGGAAGAGGGCGGCGGCGATCACCGCGACCCCGGCGACGACCGCGAGGCCCGCGTAGATCGCCTGCTGGCGGCGCGGATCCTGGTCCAGGTCGTACATCACCAGGTAGAGGCCGGTGCCGCCGTACATGCCGACGACCAGGGCCGCGACCAGGGCGCTGGCCTGGCCGAAGACCACCGCGCGGGCGGCGGCCAGCGGGTCGACGCCCTTGGCGCCGGGGCTCCGCTCGCGCTGGGCGTTGAGCCGGGCGCGCAGCGACAGGGCGGTGGCGAAGAGCGCGACGGCGATCAGCGCGAGCACGATCGGCGCGGCGACCGGCACCCCGGGCAGCGTCCCGACGTGGTCCCACAGCCGGGCCCCGGCCCATGAGAGCACGGCCGCGACCGCGAAGAGCCCCGCCAGTGTCCTGATCCGCAGCGTCCTCACCGAGCGCCCGCCTCCACTTTCTTTCCGGTCCCGCCGTATTTCTGTCCGGTCCCGCCGTACGGCACCCTTTGCGCGCGTCCGCGGCCGTCCGCGGTCCGCACGTCCCCCAACGATTACTCGGGCAGCCGGAGTTCCACGTCCGCGCGCCGGCGCACCCCCGAGGTGCCGACGGATTCGATCAGCGCGGCGACCGTGCCGTGCCCCGGCACCTCCGCCGCCGGGTCCACGTCGTGCCAGGGCACCAGGACGAAGGCGCGCTCGTGGGCCCGCGGGTGCGGGAGGGTCAGCGCCGGGTCGTCGGACGTCACGTTCTGGTACGTGATGATGTCGACGTCGATGGTGCGCGGCCCCCAGTGCTCGGTGCGCACCCGCAGATACGCCTCCTCGATGGCGTGCGCGCGCTCCAGCAGCGACTGCGGCGGCAGCGTCGTGCGGACCAGCGCCACCGCGTTGAAGTAGGCGGCCTGCGAGCCCTCGGGGACGCCCCACGGCTCGGTCTCGTACACCGGCGAGACGGCCTTGACCCGGACGCCCGGGGTGTCCTCCAGCGCGTCCACGGCGCCCTGAAGGGTCTCCAGGCGGTTACCGAGGTTGCCGCCGAGGGCGATCACGGCGGTCTTGGGGTTGTTCAGCGTGAAGTCCGCGGCGTCGACCTGCGCGACCACGGACGCCGGGACGGGCTGCACGGTGGGGTCGGTCACCGGCTCCTGGGGGGAATTCACGGGCGCCTCCGGGTGATGGTCACGGTCACGTCGTCGAAGGGCACGGTGATCGGGGCGTCGGGCTTGTGCACGGTCACCTCGACCTCCCGCACCACCTCGTGCGCCAGGCAGGTGTCGGCGATGCGCTGGGCGAGCGTCTCGATGAGGTCGACCGGCTCGCCGGTGACGACGGCCGCGACCTCCTCGGCGACCACACCGTAATGCACCGTCCTGCTCAGGTCGTCACCGGCCGCCGCCGGGGCGGTGTCCAGGCCGAGCACCAGGTCGACGACGAAGATCTGGCCGTCCTCGCGTTCGTGCTCGAACACTCCGTGGTGGCCCAGGGCCCTCAGGCCCCGCAGGGTCACGCGATCCACGAACTCACTCCCGCCGGTCGATCGGTCATACGGTCGTACGTCATGCCGCGGGGTCGTGCGGGCGTGCGTCACGTCGTACGTCATGCGGTCGTACGCCGTCGTCCCGCCCCGCGGCCGGCTCCGAATCTACCGTCGGTCACCGACAGGGCCGGTCACCCGGCCAGGCCCTCGCCGTCCCCGTCCGGTCCTTCGCCGGCGCCCGCGCCGTCACCGTCGGACTCGTCGTCCTCCTCGGCGAGCACCGGGGAGCCGTGGTGCACCCACATCCGCCAGCCGTCGGCGGTGCGCCGGAAGACATTGGTGGCCACCACCAGGCCGCCGACGAGCGAGCCGGCGGAGCCGTCCTCCTCGGCCGGGCCGCCGGTGAGGATGTTCTCGGTGCAGGTGACCACCGCGCTGTCGCCGTCCACGGCGACCTCGACGTCGGTCAGGAAGAACTGGATGTAGTCGGTGTTCGCCATGATCAGCGCGTAGGACCGCATGACCTCGCGGCGCCCGCGCAGCACCGGCCAGCCGGGGTGCACCACGGCGACCGACTCGGCGAGCGGCCCGTCCAGCACCACCGCCTCCAGCGCGTCCAGGTCCGAGGTCTCCACCGCGTCGTAGAACGCCTGATTGGCCCGCTCCACGGCGCGGGCCTCGGCGGTGCGCGGCGTCACGCGCCGGCCGCCTCGATGGCGCGGGCCACCCGGACCGCGTCGGCGCTTGCGTGCACCTCGTGGACGCGGACCGCCCAGGCGCCCTCGCGGGCGGCGATCGCGGTGACGGCGGCGGTCGCCGCGTCGCGTTCCCTGGCGGGCGGCGGCGCGCCGTCGTCCCCGGCCAGCACCCGGCCGAGGAACCGCTTGCGGGAGGCGGCGACCAGCAGCGGGCGGCCGAGGGCGCGCAGCTCCCGCAGATGGGCCAGCAGCGTCAGGTCGTGGCCGGCGTCCTTGGCGAAGCCCAGGCCCGGGTCGAGGACGATCCTGGCGGGGTCGATGCCGCCCGCCACGGCCCGCTCCAGGCCCGACCGCAGTTCCGCGACGACCTCGCCGAGGACGTCGGCGTAGACCGCGCGGTTGTTCATGTCGATGGACTGGCCGCGCCAGTGCATGACGACGAAGGGCACCCCGGCGGCGGCGACCGCCGGGACCATCGCGGGGTCGGCGAGGCCGCCGCTGACGTCGTTGACCAGCCGGGCGCCGGCCGCGACGGCCTGTTCGGCGACCGAGCCGCGCATCGTGTCGACGCTGACCAGCGCCCCGGCCGCGGCCAGTTCCCTGACCACCGGCACGACCCGGCGCAGCTCCTCCGCCTCGTCGACCCGCTTGGCGCCGGGCCGGGTGGACTCGCCGCCGACATCGACCAGATCGGCGCCCTGAGCGACCAGGTCGAGGCCGTGCTTGACGGCCAGCTCCGGGTCGAACCACCGCCCGCCGTCGGAGAACGAGTCGGGCGTGACGTTCACCACGCCCATGACCGCGCAGCGGTCCCACTCCGGCAGTCCGACGGGCCCGCTCCGGGCCTGCAACGTAACCATGCGCCCAGCGTAGGGGCTGGGGCCGGTCCGCAAGGTCGCGGCATTCAGGCGACGGCGCTCGGTTCGCGGTGGTCCACCGCCGTCGCGTAGCCGCTCTTGTGCCGGTGCGGGGGCCGCTTGGCGCGTCCGGGCAGGAAGCGCTGGACGGCGGCGGGCAGCGGCAGGGACAGGGTGACGAAGCCCTCGGCCTGCATGATGGCGAAGCCGATCCTGGGCAGGTCACGGGAGTTGGGGAACACCAGGAAGCGCGGCACCCACTCGGGCTGGAACTTCGCGTTGAACTTGTACAGCGACTCGATCTGGAACCAGCGGGACAGGAAGACCAGCAGCCCGCGCCAGCCGCGCAGCACCGGGCCCGCGCCGATCCGTTCGCCGCGGGCCAGCGCCGAGCGGAACATCGCGAAGTTCAGCGACACGCGGGCGACGCCGAGCGCGGACGCCTGCTGGAGCGCGGCGACGATCAGCAGTTCGTTGAGCCCGGGGTCGGCGGCCCGGTCGCGGCGCATCAGCTCCAGGGACATGCCGTCCGCGCCCCAGGGCACGAAGTGCAGCACGGCCCGCAGGTCGCCGAGTTCGGGGTGCGGCGCGCCCTGCTCGCGCTCCTTGTGGGCGGTGACGACGACGCAGTCGCCGTCCAGCTCCTCGCCGAAGCGGCCGAGCGCCATGGAGAAGCCGCGCTCGGTGTCGGTGCCGCGCCAGGCGTCCGCGGCCAGCCGTACGCGGTGCTTCTCGTCCTCGGTCAGCTCCCGCACCCGGCGGACCCGGCACACGTACCCGGAGCGCTCGATGCGCTTGACCATCTGGCGGACGTTGCGCATCGCGCGGCCGGTGAGGGTGAAGTCGGCGGTGCGGACGATCGCCTCGTCGCCCAGCTCCAGCGCGTCCAGGCCGGTCTCGCGGGTCCACACCTCGCCGCCGGTCTCGCTGCACCCGACGACGGCGGGCAGCCAGGCGTGCGCCCGGGCCAGCTCCATGAACTGCTCGATGGCGCCGGGCCACGCCTCGACGTCGCCGATCGGGTCGCCGCCGGCGAGCATCACGCCGGACACCACGCGGTAGCAGACGGCGGCCTTGCCGCTGGGCGAGAAGACCACGGACTTGTCGCGGCGCAGCGCGAAGTGGCCGAGCGAGTCGCGGGCGCCGTGCCGGGCCAGCAGGGCGCGCAGCCGGTCCTCGTCGGCCTCGCTCAGCTCGGCGACCGGCCGGGCGGGGCGCAGCACGAGATACGCGGTGGAGGCGGCGATCAGCAGGCCGAGGCCGCCGAGCGAGTAGCCGACGACGTCGCCGACCCGGTCGCTGGTGTACGCCACGGGGCCGGAGACGCCGAACAGGCCGTACAGCACGTGCTGGCAGCGGTCGAGGAAGCCGGGGCTGCCGCGCTCGGAGCTGGGGTGGGCGCTGGTGATGACCAGGCCGAGCGCGAAGGCGCCCAGCGACAGGCCGACGAAGTTCAGCGCGGCCCGCCAGCGGGTGCGCGGGTCGGACAGCGCGGTGAACTCGGCCCGGTAGCCGATCAGCACGCCGAGCAGGCCGAGCGAGACGACGGCGCCGAAGCCGGAGTGCCGGTAGATCAGTTGGGTGGCAGCGCCGACCGGCAGCAGCACCACGGCCGCCCACCAGGCCCGTGACTTCCCGCGCTTGAGCGCGTGCGCGAGCATCAGCAGCAGGATGCCGGTGACCACGGAGGTCGCGGCGGCCAGCGAGCTGACGGTGCCGGGGAAGACCGCGGCCATGTGGTGCATCCGCCCGTTGCGGAACGCCGGGAAGACCGCGGAGACCACGTCCAGCAGGCCGATCACGGCCGCGGCGGTGCCGAGGATCCCCGGCACGGCGGAGGGCTTCAGCCGCCAGCGGCGCGAACGCGAGGCACAGGCACGGTCAGCGGACATACACGTCACCAGGGTCCATTACGAGCGAGTGAGTGGCGCCCTGTAGGACGCGGAACTCTGTTTAAGGGTTCCGTCGTGGGCAACGCAACTGTGACAGTCGCGGCCCGTTCATGTAACGGCCGGAGCGTAGGGGATCGCTCAGCCGCGCCCGATGATCAGGCTCATCGCCTCGGCGCGGGTCGCGGAGTCGCGGAGCTGGCCGCGGACGGCGGAGGTGATGGTCTTGGCGCCCTGCTTGCGGACCCCGCGCATCGTCATGCACATGTGCTCGCACTCGATGACGACGATGACCCCGCGCGGCTCCAGGATACGCATCAGGGCGTCCGCGATCTGCGTGGTGAGCCGCTCCTGCACCTGCGGGCGGCGGGCGTATACGTCGACCAGCCGGGCCAGCTTGGACAGGCCGGTGATCTTGCCGCTGGTGGACGGGATGTAGCCGACGTGCGCGACACCGACGAACGGCACCAGGTGGTGCTCGCAGGACGACATCACCTCGATGTCCTTCACCAGCACCATCTCGTCGTGCCCGAGGTCGAAGGTGGTGGTCAGCACGTCCTCGGGCTGCTGCCACAGGCCGGCGAATATCTCCTTGTACGCCCGGGCCACCCGCGCCGGGGTCTCCCGCAGGCCCTCGCGGTCCGGGTCCTCCCCCACCGCGTACAGCAGCTCGCGCACGGCCGCCTCGGCCCGCTTCTCGTCGAACTCGCCCACGGGGCTGTCGCCGTCGATCGTCACGGGATCGGTCATGATGCCTCGTTCCTCCGAAGTTCGCCGAAGTTCACCCGAAAAACGGCAGCGGCCCCAAGGTTAAAACCCTGGGGCCGCTGCCTGCATTCCGGGCCGGGCCCGGACTTCCCGCTGGTGGGGGCGGTCAGCCCTCCGGAGTGCCGTCCTCGGGACGGTCGACCGGCTCGGCGACGGGGGGCTTGGCCGTGGAGACCGAACCCGACGTGATGCCGTTGGCGGGCTGCGCCCCGTTGGTCAGTGCCAGCTCCTTGGGAGAGAGCACCGGCGGACGGGTGGACGGCGTACGGCGGGCGGACCCGGTCCAGGCCGGACGCGGGGGACGCTTCACGATCGGAGCGAAGATCTCGGCGATCTGCTCCTTGTTCAGCGTCTCCTTCTCCAGCAGGTTGAGGACCAGATTGTCCAGGACGTCCCGGTTCTCGACCAGGATCTCCCACGCCTCGTTGTGCGCCGTCTCGATGAGCTTCTTGACTTCCTCGTCCACCAGCCCGGCGACCTCTTCCGAGTAGTCGCGCTGGTGACCCATCTCACGGCCGAGGAACGGCTCGGAGTTGTCCGAACCGAACTTGATCGCGCCGAGCCGCTCGGTCATGCCGTACTGCGTGACCATGGCACGGGCGGTCGCGGTGGCCTTCTCGATGTCGTTCGACGCGCCGGTGGTCGGGTCGTGGAAGACCAGTTCCTCCGCCGCCCGGCCGCCCATCATGTAGGCGAGCTGGTCGAGCATCTCATTGCGCGTCGTGGAGTACTTGTCCTCGTCGGGCAGCACCATCGTGTAGCCCAGCGCCCGGCCGCGGGACAGGATCGTCACCTTGTGCACCGGGTCGGAGTTCGGCGAGGCCGCCGCGACCAGGGCGTGTCCGCCCTCGTGGTACGCGGTGATCTTCTTCTCCTTGTCCGACATGATGCGGGTGCGCTTCTGCGGACCGGCCACGACGCGGTCGATGGCCTCGTCGAGCACCGCGTTGTCGATGACCTTCTTGTTGCTGCGCGCGGTGAGCAGCGCCGCCTCGTTGAGCACATTGCTCAGGTCGGCGCCGGTGAAGCCGGGGGTGCGGCGGGCGACGGCCATCAGGTCGACGTCCGGGGCGACCGGCTTGCCCTTCTGGTGCACGGCGAGGATCTCGACGCGGCCCTGGAGGTCCGGCGGGTCGACCGCGATCTGCCGGTCGAAGCGGCCGGGCCGCAGCAGTGCCGGGTCGAGGATGTCGGGCCGGTTCGTGGCGGCGATCAGGATCACGCCGCCCTTCACGTCGAAGCCGTCCATCTCGACCAGCAGCTGGTTGAGGGTCTGCTCGCGCTCGTCGTGACCGCCGCCGAGGCCCGCGCCGCGGTGCCGGCCGACGGCGTCGATCTCGTCGACGAAGACGATCGCCGGGGCGTTCGCCTTGGCCTGCTCGAACAGGTCGCGGACGCGGCTGGCGCCGACACCCACGAACATCTCGACGAAGTCGGAGCCGGAGATCGAGTAGAACGGCACGCCCGCCTCGCCCGCGACGGCGCGGGCCAGCAGGGTCTTGCCGGTACCCGGGCGGCCGTACAGCAGCACGCCCTTGGGGATCTTGGCGCCGACGGCCTGGAACTTGGCGGGCTCCTGGAGGAATTCCTTGATCTCCTGGAGCTCCTCCACCGCCTCGTCGCAGCCCGCCACGTCGGAGAACGTCGTCTTGGGGGTGTCCTTGGTGATCAGCTTGGCCTTGGACTTCCCGAACTGCATGACGCGCGAACCGCCGCCCTGCATCTGGTTCATCAGGAAGAGGAAGACCACGACGATCAGCACGAACGGCAGCAGCGACAGCAGGATGCCGACGAAGGCGTTCTGCTTCGACGGCGAGACGGTGTAACCGTCGGGGATGGTGGTCCCCTTCACCTTGCCGTCGACGATGTTCTGCAGCTCGGCGGCGATCGCGGCGCCCTGGTCACCGATGTAGCTGGCCCGGACCTTGGAGCTGCCCTCGACCTTGACCCCGTCGCGGAGCTGGACCTTGATGGAGTTGTCGTCGCCCGTCGTCAGTTCGGCGGACTTGGCCTGGTTGGTTTCGATCGCATGTAGAACCTCGCCGGTGTCCACCGTCTTGTAGCCGCCGCCTGATCCGACGACCTGCATCAACACGACCACGGCGAGGACAGCCAGCACGATCCACATGACTGGCCCACGGAAATAGCGCTTCACGTCCATCCATGCGGGGCGAACTCGCCCCGTCCCTCCTGCCACAGTGAGGCACCGCCGCCTGCTGGCCGCGCGTGCGTGCCGGTGTATGACCCGACCTTCGGACGGTACCTCAGCATTGTCACCCGAGGTTGCCGCCGACCGTTAACAATCCCGCTTTCCCCTGCTCCAACGGCGGGAAACCGGCCCTGGTTCCCGCGGCCGAACGGGGTGTGTGCGACGTCTCGGCGGACGCCGCTGCCTGCGGGCCTGCGGTCAGCCACCGTAGACGTGCGGGGCGAGCGTCCCCACGAAGGGGAGATTGCGGTATTTCTCGGCGTAATCCAGGCCGTATCCGACGACGAATTCATTGGGAATGTCGAAGCCGGTGTACTTCACGTCGATCTCGACCTTGGCCGCGTCGGGCTTGCGCAGCAGCGTGCAGACCTCCAGGGAGGCCGGGCCGCGCGAGCCGAGGTTGCTGATCAGCCAGGACAGGGTGAGCCCGGAGTCGATGATGTCCTCGACGATCAGCACGTCGCGGCCGGCGATGTCGGTGTCCAGGTCCTTGAGGATGCGGACGACGCCGGAGGACTTGGTGCCGGCGCCGTAGGAGGACACCGCCATCCAGTCCATCGTGACGTTGGCGGACAGGGCACGGGCCAGGTCCGCCATCACCATCACGGCGCCCTTGAGGACACCGACGATCAGCAGGTCCTTGCCCGCGTAGTCCCGGTCGATCTGCGCGGCCAGCTCGCTGAGCTTCGCGTCGATCTCTGGCTTGGAGATGAGCACCTTCTCAAGGTCGGCGCCCATGTCTTTCTCGTTCACTGCGCGGTATGTCCCTCAAGTAGTCGGCTCCCGGGTCGCCGGACGACGGCGGCAGCTCTACGACGGCGAGAACACCAGTCTGCCATTGGCCCTGCGCGCGGCGACGCCGCCCGGCAGGTTGAGGGCCTTCTGGCCGTGCCAGTCGGTGACCAGCCGGTCGACCTCCTCGATGTGCCGGGCGAAGAGGAAGCCGGGGGGCGAGCCGGCGGCGATCGCGGCGCGGCGCAGCACCCGGCGGCGTACGGCGGCGGGCAGCGCGTACAGCCGCAGCGCGTCCAGGCTGCCGTCGTCGCCCGCCGCGTCGGCCTGGGCGTCGGCGGCCCACTGGTCGAGGGCGTCGGCGTCGTCCCGGGAGAGCTGGGCGGTACGGGCCAGGGCCTCGACGACGCCCTTGCCGAGGGACTTCTCCAGGACGGGCAGCGCCTCGTGGCGCACCCGGGAGCGGGTGTAGGCGGGGTCGTGGTTGTGCGGGTCCTCCCACACGGTGATGCCCTGGGCGAGGCATCCCTTGCGCACGGTGTCGCGGTCAAGCAGCAGGAAGGGGCGGCGGTAGCGGCCGCCGGTGCCGGAGACGGCGGCCATCCCGGACAGTGACCGGGTGCCGGAGCCGCGGGCGAGGCCGAGGAGCACCGTTTCTGCCTGGTCGTCACGGGTGTGGCCGAGCAGGACGGCGGCGGCGCCGTGGGCTTCGGCGGTGGCGTCCAGCGCGGCGTAGCGGGCGTCCCGGGCGGCGGCCTCGGGCCCGCCCTGGCGGCCGACGGTGACGCAGACGGCGTCGACCGGGTCGAGGCCGAGGCCGCGCAGGCGTCCGGCGACCTCCTGGGCGCGGAGGGCGGAGCCGGCCTGGAGGCCGTGGTCGACGGTGACGGCTCCGGCGCGCACCCCGAGTCTGGGGGCTTCGAAAGCGAGGGCGGCGGCCAGCGCCATGGAGTCGGCACCGCCGCTGCACGCGGCGAGCACCAGGGGGTGCGGGTCGGTGGACGCGGTGAGGACGTCGTGCAGGACGCGGCGGACCGCCAGGCGTATCGCCGCGACCGTGGGATGGGGGCCCATGTCCGGTTCCCTCCTGAGGAGGCTGTGAGAAGCGCGCCGAAGTGACGCAGGGTATCCAGATGGTGACAGAAGCTCGGGGCTTACCCGAGCATCGCACGCGCTACCCTGCGGCTACGGTCCCTCGGACGGGTGAACCGGGCGGCGTACCGGCCTTCCCGGGCGGTGCCGTCCTCACGATTCGCTACGGCTGTGCACCCGCGCGACCCACTCCGCGGGTTTGGCGATCTCCGATTTGGTGGGGAGGGTGTTGGGCGAGGTCCACACCCGGTTGAAGCCGTCCATGCCGACCTCCTTGACGACGGCGCGCACGAAGCGCTCGCCGTCGCGGTACTGGCGCAGCTTGGCGTCCAGGCCGAGCAGGCGGCGCAGCGCCTGGTCGAGCCGGCCGGCGCCGCTGGCCCGCCGCTGGCTGAACTTCTCCCGGATCTCCGCCACCGACGGCACCACGTCGGGGCCGACGCCGTCCATCACGTAGTCGGCGTGGCCTTCGAGCAGCGACATCACGGCGGTGAGCCGGGCCAGGATCTCGCGCTGGGTGGGCGTCTGGACGAGGTCGACCAGGCTGCGGCCGTCCTCGTCGCGCGACGCGCCGTCGGCGGCCCCGGCGGGATCCGCGGCGTCTTCTTCCTTGCCGCCGCCGGAGCCGGTGAAGGACTGCACGGCTTCGCGGACCCGTTCGATGACGGTGGAGGCGTCCAGTTCGGTCTCGCCGAGGAAGGACTGGATCTCGTTCTCGATGTGGTCGCGCAGCCAGGGCACGGCGGAGAACTGGGTGCGGTGGGTCTCCTCGTGCAGGCACACCCACAGCCGGAAGTCGTGCGGGTCGACGTCCAGTTCGCGTTCGACGTGCACGATGTTGGGCGCGACCAGCAGCAGGCGTCCGGCGCGGGACTCGCCGGGTCCGGGCTTGGCCGGTCCTGCGGGCAGTTCGCGGGTCGGCGGCGCGAAGGTCTCGTACTGGCCGAGCACCCGGGAGGACAGGAAGCTCAGCAGCATGCCGACCTCGACGCCGGTGACCTTGCCGCCGACGGTGCCGAGCACGACGCCGCCGGGGCCGCCCGGGCGGCGCGACTGCATCTTGCCGAGCAGCGGCTTCATGATCTCGCGGAAGCCGGCGACATTGGCCTTCACCCAGCCCGCGCGGTCCACGATGAGGACCGGTGTGCCGTGCGGGGGCACCTCGGCGTCCCCGTACATCCGGGTGAACGCCCGCACATGTGCTTCCGACTCCTGCGCGTGCGCGCGCAGCTCCGCCACGATGGCGCGGGCCTCGTCCCGGCTCACCTCAGGCCCCGGGCGCGTCAACCGCTGCGCGGTCGCCACGGCGAGGTTCCAGTCGACCATCTCGCTTCCACCGATGCTCGTCATGCCTTCACGGTACGTTGCCGCCCCCGTTTTGGGCTGCCCCACCAACAGGTTGCCCCTGCTCCGGGATCGCCGAGGGGGTACTTCGCGGTCGCCCGGGGGTCGCTTCCGGCGGGCGCGGACGCCGTACGGGGCGGCCTGCGGTCAGCGCGTCAGGGCCGTGGCCAGGCGGTCGAGGGCGGACTGGGCCGCGTCGGCGTCGGTGGTGCCGTCGGTCAGGAACGCGAAGGCGAGCAGGCGGCCGGCCGGGGTGACGGTGGTGCCCGCGATGGTGTTGGTGCCGGTGAGGGTGCCGGTCTTGGCGTGCACGACGCCGGCACCGCGCGTGGCGCGGAAGCGGTCGGCGAGCGTGCCGGTGAATCCGGCGACCGGCAACCCGGTGAGCACCGGCCGCAGTTCGGGGTGGGCCGGGCTCGCGGCGAGCGCGAGGATCCGCGCCAGGGTCGTCGCGGCGACCTTGTCGGTGCCGTCGAGGCCGCTGCCGTCGTGGAAGGACGCGCCGGGCAGCGGCACCCCGAGCCGCCGCAGCACGTCGGGGATCGCCGCCGCGCCGCCGGCGAAGCTCGCGGGCCGCCCGGTGGCCCGGGCGACCTGCCGGGCCAGCGCCTCGGCCAGGTCGTTGTCGCTGTTGGTCAGCATCCGCTCGACCAGCTCGTCCAGCGGCGCGGACTGATGCGCCGCCAGCCGCGTACCGCCGCGTCCGCTGTGCTCGGAGACGGCGCCCTCGACGGTGATGCCCCGGTCCCGCAGCAGGTCGGCGAAGGCGTCGGCGGCGTCCCGCGCCGGGGTGAACGACCGGTCGGCGGTGCCGCTGTCGCTGTCGTCCAGCCGCCCCTCGCGGACCATCAGCGCGGTGACGGGCGCCAGGTTCTCGTTGTGCCCGATGGGGTGCAGCGAACTGCCGCTGTACAGCGAGGTGTCGTAGCCGAGCCGTACGGACGTGGCGCCGCGTGCCTTGAGGGCGGCGGCGGTGTCGTCGGCGAGCCCGCCCAGTTCCAGGGTGGGGTCGCCGCCGCCGACCAGGACGACGCGGCCGTCCTTGCCGAGCACGACCGTGGTGGTGAGCCGGTGTCCCGCGCCGAGCGTGGCGAGGGCGGCCGTGGCGGTGGCGAGCTTGGTGGTGGACGCCGGGGTGGACGGCGTGGCGGCCCGGTGGTCGTACAGCACCGTGCCTGTGGCGGCGTCCACGACGATCCCGGTGCGCAGCGTGCCGAGCCCGTCCGAGGCCATCAGCGGGTCGAGCAGCGCCTTGAGGGCGGCCGGGTCGGGCGCGGTGCCGGTCGCCGAGGCGGAACCGGCCGAGGCTCCCTTGCCGGCGCCGGTCGCCGAGGCGGGCGCGGGCAGCAGCACGGGCGCGGCCGACGGTGCGGGCGGCGTGACGGCGGGAGTGCGCGGGGGCGGTGTGTGCCGGTGTCCGGCGGCGGCCAGGACCCGGTCCCGGTCGGCGGCGTGCCGGCGCTCCGCCGTACGCTGGCCGGAATCCCACGGGCCCGAGGCGGCCACCGCCCCGAGGGCCACCGCCAGACCTATCGCGGCCGAACCCGCCACGACCTGCCACGTTCTGCCGAGCGGCACCCCCGACCAGCCCCTTTCGCGACCACCCACATGCGTGGGAGACACTTAATCACCCGCAGTATGCGCTGATCATGGAGGAGTAGGGCCTTGGAGTTCGACGTCACGATCGAGATCCCGAAGGGTTCGCGGAACAAGTACGAGGTGGACCACGAGACCGGTCGTATCCGCCTGGACCGCAGGCTCTTCACTTCGACCAGTTACCCGGCCGACTACGGCTTCATCGAGGACAGCCTCGGCCAGGACGGCGACCCGCTGGACGCGCTGGTCATCCTGGACGAGCCGACGTTCCCCGGCTGCCTCATCAAGTGCCGCGCCATCGGCATGTTCCGGATGACGGACGAGGCCGGCGGCGACGACAAGGTGCTGTGCGTGCCGGCCTCGGACCCGCGCGTGGAGCACCTGCGTGACATTCACCACGTGAGCGAGTTCGACCGTCTTGAGATCCAGCACTTCTTCGAGGTCTACAAGGACCTGGAGCCCGGCAAGTCCGTCGAGGGCGCCAACTGGGTGGGCCGCACCGAGGCCGAGGCGGAGATCGAGGACTCCTTCCGCCGGCTGAAGGAGCAGGGCCCCGGCCACTGAGCCGTCCCGCCCCGCGTCGTACGAACGCCGGGCGGGCCGGGTGCGCGGTACGACGCGTTCCCGGCCCGCCCGGCGTTTTGCGTGTGCCGGCGCCGCGTCGGCCCGGTCGGCCCGTCAGCCCAGTTCCGCGAGCGCGCCGCGCAGCCGGTCCAGCGCGGCGCGGGCCAGCGCGACCATGCCTTCGCCGTCGCCGTCACCAGCGTCGCCCGTGCCGCCCGTGCCGCCCGTGCCGCCCGTACGGTCCGTGCCGTCGTCGGGTGCCTCGTCCGCCGCGACCCACGCCGTGAACGCCTCCGAGAAGGCGAGCACGCCCATCTCGGCGGCGAGGGCGGCCACGGCCTGCGGCACGCCGCGGGCGCGCAGCGCGTCCGCCATGGCGGCGGCCATGCCGACCTGCTTGAGCCGGTGCCGTTCGCGCAGTTCGGCGTTGGCCGCGATGGCCGCGCTCATCCGGGAGCCCAGCTCGCGGTTGAAGGACGTCATGGTGGAGCACGCGCGGTCCAGGCCCGCGCCGACCGCGTCCAGCGCGGTGGCGCCCTCCGGAGCGTCGGCGATGCCCTCGGCGAAGAGCCCGGACAGCGTCTCCTGGCCGGCGGCGAGCACTTCCCGCTTGTCGGGGAAGTGCCGGAAGAAGGTGCTCTTGGTCAGCCCGGCGCGCTCGGCGATCTGGGTGACGGTCGTTTCGTCGTAGCCCTGTTCCGTGAACAGGTGCAGCGCGGCGACGACAAGGCGCGCACGCGCGTCGGGTTCCCATCGCGGCATGGCCCCAGCCTATCAATGGGACCTTTGTCCCATCACTCTGTTACGGTGATGGGACCGTAGTCTCATCACTCTGGGAGTTCCCCATGCGTGTCTTCGTCACCGGTGCCAGCGGCGGAATCGGCTCCGCCGTCGTCCCCGAACTGCTCGCCGCGGGCCACGAGGTGCTGGCGCTCGCGCGGTCCGAGTCCTCGGCCAAGGCCGTCACGGCCGCCGGCGCCACCCCGCTGAGCGGCAGCCTCACCGACCCGGCGAGCCTGCGGGCGGGCGCCGCCGAGGCCGACGGGGTGATCCACCTCGCCTTCGGCAACGACTTCACCGACTTCGACCGCTGCGTCGCCGAGGAGGCCCTCGCGGTCGAGGCGTTCGGCGACGCCCTCAAGGGCACCGGCAAACCGCTGGTGATCGCCTCCGGCACCCCCGCGGTCCCGGGCCGGGCGTCCACCGAGGAGGACCAGGGCCCGCTGGAGGGCCCGGCGAGCGGCCGGTTCCGCAACGCGCAGGCGGCACTGGCCCTGGCCGCGCAGGACGTGCGCTCCGGCGTCGTCCGGCTGCCGCGCTCGGTGCACGACGAGGGCGGCCCGTACGGCTTCGCCGGATTCCTGATCAGGGCGGCGCGGCAGACGGGCGTGTCCGGTTACGTCGGTGACGGCGCCCAGCGCTGGCCCGCCGTGCACCGCAAGGACGCCGCCCGGCTCTTCCGGCTGGTCCTGGAGCAGGGCGAGCCCGGCACCGTGGCGCACGCGGTCGGCGACGAGGGCGACAGCATGCTGACCATCGCCGGGACGATCGCGGCCGAACTCGGCCTGGAGACCAAGGCCGTACCGGCCGAGGGCTTCGGCTTCCTCGGCACCATCTTCGGCTTCGACCAGCCGTCCACCGCGACGCTCACCCGCGAGCGGTTCGGCTGGGAGCCCACGCACCCGAGCCTGCTCGCCGACCTGGCGGCCGGCAATTACCCCGCCTGATACCGGCTGATACCGGCTGATACCGGCTGATACCGGCTGATCCGGTCTGATCCCGCCCGATCCCGTCCGATCCGGCCTGAGCGCGCCCCGCGCGGAACCTCAGAATCCCCGGGTGCGCTTGGCCGCGCCCCGGGGGGCCGCGGGTCCAGGCGTCTTGAGCACCAGCCGGGCCAGTTCGCCGCCGAGATTGACGCCGACGGCGATCGCCAGCGCCAGGGCCGCGGCCCGGGTCAGCTGCGTGAACGCCTGGTCGGAGTGCTTGTGGGTGAGCGCGAGCAGCCCGAAGTAGGTGGCGGAGCCGGGCAGCAGCGGCCCGATCGCGGCGGTCACGTACGGCAGCACCGACACGTACCGGTAGCGGGCCATGAGCTGCCCGAACAGGCCGACGAGCCCGGCCGCCACGGCCGTCGCGGCCACCTGGTTGCCGCCCGCCTGCTGGTGCAGCACGCCGTAGACGGTCCAGGCGATCCCGCCGTTGAGCGTGACCAGCGGCAGCACCCCGCGCTCCACCTGGAGCAGTACGGCGAAGGCCAGCGTCAGCACCATCGCGGCCGGCAGCTGCACCCAGGGGCGGTCGTACGCGCGCAGCGCCTGGTCCGGGTCGAGGTCGGCGCCGAGCGCGGTGAAGCCCGCGTAGAGCACGACGGTGACGCCGATGACGAGGCCGACGACCAGATACATCACCTCCAGCAGCCGGGCCGAGGCGGTGATGTAGAAGCCGGTCAGGCCGTCCTGGACGGCGGCCACCAGCGCGCGGCCGGGCAGCAGCGCGAACAGCCCGCCGGTGATGACGGCGGACGCCTGGACGCCGTGCGCGCCCGGGATCCAGTGCGCGTAGCGGGCGATGGCCACGCCCATCGCGGCGGCCGGCATCGCCGCCGCGGCGAACTGGTAGAACTCCGGCAGCCCGCGCCCGGCCAGCAGCCACGCCAGCCGGTCGCCGAGCATCGCGGCCAGCGCGGCGGCGGCGAAGATCACCGGGCCACCGCCGACCAGGACGCTCGCCGCGCCCGCGAGCAGCCCGGCCGCCCCGGTCAGCACCCAGGTGCCGTACGGGTGCCGGTTGCGGCGGATGTCGGCGAGCCGGCGGTAGGCGTCCTCCAGCGTCGCCTCGTGCGCGGTGATCTCCTCGACGAGCTGGAAGACCGCGGCCAGCCGGGTGTAGTCGGTGCCCCGGCGGCGCACGGTGCGGCTCATCGTCAGCGGCGGGTCGGTCAGCGACGGCTGGAAGGAGATGCCCAGCAGCGTGAAGGTGACATTGGGCTCGACCCGGGCCAGGCCGTACGCGTAACTGACGCCGAGCATCGCCGCCTCGACGTCCTCGGCGCCCTCGCCGCCCGCGAGCAGCAGTTCGCCGATCCGCAGCGTCAGGTCGAGGATCCGCGGAACGGGAACGAACTGCGCGGATTCCTGCCGGTCGGCGGGCGGTACGGGCTCGGGCCGTTCGGTGACGGGAATGCGGACCATCGCCCGCATACGGTCCTGCCACCGCGCGTCGTGCGGCGGCAGGACGACCACGGGAATTCCTTCGGGCGGGGTGAAAGGCCCGAAGGACGGGGTCACGGCGGTGGGTCCCGGCGGCGGGGACTGCTGGGGATTCGGCTGGGCCTGCGGAATCGGCTGCGTCGGCGGCGCGAAACCGGAACCCGGCGGTTCAGGCGCGGGCGGCACCGGCACACCCGTGGGGGGCGTGAATTCCGAGCGGACCTCGTCCGCATCCGGCTTGCCGTCCTCCAACACCGCTGATCAGCGCTTCTGTGCGCGATGCCGCCCCGGGCCCGCCGTGCGCTGCGCGACCGGGACCGGCTCGGGGTCGCCGGCCGCGGCACCCGGAATCACGGATTCCGCGGCCGCGTTCGACGCATTGCCGCCCGCGTTCGCGGTCCCGTTCTTCTTCGCCTTGCTCTTGGAGCGCAGATATTCGATGCCAATGGGCACCACCGAGATCAGCACCACCAGGACGAGCATCGCCTCGATGTTCTTGTGCACGAATTCGATCTGGCCGAGCCAGTAACCGAGCAGCGTGACACCGGCTCCCCACAGCGTTCCGCCGATGAGGTTGAAGGTGACGAAGGTGCGATAGTTCATTCGGCTGACGCCTGCGACGATCGGGGTGAACGTGCGCACGATCGGTACGAAGCACGCCATCACGATCGCCTTGGGTCCGTGATGCTCGAAAAAGGCATGTGCCTTCTCGATATTCTCCATCTTGAACAGCCGGGAGTCGGGGCGGCGGAACAGCGAAGGCCCGACCTTGCGGCCGAACAGATATCCGACCTGTTCACCGGCCACGGCCGCGACCGCGATCAGCGCGGCCACCAGTGCCAGCGGCTGGTGCAGGGTTCCGGTCGCCACCAGCAGACCGGTCGTGAACAGCAGTGAGTCCCCGGGCAGGAAGAATCCGATGAGGAGCCCGGACTCGGCGAACACGATCAGCAGTACGCCCCACAGGCCGTAGGTGTTGATCAGATGGTCCGGGTCGAGCCAGCTCGGGCCGAGCGCGATGTTCGTCACGGATCAAAAGTATCAATCCAGTGTTGATACAAACGTTCCGCAACCTGCCGTCGGTGCACTACCTTCTCCGCAGCGTCATCCACGCACCACCCCAAGTTTCGCAAGTCTGGCAAGTCTCCCCCCACGTGCCCCGTCACCGCGTCCGACCACCTGGCGGCTCCCGTTATGACTCGCGCCATCACCCTGCACGAAGTTTCCAAGTACTACCCGAAGCAGCCGTCGCCGGCCGTGGACAGGTTCTCGCTCGACATCGCGCCCGGCGAGTTCCTGGTGCTGCTCGGCCCGTCCGGCTGCGGCAAGTCCACCGTCCTGCGGATGATCGCGGGCCTGGAGGACATCACCACGGGCGAGCTGCTGCTCGACGGGGAGTACTCCAACGACCTGGCCCCCGGCGACCGCCGGATGGCGATGGTCTTCCAGAACTTCGCGCTCTACCCCAGCATGACCAGCCGGGAGAACATCGGATTCCCGCTGCGCTTCGAGATGCCCGGCGAGGAGCACGGGCCGCGCGTCGACGAGACCGCCCGCATCCTCGGCATCGAGGAGATCCTGGACCGCTACCCCGGCCAGCTCTCCGGCGGCGAGCGGCAGCGCGTCGCGATGGGCCGGGCGATCTCCCGGCACCCGTCGGTCTTCCTGATGGACGAGCCGCTGTCCAATCTCGACGCCAAGCTGCGCGCCCATCTGCGCGCCGAGATCGCCCGGCTGACCCACGGCATGGGCGTCACGACGGTGTACGTGACGCACGACCAGGCCGAGGCGATGTCGCTGGGCGACCGGGTGGCGATCATGCGCAGCGGGGTGCTCCAGCAGCTCAGCACGCCCCGCGAGGCGTACCACCTGCCGGAGAACGTCTTCGTCGCCGCCTTCGTCGGCACCCCGCGGATCAATCTGCTCCAGGCCACCGTGCTCGCGCCGCTCGGCGGCGGCATGTGGATCGACTTCGGCCGGCAGCGGCTCGGCATGCCCGAACCGCTCAGCCTGGACCACCAGATGCTCCGCATCCAGCAGGGCCGCCGGATCATCGTCGGCATCCGTTCCGAGGCGGTGCGGATCGCGCAGCCCAGCCAGGCGCACGCCGGCGAGGTCGTGCTGAGCGGCATCGTGGAGCACGTCGAGTACCAGGGGCACGAGTCGCTGGTGCACCTCAACACCGGGTCGCGGCCCGCGGTCGTGCCCGAGCTGGAGGCGCCGCGGCCGGCCCAGCAGCAGTCCCGCTCGGCGGCCCGGCGCTCGGCCGGCGGCGCGGGCACGGGGCTCGGCAAGCTCGCGCAGAAGGCGGCCCGGCGGATCCAGGCGTCGGTACCGGCCCGGGAGGGCGGCGGCACCGGCGTGAAGGAGAACGGCTCCTCCAACGGTTCGGCGAACGGCGTCCCGCCGCGCCCCACGCACGCCCCCGGGCGCGCCCCGGTGACCGTGATGGACCGGCCGGCCGGCGGGCCCGAGACACAGACCGGCGACCTCGTCGTCCGTACCGGCCCCGACATCCGGGTGCGCCGCGGCGACCGCGTCCCGCTCCTGGTCGACCTGGCCCATCTGTACGTCTTCGACCACGAGGGCCGGCGGATCTGCCCGGCCCCGCAGCAGGCGCCCCGCCTGGAGTAGCACCGGCCGCGCCGGGCCTGCGGGCGGCGGCCGGCCGGGGCACGGAGGTGTGCGCGTACGGCACGGCCGTGGTGCTGGTGCGCGACTGCCCCCCGTCGGGCCGGCTTCCGGCAGGAAACCGGCGGCCGTTGTCGTACCCCGGTGACACACTTGTCCGATGCTGGGGACTACGGATCTGTCGACGTATCTGGCCGGGCTGGCGGTGATCGTGCTGCTGCCCGGTCCGAATTCGCTGTATGTGGTGTCGGTCGCGGCCCGCCGGGGGCGCCGGGTGGGGTACCGCGCGGCGGCCGGGGTGGTGTGCGGGGACACCGTGCTGATGACGCTGTCGGCGGCCGGGGTGGCGTCGCTGCTCAAGGCCAGCCCGATCGCCTTCGACATCGTGAAGTTCGCCGGCGCCGGCTATCTGACCTGGCTCGCGGTGGGGATGCTGCGCGGCGCCCGGCAGATGTGGCGCGAGCGTACGGTGCGGCGCGCGGCCCTGGCGGTGGAGGCGGACGCCGAGAGTACGGGCGGGGCGGCCCCCGCCGTGGGTGCTGCCGCCGCTGTCGCCGCCGAGCCGGTGGAGCGGCCGTACCGCAGGGCGCTGATCGTCAGCCTGTTCAACCCGAAGGCGATCCTCTTCTTCATCGCCTTCTTCGTGCAGTTCGTCGACCCGGACTACGCGCACCCGGCGCTGTCGTTCCTGGTGCTCGGCGCGTGGGCGCAGCTGTTCAGCATCACGTATCTGTCGCTGCTGATATTCGGCGGCAGCTATCTGGCCGCGGCCTTCCGCCGCAGGCGCCGGCTGGCCGCGGGCCTGTCCGCGGGCGCCGCGGGCGTCTTCCTGGGCTTCGCCGCCAAGCTGTCGCTCGCCAGCGCGGGCTGACCGGCCGCGCCCGTCGGCGCGGGCCGGCCGGCCGCATCCGTCGGTGCCGGCCGAACCGCACCGGCCCGCACCCTTCCCCCGACTCCTGGAGATCCCCGTGCCGGAAACGACCGTCGTCCCGCTGGACCCGGAGAGCGAGATGCTGCTGGCGTATCTCGACGCGCAACGGCGCCATGTGCTCGGCGCGCTGGACGGGCTCGACGAGGAGGCGCTGCGCCGCCCCGTGCTGCCCTCGGGCTGGAACTGCCTCGGCCTGGTCCGGCACTTGGCGCTGGACGTGGAGCGCTTCTGGTTCCGCGGGGTCGTGGCGGGCGAGCAGGAGGTCATCGACGCGGCGCTGACCGGTCCCGACGACGCCTGGCAGGTCGGCCCGGACGTCCCGGCGGCCAGCGTCCTCGACCTCTACCGCGACCAGAGCGCGCTGGCGGACGCCGTCATCGTCAGGACCCCCCTGTCGACGCCCCCGGCCTGGTGGCCCGCCGAACTGTTCGGCCCCGACAACTCCATCCGCGACCTGCGCGAGGCGATCCTGCACGTCACCGTCGAGACGGCCTGCCACGCGGGCCATCTGGACGCGGTGCGCGAGCTGATCGACGGCAAGAAGTGGCTGGTGCTGACGGACTCCTGAGCGAGTCCGCGCCCGCGGACCGCCGGGCGGGTGCAGGCTGGGCGGGTCGTGATAGCCGCCCGCGCGCACCGCCGCCGGGCTTGCCACGGAAGGCCGACATGTCGCTGCACAAGGGCACGGACACCGCCCGCAACATCGCTGTCAACCCGTTCTTCGGCGAGGCGGACCCGGTCGCCGGCCGGACCACCGCCCCGCCCAAGCACAAGCTGCCCGACGGCCCGATGTCGCCGCACGCCGCGTATCAGATCGTGCACGACGAGCTGATGCTCGACGGCAACTCCCGGCTGAATCTGGCGACCTTCGTCACCACCTGGATGGAGCCGCAGGCCGGGGTGCTGATGGCGGAGTGCGCCGACAAGAACATGATCGACAAGGACGAGTACCCGCGCACCGCCGAGCTGGAGCGGCGCTGCGTGTCGATCCTCGCCGACCTGTGGAACGCGCCCGACCCGTCCGCGGCCGTCGGCTGTTCCACCACCGGCTCGTCCGAGGCGTGCATGCTCGCCGGGATGGCGCTCAAGCGGCGCTGGATGCGGCGCACCCCGGCGTATCCGGCGACCGCCCGCCCCAATCTGGTGATGGGCGCCAACGTCCAGGTGTGCTGGGAGAAGTTCTGCGCCTTCTGGGAGGTCGAGGCGCGGCTGGCGCCGATGGACGGCGACCGGCTGCATCTGGACGCCGACGCGGCGCTCGCGCTGTGCGACGAGAACACCATCGGTGTCGTCGCGGTGCTCGGCTCCACCTTCGACGGGTCGTACGAGCCGGTCGCGGAGATCTGCGCGGCGCTGGACGCGTACGAGGAGCGGACCGGCACGCACATCCCGGTGCATGTGGACGGCGCCTCCGGCGGCATGATCGCGCCCTTCCTCGACGAGGACCTGGTGTGGGACTTCCGGCTGCCGCGGGTGGCGTCGATCAACACCTCGGGCCACAAGTACGGGCTGGTCTACCCGGGGGTCGGCTGGGCGCTGTGGCGGGACGCGGAGGCGCTGCCCGAGGAGCTGGTCTTCCGGGTCAACTACCTCGGCGGAGACATGCCGACCTTCGCGCTGAACTTCTCCCGGCCCGGCGCCCAGGTCGTCGCGCAGTACTACAACTTCCTGCGGCTGGGGAAGGACGGTTACCGCGCGGTGCAGCAGGCCAGCCGGGACGTGGCGATGTCGCTGTCCGCGCGGATCGCGAAACTCGGTGACTTCCGGCTGGTCACCGAGGGCGACCAGCTGCCGGTCTTCGCCTTCACCACCGCGCCCGGCGTGGAGAACTTCGACGTCTTCGACGTGTCGCGGCGGCTGCGCGAGCACGGCTGGCTGGTCCCGGCTTACACCTATCCGGCCGACCGGCAGGACCTCGCGGTGCTGCGCGTCGTCGTCCGCAACGGCTTCTCCGAGGATCTCGCGGACCTGCTGATGGACGACCTCACCCGGCTGCTGCCGGAACTGCGCCGCCAGCCGCACCCCTTGAACCGCCCGGAGAGCGTGGCGACCGCCTTCCATCACTGACGGCTGCGCGGTTCACGGCGGGCACGGGCTGACCGCCAGCACCGCGCGGTCGTCGGCGAGCGCCACACCGCCGGTCCAGTCGGCCAGGTCCCGCAGCAGGACGTCGATGGCCTGCTGCGGGCCGCCGCCCGGTCCGCGGCCGGGGCCGCCGAAGGGGCCGAGGCGCGGCAGCCGGGCCTCGGGGTCGTAGAAGACGCCGTTCCGGTCGCGGGCCTCGGTCACCCCGTCGGTGACCAGCAGCAGCGTGGCGTCCCCGGGCAGCTCCACCTCGTCCGGCGCCGAGCGGACGCCGCCGAGCGCGCTCATGCCGAACGGAAGGTCGGGGGTGGCCGGTTCGAGGGTGCGGACGGTGCTGCCGTGCAGCAGATACGGGGGCGGGTGGCCGCGGTTGAGCAGCCGCAGCCGGCCGCCGGGGGCCGTACGGCCGGAGTCCGTACGGCCGGGCTCGCCCGTACGGCCGGGGCCCGTACCGTCCGTGAATTCGGCCAGCAGGCCGGTCGCGAAGCCCTCCAGCTCCTCCTCGCCCGGACGACGCGCGCGGTCGCGCTCCAGGGCGCGGTCGAGGCGGTGGGCGAGGCCGGCCAGGTCCGGTTCCTCGTCCGCGGCCTCGCGGAAGGCGCCGAGCAGCACCGAGACGGTGGCGACCGCGCCCATCCCCTTGCCGCGCACGTCGCCGATCAGCAGCCGTACGCCGTAGCGCGTGTGCTCGGCCGCGTAGACGTCGCCGCCGATCCGCGCCCCGCTCTGCGCGGCCTCGTAGCGGGCGGCGATGGCGAGCGGGCCGAGCCGGTGCGGCGGTTCGGGCAGCAGGGCGCGCTGCGCGGACTCGGCGACGTCCCGCACGGTGGCCAGCCGCCGCCCGGAGCGGGCCAGCACCCGGTTGACGGACAGGCCGATGACGGCCGACAGCAGGACGTTGAGGATCTCGGACAGGCCGATGCCGCTGCCGAAGATGCCGTTCTCGATCGTCAGGGCGATCACGCCCGCCATCGCGGTGCCGCAGGTCAGCAGGGCGGTACGGGCCGACTGGGTGGCGCCGGCGAGGACACAGGCGCCGGCCAGCATGGTGTCACCGGTGTACGGGTTCGGGGTGGCGAGGTCGAACACCACTCCGGCGACGATCATGGCGGCCGGGATCCAGCGCATCACGGCGGTGGGCCAGGGGGTCGCGCTCCGCACATCGTCCACTTGAGGATGATATGCCCGGTTGTGGGGCCAGGGGCGTCCGCCGTGATGCGTGGCTCACGGGCCTGGGGCACGGTGGAGGGACAGCGAGGGGGGCAGACGCGGGGTGTGCGGTTCCACCGAGGGAACCGGAGCACTCACCCATCGAGGGAAAGGTCCGTCATGGCCGAGCACACCTACCGGGTCACCGAGATCGTCGGCACCTCGCACGAGGGCGTGGACGCCGCCGTGCGCAACGGCGTCAAGCGGGCCGCGCAGACGCTGCGCGGCCTGGACTGGTTCCAGATCACGGAGGTCCGCGGCCACATCGTGGACGGCGAGGTCGAGCACTACCAGGTCGGCATGAAGGTCGGCTTCCGCCTGGAGGAGCCGGACGGCACCGAGGGCTGAGACCCGCCCGTCCCGCGTGCGCTACGCCGTACGGGCGCCCTGGCCACCCGTACGGCGCAGTCGCGTCCGCCCCGCGCTCGCCTTGTCCGACTGATCGTCAGATCCTTTTGTCATAAAGGCGTGTCATTGTCGGAAACGGTCTCCCCCGGTCTGTGCCGGGGCCGGAGACGGAGTCGGCCGGGCCCGCCGTGGACGCTGACGCACCGCCGACGCACTCGGGAGCCCGCATGAGCCAGGAGACGCCCACCCCGCCGCCACCGCCGCCACCGGGGCCGGGGCACGCGCCCCCGCCGCCGACCGGACCGACGCCCCGCGAGAACGAGTGGGCGCTCGGCGGCACCGTCTTCGCCGCGATGATGCTCGTGTTCGGCGGGGTGCTGGCGATCCTCGAAGGGATCGTCGGGATCGCCAAGGACTCGGTGTACGTGTCCACGCGCAACTACACGTACCAGTTCGACGTGACCGCCTGGGGCTGGATCCACCTCGCGCTCGGCGTCGTCGCCGTCCTCGTCGGCTTCGGCCTGCTGTCCGGCGCGGCCTGGGCCCGCTGGGGCGGCATCCTCATCGCCGGTCTCAACATGATCGCCAACTTCATGTTCCTGCCGTACCAGCCGGTCTGGTCGGTGGTCATGATCGCCATCGACGTCTTCATCATCTGGGCACTGGCCAGCTACGACGCCACGCCCGCGGACAAGCGGCCGGGCGCCGCCCGCACCACCTCCGGGGGTCTGCTGTGACGTACACGAGTCCCACGCTGGAACAGCTCCGCCGCTGCTCGGTGGCCGTCGACATCGGCGCCGCCCGCACCCGCGTCTACGTCCGCAACGTCGGCGTCGTCGCCGACGAGCCGAGCGTGGCCGCGGTCGACATCCGCACCGGCGCGCTGATCGCCGTGGGCGAGCGCGCCGAGCAGATGGCCGGGCGCACCCCCGGCCACATCCGGGTCGCCCGGCCGGTCGCGAGCGGCGCCGTCGTCGACATCGAGATGGCCCGGCGGATGCTCAAGCACGTGCTCGGCGACAAGCTCGGCAAGCGGTGGCGGCGCATGCCGGTGCTGCGCGCCGCCGTGTGCATGCCGCACGGCAGCGAGCCGATCGCGCGGCGCGCGGCCATCGAGACGCTGTACGGGCTCGGCGCGCGCAAGGTCGAGCTGGTGGACACCCTCATCGCGGCGGCGGTCGGCAGCGGGCTGCCCGTCGAGCACCCTGAGGCCACGATGATCGTCGTCTGCGGGGCCGGTACGACGCAGGTCGCCGTCCTCTCGCTCGGCTCCATCGTCGCCGCGGAGACCGTGCCGGTCGGCGGCGACGCGATCGACCGGGCCGTCATCCAGCACCTGCGCAACCACCACGAGCTGATGCTGCCGACGCAGTCGGTGCGGCCGCTGCACCAGATGCTCGGCTCCCCCGGCACCGGCGGCACCGTCACCACCGAGGTGTACGGGCGCGACGTCGTCAGCGGGCTCGCCCGCTCCGTCCAGGTCGAGACCGAGGGTGTACGGCACGCCATGCGGACTCCCCTCACGTCCGTGCTCGACGCGATCACCACCGTCCTGCGGGCGTGCCCGCCCGATCTCGTCGCCGATCTCGCCGATCGGGGCATCATGCTTGCCGGTGGCAGCGCGCTCATGCCCGGGCTCGACCTCATGCTCGGCCAGGCCACGGGCATGCCCGTCCACATCGCGCCCCGGCCCGACACCGTCGCCGTCCAGGGGCTCGGCGCGATGATCGAAGGCCGCGTCCGCCCCCTGGTCCTCGACCCCCTCACGGCCTAGCCCCGGCCTGGGGCCCCTCCCGGGGACGGGGTGCCCTCCCACGGAGGAGGGCGCCCCTTTAGGGGCGCGGGGAACTGCGCGCTCAGCCCGCGCGGGGCTGCGGGTCAAAAACCGCCCCCAGCGGGGCAGACGCTGTTGTTTTTGCGACCACCGGCCCGGTGGGGGCTGAGCGCGCAGTTCCCCGCGCCCCTGATGGTTACCGTCCTCCGCAGGAGACCTCACGCACCGCCCTCCGCGGGGAGCGGGTCCGCACGTACGGGTAGCGGGTGACGGGGCCCGGGTGGGCCGGGGGAAGATAGGGGCGTGGAGGAGTTCGAGGGAGCGTGGGCGCGGGTCCGCGCCGGAGGCGACGCCGTGGACGCGGCGGCGTCCGTACTGGCCGCGGCAGGCGGCGATTGGGAGCGGGCAGCCGGCGGGACGGCAAGAAACGTCGTACGGGAAGCCGAATCCCGCGGCTGGCAGGTGCGGGACCTGATCCGTATGGCCTCCCGCGAACTGGACCCGCGCCACGAACGCCTCGCCCACACCATGCAAAAAGGAAAAGCCCCTTTCCTGACGCCCTTCGCGCAAGCGGAAAAGCTCGACCGTTTCTCGGCCGCCACCACCTTCGTGGAGCTGCTCCGCCTCTACGCCGCCCTCCCCCGCATCACCCCGCTGGCCCCCGCCACACAGGCGCCGCCGCCCTCCAAGATGCTGGCCCGCATCCGGGCCCTGCTCGCGAAGGCGGAGTCCACCGGCTTCCCGGAGGAGGCCGAGGCCCTCTCGGCCAAGGCCCAGCACCTGATGACCCGGCACAGCATCGACGAGGCCCTGCTCACCGCGGCGGCCCACGGCACGGGTACGGGCGCGGGCCCCGGGGCCCGCAGGATCGGCGTGGACCGCCCGTACGAGGGCGCGAAGGCCCTGCTGCTGGACGCCGTCGCGGCGGCGAACCGCTGCGAGTCCGTATGGTCCGCCGACTTCGGCTTCTCGACGGTGGTCGGTTACGGAACCGATCTGGAGGCCGTCGAGCTGCTCTACACCTCCCTGCTGGTCCAGGCCGACCACGCCCTGCACCGCGGCACCTCCCGCTCCCGGAATTTCCGCGAGTCCTTCCTGATCGGTTACGCGGGCCGGATCCGTGAACGGCTGGCCGCCGCCACCGAGCGGGCCACGGCCGAGACGGCGGCGCCCGCCGACCTGCTGCCGGTGCTGGCCGCCCGCGAGGTGGACGTACGGGACGCGACCCGCCGGATGTTCCCGACCACGACCACCTCACGGCTCAAGGGCCGCGACGCCGAGGGCTGGCGGCACGGCGAGGCGGCGGCCGACCGCGCCCGTTTCTGACCCCGCACGAGGACGCACGACGACGCACGAGGAGGAGACGCGCTGTGGCCACTCCGACCACTCCGACCACCGATGCCGAGCAGACCCCTTCCGCAGTCGAACGGCGCAACACCGAGACCGTCCGCCGCTATCTCCGGGTCTTCGAGACCCTGGAGGTCGGGGAGTTGAAGGACCTGGTCGCCGAGGACGTCGTCGTGCACGGCGCCGGGCAGCACGTACGCGGCCGGTCGTACCCGGAGGGCTCGGTGCTGACGCCGGGGCTGTCCAACTGCCGCCTGCGCGTGGACGATCTGTTCGCCGCGGGCGACCGGGTGTCGGTCGCGTTCACGCTCACGTACACCCACGACCGCACCGGCCGCGACCTGACCATGACCGGCGTCAAGTCGTACCGCCTGGTGGACGGCGTCATCGTCGAGTTCTGGGGCGAGACCGATCTGTACGGGCTGCTGCGGCAGGCCGGTCTGGTGCCGGCCGAGATCCCGGCACTGTAACCCCCTGTCCCCGTAGGTAGCGGGCCGGGTCAGAGGCCGGCCTGGAGGCGGAGGCCGGCGAGGGTGAGATCGAGGGCGCCGAGGAACTGGTCCTTGTCGTCGTGGCCGTCGAATTCGTCGACGATGCTGTGGACGAAGGGGTAGGCGTCCGGGTCGAGGGTGCGCCAGGTGGCGGCGTAGCGGCCGAGGAATTCGTCGCGGTCGACGGCGCCGTCGAGGACGGACGGCGGCGGTTCCTGGCCCATGTCGAGTGCGTTGCTCACGACGACGCCGACGACCGCCGAGACACCGTGGAAGCGCTGGCGCGGGGTGAGGTCGAGCCGGAGGAGCTGCCGCCCGAGATCCTCGTAGAGGCGCAGGGAACTGCCCTCGACGTCGATGCCCCGCATGAAGTGGGTGCCGAGCCAGGGGCGGTCGACGATCGCGTCGAAGAGGGTGACGGCCATGACGCGCAGGTCGTCGAGCGCGTCGCCGGTGCCGGCCCGCGCCTCGATGTCGGCCAGGACGCCGCCGAGCACATGGTCGATGGCCCGCTGGATCAGGTCGTCCTTGCCGGAGACGTACCAGTAGATGCTGCCGACGCCGGTGCCGAGCCGGGCCGCGAGGGCGCGCAGGGTCAGCGCCGACTCGCCCGCCTCGTCGAGCAGGTCCACGGCCGCGGACAGGACGGCCTCGCTGGAGTGCGAGGCGCGCTGACGCCCCCGGCGGGGCCGGTCGGCGGCGGGCTGGGTGCGCGGGCTCGTCATGTCTCCATTCAACCACCGCTTGCGTCATTATCGAACCTCGTTCTATCATCGAACCACGTTCCATGATAGAACTGCGTTCGATGCTGGAACCACGTTCGATATCCGTTCACGTCCCGAGAGGAGGCCCGCCATGACCGCCACCACCGGCACCACCGCCATCGACCGCGCGACATCGCGCACCTACCCGTCCCTGCGCGCCGCGTGGATCCCGCTGGCCGCGCTCTGTCTGGCCTTCTTCGTCGAGATGGTCGACAACACATTGCTGTCCATCGCGCTGCCCACCATCGGCCGCGACCTCGGCGGCGGCACCACCGCCCTCCAGTGGGTCACCGGCGCGTATTCGCTGACCTTCGGCGGCCTGCTGCTGACCGCGGGATCGCTGGCCGACCGGCTCGGGCGGCGGCGCGTGCTGCTGGTGGGCCTGGCCGTGTTCGGCCTGCTGAGCCTCGGCGTCGTCTGGGTCTCCAGTACGGGGCAGCTGATCGGCCTGCGGGCCGGCCTCGGCATCGCCGCCGCGGCCATGGCGCCGATCACCAATTCCCTGGTCTTCCGGCTCTTCGACGACAAGGCGCTGCGGATGCGCGCCATGACCCTGATGATCATCGTCGGCATGTCCGGCTTCGTCCTCGGCCCGCTGCTGGGCGGCACCGCCCTGGCCCACGTCCGCTGGCAGTGGCTGCTCGTCGTCAACGCGCCGATCGCGCTGATCGCGGCCGTCGGCGTACGGCTGGGCGTGCCGGCCGACCGGCGCGAGGACCTGACCGACGACCGGCTCGACCTGCCGGGCGCCGCGCTGAGCGTCGCCGCCATCGGCCTCGCCTGCTACTCGCTGACCAGCGGCGTCGAACACGGCTGGCTGTCGGCGGTCACCCTGGCCTCGATCGCGGGCGCCGTCGTCGCGGGCCTCGCCTTCGTCCGGCACGAGAACCACAGCCCGTCGCCGATGCTGGACCTGAAGATCTTCCGCAGCGGTACCGTCCGCGGCGCCGCCATCGCGCAGATCGGGACGGCCATCGCGATGGCCGCCGTGATGTTCGGACTGATCCTGCACTTCCAGTACGCGTACGGCTGGAGCCCGGTGCGGGCCGGTCTGGCGAATCTGCCGATGATCGTGACGATGGTGCTGGCGACCCCGCTGTCGGAGGAGCTCGCCAAGAAGTACGGCCACCGCGTCGCCTGCCTGGTCGGCGCGGCATGTCTGGCCGGCGCGCTGGCCGGGCTCGCCTGGGGTGTCGACCACGGGTACGTCGCCATCGCGGCCTGCATGGTGCTGATGACGATCGGCCTGCGCACCGTCATGACGATCTGCGCGATCGCGCTGGTCGACGCGATGCCGGAGAACCGTACGTCGATCGGTACGGCGCTCAACGACACCGCCCAGGAGGTCGGCACCAGCGTGGGCACCGCCGTCGTCGGCACGATGATCGCGGCGCTGGTCACGGCGAAGCTGCCCGCCGGCACCTGGAGCGACGGCCTGGTGGCGTCGTTCTTCCACGGCGAGCGGGTCACGTACGCGGTGCTTGCCGTGGTCGTCGGCCTGATCGCGGCGGGCGGCGCGCTCACGCTCACCGACTCCCACTCCACGGAGGAGGGCCCGGGTGAGGAGTCCGACGAGGCGTCCTCGGACGGGGCGGCCGTAGGGGGCTCCGCCGGGAAGAGCGCGGGGGAGCCCGCCGGTATAGCCGCCGGGGAGACCTCGGCGGAGGAGTCCGCCGGCGAGCGCGCTCAGGAGTCCGCCGGTGAACCGGCCGGTGAGCGTGACGTGAGGTCCGCCGACGTGCGCGCCTGAGCGGAGGCGACCGGCGCCGGCCGGTGCCGGCCGAGGTCCGTCGGTGCCGGCCGGGGTCCGTCGGGGTCAGTCGGCCGCCGCGGCCGTCAGCAGCGGCCGCAGCCTCGTGGCCCGCAGATGGGCCACGGCCGGCGCGGCGCGCGGCGCCAGGAGGGACAGCGGCCAGGCGACGAGGGCGCCGAGCAGGATGCCGGTGACCACGTCGTGCGGGTAGTGGACGCCGATCCAGACGCGGGAGGCGGCCATCAGCACGGCGACGGGGACGGCGTAGAGCAGGCCGATCCGGCGGTGCGCCAGCAGCAGGGCGACGGCGGCGGCCCCGGCGATGGCGGAGTGGTTGCTCGGGAAGGACCAGTCGCCGAGCGCCGGACAGGTCTCCACGGTCACGGTGTGCAGCGTCCGGCAGGGCCGCTGCTCGGTCACGAGGGACTTGACGCCGTCGTTGACGAGGAAGGCGACGATCACGGTGAGCGGTACGGACAGGGCCGCGGCCATCCCGGCGGAGCCGGCCGGGCGCGCACGCCACCAGACGATCAGCATCAGGACGGCGAAAACGCCGAGCCCGTAGTCGCTGAAGAAGCGGACGGTGTCGTCGACCGGCTGCGGAGTGCGCGCCGCCAGGTCGACGACCCAGCGGTAGAGGCCCGCGTCGAATTGCGAGGTCACAGGCCCTCCGGTCGGGCGGGGGACGGGGCGGAGGCCGTCGCGGAGGCCGGGGCGGAGGCCGAGCCGGCGGAGTCCCCGGTCGTACGGGCCCGGCGCCCGCGCCGTACTTCGAGCACCAGCGGGATCAGCGAGACGACGACGATCACGGCGACGATCGGCAGCAGATACGTGTCGACGTGCGGGATCGACGAGCCGAGCCCGTAGCCGCCGAGGACCAGGCCGACCGTCCAGACGGCGCCGCCCGCGAGCTGCCAGACGGTGAAGGTGCGCACCGGCACGTTCAGCGTCCCGGCCAGCGGATTGAGCACGGTCCGCACCACCGGGATGAAGCGCGCGAGCACCACGGCCTTGGCGTGCCCGTAGCGCTCCAGCAGTTCGGCGGCCCTGGCCGCGCCCTCGTGGAGCTTGGCGTTCTTCGTACGGGCCAGCAGCGCGGGTCCGCCGCGCCGCCCGATCGCGTAACCGGTCTGCGCCCCGAGCAGCGCCCCGGCCAGCGCGGCGATCAGCACCTGCCACAGCGAGAGGTGCACCACATCGGAGGCACCGGGCACGCAGAGCAGCCCGGCGGTGAAGAGCAGCGAGTCGCCGGGGAGGAAGAAGCCGATGAGCAGACCGGTTTCGGCGAACATCACGACGGCGATGCCGACCGCCCCGAAGGACGACAGCAGGGAGGTCGCGTCGAGGACGTTGACGGCCTGGTGGACGGCATGGTGCGCGACCGGATCGAACGCGGGCAGGGGCATGGCGGTGGGGCCCTCCCATAATGGGTTCCGGGGTGCCGCGCGGGCACCCGTCCGACTACAGTTGTGTAGTCGGTCTACAGAACTGTAGACGAACGAGCGGGAAGGGGCGTTCCATGACGGAGGCCAATGCGTCGGCCCGCCGGCCTTCGGGTGAACTCGAAGCGAGCGTGCTGGCCGCCCTGTGGGCGGCCGACGGCCGCGCGCTGACCCCGGCCGACGTGCAGCGCGACCTGGGCACCGCCCTCGCCCGCACCACCGTCACCACGATCCTCGCCCGGCTGTACGAGAAGGGGTCCGTCAGCCGCACCCGGGCCGGCCGCGGCTACGCGTACCTGCCGGTCCAGGACTCCCCCGGCCTGGCCGCCCGCCGCATGCGCACCGAACTGGACAAGTCCGGCGAGGACGACCGCGGCACCGTCCTGGCCCGCTTCGTCTCCCAGCTCGGCCCGGACGACGAGCGGCTGCTGCGGGAGCTGCTGGCCGGGGCCGAGGAGGCGCCTCCGGCGGAAGGCGGTGAGGTCTCGTGAACTACACCGTGTGGGTGCCGCTGGTCCTGCCGCTGCTCGCCGTGCCCGCGGCGCGGCGCCTCGCCGAGGCACTGCCGCCGCGGCTCGCGGCCTGGCTGCTCGCCGGGACCGCCGTCGCGCTCGCCGCGTGCAGCACCGTCGCGCTGCTGCTGCTCGCCGGGGCGGGCGCGCTGCGGCTGCCGCCGGTCGCCGCGCTCGGGCACTTCGAACTGCCCGTCGTCGGCGACCAGGTGACGGTCGCCGCCGCGTGCGTGGCTGCGGTGCTGCTCGCCGTCGTCGTCACCGCGCTCGTACGGACCGCGCGCCGGCACCTCGTACTCGCCGCCCGGGCGCGGCGCGATGCCGTCGCCGCCGGGACGGCGGCCGGCGACCTCACCGTGCTCCAGGACCCCGGGCCCGACGCGTACGCCCTGCCCGGGCGGCCCGGGCGGATCGTCGTCACCACCGGCATGCTGCGGGCCCTCGGGGCCGCCGAGCGGGAGGCGCTGCTCGCGCACGAACGCGCGCATCTCGCCGGGCGGCACCACCTCTTCCTCGCCGCCTTCGCGCTCGCCCGGTCCTGCCACCCCGCGCTGCGGGCCCTGCGCGGGCCGCTGTCCTACGCGCTCGAACGGTGGGCCGACGAGGCCGCCGCCGCGGCGGTCGGCGACCGGCGGCTGGCCGCCCGGGCGATCGGACGGGCCGCCCTGGCCTCCCGGCCCGGTGCGCCCCGGCCGCACGCCGCGCTCCCCGCCACCACCGGGCCCGTCCCGCGGCGCGTCGCGGCTCTGCTCACCCTTCCCCCGGCCCGGGCCCCGCGCGCGCCGCGCACCATAGCCCTCGTCCTCGCCTCCTGCCTCACCCTCTCCGCCGCCTGCGCCCTCGAGGCCGCGCACGATCTCCACGGCTCCATCGAACTCGCCCAGGGCGAGCGCTAGGGCGTGTCTTGTGGATCAGGCCGGATCAGGGAGCGGGGTCTGGTGCGTGTGATCGCAAGGCGGAGGAGGGAGGCGACGCGGTGGGGGCACCCCCACGCCGGAGGCTGTGGGGGAGTCGTCGACCGACGACAACGCGGCGAGCGCGCGTGCCAGGGCACGCGACCCCGGCAAGATCCACAAGACACGCCCTAGCCCTCCGGTCAGGGCGACCGTTTTTCAGGACGCGCCCTTTGAACCCGCGGCGGCCTCCAACTCCTCCGCCCGCCGGGCCAGTTCCGCCGCGATGGCGTCCCAGTCGGGGCCGTGCATGAAGAGACTGTGGCCGGCCTCGCGGAGCAGTTCGGGGTCGTCCGGGCGCTGGAGCAGGGCCAGGCGGTAGGCGAGATTGCGGATCCAGACCGGCAGATTGCCGTCGACGAGCTGCGGCGACAGCTCGTGGAGCATCGCGACGATCGCGTCCGCGTCGGCGAAGGTCAGCTCCTCGACGAAGAACTGCTCAAGGTGCTCCGCGTCGCACTCCGGCGTCGGCCGGTACTCGTCCCCGTACACGCACCGGGCGTGCTCGGTCAGCGTGCCGTGCCTCATCCCAACGGCCCGCGCTCGACACAGAATTCGTTGCCCTCCGGATCCGCCATGGTGACCCAGCCCGTGCCGTCGGGGCGGCGGTGGTCGGCGACGACCGTGGCGCCGAGATCGGCGATACGGGCGACCTCGGCGTCGCGCGGGCGGTCCTGGGGCTGGAGGTCGAGGTGGACGCGGTTCTTGACGGTCTTCGCGTCGGGCACGGTGACGAAGAGCAGCGCCGCCCCGTCCGCGCGCACCAGCGCCTCGGGGTCGCCCGGGAAGTCGTCCTCGGCGAGGCTGCCGTCGAGGACGGCGGCCCAGAAGGTGCCGAGACGGTAGGCGTCGGAGCAGTCGATCGTGGTGTGCCGCACGGAGGAAGCCATGCGGCACACCCTCGGCCACCTGGGGCGGCACTGTCCAGCGACTTATTCCCGTCGTTCCCGCAGGCCCGCGCGGAGGGCGGCGAATTGGCGGAGGGCGGATTCGGCGCCCGCGGCGAGGGTTTGGGCCTCGGTGCGGTAGTGGTCGTCGATCAGGGTGTCGAGTTCGGCGGTGGTGAGGGTGGGGTGGATGCGGGCGGCGAGGCGGGTCATCGTGCGGTAGGAGCCCTGGAGGAGGAAGGGGGGTTCGGTGCGGTCGGCGTCGGCGCGGCCCGCGGAGGCGATGTAGGCGGCGTTGACGGCCAGGACCGTGGCGCGGGCGCGCAGCAGGTGGCGCAGGACGGTGGTCATGGCGTCGCGTTCCGCGGCCGGGTAGGGGTGGGTGAGGTCGTCGGGGCGGGCGGTGGGGTCGTCCTCGGCAAGGCGGACGAGGAGTTCGAGGTCGGCGCGGTCGCGGCCGGCGAGCGGGGCCAGGGTCTCGTTGGCGGTGAGGGCGTTCTCGATGTAGCTGAGCGCGAAGAGGGCCTCGCGGCCGGTCAGGACGGAGCCGAGGTTCCAGACGTCGGCGCGGTTGGCGAGCATGTCGGGGACCCGGAAGAGCCGGCCGGACTCGGTGTACGGGTTGCCCGCCATGCAGACGGCGAAGCGCTTGCCGCGCAGGTCGTACGTGCCCGCCGCGCCCTCGACGCGGCGCTGCGCGTCGCAGAGCGTGATGAATTTCTGTAGGAGTTCGGGCGAGGTGTGCTGGATGTCGTCCAGGTGCAGCAGGGCGTTGGAGCCCAGCTCCAGCGCGAAGTTGATCTTCTCGACCTCGCGGCGCGATGTCGCGTCGGGCGCCCGCTCGGGGTCGAGCGAGGTAACGCCGCTGCCGAGCGCGGGCCCGTCCACGGTGACCAGGGCGAGGCCGAGCCGGGCGGCGACGTACTGGATCAGTGAGGTCTTGCCGTAGCCGGGCGGCGACATCAGCATCAACAGGCCGCCGGACGGCCCGAATTGGCGGTCGAGATTGTCGCCGATCAGCGGCAGCAGCACCTCGTCGACCAGCCGGTTGCGGACGAAGCCGGTGAGCGGGCGCGGCCGGTACGCGGCCAGCCCGAGCCGGTCCCGCTCGGCGTCCACCACGGCGGTGCGGTGCCGCTGGTACGTGCGGTACGCGGGCACCTCCTCGGCCCGGAAGCGACGCACCCGCGCCAGGGTCTCGTCCAGGCGTACGGCCATGCGCCGGCCGGTGATCCGCGGGTGGGTGCCGAGCAGTCCGGTCACGGTGGCGCCGACGGCGGCGTCCGAGTCGTACACGGCGAGGTCGGCGCCGCGGACGAACGAGGCGGCGGCCTCGGCGAGTTCGCCGTCGTCCGGCGCCTCGGGCTCCCCCGAGGTGAAGGTGCCCAGCCAGCCGGCGGTGAGCTGCCAGCGCGCGCCCAGGTCGTCGCCGAGCGCCGCCAGGTCGTCCAGGAATTCCTTGTACGGCACGGCCTGCGGCCCCCCGAGCGCCGCGACGAACCGCTCCCGCAGCGCCCGCGCCGCCGCTCCCCCGACGAACCCGGGCCGGTCGGCGGCGAGTTCGGCGACGAGGTAGCCGGCGGCGGCGTCCGCGAGCCCGGAAGGGTCGGCACCGACCGCCGCGCCGGACCCCGCGGACCCGCCGAGGTCAACGCCGCCAAGGCCCACGCCACCGCCGAATCCGGGCGCGTCACCGAGACCCGTCCGTGCCGCGAAGTCCCGTACGCCCGCGCCGATTTCGGCGGTCAGCCCGGCGAGCGCGGACAGCGCGGCCCCGGCCTGACCCGTACGGCCGAAGGCGGTGGCCGCGCGGGTCAGGGAGCGGGCGCGGGTGGTCCAGGCGGCGCGGGCGGACGGGGTGGCGCCGTGGGCCCAGAAGAGCTGGGCGAGGGCGCGCGCGGCGGGCGGGTGGCGGAGCAGGCCGGCCGCCGCGTCCAGGTCGTGGAGCGCGGTGAGCAGCAGGACCGCGTCATGGTCGTGGACGCCGCGCTCGTAGCCCTCGTCGAGCCGGGCCGCGGCGGCGTCCGCGACCCGCGCGGGGATGTCGTCGAGCGGTCCCGAGGCGTCCAGCAGCAGGGTCGCGGCGAGGTATTCGGCGCGGTAGAGGTCGGGCGACTCGGAGACCAGCGGCCGGTCCCAGAAGCGGCGGGTGGCGGCGAAGGCGGGATCGGTGACCGGCGCCAGGTAGTCGGTGCCGGAGACGGTGAAGGCGAGGCCGCCGTCGTGCGGGACGAGCGCGAGGTCCAGCGGCTGGGTGTTGACGGCGAACTTGTGCCTGCCGAGCCGGATGACGGCGCCGCCGGCCTCGTAGAGGTCGAGCCGGTCGCGCAGCGAACGGTCCGCGTCCTGCCGGGCGGCGGCGAGTGCCGCCTCGGCCTCTGCCGCCCGTGCCGGATCGCCCAGCTCTCGCAACTGCCCGGCGATCCGCCGGTGTTGTGCGGCCATCGGGTCGGACGCGAAGTAGGTGTTGACGTCGTCGAGGGTGGCCAGCTCGGCGGCCCGGCGGCGGACCCCGGCCAGGACGCGCTCGGCGGAGGCGGCCAACCGCTGTGCCCGCTGGGCGCGTTCGTCGGCGAGCGCCTGCTTGCGGGCGGCGAAGGTCTGGTGGATCTCCTCGCGGCGCGCGTCGAGCGCGGCCAGCCGTGCCTCGTCGGCGGCGAAGCGGGTGGCCAGGTTCTCGACCGCGACCAGCAGCCGGCCGAGCTGTTCCTCGCACCGCTCGGGGGTGTCGGCGGCGGCCAGGGCCCCGCTGACGCTCTGCGCCAACAGGGTGCTCTCGGCGGCGAATTCGTCGGCGCTCTCGGCGGCGGCCAGCTCCTTGCGGCGGGCGTCGAGGACGGCCCGCGCCTGGTTGACGGCGCCGAGCACATCGGCGACGGCGGCCAGGATCGCGGTGCGGACGGTGGCGTCGGCGATCTCCAGGCCGCCGACGGTCTCGGTGACGGTGCCGAGCCCGGCGGCCTGGTCGTCCAGGGCGGCGCCGATGCCCGCCGCGTCGGCGGCCGAGCCGATGGCGGCGGCCTCGGCCGCGGTGGCGGCGACCCGCTCCCGGTAGGCGTCGAAGGCGTGCGCGTCGGCGAAGTACCCGGCCGCCCGGTTCGCGGCCTGCGCGAGGTCGGCGGTCAGGTCGGCGGCGAGCGTGTCGAGCCGCGCGGTGTCCGCGTACCGCAGCTCCCGCAGGGACATCAACCGGCCCTGCGAGCGGCGCAGTTCGGTGAGCCGCCGCACCCATTCGTCGGCCGAGCGGGCGGTCTCGCCGCGCGCCTGCCGGACCTGGGCGGCGATCCGGGCGGCGGCCTCGTCCACGGCTTCCGCGGCGCGCGCGGTCAGCTCGCGGACCCGGGCGTATTCGGCGAGCACCTGCCGTGCGGTGTCCCGCAGTTCGGTCAGCGGCGGCACCAAGTCACCGCTCTGGGCGGCCACTTCGGCGTCGCCGAGCCAATGGTGCCGGTCCAGCACCCTTTCGCACTCGACGGCCAGCGCCTCGTAGCCGGGCAGGGCGGGCGCGGCCTCCAGGGCGCGCGCGGTGCGGGCGAGCGACAGGGTGTCGGCGACGGCCCGTACGAGGTCGGGGTTGCCGATACGGTCCAGCGGCCCGCCGCCGGCCGGCCGCGCGGCGGCGTACGCGTCGGACTGGAAGGGTGTGCTCCAGCGCTGCACGGCGTGCACGCGGGCGGGTTCGCCGCCGTCGGCCGGGCGCAGCGTCAGCAGGGTGCCGTCCTCGTACAGCGCGCAGCCCTGGACGTGCAGCGGCGCGGCGGCCTCCTTGCGGATCAGGTTGTACGGCAGGAGCAGGCGCCGTCCGTCGGCCGCGGCGTGGAAGACGTACAGCATGTCCTCGCCGGTCGCGGAGCGCACGATCCGCTCGAACTCCAGTGACTCCGGGCCGGTTTCGTACGCGCGGGTCTCGTACGCGCGGATGCCGCCGCCGGCGAGCGCGTAGCCGCCGGGGAAGACCACGCCCTGGTCGTCGGGGAGCCGCAGGCACGCCTGGCCGAGGGCGTCGAGGCGTTCGGCCTCGCCGGTCCTGGTGTTGACCGCGAAGTGCCGGTCGGTGTCCTCGCGGTACGGGCGGATGCGCAGCAGCATCAGCGGGCCGACGGTGGCGTGCGCGACCTCGGCGTCGGCGAGCGCCTGGAGCGCGTCCTCGACGGGCTCCTCGTAACGGGTGTCCCCGGTGGCGAGGGTGAGGGTGCCGCCAGTGGTGGCGACGGTGACGGTGCCGCCGTCGGCGGCGGTCAGCGCGAGGTGCGGGTGCCGGCCCGGCACCTGGTCCTCGCGGGTCGCCGCCGTCCAACTCACCTCGTACGCACCGGCGTCGGCGTCCGCGTCGGCCCACTCCTCGCGCGCGGTCCCCTCGTACGTACAGCTCCCGTCGGCGGCGACCCGCCAACTCACCGCGCGTACGTCGCCGTTGCCGGGCCCGGTCCGGAAGACGGCGAGCAGCCGGCCCTCGGCGACGCGCAGCCGCAGCACCCGCGTCTCGCGGTAGTAGCGGTACAGCTCGCCGAATTCGCGGACGAAGGCGGGGTCGTCGAGCAGGCCGGCCGGCCCGCCCTTCGGGAGGGGGTCCGGGGCGCCCGACCCGGCGTGATCACCGGCCTCGCCCGACCCGACAGTTGCCGCCGGGCGCACCTGGAAGACGTCGCCGACGGAGCCGACCTCCTGCGGGTTGGCCGCGAACAGCAGCCAGGGGCCGACGGCGGCGACGTCCGCCGCGTGGGCGGGACGGGCGGTGCGCAGCCGCTCGGTGCCGTCCAGGCGGAGTTCGGCGGCGCCGAAGACCTCCTGGCGGCGGGAGTTGAGGGTGTCGGCCCGCTCGCCGAGCAGCCGCGCGGCCGCGCCGAGCCGGGCCCGCAGCACCTCGTACGCGTCGCCGTCGATCCCGGCGGCCGGGCCGCCGCCGTCCCCGCCCCCGTCCCCGTTGCCGACCGCCCGCCCGGGCTCCCGCTCCCCGCTCACCCTGCGCCCCTCACCCTCGCCTCGTGCCGTACCGCGTCCTGCCGCGTCACTTCTTGACGAGGCCGTTGACCGATCCGGCCGCCGCCGTAGCGTGCCCGGCACCGACGGACTCGCTCGCCCCGCCGGAAGCACCGGAAGCCGCCTCCGCGAGCGCGCCCACCGGCGCGTCGGCAAGGCCCATCGCCCGCGCCTGGTCCAGGAGTTGGGTGAGGGCGCCGGTCTGCGGGCCGCCCTGGGCGATCAGCCGGGCCAGCACCGCGGACACGCTCAGATTCGCGACGTCGCCGGAGCCGAACGAGGACAGCACGCGCGTCGCGTCCTCGGTGAAGCTGCCGCTGCCGTCCAGCCAGGACCCGGCCAGCGTCTTCACGGTGTCGGAATGGGAGACGAAACCGTCCACGCTGCGGCCCGCGGCGACCGCGCCGAGCAGCTTGTCGAAGAAGACGCTGTCGCCGCCGACGATCTGGATGTCGGCGTGTTCGAGGCCGGTGGCCAGCACCGTCGCCTGCGCCTCCGCGATGGAGCGCTGCGTGTCGAGCCCGGCCAGCCGGATGTCCTTCTCGGCGGCGAGCCGCAGCCGGTACTCCTCGTGGCCGCGCGAGGCGTCGTCCAGCGCCGCCATCGCGGCGGCCTTCTCGGTCAGGCCGGCGGCCTCGGCGCGCAGCTTCTCGCCGATCATCGCCGCGTCGGCCTTGGCCTGCGCGGTGGTGCCCTCGGCGGTGGCCAGCGCCCGCAGCCGGGTGCCCTTGGCCTCCGCCTTGAGCCGGGCGGCGGTGGCGTCGGCCTCGGCGAGGCCGACCTTGGTGATCGCCTCGGCGCTGCGCTCGCGCACCTCGACGTCGGCGAGCCCGGCCGCGGCGGCCTCGGCGCGTACGCCCTCGGCGAGCCGGATCTTGGCCTCGGCGTCGAGCTGCGCGGCCTGCTTGCGGGCCTCGGCCATGGTCAGCGACTCGCGAGCCTTGTGCTGCGCCGCCTGCTCGGCGGCCTCGGCGGCCTTGATGTCCTTGACCAGCCGTTCCTGCGCCTGCGCCTCGGCGGTGATCACCAGTGCCTGGCGCTCCCGCTCGGCCTCCTGCACCAGCCGCAGCGCCTTGATCGACTCCTCCTGCTCGGCCACCGTGCGGTCGACGGCGATCCGCTCCCGTACGACGTCGGCGACCTCGCGGCGCTCGGACTCGACCTCCTTGTCCTTGGAGATCCGGGACAGCTCCGTCTCCCGTTCGCGGGCGATGACTTCGAGGACCCGGTCCTTCTCGATCCGCTCGTTCTCGACCGCGATGACACGCTCGCGGTTCTTCTGGGCGACGGCGATCTCGCGCTGCTGGTTCTCCCGCTGGACGCCGAGCACCTCCTCGGTGCGGATGAACGCGCCCTGGGCGCCGAGCCGTTCCTCCTCCTGGACCCGGGCGGTGGCGGCCTCCTCCTTGGCGCGCAGCGTCTCGACCTCGCGGCGCTGCTTGATCTCGGCCTCGGCCTGGCGGCGCTCCAGCTCCAGGATGGTCTCCCGGGCGTCGACGTTCTGCCGGGTGATCTCCTTCTGCTCGGTGCGCTGGTACTCGTTGGTGCGGACGTGCTCGATCGCGGTGAGTTCGGTGATCTTCCTGATGCCTTGCGCGTCCAGGATGTTGGCCGGGTCGAGCTGCGTCATCGGGGTCTGTTCCAGGAAGTCGATGGCGCAGTCCTCGAGGTGGTAACCGTTGAGGTCGGTGCCGATGACCTGGATGATCCGGTCCCGGAAGTTCTCCCGGTGCGTGTAGAGGTCGACGAAGTCGAGCTGCTTGCCGACGGTCTTGAGCGCCTCGGAGAACTTGGCGCTGAACAGCGCCTGGAGCGTGGTCTGGTGGCTGGCCCGTTCGGTGCCGATGGCCTGCGCGACCTTGATCACGTCCTCCTTCGTCTTGTTGACGCGGACGAAGAAGGTGAGGTGGATGTCGGCGCGGATGTTGTCCTGGCAGATCAGGCCCTCGCGGCCGGTGCGCTGGATCTCGATGGTCTTCACCGAGATGTCCATCAGCTCGGACTGGTGCAGCACGGGCAGCACGACGGCGCCGGTGAAGGTCACGTCGACGTGTTTCGCCTTGGAGATGATCAGCGCCTGGCCCTGCGCGACTTTGCGGAAGAGCCGGCTCACGGTGAACAGCGTGCCGAGGGCGATGAGCAGGAGTACGGCGAAGAGCACGCCGATTCCGATGGCGGTGGCGTCCATGACGGATCCTCAGGTTCTGCGTCGTGACGAAAGTGAAGTGGCCTGCTGGGCAGGGAAATTGACGGTCTGTCAGCGAGAGAAGCAGGGCCTCAGGTGACGGCGGCTTCGAGGCCCGGCAGGGAGGGCGGTTCGAAGGGCGCGACCCAGAAGAACTCGCCGGCCGGCTCGTAGCCGTAGATCAGTGCGGTGCTGCCGGTGGCGTACCGGTCCTCGCCGGTCTGCCGGACCTGGACGACGGCGGTGGAGCCGTCGGGCGCGGTGACCTCGGCCTGGCCGAAGCCGCCGGTGACCCGGCCGGTACGGATCACGCACACCCGTCCGACGAAATCCTCGCGGGACGGCGGGCGTTCGTACGGGAAGAGGCGGCGCAGCGGGCGGACCAGCAGCCAGGTCAGCGACCAGGAGCCGAGCAGCGCCCCGCACAGCACGGCGCAGGAGAGCACCAGCCGTATGACGCCCGGCAGGTCCGCGCCGTCCAGCGCCGCGGCGCCCGCCAGGCTCAGGAACCAGGCGAGGGCGGTGAGCAGCGAGAAGATGACGGTGATCGGTACGCCGTCGAGGCCGAGGGCGGCGAGCAGACCGCCGGAACCCCCGCGCCCGGCGTCCTGCCCGCTCTCCCCGTCGCCCCGGTGATCCCCGTTGCCCCCATGGTCCCCGGTCTCCCCCGTGTGCGCGCTCCCCCCGGAGTGCGCGTCCCCGTATCCCCCCTCGTGCCCGCCGTGGCCGTGGTGGCCGGGCCCGTGCGCGTCGGCTCCGCCGACCAGCACCAGGACCCAGAAGCCGGCCACGACCAGCAGCGCTCCCCCGAACAGCACGGTCGGAAAGCCGAGCGCGACCCGAGTGAACTCCCCCATCCCCCCGCGCCTCCCCCCAGAGTGGCTTTCCGACCGCCACGTCGATCCTGGCAGCCGGGGTACCCGCGGCACATTGCCGGTTCCCGGAAGTCTTTACATCGGCTTTACGGCAGGGTCGTACCGCAACCACAACGCCACCGGCCGTCGTCCGCGCAGGAGTTGCTGCGCGGCCGACGGCCGGTGGCGTGAGAGCACCGGGCCCTTCACGGGGTGAGGGGGCTCAGGCCTGGGTGGCCTCGATCTCCAGGGCGATGCGGATCTTGTCGCTGACCGCGGCACCGGCGGCGCCGCCGGTCACGCCGAACTCGCTGCGGCTGATCTCGGTGGCGGCCGAGAAGCCGGCGATGGCGTGGCCCTCGTAGTGGGTGCCGAAGCCGTTCAGCTCCAGCTTGAGGGTGACGGTCTTGGTCACGCCGTGCAGCGTCAGCTCGCCGTCGACCTCGAACAGCTCGGCGGTCTGCGGGCGGATCGCGGTGGAGGTGAAGGTCATCTCCGGGAACTGCTCGACGTCCAGGAAGTCGGCGCTGCGGACGTGGTTGTCGCGCATCTCGTTGTTGGTGCTCACGGAGGTGGTCTTGATCACCGCTTCGACCTTGGAGTCGAGCGGGTTCTCCGCGGTCTCGATGGTGCCCTCGAAGGTCGCGAAGCTGCCACGGACCTTGGAAACACCCAGGTGACGGACGAAGAACGAGACGTCGGAGTGGACCGCGTCGATCGTCCACTTGCCGGCGACGTATCCGTCGATCACTTCGGTCTGCGAGGACATGGGGAACTCCTTGAGCGGTGAACCGGGGTTTTGGTTGAGCGCTCACCCACCATAACGCCATGGTGTTGAGAGTTCAACCACCCGTATGCTGGAGAGCATGGAGACGGACGACGTGCGCTGGCTGAGTGAGGACGAGCAGGAGATCTGGCGGGCGTATATGACCGCGAACGTGGAGTTCTCGGCGTATATCGACCGCCAGCTCCGGCGGGAGTCCGGCATGCCCATGGCCTACTACGAGATCCTCGTACGGCTGTCGGAGGCGCCCGGGCGCTGCCGGCGGATGAGCGAGCTGGCGGAGGCGTCGCAGTCCTCGCGCAGCCGGCTGTCGCACGCGGTGTCGGCCCTGGAGAAGCAGGGCTGGGTGGTCCGCAGCCCCGCCGACGGCGACCGCCGCGGCTGGGTGGCCACACTCACCGACACCGGCTTCGCGGCGCTGGCCGCCGCTGCCCCCGGCCACGTCACCGCCGTCCGCGAGCACCTCTTCGACGTCCTCACCCCCGCCCAGCTCGCCGTCCTGCGCGACATCGGCCGCGCGATCAGCGCGGGCCTGAAGACCGAATGCGACGAGGCCCGCTCCGAGGAGGACAGCTCCTGCCCCTCGGCGGACGCGGACCCGCCCTCCTGCCCGGCGACAGCGCCGGACACCGCGTGCGACGCCACCGAGCCCGTACGGACGGCCACCCCGCGTAACCGTACGGACCTGGACCTGCCCGAGCCACGCGCGGCACAGACGCCCCCGGCGACGGCCGAGACCCGCGGCTGACCGGAACGCGCCGGAAGCGCCCACCCGCTCCTCGGCAGCGGAAGGAACCGGTCCGGCCGGTCCGGACGTCAGCAGATGACGATCACACTTCTGCCGTACTCGGGGAAGGGACGCGGCCTTGAAGCGACCTGCACGCCTGACGATCCCGCTGAGCGCCGTCGCTGTGCTCGGCCTGCTCGGCTGGGGCGCGGCATCGGTCCTCGGCCCGTCCTCCGGGCTGCCGGACAATCATGTCGCGGCGGCCGATCCACGGGTCTGCCCGGACACCGGCGCCAACAACATCTCCCTGGCCGAGGCGGCCGGCCACTTCGGCCTGGTCGTCCCGGCCGCCGCCGCACACCTCGTCTTCACCGCCTCCAAGGGCGGCCTGCAGGGTGAGACGGACCTGTCGATGCGTTTCACCACGACACCCGCGGACCTCATCGCGTTCCTCGGGAGCAGCCGTCTTGACCCGCCAAGCACCACCGCCAAGGTGACCACGGGCGACTGGGACGTCTACGGTCCCGGAGTCCCGGCCCGGCCCGCAGGGGGCCCGTGCGGCCTGAACCCGCCGGTCGCCCGCACCATGAAGTACAGCGAGGACGGCCCCGACAGCGGCATGCGGTCAAGTCCGCGGACCCTGGCGGTGGACGGCACGACCGATCCGGCACACCCCGTCGTGTGGGTCACCGGCACGGATCTCTAAGCCGGTGTGGACGGCCAGTCCAGGAGGCGGGCGCCCATGGCCGCCGTTTCCAGGGTGTAGCGCTGGAGGGCGTCGTCGGGGTCGAAGCCGGTCAGGGCGGCGATGCGTTCGAGGCGGTAGGACAGGGCGCGGACGCTCAGGTCGAGGCGGCGGGCGGCCTCGGCGTTGACGTAGCCGGAGGCGGCGTACGCGGTGATCGTGTCCAGCAGGGGCTGGGCGCCGCCGCGGGCGTCCTCCAGCGGTCCGAGCACCGTACGCACCAGGTCCGACATCGCGGCGCGGTCGCGCATCAGGACCGGGAAGACCAGCAGGTCGGCGGCGTTCAGCACCGCGGGCTCCAGGGCGAGCCGCTCGGCCAGGTCGAGCGCGCTGAGCGCCTCCTCGTAGGAGCGGACCACGCCCACCGCCCCGCTGTGCGCGCGGCCGACGGCGGTCCGCGGCGCCGCGACGGTCTTCACGAAGGCGTCCAGCACATGCCGCTGGACGCTGGTGGCTATGCACACCAGCTGCCCGTCCTTGGGGGCGATCAGCGCGTCGTGGTCGCCGAAGCGGCCCGCCAGCTCGCGCTCCACCCGGTGCAGCATCGGATGCGTCTCGTCGTACGGATCCTCGCCGACGGCCGCGGCCACCGCCACGATGTGCCGGTCGGCCAGCCGCAGCCCGAAGCCCTCGGCCTGCTCGGCGATCCGGCCCGGGTCGCTGCGGCCGTAGAGCAGGTCGTCCACGAACGCCTTGCGGGCGCCCGCCGCCCGGCGGACCGCGTGGCGCTGCGCCCTGCCGTGCCCGTCGGCGAGCGCCGCGACCCCGGCCTCCAGCGCGGCCAGTACGGCGGCGCCGACCTTGCGCAGTTCGGCGGCGTCGCGCGCGCCGGCGACCCCCGGCAGCGTGGGCCAGGCGTGCCGGGCCGCGCCGAGGTGGCCGCCGATCAGCGCGGACAGCGCGATCCCGGAGTCGGCGGCCTGCTCGCCCAGCGCGCGGCGGCCCTCCCGCTCGGCGCGGCTGAGCACGCGACAGCTGCGGGAGATCTCGGCGAGCGTCTCGGGAAATCCGGCCACGAATTCCGCCGGTACCGCCCCCGCGGCACCCGCCGCACCCGTCGCCACCACTGACTCCCTGCCGTTCGGTCGGACCCGGGCCACCCGTCGTCTTCCGGGTCCCGGACGTCAAGAACGTATCAAGGCTGCCGGATTCCGGAAACGGCGGGCCGCCCACGGGCACGGCCCCCCACGGCCCGGCCCCCGTTTCCGGGCATAACAAAGCCGCGCGCGTACGTGATCACGTACGCGCGCGGCTGTCGACGGCGGTGCGGCGGTGTCCCGCCCCGGGAGGTGCCTGCCGGAGGGGTGCGGTGCCGGCCGGCGGCTACTTGGCGGTGGTCGCCTGCTGCGAGGCCGTCGTGGACTCGTTCGCGGTGACGACGTCGCTCGGCGTGATGGCCTCGGGCGCCGGGGTGGCGCTCGCCTTCGGCTCGGCGCTCGGCGGCGTCGAGTCGTCGCTCTTCATCGCCTTCGCCTCGGACTTCAGGATGCGCATCGACTTCCCGAGCCCACGCGCCGCCTCAGGCAGCTTCTTGGAGCCGAACAGCAGGATGACGACGATCGCCACCACGATCAGGTGCCACGGCTCCAGCCCGTTTCGCAACATGGAGATCCTCGCTTCATTCAGGGGCCAACTACGCCGAATGTTCCAGCTTCGACTGTCGCATTGTCACCCGAAAGCCGTCGCCGACGGTAACCCGGGTACTCAAAGCATGCGCAAAAAGCTTGTGAACGGGAAGACCCCCCTCCCCCCGGTCCTGCCGGGGGGAGGCCGGAACGGGGAGCGGGGGGAGCCGGCGGGGGCCCAGGTCAGGACGTGGCCCACGCGGTGCTCGGCGCCGTCTTGGCGTTCAGGCCCTCCGGTACGGGCAGCGCGTCGATCGCCCGCTGCCAGCGGGGGTCGGTGACGATCCGGCGCAGCTCGGACACCGAAAGCGGCGGGTTCGGCCGGGACACCGGGGCACCCTTCTCCTCCTTCGCGTTCCACTCGCTGACGTCGATCGTGGCGCCGCCCGCCGTGACGAAGGTCGCCATCCACTCCTTCGTGTCCTCGCGGCGGTCCGGGTACTCGTACCCCTTGTAGATCGTCAGGGTGCCGCCGTGCACATGGGTGGTGGTGCACGAGGTGCCGGGCGGATCCTGCTCCGGGCAGTCGGGGGCGGCCTCGCCGTAGCCGACGAGGGCGTCGACCAGACCGGGGCCCTTGCCGTCGTCGAAGACGACCTCGGCCAGCGGCGGCAGTTCGCCGTCGGTGCCGCGGCCCGGCCGCTTGGCGACATGGCCCTTGGGCAGCATCGACACGAACAGGTCGGTGAACTGCTTCGCGGTCAGCACCGGCCGGTGCGGCTTCGCCGACGGGCCGCCGCTCGCGGGCCCGGCCGACACCGCGGGCTTCTCCGGCGCGGCGGCCGTACCGCCGGAGCCGTCGCCCCCGGCGAGCCCGCCGATCAGCGCGCCGCCGACGCCGATCACGGCGAAGGCCGCGACACCCGCGGTGACGGCGGCGTTGCGGCGGCGGCGCAGCCTGCGGCCGTGCACGTGGCCGTCCGCGACCAGGCCGCGCGGGTCGCCCGGCCGGAAGGTGTCGCCGGCCCGGCGCATGGCGGCGCCCAACTCGTCCTCGAAGACGTCCTGTTCGGTGTGCGGGAGTTGCTCCTTTTCTGCTGGTCGTGCGGGTTCCATGGGGTCGATGGGCATGGCGGAACCACCGTCTCGGTAGGCGTGGGTCACAGAGGTGAAAGCAGATGTGAGGGCAGACGTGGGGGCGGACGTGAGGGCGAGCGTGAGGGCGTCAGCGGGCGATCAGTTCGGCGAGGCTGCCGCCGAGGTCCGCCCGGAGCCGGGCGAGGGCGCGTACGGTCCGGGTCCGTATCGCGCCCGGCGTGCTGTGCAGGGCGGCGGCGGTCTCCTCGATGCTGCGGTCCTCCCAGTACCGCAGCACCAGCACCGCCCGGTCCTTCGGCGCGAGCCTGCCGAGGGCGTCGAGCAGTGTGACGCGGAGCGTCGCGTCGTCCCCGCCGCGGGCGGCGCTGTCCGGCAGGACGGCGCTGGGGCGTTCCTTGCTGCTGCGCCGCCGCTGGTGGGTCAGGAAAGCGCGGACCAGCACGGTCTGGGCGTACGCCGCCGGATTGCCGACCTTGGCCATCCGGCCCCACACCACGAACATCCGCCCCAGCGTCTCCTGCACCAGGTCCTCGGCCAGGTGCGTGTCGCCGCTGGCGAGCAGGCAGGCGGACCGGTACAGCGGGGCCGCCCGCACCGCGGCGAAGTCCAGATACGCCTCGGTCTCCCCTTTACGCACCCGCCCGTCCTTCCCCCGCGGCCCGTGCTCTCCACTCTCTTCGACGCGGCGCGGCGCGGGAATGTTACGCGGGCTTCCCGGGGGTGCTCATGCCGCTACGGTCACGCCGTCGCGGGACAGCCGCGGCTGCTCGGGCTCGGCGGCGCGGGGCGTGAAGACCAGCAGGCGCAGCGCGACGAAGCGGGCGATGCCGGCGAGGCCGGACGCGGCCAGGTAGACGGCCTGCGTCAGCAGGGCGCCCGGGTGCGGGTGGGCCTGGTCCAGGCCCAGCACGGCGGCGGTCGTGAACGCGTAGGCCGCGAGCAGGGTCAGGGCGGATTTGCTGTGCACGCGCCAGCCGGCCCAGCCGCCGCCGGCGGCGCCTCTGAACGTGATCCTGTGGTGCAGTTCGGTTGCCGCGAGGGTGGACAGTACGGTGACGATCGCGTTCGCCACCGCGAAATTCATCCGGCCCGCGGCCAGCAGCAGTGCTCCGCTCGACGCGAGGCCGATGCCTCCGCCGCACACCACGAACCTGATGAATGCCCCCGCCGTCTTCTTCATGGGACCACTGTCCCCTGGCCCACTGACACGGCGCCCACATCCCGCTGACACGGCTGCGCCTGGCAGAGGTCAGCGCCCCGTCAGGGGCGCCCCCGACCCGCGCGTGCGGTGGACGTTGCCCCTCCAGGGGCGCTGGGGGCACCCCCAGCGGTAGCTGGGGGAGGAACTGCGCGGCCCGCCCCCACCGGCCGGTGGTCGCACAACAAACAGCGTCTGCCCCGCTGGGGGCGGTTTTTGTCTGAAGGCGCGCGCGGGCTGGGCGCGCAGTTCCCCGCGCCCCTAACGGGGCATCCCTTCTCCGCAGGAGGGGCGCCCTCATCCGCAGAGGTGCGGGTCCGGGGCAGCGGGCCCGGGAAGACGTGACTTACCGTGCTCCGCAAGCGCAGCGTTGGTTCGGGTCCGGCCGCGGCGAGTCGTGCCCCCGTTTGCGGGGGGTGGTGCCCGCCCGCGTCGCCGGGCCGGACCCGGTGGAAGAAGCTTGGGGGGGCGCGCCAACCGGCCGCTAACATGGCCCTAACGCGCCGTTCGGGGGAACGGCCAGAGAGGGCCACGGATGCGGTTCGGGCTGCTCGGAGCGGTGACCGTGAACGGTGGCGGCGTCGGGTCGGCGAAGGCGCGGGCGCTGCTGGCGACACTGCTGAGCACCCCGGGCCGGGTGGTCACGCCGGAAACGCTGAAGGCCGCGATGTGGGGCGAGGACCCGCCGGCCACGGCGACGGCGTCGCTGCACAACCATGTGGCGCGGCTGCGCCGCCTGTTGGCGGAGGACGGCCGGGACGCCTCCCGGCTGCGCGCCGTCCCGCCGGGCTATGTGCTGGAGGTCGCGGCGGGCGAGCTGGACGCCGCCGAATTCGTCCGGCACCACGCGGAGGCGAGGACCGCGCACCGCGCGGAGGACTGGCCCGCGGTGCAGCGGGAGTGCGCGGCGGCACTGGCGCTGTGGCGCGGCGACCCGCTGGCGGACGTACCGGCGCTGAGCGACCCGATGCGCGCGTACGCCGCGCACTTGGCGGAGGCGCGGCTGCAAGCCCTGGAGTGGCGCTTCGACGCGGAGCTGGCGCTGGGCCGGCACCAGGGGATGACGGCGGAGCTGGCCGCGCTGACGGCGGCGCATCCGCTGCGCGAGCCCTTCCACCGGCAGTGGATGCTGGCGCTGCACCGGACGCACCGCCAGGCGGAGGCACTTGCCGCCTTCCACGGTCTGCGGCGCACGCTGGTGGACGAGTTGGGCGTCGAGCCGGGCCCGGCGGTGCAGGCCGCCTACCACGAGGTGCTGGCCGCCGCGCCGGAGGAACCCCAGGAACAGGAACCGGTCAGCCCGCCCGCCCAACTCCCGGCCGACACGGGGGACTTCACCGGTCGCAGTGGCGAACTGGCCGCGCTGCTGGCGGCGATACGGCCGCACGGCCCGGACGCGCCGCGGGTCGCGGTGGTGACGGGCATGGGCGGCATCGGCAAGACGGCGCTCGCGGTGCACGCGGCGCACCTGGCGCGCGCCGACTTCCCCGACGGCGTCCTCTACGTCGATCTGCGCGGTTTCGGCGCGGGGCAACCGCGCCGCCCGCGCGATCTGCTGGCGCGTTTCCTGGGCGATCTGTGCACGCCGGCCGGGTCGGGCACGGGCACCGCGCAGCCGCTGCCGGACGACCAGGACGACCTGTCGTCGCTGCTGCGCCAGGCGCTGCACGGCCGCCGGGTGCTGCTGGTGCTGGACAACGCGGCGGACGCCGCGCAGGTGGTGCCGCTGCTGCCGGGCCGGGGCGACAGCGCGGTGATCGTCACCAGCCGCCGTACGCTGGCCGATCTGCCGGGCGCGGTACGGCTGCCGCTGGAGCCGCTGGGCGCGGAGGAGCAGCACCGGCTGCTGGTCGCGGTGTGCGGGCCGAGCCGGGTGGCGGCCGAACCGGACGCGGCCGCCGGGGTGTTGGCGGCCTGCGGCGGTCTGCCGCTGGCGCTGCGAATAGCCGGCGCGCGGCTGGCGGCCCGCCCCAACTGGCCGCTGACCGCGCTCGCGGAGCGCCTGGACAGCGCGGGCGACCGGCTGCACGCGCTGGCCGCGGGCGGCCTGGCCGTGCAGGACACCTTCGCGATGAGCTATCTGGCGATGCGGGACAGCCCGCAGGCCGCCGACCGCGAGGCGGCCCGCGCCTTCCGGCTGCTGGGCCTGTGGCCCGGTCACCCGCTGGCGCACGCCCCGGCGGCGGCGCTGCTCGGCCGGGAGCCGGCCGCGGCCGAGGATCTGCTCGAAGCCCTCGTCGACACCCACCTGTTGCAGACCCCGCAGCCGGGCCGCTACCGCTTCCACGACCTGCTCGGCGAGTACGCGGCCGGCCGCGCGGCCGAGGAAGTGCCGCCCCGGGTACGGGAGAACGGGCTGCGCCGACTGTTGGTCTGGTACGTGGCCACGGTCGCGGGCACCGCCGAACTGCTCGCCCCCGAGGGCCATCCGATACCGCCGCTGCACGAACAACCCGCCGTGCCGCCACGGGAGTTCAGCAGCGAGGAGGCGGCGCTGCGCTGGTGCGTGAAGGAGCTGCCCGCGATCAAGGAGGCGGTCCGGCAGGCGGCGGCGCACGGCTGGTCGGACGTGGCGTGGCGGCTGGCGGCTGGCCTGTTCGGCTACGCGCAGGCGTACTGGTGGACCGGCGAGTGGGAGACGTGCCTGCTGGACGCGCTGGCCTGCGCGGAGGAGACCGGGGACGTGCAGGGCCGGGCGTGGATGCACAGCCGGCTGGGCGTCTCGTACGGGATGTCGGACCGGGTCGGGCCGTGCCTGGAGCATCTGGAGGTGGCCCGGCTGTACTTCGAGACGGCGGGCGACCTCCAGGGGCAGGCGGCGATCCTGAACAACCTCTCGGGGCTGCACCGCGCGCTCGGCGACAACGCCCGCGCCCTGGAGTACGGCAGGAAGTCCCTCGACCTGCACTACGCGGTGGGCGACGCCGACCGGGTCGCGACCGTGCTGGGCAATCTCGGCGACGCGCATCTGGGCGCGGGCGACTCGGCCGCCGCGATCGCCTGCTACCGGCGGGCGCTGGCGATGTGGCGGGAGCGCGGGGTGCTGACCAGTACGGCGCGCAGCCTGACCAGCCTCGGCGAGGCGCTGCGCACCGTCGGCCGGTACGACGAGGCGGTCGCGGCACTGGAGGAGACGGTGCTGCTGCTGGACCGGATAGGGGACCGCGGCAGCACCGCCGACACCCTGGAGGTGCTGGGCCGTACGCATTACGACCGCGGCGACCTCGCCGCCGCCCGCAAGAGCTGGGAGCGGGCCCTGGAACTGGCCCGCGCCCACTGCCTGGAGGCGAAGGCGGAGGCCGTCCTCGCGGGCCTGGCCCGGCTGGACGCGGACGACGGCACGGCCCCGTACGACAGCACCAAGAACTGACGGAACGTCAGACCGCCATTTCCGCCGGGACGGCGGCCAGCGCGTCCTGGATCGCGGTGACCAGGGCCCGCGCGGAGTCCGCGGTCAGCTCCAGCGCGACCCGGGCCGACGGGCCCCGGTCCGGGGCGGCGAAGTCGATGTTGAGGGTGTGCTCGGCCATGGCGTGCACGGGATGGTCGAAGTAGACGGTCACGTCGGTGACATGGAACCAGGAGCTGCCCGGCCCCTTCGCGCTGCCGTCGATCTCCGCCTTGACGGTGGAGTAGGTGCACATGTGGTCAGCCCTCCAGATGCGTGCCGAAGAAATGCTCGATCCGCTCCCAGCCGTCCTGCACGGCGGGCACGTTGTAGTTGGGGCGGTCGACGGCGAAGAAGCCGTGGCCGGCGCCGCCGTAGCTGTGGAATTCGAAGTCCTTGCCCAGTTCGGTGAGGATGCGTTCCAGCTCCGCGACCTCCGCCGGACTCGGGTGGCTGTCCGCCCCGCCGAACAGGCCGAGCAAGGGGGCGCCCAGGCGCGGGAGTTGGTCGACGAGATTGGTGATCCGCAGCACGAAGCCCTCGGGCACGGTGCCGGTGACGAAGGCGCCGTAGCAGTCGACGGCGGCGTCCACGTCGCTGTTGCAGGCGACCAGGACGGCCTGCCGGCCGCCCGAGCAGTGCCCGATGACGCCGACCTTGCCGTTGGAGGTGGGCAGCGCGCGCAGATACGCGGCGGCGCCCTCCGCGTCGCCGATCAGCCGCTCGTCGGGCACTCCCCCGTTGGCACGGCCGACCGCGGCGGCGTCGTCGGGCGCGGCGCCGGGTGCCTCGCGGTGGAAGAGGTTGGGGCAGACGCAGTCGTACCCCATCTCGGCGAACCGCCGCGCCATCTCCTTCGTCGGCCGGTCGTAGCCGGGCAGGTGGTGGATGAGGACGACGCCGCCGCGGCGGGCGTCGCCCTCGGGGCGGGCGAGATACGCCTCGATCTCGTCGCCGCCGTGGCCGGTGAGGGTGACGGTGGTCGCGGTGAGCGAGCCGGAGGGGGAAACAGTCATGCGCCAGCTATACCATAAGTCTGGACTGATAAGTTTATACTGATCATCATGACGACCAGAACCCCGCCGAGCACGGCCGCGGGCCCCGCGGCGAGCCCGACCGCCGGACCTGTCGCGAGCCCCGCCGCCGCCCGCGTCGCCGCCGACCTGCGCGCGGCCCTCAGCCCCCTGGTGCGGCGGCTGCGCCAGGTGAAGCCGGACGGGGAGCTGACCTTCTCGCAGATCTCGGCGCTGGTCAGGCTCGACCGGGAGGGCCCGGCCACCGCCAGCGAACTGGCCGCGGGTGAGGGCATCCGACCGCAGTCGATGTGCACGATCATCGGCGTCCTCCAGGAGCGCGGTCTGGTGGCCCGCGACCCCGACCCGACCGACGGGCGCCGGATCGTCGTCTCCCTCACCACGGCGGGCCTCGACGGTCTGCACGGCGCGCGCGCCGAGCGCTCCCGCCGCCTGGGCCTGGCCATCGACGAGGAGCTGACCCCGGCCGAGCAGCGGCAACTGGCCGACGCCATCCCCCTGTTGGAGAGGATCACCCGTCGTGTCTGACGACCCTTCCGGGATACCCGCGGCCGGCGACGCGGGCGGTGACCCGACCCCCGCCGACGGGGCCCCCGCCGACGCCGGGCCCGGCGACCGCTACAAGTGGGTCGCGCTGTCCAACACCAGCCTCGGGATGTTCATGGCGACGGTCGACTCCTCGATCGTCATCATCTCGATGCCCGCGATCTTCCGCGGCATCCACCTCGACCCGTTCGCCCCCGGCAACATCAGCTATCTGCTGTGGATGATCATGGGCTACATGCTGGTCACCGCGGTGCTGGTGGTGACCCTCGGGCGGCTGGGCGACATCGTCGGCCGGGTCAGGATCTACAACCTCGGCTTCGTCGTCTTCACCCTCGCCTCCGTCGCGCTCTCCTTCGACCCGGCGTACGGCGGCGCGGGCGCGATGTGGCTGATCTGCTGGCGGATCGTGCAGGCGCTCGGCGGCTCGATGCTGATGGCGAACTCGGCGGCGATCCTCACCGACGCCTTCCCGGCCGAGCAGCGCGGCATGGCGCTGGGCATCAACCAGATCTCGGCGCTGTCCGGCCAGTTCGTCGGCCTGGTGCTGGGCGGGCTGCTGTCGGCGTGGGACTGGCGCGCGGTGTTCTGGGTCAATCTGCCGTTCGGCATCCTCGGCACGGTCTGGGCGTACCGCTCGCTGCGCGAGACCTCCACGCGCCGGCAGGCCCGTATCGACTGGTGGGGCAATATCGCCTTCGCGCTGGGCTGCGGGCTGCTGCTGGTGTCCATCACCTACGGCATCCAGCCGTACGCGGGCCACACCATGGGCTGGCTGAACCCGAAGGTGCTCACCGGGCTGATCGCGGGCGTCGTGCTGCTGCTCGTCTTCGTCCTGGTGGAGACGCGGGTGGCGGAGCCGATGTTCCGGCTCGCGCTGTTCCGCAGCCGGGCCTTCGCCGCCGGGAACGCGGCCTCGCTGCTGGCGTCGGTGGCGCGCGGCGGGCTGCAGTTCATGCTGATCATCTGGTTGCAGGGCATCTGGCTGCCGCTGCACGGCTACGCGTTCGACGACGCGCCGCTGTGGGCCGGGATCTTCCTGCTGCCGCTGACGGCCGGCTTCCTGATCGCCGGGCCGCTGTGCGGATTCCTCTCCGACCGGTACGGCGTACGGGCGTTCACCACCGGCGGGCTGCTGCTGTTCTCGCTCAGCTTCGTCGGTCTGCTCCTGCTGCCGATCACCTTCCCGTACTGGGCGTTCGCGCTGCTGATCATGTGCAACGGGATGGGCTCCGGGATGTTCTCGGCGCCCAACACCTCGGCGATCATGAGCAGTGTGCCCGCCACCGACCGGGGCGCGGCCTCCGGGATGCGGTCGACGTTCCAGAACTCCGGGATGTCGCTGTCGATCGGCATCTTCTTCTCGCTGCTGATCGCGGGCCTGGCCGACCGGCTGCCGAAGGCACTGGACAGCGGGCTGCGCGCGCAGGGCGTCCCCGCGGACGTGGCGCACCACGCGGCCTCGCTGCCGCCGGTGTCGACGGTCTTCTCGGCCTTCCTCGGCTACAACCCGGTGCAGACGCTGCTCGGGCCGAGCGGGGCGCTGGACAAGCTGCCCGCGCACAACCGGGAGGTGCTGACCGGGAAGGAGTTCTTCCCGCACCTGATCTCGGCGCCCTTCCACCACGGCCTGGTGGTGGTCTTCGCGACGGCCGCCGGAATGGGACTGCTGGCCGCCACCGCGTCCCTGCTGCGCGGCGGACCCGCGACGCAGGCGGTGACGGCCATCAAGTCCCCGCGGATTACGGCCGGTTCAGGACGATCGAATTGACCGGCGTCAGGTCGTAGTACCAGTGGTCGTTCATTTCCAGGGTGATCTTGCAGTTGCCGCCGTTGTACGACCAGCACAGCTGCGCGGTCGCGCCGGCGCCGCCGTACTGGTTGTTCAGCACGGTGTGGTAGCCGACTTCGCCGCTCAGGTTGTGGGCGCCGTAGCTGTAGAAGATGTCGGTCGGGTGGCCCTTGGTGTAGTCCGCGTTCTGCGCGTAGATGCAGACCGCGCCGCCCGGGCAGCCGTACGCGGTCTGGTCGTTGGCGTGCGCCGAGCCGGTGCCGGCGGCCGCCACGGCGGCGGTGGCGATGGCGAGCGCGGCGGCTCCCCGCATGATCCTGCGCATGGTGCTGTCCCTCCGTCAGCGGCCGGACCCCCGCCGGCCGTCACGTGCCGGCGACCGGTCCCGCCCGGCCGCCGTCCGTGCCGACGCTAGGGGGCGGCGGGGCGGTCGCGCTCCTGACGAATGACAGGAATGTCGCGCCCGCGGGAACGGGAGCGGTACGCGAACGGTGTACGTGTCACGGCAGGGGCGGCGCCACCGGGACCGGTGCGATCGTGCCGTCCAGGCGGACCTGGAGGGCGGGGTGCCGGGGCGCGGCGAAGCCGAGGTCGGTGTAGAGGTCCGCGCCGTCCGGGGTCGCGTTGAGGTTGATCACCCGGGCCTGGGTCTCCTCCGCGAACCAGTCGAGCACCGCTTCCAGGCAGGCCCGGGCGTAGCCGCGGCGCAGCCGGCGCGGGTCGGTGCAGACGTTGGAGACATGGCCGTGCAGGCCGCTGAGATTGTTCGGGCCCGGCGCGTGCCGGTCGCACGTACCGACCGCGTTGCTGACCACGCCCAGCTCCGGGTCGTCCACCACGAAGGCGGCGAACTCGTCGGTGGCGGCGAGGCGTTCGGCGAACCACGTACGGGCCCGGGCCCGCCAAGGAGCGTCCTGGCCGCCGACCCGGGTGCCCATCGCCTCCAGCATCAGCGCTCTCAGCCGCACCAGGGCCTCGGCGTCGGCGACGGTCGCGCGCCGTACGACGACGCCCGACAGGTCGGGCTCGCCCGTCGCGTCGTGAGCCTCTTCAGCATCGGCCGCGTCGTCCAAGTCGCTTGCGGGGCCGGGGAGTTCACCGTTGGTGCCGATCTTCATACCGCGCATTGTCACTCATGCGGGCGGCGTACGGCATCCCACTTCCGTACCCCCTTCCCCCGAACGGGAAGCGGTGGTACGGGCGGCCTCGACGGTCGTCCGCACCACCGTCCGCGCGGGGGTCGTGCCGTGCGTCAGTGCGCGCGGCTCTTCCGGCCGCCCAGACCCATGCCCATCGTGGCCAGGCCGAGCAGGCAGATCACACCACCGGTGATCGCGTTGTTCGTGATGGTCTTGGTCGTGTCGGCGGAACCCGACACCACCCACGGAGCCACGATCGTCCACGCGCCGATCGCCACGGCGACCCATCCCAGGCCGTGCGTGCGCTCCAGTACCGAGCCGAAGCCCATGGCCAGCACCGCCAGGGCGATACCGGTGATCAGATTGCTCACCCTGAGCGCGTTGAAGCCGTCGAATCCGGCCACCCACGGGGAGATCGCCAGATACAGCCCGGCGAGCAGGCAGAGCCCCTCGATGAGCCCGGCCATCGGCTTGGCCGCCGCTTCCTCGTACCGGCCGCGCAGGGCCATCAGGTCGGGATGATTCTCGATGTGCGTCGTCGAATGAGTCGCATCGGTGGCCATTCCAGCCACCTCCTTCTTTCGTTCTTCGCAGTGCAGTCGCTTCTACCACCGGATGTCCTTCGGGTCTCCGCCCCGAAGCTGCCGCATCCTCACTCAGCGTAAATCCCCCGATACCCCTCAGGCCACTCCGCACCCCGACGAACCTGCCCCAACCCGACAAGAGCTTTCAGTCCGCGGCATCCGGGCGGGCCGTCCCGCCCGGATCACCCCGCCCGGATCACCCCTTGCGTCACCCCGCGGTGTGACGCCCGGCGGTGGGGGCGTACGTAGCGTCGGGGGTCCGGTGGTGGGTGTGGGTGCGGGTGATGGGGACGGTGGGAGGAGGCAGTGGCGGTGGCGGTGGGTGTGGTCGAGGTGGGGGCCGCGGTGGTGATCGTGGGGTATGTGATCGGGCGGCAGGTCAGGGGGGAGGCGCTGCGGGGGCGGCGGGTGGTGCTGCTGCCGGTGGTGCTGACCGTGGTGGGGTTCGGGCGGCTCGGGGACCACGGGCGGCACGTGGCGCCCGCGGACATCGCGCTGCTGGTGATCGGGGGGCTGCTCGCGCTGGGGATCGGGGCGGGGCAGGGGTCGATGATGCGGCTGGAGAGCCGGGACGGCGGGCTGTGGGGGCGGATGCCGGCGCTGGGCCTGTGGCTGTGGGGCGGGCTGATCGTCTCCCGGCTGGTGCTGATGCTCGTCGCGGCCGGTGTGCACGCGCACGTCGCCGCCTCGTCCGCGCCGGTGCTGATGCTGCTCGGCCTCAACCGCCTCGGCCAGGCGGGCGTCATCGCGATGCGCGCGACCGCCCTGGGCATCCCCTTCGCGGCCGAGAGGGACGGCCGCCCCTTCCTCGCCGACCGCCGCAGCCGCGGCTGACGGCTATCGTGCCGACGTGCTTCTCACGGTGTCCTGGCTGCTGCGCTGGGGGGCGTACGTCCTGGCCGGCTGCGAGACCTTCACGCGGATCTCGCTGGGCCCCGCGGCCCGTACGGTCACGATCGTCGCGTACGTGCTCAGCGGCGCGCTGATGGCGCTCTGGTCGGCGGCCGAGCTGCGGGCCGCGCGGCCCGGCGCCGCCCCGTGGCGGAACCCGCTGCTGATGCCCGTCCTGCTCGGCACGATCGCCGTCGCCTCCGGCGCCGCCGCCACCCTGCCGGACGCGGGCACGATGATCGCGATGACCGTGATCGCGGTGCTGAGCGCGGCGAGCGACCACCCGCTGCCGACCGCCTGGTCGGTGACCGGCGCGGGCGTCCTCGCGATCGAGACCGCCCAGCTGATCACCGGCGCCTCCACCGGTATCGCCCTCGGCTACCCGGTGACACTGGTGGTCGGCATGCTGGTGGGCCGCAACCGCCGCTCGGACCGCGTACGGGCCGAGCAGGCGGCCGTCCTGCTGGCCAGGTCGGAGGAGCTGCGCGCGCAGGCGGACGAGTTGCGCGAGCAGCAGCGCCAGGTGGCGGTGCTCGACGAGCGCACACGGATCGCCCGCGAGATCCACGACGTGCTGGCGCACTCACTCGGCGCGCTCGGCATCCAGATCCAGGCGGCCCGCGCGTTGCTGACCGACGACGGCGACGTGGAGCGGGCGGTCGGCGTGCTGGGCGTCGCCCAGCGGATAGCCTCGGACGGCCTGACCGAGACCCGGCGCGCGGTGCACGCGCTGCGCACCGACACCCCGCCGCTGGACGAGGAGCTGGCCCGGATGACCGCCGCCCACCGGCAGCGGCACGGCACCCAGGCGCGGCTGACCGTGCGCGGCACGCCCGTACCGCTGCCCGCCGACCAGACGCTGGCCCTGGTGCGCACCGCCCAGGAGTCGCTGACCAACGCCGCCAAGCACGCCAAGGACCGCCCGGTGACCCTCACCCTCCGCTACGGGGACGACGACGTGACGCTGACGATCCGCAATCCGCTGCCGCCCGCGGACGAGGACGCCGCCCCGGGCTTCTCGACCGTCGACGGCGGCTACGGCCTGACGGGCATGCGCGAACGCCTGCTGCTGCTCGGCGGCGCCCTGACGGCGGGCCCGGCCGGGGACGGCGAGTGGCGCGTCGCCGCCCGGGTGCCGCGGTGAGCGCGACGGGAAGGGACGCGGAGCGGCCGCCGCTGCGGGTGGTCGTCGCGGACGACCAGGCCAGCGTCCGCGAGGGCCTGGTGCTGATGCTGGACCTGCTGCCCGACCTGGACGTGGTGGGCAGCGCGGCCAACGGCGAGGAGGCGCTCGAACAGGTCGCCAGGCACCGCCCGGACGCGATCCTGCTCGACCTGCACATGCCGGTGATGGACGGCACCGAGGCGGCCCGGCGGCTGACCGCCGAGCACCCGGACGTGGCGATCGTGGTCCTGACGACGTACGCGGACGACCGTTCCGTGCTGGACACGCTGCGGGCCGGTGCCCGCAGCTATCTGACGAAGGACGCGGACCGGCTGCACATCGCGCAGACCCTGCACAGCGCGGTCGCCGGGCTCTCCGTCCTGCACCCGCAGGTACGGGCGACGCTGCTGGCCGCCGCGGCGGACCCGCCGCCGGCCGCCGCCTCCGAGGGGAACGAGGCGGCCGAACCGCCGGACGGCCTGACCCGCCGCGAGGCGGAGATCCTGGGCCTGGTCGCCCGCGGCCTGACCAATTCCGAGATCGCGGCGGCCCTCTTCCTCAGCCGGAACACCGTCAAGACGCACATCAACAGGGTGTTCGCGAAGACCGGTTCGCGCGACCGGATCGCGGCGGCGCGCTACGCCCGCGAGCACGGCCTGGGCTGAGGCGCGGACTCCACCGCGCAAGCCCTCAGCGGCGCCCGAGCGCCTCGACCGTCCGCACCAGCGGCACCAGCTCCGGGGTGCGCGCCGCCTCGTCGAGGGCCTCGCGCAGCGCCCGGTCGTTGGTGGGGCGGGCGGCGGTGAGCAGGGTCAGACCGGCCTCGGTGACGTCGGTGTAGATGCCGCGGCGGTCGGTGTCGCAGAGGTAGCGGACCAGCAGGCCGCGGTCCTCCAGTCGGCTGACCAGCCGGGTCGTGGCGCTCTGGCTGAGCACGACCGCGTCGGCGACCTTCTTCATCTGGAGGTGGCCGCCGGGCCCGTCGTGCTGCCTGCTCAGCACGTCGAGCAGCGAGAACTCCCGCACGCTCAGCCCGTGCCCGTCCTGGAGGGCGCGCTCGATGTGCGCCTCGATCCGGCCGTGCAGCAGGGACAGCGCGCACCAGCCCTGGGCCAGCTCCGCGACCGCGGGCATCGCCGTGTCCGATGTCGTATCCGGTGCCGTGCCCGCATCCGTGCCCGGTGCCGTGTCCGATGTCGTATCCGGTGCCGTGCCCGCATCCGTATCCGGTGCCGTATCCGCCGTCGCCACCGTCTCCGTCATCCCGGGCCTCCTCCCGCACGGCCTGCACGCCGCGTCGCGCCTCCCAGGATAGCCCGCTCGCACAATATACGGCGTTTGCATTTAACCCGCGCCTGCAATTATTGTGGCCGCTGGCTAAGTGATGTGACCGATCTGCCGTACGACCTCCGGAAGGTGCTTCCCATGCCGCTCGCGCTGCTCGCCCTGGCCCTCGGGGCCTTCGGCATCGGCACGACCGAATTCGTGATCATCGGGCTGCTGCCCGACATCGCCGGGGACTTCGGGGTGTCCATCCCGACCGCCGGCTTCCTGGTCACCGGCTACGCGCTCGGCGTCGTCGCCGGCGCCCCGCTGATGACCGTGCTCGGCACGAAGATCTCCCGCAAGCGGATGCTGATGCTGCTGATGGGCCTGTTCATCGCCGGGAACGTGCTCTCGGCGCTCGCGCCGACCTTCGCCCTGATGCTCGCGGGCCGGATCGTCGCCTCCCTCGCGCACGGCGCCTTCTTCGGCATCGGCTCGGTCGTCGCGGCCGGCCTGGTGGCCGCCGAGAAGAGGGCCGGGGCCATCGCGATGATGTTCACCGGCCTGACCGTCGCCAATGTGATCGGCGTGCCGCTGGGCACCTTCGTCGGCCAGTCCGCCGGCTGGCGGGTCACCTTCCTGATCGTGGCCGGCTTCGGTGTGCTGGGCCTGGCCGGGATCGCCCGGCTCGTCCCGGAGATCCCGCGCCCTGAAGGCGTACGCCTCAGCCACGAGCTGGCCGCCTTCCGCAACGCGCAGGTGCTGCTCGCCATGGCGATGACGGTGCTCGGCTTCGGCGGCGTCTTCGCCGCGATCACCTACCTCACGCCGATGATGACCAAGGTCACCGGATACGCCGACTCCTCCGTGACCTGGCTGCTGGTGCTGTTCGGTCTCGGCATGGTCGGCGGCAATCTGCTCGGCGGGCGGTACGCCGACCGGCGGCTGATGCCGCTGCTGTACGCCACGCTGGGCGGCCTCGCCGTCGTGCTCGCGCTGTTCACGGTGACCGCGCACGACAAGCCGGCCGCCGCCGTCACCGTCCTCCTGATCGGCGCCCTCGGCTTCGCCACGGTGCCGCCGCTGCAGAAGCGGGTGCTCGACCAGGCGTCGGGCGCGCCGACGCTCGCCTCGGCCGTCAACATCGGCGCCTTCAACCTCGGCAACGCGCTGGCCGCCTGGCTCGGCGGCCTGCTCATCTCCGGCGGCGCCGGATACACCGCGCCCAACTGGCTGGGCGCGGCGCTGGCCGCCTCCGCGCTGGCGCTGGCGCTGACCTCCTCGGCTTTGGACCGGAGGACGGCGAGGGTCGCGCCGTCCACGACCGCGTCCATGTCCCCGACCGCGACGGCGTCTGCGTCTTCGTCTTCGTCTTCGTCCACCGAGGTCGCCAGGTCCGCGGCCCGGGACGTACGGGAGGCGGCCGGCTCCCCGCGGTAGCCGTTCCTACAGTCCCCGGTCCGGCGCGCTCATGTCCCCGGTGCGGACGTCGCCCCCGGCCAGCCCGTACTGCAGGTACACCGTGCCCTTGGGGCTCGCGGCGGGCGGCGCGAGGAGGGTGAGGTTGGACGGGACGGTGCCCTCGGCGAAGACCTTCTTGCCGGCGCCGAGCACGATCGGGTGCAGCCACAGGTGGAGCCGGTCGAAGAGCCGCTCGCGCAGCAGGGTCTGCACCAGGTCGAGGCTGCCGACGACCTTGACGCGCTCGTGCCGGTCGCGGATCTCGCGGATCGCCGCGGGCAGGTCGGGGCCCAGGTGTGTGGACCCGGCCCACGACAGGTCGGGCGTGCCGCGCGAGGCCACGTACTTGGGGATGCTGTTGAAGAGGTCGGCGAAGGCGCCGTCCTCGCCGCCCTTCTGGTGCGGCCAGTAGCCCGCGAAGATGTCGTACGTCCTGCGGCCGAGGAGCAGCGCGTCCGTGCCCGCGTACGCCTCGTCGACCTGGGCGCCGGCGGTCTCGTCCAGCAGCGGCGCCTGCCAGCCGCCGTGCGGGAAGCCCTCCGGATCCTCCTCGGGTCCGCCGGGCGCCTGCCCGACGAGGTCGAGGGTGGCGAACATCTCGATGTCGATGAGGCCCATCGCGTACTCCCGGTGTGTGTCGCTTCTTCGTGTCCTGCTGTCGGTGGGTAGACCGGCGGGCCGCGGCGAACTCATCGCCGCGGCGGCACCCTGTCGCGACGGGCACCGGAACGGGCAGGTAACATCGTTACCGTGGATGTGAGAACACGGATTCTGGAGGCGGCGGCAGGACTGCTCTCGCGGTCGGCCGACGCCGATGTGTCGACCCGCGCCGTCTGCGAGGCCGCGGGCGTCGGCGCCCCGATCCTGTACCGGCACTTCGGCGACAAGGAGGGCCTGCTCTCGGCCGTCGTCGACTTCGGCTTCGAGCGGTATCTGGCCGCCAAGCGCGTGCCGCGGCCGTCCTCCGACCCGGTGGCCGATCTCCGCGAGGGCTGGGACAACCACGTCCGCTTCGCGGTCGAGAATCCGAACTACTACCGGCTGATGTACTCCCCCGGCCTGTCGGTGCCGCCCGCGGCGGCCGCCGAGGCGCAGCGCCTGCTGCACGAGGTGATCGAGCGGATCGCGGCGGCGGGCCGGCTCCGGGTGGCGCCGGAGACGGCGACGCGGATGGTGATGTCGGCGAACGCGGGCGTCGCCCTCTCGCTGATCTCCCGCCCCGCCCTCTACCCGGACCCGGACTTCTCCCCCCGCGTCCGGGACGCCCTCGTCGCCTCGATCACGACCCCCGAGGCCACCGGCACCGCCCGCCCCGCCGACGCCACGCTCCCGACCGCCGCCGCCACCCTCGCCGCCCGCCTCCGCACCACCCCCCCGACCTCCCTCACCCCACCGGAAACCGCCCTGCTCCAGCAGTGGTTGGCCATCCTGGCGGACACGCCGGCCGACTAAGGGCGTCCGCGCGGCGGTCCGGGTGGGATCAGAGGGCGGCCTCTTCTGTCAGGAGGTCGGTGAGGCCGACGCGGCGGAAGAAGTCGACGCGGATGCGGTCGGCGACGGCGGAGACGACCTCGCTGCCGTCCCGGCTGGGGTCGATGTGGGTGCGGAACGGGCGCCGCCCGGCGGGGAGTTCGACGACGCGGGCGATCTCGGCCGCCACGTCGGCGACATCGGCGTCCGGCGGCAGGAGGTCGGCCAGGCGGGTGTTCACCTCGGCCATCAGCGTCTTGTAGTGCGCGTCGTACGCGGCGGCGCGGTCGGTGTCGGCCGGGGCGCCGGCGTGCGCGAAGTGGTTGGTGCCCGAGGTGAAGGCGCCGGGCACCACGATCGAGGTGTCGACGCCGAAGCGGATCACCTCGGCGGCGTAGCTCACCGCGAGCGCGTCCATGGCTGCCTTCGCCGCGAAGTACGGGGCCAGGAAGGGCGGGCAGCCGCCGCGGGTGCTGGAGGAGCCGACCCAGACCAGCAGCCCTTCGCCCCGCTCGCGCAGGTGCGGCAGCGCGGCGCGGTTGACCCGCTGGGTGCCGAGCACATTGGTGTCGTAGACGGCGGCGAGCTGTTCCGGGGTGAACGCCTCGGCGCGGCCGAGCACCATGTGCCCGGCGTTGTGCACGACGACATCGATCCGGCCCTGTTCCGCGACGATCCGGGCGACCGCCGCGTCGGCGGACTCCTGCTCCGACACGTCCAGTTCCACGGCGTGCAGCCGTACGCCGTGCTCGTCGGCGTACGCGGCCAGGCCGGCGGCCGCGGGCGCGTTGCGGCCCGCGGTCTGCCGCATGCCGGCGTAGACGGTGTGCCCGGCCCGTGCGAGGGTGCGGACGGTGAGCGCGCCGAAACCGCTGGACGCGCCGGTGACCAGGATGTTCTTGGGTGCGGTGGATACGGGCGTGGATATCGGCATGGCGAACGGCTCCTTGGCGAGAGGGGGTTGGGGCGGCCGGCGGCCTCAGATGATGCCGCCGTTGGCGCGGACGACCTGGCCGTTGACCCAGTGGCCGGCCGGGGACACGAGGAAGGCGACGACGCCCGCGATGTCGTCGGGCGTGCCGAGCCGCTCCAGCGGCGGCTGCGCGGCCAGCCGCGCGACGGTCTCCTCGTCCTTGCCGTCCAGGAAGAGATCCGTGGCCGTCGGCCCGGGCGCGACCGCGTTGACGTTGATGTTCCGGCCGCGCAGCTCGCGCGCCACGATCAGCGTCATCGCCTCGACGGCACCCTTGCTCGCGGCGTAGGCGGCGTATCCGGGGAAGGCGAGGCCGACGACGGAGCTGGAGAAGGTCAGCACCGAGCCGCCGTCCCGCAGCCGCCGGGCGGCCTGCTGGAGCACCACGAAGGTGCCGCGCACGTTCGTGCGCTGCTGCCGGTCGAAGAGGTCGAGGTCGTAGTCGGCGACCGGCGCCAGGTCCATCCGGCCGGCGGCGTGCACGACGACGTCGACACCGCCGTACGCCGCCTCCGCCGCGTCGAAGACGGCCGCCACGGCCTCCTCGTCGGCGACGTCGGCCTGCGCGGCCAGCGCCCGGCCGCCCTTCGCCTCGATCGCCGCGACGGTCTCCTCGGCCGCCGCGCGCCCGCCCGCGTAGCCGACGACGACCGCGTAGCCGTCGTCCGCCAGCCGCTCGGCGGTGGCGCGCCCGATGCCGCGCGACGCCCCGGTGACGACGGCGACCTTGCCGCCCGTGCTGCTTTCCGTGCTCATGGTGACCTCACTCATGGTGACCCTCCGACGTGGCCGGCGGGAGCGGCGCTCCCGCCGTCGTGTTATCCAAGCTAACACATATTCGTAACGACGTTATTCCGCGCGCCGCGAAGACCGCCGCACGGGCCCCGTGCGCAAGTAGTGACGCAGCGTCAACATCCGTGCCAGAGTGGTGGGTTATGACTGACGGGAACGGGGAGCCCAGCCGGCGGATTCGGATCCGGGTGTCCGGGGACGACACGCGCAATGTCGTGGCACTGCACCGGTGGCTGAGCCTGGAGGAGTGGTTCACCCGGGCCGAGGCGGAGCGGCGGCTGACGGTCGCGTACCGGGAGTACGACGCCGAGGGCCGCGATCCGGCGGAGGAACGCGACGGGCCGCCGATGAGCGGCGGCCTCGTGGAGCTGGTGCTGGTCATCGCCGGCGCCGCGGCCTCCCCGGTCTTCGAGGACCTCTACCGCCAGGTCAAGGTCGCCGTCCGCGCCTGGCGGGACAACACCAGCAGCGACGAGCACCCGGTCGAGGCCGCGGCCACCGCGGACGACGTGCCCGTGGCGGCCGGGGACACCGGGGCGGGTGCCGGGACCGGCGCGGGTGCCGGGACCGCCGGGACCGCGGCAGGCGTCGTCGGCGGCGCCGCCGCACCGGAGGACGACGAGGGCGGAAGGAACCCCTAGCCATCGTGCCCTCCCCTCCCTACGACCCCCGCGGCAAGGCCAATCGCGCGTTGCTGATCGGGGTCTACCGCTATGCCCACTACGACGACCTGCCGGGCGTCCGGCACAATCTCGGCCAGCTCTTCAACACCCTCATGGGCGGCGGCATGTTCGGCGCCGAGGAGATCCGTACGGTCAGTCCCGCGACCCGGCTGGACTTCCTGTCCCACCTGGAGACCTCGGCGGGCGAGGCCCGCGGTCTGTTCCTGCTCTACTTCGCCGGGCACGGCCGTCTCAACCTCTATGGCACCGAACTCTTCCTCGCGGTCGGCGAGTTCCACCGCCTCCCCGGCGACGAACCGGCGTACGCCGAGGCCGTGTCCTGGAACCGCGACGTGCTGCCCAAGCTCCGCGACATCGCCGGCCGCGAACTCGTCGACCGCGTCGTGGTCATCCTCGACTGCTGCAACGCGGGCAACGCGCTGGAGGAGTTCAAGCCCGGCGCCCTGCACCAGGGCAGGGACCGGATCTCGATCCTGACCGCCGTGCAGGTCAACCAGCGCATACCGGCGGGCAGCGGCCACGAGCCGACCCCGTACACCAAGCAGCTGATCCGCCTCCTGCACGACGGGCTGTACGACGGGCGGCCGGGGGCGGGGCCGGGGGTGGCGCCCGGCGCCGAGGACGGTGTCGGGGACGGTGTCGGGGCGGAACAGGCCGCGGAAATACGGCTGGTGCCGCTGGCGGCGGCCCTGCACGATGCGATGCGCGGCGAGACGACCGTGTACGGCACCCCGTGGGAACCGCGGTACCACGCCGCCGAGTCCGAGCAGGACGTGCTCCTCGCCGTCGTGCCGCGGCTGCTGGCCGAGGCCCGCGAGGAGCGGGAGCGGCGGGCGCGCCGCGAGCGCCTGGCCCGGCACACCACCCGGTGGCGCGACGGGTGGCGGGCGCTCGCCCGGCTCCCCCGCAAGGTCCTGGTCCCGCTGCTCGCCGCGCTCGCGGTGCTGCTCGCGGGCGGCGGCTACGGCGGGTACGTGCTGGCCTCCGGCCGTACGACGTGCGCGCCGCCGGTCGAGTTACGGCTGCTCACCGACCCCGACGAGGCGCCGACGCTGCAGAAGGCGGTCGATGAGTACCTGGTCTCCGGCGACAACCACACCGGCGACGGCTGCCGCCGCTCCGGGATCAGCCTGGTGGCGCCGAAGTCCACCGACGCGGTGACCGGATTCCAGCACGCGGCCGACTGGCGCACCCCGCGCTCGTCCGGCGATCTGCGCCCGCAGCGCGACATCGGCGCGCAGCCCGACATCTGGATACCGGGCTCCCGCGTCACCGTGGAGCGCGCCCGGTCCCTGCTGACCGGCCACGACGTGACGCTGACGGAATCCGGCCCGGTCGCGTTCACGCCGCTGGTGCTGGCCGTCCCGGGCGAACTGGCGGTGGCCCCGGCCTCCGCGACCGGCTCGGGGCTCGGCACCCTGCTGGCGCAGCTCAAGCAGAACAACCGGGCCGCGGTGCCGGTGCTGCGCGCCGACCCCGAGTACACCGACTCGGCGCAGCTGGCCACCGTCGGGGTGTACGGGCAGAACACCGGGTCGACGCCGCTGGGCGACGCGGCGGTCGGGCAGTTCGAGCGGCAGGCGGCGCGACTCAGCCCGGCGCCGCGCAGCTCGTACGAGCTGATGTGCGAGCTGGCCGCGGCGGACACCGCGCTCAAGGACACCTCGGCGGTGCTGGTGCCCGAACAGGTGATGGCGCAGTTCAATGTGCACGCCGACGCCAAGGACCGGCTGGGCTGCGACATCGACCGGCTCGGCAAGCGCGGGCCGCAGTATCCGGCGGACGTCGCGATGCTGGACCTGCCGTTCGTGCGGGTGGGGTGGGAGGGTGCGGACCGCGACAGCGGGGTGCGGCAGGACGCGGTCGGCCGCTTCTACGGCTGGCTGACCGGGGCGGCGGGGCAGAAGGTGTTCACCGAGGACGGCTATCGGGGACGGAGCGGGGACGGGGCTTCCGGTACGGCTGTGCCGGGTGCCGCCGGGGCCTCCCCCACGGCCGTCCCCACGGCCGCGGCCTCGCCCGCCGTGCCGCCCGCCGACTCGTGGCTCGTCACGGACGGCGGCGCGCTCGCCGACCCGAAGTCCGGCCGCTACGACACCTCGACGGGCGCGGTGACCGCCGCGCTCAGCCGCTACCGGGGCGCGCTCGGACCCGGCAAGGTGCTGTATCTGCTGGACAGTTCCAGCTCGATGGAGACCAACTGGACCGGTTCCGGGCGGGCGTTGGACCTGCTGTCGCAGTCGCTGGACGCCCTCGGCCCGGACGACCGGTACGGGGTGTGGACGGTCGTCGGCGATCCCCCGACCCCGACCCACCGGCTCGTACCGCTCGACACGCACAAGGACGTCGGCGCGGTCCGCCGGGCCGTCGCCGGGGCGCGGACGGTGGACCGCGAGTCCTTTCCCGGCGCCGCGCTCACCGCCGCGCTGTCGGAACTGACAGGCAGTCATACGTCCTCGGGCGGCGCCCAGTTGATCGTCTACGTCACGGACGACGAGGACGACAACCACCTCAAGGGCCGGGCCCTCGACGACCTGCTGCGGACCGTCGGCGCCGATTCCGTACCCGTGGAGTGGGTGTCGCTGGCCGCGGGCGGCGGCTGCGCGGCGGGCAGGACCGGTGACCGGATCGCGCGGGCCAGCGGCGGGCGCTGCCTGGACGCGTCCAGTACGCAGGTGTCGGAGCTGCGCGACGACGTCGCCCGGGTCGGGACGGGGAACGCCGGGTGAGGCGGACACGACGGGTGGGCCGGGCGCGACGCCGGATCGCGGCGACCGCCGCCTCCTTGTGCCTGCTCGCGCTCGCCCCGGCCGCGTGCACCGGCGGCGGCCCCGGCCACGCCCCGCAGCCCACCACGAGCGGCGGCGGCGAGATCGTGGTGGCCAGCGGCCTGGACGTGACCGGCACCGACGGGGTACGCCAGCAGCTCATCCAGCAGTGGAACAGCACTCCCACGGGCAAGCAGCACCCGGCGCGGCTGGTCGAGTTGCCCGGCAGCGCCGACCAGCAGCGCAGCCAGCTGCTCGGCGCGCTCCAGTCCGGCAGCTCCGCGTACGACGTGGTCAATCTCGACGTCACCTGGGTGCCGGAATTCGCCCAGGCCGGGCTGATCAGCCCGCTCGACCGGCGTCCCGGACTCGACGACGCCGACGTCATCCCGTCCGTGGCCGCCACCGCGCGCTGGAAGGGCCACACCTACGCGGCGCCCTTCAACAGCGATGTGGGGCTGCTCTATTACCGGGTCGACACCCTGGAGGACGTCGGCATCGACCCGTCGAGCTATCCGGGGAAGGCCACCACCTGGACGCAGTTGCAGAGCCTGATCCGGGCCGTCGGCGAGGCGCCCGCGAGCGACCGTCCGCCCGGCTACCAGGCGGGCTGGACCAGCCAGCTCGACGCGTACGAAGGTCTGACGGTCAACGCCGTCGAGGCTTTCGAGTCCAAGGACGTCCGCCTCACCGACGCCGACGGCCGCTACACCGCCACCACGGCCGGCCTCCGCACGGGCCTGACCGAACTCAAGACCCGTGCCGGGAACGACTACACCCTCCCCGCCGCCCTCTCCTCCCGCGAGGCCCAGTCCCTCAGCGACTTCGCCGCCGGCCGCACCGACTTCCTGCGCCACTGGCCGTACGCGTACGGCGCCCTCTTCCAGACCCTGGACGCCTCCCAGCTCGCGGTCGCCCCGCTCCCCGGCAAGGCCGTCCTGGGCGGCCAGGATCTCGCCGTCTCGGCCGGCTCACCCCGCGCGCGGTACGCCCTCGACCTGATCGCGTACCTCACCCGGGCCGAGTCCGAACGCTGCCTGCTGGACGCCGGTTTCGCGGCCACCCGCAAGTCCGCCTACACCGACCCGGCCGTCCGCTGCCGCCTCGCCCCCGCCGCCGGCCCCTCGGTCCCCACCGAGACCCACGACATGCCCCGCGACCCCGACGGCCGCCCCTCCTACGCCGCCCCGATCCTCCTCCCCGCCCTCACCAACGCCGTCCAGCGCCCCCGCACCCCCTACTACGGCGCCTTCACCCAACTCCTCCAGTCCCGCCTCCACGACTGGCTCAGCAACCCCGACCTCACCGACCCCGACCAACTCGCCGACTCCCTCGACACGGCCCTGGCGAAAATCCTCAAGGGCAAATAGCCCCGAGGGGAAAGGCGGTCCGGGGGGCCGGGTCGTACGGGACGCGCCGTCGGCGGGCGGAAGGGCCGGGCGGCGGGACAACGTGGGCGGTGGGTCAGGGTGTTGAGCGGGTATGAGATCTCTTCGAATACGGTCCGCGCTCCGTGCGGTGGTGACGGCCGCGGTGGCGTTGGTGGTGGCCGGTGGGTTGCTCGCGGCGGGGGCGCAGGCGCCGGTGGTGGCGGACGGGGGCGCGGGGGCGCGGGCCGTCGCGACGGCGGAGTACGACCTGGGGGACGCGGCGTTCACCGATCCGGAGTCCGGGACCGTCAGTGAGGTGCGGGCGGTGGTGCACTATCCGCGGCATCTCACGGGGAAGCTTCCGCTGATCGTGATGTCGCACGGGTCGTGGTACGCGTGCGACAGCGAGGACGCCGACACCTGGCCGTGTCCGGCCGGCTCGCGGCCGTACCCGAGTTATCGGGGGTACGACTACCTGGGCGCGGAGCTGGCGGCGCGCGGCTTCGTGGTGGTGTCGCTGAGCGCGGACGGCATCAACATGACGTCGTTCGACTACGGCGACCGGGCCCGGCTGATCAATGAACACCTGCGGCTGTGGCAGGAGTTGGCGGACGGCAAGGGCGGCCCGCTGAAGGGCCGCTTCACCGATCCGGAAACCGGTCGCAAGGTCGCGCCCGCCTTCGCCGGGCACGTCGACATGCACTGGGTCGGCACGCTGGGCCATTCGCGCGGCGGCAAGGGTGTGATGTGGCAGGCGTCGGACAAGCATCGCGCCGAGTGGCCGGCGGGCGTACGCGTCAGGGCCGTCCTGGGCCTGGCGCCGGTGAAGTTCGACGACCCGGAGGGCGACAACAGCGACACCCTGATCACGAAGCTGCCCTTCGCGGTGGTCACCGGAAGCTGCGACGGCGCCGTGCACGAGGCGGGCCAGGAGTATCTGGACGACGTCGCCGGCCGGAACACCCGCACCGACTTCTCCGTCTCCCTCCTGCACGCCAACCACAACTACTACAACACCGCCTGGACCCCGCCCGCCTCCCTCGGCGAGGACGACAGCACGTGCCCCGCACAGGAGTTGACCCCGGCCCACCAGCAGGACGCCCTGACCGCGTACGCCGTCGCCTTCTACCGCTACGAGCTGTACGGCGACCGCTCCGGCCTGCCGACGCTGACCGGCCACCGCCCGCTGCCGGGCGCGACCGGCACCACGCGGGTCGTCCCGGCGGCCGTCCGCCCGTGAAGTCCGTTCAGACCAGGCCGAGTTCGGCCAGGCTGCGGCCGGTGTCGGCGAGCGTGTCGGCCACCGGCCGCGGCTCCCAGCCGAGCACCGTACGGGCCCGCTCGGCGCTGACGTGCCGCACGACCCCGACATTGGCCTCGATCGCGCGCAGCGCTGGCGAGAAGCGGGCGCCGAACCGTACGGCCCGGTCGGAGAGTTGGCGGGTGGGCACCTTGGCGGCGGCCGGTCCGTCGAGGCGTGCGCGCAGCGTCGCCGCGATGTCCCGGTAGGCGATCGCGTCGCCGGCCGCCGCGATGAAGCGGCGGCCGGCGGCCCTGTCGTCGGTCATGGCCCGCAGATGCAGATCGGCGGCGTCGCGGACGTCGACCACGGCGAAGGAGAGATTCGGGACGGCCCGCGTCGAACCGTCCAGCAGCCGCCGGACCATGCCGATCGACGCGGAGAAGTCCGGCCCGAGGACGGGCCCGAAGATGCCGACCGGATTGACGACGGCCAACTCCAGGCCGCCGCCTTCCTTTTCCACGAAGTCCCAGGCGGCCCGCTCGGCGAGCGTCTTGGACGCGATGTACGGGTGGACGCCGGGCCCTTCGGTGTCGGTCCAGTCGTCCTCGGTGAACGGCCGTTCCGTGGGCGGGTGTCCATAGCCGACGGCGGCGAAGGACGAGGTCAGGACGGCCCGTCGGACACCCGCGTCGCGGGCCGCGCGCAGCACGCGCAGGGTGCCCTCGCGCGCCGGTCCGATCACGTCGGCCGGATCGCGCGGCACCTCGGACGGGAACGGCGAGGCGGTGTGCAGGACGGCGTCGCAGTCCGCCACCGCCTGCTCCCAGCCCTCGTCCGCCAGCAGATTCGCCCCCGCGTACGTCACCGACGCGACGGCGTCGTCCGATACGCCCGCCGCCGCGAGCGCGGCCCGTACGCGGCCCGGCCCGTCGGCCGTCCGTACGGTCGTCCGCACCCGGTGGCCCGCCGCCAGCGCCTGCGCGATGCAGCGCGTCGCGAGGAAGCCCGTACCGCCCGTCACCAGAACCGTTCGCATCGCCGCACCCTATGCCAGGGCGGGCGCGGGCCCGGGGCCGGGCCGGGCCCGCGGAAGCAGGGAGACCAGCGGAATCAGCGGAATTCGGCGAGGTCGCGGGCGTAGGTCAGGCCGGGGTGGCCGGAGAGGCGGGTCTCACCGGTCGGGGTGAAGCCGGTACGGGCGAGGACGGCGCGGGAGGCGGCGTTGTCGGCGCGGCTGGCCGCGCGCAGGGTGGCCAGACCGTAACGGGTGGCGGACAGCGGCAGGATCGCGCGGACCGCCCAGGTCGCGAGGCCCTGCCCGGCGGCCCGCTCGGCGACGCGGTAGCCGAGGTCGGCGGCGCCGTCCACGAGGTCGAAGAGATTGATCCGGCCGAGGACCGCGCCGTCCGGCGCGAGCAGGACGTGGAAACGGCAGACGCCCGCGGCCTGTTCGTCGAGATTGGCCCGGACGCGCTCGTCGAAGTGCGCGAAGTACGCGTCGCCGCGGTCGGGGACGCGGGCGGCGAACCACGCCCTGTTGTCCCGTTCGAAGGCGAGCAGGGCGGGCGCGTGCTCCTCGCGCAGGAGCTGGATCTCGGCGGCGGGCATGCCAGGCATGGTGGCGGCAGCGTCAGGCGGGCAGCAAGCTCTTTACCTCGGCGGTGTACAGGCGCTCCGGGTCGAACCCCATCCCCTCGAAGTGCCCGGCCACCTCCAGCGAGAGGACGCCGTGCAGGCGCGTCCAGTACGTGAGCGCGCGGCGCAGCGTACGGGGCGGGGCGGGGTGGTCCCCGGCCCACTGCCGGTGGGCGGCGAGGTGGGTGTGCAGGTCGGTGTCCGGATCGGCGTCCAAGGCGGCGTTCGGATCGGCGTCCGGGTCGGCGTCCGGGTCAGCCCCCGTGGCTCCGGGCGGCGGCCCGTCCGGCACACCGTCGAACGTGTCGAGCAGCACTTCCATGATCTCCGCCGCGATCGCGGTGATCTCCTCGGGCGCGTGGTAGCCGGGCACGGGCGTCCCGTAGATCAGGAAGTACCGCTGCGGATCGGCCAGCGCCCACGCGCGCAGCGCGTCCGCGAGGGCGACGACGCCTCCGGCGCCGGGTTCGGCGGTGGCCGCCGCCGCGCGGAAGGTGTCGGCCAGGCTGCGGTACGCGTCCGCGATCAGTTCGGTGAGGAGGGCGTCGCGGCCGGCGAAATAGCGGTAGAGGGCCGGGCCGCTCAGGCCCATCCGTTTCGCGATGGCGTTCAGCGACAGCGCCGAGGCGCCGGCCGTCGCGATCTGCTGCCGCGCGTGCTGCTTGATCTCGGCGCACACCTGGGCGCGGTACCGCTCGCGCGGGCTCGCGGCCCTGCCCGTACCCGCTCCCACATCTGTGGCCGTACCCGCATCCGTCATCGTCCGTCTCCCGTCCCCTCGGCCGGCCGCACCGCGTTCTATATTCACACGCTCTCGTTAGAGGCTATCACTGACGCTATTGACACTCACTCTCCTGTCTTGTTAGAACTTCTAGCGAAGACGAAAACCCCTAAGCCGGAGGCCGCCATGAACGACATCGAGAACGCCGTCAACGACACGAAGGGCCCGAAGCCCGCCACGGCCGAGACCCTCACCGAGGTCGTCCTGCCCGGCATCGTCGAGCCCGAGGGTCTTGAGGTCCGCGCGGGCGGGGCCGTCCCCGCGCCCGGCCCCGGCCAGGTGCTGCTGCGGATGGAGGCGACCGGCGTCTCCTTCGCGGAGCAGCAGATGCGGCGCGGCCGGTACTACGACCAGCCGCCGTTCCCCTTCGTGCCGGGATACGACCTGGTCGGCACGGTGGCGGCGGTCGGCGAGGGCGTCGCGGAGAGCGTGCTCGGCATCCGGGTGGCCGCGATGGTGAAGGTCGGCGGCTGGTCGAGCCATCTGGTGCTGGACGCGGCCGACACCGTCGAGGTCCCGGCGGGGATCAGCGCGGCCGAGGCCGAGACCGTCGTCGTCAACGGCATCACCGCCTGGCAGATGCTGCACCGCAGGGCCCATGTGCGGGCCGGCCAGACCGTCCTGGTGATGGGCGCGAACGGCGGCGTCGGCACCGTCCTGGCGCAGCTCGCGCAGGCCGCGGGCGCGACGGTGATCGGTACGGCGTCGGCGCGGCACCACGACGCGCTCCGCGAGCGCGGCGTCCTGCCCGTCGACTACCGCTCCGACGACCTCGCCGCGCAGGTCAGGGCGCTGGCGCCGGGCGGCGTGGACGCCGTCTTCGACCACGTCGGCGGCCGGGGCATCGTCGACTCCTGGCGGCTGCTGGCGCGCGGCGGCACCCTCGTCTCGTACGGCACCGCCTCCACCCGCGACGACCAGGGCTCCAAGCAGTGGCCGGTGCTCAAGCTGATCGCGCGCCTGGCGCTGTGGAACGCGCTGCCGAACGGCCGCGGCGCCACGTTCTTCAACATCTGGGCCGGGCGCTCGTTCGCCAAGGACCGTTTCCGGGCTCGGCTGCGCGCCGACCTCACCGAGGTCTTCGCGGCGCTGGGCCGCGGCGAGGTCAGCGCGCACATCGCCGCCGAACTTCCGCTGGCGCGGGCGGCGGAGGCGCTCCGGCTGGCCGAGTCCGGGACGACCGCGGGGAAGATCGTCCTGGTGCCGTGACGGTTCCCGGGCCCCGCGGGCGCCGTACGCCGCGCCCGCACCACCGGACGGCTCCGGCTCAAGCCACGGCGCCGGCCCCGACGTCGGCCCCGGACCCGTTCCGTGCCCCGACCCCGGGCTCGCTCCCGGCCCCGGCCCCGGCTGCGAGACTGGCCCGCATGGTGGATACGCCCAACGCCGCGCAGGACACCGCACAGGACATCGCGCGGGACATGGACCAGGACACCGCGCAGGACACCCCGCCGGACCCGTCGCCGCTCCGGAACCCCGGCAAGTACGCCCGGGTCGAGCGCGAACGGCGGTGGCTGCTGGCCGCGCCGCCCGGCCCGGAGAGCGTGAGCGTCACGCGTACGGTCACCGACCGCTATCTGACCGGCACCCGGCTGCGGCTGCGCCGCGTCGAACTTCCCGACGGGGCGACGGAGTTGAAGCTCACCCAGAAGATCCCCGCGCCCGAGCCGGGCGGCGGCGCCGTACGCGGTCTGATCACCAACACCTACCTCTCGCGGGCCGAATACGACGTGCTGGCCGGGCTCCCGGCGGCCGTCCTGACCAAGACACGGCTCGGCGTCCCGCCGATGGGCGTCGACGTCTTCGACGGCCGGCTGCGCGGACTCGTGCTGGCGGAGGCCGAGTTCGGCACCGACGAGGAGGCGCGCGCGTACGTCCCGCACCTGAGCTGCGTGGCGGAGGTGACGGACGACCCGCGGTTCACCGGCGGCAGCCTGGTCACCGCCGAGCGCCGCGAACTCCTCGCGTGGCTGGCCGAGTTCGGGCTCCGCCCGGCGGAGTAGAAGAGGAGTAGAAGGGGATCACCCCGTCCGCAGGCCGTCGATCAGCAGGTCCACCATGCGCCGGCTGTGCGCGAAGCCGTACGGCCCGTCGGGGTCGGCGCCCGGGACGGCGAGGCAGAGGTTGGCGATGGCGTGGATCAGGTCCGGGGCCGCGATGTCGTCGCGGACGGTGCCGGCCGCGACGCCCGCGTCGAGCAGCGCGGTGAGCGTGGGCGTGAGGGTGTCGAGGAAGTAGCCGGGGAGCGCCTCGTAGGCGGGGTCGCCGGAGTGCAGGGCGGACGCCAACCCCCGCTTGGTACCGAGGAGTTCGGTGTACGCGCGGAGCCAGGCGGCCAGCGCGTCGGCCGGTTCGTGCGCGGCGGCGAGCCGGGGCCCGGCGGCGGCGCAGGCGTCGATGTTGCTCTGGACGACGGCCTTGACGAGGTCGGAGCGGAGCGGGAAGTGCCGGTAGAGGGTGCCGACGCCGAGGCCCGCGAGGTCGGTGATCTGTTTCGCGGGCGCGTCGACGCCGGAGGTGTCGAAGACCTTCTTCGCGGCGGCGAGGAGGGCGGAGACATTGCGCTCGGCGTCCGCACGCCGGCGCTTCGGGGCCGCCCCGGCCTTCGAAGCCGTCCCGGCCTTCGGGGCCGCCGCCTTCTTCGCGTCGGGCTCGGTCACGTGGCGCCTCCTCGGGCTCGGGCGGACAGCGGACCGGCCTCCGTTTGCATAAGCGGAAAGCCTTTCCGTATAGTCGAGTGAAGCGGAAACCTTTTCCGCTTCACTCCAGGGTACGACACCCCCCGCTTCCCGCCTTCCAGGAGGCAGCCATGCAGTACCGCACCCTCGGCCGCACCGGCATCAAGGTCAGCCCGTACGCGCTCGGCACCCTCATGCTCGCCACGTCCATCGGCAACCCCGATCCGGCCGACTCGGTCCGCCTCGTCCACAAGGCGCTCGACGCGGGCATCAATCTCGTCGACACCGCCGACGCGTACGGCGACTCCGAGGAGGTCGTCGGCCGGGCCCTCCAGGGGCGCCGCGACCATGTCGTGCTGGCCACGAAATTCGCGCGGCCGACCGGCGAGGACCCCAACCAGCAGGGCGCGTCCCGCCGTTGGATCATGCGGGCCGTCGAGGATTCGCTGCGCCGGCTGCGGACCGACCACATCGACATCTACCAGGTCCACCGGCTCGACCCGACCACCGACGTCGAGGAGACGCTCTCCGCGCTCACCGATCTGATCCGCAGCGGCAAGGTCCGGACGATCGGCACCTCCGCCGCGCCCGCCTCCGACATCGTCGAGGCCCAGTGGGTCGCCGAGCGGCGCGGCCTGGAGCGCTTCCGCACCGAGCAGCCGCCGTACTCCCTCCTCAACCGCTCCATCGAGCGCGAGGTGCTGCCGGTCACCCAGCGGTACGGCATGGGCACCCTGGTCTGGGGTCCCTTCGCGCAGGGCCTGCTCACCGGCCGCGTCCGCAAGGACGGGCCCAACGACCTGCGCCGCGCCGCCTACGTCAAGCACGTCAGCGACGCACGCCGCATCGACACCGTCGAGAGGCTCGTCCCGCTCGCCGCCGAGGCCGGTCTGCCGATGACCCACCTCGCGATGGCCTTCACCATCGCCCACCCCGGCGTCACCGCCGCCCTCCTCGGCCCCCGCACCGTCGCCCAGCTCGACGACCTCCTCACCGGCCTCGACGTCACCCTCTCCGACGACCTGCTGGACGCGATCGACGCGATCGTCCCCCCGGGCACCGACGTCGGCACTCTCGACCAGGCTTACGTCCCCCCGGCCCTCCAGTCCCCGCACCTCCGCCGCCGCCCGCTGACGGAACGCTCGGCGGCCTGACGGGCAGTCGGCGCGCTCCCGGCCCGGATCACGCGGCGGAGGGCAGGGTTCCAGCCGGACCGAGACCGAACAGATTCGGCCAATCCCACGCCCGCGGCAGGCCGTCCGTCACGGCACGGATAAGAGTGCAGGCAGCAAGCAGTTTTCGCGCCACGAAACGGCATGCGAGCATTAGGAGAACGATCTATTCCGGCTGCGCGCGTTCGGCGCACTTCCACTTCGATTCGCGTTCCGTTTCGGTGCCGCACATGCGAACCGGACCTCGGGACGGGGCGGGACCTCGGCGCCGACGGCTTCCATTTACCGTTCCGCACCACTCCAAGACCATTTGAAGGACGGTCTCATTCCGCCCGCACAATTCCCGGAACGAGATGTCACGGCACTTTTCCATTGCCGCCTCCCCATGCCGAAAGGTAGCGTGAAGCAGTCGATCACCGGGGCCCCGGGAATCGGTGGGGGAAATACGAATGGGGCAATACACACGTCTGAACCCATCGCAACTCACACCACGAGTTAGCAATCGACCCATTGCGGTATTCCCTCCCATGCGCATTCACAGCGAAGGAGGAAATCGTGAAAGAAAAGAAGGTTCTGGCCACTGCGGCGTCCGTTGTCGCGATAACGGCAGGGCTGGTGCTGGCCGGCGGCGCCGGCCCCGCGACGGCACAGACATCGACGTCAACGGTCGCCCCGAGCGCGGCGCCGGCCTCCGCGATGCACGAGGTCACGGTGGAGCGGGTGCTCGACAAGGCGCCGGACAGCAGCGGTCACGTCCGCGTGCAACTGTCCAACGGCGCGACCATATCCATTCTGGCTTCGCACGTGACATCGGCTCGGAATTTCGCGGCGAAGCACGCCAACGTGACTCCGGACGGCACCGTGACTGGAAACTGCGGTTCCTCCTACATCGAGGTCAACTACAAGAGCAACGGCGAGCCCGTCCACATGGACACGGGGTTCACCGTCAACCACGCGGCTGTCGAGTACGACTGGCACGCTCACATCTCCGGCTCGTCCGGGACGGGCTACGACTACGCGTACCACGCCAGCGGCACGCTCGCGGCGCACTCGACCTGGCACGGCCAGCACTCCAGCGGCGACAACTACCCGTCCGGAACGTATGCGGCGTCCGTCAGCGCGTCCGGATCGTGGGCCCTGCTCGACACCGGCAGCATTTGCTACAGCGGCGGCCCGTACGACAGTGCGTATCTGACGAGGTAGAGGCGGTCTGATCGGCGGGTTCCGGCGATTCGCGAATCGCCGGAACCCGCGCCTCCTGTTTTCGCACGAACCATTCAACGGTATCCAGCGACGTCCAGTGGTATAAATGGCGGGGAGGTGCAATCGTGCACGAAACCGGAACAGGTTCGTGGGTGCTCCACGAGCTGCGTCCAAGAGTTCTCCACTTCGCCCTGCATCTGCGCGACCGGGCCGGTCTGCCGGTTCCGGCAGACCCGGAGTTCCCTCCCGTCAGCACGGAACACCGCATTCCGATGACCTTGCCCCCCGGCACGGACCGCGAAGCCCTGGCGAGCGACTGGGCGATCTGGTGGCGCCGGCTCGTCCGGCACGAAATGAATGCCGCTTCCGGGGTACTGCCGACCGGAGGCCTTGCGGTCTACACGGATGACATGGATGTTACGAATTCGGTCGTACGACAGGCCGAGGAAGTATTCGATCCGCCAGGCTTCGCCTCGCTGTCCGATCTGCCGGGCTTGCGCGCACTGGCGGCGGCACATCACGCCTCGGATACTGCCCACCGGGCGACCCCGAGCCAGGTACGGCGGCCGGCGCTCGACCAGGCACTCGTTCGCCGTGTCGCCGAAGAGGCCGCTGCCGGCCAAGGTGTGCCAGTCGGGCGCCTCAGCGCGCGTATCGCCGTCCTCGAAGTCCTCGGCACATGGTCCTACCCGGCGGGTCCGGGCAACATGCTGTGCTCGTCGGCCGCGGTGGTCGATCCCGTCGCGAGCGCGCGTCTGCTATGGCGTGCCTTCGTCTCCGGGCTCACGGGCGAACAGGCGTGATCAAGGTCTCCGGCCTTTCAAAGGACTACGGCAGACGTCCTGTGGTCGATCATCTCGACTTCACCGCGCCCAGCGGCCGGATCACCGGCTTTCTGGGGGCCAACGGAGCCGGGAAATCAACGACCTTGCACATGATCGTCGGGCTGATCCGGCCGTCGTCCGGGACAGCTCATATCGACGGCATGGCCTATCACGAACTTCTGGTTCCACCGCGCGCGGTCGGGGTGCTGCTCGACCAGCCGTCCGTTCATCCGCGCATGACTGCCGGCCAGCACCTGAACGTGCTCGCGGTGCGCAGCGGCGTACCACGCCACCGGGTGCGCGAAGTGCTGGAGACCGTGGGCCTCGCGGACGCCGGCAACAAGCCGGTGAGCCGGTTCTCTTTCGGCATGCACCGCAGACTGGGCCTCGCGTGCGCGCTCTTGGGCGACCCGGGCACACTGATCCTCGACGAACCCGCCAACGGGCTGGATCCCCAGGGCATCGTCTGGTTGCGCGACTTGCTGGCTAAATTGGCCGAACAGGGCCGTACGGTGCTTCTCTCCTCCCATCTCCTGGGAGAGGTCCAGGCGCTGGCCCACCGCGTCGTGGTTCTCGACAGGGGACGGCTCGTGGCCGAGGACGACGTCCCAGCGCTGTTGGACAGAGCGTCCGCCCGGCGTCCGGTGCGCGTTGCTTCCCCCGCGATCCAAGATCTGGCTGGAGAATTGCGCCGGCTGGGCGCGACCGTGGCTGTCACCGATGGCCGGCATGCCGTCGTCAACGGCCTGACAGCGGCGCAAATTGGTGACGCCGCGGCCGTGGCGGGCATCGCGGTACACGAGCTGTACGCAGAGCGGCCCGACCTGGAGGCGGTGTTCATGACTCTCACCGAAGGTGCGGAAGCGCCCGCGGGCCGTACCCCACCCTCTTCCGTAGGAAGCCTATGACCGAGCAGCGGACGGCCTCCGAGCCGACAAGCGGCCACGCGCGACGATTGGTCGCCTCGGAAGCGCTGAAACTCTCCTACACCACAACAGCTTGGCGAGCGCTGGCCGTGATGGGCGCTCTCCTCCTCGTCATCGCCTCCCTCGTCGCCTCCAGCCGGGCATCCGCCGCTGTCCATGTCGGCTCCGGACGCGGTGACGCCGTCGATTCCGTCACCAGCGGGCTGTTCCTCGCCCAACTGCCCGCCGGCGTTCTCGGTGTGCTGACGGTCGCGGGAGAGTTCTCGACCGGCGCTCTGCGCAGCTCGCTTCTGGCAACGCCGCGGCGTACACATCTGCTCGCGGCCAAGACCTTCGTGATCCTTGTCGTCGTCCTGGTGGCAGCGGAGGCCGCAGCCTTCGCCGCCTTCGCCGTGGGCGGCTACGAACTGCGCAACACCGTGGGAGAAGCGGGTGTCGGCAGCATCGGTGTGGTTCGCTGCGTCGCCTGCAGCGGCTTGTATCTGGCCGCGATGGCCTTGCTCGGGCTCGCCATCGGTGGAATCTGCCGTTCCAGAACGGCCGGCGTCATAGGACTGCTGATCGCCGTCAGCGTTCTGCCGACATTCGTCAACTTCCTTCCCCCGAAGGCTGATGCACAGGTGACTCGCTACCTGCCCACCGAGCTGGGCATGGATATGGTGCGGCTCGGCTCCGACCACGGCGACTTCGGGCCCCTCCCGGGCGCGCTTCTGCTGGGCTGCTGGATCTTCCTGACAATGACCGCCGCCGCAGCAAGGCTGAAATCAGCCGATGTGTGACCGGCGGAGTCCCATCCCATCCGCACTCTTGTCCGAGGAGACGCTATCCGCCAGTCATCGGCCCCTGTCGGCCTCATCGTTGTCATCTTCGTGGCGATCATCGCCGTCTACGCCGTCTTCAGACTCATACGCCGACGCCGCTGAGGGGGACGGGAGGCATGAGGGACAGGTCGGCGCGGATGGTTTTGCCGATGGGGTCGCGCGGGAGGACGGTCCAGGCGGTCGCGAGGGCGTCGACCAGGAGGAGGCCGCGGCCGGAGTCGGCGAGAGGGGACGGGGTGGTGGGGAGGGTGGCCGGGGGGCGGCGTTCGGCGCGGGCGTCGGAGACCTCGATACGGAGCAGGCTCGCGGTCAGCTGGAGGCGGAGTTCGAAGTCGCGGCCGGGGACATGGCCGTGGGTCACCGCGTTGGCGGCCAGCTCCGCGATCAGCAGCAGCGCGGTGTCCGCCAGGTCCGTACCGTGGGAAATCCCCCACCCGTGGAGTTCGTTCGCCGCCAAGTGCCGGGCCAGCCGCGCACCGCGCCGCGTGGCGCTGAACCGCTGGGTGAACTCACGTTCGGTCACGGGCAGTTCGTGCATCGGAGGAGCTGTCATGCTCCCCAATCTGGCCCCGCCCCGACCCCCGCCACCAGCCCCGCACCGCGTACGCTGCGCCAGCGTACGCGCACGAACCGTAGACAGTACCTGTCACCGGCTGTGAGCATGTCCCGACTGGATGTGGTCAACCGGGCGGGCGCGGGAGGTGGCCAACGATGGCCCACGGCACGGACGATGCGGACGACGGCGGCACGACCCCGGCCGGCGGCGAACCCGAGACCTCGGACAGCTTGCGCACCTTCGGCGCTTTTGTCCAGGGCTTGCGGGAGTTCCGCGGCCTCGGCCGTGAGGAGTTCGCCTCCCGCGTGGGGTTCTCCAAGCACACGATCGCCTCGATCGAACAGGGTCGGCGTATGCCCGACGTTGACTTCGTCGAGCGCGCCGAACCTGTGCTCGGGGACACCGGCGCTTTACGTCGCGCCTTCGAACATGTCGGGCGCCAGCCCGGGTTGGCCTCCTGGTTCCGCCAGTGGGCCCGCCTGGAACGGTCCGCCATCAGCCTCTACAACTACGAGTGCCGTCTCGTACCAGGGCTGTTGCAAACCGAGGCGTACGCCCGCGCCGCGTCCGAAGACGTCCCGCCGCTCGTCAGCGAGGCGGCGATCACCGAACGCGTCACCGCGCGGCTGGCACGGCAGGCGCTGCTGTCCACGGACCGCGAGCCGCCATGCGCCTTCAGCTTCATCCTTGAGCAGGCCGTACTGGAACGGCACACCGGCGGCGAGGACGTCACCCGCGAGCTGCTCGATCACCTGCTGGATCGAACTGCCCTGCGCTGGAACGTCGTCCTACAGATCATGCCACTGCGGCAGCCGACTCACGCGGGCGTTGACGGGCCGATCGCCCTGCTGGAGACACCCGCGAACCGGTGGTTCGCGTACTCCGAGGGCCAGGAGAACGGACGCCTCATCGCGGAGGCGAAATCCATCAGTACGCTCCAGCAGCGTTATGCAAAACTACGCTCGCAGGCTCTCACCCCCGACGACACTCGGGACCTGCTGGAGCGAATGCGAGGAGCCCTATGAGCACGTCCGAACTGGCCTGGTTCAAGAGCAGCTACAGCGGTTCACAGGGCGACAACTGCATCGAAGTAGCCGCCTCTTGGCGTAAGTCCAGTCACAGCAGCGGCAGCCAAGGCGACTGCATCGAGGTATCCGCCCCCTGGCACAAGTCCAGCCACAGCAGTGGCTCCGGCGACAACTGCGTCGAGGTCGCCACCTGCCCCTACACCGTCCACGTCCGGGACAGCAAGGACAAGGAAGGGCCCCAGCTGGCCTTCTCCCCCGCCCAGTGGGCCGACTTCCTGAGCTTCGCCCAGGCCCTCTGAGGTAAGCGCGCCGCAGGCGGGGCAGGCGGACTTCTGGACACCGTTCGGCCGGTCGGCGGCCGGATGGGCCGGAGTCGAGGAGGATGCCGTGAAGGTCGGATTCGCGCTGCCGCAGTTCAACAAGCAGGCTTTCGAGGTCGCGCGGACGGTGGAGTTCGCGCGGGAGATCGAGGCGGCGGGCGGCGCGAGTCTGTGGGTCGGCGACAGAAATCTGGCGGCGGTCCATCCGCGGATCGGGTACGGCGGGCGGGGCAACACGATACCGCCGGAGCTGAATCCGGCGGCGGACCCGTTCGTGCTGCTGGGTGTGGCGGCGAGTGCCACCGAGCGCGTGCTGCTCGGCAGTCATGTGCTGGTGGCGCCGCTGTACACGCCGGTCCAACTGGCCAGGTCACTCACGACCGTTGACCTGATCAGCGGCGGACGGCTGCTGGCGGGCTTCGGGGTGGGGTGGTCGCCGGAGGAGTACGAGGCGGCCGGACTGGACTTCACCGCGCGCGGGGCGCGGATGGACGAGCTGCTGGACGCGCTCGACGCGATCTGGACGCGGGACCCGGCCGAGTACCGGGGCGAGCAGCTGACCGTACCGCTGCACCACGCGCCGCTGAAGCCCGCGCGGCGGCCCCGGCCGCCGGTGTATCTCGGCGCGCACTCCGAGCGGGCGCTGCGGCGGATCGGCGAACGCGCCGACGGGTGGCTGCCGTTGTGCGTGGTGCCGAGCTTCGTGGACGTGGACGGGCTCGTCGCGCAACGGGATGCGGTGGCCGAGGCGGCGCGGAAGGCGGGGCGCGACCCGGAGACGATCGACTCCGTGCTGCGCGTCAACATCGACGCGGGCACGTCCACCGAGGAAGTGGTGTCCGCCATCAGGACGATGGGCGAACGCGTCGGCATCGAGCACGTGATGGTCGACACGATGTACAGCGACGAGAGCGTGGACCAGGCGCTGGACCGCGCCGGTCGCATCCTGGACGGCGTACGGCAGGGCTGAACGGCGGCTGTCCGCCCGCCCGTTGCTACGGCAGGACGCTCGGGGCCAGGCCCGCACGCGCGTAGACCAGTGCCGCTTCTGTGCGGTTGCGGACGCCCAGCTTCTCCAGGATGTGGGAGACGTGGACGGCGACCGTGCGGTCGCTGATGTAGAGGGAGCGGCCGATCTGGCGGTTGCTGCGGCCGTCGGAGAGCAGCGCGAGGACCTGGGTCTCGCGTTCTGTGAGGTCGAAGCGGGCGGCGGCGTTCGGCGCCGTCGGAGCCGGTGGGGCCGGTGGCCGGGTGAGCCGGCTGCGGGCGGCGAGTGCGTGCGCGAGGCGCACCAGCGGTTCCGCGGCCAGGGGTTCGGCCAGCGCCAGGCAGGCGGCCAGGGCGCGGCCCGCCTGTTCGCGGCGGCTCGCGCGGATCGCGCTCCCGGCTTCGCGCAGGCGGGCGTACGCCTCACGGTACGGCTGGTCGGCCGCGCGCCACACGTCGGCGACCTGGCGCCAGGTCGCGCGGTCGTCGGTGCCGCCGCCGCGGGAGTGCTCGGCGGCGGCGAGGGCGCCGAACGCGGCGACGACCGGTTCGCCGCCGTGGCGGGCGGCGATGGCCGCGGCGCGGTCCGCGAAGGCGGCGGCGTCGGTGTGCCAGGCGAGGGGCAGGCCGCGGGGGCGGAGCGGTTCCGGCAGCAGGGCCAGTTCCGCGGCGAGGCGGGCGCCCGCGGCGAGCAGCCGGATCTCCTCCTCGGCGAGGGCGCCGCCGCTGCCGACGGCGCACAGGCCCCGCAGGACGTGGTCCGCGGCCGTGGACAGTTCGGCCGCGCCCGTACCGGCCCCCGACTCGGCCGTGTCCAGGGCTTGTTCGGCCAGGCAGGCGTGGAAGGGGCCGCGCAGCCGGGGGTCGTCGGGGGACGCGGCGAGTACGGCGGTGAGTTCGGCGGCGGTCCGCGGGTCGCCGCGGGCCACGGCCAACTCCAGTTGCAGCAGGTGCAGATAGCGGACGATGTGGGCGGAGGACTGGCCGACGAGTTCGGCCAGCAGCTCGTCGGCCTCCGGCCAGCGGCCGGTGGCGACCAGTACGGCGGCGGTGTTGAAGTCCAGCACGGCGGTCATCGGGGGCGGTGCGCCCAGTTCGCCCGCCGCGCGGCGTCCGGCCAGGGCCACCTCGCGCGCCTCCGCGAAGCGGCCCCCCGTACAGAGCAGGTACATGTGGTTGCTCGCCGCCCGCAGCACGTCCTCGACGGAGTCCGTGGCACCGGCCAACTCCCGTGCTCTGCCCAGTGCTTCGAGGCCGCCGGCCAGGTCGCCGCGTTGCGCGCGGACCACGCCGAGGGTGGTGAGGGCGTGGGCGTGCTCGGCGAGCGCGCCCGTCCGCTCGGCCATCCGTAACGCCCGCTGGGCGAGCGGCAGCGCTCCGTCCGGGTCCCCGAGCCGTACGCGCATGTCCGCGGCGGCGGCCAGCACCCGTGCTTCCAGGGCTGACGCCCGCTCTCCGGTGAGCAGTTCCAGTGCCTCGCCCAGTGCCGCGACCGCCCCGCGCGGATCTCCGGCGTCCCGCCGGTACGCCGCCAGCCGTTCCAACAGGCGTGCCCGCTCGGCGCGTTCCGTGTGGCCGAGCCCGGCGACCGGCCCGGCCGCGCCCGTCCGGCCGGGCGCGGCCGTCGTCCCGGGCGCCGCCCGTCCGTCCGAGCCGCCCGGGCAGGCCGGACCACTTCGACCGGCCGAGCCCGAACCGCCCGAGCCGCGCACGGTCGCCTGCGCCGTCGGACGTACGGGGGACGGCGCGCACGAGGACGCGGCACCGCCGCCGGTCGGCCCGGCGGTCGGCTCAGCGGTCGGCGACAGCGCCCGCAGGATGTGTTCGGTCGCGCGCTGGGGGTCGCCGGCGTGGGCGGCGGCGCGGGCCGCCTCAGGCCACAGGGCGGCGGCCACCGCTACGGGAAGGTGGTCGGCGAGTTCGACGGCGAGGGAGTAGAGGCCGTGGGCCTCGGGATGGGCACGGGCGGCCGCGGCGCGGCGGGCCGCGGTGAGGGCCGCCGTGGCGGCGAGCGCCGGGCAGTCGGCCAGGTGCCAGTGCCGGGCGAGCAGCGCGGGGTCGCGGTCGCGGTGGCGGGAGAGGGCGGCGGCGTATCTGCGGTGGAGGCGGCGGCGCTCGCCGGGGAGGAGGTCGGCGTAGAGGATCTGCCGGATCAGGCCGTGCGGGAGGGCGTAGCCGTCATCGGCGGTGGTGACGAGGAGCCGCTGGTCGACGGCTTTCCTGACCGCGGCGAGCAGCACGGGCTCGGGCAACGGCACCACGGCGGCCAGCAGGTCGTGGGGCACGCCGCCGTCGGTGACGGAGAGTTGGTCGATCACCTGGCGGACGTCGGCGTCGACGCAGCTCACCCGGGCGAGCACGATCTCGGCGATGGAGGCGGGCGGCCAGGGCCGCCCGGAGCGGGCCAACTCCTCGGCGTACAGCGGATTTCCCTCGGCCGCGGCGACGGCGGCGGCCACGTCGGCGGGGTCGGAGCCGGGCGACAGCAGCGCGGCGACGAGTTCCGCCACCTCGGCGTCGGCGAGGGCGGTCAGCCGCAGCCGGGTGACGCGCGGACATCGCAGCAGCTCCGCGAACCAGCGCCGCGCGTCCGCGGCCAGCTCCGCCTCCCGTACGGTGGCGACGATCAGCACGTGCTGGCGGCGCAGCCGTACCGCGAGGAACGCGAGCAGGTCGCGGGTCGAGGCGTCGGCCCAGTGCAGGTCCTCCAGGACCAGCACCAGCGGAATGCGGGCCGACAGGTCCGCGAGGAGCGCGAGCATCCGCTCGAACAGCCGTTGCCGGGTGGCCGGATGCGAGACGGCGTCCTCCAACGGCCCGCACCCCGCCGCTTCCCCCGCCCGGCCCGGCCCCGGGGTGCCGTCCTCGCGGCCGGCGCGTGCCGGGTCGCCCGGGCGAGCCGGTTGGTCCCGCTCGCCGGGACGGACCGCATCGCCGGACGCCGAGGACCGCCCGGGGCGGGGCGGAGTGGTCGGGGTCGTCGGGTCGGGTGCCGCGCCGGAGGCGAAGAGGCAGGGGGTCCGGTCGCGGAGTGCCGCGACGAACGGGCCGTAGGCCAGCGTCGTTCCGCTCAGCGGGACCGAGGCGCCGAGGCGCAGGCGGGCGCGGCCGTCGGCGACGGTCAGGGCGGCCACCTCCTCCACCAGGCGGGTCTTGCCCAGGCCCGCCTCGCCGGTGACGAGCAGCAACTGCGGATGGCCCGCCGCGGCCCGGTCAAAGGCGTCCATGGCGATGCGTATCTCGACAGACCGGCCGACAAAGGGCGTTGTCGTCTCCATGAGCGCAGTGTGTGCAGCCGACAGCGGTGTGTCGACGGCCCGGCAACTTCCTGCCATCCGGAAACGGAACGATTCCGGCCCACTTCCATCGCGCCTGGTGAGCGCGTCCGGAAAAGGCGATGTGAAGGTTTGGCACCTGATGGCGGACCGTGTCCGCTGAACGGACGCCACCGGATTCCGCGGATTTCCCCGCGCCGCCCGTCTCGTATCGATCGCGTACGAAGAATTCGCCGACAGCGGGTTCGTACACGGACGTACGCAGAAAAGAGGTCGGGCACCGGTCGTGGACGAGTACACGTAGTCAATTCCCCCCGCGCGCGTACGTCATGTTGTCGAGGTGCGCGGACGCTTTCCGCCCGCATAGTTGGCCGGGTTCGACCGCGGCGGCCCGCCGCGGCCGGCGCCGACCGAGGCCACCGGGAGGAGGGAAACCATGAAGAAGATGTCTGTCCGCAAGGCCGGCACCATCCGGCTGACCAGCTCCGCGTACTACTGCTGCTCGGCGCTCTAGCAGCACCGCCGGGGCCCGGTTCCGCGGCTCGTGCGGAACCCGGCCCCGGTGTCCGGCACCGGCGTCCGGACCCCGGACCCCCACAGCCCCACGGGCCTTAAGGACCCTCCGGCCCCACGGACCCTCGCGAGAGAGGCGCTTCCCGCATGACCGTGACCTCGGCCTCAGCCTCCTCGGCCTCCTCGGCGTCACCCGCGCCCTCCGCGACCTCGTCGTCCGCCGCGGGCCCGATCCGGCTGCACCGGCTCACCATGGTCCCCGAGGACGACGGCGTGATGATCGGCCGCCCGGACACCGCCTCGTACGCCGTCTTCCCCGAGGAGGGCGCGGAAGTCCTGCGGATGCTGGCGGCCGGGGCGACGCTCGCCGAGGCCGCGGCCTGGTACGCGGAGGCCGCCGGCGAGACGCTGGACGTCGACGACTTCCTGGAGATCCTCGCGGACCTCGGCTTCCTGCGCGACGCGGACGACCCCGGCGGCCCGGACGACACCCCGGCCGGGGGCGGACGGGTGCGCTGGCAGCGGCTCGGCGCCTGGACCTTCTCCTGGCCGGCCTGGCTGGTCTACGCCGGGTTGATCGTGGCCGCCGCCGTCGAGATGATCCGCGACTCCGCGCTGCGCCCCTCGTACCACGACGTGTTCTTCACCGACCATCTCGCCCTGATCCCGATCACGCTGACGGTCGTTCAGATTCCGTGCATCCTCGTCCACGAGGGCTATCACGCGCTGTCCGGGCGGCGGCTCGGACTGCCGTCGACGCTGACGATCAGCCGCCGGCTGTACTACCTCGTCGCCGAGACCCGGCTCGACTCCCTGTTCAGCGTCCCGCGCAGGCGGCGCTATCTGCCGTTCCTGGCGGGCATGCTGGCCGACGCCGTGCTGATCTCGGGCCTGACGCTGCTGGCGGTGGCCCTGCGCGGGCACGGTCCCGCCTGGGTGGCCGCCCTGATGCTGGCGATCTCCTTCACCTGCGTGATGCGCCTGCTGTGGCAGTTCATGTTCTACCTGGAGACCGACCTCTATTACGTCGTCACCAACGCCCTGCGCTGCTCCGACCTGCAGAACGCGGCCCGCTTCCAGGTCCGTACGGCCGTCCGCCGCTGGACCCACCGGCCGCCGCCGGAGGCCGACCCGGACGCCGAGTGGTCCGAGCGCGACCGGCGGATGGCGCGGTGGTACGCCCCGCTGCTGGTGGTGGGCTACGGATTCTCGCTCGGCAGCCTGCTGTGGGCGGGGATACCGACCACCGTGCACTTCTGGTCGCAGATCGAGAACCGTTTCAGCGATTCGGGAACGGCGACCGGCGGGATTCTCGACGCGGCCAGTTTCGTCGGCCTCACCGCCCTCCAGATCGGGCTGCTGGTTTACGTGACGGTGCGCGACAAGCGGGCGGCCCGGAAACAGGGCGGGGTGACGGAGGCGGGAACGGGCGAGGGATCGGACGGGGGATCGGGCGATACGTCGAGCGCCGAATCGGGCGTCGTCTCCGAATCGGCTGCCACGCCCGCCGCGGACATCGCATAAGCCTCGGCAACACCAGGAATTCTCCCGGAACTCCACGCGCCCAGGGAACCCACGGCAATCACGGAAGTCACAGAAATCACGGGAATCACGTTACTCAAGGAGCACGCCATGACCTCGTCCCCGCCTCCGCCCCGGCACATCAGGACCGGCACCGGCACCGGCACCGGCACTGGCACCGCGACCGCCGGGCACGGCGACCTGCCGGCCGCGCCACCGGCCGACTACGACGTGCGCTGTCACCGCCGGCTGCGCGGACCGTACACCGGAGGCAGTGCCCTGCTCCGTGCCGTGATTCCCGAACTCGCGGGCGCGCACGACGAGTTGATCGCCGCGCGGGCGACCGAGGTGATCTCGTTGACGCCCGACCAGGCGCCGCTGGTGCCGATCGCGCCGCAGACGCTGACCGCGCTGGCCAGCCGCGCCGAGCGCACCCGTTTCTACTCCGTCGCCCGGACGCTGCGCGTCTCGCACGGCGTCGCCGAACTGCTGATGGACTGGGCGCGCGCCCTGCACCCGGGTGGCGCCGTGATCCGCTTCCGGGAGGTGGACGACGCCGACCCCACCGACCGCGAGCTGGTCGCGGTCCTGCTGCGGCGCTGCGACCCGGCCGTACTGCGGCTGGTCGTGGAGTCCGACAGTCTCGCCGACGACGAGCTGGGCAAGGCGCTGCACACGTACACCGACCGGGCGGCCGACCCCGTTCCGCCCTTTCAGGACCGGCCGCAGGACGCCGACCTCGCGCAGGCGTGGATCGACGCCGACGGCACCTCCACGGATCCCGAACTCCTCGCCGCCTACCAGGCGTTGCCCGCGCCGGAGCGGGCCGCGCGGCACAGCGCCCGCGCCGCGCTGCTGGCCGGGAAGGACGAGCCGGGCAGTGCGCTGGGCGCGCAGCTCTTCCACCTGGAGCACGGCACGGACCCGGCCGCGGCGGCCGGCACCGCCTTCCTCGAAGCCTGCGAATCCTGCTTCGACAGCGGCTTCTACGAGGCGGCGCTCGACATGGCCCAGCGCGGCCGGGCGCTGTTCGGCGACACGCGCCCCAAGCCGTACTGGAACCTCACCAACAAGATCGGCGCGTGCCTGTCGTACCTGCGGCGCGGCGAGAAGGGCTTCTCGTACTTCGCCGAACTGCGGTCCGGCAGCACCGAACCCGAGATCCACATGAACAGCTGCTACATGATGGCGATGCTCTACACCCGCCACCTGCCCAAGGGCATGCACGACGAGATGCGGGCGCTGGAATGGGTCAACACCGCGATCGCCATCGCGGACTGGAATCCGGACCCGCACCGCCGGATCTTCGTCGGCGCGTTCATGCGCAACGCCAAGGCGCTGGTCGAGCTGCACCGTGCCGACCTGGACGCGGCGCTCGCGCTGGTCAACGAGGCCATCGCGATGACCGACGCCGACCTCGGCCCGGACGAACAGCTGCTGCACCGCTCGGTGCTGCGCTACAACCGGGCGCAGATCCTGGCCGCGATGGGCGACCACGACGGCTCGCTGGCCGACTACGACCTGGTGATCAGCCGCGACCCGGACTACGGCGACTACTACTTCGAGCGGGCCGGGGGGCGGCGCGCCAACGGGCAGTTCGAGGCCGCGCTCGCCGACTACGCCGAGGCCATCCGGCTCAGCCCGCCCTTCCACGAGGCGCACTTCAACCGGGCCGATCTGCTGCGGGAGTTGGGCGACGAGGAGGGCGCGCTGCGCGACCTGGACTACGCGGCGATCCTCGACCCGTACCACGTCGACACCCTCGTCAACCGGGCCGATCTGCTGATGGCGCTCGGCGACACCGAGCGGGCCGCGGCCGATGTGGCGGCGGGCCTCGTGCTCGACCCCAAGAACGCCAATCTGCTGTGCGCGCAGGGCACGTTGCTGGCCGACGCCGAGCAGACGGAGGCGGCGCTCTCCAGTTTCACCGCCGCGCTGGAGGCCGATCCGTCGTTCGTGGCGGCCTGGGTGAACCGGGCGGTGCTCGCGTACACCGCGGGGCGGCCCGCCGACGCCGTCGACGACCTCGACCACGCGATCGGGCTGGCGGACGACCCGGTGCTGCGCGGCAACCGGGCGCTGGCGCTGTACGACATCGGCGCGCACGAACGGGCGCTGGCCGATCTCGACGTCGCCGTACCGGAGTTGGCCGAGGAGGACCCGGACCTGCTCTTCCGGCGCGGCGCCGTACGCCTGGCGCTCGGCGACCGCGAGGGCGCGCGGGCCGACTGGCGCGACCACCTGGCCGCGTACGCGGCGGCCGGCGAACCGTCGCCGCACGCCGAGGAGATCGCGGCGGCGGGCGCCGCGGAGAGCGCGGCGTGACCGCCGCCGCCGCGGCACCGCACGTGCCCGCGCCCGTGCCCGCCGCGGGCCCGGACTCCGTCGAGTCAACTCCCGTCGTAACGACGGCCGGTACGGCAGGCGGGACGGCGGCCGGTGCGACGGGCGGGACAGCGGCCGGGACGACAGGCAGCACGGCAGCCGGGACGTCAGCCACGGCGGCGGCCGGTACGGGCACCGGGATCGGCGCCGGGCTCTACCGGTCGGTGATGCGGCAGCACGCCAAGGGCGTCGCCGTCATCACCGCGGGCGAGGACACCGCTCCCCCGCACGGCTTCTGTGCCACCTCACTCACCTCGGTCTCGCTCGACCCGCCGCTGGTGTCCTTCACCGTCGGTCTGCACGCGGCTTCCTGGCCTGCGGTGGAGGCCGCGCGCCATGTCGCGGTCCACCTGCTCACCGACGCCCAGGAGGACACCGCGCGGCGGTTCGCCCACGGCGGCCCGGCCAAATTCGGCCGGGCCACCCGCTGGCACCGCGGCGCGCACGGCCTGCCCGTCCTGGACGACGCTCTCGCCTCACTGATCGTCTCGGTCGTCCAGGTCATGCCGGTCGGGGACCACGCGCTGGTCATCGGCCGCGTCGTCGAGGCCGCCCTCACCCCGGCCCCGGCCCGCCCGCTCATCCATCACGACGGAGCCTTCGCCCACCTGGCGTTCCCGTCCGACGGGCCCTGATCCGACGGCCCCTGATCCGCCGCGTGCCCGGTCAGCCGGGCACGGGGGCCGCGCGCACGCCGAGCCACTGCTCGGCGTCCCACGCGTGGAAACGCTCCACCTCCGTGAAACCGAGCCGCGCCGCGAGGCGCATGGAGGCGGTGTTGGCGGTCTGGGTGGCGAGCACGACCGGCTCGCCCGGGCAGGCGGCGGCGAGCCAGGTCAGGGCCGCGGCGCAGGACTCGGCGGCGTAGCCGTGGCCCCAGGCGCGCGGCAGGAAGAGATATCCGAGGTCGGGTCTGCCTGCGGCGGCCGGGCGGTGCGTCGGCGCCGCCCGGCGCAGCAGGATGTGGCCGATCATCGCGCCGTCGTGTTCGACGACGAAGCTGCCGGGCCACGGTTCGGGCACCTCGGGCAGCTCGCGCTCCACCTCACCGCGGGGGCGCGGGCCGCCGAGGTACGTGTGCACGTCGGCCGAGGCGAGCAGGTCGACGAAGGCCGGTCGGTCGCGGGCCTCGGGTGCCCGCAGGACGAGCCGGGCGGTGGTCAGGGGCGCGGGCGGCCACGGCACATCGAGCGTCTCGGGCATCCGGGAACCCTAACAGCGGGCCGGTTCGGGCTGTCCACCGATCGGTGGACGGGGAAGTGTCCGTACGGTCGTATCCCGGGCGGGCGCGACGCGGGACCGTGGGCGCATGACGCAGAACGCGGCGGTACGGGTGCGGGGGCTTCGCAAGCGGTACGGCGGGGTCGCCGCGGTGGACGGGGTGGATCTGGACATCGCGCGGGGCGAGGTGTTCGGGATCCTGGGGCCCAACGGGGCCGGCAAGAGCACGACGGTGGAGATCCTCCAGGGCTACCGGACGCGGGACGGCGGCGAGGTGGCCGTGCTCGGGGAGGACCCGGCGGCGGGCGGGCGGGAGTGGCAGGCGAAGGTGGGGATCGTCTGGCAGGACGGCGGCGCGGCGCAGGAGTTGACGGTCGCGGAGACCGTACGGCACTTCGCGCGCTACTACCCGCGGCCTCGGGACGCAGAAGAGGTGATCGCGCTGGTGGGCCTGGAGGAGAAGGCGGGCAGCCGGACGAAGGCGCTGTCGGGCGGCCAACGGCGGCGGCTGGACGTGGCGTTGGGGGTGATCGGCGGGCCCGAGCTGCTGCTCCTCGACGAGCCGACGACCGGCTTCGACCCGGTCGCGCGGCGGCAGTTCTGGGAGCTGATCCGCAGCCTCGCGGAGGAGGGCACCACGATCATCCTCACCACGCACTATCTGGAGGAGGCCGAGGCGCTCACCGACCGGCTGGCGGTGATCAGCGCGGGCCGCGTCGTCGCGGAGGGCGCCGCGGACACGCTGGCCGGGCGGGCCCGGGCGCGGGCCACGGTGCGGTGGACGGAGCCGGACGGCACGCGGCGCACGGAGGAGACGGACACCCCGACGCGTACGGTCGCGGAGCTGGCCGCGCGTTTCGGCGGCGGCGAGGTCCCCGAACTCCGGGTCACCCGGCCGACGTTGGAGGACGTGTACCTCCGGCTGATCGGGGAGCGGGACGGTCAGGGGGTGGCGTCATGACCGCCGTCGGGAGCGGGACGCCGTCCCGTACGGTGCCGGTGGCGGGCGAAAGGCTGCCCGGCGCCTGGCGGTTGGGGCTCGCACGCGGCGCGATGGAGCTGAAGCTCTTCTTCCGCCAGCGCGAACAGGTCGTGTTCACCTTCGCCTTCCCCATCGTCTTCCTCTTCCTCTTCGCCTCGATCTTCGGCGACGACATGGAGAACACCGGCTCGACGGCGTCGCAGTACTACGTGGCGTCGATGATCGCGGCGGGCATCATGTCGACCAGCTTCCAGTCGCTGGGCGTCTCGATCGCCATCGAGCGCGACGAGCACGTGCTGCGCCGCCTGCGCGGCACACCGATGCCGCCGGCCGCGTACTTCCTCGGGAAGATCTGGCTGGTGCTGGTGACGGGGGTGCTGGAGACGGCGGCGCTGCTGGTGTTCGGCACGACGCTGTACGACGTCGACCTGCCGTCCGACATCACCGGCTGGCTCACCTTCGGGTGGCTGTTCCTGCTCGGCATCACCTCGTGCGCGCTGCTGGGCATCGCGATCAGCAGTGTGCCCAAGTCGGGGCGGAGCGCGACCTCGGTGGTCGTCCTGCCCTTCCTGGTCCTCCAGTTCATCTCGGGCGTCTACATCCTGATCGACACGGTGCCGAACTGGATGCTGACCATCGGCTCGTTCTTCCCCCTGAAGTGGCTCTGCCAGGGCCTGCGCGGCGTGTTCCTCCCCCAGGCCGCCGCTTCCCTGGAGCCGGCGGGCAGTTGGGAGTACGGGCGGGCGGCCCTGGTGCTGGGGGCGTGGTGCGTCGGAGGATTGGTGCTGTGTCTGCTGACCTTCCGGTGGAAGAACCGGAAGGAGGGCTGAGCGTGGCCTCCGGCCCGGTTGCCCAAGGTGTCGCGGGGGCGCGGTCCCCCGATGTGTGGGAGCGGTCGTTCGCGCCGTGGGACTGCTACTTCGCGGTCGTGTGGGTCGCGACCGTGCTGTTCGCGCTGGCCGCCGAGAGCCCGGGGACGGGCGTGCGGGCGGCGGCCGCAGGGCTCTTCGCGCTGCTGGTGCCGTGGTACGTGGCCGCCGGGCGCCCGTTGCTGTGCGCGCAGGCGTACGGGGAGCGGGCGTCGGTGCGCTATCTGGTGGTGCTGGTGGGGCTGTTCCTGCCGCCCGCGGTGCTGGTGGGCGAGACCCGGCTGGCAACCTTCGCGCTGGTGCCGCAGTGCTTCATGCTGCTGCCGGTACGGCACGCGCTGACGGCCGTCACGGTGATCAACATCGTGCCCGTGGCGGGCTGGGCGGCGCTGTGGCGGCCGGACGCGCACGACGTCTACTACAACAGCGTGTTCGCGGCGGTGACCCTGGTCTTCTCCGCGGTCGTCGGCAGCTGGATCATCCGGATCATCGAACAGAGCGCGGGACGCGCGGAGTTGGTCGCCGAACTGGACGCCAGCCGCGAGGCGGTCTCCCGGCTGTCGGCCGAACGCGGCGCGCTCGCCGAGCGGGAGCGCTTCGCGCGGGAGATCCACGACACCCTCGCGCAGGGCTTCACGAGCCTGCTGATGCTCGCCCAGGTGGTGGAGACCGAGATCGGCACGGACGACGAACGGGCGCGCGGCCACTGCGCGTTGATGGCACGCACCGCCCGGGAGAATCTGGCGGAGGCGCGCGCCCTGGTGGCCGGCGGCGCCCCCGCCGACCTGCACGACAGCTCGCTGCCCGACGCCGTACGGCGGCTCGCGGCCCGGCACGCGGAACAGACCGGCGCGGGCGCGGCCGTCGAGGTGACCGGCACCGTACGGGGGCTGCCGGCCGCCGTCGAGGTGGTGGTGCTGCGGACCTGCCAGGAAGCGCTGGCCAATGCGCGGCGACACGCGGGCCCGGCCGCCGACGTGGCGCTCGGCCTCGACTACGGGACCGGCCTGCTGTGGCTGCGGGTCCGCGACACCGGGCGCGGCTTCGACCCGGAGCGGCCCGCCACCGGGTACGGGCTCGCCGGACTGCGGGCGCGGGCCGCCGAGATGGGCGGCGAGGCGCGCGTGGAGTCCGCGCCGGGCCTGGGCACCACCGTCACCGTACGGCTGCCGCTGGAGGCCGCGCGATGACCGGGGCGGACGCAATGAAGGTGCCGGGCCGGCCGATCCGGGTGCTGCTCGCCGACGACCACCCCGTCGTCCGGGAGGGCCTGGCCGCGATGCTCGGCGCGGAACCCGACCTCGACGTGGTCGGCCAGGCCGACAGCGGGCCGCGCGCGGAGGCGCTCTGCGCCGAACTGCTGCCGGACATCGTGCTGATGGACCTGCGGATGCCGGGCGGCGGCGTGGTCGAGTCGATCGGCCGGATGACGGCGGCCGGGCTGCCCTGCCGGGTCGTCGTGCTGACGACGTACGAGACGGACGGCGACATCCTGCGGGCCGTGGAGGCGGGCGCCGCGGGCTATCTGCTCAAGGACGTGGCACGCGCCGAACTGGCCGGCGCCGTACGGGCGGCGGCGCGCGGCGAGACCGTGCTCGCCCCGTCCGTCGCCGCCCGCCTCGTCGACTCGCTGCGGGCGCGGCCGGAACGCCCCCGGCTGTCCGAGCGCGAGACGGCGGTGCTGCGGCTGGTCGCCGAGGGCTGCACCAATGCCGAGATCGGCCGCCGTCTGTTCATCGGCGAGTCCACCGTGAAGACCCATCTGCTGCGGGCCTTCGCGAAGCTGGACGTCACCGACCGGACGGCGGCCGTCACCAGCGCGATGCGGTACGGGATCCTGTGAATCCCGTACCGCACCCGTGATGTTGACGAAGTGTCAGCTCTTCGTCACCGGCGCCATCTTGTCGGCGACGCCCGGATTCTTGTCCAGCCACTTCTTCACACCGTCGGCCGTTTTGCCCTGGCCCGCGGCCTGGATGTCCGCCTCCAGGGAGCTGAGCTGCTCCTCGGAGAGGTGGAAGTTCTTCATCCAGGCGGTGACCTGCGGGTCGTCGGCCGCGCTCTTCTTGTTGGCGATGTTGTGGATGGAGTCGGCGGCGCCCCACAGGCCGTTGGGGTCGGCGAGCTTGGTCAGGTCGTACGTGCTGTACGCCCAGTGCGGCGACCACAGCACGACGGCGACCGGCTTGTGCGCCGCGTAGTCCCGCTTCAGCTCGGCGAGCATCGCGGAGGTGGAACTGGCGACGACTTTGTACTCCTTGTCGAGGCCGTAGCCGGGCAGCACTTTGGAGTTGAGCAGCTTCATCTCACCGGCGCCCGGCTCGATGCCGATGATCTTGCCGCCGAACTGGCCGCCCTTGCCCTTGAGGTCCGCCATGGTCTTGACGCCCTTGACGTAGGACGGGACGGAGACCTCCAGCGTGGTCTTGTCGTACCACTTGCCGAGGTCGGCGTAGTCCTTGCCGTACTGCTTCAGGTACGAGGCGTGGGTGGTCGGCAGCCAGGCGTCGGTCAGGTAGTCCAGGTCGCCGTTGGCCAGGCCGGTGAAGGCGGCGCCCGGGTCGTACGTGCTGACCTTCGTCTTGAAGCCGCGGCTGTCGAGGACCTGCTTCCACAGGTTCGCCGAGGCGATCGACTCGTCCCAGTTGAAGGCGCCGATGGTGACGGCCTTGCCCTTGCCGACGTTCGAACCGGCCTGCGTCGTACCGCCGTTGTCGTCGTCGGAGCCGAAGACGCCGGTGCCGCAGGCGATCAGCGCCAGGACGACCACGGCGGACAGGCCGACGGCCGGGCGCGGGCGGTAGCGGAGCACACCGAAGCCGTGCAGCGACACCTTCGCGCGGGCCAGCGCGAGCGCGCGGCGGCCCAGCGGCGAGACCTGGTCGCCCAGCGCGCCGGTGATCCGGTCCAGGTAGATGGCCAGGATCACCACCGCGACACCGCCCTCGAAGCCGAGGCCGATGTTCACCTGGCTGATCGCGCCGAAGACGGTGGAGCCCAGGCCCTCCGCGCCGACCATGCCGCCGATGACGACCATGGACAGCGCCAGCATGATCACCTGGTTGACGCCCGCCATGATCGTCGGCAGCGCCAGCGGCAGCTGCACCCGCAGCAGGGTGCGGCCCGGCGACGTACCGAACGCGTCGGCGGCCTCGACCAGTTCGGCGTCGACCTGCCGGATGCCCAGCTCGGTCATGCGGACACCGACCGGCATCGCGAAGACGATCGTGGCGATGACCGCCGGGACCGTACCGAGGCTGAAGAAGATGATCGCCGGGATCAGGTACACGAAGGCGGGCAGCGTCTGCATGACGTCCAGGACCGGCCGGACCACCATGCTCGCGCCGCGGCTGCGCGCCGCCCAGATGCCCAGCGGCACGGCGAGCAGCAGCGCCACCACGCCCGAGACGACCACCAGCGACAGCGACTGCATCGCCTCGTCCCACTGCGCGATCGAGTCGATCAGCGCGAAGCCGAGGAAGGCCAGCACACCGGCGGGCAGGCCGCGCATCCACAGCGCGATCACCGCGAGGATGCCCGCCATGAGCAGCGGCGGCGGGCCGCCGAGCACCCATTCCACGCCGTCGTAGAGGTGGTTGACGACGCTGCTGATCGCGTCGAAGAGCCAGGAGAGGTGGTCGGTCAGCCAATTGACCACGTCCTCGGCCCAGTTGCCGAGATGGATCCTAGGCACTGGCCGCCTCCCTTCCGTGGCCGGCCGGGTCTTCGTCGGCCGCGCCCTCGCCCAGGTGGTGGCCGTCCGTGGGCTGACCGTCCGCGTGGTCGCCGTCCGCGTGGTCGCCGAGCGCGGCGAGCAGCGCGACGCGCGGGATGACGCCCTTGAGGCGGCCGTCGCCGTCCACCACGGCCAGCGGCATCGTGGTGCGCGAGGCCGGGGTGAGCAGCCCGGACAGCGGGGTGTCGGCGCGGGTGGTCACGCAGTCGGTGTCCATGAGGTCGCGCACGGTGTCGCCCTCGTCGGCGGACGGGTTCGGGGTCTTGTGGAGCGCGGCGCCCGGCTGTTCCAGCGACTGCGGGCGCTGCTGCTCGTCCAGGGCGCGTTCGACCCGTTCCTCGGTGACCGTGCCGAGCAGCTTGCGGCCGCCCTCCACGACGAAGGCCGCCGAGGCGTGGTCGGTGCGCAGTACGCGCATCGCGGCGCGCGGGGCGTCGTCCGGGCCGACCAGCGCGCGCGGCTCCTCCATGATCGAGGCCGCGGTGAGCACCCGGGAACGGTCCACGTCCTGCACGAAGCTGGCCACGTAGTCGTCGGCGGGCTCGGTGAGGATGTCCTGCGCGGTGCCGATCTGGACGATCCGGCCGTCGCGCATCACCGCGATCCGGTCGCCGAGCCGCATCGCCTCGTTGAGGTCGTGGGTGATGAACACGATCGTCTTGTGCAGACGGCGCTGGAGGTCGATCAGCTGGTCCTGCATGTCGCGGCGGATCAGCGGGTCGAGCGCCGAGAAGGACTCGTCCATCAGCAGCAGTTCGGCGTCGGTGGCCAGCGCGCGGGCCAGCCCGACGCGCTGCTGCATACCGCCGGACAGCTCGTCGGGCCAGGACTTCTCCCAGCCGCCGAGCCCGACCAGCTCCAGCGCCTCCGCCGCCTTCTTCTCCCGCTCGGCGCGCGGCAGACCCTGCACCTCGAGGCCGTACGCGGCGTTCTCCAGCACACTGCGGTGCGGGAACAGCGCGAAGTGCTGGAAGACCATGCTGATCCTGCGGGAGCGCAGGTCGCGCAGGGCCTTCGCCGGCAGGGCCGTGAGGTCCCGCCCGTCGAACAGCACCCTGCCCGAGGTGGGCTCCAGCAGTCCGTTCAGCATGCGCAGCAGCGTGGACTTGCCCGATCCGGACAGGCCCATGACGACGAAGATCTCGCCCTGCTCCACGGTGAAGGAGGCGTCGACGACCGCGGCGGTCGTCCCTTCCTCCCTCAGTTGCTCACGGTCGGCGCCTTCCTGGAGGCGTCGTACTCCTTCCTTCGGCTTTCTGCCGAAGACCTTGCTCACGTGCTCGACGACAAGCTGTGTCACGGTTGCCTTTCGGGGTAGTCGGGCCAGTGGAGCCGTGCCCTCCGACTCCGCGTCGCCGCCTACCCGGGACCGTGCACACTGCAAACAAATACGGCCTAAACCTTTCCGGTTTCTACCGTTTCGTCCTGGTTCGGTCCGGCGGTCGTTCCGGTGACCGGCGCATTGTGCGACGCCTCGCCCGGGGCGAGGGTGCCCGCGGCCACGCTCGCGATGACGCAGAAGGCGATCGGCAGGACGAAGGCGGCGTTCAGCGGCATGAAGTGGGTCAGCGGGCCGATCACCGCGGGGCCCGCGAGCATGCCGAGGTAGCCGAGGCCCGCCACCCGCGAGACGTTCGCGCCGGCCGCCGACCGGTCCGCGTGCCCCGCGGCGCTGAAGAGCTGCGGGACACAGCCGGACAGGCCGATCCCGAAGACCGTCCAGCCGGCCAGCGCGAGCGGCACCACATGCGTCAGCGAGGCCGTGGCCAGGCCGACGGCGGCGATCGCCGAGCCGTAGCGGAGCACCGCGACCGTGCCGATACGGGCGGCGACCGGGTCGGTCACGAAGCGTCCTACGGTCATCGCCGTCGCGAAGGCGCCGTAGGCGAGGGCGGCGGTGGCGGCCGGGGCGTCCAGCACGTCCTTGAGGTGCAGCACGCTCCAGTCGTTCGCGACGCCCTCGCTGAGCATCAGCATCAGGGCGAGCGCGGCCAGCACCCAGATCCGGCGCGGCGTCCTCGGCCTGCGCTTCGCACCCGGGTCCAGGGCGCCGGCCGGTGCGGCGTCGTCCTCGTGCGGGGGCTCGGTGGGCAGCAGCGCGGGCGTGGCCAGCAGCGACGCGGCGATGGCGACGACCGCCGCCGCGCCCAGCGTGACCACCGGGCTCCAGCCGAGCTTGAGGGTGAGCGCGCCGAGCAGCGAGGCGACGACACCGCCGACGGAGAAGACGGCGTGGAACGCCGACATGATCGGCCGCCCGTAACCGCGCTCGACCTGGACGGCGTGCGTGTTCATGCTGACGTCCAGGCAGCCGTTGCCGAAGCCCAGCACGAGCAGGGCCGCGCCCAGCGCCCACGGGTTGGTCGCCAGGCCCGGCAGCACCACGGCCGCCGAGCACAGCACGGCACTGGCCGGTACGACCTTGCGCGCGCCGATACGGTCCGACAGCGGGCCCGCGAGCTGCATACCGGCGAAACCGCCGCCGCCGAGCAGCAGGAGCAGCCAGCCCAGCACCGCGTGGCTGATGCCGACACGGTGCTCCACGGCCGGGATGTGCACGATCCACATGCCCAGGACGAAGCCGTTCAGGGCGAAGAAGCCGAAGGTGGCCAGCCGGCCGGCGCGCAGGGATCTCTCCATACCGCGAACGTAACGAACAGATTCTCTGTTTGTAAAGTTGCAATACGAACATTGCGGGTGTTCGATGACGGTATGACGAGCACGATGTCCGGGCCCGCGGCCGAGCGGCTGCGGAAGATCGCCGAGGCCGTACGGGAGGCCGGGCGGCTCAGCGTCGCCGAGCTGGCCGAGCTGACCGAGACCTCCGAGATGACGATCCGGCGTGATCTTGAAGTGCTTGCCGAGCAGGGCGTCATCGAGCGGTACCGCGGCGGGGCCCGCAGCCTGCTGCTGCGCGGCGAGGAGCCGCCGTTCGCGCTGCGCGCGCAGGACGGGACCGAGGCGAAGCGGCGGATCGCCGCGGCGGTTTCCGCTCTCCTCGCCGACGGGGAGTCCGTCGTCCTGGACAGCGGGACCACCTGCCTGGAGGTCGCCCGCGCCGTCGAGCACCGGCGGCTCACCGTCATGCCGCTCTCGCTGCACGCCGCGAATTCCCTCGCCGGGGCGGCGGAGGTACGGCTGCTGCTGCCCGGGGGCGAGCCGCGGCCCGGCGAGCTGGCCCTCACCGGGCCGCTCACCGAGGCTTCTCTCGCCTCGCTGCGGTTCGACACGGCTGTCATCGGGTGCTGTGGCCTGACCTCGGCCGACGGTCTCACGGCGTATGACCTGGCCGACGCCGCCGTCAAGCGGGCCGCCGTCCGGGCCGCCCGGCGGGTCGTCGCCGTCGCCGACGCCGCCAAATTCTCGCGCACCGCCCTGGCTTTTGTGGCCGCCGCCGGCTCGCTCGACGTCATCGTCACCGACGGGTCGGCTCCCGCCGAGGAGATCGCCGCTTTTCGCTCCGCGGGAGTGACGGTAACCACCGTCTGACGGTGCCCCTCCTCCCGCGGAGGGCGGTGCCTTCTCGCCTGGCGGCGAGCGAGGTCTTTTTCTGCGCTGGCGGAGGACGGTCACCCTCAGGGGCGCGGGGAACTGCGCGCCCAGCCCGCGCGGGCCTTCGGACAAAAAGCCGCCCCCAGCGGGGCAGACGCTGTTGTTTTGCGACCACCGGCCCGGTGGTGGGTTGCTCGCGCAGTTCCCCGCGCCCCTAAAGGGGCACCCTCCCTCCGTAGGAGGGGGCCGCACTCCGCGGGGGGACCGGACTCCGGAGTCAGGGGCGGCCCAGGGCGCGGTAGTCCCAGCCGGCCGTTCTCCATTGGACGGAGTCCAAGGCGTGGCGGCCGTCGACGATACGGCGGTGGGCGACGACGTCACCCATGACGTGGGGATCGATCTCACGGAACTGAGCCCACTCGGTGAGCAGGACAACGACGTCGGAGCCCGCGGCAGCGGCCAAAGCATCGGTGGCGTAGGTGAGTTCGGGGTACGCGCGGCGCGCGTTGGGCACGGCGGCGGGGTCCACGACAGTGACGACAGCCCCGGCGGCGTGCAGGGTGCGGGCGACATCGAGCGCGGGCGCGTCCCGGATGTCGTCGGAGTTGGGCTTGAAGGCGGCGCCGAGCGCCGTGATCCGGCGCCCGGCGAGCGCGCCGCCGGCGAGCTCGCGGACGAGGTCGACGGTGCGGGCGCGCCGCCGCTGGTTGATGCCGTCGACCTCGCGGAGGAAGGCGACGGCCTGCCCGACGCCGAGTTCCTCGGCGCGGTGGGTGAAGGCACGGATGTCCTTGGGCAGGCAGCCGCCGCCGAAGCCGAGCCCGGGCTTGAGGAAGCGCCCGCCGATCCGGTCGTCGTAGGAGAGGGCGGTGGCGAGCCCGGTGACATCGGCACCGGTCGCCTCGCAGACCTCGGCCATCGCGTTGATGTACGAGATCTTCGTGGCGAGGAAGGAGTTGGCGGCGACCTTGACCAGTTCGGCGGTCGGCAGGTCGGTGACGACGACGGGCGTGCCCTGGGCGATGACGGGCGCGAAGGCGGCGCGCAGCCGCTCCTCGGCCCAGGCCGAGGTGGTGCCGAAGACGAGCCGGTCGGGGCGGAGGGTGTCGTCCACGGCGTAGCCCTCGCGCAGGAACTCGGGGTTCCAGGCGAGTTGGGCGTCGGCGCCGGCGGGCGCGGTCTTGTGGAGGAGTTCGGTGAGCCGGGCCGCGGTGCCCACCGGCACGGTGGACTTGCCGACGACGAGCGCGGGTCCGCGTATGTGCCGGGCGAGTTCGGTGACGGCGGCGTCCACATAGGTGAGGTCGGCGGCGTACGACCCCTTCTGCTGCGGGGTGCCGACGCAGATGAAGTGGACGTCGCCGAACGCGCCGGCCTCGGCGAAGCTCGTGGTGAAGCGCAGTCGGCCGGAGTCCAGGGCCTTGGCGAGGAGTTCGGGCAGTCCCGGCTCGAAGAAGGGCACTTCGCCGGAGGCGAGCCGCTCGATCTTGTCGGGGTCGACGTCCACGCCGAGGACGTCGTAGCCGAGGACGGCCATGCAGATGGCGTGGGTGGCACCGAGATAGCCGGTGCCGATGACGGTGAGCCGGGGCGCGGGACCGGTCTCGTTCCCGGGCCCGTTCTCGGTGGCGGTCGCAGAAATGGTCATGCTGGTCTCCGGAGAAGTCGCACACGTGTGGTGGGAAATGGCCTCGACAGGCGTGACAGGGAACGGGGTTCAGGACGCGCAGGCCACGTTGGCCAGGCCCTTCGCCGCGTCGGACACCTTGTTGTCGCAGGCCACGGTGTTGCCGTCGGAGGTGAGGTGGAAGCCCCAGCCGGGCCCGTCCACCCGGGCGACATTGCCCTTGAAGGTGTTGCCGGTGCCCCAGCCCTTGAGGATCTCGTGGGTCTGGAAGCCGTCCTCCGTGGAGTGGGTGCCGGTGTTGTTCTCGATCAGCCAGCCGTTGCCCTTGACGTCCACCCAGGAGTCGTTGTTGGAGCCGCTGAGCCGGGCGCCGTCGAAGGTGTTGCCGCTGAGGACACCGCCGGTGGTGCCCTCCTTGATGTCCACGGCCTCGGCGGTGGTGGCGCTGATCCGGTTGCCGATCACCGCGTTGCGGTCGCTCGCGTCGGGCTCGCAGTCGCTGTTGGTGCACCAGTTGGACTTGGCGGAGCCGATGTAGACGCCCTCGCCGAATTTGTCCCGACGCCGACCGGTGTCGCTGATGGTGTTGTCGCGTACGACGTTGTCGGAGCTGAAGTCCCGCAGGTGGATGGCCTCGTCACCGATGTGACGGACTGTCAGTCCCTGGATGACGGAGCCGCGCACCTTGTCGGCGACCACGCCCTTCTGCCCGTTGGTCACGGTGAAGCCGACCAGCCGCCAGTAGCTGGCGCCGTCCAGGTGGAAGCCGTAACCGCCCTTGATGCCGCCCGCGTCGAGCACCGCGCCGGGGCCGCCGCACAGGAACACCGGCCGGTCCGCGGTGCCGGGGGTCTTCGCGGTGAAACGGCCGTCGTAGGTGCCGTCGGCCAGCTTGATGCTGGTGCCGGGCGCGGCCCGCGCGAGCGCGGACTTCAGCGAGGCGGCGTCGCCGACCGTCACCGTCGCGGCGGGGCAGTCGACGCGCGCGGAGGAGACCGGCGGCACCGCCGTACCGGTGGGGTCGGCGGATTCCGTCGCGGTGGACGAGGGCGAGGGCGGCCGCGGGACCGAACTCGCCGCGCCCGCCGTCTCCTTGTCCTTGCCGTGGTGGTGCCCGGCCCCCTTGGAGCCGTGGTCGGAACCCCCGCCGCCGCAGCCCGCGAGCGCGCCCGCGAGGAGGACGGCCGCGACGAGCGAGGTGCCCGCGTACGTACTCCGGGATGTCCTCCGGGCCGTCATTCGGTTCGTCATTCGGTCATCACCGGCACCCGGTGCCGCCCGTTGCCCGTCGCCGACGGCGCGGTGACCTCGTGGGCCGCGCCCGCCAGCGGCGCCTTGTCGGCGTAGGGGTGGGTGCCGAGCACCCGGTTGCCGCGGCGGCTGCTGCGCCGGGCGCCGAGCAGCGCGGAGAACAGGATGATCAGCAGAAGCGTCGTCCACAGCAGCGTCATCGGGCTGGCGTAGTGCCGGAATTTGATCCAGAAGGCGCTGGTGTCGTGCCAGGCGAAGGTCTGGTTCTTCTTGATCGTGGTGCGGCCGTGCGCCCGGCTGGTGTCCACCGCGCTCGGGCCGACGCCCGCCACCACGTTGTACGACACCGTGGACTTGGCGATGTCGCCGACGAGCGAGATGCCGTGGTCGGTGACGTCCTGGACGGTGTTGCCGCGCACCTCGGCCTGCGAGTCGCGGACGTAGATGCCGGTGTCGGCGCCCTCCACGACATTGCCGGTCACGGTCGCGTCCGAGACGCCGTCGCGGACCGAAATCCCCTGCCGCTTCTGGCCGGTGAGGTGATTGCCGGTGATCGAGACCTTCGTCGCGTCGGTGCGGGCGACGATGCCCATGTCGCCGCCGTCGACCTGGTTGTTCTGCACGCCGACGTCGGCGCCGCCGTAGATCTCGATGCCGTAGCGGCCGTTGCCCTTGGCGGTGCTGTCGGAGACCGAGTTGGAGCCGTAGCTGCTGATCGGCTCACCGGACGCGGACGGTCCGGAGGCGAGCGGACGGCCGCTGAGCGTGAAGCCGTTGCCGCCGTTGTCCAGGGACGTGGAGCCGGTGACGCGGACCTGTTCCGTGGCGCGGGAGAGCACGAAGCCGTCACCGCCGTTGTCCCGCGAGACCGTACGGTCGAGCACCGCGTTGGTGACGCCGCGGTGCATCACGACGCCGTCCTCGATGCTGTCGTGCACCTGGGTCTTGCTGACGTTGACGCCGTTGGCGCCGGAGACGAACAACCCGTACAGATTCCCGGAGATGGTGGAGTCGCTGATCTCGGCGGACACGTAGGACAGCGTAGGCACCGAGAAGCGGCTGTCGGGCGTGGTGAGCGGGCCCGCGGGTTCGGCGATGACGCCACCGCTGGACGGCGAGGTCGCGTCGGCGCCGGACGGCGAGGTCGCGGCGGCGTCCGGGCCCTCGATGTTGCTGGTGTCGGGCCGGTCGGTGCCGGTGAGGCTGAGGCCGCCGGTCCGCCCGCTCCAGAAACCGAGGTCGGACACCTGCGCGTACGTCATCGAGAACTGCCCGCCGACCGCCCGGATGTACGCGCGGCCGTCGCGTACGTCGGTGTCGGTCCTGTTGGTGCGGGTGTCCAGGCTGCTGATCCGCATCGGCGCCTGCGGGGTGCCGGCCAGCGTCAGCCGGCCGCCGAAGGACACGATCGACACAAATCCCTTGTTGTTGCTGGCCATTCGGAGGGTGAGGCCGCCGGGGCTGGACAGATTGAGCTTGGCGCCGGCGTCCACGTAGATGTTCTCGGTCAGCAGGTACGAGCCGTCGTGCTTGCGGACGAAGGTCTGCGGCGCCAGCTTGATCAGGTCGGCGACGCCGTACGGCTTGCTGCGCTGGGTCAGCACGAGCGTGTAGCCGCTGCCGGTGTCCAGGCGGTACGGCTCGGTCCAGCGCTTGCCCTTGAGGGCGGCGACGGAGGCGACCGCGCGGACCTGGTCGAGCCGGTGGTCCTCGGCGGCGACCAGTGCCGCCTCGTTCTCGGAGTCCTCGGCGGTGATCTGCTGGTCGTCCTTGCCCTTGCCGTCGGCGGGCGCGGCGGTGGCGGTGCCGGCGGTCGCCGCCGTCACGGCGGTCAACGCGAGGGCGAGCAGCGGGAGTACGGCCGCGGCGCGCGTCAGCCGGGCCCGTGCGGGACGGTTGCGTATCGGGCGGTTGTTCACAGTGCCCCCGCCCGGTCGGCGGCGGCAGCGGCGGCGCGGGTGCTGTCGGCGAGCGAGGGGCCGGTGCCGGTGAGCGAGGCCGCGTTCTGGCCCTCGCCGCCGACGCTGTCGCTGGTGCGGGTCAGCCAGCCCTGCTTGTTCATGGTCAGGAAGGCGTAGAGCTTGATCGGCAGCGAGATCATGATCACCACGAGGGCGAGCAGCGGCAGCAGCAGGATCTCCTGCGGGTGCCTGCGCAGGTGCGAGTAGCCGCGGATGCCGCGGCCGACCAGCAGCCAGATCAGCACCAACGCGATGCCCCGGCCGGTGTGTTCGAGCCGGGAGAAGAGCAGATAGCTCAGCGCCATGCCCATCGTCACCGGGGTGACCAGGATCTGCAGCACGGTGATCTTGGTGACCAGCGGCACCCGCCAGATCCAGCCCTTGTAGACCGCCGTCAGATAGCAGCGGTACGAATTGCGGCTCCAGCGCACCCGCTGCTTGACGAAGGCGCGGAAGGAGGACGGGAACATCGACAGCGCGCGGGCCGACGACTGGTGCACCGTCTTGTAGCCGGACGCCAGCACCAGCCAGGTGAGCCGTCCGTCGTCGCCGGCCACGCAGCGGCGGCCGAGGAAGAATTCGTTCTCCAGATTGTCGAGCACCGGCACGATCGCGGCCCTGCGGTAGGCGGCGGTCCGCCCCGACAGGCACGCGACGGCGCCGGCCCGGCCCATGGCGGGCACGTAGTCGTAGTAGCGCAGGTTCACCAGCCAGTCCGCGACGCGTCGCCAGACGCTGGTCCTGCGCTGGTAGACGTTCTGCTGGGTGCCGACGCCGCCGACCTCCGGGTCGATGAACGGCATCTGCACGGCGGCCAGCAGGCCCGGCTCCCAGCGGGTGTCGGAGTCCACCAGGACGACGACCTCGCCGGTCGCGGCGCGGATGCCGACGCCGAGCGCGGACCGCTTGCCGCGGTGCTCGAAGGCCAGCACCCGCACCCGCGGGTCCTCCACGAGCGACAGCCGGCGGATGACCTCGGTGTCCTCGACGTCCGGGACGATCACGATCTCGTCGGGGTCCTGCGCGAGCCAGGTCTCCAGGCAGTCCAGCAGGATGTCCGGGTCCTCGCGGTAGGCGGGCACCACGACGGAGACGGAGGTGCGGAAGTCGTTGACGACGGGTCTCGCGAAGCGGGAGAGGACGGCGCGGTAGGCCCACAGCGCCCACACGAACAGACCCGCGATGCCCAGCGGCATCACCTCACGCCATGAGGTCTCCGCTGTCGCGGTGACTATCCATGACCAGACTTGGTCGAAAAATCCTGACACGTGCCCTGAACCCCCACCCACGTGGTATTGCGCGCTTTGCCCCGATAAGCGCGTGATGCCTCTCTGTATCCGCGAATGTAGTGGCAAAATCCGCGCCTCAGCACACAAGAAATACAAAATTCACTCACCCTTCCCGCACGAATGACAGATGTTCTTCCGGTTGCGGCTGCGGGAGAAGTGACGGGCGTCGCGCGGGAGACGCGTGGAGCGCCCCGCGAGGGGCTTCGGGGGTCTTGCGGTCGCCATTGGTCCAGGCCATCGTGGGCGGAACGGCTGGTGCGGACGCGTCGGAGGAGGAGCGATGGGTGAACGGGACACGCGGGGTCCAGGGCGCCGGGCCGTGCTCGCGGCCGGTGTCGGCGGGGTCGTCGCGGCCGTGACCGCGGGCGTCGCCGCCGCGGCGGCCGGCGGCGGGGACGGCGGCGCCGCCGGGAGCCGTACGCCGGAGGCGGCCGCGCCGCAGCCGTCCACGACCGCGACGCCGAGCCCCGCCGACGGGCCGCGCCCGCTCTATCTGGGCACGTACACCACGAGCGCGGCGCAGGGCATCGGGCTGGCTGCATACGATCCGGCGACCGGCGCGATCACCGGCGGCGGGACGCTGGCCGGGGTGGCGAACCCGTCCTGGCTCGCGGTCTCCGGCAACCGCCTCTACGCGGTGGACGAGCAGTCCGACGGCGCGGTGACCGCGATCGCGCTGCCGGCCGGCGACGGCGCGCCGACCGTCCTGGGGACGCAGCCCACGGGCGGCTCGGGCCCGTGCCATCTGTCGGTGACGCCCGACGGCGGCCATGTGCTGAGCGCCAACTACGACTCCGGCAGCGTCGCGGTGCACCCGGTCGGCGCGGACGGCGGACTGCTGCCGCGCACCGACCTCGTCCAGCACACCGGCTCGGGGCCCGACCCCGACCGGCAGGGCGGCCCGCACGCCCACATGGTGCTGAGCGATCCTGCGGGCCGGTACGTGCTCGCCGTCGACCTCGGCACCGACTCCGTCTACACCTACCGGCTGGACACGGCGACCGGAAAACTCGCCGCCGTCTCCCGGGCCGCGGTCACGCCCGGCTCCGGGCCGCGCCATCTCGCCTTCCACCCGTCGGGCCGATTCGCCTACCTCGCCAACGAGTTGGGCGACTCCGTCATCGTCTGCGGCTACGACCAGGACAGCGGTACGGTCACGCCGGGCGCGCCGCAGCCGACGGTGCCTTCCGGCTCCACGCCGGGTGAGCGCAACTACCCGGCCGAGGTCGTCGTCTCGCCCGACGGCGCTTTCGTGTACGTCTCCAACCGCGGGCACAACAGCGTCGCCCGCTTCGGCGTCTCCGACGACGGGGGCACTCTGACCCTGGTCGACGCGGTGGCCACCGGCGGTGCCTATCCCCGCGACATCGCCTTCGGCGCGGACGGGGCACTGCTCTTCGCCGCCAACCAGAACGGCGGTTCCGTCACGGTCTTCCACCGCGACGCCTCCACCGGCGCCCTCGCCCCTACCGGGGCCCCCTTCTCGGCCCCCACCCCGGTCTGCGTCCTCCCGACCTGACTCCTGCGGAGTGCGGTGCCCCTCCGGGGGGGGCGGCGCGTGATGCCTCCTGCGGAGGACGGTAACCCTCAGGGGCGCGGGGACGCGGCGCTGCGCTGACGGAAGTGGGTGCCCGATAGGGGCGCGGGGAACTGCGCGCCCAGCCGCAGCGCGCCTTCAGACAAAAAAACCGCCCCCAGCGGGGCAGACGCTGTTTGTCTCGCGACCACCGGCCCGGTGGTGGGTTGCTCGCGCAGTTCCCCGCGCCCCTAAAAACATGACTCCCGCACTCCGCAGGAGACATCAGCCACCGCCCCCGAAGGGGAAACCGCACTCCGCGGGAGGGGTCAGGTGCGGGCCGCCAGGAGGGCGATGTCGTCGTCGGGGGACGCCGGGGGGACGGTGGCCAGGACATGGTCGAGGAGATCGTCGAGGGACTCCTCGGACAGGCCCCGGCGGAGCCGGGTGAGCCGGGCCAGCGACGTGTCGATGTCCTCGCCGCGCCGCTCGACGAGCCCGTCGGTGTAGAGCAGCAGCACCTGACCGGGGTCGAGGCGGTGCACGACCGCCCGGTAGTCGCCGAGCCCGGTCCCGAGCGGCGGCCCGGTCGGCACGTCCAGCGGCCGGGCGGGCCCGGCCGGCCCGAGCAGGGCCGGCGGCAGGTGCCCGGCCGCGGCCAGCGTGACCCGGTGCCGTACGGGATCGACGAGCGCGAGCAGGCACGTCGCGGGACGCGTCGCGTCGCTGAGGGCGGTGACACGGTCGAGCTGCCGCAGTATCCGGTGCGGCGGCAGCTCGGTCCCGGCGACGTACCGCAGCATCGAGCGGTACGCGTTCATGTCGACGGCCGCGTCCAGGCCGTGGCCCATCACGTCGCCGATGACGAGCAGCGTCCGCCCGAAGGACAGCCTGATCGCCTCGAACCAGTCGCCGCCGACCATCGCGGACGAGCCCAACGGCAGGTAGCGGGAGGCGAGTTCGAGATTGGCGTGCGGGCTGCCCGGCTCGGCGAGCAGCGCCCGCTGCAATTCCATCGTGAGGTCCCGCGCGAGCGCGTGCCGCCGCGCGTTGTCGATGCCGCGGGACGCCCGGTCCGCGACCGCCTGCACGAGGGCGGTGTCGGCGGCCGTGAAGGGGCCGTGCTCGGCCGAACGGTGCAGGGACAGCGCGCCGATCAGCTGCCCCCGGGCCCGCAGCGGCACCACCAGCCGCGGCGCGCCGCCGCCCTCGCACGGCCAGTCCGCGGCGGCCCGGGTGTCCGTGACGGCCCGGCCGCCGGTGAGGCAGCGGCCGGTCGGGCAGCCCGGCAGGTGCCGTATCCACGCTCCGTCCGGCACATGGCCGTTGTCGTCGTCGGCGCCGTCGTACGGCGCGGGGTCCGCCCGTACGGCCACGCGCCGCGTCCGCGGCGGTCCCGCGCCCAGTGTGAGGCCCGCCGGTACCGCATCGGACGGCAGGATCTCCACCGCCGCCCGGCCGGCGAATCGCGGCACGACGAAGCGGGCCAACTCCCCGCAGGTGGTGGCCGGATCGAGGGTGGTGCCGATGCGTTCTGTCGCCTCGTCGAGGAGCGCGAGCCGGGCATGGTCGGCCCGCAGGCCGGGCGACGCGGGCGCGGCGGCAAGCAGCACTTCGACTTCGCCGGGGCCCGTGCCCGCGCTGTCGGAACCCACCCGTGCCTCCCTGGCCAGTTCCCTGCCCGAATTCCCTGCACGAAAATCCTGTCATCAGGCTACGTGGCCCCGCGCCGCCTTTGGCCGGTTCCCCGCCGAGGGGCGCCCCTTCAGGGGCGCGGAGCCGCGGAAGTGTGGGCAGGGGCCGCAGCCCGGTGTGAAGCCGCCGCCTCCACACCGGACGTGGACGCGCTTCCGGACCCCCGGGGACCGTCCCGTCACACAAGGGAAGAACAAGCCTCGGCGGCGAGGGCGTCCAGGTCGGGGGCGGCGGCACCGGAACCGGTGTCCGCCGCCCAGGCCGCGTAGCCGTCCGGGCGGACGAGTACGGCGCCGAGGCCGGGCAGCCCCGGCACCGGCGCCGCGCGCGTGGCGCCGAGGCCGGCCGGGAGGATGCCCGCGAGGTCGGCCAGTACGGCCCTGCCGGTCGCGAAGAGCGCCGGGTCGAGACCGGCGACCCGCCGCCCGACCAGCGGGTGCGCGCCGGGCGCGGTGCCGGCGCCGGTGTAGGAGTGCGCGAGGCCCGACATCAGGCCCGCCATACGGCGGTTGGCGTCCGGCTGCCGCAGCAGGTCCGTGACGACCTCGCGCAGTTCGAGCACGTCGGGCGTGGGTCTGGGGTCGGCGAGGACGCGCTGCGCCTGTGTGATGTGCAGGACCCACGCCCCGGCCGGGTGCCGCTCGGCGTGATACGTGTCCAGCAGCGCCTCCGGTGCCTTGCCGCGCAGCACGGCGGCGAGTTTCCAGCCGAGGTTGAAGGCGTCCTGCATGCCGAGGTTGAGGCCCTGGCCGCCGAAGGGCGGGTGGATGTGGGCGGCGTCGCCCGCGAGGAAGACCCGGCCGATCCGATACTGCTCGACCTGGCGGGTGGCGTCGCCGAATCGGGAGGCGTGGTCCACGGCGGCCAGGACGGTCTGCTCGCCGTAGACGGCGCGCAGCGGGCCCGCGATCTCCTCGAAGGTGACGGGCGCGTCCTTTTCCTGGAGCGCTTCCGGGTGCGCGACGCCGCCGGTGAAGCGGTAGCGGTCGCCGCCGACCGGCACCAGCATCACCCAGTGGTCGCCGGCCTCGCGGGTGAGGGTGCTGATGTGGCCGATCGCGCGGGGCACCAGGTCCGACACGGACGACAGCCGTACGTCGGCGAGCACCGCCGTGTACGTCCCGGCCCGGCCGGGGAAGGCGGCGCCGAGCAGCTTCCTGACCGTGCTGTGCCCGCCGTCGCAGGCCACGAGGTGGCGGGCGGTGATCCGGCGGCCGTCCGCCGTCGTCACCGTCACGCCGTCCGCGTCCTGCTCGACCGCCGTCACGGCGGCGCCGCGCAGCAGGGTGACGCCGAGCGCGAGCGCCCGCTCCTCCAGCACCGCCTCGATCTCGCCCTGCGCGACCGCCAGCGGACAGGGGTGGGCGGTGTCCCAGGCCGTGCCGTCCAGCGGCACCGGCAGCATCGCGAAGTGCCCGCCGTCCGGGGTGCGGGCCAGTGAGCGGGCCCGCATGGGCGCCAACAGGCCGCGCGCTTCGAGGAGTTCCTGCGTACGCGGCTGGAGTGTGCCGCCCTTGGTCTGCTCGACCCGCTCCGGCAGCCGCTCCACCACCAGGGTGCCGATCCCGGCGAGCGCCAGCTCGCACGCCAGCGTCAGCCCGGTGGGCCCGGCGCCCACGACGATCACCTCGGTCATCGTTCCTCCCCTTCTTCGTCCTCATCACGTCCACAGTTTCTCGACCGAGTGCAAATCTACACCGAGTGCAGAAATATTCCGAGTGCGGTGTTGGTACGGTGACGGCATGGCAGGGCTGCGGGAGCGCAAGAAGGCACGGACGCACGCCGCCATCTCGGACGCGGCCATCGCGCTCTTCCTGGAGCACGGCTTCGACCAGGTGTCGGTGGCGCAGGTCGCGGAGGCCGCCGAGGTGTCCAAGCGGACCGTCTTCGCGTACTTCCCCGCCAAGGAGGACCTGGTCGTCCACCGCTTCGCCGACCACGAGAGCGAACCGGCCCGCGTCGTACGCTCCCGCCCCCCGGGCGTCCGGCCGCTCGCCGCGCTGCGCGACCACTTCCTGGCCGGGCTGCGCGACCGCGACCCGGTCACCGGCCTCAACGACCTGCCGCAGATCCTCGCGCTGACCCGCATGATCATGGAGACGCCCGCGCTGCGCACCCGCGCCGTCACCTTCCAGGACGGCGCCGAGCAGGCCCTCGCGGCGGCGCTCCACGAGACCGCCGACGTCCCCGAGCTGACCGCCAGGCTCGCCGCCGCCCATGTGGTCCGCACCCACTGGCTGCTGGCGATGGACAACTTCGACGCCCTGCTCGGCGGGCGCGCCGCCGCCGACCGCCACCCGGCCGCCGTCGCCGACGCGGAACACGCCTTCGCGCTGCTGGCCGACGGCCTCGGCACGTACGTATAGCCGTCCGCGCGTCCGGGGCTTGAACCTCACGTTGCGTGAGGTGCCACAGTGACGGCATGACGGGGACGAGCACAGGACGAAAGGTGGGCGAGGTCGCCGCGGCGACCGGTCTCACCGTGCGGGCACTGCACCACTACGACGAGATCGGGCTGGTCAGGCCGTCCGGGCGGACCACGGGCGGACACCGGCTGTACACGGAGGCCGACCTCGTACGGCTGTACCAGGTGACGGCCGTGCGCCGGCTCGGACTCTCGCTGGAGCAGACCGCGACGCTGCTCGACGGACACGCCGGGGTCCGCGAGGTGATCGAGGAGCAACTCGCCCAGGTGGACCGGCAGATCAAGGCGGCGGTGCGGCTGCGCCGCCAGTTGCTCACCGCGCGCGAGCGGGCCGCGGACGGCGACGGCTTCCTGGAGATCATCCGGCTGACGCAGGACACGCAGGAGCTGCGGGACCACCTGCCGGCGGCCCGGATCGAGGAGCTGCGGCGGCGGATGACCGACCTCGGCGTCGTCGCCGAGCACGCGGTGGCGGTCGAGATGCCCGCCCTCTACGCGGAGGCGCAGGACGAGATGCGCGGCGGCACGCCCGTCACCGACCCGGCGGTGCGCCGCATCGTGGACCGCCTCGACGAACTCGGCGCCCTGCTGCGCGGCCAGGACGCGGAAGCGGCCGGCGCCGCCCGCTCGATGTGGCTGGCGCGCGGCCGCGAACACGCCCACGAGTGGGACAGCGCCGACTGGCCGGACCTGGTCGCGTACCTGGACCGGGCACGCGCGGCGCGCCGGCCGCACGACACGGGCGACGGGGGCCCGGAATGACACCGGCGGAGGTGGCCCCGGTCACGGCCGGTGCGCCGGGTCCGGCGAACCCGGGCGGCGCTCCGGAGGACGGCGCCGACGACTTGGGCGGCGCGAGCGGACTCAACGGCACCGGCGGCGCGGTCGGCGCGGTCGGCGCCGACGGCTCGGGCAGCGCGGGTGATCCGGGCTGCGCTGACGGCTCGGGCGGCGCTGACGGCGCGGGCGGCACGGGTGACCCTGGCGGTGCCGGCGGGCCGCGGGCGCGGCAGCTCGTCGGGCTGCTCGTGGGGGACCTGGTCGCGCCGGTCGCGGTGTACGGCGCCGCGCACGCCGTCGGGGCCGGCACGATGACCGCCGCGCTGCTGGCCGGTGCGGGCTGCCTGCCCCGGCAGGCGGTACGGCTGGCCGGCCGCCGACGGCTCGACGGGCTCGGCGCGGCGGTGCTCGCCGCCTTCGTCGTCGGCGCGCTGCTGACCCTGATCAGCGGCGACCCGCGCGTGATGGCGCTCAAGGACGTGGTCTGGCCGCTGGCCGCCGGGCTGGTCACGGCCGTCTCCTGCCGCTGGGGCAGGCCCGTCACCTTCTACCTCTTCCGGCCGCTGCTCACCCAGGGCCGCCCCGAGAACCGGCCGCTGTGGGACCGGGTCTGGGCGGCCGGCGGGCCCTTCCGCCGCTGCCTGCGCACCCTGGCCGCGCTGTGGGCGGCGGTGCTGCTCGCCACGGCCGGCGCCGAGCTGGCGCTCTGCCTGTGGCTGCCGGCCGACCGGGCCGCCGCCGTCCCCGGCGTCGTCCCGCTCGTCGCCGTACCCCTGCTGCTGGGCGCGACCGCGCTGTACGGGGCGCGGACCGGTCTCGGCGTACGGGCGTCGCTGGCGCTGCTGGACGAGGTTCCGGGAACGTAGGACTCAGCGGGGCCGCGGGAGGCCGTCAATCATCAGGCCGAGGGTGAAGTCGAACCGGTCGTGCAGGGTGCCCGCGGTCAGCTCGGCGGCGTAGCGCTTGGACTGCGGGAAGGAGTCCGGGAGCGCGGCGAAACGGCGCAGCAACTCCTCGCGGCTGACCACCCAGTCGTCGCCGCCGGTACGGCCGAGGCGGGTGTCGGCGACCGACAGTTCCAGGGTGTAGGCGTTGACGTACAGCGCGAGGGAGTCGATCGCCCAGGCGGCGGCCTGCGGTTCGATGCCGCCCGCGAGCAGGATGGCGAGCATGCCCTCGCCGACCCGCAGCGTGTCCAGGTTGGAGGAGGCGGCGGCGAAGGCGGCCCGGGAGATGCCCGGGTAGCGCAGGTACTGGTCGCGCAGTTGCGCGCAGACGCCGACGATCTGCTCCCGCCAGCGCTCCGGGTCCGGCTCGGGCAGCTCGATCCCGGCGCACAGCCGGCCGATCAGCAGCTCGTCCAGATCCTCCTTGTTGACCACGTGCGCGTAGAGCGAGGACGGCCCGGTCTCCAGGGCCGTCGCGACGCGCCGCATCGTCAGTGCCTCGTAGCCCTCCGCCTCGACGATGCCGAAGGCCGCGGTGATGATCGCGTCGACCGTGATCGGCTTCTTGCGCCCGCCGGACGGGCCGCGGCGGGCCGGGGGCGCGTCGCCCTGGCCGGTGCCGAGCCGGTGCCGGGCTGCGCGCCGCTGCTGCGGGGTCGGTGACATGGGACCAGTCTAGCGACAGCGACGAACGGTGTTCCATGTCACTGCGAACAGCGTTCGTCTTGCGCCGAACAGTGTTCCTGAGTAGAACGGTGTTCGTGACTACAGAACATCTTTCGTCCGCAGATTCCCCCGCTCCCCGGGCGCCCGACCCGACCCCCGTCCCCGGCCAGGCCCCCGAGTCCGTCCCCGTCCCCGTCCCTGAGACCGTCGCCGCCCCCGACGCCAAGCCGACCCGCGCCGCCTGGCTGCTGCTGGTCGTCGTCGTGCTGGCCGACCTCATGGACCTGATCGACTCCAGCATCGCCAACCTGGCGGGCCCCTCCATCCGCGCCGACCTCGGCGGCGGCCAGAGCACCGTGCAGTGGGTGCTCAGCGCCTACACCGCCGCCTTCGCGATCGGCCTGGTCACCTCCGGCCGGCTCGGCGACCTGCTCGGCCGCCGCCGGCTCTTCCTGCTCGGCATGACCGGCTTCACCCTGGCCTCACTGGCCTGCGGCCTGGCCCCGAACGCCGCCTTCCTGATCGTCTCGCGCACCCTTCAGGGCCTGTGCGGGTCGGTGATGATCCCGCAGGGCCTGGCCCTGGTGAAGGTCGTCTTCCCGCCCAAGCACCTGCGCAAGGCGCTGGCCCCGGTCGGCCCGCTGATGGGCCTGACCATGGTCGCCGGGCCGATCCTGGCCGGCTGGCTGCTCCACCTCGACCTGTTCGGCAGCCAGTGGCGCTCGATCTTCCTGATCAATGTGCCGCTCGGCGTCGGCGCCGCCCTGCTCGGCCTGCGCGTCCTGCCGCACCACGGCGGCGAGGACCGTACCGCCCGCCTGGACGTCCTCGGCGTCGCCCTGCTCACCGCGGCGTCCGCGCTGCTCGTCGTCCCGCTCATCCAGGGCCGCGACCTCGGCTGGCCCGCGTGGACGTACGCGATGATGGCCGGCGCCGCCGTCCTGCTCGCCCTCTTCGTCGTCTCGCAGCGGCGCAGCGCCCACCCGGTGATCGCGCCGACGCTCTTCCGCAAGCGCAGCTTCGTCGTCGGCCTGGTGATCGTCGCCGGTTTCTACGCCTCGCTCAGCGCCTTCGTGCTCACCATCAACCTGCTGCTCCAGCAGGGCATGCACTGGTCGCCGCTGCGCACCGGCCTCACCCTCATCCCCTGGGCGCTGGGCACCGCCGTCGCCGTCCTGCTGGCCGGCGCCGTGCTCGCCGACAGACTCGGCCGCGCCACCCTGCACATCGGCCTGTCCCTCGCCGTCGTCGGCCTGCTCGGCCTGTGGTGGACCGTCGACCACTACGACGCCGGCCTGACCGTATGGAAGCTCGCTCCCGCCCTGCTCCTCACCGGCTTCGGCTCCGGCCTGGTCTTCGTCCCGCTGGTCGACTTCATCATCGGCGACGCCACCCCCGAGGAGGTCGGCACCGGCGCCGGACTCCTCAACGCCGTCCAGCAGTTCGCCGGCGCGATCGGTGTCGCGGCCCTCGGCACGGTCTTCTTCGCCCGCGCCGGCCACCACCCGTCCCTCCCCACCTACCTGTCCGCGACCACCCTCGTCATCGCCGTCGCCGCCGCGATCAATCTCCTCACCCTCCTCCTGGTCGGCCTGCTCCCCAAGCACGCCCAGAACGCCCACGGCTGACGATCCGTCAGCACACGCGGCGGCAGCACGGCGGGACGGTCACGGCGGGGCGGTCACGGCGCGGCCGTCACGGCGGGGCGTCGCCGTCGCGCCGGTCCCGCTCGGCCAGCAGCTCACCGAGGTCCTTCAGCCGGTCCAGGCCCTGGACGGCGCGCGCCGTACGGTGGTTGGCGGCCAGCCGGTCGCGGTGCCGGTGGAGGAAGGCCCAGTAGCCGGCGGTGTAGGGGCAGGCGCGCTCGCCGGTGCGGTCGGTCGGCCGGTACGCGCACGGCCCGCAGAGGTCGCTCATCCGGTGGATGTACGCGCCGCCCGACGTGTACGGCTTGGTGGTCATCCGGCCGCCGTCCGCGTACTGCGACATCCCGACGACGTTGGGCAGCATCACCCAGTCGTAGCCGTCCACGAAGCAGCGGTGGAACCAGTCGGTGACCGCCGCAGGGTCCCAGCCGTCCTGCAACGCGCGGCTGCCCAGCACCATCAGCCGCGGGATGTGGTGCGTCCAGCCGGTGTCCCGGACCTGGGCGAGGACGGTCGACAGGCAGTTGGCGGTGACCGCGTCGGCGTCCAGGTCGAGGAACCAGCCGGGGAGCGGGGCGCGGTGCCGCAGCGCGTTGCGGTGCCGGTAGTCCTCGCCGAAGTGCCAGTACAGCTGCCACACGTACTCGCGCCAGCCGGCGATCTGCCGGACGAAGCCCTCGACGCTGTTGAGCGGCGCCTCGCCGGCGCGGTACGCGGCCTCCGCGCGTTCGACGCACTCGGCCGGGTGCAGCAGCCCGAGATTGAGCGGCGCCGACAGGAGGCTGTGGCTCAGCACCGGGTCGGCGGCCAGCATCGCGTCCTCGTAGCGCCCGAAGTCCCCGAGCCGGTACGTGACGAAGCGGCGCAGCGCCGACAGCGCCTCGCGGCGGGTCGCGGGGAACAGGCGCGGGCCGTCCCGGCCGACGAAGGAGACCTGTCCGTCGCGCTCCCAGCGGTCCAGGTCGTGCCGGACCTCGGCGTCGATGTCGTCCTCCGCCGGCCGCCAGGGCTCGGGCGCGCCGAGGGTGTCCCGGCCGCGCGGCGGCGGCTCGCGGTTGTCGTGGTCCAGATTCCACCGCCCGCCGGCCGGCTCGTCGCCGTCCATCAGCAGCTCGTGCCGGACCCGCACCCAGCGGTAGAAGTCCTCAAGGCGCAGCGTCCGGCCGCCGCCCGCCCACCGCGCGAAGTCGTCGTGCGGCACCAGGAAGCCGCCGGCCGGCAGCACCTCGACGCCGGGCCGCGCCCGTACGAACTCCAGCGCGGCGCGGGAGGTGGGGTGACGCACCGTCAATTCCTGTGCGCTCCCCCGCCCGAGCGCCTTCGCGAGCCCGTCCGCGTACGTCCCGGCCCGTACGTATGTGACCCGGTCGCCCAACTCGGCGGCGCGGTGCCGCATCGCCGACAGCACCAGATGGGCCTTGGCCCGGTGGAAGCGCCGCCTGGCCAGCACCGAGCGGGCCTCGACCATCACCACCGGCGCGTCCGCGTCCGGGCCGCCGTGCCGGGGGTCGAGGAAGTGCGGGCCCAACTGGTCGCCGAACAGCCAGTGCGGGCGGGGAGCCGCCATCGATCGACCTCTTCTCACCCGGCGTCGTCCGCCCGATGCTGCCAGCCGGCGGGGCGCCGGGCGCCCCGCCTCGCCGTACGGGTCACCCGCGACCACCGGCGATTCGGCCACCGCGCGGACAGCGGGGATACGGGACGGGCCGCAGGGGTGCGGGAGTTCGCGCAGCGCATGCCGTCCATGCGTCCTGCGGGTGGGAGATGACGTAGCGGCCGAAAGACATGTGTTCGAAAGGCGGGGGCGGTCGTTGACAGGGAGGGGACCGGTCGAGGGGCCGGTCGGGGGGAGGAGACCGTGCGGAAGTTCTTCGGGCCGGTACGGATGGCGGAGCCGCGGGTGTCGGACGCCGAACAGGAGCTGTTCGGGGGGCCGTTGCGGTACGACATGGGCTGGTCGCACCACGAGCACGCGGGGCTCGACCTGACGATGATGTCGGCGCTGCGGTCGATGCCGTCACTGGTCGGGGCCACGCTGCGGATCGCGTGGCTGGCCGACCGGCGGGCGCTGATCGCGGTGGCGGTCAGCGAGGTCGGGCAGGGGGTGGCCGCCGCGGTCGGGCTGCTGGCGGTCAACGCCGTGATGCACGCGCTGCTCGCCGGCACCGGCAGCGCCTCCGACCGGCTGCACGGGCTGCTGCCGGGTCTGCTGGCCGCCGCCGGCATCGGCGTCGTCAACTCCGCGCTGGCCGCCTGGTCCACCTCGCGCGCGGGCCGCCTGGAGCCCAAGGTCGAGCGGATCGCGACCACGCAGTATCTGGCCGCGGCGGCCGGCGTCGAACTGGAGGCGATCGACGACCCCGACTTCCGCCGGCTGGTGGACGTCGCCCAGTACGGCCCGGCCTCCGCCCGCCGCATGATCGGCGCCTGCGTCGCCGCGCTCAACGGCCTGATCTCGCTGGTCACCACGGCGAGCGTGCTGGCCGTCCTGCACCCGCTCCTGCTGCCGATGCTGATCCTGATCGCGGCGCCGCGCGGCTGGGGCGCGATGCGGGTGGCGCAGGAACGGTACGTGTCGGTGATGAGCTGGATCGAGCACGTACGGGCCGCCCGGCTCATCGGCAATCTGCTCACCGAGCGCAGCGCCGCCCAGGAGATCCGGCTGCACGCCGTCGGCCCGTTCCTGCTCAGCCGCTACCGGCTGATGGCCGAGAGCGCCGAGACCGAACAGGAACGCCTGGCCTCCAGCAAGGCCCTCACCGAATGGGTCGCGTCCGCGCTGTCCGGGCTGGCGACGGCCGCGACGTACGGGGCGATGTTCTGGCTGATCCTGGCCGGGCACATGAGCCTGGCCGTCGCCGGTACGGCGGTGATCGCGGTCCGCACCGGCTCCGCGAGCCTGGGCGCGCTGGTGATGAACGTCAACCAGCTGCACGAGGAGTCGCTGTACGTCCGCGACCACGGCCGCTTCCTGGAACGGGCGGCGCACCGCACCATCCCGGCCGGCGGCGACCCCGTGCCCGAGCGGATCGCGGAGATCGTCCTGGACCGGGTCACCTACCGCTACCCGGACCGGGACACCGCCGCCCTGGAAGAGGTGTCGCTGACGCTGCCGATGGGGTCGGTCACCGCCGTCGTCGGCGAGAACGGCTCTGGCAAGAGCACCCTGATGAAGATCCTGTCGGGCATGCTGCGACCGCAGTCCGGCGCCCTGCGCTTCGGCGCCGCCGACGTCACCGGCCTGGACCGCGCCCAGGTCTTCGCGCGGGTCTCGCTGCTCGCCCAGGACTTCCAGCGGTGGCCGGTGACCGCCGCCATGAACATCCGCCTCGGCCGGCCCGACCGCCCCGCCGCCGTCCCCGACGACCTCCAGCCGTCCGTCGACTACGCGGGCGCCGGCCCGGTCGTCGGCAAACTCCCCGACGGGCTGCGGACGTTGCTGGCCCGGGTGTTCCGCGGCGCCATCGAACTGTCCGGCGGCGAATGGCAGAAGCTCGGCCTGGCCCGTACGCACTGGCGCAGCACGACCGCGACGGCCGACAGCGTCCTCATCGTCGACGAGCCCACCTCGGCACTCGACCCGGAGGCGGAGATCGAGGCGTTCGACCGCATCCGGGGCCTGGCCGCCCCGAACCGGGCGGTCGTCCTGGTCACCCACCGCATGTCCGGCGTCCGCCACGCCGACCACATCTACGTCCTCACCCACGGCCGCCTCGCCGAACACGGCACGCACGACGCGCTCATGGCCGCCGGCGGCCGTTACGCGGCGATGTTCACCGCCCAGGCCGCCCAGTACGCGCCGACCTCCGCGCCCGACCCGACCCCGACCGTCCCCGGCCCCGCGGCACCGGCCGCCCCCGACCCGGTGTGAGCCGCGCCCGTCAGCGTGCCGTCAGGTCCAGGGCGACGTCGACGATCATGTCCTCCTGGCCGCCGACCAGCCGGCGCCTGCCGCACTCCATGAGGATGGCGCGGACCTCCACGTCGTAGCGGGCGGCGGCGGCCTCGGCGTGGCGGAGGAAGGAGGAGTAGACACCGGCGTAGCCGAGGGTGAGGGTCTCGCGGTCGACGCGCACCGGGCGGTCCTGGAGCGGGCGGACGATGTCGTCGGCGGCGTCCTGGAGCCGGAAGAGGTCGCAACCGTGCTCGTAGCCGGAGACGTTCGCGACCGCGACGAAGGCTTCGATCGGGCAGTTGCCCGCCCCGGCGCCGTGGCCCGCCAGCGAGGCGTCGACGCGGCGGACGCCGTTCTCCACCGCGACAACGGAGTTGGCGACCGACAGCGAGAGATTCTCGTGCGCGTGGATGCCGATCTCGGTGCCGTCGTCGAGGACGTCACGGTACGCCCGGACGCGGGCGGCGACGTCGGCCATCGTGAGCCGGCCGCCGGAGTCGGTGACGTACACGCAGTGCGCGCCGTAGGACTCCATCAACTTGGCCTGGCCCGCGAGGACTTCGGGCGGCGCCAGGTGCGAGAGCATCAGGAAGCCCGCGACGTCCATGCTCGTCCCGCGTTGCCGAATTCGGAGATTCCGTAGACCAGTGCCGCGAGCCCCGGCGGCAGCAGCGCAAGACCGACGAGATCCAGTTTCCGCGGCATTCCGCGATCACCCCGGTCGAGAATGACCCATGCCATGGCGATGCCGATGAGTCCCAGCGGCAGATTGACGAAGAAGATCCACCGCCAGGACAACCGGGAAAGGATCAGTCCGCCGAAGATCGGCCCCAGCAGCGGCCCGAGCATGGACGGAATCCCCACCACCGCCATGACGCGCCCGAGCCGCCCGGGGCCCGCCTCCCGGGCCAGGATCGTCTGCCCGGTCGACAGCAGCATGCCGCCGCCGATCCCCTGGACGGCGCGGGCGACGACGAGCAGCGCCATCGAATTCGCGAGGCCGCACAGCAGCGAGCCGAGAATCGTGACGGACGCGACCAGCGTCATACGCCGGTCGAACACCTTTTTCCGGCCGCCGCGCTCCGGCGGATTCACCGCACTCAACACATTCAACGGATTCAACGGGTTCAACGGATCTCCGATAGCACCGCGCGCACGCATTGCGCGTCCCGCGGCCCGCGTCGTCCGAAAGGGCGCGGCCGCACCGCCCCGGCAGAGTCTCCGCTTTCCGGTCCGTTTTCGGTGCTGTGTCGTTCCGTCAGGCAGAATCCGTCCGCCGGCGGTGGGGCGGCCGCGGATCAGTGCCGTCAGGTCGCGAGGTGGGCGCGCGCCCAGTCGGCGAAGGAGGTCACCGGGATGCCGAGGGCGCGGGCGAACTCCGGCCGGGCCGGCTGGACGACGGCATTGGTCCACTGGTGTCCCGCGCCCCACCCGGGCATCCCGGCCGCGAGCGCCTCCTCCAGATCCATCGACGGCGCGACCACGGGCACCCCCCACAGCTCGGAGAGCGTCCGCGCGACCCCCGCCATCGTGAGCAGGTCACTGGCCAGCTCCAGCTCGACCTCGTGGAAGCGGTCCGGGTCCGCGACGGCCCGCGCGGCGGCGGCGCCGATGTCCTCGGTGGCCACCAGGGCCAGCGCGGTGTCGGGCCGGAGCACGGTCGCCAGCGGGCCGCCGGGCCCTTGGGGCAGCAGCGCGATCAGGTTGTCCATGAAGAACGCGGGCTTGAGCAGCGTCCAGCGCGCGAACCCGGCGCCGCGCACCCCGTCGATGATGGCCTGCTTGGTGGTGAAGTAGCCCTCCATCGCGGCCCAGCGTCCTTCGGCCCAGCCGGGCGCCTGGGTGTGCCGCCCCACCCCGCTGGTCGAGGACTGCACGAAGTGCCGTACGCCGGCCGCCCGCGCGGCGGTCAACAGGTTGGTTGCCTGGGCGAGTTCACCGGCGAAGTCCACGCTCGTCTCCGTCATCGGCGGCATCTGCACCGAGAAGACGGCGCGGACGCCGTCGACAGCCGGTTCCAGGGACGCCGGGTCGGTGAGGTCACCCTTGACCAGTTCGGCGCCCAACTCCCGTACGGCCTTGGCCGCTTCCGCGTCCGGGTCGCGCACCAGGGCGCGGACCGCGACGCCGTCCGCCAGCAGGGCCCGGGCGGTGGCACCGCCCTGCCGGCCGGTGGCGCCGGTGACCAGGACGGGGGCGGTATCGGTGATGTCATTCATGACGCAGGCTCCTTGAGCACATCGCACAACACGAAACGGCGGGGCCCGCCGTTTACCGTCGGCTACGATATGGCGGGGCCCGCCGTTTAGCAACGAGGAGACCATGAGCACCCAGCGATCCGACGCCCGCCGCAACTACCAGCGCATCCTCGAGGTCGCCGAGGCCGAGGTCGCCGCACACGGCGCCGACGCCTCCCTCGAACAGATCGCCCGTACCGCCGGCGTCGGCTCCGCCACCGTGCGCCGCCACTTCCCCACCCGCCAGGCCCTGCTCACGGCCGTCTTCCGGGAACGCATCGAGCACCTCATCGCGTACGCCGACGGCCTGCGCACCGCCGACGACAGCCGCGCCGCCCTCCTCGACTGGCTCCGCACCCTCCTCGACTACGCCGTCTCCGCCCGCGGCCTCGCCGACGCCCTCACCTACGAGCCCCCCACCGACCGCCCCGCCCCCCACTCCTGCGGCACCACCCTCGAATCAGCCGGCGCCCCCCTCCTCGCCCGCGCCGTCCACGACAAAACCGTCAACCCCGACGTCACCCCCCACGACCTCATCACCCTCACGGTCGGCATCGCCCTGGCCACCGAACACCACGCCTCCCCCACCACCGAAGCCACGCACCTCCTCCACCTCCTCACCACGGGCCTCATCCCGGCCCCGGGGGCATAGCCGAGCCGCCTGCGGGATTCGTTCCGCCGGTGGGATTCGTTCGGCCCGCGGGACGGGCAGCGGGACCAGACGGGCCGGGCGCGTGCGCGCCACCGGTCCGGCCACGACGGCTCACCGAATAGGCCGCCTTGCGGGCGCGCATCAGCTCGCCGAGGGGCCGATGCTCCGGCACCGCGGTCCACGGGTCGAAGCTGCTCTTCTCAACGGCCTCGGCCAAGGCCGTGTCCACCGCCTGCGACGGCACACGCAAACGCGCCACGGTGAGCCACGGCGCCTCCCAGCGGACCGCCGGGTTCTCGATGGGGGTGCGATCCTCGTCCTCGAAGAACTGGGCCTGGACGATGAACTCAAGATCGCCTTCGGCAAGCCGCCCGTAGACGTCCGCGGCCCAATCGTTACTGGCCTCGGTATTGATCACCGTCGAGGCCGCACACAGCCTCAACCGGGCCGCGTATCCACCGAAAGCAATAGGCATGATGCTGAAGAAATCCTGCGTCGCGAATCCGGTGAACGGCCTCTTCATGTCCCGGAAATTGGCGACGGCACTGAGGGCCACGCCTGGTTTTCTTACGACCTTGCGCAGGGCCGCCCCAGGCGCGCTGGTGGCGACATCAACGATTCCGACAAATTCCGCACTGTTCTTGACCCGCAGGATTTCCTGATTGATCATCGTAAAATTCTGCTCGGCCCCGGCGGTCGACACGCTCGAAACCCCGAATACCTTGATCGCGAACCCGCGGACGCCCGGGGCCCAGTCGGCGGACACGTCGAACCCTCCGTTGGACAGCCTCACATGGGCTTCGTAGAGAGAAGGCGCCGCGAATATCCCCTGGGCCGCGTATCCCGGAAGGTCCTCCTCAACCGCGAAACTCGCTCTCAGGCCCGCCACTTGCTTACGGTGGAGCGCGCGACCGGTTCCGTATTTCTCGGAGCGTTTACGCTGCATCTCCATGAAAACGCGCGCCTGTTCCTCGTGCTGTGCGTTCTCGTCGGGCAGGAGCGCTTCGTGCCACTGGTCGCTGGGCATCGTCGATGACCTCCTCGATTTGTGCTGTCCCGGCCGAAGACACCGGTGGCCGGCCGCCCGGACCGGGGCGCCCGGCCACCGGCCCTGCTAGCGCAGTGAGTCGGCGGCGGCGACGATGGCGCGGTTGACCGCGTGCGGCGCGATCGCGGGCACGTCATGCCCCGACCGCACATAGCTGATACGAGCGCCGGCGCGGTCGGCCTCGAATTTCTGGGCCCGCGTCGGCACAGCGTGGTCGTCGGTCGCGATGACCGCCCATTTCGGTGTGCCCTTGGGAGGATTCACCGTCGCCTTGTCGGTCAGCGCCGAGAAGGCGATCGGCTCCTGGGTCACGGACGCCGTGCGAATGCCCGCCTTCGGCAGCCCGTTCCCATAGGCCGTCCCGAACTTGTCGGCCTTGATGTAGACGTCCGTGGCACCGTCCGGCAGAGGAACAGTGCGCAGGTTCTCGGGTGTGAGTTCCGACCCCGGAAACTGCCCGATCAGGGAGTTGGCGCTGTCACCCACCTGAGGGATGAGAGCGGCGACGTACACCAGGGCCTTGACGTTCGGCGTCTCGGCGGCGACCTGGCTGATCACCTCACCGGCATACGAGTGGCCGACCAGCACCACAGGGCCGTCGATCGTCTTGAGCTGCGCCTCGACATAGGCGCTGTCGTAGGCCACGCCCCTGAGCGGCGTGTCGATCGCGTAGACGGGGTAGTCGTGCCGACGCAGGTAGCTGATCTCGCTGTTCCAGCTGGACGAGTCCGCGAACGCCCCGTGGAGCAGGACAACCGTCGGCTTGTGCGCGTCGCTCGCCCGCGCAGGGGCGATCCGCTGGGCGGCACTGACGGTGGCGGCGCCCGCGTCGGTCGCGACAAGCGAAGCCGCGACCGCGCCGCACACCAATGCGGCAGCCCCCAGCACCTTGAATCGAACAGTGGACTTCATGCGGGGTAATTCCTCTCGGTTCATTCAGCCGGATCGGCATGAATAAAGGCGCGCTCCACGCGGACAGGAAATCCCGTACCTGTCGCGTTCCGCAGCGCCTCGCAAGAACGACTATGCCCACCGCGTCATTTCCGCGCCAATGCCGAATCCGTTGTCCTTCATGCCGACCCGGCATGAAGGACCAGCGTCCTGGTCCCGCACCGCGGGACGGCCCCACCGGCGGCACACATTTTCGGCCGCGGATCAGTCCGCAGCGGGGCCGAGCATGCGACGGGAGATCTCGGCGAACCGGTGGAGCTCGGGCATGGTCCGGTGCTTGCTGTACGCGAGGGCGACCATCCGGGGAGCCACATCTTCCAGCGTCAGATAAGTGACGTCGTCCCGGCGGTAGAAGCCGGCCATACCGGCGGCCATGACGTAGCACCCCGCCCCCGACGCGACGGCCTCCAGGCACTCCTCGATCGTCACGGGGAAACGCCCGGAATCCGCGGGCGAGGCCACCGAGACGCGGCCACGCCACTCCGGGACGTCCCCGAGGTCCTGCAGAAGGGCCAGGTCACGCAGCTCGTGAAGGCTTACCGCCTTCCGCTCGGCAAGAGGGTGTCCACTCGACAGCGCCGCCACGCGGGGCTCAGGAAAAAGCGGTATGACCTCGAACATCCCACTGGGCAGGGGCATCCGCACGAAGCACACGTCGACCCGCCCGTCCAACAGGTAGTCGACCTGGTCGGTGACCGAGGTGTGCAGGACCTCGACCCGAACGTCCGGAGCCGTCCGGGAGAATTCCCGCAGGATGGGGGTGACGGCGACGCCGGGCATGAAGCCCACAGTGAAGTTGTTGTCCTCACGGCCCGCGGCTCGCACACGCTGCTGCGCGGCCAGCGAAGTCGCAAGCAACGGCCGCGCGTCCTCCAGGAACTGGCGCCCGGCCCGCGTCAACAGCGTTCCCTGCCGGTCCCGGAGGAACAGGGCCACGCCGAGGTCTTCCTCCAGCGCACGGATCTGACGGCTGAGGGCCGGCTGCGTCATGTACAGACGGCTGGCCGCCCGCACAAAGCTGCACTCCTCGGCCACAGCCACGAAGTAGCGAACCCTGCGCAGGTCGAGGTCCATGACGCTCATCGTAACCACCCCTCCACCGCCGCCCACGCCCACCAGACGCCCCCGGAAAAGGAAGAACCCCAGGTCACAGTAAGTGAATCCTGGGGTTTCGCCGAGCCGCCTTCGGGATTCGAACCCGAGACCTACGCATTACGAGACCGTGAGCACTCGTGTTGCGCGGTGCTCTGTCGTGCTGCTTGATGCTGTCCTGCCTGATCAGAGCACGTGCGGCTTGTTTGCCTGTGACGCCACGTGTTATAGCGTCCAAAGGCATCCGGCCACCGGCCGGCCACCGGAGGCGCCGGAGTCCTCGCTCATCGAGATTGTCGTACTCCGACAACCGACGGCCATGCCCGTGCGCCCTGCACGATGTATTCGCTACGAGTGCTGGGGCATCTGATCGAGTTTGGCGATCTGGGACTTGACCACGTCCACCGGTACGTCGGTGGTGCCGTGCCCACCGGGCGGGGTCATGGTGTAGAACGACACGATCGTCGCCCCGGAACGCACGACGACGAAATGGAAGGGGACGTCGACCGGCTGGCCACCGTCCGGATCGCCGTTGCTGTCAACGCTGGGGACAACCTGCGTGAGGCGGTACGCAATCGCTTCATCGCCGACCTTGGGATCGGCGAGCACCTGCGGATGGGTGTACTCGTATCCCCCACGCGGCTGGGAGAAGTCGGAGCATGTACGTATCGACGTCCGCAGATCGGCGATGACCTTGGGGGCCTCCGCGGGCCGGTACGAGGTCAGCGCCATTTCCGTGATCGGACCGTCCCCGGAAACGGGGCTGACCTTCTGTTCCACCACGGCAAAGTACTGGTAGCCGCTGCCCAGCGAGGTCATACGGTCCAGCGGTTGGCACGCGGCCGGTGACGTACGCGGCCACTTGGAGACATCAAGGATGCGAGGGGCGACCTCGACGCCGTCCCCACCCCGACCGGCCACGGTCTCGGTCATCCATCCCGGTATGTCCTTCGCCCCCACAACGCCCTGCTGCAGCTCGTCCTGGCTCAACATCCCCGCCGACCCAGCCGAGTGCACCGAGCGCGTCCCCGACGTACCTGCGCTGCCCGAGGCCTGCGCCCCGACATGCTGCGCCCCACCCCCACCGCACGCGCTCACGGCGCCCGCCAACGCTGCCGCACAGACCGCGAACGCGGCCCGCGATGCCCCAGTACCCACTGTCTCCCCACCCTTGCTCTTGCACCTGAACGGATCCAATTCCAGCAGACCCGCATCACACCCGGCCAGTGCCTATCACTTCGGCTGAGCACCACCCGCACCATCTTGTGAGACTCTCTCGCCACATCCCCATGCACCCGGCCAGCTCAGGGAAAGAGAATTCGCTCCTGGCAGACGAAAACACTCCCGGTGGGGTGCGTCCGATAAGCAGCAGGTCTGACCATCGACTTCGTAAGGGCGATCTCCTTAGCCTTGGCCGAGAAGACGATCACTACGTCGATGCGGAAACCACTACGACCCGCCGCACTTGCGGTGGACCAGCCGGGGCGAGCTCACCATGTTACCCAAGGTCGGGGCCTCACCCCTACACGATGCGCCCAAACGCTGAAGTCCCACCACAAAAACAGCAAAAAAGCGAGCTTCGGCAGCAGGAGCCACGTGGCAGAACAGCACCCTCGCAACATACAGAGAAACTGGCGAGGCTCTCGGATGGAGCCTCACTTGTTCCCCGAAAACACGAGGGGCTAATTACCTCCCGCCCTCAGCAGCACCTGAACCCTTGACGGAAATTGTGGATCATCCACCATCACCGAACAAATCACACAGTCACGGAATCCCGTGAATTGCAATCGGGCATGTTCGTTCGGATCATGCAATACGAGCCAGCCGGACGGGCATGGAAGTGGCACCTCAAAGAGGTTTACGGGAAGTACCACCGGCGGAGCCGATTTCCATACTTCGCATTCGACGGGGCCGTCCACACTGGCCTGAACGCCAAAGATGAGTGAACTGCCCTCACGATACCATCCGCTGGACACCGGGTCCCAGTCGCTGACGTCGTCTTCGCTTCCCGCATCCCGCAAGATCAGGCATCCGTGTTCGATTTTTGCCAGGAATGAAACCACAGGACCATTAGCTACCATTCCTTATTGCTCTTTCCTTGTGAAAGTTGTGAGACTACCCCGCCTTGCCGCCTCGCGCAGGGCAGACAGTGAGGATACGCTGTCTGAGGAGACCCGGGATCAACGAGACTAGACGGGGGCTGGTGGTCTGGAATCCAATCCCCGTTCTTGGTTCCCGGAGTTCTGGCATTACACGTGTGGCAGCCGTGCGCATTCCCGGATTCATTGATCAGATCTCGAACACCATCTGCCTCGATGTCACCATTCTCCAGACCCACTCCCTCTCGGGCATTCGGACCGGCGCCCAATGTTAGATCGCACTTCTGACCCGGCGTTGCGTTGTGAACGAGTACCGCAGCCTGCCCCGCCAGCACATAGTACGTGTGCAGCTTCTCGACAGTGAGGTTGTACGTCGTCTCGCTGTGGTGGTAATTGCGGACCGCCGCGACCGTGAGCAGAGTGCCGTCGGGCCGGCGGAGTTTGTCACCGGGGTGGAGGTCGGCGGCGTTCTTCCACTGGTGGGCGGTGGCGTCCCAGTACGGGTGGTGCTGGGTCGAGGTGATGGTGTGGGGGCCGTCGCCGGTTCGGACCGTGAGGTCGGTGAAATCCTTGTCCGTTGTGGTGACGATGACGTCGGTGACGGTCTCGGCCTGCGTGGTACCCGTGACCGGGTCCGTCGCGAGGACTTCGTCGCCGACCTTGACCGCCGCTATCGGGACGGTTTCACCGTCGGCCTCGAGGACCTTCGTGTCCGCGGTGAAGCTGTTCCGCGTACAAGCACGCACCTTGCTCTCGCCGGCTTCGGGAAGCTCGGGGACATCGAAGATGAGCAGCGGCAGCTGAGCTTCGGCCTCGATCGTCCAGTCCCACATCTGGGCGTCGTGCTGGCACTCGGACATGTGGTCGATGCAATAGGTGGCGGCGATCTCCTTCGCGCCGGCGACGTCCTTCGGGTGGTGCAGCAGGTAGTTGTAGGCCATGGTGCAGCCGGTGCGGCCGTAGCAGACGGCATGGCCCTTGTACGCCGGGTGCCAGTACCCGCCGCCGCCGGACCCGGTCTTGTTCTTGCCCCCGCCGTAGAGCTGCGACCCGACCGTGCCCGAGTCGTTCGAGGTCGGCGAGTTGTCGGTAATTTCCTGCGTACCACTGTCGCCTAGGTCCCCGCCGCCCTGGCTGCCGTCGGGGTTCCGGTTGGCACCATGGGGGCCGCTCGGTCCGTGTGGCTGACCGTCAACGCTGCAGAAGGGCGGGCATTCGGATGCGGGAGGCGAATAGTCCGTCGAGCCGCCGCCGGAGTCCCTGTTCGAGAGGCCGCTGGGGTCGCTCTGAGTGACGGGGCTGTCGCCCGCGTAGGTGTAACCGCCGATCTGGTTGGGGTCGGTGGCCTCGAAGAGAGGGTCGGCGGAGGTGAAACGACCGAGGACCGGATCGTAGTCACGGGCGCCGAGGCGGGTGAGGCCGGTCGTCGGGTCCTGTGTGCCTCCCACGAAACCCTTGCTGCCGGGCCAGTCGGCCGGCTGTGTGCCGCGCGGGTTGCCGTACGGATCGAGGAGTCGGAACGTCGGCGTGTGGTCGGTGGCGGTCAGCTGGGTGGTGCCGGTCGCCTGGTCGTTGGAGGCGATGTAGCTGTAGGCGTCGCCGGGACCGGTACGGGTGCAGGTGACGTCGCCGGGAAGGGCGACGTACCGGGTCGCGGTGACGGCGCCGGTGCCGGACACCGACGGGTCGTACTCCACGTCCTGGTCGGAGAGGAAGAGCGTGGTCCTGCCGTCGGGGTCGGTCCGCAGTAGCTGATTGCCGTCGGCGTCGTAGGTGTAGCTGGTGGGTTTGTCCTGGCCGGTGGTCTTGAAGCTCGCGAGTTGTCCCTCGTCGTTCCAGACCAGCGTGTCCGTGCCGGGTGTCGTGGTGCGAGTGGTGGTGTTACCGGTCGCGTCGTAGGTGTAGCTGCCGCCGGTGACAGTGCCGTCGGGAGCGGTGGTCTGTGTTCCCGTGAGGGTGTCGGGCTGCGTCGCCGGAGCGCCCGGCTTCCCGTAGGTGTACGTCGTGGTGGTGTCCGCGCTGATGCCCGACGTGCCGTGATTCACCTGGGTCTTGCGGTTGCCGTCGACGTCGAAGGTCCAGGACGTCCAGTACGTGGTGGACGGATCAGCGCCGCCGACGGTGGGGTTGGCGCCCGCGACCGTGGGCGCGCCTGCGCAGTTGTCGGTCGCGGTCCATGCGTCGGTGAGGCGTTCGAGCCCGTTGTAGGCGAAGCACTGGGTGTCGGTGGCCGAGCCGAGCCGACTGTCGGTGATCTTGGTGATGTTGCCTGCGAGGTCACGCGTGTACGTCGTGTCCTGGAGGTTCTCCGGCGCGGTGGACCGGCTGATGTTCGCGTTGTTCAGCGCGCCGGTGTGTTCGTCGTACGTGTTGGTGAACACCGCGCTGTTGGTGGCCGACGCGCCGTCGACGACTTGGACCACGCGCGAGAAGGCATCGAAGGTCGTGTCGCGGGCGTACGTGGACAGGCCGCCCACGGAGTCCACCATGTCCATGGAGTTGTAGCCGTACGAGACCTTCTCCGACGGAAGATTGCCCACGGCCGGGTAGGTCGTGGACAACGGCAGCCCCAGGTTGGGTGTGTATGCGTAGAGGTAGCTGTAGGAGCCGGCCAGACCGGTGACATTGCTCGGAACCGTGGTCGTGATCTTGGTCGGGTTGCCCTGGATGTTGTAGCCGTTGACGGCCTGGATATAGGCGTTGCCGGCGGAGTCGTAGCGTGTCGATGCCGTCATCCGGCCGAGGCTGTGCGGTACCGCGGGATTGTCGTACGTCCAGTCGGCGAGCTTGGGGGACGCCGAGTCGGGACCGTCGTACTGGGCGCTCTTGCGGCCCAACGCGTCATAGGTGACGGAGATCGTCTTGCCTCGGGCGTCCGTGGTGGACGTCAGGTGCCCGTCGGCGTCGTACCCCATGGTGCTGGTGCCGGTGTCCGGGTCGGTCTGCGAGACCTTCTCGCCGAGCAGGTTGTAGGCGTAGCTGCGCTGGTTGGAACCGGGGTCGGTGATGGCCGAGTTCTGACCGTGACTGCCGGCCGCGTCGAAGGTGAACTTCGTCGCGGCCGGGCTGCCGCCGATGATCTGGTCCCCGGTCACGGTGGGCGTCGACTGATAGGCGTCGGTCTCCGTGGTGCGTCCGCGGGCGTCGGTGACCGTGCTTGTCGCGGTACCGCCGGTCAGCGGAATGGTGGTGACGCGGTCGCCGCCGTAGACGGTCCGGATCCTCTCCTTGACCGTTCCCCTGTCCTGGGACTCGGTGAGCACCGGCCGGGCAAGGCTGTCGTACGTGGTCAGGATCTGGTCGGTGACCTGCGGGTCCGTGGTCCCGACCAGCGTGGTGCCGGGGGTGCTGGAGCCGTCCCAGTACGCGTTGTTCGCCTTCCAGACCAGACCGCGACTGTCGTAGAAGGTGTCGGTCAGCAGACGTCCGCCCTGAGGCGTCTGGCTCTGGGTCTGACGCGAGCGCAGCATCCCGTCGTAGATCTCGACAGACGTGGTGTAACTGCCGCCCTCGGTGAGCTCCTTCGTCGTCACGGCAGGCGGTGAGGTCTGCGAAGGCGCGTACGTGTAGGTGTAGTCGGCTGTCTGCGTGGCCTTGGACCGGCCGGGAAGCCAGACCGCTGTTGTGCGGCCCAGCGCGTCGTAGGCGGTTTCGGTGATCGCGCTGTTGGGGTCGACGACCTTGGTGGCAAGACCTCGGCTCGGGTCGAGAGTGGTGATCGTCTCCTGGTCGAGCGGATTGGTGACAGTGAAACCCGTCGTCTGACCGTTGGTGGTGACGTAGTCGGTCTTCGTCAGATTGCCCAGAGCGTCCCATCCCCTGCTGACTCGACCGTAGGAGTCGTAAAAGGCCGCGGACTTCACCTGGTAGTCGAATGCTCCGCCGGCCCAGTTCTGTGCCTGGGCGACGAGCGTCGGCTCGCCCAGGGTCGGTGTCGCCTGCGACGCGGGAAGGGCGGGCGGCCAGGACGTCGGGGCGGGGGTGTCGTAGTACGTACGGGTGTCGGAAACGACATCGGCGGGACGGTTGACCCCTGTGGGCGCGCCGTGGCCGTCGGAGGTGGTGGACTCGCCCGTGCCACAGCTGCCCTGGACCGTCTCCACCTCGCTGACCAGGCCGACCAGATTGAGGTCCGCATTGACCGGTGCGTACGAGGTGGTGGCACACGTCTCCTGCGCCGACTTCGCGATGTCGCCCTGGTCGTCGGTGTAGCGCAGCAGGCCCGTGCTCTTGTCGTAGGCGTACGACACGCGATCGGTGCGCCAGGACGTCTGCGGAGCGGAAGTCACCGCAGTGGAGTTGGTGATGGCCGCGTTGCGGACCATCTTGGCTTCCAAAGCCGGCAGTCCGGTGCGGGAGCGGGTCGCCTTCGCAGCGCTGACCCAGTAGTCGTCCACGACAGCGGTCGCCGCCGGCCCGCCCACGCCCCGGTACGTCACGGTCTCGCGGACGTTGCCGGCCAATTCGTCGGCGTCGGCGACCGACGTCGCCTCACCGGGCACGCTGACATCGGCCGACAGGCTGACGTTCGCGGAGCGGGTGGTGCCGCCGGGCAGGGTGTCGCCGTTCATCCCCTGGTAGTAGCGGGTCTCGGAAACGGTCTGCCCTTCGGTGGCCTCGCCGACGAGCGTCCTGACCGCGCTGTATCCGCGCCATTGTCCGTACGTACGGTACTTGGCCTTGACCACCTCGTTGTCGTCGTAATGCCAAGCGGCCTTGCCGACGCTGTAGTCGTAGGAGGTGACCGTGCTTTCCGGTGACGCCTTCGTGTTGTCGTTCTGAGTGACGGACGACACGACGTACTTGTTGAACCAGTCGAGGAACGGCGTGGCGAGACCGTCCGGTGTCCAGTACATCGGGAAGCACGCCGTCGTGTTCGTCGAAGGATTGGTCGCCGTGCTGCACCCGGTCGGCGCCTTGTAGTTGATGCTGATCGATTCGCCGGACTCCGTCGTGATACCGGCGATGCGCATCTTGAAGAGGTCCGCGTAGCCGTCGCGGACGTTGAACCGGTTGGCCAGTCGAATGTACGAGAACTTCACCGGCGGCAGGGGCAGAGTTCCCGCATCGGCGGTGTGGGTGATCGAGTCGAGCCACAGCGCCGGCTTCTGGTTGCCGTCGTTGGGGTTCGGGAAGCTCTGTGCCAGCGAGTACTCGTCGACGTCCTTGTACTTCTTCGTCGTCGAGTCGTAGATCTGTGTCGCGATCGACTTCAGACGGAAGGTCGCGAAGAACGCAGGCGAGTGAATGGCACAGGAGGCACCACTGTTGCAGTTGAGATCCCACGGGACGTCCGGCCAGTTCGCGGTGTTGGAACCGATCGGGTCGCACGTGCCGGCGACGCAGCGGTCCCCCACGGTGAACTGCACGCGCTGGGGGGCGGTGGTGCTGCCGTTGCCGAGTCCGTAGTCGATGTGGTCCAGCCAGCCCTCGCGGGTGTACTTCACGCCCGTGGTGGCACCGTTGGCGCCGTAGTAGTTCGTGTGCTGGTTGTAGTAGTAGACCATCGCATTGCCATGGGCGTCGATGACCTCGTCGAGGTTCCACTGCCACGCCTGCTGGCACGAAGAGGTGGCGAACGTCGACTTGTGGCACGGGTCGCCGTCGTGTGCGCCGTACACCGGCACGGTCCAGGCGGAATGCGTGGTCCCGTAACTGGGAATGGAATTGCGGCCGTAGTAGTACGTCTTGCCGCCGTCGGTGATCTTCCAGTAGTCGCCGTCATAGGTGTCGTTCTGCGTGGTCGTGCCCATCGTCTTCAGCTCGACCTTCGCCGTGGGGTCGGCGGAGAGGCTGTAGTTCGTGGGCGTCGAGGCGTCGTAGACGATGTCCTGGGAGCGACCGTTGAAGACGATGTGCAGGATCTCCCCGGCCCAACAGTTGTCCGAGGTCTTGGGCGCGGTGCCCGCGGGGTCGTCCTTGCACGGTACGTACGACCGGGTGACGGCTCCCGGCGAGTAGTCCCACCCCTCGCCGATCCAGCTCGGCTGGTTGTCGGTGGAAGGAAGTCGGCCGTCCACCGATTGCGAGGAGTAGCTCAATTCCACATTGGGCGTCAGATCACCGGGCGTGGGCGGTACGGAGATCGGATACGAGTACGTGAAGTCGCCGCTGTTGCCGCCCGCCGACCAAGAGCCCGAGGGCGACAGAGGAGTGGCCGAGAAGTCGCCGCCGCCGCTCGAATTGCCGGACGTCGCGCCGAGCAGGATCATGCCGGAGCTCGCCGGGGCGGAGGCGATCCGAACCGTGCCGGTGATCCGCGAGCCGGTCGCGTCGTTGGTGCTGTCCTCGACCGGAGTCTGCTTCTGGCACTCCGGCTCGGAGGGGGTTGTCAGCGCGCACGGCGGAAGTTGCACGAGGTGGAGCCGGGACGACCAGTCGCCGCCGTACGCGTCCTTGAAGCCCGAGTAGTCCACCGCCACGGAGACCGGCCCGCCGTCCGACCCGGCGGGAACGCTCGCGGTGAACAGCAGGCCGTTGACCCCGGCTTTGGTCGCCGCGCCGTGATCGCGTACCTGGACCGTGACACGGGCCGGAGCGGCGGCGGCCGATGCGGCCGACTTTGACGTCTTCGACGGTGTTCGGGGCTTCACGAGCACGGGGAGGGTGCCTGCTCGTGTCCACGGGACGGCGTCGGCGACCTTGGCATCCGTCTTTGCTTTCGCCGACGCGCCCTGACGGCCGGGCGTCTCGATGTCCGCCGTACCGGAAGCAGCGGCCGGCCAGCGTACGGCCTTGGGTCGCCACGATGCCGCGGGGGACGGCGTTGTCGTTCCGTGCGGCAGGGCGTGCACGGACACGGATTTGGTCAAGGGCGCGTCCGGAAGGTTCGGTTGAGCGGCGGACGCGACAGCCGGAATTCCGAGAAGCGACACCATCAGGCCCAGAACCGCGGTCTGCGCCACTCTCGCCGACCGTCTTCCGACCCGTCGCCGAGCACCTGCGGTGCGGCCGACGGACCGGACCCCCCAAGACGCAGACATAGAACCCCTCCCCAGAGATCGCCAAGCTTGCGAACCGTACGAGTCGTCCCAGGTCAGAGGGAAGGGCGCAAAGGATTCTTGACCATTGCGTGAATGTTTCTTGAACAATTCTGAGTGAAGATGCAGAAGTTGACAGCCGACTCACCCTGCCCATCTCTCTCCGGAGGGGACCGAGCGAAGAGCGGCACGGAGGCGCTGTCGCACCAAGATCACCGGGCGGCCGAACGCGCCGCCAGGAACAAGGGGGGGCTCATGCCCATAGGTAGGCGCCGTGGTGCGCGAAATCGTCGTGGCAACCGGTGGGTTCGCCCTCCGCGCGTCATGCTCAGCGCGGCCATCCTCGTTTCAGGACTGACGATCCCGCTGGGCACGGCCACGCTCGCGCACGCCGATGCCAAGGCGCCGTCCGCGTCGGCAGACGTAGGTACGACAGCGGCCGAAGCCGTCGCGCAGGCAAAGAGCTCCGGAGCTCCCGTCGACATACCGTCCCTGACGACGGCCACGGAGACCGTGACCGCCAATCCGTCGGGCACGCTCAGCGCCACGGAGTCCGTCTACCCGACCCGGGTACGGCGTGCGAGCACCTGGATTCCGATCGACACCACCCTGCACACAGCCGCGGACGGCACCCTTCAGCCAAAGGCCGTACCTTCGGGCATCTCCCTCTCCGGCGGCGGCTCGACGCCTTTGGCGACCATGACATCCGTGGGCCGTCGGCTGGCTCTGTCCTGGCCCGCTCCCTTGCCGGTGCCAACGGTTTCCGGTTCGACCGCCACGTACGCCGATGTACTTCCAGGAGTCGATCTCCAGGCGACCGTGAGCCCACTCGGCGGTTTCACCGAAGTCCTGATCGTCAAGGACGCCGCTGCTGCGGCGAACCCCGCGCTCTCCACACTTGTGCTGAACGCCGACGCACCCGATCTGACGGTCAACGGCGACGCCAGCGGCAGCGTTGTCGTCGCCGACCGCGACGGCGTTCCGGTCTTCACCTCTCCCACGGCGGCCATGTGGGATTCCAGCACGCAGGCCGCTACGAGCGGTACCGCAGCTTCGCGACGTGCGGCGGCAGCGGACCAGGAACCGTCGGCATCGGCCTCTGCCTCGTCCTCCTCAACGGCGCCCGGCTACGGAGCCAAGACCGGCACGGTCACGACACACGTCACCGATGGGCAGCTCACCCTCACACCCGACACCACGGTCCTGCGCGGCGCCGACACGCACTACCCGGTGTACATCGACCCGGACTTCAACCCGATGCCGGGCAACGACCCTCAGACCGCGTACGACGAGATCCAGCAGGGCTGCCCCGACAAGAACGCCCTCAACTCGTCCACCGCCCCGTACGACACGCCTGGTGTCGGGCTCAACGACTTCAGCGGCTGTGAGGGGGTCGAACGAGCCCTCTACCAGTTCAAGACCGACACACACCTGTGGAACGCAGGAGCGCGGATCCTCAATGCCACGCTCAAGGCGAAAGAGGTCTACTCGGCGTCGTGTTCCACGACGTCCGACGTCAACGCCTGGTACTTCAAAGGCACTTTGAGCAAATCCACCACCTGGACCACGCGACCGCTCGACATCACCCTCCAGGACACCCAGTCCTACGGCAACGCCTGCAGCTCCGCACCCTCCAAGGGCTTCGACGTGAAGGACGCCTTCACCCGGGCACACAACGGCAAACTGCCCTCGGTCGGACTGATGCTGAGTGCGACACCGGACGATGAGCAAAGTGGACTGAACTTCCGGCGTTTCGCCAACAACCCCACGGTCACGGTCGAGTACAACACCATCCCGACGGTGACATCGGCCACCACCAGCCCTTCCGCGAGCACCATCGGGCACACAACGGTCTTCCTCAACGCCGGCGTCTACGACGCGGATGCCGGAGCCCCGGTACAGGCGAAATTCACACTCACGGGCAAGGACAGCAGTGGCAAGACCGTCTACCCGGTAGCCGGATCACCGGCGCAGCCGGTGGAGCTCAGCACCACCGTCACCCAGCAGGGAACGATCAGCTGGCGCCCCGGATACCTTCCCACCGGCACCTACACATGGACCGCCCAGGCCGACGACGGGGACAAGGCACACCCTGCGTCCGTCGTCACCAAGACCTTCAAAGTCGACGCCACAGCACCGGGTGCGCCGAGCATCACGTCTCCGGACATCTACCCGGCGGGTGACGACGCCCCGCCGCTGACTCCTCCGGCACGGACGCAGCTCGAATTCGACATCACCCCTCCGTCCGGCGTCACCGATATCGCGTACTACGCCTACAACTGGGGCAGCGCGCCGCCGACGGTCAACCCGCCGCTCACCGTCAAGCCCGACACCGGAAAACAGAGTGCGACGCTGCGCATCGTTCCGATGGGATTCGTCCGCGACCAATTGTTCGTCTACGCGGTGGACAAGGCGGGGAACGAATCGCCTGCGAACAATTTCAGCTTCAACACCGCTCCCCCGACGACTCCGGACGCAACGGGGGACCTGACCGCCGACGGCAAGCCCGACCTCGTCATGCCGGGAGCCGACGGAAATCTCCGGGTTTACCCGGGAACCGCGAACGGCGGCTTGGCAACTCCGGCAAATCTCTGGCACACGGACGAATATCATCCGGCGGTGGACTTCACCGGCGCAAAGACAGCGGTCGGCGCATTTGGGGGAAACATGGAGCAGGACATCTTCGTCCTCAGCTCCGACAAGCAGGCGTACATCTACGAAGGGAACGGCGACGGCGAGCCGGTGCCGTGTTCCACGAGCCCGGACAGCTGTGCGGATCTGAAGCAGACCGCCGTTCTTTCGCCGATGCTCGACGACACGGGCGAGGCCCATCCGGTCCTTGACTGGTCGCAAGTGGCGCAGATCGCCGTGGACAACTCTCAGCACGCGACAGGCAGCATGCCTGGCCTGTGGCTGGTCACCGACGACGGAAAGCTCTACTCGGCCGCGGGAACGACGACCTACGGGACGTTCGACACCCCCATACTCATTGGCGACGACTTCCAGAACACCGACATCACCGACGCGGGGGTCGTGAACGGGTACGCGGCCTTGTGGGCGCGGAACACCGCCACCGGGTCGCTCACCCTTTACGAGGGCACAGCCGACTCGATCGCGGGCTCCGATCCCAGCACCAAAATCGTCACAGCGACGTCGGGCTGGGGCTCAAACGCCGTGAGCAGCTTTGCCTCGGCCGGTGCCGGCAACGCGGGCACGGCTTCCCCGGACCTGTGGACGACCGACGCGCAAGCCGTCCACAACATCTCCTACTACGCCGCCACCGGCACGCCCGGGTCCCTGGCGGCCCGCAAATACGTCCAGACGATGACACCGCCCGACGACTTCACCGGCGACGGCCGGGCGGACATCATCGCCGGCTGGAACAACGGAACTCTGCACCTCTACACCGGTGAAGGATCGAACCAGCTCAGCAGCGGAAAACAGATCTGGGACTCGGGATGGAGCACTGTCCGGCTCATGGTCGCGGGGGACTTCAACGGTGACGGCAAGAGCGACATCGTCGCCGTCTGGAACGACAAGACCCTGCACCGCTACGACGGCACCGGCACCGGCGGCCTGAAGGGCAACGTCCCTCTCTTCCCGGGCTCTGACAACTGGGACATTGTCAGGGAGATGACTGCCGGGGACTTCAACGGTGACGGTCTGACAGACCTGGTCGCCGTCTGGAACGACGGCACACTCCACCTCTACACCAACAAGGGTGACGGCACCCTCAACGGTCCCGTCGACTTCTGGGGCGACAACTCCTGGAGCGGAATGCGACTGCTCTCCGGCGGGGACTACAACGGGGACGGCAAGAGCGACCTCCTGGCCGTCCATGCTTCCGACGGAGTTCTCCGGCTGTACAAGGGTGACGGCAATGGTCACCTTGCCGCCGCGGTGGAGTCAGGGGCACTGAACTGGTCCACCATCAGCGACATCATTCCCGGCGACTTCAGCGGGGACGGAAAGGCCGACCTGGCCGCCATTTGGGGCGACGGCAGCCTGCACCTCTACGCAGGAACAGGCAGCGGCACCTTCAACCATATCGGCCCGATGTGGCCCGACAATTCGTGGACGACGGTACGCATCGCCACCTGACGTATTCCGGGGTGCCCCGACGTCAGGGGCACCCCGGCCTCACCTTCTTCCACCCAACGCCCCTCCGAAAGGGAACACGTTGCGTATTCGCCTTCGCCGTTCTCGTCGCGTTGCGCTGGCCGCCGCGGTTCTGGCTCCGCTGATCGGCCTCGTGCCCGTCGCGTCCGCGCGTGCGGACGGTGCCGATGCCCCGGTCGTGCCGTCGGTGACGGTCAGCCACAGTCAGAGCATCGACATGTACGGGGCTGCCGGGGATATCGATCTGACGGTGGCCGCGCCGCCGAGCACGGACGCGTTCCTGCGGCTCGTCCTGTACGCGGGCACCTCCAACATCCGGGTGACCGACGACGCCGGGAACGTCCTGCCGGTCGTGGACCGCTCGCCGTCCCCGGACATGGTCGAGATCGGCGCGGCCGACAGCGACGGCAACGGCGTCAAGGGCGCGCCCATGGCAGCCG
>NZ_FONG01000008.1 GCF_900112845.1 Actinacidiphila alni
GATTGCCCACGTGTTACTCACCCGTTCGCCACTAATCCCCACCGAAATGGTTCATCGTTCGACTTGCATGTGTTAAGCACGCCGCCAGCGTTCGTCCTGAGCCAGGATCAAACTCTCCGTGAATGCTTACTCGCATCACAGGAAGAGCGGCACCACGAGGAGGAATAATCCCCGGGTGCACAGCGTCCTCGCTGTTGTGTTACTTCAAAGGAACCTCGTCCCGATACAAACGAGACGGGGTATCAACATATCTGGCGTTGACTTTTGGCACGCTGTTGAGTTCTCAAGGAACGGAAGCTTCCATCGGAACCGTTTCACCGGCCCCTCCGGGCTTTCCCTTCGTGTCTCCGACTTTAGCAGACATTCACCGGTCGGAATTACCACTCGCGTTTCGGGGACACGGATGCCCCACCTGAGATTTCTCTCGGCTTGGGCGGTGTGTGTCTTCGTCGCGCGAAGCGATAGGGATCGTACTGGTCGCCAGCGGACTCTGTCCAGCTCGTGACAACCGTTCTAGCCTACCTCCCCGCCAACCCCGAGTCAACGCTTCGCTGGCAGTAATTTCAGGTGAAGGTGGACGGCGGGGTCTCCAGGTCCTCCAGCTCGATACCGGGGGCCGCGAGGACCACGTCGCCGGCGATATGGATGTCGTACCGGTCGCCCGTCGCGAGGTCATCGACCCGGTAGTTATCCACAGGCAGCGATCCGCTGTCCGTCGAGTGTGCTGTCCTGGTGATCAACGACCAGGACTGGTCGACGGACAGGGGCGCGAGCACGGGGGGCCGGAATGAGACGAGACGGACGCGGGTGGCGGGACCGCCGGGTTCGAGGCGGAGCAGTCGCGCGGTGGCGATCAGGAACGCGGGCGAGGCACCGGTGAAGGCATGGGCCGCGGCGTTCCCCTCCTGGGCGTGTTCGCCCGTGGGGTCGGTGCGGACCCAGGTGACGCCGTCGAGTGCCGCCGCGCGTACCTGCCAGGCGGACGCGTGGAGTTCGAGGCGGATGGGTCGGCCCAGTTGGTCGAGGGTGAGGTCGACGGAGCCAGCGTGATCGCCGCCGGGGGCGGTGGTCTGTGCCGTGTAGCGCCAGCCGGAGGGGCCGGTGGCGCAGTGGAAGTGTTCTGCACCGAGGGGGGTGTGGTCGTGTGTGTCGTGGAACGAGTAACGGCCGCGGGGCATGGTGGGTCTCAGGTCTTTCGGTGCGCCGGTGACGGGCGAGGCCCCCGTCCCGGACGGGGAACGGGGGCCTGCGCGCGGTGGTACAGCGGTGGGTCAGTAGCGGTAGTGGTCGGGCTTGTAGGGGCCTTCGACCTGCACGCCGATGTAGGCGGCCTGCTCCGGGCGGAGCGTGGTGAGCTTGACGCCCAGCGCGTCCAGATGGAGGCGGGCGACCTTCTCGTCCAGGTGCTTGGGCAGCACGTAGACGCCGGTCGGGTACTCCTCGGGCTTGGTGAACAGCTCGATCTGGGCCAGCGTCTGGTCCGCGAAGGAGTTGGACATCACGAAGGAGGGGTGACCGGTGGCGTTGCCCAGGTTGAGCAGCCGGCCCTCGGACAGCACGATCAGGGTCTTGCCGTCGGGGAAGGTCCAGGTGTGGACCTGCGGCTTGACCTCGTCCTTGACGATGCCGGGGATCTTCGCGAGGCCGGCCATGTCGATCTCGTTGTCGAAGTGGCCGATGTTCCCGACGATGGCCTGGTGCTTCATCTTGGCCATGTCGGAGGCCATGATGATGTCCTTGTTGCCCGTCGTGGTGACGAAGATGTCGGCGATGCCGATGACGTCGTCCAGGGTGGTGACCTGGTAGCCGTCCATCGCCGCCTGGAGCGCGCAGATCGGGTCGATCTCGGTGATGACGACGCGGGCGCCCTGGCCGCGCAGCGATTCGGCGCAGCCCTTGCCGACGTCGCCGTAGCCGCAGACGACGGCGACCTTGCCGCCGATGAGGACGTCGGTGGCGCGGTTGATGCCGTCGATCAGGGAGTGGCGGCAGCCGTACTTGTTGTCGAACTTCGACTTGGTGACCGCGTCGTTGACGTTGATCGCCGGGAAGAGCAGCGAGCCGTCCTGCTGCATCTCGTAGAGGCGGTGGACGCCGGTGGTGGTCTCCTCGGTGACGCCGCGGATCTCGGACGAGAGCTGCGTCCACTTCTGCGGGTTCTCGCCGAGGGTGCGATTGAGGAGTCGCAGGATGTGGCCGTACTCCTCGCTGTCCGCGGTGGCCGGGTCCGGCGCGGCGCCTGCCTTCTCGAACTCGACGCCCTTGTGCACCAGGAGCGTGGCGTCGCCGCCGTCGTCCAGGATCATGTTGGGGCCGCCGGTGGGGGTGTTGGGCCAGGTCAGGGCCTGCTCCGTGCACCACCAGTACTCTTCGAGCGTCTCGCCCTTCCAGGCGAAGACGGGGATGCCCTGCGGGTTGTCCGCGGTGCCCTCGGGGCCGACGGCGATGGCCGCGGCGGCGTGGTCCTGGGTGGAGAAGATGTTGCAGGACGCCCAGCGGACCTGCGCGCCCAGCGCGACGAGGGTCTCGATCAGGACGGCGGTCTGCACGGTCATGTGCAGCGAGCCGGTGATCCGCGCGCCGGCCAGCGGCTGCGCGGCGGCGTACTCCGCGCGGATCGACATCAGGCCGGGCATCTCGTGCTCGGCGAGGGTGATCTCCTTGCGGCCGAAGTCGGCCAGGGAGAGGTCCGCGACCTTGAAGTCGGTGGCGGTGGTGGTCATATGAGGTGCTCCTCGGTGCTGCGGTCGAGGCGGACGTGGATACGGCGCGGCCACGGGGCGTGTGCGGGTGTGCCATGGAGCGGGCACACTCGTCCCCTTGCGGCAGCGCAATCCGTCGGAGGCCCTCTCTCCCTCGGCCGGGCATCACGAGATGACCCGCCCGACCGCCATCAGCAGCGACGTCTGGCTACGTCCAAGCTACACCGGTCGCGCGGTCCGCCCCAGTGCCCTTCCGGTCACCGGCCGCCGGGCGTCTGATCCGGGTCGGGGCCCGCGGCGGCGGCCTGCTCGCTGTAGATGTCGGGTTCCAGGTAGATGACCCGGGCGAAGGGTTCCGCGGCGCGGATGCGTTCCTCGGCGGCGTCGATGGCGCGGGCGACCTCGGTGGCGGTGTCGTCGTGCTGGACGGCGATCTTCGCGGCGACGAGGAGTTCTTCGGGGCCGAGGTGCAGGGTGCGCATGTGGATGATGCCGGTGACGGTGTCGCCGTCCACGACGGCGGCGCGGATCCGTTCCAGGGACTCGGGGTTGGCGCCTTCGCCGATCAGCAGCGACTTGGTCTCGGCGGCGAGGACCAGGGCGATGGTGACCAGGAGGAGGCCGATGCAGAGGGTGCCGATGCCGTCCCAGACGCCGTCGTCGGTGGCGAGGGCGAGGCCGACGCCGGCCAGTGCGAGGGCGAGACCGATGAGGGCGCCGAAGTCCTCCAGCAGGACGACGGGGAGTTCGGGCGCCTTGGCGCGGCGGATGAACTCGGTCCAGGGCAGCTTGCCGCGGGTGTGGTTGGACTCCTTGACGGCGGTACGGAAGGAGGTGCCCTCGGCGATGATCGCGAAGACCAGGACGCCGACCGGCCAGTACCAGTGCTCGATCTCGTGCGGGTGGCGGATCTTCTCGTAGCCCTCGTAGAGGGCGAACATGCCGCCGAGCGAGAACAGAACGATGGAGACGAGGAAGGCGTAGACGTAGCGTTCCCTGCCGTAGCCGAACGGGTGCTCGTCATTGGCGGCGCGTTTGGCCTTCTTGCCGCCGATCAGCAGCAGCGCCTGGTTGCCGGAGTCGGCCACCGAGTGCACGCCTTCGGCGAGCATCGAGGACGAGCCGCTGAACGCGAAGGCCACGAACTTGGCTGCGGCGATGGCGAGGTTGGCGCTCAGCGCCGCGATGATCGCCCGGGTTCCGCCTGACGCGCTCATACGTGCTGGAGTCCCTTCCGTCGGCCCGGGGCCTGTGCCGTGTCGTACCGGGCGCTGCGGACGGACATTCTTGCAGCACGCCCGGGATCCGGTGCGTCAGGCCGCCACGGTGGCGCGGAAGACGGTGCCTTCGCCGGTCAGCGTGGTGCGTTCGCCCGCCGGGACGTACGCGGACTCGCCGCGTTCCAGGGTGAGCGTGTCACCGTCGTCGGCGCGCAGTTCGGCCCGGCCCGCGGTGCACAGCAGGATCTGCGGGGTGCGGGGGTCGAGGGCGCGGGCGGTCGCGTCGGGGGCCAGGACGTAGCGGGAGAGGCGGAATTCGTCGATGGGTGCGGCGTACAGCTCCTCGCCGTCCGATCCGGCCTCGGGGCGCAGCACGCCGGGGTCGCCGGATTCGAAGCGGACGATGCGCAGCAGTTCGGGGACGTCGATGTGTTTGGGGGTGAGGCCGCAGCGCAGCACATTGTCGGAGTTGGCCATGATCTCGACACCGAGGCCGTCGAGGTAGGCGTGCGGGACGCCGGCGCCGAGGTAGAGGGCCTCGCCGGGCTGCAGGCGTACGTAGTTGAGCAGCATCGCGGCGATGATGCCGCGGTCGCCGGGGAAGCTGTGGGCGGCCTTGGCGTAGGCGGCGTAGTCGGCGGCGTACGGGCTGTCGGTGGCGGCGAGGCGGGCGGCGGCCTCCGACGCGGCGGTGACGGTCGCGGCGGTCGCCTCGGGCTCGGCGCTGAGGACGGCGGCGAGCACTTCGCGCAGCGCCTTGTCCTCGGGGTGGGCGCGCAGGATGTCGGCGTAGGGCGCGAGGGCGCCGACGCCGAGGCCGTCGATCAGGTCGGCGGCGTCGGCGGGCCGGCGGAAGCCGCACAGGCCGTCGAACGGGGAGAGCGCCACCAGCATCTCGGGCTTGTGGTTGGCGTCCTTGTAATTGCGCGCCGGGTCGTCGATCGGGATGCCGCGGGCCTCTTCGTCGGCGAATCCGGCCTTGGCCTGGGCGAGGTCGGGGTGGACCTGCACGGACAGCGGGGCGCCGGCGGCGAGCACCTTGAGCAGGAAGGGCAGTCGGGGGCCGAACCGCTTGACGGCGGCCTCGCCGAGTTCCGCGGCGGGGTCGGCGTCGATCACCGCGTCGAGCGCGACGGGGCCCTGGCCGCGGTCGATCCGGGAGGGCGCGCCGGGGTGGGCGCCCATCCACAGTTCGGCCTGGGGTTCGCCGGTCGGCGCCGTGCCGAGCAGTTCGGGGATGGCGGTGGTGGATCCCCAGGCGTAGGGGCGGATCGTGTTGGTGAGGCGGTTCATGCGGTCATGCTCTCTCAGCCGAGGCGACGGTCAGGTAGACGGAGGCGAAATCCGCGAGGGCGATCAGTTCGGCGGCGGTGTCGAGCGGGCTGCCGGTGGCCGCGGCGATCTCGCTGAGCGGGGTGTCGTGGGCGTATGCCTGTTCGCGGGCCGCGGGGGTCGCGGGTCCGGGCCGGTCGGCGTCCTCCTGGAGGAGCACGATGCGCAGCCGCAGATTCTCGGGTTCTTCGACGCGGTCGCGGAAGAAGTCCTCGGGGTCGGCGGCCAGGGCGGACGCGCTGGCCTGGAGGGGCCCGTGCGCGGTGAGCGCGGCGGGCAGTTCCGCGGTGAGCGCGGGCAGTCCCGCGCGGATGCCGAGGACGGTCGCGAAACGGCGGGCGGCGCTCGCGGAGATCCGGCCGTGGCTCCACAACAGCGGGAGGGCGTCGGCCAGTTCGGCCGCGAGGGTCTTGGCCGGGTTGGTGTACGTGGCGATCGCGGGGCCGCAGCGGGCGGCGACCTCGTCCAGCCGGTCGGCGACGCCGTGCAGCGCCTCGGTGGGGGCGGCGAACAGGCCGATGCGGTCGGCGAGGGCGAGCAGCGGGGTGAGCAGCGCCCAGAAGGCGCCGGCGTCGTTGGCGGGGTCCTCGTCGGCCGGGTCGGCGCCGTTGCCGAAGGGCGCGGCGAAGGGCAGGGCCATGCCGCGTACCTGTTCGACGGCTTCGGCGAGCGGTGCCTTGGCCGGGGTGACGGCGGCGGCGGTGCAGCCGCGGCGGTAGGCCTGTTCGACGAGGTCGGTCAGGCCCTGTTCGCTGCCCTGCGGGGTGATCAGGAGGAGCAGGTCGAGCGGTCCTGCCCAGCCGGGCAGCGTCCACTGGGACTGCTGCGGGGTGGGGCCGGTGGGCGGCAGCACCTCGACGGGGCAGCTCTGGGAGCCAAGGGCGACCAGCAGGTCGGCGACCGCGGCGGCGTCGGGGCCGCTGGCTGCCAGCAGGACCGTCCGGGGGCGGCCGTCGGGGCGCAGCGCGGTGACCCCGGCCTCCTCGGCCAGGCGCACGGCGGTGCGGACCCGGGCTCCGGCGGCGGCGACGCGCAGCAGCAGTCCGCGGCCGTCCGCGCGGGCCAGCGCTTCCGGGTCCTCGAGCAGCGACTCGTCGAACAACGCGACCTCCCGGTCGGGTGTGGCGGGGCCTGTCCCGGTGGGGCGGGCCGGTGGCTGGTCAGCGGGGGCGGCGGGCCTCGTCGACGAGGAGGACGGGGATCTCGTCGCGTACGGGGTATGCCAGGCCGCAGGTCTCGGAGGTGCAGACCAGCTCGCTCGCGTCGGCGTCCTCACGCAGCGGGGCGTGGCAGGCCGGGCAGGCGAGGATCTCCAGGAGGCTGGGTTCGACGAGCGGCATGGCGGGCTCCTCCGTGCTGAATGCTGCCTGGGTGGTGCGGGCTGCGGGGTGCCGCCGCGCGCGGTACTGCGGTCGGGCCGGTGGTCGGCCCCGTGCCGCGGGCGGTACGGACCGGGGCGGGTCCGACGGCTCCCGCCGCGTATGACCTCAGCCTATCGCCGTGCGGCACACGGCGAGCGCGGCCTGTGGACAACCCCGGTCGCCCCGGCTGCCCCGGCCGCACCGGCAATTCCGCGGCCGCGGTCTCACGCCCGGACGATCGCCAGCACCCGGTCCCGGATCCGGGCGACACCCGCCGCGTCCCGCGCCTCGACGTTCAGCCGCAGCAGCGGCTCGGTGTTGGAGGCGCGCAGGTTGAACCACCAGTCGGCGGCGGTGACGGTGAGGCCGTCCAGTTCGTCGAAGGTGACGCCTTCCTGCCCGGTGAAGGCGGCCCGGACGGCGGCCGTGCTGGCGGCCTGGTCGGCGACGGTGCTGTTGATCTCGCCGGATGCCGCGTAACGGTCGTAGGCGCCGACGAGGGCCGACAGCGGCCCGTCCTGGCCGCCGAGGGCGGCGAGCAGGTGGAGGGCGGCGAGCATGCCGGTGTCGGCGTTCCAGAAGTCGCGGAAGTAGTAGTGCGCGGAGTGCTCGCCGCCGAAGACCGCGCCGGATTCGGCCATCTCCTGCTTGATGAAGGAGTGCCCGACCCGGGTCCGTACCGGGACGCCGCCGTGTTCCCTGACGACCTCGGGCACCGACCAGGAGGTGATCAGATTGTGGATGATCGTGGCACCGGGGTGCTTGGCCAGCTCCCGGGCGGCGACCAGTGCGGTCACCGCGGACGGCGACACGGGTTCGCCGTGCTCGTCGACGGCGAAGCAGCGGTCGGCGTCGCCGTCGAAGGCGAGGCCGATGTCGGCGCCGGTCTCGCGGACGCGCGCCTGGAGGTCGACCAGATTCTTCGGGTCGAGCGGATTGGCCTCGTGGTTGGGGAAGGTGCCGTCCAGTTCGAAGTACATCGGCACGAGGTCGACGGGCAGGCCGGCCAGGACGGTGGGCACGGTGTGGCCGCCCATGCCGTTGCCGGCGTCCACGACGACCTTCAGCGGCCGGATGTCCGACAGGTCGACGAGCGAGCGCAGGTGCGCCGCGTAGGCGTCGAGGACGTCGCGCCGCACCAGGGTGCCGGTTTCCGCCGCGCCGGCGGGGACGCCGGTCTCCGACCACTTCTCGGCGAGCGCGCGGATGTCGGCGAGGCCGGTGTCCTGGCCGATCGGGGCGGCGCCCGCGCGGCACATCTTGATGCCGTTGTAGCGCGCCGGGTTGTGGCTGGCGGTGAACATGGCGCCGGGCAGCTCCAGGTGGCCGCTGGCGAAGTACAGCTCGTCGGTGGAGCACAGGCCGATCTCGGTGACGTCCGCGCCCCGGGAGGCGGCGCCGCGCGCGAAGGCGGCGGACAGGCCGGGCGAGGAGGGCCGCATGTCGTGTCCGACGACGATCGCGGTGGCGTCGGTGACCGTGGCGAAGGCGGCGCCGAAGATCTCGGCGAGCGGCTCGTCCCACTGGTCGGGTACGACTCCGCGTACGTCGTAGGCCTTGACGAGCTGCAACAAATCGGCCACTGCACACCTCTGGTGACGTCTGGTGAAGGGTCGGACGGCGCCGGAGGCCGGCGCGGTGGAATTTCCACCACAACCTACCCCGATGGGGTGAGCGGAGGTTTTCACGCGGCCGGGACGGCGCGCGGGGTGCGGAGCGGTCTTGCGCGCGCCTACTGCTCGGGCGAGCGGAGCACCCGCAGGTGGCCGCGGCGGGCGACTTCGAGCGGATCGATGTCGCGGGCTCCGGGACCCTGCTGCTGGTGGTCCTGGGGGCGGGCGGCCTCGCGCACCGCGTTGGCGAGCGCTTCGAGGTCGTCGCCGCTGGGCCGTACCGGGCCGGTGTCCGTCGCGAGGCGGACGACTTCCCAGCCGCGGGGTGCGGTCAGCCGCTCGGAGTGCTCGGAGCACAGGTCGTAGCAGTGCGGCTCTGCGTAGGTGGCGAGCGGTCCGAGGACGGCGGTGGAGTCCGCGTAGACGTACGTCAGTGTCGCGACGGCGGGACGGCCGCATGCGGTGCGCGAACAGCGACGTACAAGGCTCACGACGTTGGACGGTACCGCACTCTTGAGCGGGCCGCGACGACTCTCCGCCGGGTCACCCGGTCGTGTCGTCATGTGCCGATGGGATCGCACCTGGTCGGGCCCGCGGCGCTGACCTGCGTGGACCGAGTCGGCATAAGGCGTGGGCCGCGGCGGTACGAAAGAAGTACGGCGGAAGGTGACGCCCGCGACAGTCGCTCCCTGGCGCATATGCGTCTGATCTATGGCCAGATGCTGACTGCGTGGTGTCCACCATGTGCGCACTCACGGGGAGGACTAGGCTCGTCGCTGATGGAAAGCTCGGCACCTCCCCCTTCGACCCCCCGTCCGCGTCACCGCGACCGCCACGGGCGCGGTATGCGCGGGCCCATCGCGCCCCCGCAGGTGCCGCTCGCGGTCAGCCGCGCCGACGCCTTCGACGACCTGGTGCGTGATGCCGCCGACCGGCTGGAGCGGCGCTGGCCGCAGCTCTCGGACGTCGAATTCGCCGTCCAGGAGGTGCCCTGGCCGCAGGACACGGCCGCGACGGACGACGACGCGGTGCCGCTGGGCAAGCTGATCGGCGCCGCCAAGGACCGGCCGAGCCGCATCGTGGTCTACCGGCGGCCGGTGGAGATCCGCGCCAAGAGCCGCGACGAACGGGCACTGCTGGTGCACGAGATCGTCGTGGAGCAGGTCGCGGAACTGCTCGGCCTGTCCCCGGAGAACGTCGACCCGAAATACGGCGAGGACTGATCCGCCACCCGTTCTGAACACGCTCGAAACGGGTGGCGGACAGTGTGCGGGACGCAGCCCTGCGGCGCGGGCGCCCGGTGGTTGGCCCGCGACTAGTGGTTGAGGATGCCGAGGTCCGGGCGCGCCACGGGCACCGCGACCATGCCGTGGTCGTCCGACATCGGCTGGATGGTGAACATCGGCACCCCGTCCAGCGGCACCGCCAGCGTCCGGGAGGCGTAGACGGGCCCGCCGGAGACGGTCTCGACGGTCACCGCGAAGGTGCCCTTGCCGGATTCGGGCAGCGGCGGCGGTACGGCGACGGTGGTGCCCGCCTTGACGCTGATCGTCTTCAACACCGGTGAACCGCCGGTGGAACCGGCCGACGAGGTGATCTTGACGCTGGCGTCCTTGCCGACGGCGACCAGCGACAAGGTGGAGCCCTTGGTGCGGTTGTCGGCGACGGTGGAGCGGGCGCCGACCTCGGGGACCGCGGGCACGAAGGCCATCTCCTGTTTGCTGCCCTTGCCCCGGGTGACGATCACGCCCGCCACCACGGGAACGGCCGCGTGCACCTTGCTGGAGCCGATCAGCAGCGACCCGGCCTCGCCCTTGGTGAGGTCCTTGAGATCCGCCGAACTGGTCATGCCGCTCTTGACGTGCATCGTCTCGTGTCCGGCCGGGGTGATCAGACCGGTCGGCGTCGCCAGTTGCAGCGTCAGGTCGGCGTCGTCGGAGCCGGCCGCGTAGACCACCAGGCGCACATCGGAGGCGTCGGCGGGGATGCCGGGCAGTACCAGGCTGGTGGCGGGTTCCGCCGCCGGGGGCAGCCAGTCGCTGCCGAGCTTCTTGTCGACGGCCTGGACGGCCGCGCCCACCCGGCCGCTGCGGGCCACCACGTGCACGGTGAGGTCCTGCACCTTGTCGGCGACGAGCGTGGACAGCAGCACGGGGACGGCCGTCTTGCCCGCCACAGTGATGCCGTCGCCCGTGGACGCCTTCAGCAGGCCGTCCTTGCCGTACAGCTCGACGTCCACGACCGCCGGGGTGTCGTCGGGGTTGACCAGGTGCAGGTAGTCCTGCCGGTCGGCGCCCGTGCTGGCACCGGCGAACCAGAATTCGCTGTCCGGTGCGGCGCAGGAGGTGCCGAGCATGCCGCGGCCGTCCCCGGTGTCCACCACGGTGGTCTGCTGGACGGTCCAGCCGGGGGCCAGCGGCCCGTCGGCCGTGCCGATGAGCGCGGGCGCGTCCGGCTTGTCCGTGGTGCTGGTGGCGGGCTTCCCGGCCGCCGTCAGCGGCTTGAGGGCCTTGCCCTTGGGTGTGGCCGGCACCAATTGCGCGCTGCCCGAGCCGCCGGCGCCGCCGGACGCCCCCTGCGGGGTGAACGAGGTGTACGTGGTCTTCGCGAATTCCGATCCGGACGGTGCCGGGCACAGCAGATTGCTGCGCTGCACCGGGAGCCTGGCCGCCGACGCGACCGGGGCGGTGTCGTGGTCGTCGCCGCCGCCGGTCACCACGGCGGCACCGGTCAGTACGGCCAGGGCGGCGACGGCGCCCGCCAGGGAGATCGTGCTGCGGTTCACTGCTGGTCGCTCCCGTCGCGGCGCTGGTCACCTTCGGCGTAGTACGGGGCCGCCGGGTCGCCGTACGCGGCCGGGTCGTAGGGCGGCTGCGCGCCGTACTGCTGCTGGTCGTAGCCGGACTCGTCGTGGCCGCCCGAGGCGTACGGGTCGTATCCGGGGGGCGGCGGGACCGGGAAGCCGTACTGGTCGGTGTAGCCGCCCTGCTGCTGCTCGTACGCGCCCGTGTCGGCCGCATATTGGTCGGCGCCGACCGCGTACTGCTCGTTTTCCGGCGCATATTGCTGCTGACCGTCCCACTGCTGCGGGTCGCCGCCGGTGCCGTAGCCGTTGTCCTGCGGCGGGTAGCCGTAGAACTGCTGCTGCTCGCCGGTGTCCGGCACGGGGACGGCGTACGGGTCGTAGCCGCCCTCTGCCGGGTCGTACGCCGTCTGCTGCGGGCTGTCGGCGTCCGGGGCGCCGTCCGGGCCCCGGTCGGGCCGCTGGGCGGCGAAGGCGGCCTGTGCGGGCTCCTGGGTGCCGGTCCGCTCGCCGCTCGCGTCCGCGTCCATGTCCTCGGCGGCGGCCTCGGCCTCCGCCGCGGCCTGGAGGCGGCGGGCGCGGCGGCCTTCACCACTGCCCTGCGCGGGAATACGGGCGGCACCTTCCGTCTCGGCCTCCGGCAGGTCGTCGTCGATCTCGCGGCGGCGGCCCGGCAGGGCCAGCACGATCACCAGGAGCAGCAGCAGAGCCTGCGCGCCCAGCCAGAAGGTGTGGGTGAACGGCTCCTCATAGGTGACGTCCAGCCGGCCGCCGGTGGCGGGCAGTTCGAAGCCCTGCGCCCAGCCGTCGACCGTGGTCCTGGGCAGCGCGGAGCCGTCCAGGGTGGCGTGCCAGCCGGCGGCGGCGGAGTCCGCCAGCCGCAGTACGCGGCCGTCGGGGCCCGCGGGGATCTTGGTGTGCGCCTCGACCTTGCCCGCGGCGACCGCGAGGGGCTGGGCGTTCTTGCTGGTGATCGTCACCCTGGAGACGGGCGCGTTGACCCGCCACAATTCGCTGCCGTCGGCCTGGCTGAGCCGGGACAGGCCCGGGGTGCTGTCCAGGACGTGGGCCACAGAGCGGGGCGCGTCCTTCTGCGCCAGGACGTAGCGGACGGCGTATCCGGCAAGGCGGCTGCCCTGGTCCGCGCCGGAACCCGCCACCAGGTTGGCGACGACGGTGTCCAGGTCGGTGTCGCGGGACGCCTCGGCGGCCAGTTCGGCGTCGCCGATCCGCGCGCCGGAGCCGCGTACCAGGGCGTAGGAGATACGGCCCTCGGTGCCGTTGAGCACCAGGGTGCGGGGCTGGTCGCGGGAGGTGCTCTCCTCGGCGACGAAGGCGGGCACCTGCTGCGGGTCGTGGCGCTTGATCGGCCCGTTGGCGCCGTCGGCGACCCAGGTGAAGGCGGCCAGCAGCGGCGCGGCGACCGCGGCCAGCGCGATCAGGCCCGCCACGGGCTGCCGCCAGCCGAATCCGCTGGCGGCGATCCGCTCGTTGGCGCCTTCCGCGCCGATCGCGGCGGCGGTCAGCAGGGCGAGACCGTAGACGAGCGTGGCGGGGCCCGCCCAGTCCTTGCCGTTCTCGACGACGGCGAAGAGCAGTCCGGTCGCGGCGGCGGCCCAGGCGGCGACGATCGCGGTACGGCGGGTGTCGCGCATCAGGGCGGCGAGCGCCGCGAGCACGACGCCGATCAGCAGGAAGGCGGCGCCCGCCTTGGGGCCGCCCGGGCTGAGCAGCAGCAGATCGGTGGCGGACGCGCTCTTGGTGCCGTACGGCAGTCCCGCCTGGTGCAGCAGGCGGCCGGGGTGCGACAGCAGCGTCAGCGACCAGGGGGCCAGCAGCACGATGGGGGTGATCAGCAGGGCCGCGAAGCGCAGCAGGTGCGGCACCAGGAGCTGCTGCTGGCCGCGTACCAGCCGCCAGCCGACGGTGACGGCCGCCAGGACGAGCGCGATCGGCCAGGTGACCGGGGTGAAGGCGGTGGTGAAGGTGAGCATCAGCGCCAGCGCCCAGGTGGAGCGCCAGCCGGGCCTGGCGCCGCGTTCCACGGCGCCGTCGGTGAGCTGGAGCCCGGCGGCGCCGACGGCGGCGCGCGCCATCAGCGGCAGCAGGATCGCCAGAACGGCGGTACCCAGGCGGCCGGTGGCCAGCGCGCCGGTCGCGGCGGGCAGGAAGGCGTACGCGACCGACGCCCAGGCGCGCAGCAGGCGCGATTCGACCAGCGGCCGGGACGCGAAGTAGGCGGTGATTCCGGCCAGCGGCACCGAGGCCACTAGCAGCAGGGTGAGGGTGAGTCCCGTGGAGCCGAACAGCACGGTCGCGAAGAGCGCGAGGACCGCAATGTACGGCGGCGCGGACTGGGTACCGCCGGTGCCCAGGGCGTGCCAGGAACCGGCGTAGGTGCCCCACAGGTCGGACGCGCCGGGGTCGGCGGGCAGCAGGGCGCCGCCGAAGAGCGCTCCGCCGCCGAGCAGCGAGCGGCAGGCGGCGAGCGAGACGACCAGCAGGACGGCGAAGAGCACCGGCCCCGGCTTGCGGGCCAGCCGCTTGAGCCGCGCGAATTGCTCGACTTCCAGGAAGTCGCCGTCCTCGTCGCCGGGACCGGACTCGACGGCGCCGCCGTGCCGCCCTGCGGCGGCCGACGCGGCGTCGGCGCGGCCCGCGACATTGCTGACGACCTGGTCGACGGTGGCGCGTACGGTCGCGCCGGGCGGCGGGAACAGCGGGCGCAGCTCGGACGGCGGTACGGCGCCGCGGCCTCTGCGGCGCCGGGCGGCGAGCACCCTGCCGGGGCGCAGCAGGACGCCGAGCAGGCCGACGATCTCGTCGACGGCCTGGCCGGGCACCTTGCCGACGAGGTAGGCCAGGGTGCGCAGCAGGGTGCCGAGCACGATCCGCAGCATCACGTAGGGCAGCAGCGGGCCGCGGGTGTTGGCCAGCAGCGTGTAGACGGCGCCGGCCTTGTCGACGCGGTGCGGGTTGACCGCGGAGCGGCCCGCGCAGTCCACCGGGCGGCGCTCGCGGGAGGCGGCCTCGGCGTGCCACATGACGGCGTCCGGGGCGACCAGCACGGTGTGGCCCGCGGCCTGCGCGCGCCAGCAGAAGTCGACGTCGTCACGCATCAGGGGCAGCCTGCGGTCGAAGCCGCCCAGTTCCTCCCACACGTCGCGGCGTACCAGCATGCCCGCCGAGGACACCGACAGCACCTGGCGGACCTGGTCGTGCTGGCCCTGGTCCTGTTCGCGGCGCTCCAGCGCGGTCCAGCGGCGCCCGCTGCGGGCGATGCTGACGCCGACCTCCAGGAGTTGCCTGCGGTCGAACCAGCTGCGCAGCTTGGGTCCGATGATCGTGGCGGACGGCGAGGCGTCGGCGGTGCGCAGCAGCGCGGCCAGCGCCCCCGGGTCGGGCTCGCAGTCGTCGTGCAGCAGCCACAGCCACTGCACGGGGGCGCCGTGCGGCTGCTCCGGCTCGTCGTACGCGTCGTCGTTCCAGGTCCGGTTGACCGGGTCCCAGCCGCTGCGGCGCCCGAGGTACGGAAGCTGCTCGGCGGACAGCGGTGCGGCGGCCCTGGCGGCCTCCTCGACCGCGGCGCCGAAGCCCGTACGACGGGCCAGGTGCAGCACGCGCTGGTCGCCGAGCGAATCGGCGAGCAGCCGGGCGGAGTCGTCCGCGCTGCCGGTGTCGGCGGCGATCACCTCCTGGACCGGACGGTCCTGGGAGAGCAGGCCGGCGAGCGCTTTGGGCAGCCAGCGCGCGCCGTCGTGCGCGACCAGCACGGCGGTGACGACGTGGCGCGGGAACTCAGGGGTGCCGGCCGGGAAGAAGGCCGGTGCTGGGCTGTTCACGGACATCGAGGTTCGGGCCCCGGTTCGCTGGACTGCGGCTGACGCGTCGGCCCACTGGGGGCGGGGAGCGTCTCGGACGGGCCCCCACACTAACGGCTTACGCCGCCGGCTCCGTCCGGGTGTGAGAACAACAGCAGCCCGCCTCCCGTGCCGGTGGGCGCGGGAAGCGGGCTGTCGTCCGGGAAAAACGGTGCGGTGCGCGGCCGGTCCCGGGGGCCGCCCGGGGCCGGGCCGCGGCGGGGTGCGCGGTCAGACGACGCCCTTCTTCAGGCGGCGGCGCTCGCGCTCGGACAGGCCGCCCCAGATGCCGAACCGCTCGTCGTTGGCGAGGGCGTACTCCAGGCAGTCGGAACGGACTTCACAGGCGAGGCAGACTTTCTTCGCCTCACGTGTGGAACCGCCCTTTTCCGGGAAGAAGGACTCAGGGTCGGTCTGCGCACACAGCGCGCGCTCCTGCCAGCCGAGTTCCTCGTCGGCCTCTTCGGCCAGCAGCAACTGGAACTGCTCGGTCATGCGCGCCCCTCGTCTGTCGTGCTTCCCCGTGATGTTGCCGTCACCATGAGCGGCCTAACGACACGAGTGAAATTACAAGTGTGCCGATCCGGGCCAGTCAAGCCGAGATCTGCTATTGGGCCCGTTATTCACTCCGCTGAACCAAGAGGTGACAGAAAGTGTTGATATCGGCCTAAAATCCGGTACCCGTCAACCATGGTCCAGTCAGTCCACCGCTCACACCTCGTCAGACGCCTTGGCAACGCGCCGCGTTCCGCCATTCGGGTGAAGCGTTGTGGATCACATTCCGATCACAGAAGCACAACAGCACAACGTGCTCTTCATGCGGTTGCCGCACCACATATCCGCACACTTCTGCGCACAAACCTTTCACCAATCACTTCTGCCGGATCAGGTGAAAGATTCGCGACATTCCGGACATTGGGTTGACAAGCGGTGCGCGGGACCGGTGTCCTTGTGCACATGCCTGCTGAGCACCACGCGCCCTACCGGACTCGCCGTCGCGAGTCCCGCTGCGTCGCGCTCGCACAGAGCTGTTGTCGTTCCTGTCGTTGCCGCTGAGTCCCCTGTCCAGGACCTGATCACGGACCTGGCACCGCCTCGCCACTCGCGCATCACCAAGGAACACACCTTCATGTACAGCGATGTCTCGATCGCCGGTGACCCGCTCGCCCTGCCCCACCTGCTCCCCCCGGTGCCGCAACACCCCGGCACCGTCGCGGAGTTCGCCGGACTCGCCCGCTCCATCGCCGCCGACCGCGAGCGCTGGGCCCCCCAGGTGCGCTACGACGCCACCACCCGCTGGTACGCACGCCTGCGCACCGGCCCCGGCTACGAGGTGTGGCTGCTGAGCTGGCTGCCCGGCCAGAGCAGCGGTCTGCACGACCACGGTCCCTCCTCCGGTGTCCTCACCGTCCTCCAGGGTTCGCTGCGCGAGCGCAGCCGGAGCGGTGCCGGGGGCGGTACCGGTGTGGGAGTCGGCACCGGTGTGGGGGTCGGCACCGGTGGCGAGATCAGCCGGACCCTGGCCGAGGGCGCCCAGCGCGCCTTCGCCCCCGGCTACGTCCACGAGGTCGTCAACGACGCACTGGAACCCGCGGTGAGCCTGCACGTCTACTTCCCCGGTCTCACCGAAATGACCCCGCACGCCTGCACGTCCGCCGCCCCGCGGTCCGCCGTCTCCTCCCGGGCCGCCGCGACGGGCTGACAGACTGTGAACCATGCGAATCGTGGTTCTGGCCGGAGGTATCGGAGGGGCGCGCTTTCTGCGCGGCCTCAAGGCAGCGGCGCCGGAGGCGGAGATCACCGTCATCGGCAACACCGGAGACGACATCCATCTGTTCGGTCTGAAGGTCTGCCCCGACCTCGACACCGTGATGTACACCCTCGGCGGCGGCATCCACGAGGAGCAGGGCTGGGGCCGGGCCGAGGAGACCTTCGCGGTCAAGGAGGAACTCGCCGCGTACGGCGTGGGACCCGAGTGGTTCGGGCTCGGCGACCGGGACTTCGCCACCCACATCGTGCGCACCCAGATGCTCGGCGCGGGCTACCCGCTCAGTGCCGTCACCGAAGCGCTGTGCGCCCGCTGGAAGCCCGGCGTACGCCTGATCCCGATGTCCGACGACCGGGTCGAGACGCATGTGCTGGTCGAGATCGACGGTGAGCGCAAGGCCGTTCACTTCCAGGAGTACTGGGTACGGCTGCGGGCGGCCGTCACCGCGCACGCGGTCGTGCCCGTCGGCGCGGAGGCCGCCAAGCCGGCGCCCGGCGTGCTGGAGGCGATCGGCGCGGCAGACGTCATCGTCTTCCCGCCGTCCAACCCCGTCGTCAGCATCGGCACCATCCTCGCCGTGCCCGGCGTCCGCGAGGCCATCGCCGAGGCCGGGGTGCCCGTGGTGGGCCTGTCCCCGATCATCGGCGACGCCCCGGTGCGCGGCATGGCCGACAAGGTGCTGGCCGCCGTCGGCGTCGAGTCGACGGCCGCGGCCGTCGCCACGCACTACGGCTCCGGGCTGCTCGACGGCTGGCTCGTCGACACCGTCGACGCCGCTGCCGTGCCCGAGGTGGAGGCGGCCGGTATCCGCTGCCGCGCCGTGCCGCTGCTGATGGACGGTCCCGAGGCCACGGCGCAAATGGCCAGGGAGGCGCTGACGCTCGCCGAGGAGGTACGGGCATGACGGTTTCCGGCGCGGACGCGCCGCGCTACGAGGTCTTCGCCGTGCCCGGCATCGGTGAGGTGCAGCCGGGCGCCGACCTCGCCAAGGTGATCGCCGCCACCGGCACCGCGTTCGCCGACGGCGACGTGCTGCTGGTCACCTCGAAGATCGTCAGCAAGGCCGAGGGGCGGATCGTCAAGGCCGACGACCGCGAGGCCGCCATCGACGCCGAGGCCGTACGGCTGGTGGCCCGGCGCGGGCCGACCCGGATCGTCGAGACCCGGCACGGCTTCGTCATGGCCGCGGCCGGGGTGGACGCGTCCAACACACCGGCGGGCACCGTTCTTCTGCTCCCCGAGGACCCCGATGCCTCCGCCCGGCGCATCCGGGACGGGCTCCGCGAGATCCTCGGCGTACGGGTCGGTGTGCTTGTCACCGACACCTTCGGGCGGCCCTGGCGGGAGGGCCTCACCGATGTCGCCATCGGTGCGGCCGGTGTCCGCGTCCTGGACGACCTGCGGGGCAGGCACGACAGTCACGGCAATCTGATGAGCGCGACGGTGACGGCCACCGCGGACGAGTTGGCTGCCGCCGGCGATCTGGTCAAGGGCAAGGTCGGGGGGTTGCCGGTGGCCGTGGTGCGCGGGCTCGGTGACGCCGTGGTCCGCGGGGCGGAGGTCGGTGACGGCGGCCCGGCCGAGGCCGATCCTGGGGCGCGGCCTCTTGTGCGGGTCGCCGCCAACGACATGTTCCGGCTCGGTACGTCAGAAGCGGTGCGCGAGGCGGTGTCGTTGCGGCGCACCGTGCGGGAGTTCACCGATGAGGCGGTTGATCCGGCCGCCGTGCGGCGGGCCGTCGCCCTTGCCATCACCGCGCCCGCGCCGCACCACACCACGCCGTGGCGCTTCGTTCTTCTGGAGTCGGCCGAGGTGCGGGTGCGGTTGCTCGATGCCATGCGGGAGGCGTGGGCGGCGGATCTGCGGCGGGACGGTTTCTCGGAGGAGTCGGTCGCGCGGCGGCTGCGGCGGGGGGATGTGCTGCGGAACGCGCCGTATTTGGCGGTGCCTTGTCTGGTCGCGGATGGGGCGCACGAGTATCCCGATGGGCGGCGGGGGGCTGCTGAGCGGGAGATGTTCGTGGTGGCGCTCGGGGCGGCGGTGGAGAACTTTCTTGTGGCGCTGGCCGGGGAGCAGCTCGGCTCTGCTTGGGTGTCGTCCACGATGTTCTGTCGTGACGTCGTGCGGGACGTGCTGGGGCTTCCTGGGGACTGGGATCCGATGGGTGCGGTCGCCATCGGGCGGCCGGCGGTGGCGCCCCGGGTTCGGGGGGACCGGGAGGTCGAGGACTTCATCGCGGTGCGCTGAGGTTTTCCTGGAGGCGGGTGCGCCTCTGGTCTTCCCGGCTTCCCGGGGTGCGCTTGCCCTTGTCGTCGGGGGTCGGTGCCGGGCCGGGGTGTCTCCTCGAGCTGCGTGCGGCACCCTTCGTACGTATTCGGCACCCATGTGTCTGCACGCAAATCTGCGGGGACACCCCGACCCGGCCCCTCCGGGCACGTCGGCGGCGAACCGTGCTCGGTGGTTCCCGTGCCGGGGACGGGTGGGGGTCGGGGGTGGGTGCGAACGGTACGTCGGCGGCGGACGGTGCTCGGTGGTTCCTGTGGCGGGAGTGGGGTGGGCTGCGGGGGGATCGCCCGCGGCGGAGAGCTGGGGTCAGGAGCGGTGGGACGGGGGGTTGGGGGCGAGGCGGGGGGCGTGACGGGGTGGGGAGGGGGAGTTGAGGAGGATGAGACGGGTGGCGCGGTGGCGCTGGCCCGCGTAGGGGGCCAGGAGCTGGAGCATGACCTCGTCGGAGGAGCGGCGCTCGCCGGTGAGGGCGTAGCCGATGTGGTGCGGGAGGTGGAGGTCGCCGACGGTGACGGCGTCGGCCGCGCCGTGGGTGCGTTGGAGGGTTTCCGCCGCCGTCCAGGGCCCGATGCCCGGCACCGACTGGAGCCGGGCCGACGCCTCGGCCACCGGCAGGGCGGCGGCCGCTTCGAGGCCGGCCGCGACCCGGACCGCGCGGAGCACCGTGGACGCCCGCTTGTTGTCGACGCCCGCGCCGTGCCAGTCCCAGGACGGTACGAGGGCCCAGCCGCGCGCGTCCGGCATGACCCGCATCCGGTCGGCCCCCGCGGGCCCCGGCGCGGCCTCACCGTGCCGGTGCAGCAGGAGCCGCCAACCGCGGTACGCCTCGGTGGTGGTGACCTTCTGCTCCAGGATGGACGGGATCAGCGATTCGAGGACGAGCCCGGTACGGGTCAGCCGCAGACCGGGGTTGCGCCGGTGGGCGGCGTGCACGAGGCGGTGCCGCGGGGTGAAGGCGGCGGGGTCGTCGTCGGCGCCGAGCAGCGCCGGCAGCGCGTCGAGCAGCCACGGGCCGCCGGGGCCCCAGGCGTACGCCTCGATCTCGGCCGGGCTGCCGGTCAGCCGCAAAGTGCCCGGGCCCTCGGGCGTACGGCTCGCCCGCCACACGGTGCCGTTCCGTTCGATCCGGAAGGCCGGGTCGCCGTAGCCCCTGCACAGCGGATTGAGCGTCAGCCGGATGTCCAGCGGCCCCTCCGGCGACCAGGTCCGTGTGTGCGCACCTGTGGATGACCTATGTGCCGCCGGCGTTGCGGATGGCGCGGGTGCCGCCGGGGGCTCTGGCGCGGCCGGGGCGGCTGCGGGTCGGGGGCGCGGAACTGGCACCCCGCGAGGCTACCGGCACCCGCCGACACCCCGGCCCGCTGTACCCGGGGCCCGGCATGGCTCACGCACCACGGCGACGCCCGCCGCCGTCACGGCGCCTGACCCCGTACAACGGCGACGCCGACACCCCGGCCCGGGAACACCGGGTCCTACTCGTCGGACGAGAAGCGGATCGCCGCCGCGGGGATCCGCGCGCCGCACCAGATGCGGACGCCGTCGCGCAGTTCGTTGTCGGGGCCCACATGGGCCCCGTCGCCGATGACGGCGCCTTCGAGGATGGTGCGGGCGCCGATGACGGCGCCGGTGCCGACGAGGGAGTCGCGGACGACGGCGCCGGGTTCGACGGTGGCGCCGGCGAGGACGGTGCTGCCGACGACGCGGGCGCCGGAGCCGATGACGGCGCCGGCGGACACGCAGCTGCCGCCGGAGAGTTTGGCGTCGTCGGCGACGTGGGCGCCGGGCAGGACGAGGTGGTCGCCGCACTGGCCGGGGACGGCGGGCGACGGCGCGCGGCCGAGTACGAGGTCGGCGGAGCCGCGGACGAAAGCCTGCGGGGTGCCGAGGTCGAGCCAGTAGGTGGAGTCGACCATGCCCTGGAGGTGGGCGCCGACGGCGAGCAGATCGGGGAAGGTCTCGCGCTCGACGGAGACCGGCCGCCCGGCCGGGATCGTGTCGATGACGGAGCGGGTGAAGACGTAGCAGCCCGCGTTGATCTGGTCGGTGACGATCTCCTCGGGCGTCTGCGGCTTCTCCAGGAAAGCGGTGACGCGGCCGTCGGGGTCGGTGGGGACCAGGCCGAAGGCGCGCGGGTCGGGGACCTTCGTCAGGTGCAGCGAGATGTCCGCGCCGGTGGCGCGGTGGGTGCCGACGAGGGCGGGGATGTCGAGCCCGGTGAGGATGTCGCCGTTGAGGACGAGGACGGGGTCGCCGGGCGCGGAGTGCAGGCGGTGCGCGACATTGCGGATGGCGCCGCCGGTGCCGAGGGGCTCTGTCTCGGTGACGTACTCCAGGTGCAGGCCGAGCGCGGACCCGTCGCCGAAGTGCGGTTCGAAGACCTCGGCGAGGTAGGAGGTGGCGAGCACCACGTGCTCGACGCCGGCCGCCGCGGCGCGCGCGAGCTGGTGGGTGAGGAACGGCACTCCGGCGGCCGGGACCATCGGCTTGGGGGTGTGCATCGTCAGCGGTCGCAACCGGGTGCCTTTGCCTCCGACCAGGAGGATCGCTTCGGTTGCCGCAGGGCTCTCCACGGGGCTCTCCACGGGGCGCTCCGCGGGGGCCGCGGGGGCGGGGTGTGCTCGCATGGCAAGCATAGTGACATAAGCCGTAAAGCTGAGTAATCACGATCTGACGGACAGTCGGCCGCGCCGCCGCACCAGCACTCGTACGGACGAATGAACCGACGAATGAACCGACGAGCGGACGAACGAGCAGAAGGACGAACGGAAGGGCGAACAGCCGGACGAGCGGGCCGCCGTGATCGCTGGAGGTAGCCTGACACGCGTGACGCCGACCGCCAACACGCCCAGCACGCCCGGTACTCCCCTTACGCCCGGCTCCCCGGCCACGCCCGCGGGCCTGCTCGACGCCGCGCTGCGCGGCGACCCGGGCCGTCCGCTGGTCACCTTCTACGACGACGCGACCGGCGAACGCGTCGAGCTGTCGGTGGCGACCTTCGCGAACTGGGTGGCCAAGACCGCGAATCTGCTCCAGGACGAGCTGAACGCCCAGCCCGGCGACCGGCTCGCGCTGCTGCTGCCCGCGCACTGGCAGACCGCGGTGTGGGTGCTCGCGGGCTTCGCGACGGGCGTGGTCGTGGCGCCCGGCGGCGATCCGGCGGCGGCCGACCTGGTGGTGAGCGGTCCCGACACGCTGGACGCGGCACTGGCGTGCCGCGGCGAGCGGGTGGCGCTGGCGCTGCGCCCGCTGGGCGGGCGTTTTCCGCAGCCGCCCGCCGGTTTCGTCGACTACGCGGTGGAGGTGCCCGGCCAGGGCGACCGCTTCGTGCCGTACGCGCCGGTCGCCCCGGACGCGCCCGCACTCGTACTGCCGGGTGGGGACACACCGCTGACCGGTGCCGAGGTCGTGGCCCGGGCGCGTGCCTCGGCCGCCGCGCTGGGACTCGACCGGGGCGCGCGGCTGCTGTCCGGGCTGCCCTTCGACGGCTGGGACGGCTTGGCCGCCGGCCTGCTCGCGCCGCTCGCCGCCGACGCCTCCGTGGTGCTCTGCCGGCACCTGGACCAGCTGCCGGCGGAGCGGCTGGCCCAGCGCAAGGACGCGGAGCGGGTCACCGCGTCGGTGTAGACGCGGGGCCGGATACGTTTCCGGCGCGTCACACGGAATCGCCGGTGTCGCGTCCGTCACACCTGTCACGCCGCCCCGTCGGCCGCCTGTGGATTTCGGGTACCCAGGCAACCAACTGCCCAATTCGGCTGTCTGAACGAATGCCGGACGGGTAATAGCACATCTGTCCCCGGCGACCGGTGACTTCCGAGAGACGGGCCCCGACGTGACCACGCCAGCAGAGCCTCCGCAGGGCGACGCCGTTCCCGAATCCGCCGACGCACCCGACGTACCAGAAGCATCCGACGTACCAGAAGCATCCGACGTACCAGAAGCTCCTGACGCACCCGAAGCTCCTGGGACCGCCGAAGCCGCCGAAGCCGAAGGCCCCGCCGCGACCGAGGGCCCCACCGCTCCCCAAGACCCCGCCACTCCCGACTCCCCCGACATGCCCGCCGCGCCCGGCATACCCGAGGCCGCGGAAGCGGCGCCCCGCCCCCGCCGGCACCGCTGGCTGAAGGTCGCGGCCGTCGGCACGGCCGTCCTCGTCCTCGCGTGCGCCGGCACCGGCTGGTATCTGTACCAGCGGCTCGACGGCAACATCACCACCGACAGGGTCACCGAGAACGACCTGAAGGTGCACGCCTCCGAGCGCCCCACCGAGGGCCCGACCTCGGCCGAGAACATCCTGCTGATCGGCTCGGACAACCGCGGCGACGGCAACGGCAAGTACGGCGAGGACAGCGGCACCCAGCGCTCGGACACCACGATCCTGCTGCACATCGCCGCCGACCGGAAGAGCGCCACCGCCGTCAGCATCCCGCGCGACCTGATGGCACACGTGCCGAGCTGCACCCTGCCCAGCGGCAAGGAGGACCGTGAGCGCTTCGAGCAGTTCAACTGGGCGTTCGAGTCCGGCGGGGCGGCCTGCACCATCCGTACGGTCGAGAAGATGACCGGCATCCGGATCGACCATCACCTGATCGTGGACTTCAACGGCTTCAAGAAGATGGTCGACGCGGTGCACGGCGTCGATGTGTGCGTGGCCGAGCCGGTGCACGACACGTACGCGCACCTCGACCTGCCCGCCGGCCGGCAGACGCTCGACGGCGAGCAGGCGCTGGGGTACGTCCGCGCCCGGCACGGCATCGGCGACGGCAGCGACACGATGCGGATGGACCGGCAGCAGGGCTTCCTCGGCTCGCTGCTGAAGAAGGTCCGCAGCAACGGGGTGCTGCTCAACCCGACCAAGCTCTACCCGCTGCTGTCGGCCGCCACCTCGTCGCTGACCGCCGACCCGGGCCTGGACTCGCTCAGCGAGCTGTACGGACTGGCGCACAGCCTCCAGCGGATCCCCACCGACCAGGTCCGTTTCCTGACGGTGCCGCAGGAGCCGTACGTCAACGACCACAACCGCGACCAGCTCGTCCAGCCCGCCGCCGACACCCTGTTCACGACGCTGCGCAACGACCAGCCGGTGAACGTGTCGGACAAGGACCCGTCCGGCGACGGCAACGGCAACGCGGACAGCAACAGCGGTGACGGCAACGGCCGTACGTCCACGCCGAGTACGACCGGTACGCCCACCACGAGCGGCTCCCCCACCACGACGCCCGCGCCCACCTACCGCGGCACCACCGCCGACCGCGACATCTGTGGCAAGAGCGGGTGAAATCCCACTAAAGGATCCTCCGGGCGCACGGCGGGATCGCCCGCTTTGTCCGGTTGTAGGGACACTCGATTTGTCACGGGCGCATATCGGCGCTGAACTGTGGGGCTAGTGTGAGCGATCCGGCCGATCCCGGATGGAGGACCCCAGCGACCGTGGACACGCAAGGCCGTAGGAACATCGACCCGGCGGACCAGTGGGTCCTCGATCCGGCGACCGGTACGTACCAGTTGCGGCTGGAGCCGGACGACGCGGCGGCGGCGCAGCCGACCGTGCCGGAGCAGAGCACCGGCCGCGCCGAGCCCCCGTCCGCCGCCGCTCCCCCGCCGTCGTCCCACGGCCGCCGCGCCGCGCGCAACGGCACCGGACCGAACGGCACCACGACAGCCGGTACGGGGACAGCCAGGACGGGGACGGGCACGGGCCGGGCGGCGGCCGGACCGCCCAGCCGCCGCAAGGCGAAGCCGAAGGCGTCCCGGAAGAAGAAGGCCCTGCTGTGGACCGCGGGCACGGTCAGCTTCGTGCTGGTCGCGGTCTGCGTCGGCGGCTACCTCGTCTACCAGCACTTCAACAACAACATCACGACGGTGGACGTCGGCAACGCGGGCAGCAAGGACGTCACCCACGAAGGCCCGATGAACATCCTGGTGATCGGTACCGACAGCCGGGTCGGCCTGGGCAAGAAGTACGGCGACGCGGGCAGCGTCGGCCACGCGGACACCACGATCCTGTTCCATGTGTCGGCGGACCGCAGCAACGCCACCGCGATGAGCATCCCGCGCGACATCGTCACCTCCATCCCGGACTGCCCGACCAAGCAGAAGGACGGCAGCACCAAGACGATCCCGGGCACCCCGGTTCAGCTCACCACGCCGAAGTTCAACGAGAGCCTGGGCGTGGACGGCCGCGACCCGGGCTGCACGATGCGCGCGGTGTCGGCGATGACCGGGCTGACCATCGACCACTTCATGATGGTCAACTTCGAGGCGGTGAAGACCCTCTCGACGGCGGTCGGCGGTGTCGACGTGTGTCTGGCCCGGCCGCTGGTCGACCCCAAGTCGCACCTCGACCTGAGCGCGGGGCCGCACAACATCCAGGGCGAGACGGCGCTGGAATTCGTCAGGACCCGGCACGCGCTGCAGAATCAGAGCGACCTGGACCGGATCAAGCTCCAGCAGAACTTCCTGAGCGCGATGATCCGGAAGATCAAGTCCAGCGGCACCCTGACCAACCCGAAGAAGCTGTTCACGCTCGCGAACGCGGCCACCAAGGCGCTCACCGTGGACAGCGCGATCGGCAGCGTCAGCAAGCTGACCAGCCTGGCCAAGGACCTGAGCAAGGTCGACAGCAAGCACATCAGCTTCGTCACCGTGCCGGTGGTCGACAACCCGAACGAGAAGGTGCACGCCACCGTCGTCGTCGACCAGACCAGGGCGCCGCAGTTGTTCTCGCTGATCAAGAACGACGTCTCGCTGACCGAGGTGAAGAAGCCGGCCGCCACGAAGACGCCGGACCCGCGGCTGGTCGGCCCCAAGGCGACCCCGCACAACACCCGGGTCAATGTGCTCAACGGCAGCGGCACCTTCGGGGCGGCGCAGAACACCGTCAACTGGCTGCAGAACACCGAGGGCGTCAACCGTTCGGCCAACGGCGGCAACGCGCCGGCGACCGACAAGACGTTCCTCAGCTACGCGCCGAACCAGGCCGACCAGGCGCGGTCGCTGGCCGCGATGATGGGGCTGCCGGCCTCCGCGCTGAAGCAGGGCACCAAGGACGCGGCGCCGCTGGAGTACATGACGCTGACGCTCGGCAAGGACTTCGTGGCGCCGGGCACCCCGATCGGGCCGCCGACCGCCGCCCCGGCGGACCTGCCGAAGACCGAGGCCGACAGCACCAAGTGCGTCTCGTGACCCGCTGCCTCCTGAGCACTGTCTCGCGACGCACCGTCTCGTGACCTCACCGTCTCGTGACGCACCTCACCAGCCGTGACGCACCGCGTACGCGGCGCCGCGCCCTGTGCGCGGCGCCCGCCGGGCGGAGCGCGCGCGTCCGCTAATTGAAGATCCCGCGGTGCAACTCTGAGCCGCTCATAGCCGTCTGACAGTGGGACGGCGCAGTATGGGCCGCGTACTTTACGCCACAGGGGAGGTTTGGATGCGCGACGGCACGGTGGGAGGGAACGGCTTCGGTACGGCCTCGAACCCGGACAATCTCGGGTGGGACGAGGGCCTGTACCGGGACGACGCCCGTTCCTACGCGCCCGGCGCGGACGACTCCTACGCCCTCGGCGCGGACGACCCCGCCTCCGGCGGGGAGGAACCGCCGGGCCGAATACCCGAGCCGCGCGGCGCGGGCAGCGGCGGCGGGCACCGTCGCGGCGGCCCGCGGCGGCGGCCCAAGAGCCGTAGGAAGCGCATCCTGAAGTGGGTGTCGATCGGCCTCGCGGTCGCGGTGCTGGGCACGGCGGGCGCCGCGTACGGCTACTACGAGTACCTGTCGGGCAAGATCCGCAAGGGCGAGCGCGTCAGCGGCAGCACGAATGTGGCCAAGACCAAGGCGAACGCCAACGGCGACACCCCGATGAACATCCTGATCCTGGGCTCGGACAGCCGCAATGACGCCGAGGACCTCAAGCTCGGCGGCGCCCGCAGCACCGTCGGCGAGCCGCCGCGGGCCGATGTGATCATGATCGCCCACCTGTCGGCGGACCGCAGCAACATGTCGGTGGTCAGCATCCCGCGCGACACCCGGGTCAACATCCCGCAGTGCACGGACCCCAAGACGCACAAGGTGTACGCGGCGACCAACGCCATCATCAACGAGTCGCTGGGCCGCGGCGGCGCGGGCTGCACGCTCGCGACCGTGCAGAATCTGACCGGCGTCTACATCGACCACTGGCTGACCATCGACTTCTCCGGTGTGGTGAAGATGGCCGACGTCGTCGGCGGTGTCGAGGTCTGCGTCAAGGAGAACGTGGACGACCACTCCACCCCGGCGCAGCCCGGCGGCTCGCACCTGCACCTGAAGGCGGGCAAGCAGAAGGTCTACGGCGAGACCGCACTGCAGTGGCTGCGCACCCGGCACGCGTGGGGCAGTGACGCGATGCGCGCCAAGGCCCAGCACATGTACATGAGTTCGCTGATCCGGCAGTTGCGCAGCCAGAATCTCTTCACCAACCCGGGCAAGCTCAACAAGATCGCGACCACCGCGATGTCGGCCTTCGAGGTGTCCAAGGAGATCGGCACCCCGAAGAAGCTGTACGACCTGGGCATGGAGCTGAAGACCGTGCCGTCGAACCGCATCACGATGCTGACGATGCCGCACGACGCGGACCCCGAGGCGCCGGACGCGCACTACATCCCGTCCGCGGACGCCGCCCAGGTCTGGTCGCTGCTGCGCAACGACGTGGCGATGGACGCCAACGGCAAGGCGAAGACCCCGGCGTCCGGTTCTCCGTCGGCCAAGCCGACCACGAGCGCGCCGTCCGGGCCGCCGGCCGCCGCCGCGGGCACCATCCCGGTCACGGTCGTCAACGGCACGGCCGGCACCTCCGACGGGGTGCCGACCGGGCACCGCGCGGGTGACATCGCCACCGCCCTCCAGGGCGCGGGCTTCACCCAGGCGAAGGCGACGCAGGAGGCCAAGCCCAGCCCCGGCACCCGGCTGGTGTATCCGACGAGCGGCGGCGCGCAGGGCAAGGCGGACGCGACGGCGGTCGCCAAGGCGCTGAAGATCCCGGCGGCGAACGTGAAGGCGGACGCGGACGTCAGCGCGATCACGCTGACCATCGGTGCCGACTGGAAGACCGGCACGGACTTCAGCAAGACGCTGCCGAAGAGCGGCTCGGTGCCGACGACGGCCGACGCCACCAACGGCGCGGACACCACCGGCTGCATGGAGGTCCTGCCGATCTACCGCTGGTAGGACGGGCCGTATATATACGGCAGCGGCCCGCGGGGGACACTCCCCGCGGGCCGCTGCCGTACGGTGCCGAGAAGGCGGCTACGCCTGTACGCGCGCGTCCTCGCCGTCGCGCACCGCCGGGCGACGGCTGGCGATCACCCGGCGGGCCAGCGAGCGCGGGCTGGTCAGGAAGCCGTAGCCCCAGCACATGTGCATGGTGGCCAGCGCGAGCGGGATCCGCAGCCGGGCGCCCACCGGCAGTCCGCGGCCCGCGGGCAGCGAGCCGGCCGTGATGGCGGCGACGTACGCGGCGGGCACCAGCAGCGCCCACGGGGTGACGGCCGCGCCGACGACCAGGCCCGCCACGTTGGCCAGCAGGGCGACGGGGGCCGCGAGATAGCGCAGGTTGACCGAACCGCGGTGGTAGCGGGTGACGACGCGCCGCCAGCGCCCGTAGTCCTTGTACTGCTTGGCCAGCGCGCGCACCGAGGGCCGCGGCCGGTAGGAGACCCGCAGCTCGGGCGAGAACCAGATGAGGTGGCCGGCCTCGCGGATGCGGTAGTTCAGCTCCCAGTCCTGGGCGCGGATGAACTCCACGTTGTAGCCGCGCTGGCGCTCCAGCACCTCGCGGCGGAAGACGCCGAGGTAGACGGTGTCGGCGGGGGCGGCGGCGCCGCCGGTGTGGAAGGCCGCGTTGCCGACGCCGATCTTCGAGGTCATCGCGGCGGCGACGGCCCGCTCCCAGTCGTTCTCGCCCTCGGCGTGCATGATGCCGCCGACATTGGCCGCGCCGGTCTCCGCCAGCAGCCGGACGGCGGTGGCGATGTAGTTCGGCGAGAGCATGCCGTGGCCGTCGACGCGGACGACGACGGGGTGCCGGGACGCGGCGATCGCCGCGTTGAGCGCGGCGGGGGTGCGGCCGGTGGGATTGGGCACCGTGCGCACCCGCGGGTCGGCGGCGGCCAGTTCGGCGGCGATCTCGTCGGTGCGGTCCTTGGAGGGACCGAGCGCGATCACGACCTCCAGCTCGCCGGGGTGGTCCTGCGCCAGGATGTGCCGGACGGAGTCGCGCAGATGACGCTCCTCGTCGAGCACCGGCATGATCACGGAGACCGCCGGGGCGGCGGAGAAGTGCGGCGCGGGCAGAGGCGCGGGCTGCTGTGCGGGCCGGGGTGCGGCGGGGTCTTGGTCGGCGGCGTTCATCGGGGCAAACGTTACCGCTAACGGGGGACACCAGCGCGTGGGGTCAAGACCGACAGTCCTATTTGTCCCTAGCCTGAACGGGTCCGCACGTCCCTGTCCCCCGCGCGGAGGGATCCCCAGTGCCGCCCACCCGACGACGTCCCCCGATCCGCTGGAGCACCCGGATCGCGGGCGGCCTGGCCCTGCTGGTCATCACCGCGAGCGGCGTCGGGCACGCCGTACTGACCGGGGTGAGCGGCGCCATCGACCGGGTGGACGCGTTCGGCGGCATGGAGGGGCGGCCCGACGGTTCCAAGGGCACCAATTTCCTGCTGGTCGGCACCGACGGGCGCGACGGGCTCGACCCGGCGGAGAAGAAGGCGTACCACCTGGGCGGGGCGCCCTGTCACTGCACCGACACGATCATGCTGGTGCATCTGTCGGCGGACCGGTCGCGGGCAAGCATCGTCAGCATCCCGCGCGACACGTACGTACGGCTGCCGGACCATCCATCCGCGTCGGCCTCCCCCACGGCCCCCGTGACGCCCGCCTCGTCCCCTCCGCCGTCATCGTCGTCATCGTCGTCGGACCCCTCCGCGTCCGGTACGGCGAACGCCGCGCCCGCGACCGACGCGCAGCCGGACACCCACCCGGCCAAGATCAACGAGGCGTACGCGGACGGCGGCCCCAAGCTGACGGTGCGGACCGTCGAGCAGATGACCGGTGTGCACATCGACCACTACCTGGAGATCGACTTCACCAGCTTCATGAAGACGGTCGACGTCATCGGCGGCGTCCAGGTCTGCACGACGCGCCCGCTGAAGGACTCCTACACCGGCCTCGACCTGCCGGTCGGCACCAGCAAGCTGGACGGCGGGCAGGCGCTGCAGTACGTACGTGCCCGGCATCTGGACGCCGCGGCGGACCTCGGGCGGATGCAGCGGCAGCAGCGCTTCATGGCGCAGATCATCCACAAGGTCACCAGCGGCGGTGTGCTGGCCAATCCGCTGGAGCTCAGCAAGGTCGCCTCGACGGTGCTCGGGTCGGTGCGGGCCGACCAGAACCTGAAGTCGAGCGATCTGATCGACCTCGCGGAGGGCATGAAAAACTTCTCGGCGGGCTCGTCGGAATTCGGCTCGGTGCCGCTGAGCGACACCGACTACGAGGTCGACGGGGTCGGCTCCACCGTGAAGTGGGACACCGCGAAGGCCGGGAAGATGTGGGCCGCGATCCGGGCGGACCGGCCGCTGGCCGTGCACCACGCGAAGAAGAAGCACAAGGGCGTCAAGGTGGACGTCGCCCCGGCGACGATCCGGGTCTCGGTGGAGAACGGCACCGACACCAGCGGGCTCGCCGCGACCGCCCAGAAGGCGCTGGCCGCGACCGGTTTCGCCACCGTCGGCACCCCCGGCACCTCCGAGCACCGCTCCGAGCGGACCGTCATCCACTACGACCCGGGCTGGGACCGTTCCGCCGCCTCCCTGGCCACCGCGCTGCCCGGCGCCGAGCTGGTCGCCGTCCCCGGCCAGGGCAAGACGATGCGGGTCACCCTCGGCACGGACTTCAAGGCGGTCACCCCGGTCACCGCCGACCCGGGCTCCACCGGCACCGAGGACACGCCGCTCACCGGTGACGACGTGGGCTGCTAGCCCGTACGCCCGCCTGTACGCCCGCCCCCGCGCCCGGTCCGCCGGGACCTCAGTCCTCCAGGCCCTCCGCCGCGCGGGTGCGGCGCAGCTCCAGGATGGCGCGGCGGCGGGCGAGGCGGTGGGTGCGGCGGATCTGGGCCTCCTGCCAGCGGCGGCGGTCGCGGTCGGTCTCGGGGAGGACCGGCGGGACATTGCGCGGCTTGCCGTCGACGTCGACGGCGACGAAGACCAGGTAGGCGGTGGCGACCTGCTTGGCGGGGCCGGATTCGTTCCAGCGCTCGGCGACGACGCGGACGCCGACTTCCATGGAGGTGGTGCCCGTCCAGTTGACCTGGGCCTTCACCGCCAGCAGGTCACCGACCCTGACCGGCTCCAGGAAGATCATCTCGTCCATCGCGCCGGTGACCGCGGGTCCGCCGGAGTGCCGTCCGGCGACGGCGCCCGCCGCGTCGTCCACGAGCTTCATGACGACGCCGCCGTGCACGGTGCCGAGCAGATTGGTGTCGTGCGCGCTCATGATGTGGGAGAGCGTGATGCGGGACGCCGAGGTGGGCTTTCCCGGGAGCGACGGGACGTCGGAACGATCGATCATGTCAGCCACCTTATGTCCGTTGCGAAACGGTTGCGGCCGGTGGCCGAATGCATCGGGTCTGCTACAGAACCGCCGTGGATTCCCGGTCGTCAGCCCTGGCCGGGCACACTTCCAGCATGAGTGGTTGGAGTGATGACACCGAGCAGCGCCGTGCTTCCGAGCCGCCGCTGCCGCCCGAACTGTCGCCGCGCCGGGCCGCCGCAGCAGCCGGCGGTGTCCCACCGCAGCCCGCACGCCGCCCGGCCCAGCCCGGCGGCCCCGGTGGTCCCGGCGGTTCCGGCCCCGGTGGTCCCGGCGGCCCCGGAGGCGGCGGCTACGGCCCGCCGTCGACCGGCGGCGGCACCGGCACGCGCACCCGCCGCTGGAGCACCCGCAAGAAGATCGGCGTCACGGCGCTCGGTCTGGTCGTCGTGCTGCTCGTGGTGTCCGTCTCCACGTACTTCTGGGCCGACTCCAAGGTGCGCCGCGAGGTGGACCTGAGCAAGGTCGAGGACCGGCCGCCGACGGGCAAGGGCACCAATTACCTCATCGTCGGTTCCGACAGCCGTGAGGGGCTGACCAAGCAGGACGAGAAGGACCTGCACACCGGCGCCGCCGAGGGCCAGCGCACCGACTCGATGATGATCCTGCACACCGGCAGCAACGGCTCCACGATGATGAGCCTGCCGCGCGACTCGTACGTGACGATCCCGGCCTTCACCGGCAAGGAGTCGGGCAAGCGCTACGCGGCCTCCACCCACAAGCTGAACCGCGCGTACGCCGACGGCGGCCCGGAGCTGCTGACCCGCACGGTCGAGTACAACACCGGCCTGCACATCGACCACTACGCCGAGATCGGCTTCGCCGGCTTCGTGAACCTGGTGAACGCGCTCGGCGGCGTCAACATGTGCCTGGACAAGCCGCTGAAGGACAAGGCGTCCGGCGCCGACTTCCCGGCCGGCTGCCAGAAGCTCAACGGCAAGCAGTCGCTGGCCTTCGTGCGGCAGCGGCACCAGGAGGCCGACCAGGACCTCGGCCGGATGCGCAACCAGCAGAAGTTCCTGTCCACGCTGGCCCACCAGGCGGCCTCGCCGACGACGATCCTGAACCCGTTCAAGCTCTACCCGGTGATCGGGTCCGGCCTCGACACGCTCATCGTCGACAAGAAGATGAGCCTGATGAACCTGACCTCGATGTTCTGGGCCATGAAGGGCGTCACGGGCGGCAGCGGCAACTCCATCACCGTGCCGATCGCCAACGCCAACTACATGACGCCCAACGACGGTGACGCCGTCAAGTGGGACATGACGAAGGCCAAGCAGCTCTTCGACGAGCTGAAGAACGACCAGAAGGTGACGGTCACCAAGTAGGTCCGTCCGCACGAAGGGCGCGGCCCCCACAGCGAGTTCGCTGTGGGGGCCGCGCCCTTGTGATCGTGGAACGTGGCCGCGTGGCGTCAGTGCCGCGCGCCGGCCGTACGGCGGCGCAGGCCGAACACGGCGCCACCGCCGACGACGACCAGGGCGCCGGCGATACCGGCGATCATCCCGGTGTTGCTGCCGCCACCGGTCTCGGCGAGGTCGGTGGTGCCACCGGCCGCGGGCGAGGGGGCGTTGGTGTCGGCGACGACCGCCGCACCGCTGGTGCTCGGCGTCGCGCTCGGGGTGTCGGACGGAGCCGTCGACGGGGTGTCGGACGGCGTGTCCGAGGGGGTGTCGGACGGGGTGTCCGAGGGCGTGGTGGCCGGCGTCGTGGGCGGCGTGTCCACCTTGCAGGCGGCCGAACCGGTCACCACGTCGGGCGTGATGTCCTTGTCCACGAGCCGGTTGTTCTGCGTCTTCACGTGGACGCGGTACGTGGTGTCGGGCTGCCAGTCGACGGGGATGCTGACGACCTCGCCGTTGCCCCCCTTGCCCCTGACGTCGGACTTGGTCGCGACGACCGTGTCGCCCTGCGAGACGGTGATCGTCACCAGGGTGCCGGAGCCGTCCTTGTCGGTCACATTGATGAAGCCCTGGCCGTTGTCACAGCCGGCTTCTGCGGAGAATTCGGTGATGCTGCACGCGAGCGCGTTGCCTGCGACGCCGAGCGCGAGCGCGGCTGCGGCGGAGGCGACGCCAATGGAACGCACCGCGATGGCGGTGCGGCGGGATATGGACACGTCTTCCCTTCACGGGATCGGATCACAAGCGAGGAAGCACACAGGGCGCGGGACCTCGTCCCGCGCCGCTTGTGGCACCAAACCTCTACAAGCCGTCGAGTCCGCTTGTCAATTGATCGCAAACCGACCACAACCAGGCGCCGGGTGACGTTCCCACCCGTCCGAACCCCCGCCCTACGGACGATTGCCGGACATAGCGAACGCCCCCGGATCGTTGCGCCCTAGGGAAGGTTTCGCGCCATCACGATGCGCTGCACCTGATTGGTGCCCTCGTAGATCTGCGTGATCTTCGCGTCGCGCATCATGCGCTCGACCGGGTAGTCGCGCGTGTAGCCGTAGCCGCCGAGGAGTTGGACGGCGTCGGTGGTGATGTCCATGGCGACGTCGGAGGCGTAGCACTTGGCGGCGGCGCCGAAGAAGGTCAGGTCGCTGTCCGTGCGCTCGGACTTGGCGGCCGCCGCGTACGTGAGCTGGCGGGCCGCTTCGAGCTTCATCGCCATGTCGGCGAGCATGAACTGGATGCCCTGGAATTCGGCGATGGCCTTGCCGAACTGCTTGCGCTCGGCGACGTAGCCCTTGGCGTAGTCCAGGGCGCCCTGGGCGATGCCGAGGGCCTGGGCGGCGATGGTGACGCGGGTGTGGTCCAGCGTCTTCATGGCGGTGGCGAAGCCGGTGCCCTCGGCGCCGATGAGGCGGTCGGCGGGGATGCGGACGTTGTCGAAGTAGACCTCGCGGGTCGGCGAGCCCTTGATGCCGAGCTTCTTCTCCGGGGCGCCGAAGGAGAGGCCCTCGTCGTCCTTCTCGACCACGAAGGCCGAGATGCCCTTGGAGCGCTTGTCGGGGTCGGTGACGGCCATCACCGTGTAGAAGTCGGAGACGCCCGCGTTGGTGATCCAGCGCTTGACGCCGTTGAGTACGTAGCTGTCGCCGTCGCGCACCGCGCGGGTCTTCATGCCCGCCGCGTCGGAACCGGCCTCGGGCTCGGACAGGCAGTACGAGAACATGCCCTCCTTGCGGGCCAGCGCGCCCAGGTACTTCGCCTTCAGCTCCTCCGAGCCGGACAGCTGCACCGGCAGCGAGCCGAGCTTGTTGACCGCCGGGATGAGGGAGGAGGAGGCACAGACCCGCGCGACCTCCTCGATCACGATGACGGTGGACAGCGCGTCGGCGCCGGCGCCGTCGTACGCCTCGGGGACGTGCACGGCGTGCAGGTCGTTGGCCTCCAGCGCGTCCCGGGCCTCCTGCGGGAAGCGGCCCTGTTCGTCCACCTCCGCGGCGAACGGCGCGATCTTCGCCTCGGCGAGCGAGCGGACCGCGTCCCGGAGCATGTCGTGCTCCTCGGAGGTCCGGAAAAGGTCGAAGTCGGAGGATCCGGCCAAGGTGTCTCACTCCCCGAGTGCCAAGTGCTAACTACCGTTAAGTAACCCAATGATCCTAGGCCCGCGCGCCACGCGCCACCTACGTGACGTTCATGACACCTTGTCGCCGAGCCGGTCGACCGTGTTGGTCGCGAGGTAGTCGCCCATGGTGTCGTTGCGGATCGCCTGCCACAGCTCGGACGTGCCGTTGGGGTCGAGCAGCACCACGGACTGCTTCTGGATGGTGTCGAAGCCGGAGATCGGCGCGTTCATGAACACCATGTCCGACGAGCGCACCCCGCGCATGTTCCACACCAGTCCGCGCAGATCACCGTTGGACAGCTTGTCGTCCACGCTCACCACGTCCGTCACCTGGTCCAGGGTCCGCTTCAGCTTCAGCGGGTTGGTGAAGGTGCCGCCGGAGAGCATCTTGGACAGCACGGCCCGCAGGAAATTCTGCTGCCGGTGCGTACGGTCGAGGTCGCCGCGCGGCAGGCCGTAGCGCTCGCGTACGTAGTCGAGCGCGTCGTCGCCGTTCATGTGGTGGGTGCCCGCGGTCCAGACGCCGCCGGGGCCGTTGCGCCGCGAGACGGTCTTGTCGACGGTGATGTCCACGCCGCCGACCGCGTCGGTCAGCTTCTTGAAACCGCTCCAGTCGATCACCGCGAGGTGGTCGATCTTCACCTTGGTGAGCCGCTGCACGGTGTCGATCAACAGTGGCGGGCCGCCCCAGGAGAAGGCCGCGTTGAGCTTGGCCTGGCCGTGGCCGGGGATGCTCACCCAGGAGTCGCGCGGCAGCGAGACGACATAGGCGTGCTTGTGGTCGGCGGGCAGGTGCACCAGCATCATCGTGTCGCTGCGCTGGGCGCCCGGCTTCCACTCCGGCGCCTTGGCGTCCTTGCCGGTGGTCGGCAGGTCGGATCGGGCGTCCACACCGACCAGCAGGAAGGTCTGGCTGCCGTCCTTGGAGGGCGGCGGCTTCGCGGCGGCCGGGACATTGGTCGGGAAGGCGTTCGGGATGCGCTCGACGCGGCCGGTGTAGTGCTCGTACGCCCACCAGCCGGTGCCGACGATCAGCAGCGCGCCGGTGCACAGCAGGACGAGGGCGGCGTACAGCACGCGCCGGGTGCGCCGCCGGCGCCGCCGCGCCTTGTCCGGTTCGGTGCCGGGCCCGGTTCCCGGCTCGGCCTCCGGGTCGGCCTCCGGGTCTTCGATGACAGGCCCGGCCTCCGGGTCCGTGACGTCCGGCGCCCGGGATATGGGTCCGTCCTGCTCCGACCCCGTGGCCGTACCCGCCTCCGGATTCCCCTCCGCCCCGGAGTCCGTCACCGTTGCCGGCCCGGGCGCCGGCTCCTTCACTTCTCTGCCGCTCGCGTCACCCACGGTCGCTCCCCACCCCTTGGTCCCCACCCCTTGGATCTGTCCACGCATTGTGGACCAGATCTCCGCAGGTGCTCCCCCGGCCGCCCATTATTTGGCCCGCTCCATGCCGACTATGCTCTCCGGCATGCCTCTGAAGCTCACCGTCATCGGCACCGGCTATCTCGGCGCCACCCATGCCGCCGCGATGGCGGAACTGGGTTTCGAGGTCCTCGGCCTCGACATCGAGCCGAGCAAGATCGAGATGCTCGCGCGGGGCAGGGTCCCCATGTACGAGCCGGGCCTGGAGGACTTGCTCGCGCGTCATGTGGCGGGGATCGACGGTTCCAGCGGGCGGCTGCGCTTCACCACCTCCTGGGAGGAGGTGGCCGAGTTCGGCGACGTCCACTTCGTCTGCGTCAACACCCCGCAGAAGCACGGCGAGTACGCGTGCGACATGAGCTTCGTGGACAGCGCCTTCTCGCTGCTCGCCCCGCATCTGCGCCGCCCGGCGCTGGTGGTCGGCAAGTCGACCGTGCCGGTGGGCAGCGCGGCCCGGCTGGCGGAGCGGCTGCGGGAACTGGCACCGGCCGGTGCCGACGCGGAACTGGCCTGGAATCCCGAATTCCTGCGCGAGGGCTTTGCCGTCCAGGACACCCTGCACCCGGACCGGATCGTGGTCGGCGTCACCAGTGAGCGCGCCGAATCACTGCTGCGGGAGGTTTACTCCGTACCCGTCGCAGAAGGCACGCCGTTCGTCGTCACGGACTTCCCGACCGCCGAACTCGTCAAGACCGCCGCCAATGCCTTCCTCGCCACGAAGATCTCCTTCATCAACGCCATGGCCGAGGTCAGCGAGGCGGCCGGCGGCGATGTCGCCAAGCTCGCCGAGGCGATCGGCCACGACGACCGGATCGGCCACAAATTCCTGCGCGCCGGCATCGGCTTCGGCGGCGGCTGCCTGCCCAAGGACATCCGCGCCTTCATGGCGCGCGCCGGCGAACTCGGCGCCGACCAGGCGCTGACCTTCCTGCGCGAGGTCGACTCGATCAACATGCGGCGCCGCACCCACATGGTGGAGATGGCCCGCGAGGCGGTCGGCGGCAGCCTGCTGGGCCGCCGGATCGCGGTGCTCGGCGCCACCTTCAAGCCGGACTCCGACGATGTGCGCGACTCCCCCGCACTCAATGTGGCCGGGCAGATACACCTCCAGGGCGGCCAGGTCACCGTCTATGACCCCAAGGGCATGGAGAACGCCAAGCGGGTCTTCCCGACGCTGCGGTACGCGGCCACGCCGCTGGACGCCGTACGCGGCGCCGACCTCGTCCTGCACCTGACCGAGTGGCGGGAATTCCGCGAACTGGACACCGCCGCCCTCGCCGACGTGGCCCGGCACCGCCGGATCATCGACGGCCGCAACACGCTCGACCCCGAGGTCTGGCGCAAGGCGGGCTGGACCTACCGCGCGATGGGCCGCCCCTCCGCGTAGCGCCCGCCTCCCAGAAAGCCCAGGAAGCCCAGAAAGCCCACGAAGGCGCGGGCGCCGTCAGCGCGTACGGCTGCGGTAGGCACGCATCTTGGCGCGGCTGCCGCAGATCGCCATCGTGCACCAGCGGCTGCGGCCGGACGGGCTGCGGTCGTAGTACACCCAGCGGCAGGTGTCGGCCGCGCACGCCTTCAGCCGCGCCCAGGTACCGTCCGCGACGGCCGCGGCGACGGCGGCGGCCACCTCGGCGGTGAGCGCGGCCGGTCCGGTGAGACCGGCGGCCGGGCGTACGGCGGCGCCGCCCTCGGCGTCGACCGCGAGCCGCAGCGGCGCGCGCTCCAGCAGGGCCGCGAGCGCCTCCAGCGTGCCGGCTGGCACGTCCACCCCCGTGTGCGCCTGGCACACGTCCCGCAGCGCCTCGCGCAGCACCAGGACGTCGGCGAGTCCGCCGGCGTCGAAGCCGGGGCCCTGGACGCCGCGCTCCCCCGCCCAGGCGGCCAGCGCCTCCGGCGCCCCCAACTCCTCGGTGCCGCCTTCGAGGTCAACGGTGTTCACCAGGTCCTGGACCAGCCGCAACGGTCCAGGAGCGGGACTGCGTTCGCCGGGCTGCTCCACCCTTGCCACGTTACCGCCACTCCGCCATGATGGAGTAACCGTTACCGGCTGAAGGGCATATAGCGGTAACGCGATTCGATGTACGACAGGCCACCACGAGAGGAATCCGTCATGATCGGCACCCTGGGCGCGGTCGTCCTGGACTGTCCCGACCCGCGCGCGCTCGCCGCCTTCTACGCCGAACTGGTCGGCGGCACCGTCGAGGTGGACGAGGCGGAGGACGACTGGGTCGACCTCAACCGCGAGGGCGGCCAGCGGCTGTCCTTCCAGCTCGCCGTCGGCCACCGCCCGCCGTCCTGGCCCGACCCCGAGCGGCCGCAGCAGTTCCACCTCGACATCGCCGTCGAGCGCGCGGAGCTGGACGCCGCCGAGAAGCAGGTGCTCGCGCTGGGCGCCACGCTGCTGGAGGGCGACCTCGACGGCACCCGCAACTGGCGGGTCTACGCCGACCCGGCCGGCCACCCCTTCTGCCTCTGCGCCTGCTGACCGGCGACGCGTCACCCCGCCGAAACCCGGCCGTCGTCCGGCCGACGCCCCACCGGTGGAAACTGCTCGCGACACGACGAGCGGCACGACGATCCGGTGGGCGCACGACCGGCGGAGACGACCGAGAGCGGTGGCCATGGACCAGCCGGAAGCGGACGCCGGCCCCATGGCGGGCCCGCCGGTGCCGCCGGGCGGCGCGCCGGGGGTGCCCGCCCGCCGCCGCGTCCGGCGGATGCCCTGGCGCACGCTCGCCGGGCTGATACCCGTGGTGCTGGTCGGCGGCTGGATATCGCGGCACTGGTCGGTGATGGAGACCGGCGGCCACGACCTGCTGGCCGCGAACCGCGGCTGGCTGCTGGCGGCGCTCGCGGCCACCGGCCTCGGCTGGGTCGCCAACGCCGTCGCCCGGCAGGGCACGGTGCTCGAACCGCTGCCGCCCGCACGGCTGCTGGCCACGCAGTTCGCCGCGTCGGCCGCCGGCCAGCTCGCGCCCGCCGGGATCGGCGCGGGCGCGGTCAATCTGCGCTTCCTGCGCACCCAGGGCCTGTCGCTGATCCGCTCCTCGGCCGCGCTCGCGCTGTACTCGCTGGCGGAGTCCGTCGGCCGGGTGATGCTGCTGCTGGTCCTGCTGGTGCTCTTCCCGCACGCGCTGCACCTGGACGGGCTCGTGCCCGACGGCGGCGCGCTGCTGCTGTTCGGGCTGCTGGCGGCCACCGCGCTCGCCGCGGCGGCCCTCGCTCTCGCGCTGGTCCGGCCGCTGCGCCGGGTCGTACGGGACTTCCTCGCGGCGGCGCTCACCGACGCCCGGATGCTGCACGCCAGGCCCGCCCGCGTCCTCGCCCTGTGGGGCGGCTCCTTCGCCTTCCCCGCGCTCCAGGCGGCCGGGCTCGCCGCGGTCACGCTCGCGCTCGGCGTGCCCGTACCGGCCGCGCACGCCGCCCTCGCCTACCTGGCGGCGACCTGCCTGGCCGCGGCCGTGCCGACGCCCGGCGGCATCGGCTCGGTCGACGCGGCGCTCGCCGTGGCCCTGGTCGCCGCGGGCTCCTCCACCACGGCCGCCGCCTCCGCCGTCCTCGGCTTCCGCATCGTCACCGTCTGGGTGCCGCTGCTGCCCGCGGCCCTGACCCTGGGCGCGCTGGTCCGCCGCAAGGTGCTCTAGGCCGTCTCCGGCGGATCAGCCCCGCGCGCCGTCGAGCTGCTCGATCGTCGCCGCCGACGGGCCGCGGCGCGCGCGGATCGCCACCGCCGCGGTCTCGGCGTCGCGCAGCACCCGGACGGCGTTGCGCCAGGTCAGCTTGGCGAGGTCGGCGTCGGACCAGCCGCGGCGGACCAGCTCGGCGATCAGGTGCGGGTAGCCGGAGACGTCGGCGAGGTCGGCCGGGGTGAAGGCGGTGCCGTCGTAGTCGCCGCCGAGGCCGATGTGGTCGACGCCCGCGACCTCGCGCATGTGGTCGAGGTGGTCGGCGACGGTGGCCGCGGTGGCGAGCGGGCGCGGGTGCGCGGCCTCGTACGCGCGCTGGACGGTCATGCCCTCCGGCGTGGTGTCCAGCGGGTGCAGCCCGTGGGCGCGCATGTTCTCGTCGGCGGCCAGCGTCCACTCGATCGCGGCCGGGAGGATGAACTTCGGTACGAAGGTGGCCATCGCGACGCCGCCGTTGCCGGGCAGCGCGGCCAGTACGTCGTCGGGAATGTTGCGCACGTGGTCGCAGACGGCGCGGGCCGAGGAGTGCGAGAACAGCACCGGGGCCTGCGCGACCCGCAGCGCGGCCCGCATCGTGTCGGGCGCCACGTGGGAGAGGTCCACCAGCATGCCGAGCCGGTTCATCTCGCGGACCACCTCCTCGCCGAACGCGGTGAGGCCGCCCGCCGCGGGCTTGTCCGTCGCCGAGTCCGCCCACGGGGTGTTGTCGTTGTGCGTGAGCGTCATGTAGCGGACGCCCAGTTCGTACAGGCCGCGCAGGGTGCCGAGCGAGCAGTCGATGGAGTGGCCGCCCTCGGCGCCCATCAGGGAGGCGATCCGGCCCTCGGCGCGGGCCGCCTCCATGTCGTCGGCGGTCAGCGCGAGCCGCAGGTCGGCCGGGTAACGCTCGGTCAGCCGGCGGACGACGTCGATCTGTTCGAGCGTCGCGGTGACGGCCTCGCCGCCGGTCAGCTCCACCGACACGTACACCGACCAGAACTGCGCGCCGACCCCGCCGGCCCGCAGCCGCGGGATGTCGGTGTGCAGCCGGTCGCTCTGGTCGGCGGCGATGTCGAGCCGGTCGAGGTCGTACGACACCTGGTGGCGCAGCGCCCACGGCAGATCGTTGTGCCCGTCCACCACGGGGTGGGCGGCGAGCAGTTCGCGGGCGTGCGTCAGCGGGTCCACGACGGTGTTTCCTCCTGAGGTTCGGGAAGCGGATTCCGGGCCGGGCGCCACAGCCGAAGCCCCGGAAGCCGAAGCCTAGAAGCCGAAGCCGCTGGCGCCCTTGACCTTGGCGCGCAGCCGCTTGCCCTTCTCGGTGGCCTGTTCGTTCAGCGACTGCTGGAACTCCCGCATCCGCTCCAGGAGTTCGGGGTCGTGCGCGGCCAGCACCCGGATGGCCAGCAGGCCCGCGTTGCGCGCGCCCGCCACCGAGACGGTGGCGACCGGCACGCCGGCCGGCATCTGGACAATGGACAGCAGCGAGTCCATGCCGTCGAGGTACTTCAGCGGCACCGGCACACCGATGACCGGCAGCGGGGTGACCGAGGCGAGCATGCCCGGCAGGTGGGCGGCGCCGCCGGCGCCGGCCACGATCGCCTTCAGGCCGCGGCCGTCGGCCCGCTCGCCGTAGGCGATCATCTCGTGCGGCATGCGGTGCGCGGAGACGACGTCGACCTCGTAGGGCACCTCGAACTCGTCGAGGACGCGCGCGGCGGGCTCCATGACCTCCCAGTCGGAGTCCGAGCCCATCACGATGCCGACCAGCGGGGCCGTGGCCGGGTCGGCGGCGGGGTTACTCATCGATCGTTCCTCGCAGGTAGTCGGCCGCGTGCCGGGCGCGCTCGCGCACGTCCGCCAGGTCGTCGCCGTAGGTGGTGACATGGCCGACCTTACGGCCGGGCTTCACGTCCTTGCCGTACATGTGGATCTTCAGGCCGGGGTCGCGCGCCATGCAGTGCAGATAGGCGGCGTACATGTCGGGGAAGTCGCCGCCGAGCACATTGGCCATCACCGTCCAGCGGGCGCGCGGGCGCGGGTCGCCGAGCGGCAGGTCGAGGACGGCCCGCAGGTGGTTGGCGAACTGCGAGGTGGCGGCGCCGTCCATGGTCCAGTGGCCGCTGTTGTGCGGGCGCATCGCCAGTTCGTTGACGAGGATGCCGGGCGTGCCGTCGGCGGCGCGGACCTCGAACAGCTCGACGGCGAGGTGGCCGACCACGCCCAGTTCGCGGGCCACGGTCAGCGCCAGCTGCTGCGCCTTGGCCGACAGCTCCTCCGGCAAGCCGGGCGCGGGCGCGATCACCGTGTCACAGACGCCGTCCACCTGGACGGACTCCACGACCGGGTACGCGACGGCCTGCCCGTGCGGCGAGCGGACGACATTGGCGGCCAGCTCCCGTACGAAGTCGACCTTCTCCTCGGCGAGCACCGGGACGCCCGCCTTGAAGGGCTCGGCGGCGTCGGCCTCGGAGCGGGCGATCCACACGCCCTTGCCGTCGTAGCCGCCGCGCACCGTCTTCAGCACGACGGGGTAGCCGCCGGCCTCCCCGGCGAAGCGGGTGACGTCGGCGGGGTCGGCGACGATCCGGTTGACCGGGCAGGGCACGCCCAGCTCGGCGAGCCGGGTCCGCATGACGCCCTTGTCCTGGGCGTGCCGCAGCGCGTCGGGCCCCGGCCGTACGACGACGCCGTCGGCCTCCAGCGCGCGCAGGTGCGCGGCCGGCACGTGCTCGTGGTCGAAGGTGATCACATCGCAGCCCCGGGCGAAGGCGCGCAGCGTGTCGAGGTCCCGGTAGTCACCGACGGTGACGTCGCCGACGACCTGGGCGGCGGAGTCCTGCGGGGTGTCGCTGAGGATCCTGAACCTGATGCCGAGCGGGATGCCCGCCTCGTGGGTCATGCGGGCGAGCTGTCCGCCGCCGATCATGCCGACTACCGGGAATGTCACGTTTTATCCTGCCGGAGGTGCGCTGGTGGGGCCCATAGGGGGACACAGCCAGGGTATCCGCCGTACGACCACACGAATGACCGGCTCGGATCGCTGTAGGTTCGCACAGCACGGTTACCATGAGGTGGAGACGCCACGACAGCACAGAGACACGCAGAGGCATCATCCGTCACCGCTTCACCACTTCTTCCACAGACAAGGGCCGAGCGATCACCATGAGCGCACTGCAAGAGCTGCGTTGCCGAATGCGGCTGTTGTACCGCGAGATCGCGAAGTTCGGCGTCGTGGGCGGCGTGGGTGTGCTGGTCAACATCGGTGTCTTCAACCTGGTGCGGCACAACACCGAGCTGCAGACCGTACGGGCCAGTGTGCTGGCCACCGTGGTCTCCATCGCCTTCAACTACCTGGGCTTCCGGTACTTCACCTACCGTGACCGGGACAAGGCGGGCCGCACCAAGGAACTGAGCCTCTTCCTCTTCTTCAGCGCCATCGGCCTGGTGATCGAGAACGGCGTGCTCTACACCGCCGTGTACGGCTTCGGCTGGGACAGCCAGCTCCAGGCCAACATCTTCAAATTCGTCGGCATCGGTGTCGCCACCCTCTTCCGCTTCTGGTCCTACCGGACCTGGGTGTTCCGGGCGCTGCCCGCGCGGGAGGCCGTCGAGCAGGCGGAGGCGTTCCTGGCCGACGACAAGGGGAAGAACAAGGCCGCCGCCCGGACCAGGGGAACGGCGCCGGACCGCCTCAGCTGAACCCGGGCCCGGCTCCGGGTCCGGACCGCCTCAGCCGACGAACTCCTCGCGCGGCGCGGGCGGCACGATCTCGCGGGACAGGAAGAGCGCGAAGACCGGCGGCCGCTGCTGGAGCAGTTCAAGACGCCCGCCGTCCGCCTCCGCCAGATCGCGCGCCACCGCCAGGCCGAGACCGGTGGAATTGCGCCCGCTGACGGTCCGTTCGAAAACCCGCGCGCCGAGGTCCGGCGGTACGCCCTGGCCGTCGTCGGTGACCTCCACGACCGCCTGATTGCCGGTGACCCGGGTGTGCAGGGTGACCGTGCCCGCGCCGTGCATCAGCGAATTCTCGATCAGCGTGGCGAGCACCTGCGCCACCGCGCCCGGGGTCCCCACCGCCCGCAGGTCCCGGGTGCCGGAGCGGACGATGCTCCGGTTCTCGTTCTGGTACGCCGGCCGCCACTCCTCCACCTGCTGCTTGATCACGTCGTCGAGGTCGAAGTCGACGGCGGAGCCGCTGCGCGGATCGCGGGCGTTGGTGAGCAGCCGCTGCACGACATCGGTGAGCCGCTCGACCTGACCGAGCGCGATGGTCGCCTCCTCCGCGACCGTCTCCTGGTCGTCGGCGGTCGCCACGATCTCCTCAAGACGCATCGACAGCGCGGTCAGCGGTGTGCGCAGCTGGTGCGAGGCGTCGGCGGCAAGCCGCCGCTCTGCGGTGAGCATCCGGCCGATCCGGTCGGCGCTGGCGTCCAGCACATCGGCGATCCGGTCCAGCTCGGGCACGCCGTAGCGGCGGTGCCGGGGGCGCGGGTCGCCGGAGCCGAGGCGTTCGGCGGTCTCGGCGAGGTCGGTGAGCGGGCTGACCAGGCGGCGCGCCTGGAGCACGGCCAGTATCACCGCGGCCAGCACCGCCAGCAGCGCGACCGCGAGGATCACCAGCAGGGTGCGGCCGATCTCCTGGCTGACCTTGGAGCGCGCCTCCTCGACCAGCACCTTCTCGTCGTGGCCGCCGGCCTGCCGGGAGGAGATCACCCGCCCCTTGGGGCGGGTGCCCAGGGTGACCTCGGGGTGGCCCGGCACCTGCACCACCGCGTAGCGGTCCTCGGCGATCTGCCGGTCCAGGCCCTTGGCGTCGATGCTCTCCCCGGCCAGGATGCGGTTCTCCACGATGCCGACCAGGCGCACCGCCTCGGAGTCCACGCTCTCCCTGGCGCTGTTCTCGATCGTCCGGGTCTCCACGATGACCAGGGAGATCCCGAAGACCGCGATGACGACGAGCACCACGGCCAGCGTGGAGGAGATCAGACGGCGGCGCATGGAAGCAGCGTGTCAGTTCTTCTCGAACCGGAAGCCGACGCCGCGCACGGTGGAGATGTAACGGGGGCTGGCCGCGTCGTCGCCGAGCTTCTTGCGCAGCCACGAGATGTGCATGTCCAGCGTCTTGGTCGAGGACCACCAGGTGGTGTCCCAGACCTCGCGCATCAGCTGCTCGCGGGTGACGACCCGGCCCGCGTCCCGTACCAGGACGCGCAGCAGGTCGAACTCCTTGGCGGTCAGCTGCAGCTCGTCGTCGCCCATCCAGGCCCGGTGCGACTCGACGTCGATCCGCACGCCGTGGGTGGCGGGCGCGGTGGCCTCGGTGGTGCCGCGGCGCAGCAGCGCCCGCACCCGGGCCAGCAGCTCCGCCAGGCGGAACGGCTTGGTCACGTAGTCGTCGGCGCCGGCGTCCAGGCCGACGACGGTGTCCACCTCGTCGGCCCGCGCGGTCAGCACCAGCACCGGGAAGGTGTGCCCTTCGGTGCGGATCCGGCGGCACACGTCCAGGCCGTCCATGCCGGGCAGGCCCAGGTCGAGCACGACCAGATCGACGGCGCCGAGCAGAGCCGTCTCCAGAGCGGTGGGTCCGTCCTCGCGCACCTCGACCTCGTAGCCCTCGCGGCGCAGTGCGCGTGCGAGCGGCTCCGAGATGGATGCGTCGTCCTCGGCGAGAAGTACGCGGGTCATGCGGTTGATGGTAGTCCGCACCCGGCGGCGGGGAGGCGGTGGTACGGACAGCCGCCGTGGGGGCGCGCGGCGGCCGTCCGCGCCGGGTCCCCCACGGCGGCTCCGTACAGGCCCCCCGTGCCCCTGTGCGTAGGCTCCCCGTGCCCCTTGTGCGTGCTCCTTGTACGTGCCTCTTGTACGTGCCCCGGCCGGGTCGCCGGTCAGGCCCCGATCGGGTCGAGCGGCCAGGGGCGGGCGGTGGCGCCGAGCCGGTTCCAGGCGTTGATGACGGTGATCGCCCAGATCAGCTCGGCCAGTTCCTTGTCGGTGAAGTGCGCGGCGGCCCGGCCGTACACCTCGTCGCCGATGTGGTGGTCGGCGAGCCGGGTGACGGCCTCGGTGACTTCCAGGGCGGCGCGCTCGCGTGCGGTGAAGAACGGCGTCTCGCGCCACACCGGCAGCGCGTACAGCCGGCGCTCGCTCTCGCCGCCGTCGCGGGCGTCCTTGGAGTGGGTGTCGACGCAGTAGGCGCAGCCGTTGAGCTGCGAGGCGCGGGCGCGCACCAGCTCCAGCAGCGGCGCCTCCAGGCTCACCTCGCGGGCGGCGGCGTCCAGGGCGTTCATGGCCCGGTTGATGTGCGGGGCGAGCTTGTCGACGGCGAGGCGGACGGTCGGGACGACGGGGTCGGTGCTCTTCCGACCTGCTGTTTCTGTGGTCATGCCGGTGAATCTACGGGGAGAGTGGGTCGCGGATAAGATCCATTTCCATGCGTGATTCCTGGCCCACTTCCGATGAGCTGGACGAGCCGGATCAGCCGGACACCGCCCGGGAGTCCGCCTCCGGTGTCGACCTCCACCTGGACCTGCGACTCGAGCTGCCCGCCGGGCCCGGCGGCGGGGGCCGGCGCGCGGCACTGGAGCGGGCGCTGCGGGACGCCGTGCGCTCCGGGCGGCTCGCCCCCGGCGCCCGGCTGCCGTCCACCCGCCGGCTGGCCGAGGAGGCGGGCCTGGCGCGCGGCACGGTCAAGGCGGCGTACGACCAGCTCACCGCCGAGGGCTATCTCACCGCCCGCCAGGGATCGGGCACGGTGGTCGCCGACCGTCCCGCGCCGCGCCCCGCGAAGCCGGGCGGCGGTCCGGGGACACCGCGCCCCCGGCACGACCTGCGGCCCGGGAGCCCCGACGTCACGGCCTTCCCCACCTCGGCCTGGCTGCGCGCCACCCGGCACGCGCTCGCCGCAGTACCGTCCGCCGCGTACGACTACGGCGACCCGCGCGGCCGGCCGGAGCTGCGGGCGGCGCTCGCGGAGTACCTGGGGCGGGCCCGCGGGGTGCTCGCGGACCCGGAGCGGATCGTGGTGACCTCGGGATATGTGCAGGGGCTCGCGCTGCTGGCCGGGGTGCTCGGCGGCGGGTCGCAGCCGGTGATCGCCATGGAGGACCCGGGGCTGCCCTTCCACCGCGAGGTGGTGCGCAGGAACGGTGGCCGGGTCGTACCGCTGCCCACCGACGCGCGCGGCGCCCGGCCCGACGCGCTGCCGCCCGGCGTGGCCGCCGCCGTGGTGACCCCCGCGCACCAGTACCCGACCGGGGTGACGCTGCACCCGGTACGGCGGCGGGCGCTGACCGCGTGGGCCCGGGAGACCGGCGCGGTGGTCGTCGAGGACGACTACGACGGCGAATTCCGTTACGACCGGCAGCCGGTGGGCGCGCTCCAGGGCACGGCCCCCGACCACGTCGTCTACCTCGGCACCGCCTCCAAGACGCTCGGCCCGGCGCTCCGGCTCGGCTGGATGGTGCTCCCGCCGCACCTGGTGGGAGCGGTCGCCGAGGCCAAGCTGTACAGCGACTACCACACCGGCGCCGTGGGGCAGTTGGCGCTCGCCGACCTCATCGGCACGCACGCCTACGACCGGCACGTACGGGCCTGCCGACTGCGCTACCGGCGCCGCCGCGATCTGCTGCTCGCCCGGCTGCCGCCCGCCGACGGCTTCCACGCCCGGGGCATCGCGGCCGGGCTGCACGCCCTGGTCGACCTCCCGGCCGACGGCCCCGACGAGGCCGCGGTGCTGCGCCGCGCCGCCGCGTACTCCCTCGCCCTCGGCTCGCTGACCGACCACTGGCACTCCCCCGCACCGGACCGCCCGCAGGGCCTGATCGTGGGCTACGGCACCCCCTCGGAGGGCGGCTATCCGGCGGCGCTGCGGGCGCTGACCCGGGTCCTGCACGGCGGGCCGTGAGGCGGCCGCGTACGGTGCGCCGGCCCGCGTACGGCCCCGCCGACGGGCTGTCTGCAAGAGCACGCCGCGCGCCGCCCTACGCTGGATGACGCTCCTTCAGCTCCCGGAAAGTGGGACACCGTGGCCCAGTACCTCGTCGGCTCGCGTGCGAGCAATCTCGCCAAGGCCCAAGTCCGAGAATATCTGCGGCCGTTGCGCGAGCGGTTCCCCGACACCACGTTCACGCACCGCGCGATCCTGGAGGGCGGCGACCGGGACCGGAAGTCGCCGATGCCCGATGTCTCGGCCGTCAGCGGCGGTTCGGCCTTCAGCAGCCGGCAGGAGGCGGCGCTGTCCCGGGGCGAGGTGGACATGGTCGTGCACTCCCTCAAGGACCTGCCGACCGCCTCGCCCGAGGGGCTGACGCTGCTGCCGCCGCCCGGCCGCGAGGACGTGCGCGACGCGCTGTGCGGCGGGACGCTCGCCGGGCTGCGCAAGGGCGCCCGGGTGGGCACCGGCGCGCCCCGCCGGATCGCGCAGTTGCTGGCCGTCCGCCCCGACCTGCACATCGTGCCGATCCGGGGCAATGTGCCGCCGCGGCTGAAGAAGATCGAGACGGAGGGCCTGGACGCGGTGGTGCTGGCCGCGGCCGGCCTGCGCCGCCTCGGTCTCGACGACGCGATCGGCGAGCTGCTGCCGCTGGAGCAGTTCCCGCCGAGCCCCGGCCAGGGCGCGCTCGGCATCCAGGTCCGCACCGACGAGGCGTCGGCGCCGCTGCGCGCGATCCTCGCGACGGTCGGCGACACCGCCGTCGACGCCGAGGTGCGCGCGGAACGCGCCTTCCTCGCCGCGCTGCACGGCGGGTGCAGCGTCCCGGTCGGCGCCTACGCCCACACCCTCGCGGACGGCACCTTGCACCTGGCGGGCCAGGTCAGCTCGCTGGACGGCAGCACGCAGCTCTCGGCCGCCCTCACGGGACCCGCCACCGCCCCCGAAGCCCTCGGCGCGGCCTTGTCCGCCACGCTGATCGACCGGGGCGCCCACACCATCCTGGACGCGGCCCGCGCAACGGTCGGGGCGGCCTGAGCGGCGGTCCGCCGCCGGGGGTTACGCGGGGACGGCCAGCTCGGCCCAGACGGTCTTGCCAGGCCGGTCGGCGTCGCGGATCACGCCCCAGTCCAGGCAGAGCCGCTGCACGATGAACATGCCGTGGCCGCCGGGACGGCCCGCACGGTGCGGGGTGCGCGGCGCGGGCTCGCCCGGCCCGCTGTCCACGACCTCCAGACGCACCGACTTCGGGCTGCGGCGCAGCCGCAGTTCGTCGGGGCCGCCGGCGTGCAGGCAGGCGTTGGTGACCAGTTCGGAGACCACCAGCAGGATGTCCTCGGCCGCGGCCGTCCGCTCGGGGCTCGCGCCGGGCAGCCAGCCCCACTCGCGCAGCGCCTGCCGTGTGAAGTCACGGGCGCGCGGCACGATGCCGCTCTCGCCGGACAGCGTGATCCGCCTCACCGCCTCCGGCTCCGCTTCCCGGTCCGCTCCCGGATTCTGCCCCGATCCCACATCCTGGCCCTGTCGCCGTACCGATCCCTGTGCCTGCTGGTCCGCCGGTCCCTGTGCCTGCCGCTGCGCCGTCCGCAGGTCCGCCACCACGGCGCGGTCCGGGCCGGCCGCCAGCACGTCCGACGCGTCCTCACCCGGTTCCGCCGCCCGCGTCGGGTCGGAACCGCGGTCGTCCGCGGGATAAGGGCGGGTGGTGCTCATCAGCGCCTCACCTCACGGATGTCCAACGGGTGTCCGTCGGTCTTCTTCCCGGTCGATCTCCAGGAACACGTCCGGGGGCCCACGAAACACCGTCCCGCCGGAAACCGCCACCTACGCGCCACGACCCCCGTACCCACTCCACTACTCCTGAAGCGCCCGGTCCACCGAGGCGTGCACGGTGAACACCGCGTCCGCGCCGGTGATCTCGAAGACCCGGGCCACCGTGGGCCGCATTCCGGCCAGATGGACCGCGCCGCCCGCCGCGTCCGCCCGCAGGCGTGCGCTGAGCAGCACGTTCAGCCCGGTGGAGTCGCAGAATTCCAGCCCGGAGCAGTCCACGACGAGCCGGCTGATCCCGTCGTCGAGGGCCGCGTCGAGCGGTTCGCTCAGCAGCTCGGCGGTGTGGTGGTCCAGCTCGCCGACCGGGGCGAACACCGCGGACCGGCCCTGTCGTCCAACCTCGACGCGCAGCCTGCCCAGGTCGGCCGTGCCGACCAGCTCGCGGTCCATGTTCGCTCCTCCGTGCGTCCTTGCTGACACCCCGCCGACCCTACGCTTTTCGCAGATGGCGCGATAGTCGCGGCCGTACGGAGCCGCCGCGCCCGTGCGCGCACCCCCTGATATCCGCCGATATCCGCGGCGCCCTCACCGGCGGGATTTGCGGCCCGCCGCCGAAACGGGGTAGGGGTGGAGATACGGCACCGGCGTACCCGGCGCCTGGAAGGTCGCCCCAAAGGTCTCATGAGAGGGAGGAGCACATGACACCCCGGCTGAGCCAGGATCATGCGCACGAACAGCTCGAGGGCCTTGAGGGACTCCCCGAGATCCCGCCGTACGACCAGGTCGGGCCGGTCGACGCCCGCGCCCTGTCCAAGACCCTTTTCGCCCGCCTCCAGTCGCTGGAGGAGGGCACCCCCGAATACTCCTACGTCCGCAACACCCTGGTGGAGCTGAATCTGGCGCTGGTGAAATTCGCCGCGTCGCGCTTCCGCACCCGCAGCGAGCCGATGGAGGACATCGTCCAGGTCGGCACAATCGGCCTGATCAAGGCGATCGACCGGTTCGAGCTGAGCCGCGGGGTCGAGTTCCCTACCTTCGCGATGCCGACGATCATCGGTGAGATCAAGCGGTTCTTCCGTGACACGAGCTGGTCGGTGCGGGTGCCGCGGCGGCTCCAGGAACTGCGGCTCGACCTCGCCAAGGCGGGCGACGAACTGGCCCAGACGCTGGACCGCGCGCCCACCGTCCGGGAGCTGGCCGAGCGGCTGGACCTGCCCGAGCACGAGATCATCGAGGGCATGGCGGCGAGCAACGCGTACACCGCCAGCTCGCTGGACGCGCAGCCCGCCGAGGACGACCCGGAGGGCGCGCTCGCCGACCGGATCGGCTACGAGGACCACGACCTCGAGGGCGTCGAGTACATGGAGTCCCTCAAGCCGCTGATCGCCCGCCTCGAACCGCGGGACCGCACCATCCTGTCGCTGCGGTTCGTCGGCAATCTCACCCAGTCCGAGATCGGCGAGGAGCTGGGCATCTCGCAGATGCACGTCTCCCGGCTGCTGACCCGGACCCTGTCGCGGCTGCGCCGCGGCCTGATGGTCGAGGAATGATCCCAGGCCCGGGGAACGATCCTCCCGGGCCGAGGAATGATCCCGTGCCCGGCCGGGGAATGCTCCCGGGCCCTCACACCCGTTTCTCGCCCGCCTGCCACACCGCCGCCGTCAGGGGCACTCCCGGACGGTAGGCGAGGTGGACGTGGCTGGGCGCGTCCAGCAGGTGCAGGTCGGCGCGGGCGCCGGGCACGATCGCGCCGACGTCGGTACGGCGCAGCGCCCGGGCGCCGCCGAGGGTGGCCGCCACGACGGCCTCGTCGGGCGTCATACCCATGTCGCGGACGGCGACGGCCACGCAGAAGGCCATCGAGCTGGTGAAGGACGAGCCCGGGTTGCAGTCCGTGGACAGTGCCACCGTGACGCCCGCGTCCAGCAGCCGGCGCGCGTCCGGATAGACGGCCCGGGTGGAGAATTCGGCGCCGGGCAGCAGCGTCGCGACCGTACGCGGGGCGCTCGCCAGCGCGTCCACGTCGGCGTCGGTCAGATGCGTGCAGTGGTCGGCGGAGGCCGCGTCCAGTTCGACGGCCAATCGCACGCCGGGGCCGTGGGAGAGCTGGTTGGCGTGCACGCGCGGGATCAGGCCGCGCGCGGCGCCCGCGGTCAGGACGGCGCGGGCCTGGTCGCCGTCGAAGGCGCCCCGCTCGCAGAAGACGTCGATCCAGCGGGCGTGCGGCGCGCACGCGTCCAGCATGTCGCCGGTCACCAGCGCCACGTACGCCGCCGGGTCGTCGGCGAATTCCGGGGCGACGACATGGGCGCCCAGATACGTGACCTCGTCGGTGTGCCCGGCCGCGATCCGCAGCGCGCGGGCCTCGTCATGCGTGGTCAGGCCGTAGCCGGACTTGGTCTCCTGCGTCGTGGTGCCCTGCCGCAGCGCCTCGGCGAGGTAGCGGGCGACGTTCGCCGACAGTTCGGCGTCGCTCGCGGCCCGGGTCGCGGCGACCGTGGTGCGGATGCCGCCCGCGGTGTACGGGCGGCCCGACATCCGGGCGTGGAATTCGGCGGTCCTGTCGCCCGCGAAGACCAGGTGCGCGTGCGAGTCCACGAAGCCGGGAAGCAGCGCCCGGCCGCCCGCGTCGTGGTGACTGTCAGTGGCCGGTGCTTTGCTGGACGTGCCGGTCCAGACGACGCGGTCGCCCTCGATGACGACGGCGGCGTCCTGGAGCAGGCCGAGGGGGTTGTCCGGGGTACGGAGGGAGGGGTCGTTGGTGAGCAGGCTGCCGATGCGGGTGATCGCGGTGCTGTGCGGGGTGCTGTGCCGGACGCTGCTGCTCGTCATCGCGCGGGGGTTCTCCTTCGGGTTCGGGCGCGGGCCGGGGTCCGCCGGGGCCGGGCCCGGGGTCAGGCGCGGGCCGCGGCGATCGCCGCGGTCAGGGCGGCGGGGACGTCCTCGACGAGCAGATGGTGTCCGTCGCGGACGATCTGCCGGCCGCCGACCACGGTGTGCGTCACGTCCGCGCCCGTGGCCGCGAATACGGCGGTCTCGGCGCCCAGCCGGGGCACGGGGCCCGCGGTGCGGACGGAGTCCAGCGCGATCGTGGTGAAGTCCGCGAGCGCGCCCTGCTCCAGCCGGCCCGCGTCGGGGCGGCCGAGGCTCGCGTGGCCGTCCTCGGAGGCGGCGCGCAGCAGTTGGGCCGCCGTCCAGTGGCCGCGGGCCCGGGTGCGCAGCCGCTCGTTCAGCTCCATGGCGCGCGCCTCCTCGAACAGGTCGATGACGGCGTGGCTGTCGCTGCCCAGGCTCAGCGGGCTGCCCGCGGCCTTCAGCCGGGGAGCGGGGCCAATGCCGTCGGCCAGGTCGCGTTCTGTGGTCGGGCACATGCACACGGTGCTGCCCGACCGGCCGAGCAGTCCGATGTCCTCACCGGTGAGGTGCGTGGCGTGCACGGCGGTCGCCGTCGGCTTCCAGAAGCCGGCGTCCGCCAGCAGCCGGGCCGGGGTGCGGCCGTACGCGGCCAGGCACGCCTCGTTCTCGGCGGGCTGCTCGGACAGGTGGATGTGCGTCGGCACGCCGTCGGTCCAGCGGGCGAAGGCCGCGTAGCCGTCGGCCGCCGCCGAGACGGCCCGCACCGAGTGCAGGGCCGCGCCGATGACGGCGTGACCGCCGCCCTTGAGCTGCGACCAGCGCTCGTACCAGCGCTCCGCGCTGCCGTCGCCGAAGCGGACCTGCGGTCCGGTCAGCGGCTTGTGGCCGTCCCGGCCGAGGCCGCCGTGCAGGTACATGGTGTCGAGCAGCGTGATCCGGATCCCGGCCGCCGCCGCGGCGGCGATCAGCGCCTCGCCCATGGCGTTGGGGTTGTCGTACGGGGTGCCGTCCTGCTGGTGGTGCAGGTAGTGGAATTCGCCGACCGCGGTGATCCCGGCGAGCGCCATCTCGGCGTAGACGGCCCGCGCGAGGTCGAAGTACGAGTCGGGGGTGAGCTGTTGGGCGACGCCGTACATGATCTCGCGCCAGGTCCAGAAGGTGCCGGTGCCGACCTGGACGGTGCCGCGCAGGGCGCGGTGGAAGGCGTGGCTGTGCGCATTGGCCAGGCCCGGCAGGGTCAGGCCGCGCAGCACGGTCGCGCCGGGGGGCGGCGCCCCGACGCCGGTACGGACCTCGGTGATCCGCTCGTCCGTCACGGTGAGGGCGACGCCCGGCTCGACATGGGTGCCGAGCCAGGCGTGTTCCAGCCAGTACGTCAACTGCACGCGAGACCTTCCAGTACGTCGGCGAGCGCGGTCACCCCGGCCACGCAGTCGTCCTCGGCGGCCGACTCCGCCGGGGAGTGCGAGACACCGGTGGGATTGCGTACGAACAGCATGGCGGTCGGGACGGCCGCGGCCAGGATGCCGGCGTCGTGTCCCGCGCCGGTCGGCAGGACGGGGACGGTCGCGGCGCCGCCGAGCAGGGCGGTGAGCCGGTCGCGCAGGTCGTGGGCGAATTCCACCACCGGGGTGAAGGATTCGCGGACGACCGTCACGGCCACGCCGTCGCGGGCGCCGCGCTCGGTGGCGGCCTGCTCGATGGCGGCGACCAGATCGGCGAGGGTCGCCTCGTCGGCGGCCCGGGAGTCCAGCCAGCCGCGGACGAGGGAGGCGATCGCGTTGACGCCGTTGGGCTCGACCGCGACCTTGCCGAAGGTCGCGAGCGCGCCCGCCAGCCGGGCCTTCTTGCGGGCGGCCAGCACCGTGTTGGCGTAGGTCAGCATCGGGTCGCGGCGGTCGTCCAGGCGGGTGGTGCCCGCGTGGTTGGCCTCGCCGGCGAAGTCGAAGCGCCAGCGGCCGTGCGGCCAGATCGCCGAGGCGACGCCCACCGCGTCGCCCGAAAGGTCCAGGGCGCGGCCCTGTTCGACGTGCAGTTCGACGAAGGCGCCGATGCGGGCGAGGCGTTCGGGGTCGGCGCCGATCGCCTCGGGGTCCTGGCCCGCCTTCTCCATCGCGGCGGCGAGGGTGACGCCGTCGGCGTCGCGCAGTTGCCTGGCGTGCTCCGGGGTGAGCCGGCCCGCCGTCAGGCGGGAGCCGGCGCAGGCGACGCCGAAGCGGGCGCCTTCCTCGTCGGTGAAGTTGACGATCGCCAGCGGCCGGGTAGGGGTGGCGCCCCGGGCGCGGAGTTCGTCGAGGGCGGCGAAGGAGGAGATGACGCCGAGGGGGCCGTCGAAGGCGCCGCCGTCCGGGACGGAGTCCAGGTGGGAGCCGGTCACGACGGCGTCGCCCGCGGCGGGGTCGCCGAGCCACGCCCACTGGTTGCCGTTGCGGTCGACCTCGTAGGTCAGGGCGCGGGCCGCGGCCTGGTCGCGGAACCAGGCGCGGCAGTCGGCGTCTGCCGGCGTCCAGGCGTAGCGGCGGTAGCCACCGGTGCCGCTGTCGCGGCCGACCGGGAGGAGATCCCGCCACATGGTGTGGAAGGACGCGCCGGTGGGGGCGGGCTCCGCCTGCGGGCCCCGTTCCGCCGGTTTCCGCGCGGGGGCCGAACCGGCGTCACTCACCGGAGGTGTTCTCCCGCATCGGGACGCGGACGCCGCGCTCCGCCGCCACCTCGTCGGCGCGGTCGTAGCCGGCGTCGACGTGGCGGATGACGCCCATGCCGGGGTCGTTGGTGAGGACGCGGCGGATCTTCTCGGCGGCGAGCGGGGTGCCGTCGGCGACGGTGACCTGGCCGGCGTGGATGGACCGGCCGATGCCGACGCCGCCGCCGTGGTGGATGGAGACCCAGGAGGCGCCGGAGGCGACATTGACCATGGCGTTGAGCAGCGGCCAGTCGGCGATCGCGTCGGAGCCGTCGAGCATGGCCTCGGTTTCGCGGTAGGGGGAGGCGACGGAGCCGGCGTCGAGGTGGTCGCGGCCGATGACGACGGGCGCGGCGAGGGTGCCGTCGGCGACCATCTCGTTGAACCGCTCGCCCGCGCGGTCGCGTTCGCCGTAGCCGAGCCAGCAGATGCGGGCGGGCAGGCCCTGGAACTTGACGCGTTCGCCGGCCATCCGGATCCAGCGGGCCAGCGACTCGTTCTCCGGGAAGAGGTCGAGGATGGCCCGGTCGGTCTTGTGGATGTCGGACGCCTCGCCGGACAACGCGGCCCAGCGGAAGGGGCCCTTGCCCTCGCAGAACAGCGGCCTGATGTAGGCGGGGACGAAGCCGGGGAAAGCGAACGCCCGCTCGTACCCGGCGAGTTGGGCCTCGCCGCGGATGGAGTTGCCGTAGTCGAAGACTTCGGCGCCCGCGTCCTGGAAGCCGACCATCGCCTCGACGTGCCGGGCCATCGACTCCCGGGCGCGCTGGGTGAATTCGGCGGGCTTGTCGGCCGCGAAGGCGGCCATGTCGTCGAAGTCGATGCCCAGCGGCAGGTATGCCAGCGGGTCGTGGGCGGAGGTCTGGTCGGTGACGATGTCGATCGGGGCGCCCATGGCCAGCAGCCGGGGCACGAGATCGGCGGCGTTGCCGAGGACGCCGATGGACAGCGCGCGGCGGGCGTCGCGGGCCTCGGTGGCCAGTTGCAGCGCGTGCTCCAGGGAGTCGGCGCGGACGTCGAGGTAGCGGTGCTCGATGCGGCGCTCGATGGCGCGCGGGTCGACGTCGATACAGATGACGACGCCGCCGTTCATGGTGACGGCGAGCGGCTGGGCGCCGCCCATGCCGCCGAGTCCCGCGGTGAGGGTGATGGTGCCGGCCAGCGAGCCGCCGAACCGCTTGGCGGCGACGGCGGAGAAGGTCTCGTAGGTGCCCTGGAGGATGCCCTGGGTGCCGATGTAGATCCAGGAACCGGCGGTCATCTGGCCGTACATGGTCAAGCCGAGGGCTTCGAGGCGGCGGAATTCCTCCCAGGTGGCCCAGTCGCCGACGAGGTTGGAGTTGGCGATCAGGACGCGCGGCGCCCATTCGTGGGTCTGCATGACGCCGACCGGGCGGCCGGACTGGACGAGCATCGTCTCGTCCTGCTTGAGGCCGCGCAGGGTACGGACCATGGCGTCGAAGGAGTTCCAGTCGCGGGCGGCCTTGCCGGTGCCGCCGTAGACGACGAGCTTGTCGGGGTGCTCGGCGACCTCGGGGTCGAGGTTGTTCTGCAACATGCGCAGGGCGGCTTCCTGCTGCCAGCCCAGCGCGCTCAGCTCCGTACCGCGCGGTGCGCGTACCGGCCTCGGTCCCGTCATCGGTGCGGCCTCCTCGTGTGTGCATCGGGAAATGTGCGTCACGCTTGTGGGTGTGCCATTCACATCCTGACCAGCTGAATAGCTCTAGTCAACAAGGCCCGGTTGGCAACCGCGGCGGCCGAGGTGGTGGGATGGACGTCATGACGGATGAACTGGGAATACGGCGGGGGCACGCGCTGCGTGCCGCGGTGGAGCAGGGGCTGGTCGGTGAGGCGGAACCGGTCGTCGGTCTGCTGGACGTCACCGGCATCGAGCGGTCGGCGACGGCGCTGCACGCCGCCTTCGCCACGCCGGGCGTGGCGGTCACCCATACGTTCGCCGTCAAGGCCGCCTCCCTGGTCCCCGTGCTCGGGCTGCTCGGCGAGTGCGGGCTCGGCGCGGAGGTCGCCAGCCCCGGTGAGCTGGCGCTCGCCCGCGCCGCGGGCATCCCGGCCGAGCGGACCGTGCTGGACTCCCCCGCCAAGACCGTCGCCGAGCTGCGCGAGGCGCTGGCGCTGGGCATCGCCGTCAACGCCGACAATCCGCAGGAGCTGACCAGGATCGACGCGCTGGTCGCGGCCGCACCCGCGGGTTCGCCCGTCGCCCCGCCCGTCGGGCTGCGGGTCAATCCGCAGGTCGGCGGCGGCACGATCGGCGCGATGAGCACCGCGACCGCCACGTCCAAATTCGGCGTCGCGCTGCGCGACCCGGGCGCCGAGGAGTGGGTGCTGCGCGCGTACGCCGAGCGGCCCTGGCTCAACCGGCTGCACACCCACACCGGTTCGCAGGGCGTGCCGCTGGACCTGATGGCCGCCGGCGTACGGGCCGCGTACGACCTGGCCGAGCGGATCAACGCGGCGGCCGGGCGGCAGCAGGTCGACACCCTCGACATCGGCGGCGGCCTGCCCGTCAACTTCCGCTCCGACGACGTCACGCCGTCCTTCGCCGATTACGCGCGGGTGCTGCGCGCCGAGATCCCCGGGCTCTTCGACGGCCGCTACGGCATCGTCACGGAATTCGGCCGCTCGCTGCTGGCCAAGAACGGGACGGTGCTGGCCAGGGTCGAGTACGCCAAGTCCGCCGGCGGGCGGCCGATCGCGGTCACGCACGCGGGCGCGCAGGTGGCCACCCGTACCGTCTTCGTGCCCGAGGCGTGGCCGATCCGGGTGCTGGCGCTGGACGGCAAGGGCCGCGAGAAGGGCGGCGAGCCGGTGGTGCAGGACGTGGCGGGGCCGTGCTGCTTCGCCGGCGACCTGGTCGCGCAGGGGCGGGCGCTGCCGCTGCTGGACGAGGGGGATTACGTCGCGCTGCTGGACACCGGGGCGTACTACTTCTCGAACCACTTCGCGTACAACTCGCTGCCCCGTCCGGCCGTCCACGCCTACACCGCGGGCGCGGACGGCTCGGTGACCTTCGCGCCGGTCAGAACCGCCCAGAGCCAGGACGAGCTGGTCGCGGAGAGCGGCGGCGGGCTGCCGGCGCTGCGGCGGGGCTGACCGCTCCCGCCGGTCCCCTGCGGCGTCCGCCGCCGGGGGCCGCGTCGCCCGCGGCGATCCCGGTCAGCTGGTAGGCGGCCGGGTCGCCGTCCGGACGGATCCACAGCAGCGCGTCGCGCTGCCGCTCGATCCGGCCGATCCGCACGGACTTCGCCCACAGGCCGGCGCCGATGCCGCCGAGCAGCATGCCGCCGGCGCAGGGCAGCGCCCACGAAGAGGCCGCCGCCATCACGAAGGCCGCCAGCAGCCACCACCTGCGGCGGCGCAGCCACGCCGTGGCCGTCACCCGGCGGTCCTGCAGGAACACCGCTTTCGCGGCCCGCGTCGCCGCCCGCGCCCTTTCCCCGTACCGCCCGCCGCGCACCGCGTACGCGGCCACCGCCGCCACGATGAACAGCGCCGCCCCGGCCATCACGCCGATCCGGCGCCCCGTCACGCTGAACGTCACCGCCGTCCCCGGCACAGCCGCCACCACCCCGGCCCACCACAGCCACAGCGCGGCCGTCCGCACCGTCACCGCCACCCGCGCCAATGTGTACGCCCCACGCACCACGCCGCACTCCCTCCCGCTTCCACCGGCCTTCACCCGGCAGCACCCGACAAGTGGTGGGGAGGGTAGTCACCCTTTCTCAGATTTCCGTTAAGAAGGCCGGCCTCCGGCCGGGGGCGACACCACGGTGGGGGCTATTCCGCGAAGAGGGCGCGGGTGGTGGCCTGGGTGTCGAAGGCTTCCAGGCGGGACTGGGCGTCGGGGAGGGCGTCACAGATGGATTCGAGGAGGACGCGGCCGAGGAGCATGGGTGCGCAGGCGGTGTCGAAGGCGAGGCCGGTGCCGACGGCGGCCGGGAGGAGCAGGTCGGAGTGGGCGGCGACCGGGGCGAAGGCGCTGTCGGCGACGGTGACGACGGTCAGGCCGGCCTGCCGGGCGTACGCCAGGGTGTCGACGACCTCGCGCGGGTGGCGGGGCAGCGCGAAGCACAGCAGAGCGGTGGCGCCGGCCCGGACGGCGCCGTCGATGCGGTCGGCCAGCATCGAACCGCCCTCGTCGAGCAGCCGGACGTCGGGGTGCACCTTGGCGGCGAAGTACGCGAAGCCGCGGGCCTGGGCGCCGGCCGCGCGCAGCCCGAGCACCGGCAGCGGTCGGGAGCCGGCGAGCAGGGTGCCGGCCCGGGCGACCGGCTCCGGATCGGCCAGCAGCTCCGCCAGATGCCGCAAATTCTCGATCTCGGCGTGCACGGCCTGCTGGTACTCGTTGTACGCCGCCGCCTCCCGCTCGGCCGGCGCGGGCGCGACCTCCCGCAGATGACGGCGGAGCGCCGGATATCCGTCGAAGCCGAGCGCGACCGCGAACCGCGTCACCGACGGCTGGCTCACCCCCGCCAGCTCGGCCACCTCCACGCTCGACAAAAACGGCGCCTCCGCCGCCTTGCGCACCAGGCAGTGCGCGATCCGCCGCTGCGTCGGCGTCAGCCGGTGCGCCTCGAAAAGCTTCAGCAACCGCGCCGACGCCCCGCCCGCCGCGTCCCGCGCCGCCGCCGTATCGCTGCTCATCATGACCCCGTCCACCGGCTCTTATTCACCGGAACAAGACTCTGCATGACGATATGCAGTCCAGGCAAGGCCCGGCCCCACGAACGGGCTCCGGGCACGTCACCCGGAGCGCGGCGTCGTGTAGAAGGGCGCGGCTCGATGGGCCTCACGACCGACGGCGGCCAGCGACGGCTTCCATAGCACGACGCCATGACGCCGTTCCCAAGCCGCCATGCGCAGGACGGCCACCATCGTGAGTGTCTGGATCAGCGGGACCATCAGTCCGAGCCAGAGACAGTGGAACCCGGCCCCGCAGACCGCGAGCATCACGACGGCGAACAGCGCGTTGCGGATCCGTCCTCGGAACAAGGCCTTGCGCTGGTCGTCCGACAATCCGCCCTGCGGGCCCGGCACCGGAACGGCGCTCTCTTGTGCCCGAGCCACGCCCGCGCGCCCCGCCAGCAGGCCGATGCCCCAGAACAGTCCGGCTCCGCCGAGAAGCGCGAACTGGACCGGAGTGCTCATGCCCCCGTCCGTCGCGTTCACGGGAATGAGCAGCAGCACGGCTACCGCCACGGCCGCGCTTGCCACGGACGCGACTCCCTCACCCATAACGGACGCGACGTACGGCACCAACTGTCGTACGTCCACCGGCTGCGCCTCAGTCGACGTCATGCCGCCTCCCCCGACCACACTCATCAGCCGCCCCTCCCCGGACCCGCTCCCCTGGTGCTGGCGCTCACATTAATGCGGGGGCACAGTTCGGCGGCGAGGCCCTCGGCCGGGGAGGGGTGGCGGGGGTGCCAGTCGAGGAGGGTGCGGGCGCGGTGGTTGGTGGCGCCGCGGAGGCGGTCGAGGTGGGCGACAGGCCAGGCGCCGGAGGTGAGGCGGGTCAGGGCGGCGGAGGTGGGGCGGGGGGCGGGGGCGTCGAGCAGACCGGCCAGTTCGGGGAGCCAGCGGTGCACCGGGGTGGGGGTGTCGTCGACGATGTTGAGGATGCCGGTGAGGCGCGGCCGTGCCAGCGCGGCGGTCACCGCGCCGGCCACGTCCTGGACGTGGGTGAAGGAGAAGACGGCGCGGCCGCCGCCGACCAGCGGCACCTTTCCGGCCCGCACCCGGCGGGTGAAGGCGCCGTCCGCCGCGTACGCCGAGCCCGGCCCGTACAGATGGCCGAGGCGCAGCACCAGGCCGCCGGCCCGCAGGGTGCGGGCCTCGGACTCCGCCAGCGCGGCCAGCACCGGCCGGAGCCGGCGGGGCGCGCCCTCGTGCCACAGGGGCGCGTCCTCGTCGGCGGCGCCCGGCCCCGGCCGGTAGCCGTACGCCAGGCCCTGGCTGATGAATCGCGCCTCGGGCGCCGCGTCGATCAGATTCCGGGTGCCGTCGGTGCGCAGCACCTCCGGCCGCCCGGAGCCGGGCACCGACGGGGTCGCGGTGACCAGCTGCACCACCGCGTCCGGCGGCCCGCAAACCCGGACCGCCCGCAGCAGGCAGCGGCGTTCCAGCACGTCGGCGACGACCGGGTCCGCGCCGGCCGCGACCAGTGCGCCGGTGTCGCGGCCCGGCCGGACCAGCGCCAGCACCTCGTGCCCGGCGGCGACCAGCCGCGGCACCAGGGCCGCGCCGATGACGCCGGTGGATCCGGCGACGAGAACACGCATGGGTGACTCCTTCTCACGTCTCAGGGAGGGCGGCGCCGTTCACGGGCGGCGGCCGGGCACCGGCCGGCCCATCCGGCGGGTCGGTCCGCGCCGGCGCGGCGGGCAGCGTCTGCGGGCCGGTCCCGGCCGCCCGGGCCGGGGACGCCGGCGGGCCGGGCTCCGGGTGCTGCCGAGGACGACGGCGGCGGTCTTCGTGGTCATGCGGCGCCTGCTCTCTCAGGAAGGGCCGCCTCGCGGAACTCCGGTCCGGGCGGCCTTCGGTCTGGTGACCAGCCTGTTGGGGCCGCTGATCTGGAACAATGCCGATGTTCAACGCGATCGGTTAGCCCGGCTCACCGATCCGGTACGGGACCGGCGGCGCGTACCGGCCGCCGGGTGAGGGGGAAGCGGCAGTGGAGCGGCACGAGATAGAGACCTTCCTGGCGCTGTACGAAGAGCTGCACTTCGGCCGCACCGCCGACCGGCTGGGCCTGTCCGGCGGCCGGGTCTCACAGATCGTCAAGACGATCGAGCGCAGGATCGGCGCCGAGCTGTTCGTCCGCACCAGCCGCCGCGTGGAGCCCACGGAACTCGGCCGCGGCCTCTACCACGACCTGCACCCGCACCACCTCGCCATCCTGGAGGCGGTGGCCCGCGCCCGGCGCGCCGCCCGCGGCGACCGCCGTACCCTCACCCTCGGCTACCACGGCGCGTACATGGGCCGGATCGCGCACCGCGCCGCGACGCTGCTCGCCGACGCCCGCCCCGACCTCGACCTGCGGCTGACCGAGGTCCGGCTCGGCGATTTCGTGGAGCCGCTGCGTACGGGTCAGGCCGACGCCCTGCTGGCGCCGCTCCCGGTCGAGGAGCCCGACATCGCGGTCGGGCCGGTGGTGCGGCGCACCGCCACGTACGCGGCGCTGGCGGCGGGCGATCCGCTGGCCCGGCGCGAGACGCTGTCGCTGGAGGATCTGGCGGACCGCCGCTTCCCCGCGCCGCCCGGTTCGGTCCCCGCCTACCTCTGGGACCACCACCTGCCGCGGACGAGCCCGTCCGGCCGCCCGATCCCCCGCACCGGGTCGGGCTTCGCGACCTACGCGGAGATGCTGGCGATGGTCGCGGAGGGCACCGTCGTGACGGTCGGGGACAGTCAGCTGCCGGATTACTACGGGCGCCCCGACGTGGTCTACCGCCTCCTGACCGACGCGCCGCCGCTGACCCACGGTCTGGTGCACCGGCGCGGCACGGACGGTGAGGACCACCGCGCCCTGGCGCGGGCGGTCGTGGAGGCCGCCGCCCGGCTGGAGCTGGAGGACTCCGCCGACATGAAGGACGGGGTCCCGGCGTAGCCCACGCCTCCCCGAGCACACAAACCCGAGCACACGAAAGGGGCCGGGCAGGTGCGCGATGCGCCTGCCCGGCCCCCGTGTCGTACCGGGAACCCCCGCCGGAAATGCCGGGGGAAGGATTCCTCAGCGGCGTCCGGACTCGTCCAGCTCCCGCTCGGACGAGCCGGGACCGCCGGGGCCGCCCGGGCCGAGCGGCTTGGCGTGGCCGCGGTCCGCGTGGCCGGGCCACCAGGCGGCGTGCCCGATCAGCGCGGTGAGGCTGGGCGTGAAGAACATCGCCATGACGAAGGCCGCCACGATGATGCCGAAGGCGACCGTGAAGCCCATCTGGGTCAGGAAGTCGTTGCCCGAGAGCATCAGCGTGGCGAAGGTCGCCGCCAGGATGAAGCCGGCCGCGCCGATCGTCGGACCCGCGTGCTTGAGGGCTTCGCTGGCCGCCTCGCGCGGCTCGCGGCCCTCCTGGGCCTCTTCCCTGAGCCGGGCGATCATCAGGATGTTGTAGTCGGTGCCGATGGCGACGACGAACAGATACATGATGATCGGCAGCAGGAAGATCAGGCCGTCGCCGCGGCCGAAGATCCACACCGTGGTGCCGAGCGTCGCGCCGAAGCCGAGGCCGACGGACGCGATGAGGTACCAGGGCGCGACGACGCTGCGCAGCAGCAGGCCCAGGATGATCATGATGAGCACCGCGGCCACCGGGAAGACGGTGCGGTAGTCGTGGTTCACGGCCGCGTTGATGTCCTTGAAGACCGACGACGAACCGCCGACCAGGGCCTCGGTGCCGGGCGGCGCCGCGTCGTGCGCGACCGTACGGACGTCGCCGACCGTCTTGATCGCCTTGTCGCTGGCCGCCTCGTACTTCAGCGTGACGGTGAAGTCCGCGGTGGTGCCCGCCTTGTTGACGTCGTTCGCCTTGTCGAAGTCGACGCTGCCGACCCCGTCGACGCCGCGCAGCTTCGTCGCGAAGGCGTCGAAGTCGGCGGTCAGCGGCTTGCCGTCGGTGCTGTTGAGGTAGACGTCGGTCGGTTCGGCGGCGCCGGCCGAGTACGCCTTGGCCAGCGTGTTCTGGACGACCATGGACTCCTTGGTGTCCGGGATGGAGCCGGACGCCAGGTCGTAGGACGCCTTGTAGCCGAAGGTGCCGATCGCCAGCACCAGCATCACCAGGCCGGAGACGATCGCGACCAGCGCGGGCCTGCGGCCGACCGTACGGCCGACGGCCGCGTAACGGGTGCCGGGCGGCTCCTGGTTCCACTTCTTGCCGGGCCAGAACAGGGCGCGCGGCGGGATCAGCGAGCAGATCGCCGGGAAGAGGGTGAGTCCGGCGATCAGGGTGACCGCGACGAGGATGGCCAGCGCCGGGCCGAGCTGGGTCAGGAAGCCGAGGGTGGACAGCGCCAGCGCGCAGAAGGCGATGATGACCGCGCCGGCCGCCGAGGCGATCGCCTCGCCGACCCGGGTGACGCTGTTGATCATCGCTTCCTTGGGTTCGTCACCGGCTCGCAGGCGTTCTCGGTAACGGAACATCAGGAAGAGGAAGTAGTCGGTGCCGACACCCAGCACCACCACGATCAGCAGGGCCGAGATCGAGCTGTTCGCCTGGAGGCCGAAGATCTTGGTGGCGTCGGCGATCAGCGCGTTGGCGACGGTGAAGACCACGCCGATCAGCAGCACAAGGGGCAGCACCGCCACCAGGGGCGAGCGGAAGATGATCGACAGCGTGACGATGATGATCAGCAAGGATCCGAACAGCGCCACGGCGTCGGACGTCTTGCCCGCGTCCTGCTGGTCGAGATTCTGCGCGGCCTGGCCGCCGACCTGCACCTTCAGCTCTGTGCCCTTGGCGAGCGAGGTGGAGTCCTTGCGCAGCGCCTTGGCCGCGTCGGCCTGCTTGGGCTGACCGGTGCTCTTCTTGTCCATCTGGACCAGGGCGGTGTCGTACTTCCCGTCCTTGGACGGGGAGCCGTCGACGACCTTCTGGACCTGGTCGATCTTCTTCTTGCCCAGCTCGGAGGTGATCCGGCTGATGTCCGCCTTGTCCTGGGCGGTCAGCCTGCCGCCGTCATTGCGCTCGTACAGGACGATGGCGGCCGGGGTGAAGGCGGCGGGGAACGCCTTCTCCTGGAGGTCCATGGCCTTGATGGACTCGTAGCTGCTGGGCAGGAAGCTGCTCTCGTCGCTGTTGGACGGGAGCGAGGGAGCTGTGGCGACGATCGCGACGGCTGCGACCAGCCACGCCACGATCGTCCATACGGGATGGCGGACGACTGTGCGTCCGATGCGGTGGAACATGCGGTGCTGCCTCCATGGCAGGACGTATCACCGCCACCCTTTGGAGCGGGGCCCGGGTATCGGCGACCCGGGCGGCGTGCTGTCTACCTGCCGCCCGGTGGTGTGCAAGGGGGTGGACTTGTGGCCAGGAGCCTACGTGCCGTGCGGCATGCGGCAACTCGCGGCCCCCGTATCCGTACCGGTTTCATACGGGCGGCAGCAACTTCTTTTGGGGCTTGCCCATCGCATTGCGGGGCAGCTCGGACAGGAAGCGGACCGTGCGGGGCCGCTTGTGCACCGACAGGCGCGCGGCCACGAAATCGGTCAGTTCCGCGGCGGTGACACCGTCGGCGACGACATAGGCGACGATCTGCTGGCCGAGGTCGGTGTGCGGCGCTCCGACGACGGCGGCCTCCCGTACGGCCGGATGGTCCAGCAGGGCGTTCTCCACCTCGCCCGCGCCGATCCGGTAGCCGCCGGACTTGATCAGGTCGGTGGAGGCGCGGCCGACGATCCGGTGCGTGCCGTCGTCGTCGACCGCCGCGATGTCGCCGGTACGGAACCAGCCGTCGGCGGTGTACGAGGCCGCGGTCGCCTCGGGGCGGCCGAGGTAGCCGTCGAAGAGGGTGGGGCCGGTGAGCTGGAGTTCGCCGATGCCGTCGGCGGACTCCGCGATGCGGGTGCGGACGCCGGGCAGCGGGGTGCCGACGGCGCCGGGCCGCCGCTCCCCCGCGGCCCGCGCGCTCACGGTGATCAGCGTCTCCGTCATGCCGTAGCGCTCCACCGGCGCCTGGCCGGTCAGCGCCAGCAGGTCGCGGAAGACGGGGGCGGGCAGCGGCGCGCTGCCCGAGACCAGCAGCCGCGCCCCGGACAGGGCGCGGGCGGCTGCCTCGTCGCGCACCACCCGGTGCCAGACGGTCGGCACACCGAAGTAGAGGGTGCCGCCGGCCGCCGCGTACGCCCGCGGGGCGGGGCGTCCGGTGTGCACCAGGCGGCTGCCGGTGCGCAGCGCGCCGAGCACACCGAGGACCAGGCCGTGCACATGGAACAGCGGCAGGCCGTGCACGAGGGTGTCGTCGGCGGTCCACTCCCAGGCGGCGGCCAGCGCGTCCAGGTCGGCGGCGATCGCGGCCCGGGAGACCAGCACGCCCTTGGGCGGGCCGGTGGTGCCCGAGGTGTAGAGGACCAGGGCGGCGCCCTCGCCCGGCGCGGCGGTGAAGTCGGCGCGCTCGGCGAAGTCCACCGGCAGCAGTTCGGCGCCGGAGTCGCGCAGCACGTGCTCGCGCTCGGCGGGGCCCGCGTCGGGTGCGAGCGGCACCACGGGGACGCCGGCGAGCAGGCCGCCGACGACGGCCGCGACCGTCTCCAGGGACGCCGTCGCCTCCACCGCGAACGCCTTCGTCCCGGCCGCCCTCCTGGCCACCGCGCCGGCCGCGCCGAGCAGCTCCGCGTACGAGCAGGACCGGCCGTCGACGGTCAGCGCGTCCGCCCGGTCCCGGCCCTCGTGCAGCGCCGTCAGCAGGGGTGCGGCGGGCGGCTGGGGCATGGGGAATCCTCCTCGCGGACGGCTGGCCCCCCGCAAGAATCGGGGGCTAGCCCCAGTGTCGCCCACCCCCGCGCTCCGTACGGTGGTCCGTATGGACGCCCGGGACCCGGAAATCGACAAAGAACTCGCCGCCACCTTGCAGGCGCGCAAGACGCTCGGCGAGGAATACGAGTCGGAGCTGGTCGACTCGTTCATGGACAAGGTCAACGAACGCCTCGACAGCCGTGTCGAGCAGCGCGTACGGCGGGAGCTGGCGCAGCAGCAGACGTCGTACGCCCGCGCCGCCGACCCCCGCAGGCCGATCGGCCCGCCCCAGCCCAGCGCGCGCTTCGCCCGCTACGGCTTCGCCGGTTTCACGATGATCGCCGCCATCCCGCTCTCCGCCATCGGCGCGGTCAACGCGGGCACCCCGGGCCTCTTCATCACCTGGGCGGGCATCGTCGGCGTCAACGTCGCGCAGAGCCTGACGGGCTTCATGAGCCCGAAGTCGAAGCACGACGACAAGGACGACTGGGCCTAGCCGGCCGGGCACCCCCGGGAGAACCCGCACCGATCGCGGCGCCCCGCCGGGAGAACCCGCACCGAGAACGGCACGCCATCCCCCGGGTCGCGATCGAGCCAAAGGCGGCGCCCCTGTCGAAAGCGACGATGAGCAGGGAGCGAGGAACGAGCGACCGTCGAAGAGGACCGTCGACAGGGGATCTAAGCCGCCGGAGGCGAGAGAGCCCAAAAAAAATAGGCGGGAACCGCCGCACCCCCGGCGGTGAGGCCGGAGGGCGGGACGACGGCGGTTCCCGCGGGGGACGCGGGCCGGTTCAGGGCCGGGCACGCGCGTCCAGGGTCACCATGGATCCGGGAGCCGCTCCGGAAGCCTTGGTGCCACATCCTGTGGTGCCGTTCGGCCGGTGCCCCGGCCTTGCGACGTCCACCAATGTGCCGGACGCGTGTTAAGCGCGTGCTGCGCGGACGTGTCGCGGGTGTACCAGTTCCGCGAATCCCTCGGCGACGGGTGCCGAGGGGTCAGGCGCCGCCGTGCCCGGCGAGGAAGGCGAGCAGATCCTGCCTGCTCACGACGCCGGTGGGCTTGCCGTCGACCAGGACGATCGCCGCGTCGGCGCTCTCCAGCACCGTCATCAGAACGGCGACCGGCTCGCCGGAGCCGACCTGCGGCAGCGGCGCGGACAGGTGCTTGTCGAGCGGGTCCTCCAGGGTGGCGCGCTTGGTGAACAGCGCGTGCAGCAGGTCGCGTTCGACGACGGACCCGATCACCTCGGCGGCCATCACATCGGGGTGCCCGGCGCCGGGCTTGACGACGGGCATCTGCGAGACGCCGTACTCGCGCAGTACGTCGATGGCCTCGCCGACCGTCTCGTCCGGGTGCATGTGGACCAGCTGCGGCAGCCCGCCGTCCTTGTGGCCGAGGACGTCGGCGACGCGCGCCTGCCCGTCGCCCTCGTCGAGGAAGCCGTGCGAACTCATCCACTCGTCGCTGAAGATCTTCGACAGATAGCCGCGCCCGCTGTCGGGCAGCAGCACCACGACGACGTCGTCCGGGCCGAGCCGGCGGGCGACCTCCAGGGCCGCGACGACCGCCATGCCGCAGGAGCCGCCGACGAGCAGGCCCTCCTCCTTGGCCAGCCGCCGCGTCATCTGGAAGGAATCCTTGTCGGAGACGGCGACGATCTCGTCGGCGACGTCCCGGTCGTAGGCGTCCGGCCAGAAGTCCTCACCGACGCCCTCGACCAGATAGGGCCGCCCGGAGCCGCCGCTGTAGACCGAGCCCTCGGGGTCGGCGCCGACGACCTGGACGCGGCCTTCGCTGGCGTCCTTCAGATAGCGGCCGGTGCCGGAGATGGTACCGCCGGTGCCGACGCCGGCGACGAAGTGCGTGATCCGACCCTCGGTCTGCTCCCACAGCTCGGGCCCGGTGGAGTGGTAGTGCGACGCCGGGTTGTCGGGGTTGCTGTACTGGTCCGGCTTCCAGGCGTTGGGCGTCTCGCGCACCAGCCGGTCGGAGACGTTGTAGTACGAGTCGGGGTGGCTGGGGTCGACGGCGGTCGGGCAGACCACGACCTCGGCGCCGTACGCCCGCATCACGTTGATCTTGTCGGTGGAGACCTTGTCCGGGCAGACGAAGACGCAGTGGTAGCCCTTCTGCTGGGCGACGATCGCCAGGCCCACCCCGGTGTTGCCCGAGGTCGGCTCGACGATGGTGCCGCCGGGCTTGAGGTCGCCGCTGCGTTCCGCGGCCTCGATCATGCGCAGCGCGATGCGGTCCTTCACCGAACCGCCGGGGTTGAAGTACTCGACCTTGGCCAGGACGGTCGCCTGAATGCCCTCGGTCACGCTGTTGAGCCTCACCAGCGGGGTGTTGCCGACGAGACTGATCATCGAGTCGTGAAACTGCACCGTGTGTCTCCGGGTTCTCCGTAATAGGTGGGCTCAGCCTAGGGCCTGCGTCGCTTTCGGAAGGTACGGCGAACGGCGGACGAAACGTGGGCGACACGGACGGCGTTGACGTTGGTGGAGGTGCCGGACGGGGCACAGACCAGATACCGGGCGGTAGGCCGGTGGAGTCAGCGGGAGGAGACCGGCTCGATGTCGACAGCGAGGGTGGCACGGCGGATCGCGACGGCGGCGGCGTACGGCGGTGGCGGCATCAGTCTGCTGGGCGGCGCGGCCGTCGGGGTGCTGCTGACCGAGGCACGGCTGGCCAAGCGGATGGTCGGCGGCTCGGAGGCGGTGGCGCCGCGGGCGGACGGCCGGTACGGCTCCGCGTTCGCGCACCGCACCGGCGAGGCCCCGCTGCGGTTGGGCTTCCTGGGTGATTCCACCGCCGCGGGCCAGGGGGTGCGGCGGGCCAGGGAGACCCCGGGCGCGCTGCTCGCCTCGGGGCTCGCGGCGGTCGCCGAGCGCCCTGTGCAGCTGGTGAACGTGGCACTGCCCGGCGCCCAGTCCGACGATCTGGCCCGCCAGGTGACGCTGCTGCTGGAGCGGGGCGCGGTGCCGCCGGACGTCGTCGTGATCATGATCGGCGCCAATGACGTGACCCACCGGATGCCACTGGCCACCTCGGTGCGGCTGCTGTCGGACGCGGTACGGCGGCTGCGCGAGGCGGGCTGCGAGGTCGTCGTCGGCACCTGTCCCGACCTGGGCTCGGTCGAGCCGGTCTACCAGCCGCTGCGCTATCTGGCCCGCCGGGTGAGCCGCCAGCTGGCCGCCGCGCAGACCATCGCGGTGGTGGGCCTCGGCGGCCGTACGGTGTCGCTGGGCGCGCTGCTGGGGCCGGAGTTCGAGGCCCGGCCGCGCGAGCTGTTCGGCCCGGACAACTTCCACCCGTCGGCGGAGGGGTACGCGACCGCCGCGATGGCCGTGCTGCCGACGCTGTGCTCCACGCTCGGGCTGTGGCCGGAGACCGACGAGCGGCCGGACGCGCGCCGCGGCGAGGGCTTCCTGCCGGTCGCGCAGGCCGCCGCGGAGGCGGCGTCCGAGGGCGGCACCGAGGTGACGGCGGCGCAGGGCGCGGTCTCCGGGCCGCGCGGGCGCTGGGCGCTGATCAAGCGGCGCAGGCGGCGCGGGCTGCCGGAGGAGCAGGACCGGCACCCGGCACCGACGCAGGGGGTGGCGACCGGCGGCGGCGCCGGCTGAGGCACGGGTTACGGTGGACCGGAACGGGTAAGCAAGCGCTCAGAAAGAGGCCCGCATCACAGCGGATGTCTGATGACTCGCTGCGATACGTACAGGTAACTTCCCTGAGAGTCCGCAGAAGCCCGCAGCGAGAAGTCCCGAGAATCCCGCAGCCTCGACGAGGAGTGTCGCGATGCCCGAAGCCGTCATCGTCTCTGCCGCCCGTTCGCCCATCGGGCGCGCCTTCAAGGGGTCGCTCAAGGAGCTGCGGCCCGACGACCTGGCCGCCACGATCATCAGGACCGCCCTGGACAAGGTCCCGCAGCTCGACCCGCGCGACATCGACGACCTGATGCTGGGCTGCGGCCTGCCCGGCGGCGAGCAGGGCTTCAACCTGGGCCGGATCGTGGCCGTGCAGATGGGCATGGACCACCTGCCGGGCTGTACGGTCACCCGCTACTGCTCCTCGTCGCTGCAGACCACGCGGATGGCGCTGCACGCCATCAAGGCGGGCGAGGGCGACGTCTTCGTCTCGGCCGGCGTCGAGACGGTCTCCCGCTTCGTCAAGGGCAACTCCGACAGCCTGCCCGACACGATGAACCCGCTCTTCGACGACGCCCGGGCCCGTACGAAGCAGCGCGAGGAGCAGGGCAGCGCGGAGCTGGGCGACTGGCACGACCCGCGCGAGGACGGCCTGGTGCCCGACGCGTACATCGCGATGGGGCAGACCGCGGAGAATCTGGCCCAGCTCAAGGGGATCACCCGGCAGGACCAGGACGAGTTCGGTGTGCGGTCGCAGAATCTGGCCGAGGAAGCGCTGAAGAACGGCTTCTGGGAGCGGGAGATCACGCCCGTCACGCTGCCCGACGGCACCGTGGTGGCCAAGGACGACGGCCCGCGGGCCGGGGTGACGATGGAGGGCGTGCAGGGCCTCAAGCCCGTCTTCCGCCCCGACGGCACGGTCACCGCGGGCAACTGCTGCCCGCTCAACGACGGCGCCGCGGCCTTGGTGGTCATGTCCGACACCAAGGCGCGCGAGCTGGGCATCACCCCGCTGGCCCGGGTGGTCTCCACCGGTGTCTCGGGCCTGTCCCCCGAGATCATGGGCTACGGCCCGGTCGAGGCGTCGCGGCAGGCGCTGTCCCGGGCGGGCCTGTCGATCGGCGACATCGACCTGGTCGAGATCAACGAGGCGTTCGCCGCGCAGGTCATCCCGTCCTACCGCGACCTGGGCATCGACCTGGACCGGCTGAACGTCAACGGCGGCGCCATCGCCGTCGGCCACCCCTTCGGCATGACCGGCGCCCGCATCACCGGCACGCTGATCAACAGCCTCCAGTTCCACGACAAGCAGTTCGGCCTGGAGACGATGTGCGTGGGCGGCGGCCAGGGCATGGCGATGGTGATCGAGCGGCTGAGCTGAAATGCCTTCCTCGCCCTCCGTTACCACATGACTCCGTAACGCACAGTTGTGACGTAAGTCGCAATCAAATCGCCCCCAGGATGTGATTTTTCCTGGGGGCGATGCATTTGCGCAGGTCAGGGTGGTGACACCCGGATGGCCGAGGACCTCAGACCCGGGCAATTCGTGACGTTCCGCACTGCAAAGGCCAGGGGTTTACCGGCAGAGTGTTGGGAGGGGAAAGTTTCGCTCACCACTTTGGTGGGAATCGCTCGGGTCGCGTGTCAGTCGGGAGAACGTCAGTGAGTGCCAACTTCACCGTCCTGCTGGTCGCCGCGGGTATCGCCGTGGCCGCGGGTTCCGCCGCCCTGCTCTCCGCCCGTGGCATGCGCCGCGAGCTGTCCGCCCTGCGCCAGGACCTCGCCGGTCTCTGCGTCCCGGGACCGCGTGCCGACGCCGGCGACATCAGGGCCGCCGTCGCCGACGCGCTCGCCGACGAACGGGAACGCGAGCTGGCCGAGGCCCGGGCCTTCTGGGCCGAGCAGGAGGCGCGCGAGACCGCCTCCGACGGCTCCTTCTTCCGCGGCGGCCTCTACGGCAGCGGCGCCGAGGGCCCCGGCACGGCCGACTACGAGGTCCCGCCGGTGCTGCCCTACCTGCCCCGGCAGGCCGACTTCACCGGCCTGGACGCGGCCGGTTTCGAGGCCGCGGCCGCCGCGGGCTTCGAGGCGGGCCACGAGCCGGAGGCGTCCGAGGCGACGCTTCCCGCGCCCGGCACGATTCCGCACCCCTCGGGCCCGGACTTCGCGCCGTCCCCGGTCGTCGCCAACCAGGACCAGACCGCCGAGCGGCTCGCCGACCTCGCCGACGGCCGTATCCCGCTGTCCGACGTACGCCCCGGCCCGTTGGGCACCCTCGACGTGTACGTGTTCGCCGACGGCACCACGCTGTGCATGACCCCCGGCCACCGGGACACCGCCGTCCAGCTCTCCGAGGCCCTGGACCGCGGCGAGGTGCCCGTGCTGCGCGGCGGCTCGGCGATAGCGGGCGCGTACGCCCTCACCTTCGCGTACGGCGACGAGAGCGTGTACGTGCTCGCCGACCGGGTCGTCGCCTCGCTCTGACCCCCGCCGGCCCCAACGGCCGGGCGCCGTCGGCCCCAACGACCCGGCGCCGTCAGCCGATCGCCCGGGCCGCCGCCGCGACGCGTTGCAGCGCCTCGGCGAGCACCGGCGCCGTCCCCTCCGGGTCGGCCTCCAGCACCGCCGCCAAGTCGTTGCCCGCGACGGCCAGTTGATCACCGACGGTGAAGACACCGTCGTCCGGCAGCTCGTACGGCGCGCGCCCGGGGAATTCCAGCGCCTGCGCCCGGACCGCCAACCACCGTGCCAGCGCCAGCCCTTCGGCCGCGGCGCCCGCCTGGAGCCGGCGCTGCGGCAATGCGCGCAGCCGGCCCGCGAGGCGTTCGACGGAGGGGCGCAGAGGGGTGCGATCGGCCATACGGTGACCCTACCGGGGGGCGCACGCGCCGCCGTCGCACCCATATCCGCACGTACGGATGGTTGCCAACAGGGGACGGCTCGGGCACGGTGGGGTAACCGGACCACTACCGGAGGCGCCGATGTCCCAAACGCACTTCTCCGCCGAAACCCACCAGAATCTGATCGACCGCATCCCCCACTGCACAGGCCGCGAGGTCAGCGACTGGCTGCGCGATCTCGCCGACGGCCCCTCGTTCCTCCGCTTCGACGAAAAGGTGAGCTGGCTGCGCAGCGAGCACGCCCTCTCCTACGGGCACGCGAAGGCCCTCGTCCACGAGTACGACCTGCGGCGGGCCGCACGCAATCTGGGGTAGCCCGCCCCCGTTCATCCCCTCCACGTGACGCCGACGGGCCGCCGGGAAGCGAGGCTTCCGGGCGGCCCGTCGCACGGTCCGAGCGCCTGCGTCAGTCGCGCAGGATCGAGATCAGCCGCAGCAGCTCCAGGTAGATCCAGACCAGGGAGAGGGTGAGGCCGAAGGCGGCGAGCCACGACTCGTTGCGCGGGGCGCCGTAGCGGATGCCGTCCTCGACCTGCTTGAAGTCCAGGGAGAGGAAGAAGGCGCCGAGGCCGATGCCCAGCAGGCAGAAGACGATGCCGAGCGGTCCGGTGGTCAGGCCCAGACCGTCGCTGCTGCCGAAGGCGGCGAACAGCAGATTGACCACCATCGCGAGCAGGAAGCCGATGGCGATCGCCATGCCGATCCGGGCGTAGCGCGCGGTGACGCGGATCAGCCGGGTCTTGTACGCGAACAGCATGCCCGCGAAGACCGCCATGGTGCCGAGCACGGCCTGGACGGGCGCGCCCTGCCACTGCTCGTTGTAGGCGTTGCTGATGACGCCGAGGAAGATGCCCTCGAACGCCGCGTAGCCCAGGATCAGCGGCGGCGACGGGACACGCTTGAAGGACTGGATCATCGCCAGCACGAAGGCGACCAGCGCGGCGCCGACCGCCAGGCCGATCCGGTCCGGGATCGCGACCCAGCCGAGGACCGCGCCCACCACGACGGTGCCGAGCGTCATCCCGGTCCGTACGACGACGTCGTCCATCGTCATCCGGCCGGTCTGCGCCGGGCCCGCGGAGGGTCCGGCGTACATCTCCTCCATCTGCTCCGGCGTGAGGGGCGGGCCGGCCGCGTACGGGTTGCCGCCCTGCTGCGGCTGGCCGTACGGGTTCCCGGCCGGCTGCGCGTAAGGATTCCCGCCCTGCGGGCGGGCGCCCGCGGCGCCCTGCGCGCCCTGCGCGTCGAATCCGGCGTACGAGTCCCCGCGGGTGAAGCCCCGCCGGGAGAAGACCGGGTTGCTGCTCCTCATGTCACTCCTCCAAGACCGCGTTGCTGCGGCTGTGCATGCGTCAAGAGTAATGGCTTGGCAAAAAAGCCGGGCTACGCCTGGAGGAGGATCTTCCCCCGGGACGGGCCCTCAGTCACGTCGGCGGCGGAAGAGACCCCTGCGCGGGGGCGCTTTTTCACCGGCCGTTCCCCCGCCGGACGCCGCCGCGGCCGGCTGCTCCGTCGGCGCCTCCGGCGGTCCGGTCTCCTCCGGCGTCCCGTCCGCACGGCGCACCGCCGCGATCAGGTCCCGGGCCAGGTCCGTATAGGTGTCGTCCAGCCACGGGCAGAGCAGCACCAAACGGCACAGCGACGCCAGCACCGTCACCTCGCGGGTCTGGTACGCCTTGGCCGCGTCCAGCATCCGCTCGGTCAGCCGCAGGCCGACGTCCGCGCGGACCGCCGGGTCGCCCCAGGCGACGGCGACCATCGCGAAGGCCGCCGTCTCGTTGACCCAGTCCTCCGGGCCGTGCAGCAGGTCGAGCAGGACCGCCCGGCGCTCCGAGCCCTCCCAGGGCTGGTCGGCGCGGTGGTGGGTGAGGCCCAGGCACGCGAAGGTCTGCACGGCGCGGATCCACAGCTCGGGCCGGTGCTCGCGCAGGAAGCGGCCCTGCTCGTCGTCCGGCGGCTCCGGCGGGTGGACGAGCACGCCCAGCAGGTCGTCCAGGCCGAGCCCGGCCAGCCGGACCGCGTGGTCGTACGCGGCCGGCGGGTGCGGCCAGCTCACCGAGGCGGTGTCCCGGAGCAGCGCGGCCGCCTCCGGCGACGGCGGCGGCACAGCGGGCAGCGCGGTCAGGCCCTCGTAGCGCCAGACCCGGACGGCGGTCTCGGCGGTCGGCTGCCGCGGGTCGGGGTCGCCGGCGGCGGCGTTGGTCAGCTCGCCGCCCGGCAGCGCCAGCGCGAAGGCGAGGGCGGCGCTCGGCGGCTCGACCGCGGACGCGGAGAGCCTGGCCCCGCCGCCCGCCCTGATCGCCTCGGCCTCCGGGCTCTCCAGGATCTGGTGCAGCACATTGACGGTCGCCTCGGTGGCGCCGTCCACGACGCCGAGCCACGGCTGCCACTCGCTGCGCCGGGCCAGTACGGTGCCCGCGTACGGGTGGTCGGGGTGGTCGCGCAGGTGGTCGGCGAGGGCCACCAGATGGACCGGGTCGCCGTCGGCGGCGTGCCGGACGCCGTGCACGGCCGGGGCGGCCTGCGGGTGTCCCGGGCCGGCCGCCGCCGCGCGTTCCGCCCACACCAGACCCTGCTCGGCGCGGCCGGTGCCCGCGTACAGCTCGGCGATGTCGACCATCAGGGAGAGGTCGGAGGCGTCCCGTTCCATCTCCTCCTCCCAGACCCGCAGCGCCTCGTCGGGCCGGCCTGCGGCGCGCAGCGCGTAGCCGAGCATCACGCTGGGCACGTGGCCGGGCTGGACCCGGCCGGCCTGCCGGGCCCAGGCGATGGCGCGGTCGTGGTCGCCGAAGCGACGGGCGAGGCCTGAGCCGATGGCGGCGAGCTGCGCCTCGCCCGGGTGGCGTTCGACGACCGCGCGGGTCAGGTCGTAGAAGGGCCGCAGGGCGTCGCGGGCGGCCTCGGGCACCGGGTCGGGCAGCGCGCCGCCGACCGCGCGGGCCAGCGCCTGCGTCATGACCTGCGGCGGCAGCAGGTCGGGCAGCCGGTCCTGGGTGAGCCAGGCGACGTGCGACCACGGCCGGTCGTACTCGGCGCGGACGGCCGCGGCGATCAGGCCGACCGCCTCGGCCCATTCGCCGCAGGCGGCCTGGAGGTGGGCGCGGCAGACGACGGCGCCGATGTAGGGGTGGTCGAGCGGGAAGAGGTCGAGCGCGGCGCGCGGGCCGCCCGCCCGGGCGGCGAGTTCGGAGAGCGCCTCGTGGGTCTCGGGCAGCCGCGGGTCGATGGCCACGGCGTTGCCCAGGTGACTGGCCGCGTGCGGCAGGTCGCCGCCGTCCATGATCAGCCGGGCGAGCGCGGTCTCGCCCTCGGCCGCCAGCCGTTCGGCGCCGCCGCCCGCGCACAACTCGGCGTCACCCGCGTGCAGTTCGTCCATCTTTCCCGCCCCTCCGGCGCGGCGCCGGCCCGTCGGCGGGGGCCGGTCCCGGGCCACGATCCCGGACAACGAGCAGACCGTAGTACCCGCTTGTGGCCGCCGCGGTCACCGGGGTGTCACGGGCGTGACGCGAATCGCACTCCGCTGCCGCCCGCATCGCGGACACGCCGGACAACGCGGTGGACGGCGGCGGCCCGGCGCGGTATCACTGAAGAGTGCAGACGAACACACGTTCGAAATTGAACGCCAGGGCCACGACCGCCAGGGAGCAGGCCATGCCACGCCCCGACCACACCCGCGCGCTGCACGCCGCCCTGCTCACGGCCGCGCGCGGGCTGCCGGTCATACCGCTGTCCCGGACGAAGCTGCCCGCGATCCGGTCGCCGCACCGCGACGAGCCGCGGGCCAGCGGCTGCCGGGGCGCGTGCGGGCGGCCGGGGCACGGGGTGTACGACGCGAGCACCGACCCGGCGCGGATCCGCGCGCTGTTCGCCGCCGCGCCCTGGGCGACGGGGTACGGGATCGCCTGCGGGCGCGGCCCGCACCATCTGATCGGCCTCGACCTGGACGTCAAGCACGGCACGGACGGCGTCGCCGCGCTCGCGGCGCTGGCCGCCGCGCACAATTTCACGGTGCCGGACACGGTCACCGTGCTGACCCCCAGCGGTGGGCGCCACCTGTGGCTGACCGCGCCCACCCAGGTGCCCAATTCGGTCGGCCGCCTCGCCCCCGGCATCGACGTACGCGGCGAGGGCGGATACGTGGTCGGCCCCGGTTCGCGCACGGTCGCGGGCCGCTATCTGCTGGCGCCGGGCACGGCAGGGCACCCGTTGGCGCCCGCGCCCTCCGAGTTGCTGCTGCTCGCCGCGCCGCCGCCCCCGCAGCCGCGGCCCGCGCCGACGCCCCGGCACCCGGCCGAGAAGCGCGCCGCCGCGCTCGTCCGCTTCGTCCTCGACTCGCACGAGGGCGAGCGCAACGGGCGTCTGTTCTGGGCCGCCTGCCGCGCCTACGACGCCGGTCTCGGCGACGCCCTCGCCCCGGCCCTGGTGACGGCCGCGGTGCACACCGGTCTGACCGAACGCGAGGCGGCGGCCACGGTCGCCTCCGCCGCGGCGGCGACCCGCCCCCGCACCCCGTCCTGACACTCCGTCCTGACACCCCGCCCGGCCCGCGCCGCCGTCAGCCGATGACGGCGGCCCGCGCCACATGTCCGGCCGGTTCCCCGGCCGGGCCGAGCCGGGTGAGTACCGCGAGAATGTCGTTCATACGGTCATTCCGACCGTGTGAGGCCGTGTCCCGTCGTGTTCCCCCTGCGACACGACGGGCGGCCGTGGCCCGCTTGGAACATCCGTGCAGATCACCGCATTTGGGGCTGCGGTGGTGCCCGGAGCCGGACTTGAACCGGCACGCCCCCGAGGGGCAGCGAGGTTTAAGCTCGCCGTGTCTGCGTTCCACCATCCGGGCCGGCGGGGCGCAGTGAAAAGCGTATCGGGGTTGGCGATCTCGAACAGGGCGCCCAACCGGCCATGTTGTCTTATTTTAGGGGTTACTGACGGGGCGTTAGTACGAGTTCCAGGGTTCTTGGGCTGGACAGGCGCCTTTCTCAGCGGTCACAGCCGCCACGCACACGTGACGTGAAATCGCTCTCAGCGACCGGAATTCACCCCCTGTTCGTCGAGGCGCGAGGGGCGCACGGAGTGACAAGGGGGCGCGCGGGGCGCGTACGGGCGGAAACGGACGCCGCGCGACCGTTGCGGACCGAAGCTGACCGCAATGCTTCCTAGTGTGGGAAGTGCCGGGAACGACCGGCACGGCGCCGGCCACGGCCGGCGCACACGACACGGAGGTGGCCCCCATGCCGAGCCTGGTGAACGCGGAGACCGACGAACGCGACGCCCTGCTGAGCTTTCTGGACGCGCAGCGCGGCGGACTGCGGCGGGCGGTGCGCGGCCTGACCGACGAGCAGGCCGCCGCCCACCCCAGCGCCAGCGCGATGTCGCTCGGCGGCCTGGTCAAGCACGCGGCGCACTGCGAGCGCAATTGGATCCAGGTCGTGCTGATGGGCCGCCCCGACAAGGCACCCGCCACGTCCGAGGGCGACTGGGGCGACGAATTCCAGCTGCTGCCCGGCGAGACCCTGGCCGGCGTACTGGCCGAACTGGACGCCGTGGCGCGGGAGACCGAGGCGACCGTCGCGACGCTGCCCGACCTCAATGTGCAGGTGCCGCTGCCCGTCGCACCCTGGTTCCCGCCGGACGCCCGGCGCAGCGCCCGCTGGATCCTGCTGCACCTGATCGAGGAGCAGGCCCGGCACGCGGGCCACGCCGACATCATCCGCGAGTCACTGGACGGCGCGGTCGCCTTCGGCCTCCTCGCGGACGAGCAGCTCGAACAGCGCGATCAAGGATGAGGCCCCGACACGCTAGGGCGTCGTGCCTCCGCTCAGCCAGGCCGTACGGGTCGCGGGCAGGCCCGCGGCGCCGTCCGCCGCGGTCCGGACCGCGAGCACCTGGTTGACGCCGATCCGGTTGCGTTCGAAGGCCACCGCGGAGGCCGCCATGTACAGCCGCCAGACCCGGGCCCGCCCGGCGGAGGTGGCCTTTGCCGCGGCCCCCCAGGCGCCCTCGAGATTGCGCACCCAGGCGCGCAGCGTCCGCCCGTAGTGCTCGCGCAGCGCCTCCACGTCCCGCACCTCGAAACCGGCCTCCTCCAGCCGGGACACGGTCGAGCCGACCGGCGACAGCTCACCGTCGGGGAAGACGTAGCGGTCGATGAACTCGTCGATGCGGTACGCCTGTTCGTCCCGCATCGGGCGGCGTGCGATCTGGTGGTTGAGCAGCCGGCCACCGGGCCGCAGCAGCGAGAAGAGCGTCTGCGCGTACTCGCGGTAGCGGTCGCTGCCGACGTGCTCGGCCATGCCGATGGACGAGATCGCGTCGTAGGGGCCGTCCTTGACGTCCCGGTAGTCCTGCACCCGGATCTCGATCCGGTCGGTGAGCCCGGCCTCGGCGATCCGCTTGCGGGCGTACGCGGCCTGCTCGGTGGAGAGGGTGACGCCAGTGGCGTGCACCCCGTAGTGCTCGGCCGCGTGCAGCACCATCGAGCCCCAGCCGCAGCCGACGTCCAGCAGCCGCTGGCCGGGCCGCAGCCCGAGCTTGCGGCAGACGAGGTCCAGCTTGGCGCGCTGGGCCTCCTCCAGCGTCGTCCGCTCGTCCTCCCACACCGCGCAGGAGTAGACCATGGAGGAGCCGAGGATCAGGGCGTAGAAGTCGTTGCCCACGTCGTAGTGGTGGGCGATGGCGGCCTTGTCGCGCGGCCGGGTGTGCGCGATGCCGGTCCGCCGGCGGACCTCCTCGGGCGGCGGCGCGGGCGGCAGTCCGGGACCCGCGAGGGCCAGCGCGGCGCGCGCGAGGCGGTACGTCTGCGGGTCGCGCAGGGCGCCGGCGGTACGGCGCAGCGCGGCGGCGGGGCCCGGCCGGGGGCCGTCGGGCTCCTCCCGCTCCCAGAACAGGCCGGACAGCAGGTCGAGCGCTTCGTAGAGGTCGCCGTCGACGTCGAGGTCACCGGCGACCCAGCCGCGGGCCAGGCCCAGTTCGCCGGGCTTCCACAGCATGCGGCGCAGCGCGCGGCGGCGCCGGACGACGAGGACGGGGGCGCCGGGCGGCCCGGCCTCGCTGCCGTCCCAGGCGCGTACGCGGAGCGGGAACGGCGACGAGAGGGCGTGGTCGGCGAGTTCTACGATTCTGTGAGCCGCGTCAGCCATGTTTCCGAGCGTACGACTGAAAAACACCCTCCGCTCAGAAATCTACATTGCGGATACACGCATTTTTCCCGGGGTCGCAGGAAGCCGTGGCCGGGCGGCGGTTCCTGACACGCCGAAGGGCGCCCGCACCACGGATGGCGGGCGCCCTTCGGACGTGTCGTGCGGAGCGGTACGGAACCGCGCGGCGGCGGGGAGAAGGTCAGGAAGCCTTGGCGGCTTCGGCCTTCTGCTCCGTCTTCGCGGCCGGGGCCGGGACCGCGGCGGCCGGGGCCGGGGCGGGCCTTGCGGCCTCGTAGAACTCCTCGCGCGGGTTCTCGATCGCGCCGAGCGAGACGACCTCGCGCTTGAGGAACATGCCGAGCGTCCAGTCGGCGAAGACCCGGATCTTGCGGTTCCAGGTCGGCACGGCCATGCCGTGGTAACCACGGTGCATGTACCAGGCCAGCCGACCCTTGACCTTGATCCTGGCCTTGCCGAAGACGATCATCGCGACGCCCTTGTGCAGGCCGAGACCGGCAACGGCGCCCTTGTTCGCGTGCTTGTAGTCCTGCTGCGGGAAGCCGCGCATCCCGGAGACCACGTTGTCGCCGAGCACCTTGGCCTGGCGCAGCGCGTGCTGGGCGTTCGGCGGGCACCAGGCGCCCTCGCCGGCGGCGAGGTCGGGGATCTGGGCGTTGTCGCCTGCGGCCCAGATGTAGTCGCTGCCCTGCACCTGGAGGGTGGGGGCGGTGTCCACGTGGCCGCGCGGGCCGAGCGGCAGGCCGAACCTCGCCAGCGCCGGGTTGGGCTTGACGCCCGCGGTCCACACGATCGTGGAGGCGTCGACCTCCAGGCCGTTGGCGAGCACCACGTGCTTGTCGACGCAGGACTTCATCGAGGTGCTGAGGTAGACCTCGATGCCGCGCTCGCGCAGGTGCTCAAGACCCCAGGTGCCCAGCTGCGGGCCGACCTCGGGGAGGATCTTGTCCGCGGCGTCCACGAGGATGAAGCGCATGTCCTCGCGCTTGACGTTCGGGTAGTACTTGGCCGCGTCGCGGGCCATGTCCTCGACCTCGCCGATGGTCTCCGCACCCGCGAAGCCGCCGCCGACGAAGACGAAGGTGAGCGCCTTGCGGCGGATCTCCTCGTCGGTCGTGGAGTCGGCCTTGTCGAGCTGCTCCAGGACGTGGTTGCGCAGGCCGATGGCCTCCTCCACGCCCTTCATGCCGATGCCGTTCTCGGCGAGGCCGGGGATCGGGAAGGTGCGGGAGACCGCGCCGAGCGCGATGATCAGGTAGTCGAACGGCAGCTCGTAGGACTCGCCCACGAGCGGCTCGACCGAGGCGACCTTGCGGTCCTGGTCGATGTCGACGACCCGGCCGGTGAGCACCTCGGCCCCGGGCAGCACGCGTCGCAGCGGGACGACGACGTGGCGCGGGGAGATGCTGCCGGCGGCAGTCTCAGGAAGGAAGGGCTGGTACGTCATGTACGAGCGCGGGTCGACGACCGTGACGGTCGCCTCGCCGTACCGCATCTTCTTCATGATGCGACGCGCCGCGTACAGGCCGACGTAACCGCCGCCTACTACGAGGATCCGTGGACGCTCCGTGGTGCTCATGGCTCAAGTATTCAGCACGTCCCAGGGGGGTGCTCGTGAGCCCCTTCACAAGGGTCTGGACACCCTGTGCTACCCTGCCCGGCTTCACCTTCGGCACCGATCTGACCTGCGGGAACCTCTCCCTCCGCCGATGCCCCGCACCCCCGGCGGCGCACCCTTGCCCACGCCTCTGAACAGCGCCGATCGATCACCGGCCACTCCCCCGCCGCCCCGCGTCCGGCCGTCCGTCACACGTCTGAAACACGCTTCCACCAAGGAATCCCGGGGTTTGAACCGTCCACACCTTGGATTTTTTGGGCCGCGCGGCGGGAACTTCATGTGAAGAGTTTCACAAAGCTTTTCCGGAGTGCGTCCCTCCGGGTGGGTCGTGGCGGCCCCGGCGGCCGGTCCGGGCCCGTTCCGGCCGCGTCCCCGCCCTCACCTCCAGAACTTCGGCAGCTCCAGGTCGATCGCGGGGCCGGACGTACGGAGCCCCGCGCGCCACCGGGTCAGATCGGCGTCCGCGTGCCTCCCGCGCACGTGCAGCGTCAAGGTCTCCAGCCGCGGAAAGCGGTCCGTCAGCTCTCCCGGGTCGATGTCCGCGGGGCCGGCGTACAGGCTCAGCCGCCGCACCTGGCGCCGGGCCCGGTCCGGCCACCGCGCCATGAGCTGCCAGGCGGTGCGGCCGCAGTCCGGGCAGCCGCGCTCGTAGAAGGACAGCTCCTGGAACTCCCGCACGCCGAGCGCCAGCAGCGCGTCGTGCCGGACCGGGCCCTTGATCACCAGGGTGCGCAGCTTCGGCGGCAGTTCGAGCCCGGGCAGCCCGGGGCCGGGGTGCAGCAGATGGAGCGAACGCAGGGCGGTCAGCCGGCCGATCACCGCGTAGTCGGCGGCCCGGCCGGTCACCCACAGCTCCTTGAGGCCGGCGATCTTGTCGACGTGCTCCAGCAGGTGCGGCTCGGAGTCGAACCGACCCAGGCTCAGCGGGCCCGCCCACGGCAGCTTCGACAGCACGCACCGGGCGAATTCGGTCCGGTCGAACTCCGGCCACATGCCGGTCAGCTGATGTTCCGTCATCGGATCGGCGCACTCGGCGTAACCCGCCAGTACCCGTATCGCGGAGGCGCCGCCGACGAGGCGGGCGGTGTGCAGCACCGCCTGCGTCTCGTGCGGTTCGAGGCCGGCCCGCGGTCCCGGCAGCAGGTCGAGCACCACTTCACCGAGGCTCGCGAGGGCCGCGGCGTGGTGGTGGTCCTGCGGCGGGATCAGCCGCTCGGCGCGCCGCCCCACCTCGCGGCGCAGGCCGCGGTCGAGCGACACACCCGCGGAGGCGGCGCTGCTGACGCAGTCGACGGCCAGCACCGTGAGCCGCAGCCGGTGTTCCTCCTCCTTGTCGGCACGCTCAAGCAGCGACCGCACCAGTTGGTTGCCCTCGGAGTCGCGGGCGCGCCCCGCCACCATCACCACCACGTCCTGCCACTGGTCCTCGTGCGCCTGCCCGACCAGGAATTCCAGATCCCCGTCGTTGAGCAACTGGGCCGCCGCCAGATACTCCTGGAAGGTGCGGTGCACGAAGCTCACCCGGTCCACGGCCGGGCGTTTGAGCAGGCCGGTACGTTCCAGCAGCTGGTCGGCCACCTGCTCGGCGTCGTACCGCTGCGGCCCGCTCCCGAGCGCGGCCTCCCGTGCGGTCTGCGGGGCGATCTCGTCGAGGTAGGCGCCGACCCGGTCGGCGAACTGCCGGAAGGACACCTCCGTCAGGTCGTTGCGGAGCATCCAGTACGCGAGCCTGCGCAGCAGCATCTCCTGCACGCCGCTGAGCAGCCGCGGCCCCTGCGTCACGACATTGCGCTGCTGGTCCCGGCGGACGAGCAGCATCTCCAGGGCCGCTTCGAACAACTTCAGCCGCCCGTCAGGGAGTTGCATGTCCCGGTCCCAGTGCAGCGCGCACAACAGGGCGCACATCAGCGGATTCCCGGCCAGCCGCCGCAGCTCGCGGCGCTCGGCGAGGCTGCGCAGGAGCGCGTCCTCGTACAGGTGCAGGCGCGTGATCTCCTCGGGGTCCCGCGTGGTGGAGCGCATCGTGCTGTGCCAGTACGCGATGAACTGGTTCTGGTCCTGCTGGCTCATCGGGGCCAGTTCGAAGGACCGGAAGTCGAGGTCGGCCAGCCACGATTCGTCCACGGCCGCCTGCCGCGAGGTGATCACGTACCGGCAGTCCGGATACAGGCTGGTCCATTCGCGCAGCCAGCGCCGTACGTAGCCCCGGCGGGCCGCCGGGAGTTCGTCCACCCCGTCGATCAGCATCAGGGCGCGCCCGGCCTCAAGCTCTTTCCTGACCAGGCCGTCCGGGGCGGCGTCCGCGAGCGCCCCGGCGGTGCATTCGAGGAACTCCTCGGGAGAGGAGGGCAGTTCGCGTTCCGCGAAGTGCCGCAGCGGCAGGAAGAACGGCGTCGTGTCCGTCCATTCGGGGCCGAACGGCTCCGGCAGGTCCTTGCGGGCCGCGCCGACGGCCAGCCACTTCTCCAGTGTGGTCTTGCCCGTTCCCGCGTCGCCGCGGATCAGCGTCCGCGGCACCCTGTTGATCGCCTGCTCCACCCGCAGGGTGTCCTGGGCCTGCGACGAGTCGTCCCCCGCCGCCTCCCGGGCGGGCCCGCGGTCGATATGACGGGACGTCAGGCGGTTGTCGGCGACGAAGTCCGTGGCCCCGCGGCGGCCCCGCTCGACGCTGAGGCTGATGTACGACGTGCTCATCGGATAGCGGAACTCCGGCCGCCGCAGCGTCACGCCGAACAGCTCCATCGTGTCCAGGTCCGCCGCCACGAACTCCTTGTATTTCGTGAGGAATTCGTGCTCCGCCGGACTTCGCCGGTACGCCTCGGAGCCGGCCGCGTCCGTCGCGGGCGGAGCCGGTACGGCGGCGGCGCGCTCGGCCGGTCTCCGGTTGATCCTGGAGTAGCTCCGGGAGGACTTGGCCCTTTCCCACTGCTGTCTGCATTCGCTTCGCACCGCCGCCAGCCGGGCCTGATCGCCCTTGCCGTGCAGGACGCACGCCTGCGCGATCGACAGCGCGTCGTCCAGTGACGGCAGGCTCGTGCCCGTGAACGCCTTGTGCACCGTCGACTTGGGAACGAGCCGCCCCCGCCGGACGCCGCCGGTCAGCTGCGAAAGCACTTGGAACGACGGCTCCCCCACCCCGATCCGCAGCTTCCTGAGCCACTCCGCGAACCTCTCCTCCGGCATGAAGCCGTCCACCTGCGCCATTCCTCACCGTCCCGGTCCACCGCCGACGCCCGGTCCCGTCCAGCGACGTCCACGTCCGTCCAGCTTCGTCCCGCCCGCTGGACCCGCCGCTCCCGCGGCTCCGCTAATCGTCTTCAGGCACAAGAGACTTCAGGAGCGGAAAACGTGACGATCATCGACACCGCGGCGTCCGCCGTGACGGCGCTCGCGGCGCTGCTCGACCTCGGACTGCGCGTCCGCGAGGCGCGGGACACGGACCGGGACACGACCCGTGAGACGGCCCGGGAAACTCGGGAAAGCGGGCCGGGCGCGGCGCCGGAAGGCCCCTCGGCGGGCCGGGGCGGGGGTGTGCGCGGCCGTACGGGCGGGACCGGGGAGGACGTGCTGCGGCTGCTCGACGGGCTGTTCGTGCCGGAGGCGGACCGCTGGACGGCGGACGGCGCCGGCTGGTGGGACGGGTTCTACGCGGACCGGGAGCGCGGCGTGCCCTTCTTCGCCGCCAAGCCCGACGAGAACCTGGTGTCGTATCTCGACCGCGGTCTCGTGCGGCCCGGCCGGGCGCTGGACCTGGGGTGCGGGCCCGGGCGCAACGCGCTGCTGCTGGCCGGGCGCGGCTTCACCGTGGACGCCGTCGATCTGTCGCCCGCCGCCGTGGCATGGGCGCGGGAGCGGGCCCGCGAGGCCGGCGCGGACATCGGCTTCCGGGTCCAGGACGCCTTCGCGACCGGCCCGGACGCGCTCACCGGCCCGTACGACCTGATCTGCGACTCCGGCTGCTTCCACCATCTGCCGCCGCACCGCAGGGTCAGCTATCTGGCGCTGCTCGACCGCGTCCTCGCGCCCGGCGGCCATCTCGCGCTGTCCTGCTTCGCGGCGGGCGCGATGGGCTCGGAACTGCCGGACGCCGCCTTCTACCGGGAGGGCGTGCTGCACGGCGGCCTCGCGTACGGCCCGGAGTCGCTGCGCCGGATCTTCACGGGGCTGACCGAGGTCGAACTGCGCCGGATGCGCGACGAGCCGCCGGACTCGCCGCACTTCGGCGAGCCCTTCCTGTGGACGGCGCTCTTCCGCTGCTAGGCCGCGGCTTCGACCAGGCTGTAGGCGATCCCGTCGAGGATGTCGTGCTCGCTGACCACGACCTCCTTCGCGCCGGTCCGCTCCATGATCCGCAGCAGGACCGAGGCGCCCGCGCCGATCACGTCGACCCGGCCCTCGTGCATCACCGGGATCGCCGCCCGTTCGGCGTGCGTGGCGGCCAGCAGCCGCTCGGTGATCGCGGCGACCTGCCCGACGGTGACGCGGGAGTGGTGGATCGCGGCGGAGTCGTACTCCGGCAGATCGAGCGCGATGGCCGCGACCGTGGTGACGGACCCGGCCAGGCCCACGAGCGTACGGGCGCGGTCCAGCGGTACGGCGGCGGCCGCGTCGTCCAGGGCCGCGTCGATGTCGGCGCGGATCGCGGCGATCCGGTCGGGGGTCGGCGGGTCCACGACGGCACCGTCGGCCACCAGATGCCGTTCGGTCAGCCGGACGCAGCCGATGTCCACCGAGCGGGCGGCGGTCACCGTGTCCTCGCCGAGCACGAATTCGGTGGAGCCGCCGCCGATGTCCACCACCAGATAGGGCGTCTCCAGCGCCTGCCCGCCGGTCAGCCCCCGGGTGGCGCCGGTGAAGGAGAACGCGGCCTCCTGGTCACCGCTGATCACCTCGGGCTCGACGCCCAGGATGCCGACGACGCCGCGCACGAAGTCGTCGCGGTTGTCCGCGTCGCGCGAGGCGGACGTGGCCACGAAGCGGATCCGCTCCACGGGCACACCGTGCTCGCGGATCACCTCGGCGTACTCCCGGCAGGCGGTGAAGGTCCGTTCCAGCGCCTCGGGGGCGAGCCGGCCGGTGCGGTCCACGCCCTGGCCGAGCCGGACGATCCGCATCCGCCGGTCGAGGTCGGTCAGCGCGCCGGTCGCGGGGTCGATGTCGGCGACGAGCAGCCGGATCGAATTCGTCCCGCAGTCGATCGCGGCGACCCGCACGGACGTCACGAGGTCTCCCCGGCGGTCTCCGGACCGACGCACGGGCCCTTGGCCCACCACTCTGGCAGCATCGCGATCGCCTCGTCGCCGAGCGGGTTGACGCCGGGGCCCGCGGCCAGCGCGTGACCGACCAGGACGTGCAGGCACTTCACACGGTCCGGCATGCCGCCGGCGCTGGGGAAGCCCTCCAGCACCTCGATCGCGTCGCGGCGCGCGATGTAGTCCTCGTGCGCGGCCCGGTAGGCGGCGGCCAGCTCCTCGTCCTCGGCGAGCCGCGCGGTCATCGTCTTCATGACGCCGTCCGCCTCCAGCGTGCCGATCGCGGACGCGGCCCGCGGGCAGGTCAGGTAGTACAGCGTCGGGAAGGGCGTGCCGTCCTCCAGCCGCGGCTGCGTCTCGACCACGTCGGGGTTGCCGCAGGGGCAGCGGTGCGCGATGGCCCGCAGGCCGCGCGGCGGACGGCCGAGCTGCGCCTTGAAGGCGGCGACGTCCGCCTCGGTGGGCGGGGTGGACGGGGTCGGTGCGGGGTGCTTCGTCATGAGCCGTTCTGGGTCGGAGGAGGGCGGTACGGGGTCCGGGAGGGGACGGGGGCGGGGACGCCGGGTGATCAGTGCCCCGGGGGCGCCGCCGCGTCGGCGTGGTCGACGTTGTCCCACAGATTGTCGTACCAGGGGCGGTGCGCCGCGGCCTCGCTCGTCGCGCGGTGCTCGGCGGCGGCGTCCCCGGTCGGCGCGGGCGCCGCCACGTTGTAGCCGGTCTCGCCGGGCATCACGAAGTGCAGATGCTCGCGGGCCTGCGTCTTCACGTACTGCGGGTCCTGCCAGCGGGCCTTCTCCTCGCGGAGCTGCTCGACCTTCTGGCGGGACTTCTGCGCCTCGCGGCGCTGGTCGGCGATGTCGGAGCGCTGGGCGATGTACTGCCGGGTCGGGTAGGCGAGCGCCACCACCAGAGCGCACAGCACCAGGGCGAGCAGCGCCGCGCGGCCGGTGAGCTTGTTGCGCCGCGCCGGGCGCCTGGCCGCCGCCCGGTACACCCGGGCCTGCGCCTCCTGGCCGATGGCCTTCAGCCGGGCCGAGGTGGAGAACCGATCCGCCCCCACGCCGTCCCTCCCCTCGCGGTCGACTACGCCTTCATACGCCAGTACGTCCCCGCCCACGGTACGGGACCGGGTGCGGGGACGTACGGAGGCCGGGGCCTGGAAAGCCGTCAGTGCGTGATCGGTGCTCGCTCAGTGCTTGAAGCGGGGCTCGATCGGTGCTCGCTCAGTGCTTGAAGCGGGGGAACGCGGAGCGGCCCGCGTACACCGCGGCGTCGTCCAGGATCTCCTCGATGCGCAGCAGCTGGTTGTACTTCGCGACGCGCTCGGAGCGGGCCGGGGCGCCGGTCTTGATCTGGCCGCAGTTGGTGGCGACGGCCAGGTCGGCGATGGTGACGTCCTCGGTCTCGCCGGAGCGGTGCGACATCATGCACTTGTAGCCGTTGCGCTGGGCCAGCTCGACCGCGTCGAGGGTCTCGGTCAGCGAGCCGATCTGGTTGACCTTGACCAGCAGCGCGTTCGCCGTGGCGTTGTCGATGCCCTTCTGCAGCCGCTCGGGGTTGGTGACGAACAGGTCGTCGCCGACGATCTGCACCTTGGCGCCGAGCTTCTCGGTGAGGACCTTCCAGCCCGCCCAGTCGTCCTCGAACAGCGGGTCCTCGATCGAGACCAGCGGGTACGAGGCGACCAGGTCCTCGTAGTACTCGGTCATCTCGGCGGCCGAGCGGTCCTTGCCCTCGAACTGGTACTTGCCGTCCTTGTAGAACTCGGAGGCGGCGACGTCCAGCGCGAGCGCGATGTCCTGGCCGGGCGCGTACCCGGCCTGCTTGATGGCCTCGATGATCAGGTCGAGCGCCTCGCGGTTCGAGCCGAGGTTCGGCGCGAAACCGCCCTCGTCGCCGAGGCCGGTGGACAGGCCCTTGGTCTTCAGCACGCCCTTGAGCGTGTGGTAGACCTCGGCGCCCCAGCGCAGCGCCTCGGAGAAGGACTCCGCGCCGACCGGAGCGATCATGAACTCCTGGATGTCGACGTTGGAGTCCGCGTGCGAGCCGCCGTTGAGGATGTTCATCATCGGCACGGGCAGCACGTGCGCGTTCGGGCCGCCCAGGTAGCGGAAGAGCGGCAGGTCGGACGCCTCGGAGGCGGCGTGCGCCACGGCGAGGGAGACGCCGAGGATGGCGTTGGCGCCCAGCGAGGACTTGTCCGGGGTGGCGTCCAGGTCGAACATCGCCTGGTCGATCAGCCGCTGCTCGGTGGCGTCGTAGCCGACCAGCTCCGGGCCGATCTGCTCGATCACGGCGAGGACGGCCTTCTCGACGCCCTTGCCCTGGTAGCGGTTCTTGTCGCCGTCGCGGAGTTCGAGGGCCTCGAAGGCGCCGGTGGAGGCGCCGGACGGGACAGCGGCACGGCCGGTGCTGCCGTCGTCGAGGCCGACCTCGACCTCGACGGTGGGGTTGCCTCGCGAGTCGAGGATTTCCCGGGCTACGACGACGTCGATGGACGGCACGAGTGTCTCCTTCTGTCCTGCTGACAGGTCTGTCACTGCTGACTGTCTGGTGTCTGTTCTGATGTCTGTGTCGTGTCGACCTGAGCCTAACCGGCTTCGGTGTCGCGCCCGGCACCGAGCCGGTCCGTGAGACGGAAAAAACCCGGCCGGGCACGCTCGGGGGAGAGCACGTGCCCGGCCGGGGTCCGGGACGGAACCGTGGCGCGTACGCCAGGGGTCCGCCGGGGATCCTGGGGTGGATCCGGGGGATCCGAAGGGGTCCCGGGAGGGGTCAGCTCAGGTGCAGCTGCTGGCCCACGTAGATCCAGTCGGCGTCCTGGACGACGTCCTTGTTCAGCTCGAACAGGTGCTGCCAGCCGCCGGAGACGTGGTGCGCGGCGGCGATGGCGGACAGCGAGTCGCCGGCGACGACGGTGTACTCGCCGTCGCCCTGCTGGACCGGGGTGGAGGTCTCGGCCGGGGCCGGGGTGCTCTCCTGCTGCTGCGGGGCGGACGACTCGGAGGAGCCGTTGTCCGAGGAGGACGAGCCGTTGTCGGACGAGGAGCTGCTGGAGGAGCTGCTCGACGAGTCGCTGGAGGAGTCGCTGGAGGTGTCGACGTTCGCCGCCGAACCACCGGAGGTCAGGTTGCCGGCGCCGGCGCAGGCCCAGGCACCCGGGCCCTGCATGGCGAGCAGCCGCTCGGCGGTGGCGATCTGCTGGCCCTTGGTGGCCAGGTCGGCGCGGGAGGCGTACTGGTCGCCGCCGGCCGCGTCCCAGCTGGACTGGGAGAACTGCAGGCCACCGTAGTAGCCGTTGCCGGTGTTGATGGACCAGTCGCCGCCGGACTCGCACTGCGCGACGGCGTCCCACGTGGAGACGTCGGCGGCGGAGGCGGAGGTCGCGGCGACCAGCGGGACGGCGATCGCGGTGCCGGTGACACCGGCGAGCGCGGCGATGCGGACGAGCTTGGACGTACGGCGGTGCTTGGCCATGAGAGTGGTGTCCTCACCGACGCCTGCGAGGTGAGCTGTCGGGTTCGGGCGTGAGTTGCCCGGCCGGATCCGCGGGGCGGATCCCGTGCTTAACCCCGAGCCGGTGCGTTCCGCAGGCTGCGTGCCGTACGAACGTCTCCGGCGAAAGACCTTGGGTCCCCCGCTCCTGCCTGCGGCGCTTTCGCGTCGACTGTTCCCGTCGGCCGGCGGCAGGACTCGGCGTTCCTGGCCGGCGGGGCCCGCGGTGGCGAGCGGTAACGACGCTAAGCACAGCCGCCGGAAAGGACAAACATCCGCGTTCCGCCCGAGCACCGCTCTCACGCGCTGAGCGCGTTCAGAGAATCGCAGGTCAAAAGGGGCGAATTCAGCGCTCTGCGAGCGGGCGGTCACAGGGGCGGGCGAGAGCCTTGTCACACGGGCCGCGGGTGGCAATCGGCGGTTCGCCCGTTTTGCCCCCGCGGCCGTGACGGAACGTCAGGACGCCCGGCGGTGCTCAGCCGAGGTCGAGTGTGAGGATCTGTCCCGGTTTGATGAGGTTCGGGTCGTCGCCGATCACCTGGCGGTTGGCGTCGTAGAGGCCGCTCCAGCCGCCCTGTACGTGGTGGCCGGCCGCGATGCCGGACAGCGAGTCGCCGAATCCGACGGTGTACTCGTGGCCGCCGTCCGCCTTGTGCCCGGAATCGTCGCCCTTGTCCTTGCCCGCGTCCTTGGTGCCGCTCGTGCCGTCGGCCTTGCCGTCGGTCTTGCCGTCGTCGGAGGCGGCGTCCGTGACGGCGGTCAGCTCGGTGCGGCTGGCCTGGTCGGCGGCGGCCAGTTCGTCGTCGGTGGGCACGTACGGCTTCGCGTGCCGGCCGGTGCTCGGCGGCGTCGTGCCGTCGGGAGTGCCGGGCGTGGTGGTGCCGGGCGTCGCCGGGGTGGTGGGGGTGTCGCCGACCGGCCCGGTGGGCGTCACGGGCGTCGTCGGCGTACCGGGTGTCGCGGGGACGGTCGGCAGGATCGTCGGCAGCGACGGGTCGGTGTTGGAGCCGCCGGAGGAGCCGTCCGAGCCGGTGCCGTCGTCGCCGGAGCCCGTGGAGCCCGTGCCGTCGTCACCGGAGCCCTGGTCGTCGCCGGACGTGGTGGGCGACGTGGTGGGAGACGTGGTCGGCGCCGGGGTGGTGGGCGCGGGCGTCGCCTTGCCCGCGCCGGTCACGGGCTGCGTGACGGCGTCGAGCAGGCCGGTGCCGTCCTCGCAGCCGGGCCAGGCGTTCGGCCCCAGCTCGGCGAGCATCTTCTCGGCGACGGCGATCTGTTCGGTGCGGGAGGCGAGGTCGGGGCGGGGCGCGTACGACTGGCCGCCGAATTCGTTCCAGGTGTCCTGGGTGATGGCGAGGCCGCCGTAGAAGCCGTTGCCGGGGTTGGCGCTCCAGGAGCCGCCGGTCTCGCATATCGCGACCTTGTCCCATGTGCCGGCGTCCGCGGCGTGCGCGGCGCCCGCGCCGAGGAGCGGGAGCGCGATTCCCGCGCCGGTCGCCGCCACGGTCACCACGGCCGCCGGGGCCTGCCGCGGCCGGCGGTGCCGGCCGTTCCCGGACGTGAGCATGTGGTCCCTTTCTCCGAGCCCTTCCGCACGGTGCGCGGTGGACGCGTGCCGGCCGCGGGTCGGGACCCGCTGCCGTACGGTCACGGCGCGTCGTGCGAACCGTCCGCGAGGGCGCACCCTCACGTTGACCGCAGAACGTAGCGGGGTTGGCCAACGGATCACAAGTCGATGTAGCGATCATCACGTCGCGATCACGGAACCGACGCCCCGTCACATCCCGTGCGCCGCCGACCGGTCGGCCTCGGGCGTGAACTCCACCGGCAGCGTACGCAATCCGCGCATGATCAGTCCGCCGCGCCAACGCAATTCGGCCGGATCCACCGCGAGCCGCAGGTCGGGCAGCCGGGTCAGCAGCGACGCGAGCGCGGTACGCGCCTCCAGGCGGGCCAGCGGTGCGCCCAGGCAGTAGTGGATGCCGTGCCCGTAGCCGAGGTGCGGATTGTCCCGGCGGGCCAGATCCACGGTGTCGGGCGCGTCGAAGCGCGCGGGGTCGCGGTCGGCCGCCGCCAGTACCACCAGTACGGGATCGCCCGCCGCCACCGGCTGCCCGCCGATCGTCAGCGGCGCCGTCGCGTACCGCCAGGTCGCCAGCTCCACCGGGCCGTCGTAGCGCAGCAGTTCCTCGACGGCGGTCTCCAGCAGATCGCTCTCCCCGCGGGCCAGCGACTCCTGGAGTGCGGCGCGCTGCCGCGGGTGGCGGAGCAAGGTGTGCACCCCGTTGCCGATGAGGTTCACGGTCGTCTCGAAACCGGCGAAGAGGAGGATGAAGGCCATCGCGGCGGCCTCGTTCTCGCTCAGGTGCTCGCCGTGGTCGCTCGCCCTGATCAGACCCGAGATCAGGTCGTCGCCGGGATGCTCGCGCTTGCGGTGGATCAGCTCGACCAGATACGCCCGCATCCGCTTCACCGAACGGGCGACGCCGCCGCGCGGGCCGCCGCCGTGCCGGATCATCATCCCCGCCCAGTCCCGGAAGTCGTCCTGGTCCTCCGGGGGCACGCCCAGCAGGTCGCAGATCGCGTAGATGGGCAGCGGGAAGGCGAAGTCATGGATCAGGTCGGCCTGCCCCGCCGGCCCGAAGCCGTCGATGAAGCGGTCCGTCAGCTCCCGCACCCGTGGCGCGAATTCGGCCACCCTGCGCGGGGTGAACGCCTTCGACACCAGGCGGCGCAGCCGCGTGTGGTCCGGCGGGTCGATGTTCAGCAGATGCGTCATCAGATCCGCGCCGCGCTCCCCCGGGATCCCCGTCTTCCCCTTCGCCCCGGCCGGCTCGGCGTGATGCGCCGGATTCTTGCTCAGCCGCCCCTCCGCCAGCGCCTCCCGCGCGTCCCCGTACCGCGTCACCAGCCACGCCCCCACCCCGCTCGGCAACGTCGTCCACCGCACCGGCGCGTGCTCCCTCAGCCACGCGTACGCCGGATACGGATCGGTCGCGAACTCCCACGAGAACAGTTCGGGCTCAGCATTGGTCGGTCCGGCGTCGTTCATCCCCCGACGCTATCCGCCCGCGCGCCCGCCCCGACGCACGGAGGGCGCCAGACTCCGTCGCATGGGAGCGGACACAGGTACGGCATGCGGAAGCGACTGGGGAGCAGCGCCTCCGCGCTCGTGGCCGACACCGCCCGCGGGGGGCTGGACCGCCGACGACCTCGACCGTATTCCTGGGCTCCCTCCGCACACCGAACTGATCGACGGAGGACTGTTCTTCGTGTGCCCGCAGACGTACTTCCGCATGGCAACCCTCCGGTTGCTGGGAAGGGCCCTTGAAGACCAGGTGCCGGAAGACTTCGAGGTCGTCCGGGAGATGACGGTCACGCTCTCCGGCCGGAACCGCACGGAACCCGACCTGATGATCGTGCCGTACGACGCCACCACCGGCCCCCGGCAGACGTCGTACGAACCCGCCGACATCGTGCTCGCCGTCGAGGTCGTCTCGGCCGAGTCCGAGGAACGCGACCGCGAGATCAAGCCCCGCAAATACGCGGCGGCCCGCATCCGCCACTTCTGGCGCGTGGAGGAGAACAACGGCCTTCCCGTGGTCCACGTCTACGAGCTGGACCCGGCCACGAACACGTACGCCGTCACCGGCATCCACCACGACCAGCTGAAGGTGGCCGTCCCCTTCTCCCTGGTCATCGACCTCACGACCGGCGGCCGCCCGCCCCGGCGGCCCGAGCCGGACGATTCACCGGCCGGCTGACGGCCGGGAGTCGCGCATCGGCGCTAGTCCGCATCCGTGGAGGTCCGGGCCTGTTCCGCCGAGCGGATCGTGTCGCGGTAGCGGCGGGCCGCGTGGCGGAGGGCGGCTTCCGGGTCGAGGCCGGCGGCCTGGGCGGCGGCGGCCTCGGCGAGGAGGTGGTCGCCGAGGGCGGTCTCGTCGGTGAAGGTGCCGTCGGCCGCGGGCGGCAGCGGGAGATGGGCGCCGCGGGCGCGGCCCGCGAGTTTGGCGGCGAGCGCCAGCGCCGGGGAGGCGAGCGGGACGCCGTCGGTGACGGAGTCGCGGGCCTTCTCGACACCCTTGAGCCGGACCCAGTTCGCCTGCACCTGCTCGGGGGTCTCGGCGACCTCGTCGCCGAAGATGTGCGGGTGCCGGTGGACGAGCTTGTCCACCAGTCCCCCGGCCACGTCGTCGATCCCGAACGGCTCCTCCGCCGCGCCCTGCGCGATCGCGGCGTGGAAGACGACCTGGAGCAGCACGTCGCCCAGCTCCTCGCGGACCGCCGCCCTGTCCCCCTCCTCGATCGCCTCGACCAGCTCGTACATCTCCTCGATGCCGTACTTGGCCAGGTCCTCGTGCGTGCGCAGGCTGCTCCACGGGCACTCGGCCCTGATCCGGTCCATGACCTGCACCAGGTCGAGCAACCGTGCCCCGGGCAGGTCGTACGACCCCGGCAGCAGCTCCAGGTCGGGCATCGCGACCCGCCCCGAGCCGCCGAGCCGCGCCAGTTCGTCCGTGACCGCGGGGTCGCCCGCGCCGCCGGCCGGCAGATACACGACCGTACGGCCGCCCGCCGTCGCGTCCACCAGCTCGCGCCCGCCCGGCGCGGCCAGCTCCACCCGGACCCCCGCCTCGCGCAGATACGGCAGCTGCGGGTGGTCCGGGTCCGCGCACACCACGAGGTCGGCCTCGCGCAGCGTCCGCCACGCGGGCCAGGAGAGCTGGCCGGGGGCCACCCGGTGGCTGGTGGTGAGCAGGACCAGGCGTCCGGGGGTGTTCGAGTCGTCCACGTCGTTCACCCCCCGAACGTACCCCGGTGACGCCGGGCGTTACGCCGTCGGGTCCGCCACGGCCGACGCGGACTTCGTGACCACCCACGGCTCCTTCGTGTCACCGATGACCGCCTGCTTCACGTCCCACGTGCCGTACCGCGGATTGACGTGCACGCCCAGCGACTTCGACGTCTTCGCCAGCGCCGCGACCAGCGCCTCGGTGGCGGTGTCGCTGCCCGGCTGGTAACCCAGGCTCTGCTCCAGCTTGTTGACCTGGAGAGTGGTTCGGAAGTAGTCGTCGATGCCGGACGGCGCGACCTGCGCCTGCTCCAGCACCGCCTGCTCGAACTGGGCCTCGTCGCCCTGGAACTGCTGGAGCGCCTGCGCGTGCATCTGCTGCACCTCGGCGTCGCTGACCGTCACCCCGGCGTCGGCAGCGGCCTTGTCGATCACCTCGCTCTGCACCAGCATCGTCAGCGTCTGCCGCGACAGCTTGCCGCTCTGGCTGGTGAGCTGCGCCGCCTGCGGCGACTTCGCCTGCGCGTCCCGCACCTGGTTCACCTGGTGCTGGAGGGTGGACACCGTGATCTTCTGGTCGCCCACCACCGCCGCCGCTCCTGGGTGCGCGGGCCCCGAACCGCACGCGGTCAGTGCGGGTGACGCCGCGAGCAGCGCGGCTGCGGCGATCGAGACGGCGGTGCGGCGGCGGACCATGGGTGCCTCCCGGCGAAGCTGATGTGATGATCGAGGATATTGAGCGGGGCCCGCACATTTCCAGCACTCCGGCACCCCATTTCTCCTCCCCGGAGGAGGGCGCCTCATAGGGGCGCGGCCCCTGTACCCGCACCTCTGCGGAGGAGGGTGCCCCTTTAGGGGGCGCGGGGACCTGGTCCTCCGCACAGTGCGGGCAAAGGGGCTTACCCCTAGAGACATTCAGTCACCGCACTCCGCAGGAGGGCCCCTTTCCCGGGGAAAAGGCGTGGCCTCGGGCGGGAGGGGAGCGGGAGACTCGGGGCATGTCGCGCAGCGTGAACCGCCTGTTGGCCGAGCTGAAGCCCCTCCCGTACGGGAACCGGCTGGCGCGGACGGCGAAGAGAGCACGGGAGTGGGCGGAGAGCGGCGAGCTGGAGGCCGTGGTCGGGGAGCTGGACGCGGGGACACCGTACGAGCGGCACGTGGCGGCGCTGGCCGCCCTGGTGGGCAGGCACACGGACTACCTGGCGGAGCACCTCGCGGACGCGGACCCCGTGGTGAGCGGCTACGCGCTGCGCGCGCTGCGGCTGCTGCCGATCCCGGACGCGGCGGTGGAAGCGGCGTACGACGACGCCCCGTCCCACACCCGCCGCAGGCTGACCCGCGCGGTGGTGGCGGCGCACCGCACGGCGCTGGCCGAGCGGCTGGTGGTGCGGCTGCGGGCGGAGTGGGGTGAAGCGGAGGCGGCGAAGCTGCTGCCGGTGTGCTCGGCGGAGTTCGTGGCGCGGCTGGTCCCCGAGGTGGCGCACGCGGTGGAGTCGTGGGGCAGGGTGGCCCGCCGCCACCCGGACGCGGTGCTCGACCACGCCGCCCGCGAACTGGCGGCCCAGCCCCTGCACTTGCGCACGCAGTGGTGGCAGCGGCACGCCCACGCCGTGGCGGTGACGGCACGGACGCGTCCCGAGCGCGTCCTGACGCTGCTGGAGCGGTACGGTCCCGGCGAACTGCCCGCGCCGCTGCGCGACCGCCTCGGCGCCCTGGTCGCGGCGGACGCCGACCGTACGGTCCGCTGGCTGGTCTCCCCCGACCGCGACCGGCCCCGCTACGAGCCGCTGCTGCCGCGCTCGGTGCTGCGCGCCCTGGTGCGGGCCGACCGGCCATCGCTGGTCGACCTGGGCCGGCACGCGCTGGCCCGCCCGGCTCATCTGGCGGCGCTGCTGAAGGCGATGCCGCCGAGCCGGCGCGCCGGTTTCCTGGACGCGGCGCGGGCCGGTGCGGATCCGCGGGGCGATGTGGTGCTCGCGGTGCTGCCGCTGCTGCCGCGCGAGCGGCGCTGGGCGGAGGTCAGGCGCTGGGTGCCGCGCGGCCGGACCGAGGAGTGGCTCTGGTGGGAGGTGCTGGAGACGCTCGCCGAGGGGCGGTACGAGGAGGCGTGGCCGGTGCTGACCGCCGAGTTGGGGCGGCCGGACGCCGAGGAGCGCGCGCTGGTGTGGCCGATCCTGGTCACGGCGGTGCGCCGGAGCGGTGAACGGGCCGCCGTCGCCGAGCTGTTGACGCTGATGCTGCGGCTGCGCAATGAGCGGGATCCGGTGCGGGCCGCCGCTCTGGGCGCGCTGGCCGATCTGCCGCCGCGGCTGTTCGCGGCCGACGACGTCGCGTCGCTGGACCGCATCGTGCGGGACGCCCTGGAGGCGAGGGACTCCTCGGCCGCGACCCGGGCCGCGGTACGGCGGCTGGCCGTCGCGGTGCTGGCGGCGAACGCGGCCGGCACCACGTCGCGGGACGGCGACGCCGCGCTCCTGGCCTGGGCGCTGCGCGCCGTCGAGCGGATCGCGGGGCACATCGCGGTGGCCGATCTGGGACCGCTGGGCCGGACGCTGCGCCGCGGCCAGGAGCACCAGGTCTTCGACGCCCTGTACCCGTGGCTGCGCGCGGCCTGCGACAAGGCCGACCACCGTCTGCTGCTGGCGCTGACGGGCGCCCTCGGCCGCCGGGCCCGGCACATGCCGGCCCTCCAGGCGCTGCTGGCCGAGGCGTTGGAGTACGGCGACGACAACGCCTTCCGGGCGGCGGCCGGGCTGTGGCTGGACGCGCCCGCGACGCGCGGCGAGCGCGTGGAGCGGATCCTCGCCCTCGAACCGTCCGCCGCCGTCCTCCCCGAGGTCCGTCGTGTCCTGACCCGGCACCGCACCGATCTGCTGGACGTCCTGATCGGCCGGAAGCCGCCGTACGGCCGGTTCCTGACGCCCGGCAAACGCCGCCCGCTGCCGCCGCTCGACGACGTACGGCGCTGGTTGCCGCACCAGCAGGAGACGGTCTTCGCGATGGCCGAACGCGCGGCGGCGGACGAGTCCCAGCCGGTGCTCGCCCGTGCCGCCGCCGTCCGCCTCGCCGTGCACGTACCGGTACGGGGGCTCGGCTTCGGGCTGCGGTGGGCGGCGCTCGACACCGGCACCGGCAGCGCTCACGCGGTGCCGCTCGCGGAGGCCGCGCTCGGCGCCCTGCCGTACACGGACCGGCCGCAGGACACCCTGCCGGTGCTGCTCGCGCACGCCGGGGACGACCGGGCGCGGGTCGCGGTCTACGCGGCCGGCCGCGCCGCGCGCTTCGCGGCGCCGTCCGAACTGGCCGGGCTGCTGGCCGAGTTGCTGGACGGCACGCGCGCGGCGAAGGTCACCGGCCGCAAGGAGGCGGTGCGCCTGGCCGCCGGTCTCCTGCCGCTGCGCGAGGCCGCGGCCCTGCTGGCCGCCGCCTACCGGCGGCCGGGGCAGCATCCCGACGTCCAGGCCGCCGTCGTGGCCTTCGCCGCCGGGCTGCTCGCGCGGGGCGCCACCGGCCCGGCCGCGCACGACCTGTGGTCGCTGCTCGCCGAGGCCGTCCACGGCGCCCCGCAGTCCCGTACGGCCCTCCTGCGCACCACCCCCTGGTCCCTCCCCGCCCCCCACCGCCCCCACTACGCCCGCCTGGTGGCCGACATCGCCGCCACGCCGACCGACGCGGACGACGCGGAGCCAAAGGGCCCGGAGATGCCCGGCGCCGCACCGGAGGCCGCGCAGGACGGGGTTGGTTCCGATGCCGTGCGGAGTGCTGTGCGGGCGGCGGTGCGGGAGTTGCCGCGGTGGGTGGCGTACGCGCCGGAGGCCGTGGGGGTGCTGTCGCGGGCGGTCACGGATCCGCGGGTGCGGGCGACGTGGGCGGAGGCCGCGCAGGCGGTCGCGCGGCTGGCGACGTCCGGGCTGCCGCATCCGGTCGGCGGCGCGGCGCCGGGGAGCCTGCTGCACGGCACCGTGACGGAGTTGATCGTGGCGGTCGGGCGGGGCGAGTACGACGCCGAGGCGGACCGCGATCTGCCCGCACGGCGGCGGCTCGTCCAGCTGGTGCACCATCTGCCCCGTCCGCAGCGGTCGGCCGACCCGGCGCGGGACACCGTCCGGCCGGTCCTCACGGCACTGGCCGCGCTGCTGGCCGCGGAACCGTCGCTGGCGGAGCCGCGCGTCTGGCTGCTCTGCCGCCTGGCCGACCCGGAGGCCGGGCCCGGCCTGTCGCCGGACGCCGGCGGCCGACTGCTCGCGCTCGCCGACGCGCTCGCCGGACGGCCCGCCCTGGCCGTCCGGACGGCGGCGCAGTTGCGGAGCGATCTGATGAGCGGCCGGACGCCGGAGCGGCCGGACCTGCTGCTCGACGCGGCGCGGCGGTGCGCCGCGGACGGCGGTACGGCCGCGGGGCTGCTCGCGGTCGCCGTCCTGGACGGCGTGGGCGTCCGGCTGCGCTGGCCCGAGCCGTGGCGGGCGGCGCTCCGCGCGGCGCGCCGGCACCCCGATTCCGATGTGCGGGACGCGGCGCTGGAGGTGACCGTCGCCCACGAGTGACGGCCCCTCCGGCGGGCGCGCGCCCCGCGCCCGGGGTTCAGCCGCCGCAGAGCGACAGCATCATCTTCTTGTCGGGCGCCGTCACCGGCAGGTCGTACTTGAGCGAGACCTGCGCGAAGCGCACCACGTAGGAGCAGCGGATCTGCTTGCTCGGCGGCAGCCACGAGGCCGGGCCCGAGTCGCCCTTGGAGCTGTTGGACGGGCCGTCGGCCGGGAGCAGGTTGAGCGGGTCGTTGGCGATGTCCGTCCGCTTGTCCTTGGACCAGTGGGCGGCGCCCATCTGCCAGTCGTACGACAGCGGCATGACGTGGTCGATCTGGACGGTGGTCGCCTTGGTCTTCGTCCAGTGAATCGTTTTGCCGGTGTAGGGGTCGTGGAAGGTCATCGTGCTGACGACGCACTTGGACCCGGAGCGGTAGTGGACGTCGTCGCCGTCCCGCTTGAGCAGGTCGTTGCGGGTGTCGCAGCCGTTGTGCGCGAGCGGTACGTCCTTGGCGGAGTCCGTCCACGCCGAGCCGAACTCGTCCCGCGCGTAACCCGTCTTCGGCCCGCGGCCCTTGACCGCGACCTTCGCTATCAGGTCGCGCGCCTTCTGCTTGTCGGCGTCCGAGGTGATCGCGGCCAGGCCCGGCTTGGTGCCGTCGGGGTTGTCCAGCGGGCTGACGGCCCGGCCCTGGTCGCCGCCGCTGCCGCCGTTGCCGTTGTTGTCGGCGGGCGCGGACGCCGAGGTCCGCCCGCCCGACGAGGGCCCGTCGCCGCTGACGTCGACGTCGGCCTTGCAGCCGGCCAGTGCGACGACGAGTACCGCCGCGGCGCAGGCCGCGGCGCGGGTGGTCCGTGTGTTCATGTACGCCCCTCGAAAGATGTGGTCGGGGGCGCACTCGCCCCGTCAAACGGCCGTTCCCTGCCGGTGCATCTGCCCCAACCAGGAGAGAGTACGGCCGACTTCGGCCGGAAACGGGTGTGCTCCGGCGCGCCGACCGCCGGACGGGCGGCGGACGCGACCAAGCTGGGACCTCGGCGAAACGGGACAACCCGGTCATAGCGCACCACAAGGAGGGTCCGAGATGGACGGGGACAGGGACCGGGACCGGGCAGCGGCCGCCGTACTGCCGGCGCGGACCGTACGACCCGCGCCGCTCCCGCTGCCCGTGCCGCCGCGTCGGGCCACGCGCGGCGCCCGGCCGGACCCGTATCTGCTGGCCGCCGCCTTCTTCGCGCTCTACACGGCCCTGTCGGTGACCCGCTACCGGCGGATGCTCACCATGTCGTGGGACCTCGGCATCTTCGAGCAGGCGGTCCGCGGCTACGCGCACTTGCACGCGCCGGTCGCCGACCTCAAAGGGCCCGGCTTCAACGTGCTCGGCGACCACTTCAGCCCGATCACCGCGCTGATCGCCCCCTTCTACCGGATCTTCCCGGGCCCGGTGACCCTGCTGGTCGCGCAGGCCGTGCTCTTCGCGGTGTCCGTGATCCCCGTGACACGGGCGGCGGCCGGGTCGCTGGGCCGGGCGCGGGGCCTCGCGATCGGCGTGGCGTACGGGCTGTCCTGGGGCGTGCAGCGCGCGGTGGACTTCGACTTCCACGAGATCGCCTTCGCGATGCCGCTGCTGGCCTTCTGTCTGGAGGCCGTGCTGCGCCGGAGGTGGACGGCCGCGCTGTGGTGGGCGGTGCCGCTGGTGCTGGTCAAGGAGGACCTGGGGGCGAGCGTCGCGTGCGTCGGCGCGGTGGTGTGGCTGCGGGCCCGCGGGGACGAGCGCGCGCCGGAGCGTACGGGGGCGTACGCGGCCGGGCTCGCCGCCTTCGGGGTGGCCGCCTCCGCGTGGGAGATCCGGTGGATCATCCCGGCCTTCCACGGCCCCGGCTACGACGCGCTCGGCCATATCAACGGCGACGGCTCGCTCACCGGCCACATCCCGGCCGACACCGCGATCCGCACCCTGCTGTGGGTCCTGCTGCCGACCAGCGGCCTGCTGGCGCTGCGCTCACCGCTGCTGCTGGTGGCGCTGCCGACGATCGGCTGGCGCTTCGTGTCCCACTACCCGGAGAACTGGGGCACGCTCTGGCACTACAGCGCGGTGCTGATGCCGGTCGCCTTCCTGGCCGGGGTGGACGCGGCGGCGCGCTCGCGCACCGGCCGGCGCCGCTGGCTGCGCGCGTACGCCTCCAGGCTGCCCGCCGCGCTGGCGGGCGCCGCCCTCGCCCTCACGGTGTCGCTGCCGCTGGCCTCGCTGAGCCACGCCGGCACCTACAGGGTCGACGCCGGCACAAGGGCCGCCGAGCGGCTGCTCGACCGGATCCCGGACGGCGCCACCGTGGAGGCGAACGTCGGCCCGATCAGCCGCCTGGCGCGCCGCACCACCGTCTACTGGGTCGGCGGCGCCCAGGACGTCAACCCGGACTACCTCGCGCTGGAGAACCGTTCGGGGTGGCTCCGCGACCCGGTCGGATACGCGCGGCAGCTCCACCCGGGGGCGGATTTCGCGCTGCTCGGGAACAGCGGCGGCTATGTCGTCCTGCGACGGGAGTGACGTACGGGGGCACGGATGGCGGGTTCACGGGTGCCACCGGCACAGCGTCGTCCCGTATCTTTTCCGGCAGACCGTTGCCGGAGGACGGAGCGGACGCGGCAGACGTACCGGACCCGGCAGCAGACACGACAGACGCAGTAGACGCGACAGACACAGCACACGTACCAGCAGACCTTGACCCAGCTTCCGCGGGAGGACCGACGATGGACAGGGCCGAGGCCGTGATACCCGCCGAGGGCACCAGAACCGCCGCGCGCAGCGGCGCCGCGGTGGACGACGCGCCCGCGACCGGGTCCGTCCTCGGCCGGATCGGCGCGCGCGCCGACCCGTATCTGCTGGCCGCCGGCTTCTTCGTGGCCTTCCTGCTGCTGTCGGTGACCCGCTACGACCGGATGCTCACCATGTCGTGGGACCTCGGCATCTTCGAGGAGGCGATCAAGTCCTACGCGCACTTCCACGCGCCGGTCGCCGACCTCAAGGGCCCGGGCTTCAACATCCTCGGCGACCACTTCAGCCCGATCACCGTGCTGATCGCCCCCTTCTACCGGATCTTCCCCAGCCCGGTGACGCTGCTGGTGGCGCAGGCCGTGCTCTTCGCGGTGTCCGTGATCCCGGTGACGCGCGGCGCCGCCTTCGTGCTGGGCCGCGGGCGGGGCCTGGCGATCGGCGTGGCGTACGGGCTGTCCTGGGGCGTGCAGCGCGCGGTCGAGTTCGACTTCCACGAGATCGCCTTCGCGATGCCCCTGCTGGCCTTCTCCCTGGAGGCCGTGCTGCGCCGGAAGTGGGCCCCGGCGATGTGGTGGGCGGTGCCGCTGATCTTCGTCAAGGAGGACATGGGCGTCACGGCCGCCGCGATCGGCGTGATCGTCTGGCTGCGCACCCGCCGCGACCCCGGCCCCGAGACCGAGGCGGGGACGCCGGACGCGAGCGGTGGTACGGAGGCCGTCCCCGGGCAGCGCTCCGAGCGGGACGAAGCCGGCGACGCCGAGCCCCGGCTCACCGACGGCATGCGCTACGGGCCGTACGCGATGGGTCTGGCGAGCCTCGGGGTGCTGGCCTCCGCGCTCGCCTTCGCCGTGATCATCCCGGCGTTCAACACCACCGGCGGCTACGACTACTGGAACAAGCTGAACGGCGACGGGGCGCCGATGCCGGGCCACATCCCGTTCGCCACCGCCGTGCACACCCTGCTGTGGATCCTGCTGCCGACCAGCGGCCTGCTGGCGCTGCGCTCACCGCTGCTGCTGGCGGCGCTGCCGACCATCGGCTGGCGCTTCATCTCGCACGACGACCACTACTGGGGCACCGACTGGCACTACAGCGCGGTGCTGATGCCGGTGGTCTTCCTGGCCCTCGTGGACGCGGCGGCGCTCTCGCGCACCAGCCCGCGCCCGTGGCTGCGCTCGTACGCCTCCGGGCTGCCCGCCGCCGTGGCGGGCGCCGCGCTCGCGCTGACCATGACGCTGCCGCTGGCCTCGCTGAGCCACGGCGACACGTACAAGGTCGACGCGCACACCAAGGCCGTGGAGAAGCTGCTCGACGAGATCCCGGACGGCTCCAGCGTGGAGGCGAACGTCGGCCCGATCAGCCGCCTGGTGCACCGCACGACCGTCTACTGGGTCGGCAGCGCCCAGGGCGTCAATCCGGACTACATCGCCATCGACAACACCTCGGGCTGGGTGCCCGACCCGCTGACGTACGCCAAGCAGCTCCATCCGGCGGCCGAGTACACCGAGATCGCCAACGCCGAGGGGTATGTGATCCTGCACCGTACGAGCCCGGCGACCACCGGATAGCGGCCGGTCAGGACACGGGTGGTCAGGACACCGGGTAGTCGACGTAGGCGAAGCGGCGGCTGTCGGGCGCCCAGCTGTTGACGTTGAGGCTGCCCTGGCCGCCGAAGAAGGACAGCACGTCGCGCGGCGCGCCGCCGTCGGGGTCCATGACGCGCAGGACGACGTCGCGGTCGGCGGGGTGGCCCTCGGTGCCGGGCGGGAAGCTGATGTAGAGGACGTGTCGTCCATCGGGCGACAGGTGCGGGAACCAGTTGACGCGCTCGTCAGACGTCAGCCGCGTCAACTGCGAGCCGTCGGGCCGCATCCGGAAGAGCTGCGCATGGCCGGAAACGGTCGCCCCGTGCTCGGAGTTGAAGTAGATCCACTCCCCGTCCGGGCCGAACTCCGGCCCGTCGGCGGGCGCCGGGGTGTCCGTCAGCCGGGTGTCGGGGCCGCCCGCGGCCGGCAGCGTGAAGATGTTGCGGTAGCCCCACTCGTCGCCGCCGTACGGCTCGACGCCGACGTACGCCAGGGTGCGGCCGTCGGGCGAGACGCCGTGCAGGAAGTGCTGGAAGGGGCCGGGGCCGCGGTCGTTGGTGACCCGGCGGGCGGGCCCGCCGCCGAAGGGCACGGCGTGGATGTGCCCGTCGCCCGCCGAGAGGTAGACCGTGCGGCCGTCCGGTGACAGCACATGGTCGTTGTTGGCGTCGGTGATGCCGCCGGTGTCGATCACCTCGGGCACCGCGTCGCCGGCGGTGGCGTCGGCGGGGATCCGCAGCAGCAGCCCGTCCTGGTTGAAGACCAACTCGCGGCCGTCGGGCGTCCAGTTGGGCGCCTCCAGGGCGCTGTCGGCGGTCTCGTGCACCAGGCGGGGCGTGCCGCCGTCGATGTCGCCGACCATGAGCCGCGCGCGCTGTCCCGCCGCCAGCGGCCGTACGTTCGTCCCCGCACCCGTGATCGTCACAGCCGCTCACACTAACGCGCCCCGCTCGTGGTGAGCGGGGCGCGTCGGTCACGTGCCGCGGACACGGCCGCTGGCGCGGCCCCGGCCGGAGCGTCGGGTCAGCAGCTGAGGTTGTTGCCCGCCGGGACGCCGAGGATGGAGACGAAGTTCTGGTAGGCGTTGATCCGGCTCTGCACCTGGGCGGGGTTGCCGCCGTTGCACTCGATGCTGCCGTTGATGCTGCGGATGGTCTCACCGAAGCCGGCGCCGTTGACCATGGCGTTGTGGCCGGTCATGGTGCCGGGGCCGGTCTGGGTGTTCCAGTACCAAAGACCGGTCTTCCAGGCGATGGCCGAGTCGGTCTCGACGAGGCTGGGGTTGTTCAGCAGATTGACGCCGAGCGCGTCGCCGGCCGCCTTGTAGTTGAAGTTCCAGCTGAGCTGGATCGGGCCGCGGCCGTAGTAGGCGTAGGTGCCGGCCGGGCAGCCGTACGACTGGTTGGCGTCGCAGTAGTTGCCGGACTTGTCGATCTCGGTGATGTAGACGAGGCCGCCGGTCTCGTGGCTGACGTTGGCGAGGAAGGCCGCGGCCTCCTGCTTCTTGACCGTGTCACTGCCGGTGGTGGCGAAGCCGGGGTACGCGCTGAGCGCCGCGGTCAGACCGCTGTAGCTGTAGAACGAGTTCCGGCTCGGGAACATCTGGTTGAACTGGGCCTCGCTGACCACGAAGGAGCCGTTGGACGGCGGGGTGGTGCCGCCACCGCCGTTGCAGCCGTACGGGTCCCAGTACCAGGTGCTGATCACCGGGTCGTAGCCCGGGTTGTCGTGCGAGGCCTTGTAGTAGTTGCCGTTGGTGTACTTGACGATGTCACCGGCCACGTAGTTGTGGCCCGCGACCCACGCCGGGTAGTTGCAGTTGCCGCTGCCGCCGGTGGTGCCACCGGTGCCGCCCGAGCCGCTGCCGCAGGAGCCCTGGTCGGCCCAGACGCCGGAGCCGCCGGTGGACGGCGTCTCGCCCTGGGTCCACCACTTGGCCTGCCAGTTGTGGCTGTTGTACGACGCGGTCATCCCGCCGGTGTAGACCGCCGAGGAGCTGTACGGGGTCGTGCATTCCGCCGCCGAGGCGGTGGAGGCCAGCGGTACGAGGATGGCGAGTCCTACCGCGACCGCCAGTGCGGTGAGAAAAGCTATGAGCCGTTGTCTCGACACGCGACCACTCCTTATGGGGGTTGAGTGAAGTCGGGACAGACTCAAGCGGAATGGTCTGGACCTGTCAAGGTCCAGACCATTGAACGTCCGCCGCGCGAACGGAAATCAACAAAATCCGGCCTAGTTGTACGGCACGGTCCGTGGCCGGGTGCCGTCCGTGGCCGGGTGCCGTCAGTCGTCCGGCGCCGTCAGTTGTCCAGCACCGTCGTCAGGAACTCCGCGGTCCACTCCAGGAGTTCGCGTCCCACGACCGGCTTGCCGCCGATCCGGGCGGTCGACGGGCGCGGGACGAGGATCTGCTTGGTGGCGTGCTTGAGCACGGTGCGCGGGTACAGCCGGTTCAGCCGCAGCTCCTGCGACTCGCGCAACTCCACGGGTCCGAAGCGGACGTTGGCGCCCTGGAGCGTGATGTCGCCGACGCCGACCTTGCGGGCCAGCATCCGCAGCCCCGCCACCAGCAGCAGATTCTCCACCGGCTCCGGCAGCTTGCCGTAGCGGTCGACCAGCTCCTCGCGGACCGCCGCGATGTCGTCGGCGGTGTTGGCGGCCGCGATGGAGCGGTACGCCTGGAGCCGCAGCCGCTCGCCGGGCGCGTAGTCGTGCGGGACGTGCGCGTCCACCGGCAGCTCGATCTTGACGTCGAGCAGCGTCTCCTCCGGCTCGCCGCCGCTCTCCAGCGCCGAGCGGTAGTCGGCGACGGCCTCGCCCACCATCCGTACGTACAGGTCGAATCCGACGCCCGCGATGTGCCCGGACTGCTCGCCGCCGAGCAGATTGCCCGCGCCGCGGATCTCCAGGTCCTTCATCGCCACGTACATGCCCGCGCCCATCTCGGTGTGCTGGGCGATGGTGGCCAGCCGCTCGTGCGCGGTCTCGGTCAGCGGCTTCTCCGGCGGGTAGAGGAAGTACGCGTAGCCGCGCTCCCGGGACCGGCCGACCCGGCCGCGCAACTGGTGCAGCTGGCTCAGCCCGAAGGTGTCGCCGCGCTCCACGATCAGGGTGTTGGCGTTGGCGATGTCGATGCCGGACTCCACGATCGTGGTGGACACCAGCACGTCGAAGCGCTTCTCCCAGAAGTCGACCACGACCTGTTCGAGCTGCGACTCCCCCATCTGCCCGTGCGCGGTGGCGATCCGCGCCTCCGGGACGATCGCGCGCAGCCGCGCCGCCGCCCGGTCGATCGACTCCACCCGGTTGTGGATGTAGAAGACCTGGCCCTCGCGCAGCAGTTCACGGCGGATCGCGGCGCCGATCTGCCGCTCCTCGTACGGGCCGACGAAGGTCAGCACCGGGTGCCGCTCCTCGGGCGGGGTGGTGATGGTGGACATCTCGCGGATGCCGGTGACGGCCATCTCCAGGGTGCGCGGGATCGGCGTCGCGGACATCGTCAGCACGTCCACATTGGCGCGCAGCTTCTTCAGCTGCTCCTTGTGCTCGACGCCGAAGCGCTGCTCCTCGTCGACGATGACCAGGCCGAGGTCCTTGAACTTCGTCTCCGACGAGAACAGCCGGTGGGTGCCGATCACCAGGTCGACGGTGCCGTCCCGCAGGCCCTCCAGCGTCGCCTTGGCCTCGGACTCGGTCTGGAAACGGGACAGCGCCCGCACCTTGACCGGGAACTGCGCGTACCGCTCGGTGAAGGTCCCCATGTGCTGCTGCACCAGCAGCGTCGTCGGCACCAGGACGGCGACCTGCTTGCCGTCCTGCACCGCCTTGAAGGCCGCTCTCACAGCGATTTCGGTTTTGCCGTAGCCGACGTCGCCGCAGATCAGCCGGTCCATCGGGACCGACTTCTCCATGTCGTCCTTGACCTCGGCGATGGTGGTGAGCTGGTCGGGCGTCTCCGCGTACGGGAAGGCGTCCTCCAGCTCGCGCTGCCACGGGGTGTCGGGGCCGAAGGTGTGGCCGGGCGCGGCCATCCGCGCCGAGTAGAGCTTGATCAGGTCGGCGGCGATCTCCTTGACGGCCTTCTTCGCGCGCGCCTTGGTCTTCGTCCAGTCCGCGCCGCCCAGCCGGTGCAGCGACGGCGCCTCGCCGCCCACGTACTTGGTGACCTGCTCCAGCTGGTCGGTCGGCACGAACAGCCGGTCGCCGGGCTGGCCGCGCTTGGCGGGCGCGTATTCGACCAGCAGGTACTCGCGGGTGGCGCCCTGCACGGTGCGCTGCACCATCTCCACGTAGCGGCCGACGCCGTGCTGCTCGTGCACGATGTAGTCGCCCGCCTGGAGGGTCAGCGGGTCGATGGTCTTGCGGCGCCGGGACGGCATCCGGCCCATGTCCTTGGTGGACGAGCGCTGCCCCGACAGGTCGGTCTCGGTGAGGACGGCCAGCTTGAGCGCCGGGTCGATGAAGCCGTGCTCGATGGAGCCGGTCGCCACATGGACGACGGACGGCGCCAGATCGGCCAGCTCCGTGTCGAGGCGGGCCGCGATGCCCTCGCCGCCCAGCACCTCCACGACGCGGGAGGCCGGGCCCTGGCCCTCGGTGACGTAGACGGTGCGCCAGCCGTCGGCCAGCCAGCCCTTGGTGTCGGCGAGCGCGCGGGCGGTGTCGCCGCGGTACAGCTCCGGCGCGTGCATGCCGAGCTTGAGGGTGTCGGCGGCCAGGTCGTCGGCCTCGTCGGCGGCGAAGGGGCTCACCGACCACCACGCCACGCCCAGTTCGCGGGCCCGGTCGCGGACGTCGGCGATCGACCACAGCGAGGCCGCGCCCAGGTCGACCGGCGCCTGTCCCCCGCCGGCCGAGGCCGCCCAGGACGCCTCGAGGAACTCGCGGGAGGTGGCCACCAGGTCGGCGGCGCGCGTACGGACCCGCTCCGGGTCGCACACCACGGCCATGCTGCCGGCCGGCAGCACGTCGAGCAGCAGCTCCATGTCGTCGACCAGCACCGGGGCCAGCGACTCCATGCCCTCGACCGCGATGCCCTCGGCGATCTTGTCGAGCAGTTCGTGCAGCTCGGGGTGGTCGGCGGCGAGCGCGGCGGCGCGCTCGCGGACCTGGTCGGTGAGGAGCAGCTCACGGCAGGGCGGCGCCCACAGGCCGTGCTCGGCGACCTCAAGGGAGCGCTGGTCGGCGACCTTGAAGTAGCGGATCTCCTCGACGTCGTCGCCCCAGAACTCCACCCGCAGCGGGTGCTCCTCGGTCGGCGGGAAGACATCGAGGATGCCGCCGCGGACCGCGAATTCGCCGCGCTTCTCGACCAGTTCCACCCGGGCGTACGCGGCTGCCGCCAGGCCCTCGGTGACCTCGCCGAGGTCGGCGCTCTGCCCGGTCCGCAGGGACACGGGCTCCAGGTCGCCCAGGCCCTTGACCTGCGGTTGCAGCACCGACCTGATGGGGGCGACCACGACCTGGACGGGGCCGCTCGCCGCGTCGTCGGCCCGCGGGTGCGCGAGGCGGCGCAGCACGGCGAGGCGGCGGCCGACGGTGTCGCTGCGCGGGGAGAGCCGCTCGTGCGGCAGCGTCTCCCACGCCGGGTACTCGGCGACCGAGTCCGGCGGCAGCAGGGTGCGCAGGGCCGCGGCCAGGTCCTCCGCCTCGCGGCCGGTCGCGGTGACCGCCAGTACGGTGCGGTGCGCGCGGGCGGCGAGCGCCGCGATCGCCAGCGGCCGGGCGGCGGGCGGGCCGACCAGGTCGACCATCGGCCGCGCGCCGGACGTGGCGGCGGCCACCGCCTCCGCGAGGGCGGCGTCCTCGACGACGACGTCGACCAGACCGTTCAGACTCATGGGGATTCCGTCCAGGGGGCAGCGGGCAACGCGAACCGCCCGACACGTCTCACGGGCCGGGGGTCCCTCCAGCGTACGACGTACCGCCGACACGCACAGGACGTACCTCGGGACGTCCCCCGCCAGGGGGGTGCGCACGGCGGCGGGGGACGGGCGGGGCAGGGCGGGCCGAGGCAGGACGTACGGGGGCGGGACTGGCCGGGGCAGGACGTGCGGCGGCCCCGGAGCGCGGGGGGTTGCGCTTCCGGGGCCGCGTCCTCGGGCGGGGACGGGTGGAACGGGACGGGCTGGGGCCGGGGGCCCGGCTCAGTCCGTCGCGATCGCGTTCAGCACGTTCATCCGGCCGGCCCGGAAGGCCGGGAGGAGGGCGGCCAGCAGGCCGACCACGGCGGAGCCGATGAAGACCGCGATGATCGTCGGCCAGGGGATCTCCAGGACGCCGAGGCCCTGGGAGGCCAGTACCCGCTGTCCCGTGGTGCCCCAGCCGAGGCCGAGACCGAGACCGACCAGGGCGCCGAACAGGGCGATGACCACCGATTCGAGGCGGATCATCCGGCGCAGCTGCCGCCGGGAGGTACCGATCGCCCGCATCAGGCCGATCTCCCGGGTCCGCTCCACCACCGACAGGGCCAGGGTGTTCACCACACCCAGGATGGCGACGATGATCGCGAGGCCGAGCAGCCCGTAGATCATGTACAGCAGCTGGTTGACCTGCTTGTGGATGAGGTCCTTGAAGTCCGACTGGTCGCGGACCTTCAGCTGCGGGTAGTCCTTGACCGCGGCGGTCAGGGACGCGCCCGCCTCCTTGGCCTTGCCGGACTCCGCCTTGGCGAACATGATCTGGTCGAGCGGCTGCTTGTCGGCCGGCAGGTACTTCTTGGCGGTGGCCAGGTTGGTGTACCAGGCGCCGTGGTCGACGGTGGTGTCGTCACTGGTGATGACGTTGACCCGCAGCTTGGTGGGCGTACCGCCGACCATCGCCACCGGCAGCTCGTCGCCGATCTTGATGTGGTGGTCCTTGGCGTAGCCCTCGTTGACCGACATGCCGTTCGGCGCGTAGGCGTCGGTCAGCTTGCCCTTGACCGTCTTCAGCCGCAGGTCGTCGGCGTAGGTCGGGGTGACCGCGCTGAACTGCTTGGTGACGGTCTTGCCGTCGGGCAGCGTGACCTTGGCGTTGACGCCGGCGTACTCGGTGAAGTGCTCGATGTGCTGGGCCGACTTGATCGCCGACACCAGGGCCGGGGTCAGCGGCTGGCCGCCGTCGGGCTGGAGGATGAAGTCCGCGCCGACCGACTTGTCGAGCTGGTCGTCGGCGGAGGCCACCATCGAGGAGCCGACCACCGACATGCCGGCCACCAGCGCGAGGCCGATCATCAGCGCGGAGGCGGTGGCGCCCGTACGGCGCGGGTTGCGCAGCGCGTTGCGCTCGGCGAGGCGGCCCATCGGTCCGAAGAACCGCAGCACGACCGCGCTGACCGCGCGGACGATCACCCCGGCCAGCAGCGGGCCGACGATCACGAAGCCGACCAGGCTGAACAGCACGCCCAGACCCAGCAGTCCGCCGCCGGAGGACGCCTTGTCGGACTTGCCCGCGCCGATCAGGGCGACCGCGCCGACGGCGCAGATCAGCACACCGATGGTGGCGCGGATCTTGCCCGCCCTGCCGTCCGCGGGGGTACCGGCGTCGCGCAGCGCCGCCATCGGGGAGATCTTGCCGGCCCGGCGGGCCGGGATGTAGGCGGAGATCACGGTGACGACGACGCCGATGGCCAGGCCGACGACCGGAGTGGTGGCCTTGATGGTCAGCTCGGAGGTGTCGAGCTTCATGCCGGCCTTGCCCATCAGCTTCATCAGGCCGATGGCCAGGCCGATGCCGCCGCCGATGCCGAGCACGGAACCGGTGATGCCGAGCAGCACCGCCTCGACGAGCACCGACCGGTTGATCTGCCTGCGGCTGGAGCCGAGCGCCCGCATCAGGCCGATCTCACGGGTGCGCTGGGCGACCAGCATGGAGAAGGTGTTGACGATCAGGAAGATGCCGACCAGCACCGAGATGCCGGCGAAGCCGAGCATCGCGTACTTCATGAAGTTCAGGAAGCTGCCGACGTCGTCCTTGTCCTTCTTCTTGGTCTCCGCGGCGGTGTCGACGGTGTACTTGGAGCCGATGGCCGCCGTGACGTCCGCCTTGAGGCGGTCGTCGGAGACGCCCTTGGCGGCGGTCAGGCCGTAGCCGGTGTACGCCTTGGTGTCGCCGAGCAGCTTGGCCTGGGCGGTGGAGGTCTCGACGTAGATGACCGCCGCGCCGGGGTTGGTGGTCTTGAAGGTGACGATGCCGGAGATGGTGACGTGGAAGTCGCCGGGTGCCGCGATGACGCGCAGCGAGTCACCGATCTTCAGGTGGTGCTTCTTGGCGGTGTCGGCGTCGATCACCGCGTCGGTGGGGCCGCGCGGGGTGTGGCCGGTGGACAGCTCCACGGCCTTGGTCTCGGTCGGGTCCCAGTTGCTGACGATGGTCGGGGCGCCGGTGGACGGGCTGATGCTCTTGTTGGTGCGCGCGTCGGCGACCGTCACCTTGTCGCTGGTCACGTCGGGGTAGGAGGAGACGACGCCCGGGACCTTGACCAGCGTCTGCTGGAGGGAGGCGGGGACGGTGTCGGGGCGGCCGGTCTCCTGCGCGTCGTCGACCTTCTTGGCGCTGATCGTGACGTCGGAGGCGGTGGAGCCGAAGAGCTTGTCGAAGGTGGCGGTCATGGTGTCGGTGAACACCAGGGTGCCGCAGACGAACGCCACCGAGAGCAGGACCGCGATTGCCGACAGCGCCATGCGGCCCTTGTGCGCGAGGAAGTTGCGCACGGAGGTCTTCATGACGGTCACGACGTCCTCCCGCGACCGTCGAAGGACTTCATGCGCTCCAGGACGGAGTCGGCGGTCGGGTTGAGCATTTCGTCGACGATCCGGCCGTCGGCAAGGTAGAGGACGCGGTCGGCGTAGGAGGCGGCGACCGGGTCGTGGGTGACCATGACGATGGTCTGGCCCAGTTCGTCCACCGAGCGACGCAGGAAGCCGAGGACTTCGGCGCCGGCCCGGGAGTCGAGGTTTCCGGTCGGCTCGTCGCCGAAGATGATCTCGGGGCGGGCGGCGAGCGCGCGGGCGACCGCGACGCGCTGCTGCTGGCCGCCGGACAGCTGCGTCGGGCGGTGCTTGAGGCGGCCGGCCAGGCCGACGGTCTCCACGACCCGGTCGAACCAGTCGCGGTCCACCTTGCGGCCGGCGATGTCCATCGGCAGCGTGATGTTCTCCGCCGCGTTGAGCGTCGGCAGCAGGTTGAACGACTGGAAGATGAAGCCGATCTTGTCCCGGCGCAGCTGGGTGAGCTTCTTGTCCTTCAGGCCGGTGATCTCGGTGTCGCCGATCCAGATCCGGCCCTCGGAGACGGTGTCGAGGCCGGCCAGGCAGTGCATCAGCGTGGACTTGCCGGACCCGGAGGGGCCCATGATCGCGGTGAACCGGCCGCGCGCGATGTCGACGTCCACCGCGTCGAGCGCGAGGACCCGGGTCTCGCCGACGCCGTACGCCTTGGTCACCGCTCGGCCTGCTGCGGCAACGGCCGGACGCTCTCCGCTGCCCCCGGACCTGGGAATCGTCACTGCCGTTGTCACGAGAATCTCCTGTGAAAGTCGTTGTGGGCTGATGCCCCGGTCCTGCGCGGACCGTCGGCCCTCGTCGGGCGTGGCCGTTCCCGGCCGGTGCGACAAGCCTGCTGGAGCGCCGTCCCCCGCACGATGGGGGAGGTCTCCGTCTTCGGGGTGGGGGTATCCCCACCCCGCTCCATGACGGTATGGAATCCGCGGCGCCGGATCGTCATCCGCCGGTACGAACCGGTGGCCGCCGAAAGTAGGTCACTCCCCCTAGGGGTCTGCTACTTGAGGCGCATCCCCGTGTCAGGGACCTCCACCCGGTCCTCCACCCCGCCGTCCACCCGTGGGTAGAGCCGACCGGCGGAAGCCGCAGGTCAGTCGGGGGCCGGCCCCGTACCGGCCCGGCGTCAGCCCAGGGTCAGCCGGACCGGGCGGACGCCGCCGATCAGTGTGGCCAGCGCGCGGTCGATGGTGGGCCCGGCGTACCAGTCGCCGGTGTGGTCGATGGTGTAGACCCGGCCCTCGGCGTCGATGGCCAGCAGCGCGCCGGAGGCGGGTTCCTCGCCGAGCGGGCTGATCTCGGTCTCCAGGGCGCGGCCGAGGTCGCCGAAGGTCCGCGCCAGGTGCAGGCCGCGCAGCGGGTCGATGACGAGCGCGGTCGGCGCGATCTGCCGGCCGGGTCCCGAGACGCCGGAGACGCGCAGACCGCCGAATTCGGCCCATGCCTCGACCGCGGCGGGGAACACCGCGTGCCGGTGGCCGCCGGGCGACTCGTACGCGCGCAGCGTGTCCGCCCAGACCTCGGCCTGCTTGATGTCCCAGCGCCCCGGCTGCCAGCCCGCGGCGCGCAGCGCGGCGTCGACGCCGACCGGGAACCGGGTGGAGCCCGCCATGGGGTGGCTCATGCTCCTTCCGCCGCCGGGTCGACCGGCCGGACACCCAGGTGCGACAGCAGCGGCGCGCAGGACCGGCAGGGCGGGGCGTACGCGCCGTGTGACGGATCGCCGTCCTCGCGGATCCGCCGCGAGGTGAGCTTCGCGCCGCGCAACGCCTTGCGGGCCTCACCCTGGGTGAGCGGTTTGCGAGAGGCACGCTTGCCCCGGTTCGCCTCGACCGCGGTCAAGTGGCGTGAAATGAGCACCGGTTCGGGGCAGCGGCCGGTGAACCGTTCCCGCTGCGCGACCGGCAGCGCGTCCAGGAAGTCCTGAACGATCGGGTGCAGTACGGGGGGTTGTTCGCCCTTGGCCCCCGTACAGGTCAGCACCTCGTCGCGGATCAGCAGCGCGGCGGCGACCGCCGGCATGATGCCGTCCCTGCGGTGCCGCAGCACCGGCGGGCCCACCGGATCGTCCGGACCGCGCCAGCTCAACCGTGGATCGGCGGCCGTCGCCGCCTGCGTCTGAGTTGTCATGATCTGTGTGCATCCCTCCATCCGCCCGCCGGAGCGGGCGATCCCCCGTATGCCGATCAGAGTGCCAAACAGGCCATCCGATGGGGAAGCCGGACGCGGCGCCACGCCCATCCTGTGTGGGCCATGTCACCGTCCTGTGACGGAGCGTCGGCAGCGCGGGCACAGCAAGTGCCCATGAATGATCGGCACATGGGCACGTCCGGTCGACGGAGGGTGACAAACGATCCGCGGTGTCGCCCGCCGAACACAGGTGCGTGAACGGCGCGGGACGCGCCCCCGTACGGCGCGTGGACGCGGGCGCGGCGGGGCGGAAGGATCGGCAGTCGGTCCGCGACCGCGGGCCGCCGTCGATCAGGGAATGTGACCCCCATGCGCAAGACCCGGCTCCGTCTGGCCGCCGCCGTAGTGCCCGCCGTCCTCCTCGCCGCCGCCTGCTCCGGCTCGTCGGACGACGGCAAGGGCGGGGCGACGGACTCCGCCTCGGCGTCCGCGTCCGCGAACGGTTCGGACGGCTCGGGCGGTTCGGACGACGCGGGGAGCACGGACGGCACGCTCAGCAAGGCGCAGCTCGCCAAGGCGCTGATCACCCAGGCCGACGTGCCCGGCTGGACGGTCCAGGTCTCGCAGACCGACGACTCCGCCGGCACCGCCACGCTCACCGCCGACAAGGCGGACTGCCAGCCGCTGGCCGACGTCACCAGCAGCAAGCCGAAGATCCCCCGCAAGGCGTTCATCGGCGCGGCCTTCGCGAGGACGACGTCGGGCGCGACGCCCGACGCGATCAATCAGATGCTGGTCGCCTCCCACGCACCAGGTGACGCCCAGAAGGTCCTGGCGTCGGTGAAGACGGCGCTGGGCACCTGCACGGGCTTCACGGCGACGGACAACACCGGCACCAAGACGCCGTTCACCATCGCCAAGGGCCCGCAGGTGCCGACCGGCGACGAGGCCGTCTCCTACGTGATGACCGACACCAAGGACAAGAAGTCCGGCGCGGCACTGGTGACGGTGGTGCGGACCGGCGACACGGTCACCGCCTATCTGTCGGTGAAGTCGGCGGGCGGCGCGGGCGACCTGCCCATCGAGGTCGCGCGCAAGCAGAACGAGAAGCTGAAGGCCGCACAGAAGTGATCCTTCGGAACGACCCTGCGGGGTGCCCCGTCGAAGTGACCGTTTTGTGAGCAGGACCATAGGGGAAACCGGGCGCCCGGTGCCGTAAAGTCGCGCGGCAACGGGCCGTCGCCCGCCAGGTCCCGGGGACGGACACACCACAGAGGAACACCAGATGCCGATACGCGTACGCAGTCGCCTACTGACCGGTAGCCGCGAGGACGCCGCTGACCTGCGGCGCGGCGGCGGGCACGCACGGACCGCCGGTCTCGCGGCGGCCGCCCTGGTGCCGGTGCTCGCGCTCACCGCGGCCTGCGGGGGCGGCGGCGGGGACAAGGCGAAGAAGGACCCGGGCCCGGTCCGCGCCTCCGGCGCGGTCTCGACGGCGAAGCTCACCTCGGCGCTGCTCACCTCCAAGGACGTCCCGCACGTCCAGGTGCTGCCCGCGGGCAGCAAGACGCAGCTGCTCGGCCCGGCCACGACGGTCGACAAGGCGGACTGCCAGCCGGTCGCCGACCAGTGGAGCAGCCAGCCCAAGCACCCGCGGCAGGTCTACACCGGCGCGATGGTCACCGACACCGCCGACAAGGACAAGAAGGCCAAGGAGATCAGCCTGTCGGTGATCGCCTCCTACACGCCGGGCACCGCCAAGACCGTGCTGGACGAGCTGGCCACCGCGCTGAAGACCTGCCACGGCTTCAAGGCCACCCGGAACGGCGCGGTCACCTCCTACACCGTGCAGCAGGTGCCGTCGCCCGCCGGCCGGGCGCCGCTGGGCGACCAGGAGGTGTCGTACACCATCGCCGACAGCGCGCGGGGCGCCGCGGGCGTCGTCCTGGTCACCGTCGTCAGGTCCGGCGACGCCACCGCCGCGTACGAGACGGTGCGCGCGGACCACACGGCGGCGACGCTGCGCGAGGCGATCCCGCTGAAGCAGGCCGAGAAGCTGAAGGCCGCGGCCACCGGGAACTGACACGGGCCGGAGCACGTGCCGGACGGGCAGGGTACGGGCAGGGTACGGGCCGGACGAACCGGGCAGCGGGCGGGTACGGGCCCGGCAGCGGGCCGATCAGGCAGGTTATCCACAGGGCCTGGTTCGACACCGCCGGTCAGGCCCTAGGCTGTGGTCATCAGCCAGACGCAGCAGGGGGCAACCGCCATGACGACAGGTCGGCAAGGGCTGGGAGCACCTCCCGGCCCAGGGGCCGGGGGACTCACCGTGCCGCCGAACGCGGCCTATGCCGGACAGGTCGTGAATTTTCCCGACCCGGTCCGTGCCGCCCGCCACCCCCAGGGGGTCTGGGTGGACGACAACGGCATCCCCGATTTCAGTCCGTACGCGCGGGCCGCCGCCGAGATCGCCGAGCCCCCCGAGGGCTTCGGGATAGACGAACTGCGGCTGACCGACTACGTGTCGGCCAACGCGGCGCTGCACGCCTCGGGGCACGAACTGTGGGGCAGCCTCTCCCCCGTCGCGACCCCGCACGGCTGGACGTGGCACCACGTCGTCGGCACCCGCCGGCTGGAACTGGTCCCGGTCGAGGTCAAGGCCCTGCTGCGGCACCACGGCGGCCTCGCCGCCTCCGCCGCCGACCACGCCAAGCGCGGCACCCGGCCGCTCCAGGAGACCCGGCCGGTGTACTTCGGGCTGCCGAAGGACCCGGTCTCGGTCACCGAGTCGCAGGTCCGTGACGTCGAGGAGGAGCTGGGCTACCGGCTGCCGGGCGCCTACCGCACCTTCCTCAAGGCCGCCGGCGGCTGCGCGCCCGGCGGGGTGGCCCTCGACCCGGACCTCGGGCTGCTGATCGACCAGCCGTTCTTCACCGTCCGCGACGACGCCGCGATCAACGACCTGGTGTACGTCAACAAGTGCCTGCGCGACCACCTGACCAAGGACTACCTGGCGATCGCCTACATCCAGGGCGGGCTGCTCGCGATCAAGGTCAAGGGCGAGCGCACCGGTTCGGTCTGGTTCTGCGCCTACGACGACATCCGCGACGGCGACCGCTGGGCCGCGCCCGCCGACCGGGTGGCCGAACTGCTGCTGCCCTGCGGCGAGTCGCTCGACGCGTTCCTGCTCCGCCTCGCGGGCAATCCGCCGGAGCTGGAGACCGTCGCGAATCTGATGGTGGACGGCGGCTTCGCCAGTGCCGTCCCGGTGGAGGGGTGAGGCCGGACATGGTCACTTTCGCGCAGGCCCAGGAGCGGGCGGAGCGCTGGATCAACGGCGACGTGCCCGCGTACGAGGCCCGGGAGATCCGGGTCCGCGAATTCGACCTCGGCTTCGTGGTGTGGTCCGAGCCCCGCGAGGAGAGTCCCGCCGCGGGCAGCGGCGGCGACGTCCGCGTCGTGATCGCCCGGGACAGCGGCGAGGCCACCTTGTGGCCCGCCCTGCCCATCGGCGAGCTGATCCGGCGCTATGAGGAGGAGTTCGGCCCGCAGCCGAACGACGCGGTGCCGGAACCGCCGCAGCGCATCGACCTCGAAGCGACGTCCTTCCTGCTGAGCCCGCCACAGTGGCTCCAGGACGCCGCCGACAAGATGGGCATCCCCGACCGCAGGTCGGGCCGCACCAACGGTGGCCAGGTCGCCTCCGGCGCGGGCGCGGGAAGCGGTCCGTCCGCCGCGGACGTTGCGCCTGCTTCGGCCGCGGGTCCGGTGGGTGCGGGAGCGGCGCCGGACTCCGGCGCGGGCAGCGCGGACTATCAGCGTCCGGCCCCCGCGGGCTCGGGCTCGGAACCCGGTGGCGTCGATTCCGGTCGGCCCGCGGCGGCCGGCTCCGGCTCCGGCGGCGTCGACTACCGACGTCCGGCGGCGGCCGACTCCGGGGCGGACCCGGACGGCGCGGGCGGTCCTGCGGGCTCCGGTTCCGGTGGCATCGACTTCGGCCGGCCGCCGGCGGCCGGTTCCGGCGCGGGTCCGGACGGCGCGGGAGGTCCCGCGGGCTCCGGCTCCGGCTCCGGTGGCGTCGACTTCGGCCGACCGGCCGCGGCGTCGGCCTCCGGTGGCATCGACTACAGCCGCCCCACGCCGGCCGGCTCGGACTCGGGCTCCCGGGGTGCCGGCCCGGGCGGCGCGTCCGGCCCGGCGGACTCGGGCGCGGGCTCGGGTTCGGGGGGCATCGACTACCGGCGGCCCGCGGCCGCCCCCGGCGCGGAGCCCGTGGACAGCGTCCCGGCCGCGCCGTCGGCGGGCGCGTCCGCGGACGGCGCACCGGCCGGGTCCGGTCCGGGCTCCGGCGGGATCGACTACCGGCGCCCGGCCCCGGCCGACAGCGCGCCGGCCGCGCCCGCCGCGCCCGGCGGCAGTTGGGCGGGCAAGACGACCAGCGACAGCGGCGAGGGCCAGTCCGTCGCCGTGCCCGCGACCGTCTTCGCACCGCCGATCAGCGGCTCCGACCGGATGGAGCCGGCCCAGGACCCCGCGGCGGAGGAGGCGCGCACCGAGCTGATGCCGGGCGGCAGTTCGCTGCCCAGGACCCGGATCGCGCCGCCAGTGGAACCGCAGGCCCCGGTGCCGCCCGCGCGGCCCGGTGTGCCGCACACCGTGGGCGGTTCGGAATTCCCGCCGCCCGGCGGCCCCGCCGTGGCGCTGCCGCCGCCCACCGGCGGCCCGGTCGGCGGCCCCGTGCCGCCGCCCGGCGGGGCGGCCGACATCGCCGACCTGGAGACCGCGAAGGCGGTCCGCGGCAGTGTGCCGCCGCCCGCGGGCACCCCGGCCCGCAGCCCCGACGCGCCGCCGCCCCCGCCGGGACCGGCCGCGCCGGCCGGCGGCTATCTGCCGACCCAAATGGTGCCGCAGAATCCGCAGGGCCCGCCGCCCCCGTCGGGCGGTGGCGACCCGCACTACGCCGCCACGATGCTCGCCGGTCCCGGCGGCCCGCCCGGACCTCCCGGACCGACCGGTCCCTCGGGTCCGCCGCCCCCGCCGCCCGGCCCCGGTGCCATGGCACCGCCCCCGCCGCCCGCGGCGGGCAACGACCCGCACTACGCGGCGACGATGCTGGCGGGCCCCGGCGGCGCGCCCGTTCCGCCGCCCCCGGGCGTGGGACAGGCCGGCCCCGGCGCGCCCGGCGGCAACGACCCGCATTACGCGGCCACGATGCTGGCGGGCCCCGGCGGCGCGCCGATGGGACCGCCGCCGCCCGGCGTCGGGCAGGGCGGCCCCGGCGGCATGGCCCCGCCGCCCGGCTACGGCTACCCGCAGGCGGCGACGGTGCCGACGGTCGGCCCCGGCTACATGGCGGTGCTCCGCTACCGCGGCCAGGACGGCAGCGAGCAGCAGCTCATCCGGCGGTCCGCGCCCGGCACCCCGCACCCGGAGTGGCAGTTGCTGCACGAGCTGCGCTCGCTCGGGGTGCGCCCCGAGCAGGTGCTCGAACTCCACACCGAGCTGGAGTCGTGCGATCTGCCCGGCGGCTACTGCACGCGGATGATCCGCGAGACGTGGCCCCAGGTGCGGATCAGCCACACCGCCCCGTACGGCAGGGACCACGCCAGCCGCCAGCAGGGCGTCCAGCATCTGCTGACGCACCAGGGCGAGCTGCACCAGGTGGCGGGCGCGCCCGCGCGCCCGCATCCGCAGCGGGTGCCGATGCCCGACCCGCACACCGTGCTGCGGGTGCCGCCGGTGCCGCTCGACGTGATCGGGCAGGAGCTGGCGGGGGCGTTCGGGCCGCAGGGCCTGTTCCGGTTCGACCAGCGGGCGGTGTCCCGGCAGGGCGTGCCCGACATCGTGGCGCAGACCCTGGTGTGGGCCGGACTGCCGGTGGACTTCGGCCCGTTCTTCTGGGCGCAGGCCCAGCCCGGCCAGCCGGTGCCCACGCTCGCGGAGCTGGCACAGCAGCGCGGTGTGCAGCCGGCCGCCGACGCGGGCTCGTATCTGGTGATGGGCAATGACTTCGGCCGTCAGCTGTGCGTGCAGTTCGGCACCGCGCACATCGTGGCGGTGCCGCTGGAGGCGGGGCCCGGCGGGCAGCCCGCGGTGCCGCAGTTCGTCAATTCGAGCCTGCCGGAATTCGCCCGCTGCCTGGCGCTGCTCGGCCGCATGTGGCGGCTGCGGATCGGGCTGACGCCCGATCAGGCGGGGCGCTGGACGGTGGACTTCCAGGCGCAGCTCGCCGCGCAGGACCCGGCGGCGATCGCCTCGCCCGACCACTGGTGGTCGGTGCTGATCGAGCAGATGTGGGACGGATTGCTGTAACGGCGGGCCGCGTACGGGCGGCCGGTGTCCCGCGACGGGCCGGGTGACGAGGAGGGCTTCTCCTCGTCACCCGGCCCGTCGGCTTTCCGTACGACCGGCGCGCGTCGGCGTCCGGGCGTCCGCCAGTACGCCGTCATCACCTCGGGAGGGGATGGGTAGGAGACAGGTCGGAGTGTCGCACCCCGTACAATTCGGACATAAGCCAAAAATAGGCAGGACGGAACGCCCGACGGCGAGGGGCAGGGCATGAGCAGCAACACCGCATCGTCAGCCCGCAGCATCGACACCGCGCGCGGACGCGGTTATCGGCCGGACCAGGTCGACCGCTTCCTCGACGAGCTGTCCGAGGACCGCGACGCCGCCTGGGAGCGGGCGGCCCGGCTGACCGTGCTCGCCAATGAGATGGACGCCGAGTGCGTGGCGCTGCGCGCCCAGGTCGACGCGCTCGGCGCCGTCTCCTTCGACGGGCTCGGCGACGGCGCCAAGGAACTGCTGCGGCTGGTCGAGGAGGAGGCCCAGGCCGTACGCGACCGGGCCGAGGTCGAGGCGCAGCACGCGCGGGACGCCGCCGAGACCGCCCGCCGCACCCTCCAGGACGAGGCCCGCGCGGCGGCCTCCGCCCGGCTGGCCGCCGCCGAGGAGCAGGCCGAACGGCTGCTGGACGAGGCGTGCGGCCGCGCCTCGGAGATCCTCGGGCAGGCCCGCGCCGAGGCCGAGGCCGTACGTGGCGAGGCCGGGCGCGCGCTGGACGCCATGCGGCAGGATCTCGGCCGCACCCAGGCGGAGGTCGACAAGGAGCGGCAGGAGCGGCTCGACACCCTGGAACACGAACTCGCCGAGCGCGAGGCCGGGGTCGACAGCCGGCTGGCCGATCTGCTCGGCGACGCCGAGCGGCGGCTCCACGAGGCCCACCAGGAGCGGGCCGCCGCCGAGGAGGCCCTGCGGGTGCAGCAGCAGGAGGCGGAGGAGCGGGCCGCCGAACTCCTCGCGCAGGCCCGCCTGCACGAGGAGCGGGTGCGGCGCGAATCCGAGAGGTCGCTGCGGGAGCATGAGGAGCATCGCGATGAGATTCGGGCGCACCTCGCCCATGTGCGGGCCACGCTTGCCGCTCTGACCGGCCGCCATCTCCCGCCGCCCGGGCCGGAGGCCCCCGGTCTCCCCGAACAGGCCGACCCTCCGTCCTGACCCGCCCCCCGGCGGCGGGGGGTGCCCCATTAGGGGCGCGGGGAACTGCGCGGCCCGCCCCCACCGGCCGGTGGTCGCAAAACAACAGCGTCTGCCCCGCTGGGGGCGGTTTTTTGTCCGAAGGCACGCGCGGGCTGGGCGCGCAGTTCCCCGCGCCCCTGAGGGTTACCGTCCTCCGCACGCGCGGGCAGCGGGCCGCGCCCCTAAAAGACCTCGCTCACCGTCAGGCGAAAAGGCCCCCCTCCGCAGGAGACCTCACGCACCCCACTCCCCCGGAGGGGCGCCCTCTTCCGCAGGGGTGCGGGTAGGTCAGGTGGGGCGGGCTGCCAGGGGCAGAAGAGCGGAGACGCGGAAGCCGCCGTCCGGAGTGGGACCGGCGGCGAAGCCGCCGCCGTGGGTGGTGACACGTTCCTTCATGCCGAGAAGACCGTGCCCCCCGCTGGGAAGCGGCGTGGCGGGCGTCCCGTCGGAGGGCCCGTTGAGGACGAGAACGGCGATCTCGACCTCGCGATAGGCGAGCCGTACGTGCGCCTTGGCCCCGGCCGCGTGCTTGTGCACATTGGTCAGCGCTTCCTGCACGACCCGGTACACGGTCTGCTCCACCCGCGGCCCGCAGGGCCGCTCCTCCCCCTCGACGGTGAACTCCACCGTCATCCCCGCCGCCTGCGACTGCTCGACCAGTTCGCCGAGCTGATCGAGGCAGGGCCCGTCCGGCTCGTCCGGCAGCACGGCGGCCGGCCGTACAGAGGAAGCGGGCGCCACCCGCTCCACCTCTGCCGTGCGCAGCACCCCCAGCATCTGCCGCAGTTCCGTGAGCGCCTCGCGCCCCATGTCACCGAGGAGTTCCGCGCTGGCCGACGCCTTGGCCGGGTCCTTGAGGGCGACGGCCTTGAGCGCGGCGGCGTGCACGACCATGAGGCTGACCCGGTGGGCGACCACGTCGTGCATGTCGCGGGCGATCCGGGTGCGTTCCTCGGCGCGGGCGCGCTCGGCCCGCTCGGCGGCCTTCTCCGCGAGGAGTTCCAGCTCGCGCTCCAGGCCGTCGGCCCGCTCCCGCAGACTCTCCACCAGCCGGCGCCTGGCGCGTACGTACAGACCGAGCAGGACCGGCGGGGCGGTGACGCCGAGGGCGAGCAGGACGGAGGTGATCGCGATGACCGGCAGCGACATGGAGCGGCCGTTGTCGTTGCGGAGGCTGTCCTGGAAGCGGACGAAGGCGACCAGGGTGCTGGCGACACCGTTCATGGCGGCCAGCGAGACGGTGATCCGGCGCGGCACCTCGGAGGCGGCCAGGGTGTAGAGGGCGACCATCGACAGGACGAAGCCGACCTGGGCCGGGCTGACCGCGATGGACAGCAGCACCACGGCGATCGGCCAGCGCCGCCGCAGGATCAGTGCCGCGCCGGCCAGGAACCCCAGCAGCACGCACACCGCGGGCGCCACGCCGGTCTTGTGGGCGAAGGTCACGCCTTCGAAGCCGCACTCCACCGCGGAGACCGCGGCCAGTGTCAGGTCGAGAAAGAAACCGCGCCGCCGCGCCCACCACCACCAGCCGGACCGGGGCCGTCCTCCAGCCCCGTCGTCCGGTACGTGCGCCCCCGTCGTACTCATGGCGACCAGCCTAGGCGGTGCGGGAGGCGGCGTGGCGGCCGTGTCAGCCGCGTATCAGCGCCGTATCGGCGGGCGGGGCCGTACGGGGCGCCGTACGGGGCCGCCCCGTACACCGGCGGCCGGTCGTGGCACCCCGTGCCGTCCGGTATGGCACCCCGTGCTGTCCGCCAGGTGGGCGGCCCGTCTCGCCGCGCGGGCGGGCACCTATCCTGGAGCGGTCGGACAGCGCGGTCCGCCGCCACACCAGTCCCTACGCCTTGTTTGCCGTCGTCCACTTCCACTGCACAAGGAGCCGCACCTGTGAGCAGCGCCGACACCGCCCCGGAGAGCAGTACAGCCCTGCGAGCCGACATCCGCCGCCTGGGAGAACTGCTCGGCGGCACGCTGGTAAGGCAGGAAGGCCAGGAGCTTCTCGATCTCGTCGAACGGGTCCGTGCCCTGACCCGTTCCGACGGCGAGGCAGCCGCCGCCCTCCTCGGCGACACCGATCTGGAGACCGCCGCCAAGCTGGTCCGCGCCTTCTCCACCTACTTCCACCTGGCCAATGTCACCGAGCAGGTGCACCGCGGCCGTGATCTGCGCGAACGCCGCGCACAGGAGGGCGGCCTGCTCGCCCAGACCGCCGACCTGCTCAAGGACGGCGACCCCGAGCACGTACGCGAGACGGTCAAGAACCTCAATGTGCGGCCGGTGTTCACCGCGCACCCGACCGAGGCCGCGCGGCGCAGCGTGCTGAACAAGCTGCGCCGGATCGCCGAACTGCTGGACGACACCACCGGCCTGGTGGCGGGCGACCGGCGGCGCGCGGACCTGCGGCTGGCGGAGAACATCGACCTGCTGTGGCAGACCGACGAGCTGCGGGTGGTCCGCCCGGAGCCCGCGGACGAGGCCCGCAACGCCATCTACTACCTGGACGAGCTGCACTCGGTCGCGGTCGGCGACGTGCTGGAGGACCTGGCGGCCGAGCTGGAGCGGGTCGGGGTGCCGCTGCCGGCCGAGACCCGCCCGCTGACCTTCGGCACCTGGATCGGCGGCGACCGGGACGGCAATCCGAACGTCACCCCGCAGGTCACCTGGGACGTGCTGATCCTGCAGCACGAGCACGGCATCACCGACGCGCTGGACATGGTCGACGTACTGCGCGGCTCGCTGTCCAACTCCATCCGCAACTGCGGCGCGAGCACCGACCTGCTGGACTCGCTCGCCACCGACCTGGTGGCGCTGCCCGAGATCAGCCCGCGCTACAAGCGGCTGAACGCCGAGGAGCCGTACCGCCTCAAGGCGACCTGCATCCGGCAGAAGCTCGTCAACACCCGCGAACGCCTGGCCGGCGGCACTCCGCACGTCCCCGGCCGCGACTACCTGGGCAGCGCGGGCCTGCTGCACGACCTGAAGCTGATCCAGGACTCGCTGCGGGTGCACCGCGGCGGGCTGATCGCCGACGGCCGCCTCGACCGTACGATCCGCACCCTGGCCGCGTTCGGCCTCCAGCTGGCCACCATGGACGTGCGCGAGCACGCCGACGCGCACCACCACGCGCTGGGCCAGCTCTTCGACCGGCTCGGCGAGGAGTCCTGGCGGTACGCGGACATGCCGCGCGACTACCGCCGCAAGCTGCTGGCCAAGGAGCTGCGCTCGCGGCGCCCGCTGGCCCCGACCCCGGCGCCGCTGGACGAGGCGGGCGCCAAGACGCTCGGCGTCTTCCACACCATGCGGGAGGCGTTCGACCGGTTCGGGCCCGAGGTCATGGAGTCGTACATCATCTCGATGTGCTTCGGCTCCGACGACGTGTTCGCGGCGGCGGTGCTGGCCCGCGAGGCCGGTCTGATCGACCTGCACGCGGGGATCGCCAAGATCGGCATCGTGCCGCTGCTGGAGACCACCGTCGAGCTGAAGATCGCCGACCAGCTGCTGGACGAGATGCTCTCCGACCCGTCCTACCGGCGGCTGGTGTCGCTGCGCGGCGACGTGCAGGAGGTCATGCTCGGCTACAGCGACTCCTCGAAGTTCGGCGGCATCACCACCTCGCAGTGGGAGATCCACCGGGCGCAGCGCCGGCTGCGTGACGTCGCGCACCGGCACGGGGTGCGGCTGCGGCTCTTCCACGGCCGCGGCGGCACCGTCGGCCGCGGCGGCGGCCCCTCGCACACCGCGATCCTCGCCCAGCCCTGGGGCACCCTGGAGGGCGAGATCAAGGTGACCGAGCAGGGCGAGGTGATCTCGGACAAGTACCTGATCCCGTCGCTGGCCCGGGAGAATCTGGAGCTGACGGTCGCCGCCACCCTCCAGGCGTCGGCGCTGCACACCGCGCCCCGGCAGTCCGACGAGGCGCTGGCGCGCTGGGACGCGGCCATGGACATCGTCTCCGAGGCCGCCCACCAGTCCTACCGCGCGCTGGTCGAGGACCCGGACCTGCCGCCGTACTTCTTCGCCTCCACGCCCGTCGACCAGCTCGGCGAGCTGCACCTGGGCTCGCGGCCGTCCCGCCGCCCCGACTCGGGCGCGGGCCTGGACGGGCTGCGGGCCATCCCGTGGGTCTTCGGCTGGACGCAGTCCCGGCAGATCGTGCCGGGCTGGTACGGGGTCGGCTCGGGTCTGAAGGCGGCGCGCGAGGCGGGTCTCGGCCCGGTGATCGACGAGGCGTTCGGGCAGTGGCACTTCTTCCGCAACTTCCTGTCCAACGTCGAGATGACGCTGGCCAAGACGGATCTGCGGATCGCCCGGCACTACGTGGACACGCTGGTGCCCGACGAGCTGAAGCACGTCTTCGCCACGATCGAGGCGGAGCACGAGCTGACCGTCAGCGAGGTGCTGCGGATCACCGGGGAGTCGGAGCTGCTGGCGGGCAATCCGCTGCTGGCCCAGACCTTCCACATCCGTGACCAGTACCTGGACCCGATCTCCTACCTCCAGGTGACGCTGCTGGCCCGGCAGCGGGAGGCGGCCGAGCGGGGCGAGACCCCGGACCCGCTGCTGTCGCGGGCGCTGCTGCTGACCGTCAACGGTGTGGCGGCGGGGCTGCGCAACACCGGCTGACCGCACCCCTTTTTGAACCGGTTCGGAACTGACGCCGGGTGGACCGATGATCGGTCCACCCGGCGTCAGTGCTTCCTGGGCCCTTCGCGGCGTCAGTCATTCCCGGCGTCAGTTCTTGCGGTGCCCTATCAGCCGCGGTTTGGGCTCCAGGCCCGCCAGCCCGTTCCAGGACAGATTCACCAGGTGGGCGGCGACCTCCGCCTTCTTCGGCTTCTGCGCGTCCAGCCACCACTGGCCGGTCAGCGCCACCATGCCCACCAGCGCCTGCGCGTACAGCGGGGCGAGCTTGGGGTCGAAGCCGAGCCGTTTGAACTCATGGCCCAGGATGTCCTCGACCTGGGTGGCGATGTCGCTGATCAGCGAGGCGAAGGTGCCGGTGGACTGCGCCACCGGCGAGTCGCGGACCAGGATGCGGAAGCCGTCGGTGTACTGCTCGATGTAGTCGAGCAGCGCGAAGGCGGCCTGTTCCAGCAGCTCCCTGGGGTGGCCGCCGGTGAGGGCGCCGGTCACCATGTCGAGCAACCGGCGCATCTCGCGGTCGACCACGACGGCGTACAGCCCTTCCTTGCCGCCGAAGTGCTCGTACACCACCGGCTTGGAGACGCCCGCCTTGTGGGCGATCTCCTCGACCGAGGTGCCCTCGAAGCCGCGCTCCGCGAAGAGGGTGCGGCCGATGTCGAGGAGCTGTTCGCGCCGTTCCTTGCCGGTCATACGGACCCGGCGGGTGCGCCGGGCCGTCGATGCCGTCGCAGCTGGGCCCGCGGGACCGGAGGCCGTGGTTCCCGAGCCCGCCGAGCCGGTGGTCGTGCTTCTGCCGCCGCTGCTTCTCGCGTCGCCGTTCGATCGGCTGCCGTCGCTCACGCGTCAATCATGCCGCTTCACTGATGTTTTCCTTACGCCGGGCCGCGATCCGGTCCGCGCTCGGCCAGCGGACGTCGCTGGCCCAGCCGAGCTGCTCGCACCAGCGGATGATCCGGGCACTGGAGTCGACCTGGCCGCGCAGCACGCCGTGCCGGGCGGAGGTGGGGTCGGCGTGGTGCAGATTGTGCCAGGACTCGCCGCAGGACAGGACGGCCAGCCACCAGACGTTGCCGGAGCGGTCACGGGACTTGAAGGGGCGCTTGCCGGTCGCGTGGCAGATGGAGTTGATCGACCAGGTGACGTGGTGCAGCAGCGCCACCCGAACGAGTGAACCCCAGAAGAACGCGGTGAAGGCGCCGTACCACGACATCGTGACCAGGCCGCCGACCACCGGCGGGATGAGCAGCGAGATCAGCGTCCACAGCCAGAAGTCGCGGGAGACGCGGCGGATCGCCGGGTCCTTGATCAGGTCGGGGGCGTACTTCTGCTGCGGGGTCTGCTCCTCGTCGAACAGCCAGCCCATGTGCGCCCACCACAGGCCCTTCATCAGGGCGGGCAGCGTCTCGCCGTACCGCCAGGGGCTGTGCGGGTCGCCCTCGGCGTCGCTGAACTTGTGGTGCCTGCGGTGGTCGGCGACCCACCGCACGATCGGGCCCTCGACGGCCATCGAGCCGGCGATCGCGAGCGCGATCTTCAGCGGGCGCTTGGCCTTGAAGGAGCCGTGGGTGAAGTGCCGGTGGAAGCCGATGGTGATGCCGTGGCAGCCCAGGAAGTACATGCCGACCATGAGGCCGAGATCCAGCCAGCTCATGCCGCGGCCCCAGGCCAGCGGAACGGCGGCCACCAGGGCCACGAAGGGGATGGTGATGAAGAGCAGCAGGGCGATCTGCTCGATCGAGCGCTTGCTCTCGCCACCGCGGGTGGCGCTGCTCAGCGCCGCGTCCTGTCCGGAATCCTGTCCGGAATCCTGGCCGGAGGGCCCGGGTTCCCGGGATTCGGGCCTCACGTCCGTATCTGTGGTCATGTCTGTCCCTCGGGGGTCTGGGGGGGCTGTTTTCAGCCGGTCACGCCCGTAACTTACGGCGCCGTAAGTATTGCAGCGGCGCACGCCGGGCGACAGAACCACTTGGAGGCGGCCCGTCCGGTCGTTCTCTACCCCGGCTCTACCCAGGATCACCGTCGCGTCCACCCCCGCTCGTACGGCATGATGGTGAAGTCCTGCCCGACCGGCCCGCCAACGGGCCGCGAACGCGGGTGGATCCGCCGTGGTGTAATTGGCAGCACTGGGGCTTTTGGTGCCTTATGTCCGGGTTCGAGTCCTGGCGGCGGAGCATCTTCACGGGGTAACCGGGCGGCCCCGGCCGGTCCGGCCGGGGCCGCCCGGCGTCCCACCGGGGAGCCGTCGGTATCCTGCGGATGTCCAGCACCCGAAGCCGAGGAGCCTCCTCCCGTGAGCCCCAACCGTCCGGCTGCCGTCGTCGTCCTCGCCGCGGGTGAGGGCACACGCATGAAGTCGGCCACCCCGAAGGTCCTGCACACCATCAGCGGTCGTTCCCTGGTCGGCCATGTGGTGGCCGCCTCCCGCGAACTGGACCCGGAGCACCTGGTGGTGGTCGTCGGCCACGCTCGCGAGCAGGTCACCGAGCACCTGGCCGGCATCGACCCGCGGGCCCGTACCGCCGTGCAGCACGAGCAGAACGGCACCGGGCACGCGGTCAGGACCGCGCTGGACGAGCTGGCCGCGCAGGGCGTCGTGCTGGACGGCACCGTCGTGGTCACCTACGGCGACACCCCGCTGCTGACCGCCGGAACACTGCACACCCTGGTCGGCGCGCACGAGAGCGACGGCAACGCCGTCACGGTGCTCACCGCGCAGGTGCCCGACCCCACCGGCTACGGCCGGATCGTCCGCTCCGCCGACGGCCGGGTCACCGCGATCGTCGAGCAGAAGGACGCCGACGCCGCCCAGCAGGCGATCGCCGAGATCAACTCCGGGGTCTACGCCTTCGACGCGGCCCTGCTCGCCGACGCGCTCGGCAAGATCACCACGGACAACTCGCAGGGCGAGGAGTATCTGACCGACACCCTCGGCATCCTGCGCGAGGCCGGCCACCGGGTCGGCGCCTTCGTCGCCGCCGACCACCGCGAGATCGCCGGGGTCAACAACCGGGTGCAGCTCGCCGAGGCCCGCCGGGTGCTCAACGACCGGCTGCTGACCCGCGCCATGCTGGACGGCGCCACCATCGTCGACCCCGCCTCCACCTGGGTGGACGTGGACGTCCGCTTCGAGCCGGACGCGCTGGTGCACCCCAACACCCAGCTGCTGGGCGCCACCAGCGTCGCCGCGGGCGCCGAGGTCGGCCCCGCGTGCACGCTCACCGACACCGTCGTGGGCGCCGGCGCCAAGGTCTCCCACACCGTCGCCGACCAGGCCGAGATCGGCGAGCAGGCGACCGTCGGCCCGTACGCGTATCTGCGCCCCGGCGCCAAGCTCGGCCGCAAGGCCAAGGCCGGTACCTACGTCGAGATGAAGAACGCCTCGATCGGCGAGGGCACCAAGGTGCCGCACCTCAGTTATGTGGGTGACGCCACGATCGGCGACTACACCAACATCGGCGCGGCCAGCGTCTTCGTGAACTACGACGGCGAGGCCAAGCACCACACCACGATCGGCAGCTACTGCAAGACCGGCTCCGACAACATGTTCGTGGCGCCGATCACCGTCGGGGACGGCGCCTACACCGCGGCCGGTTCGGTGATCACCAAGGACGTGCCCGCCGGTTCGCTGGCCGTCGCCCGCGGGCAGCAGCGCAACATCGAGGGCTGGGTGGCGCGCAAGCGCCCCGGCAGCGCCGCGGCGCAGGCCGCCGAACGCGCCCAGGGTTCCGGCGACGGGAACGAGTGAGAGCCGCGTGAGGGCCGAGTGAGGGTCGTCTCATACGGCCCTCGCGAGGTGCACGGATGCGCCCTATGGGGCGTACCGTGTGGGGTGCACACAATTCCGCCGGCGCGCCGAACCGAAGGCGACGCTGTGCCGAACACCAGTCGAAACTCCAAGGAGACGGTGCAGTGACCGGGATCAAGACGACCGGTGAGAAGAAGCTGATGCTCTTCTCCGGCCGCGCCCACCCCGATCTGGCGGAGGCGGTGGCACACAGTCTCGGCGTCGGGATCGTGCCGACCAAGGCTTTCGACTTCGCCAACGGCGAGATCTACGTGCGGTTCGAGGAGTCGGCCCGCGGCGCGGACTGCTTCCTGATCCAGAGCCACACCAACCCCATCAACCAGTGGATCATGGAGCAGCTGATCATGCTCGATGCTCTCAAGCGCGCCTCCGCGCGGAGCATCACCGTGATCGTGCCCTTCTACGGCTACGCCCGGCAGGACAAGAAGCACCGCGGCCGCGAGCCGATCTCGGCCCGGCTGATGGCGGACCTGTTCAAGACCGCGGGCGCCGACCGGATCCTCACCGTCGACCTGCACACCGACCAGATCCAGGGCTTCTTCGACGGCCCGGTGGACCACCTGTTCGCGCTGCCGGTGCTCGCCGACTACGTGGGCGCCAAGGTCGACCGCACCAAGCTGACCGTGGTCTCCCCCGACGCCGGCCGGGTCCGGGTCGCCGACCGCTGGTGCGACCGGCTCGGCGCGCCGCTGGCCATCGTGCACAAGCGCCGCGACCCCGACGTCGCCAACCAGGTGAAGGTCCACGAGGTCGTCGGTGACGTCAAGGGCCGGGTCTGCGTCCTGGTCGACGACATGATCGACACCGGCGGCACGATCTGCGCCGCCGCCGACGCGCTGTTCGCCAACGGCGCCGAGGACGTCATCGTCACCGCCACCCACGGTGTGCTCTCCGGCCCCGCCGCGGACCGGCTGAAGAACTCCCGGGTGAGCGAGTTCATCCTCACCGACACGCTGCCGACGCCGCGCGAGCTGAACCTCGACAAGATCACCGTGCTGTCGATGGCGCCGACCATCGCCAACGCGGTGCGCGAGGTGTTCGAGGACGGGTCGGTCACCAGCCTCTTCGAGGACGCGCCGCACTGACCCGGCCACCGGGCCCGTCCCGTTGATCGATTTCTCCCGGGGCCTCCCCGCCGGTTACGCTGTCCGCGTTGCTCGGCGAGGGAGGCCCCGGCACGTCCGGCGGACCTCCGTTATCGGCGCGCTCCTCGTAACACCGTCCGCGTGCGCGGACGTGAGTCGTGGAACGGCCCGTCGTGGGTCGGGTGACGATGAGTCCCGTTTCTTCCCGATTCCGAGGAGTTGAGCATCATGGCCGAGGTCAAGATCGCCGCAGAACTGCGCACCGAATTCGGCAAGGGCGCCGCCCGCCGGGTGCGCCGCGCCCACCAGGTGCCCGGTGTCATCTACGGTCACGGCGCCGAGCCGAAGCACGTCTCCATCCCCGGCCACGAGCTGCTGCTCGCGCTGCGCACCGCGAACGTGCTGATCTCGCTGGAGCTGGACGGCTCCTCCGAGCTGGTCATCCCCAAGGCCGTGCAGCGCGACCCGCTGAAGGGCCACCTGGAGCACGTCGACCTGCTGGCCGTCAAGCGCGGCGAGAAGGTCACCGTCGAGATCCCGGTGCAGACCGAGGGCGAGCCGGCCCCCGGCGGCAACCTGCTGGAGCACGTCCTCAACACCCTGCCGGTCGAGGCCGAGGCCACCCACATCCCGACCGCCGTCACCGTCTCCGTCGAGGGCCTGGAGGCCGGTGCCTCCATCCTCGCCAAGGACATCGAGCTGCCCAAGGGCTCGACACTGGCGGTCGACGAGGACGCCGTCGTGATCCAGGTCGTCGCCGCGCAGGCCGAGGCCCCGGAGGAGGACACCGAGGAGGCCGCCGAGGGCGCCGAGGAAGCCCCCGCCGCCGAGGCGTGAGCCTTCCCCCGCTTCCGGCCGCCGTCGCACCCGTGCAGGGTGCGACGGCGGCCGTTCACGCTGCACGCCCTCTACGCCGGAGACGTGGATGAGTGACACCTCAGGGCCCTGGCTGGTGGCCGGCCTCGGCAATCCCGGACCCGAGTACGCGGGGAACCGGCACAACATCGGCTTCATGGTGGCCGACCTGCTGGCCGAGCGGATCGGCGGCCGGTTCAAGCGCGCGCAGAAGGCGCAGGCCATGGTCGTGGAGGGCCGGATCGGCCCGCCCGGGCCCGCCAACCAGCGGGTGGTGCTGGCCAAGCCGCAGTCGTACATGAATCTGTCGGGCGGTCCGGTCACCGCGCTGCGCGACTTCTACAAGGTGTCCACCGGGCGGATCATCGCCGTCCACGACGAGCTGGACATCGACTACGGGACGCTGCGGCTGAAGCTGGGCGGCGGCGACAACGGGCACAACGGGCTGAAGTCGATGACCAAGGCGATGGGCCCGGACTATCTGCGGGTGCGCGCCGGGATCGGCCGGCCGCCGGGGCGGATGGACGTGGCGGCCTTCGTGCTCAAGGACTTCTCGTCCACCGAGCGCAAGGAGCTGGACTGGTTCGTGGACCGGGCGGCCGACGCGGTCGAGGCACTGATCACCGAGGGCCTGGAACGCGCGCAGAGCACGTACAACAGCTGACGGCGACCGGGCGGTACGGATCCGCCGGACGGTACGGGCCCACCGGACGGCGCGGGTCCGACGGGGCCGCCGACTGCCGTCCTGGGCCGAACAGTTGACCGGACGCCGTGCGATGGCCAAAGATCGCCCGCATGGTCAAACGCAGCCGCTCGCGCCGGATGGCCGAGGGCACCTGGGGCCTGGTGCTGCTCTCCCGTGTGGTGGGCGCCTGGGCGCTGATCCTGCTGCTCCTGGCGTCCGGCGCCTGGGACTCGTGGAAGACCGCGCAGTACCTCGTCCTCACCAAGGGGCACGAGCGCGGCACGATGACGCTGGCCCACTGCGCCGACTCCACCTGCACCGGCCCCTTCTCCCCCAAGGGCTCCGCGGTGGCCCGCCCCGAGGTACGGATCAGCCTGCCGGTCAGGCACCACGTCGGCGACCGTGTGCCGGTCGTGGTGGAGCCGGACAGCGACACCGTCGTACGGTCCGGCTGGGGCGGTTTCTTCTTCTCCTGGGTGCCGCTGGCCGGCGCGCTGCTGCTGGCCGGGATCGTGGCCGGCGGGGCGCTGCGGATGCGGCGCACCGGCTGGACCCTGGCGGGGCTCGGGGCGGCGCTGGTGGGCGCGGCCTTCCTGCTGCTCTGACCTCCGGCCGCGCCCCACTCCACCTCCTCCGGTCGGGCGTTCAGCCCTTGAGCGGCGTCGGCTCCAGGAATTCCAGCCGGTTGCCGACCGGGTCCTCGCTGTAGAAGCGGGAGTGGGCCGGCAGGTCGTAGTCCCAGACCACCTCCGCGCCGCGCGCCTGGAGTTCCTTGGCGTAGGCGAAGATCCCGGTGACCCGGATGCCCGGGTGCGCCTTGCGCGCGGGCCTGAAGTCCTCCTCGATCCCCAGGTGCAGCACCGCGGATCCGGCGCCGAACCAGCAGCCGCCGCGCGCCGCGAGCACCGGCGGCTTGGTCAGCTCGGTCATCCCCAGCACGCCCGTGTAGTACGCGCGCAGCCGGTCCTCGCTGCCGGGCGGCGCGGCGAGCTGCACATGGTCGATCCCGGCGATGCCCGGGGCCCCGGAGCCGCCGGAGCCGCCGGAGTCCCCGCTGTCGCCCGCTGTCATACGGCGGCCTCCGGGGCGGTCGCCGGGGAGGGCACAGGAGCGGGCACCTTGTGCGCGACGGCGAAGATCCGCCGGAAGGGGAAGACGGTGCCGTGCGGGCCCGGCGGATACGCCTTGCGCAGCAGGTCCCGGTACTGCCCGACGAATTCCGCCGCCGCGCCCCGGTCGCCGTCCAGCGCCGTCAGTACGGGCCGCAGCGCGGTGCCCTTGGTCCACTCCAGCACCGGGTCCTCGCCCTGGAGCAGCTGGACGTACGTCGACTCCCACACGTCGGCCGCGCAGCCCAGTTCCGTGAGCTGTTCCAGATAGTCGGCGGGGCTGAGGATGTGGACGTAGCGGCGGCCGTGCCCGTCGAGCCGGTCGCGCCACCGCGGGGTGTCGCACAGCTCGCCGAGCAGCGCGTGGCTGGGCGCGTTGAAATTGCCGGGCACCTGTAAGGCGAGGGTGCCGCCGGGCGTGATGTGCTCAAGCCAGCCGGGGAAGCTGTCGGCGTGGCCGGGCACCCACTGGAGCGCGGCGTTGGACACGATCAGGTCGAAGGGCTCCTCGGGCACCCAGTGGGCCGCGTCGGCGTACCGGAAGTCCAGCTCACCGCCACCCGCCGTGGGTCCCGCGTACCGCGCCGCCGCCTCCAGCATCTCCCGCGAGCTGTCGAACCCGGTGATCCTGGCACCCGGCCAGCGGTCCGCGAGCAGCGCGGTGACATTGCCGGGACCGCAGCCGATGTCGGCGATCCGGGGCGCGTCGCCGCCGGGCAGTTCCGGAATACGGGTGAGGAGGTCGAGGAAAGGGCGGGTGCGGTGGGTGGAGTGCTGGAGATACTGGTGCGGGTCCCACGTTGGCGCTGCTTGCATCGTCGTACTCCCTGGCTGATCTCGGCCGGCTGCGCACAGCCGCTGCCGAAACGGAGGGCGATGTTCTGCCCTCTGGTCGGACTCCAGGCTCCCCCCATGGATATCTTGAAGTCAAGAGGCTTCATATCAAGAGACTTCATATCGACAGACCTACTACACTGATCCCATGGAGGACGAGGTCGACCGGCTGGTCGCTGCATGGCGCCGAGAGCGCCCCGACCTCGACGTGGAACCGCTTGAGGTGCTCAGCCGGGTCAGCAGGCTCGCCCGGCACCTGGACCGCGCCCGGCGGCTGGCCTTCGCCGAGCACAGCCTCGAACCGTGGGAGTTCGACGTGCTCACCTCGCTGCGCCGCACCGGACCGCCGTATCAGCTCTCGCCGGGGCAGCTGCTCACCCAGACGCTGGTCACCTCCGGGACGATGACCAACCGCATCGACCGGCTCACCAAGAAGGGCCTGGTCGAGCGGCTGCCCGACCCCAGCGACCGGCGCGGTGTGCTGGTCCGGCTCACCGAGGAGGGCCAGGACCGCGCCGACCAGGCGCTGGCCGGGCTGCTCGCGCAGGAGCGGGCCATCCTCGGCGAGCTGTCGGCGCGGCAGCGCGCGGACCTGGCCGGGCTGCTACGACAGCTGACCGCGCCGTTCGACAACGTCCCCGGCTGACGGCACCAGCTCCACCGGACCCACGCCCGCCCGCCGGGCCAGCGCGACCGCCGCCAGTGTGGAGTGCACGCCCAGCTTGCCCAGCACATTCTGCATATGGGTGCGGACCGTGTGCGGCGACAGGAACAGCCGCTCGGCGACCGCCTTGCGGCCGAGCCCGGCCACCATGCAGCGCAGCACCTCCTGCTCGCGCGGTGTCAGCGACTCCACCAGGCGCTCGCTCTCGGTGCGGTGCCTGCGGGCCGCGGTCAGTTCGCGCAGCACCCCGGTCAGCAGCGCGGGCGGCAGATGCGTCTCGTCGCGCAGCACGCCGCGTACGACGGCCAGCAGCCGGGACAGCGAGCAGTCCTTGGCCACCCAGCCGGACGCGCCCGCCTGGAGCGCGCGGGCGGCGCGGCGCGCGTCGTCCCGTTCGGCCAGCACGACCGTACGCGTGCCCGGATAGTCCGCCCTGACCCGTTCGACCAGCGCCAGGCCGTCGAGGACCGGCTCCTGTTCGACGGGGATGCGCGGCACCGCGGCGAGCGCGACCGGCGGGCGCGGGCCGTCCCCGAGGTCGGCGTCGACCAGCAGTACGTCATACCGCCGGTTGTCGGCCGCCGCCCGGTCCAGGCAGCGCTGCGCCGCGGGGCCGCTCCCCGCGGCCGACACGTCGACGTCCGGTTCCGCCGCGAGTGCGGCGGCGAGCGACTCGGCGAAGATGCGATGGTCATCGACGACGAGAACGCGGATTCGTCCCACGGGTACCACTCCCGGTGTTGGGCACTCCCCCAGTGGCGGGGCGTCGTTCACGTGGGATCCGGCACCCGGATCGGGACCGCCGCCCCTGCCCGGGTGCCGAACCCCTTGTGTCTCGCCCCCTGATGCACGCCGGCCCCCACCGGCGCTGTGCCAAAAGCGTAGGGCGTACCGCCCGCGTTGGCGCCGTCTTGGCGGAACTTCCCGGCACCGGAATTCACGCTTCCGTCGCACGGCGGTACGCGAGTGACCACGGTGACGTACGGTCCGCGAGACGGCTCCTGCCGCCTCGTACAGCCGCCTCACACCAGCCGGTGCGCCCCCGGTCCCGCCGTGGTCGGGAAGAGCCGGGCCGTCGGCAGCGCCCGGAGAATCTCCGCCGAGATCCGCTCGGCCTCGCCCGCGTCCACCAGGACGATCGCGGAGCCGCCGAAGCCGCCGCCGGTCATCCGCGCCCCGAGGGCGCCCGCGGCGAGCGCGGTGTCGACCACGAGGTCGAGTTCGGCGCAGGAGACCCGGAAGTCGTCGCGCAGCGAGGCGTGCCCGGCGGTCAGCACCGGGCCGATCTCCCGGGTGCGGCCCGCGTCGAGCAGCGCGATGACCTCCTCCACGCGCCGGTTCTCGGTGACCACGTGCCGGGTGAGCCGCCGCAGCCGCTCGTCCGGCAGCGCGGCGAGCGCGGCGTCCAGGCCGTCGAAGTCGACGTCGCGCAGGGCGGGCAGGCCGAGCGCCGCGGCGGCGGCCTCACACCCGGCGCGCAGCTCCCCGTACGCGCCGTCGGCGTGCGCGTGCTTCACCCGGGTGTCGACCACGAGCAGTTGCAGCCCCTGGGCGGCGAGGTCGAACGGCACCTGCCGCTGGCCGAGCCCGCGCACGTCCAGGTGCAGCGCGTGCCCTTCGGTGCAGCAGGCGGACGCCGTCTGGTCCATGACGCCGACGGGCGCGCCCACGTACGTGTTCTCCGACGACTGGCACAGCAGCGCCAGCTCCTGGCGCGGCAGGTCCAGGCCGTGCAGTTCGGTGAGCGCGAGCGCGGTGACGACCTGGAGCGCCGCCGAGGACGACAGGCCGCCGCCGACCGGCACATTGCTGTCGTAGTGGATGTCGGCGCCGGCGATGTCGTGGCCGGCCTGCCGCAGCGTCCACAGCACGGCCGCCGGGTAGACCGCCCACCCCCGCGTCGTACCGGGCGCCAGGTCGTCGATCCGCAGCTCCACGACACCGCCGTCCATGTCGGCGGAGTGCACGCGCAGCAGACCGTCGTCGCGGCGCGCGACCGCCGCCCTGGTGCGGTGCGGGAGCGCGAACGGCATCACATAGCCGTCGTTGTAGTCGGTGTGCTCGCCGATCAGATTGACCCGGCCGGGCGCCGCCCATATGCCTTCCGGCGCACGGCCGTAGATGTTCTTGAACGCGATCTCGAACGCGGCCTCGCTGCCCGCGCCCGCGTCCGTACGCGCTCCTGTGCCCGCGTCCGTACGCGTCCCCGTACCCGAACCGGCTTCCGTCATCGACCGTCCTCCTGCGCTAGCGACTGGGCGAAATTCCATGCGTCGCGGATGATCTCCGCGAGGTCGGTGCGGCTGGGCCGCCAGCCGAGCCGCTCCTTGGCGCGCTCGGCGGAGGCGACCAGGACGGCCGGGTCGCCGGCCCGGCGCGGCTCGTCGGTCGCCGGGATGGGGTGCCCGGTGACCCGCCGGGCGGCCTCGATGACCTCACGGACGGAGAAGCCGTTGCCGTTGCCGAGGTTGCAGATCAGGTGCTCGCCGCGCGGCGCCTTGTCCAGCGCGAGCAGATGGGCCTCGGCGAGGTCGGCGACATGGATGTAGTCGCGCAGGCAGGTGCCGTCCGGCGTCGGGTAGTCGTCGCCGAAGACCGAGACGGCCGCCCTGCGGCCCTGCGCGACCTGGAGGACCAGCGGGATCAGGTGCGACTCGGGGTCGTGCCGCTCGCCGTGACCGCCGTACGCGCCCGCCACGTTGAAGTAGCGCAGCGACACCGCGGACAGGCCGTGCGCGGCGCACTCGCTGGTGATCATGTGGTCGACGGCGAGCTTGCTCGCGCCGTACGGATTGGTGGGCGCGGTCGGCGCGTCCTCGGTGATGGGGATGGCGACCGGCTCGCCGTAGGTGGCGGCGGTGGAGGAGAAGACGAGGGTGCGCACCCCCGAGTCGCGCATGGCGGCCAGCAGTTCGAGGGTGCCGGCCACATTGTTGCGCCAGTACTTCTCGGGCACGACGACGGACTCGCCGACCTGCGAGGAGGCGGCGAAGTGCAGCACCGCGTCATAGGTGCTGTCCAGCACCTTGCCGGCGTCCTGGATCCGGCCCTCGACGAACTCCGCGCCCCGCGGGACACCGGCGAGGAAGCCGGTGGACAGGTCGTCCAGCACCGTCACCCGGTGACCGGCCTCCAGCAGGTGCGCGGCCACGACGCCGCCGACGTATCCGGCGCCGCCGGTGACCAGGACCTTCTTCGGCCGACCCGCTGTTTGCCCAGTGCTCACTTGCCCGCTACCTCTCGCAGTCGCAACGCCGCGGACTCCGGCGGCACATCATTGATGAAAGCGCCCATTCCGGACTCGGAGCCCGCGAGGAACTTCAGCTTGCCCGATGTCCGCCGGATAGTGAAAAGCTCCAGGTGCAGGGCGAAGTCGCGTCGGTCCGGCGCGTTGAACGGCGCCTGGTGCCAGCCGGAGATGTACGGGGTGCGCGGCTGGTCCTCGCCGAAGATCCGGTCGAAGCGGCGCAGCAGGTCCAGGTAGACCAGCGGGAATTCGGCGCGCGCGTCCTCGTCGAGGCCGAGCAGGTCGGGCACCCGGCGGTTGGGGTAGAGGTGCACCTCGTACGGCCAGTGCGCCGCGTACGGCACGAAGGCCGTCCAGTGCTCGCCCGTCACGACGATCCGGCTGCCGTCGGCGCGCTCGTCGGCCAGCACGTCGTCGAAGAGATTGCGGCCGCCGGTGCGTTCGCGGTGCTCGGCCAGCGAGCGCAGCATCAGGGCGGTGCGCGGGGTGGTGAACGGATAGGCGTAGATCTGGCCGTGCGGGTGGCCGAGGGTGACGCCGATCTCCTCGCCGCGGTTCTCGAACGGGAAGACCTGCTCCACGCCCGGCAGTTGGCCCAGCTCGCGGGTGCGGTCGGTCCAGGCGTCCAGCACCAGGCGGGCCGAGGCGGGGCTCAGGTCGGCGAAGGACGCGTCGTGGTCGGGGGTGAAGCAGACCACCTCGCAGCGGCCCGCGTCGCCGGTCAGCGACGGGAAGCGGTTCTCGAAGACGACCACCTCGTAGTCGCCGTCCGGGATCTCGCTGAGCCGGCCCTCCCTGGACGGGCACAGCGGGCACTCGTCGGCCGGCGGGTGGTACGTACGGCCCTGCCGGTGCGAGGCGACGGCGACGGTGTCGCCGAGCAGCCGGTCGGCGCGCAGTTCGGACTCGGTGGCGACGGGCTCCAGCGGGCGGCGGTCCACGGCGTCGCGTACGACGTCGTCCCTGGAGTCGTAGTAGATCAGCTCACGGCCGTCGGCGAGCCGGGTCGTCGTCTTCTTCACCCTTGAGGCCCCTCATCACAAGCACTCAACACGCACTCAACATAATCAAACACAAGGAACCACAAAATAACAGTCCGGTCAATGGGGGGTCCACTCCGATGCTTGAAACAGGTTGATTGTGGTGGTAAGTGTCCGCGCGTGCGAGAGCGGGGCGGCTCCTCCTTTCGGGAGGAACCGCCCCGCGGGCGTGCAAAGGGGTCTCGGGCCGGTGCGCGGCCCTGGGCGCGCGGCCTTGGGCGCGCGGCCCGCTCAGCCGGTCGCGCCGGGCTCGGCCCCGGCCGGGGGTTCGGCCGAAGCCGGGGGCGTACGGTCCGCCGAGGCCGCGTGCTCCGCCGATGCGGCCGCCTGGTCCAGCAGGCCGGTACGGGCGGCCAGCGCGGCCGCCTCCAGCCGGGAGCCGACCCCCAGCTTCATCAGGACCCGCTGCACATGGGTGCGCGCGGTGCTCGGCGCGATCCGCATGCCCGCCGCGATCTGCCGGGTGTCCTCGCCCTCCGCGACCCGCACCAGCACCTCGATCTCGCGCGGCGTCAACATCTCCAGCAGCCGCGCGCCCTCGTCGTCCGGCTGCCGCGCCGGATTGAGCAGTTCCGCGAACGCGCCCTGGAGCAGCGACTGCGCGATCGCGACCTCACCGGCCCGCGCCTTGGCCATCGCGCGCTCCACGCCCTCGATGCGCTCGTCGTGCCGTACGTAGCCGGAGGCGCCCGCCGCGAAGGCCGCCGCGATGCCCCGCGGGTCGGGGACCGGGCCGAGCACCACCACGGCGACCGCGGGCCGCTCCCGTTTGATCCTGGCCACCGCGTCGAAGGCGCCCGGCTCGGCGGGGGCGGCCGTACCGAACAGGCACACCTCGGGCGACCGGCTCAGCACCAGATCCGCGGCGCCCGCCGACGGCGCCGCCGCGGCCAGCACCCGGTGCCCGCGCAGCTTCAGGGCCGAGGCCAGCGCCTCGGCGAGCAGGCGGTGGTCGTCGACCACGACGAGCCGTACGCCCATGTGGCTGTCCCCCCATCCCCCGGGGGCACCAGGCCACTGCCGGCCCCCCGCCCCTTCGCACACCGCCTAGGCGGCGAAGCTACACGGTTCCTTCACCCGACGCGCCCCCTATCGAACAGAACGTTCCGGCGAATCCGGAATTACCGTCGGTAGGGGGCACGGACCCATGCGCAGATGGGCTGATCCGTTCTTCGGGCGATCAGCCGAACGCCACCAGATACGTCTGGTCGGACGAGGACGCGTACACCGTCCGCGACGCGATGTAGAAATGACCGTCGTACCAGACCGGATAACTGCGGGTCGCCGACGAGTCGAGCTTCTCCGAGGACGCGGAATCGAACTGCGCGTAGGTGGAGATCGCCCCGCTCGCCGGGTCGAGCGTGACAAGACGCCCCTGCACGTCGTAGTCGGCGGGCTCGTACGCGAGGAGTTTGCCGTCCTGCAACGCGAGACCGGTGATGTCGTGCTTGCTGTCGGGCTTGGCGATCCACTTCTGCTTGCCGTCGCTGAGATTGAAGGCGACGATTCCGCTGAGCACCTGGCCATTGCTGTCGTGCTTGCTCTGCAGCGACAGATAGAGCGTGTCACTGCTGACGATCACATTGTGCACGGCCTGCTGTTCGGTGCCGTCCGTACTGATGTCGTACTTGTCGGTGCCCAGCGACACCCGCGACTGGAGACGGCCGTCGACGATGGTCGCCACGTCCGTGTGCGTCGCACCCTCGGTGCCGAGCAGCACCACCACCGGGTCGGTGGAGACGATGCCGGAGATCTTGGTGCCGACCGGGGCCTGCCACGACCATTTGGCGGCGCCGTTGTTGTCCGGGTCGATCACCTGGACCTTGTACGTCTTGTAGTCGCAGTTGACGACCGCGACGAATTGCTTGCCGCCGGCGTAACCGTCGTCCTCGCAATTGCCGTTGCCGGAGCGCCACAGCACCTTCTGGGTGCTCATCCTGTAGCCGATCGAACCGTCCAGCCAGTCCACGCCGACGGTGTCGCCGCTGACGGCCATCTCGCTGTAGTCGAAGTCCGGCTTGCTGTCGGTGCCGACGGGGAGTTTCGCCGTCCACAGCGCCTTGCCGGCCGCGAGGTCGATCACCATGATCTGCTCGCAGTTCGCACCGAACTGAATGGCCGTCAAATTGTTGCTGTTCGAGTCGCGCGCGGCCGTGCAGTCGCCGCTGGACGGCGCGGGCACCGTCCACGCCACCGCGCCGGTCGTCTGGTCATAGGCGACGACCTTGTTGATCTCGTTCTTCACCACGTACTTGTCGGTGAACCAGACGCCGACGACGTACTTCAGATTGTCCTTCGCGGCCACCGGGTCGGCGGGCTTGTCCCACTTGAAGGCGAGCGTCGAACCGTGCGGCTTCCCGGTCGTCTTCCCGCCCGTGGTGCCACCGGACTTGCCGCCCGACTTACCGCCGGACCGGCCGCCGGAATCGGCCTGCGGCTTGGAGTCGCCGTCACCCTTGGTGGCGAAGTACACGCCGCCGCCGATCACCAGCACCGCGGCGACGACCGCCGCGATGATGATCATCATCTTGTTGTTCGACCGCCCGCCGCCGGGCCCGCCGGGACCCGCGGGGCTCATGCCGTACGGCGGGGGCGTCTGCGCCGGCGGATAGCCGTACGGCGCCTGCTGGGGCGGCACCTGGCCCGGCGGCGGGGGCGGGGTCTGGCCGGGCTGCGGGTAGCCGTACTGCGGCGGGGGCGGCGGCGTCTGCGGGAACGCCGGCTGGGTGGGCGCCTGCGCGTACGGGTTCTGCCCGGGGGGCACCGGCTGCGCGTACGGGTTCTCGCCGCTGGGGACCGGGCCCGCCTGGCCCGGGTAGCCGTAACCACCGCCGGAGGGCGGGGGCGGATTTCCGGGCGGCGGCGGGGGCGGCTGAGACATCAACGGTCCTTCTGGCATGAGCGGATCAGGGACGGACGAACGGGAATTCTTTCTATCACCCGTCCCAAGGCGCCTTTCCTGCCGCGCCACGACCGTTACCGGGCCGCTACACGATCCGCCCGTGACCTGTGCGGCTCACGCCGTCCGTGCCGCCGTCCGCAGGATGCTTTACGCGTCCTCGGCCAGCTCCAGCCAGCGCATCTCCAGCTCCTCGCGCTCCTCGCGCAGGGTGCGCAGCTCCGCGTCGAGGGAGGCGACCTTCGCGAAGTCGGTGGCATTGTCGGCGATTCCCGCGTGCAGCTTCGCCTCGCGCTCGCCGAGCTTGTCCAGTTGCCGCTCGATGCGCTGGAGTTCCTTTTTCGCCGCCCTGGTGTCGCCCGCGGGCTTGTCCTTGACGGGCGCGGGCGCCGGGGCGGCGGCCTCGGCGGCGGCGTGCCGGCGCTCCAGGTACTCGTCCACGCCGCGCGGCAGCATCCGCAGGGTCGAGTCGCCGAGCAGCGCGAACACCCGGTCGGTGGTGCGCTCCAGGAAGTACCGGTCGTGGCTGATCACCAGCATCGAGCCGGGCCAGCCGTCGAGCAGGTCCTCCAGCTGGGTGAGCGTCTCGATGTCGAGGTCATTGGTGGGCTCGTCCAGGAACAGCACATTCGGCTCGTCCATCAGCAGCCGCAGGATCTGGAGCCGGCGGCGCTCACCGCCGGACAGGTCGCCGACCGGCGTCCACTGCTTCTCCTTGGTGAAGCCGAACTTCTCGCAGAGCTGGCCCGCGGTCATCTCCCGGCCCTTGCCGAGGTCGACGCGCTGCCGCACCGACTCCACCGCTTGCAGCACCCGCCAGTTCGGGTCCAGCTCGGCGACCTCCTGGGAGAGGTAGGCGAGCTTCACCGTCCTGCCGACCACCACCTTGCCGCCCGCCGGCTGCTTGTCGCCGCCGGTCGCCGCGGCCTCGGCGAGCGCCCGCAGGAGTGAGGTCTTGCCCGAGCCGTTGACGCCGACCAGGCCGACCCGGTCGCCGGGGCCGAGCTGCCAGGTCACATGCTTGAGCAGCACCTTGGGGCCCGCCTGGACTGTGACATCCTCCAACTCGAAGACGGTCTTGCCGAGCCGGGAGTTGGCGAATTTCATCAGCTCCGCGGTGTCCCGCGGCGGCGGCACATCGGCGATCAGCTCGTTGGCCGCCTCGATCCGGAAGCGCGGCTTGGAGGTGCGGGCCGGGGCGCCGCGGCGCAGCCAGGCCAGCTCCTTGCGCATCAGGTTCTGCCGCTTGGCCTCCTCGGTGGCCGCGATCCGCTCCCGCTCGGCGCGCGCGAACACGTAGTCGCTGTAGCCGCCCTCGTACTCGTACACCGCGCCGCGCTGCACGTCCCACATGCGGGTGCACACCTGGTCCAGGAACCAGCGGTCGTGGGTGACGCAGACCAGGGCGGAGCGGCGGGCGCCGAGGTGCCCGGCCAGCCAGGCGATGCCCTCGACGTCCAGGTGGTTGGTCGGCTCGTCGAGCACCAGCAGGTCCTGCTCGGCGATGAGCAGCTTCGCCAGCGCGATACGGCGCCGCTCGCCGCCGGACAGCGGGCCGATCACCGTGTCCAGGCCGAGCGGGAAACCGGGCAGGTCCAGGCCGCCGAACAGGCCGGTCAGTACGTCGCGGATCTTCGCGTCGCCCGCCCACTCGTGGTCGGCTCGGTCACCGATCACCTCGTGGCGCACGGTCGCGGCCGGGTCGAGGCTGTCGCCCTGCGTCAACACACCGAGCCGCAACCCACCCTGGTGGGTGACCCGGCCGCTGTCCGGCTCCTCCAGCTTGGCCAGCAGCCGGATGAGGGTGGTCTTGCCGTCGCCGTTGCGGCCCACGACACCGGTGCGGTCGCCCTCGGAGACGCCGAGGGACACGGCGTCGAGCAGCGTTCGCGTGCCGTATGTCTTGCCGACGGCTTCGACGTTGACCAGGTTGACGGCCACTCTCGTACGCTCCAGGGGTTCGCTCGGGTGCTGCTGCGGTGTGACTGCGGTGGTGCTTCAGGGTGATTTCAGCGTAGTGCGGTCGGCCGCGGGTTCGAGTCCCGTCACTCAGGCCGTGCGGACCACGGTGGCCCCTGGCGCCGGGGAGGCGGCCGGGCGGGCGCCGCGGCAGGTGCCGGACGCGGCCAGGGTGACGGCGATCTTGGCGGCGGTGTCGGCGTCCGGCGCCAGGAAGGCGCAGGTCGGCCCGGAGCCGGAGACCAGCGCGGCCAGCGCGCCCGCGTCCGTACCCGTTGCCAGGGTGCCGGCCAGCGCCGGCCGCAGCGACAGGGCGGCGGCCTGGAGGTCGTTGACCAGGACGGCGGCCAGCGCGTACGGGTCGCCGGTGCGCAGCGCGTCGAGCAGCGCGGGGTCGGCGGCGGGGGCGGGCACGTCGGCGACGGTGTCGCCGCCGCCGGACTCCTGGCGCAGCCGGTCGCACTCGCGGTAGACGGCCGGGGTGGACAGGCCGCCGTCGGCGACGGCGAAGACCCAGTGGAAGGGGCCCGCCACCTCCAGCGGCGTCAGGATCTCGCCCCGCCCCTCCCCCAGCGCCGCCCCGCCGACCAGGCTGAACGGCACGTCGCTGCCCAGTTCCGCGCAGATTGCCAGCAGCTGCTCGCGCGGGGTGTCCAGGCCCCACAGGGCGTCGCAGGCGAGCAGCGCCGCCGCGGCGTCCGCGCTGCCGCCCGCCATGCCGCCCGCCACAGGGATGTCCTTGACGATGTGCAATCGCACATCCGGAGCGACGCCATGGTGCGCGGCGAGCGCGAGCGCGGCTTTCGCCGCCAGGTTGGTGGTGTCCAACGGGATGCTGCCGACGTCCGGGCCCGACGCGGTGATGACGGGCCCTTCACCCGCCGCACCGGCCGTCGCGGTCACCTCGTCGTACAGACCGACCGCCAGAAAGACATTCGCCAGGTCGTGGAAGCCGTCGGGGCGGCGACCGCCGACCGCGAGCTGGACGTTGACCTTTGCGGGCACGCGGACGGTGACGGGTGCGGCGGTCACTGCTGGCTCCCTTGCGGAGGGTGAAGGTGAGGGTGAGGGCGGATCGAGGGCTGGGGTGACGGTAGCGGTGGGGGTGACGTGCGGGGACCGAAGGTGACGCTCGTGGTTGACGACTGACGTGATGTGAGCGGCCGGCGGTCAGGCCACCGGCTTGTGCTCGGCGATGGCGGCGAATTCCTCCACCGTCAGCTCCTCGCCCCTGGCCCGCGGCGACACCCCGGCGGCCACCAGAGCCGCCTCGGCCGCCTGCGCCGAGCCCGCCCAGCCGGCCAGCGCCGCACGCAGCGTCTTGCGGCGCTGCGCGAAGGCCGCGTCGACCGCCGCGAACACCTCGTCGCGACGCGCGGTCGTCGTCGGCGGGTCGCGCCGGGTCAGCGCGACCAGCCCGGAGTCGACATTGGGCGCGGGCCAGAACACATTGCGCCCGATGGAACCGGCGCGCTTGACCTCCGCGTACCAGTTCGCCTTCACCGACGGCACCCCGTACACCTTGTTGCCGGGCCGGGCGGCGAGCCGGTCGGCCACCTCGGCCTGCACCATCACCAGGGTGCGTTCGATGCTCGGGAAGGTCGCGAGCATGTGCAGCAGCACGGGGACCGCCACGTTGTACGGCAGATTCGCCACCAGGGCGGTGGGCGGCGGACCCGGCAGCTCGGTGACCCGCATCGCGTCGCTGTGCACGAGGGCGAAACGATCCGTCCGCTCCGGCATCCGCGCCGCCACCGTCGCCGGCAGCGCCGCCGCCAGGACGTCGTCGATCTCGACGGCGGTGACCCGCTCCGCGGCCTCCAGCAGCGCCAGGGTGAGCGACCCGAGCCCGGGGCCGACCTCGACGACGGTGTCCTCGGGGCGCACCTGCGCGGTCCTGACGATCCGCCGCACCGTGTTCGCGTCGATGACGAAATTCTGGCCGCGCTGCTTGGTGGGGCGCACCCCCAGCGCGGCGGCCAGCTCACGGATGTCGGCCGGTCCGAGCAGGGTGTCGGGATCTGTCGTACTCACACCCGCAAGGGTACGGGCCCGCCATCGCGCCGACCGCCGCCCGCGGACCGGCCAGGAAGGCACGCCCCGGGGAGCGCGCCCGGGCCCGTACCGCGTCGGCTCGGACCCGTATCGCGTCAGTAGGCGAAGGCGCTGGCCGTATTGGCGGCGATCGCCGTCGCGAGGGTGTCCTCGTCGATGCCGCGGGCCGCCGCCATCGCGCGCAGGGTGACCGGGATGAGATACGGCGCGTTCGGCCGGCCGCGGTAGGGCACCGGGGTGAGGAACGGGGCGTCGGTCTCGACCAGGAGGCGGTCGAGCGGGGCGACGGCCACCGCGTCGCGCAGATTCTGCGCCGACTTGTAGCTGACCGTGCCGGCGAAGGAGAGGTAGTAGCCGCGCTCGGCGCAGACCTTCGCCATCGCGGCGTCGCCGGAGTAGCAGTGGAAGACGACCGTGTCCGGCGCGCCCTCCTCCTCCAGGATGCGCAGTACGTCGTCGTGCGCCTCTCGGTCGTGGATGACCAGCGCCTTGCCGTGCCGCTTGGCAATGTCGATATGGCGACGGAACGAGTGCTGCTGGGCGGCGACACCGTCCGGTCCGGTGCGGAAGTAGTCCAGGCCGGTCTCGCCGACGCCGCGCACCTGGGGAAGGGCGGCCAGCGCGTCGATCTCGTCGATCTCTTGGTCGAGGCCCGCCGTGCCGCGTGCCTCCAGCGCGCCCCCGTACGAGCCCTCAGGGGCGCCGTGGACGATGCGCGGCGCCTCGTTGGGGTGCAGGGCTACGGTGGCCCAGATCGCGTCGTGGGCGGCGGCCGTACGCGCCGCCCAGCGGGAACCCGCGAGATCGCACCCCACCTGGATGAGGGTGTCGACCCCGACCGCGGCAGCCTGGGCGAGGGCCTGGGGAACGCTGCCCTGCTGCATGTCGAGATGGGTGTGCGAGTCGGCGACCGCGACCCGCAGCGGCTCGGGCGCCGGCGGGGCGGTCTTCTTGTCCTTGTCGGGCATGGCCCGATCCTAAGGACGTCGGGCGGTGACCTTGTGAGCGGTCACCTCTCGGGCGGCAGCTCCTCCTGGTGCTTGCGGTGCAGGAAGTGCAGGACGGACCAGTGGTGCTCACCGTTCCCGCCCTGACCGTCCCGGCCGGCCCGGCCGCCCTGCTCGGCCCGTTCGCTCCGGGGCCGGGGCCGTACGGAGGAGGCGATGTCGGAGACCTGCCCCGAGCGCATGATGCGCACATGCTCGCCGCCGCAGTTCAGGCAGGACGGGCGGGTGAGCGGCGACGGCACCCGGGCGCCGTCCGCGAGGTAGGTGACGAAGGGGCGGCCGGAGGCGTCCACATGGTGCTCGATCTCGTACGCCTGCTCCCAGCCGTGGCCGCAGTTCAGGCAGGCGAAGGCGTACGCCTCCATGGCGTTGTCCGGCGACGATGCGGCGCGGCCACCGGCCACGGGCTGGTCGGTACGGGGCTGATCGGTAGAGGGCCGGCCGGGATGGTGGTCGCTTCCGATGGTCTCGCGCATGGCAGCTCCTGCGTGCCCCCCGGGCAACGCACCCGGAGCGGGACTTTCCACCTACCAGCGAACGCCCCTTTTCGCGGTCCCGCAGGAGGAGTATCCGACTCTTGAGCCAGATTTGGGCAGTATGTGGAAATTGGCGGTCATTGCTTTGCCATCCATACGGTTTAGGCGGATACGTAGCCAGACCGGCGTTTTACCCTCCGTCACCGGCCCGCCTCACGCGCCCGGCAGCCCACCCGTACGTTTCGCGGCGACCACCGCGTCGAAGACCTCCCGCTTGGGCAGGCCCGCCTCGGCGGCGACCGCCGCGATCGCCTCCTTGCGCCGCTCACCGGCCTCCTCCCTGGCCACCACCCGGCGCACCAGCTCCGCCGGGTCCAGGTCGGCGGGCCCCGGCTCAGGCGCGCCCTCGACCACGACGGTGATCTCCCCGCGCACCCCGTCGGCCGCCCACAGCGCCAGCTCCTTCAGCGGCCCGCGCTTGACCTCCTCGTACGTCTTGGTCAGCTCCCGGCAGACCGCCGCCCGCCGCTCCGCCCCGAACGCCTCGGCCATCGCCGCCAGGGTGTCGTCGATCCGGTGCGGCGCCTCGAAATACACCAGGGTGCGCCGGTCGGCCGCGACCTCCCGCAGCCGGGACAGCCGCTCGCCCGCCTTGCGCGGCAGGAACCCCTCGAAGCAGAAACGGTCCACCGGCAGCCCGGAGACCGCCAGCGCCGTCAGCACCGCGGAAGGACCCGGCACCGCCGTCACCTTGATGTCCCGCTCGACGGCCGCCGCCACCAGCCGGTAGCCGGGGTCCGACACCGACGGCATCCCGGCGTCGGTCACCAGCACCACCCGCGCGCCGCCCTCCAGCGCCTCGACCAGCTCCGGGGTGCGCCCGCTCTCGTTGCCCTCGAAGTACGAGACGACGCGCGCGGACGGGTGCACGTCCAGCGCCTGCGTCAGGCGGCGGAAGCGGCGCGTGTCCTCGGCGGCGATCACATCGGCGGCGAGGAGTTCCGCGGTCAGGCGGGGCGGGGCGTCGGCGGGGTCGCCGATGGGGGTTCCGGCCAGGACGAGCACACCGGCGGCTGAGATGGTCACCCCCCAAGCCTCCCACCTGTCCGCCCGTCGTCCGACCCGCCGCCGGACCCGCCGCTCCCCCGGGCCGCCGGCCCCCGTTCCGGTGCCCCGTCCCACGCCCGGTATACGGACAAACCCGGGCGGTGGGGCCGGACCTCATCGCTTTCTCAGGGGGTTTCCCTACGATGGCCCGGTGACAAGTGAGACCGCGACGCAGGACCGGGCCGACGAGGGCCTTCGGGTGGAGGCGGAGTCGAGCGCGTGGGCGCGGCGGCTGCGGCGGTTCGGCTATGCGGAACGGGCTCGTACCGACACCCGCGACCGCCTCGTCCCGCCGTTCCCCGAGCCGGGAACGCGCATGTGGGAGTCGCTGGGCCTCGGCCCGGTGGCCGCGCACCGGCTGGCGAAGTGGGGCGGCTGGATCGGCCCACTGCTGGTCGCCGTCTTCGCCGGCGCGATCCGTTTCTGGCACCTCGGCAATCCGCGCGACGTCGTCTTCGACGAGACGTACTACGCCAAGGACGCCTGGTCGCTGCTGAAGTTCGGCTACGAGGGCACCTGGCCCGACGGCAAGATCTCGAACCCGCAGATCCTCGCCCACCCCCAGGTGATCCCGCTCTCCGACGCGCCCGGCTATGTCGTGCACCCGCCGATGGGCAAGTGGGTGATCGCGGTCGGCGAGTGGATGTTCGGCCTCAACCCGTTCGGCTGGCGCTTCATGATGGCGCTGATCGGCACCCTGTCGGTGCTGATGCTGTGCCGGATCGGGCGGCGGCTGTTCCGCTCCACCGCGCTCGGCTGCGTGGCGGGCACGCTGCTCGCCGTCGACGGCCTGCACTTCGTGATGAGCCGGATCGCCCTGCTCGACCTCGTCATCTCCTTCTTCGCGCTCGCCGCGTTCGGCTGTCTGCTGATCGACCGCGACTGGTCGCGGGCCCGTCTGGCGCGCGCCCTGCCCGTCGACGAGAACGGCTTCGCCCGGCCCGATCAGCACACCGGCGACCGGGTCGGCATGGGCTGGCGGCCGTGGCGGATCGCCGCCGCCGTCTGCCTGGGCCTGGCCTGCGCGAGCAAGTGGAACGGCCTGTACTTCCTCGCCGTCTTCGGCGTGATGACCGTGGTCTGGGACGTCGGCTCGCGCCGCCTGGCCGGCGCCCGCCGCCCGTATCTGGCGGTGCTGCGCAAGGACCTGGGCTGGGCCGCGCTGACGATCCTGCCGGTCGCCCTGGTGACGTATCTGCTCTCCTGGACCGGCTGGTTCCTGTCCGACAACGCCTACGGCCGGCACTGGGCCGACGGCCGCGGCGGCACCTGGTCGTGGATCCCGGCGCCGATCCGCAGCCTGTGGCATTACGAGGTGCAGGTCTACGACTTCAACGTCAATCTGCAGACTCCGCACCCGTACCAGTCCAACCCCTGGAGCTGGCTGGTGCTCGGCCGGCCCGTCTCGTACTTCTTCCAGTCGCCGAAGAACGGCGAGGACGGCTGCCACACCGCCTCCGGCTGCTCCCGCGAGATCATCGCACTGGGCACCCCGCTGCTGTGGTGGTCGGCGTGTTTCGCGCTGATCTATCTGATCTACCGCTGGGCGATGCGCCGCGACTGGCGGGCGGGCGCCATCCTGTGCGCCGCCGGCGCCGGCTACCTCCCCTGGTTCCTCTACCAGGACCGTACGATCTTCTTCTTCTACGCCGTCGCCTTCGTCCCCTACCTGTGCCTGGCCGTCGCCATGATGGTCGGCGCCTTCCTCGGCCCACCCACGGCCAGTGAGGGCCGCCGCATGTGGGGCGCGGTCGGCGGCGGCACCCTTGTGCTGCTCATCATCTGGAATTTCATCTACTTCTTCCCGATCTACACAGGTATGACCATCCCCTACAGCGGCTGGCAGGCCAGGATGTGGTTCGACTCCTGGGTGTGACCGCCGGGCGCCGACTCGTCACGGGACACGGCGGATGTCCGTGGCGCCCACACGGGCCGCGTACGCGGTGACGCTCTCCTGGCTGTCACCCTCCGCCGAGTCGCCCGCCCAGCCGACGTAACCGTCGGGACGGATCAGGAGGACACCGGTGCCGTACGCGTCGGAGTCCTGGGCGGTCAGCAGCGTCCAGTGGGGGCCGCGCAGCGCGTCGAACAGGCGCAGGCCCCTGACGGTGACATCGGGGGCGCGGTCGCCCGCGCGGACCGGGCCGGGGGCGGGGCGGGTCTCCCACGTGAGGGAGGAGTCCGGGTAGCCGAGGCCGAGCTGTCCCGTGGCCCTGCCGCGCCGGATCTCGCCGCGGTGGACGCCGGTGGACAGGCCGAGCATGGCGGCGGCGACCGGGCGGCGCTCCTCCTCGTAGGTGTCGAGCAAGGCGGCGGGCACGGCGGCACCGAGCACCGCGCCGAGCTTCCAGCCCAGGTTGTACGCGTCCTGGACGCTGGTGTTGAGGCCCTGGCCGCCGGCCGGCGAGTGGACGTGGGCGGCGTCGCCCGCGAGGAAGACCCGGCCCGCGCGGAAACGATCCGCCAGGGCGGCGCGCGGGCGGAAGTCCGAGGCCCACCGCACCTCGGTGACATCCTCGGGGGCCAGGTGCGAGCGGACGGCGACGACCTTGCGCACACCGTCGAGCGACAGGTCCACCTCGGTGCCCTCGGGGAACTGCGCCACCACCTGGAAGTCCTGCGTGCCCGCCAACGGGCAGATCGCGAGGAACCCGTCGCCGTCGCGCGGCGGGAAAATGTGCCAGTTGTCGCGGTCGAGGCCGCTGATCCGCGCGTCGGCCACCAGGGTCGGATTCGGGTCCACGGTCTCGCCCGTCATACCGATGCCGAGCGCACGCCGTACCGTCGAGCGACCGCCGTCGGCGGCGACCACGTAGGCGGCACGTGTTCCCGCGCCGTCGGCGAAACGGACGTCCACGCCGTCCTCGTCCTGCGCGAGGCCGGTCACCTCGCGGCCGAAGGCGACCCGTCCGCCCAGCTCCTCCAGGCGCGCCCGCAAGATCTGCTGCGTGCGCCACTGCGGCACCATCCACGGCTGGCCGGTGCCGTCCTCCTCCGGGTCGAACATCCGGTGCTCGCCCGCGCGCCGCCCGTCCTGCCAGATCATCCCGACCGGGTACGGGCCGCCGGCGGCACGGATCGCGTCGAGGACGCCGAGGTCGTCGAAGACGTCGATGGTGCGCGGCTGAATTCCCTTGCCGCGCGAGCCGGGGAACAGCGTGTCGGCACGCTCGACGACGAGTGCGTCGACCCCGCGCCGGGCGAGGTCGATGCCGAGGGTCAGTCCGCTGGGGCCCGCGCCGACCACCAGTACGTCCACGTGCGCCGGTGCGTCCGTCCGTGCGGTCATCGATCCCACGCTCCTTAATGCCGTTAAATTGCCTCGGTCATGACCATCCCCTTAACGGCATTAAGCTGTCAAGCGTGACGACGAAGAAGCGCGAGCCGCTCGACCGCAGGCGCGTCGCGGACGCCGCCCTCGGCCTGCTGAACGAGGTGGGTCTCGACGGACTGACGCTGAGCGCCATCGGCCGCGAACTGGGCGTCAAGGCACCCGCCCTGTACTGGCACTTCAAGGACAAGCAGGCGCTGCTCGACGAGATGGCCACCCAGATGTACCGGCGGATGGTCGCCGACGTGGCGCTCGACCCCGCCGACAGCTGGCAGGACCGGCTGCGCAAGTCCAACCACGGCCTGCGCCAGGCGCTGCGCGGCTACCGCGACGGCGCCAAGGTCTTCAGCGGCTCACGCTTCACCGGCATGGATCACGCCGTACAGATGGAGGAGAATCTGCGGCTGCTCACGGCGGCCGGATTCACCCTGGGCCAGGCGGTACGCGCGTCGGCGACCACGTATCTGTACACGATCGGCTTCGTCACCGAGGAGCAGGGCGTGGAGCCGCGGCCCGACGAGCCGCGCGACGGCTTCGACCTCGCCGACCGCGCCCGCCGCATGGCCGACTTCCCGCTGTCCGCCGCCGCGGGCGCCGCCATCTTCGCCGACTACGAACGGCACTTCACCGACGGCCTTGAACTCGTGATCGCCGGCGTCACCGCCCGCTACGGCATCGACTGACCGCTCACCGGCCGTCCGCCGCGCCGAGTCCGGCGATCCGCGCGAGGAGGAAGTCGCGCTCGACGGCGTTCCCGGTACGGTACACGGCCCGCTCAAAGGCCGCCGCGGCCTCGGCGGGGCGGCCGAGGCGGCGCAGGAAGTCGGCGCGGGCGAGGTCGGCATACGGATACGCGGCCGGGCACGGCTCGGTCCCGGGCGCGTCGAGTGCGGCGAGACCGGTCCCGGGGCCACGGGCGAAGCCGATCGCGACGGCATGGCAGGCGGGCGGCGTCGTAATCGGCCTCGTTGTCATGAATGAGCAGCGGATACTGCGTCACGGTCGTCCGTCCTCACCTTCGGTGGGCGCCTCATTGTGCGCCCTTCACCCTTCCGACGAACGGCGGTGTCTCGAAATCGACAGGTTGAAGCGACATCCGATTCAGTACAAAGCCGTGCCCGGACCGAGACCTTCCCCTGTATGGGGGTCCCGTAGGGTGCTACAGCGCGCGTTCCCTGAACGCGTTCAAAGGGGAGGGGAGACGTACTCGTGCCCATGTCACGGGGTGTCAAGACCGGCATTATCGGCACGGTGTTCGCCGGCATGCTGGGGGTCGCCGGATTCGGCGCCTACAACATCTACACCGGTCTGGACAGCGGCGGCGGGGGCGGCGGTTCCTCGGCGAACGAGCAGTCTTCACCGACGAATTCGGCACCGCCCAGCGGCAAGGACGTCACCGACATCGCGTCCGATTTTCTGACCGCGTGGTCTTCGGGTGACATCACGCGCGCCGCCCAGCTCACCGACTCGCCGCGCACCAGCACCGGCGCGCTGACCGCGTACAAGACGCAGGCGCACGTGACGTCTGTGGAGTTCACGCCGTCCCCGCCGACCGAGACGGCCCCGACGGTCGTGCCGTTCACCGTCACCGCCCAGGTGTCGTACCAAGGCGTCGCGGTGCCGTGGAGCTACCGCTCGTCCCTCGCCGTGGTGCGCGGCATCGCGGGCAAGCCGGTCGTCCAGTGGAAGCAGTCGGTGCTCAACCCGCACCTCGGCGACGGCGACACCCTCGTCACCGGACAGGTGCCGGCGCCCGACCTGGAGATCGTCGACCGCAAGGGCCGCGTGATGGACCCGGCCGACTACCCGTCGCTGGTGCGGATCATCCCCGACCTGCGCAGCCGGTACGCCGACAAGGTCGGCGGCGGCACCCCGGGCACGGAGACGTACGTCGAGAAGGGCGACCAATCGGCCCCGCAGACTTTGAACGTGCTCAAGAAGGGCAAGCCCGCGCGGCTGGAGACCACCCTCGACGCCACGATCCAGAAGGCGGCGGAGAAGGCGGTGACCGGCAAGGACAAGTCCGGCGTCACGGCCGTGGACGTCAACACCGGCGGCATCCTGGCGGTCGCCTACAACCCGGCGTCCGGTTTCGACTACGCCCTGCGCGACAACGCGGCGCCCGGCTCGACGTTCAAGATCGTCACGTCCGCCGCGCTGCTCGAACACGGCATGACTCCGTCGTCCCCGGCGAAGTGCATCAACGGCGCCAACATCAACCAGGGCAAGCCGTACAAGAACGACGGCAACATGAACAATCCGAGCGCCAACCTGAAGTGGGACTTCGCCCAGTCCTGCAACACGGGCTTCATCCTCAAGGCGAACACCATCGGCACCTCGGGCCTGAAGAACGCCGCCGCGCAGTTCGGCCTCACCAAGGAGTGGAACATCGGCACGCCGACCCAGGACCCGAGCGTGCCGGGCGGCTCGGGCGACGAGTTCACCTCGGAGATGATCGGCCAGGGCCAGATCCAGGCGAGCCCGCTCATCATGGCGTCGGTCGCCGCGACCGCCCGGACAGGTGACTTCCACCAGCCCCGTATCGTCGCCAAGAGTCTGATCGAGGGACCCATCGCGACCGCGCCCGGCATCTCCCAGCAGACGTCGCAGTATTTGCGGCAGATGATGCGCTCGGCGATCACCAGCGGCACGGCCAGCGGTGTGATGAGCGGCTTCGGCCCGGATTCCGGCGCCAAGACCGGTTCCGCCGAGACCGACACCTCCGCAGAGCCCAACGGCTGGTTCACCGCTTACGACGGCAGTGTCGCCGCCGCGGCGGTCGTGCACAGCGGCGGCCACGGCAACCAGTCCGCGGGGCCGATCGTGGCGGCCGTGCTGCGCGCGTCCTGACGCCCGGTTCGGCACACGGACCGGCACCCGGATGACGCCCCTGGTCGTCGCGGTCGTCCTCACCGCCGCCGTCACGCACGCGGTGTGGAACGCCATCGCGCACGGCATCAAGGACCAGGTCCTCGCCTTCACCCTCGTGGGTGGCGGCGGGGCCCTGTGCGCCGCCGCCCTCGCGCCCTTCGCGGCGGTCCCGCACCGCGGCGCGTGGCCGTACCTGATCGCGTCGGTGGTCATCCATCTCGCGTATCAGTACCTGCTGATGATGTCGTTCCGGCTCGGCGAGTTCGGGCAGGTCTATCCGATCGCCCGCGGTGTCGCCCCGCTGGCCGTCACCGTCCTGGCGGCCGTCTTCGTCGCGGAACGGCCCGACGCCTGGCAGACCGCCGGTGTCCTCACCTCGTCCGCCGGCCTCGGCGGCGTTGCCCTGTGGGGCCTGCGCGGCAGGCGGCCCAACTGGCCCGCGCTGACGGCCGCCGCCGGTACGGGACTGACCATCGCCGGCTACACCGTCGTCGACGGCGTCGGCGTGCGCGCCTCCGGCAGTTCGCTCGGCTACATCGCCTGGCTGCTGCTGCTCCAGGGCCTGGTGATACCGGCGGTCGCCTTCGCCGCCCGCCGCCGGGCGCTGATCGCGCAGATCAGGCCCGTCGCCCTGCGCGGCCTGCTCGGCGGCGCCCTGTCCATCACCGCCTACGGCCTCGTCCTGTGGGCCCAGACCCGCGCGCCCCTCGCCCCGGTCGCCGCCCTCCGCGAGACCTCGATCATCGCGGGCGCCGCCATCGGCACCCTCTTCTTCAAGGAACACTTCGGCCGCCCCCGCACGATCGCCGCCGTCGTGGTGGTCGCCGGAATCGGCCTGATGCTGCACACGGGCTGACGCGCGCGCCCGGAACGTACGTCAGTACGTACTGACGTCACTACGGGCACGTCAACGCGACGCATCAGTCGGCGAATTCGGCGGCCAGCGCGTCCATGAAGCCCTGGTTGCCCGAGAGGATGCCGCCCTCCACGGGGAGGGTGACGCCGGTGATCCAGGAGGCGTCTCGGGAGGCGAGGAAGGTGACGGCGGCGGCGATGTCGGCGGGCTCGCCGACGCGGCCGAGCGGGTAGAGCCCGGCGGCCGTCTCCAGGGTGGACTCGCGGCCCGCCCAGGCGGGCGTACGGATGGTGCCGGGGGCGACGAGATTGACGCGGACACCGCTGCGGGCCGCGTGCATCGCCAGGGTGCGGGTCAGCGAGATCAGGCCCGCCTTGGCCGCGCTGTAGGAGTGGTTGCCGAAGTAGGACAGGCCGTTGACGGACCCGATGTTGACGATCGCGCCGCGCCGGTCGGGCGCCGCCGCCAGGTGCGGCAGCGCGGCCCGCGAGCAGCGCATCGCCCCCGTGAGGGTGACGTCGAGGTCGACGAGCCAGTTCTCGTCCGGTTCCTCGCTGAAGTCGTCGGAGTGATTGCTGCACGAATAGGCGTTGTTGACCAGTACGTCGAGGGTGCCGAAGGCGGCCACCGCGTGCGCGACGGCCGCGTCCACCGCCGTACGGTCGGCGACGTCGCAGGCGACGGCCTCCGCCCGGCCGCCGTCCGCCCGGATCGCCGCGGCGGTGCGCCGCGCGCCCTCCACGTCACGGTCGGCGAGCAGTACCGCGGCGCCCTCGGCCGCGAACCGCCGGGCCGTCGCCTCGCCGATGCCGCGCGCGCCGCCGGTCACCATCACCCCGTATGTGCCGAAGCGGCTCCCGAAACCTGATTCCTGCGGCGTTTCCGGCTGCGTCACCACGGCTCTCCCTCGCTCGGCGTCGGGTCAGCGTAGACACTCCCGTACCGCCCTGACCAGGGCCTGGGCGCGCGGATCGGCGGTGACGTTCTTCTGCATGCCGTTGGTGACGTAGCCGAAGCCGATGCCCGCCGCCGGGTCGGCGAAACCGAGGCAGCCGCCGCGCCCGGGGTGGCCGAAGGAGCCGGGGGCCAGCAGCGGGGAGGACGGGCCGTGCAGCATGTAGCCCAGGCCGAAACGGGTGTTGACCACCAGCACCCGGTCGGGTCCCTCGGACTCCACCGTGCGGGCGGCGGTGAGCGTGGCCGGTACGAAGAGCCGGGGTCCGTCGCTGAGTTCACCGGTCAGGGCGGCGTAGAAGCGGGCCAGCGAACGGGCGTCGGCGATGCCGTTGGAGGCGGGCAGCTCGCCCGCGCGGTAGGCGGGGTCGTTCTCGTCGGGCGCCGGGGAGATCGCCGCGAAGGCGCGGCGGGTGAGCGATTCCGGGTCGGCGTACGCGTCGTGCACCGCCTTCTTGGGGCGGGCCCGCAGCGTCCCGGAGGCGGCCGGCTCGGGGGTGGCGATGTCGGCGGTCGCGCCCACCCGGTGCGCCTGCGCCGCCGGCAGCCCCACCCACAGGTCCAGGCCCAGCGGCCGGGCGATCTCCTCGGCGACGAAGCGGCCGATGGTGCGGCCCGAGGCGCGCAGCACCAGTTCGGCGACCAGCCAGCTGAAGGTGTGCGCGTGATAACCGTGCGCCGCGCCCGGCGGGAACAGCGGAGTCTGCGCGGCCACCGCACGCGCCCCGGAAGCCCCGTCGAGCGCCTGCGCGACCGTCAGCGGGGTGTCGAGCGCGGGCACCCCGGCGCGGTGCGCCAGCACGTCGCGTACGGTCACCCGCTCCTTGCCGCGCGCCTTGAACTCCGTCCAGTACGCGCCCACGGGTGCGTCCAGGTCGAGCTGGCCGCGCTGGTGGAGCAGCAGCAGGCAGGCCGCGGCGACGCCCTTGGTGGCCGATCGGATGATCTGCACGGTGTCCTCGGCCCAGGGCGCGCCACCGGCGGGTGCGGCCGTACCGCCCCACAGGTCCACCACCTTGCGGCCGTGGTGGTAGAGCGCGACGGCCGCCCCGACGTCACCGCGCCGGGAGAAATTCTGCGCGAAGGCGGCGCGCACCGGCTCCCAGCCGTCCGCCACCGTGCCGTGGACGTCCGTGAACGCGTCCATGACGTCCATGCCTGCTGCCTCCGCCTGCCGCTCCACCGCGTCGAACCGTGCGCCATCCATGGTGCACGACGAAGATGCGGGTTCTGTAAACGGCCGATGTGACGGCCGCTGAACGGCCCGCGGCAGGGCGCGGGAAACGGCTCGGGGCGAGGCGCGGGGGGGCGCGAGGGGCGGGAACGGCCCCGGGCCCGCGCCGGGCCCGCGACACCGGCCGGGGGAAATCCGACCGGAGCGCGGACCCGTCGCGGGCCCGGTGGGGGGTCCGCTGCTCGCGGGCACCTGGGAGGTGCCTACGAGAGCGGCGGGTACGCGTTCTGCACGAGCTGGTGGAACTGGGCCGAGAACCACTGGCCCGCCAGCGGCGAGTCCGGCAGCGCACCGGTCGGGTTGTTGCCGTTGCGTGCGTTGCCGCCGTACGTCGGATCACACATCCGGTCGAAGCCCTTGCCCTCGTCGTTCGGGATCTGGGTGCTCGAACCGTCGGACTCACCCGGCGGCTTCACCCACACATAGGCGTCGATTCCGGAAGCGGGCGCCGCGGTGGGACGCTCGCCGAGCCCGGCACCGGACTGGTTGCACCAGTTGCCGGCGTGGATGCGGCGGTCGATACGGCCACCGTCGACGTAGGTGTCCACGCTGGTCGTCGCGCCGGGACCGGTGGGACGCGCCGAGCCGCCCCAGCCGTTGCGGGAGGTGTCGATCAGCATGCCGATGTTGGAGTTGAAGCCGTCCTGCACCAGCAGCGTGCGCAGCGCCTGCGCGTAGCTCTGCTCGTCGACGTATTGATTCCAGTCAACCCACTTCGACTGCCTTACTGTGGTGCCGTTCACGGTGTCCGTCACCTTGAAGTTCGGCTCCACTGTGGCGCTGTAGTTCGCCGTGTTGACGATGAAGCCCTGCACGTCGTTCACGGTGGCGCCACCGGTCTTGGCAGCCTTCAGGAACTCCTGCGCGGACGGCGCCAGGTTGCTGTCCCAGCCCAGCCAGGCGTGGTGACCGGCGTCGATGTAGTTGTACGTGTTGCCGATCGCGCCCAGCTTGGCGAGCGCGTAGCCGACACCGGCCTCGTAGTTGCCGTTCGCCTTCATCGTGGCGCAGGCGTCCGTCGAACCGGCCGTACCGCCCGCGTTCGTGACCAGGTTGGGGAGTGAGTCCGGCTCGATGATGTTGACGATCCGCAGACCCGCGTACTTCGGGTCGGACATGATCGCGGCGATCGGGTCGATGTACTCCGTCTTGTAGCGGCCGATCTCGGTCGCGCCCAGCTCGCCGTTGGAGGCGAGGGCGGCGCAGTCACGGCCCGGCAGGTCGTAGATGACCAGCTCGATCGTCAGCGGCTGCCCCGCCGCCTGCCGCACGGCCTCGTCCAGGTGGGCCTTGAGCCCCATGGCGCCGCCCGTGCCGTTGATCGCCGCGATGCGGTCCAGCCACACGGCGGTGGACTCGTTGGCGATCTTCTGTCCGCCGTCGGCCGCGGCCTTCGCGGACCAGTCCGGGTTCACGTACCCCTTGGCGCCCGCGTACGGGTTGTCCACCCGGGAGCCGGACGGCGGGTCGGTCGGCGGCGTCGTGGGAGGCGTCGTCGGCGGTGTGGTGGGGGGTGTGGTGGGGGGTGTGGTGGGCGGCGTCGTACCGGTGCCGGAACCGCACACCACGCCGTTCAGCGAGAAGGACGTCGGCTTGGCGTTGGTGCCGCTGTACGAGCCGTTGAAGCCGAAGGTCGCCGTGCCGCCGGTCGCCACCGCGCCGTTGTACGACAGGCTCGCCGCGGTCACGGCGGTACCCGTCTGGGTGACGGTGGCGTTCCAGCCCTGTGTGACCTTCTGATTGCCTGCGAAATTCCAGCCGAGCTGCCAACTGGTCAGTGCCGGTCCGGTGTTGGTGACGGTCACCTGCGCCGTGAAGCCGGAGTCCCACTGATTCACGCTGTAGTCGACCGAGCAGCCGGCCGTGGCCGCCGAGGCGGACGTCGTACTCATCGCGGCGACCACGCCGCCCGAGGCGACCATCATCAGGCCGGCCGCGAGCGCCGCGGTTCTGCGTCGGACTATGGGAACTGCCATGTGCGAACAACCTCCATTGGGGGGATGGACCCTCGAATCGGCTTCGAGCGGTCATGGGAGGTGGTGCGGTGATTCATGGACGGGTTACACGCTCTTAACGTGGGAGCGCTCCCATAGTGAGCAGGCGGTCCGCTCCTGTCAATGCTTGGCGCTGCGAAGGTGGGATCGGCGCGTGCCGGAGGTGCTTGTCAACACCTCCGGAACACAAGGACGTTGACCCCCCGTACGGACGGCCCCGGCGCGCGGGCCGCCCGTACGGCCGTGATGCCATGGGCCGTACGGCCGGGACGCCGTCGCCCGTACGGCCGTTACGCCGTCGCCGCCGCGGCGGCCCGCCCCGCCGCGCGCCCGGAGAAGATGCAGCCGCCCAGGAAGGTGCCCTCCAGCGACCGGTAGCCGTGCATGCCGCCGCCGCCGAAACCGGCCGCCTCACCGGCCGCGTACAGCCCGGGAAGCACCTCGCCGCGCCCGGCCGCACCGCCGTCGCCGGTGCCCTCGGAGCCGCCGCGCAGCACCCGCCCCTCCAGGTCGGTCTCCAGACCGCCGAGCGACTTGCGGGTGAGGATGTTGAGCCGCACCGCGATCAGCGGGCCCGCCTTGGGGTCGAGCAGCCGGTGCGGCGCGGCGGTGCGGATGAGTTTGTCGCCGATGTAGTTGCGCGCCCCGCGCATCGCCGTGACCTGAAGGTCCTTGGTGTAGGTGTTCGCGATCTCGCGGTCGCGCGCCTCGACCTCGCGGCGCACGACGGCCTCGTCGACCAGGCCCTCGCCCGTCACGGCGTTCATCCCCCGCACCAGGGCGCCGAGTTCCTTCTCCACGACGAAGTCCACGCCGTGCTGCTTGAACGCCTCGACCGGCCCCGGCGCGCCCGGCAGCACCCGCTTGAGCACATCGCGCACGCTCTTGCCGGTCAGGTCCGGATTCTGCTCGGAGCCCGAGAGTGCGAACTCCTTCTCGATGATCTTCTGCGTGAGGACGAACCACGTGTACTCGTAGCCCGTGCTCATGATGTGTTCGAGGGTGCCGAGCGTGTCGAAGCCGGGGAAGTACGGGACCGGCAGCCGCTTGCCCGTGGCGTCCAGCCACAGCGACGAGGGGCCGGGCAGGATCCGGATGCCGTGCCGGGCCCAGATCGGGTTCCAGTTCTCGATGCCCTCGGTGTAGTGCCACATCCGGTCACCGTTGATCAGCCGTCCGCCGGCCGCCTCCGCGATGCCGAGCATCAGGCCGTCCACATGGGCGGGAACGCCGGAGAGCAGCTTCTCCGGCGGGGTGCCGAGCCGCTTGGGCCACGCGGCGCGCACCAGGTCGTGATTGCCGCCGATGCCTCCGCTTGTGACGATCACGGCCTGCGCGCTCAACGTGAAGTCGCCCGCCGTCTCCCGCGAGCTGGCCTCGCCGCGCGCCACCGTACTGGGCACCAGCACCTCGCCGGTGACCCCGTCCACGGCGCCGTCGGTACGGGTCAGGCCGGTCACCCGGTGCCGGAAGCGCAGTTCGACCCGGCCGCGTGCGACCGCGTCCCGCACCCGCTGGGCGAACGGCGCGACGACGCCGGGGCCCGTCCCCCAGGTGATGTGGAAGCGGGGCACGGAATTGCCGGGGCCTGTGGCGAGGAAGCCGCCGCGCTCGGCCCAGCCGACGACGGGGAAGATCCGCACCCCGCGCTCGTGCAGCCAGGCGCGCTTCTCGCCCGCGGCGAAGTGCACGTACGCCTCGGCCCAGCGGCGCGGCCAGTAGTCCTCGGGCCGGTCGAAGCCGGCGGTGCCCAGCCAGTCCTGGAGCGCGAGCTCGGGCGAGTCCTTGATCCGCATCCGCCGCTGCTCGGGCGAGTCGACGAAGAACAGCCCGCCGAAGGACCAGAACGCCTGGCCCCCGAGCGACGCCTCGGGCTCCTGGTCGACCAGGATCACCTTGCGCCCGGCCTCGGCCAGCTCCGCCGTGGCCACCAGGCCGGCCAGCCCCGCGCCCACCACCACGACGTCCGCGTCCAGCGCCATCCGATCGCTCCTTACCCGCCAGTAGTCCGTGCCGTGACGAGCACGTTACGGCAGCGGCGGGCGCCCGGGCAGTGCTTCGGAGGTGCGCGGTACGGGCGGCGCGGCGGCCCGGCGCGGCTCGGTAGGATTCACGCCATGTCTGATGCCCCGCTCCGCGTCCGTTTCGCACCGTCCCCGACCGGTATGTTCCACGTCGGCGGCGCCCGTTCCGCCCTCTACAACTGGGCGGTCGCCCGGCAGTCGGGCGGCACCTTCGTCCTGCGCATCGAGGACACCGACGCGGCACGCAACAAGCCCGAATGGATCGACGGCATCATCAGCGCCCTGGCCGCCATCGGCATCAGCGGCGCCGACCCCGCCTTCGAGGGCCCGTACTTCCAGTCGCACAACGCCGACCGGCACCGCGAGGCGGCCTCCCGGCTGCAGATCGAGGGCCGCGCGTACTACTGCGACTGCACGCGCGAGATGCTCAAGGAGCGCACCGGCTCCGAGCATCTGGGCTACGACGGTTTCTGCCGCGACCGCGGTCTCGCGTACGAGCCGGGCCGCGCGATGCGCTTCCGTACGCCGGACGAGGGCGAGACGGTGGTGGTCGACCTGATCCGCGGCGAGCCGTCGTTCCCCAACAGCGCCATCGAGGACTTCGTCATCGCGCGCGGCGACGGCTCCCCGGTCTTCCTGCTCGCCAATGTGGTGGACGACCTCGACGAGCGCATCACGCAGGTCATCCGCGGCGAGGAGCACCTGTCCAACACGCCCAAGCAGCAGCTGCTGTGGGAGGCGCTGGGCGCGACCCCGCCCACCTGGGCGCACCTGCCGGTGATCGTCAACGAGAAGCGGCAGAAGCTCTCCAAGCGCCGCGACAAGGTCGCCCTGGAGGACTACCTGGCCGACGGCTACCTGCCCGAGGCCATGGTCAACTACCTGATGCTGCTCGGCTGGGGCCCCGGCGACGACCGCGAGATCCTGCCGTACGAGGAGCTGGAGCGGCTCTTCCGCATCGAGGACGTCAACGGCTCGTCCGCCTTCTTCGACATCAAGAAGCTCACGGCCTTCAACGGCGAGTACATCCGCGCCCTGTCGCCCGCCGCCTTCGTCAGCGCCTGCACGCCGTGGCTGACCGCCCCGCACGCCACATGGCCGGCGGAGGCGTACGACGAGGCCGTCTTCGAGACCGTCGCGCCACTCGCCCAGACGCGGATCGCGGTCCTGTCGGAGATCACCTCCTACGTCGACTTCCTGTTCCTTGACGAGCCGGTGCGCGACGACGCGTCCTGGTCCAAGGCGATGAAGGCGGGCGCCGCCGATCTGCTGCGGGACGCGGCGGCCGACCTCGGCGCGCTCCCCGTCTGGGAGGCCGAGCCGCTCAAGGCCGCGCTGGAGGCGATCGCCGCCAAGCACGGTCTCAAGCTCGGCAAGGCGCAGGCGCCGATCCGGGTCGCCGTCATGGGCCGCACGGTCGGTCTGCCGCTCTTCGAGTCCCTCGAAGCGCTCGGCCGCGACCGGGCCCTGGCCCGTCTGGAGGCCGCCCGCGCGCGTCTGGACGCGGAGGCCCCGGCCGGGGAGTAGGGCGCGCGGCCGGGTGGGCGGTGAGGTGGGCGGTGAAGGCGGGCGGTAAGGACCGCCCACCTGGCGCGGCGGTATTACACCCGTCCTTGCACGCGTCCATACTGCCGCCCCGCCCGCGCGGCCCCCGTCGCCTTGGTGCCGGGCGGGCCGACGGCGTACGGTCTGCGCCGTGACCGTCCACGACACCGCCCGCCTGCTGCCCGCCGTCCCCGAACTCCGCGACCACTGCCGCGCGTTGGCGATGCTGGAGGCGATACTCAGCCCGCCCTGGGAGAACCGCTATTACTCCTTCGACGCGCATTGGTCGGACACCGAGGAAATGGCGTCGATGAGCAACGGCTGCGGCGACGAGTACGCGATCGTCTTCTCGCCGAACGGCGCCTATGTGCGCGGTTTCGCGCACGAGTCGCGGATGAGCCCGTACGCCGACGACGCCCCGTGGCCCGGTGTCCTCGACGACGTCCCCGCCGCCTTCCGCCCCTGTGTGGACGAGCCCGCCTTCTGCGACGAGGACGGCATGCCCGTGGTCACCGCCTGCCTGTGGCGCGAGCCGGCCGACACCGCCTGGCGGACCGGCACGGCGATCGAATTCCCCGACTCCCCCGACGGCGACCCGGACGGCGCCGCGCTGCTCTTCCCGCTGCTGACCGACCGCGGCGCCGACGCCTACCGCGCCTTCGCCGAGGACTACTACGACGTCCCGGTCGCCCCCGACGCCGTACGCCACGTCCTCGCCCTGCGCCCCCTGACGTCCGCGGTGGTCTCGGCCCTCAACCCCGACCTCGGCATCGCCGAACTGACCGACGACATCACGTCGATCGGCTACCCGCGCGCGTCCGGTGAGCCGGCGCCGTAACGGTAATCGGTGCCTAAGGGGTGGTGCTTTGAAGGGTGCCGTCGTCCGGGGTGGCGCGGGCCAGGCCCGTGCGGAAGGCGATGACGACGAGCTGCGCCCGGTCGCGGGTGTCCACGCCGCGTGGCTGGTGCGCGACGGCTACGACGTCCACCTCGTGGACCCGGTCGTCCGGCACGTCGAGCAGGCCGCCACCACGGGCTGCACCACCGAACTGGGCGACGCCCGCGCCCTCACGGCCGACGCCGACACGTACGACGCGGCGCTCGTCCTCGGCCCCCTCTACCACCTGCTGGAACGCCCCGACCGCGACCTCGCCCTCGCCGAGGCGCGCCGCGTGGTGCGCCCCGGCGGCATCGTGGCCGCCGCCGCGATCGGCCGCTACGCCTCCCTCTTCGAGCACACGGCCACCACTTTGCTGACGAAGGACCGCGTACGCGACGCCGTCGCCGACATCCTGGCGACCGGCCGCCACGACCCCGGCCGCAAGGGCTTCACGGCCGCGTACTTCCACACCCCAGCCGAACTGGCCCAAGAAATGACGGCCGCCGGCCTCACCGACATCACCGTCCTCGCCATCGAGGGCCCCGCCTGGGCCCTGCTCAAGGCCACCGAGCAGCACACCGGCTCGCACCTGTCCACGGACTCCCCGATGTTCACCGCGGCCCTGACCGCCGCCCGCGCGGCCGAGCCGTACCCGGAGCTGCTGTCAGCGGCCTCCCACCTGCTGGCAGTGGGCACCGTACCCGCGTGACGGAGCCGGGACCGGGACCGGGCCACCGCGCCGGAGGCGGGGCGCATGGATGGCGGACGGGGGCTCGGCGGGGGCGCAATGGGGCGAAAAGTTGCTGGGGGGTTCCGGGGGCCGAACCATGGGTGGGGTGAGCGACGGCGCGTACCTCCGATTCCCGCATCTGCACGGCGACCTGCTCTGCTTCGCCGCCGAGGACGACATCTGGGTGGCCCCGCTGGGGGCGGCCGGAGGGTCGCCGGGGCGGGCGTGGCGGGTGACGGCGGACCGTACGCGAGTGGGGCCGCCGCGGCTGTCGCCGGACGGGACGACGATCGCGTTCACGACGTGGCGGAGCCTGGATCCCGAGGTGTATCTGGTGCCGGCGGACGGCGGGACGTCGCGTCGGCTGACGTACTGGGGCAGCTCGGACACCCGGGTGTGCTCGTGGACGCCGGACGGGCACGTGCTGGCGGTGTCGTCGCACGGGCAGCCGTTCGCGTACCACACGTGGGCGTACAGCGTGCCGGTCGACGGCGGGACGGGCGGCCGACTGCCGTGGGGGCCGGTGTCGGACATCGCGGTGTGCGACGAGAGCGGCGAACCGGGTGAACGCAGGACCCTGCTGTTGACGGGTACGCCGCCGCACGAGCCGCACGCGTGGAAGCGGTATCGCGGCGGGGCCACGGGGCGGCTGTGGCTGCACGGCGAACGGCTGGTCCCGGACGTCGACGGGCACCTGGCGTCGCCGATGTTCGTGTCGGGCCGGATCGCTTTCCTCTCCGACCACGAGGGCATCGGCAATCTGTACTCCTGCCGCCAGGACGGCACCGACCTGCGGCGGCACACCGACCACGCCGAGTTCTACGCCCGCAACGCCGCGACCGACGGCGAGCGCGTGGTCTACCAGTGCGGCGGCGAGCTGTGGCTGGTCGAGGATCTGATCACACCGGACGCCGGGCCGCGCCGGCTGGACATCCGGCTGGGCGGGCCGCGCAGTGGGCGGCGGCCGTATCAGGTGCCCGCCGCCTCCAATCTGGACGGCCTCGCCATGGACACCACCGGGCGCGCCAGCGCCGTCTGCGTGCGCGGCAGCCTCTACTGGCTCACCCACCGCGACGGGCCCGCGCGCACCATCGCCGAGGAGCCGGGCGCCCGGGTGCGGCTGCCGGAGATGCTCGGCGACACCGGCCTGGTCGCCTTCGTCACGGACGCGGAGGGCGAGGACGGCATCGGGCTGGCCCACTTGCCGGGGCGCGCCTCACGGGCGGCGATCCGCGGCGGCGGCGCACGGGATTCGGTGGCGGCGGACGCGAAGGCACAGGAGGCGGAGGCGGCGGACGTCTCGGGCGAGCTGGCGGACGCGGTGCCGGTCGGTACGGGGGCGGAGGTGGGTGCGCCGACGGCGGGGGCTCGTACGGCCACCCGTACGAGTGACCTCGACCCGTCCGTTGATAGGACCGGCGCGGACGATCACCCTCGCGCCACGACGGCAACCGCACTTTCCGGCACTCACCTGTACGAAGACACGTCCGGTCACGCGGTTGACGTCGGCGACACCGACGCCCGCTACCCCGACGGCGACGACGACCGCCCCACCCGCCTCGCCGTCGGCAAGCTCGGCCGCGTCCTGGAACTGGTCTCCTCACCGGACGGCGGCACCCTGGCGGTCGCCACGAACGACGGCCGCCTGCTGCTGGTGGCCACCGGCGAGGCCGAAAATGTCGACAATGGCGAAAGTGACGGCGTCACGGGCGGCGGAAGTCACCCGTACGACGCAATCGACGGCGTAGGTGATGACCACAGCGACATCGACGACGACCGCGACAGCACCGACCGCCCAACCCCCGCCGGCAGCGTCGACGAGCTGATCCGGTCGACCAACGGCCCCGTCCGCGACCTCGCCTTCTCCCCCGACTCGGCATGGCTGACCTGGTCGCACCCCGGCATCGGCCGCAGCCTGCGTTCGGTGAAGATCGCCCGACTGTCCGACCACACGATCATCGACGTCACCAACGGCCGTTTCGAGGACGAACAGCCGGTCTTCACCCGCGACGGCCGCTACCTCGCGTTCCTGTCCTGGCGCGGCTTCGACCCGGTGTACGACGTTCATACCGGCGACCTGTCGTTCCCGCTCGGCTGCCGCCCGTATCTGGTGCCGCTGAATTCGGCGACACCGTCACCCTTCGCGCTCCCTGTTGACGGCCGCCCGATCAACGGCGGCCTCGACCCGGGCGAGAGCGGCGGCGGCGACGGCCCGGTGGTCGTCGAGGCGGAGGGCCTGGCCAGCCGGGTGACGCCCTTCCCCGTCCCGGCGTCCAAATATTCGGCGCTCGCCCCCGTCCACAACGGCCTGGTCTGGCTGCGCTGGCCGATTTCCGGCGCCCTCGGCGAGACCTTCGCCAACCCCACCGACCCCTCGGCCCGCCCGACGCTGGAGTACTACAACCTGGCCAAGTCCAAGCGCAGCGAACTGGTCCACCACATGGACTGGTACGCCGTCAGCGGCGACGGCCAGCGCCTGGCCGTCTTCGACGAGGGCGAGCTGGCGGTCGTGCCCGCCACCGAACGCGGCGACGACGACTCCACCGTCTACGTCGACATGCGCCGCATCCTCCACGAGGTCGACCCGACCGCCGAGTGGCGCCAGTCGTACGCCGAGGCCGGCCGCCTCATCCGCGACTACTTCTGGGCGCCCGACATGTGCGGCGTCGACTGGCCCGCGATCCTCGACCAGTACCGCCCGCTGGTCGAACGCGTCGCGACGCCCGATGAGTTCGCCGACCTGCTGCGCGAAGTGCTCGGCGAACTGGGCACGTCGCACGCGTACGTCGCCCCCGCCCGCCGCAACGAGGGCCCGCCCCACTACCAGCGCCCCATCGGCCTGCTGGGCGCCGACTTCCAGCACGGCAAGGACGGTACGTGGTCGGTGGTACGGATCCTGCCGGGCGAGTCGTCGGACTCCAAGGCCCGTTCCCCGCTGGCCGGCACCGGTATTCGCGAGGGTGCGGTGCTCACCCACATCGACGGCCGCCCTGTCGACCCGGACGCGGGACCGTATCCGCTGCTGGCCGGGGCGGGCGGCACCACCGTGGAACTGACCTTCACCCGGCCGGACCGGCGCGGCGCACCCCGTCGCGTCGCGGTCGTCCCCCTCATCGACGAACGCCCGCTGCGCTACCAGCACTGGGTGGCCAAACGCCGTGCCGTCGTACGGCAGTTGAGCGGCGGCCGGTGCGGCTATCTGCACATCCCCGACATGGGCGGCTCCGGCTGGGCTCAGTTCAACCGCGACCTGCGCATGGAAGTCGCCTACGACGCCCTGCTGGTGGACGTCCGCGGCAATGCCGGCGGCCACATCAGCGAGCTGGTCATCGAGAAGCTGACCCGCACCATCCTCGGCTGGGACCTCACACGCAACGCCCAGCCCGTCTCGTACACCGGCAACGCCCCGCGCGGCCCGGTCGTCGCCATCGCCGACGAAGCGACCTCCTCCGACGGCGACATGATCACCGCCGCCTTCAAACTCCTCGGCATCGGCCCCGTCGTGGGCTCCCGCACCTGGGGCGGCGTCGTCGGCATGACCGGCCGCCACAAGCTGGGCGACGGCACCGTCATCACCGTCCCCATGAACGCCGCCTGGTTCGACGCCTACAGTTGGTCCGTCGAGAACCACGGCGTCGACCCCGACATCGACGCCCTCCGCACCCCCCTCGACTGGGCCGAGGGCCGCCACGGCCAAATGGCAGTAGCAGTCCGCACCGCCCTCGCCCTCCTCGCCGAACACCCCGCGGCCACCCCACCCGACCTCTCCACCCGCCCCAACCGCAAAAGGCCAACTCTGCCCCCGCGCTGAGCAATGCCGAGCGCGGTTCCAAGATGAAGAGCGTGAGAAACGCTCTGTGCGTCACCAATCGATGGACGGCTGCGGAAACCGTGGCACCGCAGCTCAATCGACCATCAATCCATTAGGTGCTCAGTCTGTGGGATGTGGATGTCGCATCTGACGATGGTCGACCCCATTCGGGGGTGCGGTTTCGAACCGAGCTGGCCCCGACTGAGCGGCGAGGGCGAACGTACCGCCTTTCAATACCTCGACACTGACGGTGTCGCATACGTGGCGGACCTCGCTCGATTCGACCGCAAGGCCCTCATGTAATTGCAACTCCCATGCTCTTTCCGGCCCTGTAGTCAATGCCAGCAGGTCATTCCGAGACGACCCCAGCACCTGCGTCACACGATCCCACTGGACGCCTATGCACGGACCTAAACGGTTCTGCACAACACCTGGCGGTCCAGTAGTGGTTGCAACCGGGATGCGACCCAGGCGGTCTCTCCCTTCACCAAAGGCGACCTATGACGATGTCACCGCGTTCAACCGAACGCTCAGTTTCCGCCCTACACGCGACAATCAAGAGCCGGCCCGCCTTGCTATATAGTCCGATATAAACGTTGAAGCAGACCGAAATGCACAGCTATTCGTCGCCGGCAAGAAGGCCATCTTCCGGCGCGATACCGACTCCGATGCATGCAACTACCTTGAGCGGGTCCGGCTCAAGATAGAGCCGGAAGTAACGCCCTCCACGTTGACGATCGTCCACGTAGGCCACTAGAAGATCCTGTTCGCCCATCTCAGAAAGGGTTTCAAGGCATTCCGCAACCCCAAAAGTAGGCTTCCCTCGCCTCTCCAGGATTGCCATCCTGGCTCGACAGATACCCAATAGCCTTGCCGCCGGAATCGGCTCAAGCCAGAGGTCGAAATGCGCGCCAGAAATTACAGCATTCTTAGCCCTGGCGGCGACCCCTGTGTCCGTCTCGAACGAAGCAGCCAGTTCACTCGCAGATATCCCGCTCAATCCATCATCTAGTGACACTTCTCCACGTCCTCCCGAAGTCGAAGCTGATGTCTTGAGCTTGGATTTCCCCAACAATGAGATGCTCGTCCTCAAAGTGTGACATATCCCAGTCGCCGTCGTGGATCTGAATGAGCCTCGACGGCCCCACGAGAGGATCTACGCTTGCCACCCTGATGCGCAGTATTACACCCTCTCCAACAAAATTGCCGTGTAGATGCTTCGCAAAATAATCGGCAACGTCCCCAAGGTCATCTGTCCAGGATGTGAAAACAGAATTTGTATTCTCTCCACCGACATGGGAACGTATGTCAGAGTGACCTCCCACGCGAACTGCGCGCCCTTCAGCAGCGGCGTCATAGCTTCGGCGCCCCTTTGCGAGGCCACGGTACAAATGACCGTCACTGAGATTACAGACGCCACCGGTATTGTGAACTAGGACGTGGACACCGTCCGCCACAACATAGTACGTGTGCTACACGACTCCTCTTTATCTGCGTTTCCGCAGATCAGCGACGGTTTCGGGTTCCACTGGTGCCCATGATTGTGCGGGAAAATCCGTGGGTGTTGCCGTCGCTACTGCCGTCAGAGGGTCCTGGCCGCGCGGTCGCGCTGTACCCGAAGTGGTGCTGGCGCAGGGGACTTTACTGCCATGCTCCGGGCTCAGCGCGGAGGAGGGTGCGGATGACCTGTTCGTACAGCTCGTGGCCGGTGGTGACGCACTCCGCCGCGACGGTCGGCGGGGCCAAGGTGTCGGGGACGGTGGTCACGTGGTACGGGCGGAATCGAAAGCGGCCACGGGCAGTCCTGCGGGCCGGTGCGTCGGTGTTCGTGGAGTCAGACATCTTCGCCCGCTTCCTCTTCCTCCTCCGGGCCTAGGAGGCGTTGCCCGCGTGAGTCGGCGACCCGGAGTGCGCCGGAGAGGGCTTCGGACAGCCGGCAGGCCAGCCAGCGGTTTTCGGTGGCCGTAAGGATCTTCGTGCCGGGTGTCATGGTGTCTCGGGCGTACTCCAGCAGCTCCGCACCCATACCGAGTTGTACCGACTCGATGTTGTCGGCGAGGGTAGCGAGGTAGCCACGGCCGTCAGTGCTGAGGTAGCAGGGCTTCCCCTCGGCGGTGGCCCACGGCAGCAGGCGCGGTCCCTGCGCAGCGAGGCCATTTGGCCACGGTGTCGCCTGCTCAGCCATCTTGTTGTCCTCTCCTCGACTCGACCCGGGGTTGCTGATCGGCGTCCCTCTGGCGTGGACGTTGCGGAGGAGCCAGCGAGTCTGCCTTGCTGTCTGCCATGCTGGTGAGGTGCGGGAGACGGTCGGGGAACTGGCCAGGCGGCAGCGCGTGGCGCGTGGTGCGTGGTTGGAGTCAGCGGCGGCTCGCCGAGGCTGCTCCTGGGCGCGTTCCGCCGACGCGAAATGACGTGTCCCGTTGGGAGATCGGGACGCGGTCTCCGCGCGAGTAGCTGCCCTTCCTCGCGCAGGTGCTTCAGGTGCCGCGCGAGATAATGGAGATGGCGAAAGCCGTTCAGCCGATCGAGTCCGCGCCGTGTGCCCGATCCGTGGCAGATTTCCTGCCCGAGGGCTACCCACTGGCCCCGCTTCGGGCTCGTACGGGCCGCCGGATCGGGGACCGGACAGGTGGCCGGCCTAGCCCAGCGGCTCCACGGCCTGCGGCTGGCTGACGATGTGGTCTACGGCAAAGACCTGATCGGGCCTGCCCTGCGTGAGCTGCATACAGCGGTGAAGCTCTACCGCGAAGGCACACCCACCGAAGAAGTGGGGAGCAAACTCCTCAGGGCCATCGGAGAGTTGGCGCAGATCGCTGGGTGGGGCGTCTCCGACGCAGCGGAACATGCAGAGGCGGAGGACATCTACCGGCTCGGCATGAGGGCCGCACAGGCCGCCGAGGACGGCGTGCTGTCCGGGAACGTGGCGGGCTCGCTGGCCTGTCAGTGGAGCAACACCGGCCGGACAGCCGGCGCGGTGGGACTCCGTGCTCAAGTCCGCCTTGGAGCACGCGGTACGCGAAGAAGAGATCCCGCGCAACGTCGCCCGTAACGTCCGCACCGTCACACCCAGCCCCCGCCGCTTCAAGCCCCTCACCGCCCACGAAGCGCGCACGTTCCTCGCCACCGCCAACGGGCACCAGTTGAGTCGCTGTTCGAACTCGCCCTGCGCACCGGTCTCCGCAAGGGCGAACTCCTCGGCCTGCGCTGGAAAGACCTCGACCTGGCCGGCGGAACCGCCAGCATCCGCCGCACCCTCTAACGCACCAACTCCAGGGGCCTGACTGCCCTTCCGACCAAGACCCAGAGTTCCGAAAGGCGCATCGCCCTGACCGACACTGTGCCTGCGCTCCCTCAAACAGCACCGCGACCGACAGCGCAGCGAACGCGAGGCGGCAGGGACAGACTGGAAGGACAGCGGTTACGTCTTCAGCCGCCCGGACGGCGCCCCGATCGAAGGGTCCACCATCACCCGGCACTTCAACACCCTGCCCCACCGAGCGGAGATCCGCCGCATTCGATTCCACGATCTCCGCCACTCGACAGCGACTCTGCTTCTGGAACAAAAAGTGGGACTCATCGTGATCAAGGAGCTGTTGGGCACTCCCACATCAGCGTCACCGTCTACGCCCACGTCCGGCTCCGCCTCCAGCGCGACGCCATCGACCTCCTCGGCAACGCCCTCCGCAACCCCGCCGAGATCACCTGAGGCCCGACGACGGCGACGAATCGCCCCACTGTGCCGCGCCTGTCCGCTGACGTTGCCGTCAACTACTACCGTCAGACACTCCAGAGGCCCCACCGTAGATAGATCCGGTGGGGCCTCTACTGGACTATCGGCGAGAATACTGATCAGTCACCATCAAGCATCTTTTCTACTGCCGCCTTGATGGCTTCCAGCGCCCCATCATCCACTGTGAGTGGCGCTGCGAGCGTTTCGACCCAGTGTCGCATTTCGACCGCGGTTAGGTCTCGCCAACGCGGATGCAGGGCAGCTCTTTGTGCAATGATCCGCCAGCGATGCTGGTGCTGCGAGAGTCGATACCAGTCAGCCTGTTTCTGCGCTCGCCCTGGCGCTGAGCTCGAACGCAATCCAGAGATCAGACCTTCGCGAAGGTGATTAAGTGCCGACGCATAGACCGGACTCCCGTTGAGCACGTCCGCGTCATCAGAGAGTTCAAATTTGAGCTCCATACCGGCACGGAGCAGCATCTCCACCTGGGCAAAGTTGTCGAACTCGACCAGTTCTGACATCAGAAGGGGTTCCTTCCATGGAAGAGAACGTTCCCCGCCGGGATCTTCAACGAGCCTCTCGTAATCAGCTCATTTGGCTGAGATCCCGGCCCAAGCTCGACACCTTCAGGCATTCGGAAGGCGAACATGTATTCAGCCTTTCCCGCATACATCGGGTTACCAATGAAGATGTTCTGCTCGATCTCTGCCGGGCTTCCAATTTCCTGGGTCACATGGACCTTTCCGGCGGAGTTGGCGCCAATCCTGAGACTGCCATCATCGGCCAAAATCCCACTGTGCCCTACCTCGCTCGTGTAATGGAAGTAGACATTGTCATCGAGATTATCGACAACGTTCCCGACGTCATGAGTCGCCGCATTATTGCAGTTATGAACCAGGACTGGCGTGGTGCCTGCGAGTACATAGTACGTGTGCACTTGCGCGACTGTCAGGTTGTAACGGTCGGCCGCGCCCGGGGTGACATGGACCGTGAGGACCGTGGCGTGGAGGTTCTTGTCGGTGTTGAGGGCGTGGCCCGGGGTGAGCTTGCCGGCTGGGGTCCACTTGTGGGTGGTGTCGTCCCAGAAGGGGTGCTTCGACGTGGTGTGCAGGGTGGCCGGCTTGCCGTCCGAGCCCTGGACGGTGACGTCGACCAGGTCGGTGTCGTAGTTGACCCACGTGGCGGTGACGGCGTGGGAGCCAACGTGTTTACCGGTTTTCGGGTCGGCCGATTCGACTTTGTCGCCCACGGCGATATCGACGATGGGCTTCGTCTTTCCGTGGTCGAGAAGAACCGGAGTGTCCGGGCTGAAGCTGCACTTGCCGCCGCTTGTCGTTGGGCTCTGCTCTGCGGAGGTCGCGTCGTCGGCAACGGGCTTCTTGGCGGTAGCGCTCTTGGGGCTGCTGGGTCTCGCCGCTTCTGCTGGTGTTCCTGCCTCGGGGTTGCCCGGAGGTGGCGGCGCGGCCTCTTCAGGCGTACGCCCCGTGGCGAGGTCATGCTGCGGCCTCCCGGAGGCGGCCGGAGGGTCGTCCGAGCCATGAGCCGTCGGCTCGCCGTCGATGCAGCCCGTATCGGCGCATCCTCCCAAGAGGCCGGAGAGGGCTCCTGCGGCCGTCTTGCCTGCCGCGATGCATTCGGGTGCGATTACCAGAGTTGCGCTGCACGCCCCGACGGCATCGACTCCGGCGTCAACGACGACACCTATACCGACCAGTTCAGCAAGAGATGTCCCTACGTCCAGTGCGTGGCGCCACCCGTGATGCACTGAGTACGGGGTGTAGTTTCCGCATCCTGATGGTGTGCCTCCACCTTGCTCACATTTGTATTCTTCGGTCTGCGCCTGGTCCTTGGGCGTGATGTTCGAGTCTCCGGCACGGAACATCAACCCACTCGGGTCGCTCCCGTTGACCGGGTCGTCGCCCGCGTACGCGTAGCCGCCCATCTGGTTGGGGTCGCCCGCCTCGAAGACGGGGTCGACGGTGAGGAAGCGGCCGAGGACGGGGTCGTAGTTGCGGGCGCCGAGGAGGTCGAGGCCGGTGGTGGGGTCGGCGGGTTGGCCGAGGTAGCCGTGGTTGTCGGCCCAGGAGGTCGGAACGGTGCCGCGGGGTTTGCCGTAGGGATCGTAGGAGCGGCGGGTGATGGCCAAGGAGGTCGCGTCGACCTGGAGTTGGGCCGTGTTCTGGGGGTTCGTCGGCTGGTAAGTGACGGCGCCGCCGGACGAGCGGGTGATCGCGGTGCCGTCGGGGTGGGAGTAGTAGCGCAGGCCGGAGACCGTGGTGCCGGCGCTGTTGAGGGTGAGCTGCTCGGCGCCGCCGAAGAGGTAGAGGATGGTGCCGCTGGGACCGTGCTGGAGGAGCAGGCCGCCATCGGCGTCGTACAGGTAGTTGGTGGCCTTGGGATTGACTCCGTCACCTGTGGTGACACTCGCGGTCCGGCCCTCCGCGTCGTACGTGAAGGTCTGGCCCTGCCCTGCCGGAAGACCGGTGCCGGTGGCCGCCGTCGTGTACGTCTGCCCTGCCGAACCGCAGGCGTGCAGGGTCTGCTTGGTGCCGGGGGTCTGGCTGCCGCTGGGGTCGGTGAGGCAGAGTCCGGAGGCGACATTGACCAGGTTTCCCGAGGCCGTCAGCTTCCACTGCTGAGAGGGCGCGCTGGAGGAGCAGGTCCTGATCACCACGACCGTGTCGGCGGCAGGCGGGTTCGCGGTGTCCATGCACTTGCCGACGACCCGGACCGTACCGTCGGTGCCAATCGTGTAGTTCTGCCCGACGCCGCCGCAGTGCGAAAGGTTCTGCGAGGTGCCGTCACCGGTCAGGGCCGAAGCGTCGGTCAAGCACAGCGGATCGCCGGCCGTCGTCTTGACGCTCGAGATGATCGGTCCGGTGGTGGACGTCTTGCGACTGGTGACGCTGCCCGCGTTGACTCCGGCGGAATTGTGCGAGGTGTCGGTGTAACTCAGGGTCGAGGTGGCCGTGCCGGTGGTCGGATTGCTGGTGGTGACGGCGGTGGCCTGGTTGGGAAGTGAAGCGGGCGCCGCCGTACTCGGGTAGGCGATCGACTGAGTCGTGTTCTTCAGGGCGTTGCCGGCGGTGTCGTGCGACACCTGCTGCGTACGGTCACCGAGCAGGTCGTAGGTGTAGGACTGCCAGTACGGAGCGGGACCACCGATGGTGGTCGGGCTCGGTGCGGCCGTCTTGCACGAGGCGAGTTGTCCCGTGCCCGCCACAGCCGGTGTGGTGATGCCCTTGGTGTCGGACCACGCCTCGGCAAGGCGTCCCATGCCGTCGTACGTGAAGCACTGTGTGTCCGTGCCGGTCACCGTCGTACCGGTCGATTGGACGTCGGATACGGCGTTCAGACTTCCGGACTGGTCGTATCCATAGGTCGTGGAGTCGATCGGTCCGAACGTGCTCGGTTGAAGGCTGACGGTGTTCGTCGCCAGGCGCTGCGTGGCCGCGTCGTAGGTCTGTGCGGTGCGCAGCTGTTTACCGTAGACGCCGTAGGTGGACTGCATGACCTGCCCGAACGGCGTGTACCAAGCAGCGTCCAGATACGGGTTGTTGTCCGATCCCGTCTGGGTGAGGAGGCCCTGCAGGTCGTACCCGTAGCCGACTCTCTCGCTCGGCAGACCACCGTCCGCTCCGTAGGAAGTTGCTTCCAGCAAACCGACGTTCGGCGTGTATTCGGCTGCGGAGGTGTACGACCCCGCGAGCTTCCCCTCCGCCGCGGGAATGATCGTGGTCGTACTCGTCGGCTGATACGCCGTGTTGAAACCGTTGATCCGCGCGATGTACTTGCTGCCGCTCGCGCCGCCCACGTACCGCGTGGACGAAACCGGCAGGCCCTTCACATCGGTGCCGTCGCCGAGAGTGTCGAACGCCCAGGAGGACAACTCGTTGTCCGGGTCGTGGACAGCCTTGGTGGGCTCCGCGTATTCGGCCGTCTTCCTGCCGAGCGTGTCGTAGGTGTACGAGAGCGCCTGACCACGGGGATCGGTGGTCTGGACGAGGTGTCCGTACGTGTCGTAGACGTACGAGCTGGTCCCGGCGTCGGGGTCCTTCTGCGAGACCAACTGGCCCTGCAGGTTGTACTCATAGGTCCAGGCATTGCCGACGGCGTCGGTGATCTTCGACGTCTGCCCCGCCGGCGTGTACGTGTAGCTGGTCGTGGCGTTGGCGGCGGTGGCCTTGCCGTTGGTGTTGGCGGTCCACAGGGTCGTGGCACCCGAGGAGTTGAAGAGTTTCACTCCGGCGTCGTCCCCGACGACCAGGTAGGCACCTGTACTGCCGGCGACAGCGGCATTGGACGTCCACAGGACCGTGCCGGTCGTGCCGGTGATGACCAGATTGCCGTCGGTGTGGACGGTGGCAGCCGCACCGGCGTTGCCGGACGTGCCGGAGGACCAGAGCGTGGCTCCGGTGGCGATCGCGGCCACCACCAGATTCCCATCGGACTGCATCGTCAGGCGCACGCTGTTGGACGCCACGCTGCTGCCGGACTGGATGACGGTGCCGGCGGTCAGCTTACGGTCGCGCGTCGTGTCCTTGACCTGCGTCGCGGTGGTCTGACCGCGGGCATTCGTGAACGTCGCGGTGGTCTGGCCGCCCGTAGGCGGTGTCGTGTCGGTCTCCTCGGCGCCGGGATACGACGTAGTGGATTTCCACAGCTGTGCGCCCTTGGCCCACAGTTGGCTTTCGGTCGGTCGTCCCAGCCCGTCGTAGACGGTCTTGGACTCCGACGGCACCGTCGTCTCCAGCTCCGCCCACATCGTGCCGCTCGGAGCGTGGTCCGGGTCGTAGTAGCTGTTGATCGTGGAGACGGGCCAGCCGTGGGAGTCATAGGAGTTGGACGTGATCAGTCGACCGGCCGAGTTGTCCGCCGTTGTCGACTGCTGCTGCCGCAGTTGCAGCATGCCGTCGTAGATCGAGACGGAAGTGCTGTACGAGCCGTCCTCGCGGAGGGTCTGCGTGGTGACCGTCGACGGGTTCGGCTGCGTGCCCGCTCCGTTGACGGAGTAGCTGAACTTCTTGTCAGGGCTGTTCGGGTTGTCTGCCTTGTCGCGGCCGGGAAGCCAGGTCGCGATGCGTCGGCCGAGAGCGTCGAACGTGGAGTCCGTAAGGCGGCCGTTGGCGTCCTCGGACTCCGTGACTGCGCCGCGCAGTGGGTCGACCGTCGTGGTCGACTTCCATCCGAACGGGTTGACCGTACTCACCGATGTCGGAAGGACTCCGGTGGCCGGCGAGTACGACGTGGTCGTGGACGCACCCGCGCCGTCCAGGGACTTGGTGATCCGGCCGTATCGGTCGTAGGTGAGTGCGCCGGTGAGGACATACGCAGGATCACCCGAGCCGTCGTACGACGTGATCGTCTGAACGGCCGTCATGTTGCCGAGTGAATGCACCTTCGGCGTGCTGCCGTCCGACGGCCAGCTCTGACCGAGCTTCCCGAACGTGCCGGGGTCGGTGATGCTGCCGTCGCCGTCGTAGAAGATGCGCTTGTGCATCAGGGTCGTGGTGGCGCCCTCCACCGTTCCGCATGGTCCGGATACCGCAACCGTCTCGCTCGGGTAGCTGAGCATCATGGGGTTGTCGGACGGAGCCGGGGCGTAATGGACGGTGGTGCAGTTCTCCTGACTCGGCTGCGATTCGTCGCCCTTGTCGTCCGTGGTCGTCACGCGGCCGTACTGGTCGTAGCTCGTCACCACCGTGGTGGTTCGCCAGCCCTTGGTTCCCGACAACTGGGCGAGGGAGTGTTTGGTGCTGGTCTTGAGACGTCGAGCGGCCAGGTCGGGCAAGGTCGACAGCTCCGACGGAGCCGGGTCCTCCGACGTCCAGGCGGTCCGCGGGCGAGAAGCTGTGCTCACAGTTTCGGGAGCGTCGGTGATGGACTTGGTGACCGGATCGGTGTCCGAGGCGGACTTGAAGGCATCGGTCTCCACCGGGGTACCGGCGAGCCAGCTGCTGTCGGTGACTCCGTTGACGGTGACGTGCCGAGTGGTCTTGTCCGCCTTGTAGTCCCCGTCCATGCCTTGCAGGTAGGTGGACACGGTCTTGGTGATGGGGTTCGGTGAGGTTCCCGAGGTTGTGGTGACCGTCCGGAAGCCACGGAAGTCGTTCCACGTGCGGTACTGGTCGTCCGTCAGGTCGGAGTCGTCACGGTGCCAGGCGGCCTGAGCGTACTCGTACTGCGTGGTCTTCGCCGGTGAACCCGCCTTGGTCGCGTCATTGTCGTCGATGCGGGTGACCAGGGACTTGGTGAACCAGTCGGAGACCGGGTCCTTCACGCCCGTCGGATGCCAGTACACGGGGAAGCACGCCATCGTGTTGCTGTCCGCCGACGCGGGCATCGTGTGCTTGACGCGCGAGCACTGCGGGTCCGCGTACGTCACTGCGATGGATTCGCCGGTTTCCGTGCGGATGCTGCTGATCCGCGGACGGAACAAGGCGGGAGCGGCGGGAGTAAGGCCGTCCACACGGTTGTCGGTCTCGATTCCCTGGAACGTGACCGGATCCAGTGTCAGCGACCCGGAACCGCCGGCCGACGTGTCGAGCCCCCTGTGCTGCACGGATGCCAGCCACATGACAGCCTGCAACTGACCGATCTCGTCAGGGTGCTCGGTCTTTCCTGTGACGGGGTCGATGACGCCGCCCCCATCGGGGAACTGCTGGGTCAGGTCGTACGCGTCGACATCCTTGTAGCCGCTGCCGACCTTCACCCGGGTAGTGATGGTCTTGAGTCGGTTGGTGGACCAGAAAGTCGGCGAGCCGGTGTGGCAGACGTCCGAGCCGTCGCCGGATGTGTCGTCACCGGATTCGCAGTGGATGTCGTAAGGGACGTCCGGCCAGTTGGTGGCGGTCGAATCGGAGAGATTCGACGCCTGGCAGACGGTGTCCGAGGTGATGCAGCGCTGCGCCGTGCTGAACACGATGCGTGCCGCGGGGTCGCGCTCGGCCCGTGCGTCGTCGAGCTGATAGCCGTACGAGATCGTGGTCAGGTGCCCGGCCCGGATGTACGGGGTCATGGTGCCCCCGCCGCCGGACGCGGCGACCTGGCCGTAGCCCATGTTGTAGTAGTTCGTCTCGGTCGCGTAGTCGTAGCGCTGCACATTGCCGTGCGGGTCGACGACGAAGTCGAGGTTGAAGCGGTATCCGACCGGCTTGTCGCACTGCGACTTGTTGCCCTTGGCTGCGTCGTAGCACGGGTCGGCGGACTTGGGGTGGTAGACCGGCACACCCCAGGCGCTGTTGGTGGAGGCGTCGCTGGTGGTCCCCGGAGCGTGGTCGAGGCCGAAGTACGAAGCCGTGCCGTCGGTCGTGGTGACCCTGTAGTACTCGCCTTGCCAGAGACCGTTGTCCGCGCCGGTCAGCCGCTCGATCTTCGTGCCGTCGTCGGCCTGGAGGTGATAGCTGCCGTCGCTGTCACGCACCAGCTCGCCGTTGAGCGAGCCGAGGGAGAGAGTGGCGTTGTAGCCGCCCCAGCACTCGTCGCCGGAGTCCTTGATGCCTTGGTCGTCGCAGGCCTTGTAGGAGCGTTCGATGAATCCGGGCTCGTAGGACCAGCCGTCTCCGATCCAGGACGACTGCGAGTTGCGCGCCGACGTCTCGCCGTCGACGGTCTGGCTGTTGTACGACAGTGCCACCGAGGGTGCGCTTCCACCGAGGGAGGCGGGCGTCGCGATCGGGTAGTTGTACGTGAAGGCGCCGGACGCGCTCTGCGACCATGCGCCGGAGGCCGACAGCGAGGTCGCGGTGTAGTCGCCCTGCGACCCTCCCGTTCCGGACACCGCGGCGACGGCCACGCCCATCGGTGCGGCGGCGGATTCGGTGGTCGTCCGCGCACCGGGATGCGCCGCCTTGTCCGCGGGGATGTCGACGGATGCGGAGAGCGTCTGCGCGGCGGTGTCGTTGCTGCTGACGAGCGGCGTGCGCGCCTGGCAGGCCGCTGCCTCCGGCGTGGTCAGCGCGCACGCGGGCATGGCCACGAGGTGCAGACGGGTGGCCCAACCGCCGCCGTACGCCTTGGCGATGGAGCCGTATTCGACGGTCACCTTCACTCGGCCGGCGGAGGTGCCACCGTCGGTACGCGAGAGGCCGACCAACAGGCCGTCGACGTCGGCGGCCTGGGCCTGCGTCCGCCCGGCGAGCCTGACCTGTACGGAGCCCGGCACGTCGGGGGTGGCCGTGCGGCTCTTGCTCTTCGTTGCCGGAGTCGGTGCGGCGGAAACAAGTACCGGCGAGGATCCGGCGCGTACGGCGGCCGATCGCGAGTCCACATCAGTGGAGGACTTCGTGGTGGACGAGGTCGATGGCCGGGTCAGCGAGACGCTGTTGGTGGCAGCGGCCGGCCAGGAGGGTTTGGCGGCCTTGTACGCGCCCAGCGCCCGGGCACCGTAGGGCGTCCTGGCCTTCTGCACCGCATCCGCACCGGTCACCGGATGGCCCTTGACGACCGGCTGGTCCTGCAGCGGACCGTCCGCCCATACCTTGCCGTCGTAGTGGTAACCGACCGAATCGGCTTGCGCGAGCGGCACGATCAGCGCCATCGCCGCCAATGTGGCCGTTGCCACAGTGACACCGCGCAATCTCGTCCGCGTTCGGACACCAGTGAACAAGCGCAGCTTCGTACGCACGTCGACAGACCCCCCAGCCCACCCCAACGGCCCGGAAGCGGGCCGACACACACAGCAACATGACGCGGACCGAACGCTATTGCCACACCTGTGCGAATGGCAATAGCCTTCCCCGGCATTCCCCCACGTCACAGCCGCGGCCCGCATTGGACGCGTGTCCGGTTCGGGTGGCAATCGGCGGGAGCGCGGGGGAAGAACATCCGATCCGGACAGCCTCGCGCGGACACACGGTGACTTACATCACAAAGGTCGCCCAGGCTGATCATCATCGCGGAAAGAGGTAGTTGTGGGGGGATCCACACGCATGCGCCGACGACGGCGTCGCATCGTCAGCGGTTCGGCAGCAATCACACTGGTCAGCGCGCTCGTCCTGACCTTGGCCGGCCCGGCCCGGGCTGACGACGTACTGCCGTACGACCCGCCGGACGGCGGCGTGCCCGCGCCGCTGACTCCGGGCGGCCCCGAACAGGCCGCGCAGCAGAAGGCGGCGCAAACCGGACAACCGGTGGTCGTGGACGAATTGACCACCGAGACGGACCAGACCATCGCGGAACCGGACGGCAGCTTCTCGGTGCGGTCGTACATCAAGCCGGTTCGGGTGCACAAGAACGACGGCTGGACACCTCTCGACGCGACGCTCACGCAGAACGTTGACGGCACTTTCTCAACAGCCGCCACTCCCAATGGGGTCACCCTCTCCGGCGGCGGCAGCGGACCTCTCGCGACGCTGACCGACCATGACGGCCACCTGTTGTCGTACCGCTTCCCCGTTGACCTTCCCGTTCCCGACGTCACCGCGGATACGGCCCTCTACCGGGATGTACTGCCGGGCGTCGATCTCCAGGCATCGGTCACCGATCAGGGCGGATTCCGCGAAGTCCTGATCGTCAACGACGCCACCGCGGCTGCCAATCCGATCCTCCGCACGCTGAAACTGAGCACCGTCGCCCAGGGACTCACACTGTCCGCGGACGACGCGGGAAATCTGGATGCCACGACGGCCGACGGCAGCCTCGCCTACGCCAGTCCCACCCCACTGATGTGGGACTCCAGTACGCAGAACTCGTCCGCGTCCACCGGAACCCCGGCCCGTGCGGGAACCAGGACCGCCACGGTCGAGGACACCGGAACCGATTCCGTGTCCTCCGCCGACGGGCCCGGGCCGGGGGCACAGGTCCAACCCGTCGACGTGGCCGCCGGACCGGATGCGGTGACGCTCACACCGGATGCGGGGCTGCTGACCGGGCAGTCGACGACATACCCGGTCTTCATCGATCCCTATACGAATCCCACATCCAGCCATACGAGCCACTACACCGAAGTCGCCGAGGGCTGTCCGAACGCACAGCTCTACGACGACCCCCAGGACAACGGTGAGGGCGTCGGCTATCAGCAGTACGCCTCCAACTGCTTCGGGCTCGAGCGCTCGTACTACACGCTCAACACGAGCAGCCTCGACAGCAAAATGGTGATCAGTTCCGCGACCCTCTACCTCACCGAGACCTACGGTGCGGACCACGGCTGCTCCAACACCTGGCCGGTCACCCTCAAGGAAACCGACACCATCGGCGGAAGCACCGACTGGAATCACCAGCCCGGGGTCCATTCGACGATCGGAACGAAAGACGTCAAGAGCGCCGCGTCCGGATGCGGCAACCAGGACCTCAACTTCGACGTAACGAACCAGATGAAGGCCATCGCCAAGAACGACACGAACACGTGGACGTTCGGTCTGATCGGCGACGAGGACAAGACTTCCACGAATTACGGCTTCATGCGGTTCTCGACCAATCCGCAGGTCATCACCAAGTTCGACGTGCCACCGAACGCACCCACCGATCTGTCGACCACGCCCGACACCATGAATCCGTCCGGTCCGGCATGCGTCACGCACAATCCCGGCTGGATCGGCAGAACGAGCAACAACGGCGCGAACAGCAACATCAACTTCGACGCCACGGTCAGCACGCAGATGCAGAACTTCAATGTGCGAGCCCGTTTCATGGTCACCGACGCACAGACAGCAGATTCGTCCGGTGATCCGACGACCACGACTACGCCCTACACCGGTTACGTCTCGTCGGGCGGCACCGTCCACGCCAACATCGGATTCCAGGTGAAGGACGGTCACCGGTATCTGTGGGCTGCCCAGGCAAACGACGGAACGCTCTCCGGGCCCTGGGTTTCCAACTGCCAGTTCAACGTCGACCTCACACCGCCCACGCCGGCCAAGTTCACCGATTCCGTGGCCTTCCCGCCGCTGGGGAGCAGCACCGCCCCCACCAAGCACGCCGGCGACACCAACCTGACCATCCAGGTGACCAGCACTGATCCCACTCCGACGGGCTGCACGATCGGCACCTGCCTCAAGAGCGGTATCCGTCGGTTCGAGTACTCCATGGACAAGCCGATTCCGCCGACGGGAGCCGCTTCCATCAGTGTCACCCCGGACAGCAGCGGCAAGGCGACGGCGAACATTCCGATCAGTGTGACGGCACAGCAGTGGGGCACTCACACGCTGTACGTCCAGGCCGTCGACGGTGCCGAGAACGCCCGTCCGGCAACCTACGCCTTCTACGCGCCATGGAATCCCAGCACTCCCGTGCTGCCGGGCGATGTGAACGGCGATGGTGTCCCGGACCTGATCACGCCGGCGGCGGACGGAAATCTGTACATGACCCGGGGTAATACCGACACCGCCGCGGCCCCCGAACTCATCTCCTCGGCTGCCCAGAGTCCCGATCATTCCAGCTGGAACAATTTCCAGATCACACATCGAGGGAGTACCAATCAGTCGGGCGTGGACGACCTGTTCGCGCTGCGCACTTCCACCACCGACCGTGTGATGTACGTCTACCACAATGACGCCGACATTCCCGGCGGCGGACAACCCGGCCACTTCACCAGCCCGAACGGGCTGACCACCATTCCCACGCCGCCTCCGTGCAATCCGGCGTCCGACTGCACGGGCTACGACCAGTCGTGGAATTCGGTCGGTCAGATCCTCGCTCCGGGTGGTGCCACCGGCCCCAGCAGCCCTCCGAGCCTCATCACCGTGACCGGGACCAGCGGCCTCTGGTTCTATCCGGGAAGTTCGTCAGGTGACTACCACTTGGGGAACGCCGTACGTCTCGGCACCGGCAACTGGTCGCACATGACCCTGGTCGCTCCCGGCACCGTCGGCGGCGCCCCCACTCTGTGGGCCCGGGACGACGACACCGGGGTGCTGCACACCTATCCGCTGAGCTTCGACAGCAACGGTCTGCCCACCTCCCTCCTCACGCGTCCGGCGGACCGACCGCTCGTCTCCGGTGTCGCCGGAGCCGACGGCGGCACGCTGTGCGCCGATGTCACGAGCTCGGACACGACCAAGGGCACAGCCATCCAGATGTTCGGCTGCAACCAGACCACCGCGCAGCGATGGACGATCGGCGCCGACAAGAGCGTACGCGCTCTGGGGAATTGCCTGGACGCCACACAGTCGGGCACGGCCAACGGGACACCGATCCAGCTCTACCCGTGCAATCAGACCGCGGCTCAGGAGTGGACACCCGGTCCTGGCGGAACGCTGAAGAACGCCGGGTCCGGACGGTGCCTCACCGATCCGAGCGGCAGTACCGCGCCGGGCACACAGCTCGTGCTGTGGGACTGCGGCAGCAGTGCCGCGTATCAGAACTGGGGTGCCGGCACCGCGGGTTCGCTGGAGACTCCTGAAGCGCTGCTCCCGCTCAACTTCACCAAGGCGGTCTACCCCACCATCACCTCGCCCGGCGACGTCAACAGCGCGTCGAGCACCGGGTCCTCGGTCAATCCGGACTCCAATCCCGACCTCTATGTCATCAACAACCGTGGGCGCGTCATCGAATTCCCTGGGGCCGCCCCCACGTCCGGCACGGCGCAGTTCGCCGGCTCCGTCGGTCTCGGCTATCTGACCAAGCCGGCTCCGGCCGACACCGCGGGCGACCTGAACGGTGACGGCATCGCCGACCTCCTCGCCATCGACAACACGGGCCACCTGCGCTTCTACCCCGGAAGGAATTCGGGCAGGCCCGAGAACGGACCGACCATCGGCTCCGGATGGGCAGACGCGGACATCAGCCATCACGGCGACTGGACCGGCGACGGCTATGAAGACCTGATCGCCCACCTCCCGAACGACAACACCCACTTGTGGCTCTATCCCGGCGACGGGACAGGCGACTTCGGTACGCGCCACCAGCTCAACCGTCCGGCAGGATCGCCCAGTTCCGACTGGTCGAAGACCACAGCGGTCATTTCCGCCGGGGATGTGAACCTCGATGCCTATCCCGACGTCCTGGCGGTCGAGAACGATCTCCTCTATCTCTTCCCCGGTACCGCGAGCGGTCAGCTCGCGTCCCCGAAGGTCATCGGTACCTCGGGTTGGGCCGGCCTCCAGCTCCTCGCTCCCGGCGATGTCAACGGTGACGGACTGGCCGACCTCTGGACCCGGAACCCCAGTACCGGAGTCGTCAATCAGTATGTGAACGACCCCGCCGATCCGCAGGGCCCCGGGTACCCCCTCGGCAGGGGCAGCAGCCGCATCGCGATCGGTTCCGGATTCAACTCGGCCACTCCCGGAGTGGCTGCGTCCGGTGACGGGAATGGTGACGGTCACCCGGATCTCTGGGCGACATGGACCGCGGACGACCATCTCCACTTCTATGCGGGCACCGGCTATGGCGCGGCGCCGCGCAGCTTCGACGCGTCGGAGGATGCGAGCGGAGGTGGCTGGACGACGGTGATCGACAGCATCGCGTGATGCGGGCACGTCCGTGAAGGACGGAAGGGGGGGCACCCGGGCGTCGTGCCCGGGTGCCCCCTTCGTCGTGTGAGGCCGCGGGTCAGGGTGCCGCGGGGCGGGTCAGAGCTGGGAGACGAAGTACGGGGAGACGGTCATCCAGCCGTTGGCGCGGGCGCCGGTGAGGCGGCCGGTGGAGGACTGGGCGAGGGTGTACCAGGAGTCGACGTAGTCGGCGTCGTTGGTGTACCAGGAGGAGGGGATGGCGGCGAGGATGGCGTCGACGAGGGGGATGTAGGCGCCCTGGTCGGTGATGGTGAGGAGGGCGTCGGCGAGGGCCTTGGCGAGGTCGGCGTAGTTGGTGTCGCCGTCGTCCTCCATCATCACGACGTCGGCGAGGTTGTACTTGTAGTTGGACCAGTTGACCAGGATCTGGTTCGGGTAGTAGGTCGTGTGGTCGTCGTCGAGGTAGGGCATGTCGACGGTGTCGACGCGGACCTTGCCGTCGAGGCCGAAGCCGCTGACGATCGAGAAGATCTCGGCGTCGCCGAGGATCCAGGGCTCCTCGTCGTCGTTGAGGTAGACGGAGTCGACGCGGGTGGTCCAGAAGCCGGCGGTCTGCGGGGCCGCGGCGGCGGGCGCGTCGAGGCCGCGCGCGGTGAACTGCCGGTTCACGGTGGCGAGTCCGGCGGACACCGCCTTGGTGACGTCGATGTCGACGACGTAGACCGGCACGTCCGGCACCGTACGCGAACTGAGCCTGTGGGCACGGCCGTTGCTGTCGTACGCGACCACGGCGGCGGCCTTCTCGTCGGTGCCCGCGGCGGCGACCAGTGGGCTCGCGGCCGAGCGCAGCAGCGAGTCCCGCATCGAGTCGGCGCCGAGCCGCAGCCGCAGCAGCGAACCGGTGTCCGCGGCAAGGCCCTTGGCGCGGACGATGCCGCGGTCGGCGGCGGTGACACGGGAGTTGAGGGCGGCGGGTGCGGCGGCCCGCGCGGTGAGCAAGGCGAGGTCCACCTGGGCGGAGCCGAGGGCGGCGGTACGGACCTGGTCGCGCCAGGCGGGATCGGCGAGCGAGGCCGCGACCGTACGGGCGGTGGCGTCCTCGATACCGCTCACCGAGGCAGCACCAGAAGAACCAGCAGAACCAGAAGAAGGGGAAGTCGCGTGCGCCGCCGGTAAGGCGACGGCCTGGAGCGCGGTGAGCGAGGCGGCGCAGAGCGCGAGGGCGACCGCGCCGCGGCGCGCGGGGGTGAGAGCGAAGTGCACAGGATCCTCCGGAAGGCGTGGGGCCGGAACAGGAGCGAGTTCCATGCGAGCTGTGCGAGGCGTTCTATGCGGGTAGACACAGCGACTCCCAGCAGAATGTCCGTAGCATGCCAAATCCACAAGACCGTTCTCCGGCCACTTCCGGAACACAGGACGACGACGCGGCACAAGCGGCACAACAGGAAAACGGGACAACGGAAAGGGGCACCCCCGAGGGGGTGCCCCTTCCTCACGTCACGTCAGGGTGACGGCCGTCAGGCGACGGGCGTCAGGCCCAGTCGTCCTGGTCGGCGGCGTCGCTCGACTCCTGGCCCAGGCGCTCGCGGGCCTGGTCCTCGAAGTCGGAGCGGCGGTCCTGCTGCCCCTGCTCCTGCTGGGTGCCGCGCTCCATGTCGCGCGCGTCGTCCGCGGACTCAGCCGCCTTGTCACGCTGCTCGCCGGCGGCACCCTTGGCCTTGTCGGCGAACTCGTTGGCCTTGTCCTTGAACTGGTCGAAAGCGCCCATGATTCACTCCTCCTGGAGTTTGTGGGGTTGGGGCCTCGACCAGACTTACACGGGTCGACAAAGTGCGCATCTCGGGGCGAAAAGCCCAGCTCAACAGGGGTTTTCAGGTCACTGAGCGTGACGGTGACGCGATCCGTCAGGAGGCCCCGCCCGAGCCGCCCGCCGACACCCCCGGCACCCCCGCCGCCCTCGCCGTCTCGTCCGCCTCGCCTCCCCGGCCGACGAGCCCGCGCCGCCCGCCGCCGCCCGCCGCGAGCGCCGGTTCGACCCGCCGCATCTGCCGCTGCCCGAGCGGCCCGCCGATGAGCGAGGGCAGATACCCCCGGATCGGCTGCATGCCGCGCAGCCACGCCTGCCCGTAGACATGCGCCGAGCGCCGTACGATCCCGGCGGCGATCCGCTCGACGGCGGGCTCCAGCGGATAGGTGCGGTTGGTCGGCCAGGGCAGCTTGGAGCGCAGGTCGCGCAGCACGGTGTCCTCGTCGGCGCCGCGCACCATGTCGGTGTCGGTCCAGCTCAGGTAGCCGACGCCGACCTTGACGCCCTTGTGCCCGACCTCGCCGCGCAGGCAGTGCGCGAACGCCTCGACACCCGATTTGCTCGCGCAGTACGCGGCCATCAGGGGGGCGGGGGTGAGCGCGGCCAGCGAGGCGATCTGCAGCAGATAGCCGCGCGAGCGCAGCAGCTCGGGCAGGAAGGCGCGCGCGGTGGTGACGCTGCCGAGCAGATTGACGTGGATGACGCGGTCGAACGCCTCGGGGTCGGAGTCGAGGAGCGGGCCGCCGGTGGCGACCCCGGCGTTCGCGACGACGACGTCCACCCGGCCGAAACGGTCCGCCACCTCCCGCGCGACCGCCGCCATCGCCTCCCGGTCGGTGACGTCGGCTGTCCACCAGGCGGCGCGCGGCCCGATCGACTCGGCGACGCCCTTCAGCTCGTCCGGCTCCAGGCCGACCAGGGCAAGCGTCGCGCCGCGCGCGGCGAGCTTGCGCGCGAGCAGCGCGCCCACCCCGCGCGCCGCCCCGGTGACCACCACGACCTGCCCGTCGAGCGACGACGTGCCCGAAGTACCCGTACGGCTGCTCATGCGCTCTTCTCCTCTGTACGTATGTCCATACGTATGTCCGTACGTGCGGCTTCCTCCGATACGCCGGCGCCTTCCTCGGACGCCCCGGCAGCCGCCTGATACGTCGCGGCCAGCGACCGTACGGCCGCCTCCACCGCCGCCGCGTCCTCGATCGGCGTCATGTGGCCGAGGCCCGGCAGCTCGATCAGGTCGACGCAGTCGGGAAGAGCCGCGGCCATGCCGTGCGCGTGCACCGGCGGGGTGAGCTTGTCGGCGGTGCCGACCAGGACGGTGGTGGGCGCGGTGAGCGCGGCCAGTTCCGCGTCGAGGTCGAGCACGGCGAGCACCCGGCCCCATTCGGAGCGCTGCCGGGACCGGCAGGCGTGCACGACCCGGGCGGTGAACGCCGCCTGGTCGCGGGTCGAACCGGGCGCCATCACCCCGTACTTGAGGGCCGCGCGGGACAGCGGCGTGACCGGACCCAGCGGCAGCCGCGACACCAGCAGCTGCCGGTGCACGGCCCGCCGCACGCGCCGGGAGCTGAAGCGCGGCGGCAGCACCCGGGTGCTGCCGAGCAGCCGCCCGCTGCCGGTGCTGGCCAGCAGCACCGCCGCCGTACGGTCGCTGACGGCGGCCCGGCCGGACGCCGCCATGATCGTCATACCGCCCATCGAGTGCCCGACGAGCACGGCTTTCTCACCGCCGTAGGGGCCACCGCCGCCCGGCAGCACGGCGGTCAGCACGGCCTCCAGGTCGTCGGCGAGCTGCCGCGTCCCGTACGAGGAGCGGGCGGCCGGATACGTGCTGCGGCCGTGCCCGCGCTGGTCGTACGCGATCACCCGGAAGTCGGCGGCCAGCCGGCGCACCACCGGCGCCCAGAAGAGCGTGGAGCAGGTCCAGCCGTGCGAGAGGACGATCGGCGGGCCGTCGGCGCGGCCGTACTCCTCGACATGGATGCGGGTGCCGTCCGCGGAGACGACGGACAGCTCGCGGCGCGGGCGTACCGCTTCGTAGGGCACGGTCATGAGACGGCCTCGACCTTCTCGGCCACGGAAGGCCGTTCGCCGGCCGCGGCCAGCACCTCGTACTCCGAGAGCTTCAACTGCCGTGTGGCGCGCCGGAATTCGGCGGTGGTGCCGGGCCAGGCGGTGGTGTTGCGGCCGTTGGCGTCCAGATACCAGCTCTTGCAGCCGCCGGTGTTCCAGACCGTACGCGCGGCGCGCCGCTGCATCTCCTCGTTCCAGGCGGTGACGGCCTCGGGCCTGGCGGTCAGGGCCGCGGCGCCGGTCGCGTCGAGCGTGCGCATGAAGTCGGCGACGTAGTTCAGCGACGACTCGATCATCAGGATCATCGAGCTGTTCCCGAGGCCGGTGTTGGGGCCGATGATGAACAGCAGATTGGGGAAGCCGTCGACGGCGCAGCCGCGCAGCGCCGCCATGCCGTCCTTCCAGTGCTCGGCGAGCGTACGGCCGTCGGCGCCGATCACCCGGTCGCCGATCGGCATGTCCGTGACGTGGAAACCGGTGCCGAAGACGATCGCGTCGACCTCGCGCTCGGTGCCGTCCGCGGTGACGATCGTCGAGCCGCGCACCTCGGTGAGGGCGGAGGTGACGACCTCGGTGTTGGGCTGAGCGAGCGCCGGATAGTAGGTGTTGGACAGCAGGATCCGTTTGCAGCCGATGGTGTAGTCGGGGGTGAGGCGGGCGCGCAGCTCCGGGTCCTTCACCGACCGCTTGAGGTGGTTGGCGGCGATCCGCTCGGCAGCCTTGAGGAGTTTCGGGTGCCGGACGAAGGCGCCGACCTGGAACTCCCTGATCAGCCACAGCAGTCCGCGGCGCGCCTTGGCGGTGGCCGGGACCTTGCCGTGCAGCCAGCGTTCGGCGGTGCTGACGCCGCGGTCGACGCGCGGCATCACCCACGGCGGGGTGCGCTGCACGACGGTCAGGCTCGCGACCTCCGGCTGGATGGCCGGCACGATCTGGATCGCGGACGCGCCCGTGCCGACCATCGCCACGCGCTTGCCCTTGAGGTCGAAGTCGTGGTCCCAGCGCGAGGAGTGGAAGACCCGGCCGGGGAACTCCTCGATCCCGGGGATGTCGGGGATCTTGGGATCGGACAGCGGTCCGGTCGCGGAGACGACGACGTCGGCGGTCAACTCGCCCGCCGCCGTGGTCAGATGCCAGCGGTTCGCGTCGCCGTCCCAACGGGCCTGCCGTACCTCGGCGTTGAACCGCAGATGCGGGCGGAGCCCGAAGGTGTCGGTGACGCGCTCCAGATACGCCCGGATGTGCTCCTGACCCGAAAAGGCGCGCGGCCAGTCGGGGTTGGGGGCGAAGGAGAAGGAGTACAGATGCGACGGTACGTCGCAGGCGCAGCCCGGATAGCTGTTGTCGCGCCAGGTCCCGCCGACCGCGTCGGCGCGCTCCAGGACCACGAAGTCGGTGATCCCCTCGCGCCGCAGCCGCACCGCGGCTCCGAGACCGCCGAACCCGGACCCGATCACCGCCACCCGCACGTGTTCGAGCTCGTCCATGGCACCGCCTTCCCTGTTCCGCACGCATTGTGTACGACCGGCGCCCGCTCCCCCGTCGCCGACCGACTCCCGATCAATCGTGCCAGCAAACACTGGCACGGTTCGGACTGTAGACCATGCCGGGTTACCTCCGGTAGGGGTCGGCACGTATCCGGGGCCGCGATCCGGACGGGCCGGGGCCGTAAACCGGACGTGGCCGAGGCCGCGACCCGGGCGGGTCCGGGGCCGTACGAGTCCGTACGAAGGCCGCCTTCCGCCGGAATACCTGCCCAGGGGCGGGACCGTACGATCGCGCGCACCGCATAGGCTGGCGGCGTGGACGACAGCCAGGTGGACGGCGGGAACGGCGGGGACGACAACGTCGTCGTCGGAGAGCGCGAGTACCGCGTCGAGGAGCTGGCCAAGGCGGCCGGCATCCCCGTCAGGACGCTGCGCTTCTACCGCGAGCGCCGCCTGCTGCCGCCGCCGCGCCGCGACGGCCGGATCGCCTGGTACTCCGAGGCGCACCTCGCGCGGCTGCGCACCATCGGCGGACTGCTGGAGCGCGGCCACACCCTCGGCGGCATCGCCGAGCTGATCGCCGCGTGGGAGAACGGCCGTACCCTCGGCGGCGTCGCCGAACTCCTAGGCCTGGAGGACGCGCTCACCGCGCCCTGGTCGGAGGAGACCCCCGTCCGGCTCACCCCCGAGGAGCTGGCCGACTACTTCGGCGAGGACGTCACCCCGGAGAATCTGACGGCCTCCCTCGACCTCGGCTACATCGGCGTCGACGGCGAGAACGTCGTGCACGTCAGCCGCCGGCTGCTCGACGCGTCCGCCGCGCTGGTCCACGAGGGCGTGCCGCTGGCCGCCGTACTGGAAGCCGGGCGCGAGGTGCGCGGGCACGTCGACGCGCTCGCCGAACTCTTCACGCAGGTCATCCGTACTCATGTGATCGGCGCGATGGACGAGCTGCCGCCCGCCGAGGCGCACCGCATCGCCGAGTCCCTGCAACGCCTGCGGCCGCTGGCCAAGAACATCGTCGACGCGGAGATGGGGCTCGCGATGGAGCGGCGGGTGCGCGTCGAGATCGACGCGTGGCTGCGGCGGCAGGCGGAACGGGCGGACGCCGAAGGCCCTGGGACTTCCGGGGCGCCCGAAGGTCCAGGGACCTCCAAGGCTCCCGAAGGTCCTGGGATTCCCGCAGGCCCCGAGACGTCGGCTGGTCCTGGTGATCCCGGCGGTCCCGGCGATACCGGAGGTCCCGACGGTTCCGGCGACACCGGAGGTCCTGGCGGTCCCGGCGGTTCCGGCGTCTGACCCGTCACATCGCGAGCGCCGCGCCGCGCGACCTGCGAGAGTGGACGTTGAAAGCCGTACCGACCCGGGAGGTGCCCCGTGCAACAGCCCAACGACTCCACGGCAGACCAGGCCATTCTCGGCCGGATCAGCGCGATGGTCGCGGACGAGAAGGCGCTGCGCGAACTGCTCGCCGCAGGCAGCATCGACGGCGCGACGGAGCACGAGCGGCTCGCCGCCCTGGAACGCGAACTCGACCAGTGCTGGGACCTGCTGCGCCAGCGCCGCGCCCTGGTCCGGGCGGGCGAGGACCCGGGCGACGCGAAGGTCAGGCCGTCCTCCACCGTCGAGAACTACCGCTCATGAGCGACGTCACCGTCACCGACGCGCCGGAGCACAAGCGGTACGAGGCCCGGATCGGCGACGACGTCGCCGGCGTCGCCGCGTACATCCGCACCCCCGACATGATCGCCTTCATCCACACCGAGGTGCAGGACGCGTACGAGGGCCGCGGCGTCGGCTCCGCGCTGGCCCGTACCGCCCTGGACGCCGCCCGCGAACAGGGCCTGCGGGTGCTGGCGATCTGCCCGTTCTTCGAGGGCTGGCTGGCCAAGCACCCGGAGTACGCGGATCTGCAGTACGAACCCGCGAGCAAGGTCTCCGACTGAGCGACCGAGGTCAGTACCCCCGGAGGACTCTCCGACCTCGATGTCGGATTTCCGCCAGCACACACCCGTGACGACGGGCGATGCTGGTGGGGTGCTGACCGATACGGACACGAACCCAGTGAGGGACAGGGACGAGGGAACGGCCCCCGCCGAGGACACCGCGCCGGGCACGGGCCCCGCCCCGGACGCCGCGCGCGCCGCGGCACCGAAAACCACCCGCGGCGCTACGGCGCCGAAACCCGCGCGCGCCGCGACACCCGGAACCGCGCAGCTCGCCGCGACACCCGGAACCACCCGCGGCGCTACGGCACCGGAAACCGCGCGGGTCACCGCCCACCGCAGGGACGGCCAGGTGGCCGGCCTGCCGGACTTCGACTCCTGCGTGCACGCCGTCCGCTCGAAGGACGCCCGCTTCGACGGCTGGTTCTTCACCGCGGTGCTGACGACCCGCATCTACTGCCGGCCGAGCTGCCCGGTGGTGCCGCCGAAGGCCGAGAACATGACCTTCTACCCGAGCGCCGCCGCCGCGCAGCAGGCCGGTTTCCGGGCCTGCAAGCGGTGCCGCCCGGACGCCACGCCCGGCTCGCCGCAGTGGAACGAGCGGGCCGACCTCGTGGCCCGCGCGATGCGGCTGATCGCCGACGGCGTCGTGGACCGCGAGGGCGTCCCCGGCCTGGCGGCCCGGCTCGGCTACAGCGCCCGGCAGACCGAACGCCAACTGCTCGCCGAACTGGGCGCGGGACCGCTCGCCCTGGCCCGGGCGCAGCGCGCGCAGACCGCGCGGCTGCTGATCGAGACGAGCGCGCTGCCGATGGGCGAGGTGGCCTTCGCGGCCGGTTTCGCCAGCATCCGCACCTTCAACGACACGGTCCGCGAGGTCTTCGCGCTGTCGCCGACCGAGCTGCGGGCCCGGGTCGCCAAGGGCCGGCCGGCCGCCGGGACCGGCACCCTGTCGCTGCGGCTGCCCTTCCGCCGCCCGCTCACCCCGGACAATCTCTTCGGCCACCTCGCGGCAACCGCGGTGCCGGGCGTCGAGGAGTGGCGGGCGGGCGCGTACCGGCGCACGCTCCGGCTGCCGCACGGCACCGGAATCGTCGCGCTGCGGCCTCAACCCGACCACATCGCCTGCCAGTTGTGGCTGGCCGACTGGCGTGATCTGGCGCAGGCGATCAGCCGCTGCCGGCGGCTGCTCGACCTGGACGCGGACCCGCTGGCGGTGGACGCGCTGCTGTCCGCCGACCCGGTACTGGCGCCGCTGGTCGCCAAGGCGCCGGGGCGGCGGGTGCCGCGGGTCACGGACGGGCCGGAATTCGCGGTGCGCGCCGTCCTCGGGCAGCAGATCTCGACGGCGGCGGCCCGTACGCACGCGGCCCGGCTGGTGGTCGCGCACGGCGAGACCGTCACCGATCCGGCGGGCGGCCTCACCCACCTCTTCCCGTCGCCCGAAGCACTCGCCGGCCTCGATCCGGCGGCGCTGGCGATGCCGCAGACCCGCAGAAACACCCTGGCCGCACTCGTACGGGCGCTGGTGGACGGCGAGTTGGACCTCGACGTCGGCAGCGACTGGGCGCGGGCCCGGGACCGGCTGTCCGCGCTGCCCGGCTTCGGGCCGTGGACGGTCGAGACGATCGCGATGCGGGCGCTCGGCGACCCGGACGCGTTCCTGGCCACCGACCTCGGTGTGCGGTACGCCGCCCGCGATCTCGGGCTGCCCACCACCCCGGCCGCCCTGACGCGGCACTCCGCCGCCTGGTCGCCGTGGCGCGCCTACGCCACCCAGTACCTGTGGGCGACCGGCGACCACCCCATCAACGTCCTGCCCGGCAACACCCCCATGACGGAAGGCACTTCACACTCATGAACACCTCATCGATTCCCGCGGCCTCCGGCACGACGGTCGGCGCGACTCGCAGCACAAACCCCGGTACTAATCCCGGCACGGCTTCCGACACCACCGTCGAGCCGGAGACCGTCCACACGGTCATCGACAGTCCGTGCGGCGAACTCACCCTCGTCGCCCGCGGTGACGCGCTCAGCCACCTCTACATGACCGAGCACCGGCACCGGCCGCCGTTCGAGACCTTCGGGCCGCGCGAGGACGACCGGCCCGTGTTCACCGCCGCGAAGACCCAGCTCGACGCCTACTTCGCGGGCGAACTCACCGAATTCGACCTGCCGTTGTCGGTGTCCGGCACGCCCTTCCAGCAACGCGTCTGGGCGGCGCTGCGCGACATCCCGTACGGCGAGACCCGCTCGTACGGCCAACTCGCCGCGATGCTGGGCAATCCCACCGCCTCCCGCGCGGTGGGCCTGGCCAACGGCCGGAATCCGGTCAGCATCATCGTGCCGTGCCACCGCGTCATCGGTGCCGGCGGCGACCTCACCGGCTACGGCGGCGGCCTGCCGCGCAAGCGCATCCTGCTCGGCCTGGAGCGCGGCGTCTCGCAGCCGACGCTGATGTGACGTGCCCTCAACAGCCGTGCTGGGGCTCAGCTTTAGACCAGCGCGGCGGGCTCCTGCCGTACGGGCTCGGCGCCGCCGTCCTCCTCCGGGCGGCGGCGTCCGCGCCACCAGCCGAGGGCGGCGATCGCGGCGACACCGAGCAGCGAGGCGCCGCCGATCGCCTCGCCCAGGTGCAGCCCGGGCGGGGTGAAGGAGCAGGAGACGGATGTGGCGCCGGCGGTGACCGGCACGGAGATCAGGCCGAGGTAGGAGTGCGCCGGGCGCGACGGGCCGTTGTTCGTCGAGCAGATCCAGCCCTTGATGGCCGGGGCCGCGACGACCGCGTAACCGTGCGCGCCCGCGGGGAGCTTGGCGCTGACGCCGTCGTCCGTCACATGGATGCCGGTGGGCGCGCCGGCGGCGAGCCGGCGCTCGGCGGCGGCGAGCCTGGCCGGATCGAGGCAGCCGACGCCGTTGGTGGAGAGCATGCCGGACTCCACCGCCCGCACGGCGAAGGTGAACCGGCCGCCGTGGCCCGGCACCTTGCCGAGCCGCTGGACGACGGCCCGGTGGGTGGGCATGCGGCCGAGGAAGTCGACCGGCGCGGCTCCCGGCAGCGTCACCCGGCCCTTGAAGTCCGGTGCGGAGAAGTAGACCTGACTGTCCGTCGGGCAGGACGCGGTGATCCGGTAGGTGCTGGACAGCGGCTTGGTCCTGGCGCCGTGGATCCGGTAGCCCTTCGGGGTGGGGTGCTGCAACGCGCCTTCGCTGTCGTGCAGTTGGGTGTCGGGGGTGCGGTAGACGGCGGAGCCGAGCAGCAACTCCTGATTGCGGAAGGGCGAGATGCCGTAGCGTCCGGCGGGCGCGGCGTTCCGCATCGTCACCAGCGGCGGCACCTGCTGCCGGGTGACGGTCGGCGGCACGTCCGGCGGCGGGTTCACATGGTCCTGGTGCGGGTCGGGCAGCGAGTGGACGCGGGCGCCGACCGAGAAGATGACGTCGGTCACCGGATTGTCGAGGCTCTGCAGCGACCGGCCGCGCGAGGTCCAGCCGCCGCCGAGCGCCATCAGCGTCTTGGTCCAGGTGTCGGCGGTGAGGCTGCTGTAGTACTGGGCGCCCTGGCCGTCGACCATCAACGGGTCGTTGCCGACGGTCTGTTCACGTCCGGGGTCGGTGCGGTACGCGGGCCAGCCGTCGGCCTTCTCGACGGCGTCGTGCTCGTACGTCTGCCGCCGGCCCCACTGGCCGTAGTCGTCCATCGTCGTCAACCGCTTCCTGGTCGCCCAGGCGTTGGACATCGCCGACTGGCCGATCTGCGTGCCGATCAGCAGGAGCGCGGCCAGGACGACGGGCAGCGCGGCGACTCCGGTCACGGTCCCGGCCCGCAGACTGCCAAGCCCCTTGCCCTTTTGCGTGGTTGACGGCACGTCCGGACCTGGACCCGTACCGCCGCCCGTACCCGCCTCGCGGTCGGCCGCCCACCGCAGCAGCAACAGGGCGCCGAGCGTGGCCACCAGCCCGATGGCGAGCAGCGGATACGTGCCGTCGCCCGTCACGCCCTCGTCGGCGCCCCAGCGGGTGACGGCCACCAGCGCCGCCATCACACCGGTGGCCCACGCCAGTTGACGCCGTCCGGGCAGGCCGTGCGCGAAGGCGAACCATCCGGCGATCACCATCATGCCGCTGAGGACGAACGTCTCGCGGTACGCGCTGCCGTTGGGTGTGGAGAAGGCGTGCCACAGCAGATGCGTCGGCTTCCACTGGAAGGACGCGGTGACGGCAAGCACGAGCACCGTCCACACCGTACGGGTGCGGCGCGGCACGGCAGGGTGGAAGGGCAGCGCGAAGGCCAGCAGCAGCGCGACAGTGTCGACGTACGTGGACGGCGTCGCGAAACCGTACGTGCCCGGGAGCATCCGGCCGAACAGGTCCGACCACGGCTTGGGCTGGAACTCCTGCACCAGACCGGGATAGGCGAGCTTGGTGCCCTTGAAGATGGTCAGCACCAGCGGCGCGGACAGGCCGATGCCGAGGACGGTGCTGCGCGCGGCCCGGCCGAGCGCCCAAAGCCACTCGCGACGCCCGGGTACGCGGGGGTCGTCGGTCCGCTCGGTCAGCAGCCGGGCGATCAGGACGAGGCCGGCGCCGATCGTCGCCATGTACGCGGTGTAGAAATTCGCGATCCAGCACAACGCGACCACGACGACGCTCAGATACGGCCGCCGCCCGTCCCGCGCCCACTCCGCGACCAGGCACATCAACGGGAAGGCGATCAGGCCGTCGAGCCACATCGGGTTGTACGACGCCTGCATCAGCGTCCAGCCGCACAGCGCGTACGAGGCGCCGAGCGCGCCCGCCGCCCACCAGCGGCCGGGGCGCAGCGCAAGCAGCAGCACGGCCATCGCCGCGGCGGCGGCGGCGATCTTCAGGACGGTGACCGCGTAGACGGCCAGGTCGATCCGGTCGCGCGGGAAGAAGGCGACCAGCAGCGCGAAGGGGCTGGAGACGTACGTGCCGAGGTCCGGCAGGAAGCTGCTGCCGTAACCGGACTGCCAGTTGAGGAACAGCCCGCCGTCGGCGGTTCCGTGCAGCAGGTCCCACAGGTGCGCGTGGTACGGGACGAACTGGTTGCCCAGGTCGTTGACGCTGCGCGTGCGCGAGCCGAAGGGGTAACTGCCGGCGACGGCGTCACCGACGCAGAAGGCGAGGGCCGCGATGCACGCGGCCAGCAGCGCGGCCCGCGTGCGGGCCGCGAGGAGCACCGCCCGCGCCCGCTCGGCCGTACCCGGAGGGACTTGCAGAGGTGCCATCGGTTCCCCCGGTGCGCATGTTCAGTGAAGGTCGCCAGATACTAGACACTTGTGGCGAACGGGAATGCATCATTCCGCCGACCTCAAGGTGAACGTCGAACGCCCGCCCGGTGCCCGAAGGCAGCCGGACGGGCGCATGATCCGACGATCGCACCGCGCGCTCGGGTCACACCCGGACGGGCTCGAACTCCTCCTCCACCGGCCCCTCGGCGCCGGCCTCGTCCGAACCGTCGCCGAGGTTCTTGCGGAGCTGCTCACCTTCGACGTCGACGTTGGGCAGCGCGCGGTCGAGCCAGCGCGGCAGCCACCAGGCGGACCGGCCGAGCAGCGCCAGCACCGCGGGAACGATGGTCATACGAACGATGAACGCGTCGAAGGCGACCGCGATCGCGAGCCCGAAGCCCATCATCTTGATCATCGACTCGGAGGAGCCGATGAAGCCGGCGAAGACGCTGATCATGATGACCGCGGCGGCGGACACCACCCGCGCACCATGGGTGAATCCGGTGACGACCGCTTGACCCGGCGTCTCCCCGTGGACGTACGCCTCACGCATACGGGTGACCAGGAAGACCTCGTAGTCCATCGCCAGTCCGAAAACCACACCGATCATGAAGATCGGCATCATGCTCATGATCGGACCGGTCTGCTCAACGCCCATCAGACCGGACAGCCATCCCCATTGGAAGACGGCCACGACCGCGCCGAGCGCGGCGAGCACCGACAGCAGGAAGCCGAGCGCGGCCTTCAGCGGCACCAGCACCGACCGGAATACGATCATCAGCAGCAGGAACGCGAGTCCGACCACCAGCGCCAGATACGGCACGAGCGCGTCGTTCAGCTTCTGCGACACATCGATGTTCATCGCGGTCGTACCGGTGACCAGCACCTGCGCACCGGTCTCGTCGGTGAACTCACCCTGATGACCGCGGATCGCGTGCACCAGGTCCTCGGTCTGCGTGCTGCTGGGCTTGGAATCCGGCACCACCGACAGGGTGGCGGTGTCACCCTTGGTGTTGAACGCCGGGTCATTAACACTTTTAACGTCCGAGAAGCCGGAGATCGTCGTCTTCACCTGGTCGACGGCGGCCTTCGGATTGTCGCTGGAACCGGCGTCGACCACGACCATCAGCGGCCCGTTGAAGCCGGGCCCGAAGCCGTCCGACAGCATGTCGTACGCCTTGCGCTGCGTGGTACTCACCGGCTGCGAACCGTCGTCCGGCAGCCCCAGCTCCATGCTGCTCATCGGAATAGCGGCCAATCCCAGCGCGACGACACCGGCGATCAGGAACGGCACCCGGCGGCGGACGATCAGCCGCGCCCAGCGGGTCCCCATGTTGGGCTTGTCGCTGTGACCGGCCCGGCCCTTTCGCACCTTGCGGGTGAGCACCTTGGGGCCGGCGAAACCGAGCAGCGCGGGGATCAGGGTGAGCGCGATGAGCACGGCGATCGCGACGGTCGCCGCCGCGGCCAGGCCCATCTTGGTCAGCATCGGGATGTTGACCACGGCGAGACCGGCGAGCGCGATGAGTACGGTCAGGCCCGCGAAGACCACCGCGGAGCCCGCGGTGCCGACCGCGCGTCCGGCCGCGTCCTCACCGTCACGGCCCTCCATGAGTTCATGCCGGTGCCGCGACACGATGAACAACGCGTAGTCGATACCGACCGCCAGTCCGATCATCGACGCGAGCGTGGACGACGTACTGGACAGGCCGAGCGTGCTGGCGAGCGCGGTGATGGCCGCGATGCCGATACCGACACCCATGATCGCGGTGAGCAGCGGCAGCCCTGCGGCCACCAAGGAACTGAACGTGATCAAAAGCACCACGGCCGCGATGCCCACACCGATGATCTCACTGTTGCCGGTCTCGGGTGACGCCTCCAGCGCCGTACCACCGGTCTCCACCGTCAGCCCGGCGTCCCTGCCGTGCTGCGCCGCGTCCTTGATCGCGGTGTGCGTGGCATCGGTGATGTCGGTCGACTTGGCGGTGTAACTGACCGACGTGTACGCCGTCGTACCGTCCTTGCTGACCGCGTCGCCGCCGACGGCGAACGGGTCGGCGACGGTCGCCTTCTGCGGCGTGTGCTTCAGCTCGTCGAGCACCTTCTCGACGGCCGCCTTGTTCGGCCCCGCGGTGATTTTCTGACCATCGGGAGCCTGGAAGACCATGCGCGCACTGGCACCGTCGGCATTGGTGCCGGGGAAACGTTCGTGCAGCAGGTCGAACGCCTGCTGCGCCTCGGTGCCCGGGACGGTGAAGTTGTCGCTCGGCGCGGACGGCGCGGTCGCGGCGCCGACCCCGGCGAGCGCCAGCAACGCCACCCAGATCAGTACGACGAATCGCCGTCGCCGGAAGGCGAACCGTCCCAGCTTGTAGAGAAATGTGGCCATGAGGGCGTGGGCTCCCGTCAGGAAGGGTCGGAAAGTGGGCGTGAGGAACCAGCCCGACGACGAGAGCGGCGTGTCAGGTGGAGCGGTGACGCGTGATGTAAGTGCGGTGAGAGTTAAGGAATTACAGGCATGCGGGCATGAAGCAGTTGTCCGGTCTTCGTCATGAAGGACTCGTCACGACAGACGCAGGGCGGGGACGACCACCGCGTCGATGTATCTGTGCGAGAAGTCGGGGTCGGGGTCGACGCCCTCGATGATGGGACGCGCCAGTGCGCCCCCGAACAGCAGGTGCGGCACGAATTCGCGGGCCGGATTGTCCGCGGCCAGTTCACCGCGGTCCACGGCGCGTTGCACCATGGCACGGAAATTCTCCAGCTCCGGCTCGATCAGCAGCTCGCGCAGCGCCCGGAACAGGTCCTCGTTCTGGAAGGCCGCGTGCGCGAGCCCCCGCATGAGTTCCTGGTCCCGCTTGGTCTCCGCCTCGTCGTGACAGCGGATGATCTCGTGCAGGTCGCCGCTGAGCGATCCGGTGTCGATGTCCGCGGCGGACACCGGCTTGGAGTGCCGCAGCGCGGTGGCGACGAGTTCCGGCTTGCCCTTCCACTGGCGGTAGAGGGTGGCCTTGCTGGACCGCGTACGGGTCGCGACCGCGTCCATCGTCAGCGCTTCGTAGCCGACCTCCCGCAGCAGTTCGACGACCGCCGCGTAGAGTTCCCGCTCGCGCTCGGGGGTCAGGCGCGTACGACGCGTGGCGGTTGCCTCAGCCGTCATGTCGCCCTGCCCTCCGTGTCGAAACGATGTCGTACACATAACCATAGACGGCCCACGATCGAAACGCCACCGTTTCGATCGTGGGCCGTATCACGTGCGTGACGCTCAACCCCTCCGGGAGGGTCAGGCGGGAAGCGCCAGCGTGTGCCCGGTGTGCTCGACCTTCGCCCGCAGGTAGCGGACATTGGCGTCCGACACATGGACGCCGGTCGGGATCCGCTCGACCACCTCCGTGCCGAGTGCGGTCAGTTGCAGCGCCTTGTCCGGGTTGTTGCTCAGCAGCCGGATCCGGCCGACGCCGAGCGCGGTCAGCATCTGCGCCGCCGCGGTGTAGTCCCGCTCGTCCTCGCCGCGCCCGAGCGCGAGATTCGCCTCGTACGTGTCGAGGCCGTCGTCCTGCAGCGCGTACGCGTCGAGCTTCGCGTACAGGCCGATGCCCCGGCCCTCCTGGCGCAGGTAGAGCAGATAACCGCCTGTCCGCGTGATCCGCTCCACCGCCTCGCGCAACTGCGGGCCGCAGTCGCAGCGCTCGGAACCGAAGACGTCCCCCGTCAGGCACTCCGAGTGCGGCCGCACCAGCGGCGTGCCGGCGTTCGCGTAGTCGCCGAGCCCCAGCGCCAAATGCTCCTTGCCGTCCGCCAAACCGGTGAAGGTGAATACGTCCGCGGTCGTCCCCCACCCGTCGGGGAACCTCAGCGGCACCCGCACCTTGGTGCGGACATCGGCGACGGGCAGCGGATTGCCGCCACCCTCGTATGCGTTGACCGACATGGGTGACCCCCTCATAAGATCTTGAAACATCAAGCTCTTTCGCCGGTCGGATTATTTCCCCCGCGGCGATATGTGACCCAGGTCACGCCAACCCGTCGCCTTGGCCGCCCGCTTCGACCCCGCTCACCCCTGCCGTCCGCCGGTCCGGCATGCTGACGCGGTGACGGGGACCAGAAACACGGCAGCGGCAGCGGGCAGGGCGGGCGCGGGCAGGCCGAGCGCGAACAGGCGGGGCACCGCCGCCAGCAGCACGGTCCCGGCGCACTAACGGTGCACGCCGTACTCGCCGGCTTCCTGCCCATCTGGGTCATCACCGCCCTCGGCTGGGCGGCCGCCCGCTTCGACCTGCTCGGCGACCAGGCGCAGACCGTACTCGGCCGGTTCGCCTTCACCTTCGCCATGCCGTCGCTGCTGTTCCTGACGATGTCCAGGTCCCACATCGGCGACCTCGCCACCGCGGCCGTCGGCGTGTTCGCGCTCAGCCTGCTCATCGTCTTCGCCGCCGCCCTGGCCGCCGGCCGCCGGATCTTCCGGCACCGCCAGGCCGACCAGGCGATCGGCGCGATGTGCGCCTCCTACGTCAACTCCGCCAACCTCGGTATCCCCGTCGCCGTGCACGTCCTGCACGACACGTCCTTCATCGTCGCCGCCGCGCTCTTCCAGATGCTCTTCGTCACCCCGCTGATCCTGATCCTCATCGACCTCGACACCCACCGCGGCGTCGGCGACGCATGGTCGCGCATGCTCCGACTGCCCTTCCGCAACCCGGTGATCGCCGCCTCCGCCGCGGGCCTGCTGGTCGCCGCCACCGGCCTGACCCTGCCCGACGAAGTCGTCTCCCCCGTCCAACTCCTCGGCGGCGCGGGCGTACCGTCCGCGCTCTTCGCCCTCGGCATGTCCCTGCACGCCCGGTCCCGCCCCACCCCGGCCGCGCGCGCCGAACGCCGCCTCCTGGTCGCCCTCAAGACCGTCGTCCACCCCCTGCTGGCCTATCTGCTGGCGCGCTACGCCTTCTCCCTGTCCGGCCACGCGCTCTTCGCGGTGGTGTTGTGCGCCGGACTGCCCACCGCGCAGAACGCCTTCATCTACGCCTCCGAATACCGCCTCGCCACCGATCTCCCCCGCGACACCGTCCTGCTGACCACCCTCCTGTCGATGGTCACCCTCACCCTGATCGCCTACGTGCTCGGCTGAGCCCCGTCCCGCGCGCCGGCCGGCGGCCCCACCTCGTACGTCAGATACGCGAACTGACCCTCCTGCCGCACCCCCGTCAGCCGCATCCGGCCCCCGTCGATCCGCCGCGGCAGCAGCGGCGCGCCCGCCCCCAGCGTCACCGGCGCCACCCCGAGGATGATCTCGTCCAGCAGCCCTTCGTCCGCGAACTGCCCGACCAACTCACCGCCGCCGAGCAGCCACACGTTCTCCCCGTACCCCCTGCTGCGGTCGCTGCCGTCCCGCACGGCCGCGACCATCTCCTCGTACACCGGCCGCACATCCCCCTGCACGAACCGGATGTCCACCCCCGGCACCACCGGCAGATCCGTCCGGTGCGTGAACACCCAGCACGGCCGCTCCCCGTAGTACTTCCGCCACTCCTCCGGCCGCTCCACCACCTTTTCGTGCTCCAACACCCAGCGATAGGTCGTCGCCCCCATCGCCATCGCCCCGATCCCCGCGATGAACCGCTCGAATTCCGCCCCCGGTTCCGTCTCCACCTCGAATAGCCAGTCCAGCGAATTCCGCTCGTCAGCGAGGAATCCGTCGACCGTGGTCGCCGTGTAGTACTGAGTCCTGGTCACGCCCACACCCTGCCACCCACCACTGACAATCCGGCTCCCCCGCAGGTCACCCCACCCGCACGGCCCTCCGCGCCCCTCGCCGAGGCCCACCGGACACCGGTGACCGAGCAGCCCCGGAATCGCGCGGCACGCCGGCCGGCCCCACAACGACGAAGAGCCCGCCCGATCAGATGATCGGACGGGCTCTCGTCACCATTCCTGAGCGAACTCAAGAATCATGCTGCGGTGGACCTGAGGGGATTCGAACCCCTGACCCCCTCGATGCGAACGAGGTGCGCTACCGGACTGCGCCACAGGCCCTTGCAACGAGGAAAACTCTAGCATCCCGGGACGGGTGGTCGTGAACGCGATTCGCGCTGGTCCGGGCACGACCGCGCGCCCGGGAGCCTTGGCGGCGCTACTCGTTGGCGGCGCGGGGCCGTTCGGAGGGGTCGGCGTACTGGTCGAAGAGCGGCGTACGGGGCGTACGCGGGCGGGGCCGGCGCGACTGCGGCTGGGGCGCGGCCGGTGCGGCGGGCCGCTCCGGAGCCGCGGGGGCGGCCTCGGGCGCGGCGGTACCGGACCGCGCGGAGCTCCAGGTGTCGGGCGCGCCGGGATCGATGCCCCCCGGGGTGCGGGGGGCGACCGGGGCCGTCACATAGGTGGGGAGCGGAACGGGTACGGGCTCCCAGCCGTCGTCGTCACTCTGCTGCGCACGCTGCTGGTCGACCCATTCGGCGTGGTCGGTCTGCTCGACAAGCGCGCGCCGGTCGGCCGTCCGCGACGAGGGGGCGGGCGCGGACCGCTGCGCGGGAGCCGGCTGCGGTTCCTCGGCGGCGGCGGGTGCGGGACGTGCCCGCAACCTGCGCGCGGCTTCGGCGGCGTGCTGCTGGTCGATGCGGACCTCGAAACGGCGCCGCTCCTGGCGCCGCATCTGGCCGATGTAGATGGTCAGCAGTACGGCCGGGATCGCGGGCGCCCAGAGCAGCGCGAAGCCGCCGACGGCCGCCGCGATGGCGCCGACGGTGAAGGCGAGGAAGAGCAGTGTGGTGGTACGGCGGCGGCGGGCCAGCACCTTGGCGCGCGGATTGGGCACGCCGGATCGCGTACCGGGTGCGCCGTGGCCGCTGTGCGCGGGGTGTTGCGCGCCGCGGGCGCCGGGGCCGGTGTGCGCGCCCTGCTGGAGCACGCCCGGCCGCACCTCGGTCGCGGGCACGGCGAGCCCGCGGACGTCCACCGACGCGGTGAGATCGTCCTCGGATGCGTCGTCGGCTTCGTCCTCCGCGGGTTCGACGCTCTCACCTCGCGCCTTCGCGACACGCCGCTCCATCGCCGCCCGCCCGGACAGGAGCCGGATGGCGGTGCTGAAGCGTTCCGTCGGACGCGCTTCGTTGAGCTCATCCTGCCTACGGAGCCACATGGGCACCAGATAGGCAGCCCAGGCCCCGACGATGACTGCGTAGATGAGGCCACTACTGCTCACGCGTTACACGGTAGGGGTGATCGAGACACGCCATACGCAATTTGGCCCGGTGTGTCGCACGATCTGGCTGATATGCCGAGATTTTTTTGCGATTGGCTTCACTTTCGAACAAAGGTTTTATTTCTGCGGGGTTCCCGGCCTGGCCTGCCGCCAGCGGTTCAGCAGCCCCTCGGGGACTTCCTCCGCCGTCAGCGCGTACACCAGATGGTCCCGCCAACCACCGTCGATATGCAGATAACGCGGGCGCAGCCCCTCTTCACGGAAACCGAGCTTTTCGGCCACCCGGCGGCTGGGACCGTTCTCCGGGCGAATGCACACCTCGATACGGTGCAGGCCGACCCGCCGGAAGCAGTGGTCGACGGCGAGCGCCACCGACGTCGGCATCACCCCGCGCCCGGCGACCGCCTCGTCGACCCAGTAGCCGACGTGCGCCGAGCACATCGACCCCCAGGTGATGCCGGCGACGGTGAGTTGACCCGCGAGCCGCCCCTGATAGTCGATGACGAACGGCAGCATCCGGCCGGCACTCGCCTCCGAACGCAGGTGCCGCACCATCTGACGGTACGTGGGGCGCTGTGCCACATGGCCGGGCGGGGCGGGCGGTACGGTCGCCTCCCAGGGACGCAGCCAGTCACGGTTGCGCCGGTTGACCTCGCGCCAGGCGCGCTGGTCACGCATCCGGATCGGGCGGAGGGTGATGTCACCGTCCACCAATTCGACCGGCCAGGTCCCGTTCAGCTCGGTCTCCCAGGGACTGAAGTCGGATGATCACCCTTCGGGTGGTCATCATTCAGGTGATCGTCGTTCGGATGATCATTGTTCGGGTGATCGCCGCCGTGGATCTGGTCGACGGCGTGCGCCAGGAGCGGCGCGAGTACGGCGAGGCCGTCCTTCACCCCTCCGCTGGAACCAGGAAGGTTCACCACCAGAGTGCGTCCGCACACCCCGGCGACGCCACGGGAGAGCGCGGCGGTCGGCACCTTCTCCCGGCCCGCCGCCCGGATCGCCTCCGCGATGCCGGGGATCTCGTAGTCCAGCAGCGCCCGGGTGACCTCGGGCGTGCGGTCCGTCGGCGAGATACCGGTGCCGCCGGTGGTGACCACCACGTCGTACGCGGCCTCCGCCGCCTCCCGCAGCGCCACGCCGACGGGCTCGCCGTCGGGCACCACCCGCGGACCGTCGACGGTGAAGCCGAGGTCCCGCAGGCCGGCGACGATCAGCGGGCCGCCGCGGTCCTCGTACACGCCTGCGGACGCCCGGTTGGACGCGGTCACGGCGAGGGCGCGCAACGACCGGCGCTCAGCCTGGTGGCCGGTCATCCGCGGTGCCAGTCGCCGGACTTGCCGCCGGTCTTCTCCTCGACCCGCACATCGGTGATGACGGCCGCCTTGTCGACGGCCTTCACCATGTCGACGACGGTGAGCGCGGCGACACTGACCGCGGTCAGCGCCTCCATCTCCACCCCGGTGCGGTCGGTCGTCTTCACCGTGGCGGCGATCTCCACGGCGTCGTCGGCGACCACCAGGTCGACTGTCACACCGGAGACGGCCAACGGGTGACACAACGGGATCAGGTCGGGGGTGCGCTTGGCGCCCATGATGCCGGCGATCCGCGCCGTGGCGATCGCGTCACCCTTCGGTACCCCGGCGCCGCGCAGAAGGTCGATCACGGCGGCGCTGACCAGGACGCGGCCCGTCGCCCTGGCCGTGCGCGCGGTGACGTCCTTGGCGGAGACGTCCACCATGCGGGCCGCTCCGGCCTCGTCGAGGTGGGTGAGGTGCTGCTGCGCGCTGCTCATCGTTCTCCCGATGCGGTCTCTTGGGCAGACACCGTACCGGCAGGGGGCCGCGCCCGACCCGCCGGTCCGCGCCGTTGTGCGCGCGAACCGTCGGCGGGCCGGCCGTCCGCCCCGGCTAGCCCTCCAGTACGACCACTTCGACGTTCGCGCCGGCCGCCACCGACGTGTCGGCCTCCGGTACGACGATCAGCGCGTCGGCGTGTGCGAGCGCCCGCACCAGATGCGATCCGGAACCGCCGACCGGCGTGACCGTACCGGCCGCCCGGTTGTAGTGACCGCGCAGAAACTGCCGCCTTCCTTCCGGCGACCGCTCGATCGCGGTGACACAGGTGGCGCGCACGACCTCCCGGTGCACGGAACCGGCACCCATGAGTGTGCGGATCGCGGGTCGGACGAACAGCTCGAAGGACACATACGCGCTCACCGGATTGCCGGGCAGCGCGAGCAGCGGGGTGCGGTCGGGGCCGATCCGTCCGAAGCCCTGCGGCTTGCCCGGTTGCATCGCGAGCTTGCGGAAGTCGACAAATCCACCCGGCGCGGGAGTGTCACCCTGCCCGAGGTCGCTACCGTCCGCGGTGTTGACGGCCACGTCCTCACTACCGTCGGAGATCGACGACAGCGCCTCCTTGACCACGTCGTACGCGCCGACACTCACCCCGCCGCTGGTGACGATGATGTCGGCGCGGATGAGCTGGTCCTCGATGGTCGCGCGCAGCGTCTCCACCTCGTCGGCGACAGCGCCCACGCGGTACGCGATCGCACCGGCGGCACGCGCGGCGGCGGTCAGCGCGAAACTGTTGGAGTCATAAATCCGACCGGCGGCGAGCTCCTCACCCGGTTGCATCAACTCACTGCCGGTGGACACCACGACCACCCTGGGCCGCGGCCGCACCTTGACGGTGCCGCGCCCGATCGCCGCGAGCAGCCCGATCTGCGCCGGGCCGAGAATCGTACCGGCGGCCAGTGCCAGCTCCCCCGCCGCCACATCACTGCCGCGCTCGCGTACGAATTCCCCTTGCCGCACGGGCCGGTGCACCCGCACCTCGCCGGCCGCGCCGGACGGGTCGGTGCTGTGCGCGGCCATCGTCGTCGCCGGCCCGCCACCGGTGCCGCCGTCGGTCCACTCCACCGGTGCGATGCCCTCCGCACCAGGCGGCAGCGGGGCGCCTGTCATGATCCTGGCGGCCTGACCGGGGCCCACCGTGGGCAGTTCGCCACTGCCCGCCGCCACGTCACCGACGACCTCCAGCACCGCCGGGTGTTCCTCGGTCGCCGCCTCGGTGTCCGCCACCCGTACGGCGTAACCGTCCATCGAGCTGTTCTCGAACGGCGGCAGCGCGACCGGCACCGTGACGTCCTCGACCAGTACACAGCCCTGTGCGTCGAGGAGTTGCAGCTCGATCGGCTCCAACGGGGTCAATTGCCCCAGGATGCTGTCGAGATGTTCGGAGACGGACCACACCCGGTCGACGTCATGACTCACTCTTGCATCTCCTCGGTGACGTACGAACGCAGCCAGGTCCGGAAATCGGGCCCCAGGTCATCACGTTCGCATGCCAGTCGGACAATCGCACGCAGATAGTCCGCGCGGTCACCGGTGTCGTAACGCCTCCCCTTGAACACCACCCCGTGCACCGGGCCGCCGGTCTCGTCGCTGTGCGACAGTTCGCGCAACGCGTCGGTGAGCTGAATCTCGCCGCCGCGGCCCGGCTCGGTCTTCTTGAGCACGTCGAACACGGCCGGGTCGAGCACATAGCGTCCGATCACCGCGTACGACGACGGCGCCTGGTCGCGGTTCGGCTTCTCCACGAGGTCGGTGACGCGCACCACGTCGTCATCGTTCGTCGGCTCTATGGCGGCAGACCCGTAGAGGTGGATCTGCGACGGGTCCACCTCCATGAGCGCGACGACGCTGCCGCCGTGTCGTTCCTGCACCTCCACCATGCGCGCCAGCAGCGGGTCACGGGGATCGATGAGGTCGTCACCGAGCAGCACCGCGAACGGCTGGTCACCGACGTGCGGCTCCGCGCACAGCACCGCGTGGCCGAGCCCCTTCGGGTCGCCCTGGCGCACGTAGTGCATGGTCGCGAGACCGCTGGACTCGCGGACCGCGGCGAGCCGGGACTCGTCACCCTTGCGGGTGAGCGCCTCCTCCAGCTCGTAGTTGCGGTCGAAATGGTCCTCAAGGGCACGCTTGTTGCGTCCCGTGATCATGAGCACATCGGAGAGCTGTGCGGACACGGCTTCCTCGACCACGTACTGGATCGCCGGTTTGTCGACCACGGGCAGCATTTCCTTCGGCGTCGCCTTGGTCGCCGGGAGAAAGCGGGTACCGAGACCGGCCGCAGGGATGACAGCCTTGCTGATCCGGGTACGGGGATGTGTTTGCGTCATGCCGTGCACCATAGCGGGCGTGTATTCGCCCGAAGACGATGGTCCGGCAGGTTGTGACGGATAGGCGACGGTTATGTGTGGTACGAGCGAGGCCGGCGAACGGAAGACGCGACTGCGGACGCATCTTCTGCACACCAGGCGCATGATGACGGCCGCCGAACGCGACACTGCGTCCGCCGCCGTCCTCCGCGCCGTACGCGACCTGCCGGAAGTCGCACCCCCCGGCCCGGTCGCCGCCTACGTCTCCATGGGCACCGAACCCGGCACCAGGGAGCTGATCGAATCGCTGCGCCGGGCCGGCACCCGCGTCCTGCTGCCCGTCCTGCTCGACGACAACGATCTGGACTGGGCGGAATACGAAGGCGCCGCCACCTTGCGCCGCACCGAGCGCGGCCTCTTCGAGCCGACCGGCCCGCTCCTCGGCCCGCAGGCCGTCACCCGGGCGCGCGCGGTCCTGCTGCCGGGCCTCGCCGTGGACACCCACGGCGTCCGCCTGGGCCGCGGCGGCGGATCGTACGACCGGGTCCTGCGGCGGCTGCGGGAGGCCGCCGTAAATCCGCTCCTTATGGTGCTCCTCTACGCGCACGAGGTGGTCGAGAGCGTCCCTCAGGAGCCGCATGACCACCCCGTCAACGTGGCGGTCACCCCCGAAGGGGTACACCGCTTCACCAGGTGACGTCTTTCGCGGACGAGTTTTCCGTCACCTGGTGCGCGATAACGGCGGCTACGGGGTGAGCGCCATCTTCGCCTTGGTGGCCTTGTCCACCTGTGCGTCGGAGAACACCCATGGGAGGAGTTCGTTGTTCGCCCACATATCCGTCTGGTCGGTGTAATGCGCGTTGTAGACGTGACCTGACGCGCCGGTCAGGTTGATCCAGCGGGACTTGTCGAAGTCCTGGAGGTTGACGATCATCCGCATCGACGGCACCCAGACGACGTCGTAGCCGCCGGCGGCGTTCCAGCCGGTCGCGTCCACGGCGGCCTCACCGCCACCGAGCTGCCAGGGGCCGCGGTTGAGCAGCCACTTGAGGACGGCGGGGCCGTCGGTGCCCAACGTCTGGTTCTTCAGCTCCAGCTTGTGGAGGCGGCCCCAGCTCCAGGTGCCGATGTCCTTGCCGAGCTTGGCGGTCAGCTCGTAACGGGCGTCCTTCATGGCCTGCTCGAGGAGCTGGTCGCGGTCGGTATGGTGCGCCTTGTCGGGGTCGCCACTGAAGAACGCGGTCGTCGACGTCGTCCACCAGGGGCTGTCCTGCTGCGGAAGGATCTTGCGGACCACCTCGAACCAGCGGTCGCCGCCGTCCGGCTGCGCCTCGTCCGCGTCCCGCTCACCGCACTCCTGAACGGTGCCGCTGCTGCCGTCGAGATTGTCGACAGGCCCCGTCTGCCCAGCCGGCGGCACCCGCAGGCACTGCCCCTCGGGCCGCAGCTCCTTGGGTAGCTTGTTGCCGAACGCCAGCTTGAGGACATTGCGCCACACCGCGTTGAAATACGCGGCGGCAGCGGAATCCGCGTCCTGGTTGAAGTCCCAGCCTTCGAGCAACTGCTGCGCCTTGCGGACGTAGTCACCCTTGTCGTTCGTGATGTTGATCTTCAAAAGATACGGGACGAGAAGCTTGGCGATCTCACTGCTGCTGTCACCCTGCATCGACTGCATGTCGTCCATGGAGACCTTGCCGCCGTCCTTGATCTTGGACGCGATGAGGTCGTTGATGCGCTGACTCCTTGTGCCGTATCCCCAGTCCTCGGTGAGCAGATACGGGTACTTGCTTTGATCGATGACAGCCTGGTTCGCGGTCACGATGTAGCCGCGCGGAGGGTTGTACTCGTACGGCATCGCCTTGAAGGGGATGTAGCCCTTCCACGCGTAGTGCGAGTCCCAGCCGGGCACCGGGTAGGTGCCGTCCACCCCCTTGGCGCGGATCGGCACCTGGCCCGGGGCCTGGTAGCCGATATTGCCCTGCGTGTCGGCGTAGATCAGATTTTGCGACGGTACGGCGAAGTCGGCGGCAGCCGCACGGAACTGGTCGAAGTTCGTCGCCCTGTCAAGTTCGAAGACGGCGTCCATCGTCTTCGACGGTCGCAGCGCCGTCCAATTCAGAGCGACCGCGTAACCGCTGTTGACACCGCCCGGCGGGTCGGTCACGGGTGCCGTCTGCCCCACGGTGCGGATCTCGTCGCTGCGGTCGGAGATCACCGGACCGTTGTTGGTTTCCCGCACCGTAATAGTGCGGCTTTTGCCGCCCGCGACCTTGATCGTCTCCTGGCGCGTCTTGAACGGCAGCTGCTTGCCGTCGTAGAGGTACGTGTTGGCGGTGACCTTCTCCAGGTACAGGTCGGTGACGTCCGCACCCAGGTTGGTCAGTCCCCAGGCGATGGCCTGGTTGTGGCCGATGACGACACCGGGCATCCCGGAGAAGGTGTAGCCGGCGACGTCGTACGGGCAGGAGGCGCTGACCGTACGGCAGTGCAGCCCCATCTGGTACCAGAGCGAGGGAAGCTGCGGCGCCAGGTGCGGGTCGTTGGCCAGCAGTGGCTTGCCGGTCGTCGTATAGGTGCCGGACACCACCCACGAGTTCGAGCCGATGCCGTCACCCGATGGGCCGAGCAGCGCGGGCATCTGGTCGATGATCTGAGAAATGCCGGAGAGCTGCGACGTGACCCCGCTGTTGAGCCCCTGCGGACCGCTGGAGGACGCGGGCTCGAACGCGCCGGTGTCCTCGTTGACGGAACCGCCGTCCACGATCGGGCGATTGCGGTCATAGGGATACGCGGGGTACAGCTGCTTGATCTGTGCCTGGCTGAGCCGGCTGGTCATCAGGGCGCGGTCGATCTCGTCCTGCATATTGCCGCGCAGGTCCCAGGCCATCGCCTTGAGCCACGCGACCGAGTCGACGGGCGTCCAGCGCGCCGGCTTGTAGTTGTTGCTCAGCGCCAGCGCCGCGTACTCCACGGAGAGCCCGGCCCCGCTGTGGTCCTTGAGGTAGGCGTTGACGCCGTCCGAGTACGCCTGCAGGTACGACTTGGTGGTGTCGTCGAGCTGGGTGTCGTATTCCTTCTGCGCGATTCCGTGCCAGTCCAGGGTGCGCAGGAAGGCGTCGGTCTCGACCTGGCCCTTGCCGAACATCTCCGACAGCCGCCCCGCGGTGAGGTGGCGGCGTACGTCCATCTCGTAGAAGCGGTCCTGCGCCTGGACGAACCCCTGGGCGCGGAAAAGGTCCTCGGGGTTGTCGGCGTAGATCTGCGGGATGCCGTTCTTGTCGCGCATGACGTCGACCGGGCCCGACAGGCCCTTGAGCTTCAGGGAGCCCGATGTCTGCGGGAAGGAGGCGCGGACGGTGCTCACGCTCCAGTACGACCCGAATCCGATGCCCGCCACGAGCAGCAGCACGAACGCGATCACGATGAAGCGTACGCGGCGGGATTTCTTCCGTGCGGGCATCGCTGTCCTTCGAGGGGCAGGGCGGATCGGTGATCAAGGTGCTCGTTGTGCAAGGGCAACCATAGGGGCAGCCCGGGGGTCGGCGGCCGGTGGGCCGTGGAATGCCAAGCGAGGGTAAAATGTTAGGCAAGGCAACGAAGTTGAAAGGACCGGCACCCTGACTGTCCACCACCTCAACGAGATTCTGCTGGTCGGCGCGTCAGTGCTGCTGGTCGCTGTCGTCGCCGTACGCCTTGCCTCGCGCAGCGGACTGCCGACTCTGCTCATCTACCTCGGTATCGGTGTTGCCATCGGTCAGGACGGCATCTTCGGCTTCACCTTCGACGATGTCCAGCTCACCCAAGTCCTCGGCTACGCCGCACTGGTGGTGATCCTCGCCGAGGGTGGTCTTGGTACGAAATGGCGGGAAATCAAACCAGTACTACCGGCAGCCGCGGTGTTGTCGACATTCGGCCTCATGCTGAGCGTCCTCGTCACTGCCAGTGCCGCGCACTTTCTGGTGGGCCTCGACTGGCGGCAGGCGCTGATCATCGGCGCGGTGGTGTCGTCGACGGACGCGGCGGCGGTCTTCTCCGTGCTGCGTAATGTGCCGTTGCCCAAGCGGGTGACCGGCGTCCTGGAGGCCGAGTCCGGCTTCAACGACGCCCCTGTGATCATCCTGGTCGTCTCGTTCTCCGCGGCCGGTCCTGTCGACCACTGGTACCACCTGGTGGGCGAGATAGCGCTGGAGCTGGTCATCGGTGCCGCCATCGGGCTCGCGGTCGGCTGGCTCGGCGCCTACGGCCTCAAGCACGTCGCGCTGCCCGCATCCGGCCTCTACCCGATCGCCGTCATGGCCATCGCCGTCGCCGCCTACGCGGCCGGCGCCATCGCGCACGGCTCCGGCTTCCTCGCCGTCTACATCGCCTCGCTCATCCTGGGCAATGCCAAGCTCCCGCACCGGCCCGCCACCCGCGGTTTCGCCGAGGGGCTGGGCTGGATCGCGCAGATCGGCCTGTTCGTGCTGCTCGGCCTGCTCGTCACGCCGCACGAGCTGGGTGACGACGTCGTACCCGCGCTGATCATCGGTCTGTTCCTGACCGCCGTCGCCCGCCCGGCCTCCGTCATCGCCAGCCTGGTGCCGTTCGGCATCCCCTGGCGCGAACAGGCGCTGATGTCGTGGGCCGGGCTGCGCGGCGCGGTTCCCATCGTGCTCGCGACCATCCCCATGGTGTCCGGAATCAGCGACAGCAAACGGATCTTCAACATCGTCTTCGTCCTGGTGATCGTCTACACGGTTGTGCAGGGCCCGACCCTGCCGTGGCTGGCCAAGCGGCTGCGCCTGTCCGGCGACAACGGGAGCGGCGCCGCCGACCTCGGCATCGAGTCCGCCCCGCTCGAACGGCTCCGCGGCCACCTGCTGTCCGTCGCGATTCCTGACGGCTCACGCATGCACGGCGTCGAGGTCAACGAATTGCGGCTGCCCACGGGAGCCGCCGTCACCCTGGTCGTACGGGAGGGCGCCAGCTTCGTGCCGCTGCCGTCGACCGTGCTGCGTCGCGGTGACGAGCTGCTCGTGGTGACGACCGATCCGGTACGGGACGCGGCCGAGGAGCGGCTGCGGGCCGTCGGCCGGGGCGGCAAGCTCGCCGGATGGCTGGCGTCGGGATGACCGGCGTTCTGGCCGTGCGACATTGATCCGGTCAATGCTCAGGGCCGCACCTGGTGCGCGAAAACGGCCTCGGCCTTTGCGTATCATGGATGAGGTATTTGTCGAGTTCAACCTCTGTCTGACGCAGAGCCGGCGCGGGACACCGCGCGGAGCGGACGGCTCTCGGCGCGGTCTTCGCGGACCCTGATCCGCGCACGCGTCACCAGGCGGCAGAAAGTCCAGGCTGTGGCATCCACGGTGCCCACCTCCACGTCCACTTCCGGGTCCGGGGTCTCCCCAGGCGGCGGAAAGCCGGGTTACCGGCAGTTGCTGCGCACGCCCGGCGTGTGGGCCTTCCTCCTCCCGGGTTTCGCCGCCCGGCAGCCGTTCGCGATGCTGACCATTGGCATGGTGCTGCTGGTCGAGCACACGACCGGTTCCTACGGCACAGCCGGCGCCACTGCCGCCGTCACAGGTGTCGCGATGGCGTTGTGCGCGCCGCGCGGCGGCCGGTTGGCCGACCGCTTCGGTCAGCGGACTGTTCTGCTGCCCGGCGTCGTCCTGCACGCCGCTTCGGTCGCCCTCCTGGTGACGCTCGCACTGGCCCACACACCCGCGTGGACGCTGTTCGCGGCAGCTGTGCCCGCGGGAGCCACCGTGCCTCAGGTCGGGCCCATGGTGCGTGCCCGCTGGGCGGTGGCGCTGAACGGCTCGGCCACCGCGCACCCCGGCGCGAACGCCGCCTTGATGACGACGGCTGCGGCCTTCGAATCCGTGACGGACGAGTTCACGTTCGTCATCGGCCCGGTGATCGCCACAGCCTTGTGCACGGGAGTGCACCCTGCTGCCGGCCTGATCGCCGAAGCGACGTTGACGCTCGTAGGAGGAATCCTCTTCGCGACACAGACGTCGACCGCACCGGCACCCCACCCGGTCCGCCCGGGCGCAGCGGGGAAGCCCGCCTCAGCACTGTCGGTGCCAGGCGTACGGGCGCTGGCCGTCGCCTTCCTTGGCATTGGTGCCGTCTTCGGCGGCATGCAGGTGTCGCTGGCCGCCTTCACACAGGAAATCGACCGCCCCGGCATCAACGGCTTGCTGTACGGGACCTTCGCCGCAGGAAACATGCTCGCGGGCGTCGCGTACGGCGCCATCGCCTGGCGTCGCAGCCCCCGCAGCCGTCTGCTCGCGGCGTACGCGGCCCTGGCGCTGGCCTGCGCCCCGCTGTGGGCCGTGCATTCCGTGGCGTTGCTGGCACCGCTGGGGCTGCTGGTGGGCCTGTGCATCGCGCCCGCGCTGATCACCGGCTACACGTTGGTCGATGCCCTGGTGCCGGGTGCCTCCCGCACAGAAGCCTTCACCTGGCTCACGGGGTCGGTGGCCCTGGGGCAGGCCGCCGCCGTCACGGTGGCTGGACTGCTGGCCGATCACGCGGGATCGCACGCTGGATTCACCGTGCCGCTGGTCGGTACTGCGCTTGCCCTGGTGGTGCTCATGGGGCTTCGCGGGCGGCTGGTGCCGCGGGCGCGCGGCGTGATCGCCTCTGGTGTGATCGGTCACCGTCCGCCCGTCCCGGTGGACTGACGCCGGGAAATACTGCACTATTGAGTGTCGTTAGCACTCAATGAGTGAGAGTGCCAGGAGGAGCAAGTGCCGACGTATCAGTACCAGTGCACCGAGTGCGGCGAGGCCCTTGAGGCGGTGCAGAAGTTCAGTGACGACGCGCTGACCGTGTGCCCCAACTGCAGTGGACGCTTGCGCAAGGTCTTCTCCGCCGTGGGCGTGGTCTTCAAGGGTTCCGGTTTCTACCGGACCGACAGTCGCGGCTCGTCCACGAGCAGCTCGCCTGCCACCAAGAGCAGCGGGTCGGAGAGCAAGTCCGACAGCAAGCCGTCGTCGGGATCGACGTCCGGTTCCTCGTCGACGTCGACGTCCGGCAAGGGCTCCTCGTCCTCCAGCAGCACGTCGGCGGCCTGAGCGGCCGCTGAGTGCCGCGGATCTTACGAACTCCCGTCGTTCGCGGCGGGGGTTCGTCGTATGCCGGGCGCCCGCAATAGGGTGATCACCATGGTGCAGAGCAGCAGCAGTGCGACGCAGGCGCGGGCCGAGGTCGGCGTCATCGGAGGATCGGGTTTCTACTCCTTCCTCGACGATGTGAGCGAAATCACGGTCGACACTCCCTATGGTCCGCCGAGCGACTCCCTGTTCATCGGTGAGGTCGCCGGCCGCCGCGTGGCATTCCTCCCACGACACGGCCGCAAGCACCATCTGCCTCCGCACAAGATCAACTACCGGGCCAATCTTTGGGCCCTCCGGTCCGTCGGCGTGCGCCAGGTGCTCGGCCCCTGCGCGGTCGGTGGGCTGCGCGCCGAGTACGGGCCCGGCACGCTGCTCGTGCCGGACCAACTCGTGGACCGTACGAAGTCGCGGGCGCAGTCGTATTTCGACGGCGAGACTCGGGCCGACGGCCAGGTACCAAACGTCGTGCACGTGACTTTCGCGGACCCGTACTGCCCGGTGGGGCGCGAGGCCGCCGTTGCCACGGCGCGGTCGGGCGGCTGGGAGGCGGTCGACGGCGGGACGCTGGTGGTGGTTGAGGGGCCGCGTTTCTCCACCCGCGCGGAGTCGCTCTGGCACGCGGCGCAGGGCTGGTCGGTGGTCGGGATGACGGGTCACCCCGAAGCGGTGCTCGCGCGTGAACTCGGTCTCTGCTACACGTCATTGACGCTGGTCACCGACCTGGACGCGGGCGCCGACACCGGTGAGGGTGTCTCCCACGAGGAGGTCCTCGAGGTCTTCGCGGCCAATGTCGGCCGGATGCGGGACGTTCTCTTCGACCTGATCGGCGCCCTGCCGGACAGCGATGCGCGGGACTGTCTGTGTGTGGATCCGCTGGGCGGGCAGGACCCGGGGATCATGCTCCCCTAGCCCGTATCCCGTAGCCCGAGTGCCCGCTCACTCGTACGGGTGGCCGAGTTTTCCACAGGCGGGGAGTTGTCCACAGGGCTCGGGAGCCCTGTCGGCGCTGTGCGCGATGGTGGACGCATCGACCGGATCTCCCGGTATCGATCTCCTCACATCAGGCGGTGGTCCGTCATGCCCTCCTCCCCCACTCCCGACTCGGCTCCGCCGGTCCCGGAGCCGTACACGCCGCCGCGATGCGCGGTGCCGGAGTTCCCGCCGATCCGGGCGGGCGGCAGACGGCAGTTCCTGCGCCGCTCGGCCGGTCGCCGACGACGTTCGCTCGCGCTCGGCCTGGCCCTGACCGCAGCTGCTCTTGCCGCGTCCGCGGCGCACGGGACAGCGCCGCCTCAAGTCGTCGCGGCTCCCCACGGACCCGCACCGACCGCCTCGGCGCGCGTCGGGTCGCACGCCGCCTCCGTACCGGCCGCTCATGACGCGGCGGACGCGCTGGTCCGGGCGCCGGTACGGATCGCCGACGCGGCGGCCGTCGCGCTGCTGCGTCCTGGCGATCATGTTGATGTGCTGGCCAGTTCGCGAGTGGTGGCGGCGAGCGCGACCGTCGTAACCGTGCCGGACCACACCGGAGGACCGTCCGCTGCGGGAGATTCCGCTGTTCCCGACACCGTCAGTGGCAGTGGGAACAGCGGCGCGTTGGTCGTACTGGCGGTGCCTCGTCGTATCGCGGCGGCGCTTTCCGGAGCGGCTGTGACGACACCTTTGGCGGTGACATTGTGCTGAATCACCCGTTCGTGGACAGCGATTGGACACGCAGAACCCGGATTGCCTTCTATGGCGGAACCCATCATTCCGCCACATCGGCGTCACGGAAGAGGCAGAGCGTTGACGGACAACGACAAGCCGAGTCTGCTGGCAGGCTTCAAGGAATTCATCACGCGCGGGAACGTGATCGATCTCGCGGTCGCGGTCGTCATCGGCGCGGCATTCACCAACGTCGTGAATTCCGTGGTGAACGGCGTGATCAATCCGCTGGTCGGTGCCTTCGGTACGAAGGATCTCGCTGGGTACTCGTCCTGTCTGAAAGGCCCGTGCGTGGTGAACGACAAGGGCGAGGTGACCAGCGGAATCCACATCCTGTGGGGTTCGGTGCTGAGCGCAGTCCTGACGTTCCTGATCACCGCCGCGGTCGTGTACTTCCTGATGGTCGTACCGATGTCCCGCTATCTGGCGCGGCAGGCGAAGAAGCGTCGGCACACCGAGGTGGAGGAGAAGGCGGCGGAGCTAGAGGAGATCACGCTGCTGCGCGACATCCGCGACGCTCTGGTGGCGCCGCGCGGCGAGGGCGGGGGCTGATCGTCCGGTCCGTTCAGATGTGGTGCGGCGGCTTCTCGTTGAGGAAGCGCGTGAAGTCGTCGTCATCGGCCGCCGAGCCGGACGGCCGCTCGCCCCAGCCGCGGTCGGTGTCGTCGGCGGAGGGGCGGTCGAGCGGATCATCGAAGATCAGGCCCGCCGAACCCGAACCCGTACCCGTGGGTCCGGCCGGGGACACGGGGGCCACCGGCGAGACCGTTTCGGGTGCGGGCTCGTCGTCGGCGTTCTCGGCGGCGGTGTGTTCGGGGGCGCTGCTCATGCCTCCAGGGTACGGCGGGGCGTCGGCAGCCGGGCTGTCGTCCCTGCTCAAGCGGCCGGCGGGAGAAACCCCAAGTGTCCGTTTGAGGCAGTCGGCCGGATATACCTGGCCGCATGCAGACACCCGACCGGACACCCTCGACCGCGCCGGCGACCGTATCCGCGGCGGAGCAGGGCGAGCGGCTTCCTCCCGAGCACGAGCTGGAACAGGACCTCGACCGAAGCGACCTCGCGTACCGCCGCTGGTTGAGCGAGGCTGTGGGGAAGGTCCATGCCGACGCCAATCGGTCCGCCGATACCCATTTGCTGTCGGTGCCGCTCCCGGCGGACTGGGGCGTCGACCTCTATCTGAAGGACGAGTCGACGCATCCGACCGGCTCGCTGAAGCACCGTCTGGCGCGTTCGCTGTTCCTGTACGCGCTGTGCAACGGGTGGATCAGGCCGGGCCGGCCGGTGATCGAGGCGTCCAGCGGGTCGACGGCCGTCTCGGAGGCGTACTTCGCGCGGCTGATCGGTGTCCCCTTTGTGGCCGTGATGGCGCGTGGGACCGTGCGGTCGAAGATCGAGCTGATCGAGTTCCACGGGGGCCGCTGCCATCTGGTCGACGACCCGTGCGAGGTGTACGGGACGGCGGCGCGGCTGGCGCGGGAGACCGGCGGCCACTACATGGACCAGTTCACGTACGCGGAGCGGGCGACGGACTGGCGGGGCAACAACAACATCGCCGAGTCGATCTTCCGGCAGATGGCGGCCGAACGGTTCCCGGTACCGACGTGGATCGTGGCCACGGCCGGCACCGGAGGGACGTCGGCGACGCTGGCCAGGTACGTGCGGTACGCGCAGGCGACGACGGGGATCTGCGTGGCGGATCCGGAGAATTCGGCGTTCTTCCCCGGTTGGCGGGATCAGGATCCGGCGGTGACGACGGACACGGGATCCCGAATCGAGGGGATCGGTCGGCAGCGGGTGGAGCCGAGTTTCGCACCGGGCGCGATCGACCGCATGATGCGGGTTCCGGACGCGGCGTCCATCGCGTGCGTGCGCGTCCTGGAGCGCCTGCTCGGCCGTCGGGCCGGCGCGTCGACCGGCACGGGCCTGTGGGCGGCTTTCCGGATCGTCGCGGAGATGCGCCACCGCGGTGAACAGGGCAGCGTGGTGGGCCTGTTGTGCGATCCGGGCGAGCGGTATCTGGAGAAGTACTACTCGGACGCCTGGCTCGCCGAGCAGGGGATCCGGATCGGTCCGTATGTGGAGCGGGTCGAGCGGTTTCTGAGTACGGGCGAGCTGGGGCAGGCGGGGCCGGTGCGGCTCGGCGGTTGACGCGGGGCTGTTCGCGGGGGCTTTTGTGTCCCGGGGCCCGGGGCAATCCGCGCGGCGCGCTGCGCGTGGCACCTGATGTGCCGCAAGGTGTCGTTCATGAGTGAACCGACGACTCCAGCAGGCCCGATGGCCCGGACCGGCGGCGCGCTGCGCCGGATGACGGCGCGCAGTCGCGAGGAGGAACACCGCGCGTCCACGCCGCTTGAGCTGTTCTTCGACCTGTGTTTCGTGGTGGCGGTCGCGCAGGCGGGTGTCCGGCTCGTCCATGCGGTGGCGGAACGGCATCCGGGGCACGGCGTGACCGGATATCTGCTGGTGTTCTTCGCGATCTGGTGGGCATGGGTGAACTTTTCGTGGTTCGCCTCTGCCTACGACACCGACGACGTGCCCTATCGGATCACCACACTGGTGCAGATCGTCGGTGTGCTGATGCTGGCGGCCGGTGTGCCGAGGGCGTTCGACGACGGCGACTTCCGACTGACTGTGTGCGGCTACGCGGTGATGCGGCTGGCGTTGGTGACGCAGTGGCTGCGTGCGGCGTGGGCGGAGTCGGGCGACGCGCGGCAGACGGCGTTGCGTTACGCGTTCGGGGTGACTTTGTGCCAGGTGGGGTGGATGGCGTTGTTGCTGCCGCACGGGGCGCCGCCGGTGCGGGCGTTCGTGCTGCTGGCGGTGGCGGAGATGTCGGTGCCGGCGCTTGCGGAGCGGGCGGCGCCGACGACGTGGCATCCGCATCACATCGCCGAGCGGTACGGGTTGTTCACGATCATCGTGCTCGGGGAGTCGGTGTCCTCGGCGACGATCGCCGTGCAGTCGGCGGTCGATGAGCACGACGCGCTCGGCGAGTTGCTGCCGATCGCGGTCGGCGGGCTGCTGATCGTCTTCGCCGCGTGGTGGATCTATTTCGCGGTGCCGATCCACGATCATCTGGCGTCCAACCGGCAGGCGTTCTTGTGGGGTTACGGCCACTACGCGGTGTTCGGTTCTGCGGCGGCGATCGGGGCGGGGCTGGAGATCGCGGTGGAGCAGGCGGTGGGTTCGGCGGAGATCTCGACGCGGGCCGCAGCGGGCTGGGTGACGGTGCCGACGGCGGTGTTCCTGTTCACCGTTTGGGTGTTGCACGCGCGCCACTACAAGCGGGGTGTCGCGCAGCAGCTCAACCTGCCGGTTTCCGCGGTGGTGGTGCTGGCGTGCACTTTCACCGGGTCGCATGCGGTGTTGTGGGCCGGGTTGGTGTGTGCGGCGACGGTGGCGCTCGGGGTGACGTTGCAGACCCGCGGTGCGGGTCAGACGCCGGTGGCGCCGAGCAGTTCGCCGACCCCGTAGGTGACGGCCATCGCGATGGCGCCGCCGATGGTGTTGCGGAGGACGGCGGGGCGGACCGGGGCGTTGCCGAGTCGGGCGCTGGCCCAGCCGCAGGCGACCAGGGCCAGCAGCACCGAGACCACCGTGACGGCGAGCCGCCAGGAGGCCGGGGGCAGGACGATGGCCAGCAGCGGCAGCAGGGCGCCGACGGTGAAGGAGATGAAGCTGGCGCCGGCGGCGTGCCAGGGGTTGGCGAGTTCGTCGGGGTTGATGCCGAGTTCGACGCGGGCGTGGGCGCCGAGGGCGTCGCGGGCGGTGAGTTGTTCGGCGACTTCGCGGGCGAGTTCGGGGCTGATGCCCTGGTCCTCGAGGAGGCCGGTGAGTTCGTCGAGTTCGGCTTGCGGGGTGGTGGCGAGTTCTTCGCGTTCCAGGGCGAGTGCGGCCTGCTCGGAGTCGCGCTGGGTGCTGACGGACACGTATTCGCCGGCCGCCATGGACAAGGAGCCCGCCAGGAGTCCCGCGAGGCCCGCGGTGAGGAGGGTGGAGCGGGAGTCGGTGGCGCCGGCGACGCCGACGACCAGGCCGGCGGTCGACACGATGCCGTCGTTGGCACCGAGGACGGCGGCGCGCAGCCAGTTGAGGCGGGCGCCGAGTCCATCGTGGTGGGGCTCGTTCGCGTGTCCCTCGGCCCCGGCCTCGGCCTGGATCTGGTCGTTCATGGGCCGAAGCGTCTCATCCGTGGTGGTCGGGCCCGTTCAGGAGGTGCCCGGTCGGGTGTCGCGCGCGTCGGGACAGGGACAGGCCGAACCCCGGCGCGGGGGGGGGATGCACCGGGGTTCGGGTCTTGGTGGGGGCCGCCGGAAAGGGGGACGGCGGCCCCGGGAGGGTGGATCAGGCGGCTTCGTACTGGTCGAGGCCGGTGGCGCGGGCCATCCGCTTGAGGTCGGCCAGTGCGTGCTTCTCGATCTGCCGGATGCGCTCGCGCGTCAGGCCGTGCTGCTTGCCCACCTCGGTCAGGGTGCGCTCGCGGCCGTCCACGATGCCGTAGCGGGCGCGGATGATGGAGGCGGTCCGGTCGTCGAGGCGGTCGATCAGGCCGTCCAGTTCCTCGCGGCGGAGCATGACCAGGACGGAGTCCTCGGGCGACGGCGCGGCGCCGTCCTCGACGAGGTCACCGAATTCGGTCTCGCCCTCGGCGTCGACCGACATGTTGAGCGACACCGGGTCGCGCGCCCAGTCGAGGACGTCGGTGACGCGCTCAGGGGTGGAGGCGAGTTCGGCGGCGATCTCCGCGGGTTCCGCGTCGCGGCCGTGCTCGCGGTTGAACTCGCGCTGCACGCGCCGGATCCGGCCCAGTTCCTCGACGAGGTGGACGGGCAGCCGGATGGTGCGGGACTGGTCGGCGATGGACCGGGTGATGGCCTGGCGGATCCACCAGGTGGCGTAGGTGGAGAACTTGAAGCCCTTGGCGTAGTCGAACTTCTCGACGGCGCGTACCAGGCCGGCGTTCCCTTCCTGGATCAGGTCGAGGAGCGGGAGTCCGCTGCGCGGGTAGCGGCGGGCGACGGCCACGACGAGGCGGAGGTTGGAGCGGATGAAGATGTCCTTGGCTCGCTCACCGGCGGCGACGATCGCCTCCAGCTCCTCGCGCCGGGCGTCGCCGCCCGCGTCGGCGGGAAGCTCGGTGTCGGCTGCGAGTATGCGTTCCGCGTAAACGCCCGCTTCGATGTCGCGGGAGAGTTCGACTTCCCTGGCGGCGTCGAGCAGGGGTGTCCGCGCGATCTCGTCCAGGTACATGCCGACGAGGTCGCGGTCGGCGACTTCCCCGCCTGCGGCGCGAACGCTACTGGTCCCGCCAGCTTGACGACGGGCGACGGCACGGGTTGCCATGCGTGCTCCCTTACGAAGGTGCGGTCGGGTCTCGGTGGGACCGGGCTGTCGGGCCGGCTGCCCGCTCTCGGCCGGCTTGTGCCGGCTGCGGTTCATGCCTTCCGGCTGCCCCGTCCTGCTCGGGATAACGATTGGAATCCGGTCACAATTCCCATCTTGTGACCTGATTTTTGTGATCATGCAGTACCCTGTGGCGCCACACAGGGAGGACAGAGGGTGTCAGAGCGTATAGATGTGCAGGTCAGACCCGGCAGAGACGGTGACCTGACCGCTCTTACCGATATCTACAACCACTACATCCGTGAAACGTCGATCACGTTCGACGTAGTTCCCTTCACCGCCGAGCAGCGTCGCCCGTGGTTGCTCTCCCACCCGGAAGACGGCCCGCACCGCCTCATGGTTGCTCAATTTCCCGGACCGTCCGGGCGAATTCTGGGGTACGCGACCAGCAGCCCGTTCCGTCCGAAGGCGGCGTACGCGACATCGGTGGAGACGACGATCTATCTCGCGCCAGACGCGGGCGGCCGCGGAATCGGCACACGGCTCTACGAGGCCCTCTTCGCGGCGCTGGCGGACGAGGGCGTGCACCGCGCGTACGCGGGCGTCACGCTGCCGAATGCGGCCTCCTTGCGGCTGCACGAGCGCTTCGACTTCCGGCCGATCGGGGTGTACGAGGAGGTCGGCCACAAATTCGGCGCCTACCACGATGTTGCGTGGTTCGAGAAGCGACTGGGGTGACGCCACCCGCTCGGCCGACTCCGACAGCTTATTTGAAGCTTCAAGCATATGGGGTTACGGTGGACGTCCGTACGCTTGAAACTTCAAGGAGGGTGCGCGATGACCACGGCAACCCCGGAGCGCATGCCCGCGCTCTACCTCTCGCACGGCGCCCCGCCGCTCGCCGACGACCCGCTGTGGCCCGGTGAGCTGGCGGCCTGGTCGGCCGCGCTGCCGCGCCCCACGGCGATCCTCATCGTCTCGGCGCACTGGGAAGAGGCCCCGCTCGCGATCGGCGCGACGACCACCGTCCCGCTGGTGTACGACTTCTGGGGCTTCCCCGAGCACTACTACCAGGTGCGGTACGCGGCGCCCGGCGCGCCCGCGCTCGCCGATTCCGTACGGAAGCTGCTGCGCGGCGCCGGCACTCCCGTCCAGGACGTGCCGGACCGCGGCCTGGACCACGGCGCGTACGTACCACTGGTGGAGATGTTCCCCGGCGCGGACATCCCTGTGCTGCAGGTGTCGATGCCGACGCTGGACCCGCAGAAGCTGATGGACATCGGCCGCAAGCTGGCGCCGCTGCGCGACGAGGGTGTGCTGATCGTCGGCAGCGGCTTCTTCACACACAATCTGGCAGCGCTGCGCGGGGCGGGTCCGCAGCCGCCGAGCTGGTCGGCGGAGTTCGACGACTGGGGGCACCGCGCGCTGGACGCCCAAGACGTGGACGCGCTGCTGGACTTCGAGCACACCTCACCGGCGGGGCGGTTGGCGCACCCGCGTACCGAGCACTTCGCCCCGCTGTTCGTTACGCTCGGCGCCGCCGAGTCCGAACTCGGCAGTCAGCGCAGCATCATCGACGGTTTCTGGATGGGGCTTGCCAAGCGTTCCGTCCAGTTCGGCTGAACAGGAAGTCCTCACTCTCATGCAGAAACGACGACGCGTCGCGATCGGTGTGGCCGTGCTGGCCGGTGCCGTGACCCTGGCCGCCTGCGGCTCCGGTTCCGACTCCACGTCCGACGACAGCAAGGGCGCGGGCAACTCGCCGAGCGCGGCGGGCAGCACCGACAGCAAGCCCGCGGCCGCCTCCGTCGCGTGGCCGGCGCCGGCCGACGCCTCGGCGCAGGTCAAGGCGGCCGGGCTGCCGATGCTCGGGCAGGAGGGCCAGGTGCTGCACATCCACAGCCACCTCGATGTGTTCGTGGACGGCAAGGCCGTCACCGTGCCGGCGCTGATCGGCATCGACGAGGCCAAGCAGCAGATCAGTCCGCTGCACACGCACGACACCAGCGGCGTCGTCCACATCGAGTCGCCGGTGAAGGCCGACTTCACCCTCGGCGAGTTCATGACCGAGTGGAACGTACCGCTGACCAAGGACACCCTCGGCACGCTCAAGACCGGCGGCGGCAAGGAGCTGCACGTCTACGTCAACGGCAAGGAGCAGACCGGCGACCCGGCCGCGATCAAGCTGGCCGCGCACGAGGAGATCGCGCTCGTCTACGGCGCGCCTTCGCAGAAGGTGACCGTGCCGGACTCCTACGACTGGCCCCAGGGTCTCTGAGGCCGTACGGAACACATGCGACGCGTACAGTCGCGCCGCGGTCCGGGCGTACGGAACGACAAACGGCAGGTGCCCGCCTCTTCACTCGTTCGAAGAAGCGGGCACCTGCCGTTTTCAGACGCTCACCGGATCGGGTGAGCGACGCCTGGACGGTCTGAGCGTCGTCCGGGTCGTCAGTGGGCGATGACCGGGATCGGCATGTCCTCGACGGAGTCGCCGTCGCCGACGCGCTCCGCGGTGTTCTGGACCTCGGCGTTCACCAGGGTGAAGGCCAGGATCGCGGAGACCACGAGGATGGCGGTGGCCCAGTAGATGGCGACCGAGTAGCCGTGCACGGCGGCCTGGTTGACGAACAGCTGGTTCTTCAGGTCGGCCGGGCTCTTGACGTGCGAGTGGATCCACGTGGTGGTGGCGCTCGCCGCCAGGGTGTTGAGCAGGGCGGTACCGATGGAGCCGCCGACCTGCTGCGAGGTGTTGACCATGGCGGACGCGACACCGGCGTCCTCGGGCCGCACACCGTGCGCGGACAGGCTCATCGCCGGCATGAACGCCGTACCCATGCCGAGACCCATCAGGATCAGGCCGGGCAGCAGGACCTCGGCGTAGCTGGAGTCGACCTTGATCTGCGCGAGGATGAACATACCGACGGCGGCGACCAGGAAGCCCGGCGCCATCAGGAAGCGCGGCCGGACCCGCAGCATCAGCCTGGTGCCGATCTGCGTGGAGCCGACGATCATGCCGCCGACCATCGGCAGGAAGGCGAAGCCCGACTTGAGCGCCGAGTAGCCCATGACCGTCTGCAGGTAGTAGGTCAGGAACAGGAACAGGCCGAACATGCCGATGATGGCCAGGCCCAGCGAGAGGTAGACACCGCCGCGGTTGCGCTCGGTGACCACGCGCAGCGGCAGCAGCGGGGCCTTGACCTTGCCCTCGACGACCACGAATGCGGCGAGCAGCACCACGGAGGCGACGAACAGGCCGATGGTGACGCCGGCCTTCCAGCCGTCGGACTCGGCGCGGCTGAAGCCGTAGACGAGGGCGACCAGGCCGGTGCTGGCGAGGATCACGCCGGGGATGTCGAGGCGGTTGCGGTTGCGGCCCTCGGCCGGTTCACGGATGAAGGCGATCGCGCCGAGCACGGCGACGACGGCGAAGAAGATGTTGACGAACAGGGCCCAGCGCCAGTTCAGGTACTCGGTGAGGACACCGCCGAGGATGAGGCCGACGGCGGCACCGGCGCCGGCGATGGCGCCGTAGATGCCGAACGCCTTGGCGCGCTCCTTGGCGTCGGTGAACATCACGGAGATCAGCGAGAGCGCGGCGGGCGCGAGCAGGGCGCCGAAGACGCCCTGGAGGGCGCGGGCGCCGAGCAGCATCGCCGTGTTGACGGCGGCGCCGCCGAGCGCGGAGGCCGCGGCGAAGCCGAGCAGGCCGACGATGAAGGCGTTCCTGCGTCCCCACAGGTCGGCGACGCGGCCGCCGAAGAGCAGCAGGCCACCGAAGGCCAGGGTGTAGGCCGTGACGACCCACTGGCGGTTGCCGTCCGAGATGCCGAGGTCGGCCTGCGCGGAGGGCAGTGCGATGTTCACCACGGTCGCGTCGAGTACGACCATGAGCTGGGCGATGGCGATGAATATCAGCGCTGTCCAGCGCTTGGGATCGGGAAGGCGTGTTTCAGGCATGACTGGATCTCACTAATGGATGCGGAGTGACAGGACGTGGGGACGTGTGTCAGCGAGCTGTTCGCCGGGCGCGGATCGTGGTCCGGGATCCGGTCGCGGTGTTCATCGGTCGAGCGGCCGTGAGCTGCGCTTCGGTGTGTCGGTGAACTTTCCTACGCTATCGCCCGGTTCATGGGCATTGCGAACTATTTATTTCCGGCTTTGAGGTCCTCCAGGGTGGCCGCGGTCCCGACCAGCACGGATCCGGCGGGGGCGCGCAGCCCGTCGAGGAAGAGCTGAAGGTGGCGGTGGACGAAGCGGTCGAAGCCGACGCAGCCGGTCCCGGGAAGCGGCCGGGTGAGCTGGGTCAGCGCGACCATCAGGTCGCCGACAGCGATGTCGGTACGGAGCAGGCCGGCGCTCTGCGCGCGGTCCATGATGGCGATGACCGATCGCTCCAGCCGGTCCACCTGCTGGGTGACCGCGGGGTCCTGGCGGTCGAAGGCGTCCGACAGCATCGGGCACATCGCCCCGATCCGTTCCTCCGCCGCCTCGAAGACGAAGCGGCGCAGCGCGGAGAAGGCGTCGGGCTCCTGAGCGAGGGCGTCTTCGGCCCGCTCGGCGGTCGTGGCCATGACGGAGAGGGTGACCTGGCGGATCAGTTCCGCGCGGTCGGTGAAGTGCCGGTAGAGCGTGGCGTTGCCCACACCGGCCCGGCGGGCCACCTCGTCGAGCGGTACGTCGGGGCCGAACTCCACGATGGCCTCGCGGGCGGCGGCGACGATGCGCTCACGGTTGCGGGTGGCGTCGGCGCGCAGCCGCACGGTCCGCGGCGGCTTGCTGCTGCTGGTCGTAGCAACGATGTCGACGGTCACGGCGTACGGCTCCTTCCGATCGATCCGGCAGTACGGGACACGGTCCCCGTAAGTTGAAGTTGAAACGGAAAGCTACTCCCCGTTTCGCGGACATCTGGCTAAACGGGGAGCGCGTCCCCGGATATTTCCTGTCACGCTTGTGACCTGCGTCACACTCGGAGAGCGGGCCACGACGGGCCATTTTTATTGAAACTTCAAGAAGTGCACGTACCATGAACACCATGACATGGCTGACCGAAGACCAGCAGGCGACCTGGCGCGCTTTCCTGCACGCCACGACGCTGCTCGAGGACCATCTGGACCGTCAGCTCCAGCGTGACGCGGGCATGCCGCACATGTACTACGCGCTGCTCAGCACGCTATCGGAGACGCCCGGCCGCAGTATGCGGATGACGGAACTCGCCGAGCGCGCCAAGATCACCCGCTCCCGGCTCTCGCACGCCGTCGCGCGGCTGGAGGGCAATGGGTGGCTGCGCCGCGAGAGCTGCCCGTCCGACCGCCGCGGTCAGGTCGTGGTGCTCACCGACGCCGGTTACGACGAGGTGGTGCGCACCGCACCCGGTCATGTCGACGCCGTGCGGTCGGCGATCTTCGACCGGCTCACTCCCGAGCAGACCGCCCAGCTAGGGGAGATCTCGCGCATCATCGCCGAGGGTCTGCACCGGCCGGACCGCGCCGACCTGCCGTGGCTTCGCTGAGGCCGTCAATACGGCGCCCGTGAAGTCACCCTTTGCGGTCAGCGCCGCCCGGAGCGGGCGAGCCACCGCCCTTCGTGCCGGCTGACCTCGATGGGCCGCCCGAAGCACTGCGTCATCCGCTCACCGGTCAGCACCTGCTCGGCAGGTCCCGATGTCAGCACCCGCCCTTCCTTGAGCAGCAGTACGTGCCCGATCGCGGGTGACAGCTCCTCCAGGTGGTGGGTGACGGTGATGGTCGCGAGACCCGTACGGGTGAGCGCGAGGCGGTGCATGGCGTCGATGAGATCCTCGCGGGAGGGCAGGTCGAGGGCGTTGAAGGGCTCGTCGAGCAGCAGCAGCGCAGGGTCGGCCATGAGTGCGCGCGCCACGAGGATGCGGGCGCGCTGACCGCCGGAGCAGACGCCGTACGCGCGGTCCGCCAGGTCCTTGATCTCCAGCTCCGCCAGCAGCTCGTGGGCGCGCTCGCGGACCTCCGCGTCGTACTTGCGCCACAGCGGCTGCACCGTGCCCGTGTGGCCGGTCAGCACGACGGTGTGCGCGGCGGCGTCCAGCGGGACCTTCTGCGACGACGACACCAGGCCGATGTGGGCGCGCAGTTCGCGCATGTCGACGCGGCCGAGGCGGTGGCCGAGCACGTCGACCGTGCCGGTGGTGGGGTGCATGAGGGCGCCGATGAGGCGGAGCACCGTCGTCTTGCCCGCGCCGTTGGCGCCCAGCAGGGCCCAGTGCTCGCCGGAGCGTACGGTCCAGCTGACGTCGTCGAGGATGACCTGGCCGGTGGTGAGGCGGCGGACGCTGGCGGCGTCGAGAGCGGCCACCACGGTGTTGGCTGTCATGACGGCACGGTAGCTGTATCCACCACCTTCCTGCGGCGGGGTTCCACCATGTGAGAGTTCACATGTGCACGGCGGGCGGCGCCTCGGGGTCGCCGTCACCATTGGCGCCGGTTTCGCCGGCCTGCGCCAGGCTGCGCGGCTTTCCGCTGCGGTAGAGGACGAAGGTCACCACCATGCCGACCGCGAAGAAGGCCGCCGACCACCAGTAAGCGGTGGAATAGCTGTGCAGCTGCGCCTGGGCGGCCGATGCCGGGGTGCGCTGGCGGCCCACCAGGTAGCTGGTGGCGGCGCTGGTGGCGAGGGTGTTCAGCAGTGAGGTGCCGACGGAACCGCCGACCTGTTGCGAGGTGTTCACCATGGCGGAGGCGACGCCCGCGTCGTGCGCCTGAACACCCGCGGTGGCCAGATTCATCGCCGTGGCGAAGATCGAGCCGAGGCCGAGACCCATCACCAGAAGCGGCGGCAATACGTGCGCGGCATAGGTGCTGTTGAGGTCGAGGGCGGTCAGCCACACCATGGCGACGCCTGCCAGCGCCATGCCCGTCGGCACGATCGGCCGCGCGCCGATGCGCGGCACCAGCACATTGGTGGTGGTCACCGACGTCACGATCATCACGGCGATCATCGGAAGAAATGCGAGGCCGGTGGAGACGGGCGAGTAATGCAGGCTCTGCTGGAGGTAGTACGTCAGGAACAGGAAGACGCCGAACATACCGGCGCCGGAGATGAACATCGCCAGGAAGGACGCGCCTCGGTCGCGGTCGGTCACCACCCGCAGCGGCAGCAGTGGGTGCTCGGCGCGGCGCTGCCAGGCGTAGAAGGCGATCAGCAGGATGCCGCCCGCCACCAGGAAGCCCCAGGTCTGCACGGAGCCCCAATGGTGGGTCTCGGCGTTGGAGAAGCCGTAGACGATGCAGAACAGGCCGGCCGACACCAGGGCGGTGCCGGGGATGTCCAGCTTGGGGCGGTCGGGCAGGGTGCCGCCGTGCAGCAGTTGTAGGCCGCCGACGAAGGCGAGCACGGCGAAGACCAGGTTGACGTACAGGCACCAGCGCCAGTCGAGGTATTCGGTGAGCAGGCCGCCGAGCAGCAGGCCGACGGCGCCGCCGGCGCCCGCGATGGCGCCGTAGATGCCGAACGCCTTGGCGCGCTCCTTGGCGTCGGTGAAGGTCGTGGTGAGCAGCGACAGGGCCGCGGGCGCCAGGAGGGCGCCGAACATGCCCTGGAGGGCGCGTGCGGTGACCAGGACGCCGAAGTTGGGGGCGGCGCCGCCGATCGCCGAGGCGACCGCGAAGCCGATCAGGCCGGTCAGGAAGACCGCCTTGCGGCCGACGAGGTCGGCGAGCCGGCCGCCGAGCAGCAGCAGCGACCCGAAGGCGAGGGCGTAGGCCGTCACGATCCACTGGCGGTTGCCGTCGGTGAAGCCGAGATCCTGCTGGGCGGAGGGCAGCGCGATGTTCACGATGGTCGCGTCGAGCACCACCATGAGCTGCGCCAGGCCGATCACGCCGAGCACCCACCAGCGGTGGGACGGGGTGCCGACGACGCTGCTGCGGCCCGGTTTCCCGCCGGGCTGGGGGCCGCTGCCGAGTCCGGATGCTGCTGAGGTGTCCGGCGTGCTACGGGCCATGACGTGGGTCTCCCTTGGCGCGGCCGTCCCCCGGGCAGTTCCACGCTAGGCGCAGCTCAGCGGCCTCGCCACGCGAGACGGCGGCGGCCGGGCGAGACGGCGGCGGCCGTCAGGACGGCCGCGCGGGTGGGCGCCGGCCCGTGTGCCGAGGGGCCGCCGCGGACCCGGTCCCCGTACCGGGAGCCGCGGCGGCCCCTCCGTTCCTGGTGTCGGTGACGTCCGCGGCGGTGGCCGCGCGCCGGGCCGGGAATTAACCGCGACCGCCATCGGACGACCGTCCCGGGTGGCGATGACGGTCACGGAGTGGTCCGCCGCGCGACCGGCGCTTCACCAGGTGTGCGGCACCGACACAACAATGAGTAACCACCCATTCCATACGACTAACGCATCGTCACTCGGATGGCGTGACCCGGTGAGCGGGCCGGTGCGCGGTGAGGTACCGCGACGTGTCACCCCACACCGCCACGGACTCCGCAAAAGGCGATTTGGCGACAACCCCGCCACCGTCGCCGCCGTAGACCCTGACGTACCAACTCCGCGCGCGCCCGCCGCGGGCAGCACGTTCCCTTGAGGGTGACCGGTCCGTTCGGGCGGTCACCGCACGAGCAGGGCGCGGGCAGCGCGCAGGCAGGGGGTACGTGGATGGCGGCCACCGCGGGCGGCCCCGCGTCGGGGGCGGGGCCGTTGGACGACGGCGAGCGCGCCGAATTGACGGCGTTGCGGGCGCGGGTGGCGGGGCTGACGTCACGGCACCGTTTGCGGTCGTTCTTCTCCGCTGTGCTGATCACACTGGCGGCGGTGTTCGCGCCGCTCAGCGCCGTGGCGGTGTGGGTGGCCGACGTCATGGGCAGCACCGACCGCTATGTGCAGACGATGGCGCCGCTGGCCGACAACCCGCATGTGCAGGCGGGCATATCCGACCGGGTGACGTCGGCGATCATGGACCGCGTCGACCTGGACTCGTTGCTGTCGAGCGTGACGCCGTCGGACCGGCCGGGGATCGAGGCGGCGCTCGGCGGGCTGAGCGGGCCGATCGGCGCCGGGGTGAAGGACTTCGTGCACGGCACGGTGCTGACCTTTGTGTCGAGCGGCGCCTTCTCGACGGTGTGGGAGCAGCTGAACCGTCAGGCGCACACCGCGGTCGTCGACGCGCTGACGGGCAGTAACGATTCCGCGGTGCAGGTCGAGAACAACACGGTGACGCTCGATCTGGCGCCGGTGGTCGCCACGGTGAAGCAGCAGTTGGTGGACCGCGGGCTGAAGGCGGCGGCGAGCATTCCCGAGGTGCGGACGGACTTCACGCTGGTGAAGTCCGACGAGATCGGGCGGGTGAAGACCGGTTTCCGGGCGCTGCAACTGGCCGGGGACTGGCTGCCGGTGGTGGCCGTCGTCGTCGCGGGCGCCGGGGTGCTGCTCGCGGTGCGCCGGCGGCGGGCACTGGTGGCCGCCGCGCTCGGCATCGCCGCGGGTGTCGCCGTCCTCGGTATCGCACTGGCCCTCTTCCGCACCTTCTACCTCGATCACCTCGCGCCCGATGTGCACCATGCGGCAGCGGCGGCGGTCTACGACCAAGTGGTGCGTTTTCTGCGGGCGAGTGTCCGGATGGTCATCACACTGGGGGTCGTGGTCGCGCTGGGTGCGTGGCTGAGCGGTCCGGGGCGGTGGGCGGTGCGGGTGCGCGCCATGTGGGAGTCGGGGATCGCGGCCGTACGGGAGGCCGCGGGGGTGACGTCGCTGGGGCCGGTGGGTCCGTGGGTGAACCGTTTCCGCGTCTGGCTGCGCTGGGCGGTCGTCGCCGTCGCGTCCGTGGTGCTGGCGCTGTGGTCGTACCCGACCGGCATGGTGATCTTCTGGATCGCGGTAGTGGCGCTTGCGGGGCTGGCGGTCGTGGAATTCCTGGACGACCGTCCAACCGACACCGACACCACCGCCGCGGCGGGCGGCCCGCACGGGCCCGGGTCCGGGGCGACCGCGTCGTAGCCGCCCGGACCCGTCAACCGGGATCGTCAATACGCCGCCCCGGAAGTCACCCTCACCCGCGTACGGTCAGTGCGGCGAGCTGCTCGGCGAACGGCACCACGGCGTCGTCGTCCGTTTCGTCACCCGCACCGGTCGCACCGGCCTCGCCGACCCCACCGACCGGGCGGGACGGGCGGGCGTTCATGAGGGCGGCGAGTTCGGCGCCTGCGCGGTCGATGCGTGCGGCGAGGGTGCCGTCAACGCCGTCGTCAACACCGTGGCCGGGACGGTCACCGTTTCGGGTGGCCGTCGCGCCCCAGTCCTCGGAGGCCGCGTACACGGCCGTCGGTACGACAATCGCCCGCAGGTAGGCGAAGAGCGGCCGCATGGCGTGCTCCAGGACCAGCGAGTGACGGGCGGTGCCGCCGGTGGCGGCCGCCAGCACCGGGGTGCCCGCCAGCGCGTCCTTGTCGATGACGTCGAAGAACGACTTGAACAGTCCGCTGAAGGAGCCGCTGAACACCGGGGTGACGGCGATCAGGCCGTCAGCGCCGGTCACCGCGTCGACGGCGTCGCGCAGACCCGGCGCAGGGAAGCCGGTGAGCATGTTGTGCGCGATGTCGTTGGCCAGGTCGCGCAGCTCGACCACCCGCACCTCGACGTCACCCGCGACGTGCCGCCGTACCGCCTCCGTGAGCCGGTCGGCCAGCAGCCGGGTCGACGACGGTTGGCTGAGACCGGCGGTGACGACGGTGAGCCGGCGCGCCCCCTCACCGTCGACACCGTTGACGCCGCTGACGGCGTTCGCGTACGTCATGCCCGCACCTCCATCGCGTTGCCGTCCGTGGCGGCCTCCGCGTCGCGGCGGGCGACGAGGGAGGCGTGGGTGGGCGCGTCGGGCACCTCGGCGGGCCGGCCCTTGGCGAATTCCTCGCGCAGCACGGGCACGACCTCCTCGCCGAGCAGGTCGAGCTGTTCCAGCACGGTCTTGAGCGGCAGCCCGGCGTGGTCCATCAGGAAGAGCTGGCGCTGGTAGTCGCCGACGGCGTCGCGGAAGGTCAGCGTCCGTTCGATGACCTCCTGCGGGGAGCCGACGGTCAGCGGCGTCTGCTCGGTGAAGTCCTCCAGCGAGGGGCCGTGCCCGTAGACGGGGGCGTTGTCGAAATACGGCCGGAATTCGCGCACGGCGTCCTGCGAATTGCGGCGCATGAACACCTGCCCGCCGAGCCCGACGACGGCCTGCTCCTCGGTGCCGTGCCCGTAGTGGGCGAACCGGCGCCGGTAGAGGCCGACCATCTTCTTGGTGTGCTCCATCGGCCAGAAGATGTTGTTGTGGAAGAAGCCGTCGCCGTAATACGCGGCCTGTTCGGCGATCTCGGGGCTGCGGATGGAGCCGTGCCACACGAACGGCGGCACGCCGTCCAGCGGGCGCGGCGTGGCGGTGAACGACTGCAACGGCGTACGGAATTTGCCCGCCCAGTCGACGACGTCCTCGCGCCACAGCTTGTGCAGCAGGGCGTAGTTCTCGACGGCCAGCGGGATGCCCTGCCGGATGTCCTTGCCGAACCACGGGTAGACCGGCCCGGTGTTGCCGCGCCCCATCATCAGGTCGACGCGGCCGTCCGCCAGGTGCTGGAGCATCGCGTAGTCCTCGGCGATCTTCACCGGGTCGTTCGTGGTGATCAGCGTGGTGGAGGTCGACAGGATGATGCGGTCGGTACGGGCCGCGATCCAGCCGAGCATGGTGGTGGGCGAGGACGGCACGAAGGGCGGATTGTGGTGCTCGCCGGTCGCGAAGACGTCCAGGCCGACCTCCTCGGCCTTCTGCGCGATGGTCACCATCGCCTTGATCCGCTCGTGCTCGCTCGGCGTCCGTCCGTTGGTCGGGTCCGTGGTGACGTCACCGACCGTGAAGATCCCGAACTGCATCGCACCCACCGTCCTGTCTCGCCCATCCTGTTTGGTTGAGCATTCAACTTCCCGAACAGTATGCCACGCCCGCGTATTCCTCCCCGCACCTCCCCGCGCCTCCCCGCCCGGTCCCGGCGTACGTTGGCCGGTGGGGGCAACGCATCGGCGAAAGAGAGAGAAGGGCATCTCCATGGCAAGGATCCTGTTCGTCCTGACCGGGGCCACCCACTGGACGCTCGCCGACGGCACCGCGCACCCGACCGGCTTCTGGGCGGAGGAGGCCGTGGTCCCGTACCGGACCTTCACCGAAGCGGGCCATGTGGTGACCGTCGCGACCCCGGGCGGTGTCGTGCCGGCCGTGGACCGCGCGAGCCTCGCGCCCGAGTTCAACGGCGGCGAGGAGGGCGCGGCGGCGATGGCCGACGAGCTGACGAAGATCACCGCCTTCCAGCACCCGGTGGCGCTGGCGGACGTCAGCCTCGACGACTACGACGCCGTCTTCTACCCCGGCGGCCACGGCCCCATGGAGGACCTGTCGGCCGACACCGACTCCGGCGCGCTGCTCAACGCGGCGCTGGCCTCCGGCAAGCCGCTCGGCATCGTCTGCCACGCGCCCGCCGCGCTGCTCGCCACCACCGGCCCGGACGGCGCCGCCCCCTCCCCCTTCGCGGGCTACCGGGTGACCGCCTTCACCAACGTCGAGGAGACCCAGGCGGGCTTCGCCGACAAGGCCCGCTGGCTGCTCCAGGACCGCCTCGTCCGGCTCGGCGTGGACTTCCAGGAAGGCGCCCCCTGGGCGCCGCACACCGTCAGCGACCGCAATCTGCACACCGGCCAGAACCCCGCCTCCGCGGGCCCGCTCGCCGCCGAGATCCTCGAACTGCTGCCGTGACCGGGCCCGGACGGCCCGGACGCCCCGAAAGGGCCAGGCCGCCCGGCTCACTTCTTCTTCACGCCCTCCTGCCAGATCAGCTTGGCGATGTTCGGCTTCACGGCGGTCGTGATGACACCCATGGCCATCCGGACGTACCGCCGTTCCTCCAGTTCGCGCAGCATGCTCGCGGCGAGGTCGGAGCGGGCGGTGAAGACGCCGTCGGCGCTGGTCCCGGCGGTGCGGTAGTCCGTGACGCCGGGGTGCTCGAAGAGGCCGGAGGGCCGTACGAGGGTCCAGTCGAGGTCCGTCCGGCGGATGACGTCCTCCATACGGCGCATGTCCTCGTGGAGGGTACGGCCGAGGCGCCGGTTCACCAGCGGGTCGAGCACATGGTTGAAGAAGTGCGCGCCGGTGGGGCGCCAGTCCGGATCGGCGATGCTGGAGCTGATGGCGAGCAGGCGCGTGACGCCGTGGCGGGCCATGGCCCCGGTGATGGCCGTGGCGCTCGCCGAGTACGTGGTGATGGTCTCCTTGCTGAAGCGCGTGCCCAGCGCGGACAGGACGGCGTCCGTGCCGGCGACCGCGTCGGCGACGGCCGCCGGATCGGTGGCGTCGGCGACGGCCACGGTCAGGCCCGGCCGCCCGGAGGGCAGGGAGCCGGGGCGGCGGGTCACGGCGACGACGTCGTGGCCGGCGGCGAGTGCCTGGTCGGTGAGGTGGCGGCCGGTGGGTCCGTTGGCGCCGAAGACTGCGATACGCATGGTGTCGGGTCGTCCGTTCGTCGGGTTGTCGGAACGCCTTGACTGTGCCGATCACCCACCGCAGGCTCAACGCTGATGAACTCCGCCGCACCTGCCCGCTCCCCCGCCCGCACCCGTGGCCGTCCCCGTGGCAGGCCGCCGACCCGCGAGTCGATCGTCACGGCGGCCCACGCGCTGTTCCTGGAACGCGGATACCGGCGTACGACCGTCCGCGCGGTGGCCGCCGCGGCCGGCGTCGACCCGGCGCTGATCGCGTACCACTTCGGCTCGAAGAAGGGCCTGTTCGCGGACGTGATGCAGTTCCAGTGCGTCAACGCGCTGGCGGTGGACGACGTGCTCGGCGGCGACCCGGTCACCCTGCCCGGCCGCCTGATCGACGCGGTGACGGGTCTGTGGGAGGACGCCGACTTCCTGCGGCTCACCGCCCGGAGCGACGAGGCCGCCGAGGTGATCCGGGAATTCCTCGAACGCGAGCTGCTGGCCCGTCTTGTTGAATTTCTCGGCGGCCGGGACGCCACGTCCCGTGCCACGGCCGTGGTGACGGTCCTCGGCGGCCTCATCTACACCCGCTACCTCAATCCGCTCCCCACGCCCGCCACTCTCACCCCGGCCGAGACGCGCCGCATCCTCACGCCGGCGCTGCGTGCGGCTCTGGCGCCGAGGCCGCACGCGAAAGCTCCCGGCGGCCGGGGGACCGTACGGCCCTGACCACCGGGAGCTTCGGACACGCGGATCAGTAGTCCACCGGCTCAGCGGTTCACCGGCTCACCGGCTCACCGGTTCAGCAGGGGAAGGTGCCGCTGTAGAGGGCGTGCCCGTAGGACGAGCTTCCGGAGCCGAAGCCGTAGATGCCGTCGTCGCTCCAGACCGCTTCGCGCTCGCCGTTGACGCAGGTGGAGGTCGGCGCGATCGCGAAGCCCTCCAGATTGTCGGTCGGCATGACGGCCGGGTTGGTGTAGGTCACGTCCGGCACGATCGCTCCCGCGGAGTTGACCTTCAGGAAGGTGTGCGTCTCGCCGCAGGTGTTGTCGCAGGTCGCCACGATGCGCTGGGTTCCGGCGTCGTAGGTCACGTCCATCACCGACGGCTTGCCGGTCGCGACGGTGCCGAAGGTGGTGAAGGTGCCGTTGGAGTTGAGGCCGTAGACGTGCAGGGTGCCGTCCCATTCCAGGCCGGCGAAGAACAGGCCCGAGCCGTGCAGCGGGTAGTTCGCCGGGTTGTAGGCGGCGCCGGTGAGCGGGTCGGTCCAGCCGTTCGCGGTCAGCCAGCTGTCCGGTACGTAGCCGACGCCCTCGAAGCCCAGGTTGGCGTCGTCCTTGCTGCCGGTGTCGAGCTGCGGGAACTGCGAGGTCATGTCCCACTGGTGGACCGGTGCGAGGGTCGTTCCGGTCGCGGCGGGGTCGAACTCCATGATCGTGTCCTTGGGGACCGAATTCTTGGTGTTGTCCCGCTCGGAGGTCACGTAGATGTGGCCGTTGCCGCCGACGGTGACGCCCTCGGAGTCCGGCTCGCCCGATCCGCCGGCGAAGCGGATCTGCTTGCCCTTCGCGCTCCAGGACGCGTCGGGGATCCACTTGCCGTTGCTCTTGACCAGCTTGTACAGCCAGTTCTTGTTCTTGGCGGCCCACAGCACCGACGGGTCGGCCGGGGCGAAGGCCAGGCCGCTCACGTCGCGGCCCTCGGGACCGGTGGACGTGGTGAACGCGCAGACGTTGTCGGCGATCGTGACGTCGAGACCGCCCGGCCACGCCGAGGTGCCCGACGGGGTGGAGCCCGTACCGGAGGGCGCTTCGGGTGTGCAGCCGCTGGTCAGCGAACCCCCGCCGCCGAGCAGATGGCCGGTGCCACCACCGGTGCCGCCACCGCCGGTGCCACCGCCTGTGCCGCCGTCGCCGGTGCCCGAGCAGGAGTTCGTGCCGCCGAGCGTCGCGGCCGTGGCGGTCCGGAACGCGCCGGTGCCGTTGGCGCAGCGGGCGTACGAGGGCTTGGCGCCGTCGGTGGCCCACGTCACGGAATCGACGGTGTTGCCGTTGCCGTCGAGCAGGAAGACCGAGTCGTTGTCGCCCAGGCCGATGGTGGAGTCGAAGGTGACGTAGCCGCCCGCGGGGACGGTGGTCGCGCTCGGCGAGGAGGACGAGACGGTCGCCGGGCTGTGGCCGGTGTCGCCGTCGACGTACTTCCACGACCCGATGTTCACCGCGGACGTGCCGCCGTTGAACAGCTCCACGGTGTCCGCGCCGCTGGAGGTGACCTCGTTGATCCGTACGCCGCTCGACGCGGGCACCGACGCGGGGCAGCCCGTGGCGTTCGCCGCGCCGAACGTGGTCGTCGCCGTCGTGGTGACCCACGTCCCGGTGCCGTCGCCGCCGCACCGCGCCATCGCCGGCTTGGCCTTGTCGGTCGCCCAGTCCACCCGGTCGACGACCGTGCCGCCGGAGGTGTGGATCACCAGCTTGTCGGAGTCGCCCAGTCCCTTGGGCGAGTTGAAGGTGACGAAGCCGCCCGCCGGGATCGTGCTCGACGAGGGGCTGAACGACTGCGCCGAGAAGCTGTCGTCGGACATCTTCCAGCCGCTGATGCTCACCGCGGTCGAGCCGGTGTTGTACAGCTCGACGGTGTCGCTGTTCGACGAGGTGACTTCGTTGATCCGAATGTTCTGGTAGCCGGCCGCGTCGGCGGCGACCGCGGGCCGCGCGACGACCAGACCGGTGAGGACGAGTCCGGACAGGGCCAGCCCCGCGGCGCCGGTGGAGGCGAGGCGGGACCGGGAGGAAGAAGTAGACACGAGGCGGAACTATGATGCCCCGGCCTTGAAGCCGGGTGTACGCAGGTTGAACGCCACCGGCTGCGCACCCGAACGCCGGACGCCCGGGCGGCGGTTCCACGCCGGCGGGCGGCCGCCGGGGAGGCTCCCGCGCTCGGTGGATCACCGCAGCGGCTATACTGCGCGGTGTTCCCCGCCCCAGTAGCTCAGGGGATAGAGCACAGCTCTCCTAAAGCTGGTGTCGCAGGTTCGAATCCTGCCTGGGGCACCGTTGCTCACCAGCAGCGGAGCACACGAACGGCCAGGTCAACGCGTATGCGGGCCCTGGCCGTTCGCCGTTTCCTGGAATCTCTCGGAATCCGCTGACCCTCTTCTGGAACCTACTTGAGGGCAGTCGTCCCCGATCCGTCCCCAAAATTCCCCGGACGGATCTCCCAGCGCGGCGAGGCAGAATGAAGAACGGCCCCCCGCGAGTTCACCGCGGGGGGCCGCCTTGCGCCGAGGTCCCGACACGGGGCCGCCCGATACGGTCCCCGGCGCGCTTATGGGGGTCAGATGCCTCCCACTGCCTAACGGATGCATGCTGACCTCGTTGTTCACCCGATCGTGTGAACATGTGTTCGGATTTCGCTCAGCAACTCTAGCCCCACGACGGAACGCGGTCGTGGGGCTCGATCACGGGATGCTCAGGTAGGTACCCGGGTATCCGCACCTCAATCATGATCACAAAAAGCGTCTAGCCAGACGCAGACAGATGATCTTGCGCCGCTCAAGGCTCAACGGGTGCCGACGAAGCCCCCGCCGAGATTCCCAGCCGAGCGACGCGCGCTCGGCGACCGCATCCGCCGACACCGGGAATGGGCCGGGCGCACCCAAGACGACATCGTCCGCGCCGGCCTCGACCGCCGCACCCTCCAGCGCATCGAGAACGGAGAGACGGACGCCCGCCTCTCCTGGCTGCTGCTGATCGCCCACACCATCGACATCACGATCGGCGAACTGCTCGACACCGACCCCCCGACCGCCAGCACGGGGGCAGCCAGCAGCCGGGGGGCGTAAGGGCGGGCGATCAGTTCGGGTGCCCGTTACGGCAGGACGCGGGACCGACGGGCGTCTCGCTGCCCGTCTCCTCGTCCACGATCACCGTCATGGCGACCAGGGCGCCGCACGTGGAGCACTGGCCGAACCGGATCTCCGGGTGCGGCATTCAGCTCCCGCCCTTCGCCGTACGGCCGTGGCACGGGCAGCCGCACGGTATCTGCGGCAAGGCTGGCGCACCGCCGCGAGGTGTCCCCGGGAGGTACGTCGGTCCGTTGCCGGGGCAGCGGTTATGTCCGACGGGGCCGAGCAGGGTGGCGGAGACGCAGTCCACAGACACGGCCGGCGCGGTCACCGCTGCACCAGTTGGTTCCGCTTCCGGCCGCCGTACGCGTTCACCGGGGTGCACAGCCAGCGGTGCAGCAGGACGTCGGCCGACGCACTGGTGCCCTGGTCGACCGGGATACGCCGGCCCTGCCCCGGCTGTACGGGCTGCTGGCAGCACGCGCACAACGCGACGGCCGCCGCAGTCACGCCGTCCGCCCGGCTTTGCTGTACGCCGCCCACAGCTCATTGGCGGTGGGGCAGGTGCGGGTACTCGTACGGCACTCGTCGCAGCCGCTGCGAGTGTGCTCAATGTAGGCCCGCCACGCGGCGACGGAGGGCGACTCCACGCCGCGCCCGACCGGGTGGTCCAGCAGTACCGGGCCCGCCCCGGTGTCGAGGGCGTGGCCTGTAGGCTCGTTCATGTCGACCCTTCCCGGTCGTCCACACCCCGGACCGTGGCGCGGTCGCGGGGCATTTTCTTGCCCGCCCCGATCGGCGACGAGGCGGGCGCCCTTCGACGCTAGGGAGCGCTGACCGCAGCCACCTAGTGGATTCTGCGAGATTCTGCGAGATCCCGCCCCGCCGGGCGACGGGCCGCCCCCGTGCGGCCGTAGGCGCTCTTGACGGCGCATCAGCCACGGACGACAGTCGGTGGAATCCCGTGCAATCCACTCGGAGGCGATGCGCCCATGGCCCTAAAGTTCCTCGGGATCATCAGCAACACCCCGGTCGACGAATCCCCAACCATCTGGCTCGACGACACCACCGGCGACCTGATCATCCAGTCGTACAAGGCCGACGAGGCCACCGTCCTCCAGGCCCAGGAGGTCGGCTCGATCCCCGGCCACTCCACCGCGATCCCGCCCCACGAGACGATGATCCGGCTGCCCGCCGAGATGTTGCAGTACATCCCCCGCCCGGACGGAGACGACAGTGCAACCCCCAGCACGTGAAGCCCTCGCGAAGGCCCGGCGGTCCGCGATCCATCTGGAGACGCGCGACAGCTACATGCTGGACGACCCGGCTTTCATCGCCTGGCAGAACGGGCGACGGCTCGACATCACCGATCGCAGCTCCTGGTGGAACGGCTGGCACGACCACGTCGCCGCCGCGGTCTCCCGGGGCGTGACCGTCCGCCGGGCCCGCGTCGTGTCCGAACCGCTGCACCCCTACGCCCTGTACGAGTACGACCTGACGCCCGGTAACCTCGCCGCCGGAGAGGCGGTGAGGTGGCTCGGACGGCGCCATGCCGTAGACCTGCTGCTCCCCGCCACGGACTTCTGGGTGTTCGACGACGAGACCGTGCTCTTCCACCACTTCACCGGCGAAGGGCAGCTCGCCGCCGAAGGCCGCGAGTACCGCACCGACCCCGACCTGGCCAAGGCCCTCACTGCGGCGTTCGAGGCCGTATGGGACAGGGCCATCCCGCACACGGAGTACACTCCGGCCATCTGACCCATGCCCACTTCCGCGTCATCGAGCGTGCAGCAGGCCCGGCGGGTCCTGGCCGACCGGCTGGCTGAGATCCGCCGGGAGGCCGGGCTCTCCGGCCGGGACCTCGCCGCCGCGTGCGGCTGGTACCCGTCCAAGGTCAGCCGTATCGAGCACGCCCGAACCGCGCCCTCGGCCGACGACATCAGGGTCTGGTGCCGCGCCTGCGCCGCCGACGCCCTGGCACCCGAACTCGTCGAATCCCTCCGCGCCGTCGAGGGCATGTTCATCGAGTGGCGCCGCCTGGAGCGCGCCGGCCTGAAGCACGCGCAGCTCGCCGTACGCCCGCTGTTCGAGCGCACCAGCCGGTTTCGGTCTTACTCGTCGTGGTTCATCCCCGGTCTGATCCAGAGCCGTACCTACACCGAGGCCGTGCTCCGCGCGGTCCAGCGGCGCCGCGTCGAGGTCGACGATGTGACCGCGGCCGTAGACGCCCGGATGGAGCGGCAAGCGGTGCTGCACCAGCCGGGCAAGACCTTCGCATTCCTCCTTGAGGAGTCCGTCCTGCGGTCCGGGATCGGCGGCGCCGAGGTAATGGTGGGGCAGCTCGGGCACCTGATCACGGTGAGCGCGCTGCCGAACGTCAGCGTGGGCGTCATCCCGGCCGGGCCGGACAGGACGAGGATGCCGGTTGAGGGGTTCTGGATCTTCGATGCGGAGCAGGTGAGCGTCGAGCTCGTCTCGGGGCACCTGACGATCACGCAGGCCCCGGAGATCGCCCTGTATGCCGACGCCTTCGCCGAGCTGGCGGCCCAAGCGGTCTACGGGGCGGACGCGCGGACGCTGATTGTCCGGGCTGTTCAGGCGCTGTGACGCGCGTCGGGTGCACCGTTGTCAGAGGCCCGTCGTAAGGTGCGCCCATGGCCGACGACACCGACTTCCCGCCCGAGCTGATCGCAGCACAGAAACGATCCCACCAGGCATGGGCCGCCGTCGAAGAGCACCGTACGGCCGTGGACACCGCGCGCCGCGCCGAGGCCGAGCCGGTCAAGGACGCCCCGAAATGGACCTCCCCGCACCTTCGCCCGTGGACCGAGGACGAGGACGCCCGGCACGAGGAGCTGATGATCGAAGCGTCTGCGGCGGCCGAGGCCCTGCACGTCGCGATCGCCGCGGCCGGAGTCGGACACGCCATCGACACGATCCAGGGCCTCCACAAGGCCGCGCGCGCAGCCTAGGCACGCCCGCCCGGATGCTCGTCTATCAGCGCGGAGCTAGTATCGAACACATGAGCGAGCTGCCACCGGATCTGCCGCGCCTCCGTGTCATCGAGACACACCTGCGGCTCCAGCTCGCGGAAGTGCAGCAGGCGATCGCGACGGCTGAGCGGAAGGCGCAGCGGGAAGCGGGCCGGCCCCTGCCACGGATACAGCCGCCCGCCGGCATGGAATGGTGGCGCCTGGAGCCGATCCAGGGCGATCGCATGCCGATCCTGCACCGGCACGGCTGCCCCGGCAGCACCGAGCAGATGTCCCCCCTCAACCGCGGCGCCGCGAGAGACTCCCTCGCCAACCCGGCGTACCCCGCGACCCCCTGCCCGCGGTGCCGGCCGGACCTCGCGCTGCGCGAGGACTGAACGCCGAAAGCGCCCCCGCGCGGCCGGAGCCGAGCGGGGGCGCAGTGGTCAGCCGCGTATCAGCGGCTCGTCTTCAGGGTCAGGGTCCGGCACCGGGACGCCCGCGCGCAGCAGGGCCGCCACCAGCACACGCTGATACCGGCCCTGCGCCGCGGTCTTCGCCTCCAGCGCGGAGATCTTCAGGGACTGACGGCTGACGACCGTGGCAATGCCCGCGATCGTCGTCAGGTCGGCGCCGTCCAGATCCGCGGGCTCGTACAACTGAACCTCTGGGCGGCCCCGGTTGATCCACTTCATCACGACCGCGCCGGCCGTCGTGATGGCGATGGCCAGCACGCCGAGCCAGGTCTCAGGATTCTCCATCGGCCCCCACCACCACGATCCGCGGCGGACGCGTCACCCGGGCAATCACGTAGATCAGTCCGGCGTGGGACGCCCACGGTGCCACCCCCGACCAGGCCACCCCCACCCCCACCATTCCCCCGAGCGCGTAGGCGACCGCCCACAGCAGCGGCGGTACCACCGCCGCCACCAATCCGGACTGGTCCCGCCCCGTGCCGGCCAGCGCGTAGAGCAGGCAGGCCACGCCGCACGCGATCCACAGACACCCCCAGGCCGTCATCGGCAGCAGGTGCAGCAGCACCGTGATCCCCCGGACGGTGCCGTACCGCGGCTGTACGGTCAGGCCGGCGCCGTAGGAGATCCAGGCGACCCCGGAGAGCACGAGTGCCAGGCCGCGCCAGCCGACCCGGGCGCACGCCAGCCGGACCGGCGCGGCCCGCATCACACCCCCTTGGCCAGCGAGGCGCTGTCCTTGGTGCCGAAGGCCCGCGCGAGGATGCCCTTCACGAGCGATCCCGCCGCGGCGACGCCGCCGGCCGCGACGCTCTGCCAGAAGCTCAGGTGCCCGACGGTGTCGGTGGTCGCGGTGATCAGGACACCGCCGGTCGCGACGACGAAGGTCGACGCCACCCGCTCGGCGAGGTCGACGGCGTACGTCCTGGCGTCCTTGACGACGGTGGTCACGGGCGGAAGTCCGATGCTGCTCATGGCGAATCCGTTCTGCTGGGTGGGGATCGGCGTCTCGGTGGCGCCGAAGACGTAGGCGACGAGGGCGGCGATGTCCGCCTCGGTCATGTCCGGTTGGTGCTCGGCCAGGCCGTCGACCAAGTCCCGGACGGCGAGCCCGGCCTTGCTGCGGCCCTCCTTGCGAGCGGCGGCTTCGGCCTCGGCGCCGGCCATCCACCACCGGTACTCAGGTGTGCCGCGCGCGGGGAGTTCGGCGGCCACGGTCACGCCTTGAGCCGGGCCGCGAGCAGGTCGGCGATCTCGGCCGCCGTCGCCGGGCGCGGGAGCAGCGCGGCCACCTTCGCCGCCAGGGCGTCCAGGTCGACGCCGCCGACCGCGAGCTTGGCGACCTTCGCGTCGAGCGCGGCGACGGCGGACGCGGCCTTGGCGCTGTTCGTCTCGGCGTTGACGAGCGCCTGGTGCATGTCGTGCTTGTCGCCGGCCTTGGTGTTCTTGTAGGCCCAGACATCGACGGGTGCGGGCATGGTGTCCTCCTCGGGCTTGTTCTGCGGGGTGGTGGGTGCGGCCGGTCCGGTCCAGCGCCAGGCGGCGACCGGCTTGCCGCCGCGCGGATCGGCGGGGTCGGCGGTCGGCGGGCAGATCCCGTCGGGAAAGCGCGGCGCGAAGTAGCCGACGACGTGCGACGAACGGCGGAGCGTCTTGTGCGACCAGACGCCGTTGCCCTGGCCGTTGTCGGTCGAGCCGGCCTTCACGGAGTTGCCGCCCTTGGTGTAGACGTAGACCTCGTCGAACCCCGTGACGATCTCCGTGTGGCCGCCGTTCGACAGGTTCACCCAGGCGCCGAGGCTGGGGTACTCCGACCACTGGCCGCGCTGCTTCGCCCAGTTGGTGAAGACGTTGACGTTGTCGACCTTCGGCACGACAGCCTTCAGGTCCACGTCGGCGTACATGTCCCAGTCGAAGATCACGCACCAGGAGACGCGGTTCTCGCCGAACTGCTTGCCGAACTCGGTGTCGTTGTCCCAGCCGTCGGAGCTGTTCCAGTGCTCGTAGATCCGCTCCGGAACGGCCATCACGTGGTCGACCAGGCGGCGCCAATCGGGTGTGACCATGAGCCCTCCCCGGGCTAGTTGCTCTCCCAGCGGGCGCGCAGGTAGCTGGTGTAGTCGAAGCCGCCGTTGCTGGTGGTGGACAGGGATCCGCCGCTGGACTGGTAGCCGCCCAGCTCGATGTAGTCGCCGACGGCGAGCGCGACGTCGGTGGCGGTGAACGCGGTCGTGGCGAAGCCGCTGACGGGCGCGATGATCTGCTCGCTGGTGGGGACGGTCGTGCCGTTCTTGGTGATCCGGGAGGCACGGAATCCGCTGGTGTTCGTTGCCCAGCAGACGCTGGCCTGGACGGAGTAGGTGCCGGCGACCTGGCACACGTACCGGCTGGTGTTGGTGGCGGTGGAGTGGCCGCCTTCTGTGTCGATGATCTCGGTGTCGAAGGTGATGCTGGCGAAGGTGGCGTTCGCGACGGCCTGGGCGGAGGACTGGTAGCCCCAGAAGGCGGGGGTTCCGGTGAGGAAGTCCCCGAGCGCCTTGACGTTGGCGTTCCACAGGGCGCCGGTGATCAGGTCGCCGGGGGCTTTCTGCGCCATCACGGGGACGATGCGGGGCACGGGCGCCTCCTAGTAGGCGAATGTCGCGGTGTCGAACATCGAGGTGGCGGTGTCCCATGCGGCCGGGTTGGTGAGTCCGGTGGGCAGCAGCTCGGTCACCGCAATGCCTGCGGCGTGGGCCTTGGCCAGCGGCGCGGTCAGGGTGATCACCGCCGACGTCCAGCCGGGGCTGGTGTTGCCGACGGACTGCACGGTGACGGTCTCGGCGTTGGTGACGCCGGGCTCGATCTTGAGCTGCTGCCCTTGGGCGAGCTGTGCGGCCAGCGGGTTGGTGTTGTCCTGGCTGTTGTTGACGGTGATCGTGGTCGCGCCGATCGCGGCGGCCGTCTTGAGGGTGGTGTGCCAGGCGGCGAAGAGGCCGTAGGGGGTGGTGTCGGCTGGGGAGGTCTGGACGGTCAGGACGGCGTCGCCCTTGTCGTCGAGCGTCCAGGCGAGGTTTTCGACGAACTGCTCGTAGCTGGTGGCCGGTGCGCCGACGGGGCGGCGCATGACGCGGACGCGGGTGCCCAGCTCCAGGGCGAGGCAGACCGGCCACAGCGCCGGGTAGGCCGACGGGTGGAGCTTGATGCCGGCCAGGCGCATCAGCGGCTGCCGGTAGCGGGAGGCGAGGTAAAACGCGGCGTCCTGGCACTCCAGCGGGTCCAGGGAGTTGATCGTGCGGGACAGCGTCCGGGGGGCGTATGCCTTGACGCTGGCGTCGTCGACGGCGGTGAAGACCTGCCCGGTGCCCTGCTGGGTGACCGCGATCTGGTTGCCGAGGTGGGCGCTGTCCTGGTCGGGCTGGCAGTCCTCGTACGGGAATTCGCCGAGGTCGACGCGCTCGCCGAAGACGTAGGCGGGGGTGAGGGTGTTGTAGCGGGCGGCGCGGGACTGGAAGGTGACGGTCCCGGAGCCGTCGACGAAGTGGGCGCCGCCTTCGGTGTCGACGACGGCCTGGAGGGCGGTGACGGCGTCCTGTCCGCCGAAGTCGGCCGGGCCCATGGCCGTGGTCAGGCCGGTCTGGATGCTGGTGGGCCCGGCGTATCCGGCGTAGCGCAGGATCCGCGCGTAGCGGGCGTCGGTGGATTCCCCGGCGCAGGAGGCTTTCCAGGCGCTGTAGAGGTTCTCGCGGTCGCTGACCGCCAGGGCGGTGGGGAATTCGGCGACGAAGGCGATCTCGCCGCCGAAGTTGCTGCTGGTGAAGCGGATCTGGTTGTCGACGAACGCGCCGATGCTGTCCATGGTCAGGCCCTGCGGGATGTTGCCCGCCGGGATGGTCTGGGTGAAGCCGCTGTCGTCGAGGCGGAAGGTCCGCTGGCCGGTGGCCGCGTTCTGGGTCAGGAACAGCAGGTGCCAGTTGCCGTCGGTGACCGCTGGCCACGGAGGGACGAAGAGATTGGCTCCGGCGGAGTTGGGGCCCGAGGAGTTCAGGGCCAGATGCCCGGTGCTGTCGATGCTGATGATCAGCGTGGTCCCGGCCGGGGCTCCGGCGGAGTTGCGGGTGTTGTCCATGCAGCACCACAGGTCCGCGGCGTAGGCGGGGGTCGGGCCGGTGTACCGGAACGCGATCATGCGCGTCCATCCGGCGCCGGCGTCGACCGGCCCGGTGATGCCCGCGCCGGTCAGCGACAGATACGTGCAGGGCCCGAAGGTGTTCGCGCCGACGCTGGGGTTGCCGAAGTGGGCCACGGTGCCGCTGCTGCCGGTGAAGACACCGGTCACCGTGTCGTTGGCGGTCACCGCGGCGCCGAACGACAAGGCCCCTTTGCCGTACTTGCTGCTGAGTACGGGCATGGGCGGGCTTTTGCCGGTGGAGTCAGCCGCCGAGGTGGATCCGGCGGGGTCGTCGAGCCGGTAGATGAACCGCGGGTTGTGGGAGGCGATCTCGGCGGCCAGCGGGTCCGGCAGCTTGACCTGCGACAGCAGCCCGAACGCGTCCGTGCTCGGCGGCAGCAGGGTGCCGTAGGTGCCGTCCATCTGCCACTGGCTGGGGTTGTGCTCGGTGAACCCGGCGAACATGCCGTACCAGGTGCCGGGCTGCACCCAGGTGGTCGCGGCGCTGCCCCGCTCCAGCTGCCAGGCGTCGACCTGGATGTTGGCGGCCGACCCGGGCGCGGTCACGACCTGCACGCCCACGAACTGCATCGCGGCGTTGGCTGCGGCCGTCGCGGTGAGCGTGAGCTGTGTCCAGGCGGCGGTGGCGTTGCCCACCAGGGTCGCGGTCGAGCCGACGGCGGTGGACGCCGCGGTGTTCTTCGCGTCGCGGGTGCGGTATCCGGCGGCGACCTGCACCGTGGTGCCGGGGGTGACGTTGCGGACCTGGAGCTGCACCGTGTAGGTCTGGCCGGCCCGTACGGCGGGCTGGGCGGTGTAGCAGATCCACTGCGTCGCGGTCGCGGTGGCCGCGACCGCGAACTGCGCGACCGTGCTGCCCTGGGCGGCCGTGCCGGACGTGAGGAACTGGCCGCCGGCCGGGTCGGTCTCGGTGAACATCGACGGCCCGGCCGCACTGGTGTCGATCACGGTGCCACCGAGCCCGGCACCGCAGGTGGCCTGCGTGGAGTTGAGCAGGTTCACCGACGGCGGCCACTGCGCGCGCTGCCGGAACGGCTGGAACGGCAGGATCCGCCCCGCGTACGGTCCCGTCGCGTTGGCCGGGTCGATGGCGCCGTCGGGGTTGGACAGCACCACCGACGCGGTCCCGGCCTGCACCTGGTCCAGCTCGGCCTGCCGGCCGCGGCTGCCGGAGAACGTCCCCAGCGTCCGCCCGGTGACGTCGACGTACCGGTCCGCGGGGACGGCGCCGGCGTTGTAGTCCCACGCCGGGCCCCAGGCGGACTCGATGACCGGATAGTTCGGGTTCACTGCCACCGGGCGCCTCCTAACGGCTGAACGCGGGGTACGTGGTGGGGTTGCGGGCCCCGAACCGGGCGAACCCGGCCTGGACGACGCCGACCAGCTGCTCGCCCGTGGTGAGCACCGACCCGTCGACGTGCACGGTCACGCTCTGGTTGACGACTTGGCCGCCGCCGGTGATGCCGCCGTAGCCGGGCCCCAGGCCCGGGGCGGACACCGCCGAGGCCATCGCGGCGACCGCCGCGGTGGCGTGGTGCGTGCCGGCCTCGATGCCGACGGCCAGGCCCTGCGGGATGAACTGGCCGAGGTCGGCGAACACCTGGCTGGGCGAGTGGATGCCCAGGGCCTTCTTGATGGCCTTCTGCATGGCCAGGGCGATCCGCAGCATCTGCGCCTCGATGGACGCCTCCTGGCTTTTCAGGCCCCGGATCAGGCCCTGCGCCGATTTGATCCCGGCCCCGTACATCGCGTCGGCCACCAGCTTGCCGGTCTGGCCGGCCTGGGCCTGCATGCCGGCCTGATCCCGGTTCATCTCCGCGATCTGGCCCTTGCTCGCCGCGGCGAGCGCCAGGGCGGTGGCTCCGGCCTGGTCGACGCCGGCGTTCGCCAGCTGCTCGATCAGGTCCGAGCGCAGACCCTTCTTGTGCAGCTCGTCCAGCTCGGCCGCGAAAGCCTTCGCGGCCTGGACCCGGTCGCGCATCTGGTCCAGGACGTCGTTGGCGTTGACCGCCCGGCCCTCGTCCGGGGACTGCGTGATGATGCTGGCGTTCTGCATGATCCCCGAGGCGATGCCCGACTTCTCGTCCGACCACGCCTTCTGGAGGGAGGCGAGGTTGGACTGCGCGGACTTCAGCCGGGCCGCGACGTTGTCGCGGTTCGCCGCGAGGTTCCGCAGCAGGTCGTTGTCCTTGGCGACGACGGCCTGGAGCTGCTTGTGGTGGGAACCGAAGTCCACGTACAGGCTGTTGGCGATCTTCGTGGTGGCGGTCTTGACCTGGGACTGGGAGCCGGTCAGCCCCTGCACCAGGCCCTGGATCACGTAGGCGCCCAGCGAAGCGAACTTCTTGGACGGGCTGTTGATCTCCAGCTCGGCGGAGAACGCGTCCACGGTGCCGGCCGCCACGCCGGTGACGGCGGTGTGGGCCAGGTGCGCGTTGTCGTTCACGCCGAGCGCGATGCCCTCGACGATCCCCGAGCCGACCTCGTCCGCGAACAGCTTGGACGGGGAGTTGATGCCGAGGAAGTGCTTCGCGGAACTCAGCGCGTCGTGCGCGAGGTTGCCCAGCTCGCCCTTGAGCGCGCCGCCGGCGGACTCGACGCCGCGGATGATGCCGTGCACGATGTCGACGCCGACCTGCACGAAGTCGTTGCCGATGTGCGCCACCGCGGTGTACGCGGCATGCAGGCCGCCGGAGACCGTGGCCTTGATCCGGCTGACGCCGCCGGCGATGGAGTGCTCGGCGCTGATCAGCGGGGTGACCATCGCCGACCGGATGGCGCCCCAGATGGCGCCCGCGACCGCGCGGGTGCCGGTCCAGGCCGCGGACAGCCAGGCCGCCGCGGTGTGCCAGACCGACTGCACGGTGTGCCAGGTCGCCATCGTCGGGGCGATGACGGCCAGCTCGATGGCCGCCCACACCACGTGGGCACCGGTCTGGATGCCGCCCCAGATGAACAGCAGGAACGCTGCGATGGCGCCCCACACCGCGTGCGCGGTGCCGGTGATCTCGCTGTGGAAGTGGTTCCAGATCGCCATGACGATCGCGACCGCCGGCAGGAAGATCACCAGCAGCAGCGGCCACCACGTCCGGAAAAACGCGGTGATGCTGTTCCACACGGCGGTCGTGGTGGCGGCCACCCAGTGCCAGCCGCCCACGATCGGGTCGGCGACGGTGTGCCAGGCCGAGGCGACCCACGCTGCGGTCGCCGACCAGGCGCCGGTCACGGTGCCGGTGATGGAGTGCCAGGCGTCCACCGTTCCGTCGCGGACGTCGTCCCAGATACCGACGATGAAGTGCCCGGTGGCCTCGGTGCCGGTCTTGATCGCCGACCAGACCTGGTCCCAGTGCATCGCCAGCAGCACCAGCGCGGCGATCAGCGCCATCACCCCGACGACGATCCACACCACGGGGTTGACCGCAGCTGCGGCGGCCATCTCGTACAGCCACGCTGTGGCGGCGGCCAGCGCGAAGACGAGCACGCCGCCGATGACGGCGGCAGCGGCCTTGGCTGCGGTCTGGTGCTGGGTCAGCCAGGTGGTGGCCTCGCCGATGACGTGGACGGCGGCCTGGACGTACGGGGTGAGGTACTGGCCGATCTCGATGCCCAGGGCCTCGGCGGAGGCTTTCGCCTCGGCCATCTCCTGGTTGAAGTTCTTCTGGACGTCCGCCCAGCCCTCGACTTCCTTGCCGCCGGCTTTGACGTGCTCGGCGACCCCGGCCGTGTTCTTCTCGAAATCGGCCATGTGGGGGCCGGTGAGCTGGAGGGCGCCCATCATGGACTTGGTGCCGCCGACCATGGTGGCCAGCGCACCGATGTACGTCTGCTGGGTGGGGGGCAGGTCGGCCAGCACCCGCTGGAACTCCGTCGCGGACTTGGACGCGCCGCGCAGGTGCTGGATCACGACGGTGCCGGCCGGGCCCATGTGGGCCTCAATGGCGTCGGTCAGGGTGGTCAGCGTCGCGGCCAGGCCCTTGTTCCCCAGTTCCTGGCCGACCTGCACCGCGTTCAGGCCGAGGTTCTTCATCTCCTCCGCGGCCTTGGCCGACGGGTTGGAGAGCATGCCGATGGTCTGCCGCAGGTAGGTGGCGGCGACCCGGGCCGGGGTGCCCTGCGCGGTCATCGTCGCCATCGCGCCGAGGACTTCGTTCAGCCCGACCTTGGCCGCCGCCGCGGTCGGGAGGATCGAGGACATCGATCCGGCGAGGTCTTCGAGGTTGGTTTTGCCCTCGGCCTCGGTGGCGATGAGCGCGTTCATCGTCGGCACCACGGAGTCGGCGCCGGACTTGTAGGCGTTCATCGCCGTGGTGACGGCGTCGGTGGTGGTCTTCAGGTCGGCGTTGCCGACCTTGGCGCCCTCGGCCGCCGTCTCCAGCACCTTCAGCGCATCGGCGCCGTGGTACGACGCCGACTCGGTCATGTAGAGGCCGGCGGTCAGTTCCTCGGTGGACTGGCCGACCCTGCCCGCCATCGACAGCACGCCGTCGGAGACGAGCTTCATGTTCCCGGCGGCCTCGCCCGCGCCGGTACGGACCCGGGTCATCTGCTGCTGGAAGTCGCCCGCCATCTCCACGGTGTGCTTGGCGACCTCCCCGGCGGCGACACCAAGGCCGAGCAGGGCGGCCTTGCCCATGATCCCGGTGCGCTGGAACGCGCCCGCACCGGAGGCGTCGACGCCGGCGAGTTCCGCCTCGACGCCGCGGATGGCGCCCTTGACGCCGGTGGTGCGGCCGAGGAATTCGATGAAGACGGGGGGCAGACCGCCCACGAGCCACCCCCCGCCGGTCAGGTCATGTTCGGGTGGCCTTCAGCCAGGCGGCCTGCCAGACGGCCGCCATCTTCGGTTCCGCCTTGCGGATCCCGGGCCTGAAGTACGGGTACTGCGCCTCCAGGCGCTTCTTGTAGAGGTTGCGGACGCCCTTGCCGACGCCGACGCCGCCGGCGAACCCGCCGCCCGGGATCGGCTTCGGGCGCCGCACCCCGCCGACGCCCTTGGACAAAGAGCCGGTCAGCCGCCCCGGGCCGCCGCCCTTGGTGACGTGGTGCGGGGACAGGTTGAGACTGACCGTGGCGCCGGTGCGGGTCGAGGCGCCGCGGTGGTCCCACCGGGGCCGGCCCCGCAGACCGGACCGGACCGACTTCTTGGCCAGCGCCTGGGTGGCCTTGAGCGCTTTGAGGGTGGCCACGTCGATCTCGCGGTTCATCACGCGCAGGCCCGCCTGCGCCTCCCGCACCCCGGTCACGCGGACGCCGATGCCGTTAGCCATGGGCGCGCATCTCCCTCTTCTCGCGGTTGCTGCGGGCCCTGGCCACCGTGTCGTCGACGGCCAGCAGCCAGTCGAGCTGCACCGCGCTCTCGTCCTCCAGCGCGGACGGCGGGCAGTGCAGCAGCGTGCACAGCCGCCAGATCCGCAGCTCCTCATGCGGCAGTTCGTCGGCGTCGTACTCGAACAGTCCCTCCAGCTGCCCCCTCAGCCGCTGGAGGGCCCGGTAGGGGACGCCGGGTCCGGCGTCGGGGCGAAGCTGGGGTTCAGGGCCCGCTGGTACGGGGCGACCGCCTTGCGCAGGGCATCCAGCGCCGGGGTCGGCAGGTCCAGGACCGCGTCGGCCGACACGGGGAAGTCCCAGGACCAGCCGCGGACCGCGGCGACCACCAGGCCATCCTGCAACTCCTCCAGGACGTCGAACGCCTCGCCCATCGAGGCGGCGATGGCGACCTGCTCGGCCATCGTCATCTCGCCGCCGGACTCGGTGGCCTTCTGACCCTCGCTGACCGCGTTCATGAACGAGGGGAACGAGGTGAGCCTGGCGGACAGGCGCTTGATGGGGCGCCGCATCCGCTCGGTAATGTCGGAGACGGGCCGCAGGTCGGCCCAGCCGCCCGGCAGCGGGATCCGGTTGGCCTGGGTGATGTCCAGGACCGGCGCGGCCGGGGCAGCCGGTTCGGCAGTCGTGCTGGGCGTCAGCGCGCCGCCGTCGATGTCGAGGGTGTCGGACACGGGGATTCCTTACTTGTAGGTGCCGGAGGCGACGGCGTTCTGGACCGTGACCTTGATCGGGGAGTAGCCGCCGGAGGCGCCGGCGTCAGTGGTGTTGGCCAGCGCGTCGTAGTCGACGGACAGCTCGATGTAGTCCTTGCCGCGGCTGACCTCGGCGCCTGTGTACGCCGCCTTGGTCATGTGCAGCTTGACCTGCACCGCCGAAGCGCCCGCGCCCTGGCTGTAGTTGATGTCCAGGGACGGTTTGGCGTTGGTCAGGTAGTTGGTGAGCTGCGCGTCGTCCTCCATCACCAGCGTCAGCTTCCCGCTGACGGAGACCGGGCCGGACCACAGCGAATACGGCGCCTGGGTGCCGTCGACCGCCTGCACGACGGTGACCGGGCGCTTGATGGTGCACTCGCCGTCGACCACGAACGTCGAGGCGACACCGCCGATGGTGACCGCGCCGACCCATCCGGCCAGCGGCGGCACCGCGGTGTAGGACGGCGTCGGCTTCGTCGACGGCGCCGACGCCAGCGAGGTCGCCTTCGCCGAGTAGGTCAGCATCCCGTCACCGGAGAACTTCAGCCCGACCTCGGAGAACTTCAGGCCCGCGAACTGCCGGGTGGTGATCGTGTAGTAGTCCGACAGCGTGTAGGACGGCGGCTGCCCGTTGCCGGAGTTCAGGGTGCTCATGGCGTGCGTGAACGGCGCGGACGCCCCGGTCGTGGTGACGTCGCCCAGCAGGCCAGCCAGCGCCCAGCCGAGGGTGTCGGGGAAGACGTCGCCGTCGAACCCGTACTCGGCCCAGATCTTCCCGGCGATCTTGTCGTAGACGTCGACCATCGAGCCGCGCATGCCCTGGTCGTCCAGCAGCGTCAGTTTGTCCGACGGCGACATCGTCTTGACCGGGATGAACGCGGTCGCCGCGGCCGGGGTGCCGAACACTGTCTCCTTGCCGATGCCCAGGAAGGACGTGAATGTGGGCTGAGGCATCACTCACCTGCCTTCTGGCCGCCGGCCGCGCTCTCGTCGGTGCTGGGGGTGTCCTCCGGCCGGGCCGGGGACGGGGTGGGCTTCTTCTTCGTCGGCTCCCACCGGCCGTCGTCGGGCACGTACCGCGCGCCCTCGTCGAACGGCGCCGGGCCGTCGCCGTCGGCCGGCGGCCGGGCGTCGAACTCCGCGACGGTGGCGGGCCCGGTGTCGTCGGCCGGTTTCGCGTCCAGGCCAAGCGTCGGATAGTGGCGGGCGTCGTCGCCCGTGTAGATGTACGCGGGCACAGTGGGCCCCCTTCTTAGATGCGGGCGTAGCACTCGATGTCGAGGTTCACGACGCTGTGGCGGCCTGAGGCGTCGGGATCCCACTCGCCCTCGGTCTGCGAGGTCATCGGGCGGGCGGTGAGGACGGCGCCCCCGAGCGTGGGGTCGGCGCGGACGATCGCGCACACCTGGTCGAGCAGCAGGCAGGCGCGGTCGAAGACGGCGGCCGGGTCATCGCCGCCGCGGAAGACGTCGATGGTGACCGCGATGTTGTACCGCTCGTCGAGCCAGCCCCCGCCCCCGCTGCCGACCATCGAGTTCACGCCGAACTGGCGGGTGACCGAGCCGACGATGATGACGTCGTCCTCGGCGTCGGTGCCGATGTCGTCGTAGGCGATGAGCAGTGAGGATCTGGAGCTGAGGGGGTCTTCGGTGATCTGCTGGGTGATCTGCGCGAACAGGTACTTGCGGGCGGCCGGGGCGGTCGAGGTGGGGATGGTCATGCGATTCCCGGGGGTCTCTTGTAGGGCTTCCACAGCTCCAGCACCCGGTTGGGCAGCGCGAAACCCTGCGGTACGCCCGCTCCGCTGTCGCCGTCCAGCGTGCTGCCGCCGACGGGACTGCGGCCACCGCGCTGCTGCGACATGGACCACAGGTGGCGGATCAGCTCCAGCGCGCCCAGCCGTACGGACCAGGGCATCGCGCCCCCGCGTCCGGCGGTGTAGACGACGCAGACGTTGTTGACGCCGACGGGGAACGGCACGGCGTCCCCGACGGCGCGGCGGGTGATCTGCCCGCGGTCGAGGTCAACGGTGTAGCCGTACGCGTCGGTGCTGGTGCCCAGCGGCTGGTCGGTGAGCGTCCAGCTGGTGGCCGCGATGTACTCGGTGACCGACAGCACGGAGGCGACCGGCCGCCAGTCCAGCGACAAGGTGGTGGTGCCGCCGTTGTGCCACTCGGTGTGCTGTTCGGGCAGCAGCGGGCCGACGACATCGCGGGCCAGGTCGGCGGCGGCCAGGATGAAACCCTGAAGCTCGTCGTCCTGGCGGTGGTCAGCCGCATTGAGGTTCAGGTGGGCTTTGACGCTGGCGAGGTCGACGACCTGCTCGACGCCGGGCGGCCGGACCTGGAACTGTCCCTCGTCGGCCCAGTTGACGCCGGTGCCGGTCGCGGTCCAGCGGTACCGCCACACACCGGCCGCGGCCACTGCGGGTACGACGGCGGTGTAGACGCCGGCGCCTGCCGCAGCGGGCGCCGGCGTCGACGTGGCGCCCGCGGGGTCGGTGACCGTGACCGTGACGGCCAGGTCGCCGGGCGCCGGGGCGCCGGTGGAGTCCAGGACCGTGGTGGTGATGCCCACGTCCTGCCCGGTGACGTAGACGAGCGCCACAGCAGCCCCCTTCCGGTCAGGTCTGCTCGGGCGCCTTCGGCGCGCCCGTGTTCCGCTTGCCGCGCGGGCCCGGCTTGCGCGTGGTGGGCGCCGGGTCGTCGGCGGTGCCGAGCCGGTCGGCCAGGCGCTGTTGTTCCTCGCGCTGCCGCAGGGTGTTGGCGGCGGCCAGCGCCCGCCCGCGGGCCTCGGCCAGGGCGACGCGGTCCTTCGGCTCGTCGGGTTCGCCTTCGCTGGCGGCGTCGGCGTCCAGCGCGGTACGGATGACCCGGGCGGCCACGGCGGCGTCACCGGCCCGCCCGTCCTGCCCCTGGTCGGTGAGGTCGGACGCCTCGGCCTCCAGCCGGTCGGCGTCCTCCGACAGCTCCGTACGCAGCCGCTCGATCTGTTCGCGGACGTCGTCGGCGGCGGCCTTGCGGGTTTCGCGCCGCGGCCCGTTCTCGCAGTTGTCCAGCTCGGCGCGCAGGCCGGCCAGCTCCGCAATGCGGTCGTGCATCGTGATGTCCCTTCCGGGCGTTGGGGCCCGGCCTGCCGCACCCTCGGACGGCAGGCCGGGAGCGGGGGCGGCTCAGAAGCCGGTCGGGCCGATCAGACCCGTGCCGGAGATCACGGAGATCGTCTCCGGGCGCCGGTCCGGCATGAACGCCGCGTAGTTGTAGACCTGGAAGCGGACCTGGAGCGTGCCGGAGAGGATCTCGGTGAGCACGCGGGTGCGCATCGACCCCTCCCACAGGTACAGGTCGGACGTGCGCATCGTGGCGATGCGGTCCTCGTTCGTGCCGGCGCCGAGGTTCTGCGGGATGTTCCCGTCGGCCAGCAGCGGGAAGTTCAGCATGCGGCCGACGGGGCCCTCGACGTCGCCGCCGGTCTGGAGCGCCAGCGGATTGAAGGGCGCCTGCGTCTCGGGGAGGATGAACGGCCGGTTCTGCGAGTCGAGCTGGGAGGCCATCCAGAACCACCGCTGCGGGGTGAGGAACACCGCCGACGGCATCATCTTGCGCTTGCGGGCGGACTGCGACAGGGCCTGCATCGACGGCAGGTACAGCTCCGGCAGCGTCGGCGTGGCGTCGGTGTAGGTGATCGCGTTGATGCCGGCCACGTTCAGGATGCCCTTGAGCTGTCCGGCGCTGCCGGAGCCGTTCCAGCACTGGGTGTCCAGCAGCGCGTTGTAGTCAGCGATCAGGTCGGCGAAGGTGATCTCGTCGAACCCGACCGGCGACTGGTCCAGGAGCTGAAGGGCCACGTCCTGCTGACCGGCGATGGTCCGCACGGGCGCGTTGACGAACGTGTCCGTCAGGTCCTGGGAGGTGACCGCGCCCGCGTCGGCGGTCTGCACACCCGTCGCGGTGCCGGTGGCCACCTTCGGCACGTTGATGCTGTCCGTGCCGGCCGGGAGCGCCATGTTCCGCACGGTGTTGGCGAAGGTGCGGCCGAACCGCGGCAGGTCGATGTAGTCGTCGACCAGCCACAGCGGCGGCACGAAGTACCCGCCCTGCCCGTCGGTGCGGTTGGGGTTGACGCGCTTCTCGAAGATCGTGCCGCGGTTGCCGCGCCGCACCTCGCGGTCCAGTGCGTCCCGGTCGCGCTCGGCGGCGGCCTGCCGGGCGCGTTCCCGCTTGGGGAACTCCACGTCCATCTCGGCGCCGTGCCGCTTCAGCCGGGCGACCGCCTCGGACACGCCGCCGTCGCCGTCGCCGCGGTTGAGCTGCATCCGCGCCAGGTCCAGGAAGTAGGAGTGCCCGCTTCCCTCCTGGTAGGTCAGGGGCTCGGAGCGGACCTCGACCTCGGGCTTGATGTCGTACCGCTTGCGGGTGGCCTCGGCGGCCTCGTCGCCGCGGACCTGCTCGTCCAGCTCGGCGATCCGCGCGTCGATGTCGCGGATCTCCTGCTCGCCCGCATCGAACGCGGCGCGCTCGTCGTCGGTGAGCTTGGTGCGCTCGTCCTTCTGCGCGGCCTCCAGGATCGCGTCGACAGCCTTGCGCTGCTCGGCACGCTTCTCCTGGAGGCTCTTGATCATTGCCCGCTTGTCCACGGGTGCCTCCGTACGTCGATGGGGATGGGCGTGCCTGACGTGCTCGGGTGGTGGCCCGGGTGGTGCCCCCTGCGGGGGTCCGGCGCGGGCTCCGGCGCAAGGCCGGTCAGGCGGGGTGGTGCTACAGGGCCAGCGCGCGGGCGCGCGCCAGGTACAGGTCGAGGCCGCCGGGCTCGTCGGCCGGGTGGTCCTCGGGCTTGTCGGCGAAGCGGACCGCCAGGCGCTCGTACAGCGCGCGCTGCTCGTCCTCCGGCAGCCGCGCGGCGCGCTCGGCCAGGTCGCGGGCGTTCATCTGCGCGCCCGCGGTGTTGGGATTCGCGCCGTAGTTCACCACGGACACGTCGCCCTTGTTGAGGTTGATCTCCAGGATGTCGCGCTGCTCGTAGTCCGGGGACCACTGCTGCCGCACGATCCAGAACGCCAGGCTCATCTCGTCGACGTCGCCGCGCTCCATCGCCGACTGGAGATCCTGCACCGCGTTGTTGCGCGGATCCAGACCGGCCTCGGTGTGCAGGCCGGTGGAGTCGTCGGCGAGCTTGAGCGTGCCAGACTTCGTCCGCGCGAGCGTCAGCCCGCTGTGGTTGACCAGGAACGGCACATCGGCGCCCTCGCTGACCGTCTTGGACGCCGCGCCAGCGCGCATCACCTCGGTGAACGGACCGAGCCAGTCCTGCATCTCGTACCCGATGTCGTAGACCGTGGCGTAGCCGCTGAAGGTCAGGGTGCTGCCGCCGGTGCCGTCCGGCTTCGCCCGCAGCTCGACGTCGCGGAACGGCAGGTTGCGGCGCTGGAGGTTCGCGGGCCGCTCGGCCCTGGCGGACAGGTCAGGCATCGGGGCCTCCCTCGGGCTCGGGCGGTTCGCCGGGCAGTTCGGTGTCGCCCGCGTGCGCGGAGTTCAGCGGGGCGTTGATGTCGTCGCCGCCGTCGACCGGCGGAAGGTTCTCCCGCGCGCGGGCCTCGTTCTGCGTGAGCAGCCCGGCCGTGCGGGCCTGGACGTAGGAGGCGTAGCGGCCGGCGGTGTCGGTGCGCTGGAGGCGGGTGGTGTCCAGGACGGCGGTCTGCCCGCGCGGCAGCATCCCCGTCCAGGCGTCCTCGAACATCTGCAACCAGTCGTCCATCGTGTAGGCCAGGAACCCGATCGACTGCTGCTCGATGCCGGTGCCCCAGCTGGTGGTGCGGTCGACCTGGCCGAGCATGTGCGGCGGGATGCCGTACAGCATCGCCATGTCGAGGTTGGCCGCCGCCCGGGTGCCGAGGAACTGCGCGTCCTCGGGCGGCACCGTGATGGGCGTCCACTTCGCGCCGCCGGACAGGATGCCCGCCGCATGGGCGTTCTTCAGCCCGGAGTGGCTGGCCTCCCAGGCCGCCTTCATCTCGCGGGCCTGGCCCACGGTCAGGTCGCCCTCGACGGTGATCACGCCGGTCAGGTGCGCGCCGTCGCCGAAGAACCCGGCGCCGAACTGCTCGGCGGCAAGTCCCAGGCCGATCGCCTGGCGGGCGTAGGCGATCGGGGACATGCCGGTGATCGCGCCGGGCATCGACATGCCCATCAGGTGCACCATGTCGACGGTGTCAACGGTGACGTTGTTGACCTTGTAGGTGCGGCCCAGTTCCTTGTCGGAGTCGACCTTCACCGTGTCCGGGTGGCAGACCGCGACCCGGGCCGGCCGGAAAAGCCAGTCGCGGGCGGTGACGATGGCGTAGCCGTTGCCGCGCAGCGCGGCCGAGACGACCAGCTGCTTCGCGCCGTCGCGCCGGGTCGGCCATGCGGCGCTGGTGGCGCCGCCGAACGGGTCCACGATGATCGGCGGTTGCTGCGGCAGCGGCACCTGGACGCCGTCGCGCATCACCATCGACCGCATCGGCAGTCCGGCCAGGGTGTTGGCCAGGATCCGCACGGATGCGTAGACGGCGATCAGCTTCATCGCGGTCTGGTCGTTGACCGGCACCCCGGAGGCCGTCAGGTGCGCGAGCTGGCCGTTGGTGGGGATCGAGCTGTCACCGAACTCCTTGACGGTGCGGCGCTCGGCCGCGCGGCGCGTGAGACTCACTGATCGATCACCCACCCGATGAACAGCAGCAGGCCGCCGAGCACGGCCAGTCCGGCGACCGGGTGGATCCACCAGGCCGCGCCGTCGAGGCACCCCAGGCCCGCGAGGTCGACCAGGTCGGAGACCGTGCGCTTGGGCCGGCGGGGCCGGGGGAACTTGGGCAGCCGCACGGGCACCTCCTACAGCTCGGCCCAGTTGAAGAACTGGGGCGTCGGGGGGCGCTCGGGCGGCGTGCAGGCCCGGTCCAGGGCAATGATCGAGGCCACGGCCAGGTCGATCTTCCGGGGGGATCCCTTGGTCTCCTTGAAGATCATGAATCCCTTCGGGGTGTTGCGGACGAAGGCGTTGGCCAGGTGCCGGGCCAGCCGCGGGTCGCCGGAGTGCGTGACCGTGGCGTTCATGACGCCTTCGTAGAACCGCTGTGTCGCGGGCACCATGCGGGCCGGGGACTGCGGGAACTCCACGACCGGCAGGCCCTCTTCCTCCAGGACCTGATAGGTGCGCGCCCACCGCGCCGGGTCGCACACGATCTCGCGGACCGTCCACTTCTTGCAGGCCGCCCGGATGGCGGCCTCGACCTCCAGGATCGGCACCGCCCAGTCAGGCGGTGCATCCTTCGGGCGCTCCCACGCCTGCACGACGTCGATGTGCGGCCGGCGCAGCCCGGCGTTCAGCTCGGCCGCCAGGCGGTCGCGTTCGTCCTCGTCGAGGTCGGCGTGTTCGGGGGCGTCCGGATCGAACTCCAGCGGCTCGCCGGGCCGTACGACGACCAGCGCGGTGCTGTCGTTGTTGAAGGACCCGTCGAAGCCCAGGCACACCTCGGCGCCGTCGGGGATCTCCTGCCCGCCGTCCTCGCACCGGTCCCACACGCCCTCGGGCAGCCACACCTTGGCCTGGGTGACCCAGATGTTCAGGCGCTTGGTCTTGAAGTCGGGCTCGGGCAGCTTCCGGCTGACCGCCGCCATCTTCTCCGGGTCGAGGAAGTCGCCGTACGCGGGGTTGGCCTGCTCCCACACCCGCTGGTCCAGGTACGTGAAACCGCGGACCTGGTCGTTGGTCTCGTAGATCCGCGCCCCGTACCGCGGGTCGTCGACCTCACCGGACATGACCTGCTTGGCGTACTGGTACTGCTGGTAGCAGACGGTGTCCTCGCCGTCGGTCTGCGTCTTCTTCCCGAACGTGCTGATCGCGATGATCAGCGGCTGCGCGCGGGTGTCGCTGCCCTGGTTCATCACGTTCCACAGCTCGTCGGTGGGCTGCGCGTGCAGCTCGTCGAACAGCACCCTCGACGGGTTGAGACCCTCTTTGGTGAACGCATCGCTGCTCAACGCGCGGTAGACCGATCCGGTCGCCGGGTACTCGATCGCGTCCCGGTAGACCTTCAGCAGGCCGCCCTGCTTCGCGTCCAGCTCAGGCGACATCTCCACGGCCGCGCGGACCTCGCCGAAGATGATTTTCGCCTGGTCCTTGTCGGCCGCGCACGAGTAGACCTCGGCACCCGGCTCGTCGAGGATGCCGTCGACGGCCAGCCCTGCCCCCAGCAGGGACTTGCTGTTCTTCCGGGGCACCAGCAGCAGGTACGTCCAGTACGCGCGCTGCCGGGTGCCCGGCACCAGCCGCAGGATGTCGCAGATCAGGTCGGCCTGCCAGGCCCGCAGCTGCACCAGCTCGCCGCGCCGCACGCCCTTGGTCAGCCGCAGATACGACTCGATCAGCTCGCACGCGAAGATCCCGTCGGTGTTGTCCTCGTTCCACCGGCTCGTCGACGCGTCCCACAGCTGCGGCCCGCGCGGCAGCACCTTCGGGAACCGCGGCGGCGCCGCCGGCCTACGCGCCACTGCCGCGCTCCGCCTTGCGCTGGAGCAGCTTCTCCAGGTTCGACTGCGCCTTCACCTCGGCGACACCAAGCCGCGTACGGTCCGCCGGCGTCAGGCCGAGCGCGCCCAGCAGCTTCGCCAACTCCTGCTCCAGCGTGGACAGCATCCCCACCAGCGGATTGGCGTAGGCGTACCCCTTGTCGGTGTACAGGACGGGGTCCGACGCCTCCAGGCGGGCCATGAAGTCCTGCCTGCGGTCGAACTTCTCGCACAGCATCACCAGCGTCGGCCGGTCGGACTCCGCCAGCCACTTGCACTGGTCAGTCACCAGCTCCCACACCGCCCGCCCGGCCGGGCCGAGCTGGGCGGGCGCATCGTCGGCGACCGGCGGCAGCGCCACGACGTTCGCAGCGTCCGGCAGAGCACGCTTCCCCGGGTTGCCGAGCTTCCGCTTACGCTCCGTAGGGGTCGGGGGTCGTCCGACCGGCATGAACCCCACCCCCTTTTCAGACCCCCCGGGGTCGAATTTCGCGGTCGTGTGTGGGGGCTGGGGGGCCGGGTCCGAAGACGATCATGCTTTCAAGATCGACCCACCCCCGGGTGCCCACGACGCCGCGCACGCTGAGTGACGAAGGTGACTGCCTGCGGTGGCGCGGTGCCGCTGGCTACCGTGCTGTGGTGGCCGCCACCGGGGCGGCCGAGGGGCGGTGCGCCATGGGGATGCTGGACCAAGCGCTGTTGCAACAGGCGAAGAAAGCGCAGGGCGAGACGAACCAGCGTCTCGATGCGCTGCTCGTCGAGCAGCAGAGGACGAACGCGCTGCTCGCACAGTTGGTGCAGCTGTTGCAGAACCAGCAGTCTGTGCCCCGCCCGCCCAGTCCGCCCGTGACTTGGGGTACGAACGGGCGCTAGGGCTGGGCGTGCTTCCTGCTGTTGCACGCACGGCACAGCACGGCCACGTTGTCGGGGTTGTCGCTGCCGCCGTTGGCCTTGGCCACGATGTGGTCGCCGGTCAGGTCGGTGGCGTGGTGGGGCAGTACGCCCCAGCCGGGGCACCAGTCGCCGTACTCGGCACGGTGGTCCTGCACGGCCTGGCTGGCGGTACGGGCCCACTGTGATCCGTAGCCGCGCTGGGTGGCCGAGCCGCGCCGCTGGTTCTGGCGGGCCTGCCAGGCGGCCTGGTGGGTATCGCAGCGGGAACGGTTGGTGGTGAGGGTGCCGCAGTCGAGGCACGGGCGCTTGGGCACGGTCACCAGCCGGCGGGCATCGCGGGCGGATCGGTGAGCGGGTCGGGCTGCGGTGCGGGCTCGGGCTTGCAGTCGCAGGCCGGAGGCGCTGCGCAGGTGGCCTGGTGGACGACGGCCGCGGCGTCGATGCTCAGCGCGTGCTGGGCGCAGGCGTGCACGATGACGGTGGAGTCGCTGAAGTCCATCGGCGGGAATTCGGGCGCCGGGAGCTGGGGGTCGGCCTCGGTGAGGATGGTGCTTCGCCGGTCCTGCTCGATGGCTTCCTGCGCTGCGATCTCGTCGGGCAGGAGACGCCGTTGCCAGTGGACGACGACGGTGCCGGTGCAGTCTCCGGCCCCGCAGGTGAGCGCGGGCGGGGCGATGGCGGGGATTTCGGTGGTCACGGTGGTCCCCTTCCGCTCATGCCGAAGGCCCCGGACCGGTGATGGTCGCGGGGCCTTCGGGCATACGTCTGCGGAAAGATCGTCACACCGTGGCTGACCTGGTGTCAAGCGGCAACGCGGGCGGCGAGGATGGCGAGCACCGCGGTGGTGTCGTAGTACGGCCGCCTCGGCGTACCGCCGGCCTTCACGAGTTGCCCGCGGGCGACGAGCTGGCGGACGCCGGACAGCCCGATGCCGAGGGCGGTGGCGGCCTGGTGGGCGGACATGTGGCCTGGGGGCACGGACAGCGGTTCCATGCCCCCAGTGTGGATCAGTCGTCGTCGGCGGTGAGGTGCGCGAGGCGGGCGCGCGCGTCGGCTTCGCTGATGGCGCCGGTCTCGACGTCGTGCTCGATGCCGTTGACCTCTTGCTCGGTGCAGGCGTCGCAGTCGCCGCAGCCGTCGTCGGGTGGCGTGGCGCCGCAGTCGGTGTAGTCGGGGTCGAACGCGTTCTTCATGATCGCTCCTTGGTGTCGTGGGTGTGGTCTTACCCGCGCTCGGCGCGGGGTCGTACTCCAATGCGCCTATTCGTGGCGGGTGTTGCTGGTGTGGTCAGCCCTGCCAGGGGGTGGTGTGTCCGCAGGCGGGGCGGGACCACCACCCGCAGATCCAGCAGTAGTCGGCGGCCAGTTCGGCGAAGCGGCGGATCATGCGCTCTCCGCCCGCTCTCCGGGCTTGGAGAGCGACGGAGAATCCTCGCTCTGACCTGCGTCTCCGTGCCGCTCTCCAGTGCCGCTCTCCGCAGGGGACAGGAGGGCTTCGGCGTCGGCTCGGCGGACGCCTGAGCGGCCCTGAATGGTGCCCACGCGGAGGCTGCGTTGGATGGGCACGCCGAGGGTGCGGAGGGCGGCCCGGAGGGCGGCGTCGTCGCGCCCTTCCTGGCCGGGCAGTTGGCGCATCGCGGGGTACAACTCGTAGAGGTGGATGCCGGGCCGGTCGCCGATGAGTGTGAGGAGCCATCTCGCGAAGCCGGTTCGCGGGTCGGCGGCCGGGGCCGGATCGGCGTCTTCCGGCTCGTCCTGGACGGCGGCCGGGGCGGCGCCGTGCCGGTAGGCGGCGACGAGCCAGGCCGGGGTGAGGAGCCACAGCAGGACGGGGGCGGCCCGGATGATCCGTACGGCGGCGTAGCCGAGGGCGAGCACGATGCCGGTCCGCACGAGGGGGCCGAGGGCGGCCCGCCAGCCGCTGAGGTCGGTCCGGCGGCCGCCTGCGATCCAGGTGGCGAGGCCGGTCCGGATGCGTCGGGTGAGGATCACCGAGCCGGTGAAGATCCGGGTGGCGTGGCGGTTCACAGCGCCCCCTGGATCGAGTTGCCGATGCTGTTGAGGGTGCCGGGCACCCAGGTGAGCAGGCCGACGACGCCGGCGGACAGGCAGAGCACGGAGGCGACGAAGGCGCCGCCGACGATGCGCTTCTTGTCCTTCTTCCCGGCTGCCCGCCAGGCGAGGACGACGCCGAAGGCGATGACCACGACGACGACGGCCCCGGCGGGGGTGAGGCCGGACAGGGCGCGGTGGGCGACGGGTGCGGTGGTCTGCACGCCGGTGGTACCCGAGGTGAGGCGGCTCCCGCCTTCGTTGGCGGCGGTGGCGGAGTGGGTGTGGGCCCAGCCGAGGATGCCGCCGGGGCAGACGGCGGACACGATGCCGAGCGCGCTCCCCTTCCCGAACGCGGCGAGCTGCTTGGCGTCGCGGTTACCGGCCCACCAGGGGCGGAGGTTGGCGTAGAGCACGACGAGGGCGGCGGCGAGCCCGGCGAGGGTGAGTCCTGTGGTGTTCATCGGGCGACTCCGGTGATCCACAGGATCGGGTCGTAGAGGCTGGCGGCGGACAGGGCGCCGAGGGCGGTGACGGCGAGGGCGGTGAGCCGGGGCACGGTGGCGCGCCGGTAGACGAGCCAGCTCGCGGCAATCAGGGCGCCGATGCCGAGGGTGTAGCCGAACCCTTGGCCTTGGTGGGCGCGGGTGGTCTGGACGCAGTACGCCCAGGTGACGGCGATGCTGTACCGGTTGGGGAGGATCGGCGCGAAGGCCAGCGCGAGGGCAGCGGCGAGCTGCCAGGGGCGGCCGAGCCGCTGCGCGAGCGCCCAGGCCCGGTCCCAGCGGGTGGGGGCGGGCTCCGGCTCGGGCATCCGGATTTCGTGCACGTGCCGGTGGGTGATGGTGATGTCGCCCGGCGGCGGTACGGCGGGCGGTGCCGGCGGGGCGGGCGGGGTGCGCCAGGGCGGCGCTTCGTCGGCGATGGGCGGCCGGGGCGGCAGCTCGGCGCTGGGGAAGACGCGGGTGGGGATGATCGGGTCAGACATGGCCGCCTCGCAGAGCGAGGACCACGGCGGCGTATCCGCCGAGGGCGATGACGAGGACGGCCGAGGTGAGTAGGGGCCGGAGGGCGCGGCGGTCGACGGCGAGCAGCCAGAGGCCGGAACCGACGAGGGCGGCGAGGAAGAAGGCCAGGCAGGCCAGGGTGAACATGGGGTGCTCCAGTCGGAGTGTCCGGATCTGGGGCGCGCGCGGGTCTGCTGCCGGGTCTGCACCGTGGTGCTCGCCGGGGCTCGCCGGTCTGCGGGCTGCGTCGGGCAGCCTCGGCCAGGGCCGCGCTCGAGCGCGGCCGTGACCGGGGTGGCCCGGCGTCAGGCGGTGGGCGTGTCTCCGTCGCGGGCGACGAGGGCGGCGTATGCGCGGCGGACGCGGTCTTCGGCTCCGACGAATCCGGCGACACGGAACGCGGACACGGCCTGCCGGTAGGAGAGCGGCGGGTCGGTCTGGTAGCGGAGCCAGCGGAGGACGACGTCGAGGTGAGCGTCGCTGAGGGGTTGGCCCGTCACGGGGACCGTCACGCCTGCGACAGCGGCGAGTTCGGCGAGCGTGACGGTGGGCGCGTCCTCGGTCTGCGCGGTGGGCGTGGCCTGCGCGACGGGCTCCGTCACGGGTGTGACGGGCTCGGCCTCGACCGGCAGCTCGGCGGGCTGCTCCGGGGCAGCGGTGAGCGCGGGCGTCACGGGCGCCGTCACGGCGTCACGGCTGCGTGTGACGGCCGGGGCGAACATCGTGGCCAGGGCGGCGTCGGCGCCTTCGGTGAGCCGTACGCGCTGGACATCGACGAGCTGCTCGCCGAGCGCGGTGTCGCCTTCGCCGACGCGGCGCGCGAGGCGCCAGGCTCGACGCTCCGCCTTCTCGCGCACGTCCTTGTCGGGGTGGCGCTCGGCGCGGGCCTGCTCGTAGGCGAGGGCGCGGACCGCGGCGGCCGTACGGCGGCGGGCCTCGACGTCGACTCCGGTGGTGCGTACCACGATCCGGCGGGCGAGCAGGCCGGCGCCTTCGGCCCCGGTGACCATGGCCAGCGGGGTCAGCCCGTAGACCACGGTGGACGTGGCCCCGTGGGCGGCGACGGCCCCGACGGTGGCGGCGACCGCGGGAAGCGCCCACAGGCCGGCCCGCACGGCGGCCGGGGCGGACTGGCCGAGCATCACCAGGCCGACGTAGACGAGCGCGAGGATGAAGGTGCTGCCCTCGCCCGCGACGACCGCGCCGAGCGCGGTGCCGCTGGGGAACGCGGTGGTGAGGTTGGTGTACGTGCCGTAGGCGCCGAGTCCGCCGATGCCGATGACGGCTAGTGCGGCGGTGCCGAGTACGGCGGCTTGGGCGGTGGTGAGGGGGCGCGCCTCGGCGCGGTGTTGCATGGGAAGATCCATGTCAGCCGTTCTCCTTGCGTGATCAAGGTGGCGGTCAGGCCCCGGCCAGGGAGTGGAGTCCCTGAGCTGGGGCCGTCTTGCGTTCAGGTCAGGGGCGGCAGAGCTGGTAGGCGTGGACGGTGCGTCCGTCCGTGGTGGTGATCTGACGGAGAGGGCGAGTCGGTGCGGTCGTGCCGCTCGGCCTCGGTCCGCTGGATGTCCGCGTATACGAGTGCCTGCGCCAGGGAGTACCGACCGGCGTCGGAGACGGACACGAATGTCTCGGGGTAGTTGGACACAGCGCGACTCCGGTCGTCGAGCACGGCCACGTATCCCGGCGCGGTGTGGAGGTGGGCCACGGTACCCGTGATGACGGGCTGTCCGGGGCGCCGGACGACGACTGCCTGTCCCTGCGAGTGCTTGATGCCCGTCATTTCCGTACTCCCTGCTCCGGGGTGGCTTGCCACCCAACTATGGCACACCCTTTGACGGGTGGCAAGCCACCTGAGATGATCCCCCCATGGCGAACCAGCACCGGCACCGGCAGCGCGTGATCCGCGGCATCCCCGACGAGGAAGTGGCCGCCCTCGACAGTGCCGCCGCGCGGGCCGGCAGCGACCGGAGCGCCATCACGCGCGCCCTGTGGGCGTGGTACGCCCGCCTGCCGGGTGCCGAGCTGCCCGAGCGCCCGCCAGCACCGACGGAGAGTTGACCTCACGCCGCGCTAACCTTCGTCTGCGCCATCCGGAGCGCGGCCCACACGCCGGGCGGGTACGTGGCCGAGCACCACTGGCACCGGAGCACCTGCTGCCCGTGCGGTAGCAGCAGCTCGGCCCCGCACACCGCGCCGTCCACGACGGCCGGGCAGCGGCCCATGCGGGCGGGCAGGTCGTCCGCGCCGACGACCGTACGGGCGCCGTCGTACAGGTCGCGCACCTCGCGGGCCAGGTCCGCGGCGGCCGGCCACGTCGCCGCGATCCACGGGACGGCGCCGCGCAGGACAGCGCAGGCCGCCGTGACCCGGGCGCCGAGGTCGTCCGCGCGCAGGACCTGCGCCGCCTGTTCCCGATCGTCGGCCAAGGCGCGCGCCCACGACGGCAGCACCGCGAAGGCGGTCCGATGGTCGACGACATCAAGGCGTACCGGGATCGGCGCGGTGACGACGGTCGCCGTACGGCCGCCGTCACCGCGTGCGGGCGCGAGCATGTCGCCGAGCTGCTCGTACAGCGCGGGCAGCAGGTCGAGCCGGTCGGCGAGGTCGGCGGCGCACGCCGGGCATAGGTAGGCGTCGGCGGGGCGCTCGCACAGCTCGCAGGACATCGTGCTCCTCGGGTGGTGCTGGTCAGGGGTTGCGGTAGTGGCCGACGTGCCAGGCGCCGCAGTGACGGCAGGCGTAGACGGTGACGCGGGTGTCGCCGAGGGCGAGCAGGCTGGCCCGGTGGGCGAGGGCGGCGGCCCGGTCCTGGTGGCGGCGCTTGCCGTCGCAGGACCGGGCCCGCGTGTGCGTGCGCCGCTTCACGTCAGAACGGGGGCTCGTCGTAGCTGCCACGGCCGCTGTTCGCCGGGGCAGGCGTTCCGGTGGCCCACGGGTCGTCCTGCGGCGCCTGGCGGGCCTGCTGGGGCCGCTGCTGGGCACGCTGACCGTTTGCGGGGGCCTGCTCGCGCGCCGACTTCGACACCTGCGCGACGGCGTACGCCAGGGATGGGCCGATCGAGCGGATCGACAGGGCGGGCGCCTGGTGCTTCTGGCCGTCCTTCTCCCACGACTCGGTGCGCAGCTCGCCGGAGACGAGGATCTCCATGCCCTTCTGGACGGTTTCGCAGATGTTCTCGGCGAGGAATTCCCAGGCGGTGCCGCGGACCCAGAAGGTGTCGCCGTCGACCCACTCGCCGGTGCGGTCGTCCTTCCGGCGGGAGTTGAAGGCGAGCCGCACGGTGGCGACGGCCTTGCCGGACTGGGTGAAGCGCAGCTCGGGGTCGGCGACTGCGCGGGCGATGCCGGTGATGGTGGGCAGGGGCATGACGTGTCCTCTCGGGTCAGGAAGTGGCGCCGGTCTCAGACCGGTTCTTGATCGGGTCCCAGTCGATGGGCTGGTAGGTGATCCAGGGCCAGGAACCGTGTCCCTGGCCCTGGCGGAGGAATTGCGGCCACTGGCGCTCATCGCGGGCGCCGCGCCAGGGCACCAGGCGCCGGGCGCGGTCCTCTTCGGCGCTGCGGTCGTCCTCGACGGGGCGGATGCCGTAGCCGAATTCGGGCCAGCGCATCCACAAGCTGCTGCCGGCAGGGCGCAGGGCGCGCGGCCCGTACCCGGAGGCGTGCGGGGCGTGTGCCTCCATCAGCAGCGCGCACCGGGCAGTCGTACGGGCCTCGGTGAGCGCGACGGTGACCGCACGAGCGTGCTTCTCGTCGTTCGGGTCGCCGGAGTGGAGCTGGTAGATCGGGCCGATGACCAGGACGTCGGGCATGACGGTCTCGACACGGCGCATGAGCCAGGCGCGGCCGTCGGCGCGGGTGAGGTCGACGCCTTCGGGACGGCAGTCGATCGCGAGCTGCCCGCGCTTGACGGGCATGTGCGCGGCGGCGGCCGTGTTCATCATCGGGCGGTACTGGCGGCGGGACTGGGATTCGCTGTTCTCGCAGTCGAGGACCAGGACGCGGGCGGGGCCGAGGGGGTTGGGGTCGTGGTGGAACGGGTGCAGGCCGGCGGCGAGGCAGACGGCGAGCTGCCGCATGAGGACGGACTTGCCGCCGCCTTCGCCGCCGGTGAGGATCAGCCGGTCCATGCGTTCCAGCAGGCCGGGGACGATCCAGTCGTGGGTCTCCTCGATGGCGAGGAAGTCCCACATGTCGAGGACGGGCTGGTCGTCGGCGGCGCGGCCGGCGTCGCGTACCTCGCGCGCCAGGGCGACGGCTTCCTCGGCCGCGTCTGTGGGCTCGATGCCGGGGTCGTAGCCGCGGGCGGCGATCCGGCCGCCGGTCTCGATCAGTGTGCGGCGCAGGGCCAGGGCGCGGATGCGGTCGGCGTAGAGGGGCGCCGAGCTGGCGACGCCGGGGAGGCTGGAGAGGACGCGGCTGAGGTAGAGCGGGCCGCCGATCCGCGTCAGGTCGCCTGTGCGCTGGAGTTCGGCGGTGAGGGTGATCAGGTCGATGGCCTCGGCGCGGTCGAGCAGGTTGCCGGTGGCGGTGTGGATGGTGGTGTGGGCGGGCCGGTAGAAGTCGGCGGGGGCGAGCAGTTGGTGGACGGCGCGCTGTTCGCGGGGCGGGGTGAGCATCAGGGCGGCGAGGTACGCCAGTTCGGTGTCGAGGTCGTGCGGCAGGGTGCGGTCGCCGGGGGCGTCCTCGTCGTACGGGGGCTGGTAGTCGTCGGTCATCAGAAGATCCCTCGGTCTGCGTAGCTGTTGGGGTTCTGGCGGGCGCGGCTGGCGGCTTCGCGTTGCTGCTGCTCGCGCTCGGCTGTGGCCTTGAGGCGCAGCTGGTCGTAGCGCTCGCGGAGTTTGGGCATCGACATGACGTTGGCCCGCCAGAAGGGGTCGGCCTGGCACCAGTCGATGGCGCGGAGGATCTGATCGACCTCTCGCTTGTCCTGGTCGATGAGCAGTCGGGCTGCGGTGCGCCAGCGGTCTGTGACGCGGGGGCGGCGGCTGCCGTTGGCCTCGATGCGGTCGGCGAGGTGGTTGCACACCTGCTCGACGTCTTCGCGTGGGGGGAGAGATCTTTTAGTAGTAGGGGGTTGAGGGGTAGGGGTCCCGTCCAGCGGGACACTGACGTCCCGCCCAGCGGGACTCTGAGATTTTTCAGTGTCCTGTGGGGCGGGACTCTGAGATTCGGTCAGTGTCCCGGTCTGCGGGACACTGAACTTCCCTTTAGCGTCCCGTCCCACGGGACGCTGAGGGGTTTCAGTGTCCTGTGGGGCGGGACTCTGAGAGGTTTCGTCAGCGTCCCGCTCGACGGGACTCTGACGGTCGAGCGGCAGCAGTTCGTACTTCGCGGTGGCGTTCTTCTGGCCGGCCGCGACCTTCTTGAGGACTCCGGCGGCGACGAGGGATTTGAGCACCTCGTAGAGCTGCGTGCGGGACAGGGAGGCGCGGCGTCGTACGGTTGGGGACTGGACGCTCCCCCAGGTGATCCGGGTGTCGTCGTTCGCGTCTTCCGCCAGTACGGCCAGGAGCAGTCGCTCCCGGTGCGAGAGCGTCTGGGGTGCGTGGTCGAGCACCTCGACGATCAGGCGGATTCCCACGTGCGTGTGCCTCTCGGTCATTGCTGCGAAGTTGGTAGAGATAGCCTCGGGCGCGTCCCACAACTCCACAAGATTTCGGCGAATTCCTACGCACTTCGATGCGCATAATTCCGTTGGCAATTGCAGGACTGCCAATTGAATTAGCACCCGAATATCTCTTGTGGATTCGGCAGGGATATTCGCCTTGGCTGGTTCCGGTGCCCGGCGGCCGGTGGCATCCGCCGGGCACCGGGGGTCTACGCGGGCGCGGGCTCCAGCTCGATGCCGGTCAGCTCCGTGTACAGGGCGCAGCAGGCGGCGCAGCCGCAGGTCTGGGGGCCGCTGTTCGTGCTCTCGCCCGCGAGCCTCTCGCCGGGCGGCACGATCCGCTCGACGGCGTTGCCCTTGACGTCGAACGTGGGCAGCAGCTCCGGCTCCTCGGTCCTGCGGCAGCGGGTGGTGCACCCGGCGCAGCCGCAGGACTGCTTGCCGTTCTTGTCGGTGGTGTGGCTGAGGTCGCCATGCCGGCACTTGCAGCGGTGTCCGATGCGGGCCATGTCAGGTGTCCTTCCGGTGGGTGGTGATGGGCCGGTTGTCGTCACGGCGGCGGACGACGCCGGGCCGGGGATTCGGCCAGCCAGGGCCGGGCTGCGGCTTGGGGAGACCGAGGCGGGCCCACGGGCTGTGCCGGTCGCACAGCCAGCCCGCGGGGTAGAACCGTGCGCGGGTCAGGCTGTGCCGGGCCTCGGGGGTCTGGCACGGCGGCGGACGGCGCATCACGCCGCAGCCGTCTTCCGTGCCAGCCGCCGCGCCCTGCGGGCGGCGTAAGAGATCCGGTGTGCCTCACGGCACGGATCGCACCGGCAGGCGTAGTTCTTGTAGGTCAAGGCCCGGCCGTGTCCGGCTCGGTCCGCGGCCTTCGGGTCTTTGCGGACGCGCGCCCGCCACTCCCGGCACTGCGCGGTTGCGGCAGCCCTGCACTCGTCGCACCGGCAGCCCTGCTGATACGTCGTTACGGCCCCGTGGCCACGGTCGACCCTCGGCCGGCCCTCGCGACCTGCGGGCTCGGGCAGAAGTCCGAGCATGGCGAGCACGCTGCGGCACTCGGCGACGTCCTCGGCGCGGGCAGCGACAGCGAGCTGTGCCCGTCGGGTAGCGGTGCTCATCCGGTCACCGCCGTAATGGTGTCGATCCAGGCGAGGGCGTCGCAGTCGAGCTGCTGCCGGGCCCGGGTGACGGCGACGTACGCGAGTCGGGCCTCTTCGCGGCGCAGGACGCGCAGACCGGTCTCAGGGTCCGGCTTGGGCGGTTGGAAATCGTGGTGGATCTGGACCTTCGGCCACTCGCGGCCCTTGGCCTTGTGCACCGTGCTCACGACCAGCTCGGCGGCGTCCTCGGAGGCGAGCGCGTCGGCCGCGCCGATGATGGATTTCGTGCCGTAGTCGTCGATCAGCTTCACCAGGACGCGCAGACTGCCGTCCTCTTCCTCGGCGTACTCGCGTACCGCCGCCCAGCTGTCGAACGCGATGAAGTCCGGGTGGTCGGTGGTGCGCCCGGACTGCAACGCCTCGGCGGCCCAGGCGAGCTTCTTCAGCTCGATGCCGCCGCCGACGAGCGCCGTTTTGCGGCCGGCGCCGATGGCCTCCATGACGATGCCGACTGCGCCGCCGTTGGTGCGGCACAGCACGGCGTCCGGTTCTTCGACGGGGCCGACGACGGATTCGGCGGTGGGCCAGCCGGTCAGGCGCAGCGGCGTACCGACGTGGTAGAGCCAGGCGTTGGCCTCGTCGGCGATCGGCTGCCCGAAGCGGAACGACTGGGACAGCGTGCGGACTTCGGCGCCCAGCTCCCGCTCGAACGTCGCGAGGGCGTCCTTGGCGCCGCGCCACTCGTAGATCTGCTGAGCGCTGTCGCCCACGGCGATCCGCTGGGAGTGCTCCTGGTCGAGCAGCACGCGGGCGAGCACGTCGTTGGTGTCCTGCGCCTCGTCGAGCAGCACCACGTCGGATTCGATCCGGGGGTGGCTGAGCGCCCAGATTTTCAAGTAGTGGTCGTGCGACATTTTCAGCGCACCGTCGTCGCCACTGGTGATGTCCGACCACGCCAGGCGGGCCACGGGCAGGACCAGTTCAGCGATCCGGTCGCGGGTCTCGGGCGCGGTGAGGTTGTCGTAGCGGGGCACGTGACGGCGGGCGATCTCGTCGTCGGCGCCGTGGCAGAACCGGCCAAGGGTGTCGAGCGCCATCCGCATCACGACCTTGGACGTGAGGGCGTGCTGCTTGCCCTGGTCGGTAAGGACGCGCTGCACACCGCCGGTCAGCCGCTCGATGCCGAGGGCCTTGGCGGCGTCGAGGGCGGTCTGCACGGGCCGTTGGATGCGCGGCAGGTAGCGCGGATCGAACGCCAGGCCGTGACCGGTCTTCGCGACGACGTTGCCGGGGAAGCTGCGCTTCGCGTCGGCCGCGATCGAGCGGTTGTAGGCGATGTACGTCATCGAGCGGCGCGGGTCGCTCTTGGCGATCAGCTTCAGCGTGCTGCTCTTGCCGCAGCCGGCCCCGGCCTGGAGCACCAGGTCGAGCCCGTCGCCGTACGTGGCGATCGCCTCGGCCTGCTCGGGGGTGGGGTCCACCATCGGGTGCACCTCCTCTCTGGGTGGTGCGGGCCCGGCACAGGGGAAGGGGTGCCGGGCCCGCGGGATGGTGGATCAGGCGGCCGGGGTGAACTCGGCGGCGAGCTTGTCGAGGGTCGCGGCGAAGCGCTCGCGCCCGCCGTCACCGTCGAACGCGGCGAGCGTGTCGATCAGCTCTGCGCCGTCGTTGAAGCTCAGTTCGTTCATCGAACCGACCGGGTGGCCGAGCAGCAGCCCGACGACCCGCAGCCGCTCCGTACGGTCCTCGGGGCCGCCGACCGCCTTCAGCAGCGCGAAGATCTTCCGCATCATCTGCGGGCTGATCGCGTCGCTGCCGGTCCGCGCGGGCGACGGCGCCTCGTCCTCTTTACGTGTTCCGTGTGCCGGGGTCGTCGGTGAGGAAGACGCCGCGGGCGCCGACGGCCTAAGCGCGATCCCCACCGCCTTGATGGCCTCGCCGAGCGGCATCGCCTCGCCCGTCACCGGGTGCGCGGCAGGAGCGCCCAGCAGGCCACGGCGCTCGGCCCGGCCATGGATCTCCAGAGCACCCTGATACGTCAGCCCCTCGGCCCGCAGCTCGTCGAGGAACACCGCGACCGGATCGACGCCCTGGCCGAGCTGCTCCAGGATCACCTCGCCGATGTCCTCGCCCGGGTGATGCACGACGAGGCCGGTCAACGGCTCGTACCGGGTCTTGGTCACGGTGGCGGTGCCCTCGACCATGTCCATCACGACGTCGAGTTCGTACTCCGCGCCCTCGCGCTGCACCGCCTTGACGCCGACCTTGGTCACCTTCTTGCCCTCGATCACGTAGTCGCCCTTGGTGCGCATGGTGACGATCAGGTGACCGCGGTAGTTGAGCAGGGCGTCGAGCATCTGCTGCTCGATCGGGTTGCCGGTGCGCCAGCCGCCGAAGGTGCCGCCGGAGCCCTTCGCGGATCCGGCTTCCTCGACGATCTCCAGCAGGCCGCCGCGCCCGTTCCAGAAGTGGGACCAGGAGTCGACGATGAGGACCTCGATCTGCGCGTCCTCGGCGGCGCGTACGGCCTGGACGAGGTTGCGGGGGTCGTGGGTGTCCATCGGCATGTGGCCGAACTCGTGGCCGCCGAGGTCGGGTCGGCCGGGCACGGTGGCGTATTTCTTGGCCGAGCCGCGCTCCGTGTCGACGACGCCGATCGGTCCGCCCTTGGCGAGGCCCTGCGCGATCCTGAGCGCCGTCTTGGTCTTGCCGGAACCGGCCGGTCCTTGAAGCCCGATGCGGGCTTTGGCCTGCTCGCGGGTGGCGGGAGCGAAGGTGAAGGTGGTCACTGGTTCTCACCGACCTTGTCGTCCGCGACGGCGCTGGCGGCGTTGCGCCAGGCGTTGTAGTCCTCGATCGGCATGCCGTCGTACGCGCCCGCGTCGGCCAGCGCCGTGGCGGCGGCCAGGGCGAGGGTGGCGTGGGCCGCAGCCTCGGTGGCGAATGCGGTGCCGGTGATCGGGTCGCCTCCGTCGCCGTACGTGTAGTGGTGGGCTCGGTCGAGCAGGCGCTCGGCCTCGCGGTAGTGCTCGGGTCCGGTCATCGGTTCCCCTTGGGTGTGGTGTTGCGGCGGCGGTCGGGCCGCACGGACTGGTGCCGGTAACCGGCGACTGCGGCGAGGACGTTGAAGGCGATGACGGCGCCGATGACGATCAAGGCGGTGCTCATCGGCTGCTCCCGTCGCGCTGGGCGGGAATGTGGCCGAGCAGTCTGCGGGCGTCACGGTGGGCGCGGGCGGGCGCCTCGCGGTACACCCCGGCCGGCGGGACGTGCAGGGCCTCGTGCGCGCGGGCCAGCTCGACACGGGCCTCGGCGCGGCGGCGACGCTGGTCGTCCAGGCCGCCGACGACGAAGACCACGAGCACGGCGGCACCGAGGTAGACGAGCCACATCACGGGCGCTCACCCGCCTCGGCGAGCGCGGCGTCGAGCGCCTGCTCCCGCGTCCAGCGGAAGATCTGCTCGTCCAGCAGCCCGTGCGTCGGCTGCCAGCCGTCCGGCGTCCACGCCTCGCGGCCGTGGAACGGGCTCGTCGTCACCGCCCACAGCCGGTCACCGACCGCCGACGGCCGCACGCGCAGGCGCCCACGGGTCTTGGTGGCGATCCGGTACTCGGTGACGAACTGGGCCTCGGCCAGCAGCTCCGCGACGCGCTCGCGCTCGGCGTTGGCGACCTTCTCCAGTTCGACGCGCTTCTGCTCTAGAGCGGCGACCGTGCCGACCGCCTCGCCGTATGCGCGCTTGTTGCTCTTGGCGACCGAGGTGAGGGTGTCGACCCGGTCAGCGAATTGGTCGCGCTCCGACCGCAGTCCCTCGACCTCGGCCTCTGCATCGAGCAGACGGCGCAGCACGGGTGCGGCCTTCTCGCCCATGTACGCAGCAAGGTTGAGGCAGAAGATGTCCTCCCACGTCGGGTGGGAGTGGCCGCGCCGGTCGGCGATGGACTTGCCGAAGGATTCCAGCAGGCCGTCAGTCGCAGGCTTCGCGTCACCGAGCTGCGCGAGGATCGTGGCCCGCTGTTCCGGGCTCAGCGGGGCGTTCACAGGGCACCGCCCGTCTCCGCGTCGGCGGCGGCGCGCGGCCCCGGGACAAGCCCGGTCCGCTCCGCCCACGCCTCGGGAGTCTCGGCGATCCCGGCGGCGACGTCGGCCGCAAAGCTGGCCTCGGCCAGCGGCATCACCTGCGTGACCGCCTCTGCCGCCTGGTGCCGCGCCTCCATGTCCGCGGCGCGGGCCCGACGCTCGGCGTCCTCCTGCGGCGACAGCGCCGCGCGGTCCGGCAGCAGCGGGGTCGAGCCGTAGACCTTCACCGGGACGCCCGCCACGATCGTGTCGAACTGGATCGAGGTGTAGTCGGAGTACCTGTCCAGGTGCACAGCGTCCGCCGGGACCTGGAGCGCGACGCGCCACGCCTCGACGTCCGCCCCCTTGTCCATCTGGAGGCTGATGGCGTTGGTCAGGTGACGGTGTCCCACCATGTACGCCGAAGGGAGTTCGGGGAACGTGGTGGCCAGGTAGGTGAGGGCCAGGAGCACGGGTCGCTGCTCGCCGATCGTGGCGAGCCGCCCCGGGTAGGTAGGCTGTTCGGACATGGCGAAACCTCTCTGATCTGCGTAGGTGGGTGAGGTGGAGCCGTGGGGGTCGTTCCGGATGGCCGTCCGGGCGGCCCCTCTGTGCGTCGGGGTCAGGCGCTGAGCGCGACCGGGCCGAATGCCTCGGCGGCGGTGTTCTTCGCGCAGTCCTCGCGGGTGAAGTAGATGCGCCCCGTCGGGACGCCGCCCTCGCGGTGGTGGTGGATCTGGTGCCGCTGCGCCTTCTTCTTCAAGGTGCTGGCGGTGTGCGTCGTGAGACCCAGCTCGACGACGCGCTCGGGCGTGAGCCGCTCCAGGGACTCGATGCTCGGCGGAGCGGCCTGAGTGGGGATGGCGGCCTTGCGCGTGGCCTTGGCGGTCACGGGGACTCCTCGGTCAGGGGGATGACGATGGCGTCGACCGGCACCCTCAAGGCCGTTGCGATCCGGCCGACCGTGTCGTCGCTCGCGCCGCACTGACCGCGCTCAAGGCGGCTGATGTGGCTCGGTTGGCGCTCGGTGGCACGGGCAAGTCCGCGGAGACTCAGATTCTGAGACCTGCGGATGGCCCGGATAAGGGGTCCGTTCGGTGTCACCCTTGGAATCTAAGACCTATCCCTTGGAATCCGCAAGCCTTCCGAGGGTTTTGGCGCGTCATGAACCCTCGGATTTCGAGACCTGGGGGCGCATCGCGGGCGCAGAATGCAACACGTGCGCCCTTAGAATCCGCCTACAGCGCTGGTCAAAAGGCCGGGAAGCGACTGCCCGTGTTGCATGAGTTGGTGCATCATGGGGTCTCATGGACGAACAGTGGACACGGCTAGGCCGAGCCTTCGCCGAGGGCCGGGCGGCTCAAGGTCTGACCCAAGAGGACGTGGTCGCGCGCTACGACATCAGCCTGTCCGTCGTCCAGAGCATCGAGCGGGGCGGACCCTTCAAGAGAATCAACGCGTCAATGCGGCTCTACGCCGTAGGGCTCGGGTGGGCGCCAGGCTCGATCGAAGCCGTCCTCCAAGGCGGCAAGCCGACCTACCTCGCACCGCCGGCAGCATCGACCGGCCCCACCTTGCGCCTTCGTGGGCTGCCTTACCGGATCACCCAGGCCCTCGCCGACGGGCAGGCCCTTGACACCCGGCTGATCCCCATCGGCCCCGACGGCGAAGCGGTGGTCATCCTCAAGGGCCGCGAAGGCGCAGGCGCGGAGGGACTCGGAGCCACGCTGAGGCGGTGGGAGGCACAGGAGGGACACCTCGATCGCCTCGGGGAAGTAGCAGACGAACCGTCAGATAACGGGTGACTGAATCTTTTTAGTCATCAGATGGCGCAATACGTTCACACCACGTACACGCTTGTGGCAGCATGACCGGACCGACGGGGGCCGCCCAGTATCGGGGTGAGGGGACCTGCATGGTCAGGTTTCTACGCGTGTCCAGCATGCCGTTCGGCGTGCTGCTGTGGGTGAGGCCGGTGCGATCCGGCCACGTGGTGTACGTGACTGACCAGTTGCTCGCCGGCCTCGTGCCACCCTGGCGAGAACCGGTCACCAAGGGCCGCTGAGCGCGGCGCCTGCCGAGGGGCGTACGGCGGTCTGGGGGGAATCAGGCCGCCGTCCCCAACACCACACCCACGCACCCACAGAGGTGAGCCAATGGCGTATGCCGAGAAGGTCTACCGCTACCGCAACGGGAAGCGGACCAAGCAGTACACGTGGCGCGGCCGGTACAAGGCCCCGCCCGGATCCAAGCCTGCCTGGCCGGGAAAGTCGGGCTTCCCCACCCAGGCGACCGCGCTGCGCTGGGCCGAGCAGGAAGAGGCCAAGGCGAACGCCGGCACCTGGATCGACCCGAAGCTCCAGGAGACCACGTTCGGGACCTTCTCCCGCCGCTTCATGGCCAACAATTCCAAACGCGGCCAGACCGTCACCACCAGGTGGCGCTACCTGGAGACCTACCTGCTGCCCAAGTGGGAGCACACGCCGATCCGGGCCTTCAACTGGTTCGACGTGGACGGCTGGCAGCAGACGATCCCCACGGACGACGTCACCCGCGGGCACGTCGTCAGCCTGCTGTCGACGATCCTCACCGCGGCGATGGACGCCGGCCTCCGCGACGTGAACCCGATCTACGGGCGCCGCCGTACGAAGCCGACCGGTGCGGGCGCGGTGAAGGACAAGCCGAAGAAGAAGGTGGGCAACGACGGGACGGTGCCGCCGGAAGAGGTGGTCCTGCTCGCAGACCGGCTCGGCCCTGTGCTCGGGCTGCGCGTCCTGGTGACCGCGTTCGCCACCGCCCGGTACGGCGAGGGCTTCGGTCTGCACCGAGACAACGCGCTGGGCATGCGTCAGCAGCGTTGGCGGGGCGGCATCTTCGAGTGCCCGGTCATGAAGATCGTGGAGGAGTGCGCCGAGTACGACCTGTTCGACGAGGCGGGCAACAAGATCGGCCTGTTCCACGGGATCGAGGAGACCAAGAACGACGGCAGTACACGGGACGTGGACCTGCCTCCGTTCCTCGCCCAGTTGATGCGGTATCACCTCGACGACTGGCCGTACGACCGCGTCTTCAGCACGCCCAACGGCAAGCTCTACCGGCGGGGCAACTGGTCCCGGGCGCTGCGCCCGGCGGCAGACGGCCGGCCGGAGCGCAAGCGGCGGCAGGGCGTGTCCTTCCGGGCCGCGTGGGAGCCGATCTCCCCCGGTGTCGATATCCAGGCCCTGCGCAGCACGCACGACTCGTGGCAGTCGGAGATCGGGGTGGCCGAGCCCCTCGCGTACGAGTCCATGGGGCACAAGAGGGCGGGCATCAAGGGCGTGTATCAGAAGCCCACGGTCGAGATGAGGCGCGCTAGGCTGGACGGGCTGGAGGAGATCTTCTGGCAGGCGATGAAGACCGTCGGGCTCCGAACGCTCTGGGGTCGAGTTGATCTCCGGAAAATCCCCGAAGCGGTGGCCGCCGAAGTTCAGGAAGCCGCCTAGCCGCAGCTCATGCAACAGGTAGCCCCGTAGGGACACCAGCTCTCCTAAAGCTGGTGTCGCAGGTTCGAATCCTGCCTGGGGCACAGAGGTGGCACAGAGAAATCAGCCGCATATTGCGGCGGAAAAGCCCGCGGGCCTCGATGAGGCCGCGGGCTTTTCGCGCGCTCGGCGCAGGTCGGGCGCGGGTCGGGTGCGGATCGGACTCGGGCGCGGATCAGGGTCAGGCGCGGATCAGGGTCAAGATCAGGTGCGGCGGGTGGCGTTCCATTCGCGGTAGACGGACCAGGAGTCGCCGACCGGGCCGAGGTGGGCGAGTTTGTCGGGGTTGTTGACGGAGTTGATGGTCTGGACGCGGCCGTCGAGGATGTCGAGGCTCCAGATGACGAGGACGCGGCCGTCGCGGTCGCGGAAGACGGCGCCGGGCTGGCCGTTGACGGTGTGCGGCTCGGCGGTGACGTCGATGCGGAACATCGGGGGGAAGGAGACGGCCAGGAGACGGGCGACGTTGTCGATGCCGCTGACGACGCGGGCGATCTGCGGGGCCTTGCCGCCGCCGTCGCCGACCACCTGGACGTCGGCGGCGAGCAGGGCGCGCAGGCCGTCGACGTCGCCTTCGCGGAGGGCGTCGATGAAGCGGGCGGTGAGCTGTTCGCGTTCCCAGCGGTCGGCGTCGAAGCGGGGGCGCCCCTCGTCCATGTGCCGCCGGGCGCGGACCGCGAGCTGGCGGCAGGCGGCCTGCGAGCGGCCCACGGCCGAGGCGATCTCGGGGAAGTCGAAGCCGAAGACGTCACGCAGGACGAAGACGGCGCGCTCCAGGGGGCTGAGCCGTTCCAGCAGCAACAGGGCGGCGGTGGAGACGGAGTCGGCCAGTTCCGCCGCGCGCGCCGGGTCCCCGTACGGGTCGTCGAGCAGCGGTTCCGGCAGCCACTGGCCGACGTATTCCTCGCGGCGCACCCGCGCCGAGCGCAGCACGTCGATGGAGATGCGGGTGACGGCGGCCGACAGATACGCCTTGGGCGAGGCGGGCGTGGTGCCGGCCGCCTCGTAGCGCAGCCAGGTGTCCTGGACGGCGTCCTCGGCCTCGGCGACGCTGCCGAGGAGGCGGTAGGCGATCGAGAACAGCAGGGGCCGCAGCTCCTCGAACTGCGCGGCGCGCGCCGTACGGACGCCGGCGCCCGCGCCCATCACGTGAGACCTTCCGCGAAGCCCTGCCGCCACGACGGATAGCGCGGCTCCCAGCCCAGCTCGCGCTTCGCCTTGGCGTTGGAGAAACCGCGCCCCTCGGTCATCATCGCCACCGCGACCTCCCCGGCCAGCGGGCGGGCCAGCCAGGCCGGTACGCGCACGGGCCGCTTGGCGCCCGCACATTGTGCGAGATACGGCAGCCAGTCGCTCGCCGGGGCGGGTTCGTCGTCCACGACGTTGAACACGCCGCGCGCTTTCATTTCCACAGCCAGGACCGTAGCGCTCGCGGCGTCCTCCAGGTGCAGCCAGGAGCAGTAGCCGGTGGCGCGGCCGACCAGGGGGAATTGCCGCTTGCGGACGAGTTCGACCTGGTCGTCGGTGGCGCCGGGCCCGTAGAGGCTGCCGTAGCGCAGGACGGCGCCGCCTGCGGCGAGGGTCGCCTCCTCGACGTGCCGGACAGCGGCCATGCCCGGCTCGGCCGCCGTCCCCCGGTACAGGTCGAGCGGGTCCTGTTCGGTCTTGATCCAGCCGCCCTCCCGTATGCCGTTCCAGCTGGCGTAGCTCTGGGCGACGACATGGGGCACGCCGGTCGCCTCGGCCGCCGCCAGCAGATGGTCGGTCCCTTCCGTGCGCAGCCGGATGGTGGGCGCGAACCACCGGTCCATGTGCTTGAAATCGGGCTTCCCCGCGTGCGCCGGGGAAATCGCCGTCATCTGGTGCACGACGACGTCGGGGCGCGCCGCGCCGACGGCCTCGCCGACCGAGGCCGCGTCCAGGCCGTCCATGACGACGCCGTCCGCGCCCATCCCGCCCAGCAGGGGCAGTTTGGCGGCGCTGGTCGTCGTCGCCGTCACCTGGTGGCCGCGCGCCACGAGCCGCGGCACCAGAAGCCGCCCCACTACCCCGGTCCCGCCCGCCACGAACACCCGCATACCGATCACCTTCCCGATCACCTTCCCGAGCCGGCCGAGAGCCGGGCACCTGTGCCTTCGCCGGCTGTCTCCTGCTCACGGGACGAGACAGCCCCGCCGTCTGTGACACGGGCTGTGACACGGGAAATGTCGGTGGGTCTTGATAGGGATAGGAGCATGACTGAGCGTGTGACGATCCAGGACGTCGCCCGGCACCTCCCGTCGATAGCGCGACTGCGGGACGTGTGCCGGGCGCTGGCCGCGTTGGAGATCGTCCGGCACCCGGCGATGGCGGGAGGCGGTGAGGGGACCGGCGGGCGCGCGTACGACTTCCTGTGCGGGTGGCGCACAGGCGCGGACGTGGCGGTCCGGCGGACGGGCGGCGGCGACGGGTACGCGGTCGCGTTCACCTGTTACGGCGCGCTGCTGCTCGGCTTCGACCACGAGTCGCCGATGAGCCCGTACGCGTCCGCGCCGCCGCGGGTGTGGCCGGGTGTGCTGGACGCGGTGCCGCGGGATTTCGCGCCCTATGTGGCGGAGCCGCCGGCATTCCTGGCCGGGCCGGTGCCGCTGGTCACCGCGTGCGCCTGGCGGGCGGCGGAGGACGACCAGTGGCGTACGGGCGAGGACATCGTCTTCCCGGCGGCGGATTCCGGCTCCCCCACGGACGACCGTGACACCGGGCCCGACGGCGCCGACCGGCTGTTCCGGCCGCTCACCGACCCGGCCCCGGCGCAGTCGTACGCACGCGGCACCGGGATGCCGGCCGGAGCCGTACGGGAGGTGTACGCGTACCGGCCGCTGGACCGTACGGCGGTCGCCGAGCTGAATCCGGCCGCCGATTTCGCGACGGTGGCCACCGAGCTGGAGCGCATCGGTTACCCGGTCGCGCGCTGACGGGGGAAGACTGGCGTCCATGGCACGCAGGGGCGGACCGAAGGCGCCGCCGTCACCGCTGGAGCAGCGCGACGGCGTGGATCCGGTACGGCTGCGGCTGCCCGGGGATCCGACGGCGCCCGCGACCGTCGCCGCGTATCTCCTGGAGCGGTACGCGGGCGCGGTCGGCGCCGACCGGATCACGGCGATGCTGGCGGCCGGGCGGTTCGTGACCGCGGACGGCCGGCAGGTGACGGCGGGCACCGCGTACGAGCCGGGCGCCTATGTGTGGTTCCACCGCGATGTGCTGCCCGAGCGGGCGGTGCCGTTCGCGGTGCGGGTGGCGTACCGCGACGAGCGGATCGTCGTCGCGGACAAGCCGCACTTCCTGGCGACGACCCCGCGCGGGCGCCATGTCACCGAGACGGTCCTGGCGCGGCTGCGGCGCGATCTGGGGCTGCCCGAGCTGTCGCCCGCGCACCGGCTCGACCGGCTGACGGCCGGGCTCGTGCTGTTCGTCGTACGCCCGCGCGACCGGGGCGCGTACCAGACGCTGTTCCGGGACCGGCGGGTGCGCAAGGAGTACGAGGCGGTCGCCGCGTACGACCCGCGGGTGGCGCTGCCGCGGACGGTACGCAGCCGGATCGTCAAGGAGCGCGGGCGGCTCGCGGCGCGCGAGGAGCCGGGGCCGGTGAACGCCGAGAGCCGGATCGAGCTGCTGGAGCGGCGCGGCGGCCTCGGCCGGTACCGGCTGCTGCCCGCGACGGGCCGTACGCACCAGCTGCGCGTGCACATGAACGCGCTCGGCCTGCCGCTGCTCCACGACCCGGTCTACCCGACGGTGCTGCCGGAACCGGACGCGGCGCCGGGCCACGAGTTGGGTGCGGAGGCGGAGGCGGAGGATTACGGCAGGCCGCTGCAACTGCTCGCGCGGGAGCTGGAGTTCACCGACCCGGTGACGGGGCGGGCGCTGTCCTTCGAGAGCACGCGGGAGCTGAGCGCGTGGCGGGAGCCCGAGGAGGCCGGGGAGGCCGAGGACGTCAAGGAATCCAGCGTCAGGACGTCATCGCCTCCGCCGGGGTGAGCACCGCGAAGAAGCAGCCCTCGGGGTCGGCGAGCAGCGCGATCCGGCCGATACCGGCCATGTCGGTGGCGGGCATGAGGACGGCGCCGCCGCCCTCGGTGGCCCTGGCCACCACCGCGTCGCAGTCGTCGACCCCGAAATACGGCTGCCAATAGGCGACGCCGCCGGGCAGCAGGTCGGGCCCGAGCTGGAGGATGCCGCCGTGCGAGCCGTCTTGGCCGCCGCCGGCGCGGGAGACCACGGTGTACGTGCCCGCCGCGCCCTCGTTGTCGGGCAGGGGCATGTCCTCGTAGTCCCAGGCCAGCACCGCGCCGTAGAAGTCCTTGGCCCGGCCGGCGTCGGGTGTGTACAGCTCCGTCCAGCACAGTGCCCAGGGCCCGACATGCTCCAGGCCCTTGGTGCCGCCGGGCTCCCAGACGGCGAATTCGGCCCCGGTCGGGTCGGTGTACGCCGCCAGCCGGCCCTGGCCGGGGATCGTCATGGGCGGGACCCGTACGGTGCCGCCGTGTTCGGTGACCAGGGCGGTGGTGGCGTCGGCGTCGGCGGTCATGAAGTAGACCGTCCAGGCGGGGTGGGCGCCGGAGTCCTGGAGCGGGCCCATCCCGGCCACGGTCTTCCCGTCCCGCAGGAACATGCCGTAGCCGCCGGACTCGGGGCCGCCGGGCCGGAATTCCCAGCCGAAGAGCGCGGCGTAGAAGGCGGCGGCCGCCGTGGTGTCGCGGCTGCCGAGGTCGGTCCAGTCGGGCGCGCCGGGCGCGTAGTCGTCGGTGAGCATGACCGTCCTCCTGAACCGCCGGGCGTCGGTGGGTGCCCGCGCCGAGGCGGTCTGCCGTGTGGTGCGGGCCTGTGACCTGGGCCCCAATTGTCCGAAGGGACCGCAGTGTCGTCTCTCACACCCAGCATGGCAGCGGGCACCGACAACCGCCGCCCGTGCGCAGGTCAGCGGCCCCGCGGCCGGAAACGGAACGTGCCGCACCGCGTCGGCGCCGTCACGCGCGGTGTTTAACGGATTCGGGATTGTCAGTGGTGCCGTCTACTGTGGTTCGCATGTACGGGGGAAGTCTCGATCAGGCGAACGCGGCCCTGCGCACGTATGTGCAGGAGCACGGCGACCGGCCTTGGACGGCCGAAGAGCTCACGGAGCTGGCGCGGCTGCGCGCCGACTGGACCGCTGCCGCGCGCGGCACGCGGATGGCGATACGCCCGGTCCAGGGCCCGGCCGCGGGTCCGGTCAGCGGCGCGGCGGTCGTCACCGCCGCTTGAGGCCCGGCTCACCGCCGCGTAAGGCCCGGCCGGTTCCGGAGGAACCGGCGCATCGCACGACCGAAATACCGCGCTACCGCTCAGACCCGCGCCACGGCGTGCGGAGGGCGGACCGTGTCCGTGCCGGGGGTGGGTTCGGACGGGTCGCCGCCGACCGTGGTGATCCGGTTGTCGGCGTCGACATGGACGACGGCCGGGCGCAGCGCGCGGGCCTCGGCGTCCTCGACCTGGGCGTAGCTGATCAGGATGACCAAATCACCGGGGTGCACGAGGTGCGCGGCGGCGCCGTTGATCCCGATGACGCCGGAGCCGCGCTCGCCCTCGATGACATAGGTCTCCAGGCGGGCGCCGTTGGTGATGTCGACGATGTGGACGAGTTCGCCCGGCAGCAGGTCGGCGGCGTCCATCAGGTCGGCGTCGACGGTCACGGAGCCCACATAGTGCAGATCGGCCTGGGTCACGGTGGCCCGGTGGATCTTGGACTTGAACATGGTGCGCAGCACGCTGCCGCCTCCTGGTGAAAGACCTGGTCGCGTCCCCGTCCGGGGTACGCGCCGACGCGTCCAGGGTAGGCGAGGGCGCCGCGGACCGGGACCGGCGGGCGGCCCGGAGTGCGGAAGATCTCAGCCGCTGGCGCCGGGCACGGGGGCCGGGACGGTGCCCGGGGCGGAGGGCGGAGCGGTGTCCGATGGGGAGGGCGGTACGGGGAGGCGGTCGTACAGCTCGGTGAGGGAGGAGTTCAGACGGAGCAGGGGCGGCGGTCCGGTGCGGGCCGGGCGCGGGGGCGCGGCCTCGGGGCGGTGGCCGAGGCGGCGGCGTACGTTGCCGACGTTCAGTGCGGTCAGGCCGAGTTGGGGGCGGGCGGCGGCCAGCGCGGCGGGGTCGGTGGCGGCCAGCGCGCGGGCGTGGCGCGCGCAGGCGGCCAGTGTGTCGGCCCAGTCGGCGGCGTGCGGCCGGACGTTCTCCGGGGCGCGCCTCGCGGTCGTCCCGCGGTGGACGAAGGTGCGGTGCGCCCGGGCGGCGGCGGAGGCGTCGGCCAGGTCACGGGTGGCGAAGTCGACGCGGCGGGCCAGCTGCCGCAGCGCGGTGGGCCGCGGCAGCGGCTCGCGGGCCGCGCTCATCAGCTCCTGGAGGGCCTGGAGCGCGCGGGCCGCGCGGCCCCGCATGACCAGTTCGGTGCGGACCGGCAGCACGAAATACGCCGCCGCGATGCCGCAGGCCGAGCCGAGCAGGATGCCTTCGGGGCGCTGCACGAGCAGGGCGGTGCCGTGTTCGCCGCTGAGGGTGTGGAGGACGGCGAGGAGGCTGGTGACGCAGAAGGCCCAGATCGCGTAGTTGAGGTCGCGCAGCCACAGACCGATCAGCAGATAGCCGAAGATCACGGCGATGCTCACGGCCTGGTCGCCCGCCACGAGGTGCGCCAGCAGGGTGCCGGTCAGCGCGCCGCTGAAGGCACCGGCCACCCGCAGCCCGCTGCGGTGCACGACGTCGCCGCGCCCGCGCGCCGCGCTGCACACCACGAAGGCCGTGATCACCGTCCACATCCAGCGCTGCCCGAACAGCAGGTGGCCGACGAGGAAGCCGGCGGCCATCGAGGCGGTGAGCTGGGCCGCGAGCCGGGTCTGCGGCTGGAGGTCCAGCAGGCCGCCGGTGCGGCGGCGCGGCGCGGGCGGGTCGGCCTTCGGCCACTCCCCCGCCCTGATCCCGGCCGCGCGGGCGGCGCGGTCGCCGAGATCGGCGAGCGCCAGGTCGAGGGCCAGGTCGGGGGTCCGGTCGAGCGCGGCTTCCGTCGCGGGGGTGACGGCGCCGGTGCCGTCCTCGGGCCTGTCCGCGGTCAGCAGGTGGTCGGCGGCCACCTCGGTCGCGAGCACGGCCGCCGCGAGAGCGTCCAGACGCGCGGCGTCGGTGCCGGCTTCGTGGGAGTCGGCGGAAGTGCCGGGGTCCGGCAGTCGTACGGCGGCCAGCCGGTCCTCCGCGACCAGGGCCGTACGGTGCAGGGCGCGGGCGAGCCGGGCGCGGGACCGGCTGCCGGGCGGCAGGGCGCGCAGGCGCCGTACGAGGGCGGCCAGGTCGCGCGCGGCGGCGGCCGCTTCCTTGGCGGGCCGGACCGGCGGCACGTACTGGGCCACGATCACGCAGGCGACGGCGATCAGGCCGGCGACGCCGCCCCACAGCGGGCCGGTCGCCTTGGCGGCGCTCGGCGGTACGGGCACGACGAGGACGGAGATCAGCGGTGTCAGGGCGAGCCGGCCGAATCTGCGGACCTTGCCGCCGAACCGCATGAGGTAGCGCGAGCCGCCGACCGCCGCGACGAAGGCGGCCGCGCCCAGCCAGGCGTTGCTCAGCAGGACGCGCCCGGTGAAGGCGGCGACGATGCCGATGGCGGGCACGTAGAGCAGAGCGGAGAGCCGATGCGCGAGGCTGGTGGCGTGCAGAGTGCGGGAGACCATGACGGCGACGACGGTCGCGATCACGACGACGCCGCTGGGTACGTCGGCGGCTTCGCGTATCGCGCCCGCGACCAGCAGGGCGGCGACGGACGCGGCGAGCGTCCGCAGCGCGACCCGCAGCCGTACCCGGCCGGGGTCGGCGATCCGGATCCCGTCCAGCGCCCACGGCCATGCCCGCACCCACCGCGCCGCCCGGGGGCGTACCTCCCCCGCCGCGGACACCTCCGGCTCCCCCATGCTGCCGCCCCTCCCTCATTCTTACGCCTTGCGTACGACTACGGGCACGGCAAGCCCGAATCCACCACATCCAGACGCCCATCATCCGTCAAAATAGTACGCCTTCCTTAGAAAATGGCCGCCATGTTTCCTCCTCCGCCCACCGATCCCGCCGCGACGGTCCGCCGTGCGGTGAACCGGCTCGGCCGCCGTATGCGCGCCGAGCGGCTGCCGGACGCGCTGCCCACCGGCCGGCTGGGCGCGCTGGCGCTGCTGTACCGCGCGGGTCCCAGTACGCCCGGCGCGATGGCGGCGGCCCTGCGCGTACAGCCGCAGTCGCTGACCAGGACGCTGGCGGCACTGGAGGCCGAGGGGATGGTGACGCGGTCGCGGAACGCGGCGGACGGGCGACAGTCGCTGATCGAGCTGACGCGGACCGGCTTCGAGGCGATGGCGCGGGACGTCGCGTACAGCGACGCGTGGCTGCGCGCGCGGATGGCGACCGAGCTGAACGAGACCGAGCGGGAGGTGCTGCGGCTGGCCGCGGCGCTGCTCGACCGGCTGGCCGCCGACGAATGAGGGCCCACCCGAGGGGCGGTCCCGATACCCCGGGAGAGTATTCGCGTTCATACCCCTAGGGGGTATAGGGTGGGAGCCAAGGTACCCATACGCACCGAGGAGAACACCATGAGCGAGGCCGTCTACTCCGTGTCCGGCATGAGCTGCGGCCACTGCGAGTCCGCGATCACCAAGGAGGTCACCGCGATCCCCGGGGTCACCTCGGTCACGGCCGTGGCGTCGACCGGTCTGGTGACGATCGCCTCCGAGCAGCCGGTGGACGACGAGACGGTGCGCGCCGCCGTCGACGAGGCGGGCTACGAGCTGGTCGGCCGCGCCTGACACGTCCTCGGCGGACGACGGCGGACGACGGCAGCCGAACGCGGGGGCACGGGAAGCAGCGGGAGCACGAGGGGAGCGGAAGTGGCGATGACCACGGCAGCGACGGACGGCGGCGCCGCGGTACCGCACGCGGTCGAGCTGGAGATCGGCGGCATGACGTGCGCGTCCTGCGCCGCGCGGATCGAGAAGAAGCTCAACCGGATGGACGGCGTCAGCGCCACCGTCAACTACGCGACGGAGAAGGCGAAGGTCGCGTACGGCGACGACATCGCGGTCGGCGATCTGATCGCGACGGTCGAGGCCACCGGGTACACCGCGGCGCTCCCCGCGCCCCCGCTCACCGCCCCCGCCGGGCCCGACTCCGGTACGGGCGGACCGGGTTCGGCGTCGGGGCCCGCCGCCGACCCCGAACTGACCACGCTGCGGCAGCGGTTGACCACCGCGGTGCTGCTCGCGGTGCCGGTGATCGCGCTGTCGATGATCCCGGCGCTGCAGTTCGACAACTGGCAGTGGCTGGCGCTCACCCTCGCCTCACCGGTCGTCGTCTACGCCGGCTGGCCCTTCCACCGCGCGGCCTGGACGAATCTGCGGCACGGCGCCGCGACGATGGACACGCTGGTGTCGGTCGGCACGCTCGCCGCGTACGGCTGGTCGCTGTGGGCGCTGTTCTTCGGCGACGCGGGCATGACCGGGATGAAGGACTCGTTCAGCTTCACCGTGTCGCGCGGCGGCGGCAGCGGCAACATCTATCTGGAGGCGGCGGCCGGGGTCACCGCGTTCATCCTGGCCGGGCGGTATTTCGAGGCCCGCGCCAAGCGGAAGGCGGGGGCGGCGCTGCGCGCGCTGCTCGAACTGGGCGCCCGGGACGTGGCGGTGCTCCGTGACGGACGCGAAGTCCGGATCCCCGTCGGGGAGTTGGCGGTCGGCGACCGCTTCGTCGTACGGCCGGGCGAGAAGATCGCCACCGACGGGGTGGTCCGGGAGGGCGGCTCCGCGGTCGACGCGTCGATGCTCACCGGTGAGTCCGTGCCGGTGGAGGTCGGGCCGGGGTCGCGGGTCACCGGCGCGACCGTGAACGCCGGCGGGCGCATCGTCGTCGAGGCGGAGCGGATCGGCGCGGACACCCAACTCGCGCGCATGGCACGGCTGGTGGAGGACGCGCAGAACGGCAAGGCGGCGGCGCAGCGGCTCGCCGACCGGATCTCGGCGGTCTTCGTGCCCACCGTGATCGTGCTGGCGCTCGGCACGCTGGCCGTCTGGCTGCTGGCCGGCGAGGGCGCGACCGCGGCCTTCACGGCGGCCGTGTCCGTCCTCATCATCGCCTGCCCGTGCGCGCTGGGGCTGGCCACGCCGACCGCCCTCATGGTCGGTACGGGGCGGGGCGCGCAGCTCGGCATCCTCATCAAGGGGCCCGAGGTGCTGGAGTCGACGCGGACCGTCGACACGGTCGTGCTGGACAAGACCGGTACGGTCACGACCGGTTCGATGACGCTCGCCGCCGTGCATGTGCACGACGGACTTGAGGGCGCCGAGGAAAAGACCGCGCTGCGGCTGGCGGGTGCGCTGGAGGACGCCTCCGAGCACCCGATCGCGCGGGCGGTGGCCGCCGGGGCGCGCGAGGCGGTCGGTGAGCTGCCGCCGGTCGCGGACTTCGAGAACGTGCCGGGGCTCGGCGTACGTGGTGTCGTCGAGGGGCACGACGTCCTGGTCGGGCGCGAGGCGTTGCTGCGCGCGCACGGGCTCGGCCTGCCGCCGGGCCTCGCCGAGGCGAAGGCCGATGCCGAGGCGCGCGGCGGGACCGCCGTGGCCGTCGGCTGGGACGGGCGGGCGCGCGCCGTGCTCGTCGTCTCCGACGCGGTCAAGCCGACCAGCGCCGAGGCCGTACGGCGGCTGCGGCGGCTCGGGCTGCGGCCCGTGCTGCTCACCGGGGACAACGCGGCGGTCGCGGCGGCCGTCGCCGCGGAGGTCGGGATCGACGCGGACGATGTCTTCGCGGAGGTCCTGCCCGAGGACAAGGTGGCCGTCGTGCGGCGGCTCCAGGGCGAGGGGCGCAGTGTCGCCATGGTCGGCGACGGGGTCAACGACGCGGCGGCGCTCGCGCAGGCGGATCTCGGGCTCGCGATGGGGACGGGGACCGATGCGGCCATCGAGGCGGGTGACCTCACCCTCGTCCGGGGGGACCTGCGGGTGGCCGCCGACGCGATTCGCCTCGCGCGGCGGACGCTCGGGACCATCAAGTCGAACCTTTTCTGGGCGTTCGGCTACAACGTCGCCGCTCTGCCGCTCGCCGCGGCGGGCCTTCTCAACCCGATGATCGCGGGCGCCGCGATGGCGTTCTCGTCCGTCTTCGTCGTCGCCAACAGCCTCCGCCTGCGCGGCTTCAAGGCTCTCGCCGAGTAGCACCCGACTCACTCGCCCTCGCCCCGGGTACGCCCCCGGGGCTCCGCCCCCCGGGTACGGTGCGGCCGGCTCGGCACCGCCGGTCTCCGCCGTTTCGGCTGTGCGCCGCGGCGGCGGAAAAGGGTGCGGGTTCGCCCCAGTGTGCTGGGGGGCGTGTGAGGATGCGGGGATGGGTGGTGTGGTGGGGCGGGTTGGGGGGCGGGAGCGGCGGCTGCGGGTGGTGGGGAGGCAGTTGGCGCGGGTGGAGGGGTGGGGAGAGGTCGTACGGTGGGTGGTGGCGCTGCACGCCACGGATCCGGCGACGGTGTTCCTGACGGTCGCGGCGCGGCTGCGGGAGCCCGGGGGCGGGGTGACGGCGCTGGAGGACGCGCTGTACGGGGAGACCGGCGCGCTGGTGCGGATGCTGGCGATGCGGCGCACGATGTTCGTGGTCGACCGGGCGTCGGCGCCGACCGTCTACGCGGCGGCGGGGAAGCAGGTCGCGGCGGCCGAGCACAAGAAGCTGCTGGCGTTCCTCGCCGAGGGCGGCGGCTGGGACGCGGCGTGGCTGGAAAAGGTCCAGGCGCAGGTGCGGGCGGCGCTCGACGAGCACGGCGAGACCGGCGGGGCGGGCCTGTCCCGGCTGGTGCCGGGGCTGCGCGAGCAGGTGGTGGTCGCGGCCGGGAAGCCGTACGAGGCGCGGCAGAACGTGGCGAGCCGGATCATCAGGACGATGGCGGCGCAGGGCCTGATCGAGCGGCGCAGGCCCGCCGGGTCGTGGGCGAGCAGCCAGTTCCGGTGGGCGAACGCCGAGCCGCTGCCCGACCTGCCGGTGGCGGCGGCCCGCGCGGACCTGGTGACGGCGTGGTTGGCCGCGTACGGGCCGGGCACCGAGGCCGACCTGAAGTGGTGGACGGGCTGGTCGCTGACCGAGGTGCGCAAGGCGCTCGCGGCGGTCGGCGCCGAGCGGGTGCTGCTGGACGACGACGGCGTCGGCCACGTACTGCCGGGCGACGGCGCGCCGACCGCCGACGACGTGCCGCCGGCCGCGACGCTGCTGCCTGCGCTCGACCCGACGCCGATGGGGTGGCGGGACCGCGACTGGTTCCTGCCCGCCGAGCACCGCGCCGCCCTCTTCGACCGCACCGGCAACGTCGGCCCGACCGTGTGGTGGGGCGGTGAGGTCGTCGGCGGCTGGGCGCACCGCGCGGACGGCACCGTCGCCACCCGCCTGCTGGCCGACCGCGGCACCGCCGCCGCGGCCGCGGTCGACGCGGCGGCCGAACGGCTCGCCGCCTTCCTCGCCGACGGCGGTGTGACGGTCACACCGCGTTTCCGCACCCCGCTGGAACGCGAACTGTCCGCCTGACGCCCAGCGCCGCACTTTCGCGCGCCGCGACCGTATAAACGTCGCCTTCCGGACACAATCCGGAACGTGCACCTCCGCCGTTTCCCCCGCCTCCGCCGCGCCGGCCGCGCCGTGGCGGCGTACGTCCGCAGCGCGCCCGGCACGTACATCTGGCTGGCGGTCCTGTTCGCCACCACCGTGGTGATGCACCGGATGGCGCCGGACCGGGTGGACGCCTTCCTGCGGCTGCGCTCGACGAACATCCACAATCTGTCCCGGCACCCGCTGCGGGCGCTGGTCCGCAGCGCGTTGTGGATCGACGGCGGGAAGTGGCTGCCGTACGTGGTGCCGTACACCGTCTTCCACGCCACGGCCGAGCGGTGGCTGGGCACGAAGCGGTGGCTGGCGGTGGTGGCGGTCGGCCACGTCCTGGCGACGTACATCAGCGAGGGCGTACTGCTGTGGGCGGTCCGGCACGGACACGCGCCGCGATCGGCGGAGAACACCCTTGATGTGGGCGTCAGTTACGGCCTCGCCTCGGTCGAGGCGGTGCTGACGTACGCCGTGGTCACACCCTGGAGGTACGTGTACGGCGCGGGTGTGCTGCTCTTCTACGGCGCCGCCCTGGCCGAGGGCCGGACCTTCACCGACGTCGGTCACTTCACGTCGGTGCTGCTGGGCCTGGCCTGCTACCCGCTGACACGCGGACGGCCGGGTCGGATCGACCCGGCCGTCGCGTACCGGTGGCTGCGCGGAAGGTTCAGCCCAGCCGGGTGAGCTTCTTCCCGAACGACGGTTCGCTCAGGTCGGACCGGAGGACCACCGGCACCGTGGTGCGCGCGGAGCCCGAGCCGAAGCCGAGCGTGCCGACCTGCGTGCCGGCCTTCGCGCTGTGCGGCAGCCCGTCCTTGCCGGGCGTCATGGTGAGCGTGGTCCTCATGCCCGCCCAGCCGACCGCCTTGAGGTCCTCGGCCGCGACGACCGGCGTGTGACCGCCGAGTCCGTCGTCGATCCGCCCGACGACCTCGCCCTTCTTCACTATCGTCGACGACGTCAGGCCGCCCTGGACGGACTCGATCAGCTTCTGGGAGTTGACCAGCGCCGCCTGGAGGCTGTCGTAGACGGTGGTGCCGCCGTGCTGCTGGAGGACGACGCCGAGGATCAACTGCTCCTTGCCGTCGATCTTCTTGGTGGCCGCCCACATCAGGGCGCCGCCCGCGGGGGTGCTGGAACCGGTCTTGATGCCGATCACACCGACGTGCACGAGGTCGTTGTTGTTGTTGTAGATCGTGCCGACGCCGGGGATCTTGATGTTCGGCTGCGCGACGACCGACCGGAAGACGTCGTTCTTCATGACCTCGCGGGCGAGCTTGAGCTGGTCGACCGCGGTGCTCTTGGTGCTCGACTCGAAGCCGCTCGCGCCCGTGTAGGTGGTGTTGGTCATGCCCAGGTCGCGGGCCGCCTTCTGCATCTTGGTGACGAACACCTCCTGGGTGCCGGAGTCCCAACGGGCCAGCAGGCGGGCGATGTTGTTGCCGGAGGGGATCAGCAGCAGTTGCAGCATCTGCCGCTCGGTGAACTGCTGGCCCTCCTTGACCTGCGCGGTCGACTCGTCGCTCGAACTCGCCTCGCTGGCCGCCTGCGCGTCCACCGGGATCGTCGGGCCGTTCTGACTGCCCGTCAGGGGGTGGTCGCGCAGGATCAGATAGGCGGTCATCACCTTTGTGACGCTCGCGATCGGCACCGGGGTCTGCGCGCCGTGCACACCGAGCGAGCCGAGGCCCTCGACCTCGGCGACGGACTGGCCCTCGGCCGGCCACGGCATCGACTGCGGCAGCGGAGTGCCGTCGAAGGTGTACGACGGGGCCGCGGTCAGGGCCATCGACGGCGACGGCAGCGGGCGCAGCGCCTGCACGACGACGAAGACGATCGCCAGCAGCACCACCAGCGGGGTCCAGATCTTGAACCGGCGCAGGATGCTGCGCAGCAGCGTCTGCCGCGGCGGCGGGGTGTTCGTCAGCTCCGCGAGCAGCTTCAGCGGGGCGCCGGGCTCCGGCGGCACCGGCATCGACCGCGTCCCGTCGGGGCCGGTCACGGCCCCCTCGGGCGAGGCGGCCGTGGGGGTGCCGACCGCGGTCGGCGTCCCGGCATACGGCGGCAGCGGTACGCCCGCGGCGGGCTTCGCGGGCGCGGACGGCTGCCCAGTCGGGCCCGCGTCGGGACCGGCCGGAGGCGCCACAGGGCCCGTACGCGGCTTGGGGGCCGTCGGGGACGCCTGGGGAGCCTCGTAGGGCGCGGAGGCCCGTGTGGGCGCCTTCTGCGCCCCTGAGGGGCCCTTCCGTGCCGGGTCCGCGGTGCGCTCGGCCGGCAGATCGGACACAAGTGGGCGCAGGACGGAGGTGTTCCGGTCGCCGGGGGCGGCGGGCGCCTCCGGAACGGGGGCCGCGTCCTCGGGCGGGGTCCCGTCGCCGTCGGCGGCGGCGTCCGCCTCCTCGGCGGCGTCCTTGGGGGTGTCCTCGGGGGCGTCCTCGGCGGCGTCCGTCGCGGGTACGTCGTCGGCGACGTCCGATTCGTCGGCGTCGTCGGCCGCGTCGGGGCGGGCGTCATCAGGCTCCGCGCCGTCCGCGGCGTCCGAGCCGTCCTCGGCCTCGTCGGCCGGCTCGGGGCGCGCGTCCTCGGCCTCGCCGCCGTCGCCGCCTGCCCCGCTCCCGGCCGCGTCGCTCGCGGCGGCACCCGTCAACGTCGATACGCGCAGCACGGCGGTGTGCTCGTCGCGCACGGGCTCCTCGGCCGGGCCGTCCTCGGAGTCGTCCTCCGCCCCGGAACCGGCGGCAGAGTCGGCGTCGGCCTCGGACCCGGCGTCCGCGTCACCTTCCGCCGCGTCACTCTCCACCGCGTCGCCATCGGCGTCGGCCTCGGCCTCCCCCGTATCCGCACCCTCGCCCTCGCCCTCACCCTCGGCGTCCGTACGCTCACCGTCCGCGTCCGCCGGGCCCTTTTCCGGCGTCGCACCGGAACGAGGCAGGTCACGATTTGGTTCCGCTTCCGACGGCTCTTCCGCCGATTCCGGCGGCAGAGCCTCCGGGGCGCGGGGCGCGGGCGGCGTCGACGGCGTATCCGGGCCGGAGGATTCGTCTACGGCGGTTACGCCGTTCGGCGTATTCGGCGCGGAGGCGGCGGCGGACGCGGCGGCGGGATGGGGGCGTGCGCCGGAGTCCGGGGCGTCGGCCGGGTCGGACGGCGCGGCCGTCACTGCTTCGGGGACGGCACCGGCATGCTCCTCCCGTACGCCCTCCGCCACACGTGTCCCTCGCGTCTCGGTGGGCGACCGGAACACCGCCAGTCTCGGATCAGCGGCCGACCGCTCGACCGCCTCCCCCGACGTGTTCTGCTGCTGTTCCCTGCCGGGGGACTCGCCCGCCACGCAGACCTCCTCCACACATCACGAAATCGCGCACACACCGTGCCGGAGCGGGCGCCGAATGGCGCCCGTACCCCTCGAAGCTCACACTGGCAGTGTCTCGCCGACCGGCTCCCGGGCCGTCTGCGACACCACCACCCACCCCGTAGACGAGAACGACATACCACCCGGTTCCCGCCGATAAGGCGAAGGCGCTCTCGACAGGCCGGTGTGAGAGGCGTCACCCTGTCATTCATCCACGCGGGGAGGCATGGATGGGCAAGAGCCGCAGAACAATTCCGGAAGAGTTGTTGTTGCTCGCACTGGACCCGACGACCGGGACCACGGCGCAGCCGCAATCGCTCGACCTCGGCCTCGCCGGAGCACAGCTCGTCGAGCTGGCTCTGGCCGGACGGATAGCCCCTGACGGGGATCGTATCGCCGTGGTGCACCCACGGCCGACAGGAGATCCGACTCTGGACTCCGCGCTCGAACTGCTGCGGCGACGCGGCAGTCCGGTGCGGGCGGTCCACTGGATCGGCGGACCCCGCCTCGGGCTCCGCCAGACGTATCTCGCACACCTGGAGCGGTGCGGCATGGTGCACGCCGTACCGGGTCAGATGTGCGGGGTGCTGCCGACGACGCGGTACCAGGCGTCCGACAGCGCGGTCAGCCGGGAGATCAGGTCCCGGCTGGACAGTGCGATCCGCACCGGTGTACCGCCGGACCCGCGGACCGCCGCGCTCGCCGCGCTCGCCCACGCCGTGGGACTCGGCAAGCACCTCTACCCGGGCAACGAGGGCCGGTCGTCGCGATCGCGCCTGCGTGACCTGATCAGGTACGACCCGATGGGCGGCCTCGTCGCACACGCCGTGATGGACGTGCAGAACGGTGTGGCGGCACAGCCGAAGCGGGCGGCGGCGGCAGCAGCGCCGGCACCGCGCGCGGCAGGACACAGCACGATGGTCCGCGCCGGAGCCCGCTGACCGCGTCGCGGCCGATTCGTACGGGCGCGGCTTGGTTCAGCACAGCCTGGTTCAGCACAGTTCAGTTCAGCACAGCGCACACGGCAGGACGCGCTGAGTACGACGCACGACGCACCGTCGCGCGCGCACGGCGGAACAACAGCACCACGAAACGCAGCACGGCACCGCACCGCCGCACGGCCGCACCAGCTCGATCGCACCAGTACGTCGGCGGCGGCAGCTGAAGTATACGCAGTACACGAAGGACGCGACAGAGCCGGGCGCGTACGAACGCAGCGCCCGGCTGCCCCCTCATCAGGGACGGCCGCGGTGCCCGCCGGCAGGGACCGGGCACCGCGATCCGCGGCCGCGCCGCACCATGCGGGCGCCGCGCCGCACCGTCCCCGGCGACCCGTTCCGGGAGCCGCGATGACGCGCGGGCGGCGGGATCCGACGGTTCGCCAGGGTCCCGCCGCCCGCGCGTCGCCGTATACACCCCGGTGCGCGGGCACGTATACGGCCCTGCCGGGTTACCTGCATTCGCCAGCGAGGTGATGACCGCAAGTGGCAGGCTGCTGACCATCAGTAGGTTCAGCGTGGAGGTGCACTTCCTGTGGTCGCCAACGTCAACCCCACCGTCAGGCGCCGCCGGCTGGGTTCGGAGCTGCGCAAGCTCCGGGAGCAGAAGGGCATGACGGCCGAGGAGGTCGCGGCCCGGCTGCTGGTGTCGCAGTCGAAGATCAGCCGGCTGGAGAACGGCCGCCGCAGCATCAGCCAGCGCGATGTGCGCGATCTGTGCGGTGTGTACGGCGTCGAGGACGTGCGGATCGTCGACTCGCTGATGCAGATGGCCAAGGAGTCGCGCCAGCAGGGCTGGTGGCACGCCTTCGGCGACATTCCGTACAGCGTCTACATCGGCCTGGAGACGGAGGCGGCGAGCCTTCGGGTCTTCGAACCCCAGGTGGTGCCCGGCCTGTTGCAGACGCGCGGGTACGCGGCGGCGATGATCGCGGGGAATCTGCCGGAGGCGACGCCCGAGCAGGTCGAGAAGCGGGTCAACGTCCGGGTGCGCCGCCAGGACCGGATCACCGATGAGGACGCGCCGCTGCGGATGTGGGCGGTGATCGACGAGGCGGCGCTGTGCCGCAAGGTCGGTGACGCGCAGGTGATGCGCGAACAGCTGGCGCATCTGGTCGAGTTGAGCCATCTGCCGCATGTGACCGTGCAGGTGCTGCCTTTCGAGGCGGGCGCGCACCCGGGTCTGAGCGGGCAGTTCGCGGTGCTGGAGTTCACCGACGCGACCGATGCCACGGTGGTCTATCTCGAAGGCGTCAACAGCGACCTGTACTTGGAGAAGGACACCGATGTGCAGGCGTACAGCGTGATGTACGAACACTTGCGGGCGCAGGCGCTGAGCGCGGAACAGACCCGGCTTTTCATCGAGGAGGCGGCGCTGCGATACGCGCCGTGAGTGTCACGGAGTTTCGCTCCGGAGAAGTGCGGCAGATACGGTACACCCGGGCTCGCTCCCATTGGAAGAGTTACTGGGAATATGCCATCCACTTGGGTGAAGTGGCCCACCGGTCCGTGATGTTGGCTAGTAGCGTCGAGCGCGTAGTCAGGCAATGGCGTACCTCGCCGCCGTCACCAGCACAGACCGGAGCAGAGATGGCAATCAAGCTGGGCAGTACCCCTGCGTGGATGAAGTCCTCGCGGTCCACGGGAAATGGCGCCTGTGTGGAAGTGAAGTCGCCCGCCGTCGAGGCGGTCGTGGTCCGTGACTCCAAGGACCCGCAGGGTCCTGTTCTCACCTTTTCCCCGCAGGAGTGGACCGCGTTCGTCGACGAGGTCGAGCGCGGCTCGTTCACGATCAACTAGCCGATCAACTCGTCGGTCACCTACTCGATCGACGAGTTCGGCACGACAGCACACAAGAGCCCTCTCGACTGGCCGCCGTCCTGGCCGAGAGGGCTCACTGCTGCCCGGATGCCGGAAAGTAGCTGGACACGGCATCGATTATTCGTAGGCTGCCGCACATGACGCCGCAGCACACCACGATCGCAGCCCCGCCCGCACTCGCCGCCCGCGCTGTTTCGGTGGGCGCCTCGCCGGTACGGGAGATCCTGGCGCTGACCGCGCGGCCCGAGGTGATCTCCTTCGCGGGTGGGCTGCCCGCGCCGGAGCTGTTCGACGCGGCGGCGATCGCGGAGGCGTACGCCCGCGTGCTGGCCGAGCGGCCGCGCAAGGTGCTGCAGTATTCGACGACCGAGGGCGACCCGGCGCTGCGCGGCGCGGTCGCGGACCGGCTGACCGGGCGCGGGCTGGCCACGGCGGCCGACGGCATCCTGGTGACCGGCGGCTCGCAGCAGGGCCTCGCCCTGGTGGCAACGGCCCTGCTGGAGCCGGGCGATGTCGTCCTGGTGGAGAATCCGACGTATCTGGCGGCCCTGCAGTGCTTCGGCTTCGCGGGCGCGCGTGTGGTGCCGGTGCCGACGGACGAGGACGGGGTGATCCCGCAGGCGCTGGAGGAGCTGACCCTGCGGGAGCGGCCGAAGCTGCTCTATCTGGTGCCCAACTTCCAGAATCCGACCGGGCGTACGCTCCCGCTCGCGCGCCGGCGCGCGGTGGCCGAGGTGGCGGCCCGGCACGGGCTGTGGATCGCGGAGGACGACCCGTACGGAGAGCTGCGCTTCGAGGGCGAACGGGTGCCGTGGATCGCGGGGTTGGAGGGGGCCGCGGACCGGACGGTCCTGCTGGGCAGCTTCTCCAAGATCATGGCGCCGGGCATGCGGCTGGGCTGGCTGCGGGCGCCCGCGGAGCTGCTGCGGGCGTGTGTGATCGCCAAGCAGGCGGCCGATCTGCACACCTCGACGGTCGACCAGGCCGCCGCCGCGCGCTATCTCGCCGACCACGACCTGGACGCCCATCTGGACCGGGTCCGTACCGCCTACCGCGCCCGGCGCGACGCGCTGCTGGCGGGCCTGCCCGCCGCGCTGCCCGCGGGCAGCGGCTGGAACCGGCCGGAGGGCGGCATGTTCGTCTGGGTGCGGCTGCCGGCGGGGCACGACGCGACGGCGCTGCTGCGCACGGCGGTCGGCCATGACGTGGCGTACGTGCCGGGGCTGCCGTTCTTCGCCGAGGCCGCCGAACCCGAGGCGCTGCGGATGTCGTTCACGACGCACACGCCGGAGGAGATCGGGGAGGGCCTGCGGCGGCTGGCGAAGGTCTTCGTCTGAGGGCACTCCTTTCGGTGGCACTCCCTTCGATGGCACTCCCTTCGGTGCCCGATTGCACTCCCTTCCGTGCCGTGCGGGATCCCGTGTCCCGTACGGCCGTCTCTCCTGTCCCGCGCGTCCCGCGGGCCTCGTACGACGTCCAGCGAAGTGTCCGCTCATCGTGGGTGGGTGGTCGCGGTCACGACAATGCCAAGGTAAGCAAAGAGCGAGTAAAATCGTTCGGCTTTATGATCTGAGTTCAGACTCTTGAACGCAGAGACTCTTGACCACCCCCCTCGCCCAGGGGTTCAATCCCCCAAGTCCCCACTCCCGCACGGGGGCGACCCGCCAGGACCGGCGCCGCAGCGAAGTGCGCTCCTGTTCACAAGGCGGACCCCCTTGGAGGGGACATGAACAGTCTCGACTGGGCCGTGCTGATCGCGTACTTCGGCGTGATGCTCGCGATCGGCCTCTGGTCCCACAAGCGCGTCGACGACGTCGGCGACTACTTCACCGCGGGCGGCAAGATGCCCTGGTGGCTGTCCGGCATCTCGCACCACATGTCCGGCTACAGCGCGGTGATGTTCACCGGATACGCCGGCATCGCGTACACCTACGGCATCACCTCGTACGTCACCTGGTCGTTCCCGATCGCGCTCGGGATCGCCATCGGCGCCCGGCTGTTCGCGCCCCGGCTCAACCGGCTGCGCTCCCGGCTGCATGTCGCCTCACCGCTGGAATACCTCAAGAACCGCTACAACCTGGCCACCCAGCAGGCGCTCGCCTGGTCCGGCGTGCTGCTGAAGATCGTGGACGTCGGCGCCAAGTGGGCCGCGATCGCGACCCTGTTGTCGGTGTTCACCGGGGTCACCATCACCCAGGGCATCGTCATCACCGGCGCGATCACCGCGATCTACTGCACGGTCGGCGGCCTGTGGGCGGACGCGCTCACCGAACTCGGCCAGTTCGTCATCCAGTTGATCGCCGGACTCGCCATGCTGGTCGCCGCCCTCAACAAGGTCGGCGGCGTCAGCGGCATCTGGAACGTCTGGGACGAACCCGCGCTCAAGCACCACGCCGACCCGGTGGCCGGCCCGTACACCACGATCTTCCTGCTGGCGTACCTTTTCATCAAGACCTTCGAGTACAACGGCGGTATGTGGAACCAGGCCCAGCGCTACATGGCCACCGGCTCCGCCCGCGAGGCCACCCGCTCCGCCTGGCTGTCGGCGGCGCTGTGGTTCGTCTGGCCCGTGGTGCTGTTCTTCCCGATGTGGATCTCGCCGCTGCTGGTGCACGCCAAGAAGCCGGACGGCTCCGACTCGTACGGCCTGATGGTCGAACAACTGCTGCCGCACGGGCTGTTGGGCCTGGTCGTGGTCGGCTTCTTCTCGCACACCATGGCCATGTGCTCCTCCGACGCCAACGCCATCGCCGCCGTCGTCACCCGCGACATCGCGCCGGCCTTCTCCAGGACCGCCCGCGAATGGTCCGCGCGCGTCGGCCTGATCGCGGCGCGGCTGACCACCCTGACCTTCCTCGGCCTGTCCATGGCGGTGGCCACCCAGGTCAACTCCCCCACCTTCAAGGACATCATCACCGTCGTCATCAAATGGGTGGCCGGGCTCATGGGGCCGATCGCGATCCCGTTCATGCTCGGTCTGCTGCCGCGCTTCCGGAAGTCCGGGCCGACCGCGGCCCTCACCAGCTGGGCGCTCGGGCTCTTCGCCTTCTACCTGCTCAACTACCCGATCAACGACGCCATTTCGGGCGGGGTCAACCTGGAGTACCAGATCTCGCTGCCGCTGGCCGTCTCGCTCGTCCTCTACATCGTCGTCGGCTGGATCAAGCCGGAGGACACCCCGGAGCGGGACGCGCTGCTCGCCCGGATCAACTCCGACGGGGACGGCGACGGCCCCGGCCCCGCGTCGGTCTCGCTGCCCGAGCCGTCGTCGGAGCCGGCGCCGGCGAAGCTCTCGGAGTAGGTGGTCGCGCGGGGGCCGTACCCGTACCCGCGCATACGGGTACGGGTACGGCCTTCGCGTACGGCCCCCGCGTACGGCCTACGCGGCCGGGTAGCGGTCGAGCCAGGCCGGGCTGGCGCCGGTGGGGCCGTGCAGGGCCGGGGCCTGCGTCATCTCCATGGCGAAGTCGTCCGCGAGCTGGAGGAGCGTGGCCCGCCCCTCCAGCTCGGCTATCCAGGCCGGCGGCAGCGCCGTCTCCCCGTGCTGCACGCCCAGCAGATTGCCGCAGATCGAGCCGGTCGAGTCGCTGTCGCCGGAGTGGTTGACGGCCAGCAGCAGCCCGTGTCGTACGTCCTCGGCGACCAGCGCGCAGTACACCCCGATCGCCAGCGACTCCTCCGCCGTCCAGCCCTCCCCCAGCGCTTCCACCCGCTGCGGCGACGGCATGCCCTGCCGTACGGCGCCGAGCGCGCTCTGCAGCGCGTCCGTGGTCTCCTGGTGGCCGGGGCGGGCGCCGAGCAGCGCCAGCGCGTGCTGCACCGAACCGTCCAGCGCCTCGCCGCGCGCCAGCCCGTGCACGATCACCGCGAAGGCGCCCGCCGCGAGCTGGCCCGTCGGATGGCCGTGCGTCTGCGCCGCGCACTCCACGGCGAGCTGGAAGACCAACTGCGGCTCCCAGCCCACCAGCAGCCCGAACGGCGCCGACCGCATCACCGTGCCGCACCCCTTGGAACCGGGGTTCTTCGGCTCCTCCAGCGTGCCCATCCGGTCGTCCGACAGCCCGGAAAGGCACGCCTCGCCCGGCGCCCGCCGCGCGTAGAGCCACTCCTCGCGGGCCAGCCACCCCATGTCCTTGCGGCGCTCGTCCGGGCCCCACTCGCTCTGCGTCGCCGCCCAGCGGCGGTACGCCCGGTGGATGTCGGTCGGCGGGTGCCACGCCCCGGTGTCCCGGCGCACCTGCGCCCTGATCAGGCCCTCCACCGTGAACATCGTCATCTGCGTGTCATCGGTGACGGCGCCCCGTCTGCCGTACGCCGTGACGTAGTCCGTCACACCGTCCGCGCCGTGATCGCGCTGGATCGCCTCGAGCGACTCGAACTCCACACCCGCGCCCAACGCGTCGCCGATCGCCCCGCCGAGCAGGCATCCCCGCACGCGGCTGCGGAAGTCCTGCTGCTGCGCGCGGCCCCAGACAGCGGTCAAAGCGGTCCCCTTCGATCAGCCCCGATCCGAACCCGTTCTGCGCCTGCACCATAGCCGACCCGACTGGGAGCGGAAGGGGGCCGTGGGGTGTATGAGGCGCCCGGGCCCGCCGCCCCTAAACCTTGTCCGGATCCGGTACGCACCGGACCGCGCAGGCGAGCGCGTCGAGGTCGGGGAGGACGTCGAGGAAGCGCTGGTGGTCCCAGGCATACGTGAAGATGTGGACGTCAGTGTCGAACCCGTCATCGCGGAAGACGTAATTGGCCTGGTCGTACCGGCCCGGCTGACCGGACTCCTCGGAATACCCGCTCCACAGGGCCCTGACGCCGGTTCCCAGGGCTTCGGTCTCGAACCACTCGGCGGCCGGCTGTGTCGTCGCGGTCTCGGCGCCCCAATAGCCGTAGTACTGGAAAGCCTCTTCCCGTGTGCCCACGCGCTTCCACAGGCCGATGCCGACCGCGACCGGGATCTTCGTCGAATCGCGGCAGTCGAAGAAGAGCTTGTGCGCCGCGGCCTTGCCCGCGAGTTCGTGCCGCGCCACGACGAGTGACCGCGCGAACGGCAGCACTTCCTTCTTGACGACCCTTTTCGTCAGCTCATGGCCGGCCCGCCGTACCCGGTCGCCCGCGTAGTCGAAGGCCCACTCGGCGGCGTCGGCCCATTTGGTGCCCTCGAACACGATCGGAATCGGAAACCACACGTCCCGGTCGTAATCGACCGCCGCCCAATTGTCGGTGACCTTGCGCTGGTCGAAACTCACACTTCCTCCCGGTCGTGCCGCTGTTCCTCGTACTGCCAGCGGAAGGTGCTCATGATCGCGTCGAACAGCGTGCAGAGCAGTTCCGCCACGTCGTCGTCCGGGCTGCCCTGTCCGAGGGTGGAAAAGGACGACAGCAGCCAGCTGTCGGCCGTGCCGGGGACGGGCAGCAGATATTCGACGCGGCGGGAGGCGTAGGCCACGTCGCGTTCCGGATCGGCGTCGTACGTCCGCTCCGTGCGCATGCCGGGTGTACCGCCGAGGGTCGTCGGCCCGGCCCCTTCGGTCGTGGCGATGACCTCGGCCAGGACCTGGCCCGCGTCCGGGGCGCCCTGCTCGGCGAATTCGACGTACGAGATCAGGAAGGACGCGGGGAGATTGCGTTCGCGGTGGCCGAGGGGCAGGAAGAGGTCGACGCCCGCATTGCGCCGGGCCTCGGCGACCGAACGCATCAGCCGGGCCTCGACCTCGCGCCGGTACTGCGCCACCTGATCCCGCCCATGTCTGGCGAAGGCCCGGTCGAGGAGTGCGGAGATCGCGCGTTCGGTGCCGCGCTGGACGGGGATCTTCTGCCATTCCCTGGGAACGACGAGCCGGTAGCCGGTCACGGTCATCGGCCGACCTCCGCCGTGGTCAGTTCCTTGAGCCGGGCGAAGGCGTCCCAGCGCGGCGCGGTGTCGCCCTCGACCTCGGGGTGCAGCGGGCCACCCTTGAAGCCGTTGCCCATCCAGTTGATCAGGTCGCTGCCGCCGCTCCAGTGGCCGAAGGCGCCGGGATTCCCTCGGCTGAGCACGTCGATGCCTTCGGTGGCGGCCTTGATCGCGGAGGTCGCGCCCTCCTCGAACTCCGACCCCGCCCGCAGCATCGACGCCACGCCCTCGGACAGCTCGACCGACGTGTCCATCACCCCCTTGACCACCGTGCTGATCCGCAGCGTGGCGATCGCGACGATGTCGAGGCCGACGTCCATCCACGAGCCGTCGCCGCTCAGCGCGAGCGCCGTATGGCCCGCCAGGGCGCCGAGCATGAAAGCGGCGAGGACTCCGGTGGCGATGTCGAGGCCCGGGATGAACAGCGAGGCGATCACGAGGCCCGTGACGATCCACGTACAGATGTCGGCGAGGACCTTGATCAGGCCCGCGTGCTGGTGGACGAAGTCCTTGAAGCCGTCCCAGCGGCTGTCCTTGAGGCCGTCGTGCTCGGCGTCCTCGATGCGTTGCTTCCAGTGGCTCGCGCGGTCGTCGCGGTGCTGCTTGATGTCGGCCAACTGGCGCCTGGCGGCGGCAAGTTCGCCCTGGGCGGCGTCGCGGGCGTGGGCCGCCTTCCGCTGCTCGGGGGTCGGGGCAGCAGGGGTGCCGGGGGCGTCGGGATGTGGGCCCGGGTCCACATGGCCATCCGGCTCAGGCGCGTGGCCTCGGCGCGGACTTCGTACGGGTCGCCGGGTATCGGGTCGCGGCTCTCGTCCAGTACGTCCCATTCGGGGTCGGGCGGCCTGCTCATGGGTGCTGCTTCTCCCCGGATCCGTGGTGGACGCCGCCCTTGGACTCGTCGGCGAGCTTCTTGTCGACGTCCTTGAACGCCTCCATCGTCTTCTCGGCCATCTCGCCCATCGCCTGGATCCTGTCCAGCAGTTTGTGCCGGTGGTAGTTCCAGTTGTGGGCGAAGTCGTGCATGGCGTGGGCCATGTCGCCGCTGCCGAGCGCGTCCTTGACGTCGTCCTGGTGGTCGCCGGTGTCCTCCAGTTCGCGCTGGATGGACTTGAGATCGCGCGTCGATTCCTCGAGCCGGTCGTAGGAGACCTTGAGGTCCGTCATCGCCGCCCGCCGCTCCCCCCGTGTACCGCTTCCACTTGCGCATCTGGCCGCGCGTGAGCACCGCGTGACACTGGGTGCACACGTGCAACCCTCACCTATCGGCGGGAGAGGGGCCAGGCTCCCGGGGAAGCTTTGCGGGGGTTTTGCAGGTGCGCGGGGTTCCGTTGACGCCGGTCACAGGGTCGGCGGCCCGCGCGGCGGACGTACGGTCAGTCGCCCAGGACCGGGAGCAGCTCCGGGAGGTGGCCGTCCGAGGCGAGGCCGGCGGCGAGGCGTTCTTCCGGGACCTCGCCGTAGAGGGTGGTGCGCTGGCGGGCGGGGCGGCCGGCGGCCTCGGCGATGGCGACGAGGTCGCGGATCGAGCGGTAGGAGCCGTAACTGGAGCCCGCCATACGGGAGATGGTCTCCTCCATCAGCGTGCCGCCGAGGTCGTTGGCGCCGGAGCGGAGCATTTCGGCGGCGCCGTCCGCGCCGAGCTTGACCCAGCTGGTCTGGATGTTGGTGATGTGCGGGTGGAGCAGCAGGCGGGCCATGGCGGTGACGGCGCGGTTGTCGCGGGCGGTCGGTCCGGGGCGGGCGATGCCGGCCAGATAGACGGGCGCGTTGGTGTGGATGAAGGGGAGGGTGACGAATTCGGTGAAGCCGCCGGTCTCCTGCTGGATGCGGGCGAGCAGGCGCAGGTGGCCGAGCCAGTGGTGCGGCTGGTCGACGTGGCCGTACATCATCGTGGACGAGGACCGTATGCCCAGGGCGTGGGCGGCCTTGACGACCTCGATCCAGGTGGCGGTGGGCAGTTTGCCCTTGGTGAGGACCCAGCGGACCTCGTCGTCGAGGATCTCGGCGGCGGTGCCGGGGATGGAGTCAAGGCCGGCCTCCTTGGCGGCGGCCAGCCAGTCGCCGATCGACATCCCGGTACGGGTGGCGCCGTTGACGACCTCCATCGGTGAGAAGGCGTGCATGTGCATGCCCGGGACGCGGGTCTTGACGGCCCGCGCGATGTCGAAATACGCGGTGCCCGGCAGGTCGGGGTGGATGCCGCCCTGCATGCAGACCTCGGTGGCGCCGACGTCCCACGCCTGCTGGACGCGGTCGGCGACCTGCTCCATGGACAGGGTGTACGCGTCGGCGTCGGTGCGGCGCTGCGCGAAGGCGCAGAAACGGCAGCCGGTGTAGCAGACGTTGGTGAAGTTGATGTTGCGGGTGACGACGTACGTCACCTCGTCGCCGACGACCGCGCGCCGCAGGTCGTCGGCGATGCGGCAGAGCGCGTCCAGGGCGGGTCCGTCGGCGTGCAGCAGGGCCAGCGCCTCGGCGTCGGTGAGGCGGGTCGGGTCGTCGGCGGCCACCTTGAGGGCGGCCATGACGTCGGCGTCGACCCGGTCGGGGACCATGCCGGGGGCGGCCTGCTCCTTGATCTCCGACCAGTCGCCGTACACCTCGTCGAAGTCGTCGCGGCGGTCGCCCGTACGCCCTTCGGTGTCGATGGTGCGGTGCAGGTCGGTGCGGCCGGTGGGCGCCAGCGAGAAGCCCTCGTCGGGCTCCTGCCACGGGCGGCCCTCGACGGCCGCGCCCTCGACGGCGAGTCCGGTGGCGGGGTCGGCGAGCGCGCCCACGTGCGGCAGCAGCCGCGGGTCGAGCCAGGGCTCGCCGCGCTGGATGAACTCCGGGTAGATCGTGAGGCGTTCCCGCAGGGCGAAGCCGGACTCGGCGGTACGGGCGGCGAGTTCGTCGATCTGCGGCCAGGGGCGTTCGGGGTTGACGTGGTCGGGGGTGAGCGGCGAGACGCCGCCCCAGTCGTCGATGCCTGCCTCGATGAAGCGGGCGTATTCGCCGTCGACGAGATTCGGCGGCGCCTGGATGCGGGCGGCCGGGCCGAGCACGATCCTGGCGACGGCGATGGCCGCGGCCAGCTCCTCCAGTTCGGCGTCGGGCATGCCGCGCATCGCGGTGTCCGGCTTGGCGCGGAAGTTCTGGATGATGACTTCCTGGACGCCGTGGTAGCGGCGGGCGGTCCTGCGGATCGCGAAGAGCGAGTCGGCGCGCTCCTCGTACGTCTCGCCGATGCCGATGAGGATGCCGGTGGTGAACGGCACATTGGAGCGGCCCGCGTCCTCCAGGACGCGCAGCCGGACGGCCGGTTCCTTGTCGGGCGAGCCGTAGTGCGGGCCGCCGGGCTCGGACCACAGCCGGGTCGCGGTGGTCTCCAGCATCATGCCCATGGACGGTGCGACGGGCTTGAGCCGTTGCAGGTCGGTCCAGCTCAGCACACCGGGGTTGAGGTGCGGCAGCAGGCCCGTCTCCTCCAGCACCCGGATCGACATGGCGCGCACATACGCGAGCGTGTCGTCGTAGCCGTGCGCGTCGAGCCATTCGCGGGCTTCGGGCCAGCGGTCCTCGGGGCGGTCGCCGAGGGTGAACAGCGCTTCCTTGCAGCCCATTTCGGCGCCGCGCCGGGCGATGTCCAGCACCTCGTCCGGCGACAGATACAGGCCGTGGCCTTCGCGGCGGAGTTTGCCGGGCACCGTCACGAAAGTGCAGTAATGGCATTTGTCACGGCACAGCCGGGTCAGCGGAATGAAGACCTTCCGCGAATACGTGATGACTCCGGGACGTCCCACCGCTTCCAACCCCGCGTCCCGCAGCCGCGCCGCGATGCCCGCGAGTCTGGTCAGGTCCTGGCCACGGGCCTGGAGCAGCACGGCGGCCTCGCCCGTGTCCAGGGCGACGCCTTCGTCCGCGCGGTGCAGGGCACGGCGCATGGCATTGGCAGTGGGCGTCTGCGAAGTCATTCTCCGAGGATAGGCGGCACCGCCGACACATGGCCGCTTCCGCCGGCCGGCACCGGCCGATATCGCTGTCGGCAATATCACCCGGCGACCGGGCCCGCGGAGGAATAGTCCGTCACAAATACTGCGCGTAGTCGTCGAGCGTGCGCAGCACTTCACCGGTCCCGGCGTGCGGCAGCTGCACGATGATCTCCTCGATGCCGAGGTCGCGGAAGCGGGCGATCTTGCCGGGGGCGGGGCTCACGGCGGTCGGCACCACGACCGGGCCCTCGGGTCCGCGGCCCGCTTCTTCCCACGCACGGCGGAGTTTCGGCAACGCCTCACCCAGACCGCCGCCTCCGATCGGCATCCAGCCGTCGGCGTAATCCGTCACATGGCTGAAGACCTTCGGTCCCGCCATGCCGCCCACCAGGGTGCGCACCCGGCCGCCGGCCGGCTTCGGATACGCGTGGCTGGCCTGCACCGACGCGAATTCGCCGGCATGGGCGACGGGTTCGTCCGACCACAGCGCGCGCATCACCGCCATCCGGTCGCGTACCAGCTCGCGCCTGCGCCGCCAGTCGCTCACCCCGTGGTCGGCGGCCTCCTCCACGTTCCAGCCGAAGCCCACCCCCAGGGTGAAGCGTCCGCCCGACACATGGTCGAGCGTCGCGATCTCCTTGGCGAGCACGATCGGGTCGCGCTGCGCCACCAGTGTGATCGCCGTCCCCACCTCCAGCCGCTCGGTCACCGCCACCGCCGTGGCCAGCGCGACGAACGGGTCCAGCATCCGCCCGTACTCCTCCGGCAGGGGCTCCCCCGCCGGGTAGGGCGTCGCCCGCGACACCGGGATGTGCGTGTGCTCGGGCAGATACAGCCCGGCGAAGCCGCGCTGCTCCAACTCCCGCGCGAGCCGCACCGGTCCGATGGTCCGGTCGGTCAGGAAGATCGTGGCGGCGATCCGCACGGGGCACCTCCGGTGGTTGGGTGCCCCGATCCTCTCGCGGCGCGGGGTGCGCGGGTGCGGTATCGACCTCATGTGTCGGTCTGTTGCTCAGGAGGCTGCCACTCTCCCGTCACCCGGGAGGGTGAGCGTGGCGGGATGGACCGACGCGACGTACTGAAGTTCTCCGCACTCGCGGGCGCCACCGGCGTCCTTACGCTGGCTCCCGTGAACTTCGCGGAAGCGGCGGAAGCAGACGGATCGGACCGCGGCACCGGATCGGGCGGCCCCGCGGGGCCGGGCGGCGGTCCGGGGCAGCCGGACCTGACCCGTACGGTGACCGGTCATCTGGCCACCGGGGCGGCGGACTTCGTGTACCTGCCGGTGAAGGTGCCGCGCGGGGTGCGGCAGATCGCCGTGTCGTACGGCTACGACCGGCCGGCGGTGCCCGCGGGGACGGTCGGGAACGCGTGCGACATCGGGATCTTCGACCAGCGCGGTACGGAGCTGGGTTCGCGCGGCTTCCGCGGCTGGTCGGGCGGGGCGCGCACGGAGTTCGCGATCAGCGCGGGCGAGGCGACGCCGGGGTATCTGGCCGGGCCGGTGGAGGCCGGGACGTGGCATGTGATCCTCGGGCCGTACACGGTGGCGCCGCAGGGGCTCGACTATTCGGTGACGATCACGCTGAGCTTCGGCGCGCCCGGTGAGCCGCTGGTGCCGTCGTACCCGCCGGAGCGGGCGCCGGGGCGCGGCCGGGACTGGTACCGCGGCGACTGCCATCTGCACACCGTGCACTCCGACGGCAGGCGGACGCTGGAGCAACTGGTGGCGCTGGCCCGGGAGGCCGGGCTGGACTTCATCAACTCCAGTGACCACAACACCAGTTCGGCGCACGCCTACCTCGGGCCGCTGGCCGGGGACGACCTGCTGGTGCTGACCGGCGAAGAGGTCACGACGCGCAACGGCCACTATCTGGCGATCGGTACGGACCCCGGTACGTGGGTGGACTGGCGCTACCGGTCCCGCGACGACGCCTTCGAGCGTTTCGTGCGGCAGATCCACCGCGCCGACGGCATCGTGGTGCCGGCGCACCCGTACGGCACGAGCCTGGCGAGCCAGTGGAAGTTCGGCTACGACGAGGCCGACGCCATCGAGGTGTGGAACGGCCCCTGGACGCCGGACGACGAGGTGTCCCTGCTGACCTGGGACAATCTGCTGACGGGCGCGGCGCGCGGCGACGGGCACTGGATCCCCGCGATGGGCAACTCCGACGCCCACCGCGACCCCGATGTGGTCGGCCTGCCGCAGACGGTCGTCCTCGCGGACGGCCTGGACCGGCGCTCCCTCCAGGCCGGCATCCGCGCCGGGCGCTCCTGGATCGCCGAATCCGCCGCCGTACAGCTGGCGTTCACCGCTTCCGGGCCGCGCGGCGAGCACGCGGGCATCGGCGAGCGGCTGTCCGTCGCGGACGACGTGGACATCACCGTCCGCCTCGACGTCTCCGGTGTCCCCGCCGACTCCCTGATCCGGCTGGTCACCGACGAGGGCCAGCTCTTCGCCGAGCCGCTCCCCGCCTCGGGCACCGTCGAGTGGACCACCACGGCGTCCTACTCCTCCTACGTCCGCGCCGAGGTCCGCCACCCGGTCCCCGCCGGTTCCCCGCTCCCGGGCCCGGCGGCGGCGATCACCAATCCGATCTGGCTGGGCCGCGAGTAGGTACGTACGCGCCTGCCTCCGTCCGTACGGCGCGCGCTCCGCGCTGTCAGGCGGGGGCGCCGAGCGGCGGGTGGTCGAGCACGCGGGGCTTGTACTCGACCAGTTGGATGCCGCCCTCGAAGGTGCGGTGCTCGGTCATCTCCAGGGCCACGTCCGGATAGCCGTCGTAGATGCGTTCCTCTCCCGTGGCCCCGGTGATCACCGGGAACATCACGACCCGGAAGCGGTCGACGAGTCCGGCACTCAGCAGTGACCGGCACAGACTGAGGCTGCCGATCGTGCTGAGGATCCCGGATCCGCTCGACTTCAGGGCGCGGACCGCCCCGACGGCGTCGTCACGGACGAGCGTGGAATTCGCCCACGTCAGCGGCGCCTCCAGGGTGGAGGAGAAGACCACCTTGGCGGCCCGCGTGAGTTCGTCGACCGACGCCTCCTCCTCGGGCCTGAACTCCTCCTGCCCGCCCGGCACCTCGCCCGCCGCGAAGCCCGACATCAGCCGGTAGGTGTTCGCCCCCATCAGATACGTGACCTCGGGCTGCTCGCCGAGCCACGCGAGATACTCCGGGCTTTCCAGTCCCCAGAACCCGGGCCACCCTTCACCCGACGCATAGCCGTCGAGCGAGGTGATGAAGTCGACGAGAAGCTCCGACATGGCGCTGTCCTTTCCAGTCCTGATGTGTCACGACCTTGGACCGTCCGGGCCCCGAAAACTCATCGGTCGCCCAGCGGAAGGTGCGCCCATACCGTTTTGCCGGGCGAGCGCGGCCGTACGCCCCACTTCGCCGACAGCGCCTCCACGATCACCAGGCCGCGTCCGCCGAGGGCCTCCGGGTCGAGTGCGGCGGGCTTCTCGGGCATCGCCCACTGGTAGGAGTCACCGACTTCGATGACGAGGACGCCGTCGCGGCGGCGTAAGCCGAGCTCGAAATATTCCCCGATGCCGGTCGCGTGGGCGACGACGTTGGTGGCCAGCTCGCTGGTGATGAGGGTGGCGGGCTCGATCAGCGGGCCCAACTTCCAGGTTGTGAGGGTGGTTTCGACGTGCCGTCGGGCCGCCGGTACGGAGCTGCGGCGGATCCGGAATGTCTCGATGTGCGTGCGTCCTGACATGCGTCCCCCTGGGGGTGCGGCAGACGGATGGGGTCACCAACGGTCCCGGAACGGGAACACCGTGTGACGTATGCAACGCTAGACGGGCGGGTGCGTAGTTCGCAATAGTTCGCGCATGCAGACTTGCAAATTATGCCCTGCTGCAACTTTGTGGCCGTACTTGTCCGTTGTCGGGCAGACTGATCACCCAGAGTGGAAGAGGGGGAACATGCCAGCAGGGGGACGCCCTACGGTCCGCAGCCGCCGTCTCGGCTCGGCGCTCCGCCGGTACCGCGAAGAGGCGCGCATCGACCAGCACCAGGCCGCCGAGTACATCGCGGGATCCACCAGCAAGATCAGCCGCGTCGAGTCCGGCGAGTCGTCCGCACGGCCCGGCGACGTACGGCTGCTCCTTGAGCTGTACGGCGTCGAGGACGAGGTGACGCGACGCGGGTTGGAGCAGTTGGCGCGGGATTCCAACAAGCGCGGCTGGTGGCTGGACCAGCCGCGGCCGCTCAAGCCGGAGTACGCGGACCTCCTCGCGATGGAGACCGACGCGACGTACATCCGGAGCTGGCAGCCGGTCATGGTCCCCGGCCTCCTCCAGACGCCGGAGTACACCGAGTTGCTGCTCGATGGTGGTGTCACCGTCTACTCACCAGCAGAGACGGAAGCCATCGTGACCACTCGGAAGGAGCGCAAACGGGTCATCGCCGAAGACGGCGCTCAGTTCGCCGTGGTCGTCTGGGAGCCCGCGCTCACCTCGCCCATGCCCGACTCCGAGGTGCACCGCGCCCAGCTCCGGCACATTCACGATGTCGCACGCCAGCGGAATGTCAGCGTCCAAGTGCTGCCGATAAGCGCGTGGCAGGCGGCTCGCATGAGCCCGCCCTTCGTCATGTTCAGCTTCGGACCGGAACCTGCCGCCGAGGCGGTCTCGCTGGACACCCTGAGCAGCACTATGGTCCTCGAAGACCCGGACGACCTCGCCCATCACGCGCGGATCTTCGAAAGCCTGCGGTCGGCCGCACTGACCCCGAGTGAGACGATGGCCTTTCTTCAGCAAGCGATCAACGACGTCCGCGCAATCTAGAGAGAGCACGTGATGAAGAGCCACGACATCGTCAGCGCGTTCCAGAAGTCGTCCTACTCTGGCGCCGCCCAGAACGACTGCGTCGAGGTCGCCCGCACCGCCGACGGAGGCCGCGCCGTACGCGACAGCAAGAACCCCGACAGCGGGACGCAGTTCTACACGCCCACCGAGTGGGCCGCCTTCGTCGCCGGCGTCAAGGCGGGCGAGTTCGACTGAGCGGTGTCAGGCCACCGGGACGAGGGTGAGGCAGGCGATACCGAGGACGTCGCGGTAGCCGCGGAGCCAGGCGGCGCGGTGGGTGTCGAGGCGGGTGCGGGTCTGCTCCGCGAGGGGGTGGACGGGGTGGGCGGCGAGCCATTCCTCGGCATCGGACTGGTAGCCGGACTCGAAGTCGTCCCACTCCTCGGTGGTGGCGGTCTCGATCCAGGCGGGACGGAAGCCGGCGGCGACGGCGGTGTCCACCAGGCCCGCCAGGTCGGGGAGTTCGCCGGCTGAGGCGTCCGGCCACATCGCGCCGAGTTCGGCGGGGGTGGGGGTGCGCCGCCAGTAGCCCTCGGCGAACAGCACCCGGCCGCCGGGGTTGACCAGGCCGCGCAGGGCGCCGAGGGCGCCGGCGATGTGCGCCGGTGGTTCGGCGGTGGTCAGCGCGTGACCCGCGCTGAGGCAGATCACCAGGTCCGCTGGGCCGCGGGTGGTGCCGGCCGCAGACTCCTCGACGAAGTCGACCCGGCCGCTCAGTCCCCGGGCGGCGGCATTGGCCCGGCCCCTGGCCAGGTCGGCGGCATTGACGTCGACACCGACACCCCGCGCCCCCGGCACCGCCTCCAGCACCCGCAGCATCAACTCGCCCCAGCCGCACCCGATGTCCAGCACGGTCCCGGGCCCGGTGGCCGCGAGGCGCGCGACCAGCCGCCCCGCCCTGGCTTCGGAGAGCGGTCCGTGAAAGGTGAGGCCGGTCAGTCGCGGCGGCCCGTCGGTGGATACAAGCTGTTCTGTCTCTGGCATGCGGCGGACGCTAACCCGGTGGCCGGGACGGGCGACACCCAATTTCGCGCCCGCTTCCCGCTCCGGCCTTCAGTGGTCCCAGGCCCGTGGCCTGGTCAGGGCCTCCCATTCAGGGCGGAGGAGGGAGAGGACCGCGACGTCGTGGCGGGTGCCGCGGTGGAGGCAGGCGGAGCGGCGGGTGCCCTCGTGGGTGAAGGCGGAGGCGGTGAGGGTGGCGAGGGCGGGGGTGTTGGTGGTGTGGGTGACGGCCTGGAGGCGGTGGAGAGGGAGGTCGCCGAAGGCGAGGTCGGTGAGGGTGTCGAGGGCGTCGGCGGCGTGGCCGCGGCCCCGGTGGGCGGGGTCGAGCAGCAGATACACCTCGGCGGTGCCGTCGGCGATGTCCTGGTCGAACAGCGCGATGTGGCCGATCGGGGTGCCGTCCGGCAGCAGGACGAGGAAGTCGTCCCGGTCGTTGTTGTCGATGTCGCGCTCGACGCGATCGCGCAACCAGGACAGCGGGCGCGGCCAGATGCCGATCTCATGGGCGGCGACCGGGTCGGCCCCCCAGCCGTACAGCACCTCGGCGTCGTCCGCCTCCAGCGGCGTCAGCGCGACGCCCCTGCCGCGCAGCACCGTCACCCGGGTCTGTGCCTCTTCCGCCTCGTCCTCCGTCATGCCCGCAGGCTAGGGCGCGGACGCCCGTGCCCGCCAAGGGATTTCGGCGCCCCGGCGGCAGCCGCTACTCCGTGATCCGCACCGGCAGCAAGATGCGCCAGATCGCGTCCTCGACGCCGTGCACAGCGGCGATCCAGCCGACGTTCTCCTCGTCGGTGCCGAGGCGGACCGCCTGCGCCAGTTCGCCCATCACCTCGGTGAGGTCGCCGTGCGCCATCGCGGGCTCCATCCGGCCGCCGGCCATGCCGTCGTCGTAGTAGCGGTGGTAGGCGGGCGCGCCGCGCATCACACCGACCGGGCGCCAGTGCTCGGCCAGCCGCCAGACCGGTTCGCCCGCGACGCGGACGCCGTCGGCCTCCATCACCTGGGTGCGGGTGCGGTCCACCGCGAGCGGGGACCAGCCGTCGGAGCCGGTCAGGACGAGCTGCGGGTGGCAGCGGCGTACGGCGCGGGCGACCGCTTCGGTGCCGCCGGGGCCCGGCAGCACCAGCGGCACCGCGGCCATTCCGGCGTAGAGGCAGCCGAAGAAGGCGCCCGCCAGGTCCGGGCCCTGCGGGTAGGCGAGCAGGACGCGGGCGCCGGGCGCGAGCAGGCTGCCGAGCCGGGCGGCGACCGCACGGGCCCGCCGGTCGAGTTCGCCGAAGCTGCATCCGGCGGTGCCGCTGACGGCGGCGCTCGGGTACGGGAGGGCGGGCACCGTCTGCGGGGAGCGGTCGGCGCGGCGGCGCAGCAGTTCGCCGGGCAGTCGCCCGGCGTCGCCGAGCCGCCGGACGCCGCCGCCGTTCCCGCCGCCGAGGCCACCGCCGCCCCCGATACCGCCGGGGCCGCCGGGTCCGTCCCGGCCCTCGCCGGTCATCGCGGCCCCCGCGGGCACCGCCGGCCTCCGCCGTACGGATCCGGACCCGCGCACCGTACGCACCCCGCGTACCGGAGCCCGGAAGAGGTCGGCGGCGCCGGCCGGCAGCGGGCGCGGCGCCCCCGCGCCGGTCCTGTCCGCCGCGCCACCGAAGACGTTCCCGGCAGACGCCCCCGCACCGTCCGTACCGGACACATGGCTCGTGCACTCAGCACACATGAAGGGCCTACTACCTGTTCTGTCGCAGAACACACACCGGCATGGACCACTCCCACACAGCACAACCTCCGCGCACGCACAGACGGAACCTCGAATTCCAGCCCAACTTTTCCCGCGAGGCCGGTTCGGGTCCTTGCACGGGGTGACCCCGGCCGCCCGACACGGCAAACTGGCACGGACGGTGCCGAACCTCGGCCCTGTGTGCCCTGCGGACAACTGTTCCGTCGGGCGATGAACGATTGATATACGTCCGAGAGCCGGGCCCCCGGGGGCGGCCGGGTTCGCGAATAATCTGATGGGCGCGTCATCGGTGCGCGGCGGCCGGGGGCGGGGCCACCGCACATCGGGGTCGGGGCACATCGGGGCCGGGGCAACGGCGCACCGGGCGCGGCGCGTACGGTCGTGCGGTGCGTACGGCCGACGAGGTGCGCAGGACCGACGGCGGTGCGTACGGCCGGCGCGGCGGCAGTGACCAGCAGTCCACGTTCAGGGGGCAGAGATGGAAAGCAGGACGGAGCCGGGCGACAGCCTGCGGTTCGCGGTCCTCGGCCCGGTGCGCGCCTGGCGTGACGGTGAGCCGATCGTCACCGGGGCGCCGCAGCAACGCGCGCTGCTGGCCGCGCTGCTGCTGCGCGGCGGGCGCACCGCGACCGCGTCCGAACTCCTCGACGCGGTCTGGGGCGAGTCACCGCCCAACACCGCGCTGGCCGCCTTGCGTTCCTACGCCTTCCGGCTGCGCAAGGCGCTCGGCACCGACGCGCTGGTCACCGACTCCGGCGGCTACCAGCTGCGGGTCGCCGACGACGCGCTGGACTCCGCCGTGGTGGAGCGGCTGGCCGCCGAGGCCGACAAGCTGCGCACCACCGACCCGGCGCGCTCGCGCGAACTGCTCGCCACCGCCCTGGGGATGTGGCACGGCGAACCGCTGGCCGGGCTGCCGGGCCCGCACGCCGAGACCCAGCGCATCCGGCTCGCCGAATGGCACCTCGGCCTGATCGAGACCCGGCTCGAACTCGACCTGGAACTGGGCGCGCACACCGAGGCCGTCTCCGAACTGACCGCCGTCTCCGCCGAACACCCGCTGCGCGAACGGCTGCGCGCCCTGCTGATGCTCGCCCTCTACCGCAGCGGCCGGCAGGCCGAGGCGCTCGGCGTGTACGCCGACACGCGCCGACTGCTCGCCGACGAACTGGGCATCGACCCGTCGGCGGAGCTGCGCGAGCTGCACCAGAAGATCCTGGAGGCCGACCCGGGCCTGGCCGCGCCCGCCGGCACCGCCTCCGGACCCGCCGAGATCATCCGGCCCGCGCAACTGCCCGCCACCGTCGCCGACTTCACCGGCCGCCGCCGGGTCGTGGAGGAGCTGAGCCAGCAGCTGGCCGAGGCGTCCGAGGGCAGCGGGGTGATGGCGGTCTCCGCCGTCGCGGGCATCGGCGGCGTCGGGAAGACCACGCTCGCGGTCCATGTCGCCCACGCCGCACGGGACTTCTTCCCCGACGGGCAGCTCTACGTCGACCTCCAGGGCACCGGGCCGCGCCCGACCGAGCCCGAGGCCGTCCTCGGTTCGTTCCTGCGGGCGCTCGGCCACCCGGACGCGGCGATCCCCGAGTCGCTGGCCGACCGGGCCGCGCTCTACCGCTCCACGCTCGACGGCCGCCGGGTGCTCGCACTGCTCGACAACGCCTACGACGCCGCGCAGATCCGGCAGTTGCTGCCCGGTACGCCCGGCTGCGCGGCGCTGGTCACCAGCCGGGTGCGGATGGTGGACCTGGCGGGCGCGCATCTGGTCGACCTCGATGTGATGTCGCCGGAGGAGGCGCTCCAGCTCTTCACCCGGATCGTCGGCGAGGAACGGGTGCGCAGCGAACGGCAGTCGGCGCTCGATGTGGTGGCCGCCTGTGGTTTCCTGCCGCTGGCCATCAGGATCGCCGCGTCCCGGCTGGCCGCCCGCCGTACCTGGACCGTCTCCGTCCTGGCCAACAAGCTGGCCGACCAGCGCCGGCGGCTGGACGAACTGCGGGCCGGGGACCTGGCGGTGAAGGCCACCTTCGCCCTGGGCTACGGCCATCTGTCGGCGCCGCAGGCCCGCGCCTTCCGGCTGCTGTCGCTCGCCGACGGCCCCGACATCTCGCTGCACGCGGCGGCCGCCGCCCTCGACCTGGACCCGTACGAGGCCGAGGAGTTGCTGGAGGCGCTGGTCGACATCAGCCTCATCGAGTCGGCGGCGCCGGCCCGTTACCGCTTCCACGACCTGCTGCGCCTCTACGCGCGCGAGTGCGCCGAGCGGGACGAGACCCCGCAGGAGCGGTGCGCGGCGCTCTCCCGGATCCTGGACTTCTACCTCGCGTCGGCGGCCTGCGCCTACGAGTTGGAGAATCCCGGCGACCGGGTGCTCGACCACCTCGCGACCACCTCGCACCCCGGGCTGACCTTCGGCGCCCGCGACGAAGCCCTGGAGTGGCTGTTCTCCGAGGCGCAGGATCTGCTCGCCGCCGTCCAGCAGTCCGCCGACGGCGGCTGCGAGGGCCCGATGCGCCGCGCAGTGGACCTGCTGCTGGTCGCGCAGGACCTGATGGAGTCCGGTGTCTACGCGCGGCAATACGAGCAGGCCACCCGCACCCTGGTGTCGACCGCGCACGACTGCGGGGACACCCTGGTCGAGGGCCGGGGCCGGATCTGGCTGGGACAACTGCTGTGCCTGTCGGGGCGGTTCGCGGACGCCGAGGACGAGGTGAAGCGCGCGCTGATCCTCGGCCTGGCCGCCGAGGACCCGGTCACGTGCAGCTACGCGCCCAATCTGCGCGGGATCATCGCGCACAAGGGCCAGCGCTTCGAGGAGTGCGCGCAGTACCACTCGGCGGCGCTGGATGCCTTCCGGGAGGACGCCAACAAGCACGGCGAGGCGGCGGCGCTGAGCAATCTGTCGCGCGCGCAGATCGAACTGGGCGACATCCCGGCGGCGGTGTCGGCCACCGAACAGGTCGTGACGATCTACCGCGAACTGGGGGCCGGTTTCCGGCTCGGCAACGGCCTGTACGCGATGGGCATCGCGCTCACCGCCGACGGCCGGCTCGACGAGGCACTGGCCTGCCTGACCGAGGCGCTGGAGATCTTCCGCGAGGCACGCCAGCAGTTCTGGGAGGGCATGACGCTCTTCCGGCTGTCCAAGGTGCACTTGGCGGACCATCGCTGGCGGCAGGCCGCCGCCCACACCGAGCAGTCGCTCGCCATCCTGCGCGAGATCGGCGGCGAGTGGCGTACGGCCAACGCGCTCACCGTGCTGGGGCGCGCGCTGGACGGCATGGGCCAGTCCGTACGCGCCCACGCGTGCTGGCACGACGCGCTGGCGGTCTTCACCGCGCTGGGTTCGCCCGAAGCCGCCGATGTGGCGCGGCTCCTCGGGGATGAATCATCCCCTTCCGTAGCGGTTTGAGCCCTGGTTGAATCGCTCAACGCGCCCGTTTATCAGTTGATTATCGGTGGATGCCACGATTCCATCACTGCACGAGCTGCCCGCTCGGTGGTGCACGGGGGTCGCCGCCGGGCGGGCGTTTGGCGAAGCTACGACAGCACGTCCCCAAGCACACCTGGAGAGCACCATGAGCACCGAAGTTCCGCAGCCGCCGAAGTCGGACCCGCCGGTCGACCCGGACAACTTCCACAACGACAGCACCGAGCAGCCCGCGCCCGAGGGCCTGCTCACGCCGAAGAAGCCGACGGTCAAGCCGGACAACTTCCACAACGACGGCGTCACCAAGTAGCTTCCGCAGCCCGCTCTGGGGAGGGCGGGACCGCGGAGGGCCCCGGGGGGACCTATGGGGGACCACAGGGGTTGATCAGGGGGAACACGGGGGGAACGGGGAAACAGGGGGAAAAAGGGGGAAGCCCCGGGGGGACCGGGTGATCGCAGGGGGACCGCGAGCACACACCCGGGGGGCGCACAGAGGACTGACCGCGGCGCGGAGGGGGCGCCGCGGTCAGTCTGTTGTCATGCCCGGATCGCCTTCACGCACGGAGGCGGCGGTCCGTACGGCGGAGGCTCGCATGGCGGGTCCGCGGGTCCCGGCGTAGCGTCGGCCCCGAGGGGGCCGAGCGAGCGAAGCGAGGCGACCACGAGATGTTCCGCACCTTCGTCGGGTCGCTTCTCGCCCTCATCGGAGCGGCGGGCGCCGTCTGGAGCCCCTTCCGTGCCTGGTACGGCGGCCGCCACGGCTCCGGCATCCGGGTCGACGACCTCTTCACCGGGGTCGGCGTGACGCCTGACAAGGCGGCACTCCTCGGCTCCCTCTTCCTCCCCATGGGCTTCGCGGCCCTGCTCACCCTGCTGGGCGTACTGCTGCGCTCGCGCCTGGCCCTGCTGCTGGCCGGCCTGCTCGTCCTCGGCGTCACCGTCCTGTGGATGGTCCGCCAGGGCCAGGCCGCGGGCTCGCTCACCGCGGGCGGCGACGGCCTCGGCTACGGCGTCGCCACCGCCTTCGGCTCCGGCCTGCTGATCCTGCTCGGCGCCTACCTGACGCACGGCCGCCGCCGTACGCGCGCGTACGGCGAACCGGTCCCGTACGAGGAGCCGGTCCCGTACGACGACGGGCGCCGGTACGGCGAGGACCCGCGGTCCGACGACGGGCGCCGGTACGGATCGGGGTACGGCGGGACCGGCGAGCGCGGGAGCGGCGAACAGCCGCCGATGCCGCCGTACGACCCGGACGGCCCGGACGACCCCGGTACGACACGGACGCTGCCGACGATCGGGGGCAGCACCGTCGAGGGCGGCAGCCTGGACGGGACATCGGGCCCGCCGAAGACGTAGACCAGACCGAGGGGGCTCAGGCCCGGCGGGAGGTCGCGCCGGTCCCCTTGGTGGCGTCCAGCGCGTACACGCAGCGGTCCTTGGAGCAGGCGTAGACGACGCCGTCGGCGGTGACCGGCGAGCCGGTGATCTCGCCGCCGGTCTCCAGCCGCCAGCGCAGCTGGCCGCCGCCCGCGTCGACCGTGTAGAGGCAGTGGTCCTTGGACCCGAAGTGCACCCGGCCGTCGGCGACAGCGGGCGAGCCGACGACCTCGCCCTGCGCGGCGAAGCGCCAGCGCGGGGCGCCGCTGACGGCGTCGAGCGTGTAGAGGGCGCTGCCCGCGCCCAGGTGCAGGGCGCCGCCGGCGACGATCACCGGTTCGAGGGACTGCCGCGGCTCGGTGGCGACCCGCCAGCGGGCGCGGCCGTCGGCCGGGTCGAGGGCGTAGACGGTGCCGAGGTGGTCCGCGACGTACACCCCGCCGCCGGAGGCGCCGGGCCCGGGGACGTGCGCGGGCGGCGAGAACATCACGGCGGGCGCGTCGAAGTGCCAGCGTTCGGCGCCGCTGCGCTCGTCGAGCGCGATCACCCGGGTCCCGGCGGTCAGGTGCACGACGCCGTCCGCGACGACCGGGCGGGTCGGCACGGAACCGGCGGCGCCCGGCTCGCCGACCGGGTACGACCACAGCTCGGAGCCGGTCAGCGCGTCCACGGCGTGCAGCAGGCCGCCGCCCTGGTAGTAGACGGCGCGGCCGACGACGGTGGGCCCGGAGTCCGGCGACTCGAATTCGGTCTGTGCCCCGGGGCGCTCCCAGCGCAGCGTCCCGCGGGCCGCGTCCCACGCCTGGACGCCGCCGCCGCGGGTGGCGGTGACGACGGTGCCGGAGTCGGCGCGCAGCGCGTACACCCAGCCGTCGATGGCGGTGCGCCAGCGCTCGGCGCCGTCGACCGCGTCGAGCGCGAAGAGGCTGGGGCCGTCGGAGGCGTGGATGCGGCCCGCGTCCACGGCCATCGTCCAGGCCACGTCACGGGTCTTGAACTGCCGCCGCCCGCTGGCCACGTCGAGCGCGTGCACCTCGAAGGAGGTGACGTAGAGCAGGCCGCCGGAGACGACGGGCGTACCCCATACGTCGTTCGACATGCGGAAACGCCACGGCCGCCACTCGCCGGGCGCGGCGGCCGGGGCCTGCGGCGCCGACGACGGCGCCGACGACCGCACCACGGACTGCGGCGCGGACTGCGGGGACCGCACCGGCGGGGGCTGGTGCTGCGGCGGCGAGGACTGCTGGGCGGGGACCGCGGCGTGCGCGCCGCCGTTCGCGCGCCGGCGCACCCAGTCGGTGCCGGGCGCGGCGCCCGCCTTGTGGTCGGCGGCGTCCGCGACGCGCAGCCCGGGCCCGATCGGCGCGGAACCCGCCAGCTGGACGGGGACGGCGGCGGCGCCCGGTCCCGCGCCGGGACCCGGTACGGGCACGGGCGCGCGGTGATTGCCGCGGCCGTCGGGCGGCGGGGCGGCGGGCGCGTTCTGCGGCTGCGGGGGCGGCTGCTGCGGGCGGGGCGGGGAGTGCGGCGGGGGCGGCGGCGCGTTCACCGGGAGCTGCGGGCCCGCGGCGTGCGCGCCCCTGGCGCCGCCGGCCGGACGGCCGCTGCGGCGCTGCTCTATCAACGCGACCGCGCCGGGCGGCAGCCAGGCCGAGGCGGTGCCGGTGTCGTCGCCCGCGGCGAACAGATGCGGCGCGAGCTGCGCCTGGAGGTCGGCGGGGGTGGGCCTGCGGTCGGCCTCCATCCGCATGCACGACTCGATCAGCGGGCGCAGCTCGGGCGGCAGCCCTTCGAGATTGGGACCCTCGCGCAGCAGCATGAAGACGGTCTCGACGGGGTTGGCGCCGTGGAAGGGCGCGTGGCCGGTCGCGGCGAAGACCAGGGTGGAGCCGAGCGAGAAGATGTCGCTGGCGCCGCGCACACTGCGGGAGTCACGGGCCTGCTCGGGCGACATGTAGGCGGGGGTGCCGACCGCCACGTTGGTCATCGTCAGGCGGGTGTTGGAGACGCCCGAGGCGATGCCGAAGTCGATGACGCGCGGCCCGTCCTCCACGACCAGGACGTTCGACGGCTTCATGTCGCGGTGCACGAGCCCTGCGGCGTGGATGGACTGCAGGGCCTCGGCGATGCCGGCGGCCAGCCACCGTACGGCCTGGGCGGGCATCGGGCCCGCCTCGTTGATGATCTCCTCCAGCGACGGGGCGGGTACGTAGGCGGTGGCGAGCCAGGGGACGGCGGCGCGCGGGTCGGCGTCCACGACGGCGGCGGTGTAGAAGCCGGAGACGGCGCGGGCCGCCTCCACCTCACGCGTGAAGCGGACCCGGAAGAGCTGGTCCTCGGCCAGTTCGGCGCGGACGGTCTTGATCGCCACGCGGCGGCCGGACGCGGACCGGGCGAGATAGACCAGCCCCATGCCGCCGGCGCCGAGCCGCGCCAGCACCTCGAAAGGGCCGATCCGTCTCGGGTCGTGCTGCGTAAGCTGCTCCACCACTGCCCTGCCACCTCCCCGTGCCCGCCGTGCCGCATTGTCGCGGTCGTACCCCGTACTGCGCGCCCCGTACCCCGCGCGACCGGCTCTCGCGCCTCCCGCGCCAGGGTACGGGCCTGATTGTTCCTGGGATCGGCGCCGGTTGCGAACCCGGGGCCGCCGCGACACGCCCGGAGAGCGAACTCGTTATCATCCGCCATTCGCACCGCTGGGCACACGCGGCACGCCGAGGAAATCCGGGCGGCGGAGGACGGTCGTCCGGTGCGGCGGCCAAGTGCCGTACGGGACACGGCAGTCGGCGGCGGCGCACCGGCGGGCCGTGACACCACGGGCGGCCGCGGCGCGGGACCGTACCCGTCGGTACGGCCGGTCGCGGCGCGCGGACGGTGCCGGCGGGGGCTGCGGGGGCGAGGGCCGGTCATATGGTCGGAACGGCGGCGCCGAGAGCCGGCCCCGTCGTCCGCTCGCGTCACCGAGAGCCGGCCCCGCGGGTTCCGCGCTCCTCCGCGGCTCCCCCGCCGCACGCCGGGTGACCAGCGCGGACCCCGTGGTCACGGCGGCGGGGAGCGGCCTACCCGTTTGCAGGCTGCCGAATCGCGCGCTGATCACCCGTCGGTAAACTGACGGCATGACAGGACAAGTTCGCACCGTCGACGGCCGTGTTGCCGGTCGCCGGGGACAGGCGACGCGGCAGAAGCTGCTCGACTGCCTCGGCGAGATGCTCAGCACGTCGCCGTACCGGGACGTCAAGGTCATCGATGTCGCCCGGATGGCGGGCACCTCCCCCGCAACGTTCTACCAGTACTTCCCCGACGTCGAGGGCGCCGTTCTCGAACTCGCCGACGAGATGGCCAAGGAAGGGGCGGGCCTGACCGGACTGGTCGCGGGCCGCTCCTGGGTCGGCAAATCCGGTGCCCAGGCGGCCGAGGAACTCGTCGACGGCTTCCTCTCCTTCTGGCGGAAGAACGACGCCATCCTGCGCGTCGTCGACCTCGGAGCGGCGGAAGGGGACAAGCGGTTCCACAAGATCCGCATGAAGATCCTCAACGCCGTCACCCATTCCCTGACCGACTCCATCAAGGACCTGCAGAGCAAGGGCAAGGTCGACAAGGAGGTCAGCCCGGCGGCCGTCGCCGGATCGCTGGTCGCCATGCTGGCCGCCGTCGCCGCGCACCAGAAGGGCTTCACCGGCTCGGGCGTCAAGCAGGCCGAGCTGAAGCCGAACCTGGCGCTGCTGGTGCACCTCGGTGTGACCGGGAAGAAGCCGGCCAAGTAGCGGACGCGGTACGCACCGCTCCGCGCGTCGACGTTCCGCAGTCCTGCCAGAAAGTCACGCACAGTCCCGCCCCGGCGCGGGCGCCGCACACAGTCCTCGGGGGAGGTACGCGGCGCCCGCGTCGTCGTGTTCCCGGCCCCTTTCCCGGCCTGCTTACCGGCCCCCTGACCGGCACGCTCCCGCGCCGGCCTCCGGGCCCGCCCCGTACACCGGGTACGCCCGGCCGCAGACGCGCGGCCGCCCGGCGCGGCATCATGTGCGGCATGACCAGCAGCAGCCAGCCCCCGGGAGCGCCCCGGCGCAGCCCGCTCCGGACGCTCCGGACATTCCTCTCCCCCGGCCCCGACTCCTCGACGCTCCAGCTCAAGGCGTACGCGTGGACGTGGACGGTGCTGCTGGTGGTGTGGGTGAGCGCGCAGTTCTGGTCGCACCCGGACACCCTGCGGCGCGTGCTGTACGTCGTGCTGTCGCTCGTCTCGATCACGCAGACGCTGAGCGCGCTGGCGATCCTGGGCAAGCGGCGCCGGCCGTGACACCGCGGAACCGTTCGGGGTTACGCTCACACCCGCGCGAGCAGTTACCTTCCGGTACCGCCGCACCACGTTCCCGTACGACGTCAAGGCCCCGGGAGTCCTCCATGCCACACCCCAGCACCGCCGCGCCGGACGCCATCGTGATCGGCGCGGGACCCGGCGGCCTGGCCGCCGCGGCGGCACTGCGACAGCGCGGGGTGCGCCCCCTGGTCCTGGAGCGCGCGGAACGGCTCGGCGCGTCCTGGCGCGGCCACTACGACCGGCTGCGGCTGCACACCACCCGCCGGCTGTCCGCGCTGCCCGGCCTGCAGATCCCGCGCGCGTACGGCCGCTGGGTCGCCCGTGACGACGTGGTCCGCTACCTGGAGCAGTACGCGGAATTCCACGACCTCGACATCACCACGAACATAGCCGTGGAGCGGGTCAACCGCGGCGCCTCGGGCGTCGGCTGGGAGCTGCCCGCCAACGGCGGCCGGGTGCTGACCTCGCCGGTCGTGGTGGTCGCCACCGGGCACAACCACTCCCCCTATGTGCCGGAGTGGGCGGGCCTCGACACCTTCCCCGGTGAACTGCTGCACTCCGCCGCCTACCGCAACGCCGCCCCCTACGCCGGGCGTGACGTGCTCGTCGTCGGTGTCGGCAACAGCGGTGCCGAGATCGCCGTGGACCTGGTGGAGGGCGGCGCGGGACGGGTCCGGCTCGCGGTCCGTACGCCGCCGCACATCATGCGCCGCTCCACCGCGGGCTGGCCCGCGCAGGCCAGCGGCATCCTGTGCCGGCGGCTGCCGACCGCGGCCGTCGACCGGCTCGCCCCGTACATCGAGCGGGCCAGCGTGCCCGACCTGTCGGCCTTCGGCCTGCCCCGCCCGGAGACCGGTCTGTACGCGCGGGTCCTGGACGGCGCGATCCCGGTGCAGGACGTGGGCCTGATCGACGCCGTACGCGCCCGGCGGGTCGAGCCCGTCGCCGCCGTCGAGAGTTTCGACGGCGACAAGGTGCACCTGGCGGACGGTTCGCAGATCGGCCCGGAGGTCGTGATCGCCGCGACCGGTTACCGGCGCGGCCTCGAACCGCTGGTCGGCCACCTCGACGTGCTCGACGGCCGCGGCCGTCCGGTCGTGCACGGCGCGCGTTCCCCCAAGGGCGCGCACGGCCTGTACTTCACCGGCTTCACCAACCCGATCAGCGGGATGTTCCGCGAGATGGCGATCGACGCGCGCCGGATCGCGCGGGCGGTGGCGCACTCCCGCTGACGCCTGCCTTCCGTTTACTGCCGGGTCGACTACTGCCGGGTCAACCTCCGCGCGCCGGGCGTGCGTTCAGCCCGTGACCGCGAGCGCCGGTACGGCGACGGCCGGCCTGCGGCGGATCACCAGGGACATCAGCGCGGCCACCGCGCACAGCGCGCCGGAGGAGTACCAGACGACGTCGTAGGAGCCGAAGGTGTCGCGCGCGACGCCGCCGAGAAAGGCGACGAGGGCGGCGCCGACCTGGTGGGAGGCGAGCACCCAGCCGAAGACGATCGCGCTGTCCTCGCCGTAGTGCTCGCGGCACAGGGCGATGGTCGGCGGCACCGTGGCCACCCAGTCCAGGCCGTAGAAGACGATGAAGAGCACCATCGGCGGCCGGACGCTGTCCGCGAGCAGGATGGGCAGGAACATCAGGGACAGCCCGCGCAGGCCGTAGTAGATCGCGAGCAGGCGGCGCGGCGAGAGGCGGTCGGTGAACCAGCCGGAGGCCACGGTGCCGACGATGTCGAAGACACCGATCACGGCCAGCAGCGAGGCCGCGGCGGTGACGGGCATGCCGTGGTCGTGGGCGGCGGGCACGAAATGCGTCTTGACCAGGCCGTTGGTGGAGGCGCCGCAGATCGCGAAGGTGCCCGCGAGCAGCCAGAAGGGGCCGGTGCGCGCCGCGTCCCGCAGGGCCCGCAGCGCGCGGCCCGCGGAGCCGGTCGCCGGCGCCGGCTTGGGCACGAACTCGGCGGCGCCGTAGGGCGCGAGGCCGACGTCGGCGGGGTGGTCGCGCAGCAGGAACCAGACGAAGGGGACGACGGCGAGCGCGGCGCAGGCCACCACCACGGCGGCCGGGCGCCAGCCGTGGTGCTCGGTGATCCAGGACAGCAGCGGCAGGAAGACCAGCTGCCCGGCGGCGCCGCCCGCGGTGAGGATGCCGGTGACCAGGCCGCGGCGGGCGACGAACCAGCGGTTGGAGACGGTGGCGGCGAAGGCCAGCGCCATCGAGCCGCTGCCGAGGCCGACGAGCACGCCCCAGCAGAGGATGAGCTGCCAGACCTGGGTCATGGACACGGTCAGGCCGGCGCCGAGCGCGATGGTGACCAGCGCGCAGGCCACCACGCGCCGGATGCCGAAGCGGTCCATCAGCGCGGCGGCGAAGGGCGCGGTCAGCCCGTACAGCGCGAGGTTGACCGAGACGGCGACGCCGATCATGCCGCGCGACCAGCCGAATTCGGTGTGCAGCGGGTCGATCAGCAGGCCGGGCAGGGAGGCGAAGGCCGCGGCGCCGACGAGCGTCACGAAGGTGACGACGGCGACCGCCCAGGCGCGGTGCGGGCGGACGCGCATACGGCCGCTGCGGCCGCCGCCCCTACCCCGGGCGCCGGGGTGGGGGCCGGGGGTGTCCTGGACCTGACCGGTGGAGGGCGATGTCTGTGTCACGCGATCAGTCTGCGGAGGCCGGTGCCGCCCGGCGAGTGGCCCGATGGCCACGATGTGAAAGAATCGGGCCATGGCTGTTTCCCCGCGACCGGACGATGCGGACGATCCCGGCGCCGTCTTCCGGCACCCCGGCCGGCACCGTGTCGCCGTCTTCGTCCTCCCCGGCGTGATCCCCTTCGAGCTGGGCATCCCCTTGCGGATCTTCGGCAACGCCCGGTCCGCCGAGGACGACAGGAAGCTCTACGAGATCGTCACCTGCGGGGTCACGCCCGGCCGGGTCCGTACCGACGCCGACTTCGACATCGTCGTCGAGCACGGCGTGGAGGCGCTGGCCGAGGCGGACACCGTCGTCGTACCCGCCTCGCACGAGCTGGGCCCCGTCTTCACCGACGGCGTGCTCTCCCCCGAACTGGCCGCGGCCTTCGCCCGGTTCAGGCCCGGCGCCCGTACCGTCTCGATCTGCACCGGCTCCTTCCTGATCGCCGCCGCGGGCCTGCTCGACGGCCGCCCGGCGACCACCCACTGGAGCAGCGCCGACCACTTCCAGCGGCTCTTCCCGCGGGTCAAGGTCGACCCCGACGTGCTCTACGTGGACGACGGCGACGTCCTGACCTCGGCCGGTGTCGCCGCGGGCATCGATGTGTGCCTGCACATCGTGCGCCGCGACTTCGGTACGGCGGTGGCGAACGCGGTCGCGCGCCGCACCGTCGTACCGCCGCACCGCGAGGGCGGCCAAGCGCAGTTCATCCGCAGGCCGCTGCCGGAGCCGCAGTTGGCCAGTACGGAACGGGCCCGCTCGTGGGCGCTCGACCGGCTGCACGAACCGCTCACCCTGCGGCAGCTCGCCGAACGCGAGTCGATGAGCGTCCGCACCTTCACCCGGCGGTTCCGCGAGGAGGTCGGGACGAGCCCGGGGCAGTGGCTGACCCAGCGGCGCGTCGAGCACGCCCGGCACCTGCTGGAGTCCACCGACCTCGGGATCGACGCCGTCGCGCGGCAGGCGGGATTCGGCACGGCCGCCTGCATGCGCCAGCACCTCCAGGCGGCGCTCGGCGTCTCGCCGAGCACGTACCGCCGCACTTTTCACGTCACCGCGCGGCCGTGAGCCTGCGCGGGAGGGGGTGCGGGGGTGCGGGGTTCAGGTGAGGGCGGGGGCGGGCGCCTGGCCGCGGTCGACCTCGCACCAGATCTGCTTGCCCGCGCCTTCCGGCTGCCAGCCCCAGCGGTCGGCGAGCCCGTCGACCAGCTCCAGGCCGCGGCCGCCGGTCTCGTCGCGGTGCGCGTGCCGGGGGGCCGGCGGCGCCTGACTGGTGTCGGCCACCTCGACCCGGACCGGGGAGGCGGGCGCCGCGGGGAAGAGCATCCGCAGCACGGCCGGACAGCCGGTGTGCACCACCGCGTTGGTCACCAGTTCCGAGATGAGCAGGATCAGCGTCTCCGCCACCGGCTCGTCGGCTCCTATGCCGGAGCCCGCCAGCCGGGAACGCGCCCACCGGCGGGCGCGCCCCACCTCCGCGGGGTCGACCCCGACCTCAAGCTGCACCTGAAGCACCTGCACCGCTCACACCATCCGAACCGGCGGACACAACGCCTCGCGCCTGCCCGGGATCACCGTGCGTGATCCCGGCACCACCCAGCATGATTGACCGACAGTCACGCCAACAAGCGCTTCGGGCATATTCCAGCGCAACGGAGTACCCGTGCTGCATACTGTGCGGCACATCCGGCGGGGAATCGAACGACCGGGCAGAGCGCCCGCCCGGCTCGGCCGGACGGCGCCTCCGGGCACCCTGGAACGCACACGCACCCGATGGAGCGTACCCGAGGTCCCCGCCGACTCCACTCCGCGTCACGTCACGCATCGGACACAACGCCGTGCGGACACTCCGTGACGCGGCGGCAGCCGGACGGTCACCGCGCGCCAGCAGCGTGTACGCAGCGTCACCGGCACGGAGCGCCGCTCCGCCGGTCCGTCGAACTGCTCGCGGTCCCGGGCGTGTTGGATCAGGCGGACAGGGGGCGCGCGGTGTCGTCGGTGGCCGCCACCAGGTCCGGGTAGACCTCGAAGAGCCGGCGTACGCCGAGCGCGGCCAGCACCCGGTTGACGTGCGCGCCGCCGCCGTAGCCCTCGGCGGCGGGTCCGGCGGCCGGGCCCTCCTCGGGCAGCACGATGCGCAGCCGGCCCGCGCAGGACCGCATCAGGCGCCGGGCGCCGATCAGGACGCCGACCCCGCTGGAATCGCAGAAGCGCACGTCGACGAGGTCGAGCACCACCTGGCGGCGGCCCGCGGCGACCGCGTCGTGCACCTTCTGCCGGACCGCGGGCGACGAGATCAGGTCCATCTCCCCCGCGACCGTCACCACCACCCAGCCGTCACGCTCGGCCTGGGTCACCAGCACCGGTACCCACCTCGCCTCGCCGTCGACTCCAGGAACGTCATCACCTTGACCCTATGCCCGTTCCCAGTCGTAACTCTGCAATGTTCCGGTCACACACGGATAACAGAGCGCCAAAAGCGATCACAGTCAGCGGCAGGTTGGTGCAAAGGGGCGCACGCCGTCACGGCCGCCGGTTACATTCGACGTGAGCGCCTCCGGGCGCACAGAACACACGCGGCTACGGCCGGTGTCCGGCGGGGGGCGGCGTACGGCAGGGCGCGACGAGGCAGCGCGCGGAACGCGGAACACGGCAGGACGAGGCAAGGGGGCGGCAGATGGCGACACCCGCACCACAGCGCTGGGACCGCAAGATGCAGCAGCGGCTGGCCCGCGGTGAGGAAGCCGCCCTCGGCGAGTTGTACGACCGGTACGCCTCCCTCGTGCACAGCCTGGCCAGCCGGGTGCTGGGCGACGACGAAGCGGCCAACCACATCACCCGCGAGGTGTTCGGCTACATCTGGGAGAATCCGGACGCCTACGACCCCAAGCACGGTTCGCTGCGCTCCTGGATCGCGACGCTCACCCAGCGGCAGGCCGTGCACCGGCTGCGGCAGCTCCAGAACCGCGGGCGCTCCACGCCGGACGAGGTGGAGGCGCGCGTGCGCCGGGCCAACACCGCGGCGCGCGCCGACTTCATCGTCACCTCGATGCCCGCGCCCCTGCGCGCCGCCCTCGAACTGGCCTACCGGGACCGGGTGGACTACCGCACCGCGGCGGCCGGGCTCGGCGTCAGCGAGGACGAGGCGCGCCGCCGGCTGCGGCTCGGGCTGCAACTGCTGTCCACCGCCATGGAGCCGGGCGGGCACACCGACGGTCACACCGGTCACCCGCACGATCCCCGCGGCCAGCGAGGCCACCGATGAGCGGCCCCGCCTACCGCAACGGCGACGGCCCGCACAGCGGTGACGGCGCCAATGAGCCGCGCGTGCCGTACCAGCGCGAGCAGTTCGGGCCGCACGGACCGGAGCGCGGATCGTACGAGGAGCCCGCACCGTACGAACAGCACGGACCGGCTGGGTCCGCCGCCGGGGACCTGGTCGCGGGCGAGCAGGACCCCGAGGCGCAGCCGCAGTTGCCGCACTACGACCACCGCACGCTGAAGTCGCTGCTCGGCGCGTGGGCGCTGTCGGTGTGCTCGCACGACGAGTCGCTCGCCGTCGAGGTGCACCTGACGGACTGCGCGACCTGCGCGGAGGAGGCGCTGCGGCTGCGGGACGCGGTGGGCCTGCTGCACCAGGAGGAGTCGCTCGACCTCGATCCGCTGCTGCGGGCACGGGTGTTGGAGGGCTGCCTCGGCCGCCGCCCGGCGCGTATCCCGGTGCCCGAGTGGGCCGGACCGTACGACGCGGAGGCCGCCCGGCTCGACGCGCTGCTGCGCGACCTCGGCGACGACTACTGGAAGGCGCCGGTCGAGCTGAAGTGGCACGCGGGCGAGCCGCGGTCCGAGCGGTTCACCGTCGCCCAGGTGATCGGGCATCTGACCGCCGTGGACAGCCTGATCGCCCGCTCGCTCGGTCTGCCGCCGGACAGCGGCGAGGCGGCGGCCGATCCGCCGCGTCCCGGACTCGGCGGCCTCGGTCTCGGCCTCGGGATGGGCATCGCCTCCCGCGCCCGGCTGCGGCGTTCGCGCGGCCTGGGCGACTTCCCGCTCGAACCGGTCGAGCGGACCACCGCGCACTGGGCGACGCACAGCATGCTGCCGGGCTCCACCGTACGGTCGCTGTGGCGCGAGCAGAGCCACAATCTGGTGCGGACGGTCTCCTTCGCGGGCAGTGGCGCCGCGGGGCTCGACGTCGACTACGGCTCCTTCGCGCTGCCGCTTGAGGACGCCTTCCTGGACCGGGCCTTCGAGTGCTGGATCCACGCGAACGACATCGCGGACGCGGTGGACTACCCCTACGATCCGCCGGCGCCGCGCAATCTCAACCGGATCATCGACATGGTCGCGGCGCGGCTGCTGCCGGAGGCGCTGGCCGACCGGCGCAGGGCGGGGCTCACGACGTCGCCGACGCGGCTGGTGGCCGCGGGCGCGCCGGGCCGCTCGCTGCTGCTCGAAGTCGAGGGCAAGGGCGGCGGTCGCTGGTACCTGCCGCTGGACTCGCCCGGCGCGGTCGCCTCGCCGGAGGAGACGGTCGCCCATGTGGCGATGGACAGCGTGGAATTCTGCCAGTTGGCGGCGGGCCACATCGAACCCGAACGGATCGCCTTCGGTCAGAGCGGCGACCGTGATGTGATCCGTGACGTGCTCTTCGCGGCGGCGTCGCTGTCCCGGCTCTGACCGTCCCGGCGCTGAGCCCGGTCCCGGCCTGTTTCGAACCCGTTCAGAACGGGTGGCGGCCCGACGGCGGATCCCCTCAGGCGAAGACGACCGTGCGCCGCCCGTTGAGCAGCACCCGGTGCTCGCTGTGCCACTTCACCGCGCGGGCCAGCGCCTGGCACTCCACGTCCCGCCCGATCGCGACCAGTTGCTCCGGTGTGACCTCGTGGCCGACCCGCTCGACCTCCTGCTCGATGATCGGCCCCTCGTCGAGGTCGGCCGTCACATAGTGCGCGGTGGCGCCGATGAGCTTCACACCGCGGGCGTGCGCCTGGTGGTACGGCTTGGCGCCCTTGAAGCTCGGCAGGAAGGAGTGGTGGATGTTGATGATCCGCCCCGACAGCTCCCGGCACAGCCCGTCGGAGATCACCTGCATGTAGCGGGCGAGCACGACCAGTTCGACGCCCTCGGCGCGCACGATCTCCAGCAGCCGCGCCTCGGCCTCGGCCTTGGTGTCACGGGTGACCGGCACATGGTGGAAGGGGACGCCGTAGGAGCCGGCGAGTTCCTGGAAGTCGGTGTGGTTGGAGACCACGGCGGCGATCTCGACCGGCAGCGCGCCGATGCTGGTGCGGAAGAGCAGGTCGTTGAGGCAGTGGCCGAATTTGCTGACCATCAGCACGACGCGCATGCGCTCGTCCGACGGGTGGATCCGCCAGTCCATGTGGTACGCCTCGGCGACCGCCGCGAAGCTGGCCCGCAGCTTGTCCACGGTCACCGCGGACTCCGCGGAGAAGTGCACCCGCATGAAGAACAGGCCGGTGTCGCGGTCGCCGAACTGCTGGCTGTCCACGATGTTGCAGCCGGTCATGAAGAGGTAGCTGGAGACCGCGTGCACGATGCCCTGTTTGTCCGGGCAGGACAGGGTGAGGACGTACTGCGGGTCTGGCTGCGGCGGCTGCTGTTCGGTCACGGCGCCAGCCTCGCACACACGGACCCGTTCGGGCCGGACTGTCCGTCACGCGGACCGTCCGCGGACCGCACGGATCACACGGATCGCACTCGGGACGCGGACCTCTACGAAGCGGCGGACCGTATGTAGATCGCCAGCACTTCCAGCGACCGCGGCGGCGTGTCCGGGTCCTCGCCGTCGGCGCCCGCCATCCGTACGTGGGCGTCGCGGGCCGCGCGGACCGCCTCGGGCCAGCCCGGGTGGTCCAGGTAGGAGTCGACCGGCGCGTCGGCGCCCACCTGGTGCAGGATCTTCAGCACCCGCAGCACGGCCACGTCGACGAGCGCGGCCTCCTGCGAGTCCCGGAAGATCGTGCCCACGTACTTCTCCGCGGACCAGTTGTCGAGCCAGGTGTCCTCGACGAGCCGGTAGACGGCGTCGGTGACGTCCCCGTATCCCTCGCGGCCGGCCTGCCAGACCTCCCGCTGGAACACCGGGTCGCTGATCATGTGCAGCGCGGAGCGCACATTGCTGCGCCAGCGCCACCACGGCATGTCATTGAGCGGCATGCCCCCCATCGTGGAGGAGTGACGGCCGCGACGGGAAGACTTCTCCGAACCTTGCACAATGCCGCATCGTACGTTCTCGAACACCGGCACCTGCAATTCACCCGATAGTGACCGTCCGTTCGCTCGCGGTCGGCCACCCGTTGGGCCCGGCCGGGAACCTTCTCCATACATGAAGGAACGTCGCATCCGCAGGGTTCGCACGGGCGCCGTAGCGTTGCTGGCCACAAGTGCGCTGCTCAGCGGCTGCGGAGTGCTTCCGGGGGGCTCGGGGGGCTCCCCGGGACCGCTCGTCGTGATGACCTGGGCGCCGGTGGACACCAAATCCACCAATATGCCGGGAATGCTGGCGATGGCGCAGACGTATCAGAAGTACGTCAACGAGCAGGGCGGCCTCGGCGGCCGTCAACTGAAGGTGCTCACCTGCAACGAGCGCAATGACGCGGTGGCGGTGACGGACTGCGCGGGACAGGCGGCGAAGGCCGGCGCGGTCGCGGTGGTCGGCTCGTACAGCGAGGAGGGCACCGCCTTCACCACCGCCCTGGAGTCGAGCGGCATCCCGTACATCGGCGGCTACGGCATCACCGCCGACGAGTACCAGAGCCTGCTGTCGTACCCGGTCAACGGCGGTCTGCCCGCGCTGCTCGCGGGCAACGGGCGGCAGTTGGCGGACCTGTGCAAGAAGGTCGATCTGGTGCGGCCCGACTCGATCACCGGCGATCAGTTCCCGATCTTCCTCGACCAGGGGCTCAAGGCCGGCGGCAAGGCGCCCGCGCGCGACCTGCTCACCGCCGACGACGCCAACGACTACACCGACGTCGCCACCGAGGCGGTCGGCGACAACAAGTCCTCGACCTGCGTCTCGGCGGTGCTCGGCGACCGCACCAGCACCTTCTTCGACTCCCTGCGCCGGATCGGCGACGAGCGGCCGAAGGTCCGGCTGTCCTCGGTGCTCGGCAGCGTCCAGCAGTCGCTGGTGGACTCCACCGGCGGTTCGGGCAGTCCGCTGGAGAACGCGTACGTCACCGGCTGGTACCCGCCCGCCTCCGACGGCAAGTGGGACGAGATGAAGGCGGCCGTCAAGAAGTACGCCTTCGGTGACAACCGGATCGACGTCGCCGACCCCGGTGTGCAGACCACCTGGGTCGCGTACACCGCCTTCGCCAAGGTGGTGCGGGCGATGGACCCGAAGACGACGGTCACCGCGGACAGCCTGCACCGCGCGATGGACACCACCACCCATCTGTCGACCGGCGGCCTGACCCCCGACCTCGGCTGGACGCAGAGCGATCTGCTGGGCATCCCCGGCCACTCCCGGATGACCAACTCCAAGGTCACCTATCAGGTGGTGCGCGACGGCCGGCTCGTCGCCGCCAGGCCCGGCTTCGTGGACCTGACGAAGACGCTCAAGGAGAGCTGAGCCCTTCCTCCCGGGGCCGTACTCGGCGCGTCACACGGCCGCCGCGTCACACGGTCGCCGCGTACGTCCAGAAGTCGCGCATCACCGCGGGCGGTGTCGGCGCGGTCATCGACGCCTGCGTGAACAGGATGCTCACCGCGCCGGTCGACGGCGTGATGTGCGCGGCGGTGCCGCTGCCGCCGACCCAGCCGTAACGTCCCGGCACGTTCCACGGGTCGACGGACACGACGTCCACCGAACCGCCGAAGCCCCAGCCCTGGCCCTCCAGGAAGAGCCGGCTCGCGTCCCGCTGCTCCGGGGTCAGCCGGTCGGCGCGCATCCGCCGTGCCGATTCCGGTGACAGCAGCGCGCGGCCGTCCACGATGCCGTCCGCGAGCAGCATGCGGGCGAAGGCGTACCAGTCGTCCACGGTCGAGACGAGCCCGCCGGCGCCCGAGGCGAAGGCGGGCGGCCGCGTCCAGGACACATCGGGCGCCTCGGACAGCCGCAGCGTGCCGTCGGGGCCGGGACTGTAGGCGCTGGTCAGCCGGTCGAGCGCGGCGGCGGGCACGGTGAAGCCGGTGTCGGTCATGCCGAGCGGTCCGAAGATCCGCTCGGCGAGGACGTCCGCGAAAAGGCGGCCCGTGACCCGTTCGACGAGCACGCTCTGGAGGTCGGAGCCGGTGTTGTAGAGCCAGGCGTCGCCGGGCTGGCGCAGCATCGGCACCTTGGCGAGCGTCGCCAGCCACGCGTCCGGGCCCGCGATGCCGTCGGGCCGTGCCGGGCCCTGCCGCAGATCGGTGAAGAGCGGTTGCACGGCGGGCAGCGTGAAGTCGCTCGGGAAGCCCCAGCCGGCCCGGAAGTCGAGCAGATCGGCGACGGTGACAGGCCGCTTCGCGGGCACCACATCATCCATCGGCGACCGTGGTGTCCTGACGACGACGGGCGCCGCCAATTCCGGCAGCCAGCGCGCGACGGGGTCGTCCAGCGTGATCCGGCCGTCGTCGACGAGCATCATCACCGCGGCGGCGGTGACGGGCTTGCTGACCGAGGCGATCCGGAAGATCGCGTCCCTGGCCATCGGCGCGGCGCCCGCCGCGTGCGCGGGGTCCGCCAGGTGCGCGGAGCCGACGACCGCGACCTCGGCCCGGCCGCCGCGCGCCACCAGGGCCACCGCGCCGGGGATCGCGCCGCTGTCGACGTGCGGGGCCAGCGCCTCCCGCAGGCTGCGCGCCGCCGCCGGGCGGTTCGCGGCGCTCCTCGCGGAACTGCTGTGCGTGGGCTGTGTCATCGGTCCACCTCTCGCGTCGTGCGGTCGAGGGGTGGACCGGCGCGGCGGCCGGAAGTCATCGGTGCGACGGATCTCCGTCGCACCGGGCCGGGCCGTGCCGTCGGATCGCGTCGTGTCGCGTCGCGCGGTGCGGGCTGGTGGAGCCGGCGGTCAGAGCTGGCTGTACTGCCGCTGCGTGAGGCCGTACTGCTTGGCGATGGTGTTCCAGAGCTTGACCGCGTGCTTCTTCTGCTCGGTCGCGGTGCCGCTCTCGCGGTTGCCGGCCTGCGCCTCGTTCGTGCTGCGCGCGTGGCCGCCCTTGCAGACGGTGTGGTTGTGCGCCGCCTGGTCGCCCCAGGCCGCGTAGTGGGTGTCGGCGGCGGCCGACGCCTGCCACGCCTTGGTGAGCGCCACCGTCAGCGCCGCGTGATCGGGCAGCTTGTCCACCGGCAGCGCCTTGAGCTGGGTGACCAGTCCGGTGCGCTGACCGGCGGCGGCCCGCAGATCGGCGGCGGCCGGGCCGAGGTTCTTGCAGTTCTTGACCGACTCGACCGCGGCGATCACCGAACTGCGACTGTTGCCGCTGGTCTTGAGCAGGGCGTCGAGGCCCTGCGCCTGCTGCTTGGCGGCCGCGTCGACCGTGGGCTCCGCGCTGTCGCTCGCGGAACCGCTCGCCGACGCGGACGGGGTGACGCTGCTCTTGGCCGCCGTGTTGTCGGTCTTGTCGCCGCCACCGCCGCCGCCACCGGTCATCAAGGCACCGACGACCAGACCCGCGACCACGCATCCGGCGACGACGATGCCGATCACCACACCCGGCGACTTCTTACGTCGCGGCTCGTCGTCCCGGCCGTCGTCGTAGCCGTAATCCCGGTCGTAGCCGGGGTCGTACGGCGGCTGGCCCCCGTACTGCTGCTGTTGCTGTTGCTGCTGTTGCTGGGCGGACGGCGGCTGGATGATGCGCTGGCGCAGCGGCTCGGGGCCGGGCACGTCATTGCGGAAGAGGTGGTCGTAGTCGCTGTCGTGCACCGGGCTCTGCTGCGGCTGCTCGTACCCGCCGCTCTGCCCGCCCTGACCCTGACCCTGGCTCTGGCCCTGGCCGTACGGGTCGGCGCCGTACTGCTGCTCGTAGCCCTGGGTCTGCTGCCCGTAGGCGTCGTACGACTGCTGGCCGTATCCCTGGTGGGCCTGCTGCTGGCCGCCGTACGGCGGCTCCTCCTCGCGGTCCTGGAAGATCGACAGCGGCAGTGCCTGGGTGGCCTCGGCGGGGGCCGGCATCTGCGGGATCAGCGGCTGTGCGGGGGCCTGCGCCGGGATCTGCGGTGCCTGCGGGGGCACGGGCGGCAGCGGCGGTACGGGGCCGGGTCCGGCGGCGTGCTGCATGCCCGGGTCGCCACCCGGATAGGGCGGCAGCATCTGCGTGGCGTCCGCCACGGGTACCGGATTCTGCGCGCCCGGGTTGCCGCCCGGGTACGGCGGCAGCATCTGCGTGGCGTCCGCGGCCTCGGGCATCGCCTGCGGAGCGGGGTCGCCCCACGGGGTGCCACCGGCCGGCTGCACGTGCTCGCCGTACGGGACGGGCGGCTGCTGCCGCCCCGCGGGGAGCACGACGCCCCGGTACGCCTCCGGCGTCTCCTCGTCGCGCCCGTCGCTGTGCATCGCCGCTGACTCCCGCCTGTGCCCTGTCGTCGGATCGTCGTCCGATTGCCGGTGGATCGTCGGATCCGCCGGAACCACCCGCCAACGCTACCGGGTGAAGCCGACCGGCAACCACGTACCCGAACGAGTGAACGCCAGGACACACCTGACGGCCCCGGGGGCCGGGCCCACCCGGCCCGGTCCCGCAAGGTCTCTCCAGCGATTTGACCGCCGTACGCGGATCCGGTGTCGGTCGCGTAACGATTCGGTGATGGTCCGCTATGCGGCGTCCTGTTCCTCCAGACGGGCACCGAATTCACGGACGACGGGCTCCGCGGCGTACGGCTCCAGGCGGTGCCGGAAGTCGTCCAGGTACTCGGCGCCGCGGTTGGACCGCAGGCCCGACAACAGGGCCACCGCCTGGGTGCCGGTGGCGCACGCCTCCTCCAATTCGCGCTGCTGCACCTGGGCGTCGGCGAGCAGCAGCAGATCGATGGCGCGCCGCCGGGTGCGCGTCTGCGGGTGCGCGGCCAGCGCCTCCTCCGCCCGGCGCGCGGCGGGCACGGCCTGGCCCAGGTCGCGGTGACAGTGCGCCAACTCGTCGGCGAGATAGGCGTGGTCGAAGTGCGCGATCCACGGCGGGTCCTCGTCGGGCCGGGAGCGTTCCATGGTCTCGACCGCGAGATTCGCCACCGCGGCGAAGGTGCGGGCGTCGCCGAGCAGCGCGTGCCCGCGGGCCTCGGCGGCGTAGAACATCGCCTCGGCGGTCGGCGTGACCCGGCCGCGGGCGCCTTCCTGCGCGGCGCGGGCGAGTTGGGCGATCTCGCGCGGATTGCCGAGCGAGGCGGCGAGGTGGCTCATGCCGGCGGCCAGGATGTAGCCGCCGTAACCGCGGTCGCCGGCCGCCTGCGCCAGTCGCAGCGCCTGGATGTAATAGCGCTGGGCCAGGCCCGGTTGGCCGGTGTCGACCGCCATGTAGCCGGCCAGTTCCGTCAACCGGGCGACCGCGCCGAACAGTTCCCTGCCGACCTGGTCGCGGTAGGTGCCCGCGAGCAGCCCGGACACCACGCTGTTGAGGTAGTGCACGACGACCGGGCGCACATGCCCGCTGCCGAAGCGGTGGTCGAGGTCGGTGAGCGCCTGGGTGGTGGCCTTCACCGCCTCGACGTCGGCCATGCCCACCCTGGCGCCGCCGTTGCGCGCGACGGCCTGGTCGGGCCGGGTGATCAGCCAGTCGCGGCTGGGCTCGACGAGCGCGGAGGCGGCGACGGTGGAGCCGGTCAGGAAGTCGCGGCGCCCGACGTCGCTGCGCCACAGCTCGCAGACCTGCTCGATCGCGCCGAGCACGGTGGGCGCGAAGTGCAGTCCTATTCCGGTGGCCAGGTTCTTGCCGTTGGCCATGCCGATCTCGTCGATCGACACGGCGCGGCCCAGCTTGCGGCCGATCGCCTCGGCGATGATGGCCGGTGCCCGGCCGCGCGGCTGCTGACCGCGCAGCCAGCGCGCCACGGACGTCTTGTCGTACCGCAGGTCGAGACCGTGCTCGGCACCGCACATGTTGACCCGGCGGGCGAGCCCGGCGTTGGAGCAGCCCGCTTCCTGGATGAGTGCCTGGAGCCGTTCGTTCGGCTGCCGTGCCACGAGCGGTCGTGCGGCCATGAATTCCCCCAACGTCGACGATGCCAACCCCGGTGTCACCCTTCGTCCTGGTGACACGTGCCCAGCCAACGGCCGAAAAATGCCCAGTTGTTCCGGCATTTCCCACCGTTCCGCCCGTGGCGGAACGGCGAACGGCCCCCGAATGACTACCCGGCTGCGGGCGCCGATCGCGCACGCGCCCCCGGTCGTGCACCCGTGCGCCCGCCATGAGCCGCGGCCCCCGCCCCGTAACCGACGCCCATGACGGAAGTTGTGCAGCGCGTGGAAGACACCATCGGAGCCGCGCGACCGCTCACCGACCGACACCCCGACCCTCGCGACACCCTTGTCGACGCCGCGGTCCGGTACGCGGAGGAGCGGCGCTGGGACGTGCTCGCCGGTTCCTGGCTGGAGGACGACCCGGGCGGCCGGGTGCTGTGCTCCTGCGCCTCCGCCACCTGCCCGACGCCGGGCGCCCACCCGACGCGCCCCGACTGGGCGACGCACGCCAGCGGCAGCGCGCCCGCGGTCCGGCGGATGTGGGCCAAGCAGCCGCGGTCCTCGGTGCTGCTGCCCACCGGCCGCACGTTCGACGCGATCGACGTGCCGGAGGTGGCGGGCTGTCTGGCGCTGGCCCGGATGGAGCGGATGGACCTGCCGCTCGGCCCGGTGCTCTGCACGCCCGACCGCAGGCTGGTCTTCCTGGTCCTGCCCGGCGCCGCCGTCAAGGTGCCCGATCTGCTGCGGAAGCTGGGCTGGACGCCCGGTTCGCTGGACCTGGTGGTGCGCGGCGAGGGCGAGTGGCTCGTCGCGCCGCCGACCCGCACCGGGCGCGGCAGTGTGCAGTGGGCGCGACAGCCGACCGCCCTGAACCGCTGGCTGCCGGACGTCGAGGAGCTGCTGAGCCCGCTGGCGTACGCGTGCGGGCGGGAGTTGGCGGCGGCGCGGGGGCGCTGACGCGGAGTCGGCTGGGGCGTCGGGGTGTTAGGGCGTCGGGGGCGGCGGAGGCGTCGGGCCGCTGACGCAGCGCTACCGCTCCGGGTCCGCCGGTCTCGCCGGTGCTACGTTTCCGGGTCTCATGGTCACTGTCAGTGGTCGCGTCTAGGGTTGTCGGACGGGACAGGGGCACGAGACGGGGAGAGGTGCCGCAGCATGTCGGAGCCGCGGGAAGAGCGGGAGAAGAGGCCGCGCCTCGAACCGTACCGGCCGGTGCCGTACGGGAAGGCCGTCGAGGAGGGGCCGGACACGACCGGTGACGGGCAGCCGGTCGCGGTGCGTGTCCGCGGGCTGTGGAAGCGCTTCGGCGAGCAGACGGCGGTCGCCGGGATCGATCTGGAGCTGCCCGCGGGCCGCTTCATCGGCCTGGTGGGGCCGAACGGCGCGGGCAAGACCACCACGCTGTCCATGGTGACCGGTCTGCTGCGGCCGGACGACGGCATCGTGCGGATCGTGGGCCACGATGTGTGGACCGACCCGGTCGGCGTGAAGTCCAGGATCGGTGTGCTGCCCGAGGGCCTGCGGCTGTTCGAGCGGCTGTCGGGGCGCGAACTGCTCGCCTACACCGGCCGGTTGCGCGGCCTGCCCGGCGAGGAGGTCGACAAGCGCGCGGGCCAGCTGCTCGACGTGCTCGACCTGTCGGCGAGTCAGCACAAGCTGGTCGTCGACTACTCCACCGGCATGCGCAAGAAGATCGGCCTGGCCGCGGCCCTGCTGCACAACCCCGAAGTCCTCTTCCTGGACGAGCCGTTCGAGGGCGTCGACCCGGTGTCGGCCCAGGTCATCCGGGGCGTGCTGGAGCGCTTCACGGAGTCGGGCGGCACCGTCGTCTTCTCCTCGCACGTGATGGAGCTGGTGGAGAGCCTGTGCGACTGGGTCGCGGTGATGGCCGCGGGCCGGATCGTGGCGCACGGCCCGCTCGCCGAGGTGCGCGGCGACGCGCCCTCGCTCCAGGACGCCTTCCTGTCGCTGGTCGGCGCCGACCGGCGCGGCGGGCAGGGGCTCGACTGGCTGAGCGGCGGCAAGTGATGGGTGCCGGGGTGACCCTTCCGCCGCCCGCGCCGCCGTCCGGACCGCCTTCCGGGCCGTCCGAGGTGCCGTCCGTGCCCGGCCGGGAGCCGTCCCTGACACCGGTCTTCGTCCGGCTCAAGCTCGCCATCATGCGCAACGGCCTGCGCCAGTCCACCGGCCGCACGGTCGGCTGGTGCATCGGCGTCGCCTTCGCGATGCTCTACGCGCTCGGCATGGGCGCCGGCATGATCGCCCTGCGCGGCGACCATTACGCCCCGGCCGCCTCCGTCACGGTGGCCGTCGTCCTCGGCGTGGGCTGGGCGATCATGCCGCTGTTCTTCTTCGGCGGCGACGACACCCTCGACCCGACCCGGCTGGCGATGCTGCCGCTGCGCCCGCGCCCGCTGATAACGGCGCTGCTGGTGTCCTCGCTGCTCGGCGTCGGCCCGGTCTTCACCCTGATCGTGTCGGCGGGCGCGGTCACCGCGGTGGCGCACGGCTGGGCCGCGGGCGTCGTGGCCGTCGTCGCCGTCGCCCTGACGCTGCTGCTGTGCGTGGCGCTGGCGCGGGCCGTCGCCGCCGCCAACACCCGGCTGCTGACCAGCCGCAGGGGCCGCGACCTGGCACTGCTCAGCGGTCTGTTCGTGGCGGTCGGCGCCCAGCTGGTCAATCTGGGCGTCAGCTCGCTGTCGTCCAACGGCGGGCTGCACCGGGCCACTTCGGTCGCCTCCGTGCTGCGCTGGATCCCGCCCGCGCCCGCCGTGGACGCGGTGCGGTCGACGGCGCGCGGCGCGTACGGCCTGGCCGCCGTGCAACTGGCCCTGACCGCCGTCGTCCTGGCGCTGATCCTGCGCTGGTGGTACGCGACGCTGTTCCGGCTGATGATCTCGCCGGACGCGTCCACGCTCCAGGCGGCGCCGGACGGGGCGGACCGCGGGGCGCGGGGGCGCGGGCGTGTCGGGGGCCGGGGTCGTATCGGAGGCCGGTTCGGGAGCGGCTTCGGGGGCGGCTCGGGGAGCGGTCGTGCGGGCGGCGGTCTCGCCGGTCGGCTCGCGGGCGGGCGGCTGCTGGGCGGGCGGACGGGCACGGTGATGGCGCGGCAGTTCCGGTACCTGTGGCGGGACCCGAGGTCGAAGGCGTCCTGGGCGACGGGCCTGGCCGTCGGGCTGCTGCTGCCGCTGGTCGCGGTGGTGCAGGACGGCACCGTCTACCAGTGCCTGTGGGCGGCCGGGCTGCTCGGCATGCAGATGTACAACCAGTTCGGCATGGACGGCTCCGCCTTCTGGACGGTGTCCGCGACGATCGCCACGCGCAGGGACGCCGCGCTCGAACTGCGCGGCCGGGCCCTGACGCTGGCCGCCGTCGCGGTGCCGTACGTCACCGTCGTCACCACGGGCGCTGCCCTGCTGCTGGGCCGGACGTCGGCGCTGCCGGAGACGCTCGGTCTGTCCTTCGCCTTCCTCGGCGCCCTCATCGCGACCGGCAGCTACGCCAGCGTCCGCTTCCCGTACGCGGTGCCGCAGGACAATCCGTTCGCCAACGCGGCGCCCGGCCAGAGCGGTCTGGTCGCGCTGAACGTCTTCGGCGGCACCTTCAGCGGAGCCGCGCTCTGCCTGCCGGTGCTCGGCCTGACGCTCGCGCTCCATCTGACCGGCCACCACGGGCTGTTGTGGCTGATCCTCCCGCTCGGGGTGCTCTACGGGCTCGGGGCGGCGGCGGCCTCGCTGCGGTTCACCGGTCCGCGGCTGCTCGACCGGCTTCCGGAGATCCTGGCGGTGGTGGCGAAGAGCTGACGCCCGGGGTCGGGGGCTCGGCTGCCGCGTGGGCGGCTGCCTTGTCCCGGTCGCGCGGGCGGCGCAGTTCCGTCGTCCAGTAGAGGAGCGCGAGCGCGGGCAGGGCGGCGCCGAGCGCTGCCGCCGCCGTCCAGCCGCCGGCGTGGTAGGCGTAGGAACCGGCCTGCGAGCCGACCGCGCCGCCGACGAAGAAGGTGGCCATGAAGGCACTGTTCAGCCGGGACCTGGCCTGGCCGTCGAGCCGGTAGATCACCTGCTGGCCGAGGATCAGGGTGGTCTGCACGGCCATGTCGAGCAGGACGGCCGCGGCGCCGAGCGCGATGACGCTGTGCCGCCCGACTCCGGCGAGCCCGAAGGACAGCGCGGCGACGGCGAAGGCCGCCGCCGTCATCGGCCGGACGAGGCCGCGGTCGGCCCAGCGCCCGGCGAGCGGCGCCACCAGCGCGCCGCCCGCGCCGGCCAGGGCGAAGAGCCCGACCTGCCACTGCGCGTAGTCGAAGGGCTCGCTGGTCAGCACGAAGGAGATGGTGGTCCAGAAGACGCTGAAGGTGCCGAACATCGCCGCCTGGTACAGCGCCCTGCGGCGCAGCGCGGGATACACCCGCAGCAGCCGCCCGGTGGAGCGCAGCAGCATCCCGTACGAGAGCGCGGCGGCCTCGGCGCCGGGCGCCCGGCGCGGCAGCGACCTGCGCAGCACCAGTGTCATGACGACCATCAACGCGGCCGACGTCAGATAGACGACCCGCCAACTGGTCGCGCCCGCCAGCACACTCCCGAAGGTCCGGGACAGCAGGATGCCGGTCAGCAGCCCGCTCATCACCTGGCCGACGACCTTGCCGCGCGTCTCGTCCGGCGCCAGGTCGGCGGCGAAGGGCACCAGGATCTGGGCGACGACCAGGGTCGTACCGACGATCAGCAGCGCCACCAGCAGCACGGGGAAGCCGGGCGCGAGGCCCGCCAGGACGAGGCCGCCGGTGGTCAGCGCGAGCAGGACGGTGGCCAGCCGGCGCTTCTCCAGCACATCGCCGAGCGGGACGATGAGCAGCAGGCCGGCGGCGTACCCGAGTTGGGAGACGGTGACCAGGCTGCCGGCCGTGACGGCGTCGATGCCGAAGGTGTGCCGCAGTTCGCTGAGCAGCGGCTGCGCGTAGTAGAGGTTGGCGACGGTCAGGCCGCAGGCGACGGCGAGCAGGACGATGAGGCGGCGCGGCGGGCCGGACGCGGACGCATTTCCGGACGCGGATATGGCGGCGTCGGGGCCGGGGGACGGCGCGGCGGACGACGGCTGGGACATCGACACCTCGTTGGCGTGGGAACTTCTTTAACCGGTTCCGACCGTACCAGTTAAACCGGTTCCAGCGGTACGCTGTCCCCATGAGCGCGTACGACACCGACGTCACCGCCCCTCCGGCCCGCTTCCGCGAGGGTGCGGGACGGCTGTGCCTGGACTACCTGCGGACACTGCGCTACCGCGGTACGCCCGCGGTCACGGAGGAACTGACCGATCCGGCGGCGCTGGCCGCGTGGGTCCGGCAGTGCGGCCCCTGCGCCGACGTACCCGCCGGCTCCGTACCCTCGCCCGACGGGCTCCGCGAGGCGCGCGCCCTGCGCGAGGCGGTGTACGCGCTGGTCACCGTCGCGATCGTCCCCGGCCGCCCCGCGGGCACCCCGCCCGGCGCCGGCCTCGCCGAATCCGCCCGCACCCGGCTCAACCGCGCCGCCGACCACGCCGTCCCCGCCCCGCGCCTTGCCGCCTCCGGCGACCTCCGGTGGCACGCCGACGACCCCGTCACCGCCACCCTCGCGCTGATCGCCCGCGACGCCCTCGACCTCGCCGCCTCCTCCGGCCTGCTCCCCCGTCTGCGCCCCTGCGCCTCCCCCACCTGCGGCGCGATCTTCCTCGACCACTCCCGTCCCGGCACCCGGCGCTGGTGCTCCATGGACGTCTGCGGCAACCAGGCCAAGAAGACCGCGCTCCGCGCGCGGGGCGTCTGACCGTCGTCCTACGGCGCGAAGCGCAGCGCCCGCGCGAAGGCGTCGATGTCGTCCATCGCCCGCAGCACGCGCGCCGGATCGGGCGCCGCCGTCAGCACCAGCACATCCGCGCCGTGCTCCGGCACCCGCCACGCGTACCGCAGTCCTACGGTGATGCCGTCGTCCCCGCCATCCCCGTCATCCGGGTCGACGAAGTAGCGCAGTACGCGGATGCCGGTGCCCAACCGCCCGCCGCCGAACTCCTCGACCACCGGCGGCTCCACCGCGTAGTCGGCGTCCGCGTGGGTGAGGGCGCGCAACTCCTCGTCCGCGTCGGCCTCCCCGCCCTCCAGGTCGAATTCGGCGGAGTACACCGCGAGCGGAATCCCGCGCGGGCCCTCCAGGTGGAAGTGCAGCCCGTACCCCGGATAGACCCGCGGATAGCGCTCCATCCCGTACGCCAGCACCTCCGCCAACTCCCCCGCCTCGCCCGGCCCCGCGTGCGCCTCCGCCATCACCCGCGCGTACGCCGCGACGTCCGGGAAGCCCGCCGGCGGTACCCGCACCCACCGCGCGTGGTCCACCGCCCCCGCGTCCAACCGGGCGCTCACGCCAGGCTCCAGCGAAAGGTCGTCATCAGCGCGTCGAACAACTCCACCAGCACCCTGGTGAATTCGCTCCCCGGATCACCGTCCCCGACGGTCGAGAAGGTCACCGTCAGCCAGCGCGACGCGTCCGGCACCGGCAGCGTGTAATCGACGTGCCGCGCGTACGTCTCGATCCCCTCGTCCGGTTCCGGCGGCGCCACGTACTCCCGCCGCACCCCCACCGTCCCCGCCACTTCCCGCACCTCCCCCGCCGTCTCCCGTGCCAGCCCCGCCAGCACCGCCTCCGGCGCCCCCTCCCCCGCGACCTCGGCCACCACGAACGACGCCGCCACCATCGCCCCGCCCCTTGCCTCCACCGGCACGTACAGATCCAGCCCGCCCCCCGCCCGCGCCTCCCGCGCCATCCCCTCCACCCGCCGCCGCACCTCAGCCCGGAACGCCATCCCCCGATCCCGCGGCACCCCCTCGGGCACCACCCCCATCCCCCGGAACACCTTCTCGTCCAGCGCCTTGTCGGTGCCCTCGCGCAGAGGTACCCGGACCCATCCGGGAGGCAGCACCAGCGTGTACCCCACCACGGTCCCCGTCGTCACGGCGCGCCCCTCTCTCCCCGGCTCCGCCGAAGTCTCGTCCTGGCCAGCCAGGCAGTCGCGGGGGCGATCAAGGGGATGGGGGTGAGGTAGAGGATGCCGGTGGATGTGACGGTAATGGCTGTGAGCACACCGCCTACCCACAGGTAGAACAGCACGTCAGAGTCCCATCCACAGGTGCGGTGCAGACCCCATAACCCCCACCAAACCAGCAGCTGTCCAACTACCGCCAAGGTGAGCATCTCGATGATGAACGCCTCCTTGCCCGGATTGAACAGGCGCCCGGTAAGGCCCACCAGGCAGAACCCGAGCGGCGGGACGATCGCCCCCCATCGGATTCGCTTGTCGCTACGAGCAAGCAGCGGATCACTGGTCACATCGCTGACGAAGAACATGTAACTCCTGGCTCAGTAGAGGGTCACCACGCGGTGCCGACTTCCTTCGTGTATCGGTCTTTGAAGTCGCCATAGGAGCTGGACGAGGGCTTGCGCGGGATGAAGTCACTGCTGCCTGCCGCCTTATCCACAAGGTCAACGGACGTCGCCGACGCCCAAGCCCCCCGGAAGGCATTCCGGTGCACCTCCGCGCCCTGGCTAGCGCGCCGCACGGCGCCACTCTCGGGGTACGCCGCCCTCATCCGCACCACATCCTTGTAAAGGTTCGCCGTTTCCCGGTCTCCCCCGAGAAGCACCGCCTCCCGCTGGGAGGCTTCCGCCATCGGGGCGGCGGCCTCGAACGCAGCCGCGTCGCGACCGGCCCGCTTGGCTGCGGCCCGGGCGATGTTGCGGTCATGGCGGGCCTTGGCCCGCGCCGCTTTGGTGGCGCCGCGCCGATTCACGGTCGCGGACGACCGGTCCAGCACGGACCGGGAGGAGCGCGTCGCGGAGACGGCCGCGCGCTCGTCGGCGGCGCCCTGGGCCGCGAGTTTCGTGGCCGTGCGGACGGCCGTCAGGTTCTTGAGGGCGATCGTGCCCGCCCCCATGGTCAGGAGACCGAAGACGTCCATGCCGATGTCGAGCCAGGACCCGTCACCGGCGGCAGCCAGGAGGAGGTGCCCGGCGAGGACGCCGACGGCGAGCCAGATCGCGAGGCCGGCGACCCAGCCCGCCGGGGTCATGACGATGGCGACCAGCGCAATGCCGGTGGCCACCCAACTCATGACGTCCACGACAAGCGAAATCGCCCCCTTCACCCCATCAATCTCGTTCTTCCGCCGCTCCCACCACGAATCCTTGATCTTGTCGTTGATCTCGTGCCGGATCCTGGCCGCGTAATGCGCGGCGCGCAGGTCACGGTGGGTCTCGACCTTGTCGAGCGAACGCCGGTGCCGGGCCAGCGGATCGGCCTCGGCGCCATCGGGCGCCGTGTCACCCGAAGCGGAGCCGGAAGCAGAAACGGAAGCGTCGGCCCGCGCACCCCGCAGGATGCGATCCGCCTCGGACTGGATGTCGTCGAGTTCGGCGGCCCACCCGCTGAGGTGACCGTGGACGCGTTCGTAGCGGCCGGCGGTCTCGCGGAGGTGGACCTCCAATTCGCGGGACTCGTCGCGGAGTTTGACGGCGTAACCGCCTTTGAGGCCGTCGGCGGAGCCGATGAGGGCGAGGTCGGCGGCCTCGGCCCTGAGCATGGCGGCGAGGCGCTTCATGTGGGCGACCTCGGCGCGGATCGCCTCGGGGTCGCCGGGGGTGGGGTCGGCGTCGGCGAGCGGGTGCCAGTCGCGGGGGCGGGGCGTGGTCACGGCGGTCAGCCGCTCTTGGCGAGGTGCTCGTCGGTCCGCTTGAACGTCTCGCGAGCCGCGCCGACCAGGCCGCCGACCGATTCGATGCCGCTGAGCAGCTTCTTGCGGTACCAGGCCCAGTTGTTGACGAAGGAGTCCATCGCGCCCGCCACTGCGGGCGAGCCCCAGATGTCGTGGAGTTCGTCGCGGTGCGCCTTGATGGTCTTGAACTCGAAGTGCAGCTTCGACAGCAGTCGTTCGGCGTCGGCCAGCACCTGGTCCGTCACTTTGAGATCCGCCATGCCCGTACCCCGACCGCCTTCATTGTCGCCGTCATATGCCGTCACGTCGTGACGGACTGACAACGGCGGCGCGCCGGGCCGGGGTTACGGGTGAATCCTGCGTGACGGACCGTCAGTCACCGTACGACGGTCTGGATCTCCTTGACCTCGACCGGGACGTCATTGCCCGACAGGCCGTCGGGCAGGCCGGGTTGCGCGACCGGCCCGACCGGATCCGCGGACGGCGTCCACGTCACCTTCCACGTGATCTCGGCGTGCAGCGTGTACGGGCCCTGCTTCCGGTACGTGATGTTGCAGTCGTCCTTCGACGAGTCCACCTGATAACCGCCGCCCGCGCCGGCTTCGAGCTTGTAGGTGCAGCTCTGCGGGTCGGCGTAGGAGGTGCCGGCGTCGATCCGGATGCCGGTGGGCACGGCAACGGTGGTGGCCGCGATGTCGAGGCCGAGCGCGTTGAAGCTCGCGGTCACCCAGACGCGGTCGGGAAGGGCGTCCGTGAAGGAAGCGAAGGTCGGGAGGTTGACGGTCTGATTGTCGGCGACGGGGCTCAACTTGACCGGTGGAGTGGGCAGTCGGAGCGCCCTGTACGCCAGCCCGGACAGGATCCGCGGGTCGAGTGCGAGCGGCGGCTCGGGGTCACGGGCCTCGATCCACTGCTGGCCGGGGATCGACGTGCATCCGGCGACCCGTTCCGGCGACACCGCTCCGGACGTCATCTGGTCGGTGTCGTAGGTGCGGAACCACCACGCGCCCTTGCCGCCGTCGTGGAAGTCGGTCCGCTTCTTGATGGCGTCGGCGATCTGGGCGGCGTTGGGGCCGATGCCGACGTTCTCCGGTCCGAGCATCCAGTCCTTGTACTGCTTCGCGTCGTACTTCGGCTGGCTCCAGCACAACGGGGGCGTCCAGTTGCGGTCCACCGGACTCACGGGGACGGACTTCTCACGGCCGTTGTGCCTCGTGTCCAGCTGCACGCTCGCACTGATGGCGCCGTTGCCGGACGTCCCCTGCCGCGTCGGGGGCTTCGGCGGAGGCGAGATGGGGTCACCGTCGCCCGCGAACGCCGGTCCCGCCGCGCCCAGGACCGCGGCGCCGAGCACCGTTGCCGTGACGGCGGCCCGCAGCGAGGCCCTCACTGGCACGCGGGGGCGTCGGCCTTGCCCTGGAAGGAGTCGAGTTGCCAGATCCCGCCTGCGTTCTTCAGCAGGGTGGCCGTGTAGAGGCGGTAGTCGTCGGGGCTCGGCGTGGTGCGCAGGACGGTGCCGGTCTTGACGTCCTTCGAATACGCCTTGGACTGGTCCTCGCAGTACGAAACGACGGCGGTGTCGGACGTCACCGCCGTCACCTTGCGGTCGTAGTAGCGGTAGGTTCCCGTCACGGTGTGCCCCTCCTTCTTCCGCGTCGCGATCTGTTCGGCGTAGAACGCCCTGGCCTGTCCGGAGAAGTACGCCTTGAGCACGGCGGATCCCGGATCGAGATCGACGTACAGCTTCTGACGCGCCGTCAACGTATCGGCCTTGGCGCGCAGTACGGCGTCCTTGGTGGCGTCTCCCGTCGTGTCCGCGTCGATGAGGACCTTGATGTCGGACGGCAGGTGGAAGTCCACGGGCGACGCCGTCGGGGCCGAGGAAGCGGCCGGCCCTGTGGCCGAAGGAGTCGTCGTCGCCCGCGCCGAAGGCGACACCGTACCGTCCGTGATTCTGTCGCTCCCCGAATCGTCCGAGCCGCCGCCGCAGGCTGTGAGGGTGAGGGCGGCCGTCACGGCGAGGGTGAGGGCCGAGGCGGCGGCGTGGGACTTGTTCATCGGGGCTCCGTAGGGGTGGGGGGATGGGGGCCGAACGGCCGCTGGTGAGGGGTCAGTTGGCGATGCTGCCGCGCCAGTCGGGCAGGAGTTCGTCGAGGAGGGCCTCGACACGGGGCGGCAGGCCGCGGCCGGCGCCGCCGAGGGAATTGCCGCGGGCGATGAGGGAGTTGGCGGCGGCCTGCAACCGGGCGGGATCGCCGGTCGCGTTGGTGGCGCGGAGGAGTTCGAGCCAGAGCCGCTCGTCGTTGGGTGCGACGACCAGACCGGTCTCGACGGCGGCGACGGCGGCCTTGGGCTTGTTGGCGTCGAGGTGCAGCGCGCACAGCGCGAGCGCGATCTCGGCGACGAGCACCGGGTGTTGGGCGTCGACGATCTCGTGCGAGAGCCAGCCGTAGCGGCCCGGGGTGCGGTCCTGGAGGAGCGGGCCGCGGGCGAGCGAGAGCGCCTGGGTGAGCAGGCGGCGGCGGGCGGTGGGGTCGGAGGCGGCGCTGCCTTCGGTGGCCTCGTGGTGGAGGGTCTGGAGCACGTCCCAGTCGGAGACGACGGAGGACGCCAGCACGATCCGGCCGGTGTCGTCGAAGGTGAGGCGGGCGACGCCGCCGGGGTCGGTGCCGAGCCAGTCGCGGAGCCGTTCGACGAGGGCGTCGCGGACGTCCTCGGTGACGCCGCGCGGCCAGAGCGCGGAGGCCAGTACGCGCGGGTGGACGCCTTCGCGGTGCAGCAGGAGCAACGCCAGTGCCTCGTGGAGGAGTTGGCTGCGCTCGGCGGACGGCTCGGCGACACCGGAGAGTTCGAAGGAACCGAGCAGGCGCGCGTACACGCCGGGCCGGCCCTGGTCGGAGAGGTCGACCATGAACGGCGGCGCGTCGGGTCCGGCGCCCGAGCCGTCCTCGTTGCCCGCCTCGGCGAAAAGCCGCAGCACCGCCTGGTACTGGGCGGCGGGCAGCGTCTGCGCCTCCAGGTCGAGGCCGAGCAGCGGCGCGAGCAGCCGTCCGGCCGAGGTGATCTCCAACTCCCAGGCGGCACCCGGCAGATCACCGCTGCCGGCCGCGACGAGGTAGCCGATGCCGAGACGGCCGGCGTCGGCGGCCAACTCGGCGAGCTTGTCGGCCTGTTCCTCGGTGGGCTCGGTGGCGAGCAGGACGAGGTGCGGGGCCCACTGGGTGTGCTGGGCGCGGCCGGTACGGCCGGTGAGGACGCTGTCCTGGCCGGCGGTGCGCAGCGCGCCCGCCCGCTGCGCGGTCTCCGCGGACATGGTCTCGATGACCTCGGGCACGTCGGCGAGGTGCCGGACCCGGGCGGGCGCGAGGGCGGTGAGGTCCTCGGCGAAGCCGACGAGGGTGACGGTCATCCGGTCCGACCAGCCGTTGGTGGCCAACTCGGCGGCCACGGAGGCGAGTACGGCCTCGCGGTCGGCGGGGGCGCCGGTCAGCGACACGATGCCGGGCACCGCTTCGAGGTTGAGCAGCAGCCGCGCGCCGTCGAGCGTGCCGAGCGCGACGAGACCCGGGTACGGGGCCGCGGCCGACACATCGGCGTCGTCGGTCAGGTCGGGACGGTCCAGGCGCCAGAAGGTCTGGTCCTGGCCGAGCTGCCAGGGAGCGGGCGGCTGGCCCTCGGGCCAGGCGAGTTGCAGGTGCAGCGCCTCGTCGGTGAGCCAGGCGGCGTAGACGGTGGGAAGCTTGCGGCCCTCGCCGTCCAGTTGGGCGGACAGCGCGCGCAGCGCGCGGTCGAGGAAGGTGACGGTGTCCTGGTCGGCGCCCACGCGCAGCGCGTCGGCGGCGTCGGCCTCGGGCCCGGTGGGGGTGCGCGGGGTGCGCAGACCGCCCGCGGTGACCGACTGCCACAGGGCCGTACGGCGCCGCCGGCCGAGCGCGGCGAGCAGGCCCGCGGCCAGCAGCGGGGCGGCGATCAGCGCCTCGGACAGGTCGAAGCCGTGCGAGTGGGAGCCGGACGTAGCGGTGAGGGCCGCGGTCGGCGCGTGTTCGGGGGCCGTCTCGGCGTGGGTCGGGGTGGTGACGGACGCGTGCCGAGCGCCGGTTTCGGCGCCACCGGAGCCCGTACTGTCGGCGCCCGTACCGCCGGAGCCGCCCTGAGCGCCGGAACCGCCCTGTGCCCCGCTGCCGCCGCCCCCTTGCTCGGCCGCGTGCTGGGTGGCGGCGTGCGCGCCCTCCGCCGTGGTGTCCTTGGCGCCGCCGTGCTGCGCGTAGTGCTGGATGTCGGGCGCGACGTGCGGTGCGGCGACCGGCATCTCGACGAGGTCGCCGCCGTGCGCGTCCGCGGGCATCTCCATGACCCAGCCGGGCCGGATCAGGCTGGCCTGCGACAGCTTCGTACCGTCGGGCTGCACCCGGTCCTTGTTGAGCTGGTAGATCTCGTGGTAGCGGCGGCCGTCGCCGAGGTGGCGCTGCGCGATCTCCCACAGCGAGTCGTGGTGCCGGCCCTCGGGCGGCTGGATCCGGTAGAACTTCGTGTCCTTGGCCGTCGACTGGCCCGCTCCCTGCTGCGCGCCCGCCGCGTGCTGCGCGGCCTGCTGGTGCGGTACGGCCGCGCTCGCCGTCCGCACCTGCTGCTGTCCCGGCGTCTGCTGGGCGGTGGCGGCCACGCCCGGGCGGGCCTGGCTCTCGTGCTGGTTGGCGTGGCCGAGCTGGGAGAGACCGGGGACGAGGCCCGCGGTGCTGACGCCGACGAGCAGCAGCGCCGCGATCAACTGGCGGGCCAGCAGCTGGCTCGCGCCCGAGCCGGGCACCCGGGTGGGCATGCCCACCCCGGAGATCGCCGCCTTGCTCTCCACCAGCACGCACGCCGTGAACTGCGCCCACGCCAGCCAGACGACCACGGCCAGCGTGTTGATGAACGTCTCGCTGGTGATCGGCTGTTGCAGCAGGTCGGAGTCGACGTGGTGCGGGAAGGGCGAGCCGATGAAGTAGAGCAGGGCGCCCGGCACGCCCACCACAAGGACGGCCAGCGCCAGGAACGCGCCGAGGGCACGGACGAAGTCGCCGAACGTACGGTGCCTGCGCGGCGGACGTGCCGCCGCTCCGCCCTGCTGCGCGCGGTTACGTCCCGTGGCGGTCGTGCGTGCCATGGCTGCTTCCTCTGCCTTCGGTCGGAGCTGCGATTGCTGGTGGTCGGGCGGCGGTCCGTGGTGCGGTGGGTGCCGCTGCGGTCGGCTGGCGGTGCGGTCAGTTGGCGGTGCGGTCAGTTGGCGGGTCCGGTCACGGACTCGGCGGCTGCCGTGCCGTGGACGACGATGTCGTGGTCGTAGAAGAAACCGGTGAGCATCGGCTGGTACGTGAGCTGGACGGTCACCTCGACGCGGTCGGGGCCGGCGAAGGTGCAGTAGGACCCGGCGACATCGGCGCCGTCCAGGCCGGACTGCCGGGCGAAGTCCTGGACGTTGTCGGTGCAGTCCCCGTCGTTGATCACCGGCTTGGTGCCCGCCGGCGCGTTCCGCAACGCCTCGATGTTGATGTCCTGGGCCGCGTAACGGGCCGCCTGCTCGGCGATGTCCGCGGCGCGCTCGCGCTTGGAGATCGACAGTCCGCCGTCCACGACGTAGGCGGCGAGCGCCATGAAGACGACGGCGAAGATCAGCACCGCCGCTGTGCCGGAGCCGCGGTCGGCGCGCCGCCGTACGGCCGCCACGGCGTCCACGACCTTTGCGGCGGCCGGGAATCCACTCAGGAATCGTGTCGCGTCCATCAGTTCGGCACCGCCCGTCGGTACGGGTCGAGCGGCGAGGCCGCCGTGGACGTGATCGTCTTGTGGATGTTGAGTCCGAGCGAGCCGAGGCCGCGGATGGTGCAGCTGACCTCGACCTTATAGATGGAGCCGGCCTCGAAGCCCGGGCTGGTCTTCTTCACCAGCAGCGTGCCGTCGACGCAGGTGTCGCCGAGGTCGGCCTTGGCCGCGGCGATCGCCTCGCTCAGCGCGACGTTCTCGTCGCGCTGGATCGAGCCGGCGCGGGCGGCGTCCCGGGCGGCGCTGTCCACCGCGCCGCGGCCGTCCACGAGCTGGCCGAACGCGACCAGGATGAGGATGAACAGGATCATGATCGGGGCGAGGACCACCACCTCGATGGTGGACAGCCCGCGGTCGGCCCCGTCCACGGCCCGTGCGACGCTCCTGGCCCGTACGGCATGCCCGGCCCGTACGACGTCCCCGGCCCGCCCGAGCCGGCTGAGCCGCTTCCCGGCTCGGATACGCATCGGATCAGCCCCCGTTGTCCGGTACGAAGCGCTCCACCGGCCCCTGGGAACTCTCGTTCACCTTGAAGTGGAAGCCGGGGAAGATGGTGGGTACGTCGGCGGTGACGCGTACGCCGACCGTGACGGCGTCCGGCTGCACGGCCGTCACCTGGCGGCCGTCCAGCAGATTCGGTCCGAGCTGCTCGATACGGTCCTTGGCCTCGGCCGTCGCCTTGTCCGACCAGCCGCCCGGGTCCGCGTCGGCCTCGGCGCGCGCCTTGCGTGCCCCGGCCTGCGCGGCGGCCTGCGCGACATGGTCGGCGAAGAAGTACAGCCCGAACTGCACCGTCGCGAAGATCATGAAGAACAGGACCGGCGTGAGGAAGACGAACTCGATCGCGGTCATCCCGCGGTCACTGCCGGCAGGCGCCCCCGCGCCGCATACCGTTCCCGTGCCCGCTCCCGTGCCCGCGCGGCCGGCCGTACGTGCATGGCCGGCCGGGACCGTACGGCTGCCCACGCCGCTGTCGCCGCGGGCGGCGTCCAGCCTGCGGCGTACGGCGTGGTGCAGCACGTCGGTTCGTCGTCCCATCACGGTGACCGGTCCCGGCCTCAGCAGGTGCCGGTGTCGGACGTCTTGGAGATGCAGTCGCCGACGCCGGTGGCCTTGTCGCGCAGGGCGTTGTTGATGATGAAGGCGACCACGCCGACGACGGTGACGACGACCGCGGAGATGATGACCCATTCCACGGCGGAGGCGCCGCGGGAGAGGTCCTCCTCGCGGACGCGCTGGATCCGGCCCCGGAGGTACGCCATCAGGAAGTCGACAGCCGGATGGCTGACGGTGGGCAGGCGATTCATGGTTCAAGTCCTCTCGACTCGACGGTGACGGTGGTGCGGTGACGCCGTGGTGCGGTGACGTTGTGGCGCGTGGCGCGGTGGCGCTGTTCAGACCTGGAACACACGCATGGCCGCGGGGAAGATCAGGAAGACCAGGAAGCCCGCACACAGCAGGAGCTGCGCCACGAGCATGGACTGGGACTTCTCGCCCGCCGATCCCTCGATCTCGGCGAGTTCCCGGTGCCGCATCGTCTCGGCGCGCGAGGCGAGCGACTCTCGGACCTTCGCGCCGTCGTCGGCCACCAGGCCGAGCGTGACGGAGAGGTCCCTCAATTCCTCGACGCCCAGTTCCTCGCCGAGGTTGCCGAGTGCCACCCATTGGCTGGTGCCGGTGATCCGGGCGTCGGCCAGGCAGTTGCGGATCCGCGTCAGGGCCCAGCCGTCGCTGATCTCGGCGGCGGCCATCAGCGCCTCGGGCAGGCCGCGGCCGCCGGCGAGGTTCATCGACACCAGGTCGAGATAGGCGCCGATGACGCGGCGCAGGTCCTTGCGCTTGTCCGTGGCGTCGCGGCGCACTTCGAAGTCCGGGAGGACGAAGAAGACACCGCCGAAGATCAGCGCCATCCAGACCGGGATGACGGGGTTGGACCCCATGCCGAGCTGCCAGACCACGGCGAACAGGAACGGCCCGAAGATCAGTCCGCTCGCGGCCAGGATGAGCTTGGTGGCGAGGAACCCTTCCCAACTGCGGTCGAGCACCGCGAGGTCCGAGCGCAGCGAGCGCTGCTCCCAGCCCTGCTGGAGGTAGAACTGCGCCACCCGCTGCCCGATCCGGCCCTTGAGGTCGGTCGGTGCGGGTGCGGCGGAACCGCCGCTGACCGGTCCTGCCGCGCGCATCGCGTCGATCTGCGCGACCGTGTTCACCGCGCTGCGCCGGCCGGGCAGGAGTGCCCGGATCAGCGCGAAGACGCCGAGGCCGACGGCCGCGCCGACCAGGCAGCTGATGAGGATGTTGTTCATCGTGCCGCCCCCTGTCCCGGGAAGACCTGGCCGGGCATCGGCTGTCCCGGTGTCGCCTGTACGCCGTGCCCGGGGCCGCCGGGTACGCCGTGTCCCGGCGGCACCCCGATCCGTTCGGCGCCCGGGGCCCGCTCGGGTTCGTGGACCAGGAACCGTTCGGGCGTCTCGATGTTGGACAGCTTGCGCAGCCACCAGAAGCCCGCGGCGAACAGCCCGCACACCAGGGTCAGTACGGCCTGGCCGATCGCCGTGCCGTACGGCTCGACGAAGCTGCGGTTGAAGATCGCGAGGCCGAGCACGAAGACCACCGACACCACGACGACGATCTGCACGCTGCGCCGGGTGCTGGCGCGCTGCGCCATCACGCGCTGGCGCATGTCGACCTCTTCGCGGGCGGACTTGGCGAGCGCGCCGAGCACTTCGCGCAGACCCGGGCCGCGCAGCCGCGCGTTGAGGATGAGGGCGGCGATGATGATGTCGGCGGACGCGTCGTTGATCTCGTCGGCGAGGTGCTGGAGCGCCTCGGGCAGCGGGGTGCGCGACCTGAGCCGGTCGACGAGCGACGACAGGTGCGCGCGCAGCGCGGGCGCGGCGGCGCGGGCCGAGGCGGGTATGGCCTGTTCGAGGCCGACGGCGCCGGCGATGGTGTCGCGCAGCGACTCGGTCCAGGCGGCGAGCGCTTCGACGCGCTTCATCGCGGCGCGTTCCTCCGAGGCGCCGCCGAACAGCTTGTCCCAGGTGAAGACCAGGACCGCGGTGGAGACGCCGAGCACCGCCCACCGGGTGAGGCCGAGGACGGCGAGTCCCGCGACGATGGCGAGCGAGCCGCGCTGCGACAGGAAGCGCACCAGCTCCGACGCCTTGTCGCCGGTGGACTCGCCCGGTGCCTTGGCCCCCGGCTTGGGCGCCCAGCCGCGCATCGCGACGATGAACAGCGCGATGCCGCCGCCGACCGCGGCTCCGGCGAGCAGTCCGTAGAGCACGGACAGGGAGAAGATCCCGGTCATTACCGCCACACCCCCGTGGGCTGGTAGCCGTGGGCGAGGAGTTCGTCGAGGCAGGCGATCGGGGCGTGCGGCATGGCCACGCCCTCCCGTCCCAGGGCGAAGACCTCGCTGGACAGTACGCGGCCGTCCACACCGTTCACCTCGCGGACGGAGGTGACAACGCGGCGCAGGGTGCCGCCGCGCTGGAAGTCGTTGTTGCGCTGGACGAACACGACGAAGTCGATGGCGCCGGCGACCAGCATCTGCGACGCCTCGACGGGCAGCCGCTCGCGCGCCTGGAGCGCGTAGGTGGAAATACGGTTGAAGACCTCGCCGGAGCTGTTGGCGTGGATCGTGGACAGCGAGCCGTCGTTGCCCTGCGACATCGCGTTGAGCATGGTGACGATCTCGTCGCCGAGCACCTCACCGACGATGACCCGGGAGGGGTTCATACGCAGCGACCGGCGGACCAGTTCGGCCATGGTGATGGCGCCCTGGCCCTCGGAGTTGGGCAGCCGTTCCTCGAACGCCACGACGTTGGGGTGGAGTTCGGGGAACTGGTCGAGGCCGAGTTCCAGGGCGCGTTCGACGGTGATCAGGCGCTCGTGCGGCGGGATGACATTGGCCAGGGCACGCAGCAGCGTGGTCTTTCCGGCGTTGGTGGCGCCGGCGATCATCACGTTCTTGCGGGCGAGGACGGCCGCGGACAGGAAGGAGCCCAGCTCGGGGGTGAGCGTGTAGTTGCCGACGAGGTCGGGCAGGAAGACCTTGCCGAGGCGGGCGCGACGGATGGACAGCGCCGGGCGGCGGGTCACGTCCATCACGGCGGACAGCCGGGAGCCGTCGGGGAGCCGGAGGTCGAGCTGCGGGTTCGCGGAGTCGAAGGGGCGCGAGGACAGGCCGGAGTAGGCGCCGAGCACCTGGATCAGCTCGACGAGTTCCTCGTCGGATTCCGCGACCGGTTCGACCTGGACCTCGCGGCCGTCGGCGTATCCGACGAAGACCTGGTCGCAGCCGTTGATGTCGATGTTCTCGACCTCGGGGTTGTCCAGCAGCGGCTGGAGCCGGCCGACGCCGAAGAGCGCGGCGTGCACGGCGGCCGCGTACGCCTCCTCGGCCTGTGCGTCGGGCGGGGTGCGGCCGACGGTGATCTCGGCGCGGGCGTAGTCCTCCAGGATCTGCGCGATGATGGCGCGGGCGAACTGCCGCTCGTCCTCGGGCGACATGGCGGCCTGGCCGGTCGCCTGGTCCAGCCGGCGCTGTTCCGAGATGCGGTCGCCCGCCTCCTGCCGGAACCGCTTGACCAACTGGTGGTCGACCGTACTCATCGGAGCACTCCGTACCGGTGCGGTACGTCGGCGGTGATCTGCCGGGCCGAGCGGATCAGCAGCGACTTGTCGAGGCGTCCGCGGCGGCGGCCGTTGAGCGTCTCGGCGCCGCCGGTGTCGTGGGCGAGGGTGCCGACGACCCGGGCGGAGATCTGCGAGGCGACCAGCATCTCGTTGACCTGGCCGGCCAGCCGGGCGCTGTGGCTGGGGTCGGTGATGAGCACGATGCCGATCGGCGGGTGGCCGAGCGCGGCGGCGGCGCCGCGCTGCGAGCCGTGCAGTTTGGCGGAGAGCGCGCCCGCCCGGTCCCGTACCCGCGCCAGGTGTTCGGGCTCCGAGCGCGACACCAGCAGCACGAGGGCGGCGTGCGTGAAGAGTTCGAGGGTCGGTGAGTCGGCGCCGATCCGGCCGCAGTCGGCGATCACGTCGGCGGCGCCGTTGGGCGACTCGGCGAGCGTGGCGAATGCCTGGCCGAGCATCGGCCACAGTCCGGACAGGCCGGCGGCCTGTTCCGCGCTGCCGATGCCGACGAGGACGTCGAGTCCGCCGGACAGCGGCTGGGCGTGGTCCCACAGTTGCTCGGCGGCCAGGCCGCGGCGGGCGGTCGCGGCCAGCGACAGCAGTCCGGTGTTGGGGTCGAGCATGCCGCCGTGCGCGGCGCGCGAACGGTAGACGAGGTCGCCGCCCGCCGGGTCGGCCTCCGCCAGCAGGACGCGGCGCGGCCATACGGCGGCGAGCGCGACGGCGCTGGTGGTGACGCCCGGTGAGCCCTTGTCGGCGGCGATTGCGATCAGTGCCATGACGTATGCGCCCGCTCGTTCAGTTCTTGCTGTCGGGCATGAGCACGAGCGAGACCTCGTTGGTCGACGCGGCGAGCGTGAGCTTGCCGGCGACCGTGGAGTCGGCGATGACGGTGATCAGGGTGTTCCCGCCGCCGAGCCCGGACGCGTCGGACTTGATCGACTTGATGATCAGGCTGTCGCTGATCAGCGTGTTGGGGTCGCCGCCGCTTCCGGCGCTGGTGTCGCCGGACGAACCGCTCTGCGCCTTGGCCGCATCGTTGCCGACCTGGTAGGCGGCGACGCGCTGGCCGGTGGTGATGCCGTAGGGGAAGCCGCCCTGCTTCAGGGAGAGTCCGACGAGGGACTTGCCCGCGGGGAGCACGTCCTTCTGCGGCGTGATCATCTCCTTGACCAGCACGGAGCCCGCGACGATGTTGGTGCCCGCCCGGTAGTTCTTCTCCAGGTCGCCGCGCTGCTTCCACAGCACGAAGTTCACCCCGGAGTCGTCGGAGACCATGACCTCGCGGATCGCGGAGGAGGGGATCGGGTCGCCGATCGCGACGTTCTTGTCGATCTTCACGACCGAGATCTTGTTCCCCGCGCGCATCACCATGACGGTCGCGCCGAGCGCGCCGACGAGAATGAGCAGTACCGCGAGCGCGGCGAGCGCGGGCTTGCGCTCCCGCGTCACCGTCGGCAGCCGCTCTCCGCCGACCGGCGCCCCGTGCATGGGCCCGGATCCGGACTGACGGCTGTTACTGCCGCCGCCCGCAGCGGAACGTTCTCTGGTCCTCACGTCACTGCCCCCGTCGAGCCGGCGTGCTTGTTCGAAATCGGTTGCGTGGGGAGAGACTGTCGCGCTCCTGTCCGGCGACAGCCCGCAGGCCGATGTCAAGTCACCGCACGCTATCAGCGCCTCGGAAACACCCTCAAGGCGCATCCCGTGACAAGAGACTCACGGCCTTGCAACAGAACGGAACGGCTTTCGTGACATGCCCACGCTCGGGCTGCACGCTACCCCACCCGCCCCGTCCACCCCTCTTCCGTCCGGCCTGGGAATCACTGTCCCACCTCGGACCGGGGCCGTGTCCAGCCCTGTTCCCGGCCTGTGGATAAACCGGTGCAGGTTATCCACAGGGCAGGCACCGGGGGCTCCACGACCGGGCCCCAGCGGATATCGTCCGTAGAAACCAAGTCGAATCCGGGGGAACGAGGAACGCCGTGCGTCTGTCGTTGACCGTGGTCGATCCGCTCGGCGGAGACCGCGCCGATGTAGTGGTGGAGACCGAAGCCGAGTCGACCGTCGCGGACCTCGCGCGCGAGTTGGGGCAGAAGGTCGGCGGGGGCGGTGCGGAGATCATCTCGATCGCCGGCGGCCCGTCCCGCGCGCCCGGCGCCCCCGCGGTGTACGTGGACGGGTACGCGGTCGACCCGGGCTGGTCGGTCGCCCAGTCGCCGTTGCGCGAGGGCGCGGTGGTCAGCCTCTACGACCCGGCGGGCTGCCTGCCCGGCGAACCGGCCGGCGTGGTCGAACTGCGCGTCGCGGGCGGCCCGGACGCGGGCGCGGTGCACCGGCTCGGCATCGGCCGGGTGGAGATCGGACGCGGCGCCTCGGCCCGGATCCGCATCGACGACTCGGAGCTGGCCGAGCGCGCCGCGGTGCTGACCGTCGGCATGGGCGGCACCTGCCAGGTCACCGTCGGAAATGACACGAAGGAGTGGCCGCTCGGCGATCAACTCGCCATCGGCAACAGCCTCCTGGAGCTAGGCCCCTATATCCCGCCGAACGCGGCGCTGCATCCGGGCGAGGACGGGGCGACGTACGACTACAACCGTCCGCCCCGGCTGTCGCCACCGGAGCGGACCACTCTCTTCCGGCTGCCGTCCCCGCCGAAGGAGCCCGCGGGCCGCCCGCTGCCGTGGCTGATGGCGGTCATGCCGCTGCTGATGGCCGTGATGATGGCCTTCATGATGCACCGCATGATGTACCTGTTCATGGCGGTCGCGAGCCCGATGGTCATGGTCGGCAACTACTTCATGGACAAGAAGAACGGCCGCAAGTCGTACGCGAAGACGCTCACCGAGTACCGCGAACGCAAGGGCCGTATCGAGGACGACGCGAACAACGCGCTGGATCTGGAACGCAAGGACCGTGCCGCGGCCTCGCCGGACCCGGCGACCGTCCTCAACACCGCGACGGGTCCGCGCACCCGGCTGTGGGAACGGCGCCGCGGTGACGCCGACCATCTGCTGATCCGCGTCGGCACCGCGAAGCTGCCCTCCGAGGTGGTCCTGGACGACCCGGAGCAGGAGGAGCACCGCCGCAAGGTCACCTGGGAGATCGACGACGCCCCGGTCGCGGTGGAGTTGCGCAGGCTCGGGGTGATCGGCTTCGCGGCGCCCGGCGACGGGGCACGGGCCATGGGCCGCTGGGCGCTGGCGCAGGCCGCGGCGCTGAGCAGCCCGATGGACGTTCAGTTCTATGTGCTCACCGAGCAGTCGGGGCAGGAGAGTTGGGACTGGGTGCGGTGGCTGCCGCACGCCCGGCCGACCGACGGCCAGGACACCAGCGCCCTGCTGGGCACCGACGCCGAGACGGTCGCGGCCCGGATCGCCGAGCTGACCGCCATCCTGGACGGTCGGCAGAAGGCCAAGCAGAAGGCGGGCAGCGCGTCCAACCACGCGGGCTTCTTCAAGGACCCCGACATCGTGGTGGTGTTCGACGGTTCGCGGCGGATGCGTTCGCTGCCCGGTGTGGTGCAGTTGCTGCGCGAGGGCCCCGGCGTCGGGATGTTCGCGATCTGCCTGGACTCCGAGGAGCGCTTCCTGCCCGGCGAATGCCAGGCCGTGGTGATAGCGGAATTCGAGGCGCCCGCTGCCGACGCCCATGTCGCGTCGGTGCCCGAGACGGCCGCCGCGTCGGCCGCCGGGCCCCGGCAGGGCGGCTTCCCCTCGGTGAACGCCTGGTACGCGGGCTCGCAGCAGACGCAGGCGGTGGCGGCGGAGCCCGCGGCCGGCGCCTTCCGACTGCGGGTCGAGCAGGCGGGCGTGGCACGGATCCGGAAGGTGCGGCCCGACCTCGTCTCGCCCGCCTGGTGCTCCCGGCTGGCCCGCTGCCTCTCCCCGATCCGCGACATCAGCGGCGACACCGAGGACTCCGCGATCCCGTCGGCCAGCCGGCTGCTCGACGTGCTGGAGATCGAGCCGCCGACGGCCGACGCGATCGCCGCGCGCTGGCGGCTCAGCCCGATCTCCACCCAGGCGGTCGTCGGCGAGTCCTACGACGGTCCGTTCGCGATCGACATCCGCAAGGACGGGCCGCACGGCCTGATCGCGGGCACCACCGGTTCCGGTAAGTCGGAGCTGCTGCAGACGATCGTGGCGTCGCTCGCGGTGGCGAACACCCCGGAGGCGATGACCTTCGTGCTCGTCGACTACAAGGGCGGCTCGGCGTTCAAGGACTGTGTCCAACTGCCGCACACCGTCGGCATGGTGACCGACCTCGACGCCCACCTGGTGGAGCGCGCGCTGGAGTCGCTGGGCGCGGAGCTCAAGCGCCGCGAGCACATCCTGGCGGAGGCGGGTGCCAAGGACATCGAGGACTACACCGACCTGATGCGGCGCCAGCCGGAGCTGAAGCCGATGCCGCGGCTGCTGATCGTGATCGACGAGTTCGCCTCGATGGTCCGTGAACTGCCCGACTTCGTCACCGGTCTGGTCAACATCGCCCAGCGAGGCCGTTCGCTGGGCATCCACCTGATCCTGGCCACGCAGCGGCCGAGCGGTGTCGTCTCGCCGGAGATCCGGGCCAACACCAACCTCCGGATCGCGCTGCGCGTCACCGACGGCAGCGAGTCCTCGGACGTCATCGACGCCCCGGACGCCGGCAACATCTCCAAGTCCACGCCCGGCCGCGCCTATGTGCGGCTCGGCGCGACCTCGCTGGTGCCGTTCCAGTCCGGCCGGGTCGGTGGACGGCGGCCCGGCGCGGTCGAGAACGTGACGGTGGCGCCCTGGGTCGGCGTCGTCGACTGGTCGCAGCTCGGCCGCTCCGCGCCGCGCCGCCCGGCCGGTGCGAAGAGCGAGGACGACGAGATCACCGACCTCAAGGTGCTGGTGGAGGCGATCTGCGAGGCCAATGAGCGGATGTCGATCCCGCCGCAGCACAGCCCGTGGCTGCCCGCGCTGCCGGACACCCTGCAACTGGACGAGCTGCCGACGCCGGTGGCCGCGGGGGCGCTGCCGCCCGCCGCGTACGGCATCGAGGACCTGCCCGCGCTCCAGGCCCGGCGCCCGGTCGCCATCGACTTCCACACCTTCGGCCACCTGCTGGCGGCCGGTGCGCCGCGGTCCGGCCGTTCGCAGCTGCTGCGGACGATCGCGGGCTCACTGGCCCGGACGCACTCCACCGCGGATCTGCACCTGTACGGCATCGACTGCGGCAACGGCGCGCTGAACGCGCTGACGAAGCTCCCGCACTGTGGCGCGGTCGTGGGCCGTTCGCAGACCGAGCGGGCGGTCCGCCTGATCGGCCGCCTGAAGGCGGAGATGACGCGCCGTCAGGAGCTGCTGGCGGCGGACGGTTTCGCGGACATCGGCGAGCAGCGCTCGGCGGCGGCCACCGAGGAGGAGCGGCTGCCGCACATCGTGATCCTGCTGGACCGCTGGGAGGGCTGGACGCCCTCGCTCGGCGAGCTGGACCACGGGGCGCTCAGCGACGACCTGTTCGCCTTCCTCCGGGAAGGCGCCTCGGTCGGTATCCATCTGATCATCACCGGTGACCGCACCCTGATGGCCGGCCGGATCTCCACCCTCACCGAGGACAAGATCGCCTTCCGGCTCGCGGACCGTTCCGACTTCTCGCTGATCTCCGTCAATCCGCGCAAGGTGCCCGAGGAGATCCAGCCGGGCCGCGCGTACCGCTCGGAGTCCGGTATCGAGACGCAGGTCGCGCTGCTCGACGGGGACGCCACCGGTCAGGGCCAGGCGGCGGCGATCGCGGCGATCGGCGCCGCGGCCACCGAGCGGGACGCGCACCTGCCGCGGAGCCGGCGCCCGTTCCGGGTGGACGTGCTGCCGTCGCGGCTGTCCTTCGCCGACGCGTGGGAGATGCGCGACACCGACGCGGCCCGCAATCCGCTGTGGGCGCTGGTCGGCGTCGGCGGTGACGAACTCACCGGCTACGGTCCGAATCTCTCCGACGGCCTGCCCGCGTTCGTCATCGGCGGCCCGGGCAAGTCCGGCCGCTCGACGCTGCTGCTCACCCTCGCCCGCAGCTACCAGCAGCAGGGCGTGAAGCTGGTCGTCGCGGCGCCGCGCCCGTCGCCGCTGCGTGAACTGGCGGGCGCCGAAGGGGTGCTGCGGGTCTTCACCGACAGCGACATACCCGCGGACGACCTGGGCAAGGCGCTGGAGGAGACCGAGGGCGCGCCCGTGGTCGTCGTCATCGACGACGCGGAGTTGCTGCGTGACTGCGACGCCAAGGACGTCCTGAAGGAGATCATCGCCCGCGGCTCCGACCAGGGCAGGGCCGTGGTCCTCGCGGGCGGCGAGGAGGACATCTGCTCCGGTTTCTCCGGCTGGCAGGTCGACGCGAAGAAGGCCCGCCGCGGTGTGCTGCTCTCCCCGCAGCAGACGATGAGCGGCGAGCTGATCGGCACCCGGCTGAGCCGCAGCAGTGTGGGCGGCCAGGTCACGCCGGGCCGGGCGCTGCTCCACCTCGGCGACGGCGAGCCGCTGACGGTGACGGTGCCGCTGACCGCCTGAGGCGCGCGTGCCGCTGCCGGGTCCGGCGGCGGCACCGCCCTCGGCGGGCTGCCCCACCGGGGTCAGGTGCTGGGCAGGCCCGTACGGGAGAAGGTGTCGGTCGGGCCGCCGGTCCACCGCACGGTGAGCGTCTTGCCGTCACCGGCCAGTACGCCGTGGCCGGAGGTGCGTTCCTTGTCGCCGTCCATGCAGGTCAGGATCAGGCCGACGCCGTCCTTGTCGGTGTACGTGCCGGCGCACAGATGCGTACTGGTCAGTCCGGCCTGGCCCTTGCCGAGGACGAGTTGGACCTTGGCGGCGCCCTCGGTGGCGAGCCAGACTCCCTCGACGCCCTCGGTCGGGGCGCCGGTGCTGCCGGGGGACGCGGTCGTGCTGCCCGACGCGGTCGGGGCGGTCGAGGCGCTGGAGGCGGCGCTCGGGCCGCCGGACGCCGACGCGCCGGTCGTCGGGGGCGCCTTCTTGCCCTCGCCGTCACCGCCGCCGCTGCATCCGCTCAGTGTCAGCGCGCCGACCACCGCCACCGTGGCGATACCCGCTGCCGTTGACGTACGACGAAACACCTGAACTCCCCCATGTCGCGATCCGGACCCGGCGTCGGCAAGCTACCAGCAGGTCCCCGGCGAGTGCGTGGGCAAATCGGCACCCACACGCGACTGCCACAGGACCGTGACCGACGGACCATGGACGGTCCGCACATGGCCAATAGAGTAGGGGGTCTGAGATCCGCGGCAGGCCCGCGATATCTCACGTATTGCCGAGAAAGGGTTGATTTTCCATGGGGGACCTCCAGATCAATGGCACGGTGATGGGCGACTTGCGAAAGACGTTCTCCACCATCGCGGACCGAATGGACACCGTGAGCCGGGCGATGGGCAATGCCAACGGCGAGTCCGTGGGCGCCCCCAAGCTCATAGACGACGTCCACGACTTCGCCGACGACTGGCACTACGGCATCAAGCAGATAGGCCAGCACGCCGACACCGCCGTGCACATGATCGACCAGATCGGCAAGACGTTCGACGACGCCGACCTGCAGCTCGCCAACTCGCTCAAGACGGGCGGCAAGACCGACGGCGGGAAGTGCTAGGCATGACACGCAGCTTTCCGCACCTCGGCTTCGACCCCACGCCCGGTGATGTCGAGCGGACCCGTTCGCTGGCCCGGCAGATCGGTGATGTGCACACCGAGTTGAGCACCACCGTCTCCGAGCTGGACCGGCTGGACTGCGGCTACTGGAAGGGCGAGGCCGCCAAAGCCTTCATCTCCCACATCGACAGCGACGTCACCCCGCTGATCAA
>NZ_FONG01000035.1 GCF_900112845.1 Actinacidiphila alni
AGCCGCCAACCGCAAGCGGCGCGGCCGGCTCGGGGGCCGTCCACCGGCCTTCGACCGCAACGCCTACAAGCAGCGCAACACCGTCGAACGGTGCATCAACAAACTCAAGCAATGGCGCGGCCTGGCCACCCGCTACGACAAGACCGCCACCATCTACCTCGCCGGACTCCACCTCGCCGCCATCTTCATCTGGTCAGCCAGATGATCCAAAAGAAACGGCCTAGTTGGGATTCTCCGCGTTCGTCAGGGTCTCCCAGGCGACGAAGAGATTGTTGGAGCCCGCGGGCCGGTTGTTCTGCGTGAGGGTCTGGGTGTTGGTCATCGCGACACCCCGCCGGGTGTGCAGGGCGTTGAAACCGGTTTCTGTGATCGGGCCGAGGCCGCGATTGACGCTGCCGTTGCACAGCCAGCTCGGCGGCGCGGTGCCCAGTTCATACTTGGCCTGGAAGCCGAGCGCCTGCCGCAGCCGCTCGCCCACATCGGTGCCGTACAGGTCGTTGCCCTGGATGCGGCTGGTCTCGGCGATGTGCGAGATCGCGGAGATGCCGTATCCGGTGTGCACGAAGTCACGGCAGGTCTCCTGGGTCAGGCCGTCCACGAAGGTGGACTGCCCCTGCCAGTAGCTGACGATCTTCGCCTTGGTGTCGAGGTGCTGGCTCGGCACGGTCTTGGGCAGCGCGCCGTCCGAGGAGAGGTAGACATAGGCCGCGGCGCGCGTGCGGAAGATGCCCATCGCCTTGTCGTAGTCGGCCTTGTCGTCGAGGAAGACCGAGATGCCGACGGCCGCCTCCATCATCGACAGCTCCCAGTTCCCGTTGGAATTGGAGCCGTTGATGATCTCGGGCAGGTAGACGTCGCGCAGCATGGTGCCGAAGCGGCCGGCGTTCGGCCAGCCGCCGGTGTAGGTCGCCTTGATGATCTCGGCGGCCTTGGGCCAGGAGGAGCCCGCCCAGCCGGTCTGCAGCGGTGCGTTGCTGTTGGTGTGGCTCCTGATCGTCGCCGACCACGCGTCCATCAGCTTGATGGACTCCTGGGCGTAGCGCGCGTCGCGGGTGAAGTACCAGGCCAGCGCGTCGGTGTAGGCCGCTATCGCGTCCTCGCGCTCGTCGGTGCAGCCGTAGTTGGGGTTGGAGTACGAGCCGCACTCGACGGTCGCGCGCGGCTTGGGCGTGCGCGTCAGGGAGGCGTACGGGCTCGCCATCATCTGGTTGTACGCGCTCTTCCACGGCTCGGCGCCGGCCTGCACCTTGGTGCGCGCGTAGTCGAGCTGGGCGGCGGAGACGGTCACGCCTGGGTGGACGAAGGAGGCCGGTGCGGCATCGGCGCGCGAGGCGCTTCCGGGCCACATCGAGAAACCGGTTACAAGAGCGGCAGCCGCACAGGCGGCGGTTGCCAGCAGAACAGGGCGCCGGACGCGGCGGCGGTGGCGCGCGGGCGTCGGCGTGGGGGTGCCTGCCATGCGGGAGTCCATTCGTTCTCGTCTGTGAACGGAGCATTCATTTCTGAACACCTGGTTGACCGGAGACCATAAGTACGGACCAATCTCCCGTCAACCCCCGCCGCAGCCCCGGCAGTCGACCCGTGACGCGCCGCCGGCCTCACGCCCGTACGCGAGCAGCCGCGCCGATCACGCGGCGCGGCTGCTCAGCACGCAGAATTCATTGCCCTCGGGGTCGAGGAGTACGGTCCACGGGCGCTCCCCCTGTCCGATGTGGGCGCGCCGGGCGCCGAGCGCGAGCAGCCGGTCGACCTCGGCGTCGTGGTCGTCCGGCCGGAAGTCCGGATGCAGCCGGTTCTTGACCACCCGCCGGTCGCCGACCGGCACGAAGATCAGGCCCGGCAGCCGGTCGGCCGCCGGGCGGATCTCGTACTCCTGCGCCGAGTCGTTGAGCACCGTCCAGCCCAGTGCCCGCGCCCACCACTGCCCGAGCGCCACCGGGTCCGCGGCGTCCACGACGACCTGTTCCCATTCAAGAGCCATGCCCTTGAGCGTAGGCCCGCCGATCACCGCCCGCTCATCACCGCCCGCCGGGGAACAACCCCCCGGCAGGGCCGCCGGTCCTGTCGACCGGACCGCGCCTCAGTCCTTGGCGCGGGCCGGCAGCCGCCAGTTCGGACGGGGGAAGTGGCAGGTGTAGCCGTCGGGGTAGCGCTCCAGGTAGTCCTGGTGCTCGGGCTCGGCCTCCCAGAAGGGTCCGGCCGGCGACACCTCGGTGACGACCTTGCCGGGCCACAGGCCCGAGGCGTCGACGTCGGCGATGGTGTCCTCGGCGATCCGCTTCTGCTCGTCGTCCTCGTAGAAGATCGCCGAGCGGTAACTGAGGCCGATGTCGTTGCCCTGGCGGTTCTTGGTGCTCGGGTCGTGGATCTGGAAGAAGAACTCCAGCAGGGCCCGGTAGTCGGTCTGCTCGGGGTCGTAGGTGATCTCGATCGACTCGGCGTGGGTGCCGTGATTGCGGTACGTGGCGTTCGGCACGTCGCCGCCCGCGTACCCGACCCTGGTGTCCGTCACGCCCGGCAGGCGGCGGATCAGGTCCTGCATGCCCCAGAAGCAGCCGCCGGCGAGGACGGCCTTCTTCGTCTGAGCGGTCATCTCAGTCCTCCTCGTGTTCCGTGGCGGTAACACCTGACGTGCGCCCGGTGTTCCGGGCGCCGCGCGGGGGCGTCCGCGACGCTGGGGGCACCCCCGGCAGCGTACTGGCCGCGGGTCCGCCGGGCGCCGTACTCGACGGGTTCGCGGCGGTTATCGGACGGCCGTCAGGCCCGCCGCCGCCAGCAGATAGGCGGTCATCGGCTCGTACGACTGCGGGTCCACCACATGGTCGTCCAGCGGCACGGTCACCGCGACGGTTCCCTCCGCCTCGCCCAGGAAGAGCGCCGGGTCGTTGCAGTCGGCGAAGGCGACGGCCTTGATGCCCCGCTGCGCCGCGCGCCCGGCCCAGCCGTGGTCGGCGACCACCAGGTCGGGCAGCGGTTCACCGGCCGCCTCCAGCGCGTCGAGGATCGCCGACATCGGCTGCGGCGCGTGGGTGTGCCACAAGGTGGCACCGCGTTCCAGTACGGCGACGCTGCCGAACTGCCGCACATCGCCGCTGGTCCCGTCGTCGCCCTCGCCCACCGACAGGCCCTTGGGGATCGCCACCACGGTGGCGCCGGCCGCGCGCAGCGCCCGGGCGACGGCCTGGTGCACATCGAGCAGCCCGCCCGGGTGCCCGGTGGCGACCAGCACCCGCGCGCGGCGCGCGGCGGCCTCGCGCAGCGCCTCCGCCATCCGGTCGAGGCCGTCCACGGTGAGGTCCGCGTCGATGGTGTCCTGGCCCTCGCGGTGCGCGGGGTCGGCGACGACCCCCACCCGCTCGGCCATCACCGCGAGCACCTTCTCCTCGCTCCACCGCTCCCCCAGTTCCAGGCCCAGCCAGAAGCGCCGGTTCCCCTCGACCAGCTCCCGGTAGTGCCGGAGGTTGTTCTCCCGCGGGGTGGCGACGTCACCGGCGATCCGGGTGCGGCGCAGGTGGTCGGTCAGCTCGTCGCGTGTCAGTGGTATGTGCACCGAAGTCATGCCTCCATTGTCCGTGGCGCGTCCGCCGCTGCCGCACCGGACCCCCGCCACGCTGCGCGAACGCTGTGTGAATGCCGGACGAACGCCGCGCGGCACGCGCCTCCGGCCCGTCGCGCGTGCTGCGCGACGGGCCGGACGCGGCGGCTGCGGGGGGGGTCAGCCGCGGGTGGTGGTCGCCGGGGAGTTGTACGCCTCCGTCCGCAGCGCCGGGCGGTGCAGCGGCAGGGCGCTCGCGGGATAGCTGACGGTGATCTCGCGGGATTCGCCGGGGAGCAGCCAGAGGTAGTTGTCGCTGTAGAGGGTGGGCAGGACGCGGTCGCCGCTGTGGGCGTCCAGCAGTGACAGCCGGACCATGGCGGCGACGGCGTCGCCCCGGTTGCGGACGGTCGCGGTGACCGAGGCGCGGTCGCCGGAGCGGGTGACGCGGCCGAGGTCGGTGGAGATCCGCACCTGCTTGGCCTTGCTCAGCACCCGCATGTCCTCGGGCGCGCGGTAGCGCCAGTAGGTGTTCTCGGACAGCACGTGGCCGAGCGGGTCCTCCAGCCGCAGCCGCAGCAGGTGGAAGGCCGGCAGCCCGTCCATCTTGTCCGCGGTGAAGGCGGTGGCGGTGGAGGACGGCGCGATGTTGACCAGCTTGCGCTGCTCGGGCACGATCCGGCGGCCGTCGAGGTCGTAGTAGGCGGCCGTGACCCGGGCGCCGGTGACCGGGTGCGGGGTGTGGTTGACGGCGATGACCTGCCACTTGTCGGGGTCGGCCTGGACGTGCAGCGGTTCGCACGCGGTCCGCGCACCGTAGTAGGTGCCGTTGACGTCGAAGTCGTAGTCGTAGGTCTGCCAGACCGTGCTGTGCCACGCGGGGTGCGACATCCACAGCATCAGGCCGCTGGCGTCCTGCCACAGGTGGGCGTTCCACGCCTCGAACATCGCGCGGGTGTTCTCGTAGTTGACGAACTGCGCCTTGCGGGCGAAGTCGTCGAGGCCGGTGGCGGCGCCGAGCCGGGACTCGATGGCGGCCTGGTAGTTCTGCGGGGCCTGATTTCCCCGGGTGCTCCAGTCGTGGTAATACCAGGCCCCGCCGACCGGCCACTCGGGCTCGTCGCCCACCAGATTGCGCATGCTCTCGGCGGTGGAGACCACCGGCATGCCGATCTCGGTGTGGAAGCCGAAGCCGCCGCTGCCGTACGTGTCGGGCGAGTAGTAGCGCGCGGGCTCGACCCATCCGTACGGTCCGCCGCCGCTGATGATGCCGCCCGCGGAGTTGTTCTGGTACAGGATGCCGGGGGCCTGGGACTGCACCGCGGCGCGCATGCCGTTGTCGATCGCGGCCGGCGGATTGCCCTCGTTGGCGCCGCACCAGACCACGACGCTGGGGTGGATGCGGTAGCGCAGCACGGTGTCCGCGGCGAGGTCGTTGTACGCCTGGTGGTCCGGCGGGTCCATGCCCCACGCGTTGGGGAAGTCGTTCCAGACCAGCAGCCCGTACTCGTCGCACTTGGCGAAGAATTCCTCGCGGTTGCTGGAGGCGACCCAGTTGCGGATCATCGTGAAGTTCATGTCGCGGTGCATGCGCACCGCGGCGTCCATCCGCTCCACCGGCATGCGGCGCAGCAGTTCGTCCCAGCCCCAGTTGCCGCCGCGGGCGAAGACGCGGACGCCGTTGACGCTGATCTTCAGCGGGACGGGCGCGTTGTCGACGCTCTTCACATCCGTCCAGCTCTGCCCGTCGTCGGAGGTCTGGATGGTGTACGTCTTCGGGTAGGCGGCCTCCCAGACGATGACGACGCGGTCGAAGGTCCGCGCCTGTCCGAGGTCCACCTGGATCCACTGGTCGTCCAGGTACTCCGAGGACCAGCGGGAGCCCGGATTGCCGTCGGTGGCGTTCTTCGCGGGGTTGCCCGGGTCCTCGCTGGAGGCGGTGACGTCCTGGTGCAGGGCCAGGTCGGTGCTGGGCGCGGAGCTGTCGACGACGGACAGGCTCCACAGCGAGTTGCCCCAACTGGTCGCCCGGGCGCCACCCTTGATCCGTACGTAGCGGGCGGTCCTGGCGGTGAAGTCCTCGGTCTGCAGGCTGGCGTCGCCACCGTTGAAGGGCAGCGGCACCGCGGTGTTGTCGACGGCCTTGGCGTCGGTCCACGCGGAACCGTCGGCGGAGACCTGCACGACATAGGTCTGCGCGTACGCCTGCTCCCAGGTCAGGTCGACCCGGTCGAAGGCGACGGACGCGCCGAGGTCGACCTGGATCCACTGGTCGTCGTCGAAGGACGAGGACCAGCGGGTGTCGGGATTGCCGTCGGTGGCGTTCTCCGGGCCGTGGTCGGACTCGTCGGTGGAGGACGCGGTCGCCGTCTTGTGCAGCGCGAGGTCGGTGTCGGGCGCGGAGCTGTCGAAGACCCCCAGCGTCCACAGCGAGGAGCCCCAACCGGTGGCCCTGGTCAGGCACCGCACCCGTACGTAACGGGCCTTGCGGCCGCCGAGGTCGAGCGACTGGGTGTACGCGTCGCTGCCGCTGGTGAAGGGCAGCGGGGTGTCGTACTCGTAGCCGAACTGCCGGATGCCGAAGCGGGTTTGACGGCGGTCGCTGAGCCGGCCGCCGATCTCGGCGGTCAGCGTGAGGTCGTGCAGGTCGGGCGCGCCGTAGCCGTTGGGCCACCACAGTTTGGGGTTGCGGAGCTTCAGCTGCGCGTACGCGTCCGGTGCGAAGGTCACCTCGGCGCTCTCGCCCGCGGGCACGGTGACGGTGCGCGAGACGCGGACCCGGTCGAAGGCGGCGGTGACCGTCACCTTCTGGTCGGTGCCGGCGGCGTTGCGGACGGGCACCACGATCGTCACCTCGGCGCGCCCCGTGTCGGGCAGGCCGGGCAGGGTCGTGTCGACCCGGGGGTCACCGATCACGGCGTGGCCGGTGGAGCGCAGTCTGACGTGGTTCCAGATGCCGGCCACCCGGTCGCGGACGGCCGGCATCCAGTCCCAGCCGGAGGAGGCCAGATACGTGGGCGAGTTGCGGTTCATCATGGTGGCGCCCGCGTCCACGAAGGACAGGCCCTCGGGGCCCTTGTCGCCCGGGCTGCCGGGCAGCGGCATGGGGGTGATCCGCACCGCGAGCGCCTGCTCGCCGCGGGCGGTGAGCAGCGCCGTCACATCGTGCGCGGAGCGGGCGAAGGGGTAGGTCATGCCGCCGACCCGCTTGCCGTTCAGCCAGATGTCGGCGCTGTGGTTGACGCCGTCGAACTCCAGCCAGACGTGCCGCCCCGGGCCGGTGGCCAGGCCGTGCGGCAGGTCGAAGCCGCGCCGGTACCACCACGAGTGGCGGGACAGTGCCTCGGGGATGTGCAGATTGTTCAGGCCGGAGACCGGGTCGGGCAGGTGGCCCTGCTCGACGAGGCTGGCCAGGACGGTGCCTGGCACGGTCGCGGGCAGCCAGCGGCTGGTGTCCACCGCGGGGCGGGAGAGGTCGGCGCCCTCGCCGCCGGCCCAGTCGTCCATGGTGAGCGTCCAGCCGGACTCCAGCGGCACGGTGCCGTCGGCGGCGGTCTCCAGGGCGGGGGCCTTGCCGTGGTGGGTGCCCCAGTCGGTCCAGCCGGTCGCGGTGGGGCGGTGGCCGCGGGCGGTGCCGTAGACCTGGAAGCCGTTGAGGCCGAGGGGGTTGGCGTTGGAGCGCTTGCGGACGGTCAGCCGGACCCAGCGCGCGGTGACCGGGCGGTCCAGGGCGATCTTCACCACGCCGCCGGTGCCTGAGGTGGTGCGGTAGGCGGTGGTCCAGGAGTGCTGGTCGCGGGAGGTCTCCACGACGAAGTCCACCGCGCAGCTCGACAGGATCTCCTGTCCCGTCGTGCTGTCGCGCGGATTGCCGCCGGTGGAGGGGGTGAAGACCGGGTCCTCCACCGTCGCCTCGAAGACCAGGGTCACGGCGTCGACATCGCAGTCGGACTGGAGGTCGACACAGATCCACTGCGGGTCGCCGGCGGCCGCACGCCAGCCGGTGCCCCGCACTCCGACGGTGCCGATCCCGTCCACGGCGAATGCGCCGGGGGTGGGCGCGTAGTCGGTGGACGACACGGTGATCGGCCGGTAGGCGGCCAGTTCACCGCGGGTGGTGCCCGCGTTTCCCGCGGTGCTTCCGGTGGTCGGCGCGGTGGCCGAGGCGACGGACGGGAAGGCGGCCGTCAGACCGAAGCCCGCCAGGAGGGTAGAGCCGGTGGCGACGATGGTTCGCCGGGAGAGGTGAGGGTGATCCGACATGTCCAAAAGGTCCAATCCCAGGCGGGCCGGCGGAAGCGGGCAGCCCGGCTCCCAGTTGAAATGACAACGTTGCCATAGGCTGTAATCCCGACCGGCTTCTGTCAAGAGGCGCCGCGATGTCCGTTTCAGGAAAGGCCGGTGACATGGTTTCACGAAGGTCCGGTGACGCGGCCGGATCCGGGTCGGACACGCGGGGCGATCAGGCCGTTTCCGTCCGGCGGCGGGCGCGCCGATCGTGCGCGCCCGCCGCCGGGTCGGCGGTCCGTCAGGCGGTCTGTCGGACAGTTCGTCAGGCGGTCCGTCAGGTGCCGTTGATCAGCCGGGTCGCGAGATCCGGGCTGAAGGTGCCCGCGGGGACGGTCGGCGCGATGCCGCACTGCCCGTCGGAGTTGCCGGGCGTCTTCACCCACAGCAGCGCGTCCGCGCCGCCCCCGCTCTGCGGCGGCGTGCCGAGCTTGCGCCCGGCGGGATTGCACCAGACGCCGTTGGACCCGTTGCCGTTGCGGCTGGTGTCCACCACGAAGTGGGCGCTGCCGCCGCGCGAGGCCAGTGCGGAGTTGACCGCGCCCGCGTAGCTCTCCGAGGCGGAGGTGCTGTAGTAGTTCGAGACGTTGACGGCGAAGCCGCGCACATTGTGCACGCCGGCCGCGTTCAGATTGGCGGCCATGCTGTCGGGCGCGGTCCAGCCGGCGTTACCTGCGTCGAGGTACGCCCAGGTGTTGGGCGCCTTCTGCTGGAACATCCGGGTGGCGTAGCCCAGCATGTCGAGCCGGTCGGCGATCCGCGCGGAGGTCATGCAGTCGAAGTCGCCGAGCGCGTCGGGTTCGATGACGACGATCGCGGGCCGGTCGGCGACGGCCGCCGCGAAGGTGGAGATCCACGCCTTGTACGCGGCGACGCTGCCCGCGCCGCCCGCGGACTGGCCACCGCACGCGTCCCGGCCGGGGATGTTGTACGCGACGAGTACGGGCAGCAGGTCATGGCTGTTCGCGGCGCCCACGTAGCTCGCCACCTGGTCGCCCGTGCTGCCGGTGCCGAACCAGCGGGCGATGGGCCGGGCGGCGATGTTCGTATTGATGGCGGCCGCGCGGGAGTCGCCCGGGTGGGCGGCCACCCAGGCGGCCGGGCTGGAGCCGGGGTTGACGTAGAAGCCGGAGGTCAGGGTGATGGGGTCGGCGGCGGAGGCGGTGCCGGCGCCGGTGAGCAGGACGGCCGGGACCGCCACCAGGGCGGCGAGTACCGTCGTGAGCAGGGGTTTCGCACGCATGCTCGTGCTTCTTTCGGTGGGGGGTGGGGCCGCCGTCGGCCCCGTGGCTCGGTGCCGGTCCGCGCTCGTCCGGCGTGGGCCGGCACCACGGCCCGCGCTCGGTCAGCGTGCGGCGGCGAAGGTCGCCACCCAGGCGAGCGCGGAGTTCCAGTTGATCGCGACCTCATTGGTGGAGTACGCGAAGATCTCGTCGATGTAGCAGGTCGCGGGCGCGCAGCCGGGCAGATTCTGCTGGGCGACCGGGTCCTGGAGCGCCGAGTCGGGGCCGCCCGCGAGTGATCCCTTGGGCGGGTTGGGCAGCGCGGGGTCCAGTTCGTGCGCCCAGATCCGGGTGTGCTGATTGTGGCTGGCCCGCTCGCCGTAACCGGTCACAAAGGACTGGTTGAGCGCGTTGCGGCCGAGCAGGTAGTCCAGCGATTCCAGGACGGCGTCGCGGTAGCGGGCGCGGTGGGTGAGGTCGTAGGCGGTGGCGATGACCACGGCGTTGTTGGCCGCGGCGCTGTTGGAGCCCCAGACGTAGCCGCCGTCGGCGGGCAGGTACGGGTTGGGGTAGCCCTGGCGCTGCTCGTCGCGGACGAAGGCGTCGGCGACTGCGGTGACCCGCTTGCGGGCGGCGGCGGCCATGGGGGCGGGGAAGCGGCCCGGGAGGCGGGCGATGGTCAGGTCGGTCAGCCCGTCGGTGTCGCGCCAGGAGAATCCGTCGGTGCTGATCCGCGCGTCGATGTGCCGCAGATACGTGCGGTCGCCGGTGGTCGCGTACAGCTCGGTGGCCGCCCAGGAGAATTCGTCGGCCACGCGGGTGTCGTCGTAGGCGCCGCCGCCGACGCTGTCGCTGTCCGGGGCGAAGAGATCCGGGTGGGCGAGCGCGGCGTGCCAGGCGGTGGTGGCGGCGGTCAGGCAGCGGGCGGCGAACGCCTTGTCGTAGCGTGCCCATACCCGGGCGCACTGGGCGCCGGCGGCGGCCAGGTTGAGGGTGGCGGCGGTGGACGGGGCGTGCAGGTAGCGCGGCTGCGGGTCCTGGTCGGGGCGGGTCGGCAGTGCGGTCCAGGCCAGGTCGTGGATCTTGTGGTGGACCGTGCCGGCCAGTGGCTGCCCGGCGGGCACCTGCATGGAGAGCAGGAATTCCATCTCCCAGCGCGACTCGTCGAGCACGTCGGGCACGCCGTTGTGGTTCTCCGGGATGCTCAGCAGTCCGTCGCCCGCGCCCTGATGATTGCCCTGCGCGCGCGAGCGTTCGTAGGAGTCCATCAGCTGCCAGGCGGCCAGCGCCCCGTTGACCACGTATTTGCCCTGGTCGCCCGCGTCGTACCAGCCGCCGCTGACGTCCAGGGAGTAGTCGCAGGTGCCGGGCAGGCACGGGACGTCCGTGTCGCCCTTGTTGGGCGCCACGCCGACGTGGCCCGCGGGCCGGGCGTAGTCGGCGCCGGCGTACGCGGCCTCGATCGGGGTGCCGCTGCGGGCGGCGTAGAAGTAGCTCAGCGCGTCCTTGCTCAGGGCGGTGTACGGGTCGGCGCCGATGTCGAAGGGCTCGCTGCTGTCGTCGCCGACGTGCAGGGTGTAGCCGGTGCCCGGCCTGCGGTAGGAGCTGAAGTCGGCGATGTGCACATGGTCGCCCGATTCGGCGTCGTCGCCCTGGACACGGGTCATGCCGCCGCGCACGGTGCGGCCCCGGTCGTCGAGCAGCCGCCAGGGGACGGGCCTGCGGGAGGCGTTGACGACGGACGCCTTCTTGGGGCCCGAGGTCTGGTAGCCGTACTGATTGGCGCGCACCGGTGAGCCGAAGCTGCGCCCGCCGCCGGGCGGCACGACTCCCCCGGTCAGCGAGACGTCGTCCAGGCAGAGGGTGAACGGGACGGCCGCGCCGCCCTGCTGGAAGGAGAGCTGGCCGTGCAGGTCGGCGGTCTTCGACACGCCGGTGACGGTGAAGGTCCGCGGGGCCGGGGTGAGGGCGATCGCCTTGTTGAAGGTGGTGGTGTGCGGGGCGATGCCGAGTTGCAGCACGGCGTGGGTGGTGGCGTTCACCGAGGCGGACGCGGTGAACGTCAGGGTGTAGGGCTGATCGGCCTCCAGCGGGATGGTGTCCTCGGCGATCATCGAGTCCCACACGTTCGTGGTGCCCGCGGGGACGTCGGCGCAGAGCCGGCCGCCGGTGACCGTCGTGGGGGTACTGCCGCTGCTCCACCAGGGCGTCTTGGCGGTGTCGAAGGTGCCGTTGAGCACTCGTTCGTAGGGCGGGGCCGGCGTCGCGGGACCGGATGTCGCGGTGGCCGGGGCGGTGTTCGCGGTCGCCGCCAGCGCCGCCAGGGTGACGGGCACGGCGGCGGCGCGGAGTGTGCGTCTCATGGGATTCCGGGTCCTTGTCGAACAGGCCCTGGACAGGGCCGGGTCGGTTGCGGGAGCCCGGCTGGGAACGGCGTCAACGCCAGATCGTGAACCCGTGGCGCGGGGGTGTCAACGGCTGCGGTCACGTCGATTTTTTTCGTCGGACACTTCACAGCAACACGCGGACGTCCTACAGTCCCGACTGTAACCGCTCCCAGTTTTTGTACAGGAGTGGTCGCGCACACCGGCTGCACTGCGGCGTCATCCCAGGTGATCGGTGCCTTGATGGGCTTGGACCACACCATTCCGATTGTTACCGCTCCCGGTTTCCGGGGCTGGAGGGACTCGACAATGGCTCGACACAGACGCGGCGTCCTGGCGGCGCTCGCCGCCGCCGCGTCGCTGGCACTACTCGCGGCCTGTGGCGGCGGGGGCGGCGACGGCGGCTCGGGATCGGGCAGGACCACCCTGGTGGTCAAGACGTTCGGTCAGTTCGGCTACGACGAGCTGTACAAGAAGTACGAGGCGGCGCACCCCGGAGTGACCGTCAAGGAGGAGAACATCGCCAAACTGGGCGACTACGCGCCCAAGCTCCAGCAGTGGATGGCCACCGGGCGGGGCGCCGGCGACGTGGTCGCCCTGGAGGAGGGCATCCTCACCCAGTTCAAGGCCGACCCGGGAAAGTTCGTCAATCTGCTGGACTACGGCGCCGGTTCGCTGAAGGGGAACTTCCTGGACTGGAAGTGGCAGCAGGCGCTCACCACCGACGGCAAGGACCTGATCGGCCTCGGCACCGACGTCGGCGCGCAGGGCATGTGCTACCGCACCGACCTGTTCAAGAAGGCCGGGCTGCCGACCGACCGCGACCAGGTGGGCGCGCTGTGGCCGACCTGGGAGGCGTATCTCGCCACCGGTGAGCGCTTCACGAAGGCCGGCACCGGGGCGCACTTCTTCGACTCCTCGGGCAGCATCTACAAGAACATCCTGATCCAGCAGGGCGACCACACGTACTACGACACCTCCAACAAGCTGGTCATGGAGTCCAACCCGGGTGTGAAGGCGGCCTGGGACCAGACGGTGCGGATGATCACCGCCGGTCTGTCGGGCAACATCCTCAGCTACAGCCCGCAGTGGAACGCCGGCTTCAAGAAGGGCACCTTCGCCACCATCCCGTGCCCCTCGTGGATGCTCGGCACCATCGAAAAGCAGGCGGGTCCGGAGAACGCCGGCAAGTGGGACGTGGCCAAGGTGCCGGGCGCCGGCGGCGTCAACGGCGGCTCCTTCCTCGCCGTGCCCAAGCAGAGCAAGCACCAGAAGCAGGCCGCCGATCTGGTGAAGTACCTCACCGCCGCGCAGGGCCAGACCGCGGCCTTCCAGGCCAAGGGCAACTTCCCGTCCTCGCCGCAGGCCATCGACAGCCCGGCGGTGCAGGGCTACACCGCCCCGTACTTCGGCAACGCGCCGGTCGGGAAGATCTTCGGCGAGAGCGTCAAGGCGCTCAAGCCGCTGTATCTCGGGCCGCAGAACAACCCGATCAACGACGAGGTCACCAACGCCCTGATCGCCGTCGAGCAGGGCAAGCTCTCGCCGGACGCCGCCTGGAAGAAGGCCGTCGGCGACGCGAAACGGCTGGTCCAGTAGCCGCCGGCGGCGGGGTGCGTACGGCAAACCTGACCCGCCCGCGCACCCCGCCGCACCGGACCGGTCTCCTCCCGCGACTCCCGAAGGACTTCCCTTGGCCACCCACCTGCGGCCGTCCACGGCCGCGCCCCCGACCCGGGACGCCCCCGCGCCCGGCGCGCACCGCCCGCGCGAGAAACTGCTGTCCCGGCTGGACCGCGGCGGCTCGCCCTATCTGTTCATCGCCCCCTTCTTCCTGCTCTTCGCCGTCTTCGGCCTCTACCCGCTGGGCTACACCGCCTGGGTCTCCCTGCACGACTGGACGATCTCCGGCAAGGGCGACTACGTGGGCCTGGCCAACTACCGTCAGCTCTTCGGCGATCCGGATTTCTGGAACGCGCTCGGCAACACCCTGGGCATGCTGGTCGTGGCCACCGTGCCGCAGCTGGTGCTCGCGCTGATCGTGGCGAGCCTGCTCAATCAGCAACTGCGCGCCATGACCTTCCTGCGGCTGGGCATCCTGCTGCCGATCGTCACCTCGGTGGCCGCCGTCGGGATCGTCTTCAGCCAGATCTTCGACCGGGACGCAGGCATGGCCAACGGGCTGCTCGGCCTGGTCGGTGTCCATCCGGTGGACTGGCGGGCCGACAAGTGGTCGTCGTGGCTGGCGATCTCCACGATGGTCGACTGGCGCTGGACCGGCTACAACTCGCTGATCTACCTGGCCGCGATGCAGGCGATCCCGCGCGAGCTGTACGAGGCGGCGGCGGTGGACGGCGCGGGCCGGATACGGCAGTTGCGCAGCATCACCGTCCCGATGATCCGCCCCGCGGTGATCTTCACGGTGATCTCCTCGACCATCGCCGGGATGCAGCTGTTCACCGAGCCGCTGATCTTCGGCCAGGGCCCCGACGCCATTTCCGGCGGCAGTCTGCGGCAGTTCCAGACCGTCTCGATGTTCATGTTCGAAAAGGCGTTCAGGAACTTCGACTACGGCTACGGCTCGGCCGTCGCCTGGATGATCTTCCTGGTCATCATGCTGCTCACCGCGATCAACTTCTTCATCGTGCGAAGGATGAAATAGCCGTGCGCAAGGCAGGACCTCTGGTCTACCTCACTCTTTCCGGCGCCATTGTGCTGTCGGCCTTCCCGCTCTACTGGCTGTTCGTGATCGCCAGCCGGTCCAACGACGTGGTCGGCGACTGGCCGCCGCCGCTGCTTCCGGGCAGCCATCTGTTCGGCAACGTGTCGCGGCTGTTCGCCGCGGAGGACGCCAATTTCCTGAAAGGCATGGCGAATTCGGCGATCGCCTCGCTCGCCGTCACCGTCTCGGTGGTCTTCTTCAGCACGCTGGCGGGCTTCGCCTTCGCCAAACTCCGCTTCCGCGGCAAGAACTTCCTGCTGATGATCATCCTGGCGACGATGATGATCCCGGTGCAGATGGGCATCATCCCGCTCTACATGATCATGGTGAAGCTCGGCTGGGAGGACCGGCTGCAGGCGGTGATCGTGCCCTTCCTCGTCTCGGCGTTCGGCGTGTTCCTGATGCGGCAGTACGCCGAGCGCGCGGTGCCCGACGAACTCATCGAGGCGGCCCGGATGGACGGCTGCCACACCTTCCGGATCTACTGGACGGTCGTGCTGCCCGCGCTGCGGCCGGGCGCGGCGGTGCTGGCGCTGTTCACCTTCATGGGCACCTGGAACGAATTCCTGTGGCCGCTGGCCGTGCTGGAGTCGGACAACCCGACCGTGCAGTTCTCCCTCAACCAGCTCTCCACCAGCTACTACACCGACTACACGCTGATGTTCTCCGGCGCCCTGGTCGCCACCTTGCCGCTGCTCGCGGTCTTCGCCGTCTCCGGGCGGCAGATCATCGGCGGCATCATGGAAGGTGCGGTGAAGGCATGAGCACCTTCGGCCCCGACTTCCTGTGGGGAGCGGCCACGTCCGCCTACCAGATCGAGGGGGCGGTCGCGGCGGACGGCCGCGGCCCGTCCATCTGGGACACCTTCTGCGCCGTGCCCGGCGCGGTGCACGGCGGCGACACCGGCGCCGTCGCCGCCGACCACTACCACCGCTACCGCTCCGACGTGGCGCTGATGGCGGAGCTGGGCCTGCGCGCGTACCGCTTCTCGATCGCCTGGCCGCGGGTGCAGCCGGACGGCTCGGGCCGGATCGACCAGCGCGGCCTGGACTTCTACCGCCGGCTGACCGACGCGCTGCTCGACCGCGGCATCGAGCCGCGGCCCACCCTCTACCACTGGGACCTGCCGCAGCCGCTGGAGGACGCGGGCGGCTGGCCGCACCGCGACACCGCGGCCCGGTTCGCGGAGTACGCGGCCGCCGTCCATCAGGCGCTCGGCGACCGCATCGGCCACTGGACCACGCTCAACGAGCCCTGGTGCTCGGCCTTCCTGGGCTATGCGACCGGCCGGCACGCACCGGGCCGCCGCGAACCGGCGGCGGCGCTGCGGGCGGCGCACCATCTGATGCTCGGGCACGGCCTCGCGGCCCGCGCGATGCCGGGGGCGCGGATCGGCATCACGCTCAATCTCACCGATGTCAGCCCGCGCACCGGGGCGCCGGACGACCGGGACGCGGCCCGGCGGATCGACGGCATGCAGAATCGCTTCTTCCTCGATCCGCTGCTGCGCGCCGCCTATCCGGCCGATGTGCTGGACGACCTCGCGCCGGTCAGCGACTTCGCGCATGTCCGGGACGACGATCTCAAGACGATCGCGGCGCCGCTTGACCAGCTCGGCGTCAACTACTACTCCCCCATGCTGGTGGCCGCCGCCGGCACACCGGAGCCGTCGGCGTACGTCGGCTCCGAGCACGTACGGGTCGCCGACGGCGGCCGGGAGCGGACGGCGATGGGCTGGGAGATCGACGACGCGGGTCTGCTGGCGCTGCTGCTGCGGCTGCACGCCGACCATCCGGGGCTGCCGCTGTGCGTCACGGAGAACGGCGCCGCCTTCGACTCCGGGCTCCAGGACCTGGACCGGATCGGGTACCTGGAGAGCCATCTGCGGGCCTGCGCCCGAGCGATCGAGCTGGGCGTGCCGCTGACCGGCTATTTCGTCTGGTCGCTGCTGGACAATTTCGAGTGGTCGCACGGCTACCGGCACCGCTTCGGCATCGTGCACGTCGACTACCCGACCCAGCGCAGGACCCCCAAGGACAGCGCGTACTGGTACGCGGACGTGATCCGCCGCGGCGGCCTGTGAACGGCGGCCGGCACCGTACGGCGGGCCGCGCCGCGTTCCGTATCCGGACCCGCGCGCTGTACGGAACTGGGAGCGGTTACAGTGCGGGTACGCGGTCCGCGCCGCGGGCCCCGCCCGCGTCCGGTCCCGCCGCCTCCGCCGTCCGGCGCGCGCCGCGCCGCCGCTTCCGCACCCGCCCCAGGAGCCGTCCGCACATGACCAATCGGCAGCCCACGCTCGACGAGGTGGCGCAGCGCGCCGGTGTCTCCCGGGGCACCGTCTCGCGCGTGATGAACAACCGCCAGCACGTCAGCGGCAAGGCCCGGGAGGCGGTGGAGCGCGCCGTACGGGAGCTGGGGTACGTGCCCAGCATGGCGGCGCGGTCGCTGGCCTCGCAGCGCAGGGGCGCGGTGGTGCTGGCGATCTCCAGCGACGACAGCGCGCTGTTCTCCAATCTGTTCTTCGCCGAGGTGATCACCGGGATCAACGATGTGATCGAGGAGACCGATCTGGAGCTGCTGCTGGTGCTGGCCGCTTCGGAACGCGGCCGGAACCGGCTGGCCCGGATCCTCCAGTCGCGCGGCGCGGACGGCGTGCTGCTGCTCGCACTGCGCGAGAACGACCCGCTGGCGAAGATCGCAGAGAGCGGCGGTGTGCCGGTGGTGCACGGCGGCCGGCCGCTGGAGCGGGCGCCGCGCCATTACGTGGACGCCGACAACCGCGGCGGCGCCCGGCAGGCGGTGGAACACCTGATCGCCACCGGGCGCCGTGCCATCGGCACCATCACGGGACCGCTGGACATGCACGCGGGCGTCAACCGCTATCTCGGCTTCCGTGAGGCGGTGGCGCTCGCCGGCCTCGGCGACGAGCGGGTCGCGCACGCCGACTTCAGCCAGGCCGGCGGCGCCGCGGCCATGGCGGAGCTGCTGGACCGGCACCCCGACCTGGACGCGGTCTTCGTCGCCTCGGACGCGATGGCCGTCGGCGCCCTCGAGGTGCTGCGCGGCCGCGGCCGTACGGTGCCGGGCGATGTCGCGGTGATCGGTTTCAACGACATCGTCACCGCCCGGCACACCAGTCCGCCGCTGACCACCATCCGGCAGCCGATCGAGGCTCTGGGCCGGGAGATGACCCGGATGCTGGTCCGGCTGATCAACGACGAGAAGCCGACGTCACTGATCCTGCCGACGGAGCTGGTGATCAGGGAGTCCGCCTGAGGACCTCAGCAGCTCCCGCGACGGGGAATCCGGCCGGCGGGCAGGAAGTGCTTGCGAGGCACGCTGGGCACCGCCTGCCCGCCGGCTCCTTCCGCGGCGGGTCGCACCGCCGCGGAGCTCACTTGCGCACCGGCGCCGTCCTGATCATCGTCCAGGACACGGGCGGGAGTTCGGCCGAGAAGCCGCCGCCCTCGACGAAGTGGCGGGTGCTGGAGCGCGGCTCCACCCGGCGCGGCGCGTCCTTGGAGTTGGTCGCCAGCAGGTCCTGGCCGCCGAGCACCACGTGCTCGACGATGTCGTGCTCCTCGCCGGCCATCGCCAGCCGCAGCGTGGCGGCCTGGCTGTCGTCCCGGTTGACGGCGAAGATCGTCGTCTGACCGGTCTCCGGATCGCGGGTCGCCGTCACGTCGACCGCGGCCACGTCGCCGAGGGTCTCGGAGTGCAGGACGGGCGAGGTCGGCTCGACGCGCAGCACCTCGCCGCGGGCGTGCCGGGCGGTGAGCGCGAACGGGTAGAAGATGGTCTGCCGCCAGGCGCCGGTGTCGGGCTCGGTGCGGATCGGCGCGATGACGTTGACGAGCTGGGCGAGGCAGGCGATGTCCACCCGGTCGCTGTGCCGCAGCAGGCTCATCAGCAGATTGCCGAGCACCACCGCGTCCTCGACGGTGTACTCGTCCTCGATCAGCCGCGGCGCCCGGGCCCATTCGAGATTGTCCTGACCGGCGAACCGGCTCTCGTACCACAGGTTCCACTCGTCGAAGGAGAGCTTGAGCTTGCGCCGGGACCGCTTCTTGGCGGCTATGTGGTCGCAGGTGGCGACGACACCGTCGATGAAGGTGTCCATCACCTGCGCGGAGGCCAGGAAGCCGGTGCGGTCGTCGCCGTGCTGCTCGAAGTAGGCGTGCAGCGAGATGTAGTCGACGACGTCGTACGCCTCGTCGAGGACGTCGGCCTCCCACGAACCGAAGGTCGGCATCCGCTCGTTGGAGCTGCCGCAGGCGACGAGTTCGATGGACGGGTCGATGCGGCGCATGGCCTTGGCGGTCTCCGCGGCGAGCCGGCCGTATTCGGTGCCGGTCTTCTGGCCGACCTGCCAGGGGCCGTCCATCTCGTTGCCCAGGCACCAGGTCTTGATGTTGTGCGGGTCGCGGACGCCGTGGGCGATGCGCAGGTCCGAATAGCGGGTGCCGCCGGGGAAGTTGGTGTATTCGAGCAGATTGCAGGCGTCCTCGACGCCGCGGGTGCCGAGGTTCACGGCCATGATCGGCTCGATGTCGGTCTGCCGGGCCCAGGACATGAACTCGTTCAGGCCGAAGGTGTTGGGCTCCAGGGAGCGCCAGGCGAGGTCGAGCGTGACGGGGCGGTCCCCGACCGGGCCGACACCGTCCTCCCAGCGGTAGCCGGACACGAAGTTGCCGCCGGGGTAGCGGACGGCGCTCACGCCGAGTTCGCGGGTCAGCTTGATGACGTCGGCCCGCAGGCCGTCGACGTCGGCCTCGGGGTGGCCGGGTTCGTAGACGCCTCCGTAGACGCAGCGGCCCATGTGTTCGATGAACGACCCGAACAGGCGCGGTGGCACCGGCGCGATGGTGAAGGCGGGGTCGATGGTTGCAGTGCAGGTGAGCACACCGGTCTCCGGTTTCTCTTGGTACGTGCGTGTAGCGAGGGTGCTGCGGCGCCTTTGCCGGCAGGGGGGATCATTTGATGCCGGTGGTCGCCACGCCCTGGACGAAGAAGCGCTGCAGGACGAGGAAGGCGATGGCCAGCGGGCTCAGCGAGATCGCCGCGCCCGCCATCAGGGCCGCGTGGTCCACGCCCGACTGGCTGGAGAACAGCGTCAGGGCGGCGGGCAGCGTCTGCATGTCGATGTTGTTGGTGACCACCAGCGGCCACAGGAAGTCGTTCCACAGCGCGGCGAACTGGATGATGAACAGCGACGCGAGTGCCGGTTTGGCGTTCGGCAGGATGATCCGCCAGTAGACGGTGAAGTCGCCCGCGCCGTCGATCCGCGCCGCGTCGTCCAGTTCGCGCGGCAGCTGCATGAAGAACTGCCGCAGCAGGAAGATGCCGAGCGCGCTGGTGGCCCGCGGGATGATCAGGCCCTGGTAGGAGTTGAGCCAGCCCAGGTGGAACAGAGTGAGGAAGACCGGCACGAGGGTGACCTGGAAGGGCACCATCAAGGTGGCCAGGATCAGCAGGAACACCACGTTCTGGCCGCGGAATTTCAGCCGGGCCAGCGCGAACGCGGTCATCGAGTCGAACAGCAGCAGGATCACGGTGGTGCCGCCGGCGAAGACGAACGTGTTGAGCACGAGCTTGCCGAACGGCAACTGGTCGAGCACCGCGTCGACGCCGTGCATCGTCCAGTGCGTCGGCCAGAGCCGGGCCGGGTCGGCGTACAGGTCGCCGTTGGTACGGAAGGCGACGCCGAGCATCCACAGGAACGGGATGATCATCGCGATCGCGCCGATGGTGACGGCGGTCCACGACAGTACGGTGCCCAGCCGGGCGCCGTAGCGTACGGCGGTCAGCGCGGCGGACCGCAGCCCGGCGGGCGGGCCGGGGTCGGGACCGTCCTTGCGGGGGCCGAGGTGGCCTGGCGCGGTGTGCGGCCTGATGGTGTCAGTCGGCATCGCGGAACCTCGACAGACGCAGTTGGAGTGCGGAGATCGCCAGGATGATCACGAACAGGACCCACGCGACGGCGCTGGCGTAGCCCATCTGGAACTCCACGAAGCCCTTCTGGTACAGGTACATCACCACGGACTCGGTGTGGAAGATCGGCCCGCCGCTGGTCATCGCGAAGACCAGGTCGAACAGTTGGAGTCCGGTGACCGTGGCGATCAGCGTGGTGAACAGCAGCGCGGGACGCAGCGCCGGCAGCGTCACATGCCGGAAGCGCTGCCAGGGCCCGGCGCCGTCCAGCGCGGCGGCCTCGTACAGGTGCGGCGGGATCTGCTGCATGCCGGCCAGCAGGATGATCATCGTGAAGCCGACGTTCTTCCAGATGCCGACCGCGATCACCGTGGGCAGCGCCAGCGAGGTGGACTGCAGCCAGTTCGGCGCGCTGAACCCGAGGTCGGTCAGCCATGCGTCGACCAGACCGACCTGCGGGTCGAGCAGGAATTTCCAGACGATGCCGCTGACCACGAGCGAGGCGATGAACGGGAAGAAGTACGCGGTGCGCAGCAGCGCCGAGTACCACGTGGTCCTGCGCAGCCGGGAGGCGATGGCGAGCGCGATGGCGACCTGGCCGACGGCCACGGCGGCGGTGTACACCACCGTGACGCGCAGCGCGTTCCAGAAACGCGAATCGTGGTAGAGCGTCGTGTAGTTGTCGAGGCCGACGAATTTGTGGTGGGCCTCGCCGACCGTCCAGTCGTGCAGGCTCATCCAGCCGGACTGGACGATCGGTTCGGCGATGAAGACGCCGATGAGCAGGACGCTGGGCAGGATGAACAGATACGCGCTGTTGATCCGGGGTTTGCGGCGCGGTGTGCGCCGCGCCGCTTTCGACGGCCCCCGGGTGAACGGGAGTTGGGTGCTGGTCATGGGACTTACCGCTTGCAGCCGGTGTACGAGTCGATCTTCTTGGCGGCGTCGTCGGCCGCGGACTTGACGTCGGCGCCGCGTTCGATCTTCTGGATGAGCGGGACGTAGGCGTCGGTGTCGATCTTGGTGGCGTTCTCCTGGCCCGCGAGGTAGAGCTTCGCGTGCGGGAGGGCGGCGGCGAACTGGGCCGCGGTGGGGTTGGCGTTCACCGCGCTGCCGAGGTCGGTCCGGGCCGGCGGGAAGCCGGAGATCTTGGAGAACTGGGTCTGCGCTGCCTTGCCGGTGTACCAGGCCAGGAATTCCTTGGCCTGTTCCTGGTGCTTGCTGGTGCGCGCGATCATCAGCGGCACCGTGGAGGCCAGGGTCACCGGTCCGGCGGAGCCGACCGGCACCTGGGCGATGCCCAGGTCGACGCCCGCGGACTTGAATCCCGCCGCCGCCCAGGGCCCGTTGATCTCCATCGCGGCCTTCTTGGAGGAGAACAGCGTGTCGGCGTCGGCGCCGGCCTGACCGACCGGGCTGATGTGGTCCTTGTCGACCAGGCTGCTCCACTTGGTGAGCGCCGCGACGCTCGCCGGGCTGTTCACGGCCGCGCAGTTGTCGGAGCCGACGATGTCGCCGCCGCTCATCCACTGCAGGATCGGCCACATCTGGATGGTGTTGTTGTCGGCCAGCGACAGGCCGTACTGGCTGGGCTTGCCGCCGGAGCCCTTGGTGAGCTTCTTGGCGTCGGCGATGAACTCGGCCTCGGTGGCCGGCGGCTGGGTGATGCCTGCCGCCTTGAACATGTCCTTGTTGTAGTAGAGGACGAGCGTGGCCATGTTGGCGGGCACCGCGTACAGCTTGCCCTGAACGGTGAAGGCGGACTTCACCGTCTCCGGGAAGGCACTCGAGTTGATCTGAGTGCTGCCGGTGCCGACCGCGGAGTCCAGCGGCAGCACCGAATTGGTCTTGATGTAGTTGAAGATCGCGCCCGGGTCGGAGCTGGGGGTGGCCAGGTCCGGGCCCTGGCCGGTGGCCCAGGAAGCGGGCAGCTTCTGGCCGATGGTCGCCCAGGGCTCCGTGGTCATGGTGACCTGGATCTTGGGGTGACTGGCGTTGAACTCCTTGATCAGCGCCTGGTACGAAGGGGCGTCGGGGCCGGTGAAGCCGGTGAGCATGGTCAGTTTCACCACGCCGCCGGACGAGCCGCCGTCGCTTGCGCCGTTGTCGCCGCAGCCGGCGAGCAGGATCGAGACTGTCGAGGCGGCGGCGATGGCCGCGGCCGTTCTCCCGTATCTGACGTGCATGCCGATCGTTCCGTTTCGTTCACGCCCCACGGCGGTGTGGGGCTGGAGGGTCGATGGAGCTGTCTCCTTCCGCGAGCCGCCCGTCCCCGGCGGGGTCGCTCGACCGGAAGCGGTGACTCAGGCGGTGTGGCTTCCGCAGGACTCGCGGATCACGAGCTCGAACGGCAGCACGGTGTGGACCGGGTCGGGTGTCGTCCCGTCCACCAGGTCGAAGAGGATCGCCGCGGCCTGGCGGCCCAGCGCCTCGGCCGGGACATGGATGGTGGTGATCCCCGGCGTGGTGAGCCGGGAGACGCCGAAGTCGTCGTACCCGGCCAGTGCGATGTCCTCGGGGATGCGCAGTCCGCGGGAGCGGATCTCCAGCATCGCGCCGTAGGCCATCTCGTCGTTGGCGGCGAAGATCGCCTGGACGTCGGACATGCTGTCCAGCACCTGCCGGGCGGCGAGCATCCCCGATTCCTCGCTGAAGTCGCCGACGGCCAGGGTGTGGGTGCACTGCCGCCCCGATTCGGCGAGCGCGGTGCGGAAGCCTTCGTAACGGTCGACAGCCGTCTGATGGTTGAGCGGGCCGCTGATGTGCGCGATCCGGGTCAGTCCGTGGTCCTGCACCAGGTGCCGAGCGATCGCCGCGGCGCCCGCCACCTCGTCGATGCCGACGCTCGCCGCGTGCGGCAGATGGACGAAGCGGCCGACGAGGACCACCGGCAGGGCCGCGTCCACCATGCGGTTGACGTTGGGGTCGCTGATCGAGGCCGAGGCGACGATCGCGCCGGCCGCGGCCTGGGAGCGCAGCACCCGTTCGTACGCGGCGACGCCGTGCGACTCGTCGGGGTTGGTCGACACCACCAGCGCGGCGTCCCGGGCGTTGGCCTCGGCGGTCACCCCGACCAGCAGATGCATGAAGTAGGGGTGCCCGAAGACATGCTGGCCGGTCTGCGGCACGACGACCGCGATCGAGGTGGACCGGCCGGCCCGCAGGGCGCGGCCCGCCGAATTCGGCACATAGCCGAGCCTGGCGGAGGCGGCCCGTACCGCTTCCTTGGTCGCCTCACTGATCCGCGGGTGGTCCGCGAGCGCCATGGAGGCGGCGCTCTGCGAGACCCCGACGGCCGTCGCGACGTCCTTGAGCGTGACGGTGGCGCGCTTGTCGGCCGCGGCCGTGGGTCTGCGGCGGCCGCGGCCGCCGCCCGGCCGGTTCGCGTCGGCCCCCTCCGCCGGCGTGTCCCGTCCCAGCGGGACCACATTGCTGTCGGGGCGGCTCGCGTCCCGGTCCGGGCCGCGGTGCTCGTCACGGTGCTCGTCGCGCTCGGCCGCCGTCATCGCCGCGCTCCCGACGGGACGCCGCTGCGGATGTACGTCATGGGGTGCTCCAACCGAGTGTCCGACCGGGTCCGGACCTGCCGTCCGGACGGTGTTCAAGCGATCTGCTCTAACGATTCAGCACTTCGGACGCTAGGTCACGTCCTTGGCCACGTCAAGAGTCCGGCACGAGATTATCGAGCCGTAATCCCGCAGGTCCACGCCTTGACGGCCATGGCGCGCCGCCCTTAGCTTCTTATGCGCTGAATCGTATGAGCACACTGGAACGGGAGCACACGGAGAAAGGCCGACGATGACCCCCACCCCCCACCGGCCGCATGTGCGGCTCGCACAAGGACGCCTCCGCAGCGCGTTACTCGCCCTCGGCGCGACCCTGGCCCTGGCCCTCGGCTTGCTGGTCGGCGTCACCGGTCCGGCGCACGCCGCCACGGACCAGCCCTGCGACATCTACGGCAACGCCGGCACACCCTGTGTCGGCGCCTTCAGCACCGTCCGCGCGCTGTACGGCTCGTACGGCGGGCACCTGTACCAGGTCACCCGGGTCCGGGACGGCGCGACGCTCGACATCGGGCTCCTCGCGGCCGGCGGCATCGCCGACGCGGGACCGCAGAACGTCTTCTGCGCGTCGGGACCGTGCGTCATCTCCAAGATCTACGACCAGTCACCGCGCCACAACGACCTGACGATCGCCGGCGCGGGCACCGCGGGCGCCGCCAACTCCGGTGCGATGGCGGACGCCTTGCACGTCACCGTCGGCGGCCACGCCGTCTACGGCGTCTATGTGCCACCGGGTGTCGGCTACCGGCACGCGGTCGGCTCCGGGGTCGCCGTCAACGGCCAGCCCGAGGGCATGTACATGGTGACCAGCGGCACCCACACCATCAGGGACTGCTGTTTCGACTTCGGCAATGTCGAGGCGGCCGAGAACGACACCGGCGCCGGTCACATGGACGCGCTCAACATCTCCCCGATCACGGCCTGCAACCCCTGTCACGGCAGCGGGCCCTGGGTGCAGGCGGACCTGGAGAACGGCATCTTCCAGGCCGACACCAACGCGCACAGCGTCAACGGCGGCAATTCCAGCGCCTTCGTCACGGCCCTGCTCAAGAACAACGGCCAGACGTCCTTCGCCCTCAAGGGCGGCAATGCGCAGTCCGGCGCGCTGACCACCTGGTGGAACGGCGCGCTGCCGCCCGGCTACGCACCGATGCGCCAGGAGGGCTCGATCGTCATGGGCACCGGCGGCGACAACAGCAACCGGGCCGGCGGGTCGTTCTTCGAGGGGGTGATGACCTCCGGCTATCCGTCGGACGCCGCGGACAACGCGGTGCAGGCTAACATCGTGGCCGCCGGTTACGCGGGTGACACGGCCGGCGTCGCGCCCGCCACCGTGGCGGGCCCCGGCGGCAAGTGCATGGACGTCACCGGCGACGACGTCGCCGGCCGGTCCGCGGCCGTCCAGCTCTGGGACTGCCAGGCCAACGCCGCCGATCAGCACTGGACGCACGACGCGGACGGCTCGCTGCGCACGCTGGGCCGCTGCCTGGACATCAACGGCAACGGAACTGCCCAGGACACCCTGGTCGAGCTGTGGGACTGCAACGGTGTCGGCGGCCAGAAGTGGGTGCAGCGCTCCGACGGTTCGCTGCTCAACCCGCAGTCCGGCCGCTGCCTGGACTCCCCCAACGGCGCCACCGCCAACGGCACCCGGCTGCGCATCCACGACTGCAACGGGACCGCGGCACAGAAATTCGCCGTGAACAGCGGAGCGCCGGTCGTCGGCCCGGGCGGCAAGTGCGTGGACGTCGCCGCCGACGACACCGGCGGCAATCTCGCCGCGGTCCAGCTGTGGGACTGCCAGCCCTACGCACGCGACCAGCACTGGACGCACAATTCCAACGGCTCGCTGAGCACGCTCGGCCGCTGCCTGGACATCAACGGCAACGGCACCGCGCAGGACACGCTCGTCGAGCTGTACGACTGCAACGGGGTCGGCGGCCAGGTCTGGCAGCAGCAGGCGGACGGTTCGCTGCTCAACCCGCAGTCCGGCCGCTGCCTGGACTCCCCCAACGGCGCCACCGCCAACGGCACCCGGCTGCGCATCCACGACTGCAACGGCTCCGCGGCACAGAATTTCCCTCTGCTCTGACCTGCGCGCAACGGCTCAGGCCGCGGGCCGGCCGCTCTTGCGGCCGGCCCTGCCCGCGGTCACCGACACCCCGAGCGGCCGGGCGAGGCCGGCCACGCCCTCGTCGAGCCGCTGGAGGTGCCGCAGCACCCGGAAGGTGACGGAGCCGGACCGCGGCACCCCCGAGCCGCCGCCTTCCAGCATCGAGGCGATGCTCGGCTCGGTGCGCAGCGCGTCGTCCACGGTGCCGTGCCGCGCCGCCCTGCCCCGCGCGGCGTCCTTGATGTCGTCGGCGTCCTTGCCGCCCCTGGAGTCCCTGGGCCGCTCGTCGGTGACGTCCTCGACATGCGCGATGAGCACGTCGAGATTGTGCTCCAGGCGTACGCCGACGGCCGCCAGCCGGGGGTCGGCGGCGATGCTCGTGCTGTACGGCACCAGTTCGGCGGTCGCCGCCAGCGAACGCGCGTGGTAGGCGCAGGTCTCCAGCAGCGCCACGAGATAGCGGGCGGTGCGCCGCCGGCCGCGCAGCGGGGTGACCGGGTGGGTCAGCGGGTGCGTGGAGCGGCGCAGGTCGTCCAGCGCGGTGTCCAGTTCGCGTGCCATGTCCAGCAGGTCGACGGCGGGACCGCCGCTGAGCTGGGCGACGGCCGAGGTGGCGACGTCCCGCAGCCGCTCCAGCACCGTGACCAGTTGCTCGTCGGTGCGCAGGTCGGTGTGGACCGGGAAGATCAGCACCGCCGCGATGATGCCGCAGGCCGCGCCGAGCGCCGTCTCCTCGATCCGCAGCACGAGCACATGCACGCTGTAGGTGTGCAGCAGGCTGTAGAGCAGGCCGAGCATCGCGGTGACGAAGAACGACATCAGCGCGTACGACACAGGCGCGGTGAAGAACATCGCGAAGATCAGCACCAGCACGAGGACGAACGCGGTCACCGTGTGGTGGCCGACCGCTCCGGCGAGCAGCACACCGGCCACCACGCCGCAGACGGTGCCGATCAGCCGCCGGTAGCCCTTGACCAGGATCTCGCCGGTGGACGAGGTGTTGAGGAAGACCACCCAGCAGGTCAGCACCGCCCAGTACCAGCGCTGGGTGGACAGGAATTCGCCGCCCAGGATGGCCAGGCCGGAACCGGCGGAGACCTGGATCGCGGCTCGGGTCGTACGCCGTTTGAGGCCGGTGCGGTCCTGCTCCGTCTCGCCCTCGCCCGCCAGCGCCAGGTCCTCGGCCTCGAACTCCTCGCGGGACCTGATGGTCTCGGGGGTGTCGTCCGACTCGTCGCCGGGGCCGTCGAGCGCGAGCCGCAGGCCCAGGACGGAGCGCGCGGCCTCGCCGATGCCGCGGAAGGCGTCCTGCACGGCGAGCGAGGCGGACGGCAGATTCTCCTCGTCGCGGTAGGCCAGCAGGCGGTTGCGCACCCGTGCCACCGCGGTGCCGGGGTCGCCGGCGCCGAGCCGGGTCACCAGCAGGTGCAGGGCGCGCAGCTCGGTGCGGAGCTTGCGCAGCGCGTCGTCCTCGTCGGGCACCCGGCGGGCGGGTGCGGGCAGCGGTGCGTTCGGCAGGTGCAGGGTGAGGGTGTCGGCGCGCTCGCCGCTGCGGGCGGTGAGCAGCAGCAGGCCGAGCCGTTCGACGGCGATCTCGGCGTCGGCGACACGCCGTTGCAGCAGGGCGGCGGTGGTCTCGTCGTCGGTGCCGCCGTCGAGCGCGCCCTGGATCATCAGCGCGGCCTCGTGGAGGCGCGCGATGTCCTTGCGCAGGTCCGCGATGACGCTTTCGAGCCGTTCGGGCTCGGCGTCCAGCAGCTCGATCTGGGTGGCGACGAGCTGCGCGGTGCGGGCCCTGAACGCCTGCCGCAGCCGGTCAAGGGTGCGTTCCGGGGTCTCGGGGACCAGGGCGAAGCGCATGACGGCGCTGCACGCGAAGGCGATGGCCAGCGAGAGGTAGAGCGAGGGCAGGCCCGAGCCGGTGGCGTGGACGAACAGCGACAGGAAGTAGATCTGGAAGCCGATCATGCCGAGCGCGCTGCCCCGGTCGCCGAAGCGGCGGACGTAGGCGGCGCCGAAGATCAGCACGATGAAGGCGATGTCGCCGATGACGATGTGCGGGTTGAGCAGCGCGCCGAGCGACACCGAGGCGAAGGCGGTGGGCAGCCCGAGGGCGAGTGTGACGGCCTGGTCGCGGACCCGCTTCTCGCGGATGGCGAAGGTGGAGACCATGGCGGCCATCGCGCCGGCGACCATGTGGGTCACGGAGATGTCCAGCAGCGACAGGATCAGCAGGGTCAGGCCGATCGAGCCGACCGTGCGCAGACCCGCCATCAGCCGCAGCAGGCCGGGGTCGGATGCCGAATAGCGGTCCCAGACCCTGGTGCGGATCCTCCGTGCCGTTCCCATGCCGCCGCGTTTCCTTGTCAAGATCGGATCCCGACCAGCATCCCACGTGGCGGCCCGCCCGGCGTCGGCGAGGTCGCCCGGCACGCCGGGACGCGGCGGACACGGCCGCGCGAGGTGCGTGAGTACGCCTCGGCGGTCATCCGCGGATCCGGCGTGCATGCCGCGGCTCGCGACGGGGTACGTACGGCTGCGGGTGCCCGTAGGAAGGCATCCGGGGCGCGGTCCCTTCGGGGTCCGCGGCCGGTACGGCCCACAGACGCAGAGGACTTACACGCATGGCCAACGGCACGGTGAAGTGGTTCAACTCCGAGAAGGGCTTCGGGTTCATCGCCCAGGACGGCGGAGGCCCCGATGTCTTCGCCCACTACTCCAACATCCAGGGCAACGGATACCGGGAGCTGACCGAAGGCGAGCCCGTCACCTTCGACGTCACCCAGGGCCAGAAGGGCCCGCAGGCGGAGAACATCGTCCGCGGAGGCTGATCAGCGCGAAGGTCCTCCGGAGCCGGGTCCGCCGCCAGCGCGGCGGGCCCGGCTCCGTCCTGTCGGGACCGTACGGTCAGTGGGCGCCGCCGCCCATCAGACGGCCGAAACCGGCCGGGTCGGCGTCGTAGCCGCGGATGTCGGTGGCGAAGCGCCACTCCCCCGCGTCGCCGCGGAAGAATTCGGCGACGGTCGCCGCGGTGGACTCGGCCACGTCGGTGAATTCGTAGGCCAGCAAGGTGCGGTAGCCCTCCAGTAAGCGGATGTCGGGCCGCACCACCTCGCCGAAGGTCTGGCGCCCTCCGCCCTGCTGGATGGCGACGCCGATCACGACCCGGCCGTAGGAGTCCGAGAGCCGGTCGAGTTCCAGCGTCATCGTCTCGTCGGCGCCCAGGCCCTTGCCGGTCTTGCTGTCGCGGTTCAGGGTGATCGTGCCGTCCGGTGACCTGCTGCCGAAATGCACCAGGTAGGCGGGCGCGCCGTGCCGGTCACCGGTGGGAAAGGTCGCGGCGACCAGATCCAGGTCGGTGTCCGGCGCTCCCAACGGGCTCGGGTCCCAGCGCAGTTGGACCTCGATCCGGCTGCTGCCCTTGTTGAGTCCGCTGCTCATCGGGTCTCCCCCCTTGTCCGGTACGCCGGTGCCGGCGTGCCGTACGACCGGTCGCGTCCCCGTCACGGCCGCGGACGCGACCGCCGGGGCCTGTGCCTACCGATTAATCACACCGTCCGGCGGGCTGTCCACACCACACTCGGCCACGTCCCGCGCACTTTCGGCGTCCTTCACCGCACTTTCAGTGTCCGCCGCCGCCGTTTCAGTGCCGGGGCCCGTCGCAGCTCGGGGCCTTCGGCAGTGGTCCAGACCAATATTGTTCACCGGAGCCCCTTCCACCTCACCATTCCCCCTGCGTACGGTGTCGCGCTGTCATGACCGCATCACCAAGGAACCACCCCCCTCGCCCTTGGAGGCGCCCCATGCACAACGCCGGACACGACTCCCGGCGCCGGTCGGTGCCACGCCGCGCGCTCGCGGCGATCGGCACACTGACCGCCCTGCTCGCCCTGTTCGTCGCGGCGCCCGGCAACGCCACCGCCGCGGCCGGCCCGGCCGCGGCGCCCGCCGCGGGACACCGGACCGTCAACCCCGAGCTGGACTGGATGGGTTCGACCGTCGCCGCGCACGAGGGCCGCTCGGCGGACCGCGCCGCGGTGACCCCGATGGTCACCCAGACGCTCGGCTTCGACGTCAGCCACTACCAGGGCGCCATCAACTGGGGTGCCGCGTACGCCAACGGCGGCCGTTTCGTCTACATGAAGGCGACCGAGGGCACCAGTTACCGCGACCCCAACTTCAACGCGAACTACACCGGTTCGTACAACGCGGGCTTCATCCGCGGCGCCTACCACTTCGCCAACCCCAACGCCTCGTCGGGCGCGGCCCAGGCGGACTACTTCGTGGCGCACGGCGGCGGCTGGTCCAAGGACGGCAAGACCCTGCCGCCCATGCTGGACATCGAGTACGGGCCCTCCTCCACCTGCTGGGGCCTGAGCCAGGCCGCGATGCGCACCTGGATCACGTCGTTCCTCAACGAGGTGCACGCCAAGACCACGCGCTGGGCGACGATCTACACCACCACCAACTGGTGGACGACCTGCACCGGCAACACCTCCGCGTACAGCGGCAACGACCCGCTGTTCATCGCCCGGTACGCCTCCACCGTGGGCACCCTGCCGGCCGGCTGGGGCTTCTACACCTTCTGGCAGCACGCCGACTCCGGTGTCTTCCCCGGTGACCAGGACTACTTCAACGGCGCCTACACCGGTCTGCAGAATCTCGCCAACAACACCTGAGCCACGGTCCGTTCACCGCCGGGTCCGCTCCGGCGGGCCGCGCGCGACGGCCCCGCGTCCACAGCAATGCCGTGGACGCGGGGCCGCGCGCCGTACCGGAGCCGTCAGTCAGGGTGACGGCAGCCGGTCAGTGGGAGTGGTGGCTCTCGAAGGCGAAGCCGCCACCGGCCTCGAAGCCGCCCATGTGGGCGCTGTCCTTCGTGATGCCCCAGGGGCCGCCGAGGTTGACGTGCTCGGCGCCGGCGTAACCGCCCTCGGTGTGGAAGCCGCCCATTCCGGAGTGCCCGCCGTCGTGCGCGACGGCAGCGGCGGCCGGCACCGCCGAGAGGAGTCCGGCGGCGGAGACGGCGGCGACGGTGATGGCGATACGACGAAGCATGTCACTCTCCTGTGGTGTGGGTGGGTGAGCCTTCACCGTGACCCGCCCCGGCGCGGGCCGCACATGCTGGCGCGCGTATGGCTGACGCGGCGCGCAAACGGGTTGTCCGGGCGGCGGGTTGTCACGCGAACGGACCACCCACGGGCCGTCAGGAGTGCGGCACCGTCAGGGTGAACAGGCCGCCGTCCGGGTCGCGCACCACCGCCGACTCCCCGGTGGGCGCCGACGCCCGCGCGACCACGTCGCCGCCGTTGCCGCGTACGGCCCGCAGCGCGGCGGGCAGATCGCGCACCGTGAAGAACACCTCCCAGTGCGGCCGCTCCACCGGGTCGGGCGCGGCGGGCACGGCGCCGGGGCCGAGCCGCGCCACCACCCGGCCGGCGCTGCGCAGCACCACCTCGCCGCCCTCGTACGCCACCTCGCACGCCCCCGGCCGGTCGCTGGCCCACAGCAGCACACCGCCGTAGAAGATCGCCGCGTCGAAGGGGTCCTGGGTGCGCAGCCGCAGCCACACCGGCTGCTCGTCGCGCCACCGCGGCCAGGATTCGGAGAGCAGGCCCTCCCAGATACCGAAGACCGCGCCGTTGCGGTCCGCCGCCAGGGCGGCGCGGCCGGAGTCGAAGGCGATCGGGCCGACCGCGACGGTGCCGCTGCGCTCCCTGATCCGTGCCGCGGTCTCGTCGGCGTCCTCCACCGCGAAGTACGGCGTCCAGGCGACCGGCACCTGCCAGGCGGACGCCAGCTCACCGATGCCCGCGACCGGGCGGCCGTCGTCGAGGGCGACGCTGAACCGGCCGCCGAGCTTGGTCGCCCGGAAGGTCCAGCCCAGCACGGCCGCGTAGAAGCGGTGTGTGGCGGCCAGGTCGCGCGAGGTCAGGCTGACCCAGCACGGCGCTCCGAAGACGGCGTCGCTCGATGTCGCGCCCTGCGCGGGACGCGCGCTCGGGCTCTGGCGCATGGACACGGCGTTCACCACCTGCTCGGCTGCTCTCGGAAAAGGGCGGTCCTGGGCGCGGCGACCGGGCTGCTCGGCGTCGCCGGGCGGATCGGCCGCTCGCTCGCGCTGCCGGGCGCCACCGCTCGGCTCCGCCGCGGGACCGGGGCGCCGTCGCGCCGTCGCGACCGCCGCCCCTGACCAGTGTGCCGTCGATGCGCCCGGTCCTCCTGTCGAGCCGCTGCGGCCGTGCACGCTGAGTGACGGTGCGGTCGCGGGCGGGCGCCGGGCGCGGCCCTCCGTCCTCCCACAGCGAACGCCGCGGCCCTGCGGCGTGCGGGCCCCGTACCTAGGATGGGAATGCCGTGGCGCGGCCCCGCGCCCCGCCCCGGCACTGGTCATCCGCACGAATGGGGGCATGGATGCTGGGGACAGAGCCCAGCGGCGCGACACGGACCGTGATCGTGACCGTCGACGACGATCCCGCGGTGTCACGCGCGGTCGCACGCGACCTGCGCCGGCGCTACGGCGAGGGCCACCGCATCGTGCGCGCGGAGTCCGGCGAGTCCGCGCTGGAGGCGCTGCGCGAGATGCGGCTGCGCGGTGACGCGGTCGCGGTGATCCTCGCGGACTACCGGATGCCGGAGATGAACGGCATCGAATTCCTCGAACGGGCGATGGACATCTTTCCCGGCGCCCGCCGGGTGCTGCTGACGGCGTACGCCGACACCGGCGCCGCCATCGACGCGATCAATGTGGTGGACCTCGACCACTATCTGCTCAAGCCGTGGGACCCGCCGGAGGAGAAGCTCTACCCGGTGGTCGACGCGCTGCTCGACGCCTGGCGCTCCTCCGACCACCGGCCGGTGCGCGAGACCAAGGTGGTCGGCCACCGCTGGTCGGCGCGCTCGTCCGGGGTCCGCGAATTCCTGGCGCGCAATCAGGTGCCGTACCACTGGTACGCCTCCGACGAGCCGGAGGGCCAGGCGCTGCTGTCGGCCGCGGACGAGGACGGCGCCCGGCTGCCGGTGGTGATCACCCCCGACGGCAAGCCGCTGGTGGAGCCGACCGACCAGGACCTGGCCAGCAGCGTGGGTCTGGCGACGACGCCGTCGGCGCGCTTCTACGACCTGGTGGTCATCGGCGGCGGCCCGGCCGGTCTCGGCTCGGCCGTCTACGGCGCCTCCGAGGGGCTGCGGACCGTGCTGGTGGAGCGCACCGCGACCGGCGGCCAGGCCGGGCAGAGTTCCCGGATCGAGAACTACCTGGGCTTTCCCGACGGTGTCTCCGGCGGTCAGCTCACCGACCGGGCGCACCGGCAGGCCACCCGTTTCGGCGCGGAGATCCTCACCGCGTGCGAGGTCACGGGGCTCGAGGTGTGCGGCTCGGCGCGCACCGTGCACTTCGCCGACGGCTCGGCCGTCTCGGCGCACACCGTCATCCTGGCGACCGGCGTCTCCTACCGGCAGCTGCACGCCCCCGGCATCGCCGAGCTGACCGGGCGCGGGGTGTTCTACGGCTCCGCGCTCACCGAGGCGGCCCGCTGCCAGGAGCAGGACGTCTACATCGTGGGCGGCGCGAATTCCGCCGGGCAGGCCGCGGTCTATCTGGCCAGGGGCGCCAAGTCCGTGACGATCCTGGTGCGCGGCGACTCGCTGACCGCCTCCATGTCGCACTATCTGATCCAGCAGATCGCGGCGACCCCGTCGATCAGGGTGCGCACCTGCACCGAGGTCGTGGGCGCCGAGGGCGAGGACCACCTGGAGCGGATCACGCTGCGCGACACCGCCAACGGCACGACCGAGACGGTCGACGCGGGCTGGCTGTTCGTCTTCATCGGCGCCGCGCCGCTCACCGACTGGCTGGACGGGACGGTGCTGCGCGACGAGCGCGGCTTCGTCGTGGCGGGGCCCGATCTCGCGCCGCCGGGCGAGCGTCCCGCCGACTGGCCGCTGGAGCGGCCGCCGTATCACTTGGAGACCAGCGTGCCCGGCGTGTTCGTGGCCGGTGACGCGCGGTCGGAGTCCGCCAAGCGCGTGGCGTCCGCGGTCGGCGAGGGCGCCATGGCCGTCATGCTCGTGCACCGATACCTGGAGCGGCTATGAGCGCCCCGCAGTTGCCCTGCAGCGTGGAAGAGCTGCGGTCGCTGTTCCTGTTCGAGAAGCTGACCGACGAGCAGCTGGACTGGCTGTGCCGCAGGGGCCGGGTCCAGATGGAGGAGCCGGGCTTCGTCTACAAGGAGGGCGAGGCCGCGACCTGCTTCTATGTGCTGCTCGAAGGCACGGTGGTGATGTCGCGACGGGTCGGCGCGGACGACGTGGAGGTCTCCCGCACCTCCGACCGCGGGGTGTACGCGGGCGCCTTCCAGTCGTATCTGGGCGACCGGGTGCCGCAGGTCTACAACGGCTCGCTGCGGGTCACCGAGCCGTCCCGCTTCTTCGTGCTGTCGGCGGACTCCTTCGCGGAGCTGATGCGCGAGTGGTTCCCGATGGCCGTGCACATGCTGGAGGGCCTGTTCTTCGGCAGCCGCAACACCAAGCAGGCCATCGGGCAGCGCGAGCGGCTGCTGGCGCTGGGGTCGCTGTCGGCGGGCCTCACGCATGAGCTGAACAATCCGGCGGCGGCGGCGCTGCGCGCGACCTCGACGCTGCGCGAGCGGGTCGCGGGCATGCGGCACAAGCTCGGTTTCATCGCCTCGGGGCCGCTGGACCGGGCCACGCTCGCCACGCTGATGGAGCTTCAGGAGCGGGCGGTGGAGCAGTCCGCCAAGGCGGTGCAGCTGACGCCGCTGGAGACGGCCGACCGGGAGGACGCCCTCACGGACTGGCTGGACGACCACAACGTCACGGCGGGCTGGGACCTGGCACCGAATTTCGTGCAGGCCGGTCTCGACACGGACTGGCTGGAGCGGGTCGTGGCCGTGGTGACGCCGGACGCCCTGGACAGCGCGATGCGGTGGCTGAACTACACCATCGAGACCGAGCTGCTGATGAACGAGATCCAGGACTCCACCACCCGGGTCTCCACACTGGTCAACGCGGCGCGGCAGTATTCGCAGCTCGACCGGGCGCCGTACCAGGTGGTCGATGTGCACGAGCTGCTGGAGAGCACGCTGCACATGCTGACCGGCAAATTCGGTCCTGGCATCAAGGTGGTCAAGGACTTCGACCGTACGCTGCCGAGGATCCCCGGCTATCCGGGCGAGCTGAACCAGGTGTGGACGAATCTGATCGACAACGCGGTGAGCGCCATGGAGGGCACCGGCACCCTGACGGTGCGCACCGCGCTCGACCGCGACCGTGATCAGCTGCTGGTCGAATTCCGCGACACCGGTCCCGGTATCGCGCCGGAGATCCGGGAAAGGATCTTCGAGCCCTTCTTCACCACCAAGGCGGTGGGCGAGGGTACGGGTCTGGGGCTCGACATCTCCTGGCGCATCGTGGTCAACAAGCACCACGGTGACCTCCAGGTGGAGTCGGTCCCCGGCGACACCCGTTTCCTGGTCCGTCTGCCGCTGACCGCCGCCGCGCCGCCGGAGGACGGCGCGGCGCCCGCCGATGACACCGCGAGCCCGTCCCCCGACACCACCGGCAGCCCGTCCGCGACCCAGCAGGAGCCGTCATGACGACCATCCCAGGCATCGACCCGACCGCCGCGCCGAGCGGCCCCGGCTGCGCCGACTGCGACGCCGGCGGCGGCTGGTGGCTGCACCTGCGCCGCTGCGCGCAGTGCGGCCACATCGGCTGCTGCGACTCCTCCCCCGCCCAGCACGCGAGCGCGCACTCCAAGGCCACGGGACACCCGGTGATGCGCAGCTATGAGCCGGGCGAGGACTGGTTCTGGGACTTCACCTCCGACCAGTACGTCGAGACCGACGTCGCCCTCGCGCCGCCGCAGAGCCACCCCGAGGACCAGCCGGTCCCCGGCCCGGCCGGCCGCGTCCCGGACGACTGGCGCTCCCGGCTCAACTGACGGGCCGTCAAATCGCGGGGGCGCGCGGGAGGTTCAGTCGAGGTCCCGCGGCTCCAGGGGCCGTACCGCCGGTCCCTGGAGCACCGCGCCGTCCACGCCGAAGCGGGAACCGTGGCAGGGGCACTCCCAGGTGGTCTCGGCCGGGTTGTACGCGACCACGCATCCCAGGTGGGTGCAGCGCGCGGAGACCGCGTGCAGGGCGCCGTCCGCGTCGCGGTGGACGGCGCACCGCTTGCCGTTCACACGGACCACGGCGCCGCCGCCGGGCGCGATGTCCTCGACGGTCTCGGCGGGGGCGGTGCGCAGCCGGTCGCCGACGAAGTGCTGTGCCACCTCGGCCTGGTGGCCGAGCAGCGCGGGTGCTTCCTTCAGGACGGGCAGGACCCGCAGCGGGTCGTACAGGCCCGCCCATTGCGGCGGGGTGCCGTCGAGCAGCGCGGCCAGCAGCCGGCCCGCCATCACGCCGCCGCTCATGCCCCAGCCGCCGAAACCGGTGGCCACATAGGTGTGCCGGGCGCCGGGCCGCAGGCGGCCGACGAGCGCGACGGTGTCGGTGGGGTCGTTGTCCTGGGCCGCCCACCGGAATGCGGTCGGCCCGACGGGGAAGCGTTCGCGCATCCATGCGTCCAGCCGCAGGAAACGGCGGTGGGTGTCGCCCGCGCCCGGCGTGAAGCTCTCGCCCGTGACGATGAGCAGCCTGCGGCCGTCCTCCGGCAGCGGCGCGGTGCGTACCGACCGCTTGTTCTCGTCCTCGGTGATGTACATCCCGTGCGGGGCGGCGTCCGCGTCGATGGGCGCGGCGACGACGAGTTCGCGGCGCGGCGAGAGCCGGGTGAACAGCAGCGCGCGGTCGAAGACCGGATAGCCGGTGGCCACGATCACGTCGCGGGCGGTCACCTCGGCGCCGGATTCGGTGCGGACCCGGCAGGGTTCGCCCTCGTGCAGGCCGGTCACCCGTGAGCGTTCGTAGATCCGCCCGCCCCGGGCGACGAAGGCGGCGGCCAGACCCAGCAGATACTTGCGGGGGTGGAATTGCGCCTGGTCCGCCACCCGGACCGCGCCGGCGACCGCGAAGGGCAGCTCGGTCTCCTCGACGTACCGCGCGGGCAGTCCTGCCGCCCGTGCCGCCTCGGCCTCGGCCTTCAGCGCGGACCTGGCGGCGGCGTCCAGCGCATAGGTGACGGCCGGGGCCCGCTCCAGCTCGCAGTCGATGTCCAGTTCCGCGGCGAGCGCCGCGACATGGTCGACCGCGTCCTGCTGGGAGCGGGCGTACAGCCGCGCCGCGTCCTCGCCCCGGGTCCGCCGCAGCCGGTCGTAGACAAGGGTGTGCTGGGCGGTCAGCTTGGCGGTGGTGTGACCGGTCACGCCGGCCGCGATCCGGTCCGCCTCGACCACGGCGACAGAGCGGCCCGACGCCGCCGCCTCCCATGCCGCGCTGAGCCCGGCGATACCGCCGCCGATGACGACGACGTCCACCGTCACGGCGTCCGTGAGCGGGGCGAAGCGCGTGGTGTCGCCCGAGTGCATCCAGTACGACTCGTCGGCTCCGGGCAGGACGGGCGGTGACGCGGCGGGATTCGACATGCCCTGCGCCTGCCCGTCGTGGGCCGGGCCACGCGCGATACGGGTCCGGCTTTCACCACGTTTGTCCGGGTCGTGGCGGGGCACGCGGCTGTGAGCACGGGAAACGGCGCCGGATGCGTTGTCGTGTGCCGTCGGAACACCGCCGCGACACGGCGACCGGCCGCGCCGCCCTTGCGCCGATCATCCGCGAGGCGAAACGAGGCAGATCCGATGAGAGCCACCGTCTGGCACGGCAAGCGGGACGTACGCGTCGACGAGGTGCCCGATCCGCGGATCGAGGAGGACACCGACGCCGTCATCCGCGTCACCAGCAGCGGGCTGTGCGGCTCCGACCTGCACCTGTACGAGGTGCTCGCGCCGTTCATGACCCCCGGCGACATCCTCGGACACGAGCCGATCGGCATCGTGGAGGAGGTCGGCTCCGCCGTGCCGGACCTGGAGCCCGGCGACCGCGTCGTGGTGCCGTTCCAGATCGCCTGCGGCACCTGCTGGATGTGCCGGTCGGGCCTGCCGACGCAGTGCGAGACCACCCAGGTCACCGAGCACGGCATGGGCGCCCGGCTGTTCGGCTACACCAAGCTGTACGGGGCGGTGCCGGGCGCGCAGGCGGAGTATCTGCGGGTGCCGCAGGCGCAGTTCGGCCCGGTCAAGGTGCCGCACGGCCCGGCGGACGACCGCTTCCTCTATCTCTCCGACGTCCTGCCGACGGCCTGGCAGGCAGTGCGGTACGCGGACGTGCCGGCCGGCGGCACGCTCGTCGTGCTCGGTCTCGGACCGATCGGCGCCATGTCCTGCCGGGTCGCCCGGCATCTCGGCGCGGAGCTGGTCATCGGCGTCGACCGGGTCCCCGAGCGGCTGGAGCGGGCCAAGCTCGACGGCACCGTGGCCCTTGACCTGGACGCCTTCGACTCCGCCGACGACCTGATCGCGGCGGTCGGGGAACTGACCGGCGGCCGGGGCCCGGACGCGGTGATCGACGCGGTCGGTACCGAGGCGCACGGCAGTCCGGCCGCCAAGGCGGCGCAGACCGCGGCGGGGCTGCTGCCCCGCGAGTGGGGCGCCAAGCTGACCAGGACGGCGGGCGTCGACCGGCTGGGGGCGCTGGAGCTGGCGATCCGGCTGGTGCGGCGCGGCGGCACCGTCTCGATCAGCGGCGTCTACGGCGGCGCCGCTGACCCGCTGCCGATGCTGACGATGTTCGACAAGCAACTGCAGCTGCGGATGGGCCAGGCGAACGTCCGGCGCTGGACCGACGAGATCCTGCCGCTGCTCACCGACGACGACCCGCTGGGGGTCGACTCCTTCGCCACCCATCATGTGCCGCTCGACCGGGCGCCGGACGCGTACGCGATGTTCCAGAAGAAGGAGGACGGCGCGATCAAGGTGGTGTTCCAGCCCTGAGGCCCGAGGGGCCCCGGACCTCAGGCCGGGCCTTGAAGAGCCGGGCCCTGAAAAGCCTCACCGACCGCGGCCTCCAGCTCGTCCCGTGCGGCGGCCGAGGCGGCCACGGCCGCGTACCGCCAGCGCACGCCGTCCCCGGGCGCGTCGGCGTAGAGCAGGGCCCCCGTGCCGCGGCCGCTGTCGAAGTCCAGCCCCCGGGCGCGCAGGCGGCCGAGCGCGTCGGTGAAGGTGAGCGGCCCGGACGCCTCGGCGGTGGCGGTCGACCAGTGGACGGGCCGGCCACCGGTGAGCCGGACGACCAAGTCGTACGGCGTGGTGGTCGCGGTGCGGCGCACATTGCTCTCGGTGGCGTAGAGCGTGCCGTCGTCGCCGACGACGGCGTCGATGTCGTAGGGGCCGCGGTAGCCGTGCCGGATCAGCCGGCGGCCGAGGGCGGCGCCCCAGCGGCCCAGCTCCGCGCGGACCGCCGCGGGCACCCGGCCGTCGAGCGGGGCGCGGTAGCCGGTGAAGGCGCCGTCCTCGGTGCGCATGACGCCGTCGAAGAGCGGTCGCGGGCCGGTCGGCAGGGCCAGGAATTGCGCACTGACCGACGCCGTGTGCGGCACGTACTCCTCGACGGTCCACCGGCTGTCGGCGTCGGCCGCCTCGGGCAGCGCGTCGCCGCGCGCCACGAAGCGCAGTCCGTGACCCCCGGCCGACCGGTCCGGTTTGACCACCGCGCGCCCGGCCGCCGACCGCCGCAGCACGGCCCGTACGGTGTCGGCCAGCTCATCGCCGCGGCAGTCGTGCCCGTACGGCACACGGATGCCGGTCTCGCGGGCCGCCGACCGAAAGCCCGCTTTGGTGTTGCACAGCGCCGCGACCGCCAGCGCCTCGGCGCCCACCGGCGGCCCGCTCCGGCCGCAGGGCGACACCGGGATGCCGAGATCCGCCGCGAGCGCCAGGGTCGGCGCGTCGAGAGCCAGCGGCAGCAGCCGGGTGCCGGGCCGGGCGGCGGCATGGGCCCGCAGGTCGTCGGTCAGGCCGGGCGTGGTCCGTACGGTGTCGGCCGCCGCCAGACCCGGGCGGTCACGGAAGGTGACGATGCGGACGGTCTCCCGCGGCACCCCGGTGAGCCCGCAGGCGTAGCGCGCGAAGGGCTCGGAGACGGGCACCGGGGTCAGCAGCACATCACCCGGGCGGGTCAGCCAGACCTCGCGCGGCGCCTGCCGTGCCCACTGCCCGACCGCGCCCTGTTCCCACAGGTCGACGGCGAGTGCGGAGGCGAAATTGGCGAGCACGATCAACGATGGGGTGTCGCTGTCCCTCGGCGCCATAGGGGGTGGGTGCCCGCGATCGGGCGGTGGAACCGCCCGGACGGTGAATCCCTTCCCCGCCGTGTGACACCCGGACATCGGGGCACTCGGCCCAGTGAAAGCGTCCAGCGGTGACCGTACGTCACCGATGCCGTCGTCGGAGAGGAGCGGGCCCATGCTGACCGTGCCGGGCGTGTACCAGCCGCAGCAGGACACACACCTTCTGATGCGGGCCATGTGCCATGAGGGCGTGTCGCCCGGCACCGAAGTGCTCGACCTGGGCACCGGCAGCGGGGTGCTGGCGCTGTGCGCGGCGCGGTTCGGCGCCCGGGTTACCGCCGTCGACATCGCGTGGCGGGCGGTGCTCGCCGCCCGCGCGAACGCGCTGTTCGCGCGACGCCGGATACGGGTGCTGCACGGCGACCTGGCCGGTGACGACCGCCGTTACGACCTGGTGGTGAGCAATCCGCCGTATGTGCCCGCCCCCGAGATCGCGCCGCCGGAACGCGGCGCCGCCCGGTCCTGGGACGCCGGGCACGACGGCCGGGCCGTCGTCGACCGGATCTGCGCGACCGCGCCGCTGGTCTTGGCGCCGCAGGGCGTACTGCTCATGGTGCACTCGGCGCTGTGCGGCACCGACGACACACTGGCGGCACTGGCCCGGGGCGGGCTGCGGGCCGAGGTGACCGACCGCGAACTGATCCCCTTCGGACCGGTGATGCGCGCCCGGCTGCCGTGGCTGCGCGACACCGGCATCGTCGGCCGCGACCAGGACAAGGAGGAGCTGGTGGTGATCCGTGCGGAACACGCCTGAACGCCCCCGCCGGGTCGTCGTCGAGCGCGACGGCCCCGTGCTGGTCGAGGGACCGGTGACGGTCCTCGGCGACGACGGGGTGCCGGTGACCTCGCACCGTTTCGTGGTCGCGGTCTGCACCTGCCGCCGCAGCCGGACGTATCCGTGGTGCGACACCAGCCACCGCCGCAAATCGAAGAAGCCGCAGTCGGAGGGTGACGGTCCGGCGGACCTGTGTCCGGGGGCCGACGAGGACGGCGCCGCGCGGAAAGGAGAGCGCTCATGACCACGACCGCACCCCGCCAGGAGTCCCGGGCGACGACTCCCCCGCTGCCGCCGGCCCGCGGGCCGCTGTCGGCCGCCGTGATCGCGTCGCTGCGCGACAGCACGGCGCCACTGCCGGACGCCGGCGCCGTGACGGCGGCCGATCCGTACGGCGACGACGCGCAGCTCGCCCTCTATCTGCTGTACGAACTGCATTACCAGGGCTTCGCCGGGGTGGCCGAGGACCGCGAGTGGGACGTGGAGCTGCTGCGGCTGCGCGGCCGGCTCGAAGACCGTTTCCTGGCGCGGCTGCGCGCCGAAGCGCCGAGCCGCCCGAGCGCGGCGGACGCCATCGACGCGCTGCTGATCGAGCCGGTGGCCGACGAGGACGCCGGCGTCAGCCACTGGCTGCAATCCGCGGGCGGCCTGCGGGAGTTGCGCGAATACGCCGCGCTGCGGTCGCTGTATCACCTGAAGGAGGCCGACCCGCACGCGTGGGTGCTGCCTCGGCTGTACGGCCGCGCCAAGGCGGCGATGGTCGCGGTCGAATTCGACGAATTCGGCGCGGGCCACGCCGAGGACGTGCACGCCCGCCTGTTCGCCGACCTGATGGCGGACCTCGGTCTGGACACCGCCTACGGACGCTGGCTCGACGCGGCACCGGCCGAGGCCCTGGCGACGGTCAATGTGATGTCGCTCTTCGGCCTGCACCGGTCGCTGCGCGGCGCGCTCGTCGGGCACTTCGCCGCCGTGGAGATCACCTCCTCCCCCGGTTCCCGGCGGCTGGCGCGGGCGATGCGCCGCACTGGCGCGGGACCGGCGGCCGAGCGCTTCTACGACGAGCACGTCGAGGCCGACGCGGTCCACGAACAGGTCGTACGGCACGAGGTGATCGCCCCGCTGCTGGCCGCGGAGCCACGGTTGGAGGCCGATGTGGTGTTCGGCGTCGAGGCCACCGGCCTGCTGGAGGACCGGCTCGGCGCGGTGCTGCTGGACGCCTGGCGCGCGGGGCGCAGCGCTCTGCGCACCCCGCTTCCCGAAGGTGGCGGGAGAGCGCGCTGAGCCGGTCGGACCGTGGCCGGCGGGAGTCCGACGCGGACGGTGAGCCGGTCAGGCCGTGGTCAGGCCGTGGCCGGTGGGAGTTCGACACGGACGGTGAGGCCGCCGTCCGGGTTGGCGCGGGCGTCGGCGGTGCCGTGGTGGGCCAGGGCGATCGAGTGGACGATGGCCAGGCCGAGGCCGTGGCCCGCGCGGTCGCTGGCGATGCGTGAGCGCTGCCGGTAGAAGGGCTCGAAGAGCCGCTCCGTGGTCTCGGCGTCCACCTGCGGCCCGGTGTTCTCGACCTCGAGGACGATCACGCCTTCCCCGTGCGGGCTGTCGCGGTGCACGGCGATCTCCATCCGGCCGCCCGGGTGGTTGTAGGTGATCGCGTTGTCCAGGAGATTGGCGACCAGGCGGCCGAGGAGCGCCGCATTGCCGCCGACCGCGCAGCCGGTCTCGGTGTCGGCCTCGACGGTGATTCCGCGCTCGGTGGCGGCGGTGGTCCGTTCCGCGGCGCCGTGCCGCGCGATCCGGCCGAGGTCCACGGGCGCGCTGTCGAACGGCACGTGTTCGGCGCGGGCCAGTTCCAGCAGGGCCTGGACGACGGCGATATTGCGTTCGTTGGTCTCCACCAGCATCGGGGTCAGCTCGGCGAGTTCGGATCCGCCGGGTTCCCGGGCGGCGACCTGGAGGACGGCCCTCGTGGTGGCGAGCGGAGTGAGCGCGGTCGGGCTCGGGCTCGGGTACGGCGTGGGCCGGGGCGTGGTGGAGGGCGGCGGAAATGGCGGCGCGGGCACCGACGGGGTCCTGCCTGGCGGTTCCGTCGGTGGACCGGCGGCGGGGCCGAGTTCGTAGGCGGGGACGTAGCGGATGCCGATGTGGATGATGGCGACCATCAGCGCGGCGACCACCGCGAGGGCGCCCGCGAAGCCGGCGAAGAGGCGGCCGTGGATGCCGAGGGTACGGCGCCGCCCGGGGCGGGTCACCGGCTGCCGAGGTAGTAGCCGGCGCCGGTCGCGGTGTGCACGAGCTGCGGGGTGCCGAGCTTTCTGCGCAGGGTGTGAATGACCAGGCGGACCGCGTTGGTGAACGGGTCGGCGTGTTCGTCCCAGCCCTTCTCCAGCAGATGTTCGGCGCTGAGGACCGCGCCGTCGGCGCGCATCAGCAGTTCCAGAACGGCGCATTCCTTCGGGGCCAGCCGCACCCGGCCCCGGGCCAGCAGCGGGACGACCGGCCGCTGGACTTCGTCGTCACGGGTGTCTACAGGAGCGGCACCGCCGACACCGGCCAGTACGTGCCGGCGATGATGGACCCGGCGAACCGGATCTACGTCACCGCCGACGGCGCCAGCAGGCTGCTCGGCAACGGCACGGGCAGGGACGGCGTCGTCAAGACGGCCACCCTCACCCTCCGAGACCCGGGCGACCTCGACCGGCTCAGGCACGCCGCGAAGGCGGCGCTCGCGCCCTCGCCTGCGAGGTGGACATTCTCTTCGCCGACGAGCCGGCCGGCCGCCTCGATCACGAGACCGCGGCCGACATCGTCGCCGTCTTCCGCCGGCTCGCGCGCGACGAGGGCACGTGCGTCTTCACCGTCACGCACTCGCAGCAGGTCGCCGCCACCGCGTACGAGGTGCTGCGGCTGAAGCGGGGCAATCTCAGCCGTCAGTCGCGCGGTGCGCCGGCACATGGACGTGGACGGTGTCCATGACGGCGACGCCGGGCACGGCGAGGATGTCGTCGAGGTCGGCGAGGAAGTCGCGCAGCCGCTGTTCCTCGGCGATGAGGACGACCGCGACGGGTGTGCGGTCGCGCAGCCGGGACGGGTGCTCCTGGTGGACGTGCAGGTGTCCGCCGAAGCCCTCGATCGCCGCGAGGGCGCTGGCCCCCGGCAGGCCGGCCCGGCGGGCGCGGTGCACGATCTCGGCGTGGACGGGCCGGTGGTGCCATATGGCGCCACCGGTCAGGTGGACGGTCAGTCGCGCGGCGGGACCCGCGGGAAGGCTCATCGCTTCTCCTCGCGGTCGCCTGCGTCGTGGACGTGGCGGACCACCTCGACCTGGTCGAGAGCGGTCACACCGCCGATGCCGAGGTCGTCGAGCCGCGGCAGGAACGCCCTGACCGCTTCCTCGGTGTCGACGATGACGACGGCCACCGGCAGGTCCTCGCTCAGTGACAGCAGCCGGTTGGTGTGCGCGACGGAGGAGGCACCGTATCCCTCGATGCCGCGGAAGACGGCCGCTCCGGCGAGACCGGCCTGTCGCGCGCGCTGCACGATCTCGTTGAACAGGGGCCTGTGCCGCCAGGTGTCGCTCTCGTTGACGATGATGGTGACCCGTAGGGCGGGTCCTGTGACCTTCACTGGTGCCTCCGTTCGACGGAGCGCCGGCCGCGGCGCCGGCCCGATCCGCATCGCCGCCCGGGGTGACCGGGGCGGCGGGTGCCACCAGAATCCCGCTGCCACGCCCTTGTACCCACCAGGCGCGGCGGACGTCATCCGAGGTGGAATCGGAACGACGACCGCCTCCGGTCGCCCGCGCACGTCTCGGGTGCGTCCCGACGTTCGCCGTACTACTCGCTCGGCGAGCCGGGCGTATGCCGGCCAGGTCGGGAATTGCGCGGTGCCGGGCCGTAACCGCCTTCCGGAGCAGGGGCACGGCTGCGGTGACGCAGCCGCCGCAGGCGCGCGGTCAGCAGCCTGATCACCGGCGTCCGCTGACGATGGGCGCTCTCGTACCGGACGAGCTGCTCCAGCTCGTCCTCCTCCATCGCCCCGATGCTTCCTTCGATGCTCACCCGCGGGAGATGGTCATAATCGTTCAGCGGGAGATCTTCCTGATCAGCGACTTTTCTCTGACGCTCGTCCGGCATACCGCCGTCACCCCCAATGATGTCGTGGTGCCGGATGCCCTCAGCAGAGCAGGTCAAACAGGCGTACGAACGATGAGGTCGGCCGCTGCTGTGTCCAGGTCTCTATGGGCCGCAGGGGCGGGAGCCGGGTTCGGCGGGGTCGACCCGTCCGCGAGCGATGGCGGTCGCGCCGACGGGTAGTCGCTTCGTACCGTTCGATCGTGTGGGAGGCGTTATGTCGGCACAGGAGCTGTACGGCGATGTCGAGCGCGAGGTGGACGCCCACGGCGGCCGCCTGTGGCAGGTGGCGCTTCGGCTGCACGAGCACCCCGAACTCGCCTATGCGGAGCACGACGCCGCGCGGCTCCTCACCGGCGAGCTGACCGGCGCCGATTTCGACGTCACCATGGGCGTGGCCGACATGCCGACCGCATTCGTGGGGCGAGGCGGTTCGGGACGGCCGACGGTGGCTCTGCTCATGGAGTACGACGCCCTGCCCGGACTCGGCCACGCCTGTGGCCACAATCTGATCGCCGCGGCCGGGCTGGGCGCGGCGATCGCCGCTCACACGGTGGCCGCACGATACGGGGTGCCGGGCACGGTGCTCGCGGTCGGCACGCCCGCGGAGGAGGACGGCGGGGGCAAGGTCGCCGAAGTCTCGGCGGGCGTCTTCGATGACGTGGACGCCGCCCTGATGGTGCACCCGGGCGTACGGAACCAGATACGGGCGCCGCTGACGGCGCAGGTTCAGGTCCGGGCGCGTTTCCACGGGCGGGCCGCGCATCCCACCGGAAACCCCGGAGAGGGTATTGATGCCCTCGCCGCACTGGTGGAGACCTTCAACCTGCTCGGCGCGGTCGGCCGCCGGTTTCCGGCCGGGTCGCATGTGCAGGGGATCGTCGTCGACGGCGGCACGGCCACGAACATCGTCCCCGACCACGCGGAAGGGCTGTTCGGCTGCCGGGGGCTCACGACGAGCGCCCTGGACGATGTCGTCGCCGACGTCACCCGGTGCGCGCAGGCCGCGGCGGCAGGTCTCGGTGCGAGCGTCGAAGTGGACCGGGTGGGCAACGGGTACCGGCATTTCAGCGACAGCACGCCACTGTCCGCCCGGTTCGCCCAGCACATCAGCCGCAGCGGCATCACCTTGACCGACTCTGAGCCGAACACCTACCTCGGTTCGTCCGACATCGGCGATGTCAGCGGAAAGGTGCCGGCGATCCACCCCTTCGTCGCGATCATGGACTCCGACGGGTCCGACCACACCGCCGCGTTCGCCGCGGCTGCGGCAAGCGACCGCGGTCGCCGGGCGATGCTGGCGTCCGCTAAGGCCCTCGCCTGCCTGGCCGTCGACATCCTGCTGGAGGAGAACGTGAGGGACGAGGCATGGGCATGCCTTCGGGCCGAGGTGCGGGCCGCCCCGGCCCGAACCGGGGTGTGAGCACGGCATCGGCCGGGGCCTCCCGCAGCGGCTATTTCCTGGCGCTCTGCACGGCCAGCGGGTCCCGCGGTGCCTCGGTCTTCGCCGCTTCCATCCGTTCGCCGAGGTCCTTGAGCCGATTGCGGCCCATGGCTTTGCGCACCTCGGGGAACCACTCCTTCTCCTCCTCCTCGACGTGGTGCCGCACGTTCTCGATGAGAACGGTCATCTTCGCGTCGAAACGCTCGTCCGACGCGTCGAGGCCGGCCAGCTCCGACAGCATCCACACCACGACGTGATGTTCCTCGACGCTCTCCAGGACGTGATCCTTCGTATCGGGCGCCGCTTCCCTGGCGGCGGGATAGAAGATCTCCTCCTCGATGAACGCGTGGACGGTCAGCTCCTCGATCACCTGGCCCGCGATCTTCTTCTTCGTCTTGACCGCGTTGTCGCCCGCGGCCTCGAACTTCTTGAACAGCTTCTCCACCGTCTTGTGGTCTTCCTTGAGCAGAACGATCGCGTCCACGACAACTCCTGACGAAGCGGGCCCGGCGAGAAACCGGCTGCAGTCCTCCCTTCCCCCGATCCCCCGAAACCTCTCACCCGGCGGAACTGATGCCGCCCCCATGCCTGACCGCTTTCCGGGTACTCGGTCCGCAAGGGGCACGTAATGAGTGCCGAAGAATGCCGCCATCGACAAGAGAAGGACAAGCTGTGCTCAAGGCCATCGCTGATGTACTGGGAAAGATCGGCAGTGCCATCGCCACTGTCGTCACGCTGCCTTTCCGTGCCGTCGCCCGTCTCTTCGGCGGCGCGTCCGACTCCGCCCACGGCCACCACTGACAACCCCGCCGACTGGTGAGCATGACGACAGGCGTGACGCTCGGGGTGGAGGAAGAATTTCTGCTGCTCGACCGCCGGACCGCGCTACCGGTGCCGCGCGTCGGCCGACTCCAAGCGGCAGCAGACAAAGAGCCGCGGCTGGAACACGGGGACGTCGACAGTGAACTGCTGCAGGCCCTGGCGGAAGTCGCGACCCCCGTCTGTTCCGATCTTGGGGAGGTCGCCGCGCATCTGGGGCGGTTCCGGCAATCGCTGAGTGCCGCGGCACGCCGGGTCGGCTGCCGGCTGGCCTCAACCGGCAGTGCGCCCCTCATGGCCGAAGCGGCCGTGCCCGTGACGGGCACGCGGCGGTACCGGGAGATGCGTGCGGACGCGGCACGGCTGGTGGATGAGCAGCTGATCTGCGGCATGCACATACATGTCGCTGTTCCTGACCGCCAGGCGGGAGCCGCCGCGCTCGGCCGGCTGCGGCCGTGGCTGCCGGCGCTCGTGGCCCTGGGCGCCAACTCGCCGTTCTGGGACGGACATGACACCGGCTTCGCCAGCTGGCGCACCGTCGTCTTCGGCCGGTGGCCGGTCAGCGGGCCTCTCCCCTTCTTCTCCGGCGCCCACGCCTACGAGGAGTCGGTGGCCGCTTTGCTGGGCAGCGGAGTGATCACGGACCGGCACCAGCTCTATTGGCATGCCAGGCTGTCCGAGGAATACCCGACTCTGGAAGTGCGGGCGCCCGACGTGCAGCTGGACGTCCCGAGCGCCGTCACACTCGCGGGCATCGCCCGCGGACTGGTCGTGACCGCGCTGCGCGAGGACTCCCGGGGAATCCGCCCACTGGACCCGCCGGCCGCCCTCCTCCAAGCAACAAGCTGGCACGCCGCCCGCCATGGGCTGACCGCCGACCTGGTGGACCCGCGCACCGGCACCCCCTTCCCGGCAGCCGACGTGATCGACGCCCTGCTCGACCGCATCACACCCGCTCTCAAAGAACTCGGCGATGTCGAGCGGGTGACAGCGGGAGTCCAGCAGCTGATCACCGGCGGCACCGGGGCGGAAAGGCAGCGGGCCGCGCTCGCTCACGGCGGTACGGAGAACCTGCTCGACCTCATCGCGCCCGAGGCACCCGAGCCGAACGAGACGGCACGACCCGAAAACTAGTCCCGCAATATGTCGGGCACCCACGGCGACGAATTTCCAGATCCGCGACGGCAAGGCCCGGATGCGCGCCGGGGCGAGACTCCAGCGCGGCGGATGGCCGCCCGCCTGTCAGCGGCCCAGCGCTTTACGGAGTTCCTGCTTGTTCATACGGGAGCGGCCCTCGATGTTCTTCCTCTTGGCCTCCTCGTAGAGCTGGTCCCGGGTGGGGCCCTGGGCGCCCTGGTGGGAGCGCTCGCCGCCGCGCTGGGAGGCGGACTTCGGGTCCTTGGTGGACGTGCGGCTCGCGTTCTTGGACTCCCCGGAACGGGCGCGTTCCTTGTTCACGGTCCGCGCCGCGATCTCCTTTGCCCGGCCCTCGGACTCGCCGCGTTTCTTCGCGCTTTCCTTGATGTGTCCGTACTGCCGTTCCCGCTTGGAACTGGATCCTGCAGGCATGGTCGCGCTCCTTCTCGCCGGGCCTTCCCTGCCGGCGTGTCCGGCGGGGAGTTTCCGAGTTCCCACCTCACGGCATTCCAGTCCCGGCGGCCACCTGTGTACGCCCATCGGCGTCCGTGCGTGCTGTGATCCACCGGACGGGGAGCCGCCGGTGGCCTGCCGTCGCCGTCCGCGGAAGCGAACCGCCCTGCGTCCGCTGGGCAGGGAGGGCAGAAGAGAGGAATCGACGTTGCGACGGCACGCAAGAGCGGAGCCCGAGCCGGATCGGACGGAGGCAGCAGGTGTTCGAAGGGTTTCAGGACAAGCACGTCGGCGTCGGTGAAGCATCGGTGTTCGTGCGCTTCGGTGGTGACGGGCCGCCGGTGGTGCTGCTGCACGGCCATCCCCGTACGTCGGCCACCTGGCACCGCGTCGCACCGCGGCTCATGGCCGCCGGCCGCACGGTGGTCTGCCCCGACCTTCGCGGCTACGGCCGCTCCCGCGGGCCGCGCTTCACAGCGGATCACACCGGCTACTGCAAACGGGCCGTCGCCGCGGACATCGTGGCCGTCATGCGCGATCTCGGGCATCGGCGGTTCGCGGTCGTCGGGCACGACCGAGGGGGCGCCGTGGCGCTGCGTCTCGCGCTCGACCACCCCGACGCCGTCACCCACGCGGTGTTCCTGGACTGCCTGCCGGTCAGCGAACACCTGTCGCGGATCACCGCGACGTTCGCCACGCAGTGGTGGCACTGGTTCTTCTTCGCGCAGCCAGGCATCCCCGAACGGGTGATCAACGCCGACCCCGACAGCTGGTACCACGCAGATCCCGAGACGATGGGCCGGGAGAACTACCAGGAGTTCCGGCGGGCCACCCGTGATCCCGATGTGGTGCGGGCCATGCTGGAGGATTACCGCGCCGGTCTGACCCTCGACCGGAAACACGAGGAAGCCGACCGAGAGGCCGGCACACGCGTCCGCTGTCCGGCGCTGATGCTCTGGTCACTCCAGGACGATCTGGAAGATCTCTACGGCGACCCCCTCGCGATCTGGCGCAACTGGGCCACCGACGTCCACGGCCACGGCATCGACTCCGGACACCACGTGGCAGAACAGGCCCCCGCCGCCCTGACCTCCGCCCTCGCGGACTTCCTGCCACGAGCGCGCTGACCCGAGGGTCCGTCACCGGCACGCGGGCGCCGAGGGCAGTTCGCCAGCGACGGTGGCCCGGACGATCGCCTCGGTGAAGCGCTCCATGCCGAACAACGTCCCGTCGGTCATCCGCGCTTCGGTGACGCCGTCGGTGTACAGCAGGACGCGGCCGCCGGGCAGGAGCCTGGTCTCGTTGATCTGCCGTGGTCCCGCGCCCAGTTGGGCCGCGATGCCGAGCGGCGGTTGAGGCGGGCTCGCGAGTGCGTCCGGGACCACCTGGTGGTTGCGGATCAGCAGCGGCGGCGGGCGGGGCGCGAACGTTTTGCCGGCCCGTCGACCGCAGTGCCGTCCTGGTGTCAGGCGGCGTGGACTCGGGCCCGTCGGTGACCGACCGGGGTACGGGGTTGGGGCGGCCGGTCCGACGGGGCCGCGTCCGTACCGGCCATGCCGGCCAGGCCGAGCAGCGGGCCGGTGCCGGTCAGGTCGAGCACGCGGCGCACGGCCGGGCTGACGTCGGACAGGCGCAGCGTCGCGCCGGTCCGGTCGGCGACGGCGCCGGCTTTGAGCAGGGCGTTGAGGCCGGTGCAGTCGAAGAAGTCCACCCGGCTCAGGTCCACCTCGAGCCGGTCGCACGCGCGCAGCACATTCCCGGTCAGCGCCCGCCCGAACGTCTCGGCGTTGGCATGGTCGATCTCGCCGCTGACCGTGGCCCACACAGCACCGTCGGCGTGCGTCAGGTGCACGATCAGGCCGCTGGACGGATGGGTGATCACCTGAGGATTCGGTGCCGCCTCGGCTCCGGCCCCGGGAAAAGGTCGTCGCTCTGCTGCGGACATCTCAAGGCCCTCTCTCATCGGCGTGCGGCGTCCCTCTCATGCTGGCCACCGACCGGGAGGCACGTCAAGTAAAACGTGAATGAGAATTCATCCTTTGCGGA
>NZ_FONG01000046.1 GCF_900112845.1 Actinacidiphila alni
CGATGAGCCAGGCGGCACAGAACCTGAACTGGTTGATCACCAACTTCGTGGACAACACCCCCGGGGTGTCCCACACGGTGGTGGTCTCCGCCGACGGCCTGCTGCTCGCGATGTCCGACGGATTCCCCCGCGACCGCGCCGACCAGCTCGCCGCCGTCGCCTCCGGGTTGACGTCGCTCACCGCCGGGGCCTCCCGCATCTTCGAGGGCGGCTCGGTCAACCAGACCGTGGTGGAGATGGAGCGCGGCTTCCTCTTCATCATGTCCGTCTCCGACGGATCCTCCCTGGCCGTACTCGCCCACCCCGAGTGCGACATCGGCCTCGTCGGCTACGAAATGGCCCTGCTCGTCGACCGAGCGGGTGCCGTGCTCACACCGGATCTCCGTGCTGAGCTCCAGGGCAGCCTCATGCACTGACACATCCGCAGCTCCACGTATCCCCCCATGTTTGTCCGTACTTCCCGCACCGCGACAGCACTGCCCGGACACGGAGGACCCTCATGACCCCGCCACCCGCTTCGCCGGGCCCGTACGGCGCGTCCCACCACGCGCCGTACGGGGTGGAAGGCGACCAGCCGCTGGTTCGGCCGTACGCCATGACAGGTGGCCGCACCCGGCCCCGCTACCAGCTCGCGATCGAGGCGCTGGTCAGCACAACAGCGGACCCGGGTCAGTACGCGGGGCTGCTGCCGGAACACCAGCGGATCTGCCACCTCACGCGTGAGATCAAGTCGGTGGCCGAGATCTCCGCCCTGCTCGCCATCCCGCTCGGTGTGGCCAGGATTCTTGTGGCCGACCTCGCCGAGGCCGGCATGGTCGCCATCCATCAGCCGGGCAGCGGCGAGGCGGGCGGCCAGCCTGATGTGACACTGCTTGAGAGGGTGCTCAGTGGACTTCGGAAGCTCTAGGCCGCAGCCGCAGGCCGCGTACGGCGCGCAGCAGTCGGTGCGGTCCACCACGTCTGCGAAGATCGTGGTGGCGGGCGGATTCGGCGTCGGCAAGACCACGTTCGTGGGTGCCGTGTCGGAGATCAACCCGCTGCGCACCGAGGCCGTGATGACCTCGGCGTCGGCGGGGATCGACGATCTGAGCCACGTGCAGGACAAGACGACCACGACCGTGGCGATGGACTTCGGCCGTATCACGCTCGACGACGACCTGATCCTGTACCTGTTCGGTACGCCGGGCCAGGACCGTTTCTGGTTCATGTGGGACGACCTGGTGCGCGGCGCGATCGGCGCCGTGGTGCTGGTGGACACCCGCCGGCTCGCGGACTGCTTCCCGGCCGTGGACTACTTCGAGAACAGCGGCCTGCCGTTCGTCATCGCCCTCAACGGCTTCGACGGCCACCAGCCGTACCGTCCCGAGGAGGTGCGCGAGGCGCTGCAGATCGGGCCGGAGGCGCCCATCATCACCACCGACGCCCGGCACCGCGGCGAGGCGAAGAGCGCGCTCATCACGCTCGTCGAGCACGCGCTGCTCGCGCGGCTGAAGTAGGGGCGCGACAGACAGGAAATAGCGGGGTCATACAAGGGTTCGGACCGCTCCGAACAAGCCACGGGGACCGGCTGTGTCAGGCGACACGGCCGGTCTTCGTCTTCATAACATTTCGAGAGAGTTTCGGCGGCCGTCGAACACTGCTAGCGCTCAGCCGGTGTCGCAGCGCGTACATCTGTCATAGGGTTTGGCGGGGGTTGGAACGTATGCCCGTTTTATCTTCGCCCGTCATGTGCTGATTCCCATATGCCGGACGTTTGGCTGGGACCGCCATGACGTGCTGGAATTCGCAGAACCCGAGAGTAGGAACGGCCTTCGTTGTGCCGTCGCCGAGAGGTTGTTGGTCCAGTGAGGAACACGAGGCGAGCAGAAGCAGGCCCCGCTCAGGGCCCGCGGGGGAACTTCACGCCGCCCCAGCGTCCCGGGGGCACTACTCCGGCCATCTCCGCTCCGGAGCCGCAGGACGAGCCGGGCAGCCGGTTCAGCATGCGCAACTGGCGGGTGGCCACCCGCCTCAATGTGATCCTCCTGATCCCCGTCCTGGTCGCTCTCGTCTTCGGCGGCTTCCGGGTCAAAAGCTCCGTGAACACCTGGCAGCAGGCCGACGACGCCGTCCGTACCGCGAATCTGGTGCGTGCCGCCGCGACCTACAGCCACGCACTGATCAACGAACGTGATGTCACGGTGGTTCCGCTGTTGGCCGGAAAGCGTGACGACCCGACGGTCTCCGCCGCCCGCACCGCCACCGACGACGCCGCCCGCGCCTTCGACGCCGCCGCGGCCAAGATGCCGCACGAGGCCGGCCTGGAGCGCCGGATGGCCAACTTCCGGGCCGTCGAGCCGCAGCTGTCCACGCTCCGCAAGGCCGCCTACACCCGGCAGCTGTCCGGTGTGCAGACCGAGGAGTTCTACGTCAAGATCCAGCACCCGCTGCTGGAGCTGGACAACGAGCTGGGCTACGGCACCAGCAACATCACCTCCTACGGCCGCACCCTGTACGCGGTGTCGCTGGCCAAGGCCGCCGAGTCGCTGACCAGGTCGATCGGCATGCACATCCTGGTGCAGGAGCCGGTGACCGACAAGGAACTGGCACTCCAGAAGACGGCGCTGGGCTCGTACCAGTACCTCCAGGGCATCTCCGTCGAGGAGTACAACGGCGGCGGCACCGCCGCCGACGCCCAGCGGCTGAAGCAGGCGCAGGCCGACGCGGCGAAAAAGGGCAACGACCAGGTCGCCGAGGCGCAGCGCAAGGCGGAGGCCGCGCACGCCCCGTTCGTGGTGCCGCCGGCGCTGGACAAGATGGTCGGCGAGATCGCCACTCCGGGCAAGACGGTGCCGCAGCTGCGCGCCGAGGGCATCACGCCCGAGTCCTACTTCGGCGCCTCCACGCTCGCCTTCGACGCCTACCGCACGGTCGAGCAGCAGCTCGCCGACCAGGCCGCGTCCGACGCCAAGCAGATCGCGTCCGACGCCAAGCGGGACGCGATCGTGAACTCCGCGATCGTGATCGTGGCGCTGATCCTGGCCTTCATCGTGGCCGGTCTGGTGGCGCGCGCGATGAGCAAGCAGATGCGGCGGCTGCGCGGCGCGGCCTTCGAGATCGCCGAGACCCGGCTGCCGTCGCTGGTCGACCAGCTCTCGCGCACCGATCCGGGCCGGGTGGACACCACGGTGGCGCCGATCCCGATCAATTCGCAGGACGAGATCGGCGAGGTCGCCCGCGCCTTCGACCAGGTGCACCGCGAGGCGGTCCGGCTGGCCGCCGAGCAGGCGCTGCTGCGGGGCAACGTCAACGCGATCTTCACCAACCTCTCGCAGCGCAACCAGGGCCTCATCCAGCGCCAGCTCACCCTGATCACCGAGCTGGAGAACAACGAGGCCGACCCCGACCAGCTGGAGCACCTCTTCCAGATGGACCACCTCGCGACGCGTATGCGCCGCAACGGCGAGAATCTGCTGGTGCTCGCGGGCGAGGAGCCCGGCCGCCAGTGGAACCAGCCGATCCCGCTGGTGGACGTGCTGCGCGCCGCCGCCTCCGAGGTGGAGGCGTACGACCGGATCGAGCTGGTCGGCATACCGGAGACGGACATCCACGGCAGCGCCGTGACCGACCTGGTGCATCTGCTCGCCGAGCTGCTGGAGAACGCGACGACGTTCTCCTCGCCGCAGACCAAGGTGCGGGTCACCGCGACCCGGCTGCCGGACGGCCGGGTGATGGTCGAGATCCACGACAAGGGCATCGGCCTGACCGCCGAGGACTTCGCGGACATCAACCACAAGCTGGCCGACCCGCCGACGGTGGACGTCGAGATCGCCAAGCGGATGGGCCTGTTCGTGGTCGGCCGGCTCTCCGACCGGCACGGCATCCGGGTGCAGCTGCGCCCCTCGGGCGAGCAGGCGGGGACGACCTCGCTGGTGATGCTGCCCGAGCCGATCACCCACGGTGGCGGCGGCGAGGAACTCGTCGACGACGACCGCGACTTCACCGTCTCGCGGATCGTGCCCGAGCAGACGGCGCAGGAGGTCGGCCACATGCCGACCGCGGCCGAGCTGGGCTTCGACGACTCCCGTTACGAGACGCCGGGGGCGCCGGGCACGCAGCTCCCGGCGCTGGACCCGGTGGGCCGCTCGCTCCAGCGCGAGGAGCGCCGCGCGCAGCTGGAAGCCGCGACCGCCGGTTACGAGGCGAACGGCTTCGACCCGCAGCAGCCCGCGCCGGACTTCCCGCAGCAGCCGTCGTACGACCAGGCCGAGTACGGGCAGGCCGAATACGAACAGTCCGAGTACGAGCAACCCGGCTACGACCAGCAGCAGGGCTTCCAGCCGCAGGGCTACGACCAGGGCTTCGCGCCGCAGCCCGGTTACGAGCAGCAGGGCTACGACCAGAACGGCTACCCGGAGAACGCCCGGGTCTTCGACGAGGGCTATGTCCAGCAGCCGTACGACCCCTCCTACGGTCAGAGCAGTTACCAGCAGCAGTCGTACGAGGAGGCCGCGCAGCGGCCGGAATTCACCGGTTTCCGGGCCGGGCAGGACGATTGGCCGGTTCCGGAGGGTCAGCCGCCGCTTCAGCAGGATGCTCAGGTAACGGACGTAACGGATTCCGCTCCGCAGCTCCCCCAGCAGCCGTCCGAGAGCGTAGGCTCCCCTTCACTGACGGACGCCGGCCTGCCCCGCCGCACCCGTCGGCAGCCGGATTCACCACAGGAACAGCCTGCTCAGGAGGCTCCCGAGCCCCAGGGGGCACGGGAACCCGAGCCGACCGATTGGCGGTCGACGAATGACGAGAACTGGCAGCGGGCCGAGCAGGTCCGCGAGCCCAAGGCAGGCGGGGTCACCCCCTCCGGCCTGCCCCGACGGGTGCCCAAGGCCAACCTGGTCCCGGGTACCGCGACGCAGACCCCGCAGGGCGGCCCACAGGTCTCCCGCGCACCCGAGGACGTCCGCGGCAGGTTGAGTAATCTGCGGCGTGGCGTCCAGCAAGGGCGCACTGCTGGAACTGATACGAACGGACAGGCCCCCGAGCCCCCACTCGGCGGCCCCCAGAACCAGGAGCGCTAGTTGAGTCCGATGAGCCAGGCGGCACAGAACCTGAACTGGTTGATCACCAACTTCGTGGACAACACCCCCGGGGTGTCCCACACGGTGGTGGTCTCCGCCGAC
>NZ_FONG01000005.1:0-310127 GCF_900112845.1 Actinacidiphila alni
TTGAGGGGTTAAGGCTCCCAGTAGACGACTGGGTTGATAGGCCAGATGTGGAAGCCCTGTGAGGGGTGGAGCTGACTGGTACTAATAGGCCGAGGGCTTGTCCATTGTTGCTCGCGTTCACTGTGTGGTTCTGAAACAACCAGCCCACCTGTCCCCTTGGGGCGGGTGTGTGTTTCATGGTGTTTCGGTGGTCATAGCGTGAGGGAAACGCCCGGTTACATTCCGAACCCGGAAGCTAAGCCTTTCAGCGCCGATGGTACTGCAGAGGGGACTCTGTGGGAGAGTAGGACACCGCCGAACAATTCTTGTCAGAGGCCCGGCCTCGGATCTTCAGGGATCCGGGACCGGGCCTCTTTCGTATGTCCGCGTCCGTTTACAGTGGACGCATGCGGTACGACCTGGTCATCTTTGACAACGACGGCGTCCTGGTGGACAGCGAGCCGGTATCGAATCGGATTCTCGCCGGGTATCTCACGGAGCTGGGGCACCCCACGACGTTCGAGGACTCGGTGCGGGACTACATGGGGGCCGCGCTGCACCGGGTGCACGACGTGGTGTGGGAGCGGTCGGGGGAGCGGCTGCCGGCGGACTTCGACGAGGCGTTCCAGGCGCGGGTGTTCGCGGCGTTCGAGCGGGACCTGGAGCCGGTGGCCGGGGTCGCCGAGGTGCTGGACGGGCTGACGGCCGCGGGTGTGCCGTACTGCCTGGCGTCGTCGGGGAGCCATGAGCGGATCCGGGTGGCGCTGCGGACGACCGGGCTGTACGGGCGGTTCGGGGAGGAGCGGATCTTCTCGTCGCAGGACGTGGGGCGGGGGAAGCCGGCGCCGGATCTGTTTCTGCACGCGGCGGCCGTGATGGGGGTGGACCCCGCGAGGTGCGCCGTCGTCGAGGACAGTCCGCTCGGTGTGCGGGCGGCGGTCGCGGCGGGGATGGACGTGTACGCGTTCACGACGATGACGCCGGCGGAGAAGGTCGCGGACGCGACGGCGCTGTTCAGCGTGATGAAGGACCTGCCGGAGCTGCTCGCGGGGTAGCGTCGGACCGCGGGTGGAGGCGGGTGATCACAATTGTGACCCCCGCCACCTACTCATCCGTAGCTTCCGCGTTTACGCTGCTCGCTCATGGACCCTGCCGCCGCGCCGACACCCGCGCAGACGACCAAGTACCGGCAGCCGGACGACCGGCTGCGGCACGGCCGGGCCGCGCTCGCCGTCAGTTTCTTCACGCAGGGCGCGCTGTTCGCGTTGCTGGTGACGCGTATTCCGGCGATCCAGGACCGGTACGGGATCAGCGACGGGCTGCTGCCGGTGTTCCTGGCGGCCGTGCCGATCCTCGCGGGCGGCGGCAGTATCGCGACCGAGCAGATCGTCAAGCGGGTCCGGCCGAGCGTGGTGCTGCGCTGGGTGCAGCCGGTGGTGGCGGTGGTTCTGCTGCTGCTCGGCGCGGGGGACCAGCTATGGGTGGCGGCGGTGACGCTGGCGCTGTTCGGGGTGTGCGTGGGCGGCCTGGACGCGTCGATGAACATGCTCGGGGTGAGCCTCCAGCACACCTACCGGCGCAGCATCATGCTCGGCTTCCACGCGTCGTACAGCCTGGGCGGGATCGTCGGGGCGTCGCTGGCGTGGTCGGGGGCGCACTGGCATGTGTCGCTGGTGGCGCTGTACGGGCCGGCGGTGGCGGTGCTGATCCCGCTGACGCTGGTGGCGAGCCGGTGGTACGCCGACCAGGAGCAGCCGGCGGTCGAAACAGCGGATGAGGGCGGCCGGCAGACGGTCGTGATGCGGATGCTGATGCCGCTGTGCCTGGTGATGGCGTTCGCGTACATCGGTGACTCGACGGTCTCCAACTGGAGCGCGAAGTACCTCCAGGACACCCTGCACAGCTCGGAGCAGCTGTCGACCGTGCCGTACGCCGTGTACATGGTGACGACGCTGATCGGCAGGTCCGTGGGCGACTTCGGGGTGCGGCGGTACGGTGCCGCGCCCGTCGTGCGGCTGGGGACGGTGGTGGCGATGGCGGGGTTCGCGGTGGTGGCGGCGGCGCCCGGGGCGTGGGTGGGGATGCTGGGGTTCACGCTGCTGGGGCTCGGGCTGTGCGTGATCGTGCCGCAGACGTTCGCGGCGGCCGGGCGGATGTTCCCGGGGGACTCGGACGCGGCGATCGCGCGGCTGAACATCTTCAACTACGTGGGTTTCCTGGTCGGCTCCCCGCTGGTGGGCGCGCTCGGTGACGTGTGGAGCTACCGCGGTGCCATGCTCGTACCGATGCTGCTGGTGGGGGCGACCCTGCTGTACGCCAGGTCTTTCGAGGCGGGGCCCGCCGGGTACGGTGTCGGCCATGAGCGGCAGCGCACGGTTGATGTGGGATGAGCAGGTAACCAAGTACGACTTCGGCCCGGGGCATCCGATGGACCCGGTGCGGCTGTCGCTCACGCGGGGCCTGGTACGGGCGTTCGGGCTCGACCGGGAGCTGTCGGTGGTGGCGGCGCCGCCCGCGGGGGATTCGACGCTGGCGCTGGTGCACCGCCCGGATTATGTGGCGGCGGTGCGGGCGGTGTCGCAGGACCCGGGCGCGGCGGGGGCGGCGTATCTGTCGTACGGGATCGGCAGTGACGACAATCCGGCGTTCGCGGGGATGCACGAGGCGTCGGCGCTGATCGCGGGGCAGTCGGTGGGCGCGGCCGAGGCGGTGTGGGGCGGCGAGGCACTGCACGCGGTGAATTTCGCGGGCGGGCTGCACCATGCGATGCCGGGTGCGGCGGCGGGTTTCTGCGTCTACAACGACGCGGCGCTCGCGGTGGCGCGGCTGCTGGAGCTGGGCGCGGAGCGGGTGGTGTACGTCGATGTGGACGTGCACCACGGGGACGGTGTGCAGACGGCGTTCTGGGACGATCCGCGGGTGCTGACGATCTCGTTGCACGAGCATCCGCGGACGCTGTTCCCGCAGACGGGCTGGCCGGAGGAGACGGGCGGTGCGGACGCGGAGGGCGGCGCGGTGAACGTGGCGCTGCCGGCCGGGACGGGGGACGCGGGCTGGCTGCGGGCCTTCCACGCGGTGGTGCCGGAGCTGGTGGCGGCCTTCCGGCCGCAGGTGCTGGTGTCGCAGCACGGCGCCGACACCCATTTCGAGGATCCGCTGGCGCATCTGGCGGTGTCGCTGGACGCGCAGCGGGCGGTCGCCGAGGCGTGCCACGCGCTGGCGCACGAGCACGCCGGGGGGCGCTGGGTGGCGCTCGGCGGCGGCGGTTACGCGGTGCACGACGTGGTGCCGCGCACCTGGACGCACCTGGTGGCGATCGCGGCGGGCGCCCCGCTGGCGCCGGAGTCGCTGGTGCCGGAGGAGTGGCGGCACGAGGTGTACGCGCGCACGAGGCAGACGGCGCCGCAGCGGATGACGGACGGCCGCCGGCCGGAGTACCAGGACTTCGCGGAGGCCGGGTACGACCCGGCGGACCGGCTGGACCAGGCGGTGATCGCGACGCGGCGCGCGGTGTTCCCGCTGCACGGTCTGCTGCCGTAGCCGTAGCCGTAGCCGTAGCCGTGTACGCGTAACACGTACGTGTGCGTACCGTCCGCAGGGCTGTGCCACTGATCACTCTCCCGGGGCGTTTTCGGTGGTTTGCTCCCCCGTGGGCGAGTTGGGTCGGCAGGATCGGCGGGGTGGTGAGTGTCGGCGCGCTGCGCGCGCATCTGGTGGCGGCCGGGCTGGCGGGACGGGTGTCGACTTCCCGGGAGAAGAGCCTGCACAGTTATCGGCTGTTCGCGGCGCGCGATCCGCGCCAGACGCTGGGGCTCGATCCGGAAGGCGTCTGGGACGCGGACGAGTTGCTGAAACTCATGGCGGACCGGTGCGGTGTTTCGCCGGATCCGGGGCAGACGTCCGGGCAGGACGTGATCGATCCGGACTGTACGGTCGCGGCGCTGGACGCTTTCGCCGAGCGCCTCGGCCGCGCGGCGCAGGACCGGATTCCGGTTCTTCTCGGCACGGGGCATCCGCACCGCCTGCTCGGCTTCTACGCTTCTTTGGCCGCGGCGCTGTCCGCGGCGGGTTGTGTGGTCCTCACCCCTGCGTACGGCGGCTACGTCGATATGCCGACGCGCTTCGGGGTACGCCGTCACAATCTTTGGTACGTGGGGGGCGTCGCGGTGGTGCGTCCGGCGCCCGGTGCGGGGGGTGCGGCAGAGGCTGCGGAGGCCCTGGGAACGGGCGCGCACACCCACTCTCCGCTGCCGGTCAGGGCCGCTCTCGCGGCGGCCGCCGAGCACGGCGGGGTGCTGCCGCGACTGGTGGTCGGGGACCACGGATTCGTGTGCGGGGCAGGGCAGTTGGGGATCGAGGCGATCGGTCTCGCGGACTCCGACGACCCCGCGGTGTTCGTCGCGGAAGCGGAGGGAAGTGTGTCCGTGGCGGTGCCGCTGGATGACACCGTACGGTCCGATTACTACCGTCCGCTTACTCGCTACGTACTCAATCGGGCGTGGTTGTCACAGTAGTCAATCATTGGCAACTCCTCTTCCCCACTTGCATCATGCGCCCCTAATCTGGGGGAGAGCGCACCTGACCGTTGGAGTCGCCGGAGGGGAAGCCGGTGGCCGTCAGGTGCGGAAGGTTCAGGTGTGTCATGGCTTCAAGCGAAACCAGGCCTCTCAACGAGGTCGTGTTCCTTACCGTGGCAGAGGTTGCCTCGGTGATGCGCGTGTCCAAGATGACGGTGTACCGCCTGGTGCACTCCGGTCATCTGCCGGCGATCCGGGTGGGGAGGTCGTTCCGGGTTCCGGAGCAGGCCGTCCACGACTACCTGCGCGAGTCCTATGTGGGGGTGGGGGTGGCGGAATCTGCCTGATCTCGCCCGTCGAGGGCTGCTGACCGTCTGCGTGGGCCTCGGTTTATGCTCGTCCGCCTCGGGCGGGTAGGCTTGGCCGACGTAGGTCGTGTGGGCTCGGACGCCCCGCACCGAGTGAAAACGAAGCGAGGGTAGTCGTGGGCTCTGTCATCAAGAAGCGGCGTAAGCGTATGGCCAAGAAGAAGCACCGCAAGCTGCTGAAGCGGACGCGTGTTCAGCGCCGCAACAAGAAGTAAGCGACATACGCGCGGTACGCCGCTCTTCCTGCCCCCTCCACCGCCCGCAGGCGGCGGAGGGGGCAGTGGCGTTTTCCGGGGCAGGTGTTTCCGGGGGCGGGTGTTTCCGGGGCGGGCGGTGTGTTTCCCGCGCGGTGGCGTTTCACCATCGCGCAACAACGAACGGGTACGGTGCGTACATCCCCGTAGGAAGGCGCTGAACCGTGGGCAAGGTGGTACTCGTCACCGGAGCCGCGCGACCGTTGAGCGGCCGTTTCGTCCGGCGTATCCAGCGGGAGCCCGAGGTCGACCGGGTGATCGCCGTCGACGCGGTGCCGCCGCGGCACGAATTGGGCGCGGCGGAATTCGTCCGGGCCGACATCCGGCAGCCGATGATCGCGAAGGTCCTGGCGCAGACGTCGGTGGACACCGTGGTGCACCTGGACGTCAGCGCCACCACCACGATCGGCTCCGGCGGCCGGGCGCAGGTCAAGGAGACCAACGTCATCGGCACGATGCAGCTGCTCGGCGCGTGCCAGAAGGCGCCGACCGTACGGCGCCTTGTGGTGAAGTCGACCACCAGCGTGTACGGGGCCGCGCCGCGCGACCCGGCGGTGTTCACCGAGACGATGCCCGCGAAGTCGCTGCCGAGCGGCGGTTTCGCGAAGGACGCGGTCGAGGTCGAGGGGTACGTACGGGGCTTCGCGCGGCGCCGGCCGGACGTGGCGACGGCGGTGCTGCGGTTCGCGAACATCCTGGGGCCGCACGCGGACAGCCCGCTGGCGGAGTTCTTCGCGCTGCCGGTGCTGCCGACGGTGTTCGGCTACGACCCGCGGCTGCAGTTCGTGCACGAGGACGACGTCACCGAGGTACTGGTGCGGGCGTCGCTGGACGCGCGGCGCGGGACGCTCAACAGCGGCACGTTCAACATCGCGGGCGACGGGGTGCTGCTGCTGTCGCAGACGGCGCGGCGGCTGGGCAAGCCGACCGTGCCGGTGCTGCTGCCGGCCGTCACCTGGATCGGCCGCACCCTGCGGGCGGCGGGCGTCACCGACTTCTCCCGGGAGCAGATCAGGTTGCTCACGCACGGCAGGGTGGTGGACACCAGGCAAATGCGTGAGACGCTCGGTTTTGTACCGGAGTACACGACCGCCGGTACGTTCCACGACTTCGCCCGCAGTCGCGGGCCCGGGCTGCTGCCGCCGGAGCGGCTGGCGCAGGCCGTCGACCGCCTCACCGCGGCGGCGCTTCCGGCGCCCGCGCCCGAGTCCGTATCCGCGCCCGTATCCGTGCCCGTATCCGAATCCGCAGAAGGAGCCGGACCATGGCAGACGCCAAGGTGATCCCGTTCGACGAGGACTCGCGGGCGCGGCGCGCGGGTTCGGGCTCCGGCTCGGGTTCCGGTTCGGGCTCGGGCCGTTCGCGCGGCCGGGGCGCGGGGGCGCGCAAGTCCGACGGCAAGAGCGGCGGTACGGCGCCGCTGGCGGCCGTGCCCGAGGAGGGCGCGGCGGGCGGTGCCGAGGGCGCGGCGATCCCCGCACAGGGCGGCACGGGCCCGGAAGCGGAATCCGGCGCCGACGCGTCCGGCGCTTCCGCTTCGGCCGGTTCCGCTTCCTCGGCCGCCCCGGGTTCCGCCGCCGACGTCCTCGGCCAGGTCGCCGAGCGGCTGCTCGGCGGGCACTGGGAGCGGAAGGTCGCCTCGGGCCTGTCCTTCCTGCGCCGCCGGGTCACCGGGGACTACGAGGTCGACGAGTTCGGGTACGACGCCGAGCTGACCGAGCAGGTGCTGATGTCGCTGCTGCGGCCGGTCTTCGACGGGTATTTCCGGGTCGAGGTCAAGGGCATCGAGAACATCCCCGCCGAGGGCGGGGCGCTGGTGGTGTCCAACCACTCGGGGACGCTGCCGATCGACGGTCTGATGACGCAGGTGGCCGTGCACGACCACCATCCGGCCGGGCGGCACCTGCGGCTGCTCGCCGCGGATCTGGTCTTCATGCTGCCGGTGGTCAACGAACTGGCCCGCAAGGCCGGGCACACCCTGGCGTGCGCGGAGGACGCGGAGACGCTGCTGGAACGCGGCGAGGTCGTCGGGGTGATGCCGGAGGGCTTCAAGGGGCTCGGGAAGCCGTTCTCGGAGCGGTACAAGCTCCAGCGGTTCGGGCGGGGCGGATTCGTCGCGACGGCGCTCAAGACGAAGGTGCCGATCATTCCGTGCTCGGTGGTGGGCGCGGAGGAGATCTATCCGATGGTCGGGAATTCCCGCACCCTCGCCCGGGTGCTGGGTTTCCCGTATTTCCCCCTCACTCCGACCTTCCCCTGGCTCGGCCCTCTCGGTCTCGTCCCGCTCCCCACGAAGTGGACCATCCAATTCGGCGAGCCCATCCCCACCGACACCTATCCGCCCGAGGCGGCGGAGGACCCGATGCTGGTCTTCAACCTGACCGACCAGGTCCGGGAGACGATTCAGCACACGCTCTACAAACTGCTGGTGGACCGGCGTTCGGTCTTCTTCTGACGAAGAAGACCGAACGCCGGTCCACCAGGGAGCTGCTCCGCGTTACTCGTTCGCGTCGTCCACGCCCAGGCCCAGGCCCGGGAGGAGGCCGGGGAGGAGGGGCGGGAGGGTGACCGAGTGCGGGGGTGTGGCCGTGGCGCTCGGGGTGTCCGTGGCCGTGCCGTCGCCGCTGGTGGGCGGGGGCGGGAAGAGGCCGTCGGGGCCGCCGAGCAGGCCGTCGTGCGGCGCCGCGGTGGTGGAGGCGGACGGCGACGGGCTGTCGCTCGGCTGCCCGGAGGGCGCGGTGCCCGACGCCGGGGCGGACGGCGTGGCCGAGCCCGTGCCGTTGCCGTCGTCCGTGCCGCCGCCGGACTTGTGGCGGCCGTGCGAACCGCCGGAGGACGAGTCGTCCTTCGGCTTGGGCAGCACCGACTCCAGCGGCGCCACGTCGTGGTCTATGGCGTCGAAGACCGAACTCACCTGGTCGGAGACGTCGGTGAGCTGGCTCGGCAGCTTGCCGCGCAGATCGGTCCAGCCCTGCCGGTGCGCCGCCGCGAAGGTGTTGAGCACCTCCATGGGCCGCAGCGAGCCGTCCTTGGCGTAGGCGGCGCTGAGCAGCCGGTGGCCCTCGGAGGCTTCCTGGTGCATACCGGACAGTGCCTTGCGGACCTCGCCCACCGACTCGTCGTCGAGCTGCCCGCCGCGGCCCCGGTCCATCAGCCGACGGGCCTCCTGCATGCGCGTGGCGGCCATGTCGAGGTAGACCTTGCCGCGGGAGGCGTCGCTGCCCGCCATGTCGAGCTTGAGGTCCTCCATGCCCCGCTTGAGGCCGTAGAGGGTGTCGCCGGGGAGCGCGTTGGTGCTGGCGGCGGCGACGCCGCCGAAGGCGCCCGCGGCGACGCCGACGGACAGGCCGCCGACGGCGAGCCGGCGGGAGAGCCGGGAGCGCGGGGTGAGCTTGCGCAGCCGGTGGGCGCCGTGTCCGCCCTCGGAGCGCTGCTCGGGGACGCGGCCGGTGGCCTCGAAGCTGCCGTCGGCGATGGCCTGTTCCATGGCGGCGATGAGCTGCGCGCGCTGGACGGTCTTCTTGTCGGCGTCCATCGTGGGCGCCGGCCGGTCGCCGATGGCCTTGGCGAGCGCCAGCAGCGTGGCCTGCTCGGGGTCGGCGTGCCGGGCCGCGGCATGACTGCCGTGCTGGCCGTGCTGGCCGCCGTGACCCCCGTGACCGCCCGCCGGTCCGCCGCCGGAACTGCCGTGCGCGCCGGCGGTCCCGTCGAGGACCACCGTGCTGTCGAGGTCCTCGGCGTCCTCCGCGGCCTCAAGCGCTTGGGCGAAGGCGTTCGCCCGGCGATGTGCCGTTGCCTGTCCGATCACCGGCGGCACCTCCTCTCGTCATCCACACTCGACTCCCGGTGCCGCCCGGAAGGTTGCGTTCCCGGTTGCCGTCCACCCGATCGAGTGAACAGCACCAGGCCGCGCGCGGCACAGAAATGTCTGCATGTGATGCAACGAGCGCCGGGCCAGTTGGGTTACGCGGGTCCGATGATCGGGTCGGCTGTGATGATCCGATCGGTAGGCCGTATGACATACCGACCGGTGAGCAGGTGACACAGGTGACGGCTGGGACGGCTGCGGCACCGCACGCTCACCTGGCGTCTTCCGGCAGCAGCCGCGCCAGGGTGCGCACCGCCCGGTACTGGAGGGTCTTGATCGCGCCCTCGTTCTTGCCCATGATGCGGGCGGTCTCGGCCACCGAGAGACCTTGCAGGAACCGCAGCGTCACGCACTCCTGCTGCTGCGGGTTGAGCTTGCGCACGGCCTGGAGCAGCGCCTCGTTGGACAGCGACTCCAGGACGGAGTCCTCGGGGCTGCGCTCGACCTCGTTGGCGTCGAGCATTTCGCCGGTGGTCACTTCGAGGCGGAAGCGGCTCGATTTGAAGTGGTCGGCGACCAGATTGCGGGCGATCGTGACCAGCCACGCGCCGAAATCGCGGCCCTGCCAGGTGAAGGTGCCGATCCGGCGCAGGGCGCGCAGGAACGTCTCGCTGGTCAGGTCCTCGGCCGTGGCCTTGCTGCCGACCCGGTAGTAGATGTAGCGGTACACGGTGTCGGAGTAGTGGTCGTAGAGCCGTCCGAAGGCTTCGGTCTCGCCTTCCTGGGCGCGTTCGACCAGGTCCATCATCCGGCCGCTGTCGGTGTCGGACGAGGGGCGGCGGGCGGTGGTGACGGCGGCCGTGCCGCTGCCGGAGGCGCCGCCGGCGCCGTGCGAATTGCTGCGGGTGCGTCTGCCTGCGGCGGTGCTGACTTCGGCCAGTGCGTAGGCGTGGCCGGGGACGGTGGGACCGGACGTGGCGAAGGCGGGCACGGCGTGCGGGGGGACCGAGCGCATCAGGTAGTCGACAACCAATGCGCGCAACGCAGCCAGGCCAGAGGTGCTAACCCCGTCGTGTGGGTACACGGGACTCCCAGAGGCAGAACTTCCATCACGTGCAGTACGGGACCGTTCACCCGTCGTGGCGACGTGTGGGTACCGGAATGCGTCTGAGGAGAATAACGCTTCGTACAGGCGACGCTACACCGAGTTGTTCAAATCGCCGTTTCCGCCACTTCCGGAGCGGAATGGTGATCGACCAATTATCGAACAAGCGACGTTAGTTGACCACTTCTGCTCGTGAATGGCTCGCGCAGAGAGCGTGTTGTGGTCGTGTTCACCACTGGTGCCACAGTGACGGGAGTCACGGACAGTCAGGGCCGCCGCGCGGTCGTCAGCGGTGCCGGCGGCGACTGAGGGCGATCGCCGCGAGCGTGCCGCCCGCCGCCGCGCCCATGCCGGCCGCCGCGGGGATGCCGATCCTGGCCGCCTTGCGCCCGGTGCGGTAGTCGCGCAGCCGCCAGCCCTCGGCGCGGGCGTGCTTGCGCAGCCTGCTGTCGGGGTTGATGGCGTACGGGTGGCCGACCAGGGACAGTATCGGTATGTCGTTGGCGGAGTCGCTGTACGCGGCGCACTGCGACAGGTCCAGGTCCTCGGCGGCGGCCAGCGCCCGTACGGCCTCGGCCTTGGCGGGGCCGTGCAGCGGCTCGCCGACCAGGTGGCCGGTGTAGACGCCGTCGCGGGACTCGGCGACGGTGCCGAGCGCGCCGGTCAGGCCGAGGCGGCGGGCGATGATCGTGGCGGTCTCGACGGGCGCGGCGGTCACCAGCCAGACCCGCTGGCCGGCGTCCAGGTGGGCCTGGGCCAGCGCGCGGGTGCCGGGCCAGATCTTGCCCGCCATGTACTCGTCGTAGATCTCCTCGCCGATGGACATCAGTTCCTCGACGCGGTGCCCCTTGATGATGGACAGCGCGCTCTCGCGCACGTCCTGCATGTGCTCGGGGTCCTCGTTGCCCGCCATCCGGAAGTACGTCTGCTGCCAGGCGAAGCGCAGCAGGTCGCGGGTGTCGAAGAACTTCCGCTTGTACAGGCCGCGGCCGAAGTGGAATATGGCCGCGCCCTGCATGACGGTGTTGTCGAGGTCGAAGAAGGCCGCCGCGCGGGGCTGGTCGGGGTCGGGGAACTCAGGCTCGGGCTGTTCCTCCGCCGCGGACTCTGCCTCGGACTCCGTCGCGGCCTCCACGACGGACTCCGCCTCCGGCTCCGGTGCGGGTCTCTCGGGCCGGGTCTTGGTGGCCAGGGCTGCTTCCGCGGCCTGCGCCGCGGCTTCGCCGGCCAGCACACTGCGTTCGGTGCCGGCCTGCTTACGTGGGGTGAGCCATCTGCGTGCGGCCATGTCGCGAGCATAACCACCCGGCGCGTCAAGCCCTGTTCGCCCACGGTGCGGGGGCGTGAACGTCACACGACGACGGCGTTGCGCACGCACCGGCGCACAATGGCCCGTATGACGCGTATGACGAACGAGAACGCCGCGCGGCCGGTCCGTACGGTCACGCTGATCGGGAAGCCCGGCTGTCATCTGTGCGACGACGCGCGGACGGTGGTCGAGAAGGTCGCGGGCGAGACGGGCGCGGCGGTGGAGGAGCGCGACATCACGCAGGACGCGGAACTGCACGCCCGTTACTGGGAGCAGATCCCGGTGGTCCTGGTCGACGGCGAACAGCACACGTTCTGGCGGGTGGACGAGAAAAGGCTGCGTACTGCACTGATCGTGCCGTAGGTGATATGCGGGCGTTACTCGTATTCGCGCACCTTCGATTACGATCGAGGTCGTTTTGTACGGCCGGGGGCGTTGCGTGAGGAGTGTGACCGCGTGCTCTCGGGTCGGAGCCAGCAGGCGTCGTACGGCTATGCCGTGGTCGATGTCGAGGCGACCGGCTCGTCGTCGCGGCGGCACCGGGTGGTGGAGCTGGCGGTCGTCCTGCTGGACGGGGAGCTGGGTCCGCAGGGCGAGTTCACGACGCTGGTCGATCCGCACGGGCCGGTCGGTCCGACGCACATCCACGGGATCGCGGTCGGCGACCTGGGCGGCGCGCCCTCCTTCGAGGGCATCGCGGTGCGGCTGCTGAATCTGCTGCGCGGCCGGGTCCTGGTGGGGCACAACGTGGGCTGCGACCGGTCGTTCCTGGCGGCGGAGTTCGCCCGGATCGGGGTGCGGCTGCCGTCCATACCAGAACTTTGCACGATGCGGATGGCCGCCGAGCGGCTGCCCGTTCCGCACGGTCTGTCACTGCGCGACTGCGCGGCCCGGGCGGGCGTCACGGAGTGGAACGCGCACACCGCGCTCGGTGACGCCCGTGCGACCGCCGAGCTGTTCTCGCACTACATGCGGGGTACGGAAGCGGACGAATACGCGGAAGCGGCCGGTCCCGAGCACCGGCTGGCGCTCGCGGCGGCGGTGGAATGGCCCCGGACCACTGGTCTCACGGGCGTCGCGGACGCACTCTGGAAGCGCCGCAGCAACGATTCCGCACGGCGAATGGTGCCCAATGTCCGCAATGGGAGCGCGTGATGCCGGTCACGTCCGCCGGGCAAATCGGACACCATCTTTGTGCACGCGTTCACAAAGACATAGCCTGGCGTCCACGGGGCGGCCCCAAAGACCGTGGTCGTCTTCAGCCCAGCTCTACCCGCAGGAGCACCGTGGCAACTGGCCGATCACACCGACCGGCGACCCGCAGCCGAGGGATTCCCGAGGCCACCGTCGCCAGACTTCCGCTGTACCTGCGGGCACTGACAGCACTCTCCGAGCGCTCGGTGCCCACCGTGTCCTCGGAGGAACTCGCCGCCGCCGCCGGGGTCAACTCGGCCAAGCTGCGCAAGGACTTCTCCTACCTCGGCTCCTACGGGACGCGCGGCGTGGGCTACGACGTCGAGTACCTCGTCTACCAGATCAGCCGTGAGCTGGGCCTCACGCAGGACTGGCCGGTCGTCATTGTCGGTATCGGCAACCTCGGCGCCGCGCTCGCCAATTACGGCGGGTTCGCCTCCCGCGGCTTCCGCGTCGCCGCCCTGCTCGACGCCGACCCGGCGCTCGCGGGCCGCCTGGTCGCCGGGCTGCCGGTGCGGCACATCGACGAGCTGGAGTCGATCGTCGCGGACAACCAGGTCTCGATCGGCGTCATCGCCACGCCCGCCGGCGCCGCCCAGGAGGTCACCGACCGCCTCGTGGCCGCCGGCGTGACCTCCATCCTCAACTTCGCGCCGACCGTGCTGACGGTGCCGGACGGTGTGGACGTCCGCAAGGTCGACCTCTCCATCGAGCTGCAGATCCTCGCCTTCCACGAGCAGCGCAAGGCCGGCGAGGACCGCCAGGACCCGGACGGTGACGTACCCGCCGTGATGCCCGCATGAGTGTTCTCGTCGTCGGACTCAGCCACCGCAGCGCTCCCGTGAGCGTCCTGGAACGGGCCGCGCTCGGCGCGGACGCCCGCGCCAAGCTGCTCCAGGACGCGCTGGCCGCGGAGCCCGCGACCGAGGCTGTGGTGCTGGCGACGTGCAACCGCGTCGAGCTGTACGCGGACGTCGACAAGTTCCACGCCGGGGTGGCCGAGCTGTCGGTGCTGCTGGCGCAGCACAGCGGCGTCGGCCTGGAGGAACTGACACCGCACCTGTACGTGCACTACGAGGACCGGGCCGTCCACCACCTGCTGTCGGTGGCGTGCGGTCTTGACTCGATGGTCGTCGGCGAGGGTCAGATCCTCGGCCAGATCAAGGACGCGCTGGCCGCCGGGCAGGAGCTGCACACCGCGGGCCGGCTGCTCAACGACCTGTTCCAGCAGGCGCTGCGGGTCGGCAAGCGGGCGCATTCCGAGACCGGGATAGACCGGGCGGGGCAGTCCCTGGTCACCTTCGGCCTGGACCAGCTCGCCGTGACGACCGGCCCGCTCACCGGCCGCCGCGCCCTGGTCGTCGGCGCCGGTTCGATGTCCTCACTGGCCGCGGCGACGCTCGCCCGCGCCGGCGTGCGCGAGCTGGTGATCGCCAACCGTACGGTCGAGCGCGCGCAGCGGCTGGCCGCCGCGCTCGACGGCCGCGCCGTCACCATGGCCGAGGTCCCCGACGTGCTGCGCACCGCCGACATCGTCGTCTCCTGTACGGGCGCGACCGGCCTGGTGCTGACCGCCGACGACCTGCGCACCGCGCTCGACGGCCGGCCCGCGGACTCCGGTGACCTGGCCGTGCTCGACCTGGCCATGCCGCGCGACGTGGACGGCGCCGCGCACCAACTGCTCGGCGTGCACCTGGTCGACATAGAGTCGCTGGCCGCCGCCTCCGCCGACGCCCCCATGGCCGCCGATGTGGACGCGGTGCGCGGCATCGTCTCCGAGGAGGTCGCCGCCTTCGGCGCGGCCCAGCGCGCGGCCCGCATCACGCCCACCGTCGTCGCCCTGCGCGCGATGGCCGCCGACGTCGTAGCGGGTGAACTTTCCCGGCTCGACGGTAGGCTGCCCGATCTGGACGACAAGCAGCGCGCGGAGATCACCCAGACGGTGCGCCGCGTCGTCGACAAGCTCCTGCACGCGCCCACCGTGCGGGTCAAGCAGCTCGCGGGCGAGCCGGGCGGCGCCGGCTACGCGGACGCCCTGCGCGAGCTCTTCGACCTCGACCCGCAGACCGTCGCCGCCATGCGCTCCGCGCCGGTCGTACCAGAACCGAATCGAGGCTCCCGATGACCCGCCGTCCGGCGACGAGTCCCGCCGCAGAAGGACGCGCCCCTGAAGGGGCGCAGCCCCTTCGCCTGGGCACCCGGAAGAGCAAGCTCGCCATGGCCCAGTCCGGCATGATCGCCGCGCAGGTCACGGAACTGACCGGCCGCCCGGTCGAGTTGGTCGAGATCACCACGTACGGCGACACCTCCCGCGAACACCTCGCACAGATCGGCGGCACCGGCGTCTTCGTCTCGGCGCTGCGCGACGCCCTCCTCGAGGGCACGATCGACTTCGCGGTGCACAGCCTCAAGGACCTCCCCACGGCGGAGCCGGCCGGGCTGACGCTCGCGGCGATCCCCGTCCGCGAGGACCCGCGGGACGCCCTCGTGGCCAGGGACGGTCTGACCTTCGACGCGCTCCCCGACGGAGCGCGGATCGGAACCGGCTCACCGCGCCGAATGGCGCAGCTCAACGCGTGGGCACGGTCACACCACAGGGCCGTCGAGACCGTCCCGATCCGTGGCAATGTTGACACCCGCATCGGGTACGTTACTTCCGGCACGCTCGACGCGGTCGTACTGGCCGCCGCCGGGCTGAACCGTATCGGCAGGCTCGCGGAGGCGAGCGAGCTGATCGCTGCCGACGCCGTGCTGCCAGCACCCGGCCAGGGAGCGCTGGCGGTCGAATGCGCCGCCTCCAACCAGGAGTTGGCCGCACAGCTCGCCGAACTCGACGACCCGTTCACCCGGGTCGCCGTGACCGCCGAGCGAACCCTGCTCGCCGCCCTCGAGGCCGGCTGCTCCGCCCCCGTGGGCGCGCTCGCCGACCTCGTGGCCGACGGGCAGACTACCGAGCTGCGCCTGCGCGGTGTCGTCGGCACGACCGACGGCACCTCACTGGTGCAGATGTCCATCACCGGTCCCGTACCGGCATCCGACGAGGAAGCGCGTGCCCTCGGGCGCGAGTTGGCCGTCGAGATGCTCGCCAAGGGTGCGGCCGGTCTTATGGGGGAGCGCGCACTTTGAACCCCGCCGCCGTCGCTGCAACGACGACTACTGCCGGAACGACCGCCGGGCCGACCGCCACATCGGCCACGACCGCGGGCACCACGAAGCCCGCCGGGACCGCCGGTTCCCCCGGACCGAATTCCGGGCACGTCACCTTCCTCGGTGCCGGACCCGGAGACCCCGGGCTGCTGACCTTGCGCGCCGTGGAGGCGCTGGCCCGTGCCGACCTGCTGGTCGGCGACGGACCCGTGCTCGACGTCGTCCGCACGCACGCCCGCGCGGACGTGGGCACGGCCCAACCCGCCGCCGACGGCGAGGTGTTGGACCTCTCGGCCGTCGCGGCTGCTGCCACCCAGCTTGTCATGGCGTCCGCGCGGACCGGCAAGCGGGTCGTCCGTGCGGTGGCCGGCGACCCGGGCCTGGACTCCGGCGCGGCCGAGGAGATGCTGGCCTGCGCCCACGCGGGCATCCCCTTCGAGGTGGTGCCGGGCGTCGCCGCGGCCGTCGGTGTCCCCGCCTACGCGGGCGTCCACCTCAGCGGCGACGTCCGCTTCGTGGACGCCGCGACCGCGAGCGACGCCTGCTGGAACGAGGTCGGCGGCAGCGACGCGACGCTGGTGGTCTCCACGACGCTCCAGACCGTCGCGGTGGCCACCGCCGAACTCATCGCGGCCGGCCGCAAGCCCGACACCCCGCTGTCGGTGACCGTCGCCGGTACGACCACCCGGCAGCGCACCTGGACCGCGACGCTCGCCACGATCGCCGCGGAGCTGAAGGCGACCAAGGCGCTGCCGACGCCCGAGGGCCCGATCGCCGCGATAGCCGTCGTCGGCGAACGCACCGCGCAGCGCGAGCACCTGTCGTGGTTCGAGACCAAGCCGCTGTTCGGCTGGAAGGTCCTGGTGCCGCGCACCAAGGAGCAGGCGGCGTCGCTGTCGGACCAGCTCCGCTCGTACGGCGCGGTGCCGCACGAGGTGCCGACCATCGCCGTCGAACCGCCGCGCACCCCGCAGCAGATGGAGCGGGCCGTCAAGGGCCTGGTCACCGGGCGCTACGAGTGGATCGCCTTCACCTCGGTCAACGCGGTCAAGGCGGTGCGCGAGAAGTTCGAGGAGTACGGCCTGGACGCGCGGGCGTTCGCCGGCATCAAGGTCGCGGCCGTCGGCGAGCAGACCGCCCAGGCGCTGGTGGAGTTCGGTGTGAAGCCGGACCTGGTGCCCAGCGGTGAGCAGTCCGCGGCCGGGCTGCTGGAGGACTGGCCGCCGTACGACCCGGTCTTCGACCCGATCGACCGTGTCTTCCTGCCGCGCGCCGACATCGCCACCGAGACGCTGGTGGCCGGTCTGGTGGAGCTGGGCTGGGAGGTGGACGACGTGACGGCCTACCGGACCGTACGTGCCTCGCCGCCGCCCGCCGACACCCGGGAGGCCATCAAGGGCGGCGGTTTCGACGCGGTGCTGTTCACGTCGTCCTCGACGGTGCGCAATCTCGTCGGCATCGCGGGCAAGCCGCACAATGTGACGGTGATCGCCTGTATCGGCCCGGCCACCGCCAAGACGGCGGAGGAGCACGGCCTTCGGGTGGACGTCATGTCGCCGGAGCCGTCGGTGCTGGCCCTCGCGCAGGCGCTCGCCGACTTCGGTACGGCCCGCAGGGTCGCCGCGCAGGAGGCGGGCGACCCCGTGACCCGGCCGAGCGAGCGCCGTCCCGGCTCGCGCCGCCGGGCCCGGGTCTGACGCCTTTTCAGGAGCTCTTGTTCAGCTCAGCGCTTGGGGGAGTTCGTCCCGGTGGACGATCCCCAGGCGCTGGGTGGCGCGGGTCAGCGCCACGTACAGGTCGCTCGCCCCGAAGCGGGCGGGCTCCACGACCAGCACATGGTCGAATTCCAGGCCCTTGGCCTGGCGCGGCGCCAACAGCACCAGCGGGTGCGTGAGATCGGGTTCCGCGCCCGCGGTGACACCGTCCAGGGCGTCCGCGATCTCCTCGTGCAGGGCGCGCGGCGCGATCACCGCGAGCCGCCCCTGCCCCGGCGCGGGCAGCAGTTCGGCCGCCGCCTTCGCGACCGTCCCCGCCAGGTCGTCGCCCGCGTCCCGGATCCACGGCTCCTCACCGGTGGACCGCACCGACACCGGCGGCGCGTACGACGGGTCCAGCTCGCGCACCACGCGCGCCGCCAGCTCCATGATCTCGGCGGGCGTGCGGTAGTTGACCTTCAGCAGGACGTGCTCGAAGCGGTCGCCGACGTACGGCCGCAGGATGTCCTCCCAGGCGCCGACCCCGGCCGCCTCGGACGTCTGGGCCGGGTCGCCGACGAGGGTGAGCGAGCGGGTCGGCGAGCGCCGCATCAGCAGCCGCCAGGCCATCGGTGACAGGTCCTGCGCCTCGTCCACGATGATGTGCCCGAACGCCCAGGTCCGGTCGCCGGCCGCCCGTTCGGCGGCGCTGCGGTGGTCGGCCTCCTCCTGCCGCTCCGCCATCCGCTCGGCGTCGATGATGTCGTGCGCGGCCAGCACCTCGGACTCCTCGTCCTCGAACTCGTACGACTCCGAGCCCCGCGACAGCTCCAACACGCCCTGCGCGTAGGCGATCCGCTCCTGCCGTACGGCCTCGGCGCGGGCCCGGGCCGCGCTGTCGTCCACGCCGAGCAGCTCGGCCGCCTCGTCCAGCAGCGGTACGTCCGCCGGGGTCCATGCGGACTCGGGGTCGTCCGGGCTCGTGCGGCGGATCGCGTCGGCGTCCTCGGCCGGCAGGTAGACGGGCGCGGCCAAGTAGTCGGCGAGGAAGCGCTGCGGGGTCAGCGGCGGCCACAACTCGTCGATGGCGGCGTGCACTTCGCTGCTCGCGGCCACTGCCTTGGCCAGCAGCGCGATGTCGTCGGGGCCGAGGAAATTGGGGCCGCCGTACGGGTCGGCGCCCAGCCGCTCGGTGAGCTGTTCGGTGAGCGCGTCGATGATCCGGAAGGCGAAGTGCGGGCGGGCCAGATTGTGCGGCAGCAGGGTGTCGCGGGCCGCCTGCCGGGCCTCGTAGGCGATCTCCCAGTCCAGGATCAGATCGCCGTCGTCGTGCCGGATGATCAACGGGTCGCCGGGCTCGGGCAGTTGCTGCCGGTCGCGGACGGCGAGCGCCAGCGCCTCGACCATGTCCGCGCCGCCCTTGACGGCGGCGGCGCGCGGGGTGTCGGTGCCGGTGGCGTGCACACCGGGGAACAACTCGGCCTGCGTGGCGAGCAGGACGCCCGTCTCGCCGAGCGCGGGCAGCACCTCCTCGATGTAGCGCAGGAACGCCGGATTGGGGCCGACGATCAACACCGCGCGCTTGGCGAGGAGTTCGCGCTGCTCGTAGAGGAGGAAGGCGGCGCGGTGCAGGGCGACGGCGGTCTTGCCGGTGCCGGGGCCGCCCTCCACGACCAGCACGCCCCGGTGCGGGGCGCGGATGATGGTGTCCTGCTCGGCCTGGATGGTCCGCACGATGTCGCCCATGCGGCCGGTGCGCGCCGAGTTCAGCGCCGCGAGCAGCACACTGTCGCCGTTGGGGTCCTCGAAGCCGGTGCGTTCGTGGTCGGCCAGATCCAGGATCTCGTCGTGCAGTTCGGTGACGGTACGGCCCTGCGTGGCGATGTGCCGGCGGCGCCGCAGGCCCATCGGGGTGTGGCCGGTGGCCAGGTAGAAGGGGCGGGCCACCGGGGCCCGCCAGTCGATCAGCAGCGGGGTGCGGTCCGCGTCGTCCTCGCGGACGCCGATCCGGCCGATGTGGTGCGCGGCGCCGTCGGCCGGGTCGATCCGGCCGAAGCACAGCGAGCCGTCCACCGCGTCCAGCGCGGCGAGCAGGCCCGAGCGCTCGGCGACCCGGATGTCGCGCTCCAACCGGGCCTGGAGGCCGGTGCCGACGGGTGTCAGCGCGTCCGTGACGCCATGCGCGGCGACCCCGCGCAGGACGTCGACACGGGCGTGCACCCGGTCGATGAATTCCTGCTCTTCCCGCAATTCGGCGTTTTCCCGGATTGACAAAACGGCTCCCGGTCCGATATGGTGTTACCAGTTGGCCCCGCTGAGCGGGGCTTTTTTCATGTGCTTTATGGGCACAGAAAAGTCCAATGTACGGGAGGGGATCCCCGGTTCGCAATTGCCGTCCCGAGATCCTTTCGCCCGCGATAGGGTCCGTGCGGCCCGGGGGAGCAGGTGCGTTTCCGGCCGCCCGCGTCGGTGGGGACGCCACCGGCCCCGGAGGGGGAACCTTCGCCGACTCGGAGTCGGGAAGAGCATGGCCGGCACGGGCGTACCGTGGGAGAGAAGGAACCCTCATGGAAGGCAGTGCGGCATGAGCAGCCGGTACGGCGAATTCCCGGGCGCCCGCCCGCGACGTCTGCGGACGACCCCCGCAATGCGCCGCCTGGTGGCGGAAACCCGGCTCTCCCCAGCGGAGCTGATCCTTCCGATGTTCGTCCGCGAGGGAATCACCGCCCCGCAGGAAATCTCCTCGATGCCGGGCGTCGTCCAGCACACCCGCGACTCGCTGCGCAAGGCCGCGGCGGAAGCGGCGGCCGCCGGCGTCGGCGGCATCATGCTCTTCGGCGTGCCCGAGGTGAAGGACGCGGTCGGCAGCGCCGGCACCGACCCGGACGGCATCCTCCAGGCCGGCATCCGCGATGTGATCTCCGAGGTCGGCGACACGGTCGTGGTGATGTCCGACCTGTGCCTGGACGAGTACACCGACCACGGCCACTGCGGCGTCCTGGACGCCGAGGGCCGCGTCGACAACGACGCGACGCTGGAGCGCTACGCCGAGATGGCCCAGGTCCAGGCCGACGCGGGCGTCCACGTGGTGGGCCCGTCCGGCATGATGGACGGTCAAGTGGGCGTCGTGCGCGACGCGTTGGACGAGATCGGCAAGCAGGACGTGGCGATCCTCGCGTACACCGCGAAGTACGCCTCCGCCTTCTACGGCCCCTTCCGCGAAGCGGTCAACTCCTCGCTCAAGGGCGACCGCAAGACGTACCAGCAGGACCCGGCCAACCTCCGCGAGTCGATGCGCGAGCTGGCGCTCGACCTGGACGAGGGCGCCGACATCGTCATGGTCAAGCCCGCCCTGCCCTACCTCGACGTGCTGCGCCGGGTCGCCGACGAGGTGGACGTACCGGTCGCCGCCTACCAGATCTCCGGCGAGTACGCGATGGTCGAGGCCGCCGCGGCCAACGGCTGGATCGACCGCGACCGCACGATCATGGAGACCCTGACCTCCATCCGCCGCGCGGGCGCGAACATGATCCTCACGTACTGGGCCACCGAGGTCGCCCAGCGCCTGTAGGGTCCGCCGCCGGTCGGTCCGCGACAAGCGTCGTCCGACGTCCCGTCACGGTTCCGGCACTCTTCGCAGCTATCCGTGACCACGCCGTCGCGCGTGCGCTACACCTTGGCCATGCGATCGATCGACGAGATGCGGGATGAGCTTTCCGGGGTTCTCGGCCTGGCCGAGACGTGGGTGGGCGGTCTTCGCGCACTGGGTGAACGGGCGCTGCCCGCCGCGGAGATCGAGGCCGAGGTCCGCAGGCTGCGCGGCCTGCGGACCCGCTCGCTCTCCGGTCGGCTCAACGTCGGGCTGGTCGGCCGGCAGTCGGCGGGCAAGAGCTTCCTGATCAGCGGGTTGCAGGGCGGCCTCACGTACAGTCTCACCACTGACGAGGACGGCGACCTCCAGGACAGCTACGACGGTGTCCTGCCGATCGGCGTCAACGCCACCACGGCCTGCCCGACCACTGTCGTCCCGGTCGAGGCGGACGGACCGAACGACGCGTCCGGACGGGGCTTCCTGCGGGTGCAGTTCGCCGACTCCCCGTGGAACTCGCCGTGGACGGACGTCGGTCCGAACCCGTCGGCGGAGGTCATGGCGGCGTACGGGGCCGTGGACGGCGATCAGTCGAAGCGGTTGCCCGAGCACCGGGGCCGCGTCGTGCTGCAGATCGAACTCCTCCTGTCCCGCTACCGGTTGCCTGCCAAGCTCTACGACCTGCCCGGCGCGGGAGGCGCCGACGAAGAGCTGGACGTCGTGATGAAGGAGGCGTGGGACCACGCGGACTGCTTCATCTACGTCAGCCATGCCACGGCGGGCCCGGACGCGCACGACCTCGACCTGATGCGGGATCTGTACGCGTACCATCTGCGCACCGGGCGGCAGGTCCTGTGGGTGCTCACCGGGATCGACCGCGCGGAGCAGGCGGAGGACGGCCGCAAGGCGTGGAAGATCGTCAAGGAGAAGAGCGACGAGTACTTGCGCGACCGTTTCGGGAACTCGTCCGACGCCGTGCACCGCTTCATCGGCGAAGGATTCCTGCCGGTGTCGCCGGCCTTGGAGGCGAAAGCCGTGCACGCCGACGCCGTGGGCGCGGACTCCGGCACGGGCGGAAACGCGGTGGGCCGCAACAGCAGGATGGACGAGCTGCGCCGCCGGCTGACCGACGTGATCGAGGGCGGGGCCGGACAGCGGCACTTGGCGGACGTCGCGGAAGAGGCGATGAGGCTCGTCCGTCGGCTGCGCAGGCCGATCGCGGACACCCTGGCCACCCACCGGGTGTCGGTGGCCGATCTGGACCGCCAGCAGCACATCGTGAGCGAACGACTGGACCGCGTGAAGCGGGAGACGGACAAGGTCCTGTCGGAACTGCGCAACGAGTCGGAGGGCGCTCTGCGCACGGTGCGCCGCTCGTTCGGCGGTCTGGCGGCGGCGCTGCACGCCGGCCTGGACGATCTGATCGACTCCGGGGATCTCAAGGCCGAGCACGTCAGTGAGATCAACGTCCGGCAGGTGGAGATCTTCTCGGAGTGGATCGCGGCTGCCGGAGGGCCCGATCAGACCTGGCAGCGACAGCTCGCCGGGCTCAACGACCGCGCAGCGACGGGGCTCCGGCTCATTCGCGGCACGGACACGAGGGAGTCGCAACTGGTCGCCTGGGAGGCGTTCGACGGCCGCGCCGTTCTCCTCTCGAACGACGGGCGTCAGCCGATGAGCGCCTACGGCGTCGTGAAGACCGCGGCCACCACCATGGGCGTGGTGAGCCCGGTCGTGGGCGGAGTCGCGATGGGGCTTGCCGGCCTGAGTCTGGCGGCGGTGGCGTTCCCGGTCGCCGCGACGGTCGCCGCCGCCATCGCGATGGCGAAGATCACTGATGTGGTGAAGGAACGGGAATCCGCCCTGCAGAAGGCGCGGACCTACCGCAAGCAGCTCATCGACGGCCAGGCCGATCGGATCAGGGACAGCCTCGTCGCGGCCGCGAAGGAACAGGCCGACACGCTGATCGACGCCGTGGAGGCGCACCTCGTCCGGTACCGGCACCGGTTGGAACGCACCCTGGCGCAGATCGCGGACCGCGTCGCGGCGCCTGACAGCGTCGCCAGCCGTGAGACGGTCCTGCGGCTCGGCCCGGTCGAGGAGCGCGCGAGCGAGATCATCGCGAGCTTGCGGGCGATCGCCGACGCGGCGGAGGACGCGGCGGTCGCGGCGGCCCGGGCCGGCGTTCCGGGGGCCGCGGATTCGGTGTGAGGGCCGGGCCCGCCGCCCCTCGGCCGCCGATCCGGTCCGTCAGGACGTCGTCAGGACGTCTGCCCGGGAAGGCGTTCCCGATCGCGGCGCGGGGTCTTCTCGCCGGCCGGCGTCAGCCACGTCTTCAGGGCCTTCGCCAACGGCTTTTCCACGAACTTGTGGACGAGCCAGGCGGCGCCGAGCATTGCGGCGACCAGTACCGGGACGAGGTAGCGCGGCGGCAGGGCGTCGTGCGTGTGGCGGATGATCTCCCAGCCGATGTCCTCGTGCAGGAGATAGAGCGGGTACGTCAGCGCGCCGGCGACCGTCAGCCAGCGCCAGTTGAAGAAGTCCAGCCTGCCGAGGGCCGCGCCCAGCACGAGTGCGTAGAAGACGGTGACGACGGCCAGCGACCACCACCAGGACAGATTGGTGTGCGTCGACGCCTCGGCGTCCGACACGAGTCCGGGGAGCTGGTTCTGCGCCAGCAGCCAGGACGCCCCGAGCATCAGCCACAGCACCGGCTTCGGCTCGAAACGCCGCATCAGGTAGATGACGATGCCGCCGACGAAGAAGGCCGCGTACTGCGGCACGGCGATCAGCGTCAGCAGCCCGATGTCCGACGAGGAGGCGATGGCCGCCAGCAGCAGCCAGGCCGCGCAGAAGCCGACCACCCGGCGGTACGTCAGCCCCATCACCGCCACGATCGCGAAGAGCAGATAGAAGCGCAGCTCCGCCCAGAGCGACCAGTACACGCCGTCCACATCACGCGCGCCGAGCAGCTCCTGGAACATCGAGAAGTTCGTCAGCACGTCGGAGGCGGGCAGGTCGGTGCCGCCCGGCCGCGTCACCAGCACCGTCGTCGTCGCCGCGATCGCGAACCAGTACGCCGGGTACAGCCGTACGAACCGTGACACCGCGAACTGCCTCGGCGTCCGCCCCCAGCACGACATGCAGATCACGAACCCGCTGATCAGAAAGAACAGCTCCACCCCGAGCCAGCCGTACCCGGCCACCTCGTGCACCTGGGGAAACGTATCGCGCGACGACTTCCCCCACGGGGACTCGAACCAGTCGTCGAACCCCATGTAGTGGAACATCACCACCATCAGGGCCGCGACCAGCCGCAGCCCGTCGAGAACGTACAGCCGTGTCCGGGCCGCACCCGGCCGCTCGCCACCCGCAGGCGGACTCCCGGCGGGCGTCGCCCGACGCCCCGGGTCCGCTGCGGGCTCGATCGAGCCTTCGAGCGCGGCTGTTTCCTCACGGACAAAGGTGGTCATAAACGGGCGTTCCTAGCGGTTGTTCGACGGTGGGGGAACTATCGAATCCGCCTACCCTACGCCCCGAAAATATGTCTTCTCTGTGCTAAACCTGCCCGTTTGGTCCAGCGATGTCCGCCGCGTGAGCGGCGGCAAAAGCTGCGAAAGCGGACCATTCGGCGGGTGCGAAAGTGAGGGTGGGTCCTTCCGGATCCTTGGAGTCCCGCACGTGGACGGCGGCCGGGTGGGCCGCGACCTCGACGCAGTCGCCGCCTTGGCTGCCGCTGTAGCTGGACTTGAACCACTTCAGTGGGGCGCTCATTACTCTCCTAGCAGCCGGTCCAACAGGCCCTTCGTTTCCTCGGGGTTGAGGGCCTGAGAGCGCAGCATCGCATATTTGCGAGCCAGGATGCTGACCCCGTCTGGGTCGTGAACCATCAGGCTGCCGCGCTGAGTTTCAGCGTAGGCGAGATGATCGTGGTCTGGTGTCTCCAACAGAACGAAGGGTCCGTCGAGCCCTGCGTGCGTGGTCCGGCCTAGTCGCAGGACCTGGATGGTGATGCCCGGTACGTCAGCACATTCGCGCAGGTGGCGCATTTGCCTGCGCCAGACGTCGTCGCCGCCGATCCGGTCCACCAGAGTGGCCTCAGAGATCACGAAACTGGCGGCTGGCGGGATCCTGCCCTGGAGGATCTCCTGCCGTTTCAGACGTGCGGTGACGCGGAACTCGATCTCTTCTTCGGTGAGCGTAGGGGTGTCGTCGCGGAACACGGCCCGCATGTACTCCTCGGTCTGGAGAAGGCCGGGCAGCACCTGGTTCTGGTACGAGCTGTATGCGAGAGCTTCGCGCTCCAACTCGATGAATTCCGCCGCGAAGGTCGGGATGGCCTCGTCCACCTCGGGGAGATTGCTGACCGAAACCTCCAAGGCGCCCTTGGTCTCAAGGATGCGGTCCAGCTCCTGGGCCATCGTCAGGGTGAGGGGACGCCGTCCCTGCTCCATCGACGCGAGCTTGCTCTCGCTGATGATGAGCGTCTGCGCCAGCTCCGCCTGGGTGTGGCCCGCCACGACGCGGAAATGGGCTAACAGCAACCCCAAAGCCTCGAAGGGACTCGGATTCTTCTTGTTCGGCGGACGCCGTTTGCGAGGTGCCATAGGACCGTAACTACCCCACTCCCACCCGACACGTATCGGCCGTTACCCGTACACCGCACGTGTACGAGTAACAGCTCTGGTATACCGCGATCACGCTGCGCGACGCTGAGCTTCATGAGCGAAGACGTCATCCACACCCACCACCGGGAGCGGTTCTACCGCAGGGAGCGGCGGTCGGTGCCGGCCGCGCGGGAGTTCGCGCGGGAAGCCCTCACCGAGTGGGGATACGGCAGCCGGGAGGACGAAGTCCTCCTCTGTGTCAGCGAGTTGGCGACGAACGCGCTGCTGCACGGGGTGCCGCCCGGGAGGGGGTTCCTGTTACTGCTGCGGCGCGACCTGGGCGGAGCCCTCCGCGTGGAGGTGCACGACAGTGGGGGCGGGCGGCCGCACATGGCGGAGGGGCCGGAGCGGGGCCGGGACCAGGCGGAGTGCGGGCGCGGGCTGGTGCTGGTGGACGCGCTGGCGGACAAGTGGGACGTGGCGGACCGCGATCCGGGCAAGATCGTGTGGTGCGAGTTCGCGGCCCGCTGACCGTAGGGTCAAGGCCGGGTCAGTCCCACCAGAAGGACCAGGTGTGGACGTCGAGCACGGCCTTGGCCGCGTATTCGCGCAGCGTCTCGTACGTGCCCTGGTCGATGTTGTCCGGGCAGAAGGCGTAGTGCTCGGCGGCGACGGCCTCGGCCTCCTCCTGGGTGCGCGGGGGAGCGGCGACGGTGAGGGTGAGCCGGTCGAAGGCGAGGGCGACGACGCGTATGCCGAAGCGGTCCTCCCAGGAGCGGAGGACGGCGCAGAGGCGGGCCGGGTCGTTCTCGTAGTTGAGGGGGCCGCTCCAGCCGAGCGCGGCCGGTATGTCGGCGCTGCGGCGGGCGTGCACGAGGGCGGCGTGCGGCTTCTCCAGCCAGTCGGTGGTGACGAGGTCGGCGGTGATCGCGGCGGCGGCCTCGTCGGGGTCGACGGCGGGCGCCAACGCCGTTGCCAGGCCGGGCCATTGGGTGCCGTAGGGCGCGAGGACGTCGTCCTCCTCGCCCTCCTCGGCCACGTCCTCCAGCAGGTCGGTCCAGAAGCCGGCCAGGACTTCCTCGGCGTCGTGGTCGCCGGGGTAGGACGTCAGATCCGGCATCAGGTCCCAGCCGGAGGGGCCCTTCGAATGCGGCGCTCCCGCCTCTATCAGCACCGGTTGGAGTCCCGCGGTGCGCGCGGGCAGCAGGCTCCGCCACGTATCGGCCGTCGCGGGGCCGTCCGCGTACCAGAGCAGCGGTTCGTGCCAGCGGCCCTCGTGCGTGGTGTCCACCAGGGAGCCGGGCGGCAGCCGCAGGTCGAGGGCCGCGCCGGTCGGGTCGGCCGCCAGGTGGGGCAGGGGGTTCGGGAGCATCGCCATGCCCCGAACTCTAGGGCCGGCCACTGACACTCGGGCTTCGCCGGCTCCGCCGTCGTACGCCCCGGACCGTGGGGACGGGATCCGGGGCGTACGGACGGTGCCGGGCCCGGCGGTCAGGCGCCGGGCCCCCCGAGTGCGTCAGCCGTCAGAGGCCCACGCCCAGGCCATGGGTGGTGTGCGTCGAGGGGGGCGTCGCTCGCACGGGCGCGGTGGCCGAGGCCGTACCCGTGACGGACGCGAGGGCAAGTATCGCGAGGGCCGCGACGGCGACGATCCGGGCGGACAACTTGCGCATGGCGTAACTCCTGTTGATCGTGTGGGGACGGGACGCCTCCATCCCTTCCACGCCCCTCCCGGTCCCGTATCCGCATATGCCAACTTTCGCCCGGTTGGGCGCCGGGGTGTGCGGTAGCTTCCCGTCATGACCTCACGCGACGCCGCCGTCTGGCCGCCCGAGCCGATACGTACCGAGCGCCTCGTCCTGCGCGTCGCCGAGGCGCGTGACCGGCCGCGGTGCATCGACCTGTCCGCCTCGCCGGAGGTCGGCACGTACGTCGGCGGCGCCCAGCCGCGCGAGGACCTGGAGCGGGCCGTGCCCGCCGTCCCCGGGCAGCGGCCCGGCTTCTTCGTCGTCGAACTCGACGGCACCATGATCGGCTGTGTCCAGCTGCTCGACCGGCGTCCCGCCGACCGGCCCGGCCACGTCCTGCCCGGCGGCGACGAAGCGGAACTCGGCTACATGTTCCTGCCCCACGCCTGGGGCCACGGCTACGCCCTCGAAGCCTGCACCGCCGCTCTCGCCTGGTACGACGCCACTTTCCCCGGCGAGCCCATCGTCCTCACCACCCAGCTCGCCAACGCCCCGTCCCTCCGCCTCGCCACCAAACTCGGCTTCACCGAGGCGGCCCGCTTCGAGGAATACGGCGCGGAGCAGTGGTTCGGCGTACGTCACCCGGTCCCGTAGGGCTGTGCCTCCCCGGCGCCGCGGCAGCGCGGTCATCGGGCGACGCGCACAATGAGCGCCATGATCCAGGTCTGCCTGAACGGTTCGCGGAACCGCGCCGAGTGTTCCCGTCTGCCCGTGACCGCCGAGGAGTTGGCCGCGGCGGCTCGTGAGGCCGTGGCCGCGGGCGCCGAGGACATCCATCTGCACCCCAAGGACCGCGACGGTCAGGACACGCTGGAAGCCGCCGCCGTCGCCGCCGCTGTGAACGCGGTACGGCGTGCTGTCCCCGGTGTCCCGGTCGGTGTCACGACCGGAGCGTGGGCCACGCCCGACCCGCGCGCCCGCGCGGCGCAGGTCCGGTCCTGGACCGTCCTGCCCGACCACGCTTCCGTGAACTGGCACGAGGACGGCGCCGCCGAGGTCGCCGCCGCCCTGCTGGACCGGGGGATCGGCGTCGAGGCCGGCATCTACTCCGGTACGTCCGCGGCGCGGCGCTTCCTGGACTGGTCCGGGTCCCGCCGGGTCCTGCGCGTGCTGGCCGAGGTCACCGAGACCTCGCCGCGGGACGCGCTCCGGGCGGCAGCCGGCCTGCTGGACGACCTCGGACCGGCGCTCGCGCCGATTCTCCTGCACGGTGAGGACGCCGCCGCGTGGCCCGTCCTGCGGCTCGCGGCCGCCCGCCGCCTGGACGCCCGCATCGGCCTTGAAGACGTGCTCCACCTCCCCGACGGCACCCCCGCCCCGGACAACGCCGCCCTCGTCCGCGCGGCCCACGACATTTGCCGGTGCCGGCCGCAGAACGCGCCGTAGCGGCCCCTCCACCCATCGACCGCCCGCGCGGCCGCCGCCTCGCTCCTCGCCGGCCAACCCTCCCCAGACCGGACGATCCCCGCGTGCGCGGGGAGCAGGCGTGACCGATCAGGTGCAGGGCGGTCCGTACGGGGCCATCCCCGCGTGCGCGGGGAGCAGTCGATCTTGGCGGTCGAGACTCCGCCGCCGTTGGGGCCATCCCTGCGTGCGCGGGGAGCAGGCGCCGACAGTTCGCTCCTCGCGCTCCCACTCGGGGCCATCCCTGCGTGCGCGGGGAGCAGATGACGGTGACGAAGGAGTCGGCCGTGCCGCCGGGGCCATCCCTGCGTGCGCGGGGAGCAGGCGGGCGTCCTACCGGGTCAAGGGCGTGGCCAGGGGCCATCCCTGCGTGCGCGGGGAGCAGACTGCTTGACCTGGGGGCATTGTGTCGCCACGGGCCGGGTGGAACCAACTTCGGAGGAAGCCGCAAAGGCGCAAATCCCGCACGGCGTCGACACATTGTGCCCCAGCGAACAGCGTACGGCCGATGGGGGAAGCGCCGGGCGCTTGCTCAAGAGCCGCGCTGGCGTCATCGCACGCTTGCATGTGAATCCACCCGTCCCGCCGGCAGCCGTCCTTCTGCGACGGGTCACGAGGACGTGGGGCAGCGTCAGCGTCATGGGCACGGCTCGCAACTGTCGCACAGGACCAGGGTGCCCTCCGCACCTGTCATCGGGCAGCACCCCGCAAGCGGACGAAGGTTGCTCGTCGGTGGCGTTGACCTCCGCTCCGGTCGCGGAGCCGATCCGCACCCCGGGGCCCTCCGGCAGCGGCACTGACGCCGGCACCGTCCGAGCCCGGCCTGCCCGGACCCGAGGAGATCCCGTGGCTATCGACGTCCTGGTCGTGGTGCTCCTGGGGCCGCTGATGCGCTGTCAGGGTGCCCGTCTCCGGGCGTATCGCCGCCGCGGGCGGCCGTAGCGCGTGGCGCGAGGCTTTACCGGGGCATGGGGCACGACCATTGACATGGCGTCAGCGAGAAGCGTTGACTCAGCGGTCGTGCAGGTCTGGCAACGTTGTCATCGCCACAAACAAGTCGCGGAGGCACTTTCGATGGTCCCCATGCGTCGCCCGGACAACCCTCCTCACACCCGCTCGCGCAGCGGCAGAAAGCTGCGACGGCTCGCCGTCGTGACCTCCCTCCTGGGCCTGGCGGCCCTGCCGCTCCAGTCGCTGGACAGCGCGATCGCCGCCTCGGCCCCACCCCTGGTCAAGGACCCCGCCGCGCTGGTGAATCCGCTGATCGGCACCTCGGGCGCGGTCAACACCTTCCCCGGCCCCGACATGCCGTTCGGCATGATGCAGTGGGGTCCGGACACCACGCCGCACCGCGCGCAGGGCGGCGGCTACGAGTACAACAGCACCAAGATCTCCGGCTTCAGCCTCACCCACGTCTCGGGCCCGGGCTGCGACGTCGCCGGTGACGTACCGATCCTGCCGGTCTCCGGCGCCCTGTCGGGCAACCTCTCCGACACCACGGCCGGCTTCAAGCACACCGACGAGACGGCGGCGCTCGGCTCGTACACGGTCAAGGACGCCGCCGGCGTCACGACGGAGCTGACCGACACCACCCGCGCGGGCCTGGGCCGCTTCACCTTCCCGGCGGGCGCGCCCGGCAATCTGCTGCTGAAGCTGAGCGGCGGCGCGACGCAGGTCGACGGCACGCGGGTGAAAGTGGTCAGCAACCGCGAGGTGAGCGGGTCCGTGGACTCCGGCCACTTCTGCGGCGCGGGCAACCGCTACACGCTGCACTTCGACATCAAGTTCAACCGGCCGTTCACCACCAGCGGTACGTGGGTCGGCGGCACGATCAACCCGAACGCCAAAGCCCTGACCGCCGGCCGTACGGCCGCGCCGAAGCAGGACACCTCGCAGGGCGCGGCGCTGCACGAGAAGCACTTCACGGTGCCGTCCTCGCCGTCGCCGGTCGTGCACCCGTCGGCGTCCGGTGCCAAGTCCGCCTCCAAGGAAGGGACTTCGGCGAAGAGCAACGCCGCCGCCCCCGTCACCGGCGCCAACGGCATGTATCTGACCTTCGACACCGCCTCCTCCACGGCGGTCACGGCGGCGGTCGGCATCTCGTACACCAGTGACGACAACGCCACCGCCAACCTCTCCAAGGAGATCAGCGGCTGGAACCTCGACAAGCTGAAGAAGGCGAGCGAGGACGCCTGGAACGACGTGCTCGGCCGCGTCGCGGTCGGCGGCGGCAGCCACGACCAGCAGGTGCAGTTCTACACCGCGCTCTACCACGCGCTGCTGCACCCGAACGTCTTCTCCGACGACAACGGCCAGTACATGGGCATGGACAACCAGGTCCACAAGCTGACGAAGGGTCAGAAGGCGCAGTACGCCAACTACTCGGGCTGGGACACCTACCGCTCGCAGACCCAGCTGATGGCGCTGGTCGCGCCGAAGCAGACCGGTGACGTCGTCACCTCGATGCTCAACGGCTACGACCAGACGGGTCTGTTGCCCAAGTGGGCGTCCAACAACGGTGAGAGCTACGTCATGGTCGGCGACCCGGGCGCCTCGATCATCGCCGACGCGTACGCCTTCGGGGCCACGAACTTCGACACCGCGCACGCGCTGGAGGCGATGGAGCACGAGGCCACCTCGCCCAACCAGGACCGGCCGGGCGAGGCCGTGCGCGACGCCAAGGGCTACCTCCCGCTGGACGAGAACGACTACGGCTGCTGCAACTTCTACGGCCCGGTCTCCACACAGCTGGAGTACGACAGCGCCGACTACGCGCTCGCGTCCTTCGCCAAGTCCCTGGGGAAGACGGCAGATTACAAGAAGTTCGCGACCCGCGCGCAGGACTGGATGAACGTCTTCAACCCGCAGACCGGTTACATGCAGGGCCGCAACAAGGACGGCAGCTTCGCCGGCGGCTTCACCCCGGGCACGTCCAACGGCTTCGTCGAGGGCACGTCGGCGCAGTACACGCCGATGGTCCCCTTCGACCTCCAGCAGCTCATCACCGCGCGCGGCGGCACGGACGCGTACGCGTCGTACCTGGACAGCCTGTTGAGCGATATCAGCGAGCCCGGCGGCACCAACGCCGACCTGTCCAACGAGCCGAGCCTGGAGATCCCCTGGGAGTACGACTACCTCGGGCAGCCGTGGAAGACGCAGGACGCGGTGCGGCAGGCGCAGACCAAGCTCTACTTCAACGCGCCCGTCGGGTCGTTCGGCAACGACGACCTGGGCGCGATGAGTTCGTGGTACGTGTGGTCGTCGCTGGGCATGTACCCGGAGACGCCCGGCACGGACACGCTCGCGCTCGGCAGCCCGGCCTTCCCCGTCGCCAAGGTCACCTTCGGCAACGGCAAGCAGGTCGCGATCAACGCCCCGCAGGCCGCGCCGGACGCGCCGTACGTGCAGGCGCTGGACGTCAAGGGCAAGGAGTACGGCAAGGCGTGGCTGACCTTCGGCCAGTTCAAGTCGGCCAAGACGCTGGACTTCGCGCTCTCCACGCGGCCGAGCACCTCGTGGGCGACCGGTGCCGACGCGGTGCCGCCGTCCGACACCACCGGCGGCGGGCGGGTGCTCGCGGCCACCGGGCCGAGCAGCGACGGGCTGATCGTCGCGCCCGGCGCGAGCGGTGAGGCGACGCTGAAGGTCACCAACCTCGGCGCCAAGGCCGTCACCGTGGACTGGACGGCGACCGCGCCGTCCGGCGTCACCCTCGGTACGTCCGCCGGGTCCGTGACCGTGCCGGCCTCCGCGACCGCGCAGGTCAAGGTGCCGGTGACGGCCGGGACGAAGGAGGGCACGTATTCGGTGGCCTTCGCGCTCACCGACCACACCAGTGGCGCGGCCGTCGGCAGCGCCACCTTGCGGGTGGCCGTCGCACAGCCCGGCGAACTGTGGCCGTACGAGACCAACGAGGGCGTGTACCCGGACGGTACGCACTTCTCCGGCGGCTTCGACGACGGCGGTTGGGCGTACTCGCAGAACGCCATGACCGCGGCCGGCGTGACCAGCGGCGGCAAGGTGACGGCGGACGGCATCACGTACGCCTGGCCGACGATCGGGTCCGGGCAGCCGGACAACCTGGAGGTCGGCGGGCAGACGATTCCGCAGCCGTCCGGCAGCAGCGGGGCCTTCCTCGGGCTGCTCGGCTCGGCCACCAACGCGCCGACCGACGGCAGCGGTGTCCCCGGCGACCTGACCGTCACGTACACCGACGGCAGCACCGCCAAGGCGACCGTGACCTTCGCGGACTGGACGCTCAACGGCGGTTCCAGCAAGCCGCTGCCGGGCAGCACGACGGCGGTCACGACCGATTACCGCAACACCGGGGACGGGGGCCGCGACAACGTCAAGGCGTACGTCTTCTCGGTGAAGGTGCCGATCGACCCGTCGAAGACGGTGGCGTCGCTGACGCTGCCGGTGACGGGTGCCTCCGGCACGGTGCATCTGTTCGCGATCGGGTACGGGAGCTGACGCTTCTTTCTGTTCCTGTGACAGGGGTGCCGTACGGCCCGGGTTCCGGCCCGGGCGGTGCGGCACTTCTTTACTGTCCGCTGAGGTGGCGGTGCAGGAATTCGGCCTGGTGGCGCAGGAGTTGGTCGCCGCCGGGTGCGGTGAAGGGGCGGTGGCCGACGCCCGGCAGCAGCAGCACCTCGTGCGGGCGGCCCGCCGCGAGGAGGGCGGCGGACATGCGCAGGGTGTGCGCGGGGTGCACATTGTCGTCGAGCAGGCCGTGTGCCAGCAGCAGCGGGCGGGTCAGCGCCGACGCCTCCCGTATCGGGGAGGCGTCCTCGTACCGCTCGGGGTACAGGTCGGGGTGGCCGAGGAAACGTTCGCGCCATTCGGCGTGGTAGAGCAGCGAGTCGGTGACGGCGGCGCCGGCGACGGCGGCGTGGAAGACGTCGGGGCGGCGCAGGACGGCGAGCATGGCGAGGGCGCCGCCGAAGGACCAGCCGCGGATCGCGACGCGGGTGAGGTCGAGGGCGTCGTGCAGGGCCGCCGCCTCGTGCAGCGCCGTGATCTGGTCCTCCAGGACCGGGCCGAACAAGTCGCCGTGCACCGCCCGTTCCCACTCCGGGCCGCGCCCCGGGGTGCCGCGGCCGTCCGCGACCAGCACCGCGAAGCCCTGCTCGGCGAACCACTGCGCCACCAGCGACCGCCAGTCCGGCTCGGCGGTCACGCGCTGGCGGGCGGCGCCGCCGTACGGGTCGAGCAGCACGGGCAGCTTCCCCCCGCGCTCCTGCCCGCTCGACGGCTCGTACCAGGACGGCAGGTGGAGGGTGGCGCGTATGTCGTGCGGTCCGAGCACGAGGGACGTCGTGCGCAGTTCCAGGACGGGGGTCTCGGCGCGGGACTCGATCGGTACGGGCGCCTCGGCCTGCCGCCGGACGGCGGCGTGGCCGCCGCTGAGGTGGACGAGGGTGCCGCCGCGGCGGACGCCGTCGTGCACACCGGGTTCGGTGGTGAGCCGCGTCAGGCCGGTGGCGGGGGCGTACGTGCACAGGTGGGTCTCGGTCGGGTCCTCGGAGGCGCTGAAGAGGATCTCGTCGTCGTCCGCGCTCAGCAGCGCGCGCAGCTGGAGTCCGGGCGGGGTGACCGGGACGCCGTTGACCGTCAGGTGGCGGGTGCCGCGCAGGTCGGCGTGGGCGAGGAGGGCGCCGTCGCGGGCGCGCGCGGGCAGGCCGGGGACCGGCTGCACCCAGCACGCGTCGCGCTGCTCGCACAGCGCGTGCGTACGGCCGTCGGCCGTGTCGACGGCCAGCATCCGAACCGTCCGCTGGTCGCGGGAGCGGACCGTGGCGTACGGGCCGTGCGCGTCCCAGCCGGCGTCCGCCAGATACGCGAACGCGCCGTGGTCCCAGCGGACTTCGGTCGCGCCGACCGCCGCGTCGGTGCCGGTGATCCACAGCGTCACCTCGGGCAGCGGGCCGCCCGCCGCCGCGTACCGCACCGCGCGGGGGCGCGCCGCGGGCTCGGCCGGGTCCGCGACGTACCAGAGCGGGACGGCCGCCGTGTCCTCCCGGGCGACCAGCAGCCGGGCGCCGTCCGGCGCCCACCAGAAGCCGGCCGTGCCGAAGCTCACGCCTTCCTCGCCAGGTGCGGGCTCCGCCACCGGGCGGTCCCCGGTGCCGTCCCACTCGATCACCCGCAGCGAATCGCCGCCGGATATGTAGGCGATGCGCTCGCCCGACGGATCGGGGCACGCCTCGCTCACCGGCTCCCGCGCCGCCAGCCGCCGCGCCCGCCCGCCGCTCACCTCCACCGTCCACAGCTCCCCGCCCACCACGAGCGCGACCCGTCGTACGGCCCGGTCCGCGGCGTACGCTCCCGCGCCGTCCCAGCGCGCCAGCAGCCTTTCCCTCCCCTCCGTCACGTCCAGCGCCCACAACCCACCGGCCGGATCGTCCCCGTCCCGGCTCCGCCCGTACACCACCGTCCGCCCCCCGGGCCCCACCACGAACCCCCCGGGCACCCCCAGCCCGAACCCGCGCGTCCGCACCAACTGCTCCGGAAAACCCTCGACGAACCCCATGCCCTGTCCCTGCCCGGGAGGCCGCGGATCAAACGGGTGTTCGAATAAATTCCCCCGTGCGGCCGCGCCCGCCGGGAAGGGCGGTACGGCCGGGCGATGAGTTCGCGGGCCCGGAACGGTCTGCCCCGGTAACGAAAGAGTCGCCACAAGGAGGACTGCACAGTGACCGCACACATGGGCAAGGTGACCTGCGATCTCTCGATCTCCGTCGACGGGTACTCGGCCGGGCTCAACCAGTCCGAGCAGCGTCCGTTCGGCGACGACGCCGGCGACGGCTGGGGCGACAGGCTGCACGGCTGGATGTTCGAAACCCCGGAGCGGCGGCAGGCCGAGCTCGACCGGCTGACACTGGCCGGCGCCTTCATCATGGGGCGCAACATGTTCGGCCCCGTACGCGGCGCGTGGGATCGGCAGTGGAAGGGGTGGTGGGGGGACAATCCGCCCTATCACGCACCGGTCTTCGTGCTCACCCACCACCCGCGCGACCCGCAACCGATGGACGGCGGCACCACGTTCCACTTCGTCACCGACGGCATCGAATCCGCGCTGCGACAGGCCCGCGAGGCGGCAGGCGGCCGCAACGTGTCGGTCCACGGGGGTGCGACCACCGTCAACCAGTACCTCGCCGCGGGTCTGATCGACGAACTGCGGCTGCACATTGTGCCGTTCACGCTCGGCGCCGGCACGCGGCTGTTCGACGGCGTGCCCTCACTCAATCTCGAACAGGTGGAGTCGCGAGCGGCGGACTCGGTCACACACGTGACTTACCGCGTGCTGTCCTGAGCGACGGCGGTGCCGCGCACCACTGCGGCACCGCGCGCCGGTCCTGAGTCGGTGATTGCGGTGAACTCGCTTAAGGGAAAGGGCTATTCGCCCGAGACCCAGAGTTCGCTCGCGCTGTTGATGATGAAGGACTGCACGGGGCAGCCGGAGGGCCGGGACATGCGCAGTTCCGGGAAACGCTCGAAGAGGATGCGCAGCGCGATGTCGCCTTCCAGCCGGGCCAGGCCGGCGCCGATGCAGAAATGCGGGCCGTTGCCGAAGGAGAGCTGGCGGGTGTTGGGGCGGCCGACGTCGAAGGTGTCGGCGTCGGGGAACTGCTGGGCGTCGCGGCCGGCCGCCGCGTAGGAGGCGAGCAGCGCCTCGCCGCGCCGGATCACCACGTCGCCGACGGGGATGTCCTCGATGGCGTAACGCAGCGGGAAGTGGCCGACCGGGCAGTCGTAGCGCACGACTTCCTCGATGACCGAGTCCCAGCCGACCTCGCCGGACCGCGCGCGGGCCAGCTGCGCGGGGTTGTGGAGCAGCGCGCGTACCGCGTTGGTGATGAGGTTGACGGTGGTCTCGTGGCCGCCCACCAGCACGGTGAGCATGACGACCACGATCTCGTCCTCGCTGAGCTTGTCGCCCTCCTCGGAGGCGGCGATCAGCGCGCTGGTCAGGTCGTCCCCGGGGTTCTTCCGCTTGGTCGCGGCGGCCTCGGCGAGCAGGCCGAGGAGCTGGTCCTGGGCGACCTGCGTCTGGTTGCCCTTGGCCGCGGGATGGCTGGTGAGGACGGCGTCGGACAGTGCGCGCAGCCGCTCGCCGTCCATCGGGGGCAGGCCGAGCAGCTCGGCGATCACCTTGACCGGCAGCGGCAGCGCGTAGTCCTCGCGCAGGTCGAACTCGCCGCCGCGTTCGGCCGCGGCGTCCAGCAGTTGGTGCGCCAGCTCCTCGATGCGGGGGCGCATGGCGGCGGTGCGGCGGGGCGTCATGGCCTGTCCCGCCAGGGCGCGCAGCCGGCGGTGCTCGGCGCCGTCCCGGGTGAGGATGCCGGGCAGGCTGACGAAGTTCTCCAGCGGCCACTTGTCGGGCAGCCGGCCCTCGGTGTTGCGCGGCCACTGCCGCGGGTCCTTGGACACCCGCGGGTCGACGAGGAGTTGGCGGAGCGTCTCGTGGTGGGTGACCGCCCAGGCCGGAACGCCGCCGGGGAGTTCCACCAGCGCGACCGGACCGGCCGCCCGCAGGCGTACGTTCTCCTCGTGCTGGTTCTGGCCGAAGTGGTCGAACGATAATGGGGTCAGAGTTTCCGAGGTTTTCATGCCCGGCACCATAACAACGGCTCTCGGGCAATAAAAGATGCCCTGAAGGGCAATACGCGGAACGCGACTGTCACGCCATGGACGCGCGGCCCGGAGGCGGTTCTTCCGAATGCGGATATCGGAGCCGAGGTGCTCTCCCGCGCCTTTTCGATCTTAGGGGGAGTGGCTGATTCACGTGGTCGACCACGGGAATTCGGACGTGTTCCTTAATTCGTCCCGCGGTTCGCCTCGCGGATTGTCGGACGTGTTCCTTAATGGGTTCGAGCGGCGACGTTCGCGGATTAAATACGTGGCGGGCGCGGCGCCGTACGCAGCAGCATGGCCCTATGAGCGATGACCGTACGAGGGAGCGGTGGACCCGGGCGACCGTCTATCCCGACATGTGGACGGACCCGGACGACGACCCGCGCGAGAACGACGGGCCGAGCCCGGAGGGCGAGGCGGCCACCCTGCTCGACTATCTGACCAGCTACCGCATGACGCTGCGGATGAAGTGCGAGGGCCTGGACGCCGAGCAGTTGGCGCGCCGTTCGGTGCCGCCGTCGACGATGTCGCTGCTCGGCCTGGTCCGTCACCTGGCCGAGGTCGAACGCGACTGGCGCAATTGGCTCACCGACGGCGAGCCGGAGCCGAAGATCTACGGGGTCCGCGACGCGGACTTCGACGGCGCCGTCGCCGACCCGGCCGTGGTCGCCGCCTCCTACGCCGACCTGGAGCGCGAACAGGCCGCCACGGACGCGGTGTTGGCCGCCCACCCCGACCTGGGGGAGCGGGTCGGCAAGGACGAGGTGGCGATCCGCGACCTGCTCGTGCACCGGATCGAGGAGTACGCCCGGCACTGCGGGCACGCCGATCTGCTGCGGGAGTGCGTGGACGGGCGGGTCGGGCAGTAACTCCCCCGGTCACGGCCGTAGTTGCGGCCGGTCGGCGTGGCCGTCAGGCGGGGACCTGTGCGAGCAGGGCGCGGGTCTCCGCCACCACGCGGTCGTCGAACTCCGGCTCGTGGACGAGCGCCGACCCGCGCATCGGCCTGCCCTTCTCGTCGTAGTAGACGCCGGTGCCGGTGGGGCGGTCGCCGCCGTCGGTCAGGATGCGGGCGATGACGCGGCCCGCGGTCCCGGGCGTGCTCCAGTACTTGATGAACGGCGCGAGCGGCGCCAGCACGAACCGGCCCAGCAGCCGCAGCGCCAGGTTGCTGTCGCGGCCGAGGCCGGTGCCGGGGTTGAAGCCGGGCTCGACCCCGTTGATCCGCAGCCGGGGCAGCTCGCGGGAGAAGGCGAGGACCGTCGCGAGCGAGCACTGCTTGGACGTGGCATAGGCGTCGCCGCCGGGCAGCTTGGAGCCGCCGGGCTCCCACTCGCCGCGCGCGCTCGCCTCGGCGGAGACGTAGCGGCCACCGCGGAAACCGGCCATCACGGCGGGCTTGCGCGTCGGGTCCTCGACGCCGGAGCAGACGAAGAGCACCTGGGCGCCGTCCGGCAGATGCGGGGCGAGTGCCTCGGTGAGGGCGAACGGGCCGAGGTGGTTGGTGGCGAAGGTGGTGTCCCAGCCGAGGGAGTTGGTGGTCGGGGCGACCTGTGCGATGCCGGCGTTGTTGAGCAGGCCGGCGATCGGCAGGCCGAGCGTGACGATCTCCGCGGCGGCGCGCCGTACGCTCGCCGGTTCCGCGAGGTCACAGACGACGGCCACGGCCGTGCCGCCGCGGCGCTCGATGACCTCGCGGACCTCGGCGAGCCGGTCGGCGCTGCGGCCGACCAGGACGACGGTGCCGTGCTCGGCCAGTTCCAGCGCGGCGCGGCGGCCGATGCCGGAGGTCGGCCCGGTGACGATGTACGCGGCCGGCGCGGGCGTGCCGGTGCCGCCGGGGCGGGGGGTGCGGGCGGTGGGGGACATGGGCGGGTCGCTCCTCGGGGTGCGGGTGGGTGGGTGCGTCTGCGTGTCTGTGCGTCTGTGCGTGGGTGAGTGGATGGGTGGGCCGGTTGATGTCTGACTAGTCAGTCATTCATGGTCGTGGGCCGGTGCTCGGGCTCCCCGGGGGCCGGGGCGGAGCGGGGTGGAGGTGTCAGCCGCCGAAGATGCGCCAGAGCGCGTCGAAGCCGGACCGGCCGTGCGTCTCGGCGTTCTCCGGGTCCTTGAGGGCGTAGTCGATCGTGGCCTCGGCGAGGGCGTTGGCGAGCGTGATGACGAAGGCGAGCGGTGCGTCCTTGAGCGGGCCGTTCTCCCGGCCGCGCTCCATGATCACGGCGACCCCGGCCATGGCGCGGCTCGCCGTCTCGTGCGTGGCGGTGGTGATCTCGTCGGAGACCTGGAGCTGTGCGAGGGCCCGGCGTTTGTCGGGCTGGGTGATCGCCCAGCGCAGCCAGCCGGTCCACATGTGGAGCAGCTGCTCGCGCGGGCCGGCGCCGTCGGGCAGGCCGCCGAGGGCGGCGGCGCCCATGTCCGACTTCAGCTCCAGGTAGAGGTGGTTGAAGAGGTCGGCCTTGGTGTCGAAGTAGGTGAACAGCGAGCCGTTGGAGACGCCCGCCTCCTTGGCGATGGCCGCCGTCGCCGCGCCCAGCCCTTGGGCGGCGACGATCCGCGTCGCGGCGGACATGATCGCGGCGCGCTTGTCGTCACTCCTGGGGCGGGGCATGCGTCGAGTATGTAGGAGAGTGTTCAGTCAGTCAACTTCGGGAGGGGCCGGGACCGACTCGCCCCGACCCCCGCCTGTGCGGCCCGCCCGCGCAGCCCGGCCGGCGCCGCCCGTGCGGCCCGGCTCAGAGCCGCTCGGGCGTGTGGATGCCGAGCAGGGTCAGGCCCTGCCGCAGCGTCCGGGCGGTGAGGTCGCAGAGGAAGAGCCTGTTCTCCACCTCGGCCGGGCTCTCCGCCTTCAGCACCGGGCACTGCTCGTAGAAGGTCGCGAAGGCCGACGCCACGGCGAAGAGATACGCGGCCAGCTTGTGCGGCTCGTACGTCTCCACCGTGGAGTCCAGCGTCTCCGCGAACTCGTCGAGCAGCAGCCCGAGCGCCCGCTCGGCCGGGGCCAGCGGCAGCTCCGGGTGCGGCACCGGCTTCGCGTCGCCCGCGCGCCGGAAGATCGACCGGATCCGGGCGTAGGAGTACTGGATGTAGACGCTCGTGTCGCCGTTGAGCGAGACCATCCGGTCCAGGTCGAAGACGTAGTCCCGGCCGAGCGAGGTCGACAGGTCCGCGTACTTCACCGCGCCGATGCCGACCTCGGCACCCCGCTCGGCGATCTCCGCGTCCGTCAGCTCGCCCTTGACGTCCTTCTCCCGCACGACCGCCGTGGCCCGCTCGACGGCCTCGTCCAGCAGGTCCTCCAGCTTCACGCTCTCGCCCGCCCGGGTCTTGAACGGCTTGCCGTCCTTGCCCAGCACGGTGCCGAACGGGATGTGCTTGACCGCCACGTCGTCGGTGAGCCAGCCCGCCCGCCGGGCGGTCTCGAAGACCATCCGGAAGTGCAGCGCCTGCCGGGCGTCCACGACGTAGAGCAGCGTGGTGGCGTGCAGATTCTGTGTCCGGTCCCGGACCGCGGACAGGTCGGTCGCCGGGTAGCCGAAGCCGCCGTCGGACTTGCGGACGATCAGCGGGACCGGCTCGCCGTCCTTGCCCTTGATGTCGTCGAAGAACACGCACAGCGCGCCGTCCGACCGCACCGCGACACCGGACTTCTCCAGCAGGTCGCTGGTCTCCACCAGCATGTCGTTGTACCCCGACTCACCGACGACGTTCTCGTCCTCGATCTCGATGTCGAGCTTGTCGTAGACGGAGTGGAAGTAGATCAGCGACTCGTCCACCAGCCACTGCCAGATCCGCAGCGTCTCCTCGTCGCCCGCCTGGAGCTGCACCAGCCGCTTGCGCGACCGGTCCTTGAACTCCTCGTCGGAGTCGAACAGTGTCCGCGCCGACTTGTAGAGCCGGTCGAGCCGAGACATCGACGCCTCGCCGGCCTCCGCGCTGTCCGCCGCCCGCGGGGTGCTCTCCAGCTCGGCCGGGTGCTCCATCAGATACTGCACGAGCATGCCGAACTGGGTGCCCCAGTCACCGATGTGGTGCCGCGGGATCACCTTCTCGCCGTTGAACCGCAGGATCCGCACGATCGCGTCGCCGATCACCGAGGACCGCAGGTGCCCGACGTGCATCTCCTTGGCGACGTTCGGCTGCGCGTAGTCGATGACGGTGATGCCCGGGTGCTCGGCGAAGGGCACGCCGAGCCGGTCGTCGGCGGCCCGCAGCGCGAGATTGCCGGTGATCGCCCGGTCGGTGACCGAGATGTTCAGGAAGCCGGGCCCGGACACCTCGATCTCGCCGATCAGGCCCTCGGGGCCGTCGGCGGGCAGCTCGGCGAGCACGGCCGCGGCCAGCTCCCGCGGGTTGGCCTTGGCCCGCTTGGCGAGGCCCAGCACGCCGTTGGCCTGGAAGTCGGCCCGGTCGCTTCGGCGCAGCAGCGGGTCGGCACCGTCGGCCGACGGCACGGCGGCCGCGAGGGCGGCCGAGACGCGCTGCTGGAGTGAAGCGGAGAGGGAGGTGACCGAGGCCATGGTGTGCCGTTCCGTGTGTCGTGGATAGCGGGGACCGCCGTGCGTGGCGGCCGGATGCCAGTGTCCCACGGGCGGCCGGTCGGGCCGCGCGGGTTTTCCACAGGCCGGGCACAGGCCGGGGGTTTTCCGTGGTTTTCCACAGGCCGCGTTATCCGCTGGCGAGCGGGCCCCGGATGTCTGGGAGAATCGACGGCGAAGGACAGCCCCCCAGAACCCCAGGAAGAAGAGGACCGTGGCTGAGAGCACCGAGGCCGACTGGGTCTCCCGTTTCGCGGACGACGTCATCGCCGAGTCGGAGCGCCGCGCACCCGGGAAACCCGTTGTCGTCGCGTCCGGGCTCAGCCCCTCGGGCCCGATCCACCTCGGCAATCTGCGCGAGGTGATGACGCCCCACCTCGTCGCCGACGAGATCCGCCGCCGCGGCCACGAGGTGCGGCACCTGATCTCCTGGGACGACTACGACCGGTATCGCAAGGTCCCGGCCGGCGTCCCCGGCATCGACGACTCCTGGGCCGAGCACATCGGCAAGCCGCTGACGTCCGTGCCCGCCCCCGCGGGGTCGCCGTACCCGAACTGGGCCGAGCACTTCAAGGCGCGGATGGCCGGCGCGCTCACCGAGCTGGGCGTCGAGTACGACGGCATCAGCCAGACGGCGCAGTACACCGCGGGCGCCTACCGCGAGCAGGTCCTGCACGCGGTCCGGCACCGGGCCGAGATCGACGCGATCCTCGACCAGTACCGGACGAAGAAGGACCCGGCCAAGGCGGGCAAGGGCGGCGCCAAGCAGTCCCAGAAGCCGGTGGACGCCGCCGAGCTGGAGGCCGCCGAGGGCTCGGGCGCGGCGGCCGAGGACGACGGCAGCGGCTCCGGCGTCGGCTATTTCCCGTACAAGCCGTACTGCGCGCGGTGCGGCAAGGACCTCACCACGGTCACGGCGTACGACGACGAGACCACCGAGCTGACGTACACATGCGCGTGCGGTCACGGCGAGACGGTCCGGCTGGAGGAGTTCGACCGCGGCAAGCTGGTGTGGAAGGTCGACTGGCCCATGCGCTGGGCCTACGAGGGCGTGATCTTCGAGCCGTCCGGTGTCGACCACTCCTCGCCCGGCTCGTCCTTCCAGGTCGGCGGGCAGATCGTCGGCCCGATCTTCGGCGGCAAGCAGCCGATCGGCCCGATGTACGCCTTCGTCGGTATCTCCGGCATGGCCAAGATGTCGTCCTCCAAGGGCGGTGTCCCGGTCCCGGCGGACGCGCTGCGGATCATGGAACCGCAGATCCTGCGCTGGCTCTACGCCCGCCGCCGCCCCAACCAGTCCTTCAAGATCGCCTTCGACCAGGAGATCCAGCGGCTCTACGACGAGTGGGACGCGCTGGAGCGGAAGGTCGCCGAGGGCACCGCGCTCCCGGCCGACCTGGCCGCGCACGGCCGGGCGGCCAGGACCGCCGCGGGCGAGCTGCCGCGTACGCCCCGGCCGCTGCCGTACCGCACCCTGGCGTCGGTCGCGGACATCACCGCTGGCGCGGAGGCGCAGACGCTGCGCATCCTGTCCGAGCTGGACCCGGAACGGCCGATCGGTTCGCTGGACGAGGTGCGCCCGCGTCTTGACCGGGCCGAGGCGTGGATCACCACGCAGGTGCCCGCCGAGCAGCGCACCGTCGTGCGGGCCGAGCCGGACACGGCGCGGCTGGCGGCGCTCGGCGCGGACGAGCTGGCCGGGCTGAAGCTGCTCACCGACGGCCTGGACGCGCACTGGTCGCTGGACGGGCTGACCACGCTGGTCTACGCGGTGCCGAAGGTGCTGGCCGGTCTTGAGCCGGACGCCAAGCCGACGCCGGAACTGAAGGTCGCCCAGCGGTCGTTCTTCGCGCTGCTCTACGAGCTGCTGGTCGGCCGGGACACCGGCCCCCGGCTGCCGACGCTGCTGCTCGCCGTCGGCGCGGACCGGGTGCGGACGCTGCTCGGCGCCGGGGCCTGACGGCCAGCACGTACTAGCATCGACAGGGCCGGGGCGGGCCGTGCACGCGGACCCGACCCCGGCCCTTCGCTGTCCGGGCGCGGGCGTGCAGGGCGCCCCGGTTACGGGATGTGCTCGGTGTCCGACTCGGACTGGAAGCGGTAGCGCAGGTCGCGCAGCACGGTGACCAGATCGCGCTCCTCCGGCGCGGTGCCGTTGTACATGTCGGAGAGGTAGCGGGCGAACTGCCGGGCGTTGGGGAAGATCCCGTGCTCGCGGACGTAGCGCCGGTAGGCGCCGAAGAACGCCTCGTCCTGCGAGATGCCGTCGGGGAATTGGAGGTCGGAGACGTACTCGATCGGCGGTTCGGGAACGGGTTCGGCCTCGGGCTCCGGTTCCGGCCCGGGCTCCCCGGCGAATTCGGGCGCCGGACGCTGCTGGCCCTGAGCCACCGCGTTCCCGTTGAGGCCGGAACCGCCCAGCGGACGCGACCTGTTGGGCCCGGCCGGGACCATCACCTGCGACTGCTGCACCTGTGACTGCTGGGCCTGTTGCTGTTCGTACCGCTGTTGCTGCTGCTCGAACTGCTGCTGTTGCAGTTCCATCTGCTGCTGCAACTGCTGCCGCGCGAAGAACGCCTGCTCGGCCTGGGCGTCCTGCTGGGCCTGGAGCTGCTGGGCGACGAACCACGGGCTGTCGTGCGCGCCGGGCAGGTCCGCCGGCGGATACGGCTGCTGGTTGTACTGCTCGTACTGCTCGTACTGCGCGTACTGCGGGACCTGGCCGCCCCGCAGGCGGTCGGCCTCGGCGGCGGCGATCGCCGCGGCCGCTTCCTCCGCCAGGTCGGGTATTCGGTTCCCCGCGCCGTTCCCGTTGACGGCCCCGTTCGGGTGCCCGCCCGCGTTCCCGTTCACCGCGCCGTTCAGGGCACCATTCACCGCACCGTTCACGGCGCCGTTCTGACGGCCGTTCAGGCCGCCGTTGACCGATCCGTTCACCGTGCCGTTCATGGCGCTTCCGGCGGCCCCGGCGGCGGCACCGTTCGCGTCCGCGCCCTCCGTACCCTCCGCGCCCTCGGCCTTCCGCGGTCCGGCGGTCAACTCCTTGGCGGGGCGGGTGAGTTCGATGCCCGCCGCTTCCAGCCCGGCGTCCGCCGTCTCCGCCAGCGGCACCCCGTACTTCGCCAGCCGCAGCGGCATGATCGCCTCGACCGGGGCCTTGCGGCGCCACGCGACGCCGTACCGGGCCCGCAGCCGCGCCCGGTACACCAGCCGGTCCTGCTCGCGCCGGATGGTCTCCTCGTACGAGCGCAGCTCCCACAGCTTCATCCGGCGCCACAGCCGGAAGGTGGGGACCGGCGCGAGGATCCAGCGGGTGATGCGCACCGACTCCATGTGCTTGTCGGCGGTGATGTCGGCGATTCGGCCGATCGCGTGCCGCGCGGCCTCCACCGACACCACGAACAGCACCGGGATGATCGCGTGCATGCCGACGCCGAGCGGGTCGGGCCAGGCGGCGGCGCCGTTGAAGGCGATCGTCGCGGCCGTCAGCAGCCAGGCGGTCTGCCGCAGCAGCGGGAACGGGATGCGCAGCCAGGTCAGCAGCAGGTCCAGGGCGAGCAGGACGACGATGCCGGCGTCCACGCCGATCGGGAAGACGTTCGCGAACCAGCCGAAGCCCTTGTCCAGGGCGAGCGAGCGGACCGCCGCGTACGAACCGGCGAAGCCGATCGCGGCGATCACCACGGCACCGGTGACGACCACTCCGATGAGAACGCGGTGCGTCCGGGTCAAACGTATCGCGGCCACCCGCGACCCCTCCTACCCCTTGGCTCCTGCCCCAACTGACGGGCTCCGCCCCACTGGCGGCCACCGCCGCGCGGGCGGTCCGGGAGCCCTGGTCCGGCCCCGGCGGGCCCCAGACTGCCATACGCGTGCGACAGGGACCCGCCGTGCCGGCGTACTGCGGACGTACAAACGCGCGAATACCGGGCGGGAGCGGCGGGAGTTGTGGAGTTGTTACGCGTTCGCCGCCGCGACGGCCGCGACGGCGTCCTTGGCGGCCCGCTCGGCGCCGCTGCGCACGGTGTCGGCCGACGGGTTCTTCTTGCCCTCGAGGCCCGCGCCGTTGAACTCCACCAGCACCACGACATTGCCGCTGCGCACGACGACCGAGTCGTTCTGGGACGTGACCTTGGCGATCGTGGCCTTGCTGGCGACCGACGCGGCCTGGTCGCCGAGGCCGGTCAGGGTCGCCGGGCTGGCGCCGGACACCTGGTTGAGGGTGCCGACCTGCTCGGTGTAACGCTTCTTCGCCTGGTCCTCGGCCGAGCCCAGCGCGGTGGAGGAGGTGAAGCGCTGGAGGGTGACCGACAGCCAGCGGTATTGGTAACCGTCCTTGCCGTTGCCGGTCCAGGAGCAGCCGCTGCGCGCCTGGAGGTCGTCGGACTTCACGGCCGTGCCGCCGGGCGTCTTCGCCTTCGGCACCAGCGCCGTGACCGTCGCCTTCGTCACCGAGGTGCAGGACGAGGGGAGCGCGGCGAATTTCGCGGGCGCGACGGTCGGGGTCGGCGAGGCGGAGGCGCCGCCGGAGGCCGAGGAGGATGCCGAGGACGCCGAGGACTGGGCCTTCGCGTCGGACGAGTCGGACGAGCCCGAGCCGGACGAGCACCCGGCGATCGCGAACGCGGGGACGGCCGCGCAGGCGAGCAGCAAGGCCAGGCGCGGGGCGGTGTGTCGTCGTTCCATGGGGGTCACCCTAAGGGGCCGCGCTGTCCGCCCCCGCCCGCGCGCGTGTCAGCCCTTGACTTTCCGCTCGATCTGGTCTGCGACCTCTTGCGCGCCTTTTTGCAGGTCAGCGCTGCTCGGTGGCAGAGAGCCACTGGGTGCGGACTCCGCGTAGGTGACCGTCACCAGGACGTTCGCGGTGCGGAAAACCAGCGTCACGTCGCGGCGGGGCTGCTTGGAGTGGGGTGCGACGACGTCATTGATAAATGCGGCGTTTCCCACATCGGTCAGGCGGCGGGGGAGGAGGTCGGGGCTGCTGCCACCGTTCCCCGAGCCCGCGTCCGTACCGGTTCCCGTCCCGGTGCCGTTCGGGTCGCCGGTGCCGCTGTCGGTGCTCGCGCCGTTGGTGCCCCGGGTGGTGCTGCCGCCGCTGCCCGTGCCGCCGGTGGGCGGCGTGGTGGTCGGGGGGGTCGGGGTGGTCGGGGTGTCGGACGAGGTCGGCAGCGCCGGGATCGAGGCGTCGGCGGCCTTCTGCGTGAAGTCCTGCTGCGCCTGCGCCTCGTCGCTGATGGCCGGGTCGTACGACACGACGCGTTCGAGGTCGATCCGCAGCGTGTCCGAGGCGCCGGCCGTGGTCGTACCGCGCCAGGAGCAGCCGACCCGGCGGTTGGTGTCGTACGTCAGCGCCTCCGAGCCGGCGATGTCCGGGACGGCGGGCACGAGCTGCTTGAGCAGGTCGGCGTCGACGGCTGTGCAGGGGGAGGGCAGGGTGCGGTACTTGCCGGGCGGGGCGGGGGAGACCGTGCTCGAACTGTCGCCGCCCGCGAGCTGGGCGGCCTTCTGGTCGGTGACGGAGTCGGCCGAGGTGCCGTCGGCGGTGCAGGCGGTGAGGGCGCCGAGTGCGGCGACGGTCACCGCCAGCGCGGTCGCGGCCGGGCCGACGGCGAGGGGACGGCCGTGCCTCGCCGGGACTCTTCGCGTGGACCGCACGGGCCGGGCCTCCTCATCTGCGCGCCGCCGCCAGGCAGCTCGTCGTACTTATTGCGTCGTACTGATGCAGACTTCTGCCTGCTGTCGGGCGGTTCCACTGTCTGTTCCGTGCCGTCGTGCGGGCGTAAACCTTTGGCGTGGACGGTCACGCCGTGGAGACAATGTCTACCGCAAGCTTCACCGAAACCATCTCTTGGGGCGGTTTTATCGCGTGAGGCGTCCTTGATGTCGTTGTTTCCGGGGGATTGTCATGTCTTATACCGAGGTGCCGGGTGTCCGGGTGCCGATCCGGATGTGGACGGACCCGTCCACGGTCGAGGACGGCGCGATGCAGCAGCTGCGCAATGTGTCCTCGCTGCCCTGGATCAAGGGCCTGGCCGTCATGCCCGACGTGCACTACGGCAAGGGCGCGACGGTCGGCTCGGTCATCGCCATGCACGGTGCGGTCTGCCCGGCGGCGGTCGGCGTCGACATCGGCTGCGGCATGAGCGCGGTGAAGACCTCGCTCACCGCGAACGACCTACCCGGGGATCTGTCCCGGCTGCGCTCCAAGGTGGAGCAGGCCATTCCGGTCGGCCGCGGCATGCACGACGCGCCGGTGGCGCCGGACCGTTTCCACGGCATGGCCACCGCCGGCTGGGACGACTTCTGGGGACGTTTCGACGGGCTCGCGGAGGCGGTGCACTTCCGCGCGGAGCGCGCCGCCAAGCAGATGGGCACGCTCGGCAGCGGCAACCACTTCGTGGAGATCTGCCTCGACGAGGCGGGCGCGGTCTGGCTGATGCTGCACTCCGGCTCGCGCAACATCGGCAAGGAGCTGGCCGAATTCCACATCGGTGAGGCGCAGAAGCTGCCGCACAACCAGGGTCTTGTCGACCGCGACCTCGCGGTCTTCATCTCCGACACGCCGCAGATGGCCGCGTACCGCAACGACCTGTTCTGGGCCCAGGAGTACGCCAAGAACAACCGGGCCATCATGATGGCCCTCCTCCAGGACGTGGTCCGCAAGGAGTTCAAGAAGGCCCGGCCGACCTTCGACCAGGTCATCTCCTGCCACCACAACTACGTCTCCGAGGAGCGCTACGACGGCATGGACCTGCTGGTCACCCGCAAGGGCGCGATCCGCGCGGGCTCCGGCGACCACGGCATCATCCCGGGCTCGATGGGCACCGAGTCCTACATCGTCCGCGGCCTCGGCAACACCGCGGCCTTCAACTCCGCCTCCCACGGCGCCGGCCGCCGCATGAGCCGCAACGCGGCGAAGCGGCACTTCTCCACCCGCGACCTGGAGGAGCAGACCAAGGGCGTCGAGTGCCGCAAGGACTCCGGCGTCGTCGACGAGATCCCGGGCGCCTACAAGCCGATCAAGCAGGTCATCGACCAGCAGACCGACCTGGTCGAGGTCGTGGCGCAGCTGAAGCAGATCGTCTGCGTCAAGGGCTGAGGCCCAGGAAGGCGGCGCCGTGAGCAGGCGGCGTTACCCGCCCCGCGTGGTCCCGGGTGCCTGTCGCACCCGGGACCACCACGGGACCACCACGGGGCCTGCCGCTCGGGGCGCCGTCGAGCACGGCTGCGAGGTCTTCGCGGGAGTACGACCCGTGCGGCACGCGGGCCTCTGGGTAGGCTCCGGCCATGACGGAGCATCCAGGTTTCGGCGCCCTGCTGGCGCGGCTGCTGGAGCGAAGAGGGTTCGGTGTGCGGGCAGTGGCCGACCGCGCCGGGGTGGCGGCGAGTGAGGTCGACGCGGTTCTTGCGGGAGGGACCCCGAGCGAGGGACTGCTCCGACGGCTTGCGCCGGCGCTGACGTTCCGCGCCGTCGATCTGTTCGTCCTCGCGGGAGTGGCGGTTCCGGAGGACCTGGCGCCGCTGGACGCCGCCGCCCGGCACTCGGTGGCGAGCATTGTGGCGGGCGCGGTGGGCCTTCCCGCGGCGGGACGCAGTGACCTTCTCCGGCTGATCCGATCGATGCCGCAGGAGGAACGGGGTTCCCGCTTCTCTCCGAAGCCCCCCATGCCCCTGACCGGCGGTCCGGGATCTTGGGTCGTCCGCATGCTCCAGTACCGCAACCTGAACTGGATGGGCATGGCAAGGACGCTTGCCTTCGTGACGCCCACGTGCCTGTCGGCGGCCACCTATGGGGTGATCGGCTCCGGCCGCAAGGAGCTGTCCCCGCGCTTGGTGACGGACTTCGCTGCCGTCCTGGGGCTCGACGCCCGTGAACTGGCCGGGCTGGCAGGCGTCGTTCTGCACGAGATGCCGGCTCCGCCCTCTCCGGAGGCCGTGGACGCCGCGGAGTTGCTGTGGGAGGCGCGACGCCTGTCCGCCGCGCAGGCGCGACACGTCTCGGAAGTGGCATGGTCGCTGCTGGCGGATTCCCGCGGCGCTTCCGGCTACCGCTCGTAGACGCGCCACCACGGGTCGACCGCTGCCCGGGCGAGGGCGGTGTCGTACTGGGCTGCGTCGAAATCGCAGGCCAGGGGGCGGGTCATGTGGTCCGGGGGCTGCCAGTCGTACCACTGGACGACCGTGTCGATGCGGTGGACGACGACGGTGAGAAAGCCGCAGCCGCCGCCGGTGCACGCGGGCGCGCCGAGTTCCACGCGGCGGGGGACGTCGGTGGCCGCGAGAGGGCCGGGGCCGTGCGGGGGCCAGAGGTCGGCGGCGAGGGGGCCCCGGCCGTCGGGGCCGACGGCCGGGTCGAGGACGTCCTCGCCGTTGACCAAGAGGCGGACCTGCGGGGGGTAGCGCGGGCCGGGCGGGAGGACGGCGATCTCCAGGTGGTCGAACACCCGGTCAGCCTAGGGGCGGGCGGGCGCGTCAGTGGGGTGTGGGGGTTGCTTGGTGGGTCAGGAGGGAGGTGGCGCAGGTGAGGAGGGTTTCGGGGAGGGGGCGGCGGTGCCAGGCGAGCAGGGATTCGGCCTTCGCCGTGGTGTGGCGGTTGCGGCGGCCCAGGGCGGGGGTGATCTCGCGGAGGGCGGGGTCGCGGAAGCGGGCGGCGAGGCGGACGGCGATGTCGGGGAGCTGCCGGGTGGGGACGCGGCGGCCCGCGTCGCCCAGGCCCTCGCGCAGGATGCGCGCCATGTCGGCCATCCAGGCGAACTCCCCGGTGCCGAGGAAGCGTTCGCCGGCCGCCGCCGGTGAGGTCATGGCCCGCAGATGGAGGTCGACGAGATCGCGGACGTCGACGATCTCCAGGCCGATGCGCGGCACGCCGGGCATGGCGCCGGAGAGCATGCGGGCGACGATGCCGACCGAGCCGCCGGTGTCCGCGGTCAGGACGGGCCCGAAGACCGCGCCGGGCAGCACCGTGGTGAATTCGGTCGGGCCGCGGTAGGTGTCCATGAAGTCCCAGGCGGCCATCTCGGCGAGCGTCTTGGCGCGCCGGTACGGGATGAGGGTGGGGTCGTCGGGGTCGGTCCACAGCGTCTCGTCGGTGACGCCCTCGGTCGCGTACGACGACGGGCTCGCGGCGTTGGCCGCGGACGTCATCACGACCCGCCGCACCCCGGCGGCGGTCGCCGCCCGCAGCACGCGCAGCGCCCCGTCGCGGGCGGGCGCGACCAGCGCGTCCGGATTGTTGCCGGTGCCCGCGCCGCCGGTCACCCCGAGCGGCGCGGCGACGTGCAGCACGTAGTCGACGCCTTCGACCGCCGCTTCCCATCCGGCGTCCGCCGTGAGATCGGCGACGGCGAAGTCCAGCCGCCCGGCCGGGTCGACGACGGTGGACACCGCCTCGGTGACGGCCCGCTCCTTGGCGCGCGAGCGGACGGTGGTGCGTACGCGGTAGCCGCGGCTCAGCAGTTCGGCGACGGTCCAGCCCCCGATATAGCCGCTGCCTCCGGTGACCAGCACGGTTTCGGGCATGACGGGACCTCCAGGGGAGTGGGTGCGGGAGTGGGTGCGGGGGATGTGCGAGAATTAAACGGAAGGCCCTCCGTTACACCTCCGAACGTACCGGAGGCCCTTCCGTTTAGCAAACCGGACCGAACGGACCCGCCCGTGACCGACCTCCCGCAGCAGCCCCCGACACCCCCGCGGGCGACCCGCTCGGACGCCCGTACCAACCGCGCCCGCGTACTCGCCGCCGCGAGCGAGGCCCTCGCGGAGTCGGCCAACGCCTCCCTCACCTCGATCGCCAAGCGCGCCGGCGTCGGTGTCGGCACGCTCTACCGGCACTTCCCGACCCGGGAGGCGCTGATCGTGGAGCTGTACCACCAGGAGATCCAGAAGGTCATCGACCTCGCGCACGACCTGGCCGCGACCCGCCCGCCGCTGGAGGCGCTGCGCGCCTGGTTCCAGGAGGTCGCCCGCTACGGGCAGCTCAAGTACGGCGTCGCCGAGGTCATCCACGCCGCGACCAACGGCGGCCTGGACGACGAGCACTACGGCCCGTTCCTCGGCGCGATCGGCGCGCTGCTCGACGCGGGCGCGGCCGAGGGCACCCTCAAGGCGGGCACCGACCCCGAGGACGTCCTGCTCCAGCTCTCCGTGCTGTGGCGGATCCCGCCCGGCCCGGGCGCGGCCGACCGCGCGGCCCGAATCCTCGACCTGGTTACGGACGGCCTGCGCGTCCGTACGTAGCCTCCGTACGTGGCTTCCGTACGGACGAGAACGGGGCCCGGCCCGTGGGAAACGGACCGGGCCCCGCCTGACGAAAGACCTGACGAAAGACCTGGCGAACCGTCAGTCGTTCGCGTTCAGCACCGGCAGGTAGCCGGCCGAGTGGCCGGTCGCCGTCGGGTGGTAGGACTCCCAGCTCGGCGAGATGACCAGCGAGTGCAGGTAGTCGTCGCCGGAGCACAGCTCGTGCCCCTTGAAGGTGCTGCGCACGTCGCCGAAGGAGAAGCCGTGCGCGGCGGCGCGGGCGGCCGTCGTGGTGTCCAGCACGTCGGCGGCCTCGTCGATCTTCTTGTGCTTGGTGGCGCTCATGCCGATGCAGAAGGTGTTGAGGGTGTACATGTCCGGGTAGCCCAGGACGACCACGTGCGCGGACGGCGCCTTCGCGCGGATCGCGTTGTACACCGAGTCCAGCCGGCCGGGCAGCGTGTTGCGGACGAAGGTCTCCGCGGAGTTCACCTTGTTGACGCAGTCGCTGTCGGAGCCGGTCACGCACGTCGTCATGACGTCGGAGAAGCCCGCGTCATTGCCGCCGATGGTGATGGTGACCAGGGTCGTGGCGGAGTTCAGCGGGCCGAGCTGGTTGTTGAGCACGTCCGCGGTCACCGCCCCGGAGCAGGCGGTGTCGGCGAAGGAGGACGGCGCGTGCGCGTTCTTCCACAGGTAGGGGTACGCGCTGAAGCTGCGGTGACAGTTGCCGCTCGAACTGTCGTAGTTCCCGGCGCCGTTGCCGGCCGAGTACGAGTCGCCGAGGGCGACGTAGGACGATCCGGCGGCGTCGGCGGGGCCGACGCCCACGAGGGCGAGGGCGCCGCCCACGGCCAGCGTGGCGAGCGCTGACAGGGTCTTGGTGCGGTTCACGGAACCTCCATCGGCAGGAGCTGTTCAGCAAGTCGGGGGGGCATGCACACATCGGTAACGAGCGATGACGAGGGGTAATGATGTGTGCATGTCAAGCTGTGCGAGCTGTGGAAGCTGTGAAAGCTTCGAGGGGGCGAGCAGTGGCACCGGTCCTGGACGACATCAGGCGACTTCAGCGTGAGCGGTCCTGTTGTCGCCAAGATCTACGCGCGAAGAACACCGCGGGAATCATCCCCAACGTTACTGGTGCGTTAAACATGGTCAGGTCGCCCCGTACGGGGGAGTGTTGAGGTGTGAGGAGCGCGCGTATGACCGGGCGGAAGAGGCCGGCGGTCCTGTGGTACCAGCGGTGGCTGGTCAATCCGGTCGCCCGCAGGACGGCCCGTTTCACCCCGGGCGCCGCCGTCGTCGAGACCACTGGACGGCGGTCCGGACTGCCGCGCCGCACCCCGGTCGGCGGCACCCTGGAGGGCGGCACCTTCTGGTGGGTCAGCGAATTCGGCCGCCAGTCGCAGTACGTCCGCAACATCGAGGCCGACCCGCGGGTGCGCGTCCAGCTCAAGGGCCGCTGGTACGCGGGCACCGCCGCCCTCGTGGACGACGACGATCCGATCGCCCGCCTGGAACGGCTGCCCAAGGGCAACAGCAAGGTCGTCCGGCTCTTCGGCACGGAACTGCTGACGATGCGGATCGATCTGGACGCGCCGCCGGAGTAAGTCCCCCCGGAGATACGGGATTACACGCCCGGGGTCATACGCGCCCGGAACTTTACGCGCCGGGCCCGCCCGGCGGCTCGACGACCGCCAGCCACTTCGTCAGCAGCGCCTCCAACTGCCCGGCCTCGTCCTCGCTCAGGGCCCCGAGCAGGCGCCGCTCGTTGGCCATGTGGGCGGTGAAGGCGCGGTCGATCAGTTCGCGCCCGCGCGCGGTGAGCGCGACCACGCGCCCCCGCCCGTCCGCCTCGCTGGGGCGGCGGGTGGCCAGGCCCGCGCGCTCCAGCCGGTCGATCCGCTTGGTCATCGCGCCGGTGGTCACCATGGTGTGCTCGGCCAGCTCCGAAGGCGCCCGCTCGAACGGCTCGCCCGCCCGGCGCAGGGTGGCGAGGACGTCGAAGTCCCCCTCGCCGAGGCCGTGTTCGCGGTAGACGACGCACAGCTCCTCGGTGAGGAAGCCCGCGAGGCGGTGCAGCCGGCCGATCACCCCCTGCGGCCGTACGTCGACGTCCGGCCGCTCGCGGGCCCACTCCCGCTGGATCCGGGCGACATGGTCGAGCGGCGGTTCTGGCTGTGGGTGCGCGGAGGCCGCGGCGGAATCGGTCACGCCCTTCACGATACCTTCCCTGGAAGGTAAAGTAGCTTCCGTGGAAGCAAACGTCCGCTGGACCCTCGTCACCGCCGTCGCCCCGATCGCCTGGGGCACGACGTATTACGTCACGCGCGCCGCGCTGCCCGCCGACCACCCCCTGTACGGCGCGGTGCTGCGCGCCCTGCCCGCCGGTCTGCTGCTGCTCGCGGTACGCCGCCGGCTGCCGCGCGGCGCCTGGTGGTGGAAGTCGCTGGTGCTCGGGACGCTGAACATGGGCGCCTTCTTCGCCCTCGTCTACGTCGCCGCCCAACTGCTGCCGACCAGCGTCGCCTCCACCGTGATGGCCACCTCGCCGGTGGCGATGACGCTGCTGGCCTGGCCGCTGCTGGCCGAACGCCCGCGCGCGCTGCCGCTGGCCGGGGCGTGCGCCGGGATCGGCGGCGTCTGCCTGATGGTGCTGGACGGCGCGGCGGACATCGACCCGCTCGGCCTGCTCGCCTCCGTCGCGGCCATGACGATGTCGTCGGTCGGCTACATCCTGGCCAAGCGGTGGGGCGGCGGCGTGGACGTACTGTCCAGCACCGCCTGGCAGTTGATCGCCGGCGCCCTCGTCCTGCTGCCGGCCGCCGCCGTGGTCGAGGGCGCGCCGCCCGCGCTCGACGGCCGGGCGGTGCTCGGCTTCGGCTACGTCACCACGATCGCGACGGCGGTCGCCTTCGCGGCCTGGTTCACGGGGCTGCGGCACCTCACGGCCGCGGGCGTCGGGCTGATCGGCCTGCTCAACCCGGTCACCGGGGTGCTGCTGGGCACGCTGGTGGCGTCGGAGACGCTGGGCGGGCAGCAGTGGTGCGGGCTGGTCCTCGTCCTGGCGGGCGTGCTGACCGGGCAGCCGGTGACGGCGCGGGCGCTGGCGCGGGTCAGGGAGAAGGCGCGGGTCAGGGAGAGGACACGGTCCCGGGACGGAGCCGTCGTGCCCCTGTCCGTGAAGTGCCCGCCGGAAAAGGTCAGTTCTTCCGCAAGGCGCTCATGAGATTCCGCGTCACCTGGATCATCGCGGGCCGGTACTGCGTGAGATCGGCGACCAGCGGATAGTCGCCGCCGTCCAGCCCGTTGAGGGTGTCCTCGGAGACATTGGGCTGGACGTAGGCGGAGAAGTCGAGGGTGAACACCGCGCCGCCGTCCAGCACCTTCAGCTCCATGCTGTCGGTGCCGCTGCTCAGGAAGTACGCCTTGTCGCCCAGCTCGGGCACGGAGTTGACGTCGCCCGCGGTGGTCAGCCCGTCGTTCAGCACCCGCACGTCGTCGTCGAATTCGGTGCGCGGGTCGACCTTCTTGTGCAGGTCCACGCTCACCATGACGGCGTACGCGGTGGTGCCGCCGCCCTCCGGCTGGTTCGCCCGGGTGTTGAAGTCGCAGCGGATCCGGTCCACCGCGGCCCCGCGGTGCTGCGTCGCGGGCGACCCCGTACCCATGAGGTCGGGCGCCGGCTGGTCGTTCTCGGCGCCGACCGCGTCGGTCAGCGGCTTGAACGTGTCGCCCCCGCAGGGGCTCTGGCCGAGCCGGTAGCCGTGCAGGTCCGGCCGGCCGTCGTGGCCGCGGTCGTACGCGTACGTGCCGCCCGCCCACACCGCCGAGGTGAGCAGGACCGCGCCGAGCACCCACACCCAGGGCGGGCGGGGTCGCGCGGCCGGGCGCGGGCCGTCGCCGAAGCCGGCGCCGTCGGTGTCCGCGACGAGGTCGACCGGCCGGCCGTCCTCGCCGGCGCCGCCCGTCAGCTCCGGCTCCGATATCACCGCGGCTCCTCCCGGTACACCTTGGAGTTGCTGGCCTGGGCGCGGGGGCGCAGCACCAGCAGGTCGACATTGACGTGCGCGGGCCGGGTGACCGCCCAGGCGACGGTGTCGGCGACGTCCTCGGCGGTCAGCGGCTCGGCGACGCCCGCGTAGACGGCGGCGGCGCGGTCGGCGTCGCCGCGGAAGCGGGTCAGCGCGAATTCGTCGGTGCGCACCATGCCCGGCGCGATCTCGATGACGCGCACCGGCTTGCCGTTCAGCTCCAGCCGCAGCGTCTCGGCGATCACGTGCGCGCCGTGCTTGGCGGCCACGTATCCGCCGCCGCCCTCGTACGTGGCCAGGCCCGCGGTCGAGGACAGCACGACGACGGTGCCGTCGCCGGAGGCGGTCAGCGCGGGCAGCAGGGCCTGGGTGACATGGAGCACACCCAGCACATTGACCTCGAACATCGCGCGCCAGTCGGCCGGGTCGGCGCTGGCCACCGGGTCGGTGCCGAGGGCGCCGCCCGCGTTGTTCACCAGCACATGCAGCGGCGGGTACGCGTCCAGGCCGGCCGCGAAGGCGTCCACGGCGGCCCGGTCGGTGACGTCCAGGCCGTACACCGACACCGAACGGCCGTCCGCCGTCAGCTCCTTGGCCAGCTCCTCCAGCCGGTCGGCGCGGCGGGCGGTGAGCACGACGTGATACCCGGCCTCGGCGAGCTTGCGCGCGGTGGCGGCCCCGATGCCGCTGCTCGCGCCGGTGACCACTGCGGTACGGGGGCTCATGTCGTGCTGCCTTCCACGCTCGTCGTGCGGCGCCCGTACGCCCAGGTGCGTTCACGGTGCCGTCCTCCGGGGCTTTCCCCGGCCGTGAGCAGCATAAGCGGCGCTATGGAAGCGGCCTACGCGTTGAGCGCCCGCAGCATCACGCGCTGGTCGAAGGCGAGCAGCCAGACGGTCGTGGCGGACATCAGCAGTGCGAGCGCGAGGTGCGCGGCCGGCGTCGTCGCCTCCACCCCGACCGCCCCGAACACCACGTGCACGCCGATCCGCAGCCCGATCAGACCGAGCGCGATCTTCCGCGTCCTGCGGCCCTTCAGCATCGCCTTGGCCATCTTCAGCCGCCCGCGCAGCACGGTGCGGGCCAGCACGATGTTCACCACGAGCGCCGCCGCCAGGAACATCCACGCGTCGGGCGCCGACTTGAGAATGTCGTAGGCGGCCCCCATCAGCCCCTCGAAGGCGAAGAACCACACCGGTACCGCCTTGAACTCGCCCTCGGTGCCGACGCCGGTGCCGCCCTCGGTGCCGGTCTTGGTGATCGTCTCGTGCGCGCTGAGTGCCCCGTAAGAAGTCATGCCCCGAGCATCGCGGCCACGCGGCCCCTCCGGCAGAGCCGGAAATCCCGGGTCCGGCATGACAGATGTCATGGGGCCAATTCGTGTCTGTCTGACTGGCTTTGGGCCGGGTAACTGGCGAAATCCAGCCGTTGCGGTGATCCGCCAGTCACGAGCTGGCCGGAAACGGGCATACCGGATGGCCGGAAAGGAGGGGCGGGAGGGAGTACGAGGGGTGGGATCAGGGCCAGACGAGGCAGTAGAGCTGGTGGCCGGACTCCTCGCAGCGGCGGGCGAAATCCTGCCATTCGTGGAGCATCTTGTAGATCACGAACGCGTCCCGCGGCCCGCGCCGGTCCGGGACCGTCGACCAGATGAAGGCCGCCGCGCCGAGGGATTCCTCGTTCGCGGTGCGCAGCGGCTCGACGACCGAGTGCGGCAGGCGCACCACCGCGTAGTCCGGGTGCAGCACGACGAGTTCGAGCGGCGGCACCTTCGCCGGAGGTATGCCCTCGATGCCGGTGAGGACCATCGCGGCCATCGTCTCCGGCTTGACCTTGGTGTACATGCCGTGGCCGAGTTCGTCGCCGCCGAGTTCCTCGGGGCGCATGGAGATCGGGACGCGTGCCGCGGTCGCGCCGTCGGGCGCGCCGAAGTACTTGTAGGTCACCCCCACTCGGCCACCCCTGCTCCTGCCCTCGCCTGCGGTTGAACGGTTCTCCGGTACACGGTCGGCCGGGTTCGCGGGACGGCGTCGCCTGCCGGTGGGACGGGCATGCTCGGGCTCGTGCTCGCCCGGTCCTTCGCCCGCTCCGCCACCGCGCTGCTGCATTCCACTACCCGACCATCCGCAGACCCAACCATGCAACCCGATCATCGTCTCAGATGCCGGGTCGAGACGTTGGAGCGCAACGCCCGGCGTTTGAGAGCATGTGCCTGTGAGCTATCCGTACGAAGCACCAGTGTCCCAGGAACTCTTCGACCGCGCGGCGGCCGTGACACCAGGCGGCGTGAACTCCCCGGTGCGCGCCTTCCGCGCCGTGGGCGGCACGCCCCGGTTCATGGTGTCCGGCAGCGGCCCGTATCTCACCGACGCCGACGGCCGTGAGTACGTCGACCTCGTCTGCTCGTGGGGCCCGATGATCCTCGGCCACGCGCACCCCGAGGTGATCGCCGCCGTGCAGGCCGCGGTGGCCCGGGGCACGTCCTTCGGCACGCCCGGTGAGGGCGAGGTCGCGCTCGGCGAGGAGATCGTCGCGCGCGTCGAACCGGCGGAGCAGGTGCGGCTGGTGTCGTCCGGCACCGAGGCGACGATGTCGGCGATCCGGCTCGCGCGCGGCTTCACCGGCCGGGTGAAGGTGGTCAAGTTCGCGGGGTGCTACCACGGTCATGTGGACGCGCTGCTGGCCGCCGCGGGTTCCGGGGTCGCCACGTTCGGGTTGCCGGACACCCCCGGGGTGACGGGCGCGCAGGCCGGCGACACGATCGTGCTGCCGTACAACGACCTGGACGCCGTACGCGCCGCCTTCGCCGCGCACCCCGGCGAGATCGCCTGCGTGATCACCGAGGCGTCGCCCGGCAACATGGGCGTCGTCCCCCCGCTGCCCGGCTTCAACGCCGGACTGAAGGAGCTGTGCGAGGCCGACGGCGCGCTCTACGTCTCCGACGAGGTGATGACCGGCTTCCGGGTCAGCAGGGCCGGCTGGTACGGGCTCGACGGGGTCCGCCCCGACCTGCTGACCTTCGGCAAGGTGATGGGCGGCGGCTTCCCGGCCGCGGCCTTCGGCGGCCGGGCCGACATCATGGGGCGCCTCGCGCCCGCGGGCCCCGTCTACCAGGCGGGCACGCTGTCTGGGAACCCGATTGCGACCGCCGCCGGGCTCGCCCAGCTGCGGCTGCTCGACGACGCCGCGTACGCCACGGTCGACGCGGTGTCGAAGGAGATCCAGGGGCTGGTCGGCGCCGCCCTGGACAAGGAGGGGGTCGCGCACCGGGTGCAGGCCGCCGGCAGCATGTTCTCGGTGTTCTTCACCGACACCGAGGTCCGTGACTACGAGGACGCCAAGAAGCAGGAGTCCTTCCGCTTCACCGGCTTCTTCCACTCGATGCTGGCGCAGGGCGTCTATCTGCCGCCGTCGGCCTTCGAGTCCTGGTTCGTGTCGACCGCACACGACGAGCGGGCCGTGGAGCGGATCGCCGCCGCGCTGCCCGCCGCCGCCCGTGCCGCAGCGGAGGCCCACGCATGAGCGAGCTGACCGTCGTCCACGTGATGCGCCACGGCGAGGTGCACAACCCCGAGGGCATCCTCTACGGGCGCGCCCCCGGCTACCACCTGTCCGAGCTGGGCCGGAAGATGGCCGACCGGGTCGCGGAGCACCTCGCCGGCCGCGACATCACCCATGTCGTGGCGTCCCCGCTGGAGCGCGCCCAGGAGACCGCCGCGCCGGTCGCCGCCGCGCACGGCCTGGAGATCGCCACCGACGAGCGGCTGATCGAGGCCGCCAACGTCTTCGCCGGCAAGACCTTCGGCGTCGGGGACGGCGCGCTGCGCAAGCCCGCGAACTGGAAGTACCTCACCAACCCCTTCCGGCCGAGCTGGGGCGAGCCGTACGTCGACCAGGTCGTCCGGATGACCGCGGCGCTCGCCGCCGCCCGGGACGCCGCCCGCGGCCACGAGGCCGTCTGCGTCTCCCACCAGCTCCCCATCTGGATCGCCCGCAGCTACGCCGAGGGCCGCCGCCTGTGGCACGACCCCCGCCGCCGCCAGTGCACCCTCGCCTCCCTGACCTCCTTCACGTACGACGGCGACAAGATCGTCTCGGTCGGCTACAGCGAACCCGCGATCGACCTGGTCCCGGAGCGACTCAGGTAGCCGCGCCCGGAAGGGGCCTCCCCGGCCCCGTACGAAGGGCTTCCCCGGCCCCTCGCATGGCCCGCCCCAGTGAGATGACAGGACCATCCGAGGGGTCTCGCGGAGATTTTGCGACCTTCGGCGTAACCATGAGGAACCTGTGAACGTCATGGTGGGTGACCACTTTTCTGCCCATCTCAGCCACCAGGCCGGGGAAGCCTAGAGACGGGATCGTTTTTCGATGTGCGCCATGAGCCGCAGGACCCTTCTGACCACCAGCGCCGGAGCGGCGGCCGCCACCATCGGTGTCGCCGGTTGCGGGAGCAAGGGAAAGGGGGTGGACGGCGCGACACCCACGGCACGCAAGACGGGGGAGAAGTCCGGCGCCAGCGGGCAACAGGCCCCCAAGAAGACGGTGACGCTGATCGGTGACGGATCGACGGCGTACACCGGTGCGCAGCCGAACCAGCCGCGGCCGGAGCGGCTGGAGCCTGGCCAGGCGCCGCCGCAGTTCGTGATCTTCTCGTGGGACGGCGCGGGCGAGGTCGGCAACGGCCTCTTCCCGCGGTTCCGCCAGCTCGCCAAGGACCACGGCGCGTCCATGACCTTCTTCCTGTCCGGGCTGTATCTGCTGCCGGAGGCGAAGAAGCTCCAGTACAACCCGCCGAACAACCGGCAGGGCGCCTCCGACATCGGCTACCTCACCGACCAGCACGTGCGGATGACGCTGGACAACGTCCGGCAGGCGTGGCTGGACGGCCACGAGATCGGCACCCACTTCAACGGCCACTTCTGCGGCGGCAGCGGCACCGTCGGGCGCTGGACGCCGACGGACTGGAAGAGCGAGATCGACCAGGCCAAGTCGTTCGTCAAGAGCTGGAAGACCAGCACCGGCTGGCACGACCAGGACCCGCTGCCGTTCGACTACGAGAAGGAGCTGGTCGGCGGCCGTACGCCGTGCCTGCTCGGCCAGGACAATCTGCTGCCCACCGCGAAGGCGCTGGGCTGGCGCTACGACGCCAGCTCGCCCGGCGGCAACCAGGTGTGGCCCAGCAAGCGCGGCGGCCTGTGGGACCTGCCGCTGCAGCTGATCCCGTTCCCCGGGCACTCCTTCGAGGTGCTGTCCATGGACTACAACATGCTGGCCAACCAGTCGCACGCGGCCACCAAGTCCGACCCGGCGAACTACCCGGGCTGGCGCCGGCAGGCCACCGCCTCGTACATCGCGGGCTTCCAGCGCGCGTACACCACCAACCGGGCGCCCTTCTACATCGGCAACCACTTCGAGCAGTGGAACGGCGGCATCTACATGGACGCCGTCGAGGAGGCGTTCAAGCACATCGCGGCCACCCGGGACCGGGCCGGCGGCGGTGACATCCGGCTGGTGTCCTTTCGGCAGTACGTGGACTGGCTGGACGCGCAGGACCCGGCGGTGCTGGCCAAGCTGCGCACCCTGGAGGTCGGCAAGGCGCCGGCCGGCGGCTGGCGCGAGTTCCTGGCGGCGCCCGCCACGAGCAGCACCAGCAGCAACGCCCCGGTCGGCGCGGCGACCTCTGCTACCTGATCCTTACTTGGGGCAATTGCCGTTTTTGGGGTTGGCGTCGGGGGTGTGGAAGATCGTCCGAGGGCCCATGCGAAACTTTTCACATGAGTCCTCAGCGCGCCCTCCGACGCCGCTCCCTCCGCAGTGCCGCGGTACTCGCGGGGGCCGCCGCGATCGCGATGACGACGGCCGCCTGCTCGTCGACCTCCGGCACCTCGGGCGCCGGAAACACCAACTTCGTCGGCGGCACCGGCGAGATCAACGTCGTCAAGGCCGCCGACCGCAAGCCCGCCCCCGACATCTCGGGGAAGACCCTCACGGGCGCCAAGGACAGCCTGGCCGCGTACAAGGGCAAGGTCGTCGTCGTCAACATCTGGGGCTCGTGGTGCGCCCCCTGCCGCGCCGAGGCGCCCAACCTGGTCAAGGTCGCCAACGCCGACAAGGACAAGGGCGTGCAGTTCCTGGGCATCAACACCCGGGACCTGGAGGTCTCCAACGCCAAGAGCTTCGACAAGCGCTTCGGCATCCCCTACCCCAGCTTCTTCGACCCCTACGGCTCGCTGATCCTGCGCTTCCCCAAGGGCAGCCTGAATCCGCAGACGCTGCCCGCGACGCTGGTCATCGACCGGCAGGGCAAGGTGGCCGTCCGGGCGCTGAAGCCGCTCAGCGAGGACGACCTCAACTCGATCATCGACCCGCTCGTCGCGGAGAAGTGACGTGCAAGCAGGCACCACCGCGACCGTGACCGCGCACGTCCTGGCGGCCGACCCCAACCAGACGGTGCTCACCGGGGCGCTGCTGGCGGCCATACCCGTCGCCATGTTCGCCGGACTGATCTCCTTCTTCTCCCCGTGCGTGCTGCCGCTGGTCCCCGGCTACCTGTCGTACGTGACCGGCGTCACCGGCACCGACCTCGGCGAGGCCAAGCGCGGCCGGATGCTGCTGGGCTCCTCGCTGTTCGTGCTCGGCTTCAGCGCCGTCTTCGTCTCCGGCGGCGCCCTGTTCGGCAACTTCGGCGCGCAGCTGCTGGTGCACCGGCAGGTCCTCACCAAGATCTTCGGCGCCCTCACCATCGTGCTCGGCCTGGCCTTCACCGGCCTGGTCGGCGGAATCACCCAGCGCGAATTCCGCTTCCACTTCCGGCCCGGCCTCGGCCTGGCCGGCGCGCCGCTGCTCGGGGTGCTCTTCGGCCTCGGCTGGACGCCCTGCGTCGGCCCCACCCTCGGCGCCGTCAACGCGCTGGCCTTCAACGACGCCAGCGCCGGCCGCGGGGCGCTGCTGATGGCGTTCTACTGCGCCGGACTCGGTGTGCCGTTCATCGTGGCGGCCATAGCTTTCCGTCGTACGCTCGGCGCGTTCGCGTGGGTCAAACGCCACTACGTGTGGGTGATGCGGACCGGCGGCGCCATGCTCGTCGCGGTCGGCGTGCTGCTCGTCACCGGCGTCTGGGACCACATCACCTACCAGATGCAGATCTGGTCCAGCGGTTTCAATCCAGGGGTCTGAACCCATGAGCATCACGGAGAAGAGCGAGCGGGATGCGGGCCGGAGCGGCGACGCCCCCGAGGAACTCGGCGCGGCCGGCGCCCAGCTGAGCACCCAGCCCGTCGACAGCCTGAACAGCGTGCCCGCGCTCGGCGTCGTCGGCTGGCTGCGCTGGATGTGGCGGCAGCTCACCTCGATGCGGGTCGCCCTCGTCCTGCTCTTCCTGCTGTCGCTGGCCGCGATCCCCGGCTCGCTGATCCCGCAGCACTCCGACGCGCTCAAGGTCGACACCTTCAAGAAGCACCACCCCGGCATCAGCCCGCTCTACGAGCGGCTCGGCCTCTTCCACGTCTACAGCTCGCCGTGGTTCGCCGCGATCTACATCCTGCTGTTCGTGTCGCTGGCCGGCTGCATCGTGCCGCGCACCTGGCAGTTCGTCGGCCAGCTGCGGGCCAGGCCGCCGGCCGCGCCGCGCCATCTGACCCGGCTGCCCGCGTACTCGACCTGGCGCACCGACGCCGACCCCGACCAGGTGCTCAAGGCCGCGCACAAGGCGCTGCGCGGCCGCCGCTTCCGTACCTCGCTGAGCGCGGCCGGCGACGTCCCCGGCGGATCGGTCGCCGCCGAGAAGGGCTATCTGCGCGAGGCGGGCAATCTGCTCTTCCACGTCGCCCTGTTCGGCCTGCTGATCTCCTTCGCCGTCACCTCGCTCAACAAGGCCGAGGGCGGCAAGCTGATCGTCGAGGGCGACGGCTTCGCCAACAACCTCACGCAGTACGACGACTTCTCGCCGTCCACCCTCTACGGCGCCGACGACCTCAAGCCGTTCGGCTTCACGCTGGACAGCTTCGACTCCAAGTACGAGACGAGCGGCCCCGACATCGGCAGTCCGCGGGTGTTCAAGGCCAACATCCACTACTGGAACGGCGCCGACGGCAAGCCCGTCAAGGGCGTCATCGACACCAACCACCCGCTGAGCATCGGCGGCGAGAAGGTGTACCTGATCGGCCACGGCTACGCGCCGGTCGTCACCGTCAAGGACGCGCAGGGCAATGTGGCCTTCCAGGGCCCGGTGCCGTTCCTGCCGCAGGACAGCAACATCACCTCGACCGGCACCATCAAGGTGCCCGACGCGCTGGACAAGAAGGGCAAGCCCGACCAGCTCGCCTTCACCGGCTACTTCACACCGACCGGTGACGCGAGCGCGGGACCGCGCTCGTTCTTCCCCGGCCTGGACGCCCCGCTGCTGTTCCTCAACGCCTACCACGGCGACCTCGGCATCGACTCGGGCATCTCGCAGAACGTCTACCAGCTCGACACCAAGCACATGAAGCAGATCAAGCTGGAGACCTCGACCCCGGGCATCAACGCGGTCGCGCTCAAGCCCGGCGAGGCCATCACCCTGCCGAACGGCGCGGGCAGCCTCACCTTCACCGGGGTGAAGACCTGGGCCAGCTTCCAGATCTCCCACCAGTCGGGCAACGAGACCGCGCTGATCAGCGGGGCCGCCGCGATCCTCGGCCTGATGGGCTCGCTGTTCATCCAGCGCCGCCGGATCTGGGTACGGGCCTCGCGCGGCGCCGACGGCACCACCGTGGTCGAGACCGGCGGCCTCGGCCGCAGCGAGTCGGTGCGGATCGCCGACGAGATCGGCGCCCTCGCCCTCCAGCTCCAGCCCGACGCCCCCGCCCTGCCGGACGACGAGAACGACGAGAACGGCGAGAACGGCGACGGCGGCGCCGAAGTAGAGTCAACCTCCCGGACGGCGTCCGACACAGCCACCCGGACCGACGACGAAGGAGCCCGCGCGTGAACATCGCGGCGGCGGTCAACGAGAACTTCGCGAACTACAGCAACTACCTGATCCGCTCGGCGATGTTCGTCTACGCGCTCGCCTTCCTCGCGCACCTCGCGGAGTGGGTCTTCGGCAGCCGCAGCAAGGTCGCCGTGCAGTCCGCGGCGCTCGCCGCGGAGACCCGCGAGGCGCAGGAACAGGACGGCGGCAAGGCCGGCACGGTCGCGGTCAAGGTCGTCCAGCGCGGCGGCGCCACCACCACCCTGGAACGGCCCCGCCCCCGGATCGTCCCCAAGGTCGTCACCCGCGCCTCCGCCTCCGACCGCGGCATCGCCGACGGCCCGGGCGCCGCGGGCGAGGACGAGAAGGGCGACCTCTACGGCCGGGTCGCGATCGCCTTCACGGTGCTGGCCTGGCTGCTGCACTTCGGCGGTGTGCTCTTCCGCGCGATCTCCGTGCAGCGCCCGCCGTGGGGCAACATGTACGAGTTCTCCACCACCTTCGGCATGGTTGCCGTCGGCGCGTACCTCGTGCTGCTCCTGATGAAGAAGAACGTCCGCTGGATCGGGCTGTTCCTCACCACGTCGGTCCTGCTCGACCTGGGCCTGGCCACCTCGGTGCTCTACACATCGAGCGACCAGCTGGTGCCCGCACTGCACTCGTACTGGCTGTGGATCCACGTGTCGTGCGCGATCATCTCCGGCGCGATCTTCTACCTCGCCGCCGTCGGCACGATGCTCTACCTCTTCCGCGACCGCTACGAGACGGCGCTGGCCGCCAACCGCGAGCAGAACCGCCGCTGGGCCGACATCATGTCCCGGCTGCCCGCCGCCGCCAGCCTCGACAAGTTCGCGTACCGGATGAACGCGCTGGTCTTCCCGCTGTGGACGTTCACCATCATCGCGGGCGCCATCTGGGCGCAGGCCGCGTGGGGCCGCTACTGGGGCTGGGACCCCAAGGAGACCTGGGCGTTCATCACCTGGGTCGCCTACGCCTGCTACCTGCACGCGCGCGCCACCGCCGGCTGGAAGGGCCGCAAGGCCGCCTACCTGGCGCTGATCGCCTTCGCCTGCTTCCTGTTCAACTACTACGGCGTGAACATCTTCGTCACCGGCAAGCACTCCTACGCCGGCGTCTGAGCCGGTACAGGAGCTACTGGTCGCCCTCGGACGGCGCGGAACCGCCGTCCTCGCGGTTCCTGTTCTGCTTGTTCAGCTCGCTGAGCGAGCGCAGGAACTCCGGATTGTCGTCCGGGGCGACCCACACCCGGCGCGGGCGCGGCTCCGCCACCTCGCGGTCGCGCCGCCGCTCCCGGAAGCCGCGCACCTCGCTCTCCGGGTCCGCGCGCCCGCCCTCGTACTCCCGGTGCCACTCCGCCGGGGTCGCGCCGCCCCGGCCGCGCACCGGCGCCGGGCCGCGCCGCCGCCCGATCAGCAGCCAGGCCACCGGGCCGATCAGCACCTCGCCGAAGAACAGGATGATCAGCACCCACGCCACCTTCGGCAGGCCCCGCACCTCCCGCTCGGGCGTGCCGAGGCAGTCCACGAAGGCGTAGATCCACAGCGCGATCACCATCAGATACGGCAGATACCGCAGCACAACGACCCCCACGACGCAATGACGAAGTCCCCAGCCTAGGGCCTGTCCGGCGGATCATGAACGGCCCCTTCGGCGCCTGGCACGCACGCCCGCCGCGTTGCCAAAAGACCCATATAGCTCCGCTATGCGGGCCTTCCGGCGCCTTGCGCTCACACGCACCAGACACCGCCTGGACCGCCCATGATCCACCGGACAGGCCCCAACCAAGGGCGCGCGCCACCGGCCGGGGCGGGATGGGAGACTGGGGCGCATGGCTTACGACGATCTCCGCTCGTTCCTGCGGGCCCTGGAGAAGGACGGCGACCTCCGGCGGATCAAGGCCGAGGTCGACCCGTATCTGGAGGTCGGCGAGATCACCGACCGGGTCAACAAGGCGGGCGGCCCCGCGCTGCTCTTCGAGAACGTGCGCGGCTCGGTCGCCCCGCTGGCGATGAACGTGTACGGCACCGACCGGCGGCTGCTCAAGGCCCTCGGCCTGTCCTCGTACGCGGAGATCAGTGACAAGATCGGCGGCCTGCTCAAGCCGGAACTCCCGCACGGCTTCGTCGGGATGCGCGAGGCGTTCGGCAAGCTCGCCGGGATGACGCACGTGCCGCCGAAGAAGGTCAAGGACGGTCCCGTCCAGGAGGTCGTGCTCACCGGGGACGACGTCGACCTCGACGCGCTGCCCGCCCTGTTCACCTGGCCGCAGGACGGCGGTTCCTTCTTCAACCTCGGCCTGACCCACACCAAGGACCCGGAGACCGGCGTCCGCAACCTCGGCCTGTACCGGCTCCAGCGGCACGACCGGAACACCATCGGCATGCACTGGCAGATCCACAAGGACAGCCGCAACCACTACCAGGTCGCCCAGCGGCGCGGCGAACGCCTCCCGGTCGCCATCGCCTTCGGCTGCCCGCCGGCCGTCACGTACGCCTCCACCGCGCCGCTGCCCGGCGACATCGACGAATACCTCTTCGCGGGCTTCGTGCAGAACAAGCGGGTGGAACTGGTCGACTGCAAGACCGTGCCGCTCCAGGTGCCCGCGCACGCCGAGGTGGTGCTGGAGGGCTGGCTGGAGCCCGGGAAGACGCTGCCGGAAGGGCCCTTCGGCGACCACACCGGCTTCTACACCCCGCAGGAGCCCTTCCCCGCGCTGACCGTCGACTGCGTCACGATGCGCAAGCGGCCGCTGTTCCAGTCCATCGTCGTCGGCCGGCCGCCGACCGAGGACGGGCCGCTGGGCCGCGCCACCGAACGCTTCTTCCTGCCGCTGCTCAAGGTGATCGTGCCGGACATCGTGGACTACCACCTGCCGGAGGCGGGCGGCTTCCACAACTGCGCGATCGTCTCGATCGACAAGAAGTACCCCAAGCACGCGCAGAAGACGATGCACGCCGTGTGGGGCGCGCACATGATGTCCCTCACCAAGCTGGTGATCGTCGTCGACGCCGACTGCGACGTCCACGACCTGCACGAAGTCGCCTGGCGGGCACTCGGCAACACCGACTACGCCCGCGACCTGACCGTCGTCGAGGGCCCGGTCGACCACCTCGACCACTCCTCGTACCAGCAGTTCTGGGGCGGCAAGGCGGGCATCGACGCGACCCGTAAGCTGCCCGAGGAGGGCTACACCCGCGACGGCGGCTGGCCGGACATGGTGCTCTCCGACCCGGAGACGTCAGAACGGGTGACAAAACGCTGGAAGGAGTACGGCCTGTGAGCAGCGAGGCGATCCTGGACGGAGGCAGCGCGAAGGCTGGGCCTCCCAGCACAAGCGGGGGTGAGCCGGTCAGGGCCTTTCTGCGGCTGGTGATGATCGAGCACTCGGTCTTCGCGCTGCCCTTCGCGTACATCGCCGCGCTGACCGCGATGTTCCTGGACGACGCGTCCGTGCACTGGTGGCAGCTGCTGCTCGTCACCGTCGCCATGGTGGGTCTGCGGACCTTCGCGATGGCGTGCAACCGGATCATCGACCGGGAGATCGACGCCCGCAATCCTCGGACGGCCGGCCGCGAACTGGTCACCGGCGCCGTCTCGGTGCGCTCGGCGTGGACCGGCGCGCTGATCGCCGTCGTGGTCTTCCTGGGCGCCGCCGCGCTGCTCAACCCGCTGTGCCTGGCGCTCGCGCCGATCGCGGTGGTGCCGATGGTGGTCTATCCGTACGGGAAGCGCTTCACCAATTTCCCGCACGCGATCCTGGGCGTGGCGCAGGCGATGGGCCCGATCGGGGCGTGGCTGGCGGTGACCGGCTCCTGGTCGTGGGACGCGGTGATCCTGGGCCTCGCGGTCGGCGTGTGGATCGGCGGCTTCGACCTGATCTTCGGCTGCCAGGACGTGGCCGCCGACCGCGCCGAGGGCGTGAAGTCGGTGCCGGCCCGCTTCGGCATCCCGGCCGCCCTCTACGGCGCCCGCGCCTGCCACGCGGTGACCACCGGCCTGCTGATCTGGTACGGCGCCGCCACGCACGCGGGCGCCTTCTGGTGGGTCGGCCTGGCGATCGTGGGCGGCGCTTTCCTCTACGAGCACTCGATCGTGAAGCCGCACGACCTGAGCCGGCTCAACCGGGCGTTCTTCCAGGTCAACGGCTTCATCGGGATCGCGCTGTTCGTGTGCGCGCTGCTGGACCTGAGCGTGCGCGGCCTCGGACTCTGAGGAGTCCGAGGCCGCGCACGCGGGGCACTTACGGCTGGGCGCCGTTTACGAGTACAGGCTGTCGTCCGCCGAGGAGTCGGAGGTACCGGAGCCGGAGGAGCTGTCCGGGCCGCCGCCGAAGCTGTACATGATCAGGCCCATGATGTCCTGCGGGTTGAGCGTCTTGGCGCCCGAGGGGGCCTCGACCGCGTCGGCGTCGGTGTCGACGTCGAGGACGATCGGCAGCTTGCCCTTCGCGCCGTCGTCGAGCTGGGCGGCGTCGAAGGTGATCGCGGAGACCTTGCCGCCCTTGACGGCGACGTCCAGCGAGACCGACTTGTTCGGCACGTCGTCCAGGTCGGACGGCTTGAAGTCGGGGATCTGCTTGGTCAGCGAACCGAGGCTGGCCTCCAGTTCCTTGGCGACCTGCCGGGCCGGCACGGTGACCTGGACGTGGTCGGCGCCGTCGTGATTGCCGAGGTCCTTGAACTTCGCGTTGTCCTTCAGCGCCTTGCGCAGGCCGTCCACCAGCTGCTTCTGGGACTTGGCGTCCAGACCCTTGCTGGTGTCGGGCAGGGCGCCGAGCGGCGAGTCGCCGCCGGCGTTCTTGGACATCGACTTGGCGAAGTCGCCGAACGCCTTGGGGTCGATGCTCACCCAGTCGCCGTTGAGCGCGGCCTTCACCGAGCCGAGGGAGGACGGCAGGTCGTCGGCGGAGCCGAGGAACTTGTCCAGCTCGGCGAGGTCCTTGTTGGAGGACGTGCCCGTGTCCAGCGCCTCGAAGCCCTTGAGGTCCAGGCGGACGTAGAGCTTCTTGTCCACCGAGCGCAGCTCCAGCAGGCTCTTCTTGCCCGAGCCGTCGGCGGAGATCCTGAAGGCGCCCGAGCTGGTGTCGCCCTCCTCGACGTCCTTGAGCGCCTTGTCCGCGCTGAGCGAGAGGTCGACGCGCAGCTTGGCCAGCAGTGCCGCGTCGTCCTTGGTGAAGTCGTCCTCGCCCTGGAGGGAGGACCAGATCTGGTCGGCGGAGCCCCCGAAGTGCAGCCCGAGGCTGAGCGCCTTCTCGTCGCTGAGCTTGTCGAGGCCCTTCTTGACCTTGACGTCCGGGGTGGCCGCAGCGGCCGTTCCGCAGGCGGCGGAACCGGCGGCGATCAACGCCACGACTCCGGCGGCGGCGAGGCCCTTGCGCATGGTGTTGATGACGGTCTCCTAGGACGAGCGACGAGCCTCGGGCGAGGCTCCGGAACTGTCTGACAAAAGTATGACTACGAGGGTAGCCATGAGGTTGCTGTGTATCGAGGCGGTTTTTCCGGCATCGCCGCACTTCAGCGAGTGCGGGCGGCGGCGCACCCGCCGCACGTCACGACTTCGCAACATCGGGCCGTGCCCACCGCGGCATCAGGCTGTGACGGCCACTGTCCGCTCGCGGAACACGAACGCGGCCACGACACCGCCGATCAGCCCGAACAGGTGCCCCTGCCAGGAGACGCCCGTCGCGGTCGGCAGCACGCCCCACAGGATGGAGCCGTACAGCGCGCCGACGATCACGCCGACCACGATGTCCAGCGGTCTGCGGTCCACGAAGCCGCGGACCAGTAGATAGCCGAAGAGGCCGAAGATCAGCCCGGAGGCGCCGGCGGTGTTGGTGTGCGCGGGGGCGACCAGCCAGACGCCGAGGCCGCCGATCACGATGATGGTGAAGGCCACCGCGAGGAAGCGGCCTATGCCGCGCAGGGCGGCGATGAAGCCGAGGACCAGCAGCGGGAGGCTGTTGGAGGCGACGTGCTCGAAGCCGAAGTGGGTGAAGGCGGACGGCACGATGTCCACCAGCTCGCCGGGCTTGCGCGGCACGATGCCGAGGGTGTCCAGGCGGTGCCCGGCGATCACGTCGACCGCCTCCAGCACCCAGAGCAGGGCGACCCAGGACAGCATCAGTATCCCGGCGGTCATCACCCGGCCGCCGCCGCGCAGCGGCGCGAGCAGCGCACCGGTCCGGCCCGTCCCCGCGGACGGGCGGCCCGTGGTCTGTCCGTATCCGTAGGTCATCGAAGCCCCCCCACTGAGTCCTCTGCTCTGCACAACGTGCGTGACCGGCCGTACGGTTCCCGCTCGCGCGTACGGGTTCGGCGCGCATTAGGCTCGGCGGAGTCGGGGGCCGGATGTCCCCGAGCGGGCGTGATGAGCGGGTGCGAGGTGGGCGTGGGCGTGGGCGGGCGCAGGCCGTGGGTGGTGGGCGTGTCCGGGGCCTCCGGCACGCCGTACGCCGCCGCCGTGCTGCGCGGGCTGCTGCACGCGGGCGAGGCCGTGGACCTGGTGATCAGCCGGGCCGCCCGGCTGACGCTGCTGGACGAGACCGGTGAGCCGTTCCGGGACGCGCACTGGCGCGAGGACCTGGGCCGCTGGCTGGCCCGCGGCGCCGACGGCTCGCCCGGCTTCTTCGCCGACTACGCCTCCGGCACCGCTGATCTGTCGGCCGTCCACCACTGGCCCGCGGGCGACCTGGCGGCCGGACCGTCGTCCGGCTCGTACCCGGCCAAGGGCATGCTGATCGTGCCGGCGAGCACGGCGTGTGTGGCCGGTGTGGCGCTCGGCCTGTCCAAGGATCTGTTGCAGCGCGCCGCGAGCGTGACCCTCAAGGAGCGCCGCCCGCTGGTGGTCGCGGTCCGCGAGACCCCGCTCGGCGGTCGGACGCTGCGCCATCTGGTGGCGCTGGACGACGCGGGCGCCGTGGTGCTCCCGGCGTCGCCCGCTTTCTACGCGGGCGCCGCCCACATCCAGGACCTGGTCGACTTCGTGGCGGGCCGCGCCCTGGACGCGGCGGGCGTGCCGCACAAGCTGTACCGCCGCTGGCGCGGCGAACTGGGCGGCGGACGGGCGGATACGCAGGGCACGCCCCCGCCGATGCCTTAGATTCTTGTCCTGACAGCGCAGTCACGGCATGAACGGGAGGGTCCATTCTGATGGACGCGGTGGACAGGCAGCTCATCCAGGCGTTGCGCGAGAACGGCCGCGCGTCGTACGCGGAGCTGGGCCGGCTGGTGGGCCTGTCGGGCCCCAGTGTCACCGACCGCATCAACCGGCTCGAACAGGCCGGGGTGATCACCGGCTACCGGGCCACCGTCGCGCCCGCCGCGCTCGGCCTCGGCGTGACCGCGCTGGTCGGCCTCCAGCTCAGCGACGCCGCCGACCACGAGGAGGTCGCCACCCGGCTGCGCGACCTGGACGAGATCGAGGACTGCTGGTTCATCGCGGGCGACGACTCGTACATGCTCAAGGTCCGGGTCGGCGACGTGGACGACCTGGAGCGGACCATCCGGCGGCTGTCCGGCACCAAGGGCGTGGCCAGGACGCGTACCACGATCGTGCTGTCCAGCAAGTGGGAGAACCGGGTCGGGGCGCTGCCCGAGGAAGCCTGACCAGGCCGGGGGAGTAGCCTCGGTGAGGTTGATTCCGTAGTAGGAGGAACAGATGGACGCTGGGCTCAAGCGCGAGCTGGAGGAGAAGGTCTACGCCGGCGAGCGGCTGACCCGCGAGGACGGCATCGCGCTCTACGCGTCCGACGACCTCGCCTGGCTGGGCGGCCTCGCCCACCACGTCCGGACGCGGAAGAACGGCGACGTCGTCCACTTCAACGTCAACCGGCACCTCAACATGACGAATGTGTGCACCGCGTCCTGCGCGTACTGCTCCTTCCAGCGCAAGCCGGGGGAGAAGGACGCGTACACGATGCGCATCGAGGAGGCGGTCAAGCTCGCCAAGGCGATGGAGGGCGACAACCTCACCGAGCTGCACATCGTCAACGGCCTGCACCCGTCGCTGCCCTGGCGCTACTACCCGCGGTCGCTGAAGGCGCTCAAGGAAGCGCTGCCGCAGGTGTCGCTGAAGGCGTTCACGGCCACCGAGATCCACCACTTCGAGACGATCTCCGGGATGTCGGCCTCCGACATCCTGGACGAGCTGATCGACGCGGGTCTGGAGTCGCTGACCGGCGGCGGCGCCGAGATCTTCGACTGGGAGGTCCGGCAGCACATCGTGGACCACCGCACCCACTGGGAGGACTGGTCCCGGATCCACCGGCTCGCGCACTCCAAGGGACTCAAGACGCCCTGCACGATGCTGTACGGGCACATCGAGGAGCCGAAGCACCGTGTCGACCACGTCCTGCGGCTGCGCGAGCTCCAGGACGAGACCGGCGGCTTCCAGGTCTTCATCCCGCTGCGCTACCAGCACGACTTCGTGGACATGAAGGACGGCAAGGTCCGCAACACCCTCCAGGCGCGCACCACCATGGCGTCCGGCGCCGAGGCGCTGAAGACCTTCGCGGTCTCCCGGCTGCTGTTCGACAATGTGCCGCACGTCAAGGTCTTCTGGGTGATGCACGGCCTGTCCACCGCGCAGCTCGCGCTCAACCACGGCGCGGACGACATGGACGGCTCGGTCGTGGAGTACAAGATCACCCATGACGCCGACGACTACGGCACGCCGAACAAGCTGACCAGGGACGACATCCTGGACCTCATCCGGGACGCGGGCTTCCGGCCGGTCGAGCGGAACACCCGCTACGAGATCATCCGCGAGTACCCGGGCCCGGACGGGTCGCGGCGCGAGTCGCCGCAGCCGATGCGGGTGTGACGCCGCTGACAGCGTGATCCGCGGGTAATGGCTAAGCTGCCGCTATGGCCCTTACGTGCGAACTCGATCCGCTGATCGACGACGAACTGACCGACGGCATCCTCGCGCTGTGGACCGATGTGTCCAACGCGGGCGGTGCCGTCGGTTTCGTCCCGCCCGTCACCGGCGAGGACATCCGCCCCGACCTGGACCGCTCGCTGGCCGCCGTCCGCGCGGGCGAGCGCCGGCTGCTCGTCGGGCGCGACGAGGAGAGGCAGGTCGTCGCGACCGCCTTCCTCGCGTACAACAGCCACCGGCTGATGACGCACTGGATCTGGCTCTACACCGTCATGGTCCACCCCGGCCGCCAGGGCAAGGGCTACGGCCGCTCCCTGCTGGCCGCCGTCGAGGAGGCCGCCCGCGGCTTCCACGGCATCGAGGCCATCCGCCTCACCTGCCGCGGCGGCACCGGCGTCGACCTCTTCTACGCCACCTGCGGCTACAAGGAGGTCGGCCGCATCCCCGCCGCCATCCGCGTCGCCCCGGGCGACGACCGCGACGACATCGTGATGCTCCTGACCCTCTAGCCAGGTGCGGCACCCACCGGGTGCGACCCTCTTCCGATGCCGCGCCGGAGGCGTGCTTCACTGGGGATATGTTCCGTTACACCGCACTGCGCTTCGGCCTCATCGTCGCCTCCTTCGGCGTCATCTGGGGGCTGGTCCGGCTGCATGTCCTGCCAGCGGGGCTGGGGGACTCGAACTACCTGTGGGTGATCCTGCTCGCCCTGGTCGTGTCGGCCCCGCTGAGCTGGGTGCTGCTGCGCGGCGCCCGCGAGCAGGCCGCGCGGCAGGTCTCCGACCGGGTCGAGCGGACCCGGCAGAACCTGTCCGCGAACATCACCATGGAGGACGAGGCGGACGACGCCGCCCGTGACGCCACCCGCGACGGCGAGCCGCACACCGCCTGACCCCTCCCCGTAGGCTTGCCTCCGGGGACACAAGGGGAGAGGTGGATCCGGTGGGAGTGCAGGGCAAGCGGGTGCCCAGGGCCGTGCGCGAGCAGCAGATGCTCGACGCCGCCGTGGCGACCTTCGCGCGGCGGGGGTACCGCGCCGCCTCCATGGACGAGATCGCCGAGGCCGCCGGGGTCAGCAAACCCCTCGTCTACCTCTACCTCAACTCCAAGGACGAACTCTTCACCGCCTGCATCCGCCGCGAGGCCGACGCGCTGAAGGCCGCCGTCCGCGCCGCCGTCGAACCGGACGCCCCGGCCGACCGCCAGCTCTGGAGCGGCCTGCTCGGCTTCTTCGAGCACACCGCGGCCCACCCCGACGGCTGGACCGTCCTCTACAGCCAGGCCCGTACCGTCGGCGAGCCCTTCGCCGCCGAAGTGGCCGTGATGCGCGCCGAGATCGTGGCCTTCGTCACCGGCCTCATCGCCGCCGCGGCCCGGGACGCCGACTGCGAAGCCGCCGACCAGTCCCTCGCCGACCGCGAGGTCGCCGCCCTGGCGCACGCCCTCGTCGGCGCCGCCGAATCCCTCGCGGGCTGGAACGCCGGGACCACCGGCCCCGGCCGCCCCTCCGGCAAGGAGTCCGCCGCGACCCTGATGAACTTCGCCTGGTCCGGCCTGGACAACCTGATGACCGGCCACCGCTGGACCCCGTCCCGCTGACCCGGGAGGGGATACCGTGCCGGGCACGCGCAGCGACGCTGCTCGGCGACCCCGTGCCGCCACCAGCGGCCCCGTCACATCGTGCCGGTCAGGTGCACCCGTGTACCCGAGCGCACCTCGAAAGCGGAGCCGTTCGCCGCGTACGTGACCGTCGTCGGGAGTAGGACGGGGGCATGGAAAGCGGCGCGGAGCCGCTCCGCGTCCGGATTCTGCGCGGCGCAACGGGCGACGGTCCACATGCCGTGGGCGATGGCGCGCGGGAAGCCGAAGGGGCGTGCCGTCAGGGGATACAGATGGATCGGGTTCCAGTCGCGGGACACCCGCGCGTGCCGCCGCCCGAGGTCGGCGGGAAGCCGCCACTCGGCGACGGCGGGCAGCGCGGCCCCCTCCGAGGTCCCCTCCGCGGGAGCGGAACCCTTCTCCCGTACGGGAGTTGACCCGTGCCGGGCCAGATACGTACTGCGGTCCCGCCACACCAGCTCGCCGTCCAGCCGCGCCTCGGTGACGAGTTCGGCCTCGGTGCCGCGCCGGTGGCGGCGCAGACCGGCCGCGTAGGCGGTGATGTCCGGCCGGTCGGCGGCGGTCAGCGGCGCGTACGCGACCAGGTCGATCGAGGTGTGCACCAGCCCGAGCATCGGCAGCGGAAAGGCCCGCGCCGCCATGATCCGCGCGGCCAGCGGAAAGCCGAGGATGTGCGGATACGTCAGCGGCAGCCGGCCGCGGCCGGACAACCGACCCCCGCCGGAGGCGAATCCGCACACCTCCGCGTACGCGGCGAGCCGCGCCGGGTCGATCCGTACGGCCGGCGCCGTGAGCCGCACGGGCGGCAACTCGGCCTCGGCGGACGGGTGTTTGCCGATCCCGGTGAGCGCGCCGCGGCCGAGGGTGAGCATGAGGGCCGCCACGTCAGGCCCCCAGCAGGGACTGCCCGCAGACCCGGACGACCTGCCCGGTGATGCCGCCGGAGCCGGCCGCGGCCAGCCAGGCGACGGTCTCGGCGACGTCGATCGGGAGCCCGCCCTGTCCGAGCGAGTTCATCCGGCGGCCGGCCTCACGGATGAACAGCGGTACGGCGGCGGTCATCCGCGTCTCGATGAAGCCGGGCGCGACGGCGTTGACGGTGATGCCGCGCTCGCGCACCTCGGGCACGGCGGCCAGGGCGCGGACGAAGCCGATGATGCCCGCCTTGGAGGCGGCGTAGTTGGTCTGCCCGGCGTTGCCCGCGATGCCGCTGATGGAGGCGGTGGCGACGATCCGGGCGCGGTCGGTGAGGGCGCCGGACTTCAGCAGGTGGTCGGTGGTGCGCAGCACGCTGCCGAGATTGACGTCGAGGACCGGGTCCCAGCGGTCGGCGGGCATGTTGGCGAGCTTGCGGTCGCGGGTGATGCCCGCGTTGTGCACGAGGACGTCGAGGCCGCCCGGTCCGTCGAGGCCGCCGACGCGCTCACCGCCGTCGCCCTGGACGGCCGCAGCGATCCGTTCGCCCGCGTCCGGCGCGGTGATGTCGAGCGGCAGCGCGCTGCCGCCGAGCCGGTCGGCGACGGCGGTGAGCGCGTCGGCGGCCTGCGGCACGTCCAGGCAGATCACGTGCGCGCCGTCCCTGGCCAGCGTCGCCGCGACCTGCTCGCCGATGCCGCGGGCGGCGCCCGTGACGAGGGCGACCCGCCGCTTCCCCGGACCGCCCGGACCGCCTTCCGGCGCCGGACCGACCTCGATGACCTGGCCGCTGACGTACGCGGACTTCGGCGACAGCAGGAAGCCGAGCGCGGCCTCCGCGTCCGCGCCGGGCGCGAGACGTACCAGCTGTACGGTCCTGCCGCGGCCGATCTCCTTGCCGAGCGAGCGGACGAAACCCTCCAACGCCTGCTGGGCGGCGGCCTGGTGCGGGTCGGCCGGGTCGATCCGCGCGCCGAGCACGACGACCCGGCCGCACGCGGCGAGCGACCGGACCAGCGGGTGGAGGGAGGCGTGCACGGCGCCGAGCCCGACGGGCTCGGCGATCGCGGTGGCGTCGAGCACGACGGCGGCGAGCGGTTCCGCGCGCGGCTCGGCGATGTCGCCGGCGGTCAGCCGCAGTACGGCGCCGTCGAGCGCCGGGTGCTCGGCGGACCAGCGGCGCAGCGGCGTCGGCTGGGGCAGGCCCAGGCGGCGGGTGAGAAAGCGGCCGGGGGCCGTGCCCGTCAGACGAAGGTAGCGATCGGCCATTGGCCTTCTCCTTACTCTGGAGTAAGTTTACCGGCGGTAAGGCTACTGGTGAGTCACTGTTCCGGCAAAGGGCCGCCAGGGCCCGTCCGGGTCGGTCCAGGTCGGTCCGGGCCGTGTCGGTCCGGAGGTCCCGGGCCGGGCCCGGACCAGCACCAGGTCCGCCGCATGCCCGCCGCGTGTCCGTTGAAGAGAGCCCCGAGCCCGCTCTCGGGGAACCGGGAGAACCGTATGCAGACCCTCCGCCGTGTCGCCGTCGTCGCGGGCAACCGCATCCCCTTCGCCCGCTCGGACGGCCCGTACGCCACCGCCTCCAACCAGGACATGCTCACCGCCGCGCTCGACGGCCTGGCCGACCGGACCGGGCTGCGCGGCGCGCGCCTCGGCGAATTCGCGGCCGGCGCCGTCCTCAAGCACAGCCGCGACTTCAACCTCGCGCGCGAGACGGTGCTCGGCAGCGCGCTGGACCCGACGACGCCCGCGTACGACATCCAGCAGGCGTGCGGCACCGGCCTCCAGGCCGTCTTCGCGGTCGCCGCCAAGATCGCCCTCGGCGTCATCGACTGCGGTGTCGCGGGCGGCGCCGACACCACCAGCGACGCGCCGCTCGGCGTCAACGACGAGCTGCGGCGCGTCCTGCTCGCCGCCCGCCGCGCAAAGTCCGTGGGCGCCAGGGCCCGCGCGCTCGCCGCCGTACGGCCGCGGCACCTCGCCCCCGACATCCCGCGCAACGCCGAGCCGCGCACCGGTCTGTCCATGGGCGAGCACGCCGCGCTCACCGCCGAGCGGTGGGGCATCACCCGGCAGGCGCAGGACGAACTCGCCGCCGCCAGCCACCGGCACCTCGCCGCCGCGTACGACCGCGGCTTCTTCGAGCCGCTGCTCACGCCGTACCGCGGCCTGGACCGGGACCAGAACCTGCGGCCGGACTCCACCGTCGACAAGCTCGCCAAACTCCGGCCCGTGTACGGCGGGCCCGGCGGCACCATGACCGCCGGGAACTCCACCCCGCTCACCGACGGCGCCGCCGTCGTCCTGCTCGCGAGCGAGGAGTGGGCGCGCGAGCGCGGGCTCGAACCGCTCGCGTACCTCACCGCGTACGAGACGGCCGCCGTCGATTACGTCGGCGGCGAGGAGGGGCTGCTCATGGCGCCCGCGTACGCCGTGCCGCGGATGCTGGGCCGGGCGGGGCTCGGCCTTGGCGACTTCGATCTCTACGAGATCCACGAGGCGTTCGCCTCGCAGGTGCTGGCGACGCTGGCCGCGTGGGAGGACAAGGAGTATTCGGTCGGGCGGCTCGGTCTTGACGGTCCCCTCGGCTCGCTCGACCGGTCCCGGCTCAACGTCGCCGGCTCCTCCCTCGCTACCGGGCACCCCTTCGCCGCGACCGGGGCGCGCATCGTCGCCACCCTGGCCCGGCTCCTCGCGGAGCGCGGCTCGCCCGGCCGCGGCCTCATCTCCATCTGCGCGGCCGGCGGCCAGGGCGTCACCGCCGTCCTGGAACGCCCCTGACCTGCGGTCCGCTTGCGTAAAGGGGTGCCCCCGGAAGGGCGTTCCCGGAAGAGCACCCCCTGAAGAGCACCCCCATCCGTACGTGCGGGCACGGACACCCTCGACAACTGGAGCCGACGAATGCAGACCCGTACTCCCGGGGCACCGGAGATACAGGCGGACGGCGACCGCGTCGTCCAAGCCGCGGTGCCGCCGTTGGTGCAGCTCCCCCCGAAGGGGAGCCTGGCCGACATTCCGTTCACGAACGCGGCCGAGGCCGCGGAGGAACCGCTGCTGAGCAGGAAGGACGGCACGGGCACGTGGCGTGACGTGACGGCGCGGGACTTCAGGAACGAGGTCGTGGCCGTCGCGAAGGGCCTGATCGCGGCGGGCCTGAAACCGGGCGACCGCCTGGCGATCATGGCGCGGACCACGTACGAGTGGACGCTGATCGACTTCGCGGGCTGGGCCGCGGGCCTGATCACGGTGCCGGTCTACCCGACGTCCTCCGCGTCCCAGACGGCCTGGATCCTCAAGGACTCGGGCGCCGCCGCGTGCGTGGTGGAGAACGTCGACCAGACCCGCCTGGTCAGCGGCGAACGCCGCGGCCTCCCGGACCTGGCGCACCTGTGGCAGCTGGACGCGGGCGCGGTGGCCCAGCTGACCGCCGAGGGCCGGGAGCTGCCGGACGCGCTCGTGGAGGGCAGGCGTGCGGGCCTGACCCCCGCGTCCGTCGCGACGCTGATCTACACCTCGGGCACCACCGGCCGCCCGAAGGGCTGCGTCCTGACGCACGCCAACTTCTTCGCCGAGGTCGACAACGCCACCGAACTGCTGCACCCGGTCTTCAAGTCGGTGAGCACCGAGCCCGCCTCGACGCTGCTGTTCCTGCCGCTGTCGCACGTCTTCGGCCGGATGGTCGCGGTGGGCTGCCTGCGCGCCCGGGTCCGCCTCGGGCACGCGCCGAGCATCGCGACCGACGACCTGCTCGCGGACCTCGCGGGCTTCAGGCCGACCTTCCTGCTGGCGATCCCGTACGTCCTGGAGAAGGTGTACAACACCGGCCGCGCCACCGCCGAGAAGATCGGCAGGGCCGCCTCCTTCGACCGGGCCGCGGCGATCGCGCGGCGGTACGGCGAGGCCGTCGTCGCCCGCCAGGCCGGCCGCGGCGCCGGCCCCTCGCTCGGGCTGCGACTGGCGCACGCGCTGTACGACCCGCTGGTCTACCGGCGGATCCGCGCCGCGCTCGGCGGCAAGGTGCGGTACGCGATCTGCGGCGGCTCACCGCTGGGCGAGCGCCTCGCCGCCTTCTACGCGGGCGCCGGCGTGATGGTCTTCGAGGGCTACGGGCTGACCGAGACCACGGCCGCGGCGACGGTGACGCCGCCGCTGGGCCCGCGGCTCGGCACGGTCGGCTGGCCGCTGCCGGGCACCGCCGTACGGATCGCGCCGGACGGCGAGGTGCTGCTGCGCGGCGGCCAGATCTTCGCCGGGTACTGGAATTCCGACAGCGGCGTACCCGCCGTTGAAGGCTGGTTCCCGACCGGGGACATCGGCGAGCTGGACGCGGACGGCTATCTGACGATCACCGGCCGCAAGAAGGAGATCCTGATCACGGCGGGCGGCAAGAACGTCGCCCCGGCGCCGCTGGAGGACCGGCTGCGCGCGCACCCGCTGGTCGGCCAGTGCATGGTGATCGGCGACAACCGCCCCTTCGTGGCCGCGCTGCTCACCCTGGAGGCGGACGGCCTCGGCCACTGGCAGCGGATGCACCACAAGGAGGGGCTGCGGCCGGCCGAACTGGCCGCCGACCCGGAGCTGCTCGCGGAACTCCAGAAGGCGGTGGACGACGCCAACTCCTCGGTGTCACAAGCCGAGTCGATACGGAAATTCCGGGTGCTTCCGGTGGAATTCACGGAGGACGGCGGACATCTCACACCGTCGATGAAGCTGAAGCGGGCGGCGGTGGCGCGCGACTTCGCCGCCGACATCGAGGAGCTGTACCGCAAGCGGCCCCGGTAGGGCGCGTCCCGACTTCCCGAAAGGCAGGGGCCCCGCACCGAAGTGCGGGGCCCCTTGGTACAGCAGGTTCGGGCGATTGATCTCCACCCTTGAGCTGGTCCGTGAAGGACTAGTTCGGGGTGACGTTCTCCGCCTGCGGACCCTTCGGGCCCTGCGTGACGTCGAAGGTCACCGGCTGGTTCTCCTCGAGGGAGCGGAAGCCGGAGGCGTTGATCGCGGAGTAGTGAACGAAGACATCCGGGCCGCCGCCGTCCTGGGCGATGAAGCCGAAGCCCTTTTCAGCGTTGAACCACTTCACGGTTCCGGTAGCCATAAAGCCCTCCTTGGGCCCAAAGGGTTGCCCTGCTCCAGAACCTGCTACTGCGAAGTCTGAAAACTACAAAAGCCTGCGGGTTACATGCTCCGCAGGCTCTGTACTGCAAGGGAAACCAAACTGCAACTTGCGATGAGCGTAGCACGCAGGGTCGAGGCCGGGGAAGGGTCTCAAGATCGGTCTTTCTGGGCGTTCGGATGTCGCCCGGAGGCCACTTCCACGTCACCTCTTCCACGTCGCCCGGGAGCCCCCGGCCGCTGCCCGGGAGCCCCCGGCCGCTGCCCGGGAGCCCCCGGCGAGGCTCCCGCGGCCCCCAGGAGTAGCGTCCATCAGGTGGACACATCAGAGCGTGACGCCGAAAGCGGCCGGACCCGCCCCCGGGTCGGCCACATCCAGTTCCTGAACTGCGTCCCCCTCTACTGGGGCCTGGCCAGAACGGGTGCGCTGCTCGACCTGGAGCTGACCAAGGACACTCCGGAGAAGCTCAGTGCCCAGCTCGTCGACGGTGACCTCGACATCGGCCCGGTCACCCTCATGGAGTACCTGCGACACGCCGACCAGCTCGTCGCGCTGCCGGACATCGCCGTGGGCTGCGACGGCCCCGTCATGTCCTGCGTGATCGTCAGCCAGGTCCCGCTGGAGCGGCTGGACGGCGAGCGGGTCGCCCTCGGCTCCACCAGCCGTACGTCGGTCCGCCTGGCCGAGCTGCTGCTCACCGAGCGGTACGGGGTCGCGCCCGACTACTTCCGCTGCCCGCCGGACCTCTCGCTGATGATGCAGGAGGCGCAGGCCGCCGTCCTGATCGGCGACGCCGCCCTGCGCGCCTCGCTGCACGACGCGCCCCGGCTCGGCCTGGAGGTCCACGACCTCGGCCAGATGTGGAAGGACTGGACCGGCCTGCCCTTCGTCTTCGCGATCTGGGCCGCCCGCCGCGACTACTACACCGCCCACCCGGACGCCGTCCACGACGTCCACCGCGCCTTCCTCGCCTCCCGCGACCTCTCCCTCGACGAGGTCGAGAAGGTCGCCGAGCAGGCCGCCCGCTGGGAGTCCTTCGACCAGGACCTGCTGCGCCGCTACTTCACCACCCTCGACTTCTCCCTCGGCGCCGACCAGCTCACCGGCATCGCCGAATTCGCCCGCCGCGTCGGCTTCCCCCCGTCCGCACGCGTCGACCTGATCTGACCCCACCCGGGCCGGCGGCCCGGCCCCCGGGAACCAGCACCCCCTTCTGCCTCGTCCATGGCAATGAATTCGCCAAGTGGGCATGATGCCCAGAGGTGTTGTCGTACGGCGGCGGGGGTGCTGACGGGTGACGGGGCGGCCGACGGATTGGGATGTGCTGGATCTGGACCGGGATCCGGTGCCGGGTGATCCGTTCGAGGTGAAGGAACTCGCCCGGAAGCTGGGGGATTTCGCCGATGACGTCGCCTCGGCGCTGCGGTCGGTGAAGGGGCTGAACGGTGACACGGCCGTCCAGGAGTGGGCGGGGCTGTCGGGGGATGCGTACCGGGATCAGTTCGGTGAACTCCCGGGGCGTCTGGACAAGTTGGAGCGTTCCTACCGGCTGGCGTCGGGTGCTTTGGACGACTACTGGCCGAAGCTGGAGACGGCGCAGGCGGATGCCGACCGGGCGCTGGCCCAGGGGCGTACGGCACGGCAGGAGTTGGACTCCGCGCAGTCGCAGCTGACCAATGCCGATGCGTGGGTGAAGCGGGCCCAGGACAAGTCGAAGTCCTACCAGGACGATCCCAAGCCGAACGTGCCGCCGCCGTCGGCGGAGGAGGTGCGGGCCGCGGCCCGCAATGCCACGGACGCGAACAACGCGCACACCACCGCGTCCACGGCCGTCCACAACGCCCAGGCCAAGCTCGACGCCGCGAAGCAACTGGCGGCTGACGCCGCCCAGTTGAGGGACGACGCGGCCTCGACGGCCCAGCACGCCCTGCACGAGGCGTCGGATGCGGGCATCAAGAACAAGCACTGGTGGGAGAAGGCGGTCGACTGGGTCGCGGACCACTGGGACGACATCATCGCCGTCTGCAAGGTCATCGTCGCCGTGCTGGGCATTGTGGTCCTGATCATCGGCGGCCCGCTGGCCTGGCTCGTCCTGGCCGCGGCGGTGCTGGTGCTGGCCGACACGGTGATGAAGTACCTGCAAGGCAAAGCCAGCCTGTGGGACGTGCTGTTCGCGGCCCTGGACTGCATCCCCATGTTCAAGGGCCTGACCACCGCCGGCGGCCTGCTGAAGATGGCCCGCGAGCTCCCCGCCCTCCTCAAGTCCGGGCGCGCGCTGGAGAACATCGCCAACAGCATCCGCAAGGGCGCGAGCAGCATCGGTGAGACCAGCCGCATGCTGAAGAAGCTGTTCACGTGCGGCGACCCGATCGACATGGCAACCGGCGAGATGGTCATGGGCGCCACCGACGTCGAACTGCCGGGCGTGCTGCCGCTGGTGCTGGAACGCACCCACCGCACCGGCTTCCGCGGCGGACGCTGGTTCGGCGCGTCCTGGGCCTCCACCCTCGACCAGCGGCTGACCGCCGACGACCAGGGCGTGCGGTTCACCACCGCCGACGGCATGACCCTGGACTACCCGATACCCGACGCCGACCGCCCCGTGCTGCCGGTCACCGGCCCGCAATGGCCGCTGAGTTGGGACGGCACCCCCGGCGGCACGATGTCCGTCGCCCAGCCGGAGTCCGGCCTGACCCTGCACTTCCGCCCGCTGCCCGACCGCAGCCCGGCCGAACTGCCGCTCGCCGCCGTCACCGACCGCAACGACAACCACATCACGTACCACTACGACGACGCCGGGCATCCCACCGAGGCCGTCCACCACGCCGGTTACCGCGTCGGCGTCACCACCGCCGACGGCCGGATCACCGCCCTGCACCTCCTGTCCGACCCCGACCGGCCCCTGCTGCTCGCCTTCGGCCACACCGACGGCCGCCTCACCACCGTCACCAACTCCTCCGGCCTGCCGCTGACCTTCGGCTACGACGACGCCGACCGCATCACCACCTGGCAGGACCGCAACGCCACCCACTACGGCTACACCTACGACACCGCCGGCCGCTGCGTCCGCACCACCGGCACCGACGGCATCCTCGCCTACACCTACCGCTACGACGACCGCACCCGCACCACCGAGGCCGTCGACTCCCTCGGCCACACCACCACGTACGAGTTCAACGACCGCTGCCAACTCCTCCGCGAAACCGACCCCCTGGGCCACACGACCCACCGCACCTGGGACACCCGCGACAACCTCCTCACCCTCACCGACCCGCTCGGCGGTGTGACCGCCTACCGTTACGACGCCCATGGCAACCCCACCCGTATCACCCACCCCGACGGCACGGTCACGCAAGCGGAATTCGACGGTCCGGGCCGTCCGCTGCGGATCACCACCGGGGACGGCGCGGTGTGGTCGCAGACCTATGACGCGCGCGGCAACGCGCTGACGACGACCGATCCGCGGGGCGCGGTGACATCGGTGACGTACGACGGGATCGGCGGCCTTCGCGAGGTGACGGACGCGCTCGGCCACCGCCAGCGGTTCATGTCGGCCCCCGACGGGCTTCCGGTGGCGGTGGAGCAGGCCGACGGTTCCGTGACCCGCTGGGAGCGGGACGCGTTCGGCCGGATCGTCATGGAACGCAATCCGCTCGGTGAGGTCACCAGGCTGTCGTGGACCGTGGAAGGCCGCATGGCATCGCGGGTTCTGCCCGACGGCGCGACCGAGCGCTGGGCGTACGACGGTGAGGGCAATCTCGTCGAACACCTGGATCCGCTGGGCGCCGTGACCCGGTGCGAGACCGCGCCCTTCGACCGCGTCGCGGCGAGAACCGGCCCGGACGGCGCACGTACCACGTTCCGCTACGACACCGAACTGCGGCTGGTCGAGGTGGTCAACGCGGTCGGCTCCCGCTGGAACTACCGGTACGACCCGGCCGGCCGTCTTGTCGAGGAGACCGACTTCAACGGCAGGACGGTGCGTTACGAGCGCGACGCGGCGGGCCGGGTCCTCGGACGCACCAACGGCGCCGGGGAGCGCGTGTCGTACGAGCGGGACGCCGTCGGCCGACTGGTGGCCGTGCGGCACACCGACGGCACGGCCACCACATACGGCTACGACCCCGTGGGCCGCCTGGTGCGTGCGGAGAACGCCCATTCGTTGCTTCTCATGGAACGCGACGTGATGGGCGCGGTCATGGCCGAGTCGGTCAACGGCCGTACGACGCACAGTCGTTACGACGAGCTCGGGCGGCGTGTGGAGCGCGTGACGCCGGCCGGACGCCGTTCCGTGTGGAGCTACGGAGTCACCGGACTGCCGCGGAGCCTGACCGTCGGCGGGGACACGCTGGCGTTCTCCCACGACGCGGCGGGGCGGGAGCGGACGCGGACGCTGGCCGATGTGCTGACCCTCGACCAGGGCCGGGATTCCATGGGCCGGCTGTCGAGCCAGACCATGACCGTGGTGGGCGGGGACAGTTCCAGCGGCTTCGAGCGCGGTTACACCTATCGCCCCGACGGCCGGCTCTCCGGCCGCAGCGGCTCGGACCCCGACGACAATCTGGACTTCCGGCTCGACGCCGCCGGCCGGGTCGTCGGCGTCCTGGCTGCTGACGGCGCCGAACGCGAGTCGTTCTCCTACGATCCGCTGGGCAACATCAACGCGTCGTTGAGCACGGAGGACGGAACGGCGGCCGCGGGAGGCGCCCGCGCGGTCGAGGGCACGCTGCTGCACCACGCGGGCCGCTCGTCCTACGCCTACGACGGCCAGGGGCGGGTGATCCGGCACACGCGGCGGCTGCTCTCGGGCGGTCGCCGTGTGTGGGAGTACCGATGGGACGCCGAGGACAGGATGACGGGTGTCACGACGCCCGACGGCGTCGTATGGCGGTATCTGTACGACGGGCTGGGCCGCCGGATCGCCAAGCAGCGGCTGGACGGCGACACCGTGGCGGCCGAGACGGTGTTCGTCTGGGACGGCGCACGGATGACCGAGGAGACGGCCGGTCGGGCGACCACGACATGGGAGTACGCGCCGGGCACCCACCGACCGCTGGCACAGATCGACGAGCGCTTCTACGCCATCGTCACCGATCTCATCGGTGCCCCGAGTGAACTCGTCGATTCGGACGGGGGCGTGGCGTGGCGCAGCACGGCCACCGTGTGGGACCGCGGGCCCGTCGTCGGCGGCCGGACGGGCTGTCCGTTGCGCTTCCCCGGCCAGTACGCCGATGCCGAGACCGGACTCCACTACAACCATCTGCGGTACTACGACCCGGTCACCGCCCGCTATCAGAGTCCGGATCCGCTCGGCCTGGTCCCGGCGCCCAATCACCATACGTACGTCGAGAATCCGTACGACGAGATCGACCCCTTCGGCCTGTCGCCCTGCACGGAGGTCGGCCGCGCGCTCAAGCCCGGCGAGATCTTCATCTACCGCGCCGTCCAGTCCAAGGAGTTGGCGCAACTCCTCAAGACCCGACGGTTCGAGAACGTCCTCGGCATCGAGACGAAGTACTTCTCGACGACGATGGAAGGCGCGGCGGCCTACGCCCGCGCCGCGTTCAAGGCGTACAAGGAGGAAGGCCCTTATACGCTGGTCCGATCCGTGATCCACAAGGACGCCATCAACCCCGAGAGCCTGATCGACCACCTGGCGGACGCGGGCGGTGGCATCGACGCGCTGGCCCTGTCCGTGGAGGAGATGGCCCACGCGGGACGGGTCCGTATCCTGCCCTTCATGCCCCTGCCCTGATACGCAAACCATCCGATCTCCGACGGGAACGCGCCATGGACGTCATCGTCACCTCGGACAACGCTCAGCTCCTCGATGTGTGGCGGCAGCACCTGGGCGCCGGTCTTCCGGTGGAATTGTGGAAGGCCGAACCTCGTGACGTACCGGCCGACGCCGTGATGGTCTCCGGGATGTTCGCGCACGGACGGTACGGGGGGCGGCCGACGCCGGGGCGGGCGCAGATTCTGCGGAACGGGCGGGGGGACGGCTACCCCGGCCTCGTGGTCGTGCCCGCGACGCGCCCGGCGATGCTGGACGCCGAGGGCCAACCGGTGGTTCGGCCCGAGTACGCCGACATCAGCCCCGCCTACTTCGGCGTCTCGCGTGCCCTGGACGCCCTGCGAGAATGGAACGCGTCCGGGCAGGAGCCGCGGGTGGAGGTCTTGCTCTTCCCCCTGGGGCTGCTCGGCATGGAGTCGCCGGCCGACACAGCGACGCCGGAGTCGGTGGGCCGGGCCGTGCGGGAGTGGGTGAACCAGGCATGACCGGCCCCGGCGGGCTGACGGAGGTCGCGGTGGGGTCGTACAACATCCTGCACGCCACCACGACCTGCCCGCGCAACGGCGAGACCGGCCCCGTCGAGATCGAGTTCACCTTCGGGCGCCTCGACTTCCGGGACTACCGCGTCGGCGACATCCTCGACTGGGGCACCAAGGGCCTGCGCGAGCCGAAGCAGCGGCCGGTCGGCGGGGACTACGACAACGAGGGCTACGTCGAGTGCCCGGTGTGCCACAAGGACTACTGGGTCTGGATCACCGTCCGCGCCGACGTCATTACCGACGTCCGCGTCGACCCCACCCGCCCGGGACACATCCCGTGACGCCGGGACCCGGTCCCAGCGGCCGGACGACGGCGGCGATGCGGCGGCTGGCCGGGCAGGTGCAGGACGAACTGGCCCTGGCCGGGCTGCCGTCGGCGACCGGCGCGCACCCGTTGGTGGCGCGGGGCGTGCGGGTGGAGATCGACGCGCTCGACGACGAGGATCCCGGCGTCGTGGTGTCCTGGCGCCCGCACCCCAGCCTGGCGGCCGCCGCGGACCGGGCGGTGGCCGCGCGGGACGTCGCGGCGGGGACGATGCGGCGGTTCGGCGAGATCGAGCGTGCCATGGGCCCGGCACTGGCGGCCGTGCTCGGCTCGGCGGGCTTCACCCTGGACCCCGACGCCGACCTCCCGCCCCACCTGCTCCGCGTCACCGCGGCCCCGCCCGACGGCGGGACGGCGGGGCTGCTGACGGGACCGGAAGGCGGCGCCAGGTGACGGCGGGTGGCGGCAAACGGTGGGGTGCGGGAAGGTGGGCGGGTGGGGTTGGACGGGGGAGGGGGAGGACATGGGCGGGACGCCGGACCGGCTGGCGGTCGATCTGACCGGTCTTGAGGATTTCGCGCGGACCCTGGAGTCGGTGCGGACGACCATGAACGGCACGCGGAAGCTGTTCGACTCGTACGAGGCGAAGATGGGCTCGGACAAGGTGTCCGGCGCCCTGGACGGCTTCGAGCACAACTGGAAGGACGGCCGCAAGGAGATCGACGGGCAGTTGGAGGGCCTGTCGAAGATGGCGCACACCGCGGTCAGCGAGATCCAGAAGGCGGACAAGGACCTGGCCGACCAGTTGGCGAAGTCCGCGGACGGGGACGGGAACGGGAACGGGAAATGACGCAGCAGGACACCGAACGCCCGCGCCCCGTACGGGTGATGCCCGTCGAGCGGGAGGGCTTCTCGCTGACGGTGCCGATGACGTGGTGGGAGTTCGACCTGCACCCGGCCACCCGCGACGACAGCGTACGGCGCATGATCGCGCAGCGGGTGAAGGAGAATCCGGCGCTGGCCGAGCACCGGGAAGTGCTGGGCCGGTTCCTGAAGAAGGCGGCGCGGGACGCGTACGAGAGCGGCGCGGTCTACATCGGCTGCATGGCGCAGAACTTCGGCGCGCTGCCGCTCACCGCGTCGGTGACGGTGTCGCTGGTGGGCGCGCGCACCGCCGACGGCCAGCTGCTGGCCGCCGACCCGGCGTCGATCGTGGCCGGCCTGCGCGCCCGGGAGGCGGTCAAGGACGGCGACCCGTGGCGCAAGGTGACCACCGTCGAGATCCCGGAGACGGGCCTGGCGGCACGGACGTACGGCATCGAGGACGTGACCGTGCCGGGCGACTCGCGCCCGGTCCGCACCGTGCTGATGCAGACCTTCATTCCGCTTCCGGGCCAGGCCGACAAGGTCGCGCTGGTCGCGGGCAGCAGCGCCGTGCTGGACCTCGCCGACTCCTTCTTCGATATCTTCGACGCGGTCACGTCAACGTTTCGGTACCGGGAACCGGGGGCTGCACCCGCCGCGTCCACCCCTGTAGGTTGAAGCATCAGCAGACCATCAGACACATCTGCGACCAGGAGCCACGGGGGTCGGCCCTGCGGCACGTTCGACGAGAGGTAAGCCGCTATGGCTAATGTCAACGTTACGTATCAGGACATGCGGGACGCGGCCACGAAGCTGCGCAACGGTCAGCACGAGATCACCGAGAAGCTGAACACGCTGCACAAGTTCGTCCAGGACCTCGTCAACGGCGGGTACGTCACGGACCGTTCGTCGAAGCAGTTCGACCAGTCGTACAGCGAGTTCAACACCGGTGCCACCAAGACCATCGAGGGTCTGGACGGCATGGGCAAGTTCCTGGAGAGCGCGGCCGACGCGTTCCAGCAGGCGGACGAGCAGCTCGCCAAGGGCCTCAACGGCTGACGCAGCTGTCAACGGCTGACACGGCCGACCGCCGCCCGTACGTCCCTACGGATGGACGCACGGGCCGGTCCGGCTCCGCGATGCGCCGCGGCGACGACACCGTCCGCCGCGGCGCACTCGCGTCTACGGGGACTACGGGGACTACGGGGGCTTCGGGCACCCGGGGACGGCCCCGGCCCCTGGCGTACGCTGGGCGGGTCCGACCTGAACCCCCTCCGAAGGGACCTGCCCGGTGACTTCCCCGGTGAGCGATATCGCAGCCGTCCTCGACCGTGCCGCGGCCGGTGGCCGGATCACCCCGCAGGAGGCGCTCGACCTCTACCGCTCGGCACCCCTGCACGCGCTCGGCTCCGCCGCCGACGCCGTACGCCGCCGCCGGTACGCGGGCACCGAGCACATCGCGACGTACATCATCGAGCGGAACATCAACTACACGAACGTCTGCGTGACGGCGTGCAAGTTCTGCGCCTTCTACGCCGCGCCCAAGGACACCGGCAAGGGCTGGTCGCGCGGGCTCGACGACATCCTGCGGCGGTGCGCGGAGACGGTGGAGCTGGGCGGCACCCAGATCATGTTCCAGGGCGGCCACCACCCCGACTACGGCGTGGAGTACTACGAGGAGCACTTCGCCGCGATCAAGGCGGCCTTCCCGCAGCTGGTCATCCACTCCCTCGGCGCCTCCGAGGTCGAGCACATGGCGAAGATCTCCGGCGTCAGCGCCGAGGAGGCGATCCGCCGGATCCACGCGGCCGGCCTCGACTCCTTCGCGGGCGCCGGCGCCGAACTGCTGCCGGAGCGCCCCCGCAAGGCCATCGCCCCGCTGAAGGAGTCCGGCGAGCGCTGGCTGGAGATCATGGAGACCGCCCACAACCTGGGCGTCGAGTCCACCTCCACCATGCTGATGGGCACCGGCGAGACCAACGCCGAGCGGATCGAGCACCTGCGGATGATCCGCGACGTGCAGGACCGCACCGGCGGCTTCCGCGCCTTCATCCCGTACACGTACCAGCCGGAGAACAACCACCTGAAGGGGCAGACGCAGGCGACCCTCTTCGAGTACCTGCGGATGATCGCCATCGCCCGGCTCTTCCTCGACAACGTCGCGCACATCCAGGGCTCCTGGCTGACCACCGGCAAGGAGGTCGGCCAGCTCTCCCTGCACTACGGCGCCGACGACCTCGGCTCGGTGATGCTGGAGGAAAACGTGGTGTCCTCGGCCGGCGCCAAGCACCGCTCCAACCGCATGGAGCTGATCCACCTCATCCGCTCCGCCGGCCGCGTCCCGGCGCAGCGCGCCACCACCTACGAGCACCTGGTCGTGCACGACGACCCGGCGGACGACCCGGTCAACGACCACGTCGTCTCGCACCTGTCGTCCACCGCGATCGAGGGCGGCACCGCGCACCCGGAGCTGAAGCTGCTCGGCAGCTCCGCCTCGCACTGACCCCTTTTCCTTACGGGGATCCTTTCGGGGATCCCTACGGGTTCCGTACGAAAATCGGGGTGCGCCACCCGTGCGCGGCGGCCGTGCTGGATCATGGAGGCATGCTGACGCTTCACGTGGCCCCGCTGCTCCGGCTCACCGCGGACGGCGAGGCCGCCCCGGACGGCGCCGTCCTCGTCGACGGCGGCCGGGTCGTCGCGGTCGGGCCGATGGACGAGGTCGCCGCCGCGCACCCCGAGGCCCGGGTACGGCGCTGGCGCGGCACCATCGGCCCCGGCCTGGTCGCCGACGGGGTCCGGGTGCTGCTGGAGGAGACTTACCACGAGGACCCGAACGACCCCGGGCGCGCCCGGGACCGTACCGAGTCCGTACGGCGCGGCATCCACGGGCTGCTCACCCGCGGGGTCACCGGCGTCGTGGACGACCTCACCGACGGGGACGTACGGGCCGCCGTCGACCGCACCGGGCTGCTGCGGCTGTGGCCCGGCACCACCTCGCCCGGCCTCGCGCCCGGCGGGCGCGCCGACCTCGCCGTCTTCGACAGCGAGGGGTCGTGCGTGGCGACCGTGCTCGGCGGGCGGATCGTGCACCGCAGGGCCTGACGTCCCCGGCCGCCGGGGGCGGAATAAGGTGGGGGCGTGACCCGGGCATCCTTGGACAAGCAGCCGCAGGACGTCGCCGCCATGTTCGACGACGTGGCGGCCAAGTACGACCTGACCAACGACGTACTGTCCCTCGGGCAGACCCGGCTCTGGCGCCGGGCCGTCGCCCAGGCCCTCGACGTCACCCCCGGCGAACGTGTCCTCGACCTCGGCGCGGGCACCGGTACGTCGTCGCTGCCCTTCGTCGCGGCCGGCGCGTCCGTCGTGCCGTGCGACTTCTCCCTCGGCATGCTCCGCGAGGGCAAGAAGCGGCGGCCGGAACTCCCGCTCACCGCCGGGGACGCGACCCGGCTGCCGTTCGCCGACGGCGTCTTCGACGCCGTCACCATCTCCTTCGCGCTGCGCAACGTCCAGGACACCGCCGCCGCGCTGCGGGAGATGCGGCGGGTGGCCCGGCCGGGCGGGCGGCTGGTCATCTGTGAGTTCAGCCACCCCACCTTCCGGCCCTTCCGCACCGTCTACACGGAGTACCTGATGCGGGCCCTTCCGCCGGTCGCCACCGCCGTGAGCAGCAGCCCCGACGCGTACGTCTATCTCGCCGAGTCCATTCGTGCCTGGCCGGATCAGGCGGCTCTCGCCGCTCAACTCCAGTCCGCCGGCTGGTCCTCCGTCGCCTGGCGCAACCTCACCGGCGGCATCGTCGCCCTCCACCGGGCCACGGCCTGACTCCTGCGGAGTGCGGTGCCCCTCCGGGGGGAGAGGGTGCCCGATGTCTTTTAGGGGCGCGGGGACGCGCGCTGCGCCGGCGGAAGTGGGTGCCCGATAGGGGCGCGGGGAACTGCGCGGCCCGCCCCCACCGGCCGGTGGTCGCACAAACAACAGCGTCTGCCCCGCTGGGGGCGGTTTGTCAGCAGCAGCCCCGCGCGGCCTGAGCGCGCAGTTCCCCGCGCCCCTGGAAGGGCACCCTCCTCCGCATGCCCCTGGTAGGGGCACCCTCCTCCGCGCAGGGGCGGGTCGGGAAAAGGCCGGGCGGGTCCGGGCGGGGGACCATAGGGTGGCCCGATGCAGATCAACGGGGTGTTCGGAGCGGGCCCGTGGTCCCGCCCGGCAGCGGCCGGCGCGGCCCCGGCAGGGGCACTCCTCACCCTCGCCGCGGTGATCGGCGCGGCAACCGGCCCGGCGGTCCACGAACCGACCGTCGGCTGGTGGGACCGCACCCGCATCTCCCTGGCCGCCCTCCTCCAGGGCATCGGCCCCTCCCTGACCGCGAAGACCTCGCTGCGCGAGACCGGCGTCGGCTACGGAGAAGCCTTCTCCTCCAGCGACGGCACGATCGCCGGCTCCGGCCTGACGGGCGCGCCGTCCGCCCACGCGTCGTACACGGTGGTCCCGCTGACCGTGACACTCCTGTGGATCGCCGTGCTGTGGCTGGCGCTGCGTTACTTCGTCCGGGCCGGAGGCCACCAAGCCGCGGTACGGGCCGCGGTCGTCTCCGCGGTGGCCGCCCTGGCGCTGGCGCTGGCCGCGCCGCTGACCATCGACAGCACGCGCCTGACGCCGAGCCCCGTCGCCGTGGTGTGCGGCGCGCTGCTGCTCGGCCTGGTCACGGGCCTGGCGGCGCTGCCCGCGCCCGGCCGCGCGGCCTGGCTCGCCGCCCGCCCGGCGGCGCGTGCCGCCCTGCGCGTCGTGACGACCGCCGCGCTCGGCCTCGTCCTGGCGGTCCTGCTCTGCGGCGCGATCGCCTTCGCCGTGGCTGTCGCGTACGGCGACGACATCACCGGCTGGGGCGTCCTGGCCGCCGCCGTCCTGCTGCCGAATCTGGGCACGGCGGGCCTCGCCGTCGGCTGGGGCGGCCCGCTGAAGGTGACCTTCTCGCTGTACGGCGGCGAGGACTCCCGTACGGCGGACCACACGGTCGGCCTGTCGGACCTGACGCATGTGTGGGGCGGCTGGGCGTGCGTGCTCGCGGTCGCCGCGGGCGTGGTGTGCGCGGTCGGCTACGGCGTGCTGGTGTCGTGGCGTACGGCGACGCGCGGCGAAGGTTTCCTGGCGGCCGGAGTGTTCGCCGTACTGTTCACGGCCCTGGTCGCGGTGGGCGGCGCCTCCACGGACACCACGTCCGTCTTCGGGGCGGCGCGTTCGGCGTCCGGCGGGTCCGACGCGTCCGCCTGGACCAACCGGCAGTCGGTGGGCGGGGGAGTGGCGTTCGCGCTGCTCTTCGGCCTGCTGTGGTCGGTGGCCGCCGTCGCGGCGGGACCGTACGTACGGCGGGCCCTCGGCGGCGGTACGGGTCCGCGGCCCGCGCTGCTGCGGGAGGAGGCGGCGTACGCGGCGGCGGCGTACGCGGCGGCCCCGGCGTACGGGGGCGCCGTACCGCCCCGGCCGGCCGTGCCCCCGCAGCCGTCCGTACCCCCGCAGCCGGCCGGGCCGCCCGTCCTCGACCTCGGCCTGATCACCCCGGAACGCCCGGACAAGCCGTAACGGCCCGCCCGGCGACGGACGTTCGTCACTCGACGCCGCCCGGGGCGGCCGGCCGGCGACCCGCCGGGCCCGCGGTTGGGGCGGGCGCCGCCGCGTCCGGCCGCCGGGCCAAATAGACTCGGGCACCACCGAGCAGTCACTCGCCGAAACGGGAGAGCCCACCGTGACCGACACCGCCCTGTCCGAGCGCAGCGCCGATGTGATCGTCGTCGGCGCCGGTCCCGCCGGCTCGACGACCGCGTACTACCTGGCCAAGTCCGGGCTGGACGTCCTGCTGCTGGAGAAGACGGCCTTCCCGCGCGAGAAGGTGTGCGGCGACGGCCTGACCCCGCGCGCCACCAAGCAGCTGGTGTCGATGGGCATCGACATCTCGCAGGAGGCGGGCTGGCTGCGCAACAAGGGCCTGCGCATCATCAGCGGCGGCGTCCGCCTGGAGATGGACTGGCCGGACCTGGCCGCGTACCCGGACTACGGCCTGGTCCGCAAGCGCGACGACTTCGACGACATCCTCGCCCAGCAGGCGGTGAAGGCGGGCGCGACGCTGTACGAGCGGTGCAATGTGGGCGGCCCGGTCACCGACCCGCGCACCGGCCGGATCACCGGCGTCGAGGCCAAGCTCGGCGAGGAGAAGCGGCCGGTCACCTTCCACGCGCCGCTGGTGGTCGCCGCCGACGGCAACTCCACCCGGCTGTCACTGGCGATGGGCCTGCACCGCCGCGAGGACCGGCCGATGGGCGTCGCGGTCCGTACGTACTTCACCTCGCCGCGGCACGAGGACGACTACCTGGAGTCGTGGCTGGAGCTGTGGGACCGGCGCGGGCCGCAGGACCGCCAACTGCCCGGCTACGGCTGGGTCTTCGGCCTCGGGGACGGCACGTCCAACGTCGGCCTCGGCATCCTCAACTCCTCCTCCGCCTACCGCGAGCTGGACTGGCGCGAGGTGCTCAAGACGTGGTGCGCGTCGATGCCGGAGGACTGGGGCTTCACCCCGGACAACATGACGCAGCCGATCCGCGGCGCCGCCCTCCCGATGGCGTTCAACCGCAAGCCGCACTACACCAAGGGCCTGGTCCTGGTCGGCGACGCGGGCGGCCTGGTCAACCCGTTCAACGGCGAGGGCATCGCGTACGCGATGGAGTCCGGCCAGATCGCGGCCGACGTCATCACCCAGGCGCACGCCCGCGCCACCGCCGCGCAGCGCGAACTGGCCCTGCAGAACTACCCGCAGATCCTCAAGGACACCTACGGCGGCTACTACACGCTCGGCCGCGCCTTCGTGAAGCTGATCGGCAACCCGAAGGTCCTCCAGATCGCCACCCAGCGCGGCCTGACGCACCCGATGCTGATGCGCTTCTGCCTGAAGCTGCTGGCGAACCTCACCGACCCGACCGGCGGCGACGCGATGGACCGCGTGATCAACGGTCTGACGAAGATCACGCCCAGGGCCTAGCCGATGTCACAGCTCGCCTTCCCGCTCTTCGACCCGGCCGCCGGCCAGGGGGCACGGCAGTTCGCCGAACTCGGCCTCGCGCTGCTGCTGTCCACCCTGATCGGCGCCGAGCGGGCGACACAGCAGAAGAGCGCCGGGCTGCGCACGCACACCCTGGTCGGGGTGGGCAGCGCGCTGTTCATGGAGGTGTCCCAGCACGGGTTCAACGCCGTGCTGGGCCTGCAGAACGTGTCGTTCGACCCGTCGCGGGTCGCCGCGCAGATCGTCTCCGGCATCGGTTTCATCGGCGGCGGCCTGATCTTCGTGCGCCGCGACGCGGTCCGCGGGCTGACCACCGCGGCGACCGTCTGGCTGACCTGCGCGGTCGGCATGGCCTGCGGCGGCGGGCTGCCGCTGCTGGCCATCGGGGTCACCTTCGCGCACTTCCTGGTGGTCCAGGGCTATCCGTGGCTGACCCGCCGCGTCGCCTTCCTGGCCACGCCCGAGCGCACCCGGCTGCATCTGGCGTACCGGATCGGCACCGGTGTCCTCACCCGCGTGCTGGAACACGCCGCCGCGCAGGGCTTCCGTGTGGTCCAGGTCCGGGTCGACCGCGCCGCGCGGCACCCCGACGACGAGGACGCCCCCGCCCCGGAGGCGGGTACGGCGCTGGTCGCCGTCGACGTCGAGGGCACCACCGATCCGGCGCGTCTCGTCGCCGAACTCGCCGATTTCCCCGAACTCCTCAGCGTTTCCTCGGTCGCGGACGAGTCCGCCGACTAACCCTCTTCCAGCGCGGCCCGCAGCCGTGCGAAGCCCTCCGACCGCCACCGTTCGCCGTACGTCCTCCGCGTCCATACCCGTCCTCCCGTGCGTCCCGACCCTCGACGCTATCCGCGCGTCTATACGGGCAGCGCCCAGCCCGGCCCGTCGCCCGAGCCGATCCGCACCCGCTGCCCCTCCGCCGTGACGGCCATCGTGAACTCCGCCAGATGCGGCGCACCCGCGTGCTCCCACAGCCCGACGGCCTCCTCGACCGCGTCCCACAGCCGGACTGGGCTGCCACCCGGCGAGCGTCACCAGCACCGTCCCGCCCGCGGGCGGCGGCGTTGCCGTGCGAGACTCCAAGGATCCGGCCGGGCCGGTGCTCGGCTTCGGCGCGGACGCGTTCGCCGCGTTCGTGGCGGGCCTCAAGGGCGGTCAAACTCGGAACCGGTGTGATCCGTACAACCTTCGAGGACTGTCGGCAGTCGCTTGTGGTGCACAGGAACGCCGGGTTCCGAGGGACGTGTCCGGGGGATGCCGACTGTGAAAGCTCTTGGGATATGGCGCCGTTCGACCGCCGCGCCGGCGGTCGGCGCGGCCGTGCTGTTCGGTCTGGCGGTCTTCGCGGGACCGGTCCGGGCCGCCGATGAGCCGGTGCTGCCGCTGATCGCGCTCAGCACCGTGGGGCTGCCCCAGCCCACCGACCCGTTCCACCTTCCGCAGATCGACTGGCGGGTGGACTCCGACGACGACAACACCGCCGTCACGAACATCGACGTCACCCTCGACATGTCGGGCATCAGCTCGTTCGCCGACGTGACGCCGTCGACGGTGTGCACGGGCTACACCTGTGAGTGGAAGCAGCCCGTGCTCCACTTCGGTGCGGGCGGTCTGGCCGAACTCGCCGCCAAGCCGGGCGCGGAGGTCGGCGACAGCGGCACGGCGGTGCTGTCCGGCACGGCGGACGGAGCGACGCTGACCCCGACGACGGTGAAGGTCACCGTGGGCAAGGTCGCGCTGGTGGTCAATCAGCTTCCGAAGACGGAACACTCCACACCGGGCGACACGCTGGACGCGGGCATCACGGTGTCCAACACCGGCCAACTCCCCGCCGCCGGAGCCGACCTGGAGTTGACGACCACGCTCGGTCTCGGCTTCACGCGGCACTTCTCCAACTGTGTCTACCGCACCAAGGCCGTCGACAAGGCGTTCCCGTCGCTGGCCGACGACGCCCTGTGCCACTTCGCCGCCACGCTGGCGCCCGGCACCAAGTACAGGCTGTCCGCTCCGCTCGGCCTCGACGTGAACAACCGCGCGCTGTGGGACCTGGTGCGCTACCGCGTGACCGTGGCGACCGGTGACGCGCCTACGGCCGCCGGCCACGGCCCGGTGCTCTCGCTCGTACCGGACGGCCCCGCCCTCGCGAGCGACGCCGTGACCGCCGACTGGAAGATCAGCACCGACAACACCGCGGATCTCGTCGCCGGGGGCGACAGTGCCCGCGCGTCGGTCGGCGACACGGTGGTGGTCATCGCGTCGATGCGCAACGAGGGCCCGGCCACCGTGGACGTGGACGCGCTGGGCACCGACGGTCAGCTCGGCGTCATGGTCGACATCCCCAAGGGCACCACCGCGGTGAAGGTGCCGGGCAACTGCGGTGTGTGGGCGGGCGACGGCCCCGCCGGGTCCAAGCCCGGCGCACCGAGGTACGTCTGCGAGGTCGACGCCCCGTTCAAGGCCGGTCAGGTGGTCCGGCTGCCCTTCACCCTGCGGATCGACGCGGGCGCGCCCGCGGTGACCGAGGGCCTGGTCCGTACCACCACGGTCTACGGTGACGAGGATCTGCCGTTCGACCCCCGGCATGCCGACGACACCGCGCCGCTGACCGTCCGCGTACGCGGCGGTGCCACCGGCAGCCCGTCCCCGGACCCGTCGGCGACGGGCGGCACGGGCTCCGCCGGGGGGACCGGCGGTTCGGCGCGGCCGGACGGACAGCACGGGGCCGCGATCCCGGCCGTCGCCAGCAGTTCCACGGGCGGCTCCGGGAACGACAGCGGCTCGCTCGCCTCCACCGGCAACTCCGGCGCCCGGCCGGTCGCCTGGAGCGCTGCCACTGCCCTCGCCATCGGCGGCGCCTTCTTCGCCCTGGCCCGCGTCCGCCGCACCCCAGCCGTGGACACCTGACCCGTCCCTCCCGGAGGTCTGAGCGGGAATTCCGTGGTGCGCCGTAAGCGCAGGAAAGCCGCATAACAGACAGAAGGCCGCCGCGAGTTGCCCCCGGAGGGCGTTGCGGCGGCCTTCTGGCGTAAAAGGGGAAAGCGTCCGAAAAGGGGTGGAGCGGGTCAGAGGACCCGGACCGCCCAGTCGGGCATGTAGTCGGACATCGGGTGGATCGCCACCGGTGTCGAGGGGTTGGCCGCGTCCAGGTACTGGCCGTCGCCGATGTAGACGCCCACGTGGTAGGCGCTGCCCTGGCCGCCCCAGAAGATGAGGTCGCCGGGCTGGACGTCGGAGACCGAGACCGGGGTGCCGACGTTGGACTGTTCCTGCGAGGTGCGCGGGAGGTCGACGCCGACGGTGGCGTAGGCGACCTGGGTCAGGCCCGAGCAGTCGTAGGAGTCGGGGCCGGTGGCGCCGTAGACGTACGGCTTGCCGATCTGCGACTTCAGGAAGCTGATCAGCTTCCCTGCGCTGCCGGTGGCCGTGGACGTGACCGTGGAGTCGCTCGACGGCGTGCTCGACGGGGACGGGGACGGGGTCGCCGAGGGAGAGGGGGCCGAAGTGGCCGCCGTGGAGAGCGTGGTGCGCTCGGCGGAGCGGGAGGCGGCGGCCTGCGCGGCGGCGCGCTCACGCGCCTCCTGGGCGGCCTTGGCGGCCTTCGCCTCGGCGGCGGCCTTCTCGTCGGCCTTCTTCTTCGTGGCGGCGGCCTCCTTGGCCGCGGCGGCGACCGCCTGGTCCTTGGCGGCGTCCAGCGAGAGGTCGGCGGCGGCCTGGTCGATCGCCGCGGCGGCGTCCTCCGCGCTGACAGCGGTGCTCAGGGAAGCGGCGAGGTCCGCCGGGGTCACGGCGGGGATGCCGTGGGCCGGGGTGTGCGCCGGGGTGGTGTCGGTGTTGTCGGCCAGGGCCGGGGCGGCCGAGCCGCCGAGAGCGATCGCGCTGACGACGCCGCCGACGAGTCCTGCCCTGCGCACCCAGTTCGGGCGGCCCGGCGCGGCGTGCCGCCGGCGGCGTATATGCGAGTCGGCCTGCGGAGCGGTATGGGGATCGGACGCTGAGGTCCGCAACTGGTTCGGGGACATGCGTCCCTGGCTATCAGGAACGAATGGTTCCGTTCAACAAAGGTGGGATGCGACACAGTTGACGTGCTCACGGCTCAAATGCCCTGTTTGCGATCTTGCTTGGCGAGCGCTTTGGTCCGTTTTGAAATGAGCTGCCGCCTATGTGCTCGTGCACGCTTTCACGCGCGTGAATCCCGCGTGAATCCCGGCCTCCGCGACCCCGGCCGCCGGCTCGCCGCGCGCTATCACGGCGTTCCGTCCAGCGCCAATTTGCTTCCGCGGCCCACGCCTTGATAATGCGCACACTGCCCTGACCAGCGACGATGTCGATGATTGTGACATGAAGTGATCGTTTGCGGGCGTTGTGCACCATGATCACCGCTCATCCGACTTCATGATCGTTCGTCAGGTGGTGGAGATCACAAAGGTCTTGGCGTACCCCGTGTCGCAGATCACAGACCGGGAGGCATAGGATGCAGGCGGCTCAGGCTTGTGAACTGCCTCACATAGAAGCGATCTTCGTCGTTTCGCGGGGTGGTCCGCAGGTCGGCGCCAGGTGCTCCGCCCGCCGGCGGAGACCCCCCACGCAGTCACTGGCGACTGAAAAGGAAGGAGCGGGGGACGGTGAACGCCTACGCGCCCATCCTCGTGCTGGGCGGCCTCGCGGCCGGCTTCGCGATCTTCTCCGTTGTCATGGCCTCACTTACCGGGCCGAAACGGTACAACAGGGCCAAACTGGAAGCGTACGAGTGCGGCATCGAGCCCACCCCGCAGCCCGCCGGCGGCGGCCGCTTCCCGATCAAGTACTACCTGACGGCGATGCTCTTCATCGTCTTCGACATCGAGATCGTCTTCCTCTACCCGTGGGCCGTCACCTTCGACCGCCTGGGGATGTTCGGGCTGGTGGAGATGCTCCTCTTCGTGCTCACCGTCTTCGTCGCCTACGCCTACGTCTGGCGCCGCGGCGGCCTGGAGTGGGACTAGGGACGAGGGAACACCGAGGGGACCAGGGGACCAGAGGGGACCAGGAGCCAACGCATGGGTATCGAAGAGAAACTGCCGAGCGGATTCCTGCTCACGACCGTGGAGACCGCCGCCGGCTGGGTACGTAAGGCGTCGGTCTTCCCGGCCACCTTCGGCCTCGCCTGCTGCGCCATCGAGATGATGACCGCGGGCGCCGGGCGGTACGACATGGCCCGGTTCGGCATGGAGGTCTTCCGCGGCTCGCCGCGGCAGGCGGACCTGATGATCGTGGCCGGCCGGGTCAGCCAGAAGATGGCGCCGGTGCTGCGGCAGGTCTACGACCAGATGCCGAACCCCAAGTGGGTCATCTCGATGGGCGTCTGCGCCTCCAGCGGCGGGATGTTCAACAACTACGCGATCGTGCAGGGCGTCGACCACATCGTGCCCGTCGACATCTACCTGCCCGGCTGCCCGCCGCGCCCCGAGATGCTGCTGGACGCGATCCTCAAGCTGCACGAGAAGATCCAGCACTCCAAGCTCGGCGTGAACCGCGAAGAGGCGGCCCGCGAGGCGGAGGAGGCGGCCCGCAAGGCGCTCCCGACGATCGAGATGAAGGGGCTGCTGCGGTGACCGACGCACCTCAGACTCCGGAGAACCTGCCCGATCAGCGCGACGCCGCCGGCGAGATCATCGGCGTCCGCAAGGGCATGTTCGGCGCCAACAACGGCGGCGACACCAGCGGATACGGCGGCCTGGTCCGCACCGTGCGGCTGCCCGGCGCGAGCAGCAGGCCGTACGGCGGCGTCTTCGACGAGATCGCCGACGAGCTGGAGGGCGCCCTGGAGGAGCAGGGCCTGCCGCCGGCCGACGCGATCGAGAAGACCGTCGTGGACCGCGGCGAGCTGACCTTCCACATCGCCCGCGAACACCTGGTCCGGGTGGCGAGCACCCTGCGCGACGACCCGGCGCTCCGCTTCGAGCTGTGCCTCGGCGTCAGCGGTGTGCACTACCCCGGTGACACCGGCCGCGAGCTGCACGCCGTCTACCACCTGCGGTCGGTCACCCACTCCCGGCTGATCCGCCTGGAGGTCAGCGTCCCCGACGCCGACCCGCACATCCCCTCGGTCGTCTCCGTCTACCCGACGAACGACTGGCACGAGCGCGAGACGTACGACTTCTTCGGCATCGTCTTCGACGGCCACCCCGCGCTCACCCGGATCATGATGCCGGACGACTGGCCCGGCCACCCGCAGCGCAAGGACTACCCGCTCGGCGGCATCCCCGTCGAGTACAAGGGCGCCCAGATCCCGGCTCCCGACCAGCGGAGGTCGTACAGCTGATGAGCACGCACCACGCACCCCAGCAGGCCGAGGAGCGCGAGACCACCGAGGGCCGGGTCTTCACGGTCACCGGCGGCGACTGGGACGAGCTGGCCGAGAGCGTCGGCAAGGCCGACGACGAGCGCATCATCGTCAACATGGGCCCGCAGCACCCGTCCACCCACGGTGTGCTCCGGCTGATGCTGGAGATCGACGGCGAGACGGTCACCGAGGCCAGGTCCGGGATCGGCTACCTGCACACCGGCATCGAGAAGAACATGGAGTTCCGGACGTGGACCCAGGGGTCCACCTTCGTGACGCGCATGGACTACCTGACGCCGCTGTTCAACGAGACGGCGTACTGCCTGGCCGTCGAGAAGCTGCTCGGCATCACCGACCAGGTCCCGCAGCGCGCCACCGACATCCGTGTGCTCATGATGGAGCTGAACCGGATCGCGTCCCACCTGGTCTGCATCGCCACCGGCGGCATGGAGCTGGGTGCGACCACGATCATGATCTACGGCTTCCGCGACCGCGAGTACATCCTCGACATCTTCGAGCTGATCACCGGCCTGCGGATGAACCACGCGTACGTCCGCGTCGGCGGCCTCGCGCAGGATCTGCCGCCCGGCGCGATCGACCTGGTCAGGGAGTTCGTCAAGACCTTCCGGAAGAACCTGCCGGAGTACGACAAACTCGCCACCGGCAACCCGATCTTCAAGGGCCGCATGCAGGACGTCGGTTACCTGGACCTGGCCGGGTGCATGGCGCTCGGCGCCACAGGACCGATTCTGCGCGCCGCCGGACTCCCGCACGACCTGCGCAAGTCCGACCCGTACTGCGGTTACGAGAACTACGACTTCGAGGTGCCCACCGAGGACACCTGCGACTCCTACGGCCGCTTCCGGGTCCGCCTGGAGGAGATGCACCAGAGCCTGCGGATCGTCGAGCAGGTGCTGGACCGGCTCGCGCCGGGCCCGGTGATGGTCGAGGACAAGAAGATCGCCTGGCCCGCGCAGCTCGCCCTCGGCCCCGACGGCATGGGCAACTCGCTGGACCACATCAAGAAGATCATGGGCACCTCGATGGAGTCCCTGATCCACCACTTCAAGCTGGTGACCGAGGGCTTCCGGGTCCCGGCAGGACAGTCCTACGCGGCGATCGAGTCGGCCAAGGGCGAACTGGGGGTGCACGCGGTCAGCGACGGCGGCACCCGACCGTTCCGGGTGCACTTCCGGGACCCGTCCTTCACCAATCTCCAGACCATGGCGGCGATGTGCGAGGGCGGCCAGGTCGCCGACGTCATCGTCGCGGTGGCGTCCATCGACCCCGTGATGGGAGGCGTCGACCGATGACAGACATGGCCATGGGTGCCACCGCAGGAGTCTCGCTCGGCATCCCGCAGCTGCCCGCCCCGGACTTCCCGGCCGACGCCCGCGCCCGGCTGGAGGCCGACGCCAAGGAAGTGATCGCCCGCTACCCCGGATCGCGCAGCGCCCTGCTGCCGCTGCTGCACCTGGTGCAGTCCGAGGAGGGGTACGTCTCCAGGACCGGCATCCGCTTCTGCGCGGAGATGCTGGACCTGACGACGGCCGAGGTCACCGCGGTCGCGACCTTCTACACCATGTACCGGCGGCAGCCGTCCGGCGACTACCAGGTCGGCGTCTGCACCAACACGCTGTGCGCGGTCATGGGCGGCGACCAGATCTTCGACGAGCTGAAGCAGCACCTCGGCGTCGGCAACGACGAGACGACCGAGGACGGCAAGGTCACGCTGGAGCACATCGAGTGCAACGCGGCCTGCGACTTCGCTCCCGTGGTGATGATCAACTGGGAGTTCTTCGACAACCAGACGCCGGAGTCCGCCAAGCAGTTGGTGGACGACCTGATCGCCGGCCGCGAGGTGCGCCCGACCCGCGGCGCCCCGCTGTGCACGTACAAGGAGACCGCCCGCATCCTGGCCGGCTTCCCCGACGAGCGCCCCGGCGCCGTCGAGGCGAGCGGCGGCGCGGGCCCCGCCTCGCTGGCGGGCCTGCGGCTGCACAAGGGCGAGGCGCCCTCCCGGGTGGTCGGCCAGCGCGGCGGCTCCGCCGCCGACTTCGGCGACCAGGCCCCGACGCCGAGCGGCACCCCGTCGCCCGCCGAGCACCCCAGCTCGCACGACGCGCCCAGCCGCACCGCCGAGTCGGACCCGGCGCACCCGGCCGACCCGGTGGCCGACAACGCCAACCAGGAGGAGGGCGAGTGATGACCGTGGACTCGGCGGAGAAGCTGCTCGCGCCGGTGCTGTCGGCGCACTGGGACGAAGCGGAGTCCTGGACGCTGGCCAGCTACCGCAGGCACGACGGCTACCAGGGCATGGCCAAGGCCCTGGCGATGGCGCAGGACGACGTCATCGCGTACGTGAAGGACTCCGGGCTGCGCGGGCGCGGCGGCGCCGGCTTCCCGACCGGCATGAAGTGGCAGTTCATCCCGCAGGGCGACGGCAAGCCGCACTACCTCGTGGTCAACGCGGACGAGTCGGAGCCGGGCACCTGCAAGGACATCCCGCTGCTCTTCGCCAACCCGCACTCCCTCATCGAGGGCATGATCATCGCCTGTTACGCGATCCGCTCCAACCACGCCTTCATCTACCTGCGCGGCGAGACCGTCCCCGTCCTGCGCCGGCTGCACGAGGCCGTCCGCGAGGCGTACGAGGCCGGCTACCTCGGCAAGGACATCCAGGGCAGCGGCTTCGACCTGGAGCTGACCGTGCACGCGGGCGCCGGCGCGTACATCTGCGGTGAGGAGACCGCGCTGCTCGACTCGCTGGAAGGACGCCGCGGCCAGCCCCGGCTGCGCCCGCCCTTCCCGGCCGTCGAGGGCCTGTACGCGTGTCCCACCGTGGTGAACAACGTGGAGTCGATCGCGTCGGTTCCCGCGATCATGAACCGCGGCAAGGACTGGTTCAAGTCGATGGGCAGCGAGAAGTCCCCGGGCTTCACGCTCTACTCGCTGTCCGGACACGTCGCCCGTCCCGGCCAGTACGAGGCGCCGCTGGGCATCACGCTGCGGCAGCTGCTCGACCTCGGCGGCGGCATGCGCCCGGGGCACCGGCTGAAGTTCTGGACGCCGGGCGGCTCCTCCACCCCGATGTTCACCGACGAGCAGCTGGACGTCCCGCTGGACTACGAGGGCGTCGGCGCCGCCGGATCGATGCTCGGCACCAAGGCGCTCCAGTGCTTCGACGAGACCACCTGCGTGGTGCGGGCGGTCACCCGCTGGACCGAGTTCTACGCGCACGAGTCGTGCGGCAAGTGCACGCCGTGCCGTGAAGGCACCTACTGGCTGGTCCAGTTGCTGCGCGACATCGAGGCAGGTAAGGGCCGCCCCGAGGACCTGGACAAGCTCAACGACATCGCCGACAACATCAACGGCAAGTCCTTCTGCGCACTCGGCGACGGCGCCGCCGCCCCGATCTTCTCCTCCCTGAAGCACTTCCGCGCGGAGTACGAGGAGCACATCGAGCGCGGGGGCTGCCCCTTCGACCCGGCCCGCTCCACCGCCTGGGCCGACACGTCCCGTACGGAGGCCCACGCGTGACCGTCACTACCAACGCAGCCTCCGCAGGGGGCGGTTCCGCGGTCCCGCCCGAGGACCTGATCACCGTGCGGATCGACGGCATCCCGGTGTCCGTCCCCAAGGGGACGCTGGTCATCAGGGCCGCCGAACTGCTCGGCATCGAGATCCCGCGGTTCTGCGACCACCCGCTGCTCGACCCGGTCGGCGCCTGCCGCCAGTGCATCGTGGAGATCGAGGGCCAGCGCAAGCCGGTCGCGTCCTGCACGATCACCTGCACCGACGGCATGGTGATCAGCACCCAGCTCTCCTCACCGGTGGCGCAGAAGGCGCAGCGCGGTGTGATGGAGCTGCTGCTGATCAACCACCCGCTGGACTGCCCGGTCTGCGACAAGGGCGGCGAGTGCCCGCTGCAGAACCAGGCGATGGCGGTCGGCGACCCCGACACCCGCTTCGAGGGCAAGAAGCGCACGTACGAGAAGCCGGTACCGATCTCCACCCAGGTGCTGCTGGACCGTGAGCGGTGCGTGCTGTGTGCGCGCTGCACCCGCTTCAGCAACCAGGTGGCGGGCGACCCGATGATCGAGCTGCTGGAACGCGGCGCCCTCCAGCAGGTCGGCACCGGCACCGGCGACCCCTTCGAGTCGTACTTCTCCGGCAACACCATCCAGATCTGCCCGGTCGGCGCGCTCACCTCGGCCGCGTACCGCTTCCGCTCCCGGCCGTTCGACCTGGTGTCGTCGCCGTCGGTGTGCGAGCACTGCGCGGGCGGCTGCGCCACCCGCACCGACCACCGGCGCGGCAAGGTCATGCGGCGGATGGCCGCCGACGACCCGCAGGTCAACGAGGAGTGGATCTGCGACAAGGGCCGCTTCGGCTTCCGCTACGCGCAGCGCCCCGACCGGCTGACCCACCCGCTGGTCCGCAACGCCGACGGCGAACTCGTCCCGGCCTCCTGGCCGGAGGCGCTGGCCGCCGCCGCGGCCGGGCTGACCGCGGCGCACGGCCGGGCCGCGGTACTGACCGGCGGCCGGCTCACCGTCGAGGACTCCTACGCGTACGCGAAGTTCGCCCGCGTCGTCCTCGGCACCAATGACGTGGACTTCAGGGCCCGTCCGCACTCCGCCGAGGAGGCCGACTTCCTGGCCGCCACGGTCGCCGGGCGCGGCCTGGACCTGTCCGGCACGGGCCTGACGTACACCGAGCTGGAGAAGGCACCGGCCGTCCTGCTGGCCGGACTTGAGGCCGAGGAGGAGGCCCCCGGGGTCTTCCTGCGGCTGCGCAAGGCCCACCGCAAGCGCAAGCAGCAGACGTACGCGCTGGCCACGCACGCCACCCGCGGTCTGGAGAAGGCGGGCGGCATCCTGCTGCCGGCCGCGCCCGGCACCGAACCGGAGTGGCTGGACGCGCTGGCCGGCCGGATCGGGCTGGACGAGGCCGGGGTGGCCGCCGCCGAGGCGCTGCGCGCCGAGGGCGCGGTCATCGTGGTCGGCGAGCGGCTCGCGACCGTGCCCGGCGCCCTGACCGCCGCGGTCCGGCTGGCCACCGCCACCGGCGCCACCCTGGCGTGGATCCCGCGCCGGGCCGGTGAGCGCGGCGCCGTCGAGGCGGGCGCCCTGCCGGGCCTGCTGCCCGGCGGCCGTCCGGTCACCGACCCGCGGGCCCGCGCCGAGGTCGCCTCGGTGTGGGGGCTGCCGGAGCTGCCGCACCGCTTCGGCCGCGACACCGGCCAGATCGTCGAGGCCGCCGCCGCGGGCGAACTGGCCGCGCTGGTCGTCGGCGGTGTCGAGGTCGCGGACCTGCCGGACCCGGCCCGCGCCCGCCGGGCACTGGACGAGGTCGGCTTCCTGGTCAGCCTGGAGCAGCGGCCCAGCGAGGTCACCGACCGCGCCGATGTGGTGCTGCCGGTCGCCGCGGTCGCCGAGAAGAGCGGCACCTTCCTCAACTGGGAAGGCCGCGCCCGGATGTTCGAGGCGGCGATCAAGCCCGACCAGGCCGTCACCCGGCACCAGCTGCCCGACGCCCGCGTCCTGACGATGCTCGCCGACGCGCTCGACGTCCGCCTCGGCCTGTCCGACGTGCGCGGCGCCCGCGCCGAACTGGACCGGCTGGCCGGCTGGGACGGCCCGTACGGCTCCGCCCCGCTGGAGAGCGCGGCGCCGCTGCCGCGCCCCGAGCCGGGGCAGGCGCTGCTCGCCGGACACCGGCTGCTGCTGGACCAGGGCCGGCTCCAGGACGGCGACGACGCGCTGGCCGGCACCCGGCACGCGGCCGTCGCCCGGCTGTCGGCCGCGACCGCCGCCGAGGCCGGCGCCGCCGACGGCGATCTGCTGACGGTGACCGGGCCCGCGGGCACGGTCGCGCTGCCGCTGGTGGTCACCGCGATGCCCGACCGGGTGGTGTGGCTGCCGCTCAACTCGGCCGGCGGCGGTGTCGCCTCCGACACCGGTGCCCGACCCGGCCAGGTCGTCTCCGTCGGCGCTGCCGCCGAGGTCACGGAAGAGGAAGGTCCGCGATGAGCGCGCCCATGACCCAGCTCGCCGCCACGACAGAGGACCTGTCGATGTTCGGCAACGACACCTGGTGGCTGATCCTGGTCAAGGCGGTGTTCTGCTTCGCCTTCGCGATGCTCACCGTGCTGGTCGCCATCGTGTGGGAGCGCAAGGTCGTCGCCTGGATGCAGCTGCGCATCGGCCCCAACCGGCACGGCCCCTGGGGCATGCTCCAGTCGCTCGCCGACGGTGTGAAGCTGATGCTCAAGGAAGACATCATCGTCAAGCGGGCCGACAAGGTGGTGTTCATCCTCGCGCCCATCGTGGCGGCGATCCCGGCCTTCATGGCCTTCGCGGTGATCCCCTTCGGCCCCGCCGACAACGAGGTGTCGATCTTCGGGCAGCGCACGGCACTCCAGCTCACCGACCTGCCGATCGGCCTGCTGTTCATCCTGGCCACCGCGTCGGTCGGCATCTACGGCATCGTGCTCGCGGGCTGGTCGTCCGGCTCCACCTACCCGCTGCTCGGCGGCCTGCGCGCGTCCGCGCAGATGATCTCGTACGAGATCGCGATGGGCCTGTCCTTCGCGGCGGTCTTCCTCTACTCCGGCTCGATGTCGACGTCGACGATCGTCGAGGCGCAGCACGACCGCTGGTACGCGATCCTGCTGCCGGTCTCGCTGATCATCTACATCATCGCGATGGTCGGCGAGACCAACCGCGCCCCGTTCGACATGCCGGAGTCCGAGGGCGACCTCGTCGGCGGCTTCAACACCGAGTACAGCTCGATCAAGTTCGCGCTGTTCATGCTCGCCGAGTACGTGAACATGGTGACGGTCTCCGCGGTCGCGACGACCCTCTTCCTCGGCGGCTGGCGGGCCCCCTGGCCGATCAGCACCTTCTGGGAGGGCGCGAACCACGGCTGGTGGCCGATGCTCTGGTTCATCGTCAAGGTCCAGCTGCTGCTGTTCTTCTTCATCTGGCTGCGCGGCACCCTGCCCCGGGTCCGCTACGACCAGTTCATGAAGCTCGGCTGGAAGGTGCTCATCCCGGTCTCGATGGTCTGGCTGATGCTGGTGGCCGCCGTTCGCGCGATGCGCAACGAGGACTACAGCTTCACCAAGATCGTGCTCTACATCGGCGGGGTGGTGATCGCCCTGCTGCTGATCTCGCTCATCGCGGACATCTTCCGGGACCGCGAGGAGAAGAAGACCGCGCAGGGCGGTGGGGGCACCCCCGGCCGAAGGCTGGGGGAGGCGCCACCGGACCGGTTCGACCCGATGGCCGGCGGCTACCCCGTACCGCCGTTGCCGGGACAGCAGGCGCAGCGGGTGCCGCGGCGGCCCAGCCGGGCGCAGCCACAACTCGTGGGAGCCGCCGGCTCCGACACCGCGGACAGTGAGCAGGAGAAGACGGAGGACGGCGATGCCTGAGTTCCTCGGCCCGGTCGCAGGCTTCGGCGTGACCTTCAAGGCCATGTTCAAGAAGCGGCTGACCGAGCAGTACCCCGAGTACAAGAAGCCCACCGCCCCGCGTTTCCACGGCCGCCACCAGCTCAACCGGCACCCGGACGGCCTGGAGAAGTGCGTCGGCTGCGAGCTGTGCGCGTGGGCCTGCCCGGCGGACGCGATCTACGTGGAGGGCGCGGACAACACCGAGGAGGAGCGCTACTCCCCGGGCGAGCGCTACGGCCGCGTCTACCAGATCAACTACGCCCGCTGCATCCTGTGCGGCCTGTGCATCGAGGCGTGCCCGACGCGCGCGCTGACGATGACCAACGAGTACGAACTGGCCGACCGGACCCGCGAGTCGCTGATCTTCACCAAGGAGCAGCTGCTGGCCGGCCTGGAGGAGGGCATGGTCGAGTCCCCGCACTCGATCTTCCCCGGCATGGACGAGGGCGACTACTACCGCGGCGCGGTCACCGAGGCCGCGCCCGGCACCGTACGGCAGGTCGCCGTCTCCAAGGGCGAGAAGCCGGACGAGAACGTCGAGCCGACCGCGGACGGCGGCGCCCCGGACTTCGGTACGGAGACGGCGTCCGCGCCCGGCGGCGGCACTCCCGCGGGAACGGGGGCGGAGGCATGATGCAGCTCGCCGCCGCCGCGACCCAGACCTCCACCGGTGAGGCCGTCCAGTTCTGGATCCTCGGCACCGTCGCCGTGCTCGGCGCGCTCGGCACCGTCCTGATGAAGAAGTCGGTGCACAGCGCGCTGTCGCTGGCCGGGACGATGATCGTGCTCGCGATCTTCTACCTGGCGCAGGGCGCGTATTTCCTGGGCATCGTGCAGATCGTCGTCTACACAGGCGCGATCATGATGCTCTTCCTCTTCGTCGTCATGCTGGTCGGCATCACCGCCGCCGACTCGCTGAAGGAGACGCTCAAGGGCCAGCGCTGGCTGGCCGCCGCCTGCGGGCTCGGCTTCGGCATCCTGCTGATCGCCGGGATCGGCAACGCCTCGCTCGACACCTTCGCCGGCACCGGCCAGGCCAACTCGGCGGGCAATGTGCCGGGTCTGGCCCGGCTGATCTTCACCAAGTACGTGTGGTCCTTCGAGATCACCGGCGCGCTGCTGATCACCGCGGCCATCGGCGCGATGGTCCTCACGCACCGCGAGCGCACCGAACGGCGCAGCACCCAGCGGGAGCTGTCCGAGGCGCGCGTGCGCGAGGGCGTGCACGTCGCGCCGCTGCCCGCGCCCGGCACGTACGCCCGGCACAACGCGGTGGACGTGCCCGCGCTGCTGCCCGACGGCTCGATCGCCGAGAAGTCGGTGTTCGGCACGCTGCGCGGCCGCGGCCAGATCCGTGACGTGTCCGCGGACGCGCTGGAGCGGCTGGCCGCGCTGGAGCAGCGCTCCGAGGAGTGGCTGGAGCGCGACCCCGACCGGGTCGAGCCGGTGCGGCTCGCGCAGGGTCCCGGCGGCGACCGGGCCGGCCGCGAGGAGCGGACCGAGCGCGAGTCCGGCCGGGAGCACGAATCCGAGCGGGCCGAGGAAGGTGCCAAGTGAATCCGGCCAACTACCTGTACCTGTCGGCGCTGCTGTTCACCATCGGCGCGGCGGGCGTACTGATCCGGCGCAACGCGATCGTGGTCTTCATGTGCGTCGAGCTGATGCTGAACGCCTGCAATCTGGCGTTCGTCACCTTCTCGCGGCTGCACGGCAACCTCGACGGCCAGGTGATCGCGTTCTTCACGATGGTCGTGGCCGCCGCGGAGGTCGTGGTGGGCCTGGCGATCATCGTGTCGATCTTCCGCTCCCGCCACTCGGCCTCGGTCGACGACGCCAATCTCATGAAGCTGTAGAGGGGCTGCGACAGTGGAGAACCTGATCGGACTGCTGGTCGCGTCGCCGCTGCTGGGCGCGGGCATCCTGCTGACCGGAGGCAAGCGGCTCGACCGCGTCGGCCACTGGCTCGGCACGCTGCTCGCCCTGGTGTCGTTCGCGCTCGGCGTGGCCCTGTTCGCGAACATGCTCGGCAAGGACGCCGACGACCGCGGCCTGCACTCGCACCTGTTCACCTGGGTGCCGGTCGGCGGCTTCCGTGCCGACGTCGGCTTCCAGCTCGACCAGTTGTCGATGACGTTCGTGCTGCTGATCACCGGTGTGGGCACGCTGATCCACATCTACTCGATCGGCTACATGGAGCACGACGAGCGCCGCCGCCGCTTCTTCGGCTACCTCAACCTGTTCCTGGCGGCGATGCTGCTGCTGGTGCTCGCCGACAACTACTTCCTGCTGTACGCCGGTTGGGAGGGCGTCGGCCTCGCCTCGTACCTGCTGATCGGCTTCTGGCAGCACAAGCCGAGCGCGGCGACCGCGGCGAAGAAGGCGTTCCTGGTCAACCGGGTCGGCGACATCGGCCTGTCGGTGGGCATCATGCTGATGTTCACCACCTTCGGCTCGTTCGCCTTCGCGGACATCCTGCCGAAGGCGCAGGAGGCGTCGACCACCCAGCACGCCACCGTCACCGGTATCGGCTTCATGCTGCTGCTGGCCGCCTGCGGCAAGTCGGCCCAGGTGCCGCTGCAGTCCTGGCTCGGCGACGCGATGGAGGGCCCGACCCCGGTCTCGGCCCTGATCCACGCCGCCACCATGGTGACCGCGGGCGTCTACCTGATCACCCGCTCCGGCGCGATCTTCAACGCGGCGCCGGACGCGCAGACGGCCGTGGTCACGGTCGGCGCGGTCACGCTGCTGTTCGGTGCGATCGTCGGTTGCGCGAAGGACGACATCAAGAAGGCGCTCGCTGGTTCGACGATGTCGCAGATCGGCTACATGATCATGGCGGCCGGGCTCGGCCCGATCGGCTACGTCTTCGCGATCATGCACCTGGTGACGCACGGCTTCTTCAAGGCCGGCCTCTTCCTCGGCGCCGGTTCCGTGATGCACGGCATGAACGACGAGGTCGACATGCGGCGTTACGGCGGCCTGCGCAAGTACATGCCGGTCACCTTCGTCACCTTCGGCCTCGGCTACCTGGCGATCATCGGCTTCCCGGGCCTGTCCGGCTTCTTCTCCAAGGACAAGATCATCGAGGCTGCCTTCGCCAAGGGCGGCACCGAGGGCTGGATCCTCGGCTGCTGCGCCCTGCTGGGCGCCGCGATCACCGCCTTCTACATGACGCGCGTGATGATCATGACGTTCTTCGGCGAGAAGCGGTGGGTGCCGGACGCCGATGGCCACGAGCCGCACCCGCACGAGTCGCCGTCGTCCATGACGATCCCCATGATCATCCTGGCGTTCGGCTCGGTGCTCGCCGGTGGCCTGTTCAGCATCAACTCCTCCTTCGTGAAGTGGCTGGAGCCGGTCACCGGGCACAGCGAGGGCGACTCGCCGGTCAGCGCCGGCACCGTCACCGCGGGCACGATGGTCGCGCTGGTCATCGGCGTCGGCATCGCCTGGGCGATGTACGCGCGCCGCTCGGTCCCCGCGGTCGCGCCGCGCGGCTCGCTCCTGACCCGGGCGGCCCGCCGCGACCTGCTCCAGGACGACTTCAACCACGTCGTCCTCGTCCGCGGCGGCGAGCACCTCACCCGCTCGCTGGTCTACCTCGACCACTCCCTGGTCGACGGCGTCGTCAACGGCACGGCCGCCTCGGTCGGCGGCCTGTCCGGCCGCCTCCGCAAGCTGCAGAACGGCTACGTACGGTCGTACGCCGTCTCGATGCTCGGCGGCTCAGCGGTGCTCGTCGCCGCGACTCTTCTGATGAGGGCGGTCTGATAGCTGATGTCGTTTCCTCTGCTCACAGTGACGGCCGCGGTCCCCGCGGTCGGCGCCGTCGTCACCGCGGCGGTCCCCGCCGCGAAACGGAGTGCCGCCAAGTACACGGCGCTGCTGTTCTCGGTGGCCACGCTGGTGCTCGCGATCGTCGCCCTGGTCCGTTTCGACCCGGACGGCGACCGCTACCAGCTCACCGAATCGCACGCCTGGATCAAGGACTTCGGGCTCCGCTACGACCTCGGCGTGGACGGCATCGGCGTCACGCTGGTCGCCCTGACCGCGCTGCTGATTCCCTTCGTGATGCTGGCCGGCTGGCACGACGCCGACCCCCTGGAAGACGTCAACCCCAACCGGCGGTGGCGCCCGACGCAGGGCTTCTTCGCGCTGATCCTGCTGGTCGAGGCGATGGTGGTGCTCTCCTTCGAGGCCACCGACGTCTTTCTCTTCTACATCTTCTTCGAAGCCATGCTGATCCCGATGTACTTCCTCATCGGCGGCTTCGGCGACCGGGCGCACGCGGCCGGTGAGGAGGAGGCGGCCCGGCAGCGGTCGTACGCGGCGGTCAAATTCCTGCTCTACAACCTGGCCGGCGGTCTGATCATGCTGGCCGCGGTGATCGGCCTCTACGCGGTCACCGCCAAGCAGCTCGGCCAGGGCACCTTCTCGCTCCAGGAGATCCTGGCGGCGCGCGGCTCGGGCAAGCTGCACATCGAGACGTCCACCGAACGCTGGCTGTTCCTCGGCTTCTTCTTCGCCTTCGCGGTGAAGGCGCCGCTGTGGCCGCTGCACACCTGGCTGCCGAACGCGATGGGCGAGTCCACCGCGCCGGTCGCCGTACTGATCACGGCGGTCGTCGACAAGGTCGGCACCTTCGCGATGCTGCGCTACTGCCTCCAGCTCTTCCCGGAGGCGTCCAAGTGGGCGACGCCGACGATCCTGGTGCTCGCGCTGATCGGCGTCATCTACGGCGCGCTGCTGGCCGTCGGCCAGCGGGACATCAAGCGGCTGATCGCGTACGCGTCGATCTCGCACTTCGGCTTCATCATCCTGGGCATCTTCGCGATGACCAGCCAGGGCCAGAGCGGCGCGGCGCTGTACATGATCAACCACGGCATCTCGACGGCCGCGCTGATGCTGGTCGCCGGCTTCCTGATCACCCGGCGCGGCTCGCGCCTGATCGCCGACTTCGGCGGGGTGCAGAAGGTGGCGCCGGTGCTGGCCGGGACCTTCCTGATCGGCGGTCTGGCCACCCTGTCGCTGCCGGGCCTGGCGCCCTTCGTCAGTGAATTCCTGGTGCTGGTCGGCACGTTCACCCGCTACCCGGTGATCGGCATCGTCGCCACCCTGGGCATCGTGCTGGCCGCGCTGTACGTGCTGGTGCTCTACCAGCGCACGATGACCGGCCCGGTCAAGGCCGGGATCGAGGGCATGTCCGACCTGAAGGTCCGCGAACTGGTCGTGGTGGCACCGCTGATCGCGCTGCTGCTCTTCCTCGGCGTGTACCCGAAGCCGGTGACCGACATCCTCAACCCGTCGGTCAAGCACACGCTCTCCGACGTGCACAAGACCGATCCCAAGCCCGCGCTGGAGGCGAAGAAGTGAGCGCAGCAGACAAGGGAGCCGCAGGCGTGGGCGCCGTCCACAGCCTGTGGACGACCGCGGCGCCGGTCGCCGACAAGATCCCGGCACCGCACATCGAGTACGCCCAGCTCTCACCGGTGCTGATCGTCTTCGGTGTGGCGATGGTGGGCATCCTGTTGGAGGCGTTCCTGCCGCGCCGCTCCCGCTACACCGCGCAGCTCGTGCTCTCCGTGGTCGGCCTGGCGGCGGCCTTCGCCGCCGTGGTCGCGCTCGCCGAGAAGGGCTACGGCACCACCAAGGCGCATGTCGCCGCGATGGGCGCCGTCGCCGTGGACGGCCCCGCGCTCTTCCTCCAGGGCACGATCCTGCTGGTCGCGCTGGTCGCCGTCTTCACCTTCGCCGAGCGGCGCCTGGACCCCAAGGCGCACGGCAATCACGTCGACTCCTTCGCGGCGCAGGGCTCGGCCGTACCCGGCGGCGACCAGGAGAAGGCCGCGGTCCGGGCCGGCTTCACCACCACCGAGGTCTTCCCGCTGCTGCTCTTCGCGGTCGGCGGCATGCTGGTCTTCCCGGCCGCGAACGACCTGCTGACGCTCTTCGTCGCCCTTGAGGTCTTCTCGCTGCCGCTGTACATCCTGTGCGCGCTGGCCCGCCGCAACCGCCTGATGTCGCAGGAAGCCGCCGTCAAGTACTTCCTGCTCGGCGCCTTCTCCTCGGCCTTCCTGCTCTTCGGGATCGCCCTGCTCTACGGCTACTCCGGCACCGTCACCTACGGCGGGATCTCGTCGGTCATCGACGGCACCGCCCCGATGACCCCGGCACTCGCGGACTCCACCGGCAACGACGCGCTGCTGCTGATCGGTGTCGCCATGGTCGCGATGGGCCTGCTGTTCAAGGTCGGCGCCGTGCCGTTCCACATGTGGACCCCGGACGTCTACCAGGGCGCGCCCACCCCGGTCACCGGCTTCATGGCCGCCGCGACCAAGGTGGCCGCCTTCGGCGCGCTGCTGCGGCTGCTGTACGTGGTGCTGCCGGGCATGCGCTGGGACTGGCGCCCGGTCATGTGGGGCGTCGCGATCCTCACGATGCTGGTCGGCGCGATCATCGCCGTGACGCAGACCGATGTGAAGCGGCTGCTGGCGTACTCGTCCGTCGCGCACGCCGGCTTCATCCTCGCCGGTGTCATCGCGACCACTCCGGACGGCGTCTCGTCGGTGCTGTTCTACCTGGGCGCGTACTCCTTCGTGACGCTCGGCGCCTTCGCGGTCGTCACGCTGGTGCGCGACGCGAGCGGCGAGGCCACGCACCTGTCGCGGTGGGCCGGGCTCGGCCGCCGCTCCCCGCTGGTGGCCGCGGTCTTCGCGGTCTTCCTGCTGGCCTTCGCGGGCATCCCGCTGACGTCCGGTTTCGCGGGGAAGTTCGCGGTCTTCAAGGCCGCGGCGCAGGGCGGGGCGATGCCGCTGGTCATCGTCGGTGTGATCTCGTCGGCGATCGCGGCGTTCTTCTACATCCGGGTGATCGTGCTGATGTTCTTCAGCGAGCCGAAGCCGGACGGCCCGTCGGTCGCCGTGCCGAGCCCGCTGACGTCGACCGCGATCGCGATCGGTGTGGCGGTGACGCTGGTGCTGGGGCTCGCGCCGCAGTACTTCCTGGATCTGGCGGACAAGGCGGGCGTGTTCGTCCGCTGACGCTTTTCCTGAACAGCCCCCGGGTGCCGTTGTTCTTGGGCCCCGGGGGCTGTTCGCTGTGTGCGGGGCGCTCCTACGGCTGCATGCCGGCGATGGCCAGTTCCAGCAGCCGCTCGGCCTGGGCCGCGCCCTCCGGCGTCTCGGGCGTACGCCACAGGCAGCCGAGCAGCATGACGACGTCGACGGGATCGAGGCCCGGCCGTACGTCCCCGGAGCGCTCGCAGGCGTCCAGCAGCTCCCGTACGGCGGCGCTGACCGGCGGCCAGGTGGCGCTGGTGACCTCCTGGGTGGCGGCCGAGTTCAGGGCGTCACCGAGGCCGTGCTTGATCCGTACGTAGCGGGCGAGGGTGAGGAACCACTGCCGCAGCGCGTCCAGCGGCGCGTCCGCGTGCGCGGCCAGCAGGTCGGGGACGGAGGCGACCAGGCGGTCGATGTCGTGCCGGTAGACGGCCAGGATCAGCGCCTCGCGGGTCGGGAAGTGCCGGTAGAGGGTGCCGGGCCCGACGCCCGCGCGCTTGGCGATCGAATTGAGCGAGGCGTTCCCGGACTCGGCGAGCGCGTCATGGGCGACCTGGAGGATCGCCTCCCGGTTCTTCAGCGCGTCGGAGCGCTGGGGGTGCGGGTGCGACTGCGGGCGCGGCTCGGCGTCGGGCACGGTTCCTCCTGCGGGGGTGATCCGGAGGGTTCTCCGTTTACCCTCGCCCTCCATTGTACGGAGCGCGTACGGAGACCTCAGCGCCGCTCCGGGACGACGGACGAGGCCAGCAGGGCGGTGTGCGGCAGCGCGAGCCGCCCGTCCGGCCGCAGGAATTCCTCGCTGAGCCGGTCGTACGCGGCGCGGATCTCCGCGATCACCTCCGGCGGCTGGGCGACGAGGAGCTGCCCGACCGTCGCGATGCCCGCCGCCGGGCCGCTCCACCACACCTCGGGATCGACGAGGTGGTCCCAGCCGACCGTCCGGGTGACCGCGCCCGGCAGCCCGGCGTCCGCGAGGATCCCGGCCAGGCCCTCCTCGGTCCGCGGGAAGTCCTCGGCCGCCGTCAGCGCGGGCGCGTCGGCGGGCCGCTCCACCCCGGCCTCGGCCACCGCCCGCCCGAGCAGCGCCTGGCCCGGCGCGTGCGGCGACGTCCAGATCGTCACGGCGATCCGTCCGCCCGGCCGCGTCACCCGCCGCAGCGCCGCGAGCACCGCCCGCGGCCGGCCCACGTGATTGAGCACGAAATTGCTCACCACGGCGTCGAAGTGCCCGTCGGGGAACGGCAGTTCCGGCAGCACCGCATGCCGCACCTCGGCCTCCGGCACCGCCTCGGCGGCCAGCGCGACCATCGACGGCTCGGCGTCCACCGCCACCACCTCGGCCCCGCGCCCCACCGCCGCCCCGGCCACCGTCCCGGGCCCGGTCCCGGCGTCCAGCACCCTCCGGCTCCCGCCCCCGCCCCCGACCCCGGCGGCGTCGAGCAGCATCCCCACCGGATACGCGCACAGCGCCGCGAAACTCCCCCTGTACGCCTCCGCCCGCCCCTCCCAGGCCCGCCGCTCGAAAGCGTCGAAAGCGTCGAGGGCATCGAGTGCATTGAAGCCCTCGGCGTCGGCGTGGGCGTCGTCCAAGGCGTTCACGGTGCTCCCTCGGGTGCGGTCGTCGTCCCGTCCGGTCAGCCGGACGCGCTCAGGGCGAGGCCGGACAGGATCAGGCCCGGCGCGAGGCAGCGTACGCCCCACTTCAGGCACCGGTATTTGGTGGTGAGGATGAGGCTGACGTCCATGAACTGGGTGACCAGCCAGCCGACCCGGTCGCGGGCGGCCTCGGCCACCGCGACGGCGAGCAGCCGCTGGTCGGTGGTGGCACGGGTGTCGGCGAAGAAGGTGACGCCCGGCCCGGTCCTGACGGTGCCGGTGCGCGGGAGCAGCGCCCAGACCAGCAGGCCGGTGCCGGCCGCGTAGAGCAGGCCGCCGAGGACGAGCGGCGCCAGCCACGCGCCCCCCGGCACGCCGGGCGACCAGCGTCCGCCCAGCAGCAGGGCGGGTATCGCCAGGGCGCTGGAGAGCAGCACGGCCGCCTTGGTGTCCGAGCGCGCGAGATCCGCCCGTGCGGTGTCGAGCAGATGCTCCGCCACGTAGAGGACCGAGGCCGGCTCGGGGCCGGCGGCGGTCGTCACCGACGGCCGCCGCGTGCCGGACGCGACTTGCGCACATAGTCCACTTTGCCGGTGCCGGTCCCGCCGCTTCCCGCGGGCCGCGTCGGCTGCTGCTGCGGGGCGGTGGCGGTGGCGTCGTCGGCGGCAGGAGTGGCGGAAGCGGCGGGCGCCGCGGGAGCGGGGACGGTCGGCGGGGCCGGCGGGCGCGGCGGGGCGGCGGTGTACGCGGGAGGCGCGGCGGGCGGGGGAGTGGCCGGTGGCTGCGGCCGGGCGTCCTCGGGCGGCGAGCCCGTCGGCTGAAGCAGCACCTGTGGGACCGGGACCGGTGGTGTGGGCAGTCCGGTGGCTGGCAGCGCGGTGGGCGCCGCGACGAGACCGCCGCCCAGGGCCGCGTCGCCCACGGTACGGGCGTAGTCGAGCAGCGTCTGCACCGAGCTGTCGATCTGGTGCCGCTGCACCACGCCTTGGTCGATCAGGTGCTTCAAATACTCCAGCGCGCCCGTCCGTTGCTCCCGCGCCTGGACCTGGAGGGCGCGGAGGATGTCCTCGGCCCGTTCGGGCTCCCGGGCCAGCAGATACGCGTAACGCTCCGTCTCACCCTGCGCGATCAGGTCGCGCGCGGCCGGCAGATTCGCCTGGACGCGCGCCGCGGCGGCCTGGTCGATGGCGAGCTGGACGGTGGCGCCGTGTCCCACGCCGACCATGTCCGCATTGTGCTCGGCGGCGGCCCGCCCCAGGTCGATCCGGACGAACACCTCGGTGGTCAGGCCGAATTCGGAGCCGAAGGTCTCCCATTTCCCGCTGCTCAGTTCACGCTGGATCGCCTCGTCCGCGGCCTGGGCGCCGCCCAGCCCGTGCCGGCGGGTGATGATCCGCAGCCGGTCGAGCAGCCGCGGCCGCAGCAGCATCTCGACGTCCTTGACCCGTTTCTCGGCGGCCAGATGGAAGTCGGCGACCTCCCATTCGACGTCGACCCCGCAGCTGAAATCGGCGTGGTCGCCCAAGGTCGGGAGCAGCATCTCGAAGGACGCCTGGTACCGGCCGCGGGCGATCCGGCAGATGGACCGCGGTTTGCCGAACGTCGGCTTGTTGTGGTCCTTCGAACCGTTGACGGTGATCACACTGTGGCCGCCGTTGCGGTAGAAGGCGACGGCGGCGAAGGACGCGCCGCGGTGCTTGTAGGAGACCTCGGGCACGAATTCGTCGATGAACGGGCCGGGGAGGTTGTCCGCCAGGTCGGGCAGCGGTGGCGTCGGCCTCTTGCCCGGGCGGTTGGGCTGTGTCATCGGTTCCCTGCTTCCTGTACTGCCTGCCAGAGGCGGCGGGTGTGCTCCTGTCCCAAGGGTTCGTCGGGGTCCTCGGACAGCTCTTTGATCAGTGACAGCAGTCGGTTCCGGTCGTCCTGGGTCAGCGTCAACAGCCCCAGGAACCGAAGGAGTTCGCCCTCCCACGGCGTGTTGTGGCAGGTGCGCAGCCAGTCGGCGACCGCGTCGAGCGCGACCTTGTAGGACGGCCCGGTGTTGAGCGCCGTCCACAGCAGACCGGCCACGGTGGGGCCGAGTTCCGTACGGGTGGCGGTGATCGCGAGCGCGAGCGGCCACTTCTCCCGGCCGGTCAGCTCCGGCGCCGGATTCCACACGTCCTCGACCCGGAAGTCGGCCAGCAGCACCGCGGCGACCAGGCCGAGGTATTGGAATTCGCGGCGGCTGTCGTCCAGCCAGCCGCGCATCCGGACGAGCGGTTCCGCGACCGGTGCGGAACCGAGCAGGTGCACCACGCCGTCCGCCGCGGCGACCCGCAGCCGCCCGTCCTCCCAGGTGCCGATCCGCCCCAGCGCGCCCAGCGCCTGCGCCAAGGTGGCGGTGGCGGTGCCGCGGCTGAGCACGGCGGCGGCCGTCCAGCGCAGATCGCCGTCGTCGCTCTCGCCCCACTGCTTGACCAGGGCGCGCAGCGCTCCGCCCACCTGCGGGTCGTCCAGTACGGATTCGAGCGCGGTCGCGACGAAGAGACCCCGCCTGGCCTGGGTCGAGGCGGCCATCGGGCCGAGGAGTTCGCTCACGGTGTGGGCGCAGTCGTGCCGGCACAGCTCGCCCGCCGCGACCGCGGCCCGGGTCCAGACATCGGCCCGCGGGTCCTCGCAGAGCGAGCCGAGCCAGCGCAGCACCGGCCCGCGCATGTTGTGGTGGTGCACCCACAGATGGGCCAGGACGGCGGGCGCGAGCGCGGCGCCGCGGAAACGTACGGTCCGCACCGGGATGTCCGCGCCGCCGACCACGGGCAGGTCGCGCAGTTGGGTGCGGGCACGGGCGGAGGCGAGCCGTGCTTCGAGTCCGTCGCTGAGCAGCGGGCGTCCGATCACCCGCTCGGGCTCCACGGTCACCGACAGCTCCCAGACGAGGAGTTCCGCGGCCTCGGCGACGCTGTTGAAGGAGCTGTTGCCGAGTACGGCGAGGGCGATCCGGTAGGCGGCGTCGCGCAGCGCGGGCAGCGTCTCGGCCCGCGCGCCCCCGGCGAACCACTGGCGGACCTGTTCGGCGGCGAAGGTCCGGCACTCCGCCGTCAGCCGGGGCAGCGGAAGTCCGCCGGTGACGTGCCGGGCGGCCAGCCCGGCCAGCCGGGCGGCCTCGGCGGGCAGCAGGGACTCCAGGCCCAGCGCGCCGCGGATCTCCGGCGCGGCCGCCACCCGCAGCGCCGCGGCCGGCAGTGACTCCGCCGCGCCGGGGCCGCCCTGGCCGTCCCCGCCGCCGTGTTCCTCCAGTTCGGCCCGCACCTGCGCGTCGAGCACGCCCTCGGTCGCGGCCGGCTCGTGCGCGTGGTGGTAGCGGTCCTGCCCGGACGCCTGGTCGCCCGCGCCGGGGACGGTGAGCAGCACCGCGAAGGAGCCGCGGTCGGCGAGCAGCCGGCACAGCCGGTCCAGGTGCAGCTCCGCGGGCAGCCGGCCGTCGAGCGGCTCCAGGGCGTAGCCGTGCGCGTCCTCGACCGGGTTGCCCTCGTCGCCCAGTGCTGTCAGGTCGGAACCGGGGTCGAGCCGGGACACCTTGCCCAGCGCGAGGTCGTCCAGCAGGGACAGCGCGGTGTACATCCGTCCTGTGCCGGGCTGTCCCGACAGCACGACCAAGTGGTCGTCGCGCAGCCGCCGCTTGAGGTCGTCGTATCCCGGCGGCTTGCTGAACCGCCGCCGCAGCCGCGTCAGTTCGTCGTCGGGCAGCGGCCCGGCCAGCAGTCGCGGCCCGCCGCCGAGCAGGAAGTTGACCGCGCCCACGGTGCCGCCGATGTACGTGCTCGCGTCGTGCAGCGAGAAGGCCGCCCGCGACTCGCGGGCGATCCGCGCCTCGGCGCCGCCGGCCGCGGCCCGGCCCTCCTTCGCGCCCGGACCGGTGTCGCCGGTGCGGAACAGGCCGTCGTCCGCGGCCGGCCGGCTCTCCTCGGCGGTGCCCTTCTGCGGCGGGTGGCCGCCGTCGGACGCTTCGCCGCCCCGGCGGTCCTGGCCCTGCTCGGCGGCCTGGCCGTCGGCGCTCAACTGCGGCCGCCCTGGCGGTGATCGATCGTGACGCCGTGGATATGGCCCTGGAAGACGGAGCCTGAGCCGCTGTGGGTGACCGGCCCGAAGGCGAACCCTCCGGAGGGGGCTTCCTCGCAGGCGCCCCCTCCGGAGGGGGACCGCCGCTCCCCGCCCCCTTCTTCCTCTGTCGGCGACGGGCCCGCGTCCTCCCCCTGGAGCGCGGTGCCGTCACCTCGCCCGGGGAGCGGCGGTGCTGTGCGTCCCGGCACCAGGAACCAGGGCCGCTGCGGCCCTTCCTGGAGCGAGACCTCGAACTGGCGGTAGTGGTCCGGCTCGATCCACCGGCCGCCGTGCCGGATGACGTCCTGGTAGAGCCGGTCGGAGACGACGACCAGCAGCGGTGCGCCGTCGGCCGCGGCCAGAACGGCCTTGGCCTCGGCGCAGTTGCCGATCCGGTTGGCCAGGTCGACGGCGGCGCCGGAGAAGCCCTTCGCGTCGGGCGTGTAGGGACCGATGTTCAGTCCCGCGCGGAGCCGGATCGGCCTGGCCAGGTCCCGGTTGACCTTCCGCAGTTCCTGGTGGAGGTGTTCCACCCATTCCCCGGCGATCCGCTCGGTACGGAACGGCTCGACCACGGCGAGGATGCCGTCGCCCCGGTCCTCCTGGAACACCCGGGCGTCGCTGATGCCGCTCCTGCTGAACGCCGTCTCGACCACGTGGTAGATACGGGCGCGGAACGCGGGGCGGTCCGGGTCGCGCAGGGCGCCGGAGCCCTGGGCGTCCACATTGATGATGAATCCGTAGTCGCTCTCGCCGTCCATCGCCGTCGCCTCGCCTTTCGTTCCCGCGTCCCGCGTCCCGCGGCCTGCGCCGTTTGCTGCTTCCCACGAATGTGCCCGGGCCGGGCGCGGCGCGCTGTAGCCGTTTACACAGCGGCCGTTCAGGCGGCTCGTCCGCACGGCGGCTCGTCCGTACGGCGGCCCGTCCGCATGGCGGCCCGTTCACCGGCGGCCGGTTACGCGGCGCCCGAACCGAGCAGCCGCAGCAGATCCACGTCGGCGACGACGACGGTCTTGGGCCCGGTCGTCACCAGGCCCTGTTCGCGCAGCAGCCGCAGCGCCTTCGCGACCGCCTCGCGGGTCGCGCCGACCGCCGCGGCGATCTCGCTCTGCGACAGCGGGGGACTGATCGCCACCGATCCGTCCGGCGCGGGTCCCGTGCGGTCGCAGAGCTGGACCAGACAGGTGGCGAGGCGTTCCAGGACGGTGCCGGACGCCAGCGCGCGGCGCTCGTCGTCCGCGCTGCGCAGCCGCTCGGTGAGCTGTGCCATGACGAGCCCGGTGACGTACGGCCGGGCCGCCATGAAGTGCCGGAAGCGGTCCCCGGCGATCGCCAGCGCCTCCACGGGGCCGAGCGCGCTCACTGTCGCGCTGCGCGGGCGGCCGTCCAACGCGGCCATCTCACCGACGAGTTCACCGGCGGTCCGCAGCGCCAGGATGATCGGGCCGCGCTCGGTGGAGCGGCGGATCGCGCACCAGCCGGACAGGATCAGCAGGACATCGGTGCCCTGACCGCCCTCGGTGACCAGGTGTTCCTGCGGCTCGAACGAACGCCGGGAGCCGAGCGCGCGCAGCGCCAGGCAGTCGGTGTGCGTCAGCTTCTCCAGGAACGGACGGCGCTCGCCGAATAACCCCATACGGCCCCTAACCGGCTCGAAGGGCGCTCAGCATAGCTCCGGCGTGCGACCTGTATCAGGTGAACGGGACGATTGAAACACCGCGATTCCGGCCAGGCATGAGCCGGCCCCCCGGTGCCCGCAGTGCGCCGGGGGGTCGGCCGATCCAAGGGTGCCCCGGGGTGGGGGGTGTTAGGCGTCCGGGGGTGTGGAGGTGCGGTGTCAGTTGGGGACGGCCAGGAGGAGGGCGAAGCGGGACTGGGGGTCGGTCCACCAGTGGCGGACGGTGAAGCCGCCCTCCTTGAGCTCGGCCGTGAGGGACTCGCGGCGGAATTTGCAGGAGATCTCGGTGCGCAGGTCCTCGCCGGCCGCGAGGTCGAGCGAGAGGTCGAGGTCGCGGACCTTGACGGTCTGGGCGGCGCGCGAGCGCAGATGCATCTCGACGCGTTCGTGCTCGGTGTTCCAGACCGCGACGTGCTCGAAGGCGTCCGCCTCGAAGTCGGCGCCGAGTTCGCGGTTGAGGACGTGCAGCACGTTCTTGTTGAACTCGGCGGTGACCCCGGTGGCGTCGTCGTAGGCGCGGATCAGGACACCGGTGTCCTTGACCAGGTCGGCGCCGAGGAGCAGCACGTCGTCACTGGTGAGGGAGAGCGCCAGGGTGCGGTAGAAGACCTTGCGCTGCTCCGCGTCGAAATTGCCGATGGTGCTGCCGAGGAAGGCCAGCAGCCGGGGGCCGGGCTCGTCGGACAGGGCCAGGCCCTGCTCGAAGTCGGCGACGGTCGCGGCGACCCGCAGCCCCGGGTAGTCGCGGACGATCGCCTCACCGGCCTCTTCGAGGGCGGACGCGCTGACGTCCAGCGGCGCGTACCGCGCCAGGGTGCCGCCGGCGGTGAGCGCGTCGAGCAGCAGCCGCGTCTTGCGGGAGGAACCGGAACCCAGCTCGATCAGCGTCGCGGCCCGGGTGAGCGCGGCGATCTCGGGCGCCCGCCGGGTGAGGATCTCCTGTTCCGCGCGGGTCGGGTAGTACTCAGGCAGCCGGGTGATCTGCTCGAAGAGGTCGCTGCCGCGTTTGTCGTAGAACCACTTGGGCGGCAGGGTGCGCGGCGCGGTGGCGAGGCCGCCGAGTACGTCGGCGCGCAGTGACGCGGTGAAGTAGTCGGCGGGCAGCCGGTCGTCGAGGGTGAAGCGGCTCTCGTTCATGACGTGCGGATCCTTGCGTCGGGGGTGCTGGCGTAGGGCGTCCTTCGTCGTGTCGTCGTGCGCAGGGGGGAGTGGGGAGCGGCATACCGCTCCCGGCGGGCGCAACGGCATGACCCGTACGCCCGCCGTGGTCGCCAACAGCAGCGACCGGTCCGGGACTTCGTGCCAGTCGCCCGGAGCGTCGTCCGGCTCCGAGGCGACGAGGACGGAGCCGGAAGCGGAACCAGAACCAGGATCAGAGCCGAGCCGGTACCAGAGCGTGTCCCCGTACGCCGTGGCCGCGATCGTCCGCCCGTCCGTGAGCAGCAGGTTCAGTCGGGCCGCGGGCCGCGCCGCCGCGACCTGCCGGACCACCGCCGCCAGCGCCCCGCCCGGCGGCTGCCCCTGCCGCAGCCGCCGGGTGAGCAGCGCCCACAGCAGGGCCGAGTCGCTGTGCGCCTCAAGGCCGAGCAGCTCGGCGGCCGTCAGGTCGGTCGGCAGCCGGGCCCAGTCCGCGACCGCGCCGTTGTGGCTGAACAGCCAGCGCCCGTCCCGGAAGGGCGCGGCCGCCGACTCGTCCTGCGTGGTCCCGGCGGTCGCGGACCGTACGGCGGCCAGGACGGCGCCGCTGCGGATCGTGCGGGCCAGTTCGGTGAAGTTGGCGTCCGCCCAGACCGGTACGGCCCGCCGGTAGCGGCCGGGCAGCGCGAAGCCCTCGTCGGAGTCGCCCTCACCGACGGCGGGGTCCTGCGGGTACCAACCCACCCCGAAACCATCCGCGTTCACCGTGCCGTACCGCTGGCGCCGCGGCTGCCAGGACTGTTCGTACAGCCCGCGGGACGGCTCGGTGAGCAGCCGGGCCAGCGTCACCTGCGGCCCGACGTACGCGAGATGACGGCACATCAGCCGCGCCCGTCGTCCGAGGGCGAGGCGTCCCGCGCCGTGCGGAAGCCGGCGAAGATCTGCCGCCGGATCGGGTAGTCCCAGTTGCGGAAGGTGCCGCGCACCGCCACCTGGTCGGCGCCGAACGAACCGCCGCGCAGCACCTTGTAGTCGGGCCCGAAGAAGACGTCCGAATACTCCTTGTACGGGAACGCCTCGAAGCCCGGGTAGGCGGCGAAGTCCGACGACGTCCACTCCCACACGTCACCGATCAACTGCCGTGCCCCGCACGGCGCGGCGCCGGCCGGGTAGCTGCCGGCGGGCGCGGGCCGCAGATGCTTCTGGCCGAGATTGGCGTGCTCCGGGCCCGGGTCGGCGTCGCCCCACGGGTAGCGCCGGGAGCGCCCGGAGGCCGGGTCGTGCCGGGCGGCCTTCTCCCATTCCGCCTCGGTCGGCAGCCGCCGCCCGGCCCAGCGGGCGTACGCGTCGGCCTCGTACCAGCAGACGTGCACGACCGGCTCGTCGGTGCGTACGGGCTCGGTGCGGCCGAAGACGCGCCGCGTCCACACACCGGCGGCGGTGTCGTACGACCAGAACAGCGGAGCTTCGAGCCCGGCCTCCTGGACGTGCCGCCAGCCGGCCTCGGTCCACCAGCGCGGGTCGGTGTAGCCGCCGGCGGCGATGAAGGCCAGGTAGTCGCCGTTGGTGACCGGCACGGTGTCCAGCCAGAAGGGGGCGACGTCCACGGTGTGGTGCGGGCGTTCGTTGTCCAGCGCCCACGCCTCGTCGCTGGTGCCCATGGTGAACGGGCCGCCGGGGACGAGGACTTCGGACGGCAGGACGGCCGCGTCGGCGGGCGCGGCCGGCGGCTCGGGCGCCTCCAGGACGGCCGGGCCGCGCCGCAGCTGATGGGTGGCGAGCATCGTCTCGTCGTGCTGCTGCTCGTGCTGGGCGAGCATGCCGAAGACGAAGCCGTCGGCGAGCAGCCGCTCGGCCCGTTCCAGCTCCGGCGCGGGTGACGAAGCGGGCGCCGTGTCGACGGCCGCGAGCACGTCCACGGTCTCGGCGCGCACCCGCGAGACGTAGCCGCGCGCCTGGTCGGGCCCGAGCAGCGGCAGCGCGGGGCGGTCGGCGCGCGGGTGCTGGAAGGCGTCGTAGAGGTGGTCGAGGTCGGGGCGCAGGCCGGGCCTGCCGCCCGCCTCGCGGACCAGCCACAGCTCCTCCTGGTTGCCGATGTGCGCGAGGTCCCAGACCAGCGGCGACATCAGCGGGGAGTGCTGGGCGGCCAGATCGGCGTCGTCCACGCAGTCGGTGAGCGCCATGGTGCGGCGCCGCGCGGTCTCCAGCGCGGCCAGCGCCCGCGCCTTGACGGGATCGGCGGCGACGGCGGCGACGGCGTCCCGCGCCCCCGAGAACGACTGAGAAGCGGTGGCGGACGCGTCAGAAGTGAGCGAAGTGCCAGAAGAAGCAGAAGTGCCGGGTGAGGCACTGCTTTCGGCCGTGTTCCGGCCGTCGGTACGAGGGTGTGTCACGACATGCCTTCCGGAAGGTCAGACGCGGTGCAGCGCGTCCAACAGGTCGTGGGCGGGACATCGTCCGCGTTCGGGATAGCGCTCGGCGAAACCGGCCACCGCGCGCCGCAGCTCCTCCGGCGCGCAGGAACGTTCCAGCGAGTCGGCGACGGCGGCGAAGCAGGCGCGTACGGCCGTGCCGATCACCGGATCGGCGGGTCCGTACCTGGCCGCGCGCCGCCACATCTCGTCGGACGGCAGCGGCCCGCCGTCCGGCCCGTCCGGGCACAGCGGCGCGGTCGCCGCGAAGGCGGCCTCGGCGGCGACGGGATCGTCCAGCAGCGTCGCCGTCAGCACGGTCGGCACGATCCAGTCGTCGCCGTCCTGCGCGTCGGTCATCCGCATCTCCAGCCAGCCGCGCGGGCGGACCGGAGGGAAGAGCGTGCTGAGGTGGTAGTCGAGGTCGTCGACGGTGGGCGGCCGTACGCCGGGCGCGCCCCTCAGCCAGCCGCGGAAGGTCAGGCCCTCGGGCGCCGACCAGTCGGTCCGTTCCCGGCCCCATTCGGCGCTGCTGTCGGTGGGTCCTTCGCGGACGCACAGCAGCCGCGCGTCGAGGGCGTACCGCGCCCAGGCGGTACGGGGGTCCTCGTGGTGCCGCGGGTGGCGGGTGCGGCCGGGGTCCATCCGGCCCCAGACCGCCTGCCGGGTGGACAGCCACCCGGTGGGCACACCGCCCTGGAGCGGCGAATTGGCGAAGGCCGCGACCAGCACGGGGCCGATGCGGTGCGCGAGGCGCCAGCGGTAGCGGTAACCGGCGGTGCCGTCGGAGTCGTCGCCCGCGTCCAGGTTGACCTGGAGGGCGGCGGTGCGCCGCATCATCGTGCGGCCCCAGGGGCCGTCGCGGTCGAAGAAGCTCTCCATGGCCCGGTAGCGGGGATGGTCGAGCACGCGGGGAGGGTCGCGGAACGGGTCGAGCCCGCGTCCCACGAGGGTGAGTCCCGCCTCGTCGAGCGCCTGCCGGAGGGCCGCGGCATCGGCGGCCATGTTGTTCACGCAGGCGGCGAGGGTGTCGGCGGGCCGGGAGCTGAGCTCCACCTGTCCGCCGGGCTCACGGGTGAGCCTGCTGCCGTGGGGCAGCCCGCCCGGCCGTTCGACGGGCGCGAGCGCCGCGTCCAGCCGGTCGACGGATATCAGTGACCGGGGATCGGAGCGGTCGTGGACCAGCCACTCCAATTCCACGCCTGTACGTGCGGGCGGACCTGTTTTGAAGCACACACCGCGCACGTGGGCCTCCGCCTCGTCCTCCCGCAGGTCGGCTGCCATCGATCCACCTCCTCTCTTTCGTCGGGGGTCCCCCGGGGATCTACCCGGGTCTACCCAGAAGCGAGGACATGTCACTTGTTGCTGCCGCGAGTGTAGTTGACCATGAGGCGGGATCGTCTTACGTAATGGTGAACGTTCTTTGGTCAACCGCCCGAATCGGCCACCATCCGTTCCGGGCGTCTTTTTTGTCACTAAAAACGGCAATACGGAGCATAACCGGCATGCCGGGGTTCGGCCCGGTGGAACGCCTCGCGCGAGTGCGATGCCCCGGCGATGATCCACAGCTCCCCGGGTACGCTGCCCGTGTAGACAGTGCCGCCCCTCAGACCCCGCCAGAAGCCAGATCAGCGACAGGAGTACCCCTCGTGACCGTCGTCGGGCCCTTCGGGCTGAGCGTGTGGGACGAGGCCCTCGATGCCGATGTCCAGGCCGGTCTCTCGGCCGTCGAAGAGGGCCTGCTGGAGGCCACCAAGAGCGATGTCCCGTTCATCACGGACGCGGCCCGCCACCTGCTCAAGGCGGGCGGCAAGCGCTTCCGGCCGCTCCTGGTGATGCTCGGGGCGCAGTTCGGCGACCCGCACGCGCCACGGGTGGTGCCCGCGGCCGTCGTCGTGGAGCTGACCCACCTGGCCACGCTCTACCACGACGACATCATGGACGAGGCCGAGGTGCGCCGCGGCGTGCCCAGCGCCAACGCCCGCTGGGGCAACTCGGTGGCCGTGCTGACCGGCGACTTCCTCTTCTCCCGGGCCTCGCACATCCTGGCCGACCTGGGCCCCGAGGCGGTTCGCGTCCAGGCCGAGTCCTTCGAGCGGCTGGTCACCGGGCAGATCATGGAGACGGTCGGGCCGCGCGAGGGCCGCGACCCCATCGACCACTACCTGGAAGTCCTCGCCGGGAAGACCAGCTCGCTGATGGCGGTCTCCGGACGCTTCGGCGCGATGATGTCCGGCGCCGAGGAGTCCGTGGTCAGCACCCTCACCCAGTACGGGGAGCGGATCGGCACCGCCTTCCAGCTCGCCGACGACCTGCTGGACATCACCAGCGAGAGCGCCGAGTCCGGCAAGACCCCCGGCACCGACCTGCGCGAGGGCATCCCGACGCTGCCGATCCTGCACGTACGCCGCTGGTACCAGCAGGCCGGCGGCAGCGTCTCGGCCGCCGACCGGCGGCTCAACCAGCTCCTGGACGGCGATCTCACCGACGACGCCCTGCACGGCGAGGCGCTGGCGCTGCTGCGCGCCCACCCGGCGCTGGAGCAGGCCCGCCGCGACACCCTGCGGTACGCCGACGAGGCCCGCGCCGCGCTGGCGCCGCTGCCGGAGTGCACGGCCAAGCTGGCGCTCGCGGCGCTCTGCGACATCGTGGTGCACCGCGCGGCCTGAGGCCGTGACCGGGCGGCCCGGGGCCCGCGTCCCGGTGTCCGGGCGGCCCGGGCCTCGCGTAGCCCATGTGGGTGTGCGCCGACCCGCGTACGGTCTCGGGGTTCGTCATCCCGGGGTTGTACGTGGAGTTGCGTCCGTCGGCTGATGTGCCGGAGTGGCCGTTTTGGTGTGATGGAGGCACCACGGAGACACCACTTCACGGCGGACCGGGCGACAATGGGTCCGGGGAGTGGACGAGTGCGAGGCAGTGACCGCCGCGACGACGGAGGTAGAGACGCGATGGCACCGATCCAACCGGCACAGCCGGAGCAGTATCCGGACTTCCCGGATGCGGACGAGCCCGGCGGGGGGCGTCGGCGCAGAGCCGTGCGCTACGCGGTGCCCGTCGCGGTGGCGGGGGTGGCGGCGGCGACCATCAGCCTCGTGCCCGCGCTCGCGGACACCGGCAGCCCGTCCCTGCCCTCGATCACGGCCGAGCAGCTGCTCACGAAGATCGCCGCGTCCGACACCCAGACCCTGTCCGGGTCGGTGAAGATCAGCACGGACCTGGGGCTGCCCAGCGCCCTGTCCGGCGGCGCGGCAAGCAGCCTGTTCAGCGGCGCCGGGGGCTCCGGCGAAGGCTCCGGGCACGACGGCAAGACGTCCGCGGCGGCCCCGCAGAGCCGGCTGCCGCAGCTGCTGGCCGGCTCGCACACCCTGCACGTGGCGGTGGACGGCCCGGACCGGCAGAAGGTCTCGATCATCGAGACCGCCGCCGAGTACAGCCTGATCCACAACGGCACGGAGGTCTGGGGTTACGACAGCGCCTCCAACCAGGCGTATCACGCGACCGCGCCCAAGGACGCGGGCCGGGACAGCGGCAAGCAGCAGCGGCCCGAGGACTTCCCGGCCACCCCGCAGGCGGCGGCCAAGGAGATCATCGAGGCGGCCGACGGCACGGCCGCGATCACCGTGGACGGCACCGCCCGGGTCGCCGGGCGCAGCGCCTACCAGCTGGTCGTCACCCCGCAGAAGGCCGACAGGACGACGGTCGGCGCGATACGGATCGCGGTGGACTCCAAGACCGGGGTGCCGCTGAAGTTCACGCTGTCGCCCAAGGGCGGCGGCAAGGCGATCGTGGACATCGGCTTCACGAAGGTCGGCTTCGGCAAGCCGTCCGCCTCGACCTTCACCTTCACCCCGCCCAAGGGCACCAAGGTGACCGAGGCCGGACAGGGCTCGGACGTCGTCACCAAGGGCCCCAAGGGCTTCGACGGCTTCAACGGGGTCACCGGGCTCACCGGGGCCAATGGCGCGGGCAAGGGCGCCGAGCCCACCGTCATCGGCTCGGGCTGGGATTCCATCGCCGTCATCAAGGCGCCGGGCGGCCTGCCGTCGGGCGCCGAGAAGAACGGCAGGGGCGGCGACGCCTCGTCGCTGCTCGACAGCTTCGGCAAGCACGTCAGCGGGAAGTTCGGGTCCGGCACGGTCTTCCACACCCGGCTGGTGAACGCCCTGGTGACGGACGACGGCACCGTGTACGTGGGCGCGGTCACCCAGTCCGCGCTGACGGACGCGGCGAACGCGGCGGCGAAGTAGGCAGTGCCCTGATCCGGGCGGGCCGACATCTGCCGTGCAAAGGCAGCGCTCGGCCCGCCCGGGAGCCCCGGCCCCCGTACGAAGGAGAGGGATGCAGCAGCCGCCCGCCGCGGCCGACGTGGTGATCGAGACCCGCGGTCTCGCCAAGCGCTACCGCGGCACGCTCGCCGTGGACGGCCTGGACCTGCGGGTGCCCCGCGGCAGCGTCTTCGGCTTCCTGGGCCCCAACGGCTCGGGCAAGACCACGACGATCCGCATGCTGATGGGCCTGATCGCCCCGACCGCGGGCAGCGCCCGCGTGCTGGGCCGCCCGATGCCGGACGCGGTGCGTACGGTGCTGCCGAAGGTCGGCGCGCTGATCGAGGGCCCGGCGCTCTACGGCTTCCTGTCCGGCCGCGACAATCTGCTGCGGTACGACGCGGCCGACCCGACCGCCGACCCGCGCACCCGCCGGGCCCGGGTCGGGGCGGCGCTGGACCGGGTGGGGCTCACGGCGGCGGGCGGGAAGAAGGCGAAGGCGTATTCGCTGGGCATGAAGCAGCGGCTCGGCCTGGCCGCGGCCCTGCTCCAGCCGCGCGAACTGCTGGTGCTGGACGAGCCGACGAACGGGCTCGATCCGCAGGGGATGCGGGAAATCCGTTCGCTGGTCAGGGAGTTGGCGGCGGAGGGCACCACCGTCTTCCTCTCCTCGCACCTGCTGGACGAGATCGAGCAGGTCTGTACGCACGCGGCCGTCATGGCCAGGGGCCGGCTGCTCACCCAGGGCCCGGTGGCCGACCTGTCCGCGGGCACCCGCGGCCGGCTCGCGGTCACCACCCCGGACCCGGCCGACGCCGCCCGCGTCCTGGCCGGGCACGGCGTCACCGGCCTGCACACCGAGGCCGGCCGCGTCACCGGCGACCTGCCCGCCACCGACCCGCCCGACCTCGCCGACCTCAACGCGGCGCTGGTCACCGCCGGCGTCCGCGTCCGCGCCTTCGGCCAGGAACGCGCATCGCTGGAGGACGCGTTCGTCGCACTGACGGGGGAGGGCTTCGATGTCGCGGGCTGAGACGGCAGCGCAGCCGCCGGACGCGGCGGAGGCCGAGCAGGCCCCTGCTCCGGCCCCCCGAGCGCCGCGGCTCGTGTGGAGCCTCGGGCTCTTCCGGTCGGAGCTGGTCACCGTCTTCCGCCGCTGGCGCACCCTCGCGCTGTTCGCGGTGCTGGCCGGGGTGCCGCTGCTGGTCGGGATCGCGGTACGGATCGAGACGCGGGACGGCGGCAGCGTCGGCGGGGGCGGGCCCAACGGGGGAGACGGACCGGCCTTCATCGAGCAGGTCAGCAACAACGGCCTGTTCCTGACCTTCGCCTCGCTCGCCGCGACGCTGCCCTTCTTCCTCCCGATGGCGATCGGCGTCGTCGCGGGCGACTCCGTCGCCGGTGAGGCCGCGGGCGGCACCCTGCGCTATCTGCTGGTCGCCCCGGCGGGCCGCACCCGCCTGCTGCTCGCCAAGTACGCCTCGGTGCTGGCCTTCTGCCTGGCCGCGACCCTCGTGGTGACGGTGTCCGCGCTGATCGTCGGCTTCGCGCTGTTCCCGGTCGGCGACGTCACCCTGCTGTCGGGCACGACGATCTCGCTGTCGGACGGCATGCTGCGCTGCCTGCTGATCGCCGTCCTCGTCGCCGCCTCACTGATCGGGATCGGCGCGCTCGGCCTGTTCATCTCCACGCTCACCGACAGCGGCATCGGCGCGATGGCCGCCACGGTCGGCCTGCTGATCACCGTCCAGATCATCGACAACATCCCCCAGCTGCACGCCCTCCAGCCCTACCTCTTCCCGCACTATTGGCTGAGCTTCGCCGACATCCTGCGCGACCCCGTCACCTGGACCGGCATCGGGAAGAACCTCGGCCTCCAGGCCCTGTACGCGGCCGTCTTCGGCTCGGCCGCCTGGGCCCGCTTCACCTCCCGGGACGTCACCGCCTGACGCGGACCCGGCGGACGGCGCGCCCCCGGTACGCGCCCTGCGTGGAGAGCACCTCACGCGCCTGCTCGGCCGAGCGCAGGATGCCCTCGCTGACGAAGTCGAGGAAGCGGGCGATGTTCTCCAGCCGGGCGGCGAGTTCGGCGGCGGTGAGGCCGCCCGCGTCGGTGGTGTAGAGGCAGACCAGCACCCGGGACATCATCCTGGCCAGCCCGGACGCCATGAGGACGGTGGCGAACTCCTCCTCGTACGCGAGCACCGCCGCGCTGTCCCGCCCCGTGCGGGACACCGGGGCGGCCGGAGCCGGGCGTACGCTGCCAGGTATGGACACGCGTGCCATGACCGCCGCCGCAGCGGACCCCGCGACCGGGACCGCCGCCACCGAGGACGCCGTACGCGGCGGCGCCGACGTGCTCGCCCGCTTCCTGTCCGGCCGCCCGGCGGCCGTGCTCAGCGGCGCGGGCCTGTCCACCGAGTCCGGCATCCCCGACTACCGGGGTGTCACCGGCCGGCAGCGGCGCACGACGCCGATGACGTACCAGGAATTCACCGGCGACGAGGCCAGCAGGCGCCGCTACTGGGCCCGCAGCCACGTCGGCTGGCAGGCCATCGCCCACGCCCGCCCCAACACCGGCCACCACGCCGTCACCCGGCTCGTCCGCGCGGGCGCCGTCTCCGGCGTCATCACCCAGAACGTCGACGGCCTCCACACCGCCGCCGGCGCCCCCGCCACCATCGACCTGCACGGCAGGCTCGACCGCGTCATCTGCCTCGGCTGCGGCGACCTCAGCGCCCGCACCCGCCTGGACGACCGCCTCGACGCCGCCAACCCCGGTTTCCGCGCCTCCGCCGCCGCGATCAACGCCGACGGCGACGCCGATCTCGCGCCCGACCGCGCCGCCGACTTCCGTACGGTGCCGTGCGAGGTGTGCGGCACCGGCATGCTCAAGCCGGACGTCGTCTTCTTCGGGGAGAACGTTCCTCCGGAACGGGTCCACCGCTGCTACGAGTTGGTCGACGCCGCGTCCGTCCTGCTCGTCCTCGGGTCGTCCCTCACCGTCATGTCCGGCCTGCGCTTCGTCCGCCGTGCGGCGCGCGCGGGCACGCCGATCGCCCTGGTCAACCAGGGCCCGACGCGCGGCGACGCCCTTGCCGCTCTGCGGCTGGACCTGCCCCTGGGCCCGACCCTCTCGGCGGTCGCCGAAGCTCTTGGCGCGTAGCGCCTCGGGCTGCCGGATACGGTGAAGGCCCCCGGTGGCGACTCCGGGGGCCTTCACGTCGCACGTGGTGCGCTCAGTGGTTCATCGGTTCAGTGGGTGAACTCGCCGTTCCGCGCTCCGGCGAGGAAGGCGGCCCACTCGGTGGGCGTGAAGTAGAGGCTCGGACCCGCAGGGTCCTTGCTGTCGCGTACGGCACGACCGCCGGTTGCCGTGGCGGCGACCTCTACGCAGTTGTTTTCCGGACCGGAGTACGTCGATTTCCGGTACGGCCCTATTACCTTAGGGGTCACTTTGTCTCGTCCTTGCTTCTCTGTAGTACGCCCCGAATGAGCCGCGCGCTTGCATCGGGGTCCAGTGCCGCTGATCTTAGCTGGTCAAAAGCGTTTGTGTAAACGGTGAGATCTTCATCGGCCTCAAGAATGGACGACCCTCGGAGATTTTCCAAGGTCACGGCCTCCGAGGTCGGCTCGGACTCAAAGGAGAACGACGAAAAGGCCGACGGCATACCGGCCTTCAGGCCAGCAGAAACGGGCAGCACTTGCAGTGTGACGTTATGCCGCTTTCCCGCTTCGAGGATATAAGCGAGCTGATCGCGATATACCTCGGGTTTGACGATCGGCTGCACGACGACCGGCTCCCAGATGATGGCCGTGTAATTCACCGCGTCCTCACGCTCGTCAATCTTGGCTTTGCGTTCCTCGCGCACTTTGAGCAGTTGCGCCACTCGGCTCGGGGCGATGAAATTCGGCGCGCTGCGGATTACCGCCTCGGCGTAGGCGGGGACTTGCAGGAGTCCGGGGATCAACGTGGGCTGCCACTCCCGGATGTAGGTCGCGTCGTCCTCCAGGGAGATACGGTCGAGGTAGTCCGCGCGTAGGTGCGCTGCGTGCTCCAGCCACCAGCCGCGCCGGTTGGCGCTCTTCGCCAAGTCCTCCAGGCGAGGACGGACTTCGGGGTCCTCGACTCCGTACGCCTTGAGCATCGCTCGGATCTCAAGCGGCCGGGCCGTCACATGGCCGCTCTCGATGCGGCTGACCCGGGTCTGGGAGGACGCGATGATCTCGGCGGCCTGGGGCTGGTCAAGCCCTGCGACCTGGCGATATCTCCTCAGTGTGGTCCCGAGTCGCCTGCTGCGAACGGTCGGCCGTCCTCCTGCGGGCATGGTCCCCTCCCTCTCTCAGTGACCGGCCCAACAAGGTCCACTGTAGGGCCAGTTCGTGGTCGTACATGCGCCCGACCGCATTTATGCGGTGGATTCGGTTGCGGACTAGCGCAACGTGAGCCTACCCTCAAACTACGCGCTAGTTCGCACTGAGTGCGCAGGGGTGTGACGAACCGTCACGCCTTCAACCGATTCCCGCCGGACAGGCTGCCGCGCCTGGCCGGCGGGGGCTGAGGACCCCAGGCGACGCCCTCCCCCGTGGGCGCCCGGGAGTGTCCTCCGCCGGGGCCCCGGCGTGGCGACACGGGGCCCCGGCGTCCGCCGTATCCGCGTGGCACCCGCCGACAAGCGAAAGGCACCCCATGCACAAGGAACCGTCCGGCGTCGAGGCCGGAGTCGTGGCGCGGCTGTGGCCGCGTACGCCACGTTCGGTCGGGCGCGCCCGGCACGAGTTGGAGGCCGCCCTCAAAGGGTGGGGGATGGAGGACCTGACGGACCCGGCGGTACTCGTCCTCTCGGAGTTATTCACGAACGCCGTGGTGCACGCGCGGGTCGCGGGGCGGGACGTACAGACGCGGTACGTACGGACGGCGGGCGGCGTACGCATCGAGGTGCACGACGCGGGGGACGGGCGGCCCGAGGTGCGGGCGGCGGCGGAGGACGACGAGTCCGGACGCGGCCTCGCGCTGGTGAACGCCGTTGCCGGGCCCGGCCGTTGGGGCGTCGGGGACCGGGAGGGCGTCGGCAAGATGGTGTGGGCCGAGTGCGGCCGGGCGGCCGACTGAGGCGGCCCCCGGACACGACCGCGCCCGCCGGACACGGGGTCCGGCGGGCGCGGGGGTGTGCGTACGGCGCGCGTACGAACGGGTCAGCGGCGGCGCCTGCGGGCGGCGAGGACGGTGACGGCACCGGTACCGAGCAGCCCGGCGGCGATCAGCGCGAGCGCCGTGTCGGTGGAACCGTCCGCTCCGGTGTTGGCCAGTTCGGGGCCGGTCTGCTGGGGCGCCGGGTGGTTGGCCGGGGGAGCGTACGACGGCTTGGGCGTCGGGGTCGGCGTGGGCTTGGGCTTCGGCTTGACGACGTCGATCGCCACCTTCACGAATTTGTGGCCGCCGTCCTTTGTCGTCACCTCGTAGATGAAGGAGTCCGTGCCGGTGTAGCCCTTGTCCGGCGTGTAGACGAGGTGGTCGCCCTCGACGTCGACCGTGCCGTGGTCCGGCGGCTCGGGGACGATCACCGGGGTGTCCGGGTCACGCTCGGGGATGATCGGGATGACCACCGGGCCGCTGTTCTCCGGCACGACGACCGGCGGTTCGGGCTCGGGCGTGCAGCCGATCCGGAAGTCGGCGCCCTCGACGTCACCGTTGGTGGTGTCGGCCGTGCGGCTCGTCGGGCCGCTCGCGGTGTATCCGGCGGGCACCGGCAGTTCGACGCGGTAGCGGGCGGTGCCGACGTCGGAGAAGGAGTAGCCGCCGTCGGCGTCGACGGCGGCGGTCACCGGCTGGCCGGAGGAGTCGGTGACGGCGGCGCCCGTCGCGGTGCGCAGCCGCACCTCGGTGCCCGGCGGGATGCCGCAGTCGGAGACGACCCGGCCGCTGATGTCGGCGCTGGGGGCGGCCATCCAGACCTGGTAGATGGGGATGCCGGTCAGGACGTGGAAGGTCATGGTCAGCGAGGTGACCGGCACGGTCGGGCGGAACCAGCCGGCGCCGCCGCTGGTGTCGGTGCCCGAGCCGACCAGGGTCGCGCTTCCGGCGTCCCAGGTGGGCTGATCGGTGAAGGGGCCGCTGCCGGTGCAGGAGGACGGCTTCGGCGTGCCCTGGCAGTAGTTGAACGACGACTGGAAGCCGAGTTGCGCCGTCGTCAGCGGGACGCCGCCGGGGCCGGTCGCGCTGACCCGCACGGTGTCGGCGTCCACGTCGCCCAGGGTGAAGCCCCAGCCGACCGGGGTCGCGGCGGCGAAGGTGACGGTCGTCGTGGAGTCGGCGCCGCCCGGCGCCGAGCGCAGCGCCAGGTAGTTCTGGCCGCGCGAACTGCCGTACGCCGCGCCGAAGGGCGTGGAGTCGTTGAGGAAGGTGGAGGCGCCGGACGGGGTCGACGGCGTGTTGCTGTTCGTGGTCCAGGTCGCGTCCGGGAAGCCGGTCACCGGGACGTGCAGGGTGCCGCCCGTGCTCCAGGTGCCGTACGAGGAGCCCGCGGCGGCGGCGACGCCCGCTGTCAGCGGGATCACGAGGGCGGCCGTCGCGGCGGCGAGCAGCGCGCGGGCCTTTCTTCTGGTGAGGGGCTTGCGCACGGCGGGTCTCCTGTACGTCGGACGGGCCGGCCCTGACGCCGGCCGCGTACGTCCTTCCGGATGACCCATCGTCAAATACCGCAACCGGTACGGCGCCGCACATCGCCCGCCCGGCCCTTCCCCTCCACCCATCCGGCGTACCCGCACCCCTGCGGAAGTGGGCGCCCCTATCGGGCACCCTTTTCCGCGGGAGAGGGAGCGGCCACCTCTGTGGGGGAGAGGGGCACCCGGGTGCGGAAGCCGCGGGCGGTGCGGAGGGCGTCCCAGGTGAGGAGGACGAGGGCGGACCAGACGAGGAGGAAGCCCGCCCAGCGCTCGGCGGGCATCGCTTCGTGGAAGTGGAGGACGCCGATGAGGAACTGGAAGACCGGCGCGAGGTACTGCATCAGACCGATGGTCGACAAGGGCAGCCGCGTCGCGGACATGCCGAAGCAGATCAGCGGGATCGCCGTGACGAGGCCGCAAGTGGCGAGCAGGGCGGCGTGGTCCGGGCCGTGATGGGTGAAGGTCGAGTCACCACGGGCGCCGAGCACGACCAGAAAAGCCAGCGCGGGCAGGAACTGCACGGACGTCTCGGCGGCAAGCGATTCGAGCCCGCCCATATTGATCTGCTTCTTCACCAGCCCATAGGCGCCGAAGGAGAAGGCCAGGGTCAGCGCGACCCACGGCAGCCGCCCGTATCCGATCGCGAGCACCACGACGGCGAGCGCGCCGATACCGACCGCCACCCACTGCGCCGGGCGCAGCCGCTCGTGCAGCACGAGGACCCCGAGCCCGATGGTGACCAGCGGATTGATGAAGTAGCCGAGCGAGGTCTCCACCACATGGCCGGAGTTGACGCCCCAGATGTACATGCCCCAGTTGACGGAGACGACGGTCGCGGCGAGCGCGACCAGCCCCAGCTTCCTCGGCTGCCGCACCAGCGCGGAGATCCACGCCCAGCGGCGCAGTACCAGCAGGATCACGGTGACCACGACGAGCGACCACACCATGCGGTGGGCCAGGATCTCCATCGCCCCGGCCGGCTCCAGCAGCGGCCAGAACAGCGGGAACAGGCCCCACATGCCGTACGCGGCGAAACCGTAGACCAGTCCCACGCGCTGCTCGTTCATCCGGACCCCTCCCGCCGCCGCTCCACCCCGCTGACGCGACGGTAGCGGGACCCGTACCGGCCTGTCATGTCCGTTCCACTCCACGGTCATGACAGGCCGGTACGGGTCCCCGGGGTCAGGAGGCGAGGGCCGCCGCCAGGGTGTCGCGCAGCGGGGTGGTCGGGCGGCCGATGAGGCGGGACAGGTCGCCGCTGGTGCGGGCCAGCAGGCCGCGCTCGATGGCGTAGTCGACGTCCACCAGGATGTCGGCGAAGCCCGCGGGGAGGCCCGCGCCGACCAGGATCCCCTTGCGGGTCTCGCCCGGCACGTTGTTGTACGCGATGTCCCGGCCGGTCAGCTCGCCGACCAGCGCCGCGTACTCGGCGAAGCTCCACGCGACGTCGCCGCTCAGCTCGTACGCCGTGTTCTCGTGGCCCTCGCCGGTCAGGACGGCGGCCGCGGCGGCGGCGTAGTCCGCGCGGGCGGCCGAGGCGACCCGGCCGTCGCCCGCGTTGGCCACGACGGCGCCGTGCTCCAGCACCGGGGCCAGGTTCTCGGAGAACACCTCGGTGTACCAGCCGTTGCGCAGGAAGGTGTACGGCACGCCCGTGCCCAGGATGTGCGTCTCGGTCGCCTTGTGCTCGTCCGCCAGCGCGAAGTCGGCGTCCGGGCCGCCGAGCACCCCTGTGTACGCCAGCAGCGCCACGCCGGCCTCCTTCGCGGCGTCCGCCACGGCCGCGTGCTGCGGGACGCGCTTGCCGACCTCGCTGCCCGAGATCAGCAGCACGCGGTCGCCCGCGTGGAAGGCGTCCTTCAGCGTCTCGGGGCGGCTGTAGTCCGCCACCCGCAGCTCGACGCCCCGCGCGGCGAGGTCGGCGGCCTTGTCCGCGTCGCGGACAACCGCGGCGATGTCCCCTGCGGGGACGCGGGTGAGCAGCTCGTCGATGACGAGGCGGCCGAGGTGGCCGGTGGCTCCGGTGACGACGAAGCTCATGTCTTTTTCTCCCTGTTTGTGCTGTGTGCGGCTTACGGCGTGACTCACTCACCGTACGCCGGGCACTAACCTCGGGAAAGTACCCACCTTGAAGTAAGGTACCCACATGGACGCAAGTTGCCCCGAGCGGGGGATCCTCGAACATGTCACCAGCCGGTGGGGCGTTCTCGTCCTCATCGAGCTGCACGGTGGCCGTACCCGTCGCTTCAGCGAATTGCGGCGGTCGATCGGGATCGTCACGGAGAAGATGCTCACGCAGACGCTGCGGACTCTCGAACGTGACGGCTTCGTCCTCCGCCGGGCCCTGCCCGTCATCCCCCCGCACGTCACCTACTCCCTCACCCCTCTCGGCGAGGAGGCCGCCTCCCGCGTACGGTCACTGTCCGAATGGACGGCCACCCATGCCCAGGAGGTCCTCGCGGCCCGCGAGTCCTACGACGCCTCGGCGTCAGGCGCGGCCTGAGGTCTTTTAGGGGCGCGGGGAACTGCGCGCTCAACCCCCACCGGGCCGGTGGTCCGAAGACAACCGATCTGCCCCTCTGGGGCCGGTGGTGACGTACAGCCATCGTCGTGGCTGGTCGCGCAGTTCCCCGCGCCCCTGACGGGGCACCCTTCGTCGGACTAGCCGACGACAGTCCAGGTGTCACGACCGGCGAGCAAGCTCGCAAGGTCGCCCTTGCCCTGCTGGACAACGGCCTTTTCGAGCTGCTCGGCCATCTCCGTGTCGTAGACGGGCCGGGAGACGTCCCGGAGAACGCCGATCGGCGTGTGGTGCAAGGTGTCGGCGTCGGCGAGCCGGGACAGGGCGAAGGCCGTCGTAGGCGAAGCCGCATGAGCGTCGTGGACGAGCACCCCCGCGGCGCCCTCCACCGTGACGTCGATGACCTTCAGGTCACCCGTGGCGGGGTCGCGGACGACGCCCTTGGAGCCGAGACCGTCCTCGGCGGGCGCGCCGAAACGGATCGGCTCGCCGTGTTCGAGCCGGATGACGGCGTCCAGCGCCGACTCCCGGTCCTTCAGGACCTCGAAAGCACCGTCGTTGAAGATGTTGCAGTTCTGGTAGATCTCCACCAGCGCGGTGCCCGAGTGCTCGGCGGCGGCCCGCAGCACCGACTGGAGGTGCTTGCGGTCGGAGTCGACGGTCCGGGCCACGAAGGACGCCTCGGCGCCGATCGCCAGCGACACCGGGTTGAAGGGCGCGTCCAGCGACCCCATCGGCGTCGACTTGGTGATCTTGCCGACCTCGGAGGTGGGGCTGTACTGCCCCTTGGTGAGCCCGTAGATCCGGTTGTTGAACAGCAGGATCTTGAGGTTGACGTTGCGCCGCAGCGCGTGGATCAGGTGATTGCCGCCGATCGAGAGGGCGTCGCCGTCACCGGTGACCACCCACACGCTCAGGTCGCGGCGCGAGCTCGCGAGCCCGGTGGCGATGGCCGGGGCGCGGCCGTGGATGGAGTGCATGCCGTAGGTGTTCATGTAGTACGGGAAGCGGGACGAGCACCCGATCCCGGACACGAACACCACGTTCTCGCGGGCCAGGCCCAGCTCCGGCATGAAGGACTGGACCGCCGCCAGGATCGCGTAGTCCCCGCAGCCGGGGCACCACCGCACTTCCTGGTCGGACTTGAAGTCCTTCATCGACTGCTTCGCCTCGGCCTTGGGCACCAGCGACAGCGCCTCAATCATTCGCACTCTCCTCCACGAGAGCCTTCGCGAGCTGCTCGGACTTGAACGGCAGCCCCGTGACCTGCGTGTATGAATGGGCGTCGACCAGATACTTCGCCCGCAGGAGGTGGGCGAGCTGGCCGAGGTTCATCTCGGGCACCACGACCTTGTCGTAGGCCCGCAGGACCTCCCCGAGATTGGCCGGGAAGGGGTTGAGGTGGCGCAGGTGCGCCTGGGCGATCGAGCCGCCCTCACGCCGGATCCGCCGGACGGCCGCTGTGATCGGCCCGTACGTCGAACCCCAGCCGATCACCAGGGTGCGCGCGGCGCCGCCGGGGTCGTCGACCACGACGTCCGGCACCTGGACGCCGTCGATCTTGGCCTGCCGGGTGCGGGTCATGAAGTCGTGGTTGGCCGGGTCGTACGAGATGTTGCCGGTGCCGTCCTGCTTCTCGATGCCGCCGATGCGGTGTTCGAGGCCGGGCGTGCCGGGCACCGCCCAGGGGCGGGCCAGCGTCTCCGGGTCGCGCAGATACGGCCAGAATTCCTCGCTGCCGTCCGCGGCCGTGTGGTTGGGCGCGGTCGCGAACCGTACCCGCAGGTCCGGCAGGTCCTCCACGTCCGGGATGCGCCAGGGCTCGGAGCCGTTGGCCAGATAGCCGTCGGAGAGCAGCATGACCGGGGTGCGGTAGGTCAGCGCGATGCGCGCCGCCTCCAGGGCCGCGTCGAAGCAGTCGGCCGGGGTGCAGGGCGCCACGACCGGCACCGGGGCCTCGCCGTTGCGTCCGTACATCGCCTGGAGCAGGTCGGACTGCTCGGTCTTGGTCGGCAGGCCGGTGGACGGGCCGCCGCGCTGGATGTCGATGATCAGCAGCGGCAGTTCGAGACTGACGGCCAGGCCGATCGTCTCCGACTTCAGCGCCACACCGGGGCCTGAGGTCGTGGTCAGCGCCAGCGAGCCGCCGAAGGCCGCGCCGAGCGCCGCGCCGATGGCGGCGATCTCGTCCTCGGCCTGGAAGGTGCGCACACCGAAATTCTTGTGCCGGCTCAGCTCGTGCAGGATGTCCGAGGCCGGGGTGATCGGGTACGAGCCGAGGAACAGCGGCAGTTCGCTGCGCTGGCCGGCGGCGACCAGGCCGTACGCGAGCGCCAGATTCCCGGAGATGTTGCGGTAGGTGCCGGCCGGGAAGGCGCTGGAGGCGGGCTGCACCTCGTAGTTGACCGCGAAGTCCTCGGTCGTCTCGCCGAAGTTCCAGCCCGCGCGGAAGGCGGTGACATTCGCCTCGGCGATGTCCGGCTTCTTCGCGAACTTCTTGCGCAGGAAGGACTCGGTGCCCTCGGTCGGCCGGTGGTACATCCACGACAGCAGGCCGAGCGCGAACATGTTCTTCGCCCGTTCGGCGTCCTTGCGGGCCAGACCGCTGTCCTTGAGCGCCTCCACCGTCAGCGTGGTCAGCGGCACCGGGTGCACCGCGTACGCCTCCAGCGACCCGTCGTCCAACGGGCTGGCGGCGTAGCCGACCTTCGCCATCGCGCGCTTGGTGAACTCGTCCGTGTTCACGATGATCTCGGCGCCGCGGGGCAGGTCCGCGATGTTCGCCTTCAGCGCGGCGGGGTTCATCGCCACCAGCACGTCGGGCGCGTCGCCGGGGGTGAGGATGTCGTGGTCGGCGAAGTGCAGCTGGAACGACGACACCCCCGGCAGGGTGCCTGCGGGGGCGCGGATCTCGGCCGGGAAGTTCGGCAGGGTCGAGAGATCGTTCCCGAAGGACGCGGTCTCCGAGGTGAAACGGTCCCCGGTGAGCTGCATCCCGTCCCCGGAGTCACCCGCGAAGCGGATGATCACCCGGTCCAGGCGCCTCGTCTCCTTCACCGGTTTGCGCTGTTCGCCGAGGACGTCACCGATCACCGGCGGATGCGACGGCTCCTGCGCTGGCGGCTCCGCGGTCGCGGAGCTGCTGCTGCTGACCTGGCTGGTCACTGAAACGGACCTCCCTCGAGGCGGCGGCTCACCGGTCATCGTACGTCGGTAAGGGTCGCCTTCCCCGTACGTCCCGGAATGTGGATGCGACCGCCCGACGTACTGTTAGACAGAGTGTCAACAAATCAGGAGTTCAGGTAGGTGAGGACCGCCAGGACGCGACGGTGATCCCCGTCACTCGGCGCCAGGCCCAGCTTCAGGAAGATGTTGCTGACGTGCTTCTCGACCGCTCCGTCGCTGACCACCAGCTGCTTGGCGACCGCCGAATTCGTCCGGCCCTCGGCCATCAGCCCCAGCACCTCGCGCTCGCGCGGCGTCAGCCCGGCCAGCACGTCCTGCTTGCGGCTGCGGCCCAGCAGCTGCGCCACCACCTCCGGGTCCAGCGCGGTGCCGCCCTCGGCGACCCGCACCACCGCGTCCACGAACTCGCGGACCTCGGCCACCCGGTCCTTGAGCAGATAGCCCACCCCGCGGCTGCTGCCCGCCAGCAGCTCCGTCGCGTACTGCTCCTCCACGTACTGCGACAGCACCAGCACCCCGATGTCCGGGTAGTCCTTGCGCAGCCGCACCGCCGCCCGCACCCCCTCGTCGGTGTGCGTGGGCGGCATCCGGACGTCCGCCACCACCACGTCGGGCGCCGCGCCCTCGTCCGCCAGCTCCCGGACGACCTTGATCAGCGCCTCGGCGTCACCGACACCGGCGACCACGTCGTGGCCCCGGTCGGTCAGCAGCCGGGTCAGGCCCTCCCGAAGCAGTACCGAATCCTCGGCGATGACCACCCGCACCTTGTCCTCCACCCGTTCCAGCCCCCGTAACGACCCTGTCTTCCCCAGCATCCCAGCATCGACGCGGTCATGGGGAATACGGTTCCAGCGGGCAAGGTTGCGCCCGCGGGTCCGGCACGGGTCGTACGAGAGCGGCTCGACGGACCCACGTACGGACACACGTACGGGCACAAGTACGGATACGACACAGGGCAAGAGGAGAGCGTGTGCGCGCGGTCGGTTTCGACGTCAACGGTGGTCCCGAGGTGCTGCGGCCGGTGGAACTCCCCGTCCCCGAACCCGGACCGGGACAGGTGCTGATCCGCGTCGCGTACGCGGGCGTCAACTACGGCGAAGTGCAGCACCGGCTCGGCGACTTCGGTCCGCCGGACGGGATCACGGTGCCCGGTATGGAGGTCTCCGGCGAGATCGCCGCGCTCGGCGACGACGTGGCCGGGCTGGCCCTCGGCGACCACGTCGCCGCCTACCTGCCCGACGGCGGCGGATACGCCGAATACGCCGTCGCGCCCGCCGACTTCGCCTTCCCGCTCGACGGGATCTCGCTGCGCGACGGCGGCGGCGCCGCGCTCGTCCTCACCACCGCGTACGGCGTCCTCGCCGGGGCCGCGCGGCTCACCGCCGGGGACTCCGTTCTCATCCACGCCGCCGCCGGCGGGGTCGGCTCGGCCGCCGCCCAGATCGCCCGGGCGCTGGGCGCCGCCGCCGTCCACGGCACGGTCCGCACCCCGGAGAAGGCGGAGTACGCCAAGCGGTTCGGCTACGACGCGGTGCTGCTGCGGGACACCTTCCCGGCCGACCTGGCCGCGACCGGCACCGAGGTCGACGTCGTCCTCGACCCGGTCGGCGGCCGCACCCGGCTCGCGAGCCTCGACGTCCTCGCCCCCTTCGGGCGTGTCGTCGTCTACGGCGACGCCGCCCGCGAGCCCGACCTGTCGCTGCCGGTCCTCCCGCTGTGGAAGCAGAATCGTTCCCTCTCCGGCTACAACATCGGCGATCTCGGCCGCCGGGCCCCGTCCGTCGTCCGCGGCCACGCCCTCGCCGCCCTCTCCCTCCTCGCCTCCGGAGCCATCCGCCTCGACGTCACCGCCGAACTCTCGCTCGCCGCGGCCTTCCAGGCCCACCACGCCCTGGAGGAGGGCACGAGCCGCGGAAAGGTGCTTTTGGCCATCGCCTGAAAGGGGCTGCCCCGTAGGGGCGCGGGGAACTGCGACCAGCCACCGTGGGGGTGCAGACAAAAAGCCGTCCCCAGCTGGGCAGACGCTGTCTGTTTCCCGACGCGCTACGGCAAGCGCGAAGCCCGCATGCGGTCCGGCCTGGGGCGGCCGGGGAAGAGGTCGGTGGCGGGTGACGGCAGGTCGTACATCGCGTGGAGGCGGCGGCGGACGGCCTCGACCGGATATTCCTCGGCGTAGACCGCGATCTTGAAGATGACGCCCTCCAGGACGCTGCGCAGCAGCACTTCCTCCAGCGCGGGATCCTCCGCCCCGCGCGCGGCGAACAGCTCGCGCAGGCCGTCCTCCAGGGCCACCACCCGCTCCTCCTTGCGCGCCTCGGCCGCCGCGAACCGCGGGTGCGTGGCCGGGTTCACCACGAGGCTGAGCGCCATCCGCTGCACCGGCACCGTCGTCGCCGCCGTACGCACGATGCCGTCGATGACCGCCGCCAGCCGCTCGTCCGGGCCGCCGGTCACGTCCAGGACGGCGGCCACCTCGTCCAGGTAACGGTCGAGCAGCTCGTCCACCAGGCTCTGCTTGCCGGGGAAGTAGTACGTGAGCAGCCCCCGGGACACCCCGGCCCGCGCGGTGATCTCCGAGACCGTGGCGTCGTGGAAACCCTTCTCCGCGAAGACCGCCAGGGCCGCCGCGAGGATCCGCTCCCGCGACCGGCCCCGCAATTCCTCGTTGGCCTCCGCCGATCGTGGCGACACCCCGTCTCCTCCCTGCTCGTCCTCCCCGCCCGCCCGGGACAACCCTGGCACCGCCCCCATTGTTACCCCACCCGCCAACTCCCCTTGCGGAGGCGGCCGTTGAGGTTGGGATTTTCCATTGACCGGCTGTACAGTCAACGCCCTCAAGGTCAGGGCTCCAGAGCGTGAGGAAGCACAGTGGCGAGCAAAGAAGAGATGAAAGCGGCGATACACGCCGCTTTCGACGCGGCCGTGCCGGACGGCGGCAGCTACACCAAGGTCTACGCCTCGGACATGAAGCAGAAGAACTTCGTCGTCTTCCGCAGCACCACCGTCTACAACTACGCGGTGGGCTTCCGGCCCGGCAGCACCGAGCTGGTGATTCTTCCGGTCGACGAGGAGAACGGGGCGATCGTCGCCGGGTCTCCGGTGACCATCACCGATGCGAACCGCGGAGCGGTGAAGAAGCGGGACCTCCAAGGGCGGTTCCACGTCGCCACGACGGACGGGCAGTCCTTCCGGCTCACCGTGATCCCCTCCGTCCCCAAGATCACCGCTGCCGCGTACCAGCTTCCTGTCGAGCAGCGCGACGAGTTCGCCGCTTTCCAAGGAGTACGGGACCTCATCTGCGCCTAACCCGCGCCCTCCGTACCCGCACCGTGCGGAGTGCGGTGCCCCTCCGGGGGGTGGGGCGCGTGAGGTCTCCTGCGGAGTGCGGTGAGTCAGGTCTTTTAGGGGCGCGGGGAACTGCGCGCTCAGCCCCCACCGGCCGGTGGTCGCAAAAACAACAGCGTCTGCCCCGCTGGGGGCGGTTTTTTTCCTGCGCCCCGGCGTGGGCTGAGCGCGCAGTTCCCCGCGCCCCTGAGGGTTACCGTCCTCCGCAGGAGCGAGACCTCGGGCACCGCACTCCGCAGGAGGGCGCCCTTCTCCGCGGGGGCGGGGTGGCGGGCTACGCCCGCCAGGGGAGTTCGGTGGTGATGTGGGTGGGGCCGCCGGCGGGGGAGTCGACGGCGAGGATCCCGTCGACGGAGTCGAGCCGCTCGGCGAGGCCGGCGAGACCGGAGCCGCCGGAAAGGGCGGCACCACCGCGACCGTTGTCGATGACCTGCATCATGAGGCGGTCGTCGGCCCGCCAGACATCGACGCTGGCGCGCGAAGCGCCACTGTGCTTGCTGACGTTCTGCAAAAGCTCCGAGACGGTGAAGTACGCGATCCCCTCGATCGCGGGCACCGGCCGCGCCGGCAGATCCACGGTCACGGAAACCGGCACCGTGCACCGCGCCGCCACGGCGGACAGAGCCGGCCCGAGCCCCCGGTCGGTGAGAATCGCGGGATGGATCCCGCGCGCCAGATCCCGCAATTCCTGAAGCGCGATCTTCACCTCGCCATGCGCCTCCTCGACCATGAGAGCCCCCGCGCTCGGGTCCTCCAGCAGCTTCTCCTTGGCGAGGCCGAGGTCCATGGCGAGCGCGACCAGGCGCGCCTGCGCACCGTCGTGCAGATCCCGCTCGATCCGCCGCAGATCGGCCGCCGCGGTGTCGACGACGACCCCCCGGTCGGACTCCAGCTCCGTGACGCGGTCGGCCAGCCGGGACGGCCCGAGGAGTCCGGAGACGAGGACGCGGTCGACGTGCGCCATCCCCCGGACCACCCAGGGCATGGTGAGGACGAGGGTGCCGCCGACGGCGACGCTGAGCGCCATGTCCAGCGGGGTGTGCAGCCACCAGCCGTGCCGGCCGTCGTCGCTGCCGTAGATCTGGAGGCCGTCCTGCCCGAAGTAGACCGGGAAGACCCACCGCCACAGTGGATAGGTGAGCAGCCCCCAGCCGTACGTGAAGAAGCTGATCGCGACGGAGAAGGTGAAGACGCCCCACGGGAAGTGCAGCAGCGTGTAGAGGGCGTGCCGCCAGTTGACGCCGCTGCCGAGCTGCGCGCCCAGCCGGGCGAGCAGGCCGCCCTTGGCGCGTACAGGGCGCGGGTTCTCCACGTCGAGCCAGAGCATCGAGCGGGCCCGGGACCGTTCGACCGAGCCGATCGCCCGGCAGCCGCCCAGCGCCAGCACCAGCACCGGCAGCCCGATGAAAGTGATCAGCAGGCCGGCGCCGAGCGAGAACATCGTCACGGTCCAGACGAAGCCGGTGATGCCCATCGGCAGATTCAGCAGCAGGTAGCCGAACTCGCGCCATGTGCGCGCCTCGAACGGGGCGCGCAGCGCCGGCGGCAGGCGGTGCTCGCGCTCGCGCCCGGCCGGCGGGATGCCGTAAGCCATGGTCGGTCCGTCCCCTCTGCTTCTTCTTCTCTTCCGTACCTCAAGAGTGGCCGGATCGCGCGCCCGCGCCCATGGTGCGGATCGGCGTCCTCGGGGTGGGGTTAGCCCTACCGCCCGCCCCGGCGGGAGGTCTCAGCGGCGGGCCGTGTCGCGGCGGAACTCCCGGTCGCGCCACGGCAGTTCGGCCGTCACCACGGTCGGCCCCGCGACCGGCGAGCTGACCACGAAGAGCCCGTCCACCGAGCGCAGCCGCTCACCGAGCCCGGCCAGGCCCGAGCCGCCCGACACATCGGCGCCGCCCCGCCCGTCGTCCCGTACCTGCACCATCAGCCGGTCGTCCGTACGCCACACGTCCACCGACGCCTGCCGGGCCCGGCTGTGCTTGCTGACGTTCTGCAGCAGCTCGGAGACGGTGAAGTACGCGATGCCCTCGATCGCCTCCGCGGGCCGCGCGGGCAGGTCCACGGTCACCGCGACCGGCACCGTGCAGCGGGACGCCACCGACGACAGGGCCGCGTCCAGGCCGCGGTCGGTGAGGATCGCCGGATGGATGCCGCGGGCCAGGTCGCGCAGCTCCTGAAGGGCCACCTTCACCTCGCCGTGCGCCTCGCCGACCATCCTGGCCGCCGCCTCCGGGTCCTCCAGCAGCTTCTCCCGGGCCAGGCCCAGGTCCATCGCGAGGGCCACCAGGCGGGCCTGGGCGCCGTCGTGCAGATCCCGCTCGATGCGGCGCAGATCGGCGGCGGCGGTGTCCACCACGACCCCGCGGCCCGACTCCAGCTCCGCGATCCGCCGCTCCAGCTGGTCCGAGGGCTGGAGCAGCCCGCGCACCATCGCCCGGTCGACGGTCGTCAGCCCGCGGGCGATGAAGGGCAGCACCGGCCACAGCACGAACAGCGACACCAGCGTCAGGGTGAAGGTGAGGATGCCCCACGGCAGCCGGATCCCGTAGTAGAGGCCGGTCCGCCACGCCACCGGGTCCTTCAGCGACGCCCACAGCCACGGCAGGAAGCCGAAGGTGCCGGTCCGCATCGGCCGCGGCTCCTCGACGCGCACGCCCAGCAGATCACGGGCCCGGCTGCGCTCCAGCCGGCCCAGCAGCCGGCAGCCGGCCAGCCCGTACGCCAGCAGGGGCAGTCCGATCACCGTGATCGACAGGCCCGCGCCCACCGTGATCACGGTCACCACGTAGACGAAGCCGATGATCGACACCGGCAGGTTCAGCAGCAGGTACCCGATCTCCTTCCACGTCACACGGTCGTAGGCGAACCGCACGGGCGGCAGCTTTTCCGGTGCGACGGGGTGGCGGGACGCGGACGAGGTGTTCATGGCTCAAGCCTGCCGGTGAACGGCACGACCGCGCCATGGGGTGCGTAGGCCGGGCGAGGGTGGGGTTATCCCCAGGACGGTGGGGGTTGTCCCCAGGACGGTGGGGTTGTCACCGGCATCGCCACCGACACGGGGGGCGTATCCCTGTGAAGCCAGGGCCTAGACTCCCTCCGTATAGATCGTCTAAAGATCCACAAGGATCGCTGGACACCACGGGTCAACGAGTGAACGAGGGGCGGACTACGGACGTGGACTACTTCCACGGCTACTCGGTCGTCGGCCTGGTCGCGGTCGTCGGCGTGCTCTTCGTGACCGTCGCCTTCGCGTCCGGCCGCCTGTTGCGGCCCGTCGTGCCGACGCGCGAGAAGATGCTCACCTACGAGTGCGGGGTCGACCCGGTGGGGGAGGGCTGGGCGCACACGCAGATCAAGTACTACGTGTACTCCTTCCTGTACGTCATCTTCGCCGTCGACGCGATCTTCCTGTTCCCGTGGGCCACGGTCTTCGCCGCGCCCGGCTTCGGCGCGACGACGCTGGTGGAGATGTTCGTCTTCATCGGCTTCCTCGCGGTCGGGCTGCTCTACGCATGGAAGAAGGGCGTCCTGGAATGGACGTGAACCCGGCCGTGACCGTCCCCACCGCTTCTCCTGTCGTGCCGGAGGTGCTGCCCGAGCCGCGCAGGCTCGGCGTGCTGTCCCGGCTGGCGCCGGAGCCGATGAAGGTGGTGCTCAACTGGGGCCGCCGCTACAGCCTGTGGGTCTTCAACTTCGGCCTCGCCTGCTGCGCCATCGAGTTCATCGCCGCGTCCATGTCCCGGCACGACTTCATCCGGCTCGGCGTGATCCCGTTCGCGCCCGGGCCGCGCCAGGCCGACCTGATGGTCGTCTCCGGCACCGTCACGGACAAGATGGCGCCCGCGGTCAAGCGGCTCTACGAGCAGATGCCGGAGCCGAAGTACGTGATCTCCTTCGGCGCCTGCTCCAACTGCGGCGGCCCGTACTGGGACTCGTACTCCGTCACCAAGGGCGTCGACCAGATCATCCCGGTGGACGTGTACGTGCCCGGCTGCCCGCCGCGGCCCGAGGCGCTGCTCCAGGGCATCCTCAAGCTCCAGGAGAAGATCGCGCGGGAGTCGCTGGGGGAGCGGTACGGTGCCGCCTCCGGCGCGGGGGGCTCCCGGCCCTCGGCCGCCGCGCTGACCAGCGGCCTGGTCACGCCGCCCGCTCCGCCCGCCTCGCCGTCGGAGGGGGCGCGGTGACGGGGTGGCTGCCGCGCGAGGCCGCGGAGATCTTCGGCGAGGGCGCCGTCGCGCAGGAGGCGTACGACCTGCTGACGGTCGACGTGCCGCCCGGTGAGTGGATCGCGGCGCTGACCGCCGCGCGCGACACCCTCGGCTGCACGTACTTCGACTGGCTGAGCGCGGTCGACGAACCCGGCACCGGCTTCCGGGTCTGCGCGCATGTCGTCGCCCTCGACGGCGGGGTGCGCCGGCTGCTGCTGCGGACGACCGTGCCGCACGAGGCCGCCGCCCTGCCGACCGCCACCGGCCTGTACGCCGGTGCCGCCTGGCACGAGCGCGAGACCCACGAGATGTTCGGCGTCGACTTCCCCGGGCACCCCGGCCTGGCGCCCCTCCTCTTGCCCGAGGAGTTCGAGGGGCACCCCCTGCGCAAGGACTTCGTCCTGGCCGCCCGCGTCGCCAAGGCGTGGCCGGGCGCCAAGGAGCCGGGGGAGTCCCACGACGGCGGGCCCAAGCGCCGCCAGATGCAGCCCCCGGGCGTCCCCGACCCCAACGACTGGGGCCCCCAGAAGGGCCAACTCCCCCCACCCCCCGCCCGCCCGCCCCGCAAAACCGCCCCCCCGGGCGAGCGCCCGCCCCGCCGCACCCGCACCGCAACGGAAGGCTCCGCCAGCCAGACCGCGGCCCCCGGCGAGCGCCCGCCCCGTCGTACCCGCTCGGCTTCCGAAGGCTCCGCGAGCCAGACACCCCCGCCCGCCCCCGCGGCGCCCCCGCGCAAACGCGTCCCGGACGCCCCGTGGGAACAACCGCAGGAGCCGCAGACCGAGCCCGCGGCAGCCGAAGATCCCGCGCCTGCGGAAAAGCCCGCCGCGAGCGAGTCGCCCGCCGCAGGCGAAAGTCCGGCCGCGGGCAAAGCCGCGCCGCCGACCGAGCCCGCCGCAGGCGAAGAGCCCGCAGCGGGCGGCGAGTCCGCGCCCGCGCACAAGCCCGCCGCAGGCGAAGGCGGGCCTGCGCACAAGCCCGCCGTGGGCGAAGGGGGTGAGGGGGCGTGAACGACACCCTTGATGTGCTGCTTCGCCTCGTGGGCGTGCTCGTCGTGTTCCTGGTGTTTCCGCTGCTCGTCGGGCAGACCGAGCACAAGGTGATGGCGCACATGCAGGGGCGGCTCGGGCCGATGTACGCCGGTGGGTTCCACGGGTGGGCCCAGCTGGTGGCGGACGGCGTGAAGTTCGCGCAGAAGGAGGACGTCGTACCGGCCGAGGCGGACCGGAGAATCTTCCAGCTCGCGCCGGCGATCGCGCTGCTGCCGTATCTGGTGGTGCTGATCGCGATCCCGGTCGGCCCGGACGGCTTCGTCGGGCAGGCCCTGGACGCGGGCCTGTTCTTCGTACTGGCCGTGATGGGCGTCGGCGTCCTCGGCTCCCTGATCGCCGGCTGGGCCTCGGCCAACAAATTCTCGCTGCTCGGCGGCCTGCGCACCGCCGCCCAGCTGATGGCGTACGAGCTGCCGATGCTCCTCACCGCCGCCTCCGTGGCGATGGCGGCCGGCACCCTCTCGCTGCCGGGCATCGTCGAGTCGTACCACTGGTGGTGGACGCCCTGGCAGATCGTCGGCGGCCTGGTCTTCTTCACCGCGGGCCTGGCCGAACTCCAGCGGCCCCCGTTCGACATGCCCGTCGCCGACTCCGAGATCATCTTCGGCGCGTACACCGAGTACACCGGCCTGCGCTTCGCGCTGTTCCTGCTCGCCGAGTACGCCGGCATCGTCGTGCTGTGCGCGCTGACCACCGTCCTGTTCCTCGGCGGCTGGCACGGCCCGTGGTCCGACGGCCTCGGCTGGCTGTGGACCCTGGTCAAGACCGCGGCCCTCGCCTTCGTCGTGATCTGGCTCCGGGTCAGCTACCCACGGCTGCGCGAGGACCAGCTGCAAAAGCTCGCCTGGACCGTCCTCATCCCGCTCTCCCTCGCCCAGATCGCCCTGACCGGCGTCGTCAAGGTGGTGATCTCCTAAGCCATGGCCCCCATCCCCGGAGCCGGCCTCGCCAAGGGCCTGGCCGTCACCCTGCGGACCATGACGAAGCGTTCCGTCACCGACCAGTACCCGGACGCGCTCCCCGAACTGCCGCCGCGCTCGCGCGGCGTCATCGCGCTGTTCGAGGAGAACTGCACGGTCTGCATGCTGTGCGCCCGCGAATGCCCCGACTGGTGCATCTACATCGACTCCCACAAGGAGACGACCCCGGCCGCCACGCCGGGCGGGCGCGAGCGCAGCCGCAACGTCCTGGACCGCTTCGCCATCGACTTCTCGCTGTGCATGTACTGCGGCATCTGCATCGAGGTGTGCCCCTTCGACGCGCTGTTCTGGTCGCCGGAGTTCGAGTACGCCGAGACCGACATCCTCGACCTCACCCACGAGCGCGACAAGCTGCGCGAATGGATGTGGACGGTGCCCGCGCCGCCCGCGCTGGACCCGGCGGCCGAGGAGCCCAAGGAGATCGCCGCCGCCCGCAAGGCCGCGGAGAAGGCCGAGGCCGCCCGGCAGGCGGCACAAGCCGCGGGCACCGACGGGGAGGCCCCGGCATGAACCACGTCGCCGCCCACCACCCCGGCTTCCTCTCCCCGACCGGCGTCGAGATCACCTTCGTCCTGGTGGGCCTGGCCACCCTCGGCGCCGCCTTGCTGACCGTCACCACCCGGCAGCTCGTGCACGCCGCGCTGTGGCTGGTCGTCGCCCTCGGCGGCCTCGCCGTCGAATACCTGCTGCTGACCGCCGAGTTCATCGCCTGGGTGCAGGTGCTGATCTACGTCGGCTCCGTCGTCGTCCTGCTGCTGTTCGGACTGATGCTCACCAAGGCGCCCATCGGCCGCTCCCCGGACGCCGACTCCGAGAACCGCTGGGTCGCCCTCGGCGTCGCGGCCGCCGCCGCGGTCACCCTGGTGTGGGTGGTCGTGGACGCCTTCCGCTCCACCTGGGTCGATCTGCACGGCGTCGTGCAGGGCTCCTCGCACGCCACCGGCGAGAGCCTCTTCCGGCACTGGGTGCTGCCCTTCGAGGCGCTGTCGGTGCTGCTGCTCGCCGCCCTGGTCGGCGCGATCGTGCTGTCCCGCCGCGACGGCGAATCCGCCGGAGCCGGCAGCACATCCGGCACGGGCAAGGAGAAGAGCTGATGCACCTCGCCTACCCCGCGGTCCTGGCCGTCCTCCTCTTCTGCGTCGGCGTCTACGGCGTCCTCGCCCGCCGCAACGCGATCCTCGTCCTGATGTCCGTCGAGCTGATGCTCAACGCCGTCAATCTCAATCTGGTCGCCTTCGACGTCTGGCTGCGCGACGTCGTCCACTCCGGCCAGGCCCTGACGCTGTTCACCATCACCATCGCCGCCGCCGAGATCGGCCTCGGCCTGGCGATCGTGCTGCTTGTCTACCGCAACCGCGGCAGCTCCGACGTCGACCGGCTCACCGACCTCGCCGAGCCCCCGGAACACGGCGCGCCCGGGCACGGTGACGGCACCGCGTCCGGAGCGGGCGCCGCCGACGGCACGGCCGCCGACCAGAACGCCGAGGCCACCGCGTGACCCTGACCGCCCTTGCCGCGCTCGTCCCCCTGCTGCCCTTCCTGGGCGCCGCCGCCGGACTGCTGCTCGGCCGCCGCGCCCCCGGCTTCGTCCGCCCGCTGGCCGTGCTGCCCACCGCCACGTCCTTCGTGCTGGCCGCGGTCGTCGCCGCCCGCCAGGGCACCGGCGACCCCACCGACGCCGCCCACAAGCTCGCCGACACCGGCTCGGCCCCCATCTACCTGGCGCTGCACCTGGACGGCTTCGCCGTCCTGATCGCCGTGCTCGTCGGCCTCGTCGCCACCTGCGTCCAGCTCTACTCCACCGCCTATCTGCGCGACGACCCGCGCTATCCGTCGTACGCCGCGCTCGTCTCGCTGTTCACCGCCGCCATGTTCCTGGTCGTCTACTCCGGCGACCTGATGGTGCTGCTGGTCGGCTGGGAGATCATGGGCATCTGCTCGTACTTCCTGGTCGGGCACTACTGGGAGACCGAGACCGCCAGGTCGGCGTCGATCAAGGCGTTCCTGGTCACCAAGCTCGGCGACGTCCCCTTCCTCATCGGGGTGTTCGCGCTCGCCGCCGACGCCGGAACCTTCCGGATCAACGGCATCCTCACCGCCGCCACCCACGGGCAGCTGCACCACCCGACGGTGATCGCGCTGCTGCTGCTCGCCGGTGTCGCGGGCAAGTCCGCGCAGTTCCCGCTGCACACCTGGCTGCCCGACGCGATGGCCGGCCCCACCCCGGTGTCCGCGCTGATCCACGCCGCCACCATGGTCGCGGCCGGTATCTACCTGGTGGCCAGGCTGCTGCCGGTGTTCACCGCGTCCGCCGCCGCCCTGGCCGTACTGGCCGCGATGGCCGCCGTCACCATGATCGGCTCGGGCCTGGCCGCCCTCGCCCAGGACGACATCAAGCGGGTGCTCGCCTACTCCACCATCGGCCAGCTCGGCTACATGGCCGCCGCCCTGGCCGTCGGCGACCGCGACGCCGCCGTCTTCCACCTCCTGTCGCACGGCGCCTTCAAGGCGCTGCTCTTCCTCGGCGCGGGCGTCGTCATCCACGCCGCCGGCACCAACTCGCTCACCACGATGTCCCGCACCGGGTCGCTCGCCAAGCGCGTCCCCGACGCCATGTGGACGATGGGCATCGCGCTCGCCGCCCTCGCGGCCCTCCCCCCGCTGTCCGGCTTCTTCTCCAAGGAGTCCGTGCTGCGCGCCGCCGAGCACGCCTCCGCGGGCGACACCGCGCACGTCCCGCAGGCCGTCGGCTGGACCGTCTTCGTCGCGGGTCTGGCCGCCGCCGTCCTGACCGCCGGATACGCCACCCGCCTGTTCCTGCTGGCCTTCCGCGGCAGCGGCCCGGACGCCCCCGACCACGGCAGGCAGCCGGTCGTCATGACCAGCGTCCTGTGGGTGCTGGCCGTTCCGACCATCGCCTTCGGCGGCCTGGCCTACCGCGAGCTGCCCGACTGGTTCGGCGGCGCCCCGCTCGGCCCGACCCTGCTCACCTCCGTCCTCGGCACCGGCCTCGCCCTGGTCGGCGTCCTGATCACCTACGGCGCCTGGAAGGCCGTCGCCGCCACCCGGCTCGCCGTCCCGGCCGGCGCCGTCGTCACCGCCGAGGGCGACGCGGACGCCGAACCCGCCCTCGTCGAGGCCGAGGCCATCGCCACCCACGAAGAGGTCTACGGCGACATCGCCGCCGCCGACGACCCCGGCGACCCGGGCCGCCTGCTGCTGGGCAGGCTGCACCGGCACGCGGCCCACGGCTTCCACCTCGACGCCCTGTACGGCGCGCTGTTCGTCCGGCCCGTGCTGGCCGCCGCCCAGCTCGTCCGCTTCCTGGACCGCGACGTCATCGAGACCTACGTCCGCGGCGCGGGCGGCGCGCCGCGGCTGCTGGGCGCGGCCGTCCGCAAGGCCCAGACCGGAAACATCCAGACCTACCTCAGCGCGCTGCTGGCCGGTGCGGTCGTCCTCGCCGTCCTCGTCGCCGTCGGAGGCTGAGCCCGAAGTGAACGACACCGCCCTTCAGTACGTCCTCGCGGCGCTCCTGGTCCTGCCGCTGCTCGGCGCGGTCGGCGCCCTGCTCCCGGCGCCGCCCGGCCTCAAGGGCCGCGGCCCCGACCAGGCCGTACTGCGCCACGGCGTCACCGTCACCGGCGCCGTCCTCGTCCTGGCGATCGTCCTCGCGGCCGGCTTCGACCACGACCACCCCGCGAAGATGCAGGCCACCACGGACCTCAACTGGATCTCCGCACTCAGGATCCATCTCCACCTCGGTGTCGACGGCATCTCGCTCCCCCTCCTCGTCCTGACCGCGCTGCTGACCTTCCTCTGCGCGCTCTACAGCTACTTCAAAATGCCCGAGGGCCCGAGCCCCAAGGCGTTCGTCGCGCTGCTCCTCCTCCTGGAGGGCGGCACGCTCGCGACCTTCGCCGTGCTCGACCTGATGCTGTTCTTCCTCGCCTTCGAAATGGTCCTCATCCCGATGTACTTCCTCATCGCCCGCTGGGGCGGCGGGGAACGGGAGAAGTCCGCGCTGCGCTTCATCGTCTACACCCTCCTCGGCTCGGTGATCATGCTGCTGGGCCTGCTCCTCATCGGGGTGAAGGCGGGCACATTCGACATGGTGGCACTCGCCACTGACAACGGGTCATCGCTCAGTCACTCCACGCAGTTGCTGGCGGTCCTCGCGATCGGCGTCGGCCTGGCCGTGAAGGCCCCGATGTGGCCGCTGCACAGCTGGCTGCCGGACGCCCACACCGCCGCCCCGACCGTCGGCTCCGTCCTGCTGGCGGGCGTGCTGCTGAAGATGGGCACCTACGGCCTGGTCCGGATCGTGCTGCCGATGGCGCCGGACGGCATGCACACCTTCGCGCCGTATCTGGCCGCCTTCGCCGTCGTCGGCATCGTCTACGGATCGCTGGCCTGCCTGGCGCTGGCCCGGCAGGGCAACGGCGGCGACCTCAAGCGGCTGATCGCGTACTCCTCGGTCGGCCACATGGGCTTCGTGCTGCTCGGCATCGCTTCCATGACCCCGACCGGCGTCAATGGCGCGCTGTTCGCCAACATCGCCCACGGCCTGATCACCGGCCTGCTGTTCTTCCTGGTCGGCGCGGTCAAGGACCGCTACGGCTCCAGCGACCTCGACACCCTCGCGGGCCGCACCGGCGCCGCCCTGTACGGCAGGGCGCCGCGCCTCGGCGGCTTGGTCGCCTTCGCGGCCGTCGCCTCCCTCGGACTGCCGGGCCTGGCCGGCTTCTGGGGCGAGATGCTGTCGGTGTTCGGCGCCTTCAAACCCGCCGACGGGCTCAGCCGCCCCGCGTATCTGACCTTCACCGCCGTCGCCGCCTTCGGCACCCTGCTGACCGCCGCGTATCTGCTGGTCGTGGTCCGCCGGGTCTGCATGGGCGACCGCGGGACCGTCGACGCGCAGCCCGCGCTCGCCGACGTGCGCGGGTACGAATTCGCCGCCTGGACACCGCTGGCGGCGCTCACCGTCCTGGCGGGCCTGTGGCCCGCCGTCCTGCTCGGCCTCACCGATCCGGCCGTGCACACCCTCCTCGGAGGCAACTGATGCCGTCCCTCGTGCAGTCCGTCGACTGGACGGCGCTCGCCCCCGCCGCCATCCCGGCCGTCCTCGCCGTCGCGGTGCTGGTCGCCGACCTGTTCCTGCCCAAGGAGCGCAAGGAGCTGCTCGCCTGGGTCACCGTCGGCGGCCTCGCGCTCGCCGCGCTCAGCCTGATCCCGCTGCGGGCCGGCCGGCACGCCACCTTCTGCCTCACCGACGAGAAGATGCGGCCGCTGCACGACGGGCAGGCGACGGCGACGGCCGGCTGCTCGTACGCGGCCGACCACTTCACGCTGGTCGTCCAGGCCCTGGTGCTGGGCGGCGCGCTGCTCACCGCGCTGCTGTCGGTCAACACCCAGGACGACCTCCCGGCCGGCGAATACTGGTTCCTGCTGCTGTCCTCGGCCGCCGGCGCCGCCCTGCTGCCCGCCTCCCGCGACCTGGCCACCCTGATCGTCGCCCTTGAGGTGACGACGCTGCCCGCCTTCGCGCTGGTCGGGCTGCGGCGCGGCGACCGGCTCTCCAGCGAGGCCGCGCTGAAGTTCTTCCTGTCCTCGGTCGCCGCCACCGCCGTCTCGCTGCTCGGCATCAGCTTCGTCTACGCGGCCACCGGCACCCTGCACCTGGCGGCCGTCGCGGACGGCCTCGCCCACGCGCCCGCGCAGCTCGCCACCCTGGCGAAGGTCGGCGCGGCCCTCACTCTGGTGGGGTTCGCCTTCAAACTCGCCGCGGCGCCTTTTCACTTCTGGGTGCCCGACACCTACGCGGGCGCACCGCTGCCGGTCGCCGCGTATCTGTCGGTGGTCGGCAAGGCGGCCGGTTTCTCCGGGCTGATCCTGGTGTCGGTGATCGCCTTCCGCCCCTACGACGACGTGTGGGGCCCGACCTTCGGCGTGCTGGCCGCGCTCACCATGACCGTCGGCAACGTCGGGGCGCTCCGGCAGCGGCCCGGCGTCGAGCGCGGCGCCGTACGCCTGCTGGCCTGGTCCTCCATCGGCCAGGCCGGTTATCTGCTGGTGCCGCTGGCCGCCGCCTCGGACGCCGACAGCCCGGCGCACGAAATCGGCACCACCGTGGCGTACGCGCTGATGTACGCGGTGGTCAATCTCGGCGCCTTCGCCGTGGCCGCGCTGGTCTCGCGCACCGCGCCGCTGGGCCGGCTGAGCGACTACCGCGGCCTGTACGCGTCCCGCCCGGCCGCCGCCCTCGCGCTCGGCTTCTTCCTGCTGTGCCTGGCCGGGCTGCCACCCGGCATCATCGGCCTGTTCGCGAAGGTCGCGGTCTTCTCGTCCGCGGTCGGCGCCCAGCACGGCTGGCTCGCGGTGATCATGGCCGTCAACGTCGTCATCGCGCTGGTCTACTACCTGCGCTGGACGGCGCTGCTCTTCGCCCGCCCGGAGGGCGCGCCCGAGGGTTCCGCGTCCCTCGCGGAGCTCCCGGCGGACGGCGGCGCGACCGCCGTGTCCCGTACGCCCGTCGGCCTCGTCGCCGCCATTGCGCTGACGGCGGCCGCCGGGATCGTGCTGTCCGGCGCCCCGCAGCTGATCCTGCGCTACGCCCAGGGCTCGCTCCTGTGACCTGCGGGTGATCCCCGTGGGGCGGTAGCGCTGCGTGCGCGTGAGGGAACCAGCGGCGCTCGGGTGGCGTTGTTCTGGACAGGAGGTTCTCCTAAGGGGGAGAGGTTCCCCCCGACGCACGCATCTGGAGGGCGCACCGTGCACCGCCGGCACAACGGGTTGAAGACCGCCGTACTCCTCGGCGGTCTGTCGGCCCTCATCCTGGTCATCGGCAGCTTCTTCGGCCGTACGGGACTCATCGTGGCGCTGGTCGTCGCGCTGGGCACGAACGCGTACGCGTACTGGAACAGCGACAAGCTCGCTCTACGCGCGATGCGCGCCCGTCCGGTCAGCGAATTCGAGGCGCCCGAGCTGTACCGGATCGTGCGGGAGCTGTCCACGGCCGCCCGTGAGCCGATGCCCCGGCTGTACATCTCGCCGACCGAGGCGCCCAACGCGTTCGCGACCGGCCGCAATCCGCGCAATGCCGCGGTCTGCTGCACCCAGGGCATCCTCGGCATCCTGGACGAGCGGGAGCTGCGCGGGGTGCTCGGGCACGAGCTGAGCCACGTCTACAACCGGGACATCCTGATCTCCTCGGTCGCGGGCGCGCTGGCCTCCGTGGTGATGTTCCTGGTCAATTTCGCCTGGCTGATCCCGGTCGGCCGCTCGGACGACGACGACGGCCCCGGCATCATCGGCATGCTCATGATGATGATCCTGGGCCCGCTGGCCGCCACCCTCATCCAGCTCGCCGTCTCCCGCTCCCGGGAGTACGAGGCGGACGCCTCCGGGGCCCGGCTCACCGGCGACCCGCTCGCGCTGGCCTCCGCGCTGCGCAAGCTGGACGCGGGCACCAAGCAACGACCTCTGGCGCCCGAGCCCCGCCTGGAGACCGCCAGCCATATGATGATCGCCAACCCCTTCCGCCCGGGCGACGCCTCGAAGTTGTTCTCGACCCATCCGCCGATGGCCGAGCGCATCTCCCGCCTCGAAGACATGGCAGGCCAGCGGTGAAGACGATCCTCAACATCATCTGGCTCATCCTCTGCGGTCTGTGGATGTGCCTCGGCTACTTCCTCGCAGGACTCCTCCTGTGCGTCACGATCATCGGCATCCCGTTCGGCATCGCCGCCTTCCGGATCGGGATCTTCGCGCTCTGGCCGTTCGGCTACACCGCCGTCGAGCGGCGGGACGCGGGCGCGGGTTCGCTCATCGGCAATGTGCTGTGGGTGATCCTCGCGGGCTGGTGGCTGGCGCTCGGCCACATCGTCACCGGTGTGCTGCTGTGCGTGACGATCATCGGCATCCCGTTCGGCATCGCCAACTTCAAGCTGATCCCGCTGTCGCTGATGCCGCTGGGCAAGGAGATCGTGCCCACGGACCGGCCGTTCGCCACCCGCTGAGCTACTCTCACCAGCGGAGGTGCGGCCGGTGGACGACTACGCGCTCAGTGTCGAGACCGCGGACGCGGAACTCCCGCCCGCCCTCGCCGAATACGCGGCGCATCTGCTGCGCCGCGCGTACATCCGCGCCAACCGCCTCGCGCCCGACTTCGGCGACGGCCGGGGCGAGGGCGCGGCCGGCGCCCGCGACTTCCAGATCCTCGACGCCCTCACCGCGCCCGCCGCGTACTCGCAACAGGACCTCGGCGAGCGCCTCGGCATCAACCGCACCACCATGGTCAAGCTGATCGACCGTCTGGAGCGGGCCGGGCAGGTCACCCGGGCCCGCAATCCCGGCGACCGCCGCTCGTACGTCCTGGCCCTCACCGACGACGGCCGCAGCGCCGTCAAGGCGATGGAGCCCGCGATGGCCGCGGGCGACGACCGCCTCACCGCCGCCCTCGACCCCGCCGAGCGGGCCCGTCTCGACGCGCTGCTCGGCACCCTGCTGGCCCGTACGCCCGCCGCCGACGGCGTGTTCCGTACGGGCTCGCTGATCGCCCAGTCGCACCATTTCGTCCGGCGCCGCATCGAGGACGCGCTGACCGATGTCGGCCTGCAAGCACGGCACTTCGGGGCGCTCACGGTTCTCGCGGACGACGCCTGCTCGCAGCAGTTGCTCGCCCGCAGGCTCGGCATCAGCGAGCAGGCGATCCTGCAAATCGTCGACGACCTGGAGAGCGCGGGCCGGGTGGTGCGCGAGCGCGACCCGGCCGACCGCCGCCGTTACGCCCTGCGGCTGACCGACGCGGGCCGTACGGCGCTGGCCACCGCCCGGCGGGCCGTCGAGGCGGCGGAGGCGGACATGGGCCGCACCCTGGGCACCGAAGGGCGGGCCGAGTTGAAGGCGCTGCTCACCAAGCTGCTGCGCGCGGACGTCTGATCACGCTTTTCCCCCACATCGCTTCCTCATTTTGGAGGTATCACCGTGAGCATGCTCCAAGTCGGCACCAAGGCACCCGACTTCACCCTGCCCGACCAGTCCGGCAAGCCCGTCAGCCTCGGCGACTTCCTCGGCGAGAAGGTCGTGGTGCTGTACTTCTACCCCAAGGACAACACCCGCGGCTGCACCACCGAGGCGTGCACCTTCCGCGACAGCTACGAGAGCTTCACCGACGCCGGCGCCGAGGTGATCGGGGTCAGCTCCGACTCGGTCGCCACCCATGAGCAGTTCGCCGGCGCGCACGGGCTGCCGTTCGTGCTGCTCGCGGACACCGACAAGGCCGTGCGCAAGCAGTACGGCGCGACCAGCCTCGGCGGCGTCATGCCCGGCCGGGTCACCTTCGTCATCGACCGCGAGGGCGTCATCCGGCACGCCTTCTCCTCGCAGATGAACATCGGCGGGCACATCGAGGACGCGCTGAAGGTCGTCAAGCAGCTCCAGTAATGGTTCAAGTGCGAGATAGATATACAGATTGACGATTCTCCGGGCTGACTATAGCCTCGGTGTGGCGGGTTCCTACTGATCCACTGGCAACTTCAGTTCCAGGGAGACATGTTGATGACCACTCCGCACCAGCCGGGCGAATACGTCGACCTGACGATGATGTACGCCTTCCACGACGGACTGCGGCGCGATGTGGCGATCATCGCCAAGTCCGCCGCCGTCACGGGCGACGACCCGACCCGGCTCACCGCGACCCATTTCGGTTGGGACCTCTTCAAGCGGTTCCTGACCATCCACCACTCGGCCGAGGACGACGTGCTGTGGCCGAAGCTGCGCGGCCAGTTCGCCGGCCGCGACGACGACCTCGAACTCCTCGACGCGATGGAGGCCGAGCACGACCGCATCGACCCGCTGATCGCGGCGATCGACGCGGCCCTCGCCGACCAGGAGGGCGGCCACGCCGGCCTCGGCGACACCGTCGACGCCTTCGCCACCGAGATCAACGCCCACCTCACCCACGAGGAGGATGCCGCGCTGCCGCTCATCGAGCGCGAACTCTCCCCGGCCGACTGGGCGTTGTTCGCCGACAGCCAGCGCAATCAGATCGGCCTCGGCCTCGCGCCGCGCTACATCCCCTGGCTGCTGGACGGCGCCACCCCGGAGCGTACGGCCGAGGTGCTCGCCATCTTCCCGCCGCCGCTCGCGGCCCAGTACCGCAACGCGTGGAAGCAGCAGTACGCCGAGCTGAACCCCTGGTCGGTGGAGTACGGCAAAGCCTGACGGCCGACGCGGCTCGCTCCTTGCCGCACACCCGGCCGTACGTCTGGCCGCACGCCTGGACCCGGTGGGACGCGCACACGCCCCGCCGGGTCCTTGCCGTCAGCGGTAGTTGACGAACTGCAGCGCGAAGTCCAGGTCCTTGCCCTTGAGCAGCGCCTGCACCGACTGGAGGTCGTCCCGGCTCTTCGAGCTGACCCGCAGCTCGTCACCCTGCACCTGGGCCTTCACGCCCTTGGGACCCTCGTCCCGGATGATCTTGGCGACCTTCTTGGCGTTCTCCTGGGAGATGCCTTCCTCGATCGACGCGAAGATCTTGTACTCCTTGCCGGACAACTGCGGCTCGCCCGCGTCCAGCGCCTTCAGCGAGATCCCGCGCTTGACCAGCTTGGTCTCGAAGACGTCCAGGATCGCCTTCACCCGCTCCTCGGAGTTCGCCTCCATCAGGATCTTCTCGCCCGACCAGGCGATCGAGGCCCCGACGTTCTTGAAGTCGTACCGCTGCGAGATCTCCTTGGCGGCCTGGTTGAGGGCGTTGTCGACCTCCTGCCGCTCGACCTTCGAGACGATGTCGAAACTGGAGTCGGCCATCTTCAGTGGGCTCCTTGCGTGTCGCGTGCCTGTCTTCCATCACAAAAGCGGCCCGTCCCCGGACCACCATCCCCAAAGACTAGGGCCTGCCGTGTGGATCTTGCCGGGGTCGCGACGCCCGCCACTGATCAATCCGGTGGCGGACCACCCCCGCGCATCGGGTATCGTTTACGTCGTCGCCCCGGCACCCCGCCCACCAGCGGATCCGCGGGCGTCGTCCCATGGCGGTATGCCCGAGTGGCCAATGGGAGCGGACTGTAAATCCGTCGGCTTAGCCTACCGTGGTTCGAATCCACGTGCCGCCACACCTTGAGGGGCCTGTGACCAGCTTTTTTGCTGGGCGCGGGCCCCTTTGGTCGTTCCGGGGAGAAGCGGCGGGTTGACTCTCACACCGTGTCAGGCGGTCGGATAGGGGTCATGTTCGGAATCGGGGACTTCGCCCGGCACGGCCGGGTGTCGGTGCGGATGCTGCGGCATTACGACGCCATGGGGTTGCTGCGGCCGGTGCGGGTGGATGCCGGCACGGGGTACCGCTCCTACGAGGGTGCGCAGCTGGCGCGGCTGAACCGGATCGTGGCGCTCAAGGATCTGGGGTTCACCCTGCGGCAGGTGCGGGACATCGTGGACGAGAAGGTCGGCGCCGAGGAGCTGCGGGGGATGCTGCGGCTGCGGCGGGCCGAGCTGGAGACGGCGATGGCGGCGGCGGAAGCGCGACTGGCCCAGGTCGAGGCGAGGCTCCGGGCAATCGAGAGTGAGGGACGCATGCCGACCAATGATGTGGTGCTCAAGAGCGTGCCCGCGGTGCGGGTGGCGGAGCTGACCGGGATCGCCCCGAGTTACGAGCCCGAGGACATCGGGCCCGTGATCGGGCCGCTCTACGAGGAGTTGTTCCGCCAGCTGGCGGCGGCGCGGGTCGACCTGGCGGGACCGGGCGTCGCCCTGTACGAGGACACCGGGGACGCCGGGGACACCGCCGGCGGGGCCGACGGGCGGATCACCGTCCACGCCGCCGTCCAGGTCGCCGGGCCGCTGCGCGACGACGGCCCCTTCCGCGTACGGGACCTGCCGGAGGTCGCGCAGGCGGCGACCGTCGTGCACCGCGGGTCGATGGACGCGGTACTGCCCACCGTGCAGGCGCTGGCCCGCTGGATCGACGACAACGGCTACCGCGCGGACGGCTATCCGCGCGAGGTCAGCCTGGAGTGCCCGGACGACCGGGACGCGTGGGTGACCGAACTCCAGCAGCCGGTGGTCCGGATCTGACCTCAGGACGTCCCGGCGGCGGCGCGGACCGCTGCCGGGACGGGGTCGTTGCCGGAGACGAGTTCGAGGGTGAGGCCGGCGGTGGCGGGGGTGTGGAGGAGTTCGGCGAGGACGGCGGCGACGTCGTCGCGGGGGACGGCGCCGCGGCCGGTGGTGGGGGAGAGACGGACCAGGCCGCTGCCCGCGTCGTTGGTGAGGGCGCCGGGGCGCAGGACCGTCCAGTCCAGGCCCGTACGGGACCGGATGTCGTCGTCGGCGGCGCCCTTGGCCCGCAGATACGCGGCGAAGACGGGGTCGCTGCCCGAGGCGTCGGCGTCGGCGCCCATCGAGGAGACGACGAGGTGGCGGCGGACCCCGGCGCGCTCGGCGGCGTCGGCGAAGAGTACGGCCGCGCCGCGGTCCACGGTCTGCTTGCGCTCGGCGCCGCTGCCCGCGCCCGCGCCGGCCGCGAAGACGGCGGCGTCGGCGCCGGCCAGGGCCGCGGCCACCTCCTCGACCCCGGCCGACTCCAGATCGAGCACCACGGGTTCGGCCCCGGCCGCCCGCAGGTCGTCGGCCTGGGCGGGGTCGCGGATCAGCCCGGCCGCGCTGTCCCCCCGCGCGGCGAGCAGACGCTCCAGCCGCAGGGCGATCTGTCCATGTCCACCAGCGATCACGATGCGCATACCGCGACGCTACGCCTCGCGGTGCGACTGGCGGGGGAGGTCGAGGACGGCCTCGCTCGCCGAGTCGCAGTATTCGCGCACCGCACTGGTACGGGAGACCACCCGGCCGCGGTGGATGACGATCCGGCTGTAGGCGAGGGAGAGAACGCCCTCGACACCGTCCCCGCGCACCGCGAGCAGCTCGGCGGGGAAGCCGGCCTCGACCCGTACCTCCGGCAGCCCGAGGACGGCGCGGGCCCGGCCGCTGACCGTGTCGTACGCCTGCGCCGCGCCGCACTCGCCGTAGGAGGCGAGCAGGAAGGCGGCCTCCAACGGGTCGCCGCGGCCGACCGGATTGGCGAGGTCGCCGAGCGCGCCGCTGCCCGCGGTGACCCGGACACCCGCCGCGCGCAGCCGGCGCACCGGGGTGAGCGCGGCGTCGCGCCGGGCCGAGCCGAGACCGCCGCAGCCGCCCTGCGGGAGCGCGGTGACCGAGATCCCGGCGGCGGCCAGCCGCTGCGCCGCGCAGTCGACGGCCTCCGGCGGCAGCGCGGCCAGGCCCTGGCACGGCCCGAGCGTGACGCCCGGCCGCAGCCCGCCCGCCATCGCGGCGAGCCGGGCCAGCCGGCCCGGATCGTCGGCGGCGGTGTGCAGATCGACCGGCACCCCGAACTCGCCGGCCAGCGAGACGACGGCCTCGGCGTACCCGCTCGGGTCGGGATCGAGATCGGGGCAGCCGCCCACCACCGTGGCGCCCATCTTCAGCGCGTCGCGCAGCATCGCCAGCCCGTTGGCGCCGGCCGCGCCGGTCAGCACCCGCGGTACGGCGACGGCCTGCACCTCGACCAGGCCGCGCAGCGCCCGCCGCGCCTGGAGGACGGCCTCCAGCGCGAGCAGCCCCTGGACGTCGCCGATCCGGACGTGGCTGCGCACCGCCGTGGCGCCGTGGCCGAGTTGGAGGAGCGCGGCCTCGGTGGCGCGGCGCTGCACATCGGCGGGGTCGTCGGACGGCGGGCCCGCGGCGCCCGCGGTCAGCGCCAGGTCCAGGTGCGCGTGCGGCTCGGCGGGCGCGGGCAGCAGCAGATAGCCGCGCAGGTCGATCCGGGTGCCGTCGCCCGCACGGGAGTCGGTACGGAAGTCCGCGCGGGCGGCGGCGCGGGAATCCGCGCGGGCGTCACTACGGGAATCGGCACGTGAAGCGGTACGGGGATCCGTACGCGAATCCGTACGGGCGCCGTTGGCCCGGGCATCGGGCGCGTGCGACGGGGTACGGGGGGAAGCGGCGGGCGCGAGGCTGCCGGCCGTGCCGACCGCCTCGATCTGGGAGCCGCTGAGCCGTACGTCCACGGTCCGGCCGTCGGTCAGCCGGGCGCCGCACAGCAGCAGGGTGGTGGTTTCCGCGGCGGTGCCGCGGGCACTGTCGCGAGGGCTGTCGGTCATCGCGCTCCTCCGGTGCGTGCAGGGCGGGCGGCGGGAGGCAAGGTCACGCAAGGCACAAGATCACGCAAAGCAGAGCCTAGGGGTCAGCACGGCACACACCTCGCAGGAAGGCACAGGAGGGCATTAGTCGTACCGGAGGGGTCGCGCGCGGGCGCGCCGCGAGGACGTCGGGGGCGCGTCGCCGGAGCGCCCGGGGGCGGGCCGCGGGGCCGGACGCCGCGCCGGGTCCGCGGGCTCCACGACGCCCGATGTGCCCTGCCCGATACGGATTTCACGTATCGCTGCGGACCGTGTAATGTCTTCCTCGCTCGCCCCAATAGCTCAGTCGGTAGAGCGTCTCCATGGTAAGGAGAAGGTCTACGGTTCGATTCCGTATTGGGGCTCTGATGGATCGGTTCCCCGCCGCCAGGCGGGGGCCAGTTCGTCGAAGCGGCGTAGCTCAGTCGGTAGAGCAAGCGGCTCATAATCGCTGTGTCACCGGTTCAAGTCCGGTCGCCGCTACTCTCCGTAGCCGATTGTGGGATCGGTCCCTCAATCGGCTACTATTCTCATGTTCAAATCACCCCCGTTCGTCAAGGAGCACTCACGTGGCCGCCACCGACGTCCGCCCGAAGATCACGCTGGCCTGCGTGGAGTGCAAGGAGCGGAACTACATCACCAAGAAGAACCGGCGCAACGACCCGGACCGTCTTGAGATGAAGAAGCACTGCCCGCGTTGCAACGCGCACACCGCGCACCGCGAAACGCGCTGACGCAGCCCGCTCGCACATCAGGCCGTAGCAGTACCGCGAGGCCGTCCCCGTCGCCGGGGGCGGCCTCGCGGCATTGGCCGCGCACGGGATTCGGCACAGGAATCACCGCACGGAATCACCGCACGCAATCAGCACACACGTCCCGCACCGGAGGTGCCGATGGCTCTGGACCAGTCCTTCGTGGGGCGGAGCTATCCGCCCACCCCCGCCTACGAGGTCGGCCGGGAGAAGATCCGCGAATTCGCCGAGGCGGTCGGCGACGCCAACCCCGCGTACACCGATCCGGAGGCGGCGAAGGCGCTCGGCCACCGCGATGTCATCGCGCCGCCGACCTTCGCCTTCTCGATCACCTTCAAGGCCGCGGGCCAGGTCGTCCAGGACCCCGAACTCGGCCTGGACTACAGCCGCGTCGTGCACGGCGACCAGAAGTTCGCCTACACGCGCCCGGTGACGGCCGGCGACCGGCTGACGGTCACCTCCACCATCGAGGCGGTCAAGTCGCTCGCGGGCAACGACATCATCGACATCCGCGGCGAGGTCCACGACGCGTCCGGCGCGCACGTGGTGACCGCCTGGACGAAGCTGGTCGCCCGCGCGGCCCAGGACGGGGAGGGCGCCTGATGGCGGCGACGATCGGATACGCGGACGTCGAGGTCGGCGACGAACTGCCCGCGCAGAGCTTCCCGGTGACCCGCGCCACGCTCGTGCAGTACGCGGGCGCGTCCGGCGACTTCAACCCGATCCACTGGAACGAGAAGTTCGCCCGCGAGGTCGGCCTGCCCGACGTCATCGCGCACGGCATGTTCACCATGGCGTCCGCGATCCGGGTGGTGACCGACTGGGCCGGCGACCCGGGCGCGGTCGTGGAGTACGGGGTGCGCTTCACCAAGCCGGTCGTCGTGCCGAACGACGACAAGGGCGCGGTCATCGAGGTCAGCGCCAAGGTCGCCGCCAAGCTGGACGACGGTCAGGTCCGGGTCGACCTCGTCGCCACCTCGGCGGACCAGAAGGTGCTCGGCATGTCCCGCGCGGTGGTCCGGCTCGCCTGAGCCGGAGGACATCGGACGACGCACGAGAAGCGTCCCATGGGTTGACTAGGTTAGTTATGGACCACTAACCTAGTCGGCATGGTCAGGATGAGCGCAGACGAGCGGCGCGAGAGCGTCGTCCGCGCGGCGATGAGCGAATTCGCCCGCGGCGGTTACCACGGCACCTCCACCGAGGTGATCGCCCGCCGCGTGGGCGTCTCGCAGCCGTATCTCTTCCGGCTCTTCCCGAACAAACAGGCCATGTTCCTCGCGGCGGCCGACCACTGCATGGAGACCACCCGCAAGGTCTTCGTCGACGCCGCCGAGGAGTCCGGCAGCCAGGACCCCCAGGAGAAGCTGGAGGCGATGGCGACCGCGTATCAGAAGCTGATCCACGAGGATCCGGAACGGCTGCTGATGCAGATGCAGATCTATGTCGCGGTCGCCGCGGCCGAGGCGTCCGGCGACCACGAATTCGGCGTCTCCGTCCGCGCCGGGTGGCAGGCGCTGTGGGACACCGTGCACATCGAGCTGGGCGCGAACATCGACGACACGACGACCTTCCTGGCGTACGGCATGCTCGTCAACACCCTGGTGTCGCTGGGCTTTCCGGCCGAGCACCGCATCTGGGAGGGCTTCTACCAGGCGGCCAGGCCCAAGTGACCCGGCGGACAGGCCCTAGGCTGATCCGGTGGACGTATACGAGAAGGCCCCGCTCGCGCCGTTGACGACCTTCCGGCTCGGCGGGGACGCGGACCGGCTGGTCACGGCGCGGACGGACGAGGACGTCGTGGCCGCGGTGGCCGCCGCCGACGCGGCGGGGGAGCCGCTGCTGGTGATCGGCGGCGGGAGCAATCTCGTCGTCGCCGACCGCGGTTTCGCCGGGACGGCGCTGCGGATCGCTACCCGCGGTGTGACCCTGACGGGCACCGCCCTGGAGGCCGCCGCCGGCGAGACCTGGAGCGCGGTCGTCGCGCGGACGGTCGAGGCGGGCCTGGCGGGCGTGGAGTGCCTGGCCGGCATCCCCGGCTCGGCGGGCGCGACCCCGATCCAGAACGTGGGCGCGTACGGCCAGGAGGTCTCCAGCACCATCACCGAGGTCGTCGCGTACGACCGGAAGGCGCGCGAGACCGTCACCCTCACCAATGACGCGTGCGCCTTCTCGTACCGCAACAGCCGCTTCAAGGCGGAGCCGGACCGCTTCGTCGTGCTGCGGGTCCGCTTCGGCCTGGAGGACGCGGACGGGCTGTCGGCGCCGGTGAAGTACGCGGAGACCGCGCGGGTACTGGGCGTGGAGCCCGGCGACCGGGTGCCGCTGGACAAGGCGCGGGACACGGTGCTCGCGCTGCGCGCCGGCAAGGGCATGGTGCTGGACGAGGCCGACCACGACACCTGGTCGGCCGGCTCCTTCTTCACCAACCCCGTGCTGACCGCCCCCGAGCACGCCGCCTTCGTCGAGCGCGCCAAGGACAGGCTCGGCCCGGACACCGCGCCGCCGTCCTTCCCGGCGGGCGAGGACGGCGGCCAGGACCTGGTGAAGGTCCCGGCGGCGTGGCTGATCGACAAGGCGGGCTTCACCAAGGGGTACGGCAGCGGCCCGGCCCGGATCTCCACCAAGCACACCCTGGCGCTCACCAACCGCGGCGGCGCCAGCACCGAGGACCTGCTCGCGCTCGCCCGCGAGGTGCGCGACGGCGTGCGCGCCGCCTTCGGGGTGACCCTGGTCAACGAGCCCGTGCTGGTGGGCGTCAGCCTGTAGAGCCTCCGGCAGCGGCGTCCGCGGGCTCGGCCTCCCACTCCGCGATCCCGGCCAGCAGCCGGTCCCGTACCTCCTCCGGCGCCCGCGACGCCCGTACCGACTGCCGTGCCAGCTCGGCCAGTTCGGCGTCGGTGAAGGCGTGCGCGTCGCGGGCGATGTCGTACTGCGCCGCCAGCCGGGAGCCGAACAGCAGCGGGTCGTCCGCGCCGAGCGCCATCGGCACCCCGGCCTCGTACAGGGTGCGCAGCGGTACGTCCTCGGCCTTGTCGTAGACGCCGAGCGCGACATTGGAGGCGGGGCAGACCTCGCAGGTGACGCCCTTGTCGGCGAGCCTGCGCAGCAGCCGCGGGTCCTCGGCGGCGCGCACCCCGTGCCCGATCCGGCCCGCGTGCAGGTCGTCCAGGCAGTCCCGGACGCTGGAGGGGCCCGCCAGCTCGCCGCCGTGCGGGGCGGCGAGCAGCCCGCCGTCCCGGGCGATCGCGAAGGCCCGGTCGAAGTCCCGCGCCAGACCGCGCCGTTCGTCGTTGGACAGCCCGAAACCGACCACGCCCCGGTCGGCGTACCTGACCGCGAGCCGGGCCAGCGTACGGGCGTCCAGCGGGTGCTTCATACGGTTCGCGGCGATCACCACGGCCATCCCGACCCCGGTCTCCCGCGAGGCGCTGTCCACCGCGTCCAGCACGATCTCCATGGTGGGGATCAGCCCGCCGAGCCGCGGCGCGTACGACGTCGGGTCGACCTGGATCTCCAGCCAGCCGGAGCCGTCGGCCGCGTCCTCCTCGGCGGCCTCGCGGACCAGCCGCTGGATGTCCTCCGGGGTGCGCAGGCACGAGCGGGCGATGTCGTACAGCCGCTGGAAGCGGAACCAGCCGCGCTCGTCGGTGGCCCGCAATTTGGGCGGTTCGCCCGAGGTCAGCGCCTCGGGCAGGTGGACGCCGTGCTTGTCCGCCAGCTCCAGCAGGGTGCTCGGGCGCATGGAGCCGGTGAAGTGCAGGTGCAGATGTGCTTTGGGGAGCCGACGGACTTCGCGTGCCATTCCAAGATCCTGCTATACGACAGCCCCCGTCCGGTACCACTTTCTCCGAACGGGGGCTTGCTCGAAATCACAACCGAAGGATTCCCGAAGGGAGGACCGTCAGTCCGTGGCCTCGCCCAGCAGCTTCTGCAGCCGCGAGACGCCCTCGACCAGGTCCTCGTCGCCGAGCGCGTAGGACAGCCGCAGATAGCCCGGGGTGCCGAACGCCTCGCCGGGGACGACCGCGACCTCGGCCTCGTCCAGGATCAGCGCGGCCAGCTCCACGGAGTCGGCCGGGCGCTTGCCGCGGATCTCCTTGCCGAGCAGCGCCTTCACCGACGGGTAGGCGTAGAACGCGCCCTCCGGGGTCGGGCAGACGACGCCGTCGATCTCGTTGAGCATCCGCACGATGGTCTGCCGGCGCCGGTCGAAGGCGGCCCGCATCTCGGCGACCGCGTCCAGGTCGCCGGAGACGGCGGCCAGCGCGGCGACCTGCGCCACGTTGGAGACGTTGGAGGTGGCGTGCGACTGGAGGTTCGTCGCGGCCTTGATCACGTCCTTGGGGCCGACGATCCACCCGACCCGCCAGCCGGTCATGGCGTACGTCTTCGCCACCCCGTTGACGACGATGCACTTGTCGCGCAGCTCGGGCACCACCGTGGGCAGCGAGGTGAAGGCCGCGTCGCCGTACACCAGGTGCTCGTAGATCTCGTCGGTCAGCACCCACAGGCCGTGCTCGACGGCCCAGCGGCCGATCGCCTCGGTGTCGGCGGGGCTGTAGACGGCGCCGGTCGGGTTGGACGGCGAGACGAACAGCACGACCTTGGTGCGCTCGGTGCGGGCCGCCTCCAGCTGCTCGACCGAGACCCGGTAGCCGGTCGTCTCGTCGGCGACGACCTCGACCGGGACGCCGCCCGCGAGCCGGATCGACTCGGGGTAGGTGGTCCAGTACGGGGCGGGCACGATGACCTCGTCACCCGGGTCGAGGATCGCGGCGAACGCCTCGTAGATGGCCTGCTTGCCACCGTTGGTGACCAGCACGTTGGCGGCCTCGACCGCGTAGCCGGAGTCGCGGAGCGTCTTGTCGGCGATCGCCTGCTTCAGCTCCGGCAGACCGCCGGCCGGGGTGTAGCGGTGGTACTTCGGGTTGCGGCACGCCTCCACCGCGGCTTCGACGATGTAGCCGGGCGTCGGGAAATCGGGCTCTCCCGCGCCGAACCCGATGACCGGACGCCCGGCGGCCTTGAGGGCCTTGGCCTTGGCGTCGACGGCCAGCGTCGCGGACTCGGAGATCGACCCGACGCGGGCCGAGACCCGACGGTCGGTGGGGGACTGTACGGGAGGAGTAGCTGCGCTCATGACTGCATGCTCCCAGAACCCGCGGACGCCCGGCACCCGGGTTTGACAGGTGGACCCGGGCCCTCCCGAAACGTGGACGTGACGGCGCCGGCAACCGGACGAAATGCCGAACGGGGCGCCGCCGGAACCTGATCGGGCGCAAGCCGTTCGACGGACCGGCGACGAACACGTACACTCATCCGTCGATGGCCTTCCCACCGGCACCGCTGGGGCACGTTCCTGCGGTACGTTGGGGGAGTCGCAAAGGGTCGTAGCTCAATTGGTAGAGCACTGGTCTCCAAAACCAGCGGTTGTGGGTTCGAGTCCCTCCGACCCTGCTCCACACGTCACCCGACGGACGTGGGCAGGTAAAGCACTCGCCGTACCGCGCGACGGGCGCGACACGGCCACGACCCGGAGTCAGGTGAGGACGTAGTGACTGAGATCACGGACTCCGTCGAGGCCCCCGAGCCTGACACGTCCGAGGACGAGGCCAAGAAGCCCCGTCGCGGTGGCAAGCGCGGCAAGAAGGGCCCCCTCGGCCGGCTGGCGCTCTTCTACCGGCAGGTCGTCGCGGAACTCCGCAAGGTGGTCTGGCCGAATCGCAACGACCTGATCACGTACACCACAGTGGTGATTGTCTTCGTTGTGACCGTCATCGCCTTCGTCAGCGTGGTTGACTGGGGATTCTCGAAGCTCGTCTCGTACGTCTTCGGCTGATCCCGCGGGGGCGCCGCCGGTCAACGCAGCGCCCGTCCGCATGTTCCACCCCTTGAAGTCAGGAAGAAGCAGTCACCGTGTCTGACCCGAACGTGTACGACGCCGACGAAACCGTTGAGGGCGACGACACCGCGCTCGACCTCGTCGAGGCCGCCGACGGCGAGACCGACGGGCCCACGGAGGAAGCGGCCGAGGCCGCGGAGACCGCAGAAGCCGACGCGGAAGCCGATGTCACCGAAGCGGACGACGCGGACGGCGACGAGGCCGCGGACGACGAGGCTGCCGACACCGCGGAGGCGCCCGCCGAGCCGGTCGTGGACGCGGTCGCCGCCTTCCGCGAGGAGCTGCGCACCCTGCCCGGCGAGTGGTACGTGATCCACACCTACGCCGGCTACGAGAACCGCGTGAAGTCCAACCTGGAGCAGCGCGCCGTCTCGCTCAACGTCGAGGACTACATCTACCAGGCGGAAGTCCCCCAGGAAGAAGTCGTCCAGATCAAGAACGGCGACCGCAAGACTATTCGGCAGAACAAGCTCCCCGGCTACGTGCTGGTGCGCATGGACCTGACGAACGAGTCCTGGGGCGTCGTCCGCAACACCCCCGGTGTCACCGGCTTCGTCGGCAACGCGTACGACCCGTACCCGCTGACGCTGGACGAGATCGTCAAGATGCTCGCCCCCGAGGTCGAGGCCGCGGCCGAGGCCGCCGCCATCGCGGAGGGCACCGCCCAGCCCCGCAAGGTCGAGGTCCAGGTGCTGGACTTCGAGGTCGGCGACTCGGTCACCGTCACCGACGGCCCCTTCGCCACCCTCCAGGCGACGATCAACGAGATCAACCCGGACTCGAAGAAGGTCAAGGGACTCGTCGAGATCTTCGGCCGCGAGACCCCGGTCGAGCTGAGCTTCGACCAGATCCAGAAGAACTGACACGGTCTTCCCAGCGGCCCCCGTCCGGCGGTTTCCGTCGTACGGGGGCCGCTCGCGTACCCCGGCCACCGGCCGGTTTCAGGATGCGGCGTAATACCCGCTAAAGTGGTGCGGTATGCCTGTACGCAGGCACGAACACTCTCAACAGGACCCGGAGAGAGCAATGCCTCCCAAGAAGAAGAAGGTCACGGGGCTGATCAAGCTCCAGATCAACGCCGGTGCGGCCAACCCGGCCCCGCCGGTCGGCCCCGCGCTGGGCCAGCACGGCGTGAACATCATGGAGTTCTGCAAGGCCTACAACGCGGCGACCGAGTCGCAGCGCGGCATGGTGATCCCGGTGGAGATCACGGTCTACGAGGACCGTTCCTTCACCTTCATCACCAAGACCCCGCCGGCGGCCAAGCTGATCCTGAAGGCCGCGGGCGTCGACAAGGGCTCCGGCGAGCCGCACGTGAAGAAGGTCGCCAAGCTCACCCGCGACCAGGTGCGGGAGATCGCCACGACGAAGCTCCCCGACCTGAACGCCAACGACCTGGACGCCGCCGAGAAGATCATCGCCGGCACCGCCCGCTCCATGGGCATCACGGTCGAGGGCTGACAGCCCCCAGCGCGTCGAGGGGTGGCAACCCCTCTGTGGCAGGGCCTGCTCGGCCCGCACCACGACTCCCAACACGAGTAATCAGGAGCAGCAAGTGAGCAAGCGCAGCAAGTCTCTCCGCGCTGCGGACACCAAGATCGACGCGGAGCGCCTGTACGCCCCGCTCGAGGCCGTCCGCATCGCCAAGGACACCGCGACCACCAAGTTCGACTCGACCGTCGAGGTCGCCTTCCGCCTGGGTGTGGACCCGCGCAAGGCCGACCAGATGGTCCGCGGCACCGTGAACCTTCCGCACGGCACCGGCAAGACCGCCCGGGTCCTGGTCTTCGCGACCGGTGACCGTGCTGCGGCCGCGGAAGCCGCGGGAGCCGACATCGTCGGCTCCGACGAACTGATCGACGAGGTCTCCAAGGGCCGGCTGGACTTCGACGCCGTCGTCGCCACCCCGGACCTCATGGGCAAGGTCGGCCGCCTCGGCCGCGTGCTCGGCCCGCGTGGCCTGATGCCGAACCCGAAGACCGGCACGGTCACCCCGGACGTGGCGAAGGCTGTCACGGACATCAAGGGCGGCAAGATCGAGTTCCGCGTCGACAAGCACTCGAACCTGCACTTCATCATCGGCAAGGTCTCCTTCGACGAGACCAAGCTGGTGGAGAACTACGCGGCGGCGCTGGACGAGATCCTGCGGCTCAAGCCGTCCGCGGCCAAGGGCCGTTACATCAAGAAGGCCGCCGTGAGCACCACCATGGGCCCCGGCATCCAGGTCGACCCCAACCGCACCCGCAACCTCCTCGTCGAGGAGGACCCGGCGTCCGTCTGATGACGACCCCGGTCTCCGAGTGACCGCATCCGGCCCCCGTGCTCCGCGCACGGGGGCCGGATTTGGTTTTCCCCCGGCCCCTCCCGTACGCTTGCGGAGAAGCCAAAGACCGCTGGTCGTTGCCGTGCCCCGAAGGGGCGTGGCGGCCGAAGGATCCGCTCACTGCGGACGACCCGCGCAGGTGATCGTGGATGGACTCCGGAAGAGATTTCCGCCGCGCGGAAGTTCTTTCCGTCGAGTCACGCCCCGTGCGCCTGCGCCGGGGCGTTCGTATTTTGCCAAGTCCCCTTCATTCCGTGCGGTCCGCAATCACCCGGAAGGAGGCCGAGACTCATGGCGAGGCCCGACAAGGCTGCCGCGGTTGCCGAGTTGACGGATCAGTTCCGCGCCTCGAACGCCGCAGTGCTGACCGAGTACCGCGGTCTCACCGTGGCGCAGCTCAAGACGCTGCGCCGTTCGCTCGGTGAGAACGCCACGTACGCCGTGGTGAAGAACACGCTGACCAAGATCGCGGCCAACGAGGCCGGGATCAGCACGCTCGACGACCTGTTCGCGGGTCCGTCGGCCGTCGCCTTCGTGACCGGTGACCCGGTCGAGGCGGCGAAGGGTCTGCGCGACTTCGCCAAGGACAACCCCGCTCTCGTCATCAAGGGCGGTGTCCTTGACGGCAAGGCGCTGTCCGCCGACGAGATCAAGAAGCTCGCGGACCTCGAGTCCCGCGAGGTGCTGCTCGCCAAGCTGGCGGGCGCCATGAAGGCCAAGCAGTCGCAGGCTGCCGCGCTCTTCCAGGCGCTCCCGTCGAAGTTCGTCCGCACCGCGGAAGCGCTTCGTGCCAAGCAGGAGGCCGAGCAGGGCGGTGCCGGTACGCCGGCTCCCGCCGAGGCCGCGGAGTAAGACGCTCCCGCAGCCCAGCGGGCACCGAGTACGCCCGCCGATTCGTGTACACCCGGCACCAGCCGAATTAGTGGAAGGACCGCCATCATGGCGAAGCTCAGCCAGGCCGAGCTGCTCGAGCAGTTCGAGACCCTCACCCTCATCGAGCTCTCCGAGTTCGTGAAGGCCTTCGAGGAGAAGTTCGACGTCACCGCGGCCGCCCCCGTCGCCGCCGCCGTCGCCGGTGGTGGCGCTGCCGCCGCCGTCGAGGCCGCCCCGGAGCAGGACGAGTTCGACGTCATCCTGACCGCCGCCGGTGACAAGAAGATCCAGGTCATCAAGGTCGTGCGTGAGCTGACCTCGCTCGGCCTGAAGGAGGCCAAGGACCTCGTGGACGGCGCCCCCAAGCCCGTCCTGGAGAAGGTCGCCAAGGACGCCGCGGACAAGGCCGCCGAGTCCCTCAAGGGCGCCGGCGCCTCGGTCGAGGTCAAGTAACACCCCGCTGCACCCGCAGCGCCGCAGTACCCCGTCCGGGCCCCCAGGGGGCCGGACAGCCGCAGGGCGGTCACCCATCCGGGTGGCCGCCCTCGGTCGTTCCCGCGTCCTTGCCGCGGTCCGGTACGGGCGTGCGGTTAAGGTGATCGTTCCCGCACGGGACCGGCACCCGAACGCCTACGGACGCCTGGTCACGGGCGGGGCTGCCGGCGGGGCTGTGAGCATGTCCGGCAGGCCAGGGCCTTGACGAACCGCACGCGGCGCGCAATTCTCAGGACGCGTCGAGACTTCGATCCGGGTTGGATGCATGGATCGGGGGAGATGCGGGAATGCATGGCGCAGGCGCGGATCCGGTTCCGAGGCGGGATCCGCACGACGGGCGAGGGGGCGATGATTCGGTACTCCGAATCTCTGCCTGGACATCAGTGTGCCGAGTGGCTACACTGACCCTTTGCGCTGCCTGTTAGCTGCTGCCTGGCCCGTCACCAGCGGCATGCCCACGTCTGAGCACTGCTGAAGAAGTCTCCCATCAGGGCTTTCTTCGTACGCTCAGGGGCGGACCGGTATGCGCGTAGTGAGTCCGAGCCCTCGGAAGGACCCCCTCTTGGCCGCCTCGCGCAACGCCTCGACCACCAATTCGAACAACGGCGCAAGCACCGCCCCGCTGCGCATCTCATTCGCGAAGATCCGTGAACCGCTCGAAGTTCCGAACCTCCTCGCGCTCCAGACCGAGAGCTTTGACTGGCTGCTCGGCAACGCCGCGTGGAAGGCCCGCGTCGAGGCGGCCCTGGACAGTGGGCAGGACGTCCCCAGGAAGTCCGGTCTGGAGGAGATCTTCGAGGAGATCTCCCCGATCGAGGACTTCTCCGGGTCGATGTCCCTCACGTTCCGTGACCACCGCTTCGAGCCGCCGAAGAACTCGCTCGACGAGTGCAAGGAGCGCGACTTCACCTACGGCGCCCCGCTCTTCGTCACCGCCGAGTTCACCAACAACGAGACCGGCGAGATCAAGTCCCAGACGGTCTTCATGGGCGACTTCCCCCTGATGACCTCCAAGGGCACCTTCTGCATCAACGGCACCGAGCGTGTCGTCGTCTCGCAGCTGGTCCGCTCGCCGGGTGTCTACTTCGACAGCCAGATCGACAAGACGTCCGACAAGGACATCTTCTCCGCCAAGATCATCCCGTCCCGGGGTGCCTGGCTGGAGATGGAGATCGACAAGCGCGACATGGTCGGTGTCCGCATCGACCGCAAGCGCAAGCAGTCGGTCACCGTGCTGCTCAAGGCGCTCGGCTGGAGCACCGAGCAGATCCTGGACGAGTTCGGCGACTACGAGTCGATGCGCGCCACCCTGGAGAAGGACCACACCCAGGGCCAGGACGACGCGCTGCTCGACATCTACCGCAAGCTGCGTCCGGGCGAGCCGCCGACCAAGGAGGCCGCGCAGACCCTGCTGGAGAACCTCTACTTCAACCCCAAGCGCTACGACCTCGCCAAGGTCGGCCGCTACAAGGTGAACAAGAAGCTCGGCAGCGACGCGCCCCTGGACGCCGGCGTCCTCACCACCGACGACATCATCGCCACCATCAAGTACCTGGTGAAGCTGCACGCCGGTGAGACCGAGACCAGTGGCGACAACGGTTCGCAGATCGTGGTCGAGGTCGACGACATCGACCACTTCGGCAACCGCCGCCTGCGCAACGTCGGCGAGCTGATCCAGAACCAGGTCCGTACGGGTCTGGCCCGTATGGAGCGCGTGGTCCGCGAGCGGATGACGACCCAGGACGTCGAGGCGATCACGCCGCAGACCCTGATCAACATCCGGCCGGTCGTCGCCTCCATCAAGGAGTTCTTCGGCACCAGCCAGCTCTCGCAGTTCATGGACCAGACGAACCCGCTGTCCGGCCTGACCCACAAGCGCCGCCTGTCGGCGCTGGGCCCCGGCGGTCTGTCCCGTGAGCGGGCCGGCTTCGAGGTCCGCGACGTGCACCCGTCGCACTACGGCCGGATGTGCCCGATCGAGACCCCCGAAGGCCCGAACATCGGCCTGATCGGCTCGCTCGCCTCCTACGGCCGGGTCAACGCGTTCGGCTTCGTCGAGACCCCGTACCGCAAGGTCGTCGAGGGCGTCGTCACCGACGACGTCGACTACCTGACCGCGGACGAGGAAGACCGCTTCGTGATCGCGCAGGCCAACGCGCCGCTCGACGAGAACCTGCGGTTCGCCGAGTCCCGCGTGCTGGTCCGCCGACGTGGCGGCGAGATCGACTACATCCCCGGCGACGACGTCGACTACATGGACGTCTCGCCGCGCCAGATGGTGTCGGTCGCCACCGCGATGATCCCGTTCCTGGAGCACGACGACGCCAACCGCGCGCTCATGGGATCGAACATGATGCGCCAGGCCGTACCGCTGATCAAGGCCGAGGCGCCGCTGGTCGGCACCGGCATGGAGTACCGCTGCGCGGTCGACGCCGGCGACGTCATCAAGGCCGAGAAGGACGGTGTGGTCCAGGAGGTCTCCGCGGACTACGTCACCATCACCAACGACGACGGCACGTACACCACGTACCGGGTCGCCAAGTTCTCCCGCTCCAACCAGGGCACCTCCTTCAACCAGAAGGTCGTCGTGGACGAGGGCGACCGGGTCGTGGTCGGCCAGGTGCTGGCCGACGGCCCGTCCACCGACGAGGGCGAGATGGCCCTCGGCAAGAACCTCCTGGTGGCGTTCATGCCCTGGGAGGGCCACAACTACGAAGACGCGATCATCCTCAGCCAGCGGCTGGTCCAGGACGACGTCCTCTCCTCGATCCACATCGAGGAGCACGAGGTCGACGCCCGGGACACCAAGCTCGGCCCGGAGGAGATCACCCGGGACATCCCCAACGTCTCCGAGGAGGTCCTCGCCGACCTCGACGAGCGCGGGATCATCCGGATCGGCGCCGACGTGGTGGCCGGCGACATCCTGGTCGGCAAGGTCACGCCCAAGGGCGAGACGGAGCTGACCCCGGAGGAGCGGCTGCTGCGCGCGATCTTCGGCGAGAAGGCCCGTGAGGTCCGTGACACCTCGCTGAAGGTGCCGCACGGCGAGACCGGCAAGGTCATCGGCGTCCGCGTCTTCGACCGCGAGGAGGGCGACGAGCTGCCCCCCGGTGTCAACCAGCTGGTGCGCGTGTACGTGGCGCAGAAGCGGAAGATCACCGACGGCGACAAGCTGGCCGGCCGGCACGGCAACAAGGGCGTCATCTCCAAGATCCTGCCCGTCGAGGACATGCCGTTCACCGAGGACGGCACCCCGGTCGACATCATCCTCAACCCGCTCGGCGTCCCGTCCCGGATGAACCCGGGACAGGTGCTGGAGATCCACCTCGGCTGGCTCGCCAAGCAGGGCTGGGACGTCTCCGGCATCGGCGAGGAGTGGGCCCGCCGCCTCCAGGCGATCGACGCCGACCAGGTCGCGCCCGGCACCAACGTGGCCACCCCGGTCTTCGACGGCGCCCGCGAGGACGAGATCCGCGGCCTGTTCGAGTCGACGATCCCGAACCGCGACGGCGACCGCATGGTCCTGCCGTCCGGCAAGGCCCGGCTCTTCGACGGCCGCTCCGGCGAGCCGTTCCCGGAGCCGATCTCGATCGGCTACATGTACATCCTCAAGCTGCACCACCTGGTGGACGACAAGCTGCACGCCCGGTCCACCGGCCCGTACTCGATGATCACCCAGCAGCCGCTCGGTGGTAAGGCGCAGTTCGGCGGTCAGCGATTCGGCGAGATGGAGGTGTGGGCGCTGGAGGCGTACGGCGCTGCCTACGCCCTCCAAGAGCTGCTCACCATCAAGTCCGACGACGTGCTCGGCCGCGTGAAGGTCTACGAGGCCATCGTCAAGGGCGAGAACATCCCCGAGCCGGGCATTCCCGAGTCCTTCAAGGTGCTCATCAAGGAAATGCAGTCGCTCTGCCTCAACGTGGAGGTGCTGTCCTCGGACGGCATGTCCATCGAGATGCGGGACACCGACGAGGACGTGTTCCGCGCCGCGGAAGAGCTCGGTATCGACCTGTCCCGGCGCGAGCCGAGCAGCGTCGAAGAGGTCTGACGGGTTGCCGCCCGGCCCCCTTGGAAGAGGAGCCGGGCGGCCCCCACGACCCGTTCAGACCATTTGAGAATCAACCCTGAGAGGGATTGACGACACAGTGCTCGACGTCAACTTCTTCGACGAGCTGCGGATCGGCCTCGCCACCGCGGACGACATTCGTACCTGGTCGCACGGCGAAGTGAAGAAGCCGGAGACCATCAACTACCGCACCCTCAAGCCGGAAAAGGACGGGCTCTTCTGCGAGAAGATCTTCGGCCCCACCCGGGACTGGGAGTGCTACTGCGGCAAGTACAAGCGGGTCCGCTTCAAGGGCATCATCTGTGAGCGCTGCGGCGTCGAGGTCACTCGCGCCAAGGTGCGGCGCGAGCGGATGGGCCACATCGAGCTGGCCGCGCCCGTCACGCACATCTGGTACTTCAAGGGCGTTCCCTCGCGCCTGGGCTACCTGCTCGACCTCGCCCCGAAGGACCTGGAGAAGGTCATCTACTTCGCGGCGTACATGATCACGTGGGTGGACGACGAGCGCCGCACCCGCGACCTGCCGTCGCTGGAGGCCCAGGTCTCCGTCGAGCGCCAGCAGGTCGAGCAGCGCCGTGACGCCGACGTCGAGGGCCGGCAGAAGAAGCTGGAAGCCGACCTGGCCGAGCTGGAGAACGAAGGCGCCAAGGCCGACGTCCGCCGCAAGGTCCGCGAGGGCGCCGAGCGCGAGATGAAGCAGCTGCGCGACCGCGCGCAGCGCGAGATCGACCGGCTCGACGAGGTGTGGGCGCGCTTCAAGAACCTCAAGGTCCAGGACCTGGAGGGCGACGAGCTGCTCTACCGCGAGCTGCGCGACCGCTTCGGCACGTACTTCCAGGGCTCGATGGGTGCCGCGGCGCTGCAGAAGCGCCTGGAGTCCTTCGACCTGGAGGAGGAGGCCGAGCGCCTCCGCGAGATCATCCGCACCGGCAAGGGCCAGAAGAAGACCCGTGCGCTCAAGCGCCTCAAGGTCGTCTCCGCGTTCCTGCAGACCACCAACAAGCCCAACGGCATGGTGCTGGACTGCGTCCCGGTGATCCCGCCGGACCTGCGTCCGATGGTGCAGCTGGACGGTGGCCGCTTCGCGACCTCCGACCTCAACGACCTGTACCGCCGCGTGATCAACCGCAACAACCGCCTGAAGCGGCTTCTCGACCTCGGTGCCCCCGAGATCATCGTGAACAACGAGAAGCGCATGCTCCAGGAGGCCGTGGACGCGCTCTTCGACAACGGCCGCCGCGGCCGCCCGGTCACGGGCCCCGGCAACCGTCCGCTGAAGTCGCTGTCCGACATGCTCAAGGGCAAGCAGGGCCGCTTCCGGCAGAACCTGCTCGGCAAGCGCGTCGACTACTCCGCCCGTTCGGTGATCGTCGTCGGCCCGCAGCTCAAGCTGCACCAGTGCGGCCTGCCCAAGGCCATGGCGCTGGAGCTCTTCAAGCCGTTCGTGATGAAGCGCCTGGTGGACCTCAACCACGCGCAGAACATCAAGTCGGCCAAGCGCATGGTCGAGCGCGGCCGCACGGTCGTGTACGACGTGCTCGAAGAGGTCATCGCCGAGCACCCGGTGCTGCTGAACCGCGCGCCGACCCTGCACCGCCTGGGCATCCAGGCCTTCGAGCCGCAGCTGGTCGAGGGCAAGGCCATCCAGATCCACCCGCTGGTCTGCACCGCGTTCAACGCGGACTTCGACGGCGACCAGATGGCCGTGCACCTGCCGCTGTCCGCGGAGGCGCAGGCCGAGGCCCGCATCCTGATGCTGTCCTCGAACAACATCCTCAAGCCGGCCGACGGCCGGCCGGTCACCATGCCGACCCAGGACATGGTGCTGGGCCTGTTCTTCCTGACCACGGACTCCGAGGAGCGCGAGGTCAAGGGCGAGGGCCGGGCGTTCGGTTCGACCGCCGAGGCCATCATGGCCTTCGACGCGCGCGAGCTGTCCATGCAGGCGAAGGTCGACATCCGCTTCCCGGTGGGCACCGTCCCGCCGCGCGGCTGGACCCCGCCGGAGCCGGTGGAGGGCGAGGAGCCGTACCAGGTCGGCGACAGCTTCCGGCTGCGCACGACCATGGGCCGGGCGCTCTTCAACGAGCTGCTGCCCGAGGACTACCCGTTCGTGGACTACGCGGTCGGCAAGAAGCAGCTCTCCGAGATCGTCAACGACCTCGCCGAGCGCTACCCGAAGGTGATCGTGGCGGCGACGCTCGACAACCTGAAGGCGGCGGGCTTCCACTGGGCGACCCGGTCCGGCGTGACCGTGGCCGTCACCGACATCGTGGTGCCGGAGGCCAAGAAGGCGATCATCGCGTCGTACGAGGCCCAGGACGAGAAGGTCCAGAAGCAGTACGAGCGCGGTCTGATCACCAAGGACGAGCGCACCCAGGAACTCATCGCGATCTGGACCAAGGCGACCAACGAGGTGGCCGTGGCGATGAACGCGAACTTCCCGAAGACCAACCCCATCTTCATGATGGTGGACTCCGGGGCCCGCGGAAACATGATGCAGATGCGTCAGATCGCGGGTATGCGAGGTCTGGTGTCGAACGCCAAGAACGAGACGATCGCCCGTCCGATCAAGGCGTCCTTCCGTGAGGGCCTGTCCGTGCTGGAGTACTTCATCTCCACCCACGGTGCCCGTAAGGGTCTGGCCGACACCGCGCTGCGCACCGCCGACTCGGGTTACCTGACCCGTCGTCTGGTGGACGTGTCGCAGGACGTGATCATCCGCGAGGAGGACTGCGGCACCGAGCGCGGTCTGAAGCTGCGGATCGCCGAGCGCGCCGCGGACGGCACGCTGCGCAAGACGGACGACGTCGAGACCAGCGTCTACGCCCGCATGCTCGCCGAGGACGTCGTGGTGGACGGCAAGGTCATCGCGCCGGCCAACGTCGACCTCGGTGACGTGCTGATCGACCAGCTGGTGCGGCACGGCGTCGAGGAGGTCAAGACCCGTTCGATCCTGACCTGCGAGTCGACCGTCGGCACCTGCGCGTACTGCTACGGCCGTTCGCTGGCCACCGGCAAGCTGGTCGACATCGGCGAGGCGGTCGGCATCATCGCCGCCCAGTCGATCGGTGAGCCCGGCACCCAGCTGACGATGCGTACCTTCCACACCGGTGGTGTGGCCGGTGACGACATCACGCAGGGTCTGCCGCGTGTCGTCGAGCTGTTCGAGGCCCGGGTCCCGAAGGGTGTCGCCCCGATCTCCGAGGCGTCCGGCCGGGTCCGGATCGAGGAGACCGAGAAGACGAAGAAGCTCGTCGTCACCCCGGACGACGGTGCCGAGGAGATCGCCTACCCGATCTCCAAGCGCGCCAAGCTGATGGTGGGCGAGGGCGACCACGTCGAGGTCGGCGAGAAGCTGACCTTCGGTGCCACCAACCCGCACGACGTGCTGCGGATCCTCGGCCAGCGCCAGGTGCAGATCCACCTGGTGCAGGAAGTGCAGAAGGTCTACAACTCGCAGGGTGTGTCGATCCACGACAAGCACATCGAGATCATCATCCGGCAGATGCTGCGCCGGGTGACGATCATCGAGTCCGGCGACGCGGAGCTGCTGCCCGGCGAGCTGGTCGAGCGCGGCCGGTTCGAGACCGAGAACCGCCGTGTGGTGTCCGAGGGCGGTCACCCGGCCTCCGGCCGTCCGCAGTTGATGGGTATCACCAAGGCGTCGCTGGCCACGGAGTCCTGGCTGTCGGCCGCCTCCTTCCAGGAGACGACCCGGGTGCTGACCGACGCGGCGATCCACGCCAAGTCGGACTCGCTGCTGGGCCTGAAGGAGAACGTCATCATCGGCAAGCTGATCCCGGCCGGTACGGGCCTCGCCCGCTACCGCAACATCCGGGTGGAGCCGACCGAGGAGGCCAAGGCCGCGATGTACTCGGCCGTCGGCTACGACGACATCGACTACAGCCCGTTCGGCACCGGCTCCGGCCAGGCCGTCCCGCTGGAGGACTACGACTACGGCCCGTACAACGGCTAGTCGGCGTCGTCCCGTCGTCGCAGTGCTGTCACAGAGCGGCCGTCCCTCTCGGGGGCGGCCGCTCTGCGGCATTATGGAAGCATGCTGGCCGGGGATGCGGATCGGGAACGTGCGGTGAACGTACTGAAGGACGCGTTCACCGAGGGCCGTTTGCGGCAGGGGGAGTACGAGGAGCGGATCGGCCGGGCCTACGCGGCGCGTACGTACAGCGAGTTGGACGAGCTGACCGCGGACATCCCGCGGTCCGGGCCGGCGCAGCCGTATCCGGTGCCGGCCACGTTCAAGCCGCTGCCGCGGCCGATGCCGCCGTATCCGCAGCCGTACCCGTACGGTTATCCGCCGCCGCCGAAGACCAACGGGGCCGCGATCGGCGCGCTGGTCTGCTCGCTGGTGGGCTCGTTCAGCTTCGGGCTGGGGTCGGCCGGCGCCATCGCGCTCGGGCACGTGGCCAAGAAGCAGATCAAGGAGCGCGGCGACCAGGGCGACGGGATGGCGACGGCCGGACTGGTGATCGGCTATCTCGGTCTGGCCTTCTGGATCCTGGTCTGGGTGCTGAGCGCCGTCGGCAGCTGACCGGACCGAAGCGGCTGATCTGCGCGTTTGCATTTGTTTTGACCACAGCCGATGCGGTAGGTACGCTCTGACCTTGTGCCTGGGGTGTGCCCGGGTCCTCGCGCGTGCCATGCGACCGCGTGAGGCCACCGAGGCCGCGTCACCCGAAATACGCACTTCTCCGTTTGTTCGGATACGTGTGGGGTCCGCGACACACCCGACCGCGTGGGTCGGGCCCCAGGTTAGATGTATCGAGATCGGCACACAGAAACCGGAGAAACGGTGCCTACGATCCAGCAGCTGGTCCGAAAGGGCCGGCAGGACAAGGTCGAGAAGAACAAGACGCCCGCGCTGAAGGGTTCCCCCCAGCGTCGTGGCGTTTGCACGCGTGTGTACACGACCACCCCCAAGAAGCCGAACTCGGCCCTGCGTAAGGTCGCCCGTGTGCGCCTGACCAGCGGCATCGAGGTCACCGCTTACATCCCGGGTGAGGGCCACAACCTGCAGGAGCACTCGATCGTGCTCGTGCGCGGTGGTCGTGTGAAGGACCTTCCGGGTGTTCGCTACAAGATCATCCGCGGTTCGCTCGACACGCAGGGCGTCAAGAACCGTAAGCAGGCTCGCAGCCGCTACGGCGCCAAGAAGGAGAAGTAAGAATGCCTCGTAAGGGCCCCGCCCCGAAGCGCCCGGTCATCATCGACCCGGTTTACGGCTCCCCGCTGGTGACGTCCCTCGTCAACAAGATCCTCCTGCACGGCAAGCGCTCCACCGCCGAGCGCATCGTGTACGGCGCCCTCGAGGGCCTGCGTGAGAAGTCGGGCAACGACCCGGTCATCACGCTCAAGCGCGCGCTGGAGAACATCAAGCCCACCCTGGAGGTCAAGTCCCGCCGCGTCGGCGGTGCGACCTACCAGGTCCCGGTCGAGGTCCGCCCCGGCCGTCAGAACACGCTGGCGCTGCGCTGGCTGGTCGGCTACTCCCGCGCCCGGCGCGAGAAGACCATGACCGAGCGCCTGATGAACGAGATCCTCGACGCCAGCAATGGCCTGGGTGCTTCCGTGAAGCGCCGCGAGGACACGCACAAGATGGCCGAGTCCAACAAGGCCTTCGCGCACTACCGCTGGTAGTCACCACCCCCATCGAGAACCGAGAGAAGACTGAGCCACATGGCCACCACTTCGCTTGACCTGGCCAGGGTCCGCAACATCGGGATCATGGCCCACATCGACGCGGGCAAGACGACGACCACCGAGCGGATCCTGTTCTACACCGGTGTTTCGTACAAGATCGGTGAAGTCCACGACGGCGCAGCCACCATGGACTGGATGGAGCAGGAGCAGGAGCGCGGCATCACGATCACGTCCGCCGCGACGACCTGTCACTGGCCGCTCGATGATGTCGACCACACCATCAACATCATCGACACCCCCGGTCACGTCGACTTCACCGTCGAGGTGGAGCGTTCGCTCCGCGTCCTCGACGGCGCCGTCACGGTGTTCGACGGCGTCGCCGGTGTGGAGCCGCAGTCCGAGACGGTGTGGCGTCAGGCCGACCGTTACGGCGTGCCCCGCATCTGCTTCGTCAACAAGCTCGACCGCACCGGCGCCGAGTTCCACCGCTGCGTCGACATGATCGTGGACCGCCTCGGTGCGGTGCCGCTGGTCATGCAGCTGCCGATCGGCGCCGAGGCCGACTTCAAGGGCGTGGTCGACCTCGTCCAGATGAAGGCGCTGGTCTGGTCCGCCGAGGCGACCAAGGGCGAGATGTACGACACCGTCGACATCCCCGACACCCACGTCGAGGCGGCCGACGAGTGGCGCGGCAAGTTGCTCGAAGCCGTCGCCGAGCACGACGACGCCATGATGGAGCTGTACCTGGAGGGCCAGGAGCCCGACCAGGAGCAGCTCATCGCGGCGATCCGCCGGATCACCCTCGCCTCCAAGGGCGGCGCGGGCTCCGTCACCGTCACCCCCGTGTTCTGCGGCACCGCGTTCAAGAACAAGGGCGTCCAGCCCCTGCTCGACGCGGTCGTGCGCTACCTTCCGTCGCCGCTGGACGTCGAGGCCATCGAGGGCCACGCCGTCGGCAACGCGGAAGAGATCATCAAGCGCAAGCCGTCGGACGACGAGCCGTTCTCCGGTCTCGCGTTCAAGATCATGAGCGACCCCCACCTGGGCAAGCTCACCTTCGTCCGGGTCTACTCGGGCCGCCTGGAGTCGGGTTCCGCCGTGCTGAACTCGGTCAAGGGCAAGAAGGAGCGCATCGGCAAGATCTACCGCATGCACGCGAACAAGCGTGAGGAGATCGAGTCGGTGGGCGCCGGCGACATCATCGCCGTCATGGGCCTGAAGCAGACCACCACCGGTGAGACGCTGTGCGACGACAAGAACCCGGTGATCCTGGAGTCCATGGACTTCCCGGCGCCGGTGATCCAGGTCGCGATCGAGCCCAAGTCCAAGGGTGACCAGGAGAAGCTGGGTGTCGCCATCCAGCGGCTCTCGGAGGAGGACCCCTCCTTCCAGGTTCACTCGGACGAGGAGACCGGCCAGACCATCATCGGCGGTATGGGCGAACTGCACCTCGAGGTGCTGGTCGACCGTATGCGGCGCGAGTTCCGGGTCGAGGCCAACGTCGGCAAGCCGCAGGTCGCGTACCGCGAGACCATTCGCAAGACGGTCGAGCGCATCGACTACACCCACAAGAAGCAGACCGGTGGTACCGGTCAGTTCGCCAAGGTGCAGATCATGCTGGAGCCGCTGGAAGGCGGCGACGCGACCTACGAGTTCGTCAACAAGGTCACCGGTGGCCGCATCCCCCGCGAGTACATCCCGTCGGTGGACGCCGGTGCGCAGGAGGCCATGAAGTTCGGCATCCTGGCCGGCTACGAGATGGTGGGCGTCCGCGTCACCCTGATCGACGGCGGCTACCACGAGGTCGACTCCTCCGAGCTGGCGTTCAAGATCGCCGGTTCGCAGGCGTTCAAGGAGGGTGCCCGCAAGGCGAGCCCCGTGCTCCTCGAACCGATGATGGCCGTCGAGGTCACCACGCCCGAGGACTACATGGGCGACGTCATCGGCGACCTCAACTCCCGCCGTGGCCAGATCCAGGCCATGGAGGAGCGCAGCGGTGCCCGGGTCGTCAAGGGCCTGGTTCCGCTGTCGGAGATGTTCGGCTACGTCGGCGACCTCCGGTCCAAGACCTCGGGCCGGGCCAGCTACTCCATGCAGTTCGACTCCTACGCCGAGGTTCCGCGGAACGTCGCCGAGGAGATCATCGCGAAGGCCAAGGGCGAATAAGTCGCTCTAGGCTTGCATCCAGCAAAGATCACCTGGCGCCGATGAAGCAAGGCGTACAGATCCACTCCCAGGAGGACCCCAGTGGCGAAGGCGAAGTTCGAGCGGACTAAGCCGCACGTCAACATCGGCACCATCGGTCACATCGACCACGGTAAGACGACCCTTACCGCGGCGATCACCAAGGTGCTGCACGACGCGTACCCGAACCTCAACGAGGCCTCGGCGTTCGACCAGATCGACAAGGCTCCCGAGGAGCGCCAGCGCGGTATCACCATCTCCATCGCGCACGTCGAGTACCAGACCGAGTCGCGTCACTACGCGCACGTCGACTGCCCCGGTCACGCGGACTACATCAAGAACATGATCACCGGTGCGGCGCAGATGGACGGCGCCATCCTGGTGGTCGCCGCGACCGACGGCCCGATGCCGCAGACCAAGGAGCACGTGCTCCTGGCCCGCCAGGTCGGCGTGCCGTACATCGTCGTCGCGCTGAACAAGGCCGACATGGTGGACGACGAGGAGATCCTGGAGCTCGTCGAGCTCGAGGTCCGCGAGCTGCTCTCCGAGTACGAGTTCCCGGGCGACGACCTGCCGGTCGTGCGCGTCTCCGCGCTCAAGGCGCTCGAGGGCGACAAGGAGTGGGGCGAGAAGCTCCTCGGCCTCATGCACGCCGTCGACGAGGCCATCCCGACCCCCGAGCGTGACGTCGACAAGCCGTTCCTGATGCCGATCGAGGACGTCTTCACGATCACCGGTCGTGGCACCGTCGTCACCGGCCGCATCGAGCGTGGTGTCCTGAAGGTCAACGAGACCGTTGACATCATCGGCATCAAGCAGGAGAAGACCACCACCACGGTCACCGGCATCGAGATGTTCCGCAAGCTGCTCGACGAGGGCCAGGCCGGTGAGAACGTCGGTCTGCTGCTCCGCGGCATCAAGCGCGAGGACGTCGAGCGCGGCCAGGTCATCATCAAGCCCGGTTCGGTCACCCCGCACACCGAGTTCGAGGCCCAGGCCTACATCCTGTCGAAGGACGAGGGTGGCCGTCACACCCCCTTCTTCAACAACTACCGTCCGCAGTTCTACTTCCGCACCACGGACGTGACCGGCGTCGTGACCCTCCCCGAGGGCACCGAGATGGTCATGCCGGGCGACAACACGGCCATGAGCGTCCAGCTCATCCAGCCGATCGCCATGGAAGAGGGCCTGAAGTTCGCCATCCGTGAGGGTGGCCGGACGGTGGGCGCCGGCCAGGTTACGAAGATCAATAAGTAACCGCCTGCGGCTCGCAGAGCCTCAAAAGGGTGCCCCGTAACGCTTCGGCGTTACGGGGCACCCTTTGCTTTGCGCTGCGGGCGAGTGGGGGCTTGTCGCGCAGTTCCCCGCGCCCCTTTAAAAACGGGCGCTGTACTCCGTCGAACTTGCGGGGAGGGGATACGTCAGCGTGATCGTGCCCGTTGGGGATCCGGCCGCGGTCGGGATGTCGCCCGGGGTGGGGAGGTGCTTCAGCGGGGCGTACGCGACGGGGGCGGCGGGGGAGGGCTGGGTCCAGTGGTGGACGGTGGTGTGGCCCGAGCCGAAGACGTGGATACGGCCGCGCCCGTCGGTGACGACGGCGAGCCCGTCCTGGACCTCGCCGCCGCCGAGATCGCGCCACGGGCTCCACACCCCGGCGGTCAGCACCCGGGTGCTGACACCCTTGGCGGCGTTGCGGGCGAACAGGTGCACACTGCCGTCCGGCGCGGTGACCGCGACCGGCACACCCGTCCGCCGCGTACGGTCCTGGTCGGTCTCCGGGCTGCCGAGCGAGGACCAGCCGCCGCCGCGCCACATGACGATGTCCCGGGTGTTCGGGCCGCCGTGCCCCTCCAGGACCGCGAAGCGCAGCGCGAACAGCAGGGTCTCGCCGTCGCGGGTGCGCACGCACGACAGGGCCGGCGCGAGCGTCCCGCCGCCCAAGTCCTGCGGTTCGCCCCACACCCCGCTGCCCGGCCGGGTCTCCGCCCGCCGCACCGCCCGGTTGCCGAGCACCTCGTACGCGTACGGCCCCGCCACGATCCGGTGCGCGCCCGAATAGCGGCGGTGGGTGGAGCGGATCCAGCCCTTGCGGTTGGCCAGCGGCTCGTTCTCGCCCTGGCCGTAGTCGCCGCAGCCCGCCTTGTTGCCGCACTGCCAGGCCGCGTTGCCGCCGTACTGGAACAGGAAGCGGGCCTTCAGCGCGACCGTGGCGGGCGGCAGGTTGTACGGCCAGTGGTGGGCGTAGTAGCCGCGGTAGGCAGTGGTGGTGAAGGCGGGCACCACGCCGGCGGCGCCCGCCGCCGACCGTGACACCCACTGCGCCATCGCCTTCCAGGTGAACAGCGCCGCCGCCGTGTGGTCGCGGTGGTCGGAGAAGCCGGGCTGCTCGGCGCCGACGGTGTGCGCCTGGATGTCCGGGTCCGGGTCGAGGGTCCTGATCTCCGTCGGCCGGAAGCGTTCCATCAGGCCCGCGAGGACGTCCAGCAGCCGCTGGTGGGTGTAGACGCTGTGCCGGTCGTCGGCGGCGGGCGCGTCCCGCGCGTCGACGTACGGCAGCGCGATGCCCGGTCGCGACCACATCAGCGGCAGGCTCGCGCCCGGCGCGGGCTCGTGCATCGACACCTGGAGGAACACCAGGCGGGCGTGGCGGTCGCCGTGCCGCAGCGCGTCCATCTCCGCGCGCAGCCCGCCGCCGAGGTCGAGCACCTCGGTCGTCCACGGCGTGAAGTGCGGCAGGCCGAGCATCGTCGCGTACGCCTGCCGCAGGCCCTGGTGCCGCGCCGAGGAGTACGCGGCGCGGTCGTGCCGGTGGTGGTGGCGCGGGCCGAACGGTTCGTGGTTCACACCGGTCGACTCGCCGGCCGTCACGTACACCGAGACCACGGGGGTGCCGGCCTGGAGCGAGTGGACGGTGTCCGGGTTCATGAAGAACAGGTCGTCGTCCGGGTGCGCCAGCACCTGCATCACCAAAGGGGTGCCCATTTCGCCGTACGGCTGCGTCGCCAGTGGGTCGGGCGGCGCCGCCATCCTCTCGGGCGCCGCCGTCCGCACCGTCGTCGTGCACCCGCTCAGTGTCGCGGCGGCGGCCCCGAGGGTTGCCAGGAGCGCGCGGCGCGACGGGGGTTGTGGGGTGTGATCGTCCTTCACGCCCGGTAAGAGCCGACGCGTGGCGATCAGGTTGCCTCGCCACCGCGGAGGACGGTCCCCTCCTGCGGAGTGCGTTCAGTTAGGGGCGCGGGGAACTGCGCGCTCAGCCCCCACCGGCCCGGTGGTCGCAAAAACAACAGCGTCTGCCCCACTGGGGGCGGTTTTTGTCTGTAGGCGCGCGCGGGCTGGGCGCGCAGTTCCCCGCGCCCCTGAGGGTGAACGTCTTCCGCACGCGCGGGTACAGGGGCCGCGCCCCTGACGGGGCGCCCTACTCCGCTGGCGCGGGCTTATGGGCGGATGAGGCGGTCGGCGGCGCGGGTGGTGAGGAGGAGAAGGAAGGCGGTGAGGAGGGTGGCGAGGAGGAGGAGTTGGGCCGCGGCGGAGCCGGAGAAGGTGTGGTGGAGGGGCCCGTTGAGGGCGAGAGCGAGGGCCGTGACGGAGATGAGGGGCCCGGCCGCGTACCAGGCGACGAACAGAAGCGGGCCCGGCCCGCCCGCCGGGGTGTTGCCGCCGAGGAAGAGCAGATGGGTGCGGGCCGGCCCGCGGCAGGCGGAGAAGAGCGAGGCCGCGGTGAAGGGCGGCGCGCACAGCGGCACGAGAAGAAGGGCGGCCGGCGTACCCGCGACGGCGAGCGGCACCGCGGCCAGCAGGCCGAGGAGGACGCCGAGCACAGCGGGCACGACGGCGTGCCGCAGCATCAGCGTGCGGAAGCGGAAGGGCGCCCAGGCGCCCCTGCGCACGTCGTCGGTCTCCAGCCGCGCCGTCTCGGCGAGCGCGCCGACCGCCGCGTAACCGAAGAGCAGGCCGACGACGAGCCCGACCACCCGCCGCTCACCGCCGAGGTCCACGCCGAGCGCGGCGGTCGCGGTGCCGCACGCCGTCCACACGGCGGCCCGGCCGAGCCGGCCGGGCGCCCGCAGCAGGGCCAGCAGGTCGCGCCACTCGACCACGAGGTGCCGGCCGAGCCGGCCGCGCGGCGGCGGCAGCCGCAGCCCGCGGGCGGTGCTGCCACCGCCCGCCTCCATGATCGCGAGCTTGGCGGCGCGCAGTTCCATGGACCACATCACCGAGGAGACGGTGGTCGCGGTGGCGGCCCGCTCCCTGAGCCGGCCCGTCGGCACCAGGGCGGCGTCGCCGTACGCGCGGTACACGGCCGCCGCGGTGGCCGCGGCGAGCAGTACGACCGCGGCCGGCCAGCCGGGCACCGAGCCGCCGGTCGCGCGGATCACCGGCTGCGCGGCCCAGCCCCACGGCCCCGACCACAGCTCGGCCCACTCCAGGACGCGCGCCCGGTGGCCGGCCGCCGCCAGCGCGCTCTGGGCGACCAGGGCGCCCAGCAGCAGGACGGCGGGCGCGGTCCACCGCCGGACGGCGCGGGTCAGCCGGGGCCGCCGTTCGACGGCCATGCCGAGCGCGACGGCGAGCAGCGGCAGGCACAGCGCGGCCGGGAGCATGCCGAGCAGGGCGGGCCCGATGGCGGCGCGGCCGGTGACCCGCAGGACGACGCCGGCCGCGACTCCGGCCAGCAGGCCGGGCAGCAGCGCGAGGCCGGCCGACAGCCGGAACCACGGGCGCAGCACCGCGGCCCGCCGTACCGGCTGGGTCAGCAGCCAGCCGACGGTCGGCCCCGGTACGACGACCGGACCGCGCCACAGGGCGTCGCGCGCGGCGAGCAGCGCGAGCGCGACGGTGACGGTGGTGAACAGCGCGGGCAGCCCGCGTTGCAGATCGCGGCCGACCCCGGCGTAGTCGGCGCCGTGCTCCAGCTCGCGCAGGAAGTGCACCGCCAGGCCGCTGCCGTAGCCGATGACGCCGAGCAGCACGCAGTAGAGCAGGACCGCCAGGTCCTTCCCCTGCTCCCTGCGGTGCGCCCGCCTCTTCCGCCTCAGCCACGCCAGCGTCTCGGCGGTCCTGTCGTCCTCCGCCTCACTCCAGACCTCGTCGTCCGCGTCCTCGACGGAATCCGCCTCCGCGACGTCATCGCGATCCGCGCCCGGGTCCGTGTCCAGGCCCGCAGCCGCGTCCGCGTCCGGGCCGGTGTCCGCGACGGCACGCGCGTCCGTGTCCAGGCCCGCGACAGCGTCCGCCTCCGCGTCGGCATCGCGGTCCGGGTCGGCGCCGCGGCCGGCCGCCGCCGTCGTTTCCCGCGTCACGGCCGCAGGCCCAGCTCGCGCAGGACCGCGGCGGGCGCGCCGGAGGCGATGACGCGGCCGTCCTCCAGGGCGATCATGCGGTCGGCGACGGCCTCGGCGAGGTCGGTCTGGTGGGTGGCGAGCAGGACGGCGACGCCGTCGGCCTTCTCGGCGGCGAGGAGTTCGGCCAGGCGCTGCCGGGCGTCGGGGTCGAGCCGCTGTTCCGGCTCGTCCAGGATCAGCAGGTCGCGCGGCCGGACGAGGGCGGCGGCGAGCAGCAGCGACTGCATCTGGCCCGAGGACAGCGAGCCGGGCAACGCGTCGGCGTGGTCGGACAGCCGCCGGTCGGCCAGCACCTGGTCGATCCAGGCGTCGGCGTCGTCCACCGCGTGCGCGACGGTGACCAGTTCCAGGTGCTCGCGGACGGTGAGGTCCGGGTAGCAGGCGACGGCGTCGCCGACGACCGCGACCCGGGCGCGTACCTGCGGGTCGTCCTCGCTGACCGCGCGGCCCGCGAACAGCGCCTCGCCGGACGTCGGGGCGTCCCGGCCCGCAGCGATCCGCAGCAGCGTCGACTTGCCGGATCCGTTGTGCCCGAACAGGGCGGTGCACCCGCCCGGCACCAGGTCCAGGTCCAGCGGCAGCAGCGCCTTGCGCTCGCCGTAGCTGCGGCTCACCTTGCGCAGCCGCAGCAGCGCGCCCGCACCCTTGGTCGCCTTCATGCGGGCCCTCCGTGCCGTGGGTGGATATGCCGAGACCCTAATACGCCGCGCTGTGCCGTCCGCCGCCACATCAGCGCCACATCACTGCCCTATTGGTATAGACCTATAGGGCGTCATCCCGATAGCATGCGAGCGCAATCGCACCACTCCGCACGGTCCCTGACTGTCTGTCAGGAAATCTGTCACTTTGAGGAGTCGGAACGTGAGACAACGCATCGGACTGTTCGCCGCCGCCGCGGTCGCCGCCCTGATCCCGCTCGGCGCCGCGACCTCCGCGCACGCGTCGCAGGAATTCCCGCACCTGGCGGGCATCTACACCACGCAGGAGCAGTGCCAGGCGGCCGGCGTCGCGGGCCACGACCTGTGGGGTCCGGTCTTCCTCTGCCAGGGCGTCGGCCAGTACTTCTACCTCTACACCCACTGACCCCACCGGCACCGTGCGCCACCGGGGGCGGCAGGCCCGCCCCCGGCCCGGCGACCGCCGTGACGGCCTTGTGACACCCGATCACCCGCAGGACGCCCGGCCGCCTTCCGCCGGTGCCCCGGCCGGGCCACAATTCCCGGTGTGACAGCTATGGGGGGACCGGGGGAGACGCGGGACACGGAGCACGCACCGGCCGAACCTGCCGTGGCCGGCGGCAGCGGCGAGGACGACGGCAGCCCGCTGCGGTCGCTGATCCTCGGCCTGCTGCTGGGCGCCACGATCGCCGCCCTGGTGTGCGGGCTCGTCATCGGCAGGCCCGCCCTGTGGGGCCCGGGCGCCGGGGTCACGGCGCTGTTCCTGCTGGCCGGGACCGGCGTCTTCGAGCGGAGGACGGACAAGCCGGTCGTGGAACGGCGCAAGGCGCTGGCCATGATCGAGAGCCGGCGCGCCACCAGCACCGGCGAATCCGCGGACATCCCCGTCGCCTTCGATCTGACGGTGGCGCCCGACGAGCGGCCCGCGTACCGGGTGAACACCGACGAGACCATCAATCTGGTGGACATCCCCGACTACAAGGTGCGCGGGATCGTGGTGGTGGAGTACCGCGTCGACAAACCGTGGGAAGTCGCCCTCGTCGCCGAGCCGGACGCCGAGTGGTCGCGGCGGCGGGCGGAGGCGGTGCTCGACTCGGCGCCGGAGTCGTCCCGGGAGAAGGACACCGCGCAGAAGGTCGGGCTCGGCTGCCTGATGGCGTTCTTCGGGCTGCTGGCCGGGGCCGCCGTGATCGTCGTCCTCTTCCGCGGCGACCTGTTCAAGGACGACGGCGCCGACTCCGGCGCGCACCCCGCACCCTCGGTCTCCGCGTCGTCGGATGCGACGTCGGACTCGTCGTCGACCACCACCACCGTCACCGACAGCATCACGACCGCCGACGTCAGCGGCTCGATCCTGACCGGCGGGCTGCTGCGGACGACCGCGAACTCGATGGTCACCGCGGGCGCGCCCACCGCGATCCGCCTCACGATCAGCGAGCACCGGATGACCGCGCGCGGCACCACGCCCGCCGAGTGGACCGCGGACCGGCTGCCGGTCCCGCTGAGCACCCTGCCGTACGAGAAGATGCCCGCGCTGGTGCGCGAGGCGAGGACGACGCTCCATGTGAACGGCGCCGGCGACTGGCAGATCGACGTCACCCGCGATGCGAAGACCAAGGCCGTGCGGATCGTGGTGACCGTCCGGGACGGCAACGGCGACGCCACCCTGACCGCGGACGAGACGGGACGGGTCACGCACCGCGACCCCCGCAGCTAGCCCGCCGCGCGGGTCATTGGGCAGCCTGTACGCGGCCCCCGCGCGCCCCAGGTTTGGCGATCGGACGCGGAGGGGTAAGCTCTCCGGCTCGATTGGCCACGGCCATGCCCCATATGGCACACTGTCCAAGTTGCTCGGTCGAGCGCCGATGCTGCGCGCCTCCCGTCGGGGGGACCGGAAGCGAGTCCCACAGTACTCGTCGCCCTACCTGCCCCTCGGGGCAGCACTGGGGCGGACGTACGGGAATCTTCCGGGAAGCGTCAGTGCGGTTCCGGCCAGGCATCCGGTGGGTGTTATCTCCCACGCAACCCCCTGCCAAGGGATTTCCGCATGCGGAAATTCACGGAAGGGGCGCGACACGCCCGACCGCGTGGGTCGGAGTAGCGGATGCCAGAGCGTAAATGAGACAAGGACTACGGAGTAGCCATGGCGGGACAGAAGATCCGCATCCGGCTCAAGGCCTACGACCACGAGGTCATCGACTCCTCGGCGAAGAAGATCGTCGAGACGGTGACCCGTACTGGTGCGCAGGTCGCGGGCCCGGTGCCGCTGCCCACTGAGAAGAACGTGTACTGCGTCATCAAGTCGCCGCACAAGTACAAGGACTCGCGCGAGCACTTCGAGATGCGCACGCACAAGCGCCTGATCGACATCCTCGACCCGACGCCCAAGACCGTTGACTCGCTGATGCGCCTGGACCTTCCGGCCGGCGTCGACATCGAGATCAAGCTCTGAGAGGCGCGGAGAGATGACCAAGCAGATCAAGGGCATCCTGGGCGAGAAGCTCGGCATGACCCAGGTCTGGGACGAGAACAACCGTGTCGTCCCAGTCACTGTCGTCAAGGCCGGACCGAACGTCGTCACCCAGGTCCGTACGAACGACGCCGACGGCTACGAGTCGGTCCAGCTCGCCTTCGGCGAGATCGACCCGCGCAAGGTGAACAAGCCCCTCAAGGGCCACTTCGCGAAGGCCGACGTCACCCCCCGCCGCCACCTGGTGGAGCTGCGCACCGCGGACGCCGCGGAGTACGCGCTCGGCCAGGAGATCACCGCCGAGGTGTTCGAGGCCGGCATCAAGGTCGACGTGACCGGCAAGAGCAAGGGCAAGGGCTTCGCCGGTGTCATGAAGCGTCACAACTTCAAGGGCCTCGGCGCCGGACACGGTGTCCAGCGCAAGCACCGCTCTCCCGGCTCCATCGGTGGCTGCGCCACCCCGGGCCGTGTGTTCAAGGGCCTGCGCATGGCGGGCCGCATGGGCAACGAGCGGGTCACCACCCAGAACCTGACCGTCCACGCCGTTGACGCGGAGAAGGGCCTGCTGCTCATCAAGGGCGCGGTTCCTGGTCCGAACGGCGGCCTCGTCCTGGTCCGCACCGCGGCCAAGGGGGCCTGAAGGATATGAGCACCATTAACGTCCTGTCGCCGTCGGGCGACACCGCCGGGACCGTAGAGCTCCCGGCCGAGATCTTCGACGCCAAGGTCAGCATCCCGCTGATCCACCAGGTCGTCGTCGCGCAGCTCGCCGCCGCCCGCCAGGGCACGCACAAGGTGAAGACGCGTGGCGAGGTCCGCGGTGGTGGCCGCAAGCCGTACCGCCAGAAGGGCACCGGCCGCGCCCGTCAGGGTTCGACCCGCGCCCCGCAGTTCGCCGGCGGTGGCGTCGTCCACGGTCCCGTGCCGCGCGACTACTCGCAGCGCACCCCGAAGAAGATGGTCAAGGCCGCCCTCCGCGGTGCCCTGACCGACCGTGCGCGGCACAACCGCATCCACGTCGTCTCCGGCGTCGTCGAGGGCTCCGCGCCGTCGACGAAGGCCGCCAAGAGCCTGCTCGCCAAGATCAGCGAGCGCAAGAACGTGCTCCTGGTCGTCGAGCGCGCCGACGAGACCGCGTGGCTGTCCGCCCGCAACCTGCCCCAGGTGCACATCCTGGAGGCCGGTCAGCTGAACACGTACGACGTGCTCGTCTCCGACGACGTGGTCTTCACCAAGGACGCCTTCGAGCGTTTCGTGGCCGGGCCCGCCGCCTCCGGCAAGGCCGTTGCCTCCGAGGATGAGCTCGAAGGGAGCGAAGCCTGATGAGCGAGGCAACTGCCGCCAACGGCGCGGTCGTCACCAGCAAGACCTACACGGACCCGCGTGACCTGCTGATCAAGCCGGTGGTGTCCGAGAAGAGCTACGCGCTGCTGGACGAGAACAAGTACACGTTCGTCGTCGACCCGCGCGCGAACAAGACCCAGATCCGGCAGGCCGTCGAGGCGGTCTTCCAGGTCAAGGTCATCGGGGTCAACACGATCAACCGGCAGGGCAAGCGCAAGCGCACCCGCACCGGTTTCGGCAAGCGTGCCAACACCAAGCGCGCCATCGTGACCCTTGCCGAGGGCGACCGAATCGACATCTTCGGCGGCCCGGTCTCCTAACGGGGACCGGATCGTGTCGAAGTCCTGAATTCACCGAGGACTGAGAAATGGGTATCCGCAAGTACAAGCCGACGACTCCGGGCCGTCGTGGCTCCAGCGTCGCCGACTTTGTCGAGATCACGCGGTCCACGCCGGAGAAGTCGCTGGTCCGCCCGCTGCACAGCAAGGGCGGCCGTAACAACGCCGGTCGTGTGACCGTCCGCCACCAGGGCGGTGGCCACAAGCGCGCCTACCGAGTCATCGACTTCCGTCGCCATGACAAGGACGGCGTGCCCGCCAAGGTCGCGCACATCGAGTACGACCCCAACCGCACCGCGCGCATCGCGCTGCTGCACTACGCGGACGGCGAGAAGCGCTACATCCTCGCCCCCGCGCGGCTCCAGCAGGGCGACCGGATCGAGAACGGCCCCAACGCTGACATCAAGCCGGGCAACAACCTGCCGCTGCGCAACATCCCGGTCGGTACGACGATCCACGCGATCGAGCTGCGGCCCGGTGGCGGCGCGAAGATCTCCCGTTCCGCGGGCGCTTCCGTGCAGCTGCTGGCGAAGGAAGGCACCATGGCCACCCTTCGCATGCCGTCCGGCGAGGTCCGGATGGTCGACGTCCGCTGCCGCGCCACGATCGGCGAGGTCGGCAACGCCGAGCAGTCGAACATCAACTGGGGCAAGGCCGGCCGCATGCGGTGGAAGGGCGTCCGCCCGACCGTCCGCGGTGTCGCCATGAACCCGGTGGACCACCCGCACGGTGGTGGTGAGGGCAAGACCTCCGGTGGTCGCCACCCGGTCTCCCCGTGGGGTCAGAAGGAGGGTCGTACTCGTTCTCCCAAGAAGGCGAGCAACAAGTACATCGTCCGCCGCCGCAAGACGAACAAGAAGCGCTAGGAGCGGGTGTAGATGCCGCGCAGTCTCAAGAAGGGGCCCTTCGTCGACGACCACCTGATCAAAAAGGTGGACGTGCAGAACGAGGCAGGCACCAAGAACGTCATCAAGACCTGGTCCCGCCGCTCGATGATCGTCCCGGCGATGCTGGGTCACACGATCGCGGTGCACGACGGCCGTAAGCACGTCCCGGTGTTCGTCACTGAGTCGATGGTCGGCCACAAGCTCGGCGAGTTCGCACCGACCCGCACCTTCCGCGGGCACGAGAAGGACGACCGCAAGTCGCGGCGTCGCTGAGCGGGCTGAACCGTGACGACGAAGACAGACACTGAAGGGACAACCATGGAAGCCAGGGCCCAGGCGCGGTACATCCGCGTCACGCCCATGAAGGCCCGCCGCGTGGTGGACCTCATCCGTGGCATGGACGCCACGGAGGCTCAGGCGGTCCTGCGTTTCACCCCGCAGGCCGCGAGCGTGCCGGTCGGCAAGGTGCTGGACAGCGCCATCGCCAACGCCGCGCACAACTACGACCACACCGACGCCGAGTCGCTGTTCGTCAGCGAGGCGTACGTGGACGAGGGCCCGACCCTGAAGCGGTTCCGGCCGCGCGCCCAGGGCCGTGCGTACCGGATCCGCAAGCGGACCAGCCACATCACCGTGGTCGTCAGCAGCAAGGAAGGAACCCGGTAATGGGCCAGAAGGTAAACCCGTACGGGTTCCGGCTCGGCATCACCACGGACTTCAAGTCCCGGTGGTACGCCGACAAGCTGTACAAGGACTACGTCAAGGAAGACGTCGCCATCCGCAAGATGATGACGCAGGGCATGGAGCGGGCGGGCATCTCCAAGGTGGAGATCGAGCGCACCCGTGACCGTGTCCGCGTCGACATCCACACCGCCCGGCCGGGCATCGTCATCGGCCGCCGCGGCGCGGAGGCCGACCGTATCCGCGGCGACCTGGAGAAGCTGACCGGCAAGCAGGTCCAGCTCAACATCCTCGAGGTCAAGAACCCGGAGATGGACGCTCAGCTGGTGGCCCAGGCCGTCGCCGAGCAGCTGTCCTCCCGCGTCTCCTTCCGCCGTGCCATGCGCAAGAGCATGCAGGGCACCATGAAGGCCGGCGCCAAGGGCATCAAGATCCAGTGCGGCGGCCGTCTCGGCGGCGCCGAGATGTCCCGCTCCGAGTTCTACCGCGAGGGCCGGGTCCCGCTGCACACCCTGCGCGCCAACGTGGACTACGGCTTCTTCGAGGCCAAGACCACCTTCGGCCGGATCGGTGTGAAGGTCTGGATCTACAAGGGCGACGTCAAGAACATCGCCGAGGTCCGCGCCGACAACGCCGCGGCCCGCGCCGGCAACCGCCCGGCCCGCGGCGGCGGCAACGAGCGTCCGCAGCGTCGCGGTGGCGAGCGCGGTGGCCGTGGCCGCCGTCCGCAGACCGACGGCGGGGCCCCCAAGGCCGCCGACGCTCCCGCGACTGAGGCCCCGGCGGCGACGCCGGAGACCCCCGGAACGGAAGGCTGAGTCACCATGCTGATCCCCCGCAGGGTCAAGCACCGCAAGCAGCACCACCCCGGCCGTGACGGCATGGCCAAGGGCGGCACGGAGCTGGCGTTCGGCGAGTACGGCCTGCAGGCCGTCACGCCCGCCTACGTGACCAACCGGCAGATCGAGTCCGCTCGTATCTCCATCACCCGTCACATCAAGCGCGGCGGCAAGGTCTGGATCAACATCTACCCGGACCGCCCGCTCACCAAGAAGCCGGCCGAGACCCGCATGGGTTCCGGTAAGGGTTCTCCCGAGTGGTGGATCGCGAACGTCAAGCCCGGTCGGGTGATGTTCGAGCTGTCTTTCCCGAACGAGAAGGTTGCTCGTGAGGCGCTGACCCGCGCCGCGCACAAGCTTCCGATGAAGTGCCGCATCGTGCGGCGCGAGGCAGGTGAGCTGTAATGGCGGCCGGTACCAAGGCTTCCGAGCTGCGCCAGCTGGGCGACGAGGAACTCGTCAACAAGCTGCGCGAGGCGAAGGAGGAGCTGTTCAACCTCCGCTTCCAAGGAGCCACCGGGCAGCTCGAGAACAACAGCCGGCTCAAGGTGGTCCGCAAGGACATCGCCCGGATCTACACGTTGATGCACGAGCGTGAGCTGGGCATCGAGACGGTGGAGACGGTGGAGAGCGCCTGATGAGCGAGAAGAATGTGACTGAGACGACCGAAGCGCAGCGCGGCTTCCGCAAGACCCGTGAGGGTCTGGTGGTCAGCGACAAGATGGACAAGACCGTCGTGGTCGCCGTCGAGGACCGTGTGAAGCACGCCCTGTACGGCAAGGTCATCCGCCGCACCAACAAGCTCAAGGCGCACGACGAGCAGAACGCCGCGGGCATCGGCGACCGGGTCCTCCTCATGGAGACCCGGCCGACCTCCGCGACCAAGCGGTGGCGCGTCGTCGAGATCCTCGAGAAGGCCAAGTAATCACCTGAGGGCACTCCCTCAGGACCGTTCCGTCAGGCTCGGCGGCGGCCCGCTCGCACAGAGCGGGCCCCGCCGGGAACCGACGCGACAATCAGGAGATAGACGTGATCCAGCAGGAGTCGCGACTTCGTGTCGCCGACAACACTGGTGCCAAGGAGATCCTTTGCATCCGTGTTCTCGGTGGCTCGGGTCGCCGCTACGCGGGAATCGGTGACGTCATCGTCGCCACCGTCAAGGACGCGATCCCCGGTGGCAACGTGAAGAAGGGCGAGGTCGTCAAGGCGGTCATCGTCCGGACCGTCAAGGAGCGCCGTCGCGCCGACGGCTCGTACATCCGGTTCGACGAGAACGCCGCCGTCATCCTCAAGAACGACGGCGACCCCCGCGGCACCCGTATCTTCGGCCCCGTCGGCCGTGAGCTGCGCGAGAAGAAGTTCATGAAGATCGTCTCGCTCGCGCCGGAGGTGCTGTAACCGATGAAGATCAAGAAGGGCGACCTGGTCCAGGTCATCACCGGCAAGGACAAGGGCAAGCAGGGCAAGGTCATCGTGGCCTACCCCGCCCAGGACCGTGTCCTCGTCGAGGGTGTCAACCGGGTCAAGAAGCACACCAAGGCCGGCCAGACCGACCGTGGCTCCAAGACCGGCGGCATCATCACCACCGAGGCGCCCATCCACGTCAGCAACGTGCAGCTGGTTGTTGAGAAGGACGGCAAGAAGGTCGTGACCCGCGTCGGCTACCGGTTCGACGACGAGGGCAACAAGATCCGCGTCGCCAAGCGGACCGGTGAGGACATCTGATGACTGCCACCACCACTGCCCCCCGCCTGAAGACGCGCTACCGCGAGGAGATCACGGGCAAGCTGCAGGAGCAGTTCTCCTACGAGAACGTCATGCAGATCCCCGGTCTCACCAAGATCGTGGTCAACATGGGTGTGGGCGACGCCGCCCGCGACTCCAAGCTGATCGAGGGCGCCATCCGCGACCTCGCCACGATCACCGGCCAGAAGCCGCAGGTCACCAAGGCCCGCAAGTCCATCGCGCAGTTCAAGCTGCGTGAGGGCCAGCCGATCGGCGCCCACGTCACCCTCCGCGGTGACCGCATGTGGGAGTTCCTGGACCGGCTGCTGTCGCTCGCGCTGCCGCGCATCCGCGACTTCCGCGGCCTGTCGCCGAAGCAGTTCGACGGCCGGGGCAACTACACCTTCGGTCTCACGGAGCAGGTCATGTTCCACGAGATCGACCAGGACAAGATCGACCGCGTCCGGGGTATGGACATCACCGTGGTCACCACGGCGACCAACGACGACGAGGGCCGCGCCCTCCTGCGTCACCTCGGCTTCCCGTTCAAGGAGGCGTGAGCCGTGGCGAAGAAGGCTCTCATTGCCAAGTCCGCCCGTAAGCCGAAGTTCGCTGTGCGCGCGTACAACCGCTGCCAGCGCTGCGGCCGGCCGCACTCCGTCTACCGCAAGTTCGGCCTGTGCCGTGTGTGCCTTCGTGAGATGGCCCACCGCGGCGAGCTGCCGGGCGTGACCAAGAGCTCCTGGTAGTTCCGGGCGACCGGACCACCAGGAACTCTCGGTAAGCATCAGGACGGTCGGGAGCCCGACCTTTTTACCGTAAGGTAGAAGGGTTGGGCGCCCGCCGCCCGATTCGACTTACTACGCCGTAGGTCCCCGTGCCGCACCCGTCCCGACGTGCCCGCCACCGAGCGGAGCACCTCTCGGGGAGAGGGATGGCACAGATAGGAAACCCCGGCGAGAGAGGCCCAGGGCCAACTCATGACCATGACCGACCCCATCGCAGACATGCTGACCCGTCTGCGTAACGCGAACTCGGCGTACCACGACGATGTCGTGATGCCGTTCAGCAAGATCAAGTCGCACATCGCGGAGATCCTCCAGCAGGAGGGCTACATCACCGGCTGGAAGGTCGAGGACGCCGAGGTCGGCAAGAACCTCGTCCTCGAGCTGAAGTTCGGCCCGAACCGCGAGCGCTCGATCGCCGGCATCAAGCGCATCAGCAAGCCGGGCCTGCGGGTCTACGCAAAGTCCACCAACCTGCCGAAGGTGCTCGGCGGCCTGGGCGTGGCGATCATCTCCACGTCCCACGGTCTGCTCACCGGCCAGCAGGCGCAGAAGAAGGGCGTGGGTGGGGAAGTCCTCGCCTACGTCTGGTAACCGGGAAAGCGAGGTAGAGCAATGTCGCGCATCGGCAAGCTGCCCATCTCGGTTCCCGCCGGAGTGGACGTCACCATCGACGGCCGTACGGTCGGTGTCAAGGGCCCCAAGGGTTCCCTGTCGCACACCATCGCCGCGCCGATCGAGATCGCTAAGGGCGAGGACGGCACGCTGCACGTCACGCGTCCCAACGACGAGCGTGTCTCGAAGGCCCTGCACGGCCTGTCCCGCACGCTGGTGGCGAACATGATCACCGGCGTGACCGCGGGCTACAGCAAGGCACTCGAGATCAGCGGTGTCGGCTACCGCGTCCAGGCGAAGGGCTCCAACCTGGAGTTCGCGCTGGGCTACAGCCACCCCATTCTCGTCGAGGCCCCCGAGGGGATCTCCTTCAAGGTCGAGTCCCCGACGAAGTTCTCCGTCGAGGGCATCGACAAGCAGAAGGTCGGCGAGGTGGCCGCCAACATCCGCAAGCTGCGGAAGCCCGACCCGTACAAGGCCAAGGGCGTCAAGTACGCCGGCGAGGTCATCCGCCGCAAGGTCGGAAAGGCTGGTAAGTAGCCATGGCATACGGTGTGAAGATCGCCAAGGGCAAGGCGTACAAGGGTGCGGCGCTCAAGCGCCGGCACATCCGGGTCCGCAAGCGGATCTCCGGTACGCAGGAGCGTCCGCGCCTGGTCGTGACCCGGTCCAACCGGGGCATCGTGGCGCAGGTCATCGACGACCTCGCGGGCCACACGCTCGCGTCGGCGTCGACCCTCGACGCGTCCATCCGCGGCGGCGAAGGCGACAAGAGCGCCAAGGCCAAGCAGGTCGGCCAGCTCGTGGCCGAGCGTGCGAAGGCCAAGGGCGTCGAGGCTGTCGTGTTCGACCGTGGCGGCAACCAGTACGCGGGGCGCATCGCCGCCCTGGCGGACGCCGCCCGCGAAGCCGGACTGAAGTTCTGATCCGGTTCCGTAGCTAGCGGAAAACGAAGAGAGGTAATTCCAATGGCTGGACCCCAGCGCCGCGGAAGCGGTGCCGGTGGCGGCGAGCGACGGGACCGTAAGGACCGGCGGGACGGCGGCCAGCAGGCCGAGAAGACCGCCTATGTCGAGCGGGTCGTCGCGATCAACCGCGTCGCCAAGGTTGTGAAGGGTGGTCGTCGCTTCAGCTTCACCGCGCTGGTCGTGGTGGGCGACGGTGACGGCACCGTCGGTGTCGGCTACGGCAAGGCCAAGGAGGTGCCGGCCGCCATCGCCAAGGGTGTGGAGGAGGCCAAGAAGCACTTCTTCAAGGTCCCCCGTATCCAGGGCACCATCCCGCACCCGATCCAGGGCGAGAAGGCCGCGGGCGTCGTCCTGCTCAAGCCTGCTTCCCCCGGTACCGGTGTGATCGCCGGTGGCCCGGTGCGCGCCGTCCTGGAGTGCGCCGGTATCCACGACGTGCTGTCCAAGAGCCTCGGCTCGGACAACGCGATCAACATCGTGCACGCCACGGTGGCCGCGCTCCAGGGGCTGCAGCGCCCCGAGGAGATCGCCGCCCGCCGCGGTCTGCCGATCGAGGACGTCGCGCCCGCCGCCCTGCTGCGTGCGCGTGCCGGGGTGGGTGCGTAATGGCCCGCCTGAAGGTCACCCAGACCAAGTCCTACATCGGCAGCAAGCAGAACCACCGTGACACCCTGCGTTCGCTCGGCCTGAAGCGGCTGAACGACGTGGTGGTCAAGGAGGACCGCCCGGAGATCCGCGGCATGGTCCGGACCGTCCGCCACCTCGTCACGGTCGAGGAGGTCGACTGATCATGGGTAACGACAACCCGATCAAGATCCACAACCTCCGTCCGGCTCCGGGCGCCAAGACCGCCAAGACCCGCGTGGGTCGTGGTGAGGCGTCCAAGGGCAAGACGGCCGGTCGTGGCACCAAGGGCACCAAGGCCCGCTACCAGGTTCCGGAGCGCTTCGAGGGCGGGCAGATGCCCCTCCACATGCGGCTCCCGAAGCTCAAGGGCTTCAAGAACCCGTTCCGCACCGAGTACCAGGTCGTCAACCTGGACAAGCTCGCGGCCCTCTACCCCGAGGGTGGCGAGGTCACGGTGGCCGATCTGGTCGCCAAGGGCGCGGTGCGCAAGAACCAGCTCGTCAAGGTGCTCGGCACCGGCGAGGTGACCGTGGCGCTCCAGGTGACCGTGGACGCGGTTTCCGGGTCCGCCCAGCAGAAGATCACCGCCGCCGGCGGTACCGTGACCGAACTCATCTGAGTCCCATGTCACACCCGACCGGGGATGCCCAGCACCTAGGGGCATCCCCGGTCGTTCTTTCCTGTGTATTTCCTTGGCCGATTGGTCATTCCTAGGGAGCCTGCCTCGCGGGTAGGGTGGCCAAGGTTCCCGTACGGCCAAGTATTCAGTCAGCACCTCATCAGACCGTCCTTCCGCCGTGCGCGGGGGGTGCAGGAGGCACCGTGCTCACCGCGTTCGCACGGGCGTTCAGGACGCCCGACCTGCGGAAGAAGCTGCTGTTCACGTTGGGCATCGTGGTGATCTACCGACTCGGCGCGCACGTGCCGGTGCCGGGGATCGACTACTCGGTGGTCAACCAGTGCATCAAGGACACGAAGAGCAGCAACAGCCTCTTCGGCCTGGTGAACATGTTCAGCGGCGGCGCTCTGCTCCAGCTCACGATCTTCGCGCTCGGGATCATGCCGTACATCACGGCGAGCATCATCCTGCAGCTGCTGACCGTGGTGATCCCGCGTCTGGAGGCCCTCAAGAAGGAGGGCCAGGCGGGCACGACGAAGATCACGCAGTACACCCGCTACCTGACCGTCGCGCTGGCGGTCCTGCAGGGCACCGGCCTGGTGGCCACCGCCCGTTCCGGCAGCCTCTTCTCCAGCTGCCAGAACAAGTTCGACATCGTGCCGAACCAGTCGATCTTCACCACCGTGACGATGGTCACCACCATGACCGCCGGCACCGTGATGATCATGTGGCTCGGTGAGCTGATCACCGACAAGGGCATCGGCAACGGCATGTCGATCCTGATGTTCGTCGCCATCGCGGCCGGCTTCCCCGGCTCGCTGTGGGCGATCAAGGTCTCCGGCAAGATCGCCGGCGGCTGGGTGGAGTTCCTCGCGGTGATCGCCGTCGGCCTCGCGATGGTCGGCCTGGTGGTCTTCGTGGAACAGGCCCAGCGCCGCATCCCGGTGCAGTACGCGAAGCGCATGATCGGCCGCCGGTCGTACGGCGGCACGTCGACGTACATCCCGCTGAAGGTCAATCAGGCGGGTGTGATCCCGGTCATCTTCGCGTCGTCGCTGCTCTACATCCCGGCGCTGATCGTCCAGTTCTCCGGTTCGACCGCGGGCTGGGCGCAGTGGATCAGCCGCAACATGACCAAGGGCGACCACCCGATCTACATGGCCGCCTACTTCCTGCTGATCGTGTTCTTCGCCTTCTTCTACGTCGCTATCTCGTTTAACCCCGAGGAAGTGGCGGATAATATGAAGAAGTATGGTGGCTTCATCCCGGGTATCCGGGCCGGCCGCCCCACCGCGGAGTACCTGAGTTACGTGCTGAACCGCATCACGTGGCCGGGATCGCTGTATCTGGGTCTCATCGCTCTCGTGCCGACGGTCGCCATCGCGGTCTTCAACGGGAGCAACGGCAGCTTCCCGCTGGGCGGTACGAGCATCCTCATCATCGTGGGTGTCGGTCTCGAGACGGTGAAGCAGATCGAGAGCCAGCTCCAGCAGCGTAACTACGAAGGGTTCCTCCGCTGATGCGAATCGTCCTGGTCGGGCCCCCCGGCGCCGGCAAGGGTACGCAGGCCGCGTTCCTCGCCAAGAACCTGTCGATCCCGCACATCTCCACGGGCGACCTGTTCCGCGCCAACATCAGCCAGGGGACCGACCTGGGCAAGCAGGCGAAGGCGTACATGGACGCCGGCAATCTGGTCCCGGACGAGGTCACCATCGGCATGGCCGAGGACCGCCTGGACCAGGCCGACGCCACCGACGGCTTCCTGCTCGACGGCTTCCCGCGCAACGAGTTCCAGGCGCGGGCGCTGGACACCTACCTCGCCCGGCACGGCATCGCGCTCGACGGCGTGCTGGACCTGGAGGTCCCCGAGGACGAGGTCGTCAAGCGGATCGCCGGCCGCCGGGTCTGCCGCAACAACAGCGCGCACGTCTTCCACGTCGAGTACAAGCAGCCCAAGACCGAGGGCGTCTGCGACGAGTGCGGCGGCGAGCTGTACCAGCGCAGCGACGACGCGGAGGACAAGGTGCGGACCCGCCTGGAGGTCTACCACCGCGAGACCGAGCCGATCATCGACTACTACAAGCAGCAGGACCTTGTGGTGACGATCTCGGCGCTCGGCCCGGTGGCCGAGGTCACCCAGCGGGCGATGGACGCCCTGCGGGCGGGCAACGCGTAGCCCGCGCCCCACTGAGCACGGCATACGGCCGTGGTGCCCCGACGGGCACCACGGCCGTATGGTTGAACAGGTACAACCGCGACACGAGGAAGGCGCCAGCCGCGATGGTGGAGATCAAGACCCCCGATCAGATCGCCAAGATGCGTGAGGCCGGGCTGGTCGTGGCGGCGATCCATCGGGCGACCCGTGCCGCGGCGGTGCCCGGGGCGACGACCAAGGACCTCGACGAGGTCGCCGCGAAGGTGATCGCGGACCACGGTGCCAAGCCCAACTTCCTCGGCTACGGCGGCTTCCCCGGCAACATCTGCACGTCGGTCAACGACGTGGTGGTGCACGGCATCCCGGACCGGGAGACGGTCCTCAAGGACGGCGACATCATCTCCATCGACGCCGGCGCCATCGTGGACGGCTGGCACGGCGACGCGGCCTTCACCTGCTTCGTGGGCGGCGGGCACGCGCCGGAGCTGGTCGAGCTGAGCCGGGTCACCGAGGAGTCCATGTGGGCGGGGATCGCCGCCTTCCGCAAGGGCAACCGCCTGGAGGACATCTCCCGGGCGATCGAGGGCTACATCCGCCGCCAGCCGCGGCCCGCCTCCGGCAAGTACGGCATCGTCGAGGACTACGGCGGCCACGGCATCGGCACCGAGATGCACATGGACCCGCACCTGCTGAACTACGTCACCAAGAAGCGCGGCCGGGGCATCAAGCTGGTCCCCGGCGTCTGCCTGGCCATCGAGCCCATGGTGACCCTCGGCACCCCGCGCACCCACGTCCTCGAGGACGAGTGGACGGTCAAGTCCGACGACGGCTCCTGGTCCTCCCACTGGGAGCACTCCATCGCCCTCACCGACCAGGGCCCCCTGGTCCTCACCGCCGAGGACGGCGGCAAGGCGAAGCTGGCGGAATACGGCGTGACGGCCGCCCCCGATCCGCTGGGTTGAGGGCGCGGGGCGTACGTATGTGCCGTGGCTTAATGATCTTCGGGGCCGGGCATACATCCCTGATTCGTCTTTCCGGGTGGCGTGACGTAGACTGACACGTCGGCTCCCGCGTGTCCTTTGGCATGTCCGGGGGTCGACCAAGGTAGCCGATCCCGAAAGCAGGACATGGCCAAAAAGCAAGGCGCCATCGAAATCGAGGGCACCGTGATCGAGTCTCTGCCGAACGCGATGTTCAAGGTGGAGCTGCAGAACGGTCACAAGGTCCTCGCGCACATCAGCGGCAAGATGCGGATGCACTACATCCGTATCCTCCCGGATGACCGGGTCGTGGTGGAGCTGTCTCCCTACGACCTGACGCGCGGACGGATCGTCTACCGATACAAGTAGCAACCGAGTAGATCTCAAGACCCGGAGAACCTCACCTCATGAAGGTCAAGCCGAGCGTCAAGAAGATCTGCGACAAGTGCAAGGTGATCCGCCGTCACGGCCGGGTCATGGTCATCTGCGACAACCTGCGCCACAAGCAGCGCCAGGGCTGACGCACGCCGACCCCCTGCATCCGCAGAACTTCGCGCGACGCACATCAGTACATACGCAGTGCCCGTCTCCTGCTTCAAGGTGACGACACCTCCGGCGGAGGCCGGAGACCCGGACGTACCACTGTTCCGGCACGGAACGGTCGGCGGGCGGGATCCGGCACTGCGGAAGACCTCCGAAACCATCAGGAGCCAAGAAAATGGCACGCCTTTCAGGCGTTGACCTCCCGCGCGAGAAGCGCGTGGAGATCGCCCTCACCTACGTCTTCGGCATCGGCCGCTCGCTCTCGAAGCAGGTGCTGAAGGAAACCGGTGTGAACCCCGACACCCGCGTCCGCGACCTTGCCGAGGAAGACCTCGTCAAGCTCCGCGAGTACGTGGACGCGAACTTCAAGACCGAGGGTGACCTCCGTCGCGAGGTTCAGGCCGACATCCGCCGCAAGGTCGAGATCGGCTGCTACCAGGGCCTGCGCCACCGTCGTGGCCTGCCGGTCCACGGTCAGCGCACTCACACCAACGCCCGTACCCGCAAGGGTCCGCGTCGCGCCATCGCCGGTAAGAAGAAGCCGGGCAAGAAGTAGTCCTCAGCGGACGCTCATCAGCGGTCTTCGCTGTAGGACCGACCACCTCCACCGGGAGAAATTGACACATGCCTCCTAAGGGCCGTCAGGGCGCAGCCAAGAAGGTGCGCCGCAAGGAAAAGAAGAACGTCGCTCACGGGCACGCCCACATCAAGAGCACGTTCAACAACACGATCGTCTCGATCACCGACCCCGCGGGCAACGTGATCTCCTGGGCCTCCGCCGGCCACGTCGGCTTCAAGGGCTCGCGCAAGTCCACCCCCTTCGCCGCGCAGATGGCCGCCGAGTCGGCCGCCCGCCGCGCGCAGGAGCACGGCATGCGCAAGGTGGACGTCTTCGTGAAGGGTCCCGGCTCCGGCCGGGAGACCGCGATCCGCTCCCTCCAGGCCACCGGCCTCGAGGTCGGCTCGATCCAGGACGTCACCCCGACCCCGCACAACGGCTGCCGCCCGCCCAAGCGCCGCCGCGTCTGACCCGCGACAACAGGAGACACGAGACATATGGCGCGTTACACCGGGGCCGACTGCAAGCGTTGCCGTCGGGAGAAGCAGAAGCTCTTCCTCAAGGGGAGCAAGTGCGAGAGCGCGAAGTGCCCGATCGAGATCCGTCCTTACCCCCCGGGTGAGCACGGACGCGGGCGCACCAAGGACAGCGAGTACCTGCTTCAGCTGCGTGAGAAGCAGAAGTGCGCGCGGATCTACGGTGTCCTCGAGAAGCAGTTCGTGAACTACTACAAGGAAGCGAACCAGAAGACCGGCAAGACCGGTGAGAACCTTCTGCGCATCCTTGAGACCCGTCTCGACAACGTGGTGTACCGGGCCGGCTTCGCCAAGTCCCGCGACCACGCCCGTCAGCTGGTCCGTCACGGACACATCACCGTCAACGGCCGCAAGACCGACATCCCGTCGGCCCGCGTGGCCGTGAGCGACATCGTCGAGGTCCGCGAGTCGTCCCGCAACCTGACCCCGTTCGCGGTGGCCCAGGGCGAGGCCGGCGACAAGACCGTGCCGGCGTGGCTGGAAGCCAACGCGGGCAAGCTGCGGATCCTCGTGCACAGCCTGCCCGAGCGCCAGGTGATCGACACCCAGGTGCAGGAGCAGCTCATCGTCGAGCTGTACTCGAAGTAAGCGACCGCTTACTCGCGGGTACGACTGCGGTCGATGTCGGGCGGTCCGCCGGGAAACCGGCGGTCCGCCCGTACCCTCGTAGTACAGGGGGCGTCAAATAGCGGGCGCCCACGAAAGAAGGACCGACACTCATGCTGATCGCTCAGCGTCCCTCGTTGACCGAAGAGGTCGTCGACGAATTCCGCTCCCGGTTCGTGATCGAGCCGCTGGAGCCGGGCTTCGGCTACACCCTCGGCAACTCCCTCCGCCGTACGCTCCTCTCCTCGATCCCCGGTGCCGCTGTCACCAGCATCCGGGTCGACGGTGTCCTGCACGAGTTCACCACCGTGCCGGGCGTCAAGGAGGACGTGACCGACGTCATCCTCAACATCAAGCAGCTCGTCGTCTCCTCGGAGCACGACGAGCCGGTCGTGATGTACCTGCGCAAGCAGGGCCCGGGTGTCGTCACCGCCGCCGACATCGCGCCCCCGGCCGGTGTCGAGGTGCACAACCCCGACCTGGTCCTGGCGACGCTGAACGCCAAGGGCAAGCTGGAGATGGAGCTGACCGTCGAGCGCGGTCGCGGCTACGTCTCCGCGGTGCAGAACAAGCAGCAGGGCCAGGAGATCGGCCGTATCCCGGTCGACTCCATCTACAGCCCGGTGCTCAAGGTCACCTACAAGGTCGAGGCGACCCGTGTCGAGCAGCGCACCGACTTCGACAAGCTGATCGTCGACGTCGAGACCAAGCAGGCCATGCGGCCGCGCGACGCCATGGCGTCCGCGGGCAAGACCCTGGTCGAGCTGTTCGGCCTGGCCCGCGAGCTGAACGTCGACGCCGAGGGCATCGACATGGGCCCGTCCCCGACGGACGCCGCCCTGGCCGCGGACCTGGCGCTGCCGATCGAGGAGCTGGAACTCACCGTCCGCTCCTACAACTGCCTCAAGCGCGAGGGCATCCACTCCGTGGGTGAGCTCGTCGCCCGCTCCGAGGCCGACCTGCTCGACATCCGCAACTTCGGTGCGAAGTCGATCGACGAGGTCAAGGCGAAGCTGGCCGGCATGGGCCTGGCCCTCAAGGACAGCCCGCCCGGATTCGACCCCACCGCCGCCGCCGACGCCTTCGGCGCCGACGACGACGTGGACGCCGGTTTCGTGGAGACCGAGCAGTACTGATCGCTTCCAGCGCGGATCGGGGCCGACGGTCCCGGCCCGCGCCGGACGCCTCTCCGGCCCCGACGGGCCGGGGAGGTTCCGGGGCGAAGCCCCGGACCCCATCGAGCTGGCACCCGCCAGTTCGCACTGACACCGGTACCTGACACGGCCGGTGCAGCGGAGAAGGAGAAAGACCATGCCTCAGCCCGCAAAGGGTGCCCGTCTCGGCGGCGGTGCCGCGCACGAGAAGCTGCTCCTCGCGAACCTCGCGAAGTCGCTCTTCGAGCACGGCCGGATCAAGACCACCGAGGCCAAGGCGCGCCGGCTGCGTCCGGTCGCGGAGCGGCTGATCACCAAGGCGAAGAAGGGCGACATCCACAACCGTCGCCAGGTTCTTCAGACGATCACGGACAAGAGCGTCGTCCACACGCTCTTCACCGAGATCGCGCCGCGGTACGAGAACCGCCCGGGTGGCTACACCCGCATCACCAAGGTCGGCAACCGCCGCGGCGACAACGCGCCGATGGCCGTCATCGAGCTGGTCGAGGCGCTGACCGTGGCCCAGCAGGCCACGGGCGAGGCCGAGGCCGCCACCAAGCGTTCCGCCAAGGAGCGCGCCGGTGACGAGGCCCTGGCCGACCTCAAGAAGGACGCCGAGCCCGTCGAGGACGCGAAGCCCGAGGCCGCGGAGGACGCGGTCGAGGACGCCGCTCCCGCCGCGGACGAGGAGTCCGGGGAGTCCAAGGACGCCTGAGCGCGTTCCGACGACCGACGGACGGGCCCGTACCCCCTCGGGGGTGCGGGCCCGTTCCGCTGTTCCAGCCGTTCTGACAGGGAGTATGCGGGTGAGCGACGAGGTGCCGGCCGGGCTCGTACGGGTACGGCTCGATCTGGCCTATGACGGTGCCGACTTCTCCGGGTGGGCCAAGCAGCGCACCCGGCGGACCGTGCAGGGCGAGCTGGAGGCGGCGATCCCCACGGTGCTGCGGATGAGCGAGCCGGTGGAACTGACCGTCGCCGGGCGCACCGACGCGGGGGTGCACGCGCGCGGCCAGGTGGCGCACGTGGACCTGCCGGCCGACGTGTGGGCCGCCGAGGGCGGCAATCTGCGCCGCCGGCTGGCCGGACGGCTGCCCTGGGACGTACGGGTGTGGCAGGTGTCGCAGGCCCCGCCCGGCTTCAACGCGCGCTTCTCGGCGGTCTGGCGGCGGTACGCGTACCGGGTCGGCGACCACCCCGGCGGTGTCGACCCGCTGCTGCGCGGCCATGTGCTGTGGCACGACCGCCCGGTGGACGTGGACCGGATGAACGCGGCGGCCGAACTCCTGCTCGGCGAGCACGACTTCGCGGCCTACTGCAAGAAGCGCGAGGGCGCCACGACCATCCGCACCCTGCTCGACCTGCGCTGGGAGCGCACCGCCGACGGGCTCGCGGTCGCGACCGTGCGGGCCGACGCCTTCTGCCACAACATGGTGCGGGCCCTGATCGGCGCGATGATCCTGGTCGGCGACGGCCACCGCCCGCCCGGCTTCCCCGCGGAAGTCCTGGCCGGCCGCGAACGCCACTCCGCCGTCAAGGTCCTGCGCCCCCACGGCCTCACCCTGGAGGAGGTCGGCTACCCCGCCGACCACCTCCTGGCCGCCCGCGCGGAGGAGGCCCGCAACAAAAGGTCGCTGCCGTGCGTCCCTGCCGAGTGATCCTTACGGCGTCGCCGTGGACTTCGCGGCGGCGTCGCGGCCGCGCTGGATGATGCGCTGGAAGGCGTAGTCGGAGGCGTCGTTGGCCGCCTGGCGGGCGGTCTTGTCGGCCTTCGTGAGGGTCTTGCCGTTCTTGAAGCCGGCGATGGTGAAGTAGGCGTAGCGGCCGACCGCGTTGGACGTCATCTGGCAGGAGACGCCGCGGCAGAAGTCCTTGACGCCGCCGCCGTAGAGCGGGGCCAGGTAGTGGGCGGTCTTCTGCACCTTCACCGCGTGCGCCGCGTCGTCGAAGACGGCGACGCCGACCGTGACGGCGACACCGCCGCGGGTGAAGGTCGCGCGGACCAGCTGCTTGCAGCCGTCGGCCTTGAGCGCTGTCGCGAGGTCGCTGCGGGCGCCGGTGTCGCACTGGTCGGTCATCGCGGTGGTGACCCGGTCGTACTGTGCGGTTTTGGCCTTGAGGATCAGGGACGGGAAGAAGGCCGTCGGATTGATCGGCGCGGTGTCCTTGGCCGCCGTGGAGATGAAGTCCAGCGGATTGGGCGGCGGCGGGGGAGCGACCGAGGAGAACGTCGGGGTGGGCGGCAGTGGCGACGGTGTGCCGGTGGCCGAGGCCGACGAGCTCGGCCCGGCGATCGACTTGTCGTCGTCGGAGCCGCCGGACTTCACGACGGCCGCGGCGACCGCGCCCGCGATCACCACGACGGCCAGGATGCCGCCGCCGAGCAGCATCAGCTTGCGGCGGCGGGCGCCGCGCGCGGTCTGCTCGTCGGCGAGCGCGTTCCAGTCGGGGGTGCCGGCCGAGGTCTCCGGGCCCTGCCCGGCGCCGGGCGGACGCCCGCCCGCCCGGCTCGCGCTGTGCGCGCCGCCGGCCTGCTGGCGCGGCCGGCGGGGGAAGGGCTGGCGGTGGGTGCCCATGCCGGGCGCGCCTTGGGGCGCGTCGTCCCGGCCGGGGGCCGCGGGGGCGGTGGGGCCGGCGGCGGGGCTCGCGGTGGCTGCGGGTGCCGTACCGGGGCCCGCGGGCGCGGCCTGCCCGGCCGGGGCTTGTCCGGGGGCTTGTCCGGTTGGGGCCTGCGGACTTTGGGGAGCGGCGCCCCCCGGCGGCAGCGACGGGTGCGGTTGCGGCGCGGGCCGCTCCGGGACGCCGGGCCGGATCTGGTACGCGCCCTGCTCGCCCTGCGCCGGCGGAGACCAGGCCGGGCCCGCGGACGGCGCCTGCGGCGCGCTGCCTCCGGAGCCGACGTCGGAGCCGGCGTCCTGGCGGAACGGGCGCCGCGGGTCGTCCGCCGTCGCGGGCGACGGCATCGCGCCCGGCGCCGCGTCGTACGGCGACTGCTGCCGCGGAGGCTGTGGCGGCTGCGCGGCGGCGTGGCGCGGCTGCGAACGGGACGGGATGACACGTCCCTCAAGGACCTCGCGCTCGCCCTCGGGGGCGCTCGTGGGGGGTTCCTGTGGAGGCTGCGGCTGCTGCCCGGGCCCATCAGTCATGCCGCGCATCATATTGCCGGTCCGGCCCCGTACATATTCCGATCATCGGGCCACCGGGCCGGGCCGGGCCCGCACCAGGTCAGACCGGATCCGGGCCCCGGCCGGGCGCGGTGGTCCGGATGCCGGACCGCGGGAAAACAGGTTGGGGCGGATCGCCCCGCACAGGGAGAATCCAGGTCATGGGACATGTGGAAGCGGCGCACCTCGAGTACTACCTGCCGGACGGGCGGGCGCTGCTCGGCGACGTCTCGTTCCGGGTCGGCGACGGCGCGGTCGTCGCCCTGGTCGGCGCCAACGGCGCGGGCAAGACGACGCTGCTGCGGCTGATCTCCGGCGAGATCGCCCCGCACGGCGGCACCGTCACGGTCAGCGGCGGCCTCGGCGTGATGCGCCAGTTCGTCGGCAGCGTCCGCGACGACCGGACCGTACGCGACCTGCTGGTATCGGTGGCGCACCCGCGGATCCAGGCCGCCGCCAAGGCGGTCGACGCGGCCGAGCTGGCGATCATGGCGCAGGACGACGAGCCCGCGCAGATGGCGTACGCGCACGCGCTCGCCGAATGGGCCGAGGCCCGCGGCTACGAGGCCGAGACCCTGTGGGACATGTGCACGACGGCCGCGCTCGGTGTGCCGTACGAGCGGGCGCAGTGGCGCGAGGTCAAGACGCTCTCCGGCGGCGAGCAGAAGAGGCTCGTACTGGAGGCGCTGCTGCGCGGCCCGGACGAGACGCTGCTGCTGGACGAGCCGGACAACTATCTGGACGTGCCCGGCAAGCGCTGGCTGGAGGAGCAGCTGGAGCAGACCCGCAAGACGGTGCTGTTCGTCAGCCACGACCGGGAGCTGCTGGCCCGCAGTGCGCAGAAGATCGTCGCCGTCGAGACCGGGCCGGCCGGCTCCACGGTGTGGGTGCACGGCGGCGGCTTCGGCACCTTCCACGAGGCCCGCAAGGAACGCTTCGCCCGCTTCGAGGAGCTGCGCCGGCGCTGGGACGAGGAGCACGCCAAGCTCAAGGCGATGGTGCTGCGGCTGCGCCAGCAGGCCGCCAACAGCCCCGACATGGCCTCCCGCTACCACGCGGCGCAGACCCGGCTGAAGCGGTTCGAGGTCGCCGGCGCCCCGCAGGAACCGCCGCGCGAGCAGGACATCAAGATGCGGCTCAAGGGCGGCCGTACCGGCGTACGCGCCGTGACCTGCGAGAAACTGGAACTGACCGGCCTGATGAAGCCGTTCGACCTGGAGGTCTTCTACGGCGAGCGGGTCGCGGTCCTCGGCTCCAACGGCTCCGGCAAGTCGCACTTCCTGCGGCTGCTGGCGGGCGACACGGGCGTGGCGCACACCGGCACGTACAAGCTCGGCGCCCGGGTGGTGCCCGGGCACTTCGCGCAGACGCACGCGCACCCCGAACTGCTCGGCCGCACCCTGGTGGACATCCTGTGGACCGAGCACGCCCGCGACCGGGGCCGCGCCATGTCGGTGCTGCGCCGCTACGAACTGGAGCGGCAGGGCGACCAGCCCTTCGACAAGCTGTCCGGCGGCCAGCAGGCCCGCTTCCAGATCCTGCTGATGGAACTGGCGGGCACGACCGCGCTGCTGCTCGACGAACCGACCGACAACCTGGACCTGGAGAGCGCCGAGGCCCTCCAGGAGGGCCTGGAGTCGTACGACGGGACGGTGCTCGCCGTCACCCACGACCGCTGGTTCGCCCGCACCTTCGACCGCTATCTGGTCTTCGGCAGCGACGGTCTGGTCCGGGAGACGTCCGAGCCGGTGTGGGACGAGCGGCGGGTGGAGCGCGAACGCTGACCGGCGGGGCAGGGCGGGCCCGGGGTCGGGACCGACGGCGTTTTGACCCGTACGGGGGCGCCCGGGTATTCTTCGATGTCGTTATGCGTATTGGCTTGCTCCATCTCACGTGAGGGGCCCTTACGCCGGTCCACCGGGCCGATGACCAGCGGCAGGCAGACGGGTTGCGTCCCCGGGTGCCGCCAGGGCTGGTCTGATCGTCCGGGTGGCCTTGTACAAGGACCCGTCTCCCGGCCCTCCCACGGGCCCGCGGAGACACCATCACTGAAGAAGCGAAGGCGACCGTGCGTACGTTCAGCCCCAAGCCCGGCGATGTCACCCGCCAGTGGCACGTAATCGACGCGCAGGACGTGGTCCTGGGCCGTCTGGCGACCCAGGCCGCGACCCTCCTGCGGGGCAAGCACAAGCCCATCTACGCCCCGCACGTCGACACCGGCGATTTCGTCATCATCATCAACGCCGACAAGGTGCACCTGTCGGGCAACAAGAAGACCCAGAAGATGGCCTACCGCCACTCCGGGTACCCGGGCGGTCTGCGCTCCGTGCGCTACGACGAGCTGCTCGCCAAGAGCCCGGAGAAGGCTGTCGAGAAGGCCATCAAGGGCATGCTCCCGAAGAACTCCCTGGGCCGTCAGATGCTCGGCAAGCTGAAGGTCTACGCGGGCGACCAGCACCCGCACGGCGCTCAGCAGCCGGTGCCGTTCGAGATCACCCAGGTCGCGCAGTAGTCCCGGCCACCAGCTACCAGAAAGAAATCTGAGGAGAATCGTGGCTGAGACCACTGCCGAGACCCCCGTCGAGGGCGAAGAGACCTTCGACGAGATCACGACCTTCGAGTCCGAGACCCCCGAGTCGGAGTACACCTCCGAGTCGCTCGCCTCGCGCTTCGGCGACCCGCAGCCGGCCGCCGGCACCGGCCGCCGCAAGCAGTCCATCGCCCGCGTCCGGATCGTTCCGGGCACCGGGAAGTGGAAGATCAACGGCCGCACCCTCGAGGGCTACTTCCCGAACAAGGTGCACCAGCAGGAAGTCAACGAGCCCTTCAAGGTGCTCGAACTGGACAACCGGTACGACGTCGTGGCCCGCATCAGCGGCGGCGGCATCTCCGGCCAGGCCGGTGCGCTGCGCCTGGGCGTCGCCCGCGCGCTCAACGAGGCGGACGTGGACAACAACCGCGGCCCGCTGAAGAAGGCCGGCTTCCTGACCCGTGACGACCGCGCGGTCGAGCGGAAGAAGGCCGGTCTGAAGAAGGCCCGCAAGGCGCCGCAGTTCAGCAAGCGCTAAAACGCCCTACGGCGCGGGAACCAATGCCGCGCCGGGCGCATCGAACGCCTCGGAGACACTCTTGTGCCTCCGAGGCGTTCGCATTACTGGGAATCGGCGCAAATGTCTGTTGATATGACACTGGGCGCCGGGCACTGAGCCGCACCACCACCCTCGCCCGGCCGCACCACCGCGCCATCGCGCGACCCCACGGTCTCGCGCACCGCACCATCGCGCACCCGCACGACCGCACGGATCATCGGAGGAAAACAGTGGGACGACTCTTCGGCACCGACGGGGTGCGGGGTATGGCGAACGCCGACCTCACCGCCGAGCTGGCTCTGGGCCTTTCGGTCGCGGCGGCGCACGTGCTCGGCGAAGCCGGCACCTTCGCCGGACACCGGCCGGTGGCGGTCGTCGGACGCGATCCGCGGGCCTCGGGCGAATTCCTGGAGGCCGCCGTCGTGGCGGGCCTCGCCAGCGCGGGCGTGGACGTCCTGCGGGTCGGTGTGCTGCCCACCCCGGCGGTGGCGTATCTCACCGGCGCGCTGGGTGCCGACCTCGGCGTGATGCTGTCCGCCAGCCACAACGCGATGCCGGACAACGGGATCAAGATCCTGGCCCGCGGCGGCCACAAGCTCGACGACGAGCTGGAGGAGCGGATCGAGGAGGTCTACGCCGAGCACCGCACCGGCGCCCCCTGGCAGCGCCCCACCGGCGGCGGCGTCGGGCGGGTCCGCGACTACGACGAGGGCTTCGACCAGTACGTCGCCCACCTCATCGGCGTCCTGCCCAACCGGCTCGACGGCCTGAAGATCGTGCTGGACGAGGCGCACGGCGCCGCCTCCCACGTCTCGCCCGAGGCGTTCTCCCGGGCCGGCGCCGAAGTGATCACCATCGGCGCCCAGCCCGACGGCCTCAACATCAACGACGGCTGCGGCTCCACCCACCTCGGCCTGCTCAAGGCCGCCGTCGTCGAGCACGGCGCCGACCTCGGCATCGCGCACGACGGCGACGCCGACCGCTGCCTGGCCGTGGACGCGGCCGGCGAGGAGGTCGACGGCGACCAGATCCTGGCGATCCTCGCCCTCGCCCTGCGCGAGCGCGGCGCGCTGCGGCAGAACACCGTCGTCGGCACCGTGATGTCCAACCTCGGCTTCAAGCTGGCGATGGAACGCGAAGGCATCGAGCTGGTGCAGACCGCGGTCGGCGACCGCTATGTGTTGGAGTCGATGAAGGAGCGCGGCTACGCGCTCGGCGGCGAGCAGTCAGGACACGTCATCGTCCTCGACCACGCCACCACCGGAGACGGCACCCTCACCGGCCTGCTGCTGGCCGCCCGCGTCGCCGCCACCGGCCGCTCGCTGGCCGACCTCGCCGGCGTGATGCGGCGGCTGCCGCAGGTCCTCGTCAACGTCCCCGACGTCGACAAGAGCCGCGTCGCCACCACCCCGGAACTGCTGGCCGCCGTCGCCGACGCCGAGACCGAACTCGGCACCACCGGCCGCGTCCTGCTCCGCCCCTCCGGCACCGAGCCACTGGTGCGCGTCATGGTCGAGGCCGCCGACATCGACCACGCCCGCGCGGTCGCGAGCCGGCTGGCCGACGTGGTCAAGTCCACTTTGGGCTGAGCCTCCTGACACGGCGCCGGTTCCCGGTCAAGGGGCCGACGCCGTACGGGCGGTGACGTCGCGTCAGATCGAGACCGTCCGCCGCTGCTTCGCCCAGAGCCACTTCTGGGCGAGCAGCGTCAGCGTGCCCGCCACCGCGATCCCCGCCAGGTTGACCACCAGCTGCACCGTGGAGCCCCACGCCTCGCCCCAGTCCGCGTAGCTGATCGCCAGCGCCGCGTTGGCCGCCGCCGGCACCGTCGTCACCGAGATCGCCACCCCGACCAGCGCACCGGACTTGGACGAGGTCAGCGACAGGATCCCCGCGATCCCGGCCAGGAACGCCACCACGAACGAGTCCCAGCTCGGCTGCCAGATGAACTGCGTCGCCGGATGCGGCGCGTCGAACCGCCCCTGCGTGAACAGCCCGAACACGCTCATCAGCGCGCTGAACCCGCCGGTCAGCAGCATCGCCACCGGGAAACCGATCAGCAGCGCCACCGACGACCGCGCCACCAGGCCGCGCCGCCGCCGTACCAGCCCCGTACAGATCCCCGCCAGCGGACCGAACTCCGGGCCGACCACCATCGCCCCCACGATCAGGATCGAGCTGTCCAGCATCACGCCGTACGCGGCGAGCATCGTGGCCACCGTCAGGAACGCCAGATAGGTGATGGTGAGCGTCGACTCCTCGTGGGTCTCCTCGACCAGCGACTCCCACAGCACCGCGTCCGCGCCCTCGCCCGGCGCGTCGTCCTCCGCCTTGTCGGCGCTGGTCGACAGCGTCAGATCGATGTTCTCCACCGCGATCGAACCGGCGTCCGCCACGCCCAGCCCCCGCAGCCCCGTCAGCAGCCCGTCCGCCGCCTCCCGTGCCACGTCACAGGTCACCACGTCGCCGAGCGGGTCGTACGCGGCGCCGCGCAGCACCGTCAGATGCGTGGCGCCCACGGTCGAGCAGACCAGCCGGGTGACCTCCTCGGTGCGGTCGGCCGGCACGATCATCCGCAGGTGCAGCACGGGGTGGCTCCCGTCGTCGGGGTCGGGCGACCCCGGGCGGGGTCACAGCTTGCGCAGTGACAGCCGCTGGACCTTGTGGCGCGGGCCCTTGCGGAGGACCAGGGTGGCGCGGCTGCGTGTCGGCAGCACATTCTGCTGCAAATTGGGGCGGTTGACGGTGCGCCACATCAGGCGGGCGTAGTCGAGGGCCTCCTCCTCGGAGACCTGGGTGTACTTGCGGAAGTACGAGTGCGGGTCCTGGAACGCGGTCTCGCGCAGCTTCCTGAACCGCCCGAGGTACCACTGCTCGATGTCCTCGGTCCGGGCGTCCACGTACACGCTGAAGTCGAAGTGGTCGGCCAGGCCGATCCGGGTGCGGCCGTCCTTGCCGGGCAGCGCCGGCTGGAGGACGTTCAGGCCCTCCACGATCAGGATGTCCGGGCGGCGCACCGTCAGCGTCTCGCCGGGCACGATGTCGTAGATCAGGTGCGAGTAGACCGGCGCGGTCACCTCGTCGCGGCCCGCCTTCACGTCCGCCACGAAACGGGTCAGCGCCCGCCGGTCGTACGACTCCGGGAAGCCCTTGCGGGACATCAGGCCGCGGCGGTGCAGCTCCGCGTTGGGATACAGGAAGCCGTCGGTGGTGACCAGCTCCACCCGCGGGTGCTCGGGCCACCGGGCCAGCAGTGCCTGGAGCAGCCGGGCCGTCGTGGACTTGCCGACCGCCACACTGCCCGCCACCCCGATCACGAACGGCGTCCCCGGCTGCGCGCCGTGCCCCCCGCCCGCGTCGCCGAGGAAGGTGTTCAGCGCGCCGCGCAGCCCGCTGTGCGCGCCCACGTACAGATTCAGCAGCCGGGACAGCGGCAGATAGACGTCCACCACCTCGTCCAGGTCGATGACGTCGCCGAGGCCGCGCAGCCGCTCCACTTCCCCGGCGGTCAGGGGCAGCGGGGTGCGCTCGCGCAGCGCGCTCCACTCCTCCCGGGTCAGATCGACGTACGGGCTCGCCGTGGCGGGAGCGGTGGGGGTGGTCGGCACCCCTCCATTGTCCCGGCAGGGCGTACGGGCGGCGCGGGCGGGGCGGCCGTACGCCCGGTCCGCACCGCCGTACGCCCTAAGCTGACGGCCATGAACGCAGCGACGCGCGCCGCCGGCCGACGAGGCGGCGACCGGTGATCGTCGGGGTCGGCATCGACGTCGCCGCCATCGACCGGTTCGCCGCCGCCCTGGACCGCACCCCCGGCATGGCCGACCGGCTCTTCCTCCCCGCCGAACTGCTGCTGCCCACCGGCGAACGCCGCGGCATCGCCTCGCTGGCCGCCCGCTTCGCCGCCAAGGAAGCCCTCGCCAAGGCGCTCGGTGCCCCCGGCGACCTGCACTGGCTCGACGCCGAGGTCATCGCCGAACCCTCCGGACAGCCCCGGCTGGTGGTCAGCGGCACCGTCGCGGCCCGCGCCGCGGCCCTCGGCGTCCGCTCCTGGCACGTCTCGCTCAGCCACGACGCGGGCGTGGCGTCGGCCGTCGTGATCGCCGAGGGGTAGGGCAGGCTTGGAGTACGGGCAGCACGGCGCCACCCACACACCGGGCGTCCGCCCCGCCCACGACCCGGCCGGAGGACACATCCCATGAGGTACGCGCACGCAGTGGAGACCGTACGGGCCGCCGAGGGCGAACTGATGGCCCGGCTGCCCGAAGGCGCGCTCATGCAGCGCGCCGCGGCCGGACTCGCCGCCGCCTGCCGCGACCTGCTCGGCCGCACCTACGGGGCGCGCGTCGTCGTCCTGGCCGGCAGCGGCGACAACGGCGGCGACGCGCTCTACGCCGGCGCCCGGCTCGCCGGGCGCGGCGCCGCCGTCACCGCCGTCCTGCTCGCCCCCGAACGCGCCCACCGCGGCGGCCTCGCCGCGCTGCTCGCCGCCGGGGGACGCGTCGCCGACGAGGACCGGGCCGCGGCGCTCATCGGCCGCGCCGACCTCGTGCTCGACGGGATCGTCGGCATCGGCGGCAAGGGCGGGCTGCGGCCCGCCGCCGTACCGCTCGCCGAGGCCGCCCGGGAGTCCCGGGCCGCCGTCGTCGCCGTCGACCTGCCCAGCGGCGTCGACGCCGACACCGGGGAAGTCCTCGGCGACGCCGTGCACGCCGACGCCACCGTCACCTTCGGCACCTACAAGCCCGGGCTCCTCGTCGACCCCGCCGCCACCCTCGCCGGGGCGCCCCGGCTCATCGACATCGGCCTCGGCCCGTACCTCGCCGACCCCCAGCTCGAAGCGCTCCAGAACGCCGATGTCGCCGCGCTGCTGCCGCGCCCGGAAGGATCGAGCGACAAGTACCGGCGGGGCGTCGTCGGGATCGCCGCCGGGTCCGAGCGCTACCCCGGCGCCGCCGTCCTCGCCGTCTCCGGCGCCCTGCGCGGCGGGGCAGGCGCCGTCCGCTACGCCGGGCCCGGCGGTGACGCCGTCCTCGCCCGGCACCCCGAAGTCCTCGTCTCCGCCGGGGCGCCGGCCGGCGCCGGGCGCGTCCAGGCGTGGGTCGTCGGGCCCGGCCTCGGTGACTCCGCCGACGCGCGGCGGGCCGTCGCGGACGTCCTCGCCTCCTCGGTGCCGGTGCTTGTCGATGCGGACGGGCTCCGGCTGTTGTCGCCCGAGGCCGTACGGGGCCGGTCGGCCCCGACCCTGCTCACCCCGCACGCCGGGGAGGCCGCCGCTCTTCTCGGGCGGTCCCGGGAGGAGGTCGAGGCGCGGCGCCTCGACGCCGTGCGCGGCCTTGCCGCGCGCTACGGTGCCACCGTCCTTCTCAAGGGGGCCACCACCCTCGTGGCCGAGCCCTCGTCCCGGGCGGCGGTCCGGGTCAACCCCACGGGGACGCCGTGGCTGGCCACGGCCGGCTCCGGTGACGTCCTCTCCGGGGTCACCGGGTCCCTCCTTGCGGCCGGCCTCTCCCCGCTCGACGCCGCGTCCTGCGGTGCCTATCTTCACGGGCTCGCGGCTCGTCTCGCCTCCCGCGGGGCGCCCCTCTCCGCCCTGGACGTCGCCGACGCCCTCCCCACCGCGTGGGGCTCCCTCTCCTCCTAGCCCTGGCGGCGCCGGGCCTTGTCTTTCCCGCCCGCCCTCCCGTGCGGGTGCGTGTGCGGGGTGCGGGTGCCGCCTGTGCGGGGGTCGGTGCCGGGCCGGGGTGTCTCCTCGAGCTGCGTGCGGCACCCTTTCCCCGTAAGGGCACCCGTGTGTCTGCACGCAAATCTGCGGGGACACCCCGACCCGGCCCCTCCTCGCCGTCGGCGTCCTCCCCACCACTGGGGTGAGGGGTCAAAGACCAGGTTGGGCGCCCGGGGAATGCGGTACCCGACAAGGGCACCCATGGGTGACCCGGGCGACATCGGTACCCATGGGGCACCGGATCTCGGGGGCACCCATACGGTCTTTGACCTCTCCCCCTAGTGGCCGGCAGCCGCCAACGGCGAGGAGGGGCCGCCGTGGGGTGCCCCCGCAGATTTGCGTGCCGACACCAGGGCACCGAAAACGGACGAACGGCTCCGCACGCAGCTCGAGGAGGCACCCCGCGGTGGCACCGACCCACGACGAGTGGCGCCCGCAGACGCCAACGCACCCGCACGGGTGGGCGGGCGGGGAAACGGAGCGGTGAGAGACTGACCCGTAATGAACGGAAAGCCGCTGCGCGCCTGGGCGCAGATCGACCTGACCGCCCTGCGGTCGAACGTGTCCGCGCTCAAGGCAAAAGCGCCGACCGCCGCTTTCATGGCGGTCGTAAAGGCCGACGCGTACGGCCACGGCATGGTGCCGTGCGCGAAAGCCGCGGTCGAGGCGGGAGCCACGTGGCTGGGCACGGCGACGCCGGAGGAAGCCCTCGCACTGCGAAAAGCGGGCCTGACGGCCCGCACGCTGTGCTGGCTGTGGACGCCGGGCGGCCCCTGGCGGGAGTGCGTCGAGGCCGACATCGACGTGACGGTCAGTGGGTTGTGGGCGCTGCGCGAAGTGACCGCGGCGGCCGAGGAAGCGGGCCGCACGGCCAGGGTGCAGCTGAAGATCGACGCGGGCCTGGGCCGCAACGGGGCCCAGCCGGAGCAGTGGCCGGAGCTGACCGCGCAAGCCCGGGCAGCGGAAGAAGCCGGCCTGATCAAGGTGACGGGAGTGTGGGCGCACTTCAGTTGCGCCGACGAACCCGGCCACCCTTCGATCGAGCGCGAGCTGACCGTGTTCCGGCAGGCCCTGGCCGTGGCGGAAGCGGCCGGCCTGGAGCCGGAGGTGCGGCACATCGCGAATTCGCCGGGCACGCTGACGCTCCCGGAGGCGCACTTCGACCTGGTGCGGCCGGGGGTCGCGATGTACGGGATCTCACCGGTGCCGCAGATCGGCTCCCCGGCGGAGTTCGGGCTGCGGCCGGTGATGACGGTCGCGGGCCGGCTGGCGTCGGTGAAGCGGGTGCCGGGCGGCCACGGGGTGAGCTACGGGCACCAGTACGTGACCCCGGGCGAGACGACGCTGGCGCTGGTCCCGCTGGGCTACGCGGACGGCGTGCCCCGGCACGCCTCGGGCACAGGACCGGTGCTGGTGGCGGGCAAGTGGCGGACGGTCGCGGGCCGGGTCGCGATGGACCAGTTCGTGGTGGACCTGGGCGGCGACGCGGCGGAACCGGGCGACGAGGCGGTGCTGTTCGGGCCGGGCGACGGCGGCGAGCCGACCGCCGAGGACTGGGCGCGGGCGTGCGGCACGATCGCGTACGAGATCGTCACCCGGATCGGAGGGCGCGTCCCGCGGGTATACGTCGGGGACACGGGTGGCAGAACCCGGTCCGACGACGATGGAGCAGCGTGCCCGAGGGCGTGAAGTGGGAGAGGGCCGGCCTGGTCGGCGCGGCGATCGGTGTGGTGGCGGCCGGTGCCGCGGCGGGCGTGGCGATAGAGCGCGTCACCGTGGGCCGCGGGATGCGCCGCAGGGCCCGGCTGGCGCTGGACGCGACGGGCCCGTACGGGACGCTGCGCGGCCGGGCGGGCACGGCCGTGGCGGAGGACGGCACGGAGCTGTACTTCGAGACCGACGACGCCGATCCGCCGGAGGCCGAGCAGGCCCCGGCCGCCCGCCGCTCCCGCAACTGGCTGCGCCGCCGCGCGGAGGCGGGACCGCCGGTGACGGTGGTGTTCTCGCACGGCTACTGCCTGACCCAGGACTCCTGGCACTTCCAGCGCGCGGCGCTGCGCGGCACCGTACGGGCGGTGTACTGGGACCAGCGCAGCCACGGCCGCAGCGAGCGCGGCCGGGACCAGGTGGCGGGGCGGCCCGCCACGATCGACCAGCTGGGCCGGGATCTGAAGGCGGTGCTGGACGCGGCGGTCCCGGAGGGCCCGGTGGTGCTGGTCGGGCACTCGATGGGCGGGATGACGGTGATGGCCTTCGCCGACCAGTTCCCGGAGTACGTGGCGGAGCGGGTCGCGGGTGTGGCCTTCGTGTCGACGTCGGCGGGCAAGCTCGCGGCGGTGACGCTGGGGCTGCCGGCGGCGGGCGCGCGGGCGTTCCGAGCGCTGGCGCCGGGGGTGCTGCGGATGCTGGGCAGCCAGGTGGACCTGGTGGAGCGGACCCGGCGGGCGACCGCCGACCTGTTCGCGGGGATCATCAAGAAGTATTCGTTCGGGTCCGATGTCGATCCGGCGGTGGGGCGGTTCGCGGAGCGGCTGATCGAGTCGACGCCGATCGACGTGGTCGCGGAGTTCTACCCGGCGTTCACCGAGCACGAGAAGGGCGACGCGCTGTCGGTGCTCGACGGGCTGCCCGGCCTGGTGCTGGCCGGTGACAAGGACCTGCTGACGCCGAGCGCGCACAGCACGGAGATCGCCGAGAAGCTGCCGGACGCGGAGCTGGTGATCGTCGAGGGCGCGGGCCATCTGGTGCTGATGGAACGGCCGGAGCTGGTGAACGCGGCGCTCGCGCTGCTGATCGCGCAGGCCGCGGACGGGGTACGGTCGCCGGTCCCGCAGGCGCTGCGGGAGCTGGCGGGGGCCGTCGACGCGTAGCATGCGCAGTCATGGCCACACCGCACGACACGGTCTCCGTGACGCTCACCGTCCCCACTCCCGACAGCATGCGCGGCCTCGGCCGCCGGCTCGCGGCCCTGCTGGCGCCCGGCGATCTCGTCCTGCTCAGCGGTGAGCTGGGCGCGGGCAAGACGACGCTGGCCCGCGGTCTCGGCGAGGGCCTGGGCGTACGCGGCGCCGTCACCTCGCCGACCTTCGTGATCGCCCGTGTCCACCCGTCGCTGTCCGGCGGTCCCGCCCTGGTGCACGTGGACGCGTACCGCCTGGGGGGCGGTCTGGACGAGATGGAGGACCTGGACCTCGACGTGTCGCTGCCGGAGTCGGTGGTGGTCGTGGAGTGGGGCGACGGCAAGGTCGAGGAGCTGTCGGAGGCCCGCCTCCAGGTCGTGATCGCCCGCACCCTGGGCGGCGCGGCGGACGCCGCCGCGGCGGAGGACGGCGCCGACGACGTACGGGACGTGACCGTCACGGGCATCGGCCCCCGCTGGTCCGGCCAGGATCTCTCGGCCCTGCGCGCCTGACCCGTACGCCGTGCGTCGTACGCCGTATGCCCGCGCCCGACCCGTACGCGCCCGTCCCGTACGCCCGCCCGGCCGGTATCTCCGACAGGCTGTCGGCAAGATGTTGCGCAGGGGGGCGGGGGCGTGGTCTGCTGGTTCCGGATACCCACTTAGGGGAACCTAACCACGCCCGTTCTGGGAGTCGCCATGCCGCTGCCCCGAGAATCCGCTTCGCGTCCCGCCCCGCCCGCGCCCTCGGCGACCACGGCCGCCGCCGTGCTGTCCTCCTGTGCCGCCGCCCACGCGGTCTCGACGCCCCCGCGGGAGCCGTCCGACGCCCGCAAGGCCCGCGCCGACCACGGCACCGACACCCGCGCCGAGCGCCCCGCCCGGCCGTGAACGCCGACGGGCGACGGCAGTGATGCCGTCGCCCGTACGAGTGCGCTTGCTTCGGTGCGCCTACTTCACCACGTAGACCGTGCTGCCGATCGTCGCGATCTGCCACAGCGCGGTGCCGTCCAGCCGGGTCTCCCGGATCGCGGCGGTTTTCTTGTCCGGGTCGGGCGGCGCCGTTGAGCCGTTCGTCGCCGCGCTGAACCCGACGTTTATCCCGCCGGTCGTCGCGAAGAGGACGACGTGCTCGACCTGGGCGCCGTCGCCTCCTATGCCGGAGGCGCGGCGCGAGAAGACCCGGTGTATCCCCTTGCTCGGCGCCACATTGCCCGCGACCACGGTGTAGGTCCGCTGGACCTTCTCCGCCTCGCCGACCAGCCAGACCCGCTTGCCGGAGATGCTGTAGACGACGCGGCGGCCGGTGCCGGAGTCGGCGGGCACCGGGTACGTCTTCGGGGTCGGCTTCGTGCTGGGCGACTTGGTGGCCGACGAGGACGGCCTGGCGGCCGCCGCCGGCTGGTCGGGCGCGGAGCCCGCCGCCTGCGCGGCGAGCACCGCGATGATGACGATGGCGCCCGCGGTGAGCCCCGTCACCAAGGTGCTCGACTTGATCCGCGCCACGGTTGTCCTCCGGATGGGTTCGCGCATGCTCCCGGTTGACGGTAGCAGCCGCGCCGCCCGCGGCCACGACCGTGACGCTGCGCGCCCCCGGACAAGCCCTACGCTGGGGGCGTGCTGCTGCTTGCCTTCGATACCGCCACACCCGCCGTCACCGCCGCCCTGCACGACGGGGAGCGGGTGCTCGCCGAGTCGACCGTCGTGGACGCGCGGCGGCACGGCGAACTGCTGCTGCCCGCCGTCGACCGCGTCCTGACCACCGCCGGACGTGCCCTCGCCGACGTCACCGGCCTGGTCGTCGGCGTCGGCCCGGGACCGTACACGGGGCTGCGGGTCGGCCTGGTGACCGCCGCGTCCTTCGCCGATGTGCTCGGCGTGCCGGTGCACGGCGTGTGCACCCTGGACGGGCTGGCCTGGGCGGCGGGCGAGGCCGGGCTCGACGGGCCGTTCACGGTGGCCACCGACGCCCGCCGCAAAGAGGTGTACTGGGCGCGCTACGACGGCCCCCGCAGCCGTGCCACCGAGCCCGCCGTGGACCGCCCGGCCGACATCGCCGACGCCGTACGCGGCTTGCCGGCGGTCGGCGCGGGCGCCGCGCTGTACCCGGAGGTCTTCACCGACCGCCGCGCCGACCCCGACCACCTGTCGGCGGGTTCGCTGGCCGCGCTCGCCGCCCACCGGCTCGCGGCGGGCGAGCCCTTCGAGCCGCCGCTGCCGCTGTATCTGCGGCGGCCCGACGCGCAGGTGCCGGCCGGCTACAAGGCGGTCCTGCCGAAGTGACCGGGACCGTCGTGGACGGCGGTGGCGCGCCCGGCGCCGCCGCCGTGACGCTGCGCGAGATGCGCTGGTGGGACCTGGACGACGTGCTGGCCCTTGAGCACGACCTGTTCCCCGAGGACGCCTGGTCGCGCGCGATGTTCTGGTCGGAGCTGGCCGACGCCCGGCACCCGGACGCGACCCGTACGTATGTGGTGGCGGCGGACGGCGGCGGCCGGATCGTCGGCTACGCGGGGCTGGCCGCCGTCGCCGGTACGGGTGATGTGCAGACCATCGCCGCCGCCCGCGACCACTGGGGCACCGGCCTCGGCGCCCGGCTGCTGACCGCGCTGCTGAGCGCGGCGACCGCCGCCGAGTGCCACGAGGTGCTGCTGGAGGTGCGGGTCGACAACGCCCGCGCCCAGCGGCTCTACCAGCGGTTCGGCTTCGAGCCGATCGGCTTCCGCAAGGGCTACTACCAGCCCGGCAACGTCGACGCGCTGGTGATGCGCCTGGCCGACCCCGCCGCCGCCCCGCTCCCGATCCCCGGCGACCGGCCGGACGCGGAAGGAAACTGAGATCCATGGCTGACGAACCCCTGGTGCTCGGCATCGAGACCTCGTGCGACGAGACCGGTGTCGGCATCGTGCGCGGCCACACCCTGCTGGCCGACGCGGTCGCCTCCAGCGTCGACGAGCACGCCCGGTACGGCGGTGTGGTCCCCGAGGTGGCCAGCCGCGCGCACCTGGAGGCGATGATCCCGACCGTGCAGCGCGCCCTGAAGGACGCCGGGGTCGCCGCGAGCGACCTGGACGGCATCGCGGTGACCGCGGGTCCCGGGCTCGCGGGCGCCCTGCTGGTCGGGGTGTCGGCGGCGAAGGCGTACGCGTACGCGCTCGGCAAGCCGCTGTACGGCGTCAATCACCTGGCCTCGCACATCTGCGTCGACCAGCTCGAACACGGCGCGCTGCCGGAGCCGACGATGGCGCTGCTGGTGTCCGGCGGCCACTCCTCGCTGCTGCTGGCGCCCGACATCACCAGCGACGTACGGCCGCTGGGCTCGACCATCGACGACGCGGCGGGCGAGGCGTTCGACAAGGTGGCCCGGGTGCTGGGCCTGGGCTTCCCCGGCGGCCCCGCGGTCGACCGGCACGCCCGCGACGGCGACCCGAAGGCGATCGCCTTCCCGCGCGGCCTGACCGGCGCGCGCGACCCGCTGTACGACTTCTCCTTCTCCGGCCTGAAGACCGCCGTGGCCCGCTGGGTCGAGGCGCGCCGCCGCGACGGGCAGGACGTGCCGGTCGCCGATGTGGCCGCGTCCTTCCAGGAGGCGGTGGTGGACGTGCTGACCCGCAAGGCGATCCGCGCCTGCAAGGACAACGGCGTCGACCATCTGATGATCGGCGGGGGAGTGGCCGCCAACTCCCGGCTGCGCTCGCTGGCGCAGGAGCGCTGCGAGGACGCGGGCATCCTGCTGCGGGTGCCGCGCCCCAAGCTGTGCACCGACAACGGCGCGATGGTCGCCGCGCTCGGCGCCGAGATGGTCGCGCGCGGGCGCGCCGCCTCCACCCTGGACCTGCCCGCCGACTCCTCGCTGCCGGTCACGGAGGTCTCGGTCCCGGGCCACACCCACGAGCACGGTCACGTTTCCGCGGACGGCCACGGGCATGCGCACGACCACGACCACGTGCACGAGCTGAGCAAGGACAATCTGTACGGATGACCGTCACCTTGATGTGGGAGGCCGCCGCCGCCGAAGGGCGCGGCCCCGACCTCCTCGCCTGGGCCAGGAAGCGGAGCCGCACCCTTCCGGGGACGCCGGCCCGCCGCGAATTCCTGACCGCGCCCGACGACCGGGTGCTCGTACTGACCTGGTGGGACGCGCCGTACGACGCCGTGCTGCCGGAACTGCCGGACCCGGACGCGGAGCTGGTACGCCGTCAGGTGCACCGCTGGCGGTTCACCTCGGTGTCGGTGGAACCCGCGACCTGAATCTCCCCTCAGGCAGGGTGTGCACCACATCACCCGCGCCCGTACCCGTACCCGCCTGTTCGTCCCGCTGCTGGCGGTGACCGCGCTGCTGCTCGGCGGCGCGGGCTGCTCCGCGCACAAGGACGACGCGGCGCCGCCGTCCCCGTCCCCCTCCGACACCGGCGCGCACGCGCCGTCGGCCGCCGGCAAGGCCGCGGCCGCCGGGAAGAGCGCCGCGGCGGCGCGGGCCGCCGCCTTCCGCAAGTGGGGGATCCCGCTGCTCCCGCCGCCGCCCGCGCCGCCCGCGGTGAAGCCGGTGAAGACGGGCAAGGGGCTGCTGCCGGTGGTCAGCGATGTGCCGACCACCAAGAAGATCGTCTTCGTCACCTTCGACGACGGCGCCGAGAAGGACCCGAAGTTCGTCGCGATGATGAAGGACCTGAAGATCCCCTTCACCATGTTCCTGACCGACGACATCATCAGGAGCGACTACGGCTTCTTCAAGCCGCTCCAGGCGCTGGGCAATTCGATCCAGAACCACACCCTCAGCCACCCCGACCTGCACACGAAGTCGCTCGCGGGCCAGAAGCACGAGATCTGCGGCCAGGAGACGAAGCTCACCCACGAGTACGGCACCGCGCCCGGCCTCTTCCGCCCGCCGTACGGCAACTACAACACCGACACCAAGGCCGCGGTGAACTCCTGCGGGCACCTGCGGGCGATCATCCTGTGGCGCGAGTCGATGCAGATCAAGAAGGTGCAGTTCCAGCGGCCCGACCACAGGTTCCACCCGGGCGACATCATCCTGGCGCACTTCCGCGGGCCGAGCGAGCTCAAGGGCGAGTCGATGACGAGGATGACCGCGAACATGCTGCGGCAGATCGCCCAGCAGGGCTTCACCGTGGCCCGCCTGGACGACTACGTCTGATACGTCCGATACGTCTGAGTGTCGCCTTCCCCGGCCGGCCGGCCCAGCATCATGGCCGGGGCGCCCGCGACCCGGGTCAGGAAGACGGTCGCCGCGTTCGGCCCCCGCGGCTTCACGCGGCGCCGCACCTCCTCCGGCTCCACCGCCGAGCCGCGCTTCTTCACCGTCAGCGTGCCCACCTCGCGCTCCCGCAGCAGCGCCTTGAGCCGCTTGAGGCCGAACGGCAGCACCTCGTCGATCGCGTACGCCGTCGCGTACGGGGTCGGCCGCAGCTCGTCGGCGGTCAGATAGGCGATGGTTTCGTCGATCAGCCCGCCGCCGATCTCCTCGGCGGCCTCGGCGACCAGATGCGCGCGGATGACGGCGCCGTCCGGCTCGTACAGGAACCGGCCGACGGGGCGGACCTCCGGGTCGGGCAGGCCGCGGCCGGTGAGGGCGGCACCGGACGGCAGCAGGGTGGCGCGGACCCGGCCGGGCGCGGTGCCGAACCACAGCGCGGCCTCCTTCACGTCCCCGCCGTCCGCGACCCACTCCGCCTCGGCGTCCTCCGGCACCGCCTCGTGCGGGATGCCGGGCGCGACCTTGACCGCGGCCACCGGCACCGTACGGGCGGCCGTCAGCGCCCGGGACAGCGGCGGCGAGTACGCCTCGGGGTCGAAGGTGCGGCCCCGTCCCGTGCGTCGCGCCGGGTCGACGAACACCGCGTCGTACCCGGCGGTGTCCACCTCCGTGACGTCGGCGCACCGCACCTCGATCAGGTCCGCCAGACCCAGCGCGGCGGCATTGGCGCGGGCCGCCGCGCACGTCGGCGCGTCCCGGTCGACCGCCAGCACCTGGATGCCGGCCCTGGCCAGCGCGATCGCGTCGCCGCCGATGCCGCCGCACAGGTCGGCCAGCCGCCGCACGCCCAGCTCCTTGAAGCGGGCCGCCCGGTGCGCGGCCACGCTCGCGCGGGTGGACTGCTCGACGCCGTTGGGCGTGAAGTACATCCGGTACGCGTCCTCCGCCCCGAACTTCGCCACCGCCCGTTGCCGCAGCCGGGCCTGGGCGAGCGCCGCCGACACCAGACCGGCGTCGTACGTGCGCCGCAGCCGGGTGGCGACGGCCAGTTCGTCGGCGGGGTCGTGCTCCCGCAGCTGTGCGAGCAGCGCCTGTCCCGCAGCCGATTCCAGTTCGGCGAATACGTCCACGTCCACCCGCACATTGTCCCCGTACGCTCGTCCGGGTGCCGTCGCCTGGCACTCCGCTTGACCGAGTGCTAAGTGCGTCCTAGTCTCGGTTCTGGCACTCGGCACCGCTGAGTGCCAGACACTCAGCGACGGGCAGGTCCGGCACCCGCGACGACGGGCCTACCAGGTCGCCGACCCAGACAGACACTCCCGTGAGCCCTTTGAAGGGGGAGGTCGGATCGTGACGACCGCCAGCACCAAGGTTGCCATCAAGCCGCTCGAGGACCGCATCGTGGTCCAGCCGCTGGATGCCGAACAGACCACGGCCTCGGGCCTGGTCATCCCGGACACCGCCAAGGAGAAGCCCCAGGAGGGCGTCGTCCTGGCCGTCGGTCCGGGCCGCTTCGAGGACGGCAACCGCCTGCCGCTCGACGTCGCCGTCGGCGACGTCGTGCTCTACAGCAAGTACGGCGGCACCGAGGTGAAGTACAACGGCGAGGAGTACCTCGTCCTCTCGGCTCGCGACGTCCTCGCGATCGTCGAGAAGTAAGAAGCGGGCCGCCTTCGCCGCGGCCCGCCGCTCTGCCGCAGCAGCGATCCCGCCCCGGGTCTCCGCGTCCTACGGACCGGGCGCCCGGGGCGGTGTCGTCTGCCGCTCCTTGCCGTCCTTGACGACGTGATTTGACGAGTAGACGAGGTAGTTCACAGGCATGGCCAAGATCCTGAAGTTCGACGAGGACGCCCGTCGCGCCCTTGAGCGCGGCGTCAACAAGCTCGCCGACACCGTGAAGGTGACGATCGGCCCCAAGGGCCGCAATGTCGTCATCGACAAGAAGTTCGGCGCCCCCACCATCACCAACGACGGCGTGACCATCGCCCGTGAGGTGGAGCTGGAGGACGCCTACGAGAACCTGGGCGCGCAGCTGGTGAAGGAGGTGGCGACCAAGACCAACGACATCGCGGGCGACGGCACCACCACCGCCACCGTGCTGGCCCAGGCGCTGGTCCGCGAGGGCCTGCGCAATGTCGCCGCCGGCGCCTCCCCGGCCGCCCTGAAGAAGGGCATCGACGCCGCCGTCAAGGCCGTCTCCGAGGACCTGCTGGCCTCCGCCCGCGCCATCGAGGGCAAGGAGGACATCGCCGCCGTCGCCGCCCTGTCCGCGCAGGACAAGCAGGTCGGCGAGCTGATCGCCGAGGCGATGGACAAGGTCGGCAAGGACGGTGTCATCACCGTCGAGGAGTCCAACACCTTCGGCCTGGAGCTGGACTTCACCGAGGGCATGGCCTTCGACAAGGGCTACCTGTCGCCCTACTTCGTCACCGACCAGGAGCGGATGGAAGCGGTCCTCGACGACCCGTACATCCTCATCCACCAGGGCAAGATCGCCTCGATCCAGGATCTGCTGCCGCTGCTGGAGAAGGTCATCCAGTCCGGCGCGTCCAAGCCGCTGCTGATCATCGCCGAGGACGTCGAGGGCGAGGCCCTGTCGACCCTGGTGGTCAACAAGATCCGCGGCACGTTCAACGCCGTCGCCGTCAAGGCGCCCGGCTTCGGCGACCGCCGCAAGGCCATGCTCGGCGACATCGCGACGCTGACCGGCGCCACGGTCATCGCCGAGGAGGTCGGCCTCAAGCTCGACCAGGCCGGTCTCGACCTGCTCGGCACCGCCCGCCGCGTCACCGTCACCAAGGACGACACCACCATCGTCGACGGTGCCGGCGACAAGGCCGAGATCGAGGGCCGCGTCGGCCAGATCAAGGCCGAGATCTCCTCCACCGACTCCGACTGGGACCGCGAGAAGCTCCAGGAGCGCCTCGCGAAGCTGGCCGGCGGCGTCTGCGTCATCAAGGTCGGCGCGGCCACCGAGGTCGAGCTGAAGGAGAAGAAGCACCGCCTGGAGGACGCGATCTCCGCGACCCGCGCGGCCGTCGAGGAGGGCATCGTCTCCGGCGGTGGCTCCGCCCTCGTCCACGCCGTCAAGGTGCTCGGCGAGAACCTCGGCAAGACCGGCGACGAGGCGACCGGTGTCGCCGTCGTCCGCCGCGCCGCCGTCGAGCCGCTGCGCTGGATCGCCGAGAACGCCGGCCTCGAGGGCTACGTCATCACCTCCAAGGTGGGCGAGCTGGAGAAGAACCACGGCTTCAACGCGGCCACCGGCGAGTACGGCGACCTCGTCAAGGCCGGCGTCATCGACCCGGTCAAGGTCACGCGCTCCGCTCTGGAGAACGCGGCTTCGATCGCTTCGCTGCTGCTGACCACGGAGACGCTGGTCGTGGAGAAGAAGGAAGAGGAGGCCGCTGACGCTGGTCAGGGCGGTCACGGTCACTCCCACTGACCTCCGCTTCCCGCCCGGCCCGGCCGCCCCCCACCCCGGGGGCGCCCGGGCCGCGCCTTTTCTCCCGCGAAGTGCGGTGCCCCTCCGGGGCGGGGTGCGTGATCTCCTGCGGAGTGCGGCGCCTGATGTCTCCTGCGGAGTGCGGGAGTCATGTTTTTAGGGGCGCGGGGAACTGCGCGCTCAGCCCCCACTGGCCGGTGGTCGCAAAAACAACAGCGTCTGCCCCGCTGGGGGCGGTTTTTTGTCTGAAGGCGCGCGCGGGCTGGCCGCGCAGTTCCCCGCGCCCCTGACGGGGCATCCCACCTCCGCACAGCGCGGGCGAGGGGCCGCGCCCCTATCGGGCGCCCACTTCCGCCGGCGCAGCGCCGCGTCCCCGCGCCCCTGGAGGGGCATCCCACCTCCGCACAGTGCGGGCAAGGGGCCGCGCCCTTATCGGGCACCCCTCTCCGGAGGAGACGGGTCAGAGTTTGGGGTCGAAGCGGCGGCCGGCACGGGTGGAAGCGGCGGCGTAGAGCCGTGAGGGGACATGCCGGGCGAGGGCGACGGCGAGCTTGTAGCGGACGGAGGGCACGCTGACGGTGCGGCGAAGAGCGAGGTCACGGAGGCACGCCGTGACAACGGCATCCGCGTCGAGCCACGCCACCGCCGGCAGGCGCCCGGCGTCCATGCCGGCCCGGGCGTGGAACTCGGTCCGGACGAACCCCGGGCAGAGAGCGAGCAGCCGCACCCCGGACCCCGCCGCCTCGGCGGCGACCCCTTCCGTGAAGCGGACGACCCACGCCTTGCTCGCCCCGTACGTGCCACGCGGCATAAAAGCCGCGACGGACGCGACGTTGACGACGAAGCCGTACCGCCGCTCCCGCATCGCCCCGACCGCGGCGGCGGTGAGCCGCAGCACCGCCTCGCAGTGCAGCTTGAGCATGCGCAGCTCGTCGGCGACGGGCACGTCGAGGAAGGTGCCGCGGTTGCCGGCGCCGGCGTTGTTGACGAGGACGTCCACCGGCCGCGCCCGGTCCCGCAGCCGGGCCTCGACGGCGGCGATGCCGTCGTCCTCGGTGAGGTCGGCGGGGAGCACCTCCACCTCGACGCCGTACCGCTGCCGCAGGTCCGCCGCGGTGGCGGCGAGCCGCCGCTCGTCGCGGGCGACGAGGACCAGGCCGTGTCCGTCGGCCCCGAGCCGCCGGGCGAAGGCCGCGCCGATGCCGGAAGTCGCGCCGGTGATCAGTGAAGTCGTCATCCCCGCAGCCTAGGACGGGCTCAGGTTCCGGCTCCGGCCGAGGCGGGCCGCAGGCGGCTGCGAATCGTCTCCAGGTACGTGCGGTTGATGGTGTCGGCGGCGACCAGGACGCCCGGCAGCAGCCCGGGTTCGAGCGTCATCGCGCGGAAGAGGTGTGCGACGGTGACGTGGTGGCCGGGGCGGTGGACGACCTCGACGGTGTCGCCGGCCCGGACGTCGCCGGGCGTGATCACCCGCAGGAAGGCGCCGGGCCGCGCGGCCCGCGTGAACCGTTTGACCCAGTGCTCCTCCTCCACCCACCCGGCGAAGGTGCGGCAGGGGATGCGCGGCGAGGTCACCTCAAGGACGAGCCCGGCGGCGCCGATCCGCCAGCGCTCGCCGATGAGGGCGGCGTTGACGTCGAGCCCGGTGGTGGTCAGATTCTCGCCGAAGCGGCCGTCAACCAGCTCCCGCCCGGTCTCCCGCTCCCAGTGGTCGAGATCCTCGCGGGCGTAGGCGTACACGGCCTGCTCGTCGCCGCCGTGGAAGCGCAGGTCGCACACGTCGTCCCCGGCCAGGCCGCTGCCCGCGGCGCCGCGCGGACCGGGCGCGGCGACGGCGACGGGGCCGTCCACCGGCCGCTTCCTGATCCCGGTGCGGTTGCCGTCCGCGTCGGTGTACGGCACGGTCATCGCGCGGGCGACATTGACGGAACGGACGTATGACGGCTTCGGCATGAGCGGCACCCTAGTGCGGTTCGCGGTCGAGGCGGCGGCGAATGGCGGCGCGGTCCTCGGCGGGGAAGGCGTCGAGGCCGACCAGCAGGGGGAGCAGCTCCGGTTCGGTGGTGAGCGCGCGGAAGGACACGGCGACCGTGACCTCGTGGCCGGGCCGGTGCACGACGTCGACCGGGTCGCCCGCGCGGATCTCGCCGGGCTCCAGCACCCGCAGATACGGGCCGGGCAGCGCCTCGCGGGTGAAGCGCCGCAGCCAGCCCGCCTCCTCCAGCCGGCCGGCGAAGGTCGCGCAGGGGATGCGCGGGCAGGAGATCTCCAGCAGCGGGCCCGTACCGGCGGCGCCGATCCGCCAGCGCTCGCCGATCAGGGCGGCGTTGACGTCGATGCCGGCGGTGGTCAGATTCTCGCCGAAGAAGCCGTCGGCGAAGGTGCGGCCCAGCTCGCGGCCCCAGTGGTCGAGGTCCTCGCGGGCGTAGGCGTACACGGCCTGGTCGGCGCCGCCGTGGTGCTTGACGTCGTGGGCGCGGTCGCCGGCCAGGCCGACGGCCCCGGTGCCCTTGGGGCCCGGCGCGCTGACCCGTACGGGGCCGGTGACCGGCCGCTTGTCGATGCCGGTGGCCGGCAGCCGCTTCCAGGGGTTGGGGCGGGGGCGGCCGATGTTGACGCTCAGCAGCGTGGCGGGCGGCATGTCAGCCCTGGAGGAGATAGGGCGTGGTGACGCTCAGGGCGGCGAAGCCGAGGCGCTGGAGGATGGGCCGGCTCTGGTCGGAGGCGTCGACCTGGAGGTAGCGGTAGCCGCGCGCGGCGGCGATACGGGCGCGGTGCGCGACCAGCGCGCGGTAGATGCCGCGGCCGCGCCACTGCTCGGCGGTGCCGCCGCCCCACAGGCCGGCGAAGTCGGTGCCCGGGTGCAGTTCCATACGGGCCGCGGAGACGGGGCGGTCGCCCGCCATCGCGAGCGTCATCAGGACGGTGTCGGGGGAGTCGGCCAGCGCGCCGAGCAGCCGCGTACGCAGCCGGTCCGCGCTGGCGCCGAACGCTTCCTCGTGCACCTTCGCCACCAGATCCACCCCGGCGGCGTCCGTCACGTCCACCAGCCGCACCCCGTCCGGCAGTACCGGCTCCTGCGGCAGTCGCGCCACCTCGGCGACCATCAGGGTCTCCGGCGGCTCCGGTACGAAGCCGGCCTTCCGCAGGCGCTCGCCCAGGTCGGCGGGGCGGTCGTGCGAGTAGAGCTTCCACTCGAATTCGCGGCCCTCGCCCTCGGGGGACCGCAGCCACGCGACCTGCGCGGCGATCGCGGCGTCGGCACTGTCCTCGTCCAGCTCCGACCAGAGCACCCCGGTCCAGTCGTGCACCGCGGCCCCCACCTGCCGCACCACCCCGCCCCCGGCCTCCACCCGGGTCCCCACCCCCTCCGGCGGCGCGTCCCGCCGCATCTGCCGGTCAAAGATCTCCCGCATCTCACCGTTGCCCATCCCCCCATCCCAACACGCCCCCGCCCGGCCCCCAACCGATTTCCGCCTCCGGCGCGGCAGCGGAAAGCGCGCTGCGCGCGCCGGCGAGGAAGCCCTGACGCGCTGCGCGCGGACGGAGGGGGTTGGGCGCTGCGCGCGGGCGGAGGGGGTGGCGTACGGCGCTGCGGGCGCGGCAGCGGCGGCGCTGGGCTTCGAGGCGCGGGCGCGGCGGGCGCCAGGGTGGTGGACGGCACGTCCACCGGCAGCCCGGGCGCGGCGGGTGCTGGCGCGGCAGGGGCGAAGGGTCGGAGCGTGGCGCGGAGGCGGACAGGGCGACGTCGGCGGAAGGGTGTTGCGCGGGGGCGCGGCAGTGGGGAGGTGCCGGAGCGCGCGGCAGGCGCAAAGCGCTGGTGCGTTGCGCGTGGGCGTGGGCGTGGGCGTGGCGGCGTTGACGGTCCGGAGCGCGGCGGGAGCCCCGTCGTGTCGGGGGCGGGTCAGGACAGGGCTTGGAGGGCGGTTTCCACGTCGGTGGGGGTGTTGTGGAGGTGGAAGGCGAAGCGGAGGTTGCCGGCGCGGGCGGAGTGGGTGATGGCGGCGGCGGTGAGGCGGGGGGAGGCGGCGGCGGGGAGGTCGGGGACGGCGACGATGGGGGTGGGGAACGGGGCCGGGACGGGGGTGTGGCCCAGGGCGGTGAGGCCGGCGCGGAAGCGGGCCGCGAGGGCCGTGCCGTGGGCGTGGAGCGCGGGGACGCCGACGGCCTCGATCAGGGAGAGGGAGGCGGCGGCGCCGACGAAGGGGAGATAGGCGGGGCGGGCGTCGAAGCGGCGGGCGCCGGGCGCGAGCCGCTCGATCGGTCCGTAGCAGGACGTCCACGGGTCGTCGGCGGCGTACCAGCCCGCGAAGGCGGGCGACAGCGTCGGCTCGGCGCCCGCCCGTACGGTCAGGAAGCAGGCACCGTGCGGGCTGATCAGCCACTTGTAGGCGTGGCACACCAGATAGTCGTAGTCGTCCGCGCACACCGGCAGCCAGCCGACCGACTGGGTGCCGTCCAGCAGCGTACGGGCGCCGTGCTCCGCCGCCGCGGCCCGGATCGCGGCCAGGTCGGCGACCCGCCCGTCCGCGGACTGCGCGGCGCTGACGGCGACCAGCGCGGTGCCGGGCCGTACGGCGTCGGCGACGGCCTCCAGCGGCACGATCCGCAGCTTCAGGTCGGTACGGGCCGCGAAGGGGTGCACGAGCGAACTGAAGTCCCCGTCCGCGACGACCACCTCGGCGCCCGCCGGCAGCTGCGCCGCGATCAGCCCGACGCTCCCGGCGACCGTGCTCGCCAGCGCGACCCGTTCGACCGGCACCCCGGTGATCCGGCCGAAGGCGGCCCGCGCGGCGACCACCGCGGCCTCGAAGCCGCCGGTGTCGGGCCGCCCGGCGGCCCACGCGTCGACCGCCGCGCGCAGCGCCGTCGCGGTACGGGCCGGCAGCAGCCCGAGCGTGGCGGTGTTCAGATACGGCGCGCCGGCGTCGAGGCCGGCGTACTCCGCGCGGACGAGGTCGGCCGTCGCGCTGTCGAAAGCCCCGTCGGGGGTCCTGTCGGAGGTTTCCATGACTCCTCAGCCTGGGCCGATCCCGCCCCAAAGTCCATTGCCGATATCTGTCGAGTACCCCTAAGAACCGCTTATGGTTGACGGATGATCGAGGCACGTCATCTCAGGGTGCTGCGCGCCGTCGCCCGTACCGGCTCCTTCTCCGCCGCCGCCCGCGAACTGGGCTGCACCCAGCCCGCCGTCAGCCAGCAGATGAAGGCGCTTGAGCACTCCGCGGGCACCCCGCTGCTGATCCGCGGGCCGCGCGAGATGCGGATGACGGAGGCGGGCGAGGCGCTGGTACGGCACGCGGCCGGCATCCTCGCCGGGCTGACCGCCGCCGAGGAGGAGGTCGCGGCGATCGCCGGGCTGCGGGCGGGCCGCGTACGGCTGGCGTCGTTCCCCTCGGGCAGCTCCACCCTGGTGCCGAGCGCGGTCGCGGCGATGCGCTCGCAGTACCCGGGCACGAAGGTCTCCCTGGAGGAGGCCGAACCGCCGCGCTCGGTGGAGATGCTGCGGGCGGGCGACTGCGACATCACGCTCGCCTTCCGTTACGTGGATCTGCCGACGCCCGCCGAGGAGTCCTGGGCCGATCTCGTGGTCAGGCCGCTGCTCACCGACCGGCTGGTCGGGGTGGTGCCGGACGGCCACCCCTTCGCGCTCGACGGGCGGCCGGTCGACATCGGCGAACTGGCCGACGAGCAGTGGATCGCGGGCTGCCCGCGCTGCCGCCGGCACCTCGTGGAGGTGTGCGAGCGGGCCGGGTTCACGCCGCGGATCGATTTCGCCACGGACGACTATCCGGCGGTCGTGGGGCTCGTCGCCGCCGGGCTCGGGGTGGCCGTCCTGCCCGAGCTGGCTCTGGAGTCCGTACGGCCCAAGGGGGTCGCCGTGGTCGAGGTGCGGCCGGCCGTCCAGCGCGAGGTCGTCGCCCTCACCCTGCCCGACCTCGCCAACGTGCCGGCGGTCGACATGATGCTTGGGCGCCTCGCGCTCGCGGCCACCCGATAACCCGCGCCCCCGCGGGCCGCGGCCCCCCGTACCCGCACCCCTGCGGAACCGGGCGCCCCACCGGGGGCGCGGCCCCTATACGGAGAAGGGATGCCCCGTCAGGGGCGCGGGGAACTGCGCGGCCCGCCCCCACCGGCCCGGTGGTCGCGAAACAACAGCGTCTGCCCCGCTGGGGCGGTCTTTTGCCCGCACCACGGATGTGGCTGAGCGCGCAGTTCCCCGCGCCCCTAAAAGACCTCAGGCGCCGCCTGCCCCGAAGGCGCCCCCCTCCGCAGGAGATCAGGCACCCCCGGCAGGGGATCGGGCGCCGCACCCCGCAGGAGGGGGCCTCAGGCACCGTTCTCCGCAAGCGCTCCGCAGGAGGGGCCTCAGGCGTGGGAGGGGCTGGCCTCGGGTTCGACGTCGGCGTCGAGGTCGAGCTCGTCGTCGTCCGCGGCATCGGAAGCCGGAACCCGCGAGCGCGAGCGCCCCATCATCGCCTCACGATCGTCCTCGGTGAGCCCGCCCCAGACCCCGTAGGGCTCGCGGACGGCGAGGGCGTGGGTGGCGCATTCCGCGCGGACGGGGCACCGCATGCACACCTCTTTGGCGGATGCCTCGCGCGCGCTCCGGGCGGCGCCCCGCTCGCCCTCGGGGTGGAAGAAGAGCGAGCTGTCGACGCCTCGGCAGGCGGCCACGAGCTGCCAGTCCCAGAGGTCGGCGTTCGGGCCGGGAAGGCGGGAGAAGTCTGCCATTGCTTGTCCCCTCGGAAGGTCTCTGTCGGTCAAGGGAGGAGCCCGCGTCTCGACCGTACATCTACTGTCGTAGTAGATGTAAATATGACTCATCGCCAATCTAGTGGCGAATAGCCCACAAGGCGCGAAAGAGCGGCCAAACAGTGCAAAGTGCGACATACAACCCGTTCGGCAGTATCCGGGCGGCGCCCATCGAGCGCAGATGAATCGTTCCGCCTCCGAAATACCGCCCGTCTCACCCGTCTGACCTGCGGCACCGGCATTCCGTGCCCGCATGATCACGTAGAGTGCCGAAGGCCGTCGGCAAACTTCGTAACTCTTTCGGGTGAGGGTCGTTGAGTCTGGCGGAAGCGGTTGGCGGACAAACGAATCGGGCAGGTGCCCGAGCCCGTCAGCCTCAACGGTGAACATTCGTACAGCCTGGAGGCACAACGTGACGCGGTTCAGCTGCGGAGGGCGGTCATGACTTCCGTCCTCGTCTGCGACGACTCCCCGCTCGCCCGAGAGGCCCTGCGCCGCGCGGTGGCCACCGTGCCCGGCGTCGAGCGCGTGACCACGGCCGCCAACGGCGAGGAAGTCCTCCGCCGCTGGGGTGCCGACCGGTCGGACCTGATCCTGATGGACGTCCGGATGCCCGGCCTCGGCGGGGTGGAGACCGTACGCCGGCTGCTGTCCGCGGACCCCGGCGCCCGGATCATCATGCTCACGGTCGCCGAGGACCTGGACGGGGTGGCCCTGGCCGTCGCCGCCGGTGCCCGCGGCTACCTGCACAAGGACGCCTCGCGCGCCGAACTGCGCGCCACCGTCACGCAGGCGCTCGCCGACCCCACCTGGCGGCTGGCCCCGCGGCGGCTGCGCTCGGCCGAGATGGGCGCCGCGCCCACCCTGACCGCCCGCGAGATCCAGGTCCTCGAAGGCATGAGCCACGGCCGGTCCAACGCCGAGATCGGCCGCGAGCTGTTCCTGTCCGAGGACACCGTCAAGACGCACGCGCGGCGGCTGTTCAAGAAGCTCGGCGCGTCCGACCGGGCCCACGCCGTGGCGCTCGGTTTCCGCTGGGGCCTGGTCCGCTGACCGGTCGTGCCGTACGCCCGCGGGCGCGGCCGATACGGCGAAGTCGCCCACAAATCCTCGGTTTCCCGGGGGAGGACGCATGCTTGACGTATGGACTTCCTCGGGGATCGGCGGGGGCCGCACATGGTGGAGATGACAGCGTCGGCTTCGGCCGCACATGGCCCGGCTCACAGCGCAGGCCACAACGCGGGCCACAGCGCAGGTCACGGTGCAGGTCAGGATGTGGGTCACGGCGCGGCCCCCGGCCCCGCGCATAACGCTTCGGCGCAGAAATACGGCCGCGATGACGCGGATCGCGGTGCGGCGAGGCACCATGGGTGGATGCGCGACGACGACACTCCGGCCATCGGTGCCCTTGTCCGGCGCGCAGTCGACGGCGACGAGCAGGCGACGCACGATCTGCTCGCCCATGTCCACCCGCTCGCGGAGCGGTACTGCCGCACCAAATTGGCCCGTCTCCCGGGTGACGCGCGGCACTTCGTGGACGACCTCGCCCAGGAGGTCTGCCTCGCGGTGCTGTGCGCGCTGCCGCGCTACCGCGATCTGGGGCGGCCGTTCGAGGCGTTCGTCGTCTCCATCGCCGCCCACAAGGTCGCCGACCTCCAGCGGGCCGCCATGCGCGGGCCGGGCAGCACCGCCGTACCGTCCGACGAGATGCCGGAGAAGCCCGACGACTCGCTCGGCCCGGAGGAGCGCGCGCTGCTCAACAGCGACGCCGCCTGGGCCAAGAAACTGCTCGACAGCCTCCCCGACCACCTGCGCGAACTGGTGCTGCTGCGGGTCGCGATCGGGCTGAGCGCCGAGGAGACCGGCCAGGTGCTCGGGATGTCGCCGGGCGCCGTACGGGTGGCCCAGCACCGCGCGCTCAGCAGGCTGCGGGCGCTGGCCGAACAGACGCAGACGGCGGGCGCACCGGCCGCCGAGGGCGCCCGCGGCCTCACGGCGTAGCGCTCCACGGACCCTTTTCGTACCTTTTTCGTACGTCCGTACGGGAGTGCCCGAGCGCGTCGGAGGAATACCGGCGGAGCCTCTACCATTGAACAACTCGCCGGGCAAGACCATTCGGGAAGGTGTCATGACGCTGAACGCCGACGGAGTAGCGGAGAAGTTCGCCACGCTCGGGCTCACCTACGACGATGTGCTGCTGCTGCCGGGGGCGTCCGACGTCCTGCCCAACGAGGTGGACACCTCGTCGCTGATCTCGCGCAACGTCCGGGTGAACATCCCGCTGCTGTCCGCCGCCATGGACAAGGTCACCGAGGCCAGGATGGCCATCGCGATGGCCCGGCAGGGCGGCGTCGGCGTGCTGCACCGCAATCTGTCCATCGAGGACCAGGTCAACCAGGTGGACCTGGTCAAGCGGTCCGAGTCCGGCATGGTCACCGACCCGATCACCGTCCGCCCCGACGCCACGCTCGCCGAGGCGGACGCGCTGTGCGCCAAGTTCCGGATCAGCGGTGTGCCGGTCACCGACGAGGGCGGCAAGCTGCTCGGCATCGTCACCAACCGCGACATGGCCTTCGAGAGCGACCGCTCCCGCCGGGTCCGCGAGGTCATGACGCCGATGCCGCTGGTCACCGGCAAGGTCGGCATCTCCGGTGTGGACGCGATGGAACTGCTGCGCCGCCACAAGATCGAGAAGCTGCCGCTGGTCGACGAGGACGGCCGGCTCAGCGGCCTGATCACCGTCAAGGACTTCGTCAAGGCCGAGCAGTACCCGAACGCCGCCAAGGACGCCGAGGGCCGGCTGCTGGTCGGCGCGGCCGTCGGCGCCAGCCCCGAGGCGCTGGACCGCGCCCAGGCGCTGGTCGGCGCGGGCGTGGACTTCCTCGTCGTGGACACCTCGCACGGCCACAACAGCAACGCGCTCAACTGGATGTCCAAGATCAAGTCCGCGGTCGGCGGGGTCGACGTGGTCGGCGGCAACATCGCCACCCGCGACGGCGCCCGCGCCCTCATCGACGCCGGTGTCGACGGCGTCAAGGTCGGCGTCGGACCCGGCTCCATCTGCACCACCCGCGTCGTCGCCGGCATCGGCGTCCCGCAGGTCACCGCCATCCACGAGGCCGCGCAGGCGTGCATCGACGCCGGGGTGCCCGTCATCGGTGACGGTGGTCTCCAGTACAGCGGCGACATCGGCAAGGCGCTGGCCGCCGGTGCGAGCAGCGTCATGCTCGGCAGCCTGCTCGCCGGGTGCGAGGAGTCCCCGGGCGAGCTGCTCTTCATCAACGGCAAGCAGTTCAAGTCCTACCGGGGCATGGGGTCGCTCGGCGCGATGCAGTCCCGCGGCCAGGGCCGCTCGTACTCCAAGGACCGCTACTTCCAGGCCGAGGTCGCCTCCGACGACAAGCTCGTGCCCGAGGGGATCGAGGGGCAGGTGCCCTATCGCGGCCCCCTGGCCGCCGTCCTCCACCAGCTCGTCGGCGGCCTCCGCCAGACCATGGGCTACGTCGGCGCGGCCTCCGTCCCGGAGATGGAGTCGAAGGGGCGCTTCGTCCGCATCACCGCCGCGGGACTCAAGGAGTCCCACCCCCACGACATCCAAATGACGGTCGAAGCTCCCAACTATCACGGGTAATGGCTTGCCCTTTTCCCGCACCTCTGCGGAGGAGGGTGCCCCGTAGGGGCGCGGGGAACTGCGCGAGCAACCCGCCACCGGGCCGGTGGTCGCATAAACAACAGCGTCTGCCCCGCTGGGGGCGGTTTTTGACCCGCGCCACGGATGTGGCTGAGCGCGCAGTTCCCCGCGCCCCTGATGGTTACCGTCCTCCGCGGGAGGGGCGAGCCCGCCCCCGGGGCGACCGGGGATACTAGGGGGCGCAGGCCAAACGGAAAGGCACAGGACGTGACAGAGATCGAGATCGGCCGGGGCAAGCGTGGCCGCAGGGCATACAGCTTCGACGACATCGCCGTCGTGCCCAGTCGGCGCACCCGGGACCCGAAAGAAGTCTCGATCGCCTGGCAGATCGACGCCTACCGCTTCGAGCTGCCGTTCCTCGCGGCGCCGATGGACTCGGTGGTGTCGCCGGAGACGGCGATCAGGATCGGCAACCTCGGCGGCCTCGGGGTGCTGAACCTGGAGGGTCTGTGGACCCGCTACGACGACCCGGAGCCGCTGCTCGCGGAGATCTCGGAGCTGGACGACAGCCGGGCCACCGCGCGCCTCCAGGAGATCTACGCGGCGCCGATCCGCGAGGAGCTGATCGGGCAGCGGATCAAGGAGGTGCGGGACGCGGGCGTGGTGACCGCCGCCGCGCTGTCGCCGCAGCGCACCGCGCAGTTCTCCAAGGCCGTGGTGGACGCGGGCGTCGACCTGTTCGTGATCCGCGGCACGACCGTCTCGGCCGAGCACGTCTCCGGCTCGCACGAGCCGCTGAACCTCAAGCAGTTCATCTACGAGCTCGACGTGCCGGTGATCGTCGGCGGCTGCGCCACGTACACCGCCGCCCTGCACCTGATGCGGACCGGCGCCGCGGGCGTCCTGGTCGGCTTCGGCGGCGGCGCGGCGCACACCACGCGCAATGTGCTGGGCATCCAGGTGCCGATGGCGACCGCGGTCGCCGATGTGGCGGCGGCCCGCCGGGACTACATGGACGAGTCCGGCGGCCGGTACGTGCACGTCATCGCCGACGGCGGGTTCGGCGCCAGCGGCGACCTGCCCAAGGCGGTCGCGTGCGGCGCGGACGCGGTGATGATGGGCTCCCCGCTGGCCCGCGCCACCGACGCGCCTGGCCGCGGTTTCCACTGGGGCATGGAGGCCGTCAACACCGAGCTGCCGCGCGGCAAGCGGATGAATCTGGGCACCGCCGGGACCACCGAGGAGATCCTGCTCGGCCCGTCGCACGCGCCCGACGGTTCGATGAACTTCTTCGGCGCCCTGCGCCGCTCGATGGCCACCACCGGCTACTCCGACCTGAAGGAGTTCCAGCGCGTCGAGGTCACGGTCTCCCCGACCCACCACCGCTGAGCCGTATACGACAACGGCGAGGGGCCGTACCGCATCGAGCGGTACGGCCCCTCGCCGTTGTCATAGGTCGCGTCAGCGCTGGCCGGCGGACCGGGTGACGCCGAAGCCGATGGCACCGGCCACGGCCAGGTACAGGAAGCGCAGGAAGCCGAAGTCGTGCTTCCACGAGTCCAGCAGGTCGCCGAAGTGGTGCAGGAAGATGTCGCCGACCGACAGCGAACCGCCCTGGCTGGACACGTAGTGGCTGATCACCAGCGCGCCGCCGAAGAGTTCGCCGAACACCACCGCGAACAGCGCGAGGACGATGCCCACGACGGGCAGCGCGGGGTTGCGGCCGCCCGCCTTGCCGACGGCGAGACCGACGATCGCGCCGACGGCGATGGCCATCAGCCGGAATTCGTGCGTGGTGCCGTCGTCGTCGGACAGCGCGCGCAGGATGCCGCCGTAGGCGAGGGCCGCGGCCAGCGCCGCCGCGATGCCGACGATGATGCCCAGACCCACGTTGTCGCGCCCCCGGACGGCCGGGGCCGGCGGCGGGTATGCGCCCGGGTTGAAGGCGCCACCCGGCTGCGGCGCTCCCCAGCCCTGCTGGGGCTGCTGGCCGTACGGGGCCTGCGGCTGCTGCGGGTAGCCGCCCTGCTGGGGCGGCCCGGCCGCGTAAGGGTTCTGGCCGCCCTGCGGCTGCGGCGGCGGGTAGTTGGCGCTCATGGGGTCCCCCGAGATGCGGCGTTCGTACGAAGAGTGACGCCGAAATCTAGCAGGAGAGGATGACAATCGGACAAGACGATGCATCCGGTCGTTACACGACCACTACACCCCGAACGCCGGCGTGACCGCCGGGGAACGCCCTAGAGCCGCGCCGCGGCCCCCGCGGGGGTGGCGCCCCGGGTGTCCAGCAGGAGCTGGGCCTTCACGGCCAGGCCCTGGAGGTCGTAGGTGCGGTGGTGCTGGAGCAGCAGCGTGAGGTCGGCCTCGGCGGCGGCCTCCCACAGCGAGTCGGCGCGCGGCACCGGACGGTCGAGAACGCGCCACTGCGGCACGTACGGGTCGTGGTAGCAGAGCTGGGCGCCGAGTTCGATCAGCCGGGTGCCGATCTCGCCGGCCGGGGAGCCCTCCTGGGAGCCGAGGTCGGCCTTGTAGGTGACACCGAGCAGCAGGACGCGGGCGCCGCGCAGCGACTTGCCGTGCTCGTTGAGCAGCGCGGCGGCGCGCTGGACGACGTAGCGCGGCATGCGGGAGTTGACCTCCTGGGCGAGTTCGACCATCCGCAGCGGGTGGCCGAGCATCCGGGCCCGTCCGTGCGGGGGCACGGCGGTGAACAGCGGGACGGCGTTGGGGTCGAGGGCGGCGGCCGGGCCGCCGACGCCGGGCCCGGGGCGGAACGCCTGGAAGCCGAACGGCTTGGTCTCCGCGCACCGGATCACGTCCCACAGGTCCACGCCGAGGTCGTGGCAGAAGACCGCCATCTCGTTGGCGAAGGCGATGTTGACGTGCCGGTAGTTGGTCTCCAGCAGATTGACCGCCTCGGCTTCGCGCGGCCCGCGGGCGCGCACGATCCGCTCGGTGAAGCGCCCGTAGAAGGCGGCGGCGGCCTCGGTGCAGGCGGGGGTGCAGCCGCCGATCACCTTGGGGGTGTTGGCGAGCTGGAAGTCGCGGTTGCCGGGGTCGAGGCGGCTGGGGGAGTAGGCGAGGTGGAAGTCGCGTCCGGCCCGCAGCCCGTCGGCCTCCAGCAGCGGGCGCAGGTATCCCTCGGTGGTGCCGGGGTAGGCGGCCGATTCGAGGACGACGGTGGTGTGCGGGCGCAGGTGCGCGGCGAGCGCGCGGGCCGCGGCCGTCACCGCCGTCAGGTCGAGGGCGCGGTCCTCGCCGAGCGGAGTGGGGGCACAGATGACGGCGGTCCTGACCCGGCCGAGCACAGCGGGGTCGGCGGTGGCCCGGAAGCCCAGGGCGAGCATCCGGCGCAGATCGGCGGCGGCGAGCGTACCGGGCGGTACGCGGCCGGCGTTGATGTCGGCTGCGGCGGCGGGGTCGGGTTCGTAGCCGATCACGCCGATGCCCGCGGCGGTCGCCGCCTGGGCGAGGGGAAGTCCGGTGCGGCCGAGTCCGAGCACTGCGAGGTCTGCGGGCATGGGGTTCAGTCCTCTCCCTTGCGGCCACCGCGGGGGACACCTCGAATGGCTCCACGGACAGCGTTAAAACAGGCTAACCAGACAAATGACTGATATGACCGCACGGCGCGCCGTGCGGTCCGAGCCAGGACAGCCCGGTCACCCCCTCTACGGCGGGTCAAGGGTGGCCGCCCGCCCCGGTGGCGGTCACTATCGAGTGGAGGGCTTGTCCACCGCGGCGGCACGCGTGAGCGCCGCCACCATGGGAGGCACACGGATGCGTACGTCAACACTGGGCCCCGCCGAGCGGGCCGGAGCGCTGGCCCGGATGGCCGAGCACGAACTGGACCTGCTGGTCGTGGGCGGCGGGGTGGTCGGCGCCGGTACGGCCCTGGACGCCGCCACCCGTGGCCTGTCCACCGGCCTGGTGGAGGCCCGCGACTGGGCGTCCGGCACCTCCAGCCGGTCCAGCAAACTGATCCACGGCGGTCTGCGCTATCTGGAGATGCTGGACTTCGCGCTGGTCCGCGAGGCGCTCAAGGAGCGTGGCCTGCTGCTGGAGCGCCTGGCCCCGCACCTGGTGCGGCCGGTGCCCTTCCTCTACCCGTTGCAGCACAAGGGGTGGGAGCGGCTCTACGCGGGCTCCGGCGTCGCGCTGTACGACACCATGTCCGTGTCCTCCGCGCACGGCCGCGGCCTGCCCGTGCACCGCCACCTCACCCGTAAGCACGCCCTGCGGGTCGCCCCGGCGCTGCGCAAGGACGCCCTGGTCGGCGCGCTCCAGTACTACGACGCGCAGGTCGACGACGCCCGCTTCGTCACCACCCTGGTGCGCACCGCCGCCTCCTACGGCGCCCAGGTCGCCAACCAGGCGCGGGTGGTCGGCTTCCTGCGCGAGGGCGAGCGGGTGGTCGGCGCCCGGGTGCAGGACGGCGAGCAGGGCGGCGAGTACGAGATCCGCGCCAAGCAGATCGTCAACGCCACCGGGGTGTGGACCGACGACACGCAGGCGCTGATCGGCGAGCGCGGCCAGTTCCACGTCCGCGCCTCCAAGGGCATCCACCTGGTGGTGCCCAAGGACCGCATCCACTCCACGACCGGGCTGATCCTGCGCACCGAGAAGAGCGTGCTGTTCGTCATCCCGTGGGGCCGGCACTGGATCATCGGCACCACCGACACCGACTGGGACCTGGACAAGGCCCACCCGGCGGCCTCCAGCGCGGACATCGACTATCTGCTGGAACACGTCAATTCGGTGCTGGCCACCCCGCTGACCAGGGACGACGTTCAGGGCGTCTACGCCGGCCTGCGCCCGCTGCTGGCCGGCGAGTCCGACGCCACCAGCAAGCTGTCGCGCGAGCACACCGTGGCGCACCCCGTACCGGGCCTGGTCGTGGTCGCGGGCGGCAAGTACACGACGTACCGCGTGATGGCCAAGGACGCGGTCGACGAGGCCGTGCACGGCCTGGACCACCGGGTGGCCGAGTGCTGCACCGAGGACGTGCCGCTGATCGGCGCCGAGGGCTACAACGCGCTGTGGAACGCCCGCGCCCGCACCGCCGCCCGCACCGGTCTGCACGTCGCCCGGATCGAGCACCTGCTGGGCCGCTACGGCTCGCTGACCGAGGAAGTGCTCGCGCTGATCGCCGAGGACCCGTCGCTGGGCGCCCCGCTGGGCTCGGCCGAGGACTATCTGCGCGCCGAGGTCGTCTACGCGGCGCAGTACGAGAGCGCCCGGCACCTGGACGACGTGCTCGCGCGGCGCACCCGGATCTCGATCGAGACCTTCGACCGCGGCACCCGCTGCGCCCGCGAGGCCGCCGAATTGATGGCCCCCGTGCTGGGCTGGGACAAGGACCAGATCGACAAGGAAGTTGCCTATTACGAGAAGCGCGTCGAGGCCGAACGCGAATCGCAACTCCAGCCCGATGATCTGACCGCGGATGCCGCGCGGCTGGGCGCTCCGGATATCGTGCCTCTCTAGGCACGGCGCGGATCGGGGGATACGCGGCGTGCGTCGGGGGAGTGGGCGGAAGGGCGCGAGATGACGGGACAGGCCGACGAGGGCCGATTGGTCGCGGGCCGGTACCGGCTGCGTGAGCGCATCGGGCGGGGCGGCATGGGCACGGTGTGGCGCGCCGAGGACGAACTCCTCGGGCGCCAGGTGGCGGTGAAGAAGCTCCACCCGCCGCAGCCGCACATGCACGACGACGAACTGGCCACCCTCTTCGAACGCACCCGCCGCGAGGCGCGCGCCGCCGCCCGGATCAGCCACCCCAACGTGGTCGTCGTGCACGACGTGGTGGACGACGAGGGCCTGCCGTCCATCGTCATGGAGTACGTCCCCTCCGTCACCCTCGGCGAACGGCTGAAGAAGCACGGGCCGCTGCCGGTCGCCGAGGTCGCCAGGATCGGCCGCGGCATGATCGCCGCGCTGCGGGCCGCGCACCGCGCCGGGGTGCTGCACCGCGACGTGAAGCCCGGCAATGTGCTGCTCGGCCTCGAAGGGGGCTCGGCGGGCGACGACGACACCGGCGGCTACACGGGCGGCCGGGTCGTGCTCACCGACTTCGGCATCGCCCAGGCGTCCGGCACCTCCACGCTCACCCGGACCGGTGAACTCATCGGCTCCATCGACTTCCTGTCGCCCGAGCGGATCAGGGGCGCGCCGCCCGGTCCCGAGGCCGACCTGTGGGCGCTGGGCGCCACCCTCTACCAGGCCGTCCAGGGCGAGTCGCCCTTCCGCCGCCCCACCGCGATCGAGACGGCGTACGCGATCGCCGAGGAACCGGTGGTGCCGGCCGCCAACGCGGGCCCGCTGGACCGGGTGATCGCCGGGCTGCTCGCCAAGGAACCGGCCGAGCGGCTGTCCGCCGAGGACGCCGAACGCATGCTGCGGATACCGGCCTCGGAGCAGGACACCGCGCTGGTGGACGCCGAGCGCTTCACCTCGCCCGCGCCCCTGGCCGAGCAGCGCACCGCCACCGCGCTCGACCGGCCCGCGGAATTCTCCACCGGCGCGCAGGCCGAGAAGCAGTACGGCCACCCGCCGCCCCCGCCCCCCGCGCCGACCACGCCCTCCTCGCCGTACGCGAACCCGTACCCGACCGCGCAGCAGTCCTCGTACGACTCCTCCTCGTACCGGTCGCCGTACGGGACCGGGTACCAGGGGTCGGCGCCGCCGCCGTACTCCACCGGCACCGGGACCGGGCCGCAGCCGCAGCCGCCGCGCCGGCGCAGGACCGCGCCGTGGATCGCGGCCGCCGTCGTCCTGCTGCTGGTGGCCGCGGGCACCGCCCTCGTGGTGCTGCACAAACGGGACTCGGGCAACGACGCGGGTCCCGGACCGACCACCCCGGTCAGCTCCCCGCCCACCGGTTCGCCGACCCCCACCACCCCGTCGCCCGCGCCGACCACCACCGCGCCGCCCCCGCCGGTCCCGGAGGGCTACCACCTGGACGACGAGGCCGACCACTTCTACTCGGTGCCGGTGCCCGACGACTGGAAGCGCCAGGTCAGCAAGGACGGCGACCAGGTCGACTTCATCGACCCGACCGGCAAGGCCGACCTGAAGATCAGCTCACTGGACTTCGGCAGCGACGACCCTTACCAGCACTGGATCACGCTGGAGCCGCAGACTGAGCAGCAGGTTGACGATTACCACCGCGAACGCATGGTCCGCACCAAGCAGTTGGGGCTGCCGGCCGCGCTGTGGGAGTTCACCTTCCAGGGCACGGCCCGCAAATTCCATGCGATTGACCTCGGATTCGGCAAGCCGGGTGGTCGTGAATACGCGGTCTACCTCTCGGCCCCCGACGCCCAATGGGACACCTTCCGGCCCGTGTTCACGAACGCGACGGCAGGTTTCCGCCTTTCGAACCCATAAGCCGGGTTCGCTTCCACGTCCCCCGTTCGGGGATGATGGGGGCTTACACGTCCGGCACGGCAGAGGGATCCCATGAGCGAGGTCGAAGGTACCGAAGGACGCGTGCTCGCCGACCGGTACCGCCTCGGCGCAGTCCTCGGCAAAGGCGGCATGGGCACGGTGTGGCGGGCGGTCGACGAGACGCTCGGCCGCGACGTCGCCGTCAAGGAGCTGCGCTTCCCCGGCAATGTCGATGAGGAGGAGAAGCAGCGCCTGGTCACCAGGACGCTGCGCGAGGCCAAGGCCACCGCGCGGATCCGCAACACCGGCGCGATCACCGTCTTCGACGTGGTCAAGGAGGACGACCGGCCCTGGATCGTGATGGAGCTGGTCGAGGGCCGCTCGCTGTCCGACGCGATCCGCGAGGACGGCCCGCTCACGCCCAAGCGCGCCGCCGAGGTCGGCCTGGTGATACTCGACGTGCTCAAGGCCGCGCACCGCGCCGGCATCCTGCACCGCGACGTGAAGCCGTCCAATGTGCTGCTCGGCGACGACCGCCGGGTCGTGCTCAGCGACTTCGGCATCGCGCAGATCGACGGCGACCCGTCCGTCACCTCCACCGGCATGCTCGTCGGCGCCCCCTCGTACATCTCGCCGGAACGCGCGCGCGGCCAGAAGCCCGGCCCGCCCGCCGACCTGTGGTCGCTGGGCGCGCTGCTGTACGCCAGCGTCGAGGGCCGCCCGCCGTACGACAAGGGCGCGGCGATCGCCACCCTGACCGCGGTGATGACCGAGCCGGTCGGCCCGATGACCAACGCCGGGCCGCTCGCCGAGGTGATCAAGGGCCTGCTGGTGAAGGACCCGGCGCGCCGCCTCGACCACGACGGCGCGCACGCGCTCCTGTCCGCCGTCGCGCACGCCCCCGAACGCCCGGCCGCGCCCCCGGCGCCGCCGTCCGACGCCCGTACGGTCGTGCTGCCGGTCGACCCGCAGCCCACCCCGACCGACGCCCCGCCCGCCGCCCACGAGGCCGCCGCCGACCAGGCCCGGGTCAGGGACGCGCTGCGCTCGGTCCGCAAGGCCGCCGCCAAACGCCCCGCGCGCCCGGCGCCCGCGCCGGAGCCCGGCACCCCGCCGCCGGGACGGCCCGCCCCGGCGCGCGCCCCGCTCACCGATGTGGTGCCGCGCCGCACGATGGTCATAGTGATCGCCGCGATCGTGATCGCCCTGCTGGGCACGGTGATCGGCGTCGCGCTCGCCAACTCCGGCGGTGACGACGGGGGTTCGGCCGGGTCGCAGAAGGGCACGCCCTCGGCGTCGGTCCCGGCCGACTCGGGGAAGGGCGGCGACAAGTCCCCGTCGGCGACCGGCAGTTCCACGGGCACCTCGGGCACCTCCGGCACGTCGGACACGGCGACCACGCCGCCGACGACCGCCTCGAAGCCGCCCGCCACCGGCGGCACCGACGCCGTCCCCTCCGGCTACCACCTCTTCCGGGACAGCGAGGGCTTCTCGATAGCCCTCCCCGACGGTTGGAAGCGGGTCGGCGACAACGGCTACGGCAGCGGCTCCAAATTCCGCGGCTCCGACGGCCGCGAACTCCTGGTCGACTGGACGCACTCGCCGGGCGCGAGCGCCCTCAAGGACTGGCAGAAGGCGTCGGACAACGCCCGCGGCACGATGAGCGGCTACCAGCAGATCGCGGTCGAGAAGGCCGACTACCGTACGTACGACGCCGCCGACTGGGAGTACAAGCGGGACTTGGCGGGTAAGCAGGTACACGTCCTGAATCGCGGGATGGTGACGGACGAGCACCACGGCTACGCCATCATGTTCACGACCCCGGCGGGCGACTGGAACAGCGCTGCGAACCGCGAGGCCCGTACGACCTTCTTCGCAACGTTCAAACCGGCCAAGTAGCCAAGTCGGCGTCCCGCGGCACGTATTGTGAGTAGCTGTGGACTGTCCGCAGCCGGAAGGCGTCCGGATCGGACCGGTACGCGTACGGATGTGACCGGGCCCGGCACCGGGAAGGACCGGATCGGAGAGGGGGCGCAGTGGACGATTACGCGGGCCGCGTGCTCGCCGACCGCTACCGGCTGCCCCGGCCGCCCGCCGACGAGTTCGAACTCGTCGAGACGCGCGCCTTCGACACCTACAGCGGCCAGGAGGTCCTGGTCCGCCAGGTGCTGCTGCCCGAGGTCGTCTCCGCCGAAGTGCCCGGCGACGAACCGGGGTTCGGCGACCCCGACGCGCTGAGCGACAGCGCGCGGCGCGCGCTGGAGGCGGCCCGCGCGGCGGCCGCGATACCGGACCACCCCCGGCTGGTGCAGGTCTTCGACATCTTCATCGAGGGCGGCAGCCTCTGGATCGCGAGCGAACTGGTGTCCGCACGGCCGCTCGCCGCGTTACTCGCCGACCGGCCGCTGGACGCCTACCGCGCCGCCGAGGTCGCCTCCGACGTGCTGACCGCGCTGCGCGCCCTGCACGCGTACGGCTGGACCCACCGCAATGTCACCGCCAGCACCGTGCTGGTCTGCGACGACGGCCGCGCCATGCTCGCCGGGCTGGCCGCGGGCGCCGCCCAGGAAGCGCTGTGCGGCTACGACCCGGTGCCCCGGCACATCCAGGTGCTGGCCGGCGGCGGCCTGTCCGGGGCGGGCGAGGACCAGTCCTGGCACGGCCCGGAATCCGCGCTCGAACAGGAACGGGCCCGGCAGAACCGGATCACCGTCATCGGCGCCGTCACCGAGCGCTGGGCGCCCGAGCAGGCGCACGAGGTGCACGAGAACTGGCGGCTGTCCCCGCCGGTCGGCCCCGCCGCCGACTTCTGGGCGCTCGGCTCGCTGCTCTTCCGCAGCGTCCAGGGCCATCCGCCGTTCCCCGAGGAGAGCGCCGCCGAACTGGTGCAGATGGTGTGCGCCGAACCGCCCGCCTTCGCCGAGGAGTGCGGCGCGCTGCGGCCGATCGTGGAGTCGCTGCTGCGGCCCGACCCCGAGGAGCGGCCGGAGGCCGAGGAGTTGGGCGGCTGGCTGCGGTCGCTGATCCGCTCGGCGCCCGAGCCGGATCTCGGCCTCGACATGGTCCAGGTACCGACGGATCCGGCCAAACTTCCGATCGTCCGCCGCAAGGGCGAGCTGGTACGGCGGCGCCGCCGCAGGGCCGCCGCCGACAGTGACGCGGTGCGGCACCGCAGGCACGCCCGGGGCAAGCAGAGCAAGGTCACCAAGGCCAAGCGCGAGCGGGTGCGGCTCAGCGAGATGATGCAGGAGGCGCACCACGAGGAGCAGGAGGTCACCTACCGCAGGCCCGCGCGCGACGGCGACCGCTCGCCGCGCTCGCTCGGGAAGCGGCTGCTGATCGCCGTCCTCGTCGTCCTCGCCGCCGTCGTCGCGTACGCCGTCCTCATCATGCCGGGCAGCGGCGACACCTCGGACAACGGTGCCAACGGCGACCGTACGGTGCCGGCGGAGATGCCCGGCGGCCACGGCGGAGCCAAGTCGACGGCGCCTTCCGCGAAGCCGTCCGCTTCGAAGGCGCCCACGACCAAGGCGCCGACCACCAAGGCCGCGCCGCCGCCGAGTTCCGTCGCGCCGCCGCCCGACCTCGGCACCGACTTCGTCATGCGGACCGACTCCGCCGGGTTCACCGTCGCCGTCCACACCGGCTGGCAGCGCACCGGCAAGAACGGGCAGGGGCAGGTCCGTTACTCCGGCAGCGACCTTCTCCTCACCGTCGTCCCCGGCCGCGACAAGGTCTCCGACCACGGCAGCGACCCGCTCGCCTACCAGCTCGAAGAGGGGGAGCTCGCCGCTTTCCGCGCTTCCTCCTGGTCGGCGGCGTCCGGGCTGCACACCCTTGACCTGCGCGGTCACAGTGCCGCCGAGGGCGAGTACAGCTATCGCGACGCCAACGACACCCAGGTGTACGCCCTTAACCTCGCCGTCATCATCGACGGCTCCTACCACGTCGTCCTCGTCAGCGGCCCCGACGCCCGCCGCGCCGATGTCCAACGGGCCTTCGACAAGGCGGTCGAGACCTACACGGCGGGCTGACGCCCACGCCGGGGCGTGTCGGGCGTGACGCCGTTCAGACGACCAGGACCCGGCGCCCCCGGCTGTGGCCGGCGCGGCTGTCGGTGTGCGCCGCCGCCGCCTCGGTGAGCGCGTACGACTTCTCGACCGGGATGTGGAGCTCGCCCCGGGTGATGAGGTCGACGGCTTCGGCGAGCGCGTCCGGCACGCTCCCGGCCACGCCGGAGAACCGGACGCCCAGTCGCGGCGCATCGAGGTCGGCGATGGAGACGACCTTGCGCGGGTCGCCGGTCAGCTCGACGAGTTCGCGGATGACGCCCGAGCCGGCCAGGTCGAGGGCCGCGTCGACCCGGCCCAGGCTCCGCACCCGTTCGACCCAGCCCTCGTGGTAGGTCGTGGCGAGAGCGCCGAGGCTCCGCAGATAGTCCTGGTTCGCGGCCCCGGCCGTGCCGATCACCGTGATGCCGCGCGCGCGGGCGATCTGCAGCACCGCCGACCCGACGCCGCCGGACGCGCCGCTGACCAGCAGTGTCTGCCCGGGGCGCGCGCCGACCTCGCGGAGGATGCGCAGCGCGGTCTCCACCACCGACGGGTACCCGGCCGCCTCCTCGAAGGCCAGTGCCCCGGGCATCCGGGCCCAGGCCGACAGCACGGCGAATTCGGCGTACGTGTCGGTGCCTTCGCCGAACACGCGGTCACCCACCTCGACACCCTCGACGCCCTCGCCGACCTGGTCCACCACCCCGGCCGCGTCCAGGCCGACCCCGGCGGGCAGTTCGACGGGGTGGGCTCCCAGGACCTGGCCCTCCCGGATCCTCCAGTCAACGGGGTTGACACCCGCCGCCCGTACGGCGATGCGTATCCGGCCGGGGCCCGCGTGGGGCTTCTCGGCTTCCACCAGTTGCAGGACCTCGGGACCGCCGAACTCGGCGAAACTGATTTTCCTCATGGGGCCGACAGTAATCCTAACCGTTAGGATTTCACAACGGTTAGGAATTCATGCCTGGTAGTGTCACGCCGTGACCGAGCCGTCCGGACGCCGTGAACGCAAGAAGGCCGCGACCCGCCAGAAAATCGCCGACACCGCGCTGCGGCTCTTCCTGGAGCGCGGGTACGACGCCGTGGGCATCCGTGACGTGGCGGCCGAGGCCGACGTGGCCGTCACCACCGTCTTCGCGCACTTCGCCTCGAAAGAGGCCCTGGTGTTCGAGCGCGACCAGGACTTCGAGCGGCGCCTCACGCGGGCGGTGACCGACCGGCCTCCGCACGAGCCGCTCATCCCGGCGCTGCGGCGCGAGGTCCTGGCCCTGGTGCGCCACTGCACGGCGGAGGGCAGCGCCCCCGTCCGACGCATGATCGAGGAGTCGCCCGCCCTGCTGGCGTACGAGGAGTCGATGGGCCCGCGTCACGCGCGGGCGCTGGCGGCGGTGCTGTCCGCCGATCCCCGCCTGTCCCGGAGTGCGACGGCATGCCGGGCGACGGCGCGGTTCGCCGTCGACGCCTATGCGCTGGCCTGCCGGGCGGACGATCCCGGGGCCACGGTCGACGAGGTCTTCCGGATGATCGAGGCGGCCTGGGAAGCCACCGCGCCCTGAGCCCGCACGCGCGGGTATGGGGGGGACCGGGGCGGATGGCCTTGGGGCATCATGTGCGGCATGAGCGATGACGGGGGACGCACCGCACCGGCGGGCTCGCCGCCGAGAGATGTCGTGGCCGGCAGATACCGGATCACCGGCCGCCTCGGCCGCGGCGGCATGGGCACGGTCTGGCGCGCGGAGGACGAACTGCTGCACCGCCCGGTCGCGGTGAAGGAACTCCACCTCGGGGACGGCGAATCGGTCACCCACACGGACAAGGCGCTGCGCGAGGCACGCAGCGTGGCCCGGATCAGGCACCCGCACGTGATCGTCGTGTACGACGTGCAGGAGCAGGACGGCCGCCCGTGGATCGTGATGGAGCTGGTCGACGGCAGGTCGCTCGCCGACATCCTGGCCGAGGACGGCCCGCTGGAGCCGCGCGAGGCGGCGCGGATCGGCGCGGCGGTGGCGGGCGCGCTGCGCGCCGCGCACGCCAGCGAGGTGCAGCATCGCGACGTGAAACCGGCGAACGTGCTGATCGAGCGCGGCACGGGCCGCGTCGTGCTGACCGACTTCGGCATCGCCCGGGTCGCGGGCAGCGCGACGATCAGCGAGACGGGTTCCTTCGTCGGCTCGCCCGAGTACACCGCGCCGGAGCGGATGTCGGGCCGGGCCGCGGGCCCGGAGTCCGATCTGTGGTCGCTGGGCGCCCTGCTCTGCGCGGCGGTGGACGGCGAGTCCCCGTTCCACCGGGACTCGATCGGCGAGATCGTGCACGCGGTGGCGATCGACACCATCAGGACCCCGGAGGCGGCGGCCCCGCTGCTGCCGGTGGTCACCGGGCTGCTGGACCGCGACCCGTCCCGCCGGATGGGCGCCGCGCAGGTGCAGACGCTGCTGATGGCGTACGCGGAGACCGGGCAGCCGCCGCCCACCCAGCAGGTGCCGGTGGTGCCCCCGGCCCCGGCCCCCGACCCCGACCCGGCCCCGTACGAACCGCGGCAGGAGCCGCCGCGGGACGCGGCGCCCGGGAAGCCGGAGCGGCCCGAGCCACCGTCCGCGTCCCGCCCGCGCGGCCGCGGGCGCCGTACGCTGGCCGCCGCCGCGGGCGTCCTCGTCCTGGCGCTCGGCGGCGGCGCGCTCGCCGCGGTGCTGGTGGTCGGGCACGACAAGGGCGACGCGACGGCCGCGCCCCCGCCGACCACGGCGGCCACCACGAAACCCACGACAGCCACGACGCCGCCGACCACGCCCCCCACCACCCCGGCGCTGCCCACCGGCTACGAACGGGTCCAGGACCCGGCCGGTTTCTCGGTGGCCCTGCCCGCCGGTTACGTCAGGGACGCCCAGCGCGACGCGCAGGGCGTGCTGCGGATCTACTACTGGTCGCCCGACCGCGCCTTCCGCTTCGGCGAGCGCGAGCAGCACCCGGACCCGCGCGGCCCGTACGCGGTGCTGCGCGACCAGGACCTGGCGGGCCCGAAGGCGGGCAGCGTCTACCCGGGGTACCGCGACGGCGTGATCACCGAGACGACGCAGCACGGACAGCCCGCCGCGCTCTGGCAGTTCACCTACGACGGCTTCGGCGGTGACGGGATCCCGCGCCGTACGTTCGACCTGTGCTGGACGGAGGGCGGCCGGATGTACGACATGTGGCTGTCGGCGCCGATCGAGCAGGTCGAGCGGGTGCGGACCGTCTTCGACACCGCGGTCGCCGCCTTCCGCACCCACTGACGGTCACCGGGCCTGCTCGAAAATCCGTTCATGCCCCATGGGGTAGCTGTCCTGACCTGCGAAGATCCATATGCCGCCACCGATTGCTGGCGTAGTTGCAGGGATCACCAGGAAAATACTTACTCACGGGTATCCACGCGGTACCCGACAGTCGTAACCTCACCGGCATGACGGATTCGCTGGAGCGCAGCACGCCCCCCGCAGACGGCCGCCCCACCGACGGCCCCACGGACGGAAACCCGGTCGCGCCCGCCACGGCACGCGGCCCGAAGGACGTCGTGACCCCCGATCTGGTCGCCCGGCTCACCCGCGGCGTCATCGGGTCCGGCCGGACCGCGAACCACACCCCGCTGACCGGCGAGAAGCTCGCCGACCTGCCGGAGACCACCGTCGAGGAGGTCGCCGAGGCGTTCGCCCGCGCCCGCAAGGCGCAGCGGGCCTGGGGCGCCACCTCCGCGCGGCAGCGCGCCGCGGTGCTGCTGCGCTTCCACGACCTGGTGCTGTCCCGGCAGGCCGAGGTGCTCGACCTGATCCAGGTGGAGACCGGCAAGGCCCGCAAGCACGCCCACGAGGAGGTGCAGGTCGTCGCGATGGCGGCCCGGCACTACGGGCGCAGGGGCCCGGCGTATCTGCGGCCGAAGCGGCACACCGGCGCCATCCCGACGCTGACCAAGACCGTGGAGCTGCGCCAGCCGCGCGGTGTCGTCGGCCAGATCGCGCCCTGGAACTACCCGCTGGAGCTGTCCGTCGGCGACGCGCTGCCCGGCCTCATGGCGGGCAACGCGCTGGTGATGAAGCCGGACACCGAGACCGCGCTGACCGCGCTGTGGGCGCGCGAGCAGTTCATCGAGGCGGGGCTGCCGCCCGAGCTGTGGCAGATCGTCATCGGCGAGGGCCCGGTGGTCGGCCCGGCCGTGGTCGAGCACGCCGACTACGTCTCCTTCACCGGCTCCACCCGCACCGGCCGCGAGGTCGCCCAGCGCGCCGCCGCCCGGCTGGTCGGCGCCTCCCTCGAACTCGGCGGCAAGAACGCCCTGTTGGTGCTCCGCGACGCCGACCTCGACAAGGCCGCCGACGGCGCCGTCCGCGCCTGCTTCGCCTCCGCCGGCCAACTGTGCATCTCCGTGGAGCGGTTGCTGGTGGACGAGTCGGTCGCCGACGCGTTCGTCGAGAAGTTCGTCGCCCGCACCAAGGAGATCCGGCTCGGCACCGGCCTCGCGTACGGCGCGGGCATGGGATCGCTGGTCGGCGAACGGCAGTTGGCGACCGTCACCCGGCACGTCGACGAGGCCCGCGAGAAGGGCGCCACCGTCCTCGCCGGCGGCCGGCACCGCCCCGACATCGGCCCGTATATGTACGAGCCGACCATCCTGGACGGTGTCGAGGCCCCGATGGCGGTCTGCACCGAGGAGACCTTCGGGCCGGTCGTCTCCGTCTACCGCTTCCGCGACGAGGAGGAGGCCATCGAGCGCGCCAACTCCACCGACTACGGCCTCAACGCGAGCGTCTGGTCCAAGGACACCCGGCGCGCCGCCCGCGTCGCGGTCCGGCTGCGCTCCGGCACGGTCAACGTCAACGAGGCGTACGCCGCCGCGTACGGCAGCGTCCAGTCGCCGATGGGCGGCATGAAGGACTCCGGGCTCGGCCGCAGGCACGGCTCCGAGGGCATCCTCAAGTACACCGAGGCGCAGACCGTCTCCACCCAGCGGCTGCTGCCGATGGCGCCGTCGCTCGGCATGACCGACGAGGGCTACGCGACATTCCTCAATGTCTCGCTGAAGGCGATGAAGGCCCTGCGCATGCGCTGACCGCGCCCTGCGCGAGGACGGCCCGCGCCCGCCCGTACGACCACCCGCACACCCACGCCCGGAGGATCACGTGTCACAGGAAGACGGTTACGACTACGACGTCGTCGTCATCGGCTCCGGCTTCGGCGGCTCCGTCTCCGCGCTGCGGCTGACGGAGAAGGGCTACCGGGTGGGCGTGCTGGAGGCGGGCCGCCGCTTCGCCCGCGACGAACTGCCGAAGAATTCCTGGGACGTCCGCAATTACCTGTGGGCGCCCGCGCTCGGCCTCTACGGCATCCAGCGCATCCACGTCCTCGGCAATGTGCTGGTGCTGGCCGGCGCGGGCGTCGGCGGCGGCTCCCTGAACTACGCCAACACCCTCTACGTGCCGCCGAAGGCGTTCTTCGAGGACCGGCAGTGGGGCGCGATCACCGACTGGCAGCGGGAGTTGGCGCCGTACTACGACCAGGCCAGGCGGATGCTCGGCGTGCGCGTCAATCCCACGCTCACCCCCTCCGACGAGCACCTGAAGGCCGCGGCCGAGGAGATGGGCGTCGGCGACAGCTTCCACCTGGCCCCGGTCGGCGTCTTCTTCGGCGACGGCGAGGACGCGTCGGGGCAGGCGACGGCGGCGCCCGGCGAGGAGGTGCCCGACCCGTACTTCGGCGGTACGGGCCCGTCCCGGCGGGCCTGCACCGAGTGCGGCGAGTGCATGACCGGCTGCCGGCACGGCGCGAAGAACACCCTCACCGAGAACTACCTCCACCTGGCGGAGCGGGCGGGCGCCGTCATCCACCCGATGACCACGGTGGTCGACCTCACCGAGGACCCGGAGGGGGGTTACCGCGTCACGTCCGTCCCGACCGACCGGCGCAAGAAGGGCGAGCGCCGTGTGCTGAGGGCCCGTCAGGTCGTGGTCGCGGCGGGCACGTACGGCACCCAGACGCTGCTGCACGCGATGCGCGACGGCGGCCGGCTGCCCGGCATCTCCGCGCGGCTCGGCGAGCTGACCCGCACCAACTCCGAGGCCCTGGTGGGCGCGCAGACCTCCGCGGGCCGCTACCGCAAGCGCTACCCGGACCGCACCCTGGACTTCACCAAGGGCGTCGCCATCACCTCCTCGGTGCACCCCAACGACCACACCCACATCGAGCCGGTGCGCTACGGCAAGGGCTCCAACGCGATGGGGAATCTGTCGATCATGGCGGCGCCGTACCGCGGGAAGCTGCCGCGCTGGGCGGAATTCGCCGTCAACTACCTGCGCCACCCGGCCGTCGGCGCCCGCTCGCTGTCCAACTTCCACTGGTCGGAGCGGACGATCATCGGCCTCGTCATGCAGACCAGCGACAATTCGCTGACCACCTACCGCAAGGCCAAGGGCCTGGGCAAAGGTCTGCTGACGGCCCGTCAGGGGCACGGCGCCCCCAACCCGACGCACATTCCCGAGGGCGCGCGGGCGGCCGAGCTGATCGCCGCGGAGATCAACGGCTTCGCGGGCAGCAATGTGGGGGAGGCGACGGAGCGGCCGATGACCGCGCACTTCCTGGGCGGCTGCCCGATCGGAGCGGACGCCGAGCACGGCGTCATCGACCCGTACCACCGGCTCTACGGGCACCCGGGCATCCATGTGGTGGACGGTTCGGCCGTTTCGGCGAATCTCGGCGTCAATCCGTCGCTGACGATCACCGCGCAGGCCGAGCGCGCGATGTCCTTGTGGCCCAACAAGGGCGAGCGGGACCCGCGTCCGGAGCAGGGCGCGGCCTACCGCGGGGTCGCCGCGGTACGGCCGGTCGCCCCGGTGGTGCCGGAGGACGCCTTCGGGGCGCTGCGGCTGCCGCTGCTGCCGGTCCCCGCGGTGCCGCCGAAGTCCGAGCCCGCCTCCGCCGAATGAACGGTGCCGGGCGTACGGTTACGGCCGCGCGTACGGTGCGTCACCCGATCGTGGAGCGGGAGTCCGTGCCGGGTGCCGTACATGAGTAATGTGGGTCTCGCAGAGCGGCCGGACCCGAGCGTCCCCGGAGCCGACCGCCTCTTTGAGTCGTGACCGGGCTGCTGTCCCCTGCCGTCCGGTCACATTCACCGATACGAGGTCCCACGGCGGCGGCACACCTGCCGCCGCCTCATCGCATCGGTCACACCCCGCCCAGCTGCGTCTGGGCGGTGTCCAGTTCCACGCGTGGTGTTGGGTTACCGCCCCTGGATGGCACGGACACCACCTCCAACGAAGCCGCCGCGGGCCGGTCACGTGCCGTACGGGTGATGCCGCCCGAAAGGGCGAAACGTCACGCCTGGCCCGTGCCCGCCTCACACTTTGCCGCGGCACAGCTCCAGCAGCGTCATCGCCAGCGTGGTGCCCGGCCTGCCCAACTCCGCGCTGTAGTGCGTCAGGACCTCCATCTCGCGGTTCAGGCTCACCCGGCGCCCGCCGGCCCCGATCCGCTCGTGCTGGATCTGCCCGGACACCGTCATCCGTTCCCGGACGAGGTCGATGATGCGGGTGTCCAGGTCGTCGATCCGCCGCCGCTTCTCCGCGATGACGGTTTCGGTTCCTGCCGCTTCAGGAGTGGGGGTGGTCATGGCTGCTGCTCCTCGGGGGTGCGGCGTCCGCCGGCCCCCGGCCCCGGGCGACACAAAAGGCGCCCGGGGGCCGAGTGGCCCGGGGCGCCTGTGGTGGTCGCTGGATTCAGATGCTCACGCGACGCGACTACGGCAGCCGGACCGGCCGGTGCCATAGGTAAACGTGACGCTGTGCGTGTGCATGGCGTCAGTCTGCACCGCCCGCGCCCGTAGGGGCAAGCCGGATTTCCGGCCCCGGCCAGCCGGTAGAATCGGCCACCTACCCCGTTGGAACCGCCGGAAGGCACACCGTGGCAGCAGTGACCCCACCCGAAGCACCGGACGTCGTCCTGGTCGTCGACTTCGGCGCGCAGTACGCGCAGCTCATCGCGCGCCGGGTGCGGGAGGCCCGGGTGTACAGCGAGATCGTGCCGTCGACGATGCCGGTGCCGGAGATGCTGGCGAAGAAGCCGGCCGCGATCATCCTGTCCGGCGGCCCGTCGTCGGTGTACGCGGAGGGCGCCCCGTCCCTGGACGCGGCGATCTTCCAGGCGGGCGTCCCCGTGTTCGGCATGTGCTACGGCTTCCAGCTGATGGCGACCGCGCTCGGCGGCACCGTGGACAACACCGGGGCGCGCGAGTACGGCCGTACCGCGCTGGCGGTCTCCAAGCCGGGCTCGACCCTCTTCGAGGGCACCCCGGCCGAGCAGTCGGTGTGGATGTCGCACGGCGACGCCTGCTCCGCGGCGCCCGCGGGCTTCACCGTCACCGCGTCCACCGGAGTGGTGCCCGTCGCCGCCTTCGAGAACGACGAGCAGCGGCTGTACGGCGTCCAGTACCACCCCGAGGTGCTGCACTCCACGCACGGCCAGCAGATCCTGGAGCACTTCCTCTACCGCGGCGCGGGCCTGGCCCCGACGTGGACGACCACCAATGTGGTGGACGAGCAGATCGCGCTGATCCGCGAGCAGGTCGGCAGCAGCCGGGCGATCTGCGGGCTGTCCGGCGGCGTGGACTCCGCGGTCGCCGCCGCCCTGGTGCAGAAGGCCATCGGGTCCCAGCTGACCTGCGTGTACGTCGACCACGGTCTGATGCGCAAGGGCGAGACCGAACAGGTCGAGAAGGACTTCGTGGCCGCGACCGGCGTCGAGCTGAAGGTCGTGGACGCCGCCGACCGTTTCCTGGCCGCGCTCGCCGGGGTCAGCGACCCCGAGCAGAAGCGCAAGATCATCGGCCGGGAGTTCATCCGGGTCTTCGAGCAGGCGCAGGCGGAGATCGTCGCCGAGGCCCCCGGCGACCAGCCGGTGGAGTTCCTGGTGCAGGGCACCCTCTACCCGGACGTGGTGGAGTCCGGCGGCGGCACCGGCACCGCGAACATCAAGTCGCACCACAATGTCGGCGGCCTCCCCGAGGACCTGGAGTTCCGGCTCGTCGAACCGCTGCGCAAGCTGTTCAAGGACGAGGTGCGGATGGTCGGCCAGGAGCTGGGCCTGCCCGAGGAGATCGTCCAGCGGCAGCCCTTCCCCGGCCCGGGCCTCGGCATCCGGATCGTCGGCGAGGTCACGAAGGAGCGCCTCGACCTGCTGCGCGAGGCCGACGCGATCGCCCGCGAGGAGCTGACCGCGGCCGGCCTCGACCGCGACATCTGGCAGTGCCCGGTGGTGCTGCTCGCCGATGTCCGCTCCGTCGGCGTCCAGGGCGACGGCCGCACCTACGGCCACCCGATCGTGCTGCGCCCGGTCTCCTCCGAGGACGCCATGACCGCCGACTGGTCGCGGCTGCCGTACGAGGTGCTGGCGAAGATCTCCACCCGGATCACCAACGAGGTCGCGGACGTCAACCGTGTGGTGCTCGACGTGACGAGCAAGCCGCCGGGCACCATCGAGTGGGAGTGACGCCGGGCCCGGGGCCACGCGCCCCGGGCCCGCGCGCGGTTTTCTCGCCGACCCCTTGAGTCACAGCGGCCGGGTGTACGTATGTGCACCTGAGGGCGCCGTACCGGAGACTCGTTCCCAGCAGGGAACACCCGTACGGCGGGATTGGCGGACCATGATGCTCGAACGGCTCGATGCCTGGCGGGACACCGCCCGTCGCTACGCGCTGCTGCCCCTGCGGATCTTCCTCGGCGTGACCTTCATCTACGCCGGTCTCGACAAGCTGACCAGCGACACCTTCTTCACCGACTCGGCCAACGGCTCGCTGCTGCAGATCCTGCACGGCGCCCACGACACCGCCGCGATCCCGGCGATGGTCGACCTGGCACTCAAGGCGCCGCACGGCTTCGGCTACGCCATCGCGCTCGGCGAGATAGCGGCCGGGCTCGGCACCCTGTTCGGGCTGCTGGGCCGGGTCGCGGCCACCGGCGGCGCGCTGATCTCGCTGAGCCTGTGGCTGACGGTGAGCTGGTCCTCCACGCCGTACTACTACGGCAACGACCTGGCGTATCTGATGGCCTGGCTGCCGCTGGTGCTGGCCGGCGCGCCCTACCTGTCGCTGGACGCGCTGCTCGTCGCACGCCGCAAGGGCCGCGGCGGCGGTGCCGCGGCCGGTACGGAGGGGGCCGCGGTCACGTCCGGGGCCGCGTCCGGCGCCCCCGTACCGCCCTCACGACCTGCGTGAGGATCGCGGTGGCCACCGCGACCAGCAGGCCGCCGACGACCAGCGGGACCGACCTGCCGGGCCGCAGGTCCCACACCCGGCACACATCGAGGATGAAGCAGACCATCAGGGTCAGCAGCACCAGACCCATGACGAGGACGGCGGGCTCGAAGCGGTGCTTCCTCACCGGTTCACCGCCTCCCTCGCGCCGGTCCCGGCGGCGGGCCGGCCGGTCTCCTTCACGGGCGCCCGGCCGGTGTCCTTCGGCTGCGACCGGTCGATCCGTACGTAGCCGACCGCGACGTCCGCGTCGATGATCACGGTGCCGGTGGACAGGGTGCCCGGGGGCGGGGCGAAGATCACGGGCTTGTCCTTCTCGTTCTTGACGTTGACACCGGTGTGCGAGTCGCCTTGCAGCAGCACGTCGCCGACGGCCACGTGATAGGTGAGCACCACCGTGGCGTCCTCCGGCAGCTTGATCACCACCTCGCCGACGTGCACCCGCAGCCGGGTGCTGACCGTACGGCCGTCCAGCGCCAGGGCCGTCAGGTCGAAGGTGCCGCTGCCGGTGTTGCGCTGGTAGGAGTCCTGGACGGCGGCGGCCGTCGTGGGCCGCCAGGTGACCTCCCAGCCCGCCCGGTCGTGCGGCAGCGAGGCCGTGCCGATCAGCCCGGCCAGCGTCACCAGGGCGAAGAAGACGGTGCCGCCGCGCGCCCGGCCCAGGAACGACGCCACCACGAAGGCGACACCGAAGACACCGAGCACCGCGATCAGGCCGATCTCGACCGCCACATTGGGCACCTGGTACGGCCAAGCCACCCCGGTGCCGACCGCGCCCGCGGTGATCACCAGCAGGAAGACGGCCAGACCGAACGCCCAGGAACTCTCCTTCTTGCGGGCCGTGCGCTTCCGCTCCCGCCAGGCGGCCTTGTCCTCGTCGCCGTACGGGCCGTCGTCCGGGCCCCACAGATACGACGGCTCCTTGCCCAGCGGGTCGCGCCACCAGGACGACGAGCCGCCGGGCTCCGGCGGCGCCTGCACCGCGGGCGGCGCGTCCACCACCGCGCTCGCCGTCACCGACGAGGCGGCCGCCGGGCCCGCGGCCTGCCGGCGCCGCAGCTGATTCCAGTAGATCGCGCCGGCCGTCGCGGCCAGCAGGATCAGCGAGAACGCCTGGTCGTCGCCGTTGTCCAGCATCGACGCGTACAGGCCGCAGCCGACCAGCGCCATCAGCACCGCGGTCAGCGGCGCGCCCTCGATCCGGCCGGACAGCAGCCGCTGCGCCTCGCTCTGCCGCTCGCCCTCCTGCGGGACGACCAGCCAGCCCATGCCGTAGACGATCAGGCCGATGCCGCCGGTCAGCGAGAGCACGGCCAGCACGATCCGGAAGATCACCGGGTCGACGTCGAAGTAGCGGCCCGCGCCGTCGCACACGCCCGCGAGCACCTTGTGGTCGCGGCCGCGGGTCAGGCGGCGCCTGGGCGCGGTGTCCTCGCCGCCGTCCGCGGCGGCGGGCCTGCGTCCGAGCCCTGGATCGGCTCGCGTGCTGCCCGGCTTCTGCGGGGGCTGGTCCGTCATACGACCATGGTGACGGCTCGCGGCGCCGCCGGGCACCCGCCCCGACCCTGGTACGTCCCTGATCCGCACCCCGGGCAACCCTTGGGGGGACAACCCTGATGCCCCGGGCGGCCCCGGCGTGTGACGATCGGGGGTATGTCAGCGAGCAGCCCCGCCGGAGCGTCCGGCAAACCCGGGCCGCGGCCCGGCGGCGGGCCCACCGGGGCGTCCTTCCTGTCCGGACCCGAGCCGCAGGATTCCGGCGTCCGCAAGCTCTACCGCAGCTCCGAGGGCCGGATGGTCGGCGGTGTCGCCCGCGGTCTGGCCGGGCACCTCGGGCTGCCCGTGCTGTGGGTGCGCGCCCTGTTCGTGCTGCTCGCGCTCTTCAACGGCATCGGTGTGCTGCTCTACGCCGTCTTCTGGTTCTTCGTGCCGCTGGGCGTCGGCGGTGTCGCCATGGCCAAGGAGCCGCGCGACGCCCGCTCCTGGCTGGCCGGCAAGCGCCCCGACAAGGGCCAGATCATGGCGCTGATCGCGCTCGCGGTCGGCACCGGCATCCTGATCGACAATCTCAACCTCGGCGCCGCCAACCGCGCCGTGTGGCCGCTGCTGGTCATCGGCCTCGGCGTCGCCCTGGTGTGGCGGCAGGCCGACAACGCGCGCAAGGCCCGCTGGGTCGAGATGAGCCAGGGCAAGCGCTTCTGGCCGCTGGCCCGGGCCGCCGCCGGGATCGGCCTGGTCGTCGCGGGTGTCACCGGCTTCATCGTGGTACGCGGCTCCGGCAGCCACCTCGGCGGCATCCTCCAGGCGGCGCTCGCCGTGCTCGTCGGTGTCGCGCTGATCGCCGGCCCGTATCTGGTGCGGATGACGCAGGACCTGTCGACGGAGCGGCTGATGCGCATCCGCGCCCAGGAGCGCGCCGAGGTCGCCGCCCATGTGCACGACTCCGTGCTGCACACCCTGACCCTGATCCAGCGGCACGCCGAGGACCCCCGCGAGGTCAACCGGCTGGCCCGCGCCCAGGAACGCGAGCTGCGCGCCTGGCTCTACCGCCCCGAGGGCACCGGCCGCGACGACGAGCCGACGACGGTCGCCGAGGGCGTACGCGCCGCCGCCGCCGAGGTCGAGGACGCGCACGGCGTCCCGGTCGAGGTGGTCTGCGTCGGCGACTGCCCGCTCGACGAGAAGCTGGCGGCACAGATGCAGGCCGCGCGGGAGGCAATGGTGAACGCGGCCAAGTACGGTGGCAGCGGACCCGTTCAGGTCTACGCGGAGGTGGAGGGCACCAAGGTGTTCGTCTCCGTGCGCGACCACGGCCCGGGGTTCGACCTCGACCAGGTGCCCGACGACCGGATGGGCGTCCGCGAGTCGATCATCGGCCGTATGCAGCGCAACGGCGGCGAGGCCCGGCTGCGGGCCGCACCCGGCGGCGGTACGGAAGTCGAACTGGAGATGGAGAGGGTGGCGGCATGAGCACGCCCAGTACACCTGACACGCCGGACGCGTCCGGCCCGGCGGCGGGGGAGGAGCGGCGGGTACGGGTGGTGCTCGTCGACGACCACCGGATGTTCCGTACCGGCGTCCAGGCCGAGATCGGCGCGACCGAGCAGACCGGCGTCGAGGTCGTCGGCGAGGCCGCCGACGTCGACCAGGCCGTCAGTGTCGTCACCGCGACCCGGCCCGAGGTCGTGCTGCTCGACGTCCATCTGCCCGGCGGCGGCGGTGTCGAGGTGCTGCGCCGCTGCGCGCCGCTGGCCGCCGACCCGGACCGGCCGGTGCGCTTCCTCGCGCTGTCGGTGTCCGACGCCGCCGAGGACGTGATCGGCGTCATCCGCGGCGGCGCCCGCGGCTATGTCACCAAGACCATCACCGGGCCCGACCTGATCCATTCGATCTTCCGGGTCCGCGACGGCGACGCCGTCTTCTCCCCGCGGCTGGCCGGCTTCGTCCTGGACGCCTTCGCCTCCACCGACGCCCCGCCGGTCGACGAGGACCTGGACCGTCTCACCCAGCGCGAACGCGAGGTGCTGCGGCTGATCGCCCGCGGCTACGCCTACAAGGAGATCGCCAAGCAGCTCTTCATCTCCGTGAAGACCGTCGAGTCCCACGTCTCGGCGGTGCTGCGCAAGCTCCAGCTCTCCAACCGCCACGAGCTGACCCGCTGGGCCACCGCCCGCCGCTTGGTCTGAGCCGGCTCAGCGCAGGATGCCCGCCGCCGTTGCCGCCTTGAGCCAGGACGGGAATTCGGTGAGCAGCCGGTCGTACAGTTCGGCGTCGGAGAGGGTGGCGATGTCGTCCACGGCGAAGAAGCCGACATTGTCCACGCGGCGGCCGGTGAGGGTGTCGAAGCGTTCCAGCACACCGTAGTTGGACCGGCCCAGGCCCACGAACTGCCAGAACAGCGGCTCCTCGACGGCCGCGCGCAGCTCCCGCTCGATCTCCGCGTTGCGGTAGACACCGCCGTCGGAGAAGAACAGCACGAGGGTCGGGACGGCCGACGGCGACTGCCGTACGTAGTCGCGGATCTGCGCGATGACCTTCTGCTCCTCGTTGCCGAAGCCGACCTGGCGCATGTCCACCTGGCCGTTGGCGGAGGGCTTGCGGCGCTTGAAGATGCCCAACGAGCCGACGCGGACGTGGAGTTCGAGCCACTGCGGCAGGGCGGGCAGGCTGAGGTCGGGCAGCCGGGCCGGATTGCTGGCGAAGGTCCACGCCTGCATCACGCCGTCCGGCACGAGCGCGGCGGAGACCGCGGCCATCCGTTCCACCACGTCGTGCACGACGCGCTTGGAGTACAGCGCGGACATCGAGCCCGACGCGTCCAGCACCAGGATCACCCGGGCCTGGACGTTGTCGGCGCCGTGCTTGCGCAGGCTGACCGCGATCTGCTCCTTGCGCAGCGACAGCCGCTTGCGCATGTCGATGGGCAGGTGCTCCTCGCCCTTGGAGAGGGAGTGCGCGGGGCCCGCCGGCGCGTTCTGCGGGGGAGCGGGGGCCGGCGCTCCCGTCGGCGGGGGCCCGTACGGGTTGGCCGCCGGGGGCGGCGGCGGGGCGGTCGGCATGACGGGCGCGGGCGCCGGCGGCTGCGCGGTGAAGGGCAGCGGCGGCGGGGGCGGCGGCTCCTCCTCGTCCACGCTGATCCCGAAGTCGGTGGCGAGCCCCGCGAGGCCCGAGGCGTACCCCTGCCCGACCGCGCGGAATTTCCAGCCGTCGCCGCGCCGGTACAGCTCGCCCGCGACCAGCGCCGTCTCGGTCGCCGCCGACACCGGGAAGTACGCCAGTTCGGCGCCGGACGCGGCGTCCAGCAGCCGCAGCCGCAGGTCCCGCATGGCGCCGAAGGTGCCGCCGTCGGCGGACGCGCACAGCATCACCCGGTCGATCGCGGCCTCCACGCGGTGCAGGTCCACCTCGATCGCGTCGGTGATCTCGGCGCCCTGCCGCTTGCCCGCGTGGCGGACGCTGCCGGTCGCGTGCCGCGGCTGGTTGTAGAAGACGAAGTCGCCGTCGTCCCGTACTTTTCCGCCACTGCCGAGCAGCAGCGCCGACGCGTCCGCGTCGGGACCGCCGCCGGCCCCCCAGGTCAGTTCGGCGCGCACGGCCGGCACGGTGACCGGCACATTCGCACCCTTGCTCAACGGCGTAGACGTCATGGGGGCCAGTCTGCCCCGAGCCGGGCGCTTCGTCAGGCCCTGGCCGGGATTCGGCTGCTCCGTCTTTTCGCCGTGGCCCCGTGGGAGCGGCCTCAGGACGGGCGGGTCGCGCCCGCGAACGGCATCTCGGAGATCGGCGCGATACGGACCGGGGCGCCCGGGTGCGGGGCGTGGATCATCTGCCCGTTGCCGATGTAGAGGCCGACATGGCTGATGCCGGAGTAGAAGAACACCAGGTCGCCCGGCTGGAGTTGCGACTTCGACACCCGGGTGCCCGCGTTGATCTGGGTGTACGTGGTGCGCGGCAGCGAGACGCCCGCCGACTTCCACGCCGCCTGCGTCAGCCCCGAGCAGTCGTAGGAGTTGGGCCCGGTCGCGCCCCACACGTACGGCAGGCCGATCGCCCGGTAGGCGAAGGCGACGGCCTGCGCGGCGCGCGAGGAGGGCGCGGCCACGGGCGGCGCGGGGGTGCTGCCGGACCCGGTCCCGTTCCCGTCCAGCGGCGTACGGTCACTGGCGCGGGTCGCGGCGGACGGAGCGGACGCGGGCCCGTCGGACGCCTCGACGGCCGCGCGCTGGGCGGCGGTGAGCCGGTCCAACAGGGCCTGGGCGGCCCGGAGTTTGCTCTGCACGGTCTTCTTGCGCGCCGCCAGCCTCGCCTGCGCCGAGCTGAGCGCGTCGAGCTTCTCGTCGGCCGCGTCATGGGTGCGGGTGACGTCCCGCTGCTCGGCGGAGAGCCGGGCGAGCGCGGCGGTGGTCTGCGCGTCGAGCCGGCTGAGCATGCCCGCCCGCTCCAGATACGTGTCGGGCGTGGAGCTGAGCGCGAGCTGTACGGACGGGTCGAGCGAGCCCGTACGGTACTGGGCCGCGGCGAGCGCGCCGATGGCGTCGCGGGTGGCGTTCAACCGGGCCGTCTTGCGGGCCAGTTCGTCCTGGAGGCCGTCGACCGCGGCGCGTGCCGCGTCGGCCTCCTCCTTCGCGCCGTTGTACTGCTCGGTGGCGGTCTCGGCCTGCCGGTACAGATCGGCGACCTGCGCCTTGACCTCGCTGACCGAGGCGGCCGGCGCCTGCGGGTCCGCGACGGCCGATTCGCCGAGCAGGCTCACGGACGCGGCGGACGCCAGCACCACGGTGAGCGCGGCCCGGGTGGTCTGCCGGGGTAACGCGGGGGTCTTGCGGTGTGCGGCGGGACTGTGGGAGGCCATGCGGCCGTCATTCCTTCCAGTGCTCCGGAGGACCCGCGCGGCCCGACGGCGCCTGCACGGGGGAGCAGGACGCCGCCGGGCCTTCGGCGGGGGCGGCCGGTGCCGTCACGGTCCTGACGGCAGTGGGGATCGGCCACCTGGGGAGCGACGCTAAACCTCGGCGGGGGCCGTCCAGGGGAAGGAGACCGGGACTGTCCCAATTCGACCGCCTCCCGACCGCAACCGACCGCCGTTCGACGGGTGACCCGGCCGTATCCGCACCTGCGTTGACCGAAGCGCCCGGCCGGGCGGCCGACCGGGGCGCGCGGTGCTATGAGATGCGTCGGGCGATCTGCAAGCCGTGGTGTCAGGCGATCCGCAAGGCGTCGCGCCGGGCGATCCGCAATGCGCCGCGTCAGGCGATGCGGCGCGCGGCGGCGAAGGGCATCCAGCTCATCGGGGCGACCTCGACGACCGCGCCGCTGTGCGGGGCGTGCACGATCTGGCCGTTGCCGATGTAGATGCCGACGTGGCTGATGCCGGAGTAGAAGAACACCAGGTCGCCGGGGCGCAGGTCGGACTGCGAGACGGCCACGCCGTCCTTGACCTGGTCCCAGGTGGTGCGGCCGATCGTGATGCCGGCGGCGCGGTAGGCGGCCTGGGTGAGCCCGGAGCAGTCGTACGAGCCGGGGCCGGTGGCGCCGGAGACGTACGGCTTGCCGCGCTGCGACATCGCGAACTGGATCGCGGCGGCGGCGCGGCCGGACGCCGGGCCGTTGTAGGTGTAACTGACGTTGCTCGCCGTGGAGTTGCCGGAGCTGGAAGTCGTCGGGTGCATCGCGGCGAGCTTCTTGCGCTGCTCGGCGTTGAGCGTGTTGAGCAGCTTCTGCGCGGCGGCCAGCTTCGTCTGGACGTTCTTCTTCTCGGCCGCGAGCTTGTTCTGCGCCGTGGTCAGCTCGTCCAGGCTCTTGGTGGCCTGCGCGCGCTGGATGGACGCCTGCTCCTGCTGCACCTTGAAGGTCGCCAGCGCCTCTTCCTGCGTGGCGGACATCCGGTCCATCATGTGCGACGTCTGGAGGAACTTCTCCGGGTCGTCGGTGAGCAGCAGCTGCGTCGTCTGGTCCAGGCCGCCGTCGCGGTACTGCGCCGCCGCGTACTGCCCGAGCACCCGGCGGGTGTCGTTCATCTTCGCGGTCTTCTGCGCGACCTGGTCCATCAGCTGGTTGGCCTTGGCGCGCTGCGCGTCGGTCTTCTCCTTGGCGGCGTCGAAGTGCTGCGTGGCGACTTCGGCGTCCTCGTTCAGCTTGTCGATCTGCGCCTTGACCTCGGCGATGGTCGGCTGCGGCTTGGCGGGCGCGGCGTTGGCGCTCTCGCTCAGCAGGGTGACGGACGCGAGGGCCGCGGTGGTGATACCGACGGCGGCCTTGGGCCCGGCGGAGGCCAGGATGCGCGGACGCGGCTTGCGGTGCGACGCCAAGGGAGGCGACTCCTTCCGAATACCGCCGACCGGGTTAGCTGACGGGTTCGGGCTGAAGGTCGCCCTACGGTTCCGACGCCTCGCGGCGCCTGTCCCGATTCACCCCACGTGCTCGGTGGGTCCCCGGCTCCGGCCGGGGCCGGATTGAGCGGAGGTGGTTCGCTGTCGACTCTCTCGCCGACGGGGAAGCTCACCACCTAGCGGGCTACCGTAGTCAACTTGTGCGAGCCTTGGGAAGTTTGGATCGCAATGTGACCGAAATCGCTTTGTGATCTTACTGCTTGTGAGCGGGCGTCGTCCGGACAAGTCGGACTATGCCGGACGCGTATGGCCGTACGATCCGGGGCGCAACCGGACTATGCGGGACGGACCGCTCCGTAGAACGGCATTTCGGTGATCGGTGCGATCTTGACCACGGTGCCGGTGTGCGGCGCGTGGATCATCTCGCCGTTGCCGATGTAGAGGCCGACGTGGCTGATGTCGCTGTAGAAGAAGATCAGGTCGCCCGGCTGGAGGTTCGACTCCGACACCCGGGTGCCGACGTTCACCTGGTCCCAGGTGGTGCGCGGCAGGTCGACCCCGGCCGCCTTCCAGGCCGCCTGCGTGAGCCCCGAGCAGTCGTACGACGTCGGGCCCGTGGCGCCCCACACGTACGGCTTGCCGAGCTGCTTGCGGGCGAAGGCGATGGCCTGGTCGGCCTTGGACGAGCTGCTGCCCGGTGTGCTGGGCGTGCTCGGCGTCGTACCGGCCGCCTTCTTCTGCTCCGCGGCCTTCGCGGCGGCTTCGGCCGCCGCCTTCTCCTTGGCCGCGATCGCGGCGGCCTTCTTGCGGGCCTCTTCCTCCTGCTTGGCCCGCAGCGCCGCCAGTCGCGCCTTCTCCTGAGCGTTGAGGCTGTTGAGCAGCTTCTGCGCGGCGCCCAGCTTGGTCTGCACATCCTGCTTGGCGGTGCGCAGTTCGGCCTGCTGGGTGGTGAGGGTGGCCAGGCTCTTGGCCGCCTCGATGCGCTGCTGGGTGGCCGCGGCCTGCTGCACCCGGTACGACTCGACGGCCTTCTGCTGCCGCCGGCTCAGCACGTCCGACAGGTGCACCTGGTCGACCATCGACTGCGGGTCGGCGGCCAGCAGATAGCGCCCGGTGGAGTCGTCGCCGCCGGTGCGGTACTGCGCGGCGGCGTACTGCCCGAGCACCCGGCGGGAGTCGTTCAGCTGCTGGGTCTTCTGCGCGGCCTGCGCCAGCAGCCGGTTGACCTTCGCGTTCTGCGCGTCCGCCCGCTCCTTGGTGCCGTTGTACTTCTCCGTCGCCACCTCGGCCTGGTGCATCAGCGCGTCGACCTTCGCCTTCACCTCGGCGATCGACGGCTGGGCGGGCTTGGCCGGCTCGGCGCTCGCGCTCTCCGCGAACAGGGTCACGGTGGCCAGTGCGGCCGTCGTGAGCCCCACCGCCGTACGGGGGCCGGGGGTGCTGAGGATCGCGGCGCGAGCCTTACGGTGTGTCGCCATGGCGCACGGACTCCCTTCGGACGCCCATCCGGACGCTGCGAACGCCCGACCGGACGCTGCTGGTGCGAGACCGTAGCCAACGCGCGGCGCCGATGTGAAGAGCGGTGTCCGATAGGCCCGATACCTTTTCGTAATCATTTCTCATTGTCACGGAGTGTGGTAACGGGACTACGGGGTATAGGGGTTGGTTGTCGGTGGCGGCATCTAGACTCGGTGAGCGATGAGCAGCCTCTTTGACGACAGCTTCCTGAACGGTCTGCATGTGGCCCCCGAGCCCGCCGACCCCACCGCCCCGCCGCCCCCGGAGGACGACGGGCCGGGTGGCGAGCACGTACCGGACGACCTGTTCGGCGGCCGGTTCGACGGACCCCCGCCGCAGGCGGCCGGGCGGGACACCCACTACCGCGACGGCGCCGCGCGGCCCGCCACCGACCCCGCGCAGCTGCTCGAAGGGCTCAACGAACAGCAGCGCGCCGCCGTCGAGCACACCGGGGGCCCGCTGCTCATCGTCGCGGGCGCCGGCTCCGGCAAGACCCGGGTGCTCACGCACCGGATCGCCTATCTGCTCGGCGCCCGGCACGTGCACCCCGGCTCGATACTGGCCATCACCTTCACCAACAAGGCCGCGGCCGAGATGAAGGAGCGCGTCGAGGCCCTGGTCGGACCGCGCGCCAATGTGATGTGGGTCTCCACCTTCCACAGCGCGTGCGTGCGCATCCTGCGCCGCGAGTCCAAATCGCTCGGCTTCACCTCGTCGTTCTCCATCTACGACGCGGCCGACTCCAAGCGGCTGATGGCGCTGGTCTGCCGGGACCTGGACCTGGACCCCAAGCAGTTCCCGCCGAAGTCCTTCAGCGCCAAGATCTCCAACCTCAAGAACGAGCTGATCGACGAGGAGACCTTCGCCGCCACCGCGGAGAACGCGTTCGAGAAGAAGCTCGCCGAGGCGTACGCGATGTACCAGGCGCGGCTGCGGGACGCCAACGCGCTGGACTTCGACGACATCATCATGACCACCGTCAATCTGCTCCAGGCGTTCCCCGACGTCGCCGAGCACTACCGGCGGCGCTTCCGGCACGTCCTGGTCGACGAGTACCAGGACACCAACCACGCCCAGTACACCCTGGTCCGCGAGCTGGTCGGCACCGGCGACGAGGCGGGCGAGCTGTGCGTGGTCGGTGACGCCGACCAGTCGATCTACGCCTTCCGCGGCGCCACGATCCGCAACATCCTCCAGTTCGAGGAGGACTACCCGCAGGCCCGCACGATCCTGCTGGAGCAGAACTACCGCTCCACGCAGACGATCCTGTCGGCCGCCAACGCCGTGATCGAGCGCAACGCGGGACGGCGTGCGAAGAATCTGTGGACCGAGTCCGGCGACGGCCCGACGATCATCGGATACGTCGCCGACCAGGAGCACGAGGAAGCGCAGTACATCGCCGAGGAGATCGACCGGCTCACCGACGCCGGCGACGCCCGCCCCGGCGACATCGCCGTCTTCTACCGCACCAACGCGCAGTCCCGGGTCTTCGAGGAAGTCTTCATCCGGGTCGGCCTGCCCTACAAGGTCGTCGGCGGCGTCCGCTTCTACGAGCGCCGCGAGGTCCGCGACGTCCTCGCGTACCTGCGGGTGCTGTCCAACCCCGAGGACACCGTGCCGCTGCGCCGCATCCTCAATGTGCCCAAGCGCGGCATCGGCGAGCGCGCCGAGGCGATGATCGACGCGCTGGCCGCCCGCGAGCAGATCACCTTCCCGCAGGCACTGCGCCGGGTGGAGGAGGCGTACGGCATGGCCGCGCGCTCCACCAACGCCGTCAAGCGCTTCAACACGCTGCTGGAGGAACTGCGGACCATCGTGGAATCCGGCGCGGGCCCGGCGGTCGTCCTGGAAGCGGTACTGGAACGCACCGGATATCTGGCGGAGTTGCAGGCGAGCACCGACCCGCAGGACGAGACCCGGGTGGAGAACCTCCAGGAACTGGCCGCCGTGGCCCTGGAGTTCGAGCAGGAGCGGGACGCGGACGAGCCCGGCACCCTGGCCGACTTCCTGGAGCGCGTCGCGCTGGTCGCCGACTCCGACCAGATCCCCGACGAGGACGAATCCGGCGGCGTCATCACCCTGATGACGCTGCACACCGCCAAGGGCCTGGAATTCCCCGTGGTGTTCCTCACCGGCATGGAGGACGGCGTCTTCCCGCACATGCGGGCGCTCGGCCAGGTCAAGGAGCTGGAGGAGGAGCGGCGGCTCGCCTACGTCGGCATCACGCGCGCCCGCGAACGCCTCTATCTGACCCGTTCGATGATGCGCAGCGCCTGGGGCCAGCCCGCCTACAACCCGCCGTCGCGCTTCCTGGAGGAGATCCCGGCGACGCTGATCCAGTGGAAGCGGACCGGCGGCTCCCCGGGCGGCGGTCCGCGCTCCGGCTCCGGTTCGGGTTCCGACGCGATCGGCAAGGCCGCGGCCTCGCTGGCCTCCGTGGTCACCGGGCGGGGCCGCTCGGGCACCGGCGGCTTCGCGACGCGCCGCGCGGCGGGGGACCGGCCGGTGATCTCGCTCAAGGTCGGCGACCGTGTCACGCACGACCAGTTCGGCCTCGGCACCGTCGTGTCCGTGACGGGCCAGGCGGGCGACGAGAAGGCGACGATCGACTTCGGCGACGAGCGGCCCAAGCAACTGCTGCTGCGGTACGCGCCGGTGGAGAAGCTGTAGCGGCTACGGGCCGGTCGGAGGGGGGTCCGCTTACCGCGGGTCCAGGCCGTGCGAGAGCAGCCACGGTAGCGGGTCGATGGGGGAGCCGCCGTGCGGGCGGACCTCCAGGTGCAGGTGCGGGCCCGTGGTGTTGCCGGTGTTGCCGGAGTAGGCGATGACGGTGCCGGCCTTGACCGAACCGCTGCGGATCTTGGTGCTGCTGAGGTGGCAGTACCAGGTCTCCGTGCCGTCGGGGGCGGTCACTATCGCCATGTTCCCGTAGGAGCTGTTCCACTGGGTGCGGACGGTGCCGTCCGTGACCGCCATCACCGGGGTGCCGACCTGCACGGGGAAGTCGATCCCGGTGTGCAGCGCCATCCAGTTGACGCCCGCCTGGCCGAAGTAGGCGCTCAGCCCCTTCTGTTTCACCGGCAGCAGGAATTTCGGGCGCAGCGCCTCCTTGCGCGCCGCGGCCTCCTCCTTGGCCTTCTTCGCCGCCGCCTCGCGGTCCTTGAGGTCGATGCGCTCCTGCGTACGGCTGGCGCGGGTCGCGAAGTCGTCGGCGTCCGCGCTCACCCCGGCGAGCTGCCGGTCGAGCTGCGTCGTCGGCGCGTTCGTCGTCTTCGTCCCGGCGCCGTCCGCCTGCGTCTTGGAGGAGTCGGCCATGCCGACCCCGGCCACCGCCGCCGCGCCCACGGCCGCCACACCCATCACCGCGACCGACGGCACCGCCACGGTCAGCAGCGCCGAGCGCCGCGCGGGCTTGCGCCGCCTGCTGCGCGCCACCGGCTCGCCGTCCGCCGGATACGGCTCCGCGTAGCTGTGCTCGACGGCGGGTTCGTCGTCATGGATGCCGTGGGCCTCAGCGACGGCGTAGGCGTCGAAGGTGTCCGGAACATCCTCGGCGTACGGCTCGTACGTGTCGGGGACGTCCTCGGTCTCGGGGGTCGGCGCGACGGCCTCGAACTCCCGCGTCGCGTGCGCCGCTTCGGCCGCCGGGGCCGCTGTGGCCTCGTCGCGGACCTGCTCGTATATCCCGGTGTCACCACCGGCGTCATAGCCGTACCCGTAGCCGTACTGCGGATACGCGCCCGAGTCCCACTCCTGCTGCGGCGCGGGCTGCTGCTGGAAGGCGGTGCTGTCGTACGTACCCGTGTCGTAGTACGCCCCCGCGCCCTGCGCCGCGTACGGGTCGTAGGCCGCGTAGGTGCTGGTGTCGTACGTGCCCGTGCCGTACGTCCCGGTGTCGTACCCGCCGGTGGCGCTGTACGTGCCGGTGTCGTACGTGCCGCCCGGGACCGTCTGGTAGTTGCCGGTGGCGTACGGGTCGTACGCGTACGGGTCGGCGGGCTGCTGCTGCGCCGGGATGTGCGGCTGCTGGTCGTAGCCCTGGCCGTACGGCGGGGTCTGCGCGGGCTGCTGGACGTACGAGTAGCTGCCGGTCGCGTCGGGGCCCGGGCCGAAGAGCGGGTCGGCGTCGGCGAAGGCGGTGCCGACGGTCTGGTACGTGCCCGTGGAATAAGGGTCGTACCCGTAGGCGTCGTAGTCGGGGGCGTACCCCGACGCAGGACGTTCGTTCACCGCCAGCTTCTCTTTCGCCTAGGCAGCAGGAGAATTAGCGGCGACTGTAGCTCCCCGTACCCGGCGCCGACAATCTCCGACGGTGACCTGGCGCCCGCCTTGCCCGGTGTTCGGTTGATATTCGACCGTTACGTGTCCGTTATGCGGCGTCGATCGCGGCCCTCCGCAGACCCTTTCCGGCCAGCGCCTCCCGTATCTCAGCAGCCACTCCGCTGTGCACGGGCAGGGCGAGATGGCCGATGCCGCGCACCCTGACGTTCTCGGCCGACAGATCCGGGTGTTCGAGGCGCGCCGCCGCCACCGGGACCATCAGCGGGTCGAGGTCGCTCCAGAACGACACGAAACGGGTCCGGCAGCCGGCCGCCGGCCCGGACAGCTCCGTCAGCAGCGCCGAGTCCGGCCGCATCTGCCGCACGATCGGCAGCGGGGAGAGCAGTGGCGCCACCCGTGTGCCGGTGTGCGGTGTACCCAGCGTGACCAGCGTCCGCACCCGGGCGTCGCCGCCCAGGCACTGCACGTAGTAGCGGCCGATCAGCCCGCCCAGGCTGTGCCCGACCAGATCGACGCGGCTGTGCCCGGACTCCGCGCAGATCCGCTCCACATGCCGCCCGAGGCGCTCGGCCGCGCCGCGTATGTCACAGGTCAACGGGGAGTAGTTGAGCGCGTCGACCCGGGTCCAGCCGTGGTGCAGCAGCGAGCGGCGCAGCAGTGTGAAGACCGACCGGTTGTCGACGAAGCCGTGCAGCATCACCACGGGCGGGTGCGCCCGGCCCTCAGCCGGCAGCCGCAGCGTGCCGCCGGGCGCGGGGCCGATCGCGGGTGTACGGGGCGGCGCGGGCGCGGCCGTCCTGGCCGGCAGGATGCCGGTGGGATACAGGAGCAGATGGCCCGCGAGGATCGCCAGGTCGAGCGCGGTGGCCCTGACCAGCGCGGCGCCGTGCAGAAGCCCGGCGAGCGGATGGGACGGTCCCGGTGCGTCGGCTGCTTCCACGGTCATGGCCCACCTCCCGTCACGGCACGCTCTCCGGGGCCCTGAGGCCCCGCGTGCCCTGCCGGCGGGCCGGAGCGGAGGCCGTGGTCCGCGCTCTGCGGCTGTGAGCGCGGATCCACGGCGTCCTGGCAGCGGCTCTGCGGCAGCGGGTCGGTCCCCGCGACCGGCCCGTGGTGAATGTGTTCCTGTGTGTGATTTCCCCCTCGCTGGGTCGCGCGAAACTGACGGGCGGCCGATCAGGGCGATAACGTTCGTTCACACGGTGGGCCTCCCCGGCCCGCGAGCCGTACGCATGGAGGCAGTGATGGGTGTGTCCGGTCCGATCCGCGTGGTGGTGGCCAAGCCGGGTCTCGACGGTCACGATCGCGGGGCCAAGGTCATCGCCCGCGCTCTGCGCGACGCCGGTATGGAGGTCATCTACACCGGTCTGCACCAGACGCCCGAGCAGGTCGTCGACACCGCCATCCAGGAGGACGCCGACGCCATCGGCCTGTCCATCCTCTCCGGCGCCCACATGACCCTGTTCGCCAAGGTCCTCGACCTCCTCCGCGAGCGCGACGCCCTCGACATCAAGGTCTTCGGCGGCGGCATCATCCCCGAGGCCGACATCGCCCCCCTCAAAGCCCTCGGCGTAGCCGAGATCTTCACCCCGGGCACCCCGACGACGACGGCCGTCGAATGGGTCCGAGCCAACGCCCTTCGGGCCGAATAGCCCCACCCCCGCGCCCCGGCAGGGGCGCGAGGAACTGCGCGCTCGGCCACGGCGCACCGGCGGACCGGGGCCGTCCTCAGCGGGGCAGTCACCTTGGCAGGGGTGCCGGAGTGGAGAGGGCGCCCTTTTCAGGGGCGCGGCCCCGGCGGGGCACTCACGTGCCGGAGCCCCGCAATTCGGCAAGCATCACCGCGCGCAAGCGCAACGTACCGGTCAGACGTTGAAAAGCTTCGGACCAGTAGGCACCGGCGCCCGGCGAGCCGTCAGGCGACTCCTCGGCGGCCGCGCTGAGGACGGCGACCTGCTCGGACGCCCCGGGGTCGAGACACCGCTCGGCCAGCCCCATGACACCGCTGAAGCTCCACGGATAGCTGCCCGCGTCCCGCGCGATGTCGAGCGCGTCCACGACGGCCCGCCCCAGCGCCTCGGTCCACGGCACCGCACACACCCCGAGCATCTGGAAAGCCTCGGACAACCCGTGCGTCGCGATGAAATCCGCGACCCAGGCCGCGCGTTCGGCCTCCGGCAGGATCGACAGCAGCTTCGCCGGATCACCGACCGCCGCCACCGGCGAAGCCTGCGCCGGGGGCGGGCCGAGCAGGGCCCGCGCCCACTCCGTGTCGTGCTGCCGCACGGCCGCCCGGCACCAGGCCGCATGCAGATCGGGCTTCCAGTCGTCCAGCACCGGCAGCGCGATGATCTCGGCCGGGCTCCGGCCGCCGAAGCGGGCGGGCCACGCCGACAGCGGCGCCGCGTCCACCAACTGGCCGAGCCACCAAGCCCGTTCGCCCCGCCCGTTCGGCGGCTTGGGCGCCACCCCGTCCCGCTCCATCGCCGCGTCGCACTCGTACGGCGCCTCCACCGTGATGCCTTCCGGCCCCAGCGACACACAGCTTCTGGCGCGGTCCGCCATCCGCCCGGCCAGTGCCGAGTCCGGCAGCGCGGACAGGAGTTCGGCCGCCGTGGAGCGGACATTGCGGCTGCGGTCGGTCAACGCCCGTTCCAGGAACGGCTCGTCGGCCGCCGACAGGCCCACCCGCAGCGAGTCGAGGAACATCAGCCGGTCCTCGGCCCGCTCACCGCTCCACGTGGACTCCAGCAGCGCCAGCGCCCCGGCCGGGTCGGCCGGGCGCAGCCGGGTCAGCAGCGCGACGCGCTCCGCGAACAGGCCCTCCTCCCACAGCTTCCGCACCGCCTCGGGGTCCTCCGGGGCCGCCGTCAGGCCGCGGTGGCCCGAGCGCAGCACGAACTTCCAGTCCGGATTGAGCCCCGCAAGCCACAGTCCGCGCGGGCCCGCGAGGGCCACGGCGTCCGCCCGCAGATCCGTCCGTGCCCTGGCCGCGTCCAGCAGCGCGGGCAGCAGCTCGTCCGGCGCGCCGTAGCCGAGCCGGACGGCCTCGGCGAGCCACTGCGGCAGCAGCTCCGCCAGATTCGGCGCCGACCCCCGCCGGTTGCCCGAACCCCCGCCCGTACGGTCCGCCAGCAGCCTCCCCAGCCGCCGCCGGGCCGCTTCCGGCAACGCCGGCCGGGTGTCAGGCGCCGCCAGCGGCGGCCGCTCCCGCGCCACCCCCGGCCGTACCCCGGCCCGCCGCCGCACCACCCCCGCCGCCGCGGCGTCCAACAGCCCGGCCGCGGCCTCGTCCGCGTCCCCCGCCACAATCGCCGGCCGCCGCCGCTCCGTACCGAGCAGCGCACTTCCGACCAGGTCGTCCCACCTGATGCTCATCTCTTTCCCCCTTCACCGCACCATCCCGAAACCCATTCCCATAGCCCGCCGCGCGACTGCCCCCTCCGCACCCGCGAGACGCCCTCCTCGCCCGACCGGCCACCACTTTCCCCTCCCGCGAGGCCCCGACGGCCTTGCCGTTGCAGCCGCCGGCGCCCGCGCCGCGCGCGCATGTCCCGCCCCGACTCAGAGGGGCACCGTCTCGCCCGCGTCCGGCCAGGCGGCCAGGGCGTGCAGGCCCGTGGGGCCCAACTCGCCGAAGACGGTGACCGGGTGGCCGCCGGAGACGGCGGCCAGGCGCCACAGGCCGGTGGTGGCCGGGGTGAGGGGGACGGCGTCGGTGCCGTCCGGGTGGGCGAGCTGCCAGCGGGTCGGGCCCGGTATGGGGACCACACCGGACAGGACGACGGGCCAGGCGTCGAGCCAGGGATCGTCCGCGAGGGCGGTGCCGTAGGAGGCGAGGGCCGCGTCGACGGTGCCGCCGGCCGGCGCGCCGCCGGAGCCGACGGTGCCGTGCTGCGGGCCGAGCGCGGCCCGCAGCGGAAGCGCCGCCGGGTGGTAGGCCAGCTCGGCGTCGAGCACCGCGCCCACCGGCAGGGCCAGTTCGGGCGCCCGCCCGGCCGCACCGAAGGACAGCAGCAGCGCGAAGCGGGCCGCGCCCGCGTCGTACAGCCAGATCCTGCGGGTGGTCAGCCGTTCGTCGGCGCTGTCGTACTGCGCGAGCACCTGCCAGGGCGCCCGTATCGTCGGCCCGGCCAGCAACTCCGCGGTGTCGACGGTGAATCCGACCCGCGCCCGTACCGTGTCGGCCAGCGGTCCCGGCAGCCCCTGCCGGCCCAGGAACCCGCGGGCCAGCAGATGCAGCAGCGCCGTCTCCTCCAGCATCCGCGACGGCCAGTCCCCGCCCGCGGCCACCACCGTCCCCAACTCCCGTACCCGCGTGGCCAGTCCCGGCGCCTGCGCGTCGACCATGCGGGCCGCGATCTCGTCCCACTGCTGATACCCCGCGCGGTCCGCGCCCGCGAGGCCGCCGCGCAGCAGATCGGTCAGCCGCTGCTCCAGCTCGGCCGCGCCCCCCTCCACCCGGACCGCCCGCCGCTCGGCCCGCCGCCGCGCCGCCGTCGGATCGGCAGGACCCGACTCGGCCTTGACCGCGGCGGACTCGGCCGCCGTCTCCGCCTTCTTCCGCCGGGCCTCGACCCACTGCCCCGCCCACTCCGGCAGCTCACCCGCGCCGACCGGCCCCGCCGCGCCCTCGGCCCAGAGCAGCAGCAGCCCCAGCGCGTGCTTGCACGGGAATTTGCGGCTCGGGCAACTGCAGCGGTACGCGGGCCCGTTCACGTCCACGACCGTCTGGTACGGCTTGCTGCCGCTGCCCGAGCACAGCCCCCACACCGCTGTCCCCGCCGTCCCCGTACCGGACCACGGCGCGGGTGTGGCGAGCCGCGCGCCCGCCTTGCGTGATGCGGCGTCAGGCGCGAGCGCCAGGACCTGATCCGCTGTCCACCGTGCTTCCGTCTCCATGCCCACGACGGTAGGACCCCCCACTGACAATCGCGCTGACCTGCGGAGATGGCGCGCTGTGACCGATTGTCAGTGGTCGGGTGCATCGTGGTGAGCAGCTCGGACCACGCGGGTCCGACGGATGGAGTGGGGGAGAGCCATGACCGGTACGACGGGTGTCGCGACGGACAGCGGCACCGGCGCCGAGCAGGCCCTGCGGCCGCACGCGGAGGACGCGTTCGCGGCCGAGTTGAAGGCGCTCGACGCGGCGGACGACCGGCCGCGCCCGGCCCGGTGGAATCTCTCGCCGTGGGCCGTCGCCACCTACCTGCTCGGCGGCACACTGCCCGACGGCACGGTGATCACACCGAAGTACGTGGGCCCGCGGCGGATCGTCGAGGTGGCGGTGACGACGCTCGCCACCGACCGGGCGCTGCTGCTGCTCGGCGTGCCCGGCACCGCGAAGACATGGGTGTCGGAGCACCTCGCCGCCGCGATCAGCGGCGATTCGACGCTGCTGGTCCAGGGCACCGCGGGCACGCCCGAGGAGGCGATCCGCTACGGGTGGAACTACGCGCAGCTCCTCACCAACGGGCCCAGCCGCGACGCGCTGGTGCCCAGCCCGGTCATGCGGGCGATGGCCGAGGGGCGGATCGCGCGGGTCGAGGAGCTGACCCGTATCCCGGCCGACGTCCAGGATTCGCTGATCACGATCCTGTCCGAGAAGACGCTGCCGATACCGGAGTTGGGCGCCGAGACGCAGGCGGTGCGCGGCTTCAACATGATCGCGACCGCCAACGACCGCGACCGGGGGGTCAACGACCTGTCCAGCGCGCTGCGCCGCCGGTTCAATACGGTCGTGCTGCCGCTGCCCGCCTCCGCGGAGGACGAGGTCGACATCGTCACGCGCCGGGTCGACCAGCTCGGCAGCGGCCTCGACCTGCCCGCCGTCCCGGACGGCGCCACCGAGATCCGCCGGGTCGTCACCGTCTTCCGCGAACTGCGCGGCGGCGTCACCGAGGACGGCCGCACCAAGCTCAAGTCCCCCTCGGGCACCCTCTCCACGGCCGAGGCGATCTCCGTGGTCACCAACGGCCTCGCCCTCGCCGCCCACTTCGGCGACGGCGTTCTGCGCGCCGGTGACGTCGCCGCCGGCATCCTCGGCGCCGTCGTCCGCGACCCTGCCGCCGACCGCCTCATCTGGCACGAATACCTGGAGACGGTCATCCGCGAACGCGACGGCTGGAAGGACTTCTACCGCGCCTGCCGTGAGGTCTCGGCATGACCGCCTCCGGCGCGGCACCCACGACAACGGCCCCTGCGGGACCGGCTCCTCGCGGCGACGCGGCGGTGGGCATCGCGGCTGCCCCGCGGGGGCGGGCCGTGGGCCACGCGGTGGACGGGTCCCGGCCGGCCGGTGGCCCGGCTCGTGCGGGTGGAGGGGCGGAGGCGCCCGGCCACGGCGCGGACGGCATCCGGGGCGCGGTGACAACCACGGCTCCTGCGGGGCTGGCTCCGGCGACCTCGCCTCGCGGCGACGCGGCGGTGGGCATCGCGGCTGCCCCGCGGGGGCGGGCCGTGGGCCACGCGGTGGACGGGTCCCGGCCGGCCGGTGGCCCGGCTCGTGCGGGTGGAGGGGCGGAGGCAGGTGGCCGTGGCGTGGACAGGGGGCGGGACGTGGTGGTGGACGAGCGAGGTGGGCGCGGTCGGCAGGATGAGGGACTGGTGCTGCTGGGGGTGCGGCATCATGGGCCCGGGTCGGCGCGGGCCGTGCGGGCGGCGCTGGAGGCGTACCGGCCGCAGGCGGTGCTGATCGAGGGGCCGCCGGAGGCCGACGCGTTGGTGGGGCTGGCGGGCCAGGAGGGGATGAGGCCGCCGGTCGCGCTGCTCGCGCACGCCGTGGACGACCCGGCACGGGCCGGATTCTGGCCCTTCGCCGAATTCTCGCCCGAGTGGGTGGCGATCCGCTGGGCGGCGGAAGCGGGCGCCGACGTCCGCTTCATCGACCTCCCGGCCGCGCACACCCTCGCCCTGCGCGCCGCCGCCGAAGAAGCCGCGGAAGAAGCGGAAGAAGCCGTAGAAGAAGAAGCGGAAACCGAAGCCGCCGCCGTGCGGATCGACCCGCTGGCCGTCCTGGCCAGGACCGCGGGCTACGACGACCCCGAGCGATGGTGGGAGGACGCGGTCGAGCACCGCGCCGAGGCGGAGGGCGGCGACGCCCTCACCCCCTTCGCCGCCCTCGCCGACGCGATGGCGGCGATCCGCGAGACGTACGGCGACGGCGGCCACACCCAGGACCCGCAGCGCGAGGCGCACATGCGGCTGCGGGTCCGCGAGGCCCGCAAGGCGTACGAGCGGACGGCCGTGGTGTGCGGCGCCTGGCACGTCCCCGCGCTCACCGCGCGGACCACGGCCACCGCCGACCGGCAGCTCCTCAAGGGCCTGCCCAAGGTGAAGGTCGAGACGACCTGGGTGCCGTGGACCCACCGCCGCCTGGCGCGGGCCAGCGGTTACGGCGCGGGCATCGACTCCCCGGGCTGGTACCGGCACCTGTTCAGCGCCCCCGACCGCCCGGTCACCCGCTGGATGACGAAGGTGGCAGGGCTGCTCAGGGAGGAGGACTTCCCGGTCTCGTCCGCACACGTCATCGAGGCGGTCCGGCTCGCCGACACCCTCGCCGCGATGCGCGGCCGGCCGCTCGCCGGGCTCGGCGAGACCACCGACGCGGTGCGCGCGGTGATGTGCGACGGCTCCGACGTGCCGCTCGCCCTGATCCAGGACCGGCTGGTCGTCGGGGACGTGCTCGGCGAAGTGCCGCCGGACGCGCCCGCGGTGCCGCTCGCCCGCGACCTGGCCCGCGAGCAGCGCAGCCTGCGGCTGAAGCCCGAGGCGCTGGAGAAGGAGCTGGAACTCGACCTGCGCAAGGACATCGACGCGGGCCGCAGCCGCCTCCTGCATCGCCTCGCGCTGCTCGGCATCGGCTGGGGCGAACCGGCCGTCGCCCGGCACGGCAAGGGCACCTTCCGGGAGACCTGGCGGCTGCGCTGGGAGCCGGAGCTGGCGGTGAAGATCGCCGAGGCCGGGATCTGGGGCACGACGGTGCTGTCCGCCGCCACCGCCAAGGCGGAGGACGCTGCCGTGCACAGCGACGCGCTCGCCGACGTCACGGCCGTGGCCGAACAGTGCCTGCTGGCCGGCCTGTCCGACGCCCTCCCGGTCGTCATGCGGGTGCTCGCCGACCGCGCCGCCCTCGACGCGGACGTCGCGCACCTGGCCGCCGCCCTGCCCGCGCTGGTCCGCGCCGTCCGCTACGGCGATGTGCGCGGCACCGACTCCGCCGCCCTCGGCAGCGTCGCCCGCGGCCTGGCCTCCCGCATCTGCGTCGGCTTCCCGCCGGCCTGCGTCGGCCTGGACGCCGACGGCGCCGCGGCGCTGCGTACGCACATGGACGAGGTCCACCGCGCGATCGGCCTCCTCCCGGAGGCCCGGCCCTCCGGCCCGGCGGCCGACGTCACCGCGGAGGCCCCCGGCGCGGACCTTCGGGAGCGGTGGGCGGGGACGCTGCGGGCGCTGGCCGAGCGGGACGGGGCGATACCGGGACTCCTGCGGGGCGCGGCCACGCGCCTGCTCATGGACGACGGCCGGATCGAGGCGGAGGACGCGGCCCGGCTGATGGGCCTCGCGCTGTCGCCCGGTACGGGCCCGGCGGAGGGCGCCGCGTGGATCGAGGGCTTCCTGTCCGGCGGCGGGATGCTGCTGGTCCACGACGAGCGGCTGCTCGCCCTGGTCGACGGCTGGCTGGCGGCCGTGCCCGCCTCGGCGTTCACCGATGTGCTGCCGCTGCTGCGCCGGACCTTCGCGGAGTTCGAGCCCGGAGTACGGCGCAGCGTGGGGGAGTTGGTGCGGCGCGGCTCGTCCATGGCCCGTCGCCCGGCCACCGCGTCCGACCCCGGCCTGCCCGGCTTCGGCACCGACCTCGACGCGGCCCGCGCCGACGCCGTCCTGCACACCGTCCGGCTGCTGCTGGGCACCACGACCACGACCGACCTCGCGGCGCGGCCGCACCAGGACCAGGGGGACCAGGCGGATGACTGACACCGACGAGCGGCTGCGCCGCTGGCGGCTCGTGCTCGGCGGCGGCTCCGCCGACGGCACCGGCCACGACCTGACCGGCCGCGACGCGGCGATGGACCGTACGCTCGCCTCCCTCTACGGCGGAGGCGGCGGCGCGGCCGACCGCAACGGCCGTACGCAGGAGCGTTCGGCGGGGCTCGGCGGCTCCGCACCCCAGGTCGCCCGCTGGCTCGGCGACATCCGCACGTACTTCCCCAGCTCCGTCGTCCAGGTCATGCAGCGCGACGCGATCGACCGGCTCGGTCTGTCCGCGCTGCTGCTGGAGCCGGAGATGCTGGAGGCGGTCGAGGCGGACGTCCACCTCGTCGGCACCCTCCTCTCCCTCAACAAGGCCATGCCCGAGACGACGAAGGAGACGGCGCGGGCCGTCGTCCGCAAGGTCGTGGACGACCTGGAGAAGCGGCTCGCCACCCGCACCCGCGCCACGCTCACCGGCGCCCTGGACCGCTCGGCCCGGATCAGCCGCCCCCGGCACCGGGACATCGACTGGGACCGCACCATCCGCGCCAACCTCAAGCACTACCTCCCCGAGCACGGCACGATCGTCCCCGAGCGGCTGATCGGTTACGGCCGCGCCGACCAGGCGGTGAAGAAGGACGTCGTGCTCTGCATCGACCAGTCCGGCTCGATGGCCGCCTCCGTCGTCTACGCGTCCGTCTTCGGCGCCGTGCTCGCCTCGATGCGGTCCATCGACACCAAGCTCGTCGTCTTCGACACCGCCGTCGTCGACCTCACCGACCAGCTCGATGACCCGGTGGACGTGCTGTTCGGCACCCAGCTCGGCGGCGGCACCGACATCAACCGGGCGCTGGCGTACTGCCAGTCGCTCATCACCCGTCCGGCCGAAACCGTCGTCGTCCTGATCAGCGACCTCTACGAGGGCGGCATCCGCGACGAGATGCTCAAGCGGGTGGCGGCCATGAAAGCGGCGGGCGTGCAGTTCGTGGCGCTGCTCGCGCTGTCCGACGAGGGCGCGCCCGCCTACGACCGCGAGCACGCCGCCGCGCTGGCCGCGCTCGGCGCCCCCGCCTTCGCCTGCACCCCCGACCTCTTCCCCGACGTCATGGCGGCGGCGATCGAGAAGCGCCCGATCCCGATACCGGAAGCGTGAGCGACCGCATGGACGGAGCGAAACGGAGCGAAGGCACGAAGGATCGAAGGCGTGAACGGCCACCGGACCGGTGATCTGTGACCGTTCTCACCGCTCTCATGTGATCTGCGATTTAGCCCGCCACCGCCCTCGGCGATAACCTGCGAGACGGACATGCCGCGTACTCGGTCACCGTGTGCGCTTCCCTTGTGACAGTGCAGTCGCCCTGCCCGTAGCGGCACGCCCAGGCAGATCAGGCCAGGACGCAAGCAGCGCCGCACATCCGGCGGCAGCGGTTTGCGCCCGGCCGAATTCCAGGGAAACCCGGGAAACCCAGAAACCAGGGAAAAGGGAGACGGACGCGCGTGGACCTGTTCGAGTACCAGGCGAGGGACCTCTTCGCCAAGCACGGTGTACCGGTGCTGGCCGGTGAAGTCATCGACACGCCTGAGGCGGCGCGCGCGGTGGCGGAGCGACTGGGCGGCCGTGCGGTCGTCAAGGCCCAGGTCAAGGTGGGCGGCCGCGGAAAGGCCGGCGGCGTGAAGCTGGCCGCCGACCCGGCCGACGCGGTGGCCAAGGCCGACGCGATCCTGGGCATGGACATCAAGGGCCACACGGTCCACAAGGTCATGCTCGCCGAGACCGCGGACATCAAGGAGGAGTACTACGTCTCCTTCCTGCTGGACCGCACCAACCGCACCTTCCTCGCCATGGCCTCCGTCCAGGGCGGTGTCGAGATCGAGGTCGTCGCCGAGGAGAACCCGGACGCGCTGGCCCGGGTCCCGGTCGACGCGCTCGAGGGCGTGACCGCAGAGAAGGCCGCCGAGATCGTCGCCGCCGCGAAGTTCCCGGCCGACATCGCCGACCAGGTCGCCTCCGTCCTGCAGCAGCTGTGGACCGTCTTCGTCAAGGAGGACGCCCTCCTCGTCGAGGTCAACCCGCTGGTCAAGACCGGCGAGGGCAAGATCGTCGCGCTCGACGGCAAGGTCTCGCTGGACGAGAACGCCGCCTTCCGGCAGCCCGAGCACGAGGCGCTGGAGGACAAGGCCGCCGCCAACCCGCTGGAGGCGAAGGCCAAGGCCAAGGGCCTCAACTACGTCAAGCTGGAGGGCGAGGTCGGCATCATCGGCAACGGCGCGGGTCTCGTCATGAGCACCCTCGACGTCGTCGCCTACGCCGGCGAGGCGCACGGCGGCGTGAAGCCCGCCAACTTCCTGGACATCGGCGGCGGCGCGTCCGCCGAGGTGATGGCCAACGGCCTGGAGATCATCCTCGGCGACCCGGACGTCAAGTCCGTCTTCGTCAACGTCTTCGGCGGCATCACCGCCTGCGACGAGGTCGCCAACGGCATCGTGCAGGCCCTGGAGCTGCTCAAGTCCAAGGGCGAGAACGTGACCAAGCCGCTGGTCGTACGTCTGGACGGCAACAACGCGGAGCTGGGTCGCAAGATCCTGTCCGACGCGAACCACCCGCTGGTGCAGCGCGTGGACACCATGGACGGAGCGGCCGACAAGGCCGCCGAGCTGGCTGCGAAGTAAGGGACGAGGACACCGACAACCATGGCTATCTTCCTGACCAAGGACAGCAAGGTCATCGTCCAGGGCATGACCGGCGCCACCGGCATGAAGCACACCACGCTCATGCTCGCCGACGGCACCAACATCGTCGGCGGCGTCAACCCGCGCAAGGCGGGCACCTCCGTCACCTTCGACCAGGGTGACGTCCCGGTCTTCGGCTCCGTCAAGGAGGCCATGGAGGCCACCGGCGCGGACGTGACCGTCATCTTCGTCCCGGAGAAGTTCACCAAGGACGCGGTCGTCGAGGCCATCGAGGCCGAGATCCCGCTCGCCGTGGTGATCACCGAGGGCGTCGCGGTGCACGACTCCGCCGCGTTCTGGGCGCTCGCCCAGGCCAAGGGCAACAAGACCCGGATCATCGGCCCGAACTGCCCCGGCCTGATCACCCCCGGCCAGTCCAACGCGGGCATCATCCCGGGCGACATCACCAAGCCGGGCCGTATCGGCCTGGTGTCGAAGTCCGGCACGCTGACGTACCAGATGATGTACGAGCTGCGCGACATCGGCTTCTCGTCCGCCGTCGGCATCGGCGGTGACCCGATCATCGGCACCACGCACATCGACGCGCTCGCCGCGTTCGAGGCCGACCCCGACACCGACCTGATCGTCATGATCGGCGAGATCGGCGGCGACGCCGAGGAGCGGGCCGCGGCCTTCATCGAGAAGAACGTGACGAAGCCGGTCGTCGGCTACGTCGCCGGCTTCACCGCGCCCGAGGGCAAGACCATGGGCCACGCCGGCGCCATCGTCTCCGGCTCCTCCGGTACGGCCCAGGCCAAGAAGGAGGCCTTGGAGGCCGCGGGCGTCAAGGTCGGCAAGACCCCGTCCGAGACGGCGCGCCTCGCGCGCGCGATCCTGGCCGGCTGACCTGCGGTCGGCTTTGCGCTGATCGAACGGCGTGGGTCCGGCCCCCTGCGAAGGGGGGCCGGACCCACGCCGTTCTTCTACCGCAGGGGCGGCTTGCCGATGTCCAGGCGGGTCAGGACGTACGGGCGCGGGTCCTGCGGCGACCCGTCGACGGAGCGCGGGGCGCCCGGGGTGTCGGCGGCGGGCTGGTGACGCGGCGTCAGCGGTTCGGCGTGGTCGCGGGCGGTCACCATCGTCACGGCGGTCGCGATCACGATCACCGCGGTGAGGGCGAGGGCCGCGACCGTACGGTGCCTGACGCCGCGCTCGCTCGCGTCCCGTACGCCCGCGCCCGCCGCGGTTTCCCCGGTTCCGGTGTCGGCGAGCAGTTCGCCCAGGCTCACGGAGAGCGGCTGGCCGTCCTCGCTCAGCTCCGGCACGGCCTCCGTGAGGGCCGTACGGGCATGGGTGATACGGGCCGCCGTCGCGAGCGTGGACGACTCGATCTCGGCGGCCGTCTCCGGCAGGTCGAGGCCGAGGCCGTCGTAGAGGAGCAGCGCGCGGCGCTGTTCCGGCGGCAGCCCCAGCAGCGCCGTCTGGAGCGCGTTCGCCGCCCCGGGCGCCTCGGGCGCCGTGTCCGGCCGGTGCCGGTGCGCGGGCACCCACCGCTGCCAGGGCGCCAGCGCGTACGCGTACGCGCTCGCCCGCAGCCAGCCCACCGGGTCCGCGTCGCCCGCCACCTCGGGCCAGCGCTGCCACGCCTGGTCGAACGCCCGCCCCACCGCGCTCTCCGCCAGCCGCGGATTCCCCGTCAGCACCCGCACCTGCCGTACGAGCCCGCCGGCGCAGTACGCGTGCAGCGCGTCGAACGCCTCCTCCGGCGTCGCCGCCCCCCGCGCGGCCACCGGCACCCCGATCACCGCCGGCGGCGCACCGATGCCCACCCCGGCGCCCGCCCACTCCTTCCGCGCGGGCGCGGGAGGTGTGGCCGTAGCCGTGTTCGGAGTGACGGTTGCGCCCGGTGCCGCCTGCCCGGCGGGGTTTGTAGCGGTGGCCGTTCGCCCGGCCGGAGTCGCGGCCGGGCCCGTGGTCGGGCGGCCGGTGGGGCGTTCCGCGACGGCTGTCCCCGTCTTGGCTGCCGTGCGGCCCGAGGTTCGCACGCCGGTTGCTCCCGCGGGGCGGCGCCCGCCGCCTGTGGATGCGGCGCTGCTCGGCGTACGGTCCCTTCTCTGCCCGGAGCCCGTGCCGCTTGCGGGCGCCTGGTCCTGGTCCGTCCGGGCGCCCTTGGCGCCGCTGGCCGCGCGTGCGGCACGGTCGGGCGAGCGGTCCTTTCCCGACCTGGACTCGGCGCTGCCCGCGGTCGCCTCGTCCGTCCCGGGCCGGGAGGAACGGTCCGCGGCAGGGGCCGTGGGCCGCTGCTTACGGCGCCGCGACGTGGAACCCGCGGGCTGCGGCGACGGAGGAGCACCGTCGGGCGGACCCTGCTCAGCGGGGGCCCCCTCCCCGGCGGAGCCGGATGATCCTTTGTGCGGGGCGGCGGCGGATGTGGGGCGGGGGCCGGAGCCGGTGGGCCGCTTGCGGGGGGTCACCGGGGCGATCCTCCGGTGCCACGCGCGGGGCGACGTTCATGTGACAGTGTGTAAAAAAGACACATAGCGCCCATAGTGGGCGACACGACGGCCTTTCGCCCGTTGCCAGGGTGAAACGGGTGTTGTTGGCACCATGGGTCGCCGTGACCCATACGACCGACCGGGCCGACCGCCCCACCACCCTCATCGGCGAGGCCGCCGCGCGACGGGCCGCGGCGGCGCGGCGGGCGACGGCCTTCGCCGGGGGAGCGGTCGCCGCCGGCCTCGGCCTCGGCTTCCTCGCCGCCGTCGTGCTCGTGCTGTGGATCGCCTCACCGTTCCCCGACAGCGGCCTGGGCGGCGCCCTGCACATCGGCGCCGCGCTGTGGCTGCTCGCGCAGGGCGCGGACCTGGTCCGTACCGGCACCCTCTCCGGCGCCCCCGCCCCGATCGGCGTGACCCCGCTGCTCCTCACCGTCCTCCCCGGCTGGCTGCTGTTCCGCGCCGCCGCGTCGGCGGTCCGCACCGAGGACGGCGAGGCGCCGGCGGACCCGGACGTACGGGCCGTGGCGGCCCGCGCCGGCTGGCTCCTCGGCGGCTACCTCGCCGTCGCGTCCGGCGCGGTCGCGTACGCCGCGACCGGCTCCGTCCACGTCGACCCGCTCGCCGCGCTGCTCTACCTGCCGCTGTTCGCCGCCGCCGTGACCGCGGCCGGTACGTGGGCCGGGTGCGGGTGGCCGTCGCCCGCGCGGCTCATCCCGTACGGCGCGGACGCCGTCGTCGCGCTGCGGGCCGCGGGGATGACGGTCGGCGTCGTCGCCGGCGGCGGCGCCCTGCTCGGCGGCGCCGCCCTCGCCTGGCACGCGGGGCCCGCCGGGCGGACCTTCGCCCAGCTCAGCGGGCCGATGGCCGGACGGCTCGCCGTTCTCCTGCTCGCCGTCGCCCTCGTCCCCAACCTCGCCGTCTGGGGCTCCGCCTACGCCCTCGGCCCCGGATTCGCCGTCGGTGTCGGCAGCGCGGTCGGGCCCGCCGGGGCGTCCGGCTATCCGCTGCTGCCCGGCTTTCCGCTGGTCGCGGCGCTGCCGGGGGAGGGCGACGGCACCGTGCTCGGCTGGTGCACCCTCGCGGTTCCGGCCGGCGCCGGCCTTCTCGTCGCCTGGGTCACCGACCGGTGGACGCCCAACGAGGCCGGGCCCCGGCGTACGGCACTGGTCGCCGCCGGCGCCGCCCTCGCCTGCGGGCTCGCCTTCGCGGTGCTCGCGGCGGCTTCCGGCGGTCCGCTCGGCACGGCCGCTCTCGCCTCCTTCGGGCCCTCCTGGTGGGCGACGGGCGGCGCCGCCCTCGGCTGGCTCCTCCTCCTGGGCGCCCCCGGCGCCTTTGCGCTGCGCTGGGGGCGTACCCGTCCCCCGATCCCCTGGCACACCTGGCGCACGTACGCCGCCGCCGCTCACCCCCGTCACTGGGGTGCCTACGCCACGGCCCTCCGCACCCGGCTGCGGGCCTCCGGCCCGGAGAACCCGCCGCCTCTGCCGGAGGTTCCTCCGGCGCCTCCGCAGCCGCCGGCTGTCATCCCCCCGATGCCCCCGGCCCCTCCGGCACCCGCGCCGATCCCGGACCCGGACCCCCGTCCGGACGACCCCGAGCCCGCCCCCGCGGACGAGGACACCCCATAGGGGCGCGGGGAACTGCGCGCTCAGCCCGCGCGCACCTTCAGACGAAAAGCCGCCCCCAGCGGGGCAGACGCTGTTGTTTGTGCGACCACCGGCCCGGTGGTGGCTGGTCGCGCAGTTCCCCGCGCCCCTCAAGACCTTGGGCGCCGCCTTCCCTGGCGGGACTTGCCCCGGGCCTGCCCCCCCTGCGGAGGAGGTTGCCCCATAGGGGCGCGGGGAACTGCGCGCTCAGCCACATCCGTGGCGCGGGTGAAAGACCGCCCCCAGCGGGGCAGATGCTGTTGTTTTGCGACTACCGGCCGGTGGGGGCGGGCCGCGCAGTTCCCCGCGCCCCTGAAAGACCTCACTCACCGCCCCCCCGCAGGGGAACCGCAGCGGGGCCGCGGCCCTGGAAGGGCACCCTCTTCCGCAGAGGTGCGGGTGCAGGGGCCGCCGCCCGGATGAGCTTCGCTCACCCGACGCCCGGAGGGCGGTTAGCGGAGGCCGGGGAAGTCGCGGAGGGGACTGGGCAGGAGGTCCTGGCACGACTTGGCCGCCGGCGAGGTCAAAGCATCGTTCTTGCACGTGAAGTAATCGCTGTAAGCGAACTGCAGCGAATACGTGGTGGCCACCAAAGCAAGCGTCACCGCACTGGTGATGATGCCGCTCCACGCGGAGGTGACGAAGGACCGCTGGGCGTCGGGCCCGGGCGCCGGCGGCGCGGGCCGCGGCGTCTGGGTGGCGTCGGCCAGGGCGGACGCGGCCTCGGCGCGGGCCTTGGCCCGGTCCTCCGGGCTCATCCGGAGCGCGGAGATCCCCCAGTAGAGGGCGAGCGCCCCGAGCAGCAGCCCGACCGGCGTCCAGCCGAGGAGGGCGAAGATGAGCCCCCAGCCACCGCAGACCAGGGCGTAGCGCGAGCGCCGCTGGGCCGGGTCGGTGGGATCGAAGCGCGGCCCGGTGCCGGCAGGGCCGTTCGGTCCGCCGCTGCCGGGCTCGGGCCTGCGACCGTACGGGTCGGGCCGCCCGCCCTGCGGCTGCTGGCTGCTCCAGCCGTGCCCCCACGCGGTGGGCGCGCCGTGCGGCGGCGGAGGAGGCGCCCCCTGCGGAGAGCCCCCCTCACCATCGGAATCGGAATCGGAAGAACCGTCCTCCGGAGGAGCCGACTGCGGCGCCGACTGGGAGGCCGGCCGCGGCTGCCAGGGCCGGTCGGGCGCCCCCTCCGGCGGCGGCGCGAAGGGGTTGTCCTGCTGATCGCCCTCGGGCGCGCGCAGCGCGAGACGAATACGGCCGCTGCTCATGATGTGATGCGCCATCCCCTTGGGCTCGACTCCTTCTTCGGCCGGTGTCGCCACCGACCCTCCAGCACCGATATGCCTTTATGCCTCTTGTAACGACCGTACGACGATGTGCCATCCCTGTCAGATGCGTCACGTACGCCCGCGCGCGGGACGCGCGAAGTACCGCCCTACCGGCAGACGCTACCGCCCGCACGCTCCCCCGTCCCCTGGGGGACGCCTGGAGTGCCGGTATCGTTGCTGACGGTCGGCGGCCTCGTAGGGTTCCCCGTAATCCGCGCGGCCCTCGACTCGTATGATCCTCCAACTGAGAGAGCCCCGCCAGTGGCCGCCGCCGCCCCCGCCCGTCTCGTCGTCCTCGTCTCCGGTTCGGGGACGAATCTCCAGGCGCTGCTCGACGCCATCGACGCCGATCCGGACTTCGGCGCACGCGTCGTCGCGGTCGGCGCCGACCGCGACGGCATCGCGGGCCTGGAGCGCGCCGAGCGCGCGGGGCTGCCGACCTTCGTGGTCCGCGTCAAGGACCACACGGACCGCGCCGCCTGGGACCTCGCCCTCGCGGAGGCGACCGCCGCGCACACCCCCGATCTCGTGGTGTCCGCGGGCTTCATGAAGATCGTCGGCAAGGAATTCCTGGCCCGCTTCGGCGGCCGCTTCGTCAACACCCACCCCGCGCTGCTGCCGAGTTTCCCCGGCGCCCACGGCGTGCGCGACGCGCTCGCGTACGGCGCCAAGGTGACCGGATGCACCGTCCACTTCGTCGACGACGGCGTCGACACCGGCCCGGTCATCGCCCAGGGCGTGGTCGAGGTCCGGCCGGACGACACGGAGGACGCGCTCCACGAGCGCATCAAGGAAGTCGAGCGACGACTGCTCGTCGAGACCGTGGGGCGTCTGGCGCGTCACGGCTACCGCATTGAGGGACGGAAAGTTCATGTCGGTGAATAAGCCCATCCGCCGCGCACTGATCAGTGTCTACGACAAGACGGGTCTCGAGGACCTGGCCCGCGGTCTGCACGAGGCGGGTGTGGAGCTGGTGTCGACCGGCTCGACCGCCGCGAAGATCGCGGCCGCGGGCGTACCCGTCACCAAGGTGGAGGAGCTGACCGGCTTCCCCGAGTGCCTGGACGGCCGGGTCAAGACGCTGCACCCGCGCGTGCACGCCGGCATCCTCGCCGACCTCCGCCTCGAGGACCACCAGCGGCAGCTCGCCGAACTGGGCGTCGAGCCCTTCGAGTTGGTCGTCGTCAACCTCTACCCGTTCAAGGAGACCGTCGCCTCCGGCGCGAGCCCCGACGAGTGCGTGGAGCAGATCGACATCGGCGGCCCGTCCATGGTCCGCGCCGCCGCCAAGAACCACCCCTCGGTCGCGGTCGTCGTCAGCCCGTCCCGTTACGCCGACGTCCTGGCCGCCGTCCGCGACGGCGGCTTCGACCTCGCCACCCGCAAGCAGCTCGCCGCCGCGGCCTTCCAGCACACCGCCGCGTACGACGTGGCCGTCGCCTCCTGGTTCCTCGACGGGTACGCGTCCGACGAGGAATTCCCGGAGTTCAGCGGGCAGACGTACACCCGGCAGCAGACCCTGCGCTACGGCGAGAACCCGCACCAGGGCGCGGCGCTCTACACCGACGGCAGCGGTACGGGCCTGGCCGGCGCCGAGCAACTGCACGGCAAGGAGATGTCGTACAACAACTACGTCGACACCGAGGCCGCGCGCCGCGCCGCCTACGACCACGACGGTGTCTGCGTCGCCATCATCAAGCACGCCAACCCCTGCGGGATCGCGGTCGGTTCCGACGTCGCCGACGCCCACCGCAAGGCGCACGCCTGCGACCCGGTCTCGGCGTACGGCGGCGTCATCGCCGTCAACCGGCCGGTGTCGGTGGCCATGGCCGAGCAGGTCGCGGACATCTTCACCGAAGTCATCGTCGCCCCCGCGTACGAGGACGGCGCCGTCGAGGTGCTGGCCCGCAAGAAGAACATCCGTGTGCTGCGGTGCGCGGACGCTCCCGCCGCGGTCACCGAGTACAAGCCGATCGAGGGCGGGCTGCTCGTCCAGGCCAAGGACCGGCTCCAGGCCGACGGTGACGACCCGGCGAGCTGGACGCTCGCCACGGGGGAGGCGCTGTCCGCCGAGGAGCTGGCCGAACTCGCCTTCGCCTGGCGGGCCTGCCGTGCCGTCAAGTCCAACGCGATTCTTCTCGCGAAGGGCGGGGCCACGGTCGGGGTCGGCATGGGGCAGGTCAACCGGGTCGACTCCGCCAAGCTCGCCGTCGACCGGGCCGGGGCCGAGCGGGCTTCCGGTTCCTTTGCCGCCTCCGACGCCTTCTTCCCCTTCCCGGACGGACTGGAAGTCCTGACCGCCGCGGGCGTCAAGGCCGTCGTCCAGCCGGGCGGCTCCATTCGCGACGACGCGGTTGCCGCTGCCGCGGCCAAGGCGGGAGTCACGATGTACCTCACGGGTACGCGCCACTTCTTCCACTGACCCGCCACTCGCGGAGTACGGCACCCTTTCCCCGCCCCGGGGGAGGGGGGTGCCCCTTTAGGGGCGCGGGGAACTGCGCGCTCGGGCCGCGCGGGCGTTCAGGCGAAAAGCCGCCCCCAGCGGGGCAGACGCTGTTGTTTGTGCGACCACCGGGCCGGTGGGGGCTGGTCGCGCAGTTCCCCGCGCCCCTAAAAGACCTCACTCGCCGCCAGGCGAAAAGGCACCGCACTCCGCAGGAGACCTCAGGCACCCCCGACAGGGGGTCACGCGCCGCCCTCCGCGAGAGGGGCGCCCTCCTCCGCGGGAGGAGTCAGGTCAGGACGGGTCCTTGATGACAACCGTGTGGACAATTTTGTCCGAGAACGTCTGCTTCTTGTCGTCCCACAACGGCCACAGAAAGCCGAGGTAGCACGCCGCCCCGTCCACGACGTGGAGGAGGCGCCGCCCGAAGGCGAGACCGAAGCCGAGCGTGGCGCCGTCGTATTCGCGCAGGAGTCGGATGCCGACGATCTTCTTGCCGGGGGTCTGCCCGGTCGTCCCCTCGCGGTAGCAGAGGAAGAGGCCGACGGCGAGGCTGAGCAGACCGCCGATGACGATCAGGGCGATGGAGCCGCCCGAGACGTGCGGCGCGGGGCACGAATCCGACGGGATCCCGGCGTCGTCACAGTCGTTGACCCGGTCGACGGCCTTGCTGACGATCTGCGCGTACCCGGCTATGAGCAGCCCCATCGGGACCAGCAGGAACATGAGCGCGTCCAGGAGCGTCGCGCCCACCCGGGCGCCCCAGCTCGCGAGCGGCGGCATGCCGGGCGGCAGGTGGCCCGGCGGGTAGCCGGGCGGGTAACCGCCGTAGCCGGGCGTCTGCTGCGGCTGCGGGTAGCCGTACGGCTGCGTCGGCTGCTGCGGGAAGCCCTGGGCGTACGGATCCTGGCCGTAGGGCTGCTGCGGGTAGCCGTAGGGGTTCCCGGGACCGGGTGGTTGGCTCACGTGCTGCTTCTTCCTTGACAGTCTCGACGGTCTTGACGATGAGGACGGCGGGCCGGTCGGTACGGTGCCGGAGCCGGGCGACGGCCTCATCGGATTGTCGCCATTTCCGTCGTACTGGCCCGTTCGGGGGACGAGGCCACATCGTGGGGCCGTTGTGCCCCGGCGCGCAAGGGACCTGGGACGACGGCGGGCCGCCGGGCGGGTACGGGACCGCTCCGCGGGGGCGGATTCGTCGGCCGCAGGTCCGATCCGCGAGAATGGCGCCATGACCGCCCAGATTCTCGATGGCAAGGCCACCGCCGCCGCGATCAAGTCCGAACTCACCGCCCGCGTCGAGGCGCTGAAGGCCCGCGGGATCACCCCCGGCCTCGGCACGCTGCTGGTCGGCGACGACCCGGGCAGCAAGTGGTACGTCGCGGGCAAGCACCGCGACTGCGCGCAGGTGGGCATCGCCTCCATCCAGCGTGAACTCCCGGACACCGCCACCCAGGAGGAGATCGAGGCGGTCGTCCGCGAGCTGAACGCCGACCCGGCCTGCACCGGCTACATCGTGCAGCTGCCGCTGCCCAAGGGCATCGACACCAACCGGGTGCTGGAGCTGATGGACCCGGCCAAGGACGCCGACGGCCTGCACCCGATGAGCCTGGGCCGGCTCGTGCTGAACGAGACGGGGCCGCTGCCCTGCACCCCCAACGGCATCGTGGAACTGCTGCGCCGGCACGGCGTGGCGATCAACGGCGCGCATGTGGTGGTGGTCGGGCGCGGCATCACCGTCGGGCGGTCGATCGGCCTGCTGCTGACCCGTAAGTCGGAGAACGCGACGGTCACGCTGTGCCACACCGGCACCCGCGACCTGTCCGCGCACCTGCGGGAGGCCGACATCGTCGTGGCCGCCGCCGGGGTGGCGCACATCATCAAGCCCGAGGACGTGAAGCCGGGCGCGGCCGTGCTGGACGTCGGCGTCAGCCGGGACGAGAACGGCAAGATCGTCGGCGACGTGCACCCGGGCGTCGCCGAGGTCGCCGCCTGGATCTCGCCGAACCCGGGCGGCGTCGGCCCGATGACGCGGGCGCTGCTGCTGCAGAACGTGGTGGAGGCGTCCGAGCGGGCCGCGGACCATGTCGGCTGAGTCGAGTCCCGCGGACGGCGCCGGATTCGGCGCGGGGGGCGCGGACCCTTCGGAGTCCGCCGTCACGGGCTCCCCGTCCGCCGCGGCCGGGCAGCCCGCGTGGCGCCGCGGCCGTGGCGCCGAGCCGAGCGGCCCCAACGGCTCCGGCGGTCCCGGCGGTCCCGGCTCCGGCGGTTCCAACGGCCCCTCGGAGAACGGCCACGCGCCCGGTTACGGCTCCGGCTCGGGCTCCGGCTCGGGCCAGAACAACGGTCAGGCGCCCGGTGCCGCGCACGCCCGGCACGGCGCCGACGTCGCCCGCACCACCGCCCGCCCCGAGGGCGGCGGCCGGGCCGCGGGCCGCGACGCCCCGGCGCCGGCCCGTCAGTGGCCGATCCTCCTGGTCATCTGCGGTGCCGCGATCGGCCTGATCGTCACGGCCACCGGCGCCTTCCGCCCGGGCGCGATCGTGATCGGCTCGGCCCTGCTGCTCGGCGCGGTCCTGCGCTGGAGCGTCACGGCCGTCGGCATGCTCGCCGTCCGCAGCCGCTTCACCGACGTCATCACGTACGGCATCTTCGGGCTCGCCATCATCCTGCTGGCGCTGATGGCCCAGCCGGACCCGGTGATCCGCATCCCGTTCCTGGAGGACATCATCCACTTCTCCGTCCGGTAGGACGCGTCGCGGTCCTGCGCCGCGCCCTACCACCCCGAAACGAATTCGGTCAGCCCGTCCCGGAAAGTCCGGCGGAAGGGGGACAGGCGTTCTAGCGTGGGGGCGGGCGCGGTGGCGCCGTGGGCGCGGGGGGCGGAGAAGGGGGCACGATGGGGCAGTGGGAGCCGCTGGCGGACCGGATCCCGGTGGACACGCGGCGGTTGGCCACGCAATTACGCCGGATGAAGGACCGCAGCGGTCTGACCGTACCGGCGCTCGCGGCCCGTACCGCGCAGTCCGCCGAGTCGTGGGAGAAGTACCTCAACGGCAGGTCGCTGCCGCCGCTGGACGCCGTCGAGACGCTGGCGCAGGCGAGCGGCGCCGACTACGACCGGATCGGCGCGCTGTGGAAGCTCGCGGAGAAGGCGGCCACCGGTACCGGTGACCGCGGCCGGGGCAAACCCGTGCCGCACCCCGACCCCCTCGACCCGCTCGGCGCCGAGGAGGGCCTGCCGCCCCGCCACCGCCGCCGGGCGCTGCTGCTCGGCATGGCCGCGGTGCTGGTGGTGGGCGCCGCCCTCACGGTGCTGTTCGCGGCCGGCCCGAGTACGGGCAAGGCACCGCTGCCCGGCGCGGGCCCGACGGTGCCCGACCGGGCCGGGGCGACGCTGCCGCCGGGTACGAAGGGCGCCGCGCCGCGTACGTCACCGGGCGCCACGGCCCCCGCGCGTCAAGGCGGCGCCTCTCCCCGTACGCCCGGGCCCTCGGTGACCGCGATGCTCGGCGGCGACTCGCCGTCCCCGACCGGTCCTCCCGCCACGGGGCCCGGCGGCTCCGTACCGCCGCGGACCACCGCACCCGCCGACCCGGGCGCACCGCCCAGCGGAACCGTTTCGCCAACATCATCCGCGTCCCCCACCACGACGCCGACCCAGGCCCCGACCCCGAGCCCGACCCGCAGCGGCGGCCTGTGCCTCGGCCTGATCGTGCTGAACGTCTGCGTCGGCGGCTAGCTTTTCCGGCGCGTACGGGGCGCGCACCGGCGGGCAGGTCCCGGCCGGAGCCGGCCGCCGCTGTCCCGGGCGGAGCCCGACCCGCGGTGACCGGGGCCACAGCCCCTCGCGTCACCGGGCGGCCCGGCGCGCGATAGCCTGACGGATGGTTCTCTTGACGTCGAGCGACACCGGGAGAGCCACCACGTTCCGGGGCGGCTCGGGCCACTGCCGGGGCGGTACAGGGCGGCACCGCCAAGGACCCGCAGGAAAAGGCCAGGAGAAGGCAATGACTCGCACCCCCGTCAACGTCACCGTCACCGGAGCGGCCGGCCAGATCGGCTACGCGCTGCTCTTCCGCATCGCCTCGGGGCACCTGCTCGGCGCGGACGTGCCGGTGAGGCTCCGCCTCCTGGAGATCCCCCAGGGCCTCAAGGCCGCCGAGGGCACCGCCATGGAGCTGGACGACGCCGCCTTCCCGCTGCTGCGCGGCATCGACATCACCGACGACCCGAACGTCGCCTTCGACGGCGCCAACGTCGCGCTGCTGGTCGGCGCCCGCCCCCGCACCAAGGGCATGGAGCGCGGCGACCTGCTCTCCGCCAACGGCGGCATCTTCAAGCCGCAGGGCAAGGCCATCAACGACCACGCCGCGGACGACATCAAGGTCCTGGTCGTCGGCAACCCCGCCAACACCAACGCGCTGATCGCGCAGTCCGCCGCCCCGGACGTACCGGCCGAGCGCTTTACCGCGATGACCCGCCTCGACCACAACCGCGCGGTCGGCCAGCTCGCCAAGAAGACCGGCACCCCGGTCTCCGAGATCAAGAAGCTCACGATCTGGGGCAACCACTCGGCGACGCAGTACCCGGACATCTTCCACGCCGAGGTCGCGGGCAAGAACGCCGCCGAGGTCGTCAACGACGAGCAGTGGCTCGCCGACACCTTCATCCCGACCGTCGCCAAGCGCGGCGCCGCGATCATCGAGGCCCGTGGCGCCTCCTCGGCCGCCTCCGCCGCGTCCGCCGCCCTCGACCACGTCCACACCTGGGTCAACGGCACCGCCGACGGCGACTGGACCTCCATGGGCATCGTCTCCGACGGCTCCTACGGCGTCCCGGCCGGCCTCATCTCGTCCTTCCCCGTCACCACGAAGGACGGCGCCTACGAGATCGTCCAGGGCCTGGACATCAACGACTTCTCGCGCGCCCGCATCGACGCTTCCGTCAAGGAGCTGGAGGAGGAGCGCGCGGCCGTCCGCGAGCTGGGCCTCATCTGAGCCCCAACCTTTCGTTGTAAGGGGTCCCGCCCTGGTGCGGGGCCCCTTACGTTTGCCCCCATGGACGTCATCCTCCGCGAGATCCGCGACTCCGACCTGCCCGTCTTCTTCGCCCACGGCCAGGACCCCGAGTCCGTCCGGATGGCGGCCTTCACCCACGAGGACCCCGCCGACCGCGCCGCCTTCGATGCCCACTGGGCCCGCATCCGCGCCCTCCCCGACGTCCTGAACCGTACGGTCGTCCCGGCCGCGTCCCCCGACGAGATCCTCGGCCACGTCGCCGTCTACGGCCCCCCGGACGAACGCGAGGTCACCTACTGGATCGGCCGCCCCTACTGGGGCCGCGGCGCCGCCACCGCCGCCCTCCGCGCTCTCCTCCTGCTGGCCCCGGAACGTCCTGTGTACGCCCGCGCCGCCTCCGACAACGCCGGCTCCCTCCGCGTCCTGCAGAAGTGCGGCTTCGTCGTCACCGGCACCGACCGCGGTTACGCGGCCGGCCGCGGCGAGGAGATCGAGGAGACGCTCCTCACCCTGAAGGCGTGACCTCCCCTACTCCTCCTGGGCGTTGACCGTCTCCTCGACCGTCACGTCGATGATCCGGTCCCGCTCGGCGGGCTCCAACTCCGGGACGGCCCTGCCCTCCTGCTGGAGCTGCTGCCGCACGCGGCGCGCGATGGCGTCGACATCGGGTTCGCCCGCGCCGCGACTGCGGATGTCGTGGTAGATCATCCAGGCCGTGTTGGCGATGGCGACGATCAGCCCGCCCAGCTCGGTGGGATTGAAATACTGCCCGGGCGCCGTTGTCGCCCCCCTGACGGCCAGCGCTTCCTCCACGTCCTCGGCCAGCGTGGGATACGTCGGGCCGGTGAGGCGTTGCGCTGCGGCGCGGGCGGCCTTCTCGATGGCGTCGTCCATGCGGGAGTTCTCCTTGGGGTGAGGGTCAGTCGGTGTGGGTACCGGTGGTGTCGGTGTCGTCCGGCCCGGCCAGGACGTAGGCGCGTACGGCGTCAGGCAGCGGATTGCCGGTCTCGCGCTGCCAGGCGCTTTCGACGGCTTCGATGCCGAGGGACTGCGTCAGCCGGCGGAGACGGGTGGGCCCGGTGCCGGTCCTGGGGTGCGGAATTTCGTCGAAGAGGGCGACGCACTTAATGACCCAGATCAGCGCCTGCGCGGTGTCGTCCATGGCTTCCGCATGCTGGCCCAGTTGCGCATACGTGAGGGCCATGTGGGGGCGGTTGCCGAGGTCTTCGCTGATGGTGAGGGACTGCCGGTACCAGTCTTCGGC
>NZ_FONG01000005.1:310501-410057 GCF_900112845.1 Actinacidiphila alni
TGATGGTGAGGGACTGCCGGTACCAGTCTTCGGCTTGCTCCAGCCGCCCCCGGGCCTGGGCGGTGATGCCGAGCTGGTGGTAGGTGCTGGCCATGTGGGGGCGGTTGCCGAGGTCTTCGCTGATGGTGAGGGACTGCCGGTACCAGTCTTCGGCCTCCTCCAGCCGTCCCCGAGCCTGGGCGAGCCAGCCGAGCTGGTGGTAGGTGATGGCCATGCCGGGGCGGTTGCCGAGGTCTTCTTCGATGGTGAGGGACTGCCGGTACCAGTCTTCGGCCTCCTCCAGCCGTCCCCGAGCCTGGGCGACCATGCCGAACTGGTGGTAGATAAAGGCGATGCTGGCGCGCTGGTACGGGCTGCTTTTCTGCTGGAGTAGGGCGCGGAGAATGGTCTGGTAGGTGGTTTCGGCGCGGTCGAGCTGTCCGGCCGCATGCTGCCGGTTCGCCTGTGCTCCGGTGACGAACATCCACAGGCTGCCGGCGGGCGTGTTCAGGTCGGGCGGGGTGCCGTCGGGTGGTTCGGTGGCGGTGCGGATGCGGTCGGTCCAGGACTGCGCTTCCTGCGTGAGGCCCTGTGCGTCCCAGTAGTCGTTCAGAGGCCGGATGATCGCTCCGGCTTCTTCCCACTGGTGGCTGGTCAGGGCGTGGCCGAGCATGGCTCCGAGCATCCGCTGCTGGTAGGCGACCAGGGCGAACGCGAGCTGGGCGTCGCCGCCGCTGATCTGGCGTTTCAGCCACACGCTGAAGGCCGCGAAAGCCGACACGAGGGCCCGCAGTGCGGCGGTGTGCTCTTCGGTGTGGGTGTCGGGTGTGAGGGTGATCCAGTGTGTGGTCAGGTGGGCTGGCAGGGCGGGGTGGAGGCGGAACATACCTCCGCCGAGCGGGGTCACAAGCCCCAGGCGTGCCGCACGGCCCAGCAGCCCCGTCCACTGGGCAACGCTTCGACCGCGAAAACGCTCCGGCACCTCCTCAATACCCGAAAAAATGCCGAGAACGTCAGCGTCCGCGATGTCGTGGAACAGGCTCAGGATGGTGAGGGACTGTTGGTCGTCTGCGGACAGGTGCTGGAAGGAGTAGGCGATGCTCGCGGCCAGGGAGGTGTGGCGGTCGTCGGCGTCGTCGTCATCCGGGAGGGCGGTGAGGCCCTGGAGGGCGTCCAGGAGGTGGCGGGCCGTGGTCGTTGAGAGGCGGGGGAGGGTGAGCTTCATGCTCAGGGGGTGGCCGTCGAGCCAGTCCATGAGGTCGGCGAAGGCCGGGCTCTGGCGGTGGCGGTGGGCGTCCGGGTACGGGGCCAGGAGTTGTTCGGCGTAGGCGGTGGCGTCGTCGCGGGTCAGGCCCGCGAGGGGGACGCGGCGGATGGCGGCGCCGAGCCAGGCTTCCGGGGTGCGGCTCGTGATGACGATCGCGCTCTTGCTCCGCGCCGCGACCCGCGCGAGAAAGGCCCGCATCCGGTCCTGCTCGGACGCGGACAAGGGCGGCGTCGCCCGCCCCGGATCGGGCATCTCCCGGACGGACTCGAAGTTGTCCCAGAGCAGCAGCAGTCGGTGCTCGGCGAGCAACTCCTCGACGGCGGACTGCCGTTGCTCCGTGTCCAGGACGGCGAAATCCGGGCCGAAGACGCGCAGGCCGATGCTGGTGACGACGCCGTCCAGGCCGAAGGACGCGACCCCGGGTTCGAAGGAGTGCCAGAGCACCAGCTCGGGCTGTTCGACGCCGCCGGTGTCGCGCCACCAGCGGCCGAACGCCTTGGCCAGCTCGCTCTTGCCGGTCCCGCCGGGCCCGTGGACCACCACGACGTGCTGGAGCCGGGCCGCGACGTCCAACGTATAGAAGTCGGCGTCGCGGCCGACGAATTCGCCGACCGGTTCCAGATCACGGCCCCGGTCGGCCCCGCCCTCGGACGCTTCCCGGATCCGTGTGAGGATGGCGCCGATGTCCCCGGACTCCCGGGCGGAGCGCAGCTCGGGGAAGCGGGTCTCGCCGCGTGTGTAGAGGACCGGGATCATCCAGTCCGCGAGCGGCAGCATCCCCTTGAGCGACGGCCGCAGGGCATTGAGGACCAGTTGCGCGCGCCCCGCGCGCACCGCGTCGGTGACCGGTTCGCCGGCGAACAGCCGCTCGTAGAAGGCGGTCATGAATTCGGCGGCGGCGACCGCGTACACGCTGTACGCCATCGCCACCACGCTCGCGCACCCCTCGGCGAGCAGCCGCGTCGCGACGGACGCCTCTACCTGGGCGCCGACCTGCGCCGACTGGCAGGCGTTGAGGACGACGAGCGGCACCTTCGCCTCGGCGAGGACTTGGGCGACCCGGCCCGCCTCGACCAAGTCGCTGCCCCCACCGGGCTTTTCGAAGGCGAGCATCCCCTGCGGTCCTGGCCCCGCGTACATGTGCGTGCCCCAGCCGCCGGGACCCGAAGCGGCCGGCGTCATGCCGAAGACGCCGTGCCCGTCGAAGTGCACGACCTGGAACGGCTCTCCGGCCGCCCGCGCGTCCGCCAGCACCTCGCGCAGCCGCTTCAGCGTCGGCGGCCGCAGCACCACCAACTCCACCTTGCCCCGCACCGCTTCGAGCCGCCGCAGCAACGGCCGGGCGATCATCTGATAGCCCACGTCGTCCGTCCCGCCCGGCCGGGAGATCACCATCAGCACCCGCAGCCGCGTACCGGGAGCGTCGAAGACCTCCGCCATGCCGCCGCTCTGCAAGGAGCGGGTGAGGGCCACACCGTCGAGCGCGACGGGCACCCCGCGCCCGGGGGCGGCCATCAGCTCCCACGGCCGCCCCAGTTGCTCCGGCGACTTCGAGAGCAGGGTGATCTCCACCGGCCCACCTCGCGCACGGGCCGCCGTGTACGCCTCCCGCGCGGGACCGTCACCGAACACGGACGAGAAGATCGCCTCGCCCCAGCGCGGCAGTTCGGCCGCCACCCGCTCCCCGCGCTCGCCGTACACGGCGGTCGGCAGCCGCAGATACCGCTCCAAGTACCAGCGCAGGTCGACCAGTTCCTCATCCGGCAGCGGCCAGACCAGAGGCACCGGATCACCCACGGGCCGCGGAAGCCGTTCCCCCGCCGGCCAGGACGAGACCTGGACGAGCCCGTCGTCCCGTAAGTCGACCAGCAGCCGTTCCACGGGTTGCTCCACGCGCTGTTCCGCCATCCGCCCCGCCCCCGATCATCACCGCAACGCTCACGCAGTGAGATAGAGACGATAGACGTTTCGTGACATCCGTACCCAAAGATCAGGCACAGTCGGTGATTTCGGCCCAGACGAGTTTGCCGATGCCGTCGCGGGAGGCGGTGCCCCAGCGGCCGGCGGTGATGGCGTCGACGAGGGGGAGGCCGCGGCCGGACTCGGAGTCGGGGGTGGGGGAGTGGAGGACGGGGTGGGCGCGGTCGGCGTCGTGGACCTCGAGGCGGAGACCGGCGGGGCGGCCGGTGGAGTCGCGGAGGCGGACGAAGCGGGTCTCGATGTGGCGGCCGCGCTCCTTGGCGTACTTCAGGGAGTTGGTCATCAGCTCGGAGAGCACGACGCAGGCGGCGTCGGCCAGTTCGAGCTGTCCCCAGCGGCTGAGGGTGGCCCGTAGGTGGTGCCGGGCCTCCGGTACGTGCCGGGCCGCGGACGGCCAGCGCGAGACGACGGTCTGGTCGAGGGGTTGCGCCGGGGCTGCTGCTGCCATGGCTGACCTTCCTGGTTCCGGCCCCGCACAACATATGCTACTCATAGGATTTGTGCGATAGCGGTGGGTAATCGCGGATGCTCGTCCAGTGGCGCTGAACACGAGCTTCCTCTCTGTCCTCACCAGGGTTGCGCCCCACGCGGGTCGTCCACCAGACGAAACGTGGTTCCAAGCGCATCCGAACCTCGGTCGGTCGGAGAGGAGTTGGCGAACGGATGAGCGGAAACGGCCAGCAGGACGGGGCGGCGTACTTCGGCCAGGAGGTCAGATTCGCCCGCGAGCAACAGGGTCTGACGCAGGCTCAAGTCGCTGAGCGGACGGGCTACGAGCGGCCGTACGTGACACGGGTCGAGGGCGGCAAGCTTCTCGCGTCGGCCCAGTTCGCCGATGCGTGCGACAGCGTCTTCGGTACGCCGGGGTCGTTCGGCCGCCTGCGTGCGCGCGTTGCCGAACGCGGCCACCCGGGGTGGTTCATCCCGTACGTGAACCTGGAGCGCGAGGCGACGCAGATCCTGGACTATTCGCCGGTGACGCTCACCGGCACGCTCCAGACGCGGGAGTACGCAGAGGCCGTTTTCCGGCAGGCCAATCCTCGGGACGAGGCCGAGGCGATCGCGGCCAAAGTGGAGAACCGGCTCGCGCGCCGCGAGGCGCTCGATCGAGCCGACCCGCCGCTGCGTTGGGCCGTCCTGCACGAGGCGGTACTGCGTACGGTCACCGGTGGCCGGTCCGTCATGGCAGCTCAAATGGCCGTCCTCCTTGCCGAGGCCGAGAGCCCGCACGTCGTCATCCAGGTGACGCCGTTTCACATGGGCACTCCGGCGGGAGGCGTTCCGTTCATCCTGCTGACCCGGAAACACGGGCCGGACGTGCTGTACACGGAGACGCTGAACCAAGGACATGTGGAGGAAGCGGCGGCCGTCGTCGCCGAAGCGAAGGAGAAGTACGATCGTCTGCGAGCCGCCGCGATGCCCCCGGACGAGTCGCTGGCGTTCATCCATGACGTGATGAAGGAGTACAGCCGATGAGCACCACCCCTGATCTCACCGCAGCGGCGTGGATCAAGAGCAGCTACAGCGAGGGCAACGGCGGTGCCTGCGTCGAGGTCGCTCCCGGCTTCGCCGGCATCCTGCCGGTGCGTGACTCCAAGGACCCCCAGGGCCCCGCCCTGGTCTTCCCCGCCGAGGCGTGGAACGCCTTCCTCGGCGCTGTCCGCGACGGCGAATTCGGCGCCGTTTGACGGCAGTCAGCACATTCGGTACGGCACGCGGCCTCGCCGCTCTCCGTGAGAGCGGCGAGGCCGCGTGCCGTAGGGGCGGCTACGCGCCGTACACCTCGAAGGCGAAGAGGGAGTAGCCGTAGGGCGTGTTGCGCTGGGTGCCGTACATGCGGAGGTAGCGGCCGGTGCCGGTGACCGGGAGGGTTTCGACGCCGCCGGGGCCGGTGGTCGTGGTGTGGAGGTCGGTCCAGTGGGTGGCGTCGTTCGAGAGCTGGAGCTTGTAGGCGCGGGCGCTGGCGGTTTCCCAGTGGAGCTGGACGGTGCCGATGGCGGTGGGGGCGCCGAGGTCGACCTGGAGCCATTGGGGGTCGCTGTAGTCGGAGCCCCAGCGGGTGGTGGCGAGGCCGTCGGTGGCGTTGCCGGGGGCGAGTTCGGCGGCGTGGGTGGAGGAGGCGGTGGTGGGCTTGCCCTGGGCGAGGTCGGTGGCGGCGTGGACTTCGAGGCCCCACAGGGAGTAGCCCCACGCGGTGCGGCGCTTGGTGAGGGCGAGGCGGACGAAGCGGGCCGGGTGGGTGGCGAAGGTCAGCTTCTGGGTGCCGCCCGTGCCGGTGGTGGTCGTGTGGACGGTCCGCCAGGTCTGCCCGTCGGCGGAGGTCTCGACGGTGTACGCCGTGGCGTAGGCGGTCTCCCAGCGCAGCGTGACGCCGTCGATCAGCTGCGGCGTGAGCAGGTCGACCATCGCCCACTGGGAGTCCGTATAGGCCGAGCTCCAGCGGGTGTTGGGGTTGCCGTCGGTCAGGAAGTGGGCGCCGACGGACGTGTCGTGGTCGGAGGAGGTGAGGACGGGGCGGCGCAGGGCGACGTCGTCCGCCGGGGCGCCGAGGGTCAGGGAGACGCCCTGGCGGTCGCCGTCGGGGAGGGTGACGGCGCCGCGCGTGACCGTGCCGCGCACGGTGAGGACGACGTTGACGGTGACGCCGGGCGCCTGCGGCGCGGAGACGGTGACGACGGGGGCGCCCGCCCCGGATTCGTCGAGGATGACCATGCAGGGCCGGTCGACGGCGAGGGTGACGCCGTCGCGGACGGCGGCGGTGCCGGCCGCGTAGAAGAGCAGTTGGGCGATGCCGAGGCCGTCGTGCCGTACGCCTTGCAGGGACGGGGAGTTGGCGAGGACGCGGACCGGCAGGTGCTGGGCGTAGGCGGTGGCCTGGCCCTGGTCGACGCCGGGCCGTACGACGTAGGCGTACGTGGCGCCGCTGGGCGCGGTGCCGTGGTCGAGCCAGATGCCGAAGACGTCCTCGGTGACCGGGGTGGGGTCCTGGCCGGTGGCGATGTCGGCCCAGGAGCCGGTGACGGTCGCGTTCTTGACGGTCATGGCGACCGGCTCGAAGAAGGCGTAGCCGGTGCCGTCGTGGTAGGCCCAATTCCCGGTACGGGTCAGGGTGTTGCCCGGTGCGACGGTGGTGCCCGCCGCGACGACCGGGCCCACTCGCCGCGTCTGGTTGAGCGTCGTGACCACCGGGTGCGGGTCGGTGGAGGTGATGCCGGCGCCGAGCGCGACGAATTCGTCGTCGAAGCAGAAGTACCCCTTGCGGGCGGTCGTGCCGTACTTGTTCATGTCCAGGGCGGCGGCGCCGTACAGGCCGTTGTCGACGCCGCCGACGAAGGTGGTGGACTGCTTGTACGGGTCGCTCGCGTTGAGCGGGACCACGACGGCGGGGTTGGTGGCGCCGGGCAGCCTGGACCAGTCCCACACCGGGAAGATGTTGCGGTACTCGTCGCCCCTGCGGGCGATGAAGGTGGTGCCGAAGGGCACCCAGTACAGGTAGTTGAGGTTCTTGGCGTTGGAGGACCGCCATTCGGAGCCGATGGTGCGCGCCGAGACCATCTTGACGGTGACGCCCCAGCCGGGCCGCTTGTGGGCGGCGAAGTCCGAGCGCCAGAAGTATTTGTGGCCGGTCAGACCGGTGTCGGGGCTCTGGAGGCGGATGTTCTTGCCGAGCTGGTCGAAGCGGGCGGCCTGGTCGGGCACCGCCGAGTCCAGCAACTCCAGTGATTCCAGGACGCGTTCGGCGTTGCTGGCGTAGCGCGGCGCGGGATTGAGGAAGACGTTGAACTCGGCGTGGTCGCCGTTGATCATCCAGCGGGTGCCGTCCAGCACCCAACCGGTGTAGTCGTGCACGGATATCGGGCTGAAGGCGAAGGACGTGGGCCGCAGCACGTACAGCCACTGCGCGACGTCAGTGAGCATGGTGCGGCCGTAACCGGCCGAGTAGAGCTGTTCGCCGTGCTGGTGGTAGCTGAGGTCGGACTGGATGCCGTCGCCCGTGCTGAGCAGGATCGCGGTGGCCATGGCGTCGCGTCCGGCCGTCACGAGCGCGGGGTCGGGGGTCAGCAGGCCGCGGAAGACGACGTTCTGCGCGTACCAGACGGCGTTCTCGCCGGTGCCCGAGGAACTGCTCTGGAGCGTGCCGACGATGCCGCTCATGCGGTCGGCGGCGAGGTGCCCGTACAACAGCACGCCGATCCGGCCGAGCCGGAGCTGGATGCCGATGCCGGTCTCCCACCAGTTGACGCTGGTCGGCCCGGCCTGGAACCAGTAGCCGAGCGCCTTCTCCACGCCGGCCAGCAGCGCCGCGTCCAGATGGCGCGGGCCGGCCGGATTGGCGTAGGCGGCGGCCATGGCCTGCATCCGGTCCAGCGCGCGGTACGGCGACCAGGCGGCGCCATTGGCCGCGCTGTTGGTGGCGGCGTAGTCCACGTCGGCCCAGGAGCCGTCGGCGCGCAGCGCGGCCAGGTAGGCCGGGGCCTGGCTCTGGTACGTCCACTCGACGCGGGCGGTGGTGCCGTCGTCGAGCCAGTCGTGGGCGAGGTAGATGCCGCTCAGGGTGGAGCGGACGGCGGCGAGGTCGCCGGCGGTGTCGGTGGGGCCGACGGGGCCGGCGGGCTTCGCGACGGCCGACGGGAGGCGGCCCAGCGGGCCGCCCGCGGTGAGGAACGCGGCGAGTGCCGCGCCCGACGTGCTGCCCAGAAAGACCCGGCGCGATACGGCCACGACGAGACTCCTCTCTTCCGCTTTCCGATGTCCGAAGTCCGAAGTCCGAAGGAAACGTTGTCAGCGCGCGCTCTTGGCGGCGGCGAGATACGCGTCGGCCTGCGTCTGCAACTGGTCGAGGACCTTGTCCAGGCCCGCGTGCTCGAAGGCGCTCTGGAGCTTGGACAGCCCGGAGGCGACGTCGACGGTCCCGGCGAACAGCGGCTTGCCGTACTGGTTGTAGGCCGAGGCGAGCTGGCTGATGTTCGTCTTCACCGGGGTCTGGTCGAAGTAGAAGCTGGTGAACGGGTCGGTCGTGAAGTGGCCGTAGTCCTTGGCCCAGCCGAACCAGGTGCGTTCGCTGTCCACCATGCCCACGGGGGTGCGCTCCAGGCTGATCCGCCAGCACAGCGCGAAGCCCGGGAAGACGTACTTGCTCAGGGTCTCGAACTCGCTGTCGCCGTGCGCCTTCCAGTCCTTGCCCTCGATCCCGTACGAGACGAGGTCGTGGTTCTCCTTGACCGAGACCCAGTCCTGGAGCTTCATGACCATGTCGGCGTGGGCCGAATTCTTGTTGATCACCACATTGTTGGACGCCTGGAAGGTCGCGGCCGGGCGGGCAGCGGTGCCCTTGGCGAACGGCACCACCTGCGCTATCGCGGCCCCGTGCACCGCGGACGCGACGGCCCCGAAGGTCGTGGTGGTCAGACCGTCGGTGTTGCCGACGGTCGCGGCGTAGCGGCCCTGCCCGAACAGCCCCCGCACACTGCTGACATCGGCGTTGAGCACGTCCTTGTTGAGGATGCCGTCCTGGTTGTACTTGCGGATCCGGTGCAGGGTCTCCACGACGCCCGGGGCCTCCCAGAAGGGGCGCGGGCGCGAACTGCCCGTCGTGCCCGCCCTCGGGTCCATCGCGAAGATGCCCGCGTTGCTGCCCGCCGCCTGGAAGAACTGGCTCGGGTCCTCCCACGAATGGGCGTTGAACAGGCCGGTCGGCTGCGGCGTCACGGTGTTGTTGACGTAGCCGTTGTCCAGGCCGAACGGGATGAGGCCGCGGTCGTGCTGCTTGACCGCGTACAGATACCGTTCGAAGTCCTCGTAGGTCTCGACCGACCCGATGCCGTACTTCTCGGCGAGGTCCTGGCGGATCACCATGCCGGTGATGGCGCTGGCGTAGTTCACCTGCGGCACCGCGTACTGATGGCCCTTGTACGTCACGGACGCGCGGGCCTTCGCCGAGACGGTGGCGTCCAGGTGCGGGTGCGCCTTGTCGGCGAAGTAGCCGTCCATCGGCCGCAGCGAGCCGCTGGACAGCAGCTGGTCCAGGTGCAGCCAACGGGCCTCCAGCGCCTGGTCGAAGCGCTCGCCCGAGGTGAATTTGAGCAGCTCCTGGTTGGAGTAGTTCGTCCAGGAGATGAACTGGGCGTCGATGGTGAAGCCGAGATCGGCCTTGAGCCGGTCGTTCACGGCGCCGCGGATCGCGTCCCAGCCGACGGGTATGTCGCCGGGCAGCAGCATCACGAGCCGGTCCGCGGACGAACCGCTGCCGCTGCTGCACGCGTCGAGGCCGAACACCGCCGACGCCGTACCGAGGGCGGTCAGCGCGGCCGAGGATCTGAGGAAGGCGCGACGGGGCATCGTCGGTCGGGGCATGGTGAATCTCCTTGCGGGTCCTTGGAGTTCGTGAAGTCCTTCGGGACCGATCGGGCCCTTCGCGGCCCGGGGTCCCGGTGTCCTGGCGGGCGGGGTCAGCCCTTGGTGGCGCCCAGGGTGAGACCGCGGACGAAGTAGCGCTGCGCGAAGGGGTACGCCAGCAGGATCGGGCCGACGGTGACGACGGTGAGGGCCATGCGCAGCTGGTACACGGGCGCGGCGGCGGAGCCGGTCTGCAGGGCCTGGGCGGCGTTGACGTTGCCGATGAGGTTCTGCAGCAGCAGTTGGAGCGGGAATTTGTGCTCGTCGGTGATGAACAGCAGCGGGATGAACCACTCGTTCCAGAACGCGGTGGCGTAGAAGAGCCCGACGACGGCGAGGATCGGCTTGGACAGCGGCAGCACGATCCGTACGAAGGTGCGCAGTTCGCCGGCTCCGTCCATCCGGGCCGACTCCAGGATCTCCTCGGGTATCTGCCGGAAGAACGCGGCCTCGATGAACACCAGGAACGGGGAGACCGCCATGGGCAGGATCACCGCCCAGTAGGTGTTCTCCAGGTGCAGGTACTGCGTCACCAGGATGTAGAAGGGGACCAGGCCGCCCACGAAGAGCATCGGCAGATAGGTGAGCGTGCCGAAGAACGCGCTGATCCGGGGCACCCGGCGGGAGATCACCCACGCCATGCCGGTGGTCGCGGTGAGGGCGACCGCCGTGCCGACGACGGTGATGAACAGGCTGGAGACGTAGGCGTCCCGGATCGCGGACTCGGTGAAGATCGACCGGTAGGAGGCGAGGGAGAACTTCGTCGGGAAGAAGCTGTAGCCGGACCGCACGAGCCGGGACTCGTCGGTGAACGACGAGGCGATCACCATCCAGATCGGCAGCAGGCAGAACAGGGCGAAGCCGGAGACGACCACGAGGCTGGCCACGGCGAACGGTTCCACCGTGCGACGGCGCCGCGGCGGGGTGTCGGTGAGAGTCATCGGTGCTCAGCTCCCGGTCTAGAAGACCCTGGTGTCGCGGCCGAAGCGGCGGGCCACGAAGGTGGTGACGAGGACGAAGACCAGGCCGACGACGGACTGGAAGAGGCCGATGGCCGCGGTCATCCCGAAGTCGCCGTTCTGGCGCAGCGACCGGAAGACATAGGTGTCGATGACGTCGGTGGTGGAGAAGAGCGTGCCGTTGTCGCCGATGATCGCGTAGATCGTCCCGAAGTCGCCGTAGAAGATCCGGCCGACGCTCAGCATGAGCAGCGTCACCGTCGTGGGCGCCAGCAGCGGCACGGTGATCCGCAGCGCCATCCGCCACCGCGACGCGCCGTCGATCGCCGCCGCCTCGTACACCTCGACCGGGATCGCGGTGATCGCCGCCAGGTAGATCACCGACAGGTAGCCGGACATCTGCCAGACCTTGACGACGGTGAGGATCCACGGCCAGGCGCCGGGCTCGGAGTACCAACTCACGCTCGGCAGCGCGAAGATGTTCAGCATCTTGTTGACCGCGCCGCCCTGGCCGCCGACGCCGGCGAGCAGTCCCTGCAGCATGATGCTGACCACGACCGGCGAGATGAAGTACGGCAGGAACACCGACGACTGCAGGAATTTGCGCAGGTAGCGGAAGCGGATCTCGTTGATCATCACCGCGAGGCCCAGCGCGCACACCGTCGTCGCGGCGATGAACAGGACGTTCAGCGACAGGGTGTTCCACAGGATGCGCTTGGCGTCGCCGGAGTCGAAGAAGAAGCGGAAGTTGTCCAGGCCGTTCCACGGGCTGCCGAACACGCCGTCGGAGATCGAGAAGTTCTTGAACGCGACGGCGAGACCGGCCAGCGGGGCGTAGCTGAAGACCGCGAAGAACGCGGTGGCGGGCAGCGCGAGCAGGAGGAGCGCGGCGCGCCCGTGCACCCGGCGGCGGCCTCGTACGGCGCCGCGGGACGTCTTGCGCGGGGAGGCCGGGGGCGCCTCGGACGGTGTGTCCGGCACGCGGTCAGTGACGCGGAGCATGGCTGTCCTCGGTACGGTCGGCGACCGAATCTCGTGCGACGAGTTCGACCGGAAGCGTGATGGTGTACGGCTGTTCGTCCGGCCCGTCCGGGGCGTGGAGCAGCCGGCGCACCCCGAGCCGGCCCATCGCCTCCTTGGGCACGCTCATCGTGGTCAGCGCCGGGATGCTGTGCGCGGCGAGGTCGTCGTCGAAGCCGATGACCGACACGTCCTGCGGCACCCGGACGCCGCGCCGGCCCAGCACCCGCATCGCGGCCACCGCCGTCTGGTCGTTGGCGCAGAACATGGCGGTGAAGTCGGTCCGTTCCAGCAGGGCTTCGGTGGCCTCGGTGACCCCTTCGGGCTGGAGGTCGCAGGCGGCCACGAGCGCCGGGTCGAGCCGGACGCCGGCGGCGGCCAGCGCGATCCGGTAGCCCAGGTAGCGGTGTTGCAGGGCGGGAACGGACCGGATGCCCGCCTCGGGGTCGGACATCGGCCCGCCCACGAAGGCGATCCGCCGGTGCCCGCGGGCCAGCAGGTGCTCGACGGCCACCTGCCCGCCGTCGAGGCCGTCGGAGAGCACGGCGGGCAGTGCGTGGTGCTGGGACGTGAAGTCCACCAGCGCCGTCGGCACGTCCAGCGCCAGGACGGCCTCCAGCACGTCCTCGGTCGCGGAGCCGACCAGCATCACCGCGTCCAGCCCCGCCGACCGCAGATTCCTGCGCACCTCGGCCCTGTCCGGGCCGATCGTGCGGTAGTGCAGGGCGACGGCGTGCCGCGCCGCTTCCTCCTCCGCGCCGTGCAGGATCCGGGCCCAGAAAGGGGTCATCAGATCTTCGCGATTGCGCAGATACGCATTCGACAGCAGGAATCCGATCGAGCGCACATCGGCGGCCGAATTCCGGCGCGGCGGAAGGCGGTATCCGAGTTGATCGGCCGCTTTGCGGACCCGTTCGCGCAGTGCCTCGTCGACGTTGTCGCTGTGATTCAGAACGCGCGAAACGGTGCCCGCCGAAACCATCGCCAGGCGTGCGACATCGCGTGTGGTTGCCATTGCGTCCCCAGTGCGTCCCGTTCATGAGCAAGTCATGGCTGCGTGGTGCCGGTGACGTTACGAAGGCCCATCGGCCGTGTCAATAGGCTGGTCAGGACTCCGACCGGGCAGTGAGCGTTCATGAACAACGAGGCTCTTGTGGGGCGTTGAGGGGCTCGCGCATGCTGGTGCGTGCCGCCCTGGCAGGAGCGATTGCCGAAGGAGATTCATTGATTACGCCGGAGCCGGAATACGCCCCCAGGATCTCGCTGGAGCGCATCGGCGTCGTCATGCGCGCCGATCCCGACAATCCGCAGGAGAAACTGGGCGTCCTCAACCCGGCGGTCACCCGGGGCCCCGACGGGCACACCTACCTGTTTCCGCGCATCGTGGCGGAAGGGAATTACTCCCGAATAGCGCGGGCCCGCGTGCTCTTCGACGGGCAGGGGCGGCCGTACGGCGTCGAGCGGCTGGGCGTCGTCCTCGAACCGACCGGCGGGTGGGAGCGCGACACGCAGACCGCCGGCGTGGAGGACCCGCGGATCACCCGCCTCGACGAGCTGGGCGTGTGGGCGATGACGTACACCGCGTACGGCCCGCTCGGCCCCCGCATCGGGCTCGCCACCTCGACCGATCTGACGGCCTGGCGGCGGCGCGGGCCGGTGCTCTTCGAGTACGAGGACCGCTATGAGACGGACTTCAACCTCTACCCGAACAAGGACGCCGTGCTGTTCCCCGAGCCGGTGACGGCGCCCGACGGGCGGCCCGCCTTCGCGCTGCTGCACCGGCCGTCCTTCGACCTGTGGGCGATCCGGTCCTCGGCGGGCGCGGTACCGCCGCGCGGCGTCGCCGAGACACGGCAGTCCGTCTGGGTCTCCTACGCGCCGGTCGAGGAGGTCGCGGGCTCGCCCGCGCGCCTGGCGCGCTTCGGGCAGCACCGCTTCGTCGCCGGGCCGGAACAGCCCTGGGAGAACGTCAAGATCGGGGCGGGCCCGGCGCCGCTGCGCACCGACGCCGGGTGGCTGCTGATCTACCACGGGGTCGCGGGCCGGCTCAGCTACGAATGGCCGCAGCCCGGCATCCGGTACGCGGCCGGCGCGATGCTGCTGGCGCACGACGACGTCACCGATGTGCGGTGGCGGACCGCGGCGCCGCTGCTGGAGCCCGCGACCTCGGAGGAGCGCAACGGCATCGTGCCCGAGGTGGTGTTCCCGACGGCGATCGACCCGCGGGGGGACGGCGCCGCCGATCTCTACTTCGGCATGGCCGACGACAAGATCGGGGTCGCGCGGCTCACGGTCGCGTGAGGCGCGTGAGCCGCGCGTGTGCGTGTGGGCGTCCGTGTGCAGGCGTACGTGTGTACGGGACGGGCGTCAGTGGCGCAGGGCCGGGGAGAGGCGGCAGGTCACGCCGATCCGGTTCCAGGCGTTCATCGTGACGCACATCGCCAGCAGGCGCGGGAACTCCTCGGCGTCGAAGAGCGCGGCGGCCTCGTCGTACGTCGCGTCGGGGACGCCGTGGTCGCCGAGGCGGGTGACGGCCTCGGCGAGGGCGAGGGCGGCGCGCTCGCGGGCGGTGAAGAAGGGGGTCTCGCGCCAGACGGTGAGGCCGGTGATCTTCTGTTCGGTCAGGCCGAGGGCGCGGGCGTCGGCGCTGTGCTTGTCGACGCAGTAGGCGCAGCCGTTGAGCTGGGAGACGCGGATGCGGACGAGTTCGCGGACCACCGGGTCCAGGCCCGCGGCGGCGGCCTTGTCGAGGGCGCCCATGGCGGCGTAGAAGTCCGGGGCCTTCTCGCGGAGGTTGATCCGGGGCGCGGGGGCGGGCACGGGGGCGTCGGTGGTGGCGGTGGCGTCGATCGTTGTCATGCCTTTCACCGTACGGGCGAAGTGGCACCGCCTTGTGGTCCACTTGCGCCATGGACGACTGGGCCACTCGCGACGGGCACGCCGCCGACTACGACCTGCTGCTCGACCTGGCCGCCGCCCGCGCGGCAGCCGGCGGCGGGGCCAGGGCCGGGCTCGAACACGCCCTGCGCGAGGCCGTGCGCGACGGCCGGCTCGGCGCCGGCACCCGGCTGCCGTCCAGCCGTGTCCTGGCCCGGGACCTGGGGCTGGCCCGCAACACCGTGGCGGACGCGTACGCGCAGCTCGTCGCCGAGGGGTGGCTGACGGCGCGGCAGGGCTCGGGGACCCGGGTCGCGCCGCGGCCGGTGGCGACGGCGGCCAAGGTCACCGCGCGGCCCGCCGACGCCCCGCCACCGCCGATCGCGCCCGCCGAGCTGGTGCCGGACGCGGCGACCGGGCTGCCGTACAGCCTCTGGCCCGGCTCGCCCGACCTGTCGTCCTTCCCGCGCGCCGCCTGGTCGGCCGCCGCGCGCCGGGCACTGGCCGCGGCGCCCAACGAGGCGTTCGGCTACACCGACCCCCGGGGCCGGCCCGAGCTGCGCGAAGCCCTCACCGCGTATCTCGCCCGGGTCCGCGGGGTCCGCACCGACCCCGACCACCTGGTGATCTGCACGGGGTACGTGCAAGGGGTCGGGCTGCTGGCGCGGGCGCTGTACGGGCGCGGGGCGCGCCGGATCGCCGTCGAGGCGCTGGGCTTCCCGGACACGCGCACCCTGCTGCGGACGGCCGGCCTGGAGACCGTACCGCTGGAGGTCGACGGGGACGGGGCGCGCGTCGAGCACCTGGCGGGTGTGCAGGCGGCGCTGCTGACGCCGGCGCACCAGTTCCCGACCGGGGTGCCGCTCTCGCCCGGCCGCAGGACCGCCGTCACCGGCTGGGCGCGGGGCTCCGGCGCGCTGATCGTCGAGGACGACTACGACGGCGAATTCCGCTACGACCGGCAGCCGGTCGGCGCCCTCCAGGGGCTCGCGCCCGACCACGTCGTGTACGCGGGCACCGCGAGCAAGAGCCTCGCGCCGGGGCTGCGGCTGGCCTGGCTCGCGGTGCCGCCGCACCTGCTGGACGCGGTGGTCCGCGAGAAGCGGCTCGCCGACCACCACTCGCCCGTCCTCGACCAGCTGACCCTCGCCGAATTCCTCAGCTCCGGCGCGTACGACCGGCATGTGCGCCGGATGCGCCAGCACTACCGGCGCCGCCGCGACCGCCTCGTCGCCGCCCTCGCGGCCCGCGCCCCCCACGTCCACGTCTCCGGCATCGCCGCCGGCCTGCACGCCGTCCTCCAACTCCCCCCGGAGACGGGCCCGTTGTCCGCCGTCGTCACCCGCGCCCGCGCCGCCGGCCTCGCCCTCAGCGGCCTCCCCGTCTACGGCGCCCCACCCACCACCCCACCCGCCCTGGTCATCGGCTACGCCACCCCGCCCGACCACGCCTTCACCGGCGCCCTGGACCGCCTCTGCGACGTCCTGGCCCGCGCCTAGTGCGACCGCCGGGTGCCGGGAAGGAGCGCGGCTACGCGTCGCCTTGCTTCCGGCATGCCGCCAGCAGGGGCGCCAGGCGGCGGGTGGAGGTGGTGGGGCGGAGGGCCAGAGAGGTTTGGAGGGCGGGGGGTGGTGGGGGAAAGGGGCGGAAGACGGTGCGGGTGGTGGGGAGGATGGCGGCCTTGGCGGCGTAGAAGACGGTCCAGGTGGGTTTGCCGGTGCCGATGGCCGCGAGGGTGTCCTGGTCGGTGGTGAAGGCGGGGCCGGTGCGGGGGGTGAAGCCGGCCGCGTGGCAGGCGGTGGTGATCAGGTCGACCAGGTGGGGGTTGGCGGCGCGGGGCGCGATTCGCAGCGGGAGATCGGCGAGGTCGGCGAGGGCGACGTGCTCGCGGGCGGCCAGCGGGTGCGAGGCCGGGAGGGCGACGACGAGTTCGTCGCGCCAGACGGGGACGAGGTCGAGCCCCGGGCTCTCGGTGATGCCGCGCACGAAGGCGGCGTCCAGTTCGCCGTCGCGGACACGTTGCAGGCGCGGCCCGGGCGGGGCGCTGTGCAGCTCGACGGTCAGGTGCGGGGCGTCCTCGGCGAGGTCGGCCAGGAGCTGTTCGAGGCGGGCGCCGAGCCCGGCGTTGGTGCCGATCCGCAGCGTCACCAGCTGGTCGGCGCGCAGCTCGGCCATGGCCTCCAGGGCCGCCTCCTCGGCGGCGAGGACCGCCCGCGCCCGGGGCAGGAAGGCGTGCCCGGCGGCGGTGAGCGTCACCGTACGCGTCGTGCGGTCGAAGAGGTCGAGGCCCAGCTCCCGCTCCAGCTTGCGCACCTGCTGGCTGACCGTCGGCTGCACGATGTGCAGGCGTTCCGCGGCCCGCCCGAAGTGCAGCTCCTCCGCCACCGCCAGGAAATACCGGACCTGCCGCAGCTCCATCCGTTCCCCCCGCCCCGCCAGGACCCTCATTGATCACGATTCCTGATGAGTGTACGAGCGGACTGCTCCTTGGTCGGCGGCCGCCCACGCGATGGACTGTTCCTCGTCAGGAAGCACCCGGCACCCTCACGAAAGCAGGAGGCAGACATGCCCGCCGTGACCGTTCAGCAGGGCCCGCGCGACGTCGAACTCAAGCGCGAGCTGATCAGGAAGATCACCGACGCCTTCGTCGACACCTACAAGATCCCGGCCGAGACCGTCATGGTCTTCATCGAGGAGACCCCCGCCGACAGCTTCGGCGTCGGCGGCCGGCTCGCCGCCGACAAGTAGGGCCGACAAGGAGGAGCGCGGCGGAGAAGCGTCAGAGCCGCGTCGCCGCGCGCACGCCCTGCTGCTGGGGGAGGGCCGAGAAGCCCTCCCGGCCGAAGGGGTACTCGCGCATCTTGCGCCACACCCCGTCGCCGCCCTGCTCGTACAGCGCGAAGCTGAGCGCCGTCCAGGCGGCGGAGAAGGACGCCAGCTCGGCCTGGGCGCGGTCCATCGCGGGCTCGGCGATGTCGTGGGCGACCGTGACGTGCGGGTGGTACGGGAACTGCAGCTCGCGGGACACGGGGCCCGAACGAACCTGTTCCTGGAGCCGCCCGCAGTCCGCGGCTCCCTCGGTGAGCCGTACGTAGACCACGGCGGACAGCGGGCGGAAGGTGTCGGTGCCGTGCAGCCGCATCGGGAAGGGGCGGCCGTCGGCGGCGACCTGCGCGAGGTGGCGGCGCAGCGCGGGGAGGTCGCCGCAGTCGACCTCGGTGGGCGGCAGCAGCGTGACATGGGTGGGGATGGCGTAGGCCGCCGGATCGCCGAAGCCGGCCCGCCGCTCCTGGAGCAGGCGCCCGTACGGCTCCGGGACCGCGATGGACACGCCGATCGTGGTGGTCTCCACTGCGCTCACCCCTTTCCCCGGTCGGTCACATGGTCATGCTGCGTACTGCTGTCGGGATGTCGTCTGTCGTGCGGCCCCGCGGCTCAGTGCTTGGCGGGCAGGAACCCGATCCGGTCGTACGCGCCGGCGAGTGTCTCCGCTGCGACGGTACGCGCCTTCTCCGCGCCCTTCGCCAGTACAGAGTCCAACGTCTCCGGGTCCCCCAAATACTCCTGCGTACGCTCGCGGAACGGTGTGACCCACTCCACGAAGATCTCCGCGAGGTCGGTCTTCAGCGCACCGTAGCCCTTGCCCTCGTACCGCTCCTCCAGTTCCGGAATTCCGGTACCGGTGAGGGCGGAGTGAATCGTGAGCAGGTTACTGATGCCGGGCTTGTCCTTTTCGTCGTACCGGATGACCGTATCGGTGTCCGTCACGGCGCCGCGGAACTTCTTCGCCGACACCTTCGGGTCGTCCAGCAGATTCACCAGGCCCTTCGGCGACGGCGCCGACTTGCTCATCTTGGCCGTCGGGTCCTGGAGGTCGTAGATCTTGGCGACCTCGCGCACGATGTGCGGCGCCGGCAGGGTGAAGGTCGGGCCGAAGCGGCTGTTGAAGCGCTCGGCCAGGTCCCGGGTCAGCTCGATGTGCTGCCGCTGGTCCTCGCCGACCGGCACCGCGTCCGCCTGGTAGAGCAGGATGTCGGCGACCTGGAGGATCGGGTACGTGAACAGGCCGACCGTGGTGCGGTCCGCGCCCTGCTTGGCCGACTTGTCCTTGAACTGCGTCATCCGGGACGCCTCGCCGAAGCCGGTCAGGCAGTTCATCACCCAGCCGAGCTGGGCGTGCTCGGGGACGTGGCTCTGGATGAAGAGCGTGCAGCGGTCCGGGTCGAGACCGGCGGCCAGCAGCTGGGCGGCGGCCAGCCGCGTGTTGGCCCGCAGCTCGGCCGGGTCCTGCGGCACGGTGATCGCGTGCAGGTCGACGACCATGTAGAAGGCGTCGTGCGACTCCTGGAGCGCCACGTACTGACGGATCGCCCCCAGGTAATTCCCCAGGTGGAACGAACCGGCGGTGGGCTGGATACCGGACAGCGCGCGCGGGCGATCAGTGGCCATGCCCACCATTCTCTCAGGTCATGGCACCCCTCCCATACCCCCGGTCCGACCCTGTGGACAACCGGGTACCCCGCCGGTACGGAGGTGTGACGGCGCACATACGGCACACCTATGGCGCCGTTCGCGGCGGCACGGTGAGGTTTCGCCGTGATCGCGGCGAGCGACGATAGAAAGGGGCGTCACCCCGCCCCGAGCCCTGGCCTCCGACGTACAACGAACGGAGTACGCACGTGACCACCATCACTTCCGGTGCCGACGGTGCCACCGGCCCCGAGTCCGGCCCAGCCGGCCCCGGCGCCGACCAGATCGCCGCCACCGAGGCGCACAGCGCGCACAACTACCACCCGCTGCCCGTCGTCGTCGCCTCGGCCGAGGGCGCGTGGATGACCGACGTGGCGGGCCGCCGCTACCTCGACATGCTGGCCGGCTACTCGGCGCTCAACTTCGGGCACGCCAACCCCCGCCTGATCGCCGCCGCCAAGGCGCAGCTTGACCGGGTCACCCTCACCTCGCGCGCCTTCCACCACGACCGCTTCGCGGACTTCTGCACGCGGCTGGCCGAGCTGTGCGGCATGGAGATGGTGCTGCCGATGAACACCGGCGCCGAGGCGGTCGAGACCGCCGTCAAGACGGCGCGCAAGTGGGGCTACCGGGTCAAGGGCGTACCGGACGGCCGGGCGAAGATCGTCGTCGCGGACGGCAATTTCCACGGCCGCACCACCACGATCATCAGCTTCTCCACCGACCCCGAGGCACGCGCCGACTTCGGCCCGTACACCCCGGGCTTCGAGGTCGTCCCTTACGGCGACCTCGCCGCGCTGGAGGCGGCCGTCGACGACGAGACGGTGGCCGTTCTGCTGGAGCCGATCCAGGGCGAGGCGGGCGTCCTCGTGCCGCCGCCGGGCTATCTGGCCGGGGTGCGCCGGATCACCGCCGAGCGCGGGGTGCTCTTCGTCGCCGACGAGATCCAGTCCGGGCTCGGCAGGACCGGCCGCACCTTCGCCTGCGAGCACGAGGGCGTCGTGCCGGACATGTACGTGCTCGGCAAGGCGCTCGGCGGCGGCGTCGTCCCCGTCTCGGCGGTGGTCTCCTCCCGCGAGGTGCTCGGCGTCTTCCGGCCGGGCGAGCACGGGTCCACCTTCGGCGGAAATCCGCTGGCCTGCGCGGTGGGCCTTGAGGTCATCGCGATGCTGAGCACGGGGGAGTACCAGCAGCGCGCCGCCGAACTGGGCGACCACCTGCACCGCGAGCTGGCGGTGCTGGCCGGCGACGGGTCCGGCGCGGTCGCCGAGGTGCGCGGGCGCGGCCTGTGGGCGGGTGTCGACATCAATCCGGCGCTCGGCACCGGCCGCGAGATCTCCGAACGCCTGATGGCGCGCGGCGTCCTGGCCAAGGACACCCACGGCAGCACCATCCGGCTGGCGCCGCCGCTGACCATCTCCAAGGAGGACCTGGACTGGGCCCTGGAACAGCTCAGGACCGTCCTGGCCGGCTGATCCGGATCCTCCACGGCCTTCACGGGCCTTCACGGGCCTTCACGGGCCTTCACGGGCCCCGGGCGAGCGGCGCCCGGGGCCCCGCGGACACGCCCTAGCGCCGCTCCGCCGCCAGCGCCAGGCCGTCCGCGATGAGCGCGAGCCCGGCCTCGAACGCCTCGTCGTGGTCGATCGACGGAATATCGGATGAGCGCCCCGCGCCGCCCCCTGAACCGGCCGCGCCCCCTGAACCGCCCGCGCCGGCCGGACCCGCCGCACTCCCCGCCTCCGCCTGCTCCTCCAGCACACTGCCCACGGTGAAGCGGCTCGCGGCCAGCATCGCCATCCGCGCGGGCCGCTCGGGCAGCCCGGCCGCGGCCAGGAAGTCCATTTTCCGGGCGACCCGCCCGAGATCGGCGGGCCCCGGGCTGCTGCCCGCGTGCAGCCGGGCGCCGTCGCGGCGCAGCAGCAGGGTGCGCCGGAAGCTGCGGGTGTTCTCCAGGAACCACTCCCGCCAGTCGTCGCCGGGCTCCGGCAGCGGTGCGGTGGCGTGCGGCGCCATCGCCGCTTCGGCCATGGCGCCGAGCAGTTCCTTCTTGTTGCCGAAATGCCAGTAGAGCGAGGGCTGTTCGACGCCCAGCCGCTTGGCGAGCTGCCGCGTGCTCACGGCGTCGAGCCCGACCTCGTCCAGCAGGTCGAGCGCTTCGGCGATGACGGTCTCACGGTTCACTTTGGCCACGTTGACAATCTATCGCCGATAGGTGACGCTGAAAAGGAACCTATCACCGATAGATTGCGGGTGGGAACGATGGCGGCAGCCGAACCACTGAAGATCCTGATCTGCGGCGGCGGCATCGCCGGCCAGGCGCTGGCCCACTGGCTCGCCCGCGGCGGCCACCGCGTCACCGTCGTGGAGCGCTTCCCGGCGCTGCGCGCGACCGGCGCCCAGGTCGACCTGCGCGGCCAGGGCATCGAGGCGGTCCGCCGGATGGGCCTGCTCGACGCCGTCCGCGACCGGCTCGTCGACGAGAAGGGCGTCGCCTTCGTCGACGCCCGCGGCAAGGCGCGCGCCACGATCATGGCCAACACCTCGGGCCGGGGGCGGCAGTCGCTCACCTCCGAGTACGAGATCATGCGCGGCGACCTCGTACGGATCCTGCACGACGCCACCAAGGACGACGTGGAGTACGTCTTCGGCACCTCCGTGGAGCGCTTCGAGGACACCGGCGAGCAGGTCGTCGCGCGCTTCGCCGACGGCCGCGGCGGCACGTACGACCTGCTGGTCGGCGCCGACGGGCAGGGCTCGCGGACCCGCCGCGCGCTGCGGCCGGCCGGGGCGCCCGAGCCGTACCGCAGGGTCGGCATCCACATGGCGTACTGGTTCGTGCCGCGGATCGCCTCCGACGGCGACATCCGGGACACCTACCAGGCGCCCGGCGGCCGGATGATCATGCGCAGGAGCCACCACCCGGAGCGGACGCAGGTCTACTTCGTGCTGCGCGAGGACTCCGCCGAGGCGTCGGCGGTGCACCGCGAGTCCGTCGGGCGGCAGAAGGAGTTCTGGGCCGGGCGCTTCCGCGGCGCGGGCTGGCAGACCGACCGCTTCCTCGACGGCATGGCGGACACCGAGAGCTTCTACTCCCAGGAGGTCGTACAGGTCCGCACGGACCAGTGGTCGAAGGGACGGGTGGCACTCGTCGGCGACGCCGCCCACTGCGCCTCCCCGTACAGCGGCATGGGCGTCTCCGGCGGTCTGGTCGGCGCCTATGTGCTGGCCGGCGAGATCAACCGCAGGCCCGGCGACCTGCCGGCGGCGCTGGCCGCGTACGACACGACGCTGCGGCCGTTCGTCGACCGCGTCCAGGCCACGGTCAGGCCGCGCCTGCTCAAGCTCGGCCTGCCCGAGCACCGGTGGGCCATCGACGCCTTCCTGTCCGTCACCGCCCTGGCCTGCGCCCTGCGCGTCCCCGACCTCGTCGCCCGCCTCTCCCCCGAGGACCGCGGCGGCGACTGGCAGCTCCCCGACTACGGCGAACACGGCGACGACGACCGCCTTTCGCGTGCGGGGGAGCAGGCCGTGACGCCCTAGAGTCGGGGCGTGCTTGTGGGGATGGTGTGTGCGCTCGGTGCGGCGGTCGCCTTCGGGGTGGCCTCGGTGCTCCAGGCGGTGGCCGCGCGGGCGGCCGCCGATCCTGCCGAAGGGGCCGGCGGTTCCGGCGTCGACGCGCGGCTGCTCGTACGGGCGCTGCGCGAGTGGCGGTACGTGGCGGGCCTCGGCCTGGACGGCGTCGGCTTCGCGCTGGAGCTGGTCGCGCTGCGGTCGCTGCCCATCTACGCGGTCGGCGCCGCCCTCGCCGCCAGCCTCGCGGTGACCGCGGTGACGGCCGCCCGGCTGCTCGGCACCCGGCTCTCGGCGCGCGAATGGTGGGCCGTCGCCGCGGTGTGCGGCGGCCTCGCCCTGCTCGGCCTGTCCTCGGGCAGCGAGGGTGCGGGCGACGACCACGGTGGCGACGCGCTGCGCTGGGGCACGCTGGCCGCCGCCCTCGCCGTACTGGCCGCGGGCACGGCGGCGGGCCGCCTCCCCGAACGCTCCCGCGCGGCCGGCCTGGGCCTGGGCGCGGGCCTCGGCTTCGGTGTCGTCGAGGTCGCCGTCCGGGCGATCGACGGCATGACGCCGGGCGCGCTGCTCGCCGATCCGGCCGTCTACGGCCTGCTCATCGGCGGCGCCGCCGCCTTCCTGCTGCTCACCTCGGCCCTCCAGCGCGGCTCGGTGACCGCCGCCACCGCGGGCATGGTGATCGGCGAGACGGTCGGGCCCGCGCTCGTCGGCGTCCTCGCCCTCGGCGACCGCACCCGCTCCGGCTGGGCCCCGGTCGCCGTCGCGGGTTTCGCGCTCGCCGTCGCCGGCGCCCTCGCGCTGGCCCGCTTCGGCGAACTCAGCCCGCCCGGGGAGTCCCCGGCGGCGGCAGCCGCCCGGGTGCCGACGAGCCCGAAGTGAGCGTGTCCAGGTCGATCGCGGCGGCCATCGCCCGGTAGCCCGCGTCCTTGGGGTGCAGGTGGTCGCCGCTGTCGTACGCGGGCGCCAGCCGGTGCGGGTCCGCCGGGTCGCGGGTGGCCGCGTCCAGGTCGAAGACACCGTCGAAGGCGCCGCTGGTGCGCATCCAGTGGTTGACGTACGTCCTGATCGCCTCGCCCGCCGCCGTGTACGGCAGCGAGCCCCCGTACGGCAGCAGCGTCGCCCCGTAGATCCGTACGCCCGCCGCGTGCGCCCGGCCGATCAGGGTGCGGTAGCCGTTGATCAGGTCGCGTGCCGCGAGCGGGCCGCGCGGGCCGCGCGGGCCGCGGTTCACGCTGATGTCGTTGATGCCCTCCAGGACGATGACCGCCGACACGCCCGGCTGCCCCAGTACGTCGTGGCCGAACCGGTGCAGGCCGCTCACCCCGTACCGCGTCCCGTTGTCGGTCAGCAGCCGGTTGCCGCTCAGGCCGGCGTTCACCACGCCGTACGGCGAACCGCCCGGCCGCTCCCGCAGTCGGGCCGCCAGCAGATCCGGCCACCGCGTGTTGCCCGAGACCGTCGACCGCGCGCCGTCCGTGATCGAGTCGCCGAGGGCGACCAGGGTGCCGCGGGCGCCGGCCGCCGCCACGTCCAGGCCGTCCAGGTAGTACCAGACCCCGTCCGTCACCGGATACGCCGCCGCCGTGTCGTCGGCGCTGTGGTTGCCCGGTGTCGAGCAGTACGTGATCTCCGAGGCCAGCCAGTGCCGGGGCGTCGGGCCGGTGTTCCCCGGGAAGTACACGCTGACCAGCAGATTCTGATCCGCGGTCACCGACATCGGCAGCGGGTCGGTCGCGATGTCCGCGCCCGCGGGGAGCGTGGTGCCGCGCACCGCTGTGCCGCCGAAGGTGGCCGCGTGGTGCGTGCCCGGGACGGCGTCCCCGCCGCTCTTCTGGAGGGCGACGTCCACGGCGCCGATCTTCACCGGCTTCGCGCCGTAGCGGTTCGACAGGCGCACCCGGATGGCGGCGCCGCCGATCGTCGGGTGGACCACCATCCGGATGGTCCGGTCCACCACGGCGGTGCCGCCTCCGGCGAGGGCCGCCGACCATGCGCCGACGCGGGTCTGCGGGCGCGCCGCCCGCACCTTGCGGTGGGCGGGGCGCGCGTCCTGGTCTCCGCTCCGGCCCGAGAGGGCCGCTGTCGCGAACACCGAGGCCACTACGAGGAGGAAGGCGACGATCGGGAGGGCCCGGGCCTTTCCCTCGGTGCGCCGCACCATCATCCGGCCTCCCTTGTCCGTCGCGCGGCCCACGCTAGGTCACGTCCGTGACGGTTCCGCCACCACCAGGTGACCCTCGTCCCAACTCCCGCTCCCCTCCTGCGGAGGGCGGTGAGTCAGGTCTTTTAGGGGCGCGGTCCCTGTGCCCGCACTCTGCGGAGGACCAGGTCCATCAGGGGCGCGGGGAACTGCGCGCCCAGCCAGCGCGCGCCTTCAGACGAAAAACCGCCCCCAGCGGGGCAGACGCTGTTGTTTTTGCGACCACCGGGCCGGTGGGGGCGGGCCGCGCAGTTCCCCGCGCCCCTAAAAGACCTGACTCACCGCACTCCGCAGGAGACCTCACGCACCCCCGACAGGGGATCACGCGCCCACCTCCGCGGAGGTGCGGGTCAGACGGGGAGGCGGCGGAAGAGGGGGCGCGGCGCATGCCGTAGGGCGGACATGACGACGCGGAGGGTCCCCGGGACCCAGACGGTCTCGGCGCGCCGCCGGAGCCCGGACTCGATGGCGGCGGCCACCGCCTCCGGGGTCGTGGCGAGGGGCGCCTCGGGAAGACCGGCGGTCATGCGGGTCCGGACGAATCCGGGCCGTACGACCATGACATGGACCCCGGCACCGTGGAGAGCGTCGCCGAGGCCCTGGGCGAAGGCGTCGAGCCCGGCCTTGCTGCTGCCGTAGATGAAGTTGACGCGCCGGGCGCGCTCCCCGGCGACGGAGGACAGCACGACGAAGGAACCGTGCCCCTGGTTCTGCAGGGCGGTGGCGCACACCAGGGAGGCCGAGACCGCCCCGGTGTAGTTGACCTGGGCGACGTGCACGGCGGAGAGCGGCTCCTGCTCGTCGCGGGCCTGGTCGCCCAGGACCCCGAAGGCGAGCAGCACCATGTCGACGTCGCCCTCGGCGAAGACCTTGCCGAGGGTCACCTCGTGCGACGCGGGGTCGAGTGCGTCGAAGGGCACGGTGTGCACATCGGCGCCGAGCGCGCGCAGCCCCTCCGCCGCGGTGTCGAGGGCCTCGGAGGGCCGGCCGGCGAGGAAGACGGTACGGGTGCGGCGGGCGATCAGCCGGCGGGCGGTGGCGAGCCCGATCTCCGAGGTGCCGCCGAGGATCAGCAGGGACTGGGGAGCGCCGAAGGCGTCTTTCACGGAAGGCTCCTGGAGGGTCAGACCGCCAGGCGGCGGGCGAGGTCGGAGGTGATCGCGCCGCGCGGGTCGTACAGGGCGCGCAGCGTGCGGAAGTCGTCGAGGCGCGGGTACATCCGGGCGAGCAGTTCGGGCCGCAGCCGGGAGTCCTTGGCGAGGTAGACCCGGCCGCCCGCGCCGGCCACCTCCTCGTCCAGCTCGTCGAGGAAGGCGCCGAGCCCCGGCATCGCGGCCGGGATGTCCAGGGCGAGGGTCCAGCCGGCCATGGGGAAGGACAGCCAGCCGGGGTCGCCCTCGCCGAACCTCTTGAGCACGGCGAGGAAGGACGGGCAGCCGCGGGTGCTCAGCCGCCGCACGATCCGCCGCAGCGTCTCCTCCTGGCCGTGGCCGACGACGAACTGGTACTGGACGAAGCCGCTGCGCCCGTAGATCCGGTTCCAGTGCGGGAGGCCGTCCAGCGGGTGGAAGAAGGTGGCGATCCGCTGGAGTTCGCCGCGCCGTTCGCGCGGCGCCTTGCGGTACCAGAATTCGTTGAACAGGCCCACGGTGGTGCGGCCGAGCAGCCCCTCGGGGACGAAGCGCGGGGCGGCGGGCAGCCGGCCGGGGCGGAAGGCGAGCGGGGCGGTGCGGGCCCTGGCGGGCAGCGCGTCCAGCGGGGCGTGGTCGCCGCGGGTCAGGACGGCGCGGCCGGTCTTCGTACCGCGCGCGAGCAGGTCGATCCAGGCCACCGAATAGCGGTAGCGGTCGTCGCCCGCGGTCAGCCGGGCCATCAGGTCGTCGAGGTCGGCGGCGCGTTCGGTGTCCACCGTCATCAGCGAGGTCTCGACCGGCAGCAGCTGGATGGTGGCGGCCAGCACGATGCCGGTCAGGCCCATACCGCCGGCCGTCGCCCAGAACAGGTCGGGCTCGTCCTCGGGGGTGACCAGCCGGGTCTCGCCGTCGCCGGTGAGCAGTTCGAGCGCGCGCACGTGCCGGGTGAAGGAGCCGGAGCCGTGGTGGTTCTTGCCGTGGATGTCGGCGCCGATCGCGCCGCCGACCGTCACGTAGCGGGTGCCGGGGGTGACGGGTACGAACCAGCCGAGCGGCAGCAGCACCTCCATCAGGCGGTGCAGGGAGACGCCCGCGTCGCACACCACCAGGCCGTTGACCGCGTCGATCTCGTGGACGCGGTCCAGGCCGGTCATGTCCAGGACGGCGCCGCCGGCGTTCTGCGCGGCGTCCCCGTAGGCCCGGCCCAGGCCGCGCGCGATGGCGCCGCGGCCGTCGCAGTCCCTGACCGCCGTCACCACCTCGTCGTACGAGGCCGGGCGGAGCACCCGGGCGGTGGTCGGGGCGGTGCGGCCCCAGCCGGTGACGGGGGCGACGCGGCTGCGGACCGTGCCGGTCCCGCCGGTGCCGGGGCCGGTCGTCGCGGAGGGTACGGACATGCCCGTGACCGTATCGCCCGGGTGAGTCCTTATGACCCGTCATGGGTGTTATGCGGCTTTTCTCACTGAAAAGGGTGAGTGGTGGTGCGTGAGGAGCCGTGGCGCACGGTAAGCATCCGGGGCCTGAGTGTGATGAACCGACAAATTGCCCGACACGTCGTACGTCCTCGCACCCGGGTCACGAGCTGTCGCTGCGAGGGAGAACCCACCGGTGCGTTATCCCGACTCCGCCGCGGAACGCGCGGACCACCATCTGCTCGCCGTGCTGCGCCGGTGCGGCACCGATCCGTATGTCGCGGGCGCCGCCCGGGCGCTGTCCTGGGCGGGGGAGCACGGCGCGGTGTGGCTGGCCGCCGGTGCGGCCGGTGCCTGCGCCGACCCCGCGCGGCGCGGCGCCTGGCTGCGCGCCACCGCCCTGGTCGGGACGGCGCACGCGGTGAGCATGGGCGTCAAAAGGGTCGTCCGCCGCCCCCGGCCGGTGCTGCCGGGCGCAGAACCGCTGGTGCGGACCGCCGGACGGCACAGCTTCCCCAGCTCGCACGCCACCTCCGCCGCGGCGGCCGTCGTCGCCTTCGGCACCCTGCTGCCGCGCGCGCCGCTGCCGCCGCTGGCCGCCGCCATGTGCGTGTCGCGGCTGGTCGTCGGCGTCCACTACCCGAGCGACGTGGCCTGCGGCGCGCTGCTGGGCGCCGCGACGGCCCGGCTCGGCCGGAGCTGGGCGATGCGCGGGGGGCGGCCGGCATGACGGAACGCAGCGCCGCCCTCATCGACGACGTACCGGCCGCGGTGTCCCCGGCCGGCACGTATCCCGGCACGCACTCCGTACGGGGGCTGGCCGCCGGACTGGTGCGGACCGCCAGGCCACGGCAGTGGGTCAAGAACGTCCTGGTGCTGGCCGCGCCGCTGGCCGCCGGGCACCTGCTGTCCGCCCACGCCGTGGTCCAGCTCGGCCTCGTCTTCGTGCTGTTCACCGGCTGCTCGGCCGCGGTCTACCTGATCAACGACGCCCGGGACGCCGAGGCCGACCGCGCCCACCCCGTCAAGTGCGGCCGCCCGGTGGCCAGCGGGCAGGTGCCGGTGCCGGTCGCGTACGCCGCGGGCGGCGCGCTCGCCGTCCTGGCGCCAGCCGCCGCCGGGGTGCTGTGCGACACCGACACCGCGGCGCTGCTCGCGGGCTATGTGATCATGCAGCTCGCCTACTGCGTCCGGCTCAAGCACGTTCTCGTGGTCGACCTCGTCATCGTCACCACCGGCTTCCTCATGCGCGCCATGGCCGGCGGGCTCGCCCTCGGCATCGACCTGTCGCGCTGGTTCCTGATCACCTCGGGCTTCGGGGCGCTGTTCATGGTCGCCGCCAAGCGCTACTCCGAACTTGTCCTGATGTCCCGGCTCGCCGAGCGGACCGCCCCCACCGTGGGGCCGCAGCCGGACGGACCCAGCGGCGCGCCGCAGCCGGAAGGAACCGGCGCCGGATCGCAGCCGGAGGCCCCCGTCGGCCTGGCCGCCTCCCGCGCCCTGCTCGGCGAGTACACCACCGGCTATCTGCGTTTCGTCTGGCAGCTCGCGGCCGGCGGCGCCGTCCTGGCGTACTGCCTGTGGTCCATGGAGACCGGTGCCTCCCCGCACGGCTGGCTGCCCTGGCGCCAGCTGTCCATGGTCCCCTTCATCCTCTCCGTGCTGCGCTACGCCGTCTTCGCCGACGCCGGCTCCGCGGGCGCCCCCGAGGACGTCATCCTCCGCGACCGCGCCCTGCTCACCATCGCCCTGGCCTGGGCGGTGCTGTACGTCCTCGCGGTGGTCAACCGATGAGGACGCGCGCCGCGCGGGACCGGCGGCTGCTGCACGAGATCCTCGGCTTCGCCGTCGCCGGCGGCGCCGCGTACGCCGCCGACCTGGGCCTTTTCATCTGGCTGCGGGGTCCGGGCGGCTTCGGGCCGCTCGGCGCGAAGGCGCTGTCCTTCCTGGCCGGCTGCACGGTGGCCTACCTGGGGAACGCGCTCGGGACCTACCGCGGACGTGCCGCGGGGGTCGGAAGGGCACGGCAGTACGGGGTGTTCTTCGCCGTGAACGTGGCGGGCGCGCTGGTGCAGTTGGCGTGTCTGGGGGTATCGCACTACGTGCTCGGCTTCACCGGGGCGCGGGCGGACGTCGTGTCGGGTGCCGGGGTCGGCATGGCGCTGGCCACGGCCCTGCGGTTCTGGGGCACGCGGAATTTCGTGTTCCGCGCGACTGCGCAGGCCGGAGAGGGGTAATCGGGCGTTATGGACTGGCTGACGAAGCTGCCGTGGATCGGACCGCGCATCGCCGCGGCGATGCGTACGCACGCGTGGCGCGCCTTCGCGCACCTCCAGACCGTGCACTGGACGCGGCTGGCCGCCGCGGTGACCTTCACCAGCTTCCTGTCGCTGTTCCCGCTGCTCGCGCTGATCGCCGCGATCGGCGCCGCGCTGCTGTCGCAGCACCAGCTCGACAAGCTCCAGGACAAGATCGCCGAACAGATCCCCGGCATCGCCGACCAGATCGACATCAACGGCCTGGTCGCCAACGCGGGCACCATCGGTGTCATCGCCGGTGTCACCCTGCTGTTCACCGGCATCGGCTGGGTCGCCTCGGTCCGCGACTGCATGCGGGCGGTGTGGGACAAGGACGACGAAGAGCGCAACCCCGTCATGGCCAAACTGATCGACGGCGGCATCCTGCTCGGCCTCGGCGGCGCCGTCCTCGTCTCGCTGGCCGCCTCCGGCTTCGCGACCGCCGCGGTGGACTGGACGGCGGACAAGGCAGGGCTCGCCGACCACGGCCCCGGCCGCGTCCTGCTGACCGCCGTCGGCTTCTGCATCGCGGTGCTCGCCGACTTCCTGATCCTGACCTATGTGCTGACGCTGCTGCCGGGCGTGGAGCCGCCGCGCCGCTCGGTGATCGTGGCGGCGCTGATCGGCGCGGTCGGCTTCGAGCTGCTGAAGCTGCTGCTCAGCGGCTATCTCCAGGGTGTGGCGGGCAAGAACGTGTACGGCGCCTTCGGTACGCCGGTCGCCCTGCTGATCTGGTTCAACTTCATGGCGAAGCTGCTGCTGTACTGCGCGGCCTGGACGGCGACGCCGGTCCACGCGCCGCCGGAGGAGGAGACGGCCGCCGGGAAGGCCGGCCCTTCGGAGGACGACGAGGTCAGTCCTTCGGAAGACGGCGGCGCCGGGACCGCTGACGGCGGCTCCGGCCCTGCGACAGGCCGGGGACGGGGCTCCCACCCGGGGACGGCAACGGGCGGCGCCGCCGTATCACGATGACGGCCGCCGCCAGGACCACGGCGGTGCCGCCCGCCACGCCCAGCGCCGTCCACAGTCCGTCGGTGGACGAGCCGGTGGTGGCCGCGGCCGACGCGGCGGCCGGGCCGCCGGGCGCCGTGCTCTTCGGCTTCGGGCTCGCGCTGGGCGGCGGCAGTTCGCTCAGCGGCGGCACCAGGGTGCCGACCGGCTTGGCGGTGGGCGCGGCCTTGAAGCCCCAGTCCAGCAGCTTGGCGGCCTCGCGGTAGACGAGGTCGTGCTCGTTCATGGCCGGGGTCATGACGGTGACCAGCAGGGTACGGCCGCCGCGCTGGGCGACACCGGTGAAGGTGGCGCCCGCGTTGGTGGTGTTGCCGTTCTTGACGCCGGCTATGCCGGGGTAGCGGTTGAGGTCGTAGTCGCCGCTGAGCAGCCGGTTGGTGTTCTGGATGCCGAAGGTCTCGCGCTTCTTGGTGGTCTTCCCGGTCTTCTTGTCCTTGCTGCTCTTCCACTCGCCGGGGAACTGCGCGCTGACCGTCGAGCAGTATTCGCGGAAGTCGGCGTTGCGCAGGCCCTGGCGGGCGAAGAGCGTCAGGTCGTACGCGCTGCTGACCTGGCCGGGCTCGTCGTAGCCGTCGGGTGTGACCACATGGGTGTCGCCCGCCTGCAACTCCTTGGCCTGGGCGTTCATGTCCGCGACGGTCTTGGGGACGCCGCCGTTCATGGCGGACAGCACGTGTACGGCGTCGTTGCCCGACCGCAGGAAGACGCCGAGCCACAGGTCGTGCACGGTGTAGGTGAGGTTCTCCTTGATGCCGACCAGGCTGCTGCCCTCGCCCATGCCCTGGAGGTCGCTCGGCAGCACCTTGCGGACCTGCGTCTTCGGGAATTTCGGCAGGACCGTGTCGGCGAAGAGCATCTTCAGGGTGCTGGCCGGGGGGAGCTTCCAGTGCGCGTTGTTCTCGGCGAGGATCGCGCCGGTCTCGGCGTCCGCGACCACCCAGGACTTCGCCGTCAGCTTCGCGGGCAGCGCGGGCACGCCCGGTGTGCGGTCCACCTGTGTGCCCGGCACGCCCAGCCGGTCGCCGCCCACCGTCGACAGGTGCTCGGGCGGTCTGCGCGGGCCCTTGGTGTCGGCGGGCGCGGCGCTCGCGACCCCCGTCAGGGCGGTGCCGGACAGCAGCGCGGCGGCGGCTGACACGGCGCAGACGGCCAGGGCGGAACGGTGCGGCGCGCGGTGGCGCGCGGCGGTCGTAGGCATGGGCACCCGCAGAAACGTACAGGGCCCGCCCAAATGTTCGCGCCCCCGGGGGCGGCCCCTTCGCCGTGACAAACGGCACGCCCCCGCGACGGAACCCCTGAGGCGCCCCGCACATACTGGGACGCATGAAGCTCAGTCGGCGCGTCTCGTGGTTCCTGGTCGCTTTCGGTGTGTGGTCCTGGATCGTCTGGATCACCTTCGTGAAGAACCTCTGGAAGGACACCAGCGGCCTCGCCTTCCACCACGGCGACCACGGCTCCCCGACCGCCTACTTCTGGATCCACCTCACCCTGGCGGTCGTCTCCTTCCTCCTGGGCACGGCGATCGCCGCCCTGGGCGCCCGCAGCCTCCGCGCCCTCCGCCAGGAGTCCCACCCCGCCGTCCCCGCCCGGCCCGCCCCTGACCAGGCGCTCCCCGAGCACCAGCGCTGAGCGCTTCCCGGGCGTCGGCTACTTGACCGCGGTGCGGCCGATGGTGGGGAGGATGAAGTCCTGGATGAGGGATTTGGCGTCGCGGACGATGGGGCGGAAGACGCGGTAGCGGGAGAGGCCGAGGACGCGGGCGGCGACCGGGGTGGAGCGGCGGACGAATTCGCGGGTGCGCTCGGTGTCCGGGGTGCGGTCGAAGACCCAGTAGAGGACGACGACCATGAGGTGCAGCCAGAGCAGGTCGGGGAGGAGTTCGGCGAGTTCCGCGTCGAGCTTGGGGGCCAGGTCGGAGCCGTCGAGGACCTCGCGGAAGAGGGCGACGGCGGTGGCGCGGGCCGGGTGCGACTCGTTCGAGAACGGGCTCAGCGAGCTGTCCGGGTCGGCGGCCGTACGGAAGAACTGGGCGGCGAATTCGTGGTATTCGGCCGCCGTGTCCAGCCAGGAGATCAGCGCGATCTCCAGCCGGTCGGAGAAGTCCTTCACCCCGCGCATCCGGACGGTGGCGTCCTCGGCGTGGTCGTGCGTCATCCGGTCGTAGAACCCCTGGATCAGGAATTCCTTGGACTCGAAGTAGTAGTACGCGTTGCCGACCGAGACGCCCGCCTCCTGGGCGATGGCGCGCATCGTCGTCTTGTCGTAGCCGCGCTCCTGGAACAGCCGCATCGCGGTCTCCAGGATCACCGCGCGGGTCTGCTCGCTCTTGCCGGTCTTCGGGCGGGCCCGGCCGCCGGGCAGTTCGTCGGCGAGGCCGAGGCCCGGCTCCGTCGCCGAACCCGTGGCCCGCGCCGCCGACTGGTTCTTCGCGTCCTCCACCCGGGTGAGCCTATCCGCCCGTCCCGCAGCCGTCGGCGCACTCGCCTTCCGCGGCCCGCTGCCACCCTCCGTTCCCGTCGTACGGCCGGCCGGGCCCGGGCGGTTCTGCGACCGTCCCGCTCTGCGTCCAGCCGGTCGCCCTGTCGTACGTCCAGCCCGGCACATCGCGTGCGGCGGCGGTCCCGCGCGGCGGCGCGACGGGGACACCCGCGGCGGCCGGGAACCAGCCCGGCGTCTGCGACCGCTGCTTGCTCTCCCGGTACTTGGCCGCGGTCAGCACCGACGCGCGGGCGAGCCTGCGGCCCGCCGGGGTGGTGAGGGTGTGCGAGAGGGCGCGGTGGTCGGCGAGCGCCCACAGGCACACCACCCAGGCGGAATCGCCCCGGTAGAGCTGCCCGGAGTCGCCGACGACGGTGATCTCGCGGGAGGTCGCCGCGTGGTCGAGCTCGGGGAAGCGGCGCATCGCCTCGGGCGAGCCGACCGGCACCATGTCGAGCCTGACCAGCTGCCGCTGGCGTACGAGCCAGTCCCGGACGAAGGCGCACAGCCGGCAGGCGGGGTCGTACAGCACGGTCAGCCGCCGTACGGGCAGCCGGACGGGACGCGGGGGGCTCGCGAGCCGCTTGTCCGCGCGGGCGGTCGCCGCGCTCTGCGTGAGGCGGGTCATGGCGTCACACGCCTGCGGGGGTCGGTCCGGTCCAGCCGTCGCTGTCGACCGGCGGGAACTGCTCGCGCTCCAGCAGCCCGCGCCGCCGGATCCTGTTGAGCACGTACACATTGCCCAGGTGCATCACGCCGAGCACCAGCAGGACGACGCCGAGCTTGACCGAGAGCGCCTCGAACAGGCCGCGGGTGTTGTCGACCGGGTCGGCGGACTTCAGGTAGAGGGCGACGAAGCCGAGGTTCACGAGGTAGAAGCCGACCACCAGCAGGTGGTTGACGGCGTCGGCCAGCTTCTCGTCGCCGTGCAGCACGTCGGACAGAAAGATCCGGCCGTTGCTGCTGAGGGTGCGGGCCACCCAGACGGTCAGTCCGATGCTGATGACCAGATAGACGACATACGCGAGGACGCTCAGGTCCATGGCGGGGTCCCTCCCAAACTGAACGTGTTCAAACTTGGTGACGTGATGACTCTAGACCCGCTTTTGAACATGTTCAAGGTCGGCTGCGGCGCCCCGCGGCGCACACAGAAGGGCCCGGTTCCGACACACGTCGGAACCGGGCCCTTGAAGAAGAGCGCCCGCCGGGGGAGCGGCGTCGCTCAGTCCTGGGAGTAACTCAGTTCGAGATCCACGTCCCCGTCCCCGTCCTCACCGTCGTCCGAGACCCGGACCGTCGCGGGGAAGGGCGGATACCCCATGGTCAGCAGGGTGTAGCGGCCGGGATAGAGATTGCCGAAGGCGTACGCCCCGTCCTTCCCGGTCCGCGTCTCGGTCACCTCGTGGCCGTCCGCGTCGTGCAGCACGACCCGCGCGTCCTCCACCGGCTGCCCGTCCGCGCGCCGCACCGTACCGGCCAGCGAACCCGTACCGGTGAGGCGGAGGTCACAGTCCACCGGCCGGTCCGAGGTGAGCACGCTCGCCGTCTGCGGGTGGTGCCCGGCCGCGTTGGCGACCAGGACGTACGAGCCCGCGCCCGGCGTCGCCATCAGGAAGGCGCCCTCGTCGTCCGCCGCCGCGCGCCCCACCTGACGGCCGTCCGCGGCGATCAGCGTCAGCTCCGAGCGCGGCACCGGCAGCCCGGCCGCGCCCGTCACCCGTCCGCGCACCGCGGGCCCCGCCACGATCGCGGTCCCGGCGCCGGCCGCGACCAGCGTCCCCGCCGGCGCGCCGCCGCCCGGGGCGGGAGCCTCGTCGTCGGCCGGCTCCACCGCCAGGTGCGGCAGCCGCTTGTCCAGCCACGCCGGCAGCCACCAGTTGGCGGTGCCGAACATGTGCATCAGCGACGGCACCAGCACCGTCCGCAGGATGAACGCGTCCAGCGCCACCGCCCCCGCGAGCCCGATGCCGAACATCGCGAGCACCCGCTCGCCGCTGAGCACGAAGGCACCGAAGACGCAGATCATGATGACGGCCGCCGAGTTGATCACCCGGCTGGTCTCGGCGAGGCCGACCCGTACCGCCCGCGCGTTGTCCTTGGTGTGCACCCACTCCTCGTGCATCCGGCTGACCAGGAACACCTGGTAGTCCATGGACAGGCCGAACAGCAGCGACAGCATGATGACCGGCAGGAAGGCGTCGATCGGCCCCTCGCGCCCGGCGAGCGCGCCGCCCCAGCCCCACTGGAAGCACGCCACCAGCAGACCGAAGGAGGCCGCCGCCGCGATCAGATTCATCGCGGCGGCCGTCAGCGGCACCACCAGGCTGCGGAAGGCGACCAGCAGGAGCAGGAAGCCCAGCACGATGATCACGCCGATGAACAGCGGCAGCTTGTTGAACAGGACGGTCGCGAAGTCCTCGAAGATCGCCGTCTGGCCGCCGACGTACGCCCGCATCGTGCTGCCCTTCTCGGCGGCGGGCACCACGTCGTCGCGCAGGTGGTCGATCAGGTCGGACGTCGCCTTGTCCTGCGGGGAGGTGGTCGGCACCGCCTGGACGAAGGCCACCTTGTCGCCCGGCTTCATCGGCAGGGCGGCGGCGTACGCGATGCCGTCGGTGCTCTTCAGCGTGGTGACCAGGCGGTCGAACGCGGCCCTGTCGGAGGCGGTCGGCACCTCGGCGAGGATGGTCAGCGGCCCGTTGAAACCGGGGCCGAATCCTCCCCCGGAGGCTCCGTCCCGGGAGGTGCCCCCAGCCAGCATGTCGTACGCCTTGCGCGTGGTGGTCGTCGTCGGGTTGTTGCCCTGGTCGGAGGAGCCGAGCCGCAGGCCCAGCGCGGGGATCGCCAGCGTGGCCATCACGGCGACGGCCACCACCGCGAGGCTGCGCGGGTGCCGCTCCAGGAAGGACGACCAGCGGGCCGCCGCACCCGTGGCGACCTCCGGCTGCGGCCCGTTGGCCGCGAAGGCGCGGCGCTGGCGGCGGCTGAGCACCCGCATGCCGAGCAGGCCCAGCAGCGCGGGCAGCAGCGTGACCGCCGCGGCGATCGTGATGACGACGGTCAGCGCGGCGGCGACCGCGACACCGTTGAGGAAGGTCAGCCGCAGCGTGAACATGCCCAGCAGCGCGATGCAGACCGTGCCGCCCGCGAACAGCACGGCCCGGCCCGAGGTGTTGAGCGCGGTGACCGCCGCGTCCTCCGGGCTCTTGCCGCGCAGGATGCCTCTGCGGTGCCGGGTCACGATGAACAGCGCGTAGTCGATGCCGACACCGAGGCCGACCAGCGTCGCCAACTGCGGGGAGAAGTCCGCCACGTCCATGCCGTGGCTGAGGATGATGATCGCCGACGACGAGATGCCGATGCCGAACAGCGCGGTGACGATCGGCAGCAGCATGCCGAACAGCGAACCCAGCGCCAGGAAGAGCACCACACCGGCCGCCGCGATACCGACACCCTCGGCGAGACCCGGCAGCGGCTGCTCGGCCTGCGCCGGCTTGTTGCCGCCGACCTCGACCTGCAGGCCCTTGGCGGCGGCCGCGTGCGCGGTGTCGATCAGCAACTGCGCCTGGTCGTTGGACAGGTCGCCACCGAGCTTGGTGTACGTCACCGTCGCGTACGCCGTGCGGCCGTCCTTGCTGATCTGCGCGGCGCCGGCCTTGTCGTACGGGCTGACGACCTGGCCGACGTCCTTCTGCTTCGCGATCTTCGCGAGCGCCGGGTCGATCCGCTGCCGCACCGAAGCGTCGCGCACCGTACCGGAGTCGACGTGCCACACCACGGTGTCCGCCTCGCCGGCCCGCTCCGGCACTACTTGGTCCATCAGGTCGAGGACCTTGCTGGACTCGGTGCCCTTGAGCGAGAAGGCGTTGGAGTACGCGGAGCCGAGCGCGTTGCCCGCGGCGCCGACGATCAGCAGCGCCGCCAGCCAGACCGACATCACCCACCATTTGTGCCGGAAGCACCAACGAGCCACAGTCGCCACGATCACATCCCCCATCAACGAGCCAGGTCCTGCCGACGGCTTGACCAACGAGTGTCCTCAGCCTCGGTGGCCCTCCGGCCGACCGCCAAGCCGATCCGGCTTCTCTCAAGGAACTCCAAGGTTCCGGCCCTCGGGCGGCGGTACGGGGAGTGCGGATACTGGGGGCATGGACGCCACCGTGCTCATCGTGGAGGACGAACCGGGTATCGCGGACGTTCTCCGCATCACCCTGAAATACAACGGCTTCACGGTGCACAGCGCCGCCACCGGGCGCGAGGCACTGGCCGCCGCGCGCGAGCACCGGCCCGACCTGGTGCTGCTTGACGTGATGCTGCCGGACGGCAACGGCTGGGAGGTCTGCCGCGCGCTGCGCGAGGAGCGGGCCGCCGAAGGCGCGGACGACGCCGACGACCTGGCGATCATCTTCGTCACCGCCCGGGACGCGCCGCGCGACGTGGTGGCCGGGCTCGCGCTCGGCGGCGACGACTACATCACCAAGCCGTTCGGGGTCGACGAGGTGGTGGCCCGGGTGCACGCGGTGCTGCGCCGCACCCGGCGCCGGGAGAGCGCCGCGACCCGCGTCCTGCGCCACGGCGACCTGGAGATGGACGAGAGCACGTACAGCGTGCGCCGCAGCGGGCAGCCGGTCGAACTCACCCCGACCGAGTACAACCTGCTGCGGCACCTGCTGCGCAACGCCGGGCGGATCGTCACCAAGGAGCACCTGCTCCAGCACGTGTGGCGGTACGACACGGCCGTCTCGTCCACCGTCGTGGAGACCTACATCTCGTACCTGCGGCGCAAGCTCGACCGGCTCGGGCCGCCGCTGATCGAGACCCGGCGCGGCATCGGCTACGGGCTGCGCGCGCCGGAGCCGGACACGGGCGGGGGCGCGCGGTGAGGCGTGAACTCCTCGGCAGGGCACGGGCGTTCGCGGCCCGCGGCTTCGCGTCCCGCGCCTTCCGGGCGCCGGCCCGCACCGCGCCCGCCTTCAAGTCGGCGGCCACCAAGTGCGGTTTCTGGCCGCGCCCGCACTCGCTGCGCGGCCGCTTCACCATCGCCAATGTCACCTTCCTCGCCGTCGGCCTGCTGCTCGCCGCCTGCGCGAGCATCGCGGCCACGTACATGGTGCTGGTCGGCGAGATCGACGACTCGCTCAAGGGCTCGCAGAAGTCGCTGGCGCGGACGGTGATCAGCGCGGACACCCTGCGGCAGCTGTGCCAGCTCGCCGACCTGCTGCAGAGCGGCCCCAACGCGCAGACCGGGCAGGGCAGTTCGGCGGTCGCGGTGGCCTTCCAGCAGGATCTGTTCGTGCTGCTCGACAAGCACGGCGAGCCCGCGGCGGTCTGCCAGGACGGCACCATGCCGGTCAGCGCGGAGCAGCGGCGGCTGGCCGACGCGATCCCGGACGCCGCGGGACTGGCCCGCGGCGGCGGCGCGAAGACGGTGAAGACCGGGCACATGGAGTACCGGGTGGTCGCGCTGCGGCTGTCCGACGGCACCATCGTCGTCAAGGGCATCCGGCTCAGCGGCGTCAAGCACGCGATCGGCAATCTGCTGATCGTGGAGTCCGTGGTCGGCGTGGTGCTGCTCGCGCTGCTGGCGACCGGCTCACTGACCGCCGCCCGGCGCCGGCTGAGCCCGCTGGAGGACATGGTGGCGACCGCGTCCGCGATCGCCGAGGGCGACCTCGGGCGGCGGATCGGCACCGCGCGGCACGGCTCAAGCGAGGTCGAACAGCTCAGCAGCGCGCTCAACGCGATGCTCCAGCAGATCGAGACCGCCGTCACCGAATCCGAGCGCGCCACCACGCAGTTGCGCCGCTTCCTCGCCGACGCCTCGCACGAACTGCGCACCCCGCTGGCCTCGGTGCGCGGCTATCTCCAGCTGTACGAGAAGGACATGCTCGACCCGGCGGAGAAGGACCGGGCGCTGAGCCGGGTCTCCTCGGAGACGCTGCGGATGAGCCGCCTGGTCGACGAACTCCTCGCGCTGGCACGGCTCGACGACCGGCCGCCGCTGCCGCACTGCGCCGTCGACCTGCCCCGGCTGGTCAGGGACGCCGCCGCCGACCTCGCCGCACAGCAGCCGGAACGCCCGCTGACGCTGATGATCCCCGAACGCGCCGCCGACGGCGGGCCGCTGCCCGAGGCGCTGGGCGACGAGGCCGCGCTGCGGCAGGTCGTCGGCAATCTGCTGAGCAACGTCCGGGTGCACACCCCGCCGCGCTCACCGGTCAGCATCGAAGTCGCCGAACGCGGCGGCCGGTTGCTGCTGCGGATCACCGACTCGGGCCCCGGGCTCGGCGAGGAGGACGCCGCCCGGGTCTTCGACCGCTTCTTCCGCGCCGACCCCGAACGCTCCCGCGACACCGGCGGCGCGGGCCTGGGCATGTCCATCGTGCAGGCCGTCGTCCGCGCCCACCGCGGCACGGTCGCCCTGGACACGGCGCCGGGCCGCGGCCTGACGGTGTGCGTGACGCTGCCGACCGTGCCGGCGGTGCCGGAGATCGCCTCGGCGAGCACCTCGGGAGCCGCCCTCCCCGCCACCACCTGACGTCGTGGGCGCGCCCGTTGACGGGCCCCGCGAGGCGTCGCCCCCGCGAGGCGTCAGACGGCGGCCGGGGTCGTGTCCTCGGGCACGGCCTCTGCCGCCGTCGTACCCTCTGCCGCCGCCGTACCGTCCGTCGTCGCGTGCCGCACCCCCGGTACGGCAGCGGTGCCGAGGCAGAGCGCGGCGACCAGGGCGGCGGCCACGTACAGCGGTACGGCCGGGCCGAGGGCGTGCGAGGCGAGCGGGGCGAGGGCGTAGCCGACGGGCATGGCGGCCAGCGACAGCAGCCAGTCGTAGGAGGTGACGCGGGCCAGCACGCCGGCCGGGACGGAGGCGAAGACGTAGGACTCCCAGACCGGGTTGAAGAAGCCGAGGGCGCCGAGCGCCAGGCCGTAGGAGGCGATCAGCGTCCAGGCGGGCGCGCCCGCGGCGAGCAGGACCAGCGGCAGCGCGTAACTGGTCAGCGCGAGATTGCCGGTGAGGACCGGGCGGCGCAGCCGGGCGCGGGCGGCGAGCAGCGAGCCGACCAGCAGACCGACGGAACCGGCCTCCAGCATGACCACCCACATGCCGTTGCCGCCCTTGCGGTCGTGCACGATCAGCGGGCCGAGGGTGGCGAGCACGGCTGCGGCGCCGTTCCAGGTGGCGTGCGCGATCAGGCTGGTCCAGTACCAGTCCCGGCCGCGCACCTCGGTCCAGCCCTGGACGAGGTCGGCGCGCATCGAGCGGTGCGGGATCGGGGTGCGGCGCACCCGGACGACGGTGAGCAGCGCGGCGCTCGCGGCGAAGGACGCGGCGTCCAGCAGGAACGCCCAGCCGGGCCCCGCGGTGAAGATCAGCAGTCCGGCGAGGGCCGGGCCGCCGAGCCGGGTGGCGTTCTGGGCGGACGCCATCAGGGAGTTGGCGCTCAGCAGGCCGTCCTCCTCGACGGTGCCCGCGACCAGCGGCGCGGCGGTCGGGATGGAGAAGGCGGAGGCGGTGCCGCCGACGGTCTCGGCGAGGGCGAGCAGCAGGATGCTCGGGTCGGAGCCGATGAGTTCGAGGCCGACGAAGACCTGGGTGACGCAGCGGACGAGGTCGGTGACGAGTGCGACCTTGCGCGCGTCGAAGCGGTCGGCGATCACGCCGCCGACCGGCAGCAGCAGGAGCCGCGGCACCATGGCGCAGCCCAGTACGACGGCGAGCGCGGACGCCGAGCCGGTCGCGTCGGTGATCGCGATGGCGAGGGCGGCGGGGACGACGGCGTCGCCCAGCGCGGACAGGGTGCGGCCGACGAAGAGCAGCCGGAACGGGCGTTGCCGCAGCGGGTGTCGGCGCTTGCCGGCGGCGGGTCCTGGCGTCGTGCCCGGCGGTGGTGTGGTGGTCACGGGTCGTACGGTATTTCGGCGCCGAATCTTTCGTCAACGAATATTTCGGCACCGTCGTATTTTTCGCCCGGGGCATAGGATCGGGACCATGCCCACCCCGCACGACTGGACCGACGGCCATGTCGCCCGCTGGCAGCCCGTACTGCCCGACCTCGACCCCGACATCGAGGGCGCCGCCACCCGGGCCATGCTGCTCACCTATCACCTGCGTACCGTCAAGCAGCGCTCGCTCGTCGACCACGGGCTGCACAAGCACGAGTACGACACGCTGCACACGCTCGCCGGGCGCGGCGGCAGCGCCGTCCCCTCCGAACTCGCCGCCGACCTCAAGATGGCCCCCGCCTCCATCACCGGCCGGCTGGACGCCCTGGAGCGGCGCGGCTTCGTCCGCCGTACGCCGTCGGCCGCCGACCGGCGCCGGGTCGACGTCCAACTCACCGCCGCCGGGCGGGAGGCGTGGCTCGGCGCGATGGAGGTGCAGGGGCGGGAGGAGATCCGGCTGCTGGGCGTGCTCACACCGCGCGAGCGGCGCACGCTGTCGGACCTGCTGCGGAAGGTGATGCTGGCGGCGGAGGCCGGTCCCGAGGGTCAGGAAAAGCCGGCCAAGGGCGGCGCGGACGGCTGAACGGGACGGCACTTGCGTTGGAGCCGACTCCAACCCCTAGCGTCTTGTCCATGACGCACGCCGACAGCACTGCCAGCACCGACAGCACCGCGAACCCTGTGCCCACCACCTCCGAGACGGAGGAGGCGCGCTACGCCCGCGGCCTCGCCGCCCTCCGCCAGGTCACCGGCGGCGAGAGCTCCGCCATCCTCGACGCGATCTCCGACATCGCGCCCGACCTGGCCCGCTTCACCGTCGCCTTCGGCTACGGCGACATCTGGTCCCGCCCCGGCCTCACCCCGCGGCAGCGACAGATCGCCACCGTCGCCGCGCTGGCCGCCCTCGGCAACGCCGCGCCCCAACTGCGCTTCCACATCGCGGGCGCCCTCAACGTCGGCTGCACCCGGCGCGAGATCGTCGAGACCTTCATCCACACCAGCGTCTACGCGGGCTTCCCCGCCGCCCTCAACGCCCTCGCCGCCGCCCGCGAGGTCTTCGCCGCCCACCCCGCCGACGACGACCCCGTCGTCAAGGAAGCGGTCGACGGCGACCGCTACCAGCGCGGCCTGGACGCCCTGCGCGCCGTCGACGGCCCCGAAGGCGTCCACGTCGTCGCCTCCCTCGACGACATCGCCCCCGACCTCGGCCGCTACCTGGTCGAGTACGTCTTCGGCGACGTCTACACCCGCACCGGCCTCGACCTGCCCACCCGCGAACTGGCCAGCATCGCCATGTGCACCGCCCTCGGCACCGCGGCCCCCCAACTCCGCGTCCACATCCGCGCCTTCCTCAACGTCGGCGGCACCCGCACCGAAGTCGTCGAAACCCTCACCCAGATGGCCGGCTACGCCGGCTTCCCCGCCGCCCTCAACGGCCTGACGGCCGCCCGCGAGATCTTCGCCGAGACCCCCTGAGCGGACCCGCGGGTACGTAGCGGGTACCTAGCGGGTACGTACCCGCACGGATACGAAAGGGCCCGCCCGGCACCATCGGTGCCGGGCGGGCCCTTCGGCCGTACGGGACGGGGAATCAGAAGCGGCGGGTGATCAGCGCCCGCTTCACTTCCTGGATGGCCTTGGTCACCTCGATGCCGCGCGGGCAGGCGTCCGTGCAGTTGAAGGTGGTGCGGCAGCGCCAGACGCCGTCCTTGTCGTTCAGGATCTCCAGGCGCTGCTCGCCCGCCTCGTCGCGCGAGTCGAAGATGAAACGGTGCGCGTTGACGATGGCGGCCGGGCCGAAGTACTGGCCGTCGTTCCAGAAGACCGGGCAGGACGAGGTGCACGCGGCGCACAGGATGCACTTGGTGGTGTCGTCGAAGCGCTCGCGGTCCGCGGCGGACTGCAGGCGCTCCCGGGTCGGCTCGTTGCCCTTGGTGATCAGGAAGGGCATCACGTCCCGGTACGCCTGGAAGAACGGGTCCATGTCGACCACGAGGTCCTTCAGCACGGTCAGGCCCTTGATCGCCTCGACCGTGATCGGCTTGTCCGGGTTGATGTCCTTGATCAGGGTCTTGCAGGCCAGCCGGTTCTTGCCGTTGATCCGCATCGCGTCGGAGCCGCAGACCCCGTGCGCGCACGACCGGCGGAAGGTCAGCGAACCGTCGATCTCCCACTTGACCTTGTGCAGCGCGTCCAGGACGCGCTCCTTCGGGTCGATCGGCAGCTGGTAGTCGACCCACTCCGGGTCCGCGGAGACCTCCGGGTTGAACCGGCGGATCCGCAGCGTGATCGTGATCAGGTGCGCATCGGTCACCTCGGCGGCATCCAGGGCCGCCGAGTGCTTGTCGAGCGTCGGGGTGCTCATCAGTACTTACGCTCCATCGGCTGGTAGCGGGTCTGCACGACCGGCTTGTAGTCGAGGCGGATCGACTCGACGCCGGTCGCGTCCACCTCGCGGTAGGCCATCGTGTGCCGCATGAAGTTCACGTCGTCGCGGTTCGGGTAGTCCTCGCGGTAGTGACCGCCGCGCGACTCCTTGCGGGCCAGCGCGGACACCGCCATGACCTCGGCCAGGTCGAGCAGATTGCCCAGCTCGACGGCCTCCAGCAGGTCGGTGTTGAACCGCTTGCCCTTGTCCTGGATCGCCACGTTCCGGTACCGCTCGCGCAGCTCGCCGATCTTCTCGACGGCCGTCTTGATGGTCTGCTCGGTGCGGAACACCATCACATTGGCGTCCATGCACTCCTGCAGCTCGGTGCGGATCACCGACACCCGCTCGGTGCCGTTGGAGTCGCGCAGCCGCTCCACCTGCTCCTCGACCAGCGAGGCCGGGTCCTCCGGCAGCGGCACGAAGTCGTTGGCGTGCGCGTACTCGGCGGCGGCGATGCCCGAACGGCGGCCGAAGACGTTGATGTCCAGCAGCGAGTTGGTGCCGAGCCGGTTCGCGCCGTGCACCGACACGCAGGCCACCTCGCCGGCCGCGTACAGACCGGGCACGACGGTGCTGTTGTCGCTGAGCACCTCGCCCTGGACGTTGGTCGGGATGCCGCCCATCGCGTAGTGCGCGGTCGGCTGGATCGGGATCGGGTCGGTGTACGGCTCGATGCCCAGGTACGTGCGCGCGAACTCGGTGATGTCCGGCAGCTTCGCGTCCAGCTGCTCCGGCGGCAGGTGGGTGAGGTCCAGGTAGACGTGGTCACCCTCGGGACCGCAGCCGCGGCCCTCACGGATCTCGGTGTAGATCGCCCGGGAGACGACGTCGCGCGAGGCCAGGTCCTTCATGACCGGCGCGTACTTCTCCATGAAGCGCTCGCCGTCCTTGTTGCGGAGGATGCCGCCCTCACCGCGGGCGCCCTCCGTCAGCAGGATGCCCATCCGCCAGATGCCCGTCGGGTGGAACTGGAAGAACTCCATGTCCTCCAGCGGCAGTCCGCGCCGGTAGACCGCGGCCTGGCCGTCACCGGTCAGGGTGTGCGCGTTGGACGTCACCTTGAAGAACTTGCCGGTGCCGCCGGACGCGTAGATCACGGCCTTCGCCTGGAAGACGTGGATCTCGCCGGTGGCCAGCTCGTACGCGACCACGCCCGCCGACCGCTTGACGCCGTCGACCTCGACCAGCAGCTGGTCAAGGACGTAGAACTCGTTGAAGAACTCCACGCCCTCCTTGACACAGTTCTGGTACAGCGTCTGGAGGATCATGTGGCCGGTGCGGTCCGCGGCGTAGCAGGCGCGGCGCACCGCGGCCTCGCCGTGGTTGCGGGTGTGGCCGCCGAAGCGGCGCTGGTCGATCCGGCCCTCGGGCGTCCGGTTGAACGGCAGGCCCATCTTCTCCAGGTCCAGGACCGCGTCGATGGCCTCCTTCGCCAGGATCTCGGCGGCGTCCTGGTCGACCAGGTAGTCACCGCCCTTGATCGTGTCGAAGGTGTGCCACTCCCAGTTGTCCTCCTCGACGTTGGCCAGGGCGGCGGCCATGCCGCCCTGTGCCGCGCCGGTGTGGGACCTGGTCGGGTAGAGCTTGGTCAGGACGGCGGTGCGGCTGCGCTTGGTGGCCTCGATGGCCGCGCGCATACCGGCGCCGCCCGCGCCGACGATGACGGTGTCGTACTTGTGGATCTGCATGGGGTCGCTTCCCTGTCCTGCCCTGGCCTAGCGGATGTTCGGGTCGAAGGTGAAGATCACCAGCGACCCGAGCACGATGGTGAACGCCACAGCGGTGAACAGCAGCGTCTTCAGCCAGAAGCGGGTGTTCGCCTGCTCGGCGTAGTCGTTGATGACGGTCCGCAGGCCGTTGCCGCCGTGCAGCATGGCCAGCCACAGCATCACCAGGTCCCAGCCCTGCCAGAACGGCGAGGCCCAGCGGCCCGCGACGAAGGCGAAGCCGACCTTGGTGACGCCGCCGTCCAGCACCAGCTGGATCAGCAGGTGGCCGAGGACCAGCACCACGAGCACCACGCCGGACAGCCGCATGAACAGCCAGCCGTACAGCTCGAAGTTGGTCCGGGTGGCGCGCGGGGTCCGCTTGGTGCGGGCCCGCGGCGGCTCGATGACCGGGGCCGGGTTGTCCGGGCCGTACGTGACGCTGGAGCCGGTCAGCTCGACGGCGTCCACGGGGGAGGTATCGGTCGACATGTGGGTCAGCTCCCGAACAGGACTCGTGCGGCGTGGCCGAGGACGGGGTAGATCGCGCCGACCATGAGCAGGACCCACAGGCCGAGCACCGTCCAGAGCATCTGCTTCTGGTAGCGCGGGCCCTTGGTCCAGTAGTCGACGGCGATGATCCGCAGTCCGTTCAGCGCGTGGAAGAGGATCGCGGCGACGAGGCCGTACTCCAGCAGGCTGACGATCGGGGTCTTGTAGGTCGCGACGACCTTGTCGTAATCCTCGGGGGAGACCCGTACGAGGGCGGTGTCGAGGACATGGACGAACAGGAAGAAGAAGATGAGGACACCGGTGACTCGATGAGCCACCCACGACCACATGCCTTCCCGGCCGCGGTACAGCGTTCCAGCCGGCACGGAAAAAACCCTCCGGGAGCGGGGCGAGGGGTGCCGGCTGTCGCTTCCTTGCTAGTCGGTCACGCCCGGCCGGGTACGGTCCACCGGCCCCGGCCATCGTAGCGACGCGATGTCGGCTCCGTACCGCGGGGTAGGCCAGGTGTGATCGATCCCGCACGGTCGGGTGAATCCGCCAGGCGTCGCAGCCGGTCACGGCAGATCCGGCGCAGCTGCTCCGCCGTCGCCACCGACTCCTCGTCCTCGTCGTGCCCGAGCCGCTCGCGCAGGCTCGCCAGCGTCTGGTCGAGCACCGCCGCCGGGTCGTCCGGGTCGTCGAGACCGGTCAGCGCGAGCACGAAGACATGGCCGAACTTCGCTTCGTACGCCGCGTTCGCCGCGCGCAGCGCGGTGTGCACGGCCAGACCGCCGCGGTCGGGCAGCGCGGTGGTGGCCTCGCCGGCCAGCGCCTCGGCCAGATCTCCGGACGTCAGGTCGTACGCCGCCTCGTCGGCCGCGGCAAGCAGCGCCTCGACCGTGGGGTACGGGCGGTGCGCGGCCATCCGGCGGGCCCAGCGGTGGCTGCCGCAGCAGGTGCGCAGCGCCGCCTCCGCGGCCAGGGAGGGGGCCTGGTTGAGCAGGTACAGCCCCTTGGGCGGGGTGTCACTGGACAGCGCGGGGCTCCTGGAGGGATACGGCGGGTACGGCAGGGGATGGCGCCCACTGTAGGGGCACTCGGTTACGCCCGGGCCCGAGGTGTCCGGTCGGCCGCTTGAACTTCACCCGTACGGGAAGGGTGGCGGTCGGGTGTTGACGTTGATCGACGGTCGGTGCCGGGTGGCGTCAGTTGTCGGGTGACGTCTGTCGGGTGACGTCAGTCCCACCAGAACGACCACAGCCGCTCGCCGCGCAGCGCCTCGGCGTAGTCGGGGAAGGGGAAGGTGCCGTCATTGAGATTGGACGCGCCGGTCAGTACGTGTTCCAGGGCGACGTGCGCGGCGTGCGCCGAGGACAGCGGCGGCGAGGCCACCGACACGAAGACCGACGAGCCCTCGAAGCCGATCACCCGGGCGCCGAACCGGTCCTCCCAGGTGCGCAGCAGCGCCGACAGGTCCAGCGCCGGCGCCTCGGTCTGCCAGCCCGCGAGCGCCGGGATGTCGGCGGTGCGCCCGGCGCGGACCAGCGCGATGTGCGCGATGAAACGGGTGGTGAAGTAGTGCAGCATCTGGCCGACGGCCGCGCGGGCCACCGCGTCGGGCGCCGGGCCGGGGTGCGGGTCCGCCGCGGCGGCCAGACCGGGGAAGCGGGTGAAGGGCGGGCCCGGGTCGGCGGCCAGCAGGGCGGCCGTCTCGTCCGGCCACACCTCGTCGATCGCCGGGTGCGGCGGCCGCAGCGAACGCGCCTCCTGGTACGACGACCACGCCTCGCGCAGCGACGCGCCCGCGTCCACGGCGTCGATCTCCTCGGCGGTGTGCCCGGCGCCGTCGGCGCACGGCCAGGCCATCAGCACCGGCAGCCAGCCCGTACGCCACTGCTGTGCCTGGTAGCGGGCCCACAACCGGCCGGGGGCGACCACGGGTTCGTCGCTCAGCCACAGACCGGGGGAGGAGCCGGGAATCAGCCGTCCGGGCGGCAGCCCGCCCGGGAGCCCGTCGAGGAGACGGTCCAATGACATCGGAGGACTCCTCAACGGCTTTTCATGAAGCACCTGCATGGGGGGAGTTGACGACGGCCGGGGGCCGCCTCCCCCCACAGGAGCGTCCCCGGCCGCCGTCTTGTACGGCGTATCCACGTTCAAAAGTGTCACCGCTCCCACATGAGGCAGGATGGGGCCAGTGTTCGAGGGGGTGGGGCCAGAGGTGGACCTGGAGACCGCGGTAGCCGGGGCGCAGCGCGGCGACGAGGCCGCGTTCCGCGTGGTGTACCGCGCCGTACAGCCGCAGTTGCTGCAATACGTGCGCAGCCTGGTCGGTCCGGTGGACGCCGAGGACGTCGCCTCCGAGGCGTGGCTGCAGATCGCCCGCGACCTGCCCAACTTCCGCGGCGCGGGCGACTCCGTGCGCGGCTGGGCCGCGCGGATAGCCCGCAACCGGGCGCTCGACCACATCAGGGCGCGCGCCCGGCGGCCGGTCTCCGGGGCCGGCGTCGACGAACTCGTGCAGCTGCCCGACCGGGCCGACACCGCCGGTGAGGCGCTCGACGCGGTCGCCACCGACCGCGCGCTCGCCGCGATAGCGGCGCTGCCGCGCGAGCAGGCCGAAGCCGTCCTGCTCCGCGTCGTCATGGGGCTCGACTCCACCAGCGCCGCCCGTGTCCTCGGCAAACGGGCCGGGTCCGTCCGGATGGCCACCCACCGCGGGCTGCGGCGGCTGGCCGAACTCCTTGAGCAGGACGCGGCTTTTCGCGATCCCGCGGGGGACGCCGACCATGTCGGCGTGGCCTTCTCGGCGGCTGCTTCCGCTTCTTCCGCTGCCTCGGCGCCCGCTCCTGCCTCTGCCTCCGAGGCCGTGTGATGCGGGTGCGCCGCGGGGCGGGGCGGGATCTCGGCGGCGGTGTCGCCGTGGACTGGCTCGACGCCGAGGCCGCCGAAGCGCTCGTCTCCGGTGGGTGTCCGGCGCCGCCGGACGGGCGGGCGCTGATGAGTGCGGCGCGGCTGGCGCGGTTGCTGTCCGCCGCCGCGGCGCCCGTTTCGGGCGCTGATCCGGCGCGTGAGGCAGCGGCTGTCGCCGCTTTCCGTACAAGCCGCCCCGAAGGGGCGGGTGCTGTTGGTTTCGCGACCACCGGGCCGGTGGGGGTTGCCCGCGCAGTTCCTCCCCCAGCGGTAGCTGGAGGAACCGTTCTCCGCAAGAAGCGGGGTCGGCGGGTGTCGGCTGCGGTCGGGGCCGCGCTCGCCGTTGCCGGGGTGGCCGTCGCGGTGGCCGGCGGCAGGTACGCCGTGGGCGGCGAGGGACCGGGGGTCAGGCCGCCCGCCGCGACCGTGGGCGCCGTACCGAGTACGCCGCCCACGCCGGGCGAGACCTCCGACGATTCCCGTGCCTCCCGCGTCCGCAGGAGCGGCGCCACCGTATCGACGGCCCCGTCCGTACGTACCGCCCCGCCCGTACCCGCTGCCCGGAACGGGCACGACCGGGGGCACCGGAGGTCGTGGGGAAGGTGCCGCACGGCGGGCGCGCATCGGGTGCATTGCGGCACGGAATGGGAAAAGGGGCACGCCAGGCGGGGTGGCCGCGGGCGCGGCAGGTGACACTTCCGCGGGCCGGTGCGCTGTAGGAAGTGGACCGACTGGTCATCGGTCCTGTGGACCCAGGTTCTCCCCGTATCGGGGTCCGCGCACAGGGCGCGGCCGGGCGCATTCCCCCTGCCCGGCCGCGCCCGCTCCATCCGGGGACGGCGGCGCCGCGCCTCACCAGTAGACGACGACCTTGTCGCCGACCTTGACCTGGTCGAACAGCGCGGCGATCGCCGCCTTGTCCCGGACGTTCACACAGCCGTGGGACGCCCCCGCGTAACCGCGGGCGGCGAAGTCCGACGAGTAGTGCACCGCCTGGCCGCCGCTGAAGAACATCGCGTACGGCATGGCCGTGTGGTAGATCGTCGAGACGTGGTCACGGCTCTTGAAGCTGACGTGGAAGAGCCCCTCCCGGGTCGGGGTGTACTGCGACCCGAAGCGGACGTCCATCGTGGCGAGCACCTTGCCGTCCACCACCCACGACAGGGTGCGCGAGGTCTTGCTCACGCACATGGCGCGGCCGGTCATGCAGCGTGCGTCCAGCTTGCCCGCGGGCTGCGGCTTGGCGACCGGGTACAGCTCCTTGTGGGTCGGCGTGCGGGTCAGCGCCCGCAGCTTGGTCCAGGTGGCCTCGGTGACCCTGCCGGTGACGGTCAGCCCGTGCCGCTCCTGGAAGTCGCTGACCGAGTGCTGGGTGACGGCGCCGTAGAAGCCGGTCGGGGACTGGCTGAAGAGGTGGAGCTGGGCGAGCCGGGCCTGGAGTTCGCGCACCTTGGCGCTGGTCTCGCCGTAGGAGACCACGACGGGGACGGGCGGCTTGGTCGTGGCCGGTGCCGTCGTCGTCGGGGCCGCCGTGGTGGGCGCGGTGGTGGTCGGCGGGGCGGTGGTGGCCGGGGCCTGGGTGGTCGGTCCGCCGGTCGTCGCGCTCGGCGACGGCGCCGCCGTGGTGGTCCGCGACGCTGTCGCCGTCGCCTTCCCCTTGCCCGCCGCGTCGGACGACTGCGGTCCGCAGCCGACCAGGACGGCGGCGGACAGCGCCGCCGTGACGGTCGCCACGGTCACCGCCACCGGTGATCTGCCGCGTATGGCCTTCATCTCTTCATCCCCCTGGGTCACCCTGAAGCATCGGTCTGTTCCTCCCTAGACACCGATTCCCGGCCGCGCGGTTGCGGCAACCTGGGGGAAGACTGTGAGCACGGCCAGGTGACTGTGAGGAAGGTCCCAGCCGGTCGCTCTCCACGGCACGCACGGCCGCCACTACAGTCCGTGTCTGGGGGAGCTGATTACCCGCCAGTAATGACCATTGCGGAGGCGTGAGCATGACACGCGAGTCGGAGTCGGGACTGCCGATCGAGCCGGTGTACGGGCCGGGCGTGTTGGAGGGCTGGGATCCGGCCGAGCAGCTGGGCGAACCCGGCGCCTACCCGTACACCCGCGGTGTCTACAAGTCGATGTACACCGGGCGTCCGTGGACGATGCGGCAGTACGCCGGCTTCGGCACCGCCGCCGAGTCCAACACCCGCTACAAGGGCCTGATCGCCAACGGCACGATGGGCCTGTCGGTCGCCTTCGACCTGCCCACCCAGATGGGCCACGACTCCGACGCGGTGATCGCGCACGGCGAGGTCGGCAAGGTCGGCGTGGCGATCGACTCGGTCGAGGACATGAAGGTCCTCTTCGACGGCATCCCGCTGGACCAGGTCTCCACCTCGATGACGATCAACGCCCCGGCCGCCCTGCTGCTGCTGATGTACCAGCTGGTCGCCGAGGAGCAGGGCATCGAGGCGTCCGCGCTGACCGGCACGGTGCAGAACGACGTGCTGAAGGAGTACATCGCCCGCGGCACGTACATCTTCCCGCCCAAGCCCAGCCTGCGGCTGATCGCGGACATCTTCGGCTACTGCCGCCGCGAGATCCCGAAGTGGAACACCATCTCGATCTCCGGCTACCACATGGCCGAGGCCGGCGCCTCGCCCGCGCAGGAGATCGCCTTCACGCTCGCCGACGGCATCGAGTACGTGCGCACCGCCGTCGCGGCCGGGATGGACGTGGACGACTTCGCGCCCCGGCTGTCCTTCTTCTTCGTCTCCCGCACCACGATCCTGGAGGAGGTCGCGAAATTCCGCGCCGCCCGGCGGATCTGGGCGCGCGTGATGCGCGAGAAGTTCGGCGCGAAGAACCCCAAGTCGCAGATGCTGCGCTTCCACACCCAGACCGCAGGCGTGCAACTCACCGCGCAGCAGCCCGAGGTCAATCTGGTGCGGGTCGCAGTCCAGGGCCTGGCGGCGGTGCTCGGCGGCACCCAGTCGCTGCACACCAACTCCTTCGACGAGGCCATCGCGCTGCCCACCGACAAGTCCGCCCGCCTCGCACTGCGCACCCAGCAGGTGCTGGCCTACGAGACGGACGTCACCGCGACCGTCGACCCGTTCGCCGGTTCGTACGTGGTGGAGAAGCTCACCGACGACGTCGAGGCGGCGGCGCTGGCGCTGATGGACAAGGTCGAGGAGCTGGGCGGCGCGGTCGCCGCGATCGAGCACGGCTTCCAGAAGCAGGAGATCGAGCGCTCGGCGTACCGGATCGCGCTCCAGACCGACTCGGGCGAGCGCGTCGTGGTCGGCGTCAACCGCTACCAGCTCGACGAGGAGGAGCCGTACGAGCCGCTGCGGGTGGACCCGGCCATCGAGGCCCAGCAGGCGGCCCGGCTCGCCGAACTGCGCGCCCGCCGCGACCAGCCGGCCGTCGACGCGGCGCTGGCAGCGCTCCAGAAGGCCGCGCAGGGCAGTGACAACGTGCTCTACCCGATGAAGGAGGCGCTGCGGGCCCGCGCCACGGTCGGCGAGGTCTGCAACGCGCTGCGCGAGGTCTGGGGCACCTACGTCCCGTCCGACGCCTTCTGAGGCTCCTCCGGCAGGTGGGTCCGGGGCTCTGCGGTCCCGGACCGGCGGTCACATCAGGTGCAGCTGGACGATCAGCATCGCGACCACGACCGTGAGCGTCCAGCCCGCGATCTGCTCGACGAGGTGCTTGCGGTCCTTGGGCCCGCCGGTGCCCGTCACGGGCTCGGTGTGCGGGCGGGGTGCGGCGAAATCGCTCACGGCGTCAGTCCTCATCGTGCGTGTACGGCGCTGGGGCCCCCGGGGAAGCCTCCACGATGCGCTGTCCCGCGCCGCCGGTAAAGGGACAAAAGCCTCACCGGCGGCGATCGTGACCGAACTCACCGCGACCCATCGCGGCCCGAGGCGTCGGAGTCACCCCATCGTGGCCTTCTTCAGCGCCCGCGCCCGGCGCGCCACCCGCCGCACCGTCGGATTGCGCGGCACGAACGCCAGCCGCGCCGGGACCGCGCCCGGCAGCCCCAGCGAGGTCAGCCGCCGCCGCTTGAAGTACGGCCAGGTCCGCGCCGACAGGTGCCGGCTCAGATACGCCTCCGCCTCCGGCCGCAGCTTCGGGTACGCGACCGGCTGCATGCAGAAGCCCACCGTCCGCACCAGCGGCGTCAGCTCGGCCGCCACCCGCTCCGGCGACGGCGGCTGCCACGCCCGTACGGCGGCGGTGTCCGCCAGGTCCGGTACGAGCGCGTGCACGATCGTCACCGGGACGCGGTTGCTGTTCTGGTACGGGGTGAGCCGGCCGAGCAGCAGCTCGGTGCCGGTACGGGCCACCGGGATGCCGTAGAAGGCCGACGCGGTCAGCAGCGCCGTGGAGAAGCAGCCGACCACCAGCGCCGGGCGCGACTTCTGGTAGAGCACCTCCGCCAGCGCCGGGGTGTTGAGCACCGTGAAGCGCGCGCCCAGCCGCTCGGCCTCCGCCTTCAGCGGCTCCGTCCAGTCGGCCGGCGCGGTGGGGTGCGGCTTGAAGACGATCTCGGTGTGCCCGAGCTTCGCCGCGCCGCGCACCATCGACAGGTGCAGCTCCTCCTCCTCGGCCGGGGAGATCAGGCCGAGCGCCGACAGGTACTGGCCGAGCAGCAGCGCGGCGCCCTCCGGCACCCCCGCCAGATCGTCGCCGCCCGCGGCCAGCGAGGACTCGGCCAGCTCCGCGAGCACCTTGGTGAACTCCTCGGACGGCACCACCTCTGACGCCACGCCGTGCTCGCTGAGCAGCAGCGGACGCAGCCCCGGCACCAGGTCCAGGTGCAGCAGCCGGTCGATCCTGGTGTCCACCAGCGCGCCCAGCTTGTTGCGGGTCGGGCCGTACGACATCAGGCCGTCGGCGTAGACGGTGATCGGCGCGGTCTGGAAGACGGCCGCCACCGCGAGCGCCGGCTGCACCTGGATCGACTCCACGACCAGCTCGACGCTGTCGTCGCCGAGGTCCCACAGGCTGCGGACGTAGCGCTCCCAGATCGGCACGTCGTCGGCGCGCGGCTGCCAGCCGCTGGGGTGCATCGGGTGGATGGCCTCGTTCCAGGAGACCAGCCGGTCGAAGCGGGAGCGCAGCGCGGCGAAGCCGGGGGACTCGTCCAGCGGCGGGGTGATCTCCGGGATGGCCGAGTTGTTGCAGACCACCAGCAGCCGGCGGTCGGCCGGGGAGAAGGAGCCGGCGTCCAGGGCGGCGGCCAGGGTGGCGGCGCCGTAGAGCGTGGACGCCAGGAAAAGCTGGGTACGGCGCGCCATCACGCGACCTCTCCCTCGTTGTCGCGTGCGTCGAGATCGTCCAGGGACTCGGGATCGTCCAGGGCGTCGAGATTGTCGGCGGCCGGGTCGGCCGCGTCGGCGTCCGCCGCGTCCGGGCCCACGGCCGCGCGCCCCGGCCGCGGGGCGGGCGGGTGCGCGGGCACGGCCGCGGTGTCCTCGGCGCGGCCCGGTCGGCGGCGCAGCCGGCGCAGCTTCACGCTGCGCTCCAGGTCCATCGAGTCCAGCGCCTCGGTGAGCACGTCCTGCGGCAGCTTGCGCAGCGCGGCGGCGCTCATCGCCTTCAGGCGGCGGGCCACGGCCGGTTCGAAGCGCTCCAGGTTGTTCAGGTGGTGGGCGATGATCGCGCAGTAGGTGCGGACCGCCTTCGGCATGAACGCGTCCGCGTCCCGGTCCCGCGCGGTCTCGGCGATCACCTGGTCGAAGCTGCGGATGAAGTCCAGCTGCCGGACGTCGCCGATCTGGGTGAGCGAGGTGGACACCCCGCGCCGGTAGAAGATCCCCATCAGGTCCGCGGCGACCGCGAAGGTGTCCGCCTCGCGGTGCAGCCGCCAGATCCACGGCCGGTCCTCCGCGGTGCGCAGCCCGTCGGGGAAGTGCAGCAGCCCGCGGTCCACCAGCCGCCGGTGGTAGATCCCGGCCCAGGCGTACGGGTAGTCCACCGAGGTGGAGCGGTCGGCGGGCAGGATCGCGTCGCGGGCCTTGAGCACCGTGCCGCGGCGGCCGTGCGGCACCCGGATGATGTTGCGGGTGGAGCCGGTGCACTGGACGTGGTCGACGCGGACGAAGTCGGTGCCCAGGTCGGTGATCGCCCCGAGCAGCCGCGGCAGATAGCCGGGCCCGTACCAGTCGTCGCCGTCGAGGAAGGTCAGGTACTCGCCGCGTGCCGCGTCGATACCGGTGTTGCGCGCGGTGGCCAGGCCCCCGTTCTTCTCGTGCCGGACGAGTCTGGCGCCCGGTACGGAGTCCAGGGCCTGCTCCAGGATCGCCGGAGTCCGGTCGGTGGAGCAGTCGTCCACCAGCACGAACTCGTAGTCGGGCGAGGCATTCGCCCGCAGGCTGCGCAGGGTATCCAGTGCGTATTGCTGCACATTGAAAAAGGGCACGATAACGGAGAGCTTGACCACTCGCCGTACCTTAGGGCGTTTGACTGTCCTTTTGCTTTGCGTCGAGCGTACATCTGGGTAAACGGAAGATGGCCAACCGGTGGCGCGGCAATTCGGGAAGATCGCCGAACTCCCTGGCCAGGCGGGGTGGGTGGCTAACTCGCGTTCCGCTGTTTACCTGCTGTTGGCCGCGAATTGGCGCGATGAACCCAGCCGCTTCCTAGGGTCGGTCCGTGCCAAAACGCAATCCCGGCCCTTTGCGGGTCACTGTGATCGCCGATTCGGACACCCGGTGGAAGTGGGGTGCGCTGACCGCGCGCCGGATCGACCCGGATGCCCGTCTCGACGCGCGCCTGCTGCGCGGCCGGGCCACGCCGACGCCCCGTCAGCTGGCCGAACTCGGCATCCCCGCGGACTCCATGGCGGAGCTGACCGCGGCCGAGATGCTGGCCAGGATCGACGAGGAGAGCTGCGACGTGGTCGTCGTCTCCTGCGTCGGCGGCACCGTCCAGGCCCTCCTGCACGGCTTCGCCCGGGCCTGGCAGGGCCGCCCGCGGCGGCCGTTGGTCGTCACCGGCTACGTCGGCGTCGTCTACGAGAAGCTCGCCGACGGTCTGCTGCTGCGGGCCGGCGCCGATGTCGTCCTCGCCAACAGCGCCGACGACGCACGGCGGTTCAGGGACGTCTACGAAGGCGTCGGCCACCCCACGGCGAGCATCGTCGAGACGGCGCTGCCCTTCCTCGGCGGCGAGCCGTACCGGCCCCACAGGGCGGACACGGAGCGGCCGTTCACCGTCACCTTCGCCGTGCAGCCGTCCGCGCCCGAGGGCCGCGCGGACCGCATCCACCTGCTGCGCCGCACCGTCGACCACGCGCGGCAGCACCCCGAGCGCGCGGTCCTGGTGAAACTCCGCAGCAAGCCCGGCGAGCACACCACGCACATCGAGGAGCACCCGTACCAGAAGCTGGTCGCCGCCCTCGACCCGCCGGACAACCTCTCCCTGGTCTACGGCAACATGGCCGAGGTCCTGGACCGTACCGACCTGCTGGTGACGGTCAGTTCGACCGCCGCGCTCGAATCCCTGCACCGCGGCATCCCGACCGCCGTCCTCACCGACCTCGGCATCCGCGAGTCGCTCGGCAACCACCACTTCCTCGGCTCCGGCTGCTTCGCCTCGTGGGACGAGCTGGACGACGGGTACGTGCCGCGCGCCCATCCCGACTGGACCGCCGCCCACGGTGTCGCCGCGCTCGCGCCGTACGCGGCCCTGCGCGCCCGCGTCCAGTCCCTGCTCGCCGAGCCCGAACTCCCGCGGATCGCCCCCTACTACACCCTGCGCACCGCGCCCGGTTACCTCCCCGGCGTCCTCGCCCGCCACGGCCTCGACCCCAAGGGCGAGCCCGCCGGCGGCCTCGCCCCCCGCGACCCCGGCCCCGTCCGCCGCGCCGTCCGCGACTTCGTCCGCAACTCCGCCCGCACCGCCTACCGGCAGGGCGTCCAGCGCGTAGCCCCCACCATCCGCCGCTGGGGCCAGCTATGACGCCGCCGCTGGGCCCGCCCGTCTACCTCGCCCTTCCGCCGAAGGGTGCCCCAGGTCTTCCAGGGGCGCGCCCCCTGTGCCTCGCCTCTGCGTCGGGGGGTGACCGAGGTCTTTCAGGGGCGCGGGGAACTGCGCGCTCAGCCCCCACCGGCCGGTGGTCGCAAAAACAACAGCGTCTGCCCCACTGGGGGCGGTTTGTCAGCCGCAGCCCCGCGCGGGCTGAGCGCGCAGTTCCTCCCCCAGCTACCGCTGGGGGTGCCCCCAGCGCCCCTGGGGTGCACGTACTCCGCATGCGCAGCGCGGGCGCCCTCCTCCGCGGAGGAGCCGCAAGGGGCCCGGAGGCCCGGAAGACGACAGGAGCCACCTCATGACCGACCCCTCACTTACCCCCGCTGGAAGCGTCCTGGCGGTGATCCCCGCCCGCGGGGGTTCCAAGGGCGTACCCGGGAAGAACCTCGCCCCGGTGAGCGGCGTACCGCTGGTGGCCCGCGCCGTAGCGGCCTGCACGGAGGCGGCCCGCGTCACGGCGGTGGTCGTCTCCACCGACGACCCCGCCATCGCGGAAGTCGCCCGCGCCGCCGGCGCGGAAGTCGTGCTGCGCCCGGCGGCGATCGCGGGCGACACCGCGACCAGCGAGGCCGCGGTGCTGCACGCGATGGACGCCCACGAGGCGATGACCGGCACCCCCACCGACGTGGTCCTCCTCGTCCAGTGCACCAGCCCGTTCATCACCGCCGAGGAGGTCGACGGCGTCGCCGCCGCGGTGCTGGACGGCGGCGCGGACACCGCCCACACCGTCGCCCCCTTCCACGGCTTCATCTGGCGCGAGGCCGAAGCCGGGACCGCGGACGGCGCCGTCGGCGTCAACCACGACAAGTCCACCCGGCCGCGCCGCCAGGACCGCCCGCAGGACCTGCTGGAGACCGGCACCGCGTACGCGATGCGCGCGGCCGGCTTCCGCGCCGCGAACCACCGCTTCTTCGGCCGCACCGAACTCGTCCGCACCGACCCGGCGCGGGTCCTGGAGATCGACGAGCCCGCCGACCTGGAGCGGGCCCGCGCGCTGGCCCCGCTGCTCGACCCGCGCACGACGACGCCCGGCTGGGCCGACGTCGACGCGGTCGTCCTCGACTTCGACGGCACCCAGACCGACGACCGGGTGCTGATCGACGCCGACGGGCACGAGTCGGTCACCGTGCACCGCGGTGACGGCCTCGGCGTCGCGGCCCTGCGCCGCGCCGGAATGCCCGTCCTGATCCTGTCCACCGAGACCAACGCGGTCGTCGCCGCACGGGCCCGCAAGCTGCAGGTCCCCGTACTGCACGGCATCGACCGCAAGGACCTCGCGCTCAAGCAGTGGTGCGAGGAGAACGGCATCGCGCCCGAACGGGTGCTCTACGCCGGCAACGACGTCAACGACCTGCCGTGCTTCGGCCTGGTCGGCTGGCCCGTCGCCGTCGCGGGTGCCCACGACGTGGTGCGCGCCGCGGCCCGCGCCATCACCACGGCCCAGGGCGGCCACGGCGCGATCCGCGAGATCGCCGCCTGGCTGCTGGGCCCCACTCTCGCCCGCTGAGACGGCCGACGAGACACCCCATGTCCGCAATCCCCCCGAAGCACCGACCCGTAAGGAACACCCTCGTGACCACATCCATCCCCGCAAACCTCCGTCCCGTCGGCTCCCGCCACATCGGCAACGGACAGCCCGTCTACGTCACCGGCGAGATCGGCATCAACCACAACGGCGACCTGGAGAACGCGTTCGCCCTGATCGACGCGGCCGTCGCCGCGGGCTGCGACGCGGTCAAGTTCCAGAAGCGCACCCCGGAGATCTGCACCCCGCGCGACCAGTGGGACATCGAGCGCGACACCCCCTGGGGCCGTATGACGTACATCGACTACCGGCACCGCGTCGAGTTCGACGAGGACGGCTACCGGGCGATCGACGAGTACTGCCGCAAGCGCGGCATCGACTGGTTCGCCTCCCCGTGGGACGTGCCGTCGGTCGAGTTCCTGGAGAAGTTCGACGTCCCGGCGCACAAGGTCGCCTCGGCCTGCCTGACCGACGACGAACTGCTGCAGGCGCTGCGCGCCACCGGCCGCACCATCATCCTGTCCACCGGCATGTCCACCCCGAAGCAGATCCGGCACGCCGTCGAGGTCCTCGGCAGCGACAACATCGTGCTCTGCCACGCCACGTCGACGTACCCGGCGAAGCACGAAGAGCTGAACCTGCGGATGATCAACACCCTGCAGTCGGAGTTCCCGAACGTGCCGGTCGGCTACTCCGGCCACGAGACGGGCCTGCAGACCACGCTCGCCGCGGTCGCCATCGGCGCCGTCTTCGTCGAGCGGCACATCACCCTCGACCGCGCCATGTGGGGTTCGGACCAGGCCGCGTCCGTGGAGTCGCAGGGCCTGGAGCGCCTGGTGCGCGACATCCGGATCATCGAGACCTCGCTCGGCGACGGCGTCAAGAAGGTCTACGAGGGCGAGCTGGGCCCGATGAAGAAGCTGCGCCGCGTGCCCGGCGTCATCGCCGAGGCCGAGGCCACGGGCGCCGAGGCTCCCGCCTCCGTCTGAGCCGACCGCACGCACCAGCAGACGGCCGCGCGGCCGACCGTGGCCGCGCGGCCGACCGGGAAGGACGGCGGGGATCGCCAGGACCAGCGAGGCCGTACGGGACCCACGGGTCCCGCACGGCCCGACGCACCGCGCGGGGCCGCACGGTCCCGCGCACCGCGGAGGGCTCCACGGCCCTGCGCACCGTGGAGGGCCGCACGGCCCTGCGCATCGCAGAGGCAAAGGGGAACGGGAATGACCGCGGAGCCCGTATCCACGGCTGGGCAGCCGCCCGTACCGGGCACCGGCGCCGTCGCGCTCGTGGAGTCGCCCGTGCAGCTCCTCAACGTCCTGGAGTGGGCGCACATCCATCCGCCCACCGTCCCCGCCGACCCGGCCGGCCGCGCCGGCGCCGACACGTCCGCCCCCGCCGCCGTCCCCGACGAGCCGGCGGCGGGGCCGCTCACCGTCGTCGTGCTCTCCCCGGTCGACCCCACCAGCCGCGGCCAGCTCCGCCGGATGGCCGAACTCGCCCGGGACGAGGGCGCGGTGGTCCGCTGGTTCGAGGCCCGCGGCACCCGCGGCGGGCTGCTGCGTACGGCGCTGTCGCTGGCGCCGCTGCTCTTCCGGGTCCGCCATCTGGTGATCGGCGACCCCTTCTCCCGTCTTGTGCAGGTACTGCTTCCGCTGTGCCGCGCACGGGAGTTGACCGTCGTGGACGACGGCACCGCCACCATGGAATTCACCGAGATCCTCGCCACCGGCGGCCGGCTGGTGCGCTGGCACCGCAGCGGGCGGCGCAGGTCCCCGCTGGACGCCGCCTTCGGGATCTTCTCCTCCGCGGCCCGCCGCCGCCTCACGCCCGGAAAGCGGCGGCACGTCGAGCTGTTCAGCGCGATGCCCGCCACCCCGCCGCCCGGCATGGCGCTGCGCACCAACCGATTCGCCTGGACCCGCAGCCGGTTCGGGCCGCCGCGCACCCTCACCAGTACCGACCTGATCGGCACGTCCCTGGTCGAGACCGGCGTCGTCGACCCCGAGCGCTATCTCGCCGTCGTCCGCTCGCTCGCCGAACGGCACGGCGCCAAACGGTACTTCGCGCACCGCCGCGAGGCCGTCGACAAACTCCACCGGCTCGCCGCCGAGACCGGCCTGGAGATCGTCCGCCCCGACCTCCCCCTCGAACTCGTCGCCCGCCGCGGCCCCATCGGCCGCACCGTCCTGTCCTTCCCCTCCACCGTCGTCCACACCCTGCCGCTCGCGCTCGGCGGCACCGGAGTCCGGATCGTCGTCGTCGACATCGACGAGGAGTGGCTCACCGCCGCGGCTTCCCCCCGTGCCCACACCTTCCTGACGGGCATCAACCACTCGGCGCGGGACCTCCACGGCCTGGCCCCCGCCGGGGACGCCTGACGGCACCTTCGCGGTGGGCGGCGCCCGATGTCTTCAGGGGCGCGGGGAACTGCGCGAGCAACCCACCACCGGCCCGGTGGTCGCAAAAACAACAGCATCTGCCCCGCTGGGGGCGGCTTTTCACCCGCAGCCCCGCGCGGCCCGAGCGCGCAGTTCCCCGCGCCCCTGAGGGTGAACGTCCTCCGCGAGCGCCGCGCTGCGTCCCCGCGCCCCTGACCGGGCACCCCTGCCGCAAGGGCGCGGGTCCGGGCCAGTTCGCCCGGCGTCCAGACGGCCGTAACCAAATGATCACCTGAGTGATGTTGGGTGCGGGAATGACGGAGGGTTTAAGGGCGCCCGCCCACGTACTGATCCTCGCCGGAAGCGAAAGCAGCGGCGGCGGCCTCGACGGCAACAGCCGCGCCCTGCGCGTCGCGAACGCCGCCCGCACCGCGGGCTATCGGGTGACGCTGCTCGGCCCGGCACCGGCGACGGTGACACCGGAAGGCGTCGACGTACGCCAGGTCACCGTCCGCGAAACGCTCGGCGGACAACGGGCGCGCCGCCCGAGACCGGGCCTGCGCTGGCCGCTGGCCTACCGCAGCGCGGCGGCGTACGACCACCGCACCGCGCTGCTCGCGGCCGAACGCGCCCTGATCACCACCCGCACCGCCGAACTCGACATCGTGCACCGGCCGTTGCCGCTGCTCGCGGCGGCCCGCACCGGCCACACGCTGGCATGGCTGCGGCACGGCCTGCGGGCCGGCTGGACGAGGCTGCGCGCCGCGCAGTACCTGGCGGCGGTCCGCCGCCGCGAGAATCCCGTCGCGCCGCTGGACAACTTCGTCACCGAGGTGACCCGGCTGCTGCTCGGCCGCCGCGCCTGGCGCCGCCTCGACCCCGGCCTGCTGGACGAGGAGGTCGCGTACGGGCCGGTGCTGGACGCCGTCCGCCCGCATCTGATCCACGCGCTCGGCCACCGGGCGCTGGGCGTCGCCACCCGGGCGGCGCTGCGCGCCGAAGGCGCCGGGCACCGGATCGAGGTGGTGTGGGACGCGCCGCCGCGCACCCCGGCGGCCTCCCGCCGCGCGGCCGTCGCCGGCGAGGCGCACGAGCGCACCTTCGCACCGGCCGCGGACGGCGTGATCACCGTCGGCGAGGGCCTGGCCAGGGAGCTACGCGTACGGCACCGGCTGTCCGCCACCCCCGCCGTGGTGCGCAACGCGCCACCGCTGGTCACCGCCGCGCCCGCCTCGTCCGCCGCGCACCCGGCCGGCATCAGGGCGCGCTGCCATCTCGCCCCGGACATCCCGCTGTTGGTGCACACCGGCCCGGTCACCCCGGACCGCGGCCCGGTCACCGTGGTGGAGGCACTGCCCAAGCTCTACGACCTGCACGCGGCCTTCGTCGTCCCCGACCCGGCCCACCCGCACCTGCGCGAACTGCGCGAACGCGCGGCCCAACTCGGCGTCCACGGGCGCCTGCACGTCCTGCCGTACGTCCCGGTCGACGAGATCCCCCGCTTCCTCGCCTCCGCCGACATCGGCGTCCTCCCCGTCCACCAACTCCCGCACCACCAAACGGTCCTGGCGACCCGTTACTTCGAATACGCCCACGCCCGCCTGCCGGTCGTCGTCAGCGACGTCCGCGCGATGGCCGCCGCCACCCTCGAACTCGGCAACGGCGAGGTCTTCCGCGCCCGCGACACCGCCGACTTCGTCCGCGCGGTCGGCGCCGTCCTCACCAACCCCCGCCGCTACCGCAAGGCCTACGACCGCACCGACGTCCTCCGCCAATGGTCCTGGCAGACCGAATCAACCCCCCTCCTCGACCTCTACACCCGCCTCCTGGGCCCCCGCCCCTGACGGCGGCGCCCGCCGCATGCCGGAGGGCGGTCACATCACCGTCGGAACACACGAGCGGCACACACGGTCGCAACATGGGGGTCGTAGGGTGGGGGACTCGCGTGCGCGGAGGCTCGAACCACCGGGGCCGGGCGGCGTTGCCTCGCGAGGGGCGGCTCGTTGAGCGAGTATGGGGTGCAAGAGGCCAAAAAGCCTACCTACCCCCGAGGGTGACTGGGTATGCGCCGATCGGGCGACTTCTTCTCCTCCTAAAGGACAAAATTTTCCCGATCACGTAAGAGGAGCCGGTGATGGGCCCTACGCTCACTGAGGTGAACGATTCATCCGCCGCGCCGTCGGGCGCGCTGTCCGCCGCTGTGCTGTCCGGTCTCACGGAGACCGCGGTGTCCGACGGGCTGCGTGCCGAGCTGATCGAATTCCGCCGGGATCTGCACCGGCACCCGGAGCTGGGGCGGCAGGAATTCCGGACGACCGAGCAGGTCAGGGCGCGTCTGGAGCGGGCGGGTCTGGCCCCGCGGGTGCTGCCGGGCGGCACCGGGCTGATCTGCGACATCGGGGAGACGGACCCGGAGAAGCCGCGGCTGGCGCTGCGGGCGGACCTGGACGCGCTGCCGGTGCCGGACACCAAGAAGGTGGAGTACCGCTCGACGGTCGAGGGCAAGGCGCACGCGTGCGGGCACGACGTGCACACCACGGTCGTGCTCGGTACGGGCCTGGTGCTGGCCGAGCTGGCCAGGAACGGCCGGCTGCCGCACCCGGTGCGGCTGGTGTTCCAGGCGGCCGAGGAGATCATGCCCGGCGGCGCCCTGGACGCGATCAAGGCGAAGGTGCTCGACGGCGTCGGCCGTATCCTCGCGGTGCACTGCGACCCGAAGGTGGAGGTCGGGCGGATCGGCCTGCGGCAGGGCCCGATCACTTCGGCGGCGGACCGGCTGACGCTGACCCTGGAGGGTCCCGGCGGCCACAGTGCCCGCCCGCACCTGACCACCGACCTGGTGATGGCGACGGCGAAGCTCGCCTCGGAGCTGCCGGCCGTGCTGACCCGCCGGGTGGACCCGCGCTCCGGGCTGAGCATCGTGTGGGGCCGCATCCAGGCGGGCCACGCGGCCAATGTCATCCCGCAGCGCGCGGAGCTGGAGGGCACCGTCCGCTGCCTGGACCTGTCGGCCTGGCACGACGCGCCGGACCTGGTGCACGAGGTGATCGACCAGGTCGCCGCGATGTACCGGGCCAAGGTGGAGATCACCTACCAGCGCGGTGTGCCGCCGGTGGTCAACGAGGCGGAGTCGGTGGAGCTGCTGCGGGACGCGATGTCCGCGCGCCGCGGCGCGCACGCGATCGAGGACACCGAGCAGAGCCTGGGCGGCGAGGACTTCTCCTGGTACCTGGAGCACGTGCCGGGCGCCCTGGCCCGGCTCGGCGTGCGGCCGGTCGGCGACACGGCCAAGCGCGATCTGCACCAGGGTGATTTCGACGTGGACGAGGGTGCGATCGCGGTCGGCGTGGAGCTTTTCACGGCGGCTGTCCTGCTGTCCTGACACCGGGTGAACCCTTGGCTACGGCGGAGTCACCTGGCTGAAATGCGTCGATCCGATAACGGGCCGTCATTCGGTCTTTACCTGACATCTACGCGCGTTAAGCTCCCGCTTAGCCAGCGCCGGACGGGGCGCTTCAGACTGAAGGGGACCCTCTTGCGCCGGGTATCCAAGATCATCGCCGCGGGTGTGGTGTCCGCGGCTCTGGGGCTCAGTGTCACCGCGTGTGGCAGCAGCAGCTCCTCGGACAGCGGCAAGGACAAGGGCGTCGGCATCGCGTACGACGTCGGCGGCCGTGGTGACCACTCCTTCAACGACTCTGCGGCCCGCGGCATGGACAAGGCCGTGAAGGAGTTCAAGATCGGCTCCAAGGAGCAGACGGCCAGCAACGGCGAGACGGAGTCGGACCGCGAGCAGCGGCTCGACCTGCTCGCGGGCGGCGGCTACAACCCCGTCGTCGCGGTCGGCTTCACCTACGGCGACTCGGTCACGAAGATCGCCAAGAAGTACCCCAAGACGACCTTCGGCATCGTCGACTCCGTCGTGGACGCGCCCAACGTCGACTCGATGGTGTTCGCCACCGAGCAGAGCTCGTACCTCGCCGGTGTGGCCGCGGCGCTGAAGACCAAGACCAACAAGGTCGGCTTCATCGGCGGTGTGCACAACACCCTGATCGGCACCTTCGACGCGGGCTTCGCCCAGGGCGTCAAGGACACCAAGCCGTCGGTGCAGGTCGTCCGCCAGTACCTGTACGAGACCGACACCAAGGGCTTCAACGACCCGACGTCGGCGCAGGGCAAGGCGCAGGGCATGCTCGACAGCGGTGTGGACGTGATCTACACGGCGGCCGGCCTGTCCGGTGACGGTTCGATCCAGGCGGTGGCGAGCAAGCCCGGCGCGTGGGCGATCGGTGTGGACTCCGACCAGTACCAGGACCCGGCGCTGGCCAAGTACAAGGACCACATCCTCACCTCGGCGATCAAGAACGTCGACGTGGCCACGTACGACCTGATCAAGTCGGTGCACGACGGCAAGCCGAAGACCGGCACCAACACGTACAACCTGGCCAACAACGGTGTGTCGCTGTCGACGTCCGGCGGCTTCATCTCCGACATCCAGTCGCAGCTCGACGCGGCCAAGCAGAAGATCGTCTCCGGGACGATCAAGGTCAGCTCCACGCCGTGACGCACGGCGGGGGCCCGTTCGCCGGGCCCCGATGAGTCGGTCCGCCTGACCGGGCCGATCGCGAGGCTCGGCGGGGGATGCTGCGGCACCCCCGCCGAGCCTCGATCACTGTCCGGAGCCGGCCGGACGCCCCGCGGAATCCCGTGGGCCGCGCTTTGATCCCTCGTGACCGTCGCGTGGTCCACCCGTGTTCCCGGCCTGTGGAATGCGCCCAACTACGCGCGTAGAGTGCCATTCCCGCGATACGTTCACGCGTACGCTCCCGCGAGATCCCCGTACTGCCCGCCCCGCCGCCACGAGCCTTTCCCCCGAGGAGAGTGCGCCATCAACGCGTCCACGAGTCCACCCGCCGCCCCGGCCGACGGCCGGCCCGCCGCGCCGCCCGCCGTCGAACTGCGCGGCATCACCAAGCGGTTCCCCGGCGTCGTCGCCAACCACGACATCGACATCACCGTGCGCAGCGGCACCGTGCACGCCCTCGTGGGCGAGAACGGCGCCGGCAAGTCCACCCTGATGAAGATCCTCTACGGCATGCAGAAGCCCGACGAGGGCACCATCGCCATCGACGGCGAGGTGGTGTCGTTCGGCGACCCCGGTGACGCCATCGCGCGCGGCATCGGCATGGTGCACCAGCACTTCATGCTCGCCGACAACCTCACCGTGCTGGAGAACACCGTCCTCGGCAGCGAGGGCCTGCACGGCATCGGCGGCAAGGCCCGCGCCCGGATCAAGGAGCTGTCGGACGCGTACGGCCTCGGCATCCGCCCCGACGTCCTGGTCGAGGACCTCGGTGTCGCCGACCGCCAGCGGGTGGAGATCCTCAAGGTCCTCTACCGCGGCGCCCGCACGCTGATCCTGGACGAGCCGACCGCGGTCCTGGTGCCGCAGGAGGTCGACGCGCTCTTCGAGAACCTGCGCGGCCTGAAGTCCGAGGGCCTGACCGTCATCTTCATCTCGCACAAGCTCGGCGAGGTGCTGTCGGTCGCCGACGTCATCACCGTCATCCGGCGCGGCACCACCGTCGGCGAGGCGGACCCGAAGAAGACCACCACCAAGCAGCTCGCCGAGCTGATGGTCGGCAGCGAACTGCCCTCGCCCGAGACCCGCGAGTCCACCGTCACCACCGAGCCGATGCTCACCGCCGACGGACTGCGGCTCGGCACCGTCGACCTCGACGGCGTCGAGCGCAAGGTGCTCGACGACATCTCCTTCACCATCCACAAGGGCGAAGTCCTCGGCATCGCCGGCGTGGAGGGCAACGGCCAGGCCGAACTGGTCGAGGCCATCATGGGCATGCGCGAACTGGACGGCGGCGCGCTGACGCTGGACGGCCAGGACATCAGCAGGACCCCGACGCGCAAGCGCCGCGAGGACGGCATCGGCTACATCCCCGAGGACCGGCACCGGCACGGCCTGCTGCTGGAAGCGCCGCTGTGGGAGAACCGCATCCTCGGCCATGTCACCGAACGCCCCAACAGCCGCGGCTTCCTGATCGACTCCGGCGCCGCCCGCCGCGACACCGAGCGGATCGTCAAGGAGTTCGACGTCCGTACGCCCGGTATCGAGGTCACCGCGGCCTCGCTGTCCGGCGGCAACCAGCAGAAGCTGATCGTCGGCCGCGAGATGAGCCACCTGCCCAAGCTGCTGATCGCCGCGCACCCCACCCGGGGCGTGGACGTCGGCGCGCAGGCGCAGATCTGGGACCAGATCCGCGAGGCCCGCCGCGAGGGCCTGGCGGTGCTGCTGATCTCCGCCGACCTGGACGAACTGATCGGCCTGTCCGACACCTTGCGCGTGATGTACCGGGGCGCGCTCGTCGCGGACGCCGACCCCGCCACCATCACCCCGGAAGAGCTGGGATCCGCGATGACCGGCGCCGCCAGCGGCCACCTCGAAGCGCCCGAGGAGGCGCAGCCCGAGACGGCCGACGAAGCCGAACCCTCGCAGGAGACGCAGGACCCCAAGACGCTCGGCGACCCCAAGACGCTCGGGGGAGAGGACCGATGAAGAAGTTCGACAAGGACCGGCTGGTCCTGGCCGTCGCCGCCCCGGTACTCGCCGTGGTGGGCGCGCTGGTCGTCACGGCCCTGGTGCTGCTGGCCACCGGCAAGGAACCGTTCACGGCGTTCCACGTCATGATCGACTACGGCAGCAAGACCGACAGCCAGGTCTACATCCTCAACAAGGCGACCACGTACTACCTCGCGGGTCTCGCGGTGGCCGTCGGCTTCCGGATGAACCTGTTCAACATCGGTGTGGACGGCCAGTACCGGCTGGCAGCCTTCTTCGCCGCCGCGGCCGGCGGCGCGATGTCCATCCCGGGCGTCATCCAGATCCCGGTGATCATCCTCACCGCCATGGTGGTCGGCGCCCTGTGGGCCGCGATCGCCGGTGTGCTGAAGGTGACCCGCGGCGTCAGCGAAGTGATCTCCACGATCATGCTCAACTCGCTCGCTGGCATCGTGATCGGCTACTTCCTGCGCGACGGGCGGCTCGGCGTCACGGACAAGGAGGCGAACATGATCTCCACCAAGCCGCTGCCGTCCTCCAGCCACCTGTTCAACTTCACCACCTCCACCGACCCGGTCTTCGGCTTCATCGTCTTCGCGGTGCTGGCCGGCGTCATCTACTGGTTCGTGCTCTCCCGCACCCGCTTCGGCTTCGACCTGCGTGCCGTCGGCCGCTCGGAGTCCGCCGCCGAGGCCAGCGGCGTCAGCGTCAAGAAGATGGTCGTCACCAGCATGCTGATCTCCGGCGCCATGGCCGGTCTGGTCGGTATGCCGACGCTGCTCAACCAGTCCTACGAGTACGGCACGGACTTCCCGACCGGTATCGGCTTCACCGGTATCGCGGTCGCCCTGCTCGGCCGCAACAACCCGATCGGCATCGGCGTCGGCGCCCTGCTCTGGGCGTTCCTCGAACGGGCCTCCAACGGCCTGGAGTTCGAGGGGTACGACAAGGAGATCGTCGGCGTCATCCAGGGCGTCATCGTCCTCGCCGTCGTCATCGCCTACGAACTGGTCCGCCGTTACGGCATCACCCGCCAGCAGCGGCAGGTGGGCGCGGAACTCGCCGCGGCCGCCCGGTCCGGCAAGGGCCCCGGCTCCGGCGACGGCACCGGCCGCGGCCCCGAGTCCGGCCCCGACGACAAGCAGGAGGTGACGGCGTGACTGCCACCGCTACCCAGACCCCGCCGCCGGCCGCGCCGCGCGTGGCCGACCCCAAGTCCCCGCGGCTCAAGCTCACCTTCCCGGTGATCCTGCTGATCATCGCCGCCGCGCTGATCGTCGTCTCGCTGGTCCGGATCATCACCGGCGCCGACGACATCACCTCCGACGGCCAGATCGCCGGCGCCCTGGCCGGCGCCGTACCCATCGGCCTGGCCGGCCTCGCCGGTCTGTGGTCGGAACGGGCCGGCGTGGTCAACATCGGCCTCGAAGGCATGATGATCCTCGGCACGTTCTTCGGCGCGTGGGCCGGCTGGCAGACCAACCCGTGGCTCGGCGTGCTCGCCGGTGTCCTCGGCGGCGCGGCCGGCGGCCTGGTGCACGCGATCGTCACCGTCACCTTCGGCGTCGACCACATCATCGCCGGTGTCGCGATGAACATCCTGGCCACCGGCGTCACCGCCTACCTCGCCAAGCGCTGGTTCAACGTCGGCGAGGCCGCGCAGAAGGGCGGCAGCCCCAAGCAGTCGCCGCCGATGGACGACATCAAGCACTTCACCGTGCCCGGTCTGTCGCACTGGCTGGCCACGATCGAGAAGCACCACTGGTTCCTGATCTCCGACATCGCGGGGATCATCGGCGGTGTCGTCACCAACATCTCGTCGCTGACCATCCTCACGCTGGTGCTCTTCATCGGCACCTTCTTCGTGCTGTGGCGCACCGCCTTCGGCCTGCGGCTGCGGTCCTGCGGCGAGAACCCGATCGCCGCCGAGTCGCTGGGCGTCAACGTCTACCTGTACAAGTACATTGCGGTGATCGTCTCCGGCGCGCTCGCAGGACTCGGCGGCGTCTTCCTCGCCATCGGCACGCACTTCTACCTCGCGGGCCAGACCGGCGGACGCGGCTACATCGGTCTCGCCGCGATGATCTTCGGCAACTGGCGTCCCGGCGGACTCGCCATGGGCGCGGGCCTGTTCGGCTACGCCGACAGCCTCCAGCTCCGCAACGGCGCCTCGTCCGTCCACGCGCTGCTGCTCCTGCTGGCACTGCTGCTGCTCGCCATGGCCGCCTGGAAGTACTTCCGCAAGGCGTACGTGTCGGCCGCCGTCGCGCTGGGCTTCGCCGCCCTGCTCGCCCTCTGGTACGCGCTGACCGACTCGGTGCCGGACGAGGTCGTGCAGGCCACGCCGTACGTCGCCACGCTGCTGGTGATGGGCCTGTCCGCGCAACGCCTGCGGATGCCCAAGGCCGACGGCATCCCGTACCGCAAGGGTGAGGGCACATGACCGTACCCGCCGTCGACGCCGCCGAGGTGGACTGGTCCGAACTGCGGTCCGCCGCCCGGGAGATCATGCGGCGGGCCTACGTGCCCTACTCCCATTTCCCGGTCGGCGCCGCGGCGCTGGCCGTCGCCGACGACGGCAGCGTGCGTACGGTCGTCGGCTGCAATGTGGAGAACGCCGCGTACGGCGTCGCGCTGTGCGCCGAATGCGGCCTGGTCTCCTCGCTGCACGCCACCGGCGGCGGGCGCCTGGTCGCCTTCACCTGCTCCGACCTGCGCGGCAACGTCCTGATGCCGTGCGGCCGTTGCCGCCAACTGCTGTGGGAGAACGGCGGGCCCGGCCTGCTCGTCGACACCGCGGGCGGCATCCGGCCGATGACCGAGATCCTGCCGGACGCGTTCGGCCCCGAGGATCTCGACCGCTAGCTCCTCACGGTGCGGGGCCCCGCATTCGGCCCGAGGACGGGGCCCCGCACCCGAACCACCTGACCGCTAGGACTATTTCGTGGACGTCATTTCCGTCATCCGTACCAAGCGGGACCGGCAGCGGCTGAGCGACGACCAGATCGACTGGGTCATCGACGCCTATACGCGCGGTGCCGTCGCCGACGAGCAGATGTCGGCGCTCGCCATGGCCATCCTGCTCAACGGCATGGACCGCGCCGAGATCGCCCGCTGGACCGCCGCGATGATCAACTCCGGTGAGCGGATGGACTTCTCCTCCCTCGACCGGCCCACCGCCGACAAGCACTCCACCGGCGGCGTCGGCGACAAGATCACGCTGCCGCTGGCCCCGCTCGTCGCCGCGTGCGGCGCCGCGGTGCCGCAGCTGTCGGGGCGCGGCCTCGGCCACACCGGCGGCACCCTCGACAAGCTCGAATCCATCCCCGGCTGGCGGGCGTCGCTGTCCAACGACGAGATGCTCGGCGTCCTCGGCGACACCGGCGCCGTCATCTGCGCCGCCGGCGACGGCCTCGCGCCCGCCGACAAGAAGCTGTACGCGCTGCGGGACGTGACCGGCACGGTCGAGGCGATCCCGCTGATCGCCTCCTCGATCATGTCCAAGAAGATCGCCGAGGGCACCGGGTCGCTCGTGCTCGACGTCAAGGTCGGGTCCGGGGCCTTCATGAAGTCCCTCGACGACGCACGGGAGTTGGCGTCCACCATGGTCGGGCTCGGCACCGACCACGGGGTGCGCACCGTCGCCCTCCTCACCGACATGTCCGTCCCCCTCGGCCTCACCGCCGGCAACGCGCTCGAAGTCCGCGAATCCGTCGAGGTGCTGGCGGGCGGCGGCCCCGCCGACGTCGTCGAACTCACCCTCGCCCTCGCCCGCGAGATGCTGCTCGCCGCCGGGCTCCCCGACGCCGACCCCGCCAAGGCCCTCGCCGACGGCTCCGCCATGGACGTCTGGCGCCGCATGATCCGCGCCCAGGGCGGTGATCCGGCCGCTCCGCTCCCGGTCGCGCGGGAGACCCACGTCGTGGCCGCGCCCTCGTCCGGCGTCCTCACCGCCCTCGACGCCTACGCCGTCGGCATCGCCGCGTGGCGGCTCGGCGCCGGCCGCGCCCGCAAGGAGGACTCCGTCCAGGCGGGTGCCGGAGTCCAACTCCACGCCAAGCCCGGCGACTCGGTCGTCGCCGGCCAACCTCTCCTCACCCTCCACACGGACACCCCGGAGAAGTTCGCCTACGCGGAGGAGGCCCTGGCCGACGCTTTCTCCGTCTCGGCGCCGGACACCCCCTTCTCGGCCCGGCCGATCGTCCTGGACCGTATCGCCTGACCCGCGCCTGCGGGGGGTGCCTGATCTCCTGCGGAGTGCGGTGCCTGAGGTCTTTTAGGGGCGCGGGGAACTGCGCGCTCAGCCCCCACCGGCCCGGTGGTCGCAAAAACAACAGCGTCTGCCCCGCTGGGGGCGGTTTGTCAGCCGCAGCCCCGCGCGGTCCCCCAGCCTTCGGCCGGGGGTGCCCCCAGCGCGCAGTTCCCCGCGCCCCTGATGGTTACCGTCTTCCGCCAGCGCAGCGCCGCGTCCCCGCGCCCCTGATGGGGCACCCTCTTCCGCACGAGGGCTGTGTGTGAGGATCACCGGGTGATCGTGGGCGGGAAGTACGCGGTGGGGGTGGCGGCGGTGGCCGCCGGGGTGCTGGCGGTGGCCGGATGCGGGACGGCGGCGACCCCCGGACAGAGCGGGAGCAAGGAGCCGGAGCCGTACCGCGTAAAAGCGGACAGGCTGCCGCCGTCGGGCCTGCCGACGTACCCCGGCGGGACCAGGACGGTGCCGGCACCGTCACCGACGGGGGCGTGCCCCGAGTCGGGCCTCACCGTGACGGCGGGGGAGCCGGACGCGGCGATGGGGCTGCGGGCGGCAGCCGTGTACGTCACGAATTGCGGCACGTCACCGCGCAAGGTGTCGGGTTATCCGCTGACGCATGTACTGGACGAGGACTTGGACCGCGTCGAGGTGACGGTCCATCAGGGCTCGTCGATCACGACGGGAATCGACGATCCGGCCCCGACGACGGTCGAGTTGGCGCCGGGGCAGCGGGCGACGGCCACCCTCGTGTGGCGGAACACGGTGACGGACGCCACGGTGGTGGCGACGACGGGCGCCTTCGTCGAGATCACTCCGGCGAAGGGGACGCCGCCCCAACTGGCCCCGATGATGGTCGACTTGGGGAACACCGGAAAGCTGGACGTCACGGCGTGGCGGCGCCCGGCCGACTGACCCCGGCCCGCAGGGCGACCGCCCCGGCCGCGCCGACGGCCACCAGCGCGAGGACGACCGTCGCGCCCCAGCGTGCCGCGTGGAAGGCGGCTGCCCCGAAGGTGCCGCCGAGGCTGTTGCCGATGTAATAGGCCGTCAGGTAAAGGGCGGAGGCTTGCGCGCGGCCCGCCGACGTGGCCCGGCTGACCGCGCCGGAGGCGACGGAGTGGCCGGTGAAGAAGCCGGCCGTGACGAGCACGAGCCCGACCAGGATCAGGGTCAGCGACCCGGCCAGGGTGAGCAGCAGCCCGCCCGCGCACAGGGCGACGGCGACCGCGAAGGCACCGCGCCTGCCGGTACGGGCCAGCAGCGCGCCGGACGCGGCGGACGCGAGCGTGCCGACGAGGTAGACGAGGAAGATCGCGCCGATCGCGGTCTGGGAGAGGCCGAAGGGCGCGGCGGTGAGCCGGTAGCCGAGCACGGTGTAGACGGCGCCGAACACGGCCATGAAGAGCAGGCCGAGCGCGTACAGCCCGCGCAGCAGCGGGTTGCGCAGATGGCCGGTGACCGTGCGCCACAGGGCGGCCGGGTGCACCGGGCCCGGGGCGAAGTGCCGGGCGGGCGGCACCAGCAGCCGGAAGGCGGCGGCGCAGCCGAGCGCGGACAGGCCGATGACCAGCAGCGCCACGCGCCAGCCGAACGCCTGGGCCAGCGCCCCGCCCGCGACCCGCGAACTCATACCGCCGATCGAATTGCCCGCCACGTACAGGCCGATCGCGGACGGCACGGCGGACGGGTGGATCTCCTCGGCCAGATACGCCATCGCCGTCGCGGGCAGCCCGGCCAGCGCGACGCCCTGCACGGCGCGGAGCACGACGAGGACGGCCAGGTTCGGCGCGAAGGGCACGGCGAGGGCGAGCAGCGAGGCGCTGACGACGGACACCGTCATCACCGGGGTGCGCCCGTACTTCTCGCTGAGCGCGCTGGTCGGCAGCAGCGCGACGGCCAGCGCGGCCGTGGTCGCGGACACGGTCAGGCTGGCCTGCGCCGGGCTCAGCGACAGGCCCGAGGACAGGGCGGGCAGCAGCGCCTGCGTGGAGTAGAGCAGGGCGAAGGTGGCGAGCCCCGCCGCGAACAGCGCGAGGTTGGCCCGGCGGTAGCCGGGGCCGCCGGGGCGGAGCCGGTCGTCTGCGGTGGCGTCCGCCCGGGTCGCGGCGGCCGTCCCGGTGTCGGCGGATGACATGACTCGACCGTAGGGACGCGACTCTTCATGCGTCCAATGCGCAGACGGTGCATGATTGATGCGGTGACGCATGAGCGCAGGTGGAGGCGGGTCCGAGGGTGAGCGATGACACGGAAATGACGGTGGACCCCGGGACCTGGGGCGCGCTGCTCGCGCCGCGCCTCGCACAGTTCGCCGCCGTCGCGCGGCACGAGCATGTGACGCGCGCCGCGCAGGAGTTGGGCATGCCGCAGTCCACGCTCAGCCGGGCGCTGGCCCGGCTGGAGGCCGATCTCGGGGTGGCGCTGTTCGCCCGGCACGGCCGCGCCGTCCGGCTGACCCGCGCCGGGCTCACCTTCCGCGCCGCCGCCGAACGCGCCCTCGCCGAGGTCGAGCGCTCCGCCGAGTCCGTCCGCCTGGACGCCGACCCCGACGGCGGCCGGGTCGCCTTCGGCTTCCTGCACACCCTCGGGCCCGAGACCGTACCGTCCTTGCTGCGCGCCTTCCGCGCGGATCACCCGCGGGTCCGCTTCCAGCTCGTGCAGACGTACGGCGAGGCCATGCTCGAACGCCTGCGGCTGGGCGAGTTGGACCTGTGCCTGACGTCGCCCGTGCCGGACGAGGCCGGGCTCGTCGTGCGCAAGCTGGACGAGCAGCGGCTGCGGCTCGTGGTGCCCGCCGGGCACCGGCTGGCCGACCGCAAGCGCGTACGGCTCGCCGAGGCCGCGAGCGAGGCTTTTGTCACGCTGGAGCCGGGGTACGGGTTGCGGCGCATCACCGACGCTCTGTGCGCCGAGGCCGGGTTCGCGCCCCGGGTCGCCTTCGAGGGCGAGGAGGCCGAGACCCTGCGGGGGCTTGTCGCGGCCGGGCTCGGTGTCGCCGTCCTTCCGCCGCCGGCCGTACCCCGTCCCGGCGTCGTCGAGGTGGACCTTGCAGGTCGGCGTGCGGTCCGTGAGATCGGGCTCGCCTGGCTCGACGGGGCCCCTGCCCCGGCCCCTGTCGCCGCCTTCCGCTCCTTCCTCCTCTCCCGCAAGGGCGCCCTCCTCCCGGGCGCCTGACCCCTCTCCCGCGGAGCGCGGCGCCCCTCCGGGGGAGGGCGCGCGATCCCTTGTCGGGGGTGTGTGATGTCTCCTGCGGAGTGCGGTGCCTTCTCGCCTGACGGCGAGCGAGGTCTTTTAGGGGCGCGGGGAACTGCGCGGCCCGCCCCCACCGGCCCGGTGGTCGCAAAACAACGGCGTCTGCCCCGCTGGGGGCGGTTTTTTGTCTGAAGCCCGGCGCGGGCTGAGCGCGCAGTTCCCCGCGCCCCTATCGGGCACCCACTTCCGCAAGCGCCGCGTGCGTCCCCGCGCCCCTATCGGGCACCCACTTCCGCCAGCGCAGCGCCGCGTCCCCGCGCCCCCAAATGGGGCACCCTTCTCCGCAGGAGGGGACCGTCACCCGCACGGTGCGGGTACGGCGGCGCTAGGGCCGGAGTGACCTGCCGAAGCCGGAGGCTAGAGGCATCCGGAGTCCCAGGGGCGGCGGAGCCGCCAGGGCGTCGGCGATGGGCCGGGCGTGCGGCCGGTCGAGGAGCGAGCCGAGAACGAAATCCGCCGTGAGGGCGAAGACCTCGGCACGGTGCTGGTGCAAACCATGACCGTCGGAGTGCACCTCGAACCGGCACACTTCGCGATTGACCTTCTTGATCCGCTCGGCGAGCCCGTAGGAGACCTCGGGCGCCGTCTCCTCGTCCTCGGTGCCGTGCACGAAGAGCACGCGCCGGCCGATGAGCTGCTTGACCGGCTCGGGTTCGGGCCCGTGCGGGAGCCAGGGCGCGAGAGCGACGACGGACGTGACGGCCGGGTGCCCGGCCGCGTGCAGCGCGGCGCGGGCGCCCATGTCGAGGCCGACCAGGCACACGGGCACGTCGCCGTACCGCCGTACCGCCTCGCCGACCGCCCACTCGGCGTCCTCGGCCGGGTGGGCGTGGCCGCCGTTCCAGCCGCGGAAGCGGTAGTGGACGACGTGCGCGGCCACGCCGTCGGCGGCGCCCTCCCGTACGAGATGGCGGGCGAGCGGCCACATGACGGCGGCGGCGACCGGGGAGCGGCGCCGGGTGCTCAGCGCGTCACCGCCGGGCAGCGCGAGCACGACCGCGCGCACGGTGGCGCCGGTATCATGATCACGCTGCCTCGGCCCGGGCACGCGCCCGGTGGCCACCGGGCGGCCCAGTCGTGCGCCACGCGCCGGTAATGCTTGGGAAGCCATGGCGCAACGATGGCAGACACAGGGGTGTGCACTGTATGGACGGACGGAAAATTCTTGGTCCCGACGCGATATCTACGCGCGTAGGGACTATCGTTTGAGCATGCAGAGCCCCAAACCGAGCACTCCCACACCGGAACAGATCCGCCGCGCCCCCAAGGCGCTGCTCCACGACCACCTCGACGGTGGTCTGCGCCCGGGCACGATCGTCGACATCGCGCGCGCGACCGGCTACGACGCGCTGCCCGAGACCGACCCGGACAAGCTCGGCACCTGGTTCCGCGAGGCCGCCGACTCCGGTTCGCTGGAGCGCTACCTGGAGACGTTCGCGCACACCTGCGCCGTGATGCAGACCCGCGACGCGCTGTTCCGGGTCGCCGCGGAGTGCGCGGAGGACCTGGCGGCCGACGGCGTGGTCTACGCCGAGGTGCGGTACGCGCCGGAACAGCACCTGGAGGGCGGCCTTTCGCTCGAAGAGGTGGTCGAGGCGGTCAACGACGGGTTCCGCGAGGGCGAGCGCCGGGCGCGCGAGGACGGCAACCGGATCCGGGTCGGCGCGCTGCTGACCGCGATGCGGCACGCCGCCCGCTCCCAGGAGATCGCCGAACTGGCCAACCGCTACCGGGACCTGGGCGTCGTCGGCTTCGACATCGCGGGCGCCGAGGCCGGTTACCCGCCCACCCGGCACCTGGACGCCTTCGAGTACCTCAAGCGCGAGAACAACCACTTCACCATCCACGCGGGCGAGGCGTTCGGCCTGCCGTCCATCTGGCAGGCGCTCCAGTGGTGCGGCGCCGACCGGCTCGGCCACGGCGTACGGATCATCGACGACATCAGCGCCGAGGGGCGCGGCGGCGCGGCGGGGGTCAAGCTGGGCCGCCTCGCGTCGTACGTGCGCGACAAGCGGGTGCCGCTGGAGATGTGCCCCACCTCCAACCTCCAGACCGGCGCGGCAAGCTCGTACGCCGAGCACCCGATCGGTCTGCTGCGGCGGCTGCACTTCCGAGTGACGGTCAACACCGACAACCGCCTGATGTCGGGCACCAGCATGAGCCGCGAATTCGAGCACCTCATCGAGGCGTTCGACTACACGCTCGATGACATGCAGTGGTTTACCGTCAATGCGATGAAATCAGCGTTCATCCCTTTCGATGAACGCTTGGCCATGATCAATGAAGTGATCAAGCCGGGTTACGCCGAGCTGAAGGCCGAGTGGCTGTTCCGGCAGTCGGCCGCCGCACCGCCTGTGGCCAGCGATTCCGTGGCCGAGGAGGGCTGAGCGGGACCCTCGGTGGCGCGGCCCCGGGCAGGTGCCCGGCCGCGCCACGCCGTTTGCACGGCCGGTCATCGACTGACTACGTTCCGAAGTCATGCAGACCCGTACCCAGAAGACCCTCGCCATCTCCGCGCTCGGCCTCGCTTTCGCCGCCGCCGCGGCCGGCACCGCCTCCGCCGCCTCGCTCCCTGCGCTGCCCATCACCGACCAGGCCGGCTCGCTGCTCGGCCAGGCCGGTTCGCCCACCGTGCTCGACGGCACGCCGGTCGGCGCCGCCACCAAGCTCGTGCCCGGTGTCGCCGACAGCGCCAACGGCGCGCAGCACGCGGTCACCAACGGCAGCTCGGCGCTCCCCGGCAACCCGACCTCGCTGCTGCCGTCCAACAACCAGATCACCCCCGCGAACGGCCTGCTCGGCGGCCTCCCGGTCGGCGGCCTGACCGGCAACTAGCCGCTGCCGCACCCGTACGCGTCTCCGTACGCGTATCCGTATACGTACGCGTTTCCGTATACGTACGCGCCGCGCCCCCGCCGGGACAACCCTGGTGGGGGCGCGGCGCGTCGTGCGCGACGTATGGTCCGGGGGCCTACGGGACGAGGCCGACGCGGGCGGGCGGCGGGGCCGCGGGGCCCTGCGGCAGTCCGGCCGCGGCCGGGTCCCGGGCCTCCGCGCGGCGGCGCAGCGCGCGCCGGGCCGCGGGCACCACCAGCAGGTGCGCCAGCGCCGCGCCGAGGGTGTTGAGCAGCAGCGCGTCCACGTCGAAGAGCTGGCCGGGCACCATCGTCTGCAGGAATTCCACGAACAGCGACACCATCAGCGCCGCGAAGACCGTACGGGCGAAGGACGCGAAGCCCGAGGTGCGGACCCGGCCGCCGGCCAGCGGCAGCAGCACGCCCAGCGGCGCCAGCAGGCCGAGCCCCTCGCCGAGCCGCCGGGCGGCCTGCCCGGGACTCATCCCCAGGTCGTCGCGGATCGTCCCGAAGGGCCGCAGATTCGGCGCGGGCACCCAGGTCACGTAGTGCGGACGCAGCAGCATCCAGCCGACGAAAGCGAGGTACGCGGCGGTGAGCAGCAGCCCGGCCGCGCGCACCTTGAACCTGGAGCCTTCGTGCCGCACGCCCTACAGGACGCGGCTTCACCCCACCGCGGTTCCCGCGCTGTCCGCCGCGTCCCCGCGGCTGCGCAGGTCCGCGGTGCAGGAGTAGCGGCGCGGTGCGGTGTCCGGGTCGTCACCGGCGAGCACCACGGTGCCGTCGGCGGAGACGGAGGTGTCGGCGGCCAGGGTGCAGACGATCTGCGCGAGCGCGAAGGACGGCAGCTCGTCCACGGCCTGGTTCAGCCGCAGCGTCTCCTTGGGGTCGTCGCGGTACGGCCCGGCGATCTCCAGGCTGCCCGGCACCTCAGTGGAGAAACCGGCACGCGCCTCGGCCGACAGCGGGCTGCGCTGCAACTGCGCCAGCAACTCCCTGACCTGCGAGAGCCGGTCGAATCTGCCCTGCCGCAACGCCACGCTCCGCTTGATCGGCGCGGTCTGCGAGCTGCACACCAGATACACCTGACGCACGACCGCGTCGGCCTGGCTCGCCTCGCCGATCGGCGGCACGGCGCACGACACGCGCGACGGCGCGGGCCCCGCGTCCACCGGCACGGTGGTCGTCCGGATGCCGCAGCCGCCCAGCAGCGGCAGCGCGGCGAGCAGCACGGCGGCCAGCACCCGGTACGGGACCGGGCGCGCGGCGTACGGTGCCGGGCTCGTCGCGTACGGCGTGCGGCGCGCCGGATGTGTCGGACGTCTCATCGCGCGCCACCGCCGGAACCGTTCGTACCGGAGCCGGCGGAGCCGCCGGAGGTGCCGGAGCCGTTCGTACGGCCGTCGCGCTCGTCGTCGTCCTCCTCGCTGCGCGGCCGGATCGGCAGCCGCAGGGTGAAGACGGCGCCCCCGTCCGGGCCGTTGGCGGCCGTGATGTCGCCGCCGTGGATGTGCGCGTTCTCCATCGCGATCGACAGGCCGAGGCCGCTGCCCTCGGAGCGGGCGCGGGAGGCGTCGGCCTTGTAGAAGCGGTCGAAGACGTGCGGCAGCACGTCCTCGGGGATGCCGGGGCCGTGGTCGGACACCTCGATCACCACGTCACCGTCTCCGTCGCCGTCCGCGCTCCCGTACCCGGTCCCGGTCCCGTTCCCGGTCCCGTTGGCGCCCGAGCCCGAGCCCGTACTCGTACCCGTCCCCGCCGGCTCCTTGCGCAGCCGCACCCGGACCGGCGAGCCGCCGTGCTTGAGCGCGTTGCCGATCAGATTCGCCATGATCACGTCCAGCCGGCGCGGGTCGAGGGTGGCCAACAGGCCGCGCGGCGCGTCCAGTTCGACCGAGTCGACCCAGGCCCTGGCGTCCATGCAGGCCATCACCATGTCCGCGACATCGACCTCGTCGACCCGCAGCTTCGCGGTGCCCGCGTCGAAGCGGGTGACCTCCATCAGCGTCTCCACCAGTTCGTTCAGCCGCCGGGTCTCGCTGACCACCAGCCGTACCGCGGGGGCGATCATCGGATCGAGCGCCTCCGCCTCGTCCTCCAGCACATCGGTGACCGCGGTGATCGCGGTCAGCGGGGTGCGCAGCTCGTGCGACATGTCGGCCACGAAGCGCCGGCTGGCCGCCTCTCGCGCGCTCAGCTCCTCGACGCGGCTCTCCAGCGCCTCGGCCGCGTTGTTGAACGTCCGTGACATCTCGGCGAGTTCGTCGGTGCCGCTGACCTTGAGCCGGGTGTCCAGATGGCCTTCGCCGAGCCGCTGTGCCGCCTCGCCGAGCCGCCGCACCGGCCGCAGCACCGTCGAGCCCGCCGCCTGTGCCAGCAGCGCCGCGCCGACCAGCGCGAGCAGTGTGGCGATGCCCAGCGACCAGGCGAGGGAGTTGAGGTCCTTGCGCTCGGCGTCCAGCGACTTGAGCATGTAGCCGGTGGGCCCGTTGCCGTTGATCCGCGCGCCCGCCACCAGATACGGGTGGCTCTGGATCGAGATCCGCATCCACCGCAGGTGGTAGCGGTTGTGGTCCTTGCCGTCCGCGGTGTTGACCGCGCGCTGCAACTGCTCGGGCACATTGTCGAGCGTGAACACGTCGCGGTTGGAGGGCGCCGCGCACGGCGCGTTGTCCCGCGTCGTGTCGATCAGCACCACCTGGTACGTGTCGGGGCCGCCTATCCGGGCCGCCGCGGTGTTCAGCGACTCGCAGGTCGGACCGACCGGCAGCGAGGCCGCGTTGCGCTGGAGCGAGTCCCGGAAGTCGTTGAGCACGCTGTTCTGCGCGCGGGTCAGCACCGCGTCGCGGTTGAGCCAGTACGCGATGCCGGAGACGGAGACGGCCGCCGTCAGGGCGACGGCGGCGAAGACCGCGACCAGGCGCAGCCGCAGACTCGTCCAACGGACCATGCCCGGCGACCAGTTGCGCTTGCGGCGCTCCGGGCCGCCCGACTCCCCGCCGTCCCGGCCGCTTTCGCGGCCGCCGTCCCCGTCCCGCCGTTCGCCGTCCCGCCGTTCACCGTCACCGTCCCCGTCGAGCCGTCCGCCGTCGCGCCGTTGGCCGTCCCGCCGTCCGCCGTCCGTGCCCGATCCGCCGAACCCGTCGTGCGCAGAGGTCACTGGGGCGTGTCCAGGCGGTATCCCACGCCTCTGACCGTACGGATCAGGGTCGGTGACGACGGCACGTCCTCGATCTTGGCGCGCAGCCGCTGCACGCACGCGTCGACCAGCCGCGAGTCACCGAGGTAGTCGTGCTCCCACACCAGGCGGAGCAACTGCTGCCGGGACAGGGCCTGTCCGGGCCTGCGGCTCAGCTCCAGCAGCAGCCGCAGCTCGGTCGGGGTGAGCTGGAGGTCCTCGCCGTCCTTGGTCACCGTCATCGCGCTGCGGTCGATGACGATCGAGCCGAAGGCCGCCGAGTCGGTGCTGTCCCGCTCGCCGCGGCGCAGCACCGCGCGGATCCGGGCGTCCAGCACCCGGGGCTGCACCGGCTTGATGACATAGTCGTCGGCGCCCGACTCCAGGCCCACCACCACATCGATGTCGTCGCTGCGCGCGGTGAGCAGGATGATCGGGAGCTGGTCGGTACGGCGGATCCGCCGGCACACCTCGAAGCCGTCGATCCCCGGCAGCATCACGTCCAGCACGATCAGGTCGGGACGCTGCTCCTTGAGCAGTCTCAGGCCGTCCTCGCCCGTCGCCGCGGCCACCACACGGTGGCCCTGACGGGACAGGCCGAGTTCGAGACCCGTACGGATGGCGTCGTCATCCTCGATTAGCAACAGGAAGGGCACGCGGGTCATTGTGGCCCACTCGCCCCGTCCGCATGAAGTGCGGGGACCGTCCGTCGTGTCATGGCCCTGCCCGCGTGACCTGCTCGTGACCTGCTGACCGGCCGTCCGACCGTACCCGGAGGCTCTGTGACGGGCCTGTGACACTCGGCGGACAGCGCCATGAAACTGGCCCGGCAGTCTGAGGGACATCGAAACGAGAGACACGCCGTACCGGATGCGACGCCGAAGACCACGCATCCAGTTCCAACGACGGGGGCGGGACATGAACACACTGCACATCACCACTGAGACCGCAGTTCATGCGACGCACACGCACCCGGCGCACTCCACCGGGAGCCGCGCCGCACGTACCACCGAGAAGTCCGGCGCCGCGAGCGGGCGGGGGTACGCACGCGGCGCCGGACGCACTGCCGCGCACCAGGGCCACCAGGCCCACCAGGCGTCGGCCGCCGTACGGCACCGCGCGCCGCTGATGGCCGCGGTCGAGGACGGCGCCACCGCCGTACGGCCCGCGGGCACCTTCGACGGCACCGCCGCGCCGGAGTCCGACGCCGAGGCCGCCTTCACCGCCTACGTCCAGGAGCGCCGCGCGTCGCTGTACGCGACCGCGTACCACCTGACCGGCGACCGCTTCGCCGCCGAGGACCTGCTGCAGAGCGCGCTGTTCTCCACGTACCGCGCCTGGGACCGGATCAGCGACAAGGCGGCCGTGGGCGGCTACCTGCGGCGCACCATGACCAATCTGCACATCAGCGCCTGGCGGCGGCGCAAGCTCAGCGAGTACCCGACCGAGGAGCTGCCGGAGACGGTCGGCGACACGGACGAGATGGGCGGCACCGAACTGCGCGCCGTGCTGTGGCAGGCGCTCGCCCGGCTGCCCGAGCAGCAGCGCACCATGCTGGTGCTCCGCTACTACGAGGGCCGCACCGACCCGGAGATCGCGGACATCCTGGGGATCAGCGTCGGCACCGTCAAGAGCAGCATCTGGCGCTCGCTGCGCCGGATGCGCGACGACGAGGCGCTGAGCTTCGGCCGCGACGAGGAGGACGCCTTCGGCGAACTGGTCGCCTGAGGCGGTCGGTCACCAGGGCTTACGGATTTCCATACGCCGGCGACGGGGGCCGGTGGGGGGACACGGGGGAGCAGGGGGGACGGGGGAAGCGGGGGGAAAGAGGGGGGTACGGGGGAGCGGGGCCGGACGGCCAGGGGAATGCCGTCCGGCCCCGTCGTACGTCCGCCTACGCCTCGGCCGGGACGAGCGGCTGCGTCCCCGCGTCCGCTGCCGCCGTCGCCGGTCGTACGGCCACGGCGGCGATACGGGCCAGCGCCTCGTCACGCCCGCACGGGTGACAGCCGAGCGCCGTCTGCCGGGCCACGATGCCGCGCTCGGCCCGCATCAGATTCCAGCCCCTGCGGATCAGGAACGGCACCGACTTCCGCCCCTCGCGCAGGTCCCGTACGAAACGGCGCCGCGCGGTCGTGGACGGCCGGCCGCGCAGGCACAGCGCGTCGGCGAGCAGCCCCAGGTCCCGGCAGCGGCCGGCGATCTCGGCCGCGAAGATTCCTTCCGCGAGGAAGAGCGGGGCGCCGTCGAGGTCCAGGCGGGTCCGGCCGGTGGCCGCGCTGGCGGACAGGTCGTAGACCGGGGTGTCGGCGGCGCCCTCCGCGCACAGCGCGACGACGGCGGCCACCGCCGCGTCAGCGTTCCACGACTCCGGGGCGTCCCAGTCCGTGCCCGCGCCGCTGGGCAGCACCGGCAGTGTCGGGTCGTCGCCGTCCTTGTAGAAGTCGTCGAGCTGGAGCACCGGCAGCCCCGTGCGGGCGGCCAGCGACGACTTGCCGGAGCCGGAGGGCCCGGTCAGCAGGATCACGCGGATACGGGATGAACTCACGGAGAACCATTCTCCCGCATCCATGGCCCGAGGACGACCCACCGTACGGTCCGCGCCGCGACAACTACCGTCCGGGGTCATTGCGTTACGCTGCGACAGGAACACTTCCGTCGACAGGAACCACCGATGCCCTCGCTCCGTACCGCCCTCGCCCTGACCCTCACCGCCGCGGCGGCCGTCGTCGTACCGGCCGGCGCCGCCGCGGCCGCCGACGGCACCGACGTCCTCCCGGCCGCGCAGAGCGCCACCGACGCCCTCCCCACCTCGGGCCTCACCTCGGCCCTCCCCACCCAGTCCGTCACGGGCGCCCTCGGCTCCGGCGTCGCCCCGGTCCGCGACCTCACCCTCGACCCCCTGTCCAACACGGGCGTCGACCCCCTCGACAACGCCCTCGGCACCCAGGTCGCCGACTTCCAGCCCGTCTCCACCTCCGCCGTCACCGCCCCCCTGACGAATGGCGGCTCCTTGGGCACCCTCCCCCTGCTGGGCCCGGCCACAGGCATCCTGCCGGGCTGAGGCACGAACGCCTGCGGACCCCTGGAACGGCTCGATCGCCAGGGCGCGGCAGCCGACATCCGAGGTAGTGCGGATGTCATGACTTCGGCCTATGAGGACGTGCCGTTCAGCGAGCTCCTCCACCACCCGGCGGCGACCGCGCGAAGACTGGACGCCGCGCGAGGGCTGCGGCTGCGCAGGCGGGACGCGGAGGATCTCGCACTGATGAGCGTCCAGCGGCTGGAGCAGGACGCCACCATCGTGGACTTCACCGCGCGGCTGCTGGCCGGCATGGTGCGGACCGAGAACGCCGACGTCCTGCGGCAAGTGCTGCCCGAGGCACTCCCGTGGGTCACTTTTCTGCCTGCCGAGGACCGCGACGTGTTCCTCGACGAGCTGGTGGCGACAGCGCGCGGGGCCGTGGCCCTGGACAATCTCGCGCCGATCGCGGTTCTGCTCACGCAGTGGCGGCACAGCGCCGAAATCCACGCCGATCCGGCGCTGTTCGCTCTTCTCACCCGTGAGCCCGAAGCCGATCTCGGACCGGTCCCGGTACCGGGTGCGGTGGAGTGAGCCCCAAACGCGGTGACCGCGCCGCGCCGCCTCCTGCGGGCGACGAGTACGACCTGCGCTTCGCCACCGCGGAAGCAGCCCAGGGCTGGGACCATCTGAGCCGTCAGGCGGCGGCCAACCTCCGCAGAGCCTTCGACCGGATCCGGGCCGCACCCCGCTCCGCGGATCAGCCCGAACGCCAGCACCGGCTCAAGGGCACGCTCGGCGGCGGCAGTTTCAAAGGCCGTGTACTGGAACGCCGGCAGTACGAGGTCACCGCCGGAGGGCGTATCTGGTATCTCGTCGACGACGACACTCGTACTGCCTGGATCACCTACGCGGGAACCGGCCATCCCAAGGCCACGGACTGAAGGACGGGCGTCACACCCGGATCGGGTGCCGGATCGGAGGTGCGGGGACGAAGCGGGGGCGGAGTACCAACGGCCCGTACAGGCACGGGCGTTACACTCTTGGCGGCTCGTCGGAGGGCCCGAGCGAGCAGGAGGGGGACACATGATGCGTGACAAGATCAAAGTCCTGGCCGCCGCCGCGGCGTTGGCCGTGGGTGCGGTGGTCGCCACCGCGATGCCCGCGTCGGCCGCCCCCTCGCCCCCGTCGGGCGGCTCGTGGGATCACACCTGGACCACCTCGGACTCCGCCCACGGCGGCACGGTGTACATCCAGGAGCACGGCGACGTCGTCGAACTGTGCGACACGGCGGCCGACGGGTACGCGCCCCGGGTCAGCGTCTACAACACCGACGGCTACGAGCTGATCGCCTCGGACGGGTACGGAACCTGTGTCGTGGGCAGCGCCTCCCAGGGGGGCTCCCATGACCTCCCGGAGGGCAAGGAGATCTACGTCGACATCTGGCTGGGTCCGGCCAACGGGTGGGAGACCGAGCACTCCTACCTCAACGACCACTGATCGCACCACGCCCGCCCCTGGTCCCGGCCTCCGCGCCGGGGCCAGGGGCGTCGTCGTCACACCCCGATCGGGTGCCAGACCGTTTTTGTCTCCAGCCACGCCGTGAGGCGGGACGTGCCCGGGTCGGTGGACCAGTCTTCGGGGGCGGGGCGGCGGACGCGCTTCAGGTTGTCGGCGGCGGCTTCTTCCAGGGTGCGGGCGAGATCGACGGAAGCGCCGGTGAGGTCGAGGGCGTTGACGTCCTGGTGGGAGGCGAGGGGGGTGGCGAGTTCCGCGGTGCGGCCGGAGAGGATGTTGACGACGCCGCCGGGGACGTCGGAGGTGGCCAGGACCTCGCCGAAAGAGAGAGCGGGGAGCGGGGCGGCCTCGGAGGCGACGACCACCGCGGTGCTGCCGGTGGCGATCACCGGGGCGAGGACCGAGACGAGGCCGAGCAGGGAGGAGTCCTGCGGGGCCAGGACGGCGACCACGCCGGTCGGTTCGGGGGTGGAGAGGTTGAAGTAAGGACCGGCCACCGGGTTGGCGCCCCCTACCACCTGGGCGATCTTGTCGGTCCAGCCCGCGTACCAGACCCAGCGGTCGACCGCCGCGTCCACGGCGGCGCCCGCCTTGCTCTTGGACAGGCCCTCCGCCTCCGCGACCTCGCGGACGAACTGCTCGCGCCGCCCCTCCAGCATCTCCGCGACGCGGTACAGCACCTGGCCGCGGTTGTACGCCGTCGCGCCCGACCAGCCGCCGAACGCCTTGCGGGCCGCGACCACCGCGTCCCGCGCGTCCTTGCGGCTCGCCTGCGGCGCGTTGGCCAGCCACGAACCGCCCTTGGAGTCCGTCACCTCGTACACCCGGCCGCTCTCGGAGCGGGGGAATTTACCCCCGACGTACAGCTTGTAGGTCTTGAACACCGACAGTCGACTCTGCTCAGACATCGAGATAACCCTCCAGGCCGTGCCGGCCGCCCTCCCGGCCGTAGCCGGACTCCTTGTAGCCGCCGAACGGCGAGGTCGGATCGAACTTGTTGAACGTATTGGCCCACACCACACCGGCCTTGAGCTTGTTCGCCATCGACAGGATGCGCGAACCCTTCTCCGTCCAGATGCCGGCCGACAGGCCGTACGGCGTGTTGTTGGCCTTCTCGACGGCCTCCGCCGGGGTGCGGAAGGTCAGCACCGACAGCACGGGACCGAAGATCTCCTCGCGCGCGATCCGGTGCGCCTGGGTGACGCCGGTGAAGAGCGTCGGCGCGAACCAGTAGCCGGCGGAGGGGAGTTCGCAGGCCGGGGCCCAGCGCTGCGCCCCCTCCGCCTCGCCCGCCTCGGCCAGCGCGGTGATCCGGGCCAGCTGCTCGGGCGAGTTGATCGCGCCGATGTCGGTGTTCTTGTCCAGCGGGTCGCCGACCCGCAGCGTCGCCATCCGCCGCTTGAGCGCGTCCAGCACCTCGTCCTGCACCGACTCCTGCACCAGCAGCCGGGAGCCCGCGCAGCAGACATGGCCCTGGTTGAAGAAGATGCCGTTGACGATGCCCTCGACGGCCTGGTCGATCGGGGCGTCGTCGAAGACGATGTTCGCCGCCTTGCCGCCCAGTTCGAGCGTGACCTTCTTGTCCGTGCCCGCGACCGTACGGGCGATGGCCTTGCCGACCTCCGTCGAACCGGTGAAGGCGACCTTGTCCACGCCCTCGTGCGCGACCAGGGCCGCGCCCGCGTCGCCGTACCCGGGAAGGATGTTGACGACACCGCGGGGCAGTCCCGCCTGGCGGCACACGTCGGCGAAGAACAGCGCCGACAGCGGGGTCGTCTCGGCGGGCTTGAGCACCACGGTGTTGCCCGCGGCCAGCGCCGGGGCGATCTTCCAGGCGAGCATCAGCAGCGGGAAGTTCCACGGGATGACCTGGCCGGCCACGCCCAGCGGCTTCGGGTCAGGACCGTAGCCTGCGTAGGAGAGCTTGTCGGCCCAGCCCGCGTAGTAGAAGAAGTGCGCGGCGACCAGCGGCAGATCCACGTCACGGGTCTCGCGGATCGGCTTGCCGTTGTCCAGCGACTCCAGCACGGCCAGCTCGCGCGAGCGCTCCTGGACGATCCGGGCGATCCGGAAGAGGTACTTGCCGCGCTCGGCGCCGGGCAGCGCGGACCACGACGTGAACGCCTTGCGTGCGGCCTTCACCGCGCGGTCGACATCGGCCTCACCGGCCCGCGCCACCTCGGCGAGGACCTCCTCGGTGGACGGCGACACGGACTTGAAGACGGTGCCGTCGGCGGCGTCGGTGAACTCGCCGTCGATGAACAGCCCGTAGGAGGGGGCGAGGTCCACGACGGAACGCGATTCCGGCGCGGGGGCGTACTCGAAAGCCATGATCAGTCCACCGTCACGTAATCGGGACCGGAGTACCGGCCGGTGCTGAGCTTCTGACGCTGCATCAGCAAGTCGTTGAGCAGGCTGGAGGCGCCGAAGCGGAACCAGTCGGGGGACAGCCAGTCGTCGCCGAGCGTCTCGTTGACCATCACCAGGTACTTGATCGCGTCCTTCGACGTCCGGATGCCGCCGGCCGGCTTCACCCCGACCTGCACGCCGACCGTCGCGCGGAAGTCGCGTACCGCCTCCAGCATCAGCAGCGTGTTCGGCGGGGTCGCGTTGACCGCGACCTTGCCGGTCGAGGTCTTGATGAAGTCCGCGCCCGCGAGCATCGCCAGCCAGGAGCAGCGGCGGATGTTGTCGTACGTCGCCAGCTCGCCGTTCTCGAAGATCACCTTCAGGTGGGCGACGCTCTTGTCGGCCCGCACGCACGCCTGCTTGACCGCCCGGATCTCCTCGAAGACCTCCAGGTAGCGGCCGGACAGGAAGGCGCCGCGGTCGATCACCATGTCGATCTCGTCGGCGCCGGCCGCGACCGCGTCCGCGGTGTCGGCGAGCTTGACCGGCAGTGCGGTGCGGCCCGCGGGGAAGGCGGTGGCCACCGACGCGACGTGGATGCCGGAGTCGCCGAGCGCCTCCTTGGCGGTGGCGACCATGTCCGGGTAGACGCAGATCGCCGCGACCTTGGGCGTCGTACGGTCCGTCGGATCCGGCTGGATGCCCTTGGCGCACAGCGCCCGGACCTTGCCCGGGGTGTCCGCGCCCTCGAGCGTGGTCAGGTCGATCATCGAGATCGCGAGGTCGATGGCGTACGCCTTCGCCGTCGTCTTGATCGAACGGGTGCCGAGGCCGGCGGCCCGGGCTTCGAGGCCGACCGCGTCCACGCCGGGCAGTCCGTGCAGGAAGCGGCGGAGCGCCCTGTCGGAGGCGGTCACGTCCGACAGCGCCGCCAGCCGGCCCGCGGCGTCGGGCGCGTAGGCGGGTACGGGCGACGGCACGGACGGGGACGAGGCCGAGGACGAGGCCGGGGGCGACGACGGTGGGGCCGACGAGGGCAGGGGCGAAGACATGGTCACCACATCAGCATATCTACGCGCGTAGCGACCCGCCACCCCCGGTACGCGACCATCGGCCCCGGTACGCGACCGCCCCGCCCCGGAAACGCGACCGCCGGGACCGATGCGCGACCGCAATCGGGTCGTGGCCGAGCCCGGGACGGGCGTCAGGCACAATCGGGCCTTATGACGAGCTCCAACGACCGACCGCCCGCCCGGGCCACCGCGGAACCCGCCCGCCCGCAGTACGCCGACCGCGTCTACCGCTCGACGGCCGGAGTCTGCGGAGGCGTGCTGCTGCTGGTGCTCGCGGGCTGGCTGGGCGGCGACGCCGTGGTCAACGGCTCCGGCCACGCCCCGTGGCTCGCGCTGGCCACGCTGCTGCTCGTGGTCCCGCTGATCGTCGCCTTCACCCTGCGGCCCGCGGTCTACGCGGGCGAGGAGCGGATCAGGATCCGCAACCCCTTCCGGACGATCACGCTGCCGTGGTCCGCGGTCGACTCGCTGCGGGCCTCCTTCTCCAACGAGCTGTTCTCCGGCGACAAGAAGTACCAGCTGTGGGCCATCCCGGTGTCCCTGCGCGCCCGCAAGCGCGCCGCCCGCCAGGACGCCCGGGCCAAGGCCGCGGGCGACGACCCGTTCGGGATGCCGGTCCGCCGCCGCCCGACCCCGTCGCTGTCCGGCGACGGCACCATCCGCTCGACGTCCGACCAGGCCATCGAGGACCTGCGCGAGCTGCGCGAACGGCACGGCGGCGACGGTGACGCCGGTGGCGTCGGTGCGGCCGACGGCGAGGGCGGCCGGCAGGGGACGACGATCCGCTGGGCGTACGAGGTGATCGCCCCGGCCGTGGCCGGCCTGGTCGTCCTGGTCGTGCTGCTGGCCGTCGGCGGCTGAGCCCCGCGTCCTCTCAGGCGGCTGAGCCCCGCGCCCTCCCACCGGGGCGCGGGACCCGTGAACCCCGGAACGCGTCTTACGGGTAATACGGCGTGTACGTGATCGCGGAGACCTTCAGATAGCGCGCGCCGTCCGCCGTGGCCCAGGTCGAGGAGTCCGGGTTGCCCGGCCAGTCGCCGCCGACCGCGGTGTTGACGATGAAGTGCATGCCCACGCCGGGTGCCGTGGTGTACCACTTGGTGCCCTGGTAGACCTCGTCCACCGCGAAGTCGATGTGGTCGGGCCACCAGCTGAACGAGTAGGTGTGGAAGGTGTTGGTCCAGCCCGCCGCGTTGTACTTCGTCCACTGCGTCTGCGCGTTGCTGGTGTCGTGGAAGGTCTGGTGCACATTGCCCGGGTCGGAGCCGACGATCTCCGCCGCGTCCATCTCGGGCAGCCACGGCTGGAGATAGGCCGCCCACACCGCGGGCAGCAGCCCCCGGCCGTTGGGCATGTTCGCGGTGAAGCGGTAAGTGCCGTAGCCGTAGAGGGCCTTGGACTCCACGCGGCCCGAGTAGTACGTGCCGTCGGCCGCCCGGTAGGTCTTGATCATCAAGGTGCCGCCGTCGTACCAGACGCAACTGGGCGTGTACGTCTCCAGTTCGTTGTTGGCGGTCCACCGGCCGTTGATCACGTTCCAGGAGTTGACGGTCTGCGGCGCTCCCCAGGTGCCGGCGTGGGCGGGCGCCGGGAGGACCAGCAGGGACAGCAGGGCCGCGAGCGCGACGCCGACCAGGCGCGCCGGTCGCAGGATTGAGGACGTCATCGGAACCTCCGTTGCTCGGACGGCCGTTGGCGGGTCGCTGGCGGGTCGACGATGGTCGCGCTCCCATCGTCGACGGTAGGGGATTGGTACGTACCTGACAAGAACGCGTGCGCGTCACCGCCGGGACGCGGGCGCGCACGCGCCGGCGTCAGGACGCCGACGCGACCCGGGGCGCCACGGCCCGTCGTCAGATACCGGCCGCCCGCCGGCCCGCGACCGAACCGGCGCCCGGCACTCCGAACCGGCGCACGGCGCCCACGTATTGACGTCCCGTCAGATGCCGGCCGCCGCCGCGAAGTCCGTCTTCAGTGCCGCCAGCACCTCGTCGGCGGTGCGCCGGGCCGCGCCCAGCCCCGCCGCGGAAGCGACCGGCACCACGACCTCCAGGTAGCACTTCAGCTTCGGCTCGGTGCCGCTCGGCCGGACGATCACCCGCGCCGACTCCACGGCCCCGGCGCCCGCCAGGCGGTAGCGCAGCCCGTCCGTCGGCGGCAGATCGGCGCTGCCCTCGGCGAGGTCCTCCGCCGAGGCGACCGCGAGCCCGGCGAGCGCGGCCGGGGGCCGCTCGCGCAGCCGCGCCATCGCGTCCGCGATCAGCGACAGGTCCGCGACCCGCGCCGAGAGCTGGTCGGTGGCGTGCAGACCGTGGTCGAGCGCGATGTCGTCCAGCAGGTCGGACAGGGTGCGCGAGTCCCGCTTCAGCGTCGCGGCCAGCTCCGCGACCAGCAGCGCCGCCGTCATGCCGTCCTTGTCCCGCACACCGGCCGGGTCGACGCAGTAGCCGAGCGCCTCCTCGTACCCGTAGCGCAGGCCCTCGACGCGGGCGATCCACTTGAAGCCGGTCAGCGTGTCGCGGTACGCCAGGCCCGCGCGCGCCGCGATCTTCGACAGCAGCGAGGAGGAGACGATGCTCGCCGCGAAGGTGTCGCGCCCGGCCACCGCCCCGCCCGTACGCACCAGGTGGACGGCGAGCAGCGCGCCCAGTTCGTCGCCGCGCAGCATCCGCCAGCCCGCCGGGGCGTCCCGGTCGGGTACGGCGACGGCGCAGCGGTCGGCGTCCGGGTCGTTGGCGATCACGACGTCGGGGCCGACGGACTGGGCGCACTTGAACGCCAGGTCCATCGCGCCCGGCTCCTCCGGGTTGGGGAAGGCCACGGTCGGGAAGTCCGGGTCCGGCTCGGCCTGTTCGGCGACCGGCGTCGGCGCGGGGAAACCGGCCCGCGCGAAGGCCGCCATCGCGGTGCGCAGCCCGACCCCGTGCATCGGCGTGTAGACCACGGACACGTCCCGCGCGCCGCCCGGCGCGACCACACCCGCGGCCCGGTCCAGATACGCCTCGGTCACCTCGGGGCCGAGCATCCGCCAGCCGCTGGTCGCCAGCGGCACGTCCGCGAGCGGGCCGACCGCCGCGATGTGCGCGGCGATCTCCGCGTCGGCGGGCGGCACGATCTGCGAACCGTCGCCCAGATAGACCTTGTAGCCGTTGTCCTGCGGCGGATTGTGGCTCGCGGTCACCATCACACCGGCCGAGGCGCCCAAGTGCCGTATGGCGAAGGCCAGGACGGGCGTCGGCAGCGGGGACGGCAGCAGCGCCGCGGACAGCCCGGCGCCGGTCATCACGGCCACGGTGTCGCGCGCGAAGTCGTACGAATTGTGCCGGGCGTCGTAGCCGACCACGACCGGTCCTTCCGCGCCCTTCTCGCGCAGATACGCGGCCAGGCCGGCCGCGGCCCTGATCACCACGACGCGGTTCATCCGCATCGGCCCGGCGCCCAGCTCGCCGCGCAGCCCCGCGGTGCCGAACTGCAGGGTGCCGGCGAATCGGTCCGCCAGGTCGGCGAGCGCGGCCGCGTCGCCGGTGTCCGCCGCGTCCAGCACCGCGGTCAGCTCGGCCCGCGTGCGCGGGTCCGGGTCCTCCGCGAGCCACGCGCGGGCCCGCTCGATCAGCCCACGGCCGTCGTCCGTACCGCCCGCCATCGCCGCTCTCCGTTCCGCGTCGGGATCCATCTCGGTCGCGCCCCCTCCGTACGTACCCGGGTGCGCGCTCTTCACAGCCTGCCGAGTACCCGGCCGAGCAGCGAACCCATCCGGGTGGCGGACTCGCGGCCCGCCTCCAGGACCTCCTCGTGGTTGAGGGGCTCGCCCGTCATGCCGGCCGCCAGATTGGTGACCAGCGAAATGCCCAGCACCTCGGCGCCCGCCTCGCGGGCCGCGATCGCCTCAAGGCCGGTCGACATGCCGACGAGGTCGCCGCCGATCGCCCGCACCATCCCGATCTCCGCCGGGGTCTCGTAGTGCGGCCCGGGCAGCTGCACGTACACGCCCTCCTCCAACGACGGGTCCACCTCGCGGCACAGGGCGCGCAGCCGCGGCGAGTAGAGGTCGGTGAGGTCGACGAAGTTCGCGCCGACGATCGGGGAGGTGGCCGTCATGTTGATGTGGTCGCTGATCAGCACCGGCTGGCCGGGGCGGAAGCCGGGGCGCAGGCCGCCGCAGCCGTTGGTGAGCACCACCGTCTTGCAGCCGGCCGCGACCGCGGTCCGCACACCGTGCACGACGCTCGCGACGCCCCGGCCCTCGTACAGGTGGGTGCGGCCCAGGAAGATCAGGGCGCGGGTCCCGCCGATGCGTACCGAGCGGACCTTTCCGGAGTGGCCCGCCACCGCGGGCTCCGGGAATCCGGGCAGATCGGTCACCGGCAGCTCGCACTCCGCCGCGCCCAGCTCGTCGGCGGCGGGCACCCAGCCCGAGCCCATGACCAGCGCGACGTCGTGCGCGTCGGCGCCGGTCAGCTCGCGCAGCCGGACAGCGGCGGCGTCCGCCGCGGCATAAGGATCGGGGTTCACGAAATCGTTCACGCGCATGAGCGTAACCTGTCCGGGCCTACGCGCGTAGACGCTGCCCTGAGCTTGTACGGTGCGGTTTCCCTCCGCGGTACGTCCCCACGACCCCGCCCGCGGCCCGGCGGCGCCCGGCCACCCGCCGTTCCCCCTCTGCGCCGTACCCGCCCGCGAGCCCGCGCCGCCCGAGCGCGCAGTTCCCCGCGCCCCTTCGGGGCTCGGCTTCTCCCCGGAAGAAGGGCACGCGTTTTTCAGGGGCGCGGGGAACTGCGCGACAAGCCCCCACCGGGCGCGAGGCCGGCGACGGCGGGGGAAGCCCACGGCGCGTAGCCGTCAGCAGGGCCGCTTCCGAAGCTCCATCACATAGTCGTGCGGCGCCCCCGCCGACTCCGCGGCGTCCGCGAGCTCACCCAGATAGCGCGCCGAGGGCAGCCCGCCCTCGTAGTCGTTCAGGACGTACGCCCACGCGGCAGCGTCCCCGTCGAGCGTGTGCACCCGCACGGTGGTGCGCCGGTACATCCCCAGTGGAACGCCCTCCCAGCGGTCGAGCGACTCCTCGTCGACCGGCGCGAGATCGTAGAGCCCGACGAAGACCTGGCTGTCCGGGTCCTCCACGAGAGTGGCGAGCGCCCCCTCCCACCCCATCTGCTCGCCGCCGAAGGTGAGCCGCCAGCCGTCCAGCCAGCCGGTGCCGCGCTGCGGGGAGTGCGGGGCGCGGCGCGTCATCAGCCGCGCGTCGAGGTTGCTTGCGTAGGCGGCGTAGAGCGACATGAGCACGAGGGTACGGGAGCGCGGTGGCCGTACCGTGACGACGCTGTGACCGGTCAACGGTGCCCCGTGGCGGAGAACACTTGGCGCGTGCGGGACAATGGGGTACGTGACAAGGATCGTGATCATCGGTGGCGGACCCGGCGGCTACGAGGCTGCGCTGGTGGCAGCGCAGCTCGGCGCGGAGGTGACCGTCGTGGACTGCGACGGCCTGGGCGGGGCGTCGGTGCTCACCGACTGCGTCCCCTCCAAGACCCTCATCGCGACCGCCGAGGTGATGACGACGTTCGACTCCTCGTACGAGGAGCTGGGCATCATCGTTGCCGACGACACCCCGCCGCTGGAGCGCTCCGCCCGCGTCGTCGGCGTGGACCTCGGCAAGGTCAACCGCCGCGTCAAGCGCCTCGCGCTGGCCCAGTCGCACGACATCACCGCCGCCGTGACCCGGGCCGGCGCCCGGGTGATGCGCGGGCGCGGCCGGCTCGACGGCTGCCAGACCGCGGCCGACGGCAGCCGCTGCGTGGTGGTCGAGGCCGCCGACGGCACGACCGAGCGGCTGACCGCCGACGCCGTCCTGGTCGCGACCGGCGCGCGCCCGCGCGAACTGGAGGACGCGCTGCCCGACGGCGAGCGCATCCTGAACTGGACGCAGGTCTACGACCTGGACGAGCTGCCGGAAGAGCTGATCGTGGTCGGCTCGGGTGTGACCGGCGCCGAGTTCGCGGGCGCCTACCAGGCGCTCGGCTCCACTGTCACCCTGGTCTCCTCCCGCGACCGCGTGCTGCCCGGTGAGGACCCGGACGCCGCCGCCGTTCTGGAGGACGTCTTCCGCCGCCGCGGCATGAACGTCATGGCCCGCTCCCGCGCCCAGTCCGTCAAGCGGATCGGCGACCGCGTCGAGGTCGCCCTCGCCGACGGCCGGGTGATCACCGGCACGCACTGCCTGATGGCGGTCGGCGCGATCCCGAACACCTCCGGCATGGGTCTGGAGGAGTCGGGCGTGAAGCTGACCGGCTCCGGGCACATCTGGACCGACAAGGTGTCCCGGACGAGCGCGCCCGGCGTGTACGCGGCCGGCGACGTGACGGGGATCTTCGCGCTCGCGTCGGTCGCCGCCATGCAGGGCCGGATCGCGATGTACCACTTCCTCGGCGACGCGGTGGCCCCGCTCAATCTCAAGACGGTCTCCTCCAACGTCTTCACCGACCCCGAGATCGCGACCGTCGGCTACACGCAGGCCGACGTGGACAACAAGCGGATCGTGGCGAATGTGGTGAAGCTGCCGCTGCTGCGCAATCCGCGGGCCAAGATGCAGGGCATCAGGGACGGTTTCGTGAAGCTGTTCTGCCGTCCCGGCACCGGCATCGTGGTCGGGGGAGTGGTGGTCGCGCCCAAGGCCAGCGAGCTGATCCACCCGATCTCGATCGCCGTCGACAACAATCTGACGGTCGAGCAGATCGCCAACGCCTTCACCGTCTACCCGTCGCTGTCCGGGTCGGTCGCCGAGGTGGCGCGCCAGCTGCACACCCGCAAGACCGCCGAGGCCGACCAGGGCTGACCTCCCGTCGGTGCCGGGGCTGACCGGCCCTCAGTAATGGGGTGACGAACGCACGGTCGGCCTATAGCACTTGGCGGTCTCTTTTGTGCACGACTTCCGTCATCCGGTGCAAAGTGCTGAAACAAGACGGACGTTGGCGTTACTGTCGGTTTCGTGTTCGCTGCAGAACGTCGCCAATTGATCCTCGAAATGGTGCGGGCCAACGGAGCGGTCTCGCTCCGTGAACTCGCCCGCGTCGTCCAGACCTCAGAAGTGACCGTACGCCGGGACGTGCGCGCGCTGGAGGCCGAAGGACTGCTGGACCGCCGGCACGGCGGTGCGGTGCTGCCCGGAGGCTTCACCAGAGAGTCCGGCTTCCCGCAGAAATCCCATCTGGCGACCGCGGAGAAATCGGCCATCGCCGAACTCGCGGCCGATCTCGTGGACGAGGGCGAGGCCATCGTCGTCGGCGCGGGAACCACCACGCAGGAGCTGGCCCGGCGGCTCGCGCGGGTGCCGGGGCTGACCGTGGTCACCAACTCCCTGCTCGTCGCCCAGGCGTTGGCGCACGCCAACCGGGTCGAGGTGGTGATGACCGGCGGCACGCTGCGCGGGTCGAACTACGGCCTGGTGGGCAGCGGTGCCGAGCAGTCCCTGCAAGGGCTGCGGGTCTCGCGCGCCTTCCTGTCCGGCGCTGGCCTGACCGCCGAGCGCGGCCTGTCCACGTCCAACATGCTCTCCGCGAGCGTCGACCGGGCGCTGGTGCAGTCGGCCGCCGAGGTGGTGGTCCTCGCCGACCACACCAAGCTCGGCACCGACACGATGTTCCAGACCGTGCCCACCGACCTGATCACGCATCTGGTGACCGACGAGCCGCCCGGCGGTGACGAACGCGCCGGTACCGAACTCCAGGCACTCGCCGACCGCGGTGTGCAGATCACCGTGGCGCCGCTGACCGGCGCGGACGCCATCGCCGCCGGACGTCCGCGCCACGACCAGCCCCTGCCGGGACCCCGGCGGCCGCAGCCCCTGCGCAGCGCCCAGCCCCTGACGGGCGGCGCCGGCGACCCGACCCCACGCCTCGCGGACGTCCGCCGCCGCTAGGCTCCCGTCCCGTCCTCTTCTGGCGGAGATACGATTTTTCACCCGGCGCGTCGTGCGGGTGCGGGCCGGTCCGGCGGCCGTGCCGGGCCGGGGTCTCACCCGGCCGTGATGCGCCGGTGGCTCACCCGGCCGTTGCCGGTGCGGTCTCGCGGGTGCGCAGGCCGTCCACGGCCAGCGTCATCAGGCGGCCGAACAGCCCCTTGTCGTCACGGTTGTTCTCGGCGGTCAGCACGATCGCGTTGGTCAGCTTCAGCAGGTCGCCGATGGTGGTGTCGGTACGGACCGCGCCCGCGTCCTTCGCGCGCTGGAGCAGTGTGTCGCCGGCCGAGCGCAGCAGCGTCTTGCACGCGGGCATCTTCGCGTCCGGCGCCGACATGATGGCGTGCGCCAGGCCGCGGTAGGCGGTGGAGTGCACGCCCACCGTGCGCAGCCAGTCGGTGAGCGCCTCCACCGGGTCCGGTGCGTCCAGCAGTTCGCGCGCCCGGTCGTTGATCTTCACGACCTCCTGCTCGAAGACCGCGTTCATCAGGGTGTAGCGGTCGGGGAAGTGCCGGTAGAGCGTGCCGATGCCGACGCCCGCGTGCCGCGCGATGTCCTCCAGTGCCACCTCGGTGCCGTGCACCATGAACGCCTGCGTGGCCTCCTCCAGCAAGCGGTCGTAGTTCCGCTGCGCGTCTGCCCGCATGTCGTCGTGCCTCCTGACGTGCCGAACTCCGGGTCGTTCCCGGGCCGTCTCCGAGCGATCCCCGAAAGCGATTGTAGAACCGGAGGGTGTCTCCGTATAGTTTTCGGAGGCAACCTCCGTTTTTTGCTCTCCGCAGGAGGCTCACTCAGCATGTCCACACCCGCTGTACGCGATTTTTCCACCACCACCCGCACTCCGTCCCCCTCCCGCGGGCGTCCGTTCATCGCCCTCGTGGCCATCGTCGGCACGCAGTTGATGCTGCTGCTCGACGCCACCGTGGTGAACGTCGCCCTGCCGGGTATCGGCACCCATCTCGGTTTCTCGCCGACCGGCATGTCCTGGGTGCTCAACGTCTACACGCTGGCCTTCGGCGGCCTGCTGCTGCTCGGCAGCCGGATCGGCGACCTGATCGGCCGCCGCAGAGCGCTCGTCTGGGGCGTCGGCGCCTTCACCGTGGCCTCGGTCGCCGGTGGCGTCGCCAATGACTCCACGACCCTGCTGATCGCCCGCGGCCTCCAGGGCGCCGCCGCGGCACTGGCCGCGCCGAGCACGCTGGCGCTGATCGCGACCTCCTTCTCCGAGGGCACGGAGCGCAACCGCGCGCTGAGCGTCTTCTCCGCGATTTCCGGCGCCGGCTCGGCGATCGGCCTGACCGTCGGCGGCATGCTCACCGACTGGGGCTCCTGGCGCTGGGTCTTCTTCGTCAACGTCCCCGTGGGCATCGCCATCGTGCTGCTCGCCCCGCGCTACATCAAGGAGACCGAACGGCACCCCGGCGGCCGGTTCGACATCGCGGGCGCGCTCACCGGCACCCTCGGCATGGCCTCGCTGGTCTACGCGTTCATCCGGGTCGGCGAGAGCCACTGGACCGACCCGCGCGCCCTCACCACCTTCGCCGTCGCCGCCGCGCTGCTGGTCTCGTTCCTGATCAACGAGACGCGCGTGGAGCGCCCGCTGGTTGTGCTGCGGCTCTTCCTCAACCGCAACCGCGCGCTGGCGTACGGGATCATGCTGCTGGTCCCCGCCGGGATGTTCGGGGTGTTCTACTTCTCCACCCAGTACCTCCAGACGTATCTGCACTACAGCCCGCTGCGTACCGGCTTCGCCTTCCTGCCGCTGGCCGGGCCGCTGTTCGCCGCCGCCCGCATCGCCCCGCGGGCGCTGGCCCGTTACGGCGCCAAGCGCGTCGCCGCGACCGGCGGGCTGCTCAACGTCGGCGGTACGGTCTGGCTGGCCACGCTCACGGCGTCCGACGGCTACGCGGGCGGCATCCTCGGCCCGCTGATCCTGATCGGTGTCGGCGTCGGCTTCACGATGATGCCGCTCAACACCTTCATCCTGTCCGGCGTCGAGCCGAAGGAGGCGGGTTCCGCGTCCGGGCTGCTCCAGACGATGCAGCAGGTCGGCGGCAGCCTCGGCCTGTCCATCCTGGTCACGGTCTTCGGCACGGTGTCCCGGCACTCGCACAAGGAGCCGTTCATCGACGGCGCCACCGCGGCCTTCACCGCCGCCGCCGTCTTCACCGGCCTGTCCGTCGCCCTCGTCCTGGCCCTGCGCTCCCCGAAGGCCCCGGTCCTGCGCCGCTGACCGTATCGACGCCGCGGACGTACGACCGTACGTACGGCTCATGCGGTCGTACGGACAAACGCCGGTGGGGCTGGTCGTCAGGACCAGCCCCACCGGCGTTCGTTTCACCCGAACGTGTCGTCAGTCCTTGATCTCGCAGATGACGGCGCCGGAGGAGACGGAGGTGCCGACTTCGGCTTTCAGGCCGATGACGGTGCCGGAGCGGTGGGCGTTCAGCGGTTGTTCCATCTTCATCGCTTCCAGGACCACGATCAGGTCTCCCGCGGTGACCTGCTGGCCCTCCTCGACGGCGACCTTCACGATGGTGCCCTGCATCGGCGAGGGCAACGCGTCCCCCGACACCGCCGCACCCGCCTTGACCGCGGTACGCCGCTTGGGCTTGGCACCGCCGGCTGCGGCGGTACGGGCCAGCGTCATGCCCAGCGACGCCGGCAGCGACACCTCAAGGCGCTTGCCGCCGACCTCGACGACCACTGTCTCCCGCCCGGCCGCCTCCTCATCATCGGAGACCGCGCCGCCGGTGAAGGGGGGGATGGTGTTGGTGAACTCCGTCTCGATCCACCGGGTGTGGACCGTGAACGGGGTGCCGTCGTCGGTGGCGAACGCCGGGTCGACCACGACCGCCCGGTGGAAGGGGATCGCGGTCGCCATCCCCTCCACCGTGAACTCGCCCAGCGCCCGGGCGGCACGCTGCAACGCCTGCTGTCGGGTCGCACCGGTCACGATCAGCTTGGCCAGCAGCGAGTCCCACGCCGGACCGATCACACTGCCCGATTCCACCCCGGCGTCCAGGCGCACCCCCGGCCCCGATGGGGCCTCGAACC
>NZ_FONG01000003.1 GCF_900112845.1 Actinacidiphila alni
ACATGGTCTCCGTCGCCGAATGGACCGACCCGCCACTGACCACCATCCGCCAGGACATCGAGGAAATGGGCCGCCTCATGGCCCGGCTGCTGCTGAGGGCGCTGGAGCCGACGGCCGTCGAGCCCGGTGTGCCCGCGCTGTCCTCGATCGTCACGCCGACCCGGCTCGTGGTCCGCGCGTCCGCCTGACCCGTCCCGCGCCCCGGCCGCGCAATCGCGGTCCGCGGAAAGCGACATGAGGGCACAACCCGTCGTGCGGCCGCTCTTGACGGTGGGTCGCCGGAGCGTGCACGCTCCTGTGAAGCGCACTGAGAGCGCTCTCAGATATCGTTGTCAGACTCCCGCCCCGGAGGAGCACCCGCCCATGACCGCTGTCGACGACCAGGCCATCGTGAGCACCCTGCGGTTCCCGCCGGGTTTCCGCTGGGGAACGGCCACCGCCGCGTACCAGATCGAGGGCGCGACGCGTGAGGACGGACGGACACCGTCGATCTGGGACACCTTCAGCGGCACGCCCGGCCGGGTGCTCAACGGCGACACCGGGGACATCGCCGCCGACCACCGCAACCGGATGCCCGAGGACGTCGCCCTGCTGCGCGAACTCGGCGTCACCGACTACCGGTTCTCGGTGTCCTGGCCGCGTGTGCAGCCCACCGGCCGCGGCCCCGCCGTCCAACGCGGCCTGGACTTCTACCGGCAGCTCACCGACCGGCTGCTGGAGGCCGGCATCCGGCCGGTCCTCACGCTCTACCACTGGGACCTGCCGCAGGAGTTGGAGGACGCGGGCGGCTGGCCCGAGCGGGACACCGCCGCGCGCTTCGCCGACTACGCCACGCTCGTCGCGGAGGCGCTCGGCGACCGCGTCCCGATGTGGACGACGCTCAACGAGCCTTGGTGCAGCGCCTTTCTCGGCTACGGCTCGGGCGAGCACGCCCCCGGCAGGACGGATCCGGCCGCGGCCCTGCGGGCCGCGCACCACCTCAACCTCGGGCACGGCCTGGCCGTGGGCGCGCTGCGCGACCTGCTGCCGGACTCCGCCGACCTCTCCCTGGTGCTCAACCTGGCGGCCGTACGCGGCCGTTCGGACTCCGCCGCCGACCGTGACGCGGTCCGCAGGATCGAGGCGCTGGCCAACCGGATCTTCCTCGACCCGGTCTTCCACGCCCACTACCCGCGCGACCTGATGGAGGACACGGCCGCGCTCACCGACTGGTCCTTCGTCCGGGACGGCGACCTCGCCCAGATCTCCCGCCCGATCGATGTGCTCGGCATCAACTACTACAGCCCCACGGTGGTCGCCGCCGCAGCGGCGTCCCCCGTCGCCGTGCCGGGGCGCCCGGTGCCGCAGGCGCCGTCGGCCTGGCCCGGCACCGAGGGGCTGGTCCGCTTTCTGCCGGGCGAGGGCCCGCGCACCGCGATGGGCTGGCCGGTCGACGCCGAAGGGCTGGTCGAGCTGCTGCGCCGGCTGCACCGCGAACTGCCCCGGCTGCCGTTGATGATCACCGAGAACGGCGCCGCCTACCACGACTACGCCGACCCGTCCGGCGCCGTCCACGACCCCGAGCGGATCGCGTACCTGGAGAGCCATCTGGCCGCCGTGCACGAGGCGGTGCGCTCCGGCGTGGACGTGCGCGGCTACTTCCTCTGGTCGCTGCTGGACAATTTCGAGTGGGCGTACGGCTACAGCAAGCGCTTCGGCATCGTGCACGTCGACTTCGCCAGCCAGCGCCGCACCCTCAAGGACAGCGCCCGCTGGTACGCGGCGCTGATCGCGGACAACCGCGCCGCCCCGGGAGCGCCCGCACCCCGCCACCCGCACCGCAGGCGCCGCTGACGGCGGCGTACCGGACCGACTCGCGGGTACTGCCGCGTGCCGGACCGATCCGCGGGTGCCGGTGGCGGCGGACCGGCCGGTCGTACCGGACGTGGTCAGCGCGGCCGGGATCCCGTCGGGTCGACACGGTGCCGCTGCACATGCTCGTACGCCATCGTCGTCTGCACATCGGCGATCTCCCGGCGCTCGGTGAGCCGGTCGATGACGAAGGCGTAGACGCCGTTCACGTCCGGCACCGCGATGTGGATCAGGAAGTCGTGCGGGCCCGAGGTGACGAACAGGCCGATCACCTCGGGCAGCGCCGCGGCCCACTCGCGGAAGCCCTCGATCACCGGCCGGGCCGGCGGTCTGACCCGTACCGCGATCAGTGCCTGCACCGGGCGGCCGATCGCCGTCAGGTCGAGCGACGCGTGGTAGCCGGTGATCACTCCGCGGTCGCGGAGCTGCTTGACCCGTTCCAGCGAGGTCGAGGGGGACACGCCCGTCTTGGCCGCGAGATCACGGTTGGTCTGCCGTGCATCGTTCTGCAGCTCCCCCAGCAGGGCCTGGTCCAGCGCATCAAGTTCCATGAAATCCCTCAATCACCCGATGAAGTTCGGCAGCCAGGCATAGCGGCGGCACATGTGCCTAGCCTAGGCGGCGGATTCCCGATCTCCTTATGCCCGGTCCGCCGCGCGCGGAACCGAGGAAGGACGCCGCATGGACGTACGGACGGACCTGTCGACCCGGCAGGCGAAGCTCAAATGGGTCATCGTCGTGGACGAGGCGCTGCCCGCCGGGCGCCTGGTGAACGCCGCCGCCTGCATGGCCGCGTCGGTCGGCAGGGAACTGCCCGAGCTGGTCGGACCCGGCGGCGCCGACGCCTCGGGCGCCGACCACCCGGGGCTGCCCTGGGCGGGCTGCTCTGTCCTGGCCGCCGACGCCGACACGCTGCGCGAGCTGCGCGGGAAGGCCGCCGCCAAGGAGGGCGTGCTGGTCGTCGACATGCCGGAGGCGGCCCAGACCGCCCGGATCTACGACCAGTATCTGGAGCTGCTCGCGGGCACCAAGGGCGAGGACGTGGTCTACACGGCGATCAGCCTGGTGGGCCCGCGCAACGCGGTGGACCGGCTGGTGGGCCGGCTGCCGCTGCTGCGCTGAGCCGCGCCCGCGGCGCCTCGGCGTCCCGATGCCGTACGTCCCGATGCGGTACGTCCCGGCAGCCCCGTATCCCCGTGTGTCCCGGCGCCCCGGACGTCCCGACGCGCCCTCCGGCGCCCGGCGCGCGATGATCGAGGGATGAGCCGTACCGGTCGCGAGAAGGGCGTCCCCGAGCTGGAGCCCGAGGTCTTCGACCGTGCCATCGTGGCCGTGGCGCTCACCGCGGGCCCCGAGCACCGGCTGGTGTACTACAACGAGGCGTTCCACGACCTCTTCGGTCCCCGCCCGCTCGGCGTCCCGGTCGGCGAGGCGTTCGCGGAGCCCGCCGCGGAGCGCTTCCTCGACCTGCTCGGCGCGGTCCACGAGGACAAGGCACCGCGCCAGGTCACCACGCCGCGCACCACCGAGGGGACGGACCCCGGCGCACCCGGACGGCGGCACTTCGTCTACAGCCTCTCCCCGGTGGTCTCCCGGCACGGCCCCGGCGTGCTGACCGTCGCCATCGACACCACCGCCCACATCGAGGCGGCCGAACGCGCCGAGGAACTCTCCGAGCAACGGCACCAGGCACTGCAACGCTACGAGGCGCTGCTGTCGGCCGTCTCGCAGAACGTCTGGCTGATGAGTCCGGACGGCGTGATCACCGAACTCATGGGCGGCTTCGAGGAGTTCACCGGACTGCCGTGGCGGCCCAGGATCGACCAGGTGTGGCTGGACGCGGTGCACCCGCAGGACCGCGCCGGGCTCGTCCAGACCTTCCGGGACGCCGCGCGCGGCACCCCGTCGATGTTCGTGTGCACCTTCCGGCTGCGGGCCGCGTCCGGCGAATACCGGCGGGTGCAGTCCCGAGCGGTGCCGGTGGTGCGGGGCGGCGTCACCGTCGAGTGGGTCGGCACCACCGCCGACATCGAGGACCAGTGGCGCAACCGGCTGCGCGAACGCCTGCTGGCCAGGGTCGCCACCGTCACCGCCGCCCAGGACGTGGCCCAGGCGTTCGGCGCGACGGCCGCCGCCGTCGTGCCCGAACTCACCGACGCCTGCGCGGTGTTCCTGCTGCCCGCGCCGGGACTGCCGGGGCCCGGACCCGGCGGCGCGCCCACCGCCACCCGGATCGCCTCCACCGCCCGCGCGGGACTGCCCGACCTGCCGCCGCTGAGCGACCAGTCGTACCAGGTCGGCCCGGTCGTGCAGCAGGTGATCGAGAGCCGCAGGCCCCGGCTGGTCACCTTCCCCAGCGGCAGCCCGCCGTCCGGCATCGTCCCCGACGTCTCCACCGCCTGGCTGCGCACGGTGCGCGCCACCAGCCTCACGATCGTGCCGATCGTCATCGACGCGGCCGTCGTCGCCTTCGCCGTCGCCGCGGCCTGCGCCGACAGCCCGCCGCCTGGCCCCGCCGACCTGGCGCTGCTCGGCGAGGTGCTGCACGAGGTGCGCGACCCGCTGCGGCAGGCGCTGGAACTCCAGCGCACCCGGCAGACCGCCCTCACCCTCCAGCGCGCCCTGCTCACGCCCACCCCGCGCGTGCCGGGCGCCGAACTGGCCGCGCACTACCAGCCCGCCAGCAAGACCGCGGAGATCGGTGGCGACTGGTACGACGCGCTGCTGCTGCCGGACGGCTCGGTCGCCCTCACCATCGGCGACATCGCGGGCCACGACCTGGAGGCGGCCACCTCGATGAGCCAGCTGCGCAGCATGCTGCGGGTCATCGCCTACGACCAGGCGCACAGCGGACCGCCCGCCGACAGCCTGGCGCGCCTGGACCGGGTCGCGGACGGCCTCGGCATCGCCCCGCTGGTCACCGCCGTGCACGTACAGCTCACCCCGCGCCCGGGCGGCGGCTGGCACGCCGCCTGGTCCAACGCCGGGCATCCGCCACCGCTGCTGCTCCCGGTGTCCGGGCAGCCGCGTTTCCTGCGGGGCGAGGGCCCCGACCTTCCGCTGTGCGTGGACCCCTCGCTGCCGCGTACCACCTGGCACGAGGACCTGCGCACCGGCGACACCCTGCTGCTCTACACCGACGGGCTGATCGAGGTGCCGGGCACCGACCTCACCGAGGGCATGGCGCATCTGGCCGCGCACGCCGACGAGGCGCAGTCGGACGGCGTGACGCTCGCGGCCCTGTGCGGGCGGCTGCTCGCCGCCGCCGACTCGCGGCGCGACGACGCGGCCGTGATCGGCTTCCGGCCGATCGCGCAGGGCCGGGTGTGGACCGGGATGTGGCGCTGACCTGCCCGTACCGGCCGCGGGCCTCCTCGGTGCGTACGCGGGCGCGGTCCGCCCGGGCGGCCGGCGTCAGAGCCGTACGACCATCACCACGCCGAGCGTGATCATCGTGACCGCGATGACGGCGTCCAGTGCCCGCCAGGCGGCGGGGCGCGAGAAGGGCCGGCGCAGCAGCCGGGCGCCGAAGCCCAGCGCCGAGAACCACAGCACGCTGCCCGTCGCGGCGCCGACCGCGAACGGCCAGCGGCCGTCGCCGTACCCGTTGGCGACGGACCCCAGCAGCAGCACCGTGTCGAGGTACACATGCGGATTGAGCCAGGTCATCGCCAGGCAGGTGAGCACCGCCGCGCGCAGTGAGCCGCCCGAGCGGCCCGCCGGGTCCAGGTGCTCCGGGTGCAGGGCGCGGCGGGCGGCCAGCAGGCCGTAGCCGACCAGGAAGGCGCCGCCGACCCACGCGGCGACGGTGACGGCCGGCGGCCAGGCGTTCACCACGGCGCCGATGCCCGACACACCTGCCGTGATCAGCAGCACGTCGGACACGGCGCAGATCGCGACGACCGCCGCGACGTGCTCGCGCCGGATGCCCTGCCGCAGGACGAAGGCGTTCTGGGCACCGATGGCGACGATGAGCGACAGGCCGGTGCCGAGACCCGCCAGTGCCGCGAGAAGAGCTGCGTGCATGGCACCGAGGCTAGGAGCGCGTGTGGCATCAATCCAGCTAATGATTCTTAGCTACCCTTAGCAATTGTGATGATCGACCTTCCGCTGGACCAGGTCCGTACGCTGCTCGCGGCGGTGGACGAGGGCACCTTCGAGGCCGCGGCGGCCACCCTGCACGTCACGCCGTCCGCGGTCAGCCAGCGCGTCAAGGCACTGGAGCAGCGCACCGGGCGGGTCCTGCTGCTGCGCACCAAACCGGTACGGCTGACCGAGTCCGGCGAGATCGTCGTCCGCTTCGCGCGCCAGCTGACCCGGCTGGAGCGCGACGCCAGCGCCGAACTCGGCCTGTCCGACGGCTCGGAGGACGCCGACCCCTCGGGCGGTACGACGTCGCTGCCCATCGCGGTCAACGACGACTCGCTCGCCACCTGGTTCCTGCCCGCGCTCGACGCGGTCCCCGCCTCCTCGCGGATCTGCTTCGACCTGCGTTGCGACGACCAGGACCACACCACCGCGATGCTCCGGCAGGGGCTGGTGATGGCGGCGGTCACCTCCTCGCCGGAGCCCGTGCAGGGCTGTACGGTCCGCCCGCTCGGCCGGATGCGGTACCGGGCGATGGCCGCGCCCGTCTTCGTCGAACGCCGGCTGTCCGGCGGGCCCCTGCGCGAGACGCTGCCGCGGGCGCCCGCGGTGGACTTCGACCGCAAGGACGACCTCCAGGGCGCCTTTCTGCGCGGCCTCGCGCCGCGCGGCGGCGCCGAGCACAACGCCCCCGGCCGCGCCCGGCACTACGTCCCGTCCTCCGACGCCTTCGTCAGAGCCGTGGTGTCGGGGCTCGGCTGGGGCATGATCCCCGATCTCCAGGCCGCGCCGCACCGCGCGGACGGCACCCTGGTCGACCTGGCCTACCGGCGGCCGGTCGACGTCCCGCTCTACTGGCAGCAGTGGAAACTCGACTCCCCGGCGCTGGCCGCCGTCGCCGAGGCCGTGGCGCGGACGGCCGCCGTGGCCCTCGGGGAGCCGCGCGACTGACCGGCCCGGCGCCGGGGCGAGCCGCTCAGCCGTACGCGTTGAACTCGGCGATCGACCACCAGGACGACGCGCTGCCGGTCTGCGTCACCCGGATGTAGCGGGCGGCCTGCGCCGGGAAGGACGCCGTGACCAGGGCGGCGGACCCCGCTCCGGTCGCGACCGGAGCGCTCCACGTCGTGCCGTTCGCCGACAGGGCGACCTGGTAGCCGCGCGCGTAGTCGCTGGCGCTGCCCGCGGAGTCCATCGTGATCCGGTCGACCGTGTGCGACGCGCCCATGTCCACCGTCACCGTCTGGCCGTTGGTCATCGGTGTGCCGGTGCTCCAGCGGGTGGCCGCGTCCCCGTCCAGCATCCGCGCGGCCACGTCACCGCCGCCGGTCGCCGACGCGGACGCCGTCCAGCCGGTGCGCGGCAGCACCGCGTCCCCGCCGCCGGTGCCCGCCGCAATGGTGGTGTGACCGGTGAGCCGGATGTCGCGCGAGGAGGAGCCGACGTAGATGCTGTTGCTGCCCGCCGCGTTGGTCCAGCCGCTCGCCCAGTACTGGAAGCTGCGGGCGTCCAGCGTCACCGAAACATGCTGCGTCTGACCGGGGTTGAGGCTGACGCGCTCGAAGCCCCGCAGGCTCTTGGGCGGTTCGCCGGTCGTGGCGGGCTGACCGACGTAGACCTGGGCGACCTCCGCGCCCGCCGTGCTCCCGGTGTTGGTCACGTCGAAGCCGACGGCCACATTGCCGTTCGCGTCCGGCGCGGACACCGTCAGGCCGGAGTAGCCGAAGGTGGTGTAGGACAGGCCGAAGCCGAACGGGTAGGCGGGCGTCTTGTTCTGCGCGTCGTACCAGCGGTAGCCGACGTCGACGCCCTCGCTGTACTGGACCGTGTTGTTCTGCCCCGGCCACTGCGCGGTGGTGTGCGCGGGCACGTCCGCGATCGAGGCGGGGAAGGTCACCGGCAGCTTGCCGGAGAAATTGGTGTCCCCGTACAGCAGGCGGGCGATGGCCGTACCGTCCTCCTGGCCCGGGTACCAGTTCTCCACGATGCCGCGCACCGCGTTCGCCCACGGCATCGCCACCGCCGAGCCGCTGTTGACGACCACCACCGTGTTGGGGTTCGCGGCGGCCACATCGGTGACGAGCTGATTCTGCGCGGTGGAGAGGTTGATCGACGACAGATCGCCGCCCTCGGACTCGAAGTTGCTCACGAAGACCACCGCCAGATCACTGGCACGGGCCGTCGCGACCGCCTGGTCGTGCAGCGACTGGCCCGGCACCTGCCAGCCGAGCGTCGCATTGCTGCCGCCGCCCGCCTGGTAGTAGTCCACCTCGATGCTCACGGGCTGATTGGCCGTCAGGGTGACGGTGCCGGTACGGGTGGTGGGGCCCTGGTCGAACCAATTGTTGATGATCTGCTGCCCGTTGACGAACAGCCGGCTGCCGTCGTCGCTGTTGAGCGAGAAGGTGTAGGTGCCGGAGGTGGGCGGGGTCAGCGTGCCGGTCCACTTCGCCGACCAGTTGGTGGAGTTGACGCCGGGGGCGGGGGACTGGCCGCCCCACACGTTGTCGATCGCCTTGTCGACGCGGCTCGCGACCACCGCGCCCGACAGATCCTTGCTGTTGTGGTATTCGCCGAGCAGGCCGTTGCCGGTGCCCTGAGAGGGCTTCAGATAGCTGCTGCCGACCGGTGCGAGCGAGCCGTTCGCGGACGGCACCCCCTGCGCGTACGTCACGGTGGTGCCGCTGCCCGCGCGGGTGGTGAGGCCCTGGTACGGGGTGATCACATGCGGCGCGTTGACGCCCGCGCTGCCGCCGCCCTGCGTCATGGCGTTGGTGCCGGCGTCGTCGCCGATCACCGCCAGGGACTTCACGGCGGCGGAGACCGGCAGCGTGCCCGCGGTGTTCTTCAGCAGGACGCTGCCCTCCTCGGCGACCTGCTGCGAGATCGCGGCGTGCGCGGGGGAGGTGACGACGGCGTTCGTCGAGCCGGTGTTGGGGTGGTCGAACAGGCCGCGGCCGAACATCGACACGAGGATGCGGCGCACGTGGTCGTCGATCGTGGCCTGCGCGACCTGGCCGTTGTTCACGGCGTTGGTCAGCGCGGTGCCGTAGTAGTCCTTGCCCGGCATCTCCATGTCCAGGCCGTTGTTGGCGGACGCGACCGTGGAGTGCGTGGCGCCCCAGTCGGAGGTGATGAAGCCGGTGAAGCCGAGGTCGCCCTTGAGCAGGCCGTTCTGGAGCGGGCCGTTCTCGCAGGCGAAGGGGCCGTTGATCGCGGAGTACGAGCACATCGCGGAGTCGGCGTGGCCCTGCTTCACCGCGGCCTCGAACGCCGGGGTGTAGATCTCGCGCACCGCGCGGTCGGAGACGATCGCGTTGTCCGAGGTGTTGTTGCGGTTGGTCTCCTGGTTGTAGACCGCGAAGTGCTTGACCTGGGCCATCGGGCCCTGGCTCTGGATGCCCTGGATGTCGGCGGCGCCCAACCGGCCCGCCAGATACGGGTCTTCGCCCAGCGACTCGAAGGCGCGGCCCCAGCGGGGGTCGCGCACGATGTTGATCGTGGGTGCCAGCACCACATTGGTGCCCTTGCCCCACTGCTCGGAGCCCAGCACCTTGCCGTAGTCCTGCATCAGCGCGGTGTCCCAGCTGGCCGCGCCCGCCACCGGGGCGGCCATCTGCGTCACGTCGTTGAACCCGTCACCGGCCCCGACCGGGCCGTCCTGCAGGTGCAGCGGCGGGATCCCGAGGCGGCTGTTGCCGTCCACGCACCCGACGTAGCCGCACGACGCCCCGCCGTGCAGCATCGTCAGCTTCTCGGCCTGCGTCATCGCGGCCAGCAATTCGTCCGCCCGCTGCGCGGGCGTCTGCGCCGCGTCCGTCCACGGCTGCGCGGCCGCGTGCGCGGGCGTCACACCCCCGTAGACAGCGCTTCCTGCGGCGGCGAGCAATAACGCTGCCAAGGGCAGCGCGGGTCGTATCCATTGGCGCATGGGTCGCATGGGGGGACTCCAGTCGGTGAAGCGACAGCGAGCAGGGAGAGCGACGGCATGCGGCCCGCGAAGACGCGTGGGGGCGTCACCGGCGGGCTGCGTGAGCGACGATGGTCGCCCGCCGAACCCTTGTCAAGGCTGCGTGAAAGCGCTCTCCCGCGCTCCCGGGCCGCGCCGCCCGCCGTGCTCCGCGCCGCCGGCCGGGGTCACACCGGGTGGACGCTCGCTCGCTGGATCTGGCCGTCGGTCACCGTGTAGGTGCCCTCGAAGGACTTGGTGGTGCCGTCGGACTGGAGGGCGTCGAGGTGGAGGGTGACCGTGGTGGGGGTGGCGGCGAGGACGGTGACGATGTCGGCGGTGGTGTCGGAGAAGCCGCTCACGAAGTGGGAGTAGGAGGAGTCGAGGTTCTTGCCGCCCAGGGCCCAGGCGCGGCCGTAGTCGTGGGCGTTGATCGCGGCGAAGTAGTCGCCGACGACGGTCGCCGCGTCCGCCGGTGCGGGCGACGGCGGTGGTGGCGCGGCCGTGGTCGTCGCCGTCGTGGTGCGGGTGGCGGCGGGCGTGGTGGGCGTCGGCGGGGGCGGCGGATTCTGCGTCGTCACGGTGGCCGTCACCGTCGTGCCGGCGGCGGAGGACGCGCCGGCCCCGGCGTTGCCGTCCGTACTGCCGCAGGCCCCCGCGGTGGCCGCCGCGACGGCGACCAGCAGCGCCGCGGGCAGGAGTCGTACACGGGCCATGGGACTCACCTCAAGGTGGCTGTCCCCTTGTACCAGCCTGCGCCTGCCCGCCCGCGACCGCTCGCCGATCAAGGTCCGCCCGCCGCCGGAGGCGTCACGCGGCGGTGCGCCCGCCGTCCACCGGCACGTTCGCGCCGGTGATGTAGGCGGCCTGCGGCGAGGCGAGGAAGACGATCGCGCGGGCGATCTCCTCGGTGCTCGCGTACCGCCCGAGCAGCGTCGTCCTGCCCAGTGTCTCCGCCATCTCCAGCGGCGCGCCCTCGGTGAGCGTCGGACCGGGCGCCACGGTGTTGACGCGCACTCCGGCCGGGCCGAATTCCGCCGCCCAGGTGCGGGTCAGCGAGTTCAGCGCCGCCTTGGTCGCGCTGTAGACCGACGAGCCCGGCAGCGCGATCGTCGCCGCCATCGTGCTGATGTTGATGATGCTGCCGTCGCCGCGCGCCGCCATCCGCGGCGCGATCGCGGCGGTGAGGAAATACGGCGCCCGCACATTGACCCGGAACATCTCCTCGTACGACGCCGCCCCCTGCTCACCGGTCGGCGCGAAGTCGAAGATCCCCGCGTTGTTGACCAGGATGTCGACGTCCGCCGCCTCCTCGGCCAGGCGCCGCACCGAGTCGAGGTCGGTCATGTCGACGGCGACGAAGCGGGCCTTCCCGCCGTCCGCCTCGATCGCGGCGACGGTCTCGGCGCCCCGTTCGGCGTTGCGCCCCGCCACGATCACCTCGGCGCCGGCCTTTGCCAGCTGCTTCGCCGTCTCCCGGCCGATGCCGGAGGTCGAACCGGTGACCAGAGCGCTGCGACCTGCAAGTTCCATGATGCTCGCCTGAATTCTGTGCTGAAGGGATGTCGCTGGAATGGAGCGATGGCTCCATTCTTGGCACGGAAAGATTGGAGTGTCAACTCCAGAAAAAGCGGTACCCTGGGCACCATGACGCGCACCGGCACACGCACCGACACGGCGGACGAGACGGACGGGACGGGCCCGCGCCTCACGCGCAAGGGCCTGGCGACCCGGGGGCGGATCGTCGCCGCCGCCGCGGACCTGATGTTCGAGCGCGGCGTCGCCGGCACGAGCACCGACGACGTACGCGCGGCCGCAGGCGTCAGCACCTCGCAGATCTACCACTACTTCACCGACAAGAACGCCCTGATCAGAGCGGTCATCGCGCATCAGACGGACGCGGTGCTCGACGCCCAGGAGCCGCTGCTGAGCCGGCTGGACAGCATGGCGGCGCTGCGCGCCTGGCGCGATCTCGTGGTCGATCTGCAGCGGCAGCGGCATTGCGAGGGCGGCTGCCCGATCGGCTCGCTGGCCAGTGAACTCTCCGAGGGCGACCCTCAGGCCCGCGCCGATCTCGTCGACGGCTTCGCCCGCTGGGAGGGCGCGATCCGCGACGGCCTGCACGCCATGCGCGACCGCGGGGACCTCCGCGCGGACGCCGACCCCGAGCGGCTGGCGCTGGCCACACTCGCGGCGCTCCAGGGCGGCCTGCTGCTGACGCAGATGCGGCGCGAGACCGCGCCGCTGGAGGCGGCGCTGGACTCGATGCTCGACATCATCGAACGGTGGACCGTGACGACCGCCGGATGACGGTCAGTTGCCGCCCGTACGCCCCGCGGTGTCGTCCCCCTCGTCCCCCTCGGCGTCCTCGCCTTCCTCGTCGTCCGCCATCGAGCCCGGACTGGAGAAGTCCGGGCTGCTGAAGCCGGGGGAGGAGATGCCGATCTCGTCGGGGACCAGATCGTCCGCGGAGCCGGATTCGTAGTCCGGGCCGCGGAAGGGCGGGACCTCGAAGTCCGGCGGGGTGTAGTCCGGCACCACGTCGTCCGGGCCGGTGAAGTCGGGGCTGGAGAAATCCGGGCTGGAGAAGCCGGGACTGGCGAAGTCCGGCTCGTCCGCCCCGTCGTCCCGTCGGTCGTCGCCCATCGCGTACCGTCCTCTCCCCGCGGCCGTGCGGCCGCCGCCCGGCCGTGGAATGAACCCGGCCGCAGCACCGTTGTCGTGCGTGCAACGAACTGTACGAGCAGGAAGGTGCCCCCATGAAGGTGCGTAATTCGCTGCGTTCGCTCAAGAACCGGCCGGGCGCCCAGATCGTCCGCCGCCGCGGCAAGGTCTATGTGATCAATCGCAAGGACCCGCGGAGCAAGGCCCGCCAGGGCTGAGCCGTGCGGGCCGCGCCCGCCGCCCACGATCCGTACCGCCCCGGCCGTCCCGCGCGGACGACGGGGGCGGACCCGTATTCCGGACCTGTACCCGGACCCGAACCGAGGCCGCAACGCCGGCCCGTATCCCCGCCCCGCGTCCGCGTCCCGGAATCGGCCCGACTCCCGCAGGACGTCCAAGTTCCGGTTGCCCGTGCCGGACCGGCACACGCATGTGCGAAAGTGTCCTGTGCCCGTGTGCCGGGCCCGGCGACGGGCCAACGGTCCGGGCGCGGAAACCGGAGCGGCGTGCGGGGCGTCCGTGCCGGTGGGGGAACCGGCGGGTCAGGGGGCCCGGCCGGACGGTGCGCGCGGTGGAGGCGTGGGAATGAGTTCCGAGATCTACTTCAGCAACAACTACCGGGACCTGTGCCAGGAGCACGGCACCGGAGCGGGCTTCCAGTTCGAGTTCTCGTGCCGGCGCTGCCAGGACACCTGGCGCTCGCCCTTCGAGGCGTACACCAGCGGCCGGGTGGCCGGCTGGCTCGGCAAGGGCGTGAGCGCGGCCTACGGGATGCTGGGCCGCGGCGGCTACGGCGTGTCGAGCGCCGCGGACGGCCTGGCGGGCGCGGGCTTCGGCAACGCGCGCGACACCGCCTTCCAGCGCGCGATCAGCAATGCGCAGGGCCACTTCAACCGCTGCCCGCGCTGCACCGACTACGTGTGCAACCGTTGCTGGAACGCCGGCCAGGGCATCTGCCTGACCTGCGCTCCCGACACCGCCGCCGAGGCGCTCGCCGCCCAGCAGCGCGGCCTCAACGACATGGTCTCCGAGCGCGCCTACACCGTGGGCCAGCAGGCAGGACAGTCCTTCGACGTGACGGCGCCGCGGCAGCTGGTCTGCCCGCAGTGCGGGACGGAGACGCACGGCGCCGCCTTCTGCTCCGGCTGCGGCCACCGGCTCGCCCAGCCCGACACCTGCACCTCGTGCAGCGCCCAGGTGCCGCAGGGCGCCGCCTTCTGCCCGGGCTGCGGCACCCGCCGCTGACCCGCCGCCGGCCCGTCGTCGGCCGTACGCGCACGTGCGAAGGGCCCGCCCCCACGATCGGGGACGGGCCCTCACCGCAGCGGGACGGCTCCTGCGTCCTACGCGCCCCGGCCGCACGACGTACGTCCCGCGCCGCCGCTGATCTGTGTCAACTGCTCGCGGGTCGCGGGGGCGTGGGCCGACGGGACGTCGGGCGCGCGCAGCCCGGCGAACTGGATGTCCAGATGGCGCTGCCACGCCTCGGGCGCGATCGGGCCCGCCGTCTCGATGATGCCGCGCAGCGCCCAGGCGGCCGCCATCACGTCACCGAGCACGATGCTCGGGCCGATCCGGCCCTTGTCCTGCGCCTGGACCAGGAGTTCGGTGATCAGGTCGCGCAGCTCCTCGACCCGCGTGGCCTTGGAGTGGCCCACGGCCTTGACCGCGTAGCCGCGGTGCGTGCTCATCGACTCGCCCATGGCCCGCAGGAAGACCTCGAGGCCGGTGCCGTCGCCGAGGGTGAGCGCCTTGCGCGCCTCGTCGACCAGCTCGCAGACCATCAGGTCCACGATCTCCTCGACGAGGGCGTCCTTGTTGGGGAAGCGCCGGTAGACGGTGCCGACGCCCACCCCCGCGCGCGAGGCGATCAGCTCCATGCTCGCCTCCGTACCGTATTCGGAGACGACCTCGCGCGCGGCCTCGATGACCAGCTGCTGATTCCGTACGGCGTCGCGCCGCATCGGCCGGTCCTGCGTGTCGTGCCCTGCCATCCGTCACTCCCGGTCGATGCGGCCGTGTCCCTGCCGTGCGGTCACTCGGGTTTGTCCCCTACGACCGTACCGCCGGGGACCACCGCCATCTCCGCGTGCGCGGGCTCGTCGGCGAATTCCACCAGCCGGGTCTTCTGCCGGCTGACCGGAATGAGGATCGCCGCGAAGGCCGCGACCAGCAGCGCGCCGCCGAGCATGGCGAAGCCGTTGGTGTAACCCGACTCGCGCGGCAGGCCGTCGGCGGCCGGGCTCGCGGTGACCACGCTGGCCATCAGGGCGGCACCGATGGAGCCGCCGATGGTGCGGATGTTGGCGTTCATGCCGCTGGCCACGCCGGTCTGCTCCGGCGGCACCGCCGCCACGATCAGGCTGGACATCGCGGAGAAGGCCAGGCCGAAGCCGACGCCCATGACACCGGTGGCGATGTACAGCTCCCAGGTGGCGCCGTGCGCGAAGGCGAGCAGCGCCAGTGAGACGGTGCTGATCAGCGAGCCGACCAGGACGACGGTCTTGCCGCCGATCCGCTGGGCGAGCCGGCTGGCGCCGAGGCCGACGATGAACATGGCCACCGACATCGGCAGCAGGATCAGACCGGACTCGGTGATGCTCGAACCGAAGCCGTAGCCGGTGGACTTCGGCGTCTGCACGAATTCCGGCAGGAAGGCGAAGGTGGCGTACATACCGATGCCGAAGAGCAGCGCGACCAGGTTGTTGGTCCACACCGCGGGCAGCCGCATCATCTTCATGTCGATCAGCGGGATCGCCGAGCGCAGCTCGACCCGGACCCAGGCGTAGGCGAGGACGACGGCGGCGATCAGCAAGCCGGCCACCTTGCCGGAGCCCCAGCCCCACACCGGCGCCTGGCTGAGCGCGACCAGCAGGGCGACCAGCCAGCCGGACAGCAGGACGGCGGGCAGCCAGCTGATCCGGCCGGGCGTGCGGATCGGGGACTCGGGGACGAGGAAGTGCGCGGCCACCGCGGCGATCACCGTCATGATCATCGGCAGCCAGAACAGCCAGTGGTAGTCGAGCGCGCTGACGATCGGTCCGGCCAGCACGATGCCCAGGCCCGAGCCGACCGCGATCAGCGACGCGATGGCGCCGACGGCGCCGTTGAGCTTCTCGCGCGGGAACTCGTCGCGGATGATGCCGAAGGCCAGCGGCAGCACGCCGCCGCCGATGCCCTGGATCACCCGGGCGATGATCATCACCTGCACGTTGGAGGCGAGCGCGGCCAGCAGCGAACCCACCGCGAGGGCGGACATCGTCGCCACGAAGACGCGTTCCTTGCCGATCATGTCGCCGATACGGCCCATGATCGGGGTGAATATCGACGCCGACAGCAGATAGGCGGTCAGCACCCAGGTGACGGTGTTCTGGGTGGTGTGCAGGCTCTCCTGGATGGTCGGCAGGACGGGGGTGACCAGGGACTGCAACAGCGCATAGGCGGCAACACCGGCCGCCAGGACCGCGAACGTGACCTGGTGGTGCGTTCGCCGGGTCTCGGACGCCATGGAACTCCTCAGACTTGAAGCGGAACGATCATTCCGTTAAGGCTCCAGGCTAGCGCATCAGGAATACCGATTCCGTTTCGTGGCGGTGAGGTGTTTCGCACACAACGCCTTGTCACGGACGGGAATAAAGAGCGCGTAAGCATCCCGCCCGCCCCCCTCTGCCCGCCCGTCCGACCGTCTCCGTCCGGCACACCCGCCACCGCCCGGCACGCCCTAGGGTGGCCGGATGTTCTCCGATCAGGGGCCGAGCCTCCGCGAGCTGGCGGTGCAGGCGCTCTCCTCCGTCGAAACCGGCTACGACCTGCTCGCGCCGAAGTTCGACCACACGCCCTTCCGTACGCCCGACGCCTTCCTCGACGCGGTCGCCGACGCGCTCGAACCGCTCGGCCCGTTCGGCGCGGGGATCGACATCTGCTGCGGTACGGGCGCGGGGGCCAGCGCGCTGCGCCGGCTGTGCCGGAACCGGATCACCGGTGTGGACTTCAGCGCGGGCATGCTCGCCGCCGCCCGGGCGGCCGACGCCGGGCACGGCAAGGACGCGGCCGGACCGCGTCCCGAGTGGGTCAGGGCCGATGTGCTCGCGCTGCCGTTCCGCGGGACGTTCGACCTCGCCGTGAGCTTCGGCGCCTTCGGCCACTTCCTGCCCGCGCAACGCCCGCGGCTGTTCGCCGAGGTCCGCCGCGCGCTGCGCCCCGGAGGTCTCTTCGCCTTCCCGATCACCGCGCCGCCGCCCGCCGATTCCGCCCTGCACTGGGCACTTCGCGGTTTCGACGCGGGCATGCGGGTGCGCAATCTTCTGTGGCGGCCGCCCTTCGTCATGTACTACCGGACGTTCCCGCTGAGCGGCGTGCTCGCCGACCTCGGCCGCGCCGGATTCACCGTCACGCACACCGCCCTGGAGGAATTCGGCCGCCGCCCGGACGGCAGCCCGCGCTGCCGACTGGTGCTGGCCCGCAGCGCCTGACGCGGCGCCGCGGGCCGGGACACGACCGGCGCGCTACGCCGTGCAGCCGCTGTCGGCGATCACGTAGTAGTTGTCACCGGTCTCGCGCAGGGTGTGGGTGACGAACACATTCCATAGCCCCATGTTCTGGTTCGAGCCGTTGGCGTAGGCGTAGCCGCCGCTCTGATGGGCGCGGCCCGCCGCCACCTGGCTGTAGTTGCTGGCGGTGAAGCACTGTCCGCTGCCGCCGCCGGGACCCGAGCCGGTCGTCGTCGCCGTGACGGCCGCCGAGCGGCTGCCCGCCGCGCCCGCGGAATCGACCGCGGCGACCGTCCAGGAGTACGCCGTCCCGGCCGTCAGACCGCTGTCGGTGTACGTCGTGCCGGTGGCCGAGCCGACCTTCGTACCGCCGCGGTAGACGTCGTAGGACGCGGCGCCGCTCACCGCCGACCAGCTCAGCGACGCGGTGGTGTCGGTGGTGCCGGTGACCGTGAGCCCGGCCGGGGCGGGCAGTGTGCCGGTGCCGCCGCCCGGGTCCGACCCGTCCAGGCCCCAGAAGCGGGCCGTGTAGTAGCTGGAGCAGATCGTGTCGAGGTAGTAGGCGCCGCTCGCACCGCACTGCTCGGTGCCGGAGCCCGGATCCACGGCCAGGCCGTGCCCCATGCCGGAGATCGTGTACAGCTCCACGGCCGGCCGGCCCGAACTGTCGTTGTACGTGGCCAAGGTGGTGCCGCCGGGCAGGCTCTGGGTGCTGGAGGCGGTCTGGCCGATGCCCCACACATCCGTCCACTGGTCGCGCAGTTCCGTGGCGTTGACCGGGTAGACCGTGTAGTCGGACGAGCCCTGCCAGATCGCCACGCGCGGCCACGGCCCGGTCCAGCCCGGGTTGGACGCACGGACCTTGTCGCCCCACTGCGCCGGGGTGAGATTGAGGCTGCCGTACTGGCAGCCGGAGGCGGCCGTCTGACTGGTCGCGCACTGGGCGGGCAGCCCCGAGTCGACCGAGCCGCCGGCGAAGACGTCCGGGTAGTCCGCCAGCAGATCGGCGGTCATGCCGCCGCCCGCCGACAGGCCGGTGACGTACACCCGGCCGCTGTCCGAGCCGTACTGCGTCACCGCGTGGCTCACCATCGACACCACCGACGCCGCCTCGCCCTTGCCGCGGGTGTCCTTGGCCGGGTCGAACCAGCTGAAGCAGGAGAGCGAGTTGTTCGCCGAGCCGGTCTGCGGCAGCACCAGAGCGAAGCCCCACAGGTCGGCGTACTTCTGCCAGCCGGAGTTGGCGAAGTAGTCGCTCGCGCTCTGGCCGCAGCCGTGCAGGGCGACCACGACCGGCGCGCCCGCGGGCAGACCGGCGGGCGCGTACTCGTACATGGCCAGATTGCCCGGGTTGGAGCCGAAGGACGTCACCTGGGTCAGGCCGGCCGCGGCGGCCGGACCCGCGCCGGCGACCGCGCTCAGGCAGGCGGCGAGCAGGGCGAGGACGCCGAGCAGAGCGGAGGCCACGGCCCGCCGCGCGGACCGGGCACGGGGGTGGGGGCGGGTACGGCTGTGGGCAGGCGGTGGTGCGGGGTGCGGGTGCATGGCGGACTCCTCGGGAGGGGGGTGGCCCGCGGGCGGCTCGGCCGGCGGGCTCCGGCAGCGGGTTCCGGCGGGGCCCGGAGGCGGAGGCTGAGAGCCGGGGCGAGCCCGGGTGTGACGGGGACCACGTGTCGGCTGGACCGTAGAACCGCGGCGGCCGCCCGGGACACGTGACGGACCCCTACCGCTGCGGCCCGGAAGTGGCGGCCGTCGCCATTGCGCGGCCCGCGCCCCGGTGCGGGCGGCGCCGGGGCGCCCGGGGTGTGCGGCGCCGGGACGGGCCGCGCCCGCGTGGCGGCGGCGCGGCCGGTACGACATGGGTGCGGCCGCCACCCCGGGACGGGGAAGTATGGTCACCGGCCACGTGTGCGGGCCCCCGCATCGTTTCTAGCGTGGCCGCCATGGAGAGCACTCAGAGCCACGGCGCCGAGCGGTCACCCGCCGCGCAGACGGCAGCAGCAGCCGGCCCCGGCGGACGGCCCGCACCGGACGGCCCGCGCTTCCTGACCGGGCGGACCGCTCTGGTCACCGGAGCCGCCGGCGGCATCGGGCGGGCCTGCGCGGTGGCCCTGGCGCGGGCCGGCGCCGCCGTCCATGTGGTGGACATCGCCGCCGACGCCGCCAAGGAGGTCGCGGCTGAGATCGGCGGCACCTGCTGGGTCACCGACCTCGCCGACCCCGACGCCGTGGACGCGCTGCCCGCAGACGCCGACATCGTCGTCAACAACGCGGGCCTCCAGCACATCGCGCCCCTCCAGGACTTCCCGCCCGAGCGCTTCGCCCTGATCCAGCGGGTGATGGTCGAGGCGCCCTTCCGCATCCTGCGCCGCACCCTGCCGCACATGTACGCGGGCGGCTGGGGGCGGATCGTCAACATCTCGTCGGTGCACGGGCTGCGGGCCAGCCCGTACAAGTCCGCGTACGTCGTCGCCAAGCACGCGCTCGAAGGGCTCAGTAAGACCGTCGCGCTCGAAGGCGCCGAGCACGGGGTGACCAGCAACTGCGTCAACCCCGGCTATGTGCGCACCCCGCTGGTCGAGGACCAGATCGCCACGCAGGCCGTCGCGCACGGCATCGCCGAGTCCGAGGTGGTCGAGAAGGTGATGCTGGAACGCACCGCGATCAAGCGGCTGATCGAGCCCGACGAGGTCGCGGCGGCCGTGCTGTGGTTCTGCTCCCCGCACACCGGCTACATCACCGGCGCGTCGCTCCCGGTGGACGGCGGCTGGACCGCGCACTGACCTGCGACGCGAGGGGGGACGATCCGGGGTTCGGTTCTGTAGGGTCGGCGTCTCCCCCCCCGTCCATGCGTACGTCCTGTCCCTCCGGCCCGGTGGCTCCTCCATGTCCGCAGAACCCGTAGACGCAGCTGATCCCGTGACGTCCGCCCGTCCGGAGAAGGACGACGCGGCGGACCCTGCTGGGCCCGCGCCCGTCGCCCGGTCCATGCGCCGGCTGCTCGAACTGATCGCCGCCGACGCGCCCGCCGAGGATTTCGGGGCGGTCGTCGCGCAGGCCAGGGTCAACGGCGCGGGCGCGGCCGACCTGTCGGAGCTGGAACAGGCCACCGGGACGGCGTTGCGGGTCCGCCGGGTGCTGCGGCAGCACCGCCGCCGGGAGACCGAACTCGCCGCGCTCTTCGACACCGCGAGCGACCTGGCCGCACTCCGAGACCTCGACGCCGTCCTCCAGTCCATCGTCCGCCGCGCCCGCATGCTGCTCGGCACCGACACCGCCTACCTGACCCTGCGCGACGACGACGCGGGCGACACCTACATGCGGGTCACCGACGGCTCGGTCTCGCCGCTGTTCCAGAACCTCCGGCTCTCCTACGGCGACGGCCTCGGCGGCCTGGTCGCGCTGACCGCCCGCCCCTACGCGTCCCCCGACTACCGCACCGACGAGCGATTCCGGCACACCGGCCGGATCGACGAAGGCGTGCTGGACGAGGGGCTGGTCGGCATCCTGGGAGTGCCCCTGCTGCTGGGCGCGCGCGGCGGCCCGCCCGCCACGGGCCCCGCAGGGGAGGGCGGCGGCAATGGCGGCAATGTCATCGGAGTGCTCTTCGCCGCCGACCGCACCCCGCGCCCCTTCTCGCCGGACGAGGTCGCGCTGCTGTGCTCGCTGGCCGCGCACGCCGCGATCGCCATCGACACCGCCAGGGCCATCACCGACCTCGCCGAGGCCGGCGCCGTGATCCGCGAGCACGCCGCCGCGATGCAGCGCGCCGAGGAGGCGCACGACCGGCTGACCGACCTGGTGCTGCGCGGCGGCGACCTGTCGGAGGTGGCCGCCGCCGTCGCCGGACTGCTGGACGGCGCGCTCACCATTCACGACCCCGACGGCCGCCGGCTGGCCGCCGTGGGGCGCGGCGGCGCCGCCTTCGACGGCCACCCGCCGGAGCCCGCTGCGCTGGTCCGGCACGCCGCCGACTCGCACGCCGCCGCCCGCGCGGTGTTCCGCGACGGCCGCTGGACCTGTGCGGTGCTCGCCGGGCAGGAACTGCTCGGCAGCCTCGTGCTGTACGGCCGCGACCGGCTCGACGACCCCGACCGGCGGCTCTTCGAACGGGCGGGGGTGGTCACCGCGCTTCTGCTGCTGCTCAGCCGGTCGGTCGCCGAGACCGAGAACCGGGTGCGCGGCGAACTCGTCGCCGACCTGCTGAGCGCGGCCGGCCGCGACCCGGCGGGATTGGTCGTCCGGGGCCGCAGGCTCGGCGTCGACCTGGACCGGCCGTGCCTGGTGCTCGTCGCCGAGACCGTCGCCGACGTCCGGGACCGGCTGCCGGGCGCCGCCGTGCAGTATCTGTTCGGCGCCGACGGCATCAGCGCGGAACAGTCCGGCACCGTGGTGCTGCTGGTCCCGGACGGCGGTGTGCTGCCCGGTGACGCGGCCAGGGCCGCGGTCGCCCAGCTCGGCCATCTGGTCGGCGCGCCCGTGACCGTTGCCGCGAGCGGACCCGCCACCGGGCCCGTGGCGCTGGCCGCCGCGCACACCGAGGCGCTGCGCTGCCTGCGCGCCCTCCAGGCGCTCGGCAGGGTCGGCGACGGTGCGAGCGCCGTCGAACTGGGCTTCCTCGGCGTGCTGTTGGGCAACGGCCGGGATGTCGACTCCTTCGTCACCGCCACGCTCGGACCGCTGCTCGACTACGACGCGCGGCGCGGCACCGAGCTGGTCCGTACCCTCGGCGCCTACTTCGCCTGCGGCGGCACCCTGACCCGCACCAAGGACGAACTGCACCTGCACGTCAACACAGTGGTGCAGCGCCTGGACCGGATCCAGGCGCTGCTCGGCGCCGGCTGGAACGACCCGGACCGCGCGCTGGAACTCCAACTCGCCCTGCGGCTGCACCTGTTGTCGGGACACGAGCCGGGGACCGTGTGACCATCCCGCCGTACGCGCTCACCGAGGCGGGCGCCGCCGACGTCCCCGCCGCCGCCCCAGCGCGCTCTCGCGCCGCTGGGACGCGGCGGGGGACATGATCGATTCCTACGGTCAACTTCCTTGTGCGGTAGGGGCGGTACGGGTACGGCGGGCGGCGCCGATCCGTTCCGGCAGCCGCACCACCCCGCCGGGCAGCACGTACACCACCACCACGAACAAGGTGCCCAGCAGGAACAGCGGCTGGGAGAGCGGCACCCGCAGTACCGACGGCAGGTCCGCGACCGAGCCGGACCCCGCCAGATCGCCCAGCCGGTGGTCGGCCCAGGTGTAGAGGACGCCGCCGACCAGCGGTCCCCAGCGCGAGCCGGAGCCGCCGAGCACCACCATCACCAGCAGCGACAGCGTGAAGTCGGAGGTCGTGGTCTGCGGGGTGGCGCCGCCGGTCAGCAGCAGATGGACGATGCCGCCGACCGCCGCCAGTGCGCCGGCCAGCACGAAGGCCGTCAGCTTGAAGCCGTACGGCCGCAGGCCCAGCACCTCCACGCGGCGTTCGTTCTCCTTGATGCCCTCCCAGACCCGCCCGGTGGGGGAGCGGACCGCCCAGTGCACGACGGCGACGGTCACCACCAGATAGGCCAGCGCGATCCAGTACAGATTCACGGTGTTGCCGATACCGACCAGCGACGCGGGCAGCTTGTCCGCGGGCGCCGCACGCCCCTCCTCGCCGCCGGTCCAGCCGCCCGGGTCACGCTCCACCAGGATCGACCCGGCCTGCGCGAAGGCCAGCGTCACCATCGAGAAGGCGATCCCGCCCACCCGCAGCGACACCGAGCCGAGCACCGCGGCCAGCGCGACCCCGAACAGCAGCCCGAGCACCGCGGCGGCGCCGAACGGCAGCCCCGCCTCGATCATGATCACATCGGTGGCGTACGAACCGGCCGCGAAGTACAGCGCATGGCCGAAGGAGAGCAGGCCCGTACGGCCGAGCAGCAGGTCGTAGCCGGTGGCGAGCGCCCCGAACACCAGGCAGAGCGCCAGGAGTTGGAGATTGCCCGCGCTGCCGATCGGACCGTCGAGCAGCCCCGGCAGCGGCAGCGAGCTGTACGGCGCCGCGAGCAGCGCGGCCAGGGCCGCCATCGGCCACCAGCGGGCGAACCTGCCCAACCGCCCGGTGGCGGCGGGCGGCGCGGCGGCCGCCGTCTTTTCGCGCGGCTGTGTCGCGAGCGTCATGCGAGCCTCCCGGTCGCGCCGTGCGGCCGGAGCAGCAGCAGCGCCGCGAGCAGCACGACGACCGCGAGATCGCCGAGCCCCGACGCGGTGTAGTAGTTGGCGAACTGCTGGACGAGACCCACCCCGACGGCCGCCAGCGCGGCGCCTGACACCGAGCCCATCCCTCCCATCACGACCACCACGAAGGCGAAGATCAGCAGCGAGGTGCCCTGGCCGGGGTCGACCGAGCCGTAGTAGAGGCCGCCCAGCGCGCCGCCGAGCGCCGCCGCGGCCCCGCCGATCGCGAAGACCAGCGTGAAGGCGCGCCGTACGTCGATGCCGAGCGCGGTCACCATCGCCCGGTCCTCGACCCCGGCCCTGACCACCAGGCCGTGCCGGGTGCGGCCGAGGAACAGCCGCAGCGCCACCAGCACCACGAGCGCCGCGCCGATCAGCACCAGCCGGTTGACCGGGATGCGCGCGCCGAGCAGCCCGAAGGTGCCGGACAGCGCCGTGGGTCCAGGGAAGGTGCGCGCGTCGGCACCCCAGACCGCCGACAGCAGCGCGGGCACCGCGAGGCCGACGCCCACGGTGGCCAGCACCTGCTCGCGCGGCCGTTCGTACAGCGGCCTGATCAGGGCCAGTTCGAGCACCATCGCGGCGACGGTGCCCACCGCGGTGCCGAAGGCGACGGCCCATACGAAGCCGGCGCCGCCGGACCCCGCGCCCGGCAGGTGCCCGGACGCCGCCCACCAGGTGGCGTAGGCGCCGATCGACAGCAGCGCGCCGTGCGCGAAGTTCAGCACGTCCATCAGGCCGAAGATCAGCGAGAGGCCCGACGCCACCAGGAAGTACAGGGCGCCGAGGCCGAGCCCGGTGGCGGTGAGCAGGACGACGGTGGACATCAGGCGTCCGCCTTCCGGGAAGTGGTGGACAGGTCGCTCCCGCCGCCGGCCGCCGCGGCGGTGTGCCGTCCGACGCCCAGCAGGGCGCGGGTGGCGCCGGTGTCGGCGAGGAGGTCCGCGGCGGGCCCGCGGTGCGCGGTCCTGCCGTCGGCCAGCACCACGCAGTGCTCTGCCAGCCGCCGCACCAGCGCCAGATTCTGTTCGACCAGCAGCACCGGCACCGCCTGCGCCGCCCGCTCCAGCACCCGCGCCACCTCGGTGACGACCTTCGGGGCCAGGCCCTTGGTGGGCTCGTCGGCGATGATCAGCCGGTTGCCGTTGAGCAGCGTGCGGCCGATCGCGACCATCTGCTGCTGCCCGCCGGACAGCGTCCCGGCGCGCTGCGCCGCCCGCTGCCGCAGCTCCGGGAACAGCTCGTGCACCAGCGCGTACGCGGGCTCGCCGGCCCCCGGCCGCTCCGCCAGCCGCAGATTCTCCGCGACCGTCAGCGCCGCGAACACCCCACGGTCCTCCGGCGCGTAGCCGATCCCGCGCCGCACCAGGGCGTGCGTGGCCAGCCGTACGGTCTCCTCCCCGGCGAAGCGGACGCTGCCGGTGCGCGGCACCAGGCCCAGCACACCGCGCACCGTCGTGGTCTTGCCCGCGCCGTTGCGGCCGAGCAGTGCGGTCACCCCGCTCGCGGCGACGTCGAGATCCACCCCGTGCAGGATGTGCCGGCCGCCGATGACAACCCTCAAGTCCCGTACGCACAAGAGCGGTTCGGCGGCGAGGCCGGGCGCGTCGGTGGTCACAGCGCCTCCCCGAGATACGCCTGCTGGACCGTGGGGTCGGCCATCACGGCCCGCGGGGTGTCGAGCGCGAGCAGCGTGCCGTGGTGCATCACCGCGAGCCGGTCGGCCAGACCCAGCAGCACGTCCATGTGGTGCTCGACCATCAGCACGGTGCGGCCCTCGTCACGGTGGAGCGACCGGATCAGCTCCGTCAGCGCGGGCACCTCCTCGGCGCTCACCCCGGCCATCGGCTCGTCGAGCAGCATCAGCCGCGGCTCACCGACCAGCAGCACCGCCAGTTCCAGCTTCCGCTTCTCCCCGTGCGACAGGGCGCCGGCGAGCGCGTCCGCCCGGTGCGCGAGGCCGGTGCGCTCCAGCACCTGCCCGACGGCCTTCGCGTACGCGCCGGCCCGCCGCCAGATCCGGTACGAGCCGCCGCCCGCCGCCTGCGCCGCCAGCCGTACGTGGTCCGCGACCGTCATGCCCGGCCACAGGCTCGAGGTCTGGAAGGTGCGGCCCAGACCCCGCCGGGCCCTGGCCGGCACGCTCTGCGCGGTGATGTCCGCGCCGTCCAGCGCGATCGAGCCGCGCCCGGCCGGCACCAGGCCGCTGATCAGGTTGAACAAAGAGGTCTTGCCGGCGCCGTTGGGGCCGATGAAGGCCAGGAATTCGCCTTCGCGCACCTTGAAGGAGACGTCCTCGACGATGGTCGCGCCGCCGACCGACCAGCCGACGTCGCGCAGCCGCAGCACGGGCGCCACGGCCGCCGCCGGCGGCACGGGGATCGTGGTCGTCACCGGTCAGCCCGCCATGTGCTGGGCGGGCGGCGTCACCGCGTCCATCGGCAGCCGGCTGATCAGCTCGGGCTTCGCGGCCGCGCCCGTACCGGTGAGCTTCGCGGTGAACATCGGCTGGAGCAGCGCGTGATCGGCCGCCCTGACCTGCTCGGCGCCCTTCGGCCCCTGGAAGGACCAGCCCTCCAGCGACTTGGCCATCGCGGTGGCGTCGTCGGCGCTGCCCGACTGCACGGCGTGCACGATCATCTGCGCCGCCGTGAAACCGTCCGGGCTGAACAGGTCGGGTGTGCCGCCCGCCTTGGTGATGCCGTCCAGCATCGCCGTCTCCACCGCGGTGTGCGCGGCGCCCGGGAAGTAGTGCGCCAGGAAGGACACCTTGGACCCGGCCGCGCCGAACAGCGGGTACGAGGCGATGCCCGCCAGCCCCGTCACCACCTTCGTGGAGGTCACCACGCCCTGCTGGTCGAGCGCCGTCCACAGCGCGGGCGCGCTCGCCCCGGCCCAGGCCACGAAGACCAGATCGGGCTTCTTCGACTTCACCTGCTGCGCGAAGGGGGTCAGGTCGCCCGCGCTCGGCGGCGCGAGCACCGAGTCGACGGTCGCGCCCTGCCCGCCCAGCACCTGCTTGACGGCCGCCACATTGGCCTGCCCGAAGGCGGAGTTCTGGGTGAGGACCGTGACCTTCTTGCCCTTGGAGTCGCCGAGCAGGGTCCCGGCGGTGAGGATGTCCTGGTACGACTGCCGGCCGGAACGGAAGGTGTACGCGTTCACCCCGGTCAGCGCGTCGGTCGCGGCCGGACCCGCGATGTACAGCACCTTGTTCTGGGCGGCCAGCGGCGCCAGTTGGAGCGACACACCGGAGTCGGTGGTGCCCGCGATGATGTGCGTGCCCTTGCCGATCAGGGTCTTCGCGGCGGCGACCGCCTTGGCCGGGTCGCCCGCGTCGTCCTGCTCGGTGACCACGATCCTGTGTCCGTCCACGGCGCCCGTGCCGTGCGTGGCGTACGCCAGACCCGCGGTGAAGCCGTCCAGATACTGCTTGCCGTACGCGGCCAGCGGACCGCTGCGCGAATAGACCAGACCCACCTCGACGGCGGTGGCGCCCTTGCCGCCGGAGTCCGACGAACCGCCCGCCGTACCGGCGGCGCTGCACCCCGCGAGCAGCACACCGGCGGTCAGCGCGGCCAGCGCGGGGACGGATCTCGTGCGGAGGATGCGGGATCGATGTGTGCTCGAAGTGCTGCGACGCATGGCGGCCGGCTCCCGGGGTGGTGGATTGTTGCGCAAACCGTAGAAGCGCCCCGGCGAACCGGACATGTGGGCGGCACACGCTCCTTACCGGCCCGCCATGTCGGCAGGCCCCATGGCGGGTCCGCGAGCGCGCCGCGACCCTCGATCGCACACCTCTCAACGACCCCCACGGGGAAGGCGGACGCATGGACAAGGTGGTGGCCTCGGCCGGCCGCGCGGTGGCGGACATCCCGGACGGCGCGACGCTCGCCGTCGGCGGATTCGGCCTGTGCGGCATCCCGTCGGCGCTGATCGCGGCGCTCGCCGACGCGGGCCGGACGGACCTGCGGGTCGTCTCCAACAACTGCGGCGTGGACGACTGGGGGCTCGGCCTGCTGCTGCGGCTCGGCCGGATCTCCCGGACGACCTCCTCGTACGTCGGCGAGAACAAGGAATTCGCCCGCCGCTACCTGGCGGGCGAACTGGAGGTGGAACTCACCCCGCAGGGCACCCTCGCCGAGCGGCTGCGGGCCGGCGGCTGCGGCATCCCCGCCTTCTACACCCCGGCCGGCGCCGGCACCCAGGTCGAGGAGGGCGGCCTGCCGTGGCGGTACGCGCCGGACGGCACCGTCGCGGTCGCCTCGCCGCCCAAGGAGGTACGGGACTTCGGCGGCGTCCGCCACCTGCTGGAGGAGGCCATCACCGCCGACTTCGCGCTGGTGCGCGCCGAAGTGGCCGACCGGCACGGCAACTGCGCCTTCCACGCCGCCGCCCGCAATTTCAACCCGCTGTGCGCGATGGCGGGCCGGATCACCCTCGTGGAGGCCGAACGCATCGTGGAACCGGGGGAGTTGCCGCCGGACGCGGTGCATCTGCCGGGCGTGTACGTGGACCGGATCGTCGCCGCCGACCCGGCGGACAAGCGCGTCGAACGCCGCACCGTCCGCATCGCCGCCACCGCCGACTCCCGGGAGAATTGACCATGCCGCTCGACCGCGACCAGCTCGCCGCCCGCGCCGCCCGCGAACTGCGCGACGGACAGTACGTGAACCTCGGCATCGGTCTGCCGACCCTGATCCCCGGCCACCTGCCCGCGGGCGTGCACGTCGTCCTGCACTCCGAGAACGGCATCCTCGGCGTCGGCCCCTACCCCGAGCAGGGCCGGGAGCACCCCGATCTGATCAACGCGGGCAAGGAGACGGTCACCGTGGCGCCCGGCGCCGCGTACTTCGACTCCGCCGCGTCCTTCGGGATGGTCAGGGCCGGCCGGATCGACGTCTCGGTGCTCGGCGCCATGCAGGTCTCCGCGCACGGCGACCTCGCCAACTGGATGATCCCCGGCAAGGTCGTCAAGGGCATGGGCGGGGCGATGGACCTGGTGCACGGCGCCCGGCGGATCGTGGTGGTGATGGAGCACACCGCGCGCGACGGCTCCCCGAAACTCGTCGACGAGCTGACCCTGCCCGCCACCGGCCGCCGTGTGGTGCACCGCGTCGTCACCGACCTCGCCGTCGTCGACGTCACGGCCGACGGGCTGCGACTGGCCGAACTCGCCCCGGGCGTCACCGTCGAGCAGGTCCGCGCGGCCACCGGAGCGCCCCTGCTGGTGCCCGAGGCGGTGGTCCACGGCTGACGCGGCGGTACGCGGCGCGGCCCGAGGATCAGCCCCGGGCCGCGGCGCCCGCCGACCGCCGCGCCGCGTCGGCGAGATGACCGGCCACCAGACGGGCGCCGGCGTCGCCGAGCAGCACTGAGTAGTGGTTGACGTCCGGCACGAAGTGCAGGGCCACGCCCTCGGATTCGAGGCCGCTGGCCGCAATCACCTCGGGCGCGTACAGCCCGGTCGGCTCGTCGGACAGGCCGCGCTCGGCCCACAACAGCCGGGTGGGGAGGGTGAGTTCGTGGATCGCGGCGAAGACCTCGGGATTGCGCAGCTCGTCGGCGGCGTCCTCGCGGATCGCGTCCGGGCTGCACGCCGACCTCATGCGCGGGGCCGTACCGGTCAGATCGCGGTCGAGATACGCGGCGACCAGCGGCCCGTCCAGCCGCGCGAAGGCCGGATGGGCCGCCCAGAAGGCGTGATAGGCGGCCCGGTCGGCGAACTCCCGCTCCAGCTTGCGCATCGCCGGGCCGATCACGGCGTGCAGCACCGCGTCGATGTCCACATCCGCCGGCACCGGGAAGCCCAAACCGCCGTCCACCAGGACGAGTTCGCCGTAACGGCCCGGATCGCGGCGGGCGGCGATACAGGCCGCGTAGCCGCCCATCGAGTGTCCGGCGAGCACCGCGCGCCCGACGCCGAAGTGACCGAGGACGGCGAGCATGTCGTCGGCGTGCCGCGCCATCGAGAACGGACCGGTCACCGTACGGCTGAGCCCCCGGCCGCGCAGGTCGGGCGCCAGCAGCTCGATGTCACCGAGCGCCTCGGCGACCGGGCCCCAGGCGAGGCCGTTGCTCGCGATGCCGTGCAGCGCCAGCACCACCGGGCCGCCCGCGGCCCCGGGCCAGCGCCGTACCGACAGCCGTCCGCCCGGCACTTCGACGCCGACGTCCTCGAATTCCCGCATGCGCGCTCCCGCGGTCCGCTGCGCCGTCCCGTACGGCCCGAGCAGGATAGGCGTGTCGGGCCTGCCGGGACATGTGGCCGGCCGCCACAAGCCGCCGCCGCGGTATGGCGGCAGGCGCCGGGCGCGGGTTGCCCGGCCGCCCGCGGCTCAGCGGGCGGCGGCGACCGCCAGCAGGAACCAGCCGGTGTGCGGGATCCACTGCTCGGCCCAGCGCCAGGCGTCCCCCTTGGGCGCGTCGGCGGGGAGGAAGGCGATGTCCTCCTCGTCGGTCCAGCCGGAGGTGATGCCGTTGACGATGCCGCCGGGGATGTTCGGGAAGTCGGACTCGTAGTCGACGTTGTTGCGGCCGCGACCGTGCAGCATCGAGACGTCGAAGGGATTGCGGCCGGTGATCCAGGCGAGCTGGTCGTCGGCGAAGGCGCGCAGCCGGTCGCGGTCCGCCCCGGACACGTCCGGCAGTTCCGCGCAGGCGCTGGCGGCGGCGGACAGCGAGGCGATCGTGGCGTTCTCGCCCTGCCACCAGTAGCCGGTCTCATTGGCGTGCGGGAAGAAGAAGGCGTCCCGGGGCGCTTCGTCGGCCGGCTGCACCCGCTGGCGCGGCAGGCCGAACGGATTGGGCACGGCGTGGCTGCGCGCGACGGTGTCGAGCGTCGCCTCGAGCGCCAGCGCTCCCGCCGCCGCGGCCTGCGGCGCGTCCGGCAGCACCGCCGCGAACCGGGCGAGCGCGATCGCGGGCAGCCCGGCCTCGGCGGCGTGGAAGAAGGGCCGCCCCTCGTCGTCGGCCCGGAACCAGCCGGGGCCACCGCCCGCGGGCCGCACATACCGGTCGAGCAGCGAGCGGACTCGGCGCCCGGCCGCCTCCCGGGCGAGCCCGCCCGCGTCGCCCTTGGCGGCGACCAATTCGGTGGCGGCCAGCAGCGCGGTGTAGTCGTCGAGTACGGTCTCGACGCCGTCCACGACGTATTCGGTGTTGTGCAGCTCCAAGTGCGTGAAGCCCTCGACGGCCGCCGCCAGATACTCGGGACCGGTGAAGTCGCCGTGGTCGTCCAGCGTCGAGGCGCGGGCCAGCGCGGCGATCGCCAGGCCGCCGCCGTGCCGGTACGCGGCCTGGTAGCGGTCGGTGCGCACGCATTCGGGCAGCGGCGCGGTCACCACCCGCTCCTCAAGGCGCTTGGTGAGCGCGTCGAAGATCCCGGTGTAGAAGTAGCCCTCGGGCGCCCGGAAGCGGACCAGGAAGTCCGCGCCCCACAGCGCCTCGTCGCGCAGCCGTGCGCCGAGCGAGCGGACCAGCAGCGGATGCCGCTCGGCCACCGCGTCCCGCGCGGCCATCATCGCCCACGCGCACAGCGGGATCTGCTGCGGACTCATGGTGCGGGTGTACGTGAGGTGGCTGAGGAATTTGCTGGTGTCGCCGCTCGCGTCGAGCCAGCCGCCGCGCGCGTCGACCTCCCGGCCGCTGTCGTCGCCCCACAGTGCGGCGTGCCGGTCCTTGCGGTCGATCTCGCCGCTGGAGCGCACGGCCTTGAAGTAGGCCAGCACGTCCGACATGGTCTGCCGCTGGAGCCGGTCGGCGGCGATCTCGAAGGGCGCCGACAGGCAGGCCCGGCCGCGGCCGTCGACCAGCCGGACGGTGTAGCGGCCGGGCGCGAGGCCGGCGGGCAGCGGAATCCGGGAGTAGGGGCCGCCGTGCCAGCCGGGCACCGACTCCACCGGGCCGGCGGTGAGTTCGTGCAGCGTGCCGCCGTCGGGGCCGAGCAGCTGCACCCGGCGCGGGGCTCTGCCGTCGGGCAGGACCGCGACGGCCGCCGGCGTACCGGCGAGACCGTGTCCGAGGTGGGCGACGCGTACCGCCGAGGAATCCGAACCCGTTGCGATGGGCACCTGCGGGCACCGTCCCTTCTCTCGTGCCCGCAAAGGTATGCAGTGGACTGCAATTGGTCAACAGTGCTCCGGCGGCGTCCCGCGCTCCCGTGGACCGGACGGTCGGCGGGAGCGCGGGGCAGCTCGTCAGCGCCTCAGCGGTGGCCGTCCGACCGCTTGCGGTGCAGCGTGAACGTCTCGAAGACCGACAGCTCGCCGTTGGGCTTGTTCACGTTGTAGTACGTGACGTGCATCCGTGTGGTGTCGCCCGGGTGGCGGCCCGGGTCGACGGTGAACGCCGCGAAGCCGTACGGGTGGTCGACGTCGCGTACGCCCGCCCAGACCGCCTGCTCCTGGACGTAGGTCGCGGTCCGCTTGCCGTTGGCGCCAGGCGTCGCGGAGACCGCGGTGATCACCTTGCCGGTGCCGTCCTTGAAGAACGACTGGTTGGTGGTGCCGGAGACACCGCCGCCGCCGAGCACCATGTGCACGGTGCCCAGACCGGTGTCGATGTCGTCGGTGGCGTGCGAGGCCGGGTTCGGCGTCAGCGTCTCGCTGCCGCTCACCACGCCCCGGACGGCCAGCGACCGCTCGTAGTTGTGCTCGTGGCCGCAGACCACCAGGTCGACGCCGTAGCGGTCGAACAGCGGCCCGTACTTCTCGCGCAGGCCCAGGTCCGAGCCGTTGGCGTCGGTCGAGCTGATCATCACCTGGTGCATGGCGACGACCACCCAGTCGATCTCCCGGTCGGACCTGGCCTTCTTCAACTCCCGCTCCAGGAAGGCGAGCTGACGGCCGCCGGAGTAGCCGTTGATGTAGACGTCGCCGCCGTCCTGGAGGCAGTTGTCGTCGTTCTGCAGCACGATCACCCGCACGGAACCGGCGGTGAACGCGTACCAGAGGTTGTCCAGCTCGCGGTCCGTCTCGGTCGACGGCAGCTGGAAGTAGGTCTGGTAGGCGCCCAGGCCGAGTTCGCCGTTGGCCGCCTCGATCTCGTGGTTGCCCGCGGCGGGCATCCACGGCCGGAAGCGGGCCGACCGCGAGTTGTTGGTGAAGAAGTTGTTCCAGGTGCGGACCCGGTCCAGGTCGAGGTTCGCGTAGCACAGGTCGCCGTTGAGCAGGTGGAACAGCGGCGCGACCTGCTCGATGCCGGTGACGATGTCCTTGGTGGCGGGCGTGGAGTTGGCGTCCAGGCCCACCGCGCCGGTGCCGGTCCAGGTGACCTGCGGCGCCGACTGGTCGCCGAAGCTGGTGAAGGTCAGCGGCTGCCGGCCGCGCGGCGCGGCCCTGAAGGTGCCGCTGTCCGGGGCGGCGCCGTCGTGCGAGACCAGATAGAGGTAGTCGGTGCCGGGCGAGAGCCTGCTGATGGTGGCGTGGTGCACGTACACCACGCGGCCCGACTTGCCGTCGGTGTACGACCGGGTCCGCGCCGAGGCGGTGGAGCCCAGGCCGTGGCTCATCGTGCCGTAGCGCACCAGCGGGCGCTTGACCGGGCCGTCGGTCAGCCAGGAGACCACCATCTGCGTGGCGGGGTCCTTGCCGAAGGTCAGATGCAGCCCCTGCACCGGCGACGCGCCACCGGCGTCGGGCGTGGAGTGGAAGGCGGGGGTCGCGGACGCGGCCGGGCCGGTGGACGAGGCGGGCGCGGCGGACGCCGGGCCGGCGGTGAGCAGCGGCGCCGCCACGGCGCCGACACCCGCGGTGCCGAGCAGGCCGACCGCGCTGCGGCGGCTGAGGCGGTCCGCCGACGGACCCAGTGTCTCCATCTGTGCAACCATCGTCGCTCCTTGCTGCGCTGCGGGCTCTCGCGATGCGAACCTCCGCAGGCTCCCGCCCGACGGCGACGGCCAGTTGAACGCCGCCTGTCCGCGATACGTCGGAATCCTGTGGCCGCCCCGGCCCCCGGCCCCCGGCCCCCGGCCGCCGTCCGACGCGCGTGCCCGCCCGGCCCAGGTCCGTATCCCGCGTGCGGCCCGCCCGCCAGCGGTCCGTACCCGACGCGCGCCCGCCCGTTCCGTACCTGCCGGGGCTGTTCGCGACGCGTACCGCCCGGTGTCACGCACCGGACACCGCGCCGCCTTCTGCGCTCGCTGCTGTGGGAGCAGACTTCCGCAGCCCCCGTTCTCCTCACCGGCGACGCCCGTCCACCGCGGACGCCCGTCCCCCCCCTCGACCGCGAAGAGGTCCTCGGATCCATGTCTGAACTCAACCGGCGGCGTTTCCTCCAGATCGCCGGCGCCACCGCGGGCTTCACCGCCCTGTCCAGCAGCATCACCCGCGCCGCAGCGATCCCGGCCGCCCGCAGGACCGGCACCATCAAGGACGTCGAGCACATCGTCGTCCTGATGCAGGAGAACCGGTCCTTCGACCACTACTTCGGCGCGATGAAGGGCGTCCGCGGCTTCGGCGACCCCCGCCCGGTCGCGCTGCCCGGTGGCACGTCGGTGTTCCACCAGCCGGACGGCGACAAGGAAGTGCTGCCCTTCCGTCCGGACGTGGACGACCTGGGGCTGCAGTTCATCGAGGGCCTCAACCACGAGTGGACCGGCAGCCACGCCGCGGTCAACGACGGCCGCTACGACCGGTGGATCCCGGCCAAGGGCAGCGCCACGATGGCGCACCTGACCCGCGACGACATCCCGTTCCACTACGCGCTGGCCGACGCCTTCACCGTCTGCGACGCCTACCACTGCTCGTTCATCGGCGGCACCGACCCCAACCGCTACTACATGTGGTCGGGTCACACGGGCAACGACGGCCGGGGCAACGGCCCGGTGCTGGACAACTCCGAGGCCGGGTACGACTGGACGACGTATCCGGAGCGGCTGGAGAAGGCCGGGATCTCCTGGAAGATCTACCAGGACATCGGCGACGGCCTGGACGCGGCCAACTCCTGGGGCTGGATCCCGGACGCCTACCGCGGCAACTACGGCGACAACTCCCTGCTGTACTTCGAGAACTACCGCAACGCCAAGCCCGGCGACGCGCTCTACGACAAGGCGCGCACCGGCACGAACGCCAAGGCGGGCGACGGCTTCTTCGACGTACTCAAGGCCGACGTCAAGGCGGGCAGGCTGCCGCAGATCTCCTGGATCGCCGCCCCCGAAGCCTTCTCCGAACACCCCAACTGGCCCGCGAACTACGGCGCCTGGTACATCTCCCAGGTGCTGGACGCGCTCACCTCCAACCCCGAGGTGTGGAGCAGGACGGCGCTGTTCATCACCTACGACGAGAACGACGGCTACTTCGACCACGTCGTCCCGCCGTACGCCCCGCTGACCGCGACCGGCGGCGCCTCCACCGTCAGCACCGAGGGCGAGATCTTCGCCGGCAACGGCACCTACGCGGCCGGCGCGTACGGGCTCGGCCAGCGCGTCCCGATGCTGGTGGTCTCGCCCTGGAGCACCGGCGGTTACGTCTGCTCCGAGGTCTTCGACCACACCTCGATCCTGCGCTTCATGGAGCGCCGCTTCGGGGTGCGCGAGCCCCACATCTCGCCCTGGCGGCGCACGGTGTGCGGTGACCTCACCTCGGCCTTCGACTTCACCCTCAAGCGCGACCGCCCGGCCCGGCTGCCCGGCACCGACGACTACCGGCCGGCCGACGGCGACCGGCACGACAGCTATGTGCCGGTGCCGCCCGCCGACCAGGCCGTGCCCCGCCAGGAGCGCGGCTCCCGGCCGACCCGCCCGCTGCCGTACCGGCCGCTGGTCGACGCGGCCGTCACGCCGTCGGCCGGCCGGGTCACCCTGACCTTCGGCGGCGGTGTCGCCGCGGGCGCCTGCTTCCACGTCACGTCCGCGAACCGCGCCGACGGCCCGTGGACGTACACCACCGAGGCGGGCAAGAAGATCTCCGGCAGCTGGGAGACGGCCGGCACCGACGGCGCGTACGACCTCACCGTGCACGGCCCCGGCGGCTTCCTGCGGGCCTTCCGCGGCTCCGCGCGGCGGTCCGGGCCCGAGGTGACGGCCCGGCACGACGCGGTCAGCGAACGCGTGGAACTGACCATGACCAACTCCGGCCACCACGACGTCCGGCTCACCGTCGGCGACGCCTACGGTCGCGGGCGGCACACGTACACGGTCAGGGCCGGGCGCCGCGAGACCCACTGGGTCGAGGTCGGCTCCGGCCGCCGCTGGTACGACCTGACCGTCGTCGCCGACCACGACGGCGCCTTCCTGCGGCGCTTCGCGGGACATGTGGAGACCGGGCGGCCGGGCGTCAGCGACCCGGCGATCCGTACCCACTGAACCGGTCCACGGGGAGGGCAGGCGGCACCGCGTCAGGAATGTACAAGACGCGGGGCCGCCTTCCGGGGCACCCTCGGTACAGCAGCCGGACATGACCGTCCGGGCCGTACGCACCTGATGGAGTGCCCCGCATGACCGCACCGACCCGGAAGACCGCCCCGGTCAACATCGCCGACAAGCTCGCGCAGTTCAGCGACCTGTGGTCGCAGCGCACCATCGCCGCGCTCAACGACTACGAGGTCAAGGTCGCCAAGGTGCACGGCGAATTCGTCTGGCACGAGCACGAGGACACCGACGAACTCTTCCTCGTGGTCAGCGGGCGGCTGACCATCCAGCTCAGGGACGGCGACGTCGTGCTCGGCCCCGGCGAGATCTACGTCGTGCCCAAGGGCGTCGAGCACTGCCCGAAGGCCGACGAGGAGACCGCGATCCTGCTGCTGGAACCCAAGGGCACCCTCAACACCGGCAGCGCGGGCGGCCCGCTGACCCTGGCGGCGGTCCCGCTGGACTGACCGGCACGCGAGGTGCCGCCGCTCCGCCGGGCCGTGCTCAGCGGGCGGTGTCCGGCGCGGGCGCGGCCCGGGAGGCCAGCAGGACCTGCTGGAGCACCCGGGCGGCGCGCGGCGGGGCCACGTCGCTGCGGTGGGCGAGGGCGATGGCGCGGCGCAGACCGGGCCGGGCGAGGGGAGTGACCCGCAGGTCGTGGCCCGCGCGGGACGCGACCATGCTGGGGACGACGCCGAGCCCGAGCCCGGCCCTGACGAAGCCGAGGACCGCGTCCATCTCCCCGCCCTCGACGGTGAGATAGGGCTCGAAGCCGGCCGAGCGGCACGCGGCGAGCGTGAGGTCGCGCAGGTCGTAGCCGTGCCGGAACATCACCATCGGCCGCCCCTTGAGGTCGCTGATCCGGGCCGGCGAGCGCAGGGGTTCCGCGTCGGCCGCGGAGACCGCGACCAGGTCCTCCTGGAAGAGTTCGACGGTGGTGAGCGCGGGGGAGGGGCTGGGCAGCGGCAGCACGACCAGTGCGAGGTCGAGGGCGCCGCGCGCCAACTCCCGTACCAGGTCGTGCGAACCGCCCTCCTCGATGAGCAACTGCACGCCCGGGTGCCGGTCGTGGAAGTCGCGCAGCACGTCCGGCAGCAGCCCGGTGCACAGGCTCGGGGTCGCGCCGAGGCGGACCCGCCCGCGCCGCAGCTGGGCCAGCTCCAGCACCTCGTGCCGGGCGGTGTCGGCGTCGGCGAGGATGCGCCGGGCCAGCGGCAGCAGCGCCTCGCCGGCGTCGGTCAGTGCGATGTTGCCGCGGGCGCGGCTGAACAGCGGCGCGCCCAGTTCGTTCTCCAGCGCCCGGATCTGCTGGGACAGCGACGGCTGCGAGACGTGCACGGCCTCCGCGGCGCGGGTGAAGTGCCGGGTGTCCGCCACGGCGACGAAGTAGGCGAGCTGCTGGAACTGCATGATCCCCAGGGTAGCGGCCATGATAGCCACTGGCTATCGAGACGAGCCGGATCATGTCTTGGACCTCTTGAGGCCGCCGCCCTTACGGTCAGGTTCATGGCACTGGCAACGCGGCCCGACCGCCGTCCGTCGATGGCACGCACCGTCTGGGACTCGACCGTCGGCAAGAAGGCGATCATGGCGGTGAGCGGCCTGATGATGCTGCTCTACCTGATCGTCCACATGTACGGCAACCTCAAGATCTTCTTCGGCCCCGGTACCTTCAACGACTACGCCCACTGGCTGCGCACCCTGGGCGAGCCCTTCCTGCACTACGAATGGCTGCTGTGGATCATCCGCGTCGGCCTGGTCGCCGCCGTGGTGCTGCACGGCGTGTGCGCGTACCAGCTCAGCCGCCTCGACCGGCGGGCCCGGCCGGTCGCGTACGCCCACCCCCGCCCGCGCGCCAGCTACGCCACCCGCACGATGCGCTGGGGCGGGGTGATCCTGGCGCTGTTCATCGTCTGGCACATCCTCGACCTGACCACCGGCACCGTGCAGCGCGGCTTCGAGCCGGGCCACCCGTACCAGAACGTCGTGGCCGCCTTCCACGACTGGTGGAACAACGTCGTCTACATCGTGGCGATGCTCGCCCTCGGCCTGCACATCAGGCACGGCTTCTGGAGCGCCGCCCAGACCCTCGGCGCGGGCAGCGCCGGCCGCGACCGGGCGCTCAAAGCCACCGCGAACACACTCGCCCTGCTGCTGACGGCCGGCTTCATCGCCGTACCCGTCGGCGTCATGACCGGAATCGTGAGCTGACCGACATGCCCGAGACCCCCGCCGCGACCGCGGACTACGCGCGGTACGCCACCGGCGACCCGATCGCCGACACCAAGGCCCCGCAGGGGCCGGTCGAACAGCGCTGGGACAGCCGCCGCTTCGGCGCCAAACTGGTCAACCCCGCCAACCGCCGCAAGCACACGGTGATCGTCGTCGGCACCGGCCTGGCCGGCGGCTCGGCCGGCGCCACCCTGGCCGAACAGGGCTACCACGTCGTGCAGTTCTGTTACCAGGACTCGCCGCGCCGCGCCCACTCCATCGCCGCGCAGGGCGGCATCAACGCGGCCAAGAACTACCGCAACGACGGCGACTCGATCCACCGGCTCTTCTACGACACCGTCAAGGGCGGCGACTTCAGGTCCCGCGAGTCCAATGTGCACCGCCTGGCGCAGATCTCCGTCGAGATCATCGACCAGTGCGTGGCGCAGGGCGTGCCCTTCGCGCGCGAGTACGGCGGCCTGCTCGACACCCGCTCCTTCGGCGGCGTCCAGGTCTCCCGCACCTTCTACGCCCGCGGCCAGACCGGCCAGCAACTGCTGCTCGGCGCCTACCAGGCGCTGTCCCGGCAGATCGCCGCCGGCAATGTCGAGATGCACCCCCGCACCGAGATGCTGGACCTGATCGTCGTGGACGGCCGGGCCCGCGGCATCGTCGCCCGCGACCTGATCACCGGGGAGATCCGCAGCCACTTCGCGGACGCCGTGGTGCTGGCCAGCGGCGGCTACGGCAATGTCTTCTACCTCTCCACCAACGCCATGAACTCCAACGCCACCGCCATCTGGCGGGCGCACCGCCGCGGTGCGTACTTCGCCAACCCCTGCTTCACCCAGATCCACCCCACCTGCATCCCGCGCACCGGCGACCACCAGTCCAAGCTCACGCTGATGAGCGAGTCGCTGCGCAACGACGGCCGGATCTGGGTGCCGCGGACCAAAGGGGACACCCGGCCGCCGGCGAGCATCCCCGAGGACGAGCGGGACTACTACCTGGAGCGGATCTACCCCTCCTTCGGCAATCTCGTGCCCCGCGACATCGCCTCCCGCGCCGCCAAGAACGTCTGCGACGAGGGCCGCGGCGTCGGCCCCGGCGGCCAGGGCGTCTATCTGGACTTCGCCGACGCCATCGCCCGGATGGGCCGCCGGGCGGTCGAGGAGAAGTACGGCAATCTCTTCGAGATGTACGAGCGGATCACCGCCGAGAACCCGTACGAGGTCCCGATGCGGATCTATCCGGCCGTGCACTACACGATGGGCGGCCTGTGGGTGGACTACGACCTGCAGACCACGGTGCCCGGCCTGTTCGCGGTCGGCGAGGCCAACTTCTCCGACCACGGCGCCAACCGGCTCGGCGCCTCCGCGCTGATGCAGGGCCTGGCCGACGGCTACTTCGTCCTGCCGGCCACCGTCAACGACTACCTGGCGCGCCACCCGCACCAGGAGGCGGTGACCGACGAGCACCCCGCCGTCCAGGAGGTGCTGGCCGAGACCGAGGACCGGCTGCATCTGCTGCTCGCCGTCGACGGCGACCGCACCGCCGACTCCTTCCACCGCGAACTCGGCGAGCTGATGTGGGAATTCTGCGGCATGGCCAGGACCGAGCAGGGCCTGCGCAAGGCGCTGGACCGGATCCCGCAGATCCGCGAGGAATTCTGGCGGCGGATCAAGGTGCCGGGCAGCGGCGAGGGGTTCAACCAGTCGCTGGAACGCGCCAACCGCGTCGTGGACTACCTGGAACTGGCCGAGCTGATGTGCCTGGACGCGCTGCACCGCGCCGAGTCCTGCGGCGGCCACTTCCGCGAGGAGTCGCAGACCCCGGACGGTGAGGCCGCCCGCCGCGACGAGGAGTTCTCCTACGCCGCCGCCTGGGAATTCACCGCGACCGGCGCCGCTCCCGTCCTGCACAAGGAAGACCTCGTCTTCGAGTACGTCCACCCCACCCAGCGGAGCTACGCATGAAGCTCACCCTGCGCGTATGGCGCCAGCAGAACCCCGAGGCGCCCGGAGCCATGGCCACCTACCAGGTCGACGACGTCTCGCCCGACATGTCGTTCCTGGAGATGCTCGACACGCTCAACGAACGGCTCACCGTCGAGGGCGAGGAGCCGGTCGCCTTCGACCACGACTGTCGCGAGGGCATCTGCGGCGCGTGCAGCCTGGTGATCAACGGTGACGCGCACGGACCCGAGCGCACCACGAGCTGCCAGCTGCACATGCGGTCCTTCGCGGACGGCGACACCATCGACGTCGAGCCGTGGCGGGCCGCCGCCTTCCCGGTCGTCCGCGACCTGGTGGTGGACCGCTCCGCCTTCGACCGGATCATCCAGTCCGGCGGCTATGTCAGCGTGCCCACCGGCGCCGCGCCCGAGGCGCACGCCACACCCGTGCCCAAGGCCGCCGCCGACACCGCCTTCGAGCACGCCGAGTGCATCGGCTGCGGCGCCTGCGTCGCGGCCTGCCCGAACGGCTCGGCGATGCTCTTCACCTCGGCGAAGGTCAACCACCTCAATGTGCTGCCGCAGGGCGCGCCGGAACGCGAGACCCGGGTGCTGGACATGGTCGCGCGGATGGACGAGGAGGGCTTCGGCGGCTGCACCCTCACCGGGGAGTGCGCGACCGCGTGCCCCAAGGGCATCCCGCTGACCTCGATCACCGCGATGAACAAGGAGTGGCTGCGGGCCACCCGCAAGGTCCCGCGCCGCTAGGCCGTGTCGCCGCCAGGGCGTGTCCTGGCCGTCGCCCGGCGCCGTACGGGAACTCGGCGGGAGTCCCGCGCGTTCAGAGCGTGGTGAGCTTGCTGTAGGGGCTCATGATCCGCTTCTGGAGCGAACCGAAGTCCACGATCACCGCGACACCCTCCTCGACGGCGGTGACCCGGCCGAGGCCGTAGGCGTCGTGGGTGACCCGGTTGCCCACCTCGAATTCCTTCGGTGGCGGGGCGACCGGAGTGCGGAAAGGACTGGTGGGCAGGGAGCGCTTCACTGCATCAGGCTTTGTCATCGTGCTCAGTATGCTCCAGCGGCGGACCCCGGGTCTGCGCCCGGACCGTGATCTGCGCCTTCCCGCCAGCCGTCCCTCGACCTGTATAGACCTGTCTGTCTACACTCGGTGGGGTATCGCCCCCACGCCGCTCCCACCGATGGAGTCCGCATGACACGCACAGTGAAGACACCCGGCCCGGACCACCCCATCACGGTCGAGCCGAATCCGGAGCGCGTCGTCGTCCGCGCCGCGGGCAAGGTCATCGCCGACACCACGAGCGCGCTGACCCTGCGCGAGGCCGATTACCCGCCGGTGCAGTACATCCCGCTCGCGGACGTCGAGGAGTCGGCGCTGCGGCCGAGCGACGCGCAGACGTACTGCCCCTACAAGGGCGACGCCTCGTACTACTCCCTGGTGACGGCCGACGGCGAGATCGCCGACGCGGTGTGGACGTACGAGAAGCCGTACGACGCGGTCGGCCCGATCGCCGGGCATGTCGCCTTCTACCCGCAGCATGTGGAGACGGCCGCCGAGTAGCGGTCCGCTGTACGCACAGATACACGCAGGGGCAGGGCCCGTCCGGAGCGCCGGACGGCCCTGCCCCTCTTCGTGCTATCGCCCGGCGCTAGTCCATGCCCCGGTTCGCGTACTGCGCGGGCTCGCGCGGCGGCTCGCCCGGCCGCGGGCGCCCCGGGGTACGGATCGGGCCGCGGGCCAGCCGGTGCCCGCCGAGCGCCGCCAGGGCGGCCAGCAGACCGCCGCCCGCCGTCCACAGCCAGCGCGGCGACCACCAGGTGCCCGCCCAGCCGTCCGCGGGCGCCGTGTGCGGGGTGTACGCCGACACCACCGGCGCGACCGAACCGTCCACCGCCTGCCGCCCGGCCGTGCCGTCCGAGGTGGCCTTCACCGCGGCGTGCACGGGCTGGCCCAGGTCGGTCGACGGCAGGTCGAGCACCGTCAGCCGCAGGAAGTAGGAGCCGCGCAGCGGGTCGTTGGACCACGGCTCGGCCCAGGAGCGGATCGTACGCAGCTTGCAGACCAGCTCGACCGACGTCGCGTCGGCGGCCGCCGTCCTGGTCTGCGCGCCGAAGCGGCACGGCTGGCGGCGGCGCAGTCCGTCGTAGACGTCGAGCTGCCAGGTGGACGCGCCGTGCCGGGCCGCGGTCTCGGGGAAGGTCACGGTGGCCCTCACCGTCACGTGCTGCCCGGTGTCGGCGGCGAACGCCCAGTAGAGGTAGTCGCCCGCCGACGCGTCCGCGGTGGCCTCCTGGCCCTGCCGCAACACCGTCGCGGTACGGAAATTCGTACCGGCCTCGGTCGGCGCGGCGTCACCGTCGCCCGGGGACGCCGACGCGCTCGCGCCCGGATCGGCGCTGCCGCTCGCGCTCGGGTCGGCCGACGGGTCGTCGGCGAGCGCCGTGCCCGCGCCGAGCGCCAGCGCCGCGGCGGCCAGCACACCGGCCGCGGACACGGTCAGCAGCCGCACGGCCCTGCGTGATGTCGTGCTCATCGGACGGTCCTCCCCGTGCTCAGCCGCCAGCGGGAGACCCAGCCCGCCAGCAGTCCCAGTACCGCGCCCGACACGGCGAGCGTGCCCAGCAGCCACCAGCCGCTGCCGAGGCCGAAGAAGGCCACGTCGGAGGGCTGGTCGGGCGAGTCCACCAGATCGATCGACAGCTCCACCGGCAGCCCCGGGGTGGTCTTCACCGACGGGCCGGCCGAGAAGGAGTTGCCGACCTGGAGGCAGACCGTCTCCGGCGGCGTGTCGGAGTCCTTGTGCGGCTTGGGATAGCGGATGCCGGCCGAGACGACATCGGTACGGCCGGTGCCGTCCTCGTCGTCCCGGACGATCTCGCGGCCGTGCGTGGTGACGCCGCGCAGCAGGACACCGTAGTTCGCGTTGACCGCGCGGTCGGCGGAGACGCTCACCGAGGCGCGCAGCTCCTGCCCCGACGGCACGTCGACGCGGTACCAGCGGTTCTCCGAGAACAGCTCGCGGTCGGTGTAGACCCCGGTCTTCAGCTGCGGCGCGTCGGTACAGGTCGCCGCGCCCTGCGTGGCCACCGGTGCCACCACGGCGTCCGTACTGCGGCCCACCAGCTGCTTGACCTTGGAGGTGAGCTGCTGCCGGTGCTGGACGGCGGTGTACGTGCCGCCGGTCGCCTCGGCGATGCAGCTGAGCTGGTTGCGGGTGGAGGAGTCGGCGACCAGGCCGAGCGTGTCGATGACCAGGTGAATGCCCTTGGCGGCGATGTCGCGTGCCACGTCGCAGGGGTTGAGCGGCGCGCAGGTGTCCTCGCCGTCGGTGATCAGCACCAGTCGGCGGGTGCCGTCACCGCCCTTGAGGTCGTCGGCCGCCTTGAGCAGCGCGGGGCCGATCGGCGTCCAGCCGGTCGGTGCGAGCGTCGCCACCGCGGTCTTGGCCTCGTCGCGGTCCAGCGGGCCGACCGGGTAGAGCTGCCGGGTGTCCTTGCACCCGGTCTTGCGGTCGTTGCCCGGGTAGTCGGCGCCGAGCGTCCTGATGCCCAGTTCCACGTTCTCCGGAACCGAGTCCAGCACGTCGTCGAACGCCTGCTTCGCCGCGGACATCCGGGTCTGCCCGTCGATGTCCTTCGCCCGCATGGAGCCGCTCACATCGAGCACCAGCTCCACCTTCGGGGTGGCCTTCGCCGAATCCGCCGGCGGCGCCGACGGATCGTCGGCGACCGCGCTCGCGGGCAGCAGACCGCAGGCCAGGACGGCCAGCAGACCACTGCCAACTCCGGCCGCCAGTAGCTTTCTTATGATCATCGCCGGATCGTAGTGAAGGTAGGGTCGAAACCTGAAGTCGGCAGGTCAGGGCCGCGGACGACCGGAGGGTCATGGGCGGGAACAAGCGTCGGATGCTGGCCGGTGAGTGGTATCTCCCGGATGATCCGGAACTGGGCGCGGCCTCGGCGCGGCGCGCCGAACTGTGCCTCCGTTACAACACATTGGCCCTGTCACCCGACGAACGGAACACGCTACTGCGGGAGTTGCTCGGAGAGGTCGGCGAAGACGTACGGATCCGGGCGCCGTTCCACTGCGACTACGGCACGTACATCACCATCGGCCCGCGCACCTTCGTCAATTTCAGCGCGGTCCTCCTCGACGCCGGGCCGATCACCATCGGCGCCGATGTGCAGATCGGCCCGAACGTCCAACTGCTCACCCCGACCCACGAACTGGACGCCGAGCGGCGGCGGGCGGGCTGGGAGCGGGCGCTGCCGGTGACAATCGGCGACAATGTCTGGCTCGGCGGCGGCGTGATCGTCTGCCCCGGCGTCACCATCGGCGCGAACACCGTCGTCGGCGCGGGGTCGGTGGTCACCAAGGACCTGCCCGCGGGTGTGCTCGCGGTCGGCAATCCGGCGCGCGTCGTCCGGACCCTGGAACCGGCGTCCGGAGCGTAGGGTGGCCGACATGACGCTACTCGCCGGTAGGAAATGCTTCCGACTGCTCGAACCGCTGCATTCGATGGTGTACTTCGCGCCCGAGACGCAGGCGGAGCTGACCGCGGCCGGCCTGGAGAAGAGCCGCATGTGCTACTTCGCGGGCCGCGCCGCCGCCCTCGGGCCGGTCGGCGCCGCCGTCGTCGCGAGCACCTTCTACAACTTCAACCCCGCGCTGGTGGCCCGGCACATCCCGCGCGCCTGGACCATGGCCACCCCGGAGGCGATCACCGCCGCGCGGCTGCGCGCGGTCGACGCCGTACAGCACCGGCTGCTCGGCGCCGCCGCCGACGCGTCCGAGATGGCCGAGGCGGCCGGTCTCGCCCTGCGCGCCACCGAGGCGTGCACCGGCGCCGGCCGGCCGCTGTACGCGGCGCACGCCGAACTGCCGCGGCCCGAGCAGCCGCACCTCGCCTTCTGGCACGCCACCACCCTGCTGCGCGAATACCGCGGCGACGGCCATCTGGCCGTGCTGCTCTCCGCCGAACTCGACGGCCTGGAAGCGCTGATCACCCACACCGCCACCGGCAAGGGCTTCCTGCCCGACTTCGCCAGGGCGAGCCGCGGCTGGAGCGAGCAGGAGTGGGACGCGGCGAGCGAGCGGCTGCGCGAGCGCGGCGTGCTGGACGCGGCGGGCACCCTCACCGAGGCGGGCGTCGAACTGCGCCGCCAGATCGAGAGCGAGACCGACCGCCTCGGCCGCGCCCCGTACGAACATCTCGGGGAGGAGGGCACCGCGCGCCTCACCGAGCTGGCCCAGGGCCTGACAATGCGAGCGCTCGGCGCGGGCGCCTTCCCCGCCGGCGTGTTCGCGATGGGCACCATGCGCTGACGCCCGTGCGCAGTGCCCGTACCGCGGCCATCAGTTGCTGGTGAGGACCACCAACTGCCGTGTCGCGCGCGTCATCGCGACATAGCGGTCCACCGCGCCCTCGACGCCCTCGCCGAAGGACCGTGGGTCGACCAGGACGACGAGGTCGAATTCCAGGCCCTTGACCAGCTCGGGGGTGAGGAAACGGACGCGGGGGGTGTCCGCGTACGCGTCCGCGCCGAGGTCGGCGGACTCCGCGGCCCCCGGCGCGCCCGGGGCGGCGATGACGCACGCCGTCCCCTCGTCGTGCGCGGTGAGCCACGCGTCCAGCGTCGCCCGCAGGTCCGTGACCGGGCCGTGCGCGACGGGAATACCGCCGCGGCGGATCGAGGTCGGCACATTGGCGTCCGGCAGCGCGGCCCTGATCACCGGCTCCGCCGCCGCCATGACCTCTTCCGGGGTGCGGTAGTTGACGGTCAGCGACGCGAGCGTGATCCGGTCGAAGCCGACCCGCTCCAGGCGTTCGCGCCACGACTCGGTGAAGCCGTGCCGGGCCTGGGCGCGGTCGCCGACGATGGTGAAGCTGCGCGACGGGCAGCGCAATAGCAGCATCTGCCACTGCGCGTCGGTCAGTTCCTGCGCCTCGTCCACGACGATGTGCGCGAACGGCCCCGCCAGCCGGTCCCGGTCGGCATCCGGCAGCGCGTCCTGGTCGATCAGCGTGTCCTGGAGGTCCCGGCCGCGCAGCATCCGTACCGCGCCCTCGGCCTCGTCGCCCTCCTGCTGGATCGCGGCGGCGGACAGGATGTCGTCGATGACCTGCGACATGCGCGCGCGTTCCGCGGCGACCGCGGCCGTGCGCCGCCGCTGCCTGACGTCCGCCTCCGGGTCGCCGAGCCGCTGCCGGGCCGCGTCCAGCAGCGGCAGGTCCGACTCGGTCCACGCCCGCGGCTCGTCGCGCCGCAGCGCCCGCACCTCCTCGGGCGCGAGCCAGGGCGCGCACAGCCGCAGATACGCCGGGACGGTCCACAGGTCGCCGACCAGATCCGCCGGGTCGAGCAGCGGCCACGCGCGGTGCAGCGCCGTGACCAGCTCGCGGTCCTGCCGCAGCGACCGCAGGAACAGCTCGGGCGAGACCCCGTCCTCCTCCTCGTCCAGGCCCTGCTTGTCCCACAGGATCGCGGCCAGCGCCTCCCAGATCTGCTCGCGCGCCTCATTGTGCGGAAGGCCCGGGTCGGGGGCGCGGAACGCCTCCGCCCAGTCGTCCGCGCCCACCCAGACGTCCGACCAGGCCGTCGTGGCCGTCATCCCCTTCGCCGGCGGCTCCTCGTAGACGGCGACGGCCTTCTCCACCGCCCGCACCATGTCCGCCGTCGACTTCAGCCGCGCCACCTCCGGATCGCTCTCCGGCGGCGCCGTCGCGCCCTCCGGCAGCAGGTCGCGCAGCGTACAGGTCAGCACGCCCTCCTCGCCGAGGCTGGGCAGCACATCGGAGACGTAGCCCAGATACGGCTCGTGCGGGCCGATGAAGAGCACACCCCCGCGACGGTGGCCGAGCCGCGGATCGGAGTAGAGCAGATACGCCGAGCGGTGCAGCGCGACGACGGTCTTGCCGGTGCCGGGGCCGCCGTCCACCACCAGGGCGCCGCGCGAGCCCGCGCGGATGATGGCGTCCTGGTCGGCCTGGATGGTGCCGAGCACGTCACGCATCCGGGCCGACCGGTTGCCGCCGAGGCTGGCGATGAAGGCCGACTGGTCGTCGAGCGCGGCGTGCTGCTCCAGGCCGTCGGCGGTGAACACCTCGTCCCAGTAGTCGCTGATCCGGCCGCCGGTCCAGCGGTAGCGGCGGCGGCTGGCCAGGCCCATGGGACGGGCGTGCGTCGCCGCGAAGAACGGTTCGGCGGCGGGGGAGCGCCAGTCGACCAGCAGCCGGCGGCCCTCGCTGTCGGTGAGGCCGAGGCGGCCCACGTACAGCGGTTCGGAGCCGTCCTCGGCCACGACGTGGCCGAGGCACAGGTCGAGGCCGAAGCGGCGCAGGGCGCGCAGCCGGCCGCTGAGCCGGTGGATCTCGGTGTCCCGGTCCATCGCGGCGCGGCCGATGCCGCCGGGTGTCCTGCGGACCTCGTCCAGCCGCTGCGACACCTCGGCGATCGCCTCCTCCAGGCTCACGGCGATCGCCGCGAAATGCCGCTCGTCGCGGGAGATCAGCTTCTGGTCGGCCTTCGCGGAAAGCCGTTCGGGGAGCCGGAAGGCACTGTCGCGCACGGGATTCACGCGACCACCCCGGCACCCGGGCGGCGGCGCCCGGACAGCGCCCCGCCCGCACGTCGGTATTCGGGAAATGACAACGACGACAACAACGACAACGACGACAGCACTGCACGCACTTCGTGAATCACCTATTTCCGCAGGTACCGGCTTCGGCGTGCGATTGTGCAGCACGAAGGGGGCCTTGCCGCAAGGCCCCCTGTGCGCTATAAGTTGAGAGTGGAAAGGAGCGGGTCTCCTTTCCTTTTTTGCTGTACGGGTCCGCCTTATGGGTTCGCTGGACGGGTTCGCCGTACGGGCGGCTCTACGGGGTGTCGCGGTCGGCCGCGAGGTGCCGCTGGTAGTGGCGGGCGACCCGGGCCCGGTTGCCGCAGGCGGCGGAGCACCATTCGCGGCGCGGGTGGGTGCGCAGGAAGTAGAGCACGCAGCCCGGCGCGTGGCACGCCCGCAACTGCGCCCGCTGTTCCCCGGCGAACAGCCGGATGGCGTCCTCGGCGATACGGGACATGGCGGTGACCGACCGCGGGCGTGCCGAGCGGTCGGTACGGCTCGGCGCGCCGCCCTCCGGCCAGGTCAGATGCGACCACGTCGGGGCGTCCGCGCAGGCCGAGTTGAGTACGGCGACGGCCGCGTCGACATCGGGCGTGGGCGAGGCGGCGGCCGGACGGTCGTCGTCGGTCGCGGCGGCGGCCAGCCGGCGCAGCGCGTCGCGCAGCCGCCGGTAGCGCGCGGCGAGCGCGGCTCCCTCGTCCGGGTCCCATCCCCCCGCGGTCCCGGCCTCGCCGGACCGCGGCTCCAGGCGTGGCCGCACCGCCCGCAGCCAGCGGGCGAGGCCGTCGGCGTCGGCCAGCGCGTCGTGCACGCCGTCCCGGTCGGCCCAGACGGTGTTCATCAGCTCGATCGGCAGCGGCTCACCGAGCACCGGCGCGTCGGCCCGGGGTGGCTGGGTGCTGTCCATGGGACCGAGTCTAGCGCCTTCCTAATGGATGACTCATATCTCATCCATTTGACATGGTGGGGTGGCAGGAGCAGGCTCTCTAACGGGACACACCGATCCGCAACCGTTAGGGCAGGGGGCCGCCATGACCGTCGTCAGCGGATTCCACGAGGGCGAACTCGCCGTACAGCGCCGGGCCGGCGTCGGCGCCGCCGCCGCGCGCCTGACCGGCATGCTGTCCGCGCCCGCGCTGACCGGCGGCGCCGGGCGCTTCCTGCGCGACCGGGACCTCGCGGTGCTCACCGCGCACGACCACGAGGGCCGGCTCTGGACGGTGCCGCTGCTGGGCGCGCCCGGCTTCCTCGACGTCGTGGACGACGCCACGCTCGACGTGCTGGCGCTGCCCGCGCCGGACGGACCGCTCGGCGGGACCGGCACGGACCCGGCCGGCCCGCTCAGGGGCGACCAGGTCGGCCTGATCGCCGTCGACCTGGCGGTACGCCGCAGGCTGCGGGTCAACGGAACGGTCGTCGCCCTCGGCCCCACCGGCTTCGCGATCGCGGCCGACCAGGCGTACGGGAACTGCCCGCAGTACATCCAGCGGCGCCAGGTGGACATCCTCGACGAGCCGGATTCAGAGGTTGGGGCGGAGCCCGATTCAGAGGCCGATTCGGAGGCTGGGGCGGGCACCGACGCCCGCCAGGGCCCGGCCGGGGACGGACGGGCGCGGGGCCGTACCGCCGCCGTACGGAGCGACCGGCTCGACGCCGGGCAGCGGCAGTTGATCGCGCGGGCCGACACCTTCTTCCTGGGCACCACCCACCCGGAGCACGGCACCGACGCCTCGCACCGGGGCGGCGCGCCCGGCTTCGTACGCGTCGAGAGCGACGGCGCGGGCGGCGACCGGCTCTGGTGGCCCGACTATCCGGGCAACAACATGTTCAACAGCCTCGGCAACATCGCCGCCGACGGCAGCGCCGCCCTGCTCTTCGTGGACTTCCCGACCGGCACCGCCCTGCATCTGTCCGGCACCGCCGAGGTCGAATGGACCGGACCCGGTGTCGCGGGCGACGACGGCGGCACCGGCCGCCGGGTCCGCTTCACCCCGCGCCGGGTCGTCGGCACCGCGACCCGGCTGCGCGCCACGCGCCCGGTCCCGTACCCGGGCAACCCGCCGCTCACTGTCTGACCCGCCGTCACAGACCTTTGCCCGCGACAGACTTGAGCAACTCCCTTCCCGCACCGCACTGTTCAGGAGACCCGTATGATGAGCGCGCCCCGGCCGCCGCTGCCGCCCTTCACGCACGAGACCGCGATCCAGAAGGTTCAGGCGGCCGAGGACGCCTGGAACACCCGGGACCCGGAGCAGGTCAGCCTCGCCTACACCGAGGACTCCCGGTGGCGCAATCGCGACACCTTCGTCACCGGCCGGGCGGAGATCGTCGCCTTCCTGACCGCCAAGTGGCAGCGCGAGCAGGACTATGTGCTGCGCAAGAGCCTGTGGGGCTTCCGCGGGAACCGGATGGCGGTCCGCTTCCAGTACGAGTGGCACGACGCGGCCGGGCAGTGGTTCCGCTCGTACGGCAACGAATTGTGGGAGTTCGACGAGCACGGCCTGATGCGGCGGCGCGAGGCGAGCATCAACGACCTGGCCATCGGCGAGGGCGAGCGTCGCTACTTCGGACCGCGCCCGGAGGCCGAGCGCGGCGCGGGCCACGACATCGAGCTGTTCTAGATCGAGCCGTTCCAGGGCAGGGCGTTACGGCGCGGGCGCGGGGCCGGTGGAGCCGCGGATCACCAGATGCGTGGCCAGCTCCACATGGAGGGTGTCCACGGTGTGCCGGTCCAGCAGCCGCATCAGTAGCGAGACCGCCATCCGCCCCATCTCCTCCAGCGGCTGACGGACCGTCGTCAGCCGCGGCACCGTGCTGCGGCTGAGGTCGATGTCGTCGAAGCCGGTGATCGACAGGTCCTCCGGCACCCGAAGTCCCCGTTCGTACGCGGCCCGCAGCGCCCCGACCGCCGCCTTGTCGTTGAACGCGACGAGTGCGGTGGGGCGTTCGGGCAGGTCCAGCAGCTCGCAGGCGGCGCCGTAACCCCAGTCGGCGGTCGGCTCGATACTGCGCAGCAGCTCGGGGGAGGGCAGCACGCCCGCGTCCGCGAGGGCCGAGGTGTGGCCCGCCAGGCGGGACTTGCTCGCCAGCCAGTCACCGGGACCGCCGATGACGCCGATCCTGCGGTGCCCGAAGTCGACCAGATGCGCGCTGACGCTGCGGGCGGCGGCGAGATTGGCCGCGGACACCGAGGCGATGTCGCGGGGGAGCGGGGTGCGCGGGTCGACCACCACGAAGGGGAAGTCCTGCTCCCGCAGCGCCTCCAGCTCCCGTTCCGGCTCCGGCGGCACGATCAGGATCGCCCCCGCGATCCCCGGGTCGCCGGGCAGCCCCGGCAGCACCCGTGTCCCGCGCGCCGCGTCGCCCGCGCTCAGCACCACCCGCCTGCCGTGCAGATCCAGCGTCTCGGCGATCGAGGAGACGATCACCCCGAAGTAGTCGGTCAGCACATAGGGGCAGCGCACGAGGATCGCACCGCCGGCCGCGCCGCGCCTGGCCGGGGCGGGAGCGCCCAGCCGCTCCACCGCCCGCCGGACCAGCGCCTGGGTGTCGGGGGCGACATTGGCCCGCCCGGTCATCACCCGCGACACCGTCGCGATGGACACGCCGGCCTCCGCGGCGATGGCGCGGACCGTCACCCGGGCGCCCGGCGGCCTAGCCACCTGTTACAGCAATTCGTTTCATGACCGCAGCTTAGCGGCCCGGCGCGCCGCGGTCACGGCGGGAGTCCGCAGAATCCGTGCGGGATATTGACAGGGAACGGCGTCGGCCGCTTAGTTGGTTTTCGCTCGGATTCCAGAAAATGTTTCATTCTGTTTCAGCCATTCACTGTCCGAGGAGAACGATGAGGAGACGTGCCACAGGTGCCGCGGCCGTCACGGCCGCCGCACTCTGCCTTGCCTGCGTACCGGCCGCCGGCACCGCCGCGGCCACGCCCGCCGGCCACGGCCGGCCGGCGCCCGCACCCACCGCCCAGGTGTGGCTGACCACCGCCGACGGGTCGCAGCAACTCCAGCGGCAGGCGCCGGTCGCCTTCGACCGCGGTCCTTCCGACCTCACCACCATCACCGTCGACCCGAACCGGACCTACCAGCGCATGGACGGTTTCGGCGGCGCCCTCACCGACTCCTCCGCGGCCGTACTGAGCCGGCTGCCGAGCCGGACGCGCGACGCGGCGATGCGGCAGCTCTTCGACCCGCGCGACGGCATCGGCGTCAGCTTCCTGCGGCAGCCCGTCGGCTCCTCGGACTTCACCGCGTCCGCCACCCACTACACCTACGACGACATGCCCGCCGGGCAGACCGACTTCGGCCTGCGGCACTTCAGCGTCGCCCACGACCAGGCGCAGATCCTGCCGCTGCTGCGCCAGGCCAAGCGGCTCAACCCGCGGCTCACCGTGATGGCCACACCCTGGAGCCCGCCGGCCTGGATGAAGGACAGCGACTCGCTCGTCGGCGGCCACCTCAAGGACGACCCGAGGATCTACGACGCCTACGCCCGCTACCTGGTGAAATTCGTCCAGGCGTACGCGGCGGCCGGCGTCCCCGTCGACTACCTGACCGTGCAGAACGAACCGCAGAACCGCAAGCCCAACGCGTACCCCGGCACCGACCTCCCGGTCCAGGCCGAGGTCAAGGTCATCCAGGCGCTCGGGCCGCTGCTGCACAAGGCCAGTCCGCGCACCAGGATCCTCGCCTACGACCACAACTGGACCACCCACCCCGACGACGTCGCCACCGCGGGGGAACTGGGCGAGGACCCGCAGACCGACTACCCGTACGAGGTGCTGGACAGCCCCGCCGCCAAGTGGATCGCGGGCACCGCCTACCACTGCTATTCCGGCGACCCCAGCGCGCAGACCGCCCTGCACGACGCGCACCCCGACAAGGGCATCTGGTTCACCGAGTGCTCCGGCTCGCACGGCGCCACCGACACGCCCGCGCAGATCTTCCGCGGCACCCTGACGTGGCACGCGCGCACCATCACCGTCGGCACCACACGCAACTGGGCGAAGTCCGTCGCCGACTGGAACATCGCGCTGGACGCCGACGGCGGCCCGCACAACGGCGGCTGCGACACCTGCACCGCGCTGCTCACCGTCCAGCCGGACGGCACCGTCACCACCAGCGCCGAGTTCTCCACCATCGGCCACCTGTCGAAATTCGTGGCGCCAGGCGCCGTGCGGATCGGCAGCACCAATTACGGCACGACCGGCTGGAACGGCCAGCTGACCGATGTCGCCTTCCGCAATCCCGACGGCTCCACCGCCCTGGTCGTGCACAACGAGAACGACGACCCGCGGAGCTTCGCCGTCGCGGTCGGCGACCGCACCTTCGCATACTCCCTGCCCGGCGGGGCGCTGGCGACCTTCACATGGCCCCGGTCGGCTGACCTGACCAGCCGGCTCCGCGAGGTCCCGCTGGAGGGCGCGAGCGCCACCTCCCAGCCCGCCGGGCAGGGCGCGGCCGACCTCGCCATCGACGCCGACGGCTCGACCCGCTGGTCCAGCGGCGCCGCCCAGACGCCGGGACAGTACGTCCAGCTGGACCTCGGCAGGCGGACGCAATTCCGGCGGGTCGCCGTCGACAGCGGCGACAACCTCGGCGACTACGCCCGCGGCTGGCAGATCTCCACCAGCGACGACGGCACCCACTGGCGTACGGCCGCGGCCGGCGCCGGGACCGGCCAGCTGACCGATGTCGACCTGCCGCGGACGACCACCGCCCGCTACGTCCGGGTCACGCAGACCGGCACCGCGGCCAACTGGTGGAGCCTGGCCGACATCAGGCTCTACCGCTGAGAAAGGGGCGGCGCCGTGCGGTGAGCGCTCACCGCGGGTGCCGTCCTTTCGGGGGCGGCCCGGACCTATCGGGGGTCGGGCCGCCCCCGACGCACGTCCTGCGCGGGAAGCGCCTGCTCGCCCCGGTCCGCGCCGCGGTTCCGGCGGGTGTCCTGCCAGTACCGCAGGGCGTAGAGAAGGCCGCCCGCGCCCAGACCCCAGAAGGCGCCGCTGACACCGAAGAAGGTCACGCCCGAGACGGTGACGACCAGGGTCACGACGGCGGGTTCGCGGTGGTGGGCGTCGGCCATCGCACCGGTCAGCGAGTTGCCCAGCGCGCCGAGCAGGGCGAGGCCAGCGACGGCCTCGATGACATTGGGCGGCGAGGCGTTGACGAAGGCGACCGCCGCCGCGGCGCCCAGGCCCAGCAGGATGTACGCGCCGCCCGCGACCGCCGCCGCCCGGTAGCGCTTGCGCGGATCGGGACCCGCCTCCTCGCCCGCGCACAGCGCGGCGGTGATCGCCGCGAGATTCACCGCGTGCCCGCCGAAGGGCGCGGACAGCAGGCTGAAGACGCCGGTCCAGCCGAACAGCGGGCCCGGGTCCGGCCGGTAGCCGTTGACATTGAGCACCGCGATGCCCGGGATGTTCTGCGACGCCATCGTCACCACGTACAGCGGCAGCGCGATGCCGACCGCCGCCGCCACGGTGAAGTGCGGTGCGACCAGCACCGGGTGCGGCCACATCGGGCCGAGCGTGCCGGTGTCGATGTGCGTCGTCGTGGCGATCAGCACCACGGCCGCCACCACCGCGGCGGGCACCGCGTACAGCTTGCGCACACTGCCGACCACCGCCCAGGTCAGGACGACACCGAGGCCGACGGCCGGGTCCGACTTCACCGCGTGCGCCGGGGCCAGGCACAGCGGCAGCAGGATGCCCGCGAGCATCGCGTTGGCCAGCGGTGTGGGGATCGCCGAGACCCACCGGCCGAGCGGTTTCCACAGCCCCGACAGCACGACCAGCACCCCGGTGAGCAGGAACGCGCCCACCGCCGCGGGGAATCCGCCGTGCGTGCCGGCCGAACCCGCCAGCAGTGCCGCGCCCGGTGTGGACCAGGCGATGCTGATCGGCAGCCGGGAGCGCAGGCTCAGCACGATGGCACACACACCCATCGCCACGCACAGCGCCATCAGGCCCGACGCTGCCTCGGTGTGCGACGCGCCGACCTTCGTCAATCCTTCGAGCACGACGGCGAAGGAGCTGGAGAAGCCGACGAAGGCCGCGACGAGCCCGGCGGCCGACGCCCGCAGGACCGCGGCACGCTCGCCGCCCGGCTCCTGCTCGGGCTCCGCACCCCGCCCCGTCGGGTCCTGGCCGGTCGGATCCAGGCCAGTGGCGTCCTGGCCGGCGGCGGGCGTACGGGGGGCGGGCATCAGGACTCCTCGGACGGTGTGCGGCGCGCGTGGGCCGCCAGCAGCGCGGCACGGTCGATCTTGCCCGTGGCGGTGAGCGGCAGCGTGTCGCACAGCTGGATACGGGTCGGGACCATGAAACCGGGCAGCAGGCCGCGCAGATGGGCACGGAGCGCCTGCACGGTGCAGGCCGGGTCGTCGGTCACCACGAAGGCCCACACCGGTTTCTCGCCGCGCGCGCTCATGGTGACGACGCTGCGCCGGACCGCCGGGTGACGGTCCAAGTGGTGGGCGATCTCGCCCAGTTCGATGCGGTAGCCGTTGACCTTCACCTGGTCGTCGCGGCGGCCGTGGAAGACGACGGCGCTGTCCCGCGCCCGCAGCCTGCCGTAGTCGCCGGTGCGGTAGAGCCGTTCGCGCACACCGTCGATCTCGCGCTCCACGAACAGCTCCGCGGTCAGTTCCGGCATGCCCAGATAGCCGGGTGACAGACCGTCACCGGCCAGCCACAGCTCGCCGGTCCGGTCCGGCTCGCACAACTCACCGGCGGCCGAGGCGTCGTCGTCGATCACGTACAGCCGGGTGTTCTGGATCGGTCGGCCGATGGGGAGTTCGGCCGCGTCGGCGGCCAGCTCGTCCACCGGCTGGTACGTGGCGAAGGTGGTCGACTCGGTGGGCCCGTAGACATGCACCAGCCGGCCGGGCCCGTAACGGCGGACGGCCTCCGCCATCCGCGGCACGGAGGCGCGCTCCCCGCCGGTCAGCACCGTGCCGACGCCGGCCAGTGCGTCGGGTGCCTCGTCGACCACCGAGTTGAACAGCGCGGTGGTCAGGAACAGCACATTGATCCGGCGCTCGCGCAGCACCCGCCCCAGCTTCGACAGGCTCAGCCGGGGATCCGGGTAGAGCACACAGGTGCCGCCGGTCAGCAGCGCGCCCCAGATCTCGAAGGTCGCCGCGTCGAAGGTGACCGGCGCCAGGTGCAGCAAGCGGCTGTCCGGGCCGAGCCGGGCGTAACGGGCGCCGTGCACCAGCCGGTTGATGCCGCGGTGCCGGATCGGCACCCCCTTGGGGCGGCCGGTGGAACCCGAGGTGAAATTGATGTACGCGACGGCGTCGGCCGCGACCTCGACGTCGGGCGCCGCAGCGCCGGGCGATATGCGGCCCTCGGCCACCGGCACGATCCGGCAGCCGTCGAGCCGGTCCGCCAGGTCCGCGGGCCGGTCGGTGAGCACCCACCGGCAGTCGGCGTCCGCCAGCAGGCCGCGCAGCCGTTCGCCGGGCCAGGCGGCGTCGACGGGCAGGTAGCAGCCGCCGCATTTGAGGACCGCGAGCAGCGCGACGATCAGTTCGGGCGAACGCTCCAGGCAGACGCCCACGGTCGCGCCCGGCCGCAGACCGCGGGCGAGCAGTTCCCGGGCGAGGCCGTTGGCCAGCCGGTCCAGTTCGCCGTAGCCGACCGTGCGGTCGCCGTGCTCCACGGCGGGCGCTCCGGGGGTCCGCCGCGCCAGGTCCGCGAAGAGCGCGGGCACGGAGGTGTCGCGCGGATAGTCCGCCCCGGTGCGGTTGATCAGCCGGTGCGCCGCGAGCGCCGTCGCGGACGCGGTCACCCGGCGCAGCGCCGACACCCCCGGACGGCGGCGGCGCGGCGTCGGCGGTCTGCTCGACGAACCATCACGTCCCGTGCTTCTCCAGGTTCGGCTCACTCTCACGGGCCGGCCCGCGGGCCGGGGCGGAACGCGGCGCGGGGACGGCCCGGGCATCGTAAGCCGCGACGCCGACCGGGCGCGCGCCAATTCCGATACCCGGACCGCCCCGGGTCCGAGCGGCCGGGCGCCCCTGTGAGGGCGCCGGGGGCCCTACTTGAGCAGGCTCTTGTACTTCGGGCAGAGATAGGTGATCGCGTCCTTGGCGTCCGCGATCTCGCCGTCCGCGATGGCCTGCTTCGCCAGTTTCGGGCTGGCGTCCGCGGTGTTCGCGATCCGGTCGCAGGACTCCTGCCCGGTCTGCAGGACCGCCGCCGGGTCCATGCCCTTGGGCACCTTGCCGACCAGGTAGTCCTTCTGCTGGTCGGTGAACGTGCCGGTGGCCGGGGTGAGTTGGGACTTCGGCAGTGTCGCCTGCTTCGAAGAGCCGGAGGAGCCGGACGTGTCGGAGGAGCCGGACGAGCCGCCGTCCTTGCCGCCGCCGGTCGCCGTGTCGGTCGGTTCCGCCGTGCCGTCCGGGCCGATCGCGGGCGCCGAGACGGCGGGCCGCTCACTGGCGGTCGCGCGGTTCTCGCCCCCGTGCCCGCCACCGCCGCAGCCGGCCAGGACGGCCGTGGCCGCCGTCATCATGACGGCGGCCACGGCACGCCGGGCCATCGGCCCGGTCACGGCTGTCCGAAGGTCAGGACGAGCTGCGGGTGTCCCGACGTGCCGGGCGCGTCCTTCGACCAGAACCACGCGTTGTCCGTACCGGTCGACGTCACCGCCAGGTCGTACGTGCCGCCGAGTCCCGCGGCCAGCGCCGAGGTCGTCAGCGTCGCGGTGTAGTCGGTCTGCAGCGCGCTCGGCGCGGGCAGGGTGCCCAGCACCGTCGGGTCGAGCGCAGGACGATTGCTCCAGGTCGCCCCGGTCTCCGTCCAACTCCCCGTCACGTGCTGCACATCGAGCGTGTCGGTGGACGTGGCGATCGCGTCGGAACTGGTGCGCAGCGTCAGGTGCGCGCCCTTGAGCACCATGCCGCTGGGCGCGGCCGGCAGGGTGAACCGCAGATACGTGTTGTACCCGGAGGTGCCGCGCACCGCGAGCTGCTGATTGGTGCCGTAATTCACCGACGGCGCACCGGCGTTGACGTAGGTGTCGGCGGTGGTGTCGAGCGTCACCGTCGAGGACGTCGGAGTGCCGGGCGTCGTGACGCTCGCCGCCGCCGACTTGGCGCTGGTGTTGCCCGGCGCGTCACCGGCCGTCACCTGGTACGCGTAGGTCGTCCCCGGCTGCGCGGTGGCGTCGGTGAAGGTCAGCGTCGGCCGGATCCAGAACTTGGAGTCGCCGCTGACCGTGCCGACCTGGGTGCCGTCGCGGTAGATCTTGTACGTCAGCGTCGTGTCGTCGAGGTCGAGGCTGGCCTGCCAGTTGACCCGGACCTTGCCGGAGACATTGGCCGCGGTGACCTGGAGCGGCACGGACGGGGCACGGGTGTCGGGGCCGCTCGGGAAGCGGACCAGGCCCTGCTGGAGCCGGTTGCCGTTGCTGGCGATCCGGGTGAATTCGCCGCCGACCCACATGTAGTCGGTGCCGCCGCTGGAGGCGGTGGTGATGGTGCGCGGGCCGATCTGCTCGGTGCCCGCCGGGCCGTCGTCGGTGTCGGGGAACCAGCTCAGGAGCGGCTTGGGATTGTTCACCGACTCCGCGAGCAGGTGCTGCCGGTCGTTCTTGAGCTGCGGGAACTGCTGCATGCTGGAGCAGTCGTGGGCGTGCGAGCCGCTGTACAGCACGCCGTTGTACACCGTGACGGCCTGTGTCGCGCCCAGGCAGGTGTCGCGCCACCGCTGGTTGAGATCGCTGAAGTTGAGCGCTATCCGGCCGTCGAAGACGCCGCCGCCGGTGCCCTCGTTGCCGGTGTAGAAACCGGTGGCGTCCTCGGCGAGGGTCTGCACGGTCGACGTCGCGGATATGAAGCCCGGGTAGGTCTTCACATTCGCGCCGGTCGTGGCGTTGACCACCGCGAGCGCGTGCGAACTGGCGCCGTTGACGGTGTTGAAGTCACCGCCGATGACGACCTTGGTGCCGTCCGGGCTGACCACCAGGGCCTTGCCCGCCTTGTCGGCGTTGGCCGTGAACGGCTTGAGCGCGCCGGTGGTCGACACCGCGGCGAAGTGCTGCCGGGTCTGGCCCGCGACCGTGGTGAAGTTGCCGCCGAAGTACACGGTGTCGTCGGTCACCGTGATGCCGCGGACCTGCGCCGAGACCGACACCTTGAAGGTGGACTTCACCGAGCAGGAGGCGATGTCGATCGCCGCCAGATTGCTCGACGGCACGCCGTTGACCGAGCCGAAGGTGCCGCCCGCGTACAGCGTGGACTGGTCGGGCGAGACGGCCAGCGCCCGCACCGTGGCGGTGCCCGAGCCGACCGTGAAGGACAGCTTGCACGCGGTCGGCGCGCCCGTCGCGGCGTCGAACGCCTGGAAGTTGAGTGCCTGCTGCTCGCCGGTGCCCGCCGCGGCGCCCGGCGGCCGTACCGCCGAGAAGGTGCCACCCGCGTAGACCACGCCGTGCGCCTGGGCCAGCGCCCACACCACGCCGTTGGTCTGCCAGGTCGGCAGGTCGTCCGCGGTGATGCTCACCGGCGGTGTGAGCGCGCTCGCGGACTGTGCCGCGGTGAAACCGATCATCGACCCCGCTGCCAGTGAGAAGGCAGTGGTTATCGCTCCAGCTCTTCGCATGAGCCCCCCTGAGCCCTGTGCCGTTCCCCCGCGGCCCCGAACGGCCGCCACGTGGGGCAAGGCTAACGTTCCGGACACAGCGGGGTGCGCTCCCCGTAACGACTGTTGCAGTCCTGTCACCCGACGGCCGGGGAGAGGGACGCGGCGGGTGCGCAGTGGCGCCCGCGGGTTCCGCTTCGGCCGGATCCGGTCCCCACCGGTCGGTCCGGGCGGGCCGTGCCGCGTTGCCAGGACGACTATGACCCCGTATGACCAGCGCGCACAAGGGCCCGTAGGCACCGCGTGCGCCGACCGGGGCGTGGCGCGCGACACGTCGGGCGGACTCCGCTTCGCCGCGCGAACACCGCCGCGGGGCCGCCCCGGCGGCTGTGCGACAATCCGCCGATGACCTCGGACAAGACGATCACCGCGGACGCCGCGGGCACCTGGACACTCGGCGATCTGACCGTCAACCGGATGGGCTTCGGCGCCATGCGGCTGCCGCAGCAGGGCACCGCCTTCGCCGCGGGCAGCGCGTCCGGCGACCGCGAGCGGGCGATCGCCGTACTGCGGAACGCGGTCGAGCTCGGGGTGAACCACATCGACACCGCAGCTTTCTACTTCTCGGCGCTGCGCTCGGCGAACGAACTGATCAACAGCGCGCTCGCGCCGTACGCCGACGACCTCGTCATCACCACCAAGGTCGGCCCCGGCCGCGACCCGTCGGGCGGCTTCCTGCCGCCCGCCACCCCCGGGCAACTGCGCGGCCAGGTCGAGGAGAATCTGCGGCAGCTCGGCCGCGACCACCTCGACGTCGTGAACTACCGCAATCAGGGCGCCGATTCGATCGCCGAGCACTTCGGCGCGCTCGCCGACCTGCGCGAGGCGGGGCTGATCCGGCACCTGGGGATCTCCAACGTCCAGGCCCGGCACCTCACCGAAGCGCTCGCCATCGCGCCCGTGGTGTGCGTGCAGAACAAGTACGCGCTCGGGCTGCCCGGCCAGGACGACGCGCTGCTCGACCTGTGCGGCGACAAGGGCGTCGCCTTCGTGCCGTTCTTCGCGATCGCCGGGGCGGGCCGGGAGTCCGGCGCGGGCGCCGCGGAGAGCGAGGAGGTGCTCGCGGTGGCCCGCGCGCACCGGGCGACCGCCGCGCAGATCCGGATCGCCTGGACGCTGCGGCGCGGCCCGCACGTGCTGGCCATCCCCGGCACCGGCAACCCCGACCACCTGGTGGAGAACGTGGCGGCGGGCGCGATCCGGCTCACCGACGACGAATGGGCCGCGCTCAACGCCCTGCACCGGGCCGCGCCCGAGGTCTGACCGGGCCCGGCCCCGTGGGCGCGACGCCTCGCAGGGCCCGGCCCCGGACCAGGCTTGGGCCGGCGCCTGACCGGAGTTGGCCCGAGCACAACGACACGGCGATCACCCGGCACAACATCGCCTACTGGCGGGAGGAGTCCGAGGTCGTGACGCTGCGGGTGCGACGCGACCCGGCGGGCTGAGCCGTACGGGCCGAGTCGTACATGCCGGGCCGTACGGGCCGGCGCGCGGGTCAGCCGACCGTCACCTTCACGCCCGCGGCGGCGATCCCGGCCAGCTCGGCGTCGGGCGCGGTGCCGTCGGTGACCAGGTCGTCGATCCCGGTCAGCGGGCAGATCTTGGCGAGCGTGGCCCGGCCGATCTTCGTCCGGTCGGCGACCACCACCGTACGGCCGCTGTTGTCGGCGAAGGCGCGGTCGGTGGCGGCCTCCAGTTGGTCGTGGGTGGTGCAGCCGTGCGCCGCGCTGATGCCGTCGACGCCGAGGAAGGCGATGTCCGTGTGATAGCTGGCGAGCGTCTTCTCGGCGATCGGGCCGACCAGTTCGTAACTGGCGTTCCTGGCGTTGCCGCCGATCACGATCAGCGTCACATGCTTGTGCAGCACCAGCTCGGCGGCGATGTTCACGGCATTGGTGACCACGGTGAGCGGCCCGCGGGCGGCCAGCAGCCGGGCCACCTCGGTGACGGTGCTGCCCCCGTTCATGCCGACCACGGCGCCCTCCGGCACCAGGGCGGCGGCGGCCTCGGCGATCGCCTGCTTCTCCGGCCTGCTGCGCCCGGCGCGGTGCTGGAGCGGCATCTCCAGGTCCATCGGGCCGACCGCGGCGCCGCCGTGGGTGCGGCGCAGCAGCCGCAGCCCGCTCAGGTGCTGGAGGTCGCGGCGTACGGTGGCCGTGGAGACGTCGAGCAGCCGGGACAGCTCGTGGACCTCGATGCCGCCCCTGGCGGTGACATGCTCAAGTATGCGCGCATGACGCTCAGTTCTCAGCATGCGTGCAGCATAATGCGCACTCGCCCCGAGAAGTGAGCATTAATTGAGCAGAAGAGGGCTGTTGACATGACGAATTCTGCGCGGTTAACTCCTGGCGAACGCCGGAGTTGAGCACCGGCGTCAGAGGTACGCCTAGCCGGTGGGCGGCCGTGAGCGCCGCAAGCCCGGACAAAGTCGCCAGGATCGCTGTCAGCGTCCGAGGCGGGGACGTACCCCCCATCATCAGGAGCTCGATGATGCGCATCAACCGTGTCAGAACCCGTCGATGTCTGGCCGCCGCCGCAGCCGTCGGCGCGATCGCACTGGTCCCCTCACTCGCACCCGACTCCGCAGGGGCCGCGCCCCAGTCCGTCTCCCCGCCCCCGGCCCACGCGGGTTTCGACTACCAGATCGGGGGCCCCTACACCCCGCCCGCCGGTGTCTCCGTGGTCAGCCGGGACCACTCCGCGTCGCCCGCCGCCGGCCTGTACAACATCTGCTACGTCAACGCCTTCCAGACCCAGGAGGGCGCCGAGGGCGAGTGGGACTCCGACCTGCTGCTGCGGGATTCCAACGGCAAGGTCGTCAAGGACGACGGCTGGGACGAGGCCGTCCTCGACATCCGCACCGCGAGCAAGCGCCAGCGGATCGCGGACAAGGTCAACGGCTGGATCGACGACTGCGCCGCCAAGGGCTTCCAGGCCGTCGAGCCCGACAATTTCGACACCTTCGACCGCTTCCCCGACTACCTCACCCAGGGCCAGGCCGAGTCGTACATCAAGCTGCTGTCCGCGCACGCGCACAGCAAGAACCTCGCCATCGCCCAGAAGAACACCGCCCAGCTCTCGGACGACCGCACCGCCAACGGCCTGGACTTCGCCGTCGCGGAGGAGTGCGCCGACTACAACGAGTGCGGTGACTACACCGCGGCGTTCGGCAATCACGTGATCGTCATCGAGTACAGCGCCAAGGGCCTGAAGAAGGCGTGCTCGAACTGGGGCTCCCAGCTCAGCGTCGTCCGCCGCGACCTGGACGTGGTGCCCAAGGGCACCTCGGGATACCTGCGCCAGACCTGCTGACCGCCGGGCGCGGCCCGGTGCGTCCGCCGCTCCCCGGCGGCGCACCGGGCCGCGCACCCGCCGTCCCGCCCTCGCTCCCCGTCCAGCCCAGCACACCCCGCCTTCCGGAGGCACCGATGACTGAAGGCCCCGCCATGCCCGGCGGCCCCCCGCCACCCGCAGGACCCGCCCGCCCCGCCCGCCCGTCCCGCCGGGACGTGCTGCGCGGCGGCACCGGACTGCTCTCCGGCGCGGCGGCGGCCACCCTGCTCGCCGGGTGCGGCAGCGGCGGGGGAGACGGTGTCGGCGCCGACGGCCGGGTCACCGTCGAGCTGTGGCACGGCCAGACCGACACCGGCCGGGCCGCGATCCAGAAGCTGGTGGACGAGTTCAACCGCACCCACCCGAAGATCCGGGTCGACCCCGGCGGCGGCGTGCTGTCCGACGCGATGCTGCAGAAGGTCACCGCCGCGCTCGCCTCCGGCTCCTACCCGGACATCGCCTACATCTTCGGCTCCGACCTGGCCAGCATCGCCCGCAGCCCCAAGGTCGCCGACCTGACCGCGACCGTGGCGCACGGGCCCACCCCGTGGCGGCAGTTCTGGACCCCGGCACGCGAGGCGGTCACCGTCAACAAGCGGGTGCGCGCCGCGCCCGCGCTGATCGACTCGCTCGCCGTCGTCTGCAACAAGAAGCTCTTCGCGCGGGCCGGGGTGCCGCTGCCCGAAGCCGGCTGGACCTGGGACGAGTTCACCGCCACCGCCAAGAAGCTCACCAGCCACGCCGACGGCACCTTCGGCACCGGCTGGCCCGGCGTCGGCGACGAGGACACCGTCTGGCGGCTCTGGCCGATGATCTGGGACCTCGGCGGCGAGGTGATCGCCGCCGACGGCCACGGCATCGGCTTCGAGGACACCGGGGTGCGCGCCCTGGAGACCGTCGCGCGGCTCGCCGCCGACAAGAGCGTCTACATCGACCCCAAGCCCGGCAGCGAGCAGATGTACCAGGTCTTCCTCTCCGGCCGGATGGGCATGGTCGTCACCGGGCCCTGGCAGCTGCCCGACATCGCGCAGGCCAAGGTCGACTACCACGTGGTGCCGCTGCCCAGCTACAGCGGCAAGGCCATCACGATCTCGGGACCCGACACCTGGACCGTCTTCGACAACGGCTCGGCGCGCGTCGCCGCCGCCCGCACCTTCGTCGAATGGCTGATCCAGCCCGCCCAGGACGTGCGCTGGGACATCCAGGCGGGCAGCCTGCCGCTCAGCCGCAGCACCCAGGCGCTCGGCGCCTGGCGGGACCGGACCGCCAGTACCGAGGGCCTGTCGGTCTTCACCCAGGCGCTGGAGACCGCCCGCGTACGCCCCGCACACCCCGCCTACCCGCAGATCTCCGAGGCGCTCGGCCAGGCGATCACCGCGGTGCTGCTCGGCCGCAGCACCCCCGCCAAGGCGCTGCGCGGCTGTGCGCACGAAGCCAACGCCGCGCTGCTCATCCCGCGTTGAGGAGACGACCATGTCGAAGACCACGCCAAGAACCGCGCCGCGGCAGCGGCCGGGACCTGCCGCGCCGCGCCGCCCCGCACCCCTGACCCTGTCCGACCACGACCAGGAGCGCTCCTACGAGCACGCCAGGCAGCTGCGGGCGCGCCGCCGCCGCGCCCGCGGCGAGACCGCCACCGCCTGGGCGTTCGTCTCGCCGTCCATCCTGGTCATCCTCGGCCTCAGCGTGGTGCCGGTGATCTGGTCGCTGCTGCTGTCCTTCCGGGCCGACGACCTCGTCACGCCCAGCCGCTGGGTGGGCCTGGCCAACTACCGGGCGCTCAAGGAGGACCCGCACTTCAGCCAGGCCGTCCGCAACACCCTGGAGTACACCGCGCTGTACGTGCCGCTGAGCATGCTGCTCGGCCTGGCGCTGGCCCTCGCGCTGAACCGCAGGATCAAGCTCGTCGGCCTCTACCGCACGCTGATCTTCGTGCCGTTCGTCATCTCCGCGACCGCGCAGGGCGTGCTCTTCTCCTTCATCCTCGACCCGCAGTTCGGCGCGGCCAACTCCGTCCTGCACTCGCTGGGCATCTCCCAGCAGGGCTTCCTCACCGACCCCGGCCAGGCCCTGCTGGTGCTGGTGGCGATCTCGCTGTGGAGCGGCACCGGCTTCTGCGTCGTGGTCTACCTCGCCGCGCTCCAGGACGTGCCGCAGTCGCTCATAGAGGCCGCCCGCCTCGACGGCGCCGGCCGCCGCCAACTGCTGCGCCACGTCGTCCTGCCGACCCTCACACCGGTCAACGTCTTCCTGCTGCTCTGGCAGATCATCAACTCCCTCCAGGTCTTCGACCTGGTCTACGTCACCACCAAGGGCGGGCCGCTCGGCTCCACCACCGTCATCGTCTACTTCATCTGGGAGCAGGCGTTCAAGAACTTCACCGCCGGATACGGGGCCGCCGCGGCCTATGTGCTGGCGCTCGTCCTGCTGGTGATCGGCGTCGGCCTGCGGCTGCTGCGCCGCCGCGGGCCCGCCGGCCTGGAAGGAGCCACCCGATGACCGCGACCTCCACCCTGCCCGACGCGGCGCCGCCCGGCTCCGCGTCCGACGCCGGCGGACCGGGAGTCCGGTCCCGCACCGGACGCCTGCGGCTGCCCTTCAGCGGCTGGCACCTGCTGCTCGCACCACTCGCGCTGCTCTTCGCGATCCCGCTGATCTGGCTGCTGATCAGCTCGGTGATGAGCAACGCCGAGATCAACCGCTTCCCGCCCGCCCTGTGGCCCTCGCACATCGACCTCGGCGGCTACCGCTATGTGCTGGGCAACGCGATGTTCCCGCGCTGGTTCGCCAACTCGCTGATCGTCTCGGTCGTCGCGGTCGTGTCCAACCTCGTCTTCGGCGCGCTCGGCGGCTACGCCTTCGCCCGGATGCGGTTCGCCGGGTCGCGCACCTTGATGGTGCTGATGCTGGCCACCATGGCGATCCCGTTCCAGCTCACCATGATCCCGACCTTCCTGGTGATGAAGCGGCTCGGCCTGATCGACACCCTCGGCGCGCTGATCGTGCCTTCCCTGGTCACCCCCTTCGCGGTGTTCCTGCTGCGGCAGTTCTTCCTGTCGCTGCCTCGGGAACTGGAGGAGGCCGCGTGGATCGACGGCTGCTCGCGGCTGCGCGTGCTGGTGCTCATCGTGCTGCCGCTGTCGCGCCCGGCGCTGAGCACGGTCGCGGTGCTGACCTTCCTCAGCACCTGGAACGACCTCACCTGGCCGCTGATCGCCATCAACCACGACACCCAATACACCCTGCAACTGGGCCTGACCACCTTCCAGGGCCAGCACCACACCCGCTGGTCCGCGGTGATGGCGGGCAATGTGCTCACCGTGCTGCCGGTGCTGCTGGCCTTCCTCGCCGCGCAGAAGTCCTTCATCCAGTCGATCACCTCCAGCGGCCTCAAGGGCTGACGCGGACCGTCGCCCCCTGCTCGCCACCACCACCACAGGAAGCCAGCTCATGCCGGACACCTTCGACCTGCTCGTCATCGGGGACGCCAACCCCGACATCGTCCTCGGACCGCTGGACGCGCCGCTCGCCTTCGGCCAGCGCGAACAGCTCGTCCCCACCGGCCTGCTGACCCTCGGCGGCTCGGCCGCCATCATGGCGTGCGGCGCCGCCCGGCTCGGTCTGAAGGTCGCCATCGCCGGACGGATCGGCGACGACGACACCGGCCGGTACGTGAGGACCGCCCTCGCCGAGCGCGGCGTCGACACCGGCGCGCTGCGCGTCGATCCGGCCGCGGCCACCCCGCTGACCGCCGTGCTCACCCGCGGCGACGACCGGGCCATCCTCACCGCGCCCGGCACGCTGGCCACCACCCGGGGCGAGGACGTACCGTCGGAACTGCTCGGCGCCTGCCGTCATGTGCACGCCGCCTCGTACTTCCTGCTGCCGCAGTTGGCGGGCGCGCTGCCCGACCTCTTCCGTACCGCCCGCGCGCACGGCGCCACGACCTCCCTCGACACCAACGACGACCCGGCCGGTGCCTGGGACCCGCGGGGACTTGCCGCGCTGCTGCCCGTCACCGACATCCTGCTGCCCAACGCGCGCGAGGCGTGCGCCCTCGCGGCGAGCACCGACCCGGGCGCGCCCGTACCGGACGGCGACCCGAAGCCCGCCGACGTCGAGCGGGCGGCGGGTGCCCTGACCGCGCGCGGCCCGCTGGTCGTGGTGAAGAACGGCGCGGACGGCGCGCTCGCCCACGACGGCCGCGCCGCGCTGCACGCACCGGCCGTCCCCGTACGCCCGGTGGACACCGTCGGCGCGGGCGACAGCTTCGACGCCGGATTCGTCGCCGCGACCCTCGCCGGCCTGCCGCTCGCCGACGCCCTCGCCTTCGCCGCCGCCTGCGGCGCCCTGTCCACCCGCGCGCACGGCGGCACCCCCGCCCAAGCCACCTGGGACGACGCCATGAGCCATGTCGTCACCACCCGCAATGGAGAGAACCCGTCATGAGCACCACCAAGATCGCCTTCATCGGCGCCGGCAGCGTCGTCTTCACCCAGGGCCTGCTGGCCGACCTCTTCGCCTTCCCCGAGCTGAAGGACGTGCACATCGCGCTGCACGACATCGACCCGGAACGGCTGGAGACCGCGTACGGCGCCGCCCAGCACATCGCGGCCGAGCGCGGCGCGGCCCCGCGGATCACCGCGCACGCCGAGCGCCGCGCCGCCCTGGCGGACGCCGACTTCGTCATCAACATCATCCAGGTCGGCATGGGGGAGGCGACCCGCACCGACTTCGAGGTGCCCGCGCGGTACGGGCTGCGCCAGACCATCGGCGACACCCTCGGCGTCGGCGGCATCTTCCGCGCCCTGCGCACCTTCCCGGTCCTGAGGGAACTGGGCCGGGACATCGCGGAGGTCTGCCCGGACGCCTGGCTGCTCAACTACACCAACCCGATGGCGATGAACGTGCAGTACCTGGCCCAGGCCACCGGCCTGACCCGGGTCGTGGGCCTGTGCCACTCGGTGTACTGGACGATGCACGACCTGGCGGAATTGCTGCGGCTGCCGCTGGAGGAGGTCACCTACCACGCGGCAGGCGTCAACCACCAGGCGTGGGTGCTGCGCTTCGAGTACCAGGGCGAGGACGTCTACCCGCGGCTGGACGCGCTGATCGAGAGCGACCCGCAACTGCGCCGCCGGGTCCGCGTCGACATGTACCGGCGGCTCGGCTACTACCCGACCGAGACCAGCGAGCACTCCTCCGAATACGTGCCCTGGTACCTGCACCACGACAGCGAGATCGAGCGGCTGCGGCTGCCGGTCGGCGCGTACCTCGGCATCGTGGACGAGAACGTCGCCGCGTACGAGAAGACCCGCGCCGCGCTCGCCGCCGGACTGCCGCTGCCGGTCGAGGGCACCATGGAGTACGCGCCGCAGGTCATCCACAGCATCACCACGGGCACCCCCCGTACCGTCTACGGCAACGTCCCCAACCACGGCCTCATCGACGACCTGCCCGCCGCGGGCACCGTCGAAGTGCCGTGCCTGGTCGACGGGCTGGGCGTGCAGCCGACCCGCGTCGGCGCGCTCCCGGCGCAGTGCGCCGCGCTGAACCGCACCTATCTGAGCACCACCGACCTGGTCGTCCGCGCCGCCCTGGAGGACGAGCCCCGGCACATCCGGCACGCCGCCATGACCGACCCGGCGACCGCCGCGTCCCTGCCGGTGGAACGGATCTGGGAGCTGTGCGACGACATGGTGCGCGCCCACGGCGACGCGCTCCAGCCGTCGCTGCGGGCCGTCCTGGGTACCTGATCCCGCGCACGGCAGGTGACGCACGAACGGCGTGCGGCCCGGCCCGCACCGGATACGCGGGCCGCACCGAACGTGCGGCCCGTACCGGACGCGCCGCGTACGCCGGCCCCTTGCGCGCGCCGGCCGAGCGACGTACGCCGGAAACGCGGGGGGCCGCCGCACCGTTCACGACAGACAAGGATTCCCATGCCAGAAGTGACCCTGGCCCTGGTCGGAGCCGGACAGCGCGGAATGACCTACGCGCGGCACGCCGTCGCGAGCGGCGCGGGCCGCGTCACGGCGGTGGCCGAACCGGACCCGGCCCGCCGCGCCGCGGCCGTCGCCGAATTCGGTGTCGCACCCGGCCGGGCGTACCCCGGCTGGGCGGAACTGGCCGCCGCGGGCCGGACCGCGGACGCCGCGATCGTCGCCACCCAGGACCGGCAGCACCGCGACCCGGCCGTCCGCCTGGCCGACCTCGGCCACCACCTCCTGCTGGAGAAGCCGATGGCCACCAATGAGGCCGAGGCGGTCGACATCGCGGAGGCCGCCGAGCGCAACGGCATCCTGCTCGCGGTCTGCCATGTGCTGCGCTACACGCCGTACACCGAGGCGCTCAAGCGCGTGGTGGACGAGGGCCGGATCGGCCGGCTGATCAGCGTCGAGCACCTGGAACCGGTCGGCTGGTGGCACCAGGCCCACTCCTTCGTCCGCGGCAACTGGCGGCGGCAGGACACCTCGGCGCCGATGCTGCTCACCAAGTCCTGCCACGACGTGGACTGGCTGATGCACCTCTTCGGCCGGGCCCCGGCCCGGGTCGCCTCCTTCGGCAGCCTGTCCCACTTCAGGGCGGCGGACCGGCCGGCGGGCGCGGCGGCGTGCTGCGTGGACTGCCCGGTCGAGCAGAGCTGCGCCTACTCCGCCAAACGCCTCTATCTGGACTGCCTCGGCGACCCGGGGCGGGAGTCCTGGCCGCTGTCGGTGGTCACCGACGCGCGCGACGAGGCCGGTGTCCTCCAGGCGCTGCGGACCGGACCGTACGGCCGCTGCGTGTACGACTGCGACAACGACGTGGTCGACCACCAGGTGGTGTCGATGGAGTTCGCCGACGGCGCCACCTGCTCCTTCACCATGAGCGCCTTCACCCCGATGGACCACCGCAAGACCCGGCTGATGGGCACCACCGGTTTCGTGGAGGGCGACGGCAGCACGCTGCGGATCGTCGACTTCCTGACCGGGCGCGAGCAGGTGCTCGACCCGCTGACCGGAGCGGGCCCTTCGGCGGGGGACGGCCACGGCGGCGGCGACGAGGCGCTGACCGACGCCTTCCTGACGGCCGTCGCCACCGGCGACCGGGACCTGCTGCACACGGACGCGGCACGCAGCCTGGCCAGCCACCGGGTGGTCTGGGCGGCGGAACGCGCCAGGACGACGGGCACGGTGGTGACGCTCCAGGGGTGAGCGGGCCGCGTCGCCGGGGGAGTCGGGGGAGCTGAGAGCGTCGGGGAGTCGGGGGATCAGTGCCGGAGCGACGCCATCAGGGTGCGCATAGTCGGAACGAGGGTGCGGCGCAGCGCGGTGGTGTCGGCCGGGGCGGTGCGGATCGGGGAGCCGTCGGTGTTGACGGGGCCGCGGCCCGCGCCGTCCCACTGCTTGACGCCCTGGATGCTGAGCGAGAAGACGGCCCCGCCGTGCCGCACGGTGAGCGCCTGCCGGGTCGTGCCGTAGACCGTGTACGCCTCGTCGCCGATGCCGTCCAGCGGCCTGGTGACCTCGTGCGAATCGGACATGAAGCCGAAGTCGGCGGAGTCGACGGGCGTGGGCGCCGGCACCAGCACATGGGTGAGGTCGGCGAATTCGCCGCCGACGCCGGACCTCTTGTGGAGGTCGACGGTCAGGGTGAGGGTGTCGAAGGTGTCCCAGCCGGTGTTGTCCGTCGAGCCGGTGGCCATGCTGCACGAGACATGGTCCAGGCCCGGGCCCTTGGTGATCACGGGTGTGCTCGGGTAGAAGCCGTCGCCGACCGATGTGGTGAGCGGTTCGAGCCGCGCGATGGTGCAGGGATTGCCGGTGACGCGGTAACCGTGCAGATCGGGACGGTCGCGGTCGCCGATGCCGGTGAGGGCGAGGACCGCGACCCAGACCGCGGACGCCGTGACCAGGCCGACCAGCGTCCACACGACACGCGTGCCGCGGCCCTCGGACCGCGGACGCCACGGACGGCCGCCCGGCGGACCGGACCGCGGGTCCCCGGGACCGCCCGGGTCACGCGGATGGTACGTGTCGGGGGTGCGCGGCAGCGGCAGCTGCATCCGCAGCCGGGAGAGCGCCGAACGCAGCGCCGGCGGGACGGGCTCGGCGCCGCTGAGTACCTCGCGCGCGGGATCCGGGTCGGGCTCCCCGACCAGCTCCGGTTCGGTGATCATGCCGATCCCCTCCCTCGTACCCGTCGTCGCGGCGCACGGCCGGTCCGCCGCAACTGTACGGCGCGCCGGCCCCGCCGGGACATGGCTCAGCCGCCGGCCGCGCCGCCGTCCCCCTCGGGGGTGACCTCCAGCGCGACACCGTTCGCGTGGGCGATCCGCAGCGCGTCGTCCAGTTCGTCGGACGCCACCGCCAGCGCGTACGCGTCACCCGACCGCCGGGCGGCGGCCACCGCCTCCTGAGCCACGCGCACCCGCTCCAGCATCGCCTCGGCGAATCCGTCCACCCGGACCTCCATCCGACGTCATCGGCCGGTCCCCGCCCGCTCCCTCCCGTCGCCGCGCGAGGGCGGCCGGAAGCGCGGGGGAGATCGTGGATCACCGTCCATGCTAACGAGGCCCCCGGGCCGTCGCGCCACCCGAACCCCCGTATGGCGTAAGGAGGTTCACGGCCCGTCAGCCACGGGCAGGGGGTTGCCGGCGGTCGGTGGCGGACCGCACGGGGAGGCGGCGGAAGACCGCACGGGGAGGCGGCCCGCGGAGGCGGGGGCGGGGGCGGACCGTGCGCGGCGGACATGATCGGATCGGCCGCCGATAGGAGAAGTCGATCAGCTGGCCGGAGTGCGCCGGTCCCAATCCGCGCCGCGCCGGGGTGAATTGACAGTGTTAGGCATGCCTAACTTAGGCTCGTCGCACCCCAGGCCACCGGTCCTCCGCGGACCGTCGGCCGACGACCGCACGCCCGGAAAGTGGTCCCTCTCATGCGGCTCCATGTGCTGGCTCTGAACCCGACCGACTCGGTCACCGAGGGATTCCTCCCGGCCGCCCGCCGCCTCGGCCTCGACGTCACCCTGCTCACCGACCAGCCGGCCGCGCACCGGGCCGCGTACGGCGCGGACACCTCCGTGCGGATCCAGGAGTGCGACGTCCGCGACTTCCGCGCGGTCGTCTCCCGGCTGTCGGCGGGCCGGCCGCCGGACGCGGTCTTCACCAACAGCGACCACCTCCAGGTCCAGGCGGCGCTCGCCGCCGACTACTTCGGGCTGCCCGGCAAGGACTGGCGGGCAGCCCTGCGCTGCAAGGACAAGGCCGAGACGCGGCGCCGTCTCGCCGCCACCGGCGCCGACACGGTGTGGTCGGCAGAACTGCCCGCCGACCGGGACCCGGCCGACACGCTCGCCGGCCTCGACGTGCCCTTCCCGTGCGTGATCAAGCCGCGGGAGGGCGTGGCGAGCGAGGACGTCGTACGCGCCGAGGACCCGGCCGACCTGGCGGCCCGGGCGAAGGAGATCCGCGCCAACCGGCCGGGCGACGCACTGGTCGTGGAGGAATTCCTGCCCGGTGAGCTCCTCACCCTGGAGACCCTCGGCGACGGCACGGTCCGCCATGTGCTGGGCGGCTTTCGCACCACACTGTCCCCGCCGCCGTACTTCATCGAGGAGCGGCTGACCTTCGTCCCCGCGCACCCCGCGCCCGTCGTGGCCCAGGTGCTGGCCCAACTCGACGCGCTGGGCGTCGGATTCGGCGCCTGCCACACCGAATTCGTGCTGCACGAAGGGCGCGCGCGGATCATCGAGGTCAACTACCGCGCCATCGGCGACCAGTGCGACCTGCTGCTCGCCGAACTGCTCGGCCTGCCGCTGTTCGAGTACATCCTCCGAACCCATCTGGGTGAAGCTCTCCCGGCCGTCCTGCCCGCCGCCACCGGCCGTGCCGCCCGGCTCGACTACCCCTACGCGCGGCAGGCGGGTACCCTCACCGCCGCGCCGGACCCGGCCGACCTGACCGTGGACGGCGTCCGCCTCGCCTACCGCCCGCTGCGCGCCGTCGGCGAGCGGCACCCGCTGCACCGCACCAACCGCGACCTGCTCGGCGTCGTCCGCGCCATCGGCCCGGACGACGACACGGTGGAGCGGGCCGTCACCAGTTTCCTCGCCGGGCGGACCTGGGAGATCACCCCATGACGGCGACCGACTCGGCCCCTCGTACGGCCGCCGACGCGACGGAACAGGCCCTGCTGCGGGACGTGTTGAGTGCCCTGCTGCGCGAGGACGTCGCCGGGCTGCGCACCCGCGGCACGCTGCTGCACCGCCCGGACGGCGACTGGCTCCGGCTCGCCCCCGAGACCGCGACCGGCACCGCGCTGCTGCTCCCGGTCGAACCGGACGGCTTCCAGTACGCGTACGCCGCCCGCCTGCCGCTGCTGCGCGAGGAAACGGCGCGATCGGCAGGCGAGGCGTCAGGACGCTCGGCGTCCACGGGTGACACGTCCAGGGGTGACGCCTCCATGAGCGCCGCGTCCACCGGAGAAGCGGCTACCGGAGAAGCGGCTACCGGAGAAGCGGCTACCGGAGAAGCGGCTACCGGAGAAGTGGCTACCGGAGAAGTGGCTACCGGTGAAGCGTCCACCGGCGCCGTGCACCGCGACCTGACCACAGGCGAAGAGGTTCTGGCGGCGCTGCGCGCCCTCGCCCCGCCCGAGGACCGGGCGGGCCACGCCGCCTTCGCCGAGGAGTACCGCGACGCCCTCACCGCCCTGCGGCTGCGCGCGGACTGCCGCGCCGCCACCATGGACCGGCTCACCGCACGGCACGGCGCCGACCCCGCCGGGTGGACCGGACCCGTCGGCGCCCTCGCGTACGAGACGCTGGCCGCCCGTACCGACCACCCGGTGCACCCCACCGGCGCCGGCCGCAGCGGACTGACGGCACGTCAACTTCGCGCCTACGCACCGGAATTCGCGCCGCGCTTCACACTGCGCTGGCTCGCGTTGCCTGCGGGCGCCGTCGTCACGCACGGCCCCGACGCCGACCTCGGTCTCGGCGCGCTGCGCCCGCCACCGTCGGCGCTCGGCCTGCCGCGAGACCTCGACGTGAGCCATGTCACGCTTCCCGTGCACCCGTTGACGGCGGACGGGCCGTTGCGCGAGGCGCTGCGCGCCGCGGGACTCGACAGCGGGGCGCTGCTCGCGGACCGCCCCTGGCTCGATGTGGCGCCGACACTGTCGATGCGCACGGTCGCGGTGCTCGCCGAGCCCGGCGTCCACCTCAAACTGCCGCTCGCCACCTCGACGCTCGGCCTGCTCAACCGGCGCACCATCAAGCCCGGCAGCCTGACCGACGGCGCCGCGGGCCAGCGCCTGCTGGCCGAGGTCGCCGCGCGTGAACCCCGGCTGCGCGACCGGGTCCTGCACGCCGACGAGAGCCGCTTCGTGCACGCCGGGCACGAGTTGCTCGCCGTCCTCGTCCGGCGCCACCCGCCCGGCCTCGACGGCGCCGCCGTCCTGCCACTGGCCGCGCTGCTCGCCGACACCCCCGACGGGCGGCTCGTCCTGGACCACCTCGCCGACCGCTACTACGACGGCGACCCGTCGGCGCTGCTGACCGCGCTGCTCACGCTGCTTTTCGACTGGCAGACCACGCTGTTCGGCTACGGCATCGCCCTGGAGTCCCACCAGCAGAACATCTCCCTGCTGCTGGACGACGCCGACGGCCGTACCCGGTTGCGGCTGCTGTTCAAGGACGACGACGGGCTGCGGGTCCACCGGGCCCGGCTGCGCGCCGCCCTCGGCCCCGACGCGCCGGAACGCGCCGGCTTCGACGACCCGCGCATCCTCGTGGACGACGACGCGGCGATCGCCGACCTGTTCACCACGATCACCGTCCACCTGTGCGCGGGCGCCTACGCCTTCGCCCTCGCCCGGCTCGGCCGCGCCCCACTGGTCGATCTGCTCGGCCTCGTCCGTGAGTTGCTCGACCGGGCCGTGCGACGGCTCGGCACCGGGCCGGGCGAGGCCGGCGCCGTGCTGCGCGACCGGGTGCTGGACGCCCCGTACCTGCCGATCAAAGCGATGGTGAGCGCCGGGACGCTGCTCACCAAGAACCGCTCAGGAGCCACCGACATCAACAAGCACTACACCACCGGACCCAACTACCTGCCGCGGAGCCGCTGATGACGCTGCCCACCATCACCGGTCCCGCCGACTGCGCCCGGCACGCCGGACTCCCCGACGCCGACCGCGCCGTGGCGCACACCCTGCTCAACTGCCTGCTCCGCGAGGTGTCGGGGCCCGGGCACCGGACCGCCGTCATCGACGGCAGCCTGCTGGTACGGCTGCCGCGTGCCGGAGTCAGGCTGCGGGTCGCACTGCGCCGCACCTCCCTGCTCGGCGCGCACCGCTTCGCCGGACCGGTCACGGAACAGGCCGCCGACGGCGACTGGACCGAGATCGGCTGGCAGCGGCTCGCCGACCACATCCACACCGAACTGTCCGCGCTCACCGGTGTGCCCAACGACGAATTCCTCGACCAGGTCCGCTCCAGCCACCACGGTGTCGCCACCGCGCTGCGCGCCCCGCGCCCCGTCACGGCCGGGGTGCCGCTGGCCGGCTACCTCGCCTCGGAACGCTCCCTCGTCTACGGCCACCGCTTCCACCCCGCGCCCAAGGCCCGGGGCGGCGACCCCGGTTCGTGGGCGGCCTACGCCCCGGAGACCTCGGCGTCCTTCCCGCTGCGGCTGCTCGCCGTCCGCGAGGAGCTGACGGCGCAGGAGTGCGCGGAGCCCGGCGCCGCCGACCCGCTGGACCGGCTCGCGCCCGTCCCGGCCGGCTACCGGCTGCTGCCGGCGCACCCCTGGCAGTACGACCTGCTGCACCGGCACCCCGGCCTGCGCGCCGCGCTGCGCCGCCGGGACGTGCTCGACCTCGGCCCCGGCCGCACCCGTTTCGCCGCCACCGCGTCGGTCCGCACCCTCTACGACGGCGACACCTTCCTGAAGTTCAGTCTGAACGTACGTATCACCAACTGCCTGCGGAAGAACGCCCGTTACGAACTGGCGGGCGCCGTCGCGCTGACCCGGATGCTGCGGCCCGCCTTCGCCGACCTCGCCGCCCGCTTCCCCGGCGCCGATGTGCTGCGCGAGCCCGCCTACCGGGCCATGGCGCTGCCCGGCCGCGACGGCCGCCCCGACGTGTCGCTGCTCGAAGGCTTCGGTGTGATCGTCCGGGAGGGCCTGGACCGGCGGCTGGCACCCGGCGCCACCGCGCTGCTGGCCGCCGCCGTCGCCGACGAGTACCCGACCGGGCCCGCGCACATCTCCCGGCTGGTCGCCGGCGGCGGCCCCGCGGCGGCGCTGCGCTGGTGGCGGGCGTATCTGCGGCTGCTCGTGCCGCCGGTGCTTGCCGCCTACTTCGACCACGGCGTGGTGCTCGAACCCCACCTGCAGAATGTGCTGCTCTGTGTGGACGCCGACGGCAGCCCCGTGCAGGTGCTCTTCCGCGATCTGGAGGGCACCAAGCTGCTGCCCGGGCACCACGCGCGGGCGCTGGCCGCCCTGCCGCCCGATGTCGCGGGCCCGCTGAGTTACGACGCCGACCGCGGCTGGGACCGGATCGTCTACTGCCTGCTGGTCAACCACGTCGCCGAGATGCTGGCCGCCCTCGCCGATCTGCACCCGGAGACCGAACCCGCGCTGTGGGCCGAGGTGCGCCGGGTGATCCGCGAGCACGCCGACACGCACGGCGGCCACCCCCGGCTCGACGCGCTGCTGGCCGGCGCCCCGCTGCCCGCCAAGGCGAATCTGCTCACCCGCTGGGAACGCGCCGCCGACCGCTTCGCGGGCTACGTACGCCTGCCGTCCCCCCTGGCCGAGGACGTCTCGCCCGCCCCGCCGAAGACCCGTATCCCGCGCCCCTCCCCACCCCGCTCCGACGGCACGAGGAGCCCGCGATGACCACGCCACTGCCCGTGCCCCACGCCGTAGGCGATGTCGCCGGCCACGCCGACGGATCGGATTCCGCACGCCGCGCCGCCCCGGTCCGACAGGAGGAGGAGCCCGCGATGACCACGCCACTGCCCGTGCCCGACGCCGTACGGGACGCCGCGCGTGCTCAGCCGGACGGTCAACTGCCGCTGTACGTCTACGACCTGGGCGGGCTGCGGGGGCACGCGGCGGCCGTACGGGCGGCGCTGCCGGAGCGGGTCGAGTTGTACTACGCCGCCAAGGCCAATCCGGAGCCGCCGGTCCTGGCGGCCCTCGGGCCCTTCGTGGACGGCTACGAGGTGTCGTCCGGCGGTGAGAGCGCCCATGTCGCGGCGGCGGTGCCCGGGCGGCCCCTGGCCTTCGGTGGCCCCGGCAAGACACCCGGGGAGATCGCTGCCGCGCTCGACCTCGGTGTGAACCGCTTCCATGTGGAGAGCGCGTACGAACTGCGCATGCTCGCGCACCTCGTGGCCGCCCGCGGCACCCACGGCAACCCCGTCAAGGTGCTGCTGCGCTTCAACCCCGCCGTCTCGGCGGGGGAGGTGGCGACCGGCGCGCTGGCGATGGGCGGCGGCCCCTCGCCGTTCGGCCTCGACCCGGCGCAGGCCGACGACACCGTCCGCGCGCTCACCGACGGCAGCCATCCGCAGCTGGAATTCCTGGGCGTGCACGCCCACTTGGCGAGCGGTCTCGCGGCGCCGCAACTGCTCGCCGTCGCCGGGTCCGTCGTCGCCTGGGCGACGGAGCTGGCGGGCCGGCACGGTGCCGCGCTGCGCGAGGTCAATGTCGGCGGCGGCATGACCGTCGACTACCGCCGTCCGGCGGACCGCTTCGACTGGGCCGCCTACGGCGCCGGCCTCGCCCGGTTGCTCGACGAACACCCCGGCCTGCGGCTGCGGATCGAGCCGGGCCGCGCCCTGACCGCCTACTGCGGCTGGTACGTCACCGACGTGCTGGACGTGAAGCCCAGCCACGGCGAGGAATTCGCCGTACTGCGCGGCGGCACCCACCATCTGCGCACGCCCGCCGCCAAGGGCCACGACCAGCCGTGCGCGGTGCTGCCCGTCGCGGACTGGCCGCACCCCTGGCCCCGGTCGGCAGCGTCGGGCGAACTGGTCACGCTCACCGGCCAGTTGTGCACACCCAAGGACGTACTGGCCCGGCGGGTCCCGGCGGCGGGACTGCGCGCGGGCGACCGCGTGCTGTTCGGCCTCGCCGGTGCCTACGCCTGGAACATCTCGCACCACGACTTCCTGATGCACCCCGGGCCGGCCGTCCGCTTCGTCTGACGGCCCGTCCCCTCCCGGCCCGGCGGGTGCCGGGGCGGGAGGGGACGGGCGATGCCATGACCGGGTGGAGTCAGGAACCGTCCACCGTGATGGTGTGGCTGCCCGCCTTCACGCCGTGCAGCGTGACCCGGCCGTCCTTGGCCGCGGCCTGGAAGCCGTGCGCCTTGGACCCGTCCCAGACGACCTTGCCGTCCACCCGGACGGTGACCCGCGACCCGGAGGCCGGCACATCGATGTCGCCGGACGTCCCCTTGGGCGCGGTCACGTTCAGCGTGAACCGCTTGCCGCCCTTGCTCTGCTTCCAGTCCACCGTCAACGGGCCGTGCGGGGTCGGCAGTTGGCCCCGCGCCCAGGTGACGGAACCGGGGTGCGGCGCCACGTTCCAGGTGCTGAAACCGGGGCCGGTGGGCGTCGCGCCGAGCAGGTCGTTGGTCAGCGCGGGCACGACACCGGTCGACCAGCCGTGCGCGGCCGACGTGAAGCCGCCCTCGTACATCGAGCCGTTCGGGCCGATGCCCTCCCAGTCGGTGACGCCGGGGCCGTGCGTGGCCATCCAGCCGTACAGCCGCTTGATCTCGTCGATCGCGGAGTCCGCCTTCCCGGCCAGGAAGCGCGCCTGGATCTCCGGGTAGGAGGTGAAGGCGTAGACCCGCTGGGAGCCGTCGGAGACCAGGGTGTTGTTGTCCATGAAGGCGTTGCCGTACGGCTGGGCCGTGGTCTTCGACAGGTGGTCGAGCGCCGAGGACGCCCTGTTCGGGTCGGCGACACCGGCGACGACCGCGAGACCGTTGCCGTCCTGCCCGTGCCGGACGTCGCCGGTGGCCGAGTCGAGGTAGGCGCCCGCGTCGCTGTCCCACAGATGCGCGTTGATCGCCGCGCTCACCGTGCCGGCCCGCTGGGTCCAGCGGTCGGCGTCCGCGCCGTGCCCGAGCGCCGTCGCCATCGCGGCGGCGTCCTTGAGCGCCTGCACGTACAGGGTGTTGTAGTACGTGACCTCACCGCTGCGCGGCAGGAAGGCGTAGTCGCCGTAACCGCCGGTCCCGTTCAGGCCCTTGGAGAGCAGGCCGTTGGAGTCGGTGACGCTCGGGTACCAACTGTCCAGCGTCTTCACGAGGTTGGCGTAGTAGTCACGGGCGTAGTCGGTGTCGCCGGTGTACAGCACATAGTCCCAGCTGCTGGTCACCCACCACAGCGGGTAGTCGAAGAGGTGGAGCGTGTAGTTGTTGATCGAGGCGGGCGGGATCCAGCCGTCGTCGCGCTGGTGGTCGGCGAGGTCGGCCAGGACGTTCTTGGCCGCGACCGCCGAGTCGTGGGTCAGATACGTGGTGCGGCCGGAGACCGCCACATCGCCCACGTACGGGTCGCGGTCCCGCTTGGCGCCGTCGTGCAGCACGAGCTTGCCGTCCAGCGTCGGGCTGTCGGCGTTGCGCGGGTCGACGTCGTCGGAGCGGAAGGTGTCGGTGACCAGCTCATTGGTGTACGAGGCGTCGTACCAGTACTGATTGAGCTTGGTGTCGGAGGACTCGAACCAGCCGGTGTAGGAGTCGGGCGTGCCGAGGAAGGGCGTGAAGTCCAGGGACACGCCGTCGATCCGGACCGTGCCGGACGGCTGGGTCAGCGGCGCGTCGGAGGCCAGCGCGTCCAGGCTGATCTTCATGTAGCGGAAGCCGTGCAGCCCGTCGGAGCAGACCTTCGTACCGCTCAGGCAGTTCTTGGTGTCGGTCCAGATGCCGCCCTGCTGCGGGACCGCGTACTGATCGGTGCCGGGGCCGCCGGAGACGTCGGAGCGGGTGTAGTCGGACCGGTCGGTGAGGTAGTCCAGCGTCTCGGAGAAGGCCACCCGCACACCGGGGTTGTTGCCCGAGGCGCCCGCGAAGCTGATCCGCGGATAGCCGGAGACGACCTTGCCGAAGTCCAGCGTGACGCTGGGCACGTCGTCGCCGCTGACCAGGCCGGGCCACACCTCGTTGACCCGGGTGAACTCGCCCTTGCCGGACGGCTGGTCCTTGGTCACGGTGATCCGCACCTTGGCGGTGGTGACCGTGGAGGGGAAGGCGACCGCCCGCTGGACGGCGGTGTTGCCGGTCACCGTGGCGCGCGTCGTCCAGGCCGAGCCGTCCCAGGTCTCGACGGTGAAGTCCTGCGGTACACCGTCGGCGTTGGACAGCACCGTGATGCCGGGCAGCGGGACCGCGCTGGGGCTGGTGATCTCCAGCCAGGCGGGGTAGGTGGCGGCGTTGGCGTCGTTCCAGAAAGTGTCGGTGTCGCCGTCGACCGCGTTGCCCGCCACATAGGTGCGGGGCTTGCCGTCGTTGCCGTTGTTCCCGTCGTGGAAGGAGGAGGCCGCCGCCGTGGTGCCGGCGGGCCACTTGGGCTTGGGCGCGGGCGTCGGCCGCTCCAGGGTGGCGGTGCCCTTGCCGAGGACGCCCTGGGGGTGGGTCACCCGGCCGGTGGTGGAGACCACCGACACCGGCCGTACGTCGCGGCTGGAGGGCGCCTGGACGTACTTCTGCCAGGAGGCGGAGTGCGGGGAGCGGGCGGAGGCCGGGCCGGTGACGGCCATGGCCGCGGTGAGCGCGCCGACGACGGCGACGGCCTGCGCGATGCGGACCGAACGGCGGGACAGGCCCCGGGAAATGGGTGCGCGGGGCACCGAGCTACGAGAGGGATGCGCAGAGGACAAGGAGGGCTCCAGGGGTTTCACGAGCCGCGTCCCGCAGCCCGCACCACTAAGAACGATTCAATTCGGCGCCGCCGAACCTAAGGGTCAACTGAGCTGGGGGTCAAGGGATCTGTCAGCCCGGCCCCCGCTTTTTGCCGACCCTCGAATTGAAACGTCATTGAAACGCCTCGGGCGCCGGGCGTCCGGCGGTCGCAGCCGGGTCGGGCGCCGGATCCGTGCCGACGCGCCGCCGAAAGTGTCGAAGCCGCCACCTGCTCGGTTCGGCGGCCCGATCGGCGCAGGGATCACGCTTTGGTAACCCGCAGCAGGAGGCTTGACCCCTCAACAGCCGCACTTTAACGTCGCAGCGCGCAGCAAATTTCGGCGACGATGCCGAATCTTTCGAAAGGCTGGACGATGATGAAGCGCGTATTGCTCCCACGTGCCGTGGCCGGCGGCGTGGCGCTCGTGCTCGGGCTCTCCCTGGCGGCCTGCGGCGGCAGCGACTCCGGCAGCGGCGGTTCCGGCTCGTTCAAGGTGCTGGTCTACGGGGACGCCTCCAACAAGGTCGAGAAGCAGATCGTCGCGACGTTCAACAAGACGTCCAAGGTCAAGGCCGTGCTCCAGACCATCCCCGGCGCGGACTACCAGCAGAAGCTCCAGACGATCATCAACACCAAGCAGGCGCCGGACGTCTTCTTCAACTGGGGCGGCGGCAGCATCCAGCCCTTCGTCAAGGCCGGCCTCCTCCTGCCGCTGAACGACATGATCGCCAAGGACCCGCGGCTGAAGGCCGACTTCCTGCCGTCGGTGTTCAACAGCGCCGTCGTGGACGGCAAGCCGTACGGCATCCCGATGCGCGGCACCCAGCCGGTCCTGCTCTTCGACAACAAGAAGGTGCTGGCCGACGCGGGCGTCTCGGAGCCCAAGACCTGGGAGGACCTGCTCAGCGCGGTCAAGGTGCTCAAGGCCAAGCACATCACGCCGATCGCGCTCGGCGGCGGCGACCAGTGGCCGACCCTGATGTGGTACGAGTACATGTACGACCGCATAGCGGGCCCCGGCCTGTTCGACAAGGCGATGAGCGGCGACAAGAGCGCCTGGGCCGCCCCCGAGAGCCGTACCGCGCTGTCCAGGCTCAAGGAACTGATCGACGCCGGAGCGTTCGGCAGCAACTACGACTCGGTCAAGTACACCGACGGCGGCTCGGTGGCACTGGTCGCGCAGGGCCGGGCCGGGTTCGAGCTGATGGGCTCCTGGTACTACTCCCAGCAGCAGCAGGACAACCCCGACTTCGCCAAGACCGGCCTGGGGTACACCTCCTTCCCGACCGTCAGCGGCGGCGCGGGCGACCCCAAGGACATCGTCGGCAACACCAACAACTTCTACTCGGTGCTGAAGAAGACCAAGTACCCGGACGCCGTGGCGCAGTTCCTCAAGCTCATGTACTCCGACGAGTTCGTGAAGGCGCACATGGCGATCGGCAATCTGCCGACCACGACGAACACCACGAACTTCCTGAACACCGCGACCGATCCGGCCTACGCCAAGTACCAGTACGACCTGGTCAAGGCCGCGCCCTCGTTCCAGCTCTCGTGGGACCAGGCGTATCCGCAGTCCGCGAGCGAGGCCATGCACACCGCCGTGCAGCAGTTCTTCGACGGCAAGCTCGACGCCGACGGCTTCATCAAGGCCATGCAGGCCCTGCCCACATCCTGAACCGGGACCTCACATGACCACCACCGCTGAACCCAGGGTGGCGAGGCGGCGACCGGTACGCCGGACCGGCGCCGCCGTGGTCCGCCCGGGCTTCGTCTGGGCCGTGCCCGCCACCTTGTTCTTCCTGATCTTCGCCGTCCTCCCGCTGATCCTGGTCGCGGTGCTCTCCTTCGCCAGCTGGGACGGCATCAGCGCGCCCCGGTTCGCCGGCCTCGACAACTGGCGCACGCTGATCCACGACCACGTCATGATCCAGAGCCTGTGGCTCAGCGTGCTGATCACGGTCCTCGGAGTCGTCGTGCAGACCCCGCTGAGCATCCTGCTCGGGGTGTGGGCGGCCGGACACCAGCGCAACCGTGCGGTGCTGTCCGCGATCTATTTCGTACCGCTGCTGCTGTCCGCGACCGCGGTGTCCATCCTGTGGCGGGCGCTGCTCGACCCGAACTTCGGCGTCCCCGCGCAGGCGAAGTGGCTCTTCGGCGACGGCAATCTGTTCGGCAGGCAGACCAGCGCCATCGGAGTGCTGGTGTTCGTGGGGGCCTGGCAATACACGCCCTTCCACACCCTGATCTACCAGGGCGCGGCCCGCGCGATCCCGCAGGTGCTCTACCAGGCCGCGGAGATCGACGGGGCGGGCCGCGTACGGCAGTTCTGGCACATCACCCTGCCGCAACTGCGCAACACCATGATCACCTCGATGATCCTCATGGTGGTCGGCGGCCTCACCACCTTCGACACCGTGCTGATCCTGACCCAGGGCGGGCCCGGCACCGACACCACCATCAGCGCGTACTACATGTACCAACGGGCGTTCAAGAGCTTCGACTTCGGCGGCGGCTCGGCCATCGCCCTGGTCCTCGTGCTCATCGCCACGGTCATCTCGCTCATCGTCGTCAAGGTCTCCGGCTACGACAAGATGCGCGGCACCACGGAGGGCCTGTGATGAAGCGCCGTCCCAACTACCTCGCCGGCCTGGGCTCCCTGGTCTGGCTCTTCCTCATCGGACTGCCGCTGTACGTGATGCTGGCGGCGACCCTCCAGGACCGCGCCGACTACTCCGCGAACGGTCCGCTGGCCTTCCCCGAGCACGTCACGTTGCACAACTACACGCAGGACTTCTCCAACGGCTTCGGCCACTTCTTCCTCAACACCCTGCTGGTCACCCTCGCGGTGGTCGCCATCGTGCTGCTGCTGGTGCCCCCGCTCTCGTACGCCATCGTGCGCAGCCGAGGCCGGATCACCACCGGCGTCTTCCGGCTGTTCCTGCTGGGCCTGGCCATCCCCGCGCAGGCCGTGATCGTGCCGATGTTCTACGTCATCAGCAAGGCCGGCCTCTACGACAACCTGATCGGCGTCATCCTGCCCACCGCGGCCTTCTCGCTGCCGGTGTGCGCCCTGATCCTCACCGGGGTCATGCGGGACATCACCCCCGATCTGTACGAGGCCATGGCCATGGACGGCGCCTCCCCGTGGCGGGTCTTCTTCCAGCTGGTGGTCCCGCTGTCCAAGGGCGGGCTCTCCACGATCATGGTCTTCTCCGCGCTCCAGGCGTGGAACGGCTTCCTCTTCCCCCTGGTGCTGACCCAGTCCGACTCGTCCAAGGTCATCACCCTCGGCCTGTTCAACTTCCAGACCGAGCACGGCATCGACATCCCCGGCCTGCTGGCCGCGGTGGTCCTGTCGATGCTGCCCATCTTCGTCGTCTACCTGTTCGCCCGCCGCGCCCTGGTCCAGGGCCTCATGGGCGTCGGAGGAAAGTGACCGGCACCGTGGTCGAAACGACAGAACCCGTCACCCCGCCCTGGCGCGACAGCGCGCTTCCCCCCGAGACCCGGGCGGACGCGCTGATCGCCGCGATGACCCTGCGCGAGAAGGCCGCCCAACTCGTCGGCGTCTGGGTCGGCGCGTCCGACGACGGCGGCGAAGTCGCCCCGTACCAGCACGAGATGGAGGAACCCGTCGCACTGGAGTCGCTGCTGCCGCAGGGACTCGGCCAGCTCACCCGGTCGTTCGGCACCGCGCCCGTCGACCCGGCGCTCGGCGCGCTGTCCCTGCTGCGCACCCAGCGCGCCATCGCCGCCGCCAACCGCTTCGGCATCCCGGCGCTCGCCCACGAGGAGTGCCTGGCCGGCTTCGCCGCCTGGGGCGCCACCGCCTACCCCGTGCCGCTGGCCTGGGGCGCCACCTTCGATCCCGCGCTGATCCGCCGGATGGCCCGCGCCATCGGCGACGACCTGCGGTCGGTCGGCGTCCACCAGGGACTCGCGCCCGTGCTCGACGTGGTGCGCGACGCCCGCTGGGGCCGGGTCGAGGAGACCATGGGGGAGGACCCCTATCTCGTCGGCACGCTCGGCACCGCCTACATCCAGGGCCTGGAGTCCGCGGGGATCGTCGCCACCCTCAAGCACTTCGCCGGATACTCCGCCTCCCGGGCCGGCCGCAACCTCGCCCCGGTCGGCATGGGCGCGCGCGAGCGGGCCGACGTGATGCTGCCGCCGTTCGAGATGGCGGTCAGGGAGAGCGGCGCCCGCTCGGTCATGCACGCCTACACCGACACCGACGGCCTGCCCTCGGCCGCCGACGCCGGGCTGCTCACCGAACTCCTCCGCGACACCTGGGGATTCACCGGCACCGTCGTCGCCGACTACTTCGGCATCGCCTTCCTCAAGACCCTGCACGGCGTGGCCGGCACCCTCGGCGAGGCGGCCGGCGCCGCCCTCGCGGCGGGCGTGGACGTCGAGCTGCCCACCGTCAAGGCGTACGGCGAACCCCTGCTCAAGGCCATCACCGACGGCGTGGTCCCCGAGGCGCTCGTCGACCGCGCGGTGCGCCGCGTCCTGGTCCAGAAGGCGCAACTGGGCCTGCTCGACGCCGACTGGGACCCGGTACCCGCGGCGCTCGCCGGACTCGGCGTACGGTCCGCGGACAACGCCGCCGACGGCGCCCGTACGGCGGAGGAGGACGGTACCGACACCGGGGCCCTGCGCGGCCGGGTCGACCTCGACCCGGCGGGCAACCGGGCGCTCGCCCGGCAGGTCGCTGAGCAGAGCGTCGTCCTGCTGCGCAACGACGGCACCCTGCCGCTCACCGCACCGGCCACCATCGCCGTCATCGGGCCCAACGCCGACACCCCGACCGCCGTCCTCGGCTGCTACGCCTTCCCCGTGCACGTCGGCGGACAGCACCCCGAGGTCCCGCTCGGCATCGAACTGCCCACCCTGCGCGAGGCGTTGACCGCCGAATTCCCTGCCGCGCGGATCGTCTCGGTGCCCGGCGCGAGCGTGGACGGCGCCGACACCTCGGGCTTCGCCGAGGCCGTACGGGTGGCGGGCGAGGCCGATGTCGTGGTGCTCGCCCTCGGCGACCGCTCCGGGCTCTTCGGCCGCGGCACCAGCGGCGAGGGCTGCGACGCCGAATCACTGGCCCTACCCGGCGTCCAGGAACAGCTCCTCGACACCCTCCTGGACGCGCACCCCGGCACCCCGCTGGTGGTGACCCTGCTCGCCGGACGGCCGTACGCGCTCGGCCGCGCCGCCACCGAGGCGGCGGCCGTGGTGCAGTCCTTCTTCCCCGGCGAGGAGGGCACCACGGCCATCGCCGCCGTGCTCAGCGGGCGGACCGAGCCCTCGGGCCGGCTGCCGGTGAGCGTCCCGGCCCGCCCCGGGGCCCAGCCGTCCACCTACCTGGCGGCGCGGCTCGGCCGGGCGAGCGAGGTCTCCAGCATCGACCCGACCGCGGCCTTCGCCTTCGGCCACGGCCTGACGTACACCCGCTTCCAGTGGACCGACCTCGACGTGCCCCGGCTGCACACCGCCACCGACGGCGGGATCGACCTCGCCTTCACCGTCCGCAACACCGGTGACCGGCACGGCACCGAGGTCGTCCAGCTCTATCTGCACGACCCGGTCGCCTCCGTCGTACAGCCCGTGCAGCGGCTGATCGGCTACCGGCGGGTGCCGCTCGCGCCGGGCGGCGCGGCACGGATCCGGGTCACCGTCCCCGCCGATCTGGCGAGCTTCACCGGGCGCGACGGGCGGCGCGTGGTGGAACCCGGCGAGCTGGAGCTGCGGCTCGGCGCGTCCTCCACCGATCTGCGGCTCACGGTCGTCTGCACCCTGACCGGCCGGGCCAGGACGGTGGACCACACCCGCAGGCTGCACCCCGAGATCACGACGGTGCCCCAGCCGTAGCGGACCGGCGGCGGCGCGGGTACGGGCCCGCCGTGTTCCCCCGACGACGGGGACACGGCAGGCCCGCCTCTTCCTACGCGGACGTGGGCCCAAGGCGTCTCGCCGGGGGAGCGGCGGCTTCTTCGCGCAGGGGCGCAGCCGGACCCTCCGCGGCGGCCCGGGCCTCCAGGTGCCGCCACATCGCCGCGACGTTGAAGGCCGAGCCGAGGTCGGGGAGTTCGGCCAGATCCTCGTCGGGGATCGCCCGCAGCGGCGCGCCCGTGGCGGCCACCGCCAGGGCGATCCGGGCGAGCGATTCGACGGCCAGCGCCCGGGTGACGGCGGCGGCCACGGCGTCCGCGGGATCGCCGGTGCCGACGCTGACCAGGCCGTGCCCCCGCAGCACGACCACCGGTCGGTCGCCCATCGCCGCGACCATCGACTCGGCCAGGTCCCAGCGGCGCACCAGGGCCGAGCGGGGCCAGACGGGAATGCCGTCGTGGGCCAGGCGCGCGGCCGGAATGTCGTACGAGCCCACCAGCGGAAGCCAGGGCAGACCGGCGACGGACGCGGCGACCACCGCCGGGGGATGGGTGTGCACGACGGCGGTGACCTCGGGCCTGGCCCGCAGGACACCGGTGTGGATGGGCAGTTCATTGGGCGCCGACCAGCCGGCGGGTACGTTCCCGGCGCCGTCGAGATCCACCCGCTGGACGTCGGCGACGGTGGTGAAGGCGAGACCGCGTTCGCGCGGGCCGCGCCCGCGCACCAGCAGCGCGTCCGGCCCGACGCGCGCGCTGACGTGCCCGAGGATGTGCTCGACCAGACCGGTCACCGCCAGCACCCGGCAGGCGACGGCGATCCGCTCGCGCAGGGCCGCCGTGTCCGTGGTCTCCGCCGTGCCGGCGGCGCCCGCCGCGGGCCGTGCCGCCGACCCCGAAACCACGGCGCCACCCGGACGCGGACCCGTACCCGTGTCCGTCATCGCGCCGCCCGGGCCGGTCCGCCCGCCGTCAGGGCCGGCGCGGTCAGCTCCGCGGCGGCCTCCTCGGCCGCCGCGTACAGATCCGCCGCCGTCAGCAGCGACGGATCGCGCGCGGTGGCCAGTCGCAGGGCGAGGGCGCCGTGCACGGTCTTGCGGATCCGCCGCCCGTCGAGCCCGCGGAGCAGCTCGCCCATCCGGCCGTGCACCGCGTCGTCGGCCGCGAGTGCCGCCAATTCCGGCCACTGCGCCGCCAGTTCGCGCAGCGAATCGGCGACGATGAGCGGGATCACCTCCTTGTCGGGCAGTTCGGTGCGGACGATCAGATCGGCCCGGGACAGAAAGGCGTCGTCCACCGCCTCGGCGAAATTCGTGGTGACCACCAGCAGCGTGCCGGGACGCTGCGCGCGCAGCACGTCGAGACCGCTGAGCACCGCGTCCGTGGCCCGGTGCACATCGACCGGATTGGTGTCGAAGGACGCGGCCTGCCGCCGTACCGCCAGGGCCTCGACCTCGTCCACCAGCACCAGGGTGTGCGGGCGGCGCGCGGCCAGTTCGGGCAGCGACTCGCGGAAGAGCCGGGACACCGCCCGCTGGCTCTCGCCGAGCATCTCGCTGGGGAAGGCGTGCGGATCGACCTCGACCAGTGTCGTCGCGCCGTGCGGTGCCAGGGCCCGCGCGGCGGCCTGGGCCAGGCCCTGCGCGAGCGTCGTCTTCCCGGTGCCCGGCGGTCCGGCGAGCACGATCAGGCCGTGCGGGGCGACGGCCGAGCCCGCGAGCCGCCGCCCGTGCCGGAGCACGAGCACGGCGGTCGCGAGCAGCCGCTCCTTGACCGCGGGATCGGTGACGACCGCGTCCCAGGGGCCGTCGTGGTGGTCGGCGGGGAGCGCGTGGACCGCGGCCACGCCCTGCGGCAGCGCGCTGGTCACGGCGTACGGCCCCCGCTCACGGCCACGTCGGGCGGTCGAGCGCCGGCCACTGGATCGTGGTCGGATCACCGGCCTGCGCGTCCCGGATGTGCTCCGGCGGCTCCTCGAAGAGCACCAGCGGATCGGCCAGCACCCGCATCGTCTCCAGCAGGCTGTCGAACATGTGGATGCGGACCACCTTCGCGGTCTTCTCCGGGTCGGTGTTGAAGTGCTGGTGCCACAGGAAGTGGTCGACGACGATGATGTCGCCCTTCTTCCACGGGTGCCGCTCGCCGCCCTCCGGCTCGGTGCCGAGATAGCTCTCCCCGCTGCCCTCCACCACGTACAGCCACGCCTCGCCCGGATGGCGGTGCATCGACTGGCCGCGCGCCGGGCCGATCTCGAACATCGCCATGGTGATGCCCGACGCCTGGTAGCCGATGGCACGGTCGAGCAGGAAGGTGGTGCGGGTGCCGCGCGGGGTGTTGCGCAGTTCCAGCTCGTCCCAACTGGTGTGCAGCCGCCCGGAGCGGCGCGCCTCCTGCTCGCGCGCCAGCCGCCGCAGCCGGGCCGCGTACGGATCGGCGCCGTCCCGGCCGGGCGAGAAGGGCGGGCGCGGCGGAAGTTCGGCGACCGGGGTGTCGCCCGCGTCCTCCAGTACCGCCATGCCCATCGTCTCCAGCATCGGCTGGCTGGAGAAGGTCAGATAGCGGGCGGTGACGTCGCCGTCGTTGCCGCTGCGGTGCCAGGACCAGGCCGGCAGGTGCAGCGAGTCGCCGGGACCCCAGTCGATCCGCCGCCCGTCGATCTCCGTCCAGCCGCGGCCCGCGACGACGAAGACCATCGCGTCCCAGGAGTGCCGGTGCACCGTGGTGGCGGTGCCGGGGTCGAACTCGTGGGCCAGCGCGTCCATCGTGCGGGTCGGCCGGTCGCCGTCCGCGCCCGCGTACACCCCGATCCGGCTGCGCCGCTCGGTGGGGTGCATCGTCACGTCCTCCAGCGCGACGACGGTGCGGTGATTGTCCCGCCACTGTTCCAGGAATGCGGCGCGGCGCTGTTTCTGCACGTGGTAGTGGGTGACTTCGGTGGTGGTACGGGTGCTCACGGTGCCTCCAGAACGGCGTCGTGCGGGGCGGCGGTCGGGGTGCGGGTCACGCGCCGGGGACGAGGGTGACCTTCTCGGGGGCCACCGACAGATGGACCTCGGTGCCGGGCTGGATCGACACCGTCGGGTTGGAACGGCAGTGGATCTCCTGCTTGCCGACGGCCACGATGTGGTCGACGACATCACCCATGAAGGCGCGGGTCACGACGGTCCCGGTCCACTCGGTCGGCACGTCGCCGCGCCGGGTGGTGGAGATGTCCACCGACTCCGGCCGGATCGACACCAGCACCGAGTCGCCGACCGCGGGCGGCGACTCCACCTGCCGGGCCACCAGCCGGCCCTGGGCGCAGTCGACCACCACCTCGTCGCCGGTCACCGACAGCACGGTCGCCTCGATGAAGTTGGCGGTGCCGATGAATTCGGCGACGAAGCGGCTGGCGGGCCTGGTGTAGATCTCGCGCGGTTTGCCGATCTGCTCGATCCGCCCCTTGTCCATCACCGCGATCCGGTTGGACATCACCAGCGCCTCGGACTGATCGTGCGTCACATAGATCGCGGTGAGGTTCAACTCCCTTTGCAGCCGCTTGAGTTCGAAGCGCATCGTCTCGCGCAGCTTGGCGTCCAGATTGGACAGCGGCTCGTCGAGCAGCATCAGCTCGGGCTGGGTCACCAGCGCGCGGGCCAGCGCCAGGCGCTGCTGCTGGCCGCCGGAGAGCTTGGTCGCGGGCCGGCGCGCGTACGAGCCCAGCTCGATCACGTCGAGCACCCGCTCGACGCGCTCCTCGATCTCCTTGCGGCCCGGCCGGCTGGCCCGCGGCATGACCTCCAGCGGGAAGGACACGTTCTTGAAGACCGACAGGTGCGGCCAGATCGCGTACGACTGGAACACCATGCCGAAACCACGGCTGTTGGCCTTGAGATTGATGCCCTTGCCCGCGTCGAATAGCACCCGGCCGCCGAGCGTCACCCGGCCCTTCGTCGGGCGTTCCAGGCCCGCGATCGAGCGCAGCGTCGTGGTCTTCCCGCAGCCGGACGGGCCGAGCAGCGTGAACAGTTCGCCGTCGTGCACCTCGAAGTCGACTCCGTCCACGGCGAAGTGACGGGTGGTCCCTTCCGCGGCGCGGCGGGATCTGCGGCCAGGGGAATCTTCGTAACTCTTGGCGAGGGATTCGACGGTCAGCATCCCCGACACCCTTTCCTCTCGTGCGTGCGGTTGCGCGCGGGTTGCGCGCGGTGGCGTACGGCTAGTTCGTGGAGTCGCCCTGGAGGCCGAAGCGCGCTCCCAGGCGGTAGGCGACGGAGACGAGCAGGACGAGGATCACGACCATGCAGACACCGAGCGCGGCGAGCGTGGTGAACTGCCCGTTCTCGAACTGCTCCCAGATCAGCACCGACAGCACCTCCTTGCCGGGGCTGTAGAGCAGGATCGTGCTGGACAGTTCGCGGAAGGACACCACGAGGATGTAGACCCACCCGGCCAGGAAGCCGCTGCTCATCAGCGGCAGTACCACCCGCCGGAAGGTCTGGAACCACGAGGCCCCGGACACCGCCGCGGACTCCTCCAGCTCCGGCGAGATCTGCGCCATCGCCGCCGAGGAGTAGCGCATGCCGTACGGCAGATAGCGCGTGCAGTACGAGATCAGCAGGATCAGCAGCGTCCCGTAGATCGGCAGTGAGCTGCGCAGATAGACGAAGGACAGCGCCAGGCCGAGCACCAGCCCGGGGATCACGATCGGGGTGAAGGCCAGCATGTCCAGCAGGCGCCGCCCCGGCGCCTTGGTGCGCAGCACGACCCAGGAGACGATCGCGGTGAGCAGCATGACCACCGTGGCCGCGCCGACGCCGAGGACCAGCGAGTTCTTGAGCGCGGTGAAGGCCAGCGGGGTGTGCAGCACCTCGCGGTAGTTGTTCAGCGACATCGTCTTGATCGCCTTGCGCGACGGCACCGCGTAGTACTTCAGCAGCGAGGCGTAGATGAGCACCGCGATCGGCAGCACCACGGTGAGCAGGAAGTAGCCGATCACCGCGGCGCCGGCCAGCGGCCTGGCCCGGCCCAGCTCCACCGGGCGCGGCCGGAACGCCTTGCCGGTGACCGTCTGGAAGTTGCGCGAGGAGCGTTGCAGCCAGGCCGACAGCAGCACACCGGCCGCCGCGATGGCCAGCAGACCGATGGCGTACGCGCCGGCCGCGCCGTAGTCGATCGGGTAGGCGCGCAGCACGAAGTAGATCCGGCTGGTGAAGACGTAGGTGCCGTTCTGCAGTCCGAGCAGGCCCGGCACCTCGAAGCTCTCCAGCGACTGGACGAACATCAGCAGCGCGCCCGAGATCATCGCGGGCCGCACCAGGGGAAGGGTGATCCGCCACAGGATCGTGCCGCGGCCCGCGCCCGACATCGCGGCCGACTCCTCCAGCGACGGGTCCATCGCACGGAAGGCCGCCACCATCAGCAGGAACGCCACCGGCGCCAGGTGCAGGCCCTGCACCCAGATCATGCCCCACACACTGAAGATGTTGATCGGCGACGCCCCGAACAGCGGCTTGAACACCAGGGTGTTGAGCAGCCCGATCGTCGGGTCGCCGAGGAAGATCCAGGAGGTGGCGTAGAGGATGCCGGGAATGATCAGCGGCACCAGCGACGCCGCGAAGAACAGCCCCTTGAACGGGGTGTCGGTGCGCACCTGGACGTACGCCAGCGCGGTGCCGAGCAGCAGCGCGAGCGCGGCGGAACCGAAGGCGAACCAAAGCGAGTTGAGCATCATCGAGCCGGACTGCGAGTCGCCGCCGTAGGCCCGGCTGAAGGCGTCGAAGGAGAAGCCGCCGCCGCTGAGGAAGGTGTCGTGGAAGAGGTAGCCGAGCGGGACGAGCGCGAGATAGCCGACCACCACGACCGAGCCGCCGACCAGCAGGGTCTGGAAGGTCAGCAGCCGGCGCAGCAGCCGGACCGCGCGGCCGGGGGTGGCGGCGCCGTCTCCGGCCGGACCGTCGTCGGGCATCGGTTCGCCGCCGCGCGGCGCGGTGGGAGCGGGTGCGATCGCCATCGACGCCTCACTTCCCCGCCGACGCGCCGCGCAGCAACTGGTCGTACTTCTTGTCCCAGTCGGCGCCCTCCTTGGTCAGCCCCGTGACGTCGAACGGGACGAGCGTGGTGCCCTTCAGGCTCTGGTCGCCGGGGATCTTCGTGGACGGCGTGAGACCGAGGTCCACCAGCTCCTGCTGACCATCCGTCAACAGCCAGTCGTAGAAGAGCCAGGCGGCGGCCGGGTGCTTGGCGTCCTTGATCATGCCGACCCCGTTGGGCCGCGCGAAGGCCGGGATCTTCGAGACGCCGTCGGCCGGCAGGTGCGTGACCGGCGCGCCCTTCTTCTCGGCGCGGTCGGTGATGTACGTGTAGTTCATCGCCTCGATCGGGCTCTGCCCCGCGCTGAGGAACTGCATCATCGTGGTGTGTCCCTTGGACACCTTGGAATTGCCGATGATGGCCTTCCACAGGGCGTCCACCTGGGCCTGTGTCTTGCCGTGGTCCAGCCAGTACTTGGTGAGGTTCTCGTACCAGTCGCTGTCGCTGATCTCGACGGTCAGCTTGCCCTTGTACTTGGGGGAGGCCAGGTCCTCCCAACTGTGCGGCTCGTCCGCGGGCTTGATCAGATTGGTGTTCCAGGCCGGCTGGAAGACGTTGAAGCGGCTGGCCGTCCAGTGGGTGAACCTGCCGCTAGGATCGACCTTGTCCAGACCGGAGCCGGCGTAGTCGGCGAGGAATCCGTTCTGCGCCATGGCCGCCATCTCGACGAAGTCGGTCTCCACCGCGTCGCCGCCGGGCCGGCCCGCCTGCTCCTCCTGGGAGGTCCGCTGAAGGACCGTCTCGGAGTTGGCGCGGAAGACGCTGACGTGGATGTCGAACTTCTTCTCGAACGCCTTGGCCACCGGGGTCGCCACGTCCGCGGTCATGGAGGTGTACAGCGACAGCGTGTTGCCCTCCTTCTTGGCCAACTCCTGCGCCTTGGCGCGCTGCTGGGCCTTGGGCAGCGCGCTGATCTGCGAGTAGGCGGAATTCGCGGTACCGGACGAGGCGCCGGGCGAGCTGCCGCCGCAAGCGGTGACGAGGGCCGCGGCCACCAGGGCGGACACGGCGAGCGCCGCGTTACGGGTGGTTCTCATGAGGGTGCGCTCCTGGGGAGACTGTGGTGAGGTGTCGGGACCGGCCGGAGGGGCCGGCCGGTGGGATCAGCTGGTGGGACCGGCCGGAAGGATCGGATGGTGGGACCGGCCGGAGGCTGGCCGCGGGGATCGGCCGGGGAGGATCAGCCGGTCTTGGCGACGCCGCGCAGAAGGGCGTCGTAGGCGGCGTTCCACTTGGCGCTGTCGGTCTCGGCGGATTCGGGGACGTTGTAGGTGGTGGTGCCGGCCGGGATCGGATCGGTGTAGCCCTTGACGGTGGTGGCCGCCGGGATCCGCAGGGACTTCGCGATCGCCTGCTGGCCCGCGCTGAGCACCCAGTCGGTCCACAGCAGGGCCGCGGCCGGGTGCCGGGCGTGCGCCATCAGGCCGACGCCGTTGGGGCGCAGGATCACCGGCTGCACGGTGGGCCGCCACGCCACCGGCGCGCCCTTCTTGGCCGCCTTGTCGATCGTGTGGCTGTAGACCGACAGGGCCACGCCGAACTGCCCCGCGCTGAGGAGTTCGCCCTGGACGGTGTGGCCCTTGGTGACCTTGCTGTTGGCGACGATCTTCTTGAAGAGCGCGTCCACGTCGGCGGCGCTCATGTGCTGATTGTCCGTCAGATAGGTGTGCATGGAGGCGTACCAGTCCCAGTCGCCGACCTCCAGCGACAGCTTGCCCTTCCACTTGGGATCGGCGAGGTCGGCGAAGGTCTTCGGCGGCTGCCCCTGCGGGATGACGTCGGTGTTCCAGCCGACGACGAAGGCGTTGAAGCGTTCCGCGGTCCAGCCGCCGAAGGTGGTCGCCGACGGCCGCAGTCCCGCCTTGGACGGGCCGTCGTAGGGGGTGAGCACATGCTGCTTGTCCATCGACCGCAGTTCGGAGTCATTGGTGTCCACGACGTCGTTCTGCGGTTTGCCGGCCTGGTCCTCCTGGAGCACGCGCTGCAGCACGGTCTCGGAGTTGGCCCGGAAGGCGTTGACCTTGACGCCCGGATACGCCTTCTTGAAGCCGTCGACCAGGTCCTGGATGTCGGTGTTGGAGGTGTAGAGGTCGAGCACGCCGCCCTCGCTCTTGGCGTCGGCGAGCAGCTTCTGGGTGCGCTGCGCACCGGTCAGCGAGGCGTAGGGGGCGTACGGATCGGAGGCCGCCTTGCCGGAGCCGCCGCTCGAGGCGGGCGAGGAACCGCAGCCCACGAGGACGAGACCCGCGGCGAGGAGGCCGGCGGTGAGGGCACCTGGACGCATCGCACACTCCTGAAGCGAGAGCCGGACAGGATCCTCAAGAGGCGGACGGCATCGGAGCGGTGGCTGTCCCGTCGGGGTGTCATCGTCCGGTGGCCGCGTTGAAGGTGACTGCATGAAACACGACCATCGGTCTTATGGTCTAACCATGGAACAGGAGTGTTACCGCATCGTTACCCATGGGCGAATCGATGCCGTATCACCCGATTCGTCGGGGAATCGCAAGCGGACGGTGGAACGGTCTCCGGTAATCCTGTGCGAAGCATTGCGCCATGGGTCGAATGGACCTACCTTTTCGCACCACCCGCTCACCGTGAGGACCCCGATGACGCTGTCCCACTCCACGGATCGACCACGGAACACCCCGCGCACCAGACCATCGCGGCGCCCGTACCGGACCCGGCGCGTCCTGGCCGGCGCGTCCGCGCTCACCCTGTTACTCACCGCCGTCGGTGCCTGCGGCCACAAGGACGCCGGCGCCGCCGAGGCCGCCGACAGCGCGCGCTCCTTCTACAACGGCAAGATCCTCCAGGTGATCGTGCCGTACGGACCCGGCGGCGGATACGACCAGTGGGCCCGCGCCCTCGCGCCGTACCTGCAGAAGTACCTCGGCGTCGCCACCGTGCACGTCGACAACAAGCTGGGCAGCGGCGGACTGCTGGGCACCAGTGAGATCTACGACGCGGAGCCCGACGGCCTGACCATCGGCGACACCAACGCCGGCGGCGACGTCTTCAACCAGATCGACGACACCCTCGGCCTGCACCTGGACATGTCCAAGGTCAACTGGATCGGCCGCCCGGACGGCGACCCGCATCTGATCGTCACGCACGCCGACGGCCCCTATCCGACCTTCGCGAAACTCGTCGACGGCGGCCACCGGATCACCGCGCTCGCGACCGGCAAGGGCAGCGCCGACTACAACGCGACCGTGATCGTCTTCAACGCCTTCAAGGTGCCGTTCAGGATGAGCGCCGCCTTCACCGGCAGCAGCGACGAGAAGGAGGCATTCGTCGGCGGCAAGGGCGCCACGGCGTCACTGTCCGCCTCCGACGCCCTGGAGATCACGGACAAGGCCAACAGCGTGCTGCTCATGTCGGAGACACCCTTCGACGAACTGCCGCACGTGCCGACCGTCATCCAGGAGGCCGAGAAGCGCGGCGTCGACAGCGGCACGCTCCGGGCGCTGCACGCGCTCAGCGACGTCATGGACCTCGGCCACGCCTTCTTCGCCCCGCCCGGTGTGCCGCCCGCCCGGCTCGCCGTCCTGCGCGACGCCTTCCGGCAAGCGGTCCGCGACCCCGGATTCGCCGCCGCGGTCAAGAAGGCCGGCCTCTTCCTCGAACCGGAGTCGGACGCCTTCCTGACCAGGACCGTCGACACCGCCCTCGGCCAGCGCGCCCTGTTCGAGGAACTGCTCCGCACCGGCTGACGCATGCCTGACGCACCGTCACCAGCCGTCCGTGGTACGGCGGAACGCCGCCATACGCCTGCGCCGCCCGACCCCCTGCGGATAGCCTCCGAAGGAGTCACGCACCATCGACGCACCGTAAACCCATACGGACGGGGGCAGTTCACGTGTCGAGCTACAAGGACACGAAATACCGTGCGATCTCGGCGTTCCAGCGCACCCTGGAGAATCCGCTCTTCCGCCGGGTTCCGTTCCAGACACTGGTGGAGACCACGGGGCGCAAAACAGGGCTGCGGCGCAGCACCCCGGTGGCAGGGCGGCGCGAGGGACGCGTGTTCTGGTTCGTCGCCGCGCACGGCCCCCGGGCGCAGTACGTGCGCAACATCGAGGCCGATCCCCGGGTGCGGGTGCGGTTCCACGGCCGCTGGTACACCGGCACCGCCCAGTTGCGGCCCGAGGACGACACGACGCGGCGGCTGCGGACGATGCCGCGCCTGAACACCGCGCTGCTCCTGCTGCTCGGTACTGACGCGATGACGATCCGCGTCGACCTCACCTCGCGCGAGGACCGGAAGTGGTCGCTCGCCGCGGTGGGCGGCGGCAGCAAGTAGCGGCAAACGCCGGGGCCTTCGGCCGGATCGGACGATCCGGCCGAAGGCCCCGGCGCACGAGCGGCCCTGCTTCTTAGGGCACCGCCCGGTCGGGGCGCCTCAGCGGCGCAGCGACAGCCGGTGCACACCGCCTTGCGTCGTGCCCACGTACAGCGCGCTGCCGTCGGCCGGCGCGGCCAGCGACAGCACATCGGTGTTCCGCAGCCCGCCCGAGACGCTGTGCCAGGTGCGGCCCCCGTCGGTGGAGCGGAGCACGCCCCGCGCGCCGTACGGGACTTCGCCCGGTACCCAGCGGCTCGTGGTGCCCGCGTACCAGTCGCGGCCGACCTTCAGCAGGTCCGAGACCTGGATCCGCAGGTCCCCCGAGTCCGCGTCGTGGAAGGTCCGGCCGCCGTCGGAGCTGTAGCGCAGCGACGTACCGCCGACGATCAGCGTCGAGCCGGTGAAGGACAGCGCCGAGACCTCGCCGCCCGCCGCCTTGGTGAGCGTCGCCCCGAAGTCGTCGGAGTAGTAGACGCCGTTGTAGCCGCCGAGCCAGATCCGGCCCGGCCTGTTCGGGTCGGCCGCGCAGGCGCGGAAGACGTCGTCCTTGCGCAGCCCCTTCCAGTGCCCGCCGCCGTCGGTGGTGGTGTAGAGACCCACCGCGTCCAGCCGCTGGTAGCCGACCGCCACCTTGTCCGGGTCGTCCTTGTCGATCAGCAGCGAGGTCGCGGTGCCGTCGAGGGTGCCCCGCGACTCCCACGTCCGGCCGCCGTCCACGGACTTCTGCAGGTCCAGGCCGAAGAGGTTCTCGAAGACCCGCCACACGATCCGCGGGTCCTTGGCGTACGTCCGCAGGAAGGAGATGCGGGTGCCGGTCGTGCCCTCGTTCTCCGCCGCGCCCCACTCCGGGCTCGTGGCCGGCAGCCGTGTGGAGTACATCCCCACCGAGGTGCCCGCCATCAGCCGGTCGCCGGAGACCGCGAGCGACGGCACGCTCTCGCCCTGCACACCGATCCGCCGGTAGCCGCCGTCCCCGGTGGACCGGTAGACGCCCGAGGCACCCGCGCTGACGGTGTACGAACCGTCCGCCCAGCGGTCGTAGTCGAAGACGACCGACGTGGCGTTGGGCTGCGTCACCGGGGTCCAGGTCGCGCCGCCGTCCCTGCTGATCCGCGCGCCGGACGACAGCCCGTCGTAGTAGATGTCGCCCTGCGCGACCTTCACCAGGCCGCCGCCGCTGCCGTACGGCGCGGCCCATGTGCGGCCGCCGTCCTTGCTGACGATGACGCCGCCGCCCTTGCCGAGCAGTTGCACCGCGACCAGCTGGTCCTCGGCGGAGAAGCCGGCGATCACCTGCGAACGGTCGCCGGGCAGCGTGAAGACCGGCTGCGCGGGCCGCGGATGCGCGCCCGACATGCCGCGCACCGCCCAGACCGACTGTCCGGCCCACACATAGAGGTCGTCGCCGCCGAAGGCCACGGACAGGATGTCGCCCTGGATTCCGAGGTCCTCGGCGGTCCAGGTGGCACCCGCGTCCCTGCTCACGTACAGACCGTCCTCGGTCTGCGCGACCAGCACCTTGGTGTCCTTGTCCGCGACGAGGCCGCGGTAACCGGTGTCCGGGGCGTTCAGCCGCTGCCACGTACGGCCGTTGTCGTCGGTGCGCATGATGCCGCCGGCGTTCACCGACCAGGAGGCGGCGGACAGCGCCGACCACCAGCGCTTCGGGTCGTGCGCGTCGATCACGACACTCGGTGTGTCGGTCGCGGCGCCCGCGAAGGGCGTGCGGGTGATCTGCGACCAGTCGCGTCCGCTGTTCGTGGTCAGCCAGGCGCCGGTGTCGCCGCCCTGCGTCATGACGGCCTCGCCGGGCGCGCTCGGCGCCAGGGTCACAGGACCCGAGGCGCTGTTCGGGCCGACCGGCTTCCAGTCGGCGCCGCGCGAGTCCGCCGGGGTGACCTCGTAACCGCCCGTGCCGTACTGCCGCGCTCCGGTCGTCGCGGTGCCGCGCGCGGTCAGCCGGTAGACACCGGACGCCGTGCCGGTGAGCGCCGCGGTGAAGTAGTGCGGGTCGGCGGTGGGGCGGGTGGTCACGGTGTACGTCCGGCCCGCGGGCGGGTCGACGGTGAGCAGCGGCGGCGTCGCGAGCGGGGCGCCGCTGTAGACGTACGCGGTCGACGCGCCGTCGGACGGGTCGGGCGTGGCGTCCACGTGGAGCGGGATCGCCTCCAGCAGATACGGAACGGCCAGCGGGTGGCCCGTGGCCGGGGTGACGGTGATCGCGCCGCTGAAGTGCGTGGTGGCCTCCGGGCGCCGGTCGCTCACCGTCAGCCGGACGGTCGCGGTGCCGCCTGCGGGAATCCTGACCCGGCCCGGGGAGACCCGGGCGCCTGGCCCGTCCACGGTGACCCGGCCGGTCACCGTGCGCGGGCCGTCATTGTGCAGGGTGACCGTCCGGCTCGCGCCGATCCGGGACGAGCCCATGTCGGCCAGGCCCAGCGAGACGCTGGTGGGGGAGGCGGTCAGGGTCTGCGCCGCCGCGGCGGGGACGTCAAGCCGCCCCGCGCCCTGCGCGATCCGGTCGACCCCCGGCAGCTGCTTCGCCGAACCGATCAGATCGGCGCTGATCGCCGCCGCCGACCGGTCCGGGTGCAACTGCCGCAGCAGCGCGGCGGAACCCGCGACCAGTGGCGAGGCCATCGAGGTGCCCGACATCTTCCAGACGCCGGAGGGCACCATCGCGGTGGGCACGGTGGAGCGGATGTCGACACCCGGTGCGACGATGTCCGGCTTGAGGTCGAAGTCCGCGTCGGGGCCGCGCGAGGAGAAGGAGGCGATCTGGTCGGAGGAATCGCGGCCGGAGAGCGTCAGCTTCCGGTCGGTGCCGGCCAGCGCGGCCAGGTCCTGGCCCTGGAAGCGGTCCACGCCCAGGACGACCAGGCGGTCCATCCACGGGTAGTCGTCGCCGGTCTCCGAGATCGTCATGCCGCTGCTCGCGCCGACCCTGACCTCGCCCTGTCCGATCGCACGGGTCGTCAGGTCCGGTGCCTGCGCGCGGTCGCCGAAGACCACAGGGCCGCCGCCCCCGCCGCCGGAGGCGCCGCCGACCAGGGCCAGCGCGCCGCGCTTCTGCGCCTCGCGGTAGACCGCCAGATCCTCCGGGTAGAGCGGATCGGCGTCACCCGCGGCCGGCGGATACGCGTACAGCACGATCTTGCCGCTGACGTCGCCGACCCGCTCCCAGTCCTCGGGGGTGCCCGCGCCGATGTCCACGACGGTGCCCGAGACCGGGGCGGCGGGCGGATTCGCCGAGACCAGGCCGCGGTAGGTCTGGAGCAGCTCGGACCGCCCGGCGGGCCGCAGTTCGGGAATCCGGATGCCGCTGGTGGAGGCGCCCACCGCGATCACACCGCGGGCGGCCGCCGGGGCGCCGACCGTATATGGCCCAGGCCCCTCGTTGCCCGCCGCGGTGACCACCACGACGCCCGCGTCCACGGCCGCGCCCGCGGCCAGGCTCAGCGGGTCAGAACCGTCGCCGGGGCCGCCGATGCTCATGTTGATGACGTCGGCGCGGTGCGGATTGGCCGGGTCGACGGCCGCCTCGATGCCCGCGATGATCGTGGAGGTCAGGCCGGAGCCGTCGGCGTCCATCACTTTGTACGCCAGCAGTTGGGCGTCCGGCGCCGCCCCGGTGACGCCGCCCTTCTCGGCGGCCTTGCCCGCGATGATGCCCGCGACATGCGTGCCGTGCGCGTTGTCGTCCATCGGGTCGGCGTCGCCGTTGACGAAGTCGTAGCCGCCGACGACCTTGTGGCCCTCGCCGAAGCCGCCGCCGAGGTCGGGGTGGGTGTAGTCGACGCCGGAGTCGATCACGGCGATGGTCGTGCCCTTGCCCGTCACATTGGCGCCGGCCGGGTCGTGCTGCTTCCAGACCTGCGGCACACCCGTCAGCGCGTTCGCGTCGTCGTCGGTCACGTGCATCACGGCGTCCGGCACGACGGCCTTCACGCCCGGCATGGCCTTGAGCTTGTCCACATCGGCCGCGGGGACGGTCATCGCCACCGCGTCGACCAGCAGGCCCAGTTTCCGTACGGACTTGGCGGCGGGCTCGATGCCCGCCCGGTCCGCCGCGGCCAGGAAGTCCCGCTGGCGGTCGCCGACGGCGCGCCGGCGCTCGGCCAGTCGCGCGGTCGCCGCTCCGGTGCCCGCCGTGCCGGACGCGGCGGCCGAGGGGGTGGCGGCCGGCGCGACGGCGGGTGCGCCGTCGAGTTCGACGATGACGTGCCGGGTGCCGCCCGCCTCGGGCGCCGCGCCCGCGCTGCTCTGCGGGACGGCTATCAGCAGGCCGCCGAGCACCGAGGCGGTGAGGCCGACGTGCAGTGTTCTTCGGGAGGGACTTCTGGAGGACCTTCGCAAGGAGTACGCCATGCACCGAGGTCCTATCGAGGCCGGTGAGGGATCTGCAACGATTCAGGACGGCCCATTGCTGCCGCTGGCACGAGTGGGCCACGATCCGCGGTATGACCCATGACCTGGCGGCGGTCGGTATCGACCGGTTCGACGAGACCGTCTACCGCGCGCTGCTGGCCCGGCACGCCGCCGCCCCGGCCGACCTGGCGGCCGAACTCGACTGCTCCGCCGACCGGGTGGGCCGCGCGCTGGCCCGGCTGCACGACCGCGGTCTGGTGGGCCGGATGGCCGGTACGCGCCGCCGGTACGCCGCGATCGAGCCGCAGCACGCGGTGGAGACGCTGGTTCGCGCCAGGACCGCGGAGCTGGACCGGGTCCGGGTGGCCTCCGCCGAGTTGTCCCGGCTGTTCGCCGCCACCCAGCACGGCGACGCGGAGGCGGTCGAGATCATCCAGGGCAGCGAGGCGCTCGGCCGCTGGTTCGTCCGGCTCCAGCAGGAGGCCCGCGAGGAGGTGCGGACGCTGGACCGGCCGCCGTACGCGCTCACCACCAGCAATCCGGTGGAGGAGAGCGCACTCGGCAAGGGGGTCAGCTACCGCGTCGTCTACGCGCCCGAGGCGCTGGAGTGGCCCGGTGTGCTGGACGACATCCGGCATCTGGTCGCCCGGGGCGAGCAGGCCCGGGTGCTGCCGGGCCTGCGGGCCAAGATCGCCATCGCCGACCGGCGGATCGCCCTGATGCCGCTCTCCCTCGACCTGACCGACGTCCGGGCCGCGGTGATCCACCGCTCGGCGCTGCTGGACGCGCTGGTGGACTACTGGCAGTTGTGCTGGCAGCAGGCGACCCCGCTGAACGCCCCGGCCGACGACCCGCTGTCGCAGGAAGACCGCTTGATGCTCTCCCTGCTGGTCGGCGGCCTCAAGGACGAGGCGATCGCCCGCCAGCTCGGCTGGTCGATCCGTACGATGCGGCGGCGGATGAGCCGGCTGCACGAACTGCTCGGAGTGACCAACCGCTTCCAGGCCGGGGTGGCGGCGACCCGGCGCGGCTGGATCTGACGGGCCGTCAGGAGGGCGTCGCCGGCTCGCGTTCCGCGTCGTCCAGGGCGCGCAGCCGCTCCAGTGCGGGGACGGCCGCGGCCAGCGCTGCCGCCTCGTCGGCCGGCAGCCGGTCGACCAGCCGGGCGAAGACCTCGACGCCGGAGCGGCGCCGCTCGGCGAGGTAGTCGAGACCGGCGTCGGTGAGCGCGACCAGGACGACCCGCCGGTCGGCCGGGTCGCTGCGCCGCTCGACCAGGCCCGCCCGCTCCAGCGAGGTGACCAGTGCGGTCACCGACGGCTGCGTGACGCCCTCGATCGCGGCGAGGTCGGTGATCCGGCGCGGGCCCGTACGCCGCAGGGTGGCCAGCGCGGACGCCGAGGTGAGGCTCACGTCGCGGCGCGAGTGCCGGACGAGCGTGGACACCAGTGCGTACACCGCGTCGGCGGGACCGACAGCGCCGTCCTCGGGACCGGCCGTGTCGTCTTCGGGCTCGACCACGCCGTCCTCGGGGTGGTCCGCGCCCGTCCTCGTGCCGGCCTTCGCGCTGGTCCCCGTGCTGGTCACGGCGGTGGATCCGGTCATACGCGCAGCATAGCCGCGGTCGCGCCAGGCAGTCCATTGACCATCTATATAGATGGTCGATACAGTTGCTCCCGTTCCTACGGAGGAAGACCTATGACGCACATCGAACCGACCACGGCCACCGCGACCCCCAGCCCCTTCCGCCAGCCGAAAGCGGTCTGGGCGGTGGCGTTCGCCTGTGTGATCTCCTTCATGGGCATCGGTCTGGTCGACCCGATCCTGCCGTCGCTCGCCACCAAGCTGGAGGCGAGTCCGAGCCAGGTCGAACTGCTCTTCACCAGCTATCTGGTCGTCACCGCGATCGCGATGCTGGTCACCGGCTGGGTCTCCAGCCGGCTCGGCGCCAAACGCACCCTCATCACCGGTCTGGTGCTGATCGTGGTGTTCTCCGCGGTCGCCGGGGCCAGCGGCAGCATCGGCGAGATCGTCGGCTTCCGGGCCGGCTGGGGCCTGGGCAACGCGCTGTTCATCGCGACCTCGCTCGCCGTCATCGTCGGCTCGGCCAGCGGCGGCTTCGCCGGGGCGATCGTGCTCTACGAGACCGCGCTCGGCGTGGGCATCGCGTGCGGCCCGCTGCTCGGCGGCCTGCTCGGCAACGTCAGCTGGCGCGGACCCTTCTTCGGCGTCTCCGCCCTGATGCTGATCGCCCTCGTCGCCACCGCCGTCCTGGTCCCCGCGACCCCGCGCCCGGAACGGCCGTCCTCGATCAGCGAGCCGATCAAGGCGCTGCGGCACCGGAGCCTGGCCACCACCAGCGTCACCGGACTGCTCTACAACTGGGGGTTCTTCACCATCCTCGGTTACGCCCCCTTCCTGATGCACCTGTCACCGCTGAAGCTCGGCGGCGTCTTCTGCGCCTGGGGCGTGCTGGTCGCACTCTTCGCCGTCTTCGGCGCCCCGATGCTCAAGTCCCGGCTCGGCACCGCCCGTACGCTGTACGCCACCATGCTGCTGATGGCGCTCGACACCCTGGTCATCGGCATCTTCCCCGACCACCGCGGGGTCGTGATCGGCGCGACGATCGTCTCCGGCATCTTCATCGGCACCAACAACACCCTGGTGACCACCGCCGTGATGAGTATCGCCCCGGTGCCGCGCCCGGTCGCCTCGGCCACCTACGGCTTCGTCCGCTTCATCGGCGGCGGCCTCGCCCCTTACGTGGCGGGCAAGTTGGTCGAGCACTACAACACGCATGTGCCGTTCGTGCTCGGCGCGGTCGTGGTCGCGGCGGGCGCCGCCGTTCTGAGCACCGTCCACCGCGCCCTGGACGCGGCGGACAAGGAGGAGGCCCACGCGGGCCCGTCCCACGAACGCGCCGACGCCGAGGCCGCCGTCCGCGAGACGCCCGGCCTCCCGGAGGAGGCGGTGCTGGCCGAACTGGCCCTGGCCGAGGACCGGTCGGCGGCCGACGACCGCGCGGCGGACACGCCCTAGGATCTGCCCGGCACCCGCCCGCCGTCCGCCCGCCCGCCGCCCGCCCGCCCGCCGTCCGCCCGGCGCCGGCCGTGCCAGGCGCTGTCGCGCAGCAGGCGCAGCCCGTTGAGACCGACGATGACCGTCGAACCCTCGTGACCGAGGACGCCCAGCGGGAGCGGTAGCGTGCCGAGCAGGTCCCACAGGACCAGCGCGGTGATGAAGACCGAGGCGACCACGAGATTCTGCACCACCAGGCGGCGGGCGCGGCGGGAGAGGGTCACGAGAGCGGGGACGGCGGCCAGTTCGTCGCGGACGACGACCGCGTCGGCGGTCTCCAGCGCGAGGTCGGACCCCGCGCGGCCCATCGCGAGGCCGGTGAAAGCGGCGGCCAGCGCCGGCGCGTCATTGACGCCGTCCCCGATCACCATCACCTTGCCCCCGGCCGCCTGCCGTTCCCGCACCGCCGCCACCTTGTCCCGCGGCAGCAGCCCGGCGCGTACGTCGGTGATACCGACCTCGGCGGCCACCAGCGCGGCGGCGCGCGGATTGTCGCCGGTGAGCAGGACGGGCGCGGCGCCGGTGAGCGCGGTCAGGTCGCGGACGGTCGCCGCGGCGTCGGGCCGGAGCCGGTCTGCGATGCCGAGGACGCCGACGGGCGCCCCGTCGCGGAGCACCACGACCGCGGTACGGCCGCGGCGCTCCAGGTCCGCGGCGGCGTCGGCGGCCGCGGTGCCGCCTGAGGCGGTGGTCTGCACGGCGGTGGTCTCCGAGGCGGTGGTCTGCGCGGCGGTGCCGGTCGGCCGGGGCGGGGCGCCGACCGCGATCGTGCGGCCGAGCACCGTCGCGGTCACCCCTTCGCCGGGGGTGGAGGCGAAGTCCGTGGCCTCCGGGACGGCGACGCCCTCCTCGCGGGCCGCCGCCACGATCGCCCGGGCCAGCGGGTGCTCGCTGGACCGCTCGGCCGCCGCCGCGAGGGCGAGCAGCCCGGCCCGGCCGAGTACGGGCCCTCCGGAGCGGGTGCTTCCCGGGCCGGTGTTTCCCGGTCCCGCGCTTTTCGGTCCGGACAACGCGGGCCCTGCGCCCGGCAGTTCGACGACATCGGTGACCCGCGGTGTGCCCTCGGTCAGGGTGCCGGTCTTGTCCAGGGCCACGGCGTCGACCCGGCCGAGACGCTCCATCACCACCGCGGACTTCACCAGCACGCCGTGCCGGCCCGCCGTGGCGATGGCCGACAGCAGCGGCGGCATCGTGGCGAGCACCACCGCGCACGGCGACGCGACGATCATGAAGGTCATGGCCCGCAGCAGCGCCCCCGTCGGGTCCGCGCCCAGGGTCAGCGGGACAAGGAACACCGCGAGCGTGGCGGCGACCATCGCCAGCGAATAGCGCTGCTCGACCTTCTCGATGAACAACTGCGTCGGCGCCTTGGTGCGCGACGCCTCCTCGACCATCGCCACGATCCGGGCGATCACGGAATCCGCGGGGTCCCGGCGTACGGCGATCCGCAGTGCGCCGGTGCCGTTGAGCGTCCCGGCGAACACCTCGTCACCCGGCCCCTTGGCCGCCGGCAGCGGCTCGCCGGTGATGGTCGCCTGGTCCACCTCGCTCGCCCCGGCCAGCACCATGCCGTCGGCGCCGACCCGCTCGCCCGGCCGGACGAGCACGGTGTCGCCGATCCGCAACTCCCGACTGTCGACGGTCTGTTCACCGCCGTCGGCGGTGATCCTGACGGCCGTGGCGGGGGCCAGGTCGAGCAGCCCGCGTACGGAGTCGGCCGTACGTGCGGTCGCCAGCGCCTCCAGCGCGCCGGAGGTGGCGAAGATGACGATCAGCAGCGCGCCGTCCAGCACCTGCCCGATGGCGGCGGCGCCGAGCGCCGCGCCGATCATCAGCAGGTCCACGTCGAGGGTGCCCGACCGCAGCGACCGCAGCCCGGCGAGCGCGGGCTCCCAGCCGCCGGCGGCGTACGCGACCGCGTACAGCGGTCCCCACCACCAGGCGCCGAGGCCGGACAGCTGCAGCGGCAGCGCGAGGAGGAACGCGGCGGTGGCCGCGGCCGCCCACCGGGTCTCGGTCAGCGCGAAGGCCGGGGTACGGCGCCGGGGGAGTGCGGCGGCCCGGCCGGTGGCGGCCGGCGCCGGGCGGTCGGCGCGCTCGTCGAGCGTGGGCGTGGAAGTGGAGGTGGACGGGGACGGGGACATGGTCACGGTGGCGGTACCTCCTGCGCGTCCGGGCACGGCGGCGCGCCCGCGATCGGGGAGCGCGGACGATGCGACCGGTCCACCGTACAGGAACAAATGAACAGGTCTTCATGTGTCATCGCTACGATGAGGTCATGGGTCACGGAGTCGAGGACAGGAACCGCGTCAGCGCACGCGAACGGCTGGAGACCGTGGGCGCCGCCGATGTCGCCGCCACGCTCCAGGCGCTGGCCACACCGTCCCGGCTGCGGATCCTGGCCAGGCTCCAGGAAGGGCCGTGCGCGGCGACCGACCTCGCGGCGGCGGTCGGCATGGAGCAGTCCGCCTGCTCCCACCAACTGCGCCTGCTGCGCAATCTCGGCCTGGTCACCGGCGAACGCAGCGGCCGTTCCGTGGTCTACAGCCTCTACGACAACCACGTCGCCGAACTCCTGGAACAGGCCCTCTTCCACGTCGAGCACCTGCGCCTCGGACTGCGCGACGCGCCCGGGAATTCCATCGCCTCCGGCTGATATGGCGCAGGTCACATTCACGGGCTGAAATAACCGGGGACCCCATCCCCGTTTGCACCCACGTGGCCGTAAGCGGGGAACGGATCCCCGCTTGTGTCCGGCGGACGAACGCGGGATATCGCGGGCCGCGCATCAGCTCGGAAGGAGGGTCTGTCGTGACTGTCGTCACCGACGCGCCGGAATCGGCCGTAGCGGCCGGACCGGCGGTGCGCAAAGCTCCGCGGACACGTGCGGACGCCCTTCGCAACCGGGAACGGATCGTGGCCGCGGCGCGGGAGATGTTCGTGGAGTACGGGCCCGAGGCCCCGCTCGACGAAATAGCCCGCCGGGCCGGCATCGGGAATGCCACGCTCTACCGGCATTTCGCCGACCGGCAGGCACTGCTGCACGACGTCCTGCTCTCCGTCATGGGCCGCACCATGGAACACGCGGAGCGGGTCGCCGTTCAGCACAGCGATCCCTTCACCGCGCTGCGCGACTTCGCACACATGGCGGTCGACGAACGCGTCGGCGCTCTGTGCGGGATGCTCGTCGGCGGCCCCGAGCGCGATTGCGCGGAGCTGGCCGCCAAGGGCGAGCGCCTGGAGCACGCGGTCGAGGCGCTGATGGAGCGCGCACGGCAGGCGGGCCAACTGCGTCCCGACGTGACCGTGGGCGATCTGCTGATCGCCCTGTCGCTGCTCACCCGCCCGCTGCCCGGCCTGGACTGTCCGAACGTCGACGAGGTCGCCCACCGGCATCTGCAACTCTTCCTCGACGGCCTCCGTTCGTCCACGCCGTCCGAACTCCCGGGCACGGCAACAGTTCTGGAGGATCTGCGCCGACGCGCCTCATGACCGCCGACCGCGTACGCCCCCGGACGCCGGTCCCCACGCAACCGGTCCCAGAAATTCAGTCCCAGGAAATACGTCCCAGTAATACGTCCCCGTAAAGCGTCTCGCTTTTCCGTCCCGTAACACGTGTGTCCCGCAACACCTTCAGACGTCCGGCGTGCCCACAACCGCGCCCGCGTTTCTCCGCACTCCCGAAGTGGATACCCTCATGTCTCGAACGGTCGACAGCCGTCTTCCGGATCCCAGCCGCTGGAAAGCGCTGGTATTCATTTCCCTGGCCCAGTTGATGGTCGTTCTCGACTCCACGATCGTGAACATCGCGCTGCCCAGCGCGCAGCGCGATCTCGGAATCTCCGACGCCAACAAGCAGTGGGTCATCACCGCCTACGCCCTCGCCTTCGGCGGTCTGCTGCTCTTCGGCGGCCGGATCGCCGACCTGTGGGGCCGCAAGCGGGCCTTCGTCGTCGGCCTGACCGGTTTCGCCCTCGCCTCCGCGATCGGCGGCGCCGCCGCCAACCAGGCGATGCTGCTCGGCTCCCGCGCCGCCCAGGGCGCCTTCGGCGCGCTGCTCGCGCCCGCCGCCCTCTCGCTGCTCGCGGTGACCTTCACCGACGCGCGCGAACGCGCCAAGGCGTTCGGCATCTTCGGCGCGATCGCCGGTGGCGGCGGCGCGGTCGGACTGCTGCTCGGCGGTGTCCTCACCGAGTACCTGAACTGGCGTTGGACGTTCTTCGCCAACATCCCGTTCGCCATCGTCGCGGCCCTCGGCGCGTACTTCGTGATCCGTGAGCCCGAAGGCGGCCGGAACCGTTCCGCGCTGGACATCCCCGGCGTGGTGCTCTCCACCCTCGGCCTGGTCTCCCTGGTGTATGGCTTCACCCGCGCCGAGACCAACGGCTGGTCCGCGCCGTCCACGATCGGCCTGTTCGTGGCCGCCGGCGTGCTGCTGGCCGCCTTCGGTCTGGTCGAGTCCAAGGTGAGGGCCCCGCTGCTGCCGATGCGGGTGGTTACCGAACGCAACCGCGGCGGTGTCTACGCCTCGCTGGGCCTGGCCATCATCGGCCTGTTCGGTGTGTTCCTCTTCCTGACGTACTACCTCCAGGTCGTCCAGGGCTACTCGGCGATCAGGACCGGTTTCGCCTTCCTGCCGATGGTCGCGGCCTTCGTGGTCGGCTCGACGCAGATCGGCACCCGGCTGGTCACCCGGGTCCCGGCCCGCCGGCTGATGGCGCCCGGCTTCGCCGTCGCCGCCGTCGCGATGCTGCTGCTGACACGGCTGGACATCGGCTCGTCATACCCGGGCGTGATCCTGCCGGGCCTGGTGCTGCTCGGCGGCGTTGTCCCGACCGCGCGGCGCACGCGGACCGGCCCGAATGCGACAACCTAGACGCAAGCCGCCGCAACCCATAGCGACCTGTCTGTACCCGGCGTAGACTCGCACCTCCTCGCGTCGCTCCCGTATCGCTACATCTCGGAACGCACGCCAGAGGTCAGTGCGCAGGTTGACCCGTCTGGACGGAAGGCGCCATGTCTACCACCGAAACGCACACGACTACGTTCAGTGCCCGTCTCGATCTCCAGTGGACCGCGAGCATCCGCCCCGGACTCCTCCACGCCCACCCCGACGACTTACCGAGCCTTCTCGGCCCACGCGACTGGTCATCACGCCGATTACCGATCATCGATGAGCACGTGCATGCGATCTACGGCGAGCAGATCCGCGCACTTCTGGCCCGCTACGGCATAGACCACCCTGACCCCCTCGTGTTACCGGGCGGCGAGTCCGCGAAAACCGCAGACACCGTCGAGCGCATCCATCGGTACATGGAGACGCACGGCGTGCCCCGCTTCGCGGAACCCCTGCTCGTCTGGGGTGGCGGCGTCGCCCACGACGTGGCCGGATACGCCGCCGCGACGTACCGGCGAGGAGTTCCCTACATCACGTTCGCCACTACGCTCGTCAGCGCCATCGACGCGATGTTCGCGCTCAAGGTGGCGATCAACTCGCAGTACAAGAACCGCGTTGGCAGCTACCACCCGCCCGCCACCGCCTACGCCGACCCGGCGTTCTTCTCCACCCTCGACCGTGGCCAGATCCTCGACGGCACAGGGGAAATCCTCAAGATCGCCATCGCCCTGGACGGCGGCCTCTTCCCGGTCCTAGAGCAACACGGCCCGCGAGCGGTGGCCGAGCACTTCCAGGGTCGCGACCCCGCCACGCTGGCGATCCTCCATCGCAGCGTCTCGGCGATGGGCGAAGAGCTGAGCAACAACCCATTCGAGCACGATCCCCAGCGCGCCAGCTACGCGGGGCACGGCATCTCTCCCGGTATGGAGCCCGAGGTCAGCCATGGAGTCGCGGTCGCGCTGGATCTCCTCGTCACGACGATGATCGCGTGGCGGCGGGGCGCTGTTGCTACTCCCTACCGAGACCGGATCGTGCGCCTCGCCCACGCCCTGGGCCTGCCGCTATGGCACCCCGTGCTCGAACGGCCACAGGTCCTCTTCGACGCGCTCATCGACACCGCCCGCCATCGCGGCGGCCGACAGCGCATCCCGGCCCCCGTGCATGAGCCCGGCCGCGTTCGCTACCTCGACGGAATCGACCTCGCCGAGTTGCACCGCGCGCTCAACGACCTCCACCACGCCGCATCTCACGACCGAGCCCGGAGGACCCAATGGACCTCGACCACCGGAGAATGACGCCACCATTCATCCGCGAATCGCACCGCGCTAGGTCGGGCGAAACAGATGTGATCGTGTGGGATCTCCGCATCGGACAGCCCAACGTCAGCCGGGTGCCTGCTCCCGTCATGCACTCGATGGAGCATGCGCTGATCGCCTATCTCCGCCGGGACGGTCCGGCCGTCATCCACGCCGCGCCGATGGGGTGCGGCACCGGTCTCTATCTCGTCACGTTCGTCCTCGACTTCGAGGAGATCGCCCGACTCGTCGCGAGTGCCCTCGAATCGCTCTTGCGCGCAACCGAGGTGCCGATGGCCGACACCGCGCAGTGCGGCGCTGCCGAGCACCACACGCTGAGTGGCGCGCAGGAGGTCGCCCGATGGCTTCTGCGTCATCGCGCCGAATGGGCGCAAGCGCTCGACCACCCCGACGACGACCGCTGAGGAGCCCCGGTGTCGATCCACGCCCAGCACTACACGCGCTATACCGAGTCCGCGACGATCCTTCAGCGCGCGCTGAAAGTCATTCCCGGCGCGGCCAACTCGTGGACCAGATGGACGGACATCCCGATCAGCCCCGCCCGCGCCCAGGGCGCGCGCCTGTGGGATGTGGACGGCCGTGAGTACCTTGACTTCCACGGTGCGTTCAGCGCCATCGTCCTTGGCCACGCATATCCCGATGTCGCTCAAGCTCTGACCGACCAGGCTCACGGGCTCGTGCTCGCGGGCATCGGCCGGACTCCTGCCGAGGTCGAGTTGGCGGAACGGCTCGTGCGCCACATCCCCAGCGCCGAGCAAGCGTTGCTTGCGCCATCTGGATCGGATGCGACGTATAGCGCGCTCCGCCTCGCCCGCGCCGTCACCCGGCGCGACTGCATCGTCAAGTTCGCCGGGAGCTTCCACGGGCCGCATGACTACGCGCTGCGCAGCGCCAACGACGCGGGCGAGGGGGGCACCGTTGGGCCTGACGGCGTGCTCAGCGCCGCCGCCCGCACCGTCATCACGTGCGAGTACAACGACCTTGAGGCCGTGGCAGACCTGTTCGCCCGGCGCGGCGAGGAGATCGCGGCCGCGATCGTAGAGCCGATCGCGTTCAACGCGAGCCTGCATCCCGAACCTGGGTTCCTCGATGGGCTCCGCAAGCTCACGACCGAGCATGGCGCGCTGCTCATCTTCGATGAGGTGATCACGGGCTTCCGCCTCGGGCTTGGCGGCGCGCAAGCGCAGTTCGGCATCACGCCGGACCTGACGACGCTCGGCAAGGCGCTCGGCAACGGCGTGCCTGTCGCGGCACTCGTCGGCCCCGAGCGCCACATGTCGCGCTTCGGCACCACGCCACATGGCACGGTGCCGTACTCGGGCACGCACAACGGCAACGGGCTTGCCGTAGCGGCGGCGAATGCGACCCTCGGCGTGATGGAGCGCGAGCCGGTTCATGAGCATCTAGCCCGGCTCGGCGACCGGATGCGCGCGGGTCTCCGCGAGATCGCGCAGGACTGCGACGTGCCCGCCGTGGTGACGGGCTCCGCCTCGATCTACAACCTGCTCTTCACCGACACGCCGCCGAGGACGTTCGCCGACATCCTGAGCGTGGACGAATCGCTGTTCCTCGCCTACCGCAACGAGATGGTCAGGCGCGGAATCCTGGAGATGCCTTTACCACTGATGCGCGCTCAGGTCACCTACAGCCATACCGACGCGGACGTTGACAGAGCCCTGGAGACCGCGCAGGTCGCGCTTAGGGCTGCGCGGGACCAAGCCGTGAACTCATGACCTCAGACCGGAGGGATCGCACCGATGGACAGCTTCGAAGCGACGCGCGCCACCCAGGGGCGGGCGTTACGAGCCCTCGCCCGGACGCTGGGGGCGGCCTCGCCTGGCGCTACGACGTACGACAGTGACGGCGTCACGGCATGCATCGTCCCGGCAGCGAAGAACGATGCAGACGCGAACTTCGCCGCCTACACGGCACCCGCTGCCCTCGCCTCCGCGCTTCCCGAGATCGCCGAAGCGTACGAAACGGCCGGCGTCGGGTCATGGGAGATCTACGTGCCCGAATCCGACGATCAGACGGCGCGTGGCCTTGCCGCCGCCGGATACCGCAGACGTGACCGGCTCCCCGCCATCATCCTCGACCTGGCGACATTCGAGCCGCGCTCGATCGGGGACCTGGACTACGACGTACGCGGCGACGTTGCCACCCTGGGCCGCCTCAACGCCGCCGCCTACGACCGGCCCGAGCTGGCGCGGGCATTCGCTCAGACGCCAGACGTTCCTGGGCTCCGCGTCTACCGCGCCCGGCTCGACGGTGAACCGGCGTGCGCGCTACTGACGATCGACGTGCCCCACGCCGATGGCCTCGATTGCGCGGCGTACTTCCTGGCGACCGTGCCGAACGCGCGTCGCCGGGGGCTCGCTCCCCGACTGTTCACCGCCGCGTTGCTCGATGCCCGCGAACGTGGCTGCGACACATGCTCGGGGCAGGCGTCGCCCATGGGTGCGCCGATCTACGCCCGCATGGGCTTCCGCACGGCCTTCCACTTCGACCGGTACGAGAAAGGCTAGCCACGTGTCCAACGTTGCTCGGCAGCTTCCCGAATCCCAAGGCTGGTCGCTCGATCGCGCTATTCAGCTGCTACCAGCGCAGTTCGCAGCTCGCCTAGACCTACGACGGCCGCACCTGTATCAGACGGAGGGTGGGCCGATGAATGGGCAGACAGGACGACAACAGATATTCAGGGAACTCGTCCGGACAATCGACTTCCAGCAGGTGATTGAGACGGGGACACATCGAGGGGCCACTACGGAGTTCCTCGCCGCTATCACCGGGGTGCCCGTCGCAACCGTTGAGTTGGCAGACCGCTACCGTCAGTTTGCGCAGGCCCGCTTCGCGAGCAACCCCAACGTGCAAGTCTCTGATGGCGATTCCCGCGATTTCCTGCGGCGGCTAAGCGTGACGCGATCGGATGCCCTCACGCTGTTCTACCTCGACGCACATTGGTTGGACGATCTACCGCTCGCCGACGAGTTGCGGATCATCTCGGGTTCGTGGTCGAAGGCCGTCGTCGTGATCGATGACTTCCAGGTACCCGGCGATGCCGGATACGCCTACGACGACTACGGCCCCGGCAAGGCGTTGGCGGCGGACTACCTGCCCGACGAGATCCGGTCTTGGACGCTCCTCTATCCCGCGATGGAGTCGGCTTCCGAGACTGGCGCCCGCTGCGGAGCCGCGTTTCTAGCCAGCCCATACCTCGCTGACGTAGTCGGCAAGCTTCGGACGCTGCGTCGTGCCCCGACGAGCCCGCCTGCCGGAACCCGCTCCCCTTCCGTCTAGTCTGTGGCGCGGTCGCGGCGGTCGGAGCCGTGGAGGCTTCGACCGCCGCGACCGCGCCTTGACCGGCGGTGTCCACCGACTACGGCGGTGCCGTAGTCGGTGGCGTGGGAAGTAGCCGCTACGGCTTGGGCTGCGTCCGTTCGCGCGCGGTGGCATACGGTCCTTCTAGCGGACGCCAATTCTCCGGAGCGCGGATCTCACCGGAGTCCCATAGGGCATAGCACTGGTTCAGCCACTCCCTTGCACCCTCGACCGTGCCCCGCTCGATGTACCAGCCGGGCCCGCCGGGCTGGCGCGGGAAACCGCAGAACTCTCGAAATCGTCGGTCGTACACCCCGAACGTGCGGCCGGGCCTGATCCGCGCGACGACGTAGCGACTGGCCGACGCGCTCATAGGACCACCTGATTCGACTCCCAAGGAGACCAGGTGCGCCACTCGTCCGGTGCCGGAGTCGTGCCGCTCTCCCACCGCTGATAGCACTTCTGAAGCCAGGCTTCGGCGCCGTGTGGAGAGCGCCACTCCAACGGCAGCAGATTCGGGTGTGGCTCGGCCGGGTCATCGGGCAGAGCGCAGAACGCGTCTGCGGCTCGGTCCAAGATGACGTACCGGGTGGTACTACCGGGCAGGTTTACGACGGAGTATCGCGCCATTCCACAGGCCCTTTCGTCTGCGTCCCCTGAGGGACCGCGCGGTGATAACGAGTGTCAGCGGTACCGTGTCGAGCGTCATGCGCCATGAACCTGACGTCTCGATCGTCACGCGCGTCATGGGATCGAGCAGCGCCTGACGCAGCCTCGGTACATCTAGCTCGTATGCCTGCTGCTGAGCCTCTTCGAAGTCGCCCAGAGCATCTTCGACGGCATCTCCGACAAATGCGCGTACCTCGGACCACCCGGTGACCGCCCGCTCGCGTGGCGACTCATCGTCGCGCAGGATCGAGATCCGATAGCGCGGCGCGGACCTCCAGGGGAAGGCAGGCACGTTGCTCCTACGGTGCTAGATGAACACTCCTGGCCTCTAGCCTAGTCCCGAAGCGGCCCCCGGTGCACTTAGATCGACACCAAGAAGTCCGTCCAGGCTGGTGGACTATCCGCCATCCGTCATACGTGGGGACATCCCCTGCTCGGCCTCGGCATGGGCACGGCCTTCATGCCCGCCATGTCCCTGGCCACGCACGGCATCCAGCCGCAGGACGCGGGTGTCGCCTCCGCGATGGTGAACACCTCGCAGCAGGTCGGCGGCGCCATCGGCACGGCGCTGCTGAACACCGTCGCCGCCTCGGCCACCACCAGCTACCTCGCGGCGCACACCGCGGGTGCGGGCGGTCCGAAGCTGCTCCAGGCGCAGGGCCTGGTGCACGGCTACACGCACGCCATCTGGTGGGCGGTCGGCATCGAGGCCATCGCGGCCCTGATCGCCCTCACCTTCATCAACGCCGGCCGTCCCGGCTCCACCCGCGTCGCCTCCAGCGACGGCGACGGTGCGGGCAGCGCGGCCACCCAGGACGAGGCGGCGGTGCCGGTCGTCATGCACTGACGACACCCCGGCCGTACGGCCCGTCGCCGTACGAACCGTCAACCGCCCCGGTTCCACTCGCAGACGAGTGGGGCCGGGGCGGTCTCGCGTGCCGGCCTCCGTGGCCGTGTGCGATCACCGTCACGCCCGCGGGCATTGTCCGTACGGCGGGCGCCGGTTACCGTAATGGCTGTTCCATGGCGGACCGAGGAGAACGGGAGGGCGGACGATGAGCGCGCACGAGCACCGCAGTACGCCCCGTCCCGGCGGTTCCTTCCACCTCCAGGTGGCCCGGCGCCATGTCGACCTGCTGCGGGTGAGCAGCGCCCTGTGTCCGGAAGTCCTCCCGGCCCGCTGACCGACCGGCCGGGCGCCGACGCGCCCGCGCGACGCCGTAGCGGCAGCGTTTCCCCGTAGTAGCAGGAATCGACTCTTCCCCCGCGCCAACATGCCCGCCGTACCGGGCCGTTGACGTCGTCCCACGCTGCCGCGACCACCGCCAGACGGGAAGCACCGACCATGGAGCCCCACCGTACGTTTCCGCGTGCCCGCGCGGTCCCCGACCATCCGCCGCACACCGCCGACGCGTTGGTGAAAGCGCCGGGGCCGCGGGGCCCGTCCGATCCGCCGCCGTCCGCCGATGAGCCGCGCATCCCGCGACCGCTCGATGTCCGCCCCACCGACCGGGAGTTGCTGTCCGCCCGGCTCGTACCGCTGCGCAGGCCCGGCCAATGGGCGTCCGCGCTCGTGCTGTTGGTACTGTTCGCGATGCTCGTGCACACCCTGCTGACCAACAAGCGGTTCGAATGGGGCACGGTCGGCGACTACTTCCTGCGCGGCTCGATCCTGCACGGCCTCGAACTCACCCTGTGGCTGACCGGCGCGGTCATGGCCAGCGGCTATCTGCTCGGCATCGGCATCGCCGCGATGCGACTGTCCCGCAACCCCGTACTGCGCGCCCTCAGCTTCGGCTACGTCTGGCTGCTGCGCTCCGTACCGCCCCTGGTGCAGCTGCTGTTCTGGTATGAACTCGCCTCGCTGTACCCGCGGATCTCGCTCGGCATCCCCTTCGGCCATGAATTCGTCACCGTCAAGACGGCGCACCTGTTCAGCGGCATCCTCGCCGCGTACGTCGGACTCACCCTCGACGTGGCCGCCTTCTCCTCCGAGATCGTCCGCGGCGGCATCCTGTCCGTCGACCCCGGACAGGCCGAGGCGGCCCAGGCACTCGGCCTCGGCAACGGGCGGATCTTCCGGAGGATCGTGCTCCCGCAGGCCATGCCCGCGATCATCCCCGCCTCAGGCAATCTGCTGATCGGCATGCTCAAGGCGACCTCCATCGTCAGCGTCATCGCGGTGCAGGACCTCCTCTACTCGGCCCAGCTGATCTACAACCAGAACTTCCTGATCATGCCGCTGCTGCTGGTGGCGACCGTCTGGTACGTCATCCTCACCACACTGCTGTCGGTCGGTCAGTTCTACGTCGAGCGGTACTACGCCCGGGGCAGCGGACGCGGCGGCGGGCGGGACGGCGGCCGGTCGGCCGGGGCCTCCGGGCGCCGGCTGTGGCAGATCGCCCGCGGTAACATCCCGCTGTTCGGCCGCACCAGGACCGACCTGGCGGGGCTGTCATGACCGGGGCCGTCACGACCGGCGCCGCGCCGGCCGGGGAGAAGCGGGACCGGCCGCTGGTCAGGATTCGCGGCCTGCGCAAGAGCTTCGGCGGCCACCTGGTGCTGGACGGCATCGACCTCGATGTGCGCGAGGGCGAGGTCACCGTCCTGCTCGGCCCCTCCGGCTCCGGCAAGTCCACGCTGCTGCGCTGCGTCAACCACCTGGAGCGGCCCGACGCGGGCTTCGTCGAGCTGGGCGGCGAGATCGTCGGCTACCGGCCGGGCCGCGGCCGGCTGCACGAATTGCGTGCCCGCTCCCTGACCCGGCAGCGGGCCCAGGTCGGCATGGTCTTCCAGCAGTTCAACCTCTTCCCGCACCTGACGGTGCTGGAGAACATCACCGAAGCGCCGGTCGCCGTGCGCGGCGTGCCCCGCAAGGAGGCCGCCGCCCGGGCGCGCACCCTGCTGGAACGGGTCGGCCTGGCCGGCCGGGAGAACTCCTATCCCCGGCAGATGTCCGGCGGCCAGCAGCAGCGGGTCGCCATCGCCCGCGCGCTGGCGATGGAGCCGCGGCTGCTGCTCTTCGACGAACCCACCAGTGCCCTCGACCCCGAACTCGTCGGCGATGTGCTCGCCGTGATGCGCGACCTCGCCGTCAGCGGCATGACGATGATCGTCGTCACGCACGAGATCGGCTTCGCCCGCGAGGTCGCCGACACCGTGGCCTTCCTGGACGGCGGCCGGATCATCGAGTCCGGCACGCCCGCCGACGTGCTGGCCGACCCCCGGCACCCGAGGGCGCGGGCCTTCCTGTCGGCCGTCCTGTAGCCCCCGCGTCCCGAATTCCGCCGGCCGTCCGGCTCGCGCCCCGTGCCCTCTACCCCATGCCCCTCGGCCCTCGGCCCTCGGCCCTCGCCATCGCCCATCGCCCCTCTCCTCTTGCCTCCCGCCGACCGGTCGCGCGCGTCCGCGCACCGGTCCCCGTACCAGCGCTGAGAAAGGCCCACCGTGACCACCGAAAGACGCCCCGCCCGCCGCCTCCCGCGGCCGCTCGCCGCCACCACCGCGACCGTGCTCGCCGCGGCCCTCGGTCTCGCTCTGCTGACCGCCTGCGGTGACTCGTCCGACTCCGCCGGCACCTCGGACTCCTCCGCCTCCGACGCGGCGGCCGGCGGCGCGTCGCCGAAGGCCGCCGGATCGCCGGGTGCCGCGGACCCCGAGTCATCGACGGCCATACCGACCGAGGACGTCGTGTCGGGCGTGACCGCCGACCCGGCGCTGGCCGCCGAACTGCCCGCGGCGGCCAGGAGCAGTCACACCCTGACCCTCGGCACCACCCGCGCACCCGGCACCACCGGCCTGCCGCACGGCGGCGAGGACGCCAAGGGCACGCCCATCGGTCTCGACGTCGACCTGCGCGATGCCGTGGGCAAGGTGCTCGGCATCACCTGGAAGGTGCAGTACGGGACCTTCCCGACCGTCATCCCCGGTGTGCAGAACGGCCGTTACGACGTCGGCCAGGACAACTTCGGTGTCACCAAGGCGCGCGAGCAGGTCGTGGACTTCGCGACCTACCTCAACGACGGCCAGTCCTTCCTCGGGGCCAAGGACGTCCCCGTCGACTCGGTGACCGCGCTCACCGACCTGTGCGGGCTGACCGTGGCCACCAGCCCGGGCTCGACCTTCCAGCAGATCCTCACCGACGGCGCCTCCAAGTGCGCGGGCGCCGGCAAGAAGCCGTACAAGGTGCAGTACTTCACCGACACCGCGCCGATCTTCCTCGGCCTGGCGAACGGCAAGGTGGACGTGTTCTTCGGCCCCACCCTGGGACTGAAGTACGACGCCACCCATGTGCCGAACACCAAATTCCTCGGCGAGATCAGCACCACTCCGGTCGGCTTCGTGACGGCCAAGGGCTCACCGGTCGGCAAGGCGCTGAGCGACGCGGTGAACAAGCTGATCGCGGACGGCACTTACGCGAAGATCTTCGCCAAGTGGGGTGTGCCGGGAACGGGGATCACCAAGTCCGAGGTCAATCCGGCGGCCACCTTCTGACCCAGGGCTGACACCACGTCACATCGCCCCGCCACGGCCCGGTCCCCGCGCGCGTTCCGCCCGGGGACCGGGCCGAACGCCGTGCCCGGGCGGTTCCGCGGACATGCCGACCACCACGAACACCTCCGGATCCAGAACCGTCTCGTCCCGCCGCCACCGCGTGCCGAATTTCCCACGTTGTAAAGCACGTTGGACCAGCATCCGGGAGCTGTCAAGCGTCCGCGCATGTACGGGCCGCGCTCGGCGGTACGGCCGACTCCGCTCGTCCGGCGACAGGATGAATCCCGTCCGCCCCGGAAAGGCCCAGGTCGCAAGGCCCTTGGTGAACGCGCCGACACCGGCGGCTGCGGTCACCATCACGGGAGCCCGCTGTGAGGATGTGCGCGAAGTGTGGACAACGCGGTGGCGCCGTGCTCTCATTCCGATGCCGAATTCCAACGTTGTCATGGCGGCGCCGCCCCGCAGTCACACACTCTCGGCTCCACATACCTCTTCAGGAGGATCTGATGTCCGACACGATCAACACGCCCGCGGAGCCCGGACCGGAATCCGGCCGACTGCCGTCGTCCGGCGGCGGAGTGAGCCGCCGGGGCCTGCTGCGGAGCACGGGCGTGGTCGGTCTCGGCGCGGCCGGCGTCACCCTGCTGCCTGGCATGGCGCAGACCGCCCGGGCCGAGCAGCCGAACGGCGTCCCCGGGTCCGCCCCCGCCAACAGCGGCCACTCGGCGTCCGGTTCCGTTCTTCCGGTGTTCGACCCGATCCGCCCGCCGGCCGTGCCGCTCGCGGTGCGCTCCCCGTACCTGAGCACCTGGCTGGCGGGGGACCTGCTCGCCGGGCGCTGGCCGTCCTTCTGGACCGGCCGCACCACCGCCATGACGGGCCTGGCCAGGATCGACGGCACCGACTTCCTGTTCATCGGCGCGCCCAACATCCCCGACCACCCGCTGCCGCGCGGCATGGCGCAGCACTCGCTGACCCTCACCGCGACCCGCTCGCAGTACGTGCTGGCCGCCGGCGGCGTGGAGCTGACGCTCACCTTCCTGTCGCCGATCGAACCCGGCGACCTGCGGCGGCAGTCGATGCCGCTGTCGTACATCACGGCCGAGGTGCGCAGCACGGACGGCGCCGCGCACGACGTCGGGCTGTACTTCGACATCTCGGGGGAGTGGCTGCACGCCGACTCCGGCACCAAGATCCGCTGGGCGCGGGAGGAGGTGCCGGGCACCGCGGGCGGCCCGTCCCTGACGTCGCTGTCCTTCACCCCGGACACCCCGCGGGTGCTCGCCGAGAACGGCGACATGGCCACCTGGGGCACCACGGTGTGGAGCGCCGCGCAACAGCCGGGTCTCACCTGGCAGATCGGCGCCGACACCGTCGTACGCAAGGCGGTGGTCACCGACGGCAAGCTCGGCAACGTTGTCGACGACGGGCAGCCACGCGCCATCAACGACCGCTGGCCGGTCTTCGCCTTCCACTTCGACCTCGGCTCGGTGCGCCGCTCGCCGCGCACCGCGACACTGTCGGTCGGCCATGTCCGCGAGCCCGCGGTCAGTTACCTCGGCACCCAACTCCCGCCGCTGTGGCGCTCGTACTGGCCGGACTGGCAGCACATGGCCGCGTACTTCCACGCCGACGCCGGCGCCGCGGCCCGGCGTACGGACGCGCTCGACCGGAAGATCCGGAAGGACGCGACCGCGGCCGGCGGCGCCGAATACGCGGCGCTGTGCGCGCTCTCGCTGCGCCAGGCGTTCGGCGGCACGGAACTGGTGAGCAGGGACGGCAAGCCCTGGGCGTTCCTGAAGGAGATCTCCAGCGACGGCAATGTCTCCACCGTCGACGTCACGTATCCGGCGATGCCGGTCTTCCTCTACCTGGACCCGGCGTATCTGGGCCTGCTGCTCGGCCCGTTGCTGGACTACGCGGAACACGGCGGCTGGCCCAAGGAGTTCGCCGAGCACGACCTCGGCTCCAGCTATCCGAACGCCACCGGGCACAACGACGGCAACGAGGAGTCCATGCAGGTCGAGGAGTCGGCCAACATGGTGCTGATGAGCGCCGCGTACATCGCGCGCGTCGACTCCGCCAAGGCCCGCGCCTTCGCCACCGACCACTACGCGATCCTCAAGCAGTGGACGGACTACCTGGTCACCAACGCGCTCGACCCCGGCTACCAGAACCAGACCGACGACTTCACCGGCTTCATCGCGCACAGCGCCAACCTCGCGCTCAAGGGCATCCTCGGCATCGGCGCGATGAGCCGGATCGCCGCCGCCGCGGGCAACTCGGCCGACGCCACCCGCTACCGGGCCACCGCCCGCGACTACATCGGGCAGTGGGTGACCAAGGCCCAGGACACCACGCCCGACCACCTCAAGCTCGCCTACGACCAGCCCGGCACCTGGAGCCTGAAGTACAACGGCTACCCCGACGCGCTGCTCGGCCTCGGCCTGGTCCCCGCCGCCGTCGCCCGCGAGGAGGCGGACTGGTACGCCACCCAGGTCAACCAGTTCGGGGTGCCGCTCGACCCGCGGCACTCGTACACCAAGGGCGACTGGGAGATGTGGACCGCCGCGTGGCTGCGCGACCACCCGGTCAGCGACCGGCTGATCGGCGCGCTCTACGCCTTCGCCACCTCCACACCGTCCCGGGTGCCCTTCACCGACCTCTACGACACGGTGTCCGACAACCAGTCGGGCTTCCAGGCGCGGCCGGTCGTGGGCGGCATCTTCGCGCTGCTGAGCCTGGACAAGTAAGGGGCGCGACGGGGCCGGCGGCCGTCGGCGGACGGGCGGAACACTCGTACGGGCGACGCCCGTGACATCCCGCCGACGAGCCGCCGACACCCGGCCCTACCGCGTGCTACGGTCCCGAAGTCCCTTCGCCACAAGAGGATTTCGATGCCGTATCAGCCGCCGGTGTGGCCGGTGCACGTGAAGGCCGTGGTGCTCGACGCGGAAGGCCGCGTCCTGCTGTCGAAGAACGACCGCGAGGAGTGGGAACTCCCCGGCGGCCCGCTGGACAGCGGCGACGCGGAGACCGGCAGGAGGCCGGACGCCTCGCCCGAATCCGCCGTGGAACGCCATGTGCTGGAGCGCACCGGCCTGCTGGTGGAGGCCGACGCGCTGATCGACGACGGCGTGTGGATCCTGGAGACCACACCCGTCGAACGGTCCCTGATCGTCACCTACGGCTGCTCGCTGCTGCCGCCGGACCAGCCGCCGCCGGACCCCGAGGACCGTATCGGCGACGACCACAAGGGACACGCGCTCGTCCGGCTCGACCGGGTGCGGGACCTGGAGATGGCCGCCCCGTACAAGCGGGCGATCCTGTCCTGGTCCCGGCGCCGCTAGGCCGCGCGAGGCGCCGCGAGCCAAGCGCGACATTGCGGACACGCCCTAGCGCCCGGACCCGCCGCGGACCCTACTGTTCGTCGTTCCGGTCGGCGGCGCTCTCGTCGGCGGCGCGATTGGCGCGGTCGATCTCCGGCATGTGCTGCTCGGCCCAGGCGCGGACCGCGGCCAGCGGCGCGTCCAGGGACAGGCCGAGCGGGGTGAGGCGGTAGTGGACGCGCGGCGGCACCGTCGGTTCGACGCGGCGCGCGACCAGACCGTCCCTGGCCAGGCTCTGCAAGGTGGCCGAGAGCATCTTCTGCGAGACGCCCGGCATACGGCGGCGCAGTTCGGCGAAGCGCACCTCGGCGGGGTCCGCCTCCGCGAGCACCTTCACCACCATCGAGGTCCACTTCGTGCCGATCCGGTCCAGCAGCCGGCGGGTCGGGCACAGCGGGTCGAAAAGGTCGCCGCGCGCGCCCACGGCGTGCGGGGCGGGGTCCGGCGCCGCCGGTGAGGAGGTCACCTCGGGCTCACCACCTGTCGGGGAAGTGCGGTCTTGGCAGCCTCGACGCCGTTTCCTAGCGTGAGGTGGTCACCAATCGTAACCCGGGAGGCCACCGTGACGAACAGGCAGAGCACCACCGAGCGGACCAGCGCCCCGACCCCGGCTCCGCCCGCGCCGGACGTCGAACTGCGCCGTGTCGACGTCAACGGCGTCACCTTGAACGTCGCCCTCGCCGGGGCGGGCCCTGCCGTCCTGCTGCTGCACGGCTTCCCGCACACCTGGCGGCTGTGGAGCGACGTACTGCCCGACCTGGCGGCACGGCACCGGGTGATCGCCCCGGACCTGCGCGGCTTCGGGGACAGTACGCGGGCGGCCGACGGCTACGACGCGGGCACGCTCGCGTCCGACGCCGCCGCGCTGCTGGACGCGCTGGGGGAGACCTCGGCGTCCGTGGTCGGCATCGACGCGGGCGCACCGCCCGCCTTCCTGCTCGCCATGCGCCGGCCCGGGCGGGTGCGGCGGCTGGTGCTCATGGAGTCGCTGCTCGGCAGGCTGCCGGGCGCCGAGGAATTCCTGGTCGGCGGCCCGCCGTGGTGGTTCGGCTTCCATGCCGCGCCCGGCCTCGCGGAGTCCGTGCTCACCGGGAACGAAGGGGCGTATCTGGACTGGTTCCTGGACAACGGCACCCTCGGCGACGGGGTGCGCCCGCAGCTGCGGGACGCCTTCGTCGCGGCCTACACCGGCCGCGAGTCGCTGCGCGCCGCCTTCTCGTACTACCGGCAACTCCCGGTCAGCGCACGCCAGATCGAGGCCGCCGACGCGTCCGGCCGGCTCACCGTGCCGACGCTGGCGATCGGCGCGCACCCGGTGGGCGCCGCACTGGAACGCCAACTGCGCCCGCTGGCCGACGACCTGACGGCACATCTGATCGAGGACTGCGGGCACATCATCCCGCTGCACCGCCCGGCCCAACTCCTCGCCCTGATCCGGCCGTTCCTCGCGGCCGGCTGAGCGCCGCAGTGGCGGGGCGGCAGTGCCGTTCCTGCGTACTCCCGACCGTCCGGCGGCCTGGCCGGGCGCGGACGACGCCCCCGCTGAACTGTGGGCGCGGCACCGGCCGGAGGTCCGGGAGGGGGCGCTGTGGGTGAAGAGTCCGAAGCCTGGCGCCGCCTTCGAACCAGCCGTCTCCGGATGTGGGTTCCGGCAGGTCGGCGGCTGTGCGTCCGCGCGTTCCGCGCCTGCGATGTGTGCCATGTTGCCCCGGTGTGCCGCCCGTTCCTGGCTCATTCTGCGAATTGCACTCTGTGGCTTGCGAGTTGGGGGTGGCGACACCATAGTGGTGACGGCGGCGCAGTCGGTCGGCCAGATGACTACGTTGTCAGGACCCCTCCGCGCGCCCGGTCGTTCGTCACGTCGTCATCGCGGGAGCCCCCGACCCACGCGATGGCGGCGCAGGCCGAATCCGGTGGCAACGCCGCCGGGCGTGCCACCGCGACCCCACATACGCGGCCCCCACGAGAGGTGACGGCCATGGCATCTTCGACGGGCAGACCATCGGTCACCGGCACACCGCGGATTCCGGCTCCGCGCCGCGCCGACGAGGCGCACACCGTCCTGCGCGCCGCCGCAGGCGACCGCGCCGGGGTCGCCGCCGTACGTCACCGGGCCCGTGCCGAACTCGGCCGCTGGGGGCTGCCGGAGGGCGTCGCGGACGACGTCGTGCTCGTCGTCTCGGAACTGGTCACCAACGCCGTCGTGCACACCGTCGGCGACGGTGTGGTCTGCTCCCTGCGGCGCGCCGGGAACGAGGTCCGGGTCGAGGTCGGCGCCGAGGGGCACAGCGAGGCCCGGGCCGATGCCCGCCCGCCGGACGAAGGTGGGCGCGGCCTGGTGGTCGTGGCGGCACTGAGCACGGCATGGGGCGCGGGACCAGCGGCGCCCGGCGGCGGCTGGGCGCCCTGGGCGGCCTGGGCGGCCTGGGCAACGATCGCGGTGCCGCCCGCGGCGGTGCCGGCCGTGCCGCCGACGGCGTCGGCGCTGCCGGTCGGTCCGTCCGCGAGGGCCGTGCCCGTCGCACCGGTCGGACTGTCCGTGAGGCCCGGGCCCGTGGCGCCTGGCGGGCCGTCCGCGAAGGCCGCGGCGGGCGTGCCTGCGGTGCCTTTGGTGCCGGTCGATCCGTCCGCGGCCGTGCTGCCGTCCGTACCGGCTGCGCCCGCCGGGCCGGCCGCGCCCGCCCTGGAGGCCATGCCGTCGGCGGCGGTGGTTCCAGCCGCCCGGCGCGCCGGCCCTCGCGGGCCGCGTCTGGTCGCGGGGGCGGTCCGATGAAGCGGATTCCGCCGCCGGAGCGGCGGGCCGCCGCCGCGTCGTGGAATCTGCGCCGCGACAGGCTGCCGCTGGACGCCGGGGACGCGGCGGCCGCGCGCGAGCGGATCGCGGTGCCGACCGTCGGCGGCTTCCCGCCGGGCCTCGGCTGCGACGTGGTCGAGACGTCCGCCGAGCACGGCCTGCGGATCCTGGACTGCCTGCCCAGCTCCGGCTGCGTCCTCGCCCGCGGCCGGCAGTGGTCCTGGATCGTGCCCACCGGCTCCGACATCGACGTACAGTGGCCGCCCGCCACCCGCTATCTGCCCGACGCGGCCGTCCTGGTCTCCGCGTACGAGCCGCGCGCCGCGGGCGCCACCCACAGCCTGGTGCACCTGCCGGACCAGGCTGTGCCGTACACCCACCCGATCCTGCTGTACTTCGCGGCCTGCTGCATTTCCGGTGTGCAGCCCGCGATGACGGTCGAGTAGCCCGCGGCGCGGCCGGCGGCGTACGGCCGGCCCGACGACTCAGTGGCCGGTCTCCTCCGGGGCGCGCCTGGGCATCAGCGCGACGGCCGGGAGGCAGGCGGCGCCGAGTGCCAGGACGACGATCAGGCTGATCGTCATGGCGTGGCCGAGACCGGCGCCGGCCGTGGTGAAGAACACCGAGGTGACGGCCGCCGAGCCGATGCCGGAGGCGAGCTGCTGGATCGCCGAGAGAGAGCCGCTGGCGCTGCCCGCCTCGTCGGGATCGATGTCGCCGAGCGCGATGTCGAAGATCGTGCCGTAGCAGGCGCCCATGCCGAGGCCGGTGACGAAGACCGGCGCGGCCAGCGTCCACAGCCCGAGGCCCGTACCGGAGTGGACGACCAGCGCCAGCAGCCAGCCGCCGCCCGCCAGGACGACCGCGATCCCGGCGAAGATCAGCGTCCGGCCGAGCTTCTTGATCAGCGCCATGCAGGCGCCCGCCGCCACGATGATGCCCAGCGTCAGCGGCAGCAGCGCCAGCGAGGCGGTGCGCGGCGAGGCGTGCAGACCCTCCTGGATGAACAGCGACAGGACGTAGATCAGGCCGCTGGTGCTCGCGAAGACCACCAGGCCGACGACGAGCCCCGAGCCGAAGCCCCGGTTGCGCAGCAGCGACGGCTTGAGCAGCGGGTCGGACGCGGTGGTCTGGCGGCGCGCGAAGGCGGCGAAGGCCGCCAGGCCCACGGCCAGCGAGGCGATCGGGGCGGCCGTCCAGCCGTTGGTGGAGCCCTCGACCAGACCGAAGAGCAGGCCGAACATGGTGAGGCCGAGCAGCGCGGAACCCCGTCCGTCGACCACCACCGTACGGTCGCCGTCGTCGCGCGGCAGCAGCCGGAAGGCCAGCGTGAGGCCGATCGCGCCGAGGATCAGATTGATCAGGAAGACCGGCCGCCAGGAGAGGCCGAACAGGTCGGCGTCGATGATGAATCCGGCCAGGATCGGGCCGCCGACCGAGGCGATGCCGAGCAGCGGCCCGAAGAAGGCGAAGGCTTTGCCGAGCATGTCCCGGGAGAAGGTCTTGGTCATGATCGCCATGCCCTGCGGGATCATCAGCGCGCCGAAGGCGCCCTGCACCACGCGGGCGACGATCAGGAGCGCGGGATCGGGCGAGAAGCCGGCGACCGCCGAGGCGAGCGTGAACCCGCCCATGCCGATCAGGAACATCCGGCGCTGGCCGAATTTGTCGCCGAGCCGGCCGCCGACCACGAGCAGCACGCCCATGGCCAGCATGTAGGACGATCCCAGCCACTTGATCAGGCCCTCGCCGCCGTGCAGATCGGCGCTGATGGTGGGGGCGGCGATGTTGGTGACCGTCGAGTCGATCATGTCGAGGGCGTCGGCCAGCAGCACCAGCCCGAGAATCGCCCACATCAGGCGGGTCGATGCGCTGGTGCCCGCCGAGCGGGTGGGAGTGGGTGTCGTGGCGGTCATGGCGGGACCTCCTTCCGGCGTGGGGTCGGGTCTGTCGCCCGGTCCGGCCGGGCATACCCCCACCGTACACGAACATGTTCGTCACGAACATGTTCAGATCGCTGCCGCTCGCCCACGACAAGGCAAACCCGCAGGTGGGAGTGGTGCGGAGCGCGCGGAATGCGGCGATTTTCTGACGAACGTGTTCGTTCCCGTTCGTTATGCTGGAGCGATGACGCCTGGGAAGACCGCTCCGATCAGCCGCCGCGAGCGGCCCGCCAAGCCCGCGCTGTCCCTGGAGGGCATCGTCGCCGCCGCCCTGGGGATCATGCGGGCCGAGGGCCTGGAACGCGTCACGATGCGACGGCTCGCGCAGGAACTGGACACCGGTCCCGCCTCGCTCTACGTCTACGTCGGCAACACCGCGGAGCTGCGCGCGTACATGCTCGACGATCTGCTCGGCGGCCTCGACCTGAGCCCGGTCACCGCGCCGGGGGACTGGCGCGAGCGGCTGGTCACGGTGCTCTGGTCGTACGGCAGCGCCCTGATGGAGTATCCGGGCCTCGCGCAGTCCGCGCTGGTCACCCGGCCGGCCGGTCCCGGCTATCTGCGGATGGTCGACGGGCTGCTCGCGCTGCTCGCCGAGGGCGTCCCCGAGGACCGCACCGCCTGGGCCGTCGACCTGCTGCTGCACTTCGTGACGGCGACGGCCACCGAGCAGGGCACCCGGAAGGTCGCGGACGACGCCCGCCGTGAGGAGAGCGACCTCACCGCGGCCATCCTGGCCGCGACGCCGCGGACGTTCCCGCGGATCGCCGCCCTCGGCATGGACCTGGTCAGCGGCACGGGCGAGCAGCGGCTCGGCTGGGCCTTCGACGTCCTGCTCAACGGCATCCTGGAGACGCCGCGGCCGGAGGGCTCACAGGATGTGCCGGGTGCGGACGGGGCACCGTAGCGCTCGTGGCTACGGGTACGGGTACGGCTACGGCTCGGACAGCCGGTGGTCGCCGACCGCGTCGTACGTCTCCTTCAGGGCGCGCCGGGCGCTGTCCTGGTGGCGCTGGGCGACACCGATGAACAGGCAGTCGATCACGGTGAGTTGAGCAATCCGGCTGGCGGTGGCGCCGGATCTGAAGGTCGTCTCGGGGGCGACCGTGGTCAGCAGATGGTCGCTCACCTCGCGGATCGGCGAGCGGGGGAAGCTGGTCAGCGCCACGGTCGTCGCACCGTGCCCGCGCGCCACCCGCAGCGCCTCGACGGTGTCGGCGGTGGCCCCGGTGTGCGACAGGCCGATCGCGACATCGCCCGGGCTGAGCACGGCGGCCGACGTCAGCATGATGTGGGTGTCGCTCCAGGCGAAACTGATCCGGCCGATACGGTGCAGCTTCTGCTGGAAGTCGGCCGCGACCAGGGCGTTGGCGCCGACGCCGTAGATGTCGACCCGGCCCGCGGCGGCGACGGCCGCGACCACCCGGCGCAGCGTCCCCACGTCGAGCTGCCGCGCGGTCTCCTCGACCGCGCGGGCGTCGGCGAAGGCGACCTTGCCGACCACCTCGGACAGGTCGTCGCTCGGCGTGATGTCGCTGCCCAGGTGCCGGTCGTCGCGGGCCTCGGCGCGTGCCGCGGCGGCGGCGAGCGCGATCCGCAGCTCCGGGTAGCCGCGCAGGCCCACCGACTTGCAGAAGCGGATGATCGTGGTCTCGCTGGTGGCGGCGGCCTCCGCCAGCTCGCTGATGCTGCTGCGCGCCGCGAGCGCCGGATTGGCCAGCACCGCGGCGGCCACCCGCCGTTCGGCGGGCGCGAGGCTCGGCAGCAGCGACCTGACCCGCGTCAGGGGGCTCGCTTCGGGGGAGTCGCTGTCGGAACCGGCTGGCACGGGGGAAACGTATCCACCGTGATCGCCGGGGTCAACGCCGCCTCGGGCGGCCCGGTGCGGGCCGCCCGAGGCGGGACGTGCTCGGGCTGCCGGCGTGACTGTCAGCGTGCGGCGGGCAGTTGCCGCCAGGCGCCGGACGGCGTGAGGCCCGCGGACCGCAGCAGATCGTGGTGGCCGGAGGTCACCGACAGGGCCGCGAGGTCCACACCGCGGCCCTCGTAGACCGGGTCGGTGGTGTACCGCCAGCGCAGCAAGGTGCTTGCCGCCTGCGGGAGTTCGGCGTGCACGTGCCACCAGGCGCGGACCGACTGGCCGGACAGCGCGGTCGGGCTCCCGGCCGGCGCCCCGCTGCCGGTCACCCGCAGCGGCAGCGGCTGCCAGGTCGTACCGCCGTCGGTGGAGGACTCCACGGAGAGCAGGTCGGTGGACTCGGTGTTGACGAAGGCGGAGAAGTCGACGTCCACGGGGCCGGTGGAACCGAGCGCTCCGGTCGTGAGGGTGCTGGTGGTGCCGCCGCCCTGGCCCGAGTACCAGGCCGGGCCGCGGCCGGGCGCCCGTACGGGGATCGCCTGCGCGAGGGCCGTGCCGATGGCGCGGCGCGGCGGATTCGTGGACGGCGTGTTGCGCGTCGGGTGCACCCGGTTGCTCAGCAGGATGGCGAAGGACCGCGACTGCGGGTCGATCACCAGCGAGGTGCCGGTGAAGCCGGTGTGCCCGAGGGTCTGCGGCCCGGACAGGCCGCCCATGTACCAGATCTGGTCCAGTTCGAAGCCCAGGCCGTGCGAGTCACCGGGGAACGCCTGGTTGAAGTTCCGCTCCATCAGCGTGACGCTGTTCCGGTCAAGGATCCGACGGCCCTTGTACGTACCGCCGTTGAGGATCGTCTGCGCCAGTACGGCCAAGTCGTCCGCCGTGGAGAACACGCCCGCGTGCCCCGCGACCCCGCCCATCGCCCAGGCGTTCTCGTCGTGCACCTGCCCGCGCACCATGCCGCGCGGCGGGCTCGCCTCGTACTCCGTCGCCGCGATCCGCGGCAGCTTCGAGGCCGGCGGGTTGTAGCCGGTGTCGGTCAGCCGCAGCGGCCCCGTGATGCCGTCGCGCACCAGCGTGTCCAGCGGCTTGCCCGTCACCTTCTGCAGCACCAATTGCAGGCTGAGCATGTTGAGATCGGAGTACAGATACGTGGTCCCCGGCGGGTTGATCGGCTTCGCGTCGAGGATCGCCTTCTCGCGGGACGGCAGGTCCGGGTAGCCCTGCCACAGCGACGGCACCGGGTCGGCGTCGAACCCCGAGGTGTGCGTGAGCAGTTGCTCGATTGTGATGGCGCCCTTGCCGTTGGTGGCGAACTCCGGCAGGTAGTGCGCGACCGGAGTGTCCAGATCGATCCGGCCCGCCTCCAGTTGCTGCATCGCCACGATCGAGGTGAACAGCTTCGACAGCGACGCCAGGTCGTAGATCGTGTCCGTCCGCGCCGGCACCCACTGATCGGCGGGCAACTCATGCGTGGCGTCCGCGTACTTGACGGCGTATCCGCCCGCGCCGCGCTCCACCACCACACCGTCGTGCGCCATCAGCGTCGTCGCCCCGGGGAAGAGGTAGTTCGCCCCCGAGGCCGGGTTCTCCCACTGCGCCATCTGCTGCTCGAAGGCGTCGATCGGCGCCGCGTCCAGCCCGGCGGACCGCGGCGTCCCGCGCCGCAGCACCGTCCCCGCGGGCGCGAACCCCGTGTACGGCCGGTCGAACCCCCGCCCGGCCGGCCCGTGCCGTCCGTGCCCCCCGTCCGCGCCCGACGCCGATACGGGCGCCGCGCCGGCGCTTCCACTGAACACAAGGGTGAGAGAGGCGAGCAGCGCCGCGGCTGCCGTCAGTGCAGGGGTCCGCATGGAAACCTCGTCCGGGTCGGATCCGCAAGGGGGCTGGAGCAAGCGCCCGGTGAAGGATTCCTACCGTGCGCCATCTGGCGTCGGTAAGTTACTCACCACCGCGTGCACAGGTCAACCATCCTGCGACGTGCGGCAGTTCCGGCGAGGTTGGTGCCGGTCCGGGGCGGCAGACCGGCCTGACCCAGTCTGCTGCGCCCCGGACCGGGGCTCGGTGTCCGGCCGGTGCGGCCGGTGGCGGGGGTCAGGCGGGGACGACCTCCAGGCTGACCAGGCGGGCGTCCGTGGCCCGTCCGCCGGAGACGGCGAGGGCCACGTAGCGGGCGGTGGCGTCGGTGCCGAGGGTGGCGGTGCGGCCGCGGCGGCGCAGTTCGCCCGCGCCGCTGTACGTGAGGCCGTCGGTGCTGAACTCGATCGCCGCCGCCGGTACCCGGCCGCCGGTCCAGGCGGTGCGGATCTCCCGGACGGCGACCGCGGCGCCCAGGTCCACGACCATCCGGCCGTTCGCCGAGCCGGGCCGCCAGGAGGTGGCCGGATCGCCGTCGACCGCGGCGGCCGGGTCGGACATGCCGGCGGGCAGCGGCCGGGTCGGGAAGGTCTCCCGGCCGCGGGCGATGTCGGCCAGCGGATACGGTGTGGCACCGCGCACGGTCACCTGCGCCGTACGGCCGGCCCGTACGTCCACCGCGGCGCTCGCGCCCGACGGCGTGCGGACCAGCAGCCGGGCGGCGGGGCCGCTGACCCGGACGGTCGCGGCGTCCACCACCTCGATCCGCAGCCCGGTGGGGACCGGACCCCAGGCACGGGAGGTCAGGGTGAAGCGGGCCGGGGCGACGGCGGCGGACGCGGCGGCCAGCTCGACGCTCACCTCGGTGCCGTCCGCGGTGACGCGCTGCGTGCCGGCGTACAGCGTGAGCCGGGACCGGCTCTGCGGCACCGACACGGTGGTCGCGACGGCCTCGGCCGAGAGATTGAACAGGCTCAGGTGCCCGCCCGCCGTGCTCGCCCGCACCGCCGCGCTGCCGGCCCGCGGCGCGGGCAGCGCCGCGGCGGCCCGCACCTTCCGCGGGTCGCCGGACGGCAGGCCCTCCACCAGCAACGGCTCGGCGGGACCGTCGGACAGCAGCACCTGATCGCCGTACACCGACAGCGGGTTGGCGGCGCCCCGTACGACCAGGCCGGCGCGCCCGTCGACCGACAGCCAGCCGCCGTGACTGGTCAGATCGGCCTCGGGGAAGCGGACCAGATCCGTCCAGGTCTGCCCGTCCGCCGAACCCTGCACACGGTAGGCGCGCGCCGCCGCCGTCTCCCAGCGCAGCGTCACCCGGTCGAAGGTGCGCGCGGCACCGAGATCGACGGCCAGCCAGCTGTCCGCGCGGCCCCGGTCGCCGACCGACACCGCCCAGCGGGTGGTCGCGTTGCCGTCCACGGCGAGCGCGGCGCCCTTGCCGCTGTCGGCGGACGAGGCCGTGGCCGTACCGCCCTGCGCGAGGTCGGGTCCTGACGCGCCGTCACGGACCTCGAAGGCGTACAGCGAGTAGCCGTAGGTGGTGTGGCCTGCCACGCCCAGCATGCGCACATAACGCCAGGAGCCGCTCGGCACCGACAGCTCGTCGACCCGCGGCCCCGGGCCGACACCGGCGTTGCCGCTGTCCTGCGAGGCGACGGTGACGCTGCCCTCGGCGGCGGTGTACGTCCGCCCGCCGTCGAGCCCCGCGACCCCGGGCATGGTCAGATTCTGCACCCGCAGCGAACCCTCGCCGGCCGCCGTACCGCTGGTCGCGTAGACCACCTCGCCCGACGGCAGGGTGGTGAAACCGGCGGTGCCGGAGTCCAGGGTCAGTACGGTCGCGGTCGCGTCGAAGCCGTCGCGGACCGCGCGATAGGTCGTCACCGACCGCTTGAGCACCTTCGCCGCCGTCGCGGGCAGGAACATCGGCGTCGGACCGCTGAGCGCGAACAGCCAGTCGTCGTGCGCCGGCTGCCAGGCGAACTTCACAAAGCCCGGCTTGCTCACCGCGCCCGCCCAGGCGGCCGGGGTCTGGTGCGCCACCAGGCCGGGGCCGGTGCCGAAGTCCTGGAGCCCGGAGGCCCGTTGGAACATCTCGGTGTCCGACAGCGGCCGGACGACACCGCCGTGCGCGGCCCGCCACTCGTGCAGCAGATAGCTGATCGCCACCTCGGCGCGGGCCTCCGGCTCGTACTTCGCCTCGCCCGAGAACTTCGCCAGCCGGTAGAGCGGCGCGTACGCCTGGTACGGCGCCAGCCGCGCCGCCATCGCGGCCTCGCCCCACGCCGCCGTACGGTCGCCCGCGACCTGGGCGAGGAACGCCAGCGGGATCACGTCGCGGCCGTACAGATGCTCCCGGTCGTTGACCATCGGCATCAGCGGCTCGCCCGCGTCGCTCATCACCATCAGCAGAGTGCGCCACAGCTGATCGGCGTTCGGCTGCGCGGTCAGCACCTCCGGCAGCGGCCGGCCCGCGGTGATGAAGTGCGCCGAGTTGCGGCCCGAGGTGCGCCACAACTCCTGCTGGTAGTGCGGCCCGAAGGAACCGTGATTCTCCACGATGAAGGTGTCGTACAGATTCTGCGCGGTGTTCTCGCTGACCGCGACACCGTCCACCACCGCCGGATTGGCCCGGTCGGCGGCCGGGAGCCCGGTCTCGTTGCGGCTCCACCGGCCGTACGCCGCGCTCCAGTCGGCGTGCCGCGGGTCGTCGGCGGCCCACGCGAGACCGGGCGCCAGCGACTGGGCGTAGACGCCCATTTCCTCCAGCTTGGTGTCGCCGACGAAGCCGCCCTTGAGCCCGTTGGGCGTCCACGTACCGGACGCCGGGTCGTTCCCGGTGCCCAACGACGTGGTGAAGGCGGCCTGTTCGCGCACGATCGTGTCGATGTACCCCTGCGTCTGCGCGTCCAACTGGTCCCAGAGCAGCCGCGCGGCGAGCACGAAGTAGAGCTGGAAGGTGGTGTCGAAGAAGAGGGTGCGGCCCCATTCGGTGCCGCCGGTCAGCCGGTTGGACGCGGCGAAGTGCTTGATCGTGGCCAGCGTGTGCGAGCGCAGCGTCTCCTTGTCGACGCCAGCGCTGTCCGCGTCGTACGTGCCGCGGGTCAGCAGCACCGCATTGCCGAGGACGACGACGAAGTTGTAGTCGGTGCGGGTGTAGTACCCGGCCTTGGCGTCCCACTGCGTCTCGGCCCAGCGGGTGTGGGTGAGCAGCGCCTGGTAGTACGCGGCGGCGACGTCGTCGTCCGGGGCGTGGCCCGGCCCGTGGCCCGGCGTCCATCCGCCGGGGGAACTGTGGCCCGCGGGCGCGGCGTCTGCCGAGGCCGCGCCGACCGACAGCGGGGTGGCGACGGCCAGCGAGGTGAGTGCGGCCAGTTGGGCGAAACGCCGACGGCCCAGTCCTGCGGGGTCAGTGGCCACGGTAGTGCTCCTCGTTTAGACAACGTTGTCATCCCGTTGCCCGTCATTCTTTGCGGTCGTGGTCGCGCGCGTCAAGACATGAGGGGCAGCGGATCGGTGTATCCGCCCGCCGTCACCCGGCAGAGACCGGACTCAGGTGGCGGTCGGGATGCACGGGGCTGCCGGGGCGGCTGTGACGCTACGGCGCCGGATCCGCGCGCCCGGACGTCCCGGCATAGGGTGCGCTGGTGATCTCCTCCCCGCGGCCCCCGGCCGGCGCCGCTCCCGTCACCCTCGACGACGTCCGTGACGCCGCCGCCCGGATCGCCGGTGTCGCGCACCGCACCCCGGTACTGCGCTCGCGCACCCTGGACGCGCTCGTCGGCGCCGAAGTCCATCTGAAGTGCGAGAATTTCCAGCGCATCGGCGCCTTCAAATTCCGCGGCGCCTACAACGCCGCCTCCCGGCTGTCACCGCGGCAGCTCGCCAAGGGCATCGCCGCCTACTCCTCGGGCAATCACGCCCAAGCCGTCGCGCTCGCCGCCCGCGAACTGGGCAGCAGCGCCGTGATCCTCATGCCGGAGGACACCCCGCGCTCCAAGCGGGAGGCCACCGAGGGCTACGGCGCCAAAGTGGTCACCTACGACCGTTACACCGGTGACCGGGTCGCCATCGGCGAGGCGCTGGCCGCCGAACGCGGCCTGTCCCTCATCCCGCCCTACGAGCACCCGCACGTCATCGCGGGGCAGGGCACCGCGGCGCTCGAACTCCTCGACGAGACCGGCCCGTTGGACGCCCTCGTCGTCCCGGTCGGCGGCGGCGGACTGATCGCGGGCAGCGCGACCGCCGCCAAGGGACTGCACAGCGGCATCCGGGTGATCGGCGTCGAGCCGGAGGCGGGCGACGACACCCGCCGCTCCCTCGCGGCCGGCCGGCGCGTCTCCATCCCCGTCCCGCGCACCATCGCCGACGGCCAGGCCGCCGACATCCCCGGCGAGCTGACCTTCTCTGTCAACCGGCGGCTGGTCGACGACATCGCCCTGGTCACCGACGACGCGATCCGCGCGGCCATGCGCTTCGCCTTCGAACGCCTGAAAATCGTCCTCGAACCCAGCGGCGCCTCCGCACTCGCCGCCCTTCTCGCCCACAGCGTCACCCCGCTCCCGCCGCGCGTCGGCGTCATCCTCTCCGGCGGCAACATCGACACCGGCCGCTTCGCGGAGCTGTGCGGGACGCCCCCGGCGCAGGACTGAGGACCGGAGACCACGGTCTTTCGGACCGGGAGCACAGCGGTACGGGCCCGCACGCGGTCGCGTGCGGGCCCGTCACTCCGGGGAGGGGATTCAGGAGCGGTAGCCGATGGCCACCGGCGCGTGCACACTGCGGGACGGCAGGGTGACCGTCAGCGAATGGGCGGCGCTGTCGTAGTGGTAGGCGTCAGGACGCAGGGTTCTGCCGCCCGCGGTGACATGACCCGGATCGGTCACGCCGAGCAGCGTCACCGTCCATTGGCGGCTCGTGACCTGGCCGCGGAAGGAGCCCACGGCCGGGCCGATGGTGACGGTGTGCCGTGAGCCGCTCTCGCGGTACTGGATCCTCGTGGTGGCGCTGCGGCCCGGCCCCGTCGAGACGCCGTTGTCCTCGTAGAGGGTCGAGGTGCCGGAGGCACCCGCGGCGACGGTGAGCGTCACCTTGTTCAGCGGCGCCTTGTCGTTGGCGGTGACATTGCTCGTGCGGGTCGGGATGGTGGCGCCCGCCTTGACGAAGACGGGCATCCGGTCGAGGCCGGTGGTGATGTTCTGCGTGGTGCCGCCGGCGTAGGTCTGCCCGGTGAAGTAGTCGGTCCACTGGTGGCCCGGCGGGAACCACACGGACGTCGTGGCGGTGTCGCCGGGCGACGTCACGGGGGCGACGAGCATGTCCGAGCCGTAGAAGTACTCACTGCCGGCCGTGCTGTACGCCTGCGGCTCGTCCGGGTACTCCAGATAGGTGGCGCGGACCACCGGCACACCGGTGGTGGCCGCCTGCTGCGCGAGGGAGTAGGTGTAAGGCACCAGATTCTCGCGGAGGTTGAGGAATTTGTCCGCCGACTGCCGGGCCTGCGCGCCGTACTGCCAGGGCAGCCGGTCGCTGTGGTTGGAGTGCAGCCGGTCGATCGGCTGGAAGGTGCCGAGCTGCACCCAGCGGGCGTACAGATCGTCGGGCAGCTTGTGCGTGGTGTGCGTGCCGCTGCCGTCGGTGTACGTCTCGGAGCCGGTGAGGCCCGTCATGTCGTTGTGGCCGCCGATGTCGTGGCTGACCGCGGACATGCCGGTGGCCGCCGACTCGCCGGGCGTGTAACCGACTTCGGAGCGCAGCGTGCCCCAGTCCGAGGCGGTGTCACCGGTGAAGTGCACCGTGGTGCGCTTGTCGGCCCACGGCCCGGTCGGCAGTCCCTGCTGGCCGCTGTAGCCGCCCGCCTGGAGCGAGCCGTACGCCCGGGAGGTGACGAAGCCGCGGCCGATCGCCGGAGCGGAGTCCAGGGCGTAGGCCTGGTTGATCCACGCGTCGGGCGTGACGCCCTGGAGCGAGGACTGCGAGTTGTCGCAGCACCAGTCGAGCCACCAGAAGTCCACGCCCTGCTGGTCCATGGTGCGGTGCAGGTCCATGTACGCCTGGAGCTGGTTGGGGTCGCCGAAGTCGAAGGTGTAGCAGTCGCCGCCGGCGCTCGCGCCGCCCGCGCAACCGCCCTTGGACAGCTTGCCCTTGGCGGTCGCCTGCGCCTGCGCGAACCGCGGGTCGGAGGCCAGGATGCTCGGGTGCGTGTTGAGCGTGTTGTGCAGGCCCTGCGACTGCGACCAGTCGAAGAACGCCTTCGGGTCGGGGAATTTGGCCGGGTCGATCTCCCAACCGCTCCAGGTGTTGGGCGACTTGAAGTCCGTGTCGGTCACCAGCACGTCCAGCGGGACGCCTTCGGAGCGGAAGGCGGGCAGGATCGTGTTCTCGTAGTCCGCGGCCGTGCGGTCGATGTACTCCGAGTACCAGACGCCGTACGCCCACTGCGGCAGCAGCTCCGGCGGACCGGTCAGCGTGGCCAGATCCGTCAGCGCCCGCTTGTAGTCGTGGCCGTAGCCGAAGACATAACCGTCCTGGTACGGGGCGCCGCCCTGCGTCGCGCGCTGGGTGACCTTGCGGGTGGCCGGGTCGTAGAGCGCGGAGGAGGTGTCGTCCAACAGGTACCAACCGTCCTTGTAGAGCAGGCCGGGCGTGGTGGTCGGGTCGCCGTTGTCACCGTTGAGCCCGTCCAGGCTGCGCCGGTAGCCGCCCAGCGCGAGGTGCGGCTGCGGGGCCGCCGCGCCGGACGCGGTCACCGACACGGTGTCCAGATTGATGTGGCAACTGGCCGCGTCGGGGCAGCCGATGGCCAGGTCGTTGTCGCCGGCCTTGAGCGTCACCGGCACCGAGGCGGTCTGCCAGGTGTCCCAACTGCCCGTCGCGGGAAGGGACAGCGTGCTCGTCGTACCGCCGGAGGTCACCGACGCGGTACGGGTCTGGTTCAGGCCGTCGCCGCCCGTGGAGTTGGCGTACCGCACCTGGAGGTCGTACGTGCCGTCGGCCGGCACACCGACGACGTGCGTGGTGACGCCGGAGCCCTGGTTGAGTTCGGCGAGGAAGCCGCTGCCGGAGTAGCCACGGTGATCGGTGGCGATCTTCGCGGAGCCCGCGATCCTGGTCGCCTCGGCCTCGCAGCTCGCGCCGTAGGCGCAGTCGGTGATCGCGGTCGTCGCGGTCGACGGGAAGCCGCCGCCCGGCGTCACGAGGGCGACGCTGTCGACGTTGACATTGCCGGAGTCCGCCGCGGCCTTGGTCAGCGTGATCGAGTGGTGGCCGGCAGGAAGCTGCACCGAGCTGCTGACCTGGCCCCAGGTGTCCCAACTGCCGGTCACCGGCAGGCTGAGCGTCCTGGCGGCGCCGCCGTCCACGGTCAGGGTGAGGGTGCGGGTGGTGTTCTGGCCGTCGCCCGCCTGGGAGTTGGCGTACCGCGCGTCGAATTGGTAGGTGCCCGCGGTCGCGACGTCCACGTCGGCCGACATCGAGCTGCCGGTGCCCTGGAAGCCGGCGAGGAAGCCGGCGCCGGTGTAGCCGGTGTGGTCGGATGCGACGCCGAGCCCGCTGTACGACAGGCTCTCCGCCTCGCACAGGGCGCCGACCGCGCAGCTGATCCGCTGCCAGGGCGCCGCCGTCACCGGCATGGAGCCGGCCGTCAGCCGCACCGACAGATTGCGGGCGGTGAAGGGACCGGAGCCCACCTGGTAACGCAGCGTCAGCGCACTGGTCCTGACGGTCAGCCAGCCGTTGGCGGTGCTCGAGGTGTACGAGGCCGGGGTGAAGTCGCCGCGGCCGATCGCGTTGAAGGTCGCGCTGTCGGTGAACTTCCCGTTCTGGGCGTATTCGGTGCGGATCAGGGTCGGGGACAGCACCTGGAAGCGGGCGTCCCCGGAGGTCACCGTCGGAATACGGTGCCCGGCGGAGTGCCCGCCCGACCCCGCCGACGCCTGTCCCGTCCCGGCCACGGTCATGGCCGCCGTGCACGCGGCGAGGGCGACGACGGTGAGGTGCCGCCGTATCCGCATGCCGTGCGTCCCGCGCCACGCTGGTCTTCTTCTCACGGACAACTCCGTCCTGAAGCGGGCCTCTCGGCCCGTCGTGAGGTACCGCCGGTCGTCCCGGTCGCTCGGCCCGCACCGTCCTGACACCGTTGTCAGCCCCGCCCCTCGCGGGGCGGCGGACGCAGGCGGCGCAATCGGCGGAACGGCTGTACGGGGAGGTGCAGCGGACACCTCCCGGGCCCGTTCCATCGTTGGAAACGATGCCCGAGGCATGACAACACAGCCGCAGGCGGGTGTCCAGGTCCCGGGCGGACAACGTTCCGCTCGCGCGGGGCGGTGCCGGATCCGGGGTGCGCCCCGGGCTCCGGGCCTTCGCGCGGGCGGTGCCGGATCTGGGGCGCAGCCTGAGCGCGGGGCGGTTGCGCGGGTGGTGCCGTATCCGGGTGGGCGCCGGGCGCCGGTCGCTCGCGCGGGTGTGCGGATCCGGGACTCCAGGCCCGGCCCGCCTGTTCGGCTGCCGCAGGACCCGAGCGGGCCTCGTATGCCAGCCGCTCGCGGGTGGTGCGGATCTGGGCCCTGGGCCGGGCGCGCCTGTTCGGGTGTCGCAGGACCCGAACGGGCCTTGTATGCCGGCCGCTCGCGGGTGGTGCCGATCCGGGGCCCCGGATCGGGCGCGCCTGCTCGCGTGTTGCCAGGCCCGAGTGGGCCTCGGACATCGGCGGCTCGCGCGGGCGGTGCCGGATCTGTGCGGGACCGGGGTGGCTGCGCGGGTGTCGCGGGATCCGAGTGGGCTTCGGGCGCCGGCCGCTCGCGGGTGGTGCGGATCCGGGGCGCCGGGTACGGCTCGCCTGTTCGGGTGTTGGAGGACCCGAGCGGGCCTCCGCCGCCGGCCGCTCGCGCGGTCGGTGCCGGATCCGGGGCCCCGGAGCACGGTGCCTGCCCGGGTGTTGCCGTACCCGAGTGGGTCTCGGACGCCGGCCGCTCGCGCGGTCGGTGCCGGATCTGTGCGGGCCTGGCGGCGAAGGCCGTCAGGCGATTCCGTATTCGGCGGCGTATGCGGTGAGGTGGTCCGACAGTTGGTGGGGGTGGCTGAGGGCGGGGGTGTGGCCGCCGGGGAGGACATCGGGGGTGAGGGACAGGCGGGTGCGGGTGACGCGGTGTTGGAAGGCGACCGGGAGGAGGCGGTCGTCGCGGCAGATCAGGACGCGGGTGGGGACGTCGGGCCAGGCGCGGAACGGGGACGGCTCGGCCATCCGGGCCTCGGACTGGCACCGGCCGCGGCGGAGCGCGGCGGCGGCCAGGTCGGGCGGCACGTCCTGGTAAAAGAGTGCGACCGTGTCGTCGAAGCCCACCCGGGCCTCCTGCTCGTACGCGGTGTGCGCCCAGAAGTCGGCGGGCGCCTCGCCCGGCGCGGGGATCATGGGCGCGACCAGGACCAGCAGGCTCACGGGCAGCCGCTCGCAGACCAGCGGCGCGGTGAAGGCGCCGAGGGACTGCGCGACGACGACCGGCCGCGGCAGGTCACCGATCGCCTCGGCCACCGCATCCGCGTACTCCGGCAGGCCGGCCGCGTCGTCCTCGCAGGGCAGATCGGGCGCGACGGTCAGGTGCCCGCGCGCCCGCAGGTCGGCCTCGACCAGATGCCAGTACCAGCCGACGTCACCTGCGCCGTGGATGAACGCGAAGACCGCCATCCTCGCCACCTCCCGATCAGGGTCCTCGTCACGACCCTAGGCGACCCCACCGACAACGGCCGTGACCAGGCCGGACGTCGGCGCCGCGCCGCAATTCGATTGCGGCCGGGACCATGGCTTGGCAGCCTTCGAGGCACCGTCCGACCCCCGGGCGGCCCGAGGAACGGAGGCGCGGCGCGATGGTACGTCCGGAACGGCGCCTGGCCCTGCTCGGCGGCGGCTTCTCGAGCGACGACGACGGTCTGCTGGACGACTGGGTGCTCGGCGCCGCCGCGGCGCCCCGCCCCGCGGTCTGCTTCGTCCCGACCGCCAGCGGCGACGCGCCCGCGTACGCCGAGAGGTTCCTCGCGGCCTTCCGGGACCGGGCCTGCGAGCCGAGCGTTCTGCCGCTGTTCCGGCGGGAACTGGACGACGAGGGCCTGCGCGACTTCCTGCTCGCCCAGGACGTGGTGTACGTGGGCGGCGGCAACACCGCGAATCTGCTGGCGGTGTGGCGCGCGCACGGCGTGGACCGGCTGCTGCGCGAGGTGTACGACCGGGGCGGACTGCTCTGCGGCATCAGCGCGGGCGCCAACTGCTGGGCCGACGGCTCGCACACCGACTCCTTCGGGCCACTGGCTCACCTGCCCGACGGTTTGGGGCTGTTGACCGGTTCCGTCTGCCCGCACTACGACAGCGAGCCGGGCCGCCGCCCCTCGTACCGCGCGGCGGTGGCCCGGGGCGCGCTGCCGGCCGGCTGGGCGGTAGAGGACGGCGTCGGCGCCCTCTTCGCGGACGGCGCGCTGACGGACACGGTGACCCGCACCCCGCACGCGCGCCTGTACCGTGTGGCGCCGGACGGCGCGGGCGGCACGTCCGAAATCCCGGTGCCGTGCCGCCTGTTGGGCGGGCCGGGGCGGACGGCCGGGCCCGCGTGAGCCGTTGCCGCGAGCCGCGGGACCCACGGCCGTTCCGTAGCATCTGACGATGCGTCAGGGGCGGTTGAGCGAGATCGAGTTCACCGGGGTGAGGTTCTCGATGTACGCGGCTCCCTCGGGAAGGACATCGAGCGCCGAGCCGGTCGCGTTGTAGCCGCTCCACAGCGTCGCCGAGGCGCCGCCGTATTGATTGTTGACGACCATGTGACTGCCGAACTGGCCGCTGAGATTGTGCGCGCCGTAGCTGTAGAGGGCGAGCGACGGATGGTCGTTGTTCCAGCCGGTGCCCGGGTAGACGCAGACCGCGCCGGTCGGACAGCCGTGCACGCCCTCGGCGTGGGCCTGCGTCGCGCCGAGCACGGACACCGTGGCAGTGGCGGCGGCGAGGACCGCGGCACTCCGCGTGATCTTGCGCATGGTCGTATCTCTTCCTCTTCGCGTGGTGGCCCGGCCGGGCCACCACGACCGTAGGAGCGGCGCCCGGGCCCGCGCTCCTGACGAATGACAGGGACGCCGGAGCCCACCGCGTACGGGCCCGTGCCGTACGGGAGTTGGCGCATGTGACGCGGGCGGACCGGATGGACCGGCTGCCCGGTACGGTCGGTGCCCAGGGCCTGCCGGCGGGGCGGGTGCGACGGCGGGGAAGAGGCGGTGCGGCGGTGGGCCGGCTCAGCGACCGGCGCGCTGAACGCGACCGGCGGAATGCCGAGGCGGGACCCGACGCCTATCGGGGCGAGGCCGTCGAGATCCGCCGTATCGGCCGCGGCCTCTTCCACGAGGGCGGCGGCCTGTGGATGGTCGCCGTCGCCGCACGGACGACCGAACTCCACCCCGTCTCGACCAGCCGGATCACCGCCGCCTGGAAGGGCATCGGCGACTGGTGAGCGGCTGACGCGGGCCCCGGGCGCGGGACCGCGTACCGGCCGGGGCCCGTGACGTGCGCCATACGGGGTGTATACGGCCACGTGGACGCACGTCGGCGGCCCGCGCGGCGGCCAGGCGGTTTTGATGGTGCGACATGCCATGACCACCGCTGCCGGAAGGTCCGTGATGCAGGAGTCGTCGACGAGCGAACCCGGTGCCCTGCTGCTGCGGACCGGCCGCTGGTTCCGGCGCGGGACACCGGCCGCCGACCTGCACAGCGTGCGGATCACCGGCGGCCGGCAGGGCGACACCTTCTACCGCGACCGCTGGAACCACGACAAGGTCGTCACCTCCACGCACGGCGTCAACTGCACCGGATCCTGCCGCTGGAAGGTGTACGTCAAGGACGGCGTCATCACCTGGGAGACCCAGGCCACCGACTACCCGTCCGTGGGCCCTGACCGCCCCGAGTACGAACCGCGCGGCTGCCCCCGCGGCGCTGCCTTCTCCTGGTACACCTACTCCCCGACACGGGTGCGCTACCCGTATGTGCGCGGCGTGCTCCTGGAGATGTACCGCGAGGCCAAGCGGCGGCTGCACGACCCGGTGCTCGCCTGGGCCGACATCCAGGCCGACCCGGAACGGCGCCGCCGCTACCAGTTGGCGCGCGGCAAGGGCGGCCTGGTGCGCGCCGATTGGGACGAGGCGGTCGAGATCGTCGCCGCCGCACATGTGCACACCATCAAGGCGTACGGCCCCGACCGGATCGCCGGCTTCTCGCCGATCCCGGCGATGTCGATGGTCTCGCACGCGGCCGGCGCCCGTTTCCACTCGCTCATCGGCGCGCCGATGCTCTCCTTCTACGACTGGTACGCCGACCTGCCGGTGGCCTCCCCGCAGGTGTTCGGCGACCAGACGGACGTACCGGAGTCCGGCGACTGGTGGGACGCGGCCTATCTGATGATGTGGGGGTCCAACGTCCCGGTGACGCGGACCCCCGACGCGCACTGGATGGCCGAGGCCCGCTACCGCGGCCAGAAGGTCGTGGCCGTCGCGCCGGACTACGCCGACAACGCCAAATTCGCCGACGAGTGGCTGCACCCGCACCCCGGCACCGACGGCGCGCTCGCCCTGGCCATGGGCCATGTGGTGCTCAAGGAGTTCTTCGTCGACCGGCAGGTGCCGTTCTTCACCGACTACGTCCGCACCTACACCGACCTGCCGTTCCTGGTCACCCTCGACGAGAAGGACGGCGCTTTCGTGCCGTCGAAATTCCTGCGCGCGGCCGACCTCGGGGACACCGGCGAGGGCGCCGAGTGGAAGACCGTCGTCCTGGACGAGACCACCGGGCAGGCGGCCGTGCCCAACGGCTCGCTGGGCTTTCGCTGGACGGAGTCCGGCAAGGGCAGGTGGAATCTCGACCTGGCGGAGCTGCGCCCCCGGCTCTCGCTGCACGGGCTCTCGCTCCATGGCGCGGACGTCGTGGCGCCGGTGGAGGTGCTGCTGCCGCGCTTCGACACCGAGGGCGGCGACCACGGGCAGGGCCGCGGCGACGTGGTGCGCCGTGGTGTCCCCGCCACCCGCCTCGGCGGCGAGGAGGGACCGCTGGTCACCACCGTCTTCGACCTGCTGCTCGCCCAGTACGGGGTCGGCCGCGACGGACTGCCCGGCCGCTGGCCCGAGTCCTACGAGGACGCCACGACACCCGGCACCCCGGGCTGGCAGGAGGCGCACACCTCGGTGCCCGCCGCCAGGTGCGTGAAGATCGCACGGGAGTTCGCGCGAACGGCCGAAGAGTCCAAGGGCCGCTGCATGATCCTGATGGGCGCGGGCACCAACCACTGGTTCCACTCCGAGACCATCTACCGGGCCTTCCTCGCACTGCTCCAGCTCACCGGCTGCCAGGGCCGCAACGGCGGCGGCTGGGCGCACTACGTCGGCCAGGAGAAAGTCCGCCCCTTCACCGGCTGGTCCACGCTCGCCGCCGCCACCGACTGGTCACGGCCGCCGCGCCAGATGATCGGCACCGCCTGGTTCTTCCTCAACACCGACCAGTGGCGCTACGACCGCTTCGCCGCCGATGTGCTCGCCTCGCCGCTCGGCGAGGGCCGCTTCACCGGCATGACCGGCGCCGACCTGCTCGCGCAGTCGGCGCGCGCGGGCTGGATGCCGTCGTACCCGACCTTCGACCGCAATCCGCTGGACCTGGTCGACGAGGCCCGCGCCCTCGGCAAGGAACCGCGGCAGCACATCGTGGACGAACTCACCGCCGGGCGGCTGCGGTTCGCGTGCGAGGACCCCGACGCACCGGCCAACTGGCCCCGGGTGATGACCCTGTGGCGGGCCAATCTGCTCGGCTCCTCGGGCAAGGGCGCCGAATACTTCACCAAGCACCTGCTCGGCACCCAGTCCTCGCTGCGCGCCGAGGAAGCCGCCCCGGACGAACGCCCGCGCGACGTCACCTGGCACGAGCGCGCACCCGAGGGGAAACTCGACCTGCTGCTGTCGATGGACTTCCGGATGACGTCCTCGACGATGCTGTCCGACGTGGTGCTGCCCGCCGCCACCTGGTACGAGAAGCACGACCTGTCCTCCACCGACATGCATCCGTACGTGCACGCCTTCACCCCGGCGATCGACCCGCCGTGGCAGGCGCGTACCGACCACGAGACCTTCCACACCATCGCCGGACGGTTCAGCGAACTCGCCCGCGGCCACCTCGACACCCGGCACGACCTGGTCGCGACCGCGCTCCAGCACGACACACCGGGGGAGATCGCGCAGCCCGGGGGAGTGGCCCCCGACTGGCGGCGCGACGGCACCGCGCCCGAGCCCGGCAGGACGATGCCGACGCTCACCGTGGTGGAACGCGACTACACCGCGATCGGCGCCAAGATGGCCGCGCTCGGTCCGCTCGCCGAACAACTCGGCCTGCCCGTCAAGGGCATCGCGCTCCACCCCGACCAGGAGATCGAGGACCTGCGGGCGATGGGCGGCGTCGTACGCGGCGGACCCGCGGACGGCCGCCCCGCCATCGACACCGAGGTCAAGGCCGCCAACGCCATCCTCACGCTGTCCGGCACCACCAACGGTCGGCTCGCCACCCAGGGCTTCCGCACCCTGTCCGAGCGCACCGGCCGGGACATGGCGCACCTGGCCGCGGAGCAGGAGGGCAAGCGGATCAGCTACGCCGACACCGAGGCCGCGCCCGTCCCCGTCATCACCTCGCCCGAGTGGTCCGGCAGCGAATCCGGCGGACGGCGCTACGCCCCCTTCACCCAGAACACCGAACACCTCAAGCCCTGGCACACCCTGACGGGCCGTCAGCACTTCTTCGTGGACCACGACTGGATGCACGAACTCGGCGAGGCGCTGCCGGTCTACCGGCCGCCGCTGGACATGCACCGGCTCTTCGGCGAACCCGTCATCGGCCCGGACGGCGAGAAGGCGGTGACCGTCCGCTATCTCACCCCCCACAACAAATGGTCCATCCACTCCGAGTACCAGGACAACTTCTTCATGCTGGCGCTGTCCCGCGGCGGCCAGGCCATCTGGATGTCGGTCGAGGACGCGGCGGCCATCGGCGTCAAGGACAACGACTGGATCGAGGCGGTCAACCGCAACGGCGTCGTCGTCGCGCGGGCCGTCGTCTCGCACCGCATGCCGGCCGGCACCGTCTACATGCACCACGCCCAGGAACGCACGGTCGGCGTGCCGAAGACCGAGACCACAGGCCGGCGCGGCGGCATCCACAATTCGCTGACCCGGATCCTGCTGAAACCGACCCACCTCATCGGCGGCTACGCCCAGCTCTCCTGGGCCTTCAACTACCTCGGCCCCACCGGCAACCAGCGCGACGAGGTCACCGTCATCCGCCGCCGTTCGCAGAATGTGGAGTACTGACATGCCCTCAGGCGCGGCCCCGGTCGGCCGGGTGATGGCGCAGCTCGCCATGGTGATGAATCTCGACAAGTGCATCGGCTGCCACACCTGTTCCGTCACCTGCAAGCAGACCTGGACCAACCGCTCCGGCATGGAGTACGTGTGGTTCAACAACGTCGAGACCCGGCCGGGCCTGGGCTATCCGCGCCGCTACGAGGACCAGGAGCGCTGGCGCGGCGGCTGGAAGCTCAACCGGCGCGGAAAGCTCCAACTGCGCCAGGGCGGCCGCCTGTTCAAAATGGCGTCGATCTTCGCCAATCCGGTGCTGCCGGTCGTCAAGGACTACTACGAGCCCTGGACGTACGACTACCGCAATCTCACCAACGCCCCGCTCGGCGACGACTATCCGGTGGCCGAACCGCGGTCGCTGATCACCGGCAAGCCGATGAAGATCGTATGGTCGCCGAACTGGGACGACAATCTCGGCGGCGGCCAGGAACACGCCCCGCGCGACCCCAATGTGGAGAAGATGCGCGCCGAGGTCGGCGAGAAGATCCGCTTCAGCTTCGAGCAGACCTTCATGTTCTACCTGCCGCGGATCTGCGAGCACTGCCTCAACCCGGCCTGCGCGGCGGCCTGTCCGTCCGGCGCGATCTACAAGCGCACCGAGGACGGCATCGTCCTGGTCGACCAGGACCAGTGTCGCGGCTGGCGGCAGTGCGTGACCGGCTGCCCGTACAAGAAGATCTACTTCAACCACCGCACCGGCAAGGCCGAGAAGTGCACCTTCTGCTACCCGCGCGTCGAGGTCGGGCTGCCCACCGTCTGCTCCGAGACCTGCGTCGGCCGGCTGCGCTACCTCGGCGTCGTGCTGTACGACGCGGACAAGGTCACCGCCGCGGCCTCGGTGAAGGACGAAAAGGACCTGTACGAGGCCCAGTTGGGGGTCTTCCTCGACCCCGAGGACCCCGAGGTGCGGCGGGCCGCGGAGCGCGACGGCATCGCGCACGACTGGATCGAGGCCGCCCGCCGCTCCCCGGTGCACGCCCTGATCAGCACCTACAAGGTGGCGCTGCCGCTGCACCCGGAATACCGCACCATGCCGATGGTCTGGTACATCCCGCCGCTGTCCCCGGTCGTCGAGGCCGTCAGCGAGAGCGGTCACGACGGCGAGGACGCGGGCAATCTCTTCGGCGCCATCGACGCCCTGCGCATCCCGCTGGAATACCTCGCCGAGCTGTTCACCGCGGGCGACACCGCACCGGTCAGGGCGTCACTGGACAAGCTGGCCGCGATGCGCTCCCACATGCGTGACGTCAACCTCGGCCGTACGCCCGACGGTTCGGCCGCGGAGGCGGTCGGCATGACGCCGTCGCAGATCCAGGAGATGTTCCGTCTGCTGGCCGTCGCCAAGTACGAGGACCGGTACGTCATCCCGACCGCCGCCCAGGCCGACGCCCGCCGGCTGGAGGAGTCGGCGGTGCCCGACCAGTGCAGCCTCGACTACGAGGACGGCCCCGGCATGGGCGCGCAAGGACCGGCCGACGCGGACGGCCCCTTCGGCGCCGACTCCGGCCGCAAACCACTGCCCCTGGTCACCATCGAGAACTTCCACGCGATGCGCAGACGGCAGACCGCGGACGAGGAAGAGCCCCTGTCATGACCGGACGACACGCACCCGAGGCCCCTGCGGACACCCGGGTCCTGCACCAGGCCGCCGCGATCTGCCTGGCCTACCCCGACGCCGCCTTCCGCGCCGGACTGCCGCTGCTGCGCCGCGCGCTGGCCGCCGTACGCCATGACGCAGGGCTGCCGCTGCGGGAGTTCACCGACCACGCGGCGGGGGAGCCGGAGGCTGCGCTGACCGCGCACTACGTGGAGACCTTCGACTTCACCAACCGGCATAGCCTGCACCTGAGTTGGTGGACCGACGGCGACACCCGGCGGCGCGGCGAGGCGCTGCTGCGCTTCAAGGACGCCTACCGGGAGCACGGCATGGAACACGCGGGAGAGGACCTGCCGGACTTCCTGCCCGCCGTCCTGGAATTCGCCGCCGCCACCGGCTCCGACGCCCTGCTGCGCGACCACCGCCCTGCCCTTGAACTCCTGCGGCTCGCGCTCACCGAACGCGGCACCCCCTACGCCCGTGTCCTCGACGCGGTCTGCGCCACACTGCCCGGCGCCTCGCCCAAGGACCGCGCCGCCGCCCACGCGCTGGCCCGCGGCGGCCCGCCCCGCGAGGACGTCGGCCTGGACTCCGCCCCCTACGGGCACCTCGGCATGCTGCCCGTCCTGACCGGAGAGCGGTGACACCGCGATGAACACCTTCCTGTGGGGCGTACTGCCCTACGCCGTCTTCGTCCTCCTGGTCTCCGGCCTGGTCTGGCGGCACCGCTACGACAAATTCGGCTGGACGACCCGCTCGTCGGAGGTCTACGAATCCCGGCTGCTGAACATCGCCTCGCCGATGTTCCACTACGGCATTCTCTTCGTCCTCGTCGGCCACCTGATGGGCCTGTTCGTCCCCGCCTCGTGGACGGACGCGGTCGGGATGAGCGAACACACCTACCACCTGCTGTCGCTGTTCGGCGGCTGCGCGGCAGGACTGCTCGCCGTCACCGGCATCCTGATGCTGATCTACCGCCGCCGCACCAACGCCGCGGTGCTGCGCGCCACCACGCGCAACGACAAGCTGATGTACGTCGTGCTGCTCGCCGCGATCGTGATGGGCATGACCGCCAAGCTCATGCACTCCGACATCCACAGCGGCTACGACTACCGCACCACCATCGCGCCCTGGGCCCGCAGCCTGTTCACGCTGCACCCCAGGACCGGGCTGTGGGCGGGAGTGCCGCTGGCGTACCGGATCCACGCGGTGATCGGCATGGCGCTGTTCGCGCTGATCCCGTTCAGCCGGCTGGTGCACATGTTCAGCGCGCCTCTTCAGTACTTCTTCCGGCCGTACGTCGTCTACCGCAGCCGTGACCCCGAGCAGCTCGGCGGCCGCGCTCCACGCAGGGGCTGGGAACGTGTCGACTACTGAGCGCGGGGCCGGCCCCGCACCGGCCGCCGCCGCGCCCCGCCGGCCCGCGGTGCCCCCGGCGGCCGGCGCCATCGTCATGGCGACCGGCATCATCTCCGTCGGCTTCCACCTCATCGGCGACGACACCCTGTCCGCGATCCTGCTGGCCGTCGCGGCGGCCGTATGGGTGTGGCTGGCCGCGACCTTCGCGGCCACGCTGCTGCGCGACCGGGCCCGCTGGCAGGCGCAGGCCGCCAACCCGCCCGCCCTGACCGCCGTCGCCGCGACCTGCGTACTCGGCACCCGGCTCTCGCTGTCGGGCCACCGCACCATGGCGCAGGCGCTGCTGGTCATCGCGGTCGCGGTCTGGCCCTGGCTGCTGGTGTCAGTGCTCCGGCACTGGAAACGCCCGGCGCCCGGCGCCGCCTTCCTCGTCTGCGTCGCCACCCAGGGCCTCGCGGTCCTGGCCGCCACCCTCTCGCTCGCCGACGGCACCGCGTGGCTCGGCCGCGCCGCGGTGATCGCCTTCTGCCTCGGCGTCTTCCTCTACGGCGAGGCGCTCGCCCGCTTCGACATCCGGCAGGTGCTGACCGGCTCCGGCGACCACTGGATCGCCGCCGGCGCGCTGGCGATCTCCGCGCTCGCCGGCTCCAAACTCACCGCGTCCCCGCTGTGGTCGGGCGGCACCCACACCACCTTGAAGATCGCCACGCTGGTGCTGCTGAGCCTGGACTTCGCCTGGTACGCGGTGCTCGCGGTCTGCGAGATCCTGCGGCCGCGGCCCCGCTACGACATCCGCCGCTGGTCCACGGTCTTCCCGCTCGGCATGACCGCGGTGGCGACCCTCTCCACCTCCGCCGCCGCGGACCTGCCGGGCCTGCACGGCCTCGGGACGGTCCTGTTGTGGATCGCCGCCGCCGTCTGGCTGCTCGTCCTGCTGGGCCTCGGCCGCTCCCTGGCCGCCGCCGCGCAGCGCTGAAAACCATCGCCTACCTGGGGTGATATGCCAAACGCATTGCTTGCTGCGCAACAGGTATTGGACCGCGCCGATCACCCGCTCCGACGATGGAAGCGCCGCACGGACACCGGTGAACGTCACGGGCGGCGCCGCGCACGAGCGCGGCAGGACCACGCGGATGTGTGCGGCGGAGAGGCAGTGCGATGCGGGAGATCTGGATTCTCGGGGCGACGGGCCGGACGGGGCGGTCGATCGCCGCGCTGCTCGCGGCCGAGGGCGAACCGCTGGTCCTGGTCGGGCGGGACGCCGGACGCCTCGGCGCCGCGGCCGGGACGGTCACCGCGGTGGGCGGCACCGCGCGGACCGTGGTCGCCGGATCGGTCGAGGAGACCGCGGCGGCACTGCGCGGGGAGACCCCGGCCGTGGTCGTCAACACCATCGGACCGTTCGCCGAGACCGCGCCGCCGATCGTACGGGCCTGCCCGCCCGGCACCCACTACGTCGACCTGACCAATGAACTGCGGTCGGTCGCCGCGACCCTCGACCTGCACGAGGCGGCCGTGGCCGCCGGGCAGACACTGGTGGCAGGCGCCGGATTCGGGGTGCTCGCCACCGAGAGCGTGGTGCTCCGGCTGTGCGAGGGCCGGCCCCCGGCGGAGCGGGTGCGCGTGGACGCCCTGGCCGCCGTCGGAACCGAACCCGGCCTCATGGGGTACGCGCTCGCGGCGGCCCTGGTGGACGGCGTCGCGGCGGGCGGCGGGCGGTACGCGGACGGCCGGTTCGTACGGGACCGGCTCGGTGGCGCCGTCGAGCGGTTCGCGCTGCCGGACGGCACGGCGGTCTCGTCCGGCAGCGCGCCGTCCGGTGAGCTGGAGGCCGCGCGGCGGGCCAGCGGGGCGGGCACCGTGACCGCCGCGTCGGGCGCGATCCCGACCGGGCGGGCGGCCCGCGCCGTGCTGCCGCTGGCGTCGCTGCTGCTGGCCAGGCCGGCGCTCGGCGGGGCGGCGAAGCGGCGGCTGGCCCGGGTGAAGCTGCCGGAGCGTCCGGCGGCCAGGGAAATCTCCTGGGCGCGCGCCCGGGTGGGCTGGGCCGACGGCAGTGTCCGGGAGGGCTGGCTGCGGGCGGGGGACGGGATGGACTTCACGGCCGCGGTCGCCGCGGAGACGGCCGGCCGGCTGGCCCGGGGAGAGGGCCGCCCCGGTGCCTTCACGCCCGGCGCGCTCTTCGGCGCATGTCTGGCGGAGAGCGCGGGCGGCAGCTTCGTCATGCCGTCCGGGGTTTCGTGACGGCTGAGGTTTCGTGGCGTCCGAGGGTCCTGGCGTCCGAGGTGTCCTGACCGGCCGACGTCAGTGGGCCGGGGCCGTCACTCGTCCTCCGTCGTGTCGCCCTCCGGTTCCGGGACGGTCGGTACGGCCGGGGCGGGCTCGTCGGCGCGCGGCGGCCTGATCACCACCGAGCCGGAGTCCAGGTCGATCATGCCGCGCCCGGGGTCATTGCTGCCGGCGTCCTCGCGGGTCAGCTCCAGGCGGTTGCGCTCGTCCTCGGTGTGCTTGCGGCCCGGCACAAAAAGCTCATCCATGAAGTTGAACATGCAACTCCTCTTCGGCTTCTCGGCGCACCGCGTCCCGGACCGTCGCGGCTCCACTTCAGGCTACGCCCGGAATCCCCCGAATGGGTGACGGGTACATGCGTCTTCCGACAACCGGGGGTTGACACTGTCAACCCCCGGTTGTCAGGATGGTGGCATGGCGACATCCCGAGATCTCTCGACGCACGAAGCGGCCTTCACCCGGATCAAGGAGGCCCGCGCCCAGGCCCTCCACCACGCCCGCCTGGCGCAGCAGTACGCGGCCGAGCGTCGCGAGCTGATGCAGCAGCTCATCGACCAGGGCGTCACCCAGTCCGACATCGCCCGCGAGCTGGGGGTGTCCCGGCAGGCGATCCAGAAGATGCTCGCTGTTTAGGGCCGCCTAGGGACGTCTGGGGCCTTCCGGCGTCGCAGCCGCTGGCGGACGGCGTCCGCGATCGCCGGGCCGAACCAGCGTTCCGCCGCGGCGCGCAGCTTCTCCAGCGCCTCCGGACCCGGACGCGGCTCGTCCGAGGCCCAGGCCACGTACGCATCCGGCCGGATCAGAAGGGCGGCGGGACCGGGGCGGCCGGACGGCGCGGGCCGTGCGGTGACCACCTCGACGCGGCCGCCCCACGGACCGAGTGCCGCGGCGGCCGACGCGTCGTCGGTCAGGTCGAGCAGCAACGGCCGCGCGGACCGCGCCAGTTCGGCCAGCCGTACGGCGCCGCCCGTGGTCACCACGTCCAGGTCCGGCGCGAACCGGCCGACCAGTGAGTGCGGTTCGGGTTCGCCCATGTCGTAGCGGACATCGGTGCCCGCCGTCAGATCCGCGAGGTGCTGAACGGTGGCGGGCTGCGTGAGGAGTTCGCCGAACAGCTCCCGAAGCGCCGTGACGTCCTGGCCCGGTGCGGTCAACGCGGCCTGGGCCTGGGCGTAGACGACCATCCGCCGCGCCGCCTTTCCGCGCTCCGCCTCGTAACTGTCGAGCAGACCCGCGGGTGCCTCGCCGCGGATCTCGGCGGCGAGCTTCCAGCCGAGATTGACCGCGTCCTGGAGTCCGAGGTTGAGGCCGGGACCGCCGCCCGCGGTGTAGACATGGGCGGCGTCCCCGATCAGGAACACCCTGCGGTCCCTGAACCGTTCGGCGACCCGCGTATTGCCGCCGGTCAACCGGCGCAGGACGTACGGGCCTTCACCGGCCGGCGGGCCGAGCGGCACGTCGCACCCCAGCACCCGGCGGATGCTCTCGGCCATCTCCGTCAGGCTCATCGGCGCCGCCGTCTCCGGCTGGTCCCACTCCGTGGTGCTGACCAGCGCCGGGCGGCCGGGGAAGGGCGCGTAGGAGAAACCGCCGCGCTCGGTCCGCAGCGGCAGGAACGGCAGGACGGGACCGTGTCCCGGCACGTTCAGCGCGCCGCTGGCCGGATCGATCCACTGCTCGGGGACGGCCGCGTGCGCCGTCCTGCTCGTCCTGCGGTCGTAGCTGACACCCGGGAAGCCGATGCCCGAGAGCTTGCGGGTGACGCTGTGGGCGCCGTCCGCGCCGACGACGTAACGGGCCCGCAGCCGGTGGCCGCCGTCGGGACCCGTGACGTCCAGCGCGACGGTGTCGGCGCCGGCCCGCTCCCCGGCCGGCTCCTGCGCGAGGGCGACCACGTCATGACCGCGCCGGATCTCCACGCCCAGCTCCGTCGCCCGCTCCTCCAGGACCGCGACGATCCGCTGCTGCGGCGCCGCCAGGGTGTGAACGGGGCTGTCCGGCAACAGACTCAGGTCGAGCGGCAGCGCGGCGAACATGAAATACGCGGAATTCGGCCGCGGCGGTCCCGGCACGCCGCCGATCCGCTCGTACAGCCCCCGGCGGTCGATCAGCGGCACGACCTGGCCGAGCAGACCGTTCGCCTTGGGTTCCGTGCTCGGCTCCGGCAGCCGCTCCAGGACGAGCGGCCGCACCCCGGCCAGTGCCAACTCGCAAGCCAGCATAAGGCCGTTGGGGCCGCCGCCGACGACGACAACATCCGGTATGTCGGTCGCGTCCATGGATCGGCGGGGCGTCATGCGGTCCTCCGGGGCGGTACGGGCAGGCCGTGCGCGAGCGCGTCGAACGCCTCGCGCAGGACATCGGCGAGCGGGGCCGGCGGGTCGGCGTTCATCGCGTGCTCGACGGCCACGGCGCTGCACGCGCCGACCACGGCGGCGAGCAGCTTCGGATACAGGTCCCGCGCGGCGTCGGTGCCGGTGCGCTCGGCGATCGCCGCGGCCAACTCCGCCTGCGCGACGGCGTTCGCCTTGACGATCTCGCCGTGCAGGGCCGGTTCCGCCAGCATCAGGCGGAGCCCCTCCGCCCAGCGCTTGCGGTCGCGCGCCGGCCCGGCGCCGGGTGTGCCCCGCGGCGCGAACTGCTCCTCCACGGCCCGCACCACCGAGTTCCAGAGCGGTTCGTCGTCCGGCCGCGCCCGCAGCCGGTCCGCGACCCGTCCCATGCGCTCCAGATGGCTGGCCGCGATGGCCTCCGCCTTGCCGGAGAAGTAGTTGCGGAAGGTGCGCTCGGAGACATTCGCGGCGGTGGCGATGTCCTCCACGCTCACATTCGCCCAGCCGCGTTCCACGCAGAGGCGGATCGCCGCCTGGCTGAGCGCGACCCGCGTCTCCCGCTTCTTGCGCTCCCGCAGACCGGGACCGGGGTCAGAAGCGGGGTCAGAACCGGCGTTTGCATCCGTCGTCATGCGGCCCACCGTAGGAGAAAAATGCCGGATCGGCAAGATTACGTATCCGGCAATATTGCTGATCCGGCACGTATCATGGCGCTGTCGAGGCGCGGGTGCTACCGGCGATGATGGCGGGCATGACCTTGTCGACGCGGTTCACGCGGATGTTCGGGATGCGGCATCCGATCGCGCTGGCCCCGATGGGAGGTTCGGCGGGCGGTGAGCTGGCGGCGGCCGTGTCGCGCGGCGGCGGCCTCGGCCTGGTCGGCGGTGGCAGCGGGGAACGGGCGTGGCTGGCGCGGGAGTTGCCGATCGCGGCCGGGAGCGGGCTGCCCTGGGGTGTCGGCTTCCTGTGCTGGGCGGCCGAAGTGGCCGCCGTCGAGCGGGCGTTGGAGTACGGCCCGGCCGCGGTGATGCTGTCCTTCGGGGACCCGGCGCCCTTCGTCGGGCTGGTGCGGGACGCCGGGGCCGCCGTGATCGTGCAGGTCACCGATGTCGCGGAGGCCCGGCGGGCGGTGGCGGTCGGCGCCGACGTGATCGTGGCGCAGGGCACCGAAAGCGGCGGGCACGGGGCGCGGCGGGGGAGGTCCACGCTGCCCTTCGTGCCGGTGGTCGCCGACCTCGCCGCCCCGATTCCGGTGCTCGCGGTGGGCGGCATCGCCGACGGACGCGGTGTGGCCGCCGCCCTGGCGCTGGGCGCCGAGGGCGCGCTGATCGGCACCCGCTTCCAGGCGACGGCGGAAGCGCTGGCCGACCCCGCCGCCGTCGAGTCGATCGTCCGCGGGAGCGGCCAGGACACCGAGCGCACCAGCGTGCTGGACATCGCCCGTGAGTCGCCGTGGCCGAGGACGTACACCGCCCGGACCCTCGGGCATCCGTATCTGGACCGCTGGCGCGGCCGGGAGGCGGAATTGGCCGCCGATCCGGGGGCGCGCGCGGAATACCGCGCCGATGTGGCGCGCGGCGCGGCGCGGTGCCGGTGCTTCCGGTGTGGGCCGGTGAGGCCGTCGATCTCGTCACCGATGTGCCGCGCGCGGCGGACCTCGTCGGCGCGCTGGCCGCGCAGGCGGAAGAAGCCCTCGGCCGGGCGGGGCGGACCGGCAAGCACTGACGGCGCGGAGCCGAGGCCAGGTGTCCCCGGCCCGGGGTTCGCCGACCGGTGGCAGGATACTTGCGGCAGGGGTGAGTGCCGCCAGGCCCGTACGGCACGGGCCGCCGGGGCGGCGGGATCCCCCTCAGCGGCGGACAGCCCGTACGCGGCCGGCAACCGTACGCGTACGGCAGCCCGTCACGGGCGCGGCGGAAAGGGAGCGATCCGATGAGCCGGAAGAACCACCAGGTGGCCGTCCTCGTGCTGGAAGGCGCGAAGCCGCTGGACGTCGGCATCCCCGCGCAGGTCTTCTCGCGCCGGCCGAGCATGCCGTACGAGGTACGGGTGTGCGGGGCCGCGCCCGGTCTGGTGACCGGCGGCGACGGCCTGTCGTACCACGTGGCCGACGGACTCGACGCGATCGGCGAGGTGGACACCGTCTTCATCCCCGGCTACCGCGAACCGGCGGTCACCGAGCCCCCGGCGGCGGTGGTCGACGCGCTGATGGCGGCGCACCGGCGCGGTGCGCGGCTCGCGGCGATCTCGACCGGCGCCTTCGCCCTGGCGGCGACCGGACTGCTGGACGGCAAGCGGGCGACGACCCACTGGCACTACACCAAGGCCCTCGCCGAGCGGCATCCGCTGGTGCGGGTGGACGAGAATGTGCTGTTCGTGGACGAGGGCTCCGTCCTCACCTCGGCGGGCGCGGCCTCCGGCATCGACATGTGCCTGCACCTGGTGCGGCGCGACCACGGCGTGGGCCTGTCCCACCATGTGGCCAGACGGCTGGTGGCGGCGCCGTACCGCAGCGGGGGACAGGCGCAGTACGTGCCCAGGAGCGTCCCGGAGCCGCTCGGCGACGTCTTCGCCAGTACGCGCGAATGGGTGCTCGCGCACCTCGCCGAGCCGTTGACGCTGGACGCGCTGGCCCGCAACGCGCGGGTGTCCGCGCGGACCTTCTCGCGGCGCTTCGTGCAGGACACCGGCTACACGCCGATGCAATGGGTGCTGCGGGCCCGGGTGGACCTGGCGCGCGAGCTGCTGGAACGCACCGACCTGGGTGTCGAGCAGATCGCCGACCGCGTCGGTCTCGGCACGGGCGCCAATCTGCGGCTGCACTTCCAGCGGATTCTCGGCACCTCGCCGACGGAGTACCGGCACACCTTCTCGGCGTGAGCGCGCCCGGGTTCCCGGTCCGGGCGCGCCCCGGGCATGTAACCGATCGCCAGGTGGCGGGATCCTTGCGGCCGATGGCGGAGAGTCTGGCGAGACACTTGCGCACACTGGCATTCAGGCCACTGTCCGCGCGGCCGGCGGCTGCCGACCATGGAGGAAGTGACGAAAGGAGTCCCCCCTCATGACCCGCATCGCCGTCAATGGATTCGGCCGCATCGGCCGCAGCACCCTGCGTGCCCTGCTCGCCCGCGACACCGACCTCGACGTGGTCGCCGTCAATGACCTCACGGCGCCCGAGACCCTTGCCCAGCTGCTGGAATTCGACAGCACCCTCGGCCGGCTCGACAAGGCCGTCGAGGTCGACGGCACCGACCTACTGGTCGACGGCCGCCGGATCAAGGTGCTCGCCGAGCGCGAGCCCGCGAATCTGCCGTGGGCCGACCTCGGGGTGGAGGTCGTGCTGGAGTCCACCGGCCGCTTCACCTCGGCGGACGCCGCCCGTGCGCACCTCAAGGCCGGCGCCAAGCGCGTCCTGGTGAGCGCGCCGTCCGACGGTGCCGACGTCACGCTCGCGTACGGCGTGAACACCGCCGATTACGACCCCGCCGCGCATGTCATCGTCTCCAACGCCTCGTGCACCACGAACGCGCTGGCGCCGCTGGCGTCCGTGCTCGACGACCTCGCCGGCATCGAGCACGGCTTCATGACGACGGTGCACGCCTACACCCAGGAGCAGAACCTCCAGGACGGTCCGCACCGCGACCTGCGCCGCGCCCGCGCCGCGGGCGTCAACATCGTGCCGACCACCACGGGCGCCGCCAAGGCCATCGGCCGGGTGCTGCCGAGGCTCGACGGCAAGCTGTCCGGCGACTCGATCCGGGTGCCGGTCCCTGTCGGCTCGATCGTGGAACTGAACACCACCGTCGCCCGCGAGGTCACCCGCGACGAGGTCCTCGCCGCCTACCGGGCCGCCGCCGACGGCGCGCTCAAGGGCATCCTCGAATACACCGACAAGCCGCTGGTCTCCTCCGACATCACCGGCCGCCCCGTCTCCGCCGTCTTCGACTCGGCGCTCACCCGCGTCGACGGCAAGCACGTCAAGGTGGTGGCCTGGTACGACAACGAGTGGGGCTTCTCCAACCGCGTCATCGACACCCTCGAACTCCTCGCCCGCGCCTGACCGTTGCCGCCCCCGGGCGCGGCCGTCCCGGACCGCGCCCGACCCGCCCCCCCCCGTGCCGCCGTGAGGAACGCCTCCGGCGGCCGCGTCGTTGACGAGACATGTCACCCCGTCGGCCTCTTCTTCATGAATGCCGCGGGGCAGCCTCCGGCACCGAAGGCACCGAAAGGGGCCGGGGATCTACGGGCCGGAGAGCCGCCGCGTTCACCGCGAAGCCGCACTTCAGCGGCCGACTTCGTCACATTGACGCGATCAGTTAGGCATGCCTAACCTAACGCGCCCCCTGTTTCGAAGTTCTCGTGCGAGGACGGATTCGTCATGCCCCTGCCCAGCCAACTCCCCGGCCACCTGCTGCTGTCCGCGCCCTCGCCGGCCGCGCCCTCCACCCCGCTCGGTCCCTTCGAGGACAGCGCCGTCGCCTGGACGACCTGGGTGACCCTGATGGGCTTCGTCGGCGTCACCGCGCTCGCGGTCATCGCCGTCGGTCCCGTCGCCCGCCGCATCGGCCCCGGCGCGCTCGCCGTCACGACGGCGCGGCTCGCCCGGGTGGCCGTCGCGCTTGGTGCGCTGGCCGTCCCCGCGATCCTCACCGACCTCGCCCACTCCGCCTCGCCGGACGGCGGCTACGACTACGGCGCCGCCTGGAACACCCTCTACGACGGCAGCAACAGCGGTCGCCTGGCCGGACTCGAAGTGACACTCGTGGCCGTCGGCGCCGTGCTCCTCGCCCCGCTCGCGGCGCGCAGGACCGCGGCCGGCGCCGCCCGCCCCTGGCTGTCGGCCGCCGCACTCGCGGCTGGCGCCGTCGCGCTCGGCACCACCAAATTCCCCGACGCCGTGCCCGACGACTGGGGGCGTACGACGTTCGAGACGGTGATGTGGATGCTGCACCTGATCGGCGGGGCCGTCTGGCTCGGGGGAGTGGCCGGGCTCGCGGCGCTCGCCCTGCCCGGCGGCACGGCAGACGCCGACCGCGGCGCCTTCTGGTCGCCGGTCATCCGCCGCTTCTCCGCCGCCGCCATGAGCTGCGTCGCGGCGATCACCCTGTCCGGCCTCTTCCTGTACTGGGAGCACGTCGACGGCCTGTCGCAGCTGGTCTCCACGATGTACGGCCGGGTCCTCGGCGTGAAGATCCTGATCTTCGGCACACTGCTGCTGCTCGGCGCCTTCAACCAGTTCTGGCTGCACCCGCGGGTCGAGGCACTGCGGGCGGCCGGCGACGAACGGCCGCTGCGTACCCTCCTGGTCCGTGAATTCCCGGTACTGGTCGGCGCCGAGGCGGTGCTCGGCATGGCGGTGGTCTTCGTCGCGCCCTTCCTGCACGGCTCCGCCCGCAACCAGGCGTTCCAGGCCGACGCCGTCAAGCACGTCGGCGCCTCGCTGGACGCGCTGCCCAAGCTGCCCGCCAAGGACGTCTCGACGGCCACCTGGGTCTGGGGCACCGGCGAGACCCTGCTCGTGCTCGCCGTGATGATCGCCGGCTACTGGGCCTCCGGTGTCCTCGCCCGCCGTCAGTCCGCCGCGAAGGCGTCCACCAGCAGGTCGGTGAGGAGCGCGGCGCCCGCGCCGTCCGGGTCGAGATCCGGGTCGTAGATGGTGACATTGATGCCGACGCAGCGCTGCGAGCGGACCAGGGTCCGCAGCAGCGCCGCGAGTTCGTCCGGCAGCAGGCCGCCGGGGTCCGGGCTGTCGACGGCGGGCATCACGGTCGGGTCGAGCACGTCCGCGTCCAGATGCACCCAGAAGCCCTCGGTCACGGGCACTTCCAGCGTCTGGAGCACGGCCCGCGCCAGCTCCGGCGCACCCCACTCGCGGATCTCGCCGACCGTGGCGTTCATGATCTTCAGCCCGGCCAGCTCGGCCCGCTCGGTGTCATAGTCCCGGATGCCCATGACGCGGACGTCGTCGTCCCGCAGATACGGGCGCAGCCCCTCGATGTCGGTGAGATCCGGCTGGCCGCGGCCGGTGCCGAGCGCCAGCTCCTCACCGCCCGCGGCGCCCACATGGTCGGCGTTGCCCGGGTGCCGGAAGTCCGACGACCCGTCGAGCACGGCCAGGCCGTACCGCCCGATCCGGCGCAGTGCCAGCGAGGCGCCGAGCTGGATCGAGCAGTCGCCGCCCAGGACGACCGGGAAGTCCCCGGCCCGCACGTGGTGTTCGATCCGGTCGGCCAGCTTGCGGGTGTAGCCGGCGATGGCCGCCGCGTTGAACACCCCGTCCCCCGGCCGCCATCCGGCCCTGTCGTACCGGGGCGGTACGACCACCCCGCCCTCGAACGCGCCGAGCCGCCGCGGCAGACCCTGCTCGCGCAGCGCGCCCGCGAGCTTGTAGCAGCCGGGCACGGTGCCTTCGGCGGGCGGCCGGAGACCGAGGTTGGACGGGGCGTCGATGATCACGAGGCGGCGCATACGGACAGTCTGCCAGCGGGGTACGACAGCCGTCGGACCATGAACGGTCGGAACGGTCGGAAGGGCCCGTGACGGTCAGAACGGCTCGTGATTGGCCCAGACGACCTGGTACGGATAGCGGGCCTGCCAGCGGCCGATCAGCTCCTCGACGCCGGGCACGGCGAAGGCGGCGTCGAGCGCGGCGCGGTCCTCGACGTCGATCCGGACGATCGCGGTGGCCGCGAAGACGGGGCTGTGGTCGTCGGCGGCGACCCGAATGTGGCGCCGGGCGGCGAAGGAGCCGATCCGCCCGGACTCCCGCATCACGGCTTCGATGTCCTGGAGATATTGATCGAGGTCGGCGTCGGGGATGGTCGGGGGGAAGGAGACAATCATCGTGTGGCTGATCATGGCTCCATCGAACCGCCGTCCCGCGCCGGTGTCCAAGACCGATCGGATCTCCGGCGATAACCTGGAGGCATGAGTGAGCTGGAGACGCGGGAGCTGGAGTATTTCGTCGCAGTGGCCGAGGAACTGCACTTCGGCCGGGCCGCCGTCCGGCTGTCGATCGCGCAGCCCGCGCTGTCCAAGGCGGTGCGGCGGATCGAGTCGCGGCTCGGCGTCCTGCTGCTCGTACGGTCCAGCCGCCATGTCTCGCTCACCCCGGCCGGGGAGGCGCTGCTGCACCACGGCAGGCACGCCATCAACGCGGTCGGCGCGGCGGCCGAGGCCGCCCGCAGGGCCGGTGCGCCGGAGGAGCACCTGCGGCTGGTGATCAAACCGGGCGGCGACGCCGATCTGCTGTCCGCGATCCTGGCGGGCTACGCGGAACGGCCCGGCGCCGGCCGGGTGGACATCCTCTTCGGCGGCGCCACCGACCGGGCGGACCACCTGCGCGACGGCCGGGCCGATGTCGCCCTGCTCTACCGGCCGTTCGACGATCTGACCGGCCTGGAGTCGCGGACCCTGGTGGTCGAGGACCGGGTCGCCGTCCTGCCGCGCGGCCACCGGCTGGCCGGGCGCGACCAGGTGCGGCTGGCCGACCTCGCGGGCGAGGCGCTGCCGCGCTGGAAGGGAGTGCGGTGGACCGGCGTGCCCGGTGAACCGACCGGGCCGGAGATCGAGGACGGCCCGCAGATGGTCCAACTGATCCTGCTGGGGCGGATGATCGCCGTGCTGCCGCGCTCGCTCGCCGGCCCCGGCCACCCGGACCTGGTGCGCGTACCGGTGGCGGACGCGCCGCCGAGCCGGCTGGTGATCGCCTGGTCGCGGCCCGACGAGCGGCCGCTGGTGGCCGACTTCGTGGCGGCGGCCGTCGCCGCGAGTGGGCGGGCGGCGGCGTGATCCGGCCGGGCCGTGCCCCGGCAACGGCGAACCGCCGCCCCCGCCACGACGGGCGGGGACGGCGGCCGTGCGCGGCGCGGGCCGCGCGGTGCCGGACGGGCCGGCGGGGTACGACGAGTGGTCAACGGCCCACGCGCGGCAGGCTGTTGAGACGGCCCGGCAGGACGGTGTTCGTCTGCTGCGCGCGCATCAGCGCGATGACCGCGCCGACACCGGCGAGGATCAGGCTGATCCAGAAGCTGAAGGCGTGGCCGCCCGCGGGACCGAAGTCGGAGTGGGCGAAGATCGCGATCAGGTAGAGCACGAAGCCCACCGCGAAGCCGACGAAGGACAGCATCCTGGGCGGCGCGGGCAGCGTGACGGTCGGCACGAACAGGCTGACCGCGAGCACCGCCGCGCTCAGCACGGTGATGACCATCGCGAACCAGGCTATGAACAGCCCGTGGCTGAAGTGCCAGGCGCTCCAGCTCTGGCTGACGTTGATCCCGTACCCCTTGAAATCCCAGGAGTAGTAGTCGAAGAACGAGAAAATGAGAACGACGGCGCCGATTCCGAGAATCGCCCAGTCGAGTTTGTTGACCGAGGCCGGATCGAAGGAACCCCTGGACGGGCCGCCGGCGTAGGGCGGCTGACTCGGCGGGCCGGCCGGCGGCACATCGTGTGACATGGCTACTTGTCTCCTAGCTGACGTTGCTCGACAAACATTCGGAGGGAGAGCGTAGCGGTACGCCGACCTGCGCCGTAACCAACTTGGACCGCTTTGGATCGGGTGGGTCCAATTCGTTGTCCTGATGCGTGTGGGGTTTGCGGCTCTTCTGCTCAGGCGGGCGGCGGAGTGACGCCGTAGGACCAATTGCGGCCGAGTTCCGTTTCGCGCTCGCCGACGACGGTGAGATCGTCGAGGCGCTTGATCTCCTCGTCGGCGAGGGCGAGTTGCGCGGCCGCGGCGTTCTCGGTCAGGCGCGAGACATGGAGGGTGCCGGGGATCGGCACCACATCGGGCGCCTTGGCCAGCAGCCAGGCCAGGGCCACCTGGCCCGGGGTGGCGCCGTGCGCGGCGGCGATGTCCCGCACGGTGCGCACCGCGGCGAGATTGGTCTCGAACGTCTCGCGGGAGAAACGCGGCATCCGGCGCCGGTAGTCGTCCGCGGGCAGGTCGTCGTAGGACGTGAGGGTGCCGGTGAGCATGCCGCGCCCGAGCGGGCTGTACGGCACGATCGCGATGCCCAGGTCGCGGCAGAGCGGGAACACCTCGTCCTCGATGTCGCGCGACCACAGCGACCACTCGGTCTGGACCGCGCTGATCGGGTGGACGGCGTGGGCGCGGCGGATGGTGTCGGCGGCGGCCTCGGACAGCCCGAGGTGGCGCACCTTGCCCTCCTGGACCAGTTCCGCCATCGCCCCGACGGTCTCCTCGATGGGCGTGTCCGGGTCGACGCGGTGCTGGTAGTAGAGGTCGACATGGTCGGTGCCCAGCCGGGTCAGCGAGCGCTCGATCCGCTCGCGGACGTACTCCGGACGGCCGTTGATCACCGGTGGTCCGTCCGGGCCCGGGCCGCGCACGATGCCGAATTTGGTGGCCAGCACGACCTGGTCGCGGCGCCGCGCGACGGCCTTGCCGATGACCTCCTCGCTGCTGCCGTAGATGTCCGAACTGTCGACGAGCGTCACGCCGAGGTCGAGGGCCCGGCCGATCAGGGCGTCGCCGGAGTCGTCGGTGGTCTGCTCGGCGGTCTGGCCGTACGGGCGTGCGAAGCCCATCGCGCCGTAGCCGACGGCGCCGACGAGCGGACCGTCGGTGCCGAGCCTGCGCTGGGGAAGAGACATGGAGAGGTCCTTGTCCGCGGGGGATCCGCAATCGGCGAACCGGTAAGTCCGCACTTGAGGACAACCGTAAGTCCACGGGTGAGGACATGCAACCGCGCAGGTGGGAGCGGTCCGCGGGAAGGCGGCGGGTCCTGTGAGGCCGGCCCTAGGCGCGTACGGGGGTGGGCAGCGGCATCGGCGGCACGCTCGGGCGGGCCGGGGCGCCGGACTCGATGGCGGTGATCAACTCCCGCAGGGCGATGGCGATATCGGGGTTGTACGCCTCGCCGTGCAGCGTGGCCAGCGCGCGCTGGGCGCGGCGCCAGGCGCGGCCCGAGCGGCCCAGGCGGTGGTCGGCGAGCGCGGCGGCGTAGCGCGCCAGGACGGCCGCCCACGCGTCGCCGCGGGAGGCCGCCTCGGCACAGGCCAGCCGGGCGCTGCGCTTGGCGGCGGCCGGCGCGAAGCCGGACTGGGCGAGCGCGAGCGCGGCCAGGCTGAGCGCGGGCGACGGGCCACCGGGGGAGCCGGGCGGCACGGTGCTCGCCGCCTCCTGGAAGTGCCCGGCGGCGCCCTCGGCGTCCCGGTCGTCCATGGCGAGCAGGCCCTGGACGTGCGCGATCCGGCCCACGGCCGCGTCGTCGCCCGCGAGGACGGCCGCGGGCCACGCGCTGCGCAGCAGTTCGGCGGCGCCGTCCGGATCGCTGCCCGCGGTCAGCCAGGCCGCGAGCCACAGCCCGCGCGCGACCAGCGGATGCTCCGGCTCGCACAGCGGCAGCAGTTGCAGCAGATAGCCGCGGCCCTCCTCGGCGCGGCCGTACACCGCCCACAGGAACCACAGATTGACCACCGTCTCCAGTGCCGCCTCCACCTGGTGGCCGTGCTCGACGGCGTACCGCATCGTGGAGTCCAGGTCGGCCAGTTCCTCCTCGGCGAGCCACACCGCCTGCGGCTGGGAGCCGGTGCTCCACAGGTTCTCCGCCACCGTGGCGACACTGCGGCAGTGCACCAGCCGGCGCTCGGCCGCGACCGGGAACTCCCCGGCCTGGCTGAGCCGTTCCGCGCCGAATTCGCGGGCGGCCCGGGTCAGCCGGTAGCGGGCGCGCCGCGCGCCGCCCGGCTCGCCCGGGCAGTCCAGCACGCCCATCGCGGTCAGCCGGGCCAGACAGCCGGGGATCAGCGCGGGATCGACACCCTCGCCGCCGCACATCAGCACCGCCGTGCCCTCGGTGAACCAGCCGTTGAGGATGCTGATCCGCCCCCACACGATGCGCAGCACCGGCTCGCACAGCACGTACGTGGCACCGATCGCCTCCCGCAGCGACCGGTGCCTGCGCAGCACCGGATACGGGCTGCTCAGCCAGCCCTGGTGCTCCTCCAGGCGCTTGGCCAGCTCGCTCAGCGTGAAGTGGGCGGTCTGCTCCGCGGCCAGCTCGATCGCCAGCGGCACACCTTCCACGGCCCGGCAGATCGCCGTCGCGTGGTCGAGGTCGGCGCTGTCGACCGGGAAGTCCCGCACGGCGGTCCGCACCCGGTCCACGAAGAGGTCCACCGCCGGCGCGCGCCCGTCCCCCGTGCCGCCGGTGCTCAGCGGCGGCAGCCGCAGCACCCGCTCGTCACCGAGACCGAGCGCCTGCCGCGAGGTCACCAGCACCCGCAGGGTGGGCACGGCCATCAGCACCTGCTGCACGATGCCCACGCACTCCGGCTGCACGGGATCCACATCGTCCAGGAACAGCAGCGTCGGCGCCGCGGCCAGCCGCCGCAGCACGCCGGCCATGCCCATCGCCTCGCCGCCGAGCGCGCCGCCGGACAGCGTCCTCGCCAGCTCGGTGAGCAGGGCGCCCGGCTCGGCCGCGCCCGGACCGTGCCAGCGCACCTGCACCAGCGATTCCCACAGCCCCATCGGCATCGGCAGGACGACCCGGGCCGCCAGATGGCTCTTGCCGACCCCGGCAGCGCCGGTCACCGACACCAGGCGGTTGCGCGCCAGCAGCCCGCGCAACGCCGCCGACTCCTGCTTGCGGCCGATCAGATCCCTGGAGCCCCAACTGCGCGACCGCGGCAGTGATCGGGGGCTGCCGAGGCTTGTCCACACGTTTCGTCACTCCAGTTATGTCGAGCAGAACCGTTCCTGCTGCGGTCCTACGGGAGTTTCAACTCCCCGCCGACCCACCTGGTGGCGCGCTCGCGGAACGGATCACCCGCCACGACGACGGCTCGAACGGCCGTCCGTTCAGCGGCCCTTGACGCGGCCGGACAGACGGAAGGGGCGAATCCGCGCCGACCCGCCCCTTCCGTCCTCGCGCGGGCGGCTCAGACGGTGTGGACCGTCCCCGCGTACCGCCGCGCGAAGCGCGTTCCGGTCGTCGCGGTGACCGTGACGTCGTAGCGGCCCTGGCGGTCGGTGCGCCAGGACGCGGTCTCCCGGGTGCGCGGCTTGACCCGCACGGTCTTGGCGTCGTCGCCGAAGTCGTTGGCGGTGAGCGTGAACCACACCTCGGTGTCACCGTCGTTGACCAGCCGCAGCTCGACCTTCGCGTCCTTGGGGTCCTGGGCGCCGGTCAGCTTGGCCGTCACCGACGGCAGCGCCACATCGGTCTGCCCGTCCGGGATCACCGTGCCGGCGAACCGCGACACGAAACCGTCGGCGCCGTACAGCGAGAAGTCGTACCGCCCGTCGGTCGCCGTGGTGTCCCAGACGTAGGTGCGCGAGGTGCCCGGCGCGACCAGGAACGGGGTGCCGGTGAAGGGCCGCGCGATGTTGGGCAGCAGCGTGAAGACATAGGCGGCGCTGCCCTGATTGGTCATGGTGCAGGTGACCTTGCCGGTGCCGCGGTCGACCGAGACGTCCGCCCACGGCCGGTACGGCAGCGGGCGGTGCGGGCGCTCGCCGGGCTCCTGCGCGGGCATCGCCTGCTCGCCGTCCGCGGGCGCCTGTACGGCCGGAAGGCCGTGCTGGGCGGTCGCCCGCGCCTTCAGCTCGTCGGTGTCCGGCAGCTTCGGGATGCTGAAGTCCGGGTCGGCGAAGTCGAAGCAGGTGGTGAGGTCGCCGCAGACGGTACGCCGCCAGGCGGAGATGTTCGGCTCCTGGACGCCGGTGACGACCTCCAGGAAGCGCAGCACCGAGGTGTGGTCGAAGACCTGCGAGTTGACGTAACCGCCGCGCGACCACGGGGAGCACACCCACATCGGCACCCGGCTGCCGAGCCCGATCGGCTTGCCGCCGACGAATTCGTCCGCGGTGCCCGCCTCGGGGTACGGCGGCACGACGTGGTCGAAGAAGCCGTCGTTCTCGTCGTACATCACCAGGAAGACGGTGTTCTTCCAGACGTCCGGGTTGGACATCAGCGACTGCAGCGCCTTGTTGACCCACCACGCGCCCCAGTCCGGGCCCGCGCTCGGGTGTTCGCAGTAGTTGAACGGCGCCACCAGCCAGGAGACGGTCGGCAGCGCGCCGCTGCGGCAGTCCGCGTCGAAGGCCGTCAGATCGTGCTTGGTCATCGCGTTGAGGTACAGCGGCGAGTCCTTCGGCGCGTTCGCGAACTGCCGGAAGTACGACAGGGCGTTGTCGTCGTAGTCGCCGTTCTCATTGTCCGAGCCATTGGGATTGTGGTAGACGCGCCAGCTGACCCCGGCCGCCTCCAGCCGCTCGGCGTACGTCGTCCAGTCGCCCACCGGATTCTCGGTGACGATGCTGTTGTCGGTGAACGGGCCGGTGGTGCCGTCCGTGCCGGGGCCCGGCGTACCGGTCCACAGATACAGCCGGTTGGGGTCGGTCGGGCCGTTGAGCGAGGTGAAGTAGCTGTCGCAGACGGTGAAGGCGTCGGCCATGGCGTACTGGAAGGGAATGTCCTCCCGGGTGAAGTACCCCATGGTGTAACGGCCCTTGGCGGCGACCCACTGATTCTGCGCGCCGTTGTTGACCGCCTGATGGCCGGAGTCCCAGCCGTGGTCGAGGCCGCCGAAGTCCTGCGCCTTGAAGGTCTCGGTGTCGAAGCGGAAGGGCAGCGAGTAGCCCTCGGCGCGGCCCGCGTCGGGCTGCCGGAAGACGGACGTGCCGTTGGGGAACACGACGCCCTGCTTGTCGTCGAAGCCGCGGACACCGCCCAGGCTGCCGAGGTAGTGGTCGAAACTGCGGTTCTCCTGCATCAGGACGACGACGTGCTTGACGTCGGCGATGCTGCCGCTCGGCCGGGGCCTGGCCTGCGCGGTGCCGGTCAGCCCCGGCAGGCCGACGGCGGCGGTGGCGCCGGCCGCGGCGGCGGTCCCGACGAAGGTGCGGCGGCTGATCGGTGTCATGGGTGCGAGTCCTTTGCGGTCGTGCCGGTCCGTCGTACGGAGCCGTCGGGCGGTGGCGGCGTCATGGGCGCCGTGGGGCGGGGTCGTCATGCGGGGTCCCCTGCCGCTCAGCGCATGCGCAGCGAGAAGGTGACGACCGCCGCCGCGTGGTCCGAGGGCCAGCCGTTGGCACCGGTGCCTGGCACCGGCTGCGGCCTGCCAGTGGTGAGGCTGTGCGCCTCCACCACCTCCAGCCGGCCGGCGTACTGCACCTGGTCGATCCGGTCCCGCGGCTCCGCGCCGCCGCCGTCGTGCACCGGCCGCACCGGGGACCAGGTGGTGCCCGGCGCCTTCACCGGATCGGGGTGGGCCTCCCGGAAGGCGTCGGTCAGACCCGCCTTCTGCAGCGCCTCGGTGACCGGCCAGGCCACCGCCCCCACGCCGCCGTGCGCCGCCGCCGTCCGCGCGGTCCAGTCCAGGTGCGAGGGCGAGGCGAGCCCGGCCGCGAGGATCACCGGGGTGGCCGCCGCGAGATCCCGCTTCATGGCCGCGGCCAGCCGCTGCGCCTGCTGGAGGCGTACGGTCGTCCGCTCGGCGGCGACGAGCCCGGCCGCGTCCAGTCCGGCCGCGACGCCGTACGGCCCGTAGTCCGCCTCGTCGAGCTGCGCGACCCACAGCCGTACGGTCCTGCCGCCGGGCAGCCGGACCGTCGCCGACAGCGCGGGCAGGTCCGCGGTGGCCTCGGTGACGTCCTCCAGCGGGTGGCGGCTGACGACGCCGAGACCGTACGCACCCTGATGCGCGCTCCAGCCGAGCGCCTGGCCGAGCGCGGTGGCGGCGCCGGTGCCGCTCTCCTGGAGGGCCACGATGTCCAGGTTCTGGGTGAGGACGACCCGCGCCTGCTTCTCCAGCGGGCCGTCGATGTGCGTACCCGCGTCCCACAGATTGAGCGAGGCGACCTTGAGGACGAGGTCGTCGCGGACCGCGCGCACCGGGACCTCCACGGTCACCGTGTCGAGTGCGTTGCCGCTGTCCTCGACGGCGGTGACGATCCGGCCCGGCTTGCTGGAGGCGGTCGCGGGCGCCCGGCCGGTGACCGTGCCGTCACCGCTCACCGACAGCCAGGAGTCGCCGGAGACCCGGCGGTAGGCGGGCGCGCCGGGCCGGTTGCCCTCGGGCCGTATCCACAGCCTGCCCAGCGGGACGCTGATCTCGTCGCCCACGGTCGCGGGCGCGATCACCGCGTCGACCGCCTCGTGCGGCGGCTGCACGGCGGCGAAGCCGAACGGCTCGGTCTTCGCGAGGATCGCGTACCGGTCGTCGTAGAGCAGATAGGCCGTGTACGGGCCGCCGGTGAGCCCGGAGGTGTCCAGGGTGAGGGTGCCGGACGCGGCGGCGGAGTACGCCCACACGATCGAGGTGCCGGTGCCGGGGAGTCGGTCGCCGTCGTAGACGCCGATCCAGTTCTTGGCCTTGGGCGTCCCGGTGCTCCAGGTGAAGGTCAGCTTCTGGCCCTCGCGCGGCGCCGTCGGCGAGGCGAGGACGAGGCTGTCGCCGGAGCCGGCGGCCGCGAAGGTGACCGGCGCGGCCCGGGCGAGGATCTCGTGCCCGTCGTCGTGGAGCAGATAGGCGGTGTACGGGCCGCCGGCCAGCGTCGAGGTGTCGACGGTGGTGGTCCCCGACGTGCCCGCCGATATGTAGGCCCACACCCAGTACGTGCCGCTGCTGGGGGAGGTGCCGGGACCGTAGACGGCGATCCAGTTCTTGGCGTTGGGCCGGTCCGTCGTCCAGTCGAAGGTCAGCCTGTCGCCGGCGTGCGGTGCCGCGGGCGAGGCGAGGGCGAGGGTGCTGCCGGTGGACGCCGCGGCGGGTTGGGGTGGCATGGGGCGCTGGTCCTCTCCGTCCGGTCCGGGCCCGGGAGGTTCCCGGCCGGATAGTTGGCTATACAACTCTGTCGGGCCGCGCTCATGAAGCGGTGCGCGCGGGAAGATTCCGTGAACAGCGCGTGCCGGGCGTTCCGTCGCCGGCCCCCTCAACCGCCCGCACCCGGAAGCCCGTTGGGCGACCGGGCTCGCGGTCAGTGCGAACCGTGCACATTCAGCACGACCACACCGACGATGACCAGCGCGATACCCAGCCACTGGAGCGGGCCCAGCGCCTCGCCGAACGCGACGGCGCCGATGGCCGCGACCGCCGCGGTGCCCGCGCCCGACCAGACCGCGTACGCCACCGACACCGGGATGTCCTTCAGCGCCCTTCCGAGCAGCACGAAGGACACGACGTAGCCGACCGCGACCGCGATCGTGGGCAGCAACCTCGTGTAGCCGTCGGTGAGTTTGAGGCAGCTGGTGGCGCCGACCTCGGAGACGATGGCGAGGGCGAGTAGCAGATAGGGCATCGGGACTCCGCGGGCGTGGACGTGCGGGGGACAGGCGGCAGGGCGACCGGGCGGCCGGTGCCGCGCTCAGGCCGGGGCGGCGGCGAACGCCGACAGCAGCACGAGGTCGACCTGCTCCAGGCTGGGCAGCACCATGATCCCCGGCGCCCGCGCGATGGCCACGGTCGAGGGCACCGCGACCACCGGGCAGCCCGCCGCACGCGCCGAGTCGACGCCCAGCGGACTGTCCTCCACGGCCACGCAGTCCCCGGGCGCGACCCCGAGCCGCTCGGCCGCCGTCAGATACGGGTCGGGCGCCGGCTTGGTGCGTACGGTGTCCTCGGCCGCCACCGTCAGCGTGAACCACCGCTCGCCGAGCGTGCGCAGCACCACCTCGACCACCCGCCGCGGCGAGGCCGTGACCAGCGCCACCGGCACGGCGGCGGCCCGCAGTTCGGCCAGCAGCCGCAGCGCGCCGGGCCGCGGCCGTACCTCCGCGGTCACCTTCGCCACGAAAGCGGCGTCCAGGTCCCCGGCGATCCGCGCCTGCGGCACCCCGGGCCCGGCGGCGCGCCGCAGATGGCCCGCCGTGTGCGCGACCGGCCGGCCGAGCACCTCCGGCAGGTCGGCGTCGGTCACCCGGTAGCCAAGACCTTCCGCGACCTCGGTGACGGCCTGCCACCACAGATGCTCGGTGTCGACGAGAGTGCCGTCCATGTCGAAGAGCACGGCGGCGGGTTGAGCGGGACCGGGGGCATGACGGGGGTGCACGGGCGCCTTTCGTCGGGGGAGTGCGCCGCACCGGTCCTGACCGGCCGGTACGGCACCGCGGGCGGGCACGGCCGGGCGCGGGTCCGCGCCCGGATCGGGACACGGACCCGGGCCGCGGCCGGCCGGGGGAGTCGGGTCAGACGCTGCTGCGGCGGTCCACCAGCACCGGGCGCTCCGGGAGCGTCAGTGCCGCCGAGGCGCCGACCGGCAGACCGGCGGCGGCCTCGGTGGGCACATCGGCCTTGACCTCGGTGCCGTCGGCCAGCCGCAGGGTGATCCGGGTGACCGCGCCGAGGAAGGACGCGGCCACCACGATGCCGGGACCCTTCGGATCGGCGGTGACGCGTACCGCCTCGGGCCGTACCAGCGCGTCGAGTTCGCCGTCGGCGGGCAGCTCGCCCTCCACCGGCAGCCGCAGTCCCAGCACATCCACCCGGCCGTCGGCGGCGCGCACCGCCGGGACCCGGCTCGTCGTGCCGACGAATTCGGCGACGAAGACGGTGGCCGGACGGGCGTACAACTCGGCGGGAGCGGCGACCTGTTCGAGCCGTCCGGCGCGCAGCACCGCGACCCGGTCCGCCATCGACAGGGCCTCCTCCTGGTCGTGCGTCACGAACAGCGTGGTGATCCCCAGATCCTGCTGGAGCCGGCGGATCTCCTCGCGCAGCGACAGCCGCACCTTGGCGTCCAGCGCCGACAGCGGCTCGTCCAGCAGCAGCACCCGGGGTTCGAGCGCGAGCGCCCGAGCCAGGGCCACCCGCTGCTGCTGGCCGCCGGACATCTGGTGCGGGAAGCGGTCGGCGAGCGCGGAGAGCCCCACCAGATCCAGCAGTTCGCCCGCGCGTCCGGTCCGTGCCGCCTTGCTCCTGCCGCGCATCCGCAGCCCGAACGCCACATTCTCGACGGCCGTCAGGTGCGGGAAGAGGCTGTAGGACTGGAAGACCATGCCGGCGCCGCGCCGGTGGGCGGGCACGGCTGTGATGTCCTCGCCGTCGACCAGCACGTCGCCCGCGTCGGGGTGCTCGAAGCCGGCCAGCATGCGCAGCGCGGTGGTCTTGCCGCAGCCCGACGGGCCGAGCAGCGCCAGCAGTTCGCCGGGGTGCGCGGTCAGGTCGAGCCCGTCCAGCGCCACCGTGGCGCCGAACCTCCGGTGCAGGCCGCGGAATTCGACGGTGGCGCCCGCGGCGCCGCGGACGGCCGCGGCCGTGCTGACGGTGGTGGTGGTCACGAGTTCTCCTGGACGGTGACGGTGACGGTGACGGTGACGGGCGCGGTCGCGGCGCCGCCGCGGGACGTGCGCGGGCTACGGTGCGAACGGCCGCGCCCCGCGGCGGCGAGCAGCAGCAGAAGGACCCAGGTCAGGACGAGGCTGAGCACCGAGACCGCCACCGACAGCTGCGCGTTGCTGCCGCCGACGGACACGATCCACACCGCGAACGGCTGGAAGCCGAGAATCGAGGCGACGGTGTACTCGCCCAGCACCAGGGCCAGGGTCAGGAAGGCGGTGTTCAGCAGCGCCGCGCGCAGATTCGGCAGCACGACCCGGAGGACGGTGCGCGGCCAGCTCGCCCCGCAGTTGCGGGCCGCCTCGACCAGTGTGGCCAGGTCCAGCGCGCGCAGACCCGCGTCGAGCGTGCGGTAGGCGAGCGGCAGCGACATCAGCACATAGGCGAGCAGCAGGACGACGGGGAAGTCCGGATTCTGGATCGAGTTGAAGGTGTCGAACAGCGGGGTGTTCGCGAAGTCGTCGGGCCCCCACTGGAGCACCGAGCCGATACCGGCCGTCAGCGCCACGGCGGGCACCACCAGCGGCAGCGAGCAGAGCACCTCCAGCAGGATCCGCAGCCGGGGCGCGGTCAGCCGGACCGCGATCATCGCAGGCACCAGCAGGAGCAGCGTCAGCGCGATGGTCGCGCCGGCCAGCTCCAGGGTCAGCCGCAGACTGTCCCAGAAGCCGTCGGCGCCGAGGATCCCGGTGTAGGAGCCGAGCGTGAAGCCCTCGCCCGGCACCTTCACGGTGAAGATCACCGAGAAGACCATCGGCCCGAGGAAGTACAGCGCCGCGATCAGCCCGACGGCGCCGCGCCACACCCGGGGACGGGCGCGCCGCCGTACGGACTTCGGCCCGGGCGCGGTCGGTACGGCGCCGGTGGCGGGCGGGGTCAGTGCAGCCATCGTGCGCTCCTGCGCTGGAGGGGGAGGTAGAGGGCCATCACGACACCCGCGATCACGATCATGTCCAGGCTCAGCGCGAGCGCCACATTGCCCTGCCCGGCCAGCACGTTGCCGGACAGCGCGTTGGCGATCTGGAGGGTGATCAGCGGCACCGAACTGCCGACGATCGCGGCGGCGGTGGCGTACGCGGCGAAGGCGCTGCCGAAGAGCAGCACGAATCCGCCGAGCAGTGACGGGGTGAGGATCGGCAGGGCGACGTGCAGCCAGTACTGGCGGGTGGTCGCCCCGTTGTTCTGCGCCGCCTCGCGCCACTGGGTGCGCAGGCCCTCGAGGGCCGGGGTGATGGTGAGCACCATCAGCGGGACCAGGAAGTACAGATAGACGACGCTCAGGCCGGTGAAGGAGTACAGGCTCCAGCCGTGGTCGCCCAGATGCAGCGCCCTGGTCAGCTCGCCGGAATTGCCGAGCGTGGCGACGAAGGCGAACGCCAGCGGCACACCGCCGAAGTTGGCGAGCACACCGGAGGCGGCCAGCACCGCCTCGCGCAGCGCGCGGAAGCGCGAGGTCACGACGGCGTGGGCCAGCGGAAGACCGAGCAGTACGCCGATCGCCGCGGTGAGCGCGGACAGTTTGACGCTGCCCCACAGTGCGGTGAGGTAGGCGCCGTGCACCGACTGGCTGATGTTGCCGGTCGTCCAGTGCACACCGCCGGGCGCGCCCGGCGCGGTCTTGAACGCCTTGGTGACGATCGCGAACGCCGGCAGCCCGAAGACGACGGCGACGAAGACGATCAGCGGCAGGACGGCCAGCCAGCCGGCCGAACGCGGCCGGCGGCGGGTGGTGGTCCCGCTCGGGGTGGGGGTGAGGGCGGTCCCGGCGCCGCCGGCCGCGTCCGAGGACGGGCCGGCGGCGGTGGACGGTGCTGTTTCGCGAGCCGTGGTCATGGGGACGGTCAGCCGATGGCCTTGGCCCAGCCGGCGAGCACGGCCTTCTGGGCCGCGTCGACCTGTGCGGTGGTCGGGAACGTCGGGCTGCCGGTGACCGCCGGGAGCGCCGCGGCGGCGGCCTTGTCGACGGTGCCCTTCTGCGTCATCGCGGGCAGTTCGACCGGCCGCGAGAAGCCCTGGAGCCACAGATTCTGGCCCTCGGTGCTGTACAGGAACTCCTCCCACAGCCGGGCCGCGGCCGGGTGCGGGGCGTACTTGTTGATCGCCTGGCTGTAGAACTGGGCGTACTGCCCGTCGCTGGGCACCGCCACCTTCCAGTCCAGGCCCTTGGCCGAGAACTCCTTGGCGTAACCGGCGTTCAGGTAGTCCCAGTCGATGCTGATCGGCGTCTCGCCCTTCTCGACGGTCGCCGGGGTGGACTCCACCGGGTTGAAGTTGCCGTTCTGCTTCAGCTTGTGGAAGAAGTCCAGGCCGGGCTTGATGTCGTCCAGCGAACCGCCGTTGGCCAGCGAGGCGGCGTAGACACCGCCGAACGCCGAACCCGACTTGGTCGGGTCGCCGTTGAGCGCGACCTGGCCCTTGTACTGCGGCTTGAGCAGGTCGGCGAAGGTGGTCGGGCACTGCTTGACGCGCTTGGCGTCGCAGCCGATCGACACATAGCCGCCGTAGTCGTCGTAGCGCAGGCCGGTCGCGTCCTTCTGCCCGGCCGGGATGTCGTCCCAGGTCGCGACCTTGTACGGGGCGAGGATGCCCTGCGAGGCCGCGTTGAGCGCGAAGGAATTGCCGAGGTCGACCACGTCGGGGGCGCGCTTCTGCCCCTTGCGGGAGGTGATCGCGTTGATCTCGTCCTGGCTGGCGCCGTCCGGATTCTCGTCGGCCACCTTGATGCCGTACTTCGTCTCGAACGCCTTGATCAGAGCACCGTAGTTGGCCCAGTCCGGGGGCAGGGCGATCGCGTTGAGCGTGCCCTCCTTCTTGGCCGCGGCGATCAGCGCGGTCATCCCGCCGAAGTCGGCGGCGGAGACGGCGGTCGCCGCGGACTTCTTCCCGCCGTCGCTGCCGGCGGCCGTCGTGGAGCCGGAGGAAGAGCCGCAGGCGGTCAGGGCGAGGGCCGCGGCGGTGAGCCCGGCAGCCACGGCGGCGGCGCGGGCACGAGGGACTATCACGGAATTCCTCCTGGAAGAACGGCTGATCGGCGCGGCGGGACCATGGCGGCACCGCCGTCGCTGTGCCATGTTGGCTATACAACTTCCGTCAGTACGCCCGATGCCGGTGACCAGGAGGTGAACAGTGCGCCGACTGCCGGGGGATGGCGTCGGAATCTCGGCGTCCACGGGGCGCCGCGGAGCGGGCGCGGCGGACGGGTGGGAACGGAGAGCCGATAGTGTCCAGCGGGACGCGCCGGGCGCGGCCGTGACGGTGCGAGGGCGGACGAGGAGGGACGTTGCTTGACGACGGTGCGCAGCCCCCGGGGGGCGCGCTCTACCGCAAGGTGGCGGCGGACCTGCGCGAGTCCATAGCCGCGGGGGAGTACGGATCCGGCGGCAAGCTCCCCGCCGAGAGCGCCCTCGCCGAACGCTACGGGGTCTCCCGCGGCACGATCCGGCAGGCGCTGTCGGCGCTGCGCGCGGACGGCCTGGTCACCTCGCGGCGCGGCACCCGGCGGGTGGTGCTTGGCACCACCCGGGTGCAGAGCTTCGCCGAACTGGTGAGCTTCACCAACTGGGCCAGATCGCTCGGCGAGGAGCCCGGCGGCCGGGTGGAACTGCTGGAGCGGCGCCCGGCGGACGCCGAGGAGTGCGAGCAACTGCGCCTGGACGACGGCGCGGACGTGGTGCTCGTGCTGCGGGTGCGGACCCTGACGGGCCGGCCAGTGATGGTGGAGCGCAGCGTCTACCCGGTGTGGGTCGGCGAGTTGCTCACCGGGATTCCCGCCGACGCGGTCTCGCACACCGAGCCGCTCCAGGAACAGGGCGTGGTCTTCGCCGACGCCGACCACACCATCGATCTCGTGCTGGCCGACGAGGAGGACGCCCGGCTGCTCGGCTGCCGCGCAGGGGAGCCGCTGCTGCGCGAGCGCCGCCGCTCGACCGACCCGGTCGGCGCCCCGCTGGAATGGTCGGAGGACCGCTATCTGCCGGGCACCGTCGCCTTCACGGTGCACAATTCGATCGGCCGCTCCGCACTCTCGCGGCGGCACCGCAGCGCGCCCTGACAGACGGCCGGCGGGCGCGTACGGCCGGTCCGTACGGGCGGTCCGTACGGTCGGTGCTCAGTCCCCGTACATGTCGTCGGAGTCCGGCACCGCTGACGTGGAGCAGCCTGGCCTGCGGGCAAGGAGAACGGCCTCAGCGGAAGCGCAGGCGGACGACGAGCCCGCCACCGGGACCGGGGGCGGCCGTCAGGGTCACGTCGTGGGCGGCGGCGATGGAGGCCGCGATGGACAGGCCGAGGCCGTGGCCCTCGTCGCCGGTCCGGTCGGGGGCCAGGCGCCGGAAGGGCTCGAACAGATCCGGGATCCGGTTGGCGGGCACCCGCGGCCCGGTGTTGGTCACCGTGACGGTGCGGTCCTCGCACCGCACGTCGACCCGGCCGCTCCGGTGGTTGTACTGGACGGCGTTGCGCACCAGGTTGGTGAGCAACTGCCGCAGCAGGACGGGGTCGCCGGGCACGGTCAGCGGGGCGTCGGCCGCGATCCGTACGTCCACGCCCGCACGTGCTGCCCGTTGGGCGGTCTCGGCGGCGACGAGTCCGGCCACGGCGGTCAGGTCGACGCTCTCCGTACGCTCCAGGCCGCGGTCGCTGCGGGCGAGCAGCAAAAGAGCGTCGATCAGCAGCTCGGCCTCGCGATTGGTGGTCAGCAGATCGTCGCGGACCTCGGCGAGGTGCTCGGGCAGCGGACCGGCGAGGCCGACCTGGACGGTGGCGCGCTGCGCCGCCAGCGGGGTCTTCAGCTCGTGCGAGGCGTTGGCGATGAAGCGCCGCCGGCTGTCGAACGACTTCTCCAGCCGGTCGAGCATCGCGTCGAAGGTGTCGGCGAGCCGGTGGAGTTCGTCGTCCGGTCCGGTGAGCGCCAGGCGCTGGTGCAGATTCTGCTCGCTGATCCGGCGCGCGGCCTCGGTCATCCCGGTGACCGGGCGCAGCGTCCGCCCGGCCAGCCACCAGCCGACCAGACCGGCGAGCAGCGCCATCAGCAGCAGGCCGACCGACGACCACAGGACCATCTGACGCAGCGCGGTGTCCTGCACGGCCCGCACCGTCTCGTCGATCTTGCTGATCTCGATGCTCCGGGGGAGCGCGCCGGGCGAGGCGGGGCCGCCCACCGCGGGCCGTACGGTCGCGAAGGGCCCGACCGGGCCGGTGGGTGTGTCGGCGTACTTCACCGCGAGCCCCTGGACCTGCCGGGCGGTCCCGTCCCGGGCCAGCAGGACCACGAAGGCCAGCAGCGCGAGCCCGGAGAGCAGAAACAGCGCGGAGATCGAGGCGGCGAGGCGGGCCCGCAGTGGCAGCCGGCCGGTGAGACGGGCCCGCAGCGGCGGGCGGCCGGCGGGCCTGCGGGGCCTCAGTCGCACAGCCGGTAGCCCCGTCCCGTGTCGGCGCTGATCAGACCGGGATCGCCGAGCTTGCCCCGCAGCCGGCTGACGGTGGCGCGGACCGCGCTGGTGCGCGGATCGAGATTCTCGTCCCACAGGGTGCGCACGATCACGTCGTGCGGCACCGGCGCCCCGCCGGCCTCCAGCAGCAGGTGGAGGACGGCGAATTCCTTCGGCGTCAGATCGAGGAGCCGCCCCTCGACGGTCGCCTCGTGCCGCGCCTGGTCCAAGGTGACGCCGCCGTGCCGCAGTACGGGGGAGGAGGACACCGCGGGCGTACGGCGGCTCAACGCGCGGACCCTCGCGATGTGGCTGATCGGCCTCGCCGGCGCCGCCGTCCTCGCCCTGCTGATCAATCTCGCCGTCAAGCAGCGGCGCAGGGAGTACGGCGTCCTGCTGGCCATGGGCGAGAAGCGGGGCAGGGTCATCGGCCAGCAGGCGCTGGAGATCATCGTGGTCGCGGCGCTGGCGATCGTCCTGGGCTCACTGTTCGCGCCGGCCCTGACCCAGCACACCGGTCAGTCGCTGCTCGGCAAGGAGGCCGGTTCCGCCCGGCACAAGCTCGACTCCTGGAAGCCGCCCGCACCCGGCAGTACGGGCCTCGGCGAAGGCATCGACCAGGACGACAAGCCGGTGGAGAACGCCGATCCCACCGACCGCATCACCGTGACGCTCGCCCCCTCCGACCTGATCACCGTCGGCGCCGTCGGCCTCGGCATCGGTCTGCTCGCCACCGCGATCCCCGCGGCCTCGGTGCTGCGCCTCAGCCCCCGCACCATCCTCACGAAGGGCAAGTGATCCCGCCATGGCCCGCGCCACCGACACCCCCGACACCACCACCGACGCCGCCGTGCTGCGACTGCGCCGCGTCAGCCACACGTACACCGGCCGGCGCCGCAGGACCACCGTCCTGAAGGACATCGACTACGCCTTAGAACGCGGCACGCTCTACGCGATCCTGGGCCCGTCGGGCTCCGGCAAGACCACCCTTCTCAGCCTGGCCAGCGGTCTGGACACACCCACCAGCGGCACCGTCAGCTTCGACGGCCGGGACCTGAAGGAACTGGGCCTCGGCCGCTACCGCAACAAGCACGCCGCCACCGTCTTCCAGCAGTACAACCTGCTGACCTACATGACCGCCCTGCAGAACGTCACCTGTGCCATGGAGATCACCGGCACCAGGCCCACGTCCGGCAGCCGCCGGGCCCGGGCTCTCCACCTGCTCGAGCAGTTCGGCATCGACAGGGCGATGGCCACCCGCAACGTGCTGCGCCTGTCCGGCGGCCAGCAGCAGCGGGTCGCCATCGTCCGGGCGATCGCCTGCGACGTGGACATCCTCTTCGCGGACGAACCCACCGGCAGCCTCGACGAGGACACCGCACAGGGCATCATCGACACCTTCCGTGCCCTCGCCCACGACGAGGGCACCTGCGTGGTCGTCGTCACCCACTCCCAGGCGCTGGCCGCCCGGTCCGACCGCACCCTGGTCCTGCGCAAGGGGCGGCTGACGGAACAGCCGAAGACCCGCTGACCGGCCCGTTGCCCGCTCGGCCTGCGGGCGGCCGGGAAGGAGCGGACGGGCACCGGCGCCCGTAGCCGTCACGCGGGGCGGGCGGTGGGGCGGAGGCCGTCCATCAGGAGGTCAAGCAGGCGGGCGGCCTGGGCCTCCCGTTCGGGGCGGGGCATCACGGTGTAGATGCCGATGAGGGAGGCGGCGATGTCCTCCGCGAGGACGTCGGAGCGGAGGTCGCCCGCCGCGCGGCCGGCGTCGAGGATCGTGGTGATGGCCGCGAGCAGTTCGGTACGGGTCCGCGCGTGGGCGATCTCGCCCGACTCGATCATCGCGAGCAGGGTGTCGAGCATCCCGTTCTTGGTCGCGATCCAGTCGCCGAACAGGTCCATCCAGCGCCGCATCGCGGCGGCCGGCGGCAGGTCGCCGAGCAGTTCCCGGGCGCCGGCCGTCAGCCGTACGACCTGGCCCCGGTAGACCGCGTCGACCAGCGACTCGCGGCTCGGGAAGTGCCGGTAGAGCGTGGCGATGCCGACCCCGGCCTCGCGGGCGATCGCCCGCATCGACGGCTCGGCGTCGGCGTCGGCGGACGCGAAGACGCGGGTCGCCACCGTGAGCAGTTGGTCGCGGTTGCGGGCCGCGTCCGCGCGCGGCGCGCGGATCTCCCCCTCGGTCAAAACGGATCACGCTCCGGTTGTGTGTTACGGTCGTTCCGGTAAACGGAGCATAGTCCGTTTCCGTGCTTTCCCTCGACCCCAAGGAGACCGGCGTCCATGCAGCAGCACAGCGATCAGCAGCCGACCGACACGGGCAGGGCGGTCCGGCTCGACACCTTCGGCGGCCCCGGCGTCCTGGACGTCCGCGAGATCCCCGCTCCGCAGGCCGGTCCCGGGCAGCTCCGCGTACGGGTCGCCGCGGCCGGTCTGAACCCGATGGACTGGATCATGACCGCCGACGCGGACACCGCCGCCAGGTTCGGCCTGAGCCTCCCGGCCGGATTCGGCACCGACTACGCGGGAGTGGTCGACCAGGTCGGCGACGGTGTGACCGGCTTCGCCGTCGGCGACCGGGTGTTCGGAGGCGCCCTGTCCCGCGCGGTCGCCGACTTCGTGGTGGTCGACCCGGCCGGGTCGACCGCGGCCAACGAGGCCCATCACACCCCCGACGACGTCGACGACCGTACGGCGGCCACCCTCACGATCGCCGGCCGTACGGCATCCGCCGCCCTCGCCGTGATCGCCCCGGGCCCGGACGACACCGTACTGATCGGTGGCGCGGCGGGCGGGGTCGGCGTCTTCGCCGTCCAACTGGCCAGGATCGCCGGGGCCCGCGTGATCGGCACCGGATCGGCGACGTCGGCCGACTTCCTCCGCGATCTCGGCGCTGAGCCCGTCACCTACGGGGACGGCCTCGTCGAGCGCGTCCGGGCCCTCGCCCCGGACGGTGTCACCGCCGCCCTCGACCTCCACGGCACGGACACCGTGACCGCCGCCCGCGCACTCGGCGTCCCGGACGACCGCATCTGCGCCATCGCCGCGCAGATCGACGGCATCACGTCCGCGAACGGCGCGAACGCCGTCCCCGGCGCCCTGGAGGACATCGCCCGCCTGGTCGCCACGGACCGGCTCCGCGTGCCCGTCGCGGCGACCTTCCCCATCGACCGCATCCGCTCCGCCGCCGAACTCCAGGCCGCCCGCCACGTCCACGGCAAGGTCGTCATCGACCTCTGAAGCGCGTCGGCGAGCGCGTCGCCCTCGCGGGACCGCCGACGTGCCGTCAACTCTCCGCGTCCCCTGCCTGCTCGTCTCCCGCCGTTTCGGTGCGCATCTCCTCCGCCCACCGCCGGCTCCAGGCGGTCAGCGGCCCGAGCGCGCCCATGAGATCCTCGCCGAGCCGGGTGAGGTGATAGGCGTCGTCGTGCAGGGTGAGCACGCGTGCGCCGGTCAGTTCACCCAGCCGGGTACTGAGGACGCTCGACGACATAAGCTCACAGCGGCGCTGCAACTCCCGGAAGCCCACGGGGCTTTGACTCAGCTCCCACAGGATGCGCAGCGTCCAGCGCCTACCGCGCCGTCTCCGACCCCGAGAAGCTCGCCGCCTACAACAAGCTGGCCGGCCCCGCCGTCCGCGCCGCGGGCGGCCGCACCATCGTCCGCGGCGGCCGCACCGTCGCCCACGACTCCGGAATCGCCGAGCGCACTGTCCTGGTCGAGTTCGACACCTTCGAGCAGGCCGTGGCCGCCCACGAGAGCGCCCCCTACCAGGAGGCCCTCGCCGCCCTCTCCGACGGCGTCGAACGCGACTTCCGCATCGTCGAAGGCATCGACTGACCGCCGGGCCGACGCTCGTGCCGGGGCTTGGCCGAGATCGCCGTCACTGGGTACGGACCTGCCGCGGCTCGGCCCCGTGCCGTCAACCTGCCGGGAAATAGTGGCCGTTGTCCAGGTCGGCGAGCAGGCCGGGGCGGGTAAGGTGCCGATGGCCTCGGCGACGTCGCGGATGTGCACGGCGTTCCACAGGTTCGTGCCGTCGCCGGGGTAGCCGACGTAGCCCTTCTCCTTCGCGAGCGCGATCAGTTGCACCAGGAAACCGGCGCGACGGTCGTACTGTGCGCGATGTTGGCGATGCGCACGACCCAGGACCGCACTCCCCGGTCGGCGAGGCCGATGACGGTGGTTTCCACGACGTTCCTGACCCGCAAGGCGCCCTGATACGCGGCGCCGCCGGGAAGGGCCGGGTCGTCCTCGGTGACCGGGCGGCCCAGATCGCCGGGTGAGCCGATGCTCCCCGCCGCGACCAGCGGCTTCCCCGTGCCCGCCAGCGCCTCGCCGTACGCGAGCATGATCGGGAGTTCCGCGGCGGCCCCGCCGCCGCGCACCGCGACTGAGCGACCCGGCCGACAGCGGCGCCGATTACCGGCACGCGTTCGGGGCACCGCTGTGGTGGCGGTGCCCCGGGGGTGGTCTGGCGGTTCGTTGGGGTTACTTGAGCCAGGGGTTGTGGGCGACGAGGGGGATGCGGTTCCAGAGGCGGCCGAGGCCCCAGGTGGTGCCGGCGGCGGTGAGGGCGAAGGCGATCATCGCGAGGGCGTAGAGGAGGTGGTAGTCCATGAAGGGGTTGGAGGACATGCTGGGTTCGCCGGTGGTCAGGTGCTGGGCGGGGGGCCATTCGGCGGCCCACATCATGGCCATGAGGATGGTGCCGGCGGCGGCGGTGAGGCGCAGGGCGATGCCGCTCATCAGGGCGACGCCGATGCCGAGGAGGGCGAGCATGAACAGCCAGTCGGTCCAGCCTTTGCCGGCGATGTCGTGGAAGAAGGTCTGGAGGGGGCCGGCGGAGACGCCGGACAGGAAGCCTTTGGTGGGGGAGCCGCCGTCGGTCCAGCCTTTGCCGGAGGCGGTGGCGTAGTGCCAGCCGAAGGTCTTGTCGAGGAAGGCCCACAGGAAGATGAAGCCGGTGGCGATCCGCAGGACGGCCAGGGACTTGGCGGCTGCCCCGGCGGTGGTGGTGGCCGTGGTGGCGTCGTGGTGGTCGGTGGCGGGCGTCTTGAGCCAGGCAGGGAGGTGGATTCCCGTGTGCTGCCGGGTGGTGGGGTGGACGGCCATGACGGCTCCCTGGTGGGTGGTGTGTCGTTCGGTGACGTGATGACTGTCCCGCGGGGCGGGTGGGTGGCGCTGGGGGCCTGCGGCCCGTATCCGCGGGGCCGACCGGCCCTTCCTCCGGGCCCGCCAGGACCCGCGACCGCACGGCGGCCTACGGCTCCGGCACCGGTACGACGGCCACCGGGCAGTGCGCGTGGTGCAGCAACGCCTCGGTGACCGGACCGAGTTGAATGCCCGGCCGGTGGGCCCGCCGATGAGCGGCGATCACCACGAGCTGGGCGCCGGACGTCGCCGCGATGAGGGCACGGCAGGGCGTGGAACGGACCGACCGCGTCTCCACGGCAAGATGCGGGAAGTGCCGGCGCAGCGGCGCGACGAAGCCGCGCGGCAACTCCGCGGCGGCCGACGCCTGGCGGGCGACGGCCTCGCGCACAGGCTCATGCACGGGCTCATGCACGGCCTCGCCCACGTGCTCGCGCACCGGCTCGGCGGCGGGAGCGCCAGGGGAGGGCGGCACCGCCTCCCGGTAGGTCCAGGCGTGCAGCACCTCAAGCCCGGTGCCGCGCAACTCCGCCTCCTCGAAGGCGAAAAGAGCCGCGTCCAGGTCACCGTCGCTCTCCAGCCCGAGCAGGACCGGGCCCGTACCGCGCCCCCTGGCGGCGTCCCGCGGGTCCGTACCGCGTACGACGAGCAGCGGCGCTCGGGTGCGGGCCGCCACCCGGCGGCTCACCGACCGCATCAGCAGGGCGGCGACACCGCCGATCCCCCTGCTGCCGACCACGACGAGGCCGGCGTCCCGGCCCCGGTCGACCAGCACATCGGCGGGATCGCCGACCGCGGGCCACAGCCGTACCGTCAGCCCGGGGTGGCGCACGGCCATCCGCTCCTGGGCGGCCCGCAGCACGGGACCGGGTTCGTCGAGACCTCCGACGCACGTGATCACTTCGAGGGATCCGGCACGGCGTCCGGCCTCCGCGGCCGCGGCGTCCAGCGCCGCGAAGGACACCGGTGAACCGTCCACCCCGACGACTACTCGTTGCGTGCTCATGCTCGCCTCCGTCCGGCGACGGGTGCTCCCGTACGCCCGTATTCAGGTCCTCCCGCCGATCCTTCGACCGCCCCCGTCCGCCGGCCAGGGCCCTTCGTGCCCCCGCGCGAGGACACCCGCGGTCCACCCATGGGGCCGTTCGGCCCTAGTGCGTACGGGACGTACGGGCCATGATCGAAGACCTGGGACCGCATGCGACGGGGCGAGGGAACGGCGGAGATGACCGAAGCACGAGAGTTCTCGGCACAGGCACCGATCAGGGTGTTCCTGCTCGACGACCACGAGGTCGTACGGCGCGGTGTGCACGATCTGCTGGACGCGGAGCCGGACATCGAAGTGGTCGGTGAGGCGGCGACCGCGGCGCAGGCCGAGGCGCGGGGTCCGGCGCTGCGGCCGGATGTGGCGGTGCTGGACGTACGGCTGCCGGACGGTGACGGGATCACGGTCTGCCGTGAGCTGCGGTCGCGGATGCCGGGACTGGCCTGTCTGATGCTGACGTCGTTCGATGACGACGATGCGCTGCTGGACGCGATCATGGCCGGTGCGGCGGGTTATGTGCTGAAGCAGATCAAGGGTTCGGACCTGGTCGCGGCGGTGCGTACGGTGGCCTCGGGTCAGTCGATGCTCGACCCGGCGACCACGGCGCGGCTGATGAGCAGCCTGCGCGGGGCGGGCGAGGCCGACGCGACCGCGCAGCCGGAGGCCCAGGCGCTCGCCTCGCTGTCGCCGCGTGAGCGGGAGATCCTCGTGCTGGTCGGCGAGGGCCTGACCAATGGGCAGATCGGCAAGCGGCTGTTCCTGTCGGAGAAGACGGTCAAGAACAACGTGTCGCGGCTGCTGGCCAAGCTGGGCGTGGAACGCCGTATCCAGGCGGCCGTCATCGCCACCCAGGGGACCGCACAGCACGGCGACACCGGCCACGGCCAAAGCCACCGCTGACCGCTCCCCGGACCGTGGAGCCTCGGCCGTGGAGCCCCGACCGTGCAGCACCGCCCATGGGCACCGACCGTCCGGGGCCGCCGCCCGGTAAGGGCCGCCCAGGTCCCGCCAGGCGCGGCCGGCTCCGTGGAGCGCGCGCCGACCATGACCGACCAGGGCCGACCGGCCCCGTACGGGGAACGACCGGCCCCTCCCGTCGGCCGTCCCGCGCCGCGAACCTGGGGAAAGACAGCGGCCGGCGGCCGGGAGGAGAAGGACATGCGGACCACAGCGCTGGACGCGGCGACCCTGGAGAAACTCGTCTCCGCGGCCATTGCGGCGCCCTCGATCCACAACACCCAGCCGTGGCGGTTCCGGCTCGACCCGCTCACCACCACCGTCGAGGTGCGCGCGGCCACCGAGCGGGCGCTGCGCACCACCGACCCGCTGGCCCGCGCGCTGCACCTGTCGGTGGGCGCCGCGGTCTTCAACCTGCGCGTCGCCGTCGCCCACTTCGGCTGGGAGCCGGTGCCGCGGCTGCTGCCCGACCCGGCCGAGCCCGGCCTGCTGGCGTCCGTACGGCTGGCGGGACCGGTGCCGGGCGACCGGTCACCCGGCGGCCCGGACGAGCACCACCCGGCCCACCGTCCGCCCCACCGGCCCGAGCTGTACGACGTGCTGTGGCGCCGGCACAGCAGCCGCCTCCCCTTCTCCGACCGGCCGCTCCCCGCCGACGTGCTCGCCGAGCTGACCGAGGCCGCGCACGCCGAGGGCGCCCGGCTGACGCTGCCCGACGCACTCGCCACGGAACGGCTGATGGAGCTGACCGCCGAGGCCGAACGGCGCAGCGTCGGCGACCCGGCCCGCCGGCAGGAGAGCCGCCGCTGGATCCGCGAGGGCGCTCCGGACGGCATGCCCGGCCGGGTCCTCGGGCCGCAGGACGTGACCGGCCGGGTGCCGCTGCGGGACTTCTCCGCGCTGCGGCCCGAGCACTACCGGCCCGCCGTCGCCTTCGAGCGGAATCCGGTGATCGCGGTGCTGTCCACCGCGCACGACCGCCGCGCGGACTGGCTGCGCGCCGGCCAGGCACTGGAACACGTCCTGCTGGTCGCCACCGCGCACGGCGCCCGTACCTCGCTCCTCCACCAGGCCCTGGAATGGCCGGACTTGAGGTGGGTGCTGCGCGACCCGCGGGACCGTATGGAGCACGTCCAGATGCTGATCCGGCTCGGCTACGGCCCCGACGGCCCGGCGAGCCCGCGCCGTCCCGCGGCCCAGGTCACGGACGAGGCCCGCGGCACCGCCGCCACCTGAACCGTCCCGGCCTGAACCGTACCGGCGCGCCCGTACGGCTCAGGCGGGCGGCCCGGCCGACGGCGGCGTGGCGGGGACGCGCCACGTCAGCCGGGTGCCGCCGGGCGCGCTCTCGGTGACGGTCAGTGTGCCGCCGTGCCGCTCGGCGCGTTCCGCGAGATTGCGCAGCCCGCTGCGGCGGCCGTCACCGGACGGAATGCCGACGCCGTCGTCGTCGACGGTGACCGTCAGGGTGCCGCCGCCGACCGCCAGGGAGACTTCCGCGCTGCCGGCACGGGCGTGCCGGGCGATGTTGGAGAGGGCCTCGACCAGGACGGCGACGGTGTCCTCGGCGACATCCGCCGGGACATCGGTGTCGATCAATCCCTCCATGCGCACGGCCGGCGTGAAGCCGAGCGTACGGGCGGCGTCCGCGACGGCCGTGGACGCCCGGACCCGCAGGCTCTGGGCGGCGCGGCCGGGATCGTGGGACCGCAGACCGAAGATCGTGGACCGGATGATCTTGATGGTCTCGTCCAGGTCGTCCACCGCCCGCAGCAGCCGTTCGCTGGCTTCGGGCCGCTGGACGAAGCGGACGGTGCTCTGGAGCGTCATGCCGGTGGCGAACAGCCGCTGGATGGCCAGGTCGTGCAGGTCGCGGGCGATCCGGTCGCGGTCCTCCAGCAGTGCGAGCTGCTCGGCGCCGCGGCGCTGCTCGGCCAGTTCCAGGGCGAGGGCGGCCTGCGCGGCGAAGGTGAGCAGCGGAGCGGACTCGGCGTCGGTGAACGGCGGCGAGCCGTCCTCACGGGCCAGCAGCAGCACGCCCCGGACGGTGGCGTCGGTGACCATCGGCACCGCGACCGCGGGACCGAGCGCGTCCCAGCGTGGTGGGCCCGCCGTGACACGGGGATCCTTGGCGATCTCGGTGGTGGTGATCGGGTGGCCCGCGGTCATCGCGGCGCCCATGAAGGTGCCCTCGCGCGGCAGGACCAGGCCGCGGTGCCGGTCCGCGTCGGTACCCAGCGCGATCATCACCTGAAGGTCCCCCGCGCCGGAGCCGGTGAGCGCGACGACGCCGAGATCGGCGTCCAGGATGCTCCGGCCGTGCTCGACGATCAGCTCCAGCACATCGCGTTCGTCGGCGCCCGACAGCAGGGAGCTGACGACCTCCGCGTTGGCGGCCATCCAGCGCTGGCCCTCGCGGGCGGCCTTGTACAGCCGGGCGTTCTCCACCGCGACACCGGCGGCGACGGCGAGTGTGGACAGCAGTGTCTCGTCCTCGCCGTCGAATTCCCGGCCGCCCCGCTTCTGCGTGAGGTAGAGATTGCCGAAGACCTCGTCACGGACCCGGATCGGCACACCGAGGAAGGAGTGCATCGGCGGGTGGTTGGCGGGGAAGCCGTACGACGCCGGGTGCTCCGACAACTCCGCCAGTCGCAGCGGCTGCGGGTGCCGGATCAGTTCGCCCAGGATGCCGTGCCCCGACGGCAGCGGCCCGATCGCCTTGACCTGCTCCTCGCTGACGCCGACGGTCAGGAATTCCGACAGCCGCGCGTCCTCGCCGATCACGCCGAGCGCGCCGTACTCGGCGTCCACCAGCACCACCGCGGTCTCCACGATCCGCCGCAGCACCTGCGCGAGGTCCAGCTCCCGGCCCACCGAGAGCACCGCCTCCAGCAGGCTGTGCACCCGGTCCTGCGTGCCCCGTACGGCGTCGATCCGCACCTGCAACTCGTCCAGCAGCTCGTCGAGTTGCAGCCTGGGCAGGGCGCGCTCCGCCCCGTCGCCGTCCTCACTCACCGGAAACCACCGGAAATCACCGGACCTCCACCACGACCCCGCCGCCACGCCGGCCCGTGCATGAGCCTGTGGCATCCACCGTATCGGTATGCCGCGCGCGTCGCCCATCGGTTCGGGGCAATCCCCGTCCTGCCGTCAGCCGGCCAGGCTGCCCGACTCCGTCCTGAGCAGGTAGCCGCTCACCGCCGCCACCAGCCGCTCCACCGCCGCGTGCGCCTGCGGCCCCTCGGCCACAGGCGCGCCGACGGCTCCGACGGCTCCGACGGTGAACACATTGGGCGCGGTCCCGGACACCGGCACCCCGGGCCGCGCGCCGGTGGCGACCACCAGGACGTCGTAGCCGAGCGTGGTCCCGTCGCCCAGGCAGACCTCCTGCCGGGCCGGGTCGACGGCACCGATCTCCGCGCACCGGAAATCGATGCCCGCGCGCAGCCGCCGGTCCTCCGGCGGGAGCAGGGCGTGCGGTCCCATCACCCCGATGGCGACGAGGAGTTCGACCTCCGGGTCGCGGTGGTCGTCCCTGTCGACCACGACGATCCGGACGTCGTCGTCGAAGTGCCGGCGCAGCCTGTTGGCCGCCAGCGTTCCGGTGCTGCCGTTCCCCAGGATCACGATGCGTCTGTTCATGCCTCCACGGTCGCGCCGGAACCGCACCGCCCCCATGGGCCGACCGGCCCACGGCGGCGGGTCCCTCGGGCACAACCGCCGACTGCGCACCGGGGCGCGCCACTTGAGACCTCCCGCCGTCGGGCCCGCGACGACCAGGGGCGGCACGGCCGCGGGACCACCGCATCGGCCACTCAGCTGGGGCGGGTGACGAGCCGGGTTCGCATGCGGGCTCCCGGGAGTGGGGTGGGCCGCCGATCCCAGTGCGTGCGTCGAGAGGCGTTCAAGGAACGGATGTTACGGGCGTGGCGCGGGCGGCGGCTCGGACGACTCCCGAGCCGACCGGGACGGTGAAGCCGTCCGGATGGCGAGGAGTTCGAGCCGGTCCTCGGACGCGGTGCCGGGCTCCGCGGTGTAGGTGATCAGCTCGTGCACGGCCCGGCCCGGCCGGGGGAGTTCGAGGGACTGGAAGGTCAGTTCCAGCCGGCCGACGTCGGGATGCCGGAGCAGCTTGACACCGTCGTGGTGGATCAGCACGTCGTGCGCGGCCCAGTGCCCGCGGAACTCCGGGCTGAGCGTGGACAGTTCGCCGACGAGTTCGCGCAGCGCCCGGTCGTCGGGCTCGCGCCCCACCTCGGCGCGCAGCAGGGCGGCGGTGGCGGCGCAGGCGGCGTCCCGGTCGACGAAGAAGTCGTGTGCGCCGCGGTCGAGGAACGAGCAAGGCGTTGAACGTACCGTCGGTGGCGCTGGGCACCTGGGCCTGGGGGGACAGCGGCGAGGCGGGCGACGGCTACTTCGGCAGCCGGCTGACCGAATCCGGGCTGCGCGAGGTGGTCGAGAAGGCGCAGGCGAACGGTTTCACCTTGTGGGACACCGCCGTCGCGTACGGCATGGGCCGCTCGGAGAGCGTCCTCGCCCGGGCGCTGTCGGGTTTTGACCGCGGCGAATACCAGCTCTCGACGAAATTCACCCCGCAGATCGCGGGCGACGGCGACGACCCGGTCGCGGACATGCTGGAGCAGAGCCTCGACCGCCTGCGTACGGATTATGTGGACCTCTTCTGGATCCACAATCCCGCCGACGTGGCACGGTGGACGCCGCCCCTGATCCCGCTGCTCAAGAGCGGCACCATCAAGCACGTCGGCGTCTCGAACCACAGCATGGAGGAGATCGCCCTCGCCGACCGGATCCTCGGTGAGGCCGGCTTCCGCGTGGAGGCGGTCCAGAACCACTTCAGTCTGCTGTACCGGCCCTCCGAGCGCACCGGCATCCTCGACCACTGCCGCGACCACGACGTGCGCTTCTTCGCGTACATGGTCCTCGAACAAGGAGCACTGACGGGTACGTACAGCCCGGTACATCCCCTCCCGGATGGGAGCAGCCGGGCGGCCGCGTACAACCGGATCCTGCCCCAACTGCGCACCCTGACGGACCGCACGGCGGCGATCGGCGACGCCCATGGCGCCTCCACCGCCGACATCGCCACCGCCTGGGCCCTCGCCAAGGGGACCACCCCGATCATCGGGATCACGAAGGCGTCCCACATCGACGGCCTGATCCGCGCCCGCGACCTCGACCTCGCCGCCGAGGGGATCGCGGACCTGGAAACACTGGCGGACGCGGCGGACGTCGACACGCGGGGGTGGTGGGAACGGGAAATGCGCTGACCGACCCGGCTCGACCGCTGTCGGCGTCCGGCCGGGGCGTCAGGGCCTGGTCGGTGGGGCGCTCACGGCTGCGGTGAGGAAGGTGAGGGCCCAGTGCCGGGCCGCTTCGCCCGGGGTGGGGGAGTCGCAGCCGGGGGTGGGGTGCTGGTGGACCTGGAGGCGGTCCACCGACGTGACGGCGAGGATTCCGCGCATCCGGAACCACAGCTCCTGCGGGGACAGGCCGGGCAGCGCGCGGGCGAAGGCGGCGAAGTAGCGGTCGCGGACCGTGTCCTCGGCCGGGCCGGTCCAGCCGCGTGCCGCCTCGGCCGGGTCGCTGAGGATCATCACGATCAGCCGGGATCTGCGGGCGCCGCCTTCGTCGCCGCCCGGCAGCGCGTCGAAGAGCGGCCCTGCGAATGCCTCGACCAGCTCGCCGACCGTCGGGTCGGGCGTGCGGGCGAGGAGTGTGTCGAGGCCGGCGCACTGGGCGGCGTTGATGGGCTCGGTCGCGCGGCGGGCGACGGCGCCCATCAGGTCCGCCTTGGAGCCGAAGTGGTAGCCGACGGCGGCCAGATTCGCCCCGGCGAGCTTGGTGATCGCGCGGATCGAGGTGCCGCTGTATCCATGCTCGGCGAAGAGCTGCTCGGCCGCGTCGAGGATCTGGGTGCGGGTGTCCGGGGTCGCCACACAAGGGACTCTACATATGTTTGAATGAAACGAACGTATGATTCAAGCGAACGTATGAAACGAACGCATGGGAGAGGACCGCCATGAAGCTGCTCGTGTACGGGGCCGGGGTGTGCGGCACCCTGATCGCCGCCCGCATGCACGAGGCCGGCCACGACGTCTCGCTCCTCGCCCGGGGCGAGCGCCTGACCGCCCTGCGGCAGCGGGGAGTGCTGCTCGCCGAGGAGGGCGACCCGGCTGTCCGGCGGATACCCGTACCGGTGGTCGAGGAGCCGGACGGCGCGTACGACCTCATCGCCGTCATCGTCCGCACCCACCAGGTGGACGAGGTGCTGGAATCACTCGCCGGTGTCCGGGGCGACGTGCTGTTCATGCTCAACTGGGCGGCCGGCCCGGCGCCGTTGGGCGCGGTGATCGGCCACGAAAGGGTGCTGCTCGGCTTTCCCGCGACCGGCGGCACGATGGACGGCGACGTCGTCCGCTACCGCAAGGCCAATGCCGTCACCCGCCGGGTCGCGATGCCGGTCGGCGAGCCGGACGGCCGCGGCACCCCACGCCTGGAACGGATCGTGGACGCCTTCCGCGCCGCCGGGATCAACGCCAAGGCCGAGCCGCGGATGGACGCCTGGCTCCGGACGCACGCCGCCTTCGAGGTCCCGCTCGGCCAGGCGGTCCACACCGCCGGCGGCCCGGCGGCGCTGGCCGAGTCCCCGGACGCGGTCCGCGCCATGCTCCACCTCATGCGCCGGAATCTCGCCGCCCTGCGAACCCCGCCGGTCCCTCGCGCGTTCGCCGCGCTCCGCGTCCTGCCGACCGTCCTCCTCGTGGCGGTACTCCGCCGCTTCCTCAAGAGCCCGACAGCCGTCCACAGCGGCCTCAGCAACCGCTCACCGGCGACGACGGCCGAACTCGACCGCCTGTCGGAACAACTCCGTTCCCCCGCGGGAGCCGACGGTCCTGGTGCGCCCGGGCCGGCGTCCGGTGGCGCTCCGCCCGGGGACCAGGGGGCGGAGCGCCGGGCGGGGCGTCAGCAGTTCTTGTAGTCGACGCGGGTCGAGTTGTACGAGCAGACGTCCACCTTCGTGCCCGTCGACTTCCGCAGGGTGGCGGTGTCCTTGTCGTTGTTCCACACGTACCAGGACCGGTTCTGGTAGCGGTTCGCGGCGGTGTTGGTGCCCTTGCCGGTGTGGACGGTCACCGTCTTGTGAGCGCCCAGGGTGTAGGCGCCGAAGGTGTAGCGGTGGTTGGAGGCGTCGGTCAGTGTCCAGCCCTTCAGGCTCACGCCCTTCGCGGTGGTGTTGGCTATCTGGACGTACTCCGCGTTGAGACTCGCGTTGGATCCGCGGTCGGTGCCGGGGCTGTCGTAGTAGATCTTCGCCAGGTGCACGGATCCGGTGGCGGCACTGGCGTGGGCCGGCGCGAGAACGACGGCGGTTGCGGCGGCCACCGCGACGGCGGCGGCAGCGGTCAGACGTGTACGGCTCATGAGCATCCCTTGAACGAGGCCGGGCACCCCCCTTTGTCGGGCCCGGCGGATCCGTATTTCATCAGACAACACGGCATACTCGTGGGGGTTTTGCGCGACCCGGACAGATCGTCACCACCGCGCGGCGCGCTGTCCGGGTCGGGCAGGGTCCCGGCGCCGAGCCCATTCGGTGGCGGCCGCGGACCGGCGGTGCCTTTCGGACGGGGCTCAGGTGCCTCGGTGGATCAGCAGGTGCCTTCGTCCTGCCAGACGCCCCACTCTCCGGTGGTGCCGGGCTCCTCGTTCTGCGTCCACCACTTGGCCTTCCACTTGTGGCTGTTGTGGGCGACCTCGTTGCCGCTCACGTAGACCGTCGAAGCGGTCCACTGTGCCACCGTGCAGGTGCCGCCGGGCGGAGTGGTGGGTGGGGTCGTCGGCGGGGTGGTGGGCGGCGTCGTGGGCGGTGTGCCCGGGTCGGTCAGGCCGCCGACCGTCTGGTCGATCCACTGCCGTACTCCGCCCTTCTCCGTGGTGTCGGCGTAGATCGACGGCGCGGCGCCGCAGTCGGTGTTCTCGGTGCCCCAGCCATTGCCCACGCCGACGAGGATCCACTCGCCCTGGTCCGTCTTCTGCAGCATGGGACCGCCCGAGTCGCCGTAGCAGGCTCCCGCATTACCGGGGTTGCCGACGCAGATCTCGGTGTCGCCGTGTGTGATCGCCGGGCACTTGGAGTCGTCGACGACGGTCGTGTCGAGTTCCTTCGCCTTGATCGTGGTGTCGCCGCAGCCCACGAGCGGGCACTCCTGCCCGAACCCGACGATCCGGGTCGCGGTGCCCGCCGCCGGCGATGTCCGCGCGATCGCGACCGGCTGGACATTCGTCACCGGGGTGCTGAGGTGCAGCAGCGCCACATCGGCGTTCCCGCCGGTGAAGAAGACCCGGCGATCCGTCGCCGTTTCCGCCACCGGAGCGCTCCGGTCGGTGCCGATGGTCACGCCCTCGGTGCGCCATGTGCAGTGCGACGCGGTGAGCAGCCAGTCCGGTGCGATCAGAACGACGGTGCAAGCGTTCCAGAATCCGACCGGGTATTCCTGAGTGGTCTGCTGGCCGCCGACGATCATCGGCGAGTTCGCGTCCGGTGACGGCGCGGGCGCCGCCGTGGCGGCGCCCGACAAGGTCACCAGCCCCGCCGCGGCGACCAGCACGGCGAGCCACACGGCCACCAGCTTGGAGATTCTCTTCATGCACACTCCTCAGCTCAGAACATTGCATGGGCATGACATGCGGCGGTCTCGATGCCCGCCGTGCGTCGGTGGCGCTCCGTGCAGTCGCTTTGCGTCGGTCGTCCAGGGCCTGGCAGGGGGTGCCGTACGGACAGGGAACGACAGAGGGCTGGTGAAATGGATAACCCCTCGTCAGGTGCGCGTCAATGGTCTGTACCAGACTTAGGACTAGACCAATCCTGCGGCGGGCCGGGCTGTGCGGCGCGCCGCGCGGCCCAGGTTCGCGGCGCCGACGCCCCGTTGACCACGGTCGGATTCGCGCCGGCGGAGGGTGGAGATCCCGGTCATGGCGTGGCCGACCACCGCAGGCGCGCGGTGAGAGAGTGCCGTGAAGAGCGCCTCGCGGTCAGCGACCGCGGGCGGACGTCGTGGCGCAGGCCGCGCAGATTCCGAAGATCTCGATGCTGTGCGAGATGTCGACGAAGCCGTGCTCGGCGGCGACGGACGCCGTCCACTTCTCGACGGCCGGTCCGTCGACCTCGACGGTCCTGCCGCAGTCGCGGCACACCAGATGGTGGTGGTGGCCCTTCGAGCAGCGCCGGTACACCGACTCGCCGTCGTCGGCGCGCAATACGTCGAGTTCGCCCGCGGCGGCCATCGACTGCAAGGTTCGGTAGACGGTGGTCAATCCGACGGAATCGCCGCGGAGTTTGAGAATGTCATGCAGTTCCTGGGCGCTGCGGAACTCCTCGGTCTGCGCCAATGCGGCTTCCACGGCTGTGCGCTGCCGTGTCGACCGACTCCGGCCCGGCTGTCCTGCGACGTTCATCAAGCTCCTCCGTGCCGTGCGGCCGGTGCGGGCCGCGCCCCGGGCCTGCGGCTGCCGCTCACTCCTGCGTGTGGCGGATCGCGCTCAGCACGATCTCCGCGACATGGTCGTCCGCCAGCGAGTAGGTGATCTCCCTGGCCGTGCGGTGCGAGACCACGATCCGCGAATTGCGGAGGATCCGAAGGTGCTGGGACACCAGGGGCTGGGTCACGCCCAGCGCTGCGACCAATTCGGAGACCCGGCGGTCCCCGTCGGCCAGTTCCCTGACGATGCCCATGCGTACCGGTGAGGCAAGTGCCCGCAGTAGTTCTGTGGCGGCTTGCAGATCAGGTGCCGGGGCGTCGTCCCGGGAGATCATCACATGCAGACCGTACCATATGAGAATCAATCTCATCTGGCTGTCGGTCGGCGTCGGCCCTCCGCCCCCTTCCGTTCCGCGGCTCCGCGCGCCGGAGATCGCCCGTGTCTGGAATTCCCGGATTGCCATATGAGAATATAGTGACCTCTGCATGTATGATCTTCCGGCGGGGCTGGTCGTCTTCTCTGCGCGGACGGCCGGCGGAGCTCCCCTTGGGAAGGTTGCTCACCCGTCCGTGGGGCGGCCGGGGTTGGTGACCGAGGCCGCTCCACGGTTGACCCCGGGGGAGTCCGTGGCAGATGCCGGCCGTGCGTGCCGTTCAGCTGCTCTTGCCGACCGCGTTCACCGCGTCCGCCGCGCGCGTGCGGCCGACGGGGGTGAAGAGCGCGGCCAGGACGGCGGCGGCGAGGACGAGCAGCGCGGTGACCTGGAATGCCCGGTCGTAGCCATGCACGATCGCCTGCAGCGAGCCGCCGTGGCCGGCGCCGTCGGCCGCGGAGACCGCGACGGTGGACAGAGCGGCCAGGCCGATGCTTCCGCCGCACTGCCGGCTGGTGTTGAGCAGTCCGCTGACGAGTCCGGCTTCGTGATGGGCCACACCGGACGTGCCCATGGTCGTGTTCGACACCATGCAGGCGCCGATGCCGATCGAGGCCAGCACGGAGGGCAGCAGGAATCCGGACAGGAACGTCGAGTCGGCGTGCAGACGGCTGAAGAGCAGCATCCCGACCGCGCCGAGCACGAGGCCGCCGGAGATCGTGACGCGGTTGCCGAAGCGCGCCGCGATGGTGCTGCTGAAGCGGGCGCCGACGACGATGCCGAAGCAGAACGGCAGGAACGCGGCACCGGCCTTGATCGGGCTGTAGTGCAGCACGTCCTGGAGGAACAGCGAGGCGAAGTAGAACCCGGCGACGGTGGCGGCGCCGATGAACACGACCACGGCGTTGGCGACCCAGACGGTGCGGACGGTGAAGATGTTCAGCCGCACCAGTGGCTCACGGGTGCCCCACTGCTCCCATGCGACGAAGGCGGCGCCGAGCACGGCGGCGCCAACGAGGCCGACGACGGTGCCCGTTGAGGTCCAGCTGTGATCGCCGGCCTGCACCATGGCGTAGACGAGCAAGGTGATACCGGCCGTACCCAGGATCGCCCCCGGTACGTCGAGACGCCGGCGGGCCAGGGCCCGGGTCTCGTGGATGCTCCGCCAGGCCAGTGGCGCGGTGACGGCCACGATGGGCACATTCACGAAAAGCACCCAGCGCCAGTCGAGCAGGTCGGTGAGCAGTCCGCCCAGCAGTACACCGAGCGCGCTGCCGCCGGCGGCGACCATCGCCCAGATGCCGACGGCCCGGTTGCGTACCGGTCCTTCGGGGAAAGTCACCATGATCACGGTCAGGCTCACCGGTGCCAGTACGGCGCCGGCCAGGCCCTGTCCCGCGCGGGCCGCGATCAATTCGCCGGGGCTCTGCGCCAGTCCGCCGAGCACGGAGGCGAGCGCGAACAGCCCGAGGCCGGCCAGCATCGCGCGGCGATGGCCGATCAGGTCCGCGATCCGGCCGCCGAGGAGCAGGAGTCCGCCGAAAACGAGCGTGTAGGCGTTCACGACCCACGACAACGACCCTTGCGAGAAGCCGAGATCCGTGGCGATCGACGGCAGCGCGACATTCACGACGCTGATGTCGAGCACCACCATGGCCTGGCACAGGCATACCGTCGCCAGCACCAGTCCGGCGTGCGGCGGAGCCGCGGCCGGAGCCGGGCCGTCGGTGACTGCCCGCCCCGGCCGACCCTCCGCGGACTGCGAGTCCCTCATCGAACCTCCACGTGGTCGGTACGAACGTCCGATCCGTACGCCCGATGCGTACGCTGTTCGCGTAAGGTAACCCTAACTTGAAAGGGATGTCGATATACGCGGCTGCGTCGGATGGCACCATGGGCGAATGCGACCTGCCGTGACCGCCGCTTCCGTGCCCGCCGCCGATCATGACGGCGAGCAGGAGACAGGCAGGTACGGGCGGCGCCGGGTGCGGCCGGGGCTCACCCCGGCGGCGATCGTCACAGCCGGCCGACGGCTCATTGAGCGCGAGGGCCTGGAAGCGCTGACGATGCGGGCGGTCGCCGCCGAACTCAACACCGCACCCGCGTCGTTGTACCGGCACGTCGCCGACCGGGACGCGCTCCTGCTGGCGATCCTGGAGCAGATCGCCGAGGGCCTCCCGGTGGAGGTGCCCGGCCGCACTCCCCGGACGCGGCTGCGGCGCCGTTGGCTGGCGGCGCACACCTATATGGCCGACCACGTATGGGTGCTGCACATTCTCATCCGCGGCGAGATGGTCGCCGAGACCGCTTTCCGGTTCACCGATGCCTGCCTGGCCGACTTCCTCGCCGCCGGGCTGTCGCCTGCCAAGGCGATGCGCGCCTTCTACGGCTGCTGGCACCTGACCATCGGTGAACTGCTCGACGGCCACCCGCTGAAGCCACCCCGAGAGCCCAGCCAGCGGCAGCGGGCCGTGGCCCGGGTCGACCCCGAGCAGCTTCCCGCACTGGCGCGGGTGACCGCGGCGCTGCCACCGCGCGAGCACCGCCGGGACGACTTTCCGGGCGTCCTCGACACCCTGCTGTCAGGATTTCTCGCCGAGGCCCGGACGCCTACCGTGAAGAGTAGGGGAGCAGGGCCATCTCGCGGGCGTTCTTGATCGCCCGCGCGACCTGCCGCTGCTGTTGCGCGCTGATCCGGGTGACGCGGCGGCTGCGGATCTTGCCGCGGTCGGAGATGAACTTGCGCAGCAAGTCGGTGTCCTTGTAGTCGATGTACTCGATCTTGGCGACGTCCAGGGGATTCGGGCGGGGCTTGGGCGTCCTGCGGGGGTCGGACCGTCGGGCCATGGGATTTCCTCGGGTGGTGGGGGACGGCGATTCGGCCGTCCTGGGGAAGTTCGGGTGACCGCGTCGGGCGGTGTTGAGCAGGTGGCGGAAGCCGCCGGCAAGACGGGTCGGACGGGCCGTTCAGCCCTTCGGGTCGAGCAGCCCGCGCTCGTACGCCTTGGCGAGGCGGCGGGGGAGCAGATACGCGACCCCGTCGATCGTGACGGGGACCAACTGCGGCGCGGCGGCCTTCCATTGGGCACGCCGGTGCCGGGTGTTGCTGCGGGACATCTTCCGTTTGGGAACAGCCATGACGGTCCTTCGGTGCGGAGGGGTGAGGTGGATGGGGGTGTGGACTACGCGCGGTGGCGGAGCCGCCGCCTGGTCGCGACGACCGCTCCGGCGCCGACGGCGGTCAGCGCGGCGCCCGTTGCGGCCAGGGGGAGGACCGCGGAGGAGCCCGTACTCGCGAGCGCTCCGGTTCCGGTGTTCTGCGGGGTCTGCCCGCTCGCGGGATTGCCGGCGGGCGTGAGGACGGAGGCGGGGGAGGGGGAGGGGGACGGGGACGGTGAGGCGTCCGCGCCGCCGTCGGCGCTCCTGGCCGGGCCGGTGGGTGACGTCGGCGGCGGGGGCGGGGCCGTGGAGTTCGAGGGGCGGGGACTCCCGGTCGTGCTGGGCGTGGGGGAGGTGGTCGTGGGGTCGGGTGTCGGGGACGTGGTGGTCGGGTCGGGCGTCGGCCCGTCACCGGGAAGGGTGATCGTGGAGGTGTCCACGTCGCCCACGGCGAAGGTGTAGACGGCGCTGTCGCTCACCGGACCGCCGTCGACGAGATCGGCGGACCAGGTGAACTTCAGCCGGTACACGCCGGGTTTCGTGAACGCCCAGTTGGCGTGCTGGTGGGTGAAGGTCGGGACGGTGTACGAGGCGGGCAGCCCCGCTCGTCCGTCGATGACCATGTCGGGTTCCCCGAAGGGCGACCACTCCCACAGCACGACGTCGCCGGGGCCGTCCACGTCCTCAAGCGTCAGCTTCATGTCGCCCCGGACGTTGTCCGAGGTGAAGGACTGGGTGCTCCAGCCGGCCCAGATGACGGCCGGGTCCTGGGTCTGGGGGATGGTCCAGACCGTGCTGCCGGGGTCGCCGAGGAAGAAGAATCCCGGGGTGTCGTCGGAGATCGGGACGGCGCCGGCCTGGGTCAGGTGCAGGATCACCGATCCCGGGGTCCGCCACACCGGCGCCAGCGCGTCGCGGTCGTCGAGCAGCAGCGTACGGAAGGTGCCGGAGACCATCCGGGGGGATATCGCGTCGACATGCCCGACGTCGATGACGGTGCGGTCGGCGACGACCGGTGCTTCGGTGGCGGCCGGCGCCGCGTGCGCCGACGGGGCGGCCGGGGCCGAGGAGGCGGCCGGGCCTGACGGAGCGTCAGCCGCCCATGTCACGGGGGCGACCAGGAAGCCGGCGGCGGTCAGTGCGGCGGTCGAGGCCGCGACGGCCAGGCGTGGCCCGCGGCTCGGTCGCACGGCGTTGCCCATGGGAAGTCCTTTGCTCGGTGGGCGGCGGGAGGCCGTCACCGTATACGAATATGGAAGCCATTTTCAATAACTTGGCCACCCCATGGCTTGCGTCACCCCGGCGTCGCGGTGCGAAGGCCGCGTAACCCGACCTTTCCGGCAATGCTCCGCGCGCTCTTGCTTATCGAAAATGAAAACGGTTATCGTCCCGACGTCGGAGCTCACCCGAGCACCGGAAGGGAGTTACTGTGCGTCACTCTTCGCTGCGGGTCCTCACCGGAGCCGCCGCCATGACGGCCGTCCTGATAGCCGCAGGCCCCGCCCGCGCCGCCTGCCCGATCGTCCTCGACCACGGCCATGTCGACGTCGTCGGCCTGTCCTACGAGGACGACACGCTGGAGATCGCGGTCCACGACGAGAGCGGGGCCGAGGAGGTGGAACACGCCCCGGAGGACGTGGTGCTGCGCGCGCTGCCCGCGTCCCGTACGACCGTTCCCGCCGGCTCCGCCTACTCCTTCCTCGGCGCGGCGGGCGCCCCGGTGTGGATCCTCCCCGAGGTGCAGAACCCCGACCTGCTGTGGGCCGGGTTCGGCGCGGAGGAGCTGGAGCCGGGGATCTTCCAGGACGACGCGGTAAACGTGAAGTTCCTGTCGCTGTCCGGCCCCGGCCGGGTGGCGGTCTACACCGACGACGTCTTCGGCGACCCGGAGACCGTCCTGGTCAACAGCGCCGACGGCCTGCCCGACACCGTCGGTCTGCACGCCGGTGACCACACGCACGCCAACTGGGCGTTCTCCAAGGCCGGCACGTACACGCTCCGCGTCCAGGCCGGCGGGCAGCTCGCCTCCGACGGACACACCGTGCGGTCGCGCACGGTCACCTACACCTTCGAGGTCAAGAAGTGAGGAACACCGCCATGCGCCGTCGCGCCCGACTCGTCGGTCCCGTCGCCCTCGCCGCCGCGCTGCTCGCCGCCGTGGCCGCACCCGCCCAGGCCGCACCGGTCACCTTGTCCAGCGGCCATGTCGACGTCCTGGACGTGGACTACGCGAGCGGCGCCATCACGCTCGACCTGCTGGACTCCACCACGACCACCAGCATCGACCGTGATCCCGCCGACGTCACACTGAGCGTGCCGGTGGCCGCCAAGCACACCAACGTCCCCACCACACCCGCCTGGTCCTTCCTCGGGACCAACGGCACGGCGTGGATCCTCCCGCAGAGCCAGACCTCCGGCCTGCTGTGGGCCGGCTGGAACGCCACCGACGTACCGGCCGGGATCTTCCAGAACGACACGCTGACCTTCCAGCTCACCTCCGTGACGGCCCCGGCCGGTTTCAGCGTCTACACCGCGGCGGGCAGCACGCCCACCAAGCTCTTCGACAGCGGCGACGGCCTGCCCGACTCCTTGTCGGTCACCGCCGGCGCCCACACCCACGCCAACTGGGGCTTCGACGCGGCCGGTACGTACAAGGTGACGTTCAACGTCAGCGGCGTGCTCGCCGCCACCGGCCAGACCATCAGCACCGGACCGAAGACCTACACCTTCCAGGTGCTGAACAGCTAGACCGCCGGCGCCCGTGGCCCGGTCCCCCGTCGAGGGAGGGACCGGGCCACGGACCGCCCGATCATCCCATCCCACCCACCCCGTGCAAGGAAGAGCGATCGCGATGAAGAACCCGACAGGACTTCGGGCCGCGGCGGCAGGGTCGGCTGTCGCGCTGATCTGGGTGGTGGCCGGCGGCGCCCACGCCGACGCGCCCTCCGACACCGCGGACGCCGCCCGGCATACGACCCCTGACGACGTCGTGCTCGCGCTGCGGGAGGGCGCGCTGGCGTTCCGTACGCCGCCCGCATCCCCAACCAACCCCGCGGACAAGGCCGTTGTGGACCTGTGGCTGGACTCCGCCGCGCGGACGACCGTCCCGGACGATCCGGGCTACGCCTTCCTCGGCGCGCCCGGCGAAACCCTGTGGCAGACCGGCGCCGCGCCCGGGGGACAGGGCGCCTGGTGGGACACCACCGAGGTCGCTCCCGGCGACCTCGGCCCGGACGGCGTCCACTGGTCGCTGTCCGAGGCCGACGGCCCCGGAGCAGTCGTCGTCTACGCCCCGGGGGACGCGACCGACGCCGGTACGGCCGCCGCTCCCACCGAACTGTTCAACAGCGCGGACGGCCTGCCCGACGCGAACGCGCTTCCGGCAGCGGCGTCGGGTCCGCTGGTGTGGGCCTTCACCCGCCCCGGCGACTACACCCTCACCCTCGACGCCACGGCCGAACTCGCCGACGGGAGCACCGTACGGACCACGGTGCGGCGCGCCGTCCGGGTCGGCGACACAGCGGCCCCGGCCGGCCCGTCGCCCTCCGCCGATCCCGGACCGTCCGGTCCGCCGGCCGCACGCGCGGCGCGGACACTGCAGGCCCCCGTCGCCTCCGACGCCTTGCGGTCCGCACCCGTGACCATCGGCGACGGCCACGTCGACGCGCTGGCGGGCCGGATCGTTGACGGCCGGCTCCGGCTGGTGTTCAAGGACAGCCGTGCCGCCGACGACATCGTGTGGCGGGAGCCGTCCTCGGTCGTCGTCCACGTCAACGACAAGGCGATCGAGCATGTCCCGGCGGGCTCCGCGTACTCCTTCCTCGGCAAGCCAGGGAGCGCCTTCTGGCTGATTCCCCAGGTGCAGAAGCCGGGTGTGGTGTGGGCCGGCTGGAACACCGAGGAACTGCGTCCGCCCGGTCTCAAGGGGCCGGTCGACCTGACGCTGACCTCGGTGTCGGGACCGGGTTCCGTCACCGTGTGGCAGACCGCGGGCCTCGGCGGCTCGCAGGTGATCTACAACAGCCGGGACGGCCTGCCCGACACGCAGAAGGTGAATCTCGGCGTCCACGCCCACGCCAACTGGGGATTCAGCGCCCGGGGGACGTACAAACTGACCTTCCGCCTGAAGGGCACGCCGGCGTCGGGGACGGCACAGACCGACACCCGGACGTACACCTTCACCGTCGGGGACGGTACGGCCGACGGGTCCTCCCCGGGCGGCACCGGAGGTACCGGCGGCACCGGCGGAAGCGGCGGGGGTACGGGCGGCGCTCCGTCCGGCGGACCCTCGTCCTCGGCGTCCGCCGCCGCTCCCTCGGCGACCGACGGCCCGCGGGGCCGGCAGGCGGCACCCGGCGGCAGCCTGGCGCACACCGGAGCCGACGGCACCCCCGCACTGGCGGCGGGCGCCGCGGCGCTGCTCACCGCCGGCGGCACCGCCGTATGGCTGACCCGCCGCACGAGCCGTCGGGCCGTGGGCTCCGGCAGGTGACCGGGACCTCCGCCCGCCGGGGCTCCCACCACCGGAACTCCTGCCACCTGGCCTCCCTCACCCGACCTCCTGCCACCCGACCTCCCGCCACATGACCGTTCTCATGACCTGGAGACCATTGATGCGTGCGCCCAGCCGCCTCGCCGGAGTCCTGGCCGCGACCCTCGTCGCGGGCCTGGCGCTCACGGCCTGCGATCCGGCAGGCAGCCCCGGGGGACGATCCGATGCCTCGCTGAAGGTCGTCACCACGACGGAGATCCTCGCCGATCTCGTCAAGCAGGTCGGCGGCGACCGGGTCTCCGTGGCCTCCATCGTGCCGCCCGGCGGAGACCCCCACTCCTACGAGCCGACCCCGCGCGACGCCGCGAAAGTCGCCGCCGCGGACGTCACCTTCACCAATCACCTGCTCCTCGAAGAGCACGCCCTGATCAAGACCATCGACTCCAACGCCCGCAAGAACACGCCCAATGTGTCGCTGGCCGAGGCGTCCGAGACGTACGGGGCCGACGTCATCCCGCTGGTGGAGAACATCGGTCTGGACGTGCTCTGGCTCGGGCTGCGCGTCCGCGGTGAGGGAACGGCGCTCGGCGCCACCCGCGCCTCCGACATCCAGCTGTCCGCCACCGCCGTGCGGGGCCCCGGCAGCCTGATCGCCTATCTGACGGAGTCCCTCGGGCAGCCGGTCGTCTATTTCGACTCCGCGGACGGCCTGGACGCCAAGGACACCACGACGCTGCCACCGGCCGCACACACCCACCTGAACTGGGCCTTCACCAAACCCGGCGTCTACCGGCTGACGCTCAAGGCCCGGCTGAAGAACCTCGACGGGCCGGCGCGCGACCTCGGCAGCGGCACGTTCACCTTCGCCGTCGGCGTCGACCCGCACACCGTGGCCGGACCGCGGACCACCATCCTGGACAACGGCCACACCGACCTCACCGTCGATCTCGACACCGGCGCGCTGTCCGCGTTCACCGACCTGCGGACCAAGGGCCGTACGCAGGAGGAGATACCGCCGGACGACGTCGTCATCGACGTCCCCAACAAGGCGCTCGAACACGTCCCGGGCGACAAGGCGTTCTCCTTCCTCGGCACCCCGGGCGCGGAGATCCACCAGCTGCCGCAGGCCGTACTCGGCAAGCATGTGCACGGCGAGATCGACCCGCACCTGTGGCAGGACGCGGAGAACACCAAGGCGTACGTCCAGCTGATCCGCGACACCCTCAAGAAGCAGGATCCGGACGGCGCGGCTGTCTACGACCGCAACACCCTTACGTACGAGGCCGAGTTGGACGACCTGGACGCGTATCTCACGCGCAGGATCGGCGGCATACCGGCGGACCGGCGCCAACTCATCACCACGCACGATGCGTTCGGCTACCTCGCCAAGGCGTACGGCATGACGGTCGCCGGCTTCGTCGTACCGAACCCCGCGCAGGAACCCAGCGCCGACGACGTCCAGCGGCTCACATCCACCATCCGCAACCTTCACGTACCGGCCGTGTTCATGGAACCCAACCTCGCGCAGCGCGCCACCGTCCTCACCCAGGTGGCCAAGGACCAGCACGTCAAGGTCTGCACCCTGTACGGCGACGCCTTCGACTCCCACGTCCGCCACTACCTGGACATGATGCGGCACAACGCCGACGAACTCGTCTCCTGCCTGGGCGGAGCCGCCCGGTGAACCCGCTCCGCCCACGGCCGCGGCGTACGACAGCCGCAGCACTGCTGCTCGCCCTCTGCGTCGTCGGCACCGGCGCACTCCCCGCGCGGGCGGAGGGGCCCGTGCCCACCGCCACCGGCCGCACCGTGATCTCCGACGGCCACATCGACATGGGCCCCCGCCTCGACCACGGCCGCTGGATCATCGGCATCCGCGACGACAGCGGACCCTCACCGGTGTGGCGCGACCCGGACGACACGGTCCTGCAAGCCGTCGACGCCGCCGCGGTCACCGTCCCCGCCGACAAGAGATTCTCCTTCCTCGGCCGGGCCGGCAACCAGGTCTGGCTGCTGCCGCAGGTCCAGCAACAGGGGGTGCTGTGGCCGGGCTGGAACAGCCAGGACCCCAGCATCGTCCACACCGTCGACCGAGAGGTCACCTGGAAACTCGAAAGCGTCCGTGGGCCGGGCAGATTCCTGCTCTTCGTCAACGAGAGTTTCGGGACGCCGACGATCCTCTTCGACACCGCCAGGCGGCTGCCGCAGGAGACCGGCATCGACATCAACAGCCACGTCCACGGCAACTGGGCGTTCAGCGCGCCGGGTACGTATCTGCTCGGCATCCGCATGAGCGCGCGGTCGCTGAGCGGAACGGCCTACGACACCCGAGCCACCCTGCGCCTGTCCGTCGGCCCGCAGGACCCCCGGCTCGCCTTCGCCACCGAGAAACCCGCCACCGCCCCGACCACCGCCTCGACGGCGCCCACCGCCGGCGCGAGCGGCTCGTCGGACGGCGGGATGTGGATCGCCGACGGCTGCGCGGCGGTTCTCCTCTCGGTCGGCTGCGCCGTCCTGCTGGTGCGCCGCCGCCGTACGACCGCGTCCGCGGTTCCCGCAACGGATCTGGAGGAGCCGCGTGTCTGAACCCGGCGCATCCCACGGCCTGTTGAGCATCCGATCGCTGTCCGTACAGCTGGGCGGCCGGGACGTGCTGCACGATGTGCGGCTTGACGTGTCCGGCGGCGAACTGGTCGGCCTGATCGGTCCCAACGGCGCCGGGAAGACCACGATGCTGCGCTGTGTCCTCGCGCTGCTGCCCCACCACGGCGGGACCATCACGCTGGACGGGGAGCCACCTGTCAAGCGGCGCGGCACCATCGGCTACGTGCCCCAACGCCATGAATTCGCCTGGGACTTCCCCACATCCGTGGAGAAGGCGGTGATGAGCGGAAGGGTCCACCGCGTCGGCTGGCTGCGCCGTCCGGGCGCGGCGGACCGGGACGCGGTCGCCCAGGCGCTGGAACGTGTGGACATGACCGGCCTGCGCCGCCGCCCGATCGGGGAACTGTCCGGCGGCCAGCGCCAGCGGGTCCTGGTCGCCCGCGCCCTGGCACTCGACCCGCGACTCCTGCTGCTGGACGAACCGTTCACCGGACTCGACGTCCCCACCCAGGAACTGCTCACCGCCCTGTTCGGACAACTGCGCCAGGAGGGCAAGGCATTGCTCATGACGACGCACGACCTGCCGGCCGCCGCCGCGATGTGCACCCGGCTGTGTCTGCTCAACCGGACCGTCGTGGCCGACGGCCACCCCTCGGACCTGCGGGACCCCGACATCTGGCTGCGCGCCTTCGGCGTCACGCGATCCGACCAGCTCCTGCACTCCCTGGGTGTGATCCGGTGAACGGCCTGCTCGGTTACCTGGCCGATCCCTGGCAGCACGTCTTCATGCAACGGGCCTTCCTCGTCGCCGCGATGTCCGGCATCGTCTCCGGCGTCATCGGCACCCATGTCGTCCTGCGCGGCATGGCCTTCATCGGCGACGCGGTCTCCCACGCCGTCTTCCCCGGTGTCGCCATCGCCTTCGTCCTGCACACCAGCCTGGTGATCGGTGGCGCCGTCACCGGACTGCTCACCGCGATCGCGGCCGCGGTCTTCTCCCAGAACCGCCGCCTGAAGGAGGACAGCGTCATCGGCGTGTTCTTCGCCGCCGCCTTCGGCCTGGGCATCGTCGTCCTGAGCACCGCGCCCGGCTACAGCGGTTCGCTGGAGTCCTTCCTCTTCGGCCAGATCCTCGGCATCAGCGACCGCGACGTCACCACCGTCGCGGTGACCGGCGCCGTCCTGCTGGCCGCCGCGCTGCTGCTCCACAAGGAACTCGTCGCGGTCAGCCTCGACCGCGAGACGGCGCGTGCGCTGGGCCTGCCCGTCTTCGCCCTCGACCTGGTGCTGTACGCGCTGGTCACCATCACGGTGGTCATCTCGCTCCAGGCCGTCGGCAACGTCCTGGTGCTCGCCCTGCTCATCACACCGGCGACCTGCGCCCGGCTGCTGACCGACCGCATCGGCGTGATGATGCTGCTGGCGCCGGCCATCGGCACGCTGTCCGCGGTCGTCGGGCTGTACCTGTCGTACACCTACAACCTGGCGGCCGGCGGTCTGATCGTCCTCGTCGCCACCGGGGTGTTCGTCGCCTGCTGGTTCCTGGCCCCCCGTCACGGACTCCTGGCGGGCCTGCGCCGCAGAAGGAGCGTCGGCCCGGCCGCCCGACGCCCGGCGGCGGTGGGGTCGTAGGTCACGCAATGGTAATGATTTTCATATGTAGTTGTTTATGGAAGTCGTTTCCATTTAGCGTAGCCGACATGGACCGTGCCGGCCCGACGAGCCCTTCCGAAGCGGCGCCCTTTGGCCGTCGCACCCAGCAAAGAGCCACCGTGCTGGCCGCGTTGATCCGTGCCGCCGACTTCACAAGTGCCCAGAATCTGCACCAGCGCCTGGTCGAGGCGGGGGAGCGCGTGGGTCTGAGCACCGTCTACCGGACGCTGACCGCGCTCGCCGACGCGGGCCGCGCCGACGTCGTCCGCGAGCCCGGTGGGGAACGCCTCTTCCGGTACCGGCCGAGTCAGGAGCACCGGCACTACCTGCTCTGCCGGATCTGTGGTCTGGGGATGCCCGTCGACGCCGAGGCGGTCGAGGTGTGGGCCGCCCGTACCGCCGCCACCTCGGGCTATGCCGATGTCCAGCACACCGTCGAGCTCACCGGTACATGCCCCGCCTGTGCGGGCGGGGATCACTCTTCGTAGCCGGTAAGTCGCTGTTCCCGGAGGCGGGCGTCAAAATTTGGCAACGATTTTCATGTTGCCGTGAGATCGCTATGGTGGCGATATTCATTTCCATCTAGCGTGGTCGCTGTCCGGTGTCGGCCGAGCCGAGCCGACTACCAGCGCATACGTTTCGTTCGACCAGTCGTGGAGGACCCCATGCACCCGTCCCCGTCCCGCAGCCTGGCGCTCGTCGCCGGCGCCTCCTTGGTCCTGCTGGCCGGTTGCGGCAGCTCGTCGGACTCAGGAAGCGACAGCCCGTCCGCCTCGGCCTCGGCTTCCACCGCCACCTCTTCCGCTGCCTCCGCGGCGAAGATCTCCGTGGTCGCCTCGACCAACGTCTACGGGGACATCGTCGGGCAGATAGGCGCCGACAAGGTCGACGTCACCTCGATCATCAGCGACCCCGACCAGGACCCGCACTCGTACGAGGCCAACACCCAGAACCAACTCGCCCTGTCCAAGGCGAAGGTCGTCATCGAGAACGGCGGTGGCTACGACGACTTCATCGACCGGATGCTGAAGAGCGGCAACTCCTCCGCCGAGGTGATCAACGCCGTCAAGATCTCGGGCAAGACCGCCCCGAAGGGCGGCGAACTCAACGAGCATGTCTGGTACGACTTCCCCACCGTCGGCAGACTCGCCGACACCATCGCCGCCGCACTTGGCAAGGCCGACCCGGCCGACGCCGCCACGTTCACCGCGAACGCCGCAACGTTCAAGTCCAAGCTCATGCCGCTGGAGGCGAAGGAAGCGGAGATCAAGAAGGAACACAGCGGCGAGGGCATCGGTATCACCGAGCCGGTTCCGCTGTACATGACCGACGCGAGCGGCCTGGTCAACAAGACGCCCGGGGAATTCAGCGAGGCCGTCGAAGAGGGCAGCGACGTCTCCCCGAAGGTGCTGCAGGAGACCCTCGACCTGTACAGCGGCAAGCAGGTCAAGGCGCTGGTCTACAACGCACAGACCTCCGGCCCGCAGACGGAGAAGGTCAAGAACGCGGCCAAGGCCGCTGGGATCCCCGTGGTGCCCGTGACCGAGACCCTGCCCGACGGCAAGGACTACCTCGGCTGGATGACGGCGAACGTCGACGCGCTCGCGAGCGCGCTCGCCAAGTGAGACGAGCGGCTGTGGCTCCCGTACCCCTGGCCCGCCGGACCGGATCCGGCGCGCCTGACGACAGCACACCGCTGCTCAGCCTGCGCGGCGCCGCCGTCTCCTACGGTGAGCGAACGGTGTGGCAGGGACTCGATCTCGATGTGCGGTCCGGTGAATTCCTGGCCGTGCTGGGACCGAACGGATCGGGCAAGACGAGCCTGGTGCGTGCCCTGCTGGGGCGGCAGCCGCTCTCCGCCGGCACCCTCACCGTCCTCGGCCGGCCGGCCGGGAGAAGCGGCCGGCACATCGGCTACATACCGCAACAAGCCGCGCTGTCCGCCCAGGCGATGCTGCGCGCCCGCGACCTCGTGCGCTTCGGCATGGACGGACACCGCTTCGGGCCACGGCCGCGCAGCGGCGCGATCCGCCGCCGGGTGGACGACATTCTCGCCTCGGTCGGAGCGTCGTCCTACGCCGACGTCCCCCTCGGCATGCTCTCCGGCGGCGAGCGGCAGCGCGTACGGATCGGCCAGGCCCTCGCCACCGACCCGCGGATCCTGCTGTGCGACGAGCCGTTGCTCTCCCTGGACCTCAACCACCAGCGGGCCGTCACCGAACTCGTGGACGCCCGGCGCCGCTCCCACGGCACCGGAGTCGTCTTCGTCACCCACGAGATCAATCCCGTACTCGGCCTGGTGGACCGGGTGCTGTACCTGGCACGGGGCGGCCACCGGATCGGGACACCGGAGGAGGTCCTGTCGTCCGAGTCACTGTCGGAGCTGTACGGCACCCAGGTCGACGTGCTGCGCGTACGCGGCCGGGTCCTGGTCGTCGGGGCGCCGGACGAGATCGCCCCACCGCACCACGACCCCGCCCATGACCCCGCCCACGAGGCGGCCGCATCCCCCACGATCGACGGAGTCCGGCCATGACGCTCGCCGACGGGATCTGGCACCAGATCTTCGCCTTCGACAACTACGGCGAACTGCTGGCCCTGGTCCGCAACTCGCTCATCGCCGGCGCCGCGCTCGGCCTGGTCGGCGGCCTGGCCGGGGTGTTCGTCATCATGCGCGACCTGCCCTTCGCCGTGCACGGCATCAGCGAGCTGTCCTTCGCGGGCGCGTCGGCGGCGCTCCTGATGGGGGTCAACATCGTGGCGGGCTCGATCGTCGGCTCGCTCGTGGCGGCGGGGGCGATCGGCATCCTGGGCGCCCGGGCACGTGACCGCAACTCGGTGATCGGCATCCTCATGCCCTTCGGGCTCGGCCTCGGAGTCCTCTTCCTGGCCCTCTACAAAGGCCGGGCGGCCAACAAATTCGGGCTTCTCACCGGGCAGATCGTCGCCGTCGACACCCCCGAGATGACGTGGCTGCTCGGCACCTCCGCCCTCGTCCTCGTCGTCCTGACCCTCATCTGGCGCCCACTGGCCTTCGCCAGCGCCGACCCGGACGTCGCCGAGACCCGCGGCGTACCCGTACGCACGCTCTCCCTCGTCTTCATGCTCGTGCTCGGACTCACCGTGGCGCTGTCGGTGCAGATCGTCGGCGCGCTGCTGGTCCTCACCCTCATCGTCACCCCCGCCGCGGCCGCCGCCCGCGTCACCGCCTCACCGGTTCTGCTGCCGGTCCTCAGCGTCGTCTTCGCCGTCGCCTCGATCGAGGGCGGCATCCTCCTCGCGCTGGGCAGCAGCATCCCGATCAGCCCGTACGTGACGACGATCTCCTTCACCATCTACGTCATGTGCAGAGCCGCGGGCCGCTATCGGACGCGGCGATGGGGCGCCCGGAGCACCACCCCGCAGACCGCGTGACGACCAGGGAAGGGGGCAGCGGCCGGACGTTTCCGTAGCAGGAACGCCGGACCGGGCAATCGGTTGATCGTGAGGCGGCCCAGAGGCCATGGGGACAGCTTCGGTCACCGGCCCGTGACGACCACTTTGCCGATCGTGCGTCCGCTCTCCACCAGTGCGTGGGCCTGGCGGAGGTTTTCCGGTGTGAGTCCGCTGATCTCCCTGGTCAGAGTGGTCCGCAGGTCGCCGGCCTCGAACATCGCCGCGGCGCGGTCGAGGATGTCCCGCTGGGCGCTGATGTCGTGGGTTCCGTAGAAGCTGCGGGTGAACATCCACTCCCAGTGCCAGCTGATGCTCTTGCGCATCAGCGGCTGAAGGTCGAGGCCGGCGTGCCCGTCGATCGCACAGATCTCGGCGAAGGCTTTGCCGATCTTGGCGTAGTTCTCGACGTTGTTCTTCGAGTAGGGGCTGAAGATGTAGTCCACGCCGTCCGGCACCTGCGCCAGTGCGTTGGAGACGAAGTCACCGCTGTGATCGACCACGGCGTCGGCTCCCAACGCGGAGGCCCATGCGCGGGATTCCTCGCGCGAGGCGGTGGCGATCACGGTCATGCCGGTCAGTTTCTTGGCCAGCTGGATCAGCATCGACCCGACTCCGCCGGCCCCGGCGACCACCAGCAGTGTGCCGGTGCTGGTGGAGGTCAGTTTGAACTTGTCGAACATGGCCTCCCACGCGGTGATCGTGGTCAGCGGCACGGCGGCAGCTTCCGCCCACGTCAGGTTGGCGGGCTTGCGCCCGACGATCCGTGAGTCGACCGCGTGATACTCCGCGTTGCTCCCCGGGCGGCTCACGTCGCCCGCGTAGTAGACCTCGTCGCCGACGGCGTACCCGGACGCTTCGGGGCCGAGTGCGACGACCGTCCCCGCGGCGTCGAAGCCCAGCACGGTCGGTTCGCCGGTATCGGGCGCGGAAGCGCGGCGCGTGACGTCGGCAGGATTCACCGAGACCGCGGCGACCCGGACGAGAATGTCGTGGGGGCGCAGAACAGGAAGAGCCATTTCCACGTTCACCATGCTCTCGGGATCAGCGACGGGAAGTCCCCGATAAGAGCCGATCGCGGTCATGGAGGCGGGGAGTCGCACAGCGTTCGACATGCGGGAGAGATTAGCCGCCCGTCGATGCTGCCCGCAAGATAATCCGGCCTTTCTTATGCGCGAATCCTGCGAGGTGAGGGCCGCGTTGCCCTCATGTTTGTAGTGGCGTTACATTATGGCGATGCCACGGAACAAGGCGGGTTCGGTCCGCGAACGACTGCTTGCCGCCGCCTTCGAGATCGCCACGCGTGACGGTGTCGACGCGGTGTCCACTCGGGCGGTCTGCGCCGACGCCGGTGTTCAGGCGCCTTCGCTCTACCACTATTTCAGCGACCGGGCGGGACTGATCCGCGCCGTGGTGGATATGGCGTTCGAGGAGTATTTCCACCGTAAAGACGCCTCGGCGTTGACGGACGCCGCGGACCCGCGCGCACGCGTCGCGGCCGGATGGGACGCGCACATCGCATTCGCGCTCGCCTATCCGGGCCTCTATCCGGCGATGTATCCGACATCGGGTCCGCTGTCCGGACAGGTTCAGCAAAGCGGCGCGCTGCTGCGCGCCGGGTTCGACGAGTTGGAACAGGCGGGCGCCCTTCAGCCCGGGGTCACTGCGGAGGTGGCGGCGGACGCGCTTCGCGCGGCTCTCCGCGGTGTCGCCCTGGCTGTCGTCGCGGACCCCGGGAACGAAGCGATATCCCCTGTCGTGCGGGACGCGCTCGTCCAGGCGCTCGTCGCAGACCGGGCGCATGCCTGACCTTCCGCTGGCCCAGGCCCAGGCCCAGGCCCAGGCCCGGAGCCGGCCCGGGCCCGTACCGGCCGGCGATCCGACCGATGGAACGACCACCCACGACCACGCCGTGCGAGCGGCGCACCGCGGCCGGTGTCGACGGCCGATCCCCGCGGTGTGTCAGGCGACCTCACGGATGCCGTTCCCGGCGAGGCAGTCCGACACTGCCGCGGCGTCGCCGGTGTCGGAGATCAGCGCGATGTACCCGTCGGGGCGGATCAGCACGAGGGTGCGGTCCGTCGCGCCGTACGCGGCGGCGAGGTGGCCCTCGGTGTCGGCGATCTCGCCGGGGCCCGCCGGTTGCGTGACCACGCGGAGGGCGCCGGGGACGGCCGCATCGCCGAAGTCCAGCACCGTGAAGCGCCCACCGCGAAGCAGGTCGAACAGCCGGAGTTCCCCGTCCACCGTGGTCAAGCCGGTCGCGTCCGGTGCGCGGTCGCCGGCCCGCAGCGAGGCGGTGTCGTCGCGATCATCACGCGCCAGGGCCGAACCGCGGTAGTTCACCCCCAGTTGCAGCGTGCTCGCGTCCCGGCGGGTGGAAATTCCCTTGTCGCGCATCGTCTGCTGAAGGCGGGCGTTCGACAGGGCGAGCACGTCGGCCGCCACCGGCCGCCGCTCGGCCTCGTAGGTGTCCAGCAATGCCGATGGCGCCCCGTGGAGGACGGCGGCGAGCTTCCAGCCAAGATTGTGCGCGTCCTGGATGCCGGTGTTCATGCCCTGCCCGCCGGCCGGTGAATGGATGTGCGCCGCGTCGCCCGCGAGGAACACGCCCCCCTCGCGGTAACGGTCGGCGAGGCGGATGTTGGCACGCCACAGCGAAGCCCACTCCGGCGCGCGCAGCCGGACGTCGGTCCGTCCGCTGCGCCGGTCGAGGATTGTCTGCAGGTTCGCCGGGCTCAACTCCGGATCCTGACCGGGGGCGATGCTCGCCTGGTACTGGAACACCCCGGTCGACGGCAGCGGACACAGCGTGACCAGCCCTTCCTCGTGCCGCCACATGTGCCAGGCGTCGCGGTCGAGCCCGTCGACCTCGAGATCCGCGACGATCATGCGCAGCTCTTCCCGGGTCTCGCCTTCGAACGCGATCCCGGCCTGCTTGCGGACCACGCTGTGGCCGCCGTCGCAGCCGACCAACCACCGCACGGCGACCGTCTCCGTACCGCCCTCCGCGGCCAGCACAGCCGTCACCGTGCCATCGGACAGCGTGAAGCTCTCCAGCGCGGTGCCGAACTCGACCGTGCCGCCCAGCTCGGCCAACCGCAGCCGCAGCGCCTCCTCGATCCGCCACTCCGGCGTCAGCAGGCTCGTCGTGTACGGGATGTCGGGTCGGTCCCTCAGCTCTTCCGGCTCGCCGCCGCCCGTCGTGACCGCACCGTCGGGTGCGACGGACCGCAGCGGCATCGCCATCCGGCCGTGCGCCAGTACGCGGTCCACCACGCCGATGCTGTCGAACACCTCCAGCGTGCGCGGCTGCACGCCCTTGCCCCGCGATCCCGGCTGTGGGCCGGGAGCCGCCTCGACCAGGCGCACCGGCACGCCCCGGCCTGCCAGCTCGCACGCCAGCATCAGCCCGGTCGGGCCCGCTCCAACGATCAGCACCTGCGCCTGGCGCACCATGTCAGCCCCTAAGAAAGGAATCACTTCTTTAAGTAGCGTACGACGCGTTGCCAAGAAAGGAAAGCCTCTCTACCGTGTGGTGGATGGTCACCACGGACACCCCGCGCCGGCGCCGGGGCGCCGCACTGGAGTCAGCGCTGCTCGCGGCGACCTGGGTCGAGCTGGTCGAAACCGGATACGCGCGGTTGACCATGGGCTCGGTCGCCGAGCGGGCCCGCACCAGCGAAGCCGTGCTGTACCGCCGCTGGGCCAACAAGGACGAACTCGTACTCGCCGCGTTCGAGCACCACCGCAGGGCCAATCCCGTGCCGGACCCCGACACCGGCTCCTTGCGCGGCGACCTGATCGCTCACCTGACCGCGCTGAGCCACGCCATGGCGGGCTACTTCGCCATCGCCATGGCGACGGTGTTCTCCGGTCTGGCGACCGGAGCCGGGCTCACGCTCGCCGAGGGGCGGGACAAGGTCATGGCGGCCCAGCAATTGCCCCAGGTCCGACCGCTGTACCAGCGCGCTCACGACCGCGGCGAACTCGACCTCGCCCGCGTCCCGCCCGCGGTGCTGGCCCTGCCGTTCGACCTGCTGCGACACGATCTGCTCATGAACACCGAGCCGCCCTCGGCGGACCGCATCCATTCGATCGTGGACGAACTCTTCCTGCCGCTGCTGCGGAGCCGGCACGAGCACTGACCTCCGCCGGCGCGCCTGGCCCCCTTGGTGTCCTCGGCGGAATCGGTGCGCGCCGCGCGCGACCGCCCGCACGTACTTCCCGCACGCGAAGCCCGGGCGCGCCGTCTCGGACCCGCGTCGGCCGACGAGGGAATCCCCATCCCTGCCCCGCACGCCGTCCGGTCGCTGCCGGCGGAGCGACAGTACCTGTACCGACGATAATCAGCACCGCTACTCTGGTGTACCGTCAGTACATGACGTCAGGTCGTGACCGTTTGATCGAGGCCGCAACGCGCCTGCTGACCGAGTCGCCGGATCGCGAGCCGAGCAATCGCGAACTGTGCGACGCGGCGGGAGTCGCCGCTCCATCGCTCTACCATCACTTCGGGACGAAGGAAGGGCTGCTCGACGCGGTCGTCGACCGAGCGTTCGGCGCTTATCTCAAGCGGAAGCGCGGGATGCTCCGCACGGGCGATCTTGTCGCCGACTTCGCGGCGGGCTGGGACCTGCACATCGAGTTCGGGGTACAGAACCCGGTCCTCTACGCCCTCATGTACGGGACCCGGGCGACGAGCAGTGCCGCGCGGACCGCGGATGACCGTCTCAGGAAAGCACTGCACGGACTTCGTGACGCGGGCCTGCTGCGAATCGACGTCGATACGGCGGCGGCGATGACCACGGCCATGGCCGTCGGCTGCGTCACGCAGCTCAACCGCGAGCGCCGCCGCGCCGACGACCCGTTCGCAACCGCGATGCGCAGCACCCTCCTTGAGACGGTCACGGGCCTCCCCGCGTCTCCCTCCGAACCCGAGTTCGCCGCCCGCGCGCTCGTCGCTCATCTGGAAGCCACCTCGGAGGGCTTCACCGCTCCCGAACGCGCGCTGTTCCAGCAATGGCTCCGGACCATCGCCGACACCACCCGAACCGTCCAGGACGGACAGCACCAATGACGGACTCGACCCCGCCCCAACCCTTCGACCCCGCTTTCAGGCTCGGCGGTGCCGACGCCGTACCCCGTATCGGATACGGGGCCATGCAGCTCGCCGGCCCCGGCGTCATCGGGCTCCCCGAGGACCCGAACGCCGCGATCAGACTCCTGCGGCACGCCGTCGAGGCCGGTGTCCGCTTCTTCGACACGGCCAACGCCTACGGACCGCGCACCGTCAACCAGCTCCTCGGCCGCGCACTGAGCCCTTTCCGCGACGAGGTGATCATCGGCAACAAAGTCGGCGCGACCCGCGGCCCTCGCGGTGAATGGCTCACCGACAGCCGCCCCGAGACGATCCGCGCCCAGGTCGAGGACGCGCTTCTCGACCTGCGCACCGAGACCAGCCCGCTGACGTATCTGCGGCTGTGGGGTGACAGCCCCGACCGCGCCGGCGCGATCGGCCGGGACGTCCCGCTCGAGGACTCCCTCGGCACCCTGGTCGAGCTTCGGGACGAGGGGAAGATCCGGCACATCGGCGTCTCGGGCGCCGGCCCCGAGCTCCTTGACCGTGCTCGTGGGATCACGCCGATCGCGGCCGTGCAGAACCGGTACAACCTCATCGACCGCTCCGGCGTTGAAGTCCTCGACGACTGCGAGGCGCACGGAACCGCGTTCGTCCCCTATTTCCCCCTGGCCACCGGCCAACTTGCCGAACTCGACGCGCTCGCGCGTCCGGCGACGCGGCTCAATGTGTCGCCCGCCGTGATCGCGCTCGCCTGGCTGCTGCGCCGCTCGCCCGTCATCGTCCCGATCCCGGGAACCACATCCGCCGCCCACCTCGACGACAACCTGACCGCGACCGCGGTCGCCGCGGAGCTGACCGAAGACGAACTGACGGCGCTCACCGCCGCGGAGGACGAGCGCACGGCGCGAGTCTCACTGATGCCCCAGCGCATGCTCGACGCACTTCGCCGCACACGCTGAACCCGCACTCCTCCGAGTCGTTATGGGGCCGCGGGCGGAGAACCGGGGGAGCGGAGCTTGCCGCGGTGCTGGCTGCCCACTGTGCGGGCAGCCACCGACCCGGACACCCGCAGCTGTCCGCGCCACTGTTGAAGGGGCCGACGTCAGCCGAGGTCGTTCTCCAGCTCGGCGAGCAGTCGCCGGCCGCAGGCTCCGGGGCCGTCCACGAGATCGACGAATTCGGCGGTCAGCGCGAGCGCGGCTGTCATGGCATGGTGCTCGCCTTCGGGGACGGGGCCGAACTCGTCGCGCCAGGTGAGGAGATCGGTGTGTCCGGCCATGGCGAGGCCGACGACCTTGTGCACCATCGGCAGATCCGCCGCCTCGACCAGGTCGGGCCACGTCTCGGTCAAGCCGGTGAGCTTGTCCGCCAACGTCTTCGTGAAGCTGCTGACCAGATGTGCGCGGCGATCCGCGGCAGGACCGGTGCCCATGCTGCGGACGGCTTGGCCGAGGAGTACGACGGTGCCGCGACCGAGCTGGTCTGAACCGTACCGGACGGTCGCTTCCGCGATCCGTGAGACAGCGTCCGCCGCTTCTTTGACGCCGTAGCCGGAGTCGGCCGTCGTGTCGAAACCCGCCCGGACGACGCACGCCTGATCCCAGGCGGCGAGCATCGCACCGACCTCAACTCGCGATCCTGTAGCGGCCATGGTGACAGACTAGGCGGTGCCCGGGGCCGGAACCGTCGAGCACATCGTTGAGGGAATGCGCGGGCACGTTCGCGGTCAGGGCGTGAGCGCGGTTGCGCCACGGTGGGGGACACCGGACCAGCCGTCACGGAGGGGAGCCGCGGCCGCTGACGCCGCGTCAGAACGGCTGGTCGGTCGGGCGGATGACGATTTCGTTGATGGCCCGGCGGCGCGGACTGGTGGCGACGTACGCGATGGCGTCGGCGATGTCCTCGGGGTGGAGCTTCTCGATGCCCGCGAACAGCTTCTCGTCGCTCTCCTGGACCTGCGGCTGCTGGTGGCCGAACAGTTCGGTGTCCACGGCGCCGGGGCCGATCACGGCGAAACGTACGTTGCGCTGCGTGTACTCCTGCCGCCAGGCGTCCGTCGCCGCGGTGACGCCGAATTTCGTGGCGTTGTAGATCGCCACGGTCGGCGCGGTGTTGCGGCCGGCCACCGAACTGATGTTGATCACGTCGGCGACCTTCCGGTCGGCGGTCTCGGCCGCCTTCAGCAGATGCGGCAGAGCGGCCTTGGTGAGGTACATCAGCCCCTTGAGGTTGACGTCCACCATCCGGTCCCATTCCTCGACCGTGGCGGCGACCGAGTCGCCGTTGAGCATCACCCCGGCGGCGTTGACCAGGATGTCGAGCCGTCCGAAGCGGTCGACGACCTCGTCGACGACACCGGCCGCCGCCCGGGGAGCGGTGATGTCGGCGGTCACCGCCAGCGCCCGGCCCCCGGTGCCCTCGATGTCCCGGGCGAGTTCCTCGGCCCGGTCACGGCGGCGGGCGACCAGTGCGACCGCGGCGCCCTCCTCGGCCAGCCGCAGTGCGGCCGCACGGCCGATTCCGCTGCTGGCGCCGGTGACGACCGCGACCGTGGCACGCAGTTCCGCAGACATAGTCCGCTCCTCCATCGAGTCCATCAAGACGAATGCACAGGTCCCACTGATGTAGGAGACCTCTCACATTGAATGTAAGAGCAGTCTTGCATTGAGTCAAACCCCGGGGTGCGGGACACTGGTGTCGCACCGGGTCGGTCCGCGGTATCGATGTAAGATTTGTCTTACATCGGCGAGAGGGGCTGCGGGTGCCCAAGCGGAGCACGTACCACCACGGTGATCTCAAGGCGGCGCTGGTCACGACCGCCCTGCAAGTGATCGCCGAGCAGGGCATCGGCGCGCTGTCCGTCGCCGAGGCCGCGCGGCGGGCGGGCGTCAGCGGTGGGGCTCCCTACCGCCACTTCGCCAGTCGTAAGGATCTGCTGATCGGATGCGCCGTGTCCGCCGCGCGGCAACTGGCGGACGAGCTGAAATCGGCGGTCGGGGCCGAGGCGGGTGCGGATCCCGCTGAAACCACTGCTGCCGCGGCGGCGGCCTATGCGCGGTTCGCGGCGCGCAACGGCTCCGGCTTCGACCTGATCTTCGCCGGGGAACTCCAGGACGCCGGCAGTCAGGAACTGCTGGACGCCGGCCGCGATGTGATGGACGCCCTGCTGCCGGGCGCCCTGGCCGTCACCGGCGGTGACGCGAAGCAGGCCCTCGAACTGCTGGAGCGCCAGATCGCCGCGGCCCACGGCTACGCGGCTCTGCTGCGAAGCGGCTTCCTCGCGCGGCGGCACGCCACCGTGGACGACATCTCCGCGCAGGCGGCGGCGATCGCCCGCAGCCTCTCCGGCGACGCCCAGCAGGAAGCCCCCACCGCGCCCTGACCGGCACACCGCCTTCGAGGTCCCGCTCTCCTCGCCGGGTACGGCACGCCGCGGTGGCGGAGGCCATCACCTGCCGGAGGCAGCGGGAGCCGGCGGTCCACCGTTGATGTCCGCCGCTCCAGCGGATGGCGTGCCAACTTCCTGTGCGGAAGGATCCGCTGGATTGCTGCGCCAGTTGGACCACCCGCGGTGTCCTGTCGCTCTCGCCCGGGACCTTCGTCCGGGGTGTGTGTTCGGTCAGGCGGACGGTTCGCGGTGGTGTTCGTCGTGGAGGCCGGCGGCGTACGCGGCTGCGAGGACGACGAGGGTGACGGGCAGCCCCAGCGCGATCTTGACGGTCAGCAGCCAGGCCACCGGTTCGTCGTTGAGGTAGACGACAGCGAGTGCGAGTGCCCGGAGAGCCAGGGCTGTTGAGCCGAGGGCGGTGGCCAGGATGTAGGCGCGGCGGGCGGAGGGGTCGGTGCGCCAGAGGAGGGGTTCGCGGCGTGCGACGCTCCACAGGACACCGACCAGGGGGCGCCGCACGGCGAGGGAGACGGCCAGGACGGCCGCGATCGAAAGGTCGACGACGATGTCGGTGAGCAGGCTGTCGGCGGCCGATCCGGTCTGATGGGCAATGATGGCGGCCACCGCGAGGCCGACGGTCCCGCCGATGACGGGGCGCATCGACAGCCTGCGCCGGATGCGCGAGGCAAGCACTACGGCGACGGTGAGCACGCCGGTGCCCAGGCCCCACCAGAAGCCCGTGCCGGAGGCCGCCGCGACGAAGACGATCGCCGGGAGTTCGGGGGCGACGGCTCCCGAGCGCCGTATCGACTGCCACGCCGAGCGCACCGCCTGACGCGTGGTGTCCTCGCGGGCGGTCGCGCCGGCCGGCTTCATCGGTCCGCGCCCGGGGCCGGGAGGGCATGGTCCAGGGAGCGCCGGGCGGCAGCCGGGTCGTCGCCGTAGCCGATGAGCAGGCGCAGGGTCATGTCGGACAGGACGAGGCGTGCTTGCGGCTCGGGCAGGGCGCCGGACAGGACCATGGTGACGATTCCGTGCCGCATGCTCCACAGCTGCGCGGCCCACATCAGCACCATGGTCGGCTCGACACCGGGCAGCCGCTCCGCGTCGATGCAGCGTCGTACCGCGTCCGCGATCCGGTCGAACGCGGCCGCGCCGGCGTCGTCGTCCCGCACGGGACGGTCGATGAACATCGCCCGGTACAGGTGTGGTTGGCCGAGCCCGAAGGAGAAGTAGGCGTCGCTGACGCGGGCCAGGTCCGCCACCGGGTCCGGCGAACGGGGGATGGCGTCGGCCACGGCGGCCAACCGGGCGAAGCCTTCGACCCGCACCGCGTGCTGGACCTCTTCCATGCTGCCCAGATGGGTGTAGATCGCCATCGTCGAGCGCGATGTCTCCGCGGCGAGCCGCCGAGTCGTCAAGGCGGCCGTGCCGCCCTCGGCGAGGATGCGTGCGGCCGCGTCGATGAGCAGAGCACGGACGGCGGGATCGCGTCGCTGCGGGCTCACCCGTCCACTTTTGCATAACAGCGATATATATTCAAGGCGCGAGTAACTCCCCGCCGTGTACCTCGACCACGACGCTGACGTGGGTCTATGGGCGGCCGTAGGAGCGGACGGCCGAGCAGGCAGGGCGGCCGAAGCCGTTCACGGGGTCGGGTGGGTCTCGGGCCGCGGTCGGCCCGGTCATTGGACGAAGCAGGTCTTGGGCCGGTCCGGCGCGGGATCGCCGAAGACGGCGTTGGTGCAGGCCGTGCCGCCGGTGAAGGTGCCGTAGGCGTAGCGGCCTGCGGCTCCGAAGGCGACCTCGTGCGTTCCGGTGAAGACGCAGCCGGCGGTCTCCGCCGCGCACGGCGTCCATGTGGTGGCCGCCGGCGGCGGTGCGGTCAATGAACAGGACTTGGACACGTTGGTGATGGGGTCGCCGAACACCGTGTTGGTGCATGCGACGCTGCCGGTCGCGGTGGTGTAGGCGTACTTGCCTTGTGCGCCGAAGGCGACGGTCTGGGTGCCGCTGAAGGAACAGTTTCCCGTCTCGACGGCGCAGGACTGCCAGACCCCGGTGGCGGGTGGCGCGGTCTGTGCGTAACAGACCTTGGACACACCCTGGTCGGGGTCGCCGAACACCGTGTTGGTGCATGCGACGCTGCCGGTCGCGGTGGTGTAGGCGTACTTGCCTTGTGCGCCGAACGCGACGGTCTGGGTGCCGCTGACGGCACAGGTGCCCGTTTCGGCGGCGCAGCGCGTCCAGGTGCCAGGCAGCGACGAGGTCGCGGCGGGTACGAGCGAGCCGGTGAAGTGCCAATTGCCGGAACCGACGGCGTACGTGGTGTCGGTGCCGGTGGTGTTCTGCTGCGTGGCACCGCCGGCGGGGCTGACGGACGTGGCGCCGCCCTGCCCGAAGTGCGGGACGTGCACGGTCGCGGTCGCGCCGACCGGGACGGTGACGTCCAGTGCGATCCGGGTTCCGGTGACCGTCCAGGAGGAGGCGACGGTGCCGCGTACGGTGTCGACGGAGGCCGCCACGTGCTGCAGCCCCTCGGGAATGCGGGGGTTGACGTCCACGGTGGCGTAGCCGGGTGCGGCCGGCTGGATCCCGGCGAGCCGGGTGTAGAGAGAGGCGTTGATCCCGCCGAACATGGCGTGGTCATGGGTCTCCATGGACGAGGCGTACGTCCACTCCTCCCAGTCCGTCGTCGCGCCCTTGCCGATTTCGTAGCCGAAGCCCGGGTAGCTCGTCTGGTCCAGGACCGTCATCGCCACATCGGTGCGGCCGATCTCGGTGAGCGCGTCCATCAGGTAACGGGTGCCGAAGATCCCGGTGTTGAGATGACCGCCGTTGGTGGTGAGGATCGTGTCGACCAGCCGCGCGCCGACGGCCGCGACGTCGGCGGCGGGCACCATGCCGAAGGCGAGCGGAAGGATGGCAGTGGTCTGGCTTCCGTCGCCGTAGCTCGCGCCGTCGGCGTTGAGGAATCTCTGGTTGAACGCCTGCTTGATGGCGTCGGCGACCTGCGCGAAGTGCGTGGCGTCGGCGCTCTGACCGAGCGCGGTCGCCGCCTTAGCGACGTCCTGCGCCTGGACGTACGACAACGCCGTGTTCACGATGGGGACTTCGCTGGTGCAGTTGCCGGCACCCGGGCTTCCCATGCCGCCGTTGGCGTTGCCGCTGAGATCGGGTGGCCACCAGTCGCCGAAGCCGGTGGTCCAGATGTGGCCGGGCACGGCCGCCGCACCGTCGTCCACGAACTTCTTCATCAGCGGATACGTCGCCGCGAGCGTCGCCCTGTCGCCGTACTGCTGGTAGAGGGTCCAGGCCAGGGTGATCTGGTCGCCGCCCATGTCGGGTTGCAGGGCGTTGCCGCCGTCGCTGGGCAGCGCGGTGCCGGGCGGCATGTCCCGCAGATAGTTGATGTAGTAGGTGTCCATGCCGAATTCGACGGTGGACGCGTCGTGGTACGCCTGTACGTCCATGCCGGGCGGTGTCCGCTCGTCGCGCACCGGATTGTCGGTGGGCGTGCTCATCGAATTGTTGAGGATCGTCCAGCGGTTGTTCTGCCAGATCCTGTTGAGCAGCGCGTCGGAGGAGGTGAAGGTGCCGGTGGAGGGGACGGAGGCGTGCACGACACGCGCCTGGACACTGCTCAGCGTGGGAGTCTGCGGGTCCCCGGTGACCTGGAGATAGCGGAAGCCGTGATAGGTGAAGCGCGGCTCGTAGACCTCCGTCGATCCGGTGCCGGCCAGCGTGAAGGCGTCGGTGGAGCGGGCGTTGCGGTTGGTCGTGGTGTCGATCGTGCCGTTGCCGAGCAACTCTTCGGCGGTGCGCATCGTAACGGTCGCGCCTGCCGGACCCTGGGTGCGCAGCACCTCCCAGCCCGCGATGTTCTGGCCGAAGTCGTAGACGTAGACGCCCGGTTGCGGCTGGGTGAGCTTCACCGCGCCGAGGGTCTGTGCGACGGTGATCGGCGGCATGGTGTCCGCCTGGAGCGCTCCGCTGGGTGCGGCGACCTGCCGCACCTGCTGCCAGCCGCTGTCGTCGTAGCCGGGCCCGTCCCAGCCGGTCCGCTCGAGGCGGGCGTCGTAGGACTCGCCGTGGTAGATGCTGTCGCCGGTGATCGGTCCGGTCGCCCACTTCCACGTGCCGTCGGTCGTGATCGCCTGGTGGCTGCCGTCGGTGTAGGTGACGTCGATGTACAGCAGGGCCTGTTTGGGGCCGGTCCACCGGAAGCCGTACGGGCTGAAGTTCGCGTCGTAGCCGTTGCCGAGCCACAGCCCGGCGGCATTGGCGCCCTGCCGGAGATCGCCGGTCACGTCGTAGGTCGCGTACAGATCGCGCTTGTCGTACGGCGTGCTCGCCGGGGTGAGCACGCGGTCACCGACCTTGGCCCCGTTGAGGCGCAGTTCGTAGAAGCCCAGCCCGAAGGCGTACGCGCGGGCCTTCGCGACCGGCTTGGCCAGGGTGAAGCCGGTGCGCAGCAACGGGGCGGTGACCGTACTGGAGGAGGGACTGATCCACTGTGCGCCGTGCCAGTCGGCGGCGCTGAGCAGGCCCGTCTCCCAGTGCGCGGGAGCGCTCCACGCGGAGGCGGCGCCGTGCACGTCCCGCACCCGCACCGCCCAGTAGTAGGTGCGCTGCGACACGAGCGCGGGCCCGCCGTAGGCGACGGCCACCGAGTTGCCCGACGCGACCTCGCCGCTGTCCCACACATTGCCGTTCTCCGCGGTCAGCGCGCTGACGCTGTCGGCCACCAGAATCCGGTAGGACGACTGCTGTTCGCCGTTGACGGGGGAGGTGAGCCGCCAGCTCAGCGCCGGACGCGGATCGTCGATGCCCAGCGGATCGGTGGTGTTGTCGGCCTGGAGGCCGCTCACCGACACCTCGCCGGCGGTGGGTGCGGCCGACGCGGATCCGGGCAGCACGACACAGGCCAGTACGAGGCCGAGGAGCGCGGCCAGCCGTACGCCGGCCGCACGTACGGGGCGTCGGCGCCCGTTCACGCCAGGCTCCACTGCTGGTTGGTCCCGCCGTTGCAGTCCCACAGCTGGAGCCGGGTGCCGTCGGCGGTCGAGAAGGCCGGGTCGTCGAGGCACCGCCCGGAGGCGGGGTTGCGCAGACCGCCGTCGTACGGCTGCCACTGCTGGTTGCCGCCGCCGTTGCAGTCCCACAGTTCGACCGGGGAGCCGTTGTCGGTGGCGGCGCCGGTCACGTCCAGGCATTTGCCCTGCGCCCGTACGGTGCCGTCCTGCCCGGAGGTCCACACCTGGGCCACCGTGCCGTTGCACGTCCACAGCTGGACGGGCGTACCGTTCGCGGCCGAACCGGCGTTCAGGTCCAGGCACTTGCCCGCCATGCCCGACTTGAGGACGCCGGTCACGGGCTGCGGAGCCCGCAGCCATCCGGCGTTTGCCGCGGCCCGCACCCCGGCGTGCCACGCGTCGGCCATCTTCCGGTAGCCGGTGTCATTGGGGTGCACCTGATCGGCGAGGTCCGCGGTGGTGAGGGCGCCCATGTCGACGAAGCCGACGTGCCGGCCCGCCGCCTGTTCGCTCGCCACGATGTCGCGCACCGCCGCGTCGTACGCCGGCTCGGCCTGCGCGACCTGCGGCGACGTCGAGGGCGGCAGATCGGCGAGCAGGACGGTCGCCGTCGGATCGTCGGCGAGGACCCGGTCCACAAGGGCGTGCAGCCGATCGGGCGCGGTCGCCACCTGGTACCCCTGGATCAGGTCGTTGGTGCCGAGCATCAGCGTGACCAGATTCGGCTTGTACGTGGACAGCGTCGTATCGGCGAGGGCGGCGATCTGGTCGATGCGCCAGCCTTGGTGCCCTTCGTTGTCCGGATCGGACATGGTGCCGCTGCGCATCGAGCCGACGAAATCCAGGGTGTACCCGTCACCGGTCAAGTCCCCGGCCAGCGCGGCGCGGTAGCCGTTGCCGGTACTGCTGGCCTCGCCCCAGGTGATGGAGTCACCGAGCGGTTCGAGACGCAGCGGTACGGTCGTGGCGTCGGCGGCGGTGACCGTCGCGGGTCCGGACCGTACCGCCCGCGCGGGAGGCGTGTCCGCCGCATGCGCGGAGGGGGCGGCGCCGCACAGCACACCGGCGCCGGCCAGCGCGGCGGCCATGACCGCCGACAGAGGGCCTCTTCTCATGTCGCGTACTCTCCTCGGGCTCAGGGAGGTTGGGGGGAACGTGACAGGCGCCGCCGGGACGGCCGGCGGTCGGCCGGGCGTCAGTGTGAGGTCGTGTTCGGATCCGAGTCAATGACTCACGCAAGGCCACTTTTCCGCACGGGATGCCACCGCTTCACGGTCATGTCGATGACCGGCGGTTTTGATCGATTCATTGGATCAGCGTGCGAGAAGAAATCCGCAAGCTGGCTGAATGGTGAGGTCGTGACCGGAGTGAGCGTGCTCAATAATTGAACGATTCAAGGCCATCCCGCCGCGGTTCGCGGGTCGGACGCGGGCCGGGTTCTGGACCAGCCGCAGGGCCGCTCCGCGATGTCGGTCGACGACGTACGGCGACCAACGGTCGGACGATCCGAAAGCCGCGCCATCGCGTCGACCGTGTCCTCGACCGGGCCGTCGAGCATGTCGACGGCGGTCCATAGTGTGATGCCAAGAAGCTAACAATTGTGCCAGCAACATCTAACGACTGTTATGTTCTTGATGGAGCGACGCGTGTCCAACAGCCCTTCCTTGCGGGGCTCCGCGTGTCGGCCGGGGGTGATCAGGACGTGTGGGTCATGGCGATGCCGGACCTCGACCCTGCGCCGGTGTCGGGGACGGAAGCGTGAGGGCGGCCGGCCCCTCGGCTGCCGCCGACATTCCGGTCGCGGGGCCCGCGATGTCGCCGTGGCGTTTCGTCGTGGCCTTCGGCACGGTCAGCATGCTGGCCGACTTCGTCTACGAGGGCGCGCGCTCGGTCACCGGTCCGCTGCTCGCGTCATTGGGGGCCTCGTCCCTGGTCGTCGGCGTCGTCACCGGCGTGGGCGAGGCAGCGGCCCTGGTGCTCAGGCTCGTGTCGGGTCCGTTGGCCGACCGCAAGCGGAGATTCTGGGCTTGGACGGTCGCCGGATACGTCCTGACGGTCGTCACGGTGCCGGTCCTCGGTCTTCCCGGAACGCTGTGGGCGGCGAGCCTGCTGGTGATCGCCGAGCGCGTCGGCAAAGCCGTCCGCAGCCCGGCCAAGGACACCCTCCTCTCGCACGCCACCGCCGTGACCGGCCGTGGCCGCGGCTTCGCCGTGCACGAGGCGATGGACCAAGTCGGCGCTCTGATCGGCCCGTTGGCCGTGGCCGGTGTACTGGCTGTCAGCGGTGGCCGGTACGGCCCGGCGCTCGGCGTGCTGGCCGCCCCCGGCGTCGCAGCGCTGGCCGTACTGGCGTGGCTGCGTGCTCGGGTGCCGGAACCTGTTGCGTACGAGCCGATGGGCACCGCGCCGTCCACCGGGGCCGGGCAAGGTGTCGGCCTGCGGCTGCCACGGGAGTTCTGGTCCTACGCCGCGTTCACCGCGGCCACGCTCACCGGCTTCGCGACCTTCGGAGTGCTCTCCTACCACCTCGTCCAGCGCCACCTGGTGCCCACCGCCGGGGTGCCGGTGCTGTACGCCGCCGCGATGGGCGCCGACGCGCTGGCGGCGCTCGGGACCGGCTGGGCGTACGACCGGGTCGGCCCGCGGACCCTGGCGGTGCTTCCCCTGCTGGCCGCCGTCGTACCCGTGCTGGCGTTCACGAACACCGTCGCCCTGGTGGTGATCGGCGCCCTGCTGTGGGGCGCGGCGATGGGGGTCCAGGAGTCCACTCTGCGTGCCACCGTCGCCGACCTGGTGCCGCCCGGCCGACGCGCGACCGCGTACGGGCTGTTCGCCGCGGTCATGGGCGTAGCCACCGCGCTCGGCGGCGTCCTGGCCGGTGCTCTCTACGCGTACTCGATTCCCGCCCTGATCACGGTGACCGTCGCCGTCCAGGCGGTCGCCCTCGGCCTGTTCGCCATGGCCGGGCCGCGCCATGGGTGAGCCGACGCGCGGCAGTACGCGTAGTGCAGATGGCACGAGATCGTCGCAGAATTGCAGGAAAGCTGCGTAAGCGGCAGATGAATGGAGGAGGCAGGACGACGTGGCGCACGACGACGAACTGCTCGCACGGACGCGACACGATCTCGCACGGGCCGAAGAACGGCTTCGGCTGCTGTCCGACGCCAGCGTGGCGCTGGCGAGCATCCTCGACGCGGACGAGGCGCTGCGTCGGCTGGCGAGACTCACCGTGCCCTCGGTGGGGGACGCCTGCGTCATCGATCTCGTCGAGGAACGCCAGGTGCGGCGCGTCGCCGTCGTCCATCGCGACTCCGGCGGGCCGCCGCCGGAGGGGCTCGGCGCTCCGACGCCCTGGCTCGACGACTCGGCGGCTCCACTGGCCAGGGTGCTCCGCGGCGCCGGCCCGGTGGTGGTGCACGATGTCTTCGCCCTGGAGCAGCCGGGAACCCTCGGGCGGAATCAGGACGACCTGTACCGTCGCCTCGACGCGCGGTCGGCCCTCATCGTGCCGTTACAGGCGCGCCGTACCGTCCTCGGTGCGCTGAGCGTGTTCCGCGCGGCCCGGGCCGCGGAGTTCGACCGGGAGGACGTCGCCTTGGCGTCCGATCTCGGGCATCGTGCCGGACTCGCGTTGGAGAACGCGCGCCTCTACGCCTTTCAGCGGCACACCGCCGAACAACTCCAGCGGTCGTTGCTGCCCGACCTGTACGGACTCGGCCACCTCGAACTGGCCGCGCGCTACGTCCCTGCCAGAGAAGGTGCCGAGGTCGGCGGGGACTGGTACGACGCCTTCCCCCTCACCGACGGCTCCGCCGTCCTGGCCATCGGCGACGTCGTCGGCCACGATCTGACGGCCGCCGTTCGCATGGGTCAACTGCGCAACATGCTGCGTGCGTTGGCCTACGACAGCGGCGACTCGCCGGCCGGGGTGATGCGCCGGCTGGACGGGGTCATGCAGGGATTGAGCACCACGGAGCTGGTCACCTCGGTCATCGTCCGCGTGTACGCGCCGCCTGCAGGACCGTGGATCGCCCAGTGGACGAACGCCGGTCACCCGCCGCCTGTGCTGGCCGTTCCGGGAGCGGGCGGCCGTCTCCTGGAGGAGGGCCTGGCACCGGTCCTGGGGGTGGATCCCGCACTGGAACGCGGCGACGCCCTGGTGGTGCTCCCCGCGGGGGCGACCCTCCTGCTGTACACGGACGGGCTGATCGAGCGGCCGGGCGAGGACATCGGCCGGGGGCTGACACGGTTGCGCCAGCAGGCTGCCGCCCTGGCGGACCTGCCCTTGCCGCGGTTCTGCGAGGAGCTGCTCGCGCGGCTCACCGACGGCCATTACGACGACGTGGCGATTCTGGCGCTTCGGGTCCCGGGCCGTGCAACGACCGCGAGCTGATGCCTCGTCCGGGGCAGGTACGGCACACGGTCCGGAGGACGGGATCGCTCTCCTGACCGTTCGCTACCTTCTCCGCCGGGAGCGCTCCGCGGGTTGCGTGACGACCGACAGCCAGGAGATCGCCCCGACGGCGACGGCGATGATCACGAGGGAGCCGAGAGGAAGAGGCCACACGAGTGCGACGACGCCCGCCAGTAGCGCACCGCCGAGAAGACAGAGGACCAGCATGGCGAGCATCGCCCCGAACTGACGCAGGCGGCGTGCCGAACCGGTGGGAGGCTGTTGCGGTCCCTCGGGCGACGGGGTCCGTGCGGGGCGTCCGGACATGGCTCTCCTACCTTTGAAGGTAGGGACCGTTGGCGGCCGTCTGCCGCGGATGTCGGCGAGCCCCTCCGCCGCACAACGGCACGAGGCTACCGGATCCGGCGTGACAACACCGGCTTTCCGACGTCGACGGGTCATGGTTCGGCCGGATGCGTCATGACCGGTGCGGTCCGTGGGTCAGCGAGCCGCGGGCGTGTTCCACTGAGTGATCACCGGCCGGCCGTGTTCGCGGGTCAGCACGCTGAAGGACCCGACGGACAGTGAGAGCAGGCGGCCGGACTGCGGAGGCATTCCCAACCAGCGGGCCGACAGGATCCGCAGTATGTGGTCGTCGGCCACCATGGCCACATGACCGTGCTCCAGAAAGCGGCGTGCCCGAGCCAGCACGCGATCGGCCCGGGCACCTACGTGGGCGAGACTCTCGCCGGGTGTACGGCCGGGGACGACACCGTCGTCCCAGAGCAGCCAGTCCGGATGGCCGGCGCGTTCCCTCGTCTCTGCGAGCGTCAGGCCCTCGTAGCCCCCGAAGTCCCATTCGGCGAGGTCGGGGTCGATGCATGTCTCGTGCCATCCGGCCAGCGAGGCGGTGTCGCGAGCCCGTGCCGGCGGACCCGTGAAGACGCTCAGAAAACGCCAGGCCGACAGCGCACGGCCCAGGGCGAGGGCCTGATTGGTACCGGTCGAGGTGAGCATCACCTCGCTGACCCCGGTATGGCGACCTGCTCTGCTCCATTGGGTCTCGCCGTGGCGTACGACGACGATGGCACCCACAGCACTGTGCGGCAACGCGGCCTCCCTACCTTTCGGTAGGGACCGTTGGCGGTTGCTCGTCCGCGGTTGTCGGCGGGCCCCTCCGCCATCGCGGGAACTGTACCTGAACCCGGTGCGCGTCAGGCACCGCTCGGCCACCGCGAGGTCCGCATATGAAGGGCCGGGAGGCCGTCATCGCTTACGGAGGACGGCAGGAGCTGTCGGTAAGGTGAGCGCGTGACCACGACAGGGAAACCCGGCAAGGCGGCGAACGGCCATGCCCCTGACGTGGACGGCCTTCGCTGGCTGGTGCTCGTCTACAAGATCCCGGCCGAGCCCAGTCGCCTGCGGGCCGGGGTGTGGCGCAAGATCAAGAATCTTGGCGCCATCTATCTGCAGAACGCGGTCGCGGCCCTGCCGCACAGCGCCGGCGGGGAACGGGCCTTCCGGATGCTCCGTAACGAGATCACGGAGATGGGCGGCAGCGCCTTCCTGCTCGAATCCGACGTACTGTCCGGGAGCGCGGACGCGGTCGACGCATTCAACGCCGCCCGGGACACCGAGTACGTCGAGATCGTCGACAAGTGCCAGGATTTCCTCAAGGAGATCGAGAAGGAGGAACGCGCCTCCCATTTCACCTTCGCCGAGCTGGAGGAGAACGACGAGGACCTGACCAAGCTGCGCACCTGGCTCGGCAAGGTCGAGGCGCGTGACCTGCTCGGTGCCTCGGGCCGGCCCGCCGCCAAGGAGGCCCTGCTCGCCTGCGAGCAGGTGCTCGAACGCTATGCGGCCCGCGTGTACGCCGAGGAGGAAGGCGCGCACTGACCGGCTGGTTCACCGCCGTGATCGTGCCGAGCAGGACGAGGGGGCGCCGGTTGACGTGGCGGCGCCGTTCTTCACGGCCTGAGGCATGCGCCGGGCTCGGCCCGCCTTCACCGGGTCGCGGTGGCGCTCACCAGGAGAACGGGCAGATCGGTGTCCTGGACCATGGCGCGGGCGACCGGGCCGAGGCCCGCGATGCGCAGGCGGCTGTCCTCGCCATGGCGCCCGACGACGACAAGATCGCAGCCGTGGTCCGTGGCGCAGGTGCGCAGATCGTCGGGGACATCGGTGTGCTCGCCCCATTCGAGGCGGACATGGGCGCCACGAGTCGGTGCCGTGTGGACGCTTCGTGTGAACTGGTCCTCCAACCAGTCGCGTTGGGCCTCCATGTCGCGGCGCTGTTCGCCGCGGGTCTCGGCATGCTCCGGCGGTGTGAGGACTGCGCGGGCGATGACGGTGCCCTGGCCGTCCGCGAGGGACAGGGCTGTGACCAGGGCGGTATGGGCGGCCGGGGAGGCGTCCCAGCCGACCAGGATTCTGTGGAACGGGCCTGCGGGCATCGCGGGGTTCTCCTTCGTACCGGGCCGCGCGGGCGGTCCGGAGATCATGCCAGGCCCGCAACGACTGCGAGCAGGGCGACCAGGACGATGAGCATGTAGGCGAGATAGGCGTCGAGGTGTCCGGACTGGAGCCGTTTGACGGTGATCACCAAGGCACGCAGAGGACGCAGAAGCGGACGGTAGACGTAGGTCTCGACCACTTCCACCACGTCCGACGAATAGTGGAGCACGCCGCTGGTCGCGACGGTCGTGGTCGGTTCGGGCGGTGCGGACGCGGGGGCCTTCGTCGGGCCGGCGCCCGTGCTGGTGCGGGTGCGGAGGACCCCCGCCAGGACACGGCGGGTCGGATTGGCGTATCCGAAGGGGGTGTACTGGTCGTCGCCGTGCACGCCACTGCTCGCCGAACGCCATGCGGGGGTGCGCCGTACGCGCAGCGCCGATCCGCGCGAGGCACCGATCAGCAGGACGGCCACGACGGCGAGCAGCAGGGACGGCATCATGATCCACAGCCAGGTCGGGGAGAGGATCGAGAAGTCGGCGAAGACCGGCTGGACGACCCAGGGCGATTTGAGCGCGCCCCGGCTGGTCGGCGCGGCCACCAGATCCCGCAGCCCGCGGGCCAGGACCCGGATCTCCAGGGGAGTGAGCGCGGCCAGTGCCAGACCGCCGACGGTCAGGACCAGCACACCGGCCCGGCCGGTCGGGCCCAGGTCGGCGTGGCGGGAGACCGCCCCCTTCGAGTCCTCGGTTCGTGGGCCGAGCACGATCATGCCGACGACCCGGACGAAGGTCACCGACGCGAAACCCGCCGTGAGAGCGACGAGCGCGCCCGCGACGGCGAAGGCGAGCGCGTACGGGAGGTGCGGCAGCCGGAACTGCTGCATCAGGGATTCGAGCAGGAACCACTCGGAGACGAATCCGGTGGTCGGTGGCAACCCGGCCAGCGTCACCGCCCCCGCCGCGACCGCCACCCCGGACCACGGCGATCGGCGGCCGGCGCCGCGCAGCCGTTCCAGGTCGCCTGTCCCGGTGTCCGACTCCAGTCCGGCCGCCCCGGCGAACAGCAACGTCTTCGCGACGGCGTGGGCGACGATCTGCAGCGTCGCGGCGATCAGCCCGACAGCGGTGAGCCTGGCGTTGTCGCGGCACGCACCGATCAGCGCCACCGCGTAACCCGTGCAGATCAGCCCCGCGTTCTCCACGCTGGAGTACGCGATGACCCGCTCCAGGCGGCCCTGCACGGCGGCGTGGGCGATTCCCAGCAGCGCGGTGAGCGAGGCGAGGATCAACAGGGTGACGGCGAGCCACACCGGTGGGCGGCCCAGCAGTTCCAGGGTGCGCCACAGCCCGTAGAAGCCGGCGTTGACCGCGACCCCGGCCATCAACTGCCGGAGCCCGGCAGGAGCGGCGGCGTATCCGCGGGGCATCCATACCTGCACCGGGACCAGCCCGACCTTGATCACGAAGCCCGTGACCAACAGCACCCACACCGCACTGTGTACGGCGCCGGGTTGCAGATGGGTGAAGCCGGGCAGGGCGAAGCTCCCAGTCCGTGCCGACGCCAGCAACATCCCCAGCATCAAGGCGGCCCCGGACGCCTTGCCGAAGCCGACGGTGGCCAACGCCGCGCCTGTACGGCGCCGTTCGGCCGCCGTGAGCAGATAGAAGGCGAGCGTCAGCGACTCCCATGCCAGCAGGAACAGGAAGACATTGTCCGCACTCTCCACCACGGCGACCGAGGCGAGCAGCAGTGCCGCGTACGCGGCAGGCCCCCGCCCCGCGGGCCTGCCCGGTGCCCAGCCTCCGGCGGTCAGGCAGGCGCCGACCGCGACGGCGAAGGTGAGCAGCCAGAACAGCCCGGAAAGCCGGTCCACCGCGAGCCCGCTGTCGCCGAAGCCGAGCCACTGGCCGAAGCCCAGCCGTGGGATCTCCTGTTCGCCCCGTAGCGCGAGCGCGCCCACGGCGGCGAGACAGCCCGAGCCGCCCGCGCACAGAAGGTAGGGGAGGGCCGCGTGCCAAGCGCTGCCGCGGACAGGTCTCGGCAGCAGATCAAGCACGGCCGCTGCCGCGAACAGCAGCATTCCGACAAGGATCGCAGTGTTCATCGCGCCGCCTCCGACCCGCTGAGCCGGCCGGTGGCAAGGAGCAGCGCGTGCAGCAGCGAGAAGGGGCTGGGCGGCGATCCGGGCACCCAGATGTCCACGTCCGCCAGCGGCGCCACACCCCCGTGCGTGGCGTAGGAGTCGGCGAAGACACCGCCGCCGCACGCGTCCGTGCCGGCGGCGATCACCACGACCGGTCGCGCCGTCGCCTCGTAGGTGCGGCGCAGCGGGGCCGCCATGCCGCGCGCCCCTGCGCCGGTGACGAGCAGCACGTCGGCATGGCGGGGGCTCGCGGTGAAGAACATGCCGAGCCGGTGAATGTCGTAGACCGGATTGGTCAGGGCGGCGATCTCCCACTCCTCGCTTCCGTCGGAGCCCGCGTCGACGTGCCGGATGTGCAGGGAACGCCGGAACCGCGCGGTACGGGCGGCGAGTTCGGCGCGCGTCCGTTCGAGCGACGCTTCGTCCTCCTCCGCACGAGGTACGACCAGGGCGGTACGGGCGATGACGGCGGTAGCGGTCCCCGCCGCCTCGGCGAAAGCGTCGGGTCGCAGCCGGATGCAGCGGCGGCACATCACGCAGCGCCCGCGATCGACGCGCGTCCCGTCGGCGCCGGAGGCGATTGCGCCCGTCGGGCACAGGGCCGCGGCCTCGGCGGGGTCCGGTGGCGGGAGACCGGGACGTACGGCGACGGCGGCGGGAAAGCCGTCGGCGTACGCGTCCGGCCGGGCGGGGTATCGGGTCGTGACCACACCTTCGCGCAGGCCGCGCAGGAACCAGGGCATCTACACCGCCACCCCTGCGATGGACAGGCCGAAGCTCGCCTCGATGAACGGGAAGTCGGTGAGGATGTCGCCGGCGAACACCTCGTGGAACAGCACGAGATTGTGGAAGGACGCCGAGCGCGGGGCGCACCGAACAACCCGGCCCCGGTCGAAGCGCAGCACGTACAGGGTTTCGCCCTGCGGCCCCTCGGCCCACCCGGCGCTCTCCCCGCTGAGGTCGTCGGGAAGGGGGACGGACAGCGGTGAGCCGTCGGGCAGAGCGCGTAGTTCGTCCACGACTTGGCTCAACAGCGCGAAGGAATGGGTGAGTTCGTGGCCGCGAACCCGCGTGCGGGCCATCACATCGCCTTCCGTGTATTGCGGTGGCGGCCCGAGCGCCAGCGAACCGTAGGCGTCGTACGGGCGGTCGGTCCGGGCGTCCTCGGCGCAGCCGGACGCCCTGCCGATCGGGCCGAGGGCGCCGTGGCGGCGGGCGACCGGCATCGGGAGCGGACCGGTTCCGCGCAGCCGGTCGAGGAAGGACGGCGTGCCCATCGCGGCCCGCCAGTCGGCGGTGACGGCCGAGTGCAACCGGTCGAGTTCGGCCCCGAGTTCACCGGGCGGGACTGCGGGCAGCGCCCGTACGCCGCCGGGCATGACGACGCTTCGGCCGAAGCGGCTGCCGCACAGCCTGCCGTTGAGCCGCAGCACGCGCTCTTTGTGCACGCCGAAGCGGGCGGTCGCCACAGCGAGCCCCGCGGCGTCGGTGAGTTTGAGCATGACGTCGAGGTGATTGGCGATCCGTTCCAGTTCGGCGTAGAGGACCCGTACGAGTCGTCCGGCCCATGGCACATCGACGCGGGCGCAGGTTTCCGCGGCATGGCAGAAGGCCAGCGCGTGGGCGACCGACGCGATGCCCTCGACGCGTTCGGCGATCAGCACGCCCTCGTCCACCGTGCGCCGCTCGAATGCCTTGGACACTCCGCGGTGCTTGTGGAAGACCCGGATCTGCACCCGCGGGATGTCTTCACCCGGGGTCTCCACGAGGTACTCCACCGACTCCAGCACTCCGGAGCGGACCGGGCCGTGCGGGATGGTGAAGACGCCGGGCCCGGTGAGGGCCCGGGGGAGGGCGCTCTCCTCCGGGTCGATCGGTTGCGGACGGTGCGCGGTGCCGGGCAGCGGCGCGTGCCCGGGGTCGCGCAGCGGCAGCAGCAGGGGATCGAGCCGGGGGTGTCCTTGAGGGACGACGCCGAACAGATCGTGCAGGACCCGCTCGTACCAGAAGGCGGCGGGCAGGTCGGTGGTGAGCGCGGGATATTGGAGTCCACCCGCCGCCAGGTCGGTGTGCAGGACGAGCGGTTCCGGCGCCTGGCCGGGAAAGAGGTAGGCGGAAAGGCGTACTCCGCCATCGCTCTCGGCGGAGCCGAACAGCCCCGCGAAACGTGCTCCTTGGTCCCCGGCGACCAGTCGTGTCACCTCGTGGCGCCACCGGTCCGGCGGAAACGAGGTGGCCGGGGACGTCTGCCGCGGTGCCGTCATGCCCGCCCTCCCAGTTCGGCCGCGCCTCGTGACAGCAGGTGCGCGAGGTCTGCCGGCGGATGCAGCCCGAGTACGACGAGCGCGATCACCCCGGCAAGCACCGGCGCCACCATCCACACGCTCGGTTCGCCCCGGTCCGGCCGCCCGGAGCCTGCCGTCGCCGGGGTCATCACGATGCGGGTGGCGGCGACCGCGAGCCCCATGAAGGCCAGCGTCACCAGGACGACGAGGACGGCCGCGGGACCGTAGCGATCGGCCCGCAGCCCGCCGGCGACGATCTGGAACTCGCTGCGGAAGATGCCGAACGGCGGCATCGCCGACAGGGCGAGAATCGCGGCGAGGAACAACGGCGCCGACCAGGGCAGCAGTTCGGCGCCGCCCCGCAACTGCCCGATTTCCTTCGTGCGGTACTTGCGCACCAGCGCGCCGGCCCCCATGAAAGCGTTGCCCTTGGCCGCAGCGTGCGCCAGGACGTGCAGCAGCACTCCTGCCGAGGCGAGCGGTGCGCCGAAGCTGACGCCGATGGCGAGGATGCCCATGTGCTCGACGCTGGAGTACGCCAGCAGCCGTTTGATGTCGTGCTGATCGAGCAGGTAGAGCGCGGCCAACAGCAGCGAGGCGATGCCGAAGACCAGGAGGACCGTCTGCGGGAAGCGCGGTCCCAGGCAGGCCGTGGCGACCTGGAAGTAGCGCAGCACGGCGTAGAAGCTGACGGCCAGCAGCGAACCCGACAGCATCGCCGAGACGGGGGTGGGCGCCTCCGCGTGGGCGTCCGGCAGCCAGGTGTGAACGGGCACCAGGCCGACCTTGGTGCCGAAGCCGAGGACGGCCAGCACGAAGGACAACCGTACCGCCGTGTGCGGCAGGTGCGGGGCCGCGTTGAGGAGCGGGGGGAACGCCAGGTCGTAGGTCTGGCCCAGTTCCTGCGCGCCGGCGTAGTACATGAAGATGGTCGCCAGCAGCGCCACGCCCAAGCCGACGGAGGCGATCAGTACGTACTTCCAGGCCGCCTCGGTGGCGCCCTCGGTGTTCTCCACGGCGACCAGCAGTGCGGAGACCACCGTGGTGATCTCGACCGCGACCCACAGCAGTGCCAGACCGTCGACCAGCGGCGCGCAGAGCATGGACCAGGCGAAGAGATTGAAGCCGAGGTAGAAGCGGCGGGCGTAGCGGGGGAAGTCGTGCGCCTTCTCGTCGTGGCGCAGATAGCCGATGCTGTGCGCGCCGCAGGTGGCGTAGACGAACGCGGTGGCCAGGACGAACACCGTGGACAGGGCGTCGGTGCGCAGGATGCCGATGTGCACGTCACCGTGGGAGGCGTGCGGCACGAGGGCGAGTGCGAGGCCGAGACACACGATGCCCGAGGCCACGGTGAGGCCCTGAACGATCCGCGGTGGCGCGATGAGGGCAGCGGCGGCCGGAAGGAGCGGCACGAGGGCCAGCAGGACGAGGACGGTGGTCATGCCCGCTCACCCGCGCAGACTGGTCAGCGAGGCGGTGGACAGGGACGACGTTCTGTGGTGGTGGACACGCATCAGCACGCCGAACACCACGACGGCCACCAACAGGTCGAAGAGGAACGCCACTTCGATGATCAGCGGCATTCCGGCGGCCACCACGAGCGAGGCCAGGGACACCCCGTTCTCCAGCGAGAAGAAGCCCACGGCCTGGGAGACGACGTCCCGGCGGACGATCATCAGCACGAACGCGACCAGCACGATCGACATCGACAGGCCGAGCGCCGCCTGCGGCAGATACGGGCTGCTGATGTCGAGCGAACCGACGGCGAAGAACCCGACACCGGCGAGCGCCAGGGACAGCAGCGTCGCACTCGCCGCGCCGATCGCCCCGGAGCCCGCGATCTCCGCCCCCGCGTCCCGCAGCAGCCGGGTGATCACCCACGGCACGGCGATCACCTTCAACGCCAGCGACACGGCGGCCAGGGCGTACAGTTCCGGCAGCTCCCGGTCGGCTGCCACGATCGCCGCGAGCCCGGACACCAGCAGCGACTGCACCGCGTACAGCCGCACCTGGGACCGGGACAGGGTCGCGCGGAGCATCGCGAATTCGGTGAGCAGCAGCAGGACCGCGACGGTGTTGGTGGCGCCCTCGAAGGTGGTCGGGGCACTGTCGGCGGCGAGCGGGACGGGCATCAGCCGCCTCCCAGATAGAGGGTGAACACGGCCAGGACCGCCAGCAGGAACGCCGCCGACACGAATTCGGTGATTTTGAACAGCCGCAGTTTGGCGAAGGTGTTGTCGATGACCGCCACGACCAGGCCGAGCACGAGTGCCTTGCCCAGCAGCGCGAGGACCGCCAGCGCCACGGGTCCGGCCGAGGTGCCGGAGGCCAGGCCCCAGGGCGCCAGGAACACATCGATGAGGATCGTGTAGAGGATGAGTTGCTTGCACGCCGAACCCCACTTGAGCAGGGCGAAATACGGCCCGGAGTGCTCCAGGGCGCGGGCCTCCTCGATCATCCCGAACTCGTTGGTGCCGGTGTGCGTCTCCACCGGGATACGGGCGGTCTCGTAGAGGATCACCAGGAACAGCGCGGCGCTGGCCAGCAGATGGGCCGGTCGGATGATCTGATCCGCCGAGGACCGTACGGTGGCGGCCTGCGCGTACGGCAGATCCGTGGTGGTGACCAGCGCGACGGTGAAGACGACGAAGAGCACAACGGGTTCGGTGATCGCGCCGAACGTCTTGGAGCGGCTCGCGCCGAGCTGCGCGTAGGGCGCGCCGGTTTCGGCGGCGGCGACCGCGACGCAGAAGCTCGCCAGTGACAGCAGGAAGCCGCCGCCGATGATGTCGCCCATGTAGCCCAGCGGGAGCCCGAACGAGGTGAGGACCGGAATCAGCAGCGGCACCGTGAGATAGCAGGTCATCGCGATGACCGGTGCCAGCAGAAAGAAGCGGCTCGCCCCTTCCGGCGCCAGCGACTCCTTGCCGAACAGTTTGGCGAGGTCGTAATACGGCTGGAGTACGCGCGGGCCACGCCGCCCCTGCATGCGCGCCTCGGCCTTGGCGATCGCACCGGACAGGCCGGGGGCGGCGACCAGTACGGTCAGCGGTTGGAGAACCTGTACCAGGGGAACGGGCAGTACAGCGCTCATTCGCGGGCCTCCACCGGACACGGGCACCGGAGATCCGGTGCGGATTTGTCGGTAGAAGCCATCAGCGGCGCACAACCGCGGTTGAAGGCGAGCCTCATCGCCTGGGTCCCATGGTGGGCGCACCCCCGTCACCCGTCAACGGGCCGCGCGGCACGTCACCCGATCGCCTACGAGACGTGTCGCCGGACCGTGGTCATGAACGTCGGGGGCTGCCGGCGGCCACCGGGGCGGTGCCGAACACCTGCTGGTACAAGTCCTCGCCGTGGCTGGTGGGCTCCGGCTCGCCCTCGACCAGACGGAAGGTGCGAGTGCCGTCGTCCCGCCGTTGGGCGCGCAGGAAGAGAGCGTCGGCGTGATGCTGCTCGTACAGGCTGTGCGCGAGGTCGTAGAGGTGCGTGACACAGAGGATCTTCACCCCCGATTCCAGGAGCGCCCGGAAGATCTGGCGGGCGATCTCGGATCCCTCGCGTTCGTTGGTGGACGCGAAGGACTCGTTGAACAGCACGAAGCCGCCGCGCGTGACGCGTTGGGCGATGTCGTCCATACGGGCGAGCTCCTCGTCGAACTTGCCGCTCACCATCTCGTCGTCCTCCTCACGACGGCAGTGCGTGAACACGGCGTCGCGTACGTCGCAGACGTACTCCCGCGCGGAGACGAACATGCCGGCCTGCGTCATGAGCTGCGCCAGACCGACGCTGCGCAGGAACGTCGACTTGCCGCCCTCGTTCGCTCCCGTGACCACCAGCAGTGCGCGGTCGTCGGCGTCGACGTCGTTGCCGGTCACCGGCTCGTCCTGGCGCAGGGCCAGGCAGGTGTCGTACAGCCCGCGGCAGGACAGCCTCGGACCGGTGCCGGAGAACGGTTCGGGGAAGCAGACAGGTGCGTCCTTCGCCGTCAGCCGCTCATGGAGATTGAGGCAGGCGAGGTAGAAGCCCAGCTCGCGGCGGAGCATGACGAAGAAGCCCAGGATGTGATCGGCGGACTTGGCCAGGGCATCGGCCGCGAGATTGATGCCGCGGCCACGCAGCTCCGCGAGGTCGTGCTCACCTGCCTCGTCGCGGTCCGGGACGCGGTAGGTGTACGAGGTGGGGGCGTTGCCGGTGAGCCGGTCGAACCAGCCGAGCCGGGACGGCGGCTCGCGCAGGACATAGCCGGTCCCCTTGGCTCCCCGGCCGAGGTTCGCGCTGATCTGCACACCGCCGCGGAATTTCAGCCGGGTGAGGTGGTCCTCCACGGTCTGGAAATAGGCGTCGTCGAGTTCCGTCTCCAGCATCCGGAAGAAGCGGGCGAATCCCGGCGAGGTGAATTCCGCGGCGTGCTCGTCCGCCGTCCGGCGCAGTTCGTGCAGCTGTCCGACGAACAGGTCCAGTACCTGCACGGCTCGGTAGAGGATCGAGTCCGGGCTGCGGCTGAAACTGCCGAAGATACGGCGTTCTCCGCCGATGGCGGTGACGGCGATACCGTACAGCTCGCGCAGCACCTCGGGGTGGCCGAGGCAGTCGCGGAGGACTTCCTGCCGGTAGACGATCACTCCGGGGTCGTGCAGCCCGAGCAGGACGACTCGCCGCGCGACGTCGTTGAGGAAGGCGTCGTCCGCGTCCATGGCGTCGAAGAGCGTCTCCAGACCCAGATCCCGTGTCAGATCCGGTTCATGGGAGGGAAGTTCGGCCTGCCAGTCGAAATCCTCGTACGGATGGAGGAGGAAGGCTTTCATGACGCGATCCGCTCCTTGAGCTGCCGGTAGGTGAGTGCGTACTTCTCCGCGATGGCAAGGGCGTGCGCGAGGCCGTCGGCCGGCTTTCTGACCACGCGATAGGTGCGGGTGGCGGGATCGTCCGGGACGACGGTGCTGACCATGCTGACGGTGCTGGGCCCGAGGGATGCCAGCTCGTCGACGAAGGTGACGCACACGCACAGCAGATCCCGGTCGATGACGCTCTTGAGGACGCGGGTGCCCAGAAGTACGGCGTCGCTGAGTGTGGTGGAGGTGAAGACCTCGTTCATGACGACGACGCTGGACGACGTCGCCCGGTCGAGGATGTCGTGGACGCGGATCAGGTCGTCGTGGAGCTTGCCGCTGAGGTCGGTGAGATTCTCGCCGCGTTCGAAGTGTGTGAAGAGCTGGTCGCACAGGAACAGCCGGGCGCGGCGGCCCGGGACCGGACAGCCGAGGGCGGCCAGATGGTGGAGCTGACCGAATGTGCGGGCGAAGGTGGTCTTGCCGCCCTGGTTCGGACCCGAGACGACGATGACCCGCTCCGGTCCGGAGAGCTCGAAGTGATTCGTCACGACCGGCGTTCGTTCCTCGACGAGCTTGGCCGCCAGCGCCAGGTCGAAGACGTCCTCGCCGTACTCCTCCTTGGACGCGTCCTCGACTCGCGGACGGCAGAACGGCAGACCGGCGTCCTCGAGCGGCGCGATGAACTCCAAATAGGCCAGATAGAACTGGATTTCGCGGTCGAACGCGACCACGGTCGGATCGAGGCAGTCCCGGTGGCGCTCGCAGTAGGTGTCCAACTCGGCGAAGACGTCGGGAAACAACCAGGCGACGCGATCGAGCACCGCTTCCTCGACGTGATTCATGTCGACTGTGGACCGGTACGCGACGCGGTGATCCTTGGCCTCTCCCTGCTGGAACTTCTCGAAGACGCCGATGACCTCGGCGCCGTAGTCGGCCTGGTCCTGATAGGCACTGACCCTGATCCGGCTGCCCGTGATGTGCAGGTTGTACTGGATCTCGGAGAGCCGGGTCCGTAGGTTCCGGGCGCGCTCGGTCGATTCGGTGAACGCGTCACCGGTCCGGTAGCCGGTCAGGAAATCCCGGAAGGCAGTGAGGCCGGCTGACGCGGGCGAAAGGCGTTCGAGACTGTCGGCCAGATTCCCTACGGCGTCGCCGTAAGTGGCCACGGCATCCAGGAACCATGTCTCGCGCTGATAGGGGTGACGGAGCTTGTCCGCCTGGGCGAGTTGCCGCCGCATCTCGCGCATTCGGCCGGCGAAGGCGCCGATCTCCCGCACCAGCTCCGGGTCTTCGAGATCCCGGAACACCTCGTGCCGGTGCCTGATGGTGGCCGCGTTCCGAATCGGGGTGTGGAAGACGGCTGCGAGGTCGTAATCCTTGCGGCCGGAGGTCAGAGCACCGACGACCTGATCGAGGTTGAGATCGGTGAAGAACGGCGGCTGCTCGTCGGATGTCGCGTCCGCGTCCCGCGGATCGGTGAACAGAACGCTGGGCAGCGAATCGGTCATGGCGGACGTCCTCCTCGGGAAAGGAGAGCAGGAGCCATTGGCCGGTTCGGCGGTTCGACCGCACGGACCAGCGGTCACGGCGAGTTCCACCGCCGTACGGTGGCGTGCCACCGCTCCTCCACCGTAACGCGGCGCAGGAGCGGGCGACAGCCGGGGCGCCGCCGCGTGGGCCGCGCCCGGGGCCTCCACCGCGGCTGCCGGTGCCGTTTGACAGCCTCGGCCGCCTGACCGAACCTGGAGGCACAGTGCACAGGTGATGGGGCTCACCTCGAACGCGGAATTCCGCTGACGGTCCCTGGAAACGTCCGATGCCGAATCGGGGACCTGTGACTGCTCACCCTTCGTACCTGTCACGCGCACGGCTGCCGCGGCCGTCCTGGTCGCCGCGCCGCGTGGGCGTGTTCCTGGCGGTCGCCGTGGCGCTGCTCGGCGCCCGGGCCCGCGGCGCCGTCGGTCTCGACGCCCGGCCCCGGCGGCTCTTCGGCGGTCCGGCCGTCGGCATCGCGCTGGATGCCGCCGGCCTGACCGTGGGTGTTCTCGCCTTCGTGCTGCCGGTGGCCACCGCGATCGCGCTGTGGCGGCGCTCGCGCAAGGCGAAGGACGCCGCGCAGCGGGTGGTGGAAGTGCCCCGCGTCGGATGGGCCACGAGGCTGTCGGCGCTGGTGATCACGCTCGCCGCGGTCGGGGGAGTGGCTGGTCTCATGGTGCTCGCCGCCCGGCGCGGCGGCGGCCACGCGGCGGTGGAGCCGACGCGGTCCGTCACACACCACCACCCTCCGGCCGTCCCTGACAACCACTCGGTTCACTACACAACCTCCTACGGGATGCTCCCGACCGTCGCCGTAACGGTCCTCGTCGCGCTGACCGCTGCCGCTGTCGTGATCGTCGTCCTGCGCCGCAGGGCCCGGCGCCCCGGGGCGGACGGACCCGCGGCGCGGCCCGGACCGGATTCCGTTCGGGCGGGCCGGTCCGCGGCGCCCGGTACGCCCATGTCCGGCCCGCGGGCGGAGATCATCGGCTACTACGCCGACCTGGAGACGTATCTGGCCGCGCGTCACGTGGCGCGGACGCCCGCCGAGACCCCGGAGGAACTGCTCGACCGGATCGGCGCCCACGGCGTGGACACCGCTGCCGCCCGCGGCCTGGCCGAGCGGTATCTGTCGGCGCGCTACAGCGCCCGAGCCGCGACGCCGGAGGACAGTGCCCAGGCCGCGCGGGCACTCGCCGAGGCCCGCAGACGCATGGACGCCGCGCACACGCGCACCGCTTCGGGGAAGTCGTCATGAGCCGCGGCGTGTTCCTCGCTGTCGTGTGCGGCAGCGCGGGACTGTGCGGGGCTGGCTGGGGGCTCGCCGGTCCCGCGGGCGTGCTCGCGGCCGGCATCTGCGCGACCGTTGCCGCAGTGACGGCGCTGCGGTGGTCGAAGGTCCCGCCGGGGCCGCGTACACCGAGCCCCTCGCCGGGGGCGACACCTTTCGAGAACGCGGAGTTCGCCCGCTACCGGAAGGTCGGCGGCGCCCTGTCATGGAGCCAGGTATCCCTGCGCCACTTCGACCACGCACTCCGGCCGATTCTGGAACGGATCACGGCCGCCGTACTGCTGGAGCGCGCCGGTGTCGACACGGTCGCCGAACCACAGGCCGCGCGTGATCTGCTCGGCCCCGACCTGTGGAAGCTGGCGGACGCCACTCGGCCGCGCAGCGACGACTCCTCGGCCGAACCTCCGCACCTCGATGATGTGGCGCGCCTCCTGCGCCGACTGGAGGACCTGTGACCGCTTTCGTCGACAAGGACCCGACTGTCAGGCAGTGCGCGGACTTGGCGGGCGCCGTCCTGGACGAGATCGAGAAGGCCGTCGTCGGCAAGCGCGGTGCGCTCCGTACGGTCCTGCTCGGCATGCTTGCCTCCGGCCATGTGCTGCTGGAGGACCTCCCAGGTGTCGGCAAGACGCTGATGGCCCGGTCCTTCGCCACCGCGCTCGGACTGACCTGCACCCGCGTCCAGTTCACCCCGGACCTCCTGCCCGCCGACCTGACCGGAGCGCCGGTGTACGACGCACGCACCGGTGACCTGTCGTTCCGTCCCGGACCGGTGTTCACGCAGCTCCTGCTCGCCGACGAGATCAACCGCACACCTCCCAAGACACAGGCCGCGCTTCTCGAAGCAATGTCGGAGCACCGGGTCAGTGCGGACGGTGAGACGCGCGAACTGCCGGACCCGTTCATCGTCCTGGCCACCGACAACCCCATCGAATTCGAGGGCACTTACCCGCTGCCCGAAGCGCAGCTGGACCGGTTCATCGCCCGGGTCGGCATCGGCTACCCGGCCGCGGCGGACGAGGAGGAGCTACTTCGCCGCCGTGTGGCGGCCGGGTCGCCCGAGCCGCCGTCCGTCCGGCAGGTCGTCGAGCCCGCCGGCCTGCCGGCAATGCGGCGCGCGGTGGAGAAGGTCGAGGTCGACGACGACCTGTACCGCTACGTTGTCGCGCTGGCCGCCGCCACCCGCCGCCATCCGCACTGTGCGGTGGGCGCCAGCCCGCGGGCCTCATTGGCCCTGCTGCAGCTGGCCCGTGCGCATGCCCTGGTGGAAGGCCGGGACTTCCTCGCGCCCGGGGACGTCAAAGCGGTGGCGGTGCCGGCGCTGGGGCACCGGATCGTCGTGAAGCCGGAGTTGTGGGCACGGCGCGTGACCGGGGACCAGATCGTCGGCGAGGTGCTGGGTGAGGTGCCGGTGCCGGCCACAGTGCCGGCGCGGGTGCGGGAGAGCGCACCATGATGCCCGGCACTGGGACAGAGGTCACTGTCGGGCCCCCGTCCGCGCTGCGGTGGCGGCCCTCACCGCTCCTGCGCAGGCTCACCGCCGTATCCGTACTCGCCCTGTGTCTGGCCGCGGTGCTCGGGAGAGCCGAACTTGTCCTGGTCGCCACGCCGTTGCTGTGGTGGCTGGCCTCCGCGGACCGGACCCTGCCGACCGATGTCCGTGTGGGCACGCGTGGCGATCCGGACCGTTGTCAGGAGGGCGAAGAGGTCACCGTGTCGTGTGTGGTGCGGTTCGACGGGCTGGTGAACATCTCCTCGGCCGTGCTGCCGCTGCCCGCGGGTCTCGAACTGCTCCACGCACCGGAACTTCCGGCGTGTGCCGTGGACCGGGTGACCCTGACCTGGCGGCTGCGAGCGGTGCGGTGGGGACGCCGGCGCACCGGATCGCTGTCATTGGCCGTACGGGGGCCCGGCGGTCTGTGCCTGGCCATCGTCAACGGTCCCGTCGCGGAGGTGATCGTGCTGCCCGCACCCGCCGCGACGGATGCCGTGCTGCTACCGGCCGAACTTCCCCGCCGCGTCGGCGAGCACCCGGTGGCGTCGCCCGGGTCCGGGCTGGAATTCGAAGGACTGCGGCCGTACCGGCCCGGTGACCGGCCGCGTCAGGTGAACTGGGCGGTCAGCGCACGCCGGGGCGAGCTGTTCGTGACGACCCGGCAGGACGAACGTTCTTTTGACCTGATCGTCCTGATCGATGCCTTCCTCCGCGTGGGCCCGTTCGGGCGCGACTCGCTCGACCTGTCCGTACGCGGGGCCTCCGGTCTGGCGCGGGCCCATCTCCGGCACGGTGAGCGGGTCGGCGTCGTCGCGGTGGGCGGGTCGCTGCGCGGACTGGCACCCGGAGTCGGAGCCCATCAGTTCCACCGCGTCGCCGAGGCCGTGCTCGACGTTCGGCTCAACGACAGCTTCGTCGACCCCGACGTGAACACGCTGCCGCCCACGGTCCTTCCGCACGGCGCGCTGACGGTCTTCTTCTCTCCGCTGCTGGACGAGCGCGCACGGCTCACCGCGCGAGAACTGCGGCGCACAGGACACCCCTTGACCGTGGTCGACGTCCTGAACGCCGCCCCGCACACCGCCCGGCGCAGCTCCCTGGACTCGACGGCGGTACGGCTGTGGCGGCTGGACCGTGCGGCCGACCGGTGGGAACTCCGGCAGTCCGGGGTGCCGGTCGTGCTCTGGGACGAGCTCGTGCCGTTGTCCGCGGCTCTGAGACCGGTGCGGGGTCACCCCATTCCGGGTCGGTGGCCGTGATGACCTCCGGGCCGGCGGCGCGGACGGCGGTGTCCGTGAGCGGTGGCGTGCTGCTGGTCGTGGCGGTGGCCGGGCTGCCCCGCGCCATCGCCGGAGCTCTGCTCATCATCGGCGCGGCACTGCTGATGCGGACGGTCGCCGGTGATCGCGGCGGCGACACCGTGGCGGGGCTCGCCGTGGTGTCTTTCGCCGCGGCTTTCGTGGTGCCGGGCGGACACTCCAGTACGGCCCAGGCTCTGGTCGTCTCCGCGGCCACGATCACGTACATCGCCGCGCTGGACGTGCAGGAGGTCCGGTCCCGGGCGTCCGCAACGTGCCGGGCGGTCGTTGGGGCCCTGGCCGTGACGTGCGTTCTTGCCGTTGTCCTCCTCCTTCCGTCGGCCGACGCCGTATGGGCGGTCCCTGTCGGCCTCGCCGCGCTGGTGACGGCTTTTGCCGGGGCAATCACCGGGACGGGTGGGAGGAAGTGACGGCCCGGCGGGCGTCGACCGTTTGGCCGAATCGGCGTGGCGTGTGCTATCCATGGCTCTCGTGCGCAGGCACACTGGAAAGGAATCTCCAGCAGTCCGGTGATGGGGCTCACCGAAACCGCGGCATCATGCCGCTGACGGTCCCTGGTTGACATCGCAACCAGGAGGAGTCATGCCCGCAGCCGCTCTGCCGCCCCCCACCCCGCGCCATGTGCCGTTGCGGGGTGTGTTCGGAGGCTGGGCGCGCGCCCTCCACCGGCGGCAGCGGCGGCCGGAGGCCGACGCGAACACTCCTCAGGTGCGGCTTGCCGCACTGATCGCGCTGCTGGACGACGCCGTCGGCGCCCAGACCGCGGCGGACCAGGCGATCGCCGTCTGCGGCGAGCCGCTGCTCCTCGTCACCGCTCAGCAGCAGGTGGTCCGCCAGACGGAGGTGTACCACCAACTCGTCGTACGGCTGCGTGCCCTGAATCCCGATGAGACCTGCGCTCCGCTGCACCGCCGTGCGTCCCGGCTCCTCGCATTCCACGAAGCCCTCCTCCAGGAAGCCTTGAGCCGCGTGTCCGCAGCCCCGCACGGACCGGCCGAGGAGCGGGCCCGACAGCAGTTGCTCGGCCTGGGCGCGCCGGCCGACGCGCTGCGCCGACTGCGTGACGAAGTATCCGCCCTCGCGGACCGCTCCGACGCCACGGGGGACCGGTCATGACGTCCGCCGGACAAATCGGTGACCCGCACGGCGGCGCCGTGCCCCGGCACGACAGCGCCTGCCGAGATGGACGGCGGCCGGCGTGCAGCCACGTGGATCGACGGCCGGATCTTCTCCGGCCCGCGTTTCAGGGAAGACGCCGCACTCATGGAATCTCCGGAGGCGGACGACGATATGGGACAGAGGAGTCTGTAGTGGAATTCGACGTGGTAGTGGAGATCCCGCAGGGATCCCGCAACAAGTACGAGATGGATCACGAATCGGGGCGGATCCGGCTGGACCGGATGCTCTTCACCGCCACCCGGTATCCGGCCGACTACGGGTTCGTCGAGGACACCCTCGGCCGGGACGGCGACCCGCTCGACGCCCTGGTGCTGGTCGGCGAGCCCACGTACCCCGGATGCGTCATTCACTGCCGGGCCATCGGCGTCTTCGTGATGGCCGACGAGAAGGGCCCGGACGAAAAGGTCCTGTGCGTGCCCGCGCACGATCCGCGCTACGCCGCGCTTCAGGACATCACGGACGTACCGACATTCGATCTGCTGGAGATCACCCATTTCTTCGAGGTCTACAAGGACCTTGAACCCGGCAAGTCGGTGGATGGTTCGCACTGGGACGGCCGGGACGCCGCGTATGCCGAGATCGAGGCATCCCGCAAGCGTGCTGTGCACCATCAGTCGTGACTGTCGACGCCACCCTTCCGTAACCCACGAAAAGGAATGCCATGAATTTGCGCTTCTCCGCCGTACACGCCGTCGAAATCCTCGATTCGAGGGCCCGACCGACCCTCTCGGTCACACTGACGTGCGACGACGGAAGGACAGTCAGGGCGGGCGTGCCGTCCGGCGCTTCCACCGGCAGCCGGGAAGCCGTCGAACTGCGTGATGGTGACGCGGCGCGTTTCGCGGGCCAGGGAGTCAGGAAGGCCGTGGAGAACGTCAACGGCGAGATCGCCGACGCTCTCATCGGCAGGGATTTCACCTCCGCCGTCGAGGTCGACGGGGCACTGATCGTCCTGGACGGTACGGACAACAAGTCCCGGCTCGGCGCCAACGCGGTCATCGGCGTCTCCCTGGCGGCAGCGCGGGCCGAAGCCGCGGTCAAGGGCGTCGGCCTGTGGGAGTCGCTCTCGGTCGTGGCGGGGACCTCGCCGCGCCTTCCCGTACCGCACTTCAACGTGGTCAACGGCGGAGCACACGCCGCGAACGCTCTGGACTTCCAGGAGTTCATGCTCGCCCCGCTGGGCGCGCCGTCGTTCACCGAGGCCGTACGGGCGGGCGCGGAGGTGTACGGGCGTCTCAAAGCGCGGCTGGCCGCGGGCGGACACGCCACCGGGCTCGGGGACGAAGGCGGCTTCGCCCCGGCCATCGACCGGCCGGAAGACGTCCTCGCCCTGCTCGTCGAGGCAATCACCGACGCCGGATACACACCGGGCCGCGAGGGAATCGCCATCGCGCTCGACCCGGCCGCCAGCGAATTCTGGAGGGACGGCCGGTACACCGTCGCCGGTGACAGCCTGACGTCCGATCAACTCATCGACCGGTACGAGGAGATCATCGAGCGCTTCCCGGTCTGGAGCATCGAGGACGGACTCGGGGAAGGCGACTGGGACGGCTGGACACGGCTGACCGCCCGCCTCGGCGACCGGGTCCAGATCATGGGCGACGACATCTTCGTCACCAACCCCGCCATCATCACCGAAGCCATCAGCCGCAAGGTCGGCAACTCCGCGCTGATCAAGGTCAACCAGATCGGCACCGTCACCGAGACGCTCGAGGCCATGCGCATCTGCCGGGAGGCCGGATACACCCAGATGGTCTCGCACCGGTCCGGAGAGACCGAGGACGCCTTCATCGCCGACCTCGTCGTCGCCACCGGCGCCGGCCAGATCAAGTCCGGGGCCCCGGCCCGCGGTGAGCGCGTCGCCAAGTACAACCGTCTCCTCGAACTCGCCGATGCCCAGCCTTCGCTTCCGTACGGCGTCCGCTGAACAACGCTCTGTCGCGGCAGCCTGCCGCGACAAGCACATGGGGCACAGGTGGGTGAGGCTGCGGCCGGGTACCCAGGCCGCTATCGTTGGTATCACGGCTTCGTACGCGAGGCCGTACGGCGGTGGGGCCCGCCGTACCCGAACCACGGCGTCCGCGCCGTCAACGGTCCCTACTTGCGACGTACACACGGTCGACGACCGTGCCGTGCCGACGGCGAGTAGGAGATGAATGTGGCGAAGGCCCGGTCCCCCATGCTGAACGACGAACCGGTCGATCCCGATATCGACTTGCACATCCCCGCCCAACGGCAGGAAGCCCGGCAGAACCAGCGTCCGGTCATCGCTGTGGTGGCGGTGGGCGGCGCTGTCGGCGCCTGCGCCCGTTACGGCGCTTCACTCGCCTGGCCCACGCCGCCGTCCGCGTTCCCGTGGACCACGCTGACGGTCAACGCGGTCGGCTGCGCCGTCATCGGCGTCTTCATGGTCGTGATCACCGATGTGTGGGCGGCACACCGGTTGGTCCGTCCGTTCTTCGGCACCGGCGTCCTCGGAGGCTTCACCACCTTCTCCACCTACGCCACCGACATCCGTCGGCTCGTCGACCGGGGCGAAGCGCGAACGGGCCTCGCCTATCTCGTCCTCACCCTGGTCGTGGCGATAGCCGCCGTCTGGGCCGCTTCTGTACTGACCCGTCGAATAGTCCAGTGGAGGCAGCGGTGAAGGCCACCGGTTCCGCTCTGCGTCTGACCATCCTCATCAACGAAAGCGACACGTGGCACCACAAGCCGCTGTTCCAGGAGATCGTGCACCGGGCACACCAGGCCGGCCTCGCGGGTGCCAGCGTTTTCCGCGGAATCGAGGGATTCGGCGCGTCGTCGCTGATCCACACCACTCGGCTGCTGTCGTTGAGCGAGGATCTTCCGGTCGAGATCGTGATCGTGGACGCCGAGGATCGGATCAGGGCGTTTCTCCGGCAACTGGACGAGCTGCTGGTCGGCGGAATGGTGGTCCTCGACGAATGCCAGGTCACCCGGTATTTCGCTGACGACGCTCCGCAGGGAGCGGACGGATGAACTGGCTCCTGGTGATCTGCGGCGCGATGGTCGGGGCGCCTTTGCGCTATCTCACCGACCGTACGGTGCAGACGAAACACGACACCCAGTTCCCCTGGGGCACCTTCACCGTCAACGTGGTCGGAAGCCTCGTTCTGGGCCTGGTCACCGGTGCGGTCGCCGCCGGCGGAGCCTCGTCCAATATCCAGCTGCTCATCGGCACCGGACTGTGCGGCGCCCTCACCACGTACTCGACCTTCTCGTACGAGACCCTTCGACTGGCTGAGGACGGCGCCCGCTTCTACGCCGCTGTGAATGTGGTGGGCAGCGTGGTCGCCGGCCTCGGCGCGGCCTTCACGGGAACGGCCTTCGCCGAAGCCATCTGGACCTGAGCCGGCCCGGCATCCACAAGGAGGTGGACATGCTGTCCGAGGGAATGGCTTCGCGCCTCACCTTCCACGTATCCGGATCCGCACAGTGGCACCACCGGCCGGTGTACGCGGAAATCGTGCATCGCGCCCGCCACGCCGGTCTGGCAGGCGCCAGCGTCCTGCACGCCGTGGAGGGCTTCGGCGCCCACCTGCGCGTCCACGAGGACCACGTCTCACGTCTGTCCGAACACGGCCCGTGCGTGGTCGTCGTCATCGAGGAGAAGCAGAAGCTGGACGACTTCGTCGCGAGCCTTGCCGACATCCTCAGGGTGTGCGGCGTGGCCATCGTGGACACGGTGGAGATCCACGTGCCACGGGCGGAGAGCTGAGTCCAGCGCCCGACACGACCGGGGCCTTTCTCGGGCCGTTGGCGGCCTTCGGGCTGTTGATGCTCACGCCCGGCCACTACGACACGGTCTTCGTGGCCAGCTTCTGCACCGCCAGGTGGGGCCTGCACAACGCTCTCACGGTGGCGCTGGCCGTCCTTGCGGCCGCCGTCGTGGTGGCGCTGGCCGTTCTTCCCCTGCGTGAGGAGCGTTCCGCGTGAACTCCAGGAGCCGGCTGCTGATCCTGCTGGTGGTCACCCTCGTCAGTGCCGTCGCCGTCAGCGGATACGTCCTGCGCGTCCGCGCGGGCGGCACCGATGACGCCGGCGCGACCGTACGGCTGGACACGGCCGGGCAGATCCTCTTCCGTGACACCGCCGCGGGCTCGGGCTTCGGCCGTATCGCCTCGGCGCCGCTTGACCACCCGGGCGCGCCCCGGACCACCGGGCATCTGCTGTGCGACCGTCTCTATGCCGCCCACGGCACCGGGATCTGCATGCAGCGCAAGGGACCGGTGCCGTCCACCCATGTCACGGTGCTCGACGCGGCCCTGCGGCCTACACGCGAGGTCAAGGCCGAGGGCTTCCCCAACAGGGCGCGGGTCTCGGCCAGCGGGGCCATGCTCTCCTGGACCACATTCGTCCAGGGGGACTCCTACCTGCGCGACGACCCCTCCACCCGCACGTCCGTGCTGGACACCAGAACCGGCCGGCTGGTCGACAACATCGAGCGGATCCCGCTGACGCTGAACGGAAAGCCGTACCACGCGGCCGACGTGAACTACTGGGGTGTCGGCTTCGCGGCCGACGACAACACCTTCTACGCCACCGTACGCACCTCCGGCCGTACCTACCTGGTCAAGGGGGACCTCGCCGCGTGGACCGCCCGCACACTGCGGACGAACGCCGAGTGCCCCTCCCTGTCGCCCGACAACACCCGCATCGTCTTCAAGAAACGGGTGAGCGCGAGCGCGAACCGCCCCTGGCGGCTGTTCGTGCTGGATCTCGCGACCATGCGGGAGACACCGCTGGCCGAGGAGCGCAGCGTCGACGATCAGGCGGCCTGGCTGGACGACCACACGGTGATGTACGGGCTGCCGCGGCACGGCGGTGGATGGGACGTGTGGGCGGTGCCGGCGGACGGGAGCGACGCGCCCCACCTCCTGATCCGCGACGCCAACTCGCCCGCCGCGGTGCGGTGAGCCGCCCGGCCGCCGCTGAATCCGAGGCACGTGCGGGCTGCCGGCTCCATCGCGAGCCGGTCCACGCGTCGGCTCCTCGCGGTGCCGTTGTCACCGAGCGGCCTCCCAGGCCGTCCACAACCCGGCGTACACACCACCGGCGTCGATCAGCTCTCCGTGGGTGCCGGTCTCGATGATCCTGCCGCGCTCCATCACCATGATCCGGTCGCACGTTGCCGCTTGGGAGAGACGGTGCGCGACGACGACCGCGGTACGCCCGGCGAGGACGGCATCAGCAGCGCGGTCGAGATGCCCGGCGTAGGTGGAGCCGGCCTCGGCGGTCGCTTCGTCGAGGATCACCAACTCGGCGTCGGTGAGCAGCAGGCGGGCGAGGGCGAGTTGCTGCGCCTGCGCGTCGGTGAGCGGGTATCCGCCGACGCCCAGCAGGGTGTCCAACCGGTCGGGGAGGACATCGAGGATTGACGCGGCTCCGGTGGCTTCCAGCGCCGCACGGAGGTCGTGGTCGGTGGCCCCGGGCGCGGCGAGGGTGAGGTTGTCACGCAGGGTGCCCGCGAAGACGTGGACCTCCTGGGTGATCATCGCGGTACGGCTGGGGCGAGTCACCCTCCCGGCCTCGGGCAGGTGGGTGCCGGCGACCACGCCGGCGAGCGTGGTCTTGCCCGCCCCGGACACGCCGACGACGGCCACGCGCTGACCGGACGGGATGCCGAGGGTGATGTCGTCGAGCACCCGTGGCCCTTCGCCGTAACGGAACGAGACCTCGTCGAGTCGTACGTCGGTGCTCGCGGCCTGCGCCGGTACATCCGGCGAGCCGCGCGGAATCGTGACGACCCCGATCATGCGGCTCAGCGATGCGAGGGCGGACTGGAGGGTGTCGATCACCAGCAACAGCTGGTTGACGGGTCCGAGCAGGCGCAGCACGAGCAGCATGGCGGTGGTGGCGCCGCCGACGGTCGATGCGTCGTGGTCGACGAGGACGAAACCGACGACGAGTACGGCGGCCAGGCTCAGGCATTCCCCGAGGTTGAGCCGGGCATTGAGCATGCTCAGCACGGTGCGTGCGCGCAGCGTCTGCCGCGCGACGCGCCAGGAGTTCGTCATCACGGCCCGGTGCCGCTGCTCGGCGAGTCCGAAGCCGAGCACGGTGGCATAGCCGCGCTGGGACTCGAGGATCTGCTGGGCACGCGCGCTCATCGCCGTGCGCTCGGCGCGGTAGACCCCCAGCCCGATGCGCAGGTACCACCGCACGGCCAGCACGTAGACCGGCAGCACGACCGCGAAGGCGGCGGCATAGGGCCATTCCAGTGCCGCGAGCCCGCCCAGCGACACGACGATGGTGAAGGCGGTGACGGTGAGCACCGGGATCACCGCGGGGGCGGCGTCGGCGACCGCGGTGACGTCGTCACTGGACCGCGAGATCAGGTCTCCGGTGCCGACACGCTCGACGAGGTGCTGCGGGAGCGTCATCGCGTCGTCCACGAGCTGCTCGCGCAGCGCGGCGAGGATGGAGTGGTAGACGCGGGTGGCGAGCACGATCGTCAGCGCGGTGCCCGCGGCACCGAGGACCGCCGAGAGCGCCATGACGGCTGTGGCCGTCAGCACGGTGGTGAGGTCCGCGGTGCCGGCCTGCACGCGGTCGACGAGGAATCCGATGACCACGGAAACGATCAGGTCGACTCCGGTGCTGACGATCCCCAGCACCCCGGTCGCGGCGAGCCGGAGCCGGTACCCGCGGCTGAGCCGCCACAGCTCCCTGGCCGTCTCGCTGCCGCTCGCGACCGGCAGCCCGGGCGGACCGGCGTCGGAAGCCGCGGTCCCGGGCTCGGCGGAAGTGCCGTTCACTGTGCCGTCCTTGAGGTCGCGGGTACGGTGTCGGGCAGCTCGACGACGCGGTCGCAGGCGGCGAGCAGCGCCGGGGTCGAGGCGATCAGCAGCGTCGAGCGGCCTGCCCGGACACCGCGCAGCCGGCCCGCGATCCTGTGCTCGGTGACCGAGTCGACCGCGGTGGTCGGGTCGTGGAGCACGAGCACCGGTGCGTCGCTCGCCAGGGCGCGGGCGAGTGCGACTCGCTGGCGCTGGCCGCCCGAGAGCCGGTTGCCGCCTTCGCCGACCGGGAGGTCGAGGTCGGCCGCGAAGTCGTCGCAAGCGGCGGCCCACACTGCCGCGTCCACCCGGTCGGGCGCGCCTGCGATCACGGCGACGTTGTCGCGCAGGGTGCCGCTGAACAGTGTGGCGCGGTGCGGTGCGACGGTGACCCGGGAGCGGTAGTCGCCCGGGGACAGCTGCCGCGCCGCGATCCCGTCGAGCCGTGCCTCGGCCCCTCCTTCGGCCCGCGGGTCCAGCAGCGCCTCGACGATACGGGCGGCGGTCCGGTCGTCGGCGCGCACGCCCAGGAGTTCGCCGGGCTCCACGCGTATCGTCACTCCGGGACCGGAGTTGCCCGGCACGACCACGTCCAGCCCCGGCGGTGCGGTGACCTCCCGCTGGGCCGCGTGATCGGGCTCAACCGTCGCTTCGGGCTCGACCGTCGACGGGGCGTTGTCCCGAAGCACGTCGAGGACACGTACGGACGAGGCGCGGGCGCCGGCAAGGTTGGGGACGGACGTGCTCGCGATCGCCTGGATCTGCGGCAGCAGCGCCTGGGCGAGGCCGATGGCGGTGATCAGCCCACCGACGCTGAGCTGCCCGTCAACGGCGAACCAGCCCGCCAGGCCCAGCACCGCGGCGACGAATGTGCCGCTGACCACGCCCGAGCCCACGAGGAACCTCCCCAGCAGGCCCGCGTTGCGTCTGGCGCCGGCCAGGGTCTTCCGGCTTGCCTGCCGGTACCGGCTGGACGCCTCGGCCTCCGCCCGCATCCCTTTGATCACCCGGTAGCCGGCGACCAGGTCCGTGGCCTGCGCGACCGTGGAGGCCAGCAGCTCCTGGTACTCGCGGGTGTCCCGGGAGAGACGCCCGCTGAGCACGCTCATCGACCAGACCGCGACCGGCGCCCCGAACAGCACCACGAGCCCGAGCAGCCAGTGCGTCGCCAGCAGCGATACCGCAATGAATCCGATGGCCGTGATCCTCGAGATCGGGATGATCGTCAGGATCACCGCGTTGGACAGCCGCGCGACGTCGCTCGTCATTACCGACACCACGTTGCCGCCCGGCGCACGGGCGGCGCCGCCGGCCGGGTGCAGCACGCCCGTGGAGAGGGCGCCGCGGAGCCGGTGCTGTACCACCTGCACCGCATAGGCGGTCAGTCGCAGTGAGAGCCTCGCCGCCGCTGTCAGCGCGACGTAGAGGGCCACCAGCACGCCGAGCCACAGGATCAGCTGTCCCCCGTCCCCGGTGGCAACCGCCCGGTCGATCGCGAGTCCCATCACCACCGGGACCGCGGACTCGCCCACCTGCCAGACGATCGCCAGCAGCATCGCGGGAACGCTGACCCGCCTCACCGAGAAGATCACGCGCAGCAGGAACCGGCCCGGGGTTGTCCCGGGCCCGGACTCCAACGGCCGGGCGCCGGGCGGCTCGGCGGGAGCGAGCAGGAGTACGGGCAGTCGGCGGGTCAGCGGCCCTCGCCCCAGTCCTTCGGTGTCGGCGCCCGGGAGACGCGGCGAATTCCTCATACCTGGCTCCGGTCCACGCTGCTGAACGGGAAGCACCAGAGCAGGGCGTCGGCGAAGATTCCTCGCCACCACGCGTAGTCGTGTCCGCCGGCGAACTCTCTGTAGAGGGTGTCGTAGCCCTTCGCGGTGAGTACGTGGTCCAGCCAGCGGCTGTGGGTGTTCGAGCTCTCCAGCTCACCGACGTCGTGGAAGACGCGGATCGGCGCCGTCTCCGCGGCCAGGCAGTCGGCGATGAGTGTCGGTACGGGGGAGCGGCGCAGCAGTTCGGCCGCCCCGGTGCCCCACGTGAGGTCCGGGTGGTATCCGCATGACGGGGACTGGAGGATGGCGTTGCCGAACGTCGTCGGGTGGTGGAGCGCTGTCCAGCCGGCGCACAGACCGCCGAAGCTCTCGCCGGCCAGCGCGACGTCACCGGGGTCCCGTGAGAGCGGATACCGGTGGTGGAGCCACGGCAGCAGTTCCTGGACCAGCATCCGGGAGAACGCCGGGTTGCAGAGCAGTTCCTTGTCGCGCCGCGGTGCGGGCTGACTGACGAGGACCACCACGCAGGGCCGGACCAGTCCCGCCCGGACCAGGGCGTCACGAACGCTCGGCGCGCTGTGATCCGGCGTCCCGTCCAGGTGGATCACGAAGGGCAGCGCACTTCCGTCCGGGAACTCGCCCGGGGGCATCGAGACCCAGACGCGGCGTTCGTCTCCCAGGAGTTGGCTCGCCAGCACGGCGGTTTCCGCTGCCTGGGCCGGTCGTGCTTCGGCCTGATCGAGCCAGGGCAACGGCGCCGCGTCGGGGAGCGCTGCCACCGAGGCCCCGGAGAACCGCTCCACCGAGCATTCCGAGAACCTCGGTGGCGGGTTGAACGGGTCCGGGACCCGTACGCTCTCACCGGTCGGCCCATGTCGTACGAACATGTACGAGAAGCGCAGGTCGGAACGCATCCGCAGCGTGAGAACGCGGAACGGCGTCCCTGCCACCGGGGCGAACTCACCCGCGATCGGGTTGAAGCCGGCTCTGGGGCCGATCACCACCGAGAGGGTGACCATCGCGTCGTCCCCGGGCTCGTCGACGAACGTCACCTCCACCTCGTCCGCGGAGACCCGCTCGACAAGCGGCGCCCCCGTCTCCTTGAGGTGCCGTCTGAACCTTTCCGGGCTCCACTCACCGGTCGACAACTTCTCGACCAACGGATCAGCCATTTCTCGCGCTCTCCACGTCGACCTTGTCAGCGGACCTTCGGGGGGTTCGTTCGCGGCCGAGCGGCACCACTTGGGGACTGCCGGCCACGGGATCGGGCACCACCAGGCAGCGCAACCCGAACACCTCCTCGACCAGTTCGGCCGTGACGACCTCGTCCGGAGAACCCTCGGCGACGACGGCGCCGTCCTTCATGGCGATCAGATGCGTTCCGTAGCGTGCGGCGTGGTTGAGGTCGTGCAGTACGGCGACCAGGGTGTGGCCGGCGTGGTGCAGATCGGTGAACAGCTCCATCAGCTCGATCTGGTGGGTGATGTCGAGGAAGGTCGTCGGTTCGTCGAGCAGCATGATGTCGGTGTGCTGGGCGAGCGCCATCGCCACCCACACGCGCTGGCGCTGCCCGCCCGACAGCTCGTCCACCAGGCGCCCTGACAGGTCGGCGACCGAGGTCTGGCGCATCGCCCTGAGGACGGCCTGCTCGTCGTCCCCGGTCCACTGCCGGATGAACCCCTGGTGGGGGTACCGTCCCCGGGCCACGAGGTCGGCGACGGTGATCCCGTCCGGGGCGATCGAGGTCTGCGGCAGCAGTCCGACCCGCCGCGCCACCTCTTTGGTCTTGTACGAGTTGATGTCGGCGCCGTCGAGGACGACCTGCCCGGCCGACGGCTTCCGCAGCCGGGACAGGCTGCGCAGCAGGGTGGATTTGCCGCACGCGTTCGGGCCGACGACGACCGTGAACGACTCGTCGGGGATCGCCACCGACAGGTGCTCGGAGATGATCCGCTTGTCGTAGCCGATCGTCGCCGACTCCACACGAAGGCGCGCGGTGCCGGGCGGGGTTGCGCTCACAGACGTCTCCTGGCTTCGGTGAACAGCAGGTATCCGAGGTAGCCGCCGCCGAGGATGACGGTGATGATGCCGACGGGCAGCGGGGTGGGTGCGATGTGCTGGGCGAGGTAGTCCGACACCAGACACAGCAGTGCGCCGACGAAGGCGGCGGGGGCGAGGGTGATCCCGGCGGTGCGGGTGAGCCGTCGTCCGATCTGCGGGGCGACCAGCGAGATGAACGCGATCGGCCCCGACGCGGCTGTGACCGTCGCCGTCAATGCCACTCCCACCAGGATCAGACCGAGGCGCGCGGGCGAGACCCGGACCCCTTGCGAAGCGGCCGCGTCGTCACCCAGCTCCAGCTGCCGCATCGGCCGGCCCAACACCCCGGCCAGCAGCAGGAGTCCGGCGATGCAGGCGCCACCGATGGCGACCTGGTTCCAGGACACGCCGTTCAGCGACCCGACGCCCCACGCCGCCGCGGACATCGCCTGGTCCAGGTCGGCCTTGAGGATCAGCCACGTGTTGAGCGATCCGAGCATCGCCGAGACGCCGATGCCGACGATGATCAGCCGGAATCCCTGTACGCCCCGCCGGTAGGCGAGCACGTACACCGCCACGGCGGTGACCATGCCGCCCAGCAGCGCCCCGCCGACCAGCTGCGCATAGCTGCCGTTGACGACCAGGATCACGATCAGTGCCCCGGTGTAGGAGCCTTGGGAGAAGCCGACGATGCCGGGGTCGGCGAGCGGGTTGCGCAACAGTGACTGGAAAACGGCCCCGCTCACACCCAGAGCCGCGCCGAACATCAGCGCCGCGGCCACCCGGGGCAGCCGCCACTCGACCACGATGTCGTGGACGATGCCGGTCTCCCGGCCGGTCAGCGCGGCGAGCACCTGCCCGGGGCCCAGCGCGTACGAGCCGGTCATCAGCGCGAGCACCGCCGCACCGGCGATCACGACCGCGAGCACCGCGCAGACGACGACCGAGCGCCACTGGAGCCGTACCGCGATCCGCCGGCGCCGCAGCACCAGCATCCGCCGCCCGAAGTCCACCGGCGGAATGTGCGTGTTCACAGTCCGCTCGATTTCTTCCGCCGCACCAGCGCGACGAGAACGGGAGCGCCGACGAAGGCGGTGACGATACCCACGGGGATCTCGCCGGGTCTCGTCACGACGCGGCCGAGGATGTCGGAGACCAGCAGCAGGCTCGGGGCCAGGAGGGCGCTGTAGGCGAAGATCCAGCGCTGGTCCGGGCCGACGATCCAGCGGGCCACGTGCGGCACCATGAGCCCGACGAATCCGATGGGTCCGGCGATCGCGGTGGCGCCGCCGGCAAGGAGGGTGAGTGCGATCACCGCGAGCACACGGGTACGTACCAGCCGGACCCCTTGGGCGACTGCCAGTTCGTCGCCCAGAGCCAGAGCGTTGAGCGGTCCGGACACCACGAAGGCCAGGACGAGTGCCACCGCGAAGAACGGCAGGACCGGCCACACGACCTCCAACGGGCGGCCCGCGATCGACCCGGCGTTCCAGTTCCGCATCGCGTCGAAGGCGTCCGGGTCGGTCAGTTGGAGCGCCTCCCTGAAGCCGCCGAGCACCGCGCCGACGCAGACCCCCGCGAGCACCATGACCACCGGCGAGGAGCCCTGCCGTGTCGACCCGAAGGCGAGCACCAGGAGCGTGACGATCAGCGCACCCGCGAACGCGAACCACATGTAGCCCTGTACGTCGCGGACTCCGAGCAGCCCCACGGCGACCGTCACCGCGAAGGACGCACCGGCGTGGACGCCGAGGACACCAGGATCGGCCAAGGGATTACGGGTGAGCGCCTGGATCAGCGCGCCCGACAGACCGAGGGCGGCGCCGACGACCAGACCCACGACCGTGCGCGGCAGCCGGAAGTCGCGGATCGCGAACTGATCGGTGTCGGCCGAGGAGTGGAACAGCGCGTCCCACACCACGGACGGCGCGATCGCCGTCGACCCGATCATGACGCTCAGCATCAGCAGGACCGCCAGCACCACCAGCACGACGAGCAAGCCGAGCAGACGACGACGCGGTCGGGGCACCGTCTCGGTGCTCCGACCGTGCTGTCGCAGGGCAAGGGCTGTCACTGCTTGCCCGAGAGGGTCGCCAGCGCGCTGTCGAGCGAGTCCAGATACCTGTTGACGGGCCCGTAGGAGTTGTTGCCGGGGCAGAAGAGCCCCAGCGCCCGGCCGGACTTCACGGCGGGCAGCGCCTTCCAGGTGTTGGTCTCGACCACCGGCTTGAAGGGCTTCGTCGGCACCCCGTCGGCGTCGACGGGGTAGGTGATCACGTCATATTTGGACAGGCCACGGATCTGCTCGAACGGCAGGGACGCGTACGCCAAGGGGTCCTTGCCCTCGGCCGCCTTGGGGAGGTCCAGGCCGATGTCGTCCCGGGCGATCTCGGAGCAGCCGATGTCCGCTATATAGAACGTTCCGGGATCGTTCCAGTTTCCGCGGGAGACGTCGACGAAGGAGGTCGTGTCGATGATCTTGCCGTAGGTCGCCTGAATCTTGGCGACCTTCTCCTTGAACGCCGTCTTCTGCCGGCTGAGCGCGTCCGCGACATTGCCGACCTCCGCGATCGCGTCGGCGAACGCCTTCCATTCGGTGTCGAGCCCCCAGGACACGGTCGGCGCGATTGCCTCGAGTCGCTTGCCGACCTTGTCCCAGTCCTTCGAGGAGAACTGGACCAGGATGAGGTCCGGTTTGAGGGCGGCGAGCTTTTCGAGATCCACCTCACCACCGCTGCTGCCGATGATCTCGGCTGCCTCGTACGCGGTCCTCTGTTCCTTCGGCAGCACGTCGAGGTCGGAGTCGGACGCCTCGGTGACGCCCACCGGCTTGCCGCCCAGATCGATGAAGGGAAGGCCGGTGTTGCCGATCGTGACGACGCGCCGGGGGGCGGCGGGAACCTTGACGGTGCCGTTCTCGGCCGTGACGCTGCGGGTCTCGGCGGGCTTGTCGCTGTGGGCCGTGGCGGCCTTGTCGCCGGTGTCGTCGCCGTCACTGCCGCAGGCGGTGAGGACGAGCGACGCGCTCATCAGCGCGGCGGCAAGGGTTGCGCCGCGTCTCAGCAGGGGCGTGTTGCTCATGGGCGTTCTCTTCTTCTCGGTTTGGAGGGGGTCAGTCGGCGGTGGAGCGGAGCAGCTCATGGACGGTGGCGCCGAGGCCGACGGTGTGCGCCGCCTTGCGTGTGAGGCCGGCCCGGACGATGACGGCGTCCAGTTCCGCTCCGGTGCGAAGGCCGGAGCCGTGGCAGACCAGGCAGATCAGGTCTTCCTCGCCGTCGTGCTCGTCGAGGGCGTCGGTGTCGAAGACCTCCTCGATCAGCAGCACCCGTCCGCCGGGGACGAGGTTCTCGGCTGCCCGGCGCAGCGCGTGAGCGGCGTCGGCGTCGGGCAGGGTCTTGAAGGCGCGGCTGATGAGTACGGCGTCGGCCGCCGGGCCGGGCTCGAAGACGGACTGCTCCAGCACGCCGACCCGCGCGCGTTGCTGCTCGTCGGGAATCGTGGCGGGCAGGTCACGGCGCAGCCAGTCGGCCTGGGCGGGCAGGGCGCAGATCGTCACGCGCAGCCTCTCGTGGGCAGCGACGTACTCACGGGCGTGCGCGCCGGCACCGCCGGAGTGGATCACCAGGTGCTGCACTCCGGCGAGCAGGTCGGACGTGGCGATCGGTTCGGCCAGCGCGGGCTGGAACTTCGCCAGGCGCTCCAGGTGACGGTCCTCGTAGTCCTGCTCGGCTCGCACGTCGGCAAAGGTCTGGCCGGTGACCGAGGCGTATGCGGGCCGGCCGGTGCGGACCGACTCGGTGAGGCCGTGGATCCCGAGCATCTCGCGACCGATCACCCCGGCGGGGTGGAGGCGGTCGGCGATGAACTCAAGAGTGAGGACGTCGCCGACCGGGGTCAGGGCGTAATGGCCCGGCTCGGTCTCGGTCACCACGTCCAGGGTGTGCAGATAACGCAGCAGTTTGCCCAGGGCACGCTCGTCGGCACCGGCCTTGGCGGCCAGTTCGGTCACGCCGGTCACGCCGCGGGAGACCAGATCGGGAACACCCAGTTCGACGGCGGTGCGGATCGCGATCGGCGCGACGAGTTCGGTCAGGTCGTGGAGCTTCTGGAACGGGGTGACGGTCCGCTCCGGGTCGGGTACCGCTCCGTCGTTCTCCAGCGCGACGACCTCGGCGCGACGCCAGTAGCCGGCGAAGTCGATGTCCTCCTTGGGTACGCCACGGTCCTCGACCAAGTGCCGGCGGATGTCCCGGACGGCGGTGTGTTCGCCGGCCAGCCACGCGAACACCTGGCCCGGCCACCACCGCGCACTGCGTACGGTCTCGGTGAGCGGCGACACGGTCCCGGCTGTTGCGCCCGGGCGGACCAACCACGTCACGTCGACCCCGGGCAGCTCGCGCAGCTCCTGGCGGTGGGCGTCCTCCGCGATCTCGATGAACACCTGAGCCCGGGCGTCGGGCGGGAGCTCGTCGAGCAGGCGGCCGATCGCCGGGAGTGCGGTGTCGTCGCCGGCCACGAGCCACCAGTCGGCGCCGGTCGGGAACGCCTTGGACGTGCTCGGGCCGCTGAAGTGGATCCGGTCACCCGGCTGGGTGCGGTAGGCCCATGCCGTTCCCGCGCCCACCCCGTGCTTGACGAAGTCCACGTCCAGCTCACCGGCCTCGGGGTCCCACCGGCGGACCGTGTAGGCCCTCGACAGCGGTCGAGGATCCCTGGGCACGATCAACTTGGCCCGGTCCTGGACCGGGAGCACCGGATCGCGCCGGCCCGGGTACGGGAAGTAGAGCCCGAGGTCGTCGTCGAAGCCGGGGGACACGAAGGCCGGCTGCTCGAAGCCGTCCGCAGTGGTGAACGCGCGCAACTGTGCACCGCCCAGCGTGATCCGGCGCATGCCCGGGGTGATGTCGACAGCCCGCACCACCTCGACCTCTCGCAAGGTCGGCGGGTGCACGGTGAGTCGGCGCGAGGTCTTGGGCATGCGCGGAACGGACCTTTCCGGTCGCTTCGAGGGCGGGAGTCGCGCACCGCCGTCGGGAAGGCGCGCACTGCTAAAGTTAGGCAAACCTAACCTACGATGGTGTGCGCAGACTGCCGCATAGTTAGGACATGGTGGTGCCCTCCTCGTTCGCCGCGGGCGCCGGCGACCCGCCGCCGATTCCCGCCGCGCGGTTGGGCTCGGCGCATTCGCCCGTTCGACCGCTGCTGCTCTGGGTCCGTACGGGCACGGCGCAGGTGCGCCTCGACAGCGGCCCGGTGCTCCGCCTCCGGGCCGGCGAAGGCGCCTGGATTCCCGCGGAAGGCTGGGCGGAACGAGCGATCGTCACCGAGCCGGGCACTGTCGCTTTTCCGCTGTGGCCTCACGCCGGCGTCGGCTCTTGGGGGCTGTCGGAGTTGACGCGGTTCGACGTTCCCGGCGGCTGGCAGGACTGGTTGATCCAGCTCTTCAACCTGCAGGTCACTCCGTTCAACGGCCGCGGATACTCCCCGGAGGCGATCGAGGAGCTGCTCCGGCGCCCGGGCTCGCGCTCGACGGCGCCCGTCGGGGCCGGGCGAATTCCGAGCTCAGAGAGGTCCGCCGCGGCGACGATGCCGCGAGCCCTCGGCGCCAGGGCAGTCGCCGAGGAACTGATCCGCGACCCCGCGCTCGACCTCACGGTCGAGCAATGGGCCGTGCGGGTGCTCTGTGGAGCGCGAACCCTTCGCCGCGACTTCCTCGCCGACACCGGGCTCACGTTCGAGCAGTGGCGGCTGCTCTGCCGGCTCGGCGCTGCCGTGGAGTTGCTCGCCGCCGGTTACGACGTGGACCAGGTGGCCGCCCGAGTGGGCTTCGCCAGCCGCAACGGCCTCACGCGGGCCTTCAAGGGACGGTTCGGACTGACTCCCCACGAGTTCGGACGGCAGCTCTCCGCCGGACCTGGAGTCGGCGGGCTGACGCAACGGGCAACGGCGGCACGACAGACCGACGACCTGATCCGGATGATGCGCAGGACGGACACACCCACCGCGCCCGAGATGCTGCCAGCGGCCAGCACGCCGTCGCACGCCAACGAAATCCACGTCCTCAGCTGGATGTATCGAGGCAGCGGATACCTGGACATCGGCAACCAACGCTACGAACGGGAGCGAGGGGCGGCGACCTGGATCCCCGCAGAGGTGGAGCATGTCACCGGCCTCCGCGAGAACTCCGTCTCCCTGCCGCTCGGCAACGCGAGTACCGCCGACCTCCAACTGACAGTGCCTCTGCAAGTGCGGTTCTCGCCCGCATGGGACGACTACTTGATGTTCTGCTCGATCAGCGCCCGGTCCGGACTGCGCCCTGACGACCACAACCCCCGCCGCATCCTCGACCTGTTCGCGGAACAGGTCGCCGCGCAGCGAGCGCTGTCGCTGCCGATGCCCACCGATCCGCGCGCGCGTGCTGTCGCGTTGGAGTGCTTGCGTCATATCGGTGGGCCTGGCGGGACACGCGATGGTGATGTCGGTGCCGAGATCCACAGGGTCTTCCGTGACGAGACAGGTATGACGCTGGGGCGCTGGCGCTACGCCGCACGCATGCGCATCGCCCGCGACCTGCTCGCCGGCGGCGCCCCGCCCAGCGCCGTCGCACGCCGGACCGGGTACGCCCACCTCTCCACGTTCAGCGCCGCCTTCTCCCGCTTCCACGGACTGTCTCCACGCGACTTCCAGCAGCGCGAGTCCGAGCCGAGTCAATAGTTCAGTCGCGGAGATGTCCCTGCCGGTCGCGATGATGGCCAAGGAAGCGGTGTCCCGCGCCGGCGACGTCCGCGCCGGGCGGGCTGCCGCCGTCGCGCGAGTCACGCTGCCCGGCCCGCGTACGGCCGGTTCGTGGCCTCCCGATCATGCGATCCCTCTTTAGACTGTGCAAAGGTTTTCGGGGAAGAGCGTCCCGTACCGGATCGGGAGTCACGGCAAACCGACCGGAGCAGACGGACGCGCGGGCACGCGGATCGGGACGGGCAGCTCTCCGTCCTCTCCTTTGCGGCGCCGCATGTCCGCGGTGTCCGGACGGTCCGCGCCCTTGCGCCGCTGTGCCGCGCCGCCGTACGAGGATGGGAGCCATGCACGCCGTTCTGCACGCTTTGTCCATCACGGGATCGATGGCTTGGGAGATCACGTGGGCGCTGATCCTGGGCTTCGCGCTGTCCGCGGTCGTGCAGGCCGTCGTACGCAGGTCGACGATCGTCCGGCTGCTCGGTGACGACCGGCCGTCGACCCTCCTGCGGGCGTCCGCGCTCGGCGCCGCGTCGTCGTCGTGCTCGTACGCGGCCGTCGCACTGGCCCGCTCGCTGTTCCGTAAAGGAGCGGATTTCACCGCCGCGATGGCCTTCGAGATCGCCTCGACCAATCTGGTGGCCGAGCTCGGGGTGATTCTCGCGCTGTTGATGGGCTGGCAGTTCACGGCCGCCGAATTCACCGGGGGCCCGGTCATGATCATCGTGCTCGCGGTTCTGTTCCGGCTGGCGCTGCGCGACAAGCTGCTGCGACAGGCCCGTGAGCAGGCCGATCGTGCTGTGGCGGGTTCCATGGAGGGGCACGCGGCGATGGACATGTCCGTCCGGGGGCAGGGTTCCTTCGCCCGGCGTCTGCTGTCGGGCGACGGTTTCACGGCGGTCGCCCACGTCTTCGTCATGGAATGGGCGGCGATCGTGCGGGACCTGGTGATCGGGCTGTTCGTCGCCGGCGCGGTGGCCGCATGGGTGCCCGATTCCTTCTGGCGGTCCTTCTTCTTCGACGGTCACCCGGTGGCGTCGAAGCTGTGGGGGCCGCTGGTCGGCCCGATGGTGGCGGTGCTGTCGTTCGTCTGCTCGGTCGGCAACGTCCCGCTGGCGGTGGTGCTGTGGAAGGGCGGCATCAGTTTCGGCGGTGTCGTCGCCTTCCTCTTCGCCGACCTGCTGATCCTGCCGATCCTGAACATCTACCGCCGCTACTACGGCGCCCGCATGGCCCTCTTCCTGCTCGGCACCTTCTACGTGGCCGCCGTCGTCGCCGGTTACGCCGTGGAATTCGCCTTCGGCGGCTTGGGTCTGATCCCCGACCAGGCCGACGCGACAATTCCCACGTCACCGGCGGCGTACGCGGAGGTGACCGCACTGTGATCCGACCCCGACTCCGTATCCCCGACGCGGGCCGGCCATGGGTCCGCCGCGTCCGGAACGCCGTCCTGGGCGTGCTCGTCCTCCTCGCGGTCTGCCTGGGATCGATCTGGCTGGCGGTGCGCCTCACCCCGATGCAGACCGTCACCGCGGCCGGCCAGACCGTCGAGGTCGGCGCTGTCGCCCCCGACCTGAGCCTGTCCGGGCCCGGCGAACTCGACCTGTTCGGCGAGGCCCTGGCGACCCGGCCGCACTTCCAGGGGCCGATCCGGCCCCGCCTGAAGCTCGCCGACATCACCCTCGACTCGCAGGTCGGCGACATCGTCAGGTCCGGGGACCACGACACACTGCGCCTGGACCTGAGCCACCAACTCGCGGCGGGCTGGACCCGCTACTGCGCCTGGGAGATCGTCGTCGCGGCGGGCTGCGCCGCCGTCGTCGCGGTCGCGGTGGCCGGCATCCGGCGCGCGCCGCGCCGCACCACGCTCGTGGCGACCGCGGTGAGCGTACTGACGGTGTGTGCTGTCAACGTCCTCGGCGTGTATCTCCTGGCGTCCGGCACGCCGCAGGCGCTCAAGCAGGTCCGCACCCTTGACGACCTGGTGGGACGTACACCGGCGCAGCCGGTCGCCCCGGCCAAAGGCCCGGCACTGACCGGTGTCCACGCCGTCGTCCTCGGTGACTCCACCGCCGCCGGCATCGGCAACCCCCTGGTCGAGGACCCCACCGCCCTGGACAAGACCTGCGGCCGCAGCTCCGACGCCTACGCCGAAGCGCTCGCCCGGGTCAACGACTGGAACGTGCTCAATCTCGCCTGCCAGGGCGCGACCGTCACCGACGGCCTCCTGGGCGTACAGCTGCGCGGCGAGCAGGCCGTGCCGCCGCAACTGGCCCTGGCGCAACGTGCCTCCGGCGCCTCGGTGTTCATCGTCAGCATCGGCGCCAACGACATGAACTGGGCCGTGCTCACCGGGCTGTGCGCGAAGGCGCCGGTCTGCGACGACAAGGCGTCCACGGCCTACTTCAAGGAACAGCTCGCGACCTTCTCCCAGAACTACCTCGACCTGCTCCAGCAGCTCACCGACCTCCCGCACCACCCCGACATCCTCATCAACCAGTACTACGACCCCTTCGGCACTGACACGGCGTGCCTCGCCAAGGACGGTCTCACCAAAGCCAAGGCCAAAGTCCTCAAGTCACGGCTCGCCGACCTCAACGCCGTACTGCGCAACGGAGCGGACGCCTTCGGCTTCACCACCGCCCGGCCGGATTTCGAAGGCCACGGGCTGTGCAGCCCGCAGCCCTTCGTCCAGAACACCGCCGACCAGGCGCCCCTGCACCCCACCGCCGCCGGTGAACTGGCCATCGCCCTCGCCGACCAACAGGCACTCGCCCGCCTCGACAGCAGGCGTGCCGCCACGCCCACCCCCGGTGGCACAAGCGCGCCGACCGATTCACCTGACCTTACGCAAAAGCCGTCGAGCGGCTGACAACCCGCGCGCCCCCGCCTTCGCGGACACGAGCCCGTCGGGTCGGGTCCGTGACCTCGCCGGAGGGGATCATCGCCTCGTCGCCGCGGGCACCTTCGCGGCGAAGTCCGGCGATGTGGCCGACGCCGGCAGCTGAGTCGGGGCCGGGACCGGGGCCGCGGTGGGTGGCTCGGAGGCACGGTCGGAGGGGATGGCGGGCCAGGGGGTGGCGAGCCACTTCCTGAGGCGGCGGGCCACCGGTTCCTCCACCAGACGGTGGATGAGGTACGCGCTCAGCAGGGCTCCGCCGACGAGAAGGCCCAGCAGCAGATAGGGCGGCAGCGCGTTGTGGTTGTGGAGGATGATCTCCAGGCCGATCTTCTCGTGGATCAGATACAGCGGATACGTCATGGCGCCCGCCACGGTGAGCCACCGCCAGTTGAGGAACTCCAGCTTTCCCCGCGCCACCGCGATGAGCACCGCGTAGAACAGCGCAAGCAGGACGACGCAGACGGCCCAGTAGACGGGGGTTCGGGCGTGGCCCTCGGCGGTGTCCGACAGGTCGTCCAGCTGGAACTGCCCGTCGAGCCAGGAGGCGGCGATGAGCAGCCAGATCTCCGGGCGCGGGCCGAACCGGTACATCAGGAAGATGCCGATGCCGCCGATGAAGAAGGGGGCGTAGGTGGGTTCGAAGACCTGGTTCAGGAAGTCGTTGTCCCCGCTCGTGGTCATGATGCAGGCGGCCATCCAGATCACGCAGAAGGTCATCACCCGGCGATAGGTCACCCCGAAGGCGACGACGACGGCGAAGAGCATGTAGAAGCGCAGCTCCGCCCAGAGCGTCCAGTACACGCCGTCGACGTAGGGCACGCCCATGCCGCGCTCGAACATCGTGAGATTGGCCAGCGTCTCCGGGGGCGACAGCCGTCCCGCCTTCGGCGTCAGGAAGACGACGGCCGAGGTGAGGATGACGGCCGCCCAGTACGCGGGGTACAGGCGGGTGAAGCGCGAAAAGAGGAACTGCCGGGGGGTGCGGTTCCAGCTCGACATGCAGATCACGAAGCCGCTGATCAGGAAGAAGAGGTACACCCCCAGCCAGCCGTAGCTGGTGATGCCGTGGATCGCCGGGAAGACCTCCGCGTCGGAACGGCCCCAGTAGTTCGTCGGGTTGTAGCCGGTGTAGTGGTAAAAGACAACCATCAGGGCAGCGATCAACCGGAGTCCGTCGAGGACGTAGAGCCTCCGCTTGACCGGCTGGGGCGCGGCGGCGCTCTCCTCACGAAGTGGTGACAATGTCTCCTGCGGAGGCAACCCCATGCTCAATCTTCCCGTCTTGATCAGATACGCCCTGCCCCCCCAAGCGGCTACCCAGCCCAAGCTAACAAGTGGCAAAACGCGTTGGTGAAGGAATGGTGAAGAACTCCTATGAGTCCGCACGCCGCCGGGAATCCGCGGCATGCGGGTCCGCTGGACGTCGGCGGGCAACCTTTTGCCGTCCGCTCCTATCTATCCAGGTGTACGTCTGCCCTCTGGAGGACTGCACCTCATGACCAGCCCTCTCACCGCGTTCCGGGTGCCGGCCCGAGTCCTGTCCGACCGTCGCGGCACGCAGCGCTCAGCGCCGTTGCTGGGCGCGGTCTGCGTGGCGTTCTTCCTGCTCCAGGTGACGCTGACGGTGCACGGCACCGGCCTGGGCTGGGACGAGACGGTCTACACCAGCCAGGTGAGCGGATCGGTCCCGGCGGCGTTCTTCAGCGCGCCCCGGGCCCGCGGCATCTCGTTCCTGGCGGCGCCCGTCGCGGAGCTGACGACCTCGACGACCGCCCTGCGGCTGTGGCTCGCGGCGCTGTCCTGCCTGGCGCTGTACGTCGCGCTGCGCGTCTGGCGGAATCTGGTGCCGGCCCCCGTACTCGCCCTGGCCGGCGGCCTGTTCGCCACACTGTGGATCACCATCTCCTACGGCCCCCAGGTGATGCCCAACCTGTGGAGCGCGTACGGGGCACTGGCCGCGGTCGGCTGCTTCCTGCGGGCCGCGCGTGACCGCACCGACCGTGCCGCACTGGCCGGGCTCTGCCTGGCGGTGGCGCTGACCGGACTGATGCGGCCGCCCGACGCGGTGTGGCTGGTCGCCCCGCTGGCCGTGGCCGCACTGTTCGTCCCCGGCGGACGCCGCCCGCTGCTGTGGGCCGTCCTCGTCGCGGGCGTGGCCCTGGGCTGCGGTGAGTGGGTGATCGAGGCGTACACGCGCTACGGCGGTCTCACCGAGCGCCTCCACCGCGGAAGCGCCATGCAGGGCGGCACCGGGTGGAACTTCGCGGTGGACGACCAGATCCGCGCGCTGGACGGCCGGACCCTGTGCCGCCCGTGCGACGTGCCGTGGACCCATCGGCGCACGGCGCTGTGGTGGTTCGTGCTGCCGCTGCCCGCGATCGGCGGCGCGGTGGCCGCGGCCCGCGCCGGACGGCGGGACACGGCGCTGCTGCCACTGCTCGTCGCCTCCAGCCTCGCCGTTCCCTACCTGTTCATGATCGACTACGCGGCGCCGCGTTTCCTGCTGCCCGCCTACGCCCTGCTCGCGCTCCCTGTCGCGTACGGCCTGTGGGCACTGCTCACCGCTCCGGCCGGGCGCCTCCGCCCGGTGCTGGTCGGCCTGGTCGTGGCCGCGCTCTGCTGCCACATGGCGATCCAACTGAGCGTCACCGACCGCGTGGCCGCCACCAGCCGGGCGATGCGCACCGCGTACGACGGCTTCGCCGACGACCTGCACGCCCACGGGGTGCGCCCGCCGTGCCTGCTCACCGGCGACCACGCCGTACCCATGGCCTTCTACGCCGGCTGCGCCTCCCGCCAGACCAAAGGACAGGACACCAGCATCACCCCGGCCGGGGTGGTCGCCGCCGCCCGGACCAGACCCGTGGCCGTCCTCGTCCCCACCCGCCACCGCCCACCTTCCTACGCCCGCACCTGGCGCCGCGTCCATCTCCCCGACTCCCGGCACACGCCCGGCTACTACGCCTACATCAAGTCCCCCACCGCTCCTGCCCGTTGACCACGCCGTACCGGCCGTCCGGCCGGGAGGAACGGACAGTGGCCCACGCACGGGCGGTCATCCGGCCCCGCCCGATCAGCGGTTCACCGCTGTCCACCGGTGGGTACGGTTCCGCGTGCGGCGGTGTGCATGGCGCCGAGGACGGCCTGGTGGGTGATCCAGCCGACGAGGCGGTCGTGGCCGGGATCGAGGACGCAGTCCCGCGCCCTCGGCAGTGACCAGGGCGTCGAGCGCGGTGGACAGGTCGGTGCCGGTCGCGACTCCACTTCGCCGGCATCTTCATCTGGTCAGCCCGATGATCCAAACGAAACGGCCCAGGTCCCGGTGCGCGGGTGGGTGACGGGAGGCTTCCGGCTCTCATCGTGGACCGCGACCCTACGGGTTGTCGGCGAGGTACGTTCCGGGGGTCTGACCGGTGGCTCGCCGGAAGGCAGCGATGAAGGCGCTCGGCCTGCGGTAGCCGACCGCACGTGCCGTGGTGTTGACAGGAGTGCCTGTCGCGAGTTTCTGGATCGCCGCGTGCACCCGGACCTGGGTGCGCCATTCGGCGAAGCTGAGGCCGGTCTCGTCGCGGAAGAGTCTCGACAGGGAACGCACGCTGGAATGCGTGAAGTCGGCCCAGGCGGCCAGTTCACGCTGGTCGGACGGGTCGGCGATGAGCCGCTCCGCGATCGTGCGCACGCGCGGGTCGGTGGGCATCGTGATCGGGATGTCGTGCGGCGGCAGTGGGCGGAGCAGCGTGAACATGAGCGCCTCGGCCGCCGGACGGCTCGGGTCGCCGGGCTCCACGCGGCGCAGGTGATTCATCAACTCGGCCAGCAGCGGGCTGATGTGGACGCCGGCGACGTCCGGCCAGGCGATCGTGCAGTGCTCGGGGTCGAAGGTCATCGACGAGCCTTCGCCGTCCCGCAGAATCCAGCCCGCATGAGGAACGCCGGCGGGAATCCAGAGTCCGTAGCCGGGCGGGATCAGCCAGTCGCGGGATCCGGTGCTGATCGTGACGGTGGCGGTCGAGGTCCAGAGGAGTTTGGGGCCGTCGTGCGTGTGGATGCCGGCGACCGGGGCGCGCTCGTAAGACGCGCCGTGTTCGATGGTGAGAATCGGCGTCGCGTCGGTCGTCATGCCTGCCCGGCCTGTTCGGGCGGCCAGGCAGCCGTTTCGAGGTATCCGATGCCCGTCGTACGCACAGCAGTGACTCTAGTGCTTTGACCGGGATGGAGGGAAAGTCCCCACGGCACCTCGACGAAGGCGCGCTCCTCGGTGGACAGCACCGAGCGTTGGCCCGGCGGGCCGGGGCCCATGTATCCCGTCTCCCGGCCGCCCATGGCGTTGGGTCGGCCGGTGAGCGAGGAACCGATTCGCCTTGTCGGCAGTCGCCTTCAGCACCGTGCGACGTCCGTCAGGACCGGCACCGACGTCGAGCATCATCCCGCAGCCGACACCGCAGTACGAGCAGACCGTCCGTACCTGCGTGATCGTCATGGTCACGGTTGGCCCCCAAACGTGATCGAATCCTTCCTCGGGCGGCGCTACGGAGGGCCCGTTGCGCCGTTGTCACGTCCCGCGACCGTCCGGGGTCACGCGCTCTGCACACCGGGGATCCGGTTGCCGTGCCGAGGGGCCGCACCTACCGTGAGCGGTGTGACGGACGAATCCACGCGCGCGGCACGGCTGTTGGACGCGCAGGCCAAAGCGGCGCGGTTGTTCGACGAGATCGAGGCGCGCCGTCTGGTCGCCGCGGGCGAGAGCGAACGCGCGGTCAGCGACCGGATCCGCGACGTGGCCAATGAACTGTTCGGCACCACCCACTACTGGCACAAGCGGATCGTGCGATCCGGGCCCAACACCCTGCTGCCGTACCGCGAGAATCCGCCGGACCGGGTCATTGGCGCTGACGACATCGCGTTCGCCGACTTCGGACCGATCTTCGAGGATTACGAGGCCGACTTCGGGCGGACGTTCGTCCTCGGCGACGACCCGGTCAAGCATTGCCTGCGGAACGACCTGCCGGCCGTCTTCGCCGCCGGGCGCCGCGCCTTCGAGGCGGACCCGGACATCACCGGCAAGCAGCTGTACGCCGAGGTGGAGCGGCTCGCGGCCGAGGCCGGCTGGCGGCTCGGCGGCTGGCACGTCGGTCATCTGGTCGGGGAATTCCCGCCCGAGTACAACGACTGGGAGGACGTGGACTCCCGCATCCTGCCCGCCAACGACAAGCCGCTGCGCCGTACGGACGAGGCGGGACAGCTCCTGCACTGGATCCTGGAAGTCCATCTCGTCGACCACGAGCGCGGCTTCGGAGGCTTCTACGAGCAACTGCTCGACCTCTAACCCGCGCGCGCCGTACGCGACGAGGCCGTGCGCGACATCCTTCAGGCGAGCGGCACCGCTTGGAATGGCCACCTCCCCGGCCTGGCCGCCGCCGCCCGCCGCGCGATGGACCACCTACTCCGGATGCTCGCACCCGGGCTGCCCAGGACGCGGCTTCGGGTGCCAACCCCTGGGGTATCCGTCCAGCTTCGACTCAGCCGCCGGGCAGCGCCGCAAGTGCCTGGCCGCCCGCCCCCGCAGAGGCCAGCAGTCCTGCCACCGCCTCAGCGTCCCGCAGCGTCTGCCGCAGCCGGGCCAATCGTCCTGGCGAGGCGTGGCCGGTAACCATGATCTCCTCGCCGAGGCCATGAAGACCGCCTCGACCGTCGCGGAGATGTCCCTGCCGGTCGCGATGATGGCCAAGGAAGCGGTCGCCCGCGCCTTCGAGACCGCCCTCGCCGAGGACGTCCGCTTCGAACGCTGCCTGTTCCACGCGGTGTTCGCCACCGCCGACCAGAAGGAGGGCATGGCGGCCTTCGTCGACGAGCGGCCACCGGACTTCACACACCGGTGACGTGTGCCGGGTCCGCCCGTACCGGTGCGCGAGGTCCGGTCCGACAGCGGGCTCACGCACCGCTGCGCGGCTCCTCGGTGCGGGTGCGTTGGTCGAGGGCGAGCCAGATGCGGTCGCGGCTCAGGGGGAGTTCGGTGAAGCGCAGTCCTGTGGCGTCGCGGATGGCGTTGGCCAGGGCGGGGGCGACCGGGTTGAAGGGGCTCTCGCTCATCGATTTGGCGCCGAGCGGGCCGATGGCGTCCGCGGTCTCCATGAAGTGGACCTCGGTGCGCGGCACATCGGCGTAGGCGGGCAGCCGGTACTGGCGGAAGGCGACGGTGGTGACCCTGCCGGTGTCGTCCAGGCGTACGTTCTCGAAGAGCGTCGCGCCGAGCGCCTGGGCCACGCCGCCCTCGACCTGGCCGCGGCATTGCATCGGGTTCATGACCTTCCCGGCGTCGGCGGCGTGCACGCTGCGCAGGATGCGGATCTCGCCGCTGCCGGGGTCGACGGCGACGCGGAACCACTGGGCGTTGAAGGCGACCGATCGCGGGGTGCCGCCGAAGTGACCGTCGGCGGCCAGTTCCCGGCCCGCCGCGCGGGCCGCCGCGTGCAGTTCCTTGAGCGGGAGCCGCCGCCCGCCGGGCGCCGTGACGGCCTCGCCGGTCAGGACGCACGTCCCCGGGGCCACGCCCAACTGCCCGGCGGCGAAGTCCAGGATCGACGCCGCGAGCGCCTGGCAGGCGCGCAGGGACGCCTTTCCCGCCACCACGACGCCGGTGGAGGCGAACGCGCCGGTGTCGTGCCGTACGACGTCGGTGTCCGACTGGCGGATGGTGATCCGGTCCGATGTGGTGCGCAGTTCCCCGGCCGCGATCTGGCTGTGCACGGTGGTGGTCCCGTTGCCGAATTCGGCGGTGCCGACCGCGAGGTCGTATGTGCCGTCGGCGCGCAGGGTGACGCGGGCGTCGGCGATGTGGCCGCCGGGCGGTCCGGTGGCGATCATCGCCAGCGCGGCGCCCTCGCCGACGAGCCAGCCCGCGGGCGCCTCCGCGGCGGGTTCGGCGCGCGCGGTGCGGACGATGTCAAGGCACTGGTCGAGGCCGTAGCTGGCGATGTGCAGGTCCTCCTCCTCGCCGCCGGGGGTGACCATGGGCTCGTCCGGCCCGATGATGTTCTTCTGCCGCAGGACCAGCGGGTCGATGCCGATCCTGCGGGCGAGTTCGTCCAGCGCCGACTCCATGGCGAACGTCACCTGGCCGAGGCCGTAGCCGCGGAAGGCGCCCGCGGGGACGGTGTGGGTGTAGACGGCGAAGCCGTCGGCCTTCTTGTAGGGGCAGCGGTAGACCGACAGCGACTCGCCGCAGGCGTGGAACATCACCGCCGGGCCGTGATTCCCGTACGCCCCGGTGTTGGAGACGACGCGGAGCTGCATCGCGGTGAGGACGCCGTCCCGGCGGGCGCCGAGCCGGACCGTGATGAGGAACGGGTGCCGGGTGGTGGCGCCGTAGAACTGCTCGGCGCGGGTGTACTCCAGTTTCACCGGCCGTCGCAGCCGCAGTACGGCGAAGGCGACGATGTCCTCCACCAGCATCTCCTGCTTGCCGCCGAAGCCGCCGCCGACCCGGCCCGCCACGACGCGCACCCGCTCCTCCGGCAGGCCGAACAGCGCGCACAGAGCGCGCCGGGTCAGGAACGGCGTTTGCGTACTGGAGCGCACCGTCAGCCGCTCCTCGCCGTCGTCGCCCTGTTCGAACCAGGCGACCGCGCCGTGGGTCTCCAGGCTGGCGTGCTGCACCCGCTGGGTGCGGAACGTCTCCTCGTAGACGACATCGGCCGCGGCGAATCCGGCCGCCACGTCACCGATCTCACCGTGCACCTCGCCGACGACGTTGTTCATCGGCCGTGCGATCCTGGCCACGCCGGCGTCCTTGCGGTGCACGACGGGCGCGCCGGGCCGCATCGCCTCCTCCGGGTCGAGCACGGCGGGCAGCACCTCGTAGACCACCTCGATCCTGCGGCACCCTTCCTCGGCGGCGGCCTCGCTGTCGGCAACGACGGCCGCGACGCGCTGTCCGACGTAGCGCACGGTGTCGTCCAGCAGCCGGGTGTCGTCCGGGTCCTCCTCCGGGTGCTCGTGCCGTGCGGTGGAGTAGAGCCGGTCGGGCGCGTCGTGATGGGTGAAGACGGCGTGGACCCCGGGTACGCGCAGGGCCGCGGTGGTGTCGATCGCGGTGATCCGCGCGTGGGCGTGCGGCGAGCGCAGCAGCTTCATGTGCAGCAGGCCCGGCACATCGATGTCGAAGGTGTAGCGGGCGGTGCCGGTGACGACCTTCGGCCCGGCCGGGGCGGGCAGATTGCGGCCCACCTCCGCGCCGGCGTCGGGCGCCTCCACGTGCTTGACGCCGCGCAGCGCGTCCTCGATCGCCCGGTAGCCGGTGCAGCGGCACAGATTGCCCTTCAACGCCCTGGGCAGGTCGGCGAGTTGGTCCTCGTCGAGGGCTGCGGAGGTCATCAGGAAGCCCGCGGTGCAGAAGCCGCACTGGAAGCCCTGGGCGTCGAGGAATTTCTGCTGGACGGGGTGGAGTTCGCCGTCCCTGGACAGCCCTTCGACGGTGGTGACGGCCCGGCCCCCGGCGCGCACGGCCGGGTAGAGGCAGCTGTGGACGGGCTCGCCGTCCACGTGCACCGTGCACGCCCCGCAGTCCCCGGCGTCGCACCCCTTCTTCACCCCGAACCAGCCGCGCTCGCGCAGATACGTGCGCAGGCACTGGCCGGGGCGCGGGCGGGTGTCGAAGCGCTGCTCGTTGACGTGGATCTCGAAGCCGGTGTCCTCGTCCGTCACCGCGCACCGCCCGAGGCGAATCGCCCGCCGTCCCCGGCGAGTTCGGCCCGGATCTCCTCGGCCAGCCGGAACGCCATGTGGCGGCGCCAGGCGGGCAGCCCGTGGATGTCGTCGTACCAGTCGCGGTCCTCGACGGCCGCCCCGATCGCCGCCCGCAGCGCCTCCGGCCCGGGCACGTCGGGGAAGCGCAGCCGGAAGGGGCGTACGGTCGCGGCCGTGATCGTGACGGCGAAGGACGCGTCCACCGGGTCGACGGCGCCGATGACCAGGGCGCCGGAGCGGCCCAGACCGTAGAGCGACGCCTGCCGGAACGCGGTGCGCGAGCCCAGGGCACGCGGGGAAAGGGTGACCGCGCGCAGCAGTTCGCCCTCGGCCAGGACCTTGGTGCCGGGACCGGTCACGAATTCCGCGACGGACACGGAGCGTACGGAGCCGTCCTGGGCGAGCAGGGTGCAGCGGCCGTCCAGCGCGGCGGTCAGCGAGATCATCGGCCCCGCGGGCAGGGCGTTGCACAGATTGCCGCCGACGGTCGCCATGTTCCAGATCTTGAACGAGGCGAGGAAGGCCCGGCAGCACTGCTCGACCAGCGGCGCCGCGACGGCCTCCAGCTCCTTCCCGTACCGGGACAGCCGGGCGATGGTGCACGTGGCGGCGATCTCCAGCGATCCGTCGGGCAGCCGGCGCAGCGGCTCCCAGCCCATCCGGCTCAGGTCGCGCAGCCGCCGCAGATGCGGCTGCGGCTCGGAGAACAGATACGTGCCGCCGCCCAGCCACGCGTCGCCCGCCCGCCACGGCACCCGGTCGCGGCCGTCACACACCTCCACCACCGTGTTGAGGTCCATGCCGTTTCCCCACTCTCCGTCCTACGGGTCCGGCTCCGGCCGGGCCCTGACCCGGTCAGTGAAACAACCCGTCCGCGGCGCCCACTACTGGCGGGGGAGACGGAAAAACACCACGGGCGGGCCCGTGCGCTGGAGGATCACACAAGAGGGTCATCGTCGCATTGCGCTTGCATTTACGATGCATGAACTCATCCTCGCCTGGTGAATGTGAGAAGTCCGCGCACTCGCCCGGTGACCGCGCAAGGAGTCGGCCCATGCACGTCCACGACCTCCTCCAGCTCGACAGGCTGGGCCTGACCCTGCTGTGGGGCGACCGGCAGCAGCTCGACCGGGAGATCAGCGGAGTGACGGCGACCGACCTGGCGGACCCGCGGCGGTTCCTCCAGCACGGCGAGATCGTGCTCAGCGGACTGGTCTGGTGGCGGCCGCAGGACGACCCGGCGAAGGCCGACCGCTTCGTCACCGCGCTGCGCACCGCGGGCGCCGTCGCACTGCTGGCCGGCGAGGAGACCCACGGCGCCGTGCCCGACGTGCTCGTACGGGCCTGCCGCGCGGGCGGCGTCCCCGTCATCGCGGTCCCCGCGCGCACCAGTTTCCGGGCCATCACCGAGGTCGTCTACCTGCGCCAGTGGGGCGACCTCAGCCGCCGCCCCCACCAGCACTACGCCCTGCCGGAGCACGTCCGTACCGAACTCGGCCGGCTGCTGGCCGCCGACGCCGAACCGGACGTCCTGCTCGGCCGCGGCTTCGCCGACCTCGCAAACCCCGCCTGCTATCTGCTGACCGCGAGCGGGCGCACCGTCGCGCGCACCCCGGGCGCCCCGGTCCTGCCGGCACCGCGCGCCGCCGAGCACCTGGCACGGTCCGCGGGAGCCGTCCTGCCGGTCGCGGCGGACAGCACCCCCTTCGACGCCTGGTGGCTGCACCTGCCCGACGCCACGGCGGTCCCGCCTCGCGTCCTGGACGAGATGGCCGACGTCCTCGGCCGGCACCGGCGCGACCGCGCGCACCGGGAGAGCGCGGCCGTGGACAGGGGCAGCGAACTCGCCGCGCTTCTCGCCGCACCGGCCGGGGACGGCCCGGCCCTGCGCGCCGCGCTGCGGGCCTGCGGACTGCCGGAGAACGGGCCGTATCAGGTGGCCGTCGTCGCCGCTCGCGCGACCGCCGACGCGGGTACGCCCCCGGATCCGGAGCCGGGGGCGGAAGCGGGTCCGGACGGTGCCATGGCCGTGGCGGCGCTGACCGAGGCGCTGCGTCACCACGACGGCCCGCCCTTCGCCGTCGGGCGGCTCCCCGGCGACGAAGCCCTGGCCGTGGCGGTCGTGGCCTCGACGGGCCGGTCGGACGCCGCCGGTGACATCGAGGCCCAAGTGCGCGAGACATGGCCGTGGCTGACCGACCGTCAGCCGGCCTTCGTCGCGCAGTGCGGACTCGGCTCCGTGGTGTCCGCACCATGGGAGCTGGCCGGCAGCCTGGTCCAGGCGCGCTACGCCCTGACGGTCGCCCGGACCTCCGCGCCCGGCTCGTCACACGTGATGTCGGCCGCCGACCTGAGCACCGCGCGGGCGCTGCTCGGCGGCGTCCCGGCGACCGTACGCGCGGCCTACCGCGCCCGGGTCCTGGGACCGCTCGCAGACGGGCGGACGGCATCGCACCGCGTGCTTCTGGAGACGCTGGAGACCTTCCTCGCCAACAGCGGTTCCTGGGCCCGTACCGCCGAGGTCCTGCACCTGCACGTCAACACCGTGCGCTACCGCGTCCAGCGCATAGAAGCACTCACCGGCCGCGACCTGAGCAAGCTGGAGAACAAGCTGGACCTTCGGACGGCCCTGCTCTGCGGCTGACCTGCCCGGCACGGGGCTCAACTCCCGTTGCCGCCGGGGCGGTCGACGTGCACGCTGGTCGACTTCACGCGCGCCGTGACCGCCATGCCCACCGCGATCCCCAGCTCGTCGACCGCCTCACGGCTCACCAGCGACACCAGCCGGTGCGGTCCCGACTGCACCTCCACCTGCGCGATCACCTCGTCCGACCTGACCGCCGTGACGATCCCGGCGAACGCGTTCCGTACCGACGTGGCGATCTCCTCGGGCGCCGCCGACAGGGCCGTGGCCCGCTCCGTGGCGAAGGCCGCCAGACTCACCCCGTCAATCGTCCGGTTGCCCCCGCCCTCCCGCTCCATCCGCAACTGACCACCGTCCGCCCACCGCCGGACCGTCTCCGAACTCACGCCGAGCAGCCGGGCGGCCTGACCAATGCTGTACGAGGGCATCCCAGGACTCTAACGGGACGGCGCGGACTCGACCGGATACGGCACGTAGGTGCGGCGGTCGGGGTCGACGGACAGGCGGCCGCCGGCCGGGGGGCGGGCGCGCTGGGCGCAGTCGCGGCGTTCGCAGATGCGGCAGCCGAGGCCGATGGGGGTGGCGGCGCGCGGGTCGTCCAGGGCGATGCCCTCGGCGTAGACCAGGCGGTGGGCGTGGCGCAGCTCGCAGCCGAGGGCGACGGCGAATTCGGCGCGCGGGGCCCGGTGGCCCGCGCCGCCGCGCGTGACGGTGCGGGCGACCCAGAAGTAGCGCTTGCCGTCGGGCATTTCGGCGACCTGGGTGAGGACGCGGCCGGGGGAGGAGAAGGCGGCGTAGACCGTCCACAGCGGGCAGGTGCCGCCGAAGCGGGAGAAGTGGAAGTCGGTGGCCGACTGGCGTTTGGAGACGTTCCCGGCCCGGTCGACGCGCAGGAAGGAGAAGGGCACGCCGCGGGCGCCGGAGCGCTGGAGGGTGCTGAGGCGGTGGCAGACGGTCTCGAAGCCGACGCCGAAGCGGGCCTGGAGGAGTTCGATGTCGTAGCGCAGTTCCTCGGCGGCGGCCCGGAAAACGGCGTAAGGCATGAGGACGGCGCCGGCGAAGTAATTGGCGAGGCCGATCCGGGCCAGGGCGGCGGACCGGTCGGAGGTGAAGGCGGCGGAGTCGGCCAGCGTGTCGAGCAGCGGGCGGTGCTCCAACAGGGCGATCTGGGTGGCGAGTTGGAACGCCTGGCGGCCGTCTTCCAGCCAGGGGGAGAGGAAGAGCAGACGGCGCGCGGCGTCGAAGCGGCGGACGTCCGCCGACCGTTCCGGGGCGGCGTCCACGACGGTGACGCCGTGACGTTCGGCGAGCCGGCGGCGCAGGACGTCCGCCGTGGTGCGCGCCGAGTCCAGGCCCCAGTCGCGTACGGCGTCCTCGGCGGCGCTGTCGAGCTGTTCGACGTGATTGTGGTGGGCGTAGAAGAAGTCCCGGACCTCGTCGTGCGGCTCGGCCGGGGGCAGGGCGCTCAGCGGTGCGCCGGGGGCGTCTGAGGAGGCCAGCGCGGCGACCTGTTCCGCGGCCTCCCGGTAGCGGCGGTGCAGCGCCACGAGGGCGCGGGCGACCTCGGGGTGGTCGCGGACGACCTCGGCGACCTCCTCGACCGAGACGGAGGTGTCGGTCGCCTCGTCGCCGAGTGCGGCGCGCAGGTCGGTGGTGAGGTGTTCCTCGGCGGCCTCGGAGAAGAACTCCGGGTCCACACCGAGGACTTCGGCGATCCGCAGCAGCACCTGGGCGGTCAGCGGGCGCTGATCGTGCTCGATCTGGTTGAGATAGCTGGTGGAGATGCCGAGCGAGCGGGCCAGCTCGACCTGGTTCATGCCGCGCTCGGCCCGCAGGCGGCGCAGCTTGGCGTGCGCGTAGATCTTCTGTCCGGCCATCGCGCCCCGCCTCCGTCCCCGCCCTGCCCCGCCCGTGAGTCGTGGCCGTTGTCGGCCACTCCTTTGTGAAACTATCATCCGCAGATTTCGCAAAGTTCGCAGATTCGCAGGCCGCGGGCGTACGGATTCCGCAGCGTGGAGCCGTCGCGTCCGACGCGGATCGTGGGAAAACTCGGTGCGTAGAGCCCGTACGAGGCCCGGATGAGCAACGTGCGGGAGTCGTACGAGAGCCGTACGGCGAGCACCGCGAGGAGTCCCGTGATCGACCACCAGGTACGTGTCCATTCCAGTGCCGACCGGCTGCCGCGCGAGGAGCAGCTCGCCTGGAAGTTGGCCGCCGTCGCCACCGGCACCCAGGAGGCCGCCGGGCTGGACCCGGAGGCTGCCGCGATGGCCGTCAACCGGGTGATCGACAACGTCTCGGTCGCGATGGCCTCGCTGCGCCGGCGTCCGGTCGCCGTCGCCCGCGCCCAGGCCGTACCGCACGCCGCGTCGCCCGGCGCTTCGGTGTTCGGCGCGGACCCCGGCCACCGGGTCTCTCCCGAATGGGCGGCCTGGGCCAACGGCACCGCGGTGCGCGAGCTGGACTTCCACGACACCTACCTCGCCGCGGACTACTCCCACCCCGGCGACAACATCCCGCCGCTGCTCGCCGCCGCCCAGCACACCGGGCGCTCCGGCGCCGACCTGCTGCGCGGCATCGTCGCCGCCTACGAGATCCACGTCGCCCTGGTGAAGGGCATCTGCCTGCACGCCCACCGCATCGACCACGTCGCGCACCTGAGCGCCGCCACCGCCTGCGGTCTCGGCGCCATGCTGCGGCTGCCGACCGAGACTGTGTACCAGGCGGTCGGCCAGGCGGTGCACACCACGACGGCGACCCGGCAGTCCCGCAAGGGCGAGATCTCCTCCTGGAAGGCGTTCGCGCCGGCCTTCGCGGGCAAGGCCGCGATCGAGGCGGTGGACCGGGCGATGCGCGGCGAGGGCGCGCCGGCGCCGATCTACGAGGGCGAGGACGGGTTCCTGGCCTGGCTGCTCGACGGGCCGCAGTCGTCGTACACCGTGACCCTGCCGGAAGCGGCCGAGGCGCGGCGCGCGATCCTGGACACGTACACCAAGGAGCACTCCGCCGAGTACCAGGCGCAGGCGGTCATCGACCTGGCGCGCGGGCTGCGCGAGAAGGCCGGACCGCTCGCGCGGGTGCGGGACATCGTGCTGCACACCAGCCACCACACGCACCATGTCATCGGCTCCGGCGCGGGCGATCCGCAGAAGTACGACCCCGAGGCCAGCCGCGAGACCCTCGACCACTCGGTGCCGTACATCTTCGCCGTCGCACTGGAGGACGGCACCTGGCACCACGAGCGGTCGTACGCGCCCGAGCGGGCCCGGCGGCCGGAGACTGTCGCGCTGTGGCGGAAGATCTCCACGGTCGAGGACCCGGAGTGGACCAGCCGCTACCACGACCCGGACCCGCGGCGCCGGGCCTTCGGTGGCCGAGCCGTGATGACGCTCACCGACGGCACCGTGATCGAGGACGAGCTGGCCGTCGCCGACGCGCACCCGGCGGGCGCCCGCCCCTTCGACCGCGCCGGTTACACCGGCAAATTCCGCACCCTCGCCGAAGGCGTCGTCGCCACCTCCGCGCAGGACGCCTTCCTCGACGCGGCGGGCCGCCTCGCCGACCTCGACACGGCGGGACTCACCGGTCTGTTCCCGGCCGTCGACACCGCCGCCGTCGCCGCGTACGACGCCCGGCTCCCGAAGGGCTTGTTCTGATGCTGCACACCCGCACCACACCCGCCGAGCGACGGACCCTGTTCCGTCAACGCCTCGCCACTGGACGGCTGTTGCAGATGCCGGGCGCGATCAACCCGTACTCCGCCAAGCTGATCGAGAACCACGGCTTCGAGGCGGCGTATCTGTCCGGCGCCGTACTCGCCGCCGAACTCTGCCTGCCCGACATCGGGTTGACGACGTCGACCGAGATCGCCGCCCGCGCCCAGCAGGTCACCCGGGTCACCGACCTGCCGGTGTTGATCGACGGCGACACCGGCTTCGGCGCCCCGGTCAACGCCGCCCGCACCGTCCAGCTCTTCGAGGACGCGGGCCTGGCCGGAATGCACCTGGAGGACCAGGTCGCCGTCAAGCGCTGCGGCCACCTCGACGGCAAGACGCTCGTGTCCCGGGACGAGATGGTCCAGCGGGTACGGGCCGCGGCCGACGCCCGGCGCGACGACGGCTTCCTGCTGATGGCCCGCACCGACGCCCGCGCCGTCGAGGGGCTGGACGCGGCGATCGAGCGCGCCAAGGCGTACGTGGACGCGGGCGCCGACGCGGTCTTCCCCGAAGCGCTCGCGGACGAGGGCGAGTTCGCGGCCTTCCGCGCCGCCGTGGACGTGCCGCTGCTCGCCAACATGACCGAATTCGGGAAGAGCCGGCTGCTCACCGCGGCCGAGCTGGAGAACCTCGGCTACAACATCGCCCTCTACCCGGTCACCCTCTTCCGCCTCGCCAACGGTGCCATCGAGGAGGGCTTGCGCACACTCGCCGCCGACGGCACCCAGGAATCCCTGCTGCCGCGGATGCAGACCCGCTCCCGGCTCTACGAAGTCCTCGGTTACGAGGACTACACGGCCTTCGACTCGGCCGTCTTCGACTTCACGCTGCCGCCCGGCGCCTGACACACCGTCACCCCCCCGGCGCCTGACGGCATGTCAGCCGCCCTGCCCCCGCTCCGTACCGGAGGACACCCATGACCAGCGCCCCGACCGTGCCCCCCGAGATCCACCGCGGCCTCGCCGGTGTCGTCGTCGACACCACCGAGATCTCCACCGTCATCCAGGAGACCAACTCCCTGACCTACCGCGGCTATCCGGTGCAGGATCTCGCCGCCCACCGCTCGTTCGAGGAGGTCGCGTACCTGCTGTGGCACGGCGACCTGCCCGACGCCGCGCAACTGCGGGAGTTCACCGCCCGCGAGCGTGCCCTGCGCCCGCTGGACCGCACCACCGCGGAATTCCTGGTCCGGCTGCCCGAGACCTGTCATCCGATGGACGTGCTGCGGACCGCCGTCAGCTTCTTCGGCGCCGAGGACCCCACCGAGGACGACGGCAGCCCGGCCGCCAACCGTGCCAAGTCCCTGAGCCTGCTGGCGAAGCTGCCCACCGTCGTCGCCGCCGACCACCGCAGGCGGCGCGGACTCGACCTGATCCAGCCCGACCCGGCCCTCGGCTACGCCGAGAACTTCTTCCACATGTGCTTCGGCCGCGTCCCCGAGCCCGAGGTCGTCCGCTGCTTCGAGATCTCCCTCATCCTCTACGCCGAACACAGCTTCAACGCCTCGACGTTCACCGCGCGCGTGGTCACCTCCACGCTCTCCGACCTCTACAGCGCGGTCACCGCCGCCATCGGCGCCCTCAAGGGCCCCCTGCACGGCGGCGCCAACGAGGCCGTGATGCACATGCTCAACGAGATCGGCGACCCGCGGCGGGCCGCCGACTGGCTCGACGAAGCCCTCGCCTCCCAGCGGAAGATCATGGGCTTCGGCCACCGCGTCTACAAGAACGGCGACTCCCGCGTCCCGATCATGCAGGAGGCCACCGACCGCCTCGTCGCCCGCGCCGGCGACCCCGAGGCCGCCCGCCTCGCCACCCTGCACGCGGCGCTGCGGCACGCCATGCTCACCCGCAAGGCCATCCACCCCAACCTCGACTACCCGGCCGGCCTCGCGTACCACCTCATGGGCTTCGACATCCCCACCTTCACGCCGATCTTCGTGATGAGCCGCATCACCGGCTGGACCGCCCACATCACCGAACAGCTCGAACACAACGCCCTCATCAGGCCCTTGGCGTCCTACGACGGCCGGGACCAGCGCCCGGTCCCGGCCGGGGCCTGATATTCCGTCCGATCCCGGGAATCGGTGGCGCGGCGCCCGCGGCCGTCCCTACGATGCGGGCTGGACAACGGATCTGACGGTCCGACAACTTCATGCGTCGACGGGTGGGGGAAGCCGGTGCGAATCCGGCGCTGACCTGCAGTCGTGAGCGGCACCGCGTGGTGCCGCGAGTCGAAATGCCCACCGGACGACGCGTCACGCTTCCCACTGCCACGGTCTGCAGCGCGGAGCCCGAACCCTCACCGGGTTCACCCGGAACCGCGCGCTGCCCCGTGGGGGCGTGAGGAGGCGGGTGGCCGGGGAGCGCGGGGACCCGGTGCGGACCCCGTCCGAAGGGTCGTATCCCTGTGTTTCGCACCCGTACTCCGCGTATCGCCTTCGGCGTCGCCGCACTCGGCCTGGCCGCCGTCGGCGCGACCGCCGCTCCGGCCGCCGCCGAGCCCAGCGCCGCGAGCGCGGCGCCCGCGCTGGTCCAGTTGAGCGTCGTCGACGCCACGCACACGGTGTTCAAGGGCCTCGTCCTGACCAACGGCCACACCGTCACCACCGCATCCGGCGGCACCCACGTCTGCGACGGCACCAACGGCGGCGCGAACCCCAGCCGCGTCCCCACCCCGACGGCGGCCCTGGACACCGCCGCCCGGCTGACCCACTCCAGCTGGGACGGCCCCTGGTACGACTCGTTCAGCGACTACAACGTCACCACCATCGCCGGGGAGACCGCAGGCCCCGGCACGTACTGGAACATCTCCGTCAACGGCGTCTCGATCCCGGTGGGCGGCTGCCAGTTCCGCATCAGGACAGGGGACAAGGTCGCGTTCACCATCACGCCGTTCTAGAGCGCTCTGCCCAGGCTGTCGGGCGGCGGCTTACGGTGACGGTATGCGCATCGTCTCGCTGCTGCCCGCGGCCACCGACATCGTCGTCGAACTCGGTCTCGGCGACCGCCTCGTCGGACGCACCCACGAGTGCGACTGGCCGCCGGAGGTCGTGGCGCCGGTGCCGGTGGTGACGCGCGCGGAGTTCGACGCCGACGCGCTGAGCAGCCGGGAGATCTCCGAAGCGGTGGGCGGCGCCGCGCACCGCGGCTCCTCCCTCTACACCCTGGACGCCGAGGCGCTCGCCGACCTGGCGCCCGACGTCATCCTGACCCAGGACCTGTGCCGGGTCTGCGCAGTCTCCTACCGCTCGGTCGCCGACACCGTACGCGTCCAGGACGGCCCCGGGCCGACCGTACTCAGCCTGGAGCCGCACACCCTGCCCGATGTCCTGGCCTGTCTGCGCGAGGTGGGCGACGTCCTCGGTGTCCCCGAGACCGCCGCCGGCCGTGTGACCGAACTGGAGCAGCGCCTCGCGGCCGTACGGGACCGGGTCCGGGGCGTGCTCCGGCCGCGCGTGGCCGCGGTGGAATGGCTGGACCCGCTGTGGCCGGCCGGGCACTGGGTGCCCGAGCAGATCCGCTGCGCGGGCGGCGAACCCCTGCTCGCCGCCCCCGGCGAGCACACCACACCGATGACGTGGCCCGACCTGCGCGACGCCGATCCCGACGTCGTCCTCCTGCTGCCCTGCGGCTTCCCGCCCGACCGCACGGTGAAGGAGGCCGGCCTGCTGACCGCCCTCCCCGGCTGGCCCGAGCTGACCGCGGTCACCATGGGGGAGGTGTGGGTCCTCGACGGCCCCGCCTACTTCAACCGGCCCGGCCCGCGCGTCGTCCGGGGGGTCGAAGTCCTCGCCCACGTCCTGCACGGCGCCGGCGTCGGGGAGCCCGTCCACCACGGCGAGGCGCACCGCCTGTCGTAGCCGGGGAGTCGCGGTGCTGTCGTCGCCCTGACTTACCCGCGGCTTTCGAACATCTCCCAGACGATCCGGGCAGCCGACGATTCAGGGGTGAGGGTGATGTGCCCGTCGGCTTGGAATGTGTAGAGGATGACGCTGTCTTCGCAAGGAGACGGTTGGTGGAGCGGGGGCGTCAGGGGTGGGGGCGTCACCGTGGCGGTGACGCCCCCTGGTCCTGTGCAGCCGTAGGCGAGCCGGCGCGGTGCGGTGGCCCCCGGCCGTAATTGGATGGAGACAGGACGGCCTGGTGCTCCGACGCCGTGGGCGAGGAGCTTGGCGACCCGTGCGGTGCGCAGCAGGCGTTGGTGAAAGTCGTCCCGGATGGTGGTGTCGTTCGCAGGGGCGGGCCGCGGGCGGTGGGAGGTCCTGGACTCCACGAGGTCGGGGTTGTGCTTGGCGGTGAGCATGCCGGAGTGGGCCAGGGCCAGTCCGCCGAGAAGAGCGAGCGTGCCCAGCGTCAAGGCGGCGCGTATGAGGCATGACCTCTGCGTTTGTGCGGGTTGCGGTAATCGAGGGCTGGGCACTGGTTCCCTTCCATGGAGCGGACAGTGCGAACCCGACGCGGACCAGCCCGTCCGCCGATGGTCACTTGGCGAAGGCGGCCAGCGCGGTGGCGATCAGAGCGATGGCGCGGGCGCCGTACACGGCGTGGCGGTCAAGGGCGGCGAAGGCGTTGGTGTACTGCGTGACCTCGCGGGTTTGCTTCAGAGTGAGGAAGGCGGAGACGAGTTCGACGTGGACCTGGCGGTCGTCGAAGAGCCAGAAGTCCTCGACGGGCCACATGTCGTACCGGCCGGCGTCGCGGGGGATGACCCCGAGGCTGACGGTGGGCAGGACGACGATTTCGAGCAGTCGGCTGAGCTGTTCGACCATGAGGTTGTCGTCGCCGAGCCGGTAGTGCAGGACGGACTCCTCCAGCACGATGGCGAACTGCTTGCCCGGGGTCGACAGAACCTTCTGCTTGTTTATGCGGGTCTGTACGGCTTGGTCGATGTCGTTGGGCACCTCGCGGCGGTCCCTGATCGCCGAGAGGACGGCCCGGGTGTACGCCTCGGTCTGGAGCGGGCCGGGGACCATGCAGTGGGCGTAGGCCTTGAAACGCTGGGTCTGCTCCCACAGCGGGAGGACGGAGTCCTGCGCGCGTTTGAGGCCGGCGCGCTCCATCGTGCGCCACTCGATGTACATGCCGGAGATGCCGCGTGCCATGGCGAGCAGTTCGTCCGTCTGCTCCTCCGCCTCGCACGTCGTGGTCCAGGCGCGGATGTCGGCCGGCGTCGGTGCGGAGCGGCCCAGCTCGATCCGGCTGCATTTGGACTCGTGCCAGCCGCAGCGTTGGGCCAGTTCACGGGCGGTGATCCCGTATTCCTGGCGGAGTGAGCGTAACCGCTTGCCCAGAGTGAGCCTGGCTTCCCTGAGCGTGGAGGAGTCTGACATGCAGACAGTTTGCAGGGTGCGCGCCCGGACCGCGAATCCGGGTGCGCACCTCAACTAGCAGCGAAATACCGCTCCTTGGTCTGGTTAGACCGCCTTCCGGCGTGCGCGAACGTGCACCTCGTCTGCGGTACGAGGGAAGAGGGAGAGGATTCGCTTGGGGAACTCGATGACCGTTTCGTGCTCCGGGACCGTGATGGCGGTCAGCCGGCTCGCGTCCACCACCTTCCATGACTGGAAGAGGAACGTGTCCGTCTCGTCGTCGTAGTACAAGGTCGGACTGTTGTTGTCCGGGCTTTCCGGGTCCCTGAAGAGCTCATGCAGCGACATCTGTACCCTCCCGTTGTGATCTACGAACTCACTCAGGCAAGGTTGCTCGATTACGGAACGCCACCGAAAGGTGCTTGCGGATACTTGCGGCGACTTTGATTGATCATTCCGAAAGGTGCGGCGACTTGCGCGGAGCGGCCTGACCGGCTGTGGATCATGGCGGCAGGCTTGAATTCCGCGCACGCGACCCCTGGGGCATTGACAGGTACATGCCTGTAGATGATTCTGTACTGCCGCCCCACGCCGGCCGATCGGCCGCCCAAGGGCGGCGCTTTGAGCATCCTGATCCCCCATCAAGGAGCCGGCGTGCGCAAATTCCTGACCCGCGTTCCCGTCACCGCTGTAGCGGTGGCCGCCTTCACCGTCCCCGGGATCGTTCTGCCGGTTGGTGCCGCGACAGCGACAGCGGCGTCCTTCCGCCCCGTGCACTACAACATCAACGGTTACAACTGGGGCGGCTACGCCGCTCAGGGCAGCAACTTCACCTCGGTCTCGGCGACATGGACCGAAGCGAACGCGACCTGCAATTCGCGGAACGACCTGTATGCCCCGTGGGTCGGCATCGACGGGTACGGCTCGTCCACCGTCGAGCAGACCGGGGTGGCGACCGACTGCTCCACCGGCAGGCCGGTGCACCAGGCGTGGTACGAGATGTACCCGGCCAACCCCGTCTATCTGAGCACGAGTTCGTATCCGGTCTCGGCCGGCGACCACATCACCGCCTCGGTGACCTATGCCGGAAGCAGCACATACACGCTGAAGCTGAACGACTCCTCACGCGGGTGGACCTACACCACCACGAAAACCCTCTCCTCGCGCCGGGCCAGCGCCGAGGTCATCATCGAGTCGCCGACCGGGGCGTACCCGAACTTCGGCACCCTCAACTTCACCTCGGCCACCGTCAACGGCTCTTCCCTCGGCTCTTTTGGCCCGGTCGCGCTCGACCCGTCGAACGGTGCCTACGAGGCCCGGACCAGCACACTCGGATCAGGCGGCACCAGCTTCAGCGAGACCTACCTGCGTGAATAGCACCGGTCCGCAAACGCCGTTCACCGTCCACCGCCGGCGAAACGCATGAAGCAGGCGACGGGCGACGCCGGGGCCGGGACACGCGTCATGACCACGCACGACGACCGGCCGGCCCCGGTCACCCGGCTCCGTAAACCGGGCGTCAGCAGGGAACACCGCCTCGCCGGCGTGGCGCCGGGCTATTCGCCCTGACGGCGGGTGGGGCTGGTGGCGGTGTGCAGGAAGAACGCGTCGATGTTTTGGACGGCCTTGAGGAAGTCGTCGAGGTTGACCGGCTTGGTGACGTACGCGTTGGCGTGGTGCTGGTAGGCCGCGTCCACGTCCTCCGGGGCGTTGGAGGTGGTCAGGACGACGACCGGTACGACTTTGAGCCGGGGGTCGCTCTTGATGTGGCGGAGGAGCTCGCGGCCGTTCATGCGCGGCATGTTCAGGTCGAGCACGATGATGTCGGGCAGTTCGGCGGTCTCGTCCTGAAGGTGTTCCAGGGCTTCGAGACCGTCGGTCGCCCGGGTGATGCTGCGGGCCAGACCGCCTTGTTCCAGGGCCTCTTCGATCAGCAACGGCAGCCATGCGCCGTGGACGAGCTTGGTGAGGCTGGCCGCCACGAACAGCAGGTCGATGACGAGCAGGACCGTCGCCCCGGTCGCGACCAGCCACATCAGCGTGTTCCATCTCGTCCGCGCGACGTAGAAGACGCGACGTAGAAGAACAGCAGCGTCACGCGCCCCGGACCGCTGCACGCATCCGGGGCTTCACTCCTTGGGGACCACCTCGAGGGTGTTGCGGCGTACGGGCTCGGTCGACATCGTCACCGAGTACTCGCTGTCGGCGTACTTCTCCAGGTAGGAGGCGTCGACGGCCTGGTTGGTCTCCTCGTCGTCGGGGTCGACGGGTACGGAGCGCACGGGCTTGTCGACCCCGCCGGCCGAGATCCGGCCCCGGCCGGTCTTCAGGGCCGGCCCGTACCACTTCCCCTGCGTGCCGTTGTAGGAGCGGATGAAGATCCGGTTCCCGACGGGCACGGACCAGATGTCGACGGTCTTGGGGGTGGTTCCGTCGGGCAGGGTCGCCCCGACGGTGAGGTAGGTCTCGGCGTTGATGCGGTCGAGCTCGTCCGGGGTCCATGCGGTCATGGCCGGTCTTCCTTTCGCGTCTGCGGTCAGGCTGTCCCGCGTGATCGGTGCGGGGCAGCGACGACTGCCTGGGTCAGAGCTTGTCGGCGAAGAACGGGGCCAGCTTGCTGACGGCCTCGGCGACTTCCCTCTCGCCGTCATAGAGCTCCATGTGGTTCGATCCCTCGACGACGTGCAAGGACTTGTCCTTGCTCGCGGCGCGCGCGAACAGGTCATCGCTCATCCACCTCGATCCGGCCTCGCTGCCCGCGATCACGAGCAGCGGCTGCGTGAGGAACGCCTCGGCCTTGTGGAAGGCGTCGTAGGTGATGATCTGGCTCAGGCTGCGCGCGGTCATGAAGCCCGGCGCGTTGGGGTGCTCGCAACGGGGCGTGTGGTAGTACTCCCACGCCTGGCGCAGCTCCTCGTTCGGCGCGTCTTCCTCGCGCATCGGTGCGAGCGGGAAGGGGTTGTCCTTGTCCTGGACATCGGTGGTGCGGGCCTCCGCGCCCATCGCGAGCAGGGGAGCGGCGTCGGCGTCGGCGACGTCGTTCGTCCAGCCGTTGCGGAACATCTGGCCGATGTTGACGAGGCTCACGGTGCCCACGGCCTTGATACGGGGATCGTTGATCGCGGCGTTCGCGGTGTAGCCGGCCCCGGCACAGATGCCCATCGCGCCGATGCGGTCGCTGTCCACGTAGCCGAGCGTGGTCAGGTAGTCGACCACGGCGCTGACGTCCTCGGTGCGGATATGCGGGTTCTCCAGCTGCCGCGGCTCCCCGGTGCTCGCGCCCTGGAAGGAGGCGTCGTAGGCGACGGTCACGAAGCCGTGCTCGGCGAGCTTGCCCGCGTACAGGCCGGCGGCCTGCTCCTTCACGCCGCCGCCCGGGTGGGAGACGACGATCGCCGGGTAGGTCCTCGACGCGTCGAAGCCTTCCGGGAAGTTGATCACCGCGGCGAGGGTGGTGCCGTAGCCGTTGAGGGTCTTGATGCTGATGTTCTCGCTCATGACATTCCTCCGGTTCGCTGTCGAACGGGTTTCCGGGTGGGTGTGGCTCACAGATGGGCGCCGAAGAATTCCGTCGCGGCTTCGATGGCCTGGCGCGTCGGCTCCGGCCGGTCGTAGAGGTCGTAGTGCGAGGTGTCCTCCACCATGAGGAGCCGCTTGTCCTTCGAGGCGGCGCGGCCGTAGATCTCCTGGCCGTCGCGGTACGCGCCGAACCCGGCGCGCCGATCGGGTCGTAGCCGCCGAACGACTCGCGGCTGAGGCGTCCGAAGTTGACGCCGGTGATGCTGGTGACGGCCTTGATCCGGCGGTCGGTCATGGTCGCGTTGACGACGTAGCCGCCACCGCCGCAGACCCCGATCCCACCGATGCGGTCCGCATCGACGTACGGCAAGGTCACGAGATGGTCGACCGCGACGCGGACGTCCTCCACCCGCTGCGCGGGATCCTCGATCAGACGCGGCTGCCCGCCGCTCTCACCCTGGTAACCGGCGTCGAAGGCCAGCACCACATAGTCGGCCTCCGCCAGCGCCTTCGCGTACACAGTGCCGGCGGTCTGATCCTTGCAGCTGCCGATCGGGTGAACGCTCACGATCGCCGGACAGGAGCCGTTCTCGTCGAAGTCCGCGGGCAGGTGGAGGATTCCCGCCAGATCCCAGGCCATCCCCGGGGAACGGAAGCTCACGCGCTCGGTCCGTTCAGTCATGATTCCTCCTGGCTGTCCCGCTCATCGTCGTCCGGGCCGCGGGCCGCGGGTCGGCGCCCGTCGGCTCTCTCGGCATCAACTGTGGTCGCCCTCGATCGAGGGCGGAAGGTTGCGATAGAACCCCCCTCGAAGGGGGGTCTGGCGGAACCTGGCCCGTGGCCCCGATCGCCCATAGCGTGAGGTCATGGCACCGAAGGACGAGCGCGTACGGGACTTCCTGGCCACCCGCCGCGCGAAGATCACCCCCGACATGGCCGGCATCCCGAAGGGCGGCGGAGCACGCCGCGTCCCCGGCCTGCGCCGGGAGGAAGTCGCGATGCTCTCCGGCGTCTCGGTCGACTACTACACCCGGATCGAGAAAGGCGACCTGACAGGGGTCTCCGACGAGGTCCTCGACGCCCTTGCCCGTGCCCTGCAGCTGACCGAGGACGAGAGCGCGTACCTCTACGACCTCGCCCGCACCGCGCGCCGCCCCTCACGGGCGAGGAGACAGCCGAAGGTCGCGGCGGCCGTGCCGCAGCAGGTACAGCTGCTCATCGACGCGATGAGCGCCACCCCCGTCATCGCCCTGAGCAGGAGGCTCGACATCCTCGCGTCGAACGCTCTCGGCCGGGCCCTGTTCGACATGGCCTTCACCAGCCCGACCCGGCGCTCGTCATCCTCCCCTCCGAACCTGGCCTCCGTCGTCTTCCTCGACCCCGCCGCGGCCACGTTCTACGACGACCTCGACGATGCGGCAGCCGCGTGCGTGCGCATCCTCCGGGCCCAGGCCGGCGCGACACCGCACGACAGGCAGCTGATACAGCTCGTCGGCGAGCTGTCCACGAGAAGCACCGACTTCAGATCCCGCTGGGCCGCTCACGATGTCGGCGTCCACCGCGCGGGCAGCAAGACCCTCCACCACCACCAGGTCGGAGAGCTCGTCCTGGGCTTCGAGGAACTGACCCTCGACTCCGCTCCCTCCATCACCTTGTCCGCGTACATTGCCGAGCCCGCCTCGCCGACCGCCGACCGCCGAGCGCCTGCAACTGCTGGCCAGCTGGGCAGCCACGACCGCGGCGGCGCACCCGTGAACCGTGCTGAGCCGCCCGCCGACGCGGAGGGTTGATCGACGAGGTTGAGGGTTACCGCTCGTCCGCGTGCCCGCGGCGGGATCGCGAGGTCGTCCCAGGCCGAAAGCATGCTGCGTGATCCGTCGCCAGGGTCCGCGGCGGCGCCGTGGATACTGAGGGTCATGCGTATGGACTTCGACCCTGATGGGCTTGACCGGAACACTTTCTACCGGCTGCTGACGGCCACCGTGGTGCCGCGGCCGATCGCTTGGGTGTCGACGACGTCGGCGGCCGGCACGGACAATCTGGCGCCGCACAGCTTTTTCACCGTGGCCTGCGTGAGTCCGCCGGTGGTGCAGTTCACGTCGGTGGGGCGGAAGGACTCGGTGCGGAACATCGAGGAGACCGGGCAGTTCGTGGTGAGCCTGGCGCCGGAGCACCTGTTCGAGCAGATCAACGCGACGGCGACCGATTTCCCGCGCGGGACGAGCGAATTCGACGCGGTGGGGATCGCGCGGGAGCCGAGCCTGCGGGTGAAGCCGCCGCGGGTGGCGGCGTCGCCGGTCGCGCTGGAGTGCGAGCTGCACAGCATGGTGCGGCTGGGGGACTCGACGGTGGTGTTCGGGCGGGTCGTGCACGCGGCCGTGTCCGAGGCGGTGCTGGTCGACGGGCACCCGGACATCCGCAAGCTGCGCCCGCTGACGCGGCTCGGCAAGGACGAGTGGGGCACGCTCGGCGACGTGCTGGAGATCAAGCGGATTCCGCTGGCGGAGTGGCCTGGCGGTCCGGCGATGTGACCTCGGCCTCGGAAGGGGCGTCGGCCGCCCGGGCGGTACGCGTACGGCGGGCCACCATCGCCGCCGCCACCCCCGTCACCCCCAGGAAACCGAGGGCGCCGAGGAAGACCGGCGAGGTCGGGGAGGCGGCGCGGCTGCCGGCCACGACGTAGGCCGCGGTGTTGGCCGCGCTGCCCGCGGCGGTCGCGGTGAGGAAGGGCAGCAGCCGGATCCGGGAGATCGCCGCCGCGTAATTCGCGGCGGCGAACGGCACCCCGGGGAAGAGCCGCAGCGCCAGGGTGCTGCGGAAGCCGTGCCGGCTGAGCTGCCGGTCCAGCGAGAGCACGATCCGGCCGCGCAGGAACGGCCGCAGCGCGTCCCGCCCGAGCAGCCGGCCCAGCAGGAAGGCGAGTCCGGCGCCCAGCACCGTCCCGGCGATCGCGGCGGGCAGCCCGGCGTGGATGCCGTAGAGCGCTCCGGCGGCGGCGTTGAGCAGCGGGCGCGGAACGAAGGCGACGGTGCACAGACCGTACGCGAGCGCGAACAGCACGACGGCGGTGGTGCCCGACGTACGCGGCAGACCGTGGATCAGCCAGTGCTGCGGCTGCCACGCCAGCACCACCCCGGCCGCGCCCGCGAGCAGGACGACCAGCAGCGCGAACCGCGCCCACGGCGACAGCAGCAGCCGCGAGCACCGTACGGCGGCGGCGTACGGAAGCGGGAGACGGGGAACGCGCGGCATGCGGTCGAGCACGCAGGGAGCCTAACCGAGGCGCGCCCCCGACGGCCCCCTGCCGTACGCCGGGAGACCGTCGGAACAGCGCGTCGTACGGCAGGTCTCAGGCGTTCTCCGCCGCCGCCAACTCGTCGCCGCCCTCCGCCTTCCGGCACACCGGGCCGCCCGCCGTCACGACCGGCGAGACGGTGTGCGGCGCGCCCCGGTCCATGATCCCCGCGGTCACCGCGATGCCGAGGCCGGCGACGGCCAGCACCGCGCCGACCAGCGCGGGGGAGGTCCAGCCCCAGCCCGCGGAGATCGCGACGCCGCCGAGCCAGGCGCCGCCGGCGTTGGCGAGGTTGAAGGCGGAGTGGTTGGACGCGGAGGCCAGCGTCGGCGCGTGCCGGGCCTTGTTCATCACCAGCATCTGGAGCGGTGTGGTGGTCATGAAGCCAACGGCGCCGAGCACGACGACCGCGATCGGCGCGGCGGTCTTCGACCCGGCGGCGAAGTGGAAGCCGACCAGGACGACGGCGAGGGCGCCCAGCGAGCCGTACAGGGTGGGCCGCAGCGCCCGGTCGGTGAGCGGTCCCGCGGCGAGCGCGCCCAGCGTCATGCCGATGCCGAACAGGGCGAGCAGCAGGGTGACCGAGGAGTCCGCGAAACCGGTGACCTCGGTCATCATCGAGGCGAGATAGCTGTAGACGGCGAAGACGCCCGCGAAGCCGAACACCGCGGTGAGCAGCCCGAGGAGCACCTGCGGCTCGCGCAGGGCGCGGAATTCCTGGCCGACACCGGCCTGTTCGTCGGTCGGCAGCCGGGGGATCAGCAGCGCGAGCGCGCCCAGCGCCAGCAGCCCGACCACCGAGACCACCAGGAAGGTCGCGCGCCAGCCGAGGTGCTGGCCGAGCGCGGTCGCGGCCGGTACGCCGACGATGTTGGCGATGGTCAGGCCGAGGAACATCGCGGCGACCGCGCGCGCCCTGCGGTCCTCGCTGACCAGCCGGGCCGCGACGACCGCGCCGACACCGAAGAAGGCGCCGTGCGGCAGGCCGGCCACGAAACGGCCGACGAGCAGCGTCGCGTAACCGGGGGCCACCGCGCTCGCGGCGTTGCCGAGGGTGAACAGCGCCATGAGCAGCAGGAGCATCCGCTTGCGCGGCACCCGGGAACCGAGCGCGGTGAGCAGGGGCGCGCCGAGGACGACACCGAGGGCGTAGGCGGAGACGAGATAGCCCGCGGTGGGCACCGACGTGCCCAGGTCGTCCGCGACATTGGGCAGCAGGCCCATCATCACGAACTCGGTCGTACCGATGCCGAAGGCGCTCACCGCCAGAGCGAGTATGGCCAGGGGCATGGAGCAGCATCCTTCGTCAAAGTTCCGTCGCGGAACAAATTCTCGCACGCCGTTGCTTCGCATACATCACCGCCGGGTGAAGTCGCGTCGACCATCGCGTCACACGCTCCCGGGGGCGACGCAGACGCCAGGGAAAACCCTTCGACGTAAGACCCGACAACCAAGGATGATCACCCCATGTTCCGGTTCACCTGCTCCGCCGACGCCACCGCAGCAGCGGTCGCGGCGAAGAAGGCTGCCCGGAACGCACGGGACACCTTCTTCGACGGCGCACGACGCTGACCCTCCCCGGACAGACGGACAGATCTCCGGCGGACCCCGCAGGGGGAGGGTCGGTCCGGTCCACGGGGTCCGGCCACCTGTCGGAATCGTCAGAGGAAGCGAACGGCGAAGTCATGTCCAAGCAGGCGTACGTACGCACCAAGCCGCATCTCAACATCGGCACCATGGGTCATGTCGACCACGGCAAGACCACGCTCACCGCGGCCATCACCAAGGTCCTGGCCGACCGCGGCACCGGCACCTTCGTGCCGTTCGACCGGATCGACCGGGCGCCGGAGGAGGCGGCCCGCGGCATCACCATCACCATCGCGCACGTCGAGTACGAGACCGCGACCCGGCACTACGCGCACGTCGACATGCCCGGCCACGCCGACTACGTGAAGAACATGATCACGGGCGCGGCCCAGCTCGACGGCGCGATCCTGGTGGTATCGGCGCTCGACGGCGTGATGCCGCAGACCGCCGAGCACGTGCTGCTCGCCCGGCAGGTGGGCGTCCGGCACATCGTCGTCGCGCTCAACAAGGCGGACGCCGGTGACCCGGAGCTGACCGACCTGGTGGAGCTGGAGGTCCGTGAGCTGCTCACGGCGCACGGCTACGACGGCGACACCGTCCCCGTCGTGCGCGTCTCCGGGCTGCGGGCGCTGGAGGGCGACCCGCGGTGGACCGCCGCGATCGGTGAGCTGCTCGACGCGGTCGACAGCCATGTGCCGGTGCCGGTCCGGTACACGCAGGCGCCGTTCCTGCTCTCGGTGGAGAACGTCCTCACCATCACCGGGCGCGGGACCGTCGTCACGGGCGCGGTCGAGCGCGGCACGGTGAAGCCGGGGGACCGGATCGCGGTGTACGGCGAGCGGCAGGGCGACACGCCGCTGCTGAGCGTGGTGACCGGTCTTGAGACCTTCGGCAAGCCGATGGAGTCCGCGCAGGCGGGCGACAACGTGGCGCTGCTGCTGCGCGGAGTGCAGCGCGACCAGGTGCGGCGCGGCGACATCGTCGCGGCGCCGGACAGCGTGGTCACCCACCGGCGCTTCACGGCGCGGGTCTACATGGTGCCCGCGGCCGAGGGCGGCCGGCACACGCCGGTCTCCACCGGCTACCGGCCGCAGTTCTACATCCGCACCGCGGACGTGGTCGGCGACGTGGACTTCGGTGGCCCCGGCGGCATGGCGCTGCCCGGGGACACCGCCGACATCACCGTCGAGCTGGGCCGCCCGCTGCCGCTGGAGCCCGGCCTCGGCTTCGCGATCCGCGAGGGCGGGCGCACGGTCGGCGCGGGCACGGTCTCCGCGCTGGGCTGAGCGTGCTCGGGCGCAGCCACCGCGCCACGGGCCCGGCCCCGTCGGACCCCGGTGAATCCGGGGACCGGCGGGGCCGGGACGCGTCACCGGTGCCGCGGGGCGCTGCTCCGGGTACGGCCGGGGCCGTGCGCCTTACGCGTACGGCCGCGTCCGGCTCCCGGCACGACCGGGCCGGGACGCGTCACCCGCGGCTCGCGGATCCGCCGATCCGGTGTACGTGAGCGGCGGCCCGCGGGGCTCCCCGCCCGGGGGAGAATGTCCTCGTGAACGACGCCCCCGACACCGCGCCGGATTCCGCCGCCCCGACCCCCGGTGAGGCGGTCCCCGTCGTCCGCTCCGTCGACTTCGGCGAGGCGCGGCTGCTGCCCGACGTCGACCGGCCGCGCGCCTGGCTGCTGACCGTGGACGGAGCGCCGCAGTCCTACGTGGACCTCGACGATCCCGGGCACCTGGAATTCGAGTACGTACGGCGGATCGGCCACGTCCTGGAGGCCGGCTTCCCGGTGCGGGAGCCGGTGGCGGCCGTGCACCTCGGGGGCGGCGCGATGACGCTGCCGCGCTGGCTGGAACGGTCGCGGCCCGGATCACGGCAGCAGGTCGTGGAGGCCGACCGGGGCCTGGCCGCGCTGGTCGCGGAACACCTGCCGCTGCCGCCGCACGCGCCGGTGACGGTGCACACCCAGGACGCGCGCGCGTGGCTGGCCGGGGCGGAACGGGGGAGCGCGGACGTCATCGTCGCGGACGTCTTCGGCGGCTCCCGGGTGCCCGCGCACCTCACCTCGGTGGAATTCGTCCGCGAGGCGCACCGCGTCCTGCGTCCCGGCGGCCGTTATACCGCCAATGTCGCGGACGCGGCGCCCTTCGCCTTCCTGCGCTCCCAACTGGCCACCCTGCGCCAGGTGTTCCCCGCGTCCGCCGGGATCTGCCTGCTCGCCGAGCCGGGCGTGCTGCGCGGCCGGCGCTTCGGCAACGCCGTCCTGGTCGCGAGCGACGAGCCGCTGCCGGTGGACGCGCTGGCCCGGCTGTGCGCGGCCGACGCCTTTCCCGCGCGTGTCGTGCACGATGCGGACCTCGACCGGCTCGTCGGCCGCGCCGGCCCCGTCTACGACCGGTCGGCCGCGCCGTCCCCGACCCCGCCGGACGGCGCCTTCACCGTCGGCTGAGCCGGATCGGCCACCAGCGCCGCCGCGATCAGCGCCGCCTCGGCGTCCCGTCCGCCGGCGGACCCCGCCGCCCCGCCCGTACTCGGGCCCGTCCCCGCGGTCGCCCCGGCCACCGCCCCGCCGTCGTGCCGTTCGAGGCGCCGTACGTCCGGGATCGTCAGGACGGCGCCGGTCAGCACCACGACCAGCGCGGAGCAGCCCCACAGCGCTTGGGTGCGGCCGAAGAGTTCGGCGGCGGGGCCCGCGAGCGCCATCGCGATCGGGGTCATCGCGACCGAGCCGAACCAGTCGTACGCCGACACCCGCGACATCTTGTCCTCGGCGATCTCCTGGTGCAGCGCGAGCATCCAGCCGACCGCGAACACCTCGATGGCCACGCCGGTGACGAACATCGCGAGCGACAGCGCCCACACGGGCGCGACCAGGGCGAGCGCCGCGCAGGGCAGGGCCAGCGGGAAGACACCGAGCGTGCCGACCAGCAGCATTCGGCGCGGTTTCCACCGCATCATCAGCAGGCCGCCGCCGACCGTACCGATGCCGAAGGCCGCCAGTGCCAGACCCCAGGGCCCCGCGCCGCCCAGCTTCTCGCGGGCGACCAGCGGCCCGTAGACCGCTTCGGCGGCGCCGACCGCCGCGTTGACCACAGCGAACTGCACGACGATGCCCCACAGCCAGGAGCGGGAGGCGAATTCCCGCCAGCCCTCGCGCAGGTCGCCGATCATGCTCGACGACGTGGTGGGCCGCGCGCCGTCGGCGACGTCGAGGCGGGAGCGCATGGCGGCGGCGACGGCGAAGCCCGCCGCGTCGACCGCCAGCACCCAGCCGGGGCCGATCGCGGCGACGAGCGCGCCGCCGACCGCCGCGCCGCCGATGGTCGCGCCGTTCATCGACAGCCGGAAGACGGAGAAAGCCTTGCCCGCATGCGCAGTCTCGACGGTGGAGAGCACCATGCCCTCGGAGGCGGGGGAGAAGAACGCGTGCGCGCTGCCGCCCACCGCCGTGAGCGCCGCCATCTGCCACAGCGCGGGATGCCCGGCGAGCACGAGCAGCGCGAAGGCCGCCTGCGAGACCGCGTTGACCGTGTTGGCCGTCACCATGACCCGCTGGCGCGGGATGCGGTCGGCGACGGTGCCGCCGATGAGCAGGAAGACCACCATGGCCAGGGTCCGCGCGGCGGCCACGAGACCGACGCCGGTGGCGCTGCCGCCGGACTCGATGACCGCGTACGCGGCGGCGATCAGCGCCCCGGAATTGCCGAGGTTGGTGATGAACGAGGCCCCGACCAGCAGCCGGAAATTCCGTCCGGCCCAGGACGGCAGGCGCCCCCGCAGGCCGGACGGTCGGGCGTCGTCGAAGGCGGCGCCGCTGCGGGCCTGGTCGTCGGGGGTCACCCCGGGACTATGCCCGCAGTGCGTGCGTCACGCAAACGAATTCGCCCGCGCCCGCACGCACCGCCCCCATGGCCTCTTTTCGAGCTACTTCTTCAGCGGCCGGATGCTGCTCTTGATCTTCTCGATCACCGAGTCCGCGAGCTGGTCGGGCACCCCGCGGTCCGCGTACAGCACCCACACCACGAGCTTCTTGGACGGGTCCGACTGCGTCGGGTCGGTCCAGGCGACGGTGTACGCGGCGCCGTCCGCCGAGCACTTGCTGGTCTTGGGGATGTGGGAGGCGGTGGCCGAGGCCTGCCAGCCGGAGATGCCGTGCGCGTTGTGAAACGCCTTGCTGTTCTGCACCTTGGAGAAGGTGCCCTTGCCGTTGTCCTGGTAGGCCCAGTAGGCCCAGGACGTGGCCTGCACCTCGGCGGCGTCGCGCACGCTCTTGGCGCCGTTGGCGCCCTTGGTGCCCACCGTCGCGCGGTCCGCGGTGCTGTTCCCGACCTTGCACCAGTCGTGCTTGTAGTACGCGGGCGCACCCATCGCGACGGCCGGATTGCCCTTGTTGTCCTCGAAGCCGATGGTCAGGCCCTCGCTGCCCACGGTCCAGTCCGGCGGGACGTCGAAGGCGACATTGCGCTCGTCGCGCTTGACGACCTTCCAGCCCGGGATGACCGGCTTCACGTCGAGCGCGTCCGGCGCGCCGCGCGGCGAGTCCGCCGAGTCGTCGGAGGACGGGGTCGAGGTGGGGGAGGGCGCGGTGGTGGTCGGGGTGGCCGTGGGCGACTTGGGCGCCGTCGCGGTCGGACTCGCGTCCTTCGCGTCGTTGTCCTTCTTGTCGTCCCCGATGAGATAGACCGCGCCGACGGCGATCGCGGCGATCACCGCGACGGACGCCGCGATCGCGATGGCGATCGTCTTGCGGTCCCGGCGCGGCGGCTGCTCCCCGGGCCCGCCGGGCACCGGCGGACCCCAGTTCTGCGGGGTCGGGTAGCCGCCGGGCGGCTGCTGCGGCGGGTAGCCCGGCTGCTGGTACGGGGACGGCGTGCCGTAACCGGGCTGCCCGTACGGCTGGGTCGGCGCCGCGTACGGGGGCGTGGGCGGGCCGGGCCGGTCCGGTGGCGCGGGCGGCTGCGCGGGCTGGCCGTACGGCTGGGTCGGCGGGTACTCCGGCTGCTTGTTCAGGTCCGGAGGCCCGGACTGGCCCGGCTGCTGCCCTGGCTGGCCCTGCTGCGGCGGGTAGCCGGGCTGAGCGTACGGCGAGGGCGTGTCGTACGGCGCCGGCGAGCCGTACGGCCCCGGCGGTGTCGGCGGGGGGGCGCCCTGCGGGTTCTGCTCTCCCCCGTTGTGCTGTTCTCCTGGCCACATGGCTGGAAACACTAGGGGAGGACGTCCGCCGGTTCCATGCCGGATGGCGCTACTCGCTGGTAACATCGCGCCATGTCCGAGACCTTGCCCTCCATAGGCGAACTGATGGCGGCCACCGTGCCGATGGCCCGCACCCTCAACCTCGAATATCTGGAGACCACGGCCGAGCGCGCCGTGGTCGTGCTGCCCGACCAGAGCGACTTCCACAATCACGTCGGCGGACCGCACGCCGGCGCGATGTTCACCCTCGCGGAGTCCGCGAGCGGCGCCATCGTGCTCGCCGCCTTCGGCGACCAGCTGGGCCGGGCCGTGCCGCTGGCCGTCCGCGCGGAGATCGCCTACAGCAAGCTGGCCATGGGGCCGGTGAAGGCCACCGCGGAACTCGGCAGGGCCGCCGCCGAGGTGGTCGCGGACCTGGACAAGGGGGAGCGCCCCGAATTCCCCGTCGAGGTCTCCATCACCCGGGAGGACGGCGCCGAGACCGCGCACATGACGGTCGTCTGGACGCTGCGGCCCAACCGCTGACGCGGGAGGCCAACAGAGGACCCGAGAACCGGCACGGGCCCCGAGTACCGGTCGCCCGCGTCTGACCGGCCGCGACGGCGGTTCGGTTAGGCTTCGACGATGTGTGCCGCGTGCGCACAACCGATCGTTGTCCAGGGGAGGAACCGGCTGTGCACGTGCAGGAATGGCTCGACGGCATCCCACCGGTCCTCGTCTATCTGATGGTCGGTCTGGTCGTCGGGGTGGAGAGCCTCGGCATCCCGCTGCCCGGCGAGATCGTCCTGATGAGTGCCGCGCTGCTGTCCTCGCAGGGCAACGTCAACCCCTGGCTGGTCGGCACCGCCGCCGTCATCGGCGCGGTCGGCGGTGACTCGATCGGCTACTCCATCGGCCACAAGGGCGGCAAACCGCTTCTGGACAAGCTCGGCGCCCGGTTCCCCAAACACTTCTCGCCCGGCCATGTGGCCACGGCGGAACGCTCGTTCCAGCGCTGGGGCGTGTGGGCGGTCTTCTTCGGCCGCTTCGTCGCCCTGCTGCGGATCTTCGCCGGGCCGCTCGCGGGCGTCCTGAAGATGCCCTACTGGAAATTCCTGATCGCCAACGCGCTCGGCGGCCTGGTCTGGGCGGGCGGCACCACCGCCGTCATCTACTACGTGGGTGTCGTCGCCGAGCCCTGGCTCAAGCGGTTCGGCTACTTCGGCCTCGCCGCCGCGGTGCTCTTCGGCATCGGGTCCTTCCTCTTCGTGAAGCGGCGCGCCGCCAAGGCGCAGGCCGAGATCGAGGCGCGGGACGTGACCGCGGGCGTGGAGCCCGAGGTCGCGGTGGCCCAGGGGGAGTAGCCGGAGAAAACCAGGGGGAGTAGCCCGAGATAAGGGGACCGGCCGGTCGGGCGGTCAGGGGCGGTTCGCCGCCCGGCGCAGCGACTGCCGGTGCACCTCGGCGAGCGCCACGTAATGCTCGGCGTTGAGCCGGACCGTGGCCCGCTCCTCCTCGGTCAGTTCCCTGCGCACCGTGGCGGGCACACCCGCCACGAGCGACCCCGGCGGCACCCGCATCCCCTGCGGTACGAGGGCCGCCGCGGCGACCAGCGAACCGGCGCCGATGTGCGCCCCGTTCAGCACCGTGGCGCCCATCCCGATCAGGACGCCGTCCTCCACGACGCATCCGTGCAGCACCGCGTTGTGCCCGACCGAGACGCCCTCGCCGACGACGGCGGGGAAGCCGGGGTCGGCGTGGACGGTGCAGTTGTCCTGGATGTTGGAGCCCGCGCCGATACTGATCGACTCGCAGTCGCCGCGCAGCACCGCGTGGTACCAGACGCTCGCGTCCGCGGCGAGCGTCACGCTGCCGAGCACCACCGCGCCGGGCGCGGTGAAGGCGGCCGGATCGATCCGCGGCGTGCGGTCCAGGATGTCGGCGACCAGTGGCCGCGGTGCGCCGTCGCCTGCCGGGCCCGAGTCCGCGGCCGCGCCCGTATCCGTACCGTCCGCCCGTGTCCCGCCCGCGCCGCTCGTACCCGCCGGGTCCGTCATGCCCACCGCCCTCGTCCGTCCGTACGGTCCCGCGACGCTCGCCAGCCGCCGGCGCGGCCGGCTCGTCCCCGGGTGCCCGTCGCGGGTCCACCGCTGTCCACCCGCACCGTATACGGTGGCCCCGTGCCCAAGAACGAGAACGTGTTCTCCTCCGCGACCGCCGCCGCCACGGCCTGGCGGCGGCGCGCCACCACGCGTCTGGTGCACCGCGGCTGGCGCTGGGTGCAGAACGCGGGCGCGGTCACCGCCGCCCGCCCGGGACCGCTGCGCTTCGGCCGGATCGGCGAGGGCACCCGGCTGGCCTTCCCGCTCGGCACCGTCTTCGGCGAACGCTGGATCCAGCTCGGCGACCACTGCATCATCGGCGAGCAGGTCACCCTCACCGCCGGAATGATGCCGGACCTGGACCTCGGCCCCGACCCCGTCCTGCGCCTGGGCAACGGAGTCGTGCTCGGCCGCGGCAGCCATGTCGTGGCCTCCGTCCCCGTCGTCTTCGGCGACAACGTCTACTGCGGCCCGTACGTCTACGTCACCAGTGACAACCACTCCTACGACGACACCACGACCCCCGTCGGCAAGCAGTGGCCGCGTACCGCGCCCGTGACGATCGGTGCCGGGAGCTGGCTCGGCTCCGGCTGCGTGATCCTGCCCGGCGCGCGGCTGGGCCGCAATGTGGTGGTGGCCGCGGGCGCCGTGGTCCGCGGCGAGGTGCCCGACTTCGCGGTGGTCGCCGGCGCGCCCGCCCGGATCGTACGGCGCTGGGAGCCCGGCACCGGCTGGCAGCCGCCGCTGCGCACCCCCGCGCCGCTGCCCGTCCCCGAGGGCGTCACCCCCGAGCAACTGCTCGCCCTCGCCGAACTGGACGACCCGGCCTGACCGCCCGCGGCCGCCGCGCCTGCCCGGCAAGGGCCGCGCCGGAGCCTGTTACGTTGCCCGTATGCGCGCACCGATCGGCAACTTCGACGAAGCCCACCCCGCTACCGACCGCCGGGAGTTGCTGCCGCCGCCGGTCGCCGCGGCCGTCACGCCCGACATGCTCTACGTCGACACCGACCCGGCCAAGGCCGACACCGCCGTTTTCGTGGAGACCTACGGCGCCGACCTGCTGACGGCCTCCGCGAACTGTGTCGTCGTGGCGGGCAAGCGCGGCCAGGACGTCACCCTCGCCGCCTGCCTCGTGCTCTCCACGACCCGCGTGGACGTCAATGGCGCGGTGCGCCGCCACCTGGGCTCCCGGAAGGCGTCCTTCGCCCCGATGGACACCGCCGTCGGCGAGACCGGCATGGAATACGGCGGCATCACCCCGGTCGGACTGCCCGCCGGCTGGCCGCTGCTCGTCGACGCGGCCGTCGTCGAGGCGCCGCACCTGGTGATCGGCAGCGGCGCGCGACGCGGCAAGCTCATCGTCCCCGGCAAGACCCTGGCCGCCCTGCCGGGCGCGGTCGTCCTGGAAGGACTCGGCCTGCGCATCGAGACGCCCTAGGACCTGTTCTGACGGTCCTCCAGCCGGCGGTGCAGCGCGCGTCCGCCGAGCACGACCGCCGCGCCGACGGCGACGCCCGCCAGGACGGCGAGGACCACCCACGCGCCGGACAGGACGCCCGCCAGCGCGACGGTCACCACGAGACCGAGGACGAAGGCGAGCACCGGCAGCGCGTAGAACCACAACTGCGCGTAAGTGCGCTCGTCCAGGCCGAAAGGGGGCGGCGGCGCTTTGCGTCCCATGCCCCAACCGTAGCCCGGCGGGCGCGGAACCACAGGTCAGGGCAGCCGCGGGATCTCGATCGCGGGGCACCGGTCCATGACCATGTCCAGACCGGCCGCGCGCGTACGGTCGTACGCCACCTCGTCGATCACGCCGAGCTGGAACCAGACCGCCTTGGCGCCCGCCGCCACCGCCTCGTCGGCGACACCGCCCGCGAGGTCGGAATTGACGAAGACGTCGACCACGTCGACCGGGAACGGGATGTCCGCGAGCGAGGCGTACCCCTGCTCGCCGTGCACGGTCTCGGCCTTCGGGTGCACCGGCACCACGCGCTTGCCGAAGCGCTGGAGCACGGCAGCGACACCGTAGGCGGCCCGCGAGGTGTTGCTTGACAGGCCGACCACCGCCCAGGTGTCGCCCGTACCGGTGAGAATCCGCCGTACCGTCTCCGCGTCGCCGTACACGCCGTCCTCCAGCCGCTCGCCGCACCGCCGCCCGGCGCCGACGCGCCGCACAGCTCCTGCCTGGCAGAACACGGGTCCCGGGCCCGCCATTCCCCGGGCCTGCCCGTACGCTGAACGCATGGTCGACCGGTATCTGACGGTGGCGCGCGCGGGCGTGCACGAGAGCGAGATCAAGCGCTCGCGGTTCCTGTGCGCCCTCGCGCCCGCGGACAGCGAACAGACCGCCCAGGACGTCGTACAGGCCGTCCGCAAGGAACACCCCGGGGCCACGCACAACTGCTTCGCGTACGTCATCGGCCCGGACGGCCGGCTGCACCGGGCGAGCGACGACGGCGAACCGGGCGGCACCGCGGGCACACCCATGCTCCAGGCCCTGCTCGGGCGCGAAGTGCGCGACACCGTCGCGGTCGTCACCCGCTACTACGGCGGCGTCCAACTCGGCGCCGGCGGCCTGGCCCGGGCCTACGGCGGCGCCGTCACCGCCGCCCTCGACGCGATCGGCACCATCGAGCGGCGCCGTCTCGCCCTGGTCACCGTCACCGTCGACCACCAGCGGGCCGGCCGCCTCGAGAACGAGCTGCGCGCCGCCGGTCACACCGTCCGCGGGGTGGACTACGGCGCCGCCGTCACCATCGACCTCGGCGTCCCCGACGCCGAACTGCCCGCCTTCCGCTCCTGGCTCGCCGACGCCACCTCGGGCGCCGCAGCGATCACCGTCGGCGGCAGCGCCTACGTGGACGTCCGCCGGGGCTGAGCCGGACCCGCGGAAGCACCGCCGGGCGCGCGCCGGATGGCCGGCCACGAGGGGCGCTGTCGGCCTACGGACAGACCTCCCGGCTCATGCGCGTACGTCCCCGGGCCGAAGGGGCTCAGCCCGTACCGTCGGCCGCGTCAACGCGTGCCCGCTCGGCGAGTGACGTCCGCAGCCGGATGAGCCGTTCGATCTCCGCGTCGAGCAGGGCGAGCCGCCGCTCCACGACGTCGGCGAAGGCGCCGGGCGGGTCGCCGCTGTCGCAGCGGGCGGGCGGATCGGCGGCGAGCAGATGGAGCCGGTCCGCACGGCCGCGCAGATCCTCCACGGTCAGCCCGAGGGACAGCAGTTCGCGGATGACGCGGATCAGGGCGACCTCGCCCGGACCGTACTCGCGCTGCCCCGAGCCGGTGCGGTCCGGCGGCGGGAGCAGGCCGCGCTGCTCGTAGAAGCGCAGCGCCCTCGGGGTGGTGCCGGCCGCTGCCGCCGCGTCACCGATCCGCATCCGTCCCCCTCACCTGCGGCACGTCGCGCCAGACGCCGACCGCGGAGGACCGGGCGCATGGCTGTTACGGCTCCACTATCGCAGCCCCGAAGTGCCGCCCGGCGATCAGTTCGGGCAGTACGTGCGGTGCGCGCCCGATGCCGCCGACCGTCGTGTGCGGGAAGCGGATCTCGCCCGCGCGCAGCCACGCGCCGAAGCGCTCGGTCCACTCCGCCTCCACCTCCGGGTGGTCGCCGCCCGCGTAGCCGCGGACCGAGACGCCCTTGACGACCAGGCGGTACGAGTCGATCGCGGCCGGTGCGCTGCCGCCCGCCCGGTCCGCGGCGAGCTGCCCGGACAGGGCGCCGACCAGCGCGAAGCGCGCGCCCTGCCGGGCGGCGCCCACGGCGGCGGCCAACTGCTCGCCGCCGACGGTGTCCAGCAGCACATCGATGCCGTCGGGCGCCGCCTCCGCCAGCCGGTCGGCGAACCGCCCCTGCCCGCGCGGCACCACCGCGTCGTAGCCGAGTTCGGCGGTCAGCCGCTCGGCCTTCCACGGCGAGCCCGTGCTGCCGAGCACCCGGCCCGCGCCCAGCAGCCGGGCGATCTGCCCGGCCAGTGAACCGACCGCGCCGGCCGCACCCGTCACGAGCACGGTGTCACCCGGCCGGACCGGCGCGAGCCGGGTCAGCGCGCCGTACGCGGACGACCCCTGCGCGAGGTACGCCACCGGGTCGGGCAGCGTGCCGTCCAGCACCTCGCACTGGTCGGCGGGCACCAGCGCCCAGTCCCGCCAGCCGAGCAGGTGCCGCACGGTGTCGCCGGGGCGCGCCCCGGCGCCGTCCGGCGCGGCGACCACCTCGCCGACCGCCGGCCCGAAGAGCGTGTCGCCGGCCCGCAGCGGCGGCAGCGGCACACCGTCCGTCTCGCCGCCGAGCAGCGTGCGCAGGCCCGGGAAGACCAGGAAGTGGCTGTTGCGGACGAGGAGTTGACCGGGGCCCGGCGCCGGCAGCGGCGCCCGCTCGACCGTGAAGTCCCCGGGCACGGGCAATCCGCGCGGAGCGCGGGCGACCCGCACCTCGCGCGCCGAACGCGGCGGGGTCTGCGGGGCGGGGGCGGCGGAAAGCGGTGCGGACATGTGCGGTCTCCCGATGGCATGCGCGGTACGGGGGCGGCGGCCGTCCACCGGCCGCCGCCCGGAGCGCGGTGACGCTAAGCCCTGACCCGCGGGTCAGGGTCAAGCCCTGTCCCCTTTCGGGTTTCGGGGGATTTCCCGGGACGCGCCGCGGCTCCCGGCGCCGCGATCACCGAACCCGGCCGTTCGCCGACGGGCGACCTTCTACACTCCAGGACCACCGCGGGAGTTCGCGGGAGGGTCGCGGCGGGCCCGCCGGGGACGCGATGAGAGGATCATGGCGGGACATGTCCGGACGCCGTCCGAGGGGACGGGCGCCGGGCGGAACGGTGACAGCGGCGAGGAACGGCGAGGGCGAACGTGCGGTTCGGAGTGGGCGCGTGAGATTTCTGCACACCTCGGACTGGCACCTGGGACGCTCCTTCCACCGGGTGAGCCTGCTCGACGCGCAGCGCGCCTTCCTCGACCACCTGGTGGACACCGTGCGCGACCAGCGGGTCGACGCCGTGCTCGTCGCCGGGGACATCTACGACCGGGCAGTGCCGCCGCTGTCCGCCGTCGAACTCTTCGACGACGTCCTGCACCGCCTCGCCGACCTCGGGGTGCCCGCCGTCATGACCTCGGGCAACCACGACTCGGCGCGGCGCCTGGGCGTCGGCGCCCGCGTCATGGGCCGGGCCGGCATCCACCTGCGCACCGACCCCGCCGACAGCCACCGGCCCGTCCTGCTCGCCGACCCGCACGGCGACATCGCCGTCTACGGGCTGCCGTACCTCGAACCGGCGCTGACCCGCGAGGAGTTCGCCGCCGACCGGGCCGACCACACCGCGGTGCTCGGCGCCGCCATGGACCGGATCCGCGCCGACCTCGCCGAGCGCCCCGACGGCACCCGCGCGATCGTCCTCGCGCACGCCTTTGTCACCGGGGCGGCGGCCTGTGACAGCGAACGCGACATCACCGCGGGCGGTGTCGAGGCCGTGCCCGCCGAGATCTTCGACGGCGTCGACTACGTCGCCCTCGGCCATCTGCACGGCTGCCAGACCCTCACCGACCGGGTCCGCTACTCCGGCTCCCCGCTGGCCTACTCCTTCTCCGAGGAGCACCACCGCAAGACGATGTGGCTGGTCGACCTCGGGCCCGACGGCACCGTCGCCGCCGAACGCGTCGACACCCCCGTACCGCGCGCGCTCGCCCGGATCCGCGGCGGTCTGGACGATCTGCTCGCCGATCCGGCGCTGGAGCGCCACGAGGACTCCTGGGTGGAGGCCACCCTCACCGACCCCTTCCGGCCGCACGAACCGATGGCCGCCCTCGCCCGGCGGTTCCCGCACATCCTCAGCCTCGCCTTCGAGCCCGAGGGGGGCGACGACGACCCGCTCGCCTCCTACGCCCGGCGGCTGCGCGGACGCACCGACCAGCAGATCGCCGAGGACTTCATCACCCATGTCCGCGGCTCCGCGCCCGCCCCGCACGAAAGCGCCACCCTGCGCGACGCCTTCGACGCGGTACGGGCCGACACCGTACGGACGGAAGGCGCCTGATGCGACTGCACCGCCTCGAACTCACCGCCTTCGGCCCCTTCGCCGCCACCCAGAGCGTCGACTTCGACGAACTCTCCGCCGCCGGACTCTTCCTGCTGCACGGCCCCACCGGGGCCGGCAAGACCTCCGTCCTCGACGGCGTCTGCTACGCGCTGTACGGGCAGGTGCCCGGCGCCCGCCCGGCCACGCGGCTGCGCAGCGACCACGCCGCGGCGGGCACCCCCACCGAGGTGATCCTGGAACTGACCGTCGGCGCACGGCGGTTGGAGATCACCCGGCGGCCCGAGCAGCCGCGCGCGAAGAAGCGCGGCACCGGAACCACCATGGACAAGGCCGTCACGCTGCTGCGCGAGCACAAGGACGGCCAGTGGCAGGCGCTGTCCAAGTCCCACCAGGAGATCGGCGAGGAGATCAAGCAGCTCGTCGGGATGAGCTGCGAACAGTTCTGCCAGGTGGTGCTGTTGCCGCAGGGCGAATTCGCCACCTTCCTGCGGGCGAGCGCCATGGAGCGCGCCGCGCTGCTCGGCCGGCTCTTCGACACGCGCCGCTTCAAGGCCGTCGAGAACTGGCTGCGCGAGCGCAAGCAGGAGGCGGCGGAGCGGCTCGCCGCCGGCGGCCAGAGCCTGCTCCAGCTCGCCGAACGCATGCGGCAGGCCGCCGGCGGCTCCGCGTCGGAGGCGGAGGACGCCTTTGACGCGGAAAGCCCTTCGCCCGGTGGGCTGTTGGAATGGGCCGCCGTGCTGCGCTGCGACGCGCGTGAGGTCGCCGACATCGCGGGACAGGCGCTCGCCCGCGCCGAGACCGAACACCGCGCCGCCGCCGCGGACTTCGATGCGGCTCGCGACCTCCACACGCTCCAGGCCCGGCACGCCGACGCCCGCCGCCGGGCCGCCGAGGTCGACCGCGAACGCGAGACGCGCGCCGCCGCGCGCGACCGCCTCGCCCGCGCCCACCGGGCCGGCACCGTCGAACCCGCCCTCGACCTCCGCGAGAAGGCCGCTCTCCAGCATCGCGACGCACTCGCCGCCGAACACGCCGCCCTCGCCGACCTCAGGTCCTCCGGCGAACTCCCGCCGCCCACGGTCCCGCACGACCGCAGCTCCACGGAGACCCGCGCAGAGCGGACGGCCCCGGCCGCCGCCGGGGCGGCGCCGTCCGATCCGCAAGCGGCGGCCTTGAGGGGGAAGCGCGACGCTGGGAAGGACGGCTCGGCGACTTCATGGGCGGAGGCGAGCGGGGGAACGCCGGGGCCGGGCGACGCCGCGAGCGGCGTCGGTGCCGAGCGGGACGGCGAGGCGGGTGGACCGCGGTCGGCAACTGGGCCTGCGGGGCGGCCGGTTCGGGCTGACGGGCTGATGTCGGGGCCGGACGGTGCTGCGGGTGGTGTCGGTGCCGAGCGGGATGGTGAGGCTGGCGGGTCGTCATCGGTGACTGCGTACGCGGGGGATCAGGTTCGGCTTGGCGAGCTGGCACCGGGGCCGGACGGTGTCGCGGGTGGTGTCGGTGCCCAGGGAGACGGCGGGACCGGCGGGTCGTGGTCGGCAGCCGCACCCGTGGGGCGTGGGGTTCGGTCCGTTGGGCTGCACGGCGGGCCGGGCGCGCAGTGGTCGGGTGGCACCGGTGCGAGCGGCGACGGGCGCGCCGCCGGACAACAGCCGTGGCGCGCCGAGGCGTTGGTGCGGCGGGTCGGGGAGCTGCGGGAGGAGATGGGCGGGCTCGCGCGGGCCGGGGAGGCCGAGGCGCGGGTGCGGGAGATCGCCGAGCGGCGGGTCCGGCTGGAACGCGAGGAGCGGGCCGACGAGGGAGCCGTACGCGACGCCGATTCCTGGCTGGAGGAATGGCCCGCCGTGCGGGCGGCGTTGCAGGCCCGCGCGGACGGCGCGGCCGAAGCGGCGGCGAAGGCGGCGGGACTCGCGGCCGAGCTGGAGACCGCGCGGCGCCGCAGTGACGCGGCGGCCCAACGCGACCGGTTCGCCGCGGAACTGACGCACGCTCAGGACCGGGCCCGCGACGTCAGGGACCGGGCGGCGCAGGCCAGGGAAGCCTGGCAGGACCTGCGGCAGGCGAGGATCGACGGCATCGCGGCCGAGCTTGCCGAGCAACTGGCCGACGGCGAGCCCTGCCGGGTGTGCGGCTCGGCCGAACACCCCGCCCCCGCCCGGCCGGTGGGCCGGCAGATCACCCGCGCCGACGAGGACGCGGCGGGCGCCGCCTATGAACGCGCCGCGCAGGCCCACGAAGCCGCGCGCCGCGAGGCCGACCGGCTCGCCGCCGCCTTGGAGGCGGCCACCGCCACCGCGGGCGACGAACCGCGCGCCCGGCTGGCCGCCGCCTGCGCCGTACTGGAGGGCGAGCACGCCGCGGCCGCGCGCGAGGCCGCCGATCTGTCCGAGGCGCGCCGCGCCGTGGACGCCGCGGAACAGGAGCGCGACCGCCGCACCGCACAGCGGCACGCCGCCCAGAGCAGGACCGCCGCCCGCACCTCGCGGCGCGAGGAACTGGACGAGCAGCACCGGCGGTTGAGCGCGGAACTCGACCGGGCCCGGGCCGGGCACGCCAGCGTCGCGGAGCGGCGCTCCCGGCTCGCCGCACGGATCACGCTGCTCGACCGCGCGGCCGGGGCCGTCCGCGACCGGGCGGAGAGCGCGCAGCGCCTCGCCGAGGCCGACGCGGCGCTCGCCGAAGCGGCGGCCCGGGCCGGATTCGCCACGCCCGCCGACGCCGAGGCCGCCCTGCTCGACCTGGAGCGGCTGTGGCGCGCGGAGCGGCAGGCCGACGCCTGGGCCAAGGAGGAGGCCGCGCTCGAAGCCGACCTCGCCGCGCCGGAACCCGCCGCCGCGGCCCAACTGCCGCCCGCGGAACCCGCCTTGGCCCAGGCAGCGCTCGGCGCCGCCACCGACCGGCTGCGCGCCGCCTCGGCCGCCGAGGCCGCCGCCGCGACCCGATGCGCCGAACTCGACCGGCTCTCCGACCGGGCCGCCGCACTGACCCGGCACCTCGCCCCGGCCCGCGCCGACTTCGACGCCATCGCCCGGCTCTCCGACCTGGCCTCCGCGACTACGGCGCAGAACCGGTACCGGATGGAGCTGGAGACCTATGTGCTGGCCGCCCGTCTCGAACAGGTCGCCGCGGCCGCGGCTGTACGCCTCCAGCGCATGTCCGCGGGCCGCTACACGCTGGTGCACACCGACGCGCGCGGCGGCGGCCGGTCCAAATCGGGCCTCGGCCTGATGGTGGTCGACGCCTGGACCGGCACCGAACGCGACACCGCGACCCTCTCCGGCGGCGAGACGTTCTTCGCGTCGCTGGCGCTCGCGCTCGGCCTGGCCGATGTCGTCACCGACGAGGCCGGCGGCGCCCGCCTGGACACGCTCTTCATCGACGAGGGCTTCGGCAGCCTCGACGACCAGACCCTCGACGAAGTGCTCGACGTCCTCGACGGCCTGCGCGAACGCGACCGCGCCGTCGGCATCGTCAGCCATGTCGCGGACCTGCGGCACCGCATCCCCGCGCAACTGCGCGTCGTCAAGGGCAGGGACGGCTCGACCGTACGCATGCGGACCGGCGGCACACGGGCCCCCGCACCGGCCTGATCCTGAGTCCCGAATACGAGTGCCGGTCAGAGCGTCAGCGGGCGCCGCTCCAGCGGCGAGGAGTAGACGATGCTGGTCGTGACGGCGCCGAGCCCGGCGATCCGCCCGGTCGTCTCCTCCAGATGCCGCATCGACCGGGCGGCGACCTTCATCACGAAACAGTCGTCGCCCGTCACATGGTGCGCCTCCAGCACCTCGGGCGTGGTCGCCAGCATGTCGTGGAACGGCCGGTAATTCCCGGTCGGATAGCGCAGCCGCACCATCGCGAGGATCGGCAGACCGATCCGGTCGTGGTCGATGACCGCCGAATACCCGGTGATCACCCCCGCCTCCTCCAGCCGCCTGACCCGCTCGGTGACGGCGCTCGGCGACATCGAGACCGTACGGGCCAGCTCGGCGTAACTGGCGCGGCCGTCGCGTTGCAGTGCCTCCAGCAGCCGCCAGTCGGTGGGGTCCAGGGAAAATGCGGTCATGGTCGATGGATAGCAGGGGAAAGCCCGGCCGATCAAGCCTTCTGCAAGGGAAGACCACTTCACGGCGGGGGAGGCGGACCATAGATTTTCGGCCATGACACAGCAGACAGCGCAGCTCAGCGCCCCCGCCGCCGCGAACCCGGTCCTGCGCGTGCCCCCGGCCGCGCCGGCCGACGCCGCCGCCTACTTCGCCGCAGCCCTGGCCTTCCACACCGATGTGTCCGATGTCGCCGCCGCGCTCGACGGGGCGGGCCACCCCGGCTTCGTCGTGGTCGACACCCGCTCCACCCAGGCGTGGGACCAGGGACACATCCCCGGCGCCGTCCACCTGCCGACCGGGCAGATCCCGCAGCTGGCCGCCGCGTTCCTCGACCCCGGCACCCCTGTGGTCGTGCACTGCTGGGGCCCCGGCTGCAACGGCGCCACCCGCGCCGCCCTCGCCCTGGCCGGCCTCGGCTTCCAGGTCAAGGAAATGCTCGGCGGCATGGAGTACTGGATCCGCGAGGGCTTCGCGTACGAGACGGCCGACGGGCCGGCGCGGCGCGACGCCGACCCGCTCACCGCGCCGGTCGGCGCCGACGACTGCGGCTGCTGACCGGGGCCGGCCCGGCCGGCCCCAATGAACCGGCTCGGTCAGCCGAGCCCGGTCGGTCGAGCCCCGTCAGCCGAGCCTCGTCAGTCGGGCCCCGTCAGGCGAGCTCCGCCAGCCGGGCCCCGGTCAGTCCGGGAGCGACGTCAGCTCGTACGCCCACAGCTCGCCGCGGTCGGCGACGCGTACGAAGCCGACGCGCTCCAGCACCGCCTGCGAGGGGCGGTTGTCCGGCTCCGTGGTGGCCAGCACCACCAGCACACCGGGCTGGCCGAGCGCCCACTGGCTCAGCGCCCGCGCCGCGTCCGTCGCCCAGCCCGCGCCGCGCGCGGACTCCGACAGGTCGTAGCCGATCTCCACCGCGCCGCTGTCCGGCGGACCGTGGAACCCGGCGCCACCGACCGCCACCAGGTCCTCGCTCCGCTGGATCGCGAAAACGCCCCACCCCGGCCGGTAGACGCCGGCCGCCGCCGCGGCCACCGTCATCGAGGCCGCGCGCACGGTGCCGTCGCCCGGCACCCCGTCGATCCACACCAGGCCGGCGGGCTTGCCGTCGCCCAGCAGCGCCGCGTCCTCGGGAAGCTGCTCGCGCAGCGTCAGCCGGCCCTGTGTCAGGACCAGCCGTCCCCCGTCATGCGAAGCGTGCAACGTCATCGAGCCGTACCGCCTTGTCCAGGACCTTGAGTTGCGACAACGGAAAGCCAGCAGCGTATCCGCCCCCACTCCCGCGCGGAGGTGGGTGCCCCAGGAGGGGCACCCCTTGCGGGATCAGAGGGCCGAGATCTCGGCCTCCAGGTCGTCGAGGCCGAGGGAGCCGAGGGAGAGGGCGGCCATGTGCCACGCCTTGGCGTCGAAAGCGTCGCCGTGCGCCGCGCGCGCGGCCTCGCGGCCGGCGAGCCAGGCGCGCTCGCCGAGCTTGTAGCCGATGGCCTGGCCGGGCATCCCGAGGTAGCGGATCAGTTCGCTGTCGACGAAGTCGGCCGGCCTGCCGCTGTGCTGCCCGAAGAACTCCCGGCCCAGCTCCGGCGTCCAGCGCTCGCCCGGGTGGAACGGCGAATCGGCCGGGATCTCCAGCTCCAGGTGCATGCCGATGTCGATGATGACGCGATTGGCCCGCATCATCTGGGCGTCCAGATAGCCCAGCCGCCGCTCGGGGTCGGTCAGGAAGCCCAGCTCGTCCATGAGCCGCTCGGCGTACAGCGCCCAGCCCTCGGCGTTGGCGCTGACCATGCCGACGGTCGCCTGGTAGCGGGAGAGGTTCTCGGCGACGTGCGCCCACTGCGCGATCTGGAGGTGGTGACCCGGCACCCCTTCGTGGTACCAGGTGGAGACCAGGTCGAAGATCGGGAAGCGCGTCTTGCCCATGGTCGGCAGCCACGTACGGCCCGGGCGGGTGAAGTCCTCGGACGGACCGGTGTAGTACGGGGCCGCCGCGCCACCGGGCGGCGCGATACGGGACTCGACGCGCTTGACGCGCTCGGCCAGCTCGAAATGCGTGCCGTCCAGCGCCTCGATGGCCTCGTCCATCAGGCCCTGGAGCCAGTCGCGCACCTCGTCCACGCCCTCGATGGCCGTGCCGTGCTGATCCAGGTGCGCCAGCACCTCCCACGGCGACTTGCCGGGCAGGATCTTGGCCGCCTCGGTGACCATCTCCGCGTGCAGCCGGTGGTATTCGGACCAGCCGTACGCGTACGCCTCGTCCAGGTCGAGGTCCGTGCCGTTCCACAGCCGGCACCAGCGCGCGTAGCGCTCGCGGCCCACGGTGTCGGACGCGCCCTCGACGGCGGGGGCGTAGACGTCGCGCAGCCAGTCGCGCAGGGCCGCGTAGGCGGCGGTGGCCTCCGCGGCGGCGGCGTCCAGCTCACCGCGCAGTTCCTGCGGGCCGTCGGCGGTGAGACCGGCGAACCAGCTGTCGCCGCCGTCGTCGCCCGTCCACTCGCCGAGCTGGCCGATCACCGTGGCCACCTGGCGCGGGCCCCCGTACAGCTTGCGGGACAGGCCCTCGGCCAGGGCGGCGCGGTAGCCCTCCACGGAAGCCGGGACGGCGCGCAGCCGGGCGGCGAGATCCGCGTAGTCCTCGGCGGTCTCGGTCGGCATCAGCGTGAACGCCTCGCGGATGCTGTGCGCGGGGGAGCTGATGTTGCTCACCGTGCGCAGGTGCTCGTCGGCCTCGTGCACGGCCAGTTCCGCGGTCAGCCGCTCCCGCAGCAGCCTGCCGCAGCGTCGCTCCGCGTCACTGTCACCGCCGGGCCGTGCCTCCGCCTCGGTCAGCCGGTCCAGGGTGTCGCGGGCCAGCGCGGCCAGCGCATCCGCCCCCGCCGGTGAGAAGTCCGGCAGCCGGCGGGCGCTGCCCGGGGCTCCGAGGTACGTGCCGAGGATCGGGTCGAGTTCGAGGAGACCGTCGACGTAGGTGTCGGCGACCTGGCGGGGCAGTGGGCTGCTGGTGATAGTGGACATGCGGCCATCCTGGTACGTGACCGGCCTCCGCGTCACCACCATTGTGCTCGTGATGCCTTACGCCGGTCGCGTACGCCTGACAAGGGGGCGTGCGCCCGGGCCGCGCGCCCTCCGTGACGTGCGTCACGCGCCGCGTTGGGGCCTCTCCCGCGCCTTACGCGGCCGGTGGCAGCAGCGGGCCGCAGTCCCACTGCTGGAAGATCAGCCGGGTCTCCACCCGGGCCACCTCGCGCCGCGAGGTGAACTCGTCGATCACCAGCCGTTGCAGATCGGTCGCGCCGGTCACCGCGACATGCACCAGATAGTCGTCGGGGCCGGTGAGATGGAACAGCGCGCGGGACTCCGGCAGGGCGCGGACCCGCTCCACGAACGGTGTGATCAGCTCCCGGCGGTGCGGCCGCACCTGCACCAGCAGCAGCGCTTCGAGGCCGCGGCCGAGCTTCGCCGGGTCCAGCCGCAGTTCGTGGCCGAGGATCACCCCGCCGCGGCGCAGCCGCGTCACCCGGTCGAGACAGGTGGACGGCGCCACACCGACGGCCGCCGCCAGGTCGCGGTACGTCGTCCGGGCATCGTTCTGCAGCAGCCGGAGTATCTCCAGATCCACCGGATCCAGCACGACGGAGTCGGTCATCGGCCGAACGTAGCACGGGGGATTCCCCGTTCCGTCCGGTGGGCGTTCAGCCTTGGTGGCATGGAGACGACAGCAGGAACGACCCCGTCACGGCCCCGCCGCACCCTGGCCACCGAGGCCGTGCACGCCGGACGCGAAGACCTCGCCGCCCTGGGTGTGCACGCCGTACCGCTGGACCTGTCCACCACCTACCCGTCCTCCGACAGTCGCGCCGAGGCCCGGCGCATCGACGCCTTCGCCGCGACCGGCGGACGCCTCGAAGGACCGCCCGTCTACGCCCGGCTGGACAATCCGACGACCGCCCGCTTCGAGGACGCGCTCGCGCGGCTGGAGGGCACCGAGACCGCGGTGGCGTTCGCCAGCGGCATGGCGGCGCTGACCGCCTGCCTGCTCGCGCGGTCGGCGGCCGGACTGCGGCATGTCGTCGCCGTACGGCCGCTGTACGGGTCGAGTGACCATCTGCTCACCGCCGGTCTGCTCGGCACCGAGGTCACCTGGACGGACCCGGCCGGCATCGCCGACGCGATCCGGCCCGACACCGGACTCGTCATCGTCGAGACGCCCGCGAACCCGACGCTCGCCGAGGTCGACCTGCGGGCCGTCGCCCACTCCTGCGGCACCGTGCCGCTGCTCGCCGACAACACCTTCGCCACACCCGTGCTCCAGCGGCCCGCCGAGTCCGGGGCCCGCATCGTGCTGCACAGCGCCACCAAGTACCTCGGCGGGCACGGCGACGTGCTCGCCGGTGTCGTGGCCTGCGACGAGGAGTTCGCCGGGGCACTGCGGCAGGTCCGGTTCGCCACCGGTGGCGTCCTGCACCCGCTCTCCGGCTATCTGCTGCTGCGCGGTCTTTCCACGCTGCCTGTCCGGATGCGGGCCGCGTCCGCGACGGCCGCGGAGCTGGCCCGGCGGCTCGCCGCCGATCCGCGGGTCGGTGCCGTGCACTATCCGCAGATTGGCGGGGCGATGGTGGCCTTCGAAGTCCTCGGCGATCCGCACGCCGTCATCGGCGGCGTACGGCTCATCACCCCCGCGGTGAGTCTCGGCAGTGTCGACACGCTCATTCAGCATCCGGCGTCCATCAGCCACCGTGTCGTCCCCGAGGCCGAGCGGTCCCGCTCCGGCGTCAGTGAGAAGTTGCTTCGCCTCTCGGTCGGGCTGGAAGACGTCGACGACCTCTGGTCGGATCTTTCGCTCGCGCTGGCGTCACCCGACTCGACCCGCGCCTCGACCCCCGGCTTCCGCACCCCTGCGGAGGGAGGGCGCTCTTTCGCCTGACGGCGAGCGAGGTCTTTTCAGGGGCGCGGGGAACTGCGCGCTCAGCCACTGCGGTGGCGCGGCTTACAAACCGCCCCCAGCGGGGCAGACGCTGTTGTTTTGCGACCACCGGCCCGGTGGGGGCTCGTCGCGCAGTTCCCCGCGCCCCTATCGGGCACCCTCGTCCGCACGGTGCGGGTCACGGGCCCTGCCCGGAAGGGCATCACGCGCCGTCGTCCGTCTGGAGGACCGGATTCTCCGAGAGGGAGGGGTGGGGGAGGGTCGCGGTGATGACGAGGGTGCCGTCCTCGACCTGGTAGTCCAGGGGGAGGGAAAGCTCCCTCATGGCCGCCACCATCGCGGTGTTCGTGGCCTGCGTCACCGCGTACACGCTGTCCCGCCCGGCCTCGACGGCAAGCCCGACGAGTCGGCGCAGCAGAGCGCCACCGATCCCGCGCCGCTGCCACTCGTCCTCGACGAGCAGCGCGACCTCGTTCTCGTCGCCGTCCCACAGGAGGTGGCCGAGGGCCACGAGGCGGCCGGAGGCTGTCTCGACCGCGAGGGACTGCCCGAAGCGCGGGCTGAGCAGGTGGGCGAGGTAGCGGTCGGCGTCGCCGACTGGGCCGTGGTAGCGCCGGGCGAGCGTCCCGGCGGAGCAGCGCGCGTGCATCGCGAGCGCCGCCTCCCGGTCCTCGGGACCCGCGCGGCGCACGGTGATCTCGTTGCCCTCGGGCAGGGTGACGACGTCCTTGGCCGCGGGTGTCCGCGCGCCGAGCCGGGCGTCGAGTTCCAGCAGGGCCCGCGCCCTGGCGAACTCGGTGGGCGTGAAGGGGAGATGGTCACGGCGCACGGTGATCGTGCCGCCCGACGGATCGCGCAGCCGCATCTCCGTACCGGCCAGCACGTCCTCCGCGGGGCCGTCGGCGCCGTGGGACGCGCCGTCGGCGGCGGGCGCCGGCGTGGACCGTATGGTGCACCGGCCGAACAACTGCCGCAGCGCGAGCGGCAGTTCCGCCGCGTCGAGCGCCGTACGGGTGGCCAGGGAGAGGATGCGGGCCGGAGTGTCCACCAGGTCGTGGGCGTCCGCCCGCTCCATCCAGGTGTCGGTGCCGCCCGCCTCGGTGACGAACCGGGCGAGCACGGTGGCGGGCAGGTCGGCCGGGGCACGCAGCAGGAATTCGTCCACGGTGCCGTCGGCCAGCGGGTGCGTCTGGAGGGTGATGATGTCGACCCGGCCGCCCGCGAGTGCCGTGCACACCGCGCCCAGGGAACCGGGCGTGTCGCGGACGGTGGTCCGCAGCCGCCACAGCGTCGTCGCGGCGGACTCCGCCTCGGGTCCCGAACGCGGCGCGAGCACCGGTGGCGCGTGACTGTGGCGGCGCGCCCACCAGGAGTGGTGGCCGGCCACCGCCCTGAACAGCGCGGCCACTTCGACGCATACGCGATGCCAGTGGTACCGGCGTGATCCGGGGTGGACGCGGGTCGAATGAGACATACATCTAGCATGCCGAAGATGTGTTGCGTGATCACGAACGTCCCGTGACCGGACGGTAAAGGGCGGATCTTTTCGGTTAACTTACGTTTTCAACCTTTTTGCCGAGTGCGCCCCGCTCGCGCCGGACCCCGGTACGCGCCGCGGAGCGACCCGGCCCATGGTCAACGAGCCCCCGCGCCGCCTACGATGGCCCGACCTCAGCCCGCCGCGGACCAGAGCCGCCCTACCCGCGCCGCAGCTTCTCTCCCCACCGGCGCAGCGACGATGACTGCAGAACAGACACCGCACACGTTCCAGGTCGACCTGCGTGGCCTGGTGGATCTCCTCTCCCACCACCTCTACTCCAGCCCGAAGGTCTATCTGCGCGAACTGCTGCAGAACGGCGTCGACGCGATCACCGCGCGCCGCGCGGCGGACCCGGAGGCACCCGCGCGCGTCCTGCTGCACACCGGACCCGGCACGTTGCGCGTCGAGGACACCGGCATCGGCCTCACCGAGGACGACGTCCACAATCTGCTGGCCACCATCGGACGCAGCTCCAAGCGGGACGAGTTGGAGACCGGCATCGCGTCGGCGCGCACCGAATTCCTCGGTCAGTTCGGCATCGGCCTGCTGGCCTGCTTCGTCGTCGCCGACACCATCCGCGTCGTCAGCAGGTCCGCGCGTACACCGGACGCGCCGCCGGTCGAGTGGTGTGCGCGCGACGACGGCTCGTACACCGTACGCACCCTGCCCGCGGCCGCCAGGGCCGAGCCCGGCACCACCGTCCACCTCACCGCGAGGCCCGGCGCCGCCGACTGGTTCGAGCCCGGCCGGGTCGCCGCCGTCGCCCGCGACTTCGGTTCGCTGCTGCCCTACGACGTACGGGTGGACGACGCTCCCGTCACCGACCGGCCGCCGGTGTGGGAGCGGCGGTACGCGGGCGCGAGCGCCCGCCGGGTCGAACTGGCCCGGCACTGCCAGGAACAGTTCGGCTTCCTGCCCCTGGACGCCATCGACCTCGACGTGCCCCTCGCCGGGCTGCGCGGCATCGCGTACGTGCTGCCGTCCGCCGTGAGCCCCGCCCAGCGGGCCGGCCACCGGGTGCACCTCAAGGGCATGCTGCTCACCGACCGCGCCGACGAACTCCTGCCGGACTGGGCCTTCTTCGTCCGCTGCGTCATCGACACCGACAGCCTGCGGCCGACCGCGTCCCGCGAACACCTCTACGCCGACGAGACGCTCGCCGCGGTCCGCGACGCGCTCGGCGACCGGATCAAGGAGTGGCTGACGGCACTGGCGGCGGGTGAGCCCGACCGGCTCGGCCATTTCCTGGCCGTGCACCACCTCGGGGTCAAGACCCTCGCCCGGCACGACCCCGAACTGCTGCGGGTGATGCTGCCCTGGCTGCCGTTCGAGACCACCGACGGACAGCAGTCGCTCGACGAATTCGCCCGCCGCCACCCGACCGTGCACTTCACCCGCACCGTCGAGGAATTCCGGCAGGTCGCCGCGATCGCCGCGGCCCAGGGCATGGGCGTGGTCAACGGCGGCTACACCTACGACGCCGAACTCGTCGGCCTGCTGCCCCGGGTGCGGCCCGGCACCCCCGTCGCCGAACTCGACGCCGACACCGTCACCGCCCATCTCGACCCGCTCGACCAGGCCGAGGAGCTGGCGCTGTCCGGCTTCCTGGCCGCCGCGCGCGCCGTGCTCGAACCGCTCGACTGCGACGTCGTCCTGCGGACCTTCCACCCCTTGTCCGTACCGGCGTTGCACCTCGACGACCGCGCCGCCCGGCACGAACGCGCCCGAGAGGAGGAGCAGGACCGGGCCGACGACCTGTGGGCGGGCATCCTCGGCTCGCTGCGCGGCAGCGCCCCCCGGGCCCGGCTGGTGCTCAACCACCTCAATCCGCTGGTCCGCAGGATCTGCGCCGTCGAGGCCCGCGAGCTGGTCGGCACCTGCGTCGAAGCGCTGTACGGGCAGGCCCTGTTGATGGCGCAGCGCCCCCTGCGCGCCGCCGACACCGCACTGCTCAACCGGGCCTTCCTCGACCTGCTGCAATGGGCGACCGAACACCCGGCGGGGCAGGGGGAGGGCCGATGACCACCGAGCCGCGTACGGTCGACGCCCTGCGCAGGGCCATCCAGGAGAACGGCGCGGAGCCGGAAGGCGCCGCGCGCAACGCCCGCGCCGAGCGCATCGCGGAGGAGGCGGACCGCACCGCCGACCGGCGGCTGATCATCGAGTCGCTGTTCAACCTGCTGACCGCGTACAACTACAGCTCCGAGTCCGACAAGAAATTCGTGCCCTTCGCCAAGGCGCTGCGGATGTGGGACGAACAGCCCGGCGACTTCGACGAATTCGCCACCCACAGCCTGCACTGGTACTTCAAGTGGGTCTCCAGCGGCATGCTCGACCAGCCGCACATACCGCTGGCCGCCATCGAGAAGTGGCAGGCCGAGATGGAGCACCGCTACCGGCTCGCCGGACACTCCGAACGGGCCGTCCGGCAGGGCGAGTTCAGGATCGCCCGGCACATCGGTGACCTGGCTCGCGCCGAACGCGCCTACGCGGCCTGGCTCGCCGCCGACCGTGACGTGATGAGCGACTGCCACGCCTGCGAACTGCACACCCAGGGCGGCTGGCAGGTGCGGCTCGGCGAGGACGCGGCGGCCCTGGAGAGCTGGCAGCCGGTGCTCGCGGGCGAGCTGACCTGCGCGCACGAGCCGCACGGTGTGCTCGCGTCCTCACTGCTGCCGCTGCTCAGGACCGGCAGGACCGACGAGGCGCGCGCCCATCACCTGCGCGGCTACCGGATGGTCCGCACCATGGAGAGCATGCGGGCCGCCGTCGCCCAGCACGTCGAATTCTGCGCCCTGACCGGCAACGAGGCACGCGGCCTGGAGATCCTGGCCCAGCACCCGGCGTACTTCACCGCCGCGGGCGACCCCGACAGCCTCATGGACCACCTCGCCGTCACCGCCCTGCTCACCGGCCGGCTCGTCCGCCTCGGCCACGCGGAGCAGCCCGTGCCCGGACCGGAGGGCCGCGACTGGACGGCCGCGGAACTCCACGACCACGCGCGGACGCGCGCCCTGGAACTGGCGCACGCCTTCGACGCGCGCAACGGCTCCGACGCCGTCTCCGCCGCCGTACGGGACCGGATGGCCCGTCAACCCCTGCTGGAACGGCTGCCGTTGGGGATACGCGCCGCCCGGCTCGGCGGTGCGGCCGTACGCCCCGCGCAGCCGCCCGCGCCCGCCGCCGACCGCACGGCGGACGATGTGCCCGCGCTGCTCGCCGAGGCGCGGCGGATCAGCGAGACCGGCGACCCGCGCGCCCACCAGGCGTGGGCGGACGTGGCCGCCGCCGTCGAGCGGACCGGCGCGGTGATCGACGCCAAGGCCCGCGCGGAGATCACGGACCACGAGGCGATGACGGCGATCGCCGACCCGGCCCGTTCCCAGGAGCTGTTCCAGCAGGCCGCCGCGCTGTTCGCGGACGCGGGCGAGCCCGGGGAGGCCGCCGCGAGCCGCACCCGCGCCGCCTACGCGCTGGCGCTCACCGGAGAGGTGGACGAGGCGCTGCGCGCCGCCGGCGAGCAGTGCGCGCTGCTGCGCGACCTGCACGACCGGGCGACGGCCACCGCCCGGCAGGCGGCAGGGGTCGAACTGCTGCGCTGCCGGATCCTGTTGGTGGCCGCGGCCGACGACGCGAGCGCCGCGGGTCAGGACGCGCTCGCGCGGGCCGAGCAACAGGCCGCGGAAGTGGCCGCCTTCGGCGAGAAACACCAGGACGAGCCCGGGATGACGGGACGGCTCGCCGACGCCCGCGTCATGCTCGGGCGGCTCGCGGCGGGGCGGGGGGACACCGACTCCGCCGTCCGACTCCTCGGTGAGGGCGCGCAGTTGCACCACGCGGCGGGCCAGCCGTGGTACGCGGCCGAGCCCGAGGCGGCGCTCGCCGACCTCTGCCTGCGCGGCGGCGATCCTGAGACCGCCGCCCGCTGCGCGCGCGCCGCGCTCGACCACGGCGACGACATTCTGGAAGCCCCGCACCGTGCCCATCTGCATCTACTCGTCGCCCAGGCAAGCGCCGAGGTGGGTGACGACGAACAGGCCGCGGCGCAGGCACTCGAATCCGCGCACTGGGCCGACGAGGCGGGCCACGGCGACGACCTGGGCGCCTCCGCGCGGCTGCTGTTCGGCGGCGCGCTGCGCAGGCTCGGCCGGTCCGCCGAGGGCGCCGGCGTGCTGGAGGCCGTGCTGCCCGACCTCGAACGCGGCGGCGTCGAGGGCCGGATCGTGCAGGCCCGCTGGTGGCTCGGCGAATGCCAGCTCGACCTCGGAGAGGCCAGGGAGGCCGCCGAGCAGTTCCTGCTCGGCGCCCGGATCGCCGAGGGCTGGGACGACCCCTGCGACCACGCGATGCTCGCCAACCTCGCGGCGGACGCCCTCAACCGGGCCGGCCTCTACGACGAGGCGGTCCGTGCCTACGCCGGCGCCGAGCAGCTCTGGCGCACCGTCGGGGACCCGCACGCCCTGATCCGTACGCTGCGGGCCCGCGCCTGGATCGAACTCCGCGACGGCCGCGCCGGCCTGTCGGCGGCGCGTCCCCTGATGTCCGCGGCGCTCCGCGTGGCGGAGGAGGCCCTGGCCTCGGTGACCGCCGACGCGTCCGCGGCGGACGGCCACACCGCCACCACGCACCTGCGGATCGACCTCGCCGACACCTACCGGCAGACCGCCGAGATCGTCCTCCGTTCACTCGCCAACACCCCTGTCCCGGAAAGCCCGGAAGCCCCGGAAGTCCCGGAAGTCCCGGAAGTCCCGGAAGTCCCGGAGGCCATGGAAGGACCGGAAGCCCCGGAACGTGCGGACGGCCCGGGTGGCCAGGAGGCCGCCTTCGCCGAAGCCCTCACCCTCACCGACCGCGCGATCGCCGTCCTCGCGACCCTCGGCCCCGCCGCCCGCGACGACCGCACCGCCGCCACCCTCACCGCCGCCTGGCTGGAGGCCGACCTCGACCGCCCCACGGCCGCGGCCGCCCGCGCCCGTGCCGTCCTCGCCGAATACGCCGACGCCACCGGCGACCTCGCCGACACGCGCCGCGCGGAAGCGGCCTCGGTCCTCGACCACACGGCCGGAGTCGCGGCCGCCGACGACGCCTGAGTCCCCGCCCCGCGCGGACGCGCCGCCGACCGGCCGGGCGCGGGGCCCGTGTCCTCAGCGCGGTGCGGCCGCCTCCGCCGCGGCCAGCAGGCCGACCGCACGGGAGATCGCTTCCGGCGGGAGATGGGCGTAGCCCATGACGAGGTCGATGCGGGAAGCGGCGGCGGGCGTGGGGGAGTGGCGGTAGTCGGACAGCGGGCGGAGGGTGATGCCCGCCGACGTGGCGGCTGCCAGAAGGCGGGACTCGGGGCCGTAGCGCGGCGGGAGCGAGACGATGGCGTGCAGGCCGGCGGCGATGCCGGTGACCGCGGCGCCGGGGAAGTGCTCGGCCAGGGCGCCGGTGAGGATGTCGCGCCGACGGCGGTAGAGCCGCTGGCAGCGGCGCAGATGGCGGTCGTAGTGGCCGCCGGTGATGAAGTCGGCGAGCGCGGCCTGCTCGGTGACCGGATTGCCGAGGTCCATCGTCCGCTTGCGGCGTGCCGCCTCCGCGACGATGTCCGGCGGTGCGACGAGCCAGCCGAGCCGCAGACCCGGGGCGAGCGTCTTGCTGACCGACCCGGTGTACGCGACATGGCCGGGCGCCAGCCCCTGGAGGGCGCCGACCGGTGCCCGGTCGTACCGGAAGTCGCCGTCGTAGTCGTCCTCGACGACCAGACCGCCGACCGTACGCGCCCAGTCCGTGAGCAGGGCGCGCCGCCGCGCGGAATAGGCCACGCCCGACGGGAATTGGTGGCAGGGCGTGACGACGGCCGAGCGCACACCCGTGGCGGCCAGCGCCGGCACGCAGAGCCCGTCCGCGTCGACCGGCACGGGCACCGCCGCCAGACCGACCGCGCCCAGGAGACCGGTGTGCTCGGGACTGCCCGGGTCCTCGACCGCCATGGCGCGCTCACCGCGCGCGTGCAGCACCATACCGAGCAGCGTGTGCGCCTGCGCCACACCTGAGCAGACCATCACCTGGTCGGGTGCCGCCGCCACCCCGCGCCGCCGGGCCAGCAACTCGGCCAGCGCCTCCCGCAGTTCGGGAAGACCGCGCGGGTCGGGGTAGCCGAAGGCGCGGTGCGGCAACCGGCCGAGCACCCGGCGGTGCGCCGCCGACCAGGCGGCCCGCGGGAAGAACGACAGATCCGGAAGGCCGGGCCTGAAGTCCGTGGGACCACCGCGGTCGTCCGCGGGCGGCGGCGCCGTCGCGGCGGCCGCGTCCGCCGTGCCCGCGGCCGTCACCCATGTGCCCGAACCCTGCCGCCCGCTGAGATAGCCCTCGGCGGTGAGCTGCGCGTACGCGTCGGTGATCAGCCCCCGCGACACCCCGAGATCGGCGGCCAGTTCGCGGCTGGCGGGCAACTGGGTGCCGGGCGCCAGCCGCCCGGAGCGGACCGCGTCCCGCAGCGCCGCCTGCAATGCCCGGCCGCGCCCGCGCGCCGGCGCCGCGGCGGTCGGCAGCAGCAATTCCCACGCCGCCGGCCAGCCCGGAGACGGCGACGCCGTACCGTCCGACACGTCACCGTCCGCCGCCGTACCGTCCGGCGCCGCACTGGGCGCACCGTCCGACGAACCTCCCTGCGCATCGCTGGACGGCTCCGCATCCGAATTGGTCCTCTTGGCTCCCATGGGAATGGACCTTAAACCGGACCGCTTTCCTTCATAGCGTCGCCGTATGAACTCCTCTCCACGCGCCGGTTTCGTCCTCACCGCCGTCGCCTGCGTCCTGGTGGGCGCCTCCTTCACCGCGGGCGGCGCGCTCGTGGACTACCCGCACGCAGGCGGCCAGGCGCTCCGCTACGGCTCGGCGTGCCTGCTCCTGCTGTGGCCCGCCCGCAAGCAGGCGGGGCGGCGGCTGCGGGCGCTGACCGTACGGCAGTGGGCGCGGGCGGCGGCGGTCGCCGCGGTCGGCATGGTCGGGTTCAACCTGGCGATCCTGGCCGCGGAGCGGACCGCGGAACCCGCCGTGCCCGGCGTCCTGGTCGGCTGCGCGCCCATCGTGGTCGCGGTCCTGGTCCCGCTCGGCGCCGGGCGGCGCCCGACGGTGACCGTGACCGGGGGAGCGCTGCTCGTCGCCGCAGGCGCGTTCGTCGTCCAGGGCTGGGGCGGTACGGACGGCGCCGGCCTGTTCTGGTCGGTGCTCGCCCTGGCCGGCGAGGTCGGCTTCGCGCTGCTGGCCGCCCCTTTGGTACGGCCGCTGGGGCCGCCGCTGCTCTCGGCGTGCGTCTGCGCGCTGGCCGCCCTGGAAGCGGGCGCCGTGGGTATGGCGACGGACGGGAGCGCGGCGCTGCGGATGCCGACCGGGTCCGAGGCACTGGCGCTCGGCTGGCAGTCGGTGGTGGCCACCGTGATCGGCTTCGTCTGCTGGTACGCGGGCCTCCAGCGGATCGGCACCGAGCGCGCCACCCTTTTCTCCGGTCTCATCCCGGTGGCTGCCGCGGTCACCGCGCCCCTGGTCGCGGTCGGCACCTTCGGCACCGGGCAGCTCCTGGGCAGCGTCCTGGTGGCGTGCGGCGTCGCCGTGGGCTCGGGCGCGCTGCGGCGGCGCCGGGCGCGCGACGGCGCCCCGGCACCGCGGACCGATGCCGCGCCCGTGCCGGCGGCCACGCCCGGTCCCGCCGCGCACCACGCGGGACCCGGGCCCGCGACGGCCCGCGCGGAACCGGCCGCGGAGGCCGCCGCGGCGCCGTGACCGGCCCGGCGGAACGTGCTTCGTAAATTCTCCGGGAGCCGGGAACTCCCCGCGTATGGGGCGAGTTGTCACAGTACGGGCCGGTGCACAGCGCCGGTCCGGCCAGCAGCCCCGACCGGGCGCCCCCGTCCCGGTCGGGGCGTCGTGACCGCGCTCGGCGCCGACGCGTCCCGTACGCCGCCTACTTGGCGCCGAGCAGTTGTTGCAGCGGATCGATCGCGAAGTAGGCGAGGAAGCACACCGACACACCCCACACCAGGGGATGCACATCGCGCGCCTTGCCCAGGACGAGCTTGATCGTCACGAAGGACAGGAAGCCCGCGCCGATGCCGTTGGTGATGCTGTACGTGAAGGGCATCACGGCGATGGTGAGGAAGGCCGGGATGCCGATGTCGTACTGCGTCCAGTCGATGTTGCGGACCTGCGCCATCAGCAGGAAACCGACCGCGACCAGCGCGGGCGCCGCCGCCTGCGAGGGCACCACTCCCGCCAGCGGGGTCAGGAAGAGCGCGACGACGAAGAGCGCGCCCGTGACGACGCTCGCGAGCCCTGTACGGGCGCCCTCGCCGACACCGGCGGCCGACTCCACATAGGCGGTGTTCGACGAGGCGGAGGCCGCGCCGCCCGCGACGGCCGCGGCGCCGTCGATGAAGAGCACCCGGCCGATGTTCGGCACCCGGCCCTGCTCGTCCAGCAGCCCGGCCTCGTTGGAGATGCCGACGATCGTGCCCATCGCGTCGAAGAAGTCCGACAGCACCAGGGTGAAGACGAACAGCGCGGCGGTGACGACGCCCGCCTCCTGGAAGCCGCCGAAGAGACTGAAGTCCCCGATCAGCCCGAAGTCGGGTGTGGCCGTCACATGATGCGGCACCTTCGGCACCGTCAGGCCCCAGGCCGCGTCCGGCAGGTCGGCGATCTTGTTGACGATGATCGCCACGATCGTCATCACGACGATGCTGATCAGGATCGCGCCCTTGACCCGGCGCGCCAGCAGCGCCACCGTCAGCAGCACGCCGAGGCAGAAGACCAGCACCGGCCAGCCGGTGAGCGTCCCGGTCGCGCCGAGCTGCACCGGCACCGTCGTCTTGGCCGCGTCCGGGATGCGGCTGGCGAAACCGGCGTCCACGAAGCCGATGAAGGCGATGAACAGGCCGATGCCCACACTGATCGCCTGCTTGATCGGCTGCGGAATCGCGTTCATGATCGCCTCGCGGAGCCCGGTGGCGACCAGCACGCAGATCAGCAGGCCCTCCAGGACGACCAGCCCCATCGCGTCCGGCCAGCTCATCTTCGGCGCGAGCTGGAAGGCCACCACGGCGTTCAGCCCGAGGCCGGCCGCGATGGCCAGCGGCAGATTGCCGCCGACGCCCATGATCACCGTCATCACCGCCGCCACCAGGGCGGTGGCGGTGGTGAGTTGGGCGACCGAGAGGTGGTGCCCGAACTTGTCGGTCGCGCCGCCCAGGATGATCGGGTTGAGCACGAGGATGTACGCCATGGTGAAGAAGGTCGCGAGACCGCCGCGTATCTCCCGGCCCGGCGTGGAGCCACGTTCGGAGATCCGGAACCAGCGGTCCAGCGAACCGCCGGCGGGAGGCGGTGGTGACGTCGGCTTCTCGGTGTCGACGACGGGTCCTGGCATGGCGCTCCTCAGTTGTCTGCGCACGGTGAACGGGTACGGGGCACACGGATTGTGTCCGTAAGTCGAGCCCCGCGGGTTTCCGTGGCGTTACCCCGTATCACCGTCGGGTTTCAGCCATGCTCAGGTCAACACCTGTGGCGTCACGCGCTGTTGCGGATCCACCGGACCGGCCGTATCCGGCGAGGCGCACGACGGGAGGAGCCCGCGGCCTCAGAGACCGCCGGTCACCCGCAGCACCGCGCCCGTGGTGTACGACGCCTCGGGCGACAGCAGCCACGCCACCGCGTGCGCGATCTCCTCCGGCTCCCCGGGCCGGCGCATCGGGATGCGGTCCGGATTGCGCCACGGCCGTTCCGGATCGCCCATCGCCGCGTGGATCTCGGTGACGACCATGCCCGGCTGCACCGAATTGACCCGGACGCCGTCCGGCGCCAGCTCCTTGGACAGCCCCACCGTCAGCGAGTCGACCGCCGCCTTGCTCGCCGCGTAGTGCACGTACTCGCCGGGGCTGCCCAAAGTGGCCCCGCCCGACGAGATGTTGACGATCGCGCCGCCCGCGCCCCCGTACCGGGTGGACATCTCCAGGGCCGCGCGCCGCGCGCACAGGATCGCGCCCATCACGTTCACGTCCACGACGCGGCGCATCACCGCGACCGGCGTCTCGGTGAACCGGCCGAGCGGTCCGGTGATCCCCGCGTTGTTGACCAATCCGGTGACCGGACCCAGCTGCTCCTTGACGGTGTCGAAGAGCGTGTCGACCGCGGCCTCGTCGCTGGTGTCCGCCTGGACGGTCACGCAGCGCACGCCCGCCTCGCGGACCCGTGCGGCGGCCTCCTCGGCCGCGTCCCGCGCCCGTTCGTAACCGATGCCCACGTCGTGCCCCGCGGCCGCCAGCCGCAGTGCCACCGCCGCGCCGATACCCCGGCCGCCACCCGTCACCACGGTGACTGGACTCATCGATCCGCTCCTCTTCGTGTCCTCTTCGTGCCGTACCTGTCGTGCATCCCCGCAGCTCCACCCCCACAGAGATCACGAACGCTATCTCAGCGCACCGTCAACAACACATGAACGTCTCGCACAGCGGGCCCATAGCACGGCGCACCGACCGAGGATTGGTCTTGACCAAGTTCACGACCCGGCTCTATCGTCGAGTCGTAGTAGTGCAAGGACCTTTAATAAATAGTGGTTCGGAAACAAGGCTGAACAAGCCGAAGGCTGGCCCACAAGGCCCGCCCCGGACCTGGTGATTGCGAGGACAGGGTGGGGACCACGCAGCTCGAATCGGTGCAGGAGCCGAAGTACTGGCACCTCAAGACCGTGCTGAACGACGCCCTCGATTCGGAGTTCGAGGTCGGCGAGATCCTGCCGAACGAGCGGGACCTTGCCGCCCGTTTCGGTGTCGCGCGCGCGACACTGCGGCAGGCGCTCGAACAACTGGAGCTCGAAGGCCGCCTGCAGCGCCGCCGGGGCGTCGGCACCACCGTGGCTCCGCCGCGGATGGGTGTGCGCGTCGGACCGGTCGCCAACACCTGGCCCGGCTCCACGCTCGACTCCTGGAAGACCGTCGGCTGTGTCGAGGCCGTCGCGCCGCACGCGATCGCGGCCCTGCTCGGCACCGGTTCCGACGCGGCCGTGCACACCGTCCGCCGCGAGCGCGTAATGCGCGGCCAGCACGTCGCCACCGAGCTGCTCTACGTACCGCCGGCGTCCGTGCCCGAGCTGTCCACGATGCTCACGCCCGCGAACCACGCCCCCGCCGTGCTGCGGGAGCTGCACACGCTGGAGCTGGAGGGCGAGGACCGGTCCGTGGAGCTGGGCTCGGCGAGCGCCGAGGACGCCAAGCAGCTCGACCGGCTGCCCGGCGCGCCCGTGCTCGTCGTCACGACCCGCTACTTCTCCGCCGGCCGGGTCGCCGCCGCCTCCGTGGCCACCTACCGCGCCGACACCTGCCGGCTGACCTTCGGCGACTCCGGCGCCCTCGAGGTCACCCACCACGAAGAGGAGAGCCGTCAGGCCTCCTGACCGACGACCCCGCGCTGTCCCGGCACATCAGTGCCGGGACAGGTCTGTTCGGTGTGCCGGGACAAGCCCGGTCAGGGCCGGGACAGGTCCGGTAAGGGCGGCGACGAGCCCGGTCAGTGCAGGGACAGCGACGTCTGCTCGACCGCGAAGAGCTGCTCCTCGACGTGGTCGAGCGCCAGCCGCAGCGCCCCCGTGGCGATCGCCTCCTGGCCCAGCGCGGAGAGCGTCACCTTCGGCGGTCGCAGGCAGTAGCGGGCCAGCTCCGACCTGAGCGGTTCCAGTACCCCGTCAAGACCCGCCGCCCAGCCGCCGATCACCACCAGCTCCGGGTCGATCGCCAGCACCAGCGCGGCGACGTCGTGCACCAGGCGGCGCAGGAACCGTTCCACCGCGTCCTTGGCCTGCACATCGCCCTGCTTGGCCAGCGCGAAGACCCGCGCGACGGCCGGTTCGTCCAGCGGATGCAACGGCTTGCCCGTGGTGGACAGCAGATATTCGGGGGTGACCTCGCGGCCCAGCAGATGCAGGGCGCCGATCTCTCCGGCCGCGCCGCCGAAACCGCGGTGCAGCCGCCCGCCGATCAACGAGCCCGCCCCCGGGCTCAGCCCGGCCAGCACGAACACCACGTCGTCGGTGCCGACCGCGACACCCTTCCAGTGCTCGGCGACGGCCGCGACATTAGCGTCGTTCTCCACCAGCACCGGGCAGCGGAAGGAGCGCTGCAGCCGCTCGCCGAGCGGGAGCCCCGTCCAGCCGGGCAGCGCCGTGCTGAGGACCACCTCGCCGTGCGCCTCCACGATGCCGGGACTGCCCACGCCGACCGCCCACAGCGTGCTGCGCGCCACGCCCGCCTTGCGCAGCAGCTCGGCGACGGTGCCGCGGACCCGCTCCAGCCGGTCGTCGGCGGACGCGGCCTCGTCGACCTCGCGGCCGTGCGAACCCAGCACCTGCCCGCTGAGGTCCGACAGCACCACCCGTACCTGATGCGCGCCGATCTCGATGCCGAGCAGATGCCCGGCCTCGGCGTGGAAGCGGAACCGGCGGGCGGGGCGGCCCTGCTTGCGTCCGTCGGTGGCCTCGGGCGCCACCTCGACCACGAGGTCCGACTCGGTCAGGCCCTCGATGACGCCCTCGACGGTGGGCCGCGACAGACCGGTGGTGTGCACCAGCTCGGTCAGCGTCGGGGTCTGCGCCCCGCGCAGCGCGTGGAGGACGACCGCGGAATTGATCCGCCGTAGCAGGGATGGATCCCCGCCGGTGAGCCGCCCCAACGTCTGTCCTCCCAGCCTGTACCTGTGTGTGGCGGATCGTACCCGGCCCGGGGCGTTACGGCGAGTGCTCGCCCGAACCGGTCCCGTCGCATACGTCCGCGAAAACGCTGACGGGCCGCCAGTTGTCATCCGGCGGTGCTCCGCGCGACACACACGGGGCCGGACGACAGGGGGCGCGTACGGTTCCGGAATCCGGCCGGGGCCGCTACCTTCCGCGGCCGTCCGCGGGTGCGGGGACCTCCGCGGCGCCGTGGTCGGCCGCTTCCCGCAGCCGCGCGAACTCCTCGGCGAGCGCGGCCGGTGACCAGTGGGCGTTCAGTCCGCTGGGGCTGGGCAGTGCCCAGATCCGGGTCGCGCCGATCGTCCGCTCCTGCGGGCCGACCCGCGCGTGCTTGTCGGCGAAGGCGACCCGGTAGGCGGTGACGCCCAGCACCGCGAGCCAGGCCGGGCGGTACTCCTCGACCTTCGCGGTCAGCCGCCGCCCGCCCTCGACCAGTTCGTCGGCCGTCAGCTCGTCGGCGCGCGCGGTCGCCCGCCCGGCCACATTGGTGATGCCGAGGCCGAGCGCGAGCATCTCGTACTGCTCGGCCGGGGCGAAGCGGCGCGGGGTGAAGCCGGAGGCGTGCAGCGCGGGCCAGAAGCGGTTGCCCGGCCGGGCGAAGTGCTGCCCGAGGTGCGCCGACATCAGGCCCGGGTTGATCCCGCAGAACAGCACCCGCAGACCGCCCCCGATCACATCGGTCAGGGTGCGGTCGCGGGCCGCGGCGAGCTGTTCCGGCGTCATACGGCGGACCCTCCCACTGCCACGGGGGTCAGAGGATCGCCCCCGGGCGGTACGCCGCGGCCTGCGGATGCGCCTTGGTGACGTCCTCGATCCGCCGCACCACCTCGGCGACCTGCCCGGACGCCGCGCCGGTGAAGGACAGCCGGTCGGCCATCAGCGCGTCGAGCCCCGCCCGGTCCAGCGGAATCCGCTCGTCGGCGGCCAGCCGGTCGAGCAGCTCATTGCGCTCGGTGCCCTGCTCGCGCATCGCCAGCGCCGACGCCACCGCGTTCTCCTTGATCGCCTCGTGCGCGACCTCCCGGCCGACGCCCGCGCGCACCGCGCCCATCAGTACCTTCGTGGTGGCCAGGAACGGCAGGTAGCGGTCCAGTTCGCGCGCCACGACCGCGGGGAAGGCACCGAATTCGTCGAGCACCGTGAGGAAGGTCTCCAGCAGCCCGTCGAAGGCGAAGAAGGCGTCCGGCAGCGCGACCCGGCGCACCACCGAGCACGACACATCGCCCTCGTTCCACTGGTCGCCCGCCAGCTCGCCGGTCATCGACGCGTAGCCGCGCAGGATCACCATCAGGCCGTTGACGCGCTCGCAGGAGCGGGTGTTCATCTTGTGCGGCATCGCCGAGGAGCCGACCTGCCCCGGCTTGAAGCCCTCGGTGACCAGCTCGTGGCCGGCCATCAGCCGGATCGTCTTCGCCAGCGACGAGGGGCCCGCCGCGAGCTGCACCAGCGCGGTCACCGCGTCGTAGTCCAGCGAGCGCGGGTAGACCTGGCCGACGGAGGTGAAGGCCCGGGAGAAGCCGAGGTGGTCGGCGATCCGGTGCTCCAGCTCGGCGAGCTTGGCGCTGTCGCCGCCCAGCAGGTCCAGCATGTCCTGGGCGGTGCCCACCGGGCCCTTGATGCCGCGCAGCGGATAGCGGCCGAGCAGGTCCTCGACCCGCTCGAAGGCCACCAGCAGCTCGTCGGCGGTGGTCGCGAACCGCTTGCCGAGCGTCGTCGCCTGCGCGGCCACATTGTGCGAGCGGCCCGCCATCACCAGCTCCGCGTACTCGCCCGCGAGCTGACCCAGCCGGGCGAGCACCGCGACCGTACGGTCCCTGACGTGCTCGAGCGACAGCCGGATCTGGAGCTGCTCCACATTCTCGGTCAGGTCACGGGACGTCATGCCCTTGTGCACCTGCTCGTGCCCGGCCAGCGCGTTGAACTCCTCGATCCGCGCCTTCACATCGTGCCGGGTGACCTTCTCGCGCTCGGCGATCGACCCGAGGTCCACCTGCTCCAGGACCCGCTCGTAGTCCGCGAGCGCCTGGTCCGGCACGTCGATGCCCAGATCCTTCTGGGCCCGCAGCACCGCCAGCCACAGGCGGCGCTCGAGCACCACCTTCTGCTCGGGGGACCACAGGGTCGCCAGCTCCGCCGAGGCGTAGCGGCCGGCCAGGACGTTCGGGATGCGCGGCTTAGCAGTCACGTGTGGAGATTCTACTGGTCGCGGCGGTGCCGCTGGTCCGGGCGACGGCCAGGGCGTGCGGCGGGACGGCGGTCAGTCCTCGGACGACGGCAGCGGCGCGTACGGCAGCAGGTCCGGCCGTTTGGCCGGGCGGCCGTCGCCCGAGGAGCGGCCGGTGAGCCGGCGGGCGATCCACGGGAGCAGATGCTGCCGGGTGAAGCGCGCGTCGGCGGTGCGGCGGGCCGCCCAGCCGGGGCGGACCGCGGGCGGCAGGCCGACCGTCCAGTCCGACTCGGGCGGCAGGCCGAGGGTCTGCCACACCGCCTCGGCGACCCGCCGGTGGCCCTCCGCCGTCAGATGCAGCCGGTCGTCGCCCCACATTCGCTGGTCGCCGAGCACCTCGGCGCCGTGCAGGTCCACCACGAGGGCGCCGTGCCGGGCCGCGAGGTCGTCGAGGAAGGCGTAGAGCTGCTCCATACGGGGCAGGAAGCGGGCCGCCACCGGGCCGCGCCTGGCCGGGCTGCGCATCAGGACGAGTTGCTCGCAGGCGGGCGCGAGTCGCTCCACCGAGCTCTCCAGCGCCGCGCAAACGGCGTCCACGTCGCATTTGGGCCGCAGCACATCATTGAGCCCGCCGACCAGCGTGATCAGGTCGGCGCCCATCGCGGCGGCGACATCGACCTGGTCCTCGGAGATCTGCCGGATCAGCTTGCCGCGGACGGCGAGATTGGCGTAGCGGAAGTCCTGGCCGGGCTCGGCCCGCGCGGCCAGGCGGGCGGCGAGCAGATCGGCCCAGCCCCGGTAGGTGCCGTCGGGCAGCAGGTCCGACATGCCCTCGGTGAAGGAGTCCCCGAGGGCGACGAAGCTGGTGTACGTGGCGGGCGTGGAGCCGCTCGCGGTGGTCTGTGCGTCTGTCTGCATGGCGCGGGTGATCCTATGCGACCGCTCAGTCCGGCCGGTCACGAGGGGCGCCCCGCGGGTCGGGCGGCCCGACGCGTATGGCGAGGGCGTCCCGCGGGTCGGGCGGCCCGGCGCGTACGGCGAGGGCGTCCTGGTGCGTCGGGCCGGCCCGGCGGCGTCACCGGCGCGCAGACGGTCTCACGGCCGGCCGCGGCCGACCAGTTCCTTGAGGACGTCCTCCATCGTCACCAGGCCGATGCCGCGGCCCTCCTCGTCCACCACCGCCGCCAGATGGGCGCTGCCCGCGCGCATCGCGGTCAGCACGTCGTCCAGCGGCGTGGCGGCGCCGACCCTGGTGATCCGGCGCAGCGCGGGCAGCGGGAAGGGCGCGTCCCGGGGATCGGCGTCCAGCGCGTCCTTGACGTGCAGATATCCGCGCACCCGGCCGTCGGCGTCGGCGACCGGGAAGCGCGAGTAGCCGGATTCTGCGGCCAGCGCCTCCAGACCCTCGGGCGTGATGCCCAGCGGCGCCCGTACCACCCGCTCGGGCGGCACCACGATCTCGCCGACCGGCCGTCGTCCCAGTTCCAGCGCGTCCCGCAGCCGCGCGGTGGCCCGCTGGTCCAGCAGGCCCGCCGCCTCCGCGTCCACCACCATCCGCGACAGCTCGTCGTCGGAGAACACCGACGCCACCTCCTGGCGCGGCTCCACCCGCAGCATCCGCAGCAGCGTGTTCGCGAACGCGTTGATCGCGAAGATCACCGGCCGCAGCGCCCTGGTCAGCGTCACCAGGGGTGGCCCGAGCAGCAGCGCGGAGCGCACCGGATCGGCGAGCGCGATGTTCTTCGGCACCATCTCGCCGAACAGCATGTGCAGATACGTCGCCACCGCCAGCGCGATGACGAACGCGATCACATGGATGGCGCTGTCGGGCACATTCACGGCGTGGAACACCGGTTCCAGCAGATGCGCGATCGCGGGCTCGGCGACGATGCCGAGCACCAGCGTGCAGACCGTGATGCCGAGCTGCGCCGCGGCCAGCAGCGGCGACAGGTGTTCCAGCCCCCACACCACGGCGCGGGCCCGCCGGTCACCGCCCTCGGCGAGCGTCTCCACCTGGCCGCGGCGCACCGAGATCATGGCGAATTCGGCGCCGACGAAGAAGGCGTTCGCCACCAGGGTGAACGCGCCGATCAGCAACTGGACGACGGTCATCGGCCGCGGCCCCCGTCCTCGGCCCCGCTCGGGCCGGGCGCCGGGTCCGGCTCGCGCGGCGGCGAGACCAGCCGGGCCCGGGACGCGCGGTGGCCGCTCGCGTCGGTGACCTCGATCCGCCAGCCGTCCAGCTCGACCACGTCGCCGCGCTCCGGGATCCGGCCCAGGCGCTGCGCGACCAGACCGGCGAGCGTCTCGTACGGGCCGTCCGGGGCGTGCAGCCCGATCCGCTCAAGACGGTCCTCGGTCCGTGTCGCGCCGTCCGCGTCGTAGATGCGGCGCCCGTCCGGCGCCTCCCGCAGGAAGAGCAGGTCGGGCAGCTCCTGGGGGTCGTGCTCGTCGCGCACCTCGCCGACGACCTCCTCGACGATGTCCTCCAGTGTCACGACCCCGGCGGTGCCCCCGTACTCGTCGATCACCACCGCCATGGAGCGGCGCCCCGACAGCCGGTCGAGCAGCTTGTCCACGGTCAGCGTCTCCGGCACCAGCAGCGGCTCCCGCAGCAGTTCGGTGACCGGCACCCGGGCCCGCCGGTCCGCGGGCACGGCGAGGACGTCCTTGACGTGGGCCGTGCCGATCACCGAGTCCAGGCTGCCGCGGTAGACGGGGAAGCGGGACAGGCCGGTCGCGCGGGTCGCGTTCGCCACGTCCTCGGCGGTGGCCTGCGCGTCCAGCGCGGTGACCTGGACGCGGGGCGTCATCACGTTCTCCGCGGTCAGGTCGGCGAGGCTGAGCGTCCGTACGAACAGCTCCGCCGTGTCCGCCTCCAGCGCCCCCTCCTTCGCGGAGTGCCGTGCCAGCGCGGCCAGTTCCTGCGGCCCGCGCGCCGACGCCAGCTCCTCCGCGGGTTCCAGGCCCATCGCCCGCAGGATCCGGTTGGCGGTGTTGTTCAGGTGGTGGATCAGCGGGTGGAAGGCCGTGGTGAAGGCGCGCTGCGGCGCCGCGACCGCCTTGGCGACGGGCAGTGGCCGGGAGATCGCCCAGTTCTTCGGCACCAGCTCGCCGATCACCATCAGCGCCACCGTGGAGATCGCCGTGCCCAGTACCAGCGCCACCGAGGACGCCCCCGTGTCGGGCAGTCCGACCGCGCGCAGCGGGCCGCGCAGCAGCTTCGCGATCGAGCCCTTGGCGAGCATGCCGATGACCAGGCCGGTCACCGTGATGCCCAGCTGGGCGCCGGACAGCTGCACCGTCAGCGTCCGTACGGCGGCGAGCGCCGCCGCGGCCCCCCGTTCCCCCTCCCGCTCCGCGCGCTCCAGCTCGCCCCGCTCGATCGTCGTCAGCGAGAACTCGGCCGCGACGAACAGGCCGCAGGCCAGGGTGAGCAGTACGGCCACCACCAGCAGCAGTGCTTCAGTCATCCCGTCACCTCGGTCCCATGATCAACCACGACGGGCGGCGGCGCGCGGCATTCAGGACGAGAGGGTGGACGCCCACCCCCGGGCGCCCGCCCCGCCCGGACTCCACCCCAGGCTCGCTTCAGCCGAGGCTCTTCGTCCACCTGCGCCACCGCGCCTCACGGACATAGCCCGCGGCCGACCACGCGCCATGGGCGGTGACATTGCGTTCCAGGACCATCGCGTCGCCGCGCCGGCCGCCGAGGGCGGTGAAGCGCCGTTCGGCGGCCGAGAGCAGCGCGGTGGCGACGCCCTGACGACGGGCGGCGGGGTGCACGGCCAGGCGGTAGAGGTGGCAGCGCCAGCCGTCGAACCCCGCGATGACGGTGCCGACCAGCGTGCCGTCGCGCTCGGCGAGCAGCAGGGCCCCGGGGTCGCGGGCGACCAGCCCGGCCACGCCCGCCTCGTCGTCGCTGATGCTGGTGCCCTCGGCCGCGACCCGCCAGAAACCGAGGACGGCCGGGACGTCCGACGGATCGGCGGACCGTATACGAAGATCGCTCATGTCCTCATCCCATCACCGTGCCGCGGGGCGTACGCGGCATTCCGGCATGCGAGACGCCGTATGCGGCTGCCCCCTCCTGGCCGTCGGCGCGGCGCCGTCCCGGCAAAAGCGCTCTTGCCGCTACTAGCGCCACGGCGCTAGCGTGGACACATGCCGAAGACCCAGTTGAACGTTCGGGTGGACGAAGCCACGGCCGAGACGGCCAGGCAGCGCGCCTCGCAGCGCGGCATCAGTGTCAACCGCTACATCGAGGAACTCGTCCGGCAGGACGAGGGGGAGAACGGCAAGGCGTTCGTCGAGGCCGCCGCCGACTTCATGAAGCGCTACGAAGAAGTGTTCGCGGAAGAGTTCGGTACCCGGGACGGCAAGGACATCCGGGACGGCAGGGACATCCGCGGCGAAGGCGCGCGTTGACCCTTCGGATCAGTCTCTCCTGGCTGCTGATGGTCGCGGAGCGCTACACGCCGGGCGATCCGCAGGTGACCGACTGGGGCGCGCTCGTCGCCGCGGTCGGCAGGCACGACGCGGAGATCTTCGGCACGCCCGTGTACACGGACACGCACACCAGGGCCGCCGCCCTGCTCCAGCTGCTGGTGCACGTACCGGCCCTGGAGGAGAGCAACGCGCTGTACGCCTCGGCCGTCGCCTACGCGTATCTGGTCGCCAGCGGCCTCAAGCCCGCCATGACCCCGGAGCAGGTCCGCGATCTGGCGCGGCTGGTCAAGGACGGCACCGCGCCGCTGGAGAGCATCGCCGACGAGCTGCGGAGCTGGACGACCGAGCCGCGGCAGGGCTGAGGCCCGCGCCGCGCCGCGGACGTCAGGCGCCGTACGGCTCCGGCGCGTACACCTCGGCGAAGGCCGCCGCGTCCCAGGTCCCGCCGAGCTGGGGGGCCAGCCAGTCCGGGGCGGCGGCGCGGAAGGCCGCGGGGGACAGCGCGCCGGCGGCCTCGGGGAGCGCGCCGAGCAGCGGCGCCTTGGCGGCCTCCTGGAGATCGGCGATGTTGCAGCGCTCGGCCAGCTCGGGTTCCGACCGCCAGCTGCCGATGATGACGCCGATGCAGTCGACCTTGCGGGCCTCCAGCGCCTCCACCGTCAGAGCGGTCGAGTTGAGGGTGCCGAGCCCGGCGGGGGCGACCAGCAGCACACGGGCGCGCAGCAGCGCGGCGGCGTCGGCGAGCGTCGAGCCCTGTTCGTCGTAGCGCACCAGCAGGCCGCCCGCGCCCTCGACCAGGACGACATCGTGCACGGCGGCCAGCTTGGCCGCGGCCTCCGCGATGTCCTCCGGGCCGACCGGCCGGATACCGGCCCTGCGGGCCGCGGTGGCCGGCGCCAACGGCTCGGGATAGCGGGCGAGTTCGGCGGCCGTGACGGCGCCCGCCAGCCGGGCCACCTCGGCGGCGTCGCCCGGCTCCCCGTCGGCCACGCCCGTCTGCGCGGGCTTGAGCACGGCCACGCTCAGCCCCTGGGCGAGCGACGCGGCGGCCACGGCGGCGGTCGCCACCGTCTTGCCGACCTCGGTACCCGTTCCGGTGATGACCACGATGGCCATGGTGTCGCTCCGATCCTCGTTGCTGTCCCTGGTGCGTGCTGCCCGTGCGTTGTCCGTACGCACCACCGTACGGAAAACCGCGGGAGCGCTGTGCGTACGGTCGTACGGCGGCCGTACGCCTCAGCCCGCGACGGCCGCGTCCCGTACCGCCGCGCAGATCCTGGCCACGTCGTCGTCGCCCGTCACATAGGGCGGCATCGTGTAGACGAGGTCGCGGAAGGGCCGCAGCCAGACGCCGGCGCGCACCGCCGCGGCCGTGGCCGCCGCCATGTCGACCGGGTGGTCGAGCTGCACGACGCCGATCGCGCCGAGCACCCGTACGTCACGGACGCCGGGCAGCGCGGCGACGCCGTCGAGACCCTCGCGCAGGCCCGACTCGATCCGCTTGACCTCCAGCGCCCAGTCCTGGTCGAGCAGCAGGTCGAGACTGGCGCAGGCGACGGCCGCGGCCAGCGGATTGCCCATGAAGGTCGGGCCGTGCGCGAGCACCGGGACCTCGCCGCGCGAGATGCCGTCGGCGACCTTTCCCGTGCACAGCGCGGCCGCCATCGTCATATAGCCGCCGGTCAGCGCCTTGCCGACGCACATCACATCCGGCGCGACACCGGCGTGGTCGGCGGCGAAGAGGGTGCCGGTGCGGCCGAAGCCGGTGGCGATCTCGTCGAACACGAGCAGCACGTCGTGCTCGTCGCACGCCTCGCGCAGCACCCGCAGATAACCGGGGGAGTGGAAGGACATGCCGCCCGCGCCCTGCACCACCGGCTCCACGATCACCGCGGCCAGTTCGTCGGCGTGCCGGGCGATCGTCTCCCGCAGGTGCGCGACGTAGCGGGGGTCGGGCGGCGCGTCGAAGCCGGGCGGCGGCGCGCCGGCGAAGACCTGCCGGGGCAGGACGCCCGACCACAGGTCGTGCATGCCGCCGTCGGGGTCGCACACCGACATCGGCTGCCAGGTGTCGCCGTGGTAGCCGCCGCGCCAGGTGAGCAACCGCTGCTTTCCCGGCCTGCCCAGCGAACGCCAGTACTGCAGGCACATTTTGATCGCGACCTCGACCGACACCGAGCCGGAGTCGGCGAGGAAGACGTGCCGCAAAGGCTCCGGGGTGATCTCCACCAGCCGCGCGGCAAGGCGCACGGCGGGCTCGTGGGTGAGCCCGCCGAACATCACGTGGCTCATCCGGCCGAGCTGGGTGTGCGCCGCCTCGTCGAGCACCGGGTGCCGGTAGCCGTGGATCGCCGACCACCACGACGACATGCCGTCGACCAGTTCGGTGCGGCCCTCGGCCGGTTCCGCCAGCCGCAGCCGGACACCGGACGCGGAGGCGACGACCAGCGGCTGCTGCCGGCCGGGCATCGGACCGTACGGGTGCCAGACGTGCTGCCGGTCGAGCGCCAGCAGCACGTCCGGGTCGAGCGGTACGTCCGCCGACGGGAGGCCGCCGGGGGACAACGGGCGGGGTTCAGGCATTGGGCGGCAGATCCGTTCCCGCGCCGCGCCGCCGTACCGCCACCAGATCCGTACGCGCGCCCTCCGCCGTCTCCTTGCGCGCCGCCGTCTCCGTACGGGCGGCCGGGACCGCGTCCTCGCCGTGGCCGCCGCAGGGTCCGCAGCCGCCGTCGTGCGAGCCGCACCCGGAGCCGGCGTCGGCGGCGTGCGAGCCGCAGCCGGCCGCGGCCACGTCGGCGCGGTGTGCGGGCAGCGTCGTGGTGCCCGCGCCCTCCACCTCGAAGCCCGCGTCGGCGATCATGTCGAGGTCGGCCTGACCGGCCTGGCCCTCACTGGTCAGATAGTCGCCGAGGAAGATCGAGTTGACCAGGTGCAGGGCCAGCGGCTGCATCGTGCGCAGGTGCACCTCACGGCCACCGGCCAGCCGCACCTCGACGTCCGGGCAGACGAACCGCACCATCGCCAGGATGCGCAGGCAGCGCTGCGGGGTGAGGTTCCACTCCTTGGCCAGCGGTGTGCCCTCGAACGGGATCAGGAAGTTGACCGGCACCGAGTCCGGGTCCAGCGCGCGCAGCGAGAACACCACGTCCACCAGGTCCGCGTCGCTCTCGCCCATGCCCGCGATCAGCCCGGAACAGGCGGAGAGCCCGGCGGCCTGGGCCTGCTGCACGGTGTCCACGCGGTCGGCGTAGGTGTGCGTGGTGGTGATGTCCCCGTACGTGCTCTCGGAGGTGTTGAGATTGTGGTTGTACGCGTCGGCGCCGGCCGACCGCAGCCGCTCCGCCTGGCCGCCGGAGAGCAGACCGAGGCAGGCGCAGACCTCCACGTCCTCGTTCTGGTCCTTGATGGCGGCGATGGTCGCCGAGACCCGGTCCACGTCACGGTCGGTCGGGCCGCGTCCGCTCGCCACCAGGCAGACCCGCTTGGCGCCGCCCGCCACCCCGGCGCGCGCGGCGGCGGCGGCCTCGTCCGGCTTCAGCCAGGTGTACTTGAGGATCTCGGCCTTCGAGCCGAGCCGCTGCGAACAGTACGAGCAGTCCTCGGGGCACAGCCCGGACTTGAGGTTGACCAGGTAGTTCAGCTTGACCCGGCGCCCGAACCACTGGCGGCGCACCCTGCCCGCCGCGGCCACCACGTCGAGCAGGTCATCGTCGGAGGTCGCCAGGACGGCAAGCGCCTCGTCCCGGGTGGGCAGCTCGCGCCGCAGCCCCTTGTCCACGAGAGTGGTCAGCAGATCCATAGGGGCGATCCTCGCGCACCGGGGCACCCGGGGCCAATGGCGGACCGCACAACTGCGGTGGCTACAGGTGTGTGCATCACCACACCCTGTGCAGGTGTGATGCGCGGGTACGTTGCTGACGACGACCGACCGCTGTTTCGGGCCGTCCCCGTGATCCGCCCGCCGACTCCCAGGGAGCCCCGTGAAGAGCACCCGTGCCGCCGACCCCGCCGCGGGGACGGACCAACCCGACGTGGAGACGGACGGCCTCGCCGCGTTGACGGATGACCTCGCGGCGGGGACGGACGCGTCCGGCGCCGGGGCGGATCGTACGGCCGACGGCCGGCCGGGACCCTTCGGCTGGCTCGCCGAGCAGTCGCGACTGCGGCGCGCGGCCGGGCTGCGCCGGGAACTCCGGCCGCGCCCCGCGGACTGGGAGTTGCTGGATCTGGCGGGCAACGACTACCTCGGCCTGACCCGGCACCCCGAGGTCACCCGGGCGGGCGCCGACGCCTGCCTGCGCTGGGGCGCGGGAGCCACCGGCTCCCGGCTCGTCACCGGCAGCACCGCGCTGCACGCCGAACTGGAGGCGGAACTGGCCGACTTCACCGGCTTCGAGGCGGCGCTCGTACTGGCCTCCGGCTACGCCGCCAACCTCGCGGCGGTCACCGCGCTGACCGGACCCGGCACCCTGCTGGTCTCCGACGCCGCCAACCACGCCTCGCTGATCGACGGCTGCCGGCTGTCGCGCGCCACCACCGAGGTCGTTCCGCACGCCGACCCCGACGCCGTCCGCAAGGCGCTCGGCGCGCGGGCGCGGCGCGACGGCGGCGCCGTACGGGAGGACGGCGGGGGAGTGGGCGCGGTCGTGGTCAGCGACTCGGTGTTCTCGGTGGACGGGGACGCGGCGCCGCTGCCCGCGCTCGCCGCCGCCTGCCGCGACTTCGGCGCCGCGCTGCTGGTCGACGACGCGCACGGCCTCGGTGTGCTGGGCGAGGGCGGGCGCGGCGCGCTCGCGGCGGCCGGACTGGCCGGCGCACCCGATGTGGTGGCCACCGCGACCCTGTCGAAGTCCTTCGGCGCGCAGGGCGGCGTGGTGCTCGGGCCCGCGGAGGTCATCGAGCACCTGATCAACGCGGCCCGCACCTTCATCTTCGACACCGGACTCGCCCCGGCCGCCGCGGGAGCCGCGCTCGGCGCGCTGCGGCTGCTGCGCCGCGAACCCGAACGCGCGGGCCGCGCCCTGGACGCGGCCCGCACCTTCCACCGGCTGCTGACCGCGGCGGGGCTGGACGCGACCGCGCCCGACGCCTGCGTGGTGTCGGTCCGCGCGCCCTCGCCGGACGCGGCCGTCGCCTGGGCGGCGCGCTGCCGCACCGAAGGTCTGGCCGTCGGCTGCTTCCGCCCGCCGTCCGTGCCCGACGGCGTGTCCCGGATGCGGCTGACCGCCCGCTGCGACCTGACTGACACCCAGATCGCGGGCGCGGTCGACACCATCGTCCGTACGGCGCCGCGCGGCTGAGACGGTGGCGTGCGGTTGAGACGGTGACCTGCGGCCGGTACGGCGACGCGGCGCCGTCGTGACGGCGCCGCGCGGCTGAAAACGATCCCTTACGCCGGGCCGAGGTCGTCCCTGCGGACCGCATGGACGAAGTGGGCCCAGGACGCGGCCGGGAAGAGCAGCGCAGGACCCGTGACATCCTTGGAGTCGCGTACCGCGAGCAGACCCGCGGTGAGCGCGGCGGTCTCCACGCAGTTGTTGGCGGCGGTGCTGTGACTGCTCCGCCGCCATGTCACGCCGTGAATCGACGCACTCGAGGAAACAAACCCGGACTGTGCCGCCATGGTGGCCTCCTTTACGCGCCTGCGAATCGCGACATCTCCTCGGCGATCCTACGGATCAACGCGACGGACTCGTCGCGAGGAAGGGCGATGTTGCTCAATCGAGTGAACGCGGCGCCGTATGCCGTGATGTCTTCTTTTCGATCGACGTAGAGACTACTCGTCAAATGATCGATAACAACCACATCGAGATCGGCGATGCGCGGAAAGGAGAAGATAACGAACGAACCCGTAACTCCTATGTGCCCGCCGGCGCCGAACGGCAGCACCTGGAGCCGGATCCCGGGTTCGGTCGCGGCCCGCTCCAGTGACCGGAGCTGTTCGGACATGACCGCGGGGCCGCCGACCGCCCGGCGCAGCACCGCCTCGTCCAGCACTGCCCACAGTTCGAGCGGCGCCTTCTGCCGGAGCACCGCCTGGCGCGCGATCCGCACGTCCACGAGCGCTTCGACCTCGCGCGCCGAGAGCTGCGGCATGACGTCACGGGTGAGCGCCAGCGCGTAGGCAGGGGTCTGCAACAGCCCCGGGACCACGCTGTTCTCCATCGAACGGGCCCGGCTGGCGCCCGCCTCCAGGCTGATGAAGTCCCGGTACTCGACCGGCAGTACGTCACGGAAGTCCTGCCACCAGCCGCGCTGCCTGCCCTGTCCCGCGAGCGTGGCGAGCAGATCCCGCAGATCGCGGTCGCGCACCCCGTAGACGTCGAGCAGCACCTCGACGTCCTCGGCGCTGACACTGCTGGTGCCGGTCTCGATCCGGCTGACCTTCGACTGGTGCCAGCCGGCCGCCTCGGCCGCCTGTCCGCTGGTCATTCCCGACAGGTCGCGAAGTCGGCGCAGTTCTCCACCGAGCTTGCGACGGCGTACGGCGGGGACCCGTTCCATGGCCTCTCGGACCTCCTGAAGCGATAGATGCCGACCTGTAGACGGTCATTACGACAGTCTGCCGACCAAATGCGTATCCACGTAGCAGAGTTCACCGTTTTGAGCGACAGATATATGCATTGCGCGGTGCGGAAGCGGTGACGGCGGCACGATTAGTGGCAGTCTGGCGCGAACCAGCCACTTCCGGGCCCCGTCCGACAGTTCGCGCCGGCACCCCGGTTCACGGTGGGAAAGGGACGACGTCGCCATGGCAGATCTCCAGGAAGCCTCCGTCACGCTGCCGAGCGACCCCGCCTCGGTACCGGCGGCGCGGCGCTATGTCTGCGCGCAGCTCGCGGAATGGGGTCTGCCGCCGGACGCCCCGTCGGTCGACTCGGTGCGGCTGATCGTGTCGGAACTGGCCACCAACGCGGTGCTGCACACCTCGGGCCAGTCGCCGACCTTCACCGTGGACGTCCGGCTGGAACGGCAGGAGCAGCTGGTGATCGGTGTCACCGACAGCCACCCGCGGTGGCCGCAGCGGCTGCCCGCGGCCGTCCAGCAGGACAACGGGCGGGGGATGGTGATCGTCCGGCACCTCGCGGCGGAGTCCGGCGGCAGACTCCGGATCACGCCCACCGACGAGGGCGGCAAGCGGGTGTGGATCTCGATCCCGTGGGCCGTTCCGGTGCCCTGACGGCACGTCAATCCGCCGCTCCGCAGGGGGCGTTCAGACCCGCGGGGTCCGCGCCGGTGCCTCGGGCCCGCGCCGGTAACCGGCCAGCAGCAGGGCGCGCAGCGCCGCCGCCGACGGGCCGCGCTCCTGCTCGCGCCAGCCGAGTGCGATCGTGCGGCGGATCCCGGGCGCGGCGAGCGCCCGCACCCCCAGCGGCACGGCGGCGGCGTCCGCCACCATCCGCGGCACGAGCGCCACCCCGAGCCCGGCGCTGACCAGCGCGCACACCGTCACATAGGACGGCGTCTCGCAGACCACCGGCATCCGCGCCCCCACCGCGTCGAGTGCCACCTCGATGGCCCGCCGGTTCGGATACGTGTCCGGCGAGCTGACCAGCGGCTGTCCGTCCAGCTCCGCGAGGGCCAGCGGCGCCGCGGAGGCGGCGAGCGCCTGGCCGGGCGCGGTGATCAGTACCAACTCCTCGACCAGCAGCGGCTCCACGGTCACCCCGCCCGGCGCGCCCGCGTCCGGCGCGCCGTCGTAGACATGGGTGAGCGCCAGGTCGGCCGCGCCTTCGGCGACCGCCACCAGACCGGCCGGCGGCTCGTACTCGGCGACGATCAGCCGTACGGCCGGGTGCGAGCGGCGGAAAGCGGTGAGCACCGGTGGCAGCAGATGCATTCCGGCCGTCGAGAAGGTGCCGACGCGCACCCGGCCGCCCGACACCCCGGCCAGCTCGGCCAGTTCGAGACGGGCCCGCTCCATCTGGTCGAGCACCAGCCGGGCGTGCGGCACCAGCACCTCGCCCGCCGTGCTCAGCACCGTCCCGCGATGCGTCCTGACCAGCAGTTCGGCGCCCGCCTCCCGCTCCAGCTTGGCCAGTTGCTGGGAGAGCGCGGGCACGGTGTAGCCGAGCCTGGCGGCGGCCCGGGTGATCGAACCCGCCTCCGCCACGGCGACCAGCGCGGCGAGTCTCGTCGGATCGTACATAAAGCACTCCTTGAGGCTGATCCCAGTAACTCTACATACATGCTGAACCCCTCGGCGCGGCAGAGTGGAGGCGGCGGAGGCCGGCCCGAGGCCGCCCCGGCGGGGACGGACCCGTGCGGGGCCGGGCGGCGACGACGGAAGCGGGGACGGACGGGATGGACACCGGATTGTGGGCGTTCGCGGCGGTCGCCGCCGGGATGATCGTGCTGCCGGGCGCGGACTTCGCCGTCGTCGTCCGGGGCGCGCTGCGCTCGCGGACCGACGGGGTGGCGACCGGCGTCGGCATCGCGGCCGGACTGCTGGTGCACACCACACTCGCCGTCGTGGGCCTTGCCGCGGTGCTGGTCGCCGAGCCGCGGCTGTTCCACGCCCTCCAGGTGCTGGGCGGCGGCTACCTCGCACTGCTGGGCGTACGGTCGCTGCGGGCGGCGGCGCGGCCCGCAGCCGGGCCGGTGCCCGATGGCGCGGGCACGGCCGCCGCGCCGGACGGCCGGCTGCGTGCCCTGCGGCACGGCTTCCTCACCAATGCCCTCAACCCCAAGGCCCCGGTGCTCTTCCTGAGTCTGCTGCCGCAATTCGTGCCGCCGGGACACGCGGCGCTGCCGCGCACGATGCTGCTCGGCGCGATCGTGGTGGCGATGGGCCTGTTCTGGTTCCCCACCGTCGCCGTCTGCGCCGACCTGCTCGGCAGATATCTGCGCCGCCCGGGCGCGGCCCGGCTGATCGAGGGACTGTGCGGCGCGATGCTGCTGGGGCTCGGCGCGGTGCTGCTGGTCGAGTCGCTGACGCGCTGATCGGTCGACATCCTGCCCCGATGCCTCGGCGACCCTGCATCGCCGATCGCCGATCGCCGACCCGTTGACGCGCCGACCCGTGCGCGTCGCGAGAATGGGCCGATGACCTCGACCCTGCGCGGGCTGCTCGACGACGTGGCCCGGGGCACCTTCCCGCCCGCCGACGGCACCGTCACCTTCGTCCCCCAGCCGTCCGCGCGGGACGCCGGCGTCATCGCCTTCACGGCGCACACTGTCGTCTTCGCGGATCCGGCCGACACCCCGGGCGACGGCGGCGGTGCGGACGGGCGGACCCCCGACGCCGGACTGCGCGCCCTGCTGCCGCCCGGCGACCTGTCCGCGCCGCTCAACCCGCCCTTCCTGGCAGCCCTTTGCGCCAGGACCGGACGCGCGGTCAACAACATCGACCTGCTGGCGCTGGCCGAGCCCCTGCCCGGTCCGCCGCCGCTCGCGCTGACCGAGACCACTGACCGGTTGCACCCGCGGCTCGTCCGCGCGCTGCGGCACCGCGACGACGTCCGCGCCTGGACCGTACCCGGCGGCACCGTACTGATCGGCCGTGGTGTCGCGGGCCGTTGGGAGGCCGCGGTCGAGGTGGACCCCGGCGCGCGCGGCCGGGGTCTCGGCCGCGGCCTCGCCCGCGCCGCCCGCCATCTCGTGCCGGACGGTGAGCCGTTGTGGGCGCAGATCGCCCCGGGCAACGCGGCCAGCGTCCGTGCGCTGCTGTCGGCCGGCTTCGTACCGGTCGGCGCCGAGGCGCTGCTCGTACGGCACGAAGCCTGCTGACGGCACACCACATCGCCAACTGCCGCATTACCGTCAAGAGGGCAACGCCCCCCTCGCGTCACCGTGACGCGCCTACGATCGGGTGACGTGCGACGGAACGACGGGCCGGTCCCACGAGGCTGTCGTTCATGATCAAGAACCGAGTCCGGTCGCTCTTCGCGACCGGCGCGCTGACCCTGACCGCCGTCATCGCCGCGCAGACCGCGGCCACACCGCAGACCGCGTCGGCCACGCCCGCCGTCCCCGGCGCCACGGGGTCCGCGTCCTTCACGCCCGCGGCCGGCTGGTGCCCGGTGGTCCACGACCCGCTGTTCGCCGCCGCCGACCGCAGCGTCGACATCGACCGCGTCACCCCGGAACCGTCCTACCGCCACACCTGCGAGGAGCTGTACCGCTCGGACGGCCGTGCCCCGGGCGTCGTCTTCGAGGAGGGCTTCCAGCCCAAGGCCGCGCAGACCGGGCAGTACGACCTGGCGGCGTACGTCCTGAAGAACCAGCCCTCGCCGTTCGTCAGCACCACCTACGACCACGACCTGTACAAGCAGTGGAAGCCCGGCTTCAACTACTACGTGGACGCGCCCGGCGGCATCGACGTCAACGCCACCATCGGCGACACCCACAAGTGGGCGGACCAGCACGAAGTCGCCTTCCCCGGCGGCCTCGACCGGCGCTTCATCGTCGGCGCCTGTCCCGTCGACAAGGCCACCAAGGACGAGGACCTGTCCGGCTGCGTGCGCAATCCGTACTACGTGCCGTGGCGCGGCATTCCGGCGGCGCTGCCCGCCGCGCCCGTGCTGCTGCCGGCGGGCTGACCCGCCCGCCCGGCCGGGAGCCGTCAGTGCTCCCGGCCCGAGCGGCGGCACCCGGCAGCGCTCCCGGCCCGAGCGGCGGCACCCGGCGGCGGCACCGGGCGGCGCCCGTCGCCCGCCCGTCGGGTCCGCGGCGCACCACCACGGCGCCACCGGATGGGGTACGGCGGCGGCCCCGGTCGGCGTCACGCCACCCGCCCGTACCAGACCCCGCCGGACCAGATCCGCTCCAGACGGACCCGGGCGCCGGTCTTCGGCGCGTGCCAGATGCGGCCGTGGCCCGCGTAGATCCCCACGTGGTAGACGGATCTGCCGGTGTGGAAGAAGACCAGGTCGCCGACGCGCCGGGCCTTGGCGGAGATGTGCCGCGAGGAGTTGTACTGCGCGGCGGCGGTGCGCGGCAGCTTCTTGCCCGCCCGCTTGAACGAGTAGAGCGTCAGTCCCGAGCAGTCGAAGCGACTGGGCCCGGTGGCGCCCCACTGATACGGCGAACCCTTCTTCGACGCCGCCACATTCAGCGCCTTCACGGCCGCGGTCGCGGCCTCCGCCGGCTGGGCGGTGCCCGGCAGCAGCGTCGGCAGGGCGACCGCGGTGGCGGTGAGCACGGACGCGGTCCCGAGCCGGGACAGCCGTGCGGAGACGCAGTTGAGCACGGTCATGCGTAACCCTTCGTCATCAGCCTGCGAAGGATGACCTGTCGGGTTCGGGCTGGCGAAGATGCCCGGCCGCATACAGCGGCTTCACCCCAAGGGACGGTTCGGGCTCTGTCCGGAGCCACGGGACCGACCCGTCGTGCCTGGGTCCTCCGCTCCCGCCGGTGCACTCATGTCGACCTGGCATCCGCACGGCGGCGGGACTGGGCGTCCGCGCGGACCGCCCCGCCACGGCGGCGGGGGCTTGTCGTCACTACGGATAGTGATGCACGGAACCGGCCATGAGTGGGCGAGAAACGCGCGGTGTGAGTCTGGTCACGGATCGCCTATTCGGGTGGCGCAGGAGCGGAAATACCCGGTCCGCCCCTGCGATCGCATGATCTGACCTGCGGATATCCGACCCGTGATGATCAGGCTGTGGCCGCGCGGCGCAATTCGGCGGGGGACGGCCGATTGACGTCGGCTACGCCGATGGGATGAGCCCCTTTGGTGCGGCGCCGACGGTTTCGACCGCGAAGCGTCACCGATTCGGGTGTGATCCGCCGGCCGGACCCGCGCCGGCCTCCGGTGCCAGCGCCACCAGACCGGTCCGCCGCTCACCGTCCAGCACCCGCAGCGCGCGGGCCAGCGTGGCGTGGTGCAGATCCGTCTCGCCGCGCAGATGCATCACCGTCAGCGCCTCGCGCAGCGCGCTCGCCCGGCTCACCAACGCCTGCGCGGCCCGCAGCGCGCTGTAGGTGTCGGTGGTGCGGGACGGATTGATCCGGCCGAGCAGATCGACCACATCGAGATAGGAGTCGATCAGCTCACCCTCGGAGCGGGTGAGCGCCGGAAGCGGCGGCAGTTCCGGAACCACCCCCGGTCACCGCAGGCCGTACGCGGGGGTGTTGGTCTTGCGGCTGGTGGTCGCCTTGTCCACCAGGCCGTAGGCGACGGCGCCCTCGGCGTCGAAGATCTTGTCCCGCTCGATGTCGGTCCTGATCCGCTCGATGTCCTGGCCGGTGTGCCGCACCAGCAGCGTCTCCAACTGTTCACGGGTGCGCAGCAGTTCGCGCGCCTGGATCTCCAGGTCGGAGATGTCACCCTGGGCCACGTCGCCCAGCGACGGCTGGTGGATCAGCACCCGCGCGCCCGGCGTCATCATGCGCTTGCCCGGGGTGCCCGCCGCCAGCAGTACGGCCGCGGCCGAGGCGGCCTGTCCGATGCACACCGTCGCAACGTCGCAGGTGACGAACTGCATCGTGTCGTAGACGGCGGTCATCGCCGAGAAGGAGCCGCCGGGGGAGTTGATGTAGATGCTGATGTCCTGCTCGGGAGCAGCGCTCTCCAGGTGGATGAGCTGGGCCATCACGTCATTGGCCGAGGTGTCGTCGATCTGGGTGCCCAGGAAGATGATCCGCTCCTGGAGCAGCTTGGAGTACGGGTCCATGGTGCGGACCCCGTTGCTGCTGCGCTCGGTGAACTCGGGCAGGACATAGCGGGCGGTGGGACGGAACACGGCGGACACCTCCGGTTGCCACAGGTCAAAATGTACAGGACGTACATCTCGTTATGATGGGGAGCATGACCCATGACGTCCCCGTGACACAAGCGCGTGCGGAGCTGGCCGACCTGATCAACCGCGTGGTCTACGGCGGCGAACAGGTGGTGCTGACCCGGCACGGCAAGCCCCTCGTCGCCCTGGTCTCCGCCGCTGACCTGCAACGACTGCGCGATCTCGACGCGCAGCCGGAGGAGCAGGTGATCAGTACGGTCTCCACCGTCGGCCCCGGCTCGTCCGCCACGGGCGAACGCCGGCGTTTCGGGATCGCCGCGGAACACCGGGGCCCCGCCGCGGGTGACCGCCGCCCGTAACAGGCGTTAACGCAGTCGAAACCCCGCCGAACTAATCTCGCGGGTCCTGACGACTGTGAGGTGCGGCTGTGCAGTTGACCCCCCATGAGCAGGAACGCCTGCTCATCCATGTCGCCGCCGATGTGGCGGCCAAGCGGCGCGCCCGCGGGCTGCGGCTCAACCACCCCGAGGCGGTCGCCCTGATCACCGCCCACCTGCTGGAGGGCGCGCGCGACGGCCGCAGCGTCGCCGAACTGATGGAGTCCGGGCGCGCCGTGCTGACCCGCGCCGACGTCATGGACGGGATCCCCGAGATGATCCCCGACGTGCAGGTCGAGGCGACCTTCCCGGACGGCACCAAGCTCGTCACCGTCCACCAGCCGATCGTCTGACGGGGGAGCCGCCATGATTCCCGGAGAGATCCTCCCGGCCGGCACTCCGGTGCCGCTGAACGCTGGCCGCCCGGTCACCCGGCTGACCGTGCTCAACGCCGCGGACCGGCCCGTCCAGGTCGGCTCGCACTACCACTTCGCCGAGGCCAACCCCGGCCTGGAATTCGACCGCGCCGCCGCCCACGGCCTGCGGCTGAACATCGCCGCGGGCACGGCCGTACGCTTCGAGCCCGGCATCCCCGCCGAGGTCGAACTCGTCCCCATCGGCGGCCTGCGCGTGGTGCCGGGCCTGCGCGGCGCGATCGCGGGAGACCTCGATGGCTGACCTGTCCCGCACCGTATACGCCGACCTGTACGGCCCCACCACCGGCGACCGTATCCGGCTGGCCGACACCGACCTCGTCGTGGAGGTCGAACGCGACCTGGCCGGCGGGCCCGGACTCGCCGGTGACGAGGCCGTGTTCGGCGGCGGCAAGGTGATCCGCGAGTCGATGGGCCAGGCGCGCACCAGCCGCGCCGAGGGCGCGCCCGACACCGTCATCACCGGCGCCGTCGTCCTCGACCACTGGGGCATCGTCAAGGCGGACATCGGCATCCGCGACGGCCGGATCACCGCGCTCGGCAAGGCCGGCAACCCCGACACCATGGACGGCGTCCACCCCGACCTGGTGATCGGCCCGGAGACCGAGATCATCGCGGGCAACGGCCGGATCCTGACCGCCGGCACCATCGACGCCCATGTCCACTTCATCTCGCCGACGCTGCTGCCGCAGGCCCTGTCGGCGGGCGTGACCACGGTGCTCGGCGGCGGCACCGGGCCCGCCGAGGGCAGCAAGGCGACCACCGTCACGCCCGGCGGCTGGCACCTGGCGCGGATGTTCGCCGGGCTGGAGGCGTATCCGGTCAACGTCGGACTGCTCGGCAAGGGCAACACCGTCAACCGGCAGGCACTGCACGACCAGCTGCGGGCCGGAGCCGTCGGATTCAAGATCCACGAGGACTGGGGCGCCACGCCCGCCGCCATCGACGCCTGCCTGACGGTGTGCGAGCGCAGTGGCGCCCAACTGGCCATCCACACCGACACGTTGAACGAGGCCGGTTTCGTCGAGGACACCCTGGCCGCGATCGCGGGCCGCGGCATCCACGCCTATCACACCGAAGGTGCGGGCGGCGGGCACGCGCCCGACATCATCACCGTCGTCTCGCAGCCGCACGTCCTGCCGTCCTCGACCAACCCGACCCGGCCGCACACCGTCAACACCGTCGAGGAACACCTCGACATGCTGATGGTCTGCCACCACCTCAACCCCGCGGTGCCCGAGGACCTGGCCTTCGCCGAATCCCGCATCCGGCCGTCCACCATCGCGGCCGAGGACGTCCTGCACGACCTCGGCGCGATCAGCATCATCAGCTCCGACTCGCAGGCCATGGGCCGGATCGGCGAGATCGCGCTGCGCACGTGGCAGACCGCGCACGTGATGAAGCGGCGGCGCGGCGCGCTGCCCGGCGACGGCGCCGCCGACAATCACCGCGCCCGGCGCTACGTCGCGAAATACACCATCAACCCGGCGGTCGCGCAGGGCCTCGACCACGAGATCGGCTCCGTCGAGCCCGGCAAGCTCGCCGATCTGGTGCTGTGGGAACCGGCGTTCTTCGGCGTCAAACCGCAACTGGTCATCAAGGGCGGGCAGATCGCCCACGCCCAGATGGGCGACGCCAACGCGTCCATCCCGACGCCGCAACCGGTGCTGCCCCGGCCGATGTTCGGCGGCGTCGGCGCCGCGCCCGCCGCCAACTCGGTGAACTTCGTCAACGAGGCGGCCCTCGCCGACGGGCTGCCCGAACGCCTCGGTCTGGGCAAGGAGTTCGTCGCCGCACGCGGCACCCGCGCCGTCACCAAGGCCGACATGCGCGAGAACGACGCGCTGCCACGGGTCGAGGTCGAGCCCGACACCTTCACCGTACGGATCGACGGCGAGGTCGTGGAGCCCGCACCCGCGGCCGAACTGCCCATGGCGCAGCGCTACTTCCTCTTCTGAGATCATGATGACGACCACTTCGGAACTCCCGACCACGGCCCCGGCCATGACTCCCGCCACGACCCCGGTCACGGCGGCGCCCGGCGCATCCGACGCCCAGGGCGCGGCGCGTACCGCGCTGCTGCTGCTCGCCGACGGCCGTTTCCCGGCCGGCGGCCACGCGCACTCCGGCGGCGCGGAGGCCGCGGTCGCGGACGGGCGGGTCCGGGACGCGGCGACGCTGGCGGACTTCTGCCGGGGCCGGCTGCACACCACTGGACTGGTCGCCGCCGCACTGGCCGCGGCGGCGACCTTCGGCCTCGACCCGCTCGCCCTCGACGACGCGGCCGACGCCCGCACCCCCTCGCCCGCGCTGCGCGCCACCTCGCGCAAGCTCGGCCGCCAACTGCTGCGCGCCGCCCGCGCCGTGTGGCCCGACCCGGCACTCGACCGGCTCGCCGCCACCCGGCCGCGCGGCGCCCACCAGCCCGTCGTCCTCGGCCTCACCGCCCGCGCGGCCGGACTGTCGCCGGCCGACGCCGCACAACTGGCCGCGTACGAGTCGGTGAGCGGGCCCGCCACCGCCGCCGTACGGCTGCTGAGCCTCGACCCCTTCCACGCGGCGGCCGTCCTCGCCCGGCTGGCCCCGGACGTCGACGCGGTCGCCGCCGAGGCGGCACGCACCGCGTCCCTGGCGGTCGCCGAGGGCCCGGGGGCCCTGCCCGCCTGCTCCGCGCCACTGCTCGACCTCGGCGCCGAGGAACACGCCGGATGGCCCGTCCGCCTCTTCGCTTCCTGACCGCCGCCCGCACCAACGGAGTTGACCATGCACCTGGACCATCCCGAGACCTTCCCCGAGCGCTACGCGCACTCCTCGCCCGCCCTGCGCGCCGACGGCGGGCGCCGCGCCCTGCGGATCGGGCTCGGCGGCCCGGTCGGCTCCGGCAAGACCGCGACGGTGGCGGCGCTGTGCCGCGCGCTGCGCGACCGGCTGTCCATCGCCGTGGTCACCAATGACATCTACACGCGCGAGGACGCCGAATTTCTGCTGCGCAACGCGGTCCTGCCGGCCGAACGGATCACCGCCGTGGAGACCGGTGCCTGCCCGCACACCGCGATCCGCGACGACATCTCCGCGAATCTGGAGGCTGTCGAGGATCTGGAGGACACGGTCGGCCCGCTCGACCTGATCCTCGTCGAATCCGGCGGCGACAATCTCACCGCCACCTTCTCCAAGGGCCTGGTCGACGCGCAGATCTTCGTGATCGACGTCGCCGGGGGCGACGACATCCCCCGCAAGGGCGGCCCCGGCGTCACCACCGCCGACCTGCTCGTCATCAACAAGACCGACCTCGCCCCGTACGTCGGCGCCGACCTGACCCGTATGGCCCGCGACGCCGCAGAGCGCCGCGGCCCGCTGCCCGTCGTCCTCACCTCCGTCGCCGCCGCGGACGGCATCGCGCCCGTCGCCTCCTGGATCGGCGAGCGCCTCGCCGAGTGGACCGCCGCGCACGCGGCGCGCGTGTGAACGGCCTGGCCGGTCCCGCTTGGTCCGCGCCGGTCGCGGACCGCGGGGGAGCGGCGGACGACCCCGGCAGCACGCCGCGGCTCCCCGTCGGCGGCCGGCCGTCCGGCGGCGCGACCCGGAGCGGACCCGGGGCGACGACGAGCGCCGCCGCGCGGATGCACGCCGTCGCGGACGGGCGCGGCGGCACCGCGCTGCCGGTGCTCGCCGGGGAAGGGCCCCTGGCGCTGCGGAGCGGCAGACCCGACGGCGGGGGCGCCCGGGTCATGGTGGTCGGAGCCATGAGCGCCCCGCTCGGCGGTGACCGGCTGCGGATCACCGCCGAGGTCGGGGACGACGCCCGGCTCACGGTGGGTTCGGCCGCCGCGACCGTCTCCCTGCCGGGCCGGGACGGCGAACCGGCCGCGTACGACGTACGGCTGACCGTACGCGCCGGGGGCACGCTGCACTGGCTGCCGGAACCGGTGATCGCCGCCCACCGCAGCGACCTGCGGATGACCACCCGGGCCGACCTCGCCCACGGCGCCCGGCTGCTGCTGCGCGACGAACAGATCCTCGGCCGCCATGCTGAGCCCCCGGGCCGTCTCACCACCCGGCTCACCGTCCACCTCGACGGCCGCCCCCTCCTCGACCAGGCCCTCTCCTTCGGACCCGGAGCCCCCGCAGGCTGGAACGGCCCCGCGGTCCTCCACCACTACCGCGCCGCGGGCCAACTCCTGCTCGTGGATCCGTCGTTGACACCGGATACCCTCGCGTCCCGGCCGCTCCCCGCCGATCCCGCCCACGGCCGCGCCGCCATCACCCCACTCGCGGGACCGGCCGTCCTGATCACGGCCCTGGCCGTCGACGGCCGCCGCCTGCGCCGACTGCTGGACGCGGGCCGGGCGGAGATCGAAGAGGCGACCGGCTCCTGAAACGCCGCCGCTCAGTGGCCGAGCGGCGCCCCGAGCAATTCGGCGAAGAGGGCCGCGGCGGGCGTGGGGGACGGCGGGCGGACGATCTCGACGCGGTGTACCAGGCGCGGCGCGGTCAGGGGCAGCGCGCCGGGGCCCGCCGCCGAAGCGGGCAGGAGAGCGAGGCCGTGACCGGCCCGCACCAATTCGTGCAGCACACGGGCGTCACCACCCGCGTAACGCACCGCGGAAGGGAATCCGCCGCCGACCGCGGCGCGCAGATCGTCCAGCGGCACGGCGGCCGCGGGCGCGTCGAGCCACAGCGCCTCGCTGAGGTCCCCGAGCCGCGCCCCGCCGGTGAGCGGGTGCCCCGGTGGAAGGAGCACGGCCAGCGGCTCCTCGCCCGCACCCAGCGGTGACAGGCCGGTGGCCTCCGGCAGGGGCAGCGGATCGGTGGGGGCGACCGCCCCGTCCACCAGGCCGAGATCGACATCGCCGCCGGCGACCGCGGGCACCACTGCGGCCCGGTCCAGCAGCCGCACCGTCACCTCGGTACGCGGCAGCCTCCCCCGTACCTCGGCGAGCGCCCGTGCGGCGCGCGGCCCGAAGGCGGTGCCACTGGTGCCGACGACCAGCCGGGACACGGGCGTACGCGCCACCCGGACGACGTCGGCGCGCGCCGCGTCCAGCCGCAGCAGCAGCGGCCCGACATGGTCGAGGAGGCGGGCACCCGCCTCAGTGGGGGCGACCGGGCGGCGGCTCAGCAGCTCCACCCCGAGGTCGGACTCAAGCGCCGCGATGTGCTGGGAGACGGCGGACTGGGTGTAGCCGAGTTCGGCCGCGGCGGCCGAGAAGGACGCCAGGCGCGCCACGGCGCCGAACGTACGCAGCAGGTGCGGATCCATGGTGCATCAGTATCACTGATGTCAGCACCACTGATCATCGTTGGACGCGATGCGGCGTCGGTCGCCAGGATGACCCGTATGACCACATCGGACGCACCCGAGCCCCCCGCCGCCACCGTCCCCGCGCGCATCGCCCTCGTCGGCGACCGCTCCCCTTCCGTCCGCTCGCACCAGCGTGTGCCGGGACTGCTGGCCGCGCTCCGCGAGCGCGACGGGCTGCCGGTCGAGGCGTACTGGATCCCGTCGGCCGACGCGGAACGGCCCGGCGCGGTCGCCGGCTTCGACGCGGTGTGGCTGCTGCCGGGCAGCCCGTACCGCAGCGAGGCGGGCGCGCTGGCGGCCGTGCGCACCGCCCGCGAAGGCGGCATCCCCTTCCTCGGCACCTGTGGCGGCTTCCAGCACGCCCTGCTGGAATTCGCCCGCAATGTCTGCGGTCTCACCACCGCCCGCCACGCCGAGAACGACGCCGCCGAATCCGGTCCTGACGACCCGTCACCCGGTGCGGACGCGGACCGGGAGCGCCAGGCAGAGATCCTGATCGCCCCGCTCGCCTGCTCCCTCGTCGGGCACGAGGGCCGGCTGCGCACCGTACCGGGCAGTCTCGCCGAGCGGCTGCTCGGCAGCCGCGAGAGCGTGGAGCGCTTCCACTGCGCCTACGGTCCTGTGCCCGGTCTGTTGCTCCGACTGGCGGCGCACGGACTGCGGTTCACCGCGCACGACACCGAGGGCGCCGCCCGGGTGGCCGAGCTGCCCGGCCATCCCTTCTACCTCGCCACCCTCTTCCAGCCCGAGCTGGCGGGCGACGGCACGGTGCCGCACCCCTACATCCGGGCGCTCGCCGAAGCCGCGCTCACCCGTGCGGCGTACGCCAACTCGGGGGCGGATTCACGCCTTGACGAAGAATCACCCGCCTGGCCTGTTCACAGGTGACCCACAGGGGAAGGTATTCGCTCCTCATCACTGTGTCCCCCGTGGCCACACACCACGGTCCAGGAGGGGAGTTTCCGCCTTGCGACGTACGATCGTGCTCGTCTGCGCCGGCGCTCTGGTCGCGGGCGCCGTCGCCGCGGCGCCGGCGGCCACCGCACAGTCGCACCGCCCCGACCCCACCGTCACACCCGCCGCCGTACGGTCCGTCACCGTGCCCGAGTCCGTGGGTGTGGTCATCGCCGCCGCGAACGCCGCCCGTGCGGGCATCGACTGGGCGGCCTGCCCGGACGACTGGGGCCTGGCGGCCGGCGTCAGCTGTGGCCGGGTGACCGTACCGGTCGACTACCGCAAGCCGTTCGGCGCCACGGTCGAGCTGGCCGTGGACCGGGCCGCGAGCACCGGCACCCCGGCGCAGCGGCAGGGCTCGCTGATCTACAACCCCGGCGGCCCCGGCGCCTCGGGGCTGCGCTTCCCGGTCCGCGTCACCAGCTCGGCGGCGCTGTGGAAGGCGACGGCGAAGGCGTACGACTTCGTGGGCTTCGACCCGCGCGGTGTCGGGCACTCCGCCCCGATCTCCTGCGAGGACCCGCAGGAGTACGTGAAGGCGCCCAAGGCCGACCCGGTGCCGGACAGCGAGGCGGACAAACTCGCGCAGCGCAAGCTCGCCGCCGAGTACGCCGCGGGCTGCGTGGAACGCACCGGTACCCGGATGCTGTCGCAGATGACCACCCCCAACACCGCCCGCGACCTGGACGTCATCCGGGCGGCGCTGCACGAGAAGAAGCTCAACTACCTGGGCGTCTCCTACGGCACCTACCTCGGCGCGGTCTACGCGACGCTCTTCCCGACGCATGTGCGGCGGATGATCGTGGACAGCGTCGTCAACCCGGCACAGGACCGGATCTGGTACCGCAACAACCTCGATCAGGACGTGGCCTTCCAGGGCCGCTGGGACGACTGGGAAGCCTGGGTCGCCAAGTACGACTCCGTCTACCACCTCGGCGACACCGCCGCGAAGGTCGAGACGAAGTGGCTCGCGCTGCGCGCCGCCGCCAAGAGCCACCCGATCGGCGGGGTCGTCGGCCCCAACGAACTGCTCGGCTTCTTCCAGAACGCGCCCTACTACGACTCCAGTTGGGCGACCGTCGCGAGCGTGTGGAGCCGCTACGAGGCGGGCGACACACAGGCGCTGCTCGACGCCGCCGCCCCTGACCTGTCCGACACCGCGGGCAACACCACCGCGGAGAACGGCAACGCCATCTACACCGCCGTGGAGTGCACCGACGCCAAGTGGCCCACGGACTGGCGGATCTGGGACCGCGACAACACCGCACTGCACGCGAAGTACCCGTTCCTGACGTGGGAGAACGCCTGGCTGAACCTGCCCTGCGCCACCTGGGGCGTCCCGCAGCGGCATCCGGTCGACGTCCGCTCGCACCGCGGACTGCCGGACGTCCTGATCGTGCAGAGCACCCGCGACGCGGCGACCCCGTACACCGGTGCCCTGGAACTCCACCGCAGGCTGGCCGGATCCCGGTTGATCACCGAACAGGGCGCGGGCTCGCACGGCGTCACCAATCTGGTCAACCCGTGCATCAACTCCCGCGTCGACGACTATCTGCTGACCGGCCGGACCGACGCCGCCGACGTGGTGTGCGGTCCGCACGCCACCCCCGTACCCGCCGCTTCCTAGCGTCCAGGGTCACCGCACGCCGAAGGGCGGCCCACCCCGGGGTGGGCCGCCCTTCGGCGTGCGCGCGGGCCGTGTCAGCCCGCGACGGCCTCGGTGCGGGGCGCGGCGATCCGCACGTAGTCCTTGGTGGACAGTGCGAGCGAGCGGTCCAGACGGGCCGCGTTGAAGAAGATCTCCTCGTGCTCCAACAGGGCCGGGTCCACGACCAGTTCGAGCTTCTCGTCGAAGGAGAAGGGCAGTACGGTGCCGCTGACGCTCCCCGCGAGGCGCTCCGCGATGTCCCGCGAGGCGAAGGACACATAGGTGCCTTCCAGGAGCGCCTTCACCGCGTTGAGGTCGACCCGGCGGTCGCCGGGGACCACGGCGAGCACGTAACGCGTCACCTTCTTGCCGACCTTGACCATCACGACGATGCATTTGGCCGCCTGGGCGAGGGAATTGCCGCGCAGTTCACTGACCACCTCGGTCGCGCCCTCCGGCGCGTGGTCGATCAGCCGGTACTGCGCGCCCTCCGCGTCCAGCAGGGCGATCAGCCGGTCGTACGTCTCGTGCTCGCTCATGTCCGTCATCTCCGGCAGGTGAACTGCCTTGTGCTGCCTATGGTGTGCGTGTGCCGAAGGCGGTCGCGAAGGCCGCCCGCGTCGGGGAGTCCTGCCGCCGGTCGAGGACCGCGAAGACCACCTCGTCGAAGGCGCCGGCGAACCGGCCGCCCCCGGTCAGCAGCCGCGCGAAGGCCGCCGCGACGCGGGCCGGGTCGTTCATGAACACCCCGCACCCCCACGCGCCGAGCACCAGCCGCCGGTAGCCGTGCGCCGCGGCCACTTCCAGCACCCGCTCGGCGCGCGTGTCCAGCGCGGCCCCGACGCGGTGCGACTCCTCCGGCATCGTACGCGCGATGACACCCGCGTTCGGCGCGGGGGAGGTGAGGAAACCGACCGCGTACGGCGCGTCGAGCAGGGCGCCGCGGTCGTCGCGGAAGACGGGGACGGCGGGGGAGTGGATGACGCGGTCGCTGTAGAACACGTCGCCGTGCGCCCGGTGGTGGGCGTAGAAGTCGGGCGCGCGCAGCAGGCAGGTGTAGAGCGCCGACGAGCGGCAGAGCGCTTCCTCCTGCGCTTGCGCGCCGTTGACGTAACCGCCGCCCGGATTGCGGGCGGAGGCGAAATTCAGCACCGCGACCGGGCCGGGGCCCGCCCCGACCAGCCTGCGCGCCGCCTCCATGCTGCTCTCCGGCGTCACCGCGCACGTCACAGGACCCGCGCCCCACCCGGCCTCGCCGGGGACGGCGACCGGCTCCGGGCCGTACACCCGCGTACCGTCCGCCGCCGCGGTGATCGCGTCCGCGAGGGGGACGCGCCGCCCGCCGGGCGTATCGTACCAGCCGTCCGCGGAGATCCTGCTGTTCTCGGTGGCGATGTTCCGCAGACGAGCACTCATGCACCGCAGGCTAAGCCGTCGGCGGCGGCCGGCGCGAAGCAAATACGGCCGTGGGCCCCGCCGTACGGACGCGCGGGTGCCGGTGTCAGGCGCCGTTCGCCGCGAGCCAGTCGTCCTCGGCCGCGTAGTCGAACCAGTCGCCGTGGTCCGCGGAGAGCCGGGCGGGGAGGGGGAAGAGGTCGCGCCAGTCGGCCTTCGCCAGCTCCGCCGCCAGCCAGGCGGCCGTTTCCGGTACGGAGTCCTCGTAGGTGGTGACCGGGCGGTAGCCCAGTTCGCGTTCGGCGGCCGACATGTCAAGCACCATCGGATGCGGCGTGCTCCACGGGGTGTCGCCCACGGTCGGGGCGGGCGGCGGCCCGTCGATGAGGACGGTCTCGCTGGTGACACCGAGGGCGCGGTCCACCGTGGCGGAGATCTCTGCCACCGTCGGCGCCTGCGGATCACCGGCGTTGAGCACCCGGGAACCGGGCTTCGCCGCGGCCAGCCGGACCAGCTCGGCGACGTTCGAGGCGTGCACCGGGTGGAAGCGGCTGGCGCCGCCGTACGCCAGCACCCGCACCGGACGGCCGTCCAGCGCCCGTTTCACGAAGTGCAGTTCGCGCGGCAGCGGACTGTGCGTGCCGTGCACGGCGCCCGCCCGCAGCAGCGTGGACGGCAGCCGGTCCCCGGCCGCGAGCAGCGTCTGCTCCAGCTCGACCTTGCGGGTGCCGTACGTCGCCGGGCCCGGCGCGACCGTCGCGCAGGTCTCCGGCAGCGGCAGCGGATAGCGCGGCGCGCCGTCCGGCTCGCCCTGGGTGTCGAAATTCCGGCCGCGCTCGTCCTCGTAGACCGCGGCGCTGGAGATGACCACGGCGGAGCCGATCCGGTCCGACAGCGCGAGCAACTGCCGCGCGTCGGCGGCGTCGTAGGCGACGCAGTCGAGCAGGACGTCGCAGCCGTCACCGAGGGCGGCGGCGAGCGCCGCGGTGTCCGACCGGTCCACCCGGACCGTCCGCACCCCCTCCGGTGGGCGCTCGTCGGCGCCGCCGCCGCCGCGGCGCGAGGCCGCCGTCACCCGCCAGCCGTCCGCGGCGAGCGCGCGGACCGCCTGCCGTCCCATCTGTCCCGAAGCGCCGATCACGAACGCGGTTCCCGTCATGACCGGGACGCTATGCGGGCGGCCGCCACCGCGGCCAGAGCGGTTCGCCCTGCGCGGATTCGCGCTCGGCGCAACGGCCGCGGGCGCGGTCCGCGCGGGGAACGGCCTCGATCTCCGGCGGCACCTTGCGGGTGCCGCCCGCGCGGGGAACGGCCGGTCAGTGCGGTTTGCGGCGCAGCCGGCCTCCGCCGGCCTGCGCGAGCGCCGCCTGCTCGGCCTTCACCTCGCCCGCGTACCGGTCGACGTACTCCTGGCCGGACAGCGCCATGATCGCGTACATGATCTCGTCGGTCACCGACCGCACCACGTACCGCTGTTCGTCCATGCCGAAGAAGCGGCTGAAGTCCAGTGGCTCACCGAAGCGGATGGTGACCCGACCGATCCGCGGGAAACGGCGTCCTGGCGGCTGGAGTTCGAAGGTGCCGAGCACCGCGCAGGGGATCACCGGGGCCTGCGCGCGCAGCGCCATCACGGCGACACCGGTCCTGCCGCGGTAGAGCCGTCCGTCGTGCGAGCGGGTGCCCTCCGGATAGATGCCCAGCAGCTCGTCGCGCTCCAGCACCTCGATCGCCGCGGTGACCGCGGCCTGGGACGCCTTGCCGCCGGACCGGTCGACCGGGATCTGGCCGACGCTGCGGAAGAACGCCGCCGTCAGCCGCCCCTTGAGGCCGGGGCCGGTGAAATACTCCGCCTTCGCCAGGAAGGTGATCCGGCGCGGCAGGATCGCGGGCATCACGAAGTGGTCGGTGAAGGACAGGTGATTGCCGGCGACGATCGCCCGGCCGCTGTCCGGGATGTGCTCCATCCCCTCGATCCGCGGCCGGAACATCAGCCGCAGCAACGGCCCGAGGAACACGTACTTCAGCAGTCGGTAGATCACGGCGGCTGCCTCCCCCAGATGCGTCCCGGCGCGCCCGGGGAGCGGTGCCCCGATGCCCGGTGCCCCGGCAGAGTAGTGCCCACGCTTCCGTGACGCGAGCCCGCACACGCCCGCGACCCGCGCTTATGCGCCGTGCGGCGGGCTCGGGGGGCGGTCCGTGCGGCGCCCGGAGCGGGCGCGGGGCCCGGGTCCGGCCCGGACACGGGCCCGATACCGGTCGCGATCCCGCCCGGACACCGGTCCCGGTGCCGTCAGGGCGGTGTCCCGGTTACGGTCAGCGGGGCACCCGGATCGCCGCCGCGCCGGCCGTGCACAGACCGAGGACGACCCAGCCGAACCAGAGCCAGCCGTTCGACCCCAGGGCCACGGTGTAGGCGACCACGGCCACCAGGCACGCGACCGTGGTCAACGCCATCGCCTTGACCGGTCCCGGCATGGCACGCCCTCCTTCCGACCGGGCGCGTGCGCGCGGCCGCCGCCGAGGCGGACGGCGCGGTACTGCCCCGTCTTCAGAATGACCCCGCGCCGTCACGGGCGCTACCACTCCCCGTCGGTCACCCGGCCCGAGTCGTCGCCCAGGTGCGTGATCTGCGTCGGCGCGGGCGGCACCCACGGCTGCTCGTCGTCGCCGAGCCAGTCGCCCACCGGCTTGACCCCGGCCAGCGGCCCGGCGGCGGGCAGATCGTCGCCCTCCGCGTCGTAGTAGTCGAACCAGGGCAGGCCCGCCGCGTTGTAGGCTGCGCGGTCCACCGGGGACGGCGGCGCCGGCTCACCGGTGATCGCCCGCCACTGCGGTGCCGTCGCGAGGTGCGCGAAGACCCGGCCGGACGGCTCGGTCCGCCAGTCGTCGAGCGGCCGGTCGTCGCCGTACACCTCCTGGTGCATCCGGCCGCCCGCGCCGAGCCCCATCGCGGGCGCCGACCTGGCCGCCGTCGGCGCCGGCGGCGGGACCGGGCCCGCGCCCGGCGCGCTCGGCGGGAAGGCGGGAGCGCCGCCGTGCCCCGCGGCGGCCGACGCCGACACACCCCACAGGCCGCTGGTGGAGACCGCACGCCGGCTCTGTTCGGCCCGCCACCGCGCCAGCGGCTCGTCCCGCAGCCCGAAGACCTGGAGCTGCACCCCGCCCCAGACCTCCGCGCCGGAGACCTGTCCCTCGACGGTCGCGCCGAGGCCCAGCGGCACGGCCACGAACTGCCGGATCGTACCGGCGCCGGAATTGATGCCGTCCAGCCACGGCTGACGCGGCAGCACCACGTAATTCTGCGGATCGCGCGACAACCGGTCGCTCCACGGCCGCCCCGAGACCGCGCACACCTTGCCGACCCCCACCTGGAGCGCGGCGGGCACGGCCGAGGAGAAGCTCAGCCACATCGCCTCGCGCTGGTGGACCGGCAGCAGCACCCCGCCGCGCGCCCGCCACTGCTCCGGCGCCCGGCCGGCGAAGTCGCTCACCCTGCGCAGCGGAAAGGCGCCGAGACCCGGCGGCAGTGGGTGCGTGCCCTGTTCCGGCAGCCGCAAGGTCCGCATGAAGCGGACCGTCACGCCGCCCGGCAGCTCGAGAGCCGCCCCCGATATCCGTACCCCACCGCCCATCCAGGGCCCCCCTCCATCAGCGGCCGCGCGCCTCCAACGAGGCCAAATACGCGTTGTACGCGACCAGTTCCGCGTCCCCGTCGCGGTCGGCGGCCCGGTCGCTGCGCCGCGCCTGTCGCTGCTCGGAGGTGTACCACTGGAAGAGCAGCGCGACCAGCACGAGGACCGACGGGATCTCACTGAACGCCCAGGCGATGCCACCGGCCGCGGTCTGGTCGCCCAGCACATCGATGCCGAGCGAGGCCGGCGGGTGCTTGAACGTGCTGAGCATCGGCTCGCTGGCCATCATCACGGCGATACCGAAGAAGGCGTGGAAGGGCATGCCCGCGAACAGCTCCAGCATCCGCATCACATAGCCGGGGCGGTGCGGGCCCGGGTCGACGCCCATGATCGGCCAGAAGAACAGCAGTCCGACCAGCAGGAAGTGCACCATCATCGCGACGTGCCCGGTCCTGCTCTGCATCAGATGGTCGAAGATCGGCGTGAAGTACAGGCCGTACAGGCTCGCGATGAACAGCGGGATCGTGAACGCCGGGTGGGTGATCACCCGCAGATAACGGCTGTGCAGCAGCTTCACCAGCAGCTCGCGCGGGCCGGTGTGCCCGCGCTCGGCGGCGGGCAGCGCGCGCAGCGTCAGCGTCACCGGGGCGCCCAGCAGGATCAGGATCGGCGAGAGCATGCTCAGCACCATGTGCTGCACCATGTGCACGCTGAACATGACCATGCCGTAGTCGTTGAGCTTGGTGCACATCGTCAGCGCGACCGTCAGCACACCTGTGACGAACGCCACCACACGGCCGGCCGACCAGGAGTCACCGCGCCGCCGCAGCCGCAGCACGGCCCAGCCGTACAGCGCGAGCGCCAGCAGGCAGCCGACGAGGAAGAACGGATCGCCGCCGCTGTACGACAGCCCCCGGCCGAGGGTGAACGGCGGCAAGTCCATGTGCATGCCGTGTCCGCCGTGGTCCATCCGTCACTCTCCTGTCGCGCGCCGACCGGCCGGTGCCGATTCGACCGTTGTGCCCGCTCCAGAGTAGAACCGCCCCCGGACGCCGATTCGGCCGGGGGCGGGCAGCGCGAACGCCCGCGGTACGGCGCTGTTCAGAGCGCCGCGCGGGCACGCAGGAGGGGGCGGCATACGCACCCGGCCTCGGCGCGCGCGAGGGGTCAGAGTACGCACTCGGCCTCGGTGTAGCGCTCGGCGGGCACTGTCTTGAGCTGCTCGACGGCCTCGGCGAGCGGGACGAGCGTGATGTCGGTGCCGCGCAGCGCCGTCATCATGCCGAACCGGCCGTTGTGCACGGCCTCGACGGCGTGCCAGCCGAAGCGGGTGGCGAGCACCCGGTCGTACGCGGTGGGCGTGCCGCCGCGCTGCACATGGCCGAGGATCACCGGCCGGGCCTCCTTGCCGAGCCGCTCCTCCAGCTCGACCGAGAGCTGGTTGGCGACACCGCTGAAGCGCTCGTGGCCGTAGATGTCGGTGGCGCCGGAGGTGAAGTCCATGGTGCCCTCGCGCGGCTTGGCGCCCTCGGAGACCACGACGATCGCGAACTTCTTGCCTGCCTCGAAGCGTTCGCCGACCACCCTGGCCAGCTCCGCCACGTCGAACGGCCGCTCGGGCACCAGGATCGCGTGCGCGCCCGCCGCCATGCCGGAGTGCAGCGCGATCCAGCCCGTGTGCCGTCCCATGACCTCCACGATCATCACCCGCTGGTGCGACTCCGCGGTGGTCTTGAGCCGGTCCAGGGCCTCGGTGGCGACCATCACGGCGGTGTCGAAACCGAAGGTCACGTCCGTGGACGCGATGTCGTTGTCGATGGTCTTGGGCACACCGACGATGGGCAGGCCGGCGTCCGACAGCAGCCGGGCCGCCTTGAGGGTGCCCTCACCGCCGATCGGGATGATCGCGTCGAGACCGAGGTCGGCCACATGGCCCCTGGCCTGCTCGACCCCGCCGCGCAGATGCGCCGGCTGCACCCGGGACGAGCCCAGGATGGTGCCGCCGCGGGGGAGGATGCCGTTCACGGCGTCCAGGTCCAGCTTGCGGTAGTCGCATTCGAGCAGGCCCTTCCACCCGTCGTGGAAGCCGATGACCTCATCGCTGTGGTCCACCACGGCGCGGTGCACGACGGACCGGATGACGGCGTTCAGCCCGGGGCAGTCGCCGCCGCTGGTCAGCACACCAATACGCATTGCTCTCGATACTCCCGCAACTCGACCGGACGGCCGGACCCCGTCGTCCGGATGGAACGCGGCAAGCTTACCGAGAGCGGCTGTCACGCCTCCACGGCGACCGAACTGCGGACACCTGACGATTACCCGAACACCGGGCAACGACTGCGCCGCGTGACGGCGACCGGAACGGACCGGACCGGTGACGTGCGACGGTGACGCGTGACGGCGACCGGACCGGACGTGCGGCTCAGGCGGGCTGCACGGACGCGGCGATCCGCTCCGAGCGCAGCGCCTCGAACCACTGGTCGTCGACCGGCGGCAGCGCGTTCACATCGAGGGCGAGCTTGATCAGCAGATCGGCGATCTGCGGATTGCGGGCCATCACAGGCCCGTGCATGTACGTGCCGAAGACCGTGTCGTTGAACGCGCCCTCGGTGCCGTCCCCGGTGCCGTTGCCCTTGCCCATCCGCAGCCGGGCGAAGGGCCTGGCCTGCGGGCCGACATGGGTGACGCCCTGGTGGTTCTCGAAGCCGGTCAGCGGCGGCAGGCCCAGCTGCGGGTCGATGTCGGCCAGGACGTCGCCGACGCACCGCTCGCCCTCGCCGCGCACGCTCACCACGTCGAGCAGTCCGAGGCCCGGCTCGGGGCGGCCCAGGTCGTTGACGAATTCGTGGCCGAGGATCTGATAACCCGCGCAGACCGAGAAGACGATCGCGCCGTTGGCGACCGCGCGGCTCAGGCCGCCGTCGCGCCGCAGCCGCTCGGCCGCCAGCCGCTGCGGCCGGTCCTCGCCGCCGCCGATCAGATAGATGTCCCCGGAGGTCGGGACCGGCTGGTCGGAGCGGACGTCGACCCGGCTGACCGGCACCCGGCGCTGCGTGGCGCGGTGCTCCACGACCAGCGCGTTGCCCTGGTCGCCGTAGGTGCTCAGCAGGTCGGGGTAGACCCACACCAGCCGCAGGCTGGACTCACTCATGCGTGCTTCTCCTTGTCCGTGGTGTCGGCGACGTGTCCGTGGCGGTCGGCGGGCCGGCCGCGGTCAGTTGCCGACCCGGCGGCGCAGGTCCTGGAAGGCGGTGTAGTTGGCGATCGCCTCGATCCGGCCGGGCGGGGCGCTGCGCACCGCCTCGTCGAGATTGGCGCAGACCCGGAACTGCAGGCCGGCGACTTCGAGCCGGACCGCCAGGTCGAGCTTGCGGTCGCCGATCACCATGATCGGGTGCCCGGCGAGCCGGGTGTAGTCCACGTCCCACAGCCAGGAGGTGTCGGTGCCGTCGGCGCCGCGCGCGTTGACCGACAGGATCACCGGGGTGGGCGGGCCGTCGATCAGCGAGAAGGTCTCCAGCCAGCCGGCCGGGTTCTTGGCCAGCAGCAGCCGCAGCTCGCGCTGCTGGAAGGTCACCACGTCGTAGCGGCCGGCCACCGCCTGCACGGAGTACATCCGCTCCAGGGCGACCTTGGGGTCGATGCCGAAGGCTGCCGCGGCGGCGGCGGACATCGCCGCGTTGGACTTGTTGGCGCGGCCGGGCAGTTGGAGCTGGATCGGCCAGGCGGAGCCGTACGGGTCGACCACGTGGTCGCCGGACAGCGCCCAGGTGGGGGTGGGGCGGCGGAAGCCGCACTCGCCGCAGAACCAGTCCTCGGACGGGCGCTGGAGCACACCGCCGCAGGACGGGCAGGACCAGGCGTCGTCCTTCCACGCCTGGCCCGCCGCGACCCACACCACCGTCGGGCTGGAGGAGGCGGCCCAGGTGATCAGCGGGTCGTCGGCGTTGGCGATGATGATCGCCTCGACCCCGGCCAGGCCCTCGCGCCACTTCTCGGCGAGCATCCGGGTCTCGGCCGCCCGGTCCAGCTGGTCGCGGGAGAGGTTGAGCAGGGCGATCGCCTTGGGGGCGACGTCCCTGGCGACTCCGGCCAGATACTTCTCGTCCACCTCGATCACGCCGAAGCGGGCCTCGGAACCGCCGGCCAGCGCGGAGGTGATGCCGGCGGGCATGTTGGCGCCGAGCGCGTTGGAGACCACGGGGCCGCCCGCGCGCAGCGCCTCGGCCAGCAGCCGGGTGGTGGTGGTCTTGCCGTTGGTCGCCGACACGAGGATCACGTCGAGGTGCCGGGCGAGCCGGGCCAGCAGATCGGGGTCGAATCTCAGCGCCACCTTGCCGCCGATCACCGAGCCGCTGCCACGGCCCGCCACGCGCGACACCGCCGCCGCGGCCTTGCCCGCCGTCACGGCCAGCTTCGCCCGCGGCGACAGCGGCTCCGAGTTGCCTGCCATCGTCTGCCTTCCTCCTCGACTGCGACCGGCCCCGCGCTGCCCCGTGGCGGCTGGTTGTGCGCCCACGAGAGCCACTTGGGCGGCCGGCAGGGTCCGTTCCGGGTCAGCCTATCCACTCCGGGGCGCTGGCCTGCACCGCGCCGCCGTGTCCGCGCCGCTGTGATGTCCGCGTGGCGGCGAGGCCGGTACCGCTGTGCTGTCCGTGTGGCGGTGAGGCCCGTACCGCCGTGATGTTCCGTGCTGCTGTGCGGCCGGTGGCCGTCGTGCCGTCCGTGCCCGGGACGGCCCTTCAGAGCCCGGGGCTGCCCGCGCGGTCGCCGGCCGCGGCCAGCCGTCCCCACAGCAGGTCGGCCAGGTGCCGCACCAGCAGGTCGCGGGAGAACGGTCGTTCGCCGAGCCACCAGTCGCCGGCCGCGTACATCATGCCGACGATGCCGTGGCCCCAGGCGCGGGCGAGCTGGGCGGAGTCCGGGCCGAGGTCGAGGCGTTCGGCGATCACCTCGGCGAGGTCCTCGCCCATCCGGCGCAGCAGCGGTACGGAGTGCCGCCCGGCGTCCAGGCCCTTCTCGCCGTCGGCGGGCGCCTCGGCCGGATGCATCAGGAAGCGGTAGACCTGCGGGTGCGCCTCGATGGCCCCCAGGTACGCGTGCAGCGTGGCCTCGACACGGTCGCGGCGGTCGCCGGGGGAGTCCAGGGCGGTGCGCAGGGTGGCGAGCAGCGCGTCGGTGTGCCGCTTGGCCAGGGCCCGGTACAGGCCGCTCTTGTCGCCGAAGTGCCGGTAGAGGATCGGCTTGGTGATGCCCGCCTCGGCGGCGATGGCGTTCATGGACGCCTCGGGGCCGTCCCGCAGCACGACACGGTCGGCGGCTTCGAGCAATTCCGCCCGGCGCCGCTCCGTGGCCGTCCGCCGGTCCTCCCGCTGGCCGGTCTCCACCCGCGCCTCCCCGGTTGTTCGATTGCTGGTGGTCAGCGCAACGTAACACCCCGCCGACCGCGGTCCACGCGCAAACGGAATGAGTTGACATTGTCTACCGATGGGTAACAGACTGCTGTTACCGCTAGTAACCGGCACGTGGAGGGGACCATGGGCGACTTCACGCTCGAACTCAACGACGACCAGCAGTCCGTGCGCGACTGGATCCACGGTTTCGCCGCCGATGTGATGCGCCCGGCCGCCGCCGAATGGGACGAGCGCGAGGAGACCCCCTGGCCCATCATCCAGGAGGCCGCCAAGATCGGTCTGTACTCCCTGGACTTCTACGCCCAGCAGTACTTCGACCCCACCGGCCTCGGCATCCCGCTGACGATGGAGGAGCTGTTCTGGGGCGACGCGGGCATCGCGCTGTCCATCGTCGGCACCGGACTCGCCGCCGTCGGTGTCCTCGCCAACGGTACCGAGGAGCAGATCGGCACCTGGGTCCCGCAGATGTACGGCGACGTCAACGACGTCAAGCTCGCCGCCTTCTGTTCCTCCGAGCCGGACGCGGGCTCCGACGTCTCCGCGATGCGCACCCGCGCGGTGTACGACGAGGCCACCGGCGAGTGGGTGCTCAACGGCACCAAGACCTGGGCCACCAACGGTGGTATCGCCAACGTCCATGTGGTGGTCGCCGTGGTCGACCCGGAGCTGGGCACCAAGGGCCACGCCTCGTTCATCGTGCCGCCCGGCACCCCCGGTCTGTCGCAGGGCCAGAAGTTCAAGAAGCACGGCATCCGCGCCTCGCACACGGCCGAGGTGGTGCTGGAGGACGTCCGGATCCCGGGCGACTGCCTGCTCGGCGGCAAGGAGAAGCTGGACGAGCGGCTGGCCCGCGCTCGCGAGCGCGCCAGGAGCGGCGACAGCGGCGAACGTGTGAAGAACGCCGCGATGGCCACCTTCGAGGCGTCCCGTCCCGCGGTCGGCGCCATGGCCGTCGGCACGGCGCGCGCCGCCTACGAGTACGCCCTCGAATACGCCACCGGGCGCGAGCAGTTCGGCCGCCCGATCATCGACAACCAGGGCGTCGCCTTCCAGCTCGCCGACATGCGCACCCAGGTCGACGCCGCCCGGCTGCTGGTGTGGCGCGCCTCCTGGATGGCGACCGCCGGCCGGCCCTTCACCTCCGCCGAGGGCTCGATGTCCAAGCTCTTCGCGAGTGAGACCGCCAAGAAGGTCACCGCGCAGGCCATACAGATCCTCGGCGGCAACGGCTACACCCGCGAGTACCCGGTGGAGCGGATGCACCGGGACAGCGCGATCTACACGATCTTCGAGGGCACCAGCGAGATCCAGCGCCTGGTCATCGCGCGCACCCTGTCGGGGATGCCGATCCGGTGATCCGGCGCGCATGACCAGGCGGCACCACGGTCGTTGACAGGGCGTACATCATCCGATGCGCGCCCTTTCGGCGCCCGCCCGGGGGAGGGCCGATGGCCGACCCGCAGTGGAAACGCCTCGTCGAACACGTCATGGCGGTTCCGGAACGTGTCTACGAGCACTGGAGCAGCACCGAAGGCTGGGACAACGACACCGAATTCGGCAAGGAGTACGGCGAGAACCGCGTCTCCTGGTGCGTGATCTTCGACTGGGACATGTACCACGACGTCGGCCTCGACAAGGTCGTGCCGAAGACCGACAACGTCACCGCGTTCAGCAAGTGGGCCCGCGAGAAGGGCGCCTGGTCCGCCTACCCGAGCATCGGCGCCTGGGTGAACCTGGACAACGGGCAGCACACCGAGATCGTCACCGGATTCGACGAGCGGTACGTCCACACCAAGGGCGGCAACAGCGTCAAGGCCGGCTCGACCGACAACGGCCAGGGCAACGGTGTGTGGTCGCACCGGGAACTGCGCCGCGCGCAGAGGGTCAGCGGCTACTTCGCGCCGCGCTTTCCCGACGGGATCTGCCCGCCGACCGCGGACCCCGCCGATCCGCGCGGCGGCCGTGCGGTGGACTCCTACCGGGCGCGCGCGGCCGCGTCGCACACGGCGCCCGAATTCCCCGGCCGGAAGTACTTCGTGCTCGGCGCGGTCAGCGACCACGCCCTGCTGCTCCAGACCTGGCTCCAGCGCGGGAACTGGGGCCCGCCGTACAAGGTCGGCCCGTCGCGCACCATGACCGCGCTCGACTTGGAGAAGGTGAGGGCGCTCCAGAAGCACTACCCGGCGCTCGCCCCGGCCGACGGCCTGACCGGGCCGCTGACCTGGAGCTACGCCTACGAGGTCGCGTACGGTCTGCGCGCCCGCTAGCGGGCGGTGATCACTCGCCGCCGCCGCGGTAGCCGCGCAGCAGGAACCAGGCGAGGAAGGCGACACCGAGCACCGAGATGACGATCACACTGCGCATCACCGGACCCGGTCCTGGCGAGTCCGACAGCGCGAGCGTCGTGAGGTCGTGGAAGGCGCCGAGATCCGTGTGGCTCTGCATGGGGGTACTCCTAACGGTCCGGTTGCCCAGACTAGACCCGGGTGCCGGGCCGTCCGCGCCCCGGGTCGGTGCGCGCGTCGGCGTGGCGGGCCGGCCGGGAGGGCGCGGTACGAAAACCGGACAAAGCGGGGCCGTTCTGTTCGGGGCCCGCACGCGGCCGTACCGCGTCTGCTTCAATGGTGCACATGGCCAGCATCACTGACTCCGGGACAGGTCGCGACGACCTCGAGCCCTTCTGGCCGTCCCGGCAGGAGCACCACTTCGACCGCTGGTGTTGCCGCGCGATCCCCGCGCGGACCCGCGTTTCGAGCTGACCGCCGCGGCGGCCCCCGAGCCGTCGCCACCAGCCACCGGTCCCGCGCAATACGGCGTCCTGACGACCCCATCGCGCGAAAGAGCCGAACGATGTCGAATCTCCCGCACATCCACTCCGTGCCCACTCCTGCCACCACCCCCGCCGGCGCCGCACCGGCCGCCAACAGGCAGCGGCTGCGCGCCGTACGCCCCGACGAGGTGCCGCCCGCGCCGGACTTCCTGCCGCCGGGCGCCACCTGGCTGCCCGCGCCGGGCCATGTGCTGCCCGCCGTCCCCGGCGGCGCCCCGATGGTCGGCTATCTCGTCCTGGTCCCCGCGGACCAGGTCCCGGCGGCCGTCCAGGACCGGCCGCTGCCGATCGGCGCGGCCGGCCGGACCGCCCTCGCCGTCCCGGCGGACACCGTCCACCCGCTGGACGGTGCCGACCCGCTGGACGGAGCGCCGATCAGCATCGACGGCGAGCGCCGTACCGCCGCCGTCGAGGGCCGCCGGCTCGACCTCACCTACCTGGAGTTCGAGCTGCTGGCCCATCTGGTCGCGCATCCGCACCGGGTGCACTCGCGCGACCAACTGGTCACCACCGTCTGGGGATACGGGCACGTGGGCGACGGCCGTACCGTCGACGTCCACATCGCCCGGCTGCGCCGCAAGCTCGGCGCGGAGCACCGCGCCAGCATCGTGACCGTGCGCCGGGTGGGCTACAAGTACGCCCCTACGGCACGACCGTGACCGGCCACCGTCCGGCCTTGACCAGCCGGACGGCGACCGAACCGACGAAGCGGTGGCCGGCGCGTTCGGACGCGCCCACCACCACGGCGTCCGCCGTGAGCTGTTCCGCGGCGGCCGTCAGGCCGTTGTAGGGGTCGCCGCGGAAGGTGTGGAACTCCCACCGCACCGTGAAGGTCCCCTGCAGCCGCTCGACGGACTCGCGGATCTCGGCCATCAGCTGCTCGGCGATCCCGGAGTCGATCTCCGACACCGGGACGCCGAGTGCGGCGCCGGTGGGCATGTACGGCTGCACATAGACCAGGGCGAGCAGTGCGTGCTGCCGGCGAGCCAGCCCCGCGGCGTAGGCGGCGGCCCGCCAGGACGTCTCGGAACCGTCCAGTCCGGCGAGGATGACCTTCGGACCGTCCGTGCCGCGTTCGAAGTGCGCGGGCAGCTTCTGCTCTTCCACGCGGGCCAGGCTATCGGCCTCCGGCCTGCGGTTTCAGCCCCCGGCACGCAGCGTTCTCACTCCAATGGCCGCATTGCCACGACATGTACCGGTTTGCGGTGCACGCTGTGCGAGAGGAGTGAAACAGGCGGCGGTACCGCGCCGGAGCGCGCACCCCAGGGTGCGGTCGGCGTCCGCGCGAAGGGTCGCCGTCCACGCCGCTACCGGGGAGGTTTGTGATGCCGAGCGTGTCCACGCATGTGTACGTGGCGAGGCCGACCACGGAGGTTTTCGACTTCCTCGCAGACGCCCGCAATCTCGCCCTGTGGAGCTCCGGGGTGGCCCATGTCGATCCCGCGCCCGTCGCCCCGGGGGTCGGCGCGGAGTACCGCTACCGGTACCCCGGGCGGCACCGCCCGCACCGGCTGGTGTGCGCGGCCTTCGAGCCGGGGCGGCGGATAGTGTTCCGCGGCCAGCGCATGTGGTGCCCACTGGGCACCCAGGTGCCGGAGTACGGCTTCGACCTCGTCCCGTACACCGGCGGCACCCAGGTGCGGCTGTCGGTCACCAGCTCGCTGCGCGCGGCGCTGCTGCTGCTCGCCCCGGTCGTCGCGATGGCCTGGCGGCGCGACCTGCCCGCGGACGGCCGGAAATTCTGCGATCTGCTGGGCGGTCCGCTTGCCCCGTCGGCCCCGCTGCACGCTCCTGTCACGGCCCGCGCGCTGCCCGCCGCGTCCGAGGGGCAGGTGCGGCCGACGTCGGCGCCGAGTGGCTTCGACTTCGCTCATTGAGTGTTAAACTAATAATGTGAAGGCGACGCACACGCGTCCTTCACCCTTTACCGCCCCGGCCAGGTCCCCCCGTCCCGGCCGGGGCTCCTTCACGTCCGGACGCGCGAGCCGGTTACCGCCCCCGCACCGGGCCGTTGTCGTACCCCCGTCGTACGGTGCAGGGATGAACGACACTCCAGAAACCCGCGTCCGCCTGGAGCGGTGGTCGGCGGACGACCTGCCGCTGCTCCGCAGGATCAACGCACCCGAGATGACCGACCACCTGGGCGGCCCGGAGACCGAGGAGCAACTGCTCGTCCGGCACCGGCGCTATCAGGAGATCGACGGCAGCCGCGGCCGGATGTACCGCGTCGTGCTGCTCCCGGGCGGCGAGGTGGCCGGCTCCATCGGCTTCTGGGAACAGACCTGGCAGGGGGAGAAGGTCTACGAGACCGGCTGGGCGGTGCTGCCCGAATTCCAGGGCCGCGGCGTCGCCGCTGCCGCCGCCCGCGCCCTGGTCGAGCGGGCCGCGGCGGAGGGCGACCGCCGCGTGCTGCACGCCTTCCCCTCGGTGGACCACCCCGCGTCCAACGCCGTCTGCCGCAAGGCCGGCTTCCGCTGCGCGGGCGAGGTCGACTTCGAATACCCCAAAGGTCATCCGATCAAGTCCAACGACTGGGTGATCGATCTGGGGCCGGACACCGGGGACACCGCCTAGGGCCCGTCGGCCTGTCCCGCGCGGTCAGTCGCCCGCGGCCCGCAGTTGCGGCACGATCCGCTGCCGTACGTAACCGCGGACGTCCTGGCCGCGCATCGCGCCCTGGATCACCGTCACCGACCGGCGCGCGGCGGCCCTGCGCAGCTTGCGGCGCGCCAGGGGGCCGACCCCGCCGCCGATCACGAGCGCGCCGGCCCCGCCGCCGTCGATCAGTTCGATCGCGGCGCCCGTGCCGGTGACGCCCCGCGCGTCGAAGCCCTCCTCGCGGAGCACGGTGACCGCGGAGCTGACAATGCTCTCCATGCGGCCGATCACCACTACGGTCATGCTTGGCTGCTGCCCATTCACGGCCCGCGCACACCCCGATGGCGCCCATCCGCCACCGCCGTACCGAGGAGACCCCGTGCACCCGCTGATCCCGACCGCCGTGGCCACCGCCGCCGCCCTCGCCACCACGCTCGCCGTGGGCGGCCCGGGTCCCGGCCCCGGCACGGCGCAGCCGAAGCCGGTCGCGGCGCTGCCGCAGATCATGAAGAACACCGGCGGCGGCACCCAGCTCATCACCGCGACCGCCGACTCGCTCGGCTCCACCACCGGCACCCTCGTGTGGTGGGAGAAGAAGGACGGCGTCTGGAAGTCGGCCGGGTCGGCACCCGCCCGTTTCGGGGCGCGCGGCCTCGCCGACGGCGCCACCCGGCAGCAGAACACCAGCACCACTCCCACCGGTCTCTACGGGCTGCCGCTGGCCTTCGGCAACGCCGCGGCGCCGGCCGGCACCGCGCTGCCCTACCGGGCGGTGACGCCGACCGCGTGGTGGTGCGAGGACACGCGGTCGACCTCGTACAACCGCTGGGTCGACCCGCTGCCCAAGGACTGCCGGGGCAGCGAGTCCGAGCGGCTGGCCGACTACCCGACGCAGTACGCGCACGCCGTGCTCATCGACTTCAACTACGCCAAGCCGGTCAAGGGCCGCGGCGCCGGGATCTTCCTGCACGTCAACGGCGCTGGCGCGACCGCCGGTTGCGTCTCGGTGCCCGCCGACGCGCTCAACCGGATCCTCGCCTGGCTGCGGCCCGCCGCCCAGCCGCACATCGCGATCGGCACCACCGGGGGCAGCACGGCGGTCGTCGGCTACTGACCCGTACCGCCGCACCCCGGCGTGCTGTTGGGTGACGCTACCGGCCCGTACCGTAGGGCACAGGCGCAACACCCGTGACGCGAAGGGGATTTGCCGTGTCGTTCGCAGAGGACCGCTCCGAGGCCGTGGCCGACGTCGCCCACGCGCGGAGGTACGGAGGCGAGTGCCTGGTGCGCGAGGCCGACGGCGGTTCGGGGGAGACGGTCGGCACGGAGACCGGGCCCAGGATGCTCTCGCACGCAGAAACGGTCCAGATCGTCCACGCCCAGTTCGTGCTGATCGCGCTCGGGGCCGACCTCGGCCGCCTCCAGACCGCGGGCCGCAGCTGCTACCGCACCGCCGTCGCCTTACAGCGGGAGCGCCCCGCGGACTCCCGCGCCTACGCCAGGGCCGCCGATCTGTGCGAGCGCGCGGCCCGGCTGGTGGTGGCGGCCGGCGCCGCGGCCGACGAGCGGGCCCGGCGCCGGCTGCTCGCCGTCGCGGAGCACGACACCGCCGTGGCGACCGGCGCGGTGGACCCCGAGGTCGCCGACCGCGCGCGGCGCGTCCTGGAGTCCGCGCTGGCCGGGGCCGACTCGCTGCCCGACCGCCCGGGAGGGGAGGACCCGGCCGGCGCGACGCCACCGGCCGGTGCCACCGGCCGGCGCGGCCCGCGCTATCCGGGACCCACCTACGACGCGGCGACCGGACGGCACCGCGTCGGCGTCGGCGCGGCGGGCGACCCCGCGCACTGGCAGCTCAACACGCCCGGCGTCGGCATGGAGAACGGCCTGATCTGCGGCGCCGCGGGCAGCGGCAAGAGCAGCTTCCTGCTGATGGTGCTCTACGAGGCGTCCTGCCGCCCGGAGTTCGAGCTGTGGCTGGCCGAACCGGCCGGCCGGCGCGCGCTGCCGGAACCCCTCACCGGCGCCGCCGCCCGTACCGCCGCCACCCGCCAGGAGACGGTGGACCTGCTGCGCGACGCCGTCGGGGTGATCGCGGAACGCGCCCGCGCCCACGGGCCCGTGCCCGACCCCACCCCCGACCTCCCCGGCATCCTGCTGGCCGTCGAGGACTGCGCGCCGGTCTTCGCCGACGACCCGGAGGCCACCCGGCTCGCCGAACGCGTCGTCGCCGTCGGCGGCCGGTTCGGCGTGGCGCTGGTGGCGACCGCGCCCGACGCCGGCCTCGCGTCCTTCGGCGGCAGCCGCGCCCTGCGGACGGGGCTCGCCCGCACCAACTGCTTCCCGCTCGGCCCGGACGGACGGCGGACCCTCACCGAGGTGCGCCGCGCGGGCTGAGCGCACAGCCTCCCCGGCGGCGCCCCACCGTGCCGAACGGCCCCCGGCACCACCGGATTTGACACTCCCGTGACATGCGCCTTGCCGTCCCCGGAAGGTCGGGCGGTGCATCTGTCGTTCCCGACGCAGTTCTGAAACCGGGGATCTTGTGACGAACCGGCGGACCGAAGAAGGTAGTGGTCAGGATCCGGTGCGGTGTGGGCGAAAGCCCCCGACGTGGTCCCTTTCCCCGAACGTCCGGCTCTGTGGTGTGGGAGGTGTGGACGATGGCAAGTGCGACGTCGTCGAAGGCGGTGGCACCGCCGGGACAGCAGGCGGGCGCGCGGAGTCCGGCGGGCGGCCCGATGTCGCTGCATCAGGCGCATCCGGTGGACGGCCGGTCGCTGCGGACCGTGTGCGGCATGTTCGTCACCGGAGTGACGGTGATCACCAGCGGTGAGGCGGGCAACGCCGAGGGCACCACGGTGAATTCGTTCACCTCGGTGTCGCTCGACCCGCCGCTGGTGCTGTTCTGCCTGCACAACGAGTCCCGACTGCGGTCCGTGGTCAAGGAGTCGGGGAAATTCGTCGTCAACTTCCTTCAGGGACAGCAGGAGGGCGTCGCTCTCGCCTTCGCGGGCAAGGGCACCGCCGAGATCCACGACGTGGCCAACCACCCGTCGGTGACCGGCGTCCCGGTGCTGAGCGAGGCGCTGGCGTTCCTGTCCTGCCAGGTGGCCGACGAGTTCGACGGCGGCGACCACACGATCTTCGTCGGACGCGTGGTCGAACTCGGCGTCCCCCGGCAGCACCAGGAGCCGCTGGTCTTCTACCGCGGCTGGCTCGGCGCGCTGGAGGAAGAACTGCGCGGCGTGCACCCGATCTTCGACGGCTGACGGCTGACGGCGCCGGCCGCGGGCGCGGCACGTGCAACAGCGGGTCCTGGGCAGTGCGGAAACCGACCGTGGAGGGTTGTGGTGAGCATGGATTCCGGCAAGGTCGTCCGACTTGAGGACGTCGTACCGATCACATACGGCGGAGGTGAGGAGACCCGCTTCCTGCTGCGCGGCTCCGACACCAGCGGCCGCTCCTCGTTCTACGAGGTACGGATGCCGGCGGGGGAGGGCTCGGTGTGGCACGTGCACCACGACACCGACGAGTCCTTCTACGTCCTGGACGGCGAGTTCGAGATCAAGGTGGGCGAGGAGATCCACAAGGCGTCGGCTGGCACGATGGTGCACGGCCCCCGCGGTGTGTGGCACTCCTTCTTCAACGTCGGCGACTCGACCGGCCTGATGCTGTGCACCATGACGCCCGGCGGCATCGAGCTGTTCTTCGAGGAGCTGAGCGCGCTGCTGACCCGCCCCGAGCGGCCCGACTGGGACACGATCAAGGCGGTCGGCGAGCGGCACGGCATCACCGCGGCCAAGCCCCAGGGCGGCCCGCACGGCGGTCCGCCGGTCGGGTCGGGAGCCGCCGGATGACCGGCGCCCTGCTCGCCGTCGGGTGACGGGGGGCGGCCGGTCCGGGGGATCACCCGGCGGCTCCCGGGTCTACGGGGCGTCCGCCTCGGGGTCGAAGTCCAGCTCCAGGTCCGTTTCCGGGGCGAGCCGCGGCACACCGGTCGGTACGCCGTTCTCGTCGAGGCGGACGCGGGAGAGCTTGTCGGGGTTGGTGACCAGGTAGATGTCGGTGACCTGGTCGTTGCTCGGGTTGAGGTCCATGACCATGACCGCGTAGGGCGAGTCGCCGGAGAAGACCACCGCGGAGGGGTCACCGTTGACCTGCTGGTAGCGGATGTCGAGGGTCTCCGGCAGCCGGCTGGTGGCGTAGCCGTTGAGGAAGCGGGCGACCTTGTCGCGGCCGGTGACCGGGCGCAGCGCCGAGCGGACCTTGCCGCCGCCGTCGGTCCACATCGTCACATCGGGCGCGAGCAGGCTCATCAGCTCGGCGATGTCACCGCCAAGGGCCGCGGCCACGAAGCGCTCGGTGACCTGCTGCTGAAGGTGCGGATCGGCCTGGTAGCGGGGCCTGCGGGCCTGGACGTGCTCACGGGCCCGGTGGGCGAGCTGCCGGACCGCGGACGGACTGCGGCCGAGGATCTCGGCGATCTCCGTATGCGCGTAGCCGAACACCTCGTGCAACACGAACACCGCGCGTTCCAGCGGTGTCAGCGTCTCCAGCACCACCAGCAGCGCCATCGACACGGACTCGTTGCGCAGCGCGGACTCGGCCGCGTCCACGGCCTGCGCGCCCTGCGGGGTGTCGCGGGCCTCCGGGGTCTGGGTGATCAGCGGCTCCGGCAGCCAGGGACCGATGTACGTCTCGCGGCGCCGGCTGATCGTCGCCTGCCGGGCCAGCGCCTGATTGACGGCGATCCTCACCAGATACGCGCGCGGGTTGTCGATCTCCTCCGCGTCCGGCTGCCGGACCCTTCTGGCCCAGGCCAGCCAGGTTTCCTGAAGGACGTCCTCGGTGTCCGAGACACTGCCGAGCAGGTTGTAGACCACCGAGAACAGAAGTTCCCGATGACCGACGAACTCCTCGGTCGCACGGTCACCAGCAGCCGAGGGAAGCTGAGCCGATGTGTCGGACACGATAGTGAGCCTCCTGTGATGCGTTTGCCCCTATGAGGTACCGCGGACCCGAAAGCGTGACACTTCCACCGTAAAATGTGACGCGCGTCTCTTTCATCTGCGCAATCGCGTTCCCGGCCACCGCTCTCCTTGAGTGCTGGGATGATCACACCGCGCCACGATGTCACATTTTCCGTGGCCGAAAGCTCATTGATGCCGCGGGGCCAATGGCGGTCTGGCGGTGGCCCGGACACCGGGCCCGGAGGGGAGCCCGCGGACCGCCGGGGCTCCTGGCGGCACTCCCGAACCCCGGGAGGCCGAATATCGACATACGCACTAAGAAAGTGGTGGGCCGTCGTGGCCGAGTCGAAAGATCCGAACGTGGACATCGATTTCACCGTGATGTACGCGACGCACAAGGCGTTCCGGCGCGACCTGCGGCGGCTGGCGGCGGCCGTCGCGGCCGGGCAGGCCGACAAGCCGCAGGTGCGTGCGGGGTGGGACAACTTCAATCACCAGCTCCACAACCACCACTCGGTCGAGGACCGCGCGCTGTGGCCGCAGGTGGAGGCGAAGATCACCGACCGCCCGGACGACCAGCGGCTGATGAAGGAAATGGAGGACGAGCACGCCGAGTTGGGCCCGCGGATCGAGGCGGTGGACACCGCGATCAAGGGCGGCGGCGGTGACCTGGCCGCGCTCATCGAGGACCTCTACCAGGTGATGGACGGTCACTTCACGCACGAGGAGGAGGCGGCGCTGCCGCTGATCCAGGACGTGCTGTCGCCCGCCGAATGGCGGACCTTCGGCCTCGCCAACGCCAAGAACCTCGGCATCAGCGGTGTCAGCGTCTACATCCCCTGGGTCATCGACGACGCCACCCCGGACGACCAGAAGGCGTTCCTCGGGTCCTTCCCGCCGCCGCTGCGCGTGGTCAACAAGCTGATCTGGCAGCGCGGTTACGCCAAGAAGGAACTGTTCAAGGTCTGACCGGACCCGGGCACCGACGACCGGGCGGACGAACGGTCGGAAACGGCGGGCACCGCGCCACCGGGCGCGGTGCCCCGTGTGCTCGGGCACTGTGAAGGGGCATGGCCATGGACAGCACAGCGATCGCGGCGCGGGCCCGACCGGCCACCGCCGCCCGCCGTACCGGGTGGACACCCGGCACGGCCGAGCCGCGGCGGAGGACGTCGTGACCGGCTCCGTGGTGGTGACCGGCCTCGGCATCGTCTCGCCCACGGGCCTGGGCGCCCGGGACTACTGGGCGCAGGCGTGCGGCGGCGGACCGAACGCGGCGCGCCGGGCCGGGCCGCGCGGGCGGACACGGGCCGCGGCCGGTATCGCGTGGCCCGCCGCCGCGCTGCTCGACCCCGCCCCCGGCGACCAACTGTGGGGCAGACCCGCCCCGCAGGCCGACCGGATGGCCCGGCTCGCGCTGGCCGCCGCCGACTGGGCACTGGCCGACGCGGGCATCCGGCCGCAGGACCTGCCCGACTTCGGGCCCGACGCGGTCACGGCCGTCACAGCGGCGGCAGCCGCCGCCGGACGGTACGGCGAGGGCCGCCGGCCGGGCTTCGGCACCGGCTTCCGGGCCGGCCGGCCGTACGGCGGACCGCGCGGCCGGACGGGCGGACAGAGCGGTGCATACCGTTCCTTCGCCTGGTTCTACGCCGTCAGCAGCGGCCAGATCTCGATCCGCGACGGCATGAAGGGCCTGGACGCCGTGGCCCACGCCCGGCGGCAGATCCGGCAGGGCGGACGGCTGATCGTCTCCGGCGGTGTGGACGCTCCCGTGTGCGCCGACCGGTCGCACGACGGCGGCGCGCCCCCGGCCACGGGCCCGGCAGGACCCGCCACTGCCGCCAGGCCCGGCGGCGGCGCCCTGCTGGTACTGGAGACCGCGGGCGCGGCACTGGCCCGCGGCGCCACGATCTACGGCGAGGTCGCCGGCTACGGCGCGACCTTCGACCCCGACCCCAGCGGCGGGCGCGAACCCGGCCTGCGACGCGCGGTGGAACTGGCACTCGCCGACGCGGGCGCCGTCCCCGGCGAGGTGGACGCGGTGTTCGTGCCGGGTCTCGACGCGGCCGAATCCGCCGCCGTCACCACGGTGTTCGGCGTGCACGCCGTCCCGGTCACCGCGCCCCGCACCATGACCGGGCACCGCTACCCGGGCAGCGCGGCACCGCTCGACCTGGCCGCGGCGCTGCTGGCGATGGAGGAGGGCCTGATCCCGCCCACCGCCGACATCCTGCCGTCCCCCGGCTACGACCTGAACCTGGTCCTGTCGCCGCGCACCGCGGAACTGCGCACCACCGTGGTGGTGGCCCGCGGCCACGGCGGCTTCAACTCGGCCGTGGTGCTGCGCACCCTGGACTGACCGCACTCCGGACCGACCGCACCACCCGTGGACCCGCGCGTCCCCCTCTCCCGCACCCGGGAGACGGGGACGTTTTCGCGTGCCCCGGCACATTCCTACCCCGGCACATTCCTACCCCGGAGGGACGAAGCAGCATGAACACAACCGCCCAACAGGCCACGTCCGGCGAGAAGTACGACGTGGCGATCCTCGGCGCGGGTATGGCAGGCGGCCTGCTGGGCTCGGTGCTGGCCCGTAACGGGGTGAAGGTCCTGCTCATCGACGCCGGGGTGCATCCGCGCTTCGCAGTGGGGGAGTCCACCATCCCGTACACCTCCTCGATGACCCGGATCCTCGCCGAGCGCTACCAGGTGCCCGAGATCGAGCCGCTGGCCAGCTTCAAGGGCATCCAGGAGAAGATCGCCCCGATGTGCGGCCGCAAGCAGAACTTCGGCTTCGTGCACCACGTCGAGGGGCAGCCGCAGAATCCCGAGCACATCAACCAGCTCGTGGTGCCCGAGTGGCAGCGCACCGAGACGCACCTGTTCCGGCAGGACGTGGACGCGTATCTGTTCAACCTCGCGGTGAAGTACGGCGCGGTGCCCAAGGTCGCCACGAAGATCGCCGACATCGAGGTGTACCCGGAGCACGGGGTGCTGCTCCGCTCCGACAAGGGCGAGGAATTCCACGCCAGTTACCTCGTCGACGGCAGCGGCTTCCGTTCGCCGGTCGCGGAGAAGTTCGGGCTGCGCGAGACGCCGACCCGGGCCAGGGCGCACTCGCGCTCGATGTTCACCCACATGGTGGGCGTCACCCCCTTCGACGACGCCAAGGCCGGCCGGGCGCACAAGAAGCCCAGCCCCTGGCACCACGGCACGCTGCACCACGTCTTCGACGGCGGCTGGCTGTGGGTGATCCCGTTCGACAACCACGACGACGCCCTCAACCCGCTGTGCAGCGTCGGCCTCCAGCTGGACGAGCGGAAGTTCCCGGCCGAGCCGGGGGAGAGCGCGCAGCAGCAGTTCGACCGGTTCCTGGAGCGCTACCCCGAGATCGCCGAGCAGTTCAGCGGCGCCACCGCCGTACGCCCGTGGGTGTCCACCGGCCGGCTGCAGTACTCCGCGACGCAGACCGTCGGTGACCGCTACTGCCTGACCGCGCACGCCGCCGGTTTCATCGACGCGCTGTACTCGCGCGGGCTGACCAACACCATGGAGGTCGTCAACGCGCTCGCCTGGCGGCTGATCGAGGCGTCCAAGGACGGCGACTGGTCCACCGAGCGCTTCCAGTACATCGACAGCCTCCAGCAGGGCCTCTTCGACGTCCACGACGACATCGTCTACTGCTCCTTCGTCGCCTTCCGCGACTACGACCTGTGGAACGCGGTCGTCCGCGTGTGGGAGTCGACCAGCATCCTGCCGACGGTCACCATCGACCGCGCCTACCGCGCCTTCATGGCCGACCCCGAGCGTGACCCGCAGGTCTTCCTCGACCTGGAGAAGCGTGACGCGCCCGGCCTGCCCGCCCCGGTCGGCCAGGACATATCCGAGCTGCTCGCCTTCGCGCGCGGCGTCTGCCAGCAGGTCGAGGCCGGCACGCTGGAGGCCAAGGCCGCCGCGGCGCAGCTCTTCGAGCGGCTGCAGAATTCCGCGTTCCTGCCCGCGCCCTTCGAGCTGGGGAACCCGGACAACAGGTGCTTCGAGGCGACCCCGGCGATCATCCAGAGCGCCGTGGAGTGGGCGGGTACGGACGCCGCCCCCGCGCACATCGCGCAGCTCTTCGGGCGCTGAGCGCCCGGCCGCGTCACAAGCGCCACCACACGCGGCGCCGCCCGTACGACTGCGTTGCCCGTATCACCGCGTGCCCGTACGACCGCGTCGCCCGTACGACCGCGCCGCCGGCCGCCTCCTGACGGGCGGTCCGGCGGCGCGCCCCGCCCGTGGCCCCGTGCGCCGGCGGCGTCTTCCCGCAGCTTGCCCTCAGATCATCCTCAGACAGGAGTTCGGACGTGGACGAGAAGGACGACAAGGCCGCGGGCGGAGCCGCTGCCCTGGACACCGATGTGATCATCGTGGGCGCCGGCCCCACCGGGCTGATGCTCGCCGGCGAACTGCTGCTGGGCGGCGCCCGGGTGATCGTGGTGGAACGGCTGACCGAGCCGACCGGACAGTCCCGGGGTCTCGGCTTCACCGCCCGCGCCATGGAGGTCTTCGACCAGCGCGGGCTGCTGCCCGCCTTCGGCGGCCCCGACGGCAGCCTGGAGATCTCGCCGGTCGGCCACTTCGGCGGCCTGGTCTTCGACTACACGGTGCTGGAGGGCGCGCACTTCGGCGCCCGCGGCATCCCGCAGAATCTCACCGAGTCCGTACTCGAAGGGTGGGCGAAGGGCCTGGGCGCCGACATCCGGCGCGGCTGGGAATTCCTGGACGTCGACAACGGCGAGCACGAGGTGACGCTCACCGCGGGCACCGCCGACGGCGTACGGCACCTGCGCGCGTCGTATCTGGTGGGCTGCGACGGCGGCAAGAGCGCGGTCCGCAAGACCGTCGGCTTCGACTTTCCCGGCACCAACCCGACCCGCGGCATGTACCTCGCCGATGTCGTCGGCTGCGGACTGCGCCCGCGCTTCCTCGGCGAGCGGCTGCCCGGCGGCATGATCATGGCGGCGCCGCTGGGCGAGAACGTCGACCGGGTGATCGTGGTGGAGAACGGCACCCCGCCGCCGGACCGCACCGAGGAGCCCACCTTCGAGGAGGTCGCCGGCGCCTGGCAGCGCATCACCGGCGAGGACATCAGCGGCGGCACCGCCGACTGGGTCGGCTCCTTCACCGACGCCAACCGACTGGTCACCGAATACCGTCGCGGCCGGGTGCTGCTCGCGGGCGACGCCGCGCACATCCACCTGCCGGCCGGCGGCCAGGGCCTGAGCACCGGTGTGCAGGACGCGGCCAACCTCGGCTGGAAGCTCGCCGCCGTCGTGGCCGGCTGGGCGCCCGAAGGGCTGCTCGACACCTACCACGGCGAGCGCCACCCGGTCGGCGAGCGGCTGATGATGAACACCGCGACCCAGGGCATGGTCTACGTGGGCGGGCCGGAAATGGACCCGATCCGCGAGATGTTCGCCGAGCTGATCGACTACGACGAGGTCAAGCGGCACCTCGCGGGCACCGTCAGCGGACTGGACATCCGCTACGACTTCGGCGCGAAGGAGGACGGCCACCCGCTGACCGGCCGCCGGCTGACCCGGCTCGCGGTCACCACCGACGGCGGCGACACCGACACCACGCAACTGCTGCACACCGCGCAGGGCGTCCTGCTCGATCTCGCCGACCGGTCGGCGGCGCGCGCGGTCGCCGCGCCCTGGAAGAGCCGGGTGCTCACCGTCAGCGGCACGGTCGCCGACCCCGAGAGCCTGGCCGCGCGCGAACTGGCCGGGGCCACCGCCGTCCTGCTGCGGCCGGACGGACATGTCGCCTGGGCGTCCGCGGAGGGTGACGAGGGCCTGGCCGAGGCGCTCCAGCGCTGGTTCGGCGCGCCCGAGACGGGCGCGTGAGGCACCGGACCCGACCGGAAGGCGCCGGTCCCGCGCGGACCGGCGCCCTCCGCCGGCCGAAAGGCGGCTTCGGGGTGCTGCCGTCCCCGAGCGGCGCCTTCCGGTCGCTGTACGTCCGCAATTTCCGGCTCTTCGCCTTCGGCCAGGTCCTCTCCGCCGCCGGCACCTGGATGATGGTGGTCGCCCAGGACTGGTCGGTGCTCTCGCTCACCGACAACTCGCCCACCGCGCTGGGCCTGGTGACGGCCCTTCAGTTCACCCCGGTGCTGCTGCTCGCGCTGTACGGCGGCCGGCTCGCCGACCGGCACGACAAACGGACCCTGCTGATCGCCGCCAATCTCGTCTGCGGGGTGCTCGCCGCTTTGCTGGCGCCCCTGATGCTCACCGGCGCGCTCCGGCTGTGGCACCTGTACCTGTTCGCGCTCGGCCTCGGCACCGCGAGCGCGGTGGAGATCCCCACCCGCATGTCGTTCGTCCGGGAGATGGTCGGCCCCGAACTGCTGCCCAACGCCTCGGCGTTGAGCGCCGCCTACTTCAACATCGCCCGCGTCGCGGGACCGGCCGTCGGCGGACTGCTCGTCGGCCGGTTCGGCACCGGACCCGTCGTCCTGCTCAACGCCGTCAGCTATCTGGCCACGGTCGTCGCGCTGCGGATGATGCGGCCCGCCGAACTCCACCGCGGCCCGCCGGGCGCCGCCCGGGCGCGGGTCGTCGACGGACTGCGCTACACGATGAGCCGCCCGGACCTGCTGTACCCGCTGGCACTCGTGGCGGCGGTCGGGCTGCTCGGCTTCAACTTCCAGCTCACACTGCCGCTGGTCGCCAAGACGGTCTTCCACACCTCCGCGGCCTCCTTCGGACTGCTCACGACGGCACTGGCCGCCGGTTCGCTGCTCGCCGCCCTGGTCACCACCTCGCGCACGACCCGGCCGAGCGGGCGTCTGGTGACCGGCTCCGCGCTCGCCTTCGGCGTCGCCGAGACCGCGGCGGGCTGGGCCCCGACGTACCTCAGCGAGATGCTGCTGCTCGCCGTCACCGGCTTCACCACGCTGTACTTCGCGCAGGCCGCCAACCACCGTATCCAGCTCGGCGCGGACCCCGCCTTCAGCGGGCGGGTGCTGGCCATCTACGCGCTCATCCTGCAAGGCACCACACCACTGGGCGCGCTGCTGGTGGGCTGGCTCACCGCGCACTGGGGCGCCAGATCCGGACTCTACGCGGGTGGCATCGGCTCGCTGGCCGCCGCGGCCCTGGTCATGCTGCTCGACCGGCCGCGTACGGCCGGTGCCGAACTGTCCGCGGTCGGCTCGGGCCCCGCGCACGTCGCTGACGCCGCGGATGCCGTGGACGGTGCGACCTCCGTGGACGGTGCGCGCTTCGCGGATGCCACGGATGCCGCGGACGTCACGACCACCGCGGACGCCGTGCCGGAGCCCGCCGGCGGACCCGACCCGGCCCGCTCCTGAACCGACGGCGCGACCCTGAACCGACCCCGAACCGACCCCGGAACCACCGGCGTCGCGCCGCGCCCACGCGCGGCGGCGCCGGTCCGCGCACTACCGATGGAAGGCGGTAAGCCGTGATGGAACAGACGGTCCCTCTACACCTGAGGGGGCTGCCCGACCCCGACGTCCTGCGTGCCGCGGGCATCGACGTACGGACCAGGATCATCGAGCGCTACATCTGCCGACAGCTGGAGCCGTACCTCCATGTGCCCCCGGCCCACCGGATCAGCACCGACCGGTCGCTGCGCAGCCAGGGCGTCGACTCGATCACCGCGCTGGCGCTGCGCCGCCGGCTGGTCACCGCGCTCGGGGTGGACGTCCCCGCCGCCGACCTGCTGCGGGACGACTCGGTCACCGAAGTGGCGGCACTGCTGGCCGGGTTGGTGACCCCGGCGCAGGACGTCCCGGCGGCGCGGCCGGCACCCGCCGTACCGGGCGCCGCCCCCGTGTCCGTACCGGCGGCGCGCACCGCACCCGCGGCGGAGACCGGGCACGACACGCCGGCGGAGAGGCCGCGGCTGACCGCCGTGGCACGCGCCGTCCGGTGAGCGGCGCGGTGGAGCGTACGGGGGCCGCCACCGCACCGGCTCTGACCCTGGCGCCGGGGGACCTGCACATCTGGGTGCTGCCCCGGCCGTGGACCCACACCGACCCGGCACCGCTGCCGGTCGGCGAACTCGACGACGGCGAACGCGACCGCGCCGCCGGCCTGACCCGCACCGGCGACCGGGTGCGCTACCTGTCCGCGCACGTCGCCCTGCGCCGCCTGCTGTCGGCCTACACCGGCATCGAGCCGCAGGCGCTGCGGCTCGGCCGGGACCGCTGTCCCTGCTGCGGCGGCCCGCACGGCCGCCCCGTGCTGCTCGGCCGCGGGCGCGAAACGGCGCAGGACTGGCCGCAGTTCTCGCTCTCGCACAGCCACCAGGTCGCGGTGGTCGCCCTCGCCGGCGCCACAGTCGGCGTCGATGTGCAGCGGGTGCCGCCCGCCAACGCCGTACGGCTGTGCCTGCCCGATCTGCACCCGGCGGAACAGGCGGAGCTGGCCGCCGTGCCCGGGCGCCGCAGGCCCGCCGCCTTCGCGCGGCTGTGGACCCGCAAGGAGGCGTATCTCAAGGGCCTCGGCACCGGGCTGCGCCGCGACCTGGCCGCCGACTACCTCGGGACCGGCGCCCCCGGGCCCGCCCGGCGCGGCACGCCGCACCGGCCCGCGGGCTGGTCGGTCACCGATGTACCGGGGCCGCCCGGCCACGCCACCGCGGCGGCCGTCCGGACCCCGCACCACTACCGCACCGTTGTCCGCACCCTGACCGCCGACTGCCTCCACGCCGAGGACGCCACGGAGCTGATCGCCGATTCACGCGCGCGGGTGCACCGCGTACCGCAGACCGCCGCCCGGCGGTCGCAGAAGTGATCGACATGAACCCGAGCAAGGGAGAGTGGAGCGCCATGTCCAACGCGGAGTCCCAGGCCCCCGACCGGCTGGAAGAGCTGAGCAGGCTCAAGGAACTGGCCCGGCAGGGGCCCGACCCCAAGGCGACGGAACGCCAGCACGCCAAGGGCAAGCTGACGGCCAGGGAACGGATCGACCTGCTGCTGGACAAGGGCAGCTTCACCGAGGTCGAGGCGCTGCGCCGGCACCGGGCCAGCGGTTTCGGCCTGGAGGGCAAGCGCCCGCACACCGACGGTGTGGTCACCGGCTGGGGCACCGTCGAGGGCCGCACGGTCTTCGTGTACGCCCACGACTTCCGGATGTTCGGCGGCGCGCTCGGTGAGGCGCACGCCGAGAAGATCCACAAGATCATGGACATGGCCATCTCGGCCGGCGCGCCGCTGGTGTCGCTCAACGACGGCGCCGGCGCCCGTATCCAGGAGGGCGTCTCCGCGCTCGCCGGCTACGGCGGCATCTTCCAGCGCAACACCCGCGCCTCCGGCGTCATCCCGCAGATCAGCGTGATGCTCGGCCCGTGCGCGGGCGGCGCCGCCTACAGTCCGGCGCTGACCGACTTCATCTTCGCCGTCCGCGGCATCTCGCAGATGTTCATCACCGGGCCCGATGTCGTCCAGGCCGTCACCGGCGAGGAGGTCACCCAGGACGCGCTCGGCGGCGCCGATGTGCACGCGGGCGTCTCCGGCGTCGCGCACTTCGCCTACGACGACGTGCACACCTGCCTCGCCGAGGTGCGCTACCTGCTGTCGCTGCTGCCGTCCAACAACCGCGAACTGCCGCCGGTCAGCCACGGCGACGACCCGGTGGACCGGCCCGGCGACCGGCTGCTGGAGATCGTGCCGGACGACGGCAACCGCAGCTACGACATCAGGGATGTCATCGAGGAGATCGTCGACGACGGCGACTCGATGGAGGTGCACGCCGCCTGGGCGCCCAACATCGTCTGCGCGCTGGCCAGGCTCGACGGCCAGACGGTCGGCATCATCGCCAACCAGCCGTCGGCGATGGCCGGAGTGCTGGACATCAAGGCGTCCGAGAAGGGCGCGCGCTTCGTGCAGTTCTGCGACGCCTTCAACATCCCGCTGATCACCCTCGTCGACGTCCCCGGCTTCCTGCCCGGCGTCGACCAGGAGCACGAGGGCATCATCCGGCGCGGCGCCAAACTGCTGTACGCGTACTGCAACGCGTCCGTGCCGCGGATCTCGGTCGTGCTGCGCAAGGCGTACGGCGGCGCGTACATCGTCATGGACTCGCAGTCCATCGGCGCCGACATCGCGCTCGCCTGGCCCAGCAACGAGATCGCCGTGATGGGCGCCGAGGGCGCCGCCAATGTCGTCTTCCGCCGGGAGATCGAGGCGGCCGACGACCCCGAGGCGATGCGCCTGCAGAAGATCGAGGAGTACCGCAGGGAACTCGTCCACCCGTACTACGCCGCCGAGCGCGGCCTGGTGGACGACGTCATCGACCCGCGCGACACCCGTGCGGTGCTGATCCGCTCGCTGCACATGCTGCGGACGAAGGACGCCGATCTGCCGCGCCGCAAGCACGGCAACCCGCCGCAGTAGCGCGAGCCGTACGGCTTCTGGACCTCTGCGACTGCCGGACCCGACCGACTGCCGGACCTCTGCGACTGCCCGCCCCGCACGATGGCCGGACCCGCACGATGGCCGGACCCGTACGACTTGCAGACCCGTACGACGGCGTTCCGTCAGTCGCTCCCATCCTTCCCACCGTTCCCACCCGAAGGGGATCCCGCCATGCCTGCCGCCATCACCGCCGCCCCCACGCCCACCGCGCCCCACCTGGTGCGGGTGGGGACGGTGACCATCCCGGCGCAGCCGGGACAGCCCGACATGGAGACGATCAACGCGGCGCCCGCCGTGCTGCCGCTCGCCGCACCCGAGTCGGCGCCCGCCGCGACACCCGGGGCACCCGAGACGCTGGTCCGCGTCGAGCGCGGCACCGCGACGGCCGAGGAGATCGCCGCGGTCACCGCGGTGCTGCTCGCCCGCGCCGCCGCGGTCCGCGCGGCGGCCGACGCCGGTCAGGCGTCCGCCTCCCGCCGCCGCGCCGCCGCCCGCTGGCGCTCGCACGGCTTCGCGGGACCGCGCGCCTGGACAACCGGCACCCGCGATCTGCTGGCGAGCTGAATCCCGTAGTCCGCCCCCGACCTCACGACAGCACCGCCTCCGGCCCCACGCGCTCCGGCGCGTGGGGCCTTTTCGCGTTCCCGCGACCGCTGTTGACCGCCGGTCGGGGACCCTGACAGCCGGTCGGAGCCCGCGGCGACCGGTCAGATCATCGGCAGCACGACAGGACCCCGGCAGTGCGGGCACTCGCTGAGCCGCGGATTGTCGCCGACCGTGCAGTCGTGGCAGAGCAGCCGGCCGCACGCGCTGCAGATCATGATGACCTCGCGCAGGACATCGGTGACCGCGACGATCACCTTGGCCCGCGGTTGCAGACCCTGCCGGCGCTTTCGGCGGAAGATCATCGGGCGCCCCATCCGGTCGACTGTTCCGACCCCGCAATGGTGGAGCAAGGCCGCCGGGACCGGTCCCGGCGGCCGAATCCCCCGGGTGCGCGGCGAGGCCCCGCTGCCAGGAGGCGGGCGGGAGACGTAGCGTGGCGGGACGTACGGACAACGGATCATCGGACCGCACACCCGAGGTGAGACCGCATGTGCTTCAGCGCCACGGCCGATCTGGCGGCGGGCTCGCTGATCTGCGCGCTCGGCGTGGCGTGCGTGGCGCGCGTACGCCGGGTGCGCGATCTGCCGCTGGCCGCGCTGCCGTTGCTGCTCGGCGCGCATCAGCTCGTCGAGGCCGCGGTGTGGCACCGCGGCGGCGGCACCGGCGTCGCCACCACCGCCTGGGCGATCATCGCGCTGCCGCTGCTGGCCGCTTATGTGCCGCTCGCCGTGCTCGTCGCCGCGCCGCCCGGCGCGCGACTGCGGCTGGCCGTCCCCGTCCTGGCCGGACTCGGCACCGCCGCGGTGCTCGGCGCCTGCCTTGCCGACCGGGCGCCGGTCGCCGACATCCGCGGTCACACGGTCGGTTACGCGGTGGACGTGCCCGCCGTACCGCTGCTCATCTCCTGCTATCTCCTCGCGACCGTCGGCTCCCTGCTGATCACCGCGGACGCGCGGCTGCGGCTGCTCGGCGGCCTCACCGGCGCGGGCGCCGCGATCTGCGCGGCGGTGTGGCGGACCGAATTCGTCTCCACCTGGTGCGCGTTCGCCGCTGTGGTCTCCGTCGTACTGCTGCTGTGGGTACGGCGGCCCGCCGCCGGGGCCGCGCCCTCCGCCGTACCGCTGACGTAGTCACGAACGGCCCGCCACACTGGGCACATGCGTACTCACCGTACGGTCACCGCGGCCGCTCTCACCCTCGCCCTGGCCACGCTCGCCCCGGTGCTCGCCGCCTGCTCGTCGTCGGACTCGCCCGCGGACAAGGACGCCGTGCGCGCCGTCGACCCCAGGCCCTCGGGCAGCACCGCGTCGGGACGGACCGTCGCCACGTACACCCCGGCGACGGCGATGAGCGCGAGCGACCTCGCCACCACGGTGGAGCGGCTCAAGGCGCGCGCCGCCGCCTTCGGCCTCGACGGGACCCGGATCGAGCGGCACGGCAGTCTCATCACCGCCGACGCGCCGGGTGACAGCGGCGACCGGCTGCGGCAGCTGGCCGCCACGGCCGAACTCACCTTCCGGGCCGTGAAGGGTGACCGCGCCGCCAGACCCGCCGATGTGCGGCAGCGGTTCAACGCGCTCACTTGTCCCGCCACCGGTACGCCCCCGCTGTCCGAGCCGCTGGAGCCGATGCCCGCCTGCGACAGCGACACCGGCAGGAAACTCCTGCTCGGCCCGGTCGTGCTCGACGGCGAGGACGTCAAGAGCGCGAAGTCCGACCTCAACACCGGCGGCGGCACCGACTGGGTGATCAATCTCAGCTTCACCGACCGCGGCGCACAGGACTTCGCCACCGTCACCACGGACCTGTCGCAACAGACGCCGCCCGCCGACCAGTTCGCGATCCTGCTGGACGACAAGATCCTGTCGGCGCCCACCGTCCAGCAGGCCATCACCGGCGGCGAGGCCCAGATCACCGGCGACTTCACCCGGCAGCGCGCCGAGAACCTGGCCGCCCTGATCAGCACCGGCGCGCTCCCCGTACGGCTCACCGTCAGCGACGTGGCGCGGCAGCCGTAGCGCGGGCCGGCCCCACCCGCCCGGTGCCGGGCGGTCAGTAGCGCAGCACCGCCGCGAGGTGGTCGCTGTCGGCGAGGGTGCCGTCGGGGACGAAGTGGACGCGGGCGCCGGTGTCGAGGGCCTGTTCGGCGATCTCGTCCACGATGTCGTCACGGGCGCCGGGATCGCCGGAGGCGGCCGGGACCAGGTGGTCGGCGTCGTCGCGCACCGTGGTGCGGAAATTGTCCTCGATCACCACCACCGCGGCGCGGCCCTCGACGACGGACTGCCACACCTCGTCCACACCGGCGGCGAAGGCGCGCCGGCCCCGGGCGGCGTCCAGCTCGCCGAGCACGTCGGCCACGTCCTGCTCGGCGCGCTCGCGCACGGCGTCCTCCACGGCCTGCCGGACGGCTTCCGCGGGCCCCTTGGACAGGCCGCCCTGGAGGACGTGGGCGGCCTCCTTGGCCGCCGGGCTCATGTCGTCGAGCACGGTCAGCGCCTCCGCCTCGGCCACCACGTACAGCGGGCGCGGCTCCGCGGCGAGCACCGAGCCGAGCGCGTCGGCGACCTCGCGCATGTAGCGGCGGGTCTCCTCGTCGTTGAAGGTGCTCGGCCGGTCGCCGATCTGCTCCTCGCGCTCGATGTCCGGCTCCGGCAGCGAGCGGGTCATCGGGAAGGCGCCCGCGGTGTGCGCGGTGACCCGCTCCCGGCCGCCGTTCCACAGGCTCGCGTGGTCCGCGGAGACGGCCAGCACCCAATACGGCTGGTCCGCCGCCTGGGCCGCGATGAGATTGCGGGTCAGGAAGGTCTGCGCCAGCAGCACCCGCTCCGGCACCGTACGGTCCAGCGACCACACCTGGTGCTCGCCGGGCGCCGCGAAGATCGCGAGCCCGTCCTCCGCGTGCACCAGATCGACCTCCGTCAGCGCCTTGTCGAGGTGCTCCACGACATCGATCCGGTCGGCCCGCGACACCTCGGGGTCGGACTGCACCGCGTCCTTGGCCCGCGCGATCAGATTGCGCAGCCGTACGGCGTCCTGCGCGTTGTCCGGTTCGCGCCGGTGGGTCGGCATCAGGACGGAGACGGCGGGGTAGTGCCGCGGGCGGCGCAGATCGGCGAGGGTGGCGGGGCTGAGAGGCGAGTGCATGGCAAGCCCTTCCGACGAGGTCCCCCCGGACATGACATCCCTTTGTCTCTTTATGGATATATCAATGTGGAAGTGATCGCAGCTCGTGCAGCAGCGCCTCCTCCGCCCACGCCAGCGCCTCCTCGCGGCGCGCGTGCCGCACCGCGGCGCCGCCCCAGGCGTCGTCCGCCGCGCCGACCGCCGACCCGCCGACCACCGCCACCCGGTGGCCCGACGCCGCGATCCGGTCGAGCGCCCGGCCGAGCATCAGCCCCGCCACCGGATTGACGGACGTGACCTGGTCCAGGTCGACCACCACCCACCCGGGCACCACCGGCACCGCCCCGGCCAGCGCGTGCAGCAGCCGCTCCGCCGCCGGGAAGTCCACCTCGCCCCTGGCCGCGACCAGCGCGACCCGGTCGCCCGCGCCCGCCAGCAGCTCGCGGTCGGCCGCCGCCCGCTCGCGGCCCGACGCGGCGCGGGCCCCGGCGCCGGCCGCCGTCACGGTGTCCGCGCCCGGCGCCGGGTGGTGCATCAGATGCATGCCGAAGCGTCGCGACAACTCGCGCAGCGCCACCACGCCGCGCACCGAACTGCCGGTGCGGTCCAGCGGCGGGCTGTAGCAGGCGATCCCGAAACGGGCCGGGCTGGCGGCGGTCAGGCCGCCGGACACCCCGCTCTTGGCGGGCAGCCCGACCCGCACCAGCCAGTCACCGGCCGCGTCGTACATCCCGCAGGTCGCCATCACCGACAGCACCTCGACGGCGACCTGCTCGGGCACCACCTGTTCTCGGGTGACGGGATTGACCCCGCCGTTGGCGAGCGTCGCGCCCATCACCGCCAGGTCCACGGTGTTCACCAGCACCGAGCACTGCCGGAAGTACACCTCGGCCGCCTCCACCGGATCGGTGCGCAGCGAGCCCGCGGCGTGCATCAGATAGGCCAGCGCGCGATTGCGGTCGCCGGTGGCGGCCTCCGAGCGGTAGACCTCCTCGTCCACAGCCAGCCGACGCCCGGCGAACGCGCTCAGCGCGTCGAGGATCCGCGCGGACCGCTCGGCGGGCGAATCGGCGGGCACCAGATTGGTGGTCGCGATGGCGCCCGCGTTGATCATCGGATTGGCGGGGCGGCCGGTGCCGTGCTCCAGACTGATCGCGTTGAACGCGTCGCCGCTCGGTTCGTTGCCCACCCAGCGGCTCATCTCGTCCAGCCCCAGCTCGGCCAGCGCCAGCGCGTGCACGAAGGGCTTGGACACCGACTGGATGGTGAATTCGGTACGGGAGCTGCCCGCCTCGTAACGGTGCCCGCCCATGCTCACCAGGGCGATGCCGAAGTCGTCGGGATCGGCCAGCGCGAGCTGCGGGATGTACGAGGCGACCTCGCCGTCCGTCACCGGCAGCAGCCGCCGGTGCACCTCCGCGAGACCCTCGCTGACCACGTCGAACGCCACCGGATCGGTCATGGCCTCATGCTCGGCCCGGGCCGCCGCGCCCGCAACGCGGAGCCGGGACGGGTGGGGCGTGACGGCCCGGGTCACCCGTACGGCGCCGCGCACCCTGCGCGGCCGGGCCGCCGCCCGCAGGGTGGGGGAGGACGGCCCGAGCCCGGCCGCCGCCCGCGACGACCGCGACCGGAGCACGACCGGAGGCGACACCCGTGAGACGAACCCGTACAGGCCCCGCGGCGACCGGACGCCGGCTGCGCTCGCTGACCGCGGCGGCCCTGGTCGCCACCACCGCCGGCGCGCTCGCCCTGCTGTCGGCGTGCGACAGCTCCTCCGACAACGACTCGTCACGGCCGACGACGCCGGGCGGCCCGCCCAGCACCGAGAACTTCTCCGGCTCGCTGCCCTCGCCGCTGGACTCCCTCGCCTCGGCCGCCCAGCAGACGGCCTCCGCCGCGCAGTCCTCGGCCAAGGCCGCCGCCTCCAGCTTCGAGGCGTCGGTCGAGGCCGCGGTCGGCGGCGCGACCGACGAGGCCAAGAAGGAGCTGGCCAAGGTCGACGGCCAGGGCAACGCCGTGAAGGACGTCCAGCTCACCGGCTTCCCCCGGGCCAAGACCGGCGGCCTCAACGCCGTCCTGGTCAGCATCACCAACACCAGCGACCAGAAGGCGTCCTTCGCCGTGAAGGTGGAATTCGCCGACTCCTCCGGCGCCGTGGTGGACTCCACGGTCGTCGGCGCCCGCGATGTCGAGGCGGGCAAGCGCGCCCAGCCGGTCGCCTTCAGCACCAAGGACCCCGGCAAGACACTCTTCCCCCGCGTGGCACAGGCGCAGCGCTACTGACCCGCGGGGCGTTCCGGCCGCGGTGGCCGGCGCGCCCGGTCGGGCACCGCCGGTTTCGCGGACGCCCGCGTCCTCCGCTTGGCGGCCGGCCCGCCGCGCCCCGGCCGCCACCGGCCTGGGCGGCGCAGAGCCCGGCGCCGGCCCGCGGCGGATTCCGCCTCGGCCCGGCACGGCCGACCCGCGCCGCGTCCGGCGCGGGGGCCGTGCTGACAGGCCAGGACTCGTGTGCGAAGCTGCCGTCCGCGACATGGGGAGGTGGCGGTGAGCGGGACGGGGCGGCGCGGGGGCGCACAACAGATCGACGGCGCGCGGGAAAACGGCGGGGGCACACCGCGCCCCGGCGCCCCGGCACACGGCGACGGTACGCAACAGGCGCGCGGCAGGGCCCGGTTGGCGCTCGGCGTGCTCATGGTCGCCGGGACGGCGCTGAGCGCCCTTCTGCTGCGGCCCGAGGGCAGGCTGTTCCACGGGACGACCGGCCCCCTCGGCGGAAATCTGCCGGTGCTGCTGCTCGCCGCGGCCTGGTTCGCGGTCGGCCTGATGGTCAACAACCACTATCAGAGCCGGATCGACTACGACAACGACCTGAACCCGCTGGAACAGCGCCTGGTCGACATCGTCCGGATGGTGCTGCTCGCCGCCGTCTTCGTCGTCCCGTTCCTGCTGATCGTCCTGCACCGCTTCCGTGCGAGCGGCCACGCCTCCGGATCGATCCGCGATCCGAAGGACCGGGAGCTGCCCCAGGCGACGGCCACCGCCACCACCAGGGCGGCGAAGCCGCACCATGGCAAGGACGTCAACTTTCCCCCGTTGCTGCAGCACATCCTCATCGGTGTGGGCATCGGGCTGCTCGCGCTGCTGCTGGTCGTCGCGGCGGTGCGGCTGCTCCGCTATCTGCGGGTGCCGCAGGCGGGGCGGGTCGTACCCGGCTACGAGGCGATCGACGACGACCGCGAACTGCTCGCCGAGGCCGTCGAATCCGGCCGGCGGGCGCTGCGCGGCGGTCTGGACGCGCGCGCCGCCGTCATCGCCTGCTACGCGGCCATGGAGGAGTCGCTCGCCGCGTCGGGCGTCGCCAGGCGGGCCTCGGACAGCCCGCGGGACCTGCTCCAACGGGCCGTGGCGGCAGGCGTGTTGCACGGGCCGAGCGCGGAGGCGCTGACCCGGCTCTTCCGCGAGGCGCGCTACTCCACGCACCCGATGGGGGACGACCACCGGGACCGCGCCGCCGCCGCGTTGAACGACATCGCCGCCCAACTGGCCGCGCGCGAGCAGGCGTTGGGCGACAGTACGGGGCAGGGGCCGGCCGGAGAGTCCGGCGACGGCCGGGGCGGAGCACCGGATCAGAATCAGAAGGGCGCCGCGCGGAACGGCGGGAAGAGCACGGACCGATCCGCGGGAGCCGCCTCGTGAAGGACCGCCTGCGCGGGGCCATGGGCACGCCGCACACCGTCCGGCACTCGCTGACCATCCTCGGCCTGCTGGTCGTCGCCGCCGAACTGCTGCTCGTGCTCACCGACGGTCCGGTGGCCGCGGCGACCGGGCTCGCGCTGATCACCGTGGCCGCCCTGTTCATCGGCCGCTACCTCGGCGGGGCGGGCGCGCACGACAGCGGCCACCGCGGCTCGGTGCGCCTGCTGGGCAGCCGCGCCCCCGCGCTCGGCGACTGGCCGCGGGTGGTGCGCAAGGCGCTCGGCGAGGACGGCGCCATCCACTTCGCGGTCACCCTCAGGCCGCAACTGCAACGGCTGTTCGCGGCGCGGCTCGCCGAGCGGCACGGCGTGCTGCTGCACCACCGGCCGGACCGGGCCGGCGCGATCGTCGGCCCCGAACTGTGGCCGTGGATCGACCCGCGCGGCACCCCGCCGCAGTCCGCGATCCCCGAGCCGGTGCTGCGCGCCCTGCTCGACCGGCTGGAGACCCTGTGACCCACCGCCGTACCCGTACCCGTTCTCTTGCCCGTCCCCGTCCCTGCGCCCATTCCCTTCCCCGTCCCCCGCTCCGTTTCCGCCCCCGTACCCGATCCCGTTCCGCGACGCTCCACGACCAGGCAAGGTGAGGACCGCAGTGACGAGCCCCGAGCACACACCCGAGCACGACGCCCTCACCCCGCGGCAGGCGGGCGAGCGGGCCGCCGCGGTGCTCGCCGAGATCCGCAACGCCGTGGTCGGCAAGCCGGAGCCGTTGCAATTGGTGATGCTCGGCGTGCTGGCCGGCGGCCATGTCCTCATCGAGGACCTGCCGGGCCTCGGCAAGACCCTGCTGGCCCGGTCCTTCGCCACCACCCTCGGACTGGACTTCCGGCGCATCCAGTTCACCCCCGACCTGCTGCCCTCCGACGTCACCGGCGCGCCCTTCTACGACCAGCACAGCGGTGAGATGGTCTTCCGCCCCGGCCCCGTCTTCACCCACCTGCTGCTCGCCGACGAGATCAACCGCACCCCGCCCAAGACCCAGGCCGCGCTCCTGGAGGCGATGGCAGAGGCGCAGGTGTCCATCGACGGCAGCACCCGGCCGCTGCCCGCGCCCTTCGTGGTGATCGCCACCGCCAACCCGATCGAGTACGAGGGCACGTACACCCTCCCCGAGGCACAGCTCGACCGCTTCCTGCTGCGGGTACGGATGGGCTATCTGTCGCCGTCCCAGGAGACCGGCATGCTGCGCTCGCGGATCGACCGGGCCGCGCCGGAGGCGGTGCTGCGGGCGCTCGGCGACCCCGCACAAGTGGTCGCGATGCGCGCCGCCGTGGAACAGGTCGAGGTCGAGGACGACCTGCTCGACTACATCGTCGCGCTGGTCGGCGCGACCCGCGAGCACCCGCAGATCGAGGTCGGCTCCTCCCCGCGCGGCGGCCTCGCTCTGGTCCAACTCGCCCGCGCCCGGGCCGTATTGGAGGGCCGCGACTACGTCACGCCCGAGGACGTGAAGTGGGTGGCGATCCCCGCGCTCGCGCACCGCGTCACGCTCAGCCCGGAACTGTGGGTCCGGCAGATCAACGCCGACGACGTGATCCGCGAGATCGTGCAGTCCGTCCCCGCGCCGCGCACCGTGCCGCTGGAGTCGCGCGGCGTCGTCGCGTCATGACCGACGCCTCGGCCGCCGTCGACCGCGCGCTCGGCGGACCGCAGCCGCCGCCGGGCACGCGGTCCGCCACCCAGTCGGAGCCGCCGCCCCCGCCGCCGCCCGGCTGGCGGTCCGGCGAACGCGCCCTGCGCTACGGGACGGTCGCCTCGGTGGCCGCCGCCGCTGCCCTGATCACCGGGCGGCCCTGGCTGCTCGCGCTCGCCGCGGGACCGCTGGTGCTGCTCGCGCTCGCGCTGCCGCTGGGCGGGCGCGCCACCCGGATGGAGGCCACGGCCGACGTCGTACCGCGGCGGCTGTTCGAGGGCGAGACCGTCACCGCGCGGATCGCGGTGGCCTACGACGGGGACCGCGGCCGGCTCGACCCGGGCATCACGCTCGGCCCCGGCGTACGGCTCGACCACCTCACCGTCGGCGCCTCCCACCTGGAGCTGCGGTTCACCGCGGAACGCTGGGGCCGCTGGACGCTGGGCACCGTGGACATCGATCTGTACGACACCGGTGGCTCCGGCCGCCGTTCGCTGCGGGTGGACCTCGGCGAGGTCGCGGTGTTCCCCGTACCGTCCCGCGCCGGAATGACGCCCATCCCCGTACGGCTGCCGCAGCGGCTCGGCGAGCACACCGCGATGCAGCGCGGCGAGGGCGTCGAGGTCATCGGCGTCCACCCGTACATCCGCGGCGAGCGGCAGCGCCGTATCAACTGGCCCGCCACCACCCGGCGCGGCAGCCTGCAACTCCACCAGTACGCGGCGGAGCGCGCCGCCGACACCGTCGTGCTGCTCGATGTGCTCGGCGACATCCTCGACCCTGCGACCGGCACCTCCTCGCTCGACGAGACCTTCCGCGCCGCCGCCGGCCTCGTCCGCGCCTACCTGCGCACCCACGACCGGGTCGGCGTCGTCTCGGTGGGCGGCGCCACCCGCTGGCTGCAACCGGGCAGCAGCGACGGCTACTTCTACCGGATCGTCGAGACCGTCCTGGAGGTCCGCAAGGACGTCGCCTACCGCACCGCGGGCGTCAGCAGCCTGCCGCCGCCCGCGCTGCCCCAGGGCGCGATCGTGTACGTCTTCACACCGCTCACCGACCAGCGCATCCTCGACGTGCTGCACCAGGTGTCGCGGCGGGCCCTGGCACTGGTGGTGATCGAGATCGCGACGGCCGACCCGTACGTCGAACCGGGCGACACGATCGCGGAGCTGGCGCTGCGGCTGTGGCGCTCGGACCGGGACGCGATGCGGTTCGCACTGAAGGAACGCGGCATCGCCGTGGTCACGCACGAGCGCGGCGAGGCACTCGACCTGGCGATCGCACCGCTGATGCGCACCCGGATCCACGGAGGACGGCGATGAGCGGGACGACCGGGCGGCGGCTGTCGGAACAGGCCGCGAGAGCGGCGGCGATCACCGCGGCCGAGCAGTCGTGGCGGCCGCCCGAGGTCCCGCGGTACCGGACGCTGCTGCGGATGCCGTCCCAACTGCCCGCCCGGTTCCTGGGCACCGCACTCGCGCTGGCCGCGTGCGACCTCCCGGCGGCCACCGGCACCTCCCCGGGTGCCCGGGTGTTCCTGCTGGTCGTGGTGGGGTGCGCCGCCTGGTGGGCGGCGCCGATGACCGACGCGCGGCCGGCGCAGTATGCGCTGCGCCGCCGCGGGATCGCGGCCCGCCGCCGGCCCACGGTGCTGGCCGCGGCGTCGGTCGTCGCGGCCGCCGCCACCGACCCGCCGACCTGGCTCGCGGTTTGCGTCGCGGCGCTCTTCCTGGCGTACGTGCTGATCACCGACGACTGGATCATGGGCTCCACCGCGCCGCGCGCCGCTCGCGCCCCGGCCCCGCTGCTGACCGCGGCGGCGGCCTCCGCGCTGACCTTCGTCTGCGCCACCGTCCCGGTCGCCTCGACCAGTTGGGCCCGGCTGCCCGCCGCGCTCGCCCTCGCCGCGACCGCGGCCTGTCTCGCGATGGTGATGCGCGGCCGGCGCACCCCGGAGTGAGCGCGGCCCGCACCACTGAACCTCACCTTTATCGGTTCAGCAATATTCAGTAGGCCCACTGAACGGGCCTGCGTGCTTGAGCTTTACCGATTAATGGACACATGGCGGGCGGGTCACTTAGGTTGGGCGGCGCAGGTGCCCCGGATGCCGTGTGCGGCCCGCCGGAGCGGAGCGAGCGCGCAAGGAGCAGGGATGAAGGACGTCACGCCGATCGCCGACGGCTGGAGGCTGCGCCTTCCCGACGCCGGAGCCGAAGCGGGGTCCGAGGGGGGATCCAACGGGGTGCCCGACGCCGTACGCAACGCCGGCACTGGCACCGTCCCGGCCGTCGTCCCCGGCTGCGTCCACACCGACCTGCTGGCCGCCGGACTGCTGGAAGACCCCTTCCTGGACAGCAACGAGACCGCGGCCGCCTGGGTCGGACGCGCGGACTGGACGTACGGGACGGAGCTGCCGCCGCGCAGCACCGCACACGAGCGCACCGACCTCGTCCTCGACGGCCTCGACACCGTGGCCGAGATCAGGCTCGGCGACGCGCTGCTCGGCCGCACCCGCAACATGCACCGCGGCTACCGCTACGACATCACCGACCGGTACGGGAGGGACGACGGGACCGCGCTGACGGTCGCCTTCACCTCCGCCTACACCGAGGCGGAACGGGTCCGCGCCCTGGTCGGCGACCGGCCCAACTCGTACACCGAGCCCTTCCAGTACATCCGCAAGATGGCCTGCTCCTTCGGCTGGGATTGGGGGCCGACCCTCGTCACCGCCGGTATCTGGAAGCCCGTACGGCTCGAACACTGGTCGACCGCCCGGCTGGCCGCCGTGACACCGCTGGTCACCGTCGCGGACGGCGCCGGCCGCGTCGAGGTCCGGCTGGAGATCGAACGCACTGCGTCCGGCCGGGGCCGCCCGCTGACCGTACGGCTGCGCGTGGGGGAGACCCGGGTGGCGGCCGAAGTCCCGGCCGGCACCGACCGGTTCACCGTCACCGCCGACGTGCCGGACCCCGAGCTGTGGTGGCCGCACGGCTACGGCGACCAGCCGCTGTACGACTGCGAGGTCACCCTTCTCGACGGCGGGACCGACGACACCTCCGCCGATGCGGGCGCCGCGCTCGACCGCTGGCAGCGCCGTATCGGCTTCCGCACCGTCACCCTCGACACCGCGCCCGACGAGCACGGCAGCGCTTTCACCCTGGCCGTCAACGGCGAGCCGATATTCGCCCGGGGCATCAACTGGATCCCCGACGACGTCCTGCCCACCCGGATGACCCCCGACCGCTACCGGCGCCGGCTCCAGCAGGCCAAGGACGCCGGCGTCGACCTGGTGCGGGTGTGGGGCGGCGGACTGTACGAGAGCGACGACTTCTACGACGTCTGCGACGAGCTGGGCCTGCTGGTCTGGCAGGACTTCCTCTTCGCGTGCGCTGCCTACGCCGAGGAGCAGCCGCTGCGGTCGGAGGTGGAGGCCGAGGCACGGGAGAACGTGGCCAGGCTCGCACCGCACGCCAGCCTGGTGCTGTGGAACGGCAACAACGAGAATCTGTGGGCCTTCCGCGACTGGGACTGGGAGCCCGAACTGGCCGGCGCCTCCTGGGGCGAGGGCTACTACCTCGGCCTGCTGCCCCGGGTCGTCGCGGAGACCGACCCGACCCGGCCGTACTGGGCGGGCAGCCCCTGGTCGGGCTCCTGGCGGCACCACCCCAACGACCCGGCGCACGGCACCGCCCACTCCTGGGACGTGTGGAACAGCCGGGACTGGACCGGCTACCTGGACGACGTACCGCGCTTCGTCGCCGAATTCGGCTGGCAGGCGCCGCCCGCGTACGCCACGCTGCGCCGCGCGCTCAGCGACTCCCCGCTCGCGCCCGACTCGCCCGGCATGCTGCACCACCAGAAGGCCGCCGACGGCAACGGCAAGCTGGAGCGGGGCCTGGCCCACCACTTCCCGCCGCCCGCCGACTTCGACACCTGGCACTATCTGACCCAGGTCAACCAGGCCCGCGCGATCGCCTGCGGCATCGAGCACTGGCGCTCGCACTGGCCGGTCTGCGCAGGCACCGTCGTCTGGCAGCTCAACGACTGCTGGCCGGTGACATCTTGGGCGGCCGTGGACGGCGACGGCCGGGAGAAGCCGCTCTACCACGAGCTGAAGCGGCTCTACGCGGACCGGCTGCTCACCGTCCAGCGGCGCCCCGACGGGCTGGTCGCCGCGGTGGTCAACCAGAGCCGCGAGGAGTGGTCGGGCACCGCGGTGCTGCGCCGGGTCGCGGTCGACGGCGCCGTACTGGCCGAGGCCCGGCTGCCGTTCGGGGCCCCGCCACGCGCCGTCGCCGAGATCCCGGTGCCCGCCGGGCTGCTGCCGCAGGCCGGCAGCGACAGCGAACTGCTCACTGTGGACGCGGAGCTGCCCGGCGGCGCCGCGCCCGCGCGCGCCCTGTGGTTCCCGGTCCGCGACAAGGACTTCGCCTATCCGGCGCCCGGCTGGGACCTGGAGCTGAGCACGGACGACGGCGTCACCCGGGTGACCGTCACCGCCCGGACCCTGCTGCGTGACCTGCTGCTCCAGGCCGACCGGCTCGATCCGGCCGCCACCTGCGACCGCGGTCTGATCACCCTGCTGCCCGGCGAGCGCGCCACGATCACCGTACGGGGCTGGGACCGGCCGGAAACGGCGGCCGTGGACGCGGCGCTGTCCTGTGTCAACTCCGCGGTACGGGCGGCGGCGCGGGCGGGGGAGCCGGTCGGACCCGGGGCGCGCTGAACCGTGGGGTAGGGTCGGTGCCGTCAGTGCGGACCCCGCGAGAGCCGGGGTCGCAGGACCAGCCGAGGAGGTGGGACCGATGACCGCAATCGCAGGCCGGGTGCTCCCGCCGTACGGCCGCGCGGTCTCGCCGACGTAGGCGAGGCCGGGGGAGTGCCCGTGGGCTTCCCGAAAGGCTGTTCATGTCGCACTTCGTCACCCCCGCACTCGAATCCTCCGTCGTCGCCGCGCTCCGGGCCGCGGGCTGCGTCTTCGCCGAGGACGAGGCACGGCTGCTCATCGCGGCGGCCGGCACCCCGGACGAGCTGTCCGCGATGGTCGCGCGCCGCGCGGCCGGGCTGCCCCTCGAACACGTCGTCGGCCGGGCCGACTTCGCCGGTGTCCGGATCGAGCTGGACCCCGGGGTCTTCGTGCCGCGCCGCCGCACCGAATTCCTCGTCGAGGTCGCGGTCGGCCGCACCGCTCCCGGTGACCTCGTGCTGGACCTGTGCTGCGGCTCCGGCGCCGTCGGTGTCGCGGTGGCCACCGCGCTCGGCGGCGTACGGCTGCACGCCGCCGACCTCGACCCCGCCGCCGTCCGCTGCGCCCGCCGCAATGTCGCGGCCGTCGGCGGCCGCGTCCACGAGGGCGACCTCTTCGCCCCCGTTCCCGCCGACCTGCGCGGGCAGGTCCGGCTGCTGGCCGCGAACGTCCCCTACGTACCCACCGGCGACGTCCCGCTGCTGCCGCCGGAGGCCCGCGAGCACGAGGCGCTCATCGCCCTCGACGGCGGCCCGGACGGGCTCGACGTCCTGCGCCGCGTCCTGGCGGAGGCTCCGCGCTGGCTCGCGCCCGGCGGCTCCCTGCTGGTCGAGTCGAGCGAGCGCCAGGCACCCACGGCGGTCGCCCTCTTCACCGCCGCGGGCCTGCGCACGCGCGTCGCCACCTCGGCCGAGCTGTACGCCACGGTGATCGTCGGCACCCGCCCGCCCGAGACGCACTGAGCCCGGCCCGGCCGCCGTCAGCCCGGTGGTGGGTCCTGAGCCCCGCCGTCGGCCCGGTGGCGGGTCCGAGCCCGGCCGCCGTCAGCGTGGTGGTGAGTCCCGACGCCTGCCCTGCCGCCCGGTGGGTCGTACGACCGTCCGGGCGGGGTCAGATCTCCGTCCGGGCCTCGTCGATCGAGCGGCGGATGCCGTGGGCCGCGGCGCCGTCGGCGAGGTCCGCGGCCTCGTCGAGGAGGGCGAGGGCGCCCTCGCGGTCGCCCTCGGCGGCGGCGATGTAGGCCAGGCCGATGAGATTCGCGGCCACGCCCGCCGGGAAGCCGACCTCACGGCGCAGCCGGTTCGACTCCTCGAACCGCTCGCGCGCGACCGGCAGCCGGCCCGCCATGTGCGCGACGAAGCCGAGGTGCCGCAGCGCGTACGACATGGTCAGCCGGTCGCCCGCGCGCTCGGCGAGTGCCAGCGACCGCTCGAACAGCGGGACGGCGGTCCCGGTGTCGTCGCCCACCACCTGGTGGAAACAGCCGGTCCAGAACAGCGCCTCGGCCGGCGCGTCGGTGTCACCGCCGAAGACGGCCCGCTCGTAGAGTTCCACCGCCCGCTGGATGCGGTCGTCCGTGGTCATCGTCGCCCCCGTCCGCGCGGCCCCCCGGCCGCGCCTGTGCGCAGGATCCTACGGCCGGGCGCCGCACCCCGTGCGCGCGAGCGTCTCAGTCGGCCTGCTGGTCGGCGGTGCGCAGGCCCGCCGACCACTTCTCCTCGATGTTGCCGTACCGCCAGACGGCGAAGGCGACCGCCCAGGTGAAAAAGAAGAGGCCGACGATCACATAGCCGATGATGTTGAGGTCGAGCCCGCCGACCCAGTCCCAGAAGGCGCCGTGCAGATGGGCCTTCTCGGCGACCAGGCCGAGGAGTTCGACGGTGCCGATGATGAGGGCGACCGCGACGGACAGGCCGGTGATGGTGAGGTTGTAGTAGACCTTGCGGACCGGCTTGGAGAACGCCCACTCGTAGGCGAAGTTCATGAACGAGCCGTCGATGGTGTCCAGCAGCGACATGCCCGCGGCGAACAGGACGGGCAGGCACAGGATCGCGTACCAGGGCAGCCCGCTCGCGGCGCCGGAGCCCGCCAGCACCAGCAGCGCGATCTCGGTGGCGGTGTCGAAGCCGAGGCCGAACAGCAGCCCCAGCGGGTACATCTGCCACGGCTTGGTGATCGACTTCATGACCCGGCCCAGCAACCGGTTCATGAAACCGCGGTTGTTGAGCTGCTCCTCCAGCGCCGCCTCGTCGAACTTGCCCTCGCGCATCTCGCGGAAGACCTTCCAGATCCCGGCCAGGATCACGAGGTTGATGAAGGCGATGACGTACAGGAAGGTGCCCGAGACCGTGGTGCCGATCCAGCCGGTGACGTTGTGGAGCTGGGAATCGTCGTCCTCGACCGGGCTCGCCAGCGCCTTGACGCCGAGCGACAGCAGGAAGGCCAGGCCGAAGACGATGCTGGAGTGGCCGAGGGAGAACCAGAAGCCCACCGACAGCGGGCGCTTGCCCTCGCCCATCAGCTTCCGCGTCGTGTTGTCGATCGCGGCGATGTGGTCGGCGTCGAAGGCGTGCCGCATGCCCAGCGTGTACGCGGTCACGCCGATACCGATGCCGAAGGACTTGGTGCCGAGGCTGTAGTGCTCGGGAGCGACGATCGCCACCAGGGTGAACCAGCCGATGACATGCAGCGCGAGGATGAAGGCGAACATGCCGCCGACCCTCGTCCACTCGGCGCGGGTCATGGACGCCGATATGCGGCGCCAGCGGGACCCGGCCGGTGTCGGAACGTCCGGCGTGGTGGCGGTGGTCATTTCATCAGTCCTTTGTCGAGGCGGGCGATGCCAAGCTAGACGCACCTGAGTCCTTATTGCAAGATACTGGCAATAAGACTGCCCGCTGGGGCCGGGCCCAAGCTCAGCGGGGGTGGCCGCCCGGCCGTCTCACAGGGACGGGGGTACGCCGCGCCGGACGGACGCGAGAGCGCCGCACCACAGGGACGCGAGCGGGCCGCGTCACACGGACGCGAGAGCGCAGTCGCCGCAGAGCGCGCCCGCCCGGCCGGGCGCCGCCCGGTAGATCAGACAGCAGCTACGGCGCCTGAAGCGGTACGCGCCGGCCTCCGCCGTACCCTCCCGGGTGCTCGTACCCCGCAGCGGCGGCCGGTCCAGCAGCGCGGCGGCCAGCGACCGTACGCGGCCGGCGTCGGCGGGACGGGCGGCGGCGAGCATGCCCGCGGCGCCGTTCAGCGCGGAGGCGGTATTGCCCCGGAGAATGTGCGGGGACACCCTGAAGGGCGCGAAGGCGTCCGTGAGTTCCCGTACCGGACCGTCGAGCAGGTCGCGGGCCAGCGCCGCGGCGAGCGCTTCGAGAGGCGCGCCGGACAGGTCGTCCCCGGGCGGCGGGTCGGGCAGCGACAGCGGGAAGGGCCCGCCCAGCACCGGCCGCCAGCGCAGGTCGGCCAGGCGGAGGCCGGAGGCGACCTCGCCGCGCAGCACGGCGAGCGCCAGCATCGGCGACAGCACCCGCGCGACCAGGCCCAGATGAGCCACCGATGCCGCGACCCGTGTCTCGACCGTCTCCGGCGGCCCGCCGCCCATCGCCGCGAGGTAGCGGCGTACGCCCGCCACCCGCTCCGCGAGCGCGGGGCCGCCGTCGGCCAGCTCGCCCATCGACCGCCAGGCTTCACCGCCCGGGGCAGGATCGGGCAATCCGGCGCCGGGTGCGAGGGGGGAAGCGGAGTGTCCCTCGGCCGCGAAGAACGGGCCGAGGGACATCAGATCCGCCGTACGCGACCGCCGTACCGAACGGGTCATCCGGCCGTCACGCGCCGACCGGTTCCGCCCGGCCGACGCTCGGGGCGGGGGCGCTACGCGGTGCGAGCAGCCGTTCGGCGAGCGGGCCGAAGCACAGCCCGATCACCGCCCACAGCAGGAGCTGCGCGGCCACCGAGTAGAAGCGGAAGGAGAACAGCACGTCGGCGGGGAAGCCCGGATAGACGATCCGGCCCTTGTCGTCGGTGAGCGGCAGCGGCGTCTCCGTCGCGTGATTGCCGAAATTCTCCTTGTTGTACGCGAGATGACCCAGCTCGGGCAGCAGCGCCATCACCACACCGATCGCGACGACGAAGGCGCCCGCGGCCAGCAGCGTGGCGTTCCAGTTCCCGAACCGGGACCGCAGCCGCCTGCCCAGGACGGCCGCGCCGACCAGAAAGGCCAGCGAACACACGACCATCACCAGATAGAGCCCGGTACGGTCCTTGATGGTGTCCTCGTGCCCGATGGCCGGCGGATTCGCCGGGTACTTCAGGAACGGCACGAGATAGATGCCGAGGAATCCGCCGCCCGCGACCAGCAGCGCGAGATTGCGGGCCCGCAGATTGCCGACCCTGCCCAGGCAGACCGCGTAGGCGACCGCGAACAGCGCCCCCATGGCCATCCCGAAGAACACCATGCCGACACCGATGCCCACGTCCGCCTGGACGGTACGGCTGAACAGATCGGGGTCGGCCGCCGCGGCCGGCAGTCCGGCCGCCTTGTCGAGCGCGGCCTGCGCCGCGTCCCGGCCGCTCTCGTAATCGATCGCCTTGTTGATCTGCGGCTCGGCGAAGATACGGGCGAAAACGAATGCGAGCAGCCCGGCGAATGCGCCGACAATTATGCCGCGCAGAATGAGTTTCTTTTCCATGGCGTGATCGGTCAGTGGCAGGGGAAACCGAGGAAGTGCCGGGCGTCGTGGACGAACTCGTGGATGTGCATGTCCTTGCCGAACACGCTCACCGCGCCCTGGTCGACACCGATGAAGTAGTAGACGGCGAACGCCAGGACGGCGGTGCCTACCAGCCACATCACCGCCTTCGAAACCGGCAGGACAACCGGTGTGGCGGTGCTGGTGGGAGCGGACACAGAACTCACGGGTGGGGCCTCCTTCAGGGATTCAGCGTCCCTCGATCAATTGGGGCGTCGTGACGGCTGAGTATCTGACTCGCCGGACACCCTCCGCGGTGACCGGCTCCACAGTGGCGCGACCGTGCTGGATTTTCACCAGCTTCCTCACGCCATCACGCAATTGAGCGTAGAGGCAGCAGAACGCGCACGTCAATCAGGCCCGCACCGTTGTGACATACGCCCCTGGCCGCTGTGCCAGAATCCGGATCGTGAAGCAGATCTTCGTCATCGGTATCGGCGCGGGCGACCCGGACCACCTCACCCTCCAGGCGGTGCGGGCGATCGCCCGCACCGAGGTGTTCTTCCTGCTCGACAAGGGCGAGGAGAAGGCGGATCTGGTCCGGCTGCGCGAGGACATCTTGCGCGAACACGCGGCGCCGTCGCACCGCGTCGTGGTCGCCCGCGACCCGGAACGCGACCTGAGGACTTCAACGCCCGGCTACGCGCCCGCCGTTGACGACTGGCGGCAGCGGCGCGCCGAGGTGTACGAGCGGCTGATCGCGGACGAGGTCCGAGGCGACGGCACCGGCGCGTTCCTCGTGTGGGGCGATCCGGCGCTGTACGACAGCACGTTGGGCATCCTCGACGAGGTGCGGGCCCGTGGCAGGGCCGCCTTCGAGCGGACGGTGGTGCCCGGCGTGAGCAGCGTCTCGGCGCTGGCCGCGCGGCACCGTATCGGGCTCAATCAGGTCGGGCGCGCCGTCCAGATCACCACCGGACGCCGGCTCGCCGACGGCGGATGGCCGGACGGCGTGGACGACGTCGTGGTGATGCTGGACGCGCACCGGACCTTCGGCCGCTTCACCGGCCGGGGGCTGCACATCTACTGGGGGGCGTATCTGGGCACGCCCGACGAGATCCTGCTGTCGGGACCGCTCGACGACGGCCTCGCCGAACGCATCGCCGTGGTACGGGCCGAGGCCAGGGAGCGCAAGGGCTGGATCATGGACACCTACCTGCTGCGGCGCGGCATCCCCGCGTGACCGGTCCCGGCGGGCCGCCGCGCCACGTGCTGATCCTCGGCGGTACGGGTGAGGCCCGGCGGCTCGCGGAACTGCTGGCCGAGGACGCGAGTTGGGCCACCACCACATCGCTGGCCGGGCGGGTCGCCGCGCCGCGACAGCTCCCGGGCCGGGTCAGGACCGGCGGCTTCGGGGGAGCGGACGGACTGGCGGACTGGCTGCGCGAGCACCGGGTGGACGCGGTGGTCGACGCCACGCATCCGTTCGCCGCCACCATCACCGCCCATGCGGCCGAGGCGGCCGGCACCACCGGCCTCCCGCTGGTCGTGCTGCGCAGACCAGGATGGACGCCCGGTCCCGGCGACCGCTGGCACTGGGCCGACTCCGTCGCGGACGCCGCCGCCCTGCTGCCGGAGCTGGGCACCCGGGCGTTGCTGACCACCGGCCGGGGCGATGTGGCGGCCTTCGCCGCTGCCGCGCCCGGCCTCTTCCTGCTCGCCCGCTCGGTGGACCCCCCCGAGCCCGCACCGCCCCCGCACGTCCATGTGCTGCTCGCGCGCGGCCCGTTCACCGTCGAGGGCGAGCGGGCGCTGTTCGGCGCACACCGCATCGACGTCCTGGTCACCAAGGACAGCGGCGGCGCCGCGACCGCGGCCAAGCTCACCGCCGCCCGCGAGGCGGACGTCCCCGTACTGATCGTCCGCCGCCCGCCGCCACCCGCGGATGTCCCGGTGGTGAGGACACCGGCCGGGGCTGTGGTCCGCCTGCGCGCGATCGCGGGGGAGTGACGTACGCCCGTCGTACCCGCGGGGAGTGACGGCCGCCGACCGTTCCCGGGCGGAGGGCCGTACGCCCGATCGGGGCGAACGCGAGAGGATCGTGCAAGAGTGCGCGCGGATCGGTCTACCGGCGCCCACCCGCCCGGCGGTTCGATGGAAACACCGGAAACGGACTTTCGGCCGTACCGGACCGACCTGCGGTCGGACCGGACCCGAGGCCCGGCCGGCCACGATCCGCACCTCGTTGGGAGACCGCTCATGCCGCTCGACCACTACCTCACCCTCGGCCGCTCCGGCCTGCGCGTCAGCCCGTTCGCGCTCGGCGCCATGACCTTCGGGGAGGATCCCGGAGGCGCCGGATGCAGCGTCGAGGAGTCCGAGAAGATCCTCGCGACCTATCTCGACCTCGGCGGGAATTTCGTCGACACCGCGAACTTCTACACCAACACCCACTCCGAGAAGATCCTCGGCGACTTCTTCGCCGCCCGGCCCGGCCTGCGCGACCGGGCGGTGCTGGCATCAAAGTTCTTCTTCAACCTCTTCCCCGGCGACCCCAACGGCGGCGGCGCGGGCCGCTCGTCGATCATCGCGCAGCTCGACGCGTCGCTGCGCCGGCTGCGCACCGACCACCTGGATCTGTACTGGCTGCACAACTGGGACCGGCAGACCCCGATCGAGGAGACGATGCGCACCCTGGACGACCTCGTCCGGGCGGGCAAGATCCGCTACGTCGGCTTCTCCAACACCCCGGCGTGGGTCACCGCCCAGGCGCAGACCATGGCCCTGCTGAAGGGCTGGACACCGCTGATCGCGCTCCAGGTCGAATATTCGCTGCTGGCCAGGACCGTCGAGGGCGAGGTCGCGCCGCTCGCCCGCGACCAGGGCATGGCGCTGGTGCCGTGGAGCCCGCTGAAGAACGGTTTCCTGTCGGGGAAGTACCGGCGCGGCGGCGAGGTCGCCGACTCCGCGCGCTCCGCCTTCGTCGGCGGCCCGACCGAGGAGGAGTTCACCGTCATCGACGCGGTCACCGCCGTCGCCGACGAGCTGGGCACCAGCCCGACGGCGGTCGCCCTGGCCTGGCTGCGGGCACGCGAAGGCACCGTCGTGCCGATCCTCGGTGCCCGGCGGGTGGACCACCTGACGACCAATCTCGCGGCTCTCGACCTGGAGCTGACGCCGGATCAGCTCCGCGGCCTCGACGAGGTGTCGGCGCCGACGCTCGACTACCCCGCCGCACTGCACGGTTCACTGCGCCGGATGCTCCAGTTCGCGGGCACCACGGTGGACGGCGAGCCGTCCGAGGTCTATCCGCCGCTGCTCCAGAGCGACGTCCGTTACTGAACCGGCCCGTCGGCCGGCGCCGCGCCCGTACCGTCCTGCGGCGCCATCGCCACCGCGTCAAGTGCCTTGTGCAGATAGGGGATCAGCCGCTCGGTCTCCTCGGCGCTGTTGAGCGCGGTGTGGCCGAGCAGCATCCGGTTGAGCAGCACGCCCGCGCAGATGGCGATCAGCAGGGCCGAGCGGCCGGTGGTGTCGGTGCCGGGGAGCGCGGCGGCCAGCCGGGCCTGGTAGTTGCCTTCGATGCTGTCGCGCATGACGGCCGCCGCGCGGGGATTGGCGGCCGAGCGCAGGGCGAGCAGCAGACCGTCGTAGGTGTGCTGGTCCTGCGCGGTGAGCAATGTCGCGGCCGCCTCGCCGTTCAGCTCGGGGGTCATCATCATGGACTTCTCGAAGGCGATGTCCACGACCTCGGCGAACAGCCCCTCCTTGGAGCCGAAATACCGGCCGATCAGCCGGGCGTCCACCTCCGCCGCGCGGGCGATCTCCCGCACTCCCGCCCCGTCGTAACCGTGCTCGGTGAAGGCCGTCCGCGCGGCCTTCAGGATCGCCGCGCGGGTGGCGACGGCGTCCCTACGGCGCGGGGCCGGTGCGGGGGAGGCATCAGGACTCATGGCGACCAGCGTACGAGGTCGGCCGGGCCCGGCCCGGCGCGCGATCCCCGGTGGGTCGCAGTCGCGGGCCGGCCGCTCAGTCCTGCGGGACCGGGGCGCGGAAGTGCCGGTCGCGGTACTCGCGCGCCGTGTCCATCAGCTTGTCGAGCGTGTCACGGGTACGGACCAGGTCGTCGATGTGCGCGGAGAGCCGGTCGCGCTCCTGCGCCATCCGCTCCAGCGCGGCCTCCGAATGCTCCTCGCTCGGCGAGTCGACGCACGGCAGCAGTTCCGCGATGGTGCGGCTGGACAGGCCCGCCGAGTACAGCCGCTGGATGAACGCGACCCGCTCGACCTCCTCGTCCGTGTAGTGCCGCTGACCGCTGCCGCTGCGGACACTGCTGAGCAGCCCCTGCTCCTCGTAGTAGCGCACGGAGCGGACGCTCACCCCGGCCCGCGCCGCCAGCTCGCCGATGCGCATCGCGTCCTCCTCCTACCGTGAGCAGCAACGGTGAGCCCCAGCCATGAGCTGCGTCACAGAGCTTGCCTCTGACGTCAATGTCAGGTTTTAGCGTAGCAGCCGTGCCCGATCCCCGGGCGACACGGACTGTGAAGGAGCCCGACGTGACCACCCTCTTCACCAGCTACCGGCTGGGCGGACTGACCCTGCCGAACCGCCTGGTCATGGCCCCGATGAGCCGGGTGCGCGCGGCGGCCGGAGGGCTCGCGACCCCGTCGATGGCGGCGTACTACGCCCAGCGGGCCACGGCCGGGCTGATCGTGAGCGAGGGCGTGCAGCCGAGCGCCGTCGGCCAGTCCAACCCGGGGACGCCCGGCCTGCACACCGACGAACAGGTCGCCGCCTGGCGCCCGGTGACCGACGCCGTGCACACCAACGGCGGCCGGATCTTCGCCCAGCTCATGCACGGCGGCCGGGTCTCGCACCCCGACACCATCGGCACCCTGCCGGTCGGCCCCTCGGCGGTCGCCGCGGTCGGCGAGGTGTTCACCCCGTCCGGGCCGCAGCCCGCCCCGGTGCCCCGCGCCCTGGACCTCGCCGAGATCCCCGAGCACGCCGGGTCGTACGCCGACGCCGCCCGGCGCGCGGTCGACGCCGGCTTCGACGGGGTGGAACTGCACGGCGCCAACGGCTATCTGATCTCGCAGTTCCTCTCGTCCAACGCCAATCTGCGCACCGACGGCTACGGCGGTCCGATCGCGCACCGCATCCGCTTCGCCGTGGAGGCGGTCGCCGCCACCGCCGAGGCCGTCGGCGCGGACCGCGTCGGCATCCGGCTGTCGCCCGGCGCCACCTTCTGGGGCGTCCAGGAGACCGAGGTCCGTGAGCTGTACACCGCGCTGCTCACCGAACTCGCCACGCTCGGCCTCGCGTACGTGCACCTGGAGGCCACCTCGGACGAGGACGTGCTGACCGCCCTGCGCCGTGCCTGGCCCGGCACCCTGATCATGAACCCGGTGCTGCCGATGGGACCCAAGCAGGCCGGCCGGGACGACGCCGACCACTGGCTCGGCCTGGGCGCCGACCTGATCAGCTTCGGCCGCGGCTTCCTCGCCAACCCCGACCTGGTCGAGCGGCTGCGCCGGGGCCTGCCGATCGCGCCGGTCGACGAGGCCACCTACTACCAGGGCGGCGACGCGGGCTACCTCACCTACCCGGCGCACCAGGACGTGGCCTGACCCGCCGCCGGGCCGTACGGTCTCAGGCCGCGGCGACCGCCGGCCTGAGCACCTCCTCGCACCACTGCCGGAGCGTGGTGGGCGTCTCGACCGCGTGCCGCGGGGTACGGGTGAAGCCGTCGTCGAGGCCGTGGTCCTTGGCGTCGATCATGTCCGCCATGCTCCGCGCCATGGCCTCGGGCATGCCGTGGCCGGTGAGCTGCTTCCTGAAGTCGTCCGGCGGCACCTGCCGGCAGGCCCGTACGGTGCTGCCCCGGCTGTTCCGCGCGCTGCTCGCAGTCGAGGAGGCGGTCAAGGAGATGCCCGACGACGCCGTGCTCGCCGACCACCCCGACCTCCCGGCGATCCGCCGCCGTGTCGCGGCGGCCCTTGTCGGGCGCGTGCCCGCGTCCTAGTGGTGCGGGGCGCGCCCAGGAGCCTGGTGCCGGGTTACGCCGAGCAGTCGGGGCACAGGCCCCGGTAGGTGACCTCGAACGCGGAGACGGTGAAGCCGAAACGCTCGGCCGCCGGGAGGTCGGACAGCGGATCGCCGGTCGGGTGGACGTCCCGGATGGTCCCGCAACTGGTGCATACCAGGTGCTGGTGCGCGTGGTGCGCGTTGGGGTCGTACCGCTTGGCGCGGCCGTCGGTGGAGACCTCGATGATCTCGCCGAGCGCGACCATCTCGCCGAGCGTGTTGTAGACCGTCGCCCGGGAGATCTCCGGCAGCCGGCCCGCCGCACGGGCGTGCACCTCGTCGGCCGTCAGATGGACGTGGTCGCCGTCGAGGACCTCGGCGACGACGCGCCGCTGCGAGGTCATCCGCCAGCCACGCCCGCGCAGCCGTTCCAGCAGGTCACTCATATCGGTTCACCTATTCAGGTTCGGCGGGATGCCCGAAGTTTACCAAGGGACGTCCGGAGTCTGATGGGATATGAACTTGGCCCGCTTCTTGACTTGGACACAGTCCATCGTAGGATCGTTTCCGGCGATAACCAAGGGACAGGAAGCCACCAGCAGTGCAGGAGACGGAGACGTGACGGGACCACTCGCCGCGAAGCCGCGGCGCAGGTCCGTGGGTGAGGACCGCCCACGGGGCCGTCGCCAGCCTGCCCGACCGTGTCCGACGGCCGCCGTGCGTCGTTCGACCTGTCGCCGCCCCACCGCGGCCGTCCCCCGGGGCCGGGCGCCCCGACTGTTCCACCCAGCCCCGCAGTTCCTGAGCACCGTGATCCGCCAGGTCCGGAAGGATTCCCATGTCTGAGAACCATGATGCAATCGTCACCGACGCGAAGGCGGAGGGTGCGAGCGGCTGCCCGGTCGCGCATGACCGCGCACCGCACCCCACGCAGGGCGGCGGAAACCGCCAGTGGTGGCCCGAGCGGCTCAATCTGAAGATCCTTGCCAAGAACCCGGCGGTCGCCAACCCGCTGGACGAGGACTTCGACTACGCCGAGGCGTTCCAGGCGCTGGATCTCGCCGCCGTCAAGCGGGACATCGCCGAGGTGCTCACCACCTCGCAGGACTGGTGGCCCGCGGACTTCGGGAACTACGGCCCGCTCATGATCCGGATGGCCTGGCACAGCGCGGGCACCTACCGCATCAGCGACGGCCGCGGCGGCGCCGGCGCCGGCCAGCAGCGTTTCGCCCCGCTCAACAGCTGGCCGGACAACGTCAACCTGGACAAGGCCCGCCGCCTGCTGTGGCCGGTCAAGAAGAAGTACGGCCAGAGCATCTCCTGGGCCGACCTGCTGATCCTCACCGGCAATGTCGCCCTGGAGACCATGGGCTTCGAGACCTTCGGCTTCGCCGGTGGCCGCGCCGATGTCTGGGAGGCCGACGAGGACGTCTACTGGGGCCCCGAGACCGACTGGCTCGACGACAAGCGCTACACCGGCGACCGTGAGCTGGAGAGCCCGCTCGGCGCCGTCCAGATGGGTCTGATCTACGTCAACCCCGAGGGCCCCAACGGAAACCCGGACCCGCTGGCCGCGGCCCGCGACATCCGTGAGACCTTCCGCCGGATGGCGATGAACGACGAGGAGACCGTCGCCCTGATCGCGGGCGGCCACACCTTCGGCAAGACCCACGGCGCAGGATCGGCCGACCACGTCGGCGACGACACCGAGGCCGCCCCGATCGAGGACCAGGGCTTCGGCTGGCGCAACACCTTCCGCACCGGCAAGGGCGCGGACACCATCACCTCCGGCCTGGAAGTCACCTGGACCTCCACGCCCACCCGCTGGAGCAACGGCTTCTTCGACAACCTCTTCGGCTACGAGTGGGAGCTGACCAAGAGCCCGGCCGGCGCCCACCAGTGGAAGCCGAAGGACGGCGCGGGCGAGGGCACCGTCCCGCACGCCCACGACGCCACGAAGAAGATCGCGCCGTCGATGCTCACCACCGACCTCGCGCTGCGCGTCGACCCGATCTACGAGCCGATCTCCCGCCGCTTCCACGAGAACCCGGCCGAGTTCGCCGACGCGTTCGCCCGCGCCTGGTACAAGCTGACCCACCGTGACATGGGCCCGAAGTCGCTGCTGCTCGGCCCGGAGGTGCCCGCCGAGACCCTGCTGTGGCAGGACCCGCTGCCGACCGCGGACTACGAGACCATCGACGCCGCGGACGTCACCGCCCTCAAGGCGAAGATCCTCGCCACCGGCCTGTCCGTCTCGCAGCTGGTCTCCGCCGCCTGGGCGTCCGCCTCGACCTTCCGGGGCAGCGACAAGCGCGGCGGCGCCAACGGCGCCCGGGTCCGCCTCGCGCCGCAGAGCGGCTGGGAGGTCAACAACCCGGACCAACTGGCCTCGGTGCTGCGCGCCCTGGAAGGCGTCCAGCAGGAGTTCAACGCCGGTTCCGGCGCGAAGAAGGTCTCGCTCGCCGACCTGATCGTGCTCGGCGGCGCCGCCGCGATCGAGAAGGCCGCCAAGGACGGCGGTCTCGACATCGAGGTGCCCGTCACCGTGGGCCGCGTGGACGCGACCGACGAGCACACCGACGCCGAGTCGTTCCAGGCGCTGGAGCCCGTCGCGGACGGCTTCCGCAACTACGCGGGCAAGGGCAGCCGGCTGCCGGCCGAGTACCAGCTGATCGACCGCGCCAACCTGCTGACCCTCAGCGCCCCCGAGACGACCGTCCTGGTCGGCGGCCTGCGCGTGCTCGGCGCCAACTACGACGGCTCCAAGCTGGGTGTGCTGACCGAGACGCCCGGCACCCTGACGAACGACTTCTTCGTCAATCTGCTGGACCTCGGCACCACGTGGTCGGCGACCTCCGCGGACGCGAACGTCTTCGAGGGCCGCGACGCCGCCGGCGCCGTCAAGTGGACCGGCACCCGCGCGGACCTGGTCTTCGGCTCCAACTCCGAGCTGCGCGCCCTCGCCGAGGTGTACGCGAGCGACGACGCGAAGCAGAAGTTCGTGAACGACTTCGTCGCGGCGTGGACCAAGGTCATGGACCTCGACCGGTTCGACCTGGCGTAAGCGCCCGGTTCCGGCGAGGAACACGAGGATCACCCCGGCGCGCCCGGGCCTGCGAAGGCCCGGGCGCGCCGGCGTTCACCCGCGGTCGGCGAGCACCGCCCTGATCACCTGCCGGGCGCCCGCGGCCATCGCCGGATTGGTCTCCCGGTAGTACGGCAGCGCGATCAGCGCCTGCGAGAGCGTACGGGCCCGGCCCGTACGCCAAGCCGCGTCGTCGGCGTCCAGCGCCGCCCGGAACACCTCGCGTGCCTCCGGTGGCAGCAGATTCCACGCCGGGAACAGGTCGCAGGACGGGTCGCCCACCCCGGCGCACCCGAAATCGATCACCGCTGCCAGCCCGCCGTCCGGGGCCACCAGCAGATTCCCCGGCATCAGATCGGCGTGCAGCCACACCCCGGGCCCGTCGTACGCAGGACCGGCCAGCGCGTCCTCCCACACGGCGGTCACCGCGTCGCAGTCGACGCCCTCCTGCGGGATGCCGCGCAGTTGCCCGATCGCCGCCCGGGTGTCGGCGTCCAGCCGCACCAGCGGCCCGCCGCGATGGGCCGGCGGCGCGCCGGTCGGCGTGACGTCCCGCACGGCGGTGACGAATTCCGCCAGGTCCCGCGCCAGCCGCACCGGATCCACCAGCGCCCCGGGCTCCGGTGTCCGCCCGTCGAGCCAGCGGTACACCGACCACGGCCACGGATACCCCTCGGCGGGCCGGCCCGCGGCCAGCACCTCGGGAATCGCCCGGGGCAGCAGCGGCGCCAGCCGCGGCAGCCACTCCCGCTCCCGCGCGACGTCCCCGGCCCCGCCCGCCACCAGCGGCAGGCGTACGGCCATGTCGTCGCCGAGCCGGTACATCGCGTTGACGGTGCCGCCGGACGGGAACCGCCGCACCTCAAGACCCGCCCACCGCGGGAACTGCCCGGCGACCAGCCGCCGTACGAGGTCCTCGTCGATGGGGTGCGGACCGGGGTGGATGGGCGCGCTCGTCATGGTCCGCCATCCGATCCCGCACCCGGCGTCCCCGTCAAACCCGTTTTCGCGGGCCTCATGGACGTCGGCCCGCCGCCCGCGGAAAAGGAGTTGGCGCGGCGGTGCCGCCTTGGTAGCGTCCCGGTCACCGTGACACCGACGCAGGAGGTGAGACCCATGACCGCAGGAACCGTATGGGTGCTCCGCCTCGCCGTCACGGCCGGGCGACCGACGTAGGTGTCGCCGGGAGCGCCACAGAAAGCTGGGCACTCCCGAAGGGCAGCACCTCATGAACACTCTGCGTTTCACCGCCGAGACCGTCGCGGACGGCGTCCTCGAACGCGACTTCACCGTCGACGGCATCGCCGGGAACAGCGACGACGCCGGCATCCCCGGCGTCCTCTGGTCGCCGGACCCCGGCACCTACCGCGCCCCGCTGGTCCTGATGGGCCACGGCGGCGGTAATCACAAGAAGCACCCCGCGATGGCGGGCCGCGCGCGCCGACTGGTGGACGGCTGCGGCTTCCATGTCGCCGTCATCGACGCGCCCGGCCACGGCGACCGGCCGCGCACCGCGCACGACGAGCGGGAGATCGCGGTGATGCAGCGGGCGATGGCGACGGGTGAGCCCGTCGGCCCGGTCGTCGTCCGCTACAACGCCCATCTGGCCGAACGCGCCGTCCCCGAGTGGCGGGCGACGCTGGACGCCCTCCAGGGCCTGCCGGAGATCGGGACCGGGGGACCGGTCGGCTGGTTCGGCCTCAACATGGGCACCGCGATCGGCGTGCCCTTCGTGGCGGCCGAACCCCGGATCACCGCCGCCGTCTTCGGCCAGCACTGGCCCGAGGCGCTGGCGGAGCAGGCGCGGCGGATCACCGTGCCCGTCGAGTTCGCCATGCAGTGGGACGACGAGCACATCCCGCGGTCGTCCGCGCTGGAACTCTTCGACGCCTTCGCCTCGCGGGAGAAGACGCTGCACGCCAACGCGGGCCGGCACAAGGAGCTGCCGAGGTTCGAGGCGGACAGCGCGGTCCGCTTCTTCGCCCGCCACCTCGGCGCCCGCGGCACCGCCGCGAGCGCCGGCCGGGCGCCCGGCGTGAGTGCCGTCACGGCAGGCTGACAGCCCCGCCGGTCCTACCCGCCCCCGTCGTCAGGCCCCGACGTACGCCGCCAGGTGCTCACCGGTGAGCGTCGTGGGCTTGGCGACGAGGTCGGCGGGCGTGCCCTCGAAGACGATCTGTCCGCCGTTGTGTCCCGCGCCGGGGCCGAGGTCGATGATCCAGTCGGCGTGCGCCATCACCGCCTGATGGTGCTCGATGACCACGACGGACTTGCCGGAGTCCACCAACCGGTCGAGCAGCCCGAGCAGTTGCTCGACATCGGCCAGATGCAGACCGGTGGTGGGCTCGTCCAGTACGTAGACGCCGCCCTTCTCCGACATGTGGGTGGCCAGCTTGAGACGCTGCCGCTCGCCTCCCGACAAGGTGGTGAGCGGCTGGCCGATGCCCAGATAACCGAGGCCGACGTCCTTGAGGTGGCCCAGGACGGTGTGCGCGGCCGGAGTGCGCGCCTCGCCCGACCCGAAGAACTCCTCCGCCTCCGCCACCGACATCGCCAGCACCTCGCTGATGTCGCGCCCGCCGAGCCGGTGGTCGAGCACCGACGCCTCGAAGCGCTTGCCCTCGCACTCCTCGCAGGTGCCGGCCACCCCGGCCATCATGCCCAGGTCGGTGTAGACGACGCCCGCCCCGTTGCAGGTCGGGCAGGCGCCCTGCGAATTGGCGCTGAACAGCGCCGGCTTGACCCCGTTGGCCTTCGCGAACGCCTTGCGGACCGGGTCGAGCAGCCCGGTGTACGTCGCCGGATTGCTGCGCCGCGAGCCGCGGATCGGGCTCTGGTCGACCGCGACCACCCCCGTACCGTCGGCGCCGGGTCCGCCCACCAGCGAGCCGTGGACCAGCGAGCTCTTGCCGGAGCCGGCGACACCGGTCACCACCGTCAGCACCCCGAGCGGGATGTCCACGTCGACATCGCGCAGATTGTTGGTGCGCGCGCCGCGGATCTCCAGGACCCCGGTCCGCTCGCGCACCGACTCCTTGAGCGCGGCCCGGTCGTCGAAGTGCCGGCCGGTGATGGTGCCGCTGCCGCGCAGCCCGTCGAGGCCGCCCTCGAAGCAGATGGTGCCGCCCGCCGACCCTGCGCCGGGCCCGAGGTCCACCACATGGTCGGCGATCGCGATCGTCTCCGGCTTGTGCTCCACGACCAGCACCGTGTTGCCCTTGTCGCGCAGCCGCAGCAGCAGGTCGTTCATCCGCTGGATGTCGTGCGGGTGCAGACCCGCGGTCGGCTCGTCGAAGACGTAGGTGATGTCGGTGAGCGAGGAGCCCAGGTGCCGGATCATCTTCACGCGCTGTGCCTCACCGCCGGACAGGGTGCCCGCCGGGCGGTCCAGTGCCAGATAACCGAGGCCGATCTCCACGAAGGAGTCCAGGGTGCGCAGCAGCGCGGCGAGCAGCGGTGCCACCGTCGGCTCGTCGAGACCGCGGACCCACTCCGCCAGGTCGCTGATCTGCATCGCGCACGCGTCGGCGATGCTGATCCGCTTGATCTTCGACGACCTGGCGCCCTCGCTGAGCCGGGTGCCGTCGCACTCGGGGCACGTGGTGAAGGTGACGGCCCGCTCCACGAACGCCCGGATGTGCGGCTGCATCGCCTCCTTGTCCTTGGCGAGCATCGACTTCTCGACGCGCGGCACGAGCCCTTCGTACGTCATGTTGATGCCGGCGATCTTCATCCGGACCGGCTCGTGGTGCAGGAAGTCGTGCAGTTCCTTCTTGGTGTACTTGCGGATCGGCTTGTCGGGGTCGACGAAGCCCGACTCCTTGTACAGCCGCATGTTCCAGCCGTCGGCGCCGTAGCCGGGGATGGTGATCGCGCCGTCGTTCAGCGACTTGGTGTCGTCGTAGAGCTGGGTGAGGTCGATGTCGGAGACGGCGCCGCGGCCCTCGCAGCGGGTGCACATGCCGCCGGTGCGGTTGAAGGTCGCCTTCACGGCCTTCTTCGCGCCGCGCTCGACGGTGATGGCGCCGCTCGCACGGACCGAGGGGACGTTGAAGGCGTACGCGCTCGGCGGGCCGATGTGCGGCGTGCCGAGCCGGCTGAACAGGATGCGCAGCATCGCGTTGGCGTCGGTGGCGGTGCCGACCGTCGACCGCGGGTCGGCGCCCATCCGCTGCTGGTCCACGGTGATCACCGTGGTCAGTCCGTCCAGCACATCGACCTCGGGCCGCGCCATGGTCGGCATGAAGCCCTGGACGAAGGCGCTGTACGTCTCATTGATCAGCCGCTGCGACTCGGCCGCGATGGTGCTGAACACCAGCGAGCTCTTGCCGGAGCCCGACACACCGGTGAACACCGTCAGCCGGCGCTTCGGGATCTCGATGCTGACGTCCTTGAGATTGTTGACGCGAGCGCCGTGCACCCGGATCAGGTCGTGGCTGTCGGCGGCATGCGGTGCGGTCGGCCGCGCGGCCTGCTTCCTGGCGGTGCTCATCGTCTCTCCCCGTGGTTCGGTGGTGCGCTCGCGGATGTCGGCGGACGGCGGCCGGATCGCCCGTTCGGGGCGGCCGGCCGCCGGCGGTCAGCGGTCCTGGAGGATGCCCAGGACATTACCGTCGGGGTCCGTCACCGTGGCCACGAGCCGGCCGCCGCCGACGTCGGACGCGGCGTCCTTCACGATCGCGCCCGCCGCCGTCAGCTCCGCGAGCTTCGCCTCGATGTCGGTGACGTGCCAGTACGCGACCGGTGACGTCAGCCCCTGCGGGCCGCCGCCGGGCACCAGCCCGATGTGCTGGCCCGCGGCCTCGAAGCCGACGTAGTACGACTCGTCGGTGGACGGCTGCGTGCCGAGCAGCGCCGCGTACACGGCCTTGGCCTTCGCCAGGTCGCTGACGGGGTGCAGCACGGTCTTGATCCCCAGGGTGGTCGACGGGGTGGAGGAGGAGGTGGACGAGCTGGTCATGACGGTCGCTCCTGAGGTGAGAGGGGGTGCCGGCGCCGATCCGCCCGGCACGTTTCACGCTAAGGGCGGCGGCCGGGAAGCGCTTCTCCATTCCTGACCGGTGTCGGGAGCGGCCGGCGCCCCTCAGGCGTGGGCGGCCGGGGTCATGTTCCAGGGGGCCTGGGGGAGGACGTCGCCGGTCTCCAGCAGCGACTTGATGTTGGCGAGCACCGCGGGCCAGCCCTGCGAGATGCCGTGGAACATGTCCATGTTGGCGAGCTTCTCGTGGGTCACGGTCAGCCGGACGATGTCCTCGTGCGGCTCGACGAGGAAGGTGACCGTCGACGGTTCGCGCGGCGGCTCGGTGCCGGCGGAGTCCTCGAAGGTGATCACCAGCCGGGTCGGCGGCTCGGCGGCCAGGACGTGGCCGACGACGTCGACGGCGCCGGAACCGTCCACCCGCCGGTGCTCCCAGGCCGAACCGGGCTGCCAGTCGGAGACATTGGCGTGCCCCCAGAAGCGCGCCGTCAGATCGGCGTCGGTCAGGGCGTGCCACACCTGCTCGGCGCTCGCCTTGATGTAGGTGACGTAGACGTAGGTCGGTACGGACGGTGCTGCCGTCGCTTCGGTCATGGCGTACTCCTCAGCCTGGTGCTTGATGGCGCTGATCATGTCCAGCCGGGGCCGGTCGAACCCGGAGATCCAGCGCTGTTCGATCTCGTGGATGGGACCCGGATTCAGGTAGTGCAGCCGCTCGCGCCCACGCCGGACGACGGTCACGAGGTTGGCCTTGCCGAGCACGTCGAGGTGCTGGGTCACCGACTGCCTGGCCATGCCGAGGCGCTCGCACAATTCGCGCAGCGTCTGGCCGCCGCGCTCGCGCAGCCGGTCGAGCAGCAGCCGCCGGGTCGGGTCGGCGAGCGCTTTGAAGACCTGGTCCATCGCTGTCGCTTCGGGGCTCACCTCTCAATTATGCAGGCATTTGCCTGCCTATTGTCAACGCGCGCTCCGGAACGGCTCAAGTAAGCCTTACCTTGTTTGATAGTGACGGCCTGTTGTAAAGTCTGGCCGGTCCCGCTTCACCCCTCTGAGGAGTCGGCCATGAGCCGTGCACCGGCGAGCGCCCGGAGCAGAGATTTCCGCGTCCTGACCGAACCCGTACGGCCGGCCCTGCGGACGGCGGGAGCGCTCCAGGCGGTCGCGGCCGTCCTCGCGCTGGTGCCCTTCGCCGCCGTGTACGAACTGGCCGACCACTTCGTGAGCGGATCCCGCGACGACGCCCGCGCCTGGACGATCGTCGCGGTGGCGGCGGGTGCCGCGCTCGCGCAGTTCCTGATCGGCGGCGCCGCCGTCGCCGTGAGCCATCGGGCCGACGCGGACCTGGCGCTCGCCCTGCGCCGGCGGATCGCCGACCGGCTGCGCCGGATGCCGCTGGGCCGGTTCGCCCGCGGCGGCAGCGGTGATGTGATGGGCGCGCTCCAGGACGACCTCGACGAGATGCACTACGCCGTCGCCCACGCCCGGCTCGACCTGACCGCCGCCATGGTCGCCCCCGTCGCCGCGCTGATCTGGCTGGCCACCGTGAGCTGGCAGCTCACCCTTGTCACCCTGGTGCCCACCGCCGTCTTCATGGCGATGCAGAAGGCGATCATGGCCCGCGCGGGCGGCGGCGCCCAGGACGTCGCCGTCGCCATGCGCTCGGTGCACTCGGCGACCGTCGAATTCGTCCAGGGCATCGCCGTGGTGAAGCTCTTCGGCAGGACCCGCCAGGCCCACAAGCGGTTCGCGGAGGCCGTGGACGACTTCCACCGCACCTTCAGCGGCATCAACGGCCCCGTGCTGCGGCTGATCTCCTTCGGCACGGCCGCGGTGGCGCCGGTGACGGTGCTGGCCGTCGTCCTGCTCGGCGGCGCCGGACTCGTGGCCGCCGACGTCGTCGCCCCGGTCGACGTCCTGCCCTTCGTCCTGCTCGGCCTCGGACTCGCCGCACCCGTGCAGCACCTCGGCCAGGCGGCGGGCAGCCTGCGGTCGGCGCAGGCCGCGGCCGGACGCGTACGGGAACTGCTGGAGGCGCCGGAACTCGCCGTGCCCGACCACCCGCGCACCCCGGCCGACGCCCGCGTCTCCTTCGACGCCGTCACCTTCGCGCACACCCCCGGCACGCCCGTCCTGCGCGAGGTGACCGCCGTACTCGAACCCGGCACGCTCACCGCCCTGGTGGGACCCTCCGGCGCGGGCAAGTCGACGCTCGCGACCCTGGCCGCCCGCTTCCACGACGTCGACGAGGGCGCGGTCCGCGTCGGCGGCGTCGACGTACGGGAAATCGCTCCCACCGACCTCTACCGGCACGTCGGCTTCGTCTTCCAGGACGCGCCGCTGCTGCGCACCACCGTCGCCGACAACATCCGGCTCGGCCGCCCCGACGCCACCGACGAGGAGGTACGTGCCGCCGCGCGCGCCGCGCGGATCGACGACGTGCTCGCCGCACTGCCGCGCGGCTACGCGTCGGTCGTCGGTGACGACGCGCGGCTCAGCGGCGGCGAGGCCCAACGGCTGGCCGTGGCACGGCTGTTGCTCGCCGACCCGCAGGTGCTGATCCTCGACGAGGCCACCGCCTACGCCGACCCGGGCGCCGAGGCGGCCGTGCAGCGGGGCCTGTCCCGGCTGGCCGCCGGACGCACCGTCCTCGTCGTCGCGCACCGGCTCGCCACCGTCACCGCCGCCCACCAGATCCTGGTCATGGACGAGGGCCGGATCGCAGAACGCGGCACACACGAGGAGCTGCTGGCCGCGCACGGCCTCTACCGGCGGCTGTGGGACGCCCAGCACGCGGACGAAGCCGCGCCCCCGGACGAGCCCGATCACCCACAGGACGCGGCGGCCGTCGCCGCGGCCGGACCGGCGCGTACCGCGGAGGTGCCCCGATGAGTTCCCCGACGACCCCCGCACCAGGCCCGGCCCTGGACGGGGCCGCGACCCCGCTGCCGCGCTCGGTGCTCGGCAGGCTCTTCGCCGTGGTCGGTCCCGCCGCCGCCCCCGCGCTGCGCCGGCAGATCGCCCGGGTCGCCGCCTACTCGGTGCTCCAGGGCGTCACCTTCGTCCTGTCCGTACCGGCGCTGCGCGCCCTGCTCGACCACGACACGACCGCCGCCTGGTGGTGGGCGGCCGCCGTCGCCGTGAGCGCCGCCGTCACACTGGCGGCCCGGCACGCCCAGTCGATGGGCGGCTTCAGGGTCGGCCTCGCGACCATCAACGCCCTGCACCACCGGCTCGGCGACCACCTCGTGACGCTGCCGCTCGGCTGGTTCTCCGCCAAGCGCGGCGACCGGCTGACCCGGCTCGTCGGCCAGGGCACCAAGGACGCCAGCGGCATCGTCGCCCACTACCTGGAACCGTTGCTGACCGGGGTGCTCACCCCGGCCGTCGTCCTGATCGGCGTCCTCGCCTGGGACTGGCGGCTCGGCCTGACCCTGCTGGTGTGCGCGCCCGTGCTCTACGCCGTCCACCGCTGGAGCGCGGCGCTGGCCGCGACGGTGGACCGGAGACTGGACGAGGCGGCCGCCGAGGCGAACGGCCGCGTCGTGGAATTCGCCCGCGCGCAGAGCGTGCTGCGGGCCGGCGGGCCCGAGGGTCTCGGCTGGTCGCTGCTGGACGGCAGCCTCGCCGCCCAGGACCGCGAGACCCGGCGCAGGTCCCGCGCCGACGCGCCCGCCCGGCTGCTGTTCGGCATCACCGTCCACCTGGGCGTCGCCGCCGCCCTGGTGGTCGGGACGAGCCGCCTGCTCGACGGCGCCGACACGGCGGTCCTGATCGCGCTGCTCGTCCTGACCGTCCGCTTCGCGGAACCGGTCGCCGCCGTCGCCAACCTCTCCACCACGCTGCGCGGTTCGGTGACCGCCCTGGAGAACATCGTCGAGGTGCTCTCCGAACGCCCGCTGCCCGAACCCACCGAGCCCGCCGCGCTCACCGAACCCGCCGACGGAAAGCGCGGGTTGGCGGTCGAACTGCGCGACGTGCGCTTCGGCTACGAGGCGGACCGCCCGCCCGTACTGGACGGGGTGAGCCTGCGCGCGGCCCCCGGCTCTGTGGTCGCCCTGGTCGGCGCGTCCGGCGCCGGCAAGACCACGGTGACCCGGCTGGTGGCCCGCTTCGCCGACGTGGACGCGGGCCAGGTGCTCGTCGGCGGGCACGACGTCCGCGATCTGACGGCGGATCAGCTCGCCGGACTGCTGTCGGTCGTCTTCCAGGACGTCTACCTCTTCGACGACACCGTTCTGGAGAACATCAGGGCGGGCCGACCCACCGCCACCGACGAGGAGGTCGAACGGGCGGGCAGGCTCGCCCGGTTGGGCGAGGTCGTGGACCGCCTCCCGGACGGCTGGCACACCCGGGTCGGCGAAGGCGGTGCCGCGCTTTCCGGCGGGGAACGCCAACGCGTGTCCCTGGCCCGGGCCCTGCTCAAGGACGCGCCCGTCGTGCTGCTGGACGAGGCGACGGCCTGGCTGGACGCCGGGAATCAGGCCGCCGTGCAGCGCACCCTGGCCGAACTCTCCGGCCGCTGCACCTTGTTGGTGGTCGCCCACCGGCTGGAGACCGTCGTCGGCGCGGACCTGATCGTTGTCCTGGACGAGGGCCGGGTCGTCGAGACCGGCACCCATGAGGAGCTGCTGGCCAGGAAGGACGGCCGCTACGCGGCGTTCTGGCGGGAACGCACCGCGGTCGGCGGCTGGCGGCTCGACCCGGCGCCGGCCCCGGAGTCCGGGGCCGCCGGGCCGGCCGTCCCCGGGCAGGCCGATGCGCCGACCGACGCACCTGCTGAGGCACCGACCGATGTGCCGACCGGGGCACACGCCGCAGAACAGGTCTCCGAGGAGGCCGCGAAGGAGGTGCGGACGCCATGACCTTCGTCGAGGAGCGGACCGGGGAGCGGCGCCCGGAACAGGCGACGGCGGCCGTCGTCGCCGAGGACCTGCGGCTGTCGTACGGGACGCACACCGCGCTGGACGGGCTGTCCCTGACCGTCGGCGCGGGCGAGATCGTCGGCCTGCTCGGACCCAACGGCGCGGGCAAGACCACCACCGTCAACATCCTGTCGACGCTGGAGCCGCCGGACTCCGGCACCGCCCGTGTCGGCGGCCACGACGTACGCACCGCGCCCGCCGATGTCCGCGAGGTCATCGCCCTCACCGGCCAGTACGCCTCGGTGGACGAGGAGTTGACCGGCCGGGAGAATCTGGTACTCTTCGCCCGGCTGCTCGGCCTGCGCAAGGCGGCGGCCAAGGAGCGCGCGGCGGAACTGCTGGCCGCCTTCGACCTGCTGGAGGCCGCCGACCGCCGCGCCGCCACGTACTCCGGCGGCATGCGGCGCAGGCTCGACCTCGCGGCCGGACTGGTCCGCGACCCCGCCGTGGTCTTCCTGGACGAGCCCACCACCGGGCTCGACCCGCGCAGCCGTCTCGCGCTGTGGGCCGCCGTCCGCGAACTGCGGGCCAGGGGAGTGGCGGTGCTGCTCACCACCCAGTACCTGGAGGAGGCCGACCGGCTGGCGGACCGCGTCGTGGTCATCGACCGGGGCCGCGTCATCGCCACCGGCACCCCGCAGCAGCTCAAGGAGCAGGTCGGCGGCACCTTCTGCGAGGTGACCCCGGCCGACCCGGCCGACGCGCCCCGAGTGCTCGCCGCACTCGCCGACCTCGGCGCCGACGCCCGCGAGGACGCGGTGGCACTGCCCGCGCCTGACGGCCCGGCGACCCTGGCCACCGTCGTCCGGCGGATGGAGGACGCCGGAGTCGCACTCACCGACATCGCGCTGCGCCGCCCCTCGCTGGACGAGGTGTTCCTCGCGCTGACCGGCCGCCCCGCCGAGCACCGTACGGCGGACGACCCGGCCGTCCCCGGGCCCGTATCCGTCCCCGGGCCCGGGGACGCGGATTCCGGTGCCGATGCGGCCGGGACGGGTGGTGTACGCGACGGCCGGGAGGTGGCCGGAGCCGGTGACGTACGCGACGGCCGGGACGGGCCCGGAGCCGGCGACGTACGCCACGACAATGACGGGGCCCCGGGAAGCGGCACGCAGGGCGGTGCCGGATGACCGCCACCGCGCCGGCCACGGCGACCGCACCCCCGGCCGCGTCGCGGCTGACCCAGTCATGGGTGCTCGCCCTGCGCGCGGTCACGCTGCTGCGGCGGGACACCGCCGAGATCTCCGGCGCCGTCCTCGCACCCCTGGTGTTCTTCGTGGGCTTCTACGTGCCCATGCGCGGCGTGATGGCGGACCGGGGCGTCGACTACGCGCAATGGCTGCCGCCGATCGTGGTGCTGCAATCGATGCTTTTCGTGGCGATGTCCTCCGCCGACGCGATCGCCGCCGACGTCCAGCAGGGCATGTTCCGCCGGTTCCGTACGATGCCGCTGGCCCGGCTCGCACCCGTCGCGGGACGGCTTGGCGCCGACCTGTGCCGTGCCCTGCTGGCCTGCGCGGCGGCCGTCGCGATCGCCACCGCCTTCGGCTTCCGCTTCCGGGCCGGTGCCGGTGCCGCCGCCGGATTCGTCGTCCTGGCCGTGGCCTTCGCGCTCTGCCTGGCCGTCGGATGCATCGCGCTCGGCCTCGTCGTCGGCAATCCCGAGCACACCGCGTCCGCGATGCTGGTGCCGCAACTGCTCCTGACGATGCTCTCCACCGGCTTCACGCCGGTGAGCGGATTCCCCGGCTGGATCAGGCCGTTCGTCCGCAATCAGCCCGTCTCGCAGGCCGCCGACGCGCTCCGCGCACTGGCCGCGGGCGGACCGCCCGCCCGGCCGGTGCTCGTCACCACGGCGTGGCTCGCGGGGCTGCTCGTCGTCTTCACCCTGCTGGCGGGCCGCGCGCTCGGCCGCTCGAAGGGCGGTCCGCGATGACCACCGCGAACACGTCTGCCGGGCCGTCCGCCGAGCGGACGCGCGGCAGCGCCCTCGCCCAGGGCGGCCTTCAGGCCGGCCGGCTGCTGCGCCGCTGGTCGCGGTCGCCGATCGTCTTCGTCCAGGCCCTGGTCTTCCCGGTGTTCCTGCTGCTGGTCTTCCGGCTGGTGTTCGGCACGACCGTCGCCGCCTCCTCCGGCGGCGACAGCCTCAACCGCTTCCTGCCGCTCGCGACCCTGGTCGGTACCGTCTTCGGCGGCGTCGGCAGCGGCGCGTCCCTGATCCGGGAGCGCGAGACCGGGCTGCTCGACCGCTTCCGCGCCATGCCCGTGCACCGCTCGTCGCTGCTGATCGGCCGGCTGGAGGCGGAACTGATCCGGGCGCTGCTGACGTCCGTGGCCTTCCTCGCCGTCGGCTACGCGCTGGGCTTCCGGGCCGACGGCGACGCGGGCGCGGCGGCGCTGCCGCTCTTCCTCGCCGTGCCGCTGCTGCTCGGCGCCGCCTTCGCGGCGCTGGTCTGCGCGGTGGCCGCGCACGCCCGCAGTGTCGCCTCGCTCAGCGGCCTGTCGATGCTCTTCACCCTGATGCTCTTCTTCAACACCGGCTTCGCGCCCGCCGATTCCTACCCGGGGGCGCTGCGTCCGCTGGTCCGCGCGCTGCCGCTGAGCTGCGGCGCGGACGCGATGCGCGGCCTCGCCGACGGCGGCGCCGTCCGTACGCCGCTGCTCGGTGTGCTCGCCTGGACGGTCGCCATGGTCGCGGTCTTCGGCGCGATCGCCGTCCGCGGCCTGTCGGGCTCCGCCCGGCACGACAGCACCTGACCGCCCGCCCCCGCACCGAATCGCCCAACACCCCGCGGCAGCGTCGCCGCACCAGGACCCCACACCCCCACACCCGTCCCGCGGCGCCATGCCCACGGACCGGCTCAACCCCCGCTCGAATCGCGCACAACCGGAGGCACCACGTGTTCCGCACCCTCAGACCCGGACGTCCGAACCGTACGCTCGCCGCCGCGGCGGCCGTCGCCGGACTGCTGCTCACCGCCGCGGCCTGCGGCTCCGACTCCAAGGACGACAAGGACGCCAAGGCCACCCCGGCCGCGTCGTCCTCCGCGTCGGCCTCGGCCTCGTCGGCGTCCACCGCGGCCTTCCCGGTCACCGTCAAGGACTCGCAGGGCAGCGTCACGATCAAGGCCGAGCCGAAGCGAGTGGTCGCGCTCAGTTCCGTCGACCTCGACGCCTCGCTCGCGGCCGGCGTCGTCCCGGTGCTCGCGACGAAGAACTTCTTCTCGCCCGACGGCACCTACCCCTGGCTGAAGGACAAGATGACGGGCGACACCAAGCTCGTCGCCGTCACCGCGGCCCTGCCCTTCGAGGAGATCGCCGCGCTCAAGCCGGACCTGATCCTCGACACCGGCGACTACACCGCCAAGGACAACTACGCCAAGCTGTCGAAGATCGCCCCGACGCTGGCGCCCATCACCTCGGCCGCCACCGACTCCTGGCAGGACCGGCAGAAGCTCGTCGGCCAGGCGCTCGGCCGGGTCACCGAGTCCGACGCGTCGATCAAGCAGTCGCAGGACGCCGTGACGGCGGTCAAGGCGAAGTACCCGGGCCTGGCGGGCAAGACCTTCAGCGTCACCTACACCGCCGCCGCCGACCAGATCGTCACTCTCTCCTCGCCGAACGACTTCGCCGTGGGCTTCCTGGAATCGCTCGGCCTCAAGCAGGCGCCCAAGCTGACCGCGCTCGCCAAGAACAGCCGCGGCGTCGGCACCGTCAGCCAGGAGAAGCTCGACGTGCTGTCCGCCGACCTGATGATCGGCGCCTACCAGACGCCTGACCTGGAGAAGCAGATCGGCAAGTCGCCGCTGATGACGGCGGCCGCCAAGGGCCACACCCTCCAGGAGGTGGACCTGACGACCATCACCTTGCTGCGCAACCCGTCGACGCTGGGGCTGCCGTGGGTCCTCGACCAGCTCGACCCCGCCTTCGCGAAGGTCGCCGGCTGAGCCGTCGCCCGTAGTCGCCCATAAAAGAGGTGGGGAGGGAGCGGCCGCTCCCTCCCCACCTCCTCTTTTTCGTTCAGTGCCCGCGGGTGCGTGCGGCGGCCTTGAGCCGCCGCTCGGCGCGCGACCTGCCGCGCCCACCCGCCGCCGGGGCCGCGGTGCCCGCCGGCTCCAGCGCCTCGGCGAGGGCCCGGACAGTCGGCCGGCGGAACAGCTCCACCATCGGCAGATCGCGGCCCAGCCGCTCCTGGAGCAGGCCGTGCACCCGTGTCGCCTGCAAGGAACCGCCGCCCAGGTCGAAGAAGCTGGACTCCCGGGTCACGTCCCGCACCCCCAGCACCTCCGTCCAGGCCGCCGCGATCACCTCTTCGAGGCCGGCACGCGGCTCCGCGTCGGAGGCCGTCGCCTGCGCACCCGCCCCGGCGGCGAGACGCGCCCGGTCCACCTCACCGGTCGCCGGGTCGAGCGGCAGCGTGCCGAGCACGGCCGGCCGTACGGCGGTCGGCGTACCGAACCGGTCGACGACAGTCTCGCCCGCGGCCGTCTCCGCCTCGGCGTGCACGGTCAACTCCCGCAGCGCCCGCGCCGGTTCCGCCAAGTGCGCCGCGATCCACGGGCGCGCCGGGTCGAGACCGATCAGCTGGTGCGGCGCGTCCCGCTCCAGCGCCACGGTGAGCGACGCCAGCGCCTCATCGGGCGGCAGGACGCGGTAGCCGCGGGCCCGCGTGAGCTGCTTGAGCGGGTGACCCGCGCTCATGCCCGTCTCGTCCCACATGCTCCACGCCAGGCTGTACGCGTCAAGACCGGTCGCCTGCCGCTGGTGGACGGCCAGCGCGTCGAGAAACGCCGAGGCCGCCGCGTAACCGGCCACCGAGGCGCCGCCGAAGAAGCCGTTCACGGAGGAGAAGGAGACGAAGAGCAGCCCCGGCCGGTCCCGCAGCAGGCTGTGCAGCACGCGGGCCCCGCCGACCTTGGCGTCCAGCGCCTCGTCCAACTCCGCGGCCGTGCACGCCGCGAGCGGCGCCTCACGGTAGGAGCCCGCCAGATGCAGCACCCCGTCCAGCGGCGCGCCCCATTCCTGCTCGGCCGCCCGCAGCGCCCCGCCGACCGCGTCCGCGTCCCGGACATCGGCGACGGCGTACGCGATCCGCGGGTCGTCCGGCTCCGCACGCGCCGTGCGGCCCAGGCACAGCACGCGGGCGCCGTACTCACGGGCCAGCACGCCGGCCAGCAGGCGACCGATGCCGCCCGTGCCGCCGGTCACCAGATAGCGCCCGCCGGGCACGAAGGACACCGCGCGGCGCGCGGGCGCGGCCGGCGCGAGGCGCCGCACCAGCCGTCGGCCGTCCCGGTGGGCGACGACCGTGTCCCGGGGCAGCCGGGCCACTTCCCCGGCCAGCAGCGCCGCCACGGAATCCGCGTCCCCGGGCGGCACGTCGACCTGCACCACCCGCGCCCCGTCCCGCTCATGGCCGAGCGTCGCCACCAGCCCGGCGACCGGCGCCCGCTCGTACGCGACCGGGTCGTCCGGACCCACGGACACCGCATGACTGGTCACGACGTATACCGCCGTCGCGTCGGCGCTGTCCCCGAACAGCCCGAGCAGGGCGTGCAGTTCGGCCCGCGCGGCATCGGGCGCTATAGCGACACCGCCGCCGTACGCCCGCAGGTCGACCACCGTCGTGGGGCGGTCGTGAGCCGTGGCCGCGCCGGTTGCCTGCGACCGTGCGTGACCACTCGCCTGTACGTCGGACCGGGAGGCGGCCTGCGCGCCCACAACGCCGCCGTGGGGTCCGCCCGTGTCCGCCGTGGTCCGGGCCGCAAGGGTGGGGCCGTCCGTGCCGGTGGCCGTCGCCGCGTCGCCGTCCTTCACCAGGACGCAGCGCCGCCCCGCCGCCTCCAAGGTGCGGGCCAGCCGTTTGGCGACGCCCTCGGTGTCGGCGAGTATCAGGACCGCGCCCCCCGCCGGGGCCGAGGCCGTGGTGAGCGCACGGGGTACCCAGACGGGGCGGTGGAAGTGGTCGGGCACCGTGCCGTCGTCCGGGTCCGGGCCGGACGCGGTGAAACCGCCCGCCTCGAAACGGGCCCGGATCGCGGTGCGTTGGATCTTGCCGATCTCGGTCTTGGGGATGTCGGACGGCTCGACGGCCAGCACATGGCGGGGGTTGACGCCGATCCGGTCGAGCACGGCGCGGCGGACGGTGCGGATCGCGTCGTCCCGGTCGGCGCCGTCACGCGGGTGGAAGAAGACGGCCAGTTCGTCCGTGGTGGCGGCGGCCGTCCGCACCGCGACGGCGGCGGTGAACGACGGCTCGACGCAGGCCAGTTCGTCGACCACGGACTCGATCTCGTGGCTGTGGTAGTTGACGCCGTTGAGGATGACGACGTCCTTGGCGCGGCCGGTGAGGGTGAGGCGGCCGCCCTCGACCCGGCCCAGGTCACCGGTGTCGAACCAGCCGTCGGGCGTGAAGGCGGCGGCGTTCTGTTCCGGCGCCGCGTCGTAGCCGGTGGTGACGGTGGCGCCGCGCACCTGGAGGCGGCCGATGTCGCTCTCGCGCAGCACGCGCGGCTCGGCGTCCGGGCCGTCCACGATGCGCAGCGCGCACCCCGGCAGGGGGGCTCCGACCTCCACGAAGGCGTCCTCGTCCGCGGTGGTGGTGAGCGTGAAGCGGTCGGAGTAGACCATCGCGGAGGACGTCTCCGACATGCCCCAGGCGGGCCGCATCGCCGTGCCCGGCAGACCGTACGGTGCCAGCAGCCGCAGCCAGCGGCGGGCCACCCGGGCGACGATCGCCTCACCGGCGTTCATCACGAAGCGCAGCGGCGACAAGTCCCAGTCGGCGCCGCGCCGTTCGAGGTCGGCGGCGCGGTCGTCGACAAGGCCGAAGGCGAAGTTGGGCGCCCAGGTGGTGGTGGCCCGGAAGCGGTGCGCCAGGTCCAGCCAGCGCAGCGGATCCTGGAGGACCCAGCGGGTCGGCGCGTGCACCTGGCGGCAGCCGAGGAAGACGTCGCGCAGATGGAACATCACCACACCGCCGACATGGTCCAGCGGCAGCCAGTTGACCGATACGTCGTCGCGCCGCAGCCCGTTGACGGCGGTGGTGGCCGCGCAGCGGGACAGGACATTGCGGTGCCGGAGCACCACGGCCTTCGGGCGGCCGGTGCTGCCGGAGGTCAGCATCAGCAGGATCGGGTCGTCGGGTTGCGCCGGATGCGGCTCGGCGGGCACGGCCGCCGCGCCGATCGCGTCGGCACCCGCGGTACGCAGCCCGGGCCAGTCCTCCGCCGCTGCTTCGCGCAGCTCGGCGAGCCGCCCGCCGGCGGTGACCACCAGCGGCTTCCCCAGCAACTCCCAGGCGCCCCGCAGCCGTTCACCGGCAGCGTCGCGTACGCGGTAGTCGGCGGGCACGGCCAGCGGCACCGCGACCTGGCCGCCGAGCAGGCACGCCCACAGGACGGTCACGAAGTCCGTGTGGTCCTCCAACTGGAGGATGACCCGGTCGCCGGCGTCGAGCCCCAGCTCCCGCAGCCCGGTCAGGGCCCGCAGCGCCCGGTCGTGCAGTTCGGCATATGTCAGCCGGGTCTCGCCGCCGTCCTCGCGCAGCAGGACGAGGTCGCCGGTCGCGGTCCCGGCGGCCCGCAGCAGCGTGTCGACCAGGGTGCGGTCGGCGATCACCGGGGCCGGGCCGCCGTCCACGAGGGCGGCGGGGCGCTCGTCCGCGTCACTCTCGCCCTCTGGTTTCGCGACGCGCGCGGAATCCGAGCCGTGACGCACCAACGCGTCCCCGCCACCGGACTCATGCGTCCCGTCGGGACGCTCCGGCGCCGGGACGGGCACGCGCGCCAACGGCGTCGGCACGGCCTCGGTGGGCAGCACCGCGATCCGCGTGTCCGGGTGGGCGTCGCGCAGGCGGGCCTCAAGACGCCGCGCCTCCTCCCGGTCCGCCACCGGCAGCCGCAGCAGTTCGGGGACGTCCACCTCGCCGGACGGCGTGAGCGGCAGCCGGGACACCGGCAGCACGGACCCCGGCACGGGCAGCAGCGCGCCGAGCGCGTCGGGATCGACCGGCCCCGACGGTACGACATAGGCGAGCAGTTCGGGTGCGCCGCCGTCCGGGGCGTCGGCCGCGAGCCGCGGCACCACCGCGACGTCCGCCAACGCCGGTGCGGCCAGCAGCAGTCGCTCCTCGATCTCGGCCGGCCGGACCGTCACCTCACCGATCCGTACGACATCGGGCACGCGCCCGTCCGGCCCGACCGCGTTGAGGACCCGCACACTGCCGTCGGCCCGGACGAGTCCGCGCTCCCCGGTCGGCGTGCCGTCCTGCGCGGGATCGGCCGTACTGTCCGCCGCGTACACCTGTCCCGCCACGCCCTCCGGCGGCACTCGGCCCGCGCGGTCCAGCACCAGCAGCGGGCCCGCGGCCCGTATCCGTGCGCGCAGCGCCCGCTCGTCCTCCTCGGAGCGCAGCGGCAGCGTGTCGAGGGGGGCCTTGGGATCACGGACGGCGGCGGTCAGCAGATTGCGGAAGTGGGCGACGATGCGGCGCGCGGTGGCGGCGTCGAACAGGTCGGTGTCGTGGACGAGGGAGCCGTGCAGCCGGTCCGGGTGCTCCCACACGTGGAGTTCGAGGTCGAAGCGGGTGGACTCCTCCTCGTCGTCGATCCGTTCGACGTCCAGGCCGCCGAGTTCCAGCCGTTGGTCGGCGAAATTCTGCAGTGCGAAGAGGACTTGGAACAGCGGATTGCCGCCGCCGTCCCGGCCGCCCGAACCGCCGCCCAGCGTACGGACGATGCCGTCGACGGGCGTGTCCTGGTGGGCCAGCACGTCCATCGAGGCGGTCCGCGTCCTGGCGAGCAGCTCCGCGAAGGACGACTCGCCCGCGACGTCGACCCGTACCGGCAGTGTGTTGACGAACAAGCCCATCAGCGGCGCGAGTTGGTCGTTGTCGCGGTTGGCGAGCAGGGTGCCGACGACGATACGTTCGCCCGCGCCGTAGCGGTGCAGCAGCGCGTTCCACGCGGCCAGCAGCGTCATGTGCAGCGTGACGCCGTAGCGCGCGGCCAGGTCGCGCACGGCGCGGGCGGTGTCGGGCGGCAGGTCGAAGTCGACGCGCGCGCCGTTGAAGGAGGGGCGGGCGGGGCGCGGCCGGTCGGTGGGCAGCGTGATCCGCGGCGGCCTGTCGCCCAGCACGTCGCGCCAGTGCGCGAGCCGCTCCTCCAGCACCTCGGGCGTCAGCGTCGTGCGCTGCCACTCGGCGTAGTCCGCGTACTGAATGGGCAGTTCCGGCAGCTCTGCCCTGGCGCCGGAGATCTCCGCCCGGTAGTACGCGTCGAGTTCGCTGACGAGCAGGCCGAGCGACCAGCCGTCGGTGGCGATGTGGTGCAGGCAGAACACCAGCAGGTGGTCGTCGTCGGCGAGCCACAGCAGCCGCGCCCTGACCGGTGGCCCCGCCATGAGGTCGAAGGGCGCGCGGATCACCTCGCGCAGGCTCGCCGCCACCCGCGGATCGGCGGTGGCGGGTTCCGCCGGCGGCGGTCCTTCCAGCGCGCTGACCTCCAGCGGGACGGCCGCGTCCTCGTGCACGAACTGGCTCAGCGAACCGCCGGGCCCCGCCGCGTAGGTGGTGCGCAGGATCTCGTGCCTGGCCACCACCCGGTCGAGCGCGCGGCCCAGCGCCCCGGCGTCCAGGGCGCCGCGCAGCCGCAGCACCAGCGGCACGTTGTACGTCGGATTCCCGGGGTCGAGACGGTGGAAGAACCACATGCGCTCCTGGTCGAAGGAGGCCGGGAATTCCAGAGGTGCGGGCATGACTCAGTCCTCCGCTGCGGGACGGGTGGTACGGGCGGCCCGGCGCGGGCTCGGCGCGATGGCGGCGGTGCCGGGGCCCGCGGTACGGGACTCCTCGACCAGTCCGGCGAGCACCGCCACCGTCGGTGTGCCCGCGTCGAAGAAGGACCGCACCGACAGGGACACGCCCAGCTCCTCGCGGAGCCGGGTGATCAGCTGCATGGCGAGCAGAGACTCGCCGCCGAGGTCGAAGAAGTCGTCGTGCGCGCCGACCCGGTCGATGCCGAGGACGGTGGCCCAGGCCCGCGCGACCGTACGTTCCAGGTCGTTGCGGGGTTCGGCGTACGGGGTGGCCAACGCAGGGCGCTGGTTGAAGGCCGAGCCGCCGCCGTACAGGCCGCCGCCGGCTTCCGGCCGGTCGTCGTCGGGCGTGTCGGACGGCCGCTCGCGGTCGGGCGCGGGCGTGTCGACCAGCTTGAGCACGAGCGGCCCGGAGCCGTCCGTAAGGGCGCCGGCGACACCGGCAAGCGCGGCGGCCGTGTCCGGCGGAAGGATCTCCACGCGTCCGCCCGCCGCCTCCAGCCGCCGAATTCGCTCCGCCGTCTCGGTCGATACGGCCCCCGGGCCGTCGCCGGGCGCACCCGCCGGCCCGGCGCGGCGGGCGGTCAGCAGGGCGTGGTCGGCCTCGCGCAGCCGCTCGCCGTCCCCCGGATACACCTCGAGCGCGTCGTAACCGGAGTCCGCGAGCAGCGCGCGCCAGCCGGCCGGCGGCAGCAGCGGGGAGTGTTCGCGCAGGTCGTCGGAGAAGTACCACCAGCCCTCGAAGAGCCCGGCGGTCAGCATCGACGGCCGCCGCTGCGAGGTGGCCTCCAGCAGGAACAGCCGCCCGCCCTCGCCCAGCAGCGACCGGACGTTCCCGACCGTGGTGCGCAGATCCGGCGTCGCGTGCAGCACATTGAACGCGAGCACCACGTCGAAGCCGCCCGCCTCGTACCCCTGCGGCGCCGGGTCCGCGGAGATGTCCAGCACCCCGAACCGCATGAAATCGATGTCCTTGGCGGCGGCGGTGCGCTGGCCCGCCAGCACGAAGGACCTGCCGAGGTCGGTGAAGTGGTATTCGACACCGGGGATGCCCTTGAGCGCGTCGGCGACGTCCCAGGTCAGATAGCCGCGCCCGGCGCCGACCTCCAGGACCCGGAGACGCCCGCCCTCGGCCTGCCGGGCCAGGCGCGCCACGGCCTGCGCGACCAGCCGGGTGTGCACGGCCACATCACTGGTGCCGACCCGCTGGTCCACCACCTCCTGCGAGATGTCGTCCGAGCCGTCCGGCAGCAACACCTGATGCCCGGGCACCGTACCGCCGAGCACCTCCGGGTAGCGGTCGGCGCAGCGCCGCAGCAGCGCCAGTTCGTCGGCGCGGTCCGGGTGGCGGGCCAGGACCGCGGCCTCCAGCGCGTCGATCCCGGCCTCCGCGTCCGGGTCGGGCGCCTGGCCGGGTGCCTGGCCGGGCGGCGTACGGAAGGTCACGGCGCCGTCGGCGTCGCTGACCAGGTGGCCGTCCTCCGCGAGCACGGCGAGCATCGCGTCGAGGAACGGCCGGTAGGCGGGCACGACGTCGACGGTCTCCGCGATCGCGTCGGCCGTGCTGCGCGCGCCGTCGCCGGTACGGACACCGGCGCCGTGCAGGAAACGCAGGATGTAGCGCGCGCACAGGGTGTCCAGGTCGCGCTGGAGGTCGGCCGGCGGGTGCTCCACCTTGATCCGGCCGCGCAGCAGCTCGTCGTCCTCGGTCAGCAGACCCGCCTCGCGGGCCGCGTCGATGTGCGCCACTGCCGAGGACCTGACCGCGGGGGTCGCGGCGCCCGGACCGGTGACCGTCGGGCCGGAGAACGCCGGATCGGCGGCCACCGGATCGGAGATCGCCGGATCGGTGACCAGCAGGCGGCTGCCCGCCGCGGCGAGTTCCAGCGCGCGGCCGAAGGCCGGCTCCCGCAGCCCGTCCGGTACGAGATACGTCCCCGACTCGACGGTACGGCGCGGCGCGTCCATCCAGAAGCGGCGCCGCTGGAAGGCGTAGCCGGGCAGCGGGATCCGCCGGCGCGGGCGGTCGTCGTACGGCGCGTGCCGGCCGATCGTGCCGCCCGCCGTCCACACATTGCCGAGCGCCGCCAGCAGCGCCTCGGCGTCGCCGTAGCCGTCCCGGGGGTGGCGCATCGCGGAGACGGCGACCGCGTCGCGGCCGAGCTGGAGCCCGGCCAGCCGGGTCAGGCCGCGCCCCGGGCCGACCTCCAGCAGCACCGGGCGGTACGCGTCGTGCAGGGCGGCCAGGCCGTCGGCGAAGCGGACCGTCTCCCGGGTGTGGCGCAGCCAGTAGCCGGGGTCGGTGGCCTGGTCGGCGGTGAGGGGCGCGCCGGTCAGATTGGAGATCAGCGGGGTGCGCGGCGCGCGCAGCGTGACGCGCGCGAGCGCCTTCGCGTACTCGGGCAGCATCGCGTCCAGCACCCCGGAGTGCACGGCGGTCGCCAGTCGCAGTCGCGAATGGTCCACACCCTCGGCGATGAGCTGCCGCTCCAGCGCGTCGATCTCGTCGGCGGGTCCCGACACCGAGCAGTGCAGCGGACCGTTGACCGCCGCGATGCCCAGACCACCGGTCAGCCGGCCCCGCAGCTGCTCCTCGGAGAGCAGCATACTGAGTGTCGCGCCGCCCGCGAGCAGCATCAGCCGCTCCCGTTCGGCGACCAGCGGCAGCACGTCGTCCAGCGAGATCACCCCGGCCAGGCAGGCGGCGGTGTACTCACCGAGGCTGTGCCCGAGCATGGCCACGGGGGTGACGCCGTACGCGGCGAGCTGCCGGGCGATCGCGTAACCCGTGGCGACGACGCCCACGAAACCGCCGCCGTCCGCGGCGAGTTCGGCGTGCAGATCCCGGCCGTGACGGGCCATCACCGAAGCGCATGCGTCGAGCGCGGCACGGAACTCCGGCTCGGACCCGTACAGTTCGGCGCCCATGCCCGCGAACTGCGTGCCGCCGCCCGGGAACAGCAGCGCCACCTGCCTGCCGTCGGCGGCCTCTCCCGCGCTGCCCGCGCCCTCGCGCAGCGCCCGCACCGCCGTGCCCAGATCCGGCGCGGTGACCGCGCGCCGGTAGGCGAACTCCTCGCGCCCGGAACGCAAGGTGTGGGCCACGTCGCGCGGGTCGAGCCAGGGCCTTGCCACCAGATGGTCGGCCAGCTCGGCGGCGCTGTCGGCCAGCGCCTGCGGCGACTTGGCGGACAGCGTGAACAGGTGGCGGCGGGTGTCGGACGCGGCCACCGCCGACGAGGGCGGTCCGGTCCGGTGGGCGGCCTGTACGGGCGCCTCCTGGAGGATCACGTGCGCGTTGGTGCCGCCGATGCCGAAGGAACTGACGCCCGCGCGCCGCGGCTCGCCCGGCACCCGCTGCCAGGGAGTGCGGCCCGTGGCGACCCTGAACGGGCTGCCGTCCAGCGGGATCAGCGGATTCGCCCGCTCGAAGTGCAGGCTCGGCGGTATCGCCTCGTGCTCCAGCGCGAGCACCGTCTTGATCACCCCGGCCACGCCCGCCGCCGCGTCCAGGTGACCGACGTTGGTCTTGACCGAGCCGATCGCGCACGCGCCCGGCCGCTCCGCGGTGTCCGGATCGGTCGCGAACGCGTCGAGCAGCGCCTGGAGTTCGATCGGATCGCCCACCGGGGTGCCGGTGCCGTGCGCCTCGACGTACGAGATCGCGCTCGCCGCGACACCCGCCGCGGCGTGGGCGGCGAGGATCACCTCGGTCTGCCCGGCCGCGCTGGGCGCCGAGAAACCGGCCTTGCGGTCGCCGTCGTTGTTGACCGCGGAACCCTTGACGACCGCGCGGATCGTGTCGCCGTCGGCCAGCGCGTCCGCGAGCCGCTTCAGCACCAGCACACCGACGCCGTCGCCGGGGAACATCCCGTCGGCCGCCGCGTCGAAGGAACGGCAGCGCCCGTCGGGGGAGAGCGGGCCGTCCGGCATGTAGTGATAGCCGGTCCTGGGCGACGGGTTGAGCGACGCGCCGCCCGCGAGCGCGACGTCGCAACTGTGGTCGAGCAGGTCGCGGCAGGCCAGGTGCAGCGCCACCAGCGAAGTGGAGCAAGCCGTCGAGACGCTGATGCCGGGTCCGGTCAGGCCCAGCTCGTAGCAGACTCGAGTGGCGAAGGAACTGGGGGAGTTGGCCGAGATCGCGGGCAGCAGGGCCATCGAGTTGGGCGCGTCGGCGATGTGCGGGTGCACCTTGTCGAGGAAGTAGCGGCTCTGGCTCGCCCCTGCGTACACCCCGATCAGGCCGTCGTACTCGCGCGGCGCGCACCCCGCCTGCTGGAGCGCGTGATAGGCGCATTCGAGGAACAACCGCTGCTGCGGGTCCAGGAGTTCGGCCTCGGTCGGGCGGAAGCCGAAGAAGTCCGCGTCGAAGAGGTCGATGCCGTCCACGGCCGCCTCGACCTTGACCAGATTCGGGTCCGCCAGCTCGCGCGGGTCGTTCCCGGCCGCCACGAACTCCTCGTCCGTGAAGGGCTTGGCGGCCTCGCGGCCTTCGACGAGCCCGGCCCAGAAGTCGTCGAGCGACGAGGAGCCGGGGAAGCGCCCGGCCATCCCGACGATGGCGATGTCGAGTTCCGGGTCGTAGTCGGGTCCGGGGTCCGCGACGGCGTCCACGGCGTCCGTGACTCGCGCGGTGTCCGTGGCGGGGGCGCGGTCCGGGGCGCGGCCGTGCTCGGTGGCGGGGCCGGGTCTGGTGTCCGCGCCGGGAGCGAGGCCGGGCGCTTGGTGGGGCGCGGGGGCCGGGGCGGGGGTCTGCGGAGTACGGGAGTCGGGTGCGGACATGGTGGGTGTCCCTTCCTGGCGCGGCAGGGCCGGCCGGGCATCGCCGGCCGGTCGGGGGAGGCGTTGCTGGGGTACGGTCCCCGCCAGCCGCGGCGGGGCGGCGTCGTGCGGGACCGTTTCGTACGGGGCGGTGCGGGAGGCCGGGGACGGGACGGCTCCGTGCGGGGCGCCCGCCGCCAGCTCCTCGATCAGGGCGGCGAACCGGTCCGCCAGCCGCTGCGTGGTGGACGCGGTGAACATGTCGGTGCGGGCGGTCACGGTGACCGTCATCGCACCCGTGCCGTCCGCGTCGTCGGCCACATCGAGGACCAGGTCGAAACGCGCGGTGCCGGGGTCGAGCGGATACTCGGCGCAGCGCACCCCCGGCAGGTCCAGGCCGCTGAGCAGGCTGGAACGGTAGGAGAACATCACGTCGAACAGGCGCGGCGCCCCGCCCCCGCGGTCCGGGCGCGCGTCCTCCACGACCGTCTCGAAGGGCACGTGCTGGTGCGCGTACGCCTCGGCGCACAGCGCGCGGACCCGGGCCAGCAGTCCGGTGAAGGCGGGGCCCTCGCCGCCGGGCGGACCGACGTCGACGGGCAGCACCATCACATTGCCGAAGTTGCCGATCAGCGGCTCGAATTCGGGCCGGGGCCTGCGCACCACAGGTGTGCCGAAGGGCACCCGCCCGCTCGCGCCGTGCCGCCGCAGCAGCAGCGCGGCAGCCGTGAGCAGCACCATGTACGGGGACGCCTGTTCGGTACGGGCCAGCGCCCGTATCCCCTCGGCCGCCTCGCGCGACACCGCCGCCCTGCGCCTGACCCCCTGCCGGGGCGCCCGCGCCGGGCGCGGCTGGTCGGCGGGCAGACGGACGGCGCCGCCGGGGCCGGCGAGCAGCCGCCGCCAGTAGCCGCGCGACTCCTCGAACGCGGCGCCGCGCAGCTCGTCGGCCTCCCAGCGCGCGAAGTCGGCGTACTGCCGGTCCACGGGCGCGCCTGCGTCGTCGCGGTAGGCGGCCGAAACCTGGCCGAGCAGGATCTCCCACGACAGGTCGTCGCAGGCGATGTGATGGATCGTCAGGAACAGCAGGTGCTCGCGCGGCCCGCTCCGCAGGAGCAGCAGCCGCAGCGGCAGATCCTCGGCGAGGTCGAACGGCGCGTCGGACCAGGCGCGTACGGCCGTCTCCGCCGACGCGTCCGGGCCCGTGCCCGGCGGAAGGTCGCGAATCTCGAAGGGCAGCAACGCGCTCTCGGGCGCCGCCACTTGGACGGCGGTGTCCGGTTCGTCGCCCCGGTAGACAGAACGCAGCACCTCATGACGCCGCGTCACGTCCTCGAAGGCGGCCCGCAGCCGCTCCGACTCCAGCTCCCCGGACAGCCGCACCCCGATGGTGAGGTGATACGCCGGGTCGTCGGGCGCGAGCCGGTGCAGGAACCACATCCGGCGCTGCGCCGAGGACAGCGGGGCGGGCAGCCGCGGCCCCCGGGCGGGCGCGGCGGCCGGCCCGACGGCGGTGGCACCGAGCCCGCGGTCGGCCAGCGCGCGGCGCAGCAACTCCTGCCTGCGCGCGGCCAGATCCGCCGCCCCGGCGCCGTCCGGCGCGCTCATGACGCCGCCGTCCCGTGGGTCTGTCCCGCGGCCAGCTCGGCGTCGATCTGCTCGGGGCTGAGATCGGCCACATACAGATGCACCGCCGCGATCTGCGCCATCCGGCCCGGCTGCGCCTCGTCCTGCGTCAGCACCTCGGCCATCCCGGCCACGTCGGAGGTCGCCATCAGCGCCCGCGCCGACAGCGACTCGTCGGGGAAGGTCTCCCGCAGCCGCGCCAGGATGCGCGCGCCGACCAGCGAATCGCCGCCCAGGGCGAAGAAGTTGTCGCGCGGCCCCACACGCGGCAGGCCGAGCGCCGCCGCCCATGTCCTGGCCAGCAGCTCGACCAGCGGATCGTCCGTACCGCCGGTGCTCTCCTCGACGGGCTCTGGCGGTGCCACCGCGGCCGTATGCGCCAGGGCCTCCCGGTCGACCTTCCCATTGCGGGTCAGCGGCAGGTCGGCGCGTACGGTGATGCCGCCGGGGACGAGATACGCGGGCAGCAGCCGGCCGAGATGGGCCCGCAGCTCCGCCTCGTCGGGCGCCGGCCGGCCGGGCGCGGGCACGACGAAGGCCGCGAGGCCGCGATGGCCCGCGAGGCCGTCGCGCCGCACCGGCACCACCGCGGCCCGGCCGACCCCGGGGTGCGCGGCCAGCGCCGCCTCCACCTCGGCGGGCTCCACCCGGCGGCCCGCGATCTGCACCTGCCCGTCCCGGCGGCCGACGAATTCGATCACCCCGTCCGGGCGGTAGCGGCCCAGATCACCGCTGCGGTACAGCCGTTCACCGGTCCGCGGATGGGTGACGAAGGCCGCGTCCGTGGCCGCCTGATCACCGAGATAGCCGCGGGCGACCCCGGGCCCCGAGCAGTACAGCTCCCCGGCCACCCCGTCCGGCCGGTCCCGCAGCGCGCCGTCCAGCACGTGATAGCGGGTGTTGGCCAGCGGCGTCCCGTACGGCACGGACGACCACTGCGGGTCGATCCGCTCGACCGGATACCAGATGTTCCACAAGGTGGTCTCGGTCGGACCGCCGACCGAGACGAGCCGGGCGGCCGGGAAGCGCCGCTCCAACTCGCGTGCGGTGGGCAGCGGGATCCAGTCGCCGCCGAGGAACACCAGGCGAAGCGCGTCGGGTTGGGGACCCGAGGGCGCATCGGCGCCGGTGGTCGCCTCGGTGTCGGAGATCCGGCCGAGCAGCATCTCCATCATCGCGGGTACGGAATTCCACACCGTCACCCGGTGACGGTCCATCAGATCGAGCCAGTGCGCGGGATCCGTACGGCGGTCCGCTTCCGGCAGCACCAGCGTGCCGCCCGCGCCCAGCACCCCGAAGACGTCGAAGAGCGACATGTCGTGGTGCAGCGCGGTCAGTCCGAGGCAGCGGTCGCCCGGGCCGATCCCGAAGCGTTCGACGGTCTCCCGCAGGCAGTTCACCACGCCCCGGTGCTCGATCATCACGCCCTTGGGCGTGCCCGTGGTCCCGGACGTGAACAGCACATACGCCAGATCGGCCGGGCCGCGCGAGGCCGGCGGCGGCTCGGTGGCCTCCGGCGTGGGACCGTCCGCGCGCAGCACCCGCCACGGGCCGTCGGGTACGGCCCCGGCCAGCGGCGTATGGGTGACGACGGCCGTGGGCGCGGCGGCGTCCAGCAGGGTGCGCAGCCGGCCCGTCGGGGACTCGGGGTCCAGCGGCACATAGGCGCAGCCCGCCAGGAGCACCGCGAGCGCGGCGACCACCTGCTCCTCGCCCTTGTCGAGCAGGAGGGCGACCAGGTCACCCGGCCGCACCCCGGGCTCGGCGCGCAACCGGTGCGCCAGTCCCGCCGCCCGCGCGCACAGGGCGCCGTAGCTGAGTGTCCCCGAGGCGCTGACCAGGGCCGGGTCTGCCGGCCGCGCGGCGGCCTGCCGCAGGAAGGCGTCCTGCACCAGCTCGTCGGGGACCGGCCGGGGCGCGCCCTGGGCCGCCTCCCGGCGGGCCCGCTGGTCGGCGGGCAGCAGCCCCGGATCGTCCAGCTCCCACACCTCGGGCTCGTCCGCGAGGCGGGTCAGCAGCGTCGTCCACGCCTCGAACATCGCGTCCAGCACCTCGGGCGCGAACAGCTCCTCGACCGCGTCCCAGTTGCAGGACAGGGTGCCGCGCCGCTCCTCCACCTGCGCGTCCAGGTGCACCTGGGGCGTCTGCGTGATCCCGTACACCTGGGTGAGGGCCCGCTCCAGGGCGTGCGGCACGGGCTCGCTCAGCGCGAGGGTGCTGGTCAGGACGACCGGCAGCCGGGCGCGCTCACCGCCGCGCGCCGCGGTGAGGCGGCGCAGCAGCCGTACGCCGCTCAATTCGCGGTGCTCCAGGCCCTCCAGGAGACGGCGCTGCAACGCCCTGGCGCGCGCCGCGAAGCTCCCCGGCTCGCGGTGGTCGGCCTCGACCAGGGTGAAGGAGGCGAATTCGCCGACCAGGTCGGCCGCGCCGGGCACGCCCGGATCGCGGTTCATGCTGGGCACATTGAGGGTGAAGCGGTCCGTGGCGCTCCACCGGGCGATCACCTCGGCGTACGCGGCGAGCACCACACCGGTCGGTGTCAGACCGGCCGCCGCGGCGCGCTGCCGCAGCCGCGCCCAGGTGTCCCGGTCCAGGACGGCCTCACGGCGGACGAAGCGGGGCGTGCGGACGGCGTCCGGGTCGGTGCGCAGCGGCAGTTGCGGGGCGTCGGGCAGGTCGCGCAGCCGCTCGTCCCAGAAGTCCTCGGCCTCGCGCACCGCCGCGTCGTCGACCAACTCGGCGGACTCCTGTACGTACCGCGCGAAGTCACCGCGCGGCGGCGGCAGTTCGGCGTCGGGCCGCTCGTAGAAGGCGGACAGGTCGCGGTACATCACATGCCAGCTCGCCCAGTCCACGGTCAGCCCGTCGAAGCCGACGTGCACCCGGCACACACCGTCGCCGAGCAGGCAGACCGCGACGGAGAACAGCGGCCAGACGTCCGCGGGCTTCACCTCGTGCGACATGCGCTGCCGCAGCGCCGCGAGCGTCGCCCGGACCTCCTCCTGCGGCCGGTCGCGCAGATCGAGGATCTCGACCGGCGGATCGGGGACCTCGGGCAGCTCCCGCTGCTCCTGGCGGTCCGGGTCGACGACCGTGCGCAGCATGCCGTGCCGGTCGACCAGCAGCCGCCACGCGTGCACGAACCGGCCGACGTCCAGCGGGCCTTCGAGCTCCAGATAGGCGTGCGTGCTGACGTTGCCCAGCGGATACAGGTCGCCGCGGCCGACGAGATACGCCTGCTGGGTGTCGGTGAGCGGGAAGGCCGGCGAGGCGGCCGTGCCGGGGGTGGTGGCGCTCATCGGGCGGCCTCCTCGTCGGGACGGGCCGGTCCGCCGTCGGCGGCGGGCGCGGACCCGGGCAGAGATCCGGGTACGGGGCCGCCGGGCGGTGTGCGGTCCGGGCCCGCACGGCGCGACCTGCGCAGCGTCAGCGCCTCGCGCCCGCGCATCGCCCGCGCCCTGGCCCGCGTCTCGGCCTCGGCCGGCGCGGTCTCGCCCGCCGCCCCGTCGCCGTCACCGGACTCCAGATACGCCGCGAGCCGCGCCACCGTCGCGTTGCCGAACAGGGCGAGCAGCGGCACCTTGCGGCCGAGCCGCTGCTCGATGAGCGTCTGCACCCGGATCACCAGCAGCGAATGGCCGCCGAGGTCGAAGAAATTGTCGTGCGCCCCGACCTTCTCGGCGTCCAGCACCTCCGCCCAGATCCTGGCGATCTCGTCCTGGGTGCCCACCGCGGGCGCCGTGTAGCCGCCGCCCGCGCCCGCCGTCGGCAGCGGCAGCGCCATGAGCGCCTTGCGGTCGACCTTGCCGGCCGTGGTCAGCGGCAGCTCCGGCAGCACGAGTACGGTCCTCGGCACGGCGTGGGCGGGCAGCAGCCCGCCGAGCCAGCCGCGCAGCGCCTCCCCGTCCGGCTCCGGCCCGTCCTCGTCCGCACCCGCGACCAGCGCGCAGTAGCCGATCAGCTCATGGCCGCCGCCCGCGGCGGCCCGCGCCAGCACCGACGACTGCCGCACCTGCGGATGCCGGGCCAGCACCGCCGCGACCTCGCCCGGCTCGACCCGGAAGCCGCGGATCTTCACCTGGTCGTCGAGCCGCCCCAGGAACTCGATCTCGCCGTCGGCCCGGAAACGCGCCAGGTCCCCGGTCCGGTACATCCGCCCGCCCGGCACATCGGCGTACGGGTCGCCGATGAAGTATTCGGCCGTCCGCGCCGGGTCGTTGAGATAGCCGCGCGCCAACGGCAGCCCGCCGACGTGCAGTTCGCCCCGTACGCCGACCGGCACCGGGCGCAGCGCCGGATCGAGCACGTACAGGCGGGCGTTGGGGTTGGGGCGGCCGATCGAGATGCGGCGCGCCTGCTCACCGGGTTCGAAGACCCGGCAGCTCACGCCGATGGTCGTCTCGGCGGGGCCGTAACCGTGGTACATCCGGGCGCCGGACGCCTGCCGGAAACGCTCGTAGAGGTCCCCGGTCAACGCCTCGCCGCCGCACCACAGATGGCGCAGCGAACGGATCCGCTCCGCCGCGTCGGCGCGCTCCAGCAGCACGTCCAGCATCGAGGCGACGATGTACAGGAAGGTGACGCCGTGCCGCTCGACGGTGGCCAGCAGCCGGTCCACGTCACCGTCGTCACCGGGCTCCGCGACGACCAGCCGGGCGCCCGCGACCAGCGGCAGGAACAGCTCGTTGATGGAGATGTCGAAGCCCAGCGGCGCCTTGTGCAGCACCGCGTCGTCGGTACGCAGCCCGAGCTTGCCGATCTGCCAGATCATCCGGTTGCAGATGGCCTGCTGACGGATCATCACCCCCTTCGGGGTGCCCGTCGAGCCGGAGGTGTGGATCACATAGGCGATCCGCTCCATGTCAGTTGCGGCGGCCCGTACGGGCGTCTCGCTGGTCACTTCGGTGGCGTCCTCGTCACCGGCCGGCGCGTCGGGACGCAGGACACGGATGTCGGTGCCGGCGAGCAGCCGGTCGGCGTCGCCTTCGCCCACCACAAGACGCAGCCCGCAGTTCCCGGCGATGTCGCGCACCCGCGCCGCCGGCCAGGAGACCTCGAGCGGCACGAAGGCGCCCTGCGCCTTCAAGACCGCGAGCAGCGCCACGACCAGGTCGACCGAGCGCTCCAGCAGCACTCCGACCAGCGTCTCGGGGCCCACGCCCTGCTGCCGCAGCCGGTCCGCGAGCGCCTCGGCGCGCGCCTCCAGACCGCCGTAGGTGAGGACGGCCGCACCGCACTCGACGGCGACCGCGTCCGGGTCGCGCAGCGCCGCCTCCCGGATCAGCGCCGCCAGGTCCCGGTCGACCAGCGGGTCGTCGCCCTCGACGGGGTGGCCCCAGCGCAGCAGCAGCTCCTTCTCCTCGTCGGGCACGATCTCCAGCGCCGCCACCGAGACGTCCTCGCCGCCCGACGCGACCGACTCCAGCAGCCGCACCAGATGGGCGGCGGTGCGGGCGACGGTCTCCGCGTCGTACAGATCGGCGTTCCCGGTCACCGCGCCGTGCAGAGTGCCGTCGGACTCCCAGCAGTTGAGCACCAGGTCGAAGCGCGCCGAGTCCACCTCCTGCTCGACCGGCTCGGCCCGCAGCCCGGCGATCTCCGCGCCCTGCGGCGGGGTCTGCATCACCGCGAGCACCTGCGGCAGCGGGCCCGCGCTCGTGGAACGGTCCCAGCGCAGCTCCGAGGCGATGGCGTCCAGCGACACCTCCTGCCGGGCGTACGCGTCGTGGCACGTGCCGCGCACCCGGTCGAGCAGCGCGCCGAAGGACGTGGCCGGCTCCACCTCGGTGCGCAGCACCAGGGTGTCGGCGAAGCAGCCCACGGCCTGGTCGAGTTCGGGGCGCTCCCGGCCGTGCACCACGGAGCCGACCGTGATGCCCTGCTGCCCGGTGTAGCGGTGGAGCAGCGCGGTCAGCGCGGCGACGGCGGCCATGTACGGGGTCGCCTCGTGCTGCCGGGCGAGCCCACGGACCGTGGTCCAGACGTCCGGGGCCACCGTGAAACGGTGCGAGACGGCGAGCGAGCCGGGTACGGCAGGCCGCGGCCGGTCGGTCGGCAGGTCGAGGCGCGGCGGCTCGTCGCCCAGCACCTCCCGCCAGGCGGCCAGATGCTCGGCGTACTCCGGGCCCGCCTCGTGCTCCGCCCGCCAGCGCGCGTAGTCCCGGTAGGAAACCCCGGGCGCGGGCAGCGGATTGGGCAGGCCCGCGCCGAACGCCTCGTACAGCGCGTACAGCTCGCGCAGCAGCACACCGAGCGACAGGCCGTCGGCCACCGCGTGGTGCACCACGATCATCAGGACGTGCTCGCCGTCGTCGTGCCTGAGCAGTCCGAAGCGGACCAGCGGGCCGTGCGCCAGGTCGAAGGGCGCCGTGTCGAGGCCGGATATCCACTCCGCCTCGCCCGCCCGGTCGCCGCCCGAGTCCGCAACGAGCAGAGGGAGTTCGAGCCGGTCGGCGACCGTCTGGTGCAGGGTGCCGTCGCTGTCGGCGAAGGTGGTGCGCAAGGAGTCGTGGCGGGCGAGGAGTTCGGTCAGCGCGGCCCGCAGCGCCGCCTCGTCCAGCGGCCCGGTCAGCCGTACGGCCTGGCCGATGTTGTACGCCGCGGTGCCGGGGTGCAGTTGGCCGTGCACCCACATCCGGCGCTGCGCGCCGGTGGCCGGTACGGGACCCGGGTCCTCCTGGTGGACGATGGCCTGCGGACGGGCGGCGCCTGACAGCCAGCGGTCGAGGAGTTGCCGCTTGGCCTCGGACAGCGTGTCCTGGGCGGGCGCGGACTCCTCGGCGGTGCGGGGCTGCGAGAGGGCGTCGGTCATGGGGTCTCCCGGCTTCCGTTCGTATTCCGTGCGGGTGGGGTGCGGAGCGCGCCGTACGTGATGGGCGGTCGGTCCGGGCGCGGGCGGTCGCGTACGCCCCGGTCGCGGGTCGGGCCCGTCCCGGGCGGACCTGCGAACAGCCGTGGCGGTGGGGCCTGTTGTGCGGGCCGGGGCCCGGCACCGGTCTTGGTGGTCCGGCCGGGTCCGCGCCTGGTGCTATCCGAGTTCGGCGGCCAGGGCCGCGGCTTCCTCGTCGGTGAGTGCGGCGAGCTTGTCGTGCAGGCGGCGCCGGAGGCGGTCGGCGTGCCCGGCCGCGGTCGGCGGGGTGTCCAGCAGATCGGTGAGGTCCGTGCTGACCGGGAGGATCGCGCGCAGCGTCGTGGTGACCCGCGCGGCGAGCAGCGAATGGCCGCCCAGGTCGAAGAAGTTGTCGTCCCTGCCGACCCCCTCGATCCCGAGCGCACTGCCCCATGCCTCGGTGACCAGCCCTTCCAGCCGGTCGGCCGGCGGCGCGTACGCCGTCTCCAGCGGGGGCCGGGGATGCGGCGCCACGGCGAGCGGCGTACCGCTCCCGGCGGCCGGCCCGCTCTCCGCGAAGCGCGGCGGCGCCACCCAGTGACGGGCCCGCTCGAAGGGGTACGTGGGCAGCGCGACCCGCCGCGGCGGCTCGGCCACCGGTTCGGCGGGCGGGGTGTCGCCGCCCTCCGCCCAGGCGCGGGCCCGGGCGAGCAGACCGGCGGGTACACCAGAGGGCTGGTCGCCCGTGTGCGCCGCAGCGTCGTGGGGCGTGGGCCGGTCCGCGGCATCGGGACCGGATCCCGAGCCGTCGGCCGGATCAGCGGGGGAGTGGACCGCGCCGGCCCCGTTCGCGTCGGGCGCGAAAGCCCCGTCCTGGCGCGTACCGCCGCCCCCGGCAGCGGAGCCGGACACCGGCCGGACGACCGACCACCCCGGCCCGGCTGCCTCCGTACCCTCGTCGGCCACCGAGCGCAGCGCGGCCAGGGCCTCGCGGCGGCCCCGGGCCAGGACGACCGCGCGGCGGGTGAAGCGGGCCCGGCCGGTCAGCAAAGTGTGGGCGACCGCGTCCAGAGCGAGGTCCGGCCGCTCCTCCAGGTGAGCGACCAGCCGGGCGGCCTGGGCGCGCAGCGCGGGGTCGGTACGGGCCGACAGGGGCAGGACGTGCCAGCCGCCCGCGCTCGCCGTCCGCCGCGCCGACAGCGCCTGCCCGGGCGCCTCCTCCAGCACCACATGGGCGTTGGTGCCGCCGATCCCGAAGGTGTGCACGGCGGCGCGGCGCGGCCGGTCGCCGCGCTTCCACGAGGTGAGCGAGGTGTTCAGCCGGAAGGGGCTGGATGCGAAGTCGATCTCCGGATGGGGCTCGGTGGCGCCCACCACGGGCGGCAACTCCTCGTGCTCCAGGGCGAGCAGCACCTTGACCAGTCCCACGGCCCCGGCCGCCGCCCAGGTGTCACCGACATTCGGCTTGGCGGTGCCGAGACGGCAACTCCCGGTGGGCGCACCGGCGTAGCCGTCGGTGAGCGCGGTGATCTCCAGCGCGTCGCCCATCGGTGTGCCCGTGCCGTGCGCCTCCACATAGTCGATGTCGGCGGGCGCGACCCCGGCCACGGCCAGGGCCTCGGCCGCGACATCGCTCTGCGGATCCACCGCGGGCGCGGTGAAACCGGCCTTGGCGGCGCCGTCGTTGTTGACGGCGGTGCCGCGGATGACGCCGAGCACGGGGTCGCCCGCGGCCAGCGCGTCCGACAGCCGGCGCAGCGCGAGCACCGCGACGCCGTCGCCCGGTGTGGTGCCCGCCGCCTTGGCGTCGAAGGCCCGGCAGCGGCCGTCCGGCGAATTGACCCCGCCCTCCCGGTACACATAGCCCGAGCGCTGTGGGAAGTAGATAGTGGCGCCGCCCGCCAGGGCGAGGTCGGACTCCCCGCCGAGCAGGCTCTGCACCGCCAGGTGCACGGCGACCAGCGAGGTCGAGCACCCGGCCTGCACGGTGACGCTCGGCCCGGTGAGGTCGAGCTTGAAGGACACGCGCGAGGCGAGGAAGTCGCCGCTGTTGCCGAGCAGATTCTGGAACGGCCCGGCGCCTGGCCCTGCCGCCGCCTGGTGCGGATGCAGATGGTGCAGGAAGTAGCTGTCGGGCCCGGTGCCCGCGAAGACGCTCACCGCGTCCTCGGCGAAGCCGCGCGGATCGTGTCCCGCGGACTCCAGCGCCTCCCACGCGCACTCCAGGAAGAGCCGGTGCTGCGGGTCGGTGGCGGCGGCCTCGCCGGGGCTGTAGCCGAAGAAGGCCGCGTCGAACAGCTCGGGTCCTTCGATCACCGGCCGGGTCCTGACCCGGGCAGGGTCGTCCAGGGCGGCCGGCGGCAGACCGGACGCGAGCAGGTCGTCGTCGCTGAAGGTGCTCAGCGATTCGACACCGGCCCGCAGATTCCGCCAGAACGCCTCCGGTGTGTCGGCGCCGGGCAGGCGGACCGCCATACCGACGACGGCGACGGCCTCCGCCGCGTCGGGCGGTGCGGGTATGCCATGGGCCACGAAAGGTCAACTCCCTTGTGGGGTGCGGTGGGGACTGTCGGCCGCACGCGGTGCGGCACTCGTGCCGGCCGGCCCGGGCAGGCGCGGCGAAGGGCGACGGCGGGGCATGGAACGGCTCGGCGGCTCCTGCCGTACGGACGTGCCGCGGGCGTCGTGCGGAGGTCGTGCGGATTCCGTAGCGACGCGGTGCCGGCCGCCGTACGGAATCCGGTGCGGGCGCTACCGCCCGGCCGTGCCGTCCCAGCCGAGCCGGCCGATGACCAGGGACGTCACCTCGGCGGGCTGTTCCAGCAGGTAGAAGTGCCCGCCGGGGAAGGTGAGGTGTTCGAAGGACCCGCTGGTGGTGCGCCGCCAGCCCTCGACCTGGGCGGTGGACACCGTGCCGTCCTGCTCGGCGGCGATCGACACCATGCCGGTGCGCAGGGGCGGGCCGGGGGAGGGGACGTAGGTCTCGATGAGCCGGTAGTCGTTGCGGACGATGGGCAGCAGATACGCGCGCATCTCGGGGTCGTCCAGCAGCGCGGGCGGGGTGCCGCCGGTGTCGCGCAGCACATCGGCGAACCGGTCGTCGTCCAGCAGGTGCCGGTCCCTGCTGGTCATACCGTGCGCGGCGGGAGGGTGCCGGGCGGAGACGAACAGCCGCTCCGGCTCGGCGCCGAGCGCCTCCAGACGGCGCGTCACCTCGTAGGCGACGAGCGCGCCCATGCTGTGGCCGAGGATCGCGAACCGCCGGTCGAGCAGCGGGAGCAGCGCGTCGGTGGCGAGATCGGCGAGTGTGTCCATGTCGTCGATCAGCGGCTCGCCGGCGCGTGCCTCGCGGCCCGGGTACTGGACGGCCCGCACCTCGACGTCGACGGGGAAACGTTCCGCCAATGAGCGGTAGAAGCCCGCGCCGCCGCCCGCGTGCGGAAAGAGCACCAGGGTGGGCGGACGGTCGCCCGCGGCGCGGAAGGTGCGCAGCCAGGGCGACTTGGTGACCGGAGTGGAGGTCATGAGGCGGCCCGCCCCTCCTCGACCAGCCGCCACCACGCGAGCAGCGTCGGCTCCTCGATCATGCGGGCGAAGCTCACCCGTACCCGGTGTCTGCGCAGGTGCGCTGAGATGGTCATCACCTTGACCGAGTCGACCCCGGCGGCGACGAGATTGTCGTCCTCACCGAGCCGTTCCGGATCGATGCCGAGCACCTCCGCGACGGTACGGCGCAGGCCGTCCGGGTCGAGATTCCCGGCGGCCCCGATGGCCCCGGCCTCCGCCGCGGTCCCGGCGGTCCCGGTCGTCGTGGACGGTGCGTCAGGGCCTGTCGCGGTGGCGGACGGCCCCACTGGATTCGGCGTCACTGTTCCCCTCGCTCGTTCGGTGGCACCGCCGCCCGGCCTGCCGTAGGGGCAGCTCCGGGACGCGGTGCCGGCTTCGGATCACACGTGGACACACCGGCGGATGCTAGCTAGGCTCATCACGCTTAGGCAAGGCTACCCTAAGTATTTTGCGACATCCCGTCATTCACCTCACGTTTCACTTACCTGCTCACGTCCCCCGTCGTTGACACCCAGGACGGTTCTCCGTGACCACTCACGCCCCTTCCGCCACCGGCCCGCTCGGTGCCGCCCCGCTCCGCTATTTCCGCACCCGGGCCGCCGGGCCCCGCGACCCGCTCGACACCGCCGTCCGGCTGGCCCGATCCGGCCTGTTCGACCGGCACGCCGTCTACGAACAGGACGGCAGATGGTGGTTCGCGGGCGGCGAACTCGGTTCTGTGACGGTCCGTCAGGAATACGTGACCGCCGAGTGGCACGGCGTCCGGCAGGTCACACCGCGCACCACGGAGCATGCGATACGGGAGCTGGGCGCGGCGCTCGCGGACGTGCCCGTGGCCGACTGGCGCGGCTACGGCTGGGTCGCCTTCGAGAGCGCCGCCGCCGCGGCCGGGCGCCCGCCCGCCGACCCCGACCAGGTGCTCGCGCAACTCTTCGTGCCGCGGGTCGAGGTCGAGATCGGCGCGGGATCGCTCGATCTGCGCTGCGCCGACGCCGAGTTGCTGCAACGCGTCCTCGCCGCCGCCGGCGCCACCTCCGACGACGCGCCGCAGCCCGCCGTACGCCCACTGGACGTGGAGGCGGAAGGTCCCGCCGCGTACGAGGCCGCCGTCGCGGACGCGGTGGCCCGGATCGGCCGCGGCGAACTGGAGAAGGTGATCCTCTCCCGCCCGGTCGAGGTGCCCTTCCCGCTGGACTTCGCGGCCACCTACGCGGCCGGCCGCCGCGCCAACACCCCCGCCAGGTCCTTCCTGTTGGACCTCCCGGACGTGCGGGCCGCCGGATTCAGCCCGGAGACCGTCGCGGAGGTCACCGCCGACGGCTGGGTCACCTCGCAGCCGCTGGCCGGCACCCGCGCCCGGCACACCGACGACCCCGAGCAGGACGCCAGGACCCTGGCCGAACTGCGCACGGACGTCAAGGAGATCTACGAGCACGCCGTATCGGTGCTGCTCGCCGACACCGAGATGCGCGCCCTGTGCGCGCCCGGCTCCGTCGCGGTCGACGAATTCATGGCGGTCAAGGAGCGCGGCAGCGTACGGCACTTGGGCTCCCGCGTACGCGGCAGGCTGCGGGCCGACCGCAGCCGGTGGGACGCCTTCGCCGCGCTGTTCCCCGCCGTCACCGCCTCCGGCATCCCCAAGCCCGCCGCCTACGAGGTCATCGCCGACAACGAACCCGGCACCCGCGGGCTGTACTCCGGCGCCGTGCTGCGGGCCACCGCGGACGGCGACCTGGACGCGGCACTCGCCCTGCGCACCGTCTACACCCACGAGGGCCGGACCTTCGTGCGGGCCGGCGCCGGCATCGTCGCCGTCTCCGATCCGGCCCGCGAATACCGCGAGACCTGCGAGAAACTCGCCAGCGTGGCCCCGTACCTGACGCCCGATCAGGAAGAAGACGCCGCACGGTCGCGGACCACCGCCCGGCCGTAACGGCGCGCCCGCCGGGCCCCGTGCGGCCCGCCCCGCCCCGATCACCCCGCCCGCGAGGAGAGGACGACCCGCATGCAGCCCGGATGCGTACCGTGGCCACCCGACGAAGCCGCCCGCCACCGCCGCGACGGCTACTGGACCGACGAGCCGCTCGACACGCTGCTGCGCCGCTCCGCCGCCGAGCACGGCGACCGTACGGCGGTGGTCGGCGGCGGAGCGCGGATGACGTACGCGGAACTGGACGCCCGCGCCGACGACTTGGCGCGCGGCCTGCTCGCGCTGGGCCTTGCGCGCGGCGACCGGATCGTCGTCCACCTGCCCAACCGCCCGGAATTCGTCATCGTCACCTTCGCCCTGCTGCGGATCGGCGCGCTGCCCGTGTACGCGCTGCCCGCCCACCGCCTGCGGGAGATCGGCCACTTGTGCGCCTTCTCCGGCGCCCGCGGATATGTCGTCCCCGACCGCTACCTGGGGCACGACTACCGCGCGGACGCCCGGGGTCTGCTCGCACGGCCGGACATCGACCTGCCGCATGTGCTGGTCGCGGGCGACGCACAGGAGTTCACCGCGCTGGACGCCGTGGAGGCGGCGGGCCGGGACCGGAGCGGCGAACCGCTGCCCTTCGCGGGACCGGCCGACGACGCGGCGCTCTTCCTGCTGTCCGGGGGCACCACAGGGCTGCCCAAGCTCATTCCGCGCACCCACAACGACTACACCTACAACGCCCGCGCCTCCGCCGAGGTGTGCGGCTTCGACCGGGACACCGTCTACCTCGCGGCGCTGCCCGCCGCGCACAATTTCGCGCTGGCCTGCCCCGGGGTGCTCGGCACGCTCGCCGTCGGCGGCACCGTGGTGCTGCCGGACGACCCCAGCCCCGACGAGGCGCTGCGGCTGATCGCCGAGGAGCGGGTGACGGCGACCGCCCTCGTACCATCGCTGCTCGGCCTGTGGCTGGACGCCCAGGAATGGCTGCCCGAGGACGTCTCCAGCCTGCGGCTGGTCCAGGTCGGCGGCGCCAAACCCGACGCCGCGACCGCCGCGCGGGTCCGCCCCGTGCTCGGCTGCGCGCTCCAGCAGGTGTTCGGCATGGCCGAGGGGCTGCTCAATCTGACTCGCGCCGACGACCCCGAGGACATCGTCCTGACCACCCAGGGCCGGCCGCTCAGCCCCGCCGACGAGGTGCGGGTCGTGGACGACGAGGGGCACGACGTACCGCCGGGCGCCGTCGGCCAGTTGCTGACCCGCGGCCCGTACACGCTGCGCGGCTACTACCGGCTGCCCGAGCACAACGCCCGGACGTTCAACGAGGGTTGGTACCGCACCGGGGATCTCGTACGGCGGCTGCCGAGCGGCCACTTGGTCGTGGAGGGCCGGATCAAGGAAGTCATCAACCGGGCCGGGGAGAAGGTGTCCGCCGAGGAGGTCGAGGAGCAGCTCGCCGCGCACCCGGCGGTCCGGCAGGCGGCCGTGGTCGGCGAGCCCGACCCCGTGCTCGGCGAGCGGATCGCCGCCTTCGTGGTGCTGGAACAGGGCCTCGGCTGCCCGAGCGCGGCCGAGGCCGGGGAATTCCTCCGGGCGCGCGGTCTGGCCGGATTCAAGGTCCCCGACCGTCTGACGGCGATCGGCTCCCTCCCGCTCACCGCGATCGGCAAGGTGGACCGCAAGGCCCTGCTGGGTGCGGCGACCCCGCCGCAGCCCGTCCCGCCCGCCGGGTGACGGCGGGCACGACCGGGAGTCCGGGCCGCCGGGCGGCGCGGCGCACGCCCGGCGGCGCCGTCCGGCATGCACCACGCGGCGCCGTCCGGCATGCGCCACGCGGCGCCGTCCGGCATGCGCCACGCGGCGCCGTCCGCCCGGACGGCGCCGCCGATGTGTTGAGGCTCCCGATCGCACGCCTCGCCGCCGGCCTACGCCAGGTCGGCCTCGGTGGTCAGCGCCGGGTCGTCAGGGTCGCCGCCGGCGGCCACCGCCGCCTGGTAGGCGGCGAAGACCTCGATGTCGCGCTGGTCGCTGGTGAGCGACCGCTTCCAGTACGCCGCCGCCTGCAACTGGGGCCTGGGCAGGCCGCGTTCGTCCAGCAGATGGCGGCGGACCGACCGTACGGCGGCGGCCTCGGCGCCGATCCAGACCTGGGCGTCGGCGAACGGCCGGTCCAGGCCGCGTACGGCCTTCTCCAGCAGGCCGCTGCCGGCCTCGGGCGCGCCGCCCCGGTACAGCCAGTGCACCTCGGCGCCCGCGGGGGCCGCGATGTCGATCCGGTCCGCCTCGTCCCGCACCTCGATGAGGGCGACGACCGGGGTGTCGGCCGGCAGCGACTCGATGATGGTGGCGATCGCGGGCAGCGCCGACTCGTCGCCGGCCAGCAGATGCCAGCCGGCCTCGGGGGAGGCGAAGAATTCATGGCGCGGCCCGGCGAGGCCCACGAGGTCGCCGGGTGCCGCGTGCCGCGCCCAGACGGTGGCCGGGGTGTCGCCGTGCAGCAGCACGTCCACGGTCAGCTCGTTCGCCGCCGGGTCCACCGAGCGGACGGTGAACGCCCGCATGATGGGCGGCACCGCTCCGGGCTCGTACCCCGGCATGCCGTCGGCGCCGATCACCGGCAGGTGTACGGGGCCGCGCCCGTCCGGCGGGAGCAGGAATTTCCAGGCGTCGGCGGGCAGCGCGCCGTCCGCGCACCCCGCGAGATCCGGTCCGCCGATCGTGATCCGGCGGATCCGCGGGGCCGGTTCCGCGGTCCGCACCACCTCGGCGCGGCGTATCCGGACCTGCGGGCGGCTCAGACGGGTACGCCTGCGCAGCTCCTCCTGGATCGGGGGCATGAGCACTCCTTGCGAAGAACATCGGGCGTCGAGCCGCGACATCGGATCGTGGCATCGGACCGTGACATCGGGAACGTAATGAAGGTATGCCTAACCAAAGTTATTGACAACATGATGTCGCTAAAGGGGCGCCGGGCACCGGACGCGGCCTCTCGCGGTGGGGGAGAATAAGGCCCATGACCAGGAACAGTGAGCCGGTCGAGTCGCGCCGGCCGGCGGAGCGGCCGGGGGCCGTCCGCGGTCTGCGCACGCCCCGGCTCGGCCGGCCGCCGCAGGTGGACCGCGAGGCGATCATCAAGGCGGCGCTCACCGTCGGCTTCGGTCAGCTCGGCATGAGCAGCGTCGCGCAGGAGCTGGGGATCAAGCACTCCACGCTCTACCGCTACTTCCCGACCCGCGACGCGCTGATCTCAGCGGCCGTGGACGCCGTGGTGACGGACACGCGGTGGCCGGAGCCGAGCGGGCAGTGGCGCGGCGACCTGGGCGACCACGCCTGGGCGACCTTCCACCTGCTCGACCGGTACGCGGGCCTGGCCGGACACATCGTCTCGCTGCGGATCGACTCCGCCGCCTACGGCGAGGTCAGCCACCGGATGGTCACCCACCTGGTCGACCTCGGCTTCACCGCCGAGAACGCGATACTCGCCTACGACCTGGTGCACGAGCAGGTGCTGATGTTCTTCCTGGCCGGGCAGCGCAGGGACGAACCGGCGAAGACCGCCGACCAGGCGGCCGACCTGCGGCGCGAGATGCTGCCCGACGCGCTGCCGTCGGTGGACCCGCGGCTGCGGGAGGCGCTGACCGGCATCGTCAACGGCAGCCCCGGCGACTGGTTCGCGCGCAAGCTCGATGTGCTGCTCGACGGCCTCGTCGTCCTGGCCCCAACGCGGTAGTGGGCGCCGCCCCCGAAGGCGGCGCCCACTGTCCTGACGGCGGGCGTCCGTCATCACACCGCGAGTCGGCTCACACCGGTTCGAGGCTCCGCCGCCGCGAGGTCGCCGGGCGCATGTCGGTCCAGGCGTGGGCGACCTGCGCCAGGCACGCCGACCGGTCGCCACTGATACCGGTCTCGCGCCAGTGGTCGGGCACGGGTACCGTCGCCGACCACAGCGAGAACTGGCCCTCGTCATTGATGAGGACGGACCAGGTCTCGTCCGGCGAGGCGGCCTTCGCCGCGCCCGCCGCCGCGGTGCGCGCGCCGGCCCGCGCCAGGAACGGGCAGGCCGGAGTCGACCCCTCGGCGCTGTCGGGCAGGAAATACTGCCGCCACTCCCGGTTGCCGTCCTCGCCGTGATTGCCGAGTTCGACCGCAGGCTCCATGCCGTCGAACCGCCGGATCCGGTTGCGGATCACCTGCCGGGCCTTCGCCCCGCGCGGTGTGTCGGCCTCCAGGCCCTCGAACACCCAGCGGGGCTGGAAGGTGATCATGAAGCCCGGATTGTGGCGGCTGTGCCGGGTCGTATGGGCCGGGGTGTTGCAGACGACGAAGATCTCGGTGCCGCCGTAGCTGAACTCCCACCACAGATCCTCGGGATCCAGCGGCGTCGACTCCGGCCAGGGCTCGGTGTCGCCGTCGTGCAGATACTGCAGCACCGCCCAGAAGCGGTGGAAGTACTCGTCCAGCGTGCGGGGTTCGTCGTCGGGCCGGAAGAGCACCACGAGCGAGGTGTCCTTGCCGAGCTGCCGGTAGACGTCGAGGTATTCGCGGAGGATGTCCGCGAGCGGCGCCCAGGTGCTCTCGTCGTGCGGGCTGTCGACGAAACCGAAGCGCAGCGACTGCTTCTTGGCCGCGGCCACGGCGAAGGTGCAGGGGAAGGGCCGCTCCTGGTCGAGGAGCGTCTCCAGCAGACCTTCCGCTGCGGCCGTACCCCATGACGGGGTGCTGCCGATGGTGCGAACGGCGGGCAGGGCGGCGGGACTTCGGGACATGTGCGGGGACTCCGTCCGGAGGAGGGAAACGGGAGACGGTCGACGGGCGGGCGGCGTGCCGGGGTCCGGGGGCCGAGCGCCCCGGACCCCGGCGGACGCCGTCAGAACCGCTGGTACATCTCCTCCGGGATGATCGGCTGGTGGTAGGTGCACTCGCCGGACAGCACCGTCGAACCGTGCAGCCGCGACACCGGGATCAGCACCTTGTCGCCCTCGTGCAGGTCGATCTTGTGCGTGACGTTGTTCCAGAAGTGCATCTCGCCCTTCTCGATCATCACCAGCCGGTGCTCGTTGTGCACATGAGTGGTCGAGGTCTCCTCGTTGCTCTCGACGAAGGTGTCGAGGTCGACGGTGATGTTGTTGTCCTCGATGTAGCGGTGGATCGCCTCGGCCTTCTTCTGGTGAGCCGGTATGTCGTCGGCCCACGCGAGCTGCAGCGCCAGGTCCTCGTCCCACAGCTGGGCCAGCCACGCGGCGTCCACGAAGCCGTTGTGGAAGCGGCCGACCGCCTCGGGGCCGTAGAGCCTGCTCAGTGGCGCCACCCAGCGGTCGGTCAGTTCGCGCAGGTGGCCCGAGTCGCGGCCCAGGTGGTCGAAGAGCGAGGACCGCACCCCGAGCCCGTCCTCGAAGACGTCGGCGAAGCGGCCCGCGGTGACCGCCTGGTCGATGCCGTGGTGCAGCAGCGCGCCCAGGAACTCCGGGTACTTCTCCCGGTTGCGCGACAGCCAGTGCAGGTGATTGCCGCGAGCGAGCGACGTGCCGAGGTAGAGCTGCCAGTAGGCGCCGGTGGTGGTCCGCAGGCCCGCGCCCTCCATCAGCGAGCGGTACTCGTCGTGCAGCCCGGCCCAGGTGCGGTAGTCGTCCAGCAGCGTGATCCGCGCGCCGGGGTGCTCGGCGTCGTACTCGCCGAGCGCGGCCCGCCCGATCGCCATGCGGCTCGCGGGCAGGTACGCGCTCAGCTGGAGCAGCGTGAAGGTCGCGGACGCCCTGCGGTCCTGCGTGGACAGCGCGGCGACGAACGCCTTGCCCGACTCCTCGCGGCGCCGCTCGTGGTACGCCTCGATGTCGGCGACGACCTGGTCCTGGCTGTAGCCGGCCAGCGGCTTGCGCTCGGACTCCAGCAGCCCGAACAGGTGCTGTTCGAGCACGGGGGCGGCGAGCGCGCCCAGTACGCGGTTCTCCTCGCTGTAGAACGTGGCCGCGTCGGTCGCGGCCGGGCCGTCTACCCCGCCCGACGGCGGCAGGAACAGCAGCTCGGTGTCGTAGACATTGCGCAGCATGCGGTGGCCGAGCAGCGCGCTGAGTTTGAGCGCCTTCGCGACGGGCATCTGCTTGCTGTAGTCGAGCCACGCCAGATCGTCGGGCCGCACCGGCCTGCGGTACGGATTGTCCTCGGTGGTCAGCTCCTCCCATTCCGCGGCTCTGAACGCCGGGTTGGCCGCGAACGCCTTGACGACGTCGTGCAGTTCCCCGGTGGCGAGACGGGCGAAGGTCTCCGAGTACTTCACGGGCATGACGGGTCCTCCAGAGGAAGCGGGCGCGGGCATGCGGAGGCGGCGCGTGCGGGGCACACGCCGACCGCACGCGTCGCTGAACTTAGGTAAGCCTTGCCTTACTTCCTCGGCACGTCAAGACCACTTGCCGTCACATGCGTCACGGTCGTACGTTCCGCGCCGTCCTACGGTCCCCGCGGCGGCCCTTCCGTCACCGCGGTCCGTTCGTCACCGCGGCCCTTCTGTCGCCGCGGTCCCTGCGTCATGGCGTCAGGACGATCCGCCCGAACACCTCGCCCGCGTCCATCTTCCGGTGGGCCAGCTCCGCCTGATCCAGCGGCAGCACCTCGTGCACCACGGCGGGCAGCTCCCCGCGGCCCGCGGCGGCGAACTGCTCGGCCCGTACCGCCTGCCGGTCCGCGAGCGGCACGACGTCGGAGCTGAAGGTCGCGAAGGACAGCGACCTCTGAAAGGCGCCGATCAGCGCCGAACCGAAGTCCGCGGGCGGCGGACCCGCGACCATGCCGACCGTCACCATGCGTCCGCCGGGCCGCAACAGGCCGAAGAACGCGGGCAGTTCGGACCCGCCGACGATGTCCACGATCACGTCGTAGCCGGTTGGCGCCGCCGGATTCCCCGCACCGGCGAGATCATCGCCCGAGCGGTCCAGGACATGCGTCGCGCCGAGCGCGCGCAGCCGCTCGCCGCGCTCGGCCGACGACGTCGTGACGGCGACCGCGCTCGCGCCCGCCAGCGCCGCGAGCCGTACGGCGAGGATGCCGATGCTGCCCGCCGCGCCCCGCACCAGCACCGATTCGCCCGGTGCGAAGTGGGCGTGCGCCAGCGCGAAATGGGCCACCACGCCCGAACTGCCGAGCGTCACCGCGTCCACCGGGGACAGGGAGTCGGGCAGCGGCAGGATCTCCTGCGCCGAGGCGAGCGCCCGCTCGACATAGCCGCCGCCGGTCCCGGTGAACGCCCACACCCGGCGGCCCGCCCACGAAGGGTCCACCCCGGCGCCGACCGCCGTGACGGTGCCCGCCACCTCACTGCCGGGGATGTGGCCCTCGGTGAATCCGTACCCGGACAGGATGCCGCTGCGGATCATGACGTCCACACCGCCGACACCGATCGCCTCCGGAGTGATCAGCACCTGGCCGGCGGCGGGCGCGGGCTCGGGGAGATCGGTGACCTCGAGGCCCTCGGGGGCGCCGAACGTCCGGATCGTGACTGCCTTCACGTGCGTGTCTCCTTGTGCGCCGGGAACACCCGGGCCTGCGGCGTCCGGGGATGATCGCGACGTTAACGGACGCCCCCGTCCGTTTGGCTAAAGTGAGAGCGGTGACCGATCGTTTGCCTCATACGCTGCGTTCCGACGCCCTCGACAACCGCGAGCGGATCCTCGAGGCGGCCCGCGCCGTCTTCGCCGCGGACGGCCTGAACGTGCCGATGCGGGAGATCGCCCGGCGCGCCGGAGTCGGCCCCGCCACCCTCTACCGGCGCTTCCCGACCAAGGAGGCCCTGGTCACCGAGGCGTTCATGGAACAGCTCTCGGCGTGCCACGCCATCGTCGACGAAGGGCTCGCCGATCCCGATCCCTGGCACGGCTTCTGCCTGGTGATCGAGAGGATCTGCGAGCTGCACGCGCGCGACCGCGGCTTCACCGCGGCCTTCATGTCGGCTTTCCCGCACGCGATCGACTTCGCGACCGGACGCGACTACGCGATGAAGGCGATCGGCGAGCTGGCCCGGCGGGCCAAGGCCGACGGACGGCTGCGCGACGACTTCGTCCTGGACGACCTGATCCTCGTCCTGATGGCCAACGGCGGCATCCACGCCGCCTCGCGCGCCGCCCGGGTCGCCGCCTCCCGCCGCTTCGCCGCCCTGGCCGTCCAGGCGTTCAGCGCCGCGCCCGAACACGGCCCGCTGCCGCCCGCCGCCCGGCTCGCGCTCGCCGTACGGCGCGGTCTCGTCTGACGGGCGGCGGGGCGGCGACGTCTGTGGCAGCCGCGGTCAGCCGGCGGCCGGGCCGCGGACATGGTGCCGGCCGATCGGCAGCACCAGCGGCGTCGCCGAGACCTCGTCGGTGACGATCCGGCACTCCATGCCGAAGATGTCCCGCACCGCCTCCTCGGTCACCACCTCCGCGGGCGGGCCCTCCGCCGCGATCCGCCCGTCCTTCATCGCGATGAGGTGATCGCCGTAGCGGCACGCCAGATTGAGGTCGTGCAGCACCGTGACGACGGTCGCGCCGCGCTGCCGGTTCAGATCGGTGACCAGGTCGAGCACCTCCACCTGATGCGGCAGGTCGAGATACGTCGTCGGCTCGTCCAGCAGCAGCACGCCGGTGCGCTGCGCCAGCGCCACCGCGATCCACACCCGCTGACGCTGCCCGCCGGACAGTTCGTCCACCGACCGCTCGGCCAGATCCAGCGTGTCGGTCGCCGCCAGCGCTTCCGCGACGGCCTCGTCGTCGGCGGCCGTCCACCGCCTGAACCAGCCCTGATGCGGGTAGCGGCCCCTGCCGACCAGATCCACCACGCGGATGCCGTCCGGCGCCACCGGCGTCTGCGGCAGGATCCCCAGCCGCGCCGCGACCTGACGCGTCGGCAGCCGGTGGATGTCCTGCCCGTCAAGCAGCACCTCGCCCGCCGCCGGCGTCAGCAGCCGTGCCAGGCCCCGCAGCAGCGTCGACTTCCCGCACGCGTTGGGCCCCACGATCATCGTCACCCGGCCGGTGGGCACCTGCGCGGTCAGCCCCTCGACCACGGTCCGCCCGTCGTAGCCGAGCCGCAGCCCGCGCGCGGCGAGCGTACTCGGCGCCTGCGCCGGTTCGCACGGGGGCTTCGCCGCGCCGGCCGCCTCGGGCGACGGGTGGTCGGCTGCGGGGCGCGGGGATGTGCGGGTGTCGGGCTGGGGCATCGGGGGACTCAACCTCCCTGGCCGACGCGGTTGGCGCGGGCCAGTAGCAGGAGCAGTGCGGGGGCGCCGAGGACGCCGGTGACGACGCCGACCGGGAATTCGGTCGGGCCCAGCAGGTGCTGGCCGGTGAAGTCGCAGGCGAGCATGGTGACCGCGCCGGTGAGCGCGGACAGGGTCAGGGCGGGGCCGCGGCCGTGCACGAGGCGGCGGGCGAGGGGCCCGGAGAGGAAGGCGACGAAGGCGACTGGCCCGGTGGCGGCGGTGGCGACGGCCGCGAGACAGACGGCGAGGCCGATCAGCACCAGGCGGCTGCGTTCGACCCGGACACCGAGCCCGGTGGCGGTGTCGTCGCCGAGGGAGAGCACCGGCAGCGAGCGTACGGCGAGGCAGACCGCGGGCAGCAGCGGTGCCAGGCACAGCAGCAGCGCGCGGGCCAGCGGCCAGTCCGCGGCGCCGAGGCTGCCGGTCAGCCAGAGCAGCGCCTGCTGCGCGGTGTAGACGTCGGCGCGGGTCATCAGGAAGGACACGATGCTGGAGAGCCCGGCGGCCACACCGATGCCGACGAGGACCAGCCGGTATCCCGTCACCCCGCGCCGCCAGGCCAGCAGATAGATCGCCAGCGCCGTGACCAGGGCGCCGGCCACCGCGAGTCCGGACACCGCGGCGCCGCCGAGCCCGAACACCACGATCGCCACCACCGCCGCCGCACTCGCGCCGGACGTGATGCCGATGACGTCCGGGCTGGCCAGCGGATTGCGGATCAGCGTCTGGAAGACGGCACCCGACAGCCCGAAGGCGGCCCCGGCCGCGAGCGCGGTCAGCGCCCGTGGCAGCCGTACCTTGAGCACGATGAAGTCGGTGGCGCCGTCCCCGTGCCCGGTCAGCGACCGCAGCACATCGGGCAGCGGCACCGAAAAGCTGCCGACGCACAGCGACGCGCAGAACAGTCCGGCCACGCACAGCACGAGAGCGAGCGCCACCGCGCCGGTCCGGGCCCGCGGCCGGGTACGGGCCGCGCGGACCGCCCGTACGGCCTCGACTTCCTTGCCGGTCTTGCCGGTCTTGCCGGACCCGGCGGGCCGCGCGACGTCGGCCGCGGGCGCCGCGCTCACAGCCTCGCCTGCTTCCCGCGCCGGACCAGCGCGATGAGCACCGGCGCACCGAGCACCGCGGTGACGATGCCGACCTGGATCTCACCCGGCCGCGCCACCACCCGGCCGACCACGTCGGAGACCAGCAGCAGCGCCGGGGCGACGAGCATCGAATACGGCAGCACCCAGCGGTGGTCGGGCCCGGTGAAGGACCGCACGATGTGCGGCACCGTGAGCCCGACGAAGCCGATCGGCCCGGCCAGCGCGGTGGCCGCCCCGCACAGCAGCACCACGGACGCCGCGCAGAAGACACGCGCCGCGGCGATGTTCTGGCCGAGGCCGCGGGCGGTGTCCTCGCCCAGGCTCAGGGTGTTGAGCAGCCGCCCGGACCCCAGCGCGCACACCGCGCCGACCAGCAGGAAGGGCCCGGCCTGGCCGGCGACGGACAGTTCGCGGCCGGCCAGCGAACCGACCTCCCAGAACCGGAAGCGGTCGAAGGTCGCGGTGTCGGTGAGCAGCACAGCGGTGGTCAGCGAGGTCAGACCCGCGCTGACGGCCGCGCCCGCGAGCGCCAGCTTGACCGGTGTCGCGCCCTCGCGGCCCAGCGACCCGACGAAGTGCACCAGCAGCGCGGCCACCGCGGCGCCCACGAAGCCGAACCACACATAGCCGGTGAAGGACGTGATGCCGAAGACGCTGATCGCGGTCACGACGGCGAGCGAGGCGCCCGCGTCGACCCCGAGCAGACCGGGATCGGCCAGCGGATTGCGGGTCAGCCCCTGCATCACCGTGCCCGCGAGACCGAGCGCGGCGCCCGCCAGCAGACCGACGACGGTACGCGGCAGCCGCAGCGAGGTGACGATCGTCTGGTCGGCGTCGCCGGAGTCGTGATGGAAGACGGTGTCCAGAACGGTGCCCAGCGGCACGGACTTCGCCCCGACCGCCAGGCTCAGGACGACCGCCACGGCGAGCACCGCGACCGCCACGACCAGCCCGCCGCCGAGCACCGCCGTACGGTCACGGCCGGGTGCGGGGCGCGGCGCGCGGACCGGTCCGCCCGGCGGCGCGGCATCGGCCGCGGCCGGTGCCGGGGCGGGCCCGCTACGGGCTCGCAAGACGTTCATGGACCACTCCTCGGCGCACGTCACCCGGGTGAAAAGTAAGGGCAGGCTAACTTAAGAGGTGTGGCCGTTCTGCCGCCCCTTGCGGCGAATCGCCCTGCCGGGGTGCGGCAGGTCAGCGGTAACAAGACATCTTGTGTCGCTGTCCGGACATCCGGAGCGGCCTCTCCCGCGGGCGTCCCGACGCCGTCCCGGACGGTCGCGCGGCCGCTCCGGAGTGCCGAATTCCGGGCCGGGCGGGGGAGTTGACCGCGGGCGGTTCGCGCGGCCGACCGACGACATCGCCTGCCGCCGCTGACCTGTTGCCGATATCTGGTGACCGGGCCTCGAATCCACTGCGGAAAGCCGCGCTTAGGGTAACCAAAGTTAGGTGAACCTAAGTTTCCGCTCGGAGGTCCCCATGTCCCTGCCGCCCGGTCCCGGTCCGTCGCGCCCCGCCCGCCGCACCCTGCTCGGCGCGGGCGCCGCAGGCGCCGCCCTCTTCGGGCTCGCCGCCTGCGGTTCCGGCGGCTCGGACTCCGACGCCGGCCCAGGATCCAGTGGCACGGCCGGCACCAAGAGCGGTGCGAAGGACGGTGCGAAGGGCACCCGTACCGTCGACTCCGCCAAGGGCCCGATCAAGGTCCCCGCACAGCCCAAGCGCGTCGTCGCCATCAACGACTTCCCGATGTCCGCGATGTTCGACCTCGGGCAGACCCCGGCGGGCGTGTTCAACGCGGGCGAGGAGTACGTCCCGCAGCGCGACCTCGACCGCTGGAAGAAGATCCCCAAGGTCTCCAACGGCGTCGGCGGCGCCATCGAGGTCGAGAAGGTCGCCGCCCTGCGCCCCGACCTGATCATCGGCATCGATGTGCAGGCGAATCTGCCGTACAGCCAGCTGAGCCAGCTGGCGCCGACGGTGCTGCTGCCGTTCTCCAAGTCCAAGGCGCCCTGGCGTGACATGGCCGACCAGACCGCCGCCGTCCTCGGCGTGCCGACCGCGCTCGACCAGCTCAAGAAGCGCTACACCCAGCGCGTCGCCGACATCAAGCAGAAGTACGCCGCCGTCCTCGGCCGCGTCCACTGGGACCTGCTCCAGGGCGGCTTCGACGAGGGCCAGTGGTGGCTGTACGGCGCCGGGTCGCCGATCGGCGGCATCCTCGCGGACGCGGGCGCCCAGTTCGCCACCGCGAGCAAGCGGCTCGCGGTCCAGCAGGCCGTCTCCTACGAGCTGGTCACCGGCAAGCTGTCGGACGCGGACGCGATCTTCTACTACACGACCAACGACGGGAAGCCCGCCAACCTCGGCCCGAAGCTGTTCGCCCAGAAGTCCTTCCAGCAGCTCCCCGCAACCAAGGCCAAACACCTGTTCGGCAGCATCTACTTCCTGCCCGGCGGCTACGAGGACGCGATCGGCGCGCTCGACGACTTCGAGAAGGCGCTCTCCGCGCTGTGACGGCGGCCGGGACCGGGGACGACGTGCGCGGGCGGGCGGTTCAGGGCGCCGACGCGGCGAAGTACGCGCCGGGCGTACGGCCCGTCTCCTGCCGGAAGGCCGCGATGAAGGAGCTGGGCGTGGAGTACCCGACCTGGAGGGCCACCGCGGCCAGCGGCCGGTTGCCCGCCATGTGCTCCAGGCTCGCGCGCAGCCGCGCCCTGGTCCGCCAGCGGCCGAAGGACATCCCCGTCTCGGCGCTGAACAGCCGGGCCAGGGTGCGGGCACTGGCCCCCACCTCCCGGCCCCAGTCCTCCAGCGGCCGGTGGTCGGCGGGCACCGCCAGCAGGGCCTCGGCCACCCGGCGGGCCCGGCCGTCGCGCGGCATCGGCAGGTCGATCGTCGTCACACCGACCGGCCGCAGCAGGTCGAACATCACCGCCTCCGCCCGCGTCCTGGGGTCCGACTCCAGGTCCGGGTCGGCGAGATGGGTGATCAGCTCGCGCAGCAGCGGCCCCACGGCGACCACCGTCGGCTGCGCCCACGTCACCGGGCAGCGGTCGGGCTGTACGTACACGCTGCGCATCCGGGCCTCGCGGCTCGCGCTCGTGGTGTGCGGCACCGCGGCCGGTATCCACAGCGCGAGCGTCGGCGGCAGCACCCATGAATGCGCGCCGATGTCGACGGCCAGCACACCGGTCGGCGCCCACACCAACTGGTGCACGTCGTGCTCGTGCTCGCCGAAGCGCTGGCCGCGCGCCATGTCGAAGTTCACCACGCGCAGCGCTTCGGCGCGGGCGGGCGGCGGCGCGGCGCGCTCCGCGGAACGGTCGACGGCGGCTTGTCTGTTGGGCGACATAAGTGTGCACGATAGCCCATTTACGCCACCGCGCCTGGCGCGTACTGTCGCGGTGGCCGCCGCACGGCCCGCCGCGGAGTCCCCGTCACTTCTACGACGGCCACCCCGTGGCGTATGAACCACCCGCACCGCAGAAGGTCCGTCCCGGGCCAGGAAAGAGCGAACTCCTCCCCATGCCCGAGACGCCACCGCCCGCCCCTGCCGGTCCGTCCGGCACCGTCGGCCCGCTCCGCGCCGCCGTCCGCCAGGTCCGTGGCAGTCTGACCGCCGCGGTGCTGCTGCGCAGCGGCCACCAGGCGGGGGAGGCGCTGGTGCCGGTCGTGGTCGGTGTGGTGGTCGACCGGGCCGTGGACGGCGGCTCCGGCCGGGAGCTGGCCGCCTGGCTGGCCGTGCTCGCCGCGGACTTCCTCTTCCTGTCGCTCTGCTTCCGCTACGGCTCCCGGGCCACCGTCGCCGCCGCGGAACGCTCCGCGCACGGCATCCGCGTACGCCTCACCGACCGGATGCTCGCGCCCGACGGGACCGCGGGACGCGGCCGGATGCCCGGCGAACTGATGTCGGTCGCCGTCTCCGACGCGCAGAACGTCGGCCGGTTCACGACCTCCATCGTGCAGGCGGTGGCGTGCGCGGTCGCCCTCGTGCTCGGCGCGGTCCTGCTGCTGCGGATGTCCGTGACGCTCGGTCTGCTGGTGCTGCTCGGCACGCCCGCCGTGCTCGTCGCCGTCCATCTGCTCGGCCGGCCGCTGGAGCGTCGCGGCGCGGCGGAACAGGCCGCAGCGGCCCGCGCGTCCGGCACCGCCGTCGACTTCGTCGCCGGGCTGCGGGTCCTCAAGGGCCTGCGCGCGGAAGGCCCCGCGTACGCCCGCTACGTGGACGCCAACCGCACCAGCCTGCGGGCCACGATCGCCGCCGCCCGCTTCGAGGCGCTGATGGACGCGGCGGCTGTGCTGCTCGGCGGGGTGCTGGTGACCGCCGTCGCCCTGGTCGCGGGCCGGCTCGCCGTCCAGGGCCGGATCAGCCTCGGCGACCTCATCGCCTGCACCGGGCTGTGCCAATTCCTTCTCGGCCCGACCCAGGGACTCATCTCCGTCGGCCCCGACTTCGCCCGCGCCCGCGCCTCGGCCGGCCGCGTCCGCGCGGTACTGGACGCGGCGGCGCCGAACGTCGCGGGGCGCGACGCGGCCCTGGCGGACGGCGGTCCGACCGCTCGGGGCGCCGGGGGCGTCCCCGGCGCGTCAGCGGTGCCGGATGGGTCGGTGCCGGATGGGTCGGCACGGCACATGGCGGAGCGTGACGCGGTACCAGCGGGCGGCGGTCAGGCGGTCGTCGCCCCGACCGCTTCGGGCGCCGCGGGTGTCCCCGGCACGTCAGTGATGCCGGACGGGTCGGCGCCGAATGTTGCGGGGCGCGACGTGGCCCTGGCGGACGGCGACTTGGCAGCCGCGGACCCCGCAAGCGTCCCCGGCACGTCGTGGACGGATGGGAGCCCGACCTCGTCGGGCGGCACGCCCGTGTTCGGCGGCGGACCGGCTCGCGCGCTCGAACTGCGGGCGCTGACCTACGGAAAGCTGCGCGGCATCGAGCTGACGGTGGCGGCGGGGGAGCACGTCGGCCTCGTCGTACCGGATCCGTCGGCCGTCGCCGATCTGATGGCCTGCCTGAACGGTGAGGCGCGGCCCGAGAGCGGCGTCGTGCTGCTCGACGGAGCGGCGGCCAGTGACGCCGGCGCGGCCGGGCTGCTCGTCGCCCCGCACCACCCCTTCCTCTTCGACGGCACGATCCTGGACAACCTCGACTCAGGACCCGAGGGCAGCACCCGGCGCCCCGCGGCGGACGGCCTGCTGCCCGCCGCGCCGGACACCCGGGTCGGCGAACGCGGCGCCTTCCTCTCCGGCGGACAGCGGCAACGGGTCGCCCTCGCACGGGCGTTGGCCGCCGACCCGCCGGTCCTCGTGCTCGACGAGCCGACCACCGCCATCGACTCGGTGACCGAGGCACGGATCGCCCGCACCGTCACCGAGGAGCGGGCGGGCCGTACGACGCTGATCGTGACGACCTCACCTGCACTACTCGCGGCCTGCACACGCACGGTCCTGATCGCCGACGGCGTCGTGGCGGCCAGCGCCCGCCACGCCGAACTCGCCGCCGCCGAACCCGCCTACCGCGCGGCGGTGTTCGCATGAGCGCCCGTACCGCGACGGCGGCGGACCGGCAGGACACGGCCGCGGACCTGCTGCCCACCGCGACGCCCCGCAGAACCGCCCGCGCCGTCGTCGAACTCGTCGGGCCGCACCGCCGACTTGCACTGGTCACGGTCGCGGTCTTCGTTGCCGAATCGCTGGTCGGCCTGGTCGGGCCGCTGGCGCTCGGCCGGATCGTGGATGCGGTCCAGCAGCATCGGGGCGACCATCCGGTCGTCGTGGCCTCCGGCGTGCTGCTCGCCGCGGTGCTGGCCCAGGCCGTCCTGACCGCGCTCGGCCTGCGGCTGACCGCGCGGGTCGGCGAGACCGCGCTCGCCCGGCTGCGCGAGCGCGTCATCGCGAGCGCCTTCGCGCTGCCCGCACAGCGCGTCGAGCAGGTCGGCGCGGGCGATCTCGCGGCGCGGATCGGTGACGACGCCACGCTGGTGGCGGGCGCGCTGCGCAATGTGCTGCCCAATGTCGCGGGCGCCGCGCTGACCATCGGCTTCACCGTCCTCGGACTGACCGCGCTCGACTGGCGGTTCGCGCTCGCCGGGCTGTGCGCGCTGCCGATCCAGATCGTCACCCTGCGCTGGTACCTGCGGACGTCGGGACCGCTCTACGCCGCCCAGCGGATCGCGGGCGGCGAGCGGACCCGGCAGATCCTCGAATCGCTGTCGGGCGTCGACACCGTACGGGCCTTCCGGCTCACCGAACGGCAGACGGCGCGCGTCGCGGACCGCTCGGCCGCCGCGATGGACTATGCCCTGCGCGCCGTCACCCTGCGCTCGCGCTTCTTCGGCCGGCTCAACTCGGCCGAATTCACCGGCCTCGGGCTGATCCTGTGCGTCGGCTACTGGCTGGTGCACTCGGGGCACGCGGGCGTCGGCGAGGCCACCGCCGCCGCGCTCCTGTTCGTCCGGCTCTTCGACCCGGTCAACATCCTGCTCGGCCTGGCGGCGACCGCCCAGGAAGCGGCGGCGGGCCTGGCACGTCTGGTCGGTGCGGCGGACCTGGGCGCGGCGGACGCCACCGCCACGGCCCCCGCCCCCGCGAGGCCGGGCTGTGCGGCTCCCGACCCCGCCGATCCTGACCCCGCGAATTCCGCGACCGTCGACCCCGACACAGTCCAGGCACCGGCGGGCGTCGCGCGCGGGTCCGTATCCGGCCCCGACGGATTGGCGCGGCTCACCGCCGTGCCCGCTCCCAGGGCGGCGGAGGCCGAATGTCCGGTGGAGGCCGTTGACGTCCGGCATGCCTATGTCGAGGGCCGGCCCGTGCTGCACGGCGTCACGCTCCGGCTGGCGCCGGGGGAGCAGGTGACCCTGGTGGGGACGACAGGGGCGGGCAAGAGCACGCTGGCCCGGATCGTCGCGGGCGTCCATCCGCCGACCGCCGGGCGGGTGACCGTCGGCGCGCGGGGCCGGGCGGGACGGCCGGCGGTGCTGCTGCTCGACCAGGACACGCACGTCTTCGCCGGTACGGTCGCCGACAATCTGCTGCTGGCCCGCCCCGACGCGGACGAAGCGGCGCTCGAGGCGGCGCTCGACATGGCGGGGGCCCTGGCGTGGGTACGGGCGCTGCCGCAGGAGTTGGCGACACGGATCGGTGCCGGGGGAGCCGCGCTCACCCCCGTACAGGCCCAGCAACTGGCGCTGGCCCGGCTGGCGTTGGCCGACCCGCCGGTCGCGGTGCTCGACGAGTCGGCGGCCGAGGCGGGCAGCGAGGGCGCCAGGACGCTGGAGGCCGCGGCCCGTACGGTGCTGGCCGGCCGGACGGCACTGGTGGTCGCGCACCGGCTCGGTCAGGCCGCGGCGGCGGACCGCGTCGTGGTGCTGGAGGACGGCCGGATCGTCGAGGAAGGCCCGCACGACGACCTCGTGGCGGCGGGCGGCCACTACGCCGAACTGTGGAGCGCCTGGTCCGCCCGGGCGGCCGTCCCACCCGGGGCATGAACCCCCGGATAGAACAAGGGAGTTCGCGCTCAGCCCGCGCCGCGTACGTCCCGGCCCGCCGCGGCCCAGTTCTCCGTCAGGTGGTCCAGATACGACTGGGCGAGTGGTCCGAGGGTGACACCGCGGGCGAAGGCCAGCATGTTGCCGGGGCCGGTGTTGTAGCCGAGAGCGAGCAGCTGATCCTCCGTCAGGGACGTGGCGCGGTGCGCCGGAAGCTGCGCGGCCAGGTCGTGCAGATACCAGGCCGCCGCCTCGACGGCCAGCCCCGGATCGTCGGGCAGCTCCTCCCAGTCGCGGTCGGCGAAGTCCCGGCCCCGCTTGGTCTGGTCGAAGGCGGCCTTGTGCATGTTGGCGATGCCGAAGGCGGCGTCCGGCTTGAGCTTCTGCCAGGCCCGTTGGAGTGCCGGGTCGTGCGGCTTGTAGTCCTCGTTGTAGAGGATCGCCATCAGCACCTGAGGGTCGATCCCGGCGCGCGCCGCGTACCGCTTCACCTGTCCGGCGTATTGTGCCACCCCGTCGCCCGCGCCGGCCGACGGTCCGGGCGGCCCGGTCGTCGCGCCCTCCGAGGGCCCGGCGGACGCGGAGGAGCTGGGCAGCGTGGTGGCATCGGTCGCCGTGCGGCTGCCGACGCCGTCCGAGTCGTGGCCCCGGCCCCCGGCGGCCCACCCGGCCACCACCAGCGTCGCCAGGACGACCCAGGGCCATCGCGCCCGAGGCTTGTCCACGTCGCACCGCCTTCCCGTCCCGGCCACGGCGACTCCGCCGCCGCCCGTCGGGTCCCGCTGAGACCTGCCGCCACCCGCTGTCACCGTACGGGCTGCGCGCCCGGCCCGCCGTTCCGCGCCGGCCCGGCGCGGCCCGGGCCGGCCACCGCGAGGAACACTTCAAAGATTGCGCAATCGTGGAACCACGTCCCCCGAATCCACGTTCTTACCGGCAAGAAGCACAAGGAGCGGCGGACGCAGGCGGAAAGAGGAGACGGCTCGTGGGTGTGACTCTGTCCAAGGGTGGCAATGTCTCGCTGAGCAAGGAGGCGCCCGGTCTGACGGCGGTCACCGTCGGCCTGGGCTGGGACGTGCGCACCACCACGGGCGCCGATCACGACCTGGACGCCTCCGCGCTGCTGTGCGACGCGAACGGCAAGGTGCTCAGCGACCGGCACTTCGTGTTCTTCAACAATCTGGAGAGCCCGGACGGCTCGGTCGTGCACAGCGGCGACAATCTGACCGGCGGTGGTGACGGCGACGACGAGCAGATCAGGGTGAGCCTGGCGACGGTCCCGCTCCAGGTCGACCGGGTGGTCTTCCCCGTCTCCATCTACGAGGCCGAGAAGCGCGGCCAGAGCTTCGGCCAGGTGCGCAACGCCTTCATCCGCATCGTCAATCAGGCCGACGGCAGGGAACTGGCCCGCTACGACCTGACCGAGGACGCCTCCACGGAGACAGCGATGATCTTCGGCGAGCTGTACCGCAACGGCGCCGAGTGGAAATTCCGCGCCATCGGCCAGGGGTACGCCTCCGGCCTCGCCGGAATCGCGACCGACTTCGGCGTCAACGTCTGACACCGCCGGTCCGCCCGATGAGCCGGGGCCGCCCCTCCCACCCCCCCGGGGGCGGCCCCTCCCCCCTCCGAGAGGGGGCGGGTTGTGAGATGACCCACCCGCGAAACGGTCATTACGCACAGATACGTCGGTGAGAATGCTGAGTGACGGTTGTCGCTTTGCGCAACCGTGCAAGCGGTACGGGTGGCCGCCCGACGCAGGACACACGGCCGCCCGAGGCGCTCGCGCCGAGCCCGGCCGCTGCCCGAGCGGCCCGGCGGCGGGCCGCCCCCGCACACCGCACCCGCCCGCGCGGCCCCGCGCGGGCATCCAGGAACCATCGCCGGCCCCCGGGCCCGCCCACGCGAGGAGAGCCAGATGACCGACCCGCGGGAGAGCGCCGACGGCGCACGCCCCGGCGACGGCCCGGCGCCCGCGCCCGGCGGCCGGGCCGCCGCACGCGCCGCGGCCCGCCGGGCCGGCCGCCGCTCCTCGCGGCGCGGACGCCGCAAGCCGGTCTCGCGGCTGCGCCGTGTGCTGCGGACCACGGCGATCTGCACGGCCGTGACGGTCGTGGTCGCGGCCGGCGCCGGCGCCTGGTTCTACGAGCACCTCAACGGCAACATCCACAGCGTCTCGCTCAGCGACGGCGCCAATGGCGACGTCGGCGGCAAGGAGAAGGCCGACGCCTTCGGCCGTACCCCCATCAACATCCTGGTGATCGGCTCCGACGGCCGGAACAACGCCACCGACTGCAAGCTCGGCGGCGGCTGCGGCTCCGCCACCTCCACCTCGGGCCGCAACGCCGACGTGGAAATGGTCGTGCACGTCTCGGCCGACCGCAGCAACGCCACCGTGATGAGCATCCCGCGCGACACCATCACCACCGTCCCGGCCTGCAAGAACCCCGACACCGGGGCCGCCACCCCCGGCTACCGGGGAATGATCAACAGCGCGCTCGCGTACGGCCCCGCCTGCCAGGTCGCCACCGTGCACCAGCTCACCGGCATCCCCATCGACCACTTCGTGATGCTCGACTTCTCCGGCGTGGTGAAGATGTCCGACGCCGTCGGCGGGGTCTCGGTGTGCGTCAGCGACGACGTCTACGACACCTACTCGCACCTGAAGCTCGCCAAGGGCCGCCACACCCTCAAGGGCGAGGCCGCGCTCGAATTCGTCCGGTCCCGGCACGGCTTCGGCGACGGCAGCGACCTCGGCCGTACGTACGCGCAGCACACCTTCCTCAGCGCGATGATCCGCAAGTTCAAGAGCGCGGGCACGCTCACCAATCCGGCCGCCGTCTACCGGCTCGCGGACGCGGCCACCAAGGCGCTCACCGTCGACACCGGCCTCGGCAGCGTCAACCGGCTGATCGGCCTCGCCAACGACCTGGACAAGGTCCCGTCCAAGCGGCTGATCTTCACCACCATGCAGACCGGCCCCGACCCGACCGACCCCAACCGGGTCGTGGTCGGCAAGGGCGCCACCGAACTGTTCGCGACCATCGCCGACGACCAACCGCTGACCACCGCGGACGGCGCGAAGACCAAGCCGTCGGGGGCCGCGACCTCCGCGGCGCCCAGCCCCACCGTGCCCGCCGCGCAGATCACCGTCCGGGTGCAGAACGGCACCGGCATCGGCGGACGGGCCACCGCGATCGCCGCCGCGCTGACCGCCAAGGGCTTCGCCCCCGGCACCTCGGCCGGCAACGCGCCCGCGCCCGCGGCGAGCACCACCCTCACCTACGGCCCGTCGCAGAAGGACCAGGCGCAGACCGTGGCCCGCGCGCTCGGTCTGCCCGCCGCGCATCTGAAGCAGGGCGCGGTCGCGGGCCTGACGCTGGTGATCGGCGCCGACTGGCGCACCGGCTCCGCTTTCCCCGGCGGCACCGCCGCCGCCACCCCCGCCGACACCAAGGCCGCCGTCTCCAACGCCCATGCCCAGACCGCCGACCAGGGCTCGTCCTGCGCCCAGGTGAGCCACTTCAAGACGGTCAGCGTCGGCGGCGTCCCGATGACCCCGAGCCAGGCGTACGCCGTCTCCACCAAGAAGAAGGACTCCGCGCCCTGAGCGCCCGGCCGTGCTGCCGAGCGCCGGTCCGTGCACCGGGAAACCGGCCCGATCCGTACCCCGAGAACACTTCACCGGTTGCGTAATCGCTAAAGTGTCACGCATGGAGACAGCACGGAACGGCGCCGCGGCCACGGTGACGCAGACCTGGGACACCTGGGAAGAGGCGGTTCTCGACGGCGGCCCCGCACACGGCCTTCGGGTACGGGTCGTCGGACGGCCCCGGGTGCTCCAGGTCACCCACCCCTGCCTCGTCGACCAGGACACGCCCGCGGCACCGGCCGGTGCCGCGCCCCCACGGGTCGAGGCGCTGCACGTCTACCGCCGCGATCCGCAGACCGCCGGTGCCCCGCTGCGCTACGGCTTCGACCCTGCCAGTCCCTGACGGCCCACGGGCCCGGCATCGTAACGGGTCTTGGCCATCACCAGCGCCGTCCCGTATGACATCAGCACCGCCGCCAGCAGCGCGTAGTAGAACAGCGGCAGCGTGGTGAAGCCGAGCGCGGGCGCCAACGGGGTGAGCGGCAACAGGATGCCGATCACCGCGAGCGCGCTCGTGGTCAGCCGGATCGGCCCGGGCGCCCGCCCCTCGGCGACGCCCCGGCCGGTCCGCAACAGCACCATCACCAGCGCCTGCGTCAGCAGATTCTCGGTGAACCAGCCCGACTGGAACGCCGCTTGACCGTCCCCGGTGGCGAAACCCCGTACCGACAGGGCCAGTACGCCGAAGGTGGCGATGTCGGCGAGGGCGTTGATCAGCCCGAAGCCGGTGACGAACCGCAGGATCGCACGCGGCCTGAGCACCGCGGGCCTGGCCAGGTCGGCCGCCGCCGGCCGGTCGTAGGCGAACGCGAGCTGCGCCGCGTCGAAGCACAGATTCTGCACCAGCACCTGCACGGGCAGCATCGGCAGATACGGCAGCAGCAGCGCCGCGGTGAGCATCGCGATGACATTGCCCAGATTCGACGACAGCGCGATCCGCAGATACGTGGCGATGTTCGCGCTGCTGCGCCGCCCGGCGACCACGGCGTGGTCGATCGCGGTCAGGTCCTTGGACGCCAGCACCACATCGGCCGCCTCGCGCGCCACGGCCGTCGCGTCCCGCGGGCAGATCCCGACGTCACAGGCGTCCAGTGCCGGCAGGTCGTTGACGCCGTCGCCGAGGAAACCGGTGACATGCCCGCCCGCACGCAGCGCCCGTACGACCCGGGCCTTGTGCGTGGGAGTGCAGCGGGCGAAGACGGTGGTGGTCGCGGCCAGTTCGGCCAGCGCGTCGTCGTCCAGGGCGTCGACGGTGTCCCCGGTGACGACCTCGCCCGGGTCGAGCCCGATGTCGCGGCAGGCCCGCGCCGCCGTGCCCGGATGGTCACCGGTGAGCACCTTCACGGTGACCGAGCGCCGCGTCAGCGCCGTCACCGCCGCCGCCGCGGTGTCGGCGGCCGCGTCGCGCAGTCCGACCATGCCGAGGAGGGTCAGCCCGTACTCGTCCGACTCCGCGTACGGCGAGGAGCCGGGCTTCGCCGGCCGCTCCGCCGCCGCCACGGCCAGCACCCGCAGCCCCTGCTCGGCCAGTTCCGTACTCGCCGACAGCAGCTCGTCGCGGGCCGCGTCGTCCAGTTCGCCGTCCCGGCCGTCCGCCCGCCGTTTCACGCACCGGGCCAGCACCGCCTCCACCGATCCCTTGACGACCAGCGTGTGCAGACCGGGCCCGCCGGGGGTACGGAGCACCGCGGTGGCCAGCCGGCGGACCGGGTCGAAGGGCAGCGCGGCCACGGCGTAGTGGTCCAGCAGGCCGTCACCGCGCTGTTCGACGGCCTCCAGCAGCGCCTCGTCCAGCGCGTCGGGCATGGGCAGTTCGGCGAGCTGGAGCGTCCAGAGGCTGTTCACCGCCGCCCAGTGCAGCACATCGGGATCGTCGCGCCCGCCCGCGTCGACATGGCACGCGACGACCGGCCGGTCCTGGGTGAGCGTGCCCGTCTTGTCGGTGCACAGCACATCCATGGCGCCCAGGTCGTGCAGCGCGGGCAGCCGCTTGACGATCACCTCGCTGGTACGGGCCAGCAACGACGCACCCCTGGCCAGCGTCGTGGTGACCACCACCGGCAGCATCTCCGGGGTCAGCCCGACCGCCACGGCGACGGCGAAGGGCAGCGTCTCCACGCCCCGCCCGCGCAGCCCCGCGTCGGCCAGGAACACCAACGGCGGGGTCAGCAGCATGAAACGGATCAGCGACCACGAAATGCCGTGCACCGAACGGTCGAAGGCGCTCGCCCGCCGCCGCGGCGACGGCCCGCGCAGGCCCGCCGCGAAACGGGTGCGCTCCCCGGTGGCGACCACCACCGCCGTGCCGCTGCCGGAAGCGACACTGCTGCCCTGGAGGCACAGATGCGGCCACGCGTCACGATCAGCGCCGCCCCGGTCGGCCGCCGCGCCGAGCAACGCGGGTGTCTCCACCGGGTACTTGGCGACCGGCGCCGACTCACCGGTCAGCGCCGCCTGATGCACCGTCAGACCGGTGGCGCGCAGCAGCCGCAGATCGGCCGGGATCAGATCGCCCGGCCCCAGCAGTACGACATCGCCCGGCACCAGCTGGTCCACCGGGACCTCGCGCGCCACCGCCGGGCTGCCCGCGTCCGCCCGGCGGCGTACGGTCGCGGTCGCGGCGACCAGATCGCGCAGCGCCGCCGCCGACCGGTCCGCGCGGTACTCCCCGCTGGACCGCAGCACACAGCTCACCACCACCAGCGCCATGATCACGCACGCGGTGGTCCACGCGGTGACGGCCGCCGACACCAGCGCGAGGCAGAACAGGACCGCGGTGAAAGGGTCCCGCACACTGCGCAGAAAACGCCGCGGCCAGGACACGGAGCGCTGCGCGGGCAGCACATTCTCGCCGTACCGCGCCAGCCGCTCCTCGGCCTGCGACTCCAGCAGGCCGCGCGGTCCGCCGCCGATCAGCCGCAGGAAATCCAGCGTGGGCAGCCCGGCGGTCTCCCGGCCGCCGCCGAAGTCCTCGACGGCTCCGGGCCACGCGTCCGGCTCCGGCTCGTCGTCGGCCCCGGGCCCCGCCGTCCGCGCGAGGGGACGTGGACCGCCGTCAGGCGCCCAGGTCATGGACGCGTCCAGGGGCCATCGGCTGCCCGTTGCGGTCGGCGAGCTGCCGCAGCATCCACCGCACCATCGTCTCCACATCGGGATTGTCGACGAGATACACCACATGCCGTCCCTCGCGGCGGGACCGCACCAGGCCGGCGAGCTTCAGCTTCGTCAGGTGCTGGCTGACGGCGGGCAGCGCGCCGCCCACCCGTTCCGCGAGCGCGCTCACATCGCTCTCGCCCTGCATCAGCGCCCACACCAGGTGCAGCCGCGCGGGCGAGGCCAGCAGACCGAAGGCGGCGGCGGCCTGGGTCAGCACCTCGACGGGCAACTCCTCGAAGTCGCCGCCCCTCGTCACCACCGCGCTCCCTCCGCCCCCACCGCCCACCGGTGGCGCGAACGCCCAGTCTAGGGCTTGATCCGCGCGCCGTGGCCGCCGTTGCGTTCAGGGCGGCCGCAATTCACGCGACAGAGCGGGCGGGCTCTGTAAGGCTGCCCGCGACATGGCACGACGCAGGGCGACGGCGATGACGTTCACGGGGGGATGGCGATGACGTTCACGCTCGAAGGGCCGGTGCTCGAAGGCGGGCGGGTCCGGCTGGAGCCGCTGGGCCACCGGCACGCGGCGGATCTCGCGGTGGCCGCCCAGGAGGACCGCGGCTCCTACGGCTACACCTGGGTGCCGGGCGCGGGCGAGGTCGCGCGCTACATCGACGCCCAACTCGCCCGCGCCGCCGCGGGAAAGCTCGCGCCGTACGCACAGGTGGACCGGCGCACCGGGCGCCCGGTGGGTGCCACCGCCTACTGGGACCCGCGGCTGTGGCCGGACGGGGAACGGCTGTGCGCGATCGAGGTCGGCTTCACCTGGCTCGCCGCGTCCGCGCAGGGCACCGGGCTCAACACCGAGGCGAAATACCTGCTGTTCCGGCACGCCTTCGAGGAGTGGGAGGTGGCCCGCCTCGATCTGAAGACGGACGCCCGCAACAGCCGGTCGCGCGCCGCCATCGAGAGCACCGGCGCCCGCCTCGAAGGCGTGCTGCGCAACTGGTCCCGGTCCTGGGCACCCGGTGAGGACGGCCGGCTGCGCGACTCCGCGATCTTCTCCGTCACCGAGCGGGAGTGGCCGGCCGCGCGCGCCCGGATGGAAGAGCGCCTGGCCCGTTTCGCCCCCGCGTGAAGGAGGCGCGGGCGGGGTGAGGACGTGAAGAGCGGGTGAGGACGTGAAGTGCGAGCGGGGGCATGAGGAACGGGCGAGGACATGAAGAAAGGGCAGAAAGCCGCGCGCTTCTTGCCCTTCTCAACGTATAGCGCACAGGGGGCCTTGCGGCAAGGCCCCCGCTGTGCCGCACAATGTTCCGCCTGGGCCGGAAGCTGCCGAAATTCAGCATTCGCGCGAAACGTACGCCTTTGCCGCGGCGGGACGGCCGGCCCACGGCCGATTCCCCTATCAGAGGTTTGTGGATGACTGACGTGATCATTGCCGGCGGCGGGCCGACCGGCATGATGCTGGCCGCGGAACTGCGCCTGCGGGGCGTGGACGTGGTCGTACTGGAAAAGGAGCGGGAACCGGCGGGGGAGGCGCGCGCACTCGGTCTGCATGTGCGCAGCATCGAAGTGATGGATCAGCGCGGGCTGCTGGAGCGTTTCCTCGCCCTCGGCACCCGCTACGAGCGGCGCGGTTCCTACGCCGGCATCCAGAAGCCGTGGCCGCGGCGGATGGACACCGCCCATGAGTATCTCCTCGGCATCCCGCAGCAGCTCACCGAACAGCTGCTGACCGAGCACGCGACGGAACTGGGCGCCGACATCCGGCGCGGGCAGGAGCTGACCGGGCTGCGCCAGGACAGCGACGGGGTGAGCGTGGAGACGGCCGGGGGCGGCGAACTCCGGGCCCGCTGGCTGGTCGGCTGCGACGGCGGCCGCAGCACCGTGCGCAAGCTGCTCGGCATCGGCTTCCCCGGCGCGCCCGCGCGCAACGAATGGCTGCTCTGCCAGGTCGAGGTGACGGCGCCGGAAGCCGAGATGAGGGCCGCGGTGGCCGAACTCCCCGACAAGACCGTGCAGTTCGGGCCGACCCCGCAGGCGGAGGGCACGTACACCTTCGTCGTGCGCGGCGCCGCGGTGGCCGAGGACCGCACCGACCGCCCCACGCTGGACGACCTCAAGCGACGGCTGTGGGAACTGGTGGGCACCGACTTCGGCGTGCGCGCGCCGCGCCGGCTCAGCCGGTTCAGCGACGCCACCCGGCAGGCCGAGCGTTACCGGCAGGGCCGGGCGCTGCTGGCCGGGGACTCCGCCCATGTGCACCCGCCGATGGGCGGGCAGGGCCTCAACCTCGGTATCCAGGATGCCTTCAACCTCGGCTGGAAGCTGGCCGCCGAGATCCAGGGCTGGGCCCCCGGCGGGCTGCTCGACAGCTACGAGGCCGAGCGGAGCCCGGTCGCCGCCGATGTGCTGGTCAACAGCCGTGTCCACTCCGAGCTGATGTCCGAGGAACCCGGGCCGCGCGCGGTGCGCCACCTGCTCACGGAGCTGATGGACATCGAGGACGTCAACCGGCTCCTGATCGAGAAGCTCACCGGCATCGGCATCCGCTACGACGTCGCCGACAGCGCCGAGCAGGCCGCCGCCCAGCCCCTGCTCGGCCGCAGGCTGCGGGACATCCCGGTCAAGGACGGCCGGCTCTTCGCCCTCATGCGGTCCGGCCGCGGCCTGCTCCTGGACCGCACCGGCACGCTGTCCGTCACCGGATGGGCCGACCGCGTCGACCATGTCGTGGACCCGGACGCGGAGGTGGACGCGCCCGCGGTGCTGCTGCGGCCCGACGGCCACGTGGTGTGGACCGGCGACGGCGGTACGAGCCTGGACGCCTGCCTCGCGCGGTGGTTCGGCGCGCCGGCCGCCTGATCGGGCGCATACGTCATCGCCGGAATCTGCGTCAGGACCGCGCCGGCTTCAAGCGCTACTGCTGAGACGCGGCCCGGCACGTCGGCGGACGGCCGTCGGGCCGGGCCGCGTCGGGGGCGTCAGAGGGACTTCGCCCACGCGTCGACGGTGGTGACCTCGGCCTGGTTGAGGAAGACCTTCTCGGTGAGGATGCGGTGCACCTCGGGGTCGTTGTCGGCGCAGGCGTCGGAGAGCACCGTGAGGCGGTAGTCGAGGTCGGCGGCCTGGCGGACCGTGGACAGCACGACACCGCTGGTGGACAGGCCCGCGAGCACCAGCGTCTCGGCGCCGGCCGCGCGCAGCAGCACCTCGAGGTCGCTGCCGGTGAACGCGCTGACCCGACGCTTGACGGTCACCGCCTCGTCGGCGCGCGGCGCGAGCGCCTCGATCACCTGGGTGGACGGGTGGTCGGCGGTGAAGGAGTCCCCGGCCTGACCGAGTGCGGAGAAGGACCGGTTGGTGGCGGCGATCTCGGGATAGCCGGGCCGGAAGGCGACACGGACGAAGATCACCGGGATGCCGGCGGCACGGGCCGCCTCGACGGCACGTCCGGCCGCCGCCACGACGTCCTCGCTGCCGATGCGCTCCACGATGGCCGCCTGGAAGTCCATGATCAGCAGCGCCGTGCGGGATGCGGACATGTGGGTCCTCTCGTCGTTCGTCGGTTCGCCGGCCGGGCCGGATAATCAACAGTCATAACTGAACAGTTGAAAGTTAACAGTGTAGGCTGAGGATATGCAAAGCGAGGTCGAGCCGGTCACCCCGGCGACGCTCCAGGCGTCATGGGACATGCGGGTGATGGTCAGCAGACTGCGGCGGCGCATCCTCCAGGTGACCGACGGGCAGGATCTGACCCCGTCCCAGGCATCGGTCCTGATGCGGATCGGCAAGGGCGACGCGGTCACGGCCGCGGCACTGGCGCAAGCCGAGCGCGTACGGCAGCAGTCCATGGCCGTGACACTGTCGTCCCTCGACCGGCAGGGGCTGATCCACCGCACCCCTGATCCGGTCGACGGCCGCCGCCAGATCGTGGAGCTGACGGACGCGGGGCGCGAACGCGCCGAGGGTGTGCGGCAGGCGGGCGTGGAGTGGCTGGCCCGCGCCCTGGCGGAGCGGTACGACGACGCGGAGCGGTGCACCCTCGCGGAGGCGATGCGGCTGCTGGGCCGGCTGACCGACTGACCGGCGGGCGCCAGAGGACGTTCGCGGTCCGGGTCGGCCGGGCTCAGGATGTCGGGGCGGCCGGTGCCTACGGGGCGTCCGGTGTGTTCGGGGTGTCCGCCGCGACGATGCGGGCGAGCAGTTGGGTGAGCTGTTCGAGGTCCCGCTCCGGGACGGACGCGAGCGCGGTCGGCGGGCGCAGGAGGATCGCGTCGGCGGTCGCGACGGCCCGCCGCCCGGCGGCCGTGAGGGCGACCAGCTTGCGGCGCCGGTCGTCGGGGTGCGGCCGCCGCTCCACGAGGCCGTGGGCTTCGAGCTTGTCCACCACGACGGTGGTGTATGGGGCGTCCGCGCCGATGAATTCCGCGAGTTCACGGAGCGTCAGGGGCCCCTGTCGGAGCCGGAAGAGCACCTTGCCGCGTCCCGCCCCGAGCCGGAAACCGAGCGCGTCGGCCAGATCGCCGTGCCGATTGTGGGCCTCGACGAAGCCGTGCATCAGCGCCCAGGCGCGCTCGGCGGCGGTGGCGGCGGGGGAACCTTCCCGCGCGCCGTCCGCGGCGCCCTCCTCAGGGCTGTCCTGCGTGCCGTCGCGCGTGCTGTCGTGCGCCGTCACCACGGCACCGTCCGGCCCAGATAGTCCACGTAGTGCAGGCCCGGCCGGTCCGCGAGCGCGTCGAGCGTCCGGACGACGTTCGGGATGCTCTCCTCGACCGACAGCCGCGCGCCGTCACCGCCGAGCTCGGTGCGGACCCACCCGGGGGCCATGAGAACCAGCGGCCTGCGGTCCTCGCTACGCCGCGCGGCGTAGCTGCGCATGAAGGTGTTGAGGGCGGCCTTGCTGCCCCGGTACACCTCGTGGCCGCCGCGCTCGTTGTTGGCGACGCTGCCCTGGCCCGAGGACATCACACCGATCGTCCCGTCCGGTGCCACGAGGTCGTCGAGCGTCTCGACGACCCGCAACGGGCTGAGGGCGTTGGTCACCATGACGCGGACGAATTCGTCGGTCGAGGTCTCCGCGACCGTGCCCTCGGGCTGATTGGTGACGCCGGCGTTGACGAAGAGCAGGTCGAAGGTCCGCCCCGCGAGCCGGTCGCGGAGCGCCGAGATCTGCTCGGGCACCGTGACGTCGAGGGTTTCGATCTCGATGTCCGACGGGTGGGCGTCGGCGAGGTCGTGCAGCGCCGTACGCCCCGTGCCGCGCACCGTGGCGACGACATGCCGCCCTCGGCGCTGCCATTCCCTGGCCAGCGCCAGCCCGAGGCCGCGGGACGCGCCGATGAGCAGGATCTGCCCGCCGGAGTCCGGGGGCGCCTCGCTGTGACCGCCTGAATTAGTTGTAGTCATAGCAATGATTGTGCGACGCACAACTGTCCGCGTCAAACGGGCCCCGTGGGCCCGGCCGGACGTCCCGGTCCCGCCCGCGCACCGGGATCAACCGGCGGCTAGCAGTGCCCCCGCCGTGATCAGCGCCGCGACCTTGGCGGTCTCCAGGGCGATGTAGGCGTAGTGGGCGCGCGACCGTGGCGGGTCCTCGCCGGCCAGTACGGCGTCCGAACGGCGCGTCAGCAGCGGCCGTACGGCGACGAGTTGGACGAGCAGCAGCGCCATCGCGGCGATCAGCGCGGCGACTGCCCGGCCCGGGAGGTCACCGGCGACGACCAGTACCACCAGCGCGACCGCGAAGGCCGCCTCCACCGCGTTGAGCGCGCGGAACACCATCCGGCCGATGCCCAGGCCGATCGCGATGGTGACGTGCGGGGCGCGGAATTTGAGCGGCGCCTCCAGGAAGGAGATGGCCAGCACCATGCCGAGCCAGGTGAAGACCAGGGCCATCGCCGCCGCCGACGACGCGTTCAACGTGCTGCCTCCTCAAGGGTGGCCGTGGTCCGGCCGAGATGGATCACACACAGTCCCGGCTCGACGAAGGGCTCCAGTCGGTCCGCGGTGAGCGCGCCGTTCATCGTCGTCAACGCGCCCTGGATCAGGCCGAGATGGACCGGGCACACCACGTCCGGCCGGCCTTCCGCCAGATCCAGGAAGGGGCAGTGCCGCAGCCCGATCCGGTCCGCGCCGCCGGGCGCCGGGTGCTCCGGGGCGAAGCCCCACTCGTCGAGCAGCCGCAGCAGCGCCCGGACCGTCCGGTCCTCGGTCAGCGGCCCGGGCATCGGTCCGGACGCCGCACCGTGCGGCGGTCCGGCCAGCCGTTCGCCCCAGGCCCGGCCCGCCGCGACCGCGGCCCGCCCGGGGCTGCGCCGCTGGGCCAGCTCGCCCACGAGGATCGAGGCCAGCAACCGGTAATTGCGCGGTCCCGCCGGATCCATCCCGGGCCGGGCGCGGAACATCAGCGGCGGCCTTCCCGGCCCGGTGCGCACGGCGCCGACCTGCTCGGCCAGGCCCTGTCCGACGAGGGTGTCGAGGTGGAATCTGACGGTGTTGGGGTGCACGCCGAGGTCCCGGGCGATGCCGGCGATGCTCAGCGGCGCGGCCGACCGCCGGAGCGCGTCGAGCACGTCCCGCCGTCGCCCGACGGGTGCTTCCGTGCCGTCGGGCGACGGGTCCGCGGGACCGGTGGGTTTCGTCATGCGTTAGAGTTTACACAAGTAGAACTTGTATAAATAGAAGGGCCGCAGGCCATGACGGGAACGGAACTCGACGTACGGGCGCTGCCCAAGTCCCGCAAGCATCCGGCCGTCTTCGCGGCGTTCGACGGGCTCGCGGTGGGGGAATCCCTCGTCCTGGTCAACGACCACGACCCGCGGCACCTGCGGGACGAGTTCGAGACGGAGCACCCGGGCGGCCACGGCTGGGAGTGCGTGACGAAGGCGCCGGGGGAGTGGCGGATCAGGATCAGCCGGCTGGCGTCGACCCCGCTGCCGCGGGTGCTGACCGACACCCGACCGGCGGGCGCGGGGAGCCCGGCGGGCACAACCGGTGCGGCGGGCCCGGGGGGCGCAGCGGGCGAGCCGGACGCGGCCGGTGCGGTCTGGAGGCTGCGGATGCGCGACCGCGACTTGGACTCCAACATCATCCAGCTCCCGCCGGGGGCGGGCATCGAGCCGCATGCCGGTCCCGACCTCGACGTCCTGGTCCATGTCCTCGGCGGCGACGGCCGCCTCACCACGGAGGTCGGCACCGTCGACCTGGCGCCGGGCGCCCTCGTCTGGCTGCCGCGGCGGTCGTTGCGCGGATTCACCGCGGGCGCCGACGGGCTGCGCTATTTGACGGTGCATCAGCGCCGGACGGCGCTGGTCCTGGAGCCGCCGAGCGCGCGCGGCTGACCGGCGCGGTCGGAACCGGGCCCGGATCGGGCAACCGAAGGTCTGGAGGCCGACCGTATCGACTCCGTATTATCGGCTGTCTGCGTGCTGCCTGCGCGCCGACGCGGCACCTCGTCGTACCTAAAACGCTGTAGTAGCATGCGGGACCCGAGGTCGGTTTTCATTGGCGCCAGGCGACTAAACGGGCACAGTCCGCTCGTGGCGACGAGGAGGACGACCCCGGGCCCGCGTGGTGTGCCGGTCCGACGACGCGCCGCCCGACCGCCTGTCCGCCGTGAACGGAGACCACGCCCATGGCCACTGATGCCGCGCAACCGTCCCTGCTTCTGCCCGAAGCGGGCGGGGGGCTGCTGGCCGCCCTGGACATCGGGGGCACGAAGATCGCCGGCGCACTGGTCGACGGCGGCGGGACGGTACGGCGCCGGGCGCGCCGCCCGACACCCGCCGGCGGTGACACGGCCGTGCTCGGCGCCGCGCTCGACGTACTGACAGAGCTGACGACTCATCAGGAATGGCGTTCCGTCGCCGCGTTGGGCATCGGCAGCGCGGGCCCGGTCGACATCGCGGCGGGCACCGTGAGTCCGGTGAACATCCCGGCCTGGCGCGGCTTCCCGATCGTGGAACGGGTACGGGCGCACCCCGCCGTCGCCGGGCTGCCGGTGGTGCTCTGCGGCGACGCCGTCGCCATGACGGCCGCCGAGCACTGGATCGGCGCGGCCCGTGGCTACCGCAACGCGCTGTGCATGGTGGTCTCCACCGGAGTCGGCGCCGGACTCGTCCTCGACAACGCTGTCCGCAGCGGCCCGACCGGCAACGCGGGGCACCTCGGGCACATCACCGTCGATCTGCTCGGCGAGCCCTGCGTGTGCGGATCCCGCGGCTGCGTCGAGCAGTTGGCGAGCGGCACCTCCATCACACGGCATGCTGTCGCGCAGGGCTGGCAGCCCGATGAGGGACCGGCGGACGCGGCGGCCGTCGCCGTCAGCGCCCGGCGCGGCCATCCGGTCGCGCTCGCCGCCTTCGACTCCGCCGCGCGGGCGCTGGCCGCGGGCATCGCCGCCGTCGCCACGCTGGTGGAGATCGAGGTCGCGGTGATCGGCGGGGGAGTCGCGGAGGCGGCCGACGTGCTCTTCCCGCCGCTGCGCGACCACCTGGCGGGCTACGCCACGCTGCCCTTCGCCGCGGGCGTCCGGGTGGAACGGGCCGCGCTGCGCGGCGACGCGGGTCTGGTCGGCGCCGCGGCCATCGCGGGCGCGGCCACGGCCGGCGCCCGATGAGCCACTGCCCGCTGAGCGGTCGGCCGATGGAGCCGCGCCCGATGAGCCTCCGGTCGATGAGGCCGCGGCGGACGTACCGGCGTACCGGTGCCGTGTGCGCGTGCGCGCCGGCGGCGGGCCGACAGCCGGTGGGCGGACCGCCGCTGCGCGGCGATGTGCCGGCGGCCCGTCCCCCTGCGCCCCGTACGCCGCCCGCCGGTTGGCCCGCCGCCGGGAGCGACCGGCTACCGGCGCGTATGAAACGTTTGAGTGTACGCTGAGCAGGCGAGGCGGCCCGGGCGTACTCCCGCGTCCTCGGCCGCAACGGCCGCGGACCGGACTCCGGCGCGGAGCCAAGGGGCGCGGCCGTGCCGCACGACGCGGCACGACGACGTACGACGAAGGCGGACATCCGGGTGAGCCAGACGGCAGAAGCGGGCGGCGGCGGGCGCAAGGCCACGATCAAGGACGTCGCCAAGCGCGCGGGTGTCTCGCCGTCCGCCGTGACGATCGCGGTGCACAACAAGCCGGGGGTGTCGGCCGGCACCAAGGAACGCATCCTCCAGGCCGCGCGCGAGCTGGGCTGGAGTCCTAACCAGGCGGCGCAGTCGCTGTCCGGCCGCGCTCTGCACACCGTGGGCCTGGCGATCGCCCGGCCGGCGCGGATGCTGGGCCTCGAACCCTTCTACATGGAGTTCATCTCCGGCATCGAGAGCGTGCTCGGGCAGCACTCCTGCTCGCTGCTGCTGCGGCTGGTGGAACCCGCGGAGGAGATCGAGGTCCACCGCGAGTGGTGGCAGGGCAACCGCGTCAACGGCAGCATCCTGGTCGACCTGCGGGTCGACGATCCGCGGGTGCCCGCACTGTCCGCGATAGGGCTGCCCGCGGTGGTCGTCGGACATCCGTCGCTCGCCGGGCCCTTCACCTCGGTGTGGACCGATGACGCGGCCGCCACGGTCGAGGCCGTCCGTTATCTGGCGGCGCTCGGGCACCGCAGGATCGCCCGGGTCTCCGGCCCCGAGGAGCTGGGGCACAGCGCCATCCGCACCCGCGCCTTCAGCGACACCGCACAGGAGTTGGGCCTGTCGGCGCGGACCGTCGTCGCCGACTTCTCCGCCGACCAGGGCAGCCGGGCCTGCCGTACGCTGCTGCTCGCGGCGGAACGGCCCACCGCGATCGTCTTCGACAACGACATCATGGCCGTCACCGCCCTCGGTGTGGCCGCCGAGTTCGGCCTCTCCGTCCCGCACGACCTGTCGCTGCTGGCCTGGGACGACTCGCAGCTGTGCCAGCTCACCCGGCCGATGCTGTCCGCGATGCGGCACGACATCTTCTCCTTCGGCGCGGACGTCACCGAGACCCTCTTCGACGTCATGACGCACCGCAAGCCCACCTCGCACGCCGCCCAGATCCCCAGCCTGGTCCCGCGCGGCTCCACGGCCCCGCCGCCCCGCGGCTGACCCGCCGCCCCGCTCAGGCCCCGAACTCCCCTGCGCCGGCCGTGAATCGGCCCCGACACGACATCGTGTCGGGGCCTCTCGCTTGTGTCACTCGCACGTTTTAGAAACTTCTGCCGCGTTCATTGACATGGCCTGGACCAGAGTCCTAGCGTCCAGACGTCGGTCTTTCGGCCGCATTCCCGCGATCACGATGAGGAGCCACTCGTCGTCGCGGACGAGCGGCATGCAACGTTCCATCAGTGTTTCCGATCAGCGGTTCCATCACCGTTCCACCCCCATGGGTCACATGAGAGGGTCCAATGAGAGCGAAGATCTTCACGCGCAAGCGGGCCGCCGTGCTCGCGGCGCTGCCCCTGCTGGCGGGGGCATGGCTGGCGGGCGCGCCGCCCGAGGCGACAGCGGCCACGCCGGCCGCCGCGTCGGCGACCGGCACCGGCCCGATCACGGGCGTCGGCGGCAAGTGCGTGGACGTGGCCGCCGCCGGCACCGCCAACGGCACGGCCGTCCAGCTCTACGACTGCAACGGCACCAACGCCCAGTCCTGGACGGTCGGCAGCGACAGTACGGTCAAGGCGCTCGGCAAGTGTCTGGACGTGACAGGACAGGGCACCGTGAACGGCACCAAGCTCCAACTGTGGGACTGCAACGGTTCCGGCGCCCAGCAGTGGGTGGCCGAGGCCGACGGTCACCTGAAGAATCCGCAGTCCGGCCGCTATCTGGACGCCCCCGGTGGCAACACCGCCAACGGCACCCGGTTGCAGATCTGGGACCGCAACACCAACCCCTGGCAGACCTGGCAACTGCCCGGCGGGGGAGGGACGCCGCCCGGCGGCTGCACGCCCGCGCTCGGCAGCGGGCAGTACGACACCCCGGTGTCCTTCGGCGGCACCACCTACCAGGTGCTCGTCCACATCCCGCCGCGGGCCGCCGGCGCGCGGCTGCCGATGGTGCTGAATCTGCACGGCAGCCAGGGCACGGGCGCCGGCCAGCTCGCGTACAGCGACATGGCCCCGACCGCCGACGCCAACGGCTTCATCGTCGCCGCCCCGACCGGCGTCGTCCGCAGCGGCAGCGGCTACATCTGGAACGTGCCGTACGTGACGCCGTCCGGCACCCGCGACGACGTCGCCTTCCTGCGGCAGGTGATCAGTACGCTCACCGCCTCGGCCTGCGTCGATCCGGCGCGGGTGTACGCGACCGGCTACTCCGGCGGCGGCCGGATGACGTCCGCGCTCGCGTGCATGCTGTCCGACAAGATCGCCGCCGTCGCCCCGGTCGCCGGCATCCGCGCGGGACGGCCCGACCCGGCCGACGGCACCCGGCCCGACCCCGCGTCCTGCGCGCCCGGCAGGGCCGTACCGGTGATCGCCTTCCACGGGCAGCAGGACAACACCAATCCGTACTACGGCGGCGGTGACAGCACCGCCTGGCACTACTCGGTGCCGGTCGCCCAGCAGCGCTGGGCAACGCTCAACGGCTGCACCACGGGGCCGACCACGACGCAGACCACCACGCACGTCCAGCACACCGTCTACGGCGGCTGCCGCGACGGCGCGAACGTCGAGCTGTACTCGGTCTCCAACGGCGGCCACACCTGGCCGGGATCACCGCAGGAGTCGGCGGGCAACGGCACCACGACCCGGGAGATCAGTGCGAACTCCCTGATGTGGCAGTTCTTCCAGCAGCACCCCATGCCGTCCGCCGCGTCCTGACGCACCACCTCACCGACGCACCACCAACGCACCACCTCACCATCCCCACCGACCCGCCGGGCGGTGCGGTCGCCGGCGCCTGTGCGACCCCACCGCCCGGCGGTTCCCGTTCAGTGCCACAGAAGTTAAGTAAAGAAACAGCAATATGCCGTCGTTCAAGCCCTCGTTGACCACGTCCACAGATTACTAGACCGTTCTATAGACAGTGGTGCCAGGTTGCGTCTACGTTAAGCAGCCATCAGCCGCTCCGCCCCGACGACGAGACGTCCGTCGCTGCGGCCCGCAGTGCGGCGTTTCCGGTTCACAGACGAGGGAGTGGTTCCGCGTGCGCAGAAGCAGAACGGTCCTGGCGACCAGCGCGGTGGCAGTGACGATGGCGATGACGCTGGCCGCCTGCGGCAGCAGCGGCGGCGGCAGCGGTTCGTCCGACACGGCGACCGCGCCGAAGGACCCGTCCAAGGTCTTGGGCACCATCACCGTGCTCACCAACCGCACCGACCAGGTGCAGGACGGCACCGCGAAGCGTTACGCGGCCGAGTTCAACAAGATCTACCCGCACGTGACGGTGAAGTTCCAGGGCCTCACCGACTACGAGGGCGACGTCAAGATCCGGCTCAACAGCAAGAACTACGGCGATGTGCTGTCGATCCCCAACTCGGTGCCGCTCAAGCAGTATCCGACCTTCTTCGCACCGCTGGGCACGGCCGCGGACCTGTCCAGGACCTACGACTTCACCGACCACGCCACGGTCGGCGGCAAGGTCTACGGCATCGCCAACATCGGTACGGCCAACGGCTTCGTCTACAACAAGGCGGTCTGGAAGCAGGCCGGCGTCACCGACTGGCCCACCACACCCGAGCAGTTCATCACCGACCTCCAGGCGATCAAGGCGAAGACCGGCGCGACCCCGTACTACACGAACTACCACGACGGCTGGCCGCTCACGAACTGGGGCAACGCCCTGGGCTCGCCGAGCTGCGACCCGGCCGCCAACGACAAGCTCGCCTCCACCAAGGAGCCCTGGGCGCCCGGCCAGGACCTCTACACCACCGACAAGCTGCTCTACGACATCGTGCACAACAAGCTGTCCGAGGCCGACCCCAACACCACCAACTGGGAGAATTCCAAGACCCTGATCGGCACCGGCAAGATCGCCACGATGTGGCTCGGCTCGTGGGCCGTGGTGCAGATGCAGGACGCCGCGAAGAAGGCCGGCAAGGACCCGGCCGACATCGGCTTCATGCCCTTCCCGGCCCAGAAGGACGGCCACTTCTGCTCGGTGGTCAGGCCCGACTACCAGTACGCGATCAACACCCATTCCAAGAACAAGGCCGCGGCCCGCGCCTGGATCGACTGGTTCATCACCAAGTCCGGCGACGCGCAGGCCGCCCTGTCGATCTCCTCGGTCAAGGGCACACCGCTGCCCGCCGACCTCAAGCCGTACCAGGACGCCGACGTGCAGTTCGTCCACCCCACCAATGACAAGACCGCGCAGGTCGACGAGATCGACAAGGCGTCCGAGATCGGCATCAACAACCAGGACTACCCGCAGCACATCGTGGACGTGGCCCGCGGCGCGGCCGGCGGCGACATGAACAGCGTCTTCAAGGACCTCAACAAGAAGTGGTCCGACGCCCAGGGCACCCTCGGCTGACCGGAGAGACGGACCCATGAGCGCACCGCAGACGGCGGGCACCCGCGTGCCCGCCCTGCCGTCACCGCCCGACGACGCCCCCGGCCGCCGCCCGCGCGGCCGGCGGGCCCGCCCCGGCGGCGGCACGGAACCCCGCCCGCGCCGCCGCACCCGCAGGTCGCGGTGGTTCACCCCGTGGCTGTACCTGCTCGCCCCGCTGACCCTGCTGGTGGTCTTCACCTACCTGCCGGTGGCGGACATGATCTCGTACAGCTTCACCGACTGGGACGGCATCAGCCCCACCCGCAATTTCGTCGGACTCGACAACTACACCGACCTGTTCACCCGACCGCAGCTCTTCCAGGTGTTCTGGGTCAGCCTGTTCTACCTCGCGGGTTCCGTCGTGCAGATCGCCGCCGCGCTGTACTTCGCGACGATCCTCAGCTTCAACACCCGGCTGCGGAATCTGTTCAAGGGAATCCTGTTCTTCCCCTATCTCATCAACGGCGTCGCCATCGGCTTCGTCTTCCTGTACTTCTTCCAGCCCGGCGGCACCCTGGACAGCATCCTGAAGGCGTTCGGCGTCGGACCGCACCTGTGGCTCGGCGATCCGCACCTGGTCAACACCTCGCTCGCGGGCGTATCCGTATGGCGCTTCATGGGCCTGAACATGGTGCTGTTCCTCGGCGCTATCCAGTCCATCCCACCGCAGCTCTACGAAGCCGCGGCACTGGACGGCGCCAGCCGCTGGCAGCAGTTCCGCTATGTCATCGCGCCCAGCATCCGGCCGATCATCAGCCTCAGCGTCATCCTGGCGATCTCCGGCTCGCTGTCGGTGTTCGAGATCCCGTTCATCATGACCGGCGGCTCCAACAACAGCGAGACCTTCGTCATCCAGACGATCAAACTCGCCTTCAACTTCAACAAGACCGGACTCGCGTCCGCCGCCGCCGTCGTGCTGCTGGCGATCGTGCTCCTGGTGACCTGGCTGCAACGCCTGCTGTTTCCCGACGAGAGGGTCGAACAGTCATGACCGCACTCACCGGCCCCGCCGCGGTCAAGGCGCCCCGGCCCCGCAGCGGCGGCACGCGGTCGCTGCGCGGCGCGACCGCGGTGTTCCTCAAATACCTCTCGCTCGTGCTGGCCAGTGCCGTCGTGCTGATCCCGCTGCTGGCGATCCTGCTCACCTCGCTGCGCACAGCTAAGGAAATGGGCAGCGCCAACCCGCTGTCCGCGCCGCACCATTGGCTGAACTTCCACAATTACGTGACGGCGTTCAACGACGGCCACATGATGCGGGCGCTGTGGAACACGTCCTTCATCCTCTTCTTCTCCGTCCTCGGCACCGTGCTGATCGGCTCGATGACGGCCTACGCGATCGACCGCTTCCACTTCCCCTTCAAGCGGCTGATCCTCGGGCTGTTCCTGATCGCCTCGCTGGTGCCGAGCGTGACCACACAGGTCGCCACGTACCAGATCGTGAACAACCTCGGTGCGATGGACACCCGTTGGGCGCCGATCATGCTCTATATGGGCACCGACATCGTGTCCATCTACATCTTCCTGCAATTCATCCGCTCGATCCCCGTCTCGCTCGACGAGGCGGCCCGGCTGGACGGCGCGAATTCCTTCACCATCTACTGGCGCATCATCGTGCCGCTGCTGAAGCCGGCGATCGCGACCGTCGTCATCATCAAGGGCGTCGCGATCTACAACGACTTCTACATTCCCTTCCTCTACATGCCGGACGACAACCTCGGCACGATCTCGACCTCGCTGTTCCGCTTCAAGGGCCCGTACGGGGCGCACTGGGAGGTCATCTCCGCGGGGGCGGCGCTGGTGATCATCCCCAGCCTCGTCGTCTTCCTCGCCCTCCAGCGGTTCATCTACAACGGCTTCGCCTCCGGCGCCACCAAGTGAGCGCACCCGCGCGCGACCGACGCACCCATGCACAGGATCAAGGAGCCCGAATGAAGGTCCGCAAGCCGCTCACCGACGCGTGGACGCTGCACCTGGACACCGCGCGGCACCGGCCGGAACAGGCACCGCCGGCGCTCGCCGACACCGCCGTGCCCGCGCGGGTTCCCGGCTGTGTGCACACCGACCTGCTGGCCGCGGGGCTGATCCCCGACCCCTACCTCGACCGCAACGAGGAGGAGGTCGCCTGGGTGGGCCGCGCCGACTGGCGCTACCGCACCCGGATACCGGCCGCCCCGGCGGGACACGAACGCGCCGACCTCGTCTTCGACGGCCTCGACACCGTCGCCGACATCAGCGTGGCGGGCAAGCCGCTGGCCGCCACCCGCAACATGCACCGCGGCTACCGCTACGACGTCACCGGACTGCTGCACCCCGCCGACGGGACACCGCTCGACATCCGCTTCACCTCCGCGTACGAAGAGGCCGAGACCGTACGCGCCGCCACCGGGCCGCGGCCCAACGCGTACGCCGAACCCTTCAACTTCGTCCGCAAGATGGCCTGTTCCTTCGGATGGGACTGGGGTCCCACCCTGGTGACGGCCGGCATCTGGCGCGAGGCGCGGATGGAATTCTGGTCCACCGCCCGGCTCGCCGAGGTCCGCCCGCAGGTCACCGTGGACGACGGCACCGGGCGGGTCACCGTGCACCTCACCGTGGAGCGCGCCGCGTCCGGGCAGTCGCGCACCCTGCGGGCCGCCGTACGCGTCGCGGGCGTCGAGGCGTCCGCGGACCTGCCCGCCGGACAGGACACCGCGACCGTCGAACTGGCCGTCCCCGACGTCGAATTGTGGTGGCCGCGCGGTTACGGCGAACAGCCCCGCTATCTGTGCGACGTGACCCTCGCCGCGCCCGGCGCCGACACCGACCCGGACACGGGTGGCGGCGCCGACACCTCCCGGGTCCTGGACACCTGGGAGCGCTGCGTCGGTTTTCGTACCGTGGAACTGGACACCACCGCCGACGAGTACGGCTCCGCCTTCACCCTCGTCGTCAACGGTGTCCCCGTCTTCGCCCGCGGTGTGAACTGGATCCCCGACGACGTCTTCCCCAGCCGCATCACCCACGCCCGCTACCGGCGCCGCCTGGAGCAGGCCGCGGCGGCCGGGGTCGACCTGGTCCGCGTCTGGGGCGGCGGCATCTACGAGAGCGACGACTTCTACGACCTCTGCGACGAACTGGGCCTCATGGTCTGGCAGGACTTCCTCTTCGCCTGCGCCGCCTACCCCGAGGACGAACCGCTGCGGTCCGAGGTCGCCGCCGAGGCCGAGGAGAACGTCGTCCGTCTGATGTCCCACCCGTCTCTCGTGCTGTGGAACGGCAACAACGAGAATCTGTGGGGCTTCACCGACTGGGACTGGCAGGACGATCTCAACGGCGCGGCCTGGGGCGAGGGTTACTACCTGCGGCTGCTGCCGGAGACCGTGGCTCGGCTCGACCCGACCCGGCCGTACTGGGCGGGCAGCCCCTGGTCCGGCTCCTGGGACGCGCACCCCAACGACCCCGGTCACGGCACCAGCCACTCGTGGGAGGTGTGGAACCGCCGCGACTACAGCGACTATCTGGCGGACGTCCCGCGCTTCGTCGCGGAATTCGGCTGGCAGGCACCGCCCGCCCGGGCCACGCTCGACCGCGCGCTGAGCGACACGCCGCTCGCCGCCGACTCCCCGGGCATGCTGCACCACCAGAAGGCGGAGGACGGCAACGGCAAGCTCGCCCGCGGCCTCGCCCCCCACTTCGCGGTCCCCGACGGCGACTTCGCCACCTGGCACTACCTCACACAGCTCAACCAGGCCCGCGCCATCGCCACCGGCGTCGAGCACTGGCGCTCGCACTGGCCGCGCTGCGCCGGCACGGTGCTGTGGCAGCTCAACGACTGCTGGCCGGTGACCTCCTGGGCCGCCGTCGACGGCGACGGACGCGAGAAGCCGCTCTACCACGAGCTGAAACGGCTCTACGCCGACCGGCTGCTGACCTTCCAGGAGCGTGACGGCCGCCTCGTCCTCGTCGCCGTCAACCAGTCGGCCGACGCCTGGAGTTGTCCGGTCCTGCTGCGCCGGATGGACGCCGAGGGCGCCGTGCTCGCCGAGCACCGCCTCACCGTCGCCGCCGGGCCGCGCACGGTCGCGCTGCTGGAACTGCCGCCGCGGGTCGGCCGCATCGGCGATCCCGCACGGGAGTTCTGGGTCGCCGACGGCGACGGCCTGCGGGCGCTGCGCTTCGCCGCCGCGGACAGCGCGTTCGCGTACCCCAAGGCCGACATCAGGACCGAGCTGCGCGTCGTCGGCGATACGGCGGAGGTCATCGTCACCGCGCACACCCTGGTCCGCGACCTGCTCCTCCAGGCCGACCTGCTCGACCCCGGCGCGAGCACCGACCGGGGCCCGACCACACTGCTGCCCGGCGAGAGCGTCACCTACCGGGTACGGGGCTGGGCGCGGCCTGCTCCGGAAACGCTGCCGGGGGCGCTGTACTGCGTCAACGCCGACCGGTCGGCGGCGCCGCACAACGCACCGGACCCGTCGGCGGGAGACCGTACGGCGGACGCCCCGGTCGACGGCGGCGCCCGGTCCACGGCGGGCACCGCGGCCGGTTCCACGCGGTGACGGGCACCGGCGCGGAGGACGGTCCTCCGCGCCGCGTCACCATCAAGGACGTGGCCCGCCGGGCGGGCGTGTCACCGGCGGCCGTGTCGCTGGCCGTCAACGGCCGACCCGGGCTGTCGCCCGCCACCCGGCGACGGGTCCTCGACGCGGCCGAGGCGCTGCGCTGGGCGCCCGACCCGCTGGCCCGCACCATGGCCCGCCGGTCGGTCACGGCCTCCGACGCCATCGGGGTCGCGCTGCCCGGCGGCGCGGGACACCCCGCCTCGCGGCAGCTGTCCGGAGACCTCCTCGCCGGGATCGCCGCCGTCCTGGCACCCGGAGGCTGGTCCGTACTCCCGGCCCTGACCGACGGCGCGGGCGGCGCCCCGCAGGACCGGCTGCTCAAGTGGTGGCAGGCGGGCCGGATCACCGGGGCGGTCGTCGCCGACCTCCGAAACGACGGCGCCGCCCTGCGCCGGCTCGCGGACGCCGGACTCCCGGCCGTCGTCATCGGCCGCACCGGGCCCGGCGTCCCCTTCCCCGTGGTCCGGACCGACGACGAAGCCGTCGCCGACGCGGCCGTACGGTGGCTCGCCGCCCTCGGCCACCGGGACATCGGCTACGTCGGCGGCGACTCCCCGCTGTGGCTCGGCGCGGCGCGGGCCCGGGCACTGCGGGCGGCCTGCGCGCGGGCCGGCCTCACCCCGCCCCGGACCGTCGCCGCCGACCCCACCACCGGCCGGGCCGCCCGCGCCACCCGCGCGCTGCTCTCCGCGCCGCGACCGCCGACCGCGATCGTCCACGACGATGGGGTTGGCGCCGCGGCCGGCCTCGCCGTCGCCCATGAGATGGGGGTCCGGGTGCCGCACGAGCTGAGCGTGCTGGCCTGGTACGACTCCGACCTGTGCCGCCTCCCTCGTCCATCGCTGACCGCGCTGACCTGCGGCGCCGACACCCTGGGCGGGCGCGCCGCCCGTACTCTCCTCGCCCTCCTGCACGGCCTGCCGACGCCGGAACCGACCGATACGGAAGGGCAGTTGAGGCAGCGCGACAGCGCCGCGCCCGCCGCACCCCGCGCCGCCCGCTGACCAGCAGGTCCGGCGGCCCGTCAACCGATCGGTGGATGCCCCGGGTCCACCGGACCGGCCGCAGAAGGAGCCCGCAGGCCGATCCGTACGGCACGCCCCGCGCGGGAGTCTGGACGGCGTACGGCACAGAGCGCCGGACAGCCGACGAGAACCCACGGGGAAGCCGAGGAGGGACCGCGACCATGACGGTCATCGAGGTCGATCACCTGCACAAGCGCTACGGAGACCTGGTGGCGGTGGACGACGTCTCCTTCACCGTCGGCGAGGGCGAGATCTTCGGCATCCTCGGGCCCAACGGCGCGGGCAAGACCACCACCGTGGAGTGCCTGTCGGGACTGCGGTCCGCCGACCGCGGCAGCGTCCGCGTCCTCGGCCTCGACCCGCGTGCGGACCGGGAGGCACTGCGGCAGGTGCTCGGCGTCCAGCTCCAGGAGAGCGGGCTGCCCGACCGGATCACGGTCCGCGAGGCCCTCGACCTCTTCGCGTCCTTCTACGCGCGCCCCGTACCGGCGGCGCCGCTGATGGACCGGCTCGGCCTGACGGAGAAGGCCGGGGCCCGCTACAAGCAGCTGTCCGGCGGCCAGAAGCAGCGGCTCGCGATCGCGCTGGCGATGATCGGCGGCCCGCGTGCGGTCATCCTCGACGAGCTGACCACCGGACTCGACCCGCACGCCCGCCGCACCACCTGGGACCTGGTCGAGGGAATCCGGGACGAAGGAGTCACCGTCGTCCTGGTCACCCACTTCATGGCGGAGGCCGAGCGGCTGTGCGACCGGGTCGCGCTGATCGACTCCGGGCGCGTCGTCGCCGTCGACACCCCGGCGGCCCTGGCCGCCTCCGCCGGACAGACCCAGCGGATGCGCTTCCGGCCGTCCGCGCCGCTGGACGAGGCCGCGCTGCGGGCGCTGCCCGAGGTGGTCTCCGTGGTCCGGCGCGGCCCGCAGGTCGAGATCAGCGGTACCGGCAATCTCGTCCAGGCCGTCACCTCGCTGCTGGCCCGCCGCCAGATCATCGCCGCCGACCTGCGGGTCGAGCAGACCACCCTCGACGACGCGTTCGTCGCCCTGACCGGCCACAGCCGATCCGTCTGAACCGCGGCATGCACCCCGAACCCGGCCCCGCCCCGCTGTGAGGAGAACCGCCATGAGTGCGCTTGCCCTGCCCGCCATGAGGATGACCACCAAGGGCTTCAGGACCCTCACCCTCACCCAGGCGCGCCTGCTGCTGCGCGAGCCCGCCGCGCTGGTGTGGCTGCTGCTGCCGCCCGCCCTGGTGGTGGTCTTCGGCAACATCCCCGCCTTCACCACCGACCAGAAGGCACTCGACGGCCGCAGCGTCATCGACGTCTATGTGCCGACGATCGCCGCGATGGTGCCCCTGCTCGTCGCGCTCACCGCGCTGCCGCTGACGATGGCGTCCTTCCGCGAGAAGGACGTGCTGCGCCGGCTCGCGGTCAGCCCCGTACCGGCCGCGGGCATGCTCGCGGCCCTGCTGGCCGTCATCGCGGCGATCGCCGCGCTCGGCGTCGCCCTGATCATCGCCATCGGCGCCCTCGCCTTCCATGTGAAGGCGCCCGCCGACCCCGCGAGCGTGACCGCGGCCTTCGTGCTCGGCAGCGGCGCGGTGTTCGCACTCGGCCTGGTCGTCGCCGCGCTCGCCCGCACCTCAGGCGCCGCCAGCGGCGCGGGCGTCCCGCTGATGGTGCTGAACTTCTTCTTCAGCGGCCTGTACTTCCCGGTCGCCGAAATGCCGCGGGCGCTCCAGCGGATCGGCGAATACGTCCCCTTCGGCGCCGTCATGGCCGCCTGGTCCGGCGACGGCCCGCTGTGGCGGCACCTGACGGTGCTGGCCGCGTACACCGTGCTCGGCAGCCTGCTCGCCGCCCGCGTCTTCCGTTGGGAATGATGGACGGGTGAACGCAGACGACGCGACCGAGCGCCGCAGGCAGCTCCACAACAATCTGCCGTACATGGGCCTGGCGGTGTCCCTGATCGCCACGCTCGTCCTCGGCGCGCACACGGCCGCCGCCCTCGCACTGGCCTGCGGCCTGTCCCTTGCGGCGGCGCTCTGGCTGCGGCTGATGGGCGTGACCTTCCCCGTGCCCGCGGGCCGCGAGCGCCGGGCGGTCGTCTTCGTCGCCGGAATCCTCGTCCTCATCGGGGCGCTGGTGGCCCTCAACCCGCTCTACGGCTTCTTCGGCTTCACCGGCTACCTCCAGGTCGCGCTGCTCCCGCGCGCGCTGTGGCTGCCGGCCGTCGCGGTCAATTCGGCGCTGATGGCCACCACACAGGTCGGCGGCGTCGGCAATCTGCACGGCGGCGTCGTGACCGTCTACGCCGGACTCGTCCTGATCAACATGCTGGTCGCGGGCGTCATCACCTTCCAGAGCATCGAGGAGGACCTGCGCAGCAGACAACGCGCCCGCAACATCGAGGAGTTGGCGCAGGCCAACCGGCGGCTGCGCGAGACGATGGAGGAGAACGCCGGCCTGCACGCCCAACTGGTGGTCCAGGCAAGGGAAGCCGGTGTCCTCGACGAGCGGCAGCGGATGGCGGGCGAGATCCACGACACCATCGCCCAGGGCCTGACCGGCATCGTCACCCAACTGGAGGCCGCCGAGCGCTTCGACGCCGACCCCGAACGCCGCGCCAGGCACCGCGACCTGGCCGCCCGGCTGGCCCGCGAGAGCCTGACCGAAGCGCGTCGCTCGGTGCAGGCGCTGCGCCCGGGACCGCTCGCCGAGGCCCATCTGCCCGAGGCCATCGGCGATCTGGCGGACCGCTGGTCGCAGACCTCGGGCGTACGGGTACGGGTCGAGGTCACCGGGACGCCGGTGCCGCTGCCGCCCGCGCTGGAGGTCGTGCTCTTCCGCACCGCGCAGGAAGGACTCGCCAACATCGCCAAGCACGCCGCCGCCTCCCGCGCCGGACTGACCCTCTCCTACACCCACGAGGTCGTCGTCCTCGACGTGCTGGACGACGGCAGCGGCTTCGACCCCCGCCGGGCCGGGGCCGCTCCGGATTCCGTCGGCGGTACGGCCGCCGCCGGGAGTGCGGGCGAGGGGAACGGCTACGGCCTCACCGCGATGCGGCAGCGGCTGCGGCAGGTCGGCGGGGCCTTGGAGATCGAGAGCGGCCCGGGCGACGGCACCGCCATCAGCGCCAGTGTCCCCGCGGTCCGGCGCGCACCCGAACCGGTCGCGGGCCCGGCGGGGGTGGAGAATGCCGTGTGACTATTCGCCTGCTGATCGTCGATGATCACCCCGTCGTACGCGACGGCCTGCGCGGAGTCTTCGACGGCGACCCGGACTTCGAGGTCGTCGGCGAGGCCGCGGACGGCGTGGAGGCGGTGGAGCGCGCCGCCGCGCTGCCGGTGGACGTGGTCCTGATGGATCTGCGGATGCCGCGGATGGGCGGCGTCGAGGCGATCCGGGCGCTGCGCGACCGGGCACCCGATGTCCGCGTGCTGGTCCTCACCACGTACGACAGCGACGCCGATGTACTGCCCGCGGTGGAGGCCGGCGCCACCGGATACCTGCTCAAGGACGCGCCGCGCGACGAACTCGTGCGGGGCGTGCGCGCCGCCCACCGCGGCCAGGCCGTCCTCGCGCCGACCGTCGCGCAGAAGCTGCTCGGCCATGTCCGCGGCCCCGCCGTACCGGCCGCGGAGGCGCCGACCGAACGCGAACTGGAGGTGCTGCGGCTTGTCGCCGCCGGCTCCACCAACAAGGAAGCCGCGAAACAGCTCTTCATCAGCGAGGCCACCGTCAAGACCCACCTGCTGCACCTGTACGCCAAACTCGGCGTCCGCGACCGCGCCTCCGCGGTCGCGGCGGCCTACAAGAGCGGGCTGCTGGACTGACGCGCCGCCCGGCTCCCCGCAGGCGCGTCCGGGCGGTGCGAGGGATGATGGGCAGGTCTGGAGGACTGCCCATGGACTACCCGCAGACGTACGAGCTGGTCTTTCACGCGCCCTCGGTGGAGGACGACGTCGTGCACGTCCACCGGACCGAGAAGTCCGGCGCCGGAGGCTACCCGATCTACGAGGACGAGACCGGGATCGTGCGCGCCGAGATCAGCGCGGACGGCGAGGTCCGGATGATCGCCAGCGGCGGCCATCAGGCGCCGGGCGTGCCCCGCGCGGTCCGCTCCCTGCACCCCTGACGGCTCCCCGCACCCCCGACGACCCCCGCACCCTGACGATTCCCCGCACCCGGACGAGCGCGGACCACCCTCCGTCACATGGACTGCTCGATCAGCGCCCGCTCGCGCGCCGCGATGACCGCCTCGGAGAGGCTGTCGATGTCGTACGCGCCGTGGTGGCGGCGCCCGTTGATGAAGAAGGTGGGCGTGCCCGACACCCCGCTGAGGTCGGCGGACTCCACGTCCTTGGCGATCCGGTGGGCGCCGCGCCGCTTGTGCAGCGACTCCTTGAACGCGGGCACGTCCAGACCGATCTCCCGGGCGTGCTCCAGCAGATCGCGGATCTTCAGCGCGTCCTGCCGCTCGAAGAGCAGATCGCGCATCTCCCAGAAACGGCCCTGCTCGGCGGCGGCCTCAGAAGCCTCCGCGGCGAGCTGCGCGTGCGGGTGCACATCGGTGAGCGGCAGATGCCGCCACACATAGCGCACACTGTCGCCGAAGTCCGCGAGCAGCTCGCGCACCACACCCTCGGCCTGCCCGCAGAACGGGCACTCGAAATCGCCGTACTCGACAACCGTCACCGGTGCGTCCAGCGGCCCGCGCACATGGTCACGGTCCGGATCGACCGGCTCCACCAGGTCCACCACGGACTCGGCGGTACCCAGCAGCGCCCGCGCCCGGCGCGATTCCGGCAGCCGCCCGGCGACCAGCGCCACCACGGTGGTGAGCAGCATCGCGAACACCACCGCGCTCAGCACACCGATCTTCGCCTCGGCGAGCTGGTCGCCGTCGAAGGCCAGCGTCGCGATCAGCAGCGACACCGTGAAGCCGATGCCCGCGATGGAGCCGCCGCCCAGCACCGCGGCCCAGCCGACCGACGGCCGCATCCGGCCCTTGCTCAGCCGCGTGGCCAGCGCGGACGCGCCGACGATGCCGACCGGCTTGCCGATGCCGTAGCCCAGCAGGATGCCGAGGGTGATCGGCGAGGTGAAGGCGTCGGCCAGCAGCGAACCGTTGATCTCGATGCCCGCGTTGGCCAGCGCGAACAGCGGCACGATCACATAGCTGCTCCACGGGTGCCACAGCCGCTGCAGCCGGTCGTTGGGAGAGACCGCGGAGGCCAGACCGAGGCGCGCCTCCCGCTCCAGCTCGGCGGTCGGCTGCTCCCGGAAGGAGCGGAACAGCCCCGTGGCGCGTTCCAGCGCGTCCCGGGAGGCGGGATAGGCGTACGAGAGCAGGCCCATGATCAGGCCGACGACCAGCGGATCCACCCCGGAGTGCAGGAACGCCACCCAGGCCACGACGCCCAGCACCGCGTACACCGCGCCGCGCCGCACACCCGCGCTGCGCACCCCGTACACCAGCAGCAGCACACCGATGCCGACCAGCAGCGGCGTCCAGGAGATGTGGTCGCTGTAGGCCACGGCGATCACGCCGAGCGCCAGGAAGTCGTCCACGACGGCGACGGTCAGGATGAAGGTGTGCAGCCGCTCGGGGAAGCGCGAGCCGAGCAGGGCCAGCATGCCCAGCGCGAAGGCGGTGTCGGTGGACATCGCCGTACCCCAGCCGTGGACCGAGGACCGGCCGGAGTTGACCGCCAGGTAGATCGCGACCGGCACCACCATGCCGCTGACCCCGGCCAGCATCGGCAGCGGGATACGGCGCCGGTCGCGCAGCTCGCCCATGTCGAATTCGCGCCGCGCCTCCAGCCCCACGACCAGGAAGAACAGCGTCATCAGCCCGCTGTTGACCCACTCCCGCAGATCCAGGTCGAGGCCGTGGTCGCCGAAGCGCAGCGACAAGTGCGTCGCCCACGCCGAGTCGTAGCTGCCGGGCGCGATGTTCGCCCAGGCCAGCGCCACCAAGGTGGCCGCGAGCAGGACGGCGGCGCTGCCCGTCTCGGTACGGATGTACGCCAGAGCGGAGGCGGCCGCCCGGCGGTCGCGCTCGGTCTTTCCCGACAAGGGCACGGCGAAGCCCCGGAACATCCAGCCTCCCAGCAGAGGAACGGTCTGAGGGACACCCTGACACGACCGGCGTCCGGCTGGCGTGTCCATAACCGACCAACGGCTGCGCCGCCGGCCGAACCGCCCCGACGCTTCCGGGTCACGGAAGTGACGCACCCCCTGTTTGGTGCGGACCTGTAACGGACCGGAAAGGCCCGCCGGTGGGAGGATGAACGCGGTCGGGTGATCCAGGACCGACAACGGACACATGAGCGAGGGGCGGCCGGATGGCGCGGGACGAAGCCGTGATCGGCTGCACGGGGGAGCTGCTCGTCGGCACGCGTGGCGCGGCCGGACCGGGCGAGGTCCACGTACGGGTCAGAGGCGGCACCGAAACCTTCCTCGCCTGGTCCGAGGAGCCCCTGCCGAAGGGGGCGACCGTGCTGGTGGTGGACTCGCGCGGCACACGCCAGGTGGATGTCATCGAGTGGGTCGACCCGTTGGACGCGCTGGCCGACTGAGCCGGCGCACGTGAAGGAGACAAGGATGTTCGGTTACCGCGTTCCCGCGCCGGACGAGGCGATGTTGATCTCGGGCGGTCGGCGTGGACTGGGGGGTGCGCCGTTCCGCGTGGTCACGGGCCACGGAAAGTTCGTCCTGCCGGTCTTCCGCAAGACCCGGTTCCTGACGCTCGCGATGTGCGAGGCGGAAGTCGCCGAGACCTGCGTGACCAAGCAGGGCATCGCGCTGACGGTCAAGGCCGTCATCGCGTTCAAGGTCGGCAACGACCACGAGAGCATCGTCAACGCCGGGCAGCGCTTCCTGTCCGACCAGGACCAGATGGCGGTGCTCACCGGCCGGATCTTCGCCGGCCACCTGCGGTCCATCATCGGCTCGATGACGGTCGAGGAGATCGTCACCGAGCGGCAGAAACTGGCCACCGAGGTACTGGAGACGTCCAAGACGGAGATGGCGAAGATCGGCCTGAGCGTCGACTCGCTGCAGATCCAGTCCATCGACGACGGCGAGACCGGCTACATCGAGGCCATGTCGGCGCCGCACAAGGCGGCGATCCAGCGGCAGGCGCAGATCGCGCAGGCCCAGGCCACCCAGGCGTCGGTGGAGGCGCAGCAGGTCGCGGCGCGCAATCAGGCCGAGTACGCGCGGCAGACCGCCGTCGTGCAGGCCGAGTACAGCGCCGAGGTCGACCGCGCGCAGGCGCAGGCGGCGCAGGCGGGCCCGCTCGCCCAGGCGCACGCGCAGCAGGAGGTGCTGGCCGCGCAGACCGAACTGGCGCTGCGCGCCGCCGAGTTGCGCCAGCAGCAGCTCGTGGCGGAGATCGTCAAGCCCGCCGAGGCGGAGGCCGAGCGGATCCGGGTGCTCGCTGTCGCCGACGCCGAGCGGATGCGCATCCAGGCCGCGGCCGCGGCCTCGCACGACCGGGTGGCGCTGGACCGGATGCTGATCGACCAGCTCCCGCAGATCGTGAAGGAGGCGGCGGGCGGCCTGTCCGGTGCCAACGTCAATGTGCTCAACGGCGCAGACGGCCTCAGCGAGATCGCGGCGGGCCTGGTCAGCCAGGGTCTGACGATCCTGGACTCGGTCCGCAAGAATCTCAACGGCGGCGAGGGCGGCGACGGGTCCGGCGAGGAGTCGGACAATCTGCCGGCGCTGCGCGGCCTGGTCAACCCCGGCGGTGACCGGGGCGGCAAGGGCAAGGGCGGCCGGGGGACGACGGACGGGCCGATCGACATCGACTAGGTGTATTGATCATGAGCGTTGTTGACGCTCGTGGGTCTTGATCATGGCGAAGACCTCCGGTGTGGTGGAGCTGTCTAGGAACGCACCGCCCGGAGGTCTTCGTGTCTCACCGTAATGCCCGGCTGACCGTTCATGGCAGACGAATCCTGATCGAACGTGTGCTGTCGGGTCGGCCGGTCGCCCATGTCGCTGCTGAGATGGGCATCTCACGGGCGACCGGGCACAAGTGGGTGGCCCGCTGGCGGGCCGAGGGGGATGCGGGCCTGGCCGACCGCCCCAGCCGGCCGCATACGACACCGCACCGCACCCCGGCCGCAGTGGAGGCCCGGGTCTGCGAACTGCGCCGGACACGCAAGCTGGGCCCTGCCCGGATCGGGCCGATCCTGGGTCTGCCCGCCTCG